>NZ_JBCNJZ010000020.1:0-4404 GCF_039596335.1 Caulobacter sp. | reverse complement strand
GGTCTCAACCATTGTGGTTTCAGTCTCACACAATGTGCGCCGAGTAGGCACAGACGTCTCAGCTAATATGCGTCGAAACACGCCTTGTATCTCGCGTCGAGCCGTTCACTATTGCGCGCCGCTACACATAGGGGTGTTCGGGCAGACAAGCCTTGAGGTGAGTTTCAGCCCAGCGGTGAACCGCTACTAGGGATGCTCGCCATCAGAGCGTGCTGGTTTCGTTCCATTTAGCGTATTCTGGCGAACAAACCTTGAGGTGAGCCCTAACTGGTTGCGGGGGCGCGATCCCTTCGCGCGGCGCCCCACGCCCGAGCCGGCGCACGAACCGGTGCTCTGAACGTTGCGGCTATTGCGCGCTGATCGGCGCGAGACGCCCAAGCCAGGCGACCACGGCGACAAGCGCCATCGCCGCGCTCAGTTCCAGCACGAGACTGCGCCGCAGCGCCTTGACCGCCGTGCTGGGGGGCGCCAGCTCGACCAGGGCTTCGCGCAGGGCCGGGGTCAGGCGAAACCGGTTGGCGGCGGCCAGCACGACCATGGCGCCGAAGAGAACGAGCTTGAGAAGCAGAAGAAGCCCGTAGGGCGTGCGGACCAGAGCCGCAACGCCCATGGGCCCGACGAGGAACCAGCTGTTGATCAGGCCGCTGGCGACCAGCACGGCGACGACGCCCGAACCGATGCCCGAAAAGCCCGCCAAGGCGGCATGGAAGGTCGGCGCCTGTCGCGCGTCACGCCGACTGACCCCGGCCAGCCCGAGAAAGAACACCAGGGCGCCGACCCACACGGCGGCCGCCGCGAGGTGGGCGATGTCGGCCACCAGGTGCAGGCCCCCGCCCGGACCCTCCGTGGCCGCGCCATGACCCATCCAGGCCATGCTCGCCGCTGCGACGGCGCCGAGCGCTGACGCGGCGATCCAGGCGGCCCGGCCGGGCGGCGCGAGCAGAAGCACGTGCAGCGCCACGACCGCGGCCAGGGCCCGCGCGAGTGAGGCTGCGCCCATCGCCATCTCGCTGATCACCGAGGTCAGGATCGAGGGATCCAGCGCCGCGGAAAGCGACCCAGCGACCACGGCCGTTTGCAGCACAAGACCCAGGAGACTGGCCACGACCAGCAACGCGGCGCAGCCCGCCAGAAGCCGACGCGGCCAGCCCAGCGCCACGGCGCTGGACGGACCCGCTGCCGGCAGGGCGTAGAGCGCGAAGAGTGCCCCGCCCGCCAGGACGAAGCTCGTCACATATTGCGCCCAGCGAACGAGGACGACCGCGGTCTCCATCGGCTACTTCACCGTGAAGGTCAGGGTTCCATCCATGCGGTGGCCGTCATCGGCGGCGGCCGCATGCCAGGTGAGCTTGTAGGCGCCCGCCATCAGCCGACCCTTGGGCACGCCCGTGATCGTCTTGTGGTCGGCCGAGACGGTGGTCTTGACCGACGTCTTCATCCCGTCGGCCATGGCCAGCTCGAAGCTCGAGAAGGCCGGGGCGAGCTTTTCATTGAAGGTCAGGCGGATCGTCTTGGGTGCGGCGACCGTGGCGTTGGCCGCGGGGTCGGAGGCCACCAGCTTGGCGTGGGCGCTGGCCTGGCCGCCGGCCAGGATCGAGGCCGACAGAACGGCGGTGGCGAGGAAAGCGCGATAGGTCATGGGGCGGGTCCTGTTGAAGGGCGACTTTGTCCTAAGTCCCTACGCGGGCGGCGGCCCAACCCCTCAACAACGCCCGCGCCATTCAGCGCCTAAAGCCGCACCGCCCGGAGGCGCAGCGCGTTGCCGACGACGCTGACCGAGGACAGGGCCATGGCCGCCGCCGCGATCGCGGGCGACAGAAGCCAGCCGAACACGGGATAGAGCACCCCCGCCGCGATCGGCACGCCCGCGACATTGTAAGCGAACGCGAAGAACAGGTTTTGCCGGATGTTGCCCATCACCGCCCGCGAGAGGCGCCGGGCCTTGACCAGGCCCTCCAGGTCCCCGTGCAGCAGCGTGACCCCCGCGCTCTCGATGGCGACGTCCGAGCCCGCGCCCATGGCGACGCCGACCTCGGCCGCCGCCAGGGCCGGCGCGTCGTTGACGCCATCGCCCGCCATGGCGACCTTGCGGCCTTCGGCCCGCAGGCGCTTGACCACGGCGGCCTTCTCGTCGGGCAGGACGTCGGCCTCGACCTCGTCGATGCCCAGCCGCTTGGCGACGGCCTGGGCGGTCGTGCGGTTGTCGCCGGTCAGCATGACCACGCGCACGCCGTCCGCCTTCAGGGCTTCGACGGCTTTCTGGGTGGTCGGCTTGACCGGGTCGGCGATGGCCAGCACGGCGGCGACCGCTCCGTCGATGGCGACATAGATCGCCGTGGCGCCGTCCTGGCGCAGCGCGTCGGCCTGGTCGGCGAGCGGCGCCGACGCCACGCCTTGCTCGTCCAGGAAGCGGGCCGAGCCGATCGCCAGGACGCGCCCCTCGACCTTGCCGACCACGCCCTTGCCCACGGGCGAGTCGAAGTCTTCGGGATGCGACAGCGGCAGCTCCCGCGCCGCCGCGGCTCGGACGATCGCGTCGGCCAGCGGATGCTCGCTGGCCCGCTCCAGGCTGGCGGCCAGGCGCAGGATCTCCTCCTCCGTGAACCCCGCCGCCGGGCGGATCGCCGTGACGGCCGGTCGACCTTCGGTAAGCGTGCCGGTCTTGTCGACGACGAGGGTGTCGATCTTCTCGAAGCGCTCCAGGGCCTCGGCGTTCTTGATCAGGACGCCGGCGGCCGCGCCGCGGCCGACACCGACCATGATCGAGATCGGCGTGGCCAGCCCCAGGGCGCAGGGACAGGCGATGATCAGGACCGAGACCGCCGCCACCAGCGCGAAGGCCATGCTCGGCGGCGGACCGAACGCCGCCCACGCGCCGAAGGCGATCAGGGCGACGAGCATGACGGCCGGCACGAACCAGCCCGATACCCGGTCGGCCATGCGCTGGATGGGCGCGCGGCTGCGCTGGGCCTCGGCCACCATCGCCACGATCTGCGAGAGCAAGGTGTCGGCGCCGACCTTGTCGGCGATCATCAGGAAAGAGCCCGTCTTGTTCAGCGCGCCGCCGATCACCTTGTCGCCCGGCGATTTGTGGACCGGCATGGACTCGCCCGTCACCAGCGACTCGTCGACCGAGGCCTCGCCCATCAGCACCCGGCCGTCGACGGGGATCTTCTCGCCGGGGCGGACGCGCAGGTGGAAGCCGACCTGAATGTCCTCGACGGGAATTTCGAAATCCTCGCCGTCGAACATGCGGCGCGCGGTCTTGGGCGACAGGTCCAGCAGGGCCTTGATCGCGCCAGAGGTGTTCTCGCGGGCGCGCAGCTCAAGGACCTGGCCCAGCAGCACCAGGACCGTGATCACCGCGGCGGCCTCGAAATAGATCGGCGTCGAGCCGTCGGGACGGCGGAAGGCGGCCGGGAAGAGCTGAGGCGCGAGGGTGGCGACCACGCTGTAGGTCCAGGCCACGCCGATACCCATCGCGATCAGCGTGAACATGTTGAGCTGACGCGTCGCCAGCGAGCGCGCGCCGCGCTCGAAGAAGGGCCAGCCGCAGCCCAGCACCACGGGTGTGGCCAAGGCCAATTGGACCCAATTGGAAACCCCTGGCGCCAGGTGAAGCGCCATCAGTCCGACGTGGCCGCCCATTTCCAGCGCGAAGACGGGCAAGGCCAGGGCCAGGCCGATCCAGAAACGGATCGTCATGTCGCGCAGTTCGGGATTGGGTCCGCTGTCGGCGGTGACGGTCAGCGGCTCCAGGGCCATGCCGCAGATCGGGCAGCTGCCCGGGCCGGACCGCCGGATCTCTGGGTGCATCGGGCAAGTATAGATCGCGCCCGGCGTGGCCTCGGACGATGCGGCCTTCGGCGTGGCGGCGTCTTGCAGGTAACGTTCGGGCTCGGCGTCGAACTTGCGAGCGCAGCCGGCCGAGCAGAAGTGGAAATGCTGGCCCGCGTGCAGTCGGTGCTCCGGGGCGGTGGCCGGATCCACGCTCATGCCGCAGACGGGATCGCGATGCTCGCCGGCTGGGGCGCCAGGGGCAGGGTGATGGCCTTGGTGCGAGTTCGAACCGGTCATCACTTCTCTCCATGCGATACGATCATTCGCAATACGCATGGCTCGAAGCTATCCCTCGTTGCGCTGGATCAAACGGCGACGCCTACTGTTGGCTTGTCAATTGTCGGAGAAGCCGATTTCGCTCGCTACCCAGTTGGCGTCGCTCCCTGGCTGAGCGCGATTTCCGATAATCTTTATTAGACGCCATTTTATCAAATATTGGCGGATTCTATTTTGAAGTGCGATTTGTGAGGGTTTTTATGGACTTACGTCCACGGAGATTTTTCACATGGGATCGCGCTACGACCATATCACGATTGAAGAACGCCACCTGATCTGTCGCTGGCG
>NZ_JBCNJZ010000019.1:0-12829 GCF_039596335.1 Caulobacter sp. | reverse complement strand
GGTGCACACGAGTATTGAGCATAGTCGAGATTGGTGCAGATCACTTCTGATATTGAACTGTCAGGAGCTGGCTGCACAACAGCCATTACGCCCAATCAACTGGTGCAGTCGTCTTCTGAAAATGACACTGGTCAGCGTCTCATTTTTCTTGAATTCTGAGCCACCGCAAAAGGCGGGGAGGCTGTCAGATGGCGCGGCGAAGCTTGCTCACGGCAGAGGAACGTCGACGGCTTTTCGAGCCGCCGACCAGCGATCGCGAGATCGCTACCCGTTATACGCTCTCCCCGGAGGATCTCGACTGGATCGAGGAGCGACGGCGTCCAGCCAACAAGCTTGGCGCCGCTGTACAGTTGGCGCTCCTGCGACATCCCGGGTTCGGCTGGGCTGCGAGTACGCCTGTCGCGCCGACGCTTCTGAATTTCATCGCCGAGCAGATCCACGTTCCACCAGAGGCCTTGGCCAATTACGGCGGGCGGGGTCAGACCCGAAGCGAACACCTGACGGCGCTCCATGCTCGCCTTGGCCTTCGCGCTTTCAGCCGCTCGGACCTGCGATTGGCCATAGCCATCGCGGCCGACGCGGCGCGATCAACCGACAAGGGCGGACCGATCGCCGAAGCGATCATGACGCAGCTTCGTCGCCGAGGCATCGCTTTTCCGTCGTCGGACACCATCGAGCGCATTGGGCTGGCAGGACGTGCGCAAGCGAGGCGACAATCGGCTGCCGATCTTTTGGCGAGTTTGTCAGAGGCGCAGCTTGCGGCGCTGGACCAGCTGCTCGTCAATGATCCGAGCCTTGGCAAGTCCGCGCTGGCCTGGCTGCGCGATCTGCCCGAAGCCCCGAGCGCCCTCAACATGGGCGCATTGATGGAGCGGTTGGACTATGTCCGCGCCATCGACCTGCCGCCGAAAATCGCCGAGTCGATCCACGAGCGGCGCTTCGACCAATACGTCCGCGAAGGCGCGATTGCACCGGCGTTCCTGCTCAACGGCTATAGCGTTGGCCGTCGACGCGCGACCGTCGCCGCACAGCTTCTCGATCTCGAGCGCCGGATCAGCGATGCGGCCATCGACATGTTCGACAAGATGGTCGGCTCTCTCTTCGCCAAGGCCAGGCGCGGCCGCGAGCGGCAGTACCAGGCCAGTCAGCGCGAGGTGGCCCAACTGATGGGTCTGTTCAGCGGCGTCATCGCCTCTGTCGAGCGCGCCCGGGCCGATGGTCGTGACGTGCTTGACCAAATTGATGCAGACGTCGGCTGGTGGAAGGTGGTCGCCGCGCGGCCGAAAATCGACGCCTTGGCTTCCCTGGCGTTGCAGGATCCGCTCGTCAGCGCCGCGGAACGCTATGGCGCCCTGCGTCGCTTTGCACCGGCGTTCCTGGCTCACATGCGGTTTAGGGCTGGAACGGGCGGCGCGCCGATGCTCAAAGCGATCGCGTTGCTGAGGGAGCTGAATGCCGGCGAGCGCAGGCAGCCTCCAGACGACGCGCCGATGCCATTCGCCTCGAAGGCTTGGAAGACCCTCGTCAAGCCTCCCCGGGGTCCGATCAACCGGCGCCTCTATGAGACCGCCGTCATCGCCACACTGCGCGACCGGCTCCGCGCCGGCGACGTCTGGATTGAAGGCTCCAGAGCTTACCGGAGGTTCGACGACTATCTGATCCCGCAAGACGACGTCGCCGAGCAAGCCCAATCCCTGCCGGTGACCGTCGAGATGGGCGCCTACTTGAGCGGGCGGGCCGGCCTGCTCGATCAGCGTCTCGCCGCCTTCGCCCGAAAGCTGGCCCGGGGCGACCTCGAGGACGTCTCGCTTCAGGGCGAGGCTTTGTCGGTCAAGCCGATCAAGGCCAGCACGCCCGATGAGGCGCGCGTGCTCGATCGGGCGATCGACGCCTTATTGCCGCGCATCCGGATCACCGAGCTCCTCGCCGAGATCGACGCTTTGACGGGCTTTTCCTCAGCGTTCCGAGAACTCCGGTCTGGTCGGGCGCACGACAATCCCAGCTGCGTGCTGGCCGCTGTTCTCGCCGATGCGACCAACCTTGGTCTGGAGCGCATGGCCAACGCCAGTCAGGGCGTTACCTATGCTCAGCTCGCTTGGACGCAGAGTTGGTATCTCAGCGAGGAGAACTACCGCGCGGCCTTGGCCAAGATCATTGATGTCCACCATAGCCAGCCCTTCGCGCGTCACTGGGGTGATGGGCTATCGTCCTCGTCGGACGGCCAGTTCTTCAGGTCTGGACGCCGCCGCTCCGGCGCGGGCGACATCAACGCCAAGTACGGGCCTGAACCGGGCTTGCGGGTCTTCACCCATCTCTCCGACATGCACGGGTCGTTCCACACCAAGGTGCTGTCGGCGACAGCGTCGGAGGCGCCCTATGTCCTGGACGGCTTGGTAGGCCGGGGAGGCGGCGAGCACTACACCGACACCGGCGGAGCGACCGATCACGTCTTCGCCCTTTGCCATCTCCTGGGCTACAGGTTCGCGCCGCGTCTGCGCGACATTCAGGATCGGCGCCTCGCCATCGTCGGGGTCAAGCCCCGCCACAAGATCCTGGAGCCGCTGCTAGGTCGGCCCATCCGCGTCGACGTTGTCGAGGAGAATTGGGACGACATCCTGCGCTTGGCCGCTTCCATCAAGGCCGGCGCCGTCGCGCCCTCGGTGATGTTGAAGAAGCTGGCCGCCTATAAGCGGCAGAACAGGCTTGATCTTGCGCTTTCGGAGGTGGGCCGCATTGAGCGCACCTTGTTCACGATCGACTGGCTCGAAAGCCCGGATTTGCGGCGTCGCTGTCAGGCCGGACTCAACAAGAGCGAAGCCCGTCATGCCCTGGCCCAAGCCGTCTTCGTCCATAAGCAAGGTCGGATCGCCGATCGCACCTTGCAGAACCAGCAACACCGGGCGTCAGGCCTCAACCTGGTCATCGCCGCCATCGCGCTTTGGAACACATTATATATGCAGCGCGCCGTTGATCATCTTCGCGCCAATGGGCAGGAGGCGCCCGAACGCCTCATCGCCCACCTGTCGCCGATGAGCTGGCAGCACATCGGCCTCACGGGCGACTATCTCTGGCGTGATGCCGCCCCAGCGTCGGCCGCCGGCGAGCGGCCGCTTCATGATCCGCGCGATCGGTTGTTTAGAGCGGCTTGAACCATGTTCGCGCATCGTTCTTCTTAGCGTACTTTAGCGAACAAACCTTGAGGTGAGCCCAGTTACGCGCCGGCCGTTCGACAAGATGGTAGGCGACCATCGCGGCCAGCTGACAGGCCACGAAAGCTCCGGCCCAGGCCAAGGCGATCCCCGCGCCGGACAGGCTTGGCGCCAGCCTTTCCAGGGCGTGGAAATAGACGATGTCGACTGGAAGGTGGACCATGTAGAGGCTGTAGGAGACCTCGCCGAGATAGACGAGCGCCGGCGCCGACATCGCGCCTGGCTTCGCGGCCTTGGACGTCTCGGCCAGGCAGAAGATCAGCATCGCCAGAGCCGGCCAGATATAGAGATCGCTCAGTCGCAGGCTGGCGGCGATCGCCACCCAGGCCGTCGCGGCGAGCGCGCCGAATCCGGCCGTGCCGGCCGGCAGGCTCAGGCTCGATCCCAAGCGATGCAGGGCCGCGCCCATCAGGAAGGCCGGGATGATCCGCAAGGCGCCGATCTGGGCGCTCATGTCGGTGAACAGCACCCCGCGCCCCTGGGCCGTCAGGAACATGGCGACGAACAGGGCGAGCACGGCGAGGACGAAGAGGCGTGGCCGACGCCTCAGCGACACCGAGGCGACGGCCGCGACCGGAAAGCCGAGGTAGGCGAACCACTCAGCCGAGATCGACCAAGAGGGGAAGTTCCACTGCACGGTGGGCGTCGTGCCCCAGGCATGCACCAGCAACAGGTGCTGGGGGAGCATGCGCGGGTCGAACGCCTGGGGATCGAAGCGGACCCCCAGCTTCAGGGCTGCGAGCCAGATGGCGATCGTCGCGGCCAGGGTGACCAAGTGGACGGGATAGACCCGCGCCAGACGCGCCCATAGAAAGGAGCCGTAGTTGAACCGGCGCTCGGCCCAGGCGCGTGTATAGACGTGGCTGAGGATGAACCCCGACAGGATGAAGAAGAGGTCGACGCCGAGGTAGCCCTTGGCGGCCAGGCCAAAGCGCTCGAGGCCGAGATCCAGGTGGTTGCGGAAATGATAGACGAGCACCCACAGCGCCGCGCAGATGCGCAACGACGTGAGCGGACGGATGTCCGACGGATACATGGTCCCTCCCCCGAGGTGATGGTTGGGGCCGGCGAGCGCCGGCCCGGTGGGCGCTAGAGCGCGGTCAGGCCGACGATGGTCTGGCCCTGCAGCTTGAAGCGCACCTTGGTCCCGACGCTCAGGCCCTTCAGGAGGGCGGGATCAGCGACCTTGAAGGCCATGGTCATCGGCGGCCACTTCAACGCCGGGATCGCTTCATGGGCCAGAGTGACCTTGGCGGCCTTGGCGTCGATGGCGCGCACGACGCCGACCGCCTCGACCGCCGCGCTCGCCTCGGCCGCATGGCCTGCGTGGCCGGCATGATCGTCCATGCCGGCCATCTGGGCGGCGGCGGGCTGACCGGCAAGCGCAAGCGTGGCGGTCGCGGCGGTGATGGTGAGTATCTTCATGAGCAGGCTCCTTGGGATCGTCGGCGGGCTAGAACCAGGCTCGCAGGCCGACAACGAGACTGGTGTCGGAAACGTCTTGCCCCAGGGCGCGCGCGTAGTCGGCGGTCCGCCCGAAGCGCTTGGCCCACGTCACGCCGACGTAGGGCGCGAAATCGCGACGAACTTCGTAGCGAAGGCGCAAGCCCAGCTCCGCGTCCGACAGGCCAGAGCCGGTCTGGGTCTCGGGGATGTCCTGGGCCGAGAGGTTGAGTTCGGCGCGCGGCTGCAGAATCAAGCGCTGGGTCAGGCGCCAGTCGATCGCCCCTTCGACCCGGCCGAGCACGTCGCCCTTGTTCGACAGGAACAGCGCGCCGCCGGCCTCGATCCAGTAGGGCAGCAGGGTCTCGAAACCGACCGTGGCGTAGGTGCGTGACTTGGGCTCGACGTCCTGGCGCACGCCGACCTGCACGTCGGTGTAGAGGCCCACGGCGCGCGAGTAGAGCGCCTGGACCTCGCCGGCCTCGACGCCGTGGCGGTCGCCTTCGCCCTCGGACTTCAGGACCAAGCGGTTGAGGTCGCCGCCGAACCAGGCCTCGCCATCCCAATGATAGCCGTCGCCGCCCGAGCGCGCCTGATATTCGAGGAGATTGACCATCACCTGCGAGGCCTGGGCGCCGCCATGCTCCTGCCGAAGCACGGCGCGAGCCCGGTCCATGGCGGCCGGATCAAAGACCTTGTCGGCCAGGTGATCGGCGGGCGGCGGCGGCGGGGCCGTTTCGTGATCAGGCAGAGGCGGCGGTCCCATCGCTTCGGCCTGGCTTTCCGACTGAGCGGGGACGCCCATGCCGGGCATGGCGCTCATGTCATGGCCCGCGTGGGGGTCGGCCGCCGGCGCGGCCTGTGGCTTGGGCATGGCCATGCCCGGCATGGCGCCCATGTCGTGTCCGGCATGGGGGTCGGCGGCCGGGGCCGGGCTTGCCGGCGCGGGTTTGGGGCTGGTACTCGGCGCGGCGGGCGCGCTGGTGTGACCAGCGTGCTGGGCCAGGGCCGGGGCCGCCCAAAGGACCGGCAGGAGGGCGATCAGCGGGGCCTTCATCGCGCGCCCTCCACGGGGGTGTCGCGCACGCTGAAGACCTGAAACATCCCCGCGTGCATGTGGTAGAGCATGTGGCAGTGGAAAGCCCAGTCGCCGGTCTCGGCGGTGAAATCGAAGCTGACGCGGCCGCCCGGCAGGACGATGACCGTGTGCTTGCGCGGCATGTGCCCCGCCGGTCCGAAGGCTAGTTCGAAGAAGTGGCCGTGCAGGTGGATCGGGTGGGCCATCATGGTGTCGTTGACCAGGGTGACCCGGACCCGCTCGCCGTGACGGAAGGCGTAGGGCGGCGGCCGGTCGCTGAACTTGCGCCCGTCGAACCCCCACATGAACCGCTCCATGTTGCCGGTCAGGTGGATGTCGAGGGATCGCTGCGGGGCGCGGGTGTCGGGGTTCGGTTCGAGCGCCGCCAGATCGCGATAGACCAGCACCCGGTGGCCGACGCTTTCGAGGCCCTGGCCGGGCTCACCAGTGCGATCCATCGGCATCGGCGCGATGGTCTGGACGCCCGGGCCAAGTTTGACCTGTGGCGCGTTGTCCGGATTGCGCATGGACATGTCCATGCCGCCCATGTCCATCTTACCCATCACGTCGCTTCCGCGCTGGCGCGGCGGCGCCATGCCGGGCGCGGGGCTCGTGGCGCCATGCCCCATGGCCCCGTGGTCCATGCCGGACATGTCCATGGACCCGTGGTCCATGCCGCCCATCTGCATGCCGCTCATATCCATGCCCATGTCACGCATGGTGGTCAGCGGCCGCTCGCGCAGCGGCGGGACCTCGGCGCTCATGCCCAGCCGCGGCGCCAGAGTGGCGCGGCCCAGCCCGGAGCGGTCGACCGACTCCGAGACGATGGTGAAAGCCCTGTCCTGCGTCGGTTGGACGATGACGTCATAGGTCTCGGCGTTGCCGATCTGGAACTCGTCGACCTCGACGGGCCGCACGTACTGGCCGTCGGCGGCGACCACGGTCATGCGCAGGCCGGGAATCCGGACGTTGAAGACCGATTGGGCCGCGGCGTTGATGAACCTCAGGCGCACGCGCTCGCCCGGCGAGAACAGCGCCGTCCAGTTGTCCTCAGGCCCGTGGCCGTTGACCAGGAAGGTGTAGGCCGCGCCGGTGACGTCGGAAATGTCGGTCGGGTCCATCAGCATCTTGGCCCAGTCCAAGCGCTCGGCCAGGGTTTGATCCTTGCCGGCCAGAAGCCCGCCGATGGTCTGGCGCTGGTAGTTGAAGGCGCCGCTCTGCTGCTTGAGCTTCTTGAAGATCTGGTGCGGGTGCAGGCGGCTGAAGTCCGACAGCACCACGACGTGCTCGCGGTCGAAGGCCACCGGATCAGGACCGGCCGGGTCGATGATGATGGGCCCATAGTGGCCCATCTGCTCCTGCAGACCCGAATGGCTGTGGTACCAGTAGGTCCCCGACTGCCGGACCTGGAATTCGTAGACGAAGGTCTCGCCCGGCTTGATCCCCGGGAAGGTTACGCCGGGCACGCCGTCCATCTGGAAGGGCACGAGCAGGCCGTGCCAGTGGATCGAGGTGTCCTCGTCGAGCGTGTTGGTCACCGACAACCGGACATGCTGGCCTTCCTTCAGCCGGATCAGCGGCCCTGGAACCGTGCCGTTGATCGTCACGGCGTGGGCGCCCTTGCCGTCCACCGTGACCGGCGTGTGGCCGATAGTCAGCTTGATGTCGTCGCCGGAAAGAGCGGCCGGCGCGCGGCCAGGATCGCCCGCCGCGCGCGCCCAGGACGGCAGGAGGCTCGCGAGCGTGGCGCCGCCGCCGAGTATGGCGAGCGATTGGAGGAAATGACGGCGATCGAAAGCCGCACTGGATCGACGCATGACAGCCCTTTGACGATGACGCGCCAGCGAAGCCATGACGGCCGCAACGCGATCTCTAAGGTGGCTACGCGCAGAAACTTCGCCCCCCTCATCGGCGGGCCAAAAAAGTCAGGAGTCGACCAGCCAGTCGGCCAGGCGCTTGCGGGCGCGGTAGGCGCGCGTTTCGATCGTCTTGACGCTGACGCCCAGGAACGCCGCAGCGTCCTGCTGCGAGTAGCCTTCCAGATAGGTGAGAATTAAGGGCTCCTTGAGCTGGTCGGGAAGACGCGCGATCGCCGCCTCCAGGCGCGACAATTGCTCAGCGCGCAGGCTCGCCGCCTCCGGGCCTGGCGTGGGGTCGGCAGGGTCGGGAGCGCCCGGCGCGTCGATCGAGCGTTCGCCCAGGATCAGCCGGCGAACCAACAGGCGCCGCCCCCGGTCGCGGCACTTGTTGAGGACGATCGCCCGCATCCAGGCGCCGAACGGCCGGGCCGGATCATAGCGATCGAGCGCCTTCCAGGCGGCGACGAAGCTCTCCTGCACTACCTCATGGGCGGCTTCGGGGTCGCCGACATGGCGTCGGGCGAAGGCATGCAAGGAGCTCTTGTGCCGGCGCATCAGCGTGCTGAAGGCGCGCTCGTCGCCGCGCGCCGCGCGCCTGGCCTGCGCGCCGTCATCATCCTCGCCAAGACCGGCGGTCACGGCGTCTCGTTCGTGAGCGCCTCGCTGACGCGGCGGTCGAACTTGGCCGCCTGCTCGGGGGTCAGCACCTTGCGCATCGCCAGGACGTGCTGGACCGTCTCCAACTGCAGCGCTCCCATGGCCGCATGGAAGCGCTCGACCGCGGCCTCGACCTCGGGGCCGTATTCGTGGCGCGCCTGGATGGCGGCGGCCAGCTGGGCGTTGGCCGCACGCAGCTCGGCCTCCCGGGCGCGACGACGCACGGCGAAATCCTGTTCGAGCGCCTCAAGCCGGCGATCCTGATCCACGCTGAGCTTCAGTTCGTGGTGGACCATCTCATGCAGCGACTGGGCATGGGGCCTGGGCAGGAACCGGCCCGAGCCGAGCCAGCCTCCGGCGACCCCGGCCAGCAGGGCCAGGACGACGGTCAGCACGGCGCCGCGCGAGATCCGGCGCATGTCAGCGACCGCCCAACAGGGTCGATGGCGCCAAGTGCGCGTCGACCGAAAACGCGGAGATCTCGGAGGGCGCGCGCGCGGCGGCGTTGGCCGCGAGGCTGCCGCCGACCATGCCCAAGCCCAGGGCCGCGACGATCGAGGCCGCGCGCAGCGGCACGAGTGCGTTCGCCGCGCGCCGGCCGTCGCGCCAGGTGTCGATCCTGGCCCAGACCTGACCTTCCAGACCGTGCAGCTGAGCGTGCGGTTGTCGCCGCAACGCTTCGAAAAGTTCGTCGAGCTTGTCGCTCATCGCCGATCCCCTGACTCTACATCCCTGCATACGCAGCCCGCGGTCCGATCCCTCGGGTGAAGGATGACGCGCCCCGACGCAGAGTGTGAACGACGGATGGCGGGCGGGGAACGCCCTATGCGCAAGACGGCCGTGCAAAGCCACAAGCGTGCGGGCCAGCCGGTCCGGCGCCCGCCAAGGATTAGCGGGGGCGCGCGAGCATCGCGCCCATCTGGTCGATCTCCTGCTGCTGGCCCTTGATGATCGTGGCGCAAAGGCGCCGGATCTCAGGATCCTTCACCGGCGCGCGTCCGCACATCAGGATCGCGCCAGCGTGATGCGGGATCATCGAGCGCAGGAACTCGCGGTCGCCGACCAGCCACTGCTGGCGGATGGCCGCGAAGCACAAAACCCCGATGACGAGGCTGGACGCGACCAAGCCGCGGTTGAGGCCTTTGCTCGGATACATCATGCCCATGAGAAGAAGTTCGAGCACCACCATCGGCGCGGTCATCAAGCCGGCCATGTAGGCCTGGTTGAAGCTTGGATGGATGTTCGCGGCCCTATCGACCATGGCGTACATCAGGACGTACATGGCCAAGAACGACAGGGCGGTCATGACCGCCAGGCGCAGGTAGGGCCTGTGGTGTTGATGATTTTCCGGCGCGTGCTGCTCGGCCATGACGCTCTCCTGGAGCCCGGCGCAGCCGCTACCACGGTCGCGGCGCGCGGATGTCCAAACCGGATTCGACGCTCCCAAAACCGGCGAACGACGCCCCCGTTCCGCTTCTGAAAATATTCGGCGCGAAGGCGCGAATGGGTCGAGGGATGATCCGGGCCGGTGCGTATTGGACCGGATCGGCGGCTTTCAGGGCTTGGCTTCAAGCCCTCGCTAGTCCGCGCCGCGGTCGCGGCGAACCGCGTTCAGGGATTGTCCGTACATGACGACGCCGTGCGACTGCGCTAAGCTTGCCCGATGCTAAGGCATGCGCTCGCTTTCCTGGCCGCCGTGGCCCTCGCGTTCAGTCCGCTGGCGGTCAATGCCGCGCGGGCCGATTGCGACATGGCCGGCATGGACGCGATGGCTATGGTCGCCATGGCCCCCGCCGGCGACGACGCGGCTCAGGCCGATCCTTGCTGCGACCACGGCAAGGCCATGTCGGCCAAGGATTGCGCCAAGGCCTGCGCGGTCAGTTGCGCGTTGTCCGTCGCCGCCCCCTGCGAGGGCTCGGCGATCCCGGTCACCGTCAGCTATCGCGTCGAGACCAGCTGGTCGAACACCAGCGGTCGCACGCACCGTCTTATCCCCGAAGATCCGCCTCCACGAACGATCGCCTAGGACCGGCCCAAAGGCCGATCCACGTCCATCGCTCGTTTCACGCGCCCGCCCTGCCCGGCGCGTGTGATCGCCCGCGCTCGCGCGGGCTGGCTTCCCGATCTTCAAGGATGACCCTCATGTCTCCCCGCATTATCGCGCTGGCGCTCGTCGCCAGCCTTGCTTCCCTGGCGACGGCGTCGGCCGCCGCGCCACGCGCCTGCGGCCATCTGCAGGCCGCCCCCGCGCCCGCCAACCCCAAGGACGTCTTCCGGCGCGCCGCGTGGGTTTGCGACATGCCGGCCGATTGTATGCCGCACGCCGTCGACGGCGTCGACGGCGCGTCCCAACCGGCCCGCTCGCCTCGCTAGCTCGGGTGGGACGGGCGGGGGCTGATCCCCTGTCTTCGCCCGTCACGTCCGGCCCCGGCGACGCGGCTGCAAACGCCTCGCCGGGGCGCTGGCCCCTTCACGGCTGCCTCCAGGATTTTCGCCCATGCGTATTCTCCCTCTTCTGGCCGGACTGAGCTTGGCGAGCGTCGCCCATGCCGCGCCGCTCACCTACGCCCAGAGCCTCGATGCGGCCGCCGCCAACGCGCCGGCCCTGCGCGCCGCCGCGCTGCAGGTCGAGGCCGCCAAGGCCTCGGCCAAGGCCGCCGGCGCCTTGCCGGATCCCAAGCTGGCCCTCGGCTTGGACAACTTCCCGGTCTCGGGTCCCCCGGCCGGGCGGTTTGGCGCCGACGAGATGACCATGGCCCGGGTCGGCTTCAGCCAGGACATGCCCAGCGCCGCCAAGCGCCAGGCCCGGATCGGTCGGGCCGAAGCCGACATCGTCACGGCCGGGGCCGAGGGCGCGGTCGAGGCTCGCCAGGTCCGGGTCGCCACCGCGCTCGCCTGGATCCAGCTGCTCTACGCCCAGCGCAAGCTAGCCGCCCTTGACGGGGTGGTCGCCCAGCTTGCCCCGCTATGGAGCGCCGCGCCGTCCGGCGTCACCGCGGGACGTTCGCGGCCCGCCCAGGCGCTGGAAGCGGCGCAGATGCGCGCTGCCCTGGAGGACCGTCGCAGCGAAGCGGTCTCCGAACTAGGCCGCGCCCGCGCCATGCTGGCCCGCTGGACGGGCGACGCCGATCCGCAAGCGGTCGGCGAAGCGCCCGACCTCTATCTCGCCCCCGCCACTCTGAGGGCGGCGATCGATCGCAATCCCGCCGTGCTGGCGAAAGACGCCGCCGCCCGTCAGGCCCAGGCCGATGTCGCCCTGGCCAAGGCCGACAAGCGCCCCGACTGGAGTTGGGAGGTGGCCTATCAGCGCCGCGACCCGATGTTCGGCGACATGGTCTCGGCGGGGCTCAGCATCAGCCTGCCGCTATGGGGCAAGAGCCGCCAGGACCCGATGATCGCGGCGCGCGCCGCCAGCGCCGGCCGTGCAGACGCCCAGCGCGAGGACGTTCGCCGGGCGCTGAGCGCTCAGCTCGAAGCCGATCTCGCCGACCACGTCATGCACCACGAGCAATGGCTGCGGGCCCGCGACACGCTGCTGCCGCTCGCAAAGCAAAAGGCCCAGCTGGAGACCGCCGCCTATGGCGCCGGCACGGCCGGTCTGCCCGATGTGCTGACCGCCTTCTCCGGCCTGGCCGACGCCCAGCTCACCACCCTCGATCGCGAGGCCGCCGTTGCGCTCGACGCCGCCCGCCTGACCCTGACCTACGGAAACGACCAATGACCCCGTCCCCCTCGATGAAGGCGCTGCTCGCGGGCGCCGCCGCCCTGGTCGTCCTGGCTGGAGCCGGTGGCTACGGCCTGGCCCGCCTGACCGCCAAGCCGGCGATGTCGCAGCCTTCGGCCGACGACCGCAAGGTGCTCTACTGGTACGACCCGATGGTCCCGGCCCAGCACTTCGACAAGCCGGGCAAGTCGCCGTTCATGGACATGCAGCTGGTGCCCAAATACGCCGGCGAAGCCGAGGCAGGCGGTTCGGCGGCGGGCGTGCGCATCGATCCGTCGGCCGCACAGAACCTGGGCTTCCGGCTGGCGACCGTGGAGGAAGGCGCGCTTTCCAGCGGCTTGACCGCCACCGGGATCGTCGATTTCAACCAACGCGACGTCGCCGTGGTCCAGGCCCGCAGCGGCGGTTTCGTGCAGCGGGTCTATGGCCGCGCGCCCGGCGACGTGATCGCCGCCGGCGCGCCGCTGGCCGACCTGCTGGTCCCCGAGTGGGGCGGCGCCCAGGCTGAATATCTGGCCGTCCGGCGCACCGGCGACGCGGCCCTGACCGCCGCCGCCCGCCAGCGTCTAAGGCTGCTGGGCATGCCCGACGGCGTGGTCGCCGGTCTCGACCGCGACGGCCGGCCGCGCACCACGATCACCGTCGCGGCGCCGCTGGGCGGTGTTGTGACCAAGCTCGACGTGCGAGCGGGCATGACCGTGGGCGCCGGCCAGACCCTGGCCGAGATCAACGGCCTCTCGAGGGTCTGGGTCACGGCCGCCGTGCCCGAGGCGCAGGCCGGGCAGCTGCGTCCGGGCCAGGGCGTTGGCGTCACCCTGGCGGCCTATCCGGGCGAGACCCTGCGCGGGACGGTCCAGGC
>NZ_JBCNJZ010000018.1:0-13306 GCF_039596335.1 Caulobacter sp. | reverse complement strand
CGCGGGGTGGAGCAGCCCGGTAGCTCGTCAGGCTCATAACCTGAAGGTCACAGGTTCAAATCCTGTCCCCGCACCCAAGGGTACTTTCTACCGAACAAGCCGCCGCAAGGCGGCTTTTCGCGTTTCACGGCCCGTTAGCGGCGCGGGATCTGAAGACTTCACGTCCCCGAGATAGCTTGCGGCCCACCTTTCCGCTAACCCAGACGCGGGCGGTTAGCGAACCTGCGATCCGCGTGATAAGACCCCCGCCCCCCTCGACCGCGTCAGCGCGTTAGGGAGGTTGCTAGGCGTTAGGAGAAGCTGAAATGAGCAGGGTGCTGGTAATCGGCGCAGGTGGCGTTGGTTCGGTCGCTGTCCATAAGATGGCGATGAACAAGGACATTTTCTCGCACATTACCTTGGCGAGCCGGACGAAGTCGAAGTGCGACGCCATCGCGGAATCGGTGAAGCAGCGCACGGGCGTGACCATCGACACCGCGGCGATCGACGCCGACGACGTCGCCGCCACGACCGCGCTGATCCAGTCGGTGAAACCGGCCCTGGTGGTCAATCTGGCGCTGCCCTATCAGGATCTGGCGATCATGGACGCCTGCCTGGCCGCCGGCGTGAACTATCTCGACACGGCCAATTACGAGCCGCGCGACGAGGCCAAGTTCGAATACAGCTGGCAGTGGGCCTATCAGGACCGCTTCAAGGAGGCCGGTCTGATGGCGCTGCTGGGCAGCGGCTTCGACCCGGGCGTGACCTCGGTGTTCACGACCTACACCAAGAAGCACCTGCTGGACCGGATCGACACGCTGGACATCCTGGACTGCAACGGTGGCGACACCGGCCTGCCGTTCGCCACCAACTTCAATCCCGAGATCAACCTGCGCGAAGTGACCGCCCCGTCGCGTCACTGGGAAGCCGGCCAGTGGGTCGAAGGCCCGGCGCTAAGCCACAAGCAGGTGTTCGACTTCGAGGGCGTCGGCCCCAAGAACATGTACCTCATGTACCATGAGGAGCTGGAGTCCCTGGCCAAGTTCTATCCGGAGATCCAGCGCATCCGCTTCTGGATGACCTTCGGCGACAGCTACCTCAAGCACCTGGAAGTGCTGGGCAATGTCGGCATGACCAGCATCGAGCCGATGATGTTCCAGGGCCGCGAGATCATCCCGATGGAGCTGCTCAAGGCGCTGCTGCCCGAGCCGTCGTCGCTGGGTCCGCTCACCAAGGGCAAGACCAACATCGGCACGATCGCCACTGGCGAGAAGGACGGCAAGGCCCGCACGGTCTACGTCAAGAACATCTGCGACCACGAAGTGGCCTATGCCGAAACCGGCAACCAGGCCGTCAGCTATACGACCGGCGTGCCGGCCATGATCGGCGCAGCCATGATGCTGACCGGCAAGTGGTCGGGCGCGGGCGTGTTCAACATGGAGCAGCTGGATCCCGATCCGTTCATGGACATGCTGAACACCCAGGGCCTGCCCTGGACGGTCGAGGACCTGGACGCCCCGCTGGCGTTCTAAGAACCAGAAGCAGAACACATGGAAACCAGAGCCGGTGATCCGGGCGCCTTCGCGCATTTCGATCTGAACCGCGTGGCCTCGCCCGCCTTCGTGGTGGACGAGGTCGCGGTGCGGCGCAATCTGGCGGTGCTGAAGGACGTGAAGGACCGGGGCGACGCCCGGGTCCTGCTGGCCCTGAAGGCTTTTTCCATGTGGTCGCTGGCCGACGTCGTCGGGGACTATCTCGACGGCGTCTGCGCCTCCGGTCTGTGGGAGGCGCGGCTGGCGCGCGAGTTCTATCAGGGCGAGCTGACGACCTATTCGCCGGCCTACAAGGCGCAGGACCTGCCGGAAATCCTGCGACTGTCCGACCACGTCATTTTCAACTCGCCCGACCAGGTCACGCGCTTTGCGGACCTGATCGCCGAGGCCCGCGCGGCCGGCGAGGTGTTCGAGATCGGCCTGCGGCTGAACCCCGAGCATTCCGAGGGCGAGGTCGCCAAGTACGACCCGGCCCAGCCTTGCTCGCGCCTGGGCTTCCCGGTGTCGCAGCTGCGCCCAGAGCATATGCAGGGCGTCGACGGCCTGCATATCCATGCCCTGTGCGAACAGGACTTCGAGCCGCTGGCCCGCATCTGGGCGGCGGTGGAGCCCAAGCTGGCGCCGCTGCTGGGCGGTGTGAAGTGGCTTAACCTCGGGGGCGGCCACCACGTGACCCGCGCCGACTACCAGACCAATCGGCTGGTCGATTTCATCCGCGACCTGGCCCAGCGTCATGACGTGCAGGTCTATCTGGAGCCGGGCGAGGCCGTGGCGCTGGACGCCGGCATCCTGGTCGGCGAGGTGCTGGACGTCTTCGACAACGGCATGCCGATCGCCATCACCGACATTTCGGCCACCTGCCACATGCCCGACGTGATCGAGGCCCCATACCGCCCCGCCATGCTCAAGGAGCCGGCGCAGGGCGTCGCCGTGCGCCTGGGCGGTCCGTCGTGCCTGGCCGGCGACATCATCGGCGACTACGTCTTCCCCGAACGCCCGGCCCCGGGGACGCGCATCGCCTTCCTCGACCAGGCCCACTATTCGATGGTCAAGACCAATACCTTCAACGGGGTGCCGCTGCCGGCCATCGCGCTGTGGAACAGCGACACCGACGCGCTGACGGTGATCCGTGCGTTCGACTACGACGCATTCCGCGACCGGCTGTCCTGACACTCCGTGCGCTTGACGCCTATGGCGTCGCGCGGCGCGGCGTGAGGTAGATGCGAGCGCCTTCAGGGCGGGCCTGCATGTCGAGCAGGGCCGAGATCATGGTCAGCGACTCGGTCGGGCGGTTCAGCTTGAAGCGGCCGCTGATCTTCAGCTCGCCCAGAGCTGGATCGTGCAGAGCCACGGGCTGGGTCGTGTAGCGGTTCAGGCGGGCGATCACGTACTTCAGCGGGAGGCCGTCGGCGTCCAGCCAGTCCGAGCGCCAGGCCTCGTAGCTGTCGGCGTCGAGACGGCCGCCGACTGGGCCGCGGTTGCTGGCCAGCATCAGCCATTGCCCCTTGGCCAAGCGCTGTTCGGACCCGTTGCGGGCGACCCGCACCACGCCCTCGAACACCCGCACCTGCACCGCGTCGCTGACCCGCTCGACCTCGAAGATGGTGCCGACGGCGGTGACCTGGGTGTCGCCGGCCTGGACGCGGAACGGGCGCTTGGCGTCCTTGCTCACGTTGAACACCGCGTCGCCCTTGGTCAGGGCGATGTCGCGGCCGTCGCGGCTGTAGCGGACCGACACGCCGCTGTCTGCGCTTAGGGTGACCTTGGACTTGTCGCTGAGCTGGTGCTCGGCGCGCTGACCCACGGTCGTAGCCAGTTCAAGCGGCTTTTCGGCCAGGTACGGACGCACCGGGACGACGGCCGAAAGTCCGGCGACCAGGGCCACACCAGCGGCTGTCAGGCCCAGGCGCAGCGAGCGACGGGCGGCCGGGGCGGCGCGCACGCGCTCGGCGGCGTCCAGCAGGGCGGTGTCGCGCTGGGTGTCGCGCATCAGGGCGAAGGCGGCGGCGTGGCGGGGCTTGGCGGCCAGCCAGGCTTCCAGTTCGGCGCGCTCGCTATCGGTCAGGTCGGGCAGGCGATCGGCCCAGTTGGCGGCGATCTCGAGCTCCTCGTCGGATGGCAGGCGCCAGTTGTCATTAGCGCGCATCACGGCCGCTCCCTTCTCGCGCGGCGTTGACCGCCGCGTCCTGCATCGCGCCGGCCAGTTCGGCCATGGCCCGCACGAGGTGTTTCTTGACGGCCTCGACACTGATCTGGAGATCGTCGGCGATGGCCTGGCGTGACTGGCCGTCCAGGTGACGGCGCATGAAGATGTCGCGGCGCAGGGGCGACAAGCGTTTCAGCGCGGCCTCGAACACGGCGGCGCGCTGCTTGTGCTCCAGCACGGCGTCGGGCAGCGGCAGGTCGCAGCCGAAATCCTCGTCGCCGATCGGCGCCTCGCGCTTGTCGCGGCGCGCCTGGGCGTAGATCAGCGAGTCCGCCACGCGATAGGCATAGGCCAGGGGCTGGGTGATCTCCTGCTTCTGGGCCTGGCGCATGACGGTGAGGAAGGTCTCCTGCAGGATGTCCTCGGCCCGGGCGGGATCCTTGGACCGTCGCACGATATAGGCCGCAAGCTTGCGCTCGTGGGGCCGCAGCGCCGCGATCACGTCGGTCATCGCGCTTCCGGTCGGCATGGTCGTGCGCGCGTCCATGAAGGGGAGAGGCGCGGCGCGGCCGAACGGGGACAGCGAGAAGCGGTTTTTCTTCATCGGGCGTCAGAACTCATAGGTGACGCCGAGGGTGAAGGTGCGGCCGCTGACTGTGCGGGCCAGCAGGCGCTTCTCGACCTGGTCGGAATACTGGGTGATCGGCGCGTTGGTCAGGTTGACGCCTTCGACCACGATCTTGAGGCCGGCGGCCGTGTTGTAGTGGGCGGCGAAGTCGATGTTGTTGCTGGCCTGGTAGCCCGTGCCGATCGCGCCATTGCCGCCCGCGCCGTCCAGATAGCCCGAGCGATAGGCCGACGACACCCGCGCGCCCCAGCGCGGCGTCTCGTAATACAGCGTGGCGTTCGAGGTCCAGCGCGACAGCTGGAAGAGGTCCAGGGCCACCGATCGGTTCTCGATCAGCACGTTCGAGCGGCCGGCGGCCCGGGTGACGTTGCCGACGAAGCCCAGCTTGTCGAAAGGGGCGGGCAGGAAGGTGAAGTCGCGCTGCAGGGCCAGCTCGACGCCCTTGATCGCCGCGCCGTCGCCGTTCACCGGGCGCACGAAGGTGTAGATGGTGTCGGGGCCGTTGCCGGGCGACAGGAAGGCTAACGGATAGCCAGTCGCGCCGTAGGGCACGGCGCTGGTGGCCGTGGTGATGAACGAGTTCATCCGCTTGTAGAACAGGCTGACGGCGAAGTAGCCCGAGCAGCCCTGATAGATCTCGATCGCGCCTTCGAGCGCGTCGGCCAGGAACGGGCGCAGGCCGGGATTGCCCGACGACACCGTGCCGCCGAACGGGGCGGAGTTGACGTTGCCCGCCGCCCGCAGGTCAGCCAGGCTGGGGCGGCTGATGTTGCGGTTGGCCGAGACCCGGGCCACGACCGAGGGCGAGACGTCCAGGGCTAGGTTCAGCGCCGGCAGCACGCCCTCATAGGCGCTGCGGATCACGGCCGGTTCCAGCCGCGTCCCGGTGTTGACCATGCCCGCCGAGGTCAGGTCGGTGGCGTACCAGCGCAGGCCGGCGTCGCCGCGCCAGGTCCGGCCGGCCAGGACGCCGCTCAGACGGGCCATGGCGTAGGCGGACCAGGTCTTCTCGCGGATCGAATAGTGCGAGCCGGGCTGATCGTCGGCTTCGGACAGGTCGCGGGGCAGGCCCAGCCGCGCGAAGGCGCCTTCGATGTCGGCGACGCTGTAGGCGATCAGCGAGGTCTGGAAGATCGGGATCTTGGGGATCTCGGGCCCGCCGGCCGGATAGTCGGTGCGGGCGCGGCGGGTGTAGCCGTCGTTGCGGAAGGCCTTGTGCTGCGCGCCGGCCGCGATCGAGAACGCGGGCGCGATCCTGTAGTCGGCGTCGAGGCGGCCGGTGGAGAAGGCGTTGACCACCTGGTCCTCGCGCACATCAGCCCGCATCAGGCCCCAGACGGCCGGATCGGTGGGATCGAAGCCATAGGTGCTGCGGGCGTCCTTGGCCGCGCCGCGCAGATCGTAGGCGAAGGCCTTGTCGCGGGTCTGCAGGAAGATCTTGTCGAAGACCGGCCCCTCGAAGTCCGACTTCGAATAGCCGACCATGCCGCGCAGGCGCAGGCGTTCGGCGACCTGGACCTCGCCATTGACCGCGCCCTGCAGGAAGATGGTGGTGTCCTCCGAGCGCTTGTGCTCGCTGCGCAGATCGACCCCGGCCGAATAGTCGGCATAGATCAGGCTGTTGCCCCGGATCTCGGCGGCGCGCAGGCGCTGGGCCCCGCGCACGTCGCCGGTCAGCGGATTGTCGCCGGCGGCGGCCAGCGAGACCTCGTCGCGGTCGTTGGACAGGCGGCCGTACAGCAGGTCCACGCCCAGCTTCAGGCGATCGTCAGGTTCGTACTGCAGGGCCAGGGTGACGCCCAGGCGCGTGCGATGGTCGAACCAGCTGGAATAGGTGGCCGCCATCGGGGCGACGACCCGGTTCTCGCCCGTGGCATGGATAAGCCGGTCGGCGACCGCGGGCGCCACGCCGGGTCCGATATTGGCCGCGCCGAAGGTGACCGGCGACCAACCCCAGTTGCGATAGCCGTACTCATTGGCGTCGTTCTCGCTATAGGCCACCGAGACCAGCGCGCCCAGATCGCCCCAGCGCTTCGAGGCCAGCGCCGCAAAACGCGGGCTGACCGCGTCGGTGGCCGTGTTGGTCAGGGCCTTGGCGGAGAAGGCCAACTTGTCGCCCGCATAGTCGAACGGCTTGGCGGTGCGCAGCTCGACCGTGCCGCCGATGCCGCCCTCGTCCTGGTCGGCGGCATAGGCCTTCCACACGGTGACGCGGTTGAAGAGCTCGCTGGCGAAGATCGAGTAGTCGAAAGCCCGCGTGCGGCTGACCGAGCCGCGGTTGTCCATGCCCGAAGCGGTCGAGGCCGAGACCTCCATGCCGTTCAGCTGGGCGCGGGTGAAGTCGGGCCCCAGGCCACGCAGGGCGATCTGCCTTCCCTCGCCGGTGTCGCGCGAGATGGTCATGCCCGGCACGCGCTGCAGGGACTCGGCCAGGTTCAGGTCCGGGAAGGCGGCGATGTCGTCGGCCAGGATCACCTCCTGGGCGCCGTTGGCCTGGCGTTTCAGGCCGCGGGCGCGCAGCAGGCTTTCGCGAAAGCCGGTGACGACCACGGTCTCGACCTGGGTCGGGGTCTCCGGCGGCGGGGTCGCGTGCGGGATTGGCGGGGGCGAGGCCGGGGTGTTCGCCTCACGCAGCACATAGCCGCCACCGGCCGCGACCGCCCGCAGGCTCTGGCCCGCGATCAGCCGGTTCAGCGCCTCGGCCGGGGTCAGCACGCCGCGCACGCCGCGGCTGGTGCGATGGCGGATGTCGGCCAGGGTCATGACCGGGATGTCGGCCTGGCGGGAAAACGTGCTGAGGACGTGGGAGAGCTCGCCGCCCTCAATGGCGAAGCGGCGGGGCGTTTCGGCGCGGACGGGCGCGGCCGCGACGGCCGCCACGCTCGCGGCGAGGCTCCACATTGCGCCGGACCGCGCCAGCCAGGCGCGCCGTGCCGCCATCAGGGTCCCCAAGTGGTCGCCGGACAAGCTTCCGGCGCCTCGTGGCGAACCCCTACAAACGCCGCATGTCACTAATTTGAAGGCGAGCCAAAACGGCCAAAAAGAAGGCCGCCGTCCGGGGAGGACGGCGGCCGTAAAGTCAGGGATAAAAGGGAAATTAGAACTCGTAGGTCACGCCCAGCGTGAAGGTCCGGCCGCTCTTGGTGTAGGCCAGGACCCGGTCAGCGGCGATGTCGGTGTACTGATCGATCGCCTGGTTGGTCAGGTTGATGCCCTCGAACACCACCTTCAGCCCGCCCGGTGCATTCCAGTGGGCGGCGAAGTCGATGTTGTTGGTGCTGTGATAGCCCGAGCCGATGTTGCCGTTGCCGCCCGCGCCATCCAGATAGCCGTCACGATAGGCGCTGGAGATGCGCGCGCCCCAGGTGTCGGTCTCGTAGTAGAGCGTGGCGTTCGAGGTCCACTTCGACAGCTGCATTAGGTCCAGCGAGTACGACGCGCCATCGATGATCACGTTCGACTTGCCGGCCGCATAGGTGACGTTGCCGACGAAGCCGAACTTGTCGAACGGCGCGGGCAGGAAGTCGAAGTCGCGCTGCACGGCCAACTCGACGCCCTTGATCGTGGCCCCATCGCCGTTCACCGGACGATTGAAGCTGTAGATGGTCGAGGCGTCCTGGCCCGGGCCCTGGAACTGGGTCGGATAGCCGGTCGAGCCGTACGGCACCTGCGAGGTCTCGCTGGTGATGAAGCTGTCCATGTTCTTGTAGAAGGCGCTGAGCGCGACGTAGCCGCTCTTGCCTTGGTAGAACTCCAGCGAGCCCTCGACGGAGTCGGCCAGGAACGGCTTCAGGTTCGGATTGCCGGCCGAGATGTTGCCGCCGAACGGGGTGAAGCTGACGCTGCCCGCCGCGCGCAGATCGGCCAGGCTGGGCCGGCTGATGTTGCGGTTGGCGCTGAAGCGGGCGACCACGCTGTCGCTGACGTCCACGGCCAGGTTGAAGGCCGGCAGGAAGCCGTCATAGCTGCTCTTGATCGTCACCGGCAGCAGCACCGCGCCTTGGGTCGCCGTGCCGGCCGAGGTCAGGTCGGTCGAGTAGTAGCGCACACCGATGTTGGCGCGGACCGGATAGGCCCAGGCCGTGGTGTTCAGGTCGTACTGCAGGAACGCCGACTTGGTCTTTTCCTCCAGCTGGTAGTTCGAACCCGGCTGGTCGTTGGCGCCGGTCAGGTCGCGCAGCTGTCCGGTGTTGGCGTAGGTGCCGTCGATGTCGGCGACGATGTAGGGGATCACCGAGTCGCGGTTGACGACGTACTTCACCGCCTGCGGCACGACCGGCTTGTTGTACCAGTCCACGCGCAGGAAGCGCTGGAAGCCGTCATTGGTGAAGTTCTTGTACTCGACGCCGCCCTTCAGCGCCGAGCCGCCGCCAAACTCATAGATCCCGTCCAGCTTGGCGGTCTTGTACTCGCTGCTGATGTAGTCCTCGCGGGTGTCGGCCCGCATCAGGCCCCACTGGTTCGGATCGGTCAGGTCGAAGTTGTAGGTGTTCTGACCCATCCGGCTGTTGCGGAAGTCGTACTTGATCGCCTTGTTGGTCGACTGCAGAAACACCTTGTCGAAGATCGGCTCGTCGAACTTGGACTTCGAGTAGCCCAACAGGGTCTTGATCTTGAAGGCGTCGGTGACCTGGTAGCCGCCGTTGAACACCGCCTGGGTGAAGGTGGTCTTGTCGTGCGAGAACTTGTGCTCGCTGCGCATGTCCACGCCGCTGACGTCGGCGGCCACCAGGCTGTCGCCCTGGATCACAACCGAATTCAGGCGCTGGGTGCCGGTGATGTTGCCGGTCAGGGCGTTGACGCCGGCCGAGGTCATCTGGAACTCGTCGCGGTCGTTGGACAGGGTCCCGTACATCAGGTCCAGGTCCATCGTCAGGCGCTCGCCCGGGTGGTACTGCAGCGCCGCCGTCAGGCCCAGACGCTCACGCTTGTTGAACCAGGTCGAATAGGTCTGGGCCTGCGAGGCGCGGACGCGGTTGGCGCCCGTGGCATTGAGCAGGCGATCGCGATCGGCCGCCGACACGCCCGGGCCGATATTGGCCGCGTTGGCGTTGATCAGCGTCCAGTTCCAGTTGCGATAGCCGTACTCGTTGATGTCGTTCTGGCTGTAGGCGACCGAGAACAGCGCGCCGAAGTCGCCCCAGCGGTTCGAGATCAGGCCGACCACGCGCGGCGTGACCTTGTCGGTGTTGGCGTTGCGCAGGCCCTTGACCGAGGCCACGGCCTTGAAGCCGGCATAGTCGAACGGCTTGGCGGTCGACAGGCCGACCGTGCCACCGATGCCGCCTTCGTCCTGCTCGGCGGCGTACGACTTCTCGACCACCACGCGGTTGAACAGTTCCGAGGCGAAGATCGAATAGTCGAAGCTGCGGGTCCGGCTGACCGAGCCGCGGTTGTCGAAGCCCGACGCGGTGTTGGTCAGCACTTCCATGCCGTTCAGCTGGGTGCGGGTGAAGTCGGGACCCAGGCCGCGCAGCGCGATCTGGCGGCCTTCGCCGGCGTCGCGCGAGATGGTCACGCCGGAGATGCGCTGCAGCGACTCGGCCAGGTTCAGGTCGGGGAAGGCGGCGATGTCGTCGGCGACGATGACGTCCTGGCTGCCCACCGCGCGGCGCTTGATGTCGCGAGCCTGCATCAGGCTCTCGCGGAAGCCGGTGACGACGATGGCCTCGATCTCGTCAGCCGCGGGCTCGGCGGCCGGTGCGGGCGCCGGCGCGTCGGCGGCATGAACTTGCGCCGCGCCCAGCAGCGCGACGGACAGCGCCGTCGTGGTCAGAAGGTCGAACTTGATGGCTTTTTTCATGGGCCCCGATCCCTTGCGGTCTGGCGACGGGGCAGGGCGGTTTCCCCACCAGCCGTCACGCGGGGGAGGGCGCGAGGCTCCCATCGGGGACAGGTTCAGGGCCGAGTTTTATGTGAAGTGTTTGCGACGGTCGGTGGATTTGATCTGTGAGCTGACCGATCGGCGACGTAGGGACTAGCCTATGTGGCCCGTGTGGGTGAAGCGATCGCGCATACTCGCCCCGCGGAGTTCCAGGGACGAGCGCGCTGCGCGAGTAGCGCCACAGACTTGTTCGCCCGGACCACCCCTCCAAGACTGCTGGCCTTCCCCCTGGACTTTGCCGCCCCTCAATCAGCGCGCCTCTCTAGCCGAAAGTCCGACGCAGCCTGGCCTGTTGGTCACGGGCCGGCGAGGTCGTCGACGAGCCGGTCTGGAACTGGCCGATCAGCTTCTTGAGGTCGGCGGCGTCGTCGGCCATGGAGCGGCTGGCCGCCGTGGTTTCCTCGACCATCGCGGCGTTCTGCTGGGTCATCTGGTCCATCTGGTTGACCGCGGTGTTGACCTGGGCCAGGCCGGTGGCCTGCTCCTGGGCCGACCCGGCGATCTCGCTGACCACGGTGTTGATGTCGGTCACCTGGGCGGCGATACGGCCCAGCACTTCGCCCGTCTGCGCCACCAGACTGACGCCATGCTCGACCTGATGTGACGAGGTCGAGATCAGGCCCTTGATCTCCTTGGCCGCTTCGGCCGAGCGCTGGGCCAGCGCCCGCACTTCCGATGCGACTACGGCGAAGCCCTTGCCGGCCTCACCGGCGCGTGCGGCCTCGACCCCGGCATTGAGCGCCAGGAGGTTGGTCTGGAAGGCGATCTCGTCGATGACGCCGATGATCTGGCCGATCTGGGCGGCGCTCTGCTCGATGGCGCCCATCGCTTCGATCGCCGAGCGCATGACGCTTTCGGATTCCTCGGCGGCGGCCTTGGCGGTGGAGACCGTGCTGCGGGCCTGAGTGGCTCCCGCCGCCGTCCGGCGAACCGTGGCGGTGATCTGGTCCAGGGCGGCGGCCGTCTCTTCCAGGCTGGCGGCCTGTTGTTCGGTGCGTTGCGACAGGTTGTCGGCGGCGCTGGAGATCTCGCCGGCCGCGGCGGTGATGCCGGCGGTCTTCTGGACCACCTCGCCGATCGCCGTCTCCAGCTTCTCGGCGGCGCTGTTGAAGTCGCTCTTCAGCTGGGCGTACTCGGGGGCGAGGTCGGCCTCGACCCGGACGCGAAGATTGCCGGCCGACAGCTGTGACAGGGCGTTCTGCAGCGCCTCGACCACGGCCGCCTGATCCTGCGCAGTCCGCGCCTGGGCGGCCTGGTTGCGCTGGCGCTCGGTTTCGCCGGAGCGGCGCAGGTCCTCCTGCTCGGCCCGAGCCTGGACGGCGCCGGCCAGCTCGTGGCGGAAGTCTTCCAGGGCGCGCGAAATCTGCGCCACCTCGTCCGCCCCTTGACCGCCGACGATCGGCTGGTCGTAGCGGCCCTCCTTCAGCCCCGCCACCGAGCCGACCAGTCGCGACAACGGCTTGGCCACCAGGCGCTGGGTGGCCAGCAGCAGGCTGCCCAGAACCGCGGCGATGATCGTCACGCCGCCGATCAGCAAGCCGATGGCCATGTTGCGCGCCGGCGCCTCGATGGTCGCGCTGGGGGCGTCGACCACCACGGCCCAGTTGGTGTGGGAGGCGGGCAGGTGGACCGGAATGACCTCGCGCTTCATGGCGACGCCGTTTTCGCGCACGCCGTCGACCTTTGTCGCGCGCGCTTGCGAAAGGGCCATCTTCACCGCCTCGGCCCCGGTGCCGCCATAGGCTTGCATACGCAGCTTGGGATCGGCGTGCGCCGCCCATTTGCCCGCGCTCGACAGCAGCATGACCCGGCCATCGCCGAACGGCTTGAGCGCGGCCAAATTGTCGGCCAGGTCGCTCAGCGCCAGGTCCTGACCGGCCACGCCGATCAGCTTGCCATGCGAATAGACCGGCGCGGTGACCGAGGTCATCAGCACGGTCTTGCCGCCGACGGTGTAGGAATAGGGCTCGGTGATCGCGGCTTTGCCGCCCTGGGCGGCCAACGTGTAGAAGGGCTCGTCGAAGACGTCGGCGTCTTCCGGCGGCTCCATGACGACCGCGCCGTTTGACTGGGCCCAATAAGGCTCGAAGCGGCCCTGGCTGTTGGAGCCGAGATCCTTGCGCCCGATGAAAGCCGCGTCCTGGCCATCGAAGCCGTCTGGAGCGGCGAAGAACCAGCTGGCCATGACCAGTTTGGAGATCTCGAGGTTGGGCTTGAGCATGGCCATCACCGAAGCGCGGTCCCGCAGGCCGTGCTCGTGCGCCTCGCCGATGGCGTTGGCCATGCTCGTCGTAGCCTGCTGCACGCCGGTCAGCTCGCCGCTGACCTGCTGGGCGGCGGCGTCGCCGAGGGCCTGGCCATACTGGCTGGACAGGTCGTTGACGACGTTGCGCGAATGAACGGCGACCAGCGCCGAGGCGGCGATCAGCAAGGAACCGATGACAGCGCCTGCCGCGAGCACGAGCTTCGCCGCGATGGATGCCTGCTTGAACCCGCGCATTCAAAATCCCCCTGCCGTCTTGAGCTCAGGACAGCGAGATAGGGTTAACGATCGCTCAATATCGGCGGGTGTGCGGCGCTTGGTCGCGTGCCGTCGTCACCCCGCTCTGACGTGAGCGACGAGCCTGGGTTGCATGCAACTTCTGCTCTGACAGAGGAAGCTCGAGAAGTGGCGTCCGACAGAAGATAGATAGCGACCAGCGGCGGGCCGAACGACTTCAGGTCAGGCCGTAGCGCTTGCCCAGGAAGTCCGCGCGGTGCCGACAGGCGCGCTGGGGCGAAGCGCAAGGTCCGGTGTCATGATTGTTCCTGAACTGGCGAGCCTCGACACGGTGCGACCGCTTGACGGCTGTAGGCGTCTTCAACGGGGTGAATAAAGGCTGGGTCGCTCGCCAGGCGCCGTGAAAACACATCTGGCAGGCCCGAAACAAACGCCGCGACGTCAGCCTTCGCGTCGCCGGTCGTGGCCGCGCCGATCTCGGCCAGCTTGGCAGCCAGCGGGTCGGTGATGGCCTCGCCCGCCTTGGCGCGCAGGGCGATGAAGCGCATCCAGGCCGCCAGCGGGATGGCCAGGCGCTCGATCGAGCGGCCGGCGTCCAGGGTTTCCGTCAGCGTGC
>NZ_JBCNJZ010000017.1:0-73907 GCF_039596335.1 Caulobacter sp. | reverse complement strand
CCGATGTCACCGGCATCATCAAGCTGAAGGAAGGCGTGGAAATGATCATGCCGGGCGACAACGCCGAGCTGGACGTCGAGCTGATCACCCCGATCGCCATGGACCAAGGCCTGCGCTTCGCCATCCGCGAAGGCGGCCGCACGGTCGGCGCCGGCGTGGTTGCGAAGATCATCGAGTAGTCTCGATCGATCTTAGCCTCGGCTGAGACATGCGAAGGCCCCGGAGAGCAATCTCCGGGGCCTTTTGCTTTTTCCAAGTCCTCTCCCCAGCGGGGGAGGTGGTCCGAAGGACCGGAGGGGGAAGCGCTGCCGGGCCTGCCTCTTCCCCCTCCGTCGTCTCTTCGAGCCGCCACCTCCCCCGTCAGGGGGAGGAGATGGGAACCGTCCGGGGTGACGTGCCCTGTGAGCAAGGCTAATTTCGCCGCAGGGTTGTTCAAGGGGAATAGATGGAAGCGACAGGTGTTCTGGCCGTTGGCGAAACCACGGCTGCGATGGCCTACGTCAAGGGCCGGCAGGGCGTGTCGCCGCGTCAGATGAAAGTCATCCTAGTCGTTTGCATGTTGGCCGTCGGCATCCCTGTGGGGGCCTGGCTATCGGGGTCATGGTTCGCGGCGGCCATGTCGGTCGAGTTCGCGATCTTAGGCCTTGGCGTTGGCTTGGTGGCGATCCAGTGGCTGATCGGCCCTTCGATGCGAAAGGCCCTTGCCGAGCGCGGACAGGCATACGAACAGCCGCTTACGCTGCGCCTGACACCAGAGGCTCTGATCTATGACCTGGCAGACGTGACGATGACCGCCCGCTGGCCTAGCGTCACGGACCTCTTTCAGACCCGCAAGTACTGGGTGTTCCTGGTTCAAAGCAGCGCCATAGTTCTCCCGCGACGCTTTTTCACAACTCCCGAGGCTGAACGCGATTTCATCGTCGAAGCCGCGTCGCGAATGACCGAGGCAGCACGCGCGAGAAGTCCTGATGCGGCGAGGATTGCCGGCGGGTAGTGCAAGGTCCGAGTTGGGTGGAGAACGGCGTTTCGAAATCCCTCTCTCATAGAGAGAGGGAGGGGCCCGCCGCGAAAGCGGTGGGAGGGTGAGAGGTTACACCGCTCACCGATCAATCCTCAGCCTATCCAATTGGTTTGCGCAGAAGGCTCGCCTGTCCTGGCTATCCCAAGGCCTGCATCCGCCGCCTTGGCCCTGCCTAGTCCGGAAAGGTTGTAACCTCTCACCCTCCCACGCCTGCGGCGCGGGCCCCTCCCTCTCTCTATGAGAGAGGGAATCGAGCATCCGCGATGGGTGGATGAGAGACGCTCCATATTTTAGCGTAGCCCGATGAAACACGCAGTGCTCGCATCCGTCGGTCGCAACATCGCGCACTCGCTCGCAAGCGGGATCGGCTTGATGATTGGCGTGTACAGCATGGATATCTTCGGGGAGGCTGCGGCAAGTCCGGAAGGCTTCATTGAAGTCGATTTTCTGAGTGGAGCCACAACGGGCGCAGCTACGTCAGCGTCCTTGGCTCGCGCGATTTCGCTCTACGCCGCAGCACTTCCCAGCCTTTGCAAAAGTCACGGCGTAGAAGTCACCGACTTCGAGAAGCTGTCAGCCAAGTACCTTGGAAAGGGCCACAGGGCTGAGTTCGTTGTGACCGTGACAGACCGAAACGGAAAGAAGTCTGCTCGGCGGTATGTCGGCAATCCTGGCGCCCGTCCGATCATACTCGATCCTCTTGGGCGACGACGTCGCGTGCGGTCCGACTAGGGCGCTGCCTGCCATCGCGTCTTTCCCCCAAAGTCAACTCTTAGTGGATATTCGACGGGGGCCGGGTTTGGGGTCACATTTCGCAATGTGGGCAGCGGGTTTAGCGACGCGAGCAAGTGCACTTCGTGCATGTAGATGGGGCGGGATCGCTTGCCTGCTTCAGGCCGCTCGCATGACCATCGGCAACGTCGCTACTCTATCGACCGCGAATAAGGGTCATGCTGCGGCGGCGGCTTGGTTCTTCGGCGCGAGCCTCTTCCCTGTCCTAGTGACCGTGGCGGGCATCCGGTTGCTGAACGGCAAAGGCTTGATCTGGGGCAGCGCCGCTCTCGCTTTACTGGTGCTCGACGTCGTGTTGTACCGACAAGATTTCAGCTCGGTGCAGGCGGTGACGTCGCTTGTTGTGAAAGCCGTGCTTGTGGTGCTGATCATAAACGGACTGCGCGGTGCGCTGGCGCTCCAGACCATGGACTCTAAGGAGACCTGAACGTCCTTCACGGGACGTAGGCCAAGTCGGATCGATAGCGGATGCCTGAGCAGAGCGTTACGCCCCGCGTCGAACGGGCATTCGCAGCTTCCGAGCCCACCAGATCAACGACTTAACGCCGCCACCGACGAGCGTCCCCAAAATCGACGCATCACCCCGAAAACCGCCCCCATACTTCTCCTCGTCCCGTCGCGGGGAAGGGCGTTCAGCTGGCGACCGAAGGTGCGGCGGGGGTGATCGAGCGGGAAGCGTGGGTCGGGGCCTTCGGGCCGCCTTCGTGACGGATCCGGACGGGCTCCCTGAAACATGGGGCGAAAGCCGGGCGGCGGAGGAGACCGACGCGACAGGCGCGGGCTGAAATCGCTCGCGCGGCCTGGAGGGAACGCAAGCCCTCCACCCGTCGGGGGCCTCTTTCGGAAGCGGGTTAAGACCCCGCGCGTCGAAGGCTCATCGGATAACGGTCACGCGGAGCGCGCCGGCCTCGGCCGAATCGGTGTTCCTCTACCCATCTTCCGGGTCCAGCCCGGACGCTCCGCCGCCTTCCCAAGCCCGCCGGCGCAAATCGGCGGAAGGGCGCGGTCGTGTGCTCAGCCGCGCACGAAGCGCGGGATCGGCCCGACCTGGGCGGTCTGGTCGGGGAGCTCGACGAATTCCTCGTCGACATAGCACCAGCCCCAGCCCTCGGGCGGGTCGTAGCCTTCGATGACCGGATGGCGGGTCGCGTGGAAGTGGGCGGTGGCGTGCTTGCTGGGGCTGTCGTCGCAGCAGCCGACATGGCCGCAGGTCCGGCACAGGCGCAGATGGACCCACCAGCCGCCGGCGGCCAGGCATTCCTCGCAGCCCTTCGAGCCGGGCTCGACGATGTGGATGGCGTCGCCGTGGGTGCAGGTCATGGAGCGGTCCTTCAGGCCTCGGCCAGATAGGCGTGGATGGCGGCCACGGCCTGGGCGCCTTCGCCGACCGCGGCGGCGACGCGCTTGACCGAGCCGGCCCGGACGTCGCCGATGGCGAACACGCCCTTGCGGCTGGTCTGCAGCGGCGGGCAGTCGGGCGACAGGTCGCTGCCGGTGCGCACGAAGCCGTGGTTGTCCAGCTCGACATGGCACTGGGCCAGCCAGGCGGTGTTGGGTGCGGCGCCGATGAACAGGAAGAGGTGGCTGATCGGCTTGACCGTCTCGACGCCCTCGGGCCCGAGCCAGCGCACGGCCTCCAGCTTGCCGTCCTCGCCCTCCAGGTCGACGACCTGGCTGCGCACGACCACCTCGATGTTGGGCGTGCTCTCGATGCGCTCGATCAGGTAGCGCGACATGGTCGCCGCCAGGCTGGGGCCGCGCACGATCATCCAGACCTTCTTGACCTGGCTGGCCAGGAACACCGCCGCCTGGCCCGCCGAGTTGCCGGCCCCGACCAGGGCGACCTCGTGGCCGGCGCACAGCTTGGCCTCCAGCGGCGAGGCCCAGTAGTGCACGGCCGCGCCCTCGAAGCGGTCGAGGTTCTCGACCTCCAGCCGGCGATAGCGGGCGCCGCTGGCGATCACGACGGTTCTGGCTTGCGCGCTCTCGCCGCTGGCGAGGGCCAGGCGATAGCGGTGCGGGCCGCTCTCGTGGCAGTCCAGCGAGGCGACCTCGTCAGGAATGGCCAGCTCGGCCCCGAACTTCTGGGCCTGGCCATAGGCGCGGCCCATCAGGGCCATGCCGGAAATCCCCGTCGGGAAGCCCAGATAGTTCTCGATCCGCGCCGAGGCCCCGGCCTGGCCGCCGAAGGCGCGGGTGTCCAGCACCAGCACCGACAGGCCTTCCGAGGCGGCGTAGACGGCGGTGGCCAGGCCCGCGGGACCGGCCCCGACCACGGCGACGTCATAGATCCGCTCGGCGTCGATCGGGCCGACCAGCCCGATGCAGCGGCCCAGCTGGTGGTTAGTCGGCTTCCGCAGAATGACGCCGTTAGGGCACAGCACCATCGGCAGCTCGCTGTCGTCGACGTCGAAGCGCTGCAGCAGCACCTTGGCGCAGTCGACGCTGTCGGGGTCCAGGTGCTGGTAGGGGTGGCCGTTGCGGGCCAGGAAGCCCGACAGGCGGATGACCTCGCCGTCGGCGGCGCGGCCGACGATGATCGGGCCGCCGGCCCCGGTCTCGATCAGGCTGACCCGACGCAGGATCAGGGCGCGCATGATCCGCTCGCCCAGCTCGGCCTCGGCGATCAGCACCGCCCGCAGGCGATCGGGCGCGATCAGCAGGGCCTCGACGGCGGAGATGGCGGTGACGTCGACCAGCGAGGGACGGCCCGACAGCTGGGCGATCTCGCCGACGAACTGGCCGGCGGCGTGCTCGACGATCGGCTGGCTCTCATTGTGGGCGTCGCGGCGGCTGATCGCCACCCGGCCGCCCAGGATCACCAGCAGGCCGGGGGAGGGCACGCCGGATGTCGCCAGCGCCTCGCCGGGACTGGCCTGGACGATCTGACCGAACCGGCGCAGCCGGTCGATCTCGGCCGTCTGCAGGCGGGGAAACATCTGGGCGCGGCGGGTGTCGAAAGTGCTCTCGGGCATGGGCCCACACTGCTCCAGGTTTGTGTCGTGGTCACGTCTCACGGAACGACGGTTTTGAACATTCACGCCGTGACGCGATCGGCGGCAAGTTCTAGAGTCCCGCGATGCAATCCGCTTCCGCTTCTCGCCCCGCAGAGCAGTGGCGCGCCGGCCGCGCCTTGGAGCCCCTCACACGCCCGTTGCCGCGCGAGACGGCCGTCGGCCTGTCGCTGGACGGCCGCCCGCATACCGTGCTGATGGCCACGCCCGAAGACGTCGAGGACCTTGCGCGCGGCTTCGTGGTCACCGAGGCGATCGCCGCGCCCGGCGACATCGCCAGCGTCACGATCAAGGAAGAAGAGCGCGGCCTGCTGGTCGATGTCCGCTTCCACCCTGGCGCCCTGGCCAGCAAGGCGCGGCCGCGAAATCTGGAGGGCCGCTCCAGCTGCGGCCTGTGTGGCGTACAGCGCCTGGCCGATGTGGTGCGGCCGCTGCCGACGCTGGGGCAGGGCGGGCGGATCGCCCATGCCGTCATCCCCAAGGCGCTGGCGAGGCTGGAGGCCGAGCAGGCCCTGGGCCGCCTGACCCGCGCCACCCACGCGGCCGCCCTCTTCGATGCGGACGGGACGCTGGTGGTGGTCCGCGAGGACGTCGGCCGCCACAACGCCCTGGACAAGCTGGCCGGGGCGATGATCGCGGCGGGCCATGATGCGGCGGCGGGCTTCATTGTCGTTACCAGCCGCTGCTCGTTCGAGATGGTGGAGAAGGCCGTGCGGATCGGCTGCCCGATCCTGGTGGCGGTGTCGGCCCCGACCGAGCTGGCCATCACCAAGGCCCATGAGGCCAACCTGACCCTGGTGGCCCTGGCCCGCGCCGACGGCCATGCCGTGTTCGCCGGGGCTGAGCGTCTGTTCGAAATGGAGCCGGCCTGATGTCCGACACCAAAGTTCCCGGCGTTCGGGATTACACGCACCCCGCCGGCGGCTGGGACGCGCTGAAGGCCGTGGCCGGCGCCCTGGTCGACCAGGCGACGGTGATCGAGGGCGGCAAGACCCTGATGCGGGCCAACCAGCCGGAAGGCTTCGATTGCCCCGGCTGCGCCTGGCCCGATCCCAAGCACACCTCGTCGTTCGAATTCTGTGAGAACGGGGCCAAGGCCGTGGCCTGGGAGGCGACGACCAAGCGGGCGACGCCGGAGGTCTTCCTGCAGCACACGGTCACCGAGCTGCTGACCTGGAGCGACCACCAGATCGAGGACCTGGGCCGGCTAACCGAGCCGATGGCCTACGACCCAACCGACGACCATTATAAAGTGATCACCTGGGACGAGGCCTTCGCGCGGACCGCCGCGGGCCTCAAGGCGCTGAAGGGCCCCAACGAAGCCGAGTTCTACGCCTCGGGCCGGGCCAGCAACGAGGCGGCGTTCCTGTACCAGCTGCTGGCGCGGCGGTTCGGGACCAACAATTTCCCCGACTGCTCGAACATGTGCCACGAGCCGACCAGCGTCGGCCTGCCGGACTCGATCGGCCTGGGCAAGGGCTCGGTGACGCTGGAGGATTTCGACCACGCCGACCTGATCCTGTGCTTTGGGCACAATCCCGGCACCAACCATCCGCGGATGATGGCCACGTTGCGCGAGGCCAGCCGGCGCGGCGCGACGATCCTGGCCTTCAACCCGCTGAAGGAGCGGGCGCTGGAGAAGTTCGCCTCGCCGCAGGATCCCGTCGAGATGGCGACCCTGTCGTCGACCCCGATCGCCTCGGCCTATTTCCAGCTGACCATCGGCGGCGACGCGGCCTTCGTGCAGGGCATGATGAAGGCGGTGCTGGCGCTGGAGGCGCGAGACGGCGACGTGCTGGACCGCGACTTCATCGCCGAGCACACGATGGGCTTCGACGAAATCGTCGCCCATATCGAGGCGCTGGACTGGGCGACCATCGAGGCCGGCTGCGGCCTGCCCCGCGCCCGGATCGAGGAGGCGGCGGCGATCTACGCCAAGGCCAAGGCGACCATCCTCTGCTACGGCATGGGTCTGACCCAGCACCGCGACAGTTCGGGCACGGTGCAGCAGCTGGTCAATCTGCTGCTGCTGAAGGGCAATATCGGCCGGGCTGGGGCGGGGATCTGTCCGCTGCGCGGGCACTCGAATGTCCAGGGCAACCGCACGGTCGGCATCGCCGAGAAGCCGTCCAAGGCGATGCTGGACTCTATAGAGAGCGTCTTCGGTTTCGAGCCGCCGCGCGAGCACGGCCACACCGTGGTCGAGGCGATCGCGGCCATGGAGCGCGGCGAGGCCAAGTGGTTCATGGGGCTGGGCGGCAATTTCGCGGTCGCCGCGCCCGATCCGGTGCGGACCTTCGCGGCCATGCGCAAGCTGGACCTGGCCGTCCACGTCGCCACCAAGCCCAACCGCACGCACCTGCTGATCGGCAAGGAGGCCATTCTCCTCCCGTGCCTGGGCCGTACCGAAATGGACGTGCGGGCTGGCGTGCGCCAGTCGGTGACGGTCGAGGACTCGATGTCGATGGTCCACGCCTCACGCGGCCTGAACCCGCCGGCGTCCGAGCAGCTGATGTCCGAGCCGGCCATCGTCTGTGGCGTCGCCTCGGCGGTGTTCGGTGAGGATCCGCTGGTCGATTGGCCGGCCCTGGCCGACGACTACGACGCCGTGCGCGACCTGATCGCCCGGGTGTTCCCCGATGCCTTCGAGGATTACAACGACAGGGTCCGCGTTCCGGGCGGCTTCCGCCTGCCGGTGGGGCCGACCGACCGGATCTGGAAGACCGCCAGCGGCAAGGCCAACTTCCTGGTCTTCGATCCCAAGGGCGGCGATCCGCGTCAGGGCGATCCGGACGTCATGCTGCTGACCACGCTGCGCAGCCACGACCAGTACAACACGACCATCTACGGCATGAACGATCGCTATCGCGGCGTGTTCGGCCGGCGCGACGTGGTGTTCGCCAATCCCGACGACATGGCCCGCGCCGGTCTGGCGGAAGGCGACCTCGTGGACCTGGGCGCGGCCTTCGACGACAGCGGCGATCGGGTGGCGCGGGGCTTCACCGTCGTGGCGCGCGACATCCCGCCGGGCTGCCTGGCGGCCTATTATCCCGAGACCAATGTGGTGATCTCGCTGGACGACCACGACCTGCGTTCGGGCACGCCAGCCTACAAGTCGGCCCCCGTCAGATTGCGCAAGCACCAGACTTTGTGGCGCCGCTGAAATGCATTGTTAGGGGGCTGCAAGCTTAATGGTCCGTGACCCATAAGGTCATGAGAGGGCCGCGTGCGAAGGGAAGGCGTCGTTATCGAGACCGTCGAGGTCTCGCAGCTGGGGGCCGTCGAGCGCGAGCTTTGGCGACGCTTTCGGTCTGCTGACCCCGCTTTCGCCAGCCCCTATTTCGATTTCCGCTTCGTCGAGATCGCCGCCCAGGTCACCCCGGGGGCGCGCCTGGCCATCGTCCGCGAGGGCGAGGCGATTCGAGGTTTCCTGCCTTACCAGACGCGCGGGATGCTGCTGCAGCCGCTGGCCGCGCCGCTCAGCGACTTCCATGGTCTGATCGTCGAGCCCGGCTGGGCGGTGGCCACCATGCTGCCGCGCCTGGAGGGTGTGCGGCGGGCCCGGTTCACGGGTCTGGTCCGGGCGGGCGAGGTCGACATGGCCGGAATGTCGCCGCGACGGGCGATGGCCGCCGATCTGTCGCAAGGCTTCGATGCCTATCTGGCCGGCCGCGACGCCGCCTTCCTGAAGGACAAGCGCCGCCGCCGCCGCGCTTTGGAGCGCGATCACGGTGAGGTCGTGTTCTCGCTGGAGCGCCCCAGCGCCGACGAGGTGACCTGGGTGCTGGAGCACAAGCGCGCTCAGATCATCCGGACGCATCAATATGACGTCTTTGCCTGTGGCTGGACGGCGCAGTTGGTCCATCGCCTGGCTGAGGTGGACGATGAGGACTTCGGCCTGCGGCTGGCCACTCTGAAGGTGGGCGGCACGCTGGTGGCCGCCGAGCTGGGCCTGCTGTCAGGCGGCCGCTATCACCTGTGGTTCCCGATCTACGAGCGCGCCTACGCCAAGTACTCGCCGGGCAGCCTGATGACGCTGGACGCCCTGGCGCACCTGGCGGCCCGCGGCGTCACCCGCGTGGATTTCGGCGTCGACGCCGACGCCTACAAACGCGACTTCGCCGATCCGGCCGAGGTGGTGTTCGAGGGGCTGGTCGAGCGCCGGGTCTCCTCGCGAGGCGGCGACATGCGTCTGATGGGCGGCACCCGCCTGGCGCGGCGCGTGGACCGCATCGTCGCCTGTGAGCCGGGCCTGGTGGGACAGCTGCGTGGCGGAGCCGGGTTCCTGGCTGGGGTGGCGCGTCGCTATCCGCGCCTGGGGGCTGGACTGGGCGCCGGGCTGGGCATGGGTCTGGGCCTTGGCCTGGCCCTGCTGGCGGACTGACGCAACGCTCGCCCGCGGCCGGAAGATGACTTCCGGGTCATGACCTCGAATTAAGTCGCTGAACCCGGTTACGGCGTCTACCTTTCCCGCATCGAATATCAACACGCGTTCGATGGGGAGCAAAAACGATGCGCGCTGTGACCACCCTGGCCCTGATGGCCACCGCCCTGGCCGGCACAATGGCCGCCGCCGGCGCCGCGTCCGCCGCGCCGAACCTCAAGATCAAGGACGCCGTCGCCCGGGTCGTGATCATTCCGGAGAACCGGACCGACATTAAGGTTGAAGCTCTGACCACCAATGCCAGCCTGCCGCTGTCCGTGCGCCAGAACGGCGACGAGGTGGTCGTCGATGGCGGTCTGCGCATGAGCAAGATCAACGGCTGCACCAGCCGCGACGGCAAGGTGGTGTCGGTGCGCGTGCGCGGCGTGGGCGAGGTTTCCTACGAAGACATGCCGCAGATCGCCGTCCGCATGCCGATGAACGTCCGCGTGGCGGCCGGCGGCGCGGTGACCGGCTCCATCGCGCGCTCCGACAGCGTCAACCTGGGCAATGCGGGCTGCGGCGCGTGGACCGTGGCCAACACCAAGGGCAAGCTCGAAATCAGCCAGGCGGGCGCAGGCGACACGCGGACCGGTACGGCCGGCCAACTGGAAGTCAGCGTTGCGGGCTCGGGCAGCGTGACGACCCAGGCGATCGCGGGTGATGTCGAGGTCTCGATCGCCGGCTCGGGCGATGTCTCGGTCGCCAGCCTGTCGGGCGGACTGGAAGGCAATATCGCCGGCTCGGGCAACATCACCGTCGCCGGCGGCCGGGCCCGTTCGGTCGAGGTCAATGTGCTGGGCTCGGGCGACGTCACGTTCCGGGGGGAAGCCGACAGCGCCGACGTCTCGGTGGCCGGCTCGGGCGACGTGCGCATCGCCAAGGTCAACGGTCCGGTTAAAAAGCACGTGGCCGGTTCGGGCGACGTCATCATCGGCCAGTAGGCCACGCACACTCTATATGTAAGTGAAGGCCCCGGGATCGCTCCCGGGGCCTTCTTGCTTCGGCGAACCCAAAGGTTCGACAGATCCGCCGAAGCCTAGACGCTTAGCGCGTGCCGAACGCGAACAGGTCGCTGGCGGTGGCCAGGTCGGCGCCGGCGCGATCGCGGTCCTTCAGGCTGCCGCCGAAGGTGTAGCGGAAGCCGACCTTCACGGCGTCCGAGTTCAGCTTCGCCAGGTCCTTCGACTCGGCGTGCGTGTACTTGCCGAACAGGCTCCAGCCGCTGTTGTCGAACTTGTATTCGCCACCGGCGTTCACGTCCCACAGGTCGGCGTTGACGTTGGTGTCGATGCGCGACCAGCCAGCGCCGGCGTTCAGGCGGAAGTTATCCGACACGAAGTAGCGGGCTTCACCGCGGACGGCCCACAGGTCGGCGTCCAGCTCGTTCGACTGGCCGTAGGCGACCAGGCCCGTCAGGGTGACGTTGTCCAGGTACTTCTGGGCTTCGGCGCCGACAGCCCACAGGGTGTCGTTCGACGGACGCGACAGGGCCGTGAAGGCGCCGACGCGGTAGCCGTTGCCGACCGTGGTGGTCAGGTGCACGGCGCCCGAGGCGACGGTTTCGTCCGACAGGTCGTTGTCCGAGATGGCGACGTCGCCGTTGGCAGTCACGGTCCAGGCGCCTTGCAGCGGAATGGCGACCGAGCCGTCGAGCACGGCCGAGGTGCCATCGTTGCCGCCGAAGCGGGTGTTGATGTCGGTGTAGTTCACGGCGGCGCCGACCGAACCAACGGTCTGGGCGAAGGCCGGGGCCGAGACAGCGGCGGCGATCAGGGCGGCGGTGGCGAACAGCTTCGTATTCATGTGGGTCTATCCCCTTACTGAGAGTGGCTCCTCGACTGGCTGAACGGTCGTTATGGGGGGAGGGGCCGCCCAGTCCGTCGGGGAGGAGCGGCATCTATGAGGGTTCGACCCAGGCCTCAAGGCCAGCGGCGGCGCTTGTAGGTCGAATAATGCATTTTTGTGACACTTGTGGAGGCGGAAATTTCCACTATCGCGCCCGCGCTCGCACGTCCATTGCCACATTATGTCCCAAATCCTTAAAGGTGGACCAATGTTATGTTTGGGGCAGGTCTTGCGCCGGCGGGGCAGGGCGCCTATCCAGATCTGGCCCGACGAGTCGCGCCCCGCAAAGGCGTGAGGAACCGGACAGAGCGCTTGACGAAACCGATTCCGGAACGTACAAGCGCGCCTCTGTTGGACCGGCTGTGAGCTTTCGAGCTCAAACGCGGTTCGCGAGACGCCCGGACATAGCGCCGCCAGCCTTCTTTCGAGAGGGTCTTCTCTCGGGAAGGTAGCGCGATATCTGGACATCACCCCTGACGGGCGACCGTTGGGGATCTTGTTTTGCGGACGCTGCGTACGGACCCTCTTTTGGGTTCGGGTTGGTCTTTGAAATGGTTCGAGACGCGGGCGCAGCCCACTAGGAAACCGAGCGATATGGATCGTCAGAACATCCGCATCCGGCTCAAGGCCTTCGATCACCGCGTGTTGGATCATTCCACGCGCGAGATCGTGAATACGGCCAAGCGCACGGGTGCGACGGTACGGGGCCCGATCCCCCTGCCCACGCTTATCGAGAAATTCACCGTCAACCGTTCGCCGCACGTCGACAAGAAGTCGCGCGAGCAGTTCGAGATCCGTACGCACAAGCGCGTTCTCGACATCGTTGACCCGACTCCGCAGACCGTGGACGCGCTGATGAAGCTCGACCTGTCGGCCGGCGTTGACGTCGAAATCAAGCTGTAAGGAGGGCCCGCTTATGACTCTCCCCACCCAACGCACTGGTCTGATCGCCAAGAAGCTGGGCATGACCCGCTTCTTCGACGAAGCTGGTCAGCACGTGCCGGTCACCGTCCTGTCGCTGGACGGTTGCCAAGTTACGGCTCAGCGCACTGTTGAGAAGGACGGTTACACCGCCCTGCAACTGGGCGCCGGCGCCAAGAAGGCCAAGAACACCCCGAACGCCATGCGCGGTCACTTCGCGAAGGCGGCCGTTGAGCCGAAGCGCGTCGTCGCCGAGTTCCGCGTCGAAGAGAACGCCCTGATCGAAGTCGGCGCCGAGTTCACGGCCGACCACTTCGTTGCCGGCCAGAAGGTCGACATCCAAGGCGTGACCGTCGGTAAGGGCTTCGCCGGCGCCATGAAGCGCTGGAACTTCGGTGGTCTGCGCGCAACGCACGGCGTTTCGCTCTCGCACCGTTCGCACGGCTCGACCGGTAACCGCCAGGATCCGGGTCGTACGTTCCCGGGCAAGAAGATGGCTGGTCACCTCGGTCAAGAAACCGTCACCACCCTGAACGTGACTGTCTGGAAGGTCGACGTCGAACGCGGCCTGATCCTGGTCAAGGGCGCTGTCCCGGGCCACGAAGGCAGCTACGTGAAGATCCGCGACGCCGTGAAGAAGGCCGCTCCGGCCGACCTGCCGCGTCCGGGCGCCTTCCGCAAGGCTGGTGAAGCTCCGGTTGCCGCTGCTGAAACCCCCGCTGAAGAGGCCCCCGCGGCGACGACCGAAGAGGGCGAAGGCTAATGAAACTCGACGTCATCAAGCTTGACGGCGCGAAGGCCGGTTCTGTGGATCTCGACGACGCCATCTTCGGCATCGACGACATCCGCGGCGACATCCTTCAGCGCGTCGTGACCTGGCAGCTGGCCAAGCGCCGCTCGGGCAACCACAAGATTCAAGTTCGTAACGAGGTCTCTCGTACGAGCAAGAAGATGTACAAGCAAAAGGGCACCGGCGGCGCTCGTCACGGTTCGCGCCGTGCGGCTCAGTTCGTCGGCGGCGCCAAGGCCCACGGCCCTGTCGTCCGTAGCCACGCGTTCGACCTGCCGAAGAAGATCCGGGCCATGGCTCTGCGCCACGCCCTGTCCTCGAAGGCCAAGGCCGGTTCGCTGGTCGTGCTGGACAGCGTTGTGCTGACCGAAGCGAAGACGGCCGCCCTGCGCGCCACCTTCGACAAGATCGGTCTGAAGAACGCCCTGGTCATCGCCGGTCCGGAAGTGGACGCGAACTTCAAGCTCGCGGCCCGCAACATCCCGAACGTGGATGTCCTGCCGAACGCCGGCCTGAACGTCTATGACGTGCTGCGTCGCCAAACCCTCGTCCTGACCAAGGACGCGGTTGAAGCGATCTCGGCTCGTTTCGCTGAGAAGGAAGCCGCCTAATGGCCGCCACCGCTCGCCACTACGATACGATCCTGTCGCCGGTGATCACTGAAAAGACGACCCTGCTCTCGGAGCAGAACAAGGTTGTCTTCAAGGTGGCCAACGATGCGTCGAAGGACGAGATCGCCGCCGCCGTCGAAGAGCTGTTCAAGGTCAAGGTTACGAAGGTCAACACCATCGTGACCAAGGGCAAGACCAAGCGCTTCCGTGGCATCGTCGGGCGTCGTAACGACGTCAAGAAAGCGATCGTGACGCTGGCTGAAGGCCAGTCGATCGACATCACGACGGGGCTCTAATCAGATGGCCTTGAAGCAATTTAACCCGACCAGCCCCGGCCAGCGCGGCCTGGTGCTGATCGACCGCAGCGAACTTCACAAGGGCAAGCCCGAGAAGAAGCTCGTTGAAGGCCTGACCAAGTCGGGCGGTCGCGGCGGCAATGGCCGTATCGCTGTCCGCTTCCGCGGCGGCGGCGCGAAGCGCCTGTACCGTCTGGTCGACTTCAAGCGTCGCAAGCAAGGCGTGGCCACGGTCGTTCGTCTCGAATACGACCCCAACCGCACCGCGTTCATCGCCCTGATCAAGTATCAGGCCGACGGCGAACTGGCGTATATCCTGGCCCCGCAACGCCTTAAGGCTGGCGACGAAGTCGTCACCGCCGACAAGGTCGACGTGAAGCCGGGTAACACCTCGCCGCTGCGCACGCTGCCGATCGGTACGATCATTCACAACATCGAGCTGAAGCCCGCCAAGGGTGGTCAGATCGCCCGTTCGGCTGGCGCCTACGCCCAGCTGGTCGGTCGTGACGCCGGCTACGCCCAGATCCGCCTGAACTCGGGCGAGCTGCGCATGGTCCTCGATACGTGCCTGGCCACCGTCGGCGCCGTTTCGAACCCCGACCATATGAACCAGAACCTCGGCAAGGCCGGTCGTTCGCGTCATATGGGCCGTCGCCCGCACGTCCGCGGCGTCGCCATGAACCCGGTCGACCACCCCCACGGTGGTGGTGAAGGCCGGACCTCGGGCGGCCGTCACCCGGTGACCCCGGCTGGTAAGCCGACCAAGGGCGCCAAGACCCGCGTCAACAAGGCCACGGACAAGTTCATCATCCGTTCGCGCCACAAAGCGAAGAAGGGCCGCTAAGCCATGACCCGCTCCGTCTGGAAAGGCCCGTTTGTCGACGGGTACCTCCTGAAGAAGGCCGACGCCGCACTGTCGTCGGGCCGCAAGGACGTCATCAAGACCTGGTCGCGTCGCTCGACGATCATGCCGCAATTCGTCGGCCTGACCTTCGGCGTCCACAACGGCCACAAGCACGTCCCGGTCTCCGTGTCGGAAGACATGGTCGGCATGAAGTTCGGCGAGTTCGCTCCTACGCGTAACTTCCCGGGCCACGCTGCCGACAAGAAGGCCAAGAGGAAGTAATCATGGCCAAGCAGAAGCAAGAACGCCGCCTGCCGGCCGCCGAAGCGATGTGCAAGGTGCGCACCCTGCGCACCAGCCCGCGCAAGCTGAACCTGGTCGCTCAGTCCATCCGTGGCCTGAACGTCCAGCGCGCTCTCAACGAGCTCGAGTTCAGCCACAAGCGTATCGCTCAGGACGTCCGCAAGGCGCTGTACTCGGCGATTTCGAACGCCGAGAACAACCACAACCTCGACATCGACTCCCTGGTCGTCGCCGAGGCCTATGTGGGCAAGAACCTGATCATGAAGCGTTTCTCGCCCCGCGCCCGCGGTCGCGCGACGCGCGTCGAGAAGCCGTTCTCCGAGATCACGATCGTGGTCCGCGAACTGGGTGAGGCCGCCTAATGGGTCAGAAAGTCAATCCGGTCGGGCTGCGGCTCGGCGTGAACCGCACTTGGGACAGCCGTTGGTTCGCCGACGGCGCCCAGTACGGCAAGATGCTGCACCAGGATCTCGCGATCCGCGCCGCCCTGAAGAAGCGCCTCTACCAAGCTGGTGTGTCGCGCATCATCATCGAGCGTCCGCACAAGAAGTGCCGCATCACGATCTATGCCGCTCGTCCGGGCGTCATCATCGGCAAGAAGGGCGCTGACATCGACAAGCTCCGCAAGGACCTGTCGATCCAGACCGAAGGCGAAGTCCACCTGAACATCGTCGAGATCCGCAAGCCGGAAACCGACGCTCAGCTGGTGGCTGAATCGATCGCTCAACAACTCGAGCGTCGTATCGCTTTCCGTCGCGCCATGAAGCGTTCGATCCAGTCGGCCGTGCGTCTCGGCGCCAAGGGCATCCGGATCAACGTCTCGGGTCGCCTCGGCGGCGCTGAAATCGCTCGCATGGAGTGGTATCGCGAAGGTCGCGTGCCGCTGCACACCCTGCGCGCTGACATTGACTTCGGTTTCGCCGAAGCCAAGACCACCTACGGCATCATCGGCGTGAAGACCTGGATCTTCAAAGGCGAAGTGCTGGAGCACGATCCGATGGCGCTCGACAAGCGTCTCGCCACTGAGTCCGGCCCGGCCGGCGAAGGTGGTGGGCGTGAGCGCGGCGATCGTCCCGATCGGGGCGACCGCGGTCGTCGCGATCGCGGTTAAGGATTAGATCGCCATGCTGTCTCCGAAAAAGACTAAATTCCGCAAGCAGTTCAAGGGCCGCATCCACGGCACTTCGAAGGGCGGCACGCTGCTGAACTTCGGTTCGTACGGTCTGAAGGCCGTCGAGCCGGAGCGCATCACGGCTCGCCAGATCGAAGCCGCCCGTCGCGCCATCACCCGCCAGATGAAGCGTCAAGGCCGCGTCTGGATCCGTATCTTCCCCGACGTGCCGGTCACCGGCAAGCCGGCCGAAGTCCGGATGGGTAAGGGTAAGGGCGCCGTGGATTACTGGGCCGCTCGCGTGGCTCCGGGCCGCATCATGTTCGAAATCGACGGCGTGCCGGACGATGTCGCGCGTGAAGCTCTCCGCCTGGGCGCCGCCAAGCTGCCGATCCGCACCCGTGTTGTCACCCGCATCGATGCGGGCGTGGCTCAGGAAGCATGATCATGAAGATCGCTGACATCCGGGGCATGACCCCCGACCAGCTGGCCGACACCCTGATCAGCCTGAAGAAGGAGCAGTTCAATCTGCGCTTCCAGGCTGCCACGGGCCAGGTCGAGAAGACCCACCGCGTCAACGAGATCCGCAAGGATATCGCGCGGATCAAGACCGTGCTGCGCGCCAAGGCCGCGGCTTAAGGAGAACGATATGCCCAAGCGTATCCTCGAAGGGGTCGTCGTCTCCGACAAAGGTGACAAGACCGTCGTGGTGAAGGTGGAACGTACTATCGTTCACCCGATCCTGAAGAAGATCGTGCGTCAGTCCAAAAAGTACCACGCGCACGACGAATCCAACGCGTACAAGGCCGGCGAAAACATTCGCATCGTCGAGTGCGCTCCGAAGTCCAAGCTGAAGACCTGGGAAGTGCTTCCCAAGGCTTCCGCTTAATCTGGAAGGTTTAGACCATGATCCAGATGCAAACTAACCTGGAAGTCGCCGACAACTCTGGCGCTCGCCGGGTCATGTGCATCAAGGTGTTGGGCGGCGCTGGCCGTCGCTACGCCAGCGTGGGCGACGTCATCGTCGTCTCCGTCAAGGAAGCCATCCCGCGTGGCCGCGTGAAGAAGGGTGACGTGCTGCGCGCCGTCGTCGTTCGCGTTAATCAAAATCTGAAGCGCAAGGATGGCTCGGTCATCCGCTTCGATAAGAACGCCGCGGTTATCGTGAACAAGGCGAGCGAGCCGGTCGGCACGCGGATTTTTGGCCCGGTTCCCCGTGAACTGCGCGCCAAGAACCACATGAAGATCATCTCCCTCGCTCCGGAGGTGCTGTAATGGCCGCTAAGATCAAGAAGGGCGACCGCGTCGTCGTTCTGGCCGGCAAGGACAAGGGCAAGCAAGGCGCTGTCCTGCAAGTCCTGCCGAAGGACAACCGCGTTGTCGTGGAAGGCGTGAACATGGTTTCGCGTCACACCAAGGCGACCCAAGCCGACCCGCAAGGCGGCATCAAGCAAAAGGAAGCCGCGCTGCACGTCTCGAACGTCGCCGTCGTGGACTCCAACGGCAAGGCCACCCGCGTCGGCTTCAAGATCGAAGGCGACAAGAAGGTGCGCGTCGCCAAGACGACCGGCGAGGTGATCAATGGCTGATCAAGCTTACGAGCCCCGGCTGAAGACCGTTTATCGCGAGCGCATCCGCGCCGCGATGAAGGAGCAGTTCGGCTACACCAACGAGATGCAGATCCCCAAGCTGGACAAGATCGTCCTGAACATGGGTATCGGCGAGGCTGTTGCCGACTCCAAGAAGGCTCAGACCGCTCTGAAGGACCTGCAGGCGATCGCCGGCCAAAAGCCCGTCGCCACCAAGGCCCGCAAGTCGATCGCCGGCTTCAAGCTGCGCGAAGGCATGGTGGTCGGCGCGAAGGTCACCCTTCGCAAGGACCGGATGTTTGAATTCCTGGACCGCCTGGTCACGATCGCGCTGCCGCGCGTGAAGGACTTCCGTGGTCTGAACGGCAAGAGCTTCGATGGCCGTGGCAACTACGCCATGGGCCTGAAGGAGCACCTGGTGTTCCCGGAAATCAACTATGACCAGATCGAACAGATCTGGGGCATGGACATCATCGTCTGCACCACTGCGAAGTCCGACCAGGAAGCCAAGGCTCTCCTGAAGGAATTCCAGTTCCCGTTCGTCAACTAAGAGAGCGGGAAGGGAAAGAAACCATGGCCAAGAAAAGCGCCGTCAACCGCAACGAAGCCGTCAAGGCCCTCGTCAAGCAACTCGCCAGCAAGCGCGCCGCCCTCAAGGCGACCGCCAACGACGAGAGCCTGCCGCTCGAGGAACGCTTCGAGGCTCGCCTCAAGCTCGCCAAGCTGCCCCGCAGCAGCTCGCCGGTTCGCATCCGCAACCGTTGCGAAGTCACGGGCCGTCCGCGCGCCTATTACCGCAAGCTGAAGATGAGCCGGATTGCGCTCCGCGAACTGGGTTCGCAGGGTCAGATCCCTGGCCTCGTCAAGTCGAGCTGGTGAGGACGATCAGATGTCGATGAACGATCCCCTGAGCGACCTGATCGCTCGCATCAAGAACGCCGCCACGCGCAAGCGCAACAAGGTGTCGACGCCGGCTTCCAAGCTGCGCGCTCGCGTCCTGGACGTGCTGGCCGACGAAGGCTACATCCGCGGCTACTCGCTGGTCGAGAAGCCCGGTGCGTTCCCCGAATTCGAGATCGAGCTGAAGTATTTTGACGGTCAGCCCGTGATCGCCGAGATCAGCCGCGTGTCCAAGCCTGGCCGTCGCGTCTACTCGTCGATCAAGGACCTGAAGCCGATCAAGAACGGCCTGGGCATCTCGATCCTGTCGACGCCGAAGGGCGTCATGTCGGACACCGCTGCACGCGACGCTAACGTCGGCGGCGAAGTCCTCTGCCGCGTCTACTAGGCGCGGGAGGGAAAGAGCATGTCACGTATCGGTAAGAAAGCCGTCGCAATCCCCTCGGGCGTGCAAGTCACGCTCGAAGGCCAGACGGTCACGATCAAGGGCCCCAAGGGTCAGCTGTCGTGGACGATCGCCGACGAAGTCGAAGTCAAGCAAGAGGGCGCTGAGCTCCTTCTGACTCCGCGCGTCGACACCAAGCGCGCCCGGGGCATGTGGGGTCTGTCCCGCACGCTGGTCGCCAACATGGTGCACGGTGTCACCGCCGGGTTCGAGGAAAGCCTCGAACTGGTCGGCGTGGGTTATCGCGCGGCCTTGAAGGGCACCGCCCTGAGCCTCCAGCTCGGCTTCAGCCACGATGTGGACGTTGCGGCTCCGGCCGGCATCACGTTCGCTGTGCCGAAGCAGACCGAAATCAAGATCGCCGGCATCGACAAGCAGGCGGTCGGCGAGATTGCCGCGAAGATCCGTCGCATTCGTCCGCCTGAACCCTACAAGGGCAAGGGCGTGCGCTATGCTGGCGAGAAGGTTCGCCGCAAGGAAGGCAAGAAGAAGTAAGCCATGGCCCTTTCTCCTCGTGAATCGGCGGCCAAGCGTGCGCAACGCACTCGCACCCGCCTCAAGAGCCTGGCCAATGGGCGTCCGCGCCTGTCGGTCTTCCGCTCGTCCAAGAACATCTACGCCCAGATCATCGATGATGAACGCGGCGTGACCCTGGCGTCGGCTTCCACCCTGGAAGCCGAAGGCAAGAAGGGTGCGGACAAGGATGCCGCTGCTGCCGTTGGCAAGCTCGTCGCCGAGCGCGCCATCGAAAAGGGCGTCAAGGACGTCGTGTTCGATCGCGGTGGCTACATCTTCCACGGCCGGGTCAAGGCCCTGGCTGACGCCGCGCGCGAAGCCGGCCTGAACTTCTAAGGGAACGAAAATGGCTCGTGGTGAACAACAGCGCGGTGAAGGCGGTCAACGCCGTGACCGTCGCGACCGCAACGCCCCCGAAGAGCGGGTCGACAGCGACATCGTCGAAAAGCTCGTCCACATCAACCGCGTCGCCGCCACCGTGAAAGGTGGCCGTCGCTTCAGCTTCGCAGCTCTGATGGTCGTTGGTGACCAAAAGGGTCGCGTCGGCTTCGGTCATGGCAAGGCGCGTGAAGTGCCGGAAGCCATCCGCAAGGCGACCGAAGAAGCCAAGAAGACGATGATCCGCGTCCCGCTGCGTGAATCCCGCACCCTGCACCACGACGGCGCTGGCCGTTGGGGCGCTGGCAAGGTGATGATGCGCGCGGCGCCTCCCGGCACCGGCGTCATCGCCGGCGGTCCGATGCGTGCGGTTCTCGAAACCCTGGGCGTCCAGGACGTCGTGGCCAAGTCGACGGGTTCCTCGAACCCGTACAACATGGTTCGCGCCACGTTCGAGGCCCTGAAGGTTCAATCGTCGCCCCGCCAGATCGCCGCCAAGCGCGGCAAGAAGGTTGGCGACATCCTCGGCCGTCGCGCCGACGGCGCTTCGTCGCCGGAAGCCATCGAGGGCTAAGTCATGGCTGAAGCTAAGCAAGTCACGGTGCGCCAAACCGGCAGCCCGATCCGTCGCGAAAAGGACCAGCGCGCCACGCTCGCCGGTCTGGGTCTCAACAAGCTGGGCCGCGTGTCCACGCTGGAAGACACCCCGTCGGTCCGCGGCATGATCCGCAAGGTCGCGCACCTGCTGGAAATCGTCGAGTAGTTCGCTACACGACGACGGAATACGCCACCCCGGAGCAATCCGGGGTGGTTTTCGTTTGAAGCGCCTGCAGCGCCTCCAGATTCTCATTGAGTTTCGGGGCGTTTTAGGGTTTTAAGCGCGCTCTGATTTTCTCAAGCCGAGTCCGGCCGCTGGCCGGGCGCAGATCTCCAAGGAGAGGCACATATGACCAAGCTGAACGAACTGGCCCCGCAGGAAGGCTCGACCAAGAACCGCATGCGCGTTGGCCGCGGTCCGGGTTCGGGCAAGGGCAAGACCGCCGGTCGCGGTGTGAAGGGCCAGAAGGCGCGCTCGGGCGTCGCCATCAACGGCTTCGAAGGCGGTCAAATGCCGCTGCACATGCGTATGCCGAAGCGCGGCTTCAACAACCCCTTCCGCCTGGACTTCGCCGAAGTGAACCTGTGGCGCTTGGAACAAGCCGTCGCCGCTGGCAAGCTGAAGGCCGGCGCTGAAGTCTCGGTCGCCGACCTGGTCGCCGCCGGCGTCATCCGTCGCGAACTGGACGGCGTGAAGCTGCTGGGCAAGGGCGAAATCAAGTCGGCCCTGAAGCTGACCGTCTACTCGGCCACGGAAGCCGCCATCAGGGCCGTCGAGGCCGCTGGTGGTTCGGTCACCGTGACCAAGAAGGCCAAGGCGCAAGCCGAAGCCTAAGACCATATGTCATCCCGGGTGAGCGCCGAGCGCTCTTCGGGACCTCGTTTTCGACCGGGATGACAGAAATAGGGGGCTCGCCGTGACAACACGGCGGGCCTCACCTATTTGTGGCGCTCTCCTCGGATCAGCCTGGTCCGAGAAACCAAATTTCAGAGCGCGACCGTCGCCGAAGCGGTATTGGCTTCCGGCAATCGCGCTCCTGAGTCGTGGGGATCTGTATGGCCTCGGCCGCCGAACAACTCGCAGCCAATATGAATTTCGCGTCGTTCCAAAAGGCGACCGAACTTCACAAGCGTATCTGGTTCACCCTGATCGCGCTCGTCGTCTATCGCCTCGGCACCTATGTTCCGATCCCCGGCGTCGATCCGGCCGCGTTCTCGCGCCTGTTCAGCGGCAATGCCGAGGGTATCCTCGGCATGTTCAACACGTTCTCCGGCGGCGCCGTGGAGCGTATGGCGATCTTCTCGCTGAACGTGATGCCCTACATCAGCGCCTCGATCATCGTGCAGCTGATGGGCACGGTGTATCCGCCGTGGGAGAAGCTGAAGAAGGAAGGCGGGGAGGCGGGGCGCAAGACCCTCAACCAGTACACCCGCTACCTGGCCGTGGTTCTGGCCGTCGTCCAGTCGTTCTCGATCGCCGTGGGCCTGTCGGCCCAGCCCGGCGTGGTCGCCAGCGGCGTGGGTCCGACGTTCTTCATCGTCTCGACTGTCGTGGCCCTGACCGGCGGCACCCTGTTCCTGATGTGGCTGGGTGAGCAGATCACCAGCCGCGGCGTCGGCAACGGCGTCTCGCTGATCATCTTTGCCGGCATCGTGGCACACCTGCCCATGAGCATCGGCCAGCTGCTGGTTCAGTCGCAGACCTCGGGCAACTACACCCCGATGTTCCTGATCGTCATCGGCGCCGTGGCCGCTATCCTGGCCATCGTCTTCATCGAGCGCTCCCAGCGCCGCCTGCTGGTCCACTATCCCAAGCGCCAGCAGGGCAATCGCATGATCGGCGGCGAAAGCTCGTTCATGCCGCTGAAGATCAACACCGCCGGCGTCATCCCCCCGATCTTCGCCTCGAGCCTGCTGCTACTGCCGACCACGGCCATGCAGTTCATCTCGTCGACGAACCTGCCGAACTCGCTGTCGTGGCTGCCGGGCGTCGTGGGCGCGCTGCAGCATGGCCAGCCGGCCTTCATGATCTTCTACGCGCTGCTGATCATCTTCTTCTCGTTCTTCTACACCTCGGTCGTGTTCAACCCCGAGGAGACGGCGGAGAACCTGCGCAAGTACGGCGGCTTCCTGCCGGGCATCCGTCCGGGCAAGCGCACCGCTGAGTACCTGGACTACGTGCTGACCCGCCTGACGGTGATCGGCGCGGCCTACATCACCGCCGTCTGCGTGGCGCCGGAACTAATGATGGCCGCGATGAAGTCGAACCAGTTCGCCATGGGCGGCACGTCGATCCTGATCGTCGTGACGGTGACCATGGACACGGTCGCTCAGATTCAGTCGCACCTGCTGGCTCACCAGTACGAAGGCCTGATCAAGAAGTCGAAGCTGCGCGGCGGTCGTAACAACCGCTGATCCCAGCTGCATTTTAATTGGAAGCGTCGGAAGCCGGATTGTCACAAATCCGGCTTCCGTTTTCCCTCGGCGCGATCTAGGTCTGCGGAGGGAGAAGCGGGCTGAAGACCCGTTAGCGCGCGAAGGGGCTTACATGAATCTGATCCTGTTCGGACCGCCGGCGGCGGGGAAGGGGACCCAGGCCAAGCGCCTGGTCGAAGAGCGTGGCATGGTTCAGCTCTCGACCGGCGACATGCTGCGCGCGGCGATCGCCTCGGGCTCGGAGCTTGGCCAACGCGTCAAGGGCGTGCTGGATCGCGGCGAGCTGGTGACGGATGAGATCGTCATCGCCTTGATCGAGGACCGTCTGCCCGAGGCCGAAGCGGCTGGCGGCGCGATCTTCGACGGTTTCCCGCGGACGGTCGCCCAGGCGGAAGCTCTGGACAAGATGTTGTCCGCCCGCGGACAGAAGATCGACTCCGTTCTCCGACTCAAGGTAGACGAACCGGCCCTGATCGAGCGGATCAAGAAGCGGTTCGAAGACCAGGGACGGCCTGACGACAATCCGGAAGTCTTCGTGACTCGCCTGGCCCAGTACAATGCCCAGACCGCGCCTTTGCTGCCCTACTACAAGGCGCAGGAAAAGCTTGTGGAGCTGGACGGCATGGGGACCGTGGAAACGGTCGCTACGTCGATCGACGAGGCGCTGAGCGTCGTCGCTTAAGAAAGCCCGAATTCATTGGAACCCCGGTGGATTCAGTTGTTGACGGAAGCGAAACGATCCCTATAACGGGGCGCTTCCGCGAAAGGGCGCGATCCGTGCGCGCCGGTTTGGATCCCTGATCCGGCCGGGCGCGCCGTTCGCGTCTTTAGTGCGTGACTAGGAGAACATTAGACGTGGCCCGTATCGCAGGCGTCAACATCCCGACGAACAAGCGCGTTTTGATCGCGCTTCAGTACATTCACGGCATCGGCCAAAAGTCGGCTCGTGAAATCATCACGAAGGTGGGCATCGAGGATGCGCGTCGCGTCAATCAACTGACCGACGCCGAAGTCCTGCAGATCCGCGAAACGATCGACCGCGACTACACCGTCGAGGGCGACCTGCGCCGCGAGAACTCGATGAACATCAAGCGTCTGATGGACCTGGCCTGCTACCGCGGCCTGCGTCACCGTAAGGGCCTGCCGGTCCGCGGTCAGCGCACCCACACGAACGCTCGTACCCGCAAGGGTCCGGCCAAGCCGATCGCCGGCAAGAAGAAATAAGGTAGCCTGACCGATGGCCAAGGAACCGGGTCGCGTTAAAAAGCGCGAACGCAAGAACATCACCTCGGGCGTGGCGCACGTGAACGCCTCGTTCAACAACACGATGATCACCATCACCGACGCTCAGGGGAACACCATCTCCTGGTCGAGCGCTGGCATGATGGGCTTCAAGGGCTCGCGCAAGTCGACCCCGTACGCCGCTCAGATGGCCGCCGAAGACGCGGGCAAGAAGGCTGCGGAACACGGTGTGAAGACCCTGGAAGTCAACGTCTCGGGTCCGGGTTCGGGCCGTGAGTCGGCTCTGCGCGCCCTTCAGGCCGCGGGTATGACCATCACGACCATCCGCGACGTCACGCCGATCCCGCACAACGGCTGCCGTCCGCCCAAGCGTCGTCGCGTCTAGTACTTTTAGACCACAATTCTCCTTCGCCGGCTGCGCAAAACGCGGCCGGCGAGCCGCGTTCTCAAGGGACCCGACCACGTGATCGAAAGAAACTGGAACGAGTTGATCCGTCCTGAGAAGCCGCAGATCGAAACCGGCGCTGACGCGACCCGCAAGGCTCGCATCGTCGCTGAACCGCTCGAGCGCGGTTTCGGTGTTACGCTCGGCAACGCCCTGCGTCGCGTTCTCCTCTCGTCGCTGCAAGGCGCCGCCGTCACCGCCATCCAAATCGATGGCGTGGTGCACGAATTCTCTTCGCTCGAAGGCGTCCGCGAAGACGTCGTCGACATCGTTCTGAACATCAAGCAACTGGCCGTTCGGATGCACGCCGAAGGCCCGAAGCGCATGACCCTGCGCGCCACGGGCCCCGGCCCGGTGACCGCTGGTCAGATCGAAACCCCGGCCGACATCGAAATCCTGAATCCCGACCACGTGCTCTGCACGCTGGACGACGGTGCTTCGGTGCGCATGGAGTTCACGGTCAACACCGGCAAGGGCTACGTCCCGGCTGACCGTAACCGTCCGGAAGACGCGCCGATCGGCCTGATCGCCGTCGACGCCCTGTACTCGCCGGTCAAGCGCGTCGCCTATCGCGTCGAGCCGACCCGTCAAGGCCAGTCGCTGGACTACGACAAGCTGATCCTGGAAGTCGAAACCAACGGCGCCGTCACTCCGGTGGACGCTGTGGCCTACGCCGCCCGGATCCTGCAGGACCAACTGCAGATCTTCATCACCTTCGAGGAACCGAAGGCCAAGTCGGCCGACGAGTCCAAGCCGGAACTGCCGTTCAACCCGGCCCTGCTGAAGAAGGTGGACGAGCTGGAATTGTCGGTCCGTTCGGCCAACTGCCTGAAGAACGACAACATCGTCTACATCGGCGACCTGATCCAGAAGACCGAAGCCGAGATGCTCCGCACCCCGAACTTCGGTCGCAAGTCGCTGAACGAGATCAAGGAAGTTCTCGCCGGCATGGGTCTGCACCTCGGCATGGACGTGCCGAACTGGCCGCCGGAAAACATCGAAGATCTGGCCAAGAAGTTCGAAGACCAAATCTAAGAACCTCGAAGCTATCGCGCTAAATCCGGGCCGCCTTTCCTTCTCCGGAAGGGGAGGCGGCCTGGGCCTTTTGAAGCCGCACCCGCGGTGGAGGGCCCCGGCGCTTCGCTCTGACCCGGTCGGGACGGACCAGGATTGGTGACAATCAGGCGCTCACACGTTTTGCGCCGCTCGGGCTTGATGCCCAGGAGATAGAAAATGCGTCACGGTAACGCTCACCGTAAACTCGGCCGCACCACGGCTCACCGCATCGCCATGTTCGCCAACATGTCGGCCTCGCTGATCAAGCACGAGCAAATCGTCACCACCCTGCCGAAGGCCAAGGAACTGCGTCCGATCGTCGAAAAGCTGGTCACCCTGGCCAAGCGCGGCGACCTGCACGCTCGTCGTCAGGCCATCAGCTCGGTTCGCGACGTCGAACAAGTCGGCAAGCTGTTCGCGGTCCTGGGCCCGCGCTACAAGGACCGTCAGGGCGGCTACATCCGCATTCTGAAGGCCGGCTTCCGCTACGGCGACAACGCCCCGCTGGCCGTCATCGAGTTCGTCGACCGCGACGTCTCGGAAAAGGGCAAGGACTCGGGTCCGGTCTACACGAACGAAGCCGAAGACTAAGATTTTCAGCGCAAGCTGAGCGAAGGGCCCCGGAGAAATCCGGGGCCTTTTTCGTTGGGCGGCTCACTAGGAGGCTAGGCCAGCGCCGCCGCATCACGTCGACAGGGGCATGCTCTCCGCCGATGCGTGGGCCGGTTTTCGCAACACCCGATCGCGCAAGTGCAGGAAGGGATGCTCGACCAGCAGCCATAGAATGGTTGCGGCCACGAGATCGCCGATGAGATAGACGCCTACGCCGGTCCAGCCGTGCAGCACGCCGTCGCCCAAGGCGTCACGCAGCATGTGCTGCACGGGCTTGTGGACGAGGTAGAGGCTGTAGGCGAGGGTGGCGACGGCTGTGAAGGGTTGCAGTGGCAGCCGTTGCAGCGCCGGCTCCAGGTCGAGCAGAGCGCACAGCAACAGGGTGCTGGCCAGGCAGGCCAGGGGATAGAGAACCACCGCGCCGGCCAGGTCCAGAGCCACGCCGTCGGCATGTTCCAGGCAGAGCATGACGGTCCCGGCGGCGGCCAGCAGGCCTAGCGGACCGGTCAGCCAAGGCGGGGCCAGTCGGGCGACCTGGGCCGGGAAGACGGTGCGGGCGGCGGCGAGCAGGACACCCATGGCCAGGCCATCAAGGCGGGTCCAGGTCGGGTAGTAGATCAGCCGCAGAAAGTCGGCCGGACGCGTGGACGGATCGGCGGCCGGGCCATGCCAGATGCCCCAACGCAGGGCCATCCCGCCGAGAATCACGGTCGCGCCGACGGCAACCGCGGGTCCCCAGCCCTTGAAGCGGCTCAGGGCGAGCACCAACGGCGGCAGGATCCAGTAGAAGTGCTCCTCGACGCATAGCGACCAGGCTGAGGTGAAGGCTCCGGTGACACGGTAGTCCAATTCGAAGTTCATCGTGAAGGTCAGGAACCGCCACAAGGGCTGTATGGTCTTACCATCCGAGAAGCCCGGCAGTAGGAAGTAGAGTGACAGCACGACCAAGTAGGCGGGCAGGATGCGAAAGGCGCGGTTGGTCCAGAAGCGCTTGAAATCAACGCCGCTCCCAGCCGCGACGCGCTTAAAGAGCTGGGCGCCGATCAGATAGCCGCTGAGCACGAAGAATACGTCGACCCCCAGCCAACCGAACGGCTGCACGCTCAGCAGGGGCTCGGGGCGGGCAGGCTTGGGCATATGCCAGGCCATGACCAGAAGGATGGCGGCGGCGCGCAACAGGTCGGGTCCGTAAGCGCGGCGATGGGCGTCGCGTGGCGGGGCGCGGAGGGCGGCGAAGGCCCTGGAGACGGCGATCATGAGCGTCCAGAAAGCGCGCCAGGATGCGATAGCCGGCGGCTAGCGACGAAGATGCCTGATCAACCCTGAGTCGCCATCAGGTCTTGAACAAATTTCTCCGGAACATATGCGTAGCGACACCGCTCGGATGGGTCCGTCTTGAGCCGCCAAAGGCCGATCTGAAGGGGGCCAAGCCTCGCCATTCGGCCCACCTGTTCCAACAGCAGCACAAAGCCGCCCTTAAGTTTTATGCAAGTCAATCGCAATCGCATTGCGCTTGCGAACCATTGGCGATGATCCTAGAAGCGCCCGCGCAACCAAGGATATGCCATGCGTCCGTTTCTCGCTGTCTCGACCGCCGCCGTCGCCCTGATCGCCGCCAACGCCGCCCTGGCCCAGGCGAGCGCGCCGGACGCGGTGGACGCCCTGATCGTCACCAGCGAGCGCGCCACGACGGCGACCAAGACCGACACGCCGCTGATCCGCACGCCCCAGGCCGTCAGCGTGGTCGAAGGCCAACTGATCGCCGACCGCGGCGCGCTGAACCTGCAGGAAACCCTGCGCTACTCGGCTGGCGCGGGCGCCGAGACCTACGGCATGGACACCCGCGGCGATGGCCCGTCGCTGCGCGGCTTCAGCTCGGCGCAGTATCTGGACGGCCTGAACAAGGTGATCGGCTTCAACCTGGTGCCGCGCACCGAGGTCTACACCCTGGAGCGCGTCGAGATCCTGCGCGGCCCGTCGTCGATGCTGTACGGCCAGGGCTCGACCGGCGGCGTGATCAACTCGATCAGCAAGCGCCCGACCTTCGAGAAGGGCGGCGAGATCGTCGGCCAGGTGGGCTCGTTCGACCGCTTCCAGGGCATGGTGGACTACCAGACGCCGGTCAGCGATGATCTGGCCGTACGCCTGGTGGCCATGGCCCGCGACGCCGGCATGCAGACCGACCACGTCGACGACAACCGCGTGGTGATCTCGCCCTCGATCAGCTGGAAGCCGACCGACGACACCACCATCACCCTGATCGGCCTCTATCAGGACGACCACACCGCCTCGAGCCAGCAGTTCCTGCCTGTGGTCTCGACCCTGCTGGACCGGTTCCCGCGTCTGCCGGTCGACCGCTTCCTGGGCGAGCCGGACTATGACCGCCTGGACGCCCAGCAGACGGCTGTGACCCTGCTGGCCAGCCACCGCTTCAACGACACCTTCCAGGCCAACGCCAACTTGCGCTTCGTCGACGCCAAGACCGAGTTCCGCGAGATCTACGCCTACGCCTACGGCAATCCGGACAACCCGTTCACCGACGCGGCCAACCAGATCATCCCGCGCTCGGCCTACGCCATCGACACCGACACCAAGATCGTCACCGCCGACTTCAACGGCACGGCGCGCTTCGCCACCGGGGCGATCGATCACGTGCTGCTGGGCGGCCTGGATATCCTGGACGTCAGCAGCAAGAGCGCCAGCGGCTTTGGCATGGTCACCTCGATCAACGCCTACAATCCGGTCTACGGCCAGCCCTTCGATGCGCCGGTCCTGGCGACCATGCCCAAGCTGGACCAGAGCCAGGTCGGCTTCTACCTGCAGGATCAGCTGCGCTGGGGCGACCTGACCATGGTCGCCGGCTTCCGCCGCGACCGCGCCGAGCAGCAGAACGCCGGCTCGGCCAAGCAGGTCGACAAGGCCACCACCTACCGCGTCGGCGCCATCTACGACCTGGGCCATGGCGTGTCGCCGTACATCAGCTATTCGGAATCCTTCCAGCCGGTGATCGGTCAGAACGTCCGCGGCGAGACCTTCAAGCCGCAGAAGGGCGAACAGGTCGAGGTTGGCGTGAAGTGGCGGCCGCTGGCCGGCGTCCTGGTGACCCTGGCGGGTTACGACCTGACCGAGACCAACCGCCTGGTCAACGACCCGGACAACGTGGTCAACACCATCCAGACCGGCGAGATCAGCGGCAAGGGCATCGAGTTCGAAGCCAGCTGGATCCGTCCGCGCGACCTGACCGTCACCGTCGCCATGAGCCACGCCAAGACCGAGGTCCAGGAGTCGTCGGCCGATTATGAGGAAGGCCGCCAGGCCTCGGACACGCCGCGCAACTTCGCCTCGGCCTGGGTGGTCAAGACCCTGCCGCTGGACAACGACGTCGACCTGCGGATCGGCGGCGGCGTGCGCTACATGGGCTCGACCACCTCGATCGGCGCGACCAACACGCTGAAGACGCCGTCCAACACCCTGGTCGACGCGCTGCTGGCCGTGGACTTCAAGCGCTGGAGCCTGTCGCTGAACGCGACCAACCTGCTGGACAAGCAGTACTATGTGTCGTGCCGCGTGTTCGGCGACTGCTTCACGGGCCTAGGCCGCAACGTGATCGCCAGCGTCGGCTACAAGTTCTAGGCCTTCGGGACCACGACCCGCGCCGGGTTGCCCACCACGGTGGCGCCTGGCGCGACGTCGCGGGTGACGACCGATCCGGCTCCGACCACGGCGTCGTCGCCGATGGTGACGCCCGGCAGGATGATCGCCCCGCCGCCGATCCAGACATTGGAGCCGATGTGGATGGGGCGGCCTGACTCCAGGCCCGTGCGGCGTTCGACCGGATCGCGCGGATGGTCGGCGGTCAGGATCTGCACGCCGGGGCCGATGGCGGTGGCCGCGCCGATGGTGACCTCGACCACATCGAGGATCACGCAGCCGAAGTTCATGAACACCCCGTCGCCGAGGCTGATGTTGTAGCCGTAGTCGCAGTGGAACGGCGCGCGGATGTTCACGTGCTGGCCGACCGCCTTGAAGTGCTGGGCCAACAGGGCAGGGCGGTCCTCGACGCCGGGCGCGTTGAACCGCTCCATCCAGGCCAGGTTCTTGCGGTAATCGGCTTGCAACTCGGGATCGGTGGCCATGTACAGCTCACCGGCCAGCATCTTTTCTTTCTCGGTACGCAACGTCGCTATTCCTTGGTCAGGTCCTGGCGGCGGAACAGGAAGACCGCGCCGGCGGTGAGAAGGGCGATCCAGGCCGCGAGGATGGCCAGCGCCGGACCGGCGTTGGCGGCGGGCGCGCCCAGCTGCGAGGCGTCCAGCAAGGTCGCGCGCAGCAGGTCGGCATCATAGACGGGGATGGCCATCAGCTTCCAGCTAGGCTGGCCTTGCTCGAGCAGACGCAGCGAGCTGGCCATGACGGTCTGCACGAACCGCACGCCCAGACAGACGATGACCACGCCCATGGTCGAGCGGGTCAGGACGCCGACGCCGGCGGCGAGGGCGGCCAGGGTCATGGCCTCCAGCCAGGTCACGGCCAGTACGCCGACCGCGTCGAACAGATTGCGGTCGAAGGCCGAGAAGGTGAGGGTGCGCTGGCTGATCACTGAACCCAGAACGGCCGCTACAGCAGCCAGCAGGGCGCTCAGCACCAGGTTCCAGAAGATCGCCTCGCCGACCACGATCAGCTTGGCCAGCAGCAGGTTCTGGCGGGTGTTGCGCGGGGTCAGCAGGCGCCAGGTCTCCCAGCGATAGTCGCCGGCCAGCACCGTGGCCGCCCCGATCATCAGGAACAGCACGCTGAAGGTCGAGGCCCCGTCGGCCAGCACCTTGATGACCTGATCGACCAGGCCGACCGTGACGCCCGGCATGGGCTTGCGCACGACCGCCCGCAGGAAGAGGTCGCCGCCCACGCTGACCATGAAGCCGATCAACGGCGCGAAGCAGAAACCCCAGAACAGGGCCGAATGGTCGCGCAGCAGGCGGAAGCGTTCGGCGGCGATGGCGTCGGCGAGCATCAGGCGGCTCCTTCCGAGAGCGGTTGGGCCGCTTCGAGGGTCTTGAGATAGACGCCTTCCAGGTCGGCCTCGCGCCAGCGGGCCTCGGTGATCTCGACCCCGGCCGCGACCAGGGCGCGGATCAGTTCGGGGGCCTCGTCTCGGCGAATGTCGGCCAGCACCGCGTCGGCGCCGTCGGCCACGCCGCGCGCGCCCAGCACGGTCAGCGCCGCGGCGATGGGGGAGGCGGCGGTGATGCGCAGGCGGGCCTCGCCGGCGGTCAGTTCGGCCACCGCGCCCTCGGCCACCACCTTGCCCTTCGACAGGATGGCGACGCGGTCGCAGACCCGGCGGACCTCGTCCAGCTGGTGGCTGGCCAGGATCACCGTGACGCCCTCGCGCTGGGCCAGGTCGACGATCAGGGCGCGGATCTCCTGGATGCCGGCCGGGTCCATGCCGCTGGTCGGTTCGTCCAGGATCACCAGTTCGGGCCTGGTGAAGAACGCCGCGGCCAGGCCCAGGCGCTGCTTCATGCCGACCGAATAGCCGCTGGTCGAACGGTCGGCGGCGTGGGCGATGCCGACCCGCTCCAGCCAGCCGTCGATGTCGGCGGTCTTCGCCCCGCTCTCGAGGGCCAGCATCTTCAGGACGTCGCGGGCGGTCAGGGACGGTGGATAGCGCGGCGTCTCGATCATCGCCCCGACCTTGCGCAGGGCGGCGATGTCGCCGGCCCGGGCGCCGAACAGTCGGGCCGAACCGTCGGTGGGCCGCACTAGGCCCAGCGCGATGCGGAACAGGGTGCTCTTGCCCGCGCCATTGGGGCCCAGAACGCCAAATACGCCGCCGGCGGGTATGCTCAGCGAGAAGTCGTCGAGGGCGCGCACTGCCCCGTAGGTCTTGGTGAGGCGGTCGGCCTCGAGCGCGATCGACATGCTCTAGGATCCCGGCGCCGAGCGAGTCGGCAGGTCGGCCCGACTATGGCCACCCGCCGCCGCTGCGCCAAGTTAAGAGCCCGTCACGCGTGGCGCTGTCACAAGCCCGCAATCTTCATCCGCGATGAGGGCCGCCAAAATCCGTAGAGAGTTCCCGATGGTTCGCTTGCTTTCGCTGGTCCTGGCTCTGGGCCTTGTCCTCGCCAACGGCGCCCAGGCGCGGGAGAAGGCGCCGCATCTGACCATTCTGATCTCGATCGATGGCTTCCGGGCCGACTATCTGGATCGTGGCGACACCCCGGTGATGAAGGCTCTGGCGCAGGACGGCGCCCGCGCGGCGATGCGGCCCTCGTTCCCGTCTGTGACCTTTCCCAACCACTACACCCTGGTCACCGGCAAGCGTCCGGACCGCCATGGCGTCGTCGGCAACAGCATGGTCGATGCGCACATGCCGGGCGAGACCTTCACCATGCGTAGCCTGGACCCCAAGTGGTGGAGCCAGGCCAAGCCGTTCTGGGTTTCGGTCGAGCAGCAGGGCCAGCGCGCTGCGGCGATGTTCTGGCCGGGCTCGGAGGTCGAGATCGATGGCGTGCGGCCCTCGCGCTGGGTGACGTTCGACCAGAACATGCCGGGCGAGGCCCGCGTCGACCAGATCCTGACGTGGCTGGACACCGCCGATGGTCCGCCGATCGCGTTCACGACCCTCTATTTCAACGTCGTCGACAACCAAGGTCACAACTACGGGCCCGACTCCGCCCAGGTCCGGGCCGCCGCCGCCTCGGTCGACGCCGCCGTCGGCCGCCTGGTTGAAGGGCTGAAGGCGCGCGGCCGGTTCGAGCGCACCGACATCGTCATCGTCGCCGACCACGGCATGGCCCCGCTGCCGGCCGCCAACCGCATCGTGCTGGACCAGCTGGTCGACGTCGCCAAGATCGATCTGGTCACCACCGGCGCGGTCACCTCGATCGCCCCCAAGCCCGGCCAGAAGCGGGCGGTGGAAAAGTCGCTGCTGAACCGCGCGCTGCCGCACATGACCTGCTGGAAGAAGAACCGCATCCCGGCCCGCTACCACTATGGCCGCAACCCGCGCGTTCCGCCGATCGTCTGCCTGTCGGAAACCGGCTGGTACACCACGACCATCGCCGCCCAGACCAAGCCTGGCCGCAAGCCGGACACCGACGGCGGCGCCCACGGCTTCGATCCCTACGACCCGACCATGCAGGCATTGTTCATCGCTCATGGCCCGTCGATCAAGCAAGGCGTCACGCTGCCGTCGTTCGACAATGTCGACGTCTATCCGCTGCTGGCCAAGCTGACCGGCGTGAAGTCCGAAAAGGTCGACGGCTCGCTGAAGGTGGTCGGCCAGGCGCTGCGCTGAAATTTCCGTAGCGCCCCCTGTCGGATCGATGGAGGGTGACGCGTCCTTGATCGGATAACGCCGATACGGAGACGCGTCATGAGCCAAGAACCGCGCTACCGCTGGATGATCGTCGCCGCCGGAGGGCTGCTGGGCTGCGTGGCGATGGGCGCCATGTTCTGCCTGCCGGTTTTCCTGCGTCCGATCGCCCAGGACACCGGCTGGTCGACGACCGGGATCTCGGGCGCGATGACCATCGCCTTCCTGGCCATGGCCGTGGCCAGCCTGTTGTGGGGCGGGCTGTCGGACCGCATCGGGCCACGCGCCGTGGTGCTGACCGGGGCGGTGATCCTGGCGGCCAGCCTGGCCCTAGCCAGTCGGGCGACGACCCTGCTGCAGTTCCAGCTGATCTTCGGCCTGGCCGTGGGCGGGGCGACGGCGGCGGTGTTTGCGCCGATGATGGCCGCCGTGACCGGCTGGTTCGAGACCCAGCGCAGCCTGGCTGTCTCGCTGGTATCGGCCGGCATGGGCATGGCCCCGATGACCATGGCGCCCCTGGCCGCCTGGCTGATCTCCCACCAGTCTTGGCGGACCTCGCTGCTGGTCCTGGCCGGGGTGGTGGCGGTGCTGATGATCCCGGCGGCGTTCCTGGTGCGCCGACCGCCGATGTTGGCCGACCCGCAGCCGGCGCCGGACGGGGAGGCGGCCGGCCCGACCCTGACCCTGGGCCAGGCCCTGCGCTCGCGGCCGTTCATCGTGCTGGTGGCGGCCAATTTCTTCTGCTGCGCCACCCATTCGGGACCGATCTTCCACACCGTCAGCTATGCGGTGACCTGCGGCATCCCGCTGATGGCGGCGGTGTCGATTTACAGCCTGGAGGGCTTGGCCGGCATGGGCGGGCGTCTCGCGTTCGGCGTGGCGGGCGACAAGCTGGGGGCCAAGCGGGTGCTGGTCGCCGGCCTGCTGTTCCAGGCCGTGGCGGCGCTGGGCTATCTGCAGGCCCGGTCGCTGAGCGAGTTCTACGCCGTCGCGGCGCTGTTCGGCTTCATCTATGCCGGGGTCATGCCGCTGTACGCCGTGCTGGCGCGCGAGGCCTTCCCGCTGTCGATGATGGGGACCGTGATCGGCGGCACGGCCATGGCCGGCGGGCTGGGCATGTCCACCGGCCCCCTGACCGGCGGCCTGATCTACGACCGCTTCGGCAGCTATGCGGGCCTGTTTATCGGTTCGTGTGTGCTGGGCCTGGTGGCTGTGGCCATCGCCCTGACGTTCCGCGCCCGGAGCGAGCCCAAGCCCATTCCCGCCGCCGCGTAACGGGGATCGCGGAGTAAAGCCGGCCTCACTATCCCGTGAGGCGGGGGACCATCGCCGTCCCAGCCTGCTAAGCTGGACTCGTGTTCGGGCGATTTGATGTCCGATCGGGCCTATCGCCCAGTCGCATTCTGCGACGCGGTTCGCCGTCCCTTTCGACGGCCGATCCAACATTCCGGAGACTTTCCGCGCCGCGCACGGCGCCGATCTTTTCAGCAAGGGGCTGTTCCATGCGATCACCGATCCGTTCCGGCGAGCTTCGCCGTCCTCGCGCCCGCCGCGCCATATCCGGCCGCCGCGATTCCCAACCCCCGCAGCTCTAGCGATCTCTTCCCACGCACCGCCGCGACGGCTTGTCCGTCGCCCCACGCCGCCGATCCCGCGAGATCGGCGTTGCGACCTGACGCGCCTGGTCTCCCGGGCGCCGGCCATGGAGTGACCATGTCAGCCGAGATCATCACCTTTCCCGATTCCGCCCCGCCGCCGCCGATCGATCCGGCCGGCCTGGCGCTGTTCCTCGACCTCGACGGCGTCCTGGCGCCGATCGTCGACCGCCCCGACGGCGTGAAGCCCGATCCCCGCCGCACCTTCATGCTGCGCCGCCTGGCCGAGCGCCTGGACCGCCGCCTGGCCATCGTCAGCGGCCGCACCGTCGAGGAGGTCTCGGCCATCACCGAGGACGCCGTGGCGGCCGTCGCCGGCGTTCACGGCCTGCAGCGCCGCAACGTGCTGGGCGACACCGTCCTAGCCTTGCCCGATCCGGCCCTGGACGAGGCGCTGGAGGTCTTCCGCGCCCTGGCCAATGCCCAGCCGGCGCTGCTGGTCGAGGACAAGGGCCTGAGCGTGGCGCTGCACTATCGCGGCGCGCCGGCCGCCTGCGAGGCGGTGCGCGAAGCCGCTCGCCGGCTGGAGGCCTCTACCGATCTGGTCCTGCAGGAGGGCGACATGGTCGCCGAGCTGCGCACGCGCGGCGCCGACAAGGGCGAGGCGGTGAAGGCCTTCATGGCCGAGGCGCCGTTCAAGGGCGCGACCCCGATCTTCGTGGGCGACGACCTGACCGACGAGGATGGCTTTGTGGCCGCCACCGCCCTTGGCGGCTATGGCGTGCTGGTCGGCCCGGCCCGGCGGCGCACGGTCGCGCGCTACCGGCTGTCCGGCGTGGACGCCGTCTTCGACTGGCTGGAAGCCGCCATCGTCGAGCGTGCCTCGTGAGCCGCCTGATCGTCGTTTCCAATCGGGTCAATCCGCCTGCCGACGCCGGGGTCGGCACGGCCGGCGGCCTGGCCATGGCCCTGGCCGCGGCCCTGCGAGAGTATTCCGGTGTCTGGTTCGGGTGGAGCGGGGAGACCGTCGAGGCCTTCTCGGGCCAGATCTCCATGCAGAAGGTCGGCGGCGTCACCGTCGCCTTGGTCGATCTGGAGGAGCAGGACCGTGAGGAATATTACGACGGCTACGCCAACAAGACCCTGTGGCCGCTGTTCCATTCACGCACCGACCTGGCGCTGTTCGAGCGCTCGTTCGGCGAGGGCTATGAGCGGGTCAATCGCCGCTTCGCCCAGACCCTGGCCCCGCTGATCGGGCCCAATGATCTCGTCTGGATCCACGACTACCACCTGATCCCGCTGGCGGCCGAGCTGCGGCGGCTGGGCGTGAAGAACCGGATCGGCTTCTTCCTGCACATCCCCTGGCCGGGGCGCCACCAGACGACGACCCTGCCGCAGCATCGCGAGCTGGTGGAGTCGATGCTGGCCTACGACCTGATCGGCTTCCAGACCCACGACGCGCTCGAAGCCTTCAGCGACTACATCGAGCGCGAGCTGGAGCTGGCCATCGACGAGGGGGGGATCACCTCGCCCGGTCGCAAGACCCGCATCGGCGCCTTCCCGATCGGCATTGAGGCGGAGGACTTCGCGGATCTGGCGACGCAAGAGGTGGCGCAGCAGGCGTTCGAGCGGGTGCGCTACAGCCAGGCAGGCCGCAAGATGATCCTGGGCGTGGACCGCCTGGACTATTCGAAGGGGCTGGAGGAGCGCTTCCTGGCCTATGAGCAGCTGCTGGTCGACCATCCAGACTGGGCCGAGCACGTCTTCCTGCTGCAGATCGCCACCCCCAGCCGCGACGCGGTCCAGGCCTATCAGGAGATCCGCGCCCGGCTCGATGGCGTGTCGGGGCGGATCAACGGCGCCTATGCCACGGTCGACTGGGTGCCGATCCGCTACGTCAATCGCGGCCACCGTCGGGACGAACTGGCGGGCATTTATCGCGCCGCCCAGGTCGGGCTGGTGACGCCGCTGCGCGATGGCATGAACCTGGTGGCCAAGGAGTATGTCGCCGCCCAGGACCCGGAAGATCCCGGCGTCTTGGTGCTGTCGAAGTACGCCGGTGCGGCCGAGCAGATGCAGGACGCCTTGATCATCAACCCGTTCAGCCGCGAGGAGACGTCCGAGGCGCTCGGGCGGGCCCTGGCGATGCCGCTGAAGGAGCGGATCGCCCGCTGGCGGCGGCTCATGGACGGGGTGCTGACCGACGACGTCTCGGCCTGGCGCGACCGCTTCGTCGCGGCGCTGAAGAGCGATCCTCGCCATGCGCCGGTCCTGCTGCCGCCGCCGCCCGAAAGGATGGCCAACGACGGGTAGGGACGTCCGCCTTTCGTTGCGCTTGCGTAACGGCGTTCTGACAAAGTCTGGCGACAGGAACCTGTCGCCGGACCGAGCCTTTCCCCACGAAAGCCCAGAAACGTGGAGGACCGCCATGAGCAAGACGATCACCCGCCTGTTCGACAGCCACACCCAGGCGCTGGACGCTGTCGCCGATCTCGAGGCCGCCGCGATCCATCCGGATCAGATCAGCCTGGTCTCGAACAACACCGACAACTGGCACAACGGTCACCAGCATCCCAGCCATGGGCCGGGCGATGTGCTGGGCGATCGCAACGGCGACGGCGACAACGAGGTTGCTGATGGCGCGGGCAAGGGTGCGGTGGCCGGCGGTGTCGCCGGGGCCGGCGCGGGCCTGCTGACGGGGCTGGGCGTGCTGGCGATCCCGGGCCTGGGTCCGGTGGTGGCCGCCGGCTGGCTGGTCGCGACCGGCGTGGGCGCGGTCGTCGGGGCGGCGGCGGGCGGCGCGGCCGGCGGTTTGCTGGGCGTGCTGAAGGAAGCCGGCCACAGCGACGACGACGCTCAGGTCTATGCCGAGGGCGTGCGTCGCGGCGGCACGCTGATCAGCGTCAAGGCGCAGGACGACGAGATCGCCAAGGTGGAGGCCGCTCTGGACGGCCGTCGCGGCGTGGCGGCGGCGTCGCGCGGCGCGGTCTATCGTCAGGCCGGCTGGCTGGGCTTCGACCCGGCGGCCACGCCCTATGACAGCGAAGAGATCCAGCGCGAACGGCGCGCCTTTTCGCAGGAAGACGACGTCGCGATCGCCGAGGAGGACAAGCGCCGGGAAAGCGCCGAAATCCCGCCCTCGCTGATCCGGCCCTACTAGGCCGAGACGGCTCGGGTGCGCTCCATCCGGGCAAGCATCCGCTCCCACGTGTTGAGCTTGATCGGCTCACCGCGGCGCAGCTTGGTCCAGGTGGTCTCGCTGATGCCGTACAGGCTGAACAGGTGCTCGCGGGTCACGGCCGGCAGGGCGCCTCTCAGGCTCTCGAAGCGCTCGCGGCTGATGGTGACGGTCTGGACCACGCGGACCTCCGTGTGAAAGCAGAAAGAATGCGGCCGGCGCCAAAGGGGGAGACGGCGCCGGCCGCTGGGAGCTTCAACCGCCGTCCCGGCGATCGAGGCTCTGTACGATTACTCGCGACCCGCGGAAGCGGGCTTACGGTAGTCCAGGGCCGGGGCGCGGTCGCCCAGCATGGCCTTGTACTCGAAGTTCGGACCCCGACGCTGGTCGAGCTCGGCCTTGGCTTTCTTGATCGCGTCCGGGTTCGAGAACAGGTCCGCGCCGGTCAGGGCCAGGGTCTTGGCGGCGTTGACGGCGCCCTTAACGCCGATCGACGAGCCGGCGGCCGAGACGTTCTGCCAGCTGTGGCCGGCCGAACCGGGGACGAAGGTCGCCGTGCCCAGGCCGACGGTCGGGGTCACCCAGCTGATGTCCGACACGTCGGTCGAACCGCCGCCGCCTTCCAGCTCGACCTTGTAGGGCTCGATGGTCTTGACCGTGTCGATCGACGGCGGATTGACGAACGAGGTCTGCATCTTCTTGGCGTAGGCGATTTCCTCAGGCGTCCAGGTGATGCCGCCGACCTTGCGCAGGTTGGCGTCCATCACGCGGCCAAGGGTGTCGTTGGGCAGCAGGGCGTAGACGCCGCCGGTGATTTCCTTTTCGACGGTGGTGCCGGTGGCGATGGCGGCGCCTTCAGCGGCCTTCTCGACGCGGGCCCAAACGTCCTTGACCACCTGCGGATCGGGGTGGCGGACGTAGTAATAGACCTCGGCGAAGTTGGGCACGACGTTGGGGGCGGTGCCGCCGGCGGTGATCACGTAGTGGATGCGGGTCTTGTCCGGGGTGTGCTCACGCAGGAAGTTGGTGGCCACGTCCATGACTTCGACGCCGTCCAGGGCTGAGCGGCCCTTTTCAGGGGCGCCGGCGGCGTGGGCCGAGACGCCGTGGAAGCGGAACTTGCCGCTGATATTGGCCATCGACACGCCCTGGACGGCCGAGTTCGAGTTGGCCGGGTGCCAGTGCAGGGTGGCGTCCACGTCCTTGAAGTAGCCGTCGCGGACCAGATAGACCTTGCCAGAACCGCCTTCTTCGGCGGGCGTGCCATAGACGCGCAGCTCGCCCTTGATGTTGTTCTTGGTCATCCACTCCTTGATGGAGATGGCGGCGCCGACCGAGGCTGCGCCGAACAGGTTGTGGCCGCAGCCGTGGCCGGCGATCTGGCCGGGGATGCCGGTCTTTACCGGATCATTGGTCTGGGCCAGGCCCGGCAGGGCGTCATATTCGGCCAGGATGGCGATGACCGGGCCAGCGCCGTTCTTGAAGCTGGCGACGAAGGCGGTCGGCTCACCGGCGATGCCGGGCTTCACGTCGAAGCCGGCGGCCTTCAGCTGGCCCTGCAGCAGCTCGGAGCTCTTGGTCTCCTGATAGCCCACCTCGGCGAAGCCCCAGATCTTCAGGGCGGCGTCCTGGATCTGCGGCGCACCGGCGTCGACGGACTTCAGGATCTGCGTGCGGCCGGCGTCGGTGAGCGGCGCGGCGTGGGCCTGGCTGGCGAGAACGGCCACGCTGGCGGACAGGAGCGCGAGCTTCAGGAGCTTCATGGAACGGTTTCCCCGGGTAGCGATAAGGACAGCGCCCGAACGGCGTCTAACCTATAGACGTAGGGCGACGCGCGAACCTCAACGCGTCCTGTGCAGATTTTCGGATTTATTCGCAGTCTCGCCCCGGGGAGGGGCGGGCGGTCAGGCGCGGGGGCGCACCAGCTGGACCTGCTGGGCGTCGCTGCGGCCAACATCGGCCAGGCCATAGGTCTTCAGCGCGGCGACGAAGGCGTCGATCTGGCCGGTGCGGAAGACGCCGCTGACCGGGGTGGCGCCCAGGGCCGGATCGGCCAGGGCCAGCTTGCGCTCCGAGAAGCGGTTCATCTCGGCGACCACGGCCGACAGCGGTTCGCCGTCGAAGACCAAGCGGCCCTGAAGCCAGGCCGACTCTTTGGCGGTGTCGACGGTCGAGATCGCCCAGTCGGTGGCGCTGGCGGCCACGAAGCGCGAGCCGGCGTCCATCTCGACCCGGCGCTCGCCTTTAGGCGTGGCGCCGGCGATGCGGACGCGGCCTTCGACCAGGGTCACCGACAGCTTGCCCGGTTCCATGCGCACGTCGAAGCTGGTGCCCAGGGCGGTGACCGACTTGTCGCCGGCCGTGACCACGAACGGCCGCGAGGCGTCCTTGGCGACCTGGAAGAAGGCCTGGCCGCGCAGCAGGGTCAGCCGGCGCTTGTCGCCCCACTGGTTCACCCGCACGGCCGAGTCGGTGCTGAGCGTCACCACCGAGCTGTCGGCCAGGCGGAAGGTCGAGCGTTCGCCGACCGCGGTGCTGAACACCGGCTCGTCGGCGGCGGCGGGGGGGGCGGGCTTCTTGACGTCCGAGCCGCCCAGCCAGCGTTGGGTGGCGAACAGGCCGCCGGCGCTGACCAGCAGGCTGGCGGCCGCCAGGCCCCACGTGCGGCGGTCGAAGCTGCGGGCGCGGTCTCGGCCAGCGCCCGTCTGACCGGCGTTGAGGGCGTCGGCGCGCAGGGCGGCGAAGGCGGGATCGTCCTCGATCGAGGCCATGTCGTTCCAGGCGCCAGACACGCTGCTCCAGGCGGCCGCGTTGCGGGCGTCCGTGTTCAGCCAGCGCTGGAAGTCGCGGCGATCCTGCGGCGAGACGTCGTCGCCCTGCAGGCGCGCGAACCAGGTCGCGGCTTGGCTATCCGGGGCGCCGTGAATCTCGATGTCCGACGTGGTCGACGTCATCCTGGTCCCGTAGACGCTCGTGCAGGTGCTTGAGCGCCTTCATCACATGTTTCTCGACAGCGCTGACGGAGACCCCCAGGCGCTGGGCGACGAGCTTGTAGCTCATCTCCTCGAAGCGCACGAGGATGAAAACCCGTCGGGTGCGTTCCGGCAGCTCGTTCAGAGCCGCCATGGCGCGCGCCATTCGTTCTCGTCCCTGTAAGACGCGTTCGGGAGACATATCATCAACGGGATGATGAATTTCTTGCAGTTCGCAGTGATCGGACCGCCGGCGGGTCTTATCGCGGCGCCCGCGATCGATCAGGACATTGGCGGCGACCTCGAAGAGATAGCCCTCGACATTGCTGACCACCGCGCCGGGCTGGCGCTTCTGGATGCGCAGCAGGACTTCCTGGACCAGATCCTCGACGTCGGCGGCGTGCGCGCGCCGCGAGAAGAAGGCGCGCAGCGCCGGCGTGAACCTCGCCCCGCTATCCGCCAGGGCCTGGTCCTCGACCGGCGCCCTGGACGATCGACCGCCCCAGATCATGTCATCCGCCCCCTCAACATGACAGTCAGGTGAAATCGCTCTCTCACCCGTGTCAAGCGAGCCCGTCCCGACGGAGGGGACCGCACGCAACCGGTAGACTGTTGCCTAACACATAGGCGCCAAGCGATCTTAGGGGCACGGATCACCGGACAAGGCGTCATTGGCCGGTGAAATAAGGCATGGTCCGCGCCCTCGACGGCGTGAGGTCAAGGCCGCCGAGGGAGGTTGAGAGTCGTTGTCCAGGTCCAGCGGGATGGGAGCGTCGTTTAGGCGCGAAGCCGTCCTGGCCTTGTTTTGCGCCACGGTGGTCGGCGCGTCGGCGCCGGGAATCGGCCGGGCCGCGCCACGACGGCCGGATGCCGCCCTGCGCTTCGACCTGCCCGCCCAGCCGCTGGGCCAGGCGCTGAATCAGCTGGCCCTGCGCAGCGACCGCGAGATTCTTTTTTCACCCAGCCTGACCAAGGGCCGCCGCAGTGCGGCGCTGAGCGGCATGTTCACGGCCGAAGAGGCGTTGGCGCGTCTGCTGACCGGTTCGGGCCTGGATGTCCGGCTGGAGGGGCGCAGCTTCCTGATCGTGGCCGAACCGCCGGTCACCGCGCCGGTCGCCGACGCCGAGATCGCGCCGGCCAAGCCGGTCTCGCTGGACAGCGTCGTCGTCACCGCGCTGAAACGCGCCAGCCTGGTGCAGCAGACGCCGATCAGCATGAGCGTGGTGTCGGGCGAGCAGCTGTCACGCCTGGGCATGGTCGACCTGGAAAAGGCCGCGCCGCTGCTGCCGGGCCTTAAGCTGGCCTCCACCGCTTTCGGCCGCCGGCTGGTGCTGCGCGGGGTGTACGGGGCGGGGGAGGCGACAGCGGGCCTCTATTACGACGAGACGCCGATGACAGGGCCTGTAGGCACCACCGCCGATCCGGGGGTGATGACGCCGGAACTGGCCCTGGTCGATGTCGAGCGGATCGAGCTGCTGCGCGGGCCGCAGGGCACGCTGTACGGCTCCGGCGCGATGGGTGGGGCGCTGCGGGTGCTGTTCAAGCGGCCGGACCTGGACGAGAGCTCGGGCTGGATCCGCGCGGGCGTCACCGACGTCGCCCATGGCGGTCGCGACGGCAATGTCGCCGGCGCGCTGAACGCGGTGATCGTTCCCGACGCGTTGGCCGTGCGGCTGATCGCCTATGACCAGCGCCAGCCTGGCGCGATCGACAATGTCCGCCTGGGCCTCAAGGACGTCGACGCCTCCCGCGTGGCCGGCGCGCGCCTGGCGGTGTTGTGGGAGGCTGACGACCGGGTCTCGGCCATGGTCTCGGCGACGCACCAGACCTCGCGGCGCGACGACATCCCGGCCTGGAGCGAGGCGGCCGGGCCCTGGCGGACCATCCACCCCGCCCGCGCGCCGTTCGACGGCGAAATCGACCTGGCGGCCGCCACTGTGCGCTTTCGCGGCGACGGCGTGGAGGTGACCGCGGCCTCGTCCTGGTATCGCTGGCGGCTGACCCGGCGCTCGGACTACAGCGGCGTGCTGGCGAGTGAGCGGAGCAATGCTGCAGCCTGCGTGCGCTACTTCGCCCTGACGGGCGCCTGCGACGCCGGCCAGATGCAGCGCTACGGCGCCTATGTCGACAGCGTGTCGCCGGCGATCCTGAACCAGCCGGCCGACCTGACCGCGGAGATCCATGAGGTCCGCGCCTCGTCGGTGGGCGAGGGGCCGCTGAGCTGGACGCTGGGCCTGTACCACGAGGCGCGCCGCGACCACATCGACAGCCAGGTGCGCCATGTCGATCCCGTGAGCGGCGCCCTGACCGATCCGCCGGTGTTCATCGGCCGCCGCGACATCGGCAATCGGCTGCGCCAGAGCGCCGTGTTCGGCGAGATCTCGTACCTGGCGACGCCGCGCACCCAGCTGACCTTCGGTGCGCGCCGCTTCGACTACGTCAAGCGCGACCGGGGGCGGGTGCAGATCGCCAATGCCGTGTCAGGGACCTGGGACGGCTATTCGATCGATGCGCTCAGCAAGGAGGGCGGCTGGAGCCTGAAGGCACTGGCCAGCCATCAGTTCGGCCCCGGCCTATTCGGCTACGCCCAGGCCTCTCAGGGCTTCCGGCCCGGTGGCGTCAATGTGGTGCCGGGACTGCCCGACGGCCTGGCGGTCTATCGCTCTGACCGGCTGAACAACTACGAGCTGGGGCTGAAGGGACAGTCGGCTGATCACCGTCTGACCGCCAACCTGGCCGTCTACCAGATCGACTGGCGCGACATGCAGTACGCCGCCCAGACGACCAACCAGGCCTTCTCGTTCCTGGCCAATATCGGGGCCAGCCGCATCCGCGGGCTGGAGGCCGAGGTCACGGCGCGGCGGCTGGCCGGCTGGGACCTGACCGCCAACCTGACCCTGACCGACGCCCGGCTGACCGCCGACCAGGTCACCAACACCGCCATCGGCCTGGGCCGCGAGGGCGATCGCGTGCCAGTCGTGCCGCGCCTGGCCTCCGGCGCTTCGCTGGAGCGTCGCTGGCGGGCCAGCCCGGATGTGCAGGCCAGCCTGCGCCTGGACGCGGCCTATTCCGGAGGGGCGCGTTCGGCCTTCAACACCAGCGCCGCCGACAACCTGAAGATGGGCGCCTATGCCGTCTTTGGCGTCACCCTGGGCCTGGAGGGCGGTGCGTGGTCGGCGGATCTGACGGTCGACAACATCCTGGACCGCGCCGGCCGGGCCATGGCCACGCGCACCAGCGCCGGACCTGTCGGCTATTTCGGCGCTGCCCCGCGCACCGTGCGGCTGAGCCTGGAACGACGTTTCTGATCCGCACTCTGCGTTTTTCTCGAACCGATGCTGAGGGAGGTTCGCGCGCTTGCGTCTGATCCTTCGAGGCCGCCCACGAGCGGACCGCAGAGGGGATCAAAAAATGAGAGTGCAGTTTCGCGGCCTTCGCGCCCTGGCCCTGGGCGCCAGCGCCCTGACCAGCCTGGCCGCCGGCCAGGCCTTCGCCCAGGACAGCGGGTCGATCGAGGAAGTGGTCGTCACCGCGCTGAAGCGCTCGACCACCGTCCAGACCACCCCGATCAGCGTCAGCGCGGTCACCGAGAAGTCGTTGCAGGCCCTGGGGGCCGCCGGCATTCAGGACTATTTCCGCACTGTTCCCAACCTGCAGGTCGACGGCAATTCGCCGACCAGCCGCCGCCTGACCCTGCGCGGCGTGCGCAGCGCCGGTGAAGCCACGGTCGGCCTCTATTACGACGAAACCCCGCTGACGGGCCCGGCCGGCACGACCGCCGACGCCAGCTCGACCAGCGCCGACGTCAACCTGTTCGACGCCGAGCGCATCGAAGTGCTACGCGGCCCGCAGGGCACGCTGTACGGCTCGGGCTCGATGGGCGGCACGCTGCGCGTCATCCTCAACAAGCCGGACGCCACCCGCTATGCCGGCGCCGTCGAAGCCCAGGGCACCACCACCAAGGGCGGCAGCGCCGGCTATTCGGTCAAGGGCATGGTCAACGTGCCGCTGATCGAGGACAAGCTGGCCGCGCGCCTGGTGCTCTACAAGACTGAGGGCGGCGGCTATGTCGACGACGTCCTGCTGAACAAGAAGGACATCAACGACCAGCACTCCAGCGGCGGTCGCCTGATGCTGGGCTTCACGCCCACCGAGAACCTGACGATCAACGCCTCGGGCCTGTACCAGAAGACCGTCCTGGACGGTCAGAACAGCTGGTATCCGGCGGTGGGCAAGTATGCGACCAACGCCCGCGTCATCGCGCCGACCAGCGATAACCTGCGGATGTACAACGTCACCGGCAAGTGGGACCTGAACTTCGCCACGGTCACGGCGACCTCGTCCTATTACAAGTGGACGCTGCTGCGGAACTCCGACTACAGCCCGACCCTGTCGGGTAGCCGCGCCAACGCCACCTCGTGCCGCAACTACATCGCCGGCGGTCCGGCCCCGGCGGGCTCCACCAACCCGGCCTGTAACGCCACGCAACTGGCGGCCTACACCGCCTATGCCGACAGCCGCACGCCGGGCGCGCTGTACCAGCCGATGGGCCTGACCTCGTGGAACCACGAGCTGCGCATGACCGGCTCTCTGTTCGACGACAAGGTCGGCTGGACGGCCGGCGCCTATCTGGAAAAGCGCGACGACTACATCGAGAGCAAGGTGGCCAAGGGCGACGCCGTCACCGGCATCATCAACCCCAACGACCTGACCGCCTGGCGCCACGTCGGCACCGAAACCAAGCAGACGGCCTTCTTCGGCGAAGTGTCCTGGAAGCCGGTGGAGAAGCTGACCCTGACCGGCGGCCTGCGTCGCTTCAAGTACGACAAGACCGTCTCGGGCCAGGTGCTGATCAGCAACTTCATCACCCAGTCCTATGCGGGCGCGCCCGCCCAGGTCGACGCCGGCGCCGACGGCTGGGTCAGCAAGCTGAACGCCTCCTACCAGGTGACGTCCGACGTCATGGTCTACGCCGTGGCGGCCAAGGGCTTCCGTCCGGGCGGCGCCAATAACGTGCCGGGCCTGGCCAGCGCGCTGCTGGGCTACCAGCCCGACAGCCTGTGGAACTACGAAGGCGGCATCAAGAGCCAGTGGTTCGACCGTCGCCTGACCCTGAATGCGGCCCTCTACCAGATCGACTGGTCGAACATGCAGATCTCGGCCACCAGCGCCAACGGGGCCTTCAGCTACCTGACCAACGCCGGCAAGGCCAAGATCAAGGGCTTTGAAATCGAAGCCACGGCGCGTCCGATCACCGGCCTGACGATCAGCGGCACCGCCGCCATCGTCGACGCCAAGCTGACGGAAGACCAGGCCAACTCGACCATCCTGATCACCGGCTCGACCGGCCTGCGCGGGGACGAGTTCCCGAACGTGGCCAAGTACAGCGGTTCGGCGGCGGTCGAGTACACCTGGCCGCTGTCGGGCGACATGAACGGTCTGCTGCGCGCCGACTACGCCTATGTCGGCGAGTCCGCCTCGCAGTTCCGTCCGACCTACGTCTTCTATGAAAAGCAGGGCGACTACGGCTACGCCAACCTGCGCGGCGGCATCGAAGGTCCGGACTGGGGCGCCTATGTGTTCATCAACAACGTGACCGACGAGGTCGGGCTGATGAGTGTCACCTCGGCGGTGAACAACCCCAAGCAGGTCGTCAGCATCAACCCGCGCACGGCTGGTTTCCAGATCCGCAAGCGCTTCTAACCTCGCAAGACTGTGCGGCGCCTCGTCCCTTCAAGGGCGGGGCGCTTGCGCTTTTAATTTCGTTATGCGTTAAATATTTCGGCAAACCGCAAGGAGCGCCGTAATGTCTGATACGCGTCCCGCCCTGGTCTCGGCGGTCAGCTATAGAGACCCCCGCGCCGCCATCGCCTGGCTGGAACAGGCCTTCGGCTTCGACCTGACCTTCATGGTCGAGGACGCCGACGGTAATGTCGCCCATTCCGAGATGAGCTTCGGCGACAGCACGCTGATGGTGGGCGGCGAGTGGAGCGAGAGCCACGCCAGCCCGGCCTCGATCGGCGGCAAGAACACCCAGAGCCTCCATATCCGCATGGTGGGCGACGTCGACGCCCACTGCGCCCGCGCCCGGGCGGCCGGAGCGGAGATCATCGCTGAGCCGCAGACCCAGTTCTACGGTGACCGCACCTATCGCTGCCGCGACCTGGAGGGCCACATCTGGACCGTTGGCGCGCCGGTGGAAGACGTCTCGATCGCCGAGATGGAGGCCCGCAGCGGCCACAAGATCAGCACGCCGTCTTGAGCCTGGACGCGACCCTGGCGGCTCTGGCCGAACCGAACCGGCGGCGGGCCGTCGACCTGCTGCGCACCCGTCCGCACAGGGCGGGCGAACTGGCGGAGGCCCTGGGCCTGTCGCCGCCGGCCATGAGTCGCCACCTCAAGGCCTTGCGCCAGTCGGGTCTGGTCGAGGAAAGCCATCCCGAGTTCGACGCCCGCGTGCGCGTCTATCGCCTGCGGCCCGAGCCGATGGACGACCTGAAGGCCTGGCTGGACGCGGCCGAGGAGCTGTGGGCCGACCAGCTGACGGCGTTGAAGGCCCACGTCGAAGGCCAGGCCCGATGAGCTCGCGCATCCTGGTGGCCTTGCGCATCGCCGCGCCGCCGGAGGTCGTGTTCGACGCATTCGTCGACGACATCGCCCTGTGGTGGCGGCCCAACGCCCTGTTCTCGTTCACCCCGCGCAGTCCGGGCGTCATGGCCTTCGAGGATGGTCGGCTGGTCGAGCGCCTGGCCTCGGGCAAGGTGTTCGAGGTCGGCCAGATTCGGACTTGGGAGCGCGGCGCGCGTCTGGTGTTCGGCTGGCGGCAGGCCAGTTTCGCGCCCGGCATGGACACCGAGGTCGAGGTCCGCTTCGAACCGGTGGAGCAGGGGACCCGCGTCACCGTCGAGCATCGCGGCTGGGATAGCGTGCCGACTAGCAGTGTCGCCCGCCACGGCTTCCCGGACGCGATCTTCCTGCAGCGGCACGGCGACTGGTGGCGCGCCCTGCTGACGGAACTTGCCGAGCGCGCCAAGAGCCGCTGAAAAAGGCGGGAGGGGGAGAAACGACCATGACCATGATCACCGGGACCCGCCGGCATGCGGCCCTGGGCTTCATCTTCGTCACCGCAGTGCTGGACGTGCTGTCGCTGGGCGTGATGATCCCGGTGCTGCCCAGCCTGGTCTTGCAGTTCGGGGGCGGCGACGCGGCCACGGCGGCCGATTGGAACCTGCTATTCGCCATGACCTGGGGCCTGATGCAGTTCTTCTGCTCGCCGATCCTGGGCCTGATGTCCGACCGGTTCGGCCGGCGGCCGGTGATCCTGACCTCGATCTTCGGCCTGGGTGTGGATTTCCTGTTCATGGCCTTCGCGCCCAGCCTGTGGTGGCTGTTCGTGGGACGGATCTTCAACGGCATGACCGCCGCCAGCTTCTCGACCGCCAGCGCCTATGTCGCCGACGTCACCACGCCGGAGACGCGGGCGAAGGGTTTCGGCCTGATGGGCGCGGCGTTCGGCGTTGGCTTCACCTTCGGTCCGGCCCTGGGCGGCTGGCTGTGGCAGTTCGACCATCGCCTGCCGTTCCTGGTCTGCGCGGCCCTGGCCCTGTGCAACTGGCTGTACGGCTTCTTCGTCCTGCCTGAGTCCTTGCCGCCCGAGCGTCGTCAGCCGCGGTTCGACTGGCGGAAGGCTAACCCTGTCGGCGCGCTGAACCTGCTGCGCCGCCATCCGGGCCTGCTGGACCTGGCTAGCGTCGGCTTCCTGTTCCAGCTGGCCAGCAACGTCCTGCCCAGCGTCTTCGTGCTGTACATGGGCTTCCGCTACGGCTGGGCGCCGGCGACCATCGGCCTGACCCTGATGGCCAGCGGCGTTTCCAGCATCCTGGTCCAGGCGGTGGTCGTTGGCCGGGTGGTCAAGGTCGCGGGCGAGCGGGGGTCGCTGCTGATCGGCCTGTTCTGCGGCTTCGCCGGTTTCCTGGTCTACGCCCTGGCCCCGACGGGACCGCTCTATCTGTGCGGCCTGCCGCTGTTCGCCTTGAGCGGCCTGATCCAGCCTGGCTTGCAGGGCCTGATGACCCGCCGCGTCGCGCCGAACGAGCAGGGCCAGCTGCAGGGCGCCAACTCGGCCATGATGGGTATCGCCTCGATCCTGGGGCCGCCGCTGTTCCTGCTGCCGTTCGCCTTCGCCGTGCGCCACGACGCGACCCTGCACATGCCCGGCCTGCCGGTGTTGATCGCCGCGGTGTTGATGCTGGCCGCGACCGCCCTGGCCTGGTCCAAGGCGCGTCCGACTCCCATATCGGAACCGCAAAGCGCCTAGAGCTTTACCGTAGCGTCGCGGCGTCGCCTTAGACTCGCCCGAAAGCTCGGCTCAGTTCCGTGCGAACCTTTAGGAGTGATCTTGAACACCATGCGCCCCCTCCGCGCCCTGCTGCCCGTCGTCGTTCTGCTGGCCGCCTGCTCCAATCCCAACGGGCAATCCAACGCCCAGCAGATCCCTGATCTGGCCCAGCCCACCCGCAAGGTCCCCAGCGATCCGGCCTCGATGAAAGCCTCGTTCTCGCCGGTGGTGAAGAAGGCTTCGCCGGCGGTGGTCAATGTCGCCAGCCGCCGCGTTGTGCGTCAACGCGCGGACCCGTTCTGGGACTTCTTCATGGGCGGCGGCGCGCCGCGAGAGCAGGTGCAAGGTTCTCTGGGTTCGGGCGCCATCGTTCGCGCCGACGGGGTGATCATCACCAATCACCACAACATCCAGGGCATCGCCGAGGGCAATGGCGAGATCACCGTCCAGCTGGCCGATCGCCGCGAGTTCCAGGCCAAGGTGCTGCTGGACGACCCGCGCTCGGATCTGGCCGTGCTGAAGATCGACACCAAGGGCGAGCGCCTGCCGGTGATGGCGATCGACGACCAGGAACAGCTCGAGGTCGGCGATCTTGTCCTGGCCATGGGCAATCCGTTCGGCGTCGGCCAGACGGTGACCAACGGCATCATCTCGGCCCTGGCCCGCACCGACGTCGGCGCCGCCGACTTCGGCAGCTATATCCAGACCGACGCCTCGATCAATCCGGGTAACTCCGGCGGTCCGCTGGTCGACATGGACGGCGACCTGATCGGCATCAACACCTTCATCATCTCGCGCTCGGGCTCGTCCTCGGGCGTGGGCTTCGCCATCCCGGCCTCGGTGGTCAAGCAGGTGGTCAACACCGCGCTGGGCGGCGGCCACAGCGTCGTGCGGCCGTGGCTGGGCATCAAGGGCCAGCCGGTGACCAGCGAGATCGCCCGCAGCCTGGGCATGAACGCCCCGCGCGGCGTGCTGGTGGCCCAGGTCTATCCCGGCTCGTCGGCCGATCGCGGCGGGCTGAAGGAAGGCGACGTCATCCTGGCGATCGACGGCCAGGCGGTGAACGACGAGGGCGGCGGCGCCTTCGCCATCGGCACCCACAAGGTCGGCGACCGCGTGCCGGTCGTGGTGCGTCGCGGCGATCGCGACCAGACCCTGACCGTCCGCGCCGACGCCGCCCCCGAGACCCCGGCCCGCGACGAGCGCGTCATCACCGGCCGCAACCCGTTCGACGGCGCGACCGTGGTCAACCTGTCGCCGGCGGTGGCCCAGGACCTTAGCGTCGATCCGTTCGCCGGTCGCGGCGTGCTGGTCACCAAGATCGGCCAGGGCGCGGCCATGAACGTGGGGCTGCGCCCCGGCGACTTCGTGCGCGAGGTCAACGGCCGCCAGATCAACACCGTGTCCGACCTGGTCTCGGCCGCCCAGGCCGGCGCCGGCCGCACCTGGCAGGTGGTGATCGAGCGCAACGGCCAACGCATCGCGGCGCGGTTCAACCCCTGACGACTTGGCGTCGGCGGCCTGCTAGAACGGAGTCTATGTCCGATCTCTTCCAGGCCGCCGGCCTGACGCCTCACGCCCCTTCGCCTCTGGCCGACCGACTGCGGCCCCAGAGCCTTGATGAGGTGGTGGGCCAGCAGCATCTTCTGGGTCCCGAAGGGCCGATTGGGCGAATGGCGGCGGCCCATCGCCTGGCCTCGATGATCCTGTGGGGGCCGCCCGGCACCGGCAAGACCACCATCGCCCGCCTGCTGGCCAAGGCCGGCGGCTATGAATTCCAGCAGATCTCGGCCGTGTTCTCCGGCGTCGCCGATCTGAAGAAGGCCTTCGAGCAGGCCCGCGTCCGTCGCGCCGCCGGGCAGAGCACCTTGCTGTTCGTCGACGAGATCCACCGCTTCAACCGCGCCCAGCAGGACGGTTTCCTGCCGTTCGTGGAGGAGGGGATCGTCACCCTGGTCGGGGCCACGACCGAGAACCCTTCGTTCGAGCTGAACGGCGCTCTGCTGTCGCGCTGCCAGGTCTTCGTGCTGAAACGCCTGGGCGAGGACTCGCTGGACCAGCTGCTGCAGCGCGCCGAGGTCGCCGAGAGCCGGCCGTTGCCGATCGACGCCGAGGCGCGCTCCACCCTGGTGGCCATGGCCGACGGCGATGGCCGCTACCTGCTGACCCTGGCCGAGACCCTGTTCTCGATCGGCACGGACAGCCCGCTGAACCCGACCCAGCTGGGTCAGTTCCTGCAAAAGCGCCGCCCGGCCTACGACAAGGACCGCGAGGAGCACTACAACCTGATCTCGGCGCTGCATAAGTCGGTGCGCGGGTCCGATCCGGACGCGGCGCTGTACTGGCTGGCGCGGATGCTGGAGGGCGGTGAGGACCCGCTGTTCATCGCCCGCCGGCTGGTGCGCATGGCGTCCGAGGACATCGGCGCGGCCGACCCGTTGAGCCTGCTGCTGACCACGGCGGCCAAGGACGCCTATGACTTCCTGGGCTCGCCCGAGGGGGAGCTGGCCCTGGCCCAGGCGGTGGTTCACATGGCCTCGGCCCCGAAATCCAACGCCGTCTACAATGCCTACAAGGCCGCCCGCCGCGCGGCCAAGGAGACCGGCAGCCTGATGCCGCCGGCCCATATCCTCAACGCCCCGACCAAGCTGATGAAGTCGCTGGGCTATGGCGACGGCTATGCCTACGACCACGACGTCGAGGGCGGGGTGTCGGGCCAGAACTACTTCCCGGACGGCATGGAGCGCCGCCGCTTTTACGAGCCCAAGCCGATCGGGGCCGAGGCCAAGGCGCGCGAACGCTTGGAAGCCTGGGGCAAGGTGCGTAAGGACGGCAAATGAGCAATCCGAAGTTCCGCCGTCCGCCCGGCGTCGCCAAGCCCAAGGCCATCGAATGCCCGATCACCCTGACGCCGGAGGAGATCGAGACTGCCAAGTCGTGGGTGCTGTACGAGGACGAGGCGATCATCGTGCTGGACAAGCCTTCGGGCCTCTCCAGTCAGGGCGGGCGCATCAAGGCCCATACGCTGGATGACCTGCTGTGGGCGTTCGCCAAGCCGGGCAAGGCCAGGCCGCGTCTGATCCACCGGCTGGACCGCGACACGTCGGGCGTCATCCTGACGGCCAAGACCAAGCCGGGCGCGGCCTTCCTGGGCGAGGCCATGATGGCCAAGCGCTTCCGCAAGAGCTACCTGGCCATCGTCGCGCCGGGCGCGCCTGAGCCCAAGGGTGGCATGATCGACAGTCCGCTGCGCCGCGAGTCGATCGGCCGCGAGGCCTATATGCGGGTCTGCGAGCCCGACCACCCGGACGCCGAGACCGCCCGCAGTCGCTATCGCACCCTGGCCAGCAACGGCGTGGCTGCTCTGGTCGAGCTGTCGCCCGACACCGGCCGCATGCACCAGCTTCGGGTCCATATGGGCTCGATCGGCCGGCCGCTGGCCGGCGACAGCCGCTACGGCGGGGCGCTGATGCTGGGCGGGGCGGCCGTGCCGCGCCTGATGCTGCACGCCGCGCGCCTGACCTTCCCGCACCCGCTGGGCGGCGAGCGCAAGATCATCGCGCCGTTGCCGGACGATTTCGTCGCCATGCTCAAGGCCCTGGATCTGCAGGTTCCGGAACAGCCGGGCTCAGAAGCCGTTGATCCGGCGTGAAAGGCAAAACGCCATGAAGATCGCAAAACCCCTTCTGATCGTCGCGGCCTCGGGCCTGCTGCTGGCCGCCTGCGCCAGCGCCCCGACCGTCTATCGCGCCCAGGCCGGCGCGCCCAACGACGTCGGCTATTCGGAATATCGCCTGGAGGCGGGCCGTTACCGCGTCACCTTCCAGGGCGGCCCCGGCGCGCCGGAGGCCCAGATCGCCGACTACGCGCTCCTGCGGGCGGCCGAACTGGCCCTGCAGGACGGTTATGACTGGTTCCGCATCGCCGACCGCTCGACCACCGGTGCTGGGCAGGATCGTGGGCCGCGGTTCTCGGTCGGCGGTGGTTCGGCCAGTTACGGCCGCCATACCGGCGTCGGCGTGGGGCTGGGCACCAGCTTCAACCTGGGCCCGGGTCCGGCGTTCTCACGCTCGATCGAGGTCGTGTTCGGCAAGGGCGCACCGCCGCGGGATCGCGACGTCTATGACGCGCGGGACGTGGTCAGGAACGTGGGACACGGGCGTCAGCGCACCTGACGCCTGAGGATCAGGCCGCGGCCTGCTTGCCCAGCGGATAGTTGGCGCGCAGGGCTGCGTGGGTCAGGCCGGCCTGTTCGGCGGCGGCGAAGAAGCCGTCCTGGGGCAGGCCCTGCAGGATAGTCATCGGCGCCAGGCCGCGAGCGTCGCGACCGAAGGCCATCATGTCCATGGCGATCTTGGCGGCTTCGCCCGACAGGTCGCTGGCGTCCAGCGCCAGACCGGCCAGACGGGCGTCGCGCAGCACGCGCAGGGCTTCCTTGTCCGGCGGCACGCGGGCGATGACGCCGCGGGTCAGGGCGCGCAGCAGACCGACGACTTCCAGCAGGCGACCGGCGGGGGTGCCGCGGGTCACGTCGACCAGCTCGATCATCACGCCGCCGCGCAGCAGGGCCAGCGAGAGACCAGCCGTACCGGTCAGCAGGTCGCGGCCACGCTGGGTGCCCAGCGTGCGGAACGAGGCGGGCAGGATCAGTTCGGGGGTCGTGTGGCCCTGGGCCGAGCGGGCGAAGACCGCCGCGTACTTCAGAGTCGACTCGTCGATGAAGGCGACATCGCGGTCCGACAGCTTGGTCAGGGCGCGGGCCGAGGCCTGACGGCCGCTGGCCAGGTGGGTGACCATCGGCTCGATGCGAACCGCGGTGGTGATGTTGCGGCGCAGGCTGACGACGTGCTCCAGCGTGAAGTCCACGCGAAGGGCCGCGCCGGCGGCGGTGGTGAAGGCCACGGGAGTGCGGCGCGACTCGTCGGCCGGATCCACCGTGAAGCGGACGGGCGAGCGTACGCTGTCGCGACGGGCGCGGGCGGCCAGGATCACGGCCGGGTCGATGCGCTTGCAGACGGCTTCGCCGCCTTCCAGCCCGATGACCGAGCGGATGCCCATTTCCGACGGATCGGCGACGCCCAACAGGTGGGTCAGCACGTCTTCCAGGATCTTCACGCTGGTGGCCTGGGCCGCCAGGCCCTGGTCGTTGTGCGTGGCGATCAGGAACTCGCTGTCGGAGATGCGGGCGCGCATGTCCTGGCGGTCCAGGTGCTCGGCCAGCTTGCGCTCGACATAGGTCCAGACGTCGTTGCGCTTGTCGCTCCACCATTCGCCGGCCCACGACTTGATGGCCTTGACGCTGATGACATTGACCGAGCCGCGGGCGACCAGATCCGAACCCGACAGGCGCTGAAGCACCGGGCCGGGGAGGGCCACGCGTTCATTCGCGTCTGAGGGGGGGAGGTGCTGGGACATGGTTCGGGCGCTGTTGATGTGCGCCGACAATGCCGTCTGCGCGCTTAACGCGTAGTCACCAAATAGGGTTTCCAAAGTTGTTTACCTTGAAAGAAACCGGGGAAAAACAAGGGAACTCAGGAGGGTGCTTGGCGTTTGCGCCCGCTCGGCGCATAAGGCGTTGATGAACAAGCTGCTCCTCGTGGCGGCCGGTGGGGCCGTGGGCTCCGTCGCGCGCTATCTGGTCGGCGTCGGGGCGATGCGGGTCATGGGCCCGGGCTGGCCCTATGGCACCTTCACCGTGAACCTGCTGGGCGGCTTCCTGATGGGCTGCCTGGCCTCCTGGCTGGCCCATCGCGGCACGGGGACGGGCGAACAGTGGCGGGTGCTGCTGGGCATCGGCGTGCTGGGCGGCTTCACCACCTTTTCGTCGTTCTCCCTGGAGACCGCGCTGATGATCCAGAAGCGCGACTACCTCCAGGCCTTTTCCTATTCCGCCGCCAGCGTGCTTTTGTCCGTGGCGGCCCTGTTCGCGGGCCTTCTGGTCGCCCGCAGGATCTTCGCATGAGCACCAAGGAAGTTCGCACCCTGTACGTCGACGCCGGCGAGGACGGGGTGCGCCTGGACCGCTGGTTCAAGCGCCGCTGGCCGCACCTGAACCATATCCAGCTCAACAAGCTGTTCCGCTCGGGCCAGGTCCGGGTCGACGGCTCGCGCGCCAAGGGCGACACTAAGCTGGCCGCCGGCAGTCAGATCCGCGTGCCGCCGCTGCCCGACGCGCCCGATCCGTCTGACAAGAACAAGCTGTCGGCGCGCGACATCGCCTACGCCAAGTCGCTCGTTCTCTATGAGGACGAGGAAGTCCTGGCCCTGAACAAGCCCGCCGGCCTGGCCGTGCAGGGCGGCACCAAGACCACCAAGCACGTCGACAAGCTGCTGTCGGCCTGGGGGGAGGGCGTCGATCGCCCGCGCCTGGTCCACCGCCTGGACCGCGACACCTCGGGCGTGCTGCTGCTGGGCAAGACCCCGGCCGCCGCCGCGCGCCTGTCGGGCGCCTTCGCCAAGCGCAAGGCGCAGAAGACCTATTGGGCCATCGTCGTGGGCAATCCGCACCCGACCGAGGGTGTGATGGAGCTGCACCTGGCCAAGCGCGGCGTCGGCGATCGCGAGCTGGTGGTTCCCGCACAGCCCAAGGATCCGGACGCCCAGCCGGCCGAGACCGAATTCGTCACCATCAGCCGCGCCGGTCCGCGCGTCACCTGGATGGCCCTGCGTCCGCACACCGGCCGCACCCACCAGCTGCGCGCCCACATGAAGGCCATGGGTCACCCGATCCTGGGCGACCCCAAGTACGGTGACGAGAAGTCGGCCCCGCTGTCGGAGGGGCTGAAGCTGCAACTTCACGCCCGGTCGATCCTGCTGCCGCACCCGTCGGCCGGCATGCTGCACGTCGAGGCCCCGCTCAGCCCCGAGATGAAGGAAGGCTTCCGCAAGTTCGGCTTCTCGGAAGACGAGGCCGAGGCCGAGCCCTTCGGTCATCGCAGCGCCAAGATCCGTCGAAAGACCTAGACCAGGCCTGTCACCGGCTTCGCGCCCGCGCTGTCGGGGAACACCTTCTTCTCCAGGATCGTGCGGTCGACGCCCATGTGATCGGCCAGAACGCCCTTGAACAGGCCGCGCATGTCCAGCGTGGGTGCAGTGTCGCGGTTCTCGAACAGGGCCGTCTGCTTGAGCGTCGGCCAATCGCCGACGATGCCGCCTTGCTTCAGCGCGCCGCCGAGGATCAGGCCGGTCGAGCCGGTCCCGTGGTCGGTGCCGCCGGTGCCGTTGACCCGGGCGGTGCGGCCGAACTCGGTGACGGCCACGACCACGGTGTTCTTCCACTCTGCGCCCAGACCCTGGTGCAGGCCCGCCAGCACCGCGTCCATGTAGGACAGGCGGGTGGCGATCTGGCCGGCCTGGCCGGCATGGGTGTCGAAGCCGTCCAGCGAGATCGCCGCGATCTGCGGACCGCCGGCCTGGATCATGAAGCCGCCGAGCGTGGAGCCCAGCTTGCGGGCCGCCTCGCTGCCGGCGCGGTTCTGGCGGTCGTTGGCCTTCGTTGCGGACATCGGCGCCATGCTGCCCATGGCCGGCGTCGACGCGGCGGCCTCGTTCATCGCCGGGGTCGCGGAAAGGGCGGTCATGGCCGTCTGGGCCATGGTTTCGGTCTCCAGCCCGCGCGCGAAGGCCGGGCCCAGCAGTGGATCGGTCTTGTAGAGATCCTGCAGCAGGGTCGGCAGGCGGGCGGTCTCGTCGACGCCCCTGCCCGGCGACCAGCTGGCCGCCTGGACCTTGCCGCGCAGGATCAGCGGGGCGGTGGTCCCGACCGATAGCCCCTCGACCTTGCGGACGGGCGTGAGGGCTTCCAGCGTGCGGTTCAGCCAGCCGGTCTCGGCGCCGTAGACGCCGGCCGCGCCGGTCTCCAGCACGTCCTGGGCCTCGAAGTGCGAGCGGGCGCGGTCGGGGCTGGCGATGGCCGGAGCAATGCGGGCCTGGCCCTGCTGGGCCAGCGCATGGACCGTCTTCAGTTCCGGATGCAGGCCGAAGGTGTCGTCCAGCTTCAGCACCTGGTCGGGCCGCATGGCGATCGAGCCGCGCAAGGCCGCATAATCGGCGTCGCCCACCGGCGGTGAGACGGACAGGCCGTCCATGCCGCCCCGGCAGATGACGACCACCAGCTTCTTTTTGGCGAGATCGCCCTCGGCGGCGGCGAAGGCCTGCGTGCCCAGGAAGCTGACGGAAATGCCCAGACCCAGCAGGGCGCGACGGTTCAGTGGAGCGTTCATCGGCGTTGGAACTCCGGGCTCATCACGAGAAGGGCGAAGGCCTCACGGCGGGTTTCGGCCCGCGACACGGCTTTGGCGACGGGGGGCGTCAGGCGCGCGCCCAAGGCCTGGACGGCTAGCGCATTCGGATCGGTGCGGTCGGCCGCGGCGGCGGCCATGCCTTGCGTCCACTGCATCCGCTTGATCAGGCCGTCCGGCGAGGCCCAGGCCCCGGCCTCCTCGGGCCAGCCCTTGGGGGAGGGAGCGTAGAACGGGCGCTGGCCGAGGCCCGTCAGCACTGGCGCGATGCGCTCGTATGCGGAGGGCTGGGCCCCCAGCAGCCGCCAGGTCGACAGGGTAAACTCGTAGGGCGTCTTGAACTTGGCCGGGGTCGGGTCCCAGGCTTCAGGGCTGTCGATCAGCGCCTTGGCCACGGCCGATAGGTCGCCGCCGGTGTCCATCCAGCGCTTCTCCAGCCGCGCGGCAAGGGCCGGTGGCGGGGTGTCCGACACGAAGTGGCGGGCCAGCTTGCGGCTGACATGGCGGGCGGTGCGTTGGTCGGCGGCCAGGGTCTTCAGCACCGCCAGGCCCTGGTCGACGCCGCCTTCCGCATAGGTCTTGCCCAGGATCTTGCGCGCGCCGGGTTCGTGGGTGTTGACCCGGAACACGAACTGGCCGGCGCGATCCTCGGCATCGCGACCGACCGAGAATCCGGTCAGGGCGCGGGCGAACTCAGTGACGTCGGCCTGACTATAGCCGGCGTCGACGCCGACCGTGTGCAGCTCCAGGATCTCGCGGGCGAGGTTCTCGTTCAGCCCGCCCCGGCCTTGGCGGCGACGGCTGACCACCATGCTGCCCGGACCCACCGACTGGGCCTGATCCAGATAGGTCAGCATGGCCGGGTGGGTGGACGAGGCGACCAGCAGGTCCTCGAAGCGGCCGAACACGTGGGGGCGGATCGCCTCGCGCTCGAACGGCCCGATCAGCACCGAGGTGATCTGCTTGGTCGAGGAGACGGTGAAGTGGTTGGCCCAGAACAGCACCCAGCGCTCGCGGAAGCCGGCCGGCGTGCTGGCCCCCAGCTGGGCGCGGGCCAGGAAGTCGCCATTGACACGCTCGCGCAGCTGGCGCTGAGCGTCCATGAAGGCCGCGCCGTTTTGAGGCGTTTCGCCGTCCTTGCGCTGGCGCTCCATCCGGCGCTGTTCCTGGAAATCGCGCATCCAGGCGAAGCGCAGGGCGGCGGTCTCGCCGTCGCTCTGGGGCAGGTCCGCGCCGTCGCGGCGCACCTGGGCGGTCAGCCAGCCCTGCGGATCGGCCTTGGCGGCCTCGATCTCGCCGGGGCGGGCCCCCAGGCCGAAGCGGGTGACGGCGACGGCGGCCATCAGATCCTTGGCAGGCAGGCTCAAGCGGCGCTCTCCCTTGCGTGAACTCTCGACATTGACCATTCAACGCCGGTGGCGGCCCATTCCGTCGCGACCTGGCAAAAAGAGTCTCTCCCGTGTCCGACAAGTCCGAGCTGCTGCTGAAACCCAAGCGCTTCTACAAGGCCGCCGCCGCGGCGCCGGCTTCAAGCGAGACTGGGGGCGGCTTCGCCGTGCAGCTGGACGGCCGCACGCCCAAGACGCCCGAGAAGAAACCGCTCGTGCTGCCGACACTGGCCCTGGCCGAGATGATCGCCGCCGAGTGGGAAGCCCAGGTCGAGTATATCGACCACGCCCTGATGCCGGCCACGCGCCTGGCCTTCACGACCCTGGACCGGATCCCCGCGACCCGCGCCGGCGTCGCCCAGGAGATCACCGCCTACGCGGCGTCCGAGCACCTGTGCTATCGCGCCGAGCACCCGACGCCGCTGGTCGAGCGCCAGTCGCGCGAGTGGGGCGCGATCCTGGACTGGGCCAAGGCCGAGCACGGCCTGGCCTTCACCCCGGTCACCGGGATCATTCACCAGCCGCAGCCGCTGGCCACCGTGGCGGCGGTCGAGGCGCTGCTGCTGACCCTGGACGATTTCACCCTGGGCGGCGTCGCCTTCGCCAATGCGCTGCTGGGCTCGGCGGTGCTGGCCCTGGCCGTGCGCGCCGGCCGCCTGACCGGCCAGCGGGCCCTGGACCTGTCGCGGCTGGAGGAGATCTTCCAGGCCGAGCAGTGGGGGCAGGACGACGAGGCCACGGCGCGCGCGGCGGCCCTGGCCATCGAGGCCGAGATGATCGACCGCTGGTTCGCGGCGCTGCGCTGATGGGAACCTTCGCCGTCTATGCGGCGGCGGCCGTGGCCGAGCTGGCGGGCTGCTTCGCCTTTTGGGCCTGGCTGCGCCTGGGCCGCTCGCCGTGGTGGATCCTGCCCGGCCTGCTGTCGCTGATCGCTTTTGCGTTGCTGCTGACCCGCGTCGACGCCAGCGTGGCGGGGCGGGCCTTCGCGGCCTATGGCGGCATCTACATCGTCGCCTCGATCGGCTGGATGCGTTTCGTCGAAGGCGCACGGCCCGACCGCTGGGACCTGATCGGCGGGGCGATCTGCCTGGCCGGCGCGGCGGTGATCCTGCTGGGTCCGCGCTCGGCCTGATCTCGCATCAGTCCAGCAGGCTGATCTGACCGGCCGCGATGCGCCAGCGCGCGCCATTGCCGGGCGTCACGAGGGTAATCGCCTGGTCGCGCTTCAGGCTGCGATAGACATGAGCCTCGCTGGGCGCAGCGTTATCGGCGACCGCCGTCATCGCGAGCAAATGCCGGCCGTCCGCGCTGATCGTCAGGCGGTAGTCATCGCGTCCCAGGACATAGGCTTCCAGCGGCCCGTCGAGCGGCGCGGTCGCCGCGGACGGAAGGGCGATCACCGACAGGCCGTCGAGCCGGTCGAACTGCTCCAGGGCCGTCTGGCGCGCGGACGCCAGCGCCAGGGTTCGGGGCAAGGTGCGATGGTCGCGCGGTTCGACGATCGGCGCACCGTCGGCGGCGAAGGTGACGGCGAAGGTCTCGCGGTTCAGGTCGTCGCTCAGCACCGTCACGACGTAGCCCCGGTCGTCGACCTCCACGGCCCAAGCTTTCGCCGCTTCGGGCGGGAGGGCGTCGATGGCCAGGATCTGGGCCAGGTCCAGGTGGAACAGCAGGCTGCCTCGCACGGCGCTGCGAGCGGCGGTCTCGATCAGATCGTTCATGGCGGGCAGTCTCCACGCGCTATTAGCTCCGCGCGCTGCTGGGGTTTTCCCTAACGCGACACGCTGTCCCCGAGGAGTCACCTTCGCCCCGAAAGGCCAGCGAGGTGAGCCATGGGCTTGTTCGGCGTAGAGCTGCGCGCTCCATCCCTTCCATCGTTCTCCAGCGTGCGCGACAGCGTCGCCAAGGGGCTCGACAGCGCGCGCGACCTGGGCTCGAGCGCCCTCGATCGCGCTAGTCAGCTGGGGCAGTCCGGACTGGACGCCGGCCGGCGGGCGCTGGCGGATCCGGAAGGCGCGGTGCGCGCCGTCGCGGAGACCGCGCGGCAAGGTCTGCGTGACGGAACCGAGGCGGTGCAAGGCGGCTTGCGCGACGGCGTGATGTGGACCGGCCGCCAGATCCATGCCGGAGCCGAGATGGCGCGCGACGCCGTACCGGGCGACAACGTGGTCTCCAACGCCATCCGCGACGGCATCTCCGGCGCCGAGGCCCGAGCCCGCTTCACCGTCGGGGTGACCGGCGGGGTGCTGAACGAGGGTGTTGGCCTGGTGGGCACAGTCGGCACGCTGGCTGTCAGCGCCGCCGAACTTCAGGTTTCACCGACCGCGCGGGCGGAGATTGGCGGCGCCATCGTCGGCGGCCTCGAGCGCGGCGGCAAGGCGGTGGTCGACTATAGCCAGGCGGTGGCCAACGATCCTTCGCGCATCCTGGGGGACGTCCAGAGCGCCGCCCAGGCGGGCTACGACGCGACCGCGGGCTTCGTCGACGGGCAGGTCCAGCGGCACCAGGATGCTTTCGCGCGCGGCGAGGGCTGGGAGACCCTGGGCATGAGCACCGGTCAGGTGGCGACCTATGTCGTGCCGATCGGCGGCGGCCCTGTTCGCGGCCTTGCCCAGGGCGGCTTGCGCGCCGCCGCGCGCGATGGCGTGGAGGTGGTCGCCCGCGAGACGGTCGAGACCGCCGGCCGCACGGCCGCCAAGGGCCTCGACGAGGCCGCCGGCGCGGCGGCTCGGATTGCGCCGCAAGCGACCCGCGCCGATATCGACGCCTTGCGCGCCCGGTTGGGCGTGCCCGAGACCCACACGGTGGCCGCCGCACGCACGGACGTTCCCGGCCTGCAGGGACGGGTCTTCGAGGGCGCTTCGCCCAAGGTGCTGAAGGAAGCCGGACTGCCTCAGCCGGAGGCCGGCCCGATCTCGGCCCCGTTCAAGAACCCGCTGTTCGTCCGCCATGCCGAAGAGCGCGTGGCGAACGAGCTGGCGCGGGCCATCGACGCCCAGCCGCCCGGAACCGAGCTGTCGGGACGCACCGTCTCGATCCACGTTTCCCAGCCCGTATGCTCGGCCTGCAAGGCAGGGCTGAGGGATGCGGACGCCGCTTCGGGCGTGCTAAAGCAGCTGAGTGAGCGCTATCCCGACCTGACCATTCGGGTGACCGCCGAGGGTTCCGACAACGCCCTGACGCTGCGGGCCGGCGCGCTGATCGAGCGCTGAGAGAGGATCGAGATGGGACTGCGCGCTGACCTGACCAACCGACCCCCGCGCGAACAGGCGGGCCGCCTGGCCGCCTTGGCCGAGCCTCTGGTGACGCGCATCGCGCGCGACGAGCCCAACGCCGAAGAGGCGAGGGCGGCCCTGGCGGCGATCCAGGCCTGGGCGTCGGGCGCCGCCCTGACGGGCCGGTCGTTCTCGGACCTGGTCTATAGCGACGATGAGCAAGGCCTGTTGCGTCGCCTGTCCCAGGCCGCGGGCAAGCCCACCGAGGACGCCTGGAACGCCCTGACCACGGCGACCATGTACGTCGCCTGGCTGGTCTATGCCGAGACCGGCGAAGTCATGCCCAGCGACGTCAACGAGGTGGACGAAGACACGCTGGACCTGCTGGACGAGCAGTTGGGAGAGCTGGCCTAGCCGCCAAACCTTCCGTTTCCCGCGCGACCCTTCTATATGCGGACGCTTCCTAGCGTTCCCCCGAAAGGCCGCGCCCTCATGGCTCGCATCCTGATCACCTCCGCCCTGCCGTACATCAACGGCATCAAGCACCTGGGCAATCTGGCGGGGTCGATGCTGCCGGCGGACGTCTATGCGCGCTTCAAGCGGGCCCAGGGGCATGAGACTCTGTACATCTGCGCCACCGACGAGCACGGGACTCCCGCTGAGCTCGCAGCCTCCGCCGCCGGTCAGGACGTGGCCACCTACTGCGCCGAGCAGCACGTGCTGCAGCACGATGTGGGCCGCGCGTTCGGCCTGTCGTGGGACCATTTCGGCCGCTCGTCGTCGCCGCAGAACCACCGTCTGACCCAGCACTTCTGCCAGGCCCTGGAAGACCACGGCCTGATCGAAGAGCGGATCGACCAGATGGTCTATTCGGTCGACGACAAGCGCTTCCTGCCCGACCGCTACGTCGAGGGGACCTGCCCGCACTGCAAGTTCGAGAAGGCCCGCGGCGACCAGTGCGACAACTGCGGCAACCTGCTGGACCCGACCGACCTGATCGACCCGTACTCGGTGATCTCGGGCTCACGGAACATCGAGGTGCGCGACACCAAGCACCTTTACCTGCTGCAGACCAAGGTCGCCGACCGCATCCGCACCTGGGTCGACAGCCATCCCGACTGGCCGCAACTGGCCCGCTCGATCGCCTACAAGCACTTGGACGAGGGCGTGATCGATCGCGGCATCACCCGCGACCTGGCTTGGGGTATTCCGGTAGCCCAGGACGGCGTTCCGCGCCCGGGCTTTGAGGACAAGGTCTTCTACGTCTGGTTCGACGCTCCGATCGAATACATCGCCGCGACCCAGGAATGGGCCGAGGGCGGCGCCGACCGCGACTGGAAGCGCTGGTGGCGCACCGACAGCGGCGCCGAAGACGTTCGCTACGTCCAGTTCATGGGCAAGGACAACGTCGCGTTCCATACCGTCAGCTTCCCGGCGACCATCCTGGGCTCGGAAGAGCCGTGGAAGAGCGTCGATATGCTCAAGGCCTTCAACTGGCTGAACTGGTACGGCGGCAAGTTCTCGACCTCGAACAAGCGCGGCGTGTTCATGGACGCGGCCCTGGAGATCCTGCCGCCCGACCTGTGGCGCTGGTACCTGACCGCCAACTCGCCGGAAGGTTCGGACACCGCCTTCACGTGGGAGCAGTTCGCCAGCGCCGTGAACCGCGACCTGGCCGACGTGCTGGGCAACTTCGTCAACCGCATCCTGAAGTTCAACGAGAGCAAGTTCGAGGGCGTGGTCCCGGCGGGCGGCGAGCCCGGTCCGCTGGAAGAGAAGCTGTTCGCCGACGTCTCGGCGCGGCTGGCGGACCTGGCCGAGCAGATGGACGCGATCGAGATCCGCAAGAGCGCCCAGGCGCTGCGGGCCCTGTGGGTGGTCGGCAACGAGTATCTGCAGGAAGCCGCGCCGTGGACCGCGATCAAGACCGATCGCGACCGCGCCGCCGTCATCGTCCGCACCGCCCTGAACCTGGTGGCCTTGTACGCCAAGATCTCGGCCCCGTTCGTCCCGTTCGCGGCCGAGAAGATCGGCGGGGCGTTCGGCCTGGACTTCCCGGCGGCGTGGCCGTCGAACGACGCCAAGGCCGAGCTGGACACGTTGGCCGTCGGGACCGCGGTGACCGTGCCGGACGTCCTGTTCAAGAAGATCGAGGACGAGCAGATCGCCGAATGGACGGCCCGCTTCGGCGGCGCCGAATAGCATGGCGGGCCAAATAGCATGACGGAGGGGGCGGACAGGCCGGGGCTCTCTAGTCTTGTCCGCCTCAGCCTGTTCTACGCCGCGATCTATCTGAGCACCGGCGTCAGTCTGCCGTACATCGGCACCTATCTGCGTGACCGCGGCATGGACGGCGGCCAGATCGGCCTGATCCTGGCCGTGCCACTACTGCTCAAGCCGTTCACGGGACCTGCCCTGGCGGTGTGGGCCGACGGCTTCACCCTGCGGCGCACGCCGATGATCCTGCTGCTGGTCGGGGCGGGGCTGGGCTATGCGGGCCTGTTGGCCACCCACAGCCTGCTGTGGCTGATCCTGTTCTGGTTCATCGGCCAGACCCTGCTGTCGACCGTCTCGCCGCTGACCGACGTCATCACCCTCCGCCGGGCGCGGACCGAGAGCTTCAACTACGGCATTCCGCGCGGCATGGGCTCTTCGGCCTTCATCGTCGCCAACCTGACCATGGGCGTGATCCTGACCGTGGTGGCCCCCACGATCATCGCCGTCTGGGTCGCCGCCGCCTGCTTCATCGCCGCCATCGCCGCCGCGACCCTGATCCCGCCCGAGCGGGTCCACGCCGAGGGCGCCAAGCCGGCGCGGTCCGAACGCTGGAAGGGCCTGGGCGATCTGTTGCGCAACCGCACTTTCGTGCTGGCGGTGGTCACCGCGGGCCTGATCCAGGGCGCGCACGCCTTCTACTACGGCTTCTCGGCCATCCTCTGGCGCAAGCAGGGAATCAGCGAGCCGATGATCGGCGTGCTGTGGGGCGTGGGCGTCGCGGTCGAGGTCGGCTTCATGTGGTTCCTGGAGCCGCTGCGTCGCCGCTGGGGCCCGGAGCTGTTCCTGATCCTGGGCGCCGGCGCGGCGGTGGTGCGCTGGACGCTCTACGCGTTCGAGCCGCCGCTATGGGCGCTGTTTCCGCTGCAGGGCCTGCACGCCCTGACCTTCGCGGCCAGTTTCCTGGCCTCGCTGCGCCTGATCGAGAAGCTGGCCCCGCCCGAGGCGGCCTCGCCGGCTCAGGCGATCAACTCGGCGCTGTCGTCTGGTTTTACCCTTGGGATCGCGACCCTGGCGTCAGGGCCGCTGTTCGACGCCTTCGGAGCCCGCGGCTACATCGCCACCGCCGCCATGGCCTTGTTGGGTCTTGGCGGGGCGGTTCTGCTGCATCGGCGGGCCGGCCGTCAGATGTCGTAGTCGATCTCGCGGCCTTCCAGCCAGGTGACGATCTGCTCGGCGGCCTCGACCGGATCGATCGCGGTGGTGTCGATCCGCAGTTCGGGCGTCTCCGGCGCTTCATACGGGCTGTCGATGCCGGTGAAGTTCTTCAGGTCGCCGGCGCGGGCCTTCTTGTAGAGACCCTTCACGTCGCGGGCCTCGGCCACGGCCAAGGGCGTGTCGACGAAGACCTCGATGAACTCGCCGTCTTCCAGCAGGTCGCGGGCCAGCTGGCGCTCGGCGCGGAACGGCGAGATGAAGGCGGTCAGCACGATCAGCCCGGCGTCGACCATCAGCTTGGCCACCTCGGCGACCCGGCGGATGTTCTCGACGCGGTCTTCCTCGGTGAAGCCCAGGTCCTTGTTCAGCCCGTGGCGGACATTGTCGCCGTCCAGCAGATAGGTATGGCGGCCCAGGGCGTGCAGGCGCTTTTCGACCAGGTTGGCGATGGTCGACTTGCCCGCGCCCGACAGGCCTGTCAGCCAGACCACTTGGCCGCGCTGGCTTTTCAGCGCCGACCGAGAGGTCTTGTTGATGTCGGTGTGCTGCCAGTGGACGTTCTCGGCCCGGCGCAGGGCGAAGTTCAGCAGGCCCGCGCCGACGGTGCGGTTGCTGAGGCGGTCGACCAGGATGAAGCCGCCCATCGCTCGGTTGTCGGCATAGGCCTCGAACGGCACGGCCTGGTCGAGCGAGAGGTTGCAGACCCCGATCTCGTTCAGCTCCAGGCGCTTGGCGGCCGTCTTCTCCAGCGTGTTGACGTTTACGCGGTGCTTGATGTCGGTGACGCTGGCGCTGACCGTCCGTGCGCCCAGCTTCAGGAGATAGGTGCGGCCCGGCGGCAGCGGCTCGTCGTCCATCCAGACGATCGTGGCCTCGAACTGGTTGGCGACCGGGGCCGGGGCGTCGGCGGCGGCGATGACGTCGCCGCGCGAGATGTCGATCTCGTCTTCCAGGGTCAGGGTCACCGACTGGCCGGCGACGGCCTGGTCCAGATCGCCCGGCAGGGTGACGATGCGGGCCACGCGACTTTCGCGGCCCGAGGGCAGGGCGCGGATGCGGTCGCCCGGCTTGATCGAGCCCGAGGCGATCAGGCCCGAGAAGCCGCGGAAGTCCAGGTTCGGGCGATTGACCCACTGCACCGGCATGCGGAACGGCTTGGACTGAAGGTCGTCCTCGACCTCCACGCCTTCCAGCCACTCCATCAGGATCGGGCCCTTGAACCAGGGTGTCTCTTCGCTGCGGCTGGCGATATTGTCGCCGCCCAGGCCCGAGATCGGGATCGGGGTGAAAACGGAAAGGCCGATCTGCTCGGCGAAGGCGCGATAGTCGGCAACGATCTGGTCGAAGACAGCCGGATTCCAGCCGACCAGGTCCATCTTGTTCACCGCCAGCACCACGTTGCGGATGCCGAGCAGCGAGACGAGGTAGCTGTGGCGACGGGTCTGGGTCAGCACGCCTTTGCGCGCATCGATCAGGATCACGGCCGCGTCGGCGGTCGAGGCACCGGTGACCATGTTGCGCGTGTACTGCTCGTGGCCGGGGGTGTCGGCGACGATGAACTTGCGCTTCTCGGTCGAGAAGAAGCGATAGGCGACGTCGATGGTGATGCCTTGCTCGCGCTCGGCGGCCAGGCCGTCGACCAGCAAGGCGAAGTCGATCGCGCCGCCCTGGGTGCCGACCTTCTTGGAGTCGGCTTCAAGAGAAGCAAGCTGGTCCTCGAAGATCATCTTGCTGTCGTACAGCAGGCGGCCGATCAGGGTGGACTTGCCGTCGTCGACGCTGCCGCAGGTGATGAAGCGCAGCAGCGATTTGTGCTGGTGCTGGTGCAGATAGGCGTCGATGTCTTCGGCGATCAGGGCGGACTGGTGAGCCATCTCAGAAATACCCTTCCTGCTTCTTCTTCTCCATCGAGGCGGACTGGTCGTGGTCGATGACCCGGCCCTGGCGCTCCGATGTCGTGGTCAGCAGCATTTCCTGGATGACCTGGGGGAGGGTGGCGGCTTCACTCTCGACCGCGCCCGTCAGCGGGTAGCAGCCCAGGGTGCGGAAGCGGACGCTCTTCATCTGCGGGACTTCGCCGTCGCGCAGGCGGAAGCGATCATCGTCGACCATGATCAGCGCGCCGTCGCGCTCGACCACCGGCCGCTCGGCCGCGAAGTACAGCGGCACGATCGGGATGTTCTCCAGGTGGATGTATTGCCAGACGTCCAGCTCGGTCCAATTGGAGATCGGGAAGACGCGCAAGGATTCACCGGGGTGCTTGCGGGTGTTGTAGAGATTCCAGAGTTCGGGACGCTGGTTCTTCGGGTCCCAGCGATGCTCGGCCGAGCGGAACGAGAAGACCCGCTCCTTAGCCCGGCTCTTCTCCTCGTCGCGGCGGGCGCCGCCGAAGGCCGCGTCGAAACCGTACTTCGACAGGGCCTGCTTGAGGCCCTCGGTCTTCCAGAGGTCGGTGTGCAGGGCGCTGCCGTGGTCGAATGGATTGACGCCGCGCGCCTCGGCGTCGGGGTTCTTGTGGACCAGCAGGTCAAAGCCCAGCTCGCCCGCCACCTTGTCGCGCAGGGCGTACATGTCCCTGAACTTCCAGGTCGTGTCGACGTGCAGCAGCGGGAAGGGCGGCTTGCTGGGATAGAAGGCCTTGGCGGCCAGGTGCAGCATCACCGCGCTGTCCTTCCCGATCGAATACAGCATGACCGGACGTTCGCACTCGGCCGCCACTTCCCGCAGGATGTGGATGCTCTCGGCCTCCAGGCGCTGGAGGTGCGTCAGGCGCGCCGGCGAGATCATCGTCGGGTCAGCTGCATAGGCGGGGGCGAGTTGGGGCTGGGCCATGCTTGCGACCTAGGCCCGGCGGCCGAATGGGACAATGCGGGATTTCTGGGGGCGCTGTAAGTTGACTTGGCGCCACAGGTCGGAAGCTTCGGCATTCATGACCAATTGTTCATGCACGCTTGTTGCGACAATCTTGCATAACGGCGCTATCGTTTTTCGCAATGGTCTCCTGGGACGGGGTCATGAGTCTCCTGGCGGAAATGCTGGCTGCGGCGGTCGTCTGGCTGTCCTCGTTCGCGCTGTGCCAATTCGGCGTCGCGGTAGAGACGCGCGCGCGTCCCGACGCCGCCCAATCGCAGGGCGCCAAGACCGTCGCGCGCTCGCCGCGTGGCGAGTTGCCCAAGCTGTCTCCGATCGCTGCGACGGCGCCCTCCGTCCCTCAGTGCGAGGCCTGAAGCGGGGCTCAACCGCTGCGACGTGTGCGAACACAACCAAAGCCGCTTTGCGCCAGGGCTTTTCGCCGTTAGGTTCATGTGACACGCGAAGGAGGGGCCGGCGCGTGCGGTTGTTCCTGCGCCCCTCGCGACGCCCTGGGATCGTGGCTGTGTATGAAGCCTAAGAAGCGCCAACCGTTCGATTTTTCCGCGACGCCGACGGAGACCTCTCGCGAAGAGCCCCAAGCTGCTGAGGTAACGGCCGCCGAGACGCCGGCTGCCGAGCCCGATGTCGCGTTCGACCTGCCCGAGCCCACGTCGTTCTCCGAGCCGCAGGCCGAGATCCCCAGCGCCGAGCCGCTGACGCTGCGCGACACCATGGGAGATGACCTAGACGTGCCGCCGCCGACGACGGTGCGCTCGCGCCGTCGCCGCGAGCCCAAGACCTTCACCAGCTTCGCCGAGCCCGAGCTGAAGCCCGCCACGTCGCTGGCCGCCAGCGCCCAGCCGCCGGCGCCGATCGCCGAGCCCGAAGCGCCGGCCCCGGTCCGCGAGTCGTCGCTGGACCTGCGTAGTCCCGCCAGCGAGACCCCTACGCCGCTGGTGGCCGAGAAAGCCCCGCGTCGGATGTCGGGCGTCCTGTTCTGGACCCTGGCCACCGCTGTCGCCGCCTTGTGGGCCCTGGCCCCGATCGCGTTTGCTCTGGGTTATGCCCGCGGCGTGCCGGCCTTCCGGGTCGAGGGCTTCGCGCTGATGGTGTTCGCGGGCCTGGCCATCGGGCCGGCTCTGCTGACCCTGCTGGGCGCTTATCTGCTGCGCCAGGCCAACGGCATTTCGGACGAGCTGCGCCGCACCCGCACCCTGACCGACCGCATCGTCTCGCCGGCCGCCCTGGCCGCCGTCGGCGCGTCGAGCGCGGTGGACGCCATGCGCCAGGGCGTGGACGAGGCCGCCGCCGCCGCCGAACGGGCCCGCGAGCACATCGTCTCGCTGCGTCAGGCCCTGGCCGAAGAGACCGCGCGCCTCGCCGAGGCCGCCGCCGATTCTGCCAAGACCGCCAACGCGCTGGCCCAAGGCCTGGGTCAGGAGCGCACGGCGATGGAGAGCCTGTCGCACTCGCTAGACGCTCGCTCCACCGCGGTGGTCGATGCGATCGGCAGCCAGGCCCGCATGGTGGCCGAGGCCTCTGACCTCGCCGAAACCCAGCTGCGCGAGGCCGAGGCCGCCCTGGCCGCCCGCGCCGCCGATCTGGCCGCCGCCGCTGCCGAAGCCTCGGACGCCGCCCGCGTCGGGGCCGAGGACCTGTCACGCCAGATCGCCCGCCTGGAAACCGCCGGCCACGGCGTCGGCGACCAGATCTCGTCGGTCGAGAAGAGCTTGGCCGCCCAGCGCGCCGCGCTTGTGGAAGCCAGCCAGGCCCTGCGCTCCGAACAGGAGGACTTCGCCTCCGAGGCCGAGACCCGCACCGCCCAGCTGACCGAGTTCGTCGCCTATACTCGCGTGGGCGCCACCGAGCTGTCGGATAGCGCCGCCATGGGCGCGGAAATTCTGCGCGGCCTGATCGGGGCTGCCGCCGAGCAGTTCCGCGAGATGGTCGATGGCGCGCGCGAGCAGCGCGACGGCTTGAACGACGAGGTCAAGAAGACGCTCGAAGCCATCGGCGACGTCGCCGAGAACCAGCGCAATCTGCTGGAAGACGAGCTGAAGGCGGCCATGGAAGCCATGGCCGAGGCCGCGCTGAAGGCCAGCGAGGGCGTCGAGGCCCGTGTCGAGGCCGCCCGCAGCCGCGTCGACCAGCTGAACGAGATCGCCTTCGCCGCCGGCCAAAAGGCTGACGCGGTATTCGAGTCCCGCATGGAAGAGGCGCGCGACATCATCGAGCACTCGGCCCAGATGGTCGAGCAGGCCGGGGCGCGCACCTCGCAGAAGCTGCAGGACTCGGTGCAGTCGGCCCGCGGCACGCTCGACGAGCTGGAAGGTATGCTGGCCGAGATCGGCAAGCGCACCGCCGACCTGCCGGCCGAGGCCCTGCAGAAGGCCGCCGAGGTTCGCGTCGCCATCGAGCAGGGCGTCGAGCAGCTGATGAACGCCGTGCGTCGCACCGCCGAGGAGACGGCCGCGATCGACCAGGCCTTCCAGGAACGCGTGCGCCGCAACTACGAGATGCTGAGCGAGGCCGCCGGCGCGGTCACGGCTTCGACGACCGCCACGGTCGCGGCCCGCACGTCCTCGCCGATGGCCCCGCCGCCGCGCCGGGCCGCGCCGCCGCCGGCTCCCGCTGCCTTCCAGGCTCCCGTGCCCCAGCCGCCGCAACCTCTGCCCATGGCCGAGTTCGACGATGAGGACGAGCCGCCGGCCGACAGCCGTCGCCGCCTGCGCCTGACGCCGACCGCCACCGACGAGGAGTTCCGCTCGGTGTTCGAGCAGGCCCAGAGCCGCAAGCAGGCCCCGCCGCCTTCGGCCGCCGAGCCGGAAGGCGAGGGCGGCTGGAGCTGGCGCAACCTGCTGGCCGGTATCGAGAACAGTTCCCCGGGCGACACGGCCCTGGGCGAGAAGCTGGCGGCCGAGATCACCGCCATGGGCATCGATCCGCACGCCCTGCTGCCGCGCGGCCGCATCGACGAGATCGCCGCCGCCCTGCAGACCCGCGATGCGACCGGGGCCCGGGAAGTGGTCAAGCGCCTGGCGCCTGCCGCCATCCGCCGTCTGGTTCGCCGCCTGTTCTCGGACGCCACGCTGAAGGGCAATACCGAGCGCTTCCTGGCCCGCTATGCCGGCATGATCGACGAGGCGGCCGGTCAGGATCGCGAGGGCTTCCTGCTGGCGGCGCTGCTGTCGTCCGACGCGGGCCGGGCGTATCTGCTGCTCGACGCGGCCAGCGGCGACCTGCGCTAGGTGAAACGCCTCTTCGATTTCGCCGCGGCGGCGGCCGGCCTTCTGGTGCTGGCCCTGCCGCTGGCGGGGCTATGGGTCCTGGTGCGCCTGACCTCGCCCGGGCCGGGGCTCTACTGGTCGCAGCGGGTGGGCAAGGGCTCGGTTCTGTTTCCGATGCCCAAGTTCCGGACCATGCGCATCGACACGCCAGAGGTGGCGACGCACCTGCTGGACGATCCCGATCGCTGGCTGACGCCAGTCGGGCCGCTGATGCGCAAGCTGAGCCTGGATGAGCTGCCGCAGCTGTGGAGCGTGCTGGTCGGCCATATGAGCCTGGTCGGCCCACGTCCGGCGCTGTTCAATCAGGACGACCTGATCACGGCCCGCCAGGCCGCCGGCGTCGACGTGCTGCGGCCCGGGGTCACCGGCTGGGCGCAGATCAACGGCCGGGACGAGCTGGCCATTCCCGACAAGGTGGCCCTGGACGCCGAGTACTTGCGCCGCCGCTCGTTCCGCTTCGATCTCGAGATCTTGGTCAGCACCGTGGTTCCGGTGCTGACCGCAAAGGGTGTGACGCGCTAGCCGAGTTCGGCGTAGGCCTTCTCGAGCGCCGACACGAAAGTCGGGTTGCTGGTCAGCTTGGCCGGGAACACCGTATCCAGCGCCAGGAAGGCCGCGACGTCAGTCTTGGCGTCGCCGGTCGTGGCCGCGCCGATCTCGGCCAGCTTGGCGGCCAGCGGGTCGGTGATCGCCTCGCCCGCCTTGGCGCGCAGGGCGATGAAGCGCATCCAGGCCGCCAGCGGGATGGCCAGGCGCTCGATCGAGCGGCCGGCGTCCAGGGTTTCCGTCAGCGTGCCGAGGATGCGGAAGGGCAGCTTGGCCGAGCCGTCCCAGGCGATCTGCGACAGCAGGTGGCGGATCTCGGGATTGCGGAAGCGGGCCAGGATGGCCTCGGCGTAGTCGGCCAGGTCCAGGCCGCGCGGCGCCGTCAGGGTCGGGATGATGTCCTTGGCCATCATGTCGCGGCCCAGGGCCTCGAGGGCCGGATCGCTGACCGCCTCGAACACCGTCTCGTGGCCGCGCAGGATGCCGGCATAGGCCAGGGTCGAGTGGACGCCGTTCAGCAGGCGCAGCTTGGCGCGTTCGAAGCCGCGCACGTCGTCGGTCAGGATGACGCCGACGCTGGCCAGATCCGGGGCGTCGGCCGGGAGGACATCCTCGACCACCCACTGGGTGAAGGCCTCGCGCTGGATCGGCCAGGCGTCTTCCAGGCCCGTGGCCGTCTGGACGCGGGCGCGCAGGGCGTCGTCGGTGGCCGGGGTGATGCTGTCGACCATGGTGCGCGGGAAGCTGCCCTCGGCGTCGATCCAGGCGGCGAGCTCCGCGTCCTGCTTGGCGGCGAAGGCGACGACGGCCGCCTTCAGGCGCCAGCCGTTGTCGGCGAGGTTGTCACAGGCCACGACGGCGTAGGGGGCGAGGCCGGCGGCGAAGCGGCGGCGCAGGCCCTCGACGATGTAGCCGACGGCGCTGACCGGCTCGCGCGGATTGGCCAGGTCGTGGACGATGTCGGGATGGCTCTCGTCCAGGCCGCCCTCGGCCGACAGGGTGTAGCCCTTCTCGGTCACGGTCAGGGTGACCATGCGGGTGGTGGGGGCGGCCAGGCGGGCGAACACCGACGGCGGATCCTCCGGCGCGACCAGCACTTCGCGGATGGCGCCGACCACGCGGAAGGTGGTCTCGGCGTCCAGCTGGGCCAGAGTGTAGAGGCCGTCCTGCGGGGCCAGGGCGTCACGAACGCCGGGGCTCTTCAGCGAGACGGCGCAGATGCCCCAGCGCGGATCGGTGGCCAGCAGTTGGTCGAAATAGAAGGCCTGGTGGGCGCGGTGGAAGGCGCCGGGACCGAAGTGGACGACGCCGATCTGGACCTTGTCGCGGTCATAGGCCGGCAGGGCCACGCCGGG
>NZ_JBCNJZ010000016.1:0-78192 GCF_039596335.1 Caulobacter sp. | reverse complement strand
GCCCGGATAGGCCGCCAGGGTGACGCCAACGCCCTGGCCCGGACGCAGCTGCCCGGCCTGCGCCTCGGGCACGGCGGCCGTGACCCAGACCCTCGAGAGGCCGTTGATCTCGGCCAGGGTCTGGCCCGCGCCCACGGTCATGCCGGCGCGCACGTCGAGCTTGGAAACGACCCCGCCGAGCGGCGCGGTGATGGTGATCGTGGTGCGCGGCCGCCCGTCTCGGTCGAGACCGGCGACCACGCCGTCGGGCATGCCCAAGAGGCGCAGGCGCTGGCGGGCGGCGGCGCTCAGGGCCGCGTCTCCGGTGCGCCGGACCGCCAGATATTCGGCCTGGGCGCCGCCCCATTCGGGAACCAACAGGTCGGCCAGCGGCGCGCCGGCGGCGATCACGTCGCCCGGCGCGCGGCCATAAACCCGCTGCACGAAACCGCCGCTGCGGGCCTGGACGACGGCGACGTCACGCTGGTTGAAGTCGACGATCCCGGTGGCGGTCAGGCCGCTGGAAAGCGCGCCTTCCTCCACGGTCGCCAGCCGGAAGCCGAGGTTCTGGGCGGCCGAGGGGTCGATCCGCACCCCCGCCGCCGGACCACTGGTTTCGGCCTCGCCGGCGTATTTGGGCGTCAGCGGCATGTCCATGAACGGCGACTTGCCCGGTTTGTCGAAGTGCTGGGCCGGGACCATCGGGTCGTACCAGTAGAGCACCTTGCGGCTGTCGGCCGAGGTCGCCGGCATCGGCGGCTTGGCGGTCAGGCGGGCCAGGCCATAGCCGCCGGCCCCGGCCAGCACGACCAGGGCGGCGCCGGCGCCGAGCAGGGCCTTCATCGAGGGGGAGGGGGTCATTGATCGTCGCTTCCGTAGGTGAGGGTCAGGCGGGCGGCGTCGATGGCGACGGCGGCCTCGCGATCTAGGGTGGTGAGCTGGGCCTCGGCCAGGCTCGAGAAGGCGATCAGCACGTCGGGCAAACCGGCCGCGCCGGAGCCATAGGCGGCGGTCTCCAGCTGGGCCCGCTGCTTGGCCAGCGGCAGCAGCGTGTCGCGGGCCCGCAGCCATTGCTCGTGATGCATGACGTGGTCGGCCAGATCGGCCTCGAGCTGGGCGCTCAGCGCTCGGCGGGCGTCCTCGCGCTGGGCGTCGGCGCGGCCGGCGCTGGCGGTGCGCGCGGCGATCATCGGATCCTGGCGGCTCTTGCCCCACAGCGGCAGGCTGATGCTGACCCCGGCCGAGACCATGTCGCCGAACATCGGGTCGCGGCGCTGGTAGGCCACTTCCCAGCTCCAGTCGGGCTGCTTGTCGGCCTTGGCCAGGGCGACGTCGGCCTGGGCTTGGCGGGCGGCGGCGTCCTTGGCCAGCACGGCGGGATGGCGGTCGATCGCGGCCCGAAGACTGGCGGGGGGGAGATCGAGGTCGGGCGCCGGACCGAGCGCCTCGGGGTCGGGATCTCCGGTCCAGCGGGTCAGGGCCGCACGGGCCCTTCCCAGGGCCGAGACCGCCTCGCTGCGGCGATCCGCCAGGGCCGCGCGCATCTGCGCGGCCTCCAGCGCCTGGGCGGGCCGCGAGCGTCCGGACGCGACGCCGGACGGGGCGGCGCTCCACAGGGGAGCCAGCTGGGCGACCACCCCGTCCAGGGCGGCGAGCTTGCGCTGGGCGTAGAGCAGTTCGATCCAGGCCAGCGCCGTGGCGACCCGGACCTGGCGGGCCTCGACCGCGCCCTCGGCCCCGGCCGCGACGATGTCGGCCTGCGCCCGGCCGATCCGCGCCTGGCGCTTGGCGGCGCTGGGCATGTCCTGGCTGAAGCCGACCTTGCCCATGGTCATCTCGTCGGTTCCGAACCGGCCGGCCGGCGGCCCCGAGACCGGGAAGTTGTCGAGGCCGACGGCGAGCTTGGGATCGGGCAGGGCGCCGGCCGCCTTGGCCGAGGCCTTGGCGGCCTCGACCTGCAGGGCCGCGGCGCGCAGCGCCGGCGCATTGGCCGCGGCCGCGTCGAGGCTCTGGGCGTAGGTCAGGGGCGCGGCGTGGGCGACGCTCGCCAAGCTCAGCCCGGCCAGAAGGGGGAGAATACGCATGGAGACGAAAATCCTGGAGGAAGCCGTGAGGGGCCAGCGCCCCGGCGAAGCGTTTGCAGCCGCTTCGCCGGGGCCGGACGGGACGGGCGAAGACAGGGGATCGGCCCCACCCGTCCCGGCCGAGCTAGCGAGCCAGGCAGGCCGGTTGGGCGGCCCGCAAATAGCCGCAGGCGCGTGGCGTGGCGGCCGAGACGGTCGTCGCGGAAGCTAGGCCGGAGACGAGCGCCAGCGCGGGAAGGCGGGGAGACATGAAGGTCATCCTTGAAGATCGAAAAGCCAGCCGGCGAAAGCGCGGGCGATCACGCGCGCCCGGCAGGACCGGGGCGTGAAACCAGCGATGGCGGGGATCGGCCCTCGGGCCGGTCCTAGGCGATCGTTCGGGGGGGCGGATCTTCGGGGATGAGGCGGTGGGTGCGGCCGCTGGTGTTGGACCAGCGGGTCTCGACGCGATAGCCGACGGCGATCGGGGTCTCCGAGCCCGGGCAGGGGGCCGCAACGGACAGGGCGCAACTGATCGCGCAGGCCTTGGCGCAATCCTTGGCCGACATGGTCTTGCCGTGATCGCAGCAGGGCTCGGCCTGGGCCACGTCGTCGCCGGCGGGGGCCATGGCGATCATGCTCATCGCGTCCATGCCGGCCATGTCGCAATCAGCCCGCGCGGCGTTGACCGCCAGCGGACTGAACGCGAGGGCCACGGCGGCCAGGAAAGCGAGCGCATGCCTTAGCATCGGGCGAGCTTAGCGCGGTCACACGGCCTCGTCATGTCCGGACAATCCCCGAATGCGATTTGCCGCGACGCGCGCGGACTGGCGACGGCTTGGAGGCGGGGCCTGAAAGCCGCCATCTGGTCCAATACGCAGCGGCCTGGACCATCCCTCGACCTTTGGCGCGGTCGCGGTGAATATTTTCAGAGGCGGAACGGGGGCGCCGTTCGCCGGTTGTGGGAGCATCGCAACCCGCTGGAAAACCTCGCCCCGGCGCGTGGTTGCGCCGGGCTCCAGGAGCGGAAAACAGTCATGGCCGAGCACCACGCGCCCAAAGACCATCAACACCACAGGCCCTACCTGCGCCTGGCCGCCATGACCGTGCTGTCGTTCCTGGCCATGTATGTCCTGATGTACGCCATGGTCGACAGGGCCGCGAACATCCATCCAAGCTTCAACCAGGCCTACATGGCCGGCCTGATGACCGCGCCGATGGTCATGCTCGAACTCGTGCTCATGGGCATGATGTATCCGCGTAAGGGCCTCAACCGCGGCTTGGTCGCGTCCAGCCTCGTCATCGGGGTCTTGTGCTTTGCGGCCATTCGCCAGCAGTGGCTGGTCGGCGACCGCGAGTTCCTGCGCTCGATGATCCCGCATCACGCTGGCGCGATCCTGATGTGCGGACGCGCGCCGGTGAAGGATCCTGAGATCCGCAGCCTTTGCGCCACGATCATCAAGGGCCAGCAGCAGGAGATCGACCAGATGAGCGCCATGCTCGCGCCCCTTCGCTGAGCATCGCCCGGTCGCCCCCGCGGCGATGGCGGGGGTCAACGCAACGGCCAGCGGGGGATGAAGGCGGGAACCCGCGCCCTGTAGTCGCGATAGGCGTCGCCGAACTGCGCCAGCGCCGCCTGCTCCTCGTGACGGGCCAGGCGGACGTACATCACCACCAGCACGGGGAACATCGCCAGCGTCAACAGCGTGGGCCACTGCAGCAGGAAGCCTAGCATCACCAGGATGAAGCCGGCGTACTGGGGATGGCGCACCCTGGCGTAGACCCCCGTGGTGGCCAGCTCCCGGTGGCGCTGACGGGCGTGCAGCGCCACCCAGCCGACCGAGATCAGCCAGAACCCGGTCCCGATCAGCACGAAGCTGGCGATATGGAACGGTCCGAAGTGGGGATTGACCCGCCAGCCGAACATCATCTCCAGCAGGTGGCCGGCGTCGTGGCTCCACCAGTCGACACTGGGAAAACGCGACTGCAGCCATCCCGAGAGCAGGAAGATGGTCAGGGGGAAGCCGTACATCTCGGCGAACAGGGCGACGATAAAGGCGCTGAACGCGCCGAAGCTGCGCCAGTCGCGGCCGGTCGCGGGCTTGAAGAAGCTGAACGCGAACAGGATGAAGACGGCGGCGTTGACCAAAGCCAGTCCCCAGAGGCCGTAGCCGTAACCGGGATGGGTCATCGCCGCTGCCTCTCGACCGGTTCGTTGGGATTGGCCGGCGCGTCCGCCGGGATGCGGCCGGGCGCGTCCTCTCGCCCGTGCTGATGGGCGCCATGGCCATGGTGCATGAACAGGTGCATCAGCGGACAGGCCAGTAGGAGCAGATAGGGCAAGACGCCGAGCACATGCGCGGCGTGCTCGGTGGTCAGGAAGAAGCCGGCGATCAGCAGGAACCCGACCAGGACGATCGTTCCGCGCCGACGCAGCTTTTGGTGTTGAACATCCATGGATCGCTCACTTCAGGCCTTGACGCCCTATCATAGGCCCGCGACCCGGGCGCCAAGTATAGGTAGAGGCCGCAGCGGCGGGTGGGGGCGGCGCCCGCGGGTCCCCGGAGGCAGGCGGCGATGTCTGCGGCCTTTGCGTATTGGCCCGCGGCGACCGAGCCTGAAAGGCTGCGCGGCGAGCATCATCACCAGAGGCAAGCCGCCCATGCACAGGAACAGGAAGAAGCAACGGCTCCACGGCAATTTCGGAACGGCCGCCCTTGAACGCGAAGCGCGCATCGACCTTGCCGAGCGGCCGGCCGGCGGCCTTGCCGTGGCCTTCCTCGGCGCGTCGGGCACGGTGACGGGCTCGCGCTACCTGCTGGACGACGGCCAGACCCGGATCGTGGTCGATTCCGGTCTGTTCCAGGGGGCCAAGGACCTGCGCCGCCTCAACTGGGCGCCGCTTGCGCCCGAGGTGGCCGACGTCGAGCAGGTGCTGCTCACCCACGCCCATCTCGACCATTCGGGCGCCCTGCCACGCATGGCCCGCCTGGGATGGGATGGGACCGTCCTCAGCACGCCGGCCACGGCGGCCCTTTGCCAACTGCTGCTCGCCGACAGCGGGCGCATCCAGGAGAAGGACGCGGAGTTCGCCAACCGCCACGGCTTCTCGCGCCACGATCCGGCGCTGCCGCTCTACACGGAGGCCGACGCGCGCCTGGCCCTGCGGCTGTTCGAGACCATCGGGTTTGGCGAATGGCGCTCGCTCGCCGACGGGATCAGGACGCGCTACCATCGCGCCGGCCACATCCTCGGCGCGGCGTCGATCGAGATCGACTGGAAGGGCCGGTCGGTTCTCTTCTCGGGCGATATCGGGCGCTATGACGACGCGGTGATCAAGGACCCCGAACCGCCGGCGCGGGCCGACTACGTCATCGTCGAATCCACCTATGGCGACCGCCGCCATGACCGCGTGGATCCGTCGCGGGCGCTGGGAGACCATATCGAACGGTGCATCCGACGCGGGGGAACCGTGGTGATCCCCGCCTTCGCGGTCGGTCGCGTCCAATCGCTGCTCTATCATCTGTCCCGTCTGCGCGCGGACGGCCGGCTGCGTGATGCGCCGATCTATCTGGACAGCCCGATGGCGATCGACGCCAGCGGGCTGATGTGTGATTTCATGGACGAACACAGGCTGAGCCGCGCGGCATGCGAAGCCGCGTGCGGCGTCGCGCACTATGTGCGCGAAGTCGAGGAATCCAAGGCGCTGACCGCGGACGCCACCCCCAAGGTGATCATCTCGGCCAGCGGCATGGCGACCGGTGGCCGCGTCGTGCACCATCTCAAGCGGTTCGCCCCGGATGAGCGCAACCTCATCCTGTTCTCCGGCTTCCAGGCGGCCGGCACGCGCGGCGCTGCGCTCGTCTCGGGGGCCCGGACGATCAAGATCCACGGCGAACACGTCCCCGTCCACGCCGAGGTGGCGAACCTGACCATGCTGTCGGCCCACGCCGACAGCGACGAGCTCATGCGGTGGCTGGGCGCCATGCAGGCGGCGCCGCGGCATGTCTATGTCACCCATGGCGAGCCGGCCGGCGCGCAGGTCCTGGCCAAGCGCATCGGCGAGGAACACGGCTGGCCTTGCACCGTCCCGACCCTCGGCAGCTGGGGGCGGCTGGCGTGAGCGTCCCAAGGCACGAGCAGGCCGACGCGAGGCCGGCGTCGGCCACGCTGCGCGCGCGTCGCATGGGGCTCACCGCGGCTGGCGGCGACATGATCGCGGTGATGCGGCACGACTGCCCGGTCTGCCGGTCCGAGGGCCTGGGGTCGCGCGCCCAGGTCGTCCTGCGCGCCGGCGGCCGCGAGGCGGTGGTGTCCTTGTTGCACAGCTCGGGCGACACGCCAGACCCCGGCGAGATCGGCCTTTCCGAGACCGCATGGGCCCGGCTCGGGGTCAAGGCGGGCGACCGCGTGGAGGTCGCCCACGCTCCGCCGTTGGCCTCGCTGCGGGCGGTGCGCCGCCGGATCTATGGAGAGCGCCTGAGCCAGGCGGCCTTTTCGGCGATCGTCGCGGATATCGCCGAGCATCGCTATAGCGACGTCCACCTCTCGGCGTTCGTCACCGCCTGTTCGGCGGCGCCGCTCGATCAGGCCGAGACGATCGGACTGACCAAGGCCATGGTCGAGGTCGGCGAGCAGTTGAGCTGGCCTGGGCCGATCGTCGTCGACAAGCACAGCGTCGGCGGCTTGCCGGGCAACCGCACCACGCCGATCATCGTCTCGATCATGGCGGCCGAAGGCCTGGTCATGCCCAAGACCTCCTCGCGCGCGATCACCTCACCGGCCGGCACCGCCGACACCATGGAGGTTCTGGCGCCCGTCGACCTCGACATCGCCGCGATCCGCCGGGTGGTGGCGCGCGAGGGGGGCTGCATCGCCTGGGGCGGGGCGGTTCGGTTGAGCCCGGCCGACGACGTGATCATTGGCGTCGAGCGGGCGCTCGACATCGACGCGGTCGGCCAGCTGGTGGCCTCGGTGCTGTCCAAGAAGATCGCCGCCGGCGCGACCCACCTGGTGATCGACGTTCCTGTGGGACCGACCGCCAAGGTGCGGAGCCTGGAGGCCGCGCGGGATCTCGAGGCGGCGCTCACCTCGGTGGCCGCCGCCTTCGGCCTGCGCACGCGGGTGATGTATGGCCCTGGGGCTGAGCCGATCGGACGCGGCATCGGGCCGGCGCTGGAGGCGCTGGACATACTGGCCGTGCTTCAAGGCGAGCCCGGCGTCGAGGATCTCGCCCATAGGGCCTGTGAACTGGCCGGGGGATTGTTCGAGCTGGCGGGCGTGGCGGCCCCTGGCGCTGGCCTCGCGCGCGCGCGGCAAAGCCTCGAGAGCGGCCGCGCCTGGGCCAAGTTCAAGCGCATCTGCCAGGCCCAAGGCGGCATGCGCTCGCCGCCGGTCGCCCGCTTCCAGCGAGACCTGACCGCGCCCTCCAGCGGCCGGATCGCCAGCATCGACAACCGCAAACTCGCGACCGTCGCCAAGCTCGCGGGCGCGCCGATGGCCAAGGCGGCCGGGGTGGCGGTCCACGCCCGGCTCGGCCAGTCGATCGTCGCGGGGTCGCCCTTGTGCACCCTTCACGCCGAGAGCCCCGGAGAACTGGACTATGCGGCCGCCTTCGCCTTGAGCGACGGGGCGATCTTCGCGATCGCGGCGCCATGACGCCGCCGATCGTCTTCGCCTTGGACGGCGGCGAGCGCCTGGCCCAAGCCCTTGGCCCAGCGCTCGGCGCGGAGGCAGGGGTCCTGCTGCAGCGCCAGTTTCCAGATGGCGAGACCTACCTTCGGATCGACAGCGACGTCACCGAGCGCGATGTCATCCTGGTCTGCGGCCTCGAGCGTCCGGACGCGAAATTGCCGCCGCTGCTCTTCGCGGCGGACACGCTGCGCGAGCTTGGCGCGCGCGGGGTGGGCCTGATCGCGCCCTATCTGGCCTACATGCGCCAGGACACCCGTTTCCATCCGGGCGAGGCGGTCACGTCGCGTATTTTCGCGGCGGTGCTCTCGCGCCACCTCGACTGGCTGGTGACCGTCGATCCCCACCTGCACCGCCATCACGCCCTGGCGGAGATCTACCGAATCCCCAGCCAGCTCGTTCACGCCGCGCCGCTCATGGCGTCGTGGATCAGGCGGAACGTCGCCCGACCGGTGATCGTCGGGCCCGATCTGGAGAGCGAGCAGTGGGTGGCGCAGGTGGCGGCCGGCGCCGACGCGCCGTTCCTGGTCTGCCAAAAGCAGCGGTCCGGGGATCGTGAGGTCGACATCTCGATCCCCAACGCCGGCGCCTTCCTGGGCCGCCAAGCCGTGCTCGTCGACGACATCGCCTCGTCGGGCCGCACGCTCGCCGTCGCGGCCCGCCAGCTCAAGGCCCTGGGTTTTGCGCCGCCGGACTGCGTCGTGGTGCATGCGCTGTTCGCCGGCGACGCCGCCCAGGTCCTGGGCGAACACGTCGCGCGCATCGTCAGCACCAACACGGTCGCCCATGCGTCGAACGCCATCGACATGACGCCGGCGATCGCCCAGGCCGTGCGCGCCCTGCTGTGAACGGCGTTCGCCAATCCTCGGCCAGCCGCCGGGAGGCGAACGGCGAAGCCTCTTGACCCTGGACCCCGGTCCAACCCGCACAAGGCGTCCGCGAAGCGGCGCCGCATTCGCCGCTGCAGCCTGGCGCCCGCTCAGTTCGCCTGAGGAGGCCCATGGGGGACAAGCGTGTCGTTCATATCGTCGACGACGAGGAGACGATCCAGCGGTCGGTCGGCTTCATGCTCCGCGCCACGGGCTTCAGCGTCGAGACCTATCCGTCGGGGACGGCGTTTGTGGCCGTCGCGACGCAGGCCAAGATCGGCTGCGTCATCCTGGACATGCAGATGCCGGGCCTGGGCGGGCTTGAGGTTCAGGTCGCCCTGGCCGATATCGGCGTCGACATGCCGGTCGTCGTGCTGACCGGCAATGGCGATGTCGCCCTGGCGGTCCGGGCGATGCGGGCCGGGGCCGTCGACTTCCTGGCCAAGCCTGTTGAAAAGGCCATGCTGCTCGAAGCGCTCCATCGCGGCTTCGCGCGCATCGACCGGGCCGATGGCCGGGCGGCCGAGGAAGCCGAGGCGCAGGGCCGCGTCGAGGCTCTGTCGCCGCGCGAGCGGGATGTCCTCGAAGGTCTCGCCCAGGGGCGCGCGAACAAGGCCATCGCCTATGATCTCGGGATCTCCTCGCGCACGGTCGAGGTCTGTCGCGCGAGCCTGGCACGCAAGCTCGGCGTCCAGACCTTGGCCCAGACCCTGCGGATCGCCTTCGCGGCGGGGATGGGACGGCCGCCGCGAGCCTAGACGCTCGCCGCGGCGGCCGCCCCGGCGATCGCTAGTCCGCGATCAGATGAAACCGCTCGACCAGCTTGGCGATCTCGGTGCCTTCCAGCGTCTTCAGCAGCAGCTTGCGCAGGATGGCGGGGCCGGGGATCTCGATGCCCTCGCCATCCCGCAGCGGCGCGACGGCGGCGAGCAGAGTGCGAATGTCATAGGTCGAGTTGAACACTTCGGGCACGCCGCGCTCGACATCGAGCAGCGTGTAGACCGCCTCCATCGGCGTGCGGACCGAATACTCCGTGGTGAAGATGCAGTCGCGCTGCTTGGACTCGGCGAACTGGCCGATGAAGGCGAAATTGACGGCCCCCGCCGGGACCACGTCCGGCCGGTCTCCGGCCTGGCGGGGCATGAAGAAGGCGGTGATATAGGGCATCATCACCGGCACGGTCCTGGCGCCGCTCGCCGCGAGATCGGCGATATCCTCGACCGGGACGCCGAGGTGATAGAGCCATTCCTGGGTGATCTCCTCGCCAGTGCAGGCCTGCATCGGCTTTTTCACATAGTCGCCGGGCCGATCGACGAACAGGGCGTAGAACCAGGCCACGAGCTGGTCCTTCGGCTGCTTCTTGAAATGGGGCTGGCGGCTGACCGTCCAACTCAGCAGCCAGCTCGAATCCTTGGCCGTGACGATGCCGGCGGTGACCACCTTGCCGCTGAACGGATCGCGCTTGGCGATCTTGCGGATGTACTGCGGAATACGCGCGTCGAGCGTGGTGATGGTCGCCGACGCCCATTTGGTCTGCGCAATATGGGCCCCGAACACGTCGGGACGTCCGAAGGCCGGGTCCTTGGCCGCGATGCGCCGCCACAGGTCCCAGGCGGGCGCCGGGCCTTGATTCAGCTTGGCCGGGGTCTGATGGTCGCCGCTGTCGGAATTTTCGGTCAGCGACCCGATGGTGATGAACACCAGATCGTCGGGGCCAAGATCGACGCCGCCCTCGGCGCCCTTCTCGATCCAGCCGATCCGCGTCGCCTGCTTGCGTTCGGCGTCGATCGCGAAATCGATGTCGGTGACCTGAACGCCGTAGCGGAACCGGACGCCCTGATCCTGCAGCCACTTGACCAGCGGCAGGACCATCGACTCGTATTGATTGTACCGGTTGAACTTGAGCGACGAGAAGTCGGCGAGCTGGCCGATGTGGTGGATGAAGCGGTGGAGATAGAGTTTCATCTCCAGGGCCGAATGCCACTCCTCGAACGCGAACATCGTACGCCAGAACAGCCAGAAATTGCTCTTCAGGAAATCGGGGCCGAACACCTCGTTGATCCGCTTGTTCTCCATCTCTTCGCGGGTCGCCAGGAAGACGGAGAGGAGCTCTCGTTGGGCCTTGTCGTTCAGCGTCAGCAGCGCCTTGTCGGGCACATCCTGCCCGCGGCTCTGCGTGACCCGCTGCAGCGAGACGTTCGGATCGTCCTTGTTGAGCCGGTAGAATTCGTCGAGGACGCTGGCGTCTTCGATCTCGAGCGAGGGGATCGAGCGGTAGAGATCCCAGAGGCACTCGAAATGCGCCTCCATCTCGCGCCCGCCGCGGATGACGAACCCCTTTTCCGCCACGTCCAGGCCATCAAGGGCGCCGCCGGGAAGCTCCAACTCCTCGAGAAGCGTGATGCGCTCGCCCGCGACGCCGCCGTCCCTGATGAGGAAGGCCGCGCCCGCCAGGCCGGCGAGGCCCGCGCCGACGAACCAGGCCGTCGCCCTGTCGGCCCGCTCCGGCTTGCGGGGACGGACGAACGCTTCATAATTTCCGCGGCTGTAATGCATTGGCGGGCTCCTAGGGGCGGCGAGCGGTTTGGGCGGCGGCTTCGGGACGAGCGCGCATGCTCATATCTTCTGCCGATTGAGCCGCAGCGCGTTGGTGACCACGCTGACCGAGGACAGCGCCATCGCCGCGGCCGCGATGATCGGCGAGAGCAGGATGCCAAACAGCGGATAGAGCACGCCGGCCGCCACGGGCACGCCCGCGACGTTGTAGATGAAGGCGAAGACCAGGTTCTGGCGGATGTTGGACATGGTCGCCTGGCTCAGCCGCCGCGCCTTGACGATGCCGTTGAGGTCGCCCTTGAGGAGGGTGACGCCCGCGCTCTCGATCGCCACATCGGTCCCCGAGCCCATGGCGATGCCGACATCGGCCGCGGCGAGGGCCGGCGCGTCGTTGACGCCGTCTCCGGCCATGGCGACCACGCGCCCCTCGCGCTTGAGACGCGCGACGACGGCGCTCTTCTGGTCGGGCAGGACCTCGGCTTCCACTTCCTCGATGCCCAGACGCCGCGCGACCGCCTCGGCCGTGGTGCGGTTGTCGCCCGTCAGCATCACCACCCGGATGCCTTCGGCCTTGAGGGCGGCCAAGGCTTCGGGCGTGGTCGCCTTGACGGGGTCGGCGATGGCGAAGGCGCCGCCGACCCGGCCGTCGACGCCGATGAAGATCGCCGTGGCCCCGTCGCGGCGAAGGGCGTCGGCCTGCTCCGCCAGGGCCTCGGTCGCGACGCCCTCGTCGGCCAGGAACCGGGCGTTGCCGAGCACGATGCGGCGGCCCTCGACGGTTCCCAGCGCGCCGCGCCCGGTCGGGGAATCGAAATCGCTGACCTCGGCGACCGCGACGCCGCGCGCCTTGGCCGCTTCGACGATGGCCAGCGCCAGCGGATGTTCGGACGCCCGTTCGACGGACGCGGCCAGCCGCAGCAGTTCGACCTCGTCAAACCCCGCCGCGGGCACGACCTGCGTGACCGCCGGGCGGCCCTCCGTCAGCGTGCCGGTCTTGTCGACGACCAGCGTGTCGACCTTCTCCATATGCTCGAGCGCTTCGGCGTTCTTGATCAGGACGCCGACGCCCGCGCCCCGGCCGACGCCGACCATGATCGACATCGGCGTGGCGAGCCCCAGCGCGCAGGGACAGGCGATGATCAGGACGGCGACGGCGGCCACGAGTCCGTAGGCGAAGCGCGGCTCGGGCCCCCAGACGCTCCAGGCGATGAAGGCCAGGACCGCCACGCCGATGACGACCGGGACGAACCAGCCGGAGACCTGGTCGGCCATGCGCTGGATCGGCGCGCGCGAACGCTGGGCCTCGGCGACCATCTGGACGATGCGGGCGAGCATGGTGTCGCGACCGACCTTGTCGGCGACGATGACCAGCGCGCCGGTCTGGTTGAGCGTGCCGCCGATCACCTTGTCGTCCTTGGCCTTCGTGACCGGCATGGACTCGCCGGTGACCATCGACTCGTCCAGCGAGGAACGGCCGTCCTCGACCACCCCGTCGACCGGGACCTTTTCGCCGGGCCGCACGCGCAGACGATCGCCGACCGTCACCAGATCGAGGCTGACCTCCGCCTCCGACCCGTCCGCCGCGATGCGGCGCGCGGTCTTGGGCGCCAGATTGAGCAGCGCCTTGATCGCGCCCGATGTGCGCTCGCGCGCCCGCAGTTCGAGCACCTGGCCCAGCAGCACCAGCACGGTGATCACCGCCGCGGCCTCGAAATAGACCGCCACCACGCCGTCGGTGTTCTGGAACGCGGGTGGGAAGACCTGGGGCGCGAGCGTGGCGACGACGCTATAGATCCAGGCCACGCCCGTCCCCATGGCGATCAGCGTGAACATGTTGAGGTTGCGGGTCTTCAGCGAGGCCCAGCCACGCTCGAAGAACGGCCAACCGGCCCATAGGACCACCGGGGTAGCCAGGGCGAACTGGACCCATATCGAAACCGGCATCGGGATGATGTGATGCAACGCGGGGAATAGATGGCCGCCCATCTCGAGGATCAGCACCGGGATGCTGAGAGCCAGACCGACCCAGAAGCGGCGGGTCATGTCGATCAGCTCATGGCTGGGACCGGCGTCGGCGGTCACCGTCGCCGGTTCGAGCGCCATGCCGCAGATGGGACAGGCTCCGGGATGGTCCTGGCGGATCTCCGGATGCATGGGGCAGGTCCAGATGACGCCTTCGGGCGCGGCCGACGCGGCCGACGCGGCCGGCGCGCCGAGATAGCGGTCGGGATCGGCGATGAATTTGGCCCGGCAGCCCGCGCTGCAGAAGTGGTGCGGCTTGCCGGCGTGCTCGGCATGGTGCGCGGTCTTGGCCGGGTCCACGCTCATGCCGCAGACCGGGTCCTTCACCTGGTCGGCCGCCGGGGCGCCATGCGCCGTGGGCTTGGTCTCGTTCATCCGCGCGTTCCTTTCGCCAGCAGCCCTTGTAGGGTCTGAGATCGTGCCGGGGTCAATACGTACTCTCCTCAGACCCGCGGCTGGAGAGGGCAACAGGCCGCGAGGCGTTCGACAAGCCGCGCGGGCGCCAAGCAACGGCGCGGCCGCACTTTGCGCTGAAATTCTGAGGGGACCGGCCGGCCCGCGCGTAAACGCGATAGGACCCCGCGGATACAAGCGAGACCGTGACCCATGGATGCACTATCGGACCCGCGCGCGTGGGGGCTGAAGGCTGGCGCGCGGCGTTGTCGGGCGGCCTGCCGGTCCGGCCCCGCGGGGTGTCGCCAAGCTCGCGCTCGCGCCGCATCGCCGCGCCTGCGCGCCGCGGATCTGGCCTGAGCCGGCGGCATGCGCGACCAGGATCAAGGCCCCGAGGCGGGCGTGGCCGCCGTCGAGCAGCTTGCGCGGCTGTTTCTGCGCCAGGCCGGCGGCTATGTCCTGACGCTGCTTGCCGCCTCGGGACGGGTCCTGAGCTACAATATCGGCGGCGAACGGATCGAATGCTGGTCAGCCGATCACGTCGTCGGCCAGCAGCACGATGTCTTCTATCCGCCCGATGAGATCCACGCCGGGCGTCCCCGGGCGGATCTCGCCGCGGCCTTGCGCGACGGCGTGCTGGAGCGCGAGGCCTGGCGGGTCTGCGAAAACGGCGCTGAATACCTCGCCCGCCTGACCGTCACGCCGCTGTTCGACGCGGGCGCGCATCGCGGCTTCGCCTGCATCGCCCGCGACATCACCGACGAGGCCGCGGTGCGCGCCTCCATCGAAACGCGCGAGCAGCATTTGCAATCGATCCTGGCGACGGTGCCGGACGCGATGATCATCATCGACGAGGCCGGCGCCATCACCTCGTTCAGCGCGGCGGCCGAGCGCCTGTTCGGCTATCGCGAGGCCGAGCTGATCGGGAGCAATGTCGCGTGCCTGATGCCGGAGCCGGACCGTGGCCGGCACGATGAATACATCGCCCACTACCTGCAGACCCGCGAGCGCCGGATCATTGGCGTCGGCCGCGTCGTGGTAGGCCTACGCCGCGACGGGTCGACTTTCCCGATGGAGCTCTCGGTCGGCGAGGCCGGCGAGGACGGCCAGCGGCTGTTCACCGGCTTCATCCGCGATCTCACCGCCAAGGAGCGGGACGAACTGAAGCTGAAGGAGCTTCAGGCCGAACTGGTCCATGTCTCCCGCCTGAGCGCCATGGGCACCATGGCCTCGACCCTGGCGCATGAACTCAACCAGCCCCTCGCGGCGGTCTCGCTCTATCTGGAGACCATCCGCGACATGCTGGAGGCCGAACCCGGCGAGCCCTTCGCCACTTTGCGCTCGGTGATGGACGAGGCCGCGCAGGAGACCCTGCGCGCCGGCCATATCGTGCGCCGGCTGCGCGACTTCGTGGCGCGCGGCGAGGTCGAGAAAAGCCTGCACGACCTGGCGCATGTGGTCGGCGACGCTAGCCAGCTGGCGCTCGTCGGCGCGCGCGAGCGGGGGGTGCGCAGCTTCTTCGACTTCGATCCGGCGGCCACGCCCGTCCTCGTCGATCGGGTGCAGATCCAACAGGTCCTGGTCAACCTGATGCGCAACGCCATCGAGGCGATGGCGGACTCGCCGATCCGCGACCTCAGGATCGCGACGAGCCTGCGTGACGACGGCCTAATCGAGGTCACCGTCGAGGATAGCGGGCCGGGCATCGCCGAGGACATCGGCGAGCAGCTCTTCACGGCGTTCGTCTCGACCAAGGCCGACGGCATGGGTCTGGGGCTCTCGATCTGCCGGACCATCATCGAAGCGCACGGCGGGCGAATCTGGTTGGAGCGGCCCGCGCTGGGCGGGGCCCGGTTTCATTTCACCTTGATCCACGCGGCGGGGGAGGAGGACTATGACGGATAAGCGGGTCATTCACCTCGTTGACGACGAAGAGGCCATCCGGCGCGCGGCCGGGTTTGCGTTGAAGGCGGTCGGCCTTGGCGTTGAGACCTACGCCTCGGGTGTCGAATTTCTGGCCCGGGCCCGGCCCACGACCCAGGGGTGCGTCATTCTCGACGTGCGCATGCCGGCGATGGACGGCCTTGAGGTGCAGACAGTCATGGCCGAGCGCGGCATCCACATGCCGGTGATCGTGCTGACGGGTCATGGCGACGTGTCGGTCGCCGTGCAGGCCATGAAGGCCGGCGCCGTCGACTTCCTGGAAAAGCCCTTCGAAAAGGCCGCGCTGTTGCGCGCGGTCGAGCGGGCGTTCGCGCGCATCGCCGACGCCGACATCCGCGCGATCGAGGCCGCCGACGCGCATGTGCGCATCGCCGCCCTCACGCCTCGGGAACGCGAAGTGCTGGAGGGTTTGGCCCAGGGCTATCCCAACAAGACCATCGCCTATGACCTTGGATGCTCGTCGCGCACCGTGGAGGTGCACCGCGCTAGCCTGATGGTCAAGCTGGACGTGCGCAACCTGTCCGAGGCGCTTAGGATCGCCTTCGCCGCCGGGATGGGCCGCAAACCCAAGTGACTGCGAGGTTTACGTAGCGACCTGGAGACGGCCGACGTGCGAGGTTTGGCGGGCTTCAACCGGGTGTTTTGATCGCGCGATGTTATCGGTCAGTCCCTCGCCGCGCGATCGCCGCTATACGGTTCTGGTCTCCGACGATGATCCGGGCGTGCGACGCGGCCTGCTGCTCTTGCTTCGAGCCCGCGGCTACGCGGTGAGCGGCTACACCACCGGCAGCGCCCTCTTGGCCGACCCGCGCGCCAGGGAAGCCGATTGCGTGATCCTCGACTACCGGATGCCCGACATCGACGGCCTGACGCTCCTGGATCATCTCCGGCGCCAGGGCTGGCGCGGCGGCGCCATCCTGATCTCCGGCTTCTACGACGAGGATCTCGAGCAACGCGCGCGCGCGGCCGGCTTCGATCAGGTGATCCCCAAGCCGGTGATCGGCCGGGCGGTGCTCGAAGCCTTGCGTCGGCAGTCGGGGATGTCGCGCGACGCGCATTGACCCGACGCCAGCCCATGGCCCTGACCGTTGGAGGTCAGTAGCGGGCGAAAACCCGCGCGCCGGCCGGCCCGAAGGCCACGACATCGTAGTGTTGCCGCGCCCCGCTCGGCGCCGCCATGCCCTCCGAGCCGATCGGCATGCCGCCGACGGCGAGCCCCTTCACGCCAGCCGGCCGGGCGGCCAGGAGACGCTTCACCTCGGCGACCGGCACATGACCTTCGATAACGAAACCGTCGATGATCGCGGTGTGGCAGGAGGAAAGCGCCGGCGGCAGGCCGGATTGGCGCTGCAGGCGCACGCGGGCGACCTGATCCCTGACGATGACCTTTCTGTCCAGTTTCGCACGGACGGCCTGGGCCCAGGCCTCGCAGCAACCACATCCAGGGTCGCGATAGAGCAGGATGTCGCCAGCCGCCAGCGCGGCGCTGGGCAAGGCGAGCAACAGCAGAACGGCGGCGAGGCGGATTTTCATGGGCGGACTCCTTGGCGTGAAGCTGGGCGCGTGGCGGACGCGGCTCTCGGACGTGGCGGCGCTGTCACGCCCTTTCCCCGGCTGGATGGACCGGTGTCGCCGTCCGGCGCCATATCGCCGGCAGAAGCGCGAGCAGACCGAGCGACAGCCAGCCGATCGCTTCGACGACGGCCGCTTGCCGATGGGGTGACACGACGGCGAGCGACATGGGCGCCAGCGCCTGGCCGAGGCTCGCGGCTGTATGCTGCAGCCCAAGCATGACTCCAGAGGGCCGCATGGGGCCGCTGATCCAGAAGCTCGTGACCAGCCGAAGACTGGCTGAGCTCCAGCCGGCGACGGCGATGAGACCGGCCATTTCGACCACGGTCGTTCCAAACCGAAAGAGAAACAGCGACAGGGCTAGAAGCGCGAGCGTGAGGCAGGCCAGGCGTCGAGGCGCGGTCACCAGCCAGGTGACGCGGGTGTGGAAAAGCTGAGCCGCCAACATCGCCAGCCCGCAGAGACTGAGCATCCCGGCGATCGCCTCGCGGCTCAGCGCGCCCTCGGAGCGGGTCACGAGCAGGCTGACATGCATGGCGGCGAGTCCGCCGCCGCCGACGATGGTGACAAGCAGGAGGACAAGCGTGACGACGCGCGGCGGGGCTTGCAGGCGACGTCCCTCGGGACGGGCGGCACAGCGGGCCGGCAAGCGCACAATGCCGGTCGTCAGCGCCAGCGCCAGCACGGCGATGACGAGCGCGAGCACCAACAGCGGCGTGCGGGGAAAGAGCGACGCGGACGCTTCGGCGAGCAGGGGGCCGAACAGGTCGCCAAGAAACATGAAGGCCGTCAGCCAGGTGAAACGCCTCGCCTGCTCGTCCCGGCCACCGGGTGCGAAGTTCGTTGACAGCAGCGCCAGCGGGATGATGGCGGCCGCGGACAGCCCAGCCAGCAAGCGAAGTCCATACAGCATGGGGAGCGGGACCGCCCCGACCGGCGCGGTCGCCAGCGCGAGGACGACCAGGGCCGTGCGCAGAATGATCCGGTAGTCGATGCGGTCGGCGAGCCATCCCCAGAGCGGCGCGAAGACGAGCGCCGCCAGCGGGTGGGCCGCCGTCAAACTCGCGACATGGACATCGTGGATGCGCAGCGCCAAGTCGGCCTGGCCTCCGTCGACGAGGGTCGGGAGAAAGGCGAGGACGGCGGTCTGGCCCGCAGACGCCGCCGCGACCGCGAGAAGCAACAGGATCGACGCAGCCGTCTGGCTCCGGCCAGGGCTATCGTCCGCCGCAGAACACGTCAGGCCGTCTTCCGGTCGCCAAGGCGCCGCGCAGCGCCTCACCACCATGATCGCAAGCCGACAACCACCCGATGCTCGGCCGGGCGCTGGCGATCGGCACGTCGGAAGTCGGCGGTGTCGTCCAGCGCCCGCTCCCAGACGAAGCCGACATAGGGCGCGAATTTCCGCGAGACCTCGTAGCGCAGCCGAGCGCTCAGCTCGACGTTGCTGAAGCCGCCGCCGAGCTCACGGTCGGTCGAGCGCTTGGAATAGAGGTTGGTTTCGACCTGCGGGGTCAGGATGAGGCGATTGGTGAAGCGGACCTCGTAGGCGCCCTTGGCGCGGGCGCCGAGGCGGCCGTCGTCGCCGACGTAGCCGGTCAGCTGGACATCGAACCAGTAGGGCGCCAGGCCCTCGACGCCGGCGGCGAGCCAAGTGGTCGCCCCCTTGCCGAGATCCTGACGAACGCCCAGCAACGTGCCCCAGAACGGGCTCTTGCTGCGCCACCACAGCGCCTCGACGCTGCTCTCCGGATCGAGGCGATCCTTGGAGTTCTTGAGGCCCTGGCTGCGCAGCCAGAGCTTGCTGTCGTCCTGGCCCTGGGTGACGAGGACGGTCCAGCCGACGCCCTGCCCCTCGTTGCCGCTGGCGAACTCCAGTTCGTCAACGAGAACCTTGGGGATCGACAGCTTGTCGGCCATCTCGTAGCCCGGCAGCGTCGAATTGCGATAGCCGTCCGCATAGTCGTCGGAGTTGCGGGCGTCCGGCGGAGCCTTGCCGCCCTGCATCCGTCCCATGTCCATGGTCATGCCGCCGGCGGGCGTCCCCGCGCCGGACATATCCATGCCGGACATATCCATGCCCGCGTGATCCGCAGGCGCCGCGGGGGAGGCCGTTGGGGCCGGGCTCGGCGGCGGTGGCGCGGCGTGCTGATGGGGGGCGTCCTGGGCGATTGCGGGCGCGGCCACGGCCGAAACGCTCAGAGCCAAGGCGAGCAGAGACGCTCGCGAGAGGGCCAGACGGGTCATGCGACGACCACCTCCCGGAACATGCCGGCCGCCATGTGGTAGAGCAGATGACAGTGGAAGGCCCATCGCCCCATGGCGTCGGCGGTGACGCGAAAGCTGATCCGCTGGGCGGGCTGGACCACCACGGTATGCTTGCGGACCTGGAACGCGCCGTCCGGGCCTTCGACATCGCTCCACATGCCGTGGAGGTGCATCGGGTGGGCCATCATCGTGTCGTTGACGAGAACGATGCGCAGCCGCGCGTTCGGCTTGAAGTGGAGCGGACGGGAATCGTTCAGCTTGATCCCGTCCAGCGTCCAGATGAAGCGCTCCATGTTGCCGGTGAGGTGCAACTCGATCTCACGCTCCGGCTCGCGAGGATCCGGATCGCCGCCGGGCGTGCGAAGGTCGGCCAGGGTCAGCACCCGCCAGGACCGCTCGCGCAGGCCCGCGCCGGGATCGTCGAGATTGGTGCGCGGATAGTCGACGCGCATGTCGGTGTTGGCGCCGTACTCGGTGCGCGCGTGACGCGCCTTCGGGGTCGTGTCCGCCATGCCGTGGCCGGCGTGTTCGCCGCCCATGGCGGCCATGGCGCCCATCATGTCGACCGGATCGAGCCAGGTCCGCGCATCGAGCGCCGGCGTCGGCGCCGTCATGCCGGGCGCTGGGGCGATGACGCCGCGGGCGAAACCCGTCCGGTCGATCGATTGGGCGAAGATCGTTCGGGCGCCCTCGGGCATGACGAACTCGACATCGTAGGTTTCGCCCGGTCCGATCCGGAACTCCTCGACCGTCACCGGCTCCACCGGCTGGCCATCGGTCGAGACGACGGTCAGCGGGACCCCAGGAAGGCGCACGTCGAAGAAGGTCGCCGTCCCCGCCCCCACGAACCGGAGGCGAACTCGCTCGCCGGGGGCGGCGATCGCCGTCCAATTCCCGGCCGGCGGCGTTCCGTTCATCAGGTAGGTGTAGGTGGCGGCGGAAACGTCGCTGTAGTCGGTCGGGTTCATCCGCGACCGGTTCCACATCCGCCGCCGCGCGAGGGCCTCGCCGAACCCCAGCTTGCCCACATCCTTGAGGAAGTCTCCGGCGGTCGGCTGCGCGAAATTGTAGTAGCTGCTCAGCTTCTTGAGGTTCGTGAAGATCTGCAGCGGCGGTTCGTCCGACCAGTCGCTCAGCAGGATGGCGTAGTCCCGATCGGGCGCAGGTCCGGTCGGCGCGCGCGGCTCGACGATGATCGCGCCATAAAGCCCGGTTTGCTCGGCCAAGGTGTGCGCGTGATACCAGTAGGTGCCCGCCTGACGCAGCTCGAAGCGATAGGTGAAGGTCTCGCCGGGCGCGATCCCGGGAAAGCTGATGCCTGGTACGCCGTCCATCTCGGCGGGCAGGATGACCCCGTGCCAGTGGATGCTGGACATCTCCTTGAGGCGGTTGCGGACGCGCAGGGTGACGGTGTCGCCCTCGCGCAATCGCAGCACGGGGGCGGGCACGGCGCCGTTCACCGCCGTGGCGATCCGACGCTTGCCGGTGAAGTTGACCGGCAGTTCGGCGATCTCGAGATCGAATTCGGTCCCGCGCAATTCGGCGGTCGCGGCGGCGGCGGGGCCCGCCAGCAGCGCCGGCGAAACTCCGGCCACCGCCCCGCTGACCGCCAGGCCCTGGACGAAGCGGCGCCGTGTGGCCGGCAAGGTAGGACTGTCGAACATGGTTTGCTCGCGGTTCGTCGCGGGGGGGATTAGGCGAGGTCGAGGACGATGCGGCCCTCGATGTCGCCGTGGTGCATGCGCGCGAAGACGTCGTTGATCTTCTCGAGCGGTTCGGTGTGGACAGTCGCGTGAACCTTGCCCTCGCCGGCGAAGGCCAGCGCCTCCATCAGGTCGAGCCGGGTGCCGACGATCGAGCCGCGGACGGTGACGCCGTTGAGCACGGTGTCGAAGATCGACAGCGGAAAATCGCCGGGCGGCAGGCCATTGAGGGCCACCGTGCCGCCGCGCCGGACCATGCCGAGCGCCTGCTGGAAGGCCTTGGGCGAGACGGCGGTGACGAGGACGCCCTGCGCGCCGCCGATCGCCGCCTTGATCGCGGCGGCGGGATCCTGCTCTCGGGCGTTGACGGTCACGGCCGCGCCAAGGCGTGTCGCCAGATCGAGCTTGCGGTCGTCGATGTCGACCGCCGCCACGTTGAGCCCCATCGCCTTGGCGTACTGCACGGCCATGTGACCCAGGCCGCCGATGCCGGAGACCACGACCCACTCGCCCGGCTTGGCCTCGGTCGCCTTCAGTCCCTTGTAGACGGTAACGCCCGCGCACAGGATCGGCGCGATGTCGATAAAGCCGACATTGTCCGGCAGGTGGCCGACATAGTTGGGGTCGGCGAGGACGTATTCGGCGAAGCTGCCGTTGACCGAATAGCCGGTGTTCTGCTGGCTCTCGCACAGGGTCTCCCAGCCCCCCAGGCAATGCACGCAGTGGCCGCAGGCGGTGTAGAGCCAAGGCACGCCGACCCGGTCGCCCTCTTTGACGTGGGTGACGCCCGACCCGACCGCGGCGACGTGGCCGACGCCCTCATGGCCAGGAATGAAGGGCGGGTTCGGCTTCACCGGCCAGTCGCCCTCGGCCGCGTGCAGGTCGGTGTGACAGACGCCGGTGGCGGCGATCTTCACCAGGATTTGTCCGGGACCGACCGTGGGGATCGGCGCTTCCTCGATGACCAGCGGCGCCCCGAATTTGCGCACGACGGCCGCCTTCATGGTCTTGGCCATGGCTGTTGCTCCTTTGCGAGGGATCAAAACAGACCGAGGCCATGCTCGTCGTAGGAGACGAGCAGGTTCTTGGTCTGCTGGTAGTGATCGAGCATCGCCTTGTGGGTCTCGCGCCCGAACCCCGAGGCCTTGTAGCCGCCGAAGGCGGCGTGGGCCGGATACTGGTGGTAGCAGTTGGTCCAGACCCGTCCGGCCTCGATCGCGCGGCCTAGACGGTAGGCGGTGTTGCCGCTGCGGCTCCAAACGCCTGCGCCGAGGCCATAGGGCGTGTCGTTGGCGATCGCGATCGCCTCGTCGAGGGTCTTGAAGGTCGTCACCGACAGCACCGGGCCGAAGATCTCCTCCTGGAAGATCCGCATGCTGTTGTCGCCGACGAAGACGGTCGGCTGCACGAAATAGCCCCCGTCGAGTTCGCCTCCGGGCAGCGCCCGCGCGCCGCCGATCAGGCATTGCGCGCCCTCGTTCTTGCCGATCTCGATATAGCCGAGGATCTTGCGCAGCTGGTCTTCGGACGCCTGGGCGCCCAGCTGGGTCGCGGGGTCGAGCGGGTCGCCCTGACGGATCGCCGCCACGCGGGCCACGGCCCGCTCCATGAACCGGTCGAAGATCGATTCATGGATCAGGGCGCGCGAGGGACAGGTGCAGACCTCGCCCTTGTTGAAGGCGAAGAGCGTGAACCCTTCCAGCGCCTTGTCGAAGAAGGCGTCCTCCTCATCAAGGACGTCGGCCATGAAGATGTTGGGCGACTTGCCCCCGAGCTCCATCGTCTGCGGGATCAGGTGATCGGCCGCGGCGTGCATGATCGCCTTGCCCGTGACCGTCTCGCCGGTGAACGAGACCTTGGCGATCCGCGGGTTGGCGGCGATCGCCTGGCCGACGGTTCGGCCGGGCCCGGTCACGACGTTGAGCACGCCCGGCGGCAGGATGTCGGCGGTGAGTTCGGCGAGCATCATCAGCGTCAGGGGCGTCTGGGACGCTGGCTTGATGACCGTGCAGTTGCCGGCGGCCAGCGCGGGCGCGATCTTCCAGGCCGCCATCAGCAGGGGGAAGTTCCAGGGAATGATCTGGCCGACCACGCCAAGCGGCTCGCGGAAATGGTAGGCGATGGTGTCGGCGTCGATCGTCGAGATCGCGCCTTCCTCGGCCCGGATGCATCCAGCGAAATAGCGGAAGTGATCGACCGCGAGCGGCACGTCGGCGCCGCGCGTCTCGCGGATCGGCTTGCCGTTGTCGAGCGTCTCGGCGAGCGCCAGCAGGTCGAGGTTCTGCTCCAGGCGATCGGCGACCCGGCTCAGCAGCCGGGACCGCTCGGCCGGCGACAACCGCGCCCAGCCGGCCTTGGCGCGATGGGCGGCGTCGAGCGCCAGTTCCACGTCGGCCGGACCCGACAGGGCGAACTCGGCGATCCGGTCGCCATTGATCGGGCTGTGGTCGGCGAAGTACTCGCCCGTGGTCGGGGCCGACCAGGCGCCGCCGATGAAGTTGTCGTAGCGCGCCTTGAACAAGGGCGCGGCGCGCATCGTCTCGATGGCCTTGTGGAACATCGCTTGGCTCCCTGCTGGTGACGACGAGCCTAGTGGCGGGCGCGGCCGAGGATATCCGTAGATGTCACATCGCCTGGCGGCGCCCGGACGTGAAAGAACCTGCCGGGCGTGCTCGCCCGGCAGGTTCTTCGGCGCGTCGCGGCTTGAGCGGGCGTTACATGTCCTTCATGGGCATGGCGGGATCCTTGGCGTCCTTGGGAGCCATGGGTTTGCCTTTCGGGGCCATCGGCTTGTCCATGCAGCAGCCCTTCATGGGCTTCTTGGCGGCGGGATCCTTGGGCGGCGTGGCCGGCATGTTCGCCATCCCCTGTTGATGGTCCTTCATCATCTGGTCGTGCATCTGCTGGCCGCCATGGTCCATGCCCTGCATGTGGGCGTGGTCCGGCGGGGTCTGGGCGGAGGCGGCCGGCGCGGGCTGGGTCTGGGCCTTGGGCGCGGGGCCGTCGGCGAATGCGGCGGTCCCCATGGCCAGAAGGCCGACAGCGCCGGCCACGACTGCGATCTTGCGCATCATTTCTGATCTCCAACTTATGACGTTCGCGTCCGATGGCGTCGTCTGCATCTCGAACGGCGTGACGCTTGCAATGCCCGCAATTGGCGGCCGCGCGTATACGTAAGGTCCGAAGGCGCGGTCAGCGCGACATCTGTCGGCAGCCCGCGGCGCACACCCTGCACGTCTCGGCGCACTGGGCCATCGGGGCGTCGGCGCGGGGTTTCGAACAGGCCGCCGCGCACAGGTCGCAGGCTTCGGCGCAGGCGCGGCAGAGCACCGGGTGCAGGGCCGAGCCGCGGAGCATGGAGTTGGCGGTCGCCTGGCACAGCTCGGCGCAGTCGGTGAGCATGGCGATCAGGTCGGGGGCGGCGAGCGCGCCGCCTTGATCGAGGGCGTAGGCGGCGGTCTCAAGGCACCGGCGATGGGAAGCCAGGCAGTGATCGATGCAGTCGCTCATCGACATCGCCATGCCGGGCATGGCGTCCATGCCCTTCATGTCGTGGGCCTGGGCGGCCGCCGCGGCGGGCTGGGAGGCGCCGGCCGCCAACAGGGCGGCTCCCGTGAGCAGGTCTCGTCGTTGCAGCATGTCAATCTCCCGGCGGGTGGGCGGGTCTGGTCAGACCCGCGGTGAGGAAGGTTCGCGGCCCGTGGCCCTGGCCATGCGCGTGTCCTCCCAGGGCCAGTGGCCGTTGATCTCGACGCCGAGCGAGATGCTAAGGAAGGTGCGCACGAAGACCAGACCGGCCAGGACGATGAGATCGTCCAAGGTCGGGTTGATGACGAGCGACTTGACGATGTCGCCGGCGACCAGGAATTCGAGGCCAAGAACGATGCTTCGGCCGAGGGCGGACCGGAACGCGCCATAGGCCTTGGCCCGGTCGCCCGATCGGGCCCGCAGGGCGAACAGGATCGTCGCCAGCGCCGCGCCGCTGAGGATGGTCAGCGTGCCCGCCAGCTCGAGGATGATCACCGCGAGCCTGAAGAAGGCGCTGAGCCAGCCGGACTCAATGGTGATCATACCAGCCTCGGCGGCGGATGTTGTTGAAGCTGTCGGTGGTGTGACAGGCGTAGCATTGTTCGACGCGCGCCTTGGAGCCGGCGGCGCGCTGGGAGACCATGCTGAAGTGCTCCATGAAATGACTGGGCGGCGCGGTGTGGCACTCCGAGCATTGCGTCGAGCTGACCGACGGATGCCGGAAGTTGGGAACCTTCCAACTGCTGGTCGCGTGGCAGCTGGCGCAGTCCTGGCCGAAGAGTCCCAGATGCGGATCGCGGACGGAATGGCAGCTTGCGCAATTGAGCGCGGCTTCGGGCGGCAAGGCGTGCGGATTGGGTGGCGAAACAGCCGGCCCTCGCCACACCGCCGGATCGAGCAACGCCTGATGGTCCATCTTCACGATGGCGCGCGCGCCTTCGTGCTCGACGTGGCAAGCCGTGCACTCCTTAGCCTGGGCATGGAACTGGGTCGACTGTTTGTTTCCGAAATCGGTGCTCGCGTGGCAGGCGACGCAGGTCTTGCTCTCCACGCCCTTGAGAGGCGTGTGGCAACTGGCGCACTGCGCGCCGAAGGCTTGGTGGGCCGGCGACAGGGGGCCTGGCGCGACAAGCTGAGCCACCGGTCCGGCGCCGGGCGGCGCGCTTGTCTGCATCATCGCCGCGACGCCCAGCAGCGCCAGGCCGGCGGCGACAAAGATCCAGTAGAGGAGGCGGTCCCGCATCATAGCCAGCGCAGCCCGAAATAGATGGCCGCGGCGATGTGCAAAAGCAGCACCAGGTAGACCAGCGCCCCCAGGACAGCGTGCAGCCACCGCCAACGCGACAACAGCCGGTTGGTCGCACCCTCCGCGCGGATGGCGAACTCGGTGTCGGCCAAGGCCGCGGCCAGGGCCTCGGCCCCATCGGGCGGCGGCGCCGGCGGTTCGCCGGCGACGAAGAACAGCCGCTTCCAGCGGGAAAGCGCAACGGCCGCCGCCGTCGGCGCCGGGGGCGCCGGCAGGTGGAGATACGCCGCTTGCAGGGACGCCAGCTCGGAGCGGCGGCCGCGCAGGGCCCGCGCCGTCTGCGCCAGCAGGTAGCGGCCGACGAAGCCGCTGAGGACCGTCAGCAGCACAAGGCCGGTCAGCGTTAGGCCGACGGGGCTGCCGAACTTGTGGGCGGCATGAACCAACCCCAGGATCGGAGCCAGCACGCCCGCATACACATGCAGGGCCAGCAGCGTCGGCTTGCTGACGAACCGGCCTGTCCACCGTTCCGCCGCCTTGACGTGCTTGACCACCACATAGGGCAGGGTCAGCAGCATGAGGACGGCGGCGACGACGCCGATGACGCCGCCGACCAGGCTGCCGGGAAAGCGCGGCGCGACGTGCAGGACGTAGCCCAGCGGAAAGAGCAGCAGGAAGGCCACAAGCAGGCCGACGGCCATGTCGCCGCGCTCGCGCATCAGGCCTCCACCACGAGCGGCTGGCCCGTGCTCTTGGCCTGGCAGGCCAGGATGTAGCCCTTGGCCTTGTCGGCGGGATCCAGGCCGGTCTCCACCGCCATGGTGACCTCGCCCGAAATCAGCCGGGTGACGCAGACGCCGCATTCACCCGAGCGGCAGGCATAGGGGATTTCCACCCCCGCGCCCTCCGCGGCTTCCAGGACGGTCTGGCCGGCGGGGAGCGGGGCCGACACGCCCGCCACGGAAAAGGTGATGGTGGCCGCGGCGACCGCCGGCGTGGGGGGCGCGACGACGCTCGGGGATGACGGCGCGGGGGGCGGCGCCTTGACCTCGAGCTCGGCCGCGTCGGCGGGCAGCGACGCGGGCCCGAAGGCTTCGGTGTGAAGTTGAGCGTCCGGGACGCCCAGAGCGGCCAGCTCCCGGCGCATCGCGGCCATCATGCCCGGCGGCCCGCACATGTGAATGCGGCGGCGGGCGATGTCTGGGACCGCGTCGAGCAGCATCTGGCGGGTGAGCGGGCCTTGCGGCCCCAGCCAGACCGTGCCGGCCGAGCGTCGCATGGCCGCCATCACGTGCAGATTGGAGAACCGCCGCTCGAGCCGCTCGAGCTCCTCGCGGAAGACGAATTCGTCGGTCGAACGGGCGCCGTACAGGAAGAAGATCTCGCCCGACCAAGCCGTGTCGGTCAGGTAGCGCAGGACCGACATCATGGGGGTGATGCCGACCCCGCCGGCGATCAGCACGATGCTGTCGGCGTCGGTTCCGGTGAAGGTGAACGCGCCGAAGGGGCCCGTCGTCTTCAGCAGGTCGCCGACGGCGACCTTGTCGTGCAGAAAGCACGACACGACGCCCTGCTCCTCGCGCTTGACCGTTAGCTCGACATAGGCGCGCTGCGTCGGCGAGGAGGCGATGGTGTAGGATCGCCGCGAGGGCTTGCCATCCACCGGCTCCACCTCGACCTGGAGAAACTGGCCGGGCAGAAAATCGAAGGGCAGCCGATCGGCGGCCGGGTCGGCCAGCCGGAAGGTCTGAATCGTCGGCGTCTCCCGCACGATCTGGACCACCCGCAACGGGCCAGACCAGCTCCTGGGCTTGCGCAGCGACGCCCCGGCGGGCGGCGCGGCGTTGCTCGGCGTGAGCGTTTCAGCGCCCGGCTCAACGGCCGCCGCCTGGCGTGGCGAGGCCGTCGCGGTCGCCGGGGCGGGCGCGGGGGCCGTCGACCCGCCGGCGTCGACGATCTTGCGGACCCGCCGCAGGCGCGCGACCTGCAGGCCCAGCAGCATCGCGCTGACCATCGCCAGGACGAACATCAGCATGAAATGGGGCGGCGAGACGCCGAGCCACCGGATCGGCGCCGCGTGCGGCGGCGCGCCCAGGCTCATCTGATCCCGAAACCAGGTGATCGCCGCCGGCTGCGGGGACGCGCCGCGGTCGAGGGCGGCGAGCGCGGCCGATCCGCTCGCGAAGAGGTCGCTTGCTTCACGCAGGCGCCGCGCCGCGCTCGCCCGGGCGGCCGGATCTTCGGACCGCGCGGCGGCGGAGGCCTCGGCGGCCATGGCCAGTCCGCGCTCCACGCGCGCTTGGGCCTCGCCCATCAACCGGTTGCGCCCCTCGGCGCTGAGCGACGGGGCGGCGAGCAGTTGTGAGACGAAGGGCGTGCGCCGGGCGCCATGCTCGCCTTCGCCCTCCATCATCTCGTCCATCATTCCGCTCATGCCGGCTGCCGCGGGGCTCGGCGCGGCGCCCATGACGCCGGCGTCCGCCATCGCGCCGCCTTGCGCGCCCGGATGGTGGGCCGCGTGCTCGTCGCCTTCCTGGGCGATGGCCGCCGTCGAAAGCAGAAGGCAGGCGGCGGCCAGACCCAAGCTCCATCCCTGTCGGCTGGTCGTCCCGCGCATCGGGCTTGCCCTCGTCTTCACATGTCCTTCATCGGAGCCGATGGGCTCATCGGCGCGGCGTCGGGTTGGGGCGTCGTCCCCGTGGCCGCGCCGCCCTGGCGCATGGCGTGGTGATCCATCTCCTGACGATGATGGCGTTCCATCGTCGCCGCGTCGTGATCGGCGTCATGTTGCCCGGCGGCGTTGTTCGAAGGCGCCGTCGAGCCGCCGACGCCGGGATCCGGATCGGCGGCGCTGGGGACCGGGGCCGCGGCGGGCGACGGGGCCGGGGCCTGGACCGAGGCCGCGGGCGGCGGGGGCTCAGCGCCCTTGTCGCCGCAGGCGGTGAGGGCGAGCGCCGCGGCGCCGATCACAAGCGCCTGGATGGGCGCGCGAAGTGTGTGGCGGATGTCGATCATGGCAAGTTCCTCCCTGGAGATCATGGGCTCGACACCGATGGCCTTCGCCGCGGACGGGCGCGCCAGGGGCGAGCGGTGGAGCCGGCGAGGTCGCCGGCCAAGGATTGACGTGTCGCCGCGCGCCCGGGCGGGTCAGAGCGCCTCCCGCGGTGCGTCGCCGCGGGCGTCCGACCGCCGGACCCGTCTTTCGGCGAGGAAGGCCAGGATCGGACAGTCCGAGGCCGCCACGTCCATCGGGCAATCGTCGGCCAGCGCGCTGAGCACGTCACGGATATCCGACAGCCGCTGAATGCGGCGTTCGGCGTCGCGGATCTTCTCGCGGGTGATCTCCAGCACCGCCGACGCCTTGGCGGTGTCGGAGGCTTGAAGCGCGAGCAGGTCGGCGGTTTCGGCGAGCGTGAAGCCGAGCTCCTGCGCGGCCCGGATGAAATGGAGCCGCAGGAGGTCGGCGTCCTCATAGACACGGTAGCCGGCGCCGGTCCTGCCCGGATCGCGCAGCAGGCCGGTGCGCTCGTAGTACCGGATCGTATCGCGCCGCACGCCGGCGGCTGCGGCGAACGCGCCGATCTTGAAGGTCGTCATGATACTCGTCGCCTCGCTCGTTGGACGAAAGCCCAAGGTCAGCGGAGGGGCGCGCGCGCCGGTCGCTCCGGCGAGACGGCGTGGGCCATCCCGCCGCTGGCGAACCGATCGCCCGCTCAGTTCTTGCGCAGCTCGACGATGTCGTGCTTGGCCGGCGTACCGTCGGCGACCGTGACATGGGCGAAGTGGTCGTCGAAGACGTGGTCGATCTTCACGTGCCCGACGAGGTCGCGCCGATAGGACGGCGGGGCCTTGTTGGGCCCCGGCAGCTGCTTGACGCGGTAGACTTCCAGGGTCTGGCCGACCTCGGCGCCGTCCGCCTTGCCGATGCAGATCACGGTGCCGTTGCTGTCGTTCGCGACGATCGAGCCCTTCATGAAGAAGGTGTGGCCGATCCCTTGCGCCAGAACCGGCGTTGCAACGAGCATCGCGATGCCGGCCAAGCCGGCGATGACGGACGTCTTGATCATCTTTGACTCCTTAGATGAATAGGTTTGAAGATGAGTAGATGCGCCGCCGTTTGATCTTCGACGGGAAGAAGTTGTTCTTCGAGTCCAGGACTAGGGTCCTACGTCCCGGGTCGGAATACGTAGATTCCGAAGCGCAGGTTTTGGCCCTCGTCTCGCGCGACGGGGCGCCAGGCCGCGGCGGCGATCGCGCCGCTCCGAACCTCGGCCGTCCTGGGCGCGGGCGCGTCCCCCCGGGGGGCGATCGCCATGCGGGGCCGGGGCGTGCGTGGCTTTCACCCGCACCCGAGCGTCGCCAGCGGCCCAACACCTGTGGATCCGTGCGGACGTTTTCAGCATATGGTTTTTCTCCGCGTCGTGCGCCGGACGCACGGCCGGCCCGGGGGCGCGTCGCGCCTGAGGTGAGGGGTTGGACCGCGGGCCGCGTATGTAGGCGTGCAGAGTCAGGGGATCGACGATGAGCGACCAGCTCGACGAACTTTTCGAGGCGTTGCGGCGCCAGCCGCACGCCCAGCTGCCCGGCCTGGAAGGCCAGGTGTGGGCCAGGATCGACAGCTGGCGCGACGGCCGGCGCGCGGCGAACGCGCTCGTGCCGCTGCGCGCGGCCTCGGTGGTGGCGGCCCTGGGCCTGGGCATGGTCGGCGGCAGTCTCGCGGCCAACGCCGCCGCGCGCGCCCCCTCCGAGATCTCGGCGTTTTCGGTCGACGCGCACCTGGCGCCGTCGACCCTGCTCGGCGGGCGCTGACATGCGCCGGATCTCGCGCGGGGCGGCCCTGACCGTCGTCCTGGCGCTGCTGGCCGGGATCGCCGGCGGCTGGCTCGGCTCGGGCCGGTTCTTGCCGATGCATCACGCCCAGTCGCTGCACGAGATGGTTCACCACGAGCTGAAGCTCAGCCCGGATCAGGATCGCCGGCTCGAGGCGCTCGAACAGGATTTCGCCGTGCGTCGCCGCGCCCGGGAGGCCGAGCTGCGCGCGGCCAACGCCCAACTGGCCGCCGCCATCCAGGCGCGCCACGAATACGGGCCCGAGGTCGAGGCCGCGGTCGAGCGTTTCCATGTCGCCATGGGGGCGCTGCAGCTGGAGACGGTCCAGCACGTCCTGGCGATGCGTAAGGTGCTGACCCCCGAGCAGGCGGCCAAATTCGACCGCCGCGTCAGCGAGGCGCTCACGAACGAGACGCCGTGACCGCCGGCCTTGGCGAGGACGAGGACGGCGCGCTGGCCAGGCGCGCGGCGCGCGGCGACGAGCGCGCCTTCAGCACGCTGATGCGGCGTCACAAGGGCGCCTTGCACGCCTTCGCCCGGCGCCATGTCGGCGACTCCGAAGCCGCCCACGAGGTGGTGCAGGAAAGCTTCGTGGCCGCCTGGAAGGCGCTGGATCGCTATGATCCGACCCGGCCGTTCGGCGCCTGGATGCGGGCCATCGTCCTGAACAAGTGCCGCGACCGGGGGCGTCGCCTGCTGGTTCGGCGGCTGATCCTGGGCGAGCGGTCGATCGACGCGCCAGGCGCGCCCGATCCCGCCGACCCCGCGCCGGGCCCCGAGGCGGCGAGTCTGCGCGCCGAACAACTGTCGCGCCTGGAGGCGGCGATCGCGCGCCTGCCCGACCAGCTCAAGGAGCCGCTGATCCTCACCTATCTGGAAGGCTATTCACAACAGGACGCCGCGGCGGTCCTGGGCGTCAGCGTCAAGACCATCGAGATGCGCGCCTATCGCGCCCGCAAGCGGCTGGCCGACTGGCTGGTCGATCCCTGACTTTTTTCGCCCGCCGGCGAGGGGGGCGACGGTTTGGCGCGTAGCCACCTAGAGATCGCGTCGCGGCCGTCCCTCACGGCCTGCCGCCGGCGCGTCATCGTCAAAGGGCTGTCATGCTTCGATCCAGCGCGGCTTTCGATCGCCGTCGTTTTCTCCAATCGCTCGCCGTCCTCGGCGGCGGCGCCACCCTGGCGAGCCTGCTGCCGTCCTGGGCGCGCGCGGCGGGCGATCCCGGCCGCGCGCCGGCCGCCCTTTCGGGCGAGGACATCAAGCTGACCATCGGCCACACGCCGATCACGGTCGACGGCAAGGCCGGCCACGCCGTGACGATCAACGGCACGGTTCCTGGCCCGCTGATCCGGCTGAAGGAAGGCCAGCATGTCCGCCTGTCGGTGACCAACACGCTCGACGAGGACACCTCGATCCACTGGCACGGCCTGCTCGTGCCCTTCCAGATGGACGGCGTGCCCGGCGTCAGCTTCCCGGGCGTCAAGCCCGGCGAGACCTTCACCTACGAATTCCAGGTCCGCCAGGCGGGCACCTATTGGTACCACAGCCATTCGGGCCTGCAGGAGCAGATGGGCCACTATGGGCCCATTATCATCGATCCGGTCGGTCCTGATCCGGTGGCCTTCGACCGCGAGCACGTCGTGGTGCTGTCGGACTTCAGCCGCCTGCACCCGCACCAGATCTTCAAGAAGCTCAAGCAGCAGAGCGGCGCATTCAACTACCAGCGCCAGACCCTCGCTGGGCTTCTGGCCGGCAAGGACCAGACCCTGGCCGAGCGCCTGGACTGGGCCAAGATGCTGATGGACCCGACCGACATCTCCGACGTCACCGGCGCGGCCTACACCTTCCTGGTCAATGGCCATGGCCCCGCGGACAACTGGACGGCGCTGTTCGCGCCCGGCGAGCGCGTGCGCCTGCGGTTCATCAACGCCGCGGCCCAGTCGGTCTTCAACGTCCGCATCCCGGGGCTGCGCATGACCGTGGTCGCCGCCGACGGCCAGCACGTGCGGCCCGTCGAGGTCGACGAGTTCCAGATCGGCAACGCCGAGACCTATGACGTGATCGTCCAGCCCGCCGAAGACAAGGCCTTCACGATCGTGTCGGAGTCGGTCGACCGCTCTGGGTTGGGCCGCGCCACCCTGGCGCCGCGGCTGGGCATGAGCGCCGAGGTCCCGCCGCCGCGCGAGCGGCCGCTGACCACCATGCGCGACATGGGCATGGATATGGAGGGAATGGACATGGGGGGCATGGACCATGGCTCCACGGACATGTCCGGCATGGATCACGCGGCCATGGGCGCCAAGGCCGCGACCCCCGCGCCCGGCATGGCGCCGCCGCGCCAGCGCGGAAGCGACGTGATGGGCAAGATGGACAAGGGCGGCATGGACATGTCCATGCGCAATCCGGACAACGCGCCTCAGGTCAGGCTCGGTCCGGGCGTGCAGTCGATCGCGCCGATGCCGATGGATCGCACCGGCGAGCCTGGCCAGGGCCTCGAAAGCGTCGGCCACCGGGTCTTGGTCTATCGCGACCTAGTGGCCCTCGAGCCGAATCCCGACCCGCGCGCCCCGGAGCGATCCCTCGAGATCCACCTGACCGGCAACATGGAGCGGTTCATGTGGGGGTTTGACGGGCGCAAGTTCAGCGATCGGCCGCCGCCCTACGCCTTCCGCCACGGCGAGCGGGTCCGGGTCACCCTGGTCAACGACACCATGATGGCCCACCCCATCCACCTGCACGGCCACTTCTTCGAACTGGCCTTCGGACCGGCGGGCCACATGCCGCGCAAGCACACCGTCATCGTCCTGCCCGGCGGCCGCGTCAGCTTCGACTTCACCGCCGAGACCGGCGACTGGGCCTTCCACTGCCACATGCTCTATCACATGCACGCGGGGATGTTTCAGGTCTTCAGCGTGCGCGACACCCCCGCGGAGGGCGCGCGATGAAGGCCTCGCTGATCGCCCTCTTGCCGGTCCTGTGGGCCGCGCCGGCCCTGGCCCAGCACGCCGGCCACGCCGGCGCGCCAGCCGCGCCCAGTTCCAAGCCTGCGCCGGCGGCCCCGCCTCCAGCCGCCGACCCCCATGCCGGACACGACATGGGCGCCATGCCGGCCATGGCCATGCCTCAGACGCAGGTCGCGCCGGCGACCGACCCCCACGCCGGCCACGACATGGGCGCCATGCCCGGCCTGGCTGTCTCCGGTCAATCGGAACGCCCGGCCGAAGCGATGGGACCGCCGCCCTTGCCCGATCACGAAACAGCTCCGCCGGCGCCGCCCACCGACCATCTGGCCGACAGGGTCTTCGATCCGGCCGCCATGGACCGGGCTCGCGCCGTGCTCCGGCAGGAGCATGGCGGCGCCCAGGTCTCGCAGGTGATGGCCAACCTCCTGGAATACCGCGCCCAGGCCGGGGGCAACGGCTATCACTGGGACGGCGAGGCTTGGTTCGGCGGCGACCTCAATCGCCTGGTGATCAAATCCGAGGGCGAGGGCGGCCGTCACGGCGTTCAGGCCAGCGAGGTGCAGGCGCTCTATTCCAGGCCCGTGGCGCTCTATACCGACTTGCAGGTGGGCTTGCGCCAGGATGTCGAGCCCAAGTCGCGCACCTATGCCGCCGTCGGGTTCGAAACCCTGTTGCCCTACTGGATCGAGGCGGGCGGAGCGGTGTTCGTTTCCAGCAAGGGCGATGTCCTCGCGCGCGCCGAAGGGGCGATCGACTGGCGCCTCACCCAGCGCCTGATCCTGCAGCCGCGCACCGAACTCAACTTCGCCGCCCAAGACATCCCCGCAGCGGCGATCGGTTCGGGGCTCTCGAGCGGCGAGCTCGGATTGCGCCTTCGCTATGAGGTTCGGCGCCAATTCGCGCCATATGTCGGCGTCGCCCTATCCAAGCGGTTCGGGCGCGCCGCGGACTTCGCCCGGCTGCGCGGCGACGAGGTCACCGAGACCAGTTTCGTGCTCGGCCTGAGGGCCTGGTTTTGACCATCGATCCTAGCGAGGCTTCCATGAAGATGCTTCGCTCTTGCGAGCGCCCTGACCCTGCTGGCCCAGCCGGCGGCCGCCCAGATGAGCGCTATGGACCCTGCGGCGCATGCGGTTGAGGCGAGCGCGCCGGTCGAGGCGGTCGGCGTCGTGCGCGCCATCGACGCCAAGGCCGCCAAGATCACTCTGGCCCATGAAGCGATCCCGGCGCTGAAGTGGCCGCCGATGACCATGGCCTTCAAGGTCGCTGATCCGACCCTCCTGAAGGGCCTGAGCGTCGGGACCAAGGTGCGCTTCAAGCTGCGGGGCCAGACCATCGTCGGCCTGACCGCGGTCTAGCGCCCATCGGGCCGGCGCTCGCCGGCTCCAACCATTGCCTCGGGGGAGGGGCCATGTATCCGTCGGACATCCGTCCGCTCACGTCGTTGCGCATCTGCGCGGCGCTGTGGGTGCTCGTCTATCATTTCCGCAACCACCTGGACCTTGGTCTCGAGCGCTTTGGCCTGGCCGCCAAGGGCTACCTCGGCGTCGACCTCTTCTTCATCCTGTCGGGTTTCATCCTCAGCCACGTCTATACGCGGGCCTGGGCCGAGCGACGGTTCAACTACGGCTCCTTCCTTTGGGCGCGCCTGGCGCGGGTCTATCCCGTCCATCTGGTCACCCTGGCCGCGACGATCGCCATCTGGCTCGCGGCCTTGAAGCTGGGCGTCCGCTTCGATCCCCAGGCGTTCGACCCGCGCATGCTCCCCCAGCACCTGTTGCTAGTGCATGCCTGGGGCACGACGCCCACCGTGCAATGGAACTTCCCCTCCTGGTCGATCTCGGCTGAGTGGTTCGCCTACCTCGGCTTTCCGGTCGCGGCCATCGCCTCGGTGTCGCTGAGGCGTTGGCCACGCCTCTTCGTCCTCGCCGTGCTCGCCCTGTTCGTCGCCATGTTCCTGACGGCCCAGGGGCGCGGGGTGCTGTTCACCGACATGAGCGCCCAGATCGGCGCCTTGCGGATCATCCCGGCCTTCCTGATGGGCGCGGCCCTGCATCGCTTGGGATCGAGCCTGAGCCTGCCGGCCGGCATGGCCGGATTCGGCGCGCTCGCCGCGACGGTCTGGGTGGCGATCGCCGCCAACCTGCGACTGAGCGATCTCTATATCTGGCCGGGTCTGGCTATGCTGATCTTCTGCCTGGCCGAGACGTCCAAGGCCGCGAAGCCAGGCGCGATGTCGGCGCCGGCGCTCGTCTATCTCGGCGAGGTCTCCTACAGCCTCTACATGGTCCACCTTCCGGCCGACATCGTCTATTTCCACGCTCTGGAAAGGCTGGCGCCAGACCTGTCCGGCGCCGGGATCGCCTTGGCCTGGGCAGGAGCGTTCGTGGCCTGTCAGCTGGCCGCGATGGTCGCCTACCATCTTGTCGAACGGCCTGCGCGTAACTGGTTGCGGGCGCGCGATCCCTTCGCGCGGCGCCCCACGCCCGAGCCGGCGCACGAACCGGTGCTCTGAACGTTGCGGCTATTGCGCGCTGATCGGCGCGAGACGCCCTAGCCAGGCGACCACGGCGACGAGCGCCATCGCCGCGCTCAGTTCCAGCACGAGACTGCGGCGCAGCGCCTTGACCGCCGTGCTGGGCGGCGCCGGCTCGACCAGGGCTTCGCGCAGGGCCGGGGTCAGGCGAAACCGGTTGGCGGCGGCCAGCACGACCATGGCGCCGAAGAGAACGAGCTTGAGAAGCAGAAGAAGCCCGTAGGGCGTGCGGACCAGGGCCGCAACGCCCATGGGCCCGACGAGGAACCAGCTGTTGATCAGGCCGCTGGCGACCAGCACGGCGACGACGCCCGAGCCGATGCCCGAGAAACCCGCCAGGGCGGCATGGAAGGTCGGCGCCTGTCGCGCGTCACGCCGACTGACCCCGGCCAGCCCCAGAAAGAACACCAGGGCGCCGACCCAGACGGCGGCCGCCGCGAGGTGGGCGATGTCGGCCGCCAGGTGCAGGCTCCCGCCGAAACCTTCGGTGGCCGCGCCGTGGCCCATCCAGGCCATGCTGGCCGCAGCCACGGCCCCCAACGTTGATACAGCGATCCAGGCGGCGCGGCCGGGCGGCGCGAGCAGAAGCACGTGCAGCGCCACGACCGCGGCCAGGGCCCGTGCGAGCGAGGCCGCGCCCATCGCCATCTCGCTGATCACCGAGGTCAGGATCGAGGGATCCAGCGCCGCGGAAAGCGACCCGGCGACCACGGCCGTTTGCAGCACAAGACCCAGGAGACTGGCCACGACCAGCAGCGCGGCGCAGCCCGCCAGGAGCCGACGCGGCCAGCCCAGCGCCACGGCGCTGGACGGACCCGCGGCCGGCAGGGCGTAGAGCGCGAAGAGCGCCCCGCCCGCCAGGACGAAGCACGTCACATATTGCGCCCAGCGAACGAGGACTACCGCGGTCTCCATCGGCTACTTCACCGTGAAGGCCAGGGTCCCATCCATGCGGTGACCGTCATCGGCGGCGGCCGCATGCCAGGTGAGCTTGTAGGCGCCCGCCATCAGCCGGCCCTTGGGCACGCCCGTGATCGTCTTGCGGTCGGCCGAGACGGTGGTCTTGACCGGCGCCTTCATGCCGTCGGCCATGGCCAGCTCGAAGCTCGAGAAGGCTGGGGCGAGCTTTTCATTGAAGGTCAGGCGGATGGTCTTGGGCGCGGCGACCGTGGCGTTGGCGGCGGGGTCGGAGGCCACCAGCTTGGCGTGGGCGCTGGCCTGGCCGCCGGCCAGGATCGAGGCCGACAGAACGGCGGTGGCGAGGAAAGCGCGGTAGGTCATGGGGCGGTCCTGTTGAAAGGCGACTTTGTCCTAAGTTCCTACGCGGGCGGCGGCCCAACCCCTCAACAACGCCCGCGCCAGTCAGCGCCTAAAGCCGCACCGCCCGCAGGCGCAGCGCATTGCCGACCACGCTGACCGAGGACAGAGCCATGGCCGCCGCGGCGATCGCCGGCGACAGCAGCCAGCCGAACACCGGATAGAGCACCCCGGCCGCGATCGGCACGCCCGCCACATTGTAGGCGAAGGCGAAGAACAGGTTCTGCCGGATGTTGCCCATCACCGCTCGCGAGAGGCGACGCGCCTTGACCAGGCCCTCCAGGTCCCCGTGCAGCAGCGTGACCCCGGCGCTCTCGATGGCGACGTCCGAGCCCGCGCCCATGGCGACGCCGACCTCGGCCGCCGCCAGGGCCGGCGCGTCGTTGACGCCATCGCCCGCCATGGCGACCTTGCGGCCTTCAGCCCGCAGGCGCTTGACCACGGCGGCCTTCTCGTCGGGCAGGACGTCGGCCTCGACCTCGTCGATGCCCAGCCGCTTGGCGACGGCCTGGGCGGTCGTGCGGTTGTCGCCGGTCAGCATGACCACGCGCACGCCGTCCGCCTTCAGGGCTTCGACGGCTTTCTGGGTGGTCGGCTTGACCGGGTCGGCGATGGCCAGCACGGCGGCGACCGCTCCGTCGATGGCGACATAGATCGCCGTGGCGCCGTCCTGGCGCAGCGCGTCGGCCTGGTCGGCGAGCGGCGCCGACGCCACGCCTTGCTCGTCCAGGAAGCGGGCCGAGCCGATCGCCAGGACGCGCCCCTCGACCTTGCCGACCACGCCCTTGCCCACGGGCGAGTCGAAGTCTTCGGGATGCGACAGCGGCAGCTCCAGCGCCGCCGCGGCTCGAACGATCGCGTCGGCCAGCGGATGCTCGCTGGCCCGCTCCAGGCTGGCGGCCAGGCGCAGAATCTCCTCCTCCGTGAACCCCGCCGCCGGGCGGATCGCCGTGACGGCCGGTCGGCCTTCGGTGAGGGTGCCGGTCTTGTCGACGACGAGCGTGTCGATCTTTTCGAAGCGCTCCAGGGCCTCGGCGTTCTTGATCAGCACGCCGGCTGCCGCGCCGCGGCCGACACCGACCATGATCGAGATCGGCGTGGCCAGCCCCAGGGCGCAGGGACAGGCGATGATCAGGACCGAGACCGCCGCCACCAGCGCGAAGGCCATGCTCGGCGGCGGGCCGAACGCCGCCCAGGCGCCGAAGGCGATCAGGGCGACGAGCATGACGGCCGGCACGAACCAGCCCGATACCCGGTCGGCCATCCGCTGGATGGGCGCGCGGCTGCGCTGGGCCTCGGCCACCATCGCCACGATCTGCGAGAGCAAGGTGTCGGCGCCGACCTTGTCGGCGATCATCAGGAAGGAGCCCGTCTTGTTCAGCGCGCCGCCGATCACCTTGTCGCCCGGAGACTTGTGGACCGGCATGGACTCGCCGGTCACCAGGGACTCGTCGACCGAGGCCTCGCCCATCAGCACCCGGCCGTCGACGGGGATCTTTTCGCCGGGGCGCACGCGCAGGTGGAAGCCGACCTGGATGTCCTCGACGGGAATCTCGAAGTCCTCGCCGTCGAACATCCGGCGCGCGGTCTTGGGCGACAGGTCCAGCAGCGCCTTGATCGCGCCGGAGGTGTTCTCGCGGGCGCGCAGCTCAAGCACCTGGCCCAGCAGCACCAGAACCGTGATCACCGCGGCGGCCTCGAAATAGATCGGCGTCGAGCCGTCGGGTCGGCGGAAGGCAGCCGGGAAGAGCTGGGGCGCCAGGGTGGCCACCACGCTGTAGGCCCAGGCTACGCCGATGCCCATGGCGATCAGCGTGAACATGTTGAGCTGGCGCGTCGCCAGCGAGCGGGCGCCACGCTCGAAGAAGGGCCAGCCGCAGCCCAGCACCACGGGGGTCGCCAAGGCCAATTGGACCCAATTGGACACCCCCGGCGCCAGGTGCGGCGCCATCAGTCCGACGTGGCCGCCCATCTCCAGCGCGAAGACCGGCAAGGCCAGGGCCAGGCCGATCCAGAACCGGATCGTCATGTCGCGCAGTTCGGGATTGGGTCCGCTGTCGGCCGTGACGGTCAGCGGCTCCAGGGCCATGCCGCAGATCGGGCAGCTGCCCGGGCCGGACCGCCGGATTTCTGGGTGCATCGGGCAGGTATAGATCGCGCCCGGCGTGGCCTCGGACGCTGCTGCCGTCGGCGTGGCGGGGTTTTGCAGGTAGCGTTCAGGCTCGGCGTCGAACTTGCGAGCGCAGCCGGCCGAGCAGAAGTGGTAATGCTGGCCCGCGTGCTGGCGGTGCTCCGGCGCGGTGGCCGGATCCACGCTCATGCCGCAGACGGGATCGCGATGCTCGCCGACCGGGACGCCAGGGTCAGGGTGATGGCCTTGGTGCGAGTTCGAACCGCTCATCCGTCTGCCTTCCGCGCGCTACGACACGCTGGGCACTACGCATCTCAAAACGGCTTCCCTCATTGCGACGTATCAACCTGTCGGAAATCTTGAGCATGATCGGTCATGGAACCAGGCCGGGTTGGTTGCTCGGTGGACTCTGACGTCGACGTCCCACGACCTTGGCGTCGTCGCAGGCCACGAGGTTTCGCCGGTCCCAGGCGTCCAGTTCCTCGATCGGATAGAGCACGGCCTTGCCGATCTTGACGAACGGCGGACCGATGCGCTGGGCGCGCCAGTTTTCGAGGGTGCCGACCGAGACCTCGCCGCGATAACGCTCGGCGACCTCATCGGTGGTCAGAAACTTCTCGTCGGCCATGGGTCTGGCTCCGGTCATCCGCGTCGACAGCCGCCGGGGATCGCGGCTGTCCGTCCACGCGGGCTCATCGGTCTTCACCTTGGCGAGGCGGAACATCTCGGCAAGGTGGTCCGGGGCCAGACCGCGTCCAGGCCGCGCCAACAGCGCCCCGCCCGTGCGAGACAGGAGGCTGGTGATACGGTTGCGGCCCTCACGGCGCCCGATCGCGGCGTCCGGAAGGTAGGGTAACGAGCGTCCCAGGTGTCTTGCAGAGCGAGCCGCTTCCGGCTCGCCAGTCACGGGTCACGCAGGCGCTAGGATCTGCTCCCCCCGCCCCTGTTGCTCTGCACGAAGGAGGCAGCGCGCTTTGTCAGCCTCTCGCCCAGGACCATGGAAAAGCATCGCTCCCATGGGACGGGACCGGCCTATTCGAAGCTCGGGGGCAGGGTCGTCTACCGCATCGCGGATCTGCAGACATGGGTCGCGCTCGGCGCCCGGACCTCAACCAGCGACGTCGGCGTGGGGGTCGTCTATCCGGCCAAGGCGCGCTTCCGAACAGAGGGCGGCGCCTAGCGCCTCCACTAGGCTTGGCCCGTCTTGGCCGTGAGGAGGTCCTTGTAGCCGGTCGTCGTCATCCACTCGGCCCGCTTCAAGTGCGTTTCCCAGCAGGCGCGGGCCGAGGCCTCATCCTGGGCGGCGTCGCGGTGCAGCACCAAGAGCGCGACTTCGCGCCAGTCAGCCTCGTCCCGGCGGGCGTCGAGCAGGCGCAGATAGACGACCAGATGCTGTAGGTCGTAGTCCGTCAGGCTCTCGGACCAAGGCGCAAGGTCGGCGATCTCAGGATCGAGCACGGGCGCCATGCGCGTCCTCCGTCTGGTCTTCGTCTTCGTCTGGACGGTCCCGCCACAGCCTGTCGGGGCCGTCCAACCCGGCGATGAATGACCCGGCTTCCGCCCAGGCGCAACCGACGCCGACGCCGGTCCGCCCCTCGACAGCCCTTGGACCTTTAGCCAGACTTTTAAGTCTGCGCCATGATGAGCGGGTCGCCATGTCGGCGGATCGGACGCCATTGCCGCCCTGGAGGTCCCAAGAGGCCTATCGCCCCCTGCTCGCGGCCGACCCGTCGGTGTGGGCCTGGGAATTTGGGCGACGACAGACCGTGACCGAGTCGCAGGATCTGGCCGGCGTCGTCCCGGGTCTCTGTTTCGTGGGCGAAGGCCCAGGCGCCGACCCGGTTCCTACGGTGCTTTGGCGCTGGCAAGCCGACAGTTCGGTGCCGGTGCTGAGCCTGACACCGGCGATGGTCGAGGATCCAGACGCCCTCGATCTGCGCGGGCTCGACCTGGCCGTCATCGTGGTGCGCACCCAGGATGGCCATCAACACGTGATGGTCAGCGACGGCGCGCGGCGTCTTCGCTTCGCCGTGGCCGACGGCGACGTCCTGGCCGGACCCGTGCGTTGCCGGTTCCATCTGCCCGCCTATAGCGTCGGCGTGGCGTCGATGGACGGCCTGCGTTCGCTGATCACGTTGCGCGACACCGGACGACTTTCATCGGTTGGACGGGGTTCGCGCTCGAAGGCCGCGCGCTGGCTTCAAATGCTTCGGGCGCACGACGCCCGGCGCGCGGGGGCCAGCCAGCGCGACATCGCCATGCTGCTGTTCGGGGAGGCTCGGGTTCACGAGGATTGGGGCGGCCGATCCGACTATATGCGCATGCGCGTCCAGCGCTTGCTGCGCGCCGCCGAGGATCTCGTCGCGGGCGGCTACCGCGCGCTCTGCGGCCTGCGGCCGGCCCGCACCGATCCGCCCAAGACCGTCGAGGTCTGGCGCTCCGCCGCCTGGAGGGGCGGGAGCGCGGTCATCCTGCTGCTGTCGGGATCTTTCCTGGGGACATCGTGTGCGCTGACGGGAGATCTGCACGGCCTGTGCCGGCTTTGGTAGACGTCGTGCAGGAAACCGGTAGGCGTGGACGGCAATCCGGCGCGGACCGGACGACGGCGCCAATTTTCCGAAGCGACCGCCGAGCCTCGCGGCGACGGTGATTCCGGGTCGAGCGGATCAGGCGCTTCAATAAAGCCATGGCCAAGCCCCTCGTCGCCGCCGTCCCGCCCCCGCTCGTCCCGGCATCCGTGGAAGCCGCCGGCGTCGCCCTGTGCCTGGCGCGTCTGGCCTGGGAGTTCCTGCGACGAAATCCTCGCTACCGCGCGGACTATGCGCGCCTGCGAGCCGGCGCGATGGAGACCCTGCCCGGGCACTGGGGCTTGCGGGCGCCGGTCGATCCGGACGCGGTCGACATCGCCGTCGATGCGATCTGGCGCGGCCCGCCAATCCTCGACGTTCCCCGCCAGCGGCGGGCCAGGACTATTCGTCCGGCGGCAGCATCCTTGGCAGATTCTCCGCCAACCAGCGTTCGGTGTTCTCGTCGCGCTTGTCCAGATGATCCTCAAGACTGTCGAACGGGCGCTTGAACGCCTCGATCAGGATGGCCGGGCCGATGTGGGTCATCCGGTCTCCGACCTTGTCGCTGAACCGACGGAACGAGGCCAATTGAATGGAGACGATCTTATTGTCCATGCTGCGCAGGGCGTGGTCAGGCGAGCCGAGCATCAGCGTGTCCATGATGCCGGCCGGATCGCTGTCGGTGGCCTCGCCGAACCGCCAGATCTTGGCGATGTCCAACGGACCCTGGCCAGCTTCGAAGCTGTAATAGCTGCGCAGCGGCATGCCCATGGCGTCGGCGACCGCGCGGGCGCTCATGTGGCGTAAGCCGCGGATCAGTTTCAGGGTCTTTGACAGGAGCTGGCGCTGACGCTCCAGGTCCTCGGATGCGCGTTTGACCAAAGCTGTACTCGACACTGGCTACAGACATGAGTCCTCACGCGAACCCATGGTCAAAGCACAACCCTACGTATTCCGGGCTGTTGGGCCACATTTAATGTCGCCTGGCCGACCACCAAGCGTGTTCATCCGTGTCCGTGCGAATTTTCCGGAAGGCCGTACCGGATTCCTGCACGGTTCATGCAGGCTGGCGGTTCGGCGGCGAGCCAGAGGGCGTCCCGACGTCGGAAATCGGCGTCAAACGCCGGAAGTCGCCGAGAAATGCGCTCGCCGACGTGTTCGCCCGCGTCGAAGGGTCGACCCGTCGCCGTCAGAGTTGAAACTGGCGAGGCGGCATCGCGGACCAAGACCTTGCCTCCATCGCGCGACTCCTTTGGCCTGGCGCTGGGCGCTTTGCGACGTCGTCTTCGCCTGGGCGTGGACGCGCCAGGCGCGGCCCTGCCCATCAACCTGATCGCGGCGGAGCTGGGCCTTTCGCCGACGCCGGTGCGCGAGGCGCTTTCGCGGCTGGCGGGCGAAGACCTTGTCGAGAAACGGGGACCCGCCTACACCCGGCCTCAACTGGACGGCCCTGCCTTGGCCGAACTCTATCATCTGCGCCTGCTCTATCTGGCGGCGGCCTTGGCGCCGGACGCCGAGCGGCGCGCCAAGCACCGTCAATGGCCGTCGCGCGCGCCGTTCAGTTTCGCCGCCGATCTCGCCGCGCCTGGGCGCGACGCCGCCGCGACTCTCGAGGCGCTGTTCCTCGAAGTCGTGCTCGGCGCGGACGATTTGATGCTCGCCCAGGCCTACCAGCGCACCGCTGAGCGGTTGGCGCCGTTCCAGCCGATCGAGGCGCAGCTCTTTAGCGATCTGGCGGCCGAGGCCCTGAGCGTCGTGGCGGCGTTCGAGACTGGCAATGGCGTGGCGCTCAGGAGCGCGGTGCGCTTGCACCATCGCCGCCGGATGGGCGCCGCGGCCGCCATCGCGCGCCTGGCCGGGGGCGGAAAATATCGACCGGATATCGTTTGAATATCAAACAGTCGGGGCGCTGGCTTGAGGGGCCGCGATCGGCGGCGTTTTCGAAAAGGAACCTGCCATGACCCCCAATACCCCCCGCATCACCCTGCTGCGTCTGGGCGCCGCCAAGTCCCTGACCCTGTCCATCGAGGAGGGCACCATCAAGGAAGCCGGCAGCAGCCAGTACTACTTCGTCTGACCCGGCCGCGGCGACGCGCCCGGTCGCGCCGCCCATCGCCTCGTCGGCGTCCTTGCCGGCGAGATCCGTAACGCCGCCGCGTCTTTGACGCGGCCACAGCGAAAGTCAAAGCCATGTCCAACTCCACCACCATCCTTCGGGTGATCCGCCTCGGCGGCGCGCTCGATCTGACCCGCTCGGTCGACGACGAGGGCCTGCGCGAGCCGATGCAACCCCAGCTCGCCTGGTTCTGAGCGATCGGTCCTGCCGCGCGGCCGCCGCGCCGCGCGACAGGGCAATCGGCTGGGAGGCCGCGATGGCGCTGTGGTTGGCCAGCGATGTGCATGCAACCGTGATCGACGAAGACATCGTCTTTCTCGATGTCGCCGCCGACGCCTACCTCTGCCTCGTCCAGGCCAGCTTGCTGGTGGCGTTGGATGACGGCGGCGCGGTGAGCCCGCGCGACGAGACGTCCGCCCAGACCTTGATCGAGGCGGGCCTGGTGACGCACATGCCCAGGCCGGCGGTCCGGGCGATCCCGCCCAAACCCACCCTCGATCTGCGCGGCGCCGCCCGCCGTCCAAGCTCGCGCGAAATCGCCGCCGGCTTGCTCGCCAGCGGGGCGGCGGCGCGCGATTTCCGCCGCCTCGACTTCGCGCGGATCCTGGAGCACGCGCGGCGAGGCCGCCCGCCGGTCAATGAGTCCGCTGACGTCGCGCACCATGAGGCCGTCTTGGACGCCGCCGCCGTCTTCGCGGTCCTGCGGCCCTGGTCGCTGGTCGGCGGCGCCTGCCTCAAGCGCAGTTATCACCTCCTGGGCTATCTGCGGCGCCTCGGGCTCGACGCCGACTGGGTGATTGGGGTGCGGACCTGGCCGTTCATGGCTCACTGCTGGCTGCAGTCCGGGCCGGTGGCGCTGGACGACGATGTCGAACGCCTCATCGCCTACACCCCGATCCTGGCGGTCTGATGGGCGAGTATCTCGCCATGGTCTGGCCCCGAGGCGTGCCGAGCCAGGCGGCCGAGGCCAAGCGCGCCGCGATCGAGGCCGAGGGGGACTGGACCCTGGCCCATCGCGCCCACGAGATCGCCGTTTACGTCCGCGGCGCCCGTCCGCCGAAGGTCAGGGCCGCGCCGAACCAGGGCGGGGCCGTGATCGGCGACCTCTTCGACACCGCCGCGACCCGTGAGGGGCGAGCCCAGGATTTCCCGCTCCACCTGATGGTCAATGCGGCGCCGGCTGACGCCGCGCGGCTCCTGATCCGTCATGCCTGGGGGCGCTACGTGGCGATCCTCAAGGCGGGCGACGCGCCGCCCACGCTGCTGCGCGACCCGACCGGGGCGCTGGACTGTCTGACCTGGGTTCGCGACGAGGTGACCTTCATCGCTTCCACCCCGCCCGCGCACGGCCCTTGCGCCCCCGAGGGGCTGGCCGTCGACTGGAGCAAGGTCGGCGACATCCTGGCGCGCGGCAATCTCTGGAGCGAGATCTGCCCCTTGGCGGGCGTGGTCGCCGTCGGCCCCGGCGTGATGCGGGCGGGCTGGGACGCGAGCCAGGCGACCCGGCTGTGGCGACCCGCCGATCATGCGCGGCCTTCTCGCACCTGGCTCGATCCCGAGGGCCTGGCCGATCTGGTCGACGCCTGCGTGGCGGCCTTGGCCAAGGACCGATCTTCCATCCTGCTGGAAATCTCCGGCGGCCTGGATTCGGCGATCGTCGCCGCGAGTCTGGCCCGGTGCGGCGCGCCGGTGGTCGCGGCGATCAACGCCTACTGGCCGCAGCGCGAAGGCGACGAGCGGGTCTGGGCCCAGCGCATCGCCGATCGCTTCGGCTTTTCGTTGGTGACCAGCCCGCGGGGCCTGATGGCGGTGGACGAGGCCATGCTGGATCAGACCGCCGGCGCCGCCCGGCCGGGCCTCAACGCCCAGGACCCCGACCTCGATCGCGACCTGGCCGAGCAGTTGGCGAAGGTTGGGGCGCAGGCGCTGTTCACCGGCCAGGGCGGAGACGGCGTCTTCTACCAGATGGGACACCCGGCCCTGGCGGCCGACATCCTTCGGGGGCGTCCCACGCCGGCCGGTCGCGCCGCCTCCCTGGCCATGTTGGCCCGGCGGACCCGCACCACGGTGTGGTCGTTGATGGGACGCGCGATGCAGCCCTTGGCGCGTCTGTCGCCGGGCATACCGCCGCCGAGCTTCCTGGCCGAGGGCGTGGCCCTGCCGCCGCCGCATCCCTGGGTGGCCGACCATCGCGGCGTCAGTCCGGCCAAGCGCATCCAGATCCGCGGCCTGACCAACATCCAGACCGCCTATGGCGACAGTCTGCGAGGCCGGGCGGCCGACCTGATCCATCCGCTGATGGCCCAGCCGATCATCGAGGCGTGCCTGGCCATTCCCGCCCCGATCCTGGCGCTCGGCGCGGTCGATCGGCCGTTCGCCCGCGCGGCCTTCGCCGATCGCCTGCCGTCCGAGAGCCTGCAACGTAGGTCCAAGGGTGACGTCACGGTGTTCTTCTCCAAGAGCGTCGCCACCAGCCTGCCGGCCCTGCGGCCGTTCCTGCTCGACGGGCGGCTGGCGGCCAAGGGCCTGATCGACATCGACCGGCTCGAACCGCTGCTGCATCCCGAGCCGATGATCTGGCGCGACTGCGTGGGCGAAGTGATGCTGGCGGCCACGCTCGAAGCTTGGGTCCGGGCCTGGGAGCGGAAGATCAGGACGGTCTAGCCGGCGCCGCGCCGGCGGATGGACCGGTCTCCGCATCGCCGATCTGCGCCCTGAGGAAGTCGAGCACGCGGCGATACTCGTCGGCGATGTTGCCGGGCGTCAGCACGACGTGGCCCTCGCCATGATAGGTCAGCAGCATCGCGTCCTTGTCCTGCCGGAAGAGCGCCCCGAACATGGTCAGGGCCTGGGCCGGATCGCCGTCGAGGTCGCCCATGATCAACATGACCGGCGCGGTGATCTTGTCGGCGGCCAGGACAGGGCTGTTGCGAACATAGCGTTGAGGGTCACGCCAGGGCGGCGCGCCCATCCGTCCCTGGCCCAGCTCCGCCCAGCCGGCGTCGCCCATCAGGCTCATCCCGGCCTCGGGCAGCACCGTCGCCGACAGGCTCTTGCGGGTGTAGTGGCCGATCAGGTCGGCGGAAAAGGCGCTGGCGACGATCGCCTTGAAGCGCGGGCTCTGGGTGGCGGCGGTCAGCACGGTGTAGCCGCCGTAGCTGTGGCCCATCAGGGCCAGCCGGCCGGCGTCGATCGCCGGTTCCTGGACCGCCGCCGCATCGACGACCTTGAGGATCTGGTCGGCCAGGCCCTCCGCCGGCTCGCGGTCCGGATCGATCGGCAGGCTGGGCAGCAGGACGGCGTAACCGGCCCCGGCCAGGATCTGGGCGTTGAGGAACACCTGCCGAGCCGGGGCGCTCTGGCTGGCCGGCGGGCCGGGATAGTCGCGGCCGAGATACGGGATCGTCACCAGCGGCGCCTTGCGGCCGGCCGGCAGGTCGGGCGGCAGGTAGAGCCAGCTGGTCAGGGCCTGGCCGCGTGGCCCCAGGTGGGTGATCGCCCGCGGCCGCGCGAAATCCACCTGCGCCAGCTGAGGGTTCAGGGTGGCGACGGTCTGGGGCGAGCGGTCGCGGCGGCGCACGATCACACGCTCGACGCCATGGGCGTCACGGCCAAGGCTGGCCACCGCGCCGGCTTGGCCAGCGGCGGCCAGCACGCTCTCGCCGGGGGCTGTGGTCAGGCCCAGGCGCCGCAGGCGATGATCGCGCACTTGGCCGAGGTCCTGACCGTCCGGGGCCGGCAAGGCCAGGGCCAGGGCGTCAACGGCGGGGCGATTGTTGAACGCCAGGCGCTCGCCGCCCGCCGCGCCGGGACCCGGAACACTGGCGCCGATCCCCAGCAGCTTGGCCCGGCCTTGGCCGTCGATCCGCCAGAGCTTGCCGGCCTGGGAGACGATGATGGCGTTGGCGGCGGTCGCTTCGAGCGCGCGCGGGCCCGGCGGCAGGCCCAGGGTCAGGGGACGGGGCCCGTTCGCCGTCCAGCGCAGCCAGTCGGTCTGGCCCGCCGGCGCGCCCGGCGCTCGCGCCAGGATCAGCGGATCCTCGCCCATCCAGTCGGCGCGCGGCACGCGAGAGCCGTAGCGCGTGGTCTCGGCGCTGGCTTCGACGGCCGGGTCTTCCAGGGACTGCGCGCGCTGGGTCGCGGCGTTCAGGCGCCAGTAGCGCGCCGCCGCCCAATCACCCGTGTCGGGCTTGGCGTAGACGAGCAGTTGCAGGCCGCTCGGGGACCAGGCCAAAAGATCGGTGGCGACCTCGCAGGTCGGGCACGGCGACCAGGTCGCGCCACTGGTCAGGTCGACCACCACGACCCGCCGGCGCCGGTAGGGATCGGTGGTGTAGGCCGGGCGCGAGGGATCCGGATGCAGGGTCTCGGCCTCGGCGAGCATGGCCGCCCGGCACCCGCCCGGCGCCACCTCCAAGTCGATGAACGCCCCTTGCGCCAGGACGCGGCCCTGGCCGGTGGTCGCGTCGACAGCCACCAGCCGCCCCGGCGCGGCCGACGGCGTGCGGTCGAGATAGCGGCCGGCCCCGAGCAGGGTCACGCCGGGGCGACCATTTTGCGTCTCCCGCCATTTGTCGATCAGGCGGTCTTGCGTCTGGGCGCCGGTGAGCGCGCCCATCGCCGGGGAGGCCGGATCCTTGGCCAGGACGACGAGCCGGTCCTCTTCCGCCCACTGCATCGATCGGCCCCAGACGTCGGAGGTCGGGAAAAGCCCCGTCCACACGACCGCGCCCGTCGCCAGGGTGACGATCCCGACTTCGAGGCTGGCGCCGCGCGCCCGGATCACCGCCATCCGAGCGCCCGACGGCGCGAAGGGCCCCGGCGTATAGCCGTAGGCGTCGGGTCTATCGCCCGCGCCGCCGTCCGCCTCGCCCAGCAACAACCGGGGCGGACTGTCGGCCCGCAGGTCGACCACCGACAACCGGGTGATGGTCATCGGCGTGTCGAACTCCAGCGCCCACGAGGTCGCCGACCGGTAGGGCGCGGTGGTCGGGACGACCAGCCAGCGCTGCGAGGGGTCGATGCTGACCGTTCCCAGCCGCTGCTGGTTCAGCAGCTGGTCGACGGTGAACGGCGTGGCCTGCGCCGCGCCTGCCCCGAACAGGGCGCAGGCGAGCAGGCGCGGCGCGAGGCGGCGCATGGGGAGGCTCCGGATTACAGGGTTGGGGTCAGGGGCGCGGGCGCGCCGCTACCAGGTCTTGGTCAGCTGCAGGGTCACGGTGCGGCCGAGGGGATCGGCGTTGGCCGGGTCGTAGCCGACGCCAAGGTTGGAGTCGTAGAACGGCGGATCGTCGTCCAGCAGGTTCTGGACGTTCAGGGCCAGCGAGAGGCCCCGCATTGGCCCGGTCTTGAAGCCGTAGGTCAGGTTGAGGTCGGCGGTGGTCCACGGCTTGATCCGGCCGCCGGTCTCGGTGCGCAGATCACCGACATGGCTGAGCGCCGCCGTGGTGGTCAGGGCGCCGTGGGTCCAGCTGGCGGCGGCCCGCAGGCGCAGGTCCGCCGGCTGGCCGGCGACTCCTGCCTGTTGCACGGCGCGCGCCTGCGGCGTGATCTTGCGCTGGTAGTCGACGAGCCAGGTGACGTCGGCGGTGAGCGCCAGCGGATCCTTGCCGAGCTGGGCGGCGTAGCGCGCCGAGATGTCGAAGCCCCGCACCCGCAGCTGACCGGTGTTGACCCAGCGCCCGTCGATGATCGCCGCGTAGGACTGGGCGGGGAAGATGCCCTGGGCCAGGGAGCGCGGATCGTCGATCAGGGCCTGGATGCGGGCGAGATCGGCGGGGTTGCTGCCCGGCGAGACCAGGCTGACGAACGGGGCGAACTCCGGTGCGGTCAGCACCGTGGAGAGGTTGTCCAGGCCCGGTTGGCCGATGCGGTCGGTGAAGCGGGTGTCGAAGCCCGTGACCGACGCCTTGAACCGGGGCCAGCGCGCCGGCGCTAGGTCAACGGTCAGGGTCTTGGATGTGGCGGTCTCGGGGCGCAAATCGAGATTACCGCCGTAGAGGATCATCACGATGGTGTCCTGGCCGTTCCGGGTCAGGGTGGTCGGCGCATAGATCTGCGGCTCGTTCAGCTCGATCAAGGCCGGGGCCCGGAAGGAGGTTCCGTAGCTGGCCTTGACCGTCAGGCCCGCGGCCGGCGACCAGATCACCCCGACCTTCGGGTCGGTGCTGGCGATCTGGCCATAGTCTTCGCGCCGGACGGCCGCCGACAGCTCCAGCCGTTGCAGGCCGGGCCGCACGAAGCCGCCGCCGAAGATCGGTACACGCACTTCGGCGAACGCCGCGTCGATCGTACGGTGGACATCGCGCCGCGCCACCTCGGTCGGCACAAAGCCCGAGGTCAGGCTGACGCCGCCGGTCTTCAGGGCCTCGCGCCGGATCTGGCCGCCGACCGCCAGGCCGACCGCCCCGGCCGGCAGGGTGAAGAGTTCGCCGTCGAGCTTGAGATTGACCGACGCCGTCTCGCCGCGCGTCTTGCGCGTCAGGTAGCCGCCGCTGATGAAATCGAGGATCGTCCTGGGATTGGAGCCCTGGCCGATGAAGGGGTTGAAGAAGCCGTTGGCCGCTGTGCTGAACGGGGTGGCGGCGTTGTTGGCGGTGGTTCCCAAGGCCTCGGACAGGTAGCTGGTGTTGACGAGGTTGTCCGTGCGCGAACGGCCCTGTTCCAGGCCATAGGCGCCGTAGGCGTCCAGCCGCCAGGTCCCCGGCAGGCGGGCCTGGCCGCCGAAGCTGAGGCCCAGGGTGTCGGCCACGCCGTTGACCCGCTGGCCGCCCAGTTCGTTGAGGAACGAATAGGCGATGCGCTCGGAGGTCTGGCCGGTCGGCGATACGAAATAGGGGTTGTTGCGGTTGACCGTCAGGGTGGGGCTGGAGGCGACACTGCGGTTGGTGAACCGCCGGCGCGTGGCCCGCGCGTCGGCCGACAGCGACACGCCCGCCGTCAAATCCTGAGCCAAGGCGACATAGAGGCTGTCGCGGCGTTGGCGCGGCAGCACGTCATAGGCGCCCAGCTGGTTTTCCAGATTGACCGTGCCGGCCTGGAAGCTGGCGGGCGTCAGCCCCGTGCCGTTCTGACCGGCGGGGATCGCATAGGCCGGGACCAGCACCCCGGCGGCGTTGGCGCGCAGGATGGTGCCCGGCATGCCGTAGTAGCGGCGATGATCCGTGCCGCCGAGGGCGCGCAGGTCGGCCTGGCCGGTATAGTCGCGGTCGCGCCCTTTGAGCCGGTCACGGGCGCTGTGCTCGTAGCTGACCACCAGATTGCCGCTGTCCCAGTCATGGCCGACCGTCTGGCCGAACGACCACTGGCTGGCCCCGCCCTGGGTCGTTCCGCCGACCAGGGCCCGGGTCTCCGCGCCGTCGAAGCGCTTGCGCAGCACGATGTTGACGACGCCGCCCACCGCGTCCGAGCCGTAGAGCGCCGAGGCCCCGTCGAGCAGCACTTCGATGCGCTCCACCGCCGCCATCGGGATCGACGAGACGTCGGCGAAGTCGCCGCGCAGGCCGGTGCCAGCCAGGCGTCGGCCATTGACCAGCACCAGGGTGGCGTCGGTGCCCAGGCCCCGCAGGTTCACGCCCGTGGCCTTGTTGGAATTGGTGCCGGTCGGGTCGGCGCCGGTCGAGCTGGCGTCCTCGTTGCCCAGGCCCCCGAACGCCTGGGGCAAGGCCGAAAGCGCGTCGGCCACGCTGGTGCGGCCGGCCCGGTCCAGGCTCTCGCGATCCAGGATGATCACCGGCGAGGCGCTGTCCTTGGCGCCCCGGATATGGCTGCCGACCACGATCTCCGACAACAGGGTCGGGTCTTCCGGCGCGGCCTGGATCAGCGGAGAGACGGGCTGGCCGTCGACGTCGGTGTCCTGCACGCGCGCCGGCCCGGCCGTCGAGATCAGCTGGGCGCGGGCCCGCAACACGAACACCTTGCCGGTCATCCGCTGGACCTCGAGATCGACCCCGACCAGCAGCCGGTCCAGGGCCTCGGCGGCGGTCATGCGTCCGCTGACCGCCGGCCCGCTGCGGCCGGCCACCATCTCGCTGGTGAACAGGATCTGGGTTCCCGTCTGGCGGCCCAGCGCGAACAGGGCCGCCCCCAGCGGTCCCTTGGCCAGGCGCACCTCGACCACGGGATCGGCGGCCTGACTGGCCTTGCTCGACCGGGCGGGCGCGTTGGCCTGGACACCTTCCATTCCCGCGACGTCTGGGGCGGCCAGGGCCGGGCCGACCCAACTGGTGGCCAGCGTCAGGCAACTGAGCCCCAACAGGCTTTGACGATAAGCGCGCATCGTTCACATCCCCCCGCCGCGCGCACGGGGCCGCCACGATGGCGGTCTCTCGCCGGGGCGCGGCGGGGGTAAGACTCCTGGGAGGGCGTCACACCCTACCGGGATGCGAAAGATTTATGACGTCAAGCGGGGCCGGAGCGTTCGGCGGTCAGTTCGACGCCGCCGTCCGGGCGCGGGACGCTCTTGAGGTCCAGCAGGGCCGCCATCCCCCGGGCGAAGGTCTCGGTGTCGCCGGCGTCGAACTCGCCATTGACCCGCTGGTCGGCCGGCGCCCCCGGACCCAGCACCACCTGGCGACGGCTGTAGCGATTGACCTCCGCCACCGCCTCGGCCAGCGGCACGTCCTTGAAGGTCAGGCGCCCGCTGGTCCAGCCGGTGGCCGCCGCCACGTCGACGGCGACCGGTTTGACCGGCGCGGCGCGGGCGACGTCGACCCGCTGCCCCGCCGTCAGGATCACCGGCGCGGGCCGCGTCGCGTTTTGCGCCCCGGCCTTGCCGGTCTGGCTGACCTGGACGCGGCCTTCGGTCAGGGTCACCCGCACCGCGCCGTCGGCGCGATAGACCTCGAACCGCGTGCCGATGGCCCGCACCGCCGTGTCCCCGGCCGTGACGACGAAGGGGCGCCCCGCGTCATGGGCGACGACGAACATCGCCTGGCCCTTGTCGAGGATCAGGCTGCGCTGGGCCTTGGAGAGGCGCACGCGCACCTGGCTGTTGGTGTTGAGTTCGACTGTCGAGCCGTCGGCCAGGCTGATCGCCCGCCGCTCGCCGATCTCGGTCCGATAGGTCTGCTGGCCCGTCTGGCTGAACAGCACCGCGCCGATCACCGCGGCCGCCGCCAGGGCCGCGCCGACGCCGATGGTCCGGACGCCGCGGCCTTGGCCGAGGCCTCGCAGCCGCGCGCCGATCCCGCGCGGCCGGCGCGCGGCCGTCTCGGCGATGGCCTGGAGTCTCGGATCGTCGGCCAGGGCCCGCACGCCCGTCGTCAGGGCCTCGATGCGGGTGTAGGCGGCGTCATTGAGGCTGTCCTCGCGCCAGGCGAAGAAGGCCCTCACGTCGGCGTTGCTGGCGCGCTGGCCGCTGAACTTGGCGTACCAGACGGCGGCCTCGTCGCGCGCGCGCTTGTCGTCGGCGCTGCGGGGCTTCCCGCCGCCGGGCTGGGCGCTTGCGGCCTGGGTCTTGTCATCGATCATGACGTGATCCGCCTAGCTCCGGATCATGTCGGCGCATCGGGCGATAGCCTGGGTCATCCGCTTTTCCACCGCCTTGACCGAGATGCCGCGCAGCTGCGCGATTTCCCGATAGGTGAGGCCCCTGACATGGTTCAGGGCGAAAACATCGCGCAACTTGGGCGGTAAGGCGAGCAACATCTGTTCGAAAAGGATCGCCTGCTCCTGGCTGGCGTCGATCGTCTGGTCGGCCAGGGGCTCTAGCGCGGGATCGGTGGGGACCTCGCGCGCGGCCCTGCGGAAGCGGCTGGCCGCCAGGTTCAGGGCGATGCGGGCCAGCAGCGACTTGGGACTGCGGACGGGCCGGGGCGGCTGGTAGTCATGGACGCGCAGCCAGGTGTCCTGGGCGATGTCGTCGGCGTCCTGCGGATAGCGGCGCGCCAGGAGCGCCGTCAGCCAGTCGCGATGGCGCAGATAGGCGTCGGCGAGCGGCGGCGTCCCGCCCTCCGAGGGCGGGGTGTCCGGGGCGGTGATTTGACCATCGAGCGGAGACATAAATCATCCCGAGCCGAGCGGCGCGCGGGGTGAATCCTAATAAATTATGGGAAAATCACCTAAGAGATTTTTCCATATATCTGGATTGCCGGTCCAATTTCGGTCGGCGATCATGCCCAAATCAATCTTCGACGGAGCGCACCTTTGTGTCGTCGAGGCTTTGATTGGCGCTCGCAAACGGTCAGGTCTGACCCAAGCTGAGGTTGCTACAAAGATCGGAAGAGACCAGACGGTCATCTCAACCATCGAGCGCTCCCAACGTCGCGTTGACATCTTGGAGTTCATCGCTCTGGCGCGAGCGATGAACGAAGATCCGGTTGCCTTGTTCGCCAAGATCGTCGCTGCGGTGCCTGACCATTTCGAGATCTAAGCGGAGGATGGGCGTCTCGCGCGTTCCGCGCGATCGCGCTCTACGCCGTCGGCTACGCCGGCCGCCGCCGAGCCCGCTTAGCGGTCTCGGCCCTTCGGGTGACGATCGCTGACGCGTTTTTCAACGGTCAAACCTTTGATTCCAGGCCTTTGGGGCTTCACCTGGTTAGGTGAAGCTTGTTGCTCTCAGGGTTGCATGTTGGAATTTCAGACATTATATCGTCGTTATGTGTTCTCAGGGGTGGTGAAATGGATCCCGAGGTGAAGGAAAAGGCCGAGCAGAAAGTTTTCCCGGCAGTGGCTGTCGAGGCGGCGCTGCGTAAGGAGTTGCTGTTGCTCGCGGAGAACGAGGCGCCGGTGCAGGGCATTGAATTACCCAAGGCGCCTGCGGCAGCGATGAGAACCTTTATCCGCTTCGACTCCCTGACGGTGGTCGACGTGCTCTGCGAACTCGATCCCATTCTCGGCCACAAGCTGCGCGACAGCGTTGTGCAGACCGGCGGGTACAAGTCGATCGATGCGGCGATCGAGCATTTGCTCCCGCGTATCGAGCGCTCATGGAACAAGGCCAACGGAGTGAAGGCGTGAGCGACGACGCGGACGCGGCGGACGATTTGGCGCGGCGTCGCCTCGGAACCCGCTTGCGGGACGCACGGCGCTATCTGGGCCTCAAGCAGGAGGAGGTGGCAGGTTACCTCAAGCTGCCTAGGACTGCGCTGTCCGACATCGAGAGTGGTCAGCGGCGCGTTGAGGCGATCGAGTTGACGCGACTGGCGCGCCTCTATCGGCAGTCGGTCGCCTATCTCACGGGCGAGGACGAGGGAGCCGCGACGCTACCGGCCGACGTCGCCCATCTGGCCCGTCAGGTCGCCGCCTTGTCGGAGGCCGACCGCGAGGAAGTTGGGCGCTTCGCAGAGTTTCTTCGCGCCCGTTCCCAAGCGCCGAAGGTCTAGCGGTGGCGGACAACTACGCCAGCGCGGTGCGGGCCGGCACGATGGCGGCGGGGCGAATGCTTCGGGACCTTGGTGTTCGTGAACTCGTCGAGAGTTCGGGTGAGCCAGTCGATGTATTCGGAGCCATCTACCAGCTCGGCCTGCCGCTGATGCTGCGACCGCTGCAGGGGCTACTTGGGGTGTTCCTGCCCGCGCCGATGCCCGGGATTCTGGTCACTACCGAGCGTCCCATGAGCATTCAACGCTTCACCGCTGCCCATGAGCTTGGGCATTTCGCGATGGGGCATCGGCCAAGCCTGGATGACGAGAACAACATCCTACGGCGTGCGCCCTTGGCCAGAGCTCAAGACATCGAATTCCAGGAGACGGAAGCAGACGCATTCGCCACGGCGTTCATGATGCCGCGATGGTTGGTCATTTTGCATTGCCAGCGGCAAGGGTGGCGAACTGACGATCTGATCCATCCGGCCATTGCTTACCAGTTGTCGGTTCGCCTGGGCGCCAGTTACGAGGCCACCTGCAGGTCTCTTGAGCGCCACAACTTGATCACGGGAGCTCAGCGTCAACGGCTCCTCAGCGTCAAGCCACGGGAACTGAAAGTGGCTCTCCTGGGCGACTATCAGCCGCCAAACTATCGTGGTGACGTATGGCGACTGACCGCACGCGATCAAGGTGGTCACATTGCCGGAAGCCGAAACGACCTCTTCGTTCTCCAGCTAGAAGAGCGCAGTAGCGCCGGTTACGTCTGGAATGTCGATCAGCTTGCGGCGAGCGGTTTCGCGATCGTTCGCGATCAACGAGAAGCGATTGACGACGAGGGCATTGGCAACCCCGTTCTGCGGAAACTGACCGTCGAACCTGTGGATGCGCCCCGCGGACATCTGCGGATGGACGAGCGCCGTCCTTGGTCTGGCGACGCGGCAGGTTCCCTGGACTTTGAGTTCGATCTGAGCGGCCCGGAAGAAGCTGGGCTATCGCGGTTTGAGCGGCGTCGAATTTTGGAGGAGCTGTGACGCTCACCGTTTCGATCCAGCATGATCTCCGACCGGCGCTAGGACCAGTTCGCGATCAGGGGCAACGTCCAACTTGCTTGGCCTTCGCGGCCAGCGATGCGCACGCTCAGGTTCGCGGTGAACGGGTCGCCTTGTCGTGTGAGTTCGCCTTTTACCACGCCCAGCGAAGGGGCGGGCGTCTTCCCACACAGGGCGCAACGTTGCCGCACATGCTGAACGCGCTGCGGGAAGACGGACAGCCTATCGAGGCCGGATGGCCTTACTTGGTCTCGCTGCCGTCAGATCTAGCGGAATGGCGACCGCCGGCAGGCGCGACACCGCTATTTGGGCGCAGAGGTTCAGCTCTGCCGGTTAGCGTCGCCGCGATCAGGTCCGAGCTCGCGTCCGGCCGTGCCGTCGTCGCACTGCTCAGGTTGTCGGACAGCTTTTTCTCACCCGACTTGGATGGCGTGGTTCACGCAAAGCCCAGTGAGCCAATCGACACACCAGTCCGTCACGCTGTCGTGGTGGTGGCCGAAGGGGACGTCGGAGGGCGGTCGGCGCTACTTGTGCGTAATAGTTGGGGTGCGGCTTGGGGGAAGGCCGGCCACGCCTGGATTACCGAGGAATACATGGGGCCGAGGCTGTTTGGCGCGGCGATTTTGACGGATGATGTCGATGTATATGCCCATCGAGCCGCAGCCTGATTGCGTGTCGGCATGGCGTGAGGCGACCAAGACTGTCGAAGGACAGAAGGGTCACCACGCATCCAACGTGATCATTGGCGTGGAGAACCCACTTCTACGAGCTTCGCTTGCCGATCCGGCTGTGGAGGCGGTCGATGCGTTTCTGCGCTCTAAGGGCAAGAAGGGCGTCGATACAGTCGCGAACACGCTATTTCCGGCGGGGCTCTACCGTCGTCACGGAGCACCCAAATTCTACCAGCGGTTCGAGGAGAACGTCCTCCCGGTGGTCGGCAAGTCGGACCGTTGGTCGGGCTACTATTTTGAGCGCATGATCCGTCTGCCCAACGGTCAGGGGAAGCCCGTCAATCAGTTGGCCGACATTGTTGCCAGGATAAAAAATCCGAACGTGAGGGCGCGGAACAAGTTTGAGCTGCAGATTTTCGACCCGATCAGAGATGTCGACAATTCGCCGTATGGCGGCCAGTGCCTGAGCTTCGCTAGCTTCAAGTTGCGAAAGGAAAACGGCGTAGACGTTCTCGATCTGACGGCGATGTATCGCAACCACTTCTATATCGAGAAGCTTCTGGGGAATATCATCGGCTTGGGTCAGCTGATGGATTTCATCGCGAAGGAAGGGCGCGTCACGGTGGGGGCGATGACGCTGGTCTCGACTCACGCGCAGGTCGACAGGCCTGATTCGACCTCGACCGCCGAGATTGCTGCTCTTCTCGAGGCCTGCGCTTAGGCGACTCGCAGTTCACGTGCGGTGGGCGGATCGCCGAATGGAAGCGGTGGCGCCGACGCCTCCTCATCGACGCCGTAGAGGTCGTACATACTGGCGATGAACTCCGATTGTCCGCCGTAGCTTGGGTGCCGGACGGCGATGGTCTCGACGCCCAGTTCCGCCAGGGCGAGGTTCGCGTCGCGGCCAATGGCCACGATCCGAGTGGGCTCGATCATCTCGATGAGTGCCTCGAGCAGGGGCCAGGTGGCCTCCCGCTCTTGCCGCGTATGGCAACGGTTGGACATCGGATCGCCGTCCACATGCGGGTGGAAAGGAAACACGTTCCACAGCATTACGGGCTCCCCGATCCGCGAGAGTACCCGCCAGATAACGGCGGCGGTCCGTTCGGCCACCACCGGGCCGTCGGTTGCTCGATCAAGGTTCACCCCACCCAGCAGGGCGCCGCAGGATCCGAGATGGACCTCGTCCGTCAGCGGAATGCCGGTGCGACGTCCGCCGCGGTAGCCAAGGTCGCGCGCAATCCACATCGTCTTGACCCCACCATCGAGAGAGGCCTGTAGGAACTTCGCGAAATTGCCGCGTCGCGTCTCGGCGGCATCCTTGAGATCGTGGATCTCGCACTGTTCACCCCAGGGATTGAACACGGCGGGCAGGTGGGTCGCGGCAAGCGTGTCGACGAACTGATCAGGAGTCATTTGGGCAGCGCCTCGATCTTCAGGCTATGATTGTTCATGTCGACGATCAGGCGACCGCAGCGGTGCTTGCAGAGGAAGCGGAACGCCTCGTAACCCTGCAAGATCGCCTCTTCCCAGAGCCACAAGGGACGCTCGCCCACTTCGTAGCCGGCGACGAACTGCCTGACGTGCTTGAGCATGTCGAGCGGCAATTTGCCCGGTCCGAGACCATCGAAAAAATGAAGCTCCTTCGCCTGGCCGAAAATCCAGGTGGTGACCCCTTCCTCGATCAGGATCGCGCGGGCGCCATCCTCAGCCTCATCGATCTTGGGGGTGCTCTTTCGCTTCAGGTGAAGCAGCGCCCGAATGACCGGAGACCATCCGAGAACTGCCATGTGGGCGAAATGAAAGACATCATGGAAACGATAGTTGTCGGCGACGGCGGCGTTGTCGGTGAGGCGGTCGCCAATGAAGATGTCGTTGCACCGCTGATAGACGAACCGTTGCTCTCCGATCTCGCGCTCGAAGATCTCGATCTTCAGAAAACGAGGGAGGCGCTCGTTCGGGTCGGCCGCTTCGTCAAAGGGGGTCGGGTACGCGCGCTCCTGGGGCCAACGGTCGAAGTTCTTGCTGAGATTCTTGACGGCCGCAGCCTCAAGCGTGACGCCTGCTTCCTTGGTCGACTGGAGTAGTCGTCCCATGATAGTCGCAAGCCGGCGGGCGAGAAGGTCGCGGTTGTCGGATAGATTACCGGCGTTATGGTCCTCGATCAGGGTGCCGACATCCTGTGCCAACTGAAGCAGCGTGGTTTCGAAGGCAGGATTACGCTTGACGGTGTGATTCAGATCGTCCGGTTGCAACTGCTCGAACGTGAGGTCCGGGCGTTCCCGTCCCCAATCTGACGACCCTTCGAGGGCGTTCGCAGCGATGGCGCTCAAACGAATGTCGCCGCGTGCCGCGACGGCGGCGAGGTACCATAGTACGTCGCCAAATTCCTCGACCACTGCGCTTGAGTAGCCAAGGTACGAATTGCGGTCGCGTTGCTTCTTCTTTGCGACGCTCAACAGGCCCCCAGTTTCACCGAATAGGCCGAGAAGCGGAAAGCTCATCGAGTTTCCGTCTGAGCGCTGGTCGGTCGAGCCCGCCTGAGCCGCATAGCTCGCGACGGTGAGGGGACTGAAGTCGTCAGTCATCAGCGACGGCCCTTCCTTCGATCCTGGATGGCCTCGTCAGGAACATCGATGCCGTAGGCCTGCAGCGCCTTCAATACTAGGACGCGTATCGGCTCGCGTGCGCTGGCCGCCTTGACCGCCAAGTCATGCTTGGTCGTCGACGGCACTTGGATCTGCAGATGTTCGTCGCGTCCAGTCGCCGCGGCTTCATAGGTCATGAAATCATGAAATCATGATTTCATAGGCGTGTAAATCGCTGGACATACAGCGTGACATTGCGTCGCCGGCGCTATTTCGCTCTCCTGCCTCGATGTTACCGCGGCTGGGCGGGCTAGGCCTTTTGGGGGGCGCCGGTGAAGGCAAAATCGGTTTACGTCGTCGGTGCGGGACTGTCGGCGGGGTTGGGCTTTCCAACCATCGCGAACCTGCTCGTGAAGATGTGGGCACGCTTGGACGCGAAGGGTCTCTCGCAAGACCTTGCTGATGTCATCCGTTTCCACCATCCAAATTTCAACGCGGCGCTGCCTGACAGCTTCCCGAACATCGAAGCGCTGCTATCGGAGATGCAGGCGAATAGTCAGCTATTCAGCTCTAGTCGTCCCGCGACAGGTAAGTTCACATCCGAAAAGCTCGATCAGCGTCAGCAAGAGCTTCTTCTGGAGCTGTCGGAGTGGTTCCATGAACTTCAGCAGTCATCGCTGAAAAAGAGTCCGCCTTGGCTGAAAAAATTAGTCGAAAAAATTCAAAATGAAAAGGCGATAGTCATTTCTTTCAATTGGGATTTGGTCTTGGATCAACTTCTATTTGGCGAGAACGTTTGTCCTGATTCATATGGTTTGGGCGTCCAGTGCGAAGGGCCGCAACTGATTAAGCCTCACGGCTCTCTCAATTGGTATCTCCACGATACGGGAAAGCACCTGCAGGGAGACAAAACCTTTTCGCTCTTCGGCGACAAGGAAACAGGCATGTACGCCTTCAAGCCTTTTCGGGCCCCGATCTCTAGCCGCCGACGATACATGCCCTTCATCGTGCCGCCTGTGTACAGCAAGCATTTTGAAGATGAGATCTCCCAGCACCTATGGCGAAGAACAGTCGATGTACTTAGCACCGCTTCGGAGGTGACCTTTCTGGGCTATTCGCTTCCAGAGGCGGATTTCCACGCGCGGTTCATTTTGCGGTGCGGGTTTCACAGCCAAGAATACGGCGAGCTAAAATCGGATGGCAACCGCGCCCGTCCGACCGGTCGGGCGCGGGTCGTCATCGTCGACCCGAGCGAAGCGGCTGCAAGGCGTGTCGCGTCCGCCGTTGGTTGGTCATGCACTTATCATAAGGCCAAAATCTCGGAATGGATGAAGGAGGAGAGTGCGGCACAGTCGGTTTAACGCAGACGTTTTCCGGTTTTTGGGCGGGCCAGAGCCGCTCTGGCGCTCGGGGCTCTAGGCGCGAACCGTGCGGAAGGTCACCGAGTAGCGCAGGGCCTCCACCTCCGGGATGCTGTGCTGCCAGTCGCTGCGCGAAGAGCCGCTCATCAGATAGGCCGAGCGCGGCGCGGCGATGATCGAGGCGCGATCCCATCTGTCGCCCACCTTGCGGCGCAGGCGGAACGTGCAGGGCGACAGCAGCGAGACGCCGGCGATGGCCACGGCCGGCGGACGGTCGCGATGCCAGCCGATGCCGGCGCCGGGCGCGTATTCGGTGACCAGGGCGTGGCGGAAGCTTCCGGCGGACAGGCCCGTGAACGCCGCGACCTTGTTCAGTAGGGGCGTGAGGAAATCCGGAACGCCTTCGCCGGTCTCGACCATGGCGCCGTCGGCGCCGCGTCGCCAGCCGAACGCGGCCACGCGGCGATTGCCCAGATAGCCTAGGTGTTCGTAGGGCTTGAAATCGAGGTCCTCGAACTGGCGGACCAGGGCGCGCTCCTCGTCGAGGGTGACCAGGTCAGGCTGGTAGCGGAAGCCGTCGGGCATCGGTCGGCGCGGGGCCAGCGGCAGGTCGAAAAGGTTGGGTTGCAGGTCCATGATACTCGTCAGCCAGCTTGCCGACCCGGCGGTGTCCAGCCGTAGCCGTAGTCAGTGGGGTTCAAGCCCGCATCGAGCAGCAGGGAGATGGTGGCCCAGCGACGGCGTTCGGCGTCGCCGGGGTCGACCACGCCGGACATCGTCATGATCGGCATGCGGCCGGGGCATCGCGGACAGGGTAGGCGGGCCTGGATCTGGGCCATGGTGCAGTTGAGATAGCGCCGCGCCCGGCCCAGCATCGTGTCCCGGCGCCAGGTCTTGCCCGTACCGCAGTACTGGCAGCGAAAGCCGATCTCCCAGCCGCGCTCCAGAGCGTCGATCAGCCGGGCGTCGGCGAAAGCAGGATCGAGCTGCGCGGCCTTGCGCCGGTCGGCGTCGCTGGGCTCAGGCATGGGCCGGCGGGTCCAGACGCCGAACGGCGCGCCAGTACGACCAGGGCTTGGCCCTGACCCGCTCCATCTCGAACCAGCCTTCCTCGCCCTCGAACGCCGGCACGTGCTCGGGCGAGACGAAGCCGACCCGCGAATTGCCGCGGCCCGTACCGTCGGGATGAAGGAAGTGCAGGGTCCTGGAGGTCTTGTCGGTGGTGTCGACCCGGACGCGGGTCAGCTTCATGACGCGGCGATCGGCGCGCGGCGCGGTCGGCGTCACGGGCGGAGATGGTGGTGGGATCGACATGGTTCAGTCGTAGAGCGAGGCGGCGAAACGGGTTTTCAGGCCCGAGCAGCCAGCCGGTCCGGGCCAGACCTCAAAGCGGCCTTGGCGTCGACCGCAGGGACAGCGCAGCCGGTCGGTGAAATTGATGATGGAGAAGTCGCCCAGGCGGCGCTCGAGCCAGGCTGTCGCGTCGAACTCGGCCATCTCGCCGCAGCCGCAGATCGTCCGCAGGTGACGGTCGGGCGCGACGCACTCGGCCAGGGTCTCGATGTCGGCCTCGAAGGGAACGTAAACTGAGGCACAGGCGTGCGGCGTCGCACGCGAAATCGCGGGTTGGGATGGCATGGGGGGCTCCGATGTTCCTTATATGTTCTCCTTGGGGCCAAGAGAGTCAATCGGACTCATCGCGCGTCGGCGTCGCACCTGTGGGCCGCGTGTGGATGACTAGGGACGCCGCCAGGCGCCGCGGCCGGCGCGGCGCGCTTCATCCTCCGCCGTCGCATAGGCGCCCTTGCTGTAGCGTCGATACTCCGTCGCGAGGCCCGATCGGATCAGGGCGGCGTTGATGTCGGGGCTGGCGTCCGACCAGCAACGGCCCACGAAACGGCCATAGCGGTCGCGATCGACAAAGCGGCACCCGACGCGACCGCGCGTCAGGCGGATCAGTTCGTCGCGCGTTTCGTAGGCCAGCGGCTCGGCGGGGGTCTTGCCGCGGCGAACCTCCGGCGCATCGACTCCGAACAGGCGCACGCGCTCGGCGCCACAGCGCAGGGTGTCGCCGTCATGAACGGCGGGGGCGTTGCAGGCGATGATGGCGGTGAGCGCGGCGGCGATGATCATGCCCGCTTCTAGTCGCGTTCGGCGCCGTCAAGGAAGTCGGACGCGCCGTCGCGGACCCCTATTTGGTCGTCACGATCGCCGACGCGATCCCGGGCAACCAGCCGGCGCCGTCGCGCAGGCGAAATCCCGACGCGTACCCCCAGGCGCAGCCCTGGACGCCGACCGAGGCGAAGGCGGCGCTGACCGCGCCGTAGTATCGGACGCGATCCTCGATCGGCACGCGCGGATCATCCTGCGCCCCGAACTCGCCCATCACCGGGACCCGGCCCGTGCGCGCCATGTAGGCGCTGACCTTGGTGAGGTCCTGGTCGAGCAACGCCTTGTCCGCCGCCGAGCCCCAGCGGCGGCCGAACGGCGGCGGATGCTCGACCCAGGTCGCGCCCTGATGGGTGAACGCGAAGGGGTCGTAGTAGTGGAAGGTCGGCACGACATAGGGATCGTCGGGCAGGACCAGAGTGGCGAGACTACCAAGGCCGCTCCAGTCGCCGCCGCCGATCAGCACCGGCCGGCGCGGATTGCGCTTGCGCGCCGCGGCCAGGGCCGGCACCAGGACCGCGCCGAGGTTGGCGTCGTCCAGCTTGTCGTGCGGCTCGTTGATCAGCTCGAACCAGACGGTGTCCGGCACCTGGGCGAACCGCGCGCCGATCTGGCGCCAGAGCGCGGCGAAGCGTTCGGTCTGGCCCGGGGGATCGGCCGTCAGCTCATCGAAATTGTGGGCGTTGAGGATGACGTTGAGCCGATGATCCGTGGCCGTCTTCACGACGTGCGCCACGCGAGCCATGAACGCCGGATCGATCGCGTAGGGTGGCGTCTTGGCCGCGTGCGCCGACCAGCGGACCGGGATCCGCACCGTCGTGAACCCGCCCTTGGCGATGAACGGGAAGTCGCCGTCCTGGATGGGGCGCCCCCAGGCGCCTTCGGTCGGCGCCTCGAGCATGTTGGAGAGATTGATGCAACGCCCGACTGGAAGGGCGGGTCCGACGCGGGGCCGCGCCGGCGCAGCCGGGACATAGTCGAAGCGCGCCGGGGTCAAGGTCGCGGCGGCGGGCGCCGCGGCCGCGCCGGCGACCAAGGTCAGCGGCGTGGTCTGTCCGGCCTGGCTCCAGGTTCCGACATAGGCCTTCGCGCCCGCGTCCCAGGCGCCGACATAGCGGCCATGGGCGACCGGCAAGTCGAACGACAGGCGGCCGTCCCGCGCTTCGACATTGGCCAGCGGCAGGCCCATCGCGCCTTGGTCGACGCTGTCGAACGTGCCCGACAGAAGGCCGCCCTGGGCGGCGAGGTGGAGGTTCAGGCGCAGGGCCGTCGCGCCATCGCCGACGTGGCCGGTCCAGTCGCCGGCCGTGGGGGTCTGGGCCTGGACGGGCTGAGCGAGTACGGCGAGGGCGACGGCGCCGATCAGGCCACGTCGCACAGTCGCCCAGCCTCGCGTGATGGCTTCCATGGCCAAGGCGCGCCCCGCTTACTTGCGCTTTGGTGCGCTCGGCTTGGCGGCTGGTTTGGGCGCGGCAGGCTTAGCCGTCGCGGGCTTGGGCGCGGCCGGTTTCGCCGCCGGCTTCGACGCGGGTTTGGCCGGCGGCTTGGCGGGCTTGGCCTTCGGCGCGGCCTGGGCCAGCGCCGAGGCCGCCGCCGTCTTCTCCGCGGCCGTGGACTTCGGATCCGACAGGACCTTGCTGGCCTTCTTGGCGGCGGCGGGGCTCGTGGTCTCGTTGGCGGCCGACGATTTTGGGCCGGCGCGCTGGGTCAGGGCCGCGCCCGCCGCGCTCTTTTCGGCGGCCGTGGACGTCGGGTCCGACAGCACCTTGGCCGCGTCGCTGGCGGCTTTCTTGCCGGTCTTCTTGGTCATGGAGCGCCCCTTTTCCGGGAGCCTAGCCAGGGCTAGCGCGCAAGTCGATAAGGGCGTCGGGCCGACCCTTGTCGCCCGTCAATCTCGGTCGCGTCACCGTCCATGGAGATCCTTCATGTCCAACGAGGACAGCCCCGCCATGACCTTGCAGGACATGATGTTGCGAAATGCGCCCATTATGGGGAAGGCCGACCTCTATTGCATGGGTCCCGCAGAGCTTGGCCGCCTGGCTGAGCAGGTGGCCGTGTTGCTGGGGATCAGTGATGGTGAGGCCAACCTAGTCGACACCGTCACGGTCGTTCTCGCTCCGCGACAGGCCAGCGATCCTGACGAGGCGCAACTGCGAGCAGCGGTGACCGCGGCGCTCACCGCCGCTTCCGTCCCGACGGACGACCCGCATTTTCCCGGCTGGTTAGCTCGCGCGCTCAAAGTGGTCAGTACATCAAATCTAGATCAGACGTCCGTGCTGGCCGCGTTTCCCGCACCGGCTGCCAAGCAGGCGGTCATGGTGCCCTATGGGGCTCGATATCGCGACGCCGCCTTGCAGCTTGACCGCCCCGATGGTCTTGGACAGCCGGAGACGATCTGGAGCCAGCACCTGGCGCGTCTGGCGAAGTCGTGCGTGGAGCGCGCGCGCCAAACCGCCATCTACGTCTTGGTAGACGCCGGAGAGGATTTCCCGTTCCGTCCGGAAAACCAGCTGCGTCTGAACCAGATCGACGACGATTGCGGGGTCATCGGCGGCGGCCCCGAGCACTCACCGGAGGCCGTCGTCGCCGAGCGCGCCGTCGCCTGGCTGCAGGCGATCCAGTCCGGACGGGTCGGTGACGTAATCACCGAAATCGATCGCTTGGCCTATTCCGATCTCGTCAAGTCGCGGATGAAGATTCAGCTGCTCTCGCAAGCCGGCCTGCACGGAGCGGCCGTGCAGCTTTTGAACGCCGAACTGGCCGGCCCGTCGGTCCTGCCGCCGGATGTCGCCATCGCCTATGCCCGCGTGGCTCACCGGGCCCATGACGGGGACCTCGTGGCCAGACTCTTGCGCCCGGCCGTTGCCTCACTCGAACGCGAAGAGGACCTGGAAACCGCCATGCGGTTGGCCCACGAAGTCGGCGTCGCCGATGTCGTGGAAGCCTGTGTGCAGAGGATGGGTGGTCGCTTCCCCCAATCCACGGCCTTGCTGGAATATCGCTTGATGGAGCGCCGGCGCGACGGCGACTACGCCGCCGCAGCTGCGTTGCTGCGGGACATCGCCGACCGCGCGGACGAGGCGAATTTCTACACATGGCTCGCAACCAGCCTGGGCTCCGCCGATGTCGACTACGATGCGGTCTACGAGGCTTTCGACGCCGATTGGGCCGCGTTCGCCGACATCGGCCGCGTCGCGCTGGCCCAACATGCCGAACGGCATGATCTGCTGCCCTTGGCCACGAACATCCTCATATCGACGGGGGGGGACGATCGGCGAACGGCGACCGAAATCAAGCATCTGCTTCATTTAGCCAGCCAGAGGTTTCTGCGCCGCCGATCTGACGACGACGAGATCGAGGATGACCTGTCGCTCGTTATCCAAACGACCGCCTGGTACCTGGGCGTAGTACCTGGGGACGTCACCATTCGAAGGTCCCTGGCCCGACTAGTCTCGGTCGAGACCAGTGGCAGTAGCGGCAGATTGGCGGCAGCCCATGCGCTCTTCGCCCTTGCCAGTCTCAAACCCGAGATCCGTCCAACGCCGCCCGTCGTGGGGCCGTTACCGACTGAAGAGGACCTGCGCGCCGTCATTTCCGCCGCCCGGGCTTGGATTGAAAGTGAGCCCGTTGTTTCGATCGGTCGTCTGACCTTTCCTCCGCAGTTGTTGCCCCGCGACTTCAAGCCGAGGATCGCCAGCGATCTTCTCGAGATGGTCGAGGTCCAGGGCGACACGCTGGTCGATGACGCCGACGAGCGCGCGCTCAAGGTAACGACCGCCGTTGCGGCGGCTCTTGCGCCTTACACCAACGAGCCAAATCTTGATCTGACCGCCATGAGGCTGGCAGCGGGCAAGCTTGTGGCAGCGGGGCGTCGTCAACAGGCGCGTGACCTGATCGAGGGGGTTCTTGAGCTCAGCGGAACCGACCCGGCGCGGCAGCGGGCTGCTTGGTTCGCCTATGGCGATGTCTACCATCGGACAGGTGATTTGCTCGAAGCCTTGCTGGCGTTGTCATGCGGCGCCGCACGCCGCGTACCAGTCTTAGCCGCGGAGGTCTGGTACGAGATTCAATCGCTGATCCGGGTGTTCCGAGATCTGGGTCTGAGCGTGCTGTCGCGTCGTCTCCTCGGCCAGGCGAGTGACATGCTGACGGAAAGCGGATTTGCTGAGCGCTACGCGCATCGGCTCGAGACGGTGACCTTGCTGCTCGATTTCTCAGACCTGGGTTCGCACGATGATGATCCGGCTCGGTTAGAAGCCTTGGTCGAGCGGATCGCCGACAACTGCCGCGTGGTCTTGGAGAAACGGGATGAACTTGGTCCGGTGGCCACGCTGCTGGTTCAGGCCGTGCGTCTGGCGCGAGCTCAAGCCGTTCAGACGCCTGCGGGCGTCGATGATCTCATGGCGAGCGCCATCGATCGGCTCGGTGGCGCGATCGCCGACCAGGTTCGCGTCTTTGCCGCAGATCGCCCTGATGCGGCCGCGCTGGCGCAAATGGCGGGCCGGACGGAAAACGCTCGCTTTGCCGGCGACGCGGGATTCGACATGCGCAACCTGGCCATTCTCGCTCGTCGATTCCTGAATGGGGCGGCCGTGGGAGCGGTACAGGATGTCGCTTTCGCCATCGAACTGCTCGCTGACCAGGCCGTGACGCGATGGGACGAAATAGGTGACGCTGAGCCGGTCGACCTGCCTTCGCGCCCGGAGACACCACTACGCATCGCCAGGGATATCGCGCGGACTGGGTTGGGTGTCACCCTATTGGGCCTCGACGAACAAAGTCGTCTGGTGCGGGTCGAAGTCGACGAAGAAGCCGGTGAAACCGTGCAGGTCGAAGACGAGCGGACCTTCTCGATAGCTGCGTTCCGGCAATGGTCGCGACGGTATCCCTACAACTACGGCTTTGATCGCGATGAAGCGAATGCCTTCCTAACAAGTCTGCGCTCGGTCGGCGTGAGCAGCCTGCCTCCCCGCCGGGCGGTCATGATCATGGACACCGCGCTCCAGTCCTTACCGGCGAACTTGATCCCCGTGGACGGCGACTTTGCAGCGCGCCATCGCGCAATAGCGATGGCGCCGTCGTTAACTTGGCTCGCTCATGCCGCCGCGCGACGCGATCGCGCCGCAAGTCCGCCGCGTGCCTGGATTTCGACGGCGTCCGCGCCGGAGCAGATGCCGACATTGGGCGTCATGGCCGAACGCCTGCAGCCGACGTTCGATCTGCACGCGATACCTTTAAATCAGGAACCAACGATCCCTGCCGATTTCGCCGGCGCCGAACTAGCCATCGTTGGCGCTCATGGCGGATTGCATCTACCCGACGGCCGGTTCTTCAAGGGGATCAGCGACGAGGACGGGCTGGCCGAGCCTTCGCGCGCCCTGGCCCGGGCGTTGTCGGACGTGAAGGTCGTCGTGCTGTTGGTTTGCAGCGGCGGACGCGTCGACGCCATGCCCGGCGCGCAGACGACAATGGGTCTGGCCAAGCAATTGTTGAACGCCGGCTGTTCGACAGTGATCGGCTCTCCTTGGCCGCTGAGCGCCAGCGTTCCCGTCTACTGGCTTCCTGGGTTCCTCGCGGCGTGGAGCGTCGGAGCGCCAGTGATCGACGCCAATGCCGCCGGCAATGCGGCGGTCAGCGAGCGTCTCGGCGACACGGCGGATGTCCATTTCGCGATGAGCGTCTACGGAGATCCGCTTGTCCGCAAGTCGCCACCTAGGGCTTAAGTTGACGTGAGAGGTCGAGCCTCCGCGCTTCAATATCGAAGGTCCGTGGAGAAGCGCGTGTTCATCGCTAAAAGGTGTCGAGAAAGAGCACCTCGGGCAGCTGCGTTTGCGGCCACCACATGCCCTGTGTGGTTTCAAGATAGCGCTGACAGAGGCCGATGATCTTTTGTCCGTTGCCCAAGGCGACCCGCTGGGGCGCCACTTCGAGCCGTTCCGCCATCACTGCGGATCGAAAGCCCGAGGTGGAGAGCAACAAACCCCGGGCGGCGGCACGAGAGACGACGATTTCCGCAAACTGCGTGACCTCGGGGCTTCCCACACGAGACGGCGCCGACCAGTGCTTGACCTCGACCAAGTAGGTCTCGCCGGCGGCTACTAGCTCGATATCGAAACCGCCGTCCTTGGCCGGGCGCGTCAAACGGGTTTGAAAGCCGAGACCTTCGCACGCTTCGGCCAACGCCCGCTCGAGATCGCGCCATTCCAGGTCCTTGAGATCGCCGGGCCGCAAGGCCAGTCGGCGCGCCAAGTCGGCCGAGAACTCCCGGATGAACGCGGCGAATGGCGGTAGCTGCGCCACCTCGTCTGGCGACGGGGCGGCCACGCCGGCCGCATCGGCCATGTAGCGCTTCAGGAACGGGCGGCCGCCGGCTCGCAAGACGAGACGACCTTCAGCTTCGAACTCCTGCATGCGCTGGCGGGTATATCGCCAGCTGCGGCCCTCCGGTGGGAGGCTCCCCATCAACTCATAAATTTGACGGGGGCGGACGCTCGCGATGGTCAGGTCCGATGCCATCCATGGACCTTGAGGATCGGAATCTGAATTCTTGTAGAGCGATGGGTTTGCCATGCGTGGTGCGGGTCTGGACGCTGGAGTATCATGCGGCATGGTCGGCATCCGATCGATGACGGGTACGGAGTCGAAGTTGACGGTTCATCATTGAGGCCCGGCGGGCGCCGGTTCCGCCAACACCGCATAGCCTAGGAATGGGTCGCGGATGCAGGTGGGATGGTAGTGGCCGACGATGTATTCCGGCGGCAGGGGACGGCGAATGGAGAACCCCGCGCCGCGAAAGCGCTCGGGTTCGAAGTCGTCGTCGGCCAAGCGCTCGAACATGTACTCCAGGGCCACGCCGGCAAACTCAAGCAGCGTGTAGCTGTGCATCGATGCGAACGGGACATCGCAGACGAACAGGGTCGGCGCTCCGAAAGCCTTGAGGCACTGTCGATAGTCCCGATAGCGCGGCAGGTGGGCGGCGATCGCGACCAGGTACTCGCCGCCATAGAGGAGGTAGTGGCCGGCATGATCGATCAGGGCTCGCTCGTTAGCGTCGAAATAGACGCGGCCCTCCCTGGTGTCCGTGCCGACAGCGCGGATGGCTTGGTCGAGATCGTCTTGCGAGAGTTCCGGAAATTGGCCACCCAAGAAGATCTTGGCGGCGCGCGCGTGGGCCGTCTGGGGATCCAGCGGCCGTAGGCCGTCGCGATAGAAGGCCTCGACATCGGCCGTCCGGGTCGCGTGGCAGGTCCGGAAGGCCCGAAAATGACGGGCGATGCGGTCCGCCGCCATCGTCTTGATGTCGGTGTGCGCGCCCGTGGCGTCCGCGATGATCGCGTCCAGCCATGAAAGGTCGTCGCCCACCAAATACTCCGGTGGATGGCGTTCAAACTCCCGACACACCCGAGCATCGAGCACGTCTTCCATGAGGCGCCATATCGTCGGGCGCCAGGTGTCGAACGCGTTGAAGTCCCAGACGTCCATGGCTGCGGCGAGCCGCTCCAGTCGATCGGAGGCGATCAAGTGCTGACGAGCCTCAACATCGGTCGGCAAGGTGGTCGCTCCGTCGGTCGATCAGTCTAGAGACAGGTCGAATCGAACGGCGAGCAAGTCGGAAGCGGCGGTCCTTTCCCTCCAGCGCCGCTCGCAATCGATGCTAGGCTTGCCGGAATGGACACCTACACCTTCGTTTGCCTGGCCGACAATCAGGTCGCCACGGCGGTCGACGTTCAGGCGCTTGCGCCCGACGCCTATGTCGCTCACGCGTGGAGCTTGCTTCGCGAGCATGCCAGCGCCGTGTCGGTGGAGGTCTGGCGGGACGAAGCGGTGATCGTGGTGATCGAACGCGACGGGGCTCGCATGCTTTCCAGCAAGGCCCGGCCGGCCGAGCACGCGTCGGAGGCCTGAATGGCCCTGGACATCGGTCCATCAGGGCCTGCCTGCGGACAGCGCCAGGTTCTAAGCCTCCGATCCGCCAGGAGGGCCCTTCATAAAGGCGTCGAACTCGGCCAGATGCTCGGGCGAAGGCGGGTCTGGATTGAGCATGATCGAGCGGATGTCGTTGGCGATGTCGCGCCGATTGATGTTCCCCAGGATGTAGCGGCCGTTCGAAAGCTCGAAATCGATGGCACCGCACCACATGTTGATCCGCCCATAGCCCGGCGCGTAGGCGATGGCGTTCTTGCGGCCGCTGACCTCATGCTTGGCCAGGGCGATGCGAAGGAAGTGCATCCGCGCGTACGGCATGTGAATTCGCCGCAAATCCTCGCGCAGCTTGTCCACCCGCGCGGGTTCGGCCAGCAGGCGCTCCAGCTGCGCGGCGCGCATCAAGCGTCCGGTGTGCAGGAACCCGACATCCTTGCTTAGGTCGGCGATCTTGGTGGGCAAGCCGCCGTTCTCGGCCCATTTGATCGAGTCCTTGGCGCGCTGGCGCCAGGTCCTGAGCAACTCGTAGGCGGCGAAGATCCACATCTGCGATTGGGCCGACACGAAGGTGGCGTCCATCACAGGGGTGCGGTCGGTAGCCCAATAAGTCGCCAGCAGCTGATCCTCCAAACTCATGCAGAACATGTCGACCATGCCCAGGTTCGTCGCCTGCATGGACAGGTAGGGATCATCGAGCAGTTCAAGGCTGCGCAGCGCGGCGGGCAGGGTTGCGGGATCGATTTCGGATGAAGGCTGGTAGCCGCGGTCGTCGTGCTCGTCGGTATGCTCTTCCGGATCGATGTCCAAGACGTCCTCCATCGCTCGGACGCATGGTCCTGTGTCGATCAGTCGTGATCCTGGACGGCCATCGCGCTGCGCGCGATGACTTTCCTGGTTTTCCTTTCCCCTGAAACGGGGGTGGGCGGCGCGCCCTTCTAGGCCCGCCTTGGGCGGCGGCAAGCCGGCCAGGGGCCGGCTCCTTCACTCTCGTTTCGGCCCTTCGGGTGCCGCCGTCCGGCGACGGGCCTTTTCGGTCGCTCTTCGCCGCCCACCCCCCTTTCCGGCGAAAGGATGCGGGGTTTTGGGGCGGGGAAGGAGCCCGCTCATGCGCCCGACCGGTCAACGCCGCAAGTCCGCCGCCAAGGCCTCGCCCTCCCGGCGGGAGCCGTCCCGACAAGCTGAAGCCAGCCTCTATGACGAGGTCACGCAGCGGATCATCGACCAGCTGGAGGCCGGGCGCCTGCCCTGGGTCCAGCCGTGGGGAACGGCCGGGCGCGCGGCCCTGTCTCTGCCGCGCAACGGGATCACCGGGCGGCGCTATTCGGGCGTCAACATCCTCTTGCTCTGGGGCGCGGTCATCGAGCACGGCTATCCGTCCCAGGGTTGGCTGACCTTCAAGCAGGCCCTGGCCGCCGGGGGCTGCGTGCGGCGCGGCGAGCGCGGCACGAGCGTGGTCTATGCCGACCGCTTCACGCCCAAGGCCGAGCAGGAACGCGCCGCGCGTGACGGCGACGAGCCCGGCAAGGTCGCTTTCCTCAAGCGCTTCACCGTCTTCAATCTCGCCCAATGCGAAGGCTTATCGGGCGTCGATCCCGAACCCGCGCCGCTGCCCGAGCGCCAAGCCGTCCCCCATGCCGAGGCGTTGATCGCCGCCACGGGCGCGGACTTCCGGGTCGGCGGGCCGCGCGCCTTCTATGATCCCCTGTTCGACTACGTGCAGGTCCCGCCGCAACCGGCCTTCACCGACCAGATCAACTACTATCGCACCGCCTTCCACGAGCTGTCGCACTGGACGGGCCACGGCGCGCGCCTGGATCGCGACCAGTCGGGCCACCGGGGCGGCAAGGCCTATGCGCGCGAGGAGCTGGTCGCCGAAATGGGCGCGGCCTTCGTCGGCGCCACCCTCGGCATCGTCCCCACCGTGCGTCATGCCGACTACATCGGCTCCTGGCTGGAGGTCCTGCGCGAGGACAATCGCGCCATCTTCCGCGCCGCGTCCCAGGCCTCCAAGGCCGCCGACTTCCTGCTGGCCTTCCAGGCCGCGCCGTCGCCACAGCCTAGCGCCCTGGCGCAATGGGCCATGGCCGCCTGATCCCGCCCTTCCGCGCGCCGGGATCAAGCCCGGCGCCGGACGCCCTGCGCCAATCCCGGCGCATCCCCGGCCCCGCCCGCAGCCTGGACAGCAACACGGACGGGGCCGGTTCCACCCCTGAACAACAGGAGCAACCGTCATGAAACTCGCTTTCGCCGACCCCCGCAACATGACCATCTCACCGCTCAACATGAACTACGGGCGGCCCGATCCGGACACCGCCGACATCGCCCCGTCGATCCGTCAGCGCGGGGTTCTCCTGACCATGCTGGTGCAGGAAAAGACCCAGGACGGAGCCGTCGTCCCCGGTCACTTCGAGATCGTCGCCGGGCGGCGGCGCTGGTTCGCGGCCATGGCCGCCATCGCCCAGGGCGTCGAGATCGATCCGGTGCCCATCGGCATCCTGGCGCCCGGCGACGACGCCGCCGCCATCGAGGCCTCGCTGATCGAAAATCTCGCGCGCCTCCCGGCCGACGAGGTCACCTGCTGGGAGACCTTCGCCAAGCTGATCCGCAAGGGCCGCACGCCCGAACAGATCGCCGCCACCTTCCACATGACCGACGCGGTGGTCCGGCGCACCCTGGCGCTGGGCAACCTCCTGCCGCGCATCCGGGGTCTCTATCGGCGCGAGGCCATCGACGTGGCCACCGTCCGCGCCCTGACCCTGGCCACCAAAAGCCAGCAAAAGGAGTGGCTGGCCATGCTGGACGATCCCGAGCGCCGCGCCCCGACCGGCGCCCAGCTCAAGACCTGGCTGTTCGGCGGCGCCTCTATCCCGGCCAAGAACGCCTTGTTCAGCCTCGACGACTATCCTGGCCAGATCATCGCCGACCTGTTCGGCGAGGACAGCTACTTCACCGACCCCAATCTCTTCTGGACCAGCCAGAACCAGGCCTTGGCGGCCCGGCGCGAGGCCCTGTTGGCCGACGGCTGGAGCGCGGTGGAGGTGCTGGAGACCGGCAAGGCCTTCGAGTCCTGGAAGCACGAGCGGGTCTCCAAGGCCAAGGGCGGCAAGGTCTTCCTGGCCGTCAGTTCGCGCGGCGAAGTGACGACGCACGAAGGCTGGCTGAGCGCCAAGGAGGCCCGGCGCGCCGAAGCCGCCGCCGCGAAAGCCGCGCGCGGCGAGGGCGATGGCGACGGTCCGAAGACCGACCGCGCCGAAGTCACCAGCGCTCAGCAGACCTATATCGACCTGCACCGCCATGCCGCCGTCCGCGCGGTCCTGGCCGACCATGCGGGCGTGGCCTTGCGGCTGCTGGTGGCCCACGCCGTGGCCGGGTCGGCGCTGTGGCGCGTCGAGGCCGATCCCCGGCGGGCGGGCCATGAGGCGGTGTCGGCCAGCGTTGAGGCCAGCCCGGCCGAGGCGCGGTTTCGGGCCAAGCAGGCGGGCGCCGCCGCCCTGCTCGGCGTCGAAACGGGCGGCGCCCTGGTCGGACGGCGAGGCGACGGCGGCGCGGCGGGCGTCTTCGCCAAGCTCCTGTCCCTGCCCGACGCCGACGTCCTGGCGATCGCCGCCGTGGTCATGGGCGAAGCGCTGGCCGCCGGGAGCGCCGAGGTCGAGGCGGCGGGCCTGCACATGAAGGTCGACATGGCCACGTTCTGGAGCCCGGACGCGGCCTTCTTCGAGCTGATCCGCGACCGCGAAGCAGTCAACGCCATGCTCAAGGAGGTCGGCGGCAAGAAGGTCGCCGACGGCAATCTGGCCGAGAAGGTCAAGACCCAGAAGGCCATCCTGCGCGACTTCCTCGACGGGACGAACGACCGTCCCAAGGTCGCGCGCTGGACGCCGCGCTGGCTGACCTTCCCGGCCGGCGCCTACACCAAGCGGCGCTTCGCCACCGCCGAACGGAGCAAGGCGGTCGCGCCCCTGCTGCGTCGGGTCAAGGTCCCCGGCGCGGGCGAGGTCCCGGCTCCGACCGTGGCCCTGGTCAGCGATCCCAACCCGGCCATCCTCGCGGCCGAATGAGCCGGCGGGGCGGGCGGCGGCTCGCCCCGATCCCTCAAGACCTTGCGCCCCGCGTCTTGCGACGCGGGGTTTTTCTTATGGCGTTGGGCAGGCGGTGGCCCCCGCGCCGGGCGGCGCGAAGGCGGGGCCGGTCAGGCCTCGAAGGTTCTAGATCAGGGCGAAGACATCGTCGTCGTCCTGGCCGACGGCGTGGCCGTAGCCTGGCCTTGCAGGCGGGCGGGCCGATGTCGGCATGGGCCAGGATCAGGCCGACATCGTCCTGGCCCGTGACCTGGCCGCCGCCGCGCCAGCCGGCGCCGATCTCGATCCCGGACGCCCCGTCCCGTGCGCGGCGATAGGCGGGCGAGGACTTGTCGCGGCCGGGCGATCTCGATGGCGGCGAGGCCGTGAGGGTGACGGCGCCGGCCCTTGAGGGCCCCGGTTTCCCGCGCGGGCGGCGTGGCCGAGCGGGCGGTCATGGCGGGGGGCCTTGCAGCAAACCGCCGGACACGACCCCACGACGATGGCTTGGACCCTATGGGCGTCCCGTCCCGCCTCGAACCGTCGCGCCGAACTTTTTTCCCCGCCGCGCCCAAGACAAGAGGGCGCGGCTCCTCGCGCCCGCTTCGCTGCAAAAAAGCCCGTCGCTCGGGTCCTGCGCTGCGCTGCGGCCCTCCGGACCCTCAAGGGTCCTGCGGGTCAAGGCGGGCCGGGCCGCCCATGACGGGCGCCTGTCGCCGGGGATCGGCCCCGGCGGATCGCTGAAAGGACCCCCGCCATGACCGCCACCCTCGGCCACGTCACCCGCTCGGAAACCGGCGCCTTCAAGGGCCAGCTCCGCACGCTCAACATCCGCGCCGACATCGAGATCGTGCCCGTCCGCGACAAGCCCTCGCCCGCCTATCCCGACTACCGGGTCGTGGCGTCCGGGATCGAGATCGGCGCCGGCTGGAACAACGTCGGTCAGGTCAAGGGCCAGGAATATGTCGGCCTGACCCTGGCCCATCCCGACATCGGCCCGCGCACCTACAAGGTCAAACTCGGTCGCGCCGCCGGCCAGGACGACGACGATGTCTTCGCCCTGATCTGGAACCCCGAGGACTGACCGGCCCCGCCCTCGCGCCGCCAGGCGCGGGGGCCACCGCCCGCCCAAGGAGAGGGGGGAACGAAATTCAAAGGCGCGTTTGCGTACGTCCCGCCCGCGCGCTGGGCGCGGTCTGCTCGCTCCAGCGCGGCCCAACCCGATCCAGCCACCGCCGCGCCCTCCGAGAAAGGGAGCACGGCGATGATGGACGAAGACGACGCGATCAACCGGGCCGCCCGCGCGCGCAAGGGCAGCCCGTTCCTCAATACCGCCCAGGCCGCGCATTATATAGGGCTGGCCGAACGCACGCTGGAGACCATGCGCGGTCAGGGCCAAGGCCCGGCCTTCCGGCGCCACGGGCGGTTCATCCGATACCACATTGACGAGCTGGACGCCTGGTCGCGGCGCAACGGCTCGCGCCGCGACGCCGAGCGCGGGGACCGCCATGTTTAGCCGCTGGCTCACCACGCGCGGCCAGATCCTGGCCGGTCTTTCCGCCGGCGCGCTGGTCGCCCTGGCCGCGCCGCTGGTCTTCGATCCCGCCCCGCGCCTGGTCTGGAACGCCAGCGCCAGCGCCTCGGTGGGACTGTGGCGGATCAGGCCGGGCGCGGCGATCCGCGTCGGCGATCACGTGCTGGCCGAGCCGCCGCCCGCCGCGCGGCGCCTGGCCGCCCAGCGCCGCTATCTCCCCGCCAATGTGCCGATGATCAAGGCCGTGGCCGCCGTGTCGGGCGACAAGGTCTGCGCGGTCGGGACCTCGATCGCGGTCAATGACCGGCCCGTCGCCATGCGCCGCGCGGCCGATCGGCGGGGACGGAAGTTGCCATGGTGGTCGGGGTGCCAGCGGCTGTCAGGCGGCGCGGTCCTGCTGCTCAATCCCTCGCCGGACTCGTTCGACGGGCGCTATTTCGGGCCGGTGAGCAAGGGCGCGATCATCGGCCGGGCGACCCCGCTATGGCTGCCCTGATCGCCGTCGTGGCGGTCGTCGCGGCGAGCCCGGCGACGCCCGCGCGCATCGAGCCATGGCGTCCGTGGATCGCCGAAGCGGCCCGGCGGTTCGACATTCCGCAGGCCTGGATCGTGGCGGTGATGCGCGCCGAAAGCGGCGGGCGAACCCACCTGGACGGCGTGCCGATCACCTCGCGGGCGGGGGCGATGGGGCTCATGCAGCTGATGCCCGCGACCTATCGGGAGCTGGCCAAGACCCATGGTCTGGGTCCCGATCCCTACGATCCGCGCGACAACATACTGGCGGGCGCGGCCTATCTTTCCGCCTTGCGCGCGCGGTTCGGCTACCCCGGTTTGCTGGCCGCCTACAACGCCGGACCCGCCCGCTACGCCGCCCACTTGGAGACCGGCGCGCCGCTTCCGGCCGAGACCCGCCGCTATATCGAAACCCTCGCCCAGATCCCCGGCGAAGCGGCCTTGCCGCCCGCCGTGCTGTCGGGAACGCGGCTGTTCTTCCCGCTGCAAGCGGCTGGACCGGACGCCGCGCCCGCGCCGTCGGCCGGGCTGTTTGTCCCCCGGTCGGCGCGGGGCCGGGAGACGCCGTGATGGCGGTCGGGTTGCAGGGACGGGAGGGGGAAGGAAGGTAAGCGTCCGGCCGCTGCACGTCGGTCAGGTGTTGACGTGATTTCCGCTCTTCCAGGCCCAAGGCAGCAGCTCGTCGAGGCGGTTGATGGGGTGGCCATCGACCATGCGCTCCAGCAC
>NZ_JBCNJZ010000015.1:0-91301 GCF_039596335.1 Caulobacter sp. | reverse complement strand
TGCGCGATGTGCTGGAGCGCATGGTCGATGGCCACCCCATCAACCGCCTCGACGAGCTGCTGCCTTGGGCCTGGAAGAGCGGAAATCACGTCAACACCTGACCGACGTGCAGCGGCCGGACGCTTACTGCCCTGTTTTGCTTGCCCTCCGCGCCCTCTTTCGGCGCATTCCAATCTCGCCTCTCCACCAGCGCGATCATGGCCGAACCTCCGTTTCGGCCATCTCGACCACGGTAGTCATCACGGCTTGGTCTCCCCCTTGCTCGGGCCGGACCAGGACCGGCGCAAAGATCCCCGCGGTCCGCCAATCGTGCGGACCTGGCGCGGCTTGGCCCGGCGCCGCGCCAGGCTTGCGCCCGATCCGCGCCTCGACCGCGGCGACATAGGCGAGCGTTTCGGCGGGCAACTTTCGCCCCCCGTCGAGCATGGCCTGGTAGCGCGCGGGTCCAGCATTGTAGGCGGCCAGGAACCCAACACGCCCGAAGCGATCGTAGAGCCGCCGAAGATATGCGGCGCCGGCGATGATGTTGCTGCGACGGTCGAAGGCATCACCGCCCAGACCAAGCTCGGCGCTGAGCTCGCGCCAGGTCGGCGGCATCAGCTGCATCAAGCCCATCGCGCCCTTGGGCGAGATCGCGCCAGGATCGCCGCCGCTTTCGGCGGAGATCACCGCCTCGATCCAGCTGACCGGGAGCCCAAACCGCGCCGACGCCTCTTGCACCAAAGCGGCGATCGAGGCCGGCGTCGGCGCCGTCGGCTCCCCCGCGGCAGGGCCGGCAAACGCCGGGGTCGACGCCAATATCAGCAGAAGAAAGACCACGGTCGCGCGCGAGGCGCGCGGCGTCCTTGCCGACATCCCGGCGTGGGCAAGCGTGCGGCCGTGCTCACCGCCGTCAAGGGAAGCGCGCAAAGCGCGCCGGCCCAAGGGCCGCCCTTGACCGCCGCTGCGCGCGACCGCCGACGCGGTCTTGGCCGGGACGGGGAAAGGCCGTTGCAGACGACCAAACAGGGAAAGGAGGCAAGCTTCCCTCATCTCAGCGCTCCCAAGTCCACAGCGGCAGCAGGCGGCCAACCACGCAGTCGCGCGGCAAAGGCCCGAAGTAGCGACCGTCCAGGCTCCTGGGCGCGGCGGGATTGAGGAGAAAGACCTCGCCTTCGCTCAGCTGCCGGCACGTTCCGGCTGGACGTAGGGAGCGCCCCATTAGATCGCGCTTGAGGATCTTGCCGACGACGCGACCATCGATCGCCACGACATCGCCGCGCGCGCAGACGGCCTGACCTCCAACCGCGGCGACGTGCTTGATCAGCGGCACATTGATCGGAAGGTAGCCGCGAACCGCCAGCCAGCGCGCCAGGTCCGGTGGCGGCCGAACCAGCGCCAAGTCACCGACGGCCGGCGCCTCGTCGGCCAGCCAGTAGAAGCCGACCGGCGCACTGGCCGTGGTGTTGAGCACAAGACGCTTGGTCGGGACCAGCGCCATGCCGACCGCCAGGACCGCGCAAGCCAGGCCGCCGATAATCAGCGGACGAGGATCCTGGAGGCTCATCGGGCCAGCCTCCGACGAAGAAGCCAAGCGCGATGGCGAGCCCGATCATAGCCGCGCGGCGGCAGACCAACGCCAATGCGGGCGCCGACATGCCGCCAGTAATCGGGCGCGACATCCTCCGGCCGAAGTCCCTGCCCTTCGACGGCGTCGATCGCCGACAGGACCGACTGGACCTTGGCCCAGCCGCTGATGTTGAGCAGGATCTCCGCGCCGGGGGCGACAAACGGATGGGTGGTGAACGCCTCGCCAGGCGCGACAGCGCGCAAAACGGCGATGCGGGATTCCACGGTGCCGTACTCGCCCGAACGCCAGCGAACCAGCGCGAACACCGCGCCAGGACGAAAGTCCAGGCGGCGAGCGCGGCGATCGACGATGTGCTCGCCCGCCGCACGGCCAAAGCGAATCCAGCGCTCGATCTGGCCTTCGAGCCAGAGAAGTTCGACCTGGGTGATCACGACGCGCCCTCGTCGGCTGATCGCGTGGGCGGGGACGGCGCGGGCGCCACGGGCCGGCGCGCCGGCGGCACGATTTGGGCGTTCGGGTCATGGGTCGAGGTGCGCGCGCCACGCTTCGCCCAGGCCAGAAGATCGTCCACGGTGTAGACGACGCGGCCGCCGATCTTTCGATAAACCGGGCCAGTCCCGTAGCACCGATGCTTCTCCATCGTGCGGTGCGACAGGCCCAGGAAGCGCGCGGCCTCCGCGGTCTTGAGATGGCGGAGCGGCGGCGCCCCTTCGGTCTGCGTCATCAGCCTGTCCTCAGGCGACGTCCGGATAGGGCCGGCGTCGTTGGGATAGGCTGGCGTAGGGGTCCGACGCCGAGGGATGACGAAGACCGGGGGGCTGGTTTTCGGCACCCCTCCCCTGCCCTACAGACCGCCGCGTAGGAGCTTGAGGTAGCCTCCGTTCATCAGACCTCGCCCGGCCTGCACCAGACGGATGGTGGCCGCCCGGACGGTCGCGGTCTTCCAGGGCTCACGCGCCAGCGACGCCAGTCCGAAAACCCGGCCCGCGATCTGGCGGTAACTGTCCCCGGCCAGGTCGCCGTCCAGAGCCGTCAGGCAGCGCCCGATGCGCGCCAGTTGCGCCGCCGACAGGTGGGACTTGGGCGGCGGCCGTCCCGCTGTAAGGCGCTCCAGAGCGTCGATCGCACGCACGCGGAGCCGAAGATGCTCGTCGAATGACAGCGCCACAAAGAGCGGCGCGTCGGGACGCTCCTCGCCCCGCACCAGCACCTGCAGGCCCCAGTCGGTACGAAGATGAAGCCCGTCTTCGGCGCGGATGAGCTGGCCCTTGGGCAATGAACGACGCGCCGCGCTCGCGTCCTCGTCCTCCCTTGGCTCGAGGCGCAGGACGACGCCCGGCGCCACCTCCGGCAACCAGAAGACCTTGGCTTCGGCCGCCGCCAGCTGCGGGTCGGCGGCGAAGCGCAGGCCCCAGCGGCGATCGATGGGAGCATCAGGCGCGCGCCGCCAATGGGCATAGTCCGCGCGATAGCCCGGATTGCGCCGAAGGAACTCCCACGCCAGGCCCGGCGCCGAGGTCGAGCGGACGGCGCCCCCACCGGAACGCTGTGGGGGCGGCTGTCCTGATCCCGACGAGGCGACGGACGCGGCCATGCGACCATGGCGCCAGAGGCTCCACCGTCGAGCCCAGCTGAGCCATGGCAAATCATGGTTGGATAAGACCTCGCGCCCCGCGATCGGCGCCGAGTCGCAGGACCGGCGTCAATTCGCTGCGCGTATGGTGTCGATTAGCTGCGCTAAAACCGGCGCCTATTTCGTGTCTTTGAACTTCAACATCGAGACAAGGGTCTCTGCGATCAAGCTCAACTCGGCGTCACTCAGGCCTGCTAGCTGATCGACAATCCCGACAAGCGGATCTGACCTCCCCTCCTTGGCGGCGAATGAACCCACGCCAAAGAGATCGCGGACGTCGACTTCCAACGCAGCAGCCAATCCAGAGAGTCCTTCGAACTTCGTCGCGGACTTTCCTGTCTCGATCCGGCTAACAGTGACCGAGGTTTTGCCGATCCGGTCGGCAAGCTCTTGCTGCGAAAGACCAGCGCGAATCCGATGGTAACGCACCATCGCCCCAAGCTGCTCTTCCAAAGTGGCCATTGTCCGAAACGCCCCCGCACTTTGCGCGGGAATTTTCGGTCAACGAACCAATGCCACACATATCGCCAAATGTTATGAAACTGTGTTTTTAGCCTTCCCATGTTAAGTGGAACGTAGGATTCTGTGGACCGATCGTTGTTCGGACCTGCCCCAGTGGACGTCACCTCACCGCCTGCCCCGCCTAGCCCTTCGCTCGCCGACTCGCTCGAACAACTTTTCAAGCGTCATGACCGGTGGTTCCGCGCGCTGATGCGCCGCCGGCATGGCGAGGTCGCCGCCGAGGATCTCGTGCATGAAAGCTATCTGCGCGCGGCGCGCTACGAGGCGGCCGGGACGCTTCGCCACCCCAAGGCGATGCTCATCCGCATCGCGGAAAACCTGGCGTCGAACCTGCGCCGCGATCGCTATCACGAGGTCGCTGACGACATCGGCGCGTACACGCTGGAGATCTCCTCGGTCAGTCCGTCCCAGGAGCAGTCGGTCACCTTCAAACAGATCGTGCTGGCCCTGCCCGACGAGTTGCGCGAAGTATTTATGCTCAACCACGTCGAGGGCATGACCTACGAGGAGATCGCCACCGAGCTGTGCATTCCGCGAACGACCGTTCACCATCGGATGCGCATGGCGTTGAAGCGAACCTCGCAGGCGATGCGGGACTAGAGCGGACGCTGGACATGATCGACGACCGACGAATGACCCGCCGCCAGGAAGACGAGGCGGTGGCATGGTTCACGCGCCTGAGCGACACCGAGGTCGAGAACGAGGACCTGGAGCGCTTCCAAAAATGGCTTCAGCGCCCAGGCAACCGCGCCGCCTATCGCCATATAGAGGACATCAGCCAGCAGGCGATCGACCTTCGCGACGATCCGGATTTCCGCGCGGCCACGCGCGAGATCCTGTCTCGGCCAAGGCCGGCGCCTCCGGCGAAGAAAGCCGTCAACTGGCCGTCCTCGCCTCAGCTGTGGAGCGGCATGGCGGTCGCGGGCGCGCTCGCCACGGCGTTGGTCGCGTGGCTGGTCGTGCAGCCAAAGACCTATCAGACCGAGGTCGGCGGCCGGCTCACTGCGCACCTCGACGACGGCTCCACAGTCCTGCTCAACACCGACACCGAGCTGAAGGTGCGCTTCACGGGCGGCGAGCGGCGCATGACCCTGGTCAAGGGTCAGGCCTTCTTCGACGTCGCCCACGACGCTGGCCGACCGTTCCTGGTCAGCGCCGGCCCCATGGAAGTGCGAGCGATCGGCACGCGCTTTGACGTGCGACACGATGGGCCCGAGGCGATCGTCGCGCTCGCCCAGGGGCGCGTGAAGGTCAGCCAGCAGGACGCCCAGCGCGCCACCTGGACGCTGACGCCAGGCCAGGCCCTTGCCCTGGAGCCGGGCGCGTCCACGGCCCGCCCCGTGGCGGTCGATGTGGCGACCCTGACCGGCTGGACGAGCGGTGTCATTACCTTCCACAACGTGGCCCTGTCCCAGGCCGTCGCCGAAATGAACCGCTACGAGCAGGCCAAGATCACATTGGGGCCCGGCGTGCCGAGCGATGCTCGGATCAGCGGCACGTTCGCGCCCGGCGGCGATGAGGCGTTCGTGGCCGCGGTCACGATGAGCTTCGATCTGCAGAGCCACCCCAAACCCGACGGCGGCATGGAACTACGGCCTCGCTCCGGCGCTTGATGACATAATTATTTCGCAGGCTCGCTACCAACGGGCCGCCCCTCGCGTGTCTCCGCCCGAAAGGCCGCCGGTCATGAGCGCATCATAAGGATCGCGCCCGGCGTCACCGGGGGTTTGTATGGGTCGGTTCTCCAAGCGTTTTCTTGTCGGCGCCTCGCTAGTCGTTCTCGCGTTCAGTGCTCCATGTCTGGTCCAGGCTGCGCCCCAGCCGGTCGAAGAACAGCGCGCGATGATCTCCTTGCCCGGCGGTCCCCTGGACAAATCGCTGGTCGATCTGGGCGTACAGGGCCACGTCACGATCTTCTTCCAGAACCAGCTGGTCGCCGGACGCCGCGCGCCGGCCGTCCACGGCCAGATGACGCCACGCGAGGCGCTCGACCTGCTGCTGGCCGGCAGCGGCATAGAGGTGCAGCGGGCCCGCCCGGGCGTGCTGGTGCTCCGTCCTTCGCGCCTGCCGGTGGCTGACCAACGCCCAACGCCGAGGTCCAAGCTGCTGCCCCAGACGGTCGATCCGCGCGCGGTCGCGACGACCGCCATGGTCGATGGGAACGTCACCGAGCTCGAAGAGGTCGTGGTCGGCAGCCACATTCGTGGGGTGAAGGACGGCCCCTCGCCCGTGATCGTGCTGGGGCGCGACGACATCGATCGGAACGGCTACGCGACGGTCGCCGACGCGCTGACGAGTCTGCCGCAGGCGTTCGGCGGCACCACCGCCGACGACGTGACGATGGTCGGCTCGGACCCGACCAACACCAACAGCGCCTTCTCCACGGCGGTGAACCTGCGCGGCCTTGGCCCGGACGCGACCCTGGTGCTGGTCAACGGCCGTCGCCTGGCCGGCGCGGGACTGATGGGCGATTTCGCCGACATCTCGATGATCCCGCTCTCGGCGATCGCGCGGATCGAGGTGCTGACCGATGGCGCATCGGCCCTCTACGGCTCGGACGCCGTCGGGGGCGTGGTCAACCTCGTCATGCGCGATCGGTATGACGGCGCCGAGACACGCCTGCGGTTTGGCGGATCGACGCACGGCGATCTTGGCCAGTACCAGTTTGCCCAGACGTTCGGCAAAAGCTGGGCCAGCGGCTCGGTGCTGTTCTCGGCGGAATTCCAGCGCCGCAACAGCCTGGCCAGCGCACGGCGCGACTACACCGCCAGCACCGACCTGCGGCCCCTCGGCGGCACGGACCATCGGCTCTACTACAGCCAGCCCGGCACGGTCCTGACGCTCGATCCGGTGACCTACGCCCTGACCCCGAGCTATGCGATCCCGGCGGGTCAGGACGGCACGCAGCTGACGCCCAGCGCCTTCACGGCCGGCCAGAACCTCTCCAACTACCGCCAGGGAACCGACATCCTGCCAACCCAGGAGCGGGGAAGCGTCTATTTCGCCGCCTCGCAGGAGGTCGGCGCCCACATCACGCTCAACGCCGAAGCGCGCTACAGCGATCGGCGCTTCTCCACCCTGGGCTATGCGCCGATGACGATCATGACCGTCTCGACGAATAACCCCTATTTCGTCTCCCCCAACGGCGCGACGAGCAACTACATCGCCTATTCGCTGGCCAATGAGACCGGCGGCACCAAGACGGCGGGCGAGGTGCAATCACGCAGCTTCACCCTCGGCGCCAAGATCGATCTGCCCGCCGAGTGGCGGCTGGACGCCTATGTGCTGCACGCCGAGGAACTGGGGTCCTTCCGCGCGTCGGGCATGCTCAACTCGACCTTCCTCAACGAGGCGCTGGGCAACACGGCCGACAATCCGGCCACCGCCTACAGCGCCGCGCGGGATGGCTACTTCAACCCCTACATCGGCGCCGGCAGCAACAACGCCACGGTCCTGGCCTTCATCACCCAAGGCTATCAGCAGACCCAGACAGTGGGCCGGCTCGACACGGCGAGCCTAGCCGCTGACGGGCCGCTGTGGCGCCTGCCCGCCGGCGCCGTCCGGCTGGCTGTGGGCGCGCAGGTGCGCACCGAAGGCCTGAAGAACACCGGTTCGGCCTGGTCGTCGGGCCTGATGCCCTACGCCACCACGCCGCGCCACGGCGAGCGGACGGTGGGCTCGGTTTATGGCGAACTGCGCGTTCCGCTGTTTGGCGACGACTATCGGCGCCCGGGGTTCGAACGCTTGGAGCTGTCGGCCGCCGTGCGAACCGAACGCTATGAAGGCGGCCTGGAGAGCACCGTGCCGAAGGTCGGCGCGGTGTGGTCGCCGATCCCCGACTGGACGCTGAAGAGCACCTTCGGCCGCTCGTTCCGCGCGCCGTCGCTCGGCGAGCTGACCGACGCCCAGAAGGCCACGCCGGTGAACCTGACCGTCAACGGCGCCAATGTCCTGACCCTGCTGCTCTACGGCGGCAATCCCGACCTCAAGCCGGAAACGGCGACGTCCTGGTCGACGGGGCTCGAATACGCGCCGGCCGCGCATCCGGAAATCCGGATCGCCGCGACGCTGTTCGACACCAAGTTCCGCAACCGGATCGGTCAGCCGGCGATCAACAACCTGTCGACCGTCCTGACGGCCAGCGACCTGGCGCCGTTCCGCCAGTTCATCAGCCCGGCCAGCAACGCCGCCGATCTGGCGCTGGTGCAGTCCTATCTGCAGCTGGCGACCTCGGCCGCGGCCTCGCTCTATCAGCCGCAGGCTTATGGCGCGATCGCCGACGCCCGATACGTCAACACCGGAACCTTCGCGGTCCGAGGGCTGGACCTGACGGGCAGCTACCGCCTGACGGCGTTCAATGATCCGGTGGTGTTGAACGGCAACCTCTCCTGGCTGATGTCCTACTCGCGGCGGATCACGTCAGCGGCGCAGAAGACCGAGCTGGCCGGCATGGCCGAAAACCCCGCCGACCTGCGGGCGCGGGTCTCGGCAAGCTGGATCCACGGTCCCTTCACCAGCACGCTGGCGCTCAATCACACCGGCGACCTCCACACCGCCGCCGGGGTTCGGCTCGCCAGCCAGACCACCGCGGACCTACAGCTGCAATACGCCTCGCCGGCCAAGGACGGCGTGCTCCACGGCCTGAACCTGGCGCTTACCGTGCAGAACCTCTTCGACAAGGACCCGCCGTTCTATGACTCGTCGCAAGGCGTCGGCTTCGACGCCGCCAACTACGAGGTCACTGGTCGGGTGGTGGCCCTGCAGCTGACCAAGGCCTGGTAGCCCCCTCCATCCTCTCCATCCCATCCAAGGTCTAAGCCATGCGAACTTTCGCAGGGGTGGCGCTCGCCTGCGTGCTCATCAGCACGCAGGCGCAGGCGGGCCGCCCGTTCACCATCGACGACCAGCTTGCTCTGCAGGATTTCGGTCGAACGACCTTCTCGCCCGACGGCCGCTGGCTCATCGCCGAGCGCTTCGGTCGCTACGAGGACGCCCCCAACTTCGACCATGAGTTCCTCGACCACGCGACCACCAGCCGGATCTTCGTCACCGATCTTGCGTCCGCCTCCGAGCCCCGCGCTCTGCTGGTCGAGGATCCCAAGGCGGGCGACACGTTCGGCGCCGTCTCCCCGGACGGCAAGCGCCTGCTGGTGTTCCGCCTCAAGGATCACCGGCGCGAAATGGGGGTGGCGATCCTGGCGACCGGGGCGGTCGTCTGGTCGGGCCTGACGGTGGATCCAGAAGTCTGGACGGCGCAGGCGCGCTGGCGCAACGACCACGAGGTCGTGGCGATCACCCGCGCGCCCGAGGCGGCGTCCATCCTGCTCGGTGCCGGCTGGCAGACCCAGGCACGCACGACCGCGGCCTGGGCGGCCAATGGCCGCGGCGCCTATTCGGGCGTGGCGCTGGGCGCGGGGCGCTTTGCATATCTGAACCCATCGCCCCCCGACTACGGGCTAGCGGTGTTCGACATCCAGACCGGCCGCTCGCGGGTCCTGGCCACCGGCCCGTTCGTCGAGCTACTGATCTCGCCGAACGGCAAGACGGCGGCCACCAGCCAGGACGGCGAGCTCATTCAGCCCGACAGCGCCATCGGCGTCGTCCGGTTCTCCAGTCCCCATCGTCGGCGCCGTCTGGCCCTGGTCGATCTCGACAGCGGCGCGGTCAGCCGGCCCTGCCCGGCTTGCGACCTGGCGCCGGGCACCTGGGCCTGGTCGTCCGACAGCCAGGCGCTGGTGGCGGCCGCGCGGGACCTGCCCGCGTTCGACGCGCCTTACGGCTACTGGCGATTTGGCGTCCAGGGTGCCTGGTCGCCCTTGGCGCCTGAGTTGCGTGTCAACACGGTGGCGGGCGGCGGCATCGCCAACCTGACCGGCCAGGCCGCGTGGCTGGGATCGGACCCAGCCGTGCTGGCCAAGGCCGCCGACGCCGACCGTCCCGATTGGTGGCGGCTGACCGCGGCGGGGCCGGTCAATCTGACCCGGTCCTTCGCGCCACCACAGGGCCGCGCCCTGGCGATCGACGACAGCGGCCTTCTGGTCAGCACGGGATCGGGCCTGGTGCGCCTGGGCCAAGACGGCCGCGCCCGCCTTGTCGCCCCCGCCGGCCTCGCCTGGCAAAGTCCCCGCGCGCTCCCCGGCCAGGTGGGCGACCGGATCATCGGGGCCGTCGGCGGCGCCCCGCGGATGATGACCCCGACCGGGCGGACCCAGCCGGCCGCCTCGGTCCCCGCCGAGGCCAGGCTCGCGGCGACCTCGGTCCACGGCGACGCGGCCGCCATCGTCAAGGACGCGCACGGGGTCAGAACGCTGACGCTCTACCGACCCAAGGCCACGCCACGGCCCCTGCTGACCATCAACGCCAACCTGGGCGGGGTCGACTTCGCCCAGCCGGTCCCCGTCCAGCACAAGGGTCCTCATGGCGAGGCCCTGACCAGCTGGCTCTACCTCCCGGCTGGTCACAGGCCAGGCGACGCGCGCCCGCTGATCGTCGTGCCCTATGCCGGCGATCGCCATGATCGCCCGCCGGCCTGGTTCGAGCCCGGCACGGTCTCGCCGCTGACAAACGTCCAGCTGATGGTCGCCAAGGGCTATGCGGTGCTGGTTCCGAGCTTGCCGATCGGCCTTGAGGACGAGCCATCGACGGGCCTTGCCGAGGCGATGCTCGCAGCGGTCGACGCCGCGCACGTCCAGCACCCGGAGTTCTCGCCCGACCGCCTGGCCGTCTGGGGCCACAGCTTCGGCGGCTGGACCGCGCTGATGGTCGCGGTCCAGTCACCGCGCTTCGGGGCGGTGATCTCCTCGGCCCCGCCAGCCGACTTGGTCACGATCCACGGCAACCTGCGCCCGGCCAGCCTCACCGTCCCCGAAGTCTATATGACGCTGACGGGCATGCAGGGCTGGGCCGAGGGCGGCCAGGGCCGCATGGGCGCCCCGCCCTGGGCGGCGTGGGACCGCTATGTCCGCAACAGCCCCCTCTTCCACCTCGACAAGATCACCGCGCCCGTTCTGCTGATCTATGGCGACATGGACTACGACCCCGCCCAGGTCACCGCCGTGTTCCAGGGCCTCTCGCGCCAAGGCAAGGACGTGGAGCTGCTCTACTACCGCGGCGAGGGGCACGTGGTGGCCAATCCGGCCAACCTGCGCGACCTGCATCAGCGGGCGTTCGCCTTCCTGGCCGAGGCTCTGGGCCCAGTAGCGTCGCCGACGGGATTGCAGACCGCCGCGCCGTCCAAAGCGGCCTCCCCTGCGATCCGTTCCTCCCAATGACGCACCCAAGCCTCCAGGGCCGCGGCGGTCAGGATCTCGCGGGAGGCGTCTTTCCAGACGATGGCCTCGGGTTCGAGCGCGGCCTCAAGCTCGAGGCCGTCGATCAAGCCCTGCGCCGCCAGTCGTCCGTCCAGTAGAAACTCGCGCAAGAACGGACCGCTGGCCGCCAGACTTCGGTTGAGGAAGACGCTGATCTCGCCCTTGGAGCGCCGCTCCAGGATCAGGCGCGGCAGGCGATCGGAGAAGGCCTCCCGCGCATAGCTGCGTTCGCGCTCACCGGCGCTGAGCACGGGCGCGGGGATCGCAAGGCACGCCTCCACGACCGGCTGGGCCAGCAAGGGGTGGACGATCCGCGCTCGGCGCCCGCGACCGGCCGCCCCCGTTGCGTTGAGATTGGAGGCCAGGGCCCTGATCTGACGCTGCTTGGCCATCGACACCCTGGTCAGGTCGCCGACCCACGGGTGGGTCACCCCGACCCGCCGCAGCTGCTCGGCCTCCTTGCGCAGGAGCTGGCCCTCGATCGACACGGTAGAGGGCCGGCCGGTCAGCGCTTCCAGCGACAAGCTCCAGACCGACCGCCGCGTCCGGCGCGCCACTTCCTCTAGCCGCTTCAGGCGCGAGCCCTCGCAGGGGGCGCCGCGCAGCAGGTCGGCGGCCAGGGCGCTGGCGGCGACCTGGTAGAAGACTGTGTCCCCGCCATGCCCGGTGAGGAGGACCCTGGCGTCCGCAGCCGTCAGCGCGTCGATCAAGCCGGCGTCATAGCCAGGATCCAAGGCGTTGAAATTGGGCCGCGCCGCCCGCCCGCTGGCCTCCAGGATCGCCGCATCATAGGCGAACACCTCGCGCCGCACCGTGCGAAGCGGCATGCCGATGCGCTCGGCGATCGCCTGGGCGTAGCGGCGCTCGTCGGCCTCGGGTTGGTCGCCATAGAAGTTGACCAGGCCATGAGGGCCAAGACCGCGAGCGGCCAGGCTCGTGGCGACGATGGCCGAGTCCAGACCGCCGGAGACCTCGCAGACGATGCGCTCACCACCCGACGCCAAGGCTGCGACGCAGGCGTCCACGGTCTGGCGCAGGCTTTCGCGACTTGGCCAGCTTCGGCCGCCTGCCGCGCGCACCACCCTGGCGGGGCTCCAAAGAAGGCTGCGCTCGGCCGCCTCTGGGCCATGCCGAACCACGCCCGGGTCGAGCGCCGAGAGGCCCTTAAGCGGCGGAGCGCCGAGCGCGGCGCTGATCGGGTCGGCGATGATCTGCCCGACCCGGGACCAGTCGATCGCCAGGCCAACGGGACCGGCGCGCCCGGTGATCGGACGTGAAGCCACGATGCTGACGTCCTCGCGCTGCCAAAACAGCGCTTCGAGGTCACCCGACGGATCGCGCAGCAGTGTCGGCCCCTCGCGGGGATGGCCGATCCACACTCCGACATAGCCGCCCCAGGCGCCGCTGATCAGACGCTCGCACGCCGCCAAGGGGTCGATCTCGCCCAGGCCATCGAGGTTGGCCATGGCCACCTCGCCGGCCTGTGTCGCGGCGCGATCAAACACCCGGCCGACCAGGACGCCGACGACGCCCGCGTGGCTCTTCAACGGCTGCACCGGCGGGGCGATCTGGCCTTCGGTCAGAACCGCCAAGCGGAACGACCGGTGGACGAGGACCCACCCGCCAGTCTGAGCCAGGGCTTGGACCATCTCGTCGAAGGCCGTCGAGGCGACGCCGGGCGGATGGGTGAGGATGACGTAGTCCATGGCTAGCGGACCATGATCGGGTGATAAGCGACGAGGCGCTCGGCTTCGTCGTCCAGGGCCAAGTCGCCGGCCTGAAGCCAGCAGTGCGCGGCGAAGGGCCAGGTGCGGACCGCGAAGATCCAGTCGACCTGATGCCCAAGGCCCACCAGATAATGGCGCAGGAGCTGGCTTCGGAAGAGGCAGGCCCCGTCGAACGGCAACCAAGGCTGCAGTCGCCGGAACGCGTCCAGATCAGCCAGAAGGCCAGGGCTGGCGGCAGGCGCGCGCTGCCGCGGAGCTGCGGGCAGCCGCGTCGCGAAAGACCGCTGCTCGGCAAGCCGGCTGGCCAGGCCCGCTGCGATCGCCCGGCGCCAATGGGCCATTCGAGGCTTGCGTCGCTTGGCCGGCGCGAGGTCCTCCAGGACAGCGCGCGCTGTGCGCAACGGCGGCTGGGTCGCCAGGGTCGGCGCCAGGTCAGGCGTCGACGCGGCCAGTCCCGCCGAGACCAGGTCCTCGGCCAAGGCGTCCGAGGACGCGTGGAGGACCCGTCCCTCCAGGCCGAGCACCTCACCGATCCCCGGCAGGCAGAAGTAGGCGTTGCTGTCGACGTCCAGAAAGACGGCGTCCTGGTCGATGATGACCGCGTGGACGCCCGCGCTCAGCCACAGTCCCATGGTCTGCTCCCGAAGCTCGTCTTGCGAGTGCGCGGCGACCCCGCCCCCCGGAGGGCCGCCCGCGCGTCCTATCCAGCCTCCGGTCTCCGCCTTCGGATCAGGCCGGGTCGTACCGGGCGACGCTGGTGTCCTCCAGCAGCAAGCCCACCAGCGCGCCGCGTGTGAGGTGATGGGCCTGGCCCAATCGGATCAGTCGAAATGGAGATTTCACCGGTAGCTCCCTTCCAGTCCCGCCGCTTGAGATGCGGCACGGACAAGGAGGCGGGCGCGCGGACGTATATTCAAACCTATATTTGAAATCGGCCGCGCTCCGCCCCCGAAGGGTCAGCCGGGCATGTAGTGGCCGGGCAGGACGTCTTCCGGCAGGCCCGGGGACAGGGTGCCTTGGATGAGGCGATGGGCGTCCCCCAGGCGGATCAGGCGAAGCGTCTTGGTCATCGGACAGTCCTTCCAGGACTAGGCCGCACGTGTGCGGGATTGGCGAAAAACGCCGGCGCAACGAAGGCTTTGACCCCTTCGCGCGCCGTCGTCGGTGGGATCAGCCCTGGATCTCGCGACCCGTCGGGTTGAGGGCCTCGGGCGGGCCGACGAACGAGCCCTGGGTCAGGCGGGCAGCTTCGCCCACGCGGACCAGCCGCTGGCGCTGGACGGTGTTCTTCTTGGTCATGGTCGTGCTCCTTCGAGATGCTGCTGATTGCAGCCACTCAATCACACGACCTGCGATTGCTATATTCAAACCTATATTCGGGGAGATTTGATCAGGCCCAACGCCACCGCCAGGATCCGGCCGCTCTGGATGGCGCGACGAGCGAAGTGGCGGCGCACCGCCCGGACTAAGGCCGATCGCTGGCTCGCGCCTGCCGTGAGTGGACGACCAGCGCCGGGCGGGGCGGCGAAGAGCTGGGCCTCGGCGCGCGCCAAGGGCGCAAGCTGCGCCGCGACCCGGGCGCAGGCGCGGGCCAGGGCGCGATTGGGCGCGGTCTGGGCGGCGGCCAGCGGCGCATTCAGATCGAAGGCGGCCGGGTCCATACCCCTCGACTGGACGACGGCGCAGACGAGGACCCCGGCCAGCTCGTAGAGCTCCGCCACGCGAGCCGGATCGTGCAGCAGGGCCGCATAGCCGTGGGGCGTGCGAACGATAAGGTCTTCGCCGGCCAGGCGCGCCAGCACCTCCCGGACCGGGGTTGGGCTCACCCCAAGCTCGTCGGCCAAACCGGCTATGGGCAAGGGCGCGCCCTGCATCGGACCGGCCTGCGCCAGGCGAAGGCGCAGGGTTTCGAGGGTTCGATCGAAGGGGTCGCGGTCGCGTACCAAGTCGGGCTCCTGGGCAGAGCCAGCCATGCTGAGCCTCGCCCGCCAGGCCGTCGAGCTTGGTGCGCCGACCACCGCCGCCGAACCTGATATTTCGCGGGCGACTGAGTCGGACCGGCAGCGTCTCGACCGGGCCTGGTCGATTTCCTGCCTGCCAGATTGCAGATCGTTGCCGGTTTTGCGGCAAGCGGCCCACCCATGCGACCACGCGGTCAAAATCCGCAACAATCACGACGTGCACAGACGGTTTTTTACGCGTGCGCCCGCACAGGCGGGCTAGCGCTAAGGTCCGCTAGCCGACAATCATCTAGAAGTTGATCCAGTACGGAGCGTCGCATGCTTGGCTCGCCTATGGCGCCGCTCGCCCGGCAAGCCCGTCTTCTTGCCCGCACCTTGAAGGCGATCAAGCAAGAGCGACGGATGACCTCGATCGAGATCGCCCTGAAGATGGGCGTGGGCCTGCGGACTTACCAAGACTTCGAAAAGGGCAAGGGCGACTTTGATCTGTGGAAGATCCGGCGCTTCGCCAAGGCCACTCGCAGCGACGCCATCGGCATCGTCCTGGCGGTCATGTACGGCAATCCCAAGATCGCCATCGTCGTCATGCGCAGCAAGTTCCTGATGACCGGATGGCTGAGCTTCGTGGAGCTATGGCGGACCCTGGGCGATCGCATCCGCCTTATACCGTCGACCCAGGTCCTGCTGGGCATGCGCAAGACCGGCGAGCACCTGCAGCAGTTCCTGGACCGACGGGCCGCTTCAATGGAAGCGTGGTTGGAGACATCCCTGGACGAACTCTACGAAGACCCCGAGGAGTTAGAAGACGAGTAGACGCAGAGCGGCTAGCTCGGCGCTGGCGGCTGGGCCTGGGCGGGGGCGGCCGGCGGGTCGGTCCGCCGGATCCAGACCAGGGGCAGCTCGCCATCCTCGCTGGCCATGGCCCGCACATTGATCGGCTCGGGCCAGCTGGGATCGTCCAGCTTGAGACTGAGGACCGCGCCGCTGGTGTCGGTCACGCGCCAGGCCGCGCCGGCCTGGGCCGATCCGGCCTCGATGTCGAAGTCCGGCGCCCTGGCCGAGAACTTGGCAGCCGGGACCAGACGCAAGTCCTTGCCCAGGGTCAGCGTCTCCAGGCGTCCGACGAACGCGGCGCCGTCGCGACGCAGATGGCCGATGGTGGTCATGTCTTGGAACCTTTCGCTTGAGGCCCGCCGAGCCGTCTGGCGGTCGGCGGCGGCCCGATCGCGGCGGGGGAAACGCCGGGGTTTAGGATCGAGCCGCCGCCTTGCCGATCGCCGCGGGGGAGACGTGATCGGCGGCGCGCGGGGAGCGAAGCGGACGCTTTGGCGGGCGGTGGAAGCGTCCTCGCGGGTCCCGCGAAAACCTTTGTGTTCCAGGTCCTTGCGCCCCTCAAGGCGCCCAGGGCCGCCGTCGTAGAAAGACAGGCGATAGCGTAGAAACGGCGGTCCGCCCCCTGGCCCGCCCTGTCTTTTTCCAGCCCAAGGACAGCGCCGCGCCCGCCCCGCCGCAAGGCGGGGCGGGCTGGCCGTGGCCGTCAGTCCTCGCGGGGACCGTTGCTGCGCGACCAGACCAGGGTCTGGACGCCGTCGATGTCGACCAGGGCGACGTTGATGGCGGCGGCGAAGGACGGGTCGTCCAGCTTGACCGACAGGTAGTCCTTTTCGTCCCGGCTGGTCTTCTTCCAGGCCGCGCCCAGCTCGGCCTTGCCGGCATAGAGGCGGAAGTCCGGGCTCTTGTCGTTGGTCTTGTCGACCGGGCGGAATTGGACGGACTTGAGGTTGATGGTCAGGGTGTTGATGGCGCCGGTGAACGAGCCGTCAGCGTGGGCGGTGAAGGTGCCGATGGTAGCCATGGTGGTCTCTCCGGTCTGAACCGGGCCGCGCCGATCGCGGCCTCGATGGCGATCCGGAGGACCAGGGCCGACGTGCGGCCCGCAGAGCGCGCCCTGCTCCCGAAGGCAGACCTTGGGGGCGCGCTCCCGAAGCCTTGGCGAAGGACCAAAGGCGAAGAGTTTCTTGTCTCGCGAGGAATGGGGCCGGCTGAAAGCTGCCGAGCCCCAGGGGAAGAAAATCGGCCGCCGAGGTTGCGGCGACGGACCGGTCCTGGTCCAGATCAGGCCAGAAGAGGACGTGCTCGACGCGCCTGGCTCAGACCTCCTGGAGAGACCGCCTGGCTAGCCTCGACGCCTTCGCCGCCCACGCTGACGGCGCGCTCGCCGGCGCCGTCGCCGCCGTGACCACCACCTTCAAGGCTGGCCAATCCGCCCGCTCGACAGGCGCAATGACAAGGGGCCCGCGACACGCATCGCCATGCCGGTAAGCCAGAGCCGAGCGTGGCCTGAAAGAAGACCCGCCGGGACGAAACGGCGCCCGTCGATCAAGCCAGACGATCCGTCCTTCGCCGCCGCCGTCAACGTCGCCCTGGTCGAGGTCGATGTGGCTCAGGGCCTGGCCAGATCGCGCCGCAACGGTCCCCGCGAGGACGCACGGCCACGGCCGGCCCGCCCCCGCCTTGCGGCGGGGCGGGCGCGGCGCTGGCCAAAGGCCAGGGCTCGACTATAGGAAGGCCATGCCCGCCCCCGCCCTGCTCGCCGCCGCCATCATCGCCTGCACAGCGCCCCAGGTTCACGACGGCGACACGCTTCGCTGCGGCGCCGATCGCATCCGCCTCTACGGGGTCGATGCGCCCGAGGTTAAGCGGGGAAAGACCCCGGCCGAGCCGTTCGCCTACGAAGCCCGCGATCTTCTGGTGAGCCTGACGCGCGGCCGGGTGGGCTGCCGCATCGTCGATCACGACCGCTATGGCCGCCTTGTCGCCCGGTGCTGGTCGGACGCGACGCCCGACGTCAACGCCGCCTTGATCCGCTCGGGCCTGACGACCGAGTACCGCCGCTACAGCAAGGGCGCCTATGCCAGCGCCGAGGCCGAAGCCCGGCAAGCTCGGCGCGGCGTCTGGGCGTCGGGCCAGGCGCGCGCGACGCGCTAGACGGCCGCGTCGGCGATGCTCTTGAGGTCCTCGTAGGGGCCGCCATCCTGGCCGCCCGCCGCCGCCTCGCCCCGTGTCCAGACCCGGGTCTCCCGATCCTTGCTGACCAGGATGCGAACGCCGCGATAGCGGATGCCGCGCCAGATCGCCGTGCAACAGGTCGGCAGGTTCTTGCCGATCCACGCGTCAGTCTGGAAGGTGATGACGCCCGGACGATCGGCCTCGTCGCCGGTCTGGTCGAACTGGGCCTGCATGGCGTCCAGAAGGCTGTTGATCTCGGCTTGGGTCATGGCGGCGGCGATAGACGATTCCTTGCGCGACCGCGCCCCTTGAAAGCCGACATCTATCGCGATCCCCGTGCGCCAGCGACGCGCGAACACCGAAAGGCGGCCGATCCCAAAGGATCGGCCGCCCGTGGACGCCCCATGGACGCGATGATGCGGGGCGGCCCCAAGGCCGCCCCGCACGCTCAGGCCACGACCTCGGCCGGGGCTTGCGCCTGGGCCTCGGGGGACGGCTCGGGCGCGGCGTCACCCTCGACCTCGGCGAGCCCCCGCGCCTGCCCCTCGCCTTCGTCCGCCGCAGGGGTCTCGACGGCCGGAGGCTTGGCCGTACGCAGCACCGGCGGCAACCAGCGCGCGGCCGTCAGGACAGGCTCGGCCAGTTCCACCATCTGACCTTTCTTGAGCTTGGCCATCCGCTCGGCGTCCTCGGGCTTGGCCGCCTCGGCCACCGCCGCCAGGACGTGGGCCTTGGTGACGCTGTCCAGGTAGCGCGCGGCGGTGGGGGACCACCAGTCGCGCATGTCCAGGTCCAGCGCCGTGGCCAGCTGGTCGCCGTGCAGCCAGACGCCGGGGCGGTTCTCCCAGCCGCGCACGGCGTCGAGGGTGCGGCTCAAGCAGTGGGCCAGCAACGACAGGCGACTGTCGGCGTCCAGGCCCACGATGAAGTCCCAGAACGCGACGGGGTTGTCGGGCATCTGCCGAGCCCAGCGCGCATGGCGCTCGGCATTGGCCAGACCCGCGCGACTGTCCTCGATCCCGTCGCCGTCGTTGGCCAGATCATGGGAGCCCATCCGCACGTCCAGGCACGAGGGAACCGCGCCGCCGCGCGAGAAGGTCCGCAGAGCCAGGACGTGGACCAGAGCGGTCAGGGCCATGTCCGGGCTTTCGGCCAGGACACAGCGCAGGGCCGCGCTGCGATGGGCGGTCAGGTCAGCCAGGATGCGGACCGGCAGGGGCGCGGTCGCATCCCCCATCGGCTCCTCGGCGGTCTCGTCCAAGGCCGCCGCCTCGTCCTGGGGCGCGGGACCGTCGGCGACGGAGACGGACGAGGTCTCGCCCGCCTCGTCCTCCTCCTCGTCGGGTTCGGGCTCGGGCAGCAGGTCTTCGGGGCGGAGGAAGCCGCGCTCGATCCGGGCCTCGCCGTCGTGGTTAAGGACGAGGAACGTCCCGGCCCGCGCCTTCTCGGCCGGGTCGTAACCCCAGTCATCGGCCAGGGCTTCGAGTTCCCGGTCGATCAGGTCGAGCCGCGCCTCGACCTCCTCGGGCAGGTCGGCCAGATCGGGGTAGCGCTCGATCAGCTCGTCGCGCTCCTCGTAGAGGCCCTGGCGCATGGCCACCTCGTCGGCGGGACGGGCGAGCACCTTTTCGCGAATGCGCGAGCAGCCGTGGCCGTGGGGGTGGTCGAGGTAGCACTCGACCCACTTCCAGCCCTCATCGGCCTGCACCTGGGCGGCCTCGGCCGCCAGCTTGTCGAAGACCAGCCGTTCCAGCAGCGCCACGTCCTCGGCCCAGCCGCCGCCCGCCGGGGTGAAGAGGTCGCGCAGGACCGGGCCGCCCGCCGCCTCGTAGGCGGCCAGACCGACATAGACCACGCGCCGGTCATGGGCGGCGACCTTGTCCTCGACCATCAGGCGGCGGATGACGTGGGGCTCGCGCTGATGTTCGGCCAGTTGGTCGAACACCTGCTTTTGCCGCGCCACGTCCGGATTGACGGCGAAGGCCGTCACCTGATCCAGGGTCAGCACACCCTCGCGGTAGAGGTCCAGGAGGCTGGGCGCGACCGCCCCCAGGCGCAGCCGCTGGCGCACGGTGTCGGGCTTGAGCCCGAACCGCGCGGCGATTTCCTCGGCGCTCCAGCCGCGACGCTCGGAGAGTTCCCGGAAGGCTTCATACGCATCGGCCGGGTGCATCGGTTCGCGGCTGGTGTTCTCGTCAAGCGAGACCTCGACGGGATCGTTGACCGTATCGATCACGCAGCGGACCGGAACGCCCTTGGCCAGGACGCGCCGTTTGGCCAGCAGGCGAAGGGCTTGGCGCCGCCCCTCCCCGGCGGTGACCAGATAGTAGCCGGTTTCGCGGCCGTCCTTCAGTTCAGGCTCGACGACCAGGGGCTGGAGGACGCCCTTGGCCTTGATCGAGGCCGCGCGGGCCTCGATCACCTCGGGCGGATGGCCCACGCGGCGCGCGTTGCGTCGCGAGGCCTTCAGGCGGCTGAGCGGGATTTCGCGCACCTCGCCATATTGGGCGCTGGCGGCGGGCTGGGTGTTGGCAGACATGATGGCCTCCTTGGGCACACGGGTTCGAGCGCAAAGGCGCGCTCGAACCCGGCGCCCGTCGGCGAGACCGGGGGTGCAAGCGGAGTGGCCGGCTTCGCGGGGACCCGGCTGCAGGGCCCGAAGGGACCGAAGCTGGGCGGAAGCCGGTCCGCAGCGCGCCGGGGGCGGAGCCCCAAGCCGCGCCGTCGCCCTTCGGCGACGGCCAAGCCGCAACGCGCCCGCGACCGCGGGCGCCCGTCCTGCCTGCGGATAGGTGTTGCGCTAGAAGCCGTGGAGGAAGGCCGTGACCGGGTCGGGCGCGGCGCTGCGCAACGCTGCCGCCAGCTCGTCGATCCTGACCCGCAGAAGGGCTTTTTCGGCGCTCAGGCCATCGATGATCAGCCGCCAGCTGTTGAGGCGGCGCGCGATCGCATCGAGCGCGTGCTGGGCGTTGATCAGCGCCTGGTCAATGGCCGGCGTCACGGCCGTCTTGGCGCGGATCTCGGCCAGCGCCTGGGCGACACGAACCAGCCGGGCATGGGGATCGATGTCGCGGTCGATCTGGTCGGCGCCACGGCGCGCGGTGTCGAGATACAAAGTCAGGAGAGCTTGGAACGTCATGTTCGGTCCTTGCGGAAAGGACCTTCCAATTACGGTCACGACGCGTTCGGCGCGGCCCCGTTGCGATGGCCATGCCGCTCTTTTTGGGCCTGAGGATCTCCCGAAGGTTTTGATCCGGCGCCCGCCAGGTCGGGCCGTCGCAGAGATGGTCCCTCGCGCCGGCTTCTCCGCCCCCCTTTGTTCACCGACCACCTCGGCCAGGCGAGCGGGTTTGGGGGGTTAGGCGTCGCTTTCCACCACGACCGCGCCATCGGCCGTGTATGCCTCGATGTCCAGGTCGGAGAAGGCTTCCAGAATATCGCGCGAGCGCTGGGGATAGCGGACGCTCATCTCACCGGTGTCCAGCGGGCTCTTGACCAGGTCGAAGCTGTCGAACCGCTCGTTGATCTCGAAGAACGCCACCGGACGGTGGCGGTCAGACAGCGCCTTGACGACCGAATAGATCACCGCCGTGTCGCAGCGGAGCCCGAAGACCACCTCCTCCAGCTCCAGGTCCGAGCCTTGCAGCCCCCGAGGCCCCAGAAGCCGCCATTCCTGCTCGTAGTCCCACGCCTTGGCCTTACGCAAAAGCACCGCGTCATCGACGGCGCGCGCGGCGGCGGCGTCGCCGTCGAGCACCATGGCCGCCACCAGGCTGGCGGCGATCAGCCGGGCGCCGCCGTATTCGACGCGGCGAAGCTGATCGACGGTGTCGTCGGGCGTGGAGTAGCCGATACACAGGCCCCGATGCTGGTCGCCGTAGTGGCTCCACATCAGCGGACAGTCGGCGCGCTCGGCCAGGGAGACGACACCCTTGTCGTACCTGGCCAGCAGTTCGCGTTCGATCTCGCAGCCCAGGAGATACTGAAGAGGATCATCGCCTTCGAGGTCGGGGTTTTCGGACTGGTACTTGACCTCGGCGACCACCCGATCGGCTTCCCGGCGGCTGCGGCTGGCGATGTGGTCCAGGGTGCGGGGGCCCTTGTATTTGATGGCCTTGGCCGCCGCCGACATCTGCTTGTCGACCCGTTCGCGGACGAGGGCGTGCAGGAGAGGTTCCAGCTCGTGGGCGCTGATGTCGGTCTGGAGCTTGGGCCTGGAATTCAACGGATCGTTGAAGGTGCTCGGCGTGGCGAAAAACAGGTGGTCGCTGACCATCTGGTCGATCGTCAGGTTATTGAACGGCCGATATTTGTAGACCCGTTCAGGCCGCGCGCCGTTGTCGAGCATGGCTTCCTCCCCGCGAGCTCGACGGCTTGGCGGCGTCGAAGCCTCTTTCAAGCCTAGCTTGTGCGGACGAACACGGTCCAGCCTTCGCAGAGATGGTCCCTCGCGCTGCGCGCTGACGCTCCGGGCAATCAGGCATGGCTACACAGGCCTCAAAGCTTCACCCTTCACTTACTCAACCCAAGCGACAAACCGAAAAACGCGCGGCCGTCGCGCTGGGGAGGACGACATGGAATCGGCAACAGTCGGATACAGCCTGATGCACGGTCAGGTCTGCGCGACGCACCACGAGTACGGACCGCTGATGGCCTGTCCCTTCCCAGGCTGTCCCAAGGGCGTGGCTGAAGACAGCATCGCGTGCGCCCCGCCTGGCCTCCCGGACCAGATCTACCGGCGCGTGGCGCTTGATATTGGCGCGGACGAGCCCTCCTACGTCTGGATGGAGGATAAAGAGGGCATGCTGCTGAGGCTCACGAGTCTTCTGCAGCGTGACAGCCGCCGCCTGGACCTGACCGGCGAGCGTCCAGACACCGTCTATCACTACACCTCCCCGGCGGGCTTCCTGGGCATCATCAGCGGTCGCGCCGTCTGGCTCTCGGACTATGCCTATCTCAACGACGTCTCGGAGGTGGAGCATGGCCTGTCCCTGGCCAGGGAGGTCTTCGCCCAGACAGCCGCCAAGCGCCCGAAGGCCGCGGCGCTCCTCGAGCGCTGGGCCCAATGCCGACACGACGATCATCGTGTGTGCGTCGCCTCGTTCTCCCGGCAGGGCGACAGTCTCAGTCAGTGGCGCGGCTATGGTCCCATCGCCATCGGCTTTGACCCTGTCGAATATCCCGGCTTTGGAGACTTCCGCACGGCGCGATGGGGCGAGGTGATCTACGACACCGCCAAGCAGAAGCGGCAGCTGGAACTGCTCGCGCACCTGACGGCTAGCGCCTGGGAATATGACGCGGGCTACATTCCCGACCGCGTCGATACGGTCTATGGCGACGGCGTCGACCACATGCTCGGCGTGGCCGCCTTCTTCAAGAACCAAGGCTTCGAGGACGAGCGCGAGGTGCGGTTGGTCCATGCGGCCTCGTCAGGGCTCTACGCTCTGCTCGGCAAGACCCCGCCGTCGCCGAGCTTCCGCCCGTCCGGCGAACTGATCGTCCCCTATCTGACGACGGCCGACATCACCGACAACAAGCCCAGTCACCTGCCCATATGCGACGTCGTGGTCGGCCCCAGCCCTCAGGCCGAGACCATCGCGCGCGGCCTGCGAGAGGTCCTGCTTCATAATGGCTACGACGACGTGCCGGTGCGCCTGTCTACGACCCCCTTCCGGCGATAGCGCCAGGGCGCGTCCCCAGCATCGAGGTCCCGCCCGGCGAGCCAGCCAATCCATGGCCCCTGTTGAACGAAAGCGGCCGATCCCCAAAGGATCGGCCGCCCAGGTCCAGGTCCACGCCCGCGCCGTCTTTTCCGCCGCGCCCGCGCAAAGCCCGCCGCACGCGAGCGCGCGGCGGGCGCCGAGGCTCTAGTATTCCTCGGCCAGCATCAGGGTCAGCACCCGCTTGGTGACGGCCGGGTCGGCCGGATCGGGCGAGGCCATGCAGAGATCCAGGTCGTAATAGTCGATCTTCCAGAACAGCCGCGCACCGCCGACCTCGAACGCGCCGAAGTCGCGTTCGCCGTGCGGGTTGTTGTCCTCGGAGAAATCGGAAAAGTCGGTCACGGCGGCCAGGGCCTCCGCCAGCTTGGCCTCAGGCAAGGTGCGCACACCCACCGTCAGCATCCAGCCCGCGCCAGGCTCGGCGCGGCAGGCGTCGTTCAGCGCCGCGATCGCGGCGGCATGGTCTTCCTCGGTCATGATGATCTCCTTGGGAGTTCGGGGTCAGGCGCAAAAGCGCGCCTGACCCCGGCGCCCGTCGGCGAGACCGGGTGTGCAAGCGGAGGGGCGGCTTCGCGGGGACCCGGCTGCAGGACGGCCAAGGGCCGGACGAAGCTGGGCGGAAGCCGATCCGAAGCGCGCCGAGGGCGGAGCCCTAAGCCCCGGTCGCGGAGCGACCAGAAACCAGATGCGCGCTCGCGTGCGAGCGCTCATGATCAATGAAGCCGGCAAGGAGACCGCGCAAAGCGCGTGTCGGAACGTCCGCGTCGAGCGGCCGGCGGCAGGCCAAAGCCTGCCCGAAGGCGGCGCGCCCGTAGGAGAGCCGAAAGGCTCGGGACCGAGCGTGACCGCCGGTCGCTCTCCGCATCGGGTGGAAGCCTGACGCGAAAGCGGCAGGCAGAAACCCTTCCAGGTCCATCCAGAGCAGGTTAGCTAATCGCCTTGCGTTCTGGCGGAACCGAGGGCGACAACCATTAAGCATGGCTCCGCCGACGATGAGGAGGACTTCGATTGAGCGTTGAGAACGAGTTTCGCCGGATGGTGACCGACTTCGCGGACGGCAAGACCGACGCGATCATCATGCACATCGACACCACCAAGCTCCTATCCCCGGAAGAATGGGAGCTGCTGAAGTCGGCCGGCGCCAGCGTGGTGGTGGTCCACAAGCAACTGCCCGAGAACGACAACTAAGGGGCTGCAGCGGTCGCCGCGCCCGAGCACGCGGAAAAGGCGGCCAGCTTGGCGGGCGTTCGGGCGACGGGATTGCGAAGCGGTACAACGCCGCCTGTCGCGGCGGCGCGCGACCGCGCCGCCGAGGGCTCGCCCATCCGGAAAAGCGCCACCCGCTGGGCCAGTTCAGCCGCTTCGACCCTAAGGGTGCTGGCAGCGGCAGTAGCTTCTTCGACCATGGCCGCGTTCTGCTGGGTCACCTGATCCATCTGGTTGACGGCGACATTGACCTGGTTGAGCCCGGTGGCCTGCTCAGCGGCCGAGGCGGCGATCTCCGAGATCAGGTCGTCGATGTCGGCGACCTTGGCGACGATGTCATCCAGCGCCAGTTCGGTCTGGCTCACCAGCTCGACCCCGCGCTGAACCTGCGAGGATGAACTGGCGATCAGGACCTTGATCTCCTTGGCCGCGTCCGCCGAACGCTGGGCTAAGGCTCGCACTTCCTGGGCGACGACCGCAAAGCCCTTGCCCGCGTCACCGGCTCGGGCCGCCTCGACCCCAGCGTTCAGGGCCAGCAGGTTGGTTTGGAAGGCGATCTCGTCGATCACGCCGATGATCTGGGTGACTCGGCCCGAACTCTGTTCAATCTCGGTCATCGCCGCGACAGCCTCGCGCATCACCACGCCGGACCGCTCGGCGGCGGCCTTGGCCCCGGAAGCCGCGCTCGACACCTGGCGCGCCCCATCGGCGCTGCGCTTGACCGTGGCAGTGATCTCGTCCAGCGCGGCGGCCGTCTCCTCCAGGCTGGCGGCCTGTTGTTCGGTGCGCCGCGACAGGTCGTCCGAGGCCGAGGCGATCTCGTCCGAGCCGCCGCGAATGCCGCCAGCCGACGCCGAGATCGCGGTCATGGCGTCACGCAGGCTCTCGATCGCCGAATTGAAGTCGGTCTTGATCTGGGCGTACTGGCCATCGAACGACGCGTCGATGCGGGTGGTCAGGTCCCCCTGGGCCAGCTTGCCAAGGCTGGCGGCCAAGGCCGAAACGACCATCGCCTGCTGCGCCTCGACTTCCTGGCGCTCGGCCTCGGACCGTCCACGCTGGGCGTCGGCTTCGGCCTGGGCGGCCTCGGCCTGACGCGCCAGGGCCTGGGCCTTCAGGCCAGTGTCCTTGAACACCTGTACGGCCTTGGCCATCCGGCCCACCTCGTCGCCCCGCGCCTGCCCCTCGACTTCAACGTTAAGGTCGCCGCCCGCCAGTCGCGCCATCCGCTGCGCCAATGCGTCGAGCGGCCCCGTCACGCCGCGCGTCGAGACCCACAGGCCAACCCCGACCATCACCACGGTCGCCACCAGGGCGCCACCGATCATGAACAACATGTCCATGCGGTTCATGGCGGAAAACTTCTGCGTCTTGGCCTTAATGTCCGAGACTAACTCAGCACGCAGGGCCTTACCTTCGTCGGTAAACTCCGCAATGGCTTGGTCCGCCTTTGCCGCGGAGATTTTGGCTTGGTCGTTCTCGCCTCGCAGGGCCTGGGCCATGGCCAGGTCGGTCAGCGTTCTGACCTTGGCGAACTTGGCCTGAAGCCGCTCGATCTTGTCCGCTTTTTCCGGCAATAGCCCGTTGGCGTCCGTCAGCAGCTTATCGACCTCCAGTTTGGCCGAGCGTTGCAGCTTTAAGCCGCTGTTGGATGTCGGACTCCCAGAAGGCTGGGTGGTGACCATGTACACCCCGTACCCCATGCTGATCACGCCGCGATTGGCCAGGGCCATGTCGAAGCCCGCTCCGCTCTCCTGACCGATCAGCTGGGAATACTGCGCGTCGAGATGCTTGAGCCGCGACGAGGCGTACAAAGCGATCCCCGCCGCCACGATCGCCATGGACGCGATCATGACGATGATCTTCGAGCCGATCTTGGTGTTTTCGAGAAAATTCATGACGCGGTCCATCAACAATACGATGCGCCACGCACCATGTTGACCAATTGGTCAACGTAACTGGCGTGGTAGCGATAACATTTGGATGGAAAAGCGCCAAGGATTCCTAATGAGTTATTAATGTAAAATAACCTTCAACATAGATTCCAATAGCTATATTGTGGTTATTCTAAATGAGACATTCGCATTGCGCTACGCATGGGTTGCGCGACAACTTATGCTCACATGACAACCTTTAGTTATAAGCTGTATTGCTGAACGATAAGCCCCCACCGCACCAATCGCTCGATGGGTGTATTTCCGAGGACCATGGCGGCATTCACGGCCAAGCGCGACGCGGTCAAGGTCTGCCCTGAAACGCTTGGCGACGCGAGGACGAGAGGAGACCTTGAGGCCTTGCTGGCCCTGGCCCACAAAGACGGAGGCCAGCGGGACAAGCCCGCCGGCTCCTTTCCTCTCCAACCCCTGCCCCTAGCGATCAACGCTCGGGCGGATGTTGACCGAGACAGACACTTGCTCGCGGCGGCGATTTGATTGTCCGGAATGGACGGCCGAACCAAATTCGGCTCACGACCCTGAGCGGATGTTGCGGCTCCTGATCGTAGACCATAAGGGCATGGGGAGGCGATGTTGGGTCCTTCACCGCGACAGCAGGCCTTGCTGCTCGACCTGCTCAACCAGGAAGTCGAGAAACAGCCTAGTCTTGGTCAGTTGCGCGCGCCCGGCTGGAAACACCGCGTGCAGGGGCGGACTTCGTCCCACCCAGCCGGGCAAGACCGGTTTCACCTGGCCGCTGGCGACAAGATCCCGCACGACCAGGTCGGTCGCCAGCATCAGGCCTCGTCCCGCCGCTAGGGCGCCTTTCAGGGCGTCTGGATCATCGGCAACCATGACCGGTTCGATGACGACGTCGCGCAACCCGCTTCCGTCATCGAGGGCCCAGGCGTGACCGTTCGGACGTTGCGAAGTGCGGTTGGCCAGGCAGGCGTGCCCCATGAGCTCGACGGGAGACCCCGGTGGGCCATGGCGCGCAAGATAGCTCGGCGCTGCATAGATCCGGTTCGGCAGATGACCCAGCCGACGCGCCACCAGGCTGCTGTCGGGCAAGGGACCAAGCCGAAGGGCGATGTCGATGGGATCGCTGAACGGGTCGAGCACCTCGTGGCCCAGTCGCAGGTCGAAACGAACGCGCGGATAGCGCGCGCCGAAGGCGGCTATGACGGGAACCACGAGATTTGCCGCGAGCGAATGGGGCAGGGTTATCCGCAGCCAGCCGGATGGCTCGCCTGCGAGTTCCGCGACGGCTCGCTCGGCCTCCTCCAGCATACCCGGCAGGGACGCCAGCTTGGCGCGATAAAGTTCGCCGGCCTCGGTCAGGATCAGCGACCGTGTCGTGCGATCGATCAGCCGGACGCCAAGGCTGGCCTCCAGCGTTCGGACCCGCCGGCTCAGCGTGGTCTTAGGCTGGCGCAGCAGGGCGGCGGCGGCCGTGAAGCTGCCGCGCTCGGCCACCGCCAAGAAGACCAGGGCGTCATCGATGTGCGGCGGCGTTTTTGATTGGGCCATATTCAGCACAATCTATCCCAATTTGGCCCACTAATCGAGCGTGCGCGGTCCGTCTAGGTTTTCTCCGAACCTGAAGGAGAAGACCATGATGGCTCTGCGATCACTTGGCCTGGCGCTTGCCCTAACCGCCGGCGCGGCCTCGGCCGCCCATGCCGCCCCCGCCTCCCCCACCGCGCCCGATCCTCGCGCCACGGGGTTCTACAGGCTTCAGCTGGGAGATTTCCGGATCACAGTCCTGTCGGACGGCGCCGCGCCGCGCGATCTGCCGGCGATCATGAGCGACCCCGAGACCGCGCGAACTGCTTTCGCCCATGCCAAGGTCGCGCTTCCCGTCGAGGTCTCGATCAATTGCTTCCTCGTCGACACCGGAACGCGCCGCCTGCTGATCGACACCGGGGCGGGCGAGCTGTTTGGTCCCACGTCCGGCGGCCAGCTTGTCGCCCATCTGCGGGCGGCGGGTTACGCGCCCGAGATGATCGATGCGGTTCTGCTCACCCATATCCATGCCGATCATTCCGGGGGCCTGACGGTCGCCGGCCAACGGGTCTTTCCGAACGCTACGGTCTATGTCGACGCCGCCGATCCGGCGCTGTGGCTCGACCCGGTGAACGAGGCCGCCGCGCCAGAAGCCCGCAAGGCCACATTCCAGCAATCACGCCGGACGGTCGGCCCCTATGTCGCGGCCGGCAAGGTCGAGACCTTCCATGCGCCAGCCGCTCTGTTTCCTGGGGTTCGCGCCGTGGCGCTACGAGGCCATACGCCCGGCCATGTCGGCTATATGATTGAAAGCCGGGGCCAGCGCCTGCTGTTGTGGGGCGACACCATTCATGCGAGCCAAGTGCAATTCAAGCATCCCGACATCACGATCGCCTACGACGTTGACGCCCTGGGCGCGGCGCAAACCCGCCGCAACATTCTGGCCGACGCCGCGCACGGCGGATACCTCGTCGGCGGCGCCCACATAACCTTCCCAGGCCTTGGTCATGTCGATCGCCAAGGCGATCACTTCCGATGGCGTCAGCTCCGTTAGATGAACGGATTTCCGAGTTCGCGCCCCACCCTTTGCAGACGCCAGTTTAGGCGGCTAGCCGACACGAAGTTCATCCGCCGGGGCGCGGCTTGTCGGTAGCGGTGGATGTTCCCGTCACCAGGGCCTGAATAGGAAGGCTCGACGCGTTCCCGCCAAACGCCTGTCTTTCTACGCCAGGGTACGCTCGACGCTGGATCACGTTTGCTTTCGCCGCGAGGAGACTGAGCATGAGGGGATGAGCAGAAAGCCCCGCCCCTCCGTCGTCCCACCCGACCTCCACGACTACTTAAATATTTTGCCCGCGCCGCTACCACGCGCCCCTGCCTCACGTGTCTCCCTTGCAGTTACGGACGACTGGCCGGCCCAGGTCCCAATTGGGATCCGGGAAGTCCAGCTCACCGAGACCTATCTGGCGAAGGTGCTAGCCGAACTTCTCGGCCCTCTGCCCTGACCCTTAGGAAGGACACAGATGGCCAAACGTCGAACCCCGCCTCCGCCCGCAATCCCCCACGCCGCGCTCTATTTGCGCGTCTCCACCGGTCGCCAGGCCGAAAGCGATCTCTCCATCCCCGACCAGGGCCGGCAACTGCGAGCCTATAGCGAAGGCAAGGGTTGGCCGGTGGCCGAGGAGTTCGTCGAGCCAGGCAACACCGCCACGGACGACCGGCGGCCGGCGTTTCAGCAAATGATCGACGCGGCCATGGCCAAGCCGCCGCCGTTCAACGTCATCCTCGTTCACTCGTTTTCGCGCTTTTTCCGCGACCAGTTCCAATTCGAGTTCTACGCCCGCAAGCTCGCTAAGAACGGCGTGCGGATCGTCTCGATCACCCAAGAGGTCGGTGACGACCCCATGGGCGTGATGGTCCGCCAGATGATGAACCTCTTCGACGAGTACCAGTCTCGCGAGAACGCCAAGCACACCCTGCGCGCCATGAAGGAGAACGCCCGCCAGGGTTTCTGGAACGGCTCGCACCCTCCCCTCGGCTACAGGGTCGTAGCGGCCGAACAACGCGGCGAGCGGATTAAAAAGAAGCTGGAGATCGACCCGATCGGCGCCGAAACGGTGCGTCTGATCTATCGCCTGGCTCTCCATGGCGTCGACGATAGCGGCCCCATGGGCGTCAAGGCGATCGCGACCTACCTGAACGCGAAGTTGATCACCACCCGCGGCGGTGGACGATGGAGCAACGGCACGGTGCATTACACCCTGACGCGCTCGACCTACGTCGGTGAGCACCGGTTCAACAGCCGCCATTACGCCAGCCAGGAACCGAAGGACGAGTCAGAGCACGTCATCATGGCGGTCCCGCCGCTGGTGGATCGCGAGACTTTCGACGCCGTGCAGCGCGCGATGTCGCAACGCAATCCGAAGGCCATGGCGCCACGCTTCGTAAACAGCCCGATCCTGCTGGGCGGCATCTGCTTTTGTGGGACCTGTGGCGGAGCCATGACGCTGCGCAGCGGCAAGAGCAGCACCTATCGCTACTACACCTGCAGCACCAAGGCGCGCCAAGGCGTCCGCGGCTGCGAGGGCATGAGCGTCCGCATGGACCTCCTGGACGCCTCGGTGATCGATCATCTGGAAACCCGACTGCTTAACCCGGCTCGCCTGGCCGAGCTGATGACCAACATCATCGACCGCAGGTCCGAGTGGATTGAGCGTCGCCATCGCCACGTCGCCGACCTCCGAAAGCGGGCGACCGAAGCCGATCAACGCCTCCAGCGCCTCTACACATCCATCGAACAGGGCATCATCGACCCCAGCGATCCGTCACTGAAACAGCGCATCACCGAGCTACGGGCGGTGCGCGACAAAGCCCACGGCGACGCCGACCGCGCCGCCAAGGCCGTCGAACACATCATGCCCGCCCTTACGCCCGAGCTACTGCGCAGGTTCTCTGAGGCGACACGGGAGCTTTTCCGGGACGAGAAGGGAGCCTATCGTCGGGACTTGATCCGGACGGTGGCGCAGAGGGTCGAACTCCTCTCGCCACACGAGGCCAAAATCTGTGGATCGAGAGTGGAGCTGCTCAGGACCCTCGCCGTCAGCAACGGCGTAGAATCGGCGGCTCTTGTCGTTCCAGGTTTTGTCCGGGAATGGCGCGCCCTGCAGGATTCGAACCTGCGACCGTTCGCTTAGAAGGCGAATGCTCTATCCAACTGAGCTAAGGGCGCGCTTTGGCCGGCTTAGCCCGGGATGCCCTTAGTGGGTCCAGGGCTGCTTGCGGCCGGCCGCGAAGTTGTCGGCATAGGCCTTGATGATGCGCTTGGGGGTCTTGGGCTCAAACAGCTGGAACGCGATCTCGTGGCGCTGGGCGTAGGCGATGGCCTCGTCGCGCGTCTCGAAGGTCAGGCGGATTTGGCCGTTCATGTCGCTGGACTGGGTCCAGCCCATCAGCGGATCAGGTCTGCGCGCCGACGCCGGTTCGAACTCCAGCACCCAGTCCTTGGTCTTGGCCTTGCCGGACTGCATGGCGTTCTTGGCGGGGCGATAGATACGGGCCAGCATGACCTTCTCCCAAAGTATCTGACCGATGGTCGGAGCGGCAGGATTTGAACCTGCGACCCTCTGCTCCCAAAACAGATGCGCTACCAGGCTGCGCTACGCTCCGAAACATCGGCAGGCGGGTGCTCTACAGGCGTTTGGCGCGCGGATCAACGGAAGCCTCAGACCTTGGGGAAGATCCTGTGGAGTACACGGTCGCCAGGTAGGATTCCAAGCTGGGCGGCGCGGCCGCCGGCAAGCTCCAGAACCCCCAGCACCAGGCCGCCCGACGGCAGCGGCGTCTCGTCGTGTGGGCGAGCATTGCGGACGATGGACAGGATCGTCCCGTCCGGCCGGATATAGATGATGTCCAGCGGTATCAGGGTGTTCTTCATCCAGTAGGCGGCCGGCTGCGGCCGCTTGTAGGTGAAGAGCATGCCCCGGTCGGGAGCCAGGGACTTGCGGAACATCAGCCCCCTCGCCTGCTCTGCCGGGGTGGCGGCGATCTCGACCTGGAAACGCGTACGGCCGCGGCTGGAGATCACCTCGACGGTTTCCAGCTTGGGCGCGGCCAAGGCTTCGCCGCCCACGCAGAGGCCAAGCCCCAGCGCGGCCAGCAGAGCCCGCCGTTCGATCATCCGTTCCGCCACGCGCCACCTCGTCGAAAGCCAATCCCTGCCAAGACTAGCTTCCGGATCGAGGCGGCGAAAGTCAGACGTCGCCGGGCGTAATCTCGGCGACCACCAGGCCCTTGGGCCCTCGCGCGAACCGCACCAAGACGTCATCGCCCGGCTGCAGATCCTCGAGCCCGCCCCGCCGGAGCGTCTCGATATGCACGAAAATGTCGCCCGGCTCGGCGTCGCGGATCACGAAGCCATAGCCCTTGGTGCGGTTGAACCACTTGACCTTGGCGTGCTCGGCCGGCCCCTCCGGCGTCAGCGCGTCGCGTCCGTGGCCATGCCCGTGACCGTCCCGCAGGCTCTCGCGGCGCGCCACGCCCTCGGCGAAGCTGCGCCTTTGCCGTTCGATCGGCGCCGGCGCGGAGCTTTCATCGAGATTGACCACTTCGCTAACCTGCCAGCCCTTGGACCGGCGAACGACGTCACAGACGATGACAGCGCCTTCCATGGCGGTCTCGCGCCCGCAGTTGCGAAGCGACGTCACATGCAGAAGCACGTCCTTCAGCCCGGTCTGGTCGGGATCATCGGGAACGATGAACCCGTAACCCTTGCCGGCGTCGAACCACTTCACCTTGCCGCTGATGCGCACAAACTCTTCGTGCGCCGCGGCGTCCTCAAAATCGAAACCAGACATCCCACCCCTCTGGCTTGCCCAATCAGCCCATCGGAGCAAGCACTACGAGAACAGTGTTCTCGCGCAACGAGAGCCGTCAATGACGAAATCGCGTCAAAACCGCGAGCGGGTGCGTTCCGCGACATTTCGTCGCAGAAACACATCAGAAACAATTGAGAAATACAGCCGAAGGTGGCAGTCCCTAGGGGAGTCGAACCCCTCTCTCCAGATTGAAAATCTGGCGTCCTAACCGATAGACGAAGGGACCACATCGCCGCCGAAGCGGAACGTCGTCAGTAGTATAGCCTCGCGGGTGGCAGTCCCTAGGGGAGTCGAACCCCTCTCTCCAGATTGAAAATCTGGCGTCCTAACCGATAGACGAAGGGACCAGCGGCCCCGCGAGGAAGCGGGTGTATAGCCGCGACCTCTGGGGTGCGCAAGCCGCCGAAATCGGATTTTTTCAGTCTGTCCTAATCCGAGTATCGCGCCCCCGAGCCAAACACCGTTTGGCTCGATCTCTTCAAGGTTAGAGCGCGTACCGCGCTCGGGGATCATGGGCGTCCTCGATCTCCAGCTGGACGCCGTTACGGCCCCTGTAATCGTCCGGCTTCAGCTTGCCGACGACGTCCAGAGCGCCGCCGCCAGCCAGCAAACGCTGGCCCAGCGGCGTTTCGGCGCTGCGCCAACTGATCGCCTTGATACGTTCGCCGGTGGGGCCGACGAGGTCCATACGAACATGGCCGCCCTTCAGGGCAGAGACCCTGTCGGGGCGCACCTGGGTCAGGGCGAACAGTGGTTCAGGGTTGCCGGGGCCGAATGGGGCCAGGCGCTGGAAGTCGTCCAGCAGCGCGCGATTCGCCGCGCGGGGCTGAACCAGGGCGTCGATCTCGACCGACTCGATGCCCACCGCCTCCATCTCGCCGGCCAGGCGCTCCTCAAGGAAGGCGCGGAACTCGGGAATCATCTCCGGGCGAATCGACAGGCCCGCCGCCATGGCATGGCCGCCGCCGGCCATCAGCAGGCCAGCCTCGAAGGCGGCCTGGATCGCCTGGCCCAGATTGACTCCAGGCTGCGATCGACCTGAGCCCTTGCCGACATTGGCGGCGCGGTCGACGCCGATCACCACCACCGGCTTGCGATAGCGCTCGCGTAGGCGACCGGCGACAATGCCGATCACGCCCGGGTGCCAGTCCTCGCCCGCCACTACGATGACCGGGGCGTTGGGATCGAAGTTGCTGCCGCGCTCCAGAACGGCCGCGGCCTCCTCGACCACGGCAGCCTCGACGGCCTTGCGTTCGGTGTTGAGGCTGTCCAGCTCCTCGGCCAGGGCCGCGGCCTCCAGCGGATCGTCGGTGGACAGAAGCTTGGCGCCGAGGTCGGAGCGACCAATGCGGCCACCAGCGTTGATGCGTGGCCCCAGGATGAAGCCGGCATGGAAGACCGACGGCTCGCCCGAGCCCTTGCCGACCTCGAACAGGGCCTTCAGCCCCGGATTGGCCCACGCGCCCATAGTGCGCAGGCCAAGCGTGGTCAGGGCGCGATTGAAACCAACCAGCTGGGTGACGTCGCAGACCTCGCCCAAGGCCACCAGGTCCAGCCATTGGCGCGGATCGGGCTGCGGACGCTCCTCGGTGAACAGGCCGCGCTTGCGAGCCTCGCGGTTCAGAGCGGCCAGCAGCACGAAGGTCACGCCGGCCGCGGCCAGGACGCCCTGCCCGCTCTGGCAACCCGGACGGTTGGGATTGACCACAGCGGCGGCGACCGGCGGATCCTCGCGCATCAGGTGGTGGTCGATGACCACGACCTCCAGGCCGATCTCGGCGGCGCTGGCGATGGCGTCATAGGCGGCCGCGCCGCAGTCCAGGGTCACGACCAGCTCGGCCCCGCCCTCGCGGATCTTGCGGAAGGCAGCGGGGCTGGGGCCATAGCCCTCGGTCAGGCGGTCGGGAATGTAGATCGGCAGCTCGACGCCCATCTGCCGGAACCAGCGGACCAACTGGGCCGCGCTGGTGGCCCCGTCGACGTCATAGTCGGCGAAGACCATGGTCGGCCGCCCCTGCTCCAGGGCGTCGATCAGGATCTCGGCGGCCCGGTCCATGTCGGTGAAGGTCGACGGATCGGGGAACAGCGCCTTCAGGGTCGGGCGCAGATAGTGCTCGGCGCTGTCCAGGGTGACGCCGCGCGAGACCAGGGCCCGCGCAAGCGGTTCGGTCAGGCCGTGACGCTGCTGGATGTCGCGCACCACGGCCATGTCGGCGGGACGTTCACGCCAGGCGCGGCCGCTCAGCGAGCGCTCTACGCCTAGAAAGGCGCTGGGAAGTTGGGGGGCACCGTCGGCAGGCATCCTTGGAGTCTATCCGTTAATCCGGATTCGCTCCATGCGACGCCGCCATGACAGTACCGGACGTGAGTCTGGCGGACCTCAGCCCGCCGTCATCTCGGTGCGAACGATCTCGACCTCGTTGGCCGAGCCCAGGACGACCGGCACGCGCTGGTGCAGCTTGGTCGGCTGGATGTCGAGGATGCGGGTGACGCCATCGGTCGACTTGCCGCCGGCCCGCTCGACCAGCAGACTCATCGGGTTGGCCTCGTACATGAGGCGCAGCTTGCCGGGCTTGTCGGGCTCGCGGGCGTCCCACGGGTACAGGAACACGCCGCCGCGCATCAGGATGCGGTGCACGTCGGCGACCATGGCCGCGACCCAGCGCATGTTGAAGTTCTTGCCCCGCGGACCGTCCTTGCCCTGCAGGCAGCCGTCGACATAGCGGCGCATCGGCGCGGCCCAGTGACGCTGGTTGGACATGTTGATCGCGAACTCGGCGGTATCGAGCTTGATGGTCACGGCCGGGTGGGTCAGCAACCACTGGCCGTCGGCGTTCAGGGTGAAGCCGTTGACGCCGTCCGCCAGGGTCAGGACCAGCATGGTCTGCGGGCCGTAGACGGCATAACCGGCGGCGACCTGCTGGCGGCCAGGCTGCAGGAAGTCGGCTTCGACCGGGGCGGCGCCGGCCGGCGCCGGCAGCACCGAGAAGATGGTGCCGACCGGGGCGTTGATGTCGATGTTGGACGAGCCGTCCAGCGGATCGAAGGTCGCCAGATAGCCGCCGACGCGGCCGGTGGGCTCGATCTCTTCCAGCTCTTCAGAGGCCAGGCCCGCGACCGGGGCGCAGGCCTTCAGGGCGTCGCTCAGCATGTCGTTGGTGATGACGTCGAGCTTCTTCTGCTCCTCGTCCTGGACATTGGTGCTGCCGGCTGCGCCCAGGCTGCCCGACAGGGCGCCGGAGGCCACCACGCGGCTGATGTCGGCGCAGGTCTTGGCGATCGTCGCGACGACGTCCTTGAGCGCGGCGTCGGCCGGCTCCTTCGCGAGCCAGGCGGCCAGGTCGACAAAGGCGGTCATTCAGATCCTCGGAAACCGGAAAGCAGAACGGCTGCCTCTACAGGGCGACCGTGACAGGAAAGTCTCAGACTTTCCGCTTCATACGAACCTCGCGGACGGTGCCCGTCGACGAGTTCATCACCAGGGTGTGGGTGTGCACGCAGCCGTCGCGGAAGATCACCCCATCGACCAGGCCGCCACGCGTGACGCCGGTCGCGGCGAAGATCGCCTCGTCACGGACGATCTCGTGGAGGTCGTACTTCTTGTCGAGCTCGGTGATGCCCCAGCGGGCGGCGCGGGCGCGCTCGTCGGCATTGCGGAACAGCAGACGGCCCTGGAACTGGCCGCCGACGCACTTGAGGGCCGCGCAGGCCAGCACGCCTTCCGGTGCGCCGCCCGAGCCGACGTACATGTCGACTCCGGTCGAGGGGTCGGTCGTGTTGATGACGCCGGCGACGTCACCGTCCGTGATCAGATGAACGCGCGCGCCGACCGAGCGGACGCTGGCGATGATCTCGGCGTGGCGCGGACGGTCCAGCACGCAGACGGTGATCTCGGTGGGCGCCACGCCCTTGGCGGCGGCCAGGGCCTGGACATTCTCGGCCGGCGACTTGTCCAGGTCGATCACCCCGGCGGGCAGACCCGGGCCGCAGGCGATCTTGTCCATGTAGGTGTCGGGCGCGTTCAGCAGCGTGCCCTTGGGCGCCCAGGCCATCACGGTCAGGGCGTTGGGCTGGGACTTGGCCGCAAGCGTGGTGCCTTCCAGCGGATCCAGGGCGATGTCGACCTTGGGGCCCTTCCCCGTGCCGACCTTCTCGCCGATGTAGAGCATGGGCGCTTCGTCGCGCTCGCCCTCGCCGATGACGATCTCGCCGTCGATGTTCAATTCGTTCAAGGCGTTGCGCATCGCGTCGACGGCCGCCTGGTCGGCGGCCATCTCGTCGCCGCGGCCCAGTTGGGTCCACGACGCGATGGCGGCGGCTTCGGTAACGCGAACGGCGTCCAGGACCAGTGAGCGGTCCAGGGTGTTCGAACTCATCCGTCTCTCCCGGCCTCCGAACGGAGACCTGTTCCCACACTCACCTTGGACGCCCGCTTTGCGCGAGTCGTCAGATGCGCGCGACGCGCAAAAGGCGAGGACGCTCTAGCACGGTCTCGAGCCTTTCGATGCGGCTAATCGCATCCAGCAGCTTCGATTCCGGGGTCGCATGGGTAACGAGCACGATCGGCACGCCACCCGCTCCTTCGACGGGCTTCTGTAGGAAGCTGTCGATCGAAACGCCGCACTCGGCCAGGGTCTCGGAAATCGCGGCGATGACGCCCGGCTGGTCCTGCACCATCACGCGCAGATAGGCCTTGCCCACGGCGCGGGACGGATCGACGGCGATAAATGGGGCCAGCTCGCCGGCCGGGGCCTGGAACACCGGACGCTGGGCCTTGGTCATCACGTCGGCGATGTCGGCGGCCACGGCGGCGGCGGTCGGACCTGCGCCGGCGCCCGGACCTTGCACGAAGATGCGGCCGATGCGGGCGCCTTCGATGAAGAGCGCGTTCAGCGCGCCGCCGGCCTGGGCCAGCGGATGATCCAGCGGCACCAGCGACGGGTGCACCTTCACGGCCACGCCGCCGTCAGCCTTGGACGCGCCGGCGATCAGCTTGATGCGATAGCCCAGGTCCTTGGCCAGCTTGATGTCCAGCAGGTCGACGTCGCTGATGCCCTCGATCTCGGCGGCCTCGAAGTTCGGGGCGCAGCCGAAGGCCAGGGCGGCCAGGATGCTGATCTTGTGGCCGGCGTCGAAACCGCCGACGTCCATGGTCGGATCAGCCTCGGCATAGCCCAGGCCTTGCGCTTCACGCAGCACGTCGGCGAACGAGCGGCCGGTGCGCTCCATCTCCGACAGGATGAAGTTGCAGGTGCCATTGAGGATGCCGGCGACCGAGACGATGTCATCGCCGACCAGGGCCTCGCGCATGATCTTCACGGCCGGAACGCCACCCATCACCGCGGCTTCGAACAGCAGCGGTGTCCCCGTCGCTTCAGCCAGGGCGGCCAGTTCGGCGCCATGCACGGCGATCAGGGCCTTGTTGGCCGTGACCACCGGCTTGCCGGCTTTCAGGGCAGTTTCGACGGCGACCTTGGCCGGACCGTCGGAGCCGCCGATCAGTTCGACGAACAGGTCGACGTCCGGCGACGCGGCGAGCGCCACCGGATCGTCGAACCAGGCCAGACCCGAGATGTCGATCGTGCGTGGACGCGACTTGTTGCGGGCCGACACGGCGGTCACGACCGCCTTGTCGCCGGCCGGCGCGAAGCCCGGGCGCTCGGCCAGGAACTGCAGGAGGCCGCCGCCCACGGTGCCCAGGCCCGCGACGCCGACGCGCCAGGTCTTGTTGGTCATCTCGGAATCCTTGGAAGCGAACTGGAGGCCCTAGGCCTGTTCCATCTTGTTGTGGGCCTTGGCCAGGATGGAGTCGGCGTTGGCGATGAATTTCTTCACATTGCGCGCCGCCTGGCGGATGCGGTGCTCGTTCTCGACCAGACCGATCCGCACATAGCCTTCGCCGTACTCACCAAAGCCGATGCCTGGAGCCACGGCGACGCCGGCCTCCTCGATCAGCAGGCGCGAGAACAGCATCGAACCGGCCTCGCGATACTGTTCGGGGATCTTGGCCCAGGCGAACATCGAGGCCGGCGGATTGGGGATGTCCCAGCCCGCGCCCTTCATCGACTTAATCAGGGTGTCGCGGCGGCTCTTGTAGATGCCGCGGATCTCGTCGACGCAGTCCTGCGGGCCGTTCAGCGCCGCGGCCGCGGCCACCTGCACCGGGGTGTAGGCGCCGTAGTCCAGATAGGACTTCACGCGGGCCAGGGCCGCGCAGATGCGGGCGTTGCCGACCACCATGCCCACGCGCCAGCCGGCCATGGCGTAGGTCTTCGACAGCGAGTTGACCTCGACGGCGATGTCCTTGGCGCCGTCGACCTGCAGGATCGACGGCGGCGGGTTGTTGTCGAAATAGATCTCGCCATAGGCCACGTCGCTGATGACCAGCAGATCGTGCTTCTTCGCGAGAGCAACCGCGTCCTTGTAGAAGTCCAGGTCCACCCACTGGGCGGTCGGGTTCGACGGATAGGACAGGATCAGCACGGACGGCGGCGGCACCGAGTGCTTCACCGCGCGGCTGATGTTGGACAGGTACTCTTCCGGCGACAGCGCCGGCACGTGACGGATGATGCCGCCGGCCATGATGAATCCGAAGGCGTGGATCGGATAGGCCGGGTTCGGACAGATGATGACATCGCCCGGACCGGTCAGGGCCTGGGCCAGGTTGGCGAAGCCTTCCTTCGAGCCCAGCGTCGCGATGACTTCGGTGTCGGGGTTCAGCTTCACGCCGAAACGGCGGCCATAGTAGTTGGCCATGGCCTTGCGCAGGCCAGGAACGCCCTTGGACGCCGAATAGCGGCCGGCCTTGGGATCACGCGCTGTCTCGATCAGCTTGTCGACGATGTGTTGCGGCGTCGGCATGTCGGGATTGCCCATCCCGAAGTCGATGATGTCAGTCCCCTCGGCGCGGAGGCGCGCCTTGATCTTGTTGACCTCTTCGAAGACGTACGGCGGCAGGCGGCGGATACGGTGGAAATCGGTGCTCATGAGGGCTCTGTGCGCCGCTTCGGCGCTCTGGGAGCGGAAAGTCGGGCATGGATAGACCCCAAGCGGGGCCGCGCCAAGCCAGTTCAAGGAAGATTATGCCTCCGTCGCCCGATTAAGGCTTGGACGGAGGCGCGCTAGCTCGGCCGCGGGCTGCGCGGGCGAAGGCTTCGGTGGCTGCACGGTCGGCGTCGGTCGGCGCGGCGATGGCCGAAGCCTTCACGTCACGCTGCGCCTTGGCGGCGTAGCCTTCGCTGTCCTTCAGCTCCCAGGTGTTCGGCGCGACGGCCTTGGTCACGGCCGCGCCGGCGGTTTCCTGCTGCGAGACAGCCGCACGGATCTGGTCGTTGGTCGGCACATCCTTCGGAATTTCCGGGATGTCCGAGAACTTGCGGCGCTCGCCCTTCTCGCTGGCGGCGGCGGTCACCGAGGCGGCGACCGGCGAGCTGGGATCGACCTGGGCGGTCTTGAACGGGCTGGCGCACGCGGTCGCACCGGCGACGAAGCCGACGATCAGACCAAGGCGTACGATTTTGCGGGTTTCGCCGTTCATCGGTTCTGGTCTTATGCGATGATCGCGGCGAGCGAAAGGCGTTCGACGCGGCTTTTCGCAGACGGACTTCGGACCAGCGGAGGAAACACATGGCGACGGCGAAATCGGGTTCAAAGCCTCGGAAAGAAGCCGCCCCTGGAGCCGAAACGCCCGAACCCAAGCCTGCAGCCGCCAAAAAGGCCTCCGCGCCCAAGACCGCCCCCAAGGCTGACAAGCCCAAACCTGAGGTGCCCCGGCCGCCGCCGCGCCCCGAATCGGCCGCTGGCGCTGAACAGAAGGCTCCGCCCTTCTCCGGCTTCGCCGACATGCTGTCGGCCGACCAGCTGAAGGTGGTCGAGACCCTGTCGGCCAACCTGGCCCGCGCCGCCGTCACGGCCCAGGGCGCGATCGCCGAGGCCGCCCTGCGCCAAGCTGACCGCCCCGCCGCCCTGACGCCCGACCCGTTCCACGTCGCTCCGGCCCTCAACGAGGTAATGACCCGCCTCGCGGCGCAGCCCGACCGGCTGATGCGCGCCCAGGCGGATCTCTTCGGCCAGTACATGGAGCTGTGGCAGTCGGCCGCCCGCCGCGCGTCCGGCGAAGAGGTTGCGCCCGTCGTCAGCCCCGCCGCCGGCGACAAGCGCTTCAACGATCCCGACTGGGCGTCGAACCCGATGTTCGACCTGATGAAGCAGTCCTACCTGCTGTCCTCGAACTGGCTGAACGGCCTGGTCGCCGAGGTCCAGGGCGTGGATCCGGCCGCCAAGCGCCGGGTCGAGTTCTTCACCAAGATGCTGACCGACGCGTTCTCGCCGTCGAACTTCCTGATCTCCAACCCCGCCGCCCTGCGCGAAGTGGTGCAGACGCAGGGCCAGAGCCTGGTGCGCGGCATGGAGAACTTCGCCGCCGACCTGGAGCGCGGCGGCGGCCAACTGGCCATCAGCCAGACGGACCTGGCCAAGTTCAAGGTCGGCGAGAACGTCGCCACCGCGCCTGGAAAGGTCGTCTACCAGAACGACATCCTGCAGCTGCTGCAGTTCGATCCGACCACAGAGACGGTCTGCGAGATCCCGCTGCTGATCTTCCCGCCGTGGATCAACAAGTTCTACATCCTGGACCTTCGCCCGGAGAACTCTATGATCCGCTGGCTGACGGGCCAGGGCTTCACGGTGTTCGTCGCCTCGTGGGTCAATCCTGACCGGCAGCTCGCGGCCAAGACCTTCGAGGACTACATGCTGGAAGGCGTCTATGACGCGACCCAGCAGGTCATGACCCAGTGCGGCGTCGATAAGGTCAACACGGTCGGCTACTGCATCGGCGGCACCCTGCTGTCGGTGGCCCTGGCCCACATGGCCGCGCGCGGCGACCAGCGGATCAACTCGACCACCTTCTTCGCCGCCCAGCAGGACTTCGCCGAGGCCGGCGACCTCTTGCTGTTCACCAACGAGGAATGGCTGCAGTCGATCGAACAGCAGATGGACGCCGCCGGCGGCTTCCTGCCCAGCCAGTCGATGGCCGACACCTTCAACGCCCTGCGCGGCAACGACCTGATCTGGTCGTTCTTCGTCAGCAACTACCTGATGGGCAAGGAGCCGCGCCCCTTCGACCTGCTGTTCTGGAACGCCGACCAGACGCGCATGCCCAAGTCGCTGCACCTGTTCTATCTGCGCAATTTCTACAAGGACAACGCCCTGACCACGGGCCAGCTCAGCCTGGGCGGCGAGCACCTGGACCTGTCCAAGGTGAAGACCCCGATCTATGTCCAGTCGTCCAAGGACGACCACATCGCCCCGTTCCGTAGCGTCTATCGCGGCGCCAAGGCGTTCGGCGGGCCCGTGACCTTCACCATGGCCGGCTCGGGCCACATCGCTGGGGTGATCAACCATCCGGACGCCAAGAAGTACCAGCACTGGACGAACGAGGCCCTGCCCGCCGATGTCAGCGACTGGATCGCCGGCGCCCAGGAGAACCCGGGCTCGTGGTGGCCGCATTGGGCCGAATGGCTGCGCGCCAAGTCCGGCAAGCAGGTCCCGGCCCGCGATCCGGCCAAGGGCAAGCTGAAGCCGCTGGAGAACGCGCCGGGCAGCTTCGTGCTGGTGAAATCCCAAGCCTGATTAGGGCCTAGAGTTCGCCGGCGGCGTAGACCTCCTCGAACACGTCGGTCTCGACGCGCTCGACCAGCGGCCGGATGCGCTCCAGGTGGGCCAGCCGGCGTGGGTCGCGCGCGAACTCCAGCACGTCCAGCGGATCATCGAAGCTGGAGATCACCACCACCACCTGACCGGCCCGCAGGCAGCGGACTCCGCGCAGGCCCGCGACTCGGCCGGCCAGGCGGCGATGTTGAGCCTCCTGCGCGGCCAGCACAGCCTCGAGCCGCCCAGGCTTGGGATGGATCACGCTGATCGAGACGGCGGGCGCGGCCGGCCCCAGCACTTCGAAGACCTCCAGGCGGATGGCGGCGGCGGGCGACATGCTTGCTCCTTTGGCGTTGCCGGTCGGGAGCCCTTCTCGTAAAACCTCAAGTATGGTTGAGGTCAAGCATCGATCCGCGACAGGCCCCCTGCCCGCCACGCTCAGCGTCGGGGACGTGTCGCGCCGCAGCGGCGTGGCCGTTTCCACCCTGCACTTCTATGAAGCTAAGGGCCTGATCCGCAGCCTGAGGACCGAGGGCAACCAACGGCGCTATCCGCGGGCGGTGCTGCGCCGGGTGGCTATCATCAAGATCGCTCAGCGCACCGGCATCGCCCTGGCCGATATCCGTCAGGCGCTGGAACACCTGCCCCAGGACCGCCCGCCCAGCACCGAGGACTGGCGAGCTCTGTCCGAGGCCTGGCGTAGCGAACTGGACGCCCGCATCCGCGCCCTGACCGGCCTGCGCGACCAGATGGATGGCTGCATCGGCTGCGGCTGCCTGTCGGTCGAGGCCTGCCCTTTGCGAAATCCTGGGGACATCATGGGGGAGTCCGGGGCCGGACCTCGCGTCCTGGTCGACGACTGAGCTATAGACGATCAACGTTCGCCCAAATCTCGCCGGGATCGTAGCGAAGCTTCCGCCCATGCTCAGCTTGAGTCGCCGCACAGCCCTGACGATGTTCGCCGCGCTGCCTTTGGCGGCCGAGCGCGGCCATGCGGCGATCACCAACGCCGGGGCCAAACTGGCCGCAGCGGCGCGCTAGCAGATCGGCGTGACGGTGGAGTACGACCCGGGCTATCGGGCGATCGGCTATCCGGGCGGCGACGTGCTGCGCACCAGCGGCGTCTGTTCCGACGTGCTGGTCCGCGCCGCCCGCGACGCCTGGGACATCGACCTACAGCAGCGGGTGCACGATGACATGGTCAAGGCGTTCGCCGCCTATCCCTCGCGCCGGGAGTGGGGCCTGACCAAGCCCGACGCAAATATCGACCACCGGCGGGTGCTGAACCTGGAGACCTTCCTGGCCCGGCAGAACGCCAAGCTGCCCCTGCCCGACTCAGGACCGCTGGGCGGCGACGCGTTCACCGCGCCGCAGCCGGGCGACATCCTGACCTGGCGGCTGAGCGGCGGCGGGCGTCCACACCTAGGCGTGGTCGTGGCCGGCCCTCAGAACACGCGTGTCGCCCACAACATCGGCGATGGCGTCCGTGAGGAGCCGCTATGGCGCTTCAAGCTACACAAGCCCGCCGGCCACTACCGCTGGCGGGTATAGACGCGCGCTAGAGGCCCGCGTCTTCCTTCAGGGCCAGGGCGATGTTCAGGTTCTGAACCGCCGCGCCCGAAGCGCCCTTGCCCAGATTGTCGAGCAGAGCCACCAGGCGCGCCTGACCGCTGGTGTCCGAGCCGAACACGAACAGCTTCAGACGGTTGGTGCCGTTCAGGCCTTCCGGGTCCAGGCCCGTCAGGCTCTTGGCCTCGTCCAGCGACGCGACCTCGACGAAGTGCTCGCCCTTGTAGTGTGCGACCAGGGCCTCGTGGATGGCGCCCAGAGACGGCGCGCCTTCCAGGCAGGCGAAGTGCAGCGGCAGCTCGACGATCATGCCCTGGTAGTAGCGACCCACGGCCGGGGTGAAGATCGGACGGGTCAGCAGGCCGCCGTGCGTCTGGATTTCCGGTACGTGCTTGTGGGTCAGCGACAAACCATAGATCCGATAGGAATCGCGGCTGAAGTTCGGGAGGCTCTCGTCCTCGAACTCGGCGATCATGGCCTTGCCGCCGCCGCTGTAGCCCGAGACGGCGTTGTAGGAGAGCGGCAGCTCCGGCGGGATGATGCCGGCGCTGACCAGCGGCCGCGTCACGGCGATGGCGCCGGTCGGATAGCAGCCGGGGTTCGAGATCCGCTTGGACGCGGCGATCTTGCCGCGCTGCTCGCCGTCCAGCTCGGCGAAACCATAGGTCCAGCCGGCGGCGGTGCGATAGGCGGTCGAGGCGTCGATGATGACGGTGTCGGGATTGGTCACCAGCGACACGGCTTCCTTGGCCGCGTCGTCGGGCAGGCACAGGATCACCGCGTCGGCGCCGTTCAGCATCTCGGCGCGAGCGTCGGCGTCCTTGCGCTTGTCGGGATCGATCGAGACCAGCTGCAGGTCGGTGCGGCCAATCAGGCGCTCGCGAATCTGCAGGCCGGTGGTGCCGGCTTCGCCGTCGATGAAGACCTTGGGGGCGTTCGCCATGGCGCGCTCCAATCCAGACTAGAGAAGAACTTGAGGAGTCAAATGACCAAGAAAAAGGGCGCTTCGGAAACCCGAAGCGCCCTCTTCCAAACGCGTACGAACCGCGTTTAGCGCTTCGAGAACTGGAAGCTGCGGCGGGCCTTGGCCTTACCGTACTTCTTACGCTCGACCACGCGGCTGTCGCGGGTCAGGAAACCGTGCGGCTTCAGGACCGGGCGCAGGCCGGGTTCGAAGTAGGTCAGAGCCTTCGACAGGCCGTGGCGGATCGCGCCGGCTTGGCCCGACAGGCCCGAGCCTTGCACGGTCACGAAGACGTCGAATTGACCCAGGCGCTCGGTCACTTCCAGCGGCTGGGCGATCATCATGCGCAGCACCGGACGAGCGAAGTAAACTTCCTGGTCGCGGCCGTTGATGGTGATCAAACCCTTGCCCGGCTTGATCCAGACGCGAGCGATCGCGTTCTTGCGCTTGCCGGTCGCGTAGGCGCGGCCTTGGGCGTCGATCTTGGGCTCGGCCGGAGCAGCGGCGACCGGGTTGCTGGACAGGCTGGCCAGCGCGTCAAAGCCTTGTGCGTCGGTCATGGCTTAGATGCTCCGGGTGTTCTTGGCGTTGCGGCCCGCGAAGTCGACGACTTCGGGGTTTTGCGCTTGGTGCGGGTGCTCGCCGTTGTTGTAGATGAGCAGGTGGGTCAGCTGCTTGCGAGCAAGCGGGCTTTCCTTCGGCAGCATGCGCTCGACGGCCTTTTCCAGGACGCGTTCCGGGAACTTACCGCCCAGCACCTTGCGGGGGGTGGTTTCCTTGACGCCGCCCGGGTGACCGGTGTGACGGTAATAGACCTTGTCGTCGAGCTTCTTGCCCGTGAACTTCACCTTGTCGGCGTTGATGACGACGACGAAGTCGCCGCAATCGACGTGCGGGGTGTAGTCAGGACGGTGCTTGCCGCGAAGACGCATGGCGATGAACGTCGCCAGACGACCGACAACGGCGTCCTGGGCGTCGACCACGATCCACTTCTTTTCGACCTCGGCCGGCTTCAACGAAGCCGTGATCTTCTGCATGGGATTGATCCGTATTTCTTGGGCGTTCGAACCCGAAAAATCCGGCTTCGTCCGTGTGAGGTGCGGCCTGTACGGGACACGTAGACGACTGTCAACAACGATCGCGCCAAAAACATGGAAAAATCAACAAATACAACATCATAAAGAATGAGGTATTATAATACCGCAGACTTCATCGTTGAACTGTCACGAAAGCCGGGCATAGGCATCGCTGTTACATATTAACAGGAATATCCGATGCCCTTTTCCCGCAGGCGCTTCCTTGGCGCGGCCGCCACCAGCCTGGCCTTCGCCGCCTTCTCGACCCGGGCCCAGGGCGCCGAGACCTATCTGAACGAAGTCGAGGGCTATGGTCCGCTGATCGAGGATCCCAAGCGGATGCTCGACCTGCCCAAGGGCTTCAGCTACCGCGTCATCGCCCAGGCTGGCCAGACGATGGACGACGGCCTGCTGATCCCTGGCAAGTTCGACGGCATGGGCTGTTTCGCGGCCGGCGAGGACAAGGTCTTGCTGGTCCGCAACCACGAGCTCTCGCCTGGCGACGACAGCGCCTTCGGTCCCGGCGCGCGCCTGCTGGATAAGATCGACCGCAGCAAGGTCTGGGACTTCGGCCAGGGCGCGCCCCTGCCCGGCGGCACGACCACCCAGGTCTACAATCTCAAGACCGGTAAGACCGAACGCCAGCACCTGAGCCTGGCCGGCACGCTGGTGAACTGCGCCGGCGGAATCACGCCCTGGGGCTCGTGGCTGACCTGTGAGGAGACCGTGACCCCGGCCGGCGACAAGGCCGGCAAGAGCCACGGCTGGGTGTTCGAGGTCCCCAGCGCCCACGCCGGCCTGGTCGAACCCGTCGCCCTCACGGGCCTGGGCCGCTTCCGCCACGAGGCCGCCTGCATCGATCCGCGCACGGGTGTGGTCTATCTGACCGAGGACGTCGCCGACGGCCTCTTCTACCGCTTCCTGCCCAACGACCGGCGCAACCTGGCCGCCGGCGGACGGCTCCAAGCCCTGGGACTGGTCGATTCCCCCCAGGGCGGCGACACCCGCAACCAGGCTGAAAAGTCGTTCCCGCTGGGCAGCTGGAAGGCCGCGCGCTGGATCGATCTGGACGGCGTCGACAATCCGCACGACGACCTGCGCCGGCGCGGCCATAAGGCGGGTGCGGCGGTCTTCATGCGCGGCGAAGGCGTGTTCTTCGGCCAGGGCGAGCTCTACTTCACCTGCACGTCCGGCGGCGCGGCGGGTGCGGGCCAGATCTTCCGCTATGTCCCCAGCGCGCACGAGGGCCACGCCGGCGAGACCGATGCGCCCGGCCGCCTGCAGTTGTTCGTCGAGAGCGGCGACAAGACCATCCTGGACTATGCCGACAACCTGGTGGTCGCGCCCTGGGGCCACATTGTGGTCTGCGAGGATCGCTATTCGGACACCCTGCGCAACCACCTGCGGGGGATCACGCCCGACGGCAAGGTCTACACGCTGGGCCGCAACGTCCATGCCGACAATTCGGAGTTCTGCGGCGCGTGCTTCTCGCCGGATGGCGGCACGCTGTTCGTCAACCTGCAGAACCCGGGCTTTACCCTGGCGATCACCGGCCCGTGGGCCAGCGTGAAGGCCTAGCGATCAGGGGCGTCGCACCCGCCACGCGAAGACGGTGGCGACGCCCAACAGCACGGCCGCACCGGCCTGGTGCAGAATGCCCAGGCTGATCGGCACGGCGGCCATCAGCGTCCAGACGCCCAGGCCCGCCTGCAGCGCCACGACGATGGCCACGGCTAGAGCAGCCTGCTTGCTGCCCTCGGCCAGCGGCCGATCCCGACGCGCAAACACCGCCAAGACGATCCCGCCGACGAACAGGGCATAGGCCATCAACCGGTGGTGCAGCTGCACCGCGCCCTGACTATGCGCCAGCGTGCCCCACAGGCCCTTGCCGGCGTACTCGGCGGGGAAGAAGCCGCCATTCATCAGCGGCCAGTCGTTATAGACCATGCCAGCGTCATTGCCGGCCACCAGCGCGCCCAGCAGGCTCTGGAAGAACACCGCGCCCAGGAAGGCCAGCGACCAATTGCGCCAGGCCGAACGCTCCTCGACGCGGGGCGAACCGCTCCAGGCGTCCAGGGCCGTCCAGATCAGGACGACGAACAAGGCCAGGGCCAGGCCCAGGTGGATCATCAGCCGCTCAGGCGCGACCGAGACCCGTTCCGACAGGCCGCTGGACACCATCCACCAGCCCACCAGGCCCTGCAGGCCGCCCAGGCCCAGCATGATGGCGCAACGCGCGATCAGGCGGCGCGGGATGTCGCGGCGGATCAGGAAGACCACGAACGGGATGGCGAACACCACGCCCACGGTGCGGCCCAGCAGGCGGTGCGCCCACTCCCACCAGAAGATGCCCTTGTAGCCCTCGACGGTCATGTCGGGGTTCACCAGCTGGAACTGGGGGATCTTCTTGTACAGCTCGAAGCTCTCACGCCAGGCCTGCTCGGACATGGGCGGCAGCGCGCCCATGATCGGCTTCCACTGGGTGATCGAGAGGCCCGAGTCCGTCAGGCGGGTCGCCCCGCCGACCACGACCATGGCGAAGACCATGGCGGCGACGATGAAGAGCCAGATCGCGACGGGGCGCGAACGGTCGGAACGCAGGAAAGACGTCATGGGGTCGGAAAAGCGTCACTTCTGGGCCGAAATGCGGCAGGCCCTCCCTACGCCTACCGTTGGCGCGCATCAATGTTTCTGTGGCTCAGCATGACGGCGGCCGTGCTTCGTGCGAGAACGCCTTCTGTCTCGGGGGAGAAACGATGAGCGGCATGGGGGTTTTTGCAGCAGCGGTTATTGGCATCTTGGCCGGCTGGATCGCCGATCTGGTGCTGGGTCGCCGGCACTCGCTGTTCATCAAGCTCTTGATCGGGGTCATCGGCTCGTTCATCGGAGCGTTCATCGCCTCGCGCATCGACCTGCGCCTGCCAGGCTTCCTCGGCGAGCTGGTGGTCTCCAGCGTCGGGGCGATTCTGTTTCTGGCCGTGCTCGGCCTCTTCCGGAGAACCGCGTGAGCGCTCCCCTCATTCCGGCCCGTCTTCGCAAGCTGATCGGCTCGATCGGCGTAATGGCGATTCTGTTCGGCTGGATCTGGGCCTTCGCCGGCCTCTACGACCACCTGCCGCAGAACCGCTTCGTGCACCTGATCTACTTCGTAGCGCTCGGCATGGGCTGGGTCGCGCCGGTGATCCCGCTGATCACCTGGATGGGCAAGGCCGACAAGCCGCTGGACGTCGGTCAGCGCTAGACCCGGAAATGAAAAAGGCCGCCCCGAAGGGCGGCCTTTCGTCTTCCGCTACTTCCCGAAGGAAATGGTCGGAGCGACAGGATTCGAACCTGCGACCCCTTGACCCCCAGTCAAGTGCGCTACCAGGCTGCGCCACGCTCCGACACGGAAGAGGCGCTCTTATAGGCGCCGCTCTTGGGGAGGGCAACAGCGATTTCGGACGAAATCAAACACGGGATCAATCGCGCGTCAGAAGCCCGTCGAGGCGCGATTTGATGGCCGTCAGATCGTCCAGCGCAAAGGCCAGACGATCGCGCGCCTCGCCATCCAGACGCTGCACGCGAGCAGCCGGCGCCTCGTAGTCGATGTCGGGATCCAGGGTGGCCGAGCCGTTCGAGCCCAGGCCTGCGGCGATCACCTGGGCCAGCCCCTGGTCGCGGTGCAGCTTCTGCACGCCCTTGATGGTCAGACCTTCGCTGTGCAGCAGCGTGCGTACGCCGTTCAGCACGGCCACGTCCTGCGGGCGATAGAAGCGTCGCCCGCCGGCCCGTTTCATCGGGCGGATGAAGGAGAACTTGGTTTCCCAGAAGCGCAGGACGTGCTGCGGCACGCCCAGCTCGTCGGCGGCCTCTGAAATCGTGCGGAAGGCGTTCGGCCCCTTCGCCACCGCATCGATTCCCTTAGTCGCCGAGGGCGCGATCGATTCGCGCCTTCATGACCTGCGAGGCGCGGAAACCGATCACCCGACGGGGTTCGATCTCGGCCGGCTCGCCGGTCTTGGGATTACGGCCCATGCGGGCCCGCTTGGCGCGAACCTGAAAGACGCCGAAGCCGGACAGCTTGACCGTCTCGCCCTCTTCCAGCGCCTCAGCGACGAGGTCGAGAGTGCGCTCGACAAGGCCGGCGCAGTCTTGACGAGTCAGGCCAACCTCCTCGTGAACCGCCTCGCACAGGTCGGCCCGGGTCAAAGTAGCGCCCTTCATGCAACCCCTCACGCGTATCTTGGCGGCCTGAGCGACCACCTCTGATGGAGTACTCGCGGTGAATGGCGGCGTGTTGCGGCCGCCCTCAACTGGCCGCGCCCCCATTCATCGAAGACCACATGCCGCGAATATCGCATGAAGTCAAAGACTCAAGGTAATCAGTTCATGCCCGGCGCGAAGGCCGGGCAATTGCTGCACCTAAAGACGCACCACGCAGGCGCCCCAGGTCAAACCGCCGCCCATCGCCTCCAGAAGGAGCAGATCGCCCTTCTTGATTCGACCGTCCTTGACCCCGTGGGCGAAGGCTAGCGGGATCGAAGCGGCCGAGGTGTTGGCGTGGATGGCGACCGTGGAGATCACCTTGTCCTCGTCGATGCCGCAGCGGTTGGCGACACCGGCCAGGATGCGCTGATTGGCCTGGTGCGGAATGAACCAATCGACGTCAGCCACCGCCACGCCGGCCTTTTCAGCGGCGGCGTGGATGGCCTCGGAGATATTGACGACGGCATGCTTGAAGACCTGGTTGCCCAGCATCCGCAGCTTGCCGACCGTGCCCGTGGTCGACGGGCCGCCGTCGACATACAGCAGGTCCTGCTTGGTCCCGTCGGCGCGCAGGGCAAAGCCCAGCATGCCGCGATCGTCCGTGGTGCCCTGCCCTTCGCCCGGCTCCAGCACGACCGCGCCGGCGCCGTCGCCGAACAGCACGCAGGTGCCGCGGTCGCTCCAGTCCATCAGGCGGGTCATGGTCTCGGCCCCGATGACCAGGGCGCACTTGGCATGGCCGCGGGCCACGAAGCCATCGGCCACGCTCATGGCGTAGACGAAGCCCGAGCAGACGGCCTGGACGTCGAAGGCGATGCCGACCGGCGCGCCCAGCTTGCGCTGGACCATGGTCGCCACCGCCGGGAAAGTCAGGTCGGCCGTGGTGGTGGCCACGATGATCAGGTCGACGTCAGCGGCGCTCTTGCCGGCCGCAGCCAGGGCGTCCTTGGCGGCCTCGACCGCCAGGTCCGAGACCGGCTGGTCATCGGCGGCCTGGTGGCGCTGGCGAATACCGGTGCGCTCGACGATCCACTCGTCGCTGGTGTCGACGAACTTGGCCAGGTCGTCATTGGTCACGACCTTGGGCGGCAGATACGCGCCGACGCCGGTCACTACGCTGCGGATCACGCTCACTCGGCCGCTCCCTGATCCGGCTGCTGAGCCGGAGCCTCGTCCTTGGCCGCGACGGCGGTCAGGCGCTTCAGATTCCTGTCGATCTCGGCGCGGAAATCGCTGCGCGCGAGGTTGGTAGCCACCCGGATGGCCGAGGCGAAGCCGTTGGCGTCGGCGCCGCCGTGGCTCTTGACCACGATGCCGTTCAGACCCAGCAGCGGGCCGCCGTTGACCCGACCCGGATCCAGGCGCGCGCGCATCTTCTTCAGCGCGCCCGAGGCGATCACCGCGCCCAACATGGCCATGGGGCCCGAGGTCAGGGTCGTCTTGATCTCGTGCGAGAAGAACCGGGCCAGACCCTCAGCGGTCTTCAACGCGACATTGCCGGTAAAGCCGTCGGTGACGACCACGTCCACCGTGCCGTAGGCGATGTCGGTGCCCTCGACGAAGCCGTGATAATCGAAGTCCAGCTTGGTCTCGCGCAGGATGGCGTGGGCTTCACGCACTTCCTCGTGGCCCTTCTGGTCCTCGGAGCCGACATTCAGCAGACCCACGGTCGGGCGCTTGGAGCCGTGCACGGCGTGGTGGAAGGCCGCGCCCATGATCGCGAACTCGACCAGCTGGGCCGCGTCGCTCTCGACATTGGCGCCGACATCGAGCACCGCCGTGACGCCCTTCAGGGTCGGCCAGTTGGCGACGATGGCCGGACGCTCCAGGTCCGCGCCCATGCGCAGGATCAGCTTGGAGATGGCCATCAGGGCGCCGGTGTTGCCGGCCGAGACGCAGGCCTGGGCCTCGCCAGTCTTCAGCGCCTCGACGGCGTTCCACATCGACGAGCCCTTGCCCCGGCGCATGGCCTGGGCGGGCTTTTCGTCCATGGCGATGGCCTTGTCGGCGTGCCGGACCTCGCTGACAGCCTTGGCGGCGGGGCATTTGGCCAGTTCGGCTTCCAGCTTCGCCCCGTCGCCGTGCAGCAGGAACCGCACGCCAGGCAGGGCCTCCGCGGCCTTGGCGACGCCGGGCACGACGATGGAGGGGCCGTGGTCGCCGCCCATGGCGTCGACCGAGATGACTACGGATTGGGGCACGTGGCGCTTAGAGCTCCGGCAGGCGGACTCGCCGCCCTCAAGGCGGCGGACGATACATCCGCGTGAATATCACGCAAGCGGTGGAATTTGAGCCGCTTAGCTGTCTTCGCCCTTCGTTTTCAAACCCTTCAGAGCCGCAAACGGGGAGATTTCAACCGGTTCGGGCGGCTGCACGAACACCGCGCCCGGCTTGCGGGGGAACGGGTCCAGCTCCAGCGCCAGATGCTCGACCACATAGCCCGAAACGTCGATGGTCTCGCCCTCCAGCACGTCCGGCGGATCATCGCCCTCGGCGTCAGAGGCCAGGTCACCGGACTCTTCCTGCGGGGCGTTCTCGCTGTTTGCCGGCAGGACGCGCAGCGAGAAGCGGGCGTCGATCGGGGTCTCGAAGTCGTCGGCGGTCGCGCTGCAGGTCTGCACCACGCGGGCGCGCAGCACGCCCGACACCTCGGCCCCGTCCAGCCACGAGGCCAGGAACACCTCGGCGCTCAGGGCTTCCAGGCTGACCAGGTCCAGTTGCTTGGCGATGGCCTTGCGCTGGTCAGCCGACGGCTCGAGCCGCAGCTTGACGGCGCCGCGGTCGACCTGGGCCAGCTGGATTTCGCACGGCCAAGCGGCGGTCACGGGTTCGGCCACGTCACATCTCCTTGCAGCACAGTGTCCAGCGGCTGTTCCGCCAGCGCCGCGCGCGTCTTGATCACATAGGCGGTCAGGGCCGCCACGTCGCCCTCGCCGCGTTCCTCGAACGCGTTGCGGGCCAGAAATTCGGTCGTCGCGGCCGAATCCGGCAGGCTGGCGACGGCGTCGTCATAGGCCTTCAGGCGGCCATAGAAGGCGCCGGCCAGCTTCTTCATCTTCTTGCCCACGGCGGTGTCGGAGACGCCGATCTCGCGGAACGCGTCGTCCAGGCCCTTCACGTAGGAATCAAACACCGCCTGCGAGGTCTCGCCGGCGGCCTCGCCCTGCCCTTTCAGGCGCTCAATCAACAGGATGACGTGCAGGCTGAACAGCTCGAAGCGGCCCTCCATCGAGTCGCGGACGCCCATGTCGCGATAAAAAGTCGCCGACCGGGCCTGCGCCACCGCCGAAGCATACAGCTTGGCCCCCGCCGCCTTGGCGGGCCTGGGCTTCAGCCACCTGTCCAGAAACATTAAACGCCTCGATTTCGCCGCGACATCCCGCTAGACGCGGGCCCTGCTCTCACGCGGGCATTGAACTAAGCCCGCGCGAGCGATAGGTCAAAGTCTGCATTTTCCGGTTCGGAGCCTAGATGTCTCGCCCCGCCGTCCTCGCCGCCGCCGTTCTGGCCCTGGCGTTCGCTACCTCGGCCTGTACGCCGCTGACGAGCTATTCCGGCTTCCAGGCCATCGAGGCCAAGCCCGCCGACATGAAGGTCGGCGAAGACAGCAAGTCGACCCTGATGGAGAAGCTGGGTTCGCCGTCGACGGTTTCGACCTTCGACAACAACACCTGGTACTACATCTCGCAGACCACCGACCGCGTGGCCTTCTACATGCCGCGCGTGATCAAGCGCGACGTCGTGGCCATCAAGTTCAATCCGGCCGACGAGAAGGTCGCGTCGGTGAACACCTACACGCTCAAGGACGGCAAGGTGATCGCTTACAACGGTCGCGAAACGCCGACCCGCGGCCGCGAGATGACCATCCTGGAACAGCTGCTGGGCAACGTGGGTCGCGGCGGCATGCTCCCGCGGGACGACGAAGTTCCTGGCCAACGCCCCGGCGGCCGCTAAGCCTCTTCGTCGACAATCCGACAATGACGAAGCCGCCCATCGCAAGATGGGCGGCTTTTTCACGCGCGCGAGTTGCGGCGACATTCCGCAATCCACCGCCGGTGGCGAGTAAACCATCGTCGTTTACTGTGAACTTGAATTTGACCAGCTTTGCGACGACAGATTGTCGCACCTTAAACATTTCATAAACCCAGATTGGGTCACGCTTGAGCTCTGATCGTTCAAGCAATTGCATGACGAATTCACGGCGGCGGTGGAGGCGCACTGTGGAGGCGATGAATCTACGTGCCGTGTCGTTCCTGCTGGTCGACGACAACGCCAACATGCGCAAGGTCATCGCCGCGATCCTCAAGGCCGCCGGCGCGCGCAGGATCTTCGAGGCCGATGATGGCCTCGAAGCGCTGAAGGTGTTCCAGACCCAGGAGATCGACATCATCTTCACCGACCTGGTCATGCACCCGGTCGACGGCCTGGCGTTCGTGCGCTGGGTCCGCACATCCAGCGCCAGCCCCAACCCCTATGTGCCGATCATCATGATGACGGGCCACGCCACCCAGCGAATCCTGACCGACGCCCGCATGGCCGGGGTCACGGAGTTCCTGGCCAAGCCGCTGACCGCGCGCGGGGTCATGCACCGTATCAACGAGGTCATCAACAACCCCCGCCCCTTCGTGCGGGTGAACGGCTATTTCGGCCCGTGCCGTCGTCGGCGGATCGACCATGACTTCCAGGGAACCGAGCGTCGCGCCGGACAGGAGGTCGAAATCCAGGACGCCCTGACCGAGATGGCCATGGAAGACGTCTACTAGTTTCGCGCCATCCCCCGAAAACAGGATGACCGCAGAAAGAACGCCCCGGAGTCTCCTCCGGGGCGTTCCAGCTTTCTGGCTATCCCGAAAGATCAGCCTCCGTGGGCCAGCACCGCCAGCAACAGCAGGGCCACGATATTGGTGATCTTGATCATCGGGTTCACGGCCGGACCCGAGGTGTCCTTATAGGGGTCGCCGACGGTGTCACCCGTAACGGCGGCCTTGTGGGTGTCGCCGCCCTTGCTGTGCAGGACGCCGTTCTTGTCGGTGAAGCCTTCCTCGATCACCTTCTTGGCGTTGTCCCAGGCGCCGCCGCCGCTGGTCATCGAGATGGCGACGAACAGGCCGGTGACGATCACGCCCATCAGCATGGCGCCGAGTGCAGCGAACGCGTCGACCTTGCCGGCGATGGCGTTGATCACGAAGAACAGCACCACCGGCGAGACGACCGGCAGCAGGCTGGGCACGATCATCTCGCGGATGGCGGCCTTGGTCAGGATGTCCACGGCCTTGCCGTACTCGGGCTTGACCTCGCCGGTCATGATGCCCGGGTTCTCGCGGAACTGACGGCGCACCTCGGCGACGACCGACTCGGCCGCGCGGCCGACGGCGGTCATCGACATGCCGCCGAACAGGAACGGCAGCAGGCCGCCAAACAGCAGGCCGACCACCACGTACGGGTTGGACAGGTCGAAGGTGACCGGGCCCATGCCGTCGAAGAAGCTGCCCGGTGTGGCGTTTTCCGAGAAGAACTTCAGGTCCTCGGTATAGGCGGCGAACAGCACCAGAGCGCCCAGGCCGGCCGAACCGATGGCGTAGCCCTTGGTGACGGCCTTGGTCGTGTTGCCCACAGCGTCCAGGGCGTCGGTGGTGACGCGAACTTCCGGCGGCAGGCCGGCCATTTCGGCGATGCCGCCGGCGTTGTCGGTGACCGGTCCGAAGGCGTCCAGCGCGACGATGAAGCCGGCCAGCGACAGCATGGTCGTGGTGGCGATGGCGATACCGAACAGGCCCGCCAGGTTATAGGTCACCACGATGCCGACGATGATGGTCAGGGCCGGCAGGGCCGTGGATTCCAGCGACATGGCCAGACCCTGGATCACGTTGGTGCCGTGGCCCGAGACCGACGCCTGGGCCACCGACTTCACCGGGCGGAAATTGGTGCCGGTGTAGTATTCGGTGATCATCACGATGGCGGCGGTGACCGCCAGACCGACCAGGCCGCAATAGAACAGGCTGTCGGCGGTGTAGACGCGGGTCGCCGTCTCGATCGGCGCCGGAACCAGTTGGTGGATCACGTACCAGACGGCCGGGATCGACAGCACGCCGGTCACGATCAGGCCCTTGTACAAGGCGCCCATGATGTTGTTGCTCTTGCCCAGGCGGACGAAGAACGCACCGATGATCGAGGTGACGATACAGACCGCGCAGATGGCCAGCGGCAGTAGCATCATCGCGCTGACGGTGTCGGTCCCGCGGAAGAAGATCGCCGCCAGGACCATGGTGGCGACCGTGGTCACCGCATAGGTCTCGAACAGGTCGGCGGCCATGCCGGCGCAGTCGCCGACATTGTCGCCCACGTTGTCGGCGATGGTGGCGGCGTTGCGGGGGTCATCCTCGGGGATGCCCGCTTCCACCTTGCCCACCAGGTCGCCGCCCACGTCGGCGCCCTTGGTGAAGATGCCGCCGCCCAGACGGGCGAAGATCGAGATCAGCGAGGCGCCGAAGCCCAGGGCCACCAGGGCGTCGACGACGCCGCGGCTGGTCGGTTCCAGGCCCAGGACGCCCGTGAGCACCCAATAGTAGCCCGCCACGCCCAACAGGGCGAAGCCGGCCACCAGCATGCCGGTGACAGCGCCGGAGGTGAACGCCAGCGACAGGCCCTTGGCTAGCCCCTCGGACGAGGCCTGGGCCGTGCGGACGTTGGCGCGGACCGAGATCAGCATCCCCGCGAAGCCCGCCGCGCCCGAAAGCACCGCCCCGACCAGGAAGCCGCCGGCCGCCCATTGGCCGATCAGCAGATAGACGATGACGAGGATGACCACGCCGACGATTGAAATGGTGAGGTATTGCCGACGCAGATAGGCCTGGGCCCCTTCCTGGATCGCCGCGGCGATCTCCTGCATCCGCGCATTGCCGGCCGAGGCCCGCATCAGACTGGCCGTCTGCACGGCGCCGTACAGCACCGCCAGAAGCCCGGCCCCGATGGCCAGATAAAGCCAAAGACTCATTAGATTGATCGCCCCTTCGCGCTTCCTTGTCACGAGGGGACGCCGATCCTTCGGCGGCGACCTTGAGCCATCGCAAAACGCGCGCTCGAGACGCCGTAGAGGTCGACTGGCGGGCCTTTGGCCTCGTGCCCCCTCGATGCTCCCTGAACAGACGCTCGAACGGCGTCATGCGAAAGAGACTGTCAGAGGACCGAGAGGCGCGCAACCCGCGTCAGGACAAGCGATTCCGTAGCGTCAAGGACACCAGGACGCTGGAATCAGGGGTTCATCTCAGCCGTACGCGACGCCGTCGCGGTCCGCGGTTTGGGCGGCATCAGCTGCTGGCGGGGGATCTGCTTAACGATCTCGACCGAGGACACCTTGCCCTTACCGAACAGCACGCCGCACTGGGTCTTCACGAAGCCGGTCAGCTTGGGGCCGTCGACTTCCTTCCAGGTGTCGGGACGCACGAACGGGGTCTTGTAGGCGGCCTTGACGATGGCGTCGCGCAGCTCCGGCTCCTTCTCCTTGAAGGCGCCGGCGTCCGTCCCCGTGGTCAGCTTCAGGGTCATGGCCACGAAGACGTAGTTGACGATCCGACCATTGACGATGATCGGGATGGTCATCGAGCCCAGCTTGTAGGTGGGGTCGAGCGCCTGGCCCTCGCCTTCCTTGGCTTCCTTCTTGTCACTGGCCCAAGCCGGCGCAGCCCCGGCGGAGAGCGTCGCGACAAGCGCGGCGGCGAGCAGGAAACGGCGCGAAGGCGTGCGAAGAGCGGTCATGGGACCGTCCGATACCGCACAGCCCTTGAGATTAACCTAACCGGTCAGCCGTGCAGCCAGCCCAGGCGGGACGGCGTAACGTCGCGGCCCTTGTAGTAGGCGCTGACCCCCTCGCCTTCCACGAACTCGCCGATCTCGCTGACCTTGACGCCCGCGGCTGCCGCAGCGACGCGGAAGGCCCAGGCCTCGTTGGGATCGACGGCGCAGACGATCTCGTAGTCGTCGCCACCAGAGGCCAGGGAGATGCGCCCCTCGACCTGCTCGGGTTGCTGGTCCAGCCAGGCCTGGCCGCTGGGCGACAGCGGCAGGCGCTCCAGGTCGACCCGGACGCGGCAGCCGCTGGCCTTGGCAATGTGGCTGCTGTCGGCCAGCAGGCCGTCGGAGACGTCGGCGGCGGCCTTGGCGTGGACCCGCATGGCCTCGCGCAGCGAAATGCGCGGCTCGGGCTGGCGATAGCGGCGCAGCAACGAGCCGTCTGGATCCATCACCTCGCCCCACTGGGCTAGCAGGCCCAGCCAGCCGTCGCCGATCGTGCCGGACACCATCAGGCGGTCGCCTGGCTTGGCGCCCTTGCGCAGAACAGCCCCGCCTTGCGGAACCCAGCCAAGCAGCGTGGCCGAAACGACCAGAGGACCCGAGGTGGTGACGGTGTCGCCGCCCAGCAGCGAAATGTCGAAGGCCGCGCCGTCCTCGGCCAGGCCGCGGGCGAAGGTCTCGCGCGAGGCGACGTCCGAGCCCGAGGGCCAGCCGACGGCCAGGAAATAGCCGTACGGCTCGGCGGCCTTGGCCGCCAGATCCGAAAGATTGGTGCGCAGCAGCTTGCGGGCGACGACGTCCAAGGCCTCGTCGGCCAGGAAGTGCACGCCGGCCACCATGGCGTCCTTGGTGATCACCAGATCGTAGCCGGGGCGCGACGGCAGCACCGCCGCGTCGTCCAGCAGGTCCAGCGCCACCGGATCACCGCGGGTCAGCGGCCGCAGAAGACGTTCGATATGGTCGAATTCCGTCGCCGGCGCCACCACCGTGGGCGGGGCGTCGTCTTCGGCGAACCAGTCTTCTTCGTCAGTCTCGTGCATCACGGGCGATCGCGTCGAGGGCGCCATTGATGAAGCCTGACTCGGGGCCTTCGAAAAACGATTTCGCGATCTCGACGTACTCGTTGATGACCACTTCGGTCGGAACGTCGGGCCGGTACATCAGCTCGTAGGCGCCGGCGCGCAGAACCGCGCGCGCCGTGGCGTCCAGGCGCTCCAGGCGCCAGCCCGAGGCCAGCCGCTTGACGATGCCCTGGTCGATCTTGGCCTGATTGGCGACAACGCCCTTGGCCAGCTCGGCGAAGAAGCTCTCGTCGGCGGCGGCCAGCTGCTCGCCCTCGACGTCGCGGTCGAAGCGGTGCTCACCGAACTCGCGGATCACGGAATCGACGCCCGCGCCCGAGACTTCCATCTGGTACAGGGCCTGAACGGCGGCGAGACGCGCCACCGAGCGCGGTTGAATGCGGTTGCCGCTCATCGGGCCTGTCCCAGCAGTTGACGCTTCAGGGCGATGGTCTCTAGGCAGGCCTTGGCGGCCGCGCCGCCACGATCGCCTTCGCTGACCTTGGCGCGAGCCCAGGCTTGAGCCTCGTCGTCCACCGCCAGCACACCGAAGCCGATCGGCAGACGCTTACCGATGCCGAGATCCTGCAGACCCCGGGCGGTTTCGTGAGCGACCAGCTCGAAATGATAGGTTTCGCCGCGGATCACGCAGCCCAGGGCGACATAGCCGTCATAGCGAACGCCGACCGGGCGCGCGCCCGCTTCTTCGGCGATGGCCACGGCGGTCGGGATCTGCAGCGCGCTGGAGACCGTCACCACGTCGTACTCCGCGCCGTAGCCTTCGATCGCCTGGGTGGCTCCGCGCAGCAATTCGTCGGAGATGCCCGAATGGCTCCGGCCCTCCACGATCAACAGGCGGATGTTGTCGTCTACCATCTCGGTTCGAATCTCCACGGCCACGCTCGCGGCGCGACCAGAACACACATCAAGGCTTAACGGACTATAGCTCGTCCTCGACGCCGTCGCTCAGGCCTTCTTCAGTCAGGAACTTGGCGAAGTCGCGCGTTTCCTTGAAGTCCCGATAAACGGACGCGTAGCGGACATAGGCCACGTCATCGAGCGATTTCAACGCCTTCATGACCATTTCGCCCACCGTCGAGGACGGAAGCTCGGTTTCGCCCATGCTTTCCAGCTGTCGGACGATGCCGTTGATCATCCGCTCGACCCGTTCGGCCTCCACGGGACGCTTCTGGGTCGCCAGGGCGATCGAGCGGACCAGCTTGTCGCGGTCGAACGGCGAACGCCGCCCCGAACGCTTCTGGATGATCAGCTCGCGCAGCTGGACGCGTTCGAACGTGGTGAAGCGACCACCACACTCCGGGCACATCCGGCGACGGCGGATCGCCGCGCCGTCTTCCGACGGGCGACTATCCTTGACCTGGCTTTCGGCGTGTCCGCAGAAGGGGCAACGCATGATGTGGCCCCTCCCGCGGCGCCTGAAGGCTATTAGTTGTAGATCGGGAAACGGGCCGTCAAGGCCAGCACTTCCGTACGGACGCGGGCCTCGACCTCGGCGTTGCCGTCCGGACCGTTGGCCGCCAGACCGTTGACTACTTCACCGATCAGCTCGCCCACGCGGGTGAACTCGGCTTCCTTGAAGCCGCGGGTCGTGCCGGCCGGCGTGCCCAGGCGGATGCCCGAGGTGATCGTGAACGGCGCGGTGTCGAACGGCACGCCGTTCTTGTTGCAGGTCATGTGGGCGCGCTCGAGGCTGTGCTCGGCGTCGCGGCCGGTCACGCCCTTGGGACGCAGGTCGACCAGCATCAGATGGCTGTCGGTGCCGCCGGACACAATATTGACGCCCGACTTGCCCAGCGCTTCGGCCAGGGCCTTGGCGTTGGCGATGATCTGGGCCGCGTAGTCTTTGAACGCCGGCTGCAGCGCTTCACCGAAGGCCACGGCCTTGGCGGCGATGACATGCTCCAGCGGACCGCCTTGCAGGCCCGGGAAGACGGCCGAATTGACCTTCTTGATGATGGCCTCGTCGTTGGTCAGCACCATGCCGCCGCGCGGACCGCGCAGGGTCTTGTGGGTGGTGGTGGTGACGACGTGGGCGTGCGGGACGGGGTTGGGGAACACACCGCCGGCCACCAGACCCGCGAAGTGGGCCATGTCGACCATCAGATAGGCGCCAACGCTGTCGGCGATCTGGCGGAAGCGGGCGAAGTCGATCTCGCGGCTGTAGGCGCTGCCGCCGGCGATGATCAGCTTGGGCTTCTCGCGCTCGGCCACCTCGGCGACGTTGTCGTAGTCGATCAGCTGATCCTGCTGGCGCACGGTGTAGGACACCGGCTTGAACCACTTACCCGACTGGTTGGCGGGCGAGCCGTGGGTCAGGTGACCACCGGCGGCCAGATCCATACCCATGAAGGTGTCGCCCGGCTGCAGCAGCGACATGAACACCGACTGGTTGGCCTGCGAGCCCGAGTGCGGCTGGACGTTGGCGAAGGCCGCGCCGAACAGCTTCTTGGCGCGTTCGATGGCGATCGTCTCGATCTCGTCGACGAATTCGCAGCCACCGTAGTAGCGCTTGCCGGGGTAACCCTCGGCGTACTTGTTGGTCAGGATCGAGCCCTGAGCCTGCAGAACCGCCTTGGAGACGATGTTTTCCGAGGCGATCAGTTCGATCTGGTTCTGCTGCCGATCCAGCTCACGACCGATGCGATCAAAGATGTCGCGGTCGGCGTCAGCGAGGTCCGCACCGAAGAAGGCGTTGAGGTTGTCTTGGGTCATCACGCGCTCCAGGCGTTTCGGGGAGTCGGCAGAGGCGCCCTCTTTAACGGGATAGCCGCGGCGATCAATCTCGGAACAACATCCCGGCTTGAGCGTTGCCGTCCTGCAAGGCGGCGTCGATCGCCTGCAGAGTAGCAATTGCAGCAACGGGAATGGGGTATCTCATGGCGTCTCAAGGTGGCGGCACGGACACGGCGAATGACACCAGCGTCGATATCCTGGGTCTCAGCGCCGAGATCGTGGCCGCCTATGTAGGCCAGAACACCATCTCCCACACCGCCATTCCGGAGTTGATCCGCACCGTTCACGAAGCTCTGTCCTCGCTGGGCAACGGCAGCGAGCCGCCGCGTCCCGTCGAGAAGGCCAAGCCCGCTGTGCCGGTCGGCCGTTCGGTGCAGCACGACTACATCGTCTGCCTGGAGGACGGAAAGAAGCTGAAGATGCTGAAGCGCTATCTGCGCTCGCACTACGACATGAGCCCCGAGGAATATCGTCGCAAGTGGGGTCTGCCGCCCGACTATCCGATGGTGGCGCCGGCCTATGCGGCGCGTCGCTCGGACTTCGCCAAGAAGATCGGTCTGGGCAAGGGCGTACGGCGCGGCAGCTGACGTCCTTGCGCCTATCAGGCACGCGAACGCCGCCGGACCCCGGCGGCGTTTTTCGTTTCGGCGATGTGTGTTTCGGTCGAAGTTGAAGGTCTGATCGTTCCTTAGGCCGCGTGGCCGCCCATGCGCGCCACGTTGCAGTGGGCCCATAGCTTTTCCATCGACGCCACCAGCTTACGCATCATTTCATCAGTGTGATACGGCGTCGGCGTGAAGCGCAGGCGCTCGGTGCCGCGCGGCACGGTCGGATAGTTGATCGGCTGCACATAGACGCCGTGATCGGCCAGCAGCATGTCGCTGATCATCTTGCAGTGGACGGGGTCACCGACCAGCACCGGGACGATGTGGCTTTCGCTATCCATGACCGGCAGACCGGCGGCCTTGAACATGGCCTTCAAGGTCGCGGCGCGCTCCTGGTGGATCTCGCGGACTTCCGGGTGCTGCTTCAGCCAGCGGACGCTGGCCAGCGCGCCGGCCACCAGGGCGGGCGGCAGCGAGGTCGTGAAGATGAAGCCGGCGGCCATCAGACGAATGGCGTCGACCACTTCGGCGTCGCCGGTGATGTAGCCGCCCATTACGCCGTAGGCCTTGCCCAGCGTGCCTTCGATAATGTCGATGTCGGCCATTAGGCCTTCGCGCTCGGCGACACCGCCGCCGCGCGGGCCGTACATGCCGACCGCGTGGACCTCGTCCAGATAGGTCATCGCGCCATACTTCTTGGCCAGGGCGATGGTGCCGGCGATGTCGGCGATGTCGCCGTCCATCGAATAGACGCTCTCGAAGGCGATCATCTTGGGCGCGTCGGCCGGAGCCGCGGCCAGCAGTTCCTCGAGGTGCGCCAGGTCGTTGTGACGGAAGATCTTGCGCGGACCACCGCCGTTGCGGATGCCGGCGATCATCGAGGCGTGGTTCAACTCATCCGAGAAGATGATCAGACCCGGCAGGATCTTCTGCACGACCGACAGCGAGGCTTCGTTCGAGACGTAGCCCGAGGTGAACAGCAGCGCGGCTTCCTTGCCGTGCAGGTCGGCCAGTTCCTGCTCAAGCAGGACGTGGTCGTGATTGGTGCCGGAAATGTTGCGGGTGCCGCCCGAGCCCGAGCCGTGCTCGTCGACGGCGGCCTTCATGGCGTCCAGCACGACCGGGTTCTGGCCCTGGCCGAGATAGTCGTTGCTGCACCAGACCACGACTTCGCTCTCGCCGCCGTCCTGGCGGGTCCAGGTCGCGCGCGGGAAAGCCCCGCGCTGACGCTTCAGATCGGCGAAGACGCGATAACGGCCTTCGTCACGGATCTGGTCGACGGCGCTACGGAACGCGGCTTTGTAGTCCATGGTCTTCTTCAAACCGACGTCGGATTGCTCCGGCGGTCCCTTAATTTCTGGCTCGGCTTTTCGCACCAAGAACACTGAGTGTCTATCTAGGGGCATTTACCTAGCAAATTGAATTGCGCGATTGGACGCATCGATTGCGTCTATCGCGCCTTACGACAGGGCGCCCAGCCTTCCGCGCATCAGCTCGATCACGGCCGAGAAATCCTTGCCCCCAAAGCCATTGGCGGCGAACAGGGCGTACAAAGCCTCGGCCTGGGCGCCCATCGGCGTGGCCGCGCCGGACTTGGCGGCCGCGTCCTGCGCCAATTTCAGGTCCTTAAGCATCATCGCCGTGGCGAATCCCCCCTCGTAGCCCCGATCGGCGGGAGTCTGGGGGCCCACGCCCGGAACCGGGCAGTACGAGGTCACCGACCAGCACTGGCCGGACGACTTGCTGGCGATCTCGAAGAATCGGTCGGCGGCCAGGCCCAGCTTCTCAGCCAGGGCAAACGCCTCGCAGGTCCCCAGCATGGAAACGCCCAGCAGCATGTTGTTGCAGATCTTGGCCGCCTGCCCCGTGCCGTGCTCGCCGGCATGGATCGTCGCTCGTGACATCGGGGCCAGCGCCATCTCGACGTCGGCGAAATCGACGGCCTCGCAGCCGACCATGAAGGCCAGGGTCCCGGCCTCGGCGGCCATCACACCGCCCGACACTGGCGCGTCGGCGAAGCGGAAGCCGTTGGCGGCCGCCTCCCCCGCCACGGCGCGGGCGCTCTCGACGTCGATGGTGGAGCAGTCGATCAGCAGCGCCGACTTGGGCGCGCTCTTGAAGATTTGGTCGCTGTAGACCGCGCGCACGTGCGGACCGGCCGGCAACATGGTGATCACCACCTCGGCGCTGGCCACGGCCTCGGCCGCCGAGCCCGCGGCCTGGCATCCCGCCGCCACGGCGCGCTCCAGCGCCGCCGCCGACAGATCGAAGGCCATGACGTCGTGGCCGGCCTTCGCCTGGTTGGCGGCCATACCGCCGCCCATGTTGCCCAGGCCGATGAACGCGATACGCGCCATTGTAGAGCTCCCTGCAAAGACGAACCGCGCCTCATGGGCGCGGCTCTTATCGTTGTTTAGTCTGGTCTTTTCGCTTACCGCGCCGAGGCGGGCTTGCGGAACTTGTAAACGAACTGATCGGTCTTGCCCCGGATCGACGGGTCGAAGACGTTGGCCTTGCGATTGTCGCCGGGAGTCCGCAGCACGCGGCTCTCGCCCTCGAAAACAAAGCCGGCGGCGGTGACCTCGGCGCGAACCGTGGCCGCGTCGATGCGGTGCAGATCCTCGGTGTGGCGCAGGCCCGTGCCCGGCTCGGCCGCGTGGTCGATAACCATGTAGACGCCGCCCGGCTTCAGCGAGCGGAAGACCTGACGATTGACCACCGACAGGTCGGCCGGGCCCATGAACTTGTCGTGCATGTCGTGATAGTTCAGGGCCGTGAACACCAGATCCAGCTTCTCGGGGGCCGAGAAGTTGGGCAGCGTGTTCAGGATCACCTTCACGTTGGAATATTCGGAATCGCGAGCGATGGCGTTCACCGCCGGCTCGCGCTTGGCCAGCTTGGTCAGTTCGTCAGGCACATAAGCGTAGACAGCCCCGCGCGGCCCGACGGCCTTGGAGAAGATGCGGGTGAAATAGCCCGCGCCCGGGATCAGGTCGGCGACCTTGGCGCCCTGGCGCACGCCGGCGAAGGCCAGGACCTCGCCCGGGTGACGGTCGCCGTCGCGCACCATGTCGGCGGCCGGACGCGACGGATCGCTGAGCGCGGCGGCGATGTTCGGGGGAATCGCCGCGGCCACGGGACCGGAAGGCGGCGGCGGGGGCGGTCCCAGCATCGGCTGCGTGGCGCAGGCGGCGAGGCCTAGCACGGCGACGAGACTGAGAAGCGGCTTACGCATAGCAATCCTTCCGAACCGACAAGTGTTCTTGGTTGTGGCCACGTTAGCCTAGGAGGATGGCAGCTGAAAGTGTGGGCGGTTTCAGCGCCCGCCATCCTCACCAGAAGAAACAGAGCCTGCTTCGCAGGCTCTGCCGCGGCTACGTCAGCGGCGACCACTCCTCGCCGCGAGAAAGTGGGGCGAAAATCTCGTCCAGCATGGCGTCGGTGACGTTCTCGACCCGCGCCGGCTCCCAGCGCGGGGCATTGTCCTTGTCGACGATCACGGCCCGGACGCCCTCGATGAAGTCGTGCTTCATCACCACGCGCGCGCCGATCCGGTACTCCATGACCATATTGTCGGCGAAGTCGGTCATGGCCGCGCCGCGCTTCAACTGCTCGAAGGCGACCTTCAGCGTCTGGGGTGACTTGGTCTTGAGGATTTCCAGCTGGGCCTTGCCCCAGTCGCTGGAGTCCAGGGTCAGGAACTCGAAGATTTCCTCGACGCTCTCGCCGACGAACAGGCGGTTGAGGTCCTGCTCGAAGCCCAGCAGCGCGGCCTTGCCGGCGTCGGCGCGGTACTTCTTGAGGATTTCTTCGATACGGCGCGGATCGGCGATGATCGCCTTCTTCAGCCCCTCGACGGCGCCGAACTCAACGAAGTGGGTGGCGATGCCTAAGCGCATGCAGTCCGCGCCCTTGATCCGCGCGCCGGTCAGGGCCAGCCACAGGCCCGCCTTGCCCGGCAGACGCGGGAGGTACCAGCCGCCGCCGACGTCCGGGAACAGGCCGATACCGGTCTCGGGCATGGCGTAGGTCGTGCGCTCGGTGGCGATGCGGAAGTGCGCCGGCATCGAGATGCCCACGCCGCCGCCCATGACGATGCCGTCCATCACCGCCACCACCGGCGTCTCGTAGGTGAACAGCAGGTGGTTCAGCTGATACTCGGTGTGGAAGAACCGCCGCGCCTCGACCCCGTCCTTGGCCCCGCTCTCGGCCAGCATGCGGATGTCGCCACCGGCGCAGAAGCCGCGCTCGCCCGCATGGTCGATCAGGACCATGTAGATCTCGGGATCGTCCTGCCAGTCCAGCAGCGCGCCGATCATGGTCTCGCACATGCCCAGCGTCAGGGCGTGCAGGGCCTTGGGGCGATTGAGCGTGATGCGGCCGACGTTCTTCTCGACGCGGATCAGGACTTCGGGTTCGTCGGTCATGCGGATCCGGGCTCTAGACGGGTTCGGTGACGGGCGCGCAGGCCAGGCGCTGCATCTGGCCGGCGTGCAGGCGGAAGATAGCGTCCTGCGGCACGTCCTGGGCCATGACCTCGGCGCGCGACAGCCCACCATAGGCCCCGCGCAGCAGGCGGCCGGCGATGCCATGGCTGACTACGATCAGCTTGCGCTCGGGCTCGGGCGCCTGCTCGGCCAGCCAGGCCGACACGCGGACCATGATGTCGTCATAGGTCTCGCCGCCGGGGGCGCGGAACGCCCAGTCCGGATCGTCCAGCAGCGCAGGCGTCTCGGCCCGAACCTCATCGCGCAGCCGGCCGGACCAGTCGCCTACATTGATCTCCAGCAGGCGATCATCGAACGCCACCGGCAGCGACAGGGCCGTCCCGATCGCCTGAGCCGTGTCGCGCGCCCGGCGCAGCGGGCTGGCGAGGATGCGCCATTCCGCCGGATCCTCGATCAACCCTGCCAGAAGTTCGCCCATCGCCGCGGCCTGGGCGCGGCCCAGTGGGGTCAGGTCGGACTCGGTCTGGCCCTGCAAGCGGCCTTCGCGATTGTGGAAGGTCTGGCCGTGGCGACAGAGGTAAATCACTGCCTGAACATCTCGCGGGCGATGATGACGCGCATGATCTCGTTGGTCCCTTCTAGGATCTGGTGTACGCGCAGGTCGCGCACGATGCGCTCCAGCGGATAGTCCTGGAGGTAGCCGTAGCCGCCGTGCAGCTGCAAGGCGTCGTTGGCCACCTGGAAGCCGGCGTCGGTCGCGAACCGCTTGGCCATGGCGCACAGCTTGGTCGCCTCGGGATGTTTGTTGTCGAGTGCGTGGGCGGCGCGGCGCACCATCAGGCGGGCGGCCTCCAGCTCAGTGGCCATGTCGGCCAGCTTGAACTGCAGGGCCTGGAAGTCTTTCAGCGGCCGGCCGAACTGGCTGCGGGTCTCCAGATAGGCCTTGGCGGTGTCGAGCGCGAACTGCGCCCCGCCCAGCGAGCACGAGGCGATGTTCAGCCGCCCGCCGTCCAGGCCCATCATGGCGAAGCGGAAACCCTCGCCTTCTTGGCCGATGCGATTAGCGACCGGCACCCGGCAGTTGTCGAAATTGACCTGGGCGGTCGGCTGGGCGTTCCAGCCCATCTTGCGCTCATTGGCCCCGAAGCTGAGCCCTTCGGTCCCCTTCTCGATCACGAAGGCCGAGACGCCCTTGGCGCCCTCGCCGCCCGTGCGGGCCATGACGACATAGATATCGGACACACCACCGCCCGAGATGAAGGCCTTGCCGCCGTTCAGCACATAGTGGTCGCCGTCCAGCTTGGCGGTCGTGCGCATGTTGGCCGCGTCCGAACCCGAGCCCGGCTCGGTCAGGCAATAGCTGGCGATCAGCTCCATGGTTGTCAGGCGCGGCAGGTAGCGCTGGCGCAGCTCGTCCGAACCAAAGCGGTCGATCATCCACGAGGCCATGTTGTGGATGGTCAGATAGGCGGCGGTCGGCACGTCGCCGTAGCTCAGGGCTTCGAAGATGATCGAGGCGTCCAGGCGGGTGAGGCCGCTGCCGCCGACATCTTCATTTACATAGATGCCGGCAAAGCCTAGCTGGGCGGCCTGCCGCAGAACGTCGACGGGGAAGTGTTTGCGCTCGTCCCATTCGGCCGAATGCGGGGCAAGCTGTCCTTCGGCGAACGCGCGAGCGGCGTCCTGGATCGCGACCTGGTCTTCATTCAGCGCGAAATCCATGCGCACTTCCTCCCACCTCGGGGCAGAACCGCCCTCACCTTCTTGCCGCTGACGTGCCGCGCTGGCGGGCGGGTGTCAATCAGGCGGCGGGCCGATTTCGGGCCCCGCCACAGGTTTCGCTCCGCGTTCGGAAGGTGTGACCTGAAATCCTCCGTTACACGGTGTGTATCGCGTGTGACGTCTCACCCCCTTGATAACCATCGCTCTTCGCTCCAAATGGCGATCTTCGAGTCTGAGCGTTCTCAACAACAATAAACTGCATCAACGACTATGCGTTTCGCAAAACTTGCTCTGGCGGCTCTCGTGGCGGCCTTCGGAATGATCGCGGTCTCCGCTCCGGCCTATGCCGGCGGCGACATCTCGCGCAGCTATGGCGTCTGGCGTAACCCGAAGAACAGCGTCCACCTGGAAATCAAGGACTGCGGTCCGTCGACCTGCGGCGTCGTCGTGTGGGCCAGCGCCAAGGCCGAGGCCGACGCGCGCAAGTCCGGCACCGACACCCTGATCGGCAAGCAGCTGCTGCGCGACTTCGAAGCTCAGAACAACGGCACCCTGAAGGGCCGTGTCTGGGTTCCGACCCTGAAGGTCACCCTGATCGGCTCGGCCGACATCGTCGACACCAAGACCATGCGCGCCAAGGGCTGCGTGCTGGGCAACTTCCTGTGCAAGAGCCAGCTGTGGACCCGCATCGACGGCCCGTCGGTTCTGGCCTCGCGCGCGGCTCCCTAAAGCCTCCTTCCCCTACGACATCGAAATCGCCGCTTGATCCCGGTCAAGCGGCGCGCCACCTTCTAAGTGTACGTTGATCACCTAGGCGCCCCACAGAGACGCCGGGAACTCAATGCGGCCGCAAGGCCAGCACGGGAGGAACGGCATGAGCGAGGCGGCGACGCTTCCCAAGACCGCGCGTGACGCGGCCATCCAGCATTTTGACGTCATCGTCGTGGGCGCGGGCATTTCCGGCATCGGCGCGGCCTATCACTTGACGACCCAGAGACCGCAGACGAGCTTCACCGTCCTCGAGGCCCTGGACGGCTTCGGCGGCACCTGGCTGACCCACACCTATCCGGGCGTGCGCTCCGACAGCGACCTCTACACCTTCGGCTATCGCTTCAAGCCTTGGGTCGGCCCGCCGATCGCCACGGCCGCCGAGATCCTGAGCTATATGGGCGAGGTGATCGCCGAGAACGATCTGGCCGACCACATCCGCTATCGCCGCCGCATCAGCGCCGCCAGCTGGTCGTCCAAGGACAAGCTGTGGACCCTGGAGGTCACCGGCCCGGACGGCGTCGAGCGCTATACGACCGGCTTCCTCTGGATGTGCCAGGGCTATTACCGCCATTCGGTGGGCTACACGCCCGAGTGGCCGGGCATGGAAAGCTACAAGGGCAAGGTCGTCCATCCGCAGACCTGGCCCGCCGACCTCGACTACAAGGGCAAGAAGGTCGTGGTCATCGGCTCGGGCGCGACCGCCGCGACCCTTGTGCCGGCCATCGCCGCCGACTGCGCCCACGTCACCCTGCTACAGCGCTCGCCGACCTATTTCGTGCCGGGCCGCAACGAGAACGAGCTGGCCGACACCCTGCGCCAGCTACAGGTCGACGAGACCTGGATCCACGAGATCGTCCGCCGCAAGGCCCTGTTCGACCAGCACGAGTTCACCCGCCGCTCGGTCGAGGAGCCTGAGGTGGTCACCGCCGAGCTGCTGGAGGGCGTGAAGGCCTTCCTGGGTCCCGACTACGACATCGCCAAGCACTTCACGCCGCGCTACCGCCCCTGGCGCCAGCGGATCGCCTTCGTGCCGGACGGTGACCTCTTCCAGGGCGTCGCCTCGGGCAAGGCCAGCGTCGTCACCGACGAGATCGAGCGCTTTACCGAGAGCGGCCTGCAGCTGAAGTCCGGCGAGACGCTGGAGGCCGACATCATCGTCACGGCCACGGGCTTTGACCTCTCGGTGCTGGGCGACATCGCCTTCGCAGTCGACGGCCAGCCGCTCGACTTCTCCAAGACCGTGACCTATCGCGGCATGATGTTCACCGGCCTGCCCAACCTCATCTGGGTGTTCGGCTATTTCCGGGCCAGCTGGACGCTGCGGGCCGACATGATCGGCGACTTCGTCTGCCGCCTGCTGGGACACATGGACGAGAAGGGCGCGCGCCAGGTCGAGGTCGCCCTGCGCCCGCAGGACGCCGACATGCCGATCGGCGACTGGATCGACGCCGAGGACTTCAATCCCAACTATCTGCTGCGCAACATGCACCTGCTGCCGCGGGCCGGGAACAAGCCGGAATGGCGTCACACCCAGGACTACTGGAGCGAGAAGGAGATCTTCCCGGCCATCGACCTGGACGATCCGGCCTTCCGCTATTCCTGAGGCCTCTTAAGGGCCTGGCAGACTTGCCTCGTTGGGCGGCGCGGTTCAAATCAAAGCCATGACCGTGCCGCCCCTCGCCCCCTATCCCGCCAGCCGCCTGCGTCGCGTGCGCCAGGCCGACTGGACCCGCCGCCTCGTCCGCGAGACCGAGGTCACGCCGTCAGACCTGATCTGGTCGATGGTCGTGCATGAAGGCGAAGGCGTGATCCCCGTGGCCTCGATGCCGGGCGTTGAGCGCCTGTCGGTCAAGGAAGCCGCCAAGGCCGCCGTCCGCGCCCGCGACCTGGGCATCCCCGCCATCGCCATCTTCCCGCACATCGACGGCTCGCGGAAAGACGCCACCGGCTCGATCGCCGCCGATCCGGACGGCGTCATTCCCCGCGCCGTGAAAGCCATGAAAGACGCCGCCCCCGAGGTCGGCATCATGTGCGACGTGGCCCTGGACCCCTTCACCGATCACGGCCATGACGGCGTGGTCGAGGGCGGCAAGATCCTCAACGACCCGACCATCGAACGCCTGATCGAACAGGGCCTCATGCAAGCCGAGGCCGGCGCCGACATCCTGGCCCCGTCCGACATGATGGATGGCCGGATCGGCAAGCTGCGCGCGGCCCTGGAGGGCGCCAGCCACCAGGACGTGATGATCATGTCCTACGCCGCCAAGTACGCCTCGGCCTTCTACGGTCCGTACCGCGACGCCATCGGCTCGGCCAAGCTCTCCGCCGGCCAGGGCGACAAGAAGACCTATCAGATGGACCCCGCCAATACCGAGGAAGCCATCCGCGAGGTCGCGCTCGACATCGCGGAGGGCGCAGACATGGTCATGGTCAAGCCGGGCATGCCCTATCTCGACATCCTGCGCCGCCTGGTCGACGAATTCCGCATGCCGACCTACGCCTTCCAGGTGTCGGGCGAGTACGCGATGATCAAGGCCGCCGCCCAGAACGGCTGGATCGACCACGACCGCGCCGTGCTGGAAAGCCTGACCGCCTTCAAGCGCGCGGGCGCGGCGGGCATCATCACCTATTTCGCCCCCTGGGCCGCCGAAAAGCTGGGCTGACATGGCCGCGCCGCGAACCGCCTTCCGCCAAGGCCGGTTCTACGGCGCGCCGACCGTCGAGCGGCAACTGCCAGGCGTGCGCCTGGCGCACCTGGAAGCCACCAAGCGCGCCGAGCACGTCGACGAGCACAGCCACGACGACGCCCATTTCGTGCTGGCCACCCACGGCCGCTACATCACCACCGCCGCCGGGCCTGAAACCGAGGGGCCGGTGCTGGTCTACAATCCGCCGGGCGTGATCCACCGCGACCGCTTCGTCGACGTCGGCGGATACTTCCTGGCCGTCAGCTTCGCGCCGGGCGACTGGCGGGCCCTGGCCGATGCGGGACGCGGCGCGGCGATCGACGCCCTGCGGCTGACCGGTCCCGCCGCCCGCAAGGCGGCGCTGCGCCTGACCCGTTCGCTCTTGGCGCGCGACAATGAGGCGCTGTCGCTGGAGGGCCTGAGCCTGGAGCTGGCCGCCCAGGCCCTGACGCCAACGCCCGAAAGCGACAATCGCCCGCCCTGGCTGGACGAGGCCGAGACCTATCTGGCCGACAGCTTCGACCAACCGATCGGCGTGGCGGACCTGGCCCGTGTCGCCGGCGTGCATCCGGTGCACCTGGCGCGCGGCTATCGCCGCTGGCTGGGCGCCGCGCCCGGCGATCGCCTGCGCACCCGCCGGCTGGAGCGCGCCGCCGACCTCTTGATGCGCGGCCGCGACCCGATCGGCGAGATCGCCCTGGCCTCGGGCTTCTGCGACCAGAGCCACCTCAATCGCCAGTTCCTCAAGGCCTATGGCGTCACGCCCGGCGAGTTCGCGCGACTGTGCGGCCGGCCCCATGTTGCAACGGTCCAAGACGAGGCCTCCGAAGCGGCCTAGACGGAGAACATCGTTTTCGGAGCCGCACCGTTGAAAGTCCTAGCGTTCGCCGCCGCCCTTACTCTCGCCCCAATGACGGCTCACGCCGCCGATGGCGTCTCGACCGCCAAGCTCGAGGCCATGTCCGCCGCCATCAAGGCCGGCCAGTTCCAGCAGATCACCAGCATCCTGGTCTCGCGCCACGGCAAGCTGGTGTTCGAAGCCTATTACGAGGGCGATGCGGAGACCCGTCGCAACACCCGCTCCACGACCAAGACCGTCACCGCCATGCTGGCCGGGGCCGCGATCGGACGCGGCGCCCTGCCCAGCGTCCAGGCCCCCATGAAGACGTACCTCAAGGACCGCCCGCCGGCCGCCAATCCCGACCCGCGCAAGGACAAGGTCACGGTCGAGGACCTCTTGACCATGAGCTCCATCGCTGAATGCGACGACGACAACCAGTACTCGCGCGGCAACGAAGAGCGGATGTACCTGATCGAGGACTGGGTCGGCTTCTATCTGGACCTGCCGGTGCGCAGCTTCCCGGAATGGAGCCCACGTCCCGAGGCCTCGCCCTATGGCCGCAGCTTCAGCTACTGCACCGCCGGCGTCGTCACCCTGGGCCAGGTGGTTCAGAACGCGACCAAGACGCCCCTGCCCGCCTTCGCCGACGCAGTGCTGTTCAAACCGCTCGGGATCGAGGGCCCGAAGTGGCAGATGTCGCCGGCGGGCCTAGCCATGGGCGGCGGCGGTCTTGGCCTGCGCAGCCGCGACCTGCTCAAGCTGGGCCAGCTCTATGCCAATGGCGGCCAGTGGGAGGGCCAGCAGGTGCTGCCGGCCGACTTCATCAAGGCCTCGGTCACGCCGCACGCCAACGCCCGCGAGAATACCGACTACGGCTACCTGATCTGGCTGCAGACCTTTGCCGGCCACAAGGCCTGGGTGATGAGCGGTTCGGGGGGCCAGAAGGTCGCCATCGTGCCGGACCTGGACCTGGTGGCGGTGATCACCACCGCCAATTTCGGCGTCCGCCAACCCCACGTCATTTCCGAGAAGCTGCTGGCCGAGCACATCCTGGCGGCGGTCGAGAACTAGAGACTCGGCTTATGGGAAGGCATGAGCCGCGTCCTCGACATCGTCACCGCCGTGATCCGCGACGCGGACGGCCGCATGCTGCTGGTCCGCAAGCGCGGCACGACCACCTTCATGAAGCCCGGCGGCAAGCGTGATACCGGCGAGGACGACCTGACCACCCTGGCCCGCGAGCTGGAGGAAGAGCTGGGCTGCCGCCTGGTGCGCGCCGAGCTGCTGGGCCATTTCTCAGCCCCGGCCGCCAACGAGGCGGGCTTTTCGGTGCAGTCGGCGACCTATCTGGCCACCGTCGCGGGCGACATCGCCGCCCAGGCCGAGATCGAGGAACTGGCCTGGATCGACCCGGCCGCGCCGGGCGATCTGCGCCTGGCGCCGCTGCTGACCGACAAGGTGCTACCGGCGTTGCTGGCCCGGACTTAGCCGGCCCTCGATCAGTTCCAGCGCCAGCTCGCGCGGCCGCTCGGGCGGACGGCCCAGCAGCGCGCTCAACGTCGGGCCAAACAGGCCCACCCCGACGGCCAGGATGATGTTCAGCATCACGAAGTCGATCGCCGTGTTGCGATCGACGCCGGCGTCGCGGGCGATCCGCGTGTCGATGATCTCTTCCACGACCTGACGCACCAGGGTCATGCGCTGGCCTTCGCCGGTCAGCTCCAGCCAGGCCGCCAGCCGCGCTGCGCCCTTGGCCTCGAAGGCGTCGAACAGGGCTTGGGCGCCGACGCCCAGCACCGCGTCGTCGCGGTCCAGCACCGACAGCACCTTGTCGGCCAGCTGGCGGATCATCCGCTCCATCAGCGCCGTCTCGACCCCGGCGATCGAGCCGAAGTGGTGGATGACGTTGGCATGGACCACGCCCGCGCCCTTGGCCACGTCGGCCAGCTTGATGGCCTGGGGCCCCTGCTCGACCAGCAGCGCCTCGGCGGCGGCTAGGATGTTCTCCCGGGCGGCCTCAGGAGAGCGGCGCACGCGCGGCGCTTTGGGAGCAGGCGTCTCTATTGACATTTTTGTCAGTACAACTCAGGTTGGCCACAGGACGGCTGTCAGCAGCCCTAAACCGGCGGAGCCCAGAACGCCATGACCGACGCCAAAACCACGCCCGACGACCTCCACATCGCCCCGCGCGACATCCGCTTCGACCTCGCCTCCGCCCACGAAGGCCATTGGCTGGGCGGCGATCCCGTCGGCACGGCGGTGTTCAACGCCCTGTCCCTGACCTTTCCGGACGGCGAGCGCCTGTTCATGGACGCGGTCAAGAACTACCGCCACCTGCTGACCGGCAAGCTGCTGGAAGACGCCAAGGGCTTCCTCCGCAATGCGGCGCGCAACGATGTGCAGTTCTTCATCGGCGGCACGATCTCGGTGCAGCACGCCGGGCGTGACCCGGCGACGGGTCTTCGTCGCCTGCATGGGCGCGTCAAACTATGTATACGCTGAGGCCCTTCAAACCCAATCCAGTCGAGATTGGCTGGGCGTGCACGTCAGGGCCTTTGAAGCGCTCGGCGGCGTGCCGCAGGTGCTTGTACCGGACAATCTGAAGGCGGCGGTGACCGCCCGGCCGAGGGGGAGGCTACCGGTCCTCAACCCAGCTTATGCAGCGCTTGCTGATCACTATGGGACTGTGATCGAGCCGGCTCGGCCCAACCACCCGAAGGATAAGCCGCTTGCTGAGCTTTCGGTGAAGCTAGTCCACCGCGCCCTCACGGCCATCCTGCGTCGGCGCAGCTTTTTCTCGCTTCGCGAGCTCAACGAGGCGGTGAAGGAAGTCGTTGAAAAGCTAAACTCCAGGCGTTTCACTTTGGTGCCTGCGCAGTCTCGCGCCAGCCTCTTCGAATTGATAGATCGGCCGGCGCTACTGCCTCTTCCCGAAACAAGCTTCCAGTACGAAGCGATGCAGGTCGGATTGCCCGTCGTTTATGGCCAGGGCGCCCATCGTCTTCGGCGACGAGTGGCCGAAACACTGTCCAAATGCACCGAGATCGAGGAGACCGTGCGCGGTCGCGTGAAGATGGCCCGCGATCGGAGCAAGATGGGCATGCTGCTGTCGACCATCGCCCTGGAGCACTTCACGGCGATGATGGCTGAGATGCACGCCCGCCACCGCGACCTATTCGACGAAACCCCGGCCGGCGTCGAGCAGCTGTGGCGCTGGCACGCCATGGAGGAGACCGAGCACAAGGCGGTCGCCTACGACGTCTTCCTGGAAGTGACCAAGGACTGGTCGCCCTGGAAGCGCTACCTCATCCGCTGCCGGACGATGGCCCTGGTGACCCTCATGTTCACCCGCAACATCAGCCGCTACGCCGCCCGCCTGCTGGAAGCCGACGGCTATACGCCCGAGGCGGCGCTGAAGGCGGTGAAGCGGTTCGTCTGGGGTAACCCCGGCATCTTCCGCCGCGGCTGGAAGACCTATCTCGCCTGGTACCGCCCCGGCTTCCATCCGTGGGACCAGGACGACCGCGAACAGTTCGCCGACTGGAAGGCGGAGTTCGACGCGGCGGTGGCTTAGAAACAAAAACGGCGGCCCGAAAGGCCGCCGTTTCCATTTGAACCCTGGAAGCGATCAGCCCCCGATCAGGCCGAAGTCCGCCACCTGGCCCATGGCGTCGCGCACGGCGGCTAGGGTCTTGAGGCGGTTGTCGCGGTGCTCGGGCTCGTTGACGAAGACGCCGTCCAGATAGGCGTCGACCGGACCGCGCAGCTCGGCCAGCTGGGTCATGGCCCCGGTGAAGTCTTCCTTGGTCAGGGCGTCCTTCAGCGGCTTATCCAGCAGACGCAGGGCATTGTAGAGGCCGACTTCCGCATCGCTGTCGGCGGTCGGGGCCTCGGGCGCGCCGGTCGGCAGAGCGCCCTTCTTCTCCTCGGCCTTGAGGATGTTGGAGGCGCGCTTGTAGCCGGCCAGCAGGTTCTTGCCGTCGTCGGTCTTCAGGAAGCCGTCCAGCGCCTCGACCCGCGCGACGATGCGCGCCAGGTCGTCGTCGCCCAGGGCGAAGACCGCGTCGACGAGGTCGTGACGCTTGCCTTGGTCGCGCAGGGTGACCTTCAAGCGGTCGGCGAAGAAGGCGATCAGGTCGTCCTTGCCGAACTTGGCCAGCGAGAGGCGCAGGTTGTTCTCGAGAATGATCCGGATCACGCCCAGCGCCGCGCGACGCAGGGCGTAGGGGTCCTTAGAGCCCGTCGGCTTCTCATCGATCGCGAAGAAGCCGACCAGGGTGTCAAGCTTGTCGGCCAGGGCCACGGCGATGCTGACCGGGGCGGTCGGCACGGCGTCCGAAGGCCCCTGCGGCTTGTAGTGGTCGCGCACGGCGTCGGCGATCTCGCCGTCCAGGCCGAAGGCGCGGGCGTAGTAGCCGCCCATGACGCCTTGCAGCTCGGGGAACTCGCCAACCATCTGCGAGGTCAGGTCGGCCTTGGCCAGGCGCGCGGCTTCCTTGGTCTTATCGACATCGGCGCCGACCAGCGGGGCGATCTCGCCGGCCAGGGCGACGATACGCTCGACGCGCTGGGCCATGGTGCCGAGCTTGGCGTGGAAGGTCACGCCCTCCAGCTTCTTCAGCCAGGCCTCGAAGCCGACCTTGACGTCCTCGTCCCAGAAGAAGCGGGCGTCGGACAGACGCGAGGACAGCACCTTGGCGTTGCCGGCCGCGATCACCGCCCCGCCGTCGGCCGCCTGGATGTTGGCGATGGTGATGAAGTGCGGGGCTAGGCCCTCTTCACCGGCCTTGCGGACGGCGAAGTACTTCTGGTGCGTGCGCATCGAGGTGCGGATGACTTCGGGCGGCAGGTCCAGGAACGCCGGGTCCATGTCGCCCAGCACCGGGGTCGGCCATTCGGCCAGGCCGGCGACCTCGTTCAGCAGGCCCTCGTCCTCGACCAGCTCGAGGTGGCGGGCGAAGCACAGGGTCTTGCAGCCTTCTAGGATGCGCTCCTTGCGCTCCTCGACGTCGAGCACGACGAAGTGGGCTTCCAGGCCCGCCGCGTACTCGTCGAAGTCCTTGGCCACGAAAGGCTGGGCGTCGCCCATGAAGCGGTGGCCCTCGGTGACGTCGCCGCTCTCGATGCCCTCGATGGCGAACGGCACGACTTCCCGGTCCAGCACGCACAGGATGCGCTTCAGCGGACGCACCCAGCGCAGCTTCTTGGTGCCCCAGATCATCGACTTGGGCCAGGGGAAGCCGCGGACGATGGCCTCGACCATCTCGGCGACGATCTCCGGCGTTGGGCGGCCCTTCTTCTCGATGAAGGCCATATAGACGCCATCGCGCTCGACCAGCTGGTCCTGGGTCAGGCCCGCCTTGCGCAGGAAGCCTTCCATCGCCTGCGGCGGGGCGCCGACTCGCGGGCCCTTCAGCTCTTCCTTGCGGTCGGCCTGGGCCAGCGGCAGGCCTTCGGCCACCAGGGTCAGGCGGCGCGGGCCGGCGAAGGTCTTCAGGGCCTCGGGCAGGAAGCCGGCGGCGGCCAGATGCTCGCGCGCCATGCGCTCCAGGTCCTTGGCGGCCTGAGCCTGCATGCGGGCCGGGATCTCTTCGGAGAACAGTTCGAGAAGAAGTTGGGGCATCGGAACTTACGCGGCTTCCTGCTGATCGACCCACGCTTGCGCGCACAGTTTGCAAAGGTCGCGGATGCGGCCGATGTAGCTGGCGCGCTCGGCGACGGCGATCGCGCCTCGGGCGTTCATCAGGTTGAAGAGGTGGCTGGCCTTGAGGACCAGGTCGTAGGCCGGCAGGACCAGGGCCTTGCCCTGATAGCTCTCGGCCAGGATGCGCGGCACCTGGGCTTCCATGTCCTCGAACTGACGCTTCAGGGTCGCGACGTCGAAGACGTTGAAGTTGGCTTCCGACTGCTGGCGCTCGTTCTCCAGGAACACATCGCCATAGGACTTGGCGCCCAGAGGCGAGTCCGGGTCGTTGAACGGCAGGTCGTAGACGTTGTCGACGCCGAACACGTACATGGCCAAGCGTTCCAGGCCGTAGGTCAGCTCGCCGGCCACCGGCGAGACGTCCAGTCCGCCCACCTGCTGGAAGTAGGTGTACTGCGACACTTCCATGCCGTCGCACCAGACTTCCCAGCCCAGGCCCCAGGCGCCGACGGTCGGGTTTTCCCAGTCGTCCTCGACGAAGCGGATGTCGTGGGTGCGCAGGTCCAGGCCGATCGCTTCCAGAGAGCCCAGGTACAGGTCCTGCATGTTCTCGGGGTTCGGCTTCAGGATCACCTGATACTGGTAATAGTGCTGCAGGCGGTTGGGGTTCTCGCCATAGCGGCCGTCGCCCGGACGGCGCGAAGGCTGCACATAGGCCGCGTTCCAGGCCTTGGGGCCCAGGGCGCGCAGCACGGTGGCCGGGTGCAGGGTCCCTGCCCCCACCTCCACGTCGTGCGGCTGCAGGATCACACAGCCCTGTCGGCTCCAATAGTCATGGAGCGTCAGGATCAGGCTTTGGAAGGACTTGGGTTTTTCGCGCGACATCAATCGAAGCAGGCCTAAAAAAAGTCGGCGGACCATAGGGCCCGCCGACTGGCGCTTCAAGCGATGTCCTAGGCTTTGAAAGCCTTAGTTGCCCTTCGGCGTCGTGCGCTTGCCGGCATTGGAGTCCGGCTTGCCGTACTTGGCGCGGTTGGCCGTGGTGTCGGCGACCGGCGGGTTGGAGACGACGTTCGGGTCGCCGGCCTTCAGCGTAGCCTGAGCTTCCGGGGTCTGCGACGAGACCGGCACGACGCCCGAGGCGTTGACGCCAGCGGTCGGCGCGGCCGTGGCGGTCGGCGAAGCGGCCGGATCGGCGACCATGTCGGTGGCGGTCGGAGCCGGAGCAGCCATCGGGTCAGCCTTAGCCGGGGCGGCCTGGTCAACCGGCGCCGACTGGGCCGGCGCGGCCGGGGCGACCTGCTCGTTGGCGGCGACGTTCATGGTCGCGCCGGCGTCCATGGCCGAGGCGGCCGAGGCTTGCAGGCCCGGGACGTCCTTCGGGATCAGGACCTTGTCGACGACGTGCAGCACGCCGTTGCTGGCCATGACATCGGTCTGGGTGATCGTGGCGCCGTCGACCATCGGGGTGGTCCCGCTACCGTCCAGCAGCAGCGGCGAGCCTTCAACGCTGGCGACCTCACCCTTGCTGCCCTTGATCTTGGTGGAGTCCACCTTGGCGTTGATCACGTGGTAGGTCAGCACCTTCTGCAGCATCGGCCCGTTTTCGGGCAGCATCAGCTTTTCCAGCTGGTCGGCCGGGAGGGCCGCGAAGGCCGCGTCGGTCGGCGCGAAGACGGTCAGGTTCTGGTTAGTCTTCAAGACACTGGTCAGGTTCACGGCCGAGACCGCCTTCAGAAAGGTCGTGAACTGGCCCGACGCCGTGGCGGTGTCGATCAGGTCGCCCTTGGCGACAACCGGAGCAGCCGCGGCGGGAGCCGGCGCAGTCTGCTCGGCCGGGGCCGGAGCGGTCTGGGCGTGAGCGGCGCCGGCCAGCAGGGCGATAGCCGCGGCGGCGGTCAGGAGACGCTTGGTGTTCATGGTGGAGTTCCTTTCGGTTCGAGCCGTTTACGCCCAGACCGGGGACTCGGTTCCATGATCACGGCCACGTGATCGCTGAAAGCGTCACCGAAAATAGAAAACCACAGCCACGCCTGCGACGATCAGACCGAACCCGGCAATGGTCGACCACTTGATCGCCTCGCCTAGGTAGAAATACGAAAACAGGATGAAGACCAGCAGGGTTATGACCTCCTGGCCTACTTTCAACTGTGCTGTGGAATACACCCCGCTGCCGATTCGGTTGGCTGGAACGGCCAGCATGTATTCCGGCAGGGCGATCAGCCAGCTCGACAAGATCGCCACGGGCAGCGCCAGGCTCTTGTTCTTCAGATGGCCGTACCAGGCGAAGGTCATGAAGACGTTGGACGCCACCAGCAGCGCCCAGGGCGCGATCTTCAGGACGAGCGGCGGCATGTCAGGGGCTCCGAGCGGGGCTTTGGGGATTCCGCCAAGCTAGAACAAGACCCCCTACGCAAACCAGCGCCCTCCCGTCGGCCGAGATCGCCGTTTTTTGACGCACGTGAGCGCCTCGCGGCTCAAATTTTGGGCGCCGCGCCCAATTCGTTTCCGAAACCTTGTCCGCAAGACCCGTCACGGAACCGTCGCCGATAGCGTGGCCCTGCCGGGGAAACGGCGCTGCGGACGCGGCGTCGGCGGTGATCTCACCGGGGGCGGTCTTTCGCTTCCACAACCAAGCCAACGAGCCCGCGGCTTACGCGGGGTGGAGCAAGGCGGATGAAACTGATCGTAGCGGTCGTCAAACCCTTCAAGCTGGACGAGGTGCGCGAAGCGCTCGTCGCCGCCGGCGTGGAAGGCCTGACGGTGTCGGAAGTGAAGGGCTACGGCCGCCAGAAGGGCCAGACCGAGATCTATCGGGGCGCGGAGTACCAGGTGAACTTCGTGCCGAAAGTGAAGCTTGAAGCGGTCGTGGACGATGCGTCCGCCGCCAAGGCGGTCGAAGCGGTCAAGGCCGCCGCCGCCACCGGCAAGATCGGCGACGGCAAGATCTTCGTCCTGAACGTCGAAGAAGCCGTCCGCATCCGTACCGGCGAAACCGGCTCGGCCGCTCTGTAACGCATCGGGAAAAGGGGATACCGACGATGAAACTGACCTTTAAGCCGCTGGCCGGGCTGATGCTCGCCGCGACCCTGGCGGGGGCCCCGATGGGCGCTGTCGCCTTCGCTCAGGAGGCCGCGCCCGCCCCGGCCGCCGCCACCGCCGCGCCGGCTGAAGCCGCGCCCGCCCCGGCCGCTGCGCCAGCGCCAGCCGAGGCCCCTGCGCCCGCCATCGTCGACAAGAACGACAAGGGCGACAACGCGTGGATGCTGACCTCCGCGATGCTGGTCCTGCTGATGATCCTGCCGGGTCTGGCGCTGTTCTACGGCGGCCTGGTCCGCTCGAAGAACATGCTGTCGGTCATGATGCAGGTCTCGACCGTCGCCCTGATCAGCTTCGTGACCTGGGTCCTGTGGGGCTACAGCTTCGCGTTCTCGGACGGCGGCAGCTGGGACACCTTCGTGGGCGGCCTGGGCCGTCTGTTCCTGAAGGACGTGACCCCGGCCAGCAACGTCGCGACGTTCTCCACCGGCGTCGTGATCCCCGAGTTCACCTTCATCGCCTTCCAGTCGACCTTCGCGGCCATCACCGCCGCCCTCGTGGTCGGTTCGCTGGTCGAGCGCATGAAGTTCTCGGCCATCGTCGCCTTCGCCTTCCTCTGGCCGCTGCTCTCGTACTACCCGATGGCCCACATGGTCTGGTGGTGGCCGGGTCCGGACGCGATTGCCCTGGCGCCTGACGCCCCGGTCAAGTCGGGCCTGATCTGGAGCTTCGGCGCCCTCGACTTCGCCGGCGGCACCGTGGTGCACATCAACGCCGGTATCGCCGCCCTGGTCGGCGCCCTGATCCTGGGCAAGCGCCAAGGCTACGGCAAGGAGCCGATGCCCCCGCACTCGCTGACCCTGACCCTGGTGGGCGCTGGCCTGCTGTGGGTGGGCTGGTTCGGCTTCAACGCCGGCTCGAACCTGGAATCGAACGGCTACGCCTCGCTGGCCATGATCAACACCTTCGTCGCCACCGCGGCCGCCGGCCTGTCGTGGATCGTCGTTGAGTGGATCACCCGCAAGAAGCCGTCGGCCCTGGGCCTGGCTTCGGGCATCGTCGCCGGCCTGGTGGCCATCACCCCGGCCGCCGGCTTCTCGGGCCCGATGGGCGCGGTGATCCTGGGCCTGGTCGTCTCGCCGATCTGCATCGTCTTCTGCTCGACGATCAAGAACGCCTTCAAGTACGACGACAGCCTGGACGCCTTCGGCATCCACGGCGTGGGCGGCATCGTCGGCGCCATCGGCACCGGCCTGGTCGTCAACCCCGCCTGGGGCGGCGCCGGCATCGTCGACTACACCAGCTGCGGCAAGGACGGCGACTTCTCGACCTGCGACAACGCCACCTACGACATGGTCGCCCAGGTCATCGCCCAACTGAAGGGCGTGGGCGTCACCATCGTCTGGTCGCTGGTCGCCTCGGTCATCGTCTTCTTCGTCATCAAGCTGGTGATCGGCCTGCGCGCCTCGCCAGAAGCCGAAGAAGAAGGCTTGGACATCTCGGAACACGGCGAACGCGCCTACCACAGCTAAGGCTGGCGTAGGGTGTAAGCCGAAGGGCGAAGGGCGCGGAGGGAAACCTCCGCGCCCTTTCTCTTTGGCCCCTGCCCTGTCCGATCAGACGCGGCGGGCGCTGACGATCGGCACCGGCGGGTCCAGGATCTGGCCCTTCATCACCGGGTTCACGGCCACGCCGGGGGTCGGCAGGTTCAGGATCTTGTGGACCAGGTCCATGCCGGCCACGACCTGGCCAAAGGCGGCGAAGCCGGTGTTGTCGCCCTGCGCGGCCGGGTTGGCGTCCAGATACGGCGCTTCGCCCACGCAGATGAAGAAGTCCGAGGTCGCGGTGCCCGGCTCCATGCGGGCGATCGACACCGTGCCGTCGACATGGCGCAGGCCGGTCTGGCTGGTCGGCTCGTGGGCGATGGGCGGCAGCACCTTGGCCGGATCGCCCTGCAGCCCGCCCTGGATCAAGCCGTAGTCCACCGGCCCCGGCGACTTCGTCGCCCGGAAGAAGGTCGCGCCGTCATAGCGCTTCTCGTCGACATAGCGCAGGAAGTTGGCCGTGGTGATCGGCGCCTGGCGCACCTTCAGGGCGATGGTGATGACGCCGAGGCTGGTCTCGACATTGACCAGCACATCGCCGGCGCCCGGCACGATCGGCGCGGGGGCCAGCTTCAGGGTCTGGGCGGCGGCCGGCGCAGCGGCAAGGCTTCCCAGGGCGGCCAGCAGATCACGGCGCTTCATGCAGATCTCCTAACTGAGGCGGCAGCGCCGCACCCACCATTCCGGCCGCAAGGCCTCGATGCGCTCGGCCAGGCTCTCGGCCTCGATGTCGCCAGCGCACAGGGCGAAGCAGGTCGCGCCCGAGCCGGACATCCGCACCAGCAGACTTTCGGGCTCATCGCGCAGCACGTCCAGAACCTCGCCGATCAGCGGCTGCAAGGCCACGGCGGGCGCCTCCAGGTCATTGCGGGTGGCCATGGCCAGCCAGGCGGCGGCTTCTTCGGCGGTCTCCAGCTCGGCGGGAACCGGCGGACGCTCAGCGCCTTCGGGATGCACGGCCGTATCATAGGCGCGATAGACTGCGCCGGTCGGCGACGGCACGCCCGGATTGACCAGCACCGCGTGCAGCACCGGCAGGCGCGGCGCGGGCGACAGCACCTCCCCTCGCCCCTCGGCCATCAGGGCCACGGCGCGCAGACAGGCTGCGCCGTCGGCGCCCAGGCCGGCGGCCAGCGGTTCGAGCTCGTCATCGGAAAGGCTCGGCGCCAGGGCGTCGCGCAGCAGCTTCAGGGCCGCGCCCGCGTCGCTGGAACCACCGCCCAAACCCGCCGCGATCGGCAGGCGCTTGTCCAGGATCAGCCGGTACGGCGGGACCGGCCCACCCAGCCTGGCGTGGAAGGCCCGCGCGGCGCGGACCACCAGGTTGTCGCCGTTTGTCGGGATGCCACCGCCGAACGGGCCCACGGTTTCGAAGTCCGGCGCGTCGGCCGGCTGGATCACCACCTGATCGCCGACATCAGCGAAGACCATCAGGCTGGAGATCGGGTGATAGCCTTCGGCGTCCGGCCCGCCCACGTGCAGGAACAGATTGACCTTGGCGGGGGCGAAAGCGGACAGCCGCATGTCGGACTACTCAGAAAGGACGCGTTCCGAGCCGATAGCTCAGTTGCGCGCCGCGGTCGACTTCGACGCCGCCGGCCCCGTCGGACCCAGGCCGCTCTTCAGCTTGGCCTCGGCCTCGGCCTTCTGCTTGTCGTCTGGCTCCAAGGTCAGCACGCGCCGCCATTGGAACTCGGCCTCGATCTTGCGACCGGCCTTCCAGTAGGCGTCGCCCAGGTGACCGTTCACGTCCGGATCGCCCGGCTCCATCTCAACGGCGGCTTCCAGCTTCTCGACCGCGGCCTTGTAGTCGCCCAGGCGGTAATAGGCCCAGCCCAGCGAGTCGAGCATGGCCCCCGAGGTCGGACGGGCGGCGACGGCCTTCTGGACCATGCCCAGGGCCTGGGCCAGGTTCTCGCCCCGGTCGATCCAGCTGTAGCCCAGGAAGTTCAGCAGCTCGGGCTCAGTCGGATTGATCTTCAGCGCCGCCTGCAGGTCGCGCTCGGCCTCGGGCCAGCGGCCGGCCTGCTCCAGGGCCGCGGCGCGCAGGTACAGCAGGCGCCAGTCGGGGCTGTCGCCGTCGCGAGCGATCACGGGGTCCAGCACGGCGACGGACTCGCTCCATTTGCCACCGGCCCGCAGCAGATCGGCCAGCGCCACCTGGGCGTCGCGTTCGTCAGGCGCGCTGGTCGCGGCGGTGCGGGCCACCTCCAGCGCCTTGGCCTTGTCGCCCAGGTCGTTCCAGGCCCAGGCCGACTTGCTCTGGGCCGAGATGTACTGGGTCGAGGACGGCGGCACATTGGCGTAGGCCTCGATGGCGCCGCGCGGGTCCTGGCTCTGGTTCAGCAGGTCGCCGATCAGCACCCAGGCCTCGTCGCGACTGGGGTCCAGGCGCAGGGCCAGGCGCAGATAGGCCAGGGCGAACTGCACCTGACGCTCGCCGGCGAAGGCGGCGGCGCAGGCCACCAGTCCCTCGGCCGCGCCCTGGCGAACGGTCGGCATCGGCGGCGGTGCGCCCTTGGAGGCGGCCCGGTCGCGGGCACGCAACAGGCCAGCGTCGTTCGGCGCGGCGCGCAGGGCCGTGTCGTACAGGGCGATCGCGTCGTCGTGGCGCTTGCGGCGCTCCAGGAACGCGCCGTAGTCCAGAGTGAAGATGCTGGCCGTGGCGGCGTTGGAGGTCAGGGCCTTGTAGTCGGTCTCGGCCTCGTCATAGCGCCGGGCGCGTTCGAACAGGCGTGCCTGCCCCTGCTGGCCGAAGTACTGCACCAGCTTGTCGTTGCGCAGGGTCGGCAGGACGATCGCGCCCTCCTTGTCCCCGGCGGCGGCGGCGGTCCAGGGGCCCAGAAGCGCCGCGGCCTGCTGGTGCGGGAAACCCAGCGGCTGGGTGGTCAGCAGCAGTTGCGCGTCCTTGCCCTTGCCGACGGCCAGGGATTCCACGACGCGGGTCAGCACGCCCAGACGTCGGACGCCCTCGGTGGAGTCCTCGCCGACCGGCGCAACCGCCGCGGCGCGCGTGATGTCGCCAGCCAGCAGAAGCGCCGTGAACGAACGCTCGCCGATGATGCCCGGGTCCTCGCCCAGCACGGCGGCCGTGCCGAAGTAGCCCGCCGCCTCGGACGAGCGACCATCGCGCAGCGCCGCCTGCCCTGCCAGGAACTGACCATACGAGCTACGCGCGCCGAACAGCGGCGAGTTGATGCTCATCGGGCCGCGCACCGTCACATGGCCTGGCGGCGTTGAGGCGCAGGCGGCCAGAGCGGTCAACGAAACGCAGGCGAGGAGGACTTTGATACGCATCCGGCCACCCTCCGAGGTTTCGCAGCCGTCCGCAAGAAAAAGCCTCCCAGCTTGGGGCTGGGAGGCTCTGTCATTTCTACATGTTCGGATAGTTCGGTCCGCCGCCGCCTTCGGGCGTGGTCCAGACGATGTTCTGCGACGGATCCTTGATGTCGCAGGTTTTGCAGTGGACGCAGTTCTGGGCGTTGATCTGGAAGCGCGGGTCCTGGCCCTGCTCGTTGTAGAGCACCTCATAGACGCCGGCCGGGCAGTAGAGACGCGCCGGCTCGCCATACTTGGGCAGATTGACCGCGATCGGGATCGACGGATCCTTCAGCTTCAGGTGGGCCGGCTGATCTTCCTCGTGGTTGGTGGCCGACAGGAACACAGAGCTCAGCTTGTCGAAGCTGATCACGCCGTCCGGCTTGGGATAGACGATCGGCTTGTAGTCCTTGGCCAGACCCGTCGAGGCCGCGTCGGTCTTCTCGTGCTTCATCGTGCCGAAGAACGAGAAGCCGCCGAACAGGTGCGTGCACCACATGTCCAACATGCTAACCGCGCCGCCCAGGGCGGTGCCGAACTTGCCCAGCATCGGCTTGGCGTTACGGACGACCTTCAGTTCCTTGGCCACCCACGAGTTGTCGTAGGCGGTCTGGTAGGCGGTCAGCTCGTCGCTGGTCCGGCCGGCCTGTACGGCGGCATAGGCGGCCTCGGCGGCCATCATGCCGGTCTTGACCGCGTTGTGGCTGCCCTTGATGCGCGGCACATTGACGAAGCCGGCCGAGCAGCCGATCAGCGCGCCGCCCGGGAAGGTCAGCTTCGGCACCGACTGATAACCGCCCTCGGTGATGGCCCGCGCGCCGTAGGCGATGCGCTTGCCGCCTTCCAGATAGGGTTTCACGCCCGGATGCTGCTTGAAGCGCTGGAACTCGTCGAAGGGCGAGATCCACGGGTTCTTGTAATTCAGGTGCACGACGTAGCCGATGGCCACGTAGTTGTCCCCGAAGTGGTACATGAAGCTGCCGCCGCCGGTCTGGTTGTCCAGCGGCCAGCCGGTGGTGTGCTCGGCCAGACCCGGCTGGTGCTGCTCGGGCGGGACCTGCCACAGCTCCTTGATGCCGATGCCGTACTTCTGGGGCGACTTGCCGTCGTCCAGCTTGAACTTGGCGATCAGCTGCTTGGCCAGCGAGCCGCGCACGCCCTCGGCGATGAACACGTACTTGCCGTGCAACTCCATGCCCGGCTGATAGTCCGGCTTGTGCTCACCGTCCTTGGCGATGCCCACGACGCCGACCACGACGCCCTTGACCGAGCCGTCGTCGTTCCAGACCAGGTCCGAGGCGGCGAAGCCCGGATAGATCTCAACGCCCAGCTCTTCAGCCTTGCCCGCCAGCCAGCGGGTCAGATTGCCCAGCGAGGCGATGTAGCAGCCGTGGTTGTGCATGAACGGCGGCATGGCGAACATCGGCAGGGACAGTTCGCCCTGCGGCCCCAGCAGCTTGAAGCGGTCCTTGGTGACCGGCGTTTCCAGCGGCGCGCCCAGTTCCTTCCAGTTCGGGAACAGCTCAGCCAGGCCCTTGGGATCGATCACCGCGCCCGACAGGATGTGCGCGCCGACTTCCGACCCCTTCTCCAGAAGGGCCACCGAGATCTCCGTCCCGTTCTTCTCCGCCATCTGCTTGAGCCGGATCGCGGCCGAGAGCCCCGCGGGACCGCCGCCGACGATGACGACGTCGTACTCCATCGACTCGCGTTCGAGGTCTTCGCTCATAAGGTCTCCCGTCAGGCTCGGCCGCCTGTCTTATGACTGTTTGAATCACAGCTTATCGGAACGTGACGCGTGGGCGGTCAAGCATTTGATCTCGCTTTTTTGCTGCGCCGCAGCGTGGAGCTGTCCGTTATTCCGCGATAAGAACGTCTCATGAGCCTCGCCGTCGATCAACGCGCCGTCGAAAGCCTGCTGGCCTTCTGGGCCGATGCGGGCGTCGAGGCCCTGTATGCGGACGCGCCGATCGACCGCCTGGCCGAGGGCGCGGCCATGCTGCGCGCAAAGAGCCAACCGCCGCCTCCGCCGATCCCGATCATGCGTCCTGTCGCCGGAAGCGGACCCGATGTCGGTTCGGCCGTCGCCATGGCCAAGGCCGCCGCGGCTGCCTGCAATGACCTGGAGAGCCTGGCCGCCGCCATCGCCGCCTTCGACGGTTGCCCACTGAAGACGCAAGGCGCCAAGCAGGCGGTATTCTCGCGCGGCGTGGCCGACGCGCCGCTGATGATCATCGGCGAAGGCCCCGGCGCCGACGAGGACGCCCAAGGTCAGCCGTTCGTCGGCCGCGCCGGCAGGCTGCTGGACAGGATGATCAAGGCCGCCGGCCTGGAAGATCGGGTCTTCATCACCAACACCGTCTTCTGGCGCCCGCCCGGCAACCGCACGCCCACGCCGCAGGAGCAGGCCGTCTGCGCCCCGTTCGTCGAGCGCGCCATCGCCCTGGTGAAGCCCAAGATGCTGCTGCTGGCCGGCGGGGCCTCGGCCAAGGCCATGCTGAAGCGCGAGGAAGGCATTCTCTCGATGCGCGGCCGCTGGTTCGAATGGACCTCGGACGACAAGGCCATGGAGTTGCCGGCCATGCCGACCCTGCACCCGGCCTTCTTGCTGCGCACGCCCGCGCAGAAGAAGAAGGCCTGGCAGGATCTCCTGACCCTGACCGAGCGACTTGATCGCCCGGACCGCCCGCATTAAAACTTTCTCTACAAGTCGGAACGGGGGACGCGCGCCTGCGGGGGAGCGCGGATCACTTTTTTGAAGCTTTGGGCTCGATCTCTGGCCGCTCTGTCGGCCGCTTTGCTGTGCGCGACCTCGTCGCTCCTCGTCGTGGGGGGCGCCTCCGCTGGCGTGCTCGATCCGCTGTCCCAGGACGACATCCGCTATTACCGCGCCGCCTTCGCCGCGACCGATCGCGGTGACTTCGACGCCGCCGAGGCCGCCTTGGCCAACGCCCGCGACCGCAGCCTGGCCGGCCGCCTGACCTTCGCCAAGCTGATGCATCCGTCGCTGTATTCCGCCAGCTACGACGACCTGACCGGCTGGCTGAAGCGCTATGGCGACGAGGCCGGCGCCGACCGCATCTACGGCCTGGCCGTCAAGCGCCAGCCCGGCGGCAAGCGCGCGGTCGCCCCGCCGATCCCGAGCCTGTTCATCACCGGCGACAAGGGCCCGCCGCCCGCCGACAAGGGCCGCGCCGCCCGCGAAGCCTATTATTCCGGTGACGTCGCCAAGGCTCTGCCCCTGGCCGTGGCCGGCGGCGACCGCTGGATCGCGGGCCTGTCGGCGTTCCGCCTGGGCGACACGACCAAGGCCCAGCGCTTCTTCGAGCAGGTCGCCGGTGACCAGCACGAGGACGAGTGGCTGCGCGCCGCCGGCGCCTTCTGGGCCGCCCGCACCGCCAGCCAGGCCGGCCAGGAGGCCCAGGCCCGCTCGCTGCTGGTCCAGGCCGCCCACGCTCCCCACACCTTCTACGGCATGATCGCCTCGCGGCAGCTGGCCCTGGCCGGCGCCTCGGCGGCCGACGAGCTGGAAGACCCGATCGCGGCCCTGTTGACCAAGGCGTCCTACAGCGGTCCCGACACCAGCAGCCTCACCACGCTGATGAAGGTCGACCCGCGCGCCCGCCGCGCCGCCGCCCTGGCCCAGGTCGGCCGCTGGCGCGATGTCGGCCTGGAGCTGCGCGCCGGCCTGTCCCTGGCCGGCACCGAGGCCCAGCGCGCCGACTGGACGACCCTGGCCCTGGCCCTGAACGCCAACGCCCCGCTGAACGGCGGCCGTCCGGTCCGCCGGATCGGCGGCGAGGACTATCCCCTGCCCCCGCTGGAGCCGATCGGCGGCTTCACCATCGACAAGGCCCTGGTCTACGCGCTGGTGCGCCAGGAGAGCCGCTTCGACCCGTCGGCCATGTCCAACGCCGGCGCCGTGGGCCTGATGCAGGTGATGCCGACAGCCGCCGCCCGCGCGGCCGGCGACGACAAGCTGCTGACCGACCAGACTCCGCTGCTGGACCCGGCTTTCAACCTGCGGGTCGGCCAGGACTATTTCACCTGGCTGATGGATCGCGGCCTGCAGAGCACCGACATGCTGCGCGCCGTCGCCGCCTATAACGGCGGCCCGGGCACGCTGAAGAAGCTGGAAGCCCAGCTGGGCGCAGACTGCGACAGCCTGCTGCTGATCGAGAGCCTGCCAGCCCAGGAAACCCGCAACTACGTCGAGAAGGTGATGGCCAGCTACTGGACCTATCGCCGTCTGATGGGCGCGGAAACCAAGACCCTGGACGCCGTGGCCAGCGGCGCCCGCACCGTCGACTTCCGCCTGGATCCGCAGGTGCAGACTCCGCTGTCGATCGAACAGCTGCTGGCGACGCGATAAGGCTGTAGAGCACGACATCTCGCCCTCACGCGGCTGGCCGCTGAAGTTGGGTAGGGAGGCGACGGAGCGGCCGGGCGAACCCGGAGACCGTGAGGTTTGTTGTGTTTCGGCTCGCTTACCGCTCCGCCAGGCTGTTCTTGTCCGTGAGGGCGGGGGGCGTGAAC
>NZ_JBCNJZ010000014.1:0-100626 GCF_039596335.1 Caulobacter sp. | reverse complement strand
CGCGGGGTGGAGCAGCCCGGTAGCTCGTCAGGCTCATAACCTGAAGGTCACAGGTTCAAATCCTGTCCCCGCACCCAAGGGTACTTTCTACCGAACAAGCCGCCGCAAGGCGGCTTTTCGCGTTTCAGCCTCCGACAATTTGAATTGCGTCGCCCAGATCCACCGCCTACCCAAGTCGCAGAACAGAACTTTGGGGGATTTGGGATGCCGCGTTTGCACCTGGCCTTGCTGCTGACCGGGACCATGCTGTCCGCCGCGCCGGCCTTGGCCGCGACCCCGACTGACGCCGCGGTCGACGCCCTGTTGAAGACCCTGCCGGTCGCCGAGGCCGCGCCGGCCGCGATCGCCGCGCGCTGTGACGCCGTGCTGGCGGTCAGCACCATGGCCAAGGCCGAGCTGGAGGCCCGCACCGGTCCCGCATCGATCGCCGGTGATTTCGCGGCCTTCGACACCCTCTCCCTGGGGCTGGGCGACGGCTACAACGAGCTCTACCTGGTCTCGCAGACCAGCCCGGACAAGGCCGTGCGCGACGCCGCCGAGGCCTGTATTCCCAAGCTGTCGGATCTCAGCACCGCCATCTCGCTGTCGCGGCCGATCTATGATCGCCTGGCGGCCATCCCGACCGCCGGCCTGGACGCCAAGACCGACTTCACGCTGAAGAAGACGCTGACCAACTACAGGCTGGCCGGCGTCGACAAGGATGCGGCCACGCGGACCAAGGTCGCAGCGCTGCAGAAAGAGATCACCGAGATCGGCCTGAAGTTCGCGGGCAACATTCGCGACGACAAGGGCGACATCAAGCTGGCGCCCGCCGATCTGGTCGGGGCCCCGCAGGACTTCATCGACAGCCACAAGCCGGCGGCCGACGGCTTCGTGCACCTAACCTACGACTACCCGGATGTCTTCCCGGTGCTGGAGTTCGGCAGCCGTCGCGAGACGCGCAAGCAGGTGATGACCGCCTTCCTCAATCGCGGCTGGCCGGCCAATGAGGCGGTGCTGAAGTCGCTGCTGGAGAAGCGCTACGCCCTGGCCCAGGCCTTGGGCTATGCCGACTACGCGACCCTGATCACCGCCGACAAGATGATTGGCGACCCGCAGCGCGCCGCCACGTTCCTGGACGACGTCAACCTGGCCGCCAAGCCCGGCGCCGACGCCGACCTGGCCGAGCTGCTGGCCTTCGCCAAGACCGTCGATCCGTCGATCAGCCAGCTGGAAAGCTACGACAGCCGCTACATGAGCAACCTTCTGCGCAAGCAGAAGTACAGCGTCGACGCGGCCGAGGTCCGTCAGTACTTCACCTATGACAAGGCCCGCCAAGGGATCTTCGGCCTAGTCTCGGATCTGTTCGGCGCCCAGTTCAAGCCCTGGAACACGCCCGTCTGGGACAAGAGCGTTTCGGCCTGGGAGCTGTACGACAAGAGCGGGACCCTGATCGGCCGCTTCTATCTCGACATGCATCCGCGCGACGGCAAGTACAACCACGCCGCCCAGTTCCCGATCCGCACCGGCGTGGCCGGACGCCAGGTCCCGGTCGGGGCGCTGATCTGCAACTTCCCGGCCTCGGGTCCGATGGATCATGGCGACGTCGAGACCTTCCTTCACGAGTTCGGCCATCTGATCCACGCCCTGTATTCTGGCCACACGACCTATGGCGCCCAGTCGATGGGCAGCCTGCAGTGGGACTTCATCGAGGCTCCTTCGCAGATGCTGGAAGAGTGGACCTGGGACTACGACACGCTGAAGACCTTCGCGTCCAACCCGCAGGGCCAGGCCATTCCCAAGGCCCTGGTGGAGAAGATGAACGCGGGCCGCCGGTTCGGCGAGCCGGGGCGCTGGAAGCGCCAGCTGGCCTATGCGGCGGTCTCGTTGAACTACTACAACCGCAAGCCCGACTTCGACCTGCACACGATGTTCGACACCCAGGTGCGGCGCTATTCGCAGCTGCCGCCGATGGAGGGGACGCACGACTACGCCAGCTTCGGCCATCTCGATGGCTATTCGGCGATCTACTATACCTATGTCTGGTCCAAGGCGATCGCGCTGGACCTGTTCACCCAGTTCCGCAAGGACGGCATGCGCAACCCCGAAGTCGCGGCCCGCTATCGCAAGCTGGTGCTGGAGCCGGGCGGCTCGCAGGACGCCAATGTGCTGATCCAGAATTTCCTGGGCCGGCCGTTGAGCCTGGATGCGTTCAAGACTGAGCTGCAGAAGAAGTAGTTCGAAGTATCCTCACCAGAAGGGTTTGGCGTCCAGCAGGTCGGCCAGGGCCTTGCGGGCGTCGTGCAGCAGCGCCTCGTCGCTGTTCCGCAGCGCCACCCGCGCGGCGTCCTGCGCCATGCGAGCGTCGCCGTGGGCCACGGTCTGGATCAGCTGCTCGCGCACATGGCGGTCGTTCAGCGCGCCCAGCACGTCCTGCACGGTCTTCACCGCCTCGATGAACCGGGCGCTGCGCTTGGGATGGTCCGGAAACAGCGGCGCAAGATCCTCGGCGGCGTAGCGCAGGGTCTTGCCCTTCAGCCGCAGGCGATGGCGGCCGTGAGCGTCCAGATCGTCGAAGGCCTTGGCGCGCTTCTTCACCTGCGTGCGGCGATGGTCCAGCTCCCCGGCGGCGAAGGCGTCGGCCGGGCTGGCGCGCAGCTTGGCCAAGGCCGGATCAGCGGTCCAGGCGCCGGCCTCCAGCCAGGCGGCGGCCTCCAGCAGTACGCCGCGCGTCCGCGGGCTTTCCAGCGCCGCCTCCATGCGCAGATAGGCGTTGGCGCGGGCGGCCTGCAAGGCGCGCTCGAAATCGTCTCGGCCGGCGAAGCTGGCCCCGGTTGCGGCCTGACTCCAGACCTCGCCGGCGAAGACGTCGAGATCGCGGGCGGCGTCGAACTCGCCGGCCAGCCAGTGCAGCTCCTCGTCCAGCGCGCGGGCGGCCTCGTCGCCGGCCAGGGCCTTGAAGGTCTTCAGCAGGCTGCGCAGCCGGCGGACGGCGACCCGGGCTTGGTGCACGCCGTCGGGCTCGGGCCGCTCACGCACAGCCTCGAGCGCGGCGCACAGATGGATCAGCCCAGCCTGGCCCAGAGCCTGCAGCGCCTCGCCAACGCTGGCCTTGGGGCTGATCGGCGAAGGCTGCCTGTGGGGCGCCGCCCCCTCGTCGCCGGCGGCCAGGCCGTAGCCGCGCTCGGCCTTGCTGATCAGCGAAAGCCGTAAGGGCGAACGGCGGGCCAGCTGGCGGGCCAGGTCGAACAGGGCGGCGGGCTGGCCGGCCTTCAGCTCCAGTTCCAACTCGCAGACCGCCGAGTGCCGGCTGCCGGCCTGCAGCTCGCCGCGATCCAGGGCCGCCTCGATCGTCGCCTCGCCGACCTGGACCAGCCGCACGATGCGCTCGACGCGGGCGGTGAAGACCGGGGCCAGGTCCTGGCCGTCCAGCACCGCCGCGGCCGGCGTGCGGGCCAGGGCGTCGCGGTCCGGACCGGGGCCGGCGACCAGCGTCTCCCATTCGCCGCGCGCGAAGACGCCGCCGGCCGAGGCCGATTTCAGGGTCTGTTTCCGACCGCCCTCGCCGTCGCGCACCCGCAGGCCAAAGCCGGCCTTGCGCAGGGCGTGGTCGGGGGTGTCGAAATAGGTCGCGTCCAGCTGACGGGCGGCTTCCTCGCCCTTCAACTGGGCCAGGATCAGCGCCGCCGCTTCCGGCGGAATGAGGAATTTCAGCTCGATCTCGCGATCCATGACCTGACCAAATCCCATGTTCCGCTATCGTTACGTCAGCGTTTTGCAGCCTCGTTGACGTCTTGCCAAGCGTGATGCCGCGGTCCTAGAACCGCCGCCATGACCAAGATCAACGCCGCTGAGCCCCGCTACGACTGGACCCTGACCGAGGTCGAGGCCCTGTTCGACCTGCCCTTCATGGAGCTGGTCTACCAGGCGGCGAACGTCCACCGCGCCCATTTCGATCCCTCCGAAGTGCAGCTGTCGCAGCTGTTGTCGGTCAAGACCGGCGGCTGCGCCGAGAACTGCGGCTATTGCAGCCAGAGCGCCCACTTCAAGACCGGCCTGAAGGCCGAGAAGCTGATGGACGCCGACGTCGTCATCGCCAAGGCCAAGGCCGCGCGCGACGGCGGCGCCCAGCGCTTCTGCATGGGCGCGGCCTGGCGCGAGCTGAAGGACCGCGACCTGCCCAAGCTGGCCGCCATGATCGGCGGCGTGAAGGCTCTCGGCATGGAGACCTGCGCCACCCTGGGCATGCTGACCGCCGAACAGGCCCAACAGCTGAAGGACGCCGGCCTCGACTATTACAACCACAACCTCGACACCGGCCCGGAATATTACGGCCAGGTGGTGACGACCCGCACCTACCAGGAGCGCCTCGACACCCTGGCCTATGTCCGCGACGCGGGCATGAGCACCTGCTGCGGCGGCATCGTCGGCATGGGCGAGACCCGCCGCGACCGCGCCGGCCTGCTGTGGCAGCTGGCCACCCTGCCGTCGCACCCCGACAGCCTGCCGATCAACGGCCTGGTGCCGGTCAGCGGTACGCCGCTGGGCGACAAGATCCTGGGCGAGGGCAAGGAAATCGACTCGATCGAGTTCGTCCGCACCATCGCCGTCGCCCGCCTGGTCTGCCCGAAATCGATGGTCCGCCTGTCGGCCGGCCGCGAGGGCATGAGCCGCGACCTGCAGGCCCTGTGCTTCCTGGCCGGCGCCAACTCGATCTTCGTCGGCGGCAAGCTGCTGACCACGCCGCTGCCGGACATGGACGAGGACAGCAAGCTGTTCCAGGACCTGGATCTGAAGCCGATGGGCGGCAAGGCGCCCGTCGAGGCGAAGATGGACGCCAAGGCCGAGGATTTCATCGCCGCGGAGTAGGGCTGGGCGACGAGATCTTCTCCCGGGTCAGCAGGTCCTGCCGTTGCGCCTGCAGCTCGCGCCGGGTCTCGGTCGCGGTCGCCAGCAGGTCGGCGGCGATCTCCGGTGGATACTGATGAGCGACCTGGCGGAAGTCGTGTTCGGCCTCGTCCATGAACAGGATCAGCTTGTCGTACATCGCCAGCATGATGTGATCGCCGATCTTGGCGCGCCGCTTGCGAAGGCGGCCCTTGCCGAACATGCGCTCATGACGCGCGTGGATGAGGGGCTTGGGCATGGGGTTGGCTCCTTTGCGTTTCAGAAAGCCCCCTCCACAGCCGTTCGGCGGTCCCTCTCCCCCAAGAGGGGGAGGATAGAGAAAGCCCCGCGCGGGAGGCCCTTTCCTCTCCGCCCCGTTTGGGGGCGGACAGACTTCGCGAAGCGAAGTCAGGTGGGGGCTGGTCATGAGTCCGCCGCTTCACGCGGCCATCCGCTGAAGTTGGGTAGGGAGGCGACGGAGCGGCCGGGCGAACCCGGAGACCGTGAGGTTTGTTGTGTTTCGGCTCGCTTACCGCTCCGCCAGGCTGTTCTTGTCCGTGAGGGCGGGGGGCGTGAACCTTGTCGGTTCGGGACCCCAAGAACCCCCGGACGGGCGCGGACCAAGTCGATCGGCTACATCCGTCTCGACCCCGACGATCCACGATAGGCGGCTTGTACGATCACCGCCCTGTCGCTCCGCTGTCGGCTTTGGTCCCGGACAACGGGCCACCCGTACGCGCTCCTGAAGAGTAAGCGGCACGACCTGACCCAGCCTTCCGGGAGCCGCCAGCGGCCCCGCTCAACCTGTCCCCGCCGCCGCTTTGGGCCGGATCCAAGCGCCCTCCCCTTGCGACGGGGACAAGATGATTGTGGGGCGAGTTTGAGCGCGGATTATTCGCGGGCGCGTAAAATCGACAAGCGATTGATTTTGCTGGGTTCGACTTCGGCAACGCCGAGCGTTCAGCGCCCTGAACGCCCTCCCCCAGGGAGAGGGGGGCTCCGCGAACCGGTGGGAGGATGAGGGGGCACGATGTCGGACGGTGCGCCGGCCCTCCGGCAAACACCTCAACTCCTCACCCCAACCCTCTCCCTATGGGAGGGGGAGCGATTTCCGTTCCCGACCCATAGCGGACATTCTGAAGGTCCGCTCTACCGGCCCGCACCAGCGCATTGCAGCAGCGCTCCATTAGGGGGCGGGAAACATCCGTCGCCTAGCGTGGCTGGATGGCGCCTCCTAAGTACCTGACGCTGATCATTGCCTTGGTTCTTGGGGCCTATGGCGGATGTTCCCTGGGCCCTAAGGAGCAGGAGTCTGCGCCTTTCAAGGCGCGTTATGCCGACTTTTCCCTCGACGTGCCCAAGCGCGCAGACCTGGACCAGGCCCAAAAGGTTGGCCGAGGAGTGAGCATCAGGATTTGCGACCGTCACACCTATCAAGCCGGACAGCTGCCCCTATGCGAGGGTCTTACCGCACCAGTCGTCAACGCGTCCGGGCTGCAGACCTTCATCACCGAGCCGCGGCACGGTACGCGGTTCGAACTTTTGAGAGAGCGCCCGCGGGGAGTCCGGGATCCAGCATCCGAACCCATGGTGACGATACCAGATGCGCGGATAGACCGGTCCTTGGACAGCGGCGGCGAAGCTTACGAACTTTCGAGGATACGCGTCCTGAACCCTGACGCGCCCCTAACTACAACGACGCAAGGTTGGCCCCTCGCGCGGTGCGCTAATCACCCGCGCGGAAGTCGCTACTGCACGATCGGCTTCCTGATCAGGGGGGCATTCGTAGAAGCCCACGTCTTCGCCGAACTGGGAGAGCCTTTGGATCAGAAGCAAATCTGGGATGTGGCGTCGGCCGTTGACGCCAAGCTCAGAGCTCTTTCCGCAGGCAGCCATTAGTTCCGCCACCCACCCCTCGCGGTAGTTCGGAACGTCTGCTCTCGGATGCCCCACACCCCTAAATCGCGTCCGCTTTCGGGAGGCGGGCTTATTTCCGTTCCCGACCCGTCTAGGACGCTACAGCCCCTCGCTCATAGAGAGAGGGAGGGGCCCGCGCCGCAGGCGTGGGAGGGTGAGAGGTTACAACCTTTCCGGACCAGGCGGGGGCAAGGCGGCGGATACAGGCCTTGGGATAGCCAAGACAGGCGGGACCTTTTGCGCAACCCAAGTGGAGAGGCCGAGGATTGATCGGTGAGCGGTGTAACCTCTCACCCTCCCACCGCTTTCGCGGCGGGCCTCTCCCTCTCTCTATGAGAGAGGGATTTCGAAAGGCCGCTAACCACCCTACACGGTAGTTCGCAATGTCCGCTTTCCGGCGCCTCAAGCAGGGCGGTCCAGGCGTCGGTCGCCCCCAGGCAAATTTGGCGAAGGCCTGCGCCCCTATCGTTCTTCGTCGAACCGGTTCTCGACCAGCTCGCACAGGGCTTCCAGCGCCGCGTCGGCCTCGGGGCCCTCAGCGGCGATGTCGATGGTCGAGCCGATGCCGGCGGCCAGCATCATCAGGCCCATGATCGAACGGGCGTCCACCGACGAGCCGTCACGGCTGACGGTGACCTCGGCGTCGAAACCCGACGCCATCTTCACGAACTTGGCCGAGGCCCGCGCGTGCAGTCCGCGCTCGTTGACGATCTCGACCGTTCTTGACGCCATGCCCTACTTTTCCCCCGCGAGCACATAAGAGGCCACGGAGATGTACTTGCGTCCAGCCTCCTGGGCGTGGGCGACGCAGGCTTGCAGCGGTTCGCGCTGGCGCACGCTGGCCAGCTTGATCAGCATGGGCAGGTTCAGGCCGGCGATGACTTCGGCCTTGGTCTGCTCCATGACCGAGATGGCCAGGTTGCTGGGCGTGCCGCCGAACATGTCGGTCAGCAGGATGACGCCGTCCTGGTCCTCGTCGACCGCGGCGCAGGCCTTCAAGATGTCGGAACGGCGGCGTTCCATGTCGTCTTCCGGGCCAATGCAGATCGCCGCGACGGCGGCCTGCGGCCCGACCACATGCTCCATGGCGGAGACGAACTCTTCCGCCAAACGCCCGTGCGTCACGATCACGAGCCCGATCATGCCTGATGTCTCAAACGGGATCCCCTATCCCACAACGGCCGGGAGAGCGCCGCGCGGGCGGCCTTGATACGCCCGTTAGGGTGCGACTCCAAGAGACTGCATCATGGCGCCGATTTTCAAGGGGGCGGCGGGTTCTCGCGGCCACAGGTCGAAAACAGGAACGGAAACGCCCGTTATCACGGTGAAACGCGGGTCAGGCAGCCGCTCGACCGCTTCGGGCGTCTCCACACAGCGAATGACCAGGGCGATCTCGCACAGCGGCAGAGCGGGATGGCGGGCGACGCCCAGGCCGCGAATCTCGATCAGGCCGGCCAGGGTCTCGTGCGGCTTGCCATAGAGCTTGCCGCCGGAGGGGAAGGCGACCACGCGGTCGTCGGCGACCAGCCGGAAGCCCGCATCCAGCGCGCGCAGGGCCAGATCGCTCTTGCCGATCCCTGAGGGCCCCTCGATCAGGGCGCCGCGCCAGACGCCGTCCACGCGCCGGGCGATCAGGCCGCCATGACGGATTTCACTCACGCCCGGGCGTCCGGCAGGTCGACGACGAATCGGGCGCCGATCACCGCGCCGGCGGCGTCCTGGCGGTTCTCGGCGTGAATGACCCCGCCGTGGGCCTCGACGATCTGGCGGGCGATCGACAGGCCAAGGCCCGAATTGCCGCCGAACGCCCGACCCTTGGGGCGCGAGGTGTAGAAGCGCTCAAAGATGGTCTCGAGATTGTCGGGCGGCACGCCGGGGCCGTCGTCCTCGACCAGGGTGACCAGGCGGTCGCGGTGGCGGGTCAGGCTGACGCGGACCTCGCCGTCGGCCGGGCTGAACGAGCGGGCGTTGTCGATCAGGTTGCGGAACACCTGGCCGATCGGCGTCTCGCGGGCCAGCACCGTGTGGGCGTGGGCCGGGTCGGCGATCTGGATCGAGACGCGCACGCTGCCAGGCGCGTCGCCGGGGCGCAGCTGGGCCTCGTACAGGCTGACGATCTCGGTCAGCAGCCGCTGCAGGTCCAGCAGCTTGGGATGCTCGCGCGACAGTTCCGCATCCAGGCGCGAGGCGTTGGAGATGTCGGTGACCAGGCGGTCCAGGCGGTTGACGTCGTTCTGCAGGATGGCCAGCAGCCGGGCGCGGGCGGCCGGGTCGGTGACCAGGTCCAGGGTCTCGATGGCCGAACGGATCGAGGTCAGCGGGTTCTTGATCTCGTGGGCCACGTCGGCGGCGAAGCGCTCGATGGCGTCCATGCGCTCGGACAGCGAATGGGTCATGTCGGCCAGCGAGCGCGACAGGTCGCCCAGCTCGTCGCTGCGCCGTTCCAGGTCGGGCAGCGAGATGGCGCGCGCGCCCTGCAGGCGCACATGGTCGGCGGCCCGGGCCAGGCGCAGCACCGGCACGGCGACCAGGCGGTGCAGCAGCACGCTGGACAGTACGATGGCGATCATGGCCACGATGATGAAGGGCAGCAGGGCCTTGCGCTCGGCCGAGATGATCTCGTCGACGTCGCCGGCCTCCAGGGTCAGCACGCCCAGCACGGCGCGGACGTGCTGGATCGGGATCGAGACCGACACCACCTTCTCGCCGTCCTCGGCGATGCGGGTGCCGGCGACCGGGCGACCGTTCATGGCGCGGGCGATCTCGTCGGCCAGGGCCTTGCGGGCGCGCTCGGCCTGGGCCTGCTCGCGCGGGGTCTTCCGGGTCCCGTCGTCGGTCTGGCCGGGCTTGCGGGCCGGCGGCAGCACCTTCCAGTCGACGCGGTCGGCGACCACGAACGAGTCGGCCAGCACCTTGCCCTGGGCGTCGAACAGCCGCGCGCGTTGCGAGCGCGGAATGAACAGCACCTGCAGGATGGCGCTGGCGGTGTAGGGGTCCAGCTGCGGCTCGGGCTCGCCCACCGTCGCCGACTGGTCGATGACGTTGGCGATCAGCTCGCCCTGGGTCGTGAGGCTGTCGATCCGCGCATTGATCAGGCCGCTGCGCAGCTCGTTCAGCACCAGCGCGCCGATCACCAGGATCAGCAGCGCCAGCACGTTGAGCGTGATGATCAGCCGCCCCAGCCGCGACCCGCGCGGCCAGGTGAAGCGACGCCGACGCGGCTCTTCAGCGCCCGGAGGCATCGTTTCAGGCTTCGCGGTAACGGTAGCCAACGCCGTACAGGGTCTCGATGGAGTCGAACTCGGGATCGACCTGGCGGAACTTCTTGCGCATGCGCTTGATGTGGCTGTCGATCGTGCGGTCGTCGACATAGACCTGATCGTCGTAGGCGGCGTCCATCAGGTTGTCGCGGCTCTTCACGAAGCCGGGGCGCTGGGCCAGGGCCTGCAGCAGCAGGAACTCGGTCACGGTCAGGCGCACGGGGCGGCCGTTCCACAGGCTGTCGTGGCGGGCCGGGTCGAGCGTGAGCTTGCCGCGCTTCATCACCTTAGAGCCGGCGGCGCCGGCCGGGTCGGCCACGGCCAGGTCGTCTTCCGGACGGGCGCGGCGCAGCACGGCCTTCACCCGCTCCAGCAGCAGGCGCTGGCTGAACGGCTTGTGCATGTAGTCGTCGGCGCCGAGGTTGAAGCCGAGGATCTCGTCGATCTCGTCGTCCTTTGACGTCAGCATGATCACCGGGATCTCGGACGTCTGGCGCAGACGGCGCAGCACTTCCATGCCGTCCATGCGGGGCATCTTGACGTCCAGGATCACCAGTTCCGGCGGGCTGGCCTCGACGGCCTCCAGACCGGCGACGCCGTCGTAATAGGCCTTCACCGTGTGGCCGTGGCTTTCCAGGGCCAGCGAGACCGAGGCGACGATGTTCTCGTCGTCGTCAATGAGCGTGATGGCGGCCATCTATGCTTTCTTGTCCTTGGTCCTAAACGTCCGCTCGATCCTAACGACCGAGGCTCGCAGCTTCAACGCGTGGCGCGGCAAAGCTTTCCCTTCCGCTTGTCTTTGGCCTTTGCGGCCCCAGCAAGGCGCGATTGCGGCTCATCCGCCCAAGCCCAAGCTTCTTCAACCTCACCTTAAGAGATGAAACCCATAGTCGGGATGACCCTGGAGCCGCCCGTCACATGAGCCAAGTCCACTACGAGCTGTTCGTGCGCCGGAAAGTCGGCGCGCAATGGACGCTCGAGATCGCGACCGAGAACCGCGCCCAGGCGCTGCAGACGGCCGAGGACGTGCTGGAGCAGGGCCGCGCCGTCGCCGTGCGCGTCAGCAAGGAAACCCTCGACGCCGGCACCGGCGAGTACAAGTCGATCGCCATCTTCACCAAGGGCATGGTCGACGGCGGCAAGCCCAAGAAGGAAGTCGAGGACCGCGATCCGCTGTGCGTGCAGCCCGCCGACCTCTACACCGCCCACGCCCGTGACCGCATCGGCCGCCTGCTGGAAGGCTGGCTGGTCCGTCACAAAGCCACCCCGTTCGAACTGCTGCACCGTCCCGACCTGGTCGAGAAGCTGGAAGCGTCCGGCACCGACCTGCAGCATGCCCTGCAAAAGATCGCCATTCCGGAAGCCGAGGCGCGCGGCCAGACCGTGCACGAGGTCATCCGCCACTTCCAGGGCCTGGTCGAGCGCGCCATCGGCAACCTCAGCAAGGCCTTCAAGAAGGGGACCCTGCCGGACCTCGACAAGGAAGGCTTCGCGAAAGCCGCCGAGCGCCTGGTCGCCGATCCCGATCGCGCCTTCCTGCTGGGGGCGGGTGTCGCCGCCTCGATCGCGCCCGGCAAGAACTGGTCCGAGAAGATCGCCCGCCTGCTGGACCTGGCCGACGCCGCGCCCAGCGAGCCGCGCGCCCGCGCCGCCGCCATGGCCGCCATCGAGCAGCCCCTGGCCGAGATCATCGGTTCGCGCGCCGGCATGGCCGACCTGCTGGACACCACCGGCGAAGACCTGGGCGTCACCCTGGCGGCCATGACCCGCCTGACCGGCGGCTCGGCCGTCGAGGCCCTGATCCGCATCGAGGCCAGCGTCCGCAACTGCATGCCCGAGCTGTCGGGCACCGCCAGACGCCTGTCGCAATGGCTGAGCGGCGAAGACTTCCCCAGCGTGCGCAAGGCCATCGCCGAGCGTGTGCTGACCGAGCTGAACGGCGTGCGTCGCCTCAAGCCGTCGGACGCCGAGGCCGAGATCGAGTTCCTGCGCGCCCTGGCCATGAGCCTGACGGCCGCCGCCGGCCGCATCCTGCAGGCCGAGGACATCCAGGCCGCCTTCACGACCCGCTCCAAGACCCTGCTGAACGGCGACTTCATCGACTCGCTGCTGGGCCGCGACCGCTCGGCCCATGACGAGATCAAGATCCTGATCCGCCTGGCCGAGAACGTCATGGGCGCGGTCAACAAGCGCAACGCCGCGCGCTGGCTGAACGCCAATATCAGCGCCATGCGCTTCGAGAAGGAAACCCGTCAGGGTCCGGAATCGCCGGTCGCCAAGCTCAACAATCTGGCGTCGCTGCAACGCTCCCTGACCCGTTCGGGCCTGGTGCGCGAAGACTTCGAGCCGCTGTGCGCCAAGCTGGGCGACGTCGGAGCCCTGGTCGAGGCCGACACGCGCCTGCTGACCATGCTGGTCCGCGCGCCCGCGCCGTTGCCGCACCGTCTGCAGCTGCTGGCCAAGCTGGCCATGGGCGAGGCGGGTCCTACCGGACCGGTCGCGGAGAAAGCCCGTGTCGAGGCCCTGAAACTGGCCCGCGATCCCAGCGCCCGCGAGGAGCTGGCCGGCTCGCCCCAGACCATGGACCTGCTCAAGACCCTGGTCAGCCAGGCGGCTTAGGGGCGGCTAAGTTCGTGGGTCCGCCCTCGCCCTTCGACAGGCTCAGGGTGAGGGGCTATTGCTGAGGCCGGGTAGAAAACCTCACCCTGAGCTTGTCGAAGGGCGAGGTCTGCGGCCCCTCGGCGTGAACCGCTTTAGCCCATCAACCAACGCGTCAGGTCGTGCGCGCTCAGATCCCGCGGCGCCAGGCGCGCGGCTTGTCCTGACCAGGCGTTGACGAAGTCGCGGCTTTCGCCGCCGTCCCGCAGCGGCACCAGCGCCCCGCCGGCGGTGGGGAAGGGCGGCACGCCTTCGCCCAGCGGACCTTGTTCCAGCATCAGACGATTGGCGACGCCGCGCGCCGGCCGGCCCGTGAACAGGTCGGTCAGCATGGTGTTGTCGTCGCGCGCCTCCTGCAGCGCTTCTCGGTGGGCGGCGGGGATCTGGGCCTCCGGCGTGAACAGATAGGCGGTGCCGACCTGGACGCCCGCCGCGCCCAGCGTCGCGGCGGCCGCTACGCCGCGCGGGTCGGCAATGCCGCCGGCGGCGATCACAGGAACTCTGACGGCGTCGACGATCTGTGGCAGCAGGGCGAACAGACCCGGCTGGGCGGCCATGTCCAGCTTGGCCTCCAGCTGCCCGCCATATCCCGGCAGGAAGGTCGCGCGGTGGCCGCCGGCCTCGGCGCCCATGGCGATGATCGCGTCGACGCCGTGGTCTTCCAGCCAGCACGCCTCGGCGACGGTGGTGGCCGAGGACAGGATCCTGGACCCGGCGGCGCGCACCCGCTCGACCAGCGCCGCATCGGGCAAGCCGAAGTGGAAGCTGACCACCTCGGGGCGGATCTCTTCCACGACCGCGCAGAAGGCCTCGTCGAACGGGGCGCGGCCGGCGTTCGGCGGCGTCTGCGTCGGATCCAGCCGCGCCTCGACATAGTAGGGCGCCAGCTTGGCGCGCCAGGCCAGGGCGGCGACAGGATTGGGCGTCGGCGTCTGGTGGCTGAAGAAGTTCAAGTTCACCGGCAGGCCAGGGGCGGCGGCGCGGAACGCGGCCACCGCCTCGCGAGCTTGGTCCGGCGTGTACTGGGCGCAGGGCAGGGAGCCCAGCCCGCCCGCCAGCGCCGCGCCGATGGCCATGTCCACCGTTGTCGCGCCGGCCATCGGGGCCTGGACGATCGGCAGGGTGATACCGAGCAGATCGGAAAGGCGGCCATTGAAGCGAGCGGGCATGGCGGTCTCCAGCGCGTCGGAAACTCTCTCTCATAGAGAGAGGGAGGGGCCCATCGCGCAGCGATGGGAGGGTGAGAGGTTATATAGTCTGCCGGAGAGGCTCGTTCAGTGCGTCACACCACAACCGTCATCCCGCGCTTTATGCGCGGGACCCATGGTTCAGCTTCTACGTGAGATCTTGTTTCTGCATCGCCCTTGCGGCGGACAGATGGGTCCCGCGCATAAAGCGCGGGATGACGGACCTATTTGAGACGGTGAAACCTCTCACCCTCCCACCGCCGTTGGCGGCGGGCCCCTCCCTCTCTCTGTGAGAGAGGGCTTTTAGGGCCTTGCCTCTTCCCCGACGGCGCCCGGTAGGTTCCCGCGAGCAACCCCAGGGAGGCCGCCATGGCCGTGTTCACCGTCCTTTATCCCGCCGTCGAAGGCGCGAAGTTCGACGAGACCTATTACACCGAGGTCCATATTCCGTTGGCCCAGGAGGCCTTCGCGCCGACCGGTCTGATCGGCGTGCAGATCCTGAAGGGTCTGTCCGGGGCGGGCGGCGCACCGGCCCCCTACAGAATGATGGTCAACCTGACCTTCCGCGACATGGCGGCCTTGCAGGCTTCGCTGGGTGGTCCACGCGGCGCTGAAGTGACGGCCGACGTGGCCAACTTCACCGACATCCAGCCGGTGGCGCAGATCAGCGCCGAGGCTTAGTCGAGCAGCTTGTAGAACAGCACACGCGCGGCGCCGTAGTCGCGCGTGTCGATCAGCTCGAAGCCATCCAGCGCCGGGTCGATCTCGCTGCGGCCGCGCTCGAACATCAGGATCGCGCCAGGGTTCAGCCAGCCGCCGGCCTTCAGTTCGGCGACGGCCTTCTCGCCCAGGCCCTTGGCGTAGGGCGGGTCCAGGAAGGCGATGTCGAACGGCGCGCCGGCGCTGGCCGGGATGGGGCCCAGATCGGTGGCGTCGCGGCGATGCACGCGGGTGACGCCGAACAGGTGCATCGCGTCGATGTTCTCGCGGATTGCGCCGCGGGCCGCATCGTCGGTCTCGACGAACAGGCAATAGGCCGCGCCGCGCGACAGAGCCTCCAGACCTAGCGCGCCCGAGCCGGCGAACAGGTCGACGACCCGCGCCCCGTGCAGCTCCGGCGCCCAGGCCGCGTGTTCCAGGATGTTGAACACCGCTTGGCGCGCGCGGTCGGAGGTCGGCCGGGTGGCGTCGCCCGCCGGGGCGGCGATGGCCTTGCCGCGATACTGGCCCGAGACGATGCGCATCAGGCCGCCTTCGGCGCGGGGGCGATTACGCGCTTGCTCATCCAGCCCAGGCCGACCAGCAGCAGGACCATCAGGATCCAGGCCCACGGATGCATCAGGCTGTAGAGGCTGAGGCCGCACATCAGGCCCGGCAGCAGGGTCACGCGCAGCCAGACGAACCAGGCCTCGGCGGTGGGCATTGGCTCGGTCAGCTTGCCGACGAAGGCCGCATAGGCCCACATCAGACCCATGGCGACGCCGATCAGGGCCACCAGCCCGATATAGACCGGCAGGGCCTGGTTGCCGGCTTCCCAGAGCAGCTCGGTGGCCAGCGGCAGAAGGGCGATCAGGCCCAGGACCACGAAGTTGAAGAAATCCAGGCCGCCATTGGCCTTGGTCAGGCGGGCGAACACCCGGCGATGGCTGAACCAGCCCACCCCGACGACCGCGAAGCTGAGCGCATAGGCCAGCAGCTTGGGGCCCATCTGGCCGAACAGGTCCGGCACCCCATGCCAGTGGTGCGGCGGGTGGATCTCGATGGCCAGTAGGGTGATGGCGATGGCGAACACCGCGTCCGAGAACAGCACCAGCCGGTGCAAGTGCCCTGGGCTCGAATCACTCGACTTGTCGTTGCTCATTGTGGTCCCCTCACAACCTGTAACGGGATGTGTGCCGTCCTCCGCGTCCTGCGGCAAGCGTGCGCTTTACAAGTCCGCGCCCGCGCCCTCTTAGTCGCGCCGTTAGGCAGAGGCGAACGGACGGCGATCAGGCGATGCGCATGGGCGAGATCATGGAGTCGGCGAGGCGTTCGCGCTTCCTGGCCGATCTGTCGCCCTTCGATCGCGACCCGTGGCGGACCGCCGTCGCCTTGCCGGCCGGCCTGCTGGCGGCAGTGGTCGGGGCGGCGCTGGGCGGGGCCCTGGCGCTGGTGACGGCCCTGGTGGTGGTCAGCGGCCTGGACGGGGCCCCGACGACGGGCGACCTGTTCGCGATCTTCTCCGATCCCAATCTTTCGGAACCGTCGGCGCGCCAGTCGCTGTTCCTGCTGACCATCCTGGCCGGTGTGAATCTGGGCGCGGCGGTCGGTTTCGTGTTCGCGGCCGGGGCGATCCACCACCGCAAGCTCAAAGGCTATGTCAATGACGGCCAACCGCTGCGCTGGCGGCTGCTGATCGGTGGCCTTGTGCTGGTGGCCATCGTCATGAGCGCCGTGGTTGGCGGCGCGGCCCTTGCCGGGCAGTCGATCGAGCCGCCGCTCGGCCGCATGGCGCCCAACCTGGCCGGCCAGGTGATCTATGCCAGCCTGGCCATCAGCCTGCTGATCCTGGCCTCGGCGGCCGAGGAGCTGCTGTTCCGCGGCTGGCTGCTGAAGCAGACCGCCGCCTATATCCGCCACCCGCTGGCGCTGATGGGCGTGAACGGCGTGCTGTTCGCGGCGATCCACCTGGACCCCAATCTCGACGCCTTCCTGTTTCGGATGGCCATGGGCATGGGGCTGACCTGGATGGCGCTGCGGCTGGGCGGCATCGAGCTGGGCATCGGCGCCCATGCGGCCAACAACGCCATCATCGTCCTGCTGGTCCGGCCGATGACCGCCCAGCCCGACGCGCCGCACGCGTTCAAGGCCGGGCTGCTGGCCAGCGCCCTGGTGCTGCTGGCCGGCTTCATCGGCGTAGCGGAGCTTTCGCTACGCTGGCCGGCCCTGCGCCGCTGGACCGGCGCGCAGGCTGCGGCGGCTTAGCGCTTCGGACCGCGCGGAGCCGAACCTCGTCCACCTGCGCCGCCGGTCGGGCGCGGTCCGGGGCGAGCGCCGCCGGGCTTGCCGGGCTTTTCCGCGACACGACGGGCGGCGCCGTCGGCGGGCTTCGCGCCGGGGCGGCCACCCTTGGAGGGCGCGGCCGGCTTGCCGCGGGCGGCGGGTTTTCCGATGTCGATGAACTTGCTTTCGATCGACTTGACCGCGCGCTTGGGCTTGGACGGGGCGGCGCCCTTGCTGGCGCCCTTGGCCGGCGCGTGGGGCGAGACCTTCTTCTTGGGCTTGGCCCAGCCGGCCTTGTAGACCGGCTTCTCGGACTTTTCGGGGACGTCGATCACACCCGTCCGGTCGGCGCGGGGAGCGCCGCGACGCTGCAGATCGCCGCCGCCGGCCGTGCCGGGCGCCTTCACGGCGCTGGCGATCCCGCCGAACTTGGGACGGTCGCCGGTCGGCATGTTCTCTTCGGAGATGATGCCTTCCATCAGCTCGCGGATCACCCGCGGGCCGACCTCCTCGATCTGGCCGGCCTCAAGGGGGCCCAGGGCGAACGGTCCGTAGGACATCCGGATCAGGCGATTGACCTTCAGGCCCAGGGCTTCCAGCACGCGGCGGACTTCGCGGTTCTTGCCTTCCGACAGGCTGACCGTGATCCAGATGTTCTTGCCGCCGCCGGCCTTTTCGTGGGCCTTGTCGATCTTGGCGTCGATCGCGCCATACTTCACGCCCTCGACGGTGATGCCGTCCTTCAGGGTGTCCAGCTTGGCCTGGGTGGTGTCGCCGAAGGCGCGGGCGCGATAGCGGCGGACCCAGGCGTTGCTGGGGGTCTCCAGCGCCCGCGACAGCTCGCCGTCATTGGTCAGCAGCAGCAGGCCCTCGGAGTTCAAGTCCAGGCGGCCGACCGAGATCAGGCGGGGCAGATCCTTGGGCAACGAGCCGAACACAGTCGGCCGGCCCTTGGGGTCGTTGTGGGTGGTCATCAGCCCGGTGGGCTTGTGGTAGCGGAAGATCCGGGTCGGCTCGCGCTCGGCCACCAACTGGCCGTCGACGGTGAGGAAGTCGCCGGGCGCGACCTTGACCGCCGGGGTCGTCAGCACCTTGCCGTTGATGGCGACGCGGCCGGCTTCGATCAGGCGCTCGACCTCGCGCCGCGAGGCTACGCCGGCCCGCGCCAGGGCCTTGGCGACCCGCTCGCCGGGACCGCCGTCCAGCTCGCCGTCTTGACCCTCGAGTTCAGGCTCGTACAGGGGATCGTGTGGCTTGGTCATTTCGGCGTCCTTCTGAAGGCTGGGCGCATCTCTCGATGGGCGTTCAACTGCTAATGCACACTGATCCGGCTGACGATCAAGACCACCGCATGATGCGCCTGGCGCTGGACGCCGCGCGCGCGGCGGCCGAGGCCGGCGAGACGCCGGTGGGCGCAGTGATCCTGGATCCCAAGACCGGCGAGATCATCGCCACGGCCGGCAACGGTCCGATCGCCGCCTACGACCCCACGGCCCACGCCGAAATCGCGGTGATGCGGCTGGCGGCGGCCAAGCTGGAAAACTACCGGCTGACCGACCTGACCCTGGTGGTGACGCTTGAGCCCTGCGCCATGTGCGCCGGGGCGATCAGCCATGCGCGGATCGGCCGGGTGGTGTTCGGAGCCGAGGACCCCAAGGGCGGGGCGGTGGTCCACGGCCCGAAGTTCTTCGCCCAGCCCACCTGCCACTGGCGGCCCGAGGTCACAGGCGGGGTGCTGGCGGAGGAGAGCGCGGACCTGCTTCGAGGTTTCTTCCGCGCCCGCCGCAAGAAACCTAGCTGATCAGGGCCGAGCCCAGCAGGACCTTGGAGCCGGGCTTGCCCAGCACCTGGTCGGCGGCCTTCTGCAGTTCGCGCGAGACGTGGTCGATGTCCGGGGCCGCGCCACCGCGCAGGCCGGCGCAATAGACCATCAGCGTCTGGGCGAAGGCGGCCCGCAGGCGCGGCGTCGAGGCCTGGGCCCGCTTCATCAGCGTGGGATCCTTGACCTCCAGCCCGGTCTCGACGGTCATCACCCCCCGGCGGCCGTCGCGGCGCAGGACCACGGCGTTGATCGGGTCCAGCTGGAAATAGGTGACGGCCTTGTCTTCCTTCTTGCCCTCGTTGGCGAGAACGGGCGTGGCGCCGAGCGTGGCGACCAGAAGGAGCGGCAGGAGAAGAGCGCGGCGTTGCATGACGCCCTTGCTACCGCAGCGTGGTTGACGTCCTCTTTACATCTGGGAGCGCAAACAGAGGCGTAACCGAGATTCGACGCCGCCTTTCGTCGCGGCTAATGCCGCAGGAGGCAGACCTTGGGCCGCTTCTCCCCCCAAAACCTCGACCTGGACGGCAAGGTGATCCTGATCACCGGCGGCACCGGCTCGTTCGGTCGCCGCTTCATCGAGACCGTGCTGCGCCGCTATGACCCGCGCAAGGTCATCGTCTATTCGCGCGACGAGCTGAAGCAGAGCGACATGCAGATCGAGCTGCGCGAGCAGTTCGACGACAAGACCGTCGGCAAGATGCGCTTCTTCCTGGGCGATGTTCGTGACCGCGAGCGCCTGACCCTGGCCCTGCGCGGCGTCGACATCGTCATCCACGCTGCGGCCCTGAAGCAGGTGCCGGCGGCCGAGTACAATCCGTCGGAGTGCATCCACACCAACGTGCTGGGCGCCGAGAACGTGGTCTGGGCCAGCCTCAACAATGGCGTGAAGCAGGTGGTGGCCCTGTCTACCGACAAGGCCTGCAACCCGACCAATCTCTACGGCGCGACCAAGCTGGCCTCGGACAAGACCTTCGTGGCGGCCAACAACCTGTCGGGCGACATCGGCACCCGCTTCTGCGTCGTGCGCTACGGCAATGTGGTCGGCTCGCGCGGCAGCGTCGTGCCGCTGTATCGTCGCCTGCTGAGCCAGGGCGCGACCGAGCTGCCGGTCACCGATCCGCGCATGACCCGCTTCTGGATCACCCTGAACGAGGGCGTCGACTTCGTGCTGTCGTCGCTGACGATGATGCGCGGTGGTGAGATCTTCGTGCCCAAGATCCCGTCCATGGCCATGCCCGACCTAGTCAAGGCGATGTCGGCCGACGCCGGCATGAAGGTGGTCGGCATCCGCCCCGGCGAGAAGCTGCACGAGATCATGATCAGCGCCGACGACGCCCGCTCGACCGTCGAGTTCGAGGACCGCTTCGCCATCGAGCCGAATTTCGCCGAGTTTGGCCGCACGCCCTATGGCGCGGCCGACGGCGCCGCGCCGGTGCCGGAAGACTTCTCGTACAGCAGCGACAACAACCACGACTGGCTCTCGCCCGATGGCCTGTTGGCCATGCTGGAGGAGAAGGCCGCGCGATGAGCGGCTTCCTGCCCTACGGTCGCCAGACGATCGAGGACGACGACATCGCCGCCGTCACGGAAGCGCTGCGCGGTGATTTCCTGACCACCGGCCCCACGGTCGAGGCGTTCGAGACCGCCTTCGCCGCCAAGGTCGGGGCCCAGCACGCCATCGCCGTCTCGAACGGCACGGCCACCCTGCACCTGGCGATGATGGCGCTGGGGATCGGGGAGGGTGATGTCTGCATCGCGCCCTCGGTCACCTTCCTGGCCACCGCCAACTGCGCCCGCTACGTCGGGGCCGAGGTGGTGTTCGCCGACGTCGATCCCGACAGCGGCCTGATGACCCCCGACACCCTGGCGCAAGCGCTGGGCCGGGTCGGTGACAAGCGGGTCAAGGCCGTGCTGCCGGTGCATCTGCGCGGCGACGTCTGCGACCTACCGGCCCTGAAGGCCATGGCCAGCGCCGCCGGCGCGGCGCTGGTCGAGGACGCCCCCCACGCGCTGGGCTCGGTCGGCACGTTCGGCGGCGTCGACCATCCCGTCGGCGACGGCGCCTATTCCAGCTTCGCCAGCTTCTCGTTCCACCCGGTCAAGACCCTGGCCACGGGCGAGGGCGGCATGCTGACCACCAACGACGCCGAGCTGGCGGCGCGGGCGAGGCTGCTGCGCTCGCACGGCATGGTCCGGCCCGCCGGCGGCGAGCCGTGGTGGTACGAGATGCCCGAGCTGGGCTTCAACTACCGCATCCCCGACATTCTCTGCGCCCTGGGCCTATCGCAGCTGGCCAAGCTGGATCGCTTCGTAGCCCGTCGCTGGGAGTTGACCGCGCTCTATGCCGAACGTCTGGCCCAGCGCTGCCCGCGCGTGAAGCTGGCGCAGAGCCCGGCCCATTCGAACCCGGCCCTGCACCTTCTGACCGTGCTGATCGACTTCGAGGCCGAGGGCCTGTCACGCCGCACCGTGGTCGATAGCCTTAAGAGCCAGGGGATCGGGACGCAGGTCCACTACATCCCGGTCCACCGCCAGCCCTATTACGTCAACCGCCAGGGCCTGGCGGACCTGCCCGGCGCCGACGCCTGGTACGCCCGCTGCCTGACCCTGCCGCTGTTCCCGGCCATGGCGGATGGCGACGTCGAGCGGGTCGTCGACGCTCTGGCGACCATCCTGGGCTAGGCCTCACCACGCCTTGGCCCCCACCCGGTTGTCGAGCTGGGCGCGCAGATTGCCCAGGCCCAGTCGGGTGATCCGGTAGGGACCGCCGTCCTGGCTGGCGATCAGTCGTTTCTTCTTGAGGGACTGGAAGACGCCGACATTGCAGTCGGTCAGGCCCCAGCCGTCGCGGGTGATGCAGTCGGCCGACAGGATGCGGCCCTTCTCGTCACGTTCGAGTTCGATCCGACCGCCTTGGGCCAGAGCATGCAGCGTGCGTTGCTGCGGTTTGGAGATGTTCAAGGGAATGTCCGAGAGATCGAGGCATACGATCACGCAACCGCCGGGTCTCTTCAGAGACCCATCTCTAGCCAAGAGCGGGCGTGACGAAGCACGCCCGCGGCGGATGCGCGGGCGGATAGCGGGCCTATCGACTTTCGAACCGAGGTCCGGAGCCTGTTAGGCCCGCGCCTCGCGCACAATCTCGGACATGAACCACACTGAAGACGTTGGTGTGGGGAGGATAGCGGTGGTTTCCGCTTTGGCAAAGCCTATCGCAAAACGCCGTTTCCCCGGCGAAAGCCGGGGCCCAGATCTCAGAGTGCTGGGTGGGCTGGAAGAGCACGGCGCTCATAGAATTCGCCAAAGCGCCCTTCCAGCTGGGTCCCGGCTTTCGCCGGGAAAACGGTACGGGCTTACGGGGCCTTGCTGACGCTGTTGTCGACGCCGTTCATGCGCACCTGGGGCGCTTTCGACGAGCGCCAGCGGACGGTCTGGTCGGTGCCCGTGACCACCACCGGCGCGCCGGGGGCCAGGTCGATCATCACCTTGTTGTCCGTGCCGTTCAGCTTGAGGCTGGCGCAGTTGCCGGTGAAGGTCAGGTTGTGTTCCGTGCCGTCGACGATGACGCCGCGACCTTCGCAGGCGACCGTGTTGCCTTGCCCAACGCCGGCGATGTGGATCGGCGCCTTGGCTTGGCCGGCGAGACCGGCGATCAGGGCGAGCAGGGTGACGGAGATCATGATGCGAGGTTTCCTCGTGACGAACCTTGGGCGCAAACGCCTCAAGCCCGGAAAAGCTCCACCTTAAGTTCAGTCCGTGACCGCTGGATGATGGAAAGGGGCGGCGGTCGTCCGCCGCCGCCTCATCAGCGCGCCGCCGGCGTGTCTCCGCCGAGCAGGCTGGTCGGGGTGAATGTAGGAGCCAGGATGGCGATGTCGTAGCCCAGCACCAGGTCACGCCATGGCGCCGGCGCAGCCGACAGGTCCCGGGTTCTGAGCGTCCGGAGATCCACCATCAGCCACGACCCCGACGCGGCGCCGGCCGCTTGAACGACGTCCTTGCGCCAGTCCGGGTCCTTGTCGTCCTTCATGTCGAAGGTCTGCACGGCGGCGGGCCGTCCGACGCCGGCATAGCCCGCCAGGGAGCCCTTGGCGCCTTCGATGATGATGTGCAGCGCCGTGGCGCCTTCGCCCTCGGCGCGCTCGGCCACATAGGCCCCGATGTCGCGCTGGTTCAGCGGATTGATCGACTTGTAGCCGTGATAGGCGCCGAACTTCAGCAGCACCCTCGCGCCGGGCTTGTCGGCGAGCTGGGCGGCCAGCGTGCGCTTCATCAGACGCGCGCGGCGGCCGTTGGGGTCGCCCTTGCGCGCCTGCGACGCCTGGTAGATGGCGCGGCTTTCGGTCAGCAGGCCAAACAGATAGCGCACGCGCGCGCCGCCATCCTTCGCGACTGCGGCGGCGGCCTGATCGAGATCATCCTGCTTGGCCGAGAGAAGGAGCAGGTCCGCGGGCGAACCGGATGCGAGCGCGGCGGCGGTCGCTTTCTGCTCCTGCGCGGCCAGACCGGTCAGGGCGGCCCGGGCGAGGGGCCCCGGCTTGGCGGCCAGCATTTCTTGCAGCAGGTGGCCGCTGGATCCGAGGAACTCCTGGTCCAGTCCCCAGAGCTGAAATTTCGGCCCGGCCGCGGCGGCGCAATCGCCGGTCATCCGGATTTCGTCCTGGCCCCTGAAGAAGGCGATGCCGTCGGGGTGCTTGCGTGAGAACTCGACGATCTTGGCTTCGCGGTCCGGCGATCGCATGGCGGCGTCGACGACGCGGGCCGCTTCCGGGCCGGTCTCGATGACCATGGCGGCCAGGCCTGACGGCGCCATCAGGCGGCAAATCTGGGTGGTGAAGGCCGGGATCTCGCGGGACATGTGGCTCTCGCCGATCATGACATAGCGACTGGCGGCGACGGCCTCGGACAGGACGGACGCGCCCGCGCCCGACAGCCCGTCCGGATTGACGTTCAGAGGGGTGATCGCCTGGGCCAGGCGGGCCTGGAAGGGCGACGCCTCCTGGGCGAACGATCCGGTCGCGACGGCGCTGAGGCCGGCCAGAAGGATCGCAGAGAGACCCCGATGAATTCTACGCACGCGTTTCCCCCGCAGACGACTCAACTCTCTGTCGTCTAACGAGGCCCAGGCGGGGCGCCAACCCGCTACTTCTTCGCCTTGGCCGGGGTGGTCTGACTGGTCTTCACAGGGGCGCCTTGCTGGCGCGCTTCGCTGACCAAGCCGGCGCAGTCGGCGTCCTTGGCTTCGCCGGTGGTGACGAAGGGCAGCAGGGCGGCCAGCGGGTTGACCAGCGAGCCCAGGGCGGCGGCGATGCCGCCCTGGCCCACGGCCTTGCTGGCGTCCAGGCCGATCTTGGGAGCCATGAAAGGACCCTCGATGGTGATCGGCACGAACAGCCGCAGCAGGCGCGGCTTCTTGCTGTCGCCCTCGATGCGGAAGTTCATCCTCTCTGTCTCAAGGTTGATCGTGCCGCGGCCCTTGGCCAGGACCACGCCGGTGTCGGCGACGATCTGGTTGGAGGTCATGACGCCGTTCTTGACGTCGAAGTCGGCGATCGCGCAGCGGACCGAGGTTTCCTTGTCGCTCTTGGACAGCAGCAGGATGAGCCCCTTGGAGGCGTTGACGCCCAGCAGTTCGGCGAAGGCCTGGCGGATCTGGCCCCGGGGCGACACCACGGTCACCGAGCCGTTGGCCGAGGCGGCTGCGCGGTGGACGCTATTGCCCGTACCGGTCAGCTTGGCGCGAGCCATGACCGGGCCCTCTATGGCGCGCTTGCCGTCGCTCATGATCGGGATGAAGTCTTCCAGCCGAGCATTGGTCAGGCGCACGTCCATGTCGGTCTTCGGCACGGCCGGGCGGGCGTCCAGCCGCACCTTCCCCTTCAGATCGCCGCGCGAGAAGGTGAAGGCGATCGGGTCCAGGTTCAGCACGCCGTCCTTCAGGTCCACGTCCAGGCTGACCTTGCGCAGCGGCAGGTTCGGGGCGTTCACCGTGTCGGCGCGATAGCTGACCTTGGCGTCCATGGCGCGGACGCGGTCGACCTGCAGGGTGGCGTCGGGCAGCAGGCGCTGGGTCGCGTCGCGCTGGCGGGCCTCGACCTTTTGGCCGGCCGAGGCGGTCTCGCCGCGACCGGTGGCAGGGGCCGCGCCGACCAGGCTGCCCAGGTCGTCGAAGTCCAGCCGGCGCGAGCGTAGGTCGGCTTCCAGATAGGGGCGCTCGCGGCCGGTCAGCACGAACAGGTCGCCGCGGATGTCGCTGTCGCCGATGCGGCCCGACAGCGCTTCGAAGTCAAAGCGGTCGCCCTTGCGAACCAGCTTGCCCGAGACCTTGTAGGGCGGGGTGTTGGGCAGGGTCAGGCCGGTCAGGTCGTGCAGGCGGTTCAGGTCGGCGCCGGCGATGCTGAGCTGGGTCTCGAAGCGGCCGAGATCGAACGGCTTGGTGACGCTGCCCTTGGCCGTGATGTGGGTCGAGCCGGCGCGGACGTCGGCGTCGAACGGATAGGGGCGGTCGGGCGTGATGTTCAGCAGCGGGCCGCCGGTGACCTGGGCCACGAAGCCTGAGCGGTTCAGGCTGCCCTTGCCTTCCAGCACGAAGCGGCCGCCGCGCTCGCCGGCCCGCTCCTGGGCGTTGACCGAGCCGACGAACAACGCGCCGCCGACGCGGTCGTCGACCCGCAGCTTGCCGTCGTTGATCACGAAGCGCTGGACGGCCGGCAGCTTCAGCGGCTTGGCGTCCTTGCGCGGCGCGCCGAATGTCCAGTTGGCCTTGCCGTCCTTGGCGCGCAGCAGGCGCACGTCGGGTTTGTCGATCACCAGGAACGGCAGGATGACCTGGCCGCGCAACAGCGGCAGCACCTTGACCTGTACGGCGATGCGCTGGAGCTGGACCATCTGGCCCGCATCCTTGTCGACCGACTTGGCCCAGGCCGGCTGGCCGACGCGGATACCGTAGGCCTCGACCTTGGGCGCGAACGACCACGGGTGGACCCGCAGGTCGCCGGCGATCACCACCTCGCGCTGCAGCTGGGCCGAGGCGAAGCGGCCAAGCGGCCCGCGCAGCCAGTTCCAGTCGAAGATCACCAGGAAGATGATCACCGCCGCGACCAGGGCCAGCGCCGAGCCGATGCCGATCTTGGCGCTGCGCGGCAGCCCGCGGAACGGGTTCCGCGGGGGCTTCGGCTGAGGAAGAGCGTCGGTGGTCGACAGGATCGTGGCTCCGGTTGAACCCTCACAACGCGCGAGGCCGGCGATCCTGTTCCATTACAAGGCGGTGGTTCGGTCTCTAGTAGACCAGGCCGATACTGCTGACGGCCGCGGCCGCCACGACGAAGACGGCGATGGCCACGAGTTCATAGGCCTTGAAGAGCGGTCGGCTCGGTGTGCGCATGTTGTAGTTCCCCCAGTCCCATTTTGGTGCAAATCATCGCTACCGGCGCAAGGGCGGCGCCACCCGGAATGGGTCGTCAGGGCAGCTTTCCGGGCCAGACGAGATAGCCATAGGCGTCCCGTCCAGCGGCGGCGTAGCCGTAGAACCCGGGCGCGTAGGACGGCGGATATTGTGTGACCGGGCCCCCACGGCTTTGGTCGTATCCATCGTCATAGCCACGCTCGCGGGCATACTCGTAGGCGTAGTCCTGTTGGTCGTAGCCATAGCCGTAATCGTAACGGGGATCGTGACGATCGCTGTAGCGATCGGCGGTCTCCACGCCCAGCGGTCGGCCGTCCCACTGGTGATGGCCCTGGCTCGCGCCGCATTCGACGCGATCCCAGCGATAGGCGCCGCCGGGGCCGGTGACGCGACGGACCACGCAGTCGCCGGGGCCGGAATTGGCCGGCAGCAGCTGCGGATCCAACGGCAAGCCCTGGTGGTGGCCGCCCTGATACGACCCGGCGACGACGGGCGCGGCCACGAGGGCGGCGCTGGCGAAGGCGAGGGCGGCAAGCAGGCGGACGGTCATGGGCGGTACTCCGTAACGATCTTAACAAACCACTAACGCGCCAAGGGCCGGCATGCTTTCACCCCTCGCGCGAGCTTGGCTGTGAAAGGGCGCCCTTTTCCTCCGCCGCCACTCCGGCTAGCGTCGGTCAAACGAATGTTTGAGGGGGCGACGCATGGCGATCGAGGCGGTGATCTGGGATTTCGGCGGGGTGTTCACGACCTCGCCGTTCGAGGCGTTCCGGCGCTATGAGACCGACCGTGGCCTGCCCAAGGACTTCATCCGCACGGTCAACGCCACCGACCCGGACGCCAATGCCTGGGCCCGGTTCGAGCGGGCCGAGATCGACGCGGCGGCCTTCGACGGACTGTTCCTGGAAGAGGCGACGCGCCTGGGCCATGCCGTGCGCGGCGCCGAGGTGCTGCCGCTGCTCTATGGCGATCTGCGGCCTCGGGTGACGGACGCTCTGAAGGTCTGCAAGGCGCGGTTCAAGGTCGGCTGCATCACCAACAACGTCCCGACCGGCCATGGGCCCGGCATGGCGCAAAGCGCACAGAAGGCCCTGGCCGTCGGCGAGATCATGGCCCTGTTCGACGCGGTGATCGAGAGCTCCAAGGCCGGGGTGCGCAAGCCCGATCCGCGCATCTACCAGATGATGTGCGAGCTGCTGGGCGTCGCGCCGGAGGCCTGCGTCTACCTCGATGACCTGGGCATCAACTGCAAGCCCGCGGCGGCCCTGGGCATGAAGGCCATCAAGGTCTCGAGCGAGGCGCAATTGCTGGCCGACCTTGCCGAAGCGACCGGTTTGGCGTTCTGAGAGGGCCAACGCTTTCGGAGGTCTCTCATGTCCCGCCCCAGGATCGGCGCCGCCGCCGCGATCGCTCAGCTCGAAGGCTGGGCCGTCGCCCCGGACCACAAGGACGCCATCGCCAAGACGTATCGGTTCGCCGACTTCAACGCGGCCTTCGGGTTCATGACCCGCGTGGCCCTGAAGGCCGACAAGCTCGACCATCACCCCGAGTGGTTCAATGTCTACAACCGTGTCGAGGTGCTGCTGACCACCCACGACGCCGACGGCGTGACGGAACTGGACGTCCAGCTCGCGAAGTTCATGGACAGCGCCGCCTGAAGCTTTCAAACTCCCGTTTGAATTATAATCGGGAGGACGCCCCAATGGCGCAGAGCACGGGCCGGGTCGCCGGCAAGAAGGCCTTCATCACTGGCGGGGCCCAGGGCCTGGGCGCCGCTGCCGCGCGCCGTCTGGCCGAGGAAGGCGCCAAGGTCACGGTGGCCGACATCAACCTGGCCGGCGCCGAAGCCGTGGCGGCCGAGCTCAACGCCAAGCATGGCGCGGGCACGGCCTTCGCCCTGCCGCTGGACGTCACCCAGGAAGACCAGTGGATCGCGGCCCTGGAAAAGGCCAACGACCTGATGGGCGGCATTTCGGTGCTGCTGAACAACGCCGGCGTGGCGGGCGACAAGCCGCTGGAGGCGATGGAGTTCGATCTCTGGAAGAAGATCATGTCGATCAATGTCGACAGCGTCTTCCTGGGGGCCAAGCACGCCCTGACCTATATGCGCGCTCACCAGCCGGGCTCGATCATCAATATCAGTTCGATCGCCGGCCTGATCGCCAACCACAACTCGCCAGCCTACAACGCCTCGAAGGCGGCGGTTTGGCTGCTGAGCAAGAATGTCGCCCTCTACTGCGCCAAGCAGGGGCTGGATATCCGCTCGAACTCGATCCACCCGACCTTCATCGACACGCCGATCCTGGATCCGCTGAACCAGCGCCTGGGCAAGGAAGAGGCTCACGCCAAGCTGGGGCGCCAGATCCCGCTGGGCCACATCGGCGAACCCAACGACATCGCCAATGCGGTGCTCTACCTGGCCAGCGACGAGAGCAAGTTCATGACCGGCGCGGAAATGCGCCTCGATGGCGGCATCTCGGCGATGTGACGGTCAAAGCGCCCGCGCATGGCGCGGGCGCGGCTTGTCGGCTTAACGCGGCGCCCGTTTCGCCAGGATCCGCTGCAGCGTGCGGCGGTGCATGTTCAGGCGGCGGGCGGTCTCGGACACGTTGTGACCGCACATCTCGTAGACGCGCTGGATGTGTTCCCAACGGACGCGGTCGGCGCTCATCGGGTTTTCCGGCGGAGCCGGGGCGTCGCCCTTGGCGGCCAGCAGAGCTCGGGCCACGTCGTCGGCGTCGGCGGGCTTGGAAAGATAGTCGACCACCCCGGCCTTCACCGCCGCCACCGCGGTGGCGATGTTGCCGTAGCCGGTCAGCATGATGACCTTGGCGTCGGGGCGCGTGTCGCGCACGGCCTCGACCACCTTTAGGCCAGAGCCGTCCTCCAGGCGCATGTCCAGCACGGCGTGAGCCGGCGCATGGCTGCGCAGGATGGTCAGGGCTTCGGCCACCGAAGCGGCCAGGGTCACTTCGAACCCGCGCTGTTCCAGCGCGCGTCCCAATCGGGTCCGCAGCGGACCGTCGTCGTCCAGCAGAAGCAGAGTTTTGTCGGGCAGGGCCGCGACCAGCTCGCCGATATCCGCCATGAAGTCAGCCCCTCCCCGGGCCAATACTCGATAGGCCAAATAACAACCTATACTTTCCTGCCTTCACGAGAGACTGCAAGCCCCTTCGCACATTCTCGCGATCAGACCCCGATATAACCCGGAGCTTCTAGCGCAGGCCGGGGCCAGCGCGCCGAAACCACGGCGCCGCCGCGTCGTCCGTTACGGAAATCCACGGTGGCGCCAGTTCGTTCCAGCAAGGTTTTGGCGATGAAGAAGCCAAGGCCCATGCCGATGTGGCCCGTCCGCGATCCTTCCGCACCGGGACGGGTGGTGACGTAGGGCTCGCCCAGCTTGGCCAGCACCTCCGGCGAGAAGCCCGGGCCGTCGTCGCGCGCCTCGATGACGACATAGCGAGCGTCGAAGCGGGCGATGACGATCACCTCGCTGCGGGCGAAGTCGACCGCGTTCTCGACGATCGAGGTCATGGCGTGAATGATCTCGGGCCGGCGCCAGACGTCGGGCGCGGTGTCGCCGGCCGGGCCGTTGACCACAGCTTCGACGCGGATGCCGTGCACCAGGTGCGGCTCGATCACGTCCTGGACCAGCTGCACCAGGCTCATGCGCTCGTGGACGGCGTCCTTGGCCTCGGGCATCTCGGTCAGGCGCGCCAGGATCTCGCGACAGCGGGCGGCCTGGCCGATCAGCAGCTCGGCGTCCTCGCGGATCTCTTCGCTGACGGCGTTGCGGGCCATTTCGCGCGAGACCACCGAGATGGTCGCCAGCGGCGTGCCCAACTCGTGGGCGGCGGCGGCGGCCAGGGCGCCCAGCGCCGACAGGCGTTGCTCGCGGGCCAGCACCGTCTCGGTGACGTTCAGGGCCAGCTCCATGCGGGCCGACTCGCTGGCCGCCTGCCAGGCATAGGCCGCCGTCAGGATGATGCCGATGATCCGCGCGGTGACGATGATGCCCAGCATCAGCGGGCTGGGCGTGTAGTGCAGCGGCGCGCCTTCCAGCGTCGGCAGCGGCATGTGGAAGATGGCCAGCACGATCGACGAGGCGATGGCCAGCGCCCCCAGGCCGATGGCGTAGCGGGCCGGCAGGGTCGCGGCCGACAGGGTTACCGGCGCGATCAGCAACAGGGAGAACGGATTGAGCGCGCCGCCGGTCAGATAGAGCAGGCCGGACAGCTGCAGGATGTCGAACGCGATCTGGGCGGTGGCCTCGCCGTCGCGGGCCAGTCGCTGGCCGCTGGAGGCCAGGCCCAGCAGGACGTTCAGCCAGGCCGACAGGGCGATCAGGGTAAAACACAGCGCCCACGGCACGTGCAGCTTCAGGCCCAGCCCGGCCACCAGAAGGACGGCGGTCTGGCCCACCACCCACAGCCAGCGTTGCGCCAGCAGGGTGCGAACCCGCAGACGACCCCGGCGCAGTCCGGGAGCCATCCAGGACCAGCCATCGTCTTGCGCCGGGTCTTCGCCCGGCTTATCGAGCCCCTTCAGACGTGGGTCGTCGGGCGCTCCAGCGAACGATGCGTCAGCCATGATCGCAAGATTGTCCAGAATTGCGCGCATGGCGAGAGCAAAAGGCTGGGCGAGAGCAAAAGGATGAATTGCACATGCCTCGTCACCGCCTTTTCCTGATCCTGGCCTGCCTGGTGGGCTTCGTCGTCGTGGGCGGCCTGGCCTGGCGCGCCGGGGTGTTCAAGAGCCAGGCCCCCGCCGCCGTGGGTGGTCCGTTCCAGCTGGTGAACCAGGACGGCGCCCCCACCACGGAGAAGGTGCTGAAGGGGAAATGGAGCGCGGTGTTCTTTGGTTTCACCTACTGCCCCGATGTCTGCCCAGGCACGTTGCAAGGCCTGTCGGCCGCGACGGACATCCTGGGTCCGAACAAGGCGCAGAAGCTGCAGATCGTCTTCATCTCGATCGACCCGGCCCGTGACACGCCCCAGCAGATGAAGGCCTATCTGTCGGCCGACTACGTGCCCAAGAGCACGATCGGCCTGACCGGAACCCAGGACCAGACCGACGCCGCGGCCAAGACCTACAAGGTCTATCACGCCAAGGCCGGCGACGGCCCCGGCTACACCATGGACCACTCGACGGCGATCTACCTGATGGACGAGAAGGGGCGCTTCAAGACGGTGATCCCCTACAACCTGCCGCCGGCCGACATTGCCCGCCGCATCGACGACGCGATGCGCGAGGGCTGAAGGCTTCGTGGGCGCGCGGACTTTACGCGCCCTTAGGCTGTCTCGCCGAAACTGCGACCGCAGGAGACGGCGATGCACTTTCAGACGTTGAAATGGAGCGATCTCAGCGACGCCGATCGCGGCGCCTGGGATGCGTTCCGCGCCGCGACGCCCGGCCTGTACAGCCCCTATTTCGACCGCGGCTGGTTTGACGCCGTCAGCGCGGCGCGCGGCGACCTGCGGGTCGTGCGCGGATCGCGCGACGGACGCGCCGTGGCCTTTCTACCCTATCATCCCAGCCCGATCGGCCTGGCGCGGCCGGGCGGCGCCAATTTCTGCGACTGGCACGGCTTTGTCTCCGAGCCCGGCTTAGCCATCGACGCTGGGACCGCCCTGGCCTGCGCCGCACCCGCCTTCCGGTTCGACGCCGCGCCGCAGGGCGACGCCGGCTTCGGCGGCCTGGGCGGCTCGGAGAGCTTCTCGCATGTGGTCGATCTGGCGGACGGCTTCGAGGCCTATGCGCGTCCCCCCGGCGGCCGGGCGGCGCCCAAGGCGGTGGCCAATTTCCGCCGCGCCATGCGCAAGCTGGAGGCCGACGGTCGCTCGGTGACCGTGACGGTCGAGGACCATGACGACGCGCCGCTGCGGGACCTGATGCGTCTGAAGTCGCAGCAGTACCGCGCCTCGGGCCACCCCGATGCGCTGTCCTGGGACTGGAGCCGGCGGCTGATCGACGCCCTGCCGGTGTCGCGCGACGGCGGCTTCGGGCGGGTGTTGTCGACCCTCTGGATCGACGGAGTCTTCGCGGCGGGTCATCTGGGCCTGCGCAGCGGACCGGTCATCCATCACTGGCTGCCGGCCTTCGAGCGGGACTTCTCGCACTACGCCCCCGGCCACCTGCTGGCCGTGGAGATCGCCAAGGCCGCGCCGGACCAGGGCGTGACGACCATGGACCTGGGGCCGGGCGACTATGTCTGGAAGCGGGAGTTCGCCAACAGCCAAGCGCCGCTGGTCAGCGGGATCGCCTACGCCGCCTCGATACAGGGCGCGGTCGCCGTGGCGGCCAATCGCTCGACGTCCAAGCTGGCGGCGCTGGGCAAGCTGGGTCAGCTGCCGCAACGCGCATTCGGCAAGCTGGAGCGGTCGCTGACCGCGGTCGCCCCGTCGCCGTCCTAAAACCTCAGGCCGCGGCCTGGGCCGGCAGGCCGATGCGGGCGGCGGCGTCCTTGATAGTCAGGACCGGGATGCCGGTGGCCTGCAGGCGTTGCAGCACATGCTCCAGCATCGCCGGCGTGCAGCCGAACGGCGAAGGCGCGTCGGAGACGTCGTGCGTGAAGAAGGTCACCCAGCCGGCCTGGGCGGCGGCGGTGTCGATGGCCGCGTCGATCTCCGCCGGGATCCAGCGTCGGGCTTCCAGCGGGATCGATTTCAGCATGCCCAGGTCCAGCGTGCCGGCGTTGACGCCGCCGCGGATGCCCCGGACCGTGGCGAAGCGATCGCCCAGCAGACGCTTTGTCCGCGGCGAGGCCTCGCCGTAGGGATAGGCGTAGCTGGCGGGGTTGAACGGGCCCAGGGCGGTGTTGAGAAAGGCCAGGTTGCGCTCGGCCTCGTCGATCAGCGCCTGTGAGCTCAGCGACGGCGACATCTGGTGGGAGAAGCTGTGGCAGCCGATCTCGTGGCCCGCGGCGACCAGGGCGCGCAGGTCGGCCGCGTCGTAATAGTCCAGTCCGTCCTCGGTGCGGCCGCAGAAGCTGCCGGCGACGTAATAGGTCGCCTTGGCGTCGTAGCGCGCCAGAATCTCGCCGCCGATCGTCCAGGCGTTCTTGGGAAAGTCGTCGAACGTGATGCTGGCGACCGCGGTCGGGGACGCGGGCTTGGCGCGCTTGGACGGCCAGTGCCGGGTAGCGAAACTATTGGCCCGCGAAATGAGGTTCATTGAGTACTCAGTTTGGGTAACGAAATAGAAACGCGATGTTTAGACTAGCACCCGCAAGTTAAGGCATGGTTCAATCCCGCCCAGATTGCAAAGCGCGACATTTCAACGAGATCGAAGGTCTGCGCGGGTATCTGGCCTTGTGGGTGGCTGTCGGCCACGCCCTGAACTTCTCGGGGATCATGGACGGCGGCGCGGTGATGACCCTGCTGCTGTCGGGGCACCAGGCCGTGCTCGAGTTCATCGTGCTCAGCGGCTTCGTCATCACCCATTTGCGGCTCAGCAGCCCTGAAACCTACGGCACGTACATCGCCCGGCGCGCGTGGCGCATCTTCCCGGTCTATGTCGTGTGCTTCCTGATCGCGGTGGCGATGACGCCCATGCTGGCCACGTTCGTCCAGCAGGTCCCCTGGGCGAACACGACGGACTGGGCGGGCTTCAAGCAGGAGCGGCTGGACTGGCTGACCCAGCTGCAGACGAACGGCTGGGCCCATATACTGGCGCATCTCAGCGGCCTGCACGGCCTGATCCCGGACGAGATCCTGCCCTACAGCAACCGCGCGTTCCTGGCCCCGGCTTGGAGCATCTCCCTGGAGTGGCAGTTCTATCTGGTGGCGCCGTTTGTCATCGCCGCGGTGCGCACGACCAAGGGCGTCGTTCTCCTGAGCCTGGGCGCGGTGGCCCTGGCCGTGCTGTACAACGCCGGGCGCATGGGGTCCTACGCCGGCTATCCGACCCTGGCCCAGGCGGCGGGCTATTTCGCGGTCGGCATCGGCTCGCGGCTGACCCTGGAGCGGCTGAGCGCGCTGCGGGTCTCGCCGCTGGCGCTGATGGCCACGGTGCTGGTGGCGCTCTATTTCTTCGTCGACGAGCAGCGCCCGCTGCTGCTCTGGAGCGTGTTCTTCATCCTGCTGGTCTGGGGTCCTCAGGCGCCAGTCCTGGGGCGGATGTTCCAGTGGATCTTCGCCAACCCCGTCGCGCGCGGCCTGGGGCAGGCCAGCTATTCGTTCTATCTCTGCCACGTGCTGGTCATGGCTGGGATGGGCTCCGTCGCCCTGGCGATCCTGCCCAAGATCAGCCACGGGCAGATGCTGGCCTTCCAGTCGCTGGCCCTGGTTTTGGCGATCCTGGTGAGCCTGGTGCTGTACCGGCTCATCGAGCGGCCCGGCACCCGCCTGGGTGCACGCCTCGCGCGACGCCCCTAGCGCCGCCACCTCTCCGCGCAAGCGACGCCATGACGCGGCGCAAAAAGTCGTGAGAGGGTAGACTTTCTTAGGGTTGGGCGTGTTATGTTGCGTTGCAACATCGCGGGTGCGCCATGCTTTACGCTCTCCATGAGGCGGCTTATTACGCCTCCACGCCGATGCGCCTGGCGGCGCTGGCAGCCAGGGATTTCTGGGGATCGCCGCTGAACCCGGCCGCGGACTCGGCCGTGGGCCGACGCCTGCACGCGGGCGCGGATCTCTTCGCCAACATCACCCGCCGCTACGGCAAGCCGCGCTGGAACATCGACACGGTCAAGATCGGCCAGGTCGATGTGCGCGTGCGCCAGAACGTGGTCTGGGAAAGCCCGTGGGCGCGCCTCGTGCAGTTCGACCGCGACATGGCCGACATGCGCCGGGCCGGGAAGTTCTCGCTGGATCCGGCGGTGCTGATCGTCGCGCCGCTGTCGGGCCACTACGCCACCCTGCTGCGCGGCACGGTCGAGGCGTTCCTGCCCGACCATGCCGTGTTCATCGTCGACTGGGTCAACGCCCGCAACGTCTCGGTGCTGGAAGGCCGCTTCGACTTCCACGACTATATCGACCACGTCATCCAGATGCTGTCGGTGCTGGGCCCGCGTCCCAATGTTGTGGCCGTATGCCAGCCCGGTCCGCCGGTGCTGGCCGCCGCCGCCCTGATGGCCGAGCAGAACCACCCCTCGCGCCCGGCCAGCATGACCTTCATGGGCTCGCCGATCGACGCGCGCCTGTCGCCGACCGTCACGAACCAGCTGGCCGAGGAAAAGCCGTTCACCTGGTTCCAGTCGAACATGATCTACACCGTGCCGCCGCCCTATCCGGGCGCGGGGCGGCGCGTCTATCCGGGCTTCGTCCAGCTGGCCAGCTTCATGAGCATGAACGCCGAGCGCCACCAGGAAGCCCACCGCCGCTACTTCAACGACCTGGTGAAGGGCGACGGCGACAGCGCCGACAAGCACCTGGAGTTCTACGACGAGTATCTGTCGGTCCTGGACCTGACGGAGGAGTTCTACCTCCAGACCATCGACATCGTCTTCCAGCAATACCTGCTGCCCAAGGGCGAGCTGACCCATCGCGGCGTGCGGGTAAAGCCCGAGGCGATTACCGACATCGGCCTGATGACGGTCGAGGGCGAGAACGACGACATCTCCGGCATCGGCCAGACCCAGGCCGCCCACACCCTGTGCGCCAACATCCCCGACGACCTGAAGCTGGACTACGTCCAGCCCAGCGTGGGCCATTACGGGGTGTTCAACGGTCGTCGCTTCCGCGAGGAGATCTATCCGCGCGTCCGCAAGTTCATCCGCAAGTGTGACCCGCACTTCGAGGAAGAAGCCTGACGCCGCGTCGGCCTTGCTACTCAGCGCGGCGCACACGATCTTAGCGCCAGATGTTCGCGCGCTCGGCTCAACGCTTCTCGGATGGTGATCGACTGGAGATCGGCGGCTGGCCCGTCCGCCTGCGGGTGGACGGCCGGGCGCGGCGCATCTCGTTGCGCGTCGACCGGGCCAAGTCCGAGATCGTCGCCCTGGCCCCCAATCCCAAGCGCCTGAACGAGGCCGTCGCCTTCGCCCAGGAAAAGTCCGGCTGGATCGCCAAGCAGCTGGCGGCCCTGCCCGAGCGGATGAACCTGGCGCCCGGCGGGACCTTACGCCTCAACGACATTCCCTATCGGCTGGAGGTCGGCCCCGGCCGGGCCCGCATCGACGGGGAGCGCATCGTCGCGCCCGACGACGCCAACTGGGGGCTGAAGATCGTCCGCCTGGCCAAGCGCGAGGCGCTGGCCGTGCTGACCGAACGCACCGCCATCCACGCCGCGGCCCTGAACCGGCCCATGCCGTCGGTGGCGGTGGCCGATCCCAAGGCGCGATGGGGTTCGTGCCGGCCGGCGACGTCGCGCACGCCGGCGGCGATCCGCTACAGCTGGCGGCTGATCCTGGCCCCGGCGGCGGTGGCCGACTATGTCGCCGCCCACGAATGCGCTCACCTGATCGAGGCCAATCACGGGCCGCGGTTCTGGGCGCTGTGCGAACAGCTGGCGGGAGACCCGACGCCGCACCGCGCCTGGCTAAGGGCGCACGCGGCCGAGCTGCACGCGGTCGGTGCCTAGTGAGATAGCAGATGCTCCCCCGCGTTGCGTGGGGAGCTGTCGCGGAGCGACTGAGGGGGCAAGCTGGACTTGGGCCGTGTTGGCCCCCTCCGGCCCTCTGGGCCACCTCCCCCGCATCGCGGGGGAGGATCTAGTCTCGCTAATAAGGCAGCTGATCCACCGGCGGAGGCGTGCCCGCCGGGGTCTCCGCCGCCGGGCCTTCCGGCGTCGGTTCCGGGTTGATCAGGTCACCGATCGGGTCCTCGGTGGCCACGGGCGGCGGCTCGACGATGCCGCCGGGGATCGGGGTGGCCTTCAGGCGGGGCAGGGCCGCGGCCATGAAGGTGCGCCAGATCTCGGCCGGAGCGCCGCCGCCGGTCACCCGCTTCATCGGGGTGTTGTCGTCCTTGCCGGTCCAGACGGCGGTGACGAAGCCGCCGGTGTAGCCGACGAACCAGGCGTCCTTGTAGTCGCTGGTGGTGCCGGTCTTGCCGGCCACGTCATAGCCGCTGACCTTGGCGCGCGCCCCGGTGCCCGAGGCCACGACCTGGCGCATCATCTGGTTCATGTACTGCAGGGCCGGCGAGCCGATCACTGCGGCGCGGGCCTGCTTGTCGACGCTGTGGTCGTACAGGACCTTGCCGCTGGCGGTGCGGATGCGCTCGATGCCGTAGCCCTTGGCCAGGAAGCCGCCGTTCGAGAACGGGGCGTAGGCCTGGGCCATCTCCATCGGCGAGACCTCGACCGCGCCCAGGGCCATCGACGGGTCCAGCTGGATCTTGCTGGTGATGCCCAGGCGCTTGGCGGTGGCGGCGACGTTGCTGGTGCCGACCTCCGAGGCCAGGCGCGCGGCGACCGTGTTGATCGACTGGGCCAGCGCCGTCTGCAGGGTCATCGGACCCAGATACTTGTTGGTGTAGTTGCGCGGCTCCCAGTTACCGATCTTCACCGGCTCGTCGACCACCATCACGGCGGGCGTGCGGCCCTGCTCCATGGCGGTCAGATAGACGAACGGCTTAAAGGCCGAGCCGGCCTGGCGGCGGGCGGTGGTGGCGCGGTCGAACTGGGTCTCTGCATAGTCGGCGCCGCCGACATAGGCGCGGATGCGGCCCTCACCGTCGATGGCTACCAGGGCCGCCTGCTCGACGCCCTGCTTGATGTGACCGTCGACGCCCAGCTTGACGGCGCGTTCGGCCGAGGCCTGGATCGGCAGGTCCATGGTGGTCTCGACCACCAGGTCCTCGGTCGGTTCGCCGACCAGCGAGCGGACCTGGGCGTCGATGTAGTCGGTGAAGTACTGGGCGCGCTGGTTGGCCAGGGTGGCCGAAACCTGCACTGGAGTCTTGAAGGCCTCGCCGCGCTGCTCGGGCGTGATGGCCTTGATGCGCACCATCTCGTCCAGAACGATGGTGGCGCGGCGGGCCGCGCGTTCCTTGGCCGAGACCGGCGAGTAGCGGGCGGGACCCTTCATCATGCCGGCCAGCAGGGCGGCCTCGCCGATGGTCAGCTCTTTGGCAGGCTTGTTGAAATAGCGCTGCGAGGCGGCCTCGATGCCGTAGGCGCCGGCCCCGAAATAGACCCGGTTCATGTACAGGGCCAGGATCTGGTTCTTGGAGAACTTCATCTCCAGCCACACGGCCAGGATCAGCTCCTGGGCCTTGCGGCGATAGTTCTGCGCCGGGCTGAGGAACAGGTTGCGGGCCAGCTGCTGGGTGATGGTCGAGCCGCCGCGCTGGGGCCCGCCGTCATGGGTCATGTTCCAGGCCAGCGAGCGGATGATGCCCCAGGGGTTGAAGCCGAAGTGGTGGTAGAACTGGCGGTCCTCGATCGCCACGAAGGCGGCCGGCACGTATTTCGGCAGGGCGTCGATATCGACCGGCGGCGCATATTGGCTGCCGCGCACGGCCAGCAGGGCCCCTGAACGGTCCAGATAGTTGATCGAGGGCTGGCGCTTGACGTCGTACAGCTTGGAGGTGTCGGGCAGGTCGCTGGCGAACACCGCGAAGAAGGCCACGACGAAGATCAGGCCCCAGACGCCCAGGACCGTGCCCCAATAGACCAGGGCCTGGAGCGGGGTGCGCTGCGGCTTGGCCGCCTTGTTCCCGCCGAAGGGTCCGTTCGCCATGGTCGTCCTGTATGCCTACGCGCCGATAGGGAGCGTGTCCCGTTTATCTCAAGCCCACACAACACGCGACAAGATTGACGAGAGGTGAACGAAGCTTAAGGCGCTCTTGTGACGCTTCGGGATTGGCGGCATTGTGCTACCTGGAATTGAGTTTCCGAAAGGTCCCGACCATGACGCCCTTGGCCGCGCCGTCCGACGCTGCCAAAAGAGCCGCCGTGTACGTTCCTCCCGAATCCCCCGAACTCGATCACGCGCGCGACGTCCTGCGGCGCACGTTCGGCCATGCCGATTTTCGCGGCATGCAGGCGGGGGTGATCAACGAGATTCTGGCCGGCCACAGCGCCATGGCCGTGCTGCCGACCGGCGGCGGCAAGTCGCTGTGCTACCAGATCCCGTCGCTGATCCGGCCGGGCGTCGGCTTGGTGATCTCGCCGCTGATCGCGCTGATGGCCGACCAGGTCCAGGGCCTGCGCCAGGCGGGCGTGGCGGCCGAGCGGATGGACAGCGCCATTTCGCTGGACGAGCGCAGCGACATCTGGCGGCGCATCGACGCCGGCGAGGTCGACATGCTGTACCTGTCGCCCGAGGGCCTGATGCAGCCGTGGATGCTGGATCGCCTCTCGCGCACGCCGCTGGCCCTGATCGCCGTCGACGAGGCTCACTGCGTCAGCCAGTGGGGCCACGACTTCCGGCCCGAATACCGGATGATGGGCCGCCTCGCCGAGCTGTTCCCGAACGTGCCGCGCCTGGCCGTCACCGCCACCGCCGACGCCCGCACCCGCGACGACATCCGGGCGGAACTGCGCCTGCAGGGCGCAGCCGAGTTCGTCGACAGCTTCGCCCGTCCGGAACTGGCCCTGTCGGCCGAGCGCAAGCGCGGCAAGGGTCATGACCGGGTCGTGGAGCTCGTTTTGGAGCGTCCCGGCCGGGCCGGCGTCGTCTATGCCGGCAGCCGCGACTCGACCGAGAAGCTGGCCGAGAAACTCAATGCGGAAGGCATTCCAGCCCTCGCCTACCATGCCGGTCTGGACAAGGCCGTGCGCGCCCGCCGGCTGGAGGACTTTCTGGAGGCCGACGCCGCGGTGATGGTGGCGACGATCGCGTTCGGCATGGGCGTCGACAAGCCCGACGTCCGCTATGTGATCCACGCCGACCCGCCGGCCGCCATCGAGGCCTATTGGCAGGAGGTCGGCCGCGCCGGCCGCGATGGTCAGCCCGCCGAGGGCATCACGCTCTACGGCTCGGCCGACATGGCCTGGGCCGGTCGCCGCATCGAGACCCGCGAGGCCCCGGACGAGGTCCGCCAGGCGCAGAGCCGAAAGCTGCGGCAATTCTACGCCATGCTGGAAGGCGTCACCTGTCGCGCCGCCGCCGTCCGCCGCTATTTCGGCGAGGAGGGCGTGGCCCGCTGCGGGGTCTGCGACGTCTGCGTCTCGCCGCCGACCGGGATCGACGCCACTGAGGCTGCCCAGAAGGCGCTGTCGGCCGTGCACCGCATGGGCGGCCGCTTCGGGCGCGGACGGCTGATCGATCACCTGCTGGGCAAGACCAAGGACGTCACGCCGCAGGAGGCCCAGCTGCCGACCTTCGGCATCGGCCGCGAGTTCAGCCAGCCGGTCTGGCGCGATCTTTTCGACACCCTGATCTTCGAGGGCCTGCTGCGCGAAGATCCCAATGACGGTCGGCCGCTGATCGGGCTGGGCGATGTCGAGGGCGTGCGTCAGGTCTATCGCGGCGAGCGCCGGGTGGCCCTGCGCCAGATGGCCGAGGCCCCCGAGACAGGCCGCGCCACGGGCGCGCGCAAGCGTCGCGAGGGCAAGGCCCTGGCCATTCCGGCCGAGAACCAGGTGCTGTTTGAGGCCTTGCGCGCCTGGCGCCGGGAAGCAGCCCAGGCCCAGCACGTGCCGCCCTATGTCATCTTCCACGACGCCACCCTGGCCGAGATCGCCGCAGCGCGACCGGCCAATCTGACGGCGCTGGGCAAGTCCGGCGGGGTTGGTCAGGGCAAGCTGGACCGTTACGGGGAAGCGGTTTTGAAGGTCGTGCGGGAGAACTAAACGGCTCCCGAGGTGTTAGCTCCCAGTCAAGCCTAGGAGCCTCCCCCAATGACTGACATCAGCAGCTTTACGCCCGACACCTCGTCCGCCGCGGCCGCGCTGGACGGCGCTAAGAAGACGACCGCCGAAAAGACCCAGAAGGCCAAGGAAGCGGTCAGCAAGGCCGTGAAGTCGGCCCGCGAGACCGCCACCGAAGTGGCCCAGCAGACCCGCACCTTCGCGTCGGAAAAGGCCAAGGTCGGCGCCGCCTGGACCAAGGACAAGGCCCAGGTCGCCCACCACGCCGCCGAGGAACATCCGGTCGGCGTCGCGCTCGGCGCATTCGCCATCGGCCTGGGCGTGGGCTTCCTGATCGCCCGGAACCTGGACTAGCCATATCCCAACCCTCTTCCATAGGGAGAGGGAGGGGCCCGCCGCGTAGCGGTGGAAGGGTGAGGGGTTACACCCTCACCGACTGGAGCGCGGCCGTGCTCCCATGGCTATGGATTTTCCGGAAAGGGTGAAATCTCTCACCTCCCATCCCGGCTCGCTGGGATGGGCCCCTCCCTCTCTCTATGAGAGAGGGATTTTCTACAGCGCCAAGCGCTCGGCGTTCACCCCCGCCGCCCGCAGGGCCGCCAGGCGCGCGAACGCCAGGGTCAGGGCCTTCCTCCGCGCCGGCGCCAGAGGCGTGGCCGGGGCCTCGCGCACGATCGCGCCGCCGAAGCCGTCGCAGACCACAAGCCCTGGTTCCTCAGGCAGGATCCCGTCCGGAAAACTGGGCGCGACAGCAAAATAGAAGGCGTCGCAATAGGGTGCGTACTCGCCCCATTTCCGGTCGACGCGGAAGTCTTCCAGCCCCGACTTCACCTCGACGATCAGCACGTCGCCCTTGGGACCCAGCGCCATCAGGTCGGCGCGGCGGCCATTGGGCAGCGTCACCTCGGCCAGCGGCGCATAGCCCAGGTCGACGAGCAGCCGCGCGGCGCCCCGGGTCACGGCCAGGGTGGTCTCGGGTCGGCTCTGGAGCTGGATGATGACGTCCACGACCGCATCATGTTCCAGCTTTGTTCGCTAATCAAGCGGGGCGGCAGGCGGTTCGCTTGAGGTCGTAGCGCGCGAAGGCGTTCTCGGCCTTGGCGGTCTTGGCGACGATCGTCCACGACAGGGTCTCGCCCGCGCGCCGCCAGCGGTTGACGAAGCTGGCGTCGGGATAGGCGTAGGCGATGTCGAAGCCGTCAGCGGTGGCCGCGCCCGCGCCGGTGGCGGTGAAATCGCCGCCGAAGCTGTCGATCCAGAAGCCCGATACGGCCATGGGCGCGCCGCCCTTGCCGCCGAACACCAGGTGGGCGGCGTAACGGTCCTTGGGGTCGGCGACGGCATGGCTCTGGGCCTCGACCAGGAACATGGTCCCTTCGGTGATCGGCTTGGCGGAGAGGTCGAGGGTTACGGCCTTGCCCATGACATGGCCCGTTCCCGTCCAGCAGCCTTCGAGGGCGCGCACCGAAGCCGGGACCGGCGCGGGCGGCGGATCGGCCTGCGCCAAAGCGGGCGTGGCGGCGGCCAGGCCGACGAGCAGGATCCAAGACTTCATGACGTCCCCCGACGCGCGTGATTCACCGCAGGTTGTCTAGCGGTCCGGCGGGGGTGAGCGCCAGGGCGATCAGGGCGTCGGCTGCTTCGTCGGACGCAGCATGCTCACGTCGTAGCCCAGGGCCTTGGCGCGGGCGGTCAGGGCGGCGCGGTCGGCCTCGGTGGGCAAGGTGCGTGACAGCAGCCACAGATAGCGGCCCGAGCCCTCGCCGACGATCGACCAGCTGTAGTCGTCGGCATGGTCCAGCACCCAGTAGTCGCCAAAGAACGGGCCGAAGAAGCTGACCTTGAGCTTGGCGTTGGTCGCCGTGTCGACGACCTTGGCCTTACCCTCGGCCACCTTGGTCGGGCCGTCCACGGCGCCCTGGCGACAGGTGTTGAGTACGCGGATCAGGCCGTCGTCCCGCTTGGAATATTCGGCGGTGACGCCCTCGCAGCCCTTCTCGAAGCGCATGTCGTAGCGGGCGACCTCGTACCAGCGGCCCAGATAGCGCTCGAGTTCGACGGTCTTGGCCGGCTGCGGGGGTTTGGGGTTGCCGACCGGGCCGGCGACGCAGGCGGTCAGGGTCAAGGCGCCGAGCACGGCGAACAGCGGCTTCATGCGGGGTGCTCCGGGTATTCCAGCTTCTGGTAGCCGAGGGCCTTCACGCGCTCGATGGCCACGGCCTTGGTGGCGGCGGGCAGGTCGGGGGTGCGCGACAGCAGCCAGACATAGTTGCCGCCGGGCGTGGCCATGATGCCCCAGCTGTCGTCGGCGGCGCTGTCGAGGATCCAGTATTCCTGCTTCTTCAGCCCGCCCAAGAAGCTCATGGTGAAGCGGTTGTTCTGGCCGCCCGGCAGGATCCGCCCCTTGGTGCTGAACACCTTTTCAGCGCCGCGCGGGGACCCTCGGTGGCAGACCTGACGAACCCTGAAGTTCATGCCTTGGGCGGTAAAACTCGTCGTGGGCGCCTGACAGTTACGCTGGCCCGAGTTGGGTGTGCGCGCGATCTCATACCAGCGGCCAGAGAAGAAGGCGGCAGGAACGGGCTTTGTGGGCGGCTTGGCGGCGGCCCAGGCTGAGCCAGCGACGAGAACCGCCAAGGCGGGCAACACGATGAGGGAGAAGCGCATGGGCGAACCTCTGCTAGGTTCGCCCAAACGCCTGTCGATCAAATGATGTTCCGCCTACTCGGCGGCGATGCTGACTGCGCCGGCCGGTCGGTCCTTGAAGTTGATGGCCTGCAGATAGCGGATGCCGTCCTCGGCGATGTCGTCGCCGACCATGCGCTCGCCCTCGTTCTTCAGCTCGTTGAGGTCGACATACATGGCGTAGAACGCCTTGGTGCGGTCGGTGATGATGCCCGCGTTCAGCAGCGTCTTGACCAGCACCCGGAAGATGTTGGTCTGCTCCTTCATGTTCTCCCGACGCAGGTCGTCGGTCATGATCTTCCCGTACTCCTCGACCACCTTGTCGGGATCCAGGCCGAACTCGGCATAGAGGTCCAGCTGCTGGTGCGGCGAGACCAGGTTGAACAGCAGGGTCTGGAAGCAGTGCGCCGCCCAGTCCTCGATGATCGCGTGCTCTTCGGGCGTCAGCTTGGGCACGGTGCGGTCGGCCCAGATTTTCCCGAACTTGTGGTGGAAGGCCTCGTCGGTCATCACCAGCTGCAGCAGCTTCTTGCCGACTGGATCGTGGATGTTGTTGTAGAAGGTGGCGAAGGCGCCCATGGCCAGGCCTTCCACCAGCATCTGCATGCCGATGATCTTCTTGTAGACCTCGGGCGCGCCGATGATCTCGACCAGCAGGGTCTTCAGCGCCGGGCCGCATTCGACCGGGCGACCCCAGCGGGTGTTGATGTACTTGGCGAAAGCCGTGACGTGGCGGGCTTCCTCGCGGGTCTGGTTGGCGGCGTATTCCTGTGCGCCCTGGTCTTTCAGCACGTGGCACAGGCTGGCCGACAGGTTCAGCGCGCCCTGCTCGCCATGCAGGATCGACGAGAAGCTGCGCAGCACCGACTGGTTGATGAACCGGGTGCGCTGCTTGGGATCGGTCAGGTGGTTCGAGACGTAGTCGGTCGACAGAGCGATCACGAGATCTTCGGGAACCAGCGGCTGGTTCTCCATGTCGAACGGCTCGTCGAAATCGATATAGGTCTTGTCCAGCGGATCCCAGAAGTGGTCGTGGGTCGCGGCGATGATCTTGTCGAAGGCCGACGAGCGGTTGCCGTAGCGGTCGAGTTCGAGCATCGCTTCGAAGTCGTCCGGCGCCACGGCGTCGTACATGGCGTCCTTGGTGATGTTCTTGTCGGTCATGGCGGCGCTCCCTGTCGGCCGGGGGTGCAGGCGGGGCCGTCTGACGCGGCGGTGTCGCCTATCTGAACACTGTCAACTCAACGAACGGCGGTGGTCAAATTAAAAATGACGGCGGCGTCAAGTTTGCTGCAGTGCATTCATCAGGAGGCGGAATGAAGATCTTCGCGCTGACCGGGGCCGGGGTTTCGGCGGAGAGCGGCCTGGGCACCTTCCGCGACAAGGACGGGGTGTGGACGAAGTACGACCTGAGCGAGGTCGCCACGCCCGAGGGTTTCGCGCGCAATCCGGCCCTGGTGCGGGACTTCTACAACGCCCGCCGCGAGAACCTGGCCGGCGCGGTTCCCAATGCGGCGCATGAGGCCCTGGCGCGGCTCGAGGCCGGCCTCGCCGCGCAGGGCGGCGAGCTCTTCCTCTGCACCCAGAACGTCGACGACCTGCACGAGCGGGCCGGCTCGCAGCGCGTGGTGCACATGCACGGCGAACTGGCCGTCAGCCGCTGCCATGCCTGCGAAGCGACATGGCCCGACCCCGCGCCGCTGACGGCCGAGATCGTCTGCCAGGCCTGTGGACGCGAAGGCGTGGCGCGCCCGCACATCGTCTGGTTCGGTGAGATCCCGCTCTACATGGAAGAGATCGAGGACGCCCTGTCCGAGGCCGACCTTTTCGTCTCGATCGGCACCTCCGGCTCGGTCTATCCGGCCGCCGGCTTTGTCGAGATGGCCCGGGCCATGGGCGTGCCGACCTGCGAGATCAATCTGGAGCCGTCGGCCAACGCCTATGTCTTTGACGAGAAGCTGTACGGCCCGGCCAGCGAGGTCGTGCCGCAGTGGGTCGAGCGGGTGCTGACACAAGGCTGACAGCAGCTGCTGTAAAGGAGCCGCCATGGCCAAGACCTTGAAACCGCCCGCCGAGGAAGCCGAGGGATCGTGCGCCTGCGGGGCCGTGCGGATCGCCATCGGCGTGCCGGCCCGCTGGGCGTTCCACGATCACTCGGCCGCCAGCCGCCGCGCCCAGGGCTGCGCCTACGTCACCTATGTCGGCAGCTATCGCAGCCGTTTCCGCTGGCTAGAGGGCGAGGACCTGGTCACCCGCCATGAGCACGAAGGGACGACGCGCAGCTTCTGCAGCCGTTGCGGCGCGCCGCTGGCCATGGAGCGCAAGCGCGCCCCCACCATGATCAACCTGCCCCGCGCCCTGTTCGATGGTCGAACGGGTCGGGAGCCGCGCTATCACACTGCGCTCGATGAGGCGCCGGACTGGGCCTATACCGGCGGCAAGCTGGTTCCGCTGAAAGGCTATCCCGGCGTGATGTGGGAGCGGCCGAAGCCGAAGGTCAAGCGCAAGGCGCTGGACGACTTCCTCTAACGCCCCTCCAGCGCCGCCAGCACGCCGGGCTGGACGCGGGCCAGTTCGGCCAGGCGTTCGATCAGGGCGTCCTTGCTGTCCAGGGCCAGGCCGTCGCGTAGTTTCGCCATCCGCTCGCGGACCTTGGCGAGGTCGGCCGTATTGGCGGCGACGACCACAGCCGCCTGGTGCTTGCAGGCGCCGAACTTCTCGAAGCCCGGGCAGGTGCACGAGCCCTCGCCGGCCGGCGCGCGCAATGTCACCACATAGAGGTCGCCGACGCTGCCGGTGACATGGGCGGTGACCTTCTCGTCCTCGATGGCCACCAGGTCGACCGCGCCGGCCTCGGCCATGGTCGCGCCGGTGTCGAACCAGCGCTCGTCCATGCGTTCGCGCCAGGCTTCCTGATCGAACAGGCTCATTCCTCGTCCTCGATGCGGTGGATGTCGTCGTCCGACAGGCCGAAATGGTGGCCGATCTCGTGTTAGGGACTATCCCAATACCGTCATCGGTGTAATCGGCCCATGGCTTTCCAAAGCTCTTCTATTCGCTCACGCTGGCATTCGCGATCGGCCGTTGCGCGTAGCCCTTGCGCAGCGCAGCGCGGCGGTCGGTCGCGCTCCACCGTCCGGTGAGTTCGCATGGCCGAGCTGCTGTACACAACACGGGATTTCTCTCCACTCGGGCAACCGACAGCCGGCGTGCCGATGTTGCTCGACGGCGAGATGAAACTGATCGAACCGGCGTGCGCTTGGTTGCTGCATATCGCCCTCGTTAGAGGGCGCTCCAGAAGCCCTGAAACTTGGCGTACATATGCCGAGGCTCTGTTCGACTGGTGGCAAACCCTCGAAGCCAACGGCTGGCTTTGGGATGACATCGGCCCGGATGAACTGGCTGCCTATCGGAACGGGATGCTTGAGGGTGGCAGCCAAATAACCGGTCGCGCCTTTGCTCGATCGACTATCAACGCGCGGCTGAGAACGGTGAGCCGCTTCTACCGTTGGTGCGAAGCGGTCAAGTTAATTGATAAGGCGCCTGTGCTGACGGGACTCGGCCCTAGTCGAGGCCGGACCTTTCTGGCCCACGTAGATGCCAGGGGCGGCCGAGGCTCGATCAATGACCTGACATTGCGCACCGGACGACGGTTGCCACGCCCCGCAGAACTTGAGGCAGTTCGAACGATTCTTCGTTCCATGGGGCAACGGGACAGGCTCATCGCCGAATGGGCGCTAACAACCGGCATGCGACGGATGGAAATCGCCAACCTCCGCCTGGCTGAACTCCCAGCGCAATCGATGACCGCCGGAGCTGCGCTGATCCCTGTCGGGCTATCGACCACGAAAGGTGGAAAGCCTCGTCAAGTCTACCCGCCCCTGCCACTCATCGACCGGACCTGGTCGTATGTGAGGGAAGAGCGCGCCGTGGCGATAGAGCGTGCGCGCCGCCGCGGGCGAACGTCTGGGGACCGCGTGTTTCTGACTTCCCGCGCCACGGCTATGTCACCGCGAAGAGTGGGTTCAGTGTTCTATGAAGCGGCCCGGAAGATTGGTGACCCGGTCACATTTCACCGGCTGCGCCACCTCTTCGCGGCTACGATGCTCAGTATCCTGCAAAGGGAGGCGGTGGGGCGGTCCGACATAAAACCGCTACTCGCCCTCCAGACTCTGCTAGGTCACGAGAGCATCGAAACGACGATGATCTACCTCGACGTCATCGCAGCTGACATCGCGCATATCGATGTAACCATGGACGATCTGTTTCGGGATCTTTTCTAAGATGGCCCGCTCCAGAAAAAACTACACGATATCACAAAAGGTGGTGGCGCTTTCCCCGTCGCCTTCGGACCTTATAGTTCGGTTTTCGGCACCGGATGGTGGACCGCCGGAAACATTCGACTTCAACCGTTACGCGGGCAACGGCGATATACGCTGCGCATTCGTCGAAGCTTTTTACGAACACTATTTGTCGGCGGCATCTCAGACCCGCCGTACAGCTTTTTACACGATCAAGTATTTCTTTGATTTTCTTAATTTTCCGCAAAATGCGGCCATTACCGAAACCAAGCTAATAAGTACAGAAACGCTTCACGCATTCATATCCTGGATCGATCACCATCCAGGTTGGACAATTGGCACAAAGAGCGGTGTATGGACGCCGCCGAAGCTCCTTTTGCGATGGATGCAGATTAGACGCCCCGCATGGGTTAGTGACGATCTCGAACTTCCATTCAATCCATTTCCCAATCGCAACCTACATGCAAAGAGGCGCGAGGGTTTATCCAAGGCCGAAATCAAGCGCGTGTTGAATGCTTGTAGGCTTGAAATAAACGAAAGTTGGAATCTGTTCCTGTACGGTCAGTCTGCAATTGCTAGCGGTGAGTGCACCAGCAGAGTTGCGCCCAGAAACCTTGATTTAGCTTGTAGGGCCACTCTGATAAAGGCGCTTCACGATCGCTTTGGCCCAGAAGTGCCCAGTTGGTCGGTGCTCACGAGAAAGGGTGCAGGATTTACGCCCCTCGCTCGCGCTGTTCGGCTCGCCGGTGGTATCAGTTCAATGAGCCGGTACTTTCACATGACGCTGGAAGCGGTGATCCCTTACATGATCGCCATTGGCAGTCAGCTTTTCGCCAACCCTGACGCCCTGAGACTGATCCGCCGCGATTGCTTGTCCGAACACCTTTTTCTTGATGGCAGATCGATAGTTAGCTGGGAAAAGCCGAGGTCGGGACGAACTCAACGTCGGACATTTCTGCGCGACAAGGATATGTCCCCGCCGAGCTTGATCGATCGAGTTCTAGCGATGACCGAGCCGCTACTCGATCGCTGCGAGCCTCGCCATCGGGACCTTTTGTTCATCTATGGCGCGACCGAGCGGCATCGGCAGGTTCAACCGCCGCCAGGCTATCTCATCCTCAACAAACTGGCTGAGTTTGTTCAACGACACGATCTTGTCGATGACGAGGGCGCGCCTCTACGGCTCACGCTGGCCTCCCTCAGAACCACAGGCCTCTCCCTTGCGCATGCCGCGCTTGGCAATGACATCTTAAAGACCCAGGCTCTGGCCAACCACGCGAGCCCTGAGACGACAAGACTGTATGTTGACGCCCCGTCCGCCCGAAATGCCCGGGCTAGCGAGATCGGTAAGCTTCAGGCTCGATTTGTTGACGCGATCAGGGCCGGGCTCTTTGAGGCCCCGCCTGCACCGAGCCACCAAAGCGATGTCGATGCGAGCAGCGCCACCGCCTCTGGTTTCACCTGTTCGGACCCGCTGAACAGCCCCATGCCGGGGCAGCAAAAGGGCAGGCTCTGCACAGCATGGCTTGGTTGCTTTACTTGCCCTCACGCGGTTATTCCGCTGGAATCGCAGACCTTGGCGCGACTGCTCCAGACGCAAATAGCGCTAACGAATGCTAGGCGCACGGTCTCGCCCGATCGCTGGAATGCACTCTACGCTGACAAGTTGGCTATACTTGAGCGAGATATAATACCGCGCTTTCCGGCTGATGCACTTGAGGAAGCGCGCTCGATAATGGCCATGTTGCCACCCACAGTGGAGGTCGAGTGAGGACGTCATGGGCAACCCCTCGTTCGTCCAAAACGGGCTTCAAGCGCCCTTTTCTGCAACGGAGGCGGTCTCGAGCGTCAGCAAATTTGGCGACAACTCGTGGCGGCTAGACATTCCCACGGCCGGCCGGAGGCCCGATCAGTGCGTTATCAACTGGGCTGTGGAGTTGGACGACGGAACACTGCTCACTGACATCTCGCATCGCGCGATCCTAGAGTCGGCAAAAGCGTTCCTCTGGTCTCTTCGCACAAGAACATTGGATGGCCGCAAACGCTGTAGCGCCTCAACCATGTTTTCAAAATCCAGAATATTATTCGTAATAATTCGATGGCTTCTTTCCAATGGAGTTCGTAGATTAAAGGAAATAGAGCCGCATCATATTGATGCCCTCGTTTTGTACCTGAGAGCGAGGGGTGCCGCCTTTAAAAAGCGGGAGGCTCGGCCAACGATCCACAATCGAACTTTAACTACGTATCTTACTGCCGTGAAGGATATGTATAGGTATAGAAAATTTCTTGATGACCACTTGACGTTTGACCCTTTTCCCACAGAGACGACGTATGAAGCAGCGGGGATTACTCGGGAAGATCGAGATTCCATTCCATTTATTCCGGACGAAATTGCGGTCCACATCCTTCAGGATGCAATCAAATGGGTGGAAATCTACAGCGCCACCATTTTCCAGGCACGCTCGATAGCAAGTAACATCTATATCAGGAGCTATAGCAACAGCAAAGAAAGAAAGGCCCTCTCGAAAGCGATAAGGCACAGTAAGTTGCCTGCCGTTCCTGGGTGCGGGAAATACTCGATGAGGGATATTTGCCGATTAGAGCGGCAACTTTACAGCGCGTGCTTTATAGTGATCGCCGGACTCGTTGGAATGCGGGTCAGTGAAGTATTGTCCCTCCAACTCGGCTGCGTAGAACGGCACAAACTCGGCGACACCAGTCAGTCTCAGGCTTACATTAGAGCCATGCTGTTCAAGACCAGTGCGAACGCCACTGGCACGATGCAAACCTGGATTGCCCCCGAACCCGTCGTCGCGGCCGTTGCCGTTTTAGAGCAACTCAGTGGGAACCTGCGTCAAGCTGCTCAATGTCGGGAGCTATTTCTGGTAAAATACAGAGTAGACTCCCCGCCCATAGGCATCACGACAAACCGTATCACCGTTTGGATGGATGATTTTATAGAGGTCTCCGCGCCGCCATTGCACGAAGGGCGCCGGTGGGATTTTTCTACACACCAGTTTCGGAAAACGTTTGCTCGCTTCATCGCTCGGCAAGATCGAGCTCAACTGCTAGGGCTAGCCGAACACTTTAAGCATGCGTCGGTCGCCATGACCGCCAAAGGGTACATTGGCAGCGACTTCGACCTCCTCGCACTGGTGGACGCGGAGCGTCGCGCAGAAACAGCTGTCGCATTGGACGCCATGCTGTCGAACGGCGCCTTGGGAGGGAAGTTGGGCGACCGGATACGAAGCGGAAATTTCGCGTTCCGGGGTCGCGCCGGCGACCAGATACGCCGCGACTACCTGGATTTTGTGCTGCGCGAGACCGATCTCACAGTTCACTCGTGTGAGTATGGCTGGTGCGTCTTCCAGACCGAAACTTCCCGGTGCGACGGAGATGTCGCGCCCAATCCGGTCAATCGGAGCCCTTCGGTCTGCCTTAGCTGCTCCAACTTTGTCGTTGAGGAGCGCCACAGGGCCTATTGGACCGCTCGCCGTGAACGGAACGTCGCCTTGGCGGAAGGCGCTCCGCGCCTAACACAGGCGGTGCTAACGGACGTCATCGCGCAATGCGACACGGTGCTCGCGTCCTTGAACCGATCAGCCGAAGGGCTCGACAATGGGTGATGCGTCAACAAAGCAGGCTTACCTAGACGCGCTCGAGAGACTCCAAAACGCAAGCGGCGTTCACCCCGACCATCTTGGCAGGCTTATCCGGGTGACGCCGACCTCTGTCGCTCGCGAGGCGGGCCTGACCCGGAACCCCCTCTACACGACGCACCGGGATGTGTTGCAGCAGATCACCACATCGGCGACAGCGGATCGCGGCGCGGGACCGGTGACGTCACCATTGTCAGAGCTCAGAGATGAGATTTCGAAGCTCCGAGCAGAAGTCAAATCGCTGAGAGAAGACAGGTCTCGGCTCGCTAGCGAAAATCTATCTTTGCTTCATCGCGCTAGGCTGGCGGAAGGCAGAGCGGGGCGACGCGGTTGAGGTCGGGCCAGGATGTGACAACCGCGCGGAGTGGGGATCTAGGCTGAGGCGCTCCACAGAACCCACCAGCTGAGTTACAGCGTAGGAGATGGCGCTTCCTTGTCAGCGCGCCGCCGCCACAAGAGTTCGAGCCCCTCCGAAGCAATGGGCGGACCGGCGCGAGGCGAAGGCTTTCTAGCGGTTGGAGCCGAGGCGCAGGGGTATTCGAGTCTGCTCATGACTCATCGCTGACGTTGGGAAGGTCTGGTTGTCGCCGGTGGGCCGATCAGCTCAGGAACGTTGTCTGGACCGAGGCCTATCTCGCTTCTAGGCCCCACGTCGTTCGCGACCAGCTCATGAGCCGAGCAGCTAATAGATAAGCAAGGCCAAGACACACCTTGAGCGGGTGGTTCTCCTCCCACTAGTATTTGACGCGAAGCTTACCGGTTGGCCTTGTTGCCGCCGATTACCTCTTGGGATGGCCGACACAGCGGTACCCGACAGTTGAACGACGCCCGCCGTGTTCGCGCGCGGGTGAGGTTGGGAACCTGTAAGAGGCGGAGGATGAATTGATCTCAGCGCTGAGAAAGCAGAAGCCGGACAAGTCGCGATATCGCCGGCCCGCGAAGATCGAGGCATCGCTGCAGACGCTGGAGAGCCTGTCGCGCGACGAGCTTGTTGCTCGCGCCCAGATCCGCGCGCGCGACGATGCCCACTACATCCCGACCGAGTGTTTGGTATATTTCGTACGAGCGAGCCGGGCCGACAATTCGGACGCTTGGTTCGAACGGCTCTATAAGGTCTTGTCCGCGCGCGTGTTGCGCGCGCTGCCGACCGCTGACGCCGCCGACGGAACATCGCGCTTGCTGACGAGGGAGCGTATCCGCGAGAAGGTCTATGAGCGGTTCGTCGAGATGCTGGCGGGCGACCGCCAAGCCTACGATGACCGGCTCGACTTCTTCGAAATTCGGTTCGACATGGCGCTTAAGCGCCTGCGTCAGGACGCGCAGCGGCAAGCATGGCGCGATGAGAATCGCAGCCAGCCGCTCACCTACGACGACGATAACGGCGAGCTGACGCCCGAGATCGAACAGGCAGCGGGAAGCACCAATCCGTTCGAAGGGATGGAAATCGAGAACGCGGCTTTCCGGTTGCGCCTGGACGCAGCGATTGAGGCCCTGCCAACGGAACAAAGCAGGACCATCCAGATGCTTATGCTAGGATATCAAATCCAATCCGAGGATCCGGACGTCATCACGATCTGCAAGGTGCTGAACAAGACGCCCAAGACGATCTGGAACTACCGTGAGCGCGCGTTCAAGACGCTGCGCGAGGTGCTGATCGAAGGGGAAGATCAATGACCGATCCACGCACCAGCCGTCTCGAAGACGTGATTGACGCGTTCGCCATGGAGGAAACCCATGCGAAGGTAACCCTCGATCGCTACCTGACGGCCTATCCGCAGTTCGCGGGCGAGCTGATCGACCTGGCGCGCGAGCTTATGCAAGCCGAGCCTGCGGACGAAGAGCTGTCGGCCGCCGACCTGGCCATGATCGATGCCGGTTGGCTTAAGCACGCCGCCGCCCAGCCAAAAGCCGTGGCGGACCCGTTCGCGGCGCTGTCGCCGACGCGGAGCCGCGAAATCGCGACCGAAATGGGCGTCCCACGCCAGGTCGTGACGTCTTTCCGCGAGCGCCGGATTCAGCCGGCCTCGGTTCCCCGCGGCTTCATGCGGAGGCTCGCGGACGCGGTTTCGATCTCGCCCGACGATCTTTTCGCCTGGCTCTCACCCCCGCCCGCACCCGCCTTCGCCCGCAGTTATCGGGCTGATGCGCAACCGACGGCGGCGACCCAGGTGCCTTTTGAGCGCGTCCTGATCGACGCGGGCGTGTCCGAAGACGATCGGGCGCGGTTGTTAGCGGACGTCGACTGACATGGACGCTGCTGAACTAGGCCGTCGCCGGGCCGCCGATCTTCATGAGCAAGCGGTCTTGACCGGAAAGGATCCGCGGCAGCCCTATGCGTTCGTGCTCGCGGAAGCCAAGCGTCGCGGTCTGGACGTAGAAAAGGCGACTCCAGGGGCTGGGATCCTCGACGGCGGCCGGGCGACGTACGTACCCGCCGATGGCCTGATCATCCACGAGAACATCGGCTCTGACTTCGAGCAGGCGTTCCTCGTCGCGCACGAACTGGGCCACGTCGAGCTCGGTGATGAAACCGGGCCGGTGACTATCACTGAGGTCGACGCCGTGCGGCCGGCCGAGCCGTCCCCGGTCGGATTCGACCGGGTTGTCGACTACGGCCGCCACCAGCGCCGGGAGGTCCAGATGGACCTCTTCGCGCGTGAATTCCTGCTGCCGCGCGCGTTCGTCCGGCGACTTCACGTCGATGAAGGCCTGACCGCGTCGCAAATCGCGGCGCAGATGGGCGCGCCGGTCGATGTTGTCGCTCAGCAGTTGCTCGACTCCCTATTGCTCCCGGTTGAACCTCTGATCCCCGAGAAGCCGCACGTCGAGCGGCCACTCAACCCGCTCCAAGCCGCAGCGGCCCAGCATCGGGGCAAGGCCTATCTGCTCGAGGCGGGCCCCGGGACCGGCAAGACCCAGACGCTGACAGGACGGATCGAGGGCCTGCTCGCGGACGGGGTCGATCCGCGGCGCATCCTCGTCCTGACCTTCTCCAACAAGGCCGCCGGAGAAATGACCGAGCGGATCGCGCGCAAGAACCCTGACGCGGCCGCTGCGATGTGGATGGGCACGTTCCACGCCTTCGGCCTCGACATCGTGCGGCGTTTCGCGCCCCAGCTCGGCTTGCCGAAGGCCCCTCGAATGATGGACCGCACCGAGGCGGTCGAACTGCTCGAGCAGGAGTTTCCCCGCCTTCGCTTGAAGCACTACCAGGACCTCTACGACCCCACCCGCAACATCGCTGACATCCTGTCGGCGATCTCGCGCGCCAAGGACGAGGTGGTCGACGCGAGCGAATACGCCGCCTTGGCTGCGGCGATGCGCGCCAAGGCGGCGACGAGCGACCAGATCGATGAGGCCGATAAGGCGGCGGAAGTCGCCGTGGTCTACGACGCCTACGAACGGCTCAAGCGCCAGGCGCACTGCATCGATTTCGGCGATCTGGTGTCGATGCCGGTGCGGCTTCTCGAAAGCGACCCCGGGGTGCGCGCGAGCATCCAGGGCGCGTACGACCATGTGCTCGTCGACGAGTACCAGGACGTCAACCGGAGCAGTGTGCGCCTGTTGGAGGCGATCTGCCCGACGGGCGAGAATCTCTGGGTCGTCGGCGACGCCAAGCAGTCGATCTACCGGTTTCGAGGCGCTTCGTCGTTCAACACCGCGCGCTTCGGTAAGGACGACTTCCCGGGCGGCGCGCGCGGCCGCCTGGAGCGTAACTACCGGTCATTTAAGGAGGTGGTCGACACCTTTTCGGCTTTCGCGGCGCAGATGAAGGTGTCGGACGGCGACGCTGGGCTCGAGGCCGATCGCGGGGCGCTAGGCACCCCCGTCGAGCTCCACGCGGTCCGGCAAAGCGACGAACAGGTTGTCGCCATCGCCGACGCGATCGAGGCCATGAAAGCCGCCGGCCACAAGTACCGCGACCAGGCGGTGTTGTGCACGGGCAACGAGCGCTTGTCGTCGATCGGGCGGGACCTCGAACGCCTGGGCATTCCGGTGCTCTTCTTGGGCAGTCTGTTTGAACGGCCGGAGGTCAAGGACCTGCTGGCGATGTTGTCGCTGCTGGTCGACGCGCGCGCCATGGGCGTCGTCCGGGTCGGGACCTCGCCTCAGTTTTCGTTATCGCTTGGCGACGTCGCCCTGGTGCTCGGCGCGCTTCGTGACGCTGAAGAAGACGACGTGCCCGGCGGGTGGTCGAAGATCGACCCAGCGATCTTGAGCGAGCCCGGTCAGGCCGCCTGGGGACGCCTCCAGGCCGCGCTCGCGGGGTTCACCGAAGCATCCTCGCCATGGGACGTCCTGGCCGCGGTCCTGCTTGATCGGACGCGGATCGCCGCCGACATCGCCACCGCGACCTCGGTGTCTGATCGGTCGCGTGGGATCGCGATCTGGCAATTCATGAACTTCTTACGCGTCCAGCCGCGCGGGCGCGGGTGGCCTGTAAAGCGCCTGCTCGACCGCGTCCGGCGGCTCGTCCGGATCGGTGACGACCGCGACTTACGCCAGCTGCCGGCCGCCGCACAAACCCTCGACGCGGTTCGGCTCATGACCGTGCATGGGGCCAAGGGCTTGGAGTTCCCGGTGGTCCATCTGCCCGGGCTGAACCAGGACACCTTGCCCGGCAACGCCAAGTCCCCGGCCTGTCTGCCGCCTGACGGCATGGTCGCCGGCGGGGAGGGCGACGCCCTGACGGTGTTCCGCGCCGGCGACGCCGAAGAGCGCGAATGCTTGTTCTACGTCGCCGCCTCACGGGCGCGCGATCGCCTCTTCCTCTACGCGGTCACCCACAAGTCCAACGACGCGGCGCGGCCTTTGTCGCCGTTCCTCGATCGTCTCGGGACCCACCTGGCGCGCCGATCGATTACGCCCACTCGAACCCTTCCGCCCAAGCCCGAGGACGCACCGATCAGCTTGGTGGTCGCCGGCAGGCTCCAGTTCACCGGGTCGCAACTCTCGCTCTATGAGCCATGTCCGCGACGGTTCTTCTACACATATGTGCTTCAGATCGGCGGCCGGCGTTCCGAGACCGTCTACATGCTCATGCACGAGGCCGTGCGCGCGGTGACGCAAGCCGTCGTGGCGGGGACGATCGACATTACGACGGATGCGGACCTGGCCCGCCACGTCGCTCAGGCGTGCATCGACCATTGCCTTGCGGACTGCGGCGTTCTCCCTGAACTTCAAGCCGCCGCGATCGACATGGTCCGCTATTTTCGATCGACGCGGGCGGGCGCGAAGGCCGTGCCATCCACGCCGCTTCGCCTAACTTTGGACGGCGATGAACTGGTGTTTCGCGCTGAAGACGTGGTCACAGCGCCCGACGGGACGTTGGTGTTCCGGCGCGTGCGCACCGGGCGGATGCGCTCGAAGGAGGATTCGGACGTCGGTGCGGCCTCGTTGCTGTTGGCCGCGCAGCAGCATGGGTCTGGCGCCCGCGTCGAACTGGTCCATCTCACCGACCAGGCGATCACGGCCTTGAGCTTGAGCGCCACGGTGCTGCGTAACCGCCAAGAGAAGCTTTCGACCTATCTCGCCAGGATCAGGGCCGGCGCCTTCAGCGCCGTCCCGTCGGAGCGCACGTGCCCTGGGTGCCCGGCGTTTTTCGTCTGCGGCCCGGTCTCGCCCGGCGCCCTGAACATTTAGGTCCGACGCCTTACCGGTTCGCCGCCTTCGTATCGATTGACCCTTTGAAGCCCACGAGGCTGGTCAACAAGCGAAGGAAACCTACTTATGAATACCCCCAACAATGGCGGTGAACCGCCCAACCTCGAGCACGCGCTCGAAGACCTGAAGACGGCGGAGCACGACCTGGCGCTGGCCCACGAGGCCGAGCACCGCGCCGAGGACGAGATCCGCAAGGCCGAGCACGAGATCGAGGACGCCCTCGCGCACCGCGAGACCGAGATCATCGTCAACTCGCGCCCCCGCGAGATCCCTGGCAAGGTCGCCGGGTTCGAACAGGTCGTGCAGCTCGCCTTCCCGGGCGGCGCCGCCGACCAGAACACGGTCTACTCCATGACCTACCGCCACGCAGCGGCGCACCCGCACGCGGGCGAACTCGGCCCCGGCGGCAAGGTCGAAGTGAAGAACGGGACGGTCTTCAATGTCACCCGCACCGTTCGCTCGTAGCGCTGACCTGAAGCAGCTCCGCGAGGACGGTTACCTCGTGCAGATCAAGGGCAATCTCTTGGTCCTGCGCGAGGTGCCGTACCTCAACGCCAAGCAGGAGCTGAAGCGCGGCACCCTGGTCTCCACCCTTAACCTGGCTGGAGACCAGACCCAAGCGCCTGAAACGCATGTGATTCACTGGATCGGCGAGTTCCCGTGCAGCGTGGACGGCCGCTCGATCGAAGCGCTGCGTCACCAGGATAACCCGACGAACCTGGGCCATGGCCTGATCGTCAGTCACGGGTTCTCGAACAAGCCGGAAGGGGGCTACCGCGACTACCACCACAAGATGACGACCTACATCGCGGTGATTTCGGGCCCGGCGACGACCGTGTCGCCAGGCGTCACCGCCCGCGGCAACGCGGTCCCGGAAGAGGAGGAGGCGTCGGTGTTCAACTACACGGACACCGCCACTGGGCGGGCCGGCCTGGGCGCTCTGGCTGAAAAGCTGGCGCAGGAGACGGTCGCTATCATCGGCGTCGGCGGGACGGGCGGCTACATCCTCGACCTGGTGGCCAAAACGCCTGCGCCGGAGATCCGCCTGTTCGACGCGGACGACTTCATGTCGCACAACGCCTTCCGGGCACCCGGTGCGGCGTCCCTGGAGGACCTGCGTGAACTGCCGCTCAAGGTCGATTACTGGGCCCAAATCTATTCGCGCATGCGCAAAGGGATCGTGCCGCATCCGGTCGCCATCGACGCCACCAACGCCCACCTGTTGGACGGCGTGACCTTCGCCTTCATCTGCATCGACGATGGCCCGTCGAAAAAGGCGGTGATCGACAAGCTCGAGGCGATCGGCGCCTCGTTCATCGACGTCGGCATGGGCCTGCAGCTCGACGATGGCTCGCTCGGCGGCATCCTGCGCATCACCGCCAGCACGCCGGCCAAGCGCGACCACATCCATGCTGGCCGCATTGATTTCAGCGACGACAAGGGTGAGGACCTATACGCCACCAACATCCAGGTCGCCGACCTCAACGCCCTGAATGCGGTCATGGCCGTGATCAAGTGGAAGAAGCTGCGCGGCTTCTACCGGGACCTAGAAGGCGAGCACCACAGCACCTACACGACCGACGGCAACCTGCTGCTGAACGGGGATCAATAATGCTGAAGCACAAGCACCTGGATCATCAGTTTGTCCGGCACATGCCGGACAAGCTGAGCCCCGGCATCCTTTATATCTCGATGGAGTACGCCACGGCCTCGCACCTGTGCTGCTGCGGCTGCGGCGAGGAGGTGGTGACTCCGTTCGCGCCGGCGCAATGGAAAATGACCTTCGACGGCGACGCGGTCTCGCTGCATCCGTCGGTCGGCAACTGGCTGTTGAAGTGCCGGTCACACTACGTCCTGCGCGAAGGGCGAGTTGTGGATGCGGGATCGTGGTCAGATGCGGAAATCGCGGCTGGCATTCTGCGCGATGGGCGTGCGCGGGCTGAAATGTTTGATCCGCCGGCGCGAATGGTTGCCCACGCACCCGCGCCTGCCAATGCTTCGACCCAAAAGAGGAGCGCGTGGGCCCGCTTCACCGCTTGGCTCTCAGGGAGGTAGATCAGAGTCCAGAGCAGCATCGCGGTCGGTCGTACAGGTGCCAATGAGATCGATGAGGATCGAATAGCTGCTGTCGGCCGATGCAATCTATTCCGCGGCGAGTAGCACTCGCGCGGAATCGTCGAAGTCTAGGATCGGCTCCACCAAAGCGGAGGCAAGGTGGCTGACCACCGGCACTACAACGCCATCGCCGGCGACGTGATAGGCATCATTGTAGCGTGCGGGTAGCTTGTAGTCGTCATCCAGGCCCATCAGCCGGGCAGCTTCGCGCCCGGAAAGAAGGCGGGAGCGAACCTTGTTGCCGTCGACGACAAGAATGATTTGTCTTGAGCTTCCGCCGGCGGGCGTACGCAGGCAGCCGGCGACTTCATCGAACCGGACCTCGGCGCGTTGCACCTTCATTCCGCGGCTGTCGAGCCGCGTGCGCCGATAGACGCCGCCGACCATCCGGCGCCCCGCCTTTTTCGCCGCTTCGACCTTGGCGTGATTAACGGGGCTCATCATCGCCAGCAGCTTTGCGGTCTCAGCGCGCGTGTGCCAATCGACATCACCAGGGTGGTCCTCGATGAGCTCGGAGAACCGCGTCGGGGCGCCTTCCGGTTCGGGGAGAGCCCACCAGATGGCCTTTGAGCGCGTGGCCTCTGGCAGGGCGTCGTAGGCGGCGACAAGTCGTGGCGGCGACCAGGCCTGAGAAGGTTGATCCGAAACGAGCTCGGCGGGGACCGCAACCTCTTCGCGCACCGCGACGATGAAGAGGCGAGGGCGCGATTGAGCGACAAAGCGCTTAGCGTCGACCACCATGGCGCCGAACCGATAGCCGGCGTCGGCCAGCACCTGGCAGATCGCCGCAAAATCGCGGCCCTGATTGGAGGTGATGGCGCCGTAGACGTTCTCCAGGATCAGGGTCCGCGGCGCGCGTCCCTCGCCCCGGAGCGCTTCAAGCAGCGACCAGAACGGCCAGAAGGTGCCCGAGCGCGTGTGCTGCTCGGCATCGGCCGAGCCCAGCCCCCTGATCGTGCCGGCAAGCGAGAGGTCCTGGCAGGGGAAAGAGCCCCACACCAGATCAGCCTTGCCCGGCAGCTGCTCGGTTGTGACCTTTGCCACGTCGCCGCAGACCAAATGGTCGCCGCCCCAGTTGTCGCGGTAGACGGCCGCTTTCATCGGGTCGAAGTCGTTGGCGAAGGCGCAGCGCCACTGTTGCAGACCAGCGCGGGCCATGCCGCCGCCAGCAAAGAATTCGTAGAAAACGCGCGCGTCAGCGTCGGTCTGCGGCGCTTGGAGCGCCTCAACAGGGTGAGCCTGGTTCCTCGACGCGATGGATCGCTTCATGCCGGGTCCCTCTCAGATTCGTCGCAACGGCTAGACTAGTTCCACTTACGTTCCATTAACGTCAATAACCTTTAAGCACGAATCGTTGCAAAAATGCCCGCTCAGCGAGTTATGTTGCGATATGAAGCTGTTCGACATCGAGCCGGGGCAGGACATTGATCCTGCAAGGCTCTATCGACCTCACCGCTCAGAGGTCCAAGGCGAGGACGCCGCGCCCGGCGGCAATCAGCACTATCAAGACCTGCGCGCTTTTCGCTGGCCGGATGTCGCAAATGCGATCGCCGTTGAGGCTGGCCTGATCGCCCGGATCGAGGCGGCCGCCCAGCCTACGCAGGAAGAGGCACTGATCGTTGAGGAGCTCTGCCGCCTTGAAGACCTGTCGCCTGATCAAGCCTTGTATGGGCTCGACATTGGTGTTGGCTCCGCAGTGCTCACGGTTTCGGCCGCCGGTGCGACGCCGATCGCCAGCTGCAATGGCGGCGCGTTTGGTCACTTCCACCATGGGGCCAATCCGTTCGTGGCGTTCTACGCGCTGCCGCGGCGGATCCTGCCGATCATGCGATGGGCGCGACAGGCCGGGCTTCGGCTAGAGATCAACCCCGACGGCGTGGCTGTTCTGCATGCTCGCCACATCGCCGATTTCCTCGCATTTGCTAGAAGTGCGCTCGCAGAGCAGCAGTGAGGCCTAAAGGGTGACGGACGAGATTACCGCCAAGGGTTTTGAGATCGTCGAGGAGCCTCAAGCGCCCGCGACGCTCGAAGACGCGCTCTTGGCCTTTGCCGAGCAGCACGGCGTGCGCACCAAGGGGACCCTGTGTCTGCCCCTGGTGGTGACCGACCACGCGCGCTCCATGGGCATGCCGCTTGATCCGGCCAAGCTGCGCACCGGTCGAGAAGGCCAGGTTCTGGGTCTTGGGAAGGCCAAGGTGCAGACCATCCTCGGGCGTCACGGCATCACGCGGGTCCTGGCCGAGGAGGGCGGCCGCACCACGCGCGGATCGCTGGGCATGATGAGCGCCTATGTGAGTTTCCTAAACGCTCTGGCTGAAGGCGAGGCGTTTGACTTGGACCGCGTTGAGGCCTTCTGGATCGGTCGGGTTCGGCAATTCTTTGCGGCCAAACCGTTTGCGTTTCGCGTCGACCCGACGCTGAGCATCAGGTCCGCGCTGAGGCATTTGTTTGCTCAGGCCGAAGCGCGCCAGAAGGAGTTGCCCGGCACGATGGTGTTGGGCGCTATTCTGCAGCATCTCGTCGGGGCCAAGCTGGCTGGCGATTACGGCAAGCTTGTTGCGCACCATTCGGTCTCCACCAAAGACGAAGGCCAGGCGCGGCCGGGTGACTTTGATCTAGGGGATCTGGCGATCCACGTTTCTACGGCGCCAGGCGAGGCCCTCATCCGCAAATGCCAGGCCAACTTAGCCTCGGGCCAGCGGCCAATCATCTTCACGGTCGGGCGCGGCGTTGCGCTCGCCACAGGCCTTGCGGAGAACGCCGCGATCGGTGAACGCCTCGATGTGTTCGACATCGAGCAATGGCTCGCCGCTGACATCCTGTCGCGCCAGGGCGCGAGCAATGGTGAGCGCCTGGAGGTCATCCAGGCGCTGCTTGCCCGCTACAACGAGATCATCGATGCGGTGGAGACCGATCCTTCGCTGCGCATCGAGCTTGCGACTTTGAGCTCAAGATAGCCCTAGACGCTGCGGCGAAGGCGGTCGTGGTGGCCCGTGTAAAGTCACAGCTTCGAGCGCCTGTGCCCGCTCTGCCCGCAGATGGGCCAACGCGTCGATCATCGCGTGTATGAGATGGTCGAAATAGACGGCGAAATCATCGTGCGAAGTGGCGCTTGCCGCAGTGAGGTCGCGATTGATGTCCGCGAAAAACTCGTCGCCGGGCCCTTCGTATCCCCACTCGGCGGGCGCCCAGCGCAGATAGGCCGCGTAGTCAGAGCTCATGTTTTCGACCTTGGCCTCGGAGGCGTGCTTCTCGGCGTAGCTTTCCTCGGTATTGGCGCAGAAACCGACGCTCATGCCGTCATCCGCTGTCTGGAGACAGATCGCATAGAGCCGTCGCCCTTCGAGCGCGGAACTCAACATGTCGACGGCCGCGACCGCCGCCGCGCGAAGCTCTCCTGCTATTGCGGTCCAATCCACGCCAGCTGCCTTTCGGTCCAGGGAAGGCTAACATCCTAGTTCCCTCCGACAAGCTATCTCCCAAGGGGCAAGGGTTAGGAGGCGGAGACGGTCTCCCTATCCTAGGTGTTGAACGTCCGGTTCCTGGCGGTGCGACAACGGCAGAAACTGGCGCGTTGCTGCCTAGTGAAATCACTTTGGGACGTGGTGAAGCTCAGCCTACGGCCGCTCTGTTGCGAAGGAGGCGGTTCGCCCTGCGCTGATCGGCTCGAACGCTGGCGGCGCCCGCGCGATGGGCGAGGCGATCCGATTTGTATCGGATGTCGGCGCGAGTGAAACTTTTTTGGCGGGATTGTGACGGAGTTGCGTCCCCCGAAGTTGAAAAGGCCGCGAGCCTGTCAGCTATCGGGGATGCAACATGCGTAACAAGCTTTCGATCTATGGCGGCTGTTCGGCGACGGTGATCGCCCTGTCCATGGCCGCCACCTCGGTCGCAGCGGCGGAACAGGCGCGGGACTTCAACATCGCGCCGGGCGAGCTGGGCGGCGCCTTGAGCAGCTTCGCGCGCCAAGCCAACCAGGAGATGATGGTCCCAACAACGTTGGTGACTGGTCGCCGCACGGCCGGCGTGAAGGGCCGCCTGGAGCCTCGCGCGGCGCTGACCGCCTTGCTTAAGGGCACCGGATTGCGGGTCGGCTCGCAAGGCGCGATCCTGACCCTGGGGCAGGAGGTCTCCGCGGGCGAAAGCGCTCCGCCCGTCGTCACCGCGCGCAACGCGCCGTCGCTGCTGGAGAAGATCAGTTACGGCCAGGCTGGTGCGACAGCGCAGATCACGGCCGATCCCGCGCCCGAAGCCAGTGCGGCGCCGGCGCTGGTCGAGGAGGTGATGGTCACCGGCTCGCGGATCGTTCGCGACGGCTATCAGGCGCCGACTCCCACGACGGTGTTGGGCGCCGAGGCGCTGGAGCGCCGGGCGCCGACCAATGTCGCCGACTACATCAATCAGCTGCCGCAGATGGGCCAGCCGACCTCGCCGCGCACGACGACGCTGAGCGCCGGCACCACCGGCGGCGGCGCCAATCTGCTCAACGCCCGTAACCTGGGTCCAACGCGGACGCTCGTGCTGCTGGATGGTCGCCGCGTGGTGTCTGCCGGCCTCAACTCGGCCGTCGATATCAACCTCCTGCCGACCAACCTGCTGCAGCGGGTGGATATCGTCACTGGCGGCGCCTCGGCGGCCTATGGCTCCGACGCCGTGGCCGGGGTCGTCAATTTCGTCCTCGACACCAAGTTCACCGGCTTCAAGGGCTCGGCTAGCGCCGGCGTCACCGAGCAAGGTGACGCGGAGACCTACACGGCGGACATGGCGTTCGGCGCCAAGTTCGCCGGCGGGCGGGGTCATGTGCTGGTCAGCGCCAACTATTTCGAGGGCAAGGGCGTCGACTCCGTCATGAGCCGCGACTGGTATCAGCCCGGCTATCGGATGATCGCCAACCCGGCCTGGACCGCCACCAATGGTCAGCCGGGCCGCATCGTGCGCAACGACATCGGCTATGGCCGTGCGACCCCAGGCGGCCTGATCACCAGCGGCCCGTTGCGTGGCGTGATGTTCGGCGAGAACGCGCAGATCGGCCAGTTCACCTTCGGGCCGCTCCAGAGCGGCGACTACCAGGCCGGCGGCACGGTCGAGGACATCGCCCGTATCTGGCCGCTGTTGCCACCGGTCGAGAACTGGTCGGTCTATGGCCGGGCCAGCTACGAGCTGACCGACACCATAACCGCCGTCTTCGAGGCGTCGCGCGGCGGCTCCGACGCCTCCAACTGGTCGTCGCAGTACAACCGGATGGCCAACATCAATGTCAGCATCGACAACCCCTTCATCCCCACCACCATCCGTCAGGCGATGGTCGCCCAGAACCTGACTGGCTTCACCATGGGGCGCCTGAACTACGACCTGGTGACGCCCGGCGGTCACGGCGGGGAGGCCGGCTACTATCGTCGGCAGAACCGCTACCTCGCCGCCCTGGAAGGCCGCTTCCTGGAGACGGGCAAGTGGAGCGCCTACTACCAGCGCGGTGACAGCGACGTCTGGTACACGCGCGACAACAACCCGATCGTCGCGCGCTACAACCAGGCCATCGACGTCATCGCCAACCCGGCGACCGGCGGCGTGGCCGGCGTCGCGGCGGGACAAGCCATCTGTCGTTCGCAGCTGACCAACGCCGCCAATGGCTGCGTGCCGCTGAACATCTTCGGCATCGGCGCGCCGGGGCAGAACGCGGTCCGCTGGGTGCTGGGCGTCGATGAGGGCCTGCAGGCCCGTCAGGACCTCGATATCCAGCAGGACGTCTGGGCCGTCGACGCGCAGTACGAGCCCTTCTCGACCTGGGCGGGGCCGGTCTCGATCGCCGCCGGCTTCGAGTATCGCAAGGAGCAGTTCACCGCGAGCGCCGATCCGCTGTCGCTGCAATCGGCCTGGTTCACTGGCAATTTCAGCGCCTCGCGCGGCAGCTTCGACGTCAAGGAGGCCTTTGCCGAAACGCTGATCCCGCTGATCAAGGACGCGCCGTTCTTCAAGAGCGTGGACTTCAACGGCGCGATCCGCCGCACCGACTATTCGACCAGCGGCGCGGTCACGACCTGGAAGGGCGGCTTGACCTGGGAGGTCAATGACGACCTGCGTCTGCGCGGCACGCGCTCGCGCGACATCCGCGCCCCGAACCTCAGCGATCTGTATGCCGCCGGCACCGCCTTCCAGAACACCTTCGTCGACGCCAGCCGGCCGGGCGGTCCGACGGTCTCGACCTATACGATCAGCGGCGGCAACCCGAACCTGGTGCCGGAAGTGGCCAAGACCTGGACCGCGGGCCTGGTCTACCGGCCGGGCTGGCTGCCTGGCTTCAGCGCCTCGGTCGATTGGTACAAGATCGAGATCGGCAACGCGATCGTCGCCATCGGGGCTCAGCAACTGATCAACCAGTGCTACGGCGCTGGCGTGCAGCAAGATCCGGCGTCCTGCGCCTCAATCGTTCGTGTGCCGGGCAGCCAGGGCATTGAAGGCGCGACCATCTATATCGGCGGCGTCAACGCCCAGAAGCAGGCGGTGGAAGGCGTCGACTACGAAGTCTCGTACCAGGCCGACCTTTCCCGCTTCAGCGACAGCCTGAAGGGGGCGGTGGACCTGCGCCTTTTGGCCTCCAACACCCTGACCAACGAGACCGCCTTGGCCGGGACCCTGACCGACCAACTGGGCCTGCCCGGCACGATGAAGTGGAACGGTCTGCTGACCGGCACCTACAGCTATGGGCCCAGCCGCACGACGGTCTCGGTGCGCTATCTGGGCGGTGGCCGTCTCAGCAACTTCCCGACCACCAATGCTCAAGGTGTGGCCGAGGCTATCAACCACTTCGGCTCGGCCGCCTATGTCGAGCTGGCCCAGAACTACGACCTGAAGATCGCGGGGCGGACTGTCACCGTGTTCGGGGTGGTGGAAAACCTGCTGGATCGCGACCCCAATCCGATCCCCGGCCTATTCAGCGTCGCCTATGCCTTCGGCACGACCAGCCAGTACGACCTGCTGGGCCGGGCCTATCGCGTGGGGGCTCGCTTCCGGTTCTAGTCTTCCGTCGTCGTCTGCTTCCGGTGGAAACGCCGGAAGCAGACATGCCGTGTTTGTTTCCATGCGTTGGAGCGCGATAGAGCCCAGCCCCTCAGACTCGGTCCTGGCGCTCCGTTGGAAACAAAAAGATCGCCGCCCTGAAAAGGGCGGCGATCGCATATCTGGTCGTCGGTGAGGGGGCTTAGCGCGCCGCCCAGCCCTCGATCTCGACATAGAGGTCGGGGCTCTGCAGCGCCTTGATCTCCAGGGCGGTGCGGGCGACCGTGTTGGGGTTTGCCGGGGTCTGGAAGAATTCCTTGAAGCCGGCGTTGACGCCCGCGTAGTCGGCCTTGCCCAGCGCCGGGTCGGCCACGACGAAGATGTTCATCTTGACCATGTCGGACATCTTGTAGCCGTGCTTCTCCAGCACGCCCTGCATCTTCTTCAGGGTGCTGATGGTCTGGGTCTTGGTGTCGCCATAGCCCTTGGAGCGGTCGTTCGGGTCGAGCGGGGCGGCCGCGTAGCCGCCGATGATCAGCGTCTTGGCGCCTGCGCCCAGTTCGACGCTCTCCAGCAGCATCGAGCCTTCGCGGCCGTGCCGGACGACTTCCTGAGCCGAAACGGATGACGCCGCGCCCAGCAGGGCCAGGGCGGTGAGGGAAGCGGCGATGCGCATGGTCTGGTCTCTCCGATGAAGTGCGAGGGATGAAAGCAAACCGCCGCGTGCGAGCGCACGCGGCGGTGAAAGGATCAGGCGAGGGGAGGGGCGCGGCGGCTCACGTCAGGGCCGCGGCTTCCTTGGCGGCGCGGGCGCCGTGCTCGAAGGCGCCGCGCGCGTTCTGGGCGCCGTTCAGCTCTGAGTGGGCGATGATCACCCGGCCATAGCCCTTGGCGACGACCTTCAGCGGGCTGGGCTTGCCATCCTTGCCCAAGAAGAAGCCGGGCGGCTGAACGACGCGTGCGTGGCCCCAGCGGTTGATGACGATGCCGGCGATGTCCTTGGCGGGGTCGAAGCGGGTTCCAGCCAGGATCGTGGCCAACTGCTGGCGGATGATCCGCTCGTAGGTGGCGTAGGGCGTGCCCAACAGCTTGATGCGACTGGCGACCGTCTGGGCCCGAGCGTCGGTCCCCTCGGCCGGGTAGACGCCCATGTACATCGTGAAGATGGCAGGCTTATCCGGGTCCAGCGGTGGCGTCATGCCGTCCACCAGCATCGGCGTGCGGATGTTGCCGCTGAAGCCCAGCATGTTGACGTCGTCGAACCAGCGCAGCGCCGTGACGCCCTTGTCGTACATCGCGCGCCAATTGGTCAGGGCGACGTTCACGACCAGCGCCGGCCCGTGGATGAACTCTCCATAGGCAGTTTGGATGTCGTCGGGCATGTCGGTCAGCACCCGGCGGTTCACCCAGCCGCCGCTGGCCATCACCACGGCCTTGGCGCGCACCTGGTGCAGGCGGCCATCCTTCTCGTAGACCACCAGCACGCCATCTTCCTGGCCAGCCTGGCCGGTATGGCTGACGCGCACGACCGTCGCGCCGTGCCGAAGCCGGGTCGGCTGGCCGGGGCGGTCGAAGGCGGCGAAGTTGATCGGCTTGCTTTGAATGTCTGCGAAGGTGTTCTCGCCACCGATCGCGGCCGGGAACATCTTCTTGACCAGCGGCCGGATCAGGCCGCTGTTGCCGCCTGGGAAGGACATGGTCTGGCGGGCGTTGTTGGTCACGTAGCGGCTGGCCGCCAGGGCCGACACCGCGCCCATGCCCAGGCCGGTGAGCAGGGCGATGGGGGGACGCGCCACGCGTGTGACCACCGGATCGTAGCCCTTCACCACCTCGAGATAGTGGGCATAGCTCATGGCGTCCATCTGCTCGGGCGTCAGGCCCGAGGTCCCGCCAGCGTTGGACCGCCAGGCCAGGAGCTGGCGTCGCAGGTCCGGGGAGAACGGGGTGCGCGCTAGATCGTCGTCCCAGATGTTGCGCTCGAAGCGCGGCGCGGCGGCGCCGTCGAGGGCGTTGAAGTGGTAGCCGATGTCGACCAGGCGTTCGCCGAAGCCGTCCATGTTGGTGTAGTTGTCCCAGGCGAAGCGCAGCGGCTTGAACTTGGGATCGAAGCTGGCGAACTGGTATTCACGCGGCAGGTCCAGATCGTCGAACACCCGGTCCATGATCGCCCCCGAACCCTTGGCCGGCACGCCGAAGTCGTTGGCCGCCTGAGGACCGGTCAGGCGCACGCCATTGACCATGAAGTCATTCTGCTTGGACGCCCCGCCGAAGACCGGATGGTTCTCCAGGATCAGGCTGGTCTTCTTGCCGCCGGTCAGGTTGGCGTAGTCGAAGGCGGTCAGCAGGCCGGCCGGGCCGCCGCCGACGATCACTAGGTCGACCTGTTCGCTATCGTCGGCCTTGGGCAGCTCATCGAAGGTCATGTCGCGCACGCGGTGCGCGGCGTTGATCACCGCCTGGGTGTTGCCGTTCGACAGGGCATAGTCGCCCACGCCGCCGCGCCCGGTGAACGCATCGACCACGGGGCCTGCCGCCTCGGCCGCGTCCGCGTTCGTGGCGCAACCGCCCATCAACAGTGCGCCGCTGCCGGCCAGCATGCCGTTGACGACATCGCGCCGACTGATCGCGGCGGACATCCCCAGCCGCTTGTCTTCCGTCCTATTGCTCACCTGCGTCCCCGATGGCTGGTTCCTGAGCGGCGCCTGGCCGTCTCGTGACAAAAAGCTGGCCGCGTTCATCCGATCGGACGTCGACGGGCAGGGTGGTTTGAAGCGCGCCGACGAAGCCGGTCTGGTTGCCGGCCCGGAACATGCCGTTGATCCGCAGGTTGGCCACGGCGGGGCCGACGACGATCTTCAGGCGCGAGTAGCGGTTCATCTCGTCGGCGGCCTGGGCCAGCGTTTCGCCCTCGAAATAGATTTGGCCATCCACCCAGCCGATGGCCTTTTCGGGATCGACGGTCCGGATCACGCCACCGGTGGCGCGAGAGCTCTGCACGAACTCCTGGCGGGGCTTGAGCTCACGCGCCGCGGCGCCGGCTTGGGTCGAGCCAATGGCGACACGTCCCTCCAGAAGCGTGACGCGCAGGCTTTTCTGCCCCAGGCCGACATCGAAGATCGTGCCCAAGGCGGTCACCGTGCGGTCGCGGGCCCGCACCACGAAGGGGCGTTCGCGGTCCTTGGCGACGTGGAAGAGGGCGCGCCCCGACAGCAGCGTGACGTCGCGCCGCTTGGAACCGATACGGACCGCCAGATGGGTGTCGGAATCGAGCGTCACCGCCGAGCCGTCGGCGAGGACCACCTGGGTGCGTTCGTTGAGGGCGGTGCTGTAGATCTTCGCGCCCTGGACCAACGCCCAGGTTTCCGGACCGCGTGGAAGGTTCAGGGTCAGGCCAACCGCGAGCAGGAGCGTGGCCGCCAGGGCGCAGCCGCCGAAGGCCAGTCTGCGCCGAGCCGTGCGTCGTGCGCTGTGGCGCGCCGCGTCACGCAAGGCGCTCAATTCGGGAAGGTCGGCCTGGCCGCGAAGCGCCGACAGGGCCGCCTGCAATCGCTCGTCGGCCTGGCGATGGGCCTCGTCCTTGCCGAGCCAAGCCTGGAAGGCGGCATAGTCGCGATCGACAGCGTCACCGCGTCGAAGGCGCGCGTCCCACGCCGCTGCGGCGGCTTCGATCCTCTCGATGTCCGGGTGCATCTTCAAAGGACCTTCCTCAGGCGTTTGAGGAGATGGGCATTGGCCTTGGCCATCTGCTTCTCGACGGTGCTCAGGGACAGGCCCATGCGCCTGGCGATCTCAACCTGCGAGACGCCGTCGAAGTGGTATTGGCTGAAGACGTTGCGCACGCCGGGCGGCAGCTCGTAGAGCGCGGCGATCAGGGCCTGCAACGTTTCACGGCTTTGCAGAACCCGCTCGGGTGAGAAGCCGGCCGTGTCCTCAATGTCGAAATCCATCGGCCGTTGAATAATGAAGCCTCGGGTGTTGGCCCGACGCGCTTGATCGCGCAGCACATTGGCGGCGATCTGGAAGACGTAGCCTTGGACGTTTTCGACCGTCGCCAGGTCCTGGCGGGCCAGGCGTCCGAAGACTTCCTGCACCAGATCGTCCACCTCCTCGGTCGCGCGAACGCGGCGCTGGAAGAAGCGCTTGAGCGGACCGGAATATTCGAGCACGACCTGCTCGAGGGGTGTTTGCATGACCAACGCTGGCATGGAGGAGCCTCCCGCTGCGTAGGACGCAACAACGCCTCGATGCCGTAAGGTTTTTCTTCCTCAGCGCGCGATGCTGATCGCAATCGGCGCGATTGCCTCAAAGTTCGACAGCGGCCGTCCCGGCGCGTGTCGCCAGCGTCAAGGATCGAGGAGCGTGAAGCGGGCAGTGAACGTCGCGTTCCTGGAGCGATCGAAACGTCAGCTACTGGCGCTTAGTAGACCGCCCCCCTGTTATCTGTGGCTTCACCGCTGAAGCGGAAAGCGCCCAGCAGGTCGTCGGTGGCCTTGACGAATAGGCCGACATCGCTGCCCACCGCCACGAAGGTGAAGCCCATCTCGATATAGCTTTTCGCCAGCGCGCGGTCGGCGGTCAGGATGCCGGCCGCCTTGCCGGCCGCGCGCACCTTGTGGAACGCGTCCGCGATGGCGGCCTGCACTTCGGGCGCGCCCGGCTTGCCCAGGAATCCCATGGCGCCGGAGAGGTCGGCCGGACCGATGAACACGCCGTCGACACCTTCGGTGTTGGCGATGGCGTCCAGGTTCTTCAGGCCCTCCAGCGTCTCGACCTGGACCAGTACGCAGACCTGCTCGTCGGCCTTGGCGAGGTAGGCGGGCGTGCGGTTGAAGGCCGAGGCGCGGACGATGCCGCTGCCGACGCCGCGCGTCCCGTGGGGCGGATAGCGGCAGGCGCGAATCACCTGGGCCGCCTGCTCGGCGGTGTCGACCATTGGGACCAGCAGGGTGGTGAAGCCGATGTCGAGGTACTGCTTGATGATCCAAGTCTCGCCGACCGGCACGCGGCCGACGGCGTGGACATTGTGGCCCGAGATCGCCTGCAGCTGGGCAAGCTGGCTGGTGATGGTGTTGGGGCCGTGCTCGCCGTCCAATAGCAGCCAGTCGAAGCCGGCGCCGGCGCACAGCTCAGCGACTAGGGGGCTGGCCAGGGCTTGCCAGAAGCCCAGCTGCAGCTGGCCTTCGCGCAGGGTGGCCTTGAACGGATTGGGGGTCACGAGAACCTCACGCTGATCGCGCCCATCGGGCCGTAGTCGGCATGGAAGGTGTCGCCGGCACGGGCGGGCACCGGGGCGGTGAACGAGCCGCCAAGGATGATTTCGCCGGCCTCCAACCGCTCGCCGTGCGGGGCCAGCTTGCGGGCCAGCCAGGCCGGGCCGTTCCAGGGGTTGTTCAGCACCGCCACCGCGACGCCCGACTCTTCGACGACGCCGTTGCGATAAAGGGCGGCCGAAACCCGGCTGAGGTCGAAGTCCATCGGGCGCACCGCGCGGCCGCCCATGATCACCGCCGCGTTGGCGGCGTTGTCGGAGATGGTGTCGAACACCTTGCGGGTGGTCTTGGTGGCCGGATCGACCTGCTGGATGCGGGCGTCGATCAGCTCCAGGGCCGGCACCACGTAGTCGGTGGCGTCCATGACGTCGAAGATCGAGCAGTTGGGGCCTTCCAGCGGCTTGCCCAGGATGAAGGCCAGCTCGACCTCGATGCGCGGAACGATGAAGCGGCTGGCCGGGGTCTCGGACCCGTCGTCGATAAACATGTCGTCTAGCAGCACGCCGAAGTCGGGCTCGCTGATATTGGACGAGCGCTGCATGGCCTTGGAGGTCAGGCCGATCTTGTGGCCCTTCACCGTGCGGCCGCGCGCCAGCTTCTGGGCGACCCAGGCCTTCTGGATGGCGTAGGCGTCGTCGAACGTGATGTCCGGCTCGGCCATGGAGATCTGCGGAATCTGCTGGCCGCTGGTTTCCGCCGCGTCCAGGCGGCGGGCGTAGTCTTCGATTAGGGTCTGGCTGAGCACGGCGGTCTCTCTCAGGCGAGTCCGCCGAAGCAGACATATTTGACGGACTGGTATTCGGCGAGGCCCTCGGCGGCGCCTTCGCGGCCGTAGCCGGACTGCTTGACGCCGCCGAACGGCGCGGCCTCGCTGGAGATCGCGCCCTCGTTGACGCCGACCATGCCGACCTCAAGACCTTCGGCCATGCGCCACATGCGGGCGTGGTCCTGGGTGCAGACATAGGCGGCCAAGCCGTAGTCGGTGTCGTTGGCCAGCCGCAGGGCCTCGGCCTCGTCGGCGAAAGTCTGTAGCGCCACGACGGGGCCGAAGATCTCTTCGCGCGCGATGGCCATGGACGGGCGCACGGCCTCGACCAGGGTGGGCGGATAGAAGCAGCCGGGACGGTCCAGTCGCTGGCCGCCCAGCAGCACGCGCGCGCCCTCGGCGACGGCGTCGGCCACCAGGCTCTCGACCTTCTCCAGGGCGCGGGCGTTGATCAGCGGGCCGATGTCGGCGGGACCCTCGGCCGGCGCGCCGACGGTCATGGCTGCGAGGGCGAGGATCAGGCGCTGGGTCAGCGCCTCGCGCACGCCGGCCTGGACATAGACGCGGTTGGCGGCGACGCAGGCCTGGCCAGCGTTGCGGAACTTGGCCTTCATCAGCGCACGGACGGCCTGGTCCAGGTCGGCGTCGTCGAAGACGATGAACGGCGCATCGCCGCCCAGCTCCAGCGAGACCCGCTTTAGCGAGGCGGAGGCGCGGTGAGCCAGCAGGCGGCCGACCTGGGTCGAGCCGGTGAACGAGATCTTGCGCACCCGGCGGTCGTCCATCCACGCCTGGCTCAGCGCCGGGGTGCTGCTCCGCGAGGCCGGGGTGACGTTCAGGACGCCCGGCGGCAGGCCTGCCCTCAGCGCCAGGGCCGCGGCGGCCAGGGTAGTCAGCGGCGTGTCCTCGGCCGGCTTGGCCACCACCGTGCAGCCGGCGGCGAGGGCAGGGGCGGCCTTGCGGGCGATCATCGCGAACGGGAAGTTCCACGGCGTGACGAGGGCCACGACCCCAACCGGTTCGCGCGTCGTCACCGCCTTGCGGTCGGCTGTGGCGGGGGTCAGCACGTCGCCGGAGGGGCGCTTGATCTCCTCAGCGTACCACTCGATGTACGACGCGCCGTAGGCGATCTCGTCGCGGGCTTCCTGCAGCGGCTTGCCGCTTTCCCAGGCGATGATCTTCGCCAGGTCCTCGCGCTGGGCGAGGATGGTGTCGAACCAGGCGCGCAGCAGGGCCGAGCGTCGGCGCGGCGGCGTCGTGCGCCAGGCCTGGAACGCGGCCTCGGCGGCGTCGACGGCGGCGCGGGCGGTGTGGGGATCTACGTCGGAGACCTCGCCGGCGGGCAGGCCCGTGGCCGGATCGGTGGGCGCGAAGGTCGCCGCGGTGTCGACCCGCTGACCGCCGATCAGCGCGCGACCGTCCAGCAGTTCGGGGCGGTCCAGCTTCAGGAGGCCGCCAAGCAGTATGGTGCTCATCGCCCGAACCGCTTGTGGATGGTGTTGTGGCGATAGGCGCCTTGCTCGTCGACCTCCTCGACGTACATCGACAGGGCCGTGCCGCGCTCGTCGAAGACCGGCGCCAGGTGGTCCTTCGCGATGTCGAAGAAGGCGTCGAAGAACGCCTTGCGGAATTCCGCCGGGCGACCCTCGCCGATCTTCACCGTGATATGGACGAAGGCGTCGTCGGCCGCGCCGTCGGCGATCACATACTCGTCCAGGCGGATGGCGCGCACGCGGATGGCGCCGATCGGGAACACCCCGTCGCTGTCGCGGAACTTGGCCGCCAGCTTGGCCAGCAGGCCGGGGATGTCGCCGCGGGCGTCCAGGTTGCGGGTGTATTCGACGGTGCAGTGGGGCATGTCAGGGCTCGACGATGTCCATGACGCCCACGGTGCAGCCGACCGCGAACTGCGGGATCGGGCCGTAGAACTGCACGTCGCCTTGGCCGCCGGCGCAGGCCGCCAGGGCGATGAAGGTGCGGATCTCGAAACCGCCCTGGCCGCCGTCGCGATAGGTCTCGGCGTCGGTATAGGCGGTCAGGGCCGCGCGGTCGTTGCGCGCCCAGCGATCCAGGAAGTCGCGGTCCCAGGCCTCGTTGATCTTCCCGGAGTCCGGGGTGGCGGGCCAGTGCGAGATGCCGCCGGTGGCGATCACCGCGATGCGCTCGGGGACCTTGTCGCAGGCGCGGCGCAGGGCCTCGCCGAACGCCCAGGCGCGGTGCAGCGGCGTCAGGGGCGGGCCCTGGCAGTTGATGTTCACCGGAATGATCTTCAGCCCGTAGTCGGGCGTCAGGAAGTGCAGCGGCACGGAGATGCCGTGGTCGAAGCGCCACTCTTCGGCGAAGGCCACGTCGACCGTCTGCATCATCTCGGTGATCAGCCGCTTGGAGAGGTCGGCGTCGCCTGGGATGTCGTCGCGGCGCTTGATCTTCAGCCAGGCCTCGTCCTCGATCGGCCCCTCATAGACATCGGCCATGCCCATGGCGAAGGCCGGCATGTTGTTCATGAAGAAGTTGGCGAAGTGCTCGGCGGCGATCACCAACAGGGCGTCGGGCTTGGACGCCTCCAGCTGCTCGCGCATGCTTCCCAGCGCCGCGAAGAAGGCGTCGCGCACCACCGGATCGGCGGTTTCGGGGCGGGCGGTGATGCCCGGGCCGTGGCTGGTCACGCCGGCGAAGACAAGGCTCATAGTCCGGCGACCTTTTCGTCGAGAGAACTGGTCATGGCGTAGACGCCGGCCCGCACGGGGCCGTGGCGGCGTACGCCCTCGCGCATGGCTTCCAGATAGTCGGGCCAGGCGAAACCGCAGAAGGCGGCGAAGTGCATCAGGATCTGGCCGTTGACGCCCAGCACGTACAGCAGGCCGACGTCGTGAGCCGTCATCGCCTGACGCTCCTCGTCGGTCAGGCGATAGCCATCCAGCACCGGCGCCGGATCGGCCTTGAACGCCGCTTGCAACGCCGGATCGCGGTTGAGGGTGAACAGCAGCTTCTGCAGGGCGTACAGGCTCATGGCGGGATCCTTAGACGCCCCACTTCGGGATCGGGTGCGAGCCCAGCGAAACGCAGACGTTCTTGATCTCACAGAAGGTCTCGAAGCTGTACTCGCCGCCCTCGCGGGCGACGCCGGAGTCCTTCACGCCGCCGAACGGCTGGCGCAGGTCGCGGACGTTCTGGCTGTTGATGAACACCATGCCAGCCTGGATGCCGGCGGCTAGGCGGTGGGCTCGGCCGATGTCCTGGGTCCAGATGTATGAGGCCAGGCCGTAGCGGACGTCGTTGGCCAGGCGCAGGCCATCGGCCTCGTCCTTGAACGGGATCAGGCAGACCGCCGGGCCGAAGATCTCCTCCTGGGCCACGCGCATGGCGTTGTCGACGTCGGCGAAGACGGTTGGCTGGATGAAGTTGCCGTTGGCGACGCGGTCGGGCAGGCCGGCCGGGCGGTCCAGGCCGCCGGCGACGATGCGCGCGCCTTCCTGCTCGGCCAGGGCGATGTAGCCGGTGACCTTCTCCCAGTGCTGGCGGGTGATCATCGCGCCGACCTGGGTGTGATGATCCTGCGGGTCGCCGACGCGGATCTTCTTGGCCCGTTCGGCGAACTCGGCGACGAACTTGTCGTAGATGGTCTCCTGGATGAAGATCCGCGAACCGGCCGTGCAGCGCTCGCCGTTCAGCGAGAAGATCGTGAACAGGGCCGCGTCCAGCGCCCGCTCCAGGTCGGCGTCGTCGAAGATCAGCACGGGCGACTTGCCGCCCAGTTCCAGCGACAGCTTCTTCATGCCCGCCGTCTCGGCGATGCGGTAGCCGGTCGAGGTGCCGCCGGTGAACGACAGGGTGCGGATGTCCTTGTGCCGGACCAGCGCCTCGCCGGCCGTGCGGCCATAGCCGTGCACCAGGTTGAACACGCCCTTGGGCACGCCGGCTTCCAGCAGGATCTGGCCCAGGCGGTCGGCGGTGAGCGGCGACAGCTCGCTCATCTTCATCACCGCGGTGTTGCCCAGCGCCAGGCAGGGGGCGGTCTTCCAGGTGGCCGTCATGAACGGCACGTTCCAGGGCGAGATCAGGCCGCACACGCCGACGGGCTGGTACAGCGTGTAGTTCAGCATCTGGTTGTCGACGGGATAGCTGCGCCCGTCCATCCGCGTGGCCACCTCGGCGAAGAAGTGGAAGTTGTCGGCCGCCCGCGGGATCAGCTGGGCGCTGGTCTGGTGGATCGGCAGGCCGGTGTCTTCGGTCTCCAGCCGCGCCAACTCGTCGATATTGGCCGTGATCAGGTCGCCGACCCTGCGCATGATCGCCGCGCGCTGCTTGGCGGGCGTGCCGGCCCACTTGGGGAAGGCTTCCTTGGCGGCCTCGACCGCCTGGGCGATCTCGGCGGCGTCGCCGGCGGCGACCTCGGCGATCGCCTCCTGGGTGGCGGGGTTGTAGGTGACGAAGCGCTCGGCGCTCTCGACGGCCTTGCCGTCGATCAGGTGCTTGATCGTGCTCATGGGTTCTTCTGGTCTTCGGCGACGAGGGTGTTGGTGAGGGCGCCCACGCCCTCGATGTCGGTGGTCACCGTGTCGCCGGGTTGCAGGTAGACGACGCCGTGCGGCGTGCCGGTGAGGATCAGGTCGCCGGGATTGAGCGTCATGAAGCCGCTCAGGAAGGCGATCAGCTGGGGGATGCCGAAGATCATGTCGGCGGTGTTGCCGTGCTGGACCTCGACGCCGTTGACCAAGGTCCGCAGCGCCAGGTTCATCGGGTCGGCGACGTCGTCGCGGTCGACCATCCAGGGCCCGATCGGCGTGCAGCCGTCACGGTTCTTCACCCGCAGATTGGGCCGGTAGTAGTTCTCCAGATATTCCCGGATCGCGTAGTCGTTGGCCACGGTGTAGCCGGCGACGTGGTCATAGGCGTCCTCGGCCCGGATGGACCGGCCGCCGCGACCGATCACGACCGCCAGCTCGCACTCGTAGTGCATCTGATTGGCGTCGGCGGGCCGGCGCGTCGTGGCGTTGTGGCCGATCAGGGCGTTGGGGCCCTTCAGGAAGACCAGCGGCTCGGTCGGCGGCTTGAAGGCCAGCTCAGCGGCGTGGTCGGCATAGTTCAGGCCCAGGGCGAAGATGGTCTTCGGCTCGACCGGCGGCAGCCAGGTGACGGCCTCGGCGGCGACCTCGCGGCGGTCGGCCAGGCGCAGGCTCTGGGCGTCGGCGCTGACGACGGCCTCGTGGACGCCGCCGTTCCAGGCGATGCGGGCGCGCCTCATTGGGCCTCTCCCTGGAGGGTGACTTCGAGGGCGCCCAGGCCCTCGACCGAGGCGGTGACGACATCGCCGGCCCGTACGAAGGCGGGCTCGGGATTGAGGCCGACCAGCAGGGCGTCGCCGGCGGCGAAGGTCATGAAGCGGCTGATCTCGGCGACCAGTTCAAACACCGGCCGCTTCAGGTCGGCCAGCGACCAGCGGGCGGCCTCGGCGCCGTTGACGGTAGTGACGATCTCCGCCGCGTCTGGATCGGCCAGCGGCGCGATCCACGGACCGACTGGCAGGAAGCCGTCGCGGCAGCGGGCGGTGATGGCCGGGCGGTGCAGATTCTCGTGCGGCACGCAGATGTCGAGCGCGATGGCGTAGCCGCGGATCGCGCCGGCGACATCAGCCGCCGCAGCGTTGGCGACCGTGCGTTCGAACACCACGGCCAGGGTGGCGTTGGCCTCCAGCGACTCGACGTCGGCCGGGATCTCGACCACGCCGCCGCTGCGGTTGAAGGTATTGACGGGCTTTATGTAGAGCACCGGCGCAACCGGCGGCTTGGCGTAGGGCGCTTGCTCGAGGCCGGCGCCCAGGCGCTGCAGGTGACGGCGCGAATTCAGCGCCACGCCGTAGACAGTCCCGTCCAGCGGGCAGGCGAGGCGGCCCTGGGCGGCCAGTTCGGCGGCCTGCGACGCGGCCAGCCACTCCAGATTCCGACTTCCTTCGCGGACCGCGAAAACCCTGTGCATTCCTCGCCCCTGTGTTCGTCAGGAACGATTGTTTAACATGATAAATAAGTCAACCTCTTGTCATGACAATTATTCGCGTGACAAGGAGGGAGGCGGCGCAATACGCGCGATGCGTTCGGAGCGTCGTTTGACGGACGAGATCACCCGGTCGGCCATTGGGCTCGGGCCCTACACCCAGTCGCTGGCGTTGGCGCTGTTGCGCACGCGCGAAAGCGTCATGTCGCGCTTCCGCCCCATCCTGCGCGAGCACGATGTCACCGAGCAGCAGTGGCGGGTCCTGCGCACCCTGGCCGAGGTCGGCGAGATCGAGGTCACGGCGCTGGCCGAGCGCATCTGCCTGCTGCCGTCCAGCCTGTCGCGAATCCTCAAGGACCTGGTGGCGCGCGGCCTGATCCAGCGCCGCTCGGTGGTCGAGGATCTGCGCCGGGGCCTGGTCAGCATCCAGCCGGCCGGCATCGCGCTGATCCTGGAGGTCGTGCCGCACAGCAAGCGCGCCAACGCCGAGATCGAGGAAGCCTTCGGCGTGGCGCGCATCGCGGCCCTGAAGACCGAGCTGAACGCCTTGGCCGAAGCGCTGAACGGCCCGCCGATCTTCGAGGACTAGTCCAGCGCGCCCGGATTGAGCGCGCGCAGCAGCTCTTCCAGTTCGTGGGTCAGGCGGGCCAGGTTCTCCGCGTCCAGGCGCGTGGCCAGGTCGGTGTAGATCGGGTCGAAGTTCGGGGCGACCTCGTCGATCAGGGCTGCGCCCTTGGGCGTCAGTTCGTGGAAGGCGCGGCGGGCGTCCTCCGGATCGGGGCGGCGCAGGATCAGGCCGCGCTCGGCCAGGCTGCGCAGGATCCGCGTCAGGCTGGGTCCTAGCAGGAACGATCGGCGGCCCAGGTCGGAGATGTCCGACGACGGGTCGCTGCGGATCAGCAGCAGGATCCGCCACTGCTGGTCGGTCAGGTCGTGTTCCTGGAAGACGTCGCGGAAGCGCACCGAGAACGCTTCGCGCGCACGGTGCAGCAGGACCGGGAGGCGCCGCAGGTCGGACGGTCTGTCTTCGAGTAGGCCTGCCACCCGTTCGCTCCTCGTCGTCATTCTTTTCCGTCGCAGTCTAAGGGCCGCGGCGCAGCCCGCCATCCTTGGGCGTCTCGCGGTTCTAGGCAAGACGGCCTTTCGGGAAGCCGATCTTGCCGCTGTTTCGGAGCGCTTGCACAAAGAAATATAACACGTTAAGTAACTCGGGGCGTCATGCGAACGTCATGGTCAGAAAGCGGTCTGCGGGGAGGCAGAGTGGCTGTCGGCGCAATACAAAACACGGACTCGATGAGCGGCTCGCCCGACGCAGCGGCGCGCGATGTCCTGGTCCGCGCCGTGCGGCTGGAGAGCGAAGGCGTGCTGTCCTTCGTGCTGGAGGCCTGCGACGGCCAACCGCTGCCGCCCTTCGAGCCCGGCGCCCACATCGACCTGCATCTGCCGATGGGCGTTCGTCAGTACTCGCTGATCAATGACGGCGCGGCGGGGGTCTATGAGATCGCCGTGGGCCTGGACCGCGCCGGGCGCGGCGGCTCGACGTGGCTGCACAAGGAGCTTCGGCCGGGTATGGTCCTGAAGGCCAGTTCGCCGCGAAACACCTTTCCGCTGGACGAGACCGCGCCCTACACCGCGCTGTTCGCCGGCGGCGTCGGGGTAACGCCGATCCGGGCCATGGCCGTGCGCCTGGCCGCCCAGGGGCGGCCGTTCTCGCTGCTGTACGCGGCCCGCTCCAAGGCCAGCGCCGCCTTCGCCGCCGAGCTGGCGGGCTTGAAGGGCGCGAAGCTGCATTTCGACGCCGAGGCCGGCGGGCCGGCCGATCTGGCCGCCGCCATCGCCGCCGTGCCGGCCGGGGCCAAGCTCTATTGCTGCGGCCCGGCCTCGATGATCGAGGCCTTCACCGCCGCGACCCAGGGCCGTCCCGAGCATCTGGTCAGCGTCGAGCGCTTCGGCGCGGCGCCCATCCAGGGCGAGGCCGGCGGCTTCGTCGTCGAACTGGCCCGCTCGGGTCGGTCGATCGAGGTCGGGCCGACGCAGACCATTCTCGACGCGCTGGCGGCAGCCGGGATCGCCGCGCCGTCGTCGTGCCGCAACGGGGTTTGCGGGACCTGCGAGACCACCGTGCTGGCCGGCGAGCCCGACCACCGGGACATGATCCTCAGCGAGGCCGAACGCGCGGTGGGCGGCTCGATGATGATCTGCTGCTCGCGGGCCAAGAGCCCGAAACTGACACTGGATCTGTAAGGGAGGGGGAGACAATGAGCTCGAACACCGTGGACGCGCCGACCGCCTACGGTCGCCCGGAGCCGACGTTCTTCGAGGAGCTGACCCGCGTGGGTCAGGGGACCCCGATGGGCGAGCTGCTGCGTCGCTACTGGCATCCCATCGGCCTGACCGCCGACGCCGGAGACAAGCCGCGCCAGGTGCGCGTGCTGGGCGAGGACCTGATCCTGTTCCGCGATGGCCAGGGGACCCCCGGCCTGCTGCATCCCCGCTGCGCCCATCGCGGCGCCTCGCTGTACTATGGCCGGGTCGAGGAAGACGGCCTGCGCTGCTGCTATCACGGCTGGAAGTTCGCCGCCGACGGTCGCTGCCTGGAGCAGCCCTGCGAGCCGGACCTGGGCGCGGCCACCTGCGACAAGGTTCGCCAGCCGCACTATCCGGTCGAGGAGCGCTACGGCCTGATCTTCGCCTATCTGGGTCCGGCGCACCTGAAGCCGGCCCTGCCGCGCTACGACGTGCTGGAAACCCTGGGCGCCGGCGAGTTCATCGAGGCCGACGACAGCAGCATCGGCAGCGGCGGCCCGGTCGTGGTGCCCTGCAACTGGCTGCAGCACTTCGAGAACGTCATGGACCCGTTCCACGTGCCGATCCTGCACGGCTCGTTCAGCGGCAACCAGTTCATCGCCAAGATGGCGCTGATGCCCAAGGTGACCTTCGAATATACCGAGCGCGGCGTTCGTTCGGTCCAGCTGCGTGACCTCGATCACGGCACGCATCGCCGCATCACCGAGGCCGTCCTGCCGACCGTCCGCGCCGTGGCCAGCCCGCGCGCCGAAACGGACGGTCCGTGCTCGCTGCTGGGCTGGGTGCTGCCGATCGACGACACCAGCTTCCGCATCTATTCGGCCGGCCGCGTCACCGAAGTGGGGGCGCTGTCCAAGATCCGCTCGCACTTCAATGGCAAGCTCTGGCACGAGCTGACCGAGGAAGAGCATCAGGCCTTCCCCGGCGACTACGAGGCCCAGGTCAGCCAGGGCGCGATCACCTATCACTCGGAGGAGAACCTGACCTCCACCGATCAGGGCCTGGCCATGCTGCGCCGGGTGTATCGCCGACAGCTGGCCGAGGTCGCCGCCGGCCGCAATCCGATGGGCGTGGCCTTCGACGAGGAAAGCGCCCTGGTGCGCCTGGACGCCGGCACCGCCGTCGTCGCCAAGGGGGCCGTGGCGTGACGCAAGGTCGGCAGCATTTCATCAACGGCGCCTGGACGCCGGCCCGCGCTCCGGACGCCCTGGTGGCGATCAATCCGGCCGACGGCCAGCGCGTGGCCCGCTTCGCCCAGGCCGAGACCGGCGAGGTCGACGCCGCGGTCATGGCGGCTCGCGCCGCTTTTCCGGGCTGGGTCGAGACCGCGCTCGAGGAGCGCCTGGCGCTGCTGAAACGCGTCGCCGACGGGATCGCGGCCGCCGGCGACGAGCTGGCGGCGCTGATCACGGCCCAGATGGGCTGTCCGACCAGCTTCTGCCGCGCCGCTCAGATCGGCCTGCCAATCGGCGACATCCACACCACCATCGCCGCCGCCGAGCGGCTGCATGACGAGACCCTGGGCCGCTCGCTGGTCCAGAAGGATCCGATCGGCGTGGTCGTGGCCATCACGCCCTGGAACTTCCCGCTGCACCAGATCATGGCCAAGGTCGGTCCGGCCCTGGCCGCCGGCTGCACCGTGGTGCTCAAGCCCAGCGAGGTCACGCCCCTGGATGCGGCCGTCATGGCCCGGATCTTCGACGATGCGGGCGCGCCGGCCGGTGTGTTCAACGTCGTGTTCGGCGGTCGCGAGACCGGCGAGGCGCTGGTCAGCCATCCCGAGGTCGACATGATCTCGTTCACCGGCTCGACCCGTGGCGGGCGCGCCGTGGCCGCCGCCGCGGCCGGCGACCTGAAGAAGCTGTCGCTGGAACTGGGCGGCAAGTCGGCCAACCTGATCCTGGACGACGCCGACCTGGAGACGGTGGTGCCCGCCGCCCTGGGCCAGGCCTTCATCAATTCCGGCCAGGTCTGCGCGGCCCTGTCGCGCCTGATCGTGCCGGCCAGTCAGAAGGCGCAGGTCGAGGCGATCGCCGCCGAGGCCGCCAAGGGCTGGACCCTGGGCGATCCCGCCGATCCGGCCACGCGCCTGGGTCCGCTGGCCACCCACGCCCAGCAGGCGGGCGTGCGCCAGGCCGTGAAGGACGCGATCGGGCAGGGCGCCCGGGTCGTCGCCGGCGGCCTGGACATTCCGGCCGAGCTCGCCGCCGGGGCCTATGTCGCCGCCACGGTGCTGAGCGATGTCACGTCCGACGCGCCGATCGCCCAGCACGAGACCTTCGGCCCCGTGCTGACCATCCTGACCTATGCCGACGAAGCCGAGGCCGTGCGCATCGCCAACGACACCCGCTATGGCCTGTCGGGCGGGGTGTGGTCGGCCGATGAGGCCCGCGCCGTCGCGCTGGCCCGCCGCCTGCGCACGGGCCAGGTCGTCATCAACGGCGCTGGCCTGGACCTGGCCGCGCCGTTCGGCGGCGTCAAGCAATCGGGCCTGGGTCGCGAGAACGGGGCCTATGGCCTGGAAGAGTTCGTCGCGCCCAAGGCCATCACCCGTCCGCAGGCCTGAAGGCCGCCCCGCTCTAGTCGAAGGTAGTTCCCATGTCCGACGCGTTCGCCAACACCGCTCTGGCCCATGTCGCCGCTATCCCGCCGTATCCGCCCGGCCGTCCGATCTCGGCAGTGGCGCGCGAGTTCGGGCTGGACCCGGCCAAGATCGTCAAGCTGGCCTCCAACGAGAACCCGATGGGCTGTTCGCCCAAGGCCCTGGAGGCGATCGCCCAGTGCGCCGCCGACACCCGCTTCTATCCGGACTTCGACAACTACAGCCTGCGCGAGGCGCTGGCGGCGGCCAACGGCGTCAGCTTCGACCAGGTGCTGCCGGGCGCAGGCTCCAGCGACCTGATCCTGCAGGTCTCGCGCGGCTGGCTGGACGCCACCCGCCACGCCATCGTCCCGCAATATTCGTTCGCCGCCTATGAGAGCACCGCCGCCGCGCAAGGCGCCAATACCGTGGTCGTGCCGGCCAAGGGCTGGGACCACGACCTGGACGCCCTGGCCGCCAAGGTCACCGACGAGACGGCGGTGATCTTCCTGGCCACGCCGAACAATCCGATCGGCACCGCCGTCGCGCCCGCCGACCTGGAAGCCTTCCTGGCCGCCGTGCCCGCCCATGTGCTGGTGGTGCTGGACGAGGCCTATCGCGAGTTCCTGCCCGCCGCCGAGCAGCCCGACCTCAAGCGCCTGATGGCGATCCGCGAGAACCTGCTGGTCCTGCGCACCTTCTCCAAGATCCACGGCCTGGCCGCCCTGCGCGTCGGCTACGGCATTGCGCGTCCGGAAATCCTCAGCATCCTCAAGCGCCTGCAGATGCCTTTTGCAGTGTCGAGCGCGGGTCAGGCCGCTGCCGAGGCCGCCCTGGCCGACACCGACTTCGCCCAGGCCTATCACGACCTGAACGCTCGCGAGCGCGACCGTCTGCAGGCCGCCTTCGCCAGCTTCGGCCTGGCCTATGTGCCGTCCAAGGCCAACTTCATCCTGTTCGAGGTCGGCGACGGTCCGGCCGTGGCCCAGGCCCTGATGCGCCGCGGCGTCATCACCCGTCCGGTCGCCAACTATGGCTTGAAGACCTGGCTGCGGGTGTCGATCGGCCTGCCGGAAGAGAACGGCATCTTCCTGTCGAACCTGGGCGAAGTCCTGGCCCAGCGGGCCGCCTGATCATGCTGGAAGGCGATACGCTCTCGATCCTCGAACAGCTGATCGCCTTCCAGACGGTCAGCCGCGACAGCAATCTGGACCTGATCGACGCGGCCGAGGCCTATCTAACGGGCGTCGGCGCGCGCTGCCGGCGCACCTATGACGCCGGCGGCCGCAAGGCCAACCTGCTGGCCTCGTTCGGTGACGGGGAGGGCGGGATCGTCTTCTCCGGCCACACCGACGTGGTGCCGATCGACGGCCAGGACTGGGCGACCGATCCCTTCGTCATGACGATCGACGGCGATCGCGCCTATGGCCGCGGCGTCGCCGACATGAAGGGCTTCATCGCCGTGGTGCTGGCCGCTGCGCCGGGCATGGCCAACAGCGGTCGGCCGTTCCACATCGCGCTGTCCTATGACGAGGAGGTCGGGTGCCTGGGCGCGCCGGCCCTGGTCGCCGATCTGGTGGCGGCGGGCCTGAAGCCCTCGGGCTGCGTGATCGGCGAGCCGACCGGCATGCGTCCGATCGTCGGCCACAAGGGCGCGGCCGCCTATGCCGTCGAGGTGCGCGGTCTGGCCGTCCACTCGTCCCTGGCCCCGCAAGGCGTCAACGCGATCTATTACGCCGCTCGGGTGCTGGAGCGCCTGCGCCAGATGGGCGAGGCCCTGAAGGCCGAGGAGCCGCGCGACGACGGCTACGACGTGCCGTACTCGACCATCAGCCCCGGCGTGATCACCGGCGGGGCGGCGACCAACATCGTGCCCGAGCACTGCACATTCCGCTTCGACCTGCGTCACCTGCCGGGCACCCGGCCCGAGACCCTGGTCGAGGAACTGAGGCGCTGGAGCCGTGACACGCTCGAACCGGAGATGCGCGAGGTCTCGGCCCAGCCGGGGATCACGATCCGGCGGCTGGGCGTGGTCCCGGCCTTCCAGGCCGACCGCAGCGACCCGTTCATCCGCCGGGTCGAACGCGCGTGCGCCAGCAACGGCGCGCCCGCCTATGTCGCGTTTGGCACCGAGGCGGGGATTTTCCAGGAGGCCGGTGTGCCGACGATCGTCTGCGGGCCGGGCCATATCGAACAGGCTCACAAGCCCGATGAGTTCGTCGATCTGAACCAGCTGACGCTTTGCGAGGCTTTCGTCGCCCACTTGATCGGCGCCGAGGAAAATACCGGCGCCTGAGCTTCAAAAAAGCTCTAGCGCTTGATAATTAACGAGTTAAGTTGTTTTCGAAGCGGTCGTTGGAGGCCGCCACAGGGGGAGTATCAGAGTATGGCCGTCACCGGAGGGCAAGCGCTCGTCGAACAGCTGAAGCGCGAAGGCGTCGAGGTGATCTTCGGCATCCCCGGCGTGCAACTGGATTGGGCAGTCGACGCCCTGTGCGACGCCGTCGACGACATCGAGTTCATCGTGCCGCGCCACGAACAGGCGACCTCGTACATGGCCGACGGCTATGCGCGCGCCACCGGCAAGGAGGGCGTCTGCATGATGGTCCCCGGGCCGGGCATGCTGAACGCCCTGGCGGGCTTGTCGACCGCCCTGGCCTGCAACTCGCGCGTCCTGTTCATCAGCGGCCAGATCCCGTCGGCGACGATCGGCAAGGGTCACGGCATGCTGCACGAGATCCCCGACCAGACCGGCATCCTGAAGTCGCTGACCAAGTGGAGCGGCATCGCGATGCGTCCCGAGGAGGTCCCGGCCCTGGTGCACGAGGCCTTTGTCCAGCTGCGCTCGGGCCGCCCGCGCCCGGTGGCCATCGAGGTGCCGCCGGACGTGCTGCAGACCACGATGGACGCGGTCGCCTATTTCGACGCCGCGCCCTATGCGCCGGACGCCGTGGACGCGACCCTCGTCGCCAAGGCGGCCGAGCTTCTGGCCGGCGCGCGCTTCCCGGTGATCTGCGCCGGCGGCGGCGTGGGCGCGGCCGATGCGGGCGAGGCCCTGCGTGAGCTGGCTGAAGCCCTGCAGGCCCCGATCGTGATGACCGAAGGCGCGCGCGGCGCGGTCGCGGCCGACCATGACCTGGCCCTGACCACCTTGGGCGGCCGCTGCGTGCTGCCGCATGCCGACGTCGTGCTGGTGGCCGGCTCGCGCTTCCTGAACGCCCTGGCCCAGCCGACCCACGCGGCCGAGGGCTGCCAGTACATCTATCTGAACATCGACGAGGCCGCCCTGGGCGCGCCGCGCAAGCCGGGCGTCGCGATCAAGGGCGACGTCACCGTCGGTCTCGCGGCGATCAAGGCGGCGCTGCCGGCCCAGTCCCGCGCCTCGCGCGCCGCTGACGTGGCGAAGGTGAAGGCCTGGGAAGCCGCGCAGTTCGACGAGATCAAGCCTCAGGCCGACTATCTGGCTGTCCTGCGCGACCATATCGGCGACAAGGGCGTGCTGGTCGGCGAGCTGACCCAGGTCGGCTACTTCGCCAGCGTCGCCTATCCGGTCCGCGCGCCGCGCACCTATCTGACGCCGGGCTATCAGGGCACGCTGGGCTACGGCTTCCCCACGGCCCTGGGCGTCGCGGTCGGCAACCCGCACGAGCGTACCGTTTCGATCACCGGCGACGGCGGCTTCGGCTGGGGGCTGAACGACCTGGCGACCGCCGCCAAGTACGGCCTGAACCTGACGACCGTGGTCTTCGCCGACAACCGCTTCGGCAACGTCCAGCGCATCCAGCGCCGCACGTTCGGCCGCGAGTTCGCCGTCGAACTGCACAATCCCGACTTCGACCTGCTGGCCAAGGCGTTCGGCGTCCGCGCCGCCCGGGTCAGCGATCCGCAAGGTCTGGCCAAGGCGCTGGAAGAGGCCAAGGCCGCCGGCGGTCCGGCCCTGATCGAGGTGCAGGTCTCGGAAATGCCCAGCCCCTGGGCGCTGATCCACCCGTTCGTGCCGCCGGCCTCGCCGCCGCCCGCCAACCCGCTTGGCGACCCGAAGGTCATCTGATCATGAGCAACGACGTCAAACCCGCTTCCGGCTCCCCCAGCTGGTACCCCTGGTACGTCACCGGGGTCCTGATGGTCGCCTATGTGCTGTCGTTCCTGGACCGGCAGATCCTGTATCTGATGGTCGAGCCGATCAAAGCCGACCTGAAGATCAGCGACTTCCAGTTCTCGCTGCTGACCGGCGGCGCCTTCGGGATCTTCTACACCCTGATGGGCCTGCCGATCGGCTGGCTGGCCGACCGCTATAACCGCAAGAAGCTGATCGCCGCCGGCATTGCCGCCTGGAGCGTGATGACCGCCTTCTGCGGCCTGTCGCGCAGCTATATCGAGCTGTTCCTGGCTCGCGTGGGCGTCGGGGTAGGGGAGGCGACCTTGTCGCCCTCGGCCTATTCGATGCTGTCGGACTCGTTCGACAAGGCCCGTCTGCCCAAGGCGATGAGCTTCTACACCTTCGGCATCTTCATCGGCTCGGGCCTGGCCATGATCATCGGCGGTCAGGTGATCGCCGCGGTCGCCGCCAAGCCTGACATCGTGCTGCCGATCTTCGGCGCGATGCGCTCGTGGCACATGGTGTTCATCATCGTCGGTCTGCCGGGTCTGCTGGTCAGCCTGTGGATGCTGACCCTGAAGGAGCCGGCCCGCACCGGCGTGGTCGTCAAGAAGGCAAAGGCGGCGTTCCCGTTCGCCGAGGTGCTGGGCTTCATCCGCAGCCATCCGCTGATGTCGGTGTCGATGTTCCTGGGCTCGGCCTTCTTCTCGGTCCTGGCCTATGCCGACAGCTGGTATCCGGAACTGTTCATCCGCCTGTGGGGCTGGGACGTCGGGGCCAGCGGTCGCATCAACGGCGCCTCGTCGCTGATCGGCGGTCCGCTGGGCCTGCTGTTCGCCGGCTGGTGCTCCAGCCGCTGGCTGGCCCAGGGCAAGACCGACGCCTGCCTGCGCCTGACGGCCCTGGCGGCGGTCGGGATCACCATCCCCGCCGTGGCCCTTCCGCTGATGCCCAACGCCCAGGCGATGGCCTTCATGCTGTTCCCGTTCAAGTTCTTCATCGGCTTCACGCCGGTGCTGATCCCCTCGGCTCTGCAGATGGTCGCGCCCAATCACCTGCGCGCCCAGCTCGGCGCCGTCTTCCTGTTCACCACCGGCATCATCGGCATCAGCATGGGCCCGATCCTGCCGGCCTTCCTCAGCGACTTCGTGTTCCAGGGCTCCCGCGCCCTGCCGCACGCCCTGGCCTCGGCCGCCCTGGTCATTGGACCGCTGACCTTCGCCCTCCTGTGGGTGGGTCTGCGCCAGTACCGGGAGCGCTTCGCGCAAGCCGCCGCCGAAACCACGACCGCCTAGCGCCCGCGACAAGGACAACGACAATGCGCATCAACATCGCCGCCGCCGCTCTCTGTCTCCTGATGGCCTCGGCCGCTCCGGCCGCCCTGGCCCAGGAGGCGCTCAAGGCTCCGCCCAAGGGCGCCGCCGCCCAGGACCCCATGTCGGGCCGCGCCACCTCGGAAGAGCTGTCTAGCGTCACCCGCCACAGCACCGTCATCAACGGCGCCAAGATCAACTACACGGCCACGGCCGGCACGCTGACGATCCAGAGCCATGAGGGCGACCCCAGCGCCAGCATGTTCTACGTCGCCTATGTCGCCGACCGTCCGGCCGGCGCCCCGCCACGTCCGGTGACCTTCCTGTTCAACGGCGGTCCGGGTTCGGCCAGCCACTGGCTGAACATCGGCGGCATCGGTCCCGTCCAGGCCGTGGTCCATGCGCCTAAGGCCACGGGCCCCGCGCCCTACGTCCTGCAGAACAGCCCCGGCAGCATCCTGGACAAGAGCGACCTGGTCTTCGTGGACGCGGTCGGCACCGGCTATTCGCGCCCGATCGGCGATACCCCGACCAAGACCTTCTGGGGCACCGAGCAGGACATGGACAGCTTTGCGCGGTTCATCACTCGCTACGTGACCGTCAACGAGCGCTGGGGTTCGCCCAAGTACCTTTTCGGCGAGTCCTACGGCACCACCCGCGCCGCCGGCCTGGTCTATCGCCTGCAGAACCAGGGCATGCAGTTCAACGGCGTCGTGCTGCTGTCGCTGGTCGTCAACGGCGACGGCGGTCAGGACAACGACTACGCCGTGCTGGTCCCGACCTATGCCGCGACCGCCTGGTACCACAACCGCCTGCAGAACCGTCCGGCCGACCTCAAGGCCTACATGGCCGAGGTGCGCGAGTTCGCGCGTGGTCCCTACACCCTGGCCCTGGGCCGCGGTCACGCCCTGCCGCTGGAGGAAAAGCGCAAGGTCGCCGAACAGTTGTCGGCCTATGTCGGCCTGCCGGTCGACTATCTGATGAGCCGCAACCTGCGGGTCGATCTGGAGTCCTACCGCCGCGAGCTGCTGCGCGCCGACGCCAAGATCACCGGCCGCTTCGACGCCCGCTTCACCGCGCCCCACGCCTACGGGGCGATGAGCGGCTCGTTCGACCCGGCCACCGACGACCCGGCGACCGCCGGCGTCTCCAGCGCCTATCTGTCGACCTATCGCGACTATCTGAGCCGCGACCTGAAGTGGCGTTCGCCGATGAACTTCCGCTCGCTGAACAACATGGAGATCGCGGCGGCCTGGGATCATCGCCACCGCGCGCCGGGCAATCGGATGCTGAACTCGCCCAATGTGGCCCTCGACCTGGCCGCGGCCATGCGCAGCAATCCGCAGCTGCAAGTCCTGGCGATGAGCGGCTACTACGACATGTCGACGCCGTTCTTCTCGGGCGAATACGGCATGGACCACATGCTGCTGGAGCCCAGCCTGATCGGCAACGTGGACTACAAGATCTACGAGACCGGCCACATGGCCTTCAACGACAAGCTGGCGCTGGAGAAGATGAAGCGCGACCTGGATGCCTTCTACGACCGCTCGTCCAAGCCCTCGCAGCCTCAGTAGGCCGATCGCCGCCGGTCGGGGGTATCCCGGCCGGCGGGCGCATTCGAAGTATTGCAGAGTAAGTCGAAGTGTAGACGCCGCCCCGGGCCTTGCCGCCCGTGGGCGCGTTTTCATGTCTGGGGCAGGCGGTACCGACAGTGGGTAAGGATCGAAAGCGTTGTTGCGAGAGCACGCAAGTTCAAATTTCTTGCAAGGTATCAAATATCTGAAATTGCGAGAGTTTTGCGGGATTCTTGGGACGTGTAAGCCGGACTTCGCTCCCTTTTTCATCATGTCGCGGAAAACAAATTAACTTGACAAATTTCTCTCCGCGCAAAACACATAACATGTGAAATAAATAGCACGTCCCCGGGAAACACCCTTCCTGGAATGGCCGGCCCAAGAACAAGGGGGAATAAAAATGCGTCAGAGTCTCAAGCTCGTCCTGTTGGCCTCGTCCATCGCCACGCCGGCCTTCGCTCAGAGCGCCGCGCAGCCGGAGTCGACGATCGAGGAGATCATCGTCACGGCGACCCGTCAGGCGACCTCGATCAACCGCACGCCGCTCAGCATCACCGCCGTCACCCAGGAAAGCCTGGACCGTCAGGGCATCGAAGACGCCGCCGACCTGGCGCGTAGCGTGCCGGGCCTCAGCGTCAGCAACGTCGGCTCCAACAGCGCGGTCCAGACCATCTCCATTCGCGGCGTCGTGCCCCAGGCCGGCGCGGCCACCACCGGCGTCTATCTGGACGACAGCCCGCTGACCAAGCGCGGCGGCCCTGCCGGCAGCGGCACGCCGATCCCGCTGCTGTTCGACCTGGAGCGCGTCGAAGTGCTGCGCGGCCCGCAAGGCACGTTGTACGGCGGCGGTTCGCAGGGCGGCACGGTCCGCTTCATCACCCCCAAGCCCAGCCTGACGACGATGTCGGGCCACGCTCGCACCAACGTCTCGAAGACCAAGTCGGGCGACTGGAACTATGATGGCGGCATCGCCATGGGCGGCCCGATCGTCGAGGACAAGCTGGGCTTCCGCGCCAGCGTCATCGGTCGCCACACCGGTGGCTATATCGACTATGTCGATCGTCTGAGCGGCAAGACCTTCAAGAAGGACGCCAACTCGTCCGACGCCGCCGCGGCCCGCATCTCGTTCCTCTGGCAGGCCAACGACAAGCTGACGATCAATCCGTCGCTGTACTGGTCGATGCAGAAGACCCGCCAGGACGACTACTACTGGCGCAATGTCGCCCAGCACACCACGCCGGGCAGCGCCACCAACCCGTCGCGCACCTACGGCCCGTACAATTACTACGGCAAGGGCAACTACACCTCGGGCGACGTCTGCAACGTCGGCGACGACTTCGCCGGCCAGTTCGGCAACTGCATGCCCAAGGTCGGCGTGCGCAACGAGCTGCTGCTGCCCTCGGTCTCGGCCGAGTACGAGTTCGAGCACATGACCGTGCTGGGCGTCCTGACCTATGTGAAGGACAACAGCCGCGGCAACATGAACTTCTCCTACCAGGAGCCGCAGAACCACCAGGGCGGCTACCCGTTCATCGCCAAGCTGCCGATCTACGAGTCGTATCCCTGGTACGACAACAAGCGCGACGGCTTCACCGGCGAACTGCGCTTCTCCTCGGCCAATCCGGACTCGCGTCTGAGCTGGGTGGCGGGCGTCTACTACAGCGACATCACCATCAAGGCGCTGACCGAGTACCGCGCCAACGTCGCCGACCTGACCCAGGCGGTGTACGGCCTGCCGCCGGAGCGCATCTTTGGCGTGCCGCTGCTGCCGGGCAATCTCGAGTACTATCGCGACCACGACATGACCGACAACGAAGTGGCCGCCTATGGCGAGGCCACCTTCAGCGTCACCGACAAGTTCAAGCTAATCGGCGGCCTACGTCTGTCGCGTACGGATCTCGACTACTCGCAGATCACGGCCGGTCCGATCTCGGGCATCAGCGTCCCGACCGTCGCCAATGGCGGGATCATCCTGGGCCAGATCGCCGAAAAGCAGGTCTCGCCCAAGGTCGGCTTCCAGTACTTCTACGACGGTTCCAACTCGATCTTCGGCACCATCTCCAGCGGCTATCGCGTCGGCGGCGTCAACCAGCGTCCGCCCGTGCGTTGCGCCGCGGACCTGGCCTCGCTGGGCATCACCGGCACGCCGGACACCTATGACAGCGACACGGTCTGGAACTACGAGCTGGGCGCCAAGGTCAATCTGTTCGGGGCGCAGATCAACGGCAGCGTCTATCGCCTGGAATGGGATCAGACCCAGACCAACTATGGCCTGCCGACCTGCGGCTTTACCTATACCGTCAACGCCGGCAAGGCGATCAGCCAGGGTGTCGACCTGGACATCAAGGCCAATCTGGGCGCGGGTTTCACCGTCAACGCCGCCATCGGCTACAGCGACGCCGAATATGTCGAGGGCGTGGTCGGCCCGGCGCCGAACAACACGGTCTACCTGAAGAAGGGCGACCCGCTGCCGGTGCCGGACTGGAAGCTGGCCCTGGGCCTGCAGTACGCCTTCAGCCTGGGCGGTCGCGAGGGCTACATCCGCGCCGACTACCAGTACGCCTCGTCCTACTGGAGCGGCGTGACCTTCGGCTCGGCGGGCTACTCGCCCGACGTCAACGGCCAGCGCGAGGCGACCCACTTCGTCACCGCCCGCGCCGGCCTGGACCTGACCGACAAGGTCGAACTGGCCCTGTTCGCCGACAACCTGTTCAACTCGCAGGACGTCCTGGCGGTCCACAACTCCAACGGCCGCTCGGGCTGCGTGGCCAGCTCGGGTCCGTCGTGCTCGGTCTACCGCCAGTTCAACCCGGTCTATCGCGAGGTCACGTTCCGGCCGCGCACGGTCGGGGTCTCGGCCAGCTACCGCTTCTAAGCGGACTTTCCGCGGGCCCGGCCACTGGTCGGGCCCGCTTCTTTTTCCAAGTCATATCGGGAGCCGAGATGGACCGCCCGCATCGCCGCCTGCGCCTTGGCGCGGCCCTGGCTGCTCTGACCCTGGCCGCCGCGCCGGCCGCCTTCGCTCAAGTCCCTTCCGCCAAATTTGCGGCCATGGACGTCTTCAAGCTGGAGAGCGCGAACGATCCGCAGCTCTCGCCGGACGGCGGGCAGATCGCCTATGTCCGCCGCGCGGCCGACGTCATGATCGACCGCTATCGCTCGTCGATCTGGTTGATCGACGCCAAGACCGGCGAGCAGCGCGCCCTGGTCGCCGGAGCTGCCTCGGCCTCGGCCCCGCGCTGGTCGCCCGACGGCCGGCGGCTGCTCTACAGCGCCGGTCCGGAACTGCGTGTGCTGGACCTAGCGACCCGCGCCGACTGGTCGCTGGGCAAGCTGGGCGGCGGCGCGCGCGGGGCGATTTGGTCGCCCGATGGGGCCAGCATCGCCTATCTCCGCTTCGTCGAGGCCAAGCCGCCCAGCTTCGCGACGCCGCGGGCCCCGCCGCAGGGCGCCGAATGGGGCCCGCCGGCCAAGATCTACGATCGTCTGGACGTCCACGCCGACGGCGCGGGGTTCCTCAAGCCCGGTGCGACGCAGATCTTCGTCCTGCCTGTCGAAGGCGGTACCGAGCGCCAGGTCACCCAAGGGACCGTCAGCTACGGCGACATCGCCTGGCTGGGGCAGGGGGCTCTGGTCGCCAGCGCCAACGCCAATCCGGACGCCGACCTCGATCCGCGCGAGAGCGATCTTTTCCGTATCGACCTCTTCACCGGCCAGGCCACGGCCCTGACCTCGCGCAAGGGCCCCGACGCCCAGCCGGCCGTGTCGCCGGACGGCCGTCGCATCGCCTATGTTGGCTATGACGACCGCAAGGTCTCGTGGCAGACCAACCAGCTCTACGTGATGAACGCCGACGGCTCGGGCGCGCGCAGCGTGAGCGCCGGCCTGGACCGCTCGCTGTCTTCCCCGACCTTCACGCCCGATGGCGCGGCGATCCTGGTCACGGCGATGTCCGAAGGCCGCATCGAGCTGCTGCGCGTCACGTTGGATGGCAAGATCACCACCCTGGCCACGGACCTCAACGAGGGCGCGGGCGGCCGGCCCTATGTCGGGGGATCCTACAGCGTGGCCAAGCGCAAGGATGGCGGCCTGTCGATCGCCTACACGCAAGGCCGCGCCGACCGTCCGTCGGATATCGCCCTGATGGCCTCGGGCGCGAGCGCCAAGCGGCTGACCGACCTCAACCAGGACGCCCTGGGCGGCGTGGCCATGGCTCAGGTCCGCAAGCTGCCGGTGAAGAGCAGCGCCGACAGCCGGGCGATCGATGCCTGGATGCTGCTGCCGCCTGACTACCAGCCCGGCAAGCGCTATCCGACCATCCTGGAGATTCATGGCGGCCCGGCGATCATGTACGGCCCGGCCTTCGCCGCCGAGCTGCAGCGCTTCGCCGCCGAGGGTTTCGTCGTGCTGTTCGCCAACCAGCGCGGCTCGCTGGGTTATGGCGAGGACTTCGCCCTGACCATCGACCGCACCTATCCCGGCCAGGATGATCTGGCCGACCTGATGAGCGTGGTCGACGCCGCCGTGGCGGCCGAGGTCGCCGATCCCCAGCGGCTGTTCGTCACTGGCGGTTCGGCCGGCGGGGCGATGACGGCCTGGATCGTCGGCAACACCGATCGCTTCGCCGCCGCCGTGGTGGTCAATCCAGTGATCAATTGGGTCAGCACCATGCTGGCGGGCGACACCGCCGCCCACGTGGCCCGCCACCAGATCCGCGCCATGCCGTGGGATGATTTGGATCTCTTCTGGAAGCTGTCGCCGCTGTCCCGCGCCGGCCACGTCAAGACGCCCACCATGGTGATGGTCGGCGAGGAGGACTGGCGCACGCCGCCGGCCGAGGCCGAGCAGTTCTACACCGCCCTGAAGCTGCGCGGCGTCGACAGCGCCCTGGCCCGCATCCCGGGCTCGGGCCACAACATCGGCGCGCGGCCCACCCAGTTCATCGCCAAGACCGACAACATCATCGGCTGGTTCCGCGCCCACGATCCTGCGCGGCCCCAGCAAGGAGCCGCCAAGCCATGACCCGCAACGCTTTCCGCCTGGCTGCTGTGGCGGTCGGGGTTCTGGCCCTGTCGACCGCCGCTCAGGCTGCCGATGCACCGCCGGCCAAGCCGCCCGCCGCGGCTTCCGCCGCCGGTCCGACCAGCGTCATGCGCGGCGCGGTGACCATCGAAGGCAAGAAGCTCGCCTACACCGCCAAGGCCGGCCGCCTGACCCTGACCAGCGGCGACAACAAGCCGGCCGCCTACATGTTCTACGTCGCCTATGTCGCCGACCGCGTGCCGGGCGCGCCCGAGCGGCCGGTGACCTTCGTCTACAACGGCGGTCCGGGCTCCTCGACGGTGTGGCTGCACATGGGCGGCCTGTCGCCGGTCTATGCCCGCACCGACAGCCCGGCCCCGACCCGGCCTTCGGGCAACCCTCTGGTCGAGAACGACCAGTCGATCCTGGACCGCACCGACCTCGTCTTCCTGGACGCCATCGGCACCGGCTATTCGCGCCTGGCCTCGCCGGACCTGGCCAAGGAGTTCTACGGCATCGACAAGGACGCCGCCGCCTTCGCCCAGGCGATCCGGCGCTACGTCGCCGAGAACCAGCGCTGGGACGCGCCGAAATACGTGCTGGGCGAGTCCTACGGCTCCCCGCGTTCGGCGGTGCTGGCCCACAAGCTGGCGTCCAGCAACATCAACCTGAACGGCGTCGTGCTGATGTCGTCGATCCTGAACTTCGGCCAGCATGCCTCGGGCCTGGATCGCGAGCCGGTCAACCTGATCCCGACCTATGCCGCCTCGGCCTGGTACCACCAGCGGGTGCCGCGCGGGGAGGGGCTGGAGGCCCACGTCCAGCAGGCCCGCGACTTCGCGCTCGGCCCCTACGCCGCCGCCCTGTCCAAGGGCCACAAGCTGCCGGCCGCCGAGCGCGCCGCCACGGCCCAGCGGCTGGAAGCCCTGACCGGCGTCTCGGCCCAGTACTGGGACCGCGCCAACCTGCGGGTGCTGGCGCCGCGCTTCACTGCCGAGCTGCTGCGCGACCAGGGCAAGATCATCGGCTCGTCGGACACCCGCTTCACCGGCACGCCCGGCGACGGCGTGCAGGAGCGGGCGGGGGCTGACCCGGCGGGCGGCATCGGCGCGGCCTATGTCTCCGGCTTCAACCGCCACGTGGCCGGAACGCTGAAATACGCGCCGGAGATGGACTACATCGTCGTCGACGGGGCGATGATGGACCGCTGGACCTGGAGCCACCAGCCGCCCGGCGGTGCGCCGTTCCAGTACTCGGGCGCCAACACCACCGTCGACCTGGCCGTGGCCATGCGCGCCAACCCGCACCTGAAGGTGCTGTCGCTGAGCGGCTACTACGACCTGACCACGCCGTTCTTCGCCACCGAGTGGGACCTGGCGCACATGAACCTGCCGCCGGCCCTGGCGGCCAACATCACCGAGCGTTACCTGCCCGGTGGCCACATGCCCTATCTGGACCAGCCGGGCCTGCAGGCCATGCGCCGCGAGCTGGTCAGCTTCTACGACCAGGCAGCCGGCCGATGATCGCGCGCGCCGCAAGCCTGGCCGTCCTGGCCCTGGTCGCGTTCGGCAGAGCCCAGGCCGCCGAGCGGACCTATGTCCACGCCGGCAAGCTGCTGGCCGATCCGGCCACCGGCAAGGTTACGACCAACCAGACCCTGGTTATCGAGGACGGTCGCGTGGTCGAGGTCCGCGACGGTTTCGTGGGCGAGGGCAGTGTGGTCGACCTGCGCCAGCGCTTCGTGCTGCCGGGCCTGATCGACAGTCACGTGCACCTGACCAACCAGCCGGGCCCCGACAGCCGCTACAACAAGTTCGCTCGCAGCGACTCCGCCGCCGCCATCCAAGGCGCGAGCAACGCGAAGAAGACACTGGAGGCGGGCTTTACCACCGTCGCCGACCTGGGCGCGCCCAGCGATGCGATCGTGGCCCTGCGCAACGGCATCGCCTCAGGCCAGGTCAGCGGGCCGCGGATTATCGCCTCGGCGGGAATGATCTCGCCGCACGGCGGCCATGGCGACGTCAATGGCGTCAAGTCGGACCTGATCCCGCACATGCGCTCCGGCGGGGTCTGCTCGGGTCCTGACGATTGCCGCCGAGCGGTGCGCGAGCGCATCCAGGCCGGGGCCGACATCATCAAGATCACCGCCACCGGCGGGGTTACCTCCGACGCCAACACCGGCCTTGGCCAGCACTTCTCGAAGGGCGAGCTGGAGGCCATCGTCGAGACGGCGCACTTCATGAACCGCACGGTCACCGGCCACGCCCACGGCACGGACGGGATCAACAGCTTTCTGGCGGCCGGCGGCGACAGCGTCGAGCATGGCACCTTCCAGAACGACGAATCCGTGCGGCTATTCGTCCAGACCAGGGCCTGGTTCATCCCGACCCTGCTGGTCGGCGACTACGTGGCGCGCCAGGCCGAGAAGGCCGATTCCGGCATGACCGACAACCAGCGGGCCAAGTCGCGCTCGTCGGGCCACGACATGAAGGCCATCGTCCGCCGCGCCCACAAGGCCGGGGTGCGTATCGCCTTCGGCACCGACACCGGGGTGTCGCCACATGGCGAGAACGCCCGCGAGTTCGCGCTACTGGTGCAATCGGGCCTGACCCCACTGGAAGCCATCCGCACCGCCACGGTCAACGCCGCCGAGCACTTCCGCATGGACAAGGAGATCGGTCGCCTGACGCCGGGATTTGCAGCTGACCTCATCGCCGTTGAGGGGGATCCACTGACAGACGTGACGGAGCTTGAACGGCCGATCTATGTGATGAAGGAAGGCCGCGCGGCGAGCGCCGGACGTCTGTTGTCCGGAGGCTAGTCAGCGCGTCAAGAACATGCTGGCGATGACGCAGTCGGTTATCGTGCAAACGTTAAGGCGTGCTGGCTCTCTCGAAGAGGCGACCGAAACATTTGCAGGCGCGCCTACTAGCGATGGCTGCCGCCAACGATCTTCTGGTTAATCGGCGCTGGGCGGGCGCATCGCTCCGCGTGCTTCTTGTTCGAACCCTGACGCCATTCGGTGTCGGCCCGGGGCGCCAGGTCGAACTGATTGGTCCTGACGTTGTGATTCCTGCGCATAATGCGACATCGCTAGCTCTCGGCATCCACGAGATGGCGACGAATGCCGCGAAGTACGGTGCGTTCACGCGCGAAGACGGCATCGTGCGCATCGGCTGGGCGATCAGCGACGTCGCTGCGCGCCCGCGCTTGCGCCTGATCTGGCCTAGAGCGGCGGCCCCGAAGTCTCTCCGCCGAAGCGCACGGGGTTCGGGACCCGCTTTATCGAGCGCGTTCTCGCCGGGAAGACCGGCGGCAAGGCCAAGATCGACTACCAGCCAACGGGCGTTGTCTTGCTGGTTGAAATCCCGCTGGCGCCCGGCGAGTGAGGCGAGGCGTTCCAACCCAAGGATGCTCACGCCGACGGTCCAGCCTTTTGCAGACGGGGCGACCCAACACGCTAAGCTGAATGGCGCATTCCTGGAAGGGTGTCAGAGTCCGCTTGTGGCGCATATGGTCCCGAAGACGCCGCCGCCGCCCGACGAAGTCAGCGCCGGTTGATCTGTCGTCCTGCTGGTGCGATAGCGGGGCCGGGTGCCCGGTCGTGTCGGCCGGTCAGGTTTTTCGTTGGTCGGGCCGCCAGCGCGGAGACCTGTGCATGCATGCCAAGACCCGCAAACCTTCCGTTCTTCGTGAGTTCCTCGACAGCGGCGCGGCCGGCGGCCTGCTGCTGATGGCGGCGGCCATTCTGGCGCTCTTCGTCGCCAATTCTCCCCTGGCGGAAGGTTACTTCGCCGCTCTGCACCTTCCGCTGGCCGGTCTCGACCTTCTTCACTGGATCAATGACGGCCTGATGGCGGTCTTCTTCCTGTTCGTGGGTTTGGAGATCAAGCGCGAGTTCCTGGACGGCCAGCTATCGACCTGGTCCAACCGCGCGCTGCCCTGCATCGCCGCGGCCGGCGGCGTCATCGTTCCAGGCCTGATCTACGCGGCCCTGAATGCGAGCAGCCCCCAGACCCTTCGCGGTTGGGCGATACCGACCGCCACCGACATCGCCTTCGCACTCGGCGTGCTGTCGCTGCTGGGATCTCGTGTTCCGACCAGCCTCAAGGTCTTCCTGGCGACGCTGGCCATTGTCGATGACCTTGTCGCGGTGCTCGTCATCGCCGTTTTCTATACGGCGGACATCAACCTTGCGGCCTTGATCGGCGCGGCGATCGCGGCTCTGTCGCTGCTGGCTCTCAATCGCCTAAAGGTCACCCGGCTGGCCCCTTATCTGATGCTCGGCGTGGCCTTGTGGGGACTCGTCCTGCTCTCAGGCGTACACGCCACCATCGCCGGCGTGGTCCTGGCGCTGACGATCCCTCTGCATGCGTCCAAGGGGGCGCCGGACGACGCCAATTCGCCGCTGCATCGCCTGGAGCACGCCCTGTCGCCCTGGGTGTCGTTCGTCATCGTCCCCGTATTCGGGTTCGCCAATGCGGGCGTCTCGTTCGCCGGCATGACGCCATCGGTCATCGCCGAGCCCGTCACCCTCGGAGTCGCCGCAGGCCTCTTCCTGGGGAAGCAGGCCGGCGTCTTCGCAGCGTCCTGGCTGGCGATCCGCCTCGGGATCGCCCGCCTGCCTGTCGCCGCATCCTGGGGGCAGCTCTACGGCGTCAGCCTGCTGTGCGGCATTGGCTTCACGATGAGCCTCTTCATCGGCCTGCTGGCCTTCGCCGATCCCGCGCTGCAGAACGAGGTCAAGGTCGGGGTGCTGGCCGGATCGCTCATCTCCGCGCTCGTCGGGGCCGCCTTGCTAAGCCTGGTCAAGCGTCGCCTGCCACCGCCACGGGACGAGGCTTGACGGCGCCGCCGCCCTAAAGCCCTTTCCGATCTGATCGAAACGATCGGTCGGATAAAAGGGCTTCAAATCAAAGGCCTGGAGCATTTTACCGATCCATTCGGATCGGAAAATGCTCTAGCGACTGCGCCAGCGTTCGAGATGGCCCAGGACGTCGGCGACCAGCTGCTCCTGGGTAAAGCCGGTGACGTCACGGGCGCGCGTGGCGTCATCCGAGGACGCCGACAGCCGCCACTCCATCTTCCGGCTGCGCTCGGGAACTTCCAGCGCGGTCAGCGCCGGGCGAGGCCGTTCGCGGGCGTCCAGCCGATAGTGGAAGTCCCGTCCATGCGTCGTGGGAGCGGTGAGGATGAGGCCGGCGCCCTCCCGCTCAACCTGAGCCACGAGGCCTTCGGCGTGCAAGGCTGCGCGCACGGTCTCGAGGGCCGGAAGGCCGGCGCGGTCGATCTGACGCTCGATTTCCTTTCGGCTCGCCGGCGCCAGGATCCGCTTGAGTTGCTCCGCCAGAGGCGGGGTTGTCAAACGGCGTTGAAAATTGACCCCCTATCGGCGTCCAAAATTGACCCCTCTGTTGGTTGTCCTGGGCTGGCGGCGAGGCGCGTAGCCATCAGCTAGCGCAGCGCGTCGCCGCCGGGTGAGCCGC
>NZ_JBCNJZ010000013.1:0-112035 GCF_039596335.1 Caulobacter sp. | reverse complement strand
GCCAGCGACAGATCAGGTGGCGTTCTTCAATCGTGATATGGTCGTAGCGCGATCCCATGTGAAAAATCTCCGTGGACGTAAGTCCATAAAAACCCTCACAAATCGCACTTCAAAATAGAATCCGCCCGACTACACGTATTTTGCGTCTAATAAACATTATCGGAAATAATACGTACTGGCCTTCGAGGGGCAATACGCTCGGGTCGGCCGTCGGTTCTTGAATTACGCTACGCGGCCTTGCCGTTCACGAACCGCATGATCTCCGACAGGTCGACCATCTTTTTGATATAGTCCGTCCAGATAAGCGTGTTGCTGTGATCGACATTGCTGGGATTCACGCACAGTGTCCGCGCGCCTGACCGGCTTGCCCAGCTATCGTTTAGGGAATTGCCCACGAACAGGACTTCCAGCGGTGCGCACCGCTGCTCCTCGATCACCCTGGTGATGAAATGCGCCTTGCCCTCGAAGTCGAACTGATGGCCACGAATTTCCTTTATGACGCCCGTGTCGTCGTAAATGAACTCATTGGCCTTGACCTCGCTGAACAGCTTATAGGTTGCGTCTCCAATGACGTTGGAGATGATCTCCTTAATGGAGCCTGATACGACATATAGGGCGATGCCGGCGTCGTGCAGAGTCTTGATTGTTTCAGGAAGTCCGGCGACAGGATATATATCGCCGATAATCGACTTCATTTCTTTGCGGCCGAAATTTCGCTCGCGTAGCTTTGTGCAGGTCAGATTGCACCACTCTTGGTGAGTGATCTTTTTTGCAAGAAACTGACGGTGCAGCTCGGCGGCATCCTCTATCTGATAGCCCACCGAAGCCCAGATGCGCTCCCAAGTGCTAAGCTCGCTGCTGGAGAGGGCAAGGGTGCCTCCAAAGTCGAAAACGACCGCCTTGGTTTGGGGCTTGAAGTCCAGCGGCTTCGTCGTACTGGAGGCCTTCACTACGCCCCGGTTCACCGTGTAGTATAAAATGTAGGTCGCAAGAAAATCGTCGGGACGGCCAAATTCGAGTTCCCCAATACATTCCAGCGCGTGTTCAAGCCGAGCAAGATTTTCCCGCTGTATTGACCCAAAGCACTTCGCCGATGCGGAGACCTTTGTTTTCACTTGTTCGAGATTGTTGATTTCGCGTGCGTCGATCCCTGTCAGCTGGCTGAGGCGCTTCACTGTCATCTGGCGACGAGTGCGGTGGAAATAGAGCTTGTAGCCGTTGACGATCGCGCGATCGAACGAGAGCGTCGGTGCGCCGTTCGGGCGAGGCGCTTCCTTCCGCCGAGGTGGCGAAATGGCCTGGCGCCGTTTCAGCGCCTCGCCGAGCTGGGCGAAGGCTCTGACCCAGTCCTCGTCGTTTTCGATCGGAAGGGCTGTGATTTCGTCGCGCTTGTCGAGCAACGTCCGCTGTTCGGCATTGATCCGCCACATCCACGCATAGTGGCGCTTTCCTCGGCCGGTCATCGCTGTCCGGATCCAAGGCAGGAGGCCTGACATCAGGTGTGGATCGGAGAATGAATAGCCGGCGAAGAGGATGGTCTTGTTCAGCGCGACGTTCTTTAGGTTCGCATAGCCGAGCGGGTTCTTCTCCGGCCAAAGAGAGTAGTCAGAGCCGGTCAGCGTTCCAAGATTGTCCAATGTTCCGTGGAGGTGGATAAGGCGTGGGCGACTCCCGTCTTCCCGCGCCATCCACTCATACTTCTGATCGGTGTCTACAACTGTCTTCTCGCCCAACACCCGGGATAGAAGGTTGTCGTAATTGGTCGTGTAAACGGTATGCCAGGGAAGCTTTGCGAGCTCGAGATGCGCTGGTGACGGATCAAAGTCGTTTTCGGGGATGGCGCGGCGCACGGCCTCCTCGAGTGTCATCCGCGACTGGTTCGCCTTGATGGCGTCGAACAGGTCCAGGATGTTGCCATTATACGCAGACATGTCCTCGCCGGTTTCACGGGCGACTTTCTCCGCCAGATCCTTCCAGAGCGGCATCTGGTCGGTGGGGTCGATGTTCTTCTTGGGGATCGCTTGGCGGGAGATGCCCGCGCCAACGAACAAAACTAAACGGTCAGTCGCCAGTAAGTCGGCAAGGTAGTCGACGTGGGCCTGCAGCAAAGGTCCGGGCATTGTTCACCGATTGCTAGGCCCGCGGGCCCGTGACTGACAAACTCGCACTCACTACTCGGCAGGGTTTAAGCTTGGCCTTTCGCTCGTAAACCATGCAAGTGGTTTTTGGGCGCGCGGGCGATTGCTGTCTGAAAATTGTGGCGTCGGGCCGGGCGTTGCCTGCGATCGGGCTCGCGGGGCACAGGTTCCAAGAGGGCCAAGCCATCTCCGTCGACCAATTGGTCCGACAGACCGCGCTGTCGCCTCAAGAAGGCCATGGCGACGGAGCCTGACTTCTTCATGCGCCTTCTGAAGCTTGTCTTACGACCTGATCCAGAGAGCGGCGTAGAAGAGCCGCCACGGCGCCCAGGAGCGGGTTCTGGTCCAACGCTACCGTGACGAGGCGAGAAAGGTGGGTCACCGTTTTCCCCGCATGGGCAGAGTTTTGGAGCGCGTGGCCGCCTATTATGAGGCCAACGCGGTCCGGGAAGACCAGTCCGCCGAGCGTCGGGACTGGTAGGCGCTTCGGCGGCGGAATTTCGGGGAAGCGGCCAGGGCGATGGTCTAGCCCTCGTCGTCCCCCTTCAGAAGTTTGCTGGCTAGCGCGCGCGCCGACTGCGGATCGGCGACCAGCTTCTCCAGCTCGGCCAGGCGTTCATAGGGCAGCCTGGCCATCCAGTGCTCGTCGCGGACGTCGTAGCCGAAATGAAGCTCCACAGCGTGGCCAGTCTCACGTACATGCTGGTGGGCCCAGGCGCGAGCATCGTCAAAGTGCTTGCGGTCGCACGTCTTGCAGTAGGCCTTCCCGAATACCTCTTCCTCGACGGGGGTGAAGCTGGTCGGCAGGAAATCTGACGCGTCGGCCATCGGTGGCTCCATGTTCGCAACGACGTTGAGGCGGACTCAGCAGGTTGGTCAATCTTCTGCGGGACGCGGGCGCTGAAAGGCTCCCCGACGCGAACGAGGCGCGCTCGTTCCGGCCGAAGCGCTAGGCCTAGTCGTCATGCCCCTGTCGGCCCTGGGCGAAGTGGTGGTCACGGGCAAGGTTGCCGAAGCGGGTGGTGTCACTATCGAACGACAGACGCACGGTGCCGATAGGGCCGTGACGCTGCTTGGCGATGATCACCTCGGCCAGGCCTTGTAGGCGGTCCATCTCGTCGCGCCAGGTCAGGTGTTCGGGTGTGCCCTCGCGCGGTTCGGCGCGACCGACGTAGTAGCTCTCCCGATAAACGAACCAGACCATGTCAGCGTCCTGCTCGATCGAGCCCGACTCCCGAAGATCGGAGAGCTGGGGTCGTTTGTCTGGTCGCTTTTCGACTTCTCGCGACAACTGCGACAGGGCGATGACCGGACAGGCCAACTCCTTGGCGAGTGCCTTGAGGCCCATGGTGATCTGGCTGACCTCGGCGACCCGATTGGCATTCGAGCCGAGGTCGGAGCCGGTGACCAGCTGGAGGTAGTCGACCACGACCAGATCAAGGCCCACCTGGCGCTTCAGGCGACGGGCGCGGGCGGTCAGCTTGGCGATCGAGATGCCGCCGGTGGCGTCGATGAAGAGGGGCGCTTCCTGCAGCTCCATGGCCGCGTCGCGGACCCGGCCGAACTCCGAAGCGTCGATCTCGCCCTTGCGGAGCTTGTCGCCCGACACGCCGGAGGCGTCGGCCAGCATACGCAGGGCCAGCTGCTCGGCGCTCATTTCCAGCGAGTAGAAGGCCACCACCCCGCCCTGGACGGTCTTCTTGGTGCCGTCAGGCTGGATCTCGTAGGCGTACTTCTTGGCGATGTTGAAGGCGATGTTGGTCGCCAGCGCCGTCTTGCCCATCGAGGGACGACCGGCCAGGACGATCAAGTCGGAGGGGTGCAGGCCGCCGATCTTCTGGTCCAGGTCCATCAGATCGGTCGAGACGCCCGACATGCCGCCGTCGCGGCTGTAGGCCTCGGCGGTCATCTCGACCGCGCCGCGCAGGGCGTCGCCGAACGACACGAAGCCGGACGAGGCCGCGCCGCTTTCGGCCAGGCTGTAGAGCTGCTGTTCGGCCGCCTCGATCTGGTCGCGGGCGGTGCGCTTTTCCTCGTTGCCGCCTTGGGCCGCCGTGGCGATGTCGCCGCCGATGCGGATCAACTCGCGGCGCAACGACAGGTCGAAGATCACCCGGGCATAGTCGCCGGCATTGGCCGCCGGCGGGGCGCGGTCGACCAGGTCGGCCATGTAGCGCAGGCCGCCCAGCTCCTGGAACGCCGGATCGGCCTTGAACTCGTCGGCCAGCAGGATCGGCTCGGCCAGCTGGCCCTTGCGGACATGGGTCTCGACCGCCTGGAACAGGCGCTGGTGGAAGGGCTCGTAGAAGCAGCGCCCCTGCAGGCTGTCGGTCAGCCGTTCGTAGGCGGCGTTGTCGTAGAGCAGGATCCCGAGCAGCGCCTGCTCGGCTTCCATGTTGTGGGGAGCCGCGTTGATCGTGGGCGTGGATACGGGATCCGGTTCGAAAACGACGGCACGCGCGGCACTAGTCATCGACGACCTCACGGCGCTCTAAAGCGAGGTGTGGATAACTGTGGATGGATTCGGCGAACGACGTCACCCAGCGCGTGGCGCCTCTCGCCTATCCGCCTGCTTGGCGTTCGCGCAGGGCTTCGACTACCACGGTGGCACGATACCGTTCCTCCGGGTCGAGACCGGCGACGACGTCAAGGAGCGCGGCCCGATAGGCCGAACCGCCGGCCTTGGACAGGCTGGCGCCCGTAACCAGGGCCTGGACGAAATTGTCCTTCAGATACTGGTCGCCCGCACCCCAACCGAGATCGCCGATCCGCCTCACAAGGTAGCCGACGATGCTTTGTTTGATCTCGGCGTCGAGGAAGAGGCTGTCGACGACGTGCTTGAGACTGATGGCCATGCAGCGCAGCGCCGCCTGCGGTACGCTATTGGTCGGTTCTTCTAGCTGGGCAGCGTCGAGGTAGTGGTGCGTCGAGCCCTCCGGCCGACTCGGCGCCAGGCGGATCCACTTCACATAGGTCTCGAAGATCTCGTAGAGCAGCCGCGCGCCGAAGGTCGAAAACTCTTCATCGAGGCGGGCTTCCGCGGCCGACTGATCGTGGGCCTGGACGAGGCCTTTGACGATGTCGGGCCAGTAGGCCAGCCACATGGTGTCGGCGACGTCCTGGAAGACCGCCTCGGTCACCATCATGTCGAAAAACGAAAGCGCCGCCCAGGTAGGGTCCTTCAAGCTGTCGGCCTCGAAGCGGTTGGCCGGACGATTGAGGGCAAGCCGATAGACCGGGTCGGTCTCCGGCTGAAGCAGCGCCAGGACGTGGTTGCCGACAGGGGTCCAGGCGCCGAGCCGTTGAGCGCGGGTCACATCGTCGAAGAGGTAGCGAAGCAGGCGCGCGCGCTCGGAGATTTGGTAGCGTTGAGGAACGCCCGTCAGAACCTGGCTCTCCTCAAGTTCCGCATAGAGGATGCTCGACGGCGTGGCGATCAGACGTCCCAGGAACCGGTCGGCGTAGTCGCCAACCCGAACACCGTCCATTTCCAAGAGCGCGAGCCCGAAATAGGGCCGCAGCGCCACGGTGAAGTCCAGGAGCGCCGGCGAAGTGTAGAACGTCTGGGTCAGGTCGCGCCCGATTGTCTCGGCCCATTTCATCGACGGCGCCCAGACACCAGCCCAGCCGACCAGGGGAAGGGCTCGCCGCCATGCTGACCAGCCGGTGTCGGGCAAGTCCGGCTGACCGGTGAGCATCGCGCGCATTTGCCCCCGCGGCGTGTGGCGGTTGCGCCAGATCCAGAACTGGTCGGCGAGCTTTTGCCGACGCAGGCGCCGCCGAGCGACCTGGCCGATCATCGGCAGGGACGGCGCGATGGCGTCGACAAGTTCGGCCTCCCGTCGCTCGTAGAGCAGTTTCTCGACCAGACGCTGCAACGTCGGCAGCGCGTCCGTTCCAGGGCGCGAGACGCGATGCAGAACGAAGGCGCCCAGCATCCAAGCCACCAGCACGAGGAACGCGACCTGGTTGGGCTTGATGCCGTTCTCGTGGAACGTGATCAGGCGACAGAGATCGGCCGACAGCCAGCAGGGCCGTCCCGCCCAATCGAAGAACTCCAAGTAGATTGCTGCGCCGAACGCGAGCGTGGCCAAGCTCAGCTGCGCCGCCATGCCGAGGCGCGCCTGAAGGCGCTGCACGGGCGACATGACCGCGTAGATCGCCGCCAGCAGGCCCAGAACCGTCAGGATACCGTCGAGCGTCACGTCAGGCCGGGCCCGTCACCATTCGACCTCGAGGTCGTCGTCATAGCGCATTCCCTGCAGGTAGCCGCCGACATAGTGGTCGGGAAACAGCTTGCCGACCTTTTGACGACGTTCGTCGTAACCCGGATAGGCATCGCCCAGGATCGTCCAGAGCTGCTGTTGAAGGTTCGGCTCCAGCGCCTCGATGATCTCCACAAGCATCATGTGGGTGGCCTCGTAGTCCGCCACGGCGTCCAGCGGCCGGTAGTGTTTGGCCAGCGAGGCCTTGAACTTGCCTATGTGGTCGCCGCCTTCGGGATAGAGCGGGCGCTTGCCGTCGAAGTACACGGTTTCGATGCCTTCGCGGACCGGATCGATGTTGCCGTGAATGGAATTGTTGCGCTTGTCCATGACGCGCTTGAAGGCCTTGGCGACGTCGGACTTCATGTCGACGGCTGTGGCGAAACCCCGGCATTTGTAGGAGAGGTCCGCGATCTTGAGGTCGATCTGCTCGCGGATGAACGCGTCGTAGCGGCGCTTGTCGGTCCGAACCTCCGGACGGCACAGCACCAGGATCACCATGTTGATGAAGGCCTCGGCCATGATCGGGGTCAGGAGCGCCAGCTGTAAACAGGCGCCATACAGCGCCGCGTCGGGAGACTCGACCATGCGGGTCTTGCCCGGTTCATCGTCTTCAGGCCGATGCGCTGCGACGGCGGATCGGCCGTCGAATTCAAACGGGTCACCGCCGGCCAGGACGTCGGTGATGACGGCGTGATGGTCGGCGCATAGCCCGGCGATGGCCACGTATTTGTTGGGAAACAGAGACCACTTCTCAAGACCGTCCAGGATGGTCTTCTTCTCCGGGCCGACCCGGGCGAAATCCGCTTTCAGCGCGAGGATAAGGGCCTTCCAGTCGGCGTCGGCCATGGGCTCGGCGATCATGAAATGAACCTCGCGCGAGGTGGCTATGATGTAGACGTCCGCCGCGCCGGCCTTCAGGTTGAAGTCCCAGTGGACCAGATTGTCGCTGTCGTCGCGGCGCAGGAAGCTTTGGATGCCGTTGGGCGCTCCGAAGCGCGCCATGAGATAGCAATACATGTCCAGCGTGCTCAGGTGATGCCGGACGCTGAGCGCATCGCCCTTGGCGCCCGCTGCGCTCTCCGATGAGGTCTTGTCCTTGAGCTTGCCGACATAGGCCAAGTGCTCTGCACGCGTTGGCGTCCGCCACGCCTGGACGTCAAGGCAGCAAGGTCTCTTCGGCGACGTCATCAGGCCCTCCCCTGCCCCGAAGGTGGATCGTCGGCGTGGCGCTTGCAATGCCAAGCTTGAAGGCTATTTCGGTCACGCCCCGCGCGATCGCACCGCAAGGCCAAGGTTGTGGCGCCGAACGCGGACGCGGACCATGTTTGGGTTGTGGCGCACGCGGACGGCGATCATAGCCGCTGGCGACAGGGGACCGTCAGGCTGGCCTACGGCGCGGTGACAGCGCCCATGGGCTACTTAGTGACCTTGCCGCCGAGCAGCCCGAAGATCGCGCCCACGCCCATCTGGGCGATGGTCTTCGACCATTCCAGGGCCGCGCTCTGAAGCGGCGTCGGATGGGCTCCCAACATCATCGACGAAGCGAGGAAGAAAAGGCCGGTCACGCCGGTGATCACCAGCACTGACACGAACACCAACTTGAACTGAGGACTGATCGGCGCCGGACTTTTAGGCCCAGGGACGCGGCGCGTGACCGTGCCTGCCTTTGTGTTGAAGGTCAAAACCTCCTGGTCGATGCCGAACTCGGTCGTCGTCAAGGGATGGGCTACGCTCTCGATCGCGATGACCGCGGCGTTGGCGAACGCATTGTTTTGGTCCTTGACCGATCGTCTCTCGCCCATCGCCGCCTGCCGCTCCGACCCGCGCCCAAGACGCCCTGAGTCGGGGCCGCACGCACACGGAAATGTCCGCGAAAAAGCGTGGCGTCCGGGTCAGCCCGGGACATGGCCTTGCGGCTCTAATCTTCGACCATCACCTGGATCGCATCCTTCGACCACGGGCGGCCGCGGGCCAGCGTGACGAGTTCACGCGCCAGCTGGTCCTGTTCGAACTGACCCAATGGCGTCTCGTCTTCGTCGCTTCGGTCCCCCACCGTGAAACTGGCGGGCCCCTCTCCAGCGAGAAGAATGAACTCATGCAGGCCGGCCGGCGGCCCGAAATCGGCGCTGCCGGCCGGGCCCGGCACGCGGCCAAAACCACGGCTGTCCAGTCGCCCGCCCTGCCCCGCGATCGGTTCGGCAAGATGCAGTCCGACGGGGCTGCTGATGAGGAGGATAAACCAGCCGCCGAAGGGGCCGTCGATGTCCAGTTCGAAAAAGTCGCCGACGGAGGCGCGCAATCCTGGCCAGTCCGGCTCCTGGCGCCGGAATCGCACCAAATGCCGTTGGCCTGAGGCAAGCTTGCGGAAGGTCAGCATCTTGCGGCGCGGCGCATTGGCCAGGACGTCGGCCAGGCGCGGATCCGCCGCATCGCGGATCGCCCGCTCGAAGGCGTCGAGCGGACCATGCCAAAGGTCCCTGGCCTGGTCGATCGTCAGGGCGTCGACAATGTCGGCCAGCGCCTCAGCCAGAGGCTGAAGCATCGCCTCGGGCGTCTCGCCCGGCGCTGAGGTCCTCGTGCCGTTCGCCCAGCCTGAGACCGTCTGCTTGCTGCGATCGAGGCGTTCGGCCAACGCCTCGGCGGTGACGCCGCGAAGATGGCTCAGGAGCCCGAGCTTCTCGCGCATGGCCTCGATGATCACGCCCAACCGGTCCCCCTGTTTCTCGCGCGCGCGTGGCCGGGCTCCCGAACCAGGTTCGGGAATCGGCGTGACCACGCTCCCTGTCGTGATCCTATTGAGGCGGTCGCTTTCCTTGAACTGGAGACGACCATGTCCATCCAACATTCCATCCAAACCTACGCCCTCGACGCTCAGACCCATATCCGCCTCGCGGACGGCTTCGCTGATTTCCAGTTGCCGACCGCCATCAGCGCCGTCGACGCCGCCGTGTCCGACGCCGTGGACCGCTGGCGTCGCCTCGCGCCCCCGGCCCTGCTGGCCGCGACGACCGCCATGGCCGATGGCCGCGGCGCGGCGGCTGTCCTTGTCACCAACCTGCCGTTCGATCCGACCCTGACCCACGGCCCCGAGGACACCGATCAGGAAATGGTCTGCAAGCCCAGCCGGCTCAGTGAAGGCCTGCTGCTGGGCGCGGCGGGACATGTCGGCGCCCCCTACGGCGTCGCGCCCGAAGGACGGGGCCTGATCAACAACCTCAGCCCGCGCCGTCGGGATCGGTCGGCCCTTACCGGCTTGGGGTCGCGCGAGCCGCTCGATCTCCACATCGAGACCGCGGCCGCGCGTCGCTGCTCCGGCGACCCTTGCGCCGACGGCCTGGCGCTGATCGGTCTCGTCGCCGATCCCAGCGGCGCGCCGGCCACCCGCGTGGCCGATGCGCGCGCCGCCTTCGAGCGCCTATCGCCCGAGGACCAGGCCGTTCTGCGCCAGGCTCGGTACTCGATCTCCTTGCCCAAGCGTTGGTTGGGTGAAGGCGAGACCCGCCGCCAGGTCTGCGCGATCGTCGCGGGCGAGGACGAGGATCTCAGCTTCGCCTTCGCCTTCTACGGCGACATGACCCTGCCTCTGGACGCGGAAGCCGGAGCCGTCCTGACCCGCTTCCACGCCGCCCTGGACAGTGTGGCCGGCGAGGTGATCCTGCAGCCGGGTATGCTGCTGCTGATCAACAACCGCGTGGCGGGTCACGGACGCGGCGCCTTCGAGCCGAGCTATACGGCCGACGGCGCGCCGATCCGGTGGGTCCAGCGCGTCTTCTGGATCCGCGATCTGCGGCGCCTGGGCGCCTGGCGCGAACTGAGCGGCCGGGTGTTCCAGCCGACCTTGTGAGCTCTGCAGGGCGGTTCGCGACTGCGGACCGCCTTTGCCCGTAAACCCTAGGCGCCACGCCTTTTGCGTGATGACCTTGGCCATGACCATCGGCGGAGAGCAGGTGATGGGTGAAAGCTCAAGCGAGCGCAATGTCATCAACCTGCGCGGCCGCCGGGCCCAGGCCCCTTCCCTGGCCGCGCTCGTCCACGATCTGCAGCGGGCGGCCTATGTCGACGCGCCCTGGCTGATGCGCCAGCTGGACGTCGACAGCACGGCCGGCTTTCTGGACGACCTGGCGCAAGCCTACGGTCGCGTCGGGGTCGAGCTGCCCTCGGACGCCCAACATCTCCTCGGGCAGTTCAACGACACGGCGGCCGGGCCGCCGCCGCGATCGCCGCTGACCTTACAGGATCCGTGGGCCTATGAGGGCCTGCGGCGCCTGTGGGGCCGTGTCGACGCCCTCAACCGCTCCCGCGGCCGCACGCTTGGCAAGCCCCCTTTGCTGGCCACCCTGCCGACGGGCCAGATCAACGCACGCGCCATCCGCGCCGACCAAGGCGAGATCGCGATCCTGTTCGACGACGAGATCCGGTCGTTCGCCTACATGATGAGCAAGGTGGTGGCGACCGTCCTGATAACGCCCGCCAGCGCCACCGAGGATCACGCCGATCTCGACTTCGAACGCGCGGCCGATCCGGTCTCCTTGGCGCCAAAGGCGGCGCAGTGGTTCGCCGCCGTTCTCGACAACTATATCGGCCAGGGCTGGGTGCGCACCCTGCCGCCATGGGTGGTCACCCGGCCGGTCCTGGAGCTGGCGCTTGTCCTCTGCGGCGGCTTCGAGACCTTCGTCATGGCCCATGAGTTCGCCCATCACGCACAAGGCCATCTCGTCGGCGCCGTTCCCGACGCCATCGCCGATATGGGCGAGCTCACTGCGCTGGAACGCGCCCAGGCCCAAGAGATGGAAGCTGATGCTTTCGGGTTGCAGATCGCATGCGACGCGGCCCTGGATGAACGCGGCGACGCGCTGACGGGGTTCTGGGGCGCCTATCTGGCCTTCAAGAGTTTCGAACTGATCGAACGGACGCTCTACACTGTCGCTCACGGCACAGATTGGGCCCGCGTCCACGCCGAGGTCGCCGCCTGGCGCAGCGAGCAGGACGCCCATCCCGCGCCGGGGATCCGGGCGGCGGCCTTGTTTTTCTGGTTCGCCAAGGGTGACTATGAGGGGCCGGCGGCGACGTTCGCCAACGCCATCGACCTGATGTTCGACAAGCTGTTCATGAACGCCTTCCCCGCTCTCGTGCGCCTGGGCCACGCCGGCGTGCACCCGCGCTTCCACGAGGCGCTGGCTGTCTATAGAGACGCGCCCCGGCCGACCTACGCGGAGCTCTGAGCCGTGCCGATCGGCGCTCAGGCCGCGCCTCTGGACCTTCGCGAGATCGTGGCCCGGCTCCAGGCCCGGGCCTGGGCGCGGATCGGCGTCGACGAAGGCGCCTTGGCCGAGCGCTTCGAACAACGCCGGCAGGCCTACAGGCGCCTCGCCGATGCGGCGCCTGGCTATCTCGACTTCGACTGGGGACTGGATCCGTCCGTCACCCTCGATCACGGGCTGGTCGGCAGCCTCGAGGAAATGTTCTCGATCACCCCCGCCACGCCGTTGCAGGACCCAGCCCTGCAGGCCTGGCTGCAATTGGTCTGGCGCTACACCGCCGTGCACCTGCCGTTCCAGTCGGACTACGTGCGGGACGTGATCCTGGCCACCGCCCCGACCGGCGACTTCAACGCCATGGCCGTGCCGCTCGGCGACCGCGGCGCCATCGTTGTGGAGGAAGGCCTCGTCCGGCTGGCCCGCCGGCTTTGCGCCCTCGTCACGCCTTTGTTGTTCTTCGAGCGCGACGGCGCAATCCTCGTGCGCACCAAACAGCAGGTCGAGGCCTTCGTCGCGGCCGACGAGGGCCCGTGTTTCGACATCGCCCAGCTCTTCATCGACTACATCACCCAGGGCGAGGTCGACTTCCCCTCCCCGCGGCTGGCCGGATCCAGCCTGGTCGAGCGTTATGCCGACACGCTTTTCCAATCGTTCATCGCGTTCGTGCTCTGGCATGAGGCGCTGCACCTGGAAGTCGGCTGCGGCAACCCCACAGCGGTCAACCACGAGTCGGTTGAGCGCGACGCCGAGCGCATGGCCGCCGCCCTCGCGGAGGCTTGCCTTCGCGCCGGGTTGACCCTCGACCCCGAGCGGCTGCGACAGACCTATCGTCACCAGCGCGAGGAGTCCGACGCCGACGCCTACGCGATGATCCGCGTGGCCGTCTACGGATCGCGAACCAACAGCCTGCCGGGCAACGTGACGGGCGCGGGCGCCTTCTTGCTGGCGCTCGACACCGTCCACCGCATGCTGACCCAGATCGTCAGCCCCGAGCTCTTCGCCCGGGAGCAGGCGAGCGACCTTGCCCAACTGAAAGCCGCCGCCTTCCTGGGCGGGCGCGATCATCCCCATCCTCGCGTGCGACGCGCCGAGGTCATCGGCTTGATCAGCGCGCTCGACCCTGGCGTCGGCGCGATGGTCGGGTTCGAGATCGACCGCTTGGCCCTTGTCTTCGATAGGGTCTGGGGCCTGCTCGCCGCTACGATCGCGCTCGAACACGATCGGATTGGCGCGGCCGCGTCGCGCTGGCTGACGCCGGCGAGCGCGGACCGCGAGCGAATGATCCGCGCTCTGGCCCCCTTGGACGGAATCGCATGGATCACCGACGCGGCGGACTGAACGGCGCAGCATCGGGTTGAGGACCGTCCATGCTCGGGCGAAGCTGTGTCATGCTCACGACCGACACCCTGATCGAGATCGTCCAGGCCGACCTGCCCCGCCTGACCCGCATCGCCCGTCAGGCCGCGGTCGCGGCCGCCGGACAGCTTCGTATCCAGGGCGTCGTGGCCACCCGCGACAGCGCGGAATCAAGATCACTGCGATCGATGCTCACCGTCGCACCGGATTTGTTCGCGCCGAGCGCCCTGGGTCGGTTCGACAGGGTCGAGCTCTATGGCGTCGCATCGCCCTTGCCCCTGGCCTCGGTTCGCTTCGACGGCGCCCAGCATCAGATCGTGATCTTCAATGGCCTGATCCAGCAGGTCCATTTCTTCGCCGATCTGATCACCGTGCTCGACGGTCTGATCGCCCTTCGCCCCGAGACAAGGGTCGACCCACGCGAGGGCGCTCTATTGGAGGCCGAAGCGTTCTCCATGGCGGGCTTTTCGTTGCTCTCGGCCTTTCTGCGCACCGGCCAGCCCCTACCGCCCCTACACGACATGCTCGGGCCGGGTCGGCGCCAGAACGTCAAACTGGGCGTGGCCGCCGCCATCGCCTTCGCTCTGCTGCACGAACTTTCCCATGTCGAGCTTGGGCACCTGGCCGGCGGCGCACGAAACGATATTGGCCATATGGCCCTGCTCGAACCCGAGCACCTCAGCCTTTACCAAGCCGAGGAGCTTGAGGCCGACCGCCACGCGCTTGAACTGATCGAACCGCACTATCGCCAGGATATCCAGTCCAGCCTGATCTTCCTGTTCGGAAGCTATGCTTTCCTTGAGGCGTTCAGCGGCGGCGAGGAAAGCCATCCGCTGGCCATCAACCGGCTGGCGGCCCTGGCCGACGCGGCCGCCCTACCTGAAGACGTGCGCGACATCGTGGTCGGATGGATTACGGCGCGGTCTCGGCAGTTCCGCGCCCTGGCCGAGGCGCGGTCCAGCGCAGGCGGGGATGCCGCCCAAAGGATCGAGGAGGTGATGCCCGCGGCCCTGGCCCTGCAGATGATCGCCGAGATCAAACAGCGGGTTCTGGCCGAACATGGCCTGATCGATTGAAGCGGCCAGAAGCCCATTTCGTCCGCACTATCGGGCCTCTGACGCAGTCGTGTCTTGGCGGCGATCGACATCTCGGGCGATCCTTGGTCGAACAAGGAGACTTCGATGACCGAACGCGTTTTTCGCCAGGGCGATCAGCTGGTGCGTACGGGCGTCAGCCTGCCTCATCTTGGCGTGCATTCTGGTCAGATCTACGAAGTCGAGGACTACGACGGAGAGCGCGACGGCTTGTTCCTGAAGGGCGTGGCCGAGGGCCTGGACCCAGCCAGCTTCCAGCCGGCCGACCTCTAGCGCGCCATTCCGGATCGGATGATCCAGCCGCGCGGCGCTGGAACGCCATGCGGGACAACTCTTGTGACCTGCCCTCTTGGCCGGGCCGTCCGCCGCGCCATCGACGCCCGACGGGCTTCAGGGCTTTGGCGCGGGTTGGGGTTGCGCGAGGTCCGGTCCGCCATCGATAAATCTGCGTTTGACGCCCAGGCGGTCATCGACTGGTAACCGCCTCGCCCTTGTATGGCGAAGGGGGGCCAAAGAGGGTTCGTCATGGATTTTCAGGAACAAGCACAGCGTCACCTTCAAGTTCGCGATGAGCTGCATGAGGCCATCGCCAGCCAGTCCCGCGTCGATGCGCGCGCCTTGCGCGCAGACAGCACGTGCGACTTGGGCTGCTGGCTGCAGGGCGAGGGCCGGCGACGCTGGCCGGGAAATCACGCGTATCTGAGCCTCCTCGAGGCGCACCGCGACTTCCACGCCGCCGCCGCCGACGTCGCCGAACTCATCAATCGCGGTGATTTCACCGAGGCCCAACGCCGTCTGCGCGCCAACACGCCGCTCTCGGTGGCCTCGGCCGCCCTGACGGCTGGGGCGCGCCGCATGCGTCTGGCCGTCGAAGAGACTGTCGGCTGACCGTCCACCGCGATGGGGCGATGGATCGACGTTAAGTCCGCTAAGCCGCCGAGGATGATCGATACGGTCCCAACCGAGCAGGATGTTTGGGCGTTGGCGCCGGCCTTGGACCGTCGAACCCGCCGATCAACGGCGCGGCCGGATCGGGAGGAAAGAGAAACCGCCCCGCCCGCGCCCCGCCGCGCAGCTTGATCTCAAGTACAGCCGGCTCGCCCGCGTCAGCCAGGCGTTGGCAAAGGTCGCGTGCGGCGGCCTCGGCCTCTGCCCCGGTGCGATAGAACATGCCGTTCTCGACCTGACAGGCGCGGACCGCCCAGCCCTGATCGATCGGCTCGACAAAAACTCGAACTGTCATGGCGAAACTTCGTGACGGACGAGTGGGTTGACGGCCGGCCCCGGAGGCCGACCGTCCGCCCCAACTCATGAGAAGCCCAAGCTATCTAGCCGGCTGAGCGCCGAAAGCACTTCGCTCAGCGGCACGGGGGCTGGGGTTCCCAAGAGCCATCTCTGGCTTGGCCGATGGGGCACGGCGCTGGCGTCCGAGGCCCAGGCGGCGAGGATTTCGCGCTTGGCCTGCACATCGAGGTCGCCATCCTTAAGGACCTCGAGCGGGTGCAGGAAGCCGACGGCGGGCCGCACCGGCCAAGGTCGAGCACCGTCCCAGGAATTCCATGCAGCCGGGGCAAGGCCCTCGTGCTCGTTCGGCCGCCCACGCGACGGAGCCGCACGGGCTCTGGCCGACAGACCCTCCGGCGAAGCGTTCGGAGGGGTGTGATCGAACGCAATGCTCATTTCCATCTCCTCGCATAGCAAGTTGGATATGAGGGGCGCGTCGAAGCGCTCGGCGCCCCAAGTCCGAGCCCTGCGGGGCCCGGCGGCGCATTTGAATTAGTCAGCGCACGCCCATCGTCAAGAGCCGAATCCTTCGGTCTTGACCGTCCTTAGGACGACCGTCTCGGCCAGGCCCGGGTCCTCCAAGGAACAGGCTTTGGTCTCCTGCCGTTGGCACCAGATGGACAAAGCCTTCGGCAAGATGCTTACGCGGCTTGGCGTACTCTCCGCCGATCCCTATCGCACGGTCGACGAGGTCTGGCGTCGCGCCCAGATCGGTCCGGGCGCGCTCTCACGCCTGGCCGAGGCCGACGCCTTTCGCCCGAGCCTTGGCCTGGCCCGTCGCGAGGCCGGCTGGAAGATCAAGGGCCTGCGCGAGGCCGCCCTCCCCCTCTTCGACCAGGCGGGTGCCTCGGAGCTGAACGAGCCGGCCCCGGACCTGAAGGCCATGACCGAGGGCCGCGAGATCGTCGAGGACTACGGCCACGTCGGTCTGAGCCTTCGCCGCCATCCGTTGGCGCTGCTGCGCGACGAACTCGCTGGTCAGGGCTATCGGCCATGCCAGGCCGCCGCCGGCGGACGCGATCGCCAGTTCATCAAGACCGCCGGCCTCGTGCTCGTGCGGCAGATGCCCGGCACGGCCAAGGGCGTGATGTTTATGACCCTGGAGGACGAGACCGGGGTGTCAAACCTGGTGATCTGGAAGACGCTCTACGAGAAGCAGCGCCGGGTGGCGCTGTCGGCGCACCTGCTGGGCGTGGAGGGTCGGATCCAGCGCGAGGGCGATGTCGTCCACCTGGTCGCCTACAAGCTTCATGATCTCGGCGCTGTGCTGTCGAGCCTGCAGGATCGCGGCGCGGACGCCGGCGACCTGTCCTGGGCCAAGCGCAGCCGAAATTTCTGCTGACCTCTCTAATGAACCGTCGGCGCCTCGAAGTTCTCGTCGAGAAAGGTTCGAATGAACTGCGCCCCGTCGATCCATAATCGCTCGGCGACCTCCGGATCGGGGGCTTCATCCATCTGGCGCGTGATCTGATCCACTTGCCGGCCCAGATCGCGATAGGCCTCGACCTGACGCGCCGAAAGACGTCCGGCGCGAAGCTCATCGCGCAGAGCCCGAATGCGCGCGAGAAGCGCGTCAGCCTCTTGATCCATGTCCATCGCCGCAGGCTGACCCCTCGGCCCATCGAGCGCAAGGGCGCTGGACCAAGGTCTAGCTCTGGGCGTCGCCGCCAAGATCCAGGGAGACCAGGAAGGCCTCGATCAACGGCCCTGCCACCATCTCGAAGCGCGCGGCGGAGATTTTGGGAATCCGCGCGCCCAGGCCTTGATGACTCTTCACGAGGCTTCCGCCCGTGAGGCCGACAATCAGCTCCAGCTGGGCGTGGGCGGCCCGCATTTCGCCAGACGGCCCCATCGCCCTGACGGTCGCCCCCTCCGGAAACGTAAAACGATAGATCAGGACGGGTCGGGACGCCTCGGCATAGGCCAGCAGGGCCTCGCGCCGCTGAAGGACTTCGTCGAGATCAACGACCACGCCAACACGAAGCGCGTCGTCCTCGAAGACGATCGGCTGAGCGGCCTGGGCCGCGAGGGGTTTGGGCATGACCAGGATATGGGGTGGAGCGCGCCCTGTCGCCAGGGGTCGGCCGGCCCGCGGACGCAAGAGGGCGTGCACACGAGCCGGCCCCCGTCCACCAGAAACGCGACGCGGCGGACGCTAGATAAGCGATCCGCCATGGGACGCGGTTCCCAGCGAGCTAGTGCTTTTGCCGATCGCCCTTGTCGCCTTGGCCTCGGCCGGCGTCATGGCTGGAATGGCGACGTTGGTCGACGGCCGAAGACTTGCCGACGTCGACTTCCTCGGAAAAGTGACCCTGGTCATCGCGGCGGACATAGCGCTTGTCGCCGGGGGTGGGCTCGATGAGTTCACGTTTGGACATGGCGGTCTCCTTTGTAAAAGACGAATCCGCAGGTCATCCAAACCGTTCCCGCGGCCTGGGAACGCAGTCGCGACGGCAACGGTTGAGCCGGTGTGCGCATCGCCACCTACAACATCAACGACGTGCTCAAGCGCTTCGACCCGCTGCTGGAATGGTTGGATGACGCCCAACCCGACGTCGTCTGCCTGCAGGAACTGAAGACGGAGCAGGGCCGGTTTCCGGCCGAGGCCCTTCAACAGATGGGCTACGGCGCGGTCTGGAAGGGCCAACGCACCTGGAACGGCGTCGCGATTCTGGCGCGCGGCGCCGAGCCCGTGCTGACCCGCTCGGCCCTGCCGGGCGAGCCCGATCCTGCCCAGTCCCGCTACATCGAGGCAGCGGTCAACGGCGTGTTGATCGGCTGCCTCTACCTACCCAACGGCAACCCGGTCCCAGGCCCCAAGTTCGACTACAAGCTGGCCTGGTTCGAGGCCCTGGCGCTTCACGCCCAAGCGCTGCTGGCGACTGGCGCGCCCGTCGTCCTGGCCGGCGACTACAACGTCGTGCCGACAGAGGCCGACATCTATCCCAACCACTCCTACGGCGGTGACGCCCTGCTCCGCCCCGAGAGCCGCGCGGCCTTCCATCGCCCGCTCGATCAGGGCTGGACCGACGCCTTGCGCGCCCTGCATCCCAGTGATGCGCCCTGGACCTTTTGGTCGTACCTGCGCGAGCGATGGCCGCGAGACAAGGGCCTGCGCATCGACCATCTCCTAATCTCGCCCAATCTCGCGGAAGACCTGAGGGACGCCGGGGTCGATCGCTGGGTTCGGGGTCTGGAGGGCGCGAGCGATCACGCCCCGACCTGGATCGACATCGATCAATGAGCACGCCGCCAGTCACGCCGGACGGTCGCTACATCGTCGTGCGCGGTCGGCTCTGGCGACGAAGCAACCCCGACCTTGCTCCCGAGGTGCGCCAGTGCTTTGTCGACGTCCTGATGGCCGCGCGCCGTTCGGTCCGTGAGGCCTTGGCCTCGTGCGACGGGACGGCGCTTTCGGCGGCCCGCGCCAAGGTCCACGCCGCCAAGGTCAGCTTGGGCGAGCGCGGCCCGGTCTGGTGGACCGACGGCGCGCCCGACCTCAACCGTCATATGGCCAGGAACACGCCCTATGCAGAATGGTGGGCGCGACACGGCGACGCCTAGCGTCGCCATATGCGGCGCCTTAGATTGCCATTATGCCTGCTCGCTCCCGCCCGACCGGTCGTCTTCTGTCCCCCACCGGCTGGGCGGGCCTGGCGATGGTTGTTGCCGCCCTTGCAGCCGCGGCCATCGTGGCGTTCGTTTTGGTCCACCCGCACCTAGCCTAGCGCGTCCGGCAGACGCCGATCCGGTTTCCGGTGATCCCAACGCCAAAGGTCCGCCGTGACGATCACCGCCTTCGACTTGACCGTGGCGCTGCACGATGAGGACGGCAGATAATCTCCCGCCGACGGGGAACGCCTTTCCTGTCCACGACTTTTCATAGCGTCCGCACGGCGCCATTTGGCCCTGGGGACGCCAGCGGCCCGGCCAGACGCCCCCCGACGATCGCCGGGCCGCACCCTTTCTTGCTTCTTCCACAGCTTTGCCCGCAGCCACACGCGAGCGTGAGCGTTGTGGCACTATGCCAAGATCTTCGAAACCTCCCCGGACCGGCCAAGGCGAACTGAAGCTCGCCCGTCAGGCCCATCCAGTCGCCTTCTCCTTCCAGATGCTGGACAGCAACCGCGGCACACGCTCGGCCAAGGGCGGCTTGACGGGAGATCCGGAAGCGATGCGCGCGGCCTTTCGTGAAGGCCGGGCCAGCTTAGCGCTCGACGACGGCAAGACCCTCGACATCGCCATTGTCGCCCATGCTGAGGGAAGCGACACGGCCTATTTCGAGAGCCCAGAGACCCTCCGGTAGCACCGCGAGTCGCCCAGGCTGAATTCTTCTTTCGCCCCGGGCGTTTGGAGCCGGCAGGAAATGCGCGACATCGAGCGCCTCGTCCAGCTGATCGGCTGATCTCTCAGCCCTGTGCCGCGTCGTTGTCCTCGTGCCACGGCGCGGCGGCGTTCAGCTCAGCCTCGAGCCGAGAGACGCTGGCCATCACCACATCGAAGTCGGGGACTGGCCCGAAGATCATGCCGCTCATGTCGACATAGTCGGCCCGCAGCCGATCGATCATCCCATCGTGGGGCACGAGGGCGAAGCTGCCGGGACGAGCGCTGGCCTGGTCGGCGTCGGCGCGGAAGAAGAACAAGCGCGCGTGCAGGACGCAGTTGGCGCCAAGGTCCATGTCCGCCAAGGCGCGCGCGGCCACCCCCGCCTCCATCAGCCGGTGCAGGTCGTAGTAGTGACGCGACACCCTCTGTCCATCACCACGCAGGATACCCTTGGCGTCGAACGTGCGCCGTAGGCCATGGACGATCACCACCTTGTCCCAGAAGGTTCGTTCCGGCGCGACCGTGGTGACGTTGGGCACGGCAAGGTCGATCTCGGGGAGGTCGTCGTCGGCGTAGGGCCTGACGGTCCGGGACGTATGCGGGTCCAGCGCCGACTTGGCGCCGCTCTCGATCTTCACGACCTTGCGGACATAGGCGTCCTCGGCCGTCACGGCCGGATAGCGCAGCAAGAGGGTTTGTCCGTCCTTGTCGTCGGGATCGACCTCGACAGTGAAGGCGGTTTCCTCCAGCCCATTGCGCGCGATGCAGGCCCGGGTCAGGTCGGTCAGCTGGGCCCGGAAGTCACCTTGGATGTAGGCCGAGCAGGTCGCCTTCAGGGCGTCGAGCCACTTGCCGCGCGCCGTCTTCGACATGTCCTTGATCGTCTCGACCGTGGTCGTCGAGTCCAGATCCTCACGGAACACCGTCACGTCGATGTCTTCGGAGAAGCGGCTGATCAGGCCAAAGCCCTTGGACAATGACGTGCCGCCCTTGAACAGCAGGCGATGATCGCCCGGCAGGCCGTTGAAGAGAACGTCCAGGGTCCAGCAGACCCAGAAGTCCTTTTCGATGTTCGAGGGCGTCGACCCCAGGCGCTGGGCCGTGGTGTTGAAGACGCCCTCGCGGGTTTCGGCGTCGGCTCTGACCAGCTGGTCGAAGTTGATGTTCATCATGGAGCGATGGCCTGCTCGGTCAGGGCGTCGGCAAGATGTGGGCGGATCAAGTCCTGCATCCAGCTGGGCAGGGCCGAGAAACCTTCGGCCAGGTCCTTGCGCATGGCCGGCCCTGCCTTCGGGTCCTGGAGCAGCTTGGCCACGCGCCGGCTGTAGTCCTGGCCGATCTCGTCTTGATCGAAGGTGTCGCGCAGCCAATGCAGGGCCTGGACCAGGCGCATGGCCGGCCGGCCGGCCCAGAAGAGCTTGCTGGCCGCCGTCGGCCGGAAGGTAATGGCCAGCTGGCCCAGCTGGATCGGCCGCAGGCGCGCGTCGGCATGGACCACGATCTTGGCCGGCACCGCGTTGGTCAGGCCCAGGTCGTTGGCCGCCGTCATGCCGTCGACGAGCAGACGGATGTGGTCTCGCCGCGCCACCGCGTCGATCACCGCCGCCGGATCGGGCGGATTGAGTTTCTTGGTCAGGCTGTTGAGCTTGGGCTTGTCGTAGAGGCCCCGATCTATCCGGCGCAGGACGCCCTGGTGGGCTCGCCGCTGCAGGGCCTTGTCCACGGCATCGCGACCGCCCAGGTCGGTGAAGTCCGACGGCGTCCAGACCTGCCGGCCGGAAGCCTTGGCGATCCGGTCATCCATGATCGAGGTCAGATATGATCTCGGGGCGCTCATGTCCGAAATATGTATACAAATTTCGGACATTGGCAAGTGATGAGTGTCCGAAATTTGTATACATATTTCGGACGCACCTACGCACTGCCTGCTGGATCCGCTCCGTCCTTTCCGCCGCGCGGTTTGAATGTCGGCTTGGCGGGCGGCTCCTGGCCCGCCTTCGCCGCAGCATCGATCTCGGTCTGGGTCGGCTGGTAGGCGACATCAAGCACGACGACGTCCACGAAGCCTCGCGCCGCGTCTGGCAATTGGCTCGTCAGGGCCTGTTGCAGCGCCTTGGCGCTATCGATTGGCTCTAAACCGGCGGGAACCTTCGGCACCTTTTCGTACTCGGCGCCAAACCAGAACACCAAGTAGACGCCGTGGCCCGACGATCGCAGGCTCAATGCGTAGTCGACGACCTGGTCCTGAACCGCCGTCCAAATTTCCTTGTTGTAGTGCCGCTTGGCCTCGATCGGCAGAGAGGCTGCGTTCTCGCCGATCAGCACCAGATCTACGCGACGGTTCCCCCGACTGCGATGCTCCGTGGACGGCGCCACCGGGATGCGGAACGGTCTCAGACGGTCGTTGAGGCGGTCGGTCAGGAGATCGCGGCAGTCGTTCTCGTCCTTGGGCGAGCCGTCCGCGCCGGAGGGAAAATTCCAGTATCCGCGCCAAGGCGACGTCGGACCGGTGAGGATATCCTGGCCCAAGTCCGCCAGCACTTCACGCAGCACCGCCCTCAGGTCGGCCGGCGTCGCCGGCGGACCACCCGTCAAGGCGCGCGCGACATCGCCAGGGGCGGGCGCAACGAACTCGGCCTCTCTTCTGACAGCGTCTTGAGCGCTCATCCGATTGCGCAAGAGCTCGTTCCAGACCGCAAGCGCCGGCGCCTCGGTCAAATCCTTGAGGATCACACCGGCCGCCGCGAGCGGCGAATCCGCGAGGCGGTGAATGGCCCCGGACACAAGCTGCTGCAGCACGCCTTGCTGGTGAGGACTGGCCGCCGGCGCCGTCAGCGACCCAAGCCGCTCGACGATAATACGATCTCGATCCAGGGCCTCGGTCGCGCCTTGGCTTAGGCCGCGTTCCACCGCAGCCTTCACCACTTCACTCAGGCGACGATAACCATCGTCATCGACCACGTCCTGATCGAACAGGGTCCCGGTCGACCCAGGAGTGAGGGCGAAGGCGAGGATCCGCCACTGCCGTTCAACTTCAAAGGAGAGACCCTTCGCCAAGCTCTCGGTCACCAGCGTGCGGAGATCTCCAGGACTCAAGAGCCGTGCTGCGGCCATGATGGCCGGCCACAAGCCCTCAACAGGAAGATCGGGATGCTGCCGCAGGAGGCTCTCGACTACGGCCGCCAAGCCCGAGCCCACGGACTCGAAATCCGTAAGGTGCGGCACGTGGGTGGCCCCAGTCCTGAGCGCCTCGGCCCAGAAGGTCAGCAAGGCGTCTCGGCCGCCCTGATCGCGCAAGATCCGGTCGATGGCGATCCTGGCGACGGCCATGCGAGCGGCGTCTTCGCTAAGCATGTACGCCCCGCGCAGTACGGCGAAGGCCGTCGGCAGCGGCAAGGCGAAGCTCTGGTCCGCGGCGAGACGCTCGGCCATGAAGACCACGGCGACGGTCTCGAGATGGTCCGTCAGCCGCCGCCCTTCATATTGACCCTGCTCCTCCACCGAGCAGGGAAAATCCGTCGCCAGCCGCTCCCAGCCTTCCCGAATGTCGCTCGCGATCTCGGATCCGAACCGGGAGATCAGCCGGTCTTCGCCCCCCTCGACGGCGTCACCATCCTCATGACCCAGGGCGACGCCGGCGGCGAAGACCAGAGCGCCGGTCTGGAAGCCACTGCGAACGGACTCGGCATGCTCGGCAAGCCATTTACGGTCCGAGTCCTGCTGAGCTTGGCGTTCGGCCGCCTGGCGTTCAAGGCGCTCGGCCTCGTCCTGTTCCCAAGGCCGCGTTCGCGAGGACACCACCCAAGTCAGAGTATTGCCGTGAAGCGTCGGGCGCAGGTCCAAGACTGCCTGCGTTCGGTCGCCAAGCTCGTCCTGCTGGCGGCCCGCCAGGGTCAGACGCGCGGCCAGTTCGCCGAGGTCGACCAGCTTTTCCTCGTCGGGTTGCCCCTCAGCGGCAGCGGCCTCCAGCCTGGCGACCACGGTTTCCCTGACGGTCTCCGGGACTTGGCTGCCGACCATCGTGCCGTACAGATAGTTGGCGTTCCAAAGTCCTCTCCGTTGCTGGGAGGCGACGATGGCGTCGTACAGCGCCTGTGGCCGTTCGGGCGCAGCGGCCGCCCAATCCGCAATCGCCTCCTTAAGAACGGCCTTGTAGTCCGAATAGGGCTGCAGTCCGAGATTCGCGACCCATGTGACGATCGTTTTGCCAGTGACGTCCGGTGAAGCCCGGACGGTCGCAGCGAGAATGCGTTCCAGAGCGTCTGCCAGCTCATAGCCCCGGGAAAGCGGCCGGGAGGCCTCGGTGAAGGGGGCGTCGAACAGCTCAGGGATAGGCGTCGCGATGAGCGCATCGGTCAAAGGACGCAGGTTTCCGGTCGTTCGGTCCCGTGTGGATCCATATTCCCGAAGTAGCGTGTGAACTTCAGCGGCGGTCGCGCCCTTCCCGATCAGTCCGGAAAGCGCGAAGAGGCGCAACAACAGCGGGCCGCCGTCAGGTTCAGTCGAGAACCCACCGAGGAGTGCGCGACCAATCTCCACCGGATCGGCAGCGCCGTTCAGCGCCGCGTTGAGGGCGCGCCGGCGGAACCCTTCGACGAGGTTCGGATCAGCGGCCATCGCCAGCAATCGAGGTCGCAAACTCTCGACCGGCTTGCCGATCGAAAGCGCCTCCAGCACCAGGATCCGCCGGTGATCGCTCTCATCTGGATCCTCGGCTACGGCGATCAGGTCCGCCGCCAGGTCTTCGCCCGCCAGCCCGCCGATCGCGGTGGCGCCGCGGGCTGAGCTGAGGAACCACGGATCGCTTCGGCCAATCTCGCCGAGGACGGCGCGCCGATGCTCGGTCGGCAGCATGGCTGGGTCCCCATGGAAGACGATCATCTCGGCGCTATCGCGCGCCAGCTCGAGCGCCCGAGCAACATGGCGCGTCCTCGAAAGTTCGGAAACGAACCAGGCGAAGACACCTGAAAGCGCCGGCGCGGGCCGATCCTCCGCGCCGCCCAGAAACGCCAGCGCGCGGTCCACGGTGATCGCCGCGCCGTGGGCGGGGTCCGTCGCGCGCGCCAGGGCCCGGCCGGCCAAATATTCCGCCACGATGCGATGGGTCGGTTTGAACGCGCCACCGGCGCCAACGAACAGCGGCGTGTCGAGCGCGAACCTCAGGGCCAGCGTGTCGACCCGGGCTTCCAGCAGATGGTCCTGGGTGACGAACTGGTTTCCGACCGGCGCACGTCCCGAGCTCCAGATGTCCTCGCGCCCCGAAAGCAGAAGAACGAGGCTGGCGACCTCGGCGGCCGCCAGGATGCGGCTTGGCTCCGGCCGATCGTCTCGGTCCGGAAGATCGGGATTGATCTCGTGGGCCATCTGATGCGTCGCCTCGCGCAGCAGCGCGCCCCGCGTGGAGATGTCGGCCGACGTCAGAACCGTCGACTTCAGAAGCTTCAGCGTGGCGGGATTGGTCATCAATCCACCGGCGGCCATGGCGTCGACGCGCCCCATGAAGCCCAGGGGGTCGCCCTCACCCCAGAAGGTCAAGATCGTGCGGATGTCGAAACGGCTGAGGGGCTGCAGCAGCCAGGTCTCGAACGCCCCGAGTTCGCGGTCGAGATAACGGATCTCCGGTTCCGGCAACGAGATCGCCCTGCAGGCGATGCGCCAGCGGGTGCAGTTCGACGCCTTCAGGACCCTGACGATGTCAGCGAGCCGGTTTCGCGCCGGCTCGCCGATCCGGTACTCCTCCAGGGCGTCGATGAAGACGGCGCCCCCGACGGACCGACCGTTCTGTACAAGGTCCTGGGCCCTGACGACCTCTGCCCCTTCATCTGCGGCTGCCTGCGCGAACGCGGTCGATTTGCCGATGCCTGGCTCGCCCAACAGGACCAGCCGGTCGCTGGCGGCCAGATCGCTCATCGACTTGAAGTCGCCCGGCTCCGGATCCGACCCACGCTTGACCACGAGACGATCAATCCGGGCGTAGTCGAGGGTCGAGGACATGGGCGATCTTTCAACCAGAGCTTGGCTGTTATCTAGAATTCGCCTCGCCGTCCGTCATCAAGAACCCGCCGCCACTGGCGACATCTTGTAGTCGCCATCGATCCAGCCCTCGACCCGGACCAACGCGTCGAGCACCGGGCCATTAGGTCCACGCTTGAGGAATGCGATCAGGTTGATGGCCTGGCCGATGGCGCGATGGGGAATGGTCGGCACGACCTCGCCGATCAGGTCCTCCAGACGGCTGAGCGCTTCGCGCGCGCTGTTGGCGTGAAGGGTGGCCAGCCCTCCCGGGTGACCCGTGTTCCAGGCCTTGAGCATGTCCAGGGCGCTGCCGTCCCGCACCTCGCCAACGACGATGCGGTCGGGCCGCAGGCGAAGGGCGGCGCGCACCAGGTCGGCCATGGTCACGACCGGCGCCGTGCGCTTGGTCAGCAGAGCGATCTGATCCAGGGCCGAGCACTTCAGCTCGGTCGTGTCCTCGGCGATCAACACCCGATCCCCGGCGAACGCGGGCTCGGCGAGGATGGCGTTGGCGAAGGTGGTCTTGCCGCTGCTGGTGCCGCCGGCGATGAGGATGTTGTCGCGGTCGGTGGCGGCCGCGCGCAGCGCCTTAGCCTGGTCAATCGTCATCGCGTCGCGGTCGACGTAGTCGCCGAGCGTGTAGATCAGCGCCGGCGGCTTTCGGATGGCCAAGGCGGGTCCGGCGGTCACGGGCGAGAACACGCCCTGCACGCGCTCGCCGGTGAGCGGAAGGGTGGCGCTGAGCAGCGGCTGGTCAGCGGTGATCACCTCGCCCACGTGATCCGCGACCAGGCGCAAAATCCGCTCGGCGTCAGCCCGCGCCATGGTCTGGCCGCTGAACACCCTCCCCTGCCCCAGGCGCTCCACCCAGATCTTGCCGTCCGGATTGACCATCACCTCCACCACTAATGGCTCGGCCAAGGCCTGGGCCACGACCGGCCCCATGGCCTGCCGCAAGGCCGCATTCTTCCGGTCCAGCGCTTCTTGCGGGACGATGCTCATAGGTCCTCCTCGTCGCTGTAGATCAGGTCCACGACGCTGAGGCCGTCCGCGCAGGCCATGTTCATGGCGACGTCGGCTGTGCGCATCGGGGGCTCGAATGGCTCGACGGCCTGGACGCCCAGCCAGTCGATCGGGGGCGGACCCGGGGTGTCCAAGGTCTCCGGGGTCTGGACGAACTGAGCCCGCTCGCCATGGAAGAAGTCGCGGGTGTGAGCCGAAAAAAGCGGTTCTTCCCAGAAGCGGATCTTCTCGGCCATGAAGGGCTTGGCGTTGTTGACGAACAGGAACTGCTTGTCGCCCGGCAGCGCCCGCACATCCTGCTCGGCCAGCACATAGCGCTCGACCTCGCTCTGGCTGCGGCTGCGATGGCCCGTCCCGAACGCCAGGCGCGGGTCGCTGAAGCTTTCGCGCATCTCCAGGGCCCGGCCGGCTCGCTTGACGATGCGCTCAATACTGGTCGGCTCGGACGTCGCGAAGGCCGCCGTCACGTGGCAGTTATCGAAGATCGAGGTGTGCACCCCGTAGTGCTTGAAGACGTCATTGAACGACTGACAGATGAGATGCGCGGTCAGCCCGTAGCCCGCCATCTCGCCGAGCGCGTTCTCCAGGAACGGCAGTGCTCCAAGTTTCGAAAACTCGTCGATCACCTTGAGCAGGCGATGTCGTTTTTTCCGGCCGCGGCTGTCGGCGTCGATCGTCTCCATCAGGCTGTTGATGCTCTGGCGCAGCATCACCCGGACCAGGAACGCCAGGCGGTCGGCGTGGGCCTGCGGCGTGATCAGATAAAAGCTCACCGGCGCCTCGGCGCAGACCAGGTCGCCGATGCAGAAGTCCGACCAGGAGGTGGCGTTGGACACCAACGGGTCGGCCCACAGCGCCAAGGATTTCTGGGCCGTGGCCAGGACGCTGGAGCGAACCCTTGGCTCCATGCTGCGAAACGCCGTCGCTCCAAGCCAGACCTCAGGATGGACCTCGGCGATCGGCTCGCCGTAGGCGTCGCGCGCCAGGCCGTCGGCCGCGCGCGGGTCGGGCCGCCAGCGATGCTTGGTGCCCAGCATGGCGTCCAGGGTCGCGTTGATGTCGATCAGCAGACGCCGGACATAGGTCAGGTTCTTCAAGTCGTCGGGCGCGGTGTACAGCGCGTGCAGGATCACGCCGGTGAAGAAGTTGGCCGCGCTCTGGTCGAAGAAGTCGAGATTGCCCTGCTTTAGGCCGATGGGATCGACCAGGATGCCGACGATGTTCTGGATGTCGGCGATCTCCATGGGGCCCTTGCGGACCTCGAACAGCGGATTCCACCGCGCGGTGTTGAGATCGGTCGGTGCGAAATAAAAGGTGTGGGAGAACTTGCGGCGATGATCGGCGGTGATGTGCCAAAGCTCGCCCTTGCGGTCGTAGACAAAGAGGCTCTCGGGCCACGAGATCACCGTCGGCACCACGTGCCCCGCGCCCTTGCCCGAGCGAGAGGCGCCGACAATGATGCAGTGCTCCACGCCGGTGAAGGTCAGCAGGCGGCGCTTGAGCCGGCCAAGCACGCGCCCGGTCAGGCGCTCGCCGTTCAGGAGGCTCGCACCCTTGGCCTCTGCAAGACGGCCCCAGGCCGCTGTCCCGAAAGGCTTTGGGCGGGCGATGAAGCGGCGGGTCAATCCCGCGATCATCAGGATCGGCCAGACGAAGACGCCCAGGCCCACGAGCACGGCCTGGTCGAAGGCGTGGGGATAGGTCGCCGCCCATCGACCATACCAGCCGAGGATGGACCAGGGCGCGTAGAGCCGTACCGCGCCAAAGCCGGCCCAACCCGGACCGAAGGCCTTGGGATAGGCGAAGAGATGGCCGGCCATCTGGGTTGCGGCCGACAGGCCAAGGAGCGCCAGGACGAGGGCGAGCGGGACGAGCCAGCGGGCCTGAGGAGAGGTGCTCATGGCGCCAGCTGAGATCAGTCGACGCCGGCGGCCAATTCCGCAATTCTCTAGGGGTCGCCCCGGCCTGCGCTGGCGCTATCGCTCAGGTCCGATGCCGGGGATCTTGCCCTGGACCAGCGCCATCACCTTGCTCAGGGCCCGCTCCTGGGCGACCGGCGCGTGCGCCTTGACCACATCGACGACGCGGCGATCGACCTCCCGCACGGCTTGACCAACGCCAAGATCCATCCTTGTCGGCGCGACCATGCTGTCATGTCCAAGCTCGCGGGCCACCAGGAGCTTGACCCGCGTGCGGGCCACAGCCTCGATCCGGCGGTCGGCGCGCTTGATCTTGCGCTCGAGGGTCCGGGCTTCGCGCCGCGCATCCGCCGCCGCCTGCCGCGGAGGATCCAGGCGTGATGCGAGATAGGCCTGGCCAGCCTCGCTGCGCAGCCACTCCTGGCGAACCTTGAGGTCGATTTCCGCGCGCCGGTCCGCCGCCCGCGCGCGATCGATCGCGTTCAGTTCGGCATGCGCCGCCCAGATCATCCGGGCCGGGTTTCGGACCCATCGCATCAGGCTCTGGCGACGCGCCCTGCCCCGCTCGATCCGGTTCTGGGTCCAGTCCAGCCGCCGGGCCGCCATCGCCCGCCGCGAGAAGGCGTCGCCCATCACCTCGCTCACCACGGACCGTGCCGTCGGGACCTCGATCGGCGCGGCGACGCGCGCCTGGGCGCGGGCCCAGCTGTCGCGCTCACGAACCATGGACTGGTGGATGGCCTCGAACTCACGGATCACCGCATCGATCGGATAGGCCTGGCGCGGACGCCCCGCCGCCATCTGGTCCTCCAGCTCGCGCACCTGGCCTGGGCGCGTTTGGCGCTCGGCGTTGCGGGTCTGGACCCGGCGGTTGATGTCACCACGATCGGACGCCTCGCCGCGTCGCTCCATCCCCGAGGCGGCCGGTCCCAGGTGGATGGTCGGCTCCTGGTCCAGGCCCTGGTCGTTCAGGCTGCGGCTAGTGACCTGCGGCGCCTCCTGACCAAGATGCTGGCGCAGATGCAGGTTCTGGATCTGCTCCCACTCCAGGCGCAGCGCTTTCACTGCATCCGGGTTGTCCCACTCCCGAGCCTTCAAGCCGAAGCCTTCCGGGCCAACACGGCGGGTCGTCACCAGGATGTGGGCATGATGGTTTCGCTCATCGCCGTGGGCGTCGGGATAGTGGATGCCGTAGTCGGCGATCATGCCCTTGCCGACCAGGCTCTCGGCGATGAAGGCGCGGACGAGGTCATGGCGTTGATCGTCCGACAGCTCGTGGGGCAGCGACACCAGGATCTCGCGGGCGGTGCGCGAGTCCGCGCGCTTGTCGGCCGCCTCGGCCGCGTTCCATAGCCGCTCGCGGTTCTGCAGCTCAGCGGGCGCGGCGTCCGGAGCCATGATCCCGCTGAAGGCCACCCCGCCCTTGTCGGTGTAGTCGAACACCATTTCGAGGCGCTCGTCGAAGAGCTTGCCGGCGGCGCGATAGGCCGACGCGGCCACGGCCGAGCGGCCGTCGCTGCGTTTGATCGCCTTCATCTCCAGCCGATAGTGGGCCACTGGATCCTTCCCTTGCTGGGCGTGGAGCGCCCGATCTTCTAGCCGCGCAGCGAACGGGATCGCTAAGGGGCTTGCCCCTTGGCTCGACGCCAGACGACGCCCCGATCTTTCGGCGTCGGCGGGCTGCCGGGTCTCCCGGTCGCAGGCATTGCAACGCAACGCATAACTGCGCCCTTGTCACTAAGTGCTGAGAAGGGGTACGCTCAATCCGTCGTCAGTTCAAGCCGAAGCCTTTCGATGGACGCCGCCTTCAGACCTAAGCGCGCTCCCCGCCGCGCTCCCGAAAGCCCAGCCGCCAAGGCGCGTCGGCTGCAGAACCTCGCCGTGCAGCTGGCCGACCGCGAGCACCGCGCCAAGTCGGCTCTGGCCAACCTGACCGGCGCCCTGCCCCGGCATCGCGGGCATGTGACGCGGCTCGATCAGATCGAGGACGAAGGACGCCGCCTTCAGGTCTGGAGGGCCAGGGTCGAGCGCCTCGAAGCCCTGCTCGATCAAACCGAGCGCAAGCGCGAGACCCGCGCCAAGATCGTGCTGGGCGGCGCGCTGCTGGCCGAGGCGCGGGCCGATGACGAGGGCGCGGCGCTGATGGCGCGACTGCTCGACGTGCTCGATCGACGGGTCAGTCGCCCCCGAGATCGCAAGGCCCTGGCCGATACGCTCGGGCTGGCCATTGCGCCGCTGCCAGGCGCGCCGGCGCCGTCCCTGCCGGATTTCGACGCCATGGCGCGGGCGAGGTTGGAGGGCGCGGCCGCAGAGCCAGGCGCTGAGGGTCGCGGGCGCAAAAAGGGGGCTTAGCGCGCCCCCTCCTCCGCGTTTGCCCACCGCTCGAACATCGCGTCCAGGGCCTCGTCGCATTCGGCTTGCAGCTGCTCGGCCGACTTGCTGTTGGCCGGAAAGGCCACATCCAAGGCCCAGACCGTCATGTGGTCGAATGCAATGGCCCAGGACAGTTTCGGGTCGGCCCGGTCGGCCTGCAACTGGGTACGGGCCTCGGCCTCGTCGTCGGTCCAGCGCCGGATGAAGCCGCCGCCGGAGAGATGAAGCGTGTTGCTATATCGCGGCATGCCGCTGGCCAGATGCTGGGCGATCAGGTCGTCGTCGATGTGATCGAACGTGGTCTTGGTGAACTCGAACATGGGACATCTCCGGCTAGGCCGACGCTCCCCTTGAGCGCCTTTGTCCCTTCCCCGCTGTCGGGCCCCGGCCAGTCACCGGAGGGGTCGCGCTCGCGCGGCCCCGGAGGGAAACCCGCGCAGCGGGTTGACGGGCTGGGTGACAGGGTAGGATTGGAAGAGGCGCCTCCAGGCTCAGTAGCCGAAGCCGCGCCGTCGCCAGTCGACGGCGACGAGCGCCATCAAGGCGCTCGCCAGCGAGGCGGGCCCTCGGGTGGACGCCGAGGCGACCGGGACCTGGCGCCCTGCGCCAGGCCCGTGGAGACGAGCGGGCGCCGAGGCTCAGGAAGGGCGCGCCCCGATGAGGCGCAACCCTGGCCCAGCGTCAGGCAAGGAGAGGGCTCACGCCCCCTCCCCGCCGCGCGACTTGCCGACCAGCGCCTGGCAGAGGGCGAGATAGGCCATGGCCACCAGATCGACCGCCAGCAGCGCCCCGAAGAGCACCAGGGCCTTGGGACCGGCTGGACGCCCGATGAAGAAGGACGCCGTCAGCCCAAGGCAGGCGAAGAAGCCGACGACGAGGGTCAGCTTGAACCCGATCAGGACGATGAGCTTTTCAGTGCGCGTGAAGGTCATGGGTCTGGTCTCCGATCGACGCTCCCGATGAGCGTCTTCGTCGACCGGGCCTGTCGGGCCCCGGACCGTCACCGTCCGCGCCCCGCGCGGCGGGACACCCGCGCCAGCGGGTTGACGGACCGGGTGACAGGGCAGGATCGGCAGAAGCGTTCGCGGGCTCGGGCAGCCCATACCCTCAGCAGCCTGCCAAGGCGCGGTTCGGTCGCTCAGGGTTGGGGCGCGGCGAGCCGTGCGGGGTCTTCGACGATCTCGCCGGTCGGCAGCACGATCAGGCCGCGCGGACCCGCGGCGGCCAGCGCCGGGGACCCGGGCGCTGGGACCGCGACAATGATCGTATCGGGCGAACGCCCCTGATCGGGAAAGATCGCGCCACCCGCCGGCGCGAGGGGATCGACCGGGGCGGCAGCCGTCCCGCCCCCCTGGTCCGGGTAGAAGGCGTGGTCGCCAATCACCACGCTGGGCGCGGCCCCGCCGAAGTGCACCAGGCGGGGCGACACCGTGCCGGCCGCCGCGCGCGCGGCCACGATCTTGGGGTTCTGGAAAAAGAGCGCCCCACCCGTCAGATCCGGCAGCCGCCCCTCCAGGGCCAGGTTCAGGATGGTGTCGATACGCGCGCGCTCGGCCGGACGCACCGCCGGCAGGGCGCGCCAGTCGCCGCCGGCGCGCAGCACCGGCTCGAACTGGGCGCGGGCGTTGACGACCTGGTCGATACTCTCCCCCCAGCGCCCGGCGGAGAGCCGGTTGAGGATGGTGTAGACCACCCCGGCAAGGCCACTGTCGCCCTGTCCGGCCGCCTCGGCCCAGGTCACCCGGGCGATGGCGTCGCGCGCCCCGGGCGCCTCCACCACGGCCCGCAGCCGCGCAAGGTCCGGCCGCTCGGCGGAGACCTGGCCCCAGGCGCAAGCGGGAGCCGCCGACAGGGTGACGAGGGCCAGCGCGCCGGCGAGGACCCGCCCCTGGCTCACGAAGGCCTCCCTGAGGTGAGAAGCGGCGTGTAGACGCCGAGGATCTCCGCCCGATGGACAGGACCGTAGTAGCGGCTGTCGAAACTGTTGGGGATCCGCGTCGAGAGCACGAAGACCTCGTCGGCCGCCAGGCGCCGGCAATCGCGCCATTGCGGTAGGAGACGACCGCGCCGATCGAACCGCGCCGCGGCCGGCCAGACCTGGTCGTTGACGAGCACGCGCCGCTCGTTGGCGCAGACGAGATCCCCTTCCCCGCCGCGCACGGCTTTGAGGATGCTCGTGCGTGCGCGCTCGGGCATGGCGTCTGCGACATAGGGATAGGCGCCGGGCGGCGGACGGAAGGCGATGATCCGCCCGACCGCCGGCGAACGAGGCGAGCGAATATAGAGTCCGGTCGGCTCGCTGGGCGAGGTGTTGACCAGGACCATCGGCGCCGGTGTGAAGGCTTGGACCGCCGCGATCGGCGCGGGGATCAGGCCGAGCAAGGCGATGCGGAACCCTCGATGCATGGCCAAGGCTCTCACCAGGCCCATAGCTTCGGCAATTCCGGAGAAATCGGGGGTCGGTGGGACTTCTCGGGTTTCCCCGGCCTGGGTCGCAGACCCCGAGCCGGGGAAACAGGGCCCCTCTTTTGGCCCTGTGTTTCCCGGCGGCGCCTCAGCTGCGCCGTTAGAGATAGTGTTATGTACAAAGTTAGATAAGTTAAGTGGCCCGGAAGGGTTGAAAACCCCATATTTTCCCGTGGTTTGTCGAAACCCCGAGTGGGCGATCCCCCGTGGATTGGTGTCTGTTCCCCCGAAGGTCGGGTGGGCGTTCCCCCGCGTGGCGCGTGGGTGAAATCCCGTGCTGTCCACAGGCTGGACCGGTGGGCGAAACACCGAACCCGGCCAGAAGACCCTCCGGTGGGCGAAACCCCGACGCTTCCAGGCCGCTGAGGTCGCAAAGTCCCCGCCAAATGGGCGCTTTGTCGATCGGGCGTACCTACGAGGGGACAAAACTCCGCCCTTGGATGGCCCAGCGCTTCCGCGAAGGCGCCTCGGTGGGCGAAACCCCGACATCCGGACCGGTTGCGGTGTGCGAAACCCCGAAGCCAAGCCGAGTGCACGGTGGGTGAAACCCCGAAGCGGCGCCCGAGCGTGCGGTGTGCGAAACCCCGAACGATGAGCGCGTCCATGGTGTGTGAAACCCCGTCGCGACGCCCTCGCCTCGGGTGTGTGAAACCCCGAGGGGCGGCCCCTCCCCCGGTGGGCGTTCCCCCGACAGATCAGAGACGTGCCGGTGGGTGAAACCCCGAAGGAAGGCCAAGATGGTGTGCGAAACCCCGACGAACCGGGTCCTATCGGGTGTGTGAAACCCCGACGAGTCCCTTCGACGGCCGCAGCCGGCGTTTTCGGGCTGAAAATCGACGTCAGCGCCCGGTTTTAACCCGCTGTTTACCAATTTGGCGGGCGCCGAGGGCGACTCTGGTGTGTGAAAGACCGTCCCTCAGGGCCGAAACGCCACTTGAGGTCTTCGCAACAAGCGCTTGAAAATATGAGGAATCGGCAATTGCGGTGTGCGATAGACCGTTAGTGGTCGTCGCGCACGACCCGGCGCTTGGTCCAGGGCTCCATCAGCCCATCGAGCTCGACAGCGCGACGATCTTCCCGCTCCCGGCGGGCCCGCGTGGCCGTCTCGACCTCCAGCTCGGCCTGGACCTGGAGGCGCTCGACGACCGAGCGGCGGATGAACCGCACCGCCTGGGAGCCGTCGCCGGCCGTCGTATAGGCCATGTCGTATTCGGGCAGGTCGTTGGCCTCGACGATCTTGCGCAGCATGCGCGCAAATTCCTTGGGCGCGCTGTCGGACCCGCTCTTTTCGTGCAGCAGGCTGACCCGGCAGGTCCAGCCGTCATCCTGGTCGCCGGCGTGCTTGCGCGCGATGCGGTAGATGATGCGCTCGAGACCGCCGGAGATCTGGAAGTAGTCGGGGTGCATGGTCAGCACCGCCTTCTCGTTCATGATCCCTTCCCAGACCCAGTTCGACAGCACGATGCGCAGCGCGACCGGGTTGCCCTGGCCGTCGGTCTCCACGCCCCATTCGTCCAGCCAGCTGAAGCGCGCGTCGTGGCCCTTGCGGGGCCGGCGGATGGAGGTGTGGATCGACGTGGTCGCGAGGCGATCCAGCGCCGCCTTCAGGTCGGCATAGCCCTTGCCGCCGGTGTCGCGCTGAATGGTGCGCAAGAGGTCGTAGGCGGTGACGTGCAGGGTCCTGGGCACGTCGTTGCGGCCCTCGGCCTTCATGCGGTTGAGCGCGCTGGTCGCCCAGATCAGGATGTCGGCGTCCCAGATGGTGGCCATGCCGTAGGCGGGCATCGCCTCGACCTTCACGGTGACCTCGCCGTCGGCGCTCTTGTACTCGATGGGCTTGAGGCGCTTGCGCTTCTGTAGCGAGAAGAACGGCCGCTCCATCGTCTCGCGCTGATCCTTCAGCGAAAGATCGCGCATCAACGGAATGAAGAGGTCGAACTGGTTCTTGCTGTCTTTGGGGGCCGTCATGCGCCCTGCCCTACTTTCGATTGGTCCGACCTAACGCGATTCGTCGGCGTACTGGCCGTCACGCCGAACCTGCAACGTTCGGTCCGAGGTCTTGGGGAGATGGGTAAAGCCGAACTTCCCTATTTCCCCCTTTCCACACTTACCTACTTCTTGGCCCGGCGACCGTCCTGGGGAAGGTTGACCAGGTCGATGGGGTAGCCCTTGGCGGCCAGGGCCTCGAGGATGATGTACTTCACCGTCACCCGTCGCTGGACCGCGTCCAGCTTCAGCGCCGTGGAGAGCTCGTCGGAGATCGCGAACTTGATCGAGGTCTCGCGGTCCTCGAAGGCCGGCGCGGGCTCCACCTTCGCCGTCTTGGGCTTGGGCGCGATCTTGGTGACCGGGGCCGGAGCGACCGGAGCCGGCTGCGCGGCCCGAGGCGCGACGACGGGGGCCGGCGCGGGCGCCGGCACGGGCTTGGCGGCCGCGGCGACGGGAGCCTGAGCCTCCGGCGGCGCGGCCTCCTCGGCGCTGGTCTTGCGGGTGAAGCCCAGGTCGCGGGTCGCCTCCTGCAGCGCCTCGGCGCTACCGGCGGGATTGATCGGCCGCGGACGGGGCGCGGGTTGGAAACTCGGGCGGGTCGTCTTGTCGGTCATGGTCCTCCCCTCCCCTATCAGGCCGCCTGGGCCTGGCGGGCGAGCGCCTCGAGAAGCTCGGCCAGCACGGCGGCGATCTCCTTGGCGGCCTTCGGCTCGCCGCCAGGCGCGCTCGGGGTCATGCCGGTGAAGTGGATCTGCTGATAGGCGGCGCGCTGGATGACCTCGGTGTTGAGCACCGGGATGTCGTTGTCGCGGATCTCTTGGCGGGCATGGCCGGCCACCCGGCTATAGAGCGGGTTCATCTGGCTGAACACGACACGCGCGGGGATGCCGCGCTTGAGCATCTTTTCGGCGCGCTTGACCACCTCGTAGGTGCGATAGACCTCCTGCAGGTCCATGCCCGAGATCTTGGTCGGGATCAGAACCATGTCGCTTTCGGCGATGGCGTAGGTCACTGCCTGCGAGGCGGCCCCTTCCAGGTCCACGAACACCAGGGCGTACTCGCTGGCGGCGTTGGCGATGACGTCCTGGATCTTGGTCTCGTTGGCCTCGCTGATGACGGTGACCTTGCAGTCGTCGCCGGCGCGCTCGCGCCAGCTGGCGACGTGTCCGTTGGGATCGCCGTCGACGATGGCAACCGAGCCCCCCTGGCGGGCGAAGGCGTCGGCCAGACACATCACGAGCGTGGTCTTGCCGACCCCGCCCTTCGTCGAACACACGCTGATGACCGCCATGGGGAATTCCCTTCAGTGGAAATGGACAAGAGGACATTTCGGCGCTTGGGGAAGACCCCATTTGCTCACTTGAGGATATGGGGAAAGGGTGAACATCCCTTTAACCCAAGTCCGCATTTCACCTTTTGGGTAAGCGTGGAAACCCGCTTTTCCACAGAAACGCATCACCGGTTTTCCACATCCGAGATTTTGCCCAGGCGTGGACACCCACACTTCCGCAACGCCGCACTTACACAAGCGCACTTTCACCCAAAACCGGAGAAGCGGAAATTCACAAAAGCGGGAACGCGGAGATGCTGATTTCCACAAAAGGGGAACTTCCCCATTTACCCCTTACCACTTTCGTGGAGGTGGGGACCTGAGGTCTTCCGCATCACCGGCGATCCTCATTGCCCCTTGGTGAGGCGCTTCGCCTGGGCCGGCAAGTCCACGCTTCCACGAGAGGGCAAGTCCACACTTCCACATTTACCCATGAGCGACGGGCACGAGGCTAGAGCCGCCAGGCCCGATAGCGCGAGCGCCCGCTGACCTCCATCAGGGACGAGCCCAGGCCGCTCAGCAGCCGGCGCGCCGAGTGAGGGGCCACACCCAGATGCTCGGCCGCCATGGGGGCGCTGACCAGGGGCCTGGCCAGCAGCAGGTCGAGCAGGTCACCAGCCCGGTCATTGGCGCGGCGATCACCGATCCTGCGAAGCACCACCTGTCGCGCGAGCTCCAGGCGCTTCATCTCCGCCAGGCCCGTTTCAGCGCCGACCGTCATGATCCTCAGCCAATAGGCCAACCGCACCGGGATCGGAGCCATAAAGCCGCGCGGAGGCTGAAGGTGGGTCCGGCGCGCGGTCTCGAAACCAAGCAGGCAAGCGCGCGTCCGCCCCGAGAGTTTCAGCGCCTGGGCGACCATGACGCCGCCGACGAAGTTCTGACGGGGCAGGGGATTGACCAGGCGCCACCCCTCGACCGCCGCGGCGGCCCTGAGCAGGGCCGGGGCGCGCTCGGGAAGGCCATGGCTCCAGGCTACCCATTCGGCGATGGCCTCGTCCGGATCGGCCGTCTCGCCCCGGCTCAACGTGCGCAGCTGATGGACGAGCTCGGCGACGAGGTCCCGCGCCTGGCTCTCGCTGGAAGGCTGCGGCGGATCGGGCAGGGGCGGCGCACCCTGGGGCGCGCCGCCGCGCCGGCCCGCCAGCCAGGCCGCGCCCTGCGCCGACTGCAGCTCCGCCCCGGCCCGGCGCGCCTTGCGACGGGCGCGCACGACGCCGTAGGTGGCGCGCAGCATCTGGTCGGGGAGGCGCGCGTCCATCTCCGCGTCGTGGAGCACCAGGTCCTCCATGTCGACGATCTCGCCGCTGACCCAACCCCAGGCGTGGGCCTCGTTGAAGTCGATGCGCGCGGCCCAGCCCTCGGCGAAGGCGCAGGCCTGGGCGCGCGCATCGACTCGGCTGACCATGTCCTCGGCCCGCGCGAGCGCCAGAAACAGGGCTTCGGCAGAAGCGTCCAAAAAGCCCTCCGAGGGGCGTCAAAACCCCGAACCTATGTGACGCACATTTATAGGCCTTAAGTGTGCGTTACGCCACTGGCGTCCACCGTTGAGTTCGGTCCGCCGACGGGTCGGGCGCCGCCGCGCCCGGTCATGGCGGCTGACCGACCGTCTTCACTGTGAGACGACGAAACCCCGCCCCGGACGGTTCCGGGGCGGGGCGGCGCCGATCGTCAGGCTTCTTCCTCGGCCGCCGGCTCGGGATTGGTCTCGGGACGATCGAGCGACTTCAGCTCGTGCCCCGGGCCGGCGACCACCACCTTGGTGAAGTAGCGCTCCTGGCCGTCCTTGTCGGTGTAGTGCTCGTTGCGGATCTCGCCTTCGACATAGACCTTCGAGCCCTTCGGCAGGGGCCGCGAGGACAGCCACTTGACGGTCGCCGGGCTCCAGATCTCGACCGTGTGCCAGGTGGTGAAGTCCTGACGGTCGCCGTTCTTCTTGGTGTAGCGGCTGGTGGCGACCCGCAGGACCGCCAGGGCCTTGCCGCCCGAGGTGGCGCGGATTTCAGCGTCGGCGCCGGTGAAGCCGATCATTTGAACCTTGTTCAGCATGGTCTCTCTCCGTCTTCCGCCGGGAAGGGCCCCGGCGGCTCGCGGTCCCTGCCGCGATCACGCGTCCTGGAAGGGCGGGGCAGGAGGGCCGGGCCAAAGCCCGCGGTCGGTGGACACCGGCCTGCACGGAGCACAGCGAAGGAAGGCCGGAGGCTCCGCCGGCCCGCGCCTCGCCGCGCGAGGTCGGCTTTGACCCGGCCCGCCCCGCCCTAGGGATGGCGTGAGCGATCGCGCGGGTCCGCACGGCGCTCCGGGCCAGGAGCCGAAGACGTCGAAGACGCTCTGGACGAGGGGCTGATCACTCGCACGGCGACGACCCGATCCATCCCACCTTGCGGCACGGTCGCGATCCGCTGGGCGCCCGCCTCGCCAACCAAATTGATGGAGACGCGGGCTCCGGCCGCCAGGGCGAGATCACGCCCGTGCGCCCGCGTGGCGGCCTTGGCCCTGAACCGAGCGCGGACGGTCTCGTCGACGGCGCGCAGGGCGCTGCGCACAACGGCCGGCGCTCTAGGAGCTGAGGGGATCGTCCGCGCGGCCTCGGCGACGCGCTGGAGCGTCCATCGCCGATACCGGACGGAGAGGGGGAGGAGAGGGAAGGCGGCGCAGCGCCGCGTTTCCGGAGGCCCAGGGACGAGGGGAGGGGGCCGATGTGAACGAATCGCCAACCGCTACAGCTAGGGTGACGTCTCCGTCACAGCGGTAGATGTTGCATTCCGTTCCTGATCGGTTCCGGCGCTAGACGGGCTCGTCCGCCATGGCCCGAACGAGCTGAAGAACTTGCCGGCGCACGCGCCCAGGCCCGATACGGGCGAAGTTTTCGGCAAGCTCGAACCCTTCTGGCGTGCTCAAGAAGCTGTCCACGGCGCGGACAGCGACCGCGTCGGCGGCGTCGGCCTGGTCATCGGCCGGGTCGGCCAGGCCTTCGAAGAAATAGGCGATCGGCGCCTTCAGGAACGCGGCGATCTCGTAGAGCTTGGAGGCGCTGATCCGATTGGCGCCACGCTCGTACTTCTGGATCTGCTGGAAGGTCAGCTTCAAAGCCGAGGCCAGTTGCTCCTGGCTGACCCCGGCGACCTTGCGCCGGGTGCGCACGCGCGCCCCGACATGCAGATCGATGGGATTGGGCGGTCGGGAATCGGGGGGAGAGGTGGCCACTGTTACTCGGTCCTTCGTCTAGCGTCGCTGGGCTTTCGCGGCGGCAAGCGCTGGCCGAAACAAAAACCTCCGGGGTTGGGTTTTCAACCCTAACGTTCTCCAGGGACGAGGCGGCGCGCCCGACCCGCACGAAAGCGGCGCGACGACCCATCGGCCGCCGCGCCGCTGTCTTCAGGCCCGCAGCTTCACCGAAACGCAGCGGATACCGCGCTCGGCCGCCTTCTGGGCCAGGTTGAGGGCCGGCCCGAACGGCTTGAGGTCCGCGCCGCGCGCCGCGTCCAGCGAATTGGCCAGGGTCAGGACGCAGACCGGCTCGAGCTCCAGAAGCTCGTCATTGGCCCGGAAGGGCGCGGCCCGGCCGTTGCGATCGAAGTCGGCTCGCGCCAGCACGGTCGTGACCCCGTGCGAGCGGGCCCACTTCTGGGCCAGCTTCTCGCCGCCCCGGGCGCCGGTCACGGCCAGGGCCATGTCCGGCCAGGTCTGGCGGGCCCAGTTCAGCGCGTCGAAGATCCTGCCGGCGTCGAGCGCGGTGTCGGCGTGGGGCGCGGCCCGGAAGCCCACGACCACGGCGCCCGGGTCGACGGCGCGAGTCCGCCGCGCCTTGATGGCGCGGATCGCCTCGCGGGCCTCGATCTGGGCGGCCGACAGGCGCGAGGCCCTCACGCTCCCGCGCCAGGGCTGCCAGGCCTCGCCGGTGGCCAGACCATAGGCCTGGGCCGCGGCGTCGCGGATCATCTCCACGGCCCGGACGGCGACGTCGGCGGCGCGGGTCCGCTGCGTGGCCTCCTGCAGGTCGGTGTCGGCGACTTCCGAGCCGTTGAAATCGCGGACCTGGCGCTGGAGCTCGTCGCGGGCCCGATCGGCCTCGCGCTCGATCCGCTGGGCGGCCGAATGGAAGGCGCCGATCAGCGTCTCGGCCAGGGTGGTCTGGAAATCCTCGAGGGCCGTGTCGGCGACGAGGTCGAGCAGCTCGGTCATCACACAGTGGCCCAGCTGGACGAGGGCGTCCTCGGGCGGGTGCGGCCGCGGATCGTCCAGGGTCAGGGCCTGAGCCTCGAAGGCGGTGAGCGGGCCGGTGAGGAGGGCAGGGGCGTTGACGGTCATGGGACCAGTCCTTCGAACGGTGGGAGGGGCGAGCCCTTCGGCTCCCGACCGCCCCCCGCGCCGACGGCCCGGCCCCGGCCACAAGGGCTTTGAGCGCAGCGCCCCTTGTGGCCGGGGCCGGCCGGTGGCGAGGTCGCTGGAGCCAAGGGCCGCCGCCCCCGTCGGACCTGGTCACCCCACGATCCGGCCCCCCGCCCGCCGCCTTTCCCGCCCGCATCGGCGGTCGGGCTCGACCTGCAGGCGCGGCGGATAGGCCGCCTGGTGATGTCCTGGACAGTAGGGGCCCTGGGCGAGGACGGCCGCGCCGCAGAAGCCGAAGCCGGGGACCTTCGGATCGCCGACCGGCCAGCGGCACAGACGCCGGGTCAGCGCCGTGGCGTCGAAGATGCGGGCGATGGCTTCGACGGGCTCGGCCGGGGCCGCGCGTCTGCGAACGGCCGGCGCCGCGGGCGGGGGAGGGGGCTTTGGCGGACCCGGCCGCCTCGGCGCCTTGGCCACCGGACGGTCCGGCCGGCTGCGGCGCGGCGCGGACGGCTCCATGCGACCCGACAGCCCCAGGCGGTGGACCTTGCCGATGACGGCGTTGCGGGAGACCCCGCCGAGGGCCTTGGCGATCTCGGCGGCGCTAGAGCCGTTCAGCCAGAGGGTCTTGAGGGTTGTGACGCGCTCGGCGTTCCAGGGGGAAGACGGCATGGGAGATCCTCGTCTGCTCGCGCCTCACACGGCGCGCAGACCCACCCCCTCTCTTTCCCCTCCGGCCGGGACGGCGACCGCTACTGAGATTCTTCAGTATTGGCAGAGGCCTCACGGCCCCCTAATGGCTAGATCCTCGATCCAGGCCCCGCCCCATCGGGGCGCGCCCGGGAGGCCAGCGTTATGTCCAGGCTTCGGCTAAAGACGCTGGCGGGTGTCTATCAAGCGCCTTCTCAACTCCCGGAGCGGCTGATCGACCGGCGACACGCGGACCAAGGACCTCCATGTCGATCATCAAGGCCACGCCCTTGCTTCCCGGCGACGTGCTTCTGGAACCGGGTGATCCGAAGATCGCCGCCGGCGCCGAGGGCGGCGTCTTCGGACATGCCAGTCTGGCGGTGACCCGGCTCACCTGGATGCAGGTCGGTCTGCGCGCCATCATGCTGCAGGCCCGACCGATCGCCCGCTACCGCTCCGGGTCCGAGACGTTCATCGGCTTTGAGATCGACGGCCAGGCCCTGGTGCGCCGACGCCACGCGCCGCGGACCGCGACGGACGTCTGGGCCGAGGTCACCTCGGAGCTGGGGCGCAAATACGCCTCCCGGGTCAAGCTGCAGCAGATCAAGGATCTGATGCCCGATGCGATCGAGGCCTTGGCCCAGCCGCTAGATTACGTGCCGGAGACCGACGACCCGCTCGCCCCCGGCCGACTCTGTTCCGAGGCCTGCGCCGTGGTCCTGGGCCTGTCCGAAACCCTCATCAGTCCCGGCGCCTTGGCGCTGACCGACGAGCTGATGGATCCGCCGGGCCTCGTGGTTCCACACGCGACCTTCATCGAGGCGCACCCCCGATCGGACGAGCTCGCCGAGCTGGTCAACACCATCTCCCGCCGCGCCGCCCCCAGGCTCTCGCGCGCCTTGCAGGATTGCGCCGAGCGTCTGAAGGCGGGCGAGGACATTGACCGGGACGCCTTCTTCGCGTCGATCGAGGCTGAATTCACCGATACGGTCGGGGCCAATTCGCAGCTGGTCCGACAGATCGAAGCGCTCGAAGCCCTGATCCTGGACGCCTGACGATCGAAACGTCGCTTTTGCTTGTGACGACCGGGCGACGACGCCAGAATCGCAGGCGATGAACTCGAATCTCGACTACCTGCCCGACCGCCAGCACCGGGAGCTGGACAAGATCGTCGGCCACCTGCTGGCCGGCTTCGAGACGGCCGTGGCCGGCGGCACCCAACCGTGGCGGCGCGGGGCCAAGATCTACAAGATCATCCTGTTTGGCAGCTACGCGCGCGGCGACTTCGTCGACGAGCCGCACAACGGCTATCTCTCCGACTTCGACATCCTGGTGGTGGTCAGCGACGAGAAGCTGACCGATATCGCCGACTACTGGTACGAGACCGAGGAGAAGGTCGCCCACGACCCGTCGATTGGGCGGATCGTCAACCTGATCGTCCACGACCTTGGCGAGATCAACGCCGCCCTCGACGCGGGCCAGTACTTTTTTCGGGAGGTCATCGAGCAGGGCGTCGTCCTTTACGAGGTGCCCGGCCATGCCTTCCACCCGCCCAAGCCCCTGACGCCCCAGGCCGAACTGGACCTGGCGACGATGTACCATCGCAAGATCTTCGACACGATCCAGACCTCGTTCGAGACGGCGATCTTCCAAATGTCGAAGGGCGAGCAGCTGGACTGGCCTCACAAGGCCGCCTTCAACCTGCACCAGACGGTCGAGGCGGCCTATATCGCCATCCTGCTGCTGACCGGCTTCTACGCGCCGCGCTCGCACAACATCCTGTTCCTGCGCGGCCTGGCGGAGGCCAAGGCCCCGTCGCTGGTCCCCGTCTGGCCGCGCGACACGCGGGCGGCGCGCAAGCCGTTCGGCAAGCTCAAGCGCGCCTATGTCGACGCCCGCTACAACCAGGAAACCTTCCACATCACGCAGGACGAGCTGGAGCACCTGAAGGCCAGCGCCGAGCAGTTGATCGGCCTGGTGCGCACCGTCTGCGACCAGCGACTGGACGACCTCAAGCGCGCGGCCGGCGAGGGCTAGGACGATCCCATGGACCTGATGCTCGAGCACAACAAGGTCGCGGCGCTGAGCGTGCGCGCGGTCGGGCTGCGCGCGGCGGTCGGCGCGTTCGATCTGGTGGTTTCGACGGAGATCGCGCCGACGCCACCAAGCGCCTTTCCAGGCCAGCCCCCGGCGCCGCGTTGGATCACCATCGACGGCCTGGAACTCTACATCCACCCCCCGGCCAAAACCGCGTGCGGCTGACGACCCTGCGCGCGAGCGCGCCGACGCGCGTGGCGCAAACGAACGGCCAGGGCCAACGCACCCTCGACTTCCAGGCGCAGTTGACACCGCGCCAGATGCTCGCGCTGGAGGACCTGCGCGACGGCGGCGCCCTGGCCTTGCAGCTGCAGCCGTTCGGGGTCGGCGGGCTCGCCGACGACCTCGTCGGTCACTCGTCCCTGCAGGGCGACGGCTATCACACGATCGCGCAGTCGGACTAGATCGCGCAGCTCAAAGGCGCGGGCGCGCTTGGCGTGATCCTGCTCGAGACGAGCCTGCCGCTGTCGCTCGGCGGCAAGGACGACGCGGTGATCGCCCGCCAGCTCGAGAAGGCCGAGAACGCCTTTCACAACGGCGACTACCAGAACTGCGTCGGTACGTGCCGGCTCGCCTATGAACGACTCAAGCTCGGTCCCCAGGGAAAGCTCAAGACGCCCGCCGACCCCAAGACCATGGCCTTTCCAGAACGCCTTGAACTGCTGTTCGCCTCGGCCCGCCACGCCACGCAGCTGGCCCACCACGACGACGGCGGAGCCTTGAGCCAGCACGTCTATAGCCGCGACGAGGCGCGGCTGCTGCTGCAGGTGACGGCCGCGGCGATGACGTTCCACCTCAAGCGCTAGCCCCAGCCACAGCCCGCGTCAGGGATCGTGACCCGCCAGGGCCAAGACCCGCCGACGCGCCAGCCAGGGCGGGGCTTGGGGCGGCTCGGCCGCCTAGAGCCCGGCCGCCGAAGGCGGCGACGCCCCTTCTGCTCTATCAGTAGCCGACCTCGGCGGCCTGAACGTCCGGATAGCGGGCGAGCAGAGCCTGCACGGTCGCGACCCGACCGCCCGTCAATCCACGGCTGGTCAGCAGGTGATCGAGGCACTCCAACCGCGCCTTCAGCTTGTTAACCGGAGCGGTCGGCAGGTTCTGACGGCGCAAGCGGCTCGGTTGTTTCTGGAAGATCCGATTGAACAGTCGGTCGTGATGGGCGCAGACGTTGCGAAGATCGACCAGACACTCCAGCCAGTTGGTGAGCACCTCGTGGGTGGGCATGCCGAAGTCGTGGGCCACGGCGGCTTTTATCGGATTGGACAGAAGGGCGTAGAACCTCACGGCGGCCCCGAAGGTCAGAAATTCCTTCATGGTCCAGAATGGCGGCAGCACCGGATCGCTGTACTTGGCCATGTAGTTGTGAGCGCGCGCGTCCCTGGACTTGGCGTAGAGAGTCGACAGCTGGTCGAGGGCTACACGGCGTGAGCTGCCGTCCTTGAAGGCGTCCTCGGCCTTGTGGGGATGGCTGCCGTGTGCGCGGGTCAAGGCCTCGGACATGCTGTTGCGGAAGGCCAGCTCGAAGTCACCGCAGGCGTCGAAGCAGATTGCCCGCAGGCGCCGGTCGCAATCATATAGGTTGAGGATTTGGTTGTAGGTGGTGCCGGCTCGGAACGGCTTTCCCGGCAAATGGGTCTGGCGTCGCGCGATGAAGTAGATGCGCAGGCGCTCGTACCCGACCCGCTCGATCTTGCGGGCCGCGACATTGGGCCGAGGCACCACCAGACCGCGGGCGCGCAGATGCGCGACCCAGTCGGTGGGCGTGGCGTGCGGCTTGGTGTAGGGAGGAAGCGCCATCTCAAACGAGAAGGACCGCCCTTTTGCACTCCACCCGAAGGTGGATCGTGTGGCGGCCCGTGACCCCTTATAAATAGCCTTTCGGCCTTTAAGTTCAAGTAAAAAGGCCCGCTGGCGTCGCACGTCCGCCAGGGCGCCCACTAGACTTGGCAATATTGGCGGTCGTCGCGCTCCTGGCAAGCCGGCCGCCCCGGATGGAAATCCCGCCGATTTCGCCGTAGGATCACCGCCAACCCCGCCCGGCGGACGTTTTTTCGCGCCCACCCCGGGGCGCCAGCGCCTCCCGGGGAAGACCTCGGCGTCGCCCGCCCCCCAGGCAACCCCGTCGCCCCAGCGGGAGACCCCCACGCCCGACCAAGCAGATTGCCGCCATGCTGTATCCCGTGGGAGCTGCATGCCCTGTCGCTCATTCCCAGATTCCCGCAACCGGGGGGCGCCCGTGCCTCCCCCTCGAAGTTGCGCCGGGCCCGGCGCGGGCTCATATCGGTTTCAGCAAGACCGGAGCCGAAGCGATGAGCGCCAAGGAAAAGGGCAAGGCCGCCGACGCGGACCTGCGCACGAACGAGAAGAAGTGGTCCAAGCCTCTGATCGAGGCCGGCTACACGGTGTTCCCCACCGTGATCATCGAGAACCAGCGCCAGCTGGGCCTCGACGCCGTCGACGTCAACATCCTGATGCACCTGGCGTCCAAGTGGTGGAAGGCCGAGGGCAAGCCTTATCCCTCAAAGGGCACGATCGCCCAGGCCATGAACCTGGACCCGCGCACGGTGCAGCGCCGGATCGCGGCTCTGGAAAAGGCCGGCTATGTCCACCGCGAGGAGCGGCGAGAGACCCCGACCGGCAGCAAGACCAATATTTACCACCTGGACGGCCTGATCGCCGCGGCCAAGCCCTTCGCCGAGGAGAAGATCGCCGACATCGCCGAACGGGTGGCCATCAACAAGGCCAAGGCCGCCCGCAAGGGCGCCCCCAAGCCCAAGCTCACCCTCGTGGCCACCGAGGAGGACTAGGACCCCAGCCCTCCTCCCTGACGCGGCGTAGCTCAGCCAGGATAGAGCCCCTGTTTTCGACATGGACTGGACGGTGACGCGCCAGACTATGGGCAGGGAGGTCGCGGGTTCAAGTCCCGCCGCCGCGTCCCATCCCTTTCCGCCGGCGACGTCCCTCGCGCCGCCCGGCCCTTCTCCGAGCCGCTCGATGCGCCCCGAACTCGAAGACCATCCCGCCATCCTGTCGATCCGCGCCGAGGGGTTCCTGTCCCCGGCCATCGCGGCCTTCACCCCGTCGCTCCGGGCGATGCACGCCGCGTGGTTCGCGCTGGCTGAGGACATTAGCCGCCACGGCCAGGGGCTGATGAACGGCCTGGAGCGCGTTTGCCACGGCCGCTCGACCCACGACCCGGTGTGCCTGACCACCCGCCTGCTGATGCGCAGCCTCTCGGGATTCCAGGGCGCGGTCCTGCTGGCCGAGCGCGGCATGGCCGTCGACGCCGAGACGCTGGCGCGCGGGGTCCTGGAGAACGCCTTCTGGCTGGGCTATCTGGCGCGCACGCCGCAGGAGGCCGTGGCGGCCCTGACCGCCGAGGAGCAGTTCAGCCAGAGGGCCCGCGACCGGGCGCTGCTCAAGGATCTTCAACAGGACCGCTCCGGCCGCCAGGCCCTGGCGGCGAGCCTGCGCGCCCGCATCGCCAGGGCCGATGCGGACCTGAAGGGCGCCAAGCCGATCAGCCTCCCGCTTCTGGCCGAGCGGGGCGGCGGTCCGGCGGACTATTTCGCCTACAAGATGCTGTCCTCGGGCGCGGCTCACGCCTCGCTCCACTCGCTGTCCAAACACCTGGCAAGCGACGGGGAGGGGACCTGGTCGGGCCACGTCACCGGACCGGACGCGGACGGCGCCCAGCGGGCCCTGGTGCTGGCCACCCACGCCTTGCTGACGGGCCTACGCGCCGTCGAGAGCCGAGACGGCGCCGCGCCCAGCGACGTCCTGGTCGCTCTCAGCCAGACGCAGGCCGACCTGTGGGCCAATCTTCCCTCGACAGGAGAGCCGCTGTGATCGACATCGACGAGATACGCGAGGTCGAACTGGCCATGGGACTGCCGCGTCTGAACGCGGTGTTCACCCTCTACTACGACGAGACCAACAACATCCGTCGCCTGCACATTCGGCCCGATGGGCTGAACGTCAAACAGCCCAAGGTCTTCGTGCTGGGCGGAGTGGCCCATCCCGGGGCGCCCAAGCCGATCGAATTGACGCGGCTCCGCGCGGACCTGCGCCTGCAGCCTTCGGTGCGCGAACTGAAGTTCAAGCACCTGGCGGACGGCGAGTTTCTCGAGGCCCTGGCCTCACCCAAGGTCGGGGCCTTCCTGGACTGGCTCCTGGCCGAACACCTCACCCTGCACGTCTTCGCCTTGGACCCCCTCTATTGGTCCATCGTCGACGTCATCGACTCCATCTTGGCCGAGCGCCGCGACCGGCGCCTCAACTCCGCGCGCGACCACCTCAAGAACGACCTCTACGGCCTTCTTCGTCTCGACCCGGACCGCACGGTGGATCTGCTGGGACGCTACAACTATCCGGACGTGGGACGGGCGCGCCGCAAGGCGTTCATCGCCGAGCTTCTCGTCCAGCTGGAGGAGAATGTGGCGGTCTTCCCCGAATTCAACTACGACATGCTCAAGGGCGTGCTGCAGATCGCCTACTCGCTTGAACGCCTGCCGTTCCTGGAAGACGAGCAGGCCAACGTGCTGATCGACCGGTTCGCCACCTTCTTCGTCAAGCGCATCTGCCTGTTCAAACACAGCCACCACGTTCTGGACGTCGAGGAGTTGATCGAGGCTGAGATGCTGCGCCAGCCGATCCTCGATCGCGGGGCGCCCTATGAGGGCTATCGTTTCGCCGTTTCGCATGATGAAGCCGGAATACAGGTCGCTGACCTGACGGTGGGGCTCTTGGGACGCTTGTTCAGCTTCGTTGTCATCCACGACCGCGACAGCCTGGACGCGATCCGCCAGTCTCTCAGCGAGCGCCAGGCCGCCACCCTGGCGAGCCTCTCCCAGGTGCTGGCCGCCAGCCTCAAGGAAACGCCCGCCTTCGTCCAAGTCGTGATGAGCCTGGAAGACCAGTTCAAGCTCTGGAGGTTCGTCGATGCCGGCTGATCCGAAGGCCGCCGCCGACGCCAATCCCAACACCGAACTCGAATGGATGAAAGCGGCGCGGATCGTCGCGGAGATCCCTTATCCCCCGGTGTCGGCCTGGGAGTTCAACCAGCTCAAGACCGAAGCGGCGGTGCGAGAACGCCTGCAGGACGCGACGGTCTACATCATCGCCCAGCGCCCGATCCTCTGGTTCGATCGGGTCCGCGCCGAAGGCGGCGACGTCAAGTTCGAGATCAATGACGGCCATGGTCCGCCGGTGAAGGGGATCATTGACCCGCTGCGCCTCGGGCTTTTCGAACCCGGCGAGCCGATGTTGCTGGAATGCGGCTTCCACCGTGACGCCGAGGAGGCGCCGCCGCCCTGGGACCGCGCCGGCAGTATCAAGCTTCTAGACCGCGACCAGCGGCTACGCGCCTGGTGGAGCCCGCAGAAGCTGCTGTTCGAGGCCCTGGCCCACGATCTGAAGGTTCCCTTCGCCGGAGACCCCGAACGGTTCATGGAATTTGAGATCCACTACATCGGCAAGGCGTACGACCAGAGCCTCTGGGAGCGGCTGGCCGCCCATCGACGCTTTCTCGAAATCCTGATCAACGAGAAGGTAAGAGGCGTCGACCATTCACAACCGTCGCTGGAAATCACCATCTTCGCGCTGGAGGTCGTGCACCTGGAGGAGCTCGCCGGCGTCCGCGACGGGCCCGATGCGGCTGCGCCCGATCCGCCCCACTTAAACATCTTCCGGCACCCCGACGATCCGGCCGATCCGCGCTGGCAAGCCTTCAGGCGCCGCTGGGCGCACCCCCACGACGCGGCGGTCACCACCGAGTTCGAGGCGGCGCTGATCGACCTCTTCAAGCCCGAGCACAACAAGATCCAGGTCAAGAAGTACCCCAAGATCGCCGGTGGCCTTCACGCCCTGGGCTACAGCGACACCCTGCTGCGGCTGAGGAACTGCCCCTACATCTTCCGCACCGAGGCTGGCGGCGCGCCCCTGGAAGGGGCCGATCCCGGGGATGGTTGGTAACCCCTCTGGCCGGGACGCATCACTCCTGAGCCAGGCGAAAGGCCTCAGCGGTCCAGCCGCACCCGCAGCCGCCGGGCCCGCTCCATGAACGCCGCCTCGCCGCCCTCGAGGATGTCGCAGACGTCCTTGCGGATGGCCGCGTTCTCCAGGCCGCCGGAGCGGTAGGTGATCTCCGGCAGCTGGCCGCGGGCATGGGGGCCGGCATGGGCGACGATGATCTGGTCGGCGTCGGTGTTGACCACGAGGTTGGCGTTGTGGGTGACCATGATCACCTGGCGCTTGGCCTTGGCGGCGATGAAGAGCTCGACCAGCTCGTCATGCACCGACTTGGGATCGAGGTTCTCCTCGGGCTGGTCGATGATCAGCGGCCGGTCGTCGGCCTCGTCGAGCGCCAGGTAGAGGAGCAGCAGGACGATCCCCCGCGTCCCGGGCGAAAGCTTGCGGATGTCGATGTCGTCGTATTCGATGCCATATCGGATTTCGATATGGTCGGTCGAATAGAGCCACTGGGCGAACCGCTTGGTCCAGGCCCGGTAGGCGGCCGCGTCGGTGCGGGCCACCAGGGCGTGTTCGAAAAGGTCGGCCTGGTAGAGATCGCGAAACCCGTCCATCGCCTGGCTGACGGCCTGCGGATCACCCGTTTCCCACGCCGCCTTCAGCATAGCCTCGGCCGCGCCCAGGAAGCTGCCCCGGCCGCGAAACGGCCCCTGACGGCGAAGATCCAGCAGCTGCTCCTCGGCGGTCTTGGCCCATTGGGCGACATCGGCCACCCGCGCGACCGAGAAGGTCAGCTTCTTGAGCGTGCCCGTCTCCGTCGCCAGGCGATCCATCAGGGGCTGGTAGAGGGCGCGAAGGATGTCCTCCTCGGCGGACAGCGCCTCGAAGACACGGCGATAGGCGGCGGCGCGATCGTCGAGCAGGCCCCGCACGCGGGCTTCCGCCCCCTTGGCGTCGACCAGGCGCTCCTTCAGCGCCTCGAGCAGGGCGCTTTCCTGGACGATCTTGGTCGACAGGGTCTCGAACTTGCGCTGGGTGTCGGTGTCGACCGCCACCAGCTTCTGCAGGCGCTCGATCTCGGCGGTGAGGATCGCGAGCGGCAGCTGGGTCAGGTCGGCGCCGTCGCCGACATAGGGCGTGGCCGGATCGGTCAGGAGCGCCGGGGCGGTTCCGCGCCAGGAGGCGGCCAGCTCCCTGCAGCGCTTGAGGTGGGCGTTGATCTGGGCGTCGACGTCACCGGTGAAGTCGACCAGGAAGTCGTTCCAGTCGTCGTCCTTGAGCTTGGCGGCGGCATAGGTCGCCTGACGGGCGCGAAGGCCCTCGGGGGCCTGATTGTCGCGCAAATCCTTGACCTCGTCCTGCAACGACAGCAGGGCCTGATCCTGGTTCGCGAAGTGGCGCAGATAACCGCGCACCTTTTCGGCCGCCGCGGTCAGCTCGGTCAGGCGTCCGACCCGCTGCTCGCTGCCCGGCGTCACCAGCTTGGCCCGATCGGCGGCGTACCCGGCGATCTGGCTCTCCTTCAGGGTGATGGACGCCGCGATGCCGGGACCTTGCCGGTTCTTCTCCAGCTCCGTGGCGATGCGGTCGGACAGCACGACCAGTCCTTGCTGCTCGCGCTGGCGCGCCTGGCGGAACCGATCGGCGCGCAGGCCGAGCAACTCGGCGAAGTCCACGGCGCCGTCGCGTTCGAGGACCGGGTGGGCCTCGAAGATCACCCGCTCGACTTCGGTCAAGAGGGCGTTGGTCATCCCCTCGGCCGAGCAGAGTTCCTCGACGAACTGCTGGGAGAGGTAGCGCACCCGCTCGCCGGCGAAGCTGGGGCCCATGTCGGTCAGCGATCGGGTCATGGTCTGACCCGAGCCCCAGTCGAGCGCGACGCTGGACCCGTCCAGAAGCGATCCGGCCCGGGCCACGAACGACGCGCTGGGCCGATCCTCATGAGAGGGGTCGGGCAGGGCGTCGGCCCCGGCGGCTATGAGGTCGGCCAGGGCGGTCTTGCCCGACCCGCGCGCGCCGATGATGGCCACCAGGCCTGGATTGAGCGGGATGGAGGGGGTCTTGGCCCAGGGCGCGTCCTGGATGCGCACCTCGGTGATCACCTGGGACGGCGGCGCGCCCGCCGGCGGCGCGGTTCCCACATAGGCCCGGCTTTCCGGATCGATGCCCGCCTGGCGAAGGGCGTCGAACACGGCCGCGCCCTTGATCCAGGAAAACCGCCCCTCCGGATTGGCCAGCCGCTTGGGGTCGTGCGCGTCGCTGCCGTGCAGGCAGGGCTTGAGGCCGCCATAGCGGGCCTTGATCTGCTCGGGGCTGTCGGCCTTGCGTCCCAGCCAGAACTCGCGCTGGGCGACGCTGCTGGCGAAGATGACGTGGGCGAAGCACTCGATCTCCTGGCGCAAAGTGGTGTCGCCGGCCTCCCGCACGCCCGAGGTGCCATCGGTCTTGGAGCCGGCCACGGCGATCAGGATGTTGGTCCTGGCCCAGGCGCTGGCCCGGTACTCGTCGCGAAGCTTGCTGAGATTGACCTTGAACTGGGAGGCGCCGTGGCGCAGGGCCGCGCGCTCGTCGACGATGGCCGGATCCAGCTTGCGGCCAAACCGCGCCAGGTCCTCGGCGGTGCAGTTGAACTTGTCGTTCAAGCTCTCGAACGAAAGGCGGCCCAGGAACCGGTCGAGCTCGGCGAGGTGGTCGGGATCCTCCGGGCTGACCAGGAGATGGATGTTGGCCCAGTTGCCCGACACCGTGGCGATGTCCAGCCGCAGCTCCACGTTCGGGAACAGCAGGACGCCGGCCAGGCGGCCTTGCCGCTGATGAGCCAGCACGGCGCGGTAGGTGTCGGCGCTGTAGTAGTCAGTGACGCCGATGGCCTCGATCGGCGGGTCGGCGGTCTCCAGGCCGGTCAGGTAGTCCGCCCACGGATCACCGCCGAACTGGTCGTTGAACAGGGTGCCCGGCGCGTGGACATGCGGCTCCCAGCGACGCCAGACCGAACCGCGGCTTGCTGCTTCAACCATCCTGTCTTCCCCCTATGGGGGCGAGGATAGACTGGCGACTAAGCCAAGCGCCACCCGCATCGATTGCATGTGGACAGCCGAACGCCCGTTGGCGCGACCCGCGGGGTCAGAGCGGCTGGCCGGTGCTCATGGCGCGGTAGAAGTCCGCCACGTTGTAACGGGTGCCGTCGGCGGTCTCGATCACCACCCGCGTCGAGCCCTGCGCTTCGAACTGCCGGCCGACCGCATAGGCGTCCTCGGCCGTCTCTCGGCTCGTCGTCACCGCGCCCATGGTGTTCGTCCCGGTGATCTTGTAGCCCATCGCCTGGTCCTTTCCCTCCGACCGCGGCCCCTGTCTTGCCATCGACGCGGCGTGCGTTCTAGACTCAAGCCGCGTCGCTGAAAGCGCGGCGCCGAGGCGTGAGAACCTCGCTTGATAAAGCCGCTTCGCGCTCCGGACGTCACCCGGCGCGACCGGTGCGCCCGCGCGGCGACGCCCACGTTGGCGACGCGCCTTGCTGCTCAAGCCATGGTCTCAAGGACGACCCGGCCCTCGCCGGGCGACGCCTCATCACGGAGGCGAGCCATGGCCGTTGGCCAACAGTCCAGAGGCGGGTCGGTGACGACGCCCGCCGTCATGCGTGGGGAGGGCGGGCGATGAGCGACATTGGCCGATCCCCGGCCCGCGGCGAGCGAACCGGCGCCGGCCGCCAGCGGCGCGGAGGTCGAGCGCCTCTTCCGCAGCGAGGGCCCACGCCTACTGAGACTGCTCACCCGGCGCTACAGCCGCGAGGAGGCCGGCGACATCGTCCAGGAGGTCTTCCTGCGCCTGACCGGCGCGGCCGATCGCCAGACCCTGACCAATCCCGAGTCCTACATGAAGGGCATCATCTGGAACCTGCTTCGCGATCGCTCCAAGAGCTTCACGCGGCGGATCGAACGGACGCACGCCGAACTGCAGCCTGACCGCCACGCCGCCGAGGAGGGCGATCCTCATCAACTCCTGGTGGCGCGCCAGACCCTGGCGCGCTACGAAGCGGCGGTGCGCACGATGAAGCCCAAGACGCGCGAGGTGTTTCTTCGCGTTCGCATCGACGGCGAGAGCTACGGCCAGATCGCCGAGGCCCTGGGCATGAGCGTGAGCGGCATCGAAAAGCAGATGGCCAAGGCCGCCGTGCATCTCAAGCGCGCCCTGGCCAAGCGCTGAGCAGGGAAGGGGGCGTATGAGCAAACAGGACGAGGCGCGGGACCAGGCGGCGGCCGAATGGTTCGCCCGCATGCGCGGCCCCGGGGCCCTGACCCATCGCGCCGCCTTCGACGCCTGGCGCGCCGACCCGGCCAACCGGCAGGCCTATGAGGAGATGGAACAGCAGTTCGACGAGGCGGGCGTCCTGGCTCAATCTCGCTTGAACACGTTGCGCCAGCGGACCCGGCCGCGCGACCTGACCGGGGCCTACAAGCTCGTCGGCGCCCTGGCCGCCTGCGTCGTCGCCGCCCTGGTGTTGTCGCTGACGATCTGGCGGGGCGGCCAGGCCGAGACGCGCTACGCCACCGGCCTTGGCCAGATCCGCGCGGTGAGCCTGGCCGACGGCTCGTCCATGGTGCTCGACACCGACAGCACCGTGGCGACCGCGATGCGGAACGGCCGCCAACAGGTCCGCCTCGAGCGCGGCCGGGCCCGGTTCGTCGCGGCCGGCGCCCTGCGCGTCGAGGCCGCCCGGTCCCAGCTCGACGGTCACGGCGCCACGTTCGACTTGGCGCTCGGGCCGCAGGGCGGTCTGGCGCTGACCGTGCTGTCGGGCCAGCCCCGGCTTTCCGGTCCCGCCGCCCGGCTCCTGCCGGCCAAGGCCACCCTCACGAGCGGACGGGAGATCCTGTTCGGGCCCAACCTGTCGACCGTCGACATCCGCCCCGCCTCCAAGGTCGAGGCCCAATGGCCGTCGGGCCTTCGCACCTTCGACCAGACGCCGCTGTCGGAGGTCGCCGCGATCGCCAATCGCTACAACAGCCGCAAGATCCGCTTGGCCGATCCGGTCGTCGGCGCCTTGCGCGTCTCGGGCGCCTTCCGGGTGACCGGGGCCAATGACCTTGCCAACGGTCTGGCGGCGGCCTTCGGCCTCATCGTCACCCCGGCGCCGAGCGGCGATCTCATCCTGAGCCGCGCGTCGGCCTAAGACGCTACCGTGACGAGCGCATGAACTTTTTTGGGCGCCCCCATGGCGCCCCTTCGTCCCTTGCCCCCAGACACGACGCCTCTCGCGTCCTTTGGGGGAAACCATGTTTTCGATCTCGACCCGCCGGGGCCTGCTCGCCAGCGCCGCCGTCCTCACCCTGACCCTGGCGGGCCAGGCCCTGGCCCAAACGCGCGACGCCGTCCAGACCTACGACATCAAGGCCCAGGACCTGGGCCGGGCCCTGGCGGCCGTGGCCCAGATCAGCGGGCGCGAGGTGATCGCCCCCTCCGACCTCGTCGCCGGCCGGACCGCGCCGGCCCTCAGGGGCCGCTATGGCGCCGACCAGGCCTTCGAGCGCCTGCTGGCCAACTCCGCCCTCGTCCTCGTGCCGGTCGGCGACAAACTCATCGTCCGGCGGGCGCTGAGCACCGCCCAGGGGGAGCCCCAGGCCGGCGACCCTGAGGTCCTGTCGGAACTCGTGGTCACCGGCACGCGCATCCGCGGCGCGGCGCCGGTCGGCGCCAACCTCATCTCGATCACGCGCGAGGATATCGTCGCCAGCGGCTACGCCACCACCCAGCAGATCGTTCAGGCTCTGCCCCAGAACTATGGCGGTGGCCCCAATGACACGACCTTCGGCCAGAGCATCCGGAACGGGGCCGGACTCAACTCTGGCCGGGGCGCCAGCGTCAACCTGCGCGGCCTCGGCTCCACGTCGACACTCGTTCTGATCGATGGTTCGCGACCCGCCATGGGCGGGGCGTCTGGGGTTTTCGCGGATCTGTCCCTGGTGCCCTCCAGCGCCGTCGAGCGCGTCGAGGTTCTGGCCGACGGCGCGTCGGCGCTCTACGGCTCGGACGCTGTCGCCGGCGTTGTCAATCTTCGCATGCGCCAGCGGTTCTCGGGTGGCGAAACGAGCGTGCGCTACGGTTCGGCGAATGGAGATCTCAGCGAGGTTTCCGCGAGTCAGATTTTCGGAAAGCAATGGAACGCTGGCCGTCTGGTCCTGGCTTACGAGTACTATCAGCGTGATGCGCTGAAGGCAGCGGATCGTTCATACGCGACCGAGGATCTGCGGTCGTTCGGCGATCTCGACTACCGCAACAACTTCGGCGCGCCGGGCACGATTGTCGCCGGCGGGCGAAATTTCGCCATTCCAGGCGGCCAGACTGGCGCCGGCCTGACGGTGGGACAACTTCGCGCCGACCAGGTCAATCGAGGCAACAGCTGGCTCAACGCCGACCTGTCGCCCCGGCAGCGTCGCCACTCTATTTACGCCTCGGCCGCGTGGGACCCCAATTCAAGCCTGAATATTTTCGGCGCCCTCCTGGCCGCGCGCCGTGACTTCTCCCAAGCGACGGCTCCAGACCTGTCGACGGCCACCGTGCCGACGACCAACCCCTTCTACCTCGATCCAATCGGCACGCGGCAGCCGGTCCGGGTGCAGTACAATTTCGAGTCGGACCTTGGACATCGGCAGGCTTCTGGCCGGGTCTCCGCCATCGACCTCCAGCTGGGCGCGACCCAGCACTTTGGCCCGTGGTCCGCGACGATTTCATCAGGCTTCGGCGAACAGGTCGAAACCACCCGGATCGACAACCAGCTGAACACCTTCCGCCTGTCTCAGGCATTGGCGGACATCAATCCGTCGACCACCTACAATGTGTTTGGAGCGGCCCGCACGACCAGCCAGGCGACCATCGACAAGGTCCGCGGCTACACCGCCTCACGCGGCCTCTACGACGTCTGGACCGTGAGCGGGAAAGCCGACGGTCCGCTTTTCCGTCTTCCAGCCGGCGACGTGAGGCTCGCTATCGGCGGCGAAATCCGTGACGAGCGTTACAAGCAGACCACGCTCAGTGATATCCGAGGGGCCGCTCCCAGCATCACGGGGAATGCCTACCCCGGCGGGCGCCGCATCTCCGCGGGCTATGCCGAACTGTTGATCCCCGTCATTGGCGAAGGCTCGGGCATTCCCTCCCTGCAGTCGCTCGATGTGTCGCTCGCCGGTCGCGTTGAGGACTACAGCGACTTCGGCACGACCGCCAATCCGAAGGTCGGGATCGACTGGAAGATCTCGTCCGACCTGTCCTTCAAGGGCTCGTTCGGCACCTCGTTCCGAGCGCCCAGCTTCAGGGATGAGATTCAGGGACCGAACTACGTCGCCTACCAGCCCGTAGCCGTCCCAGATCCGCTTTCTCCGACGGGCTCGACGATCGTGCTCGGCCTGCTCGGCAATCCTCCGAAGCTGGATCCCGAGAGGGCCCGCACCTACACAGCGGGCCTGACGTGGCGGCCCAAGGCCGTAGAGGGCCTAAAGCTGGGCGCGACCTATTTCCGCGTGGCCTACCGCGACCGCATCTCCGATCCGAACGCCAATTTCTTCAATCTCCTGAACAATGCGGCGACCTATGCAAGTCTGATCAACCGGTCCCCGAGCGCCGCGGAGATCGCCCGGTACTATGCCGATCCCCTGCTTCTGAACCCGTCAAACATCCCCGCGTCGGACATCAAGGTGATCCTCGACGCCCGTGTCTCGAACCTCGCCAAGGTGGTGATCGACGGACTCGATCTCGATTTCAGCTACGTCCGCCCCTTTGCGGGGGGCGCCCTACGGACGTTACTAACGGGCAGCGAAATTTTCGGTCTGCGCCAGGCGGCGACCGCGAGCGCGCCGATGAGCGATGTGGTCGGGACCGTAGGCAACCCGGCCAAACGGCGCCTGCGCGGTCAGGCTGGATGGTCTGGCGAACGATGGGATGGAACGATCGCGGTCAACTACGTCAGCGGCTATTCGAACCAGACGATTACGCCCGCTGCCCACGTCTCGGCTTGGACGACGGCAGACGCCCAGGTCGGCTATCGGCTTGCTGGCGGCCAGGGGCTTCTGTCAGGCGTGCGGGTGTCGCTTTCGGTCAGCAACATCTTCGATCGCGACCCGCCTTTCATCGTTCTGAAGACCGTCAACTCCACGATCGGGTACGACGCCGACAACGCCAGCCCGGTCGGACGCTTGGTGGCCGTTCAGGTGGTGAAATCATGGTGACGAGGCGCGTCGCCGGCGCGGTCTTAGCCGTGGCGCTCGGCTCGAGCGCCGCGGCGGACCCCACGCTTGAGGACCTCATCGGGGTCCCTAATGTCTCCAGCCCAGCGATTTCGCCAGACGGGCGCTGGGTCGCGTTTCGGCGAGACGAGGCCTTGGTCGCGGCCAATCGCCATGAGACGAGTTGGTGGGTCGTTCCGGTCGACGGTTCAAGACCGGCGAAATTGATCGCGGACGGCGGCGAGGCGCTGTTCAACGACGCCGGCGTCTTGCCCAGCGCGCCGCCAACCTGGTCGGCCCACAGCGACGGCATTTTCTTCACGGCGCTCACGGCGGATGGCGTACAGGTCGTCCGGGCCGGCCTAGATGGCGCGACGGGCTCGGTGACGTCGAGCTCAAGCGACGTCGTCGCCTTCGCTGTGGACCCCGATGGGACCATTGTCTATGCGGCCGGTCCCACGCGCGCGGAGATCATCGCGGCCGAAGCGCGGAACCACGACGATGGCGTCCTCATCGACGCCGCCGTCGATCCGGCCCAAAACCTGTTCGGGGCAATCCGCATCAACGGCCGCCTGGCCGCCCAGAGGTTGGCAGGGCGATGGTTCTCACGTCGAGGTCTCCTTGGCGACCGCGACTTGGCGTTCTGGCGGTCGAGCCCTCGGGGCGCGGCCACGGCGATCAGCGCCGAGACCGCACAGGCCCAGGGCCTTGTCCTGGACGCCGCCCGAAAGCCGGTCTTCGGGCGTCCGCCGCTTGTGGCGCGTAGCGCAACCGGAGACCAGGCTCGGCCAGGGGCTGGCGCAGACGTCATCATCGTCACGGACCCTCACGGCCTGACTACCGCTTGCCGGTCAAGCGTCTGCGGCGCGGACAAGTTCACTCAACTCGCCTGGCGGCCCAACCAGCGCGAGCTCGTCATCGTCGCCAAGACAGGTTCAGGCGGCCGAGCGCTCAGAACCTGGCGTGTCGGAGCAGACAAGGCCCGAACCCTTTTTGAGACGGACGGCCTCCTTCATGGCGGAGGCTTGACGGGCTCCCCCTGCGCGATCGGCGATCGTCTCGCGGTTTGTGTGCTCGCCTCGGCGATCACGCCGCCACGCCTGGTCAGCATCGATCTCGACAGCGGTCATCGTCGCGACCTCACGCACGTCGAGGCCGACCCCGGCGTAGTGCACCATCGGCTGCAATGGACGGACGGGGAGGGGCACGCTTTTGTCGGTGAGTTCCTCGAACCCCCCGGTCCGCCGCGCCAAAGGCCGCTCTTCATCACCTACTACAGCTGCGACGGTTATCTGCGCGGCGGCGTCGGCGACGAGTGGCCGATGTCCGCTTTCGTTCGTTCCGGAATCTCCGCGCTCTGCATCTCGGCGCCGACGGAAAAGCCGGGGGAGCAGGACGGCAACCTCAAGGCCAACGAGACCGCCATGTCCGGGATCACGGCCGCGATCGACCTCCTGGACGCGCGAGGCCGCGTTGAGACGGGCCGAGTTGGGGTCGGGGGTGTCAGCTTCGGCGCGGATGTGGCGATGTGGGCGGCGATGCGCCTGCCACAAGTTGGCGCGGTGTCGATCGGGTCCCTCCAGCTTGAGCCGACCTACTGGTGGTTCAACACGGTGAAAGGCCGTGATGCGGCCGACCTGATCCATCAGGCGTGGGGCCTTGGAAGCCCCGACGCGACCCCGGACCGTTGGAAGCTCCTGTCACCGGCGCTGAATGTCGAAAAGATCAAGTCGCCGGTTTTGATGCAGTTGCCCGAGCAGGAGTTCCGTTCCACGATGGAGCTGTTCACTCGGCTGTCCCAGGGTTCTGTTCCCGCGGAGCTTTTCGCCTTTCCCACCGAGCCCCATATCCTGACCGAACCTCGTCACCGTCTCGCTGCGTACGAGCGCAATCTGGATTGGTTTCGCTTCTGGCTGCAGGGTTGGGAAGACCCTTCAGCGGCCAAGATCGAGCAGTACCAGCGCTGGCGTTCAGCCAGGAGCGTTTGGAAGGGCGGCAAGGTCAGTCCGAGCGACTCCAAGCCCTAGCCCAGTACTCGGCGTCAGCCAGGGCAAGCAGGCGTTGCCCACGCGGGCCGGCCAGTTGCTCCGGCGTCGCCAAGGCCTCGGCCACTTTCGGAAGATCGAGAAGGCCTTGGCGCGCAAGGAGGCCGCCGGCGAGAATTTCGCCGATTTCCGTCAGGTTCGCGAGGATGGCCTCATAGACGAAGCGATCGATCGCGCCCTTGGACCGACGTCTCAACACGCTTCCCGGCAGGACATCTTTGAAGGCGCGGCGGGCAACGGCTCGATCGCGCCCCCGGTCCACCGCGAACCAGCTGGGCGTTCTGAGAACGGTTTCGACGATAGGCTGGGCCAGGAGCGGCGACAGTTGCGCCAATCCATCGCGAACAGCGTGGCCGTCGAGAAAGCCCATGATGTAGGCGATTGACGCGACATGCCGTTGTCGGCCAGGCGGCGCTCCTTTCGGCCTCGCAGCCATCCAGGGATGCACGTCCGCCTGGATTGGCCCCTGGCATGTCAGAAAGGCGTTGTCTGCGCCCCTGTGCAGGTCGAGATCAGGCCGTAGCGCAAGGCGCCAAGCGCGGTCAGCAACCGACCAGACCGTTGCGTTGTTCAGCCTCGCGACGTCGAACGCTGTTTGGACTAGCCCGCTGCTGAGGCCTCGCCGGCGCAGCCTGTCGGCCACGGGCGCCGCTGAGTTGGTGTAGAAAAACACGCTGTCGCCGCCCATTCCGCCAATGAAGGCCTGAGCCCCCACCTGCCGTGCGTGTGTCGCGAGGGCGTCGTTGAGGGGTGAGAGCGTTCCCAACCGGCCCGGTCGAGCCGGACGAAGCTCATGGCTTGGGGGCTCGAGGCGCGCCAAATGAGGGTCGAGCGTCTCCATCGTCAGCGGAAAGCCCATGGCTGCGGCCACCTCGACGGCGAACACGCTCTCGTCTCCCTCGGCGTCTCGTGACACCGCATTGAAAGCCGACAGCCGGGGGTCATCGCGCAGGGCGCCCGCGACGATGGAAGAATCCAAGCCCCCGGAAAGCTCGATCGACAGCGCCGAATAGTCGGCTGCAGAGCCCCGGACGCTCAGTTCCACGGCTTCTCTGAGCGCTTCGGCCGCGTCGTCAAGATGGCGGAAAGCCATGTCGGCTGTCGTGTAGCGCCAAGGCGTCCAGGCGAGACGGCTAAGTCCGTTGACAGCAAGATGTTCGCCGGGCGCGAGTTCTGTGACGCCGACGAGTCCTGTTCGAGCGCCACGCCGGCGTTTGTAGACGAGGTCCCTGACAAGGGTGTCCCAGTCGATCACCGGGTTGATCAGGTTTAGTCGCGCGGCGAGATCGATCTGGTCGGTGACCACGAGCGTTTCGCCTGTCCTGAACCAGAAGGCCGGGACGGCCCCTGACGGGTCGCGGAAGATTCCCATCGGCTGGTCACGCGGCGTCAGGACCGCCAGGTACGCGCCCCAATGATCTTGAATCAGAGACGCCAGGTCGACCGGCTCGCGGACGCTGGATTGCCTTGGACTGAGGGATCCGAGGATGACGCCCAAGCCCGACGCCTCGCGGACCCTGATTGGCCCCTTGGCGAAGATCTTCAGATCCTTTTGCGCGAACGCCTGATAAAGGCCGAGACTTTCCAGGCGGTTGTGGAGCGAAACCGAGACCAGCTCGGCAGCGCCGGGACCGAGCGCGATAAGATATCCGCCAGTCATGCGACAACGATCGGCGTGAACGAGCGGGCGCGCAGCAGGGTCTCGTTGAGCGCGACACCCCGCCGTTCCACCCAGCAGTGGGCTTCGAACGGCGAGGTTCTGACGCCGATGACGAGCTGCGCGACGTGCCCAGCTTGCCGGAGGAACTGCAGCATGGCGACGGAATCAAGCAGGCATACCGGGGTCCAGGGCGCCCAAAGCCGCGCCGTGAGAAAGCGGCGCGCTAGCGTTTCTGCCGGCGTTTGTGCCGGGCGAGCGTTTGGCGCTCGACGTTGCTGATCGAGAACTCCGGACAGACGGTGTTCGGCGATCGTCCGACGCGCCACGCAGAATGCCGCCATAGCGCCAACAATATCCCGCAGGCTTGCCGCCTCAGGGTCATTGTCTTCGATCAGGCTGGCTTTCGGCGGCGGATGGGCCGGAGATAGATCGGCCGAAAACCTCGGCGCCGAAATCAGAAGGTCGCGGCGTAGAAGCGGAGCGATGACCTCGGCATCTGGAGGGGTGGCCTTGGTCGCCGACAGCAACGCCAGTTCTTGCCGACGCGTCAAACCGAGATAGCGGTTCGCCCGCTCGTCAAAGACGATAATTTGGCCGCCGCTGCGGACGGCATGCACGCCTTCGCGAAATGTGTAGCTCATGGCGGCAGCAGCAAAGCAAAGGGCGCGGAGCTGCCTCCGCGCCCCACTGCTCAGTCGTCGGCCAGGCCGGTCACCAGGCGGTAGCTGCCCGGCTCGATGCCGCCTTCTTCCTGGCCCTTGGTTTCGACGCTGGCGTCGCCGAGGTCGATCAGATCGTCGACCCGTTGCTCGATGCGTTGCATGATCGTCTCCTTCGCTAGGTCACGCTCACCGTGACAACTTCAGGCTGACCGAGACCTGGAGGAACACCAAAACGATCGTGATTTTACTCGCAGATAATCCACCGGAAATTCTGGGCGTGCGTCGATCCCGGAGGGAGCCGGGCGCGATGGACATCGCGCCCGACCGCCTCAATCGTCGGACAGGCCCGACGCCATCTTGAAGCTTCCGGCCTCGATACCGCCGTCGTCGCCGCCCAAGGTGACCTCGGTGGCCGCGCCGAGATCGATCAGGTCTTGTTCAACGCGTTCCATATCTTTTTCTCCATTTCCGCCACGGATCGTGACCGGGTTAGGCTGCGCGTCGTCAGGAAGAACCCCAAGTCGATCGCAACAGGATCCGGTGAAAATTCAAATGGACTGGCGGGGGGGACGATCACCCAAGCCGTGGAGCGCGCGCGACAACGACGGAACCAGCTTGAGGCGACGCCGGTGGTAGGCGGGGATCGCGAGGCGCAGTCCCGCAAGGTCGTAGTCCTTCAGCAGGGCTTCCATACCCGCCAATTCGGCTTCGGCATCGGCGACAAAGCCCTCTTCGACGCGGCGAATCCGGTGCATGCGGTCATTTAAGCCCGCCACGGCCCACTCCAGTTCAACATTGTCCGAGAGCGCCGCAATCAGGGCAAAGAGTCGTTCGACGCGTACGACGGCCGCGGTCCCCTCGGGGATTGCAAGCAGCGGAGGCGCCGAGCCGGGATGGGATGTTCGCAGGGCTTGGCCAAGAACCGCAGCGTTCCAGGTATAAAGGTCCGTGAGGCCAACCTCAGTAATACGAGGCGCAGAAAACCCTTCCCCCTGATGGCTGACAAGAAGGCGTTCCCCGCTCATGCGGTGAAGCGCCGCACGTACGGGCGTGGCGCTGGCGCCAACTCTCCGTGCGAGGTCAGCGACGTCGATGCGGTCTCCGGGTCTGTGGTCGCTCTCATCCAGAAGAAAGGACTTGATCGCGAGGTAGACCCGATCGCCTGTACCGGCTTTTTCGATCATGGCTCGAGATGATGGCCGTAGGCGGCGCCCAGCGCATCCCCGGAAAAATCCACCCGCATTTCTCCAGGGGGGTCACATGAGCCCTTCGGCCTTCAGACTGAGGACCCTTTCGCTTCCGACGATCATGTGATCCCAGACGTGCAGGCCAAGCGACTTGGCGCCGGCCATTATCGCCTTGGTCATCTCGATGTCCGGACGTGAGGGTGCTGGATCCCCACTAGGATGGTTGTGTCCGAGGATCATGGCGGAGGCGCCGATCTCCAAGGCGCGGCGTAGCACTTCGCGTACGTAGACCGGCGCGTGATCCACCGTGCCGACGCTTATGCGCTCGACAACAATCAGCTGATTGCACTTGTCGAGGAACAGAACCCAGAATTCCTCCCGGGGCAGACCGCGCATCTTAACGGCGAGAAACCCGGCGACGGTGCTATGGGCGGTAAGCAATTGCCGTTTGGCCAACGTCCCGCGACTGACGCGGTCGGCGATCTCGCGCAGCAATTTGAGGTTCACGACGGACTGGGGGCCGACATGCCGCAGGATCTCGGTGACGTCGGCGGCCAATACCCCAACAAGACCGCCAAAGCGCTCGATCAGGCGCTCGGCCATGGCGAAGTCATCGCTGCGATCGTCAGCCGCCAGATGAAGCTGCAAAAGCTCGACGTCCGGCAGAAGGTCTTCCGTCATCCGACTACTGACTTGGCGGACGGCCTCGGCCGAAACGTTCGCGGGCACGAAGTTTCGGCTCCCGCAGACCTCGCCGACGCCAAGACTGCCCATCGCGGCCGTCGGGGCATCGATCTGAGGGTGTTGAAAGGAAGGGGGAGAGGAGGCGGACATGGCGCCCTCGGCGCTGACGGCGCCGGACCCAATTCCGGATCGCCCGCTCCTCCCGCCCTTCCTCTAACCTTTGCCCTTACGCCGCCGCCGGCAGGATCGTCTGCGCCGGCCATTTCTCCAGAAGTCCCGACAACACCTCGGTCTGGTCCACCGGCACGAAGACGCGCGGCTGGTAGTTGATGATCTCGACGAAACAGCCGAGCAGCTGGAAGGCCTGACGCTGGGCGGCCGCGCCGACCACCTCGATGCGCCAGCGGTCCATGACCCGGGCGCGTCGCAGCCACAGGCCGCCGGCCAGCGCGATCGAGGCGCCCTCGTCCAGGAGCATGCGGCGGGCCAGTGCTCCATCCCCGATCGCCTGGGCGGTGTCGGTCAGACCCAGCGCCACCTTCACGGCCGGCACCTGGCCGATGTCGAGGACGCGTCCCAGCCAGCGGCGACCGTCCGGGGCCCGGATCCGTCGAACCGTGGCCTGGCGGCTTGGCAGGCTGGACCAGACCGGCAGCAGCAGGCCGGTCACCAGGGCCATCTCACGCGAGACCCAGGGATCGGCCGCCGCCAGCTCCGCGGCCCAGGCCGAACGCCAGGTCGTCTCGTCGACCTCTTCCCAGGCCGACTCCTCGAAGGCCTTGAGCGGCGCGATCGTGCGCTTTTCAGGGCGGATCAAGCGTACGGCCTGGATCAGCCGATCGTTGTCGTCGGTCGTGGTCAGGCCCTGGACGATCAGCGCCGCGCGCTGCGACTTGCTGTTGACCGCAAACAGCAAACCCGCCGGCTCCTGGCCCGCCAGCGCTTCGTCAGGCGTGATCAGCACCCGCCGCGTCCGGACGGCGAACCGCACCAGCCGCGTCTCGGCCCCGGTCGTCAGGTCGGTGCGCAGCACTTCCTCGCCCAGCACTTCGAGGTCGTCGGCCACCACGTCCTCCATGCCCTTGTCGAGCGCCCCGGAGGCGGCGGCCTTTTCCAGGATGCCGCCCAGGATGGCCTCGAACTTAGCGAAGAGACCGTTTTGATCCTCGATCCGCAGCGCTAGCAGTCGGTTAAGGAAGGTGTTCATCGGGGGCAGGTCGTCGGCGTCCCTCAGATTGCCCTCATGGTCGAGCAGGGACAGGCCGGTCTTGGCCTCGAACACGTCGCGGCTCATGGCCTCGACCTGGCCAAAGTGCAGGGCGACGTAGAAGGCCTGCAGGGCCCGATGCGCCCACGGGCTTTCCAGATTGTCCTCGGCGCGGAAGAGGCCGTTGCCCGCCGTACGACGCTCGCCGCGCGTCAAGGCGCCCAGGCTGTCGAGGCGCCGGGCGATGGTCGACAGGAAGCGCTTCTCACCGTGGATATCGGTCGTGACGGGACGGAAGAGCGGCGCGCTGGCTTGGTTGGTGCGATGCGAGCGGCCCAGACCCTGGATCGCCGCGTCCGCCCGCCAGCCGGGCTCCACAAGGTAATGGACACGGCGCTGCTGATTGGCCGCCGTGAGATCGGCGTGATAGCTGCGCCCGGTGCCGCCGGCGTCGGAGAACACCAGGACCCGCTTGCGCGCCCCCATGAAGGCGTCGGTCTCGGCCTTGGCGGCCGAGGCGCTGCGTCGCTCGACCACGCGGCGGGCGTCCCGCATCACCACCCGGCGCGATCGCCCGGTCACCTCGGCGACCAGATCAGGCCCGAGGATCTCAAGCACGGTGTCGAGGACGCCTTGGACGGCGGGCAAGCAGGCGAGGTCGGCGATCGTCGCCTCCCGAAGCCGGAGCGCCTCCTGGCTCAGCACCGGCTTGCCATCCTCGAACAAGGGGACAACGGTCGTCTCGCCGGACTCGGTCTCGACCTCGGTCATGGCCTGCACCGGGAAGGCTGACATCAGATAGTCGAGCACCTGGTCCTTGGGCGTCATGTCGATAGAGAGGTTGTTCCATTCCTCGACCGGGATCTGCGCCAGGCGGCGCTCCATCACCGCGGCGTTGGTCGAGACGACCTGGACGACGGCCGAGCGCTCGTGGGCGAGGTCCTCCCGGATCGCTGCGATCAGGCTGGGCGTCTTCAAACCGGCCAAGAGGTGGCCGAAGAACCTAAGCTTGGCGCCTTCGAAGGCCGACATCACCGCCGAAGCGGCCAAGGCGCTCTTGACCTTGCCGTCCTCGTCGGCGACGCCCGTGGCCTGCAAGGCCGCGCGAAGATTGCGGTGGATCATCTGGTAGGCGTCGGCCCAGGCGTTCCAGATCTCGATGTCCTGCTCGGTCAGGGCGTGGCCCAGCGCCTCGTACTCCACCCCGTCGAACGACAGCGACCGAGCGATGTAGAGGCCCAGCGCCTTCAGCTCCCGGGCGATCAACTCCATCATCGCCACCCCGCCGGCCTCGACGGCGTTGAGGAAGGCCTCGCGATTGAGGAACGGCGCCTCGGTCCCGCCCCACAGGCCGAGCCGCGCCGCATAGGCCAGGTTCTCCGGCGTGGTCGCGCCGGTGGCCGAAACATAGACGATCCGCGCCCTGGGCAGACGATTCTGCAGCGCCAGACCCGCCATGCCCTGGAGCGAGGTCTTCTTGGGACCGCGCGCGCCTTTGCCGCCGCCCGCGGCATTGGCCATGGCGTGGGCCTCGTCGAAGACGATCACGCCCTCGAAGTCCTCGCCGAGCCAAGCGACGATCTGGTCCAGGCGCGAGGGCCGCGAGCCTCGGGCCGGTTGGCGAAGGGTGGCGTAGGTCGAATAGAGCACGCCGCGGTCCAGGCGGATAGCGTCGGCCTGTTTCCAGGCGCTCTGGGGGACAATGTCGCGCGCGCCGCCGCCGATCGAGGCCCAGTCGCGGCGCGCGTCCTCGAGCAGCGCGTCGTTCTTGGACAGCCAGACGGCCTGCAGGCGGCCTTGGGCCATGTTGTCGGCGATGATCCCGGCGATCTGGCGGCCCTTGCCACAGCCGGTGCCGTCGCCCAGGAAGAACCCGCGACGGAAGCTCACGGCGCCCTCCGCATCGGCCGACGCGGGCGCTGCGGTGTTGGCGCCTTCGCCCAGGATCCAGCGGCCGGGAAGCATCGCGGCATGCGCCTCGCCGGCATAGATCACCGTCTCCAGCTGGGCGTCCGACAAGCGCCCCTCGGCCAGGATCGCCACCGGCAGGACCGGTCGGTAGGTCGGGGCCGGCGGCGCGACCGAGGCCATCGGGCGCGACTCGACCAGGGCCGAGGGGTGGGCCGGGGCGCCGTCGATGGCGATGCGTCCCAGGCGATAGGCCTGGTAAAGACCGACGTCCTGGCCCTCTCCGCTCCAGTCGATGACCCGATAGTCGAGGCTGGTGGTGTGCGCCACCAGACCGAGACGCCCGGACGGCAGGGCCAGGGATCGCACCCTGGGCGCCAGAACCGCCGTCTGGGACACGACCTGGAACCTGCGAGGCCTGGCGCTCGGGCGCGCGCGGATCGCCGCAGCCGCCTGCGCGGCCTGGGCGAGGTCCTCGCACGTCACGAGGGCGGCGCGGTCGCCGGACCCTAAGCGATCGAGGACCAGCAGCCCGGTCTCGACCGACGTGCCGTGAGCGGCGTAGGCGCGCGGCGGGAAGGCGATGCGGCCGACGATGGCGGCTTGTGCGGCCAGGCGCGCCAGCGCCGGCTCGTCGTCCAGAAGGCGGACCGGCACGATGGCCGCCAGCCGACCGCCGTCAGCCAAGGTGGCAATGGCCGCCACAAGATGAGCCTCCAGATGCTGGAAGGGCGGGTTGAGCACCACGGCGTCGAAGGCGCCCGACCTGGCCAGGAGGTCCTTGAGGTGAACCGCGTCGTGGCGCGTGCGCGGGGCCTGGGCGAAGAGACCGTCCAGCAGGGCCGCGCGGCCGGGGGCCATCTCGTTGAGGCAGACCTCGCCGCCGCAGGCCTCGGCGATGATGGCCAGCAGGCCCGTTCCCGCCGAAGGCTCCAGGACCTGGTCGCCCGGGCGCACCTGGGCGGCGAGAACCGCCAGGGCCGCCAGCTGCGGCGGCGTCGAGAACTGATCCAGATCCACTTGCTCTTCGGAGCGCCGCGTCTGGGTGGGGGTCAGGGCCGACAGGCCGGCCAGCAGGGCGCAGATCTCGGCCGGCGCGTCCTCCAGGCGTGAGACCTGGGGCGTGAGGCGGCGGATCTGCAGCACCATGGCCGCCTCCACCGCATCATAGGCGTCGCGCCAGGACCAGGCGCCCTCGGCGTCGGACGCGCCGAAGGCCGTGGTCATCACCCCCGACAAGAGCTTGCGCTCCAGGGTGCGGGACCGATTGAGGTGGGCGCAAAGGGCGCGGGCGGCCGAGAGGACATTGGCGCTGGCGTCGATGGGGCCGGCGGCGAACAAGGATAGCGATGCGGTCATGGGCAGGGCCTGGATCACCCGCGGCGGAGGGCGCCTCCCTCCAGTCCCGACGGGCTCGCCCGCCTCCCGCTGTCCTTCCCCCTTTGATCGGGCCTCGCGGATGCAAAGGCCGAGCCCCCGCCAGTTGACGAGGGCTCGGAAGGATCAGGCCGCGATAGTCTCGGGCGTCTCGGCCGCCAGTTGCGAAGACTGAGCCTCGGCCTGCTCGGCGCCATCGGAGATGTCGCCGTTGTCCTCGGCCGACTCTTCGACCGGCTCGTCGACCTCGACCTTGGCGCTCCAGGCCAGGGACCCGGGCACCCATTGACGCTCGGCCGCCGCCTCGGCCACGAAGGTCACCAGCTCGTCCTTCTTCAGGGTCGCCGCGCGCGCGTCCTCCACCTTCATCTCAACCAGCATGGCCATCAGCTGGGCCTTGGAGTGAGACGACAGGAACGCCTGATCCGGCGTCCAGTGGACGCTGAGGTCGGCGTCGCACAGCGCGGCGATCTCGGCGGCCTCGGCCCGCGCTCCATGTCGCAAGAGGCTGGTGCGAGCCTCCCGCGCATTGAGACTGATGGCGACCAGTTCGGCCAGAAGGGCCATCTTCTCGCCGTGCGGCAGGGCGTCCACGAAGCCGATCGGACGCTGACCGGACGCGAGATAGGCCTCGCGCCGCGCCGCCAGACGGTCTCGAACCTCGCCGTCCAGGGCTGGGTGCGGGCTCATGCCGCCGCGCGAATACTTGGTCGCCGACACCGTCAGGGCCGACTCGTCGTGATAGGTGTGAGTGGTCAGGGCCAGGAGCTTGAAGAGCTGGGCGACGATCGCCGTCAGGGCCGCGCCGGGATTGTCGGCCAGGTCCCGGATCAGACCGCGCGTGGCCAGGTCGGTGCGCACCTCGTGCAGGCTGTGGCTGACCCCCTCGACCGCCACCACGGCCTTGGGCGTGACGAGATCGACGACCGTGGCCGCACGCGAAACCCCGGGACGCTCGTCCTCGTCTTCGTCCTCCTCGTCCTCCAGCGCCTCGTCCGCCTCGACCTCGGGATGGGTGTAGAAGGTCGCATCGACCCCGCGCTCGGCGTTCGGCGACAGGAGCACCGCGCCCAGGGTCAGGTTGTCGAGCGCCGCGGCGGCATGGGTCTCGCGTGCGATCAGCACCTCGGCGATCGCGTCGATGGCGTCGTCGGCGGCCAGGCCGACCTCGCGCAACGCCGCCAGCTTCTCGTCGACCACGTCGCGAGCCTGCAGCCGCGCGGTCCGTTGCGCCTCGGGCAGCGTCGCATGGATCACATACGGCAGGCTCTCGAAATCGTCGGGCGCGCGGTAGCCGGCGTCGGGACCGACAAACACCGCCAGGCCCTTGTTCTGCAGCTTGGCGACCAGCGGCTTGATGCGTTCGCGCCAGACCTGCTCGAGGATCTCCGGGTCGAGCACGCCGTCAGGCAGTTCGCCGAAGAGGTCGACGTCCAGGCGCCCGCCCGCCTTGATGTAGCGATCCGCGCCGACCAGCGAAAAGCGGTTGTCCAGCGTGGTGACACGATCGGTATCGACGATGTTGCGCAGCTGGTAGTCCTGGAAGTGGCCGTCGAGCGCCGATTGGGCCAGCTGCTCCTGCTGCTTCTTGTCGGCGATGCGTGTGAAGCTGCGCACCTGCTTGAGCGTCAGGCGACCTTGGCGCAGCGCGGTCAAGACGGTCGGGTGGACGCCGGCCAGCGCTTCCAGGCGTTTGACCTCGAGTTCGGAATAGCCGAGCGAGGCGGAAATGAAGGCCGTATCCATCTTGGCCTTCCGCAGATTGCCGATGGCCACGATGATCGAGGCGATGTGGACCGGCGCGGTCTCGGCATTGGGCAGGACGATGGCGGCGGCCTGGGCGGCCTTGCCGACGGCCAGGATGCACTCGACGCCGTAGTCCTCGTCGATCACGCCGCGTTCGACCAGGGCCAGCAGCGCCAAGCGGCGGCGCCGTCCGTCGAGCGCCATATAGGCCTGCTCGTTCTTACGACCGGCCCGAACGATCGGCGGGATGATGACGCCGGCCGCGGCAATGGTGTCGGCCAACTGGCCGATGCGGTCATCGGCGGGCTCGCTGAAGCGAAGGTTTTCGGGCGCCAGGCCAAGGTCCCGCAACGGGATGCGGATCTTCGACTCGGCGGCAGACAACGAAGGCGATTGGCGGGTCATGGGACGGTTTCCAGCGCCCCGGGCCAGGACCATCCTGCCGATCGGGCGCACCCGCCCCCATCCTCACTCTCTCCTTTTCACCCCGCCGACGGGGCCGCGGTCATGGCCGCCTGGTCAAGTTCGTTCCAGTCCCCGAACGGCTCGGGCGGAAGGGCCAGCTTGGCGGCCAGACCCAGATCGATCAGCGCCCGGACCAGCACCCGGGCCGAAGCCTCGCCATCGGCTCCGCGATCGGCCGCCACAAGAATGGAGGTGACGCCGGACGGCGGGCGCCAGCTTCGCAGGTTGGAGGTCGACAGAAGGGCCCAGGCCGGCAGTCCAAAGCGCCGCCGGGCCGACAGCGTGGTGAAGACGCCCTCGGCGACCAGCATGGTCTCGGCGGCCGGATCAAGGCGCACCGCGCTGCTCGGCGGCACCAAGCCCACCGTCTTGCGAGCCAAGCGTAGGCCCGGCGCGATCTGACCGCCCGATCCCAGATAGGTGATCTCAACGCCGGCGATCTCGCCCTGGGGATCGCGGATCCCCGCCAGCAAGGCCGGGCGGGTCGCCGGACCAGGTCGATAGGCCGAGAGGGGCGCCAGACCATGGTGACGCAGAGCCTCGCCGCCCGGCAAAGGCCCTTCGACGCCGCGCAGCCGGCAATGGCGTTCGGCCAGGGCGCCGGCGATCGGGCGACCTGCCTCCCACAGACCCTGGGCGACCGCCCGGCGGCGACGACGGCTGGCGTCGTCCTCGACTGGCTCACTCCGCGCGACCGACACGGTTTCGGCAGTGAGCAGGCCGCGGGCCCTGAGGTCATCGCGCACGGCGCGCCAGTCGCTGTCGCCGAAAGTATGGACGATCAGGCGGCCGTCCCGTTCGAGCAGGGAGACAGAGCGATCCTGGCGACTATGGCCGGGCGCGGGAATATTGGCCCGCCGACCGCGATCATAGAGATCGCCGCCGACGGCCCGGACGATGGCGCGAAGGGACATGGCAAGACTCCGGCGACCGCACTCCAGCGGCCCACGGCCCCAAGCCCTCGCTCTGGCCTTTTCCGCCGCCGAGACGGCGCGGGCTCCAGCCACCGCGCTGGCGCTTTCCGGATAGGCCTCGCGCCCAGGCGGCAGATCGACCAGGCCGAAGGCGTCGGTCCGCCAACGCGCCTTTCACCGCACGGCGACTTTTCACCACCCGATGAAAAGTCGGTCCATAATGAAATTACGTCTGACGCGCACAGCGCGAACAGTACGGGGACGATCATCGCTCGGCGCGCCTGGGCGGCGTTTTTCCGAACCTGTCCTTCAGGCCGTAGAGGCTTGGCAGCAGGTGGAGGCACCCCACCTTCTCGCGCTCGCACATGGCGCGCAGGTATCCGCCGGCTGAGCTCCTGATCTCACCGTCCTTCCAGCGCGCCAGAATGGTGGTCAAGGCGACGGCCGCCCGGTTCCGGCCCATGACTTCGCGGGCCTCGCGAACGGCCGACAGGTTGACGCCCATCAAGGGCGCGGCGCGACCAATGGCCTCGACCAGGTCCTCCCACGACGCGGCGGCCAGGTCCCCCAGATAGTCGGCGACCTCCGGCACGGCCTCCAACACCAGCGATAGCGGGATCACCTCGTCGCTGATCGGCGCCTCCACCCGCGAGGGTTCAGCCATCGCCGGAGCCAGGGACGTTCGCGCCGAGGGCTCGACTACCTCTTTCCGAGGAGATGAATACGTTGATCCTTCAGATCTTGGATGGGTTGTAGGTTCTTTATGGGCTTCGCCCACGACGCCCCTGGGCTCAGATTGACCTTCCTGACGGGCCTTGACCCAGGCCGCGTCCACGGCGGCCAACAGCGCCTGGAACGTCTCGTGCAGCGCCTCGAGCTCTCCGAGAGAGGGGGTTCGCGGAAGCCGGCCCAGCGCCTGATCGACGGCACCATGCCAGTCAAAGCCGCCATAGCCGCGGTGAAGCGCATCGGCGCAGACGGTGCGGATTTCACGCCGGATCTCGCCGAGCTTGCGCTTCAGATGCCGGCGCTGAGCCTGTTCGACGCCCCGCGCGGCGGCCAGGTCGGCGAACTCGTCCCAACGCACGGCCAGCGGCGCGAGATCAAAGCCGAAAGCCTCCAGGATGTGGCCCCGATCGTCGCGATAGCCCCAGCGCTTGCCGTTGCCGCTGTCCTTCATGTGGACCAGGCCCGCGCGCACCGCCGAGCGGATCAAACCCTGGACGCAGCTGCGCGAGCGCTGCAGCTCCTCGCAGAGCGCGTCGTTGGACGGCCAGGCGATCGGCCGGGTGCGGCCGATCCAGTCCTGCTCGGCGGTCACCCGCACCAGGGCGCGCATCAGGCGCACGACCCCGTCGCCGAGCCCCAGCCTGGGCGCGGCCCGCTCGAAGCGATCGAGCAGCATGGCCTTGGAGATTCCCTCCGGCAGGCCCTGGTAGGTGTCGGCGAGCTTGGCGGCCGCCCATTGGGCGTCCGCCAGACGGCGCACGTCACCGATCCCGTTCGAGACGGTCTGCATATCCTGCTCCTCCTGGGGGAGGCCGCAGGCGCACAGGTTCCCGTCGCGCGAACGCGCGTTTTTGGATTGCGGCGATGTCGGTGATTCGGTTAGAAAGAGCAGGACTTGAGAGCTCGGGCGGGACGCCAATCCCGTCTAGCGAATGACCTGGAGAGCCCGGCGCGTTTCGGCGAGCCGGGTTTTTCTATGCGCTCACGGCATGGTTCCTTTCCGATTGCCCCCGCTCGAAATACTCCGTGAGCGCCTGCTCAAGGGCCGACGTGCGGTTGGTGAAACCGCGCGCGTTCTTCATCGCATCGAGCCTGTCGATGAGATCCTGGGCCACCAGCGCGTTCAGTTGTCCCTTGCCGCGCGCCCGGGCCTCGGCCCGGAGACGCTTCTGGTACTGCGCGTGATATTCAAGGTCGCGTGCGGTTGTCATGGCAGCGTCGATAAGATCGCGATTCCAGCCACCTGAACTAATAAAGGTGACCGGCCAAAACCGACGACGCGCGAATAAACGTCTTGAACTGAAGAAGAATCGGACTCGCGGGTCGAGTCGCCCCGCATCAACGACCTCCCACTGCTTCGGGCGGCAGGACCAGGTCCTTGTCGACCATCACTCGAACGGGAAAGCCCGGCCGAATTCTCAAGGTCGGGCTGCGCTGCAGATCCCGTTCGACCAGCCGTTGGCCGGTCTGACTGGCCTGGGCGGCGATCCCGCCGCCGCTGTCCTGCAGCACCAGATTGTCGCTGCCGCGCGAGCCGCTGTTCTGGGCGAGGGTGCCGCCGATCGTGATCAGGGTCGAAAGCCCGATCGCTCGCGCTAGCACCGGCAGGTGGGTGTCGGCGCGGTCGGAGAGGCCGGCCGCGCCGGTGGCGTCCGCCCCGGTCATGCCGCCTAGGTCCATCGAGCGGCCGCTCGGATAGATCAGCCGCGTCCAGACGAGCAGGACCCGGTCCTGGCCGTAGGCGACCTGGCTGTCGTACTTGCCGATCAACCGCGCGCCTTGCGGGATCAGCACCACCGTGCCGGTGCGATGATCGAACACCGGCTCGGTGACCTGGGCGATCACCAGGCCCGGAAGATCGGAATTGAGGCCAGTGATCAGGGCCGCGGCGATCACAGAGCCCGCCTTGACCTCGTAGGGGCTAAGCGGCGGCTGCGGGAGGCTGGCGACATAGGCCTGCGACGGGCCTGACGTGCGGGCGATGAACGCCTCCTTGGCGCCGACCGGCGCCGGCGTCGGTGGCGCGCCTGCGCCAGGTGGCGTCGACGGAACTGCCGATGGCGCGGCGCTGGCCTGACCTACCGCCCCGCCGAAGAACGGTCCGGACCGATGGGCGGCCGAGAGCTCCTGGAGCTGTTGCTGACGGGCAGGATCGGGTTGGGGCGAGGCCGCGCCCGTGCCGGAACCGGGGACCGCGCCGGGCGCCGCCGCGGGGGCTGCACCCGCCGCGATGCCGGCCTGGGCCGCGGCGGGAGGGCCAAGCTCGCCGTAGGACGCAGGCAGCCGATCGTCGATCGGCGCGGGGCCGGTCGCATCATTGGCGGGCGGCTGGCTGGTCGCTTCGGCCGGTGGCTTGCGACCGCCGCCGAAGGCGACCATGAAGCCGACGCCGACCAGGAGCAGGACCAGAAAGAGCCCGCCCAGAATCGCGGCTGGACGATAACGGGCGATGGGATGGCGCGGCGCGTCCAGGACCGACCGAGGCGAGACCTTCGCGCCGGCCGCGGGATCATCGACCGTGGTCCCCGGGGGCGGCGCCGGACTCATCGTCCGCCCCCCTGGCGGGTGATCCGAACGACATCCTGGCGCTTTTCGCCCAGGCGCAGCTCGGCCCGCTCGATCAGCCGATCAATGACGTAGTAGACGCCCGATTGCCGGTAGTTGACGAGCTCGGCGCGGTCCCGATCGCCGAGCAGGAACAGCGGCGGGGCCGAGCGGGTCGAAAGGTCGGCCGGAAACTCGATATAGGTCTTCTGTCCGTCATCGAAGACGCGCACAGGCGTCCAGGCCGGGGCGCGGCGATCGCGCGGATCGATCCGGTAGCGGAAGTTCAAGCGGTCGACGACAACGTCCGGGGCGATGGAGACGGCCGCGGCGGCCAGGGCCTGCTGGCGATCGGCGGCGGCCGACCGGGCCTCCTCCTGCGGGTAGTTCCAGGCCATGACGCTGGTGTAGCTGGCCGCGGCGTTGCTCGAGGCGTCGATCAGATAGGTCCGCTGGTCCGTGGTCAGGACGATATTGGTGCGCAGGCCAGGGCGGATGGGTTTGACGAAGACGGTCACCTGGGCGGTCTCGCCCGAGCCGGCGACCGTCTCGCCCAGCACCCAGCGCACGGTGTCGCCGGCGGCCTTGGCGATCAGCTTCTCGCCGGCGCGCAGCTGGATGGTGGTCAGAAACCGCGGGCTGGTCTGGATCGTGTAGATGCGCCCCGGCTCGAAATCGTAGAACAGCGCCGAGTTCACATAGGCCGCCGAGCTTGGCCAGTCGCGGGCCTGGGCGTTGGCCTGGGCGGCGGCGCTAGCCCGGCGTTGATGGCCGGGCCTGGCCCTCGGAGCCCGCGGCTTTGCCTCGGGCGGATTGGGAACGGGCTTCATGGCGACGGACGCAGGCGAGGCCGCGGGCTTTGGGATCGGCGGTTCGGACCCGACCTTGGCCTTGGAACCGGACGGCTCGGCCGGCGCGGCGAAGGCTGCCCCGTCCGGGGTCGATATGGCCGGCCCCACGGTGGCTAGGATCGCGGCGGAAAGACTGGCCACGAGGAGAACGACGGGCGAGCGGCTCATAGTTCGCGGCTCCACTGGAAAGCGGTAATGACGATGCCGAGCGGGTTGGCGCGCAGCTCGACCTCGTTGCGCGGCCGACGCTGGTTGATGGTGAAAACCCCGGTCCAGCGCTCGGGCGGGGCGGGCGCGCCCTGCTCGAAGCGGGTCTCGCGCCATTGGACCTGGTAGCTGCTCGGACCGCGCGGCAGGACCGCGACGATCTCCACCGACACCGCCTCCTGGCCGAGCCGCGCGAATGGATCGCTCGTGCGGGCATAGTCGGAGAGCGTGGTCTTGGCGTCGCCGGCGATGAAGCCGTAGGCGCGGGTCCAGTTCTGGCGCAGGACGATAGGGTCGGTGCTCTTGGCGCGGACGAGTGAGACGAAGTCGGCCACGACGAAGGCGATCTGCGCCTGGGTCGGCCGATAGACCTGGTCGGCCGCCTCGATCCGGCCGGGACGGCCGGTGGGGTCGACCGGCACATAATAGGCCCGGACCGGCCGGGTCAGCTGCACATAGGCGAAGGCGCCCGTGCTCAGGCTCGCCAGCGCCAGGCAGCCGAACGCCATCAGCCGCCAGTTGCGGGCCTGGACGAGCTTGGCCCCGTCTCGGTCATCGTGGACCTGGGCGGCCCGGTGATAGGGCGTCTCGACGGGACGCGAGTCGCCGTACCGCTCTGTGGGACGTTTGAAGGCGTTCTGCATAGAATGCTCCTGGGCGCGATCACGCTGAGGCGCCGTCGTCGGCATCGCCGAGACGCGGCCCGCCGGACGGCGGGATCGGTGGGTCGGGGTCGCTGGGTCCCGACCAGCGACGGGGGCTGAAGGCCCGCCCCGACGCGCTGGACCCGCCGTCATCGCCGTCCGCCGCTGGCGTCGATGCGCCGCCGTCTCCGGCCGTGGTGGTCGCCGCCGACGCCGTCGCGCCCCCGGTCGCTCCCGAACCGCCAGAGCGCTTGTCGCCGGACGCGCCGCCCGTCGAAGAAGAGGACGGCGACGAGGAAGACGCGGCGGTCGGGCCTCCGCCGCGAATCTGGCGCGCGGCGGTCATGGCCGCGCCGGCGCTCTGGGCGGTTCCGCTGGCCAGCCAGCGTCCAGCCAGGGCCGCCCCGCCGATGGTGGCGGCGATGCCGACCACGCTGGCGGCCGCCGAGCCGGCGCTGAGCTGGGGGCTGCCGGTGATCTGGGCGGCCGCGACGGCGGGGATCTTCAGGGCCAGCATCAAAAGGACGATCGCGGCCACCAGCATGCCGCAGCTCTCCTGCCAGGTCGGCTCGGCCGAGAGCGTGTAGGAGGTGAAGATCTGCTCGCCGATCGAGATGACCAGGGCCAGGGCCATCATCTTCACCCCCACCGACGGCACGTAGGCGATGGCGCGTTCGGCCAGGAACGAGGTCTGGGTGAGAATGCCGAAGGGCACCATGACGAACGAGATCAGGGTGACGACGTAGAACTCGATCACCGTCACCACCACCTCCACGCCTAAGAGGATGAAGGCTAGGATCACGCCGACGATGACGATGGCGGTGACCAGTATGGTGTCGATGTGGGTAAAGAACCCGACCCCCATCCCTTCGCTGGCGACGCGGCCGACGTACCTGAGCAGTTCGAACGCCACCCCCAGCCCGTCGAGGACGATCTTCGAGGGCGCGTTCATCAGGTCCGACGCGCTCATCTGACCGCCGCCGGCCTTCAGGCCCAGAGCCACGAAACCCTTGACCACGGTCAGAGTCAGGTCGTGCCAGCTGGAGATCAGCCAGGCGAAGAAGCCGAACAGCAGCATCTTGCGGATCAGGCCCGCCGGCACGTTCTGGTTCTCGTCGATCGCCCAGAGCAGCGCCGCCAAGCAGAGGCTGATCACCATCAGCGCGCCGAACGTGGCCTGGACGTCGCCATGGATCAAACCAAAGCCAGCGCCAAGCTGACTGGTGTAGCGGGCGATGAAGTCATCGAGAGCGGCCGGAGAAGCGGTCTGCATCGAGGCCCTACTTGAGGATGTCGACTTTGAAGCGCGGCTTGTGCGGGGTCAGATAGGCCACCGAGCACGGATCCTTGGTGTCGCGGATGTCCGGGTCCGGACATTTGCGCCCCTTCGCCGCGACAGGCTTGGCCGGCGCCTTGGCGGCGTTAGTCGGCTGGGGTCCGCAGGCCGCAAGACCAAGCGCCAGGGCGAGGGTCAGGAAAGGAAGTCGGGTCATTTCAGGATATCTCCGGAGAAGCGCGGCGGGCTGCGCGTCAGCACCGAATTGCGCTGGCGGTCCGCCTCGCTCTTAGAGACGACCGCCTGCCGTTCGGCCTCCCAGGTCTGTTGCTGGCGCGCCTGGCTGATCAGCAGGGTCTGCAGCTGAGTCAGCTGGGTGGAGAGCGCCATCAGGAGCTGGTTGGTCGCCTGGACGGCGGCGGTCTGCCCCGCCGCGTTCTGGGACGCGGCCACGGCCGCGCCGACGGCCTGAGCCGTGGCTGGCTGGGCCTGGACAATCTGATTTTGCACCTGCATCGCCTGTTCGAGCGTGGCGCGGCTGTTCTGGCCCCAACTGGCCAGGCGCTGGGCCAGGGCCTGCGGCGACAGACCGGCCAGGTCCTGCGGATAGAGGTTGGCGAAGTCGCGCGAAAGGTCGGCGGCCTGGTAGCCCAGGCCCTGGGCCTGGCGCATCAGCGCCGTGGCGTCCGAGACGATCGATCCTAGAGGACCGGTGACGTCGGTTCCCAGGCTCTGCAGCATCCGGGCCTGCTGAGCCACCTGATCGCGCAGGTGCTGGATCTGCTGCAGGCCCTGCTGGACCTGCTTGATCGCCTGAGCGATGGCGCTGGGGTCCTCGACGATCAGCTGGGCGCGCGCCTTGGCGAGCGGGACGGCCCCCAACACTGCGGTGATGAACAAGAAAAGGCGGCGGCGCGACGCGATCATGGCTCGGGCTCCGGGATCGGCGGGGCGGGACGGGCGGGTTGGCTGATGACCAAGCCGCGCAGGCGCCAGACCATGACGCCGATCCAGACCAGGCTCAGGGCCAGCAGCCAGGGGCTGGTCCACAGATTGACGGCCGCCACCAGGCCAGCCGGTCCGGGCGCCAGGGCCAGGACAAAGGCGAGCCGGCGCGCGCGCGGCGTTCGAAGGCGGAACATCGGGAGGTCAGGCCGCACGGCGCGCCTCGCTGACAAAGGCGGCCGCCTGCGTGAGGCCCTTGGCCCGGAAGAAGGCGGCGGCAAAGCCTGCCGCCCCGGCCTCTGCCCAGGCCTTGTCGATCAGGCGTTGATCGCCGGGGCTGCTGGACCCGGCCACGGCCAAGGCGATGGGGCCAAGACCCAACTCGAACAGGCGGTGGCCGGCGGGGCTCTGGTAGTAGTACTCGCGCTTGGGCGCGGCGGTGGCGATGATCTCGATCTGCTGGGCGTTCAAGCCGAGGTCCGCATAGAAGGCGGCGATCTGCGGGGTGCGGGCATCGGGATTGGGCAGGAAGATCCGGGTCGGGCAGCTTTCGATCAGGGTCGGCGCGATGGCCGAGCGCTGTATGTCGGCCAGGCTCTGGGTCGCGAACACCACGGCGACATTGAGCTTGCGCAGGGTCTTGAGCCACTCGCGGATCTTGCCGGCGAAGGCGTCGGAATCGAGGAAGAGCCAGGCCTCGTCGAGAACCAGGAGCGTCGGACGTCCGTCGAACCCGCGCTCGAGCGCGTGGAAGAGGTAGGTGAGCACCGGCCCGACCACGGCCGGCTGGGCCATCAGGGTTCCCATCTCGAAGGTCAGCACATCGGCCAGGGCCAGGCCGTCATGATCGGCGTCGAGAAGCCGGCCATGCGGGCCCGACAGGGTGAATGGCGCCAGGGCGTCCTTGAGCACCCAGTCTTGGATGGTGGCCACCAGGACGGTGAGGGTCCGCTGCTGGCGTGGACCCTCGGCGAGATTGCCCAGGGCCGTCCAGAGCTCGGCCTTCTGCCCTGGATCGAGCGCGATGCCCGCGCCCGCCACGATCCCGGCCAGCCATTCCAGCGCCCAGATCCGGACCTCGGGTCGATCGATGTCGGCCAGCGGCTGGAACGCCAGGCCTCCGGCCTCACCCAGCTCGTGGTGTTGTCCGCCGACCAGGAGGGTCGCGGCGCGGGCGCTGCGGCCTTTGTCGAAGAAGCGAACCTGGGCCTGAGGGTAGCGCAGCCACTGCAGCACGAGGACGTCGAGCAGCACCGACTTGCCCGCGCCCGTGGGCCCGACCACGAAGGTGTGGCCGACATCGCCCTGGTGCAGGTCGAGCCGGAAGGGCGTGGTGGCGGCCGTGCGGGCATGCATCAGGGCGGGTTGTTCGCCGCCGACGCCGCGCTTCTCGGCCTCCTGGCTCAGATGCGCGTTGCGCAGCGGCCCGGGCCAGATCGCCGAGACGGGCAGAACGTCACAGAGATTGAGCGTCGAGACCATTGGCCGGCGAACGTCTGCATAGGCTTGGCCGGGCAAGCTGCCGAGCCAGGCCTCGACGGCGTTGAGATCCTCGACCTTGGCCACGAACCCGGCGCGGTTGATCACCGCCTCCACGCGCCGGACCTTGGCCGCCAGTGCGTCCGGATCGGGATCGAAGAGGGTGATGGTGGGCGTCAGATAGCCCATGCTGGCGCCGTCGCCGCCGAGCACGGCCAGGGCGGTGTCGGCGTCGCGCGCCTTTTGCAGGGCGTCGGGATCCTCCAGCAGCGAGGGCTCGTGGGTGATCGCCTCCTTGAGGATGGCCAGCATGCCCTTGCGCTTTGAGAACCAGCGCTTGCGCAGGGTGGTGATGGCGCGCCGCGCGTCCTCCTTGTCGAGCGGCAGGAAGCGGCAGACCCAGCGATAGGCCAGGCCCAGGCTGTTGAGCTGGTCGAGCATGCCGGGCCAGGACACCGGCGGATAGGCGCGGATCGAGATGGTGCGCAGGTACTGGCGGCCCAGGCGCGGATAGAGGCCGCCGGCGAAGTCGTCGTCGGTCAGCACCGCGTCGAGATAGGCCGGTGGATCGGGCGGGGTCACCGGGTGGGGCTTTGATGAGACGCAGGCGTGCAGGAAGGTCAAGGTCTCGGCGTCGTCGAGCATCCGCACGAGCGGAAACACCCCGGCCAGGATGTCCCGGATTCCGCCGACCGTGGCCTGGAACTCGGCCAGGGCCTGGCGGTAGAGCGCCTGGGCTCCGCGCCCCTGCGGCAGGTTCTCGATCAGGAGGCTCTCGGCCTTGCCGATGGCGTCCTGGGGCGGCAGGTAGGTGAAGCTGGCGAAGTAGCGGGTCTCGAAGTGAACCGCCTCGGCCTCGAAGGCGGCGCGGCGCTCCTCGTCGACCAGGTGGCTGACCGGATCGGGAAAGGCGCTGACCGGATAGGATCGCGAGGCCGCGCGCACGGCCTCGACGTGGAGGCACCAACGCGATCCGAGGCGGCGCAGAGCGTTGTTGAGCTGGGCGCGTACGCCCATCAGACCCGCGGCGGTGGCGCTGGCCAGGTCCGGACCGCGAAACTCCAGGGTCTGCTGAAAGCTGCCGTCCTTGTTGAGCACCACGCCCGGCGCGATGAGCAACGCCCAGGGCAGGTGATCGGAAAGACGGCGCGAACGAGACCGGTACTCACCCAGGTACAGCATGGGTCAGCCGTCCAGGTGCGAAGGTTGGCGAAGATGGCGGCCCAGGATGTCGAAGACATAGGGGTCGCGCTTGGCCATCCAGAGCGCCACGGCGTAGAGCACAGCGCCCAGCGGCAAGCCGATCCACGGGGTCTGCAGGCCCAGGGCCAGGATCGCCGTCAGCCCGCCGATCAGCACCGCGGCCGTGTGCGGGACGCCCGCCAGGGTGACCGGCTCGGACAGCGCGTCGTGGAATGGGAGCTCGAAACCGTCGATCGCGTCCATCAGAACGCCGCCCCGCCGGTGAACCCCAGGAAGCCGATGAAGGTGACGGCTGAGAAGGCGATGCTCAGGGCGAACATCACCTGCATGCCCTTGCGCACCCAGGACCCGCCCTCGGAGACCGCGACGCCCAGGGCGGTGATGGCGATGGCGATAATCCCGATGGCCTTGGCCACGGGCCCAGTGATTGAATCGGCGATCGAGGTGAGCCAATTATCCCAGGGCATGGCGCCGCCCGTTCCGCCCGCCCAGGCCGGTTCGGTGGCCAAGGTGGTCAGCACCAGGCCAAGCATGAGCCGCACGGCGACGGAACGGCGGCGGTCGTAGTCGGATTGGGGGCGGGTCATGGGCGCCTCGGGTTGAGTCGAAGCGATCGTGTCAAACCCGTTATGGGGACGACAATTCCGAGGAAATCGGGGTGGAGTCCTGCGGGTGGAGATCTCCAACCGCATAATCTCAGTGCTGAAGCTTCCGCCTCCGCGCGGCTTGGACGATCGCGGGCCGCCGCCGCCGTGCGGACGCAGCAAAGCGCGCCGCAGGGTCTCTACGGCGCGCTGCGCAGGCGAGTTCGAGAAACCGTCAGATCGCCGGCGGCGGCGGTGACGTCGGCGACGACGGAGAGGGCGAGGGCCGATCAGTCGAAATCGGTACTAGCATCGGCTCGGTGGGCGGGATCTCGCCGCGCTGGATGGCGATGGCGACCGCCTGCATCCGATTGCGCGCGCCCAGCCGTTTATAGGCGTCCGACAGGTACTGGTTCACCGTCCGATACGACAGTCCCAAGATGAAACCGATCTCGACAGCCGTATGACCGTCACGCGCCAGGATCAGGCATTGGCGCAGGCGAGGCGATAGAACATTGCTCACGAAATCTACTCCTGCTGGTACGGATCCAGCCGGCGTCACGCGTCGTCGACACACTCAAAGCACAGGCCGTTCTCAAGCGGCGAACACTCCGCATGCCGGATTCTTTTCGGAACACCGGCAAATTCACTTCGCTTGGGGCGGCCGTCACACCAAGGGGCGTTCAGCTCGTCCCGTGTCGCCCGGGCCCACGTCATCAGGCGGCCGGGCTGGGTTCATCTCCTTAGATCTGACGCCGCAAGGGCGCGGGCAGCTGAAGGCCAGATCCCGCGCCCCAGACGAGACAGGCGACCGTGCCGTAGCTCCATAAGGCCAGGACGGTCAGATAACCGGGCGCGCCCAGACGACCGTCGGCCGCCAAGAACGCCAGGTGAGCCCCGACCGTCAGGACCTGGAACCCCGCCGCCACGATGGGCCAGAGCTTATGCGAGGCCACTACGACGGCGAGCGCGGCGATCAGCACGAGGCCGTCGATCGCGATTACGGCGCCCTGGGGTCCGGTCCAGGGACGCCTTTCGACCGCCAGGCTGGCCATGCAGGCCGCCAGATAGATCGCGCCCATGACCTTCTCCTCCCAGCCGCCGCGCACGAGCGCGGTGATGCAGACCACCACCATGCCGATCGCGAAGACGAGAGGAGACCAGGGGAACACGGGCGCGACGATCCTAGGCGGCCGCCTCGAGCGCACCCGTGGGGGTCATGCCTTCCGGCTTGTGCAGGACCCCCGCGGCGATCGCCTCGAAACCGTATTCGTCGCGCAGGTCGGCGAGACCCTCGTGGGTGTCCAGGACGCTGCGTCGGGCGCGCTCCAGGGCGGCGAGCGCTTCGGTGGCGCCGCCGATCACCCTCTGGCCGGCGATGGCCGGCAGCTTGTTGGCGATCCGCGCCTCGCACATGGAGGTGATGAGCTTGGCCGTTTCGCCCAACGTGTGATCGATGGCGTCCTCAGCTGAAAACAGCTGCTTGGCGACGCGCGCCCCGGTCAAATTCTGCATCGTGCGTACTCTGGCTTCGGCCTGACCGGCCGTTTGGGTGGCTGACGTGGTCGTCGAGCATCCGATCAAACGCCCGGTTCAGGCCAGCTCCCACGGCGACAGCGCCAAGGGTGACCAGGCCTAAAACCATCGCGGCGATCGCAACGGCGACCAGTCGTCGGGCCGGCGATCCCAGGCCCCATCTCACCCAGCGGCCTGTTCGTGGCCGCATGCGCTCGGCGTGAGCGCCCCACGTCTCCGCCTCGGCGGCCGAGGATGGGTGGCTCGAAGCGGGGAGCGGTTCGTGATCACCGTCACCGACGACGGATGCAGTTGGAGGGGAAGGATCGGGCGCCGACACTGGCGATGATCCAAAGTCGAGATCGTCCCGATGGACCGCCGTGCGGGCAGACGTGGCGGCGAGGTAGGCGATCACCGCCTGCTTGCGGCCGGCCACCCCGAGTTTGCGAATGATCGCCTGCATGAACGTGTCGACCGAGGCCGGGCGGATGCCCAAAAGCGGCCCGATCTCTTTGGACGTCAGATGGCGCGCCGCCAATTCGAGGATCTGGCGCTCCCGCTCCGTGAGGCGCTCAATCATCCGACTTACCGCCGGGCATCCGCCGAAACGCTACAACCATAGGTCTTTTTGGCGCATGGCTGCACCATGATCAAGTGCGGACGCACGGGTGAACGGACTTACTAGGTTTAAGACCTCACTTGCACCCTAGGGCAGCGCGCGAAGGTCTAGATGCCCGCGCCACAGCACGCGCGACTCGGCCGGATCGCTGCGGCGGACGAGGGCGTCAAAGACGGTGCGCCAGGATGGGGCGCTTTCGGGCCACGTCCGCGCCAAGCTGACCGCGAGGCCCGCGAATTGGGCAAGCGCTTGAGCGCCGTCCGGGCCGCGGGCGATCGCGGCGGCCATTTCCAGGAGTTCGTCGAATGCGGCCGAAGCGGGCCCGCCCTCGCGCAGGGGACCAGGATAACGGGCGCGAGCGGCGGTCGCATAGGCGCCCAGCTTGGCCTCGAGGACCAGCGGTTCAAGCCGCGGCGCAGAGCGCACCTGGGTTTCGACGGCGACCCGCGCCGCTTTCGCGCCCGGCGAGGCCTGATCGAGGATCCATAGATCGATTGTCTCGAACAGGGCGTTGAACCGTTGGCCGTGATCGGCGGTGAAGGCCGGGCGTCCCAACGCCGCCAGGGTGGCCCAGGCCGCCTCAGCGCTCGGATCGGCTTCGAGCCGCTCCAGGGCCGCGTCGATTTCCAACTTGCGCCGCGCTTGCGGCATGGCCTCTTCGTCGAAGAGCCCCTTGGGCGCTCGGGTCAGAAAGCCATTCAGGCTGTTCTGCAGGTGTGGGCCGCGAAGCAGGAGGCCCGAGGCGGGGACCAGGCTTTCGCCCCGCACCAGCACCAGGCGACTGAAGACCTTCAGCGCCAGCGGCTCGCCAAGATCGGTCGGCTTTAGGCCCTCGCCGTGCAGCACCGCCAAGCCATGATAGAGCAAAGCCTCGACGCTCAGAATCTCAGGGCAGGCGCAGTCGAGGACGTAGTCGGCTTGCCGGGTCAGCACCATCGACAGCGGGCTGCTGGCCAGGTTCTCCTCGAAGAACGCCACGGCCTTCTCGCCCCAGACATTGTGGGCGATCTGAACTTCCAAGAGCCTGTCGGCATAGGCCCACAAGGCTTCGAACCGCAGGCTCGCCTCGGCCCTCGCCCACTCTGGATCGCTCTCGAGTTCGCGCTCCAGCCACCGCAGCACGGCAATGAAGTGCGCGCCGTGCCGTTCGACCGCGTAGACGAAGCGCTTGACCAGCGTCTTGGCCGCCTTGGCGCGGCCTAGACGTTTGGCCAGCGCCGCCGCCTGTAAGACGCCCAGCGGCGTTTGGGCGGCGTCGAAGATCTGCTTGGCCGCATCGCGACCGGCCTTGCCCTTAATACCTGGCGCGACGACGTCAGCGAGCAGAACCGGCGCCCCTTGCAGGCGTCGAAACGCGTGTAGAGGTCCGATCTTGGCCTCCAACGCCGCCCAGCGTTCGGCGAGCGGCTGGACGCGCGACGGATCGCGCCGAACATAGTGCAGGAGCCGGGAAAAGGTTGGAGGCTTGAACAGCGACACGCCGGCCGGTTCGCGCGTGCGTAACGTCTCGGCTATGCCGGCGAGACCCTCGATGATCGATAGGCGCGCGCCTTCGTTGAGGGCGGCGATGCGGTCGGCCCAAAGCTCCGCGCCGGCGATCTCCGACAACAGGCGGTCACGGTCCTGCGGGCCAAGATCAAGCTCATCGAAATAGGGCCGCGCCAACGCGAGCAGGTCGCGCTCGTCCGCGCGGGCCATCTTGAACAAGGGACTGGTCACATAGGTCGGTGGCGCGGTGGCCATCGAAACCCCTTCGCGGTCGCGACGGAAGGTTATCTGTTCGCCGTTCTCGTCGGACAGGACGGTCTCGCCCTGGCGAAGGGCCCGACGCAGACCATCCCAAAACATCTCGGCCGGAAATCGCCGATCCACGCAGACCATGTAGCGCACCGTCGGCAGATCGAGGCCCTCAACGAACGCTCGGTCCTCGATCAAGCGGTCGCGGACACTACCCGGGAGTAGCGATGTGAGCCCCCGCAGGGCAGCGCGCACCTGATCCGGATCGACCCCATCCGACAGGTCGGACCGTCGCGCCATCGTGCCCAGCAGCAGATCGCGGACGTGACCCGCGAGCCTTGCGAAAAAGGCGCTGTTCCCCAAGATGGCTCGGGGCGTCAGAACCGCCATTTCCAACCAGTCGAAATAGGCCCGACGACGCTCCAGCGTGGCCTCGGGCGTCTCGAGGCAGATCGCGTGGGGGGCCGTGAGAAGAGCGGCGACCAACAGGGCGGGGAAGGCCGCCGCGCCCGCCGGGTTGAACGGTCGAACGAACTGCTCGACCCGCAAATTGGCCCACAGCCAATCGGACCGCGCCATGCAGGCCTCGATCGAGAGCGACGGATCCGACCAGGTCGCCACCAGAACGTCGTCGACCAACCGGCGCGACGCCTTCAAGAACTCGGTCTCCTCTGGTTGGTCCCGAATGGAGTCGTGCGGCGTCCGGCCGACATGCAGGCGTGCATCCTGGCCAAGCGCCAGCGCCAGATAGCGCCGCAGGAGGCGAAGGCCCGCCGTCTCGATCACGGCGCCGCCGACGACCGGAGCCTTGCAGAGCTCGACCAGCACCTCTTGCGGATCGATGGGAATAAAGAGCGCGCCGGCGGCGCGCAGCTGCTGCAGCTTGCCATGACGCGCCTCTTCAGTGAGGTCGCCGGCCGCGGTCATGGCGTTGAGGATTTCAACCACGCCGATGACGAGGGCTCCATCGGTGGTGTTGAAGCCTGAGACGAACCGATCATCGACCCAGACCACGGTCTGGGGACCGGCCGGAGCGGCGATCATGTCCATCAGGCCTTGTTCGAAAGGGTCCGGCGGCGGTCCCTCAGGACGGTCGAAATCGGCGCAACGCGGCGCCAGGGCGTAGTGCTTGCCGATGCCGGCGGCGATCCGCTGTCGAAGCGCCGTGAGACGATCGCCGAGCCGGTCGCGGTCGCGCGCACCGGCATGGACCGCGGTGACCGCCTCTATGAAACCCGGCTCGACCCGACACTCGAAGCGGGCCAGCAGGGCGGGCAGGAGTCCGGCCGCCGTCAGGGCGATCAGGCAATCGCCACCGAACAGCAGGATGCCATCGGCCGGCGGGTCGACGGGTGCGCTTTGGCCAAACCGGCTCGAAAGGCCCTCGATCGCCTCGGGGGCGATCTCCCCTACGGCCGCCAGCCAGTCCACGATGGAGGCCGGGGTAGGGCCCGCCAGGTCGCCCCGCCGTCGATCGCGCCTGTCGCGCACCGTGGCGCGCTCGGGCTCTTGGCCGTCGGCGATCCTGAGCCTGCTCTGGACGAGGACGATGTCGGCGGCGGCGCGAAGAAAGGCCGCGTGTCCCTTCTGGGTGTCGCGCTCAAGCAGGAAAAGCGCGTCCAGCACGCTGGCGCTGATCAGGATCGGGCGACCCAGGCCTTCCAGCAGACGCAGGAGATCGAGCTGGTCGGCGATCAGCAGGGCCGTCAGGTCCAGATGATAGGTCAGCTCACGCCAAGCCAAGCCGTCGCCAAGGTCGATCGATCGCCCGCCGTGACGCAGGAACAGATGTCGAAGGGGACCCTGATCCTGCGCGGTGCGATCCAGGCGATAGAGTTCGGCCAGGCTGACGCCGAAGGCTGGCGCGGCCATGTGAACGGCCGCCGCGCCGGCCTCGTAGGGCTCGACGATGCTGGCCTTGACCGCCCTGGCCTGTTCGCGCGCGGCTTTGATGTCCTCGGCGGAGATTTTCTGAACCGGCCCGTTCGGACGCTCGGCGGCCTCGTCCAGATGGGGGGTCAGGGCGGCCATTTCGGCGTCAAGACCCATGTGCCGCACCTGATCGTACAACAGCGGCAAGGCCGCGTCGGTCACGCCGGTGTCGATGGCGTGACGGACGAGATCGCGCGCCAGCTGGGGCGCGGTTCGCGTGAAGGCCAGCGAGTACTGGACCGCGTCGAGCGCCGGGATCGATCTGGCGGCCAGTAGCTCGCTGACGATCGGCTGGGCGGCGACGGCGTCGCCGCGCATCAGATGGATCTTGGCCTCGTACTGGCGATCAAGCGGCGAGCGCGTCTCGGTCGCCAGGTCGCGGACCTTGTCCAGCGCGGTGATGATCTGGCGGTCGCGGATCTGCGCCTCGATTTCGAGACGCCGCAGATCTTCCGGCAATTTGCCGTCGCGAAACGCGCTTCGGTTCGCTTCCAGAAAGCCCAGGAGGTTGGCCGGTTCGGTTCGCCGGACGACAAACGCCGCCACCTCGACGCCGCGCCCGACCTCGTAGGCCAGCAGCGCCTGCTGATGGCGGGCCAGAGCCGCCTCGCGGCCAGCGCCCGCGAACGCTTCGGCCAGTTTCAGACCCAGCGGATGGGGCGGGGTCTCGCTCAGCCGGCGGTCAAGCTCCGCCTCCAGCGCTTGCCAGTCGCCCGTCGCTTCGGCCTTGGCCAGGTGCTGTTCCAGCGCCATCCCGACCACACCACCGGTGAGGTCCAGCGGGCCAGGCTCACCGGACGCGAAGGCGGCGATCCAACCTTCGGCCTCGGCGCGCGCTTCAGCATGCTGAACCGCAAGACCCGCCCGAAGCGCCGCGGCGGCGTGGTCCGGCCCGCGATGGGCGAGCAACAGCCAAGCATAAAGGCTGACCGCGGCGACGTCGGCGAATCCGTCTTCGTAGAGTCGGCCGAGGGCGACGATCGCGGACTCGAAATCGACGCCAAGCTCATGGACGTGCGCCCAGCCGAGCGCGTCGAGATCGATCGGATCATCCGCCAAAAGCGCGCCACAGGCCGCCTCGGTCTCGCCCTTGCGGTCGCCGAGCGCGGCCAGGCAAGCCATCCGCCAGACCCGGTCCAGGCGCTCGCCGCCCGGTCGCTGGACGAGCCGCGAGAAGCGGACGAGCGCTTCCTCCAGTCGCCGCCGTGCGACGTCGTCTTCCTTGACCAGGGCCGCATCGATGGGATTGGGATAGAAGATCCACTCCTGAGGCACGCTGGGCGACAGCGCCAGCGCGTAACGGACCATCGCCGCGCCCCGGATCACCGAGACCCACTCTGGAGCCAGCGCCTCGGCGCGATCCGCCGCGGCTAAGGCCAGGTCACGGCGACCATCGGCCAGGTAGGCGATCGCCAGCAGACGGTGGGTTTCGGCGTCGGCGGGCGCGGCCTCGGCCAACGCCTCCAGGACCTTGGCCGCCGCCGCCGGGTCTCCAGCCTCGATCAGGAACCCGGCCTTGGCCTGCCGTCCCTCCAGGCTGACGGGCTGACCAAGCACGGCCAGGGCGTCGCGCGCCCCCGAGCGTCTCAGGGCGATATGAGCCTGCAGGCGCGGCTCGGCCGTTGGCGCCAGGGCCTCGGCCTGGGCGCAGACCCGCTCGGCGTCCTCGACGCGCCCCTCCTGCAGGGCGATCGTGGCGGCAAGGCGAAGCACCCTGGCCTTGGCCGCGGTCGGGAGGCTGGCCTCGTGCTCAAGATCGGCGATCAAGGTCTTGGCGGCGCCGTGCTGGCCGCGGCGCACCGCATCGATCGCCGCGCTCGCGGCGTGATCGACACGTCCGGACAGAAGCGCGCCAAGCGCATGGATTTCAGCCGTGAGCTGGGCGGTCAGATCCGGATCGGCCGATGCCGCGGCGGGGCCGCCGCAGATCAGGGTCGTCCAGTGGTCGTCCAGATATTGGTAGGCGATCTCGCGCCGGGAGCGCAGGCGATGGGTCAGGTCGTCGATGGCCCAGATTTCGTAGTCGACGCCCAGGGCCTCGAACCGCGCGGCCTCCTGTTCGATGGCCAGTTCCACCTTCTCATCGGTGATGTTTTCGGCGGCGATGGCCAAGATGAACCGCCGGACCTGACGCGGACCCCACCGATTGTCCCAGTGGCTGAGGAAGTCCTTCGACCAGGTCTTCAGCTGGGCGGGCTTGACGCTGCGCACGCATTTGCAGGACACGACGTCGAGGCCGCCGTCCAGGCGCTTGGCCCAGACGTCGATGCCATGCTGACGCGCCCCATTGACGCGGTAGAGCGCGGCCCGGACCACGCCGGCCTCGCCATAGAGCAAGGCGGCCGACAACTTCTCGAACCGCTTGGGATGATCGTTCATCTCCCAGTAGGGCGGCGCGCGGGATCGGTCGATCGAGGGCGAGAGAGCAGGATAGGACGGCATGAGCCCAGCCTGAGGGTGACCGGGCATTAGGCGGCGATTCGCCCGGCCGCACGGAAGTTTCCGCGATTCTTCCGCCCGACCCCGGAAAGCGTCACCAGTTGCGGCGCTCGGCCGCCTGGTCCTGACGGACCGCGTCCTGCTGATAGTGCTGGGCGATCCGCTCCAGCACCCTGCGCACGCGGGGCCACCGGGCCCCGGCCGCCTTGGCGTCGTCGCGATAGCGCTGCACGAGAACCCGCTCCTGGGCGCCGCCGTCGCCGGGCATACGCACGGTCATGCCCCGGCGATTGTAGACGCCCAGTTCAAAGCCGGTGTCCAGCTGATCGCTTCGGGTGCGCTCGAGCAACTGGCAGATCGCCGGCGGCGGCCAAGCCGCGGCTTCGGCCCGGGGGGCGCTGGCGAGCATGCGGCCGATGGTGGAATCGGCGACGCCGAGCCGACCGCAGACCTGGGCGTCATGTCGGACCGCTTCGACCCAAGTTTCGAGGGCGGCCGCGTCGATCGTCCCGGCGGCGTCGCGGCCGGGAATCGTCGAAAATTCGTCGAGCAGACGATAGGCCTGGTCGATGACGCCGGTCATCAACGCCGGCCCCTCGGGGGCTTCCTCCGTCACCCCGCTCTCGGCGCTGGGGAGGTAGGCGAACTTCAGCAGCTGCAAGAAGAACTCGGGGCTCTCGGCCATGGCCGCCTGCAGACGCCGCGGCGGCCGGTCCGAATGCTCCAGGAGTCCGCACCACTTCCATTCGAGGATGAAGAGGGCGCTCTGCGCCTCGGGCTGGTCGTCGAGATGCTTGAAGATGTCGACGACGCAGTCGCGGAAATCCAGAGCGTCGTTGTCGATGTCGCTCTGGCGATTGATCGGCACGGCCTGCTCGAGGAGCGCGATCAGGCGCGTCGACGTGATGGCTTGGCCCTTGTCGAGCCGATGCCCCGCAAAGCATACGGCGCTGGCGATGCGATCGGTCTCTATCAGTCGGTCGATCACCGCCTCGACCGCCACGTCCTCGGCAATGGCGTGGATCGTCATCGCCTTCCAGTAGGCCGTCGCCACGTCGGGTCCGGCGCGGTCGATCCGGGTCCAGCTCTCGGGATGCGCCGGCAAGGCCAGCGCCAGGCGCAGGGCGTAGTGCAGGGGGCGGGCGTCCGCGATCGCCCGGTCGAACCGTTCGGCGACGGCGCCAGCGTCACTCTGCGAGAGCCCGCTCAACAAGACAAGCGACAGATGGTCGGCATTGGGCTCAGACGAGTCCAGGACGCCCTCCAGGATCTCGGCGATCACCTCCGGCGACAGGGCCGCACGCCAGATCGCCCCGCCTACCGCATAGGTTTGCCGGGCCCGCAGGGCGAAGGCGACCAGGGCTTGGCTGCCGTCATGGGCGGCGATGTCACGCACGGCGCTGGCTTGAAGCGCTTCACCCTGGTCCCGAGCTTCCTGCCAGGAGAGACCCGGAGCGCGGTGACCGCGGCCGGACTCGAAGAGCCAGGCATGGCGGGCGGCCAAGTCCGCCGGCTCGAGGCGGGCGCGCAAGCCGTCCAGCTGGTCGACGTCCGCTGGCGGCATCGCCCATTCAGCCTCCGCAAAGCTGCGATGCTGAGCGACCAGGTCGCGGATTTTCTCACGCAAGGGGTCGCGGCCTTCACGGTCCGCAGCGCGATCGATGACCGCCGACAACGCGGCGGCCGCCCGTTCGCGCCATTCGGTTTCAAAATTGGCCCAGTGCTCCATCAAGTCTCGCCATCGCCCCAGGTCCTCGCCGACCGCATCGAGGAGCGCATCGCCGATCCAGCGATGCGCGTCCTGGACGATGGAGAAACTCAGGACCTCGGGGCGTTCAGGCGCGAAGTTTCGCCAGGTCGGCTTCGGACCGCACAAGGCGAAGCCGTGCCCCGTCGGCGCCAAGCCGCGCAGCAGCGCCCAACCGACTTGCGGGTGGCGTTCCAGAACCGTCAGCGTGACCTGGCGGCGATGGTCGGCGCTGGCGAAGGTCTGCGGGGTCCACGGCAGCAGGATCCGCTCCAGCGTGCCGAGGGGATGATTGGACTTGCGGTCGCTGCGGTCAAAGGCGTCGAGCTCCGCCAGACGCAAGGCCGCTTCGAGGAGATAGTCGGGGCTCCAGGCCAGGATCTCGAGCGCCCAAAGCAGGCCATGATGGAAGCGCCGCGTCGTATAGTTTCCGTCCGCGCTCTCGAACAACGGCGCGAGCGGACGGTCCTGACGCTGAATGGCCTCCTCGAGGCACTCCAAGAACACGCTGGGCGAGGCCTCGGCCAGCCGCTGAAAGTCCCCCTGCAGCGACCACCACAACACCGGCCCAGCCTCGGCGAGAAGGGTCCTGACGGCCCGGTCGGCGTGGGTCGAAAGCCCGGGAAACTGTCCGGCCGGATCGGGGAAGGCCCCCATGACGATCAGCGCCTCGGTCAAACCCCGGCGCACGAGGCCCGACACGGGCGCGTCCGCTGGGCGCGGCTCGCGAAAATACCAGTTGGTGTCCAGGCGCGACCCGAAGCCCGGATCCTCGCGCGACATCACGGTCTGGAAGAGGGCGGCGTGGCGGTCGAGATCTTCCTGGGTCAGGGTCGCGGCCAAGAGCTGCCAGGCGTCGAGGAGCGAGGCGAGTTTCCACACCTCGCCCGAGCGCCGGATCGGGCCGTCCAGGGTCGTGGCCAACGGCGCCAGCTCGGCGACGACGTCGCGATAGTCCATGCCCGCCAACTGGGCGAGGATAGCCCGGTCGGCGGGCCGGTCGTCGCACCAGGCGCCCACCAGCATCGCGGCGATCAGCGCCTTGGACGGTTTGGCGGCCCAGGCGGGGGCGCCGGTGGTGGTCCGCGGCATCAGACGCCGCAGGACCGTGAGGCTGCCGGCGGCCTGGGCGGCCAGGCCATGGGCCTTTTCGTCCGCGATCTCCGCGTCGATCAGGGCCCGCTCCAATTCATGACGCCCGAGGCGGGGAAGCCGGACCACCTCGCGGGGCGAGCCCACCTCAGAGCCGTACGCGACGAACACATGATGCCCATGCTCGACGAGGCGCTGGGCCAGGCCCGCATCGCCTCCATTCATGACCACGACCAGCTTGGCGCCGACGCCGACGAGGTCGCGGGCGACGTCATCGGTCTCGGCCACCACACAGCGGTTCAACCAGAACGACCTGAAGGGCTCCGGATAGGGGTCGATCGACGCGAAGAGAAACGCCATGGCCTCTCCGACCGCCTCGGCTTGGACCGAGCGGATCGATGCGGGCGCGGCGAGCCAGGCTTGGGTCGCGGCGGCTTCGCCGTCACGATCGACCAGCAGCAGTTCGGCCGGAAGCGGCGGGCGCGTGGCCTTCGACCATTCGTCGAACACCTCGGCCAGCTGACGCAGCCCTCCAGGTCGCCGTCCAATGCGTTCGGCCCAGCGCAGGCCGATGCCCGGCGTGGTCTCCAGCCAGTGAACGAGGTCTTCGGCGTCATAGGCCTTCACGTCGGCCCATTGGCCCTTCTCGGCCTGCGACTTTGCCCAGACGTCCTTGTCGGGCCAGCGCCGCGCGGTGACGAAGATGAAGGTCGCGCTGGCGCGATCGATCGCTCCGGGATTATCGGTGCGCTTGTCGTAGTCCGTCTGAGCCTTGTCCCACTTGTCGCGCTTCTGGGTCCCGAACTCCCAGGCCGTCTCGCCCGCCGGAACCCTGCCGCGCGCCTCGGCCGTCTTGGTCAAGCCGTCGACGCCGGGATGTTGCACGCCATCGCCGGACGGCATGCGGATATAGGCGGCCGGGCCGTAGGCCGCGAGGATCAGATCGCTGATGAGCTGCGGCAGGCGTTCCTGGCCGCCCGAGCGGCGCTCGGCCCATTGCGCAAGGTCGGTGCCGTCGATCCAACGCAACGCCGTTCCCGGTCCCGCGGCCGGGACCGCCGGAGCGTCCGCCTCGACCGCGCCGCCCGCCGGGAACCGCAGACCCTTGGCTTCGAAGACGGCGCGCAGCGACACCATCGTCGGGCCAGCGGACGCGCGGGCGTTCCGCTCGAAGTCGGCCACGGTGGAGGTGGCGAGTTGGGCGGCCTTGGCCAAATCCTGTTGCGACCAGCTCAGCAGGGCCCGCGCGGCGCGACACTGCGCAGAAGTCAGCTCGATAGCCATATCAAATATCTGGCCCTATTTTTAATAGGGCGATGGTCGGCGATTTTGAGGAATTTGTCAAGATTCCGCCAGGATGGGAGCGGGCAGGGTCTTCAGCGAACCGCGAGGCTCGTCCGAAGCGTTGTTGTGATCCCGGAGCCGGCGCACCACATTTACCGTTAAGCCGGGCCAAGCTATCGTGTGGACCGGAACGAGAGTCGAACATGGCGATCATCACCACTCGAGGCGAACAGGACCGCGTGCGGCGCATGGCCGAGAAGGTCGGCGGCTATTCGGAGCTGCTGCGCCTGGACGCCGAGAAGAAGGCGTTGGGCCCCAACGCTTCGCCCAAGATGGTCATGCGAAATGGCCGCCTGACCTATATCGACGCCGCTCCGCAAGCGAAAACCGGGTGAACCTAACGCTCGCCCTGCTCGCAGGGCTGTTTCTTCTTCTTCCGGGCCTGACGGCCTTGGCGGCGTGGAACGGGATGAGTCCGCGCCACGGCGCCCAACGTCCCGAATTGCCGCTCACGGCGGCCTCGACCCTGTTCGTGGTCCTCAGCGTCTCCCTGGTCGCCCATGTCGTCGGCGTCCTCATCGTCGACCTGATCTGCCTGGCCTCGATCGAGGCTGGGCGCCTGGATCCCAAGCACTGGCCCACAATCGTGACCTGGCCGACGCCGTTCGAGGCGGCGATCGCCATGCAGGGCAGTGACGGCAAGGCCGTCTCCGTGGGCGGCCTGGCGGTGCTGGTGAGCCAGACGGCCCTGGAGTGCCTGCTGGTCTTCTGGATCATCGCTGGACGCGGCTTCGACCTGCTCCTGGATCGCATGGACCTGCAGGCTCAGGGCTGGGTCTACAGCAACATCGTCCGCCCCCACCGTCACGGCCAGACGCCGATCGCCCATGTGCTGACGACCCTGACCGACGGCGCCCTGGGCGTGGGCTATTACGGGGTCGTCGAACACGCCCGCCAAAACGCCGACGGCGAGCTCAAGGTGCTCAGCCTCCGCCAACCCGAGGCCTTCGTCTATGAGCTGACCCCGAAGACGGGCGGCCGTACGCCAACGGCCGCCAAGGTGAAGATTCACGAGGGCCGGATCCTGCCGGGCGTGGTGGTTCTGGAAGCGGCCCGGATCCACAACATCGTCATCCGCTACCTCGCCGCCAGCCCCGCCGCCGAAATCGAACTGAACAAGGAGGTGGAGGCGGCCTTGGCCGAGGCCAAGAAGGAGGGTCAAGAGACCCGCGCCGCGCGCCGCCGCGAGAGCCGCAAGAGCAAGACGCCGACGCCTGCGGCGCCGAAACGGAGGCGCGGCGATGGATAGTCTCCGAAATGTCGTCCTGGTGTTTTGCGCCTTGGGCGTCGGCTGCCTCGCCCTCTTTAGTCTGGCGCATCTGATGGTGATGGCCGCCCTGAGACTCCGTCTCGTCGGCGCGATCTGGCTGGCCACGACCTTGTTCGTGATGGTGCTGGCGCTCTGGGCGATCGAGGCGCGCTTTGGCGCCGCCGCCGTCTGGTCGCCCCTGCTGTTTGCGCTGGCGATCGCCGCGCCCATCAGTCGCGAGCTGTCCGACTATCTGGCCTGGGAGCTCGATCGGGAAATCGCCAAGGGCGGTTGGCTAAAGCTCATCGATAGCGAAGGGCGAAAGGGCTATCGCGGCCACATCTACCGCGCGGCGGCCGCCCAGGCGCGGACCCGCTTCGAGGCCCAGGACGATCCTCGGGACCCCTGGCTGCTCCACTGGGCCGCAGCCCACCGGCCGTCTAGCAAGGCTGAGGAGCCCTTCAGCCCAGGGAAGACGGCTTCCAAGACCTAACCGGACCCGTTCGGACGAGCGCGCCAGACCTTGCAAACGCAAAGGCCGCGTCACCGCTCAGGCCCTGAGCCGCGATATCCCGGCAAGGCGCGGCCAGGACCTTCGCCAGGCGGCTGGATGACGGTGCGGCCGCCCCAGCGCTGTCGTCGTCCAGGCCTTGGTCGCCATCCATGAGCTGGCCGCCCAGAAGAGACCGCCGGCCCAGCCGCCGACCACGTCGTTGGCCCAATGGACGCCGAGATAGACCCGGGTGACCCCCGTCGCGGTCGCGGCCCCAACGCCGGCGGCGAGCGCATAGACCTTGAGACGCGCATCGCTGAGAGATCGGGCCACGACGGCGCCGATCGTCAGATAGGTCACCGCCGACAGCAGCGCGTGTCCGCTCGGGAAGCTATGGCTTTCGGCGGCGGCGACACGGTATTCACGCGGCGGACGGCCACGCGTGTAGACTCGCTTGAGGCCTTCGCTGAGCGCCAGGCCGCCGACGAAGGTCGCCGCCACCCAGGCCGCTTCGCGGCGCCGCCCGGCCAGCCACAGGCCACCGGACGCCAGCGCGGTGGCGCCGCCCACGACGGTCAGGCCGCCGAGCGCCGTCGTCTCCTCGGCCGCGCGCTGCAGCCATTTGGGGCCGACGGGATCCTTGGGGTCGCCATTGCGCCGCAGGGCCTTGAGCACCCGCCAGTCGCTGGCGCGGCCATCGGGTTCAGCCTGGTCGTCGGCGACCTCGGCGAAGAGCGCCGCCGCTCCGGCCATCAGGGCGACCGCGCCCAGGCCGATGGCCTCATGGTCAAAGGTCTCGGCGAGGCCCTTGGTCAACAGCTTGGCCATCCGCGCTACTTCTTGGCGTCCTTGACGGCGTCCTTCAACTCGCCCTGCTTGAGATTGCCGGCCACCTTGTCCTTCTTCCCCTCGGCCTTGAGGTCCTTGTCGCCGACCAGCTTGCCGGCGCCGGACTCGATCTTGCCGACCGTCTCCTGCTTGCGCCCGGCCTCCCGATCGCAGGCGGCGAGGCCGGCCAGGGCGGCGGCGAGGGCAAACGTCAGGACGCGGTTGGTGTTCATCGGCAAAGCTCCGTTCGTGAACCTCAACGTCTGTTCGCCCGTGTGGTTCGCGGTTTTGAAACAGGCGATCGCCAATCGCGTTGAACCTGAAAGGTCCAAGGAGGCTGCGATGCCCGCCAAGTCCGCCGCACAGCAGAAGGCCGCCGGCGCGGCCCTGTCCGCCAAGCGTGGCGACACGCCCAAGAGCAAGCTCAAGGGCGCGTCCAAGTCGATGATGTCGATGAGCGAGAAGCAACTCGAAGAGTTCGCCCACACCAAGCGCAAGGGCAAGCCTGAGCACGCCGCCAAGTCTTGAAGCCGATCTCGCGATCCGCTGTCGGCGCCCTGGCTCTGATTGTGGCTGGATGCCAGCCGCTTTCCAATCTCGGCTTCGATCGCAGGCCTGTCTATATCACCGAGCCCATCGACGGCTCGACACGCGGACGGCTGCTCTACGCGACCCAGGACCCACAGGCCTGCGCGGCTTGGTTGACGGCGGCGGGACTGAGCTTTCGTCCGGTGGCCGACCGGTCGGAGGGCGGATACTGCATCGTGACGGGCGCTGGGAATCTCATCGACGCGCCGCGCTCGAGCGACCCTCCGCTATCGCCGCCGCGCCCGATGATGGCCTGCGATCTTGCCGCCGCGGTCGCGCTCTGGCGTCGCCAGTCCGTCGAGCCGGCGGCGCGCGAACTTCTCGGCGCCGAGGTCCGACGCATAGATCATCTGGGGGTCTATGCCTGCCGCGGGGTGGGGGATCCGGTGACCGGGCGGCCGAGCGCCCATGCTCAGGCCAAGGCGATCGACATCGCCGGGTTCAGGCTGTCCAACGGCAAGCAAATCACCGTCGAGAGGGACTGGAGCGGCCAGGGAGCCGAGGCGAAGTTCCTGCGCCGGGTCCGGGACGACGGGTGCCGCCTGTTCGGCGTGATGCTCTCGCCCGACTACAACGCCGCCCACGCCAACCACCTGCACATGGAGATGGGGCGCGGCGGTCTCTGCAGCTGACGCCATCAGCCGGGCGCGTTCAGTTCGACCCGCACGCCGTTGGGATCGGTGACGTAGAGTTGTCGAAGCTCACCGCCGGGTGTGGTCTCGCTCTGGAAGGGGACGACGCGTTCACGAAGGCGCTTGGCGGCCGCGTCGATGTCGGCCACGCGTAACGCGAAGTGGTTGATCGACGCCACGCGCGAGGGCGCCTTATCTTGGTCGGTCTCGACGAGATGGACGACGTCATGCTCGCCGGCATAGAGCCAGGCGCCACCGAACTCGAAGGCCGGCCGCGGCCCGTCCCGCAAACCCAGGACCTCGGTGTAGAAGCTGCGGCTCTCATCGAGCCTGGAGGTCTTGATGGCCGCGTGGTCGATCCCGAGGATGAGCATCTCAAGCGATGCCCGCGCCGCCGGTCACGCCATAGACCTCGCCGGTGATGAAGCTGGCTTCCTGCGAGGCCAGGAGCACATAGACCGGCGCGATCTCCACCGGCTGGCCGGGCCGACCCAGTTGGCTGTGTTCGCCAAAGTGCTGGACCTTCTCCTGGGTCTGGCCGCCGCTGGGCTGCAGCGCGGTCCAGAACGGGCCCGGCGCGACGGCGTTGGCCCGCACGCCGACCTTGATCAACTGCTTGGCCAGGGCCTTGGTGAAGGCCACGATCCCGGCCTTGGTCGTGGCGTAGTCGAGAAGGTTTTCCGACGGCTCGTAGGCCTGCACCGACGCGGTGTTGATCACCGCCGCGCCGGGCTTCAAATGGGGCTTGGCCGCCTGGGTGATCCAGAACATCGCATAGAGATTGGTCTTGAGGGTCTGGTCGAACTGGGCGCTGTCGATCGCGCCGACGTCGGGCCGGCTGACCTGTTTGCCGGCGTTGTTGACCAGGATGTCGAGGCCGCCGAGTCCTTCGACCGCCTTGGCCACCAGGTCGCGGCAGAAGGCCTCGTCCTTGATGTCGCCAGGCAGGGCGACGGCCGTGCGGCCCTCGGCCTCGATCAGGGCGATCACCTCGCGCGCGTCGGTCTCCTCGCTGGGCAGGTAGCCGATGGCGACGTCAGCGCCCTCGCGGGCGAACGCGATCGCCGCGGCGCGGCCGATCCCGCTGTCGGCGCCGGTGATCAGCGCCTTGCGCCCCACGAGCCTGCCGCAGCCCTTGTAGCTTTCCTCGCCGTGGTCGGGCTGGGGATGCATCCGGGCCGCCAGGCCCGGCGTGGCCTGAGGCTGGGCCGGGAAGGGGGGCTTGGGATACTGCCCGCGCGGGTCCTGCATGCGTAGCCGATCATCCTGGCTCATCGAAGGTCTCCAACGGATTGAAACACCAACGGGGCGCCGGGGTCTGTGTTCCGCGAGCGAGTTGTGTGTCGCGCTGATCGCCCCAGGCGGTGTTAAGCGCGACAATAAAGAAGGGGCTCAATATGGGCGCCTTGCCCCTCAGGCTTCGACCACAGCGCAGATATCCTGAAATGCTCCCCAATTGTCTGGAGCGATCGGTCTTGCGTCGCCTTACCTGCGGCGTCGTCCCGATCATCATCTTCCTATGTCTGCTCTACGCTCGTCTTCGAATGTTCGACCTCGGTCTTTGTCGGCTCAGCTGGGACTTGCCGCCATGGACGATCAGCCGGGAGCTGGCGGCGACGACACCGCGTTGCTGCTGCGCGCCCAGCGGGGCCCGTCTCGCAGAACCTTTATGGTGTCGTGTTCAAGCGATCCGCCCAACACCCTGTCGGCGGGCTACAATGCCGTCGTCCGAAAGCCGCTGACGGCGGAGGCCGCGGCCAAGGTCCTGGAGAGGCCCTGGCGTTTCCAACGCTTCGCCAAGCGCGCTGAGCGCTCGCGTCTAGCCGCGGCGCTTCCGATGAGACACGACCTCGTGGAATTTCAACGCCAGGCGCTCGATCTCCTCCCGCGCCGGGGTCAAGGCCCGATAGGCCTCGGCGGTGAAAGCCGGCCCCTGCGGCGTCTGGACGATCCAGCCCGCCTTGGTCAGCGAGGCCAGCTTGCGCCGTACGGTTTCACGCGGCACGCCGGTGGAATCGGCGATGGACCGGATATTCAGGCCAAGGGTCGGGAAGGGCGCTTGGACGGCCGCGTTCCGGTCCGCCTCGTTGAGCGTCCGAAAGTCCGGGTGGCCGACCGTGCGCTCGGTGATCGCCAGGAGGATGATGTGCAGTTCCAGATCACCGCCCCCGGCCGTTCGAAGCGCCTGCAGAAGACGCAGGAGCGGCGAGACCAACTCATCGGCGAGGGGAACGTCGTCTGTCATCCAACGGCAGCCTCACACCTTCGCCGTGGCTCGACAATCGACAATCCGATCGCTGGCTTGAACAGCGACAATGCCGACAGGGCCCAAACTGGGCCACAAGCGGAGCCTGCTCTAATCCAACTACGGTAGAGCTACGTCTGGAGGGCCCCGTGACAGTCTTCACTTTCATCTGCCTGACGGGCAGCGGCGCAACGACCGTCATGGACATCCAGGCGATGGCGGCGACGTCCTGCCGCGAGCACGCCCAGGATCTGCTGCGACGCCATGCCAGCGCGATGGTCGTTGAGATCTGGAGCGACGACGTCATGGTCGATCGCGTCGAACGCTAGACCCCGAACGCCGGCGAGGACCCAACCCGGGCGGCGATCGTGGGATGGCGCCGCGCGCGCCGTTAAGCCCTGTCGACACCCGGAGGGATTATCGCGCAACCTAGCCCGTATGGATCACCAACCTGTCCCCCCAGGTTCACCGGCCCTGGAGCATTGGGCCGCGCCGCTAACGAAAGTCGGCTGGTTCATTCCGCCCTTCGTCCAGATGGGCGCGATCGACAGCGTCGTGAAGGCGGTGATGACGCAGCCCGCGTTCGGGCAGGATGATCTTGAGCGGGAACTGGCTCCGCTCTATCGGCCGATCAGTTTGGCGGCCATGGTTCGCTTGCGCCATGCGCAGGCCGCGGTGATCGAGGAGTACGCCGTCACAATCGAAGAGGCGATCGAAGCTCATATCTTGGGCCTAGACCATGTGGCCGTCGCCGGTCTGGTTCCGGTGATCGAGGGCGCGGCGCGGCGTCTAGCCACCCGCCACGGTGTGGCGTCATCGGGTCAGTTGAAACCGGTGTTGCGCGGCCTGATCGACGCCTGCAAATCCCATGCGGTCACCCGTCAGCTTGGGGCTGTCGGCGAAGTCCTGAGCATGCTGGAGAGTTTTCGGGGGTTCCTCGAAACCTATCTCTACGCGCACTCCGAAACCTACCCCTTGGCCGATCGAACCAATCGACACGGCATCGCCCACGGCGCCTACGCCGATCGAGACTACGGTCGCCCCTTGAACTTCTACAAGACCATCGCCGCGGTCGATTTCCTGACCTTCGTCTCGACCTTCATCGGGGGCGGATCCTGGTTCGCGCCGGCCTTCACGCCCCGCACGCTCTTCCTGGCGCGCGACTGGCTCGAGCAGCGCGTGGCCCGGGACGTGCGGCTCGGCCGCACCACGCCGAAGGGCCTGATGATCGAATTGGCGGAACTGCGGGCGGCGGCGCCGGACCTGAGCGGCCAACCTCTCGATGAAGCGCTGCAACTGTAGTTCATGCGCTTGGCGGCACGGCCTGCGTGTCCTGAATCTGTCGACAAGCGGACGGAAAGTATAATCTGACAGGCTAGAATTGACGGGTCGAGGGACCCATGGCGACCTTTACCTTCATATGTCTGCTGCCCACCGGCGGCTCCGCCGCCTTGGACATGCAGGTTCTGGAAAGCGGCGATGTGCGGAAGCATGCACGGTTGCTCTTGCAAGAACACAGCAGCGCGTCAGCCGTCGAGATCTGGCGCGGTGAGGAGTTCATCGAGGCTGTGGCGCGCCCCGCCGCGGGTTGGATGAACGAGGCGCCGACGACGGCCGCGGGACGTTCACCGGCTCACGGCGCGGACCGTGTCGACCCGTCTGCGGCGAGATGAACCAACGATAACGGCGGCGTCCGCAACGGTTCAGGCGCGTTGTCCTATCCCATGCTCCGAGGCGCCCAATACCGCCCCGCGAAGAAGGAAAGGCCATCGCCATGAAACGACTGATGTTGTCCCTGACCGCTCTGGCGGCCGTCGTCGCCACCCCGCTCGCCAGCCAGGCCGCGCCGTGGCAGTCGGTGAACCAGCGCCAGGCCGCGCTCGAACAGCGCATCGACCAGGGCGTACGCAGCGGCGCCTTGACGCGCGCCGAAAGCCAACGCCTGCGCTCGGATTTGCGAGCGCTTGCTCAACTTGAGACCAAGTACCGACGCTCCAATGGCCTTTCGGCCCGTGAGCGCGCCGATCTCGACAATCGCTTCGACCGGCTGAGCCGCCAGATCCGGGTCCAGAAGAACGATCACGACGCCCGCCGTCACTAGATGGCCGTCCGCCGGCGAAGCCTCCCAAGGGGCGCTTCGCCGGCCAACGCCCTGGTCACAGCCGCCAGGGCTGCGTTCGCTCAAGGTTGGAATCGTCGGACGCTACCGGCGTCGCCAGGGGAGGGGAGCACAAGCCAGGCAATCGACCTGGCCGCCGGCCTCATGGACGAGGCGGCAAATCATCCGCACGGCCAGACTGTCGCCGCCGCTATTGAGGACCGGGCGGGTTCGGGACGGGCTTGGTGACCATAGCGAGCCCCGCGGCCACGCCGGCCGCCACCCAAAGGCCTCCCAGTCCCAGGTGGGGATAGATGCATGCGCCGGCCAGGGCGCCGAGGACCAGGCCTGCCCACAGCAAAGCGTAGGGCGACCAATCCCAACGAGGGCCGCCGACCAGCGCCTGGGCGAGCCGCTGGCCGATCTTGACCAGCGCGCCAGTCATGTAGGTCAATCCAATCCGCGTCTCGCCATCCTCCTCGAAGACGGCGTTTTCCGCCCCCATCGCCAAGCCCATGGCGGCTATGGCCGCGCGCACCACGCCGGCCGCGTCAAGCGCCCCGGCCATGACCAGCAAGATCGCGACAAGGGCGAGGACCGCGCGACGTCGAGCGTTCCCCGCCACACGGCCGGTCAAGGATCCCAGGACAACGCCGGTAACGAAGGTCGCGATCAAGAGACCCGCGGTGACGGCCGTCGCGCCGCCTTGAGCCAGACCAACGCCTAGGCGGGTGGAATTGCCGCTCATGAAAGACAGGAAAAAGCCGCCCAGATGAAGAAATCCCAGGGCGTCGACATAGCCGGCGAGCGCGGCGAGGCAGGCGGCGAGAAGGCGTTCGCGGTTATCGAAGCGAGACATGGCCAACCGTAGAACCGCAAAGCGTCACCTGACCAGCGGTCGTCTGATGACACGCGCAGGTGGCTGAGCCAAAACATGTCGGGCAGGATCAAGGCGCGGCCGGCGGAGCCAGGCGCCAAAATCCGGCTTCGACACAGCCGCAAGGGAAACGATGGACCAGGACAACCCCATCGCCGAGGCCGCGCTCACGGTCATGGACGCGATGCTGGACGCGGTCGTGGCGATCGACGCCGACGGCGTCATCCTGGCCTGGAACGGATCGGCCGAGCGCATCTTCGGATGGACCCGCCAGGCCGTGCTCGGAACGTCGTTGAGCGAATTGATCATCCCGCCGCAGCATCGGCAGGCTCATCGGGATGGAATGAGCCGCTACAAGGCCACGGGCGACGCCAGCGTGCTCAACCGCCGCATCGAGATTTCCGCGCTGGACCGACAGGGCCGGGAATTTCCGGTCGAGCTGTCGATCATCGAAACGCCCAGCGGGCCGGCTGCCTTTATCGCCTTCCTGCGCGACATCAGCGACCGCCGGCGCGCCCAGGAACGGCTCGTGCTGAGCGAGGAGTCGCTTCGGCTGACCACCGACGCCGCCGAGATCGGCACCTGGGACCTTGACCTGGTCACCGACGTCCTGACCTGGTCGGATCGCACCAAGGCCATGTTCGGCTTTCCCGCCGATGCGATCTGCAGTCTGGAAGACTTCTATGCCGGTCTGCACCCGGACGATAGGGCGGCCACCAGCCTGGCGTTCGCGCGCGCCCTGAATCCGGCCGAGCGCGCCGTCTACGACGTGCAGTATCGTACGATCGGCAAGACGGACGGGGTCGTGCGTTGGGTGGCCGCCAAGGGCAAGGGCCTGTTCGACGCCGAAGGGCGGTGCGTTCGGGCGGTGGGCACGGCGATCGACATCACGGCCCGCAAACTGGCTGATGCGCGCCATGCCTTCATGCTCGAACTGAGCGATCTGCTGCGCGGCGTCGACACCGACGAGGCGCTCCAGGCCGCCAGCGCGCTGATGGGGCGCTATTTTGGCGTCTCCCGTGTCGGATATGGCCAGCTCGATCCGGCCGAAGACATGTTCGACTACACGATCTGCTGGACCGATGGTGTCGCGCCGCCCTTGCTGGGCCGCTTTCCGGCCGCCGCCTTCGGTCGCAAGATCGTCGCCAAGCTCGGGGCTGGCGAAACCGTCGTGGTCGATGATCTCTTCGAGGATCCGATCAGCGACGAAACAGAAACGCGCCAGACGGCCTCGAGTGTCGACACCCGCGCCATCCTGGTCGTGCCGTTGCTGCGCGCCGGCCGGCTGCGGACGATCGTCTATCTCAACGATCGGCCCGCGCGGCGCTGGACCCACGACGAGATCGCCTTCATGCAGGAGGTCGCCGAGCGAACCCGACAGGTCATCGAACGCGGCGAGGCCGAGGCGGCGCTGCGCGCCCTCAACGCCACGCTCGAAGCGCGGGTCGAGGCGCGCACGCGGGAGCTACGCTCGACCGAAGAGGCGCTTCGCCAATCCCAGAAGATGGAAGCGATCGGGCAACTGACCGGCGGGATCGCCCACGACTTCAACAATCTCCTGCAGGGCATTTCCGGCAGCCTTGGCCTTATGCAACGACGGCTGAACGAAGGGCGTATCGCCGACCTCGAACGCTATCTCGCCGCAGCCCTGGCTTCGGCCGACCGCGCTGCGGCGCTGACCCATCGACTCTTGGCGTTCTCCCGTCGCCAGCCGCTCGATCCGCGTACGGTTCGTCCAGCCCCCTTGATCGCTTCGATGGAGGAGCTTCTGCGTCGAACGCTCGGCGAGGCCATAGCGCTCGACCTGGTATTGCCCGACGATCTCTGGGTCATCCAGTGCGATCCGAACCAGCTCGAGAACGCGGTCCTCAACTTGGCGATCAATGCGCGTGACGCCATGCCCGAAGGCGGCCAGCTGACCATCGAGACCGCAAATGTCGAGGTCGACACGCTGCGAGCGTCGATGGGCCATGAGCTTCGTGCGGGCCAATATGTCCGCATCCGCGTTCGTGACACCGGCGTGGGCATGGATGAGGAGACCATCGCTCACGCCTTCGAGCCCTTCTTCACGACCAAGCCGACCGGGCAGGGGACGGGGCTGGGTCTGTCGATGATCTATGGCTTCGCCCGCCAGTCGGGGGGCCATGCCAGGATCGAGAGCGCGCCGGGCGAAGGCGCGACCTTCGAGCTTTATCTGCCGCGATCGGAAAGCAGTCTGACCGAAGAGGACACGCCGTCGCTGTTGGTCGAGCCGCCAAGCACCAACGACGGTGAAACGGTGCTGGTGGTCGAGGACGAGCCGGTCGTCCGGTCTCTGATCATCGAGGCGCTGTACGAGCTGGGTTATGCCGCGCTTGAAGCCCACGACGGACCATCCGGCCTTGAGATCCTGCAGTCCAGCCGACCGGTCGATCTGCTGATTACCGACATCGGCCTGCCCGGGCTCAATGGACGCCAGATCGCCGAGGCCGCGCGCCTGCAGCGCCCTGACTTGAAGGTGCTGTTCATGACCGGCTACGCCGAAGCCGCGGCAAGTGCTTCCGGCTTCTTGGCGCCGGGCATGGCGATGATCACCAAGCCCTTCGCCATGGACGTGCTGGCCGGGCGTATCCGTGACCTGATCGAAGGGCGCTTGGGTCAGGTAGAGGGCGCAGACAGCCCCGACTAGATCCGGGCCGGATTCGCACCAGCATCCCGCAGTCCGCAGCCGTCGGCTCGCCGACGACTTTGGCGGTCGGTCCCCACGATCTCGGCCACGGGTGACCGGCTTCACGAGGAATTGTGGGGGAAGGCGGAGCTTCAAGCCCTGCGCCGCAGGACGGTCATCCTTCCGATCACTGTCCGGTCGTGGCTTCGCTGAAATAGCCGGCGGCTAATAGGGCTCACCTCAAGGTTTGTGCGCTAAAAGGCGCTTAAAAGTACGAACCATGATCACGACCTATGCGGCGCGGTAGAGCCGGTCAGCCGGGTCGTTCAGGCGCTTGAGCGCGGTCAAGGTTTTGGGATGCAGGCCGTGGGCGTCGTCGATGAACAGCGCCACCGGCTTCTTGGCCTTGCGAAACAGCTCCTGGAGATCACGTTCACGCCGCTCGCTCTGGCGCGAGATCACCACGCCCTTGTCGGACGACAGATCGTAAAACAAGGCCGAGATCAGGAGCGGTACGGTAATCTTGACCTTGTCGACCGTCAGGGAGCGGGAGACGATCACACGCCCTTCGCGTTCGAGATCGGCCCGCAGCCGGCGCGATAGCACCGTCTTGCCCGACCCGATGACGGCGGCGCGCCAGATGAAGATCGGTCGCCCACCGATCATGGCGACGGCCTCATCGATGCCATCGGCCGGTCATGGCCGGAAGACGCCGCCGTACGCTCGAACGGTAGACTGGCGCTAACCCAGCGATCCCGCGCCACTCCCGACAGATGAACTGAACCGCGCCGGGTTTGCCGGAGGCCGGATGGTTTTAGTCACGCCGCCATAGCGGACGGCGTGAGCGCGGCATAGTAGGCGGCTTCGGCCAGCCGCTCTGTGTACTTGATTGCTGACGTATTGCGAGCCGTGGTCGGAGGAATGCGCCAGGCCGACGTGATGCCGCGGGCGCCGCTCATGCAGGGCCTCCTCCAGGGCGTCGAGAAGCTGGCTCGGGCGGTGCGGCTGACGCGCCAGCCGACGATGCGCCGGGCGTAGGCGTCGATGTCGAAGGCCAGGTAGACGAAGCTCGCCCAGGTGGCGAGGTAGGCGATCGCCCTCGTGGTCCAGCACCGTCCGCACCGCGCGCTCGCGCACCTCAGGCGAAAACTTGTTCGTCGTCTTGACGCTCATAATGGCCTCTATCTCTCGGGAGTTGGGGCCTGCGACAAACCCGGCGCGGTTCAGTCCGGCGACACCGAAGAGACGTTTTACCCTTTGCCTGAACGCACCCAGCCGCAAAACGAAGCTCGCACGCATAGCAAGTTGCCAAGTGTTGACAGTGAACTCGCATGTGACTACCGATTGTCAACAATTGACTACGCGTCGATGCGGGCCGTGCCGAGCGAGGCTTTTTGGCCCAGTAGCGCGCTGTGCCATCAAGTCCGGCATACCGGATCAAAGAGGGGAGAAACGGGAAGTGGCAAGGAACACTAAGCGGCTGTTTTGCTCGACCGCGCTCGTCGCGATCGGCGCCTGTCTGCTTTCGGGGGCGGCGTCGGCGCAAACGGCTCAGCCAAGCCAGACGAAAGACAACGCTGGCGATACCGTCGTCGACGAAATCGTCGTGACCGGCATTCGTGGCAGCATCGTCAAGTCAATCAACGACAAGCGCAAATCGGGTAAGATCGTCGACACCGTGAACGCCGAAGATATCGGCAAGACGACGGACCAAAATATCGCCGATGCGCTGAATCGCATATCGGGCGTTAGCACCAGCACCAACGACGGTCAGGGCAGTTTCGTATCGGTGCGCGGCGCGAATGCCGACCAGACCGTCGTCACCATGAACGGCGTAACCCTAGGGTCGACCGGATTTTCGCAGGGCGTGGACCTGTCGGCCTACTCGGCAGCCATTCTGTCCAAGGTCGAGGTCGTCAAGACCCCCTCCGCCGACGACGAAGAAGGGTCCCTGGCTGCGGTGGTCAACCTGATCACGCGCAAGCCGCTCGACGTAAAGGAGAACATCCGTACGTTCTCGGCCCAGGGGCGCTATAACGCCCTCTCCAAGGACTTCGATCACCGTCTAACTGGAACTTTCTCGCAGAAATTATTCGACGACAGGTTCGGCGTACTCTTCACCGTGTACGACGAAGCCAACAAGGTTCAGCGCGAACAGCAGAGCTTTGAAAACTACAACGTCTTCCAAACCAATGCTTATACCGATCAGAACGGCAAAGCCTACGTGAACAACTGGGCCTTCCAGAAGGACGCCCAGAACGCGCTGCTTCACAATCGCGCCAACGCCTTCGCAGGAGCCCAGTCGGTCGACACCGGCGCGTGCGCCACCTTCGCGACCAACGCCACGCCCTGCGTCTATCGCCCGATCGCCTACGGCCTGGCGCCAGAAACGGCGGCCTACGAGTATTTGCAGAACAACTACACGCGCACAGGCGTGGATGGCTCGGTGCAATTTGAGTTTACGCCGCGCAACCGACTGACGCTTTCGGGCACATACAACAAGCAGAAGTTCCGCAGCCGGAACAGCGCCGTCTTCGTCAGCACCCAGCGCTTCCCAGGGGTGATCGACAATGTCGACCATCCCAATCTCGGGTTGGGCGCGCCCTTCCGTGATCGCACGATCGCCTATGACGCCTCACCGATCAGCTATGGTGGCACTGTCCAAAACTTTGGTGATCCCGTCACCAATCCGACGCTGAACGATTCCCTGATGTGGACCGACCCGGTTCAAAAGTGGGTCACACTCGACACCAAAACGCGGACCTTTACGCAGTACCGCAATCGCTTCGAAACCGGCGGCACACGAGAATCGATCAACAACTACGACTCGACCAACCTTCTGTTCAGCGGCGAATTCGAGTCGCGGCTCACCGACAAACTTCGCTTTGTTGCGGGGGCCTCTTACGCCAAGTCTAAGCAAGACCCCAAGGATCAAATCTACATGATCGCCAACCGGGTGCGAACGGTCGGCCCTTGGAACCTGCACCAGGTTCCCGCCGACGCGCTTGTCCCGGCGGGTTACGATTGTTCCTCTGGGGCCTGTGCGCTGGTCGGCGGGGCGACCACGCCGTTCCTCGGCAAGGTGATCGACCCCGTCGCCAGCCAGGATGACCTTTGGGACAATATTGGTCGGACCGGCTTCAATCCGGATGACCTTCCGTCTCACACGCTGAGCTACATCTCGACGGGCTTCACCAAGGTCGCGGACGAGCAGAAAGTGGCTTTCGCCGACTTCGATTGGGACACCGATTTCGCGGGCATCAGAAGCATTGAGTTTGGTGGAAAGTACACCAAGCGCAGCAAGTTCGTGGACCAGCAGACGGGGACGCCGCGCGCCAGTAAAGAATTCATTCAGGTCATCAGCCCCTTCACCGGCCAGACGATCGTCCTGGATCCTCAAGCGCTCAACCTGATTTCAGCCTCGGTGTTTTCACAAGGGCCGTTGCCGACCAATAGCTTTGGCGAGGGCATCGGCCTTCCGCGCGACAATATTACGGACGGCTGGCAGACCTTCGACCCGGTGAAGGCCTTGGCGGCCGTCGCCCAGGGTAGTCGTGATTTTACACTGGACCGCACCCAGACACGGGGCGCCGATTTCGCGAACTTCTCAGGCTATCTCAAATTCAACTTTTCCTATTTTGACGACCGACTGCGCGGCGACATCGGCGTGCGCCACGTGCGAACCAAGGTGAACACCTCCGGGTTTGCTGGGGCGATCTTCGCCTTTGATACGCAAGGCGCCGGTCGCGTCATCGATCCGATCGCTTTGGCGAATATTCGAAACGCCAATCCCAACAATCCGTGTCCGGTGCTGTCTGAGACACCCTCTCCGGTCGGCCTTGGTCCTTCGTCGCAGTTTTGGACGAACGCACTTGGCGACGGTAATGCCAACGACGCCCTCAACTACAATCTGACGGCCTACCAGCAGCGCAACCGTGAGGCCCGCGTGGATGGACTTGGTCGGTCGGCGGCCGTGCCGGGCGGTGTTTGCTATGATCCCCTTCTGCAGCCCGGAGCCCTGCCCAATACGTTCCGCGAGCGCTATCTGGTTCGCTACAGCGACATCTCAACCGAACAGTTCGGCACGCAATTCTTCTCAGGTCTTGCTGACCACAGCCGCGCGTCGATCGCTGCAACGGACGAATACAAGTACAATGTCTGGCTTCCGAACCTCAATCTGAGCTTCATCGTAAACAACGAGATGGTCGCGCGGGCTTCCGCTTATCGGACCATGTCCCGTCCGCCGATCGACGACCTGAGGGCAGGCTTCCGAGCCACCGAGGGCAATATCTTCGAAGGCACGACGGCCTTCCGGCCAGGCTCGACGGTCAATCTCTACTCGGCCAAGGTCAAGCCGCTCGTGGCTGACAACTTCGATGTCGCGTTCGAGTGGTACTTCAAGCCCGAATCCCTTGTGTCGATCAACGTTTTCTACAAGAATATCAATAACCTGATCGAAACCGCCGATAGCCGTTGGTACATCGGCGATCTTCGAAACATCGCGGCCGACCCGGCCAAGGCCAGCTTCGACGGCGTCAATCTCGTCGACTCGACAGGAACGAGCGTACCCTTGCTACTGACGAATTCGGGTGGTCAGGCCCAGCCGGACATCAACAGCTGTATGCCCCGGCGCATTCAGGGCGAAGGCACGATCGTCACTGCGGAAAGCTGGCTGTTCAGTAACGACGGCCGCCTACTCTGCGATGAGTACAACGTCACCCGTCGCGTCAACGCCGGCAAGGCCACGGTTCGTGGCGTGGAACTTCAGTTCATTCACAATTTCCGCTCGTTGCCGGGAATCCTGCAGTACCTGGGCGTTGCGGCGAACTACACCTATCAGAAGGGGGAGTATGAGGACTCGCGCTTCCCGATCGCCGGTACGCCTCGCCACTCCTATAACGCTACGGGTTATTGGCAGAAAGGCGGCAACCAGTTGCGCCTGGCCTATTCGGGTAATAGCGACTCGCTGCTGCAGCGCTCGTTTGCGGGTGGCGCGCTCTGGCAGGAGGGCCGTGACGTTCTCGACTTCTCGGCCTCCTTCCAGATCACGCGGCGAATGAGCTTCACGTTCGATGCCCAGAACATCACCGACTCTCCGGTGCGGAGCTACTTCACGAGCCGGATTATCCGCCTCCCCGACGCCACCGGCGCCTTCGTAAACTTCGACGAAGGCACGATTTTCGACGGTGCGACCAAGAGCAGGACGATCCAGAAGTACAACACCGGAACGAACTTCCGCGCTGGTGTGCGTCTGAGCTTCTGACGGTTGCGATCCTGATCTACTTGATGGCCGCGCGCCGCAGATCCTCAGTGATTTGCGGCGCGTTGCTGCTTATTAGCGGCGCCGCAGCGTCGTGACGTGATTAGCTGTAGCGGCGCGCAATAGTGAACGGCTCGACGCGAGATACAAGGCGTGTTTCGACGCATATTAGCTGAGACGTCTGTGCCTACTCGGCGCACATTGTGTGAGACTGAAACCACAATGGTTGAGACCG
>NZ_JBCNJZ010000012.1:0-112230 GCF_039596335.1 Caulobacter sp. | reverse complement strand
CAATAGGTCCGCAGTCCTCGGTTTTGGTAGCGCTTCGACGCCACGGCCGACCTCCCTCGATAATCAGGAGCCCGACATGGTTCGCCTCATGGAAGGAGAACAAGAGTGCAACAACCGAACGCAAACGAAGGAAGCGCGGGTAAGGCAAGATAAAGCACCGGCGCCATCCCTGCGGTCCCGTCGCCTCAAGGCCTTGTCTGCACATCGTTTTCTTGGATGGCGGCATGGCGCCATGCGGATGGGATTGGCGCTATGGGGCGGCTAAGTCACTGATGCAAAAAGACAATTCGTAGCGCCAATTTCGGTGGCCGGCGCGATCGGTCATAGGACTGGCGGGAGAGTCGCCATGGTCCAGAACGATGATTTCGAGCCACGCCTGGGCAAGCCCCGGGCGCTGGGCTCCAAGCAGGGCAAGAGCTACCTGTCGCGGGTGCTGCGCTCGGCCATGCTGGCCAGCGGCGGGGCCTTCGGCAAGGCGCCGCGCAAGCTCAAGTTCACCGGCGCGCGGATCGGCAAGGGCGCGGGCGTCGCCCGGGTGCTGTCCGCGCGCGACCGGTTCGCCGCCTACCGCGCCCGCCGGGTGATTGTGAAGTTCTCGATTCCCAGGCTCGCCGGCAAGGGTCTGGCCGCGGCCCGCGCCCATCTGCGCTATGTCCAGCGCGACGGCGTCACCCGCGAGGGCGCGCCCGGCCAGCTCTATGACGCCGCCTCCGACCAGGCCGATGGCCGCGCCTTCATCGACCGGGCGCAGGCCGGCGGCGATGCGCGGCAATTTCGGTTCATCGTCTCGCCCGAGGACGGCGCCGAGTACGAGGACCTCAAGCCCCTGACCCGCCGCCTGATGGCGCGGATGGAAGCTGACCTCGACACCAAGCTCGATTGGGTGGCCGTCGATCACCACAACACCGGCCACCCCCACACCCACATCATCGTGCGCGGACGCGACGACCAGGGCCGCGAGCTGGTCATCGCCAAGGACTATCTGACCCAGGGCCTGCGCGAGCGCGCCGCCGAGCTGGTGTCGCTGGACCTGGGACCGCGCGCCGACCACGAGATCGAAGGGCGGTTGCGGCGCGAGGTCGATCAGGAACGGCTGACGAGCCTGGATCGCGGTCTGCTGCGCGACGTCGACCAGGACGGCCTGGTCTCGCCGCGCCATGTCGATCCGCTGCTCTATTCGGTTCGGGCCGGGCGACTGCAAACGCTCGCGCGCCTGGGCTTGGCGCGGGAGCGCGCGCCGACCCGCTGGCGTCTGGACGACGGTCTGGAAGACACCCTGCGCCGCATGGGTGAGCGGGGCGACATCCAGAAGACACTCTACCGTGCGCTGGAGGCGGGCGGCGTCGCGCGCGCCCCTGCCGACCAGGTCATCTACCAGCCGGGGGCGCCGGACGCCCGACCGCTGGTCGGTCGCCTGGTCGCGCGCGGCCTGTCGGACGAGCTGAAGGATCGTCACTATCTGGTCGTCGACGGGGTCGATGGCCGCGCCCACTATGTCGAGATCGGTCGGGGCCTGGCGGTCGAGCCGATCCCGGAGGGCGCGGTGGTGGCGATCGCGCCGCGTCCGGTCGAGCCCCGGGCCGTCGATCATACCGTGGCCAGGATCGCCGCCGTCAACGACGGCCGCTACAGTCTCGACCTGCATCTCGCTTCCGATCCGACCGCCACGGCCGCCTTCGCCGAAACCCATGTCCGAAGGCTCGAGGCCCTGCGTCGGGGACGCGCCGGGGTCGAGCGCCAGGACGACGGGACCTGGATCATCGCCGCCGACCACGTCGAGCGGGCCGGCGCCTACGAGAAGAAGCAGGCCCTGGACGCGCCGGTCGTGGTCAGCACCCTGTCGGCCCAGCGGCTCGACCAGCAGGTCGGCGCGGTCGGCGCCACCTGGCTTGATCGCGAGCTGATCGCGCAGGCGCCCGAACCGCTGCGCGACGCCGGCTTCGGGCGAGAGGTTCGCCAAGCGCTGGTTCAGAGGCGCCAATGGCTGATCGAACAAGGCCTGGCCCAGCAGGAGCAGGACCGGGTGATCTATCGGGCCGGGCTGCTGACCCGCCTGCAGCGGCGCGACCTGATCGCGGCGGCTGAAGGGCTGGCCCGAGAGACGGGGCTGGCCTTCTCCGAGGCGCGGCCCGGGCAGCGGGTCGAGGGCGTCTATCGGCGCGCGGTCGAGCTGGCCAGCGGACGCTTTGCGATGATCGAGCGCAGCCGCGACTTCACGCTCGTGCCGTGGCGTCCGGCGCTGGACGGCCAGGAGGGCCGCGCCGTGTCGGGCGTGCTGCGCGAGGCCGGCGTCAGCTGGACGATCGGACGTGGGCGCTCAGGGCCGTCGGTTTCCTGAACCCCCAAAAAGGCCGGTCGAATCCAACGTCAGAAGACGCATTTGGCCCAAATGTATCTTCCTGCATCCTGTTCGCCGGTCGGTGTTGCGCGCATCCTCCTCCCCGGGGACTGGAGCGGCGATGAACGGCTCGGCCCATCCCCGCTCCTTGATCCCGGCCGCGCAATATCTGCGGATGTCGGACGAGCATCAGCGCTATTCGATCGCCAACCAGACCGCCGCCATCGCGCGCTACGCCGAACAGCGCGGCTTCGAGATCGTGCAGACCTACGCGGACGAAGGTCGCACGGGCCTGCGCCGAAAGGGACGCCGGGCGCTCAACGCCCTGCTCGATGACGTCCGCGCCAAGACCTTCCAGTTCAAGGCCTTGCTGATCCTCGATGTCAGCCGATGGGGGCGCTACCAGAACTACGACGAGTCCGCCGCCTACGAGTTCATGTGCTGGGAGGCGGGGATCGATGTTCGCTTCTGCGTCGAGCCGTTCGAGAACGACGGCTCGCCCGGCTCGTCGATCGTCAAGCACATCAAGCGGATCATGGCCGGCGAGTATGTCCGCGAGCTGTCCGATCGCCTGCGTCGCGCCAAGAAGCTTCAGGCGCAGCTGGGTCATCATACCGGTTCGGCGGTGGTGTTCGGCATCCGACGCGAGCTGATCACCCACGAGGGCAGGACGCGCCAGATCCTGCAGGCCGGCGAGCGCAAGGCCATCACCACCGACCGCATCCGCCTTGTTCTCGGCCCCGCCGAGGAGATCGCGACCGTCCGAGAGATCTTCCGCTTGTTCGTGCGTCGGCGCCTGAACCACGAAGCGATTGCGCGCCGCCTGATCAAGGAGGGCCGGCCCCATCCCACCGCCGGTCCATGGACCGGGGCTAAGGTGCGCAGGGTCCTGGTCGATGAGATCTACACCGGCGTCGTCTTCTACGGAAAGACCTGGCAGTACCTGAAGAGCCCGCCCAAACGCACGGCGCGATCATCCTGGATCAAGGTCCAGGAGCTTCCCCCTATCGTGCCCAAGCGCCTGTTCAACGAGGCCAAGGCGATCTTCGACGCCACCACCGCGCGTCTGTCCAATGATGAGATCGCCGAGCGCCTTCGCCGATGTCTGGCCGAGCAAGGTCGGTTGACGGCCGCGATCCTGATCCGGTGTCCCTACACGCCGTCGATCCACACGCTCGAACGCCGCTTCGGCGGCTTGAACGCGGCCTATGCCTACATCGGCTATGAACCCTCCAAGTATGCCAAGAACCGGGGGCGCGGCGGCACGCGGTGGGACGAGGCGGCGGCGTTGGCAAAACTTCAGGACCTTCATGCCGAGCATGGTTTCATCAGCGGGCTGCTGATCAACTCCACGCGGGGCGTGCCTTCGGCCAAGGCCTACCGCATCCACTTCGGCAGCCTGTTGACCGCCTATGCGCGCGCTGGCCTGAACACGCCGCTTGATCGATCCGAATACGTTCGCGCCGGCGCCAAGCGCGCCGGGCGCGGCGTCAATGGACGCGCGCCAAACGTCCGGCCGCCGCGAAAGCCATCGGTTCTGCGCAATGCGGCGGGCGCGCGGTTCAGCAACGAGGAGCTTGTCGGATTCCTGCGTCGGCTCTTGGAGAAACACGGCTACCTGAATGAGTGCATGATCCAGCTGGACCATACGATCCCGACCGCCACCTACTTTCGCAAACGGTTTGGAACGCTTTTGGCCGCCTACGGCGCGGCCGGCTACGTGAGCACACAAACCGAAGTCCTGCGTCTGGCCGCCGCCAGGCGATCGCCGCTGGCTGTCGAAACGGACAGTCGTCTTGCCTAGGCTGGCGGCGACGTCGGCCCGCGCGGTGATGGCGATGGTGCTGGCTTGATCGCGAGCTGATCGCCGAGACGCCCGAACCGTTGCGCGACGCCGGCTTTGGGCGCGACGTGCGCCAGGCGTTGGTCCAGCGTCGCCAGCGGCTGATCGAGCAAGGCTTGGCCCAGCAGGAACAGGACCGGGTGTCGTGACGTCAGGATCGGCGCTCAGGAAAAAGTCGCGCTAGACCGTCGGTTCGCTCATGCTCACGAACAGGGAGGACGCCGCGTTGTCGATGCTTGGCCAGGGTCGCAGTCGGATGGAGGATCGTTAGATGCTTCCGGCCGCCAACCATCTTGCGCTCGAGGAACTGGGCTGGGCCTCGTTCCAGGACCTGGCGATCGCCTACGCGGAGGATCTCTTCGGCGCGCCGGTGATCTCCTACGCCAAGACCTGGGACGGCGGCGTCGACGGCGAACTTGCGAGCTTCACGTTTCAGGACGCCAAGTCGCCTTGGCAGTGGGCCATCCAGGCCAAGCACACCACCCGCCAGCAATCGCTGACCGAATCCAGCCTCGCCGAGGACTTCACGAAGCTTCCGGCGCTCGTGGCAGAAGGGTTCGACGCCTATCTGCTGGTGACCAATCACGGCGTGTCTCGCGTCGCGCTCAAGGCCGTCCGCGAGCGCGTGCTCGCCGCCGGCTTCAAGTCCTGCCACGTGCATGGACGCGAGCAGCTCGTGCGGCGCATCCGGCGATCGGCCAACCTTCGGGTCTTGGCGCCGCGGGTCTACGGGATCGGCGATCTATCCCTCATCCTCGACGGCCGTCGCGCCGAACAGACCCAGGCTTTGCTGGAGGCTTCCCGGGCCGATTTGGACCGGTTCGTCGCTACCGATCCTTATCGCGCGGCGGTCCGCGCCCTGACCACCGACGGCGTCGTGGTGCTGCTCGGCGAGCCGGCGGCGGGCAAGTCGACCATCGCCCGAGCCCTCTCGGTGGCGTCGGTCGACGCCTTCAAGGCCGAACCCTATGAACTGTCCGGCCTTGACCAGCTCGACGGTCACTGGCTTCCGCGCGAGCCGAGACTGTTCTGGATCGACGACGTCTTTGGGCCCAGCCAAGCGGACTACTTCGCGGCGGACACCTTCAATCGCAAGCTCCCGGCCCTGGTCGCCGCCCTGGCCAAGGGCAGTCGCTTCGTCCTGACCTCCCGAACCTACATTTGGCGCGCGGTGCAGCCGCGCCTGAAGCTTTCGACCGCGCCGAGCCTCAGCAAGGGCATCGTCGAGGTCAAGGTGGAGGACTTCAGCCCGCGCGACCGCGCCTTGATCCTGGCCAATCATGTCCGGCTCGGCGACCACAGCCGGACCTGGAAGTCGGGTTTCAAGCCGCTGGCGCCGGCGGTTTCGCGTCATCCAAGGTTCAATCCTGAGGTGGCGCGGCGGCTGGGGTTGGAAGCGATCACGGGGCAGCTGGAGCTGACCGCCCGCGCCTTGGAGCGCTATGTCGACAATCCGGACGAGTACCTGGAGGAGGTGATCGGCGGACTGGCGGCGGCTGGCCAGGCGGCGTTGGCATTGTTGTTCATGCACGGAGGGGAACTGCCGGTGACCCTGCCGCGCGACGAGGCGCTCGCCGTCGTTTTGGACGCCTTCCCGGTTTCGGCGCCGCAGATCGGCGCCGAGTTGGACGCCATGGAAGGTGCGTTCTGCGTCCGCCGAGTCGAGGACGGCGAGCCGGTCTGGCGGTTTCGCCATCCGACGATCGGCGAGGCCTTCGCCTCCTTCACGACACGGTCGTCCGTCCTGCTCGACGTGTATCTGCGCGGAGCGCCTCCCGAACGCATTCTCGAAGAGGTCGTCTGCGCGGGGGTCGAGGTCAAAGGCGCCAAGATCGAGGTTGGCGTCGGTCACTTCGATCGGTTGATCGCCCGCATGAAGGCTCACTATTGGGGGCGGCTGACGCGCCTTCCGCGGTGGTTTCTGATCGTCAAGGCGACACCGGAGTTCCGCCGCCGCTACTTCACCACGCCGCTGGCCATCAACCACCCGGTCCTCGACGACGGGCGCCTTCTGGACCATCAGACGCTCGCGCTGGCGGCGGTGCTGTTGCCGGAGGGGCTCGTCTCGTTGGAATACCTTCAACACCTGCGCGGGCGCATCGCCAAGGGTCTCGGCCAGTGGGGTTTGCGCAGTTGCCTGAGCACCTGGGCGCGTGAGGTGCTTGGAGCCGAACGGTTCGACGAGCTTCTCCAGGACGTGCTCGCCGAGCTGCGCGAAAGCGGGTCCAGCTACATGGCCTATTATGAGCCGAGCCGTGACTTCGAAGGATCGCCCGCCGAGGCCTTCGCCGAACTGATCGCCTTCGTCGAGGAGCTGGCGGGATGGGTCGACGAGGATGAGGCCGACGAGGTTCTGGAGATCGTCAAGCGGCGCGTCGCCGATCGCGTCGCGGAGCTTGAAGCAGAGGCCGAGCAGGAAGATGCCTGGCGGCAGGAGGAGGAATACTACTACGCCAGCCAGCAGGGGGGCGGGCGCGAGGCGCCATCAGAAAACCGTGCGAGCCCGTTTTCGTTTTCGACGACGGTCGATCCGCTGGCCGACGTCTTTTCGGACCTGGACGACTAGGCCTGACCGTTTTCGGACGTCAACGTGTTGGCCAGGGCCTGGATATCACCGCAGCGTGCGATCAGCGCCTCGAACGTTTCGGCCCCATCCTCCAACAACCCGTCCTCGAGCATGCGGGCGTAGTCCGTCCCCAGCCGCTCCAACGCCAATCCCTCCGGTACGAGCTGCAGATGGCCCGACACCGCGTGCTGATAGTCGATCGTCGCGCCCTCGCTGTCCTTTTCGGCGAAGAATATCGTCTTGTGGGCGGCCACGGCGCCAGCCAGGCTCCGGTCGGCGATGGCCTTGGCCGCATAGCCCGCGTCGTCCAGGCGCACGATGTCGTGCCAGTGGCGCGCGAAACGATCAGCGCCCCGGAAGCGACCCTGTGCACAGAAGACATGGATCGCGGTCGCCTTCTCCCAGAACGTCCGCTCCGCCAACATGACCTGGGGCCGAGCCTCCGGGAACGTCAGGCCTTCCAGGGCGGGCGCGGCGTCGCAGGTCACCGGCACAACCTGCCAGGGGTCGCCGGTCGCGCGAGCGCCGAACTCCAGCATCACCGACGGCGAGACATAGCCGGTGCCGGTGGCCAGGGCCTCGTAGTCGATGAAGATCTTCTCGCCTTCGATTCGCACACGCGCGGCGAGCTGTTCGGCGGCAATCGCCGCCTCGATCAGAGGCGCGATCTCCCGCTCGGTCCACTCGGCCAGGCGCGCCTTGATGGTTTTGGACCATTTCTGCTCCTGGCTGCGATTGGGCGGCAGGGCGGCGCCCGCCTCAGCCACCAGGTCGCCGGCGATGGCGCGGATGTCGTAGGTCAGGTCGACATCCTCCGAGAACCGTCGGATTACCCCGTAGGCTTTCGACAGTGACGTGCCGCCCTTGAAAACAAGGTCGCTTCCGAACCGGGAGGTGAAGAGCGCGTCCAGAGCCCACACCACCCAAACGTCCTTCTCCAGGAGATGAACCGGCCGGCCGGCTGCGGCGCTGGCCACCGCCAAGGCTTCGCGCCGATCGTCCGCGGAAAGCGCAAGGAAAGCGTCAGCCATTCACGGCCAGCCCGCTGACCTGCTGGGCCAACCATGTCGGAAGACGCGGACGAGCGTGGACGATCTCAGCGAGCGCCTCGGTGGACAGGCGGTGGCTGAGCGTCTTCAAGGCGGCCGGCGCATGGGCTTCACCCAGCCAGGCGAGAGCCCGGATGGCTTCGCCCGACGGGCGTCCGGCCAGGGTCAGCTGCCATTTAGGGGCATGGCGCAATTCGACCGACTTGGCCCCGAGCTTCAGCCGGCGACTGGGGCCGGAGGTCAGGTAGACCTCGCGGACCGGCACCTGCGTCGTCAGGCCCAGAGCGTTGGCGGCAGCCGCGCCGTGCGAGGCGATCACCTCGTCGGTCGACGCGGCCAAGGCTTGGACCACGTGCGCGACGGAGGGCGGGCGTTTGCCGAACCGGCTCTCGACAGGATGGACATAGAGCCCGCGTCCGGCGCGGATCAGCTGGCCTCGGCGAACCAGACGCGACAGGGACTGGTCGACCGCGGCGCGCGAGCCCAGGTGGAGCAGCGCCTTGGCGGACACGGTCGCGCCTTCCGGCAGGCGCGCCACATGCTCCAGGATCGCTTGGGTCAACTTCTGCATCGTCGCCTCCAACTGTCAGAAATATAGCGAAACTTCTGACAGTTTCAAGGCGCTCTCCAACGCGCCGGGCGGAACGGCCCCTGGCGCGTGCTCGCGCGGGCCTAACCGCCATAAGCGATTCCGGGGCGCCGCCTGAGCCTCTCCTGGCCCTGATCCGCATGCCGCGGCCCAGGGCTCGGGACCCGGCGCATGACGCCCACCAAGCTCCTCATCGGCCAGATCCTCGCGGTCTTCGCGATCATGATGCTGGGCGTCTGGACCGCGACCCAGTGGGCCGCGGCGATGCTCGACTACCAGGTCCAATTGGGCGCGCCCTGGGCGACGCCGTTCGGACAACCGCTCTATCGCCCCTGGCAGCTCTTCGACTGGTGGTTCCACTACGAGGCCTATGCGCCGTCGGTCTTCAACAAGGCCGGCCTGCTGGCCGGGGCCAGCGGTTTTCTCGGCTGCGCCTGCGCGATCGCCGGTTCGCTGTGGCGGGCGCGCCAGACCGGCCAAGTCACCACCTACGGATCATCGCGCTGGGCCAGCCGTCGTGAAGTAACGGCCGCCGGATTGTTCCGGTCGAAAGGTGTGTTCCTGGGCCAGTTGGCTGGCCGCTACCTGCGCCATGCCGGCCCCGAGCATGTCATGGCCTTCGCCCCGACCCGCTCGGGCAAGGGCGTGGGCCTAGTCGTCCCGACCCTGCTGTCGTGGACCGGCAGCGCCGTCGTCCACGACATCAAGGGCGAGAACTGGACCCTGACCGCCGGCTGGCGTTCGACGTTCTCGCACTGCCTGCTGTTCAACCCGACCGACGCGCGGTCGGCCCGCTACAATCCGCTGCTGGAGGTCCGCAAGGGACCCGACGAAGTCCGCGACGTTCAGAATATCGCCGACGTGCTCGTCGACCCGGAAGGCGCTTTGGAGCGCCGGTCGCACTGGGAAAAAACCAGCCACAGCCTGCTGGTCGGGGCCATCCTTCACGTCCTCTACGCCGAAGAGGAAAAGACCCTCGCCCGGGTCGCCACCTTCCTCTCCGATCCCCAGCGCTCGTTCGCCCACACCCTGCGGCGGATGATGGCCACCAACCATCTGGGCACGCCGGACGCGCCCAAGGTTCACCCGGTCGTCGCCAGCGCGGCGCGCGAGGTCCTCAATAAATCCGAGAACGAACGCAGCGGGGTCCTCTCCACGGCGATGTCGTTCCTGGGCCTCTATCGCGACCCGACCGTCGCCTTGACCACCAGCGCCTGCGACTGGCGGATCGCCGACCTCGTCGACGCGCCGGTCCCGGTGACCCTCTACCTGGTCATTCCGCCGTCCGACATCTCCCGGACCAAGCCGCTGGTGCGCCTGGTGCTCAACCAGATCGGCCGTCGCCTGACCGAGCGCCTCGAAGGCGACCCGGCCAAGAGCCGCAAGCACCAGCTCCTGATGATGCTCGACGAGTTCCCCGCGCTGGGGCGTCTGGACTTCTTCGAGACCGCCTTGGCGTTCATGGCCGGCTACGGCATCCGCGCGTACCTGATCGCCCAAAGCCTGAACCAGATCTCCAAGGCTTACGGCGAGAACAACGCCATCCTGGACAACTGCCACGTCCGGATCGCGTTCTCATCGAACGACGAGCGCACCGCCAAGCGCATCTCGGACGCTCTGGGCACGGCGACGGAGCTGCGCGCCCAGCGCAACTATGCCGGCCATCGGCTTTCGCCCTGGCTCAGCCACGTCATGGTCAGCCGCCAGGAGACCGCCCGGCCATTGTTGACGCCCGGCGAGGTCATGCAGCTGCCGCCGGACGACGCGCTGGTCCTGGTGTCAGGCCTGGCGCCGATCCGCGCCAAGAAGCTCCGCTACTACGAAGACGACAACTTCGCGCGCCGTGTCGCCGCGCCTCCAACCCTGCGCGATGGCGCCTATGTCGATCGTCCGCCGCCGCGCGGTGACGATTGGGGCGGACAGGTGCGTGGTCCTCACGCCGAGCTGGCCGGCGCGGTCGACGCCGAGGCCCTGCTGGACGAGGAGGGCGGTCTCCAGCAGCAACGCCATCCTGGGCTTTCCGAGGACGCCACGGTCCGGCCGAGCGGCGAGGATGTCGAGCTTGGTCTGGGTCTGGGCGAGGACGACGGCGACGTCGCCGCCGACCGCGCGGCCATGGCCCGCGCCCAGGCCAATGCTCCTGTCGCCCGCGCCCACGCCATGAACGAAGGGGCCGGTCGTGGCGACGACGACCTGCTCCCGTCTTTCTGAGGGGGCGATCGTGAAGCCCCGCCATCACCTCTATCTCGACGACGCCCTGACCGCCGAACTTGATCGGCTGGGAAACAAGCCGGGGACCTCCAAGTCGGCCATCGTCGCCGACGCGCTGCGGGCTTATCTGGGCCGCCGCGCGGCCGGCGAGATCGACGACCTCTTCAAGGTCCGGCTCGACCGGATGAGCCGCCAACTCGGCCGCATCGAACGCGACCAGAAGATCCTGCTCGAAAGCCTGGCGCTGTTTGTCCGCTACCAGCTGACCGTCACCGCGCCGCTGCCGGAATCCGACAAGGCCGCCCAGGCCGTGGGCCGAGAGCGTTTCGCCCGCTTCGTCGACCAGGTCGGCCGTCAGGTCGCCAGCGGCCGCGCGACCCTGGATCAGACTGGGGAGGCGGCCCCATGAGCATGGCTGGCGTGGAAACCCTGGATCGGCGCGCGGCGATGCTGCGCACGGCGATGGGGCCCGACATCGCCGTCGCCCTCGCCGATCCGGCGGTGGTCGAGGTAATGGTCAACCCCGACGGCGTGCTGAGGTTGGACCGCCTCGGCGAGGGGCGCGTCGATACGGGCGTCAGCCTGGCGGCGGCCGAGGTCGAGCGGATCATCCGGCTGGTCGCCAGCCATGTCCGCACCGAGGTTCACGCCGGTGCGCCGATCGTCAGCGCCGATCTGCCGCCCCGCGGCGAAGCGCTGATCGGCGAGCGGTTCGAAGGTGTGCTGCCACCGGTTTCACCGGCGCCGTTCTTCGTGATCCGCAAGCCGGCCACCCGCATTCATACCCTGGACGACTACGTCGAGGCCGGCGTCATGGCGCCGCTGCAGTCGCAGGTCCTCCGCCAAGCGATCGACGAGCATCTCAACATCCTGATCGCCGGCGCGACGTCGGCGGGCAAGACCACCCTGGCCAACGCGCTCCTGGCCGAGGTCGCCAAGTCTGACGAGCGGGTCATCCTGCTGCAGGACACCCCGGAGCTGCAGTGCGCCGCGCCCGATTGCGTGGCCCTGCGTACCCGGCCCGGCGTCGTCAGCCTGACCGATCTGGTGCGCTCGACCCTGCGCCTGCGGCCCGACCGCATCGTGGTCGGGGAGGTGCGCGGCGGCGAGGCGCTGGACCTGCTGAAGGCCTGGAACACCGGCCACCCCGGCGGTCTCTCCACCGTCCACGCCAACTCCGCACGTTCGGCCCTCTACCGGCTTGAGCAGCTGGTCCAGGAGAGCGTGGTCACCGTGCCGCGACGACTGATCGCTGAGGCGGTCGATCTGGTCGTCTTCATCCGGGGCCGGGGAACCGGCCGCCGCGTCGAGACCCTAGCCCGGGTCACCGGTCTCGATTCCTCCGGCGACTACGTCGTCGTCGATCTCGACCCTCCACAGCTGAAAGCCCTCAGACAGGGAGAACCTTGATGTCGTACGTCGCGAAGGCGCGCGCGGTCGCCGACCCGCGCCCGCTCCACCTCACAGCCCTGACTTCGATCCTGATCCTGCTCTGGTCCGCTCAGGCCCAGGCCGCCGGCTCGGGCATGCCCTGGGAAGAGCCGTTGCAGCAGGTGCTGGAGTCGGTTGAGGGGCCCGTCGCCAAGATCGTCGCGGTCCTGGTGATCATCACCACCGGCCTGGCCCTGGCCTTCGGCGAGACCAGCGGCGGCTTTCGCAAGCTGATCCAGATCGTCTTCGGCCTGTCGATCGCCTTCGCCGCCTCCAGCTTCTTCCTGACCTTCTTCTCGTTCGGCGGAGGCGCGTTGATCGCATGAGCGCGCCAGCCACTCCTTCCAGCGGCGATGTCGAGGGTTTCGAAGTCCCGCTCCATCGCTCGCTGACCGCGCCGATCCTCCTGGGCGGCGCGCCGAGGTCTATCGCCATTCTCAACGGCACGCTCGCCGCGGCGCTGGGTCTGGGCTTGCAGCAGTGGATCGCGGGTCTGGTGATCTGGCTAGTCGGCCACAGCCTGGCGGTGTTCGCCGCCAAGCGCGACCCCGACTTCGCCGCCGTCGTCACGCGCCACCTGCGTCAGAAGGGGTGGCTGGCATGCTGAACCTGCGCGAATACCGCAGCAACGCCGACCGGTTGGCCGACCATCTGCCCTGGGCGGCGCTGGTCGCGCCGGGCGTGGTGCTGAACAAGGACGGTGGCTTCCAGCGCACCTTGAGCTTCCGCGGTCCGGATCTGGAAAGCACTACGGACGCGGGCCTGGTCTCGGTCTGCGCCCGCGCCAACAACGTCCTGCGCCGGCTTGGATCGGGCTGGGCGCTGTTCTTCGACGCCGAGCGTATCCCGGCGCTGGGCTATCCGGACGGGGTCTTCCCCGACGCCGCATCCTGGCTGGTCGACGAGGAACGAAGGGCCGATTTCGATGGCCAGAAGGGCGAGCATTTCGAGAGCCTCTGCCATCTGACGCTCTATTTCCTGCCGCCGGTCGATCAGGTGAGCCGCGCCGAGCGGGCCTTGATCGAGCGCGCCGGTCCCGTTCACGGGCGCGACTGGCGCCAGGAACTGGCGGCCTTCGTCGCCACCACCGACCGCATCCTCGACCTGCTCGCCGGCTTCATGCCGCAGGTCCGCGCGCTCGATGACGGCGAGACCCTGACCTATCTGCACGCGACGATCTCGACGCGCCGCCACCCCGTCGCCGTCCCCGAGATCCCGATGTATCTCGATGGCCTGCTGGTCGACACGCCGCTCGTCGGCGGCATCGAGCCGCGCCTGGGCGACCAGCATCTGCGCACCCTGACGGTTCTGGGTTTCCCGAACGCGACGCGGCCCGGCATCCTTGACGCCCTCAATCACCAGGCGTTCGCCTATCGCTGGACGACGCGGTTCATCTGCCTGGACAAGGCCGACGCCACCAAGGCGCTGACCCGCATCCGCCGGCAGTGGTTCAACAAGCGCAAGTCTGTCGTGCAGATCCTGCGCGAGGTGATCAGCAACGAGCCCGTGCCGCTGACCGACAGCGACGCCGACAACAAGCTGGCGGACGCCGATCTGGCGCTCCAGACCTTGGGCGGCGATCACGTCAGCTTCGGCTATCTGACCACCACCATCACCGTCTCGGACAGCGATCCCTTGGCGGCCGACGAGAAGGTCCGGCTGGTCGAGCGCATCGTCAATGGCCTGGGCTTCACTTGCATCCGTGAGCAGGTCAACGCCGTCGAGGCCTGGCTCGGCTCATTGCCGGGTCAGGTCTACGCCAACGTCCGCCAGCCGCTGGTCCATAGCCTCAACTTGGCGCACCTGATGCCGTTGTCCTCGGTCTGGGCCGGGCAGGACGCCAACCGGCATCTGGCCGGACCGCCGACCTTCCACGCCTTGACCAGCGGCGCGACGCCTTTCCGCTTCTCGACCCATGTCGACGATGTCGGCCATATGCTCCTGGTCGGCCCCACCGGCGCGGGCAAGTCGGTGGCCTTGGCCTTCCTGGCCCTGCAGTTTCGCCGCTATCCCGGCGCCCAGGTCTATGTCTTCGACAAGCGGTTCTCGGCGCGAGCTGTCACCCTGGCGATGGGCGGCAGGCACTACGGTCTGGCTAGCGACAGCGGCCTGGCGTTCCAGCCCTTGCGTGACATCGACCGTCCCGGCGCGCGGGCCTGGGCCAGCGAATGGCTGGCGGACCTGTTGGCCAACGAGCGCGTCCCGGTCACCCCAGAAATCAAGGACGCGCTGTGGTCGGCGCTGGTCAGCCTTTCGGGCGCGCCGCCAGCCGAACGGACGCTGACCGGGCTTTCGATGCTGCTCCAGTCCAACCCGCTGAAGGCGGCGTTGGCGCCCTACACGCTGGATGGGCCGTTCGGCCGTCTGCTGGACGCGGCCGAGGACGGGTTGTCGGTCGGCGACGTGCTGTGTTTCGAGACCGAAGCGCTGGCCTCGACCCCGTCCGTCGTCGCGCCGGTCCTGACCTATCTCTTCCACAGGCTGGAAGCGCGGTTCGATGGCCGTCCGACCCTGCTCGTGCTCGACGAGGCCTGGAAGTTTCTCGACAACCCGCTCTTTGCCGCGCGCATCCGTGAATGGCTCAAGGAACTGCGCAAGCGCAACGTCAGCGTGGTGTTCGCCACCCAGTCGCTAGCCGACATCGCCGACAGCACGATCGCCCCGGCCATCATCGACGGCTGCGCCCAGCGCATCTTCCTGGCCAATGACCGCGCCGCCGAGCCGCTATCGCGCAAGGTCTACCAAGGGTTCGGCCTCAACGACCGCCAGATCGAGCTGATCGCCCGGGCCACGCCCAAGCGCCACTATTACCTGCAATCTCGGCTGGGCAACCGACTGTTCGAGCTTGGTCTGGGGCCCGTCGCCCTGGCGCTGTGCGGGGCCTCCGATCCGGTGACCCAAGCCCTGATCGACAAGGTCTTGGCGCAGCACGGCGAGGCCGGTTTCGCGGCCGCCTTCCTTGCCGCCCGCGGTCTCGATTGGGCCGCTCCGCTGGCCGCGAATTTCGCATCCACCCCCATCGAGAAGGATGTCACGCCATGACCCCGCGTCTCAAATCCCTGCGCCTGCCGACCTGCCACCATGCGCGTCTGGCTATCGCCAGTCTCGCCGCCGCCTCCCTGGCGCTGGCGCCGTTGCCGGGCCTCGTCACGCCCGCCGCCGCGCAGTTCACGGTGTTCGACCCGACGAACTACGCTCAGAACCTGCTGACGGCGGCCCGGTCGCTGCAGCAGGTCAACAACCAGATCAGCTCGCTGCAGAACGAGCTGACCATGTTGCAGAACATGGCCCGCAACCTGAAGTCGCTCGACTACACGGCGCTGGCGCCGATCAGGGACGCGCTGCAGCAAGTGGACGCCCTGATGGCGCAGGCCAAGGGCATGGCCTTCACCCTGGCCTCGACCGAGGCGGTGCTTGCCGACTCCTATCCGACGACCCTGGATCCCAACGCCACGACCAGCCAGCTTCTCGACCGCGCCCGGGCCCAGGCCAGGGCGGCGATGGACGGCTACCGCCAGACCCTGAAGGTGCAGGCCAAGGTCGTCGAGAACGTCCAGGCCGACGCCAGCCTGATCGACCAGCTCGTCCAGCGCAGCCAGGGCGCGGCCGGCGCCCTGGCTGCCCAACAGGCCGCCAACCAGCTCCAGGCCCTGGCCATCAAGCAGGACCAGCAGATCCAGACCCTGATGGCCGCGCAGTATCGGGCGCAGGCGCTGGAAAGCGCGCGTCAGGCCCAGGTCCTGGAGGCCGGCAAGCTCGCCGCCCGCCGGTTCATCGGCGAGGCCTCCGCCTACACCCCTCGGCCCTGATCGCCCAGCGACCAGGCAGCGAAAGGTCACGCCCGTGGACCCCGCACCGGACCTCAACATCATCGACCGCTTCATGGCGGCCTTCAGCGCCTACATCGACAGCGGTTTTGGCCTGCTGGGTCCCGATGTTGGGTTCCTGACCACGACCCTGATCGCCATCGACGTCACGCTGGCGGGGCTATGGTGGGCGCTGGAAGGCGACGACAACGTCCTGGGCCGGCTGATCAAGAAGGTGCTCTATGTCGGCGCCTTCGCGTTCATCCTGGGCAACTTCAAGACGCTCAGCGAGATCATCTTCCGGTCGTTCGCGGGCCTTGGCCTGACCGCCGGAGGAGGCGGGGTCAGCGCTGAGGATTTACTGCGGCCGGGCAAGCTGGCCAGCATCGGCTTCACCGCCGCCCACCCCTTGATCGCCAAGGCCAGCGAACTGACCGGCTGGCCCGAAGTCGTCGCCAACGCGGTGACCATCGCGCTGCTGGCCCTGTCCTGGGTGCTGGTGGTCCTGGCCTTCTTCGTGATGGCCATCCAGCTTTTCGTCACGGTGCTGGAGTTCAAGCTGACCAGCCTGGCGGGCTTCGTGCTTGTCCCGTTCGCCTTCTGGAACAAGACCAGTTTTCTGGCCGAGCGCGTGCTGGGCAATGTCATTTCTAGCGGCGTGAAGGTGATGGTGTTGGCGGTGATCGTCGGCATCGGCGCGGGCTTCTTCGACGCCTTCGTCGCCACGCTCGGTCCGGATCCGGATCTCGGCGACGCGATGACCCTGGTGTTGGGCGCCCTGACGCTTGCCGGCCTTTCGATCTTCGGTCCCGGCATCGCTTCGGGCCTGGTGTCCGGCGCCCCGCAGCTGGGCGCCGGCGCCGCGGTCGGGACGGCGGCTGGCGCGGCCATGCTCGTGGGCGGCGGCGCGATGTTGGGCGCTCGGGCTCTGGGCGCGGCGGGAGCCGGCGGTCTCGCGGCGGTTCGCGCCGGGACCGCGATGGGTTCGGCGGCCAGCGCCGCCTACCAGCTGCGTCAGGCCACATCGGGCGCCAGCGGCGCGGCGGGCGTCGCGTCGGGCCTGAGCGGCGTGGCGCGCGCGGCCGCCAGCGCCGCGAGCCAGCCGTTCCGAGACATGGCTGGCCGCGCCGCCAGCTCGCTTTCCGACAGCGCGCAGCGCGGCCGCGCCGGCGCCTGGCGGGCCACGGGCGGCACGAGTCCCGTGGCGGGTGCGCCGTCACCGGCCGCCTCGGGCGCCGAGGCCACCGGCGGGCAGGGCGCCGCGCCGCCGGCGTGGGCGCGCCAGCTGCAATCGGCCCAGTCCGCTCATGTCCGCCGCCACGCCGTGTTGCAGACCATCAAGGACGGCGATCGGCCCGGCGGCTCGGCCAACCCCGATCTCAGCAGTAAGGAGGATTGAGCCATGCGCTTTACTCGCACGCCTCAGCGCTACGGCCAGACGCCGGATCCTGTGACGCCCTACCAGAAGGCCGGCCAGCTCTGGGACGATCGCATCGGCTCGGCCCGGGCCCAGGCGCACAGCTGGCGCCTGGCGTTCTTCGGCAGTCTCGCCCTGGCGTCGATCCTGGCCGGCGGCGCGATCTGGCAGTCGGCTCAAAGCCGCATCGAACCCTATGTGGTCGAAGTCGATCGCCTCGGCCAAGCGCGGGCCGTCGGTCCAGCCGAGCAGGACTATCGACCGGACGACACCGTCTTGGCCGGCCAGCTGCGCCGGTTCATCACCGATGTCCGGTCCTTGTCGACGGATCCGGTCATTGTGCGCCAGCGCTGGCTTGAGGCCTACGACCTGGCGTCTGGACGCGGCGACGCCTTCCTGGACGCGCACGCGCGCGCCAATGACCCCTTCACCCAGATCGGATCGCGCAGCGTGTCGGTCCAGGTGATCAGCGTGGTCCGCGCCTCGCCCACGTCGTTCCAGGTGAAATGGGAGGAGAGGACGTTCGAGCGCGGGAGCCTGGCCAAGACCGAGCGCTGGACGGCGATCCTGACCCTGGTTCGGCAAAAGCCCAAGACCCGCGCCGAACTCGAGCGCAACCCGCTCGGCCTGTTCGTCGACGCCGTCGATTGGGCGCAGGAGGCCGAGACCCGTCCGGCCGCAGCGCCGGCATCGACCGCTGCGCCTTCGATGCCTTCCCCGCCCTTCGTTGGACCCGTGCAAGGAGACCTTCAGCCATGAATGTCCGGACCCCCATCCTGCTGGCTTGCGCCGCCACGCTCGCCGGCTGCGCCAATGGCAAGATCCCGCCGCCGGCCATCGCCTTCGACGCCGCCGACTTCAAGCCGGCCCAAGTCGCGGCCGAACCGCCAAAGCCGGTGGAGATCGTTGAGATCCCCAAGCCGCTGCCCCTTCCGGGCCAGCTGCTGCCGGCGCCCAGCACGCGGCCGGAGGCCCAGCCGCCGCGCGCGCGGGTCGAGGCCGCCAATCGCGCCGCGACGCGCGAGCCCAGCGCAGCCGGCTATATCAACGCCGTTCAGGTCTATCCCTGGACCGAGGGCGCGCTCTATCGCCTCTACACCGCTCCCGAACGCGTCAGCGATGTCGTCCTGGAACCTGGCGAGCAACTGACCGCCGTATCGGCCGGCGACACGGTGCGCTGGGTGATCGGAGACACGACCAGCGGGGACGGGCAGTCCAAGCGGGTGCATGTGCTGATCAAGCCCTTCGCCGCGGGGCTTTCCACGAACATGGTCGTCACGACCGACCGTCGCGCCTATCACCTGGCGCTGGAAAGCACCGACGCCACGGCCATGGCGGCGATTTCCTGGATCTACCCCCAGGACCGACTCCTCGCCTTGCGACGCCAGAACGCGGAAGCCTCAGCAGCGGAACCTGTCGCGGACAACGTCGCGATCGACTCGCTGCACTTCCGATATGCGATCAGCGGCGACAGCCCAGCATGGCGACCCGTGCGCGCCTGGGACGATGGCTCGAAAGTCTACATCGAGTTCCCCGATCGTCTCGACCAGGGCGAGGCGCCGCCGCTTTTCGTCGTGGGCCCGCTCGGCGACAGCCAGCTGGTCAACTATCGCGTCCGAGGCAACCGCTACATCGTCGATCGGCTTTTCGCCGCCGCCGAACTGCGGATGGGCGAGGCGCCTCAGCAGGTCGTCCGGGTTACCCGGACCGACGGTCAGTCCCGGGGAGGCGCGCGATGACCCAGGATCCTGACTCGCCCGGCGGGTCGCCGGAGGCGATGTCGCCATCGAAGGTGGCGACCGACACTCTGAGTTTGCGCGCGCGGCCGCCACGCGTGGTTCGCTTTCGGCGCGGGCTGATGATCGGAGCCGTGGCCGTCGGCGCGATCGGTCTGTCGGGTCTGGCGTGGTTCGCTCTTAGCCCTCGCACCCTTCAGATGACCAGAACGGCCGACGAGCCGCAGGCCGCGGATCGGGGGGCGCCGGCAGAGGCCGTCCGCCAGCTTCCGAGCGACTATGCCCAGTCTGGCGCGGCGCCTCGCCTGGGGCCGCCGTTGCCCGGCGATCTGGGGCGGGCCGTAATCGACCAACAGCGCCGTGACGGTTTGATGGTTGGCGGCGATGGCGCGAACGCTTCATCGGCTCGGCCAACAGCCGCTCAGCAAGCCGTCGAAGCCGAGCGTCAGCGACGGGCTGGTCAAGCCCGTCAAGCTCGCGAAGCGGGCGTCATGGTGCAGGTCGCCAGTCGTACCGACGCGGCGATCGCGCCCCGTGATCTCGTCGGCCCCTCCGCCGTGCCGACGGCGCCGGTTCCGCCGGCGGCCGCGATCCGAGATCCCAATGGCCAAGACCGGAAGGCGGCGTTCATGGAGGCCACCCCGCGCGGCGGCGACATCTACAATCCGCACCAGCTGGAGACGCCGCGATCGCCCTATCAGGTTATGGCCGGCGGCGTCATTGCCGCCAGCCTGATCACGGGTCTCAATTCCGACTTGCCGGGCCTGGTAATCGCACAGGTCACAGAGAACGTGTTCGACAGCGCCACGGGCCGCTTCTTGCTGATCCCCCAGGGCTCGCGCCTGATCGGCAGCTACGACAGCGTGGTCGCCTTCGGCCAAAGGCGCGCCTTGCTCGTCTGGCAAAGGATCATTCTGCCCGACGGCGTCTCGATCCAGCTGGACAACCTGCCGGCTACGGACGCCGCGGGCTACGCCGGACTCGCTGACCAAGTGGATTTCCACACCTGGCAGCTCCTCAAGGGGGTCGCGCTCTCGACCTTGCTCGGCGTCGGCACGGAACTGAGCCTTGGTGGCGGCGAGAGCGACCTAGTTCGCGCCGTCCGGCAGTCGACCCAGCAAAGCGCCTCTCAAGCTGGCCAACAGATCGTCGGCAAGCAACTCGACGTTCAACCCACCCTGCGCGTGCGGCCCGGCTGGCCGCTACGCGTCATCGTCCACAAGGACCTAGTCCTGCGCCCCTGGCGGGCCTTGTAGAGGAGTTCGACATGGCCGATCTGAAGCTGGGCAAGCTGCCCAATCGCACCCCGGTCAAGCTCACGCTCAGCATCATGCCTGACGTCGAAGATGCTCTGGGGGACTACGCGACCATCTACAACACCCGCAACAGCGTCGAGGCCAGCCCGGCCGATCTCGGCGCTTCGATGATCGAGCACTTTCTGCTGAACGATCGGGAGTTCGTCGCCGCCCGAAAGATCTTGCTAGTCGAGCGCCGAGAGTTCGACCCAAGAGCGACCGGCGCAAAGACGCGGGAGGCGAAGTCATGATCAAGCTGGTCATCGGCAACTTCAAACCATCGCGCGGCGGTGGCTGGGAAGGTGAAGTCCGGACGCTGGTCGCCAACGCCAAGGTGCGGTTCGTCCCGAATGACGATCGAGCGGGTTCGAATGCGCCCGCGTTTCGGGTCATGGTGGGAAGCTCCCGCGTTGGCGACGCCTGGGAAGCCCGCTGGGGCGGCGACCATGCGCACAGCTACTTCCGGGTTAGCCTCGACGATCCCTTCTTGCCCGCTCCCCTTTCGGCTGCGCTCTTCCCGGACGATGAGGGCGCCAACGCGCAGTTGGTGTGGACGAGGCCGCCGAAGGGCGAGGACAAGGACCAGGCCCCGCGCACGACCGAGCCCCCGTCACACGACCAGTTTTGAACGCTTGGGGTTGATAATACCGCGGACGAAGTTGTCCCATTGCTTCATCGCGGCACGTTTCTCAGGCATGTAGCTCCACCGATCGTACGCTTTCGAACTCACATCCTGGAGTGTGTGGTTCTGAATGCGATCGCGGATTTCCTTTGATAAACCCGCTTTCCCGGCAAGCGTCTTCCAGGTCCGCCGTAGGTCCCGATTGGTCACTATGGGGATGACCTCGCGCTCCCGCTGGCGCCAGATGAAGCTGTAGAGCGTCTGGTGGCTGACAGGTCGGCTTGGGTCCATCGCCGAGGGAAAGAGCCAGCCGTAACTGTTCGGCTGAATCGCGTCCAAAAGTTCAGCCGCAACATTTGGTACGGGAATAGCGTGTGGCTTGCCATTCTTGGTCTTCGACCAGTCGAGGATCCTTTCCTTAGCGTCCCATTGGTCGACGTGTAGGCGCGCGATCTCGTCGACGCGCTGACCTGTCAACATGATCAGGCGAACTGCGCGCGTGTACGGCGGGTGCACCGGCGTGTCCGGGCATTCCAGCCAACGATAGAGGCGACGAAACTCCTCTTCGTCGAGCCATCGATTGCTGGGAACATAAGGCTCAGTTGGAATGCTGGCGGCAGGATTATGCACTAGACCGAAGCGACGCGGCGTTGTGCTTCGGTAATCGTGTTCTGACTTGAGGCCCCAACTGAACGCCGACCGGATATATCCTCTGACGTGGTCGGCCATCGAACGGGCCCCACGATCATATATCGGACGGATGACATCGACGATCTCGACCGGCGTGATGTCGCGCGCGGGGCGATGGCGGCCAAGCGTGTCAGCAATCTTGTTCAATCCCTTTTCCGTCTCCTTCCAAGATGCCTTCCCCGATGACTTAAGGTGGCCCGTATAGGCCTCGAAGAGGTCAGCGACGGTGCCGGCGCGCGTGTCGCCCACCACTTTGATGCTGCGTCCTTTTTGGATGCTGTCGGCAAAGTCACGCTCGTAGACCTCCCTGGCTTCGCGCAGAGACATCGACGGATAAGTGCCGATCTTTCGCCGAGTACGCCTGCCATCGCGCCACTGTTGCGCCATCCAATCGGCGATGACGCGAGTTGGCATCGGCCTAATCATGATGATCAACCGGCCGGTGCCACGCCCCTCTCCATCAGCGAGCGCGACCGCCTTCTGGGACTGTTCAACTTCCTTGAGCGCGCGACGGAGCGCGCCGTCTGTGAGGCTCGGCATGAGACTCTCCCGATGGCTGGCAAGTCGGGTGTCGTCGCCACTTACTGGGGTCGGTAATTGGTGGCGTAAGCGACTGGATCAACCCTTCCTAACGGCCTCAGCATGCCGAATTCTGATGGCTCTGAAAAGTAAAATATGTAGTAAAATCAACGTGGTTGTATGGGGGTGCGCGTGACCGAAAAATCGCGAGTGGGATGGTTGTGCAGGATGATCAGGTTGCTGGACGACAGCTCCAGCGCCCGGCGCATGATCTCACGCGGATAGACCGGGGCGTGGTCGACGGTGCCGCGGTTCATGATCTCGTCGGCGATCAGCTGGTTCTTCTTGTCCAGGAAGAGAACGCGAAACTGCTCGCGCGACTCGTTGGCCAGGGCCACGCGGACATAGCCCAGCAAGGCGCTCCACGAGCTGATCACCGGCCGCTTGACGATCTTGTCGCGGCCGGCCCGCAGCGTGGCCTCGTGCAGCAGCTTGATATCCATCGCGGCGGTCTCGCCGACGCCAGGCACGGTGGCCAGCTCCTCGACGGTCGCGCCCAGCACCCCGCCCAGCGAGCCGAAGCGGGTCAGCAGGCTCTTGGCCAGTGGTTTGACGTCGCCGCGCGGATAGGTGCGGAAGAGATAGAGCTCCAGCAGCTCGTAGTCGGGCAGGGCCACAAACCCGCCCGCCTTGGCCCGCTGACGCAAACGCTCGCGGTGGCCGGCGTGATGAGCGTGGACGGAGATCTTCTTGGGCTTGGCGATGACGACCGGCTCGACCGGCGTCGCATCGGACACACCCAAGGCTTTGACGCTGACCATGCCATCCCCCGAACTCTGGCGAGGGGTAGTAGGGATGATCGCGTCAGGGTTGTCTAGAGGTTCGGTTCAATTCTGCTCCCCCGCTGGGGGAGCAGAACTTGAAACTCAGCCGCCCAGGATTGCCGGCTGGAACAGACCGGCCGGCGAGGCGGTGAAGACCTCGTAGCCGTCTTCGGTCACGCCGATCGAGTGCTCGCACTGGGCCGACAGAGACTTGTCGCGGGTCACGGCGGTCCAGCCGTCGTTCAGCACCTTCACGGCCGGCTTGCCCAGGTTCACCATCGGCTCGACGGTGAAGAACATGCCGGGCTTGAGCACCGCGCCTTGGCCGGGGCGGCCGAAGTGCAGGATGTTCGGGGCGTCGTGGAACACCTTGCCCAGGCCGTGGCCGCAGAAGTCGCGCACGACGCTGCAGCGCTGGGCCTCGACATAGCTCTGGATGGCGTGGCCGATGTCGCCCAGCGTGGCGCCCGGCTTCACCGCGTCCAGGCCGCGCTTCATGCCCTCATAGGTGATCTCGACCAGGCGACGGGCGCGCGGGCCCACTTCGCCGACGCCGTACATGCGCGAGGTGTCGCCGTGCCAGCCGTCGACGATGACGGTGACGTCGATATTGACGATGTCGCCTTCCTTCAGCGTCCACTCGCCGGGGATGCCGTGGCAGACGACGTGGTTGCGCGAGATGCAGACCGTCTTGGGATAGCCGCGATAATAGAGGCAGGCGGGCAGGGCGCCGTGATCGAGGATGAACTCGCGGGCCAGGGTGTCCAGGTGGTCGGACGAGACGCCCGGCTGAACGTGCGGGATCAGCATGTCCAGGCACTCGGCGGCCAGCTTGCCGGCCTTGCGCATGCCCTCGAAGTCTTCCGGCTTGTGCAGCTTGATCTGCCCCGTGCGGGTTTCGGCTTCGATTTCGAGGGTGTTGTCCAAGGTCATGCTCTACTCGGGCGTCGCCGCCGCGAGGCGCGGCGATCGGAAAGGGTCATAAGTACGTCTAGGGCGTATCTCGCAATCCTAGCACGGATTTCAACCCTGGACCCCATCCAACGCACTAGGGATTGATGCGTCGCACCGTATCGCGGGCCGGGCGGACCTCCTTGACGAACTCGGCGTCCAGGGTCGTGGGGCGGTCGCGGCGCACGTGGCACACGCCCTTGTAGCGCGTGACCCGGCCAGTTTCCTTCTCGGTCAGGTCGGCGGTGAACTTGACGTCCCATTCACCGGGCTTGCCGGTCGGGGCGGGGTCCATGTCGTTGGAATTGACGCCTTCGATCTTGCTCAGGCCGAAGCGCTCTTCCAGCTCGCCGGTGCAGGCCTTGAACGCGAAGATCGCCCGCAGACCGGTCATCATGCCGCTCTCGGGCTTGGACGGATCGCTGCGTCCGCAAGCGGAGACGGCAAGCGCCAGCGCGCAGATGGCCAGGACGGTCCTCTTCATGCGATCCCCACTTCGCGCCCCACTCGCGCGTGACGCATGGGTAACCGACACGCTGGCGATTGCAGCTTAAATCGCTGTTAGGTGAGCGTTGGTCCACACGATCCGCCGGGACACACGGATGGTTTCGGTGCTCATGCCGCAGGCATAGACCAGGATCTCGACGCCCGCCCGGGCGGCCGCGTCCAAGCCCGCGGCGAACTTGGGATCAAGGTCGGCGCAGGCCTCGAAGGTCTCGCAGTCCTCGCGCTGGACGATGAACAGCGCCACGGCGCGGTGGCCCTCGGCGACCTGCGCGGCCAGGTCGGTCAGGTGCCGGGTCGAGCGCTCGGCCTTGCAGTCCGGAAACTCGGCCAGGCCCGGCGTGCGGCTGAAGTGGCAGTTCTTGACCTCCAGCCAGCACGGCGGGCGGTCTGGGTGGGTCAGCAGGAAGTCGACGCGGCTGGCTTCGGCGTACTTCACCTCCGGCTTGACGGTGGCGTAGCCGGTGAGTTCGGGGATCCAATCGTTGGCCAGGGCTTCGGCGACCAGCTTGTTGGGCAGCAGGGTGTTGATACCGACGAGCGCGCCGTCCTGTTCGACGAGCTGAAGGGTGTAGGCCAGCTTGCGCTTGGGATCGTCCGACCACGACACCCAGGCGCCCTGGCCGGGCTCGCGCACGCCCAGCATGGCGCCGGGATTGGGGCAGTGGGCGGTGATCTCCCGCCCGTCGTCCAACACGAGGTCGGCGAAGAAGCGCTTGTAGCGGCTGACGAGGCGGCCATGAACGAGCGGTTGCGGGAGCAGCATGCGGGGCCTAAGTCGGTAGTCGGAACAAGGCGACATAAGGGATCGAAGCGATGACCACCAGCGAACGCGTCACCGCCGCCGTGATGATCATCGGCGACGAGATCCTGTCGGGCCGGACCCAGGACGTGAACCTGTCGGCCATCGCCAAGTACCTGGCCACGTATGGCGTCGATCTGTGCGAAGCGCGGGTGGTGTCGGACGTCGAGCAGGACATCGTCGACGCGGTCAACGCCCTGCGCGCGCGCTACGACTACGTCATCACCACCGGCGGCATCGGCCCGACCCACGACGACATCACCGCCGACTCGATCGCCAAGGCCTTCGGCGTGACGGCCCCCGAGCATCCCGAGATCATGGCCATGCTGCGCGAGCGGTGGGGCGAGCCCAACGCCGCCCGCCGCCGCATGGCGCACGTGCCCGAAGGCGGCACGCTGGTGAAGAATCCTGTGCAGGGCCCGCCCGGCTTCCAGAAGGAGAATGTGTTCGTGCTGGCCGGCGTCCCGGCGATCATGCGCGGCATGTTGGAGGACGTGGGCCCGCGCCTGCGCAGCGGGGCGGTGGTGCTGTCCAAGACCGTGCGCGTCACCGGCACCGGCGAGGGCTCGATCGCCGCGCCGCTGGAAGCCGTGGCCAAGGCCCATCCGGACATGTCGCTGGGCAGCTATCCGTTCTTCGCCCTGCCGGACGTCTACGGGGCCAACCTGGTGCTGCGCGGTCGCGACGCCGAGGAGCTGGACGCCGCCGTCGGCGAACTGATCAGCGCCCTGGCTGAGGCCGGGGCCAACAACATCGAGTTGCTGGCCGATCCGGCCTAGGCTTCAAGGGTCTCTATTCCTCGCCGGCGATGGCCTTGGCGAGGTCCACCAGATGCTTGCGCATGCCGGTCGAGGGGATCGACACGAAGGCGCGCGCCAGTTCGGGGCCGCCCGACAGCGACCAGAAGCCGGCCATCTCGTTGGCCAGGTCCGCGGCGCTGGTGTCGGCGCCCTCCGGATCGTCCAGGCCTTCGAAGAAGAAGCCGATCGGCGTCTTCAGGAACATGGCTGTGGCGTGCAGCTTGCTGGCGCTGATGCGGTTGGCGCCGCCCTCGTACTTCTGCACCTGCTGGAAGGTCAGGCCCAAGGCGTCGGCCAGCGCCTGCTGCGAATAGCCCAGGTCCTTGCGGCGCATACGCAGGCGGCGGCCGACGTGGATGTCGACGGGATCGGGGGTCTTGTCTTCAGCCATGCTTACTCACTCGAACGCGATGGGGAGGGGGAGGAGGTGCGGCTCATCGCGTAGCGGCCGCAGAGGAACGGGTCAGGACGACCATGCCATAGGCCAGGCTGGCGACGACCGCGCAGCTCCAGATCCCTAGGGCGACGATATAGGGGGCGGCCTGGATCTTGTCGTCGATGACCATCGCCCCGTGGGTGGCCACACCCAGGAGGTGGAAGCCGCTGGCGGCCAGCAGCCAGCGCCGGCGGTAGACCAGTGACAGCGCCACCAGCACGGCCAGCAGCATCAGGTCGACGGCCAGGGTCGCCCATTGGATGTCGATGAAGCGGCGGTCGAGGACGAAGGAGGTGCCGATCCAGGCGGCGACCATGGCCGCCGCGGCCACGCGCTCGGGCTTGCCGCCGCGCCACAGAGCCCAGCCGCAGACAAGGAGCATCAAGGCCAGCGAAACCTGGCCGATCAGCTGATGGAACACGGCGGCCTCCATCTTGCGTAGCGCCGCCGTGATCCTGACCGGAGTCGACCTCCGGTGAAACGCTTAATCGCCTATTTTTGCTTATTCACCAACCGCGCGTAGGCGTCCGCGAGGCGGCTCCACCTCGGGTTTGTCCTGAACGCCGAAGGCGACCTGACGCAGGCCGACCTGGTCGCGGACCTCGGCCAGGCCGCCGTGCGCCTTGACCAGGGCGCGACGGGCCTGAAGCAGATGGGCCATGGCGGCGTTGACGTCCTCCATGACTTCCTGGCCGTAGACGGCCGACAGATTGGCCTCGGTCCGAGCGTTGGCCAGCAGGCCGGCGAACTGGGCCATGGCGCCATAGGTGGTCTCGACCGCGGTCTCGACGGCGAACAGTTCCTGGGCGACGCGTACGCCGATGATCTTGCGTTGCATGCAAGGCTCTCCCGTCGCGCGGCCGTACCGGTCCGCGCGGCGTTGATCTCGAAATGTCGGGGAGGATCAGGAGGCGAAGATGCGCCAGAGCCAGTCCTGGATCGCGACCAGGAAGCTGTGCGCGGCCATCAGCAGCCCGCTGAACAGGATCGCGGCGACGATGGCGAACACGGCCATCACCGCCAGGCTGGCGAAGGGGCCTAGGTCATGGTCCAGCCTCCCTCGCCAGTTGGCCTGAGGGCCTCGGGGCGGGGGGGCTTCGTCCAGCAGGATCGACGCCGCGATCAGAAGTTCGCGCAACACCATTTCCGGCGGCTTGCCGGCCTGGGCGTCCCGGATGGGGCGCAGCATCGCCTCCACCTCGTCCGGGGCGCAGGATGAAAGGGCGGTCAGCTGTCGCTGCAGATGGTCCCACGTCGTCCTCGGCAGGTCTGTTCGCGGCAGGTCCGTTCGCTGGTCTGGCAACGCTGGAAACCGTGTCCGAAAGCGGCGGTGCTCGAAGATCTTCAGCGAGGCCTCGCGGCTCGCCGTCCTCGTCCGATCGCTGTGCGTCTGCGGCTGGTCCATGCATCTCCCCCGTGCCGCCTTCAGAGGAGGGCGACCGGGGCGAGGGCGTCAGTGGGGATGTTTCGTAGGCGTGAAAATCACTATGCCGCGCCAGCAGCCGTGCGGCCTCGCGTCGGGTGGTCACGCCCAGCCGTTCGCAGGCCTTGCCGATGCGCACGTCGACGCTGGCCGGCGATATGCCCAGCTGCTGGGCGATCTCCTTGGACGAAAAACCGCGGGCGACCAGCGCCAGGCATTCGCGCTCGCGCGGCGTCAGCCGGGAGATGCGTTCGGTCGGCGATGATGCAACGTCGGCCATGGCCGCAGGCTACGCGAGTCGCGCGGCCTTGGTAGGGACGGTGGGACTCGAACCCACACGGATTGCTCCAACGGATTTTAAGTCCGGCGCGTCTACCGATTCCGCCACGTCCCCGTCTCCCCGACCCATAAGCCATCGATCGCTCGGGGTCGAGGAGGGGAGGGCGGTCGTGTTTAGCGCGCGCGGCGGGCCTGGCGGTCCAGGGCGCGGGCCTGTTCGTCGGTGACCTCGTATTCGCCGGCGCCGCCGACTGTGGCCGAGACGTTGGTCGCGGCGGCCTCGGCCGAGATCGCGCCGCCGTCATTGCTGCGCACGGCCTTGTTCTGCAGCCAGTCGATATAGAGCAGGCGGTCGGCGGCCTCGAAGGCGGAGTCGAACGTCCGTGTGCCGCCGTCGTAGCGTGGCGCGGTCAGTTGCACGCCCTCTGGCGTCGCGGACAGGCGCTGGTAGTAGGTCTTGGCCGTGTTCAGCCGGTCGGTACGCTGATAGCCGGTGGCCAGGGCGAAATAGTTCTCGACCGTCGGCTCCAATGTCGTAGCGCGCTTCTGCAGGTTGGTGCCGACCCAGTTGTTGCCGCGGGCCATTTCGTCCCGGGCCTGATCGGCGGCCAATTGGCCTTCGGTAACTTGAGCAGAGGCGGTAGGCGCGCCGCTAATAGCGAACATGCCGATGGCGGCCGTGATAAGAATAGCTTTGCTATTCCCCATGGCAAAATCTCCTGTAAATTTCGCGATGTGCGAGGATTCTTGGCGGGGTACGCGGGCGAAACTGGAGATGTAGCGAATATAGGTTGTGTTTGTTCCTTGGCGCCGTGTTGCCGTTATTTAGATAAAGCTTGGCTGGAAGCTTGAGTTTGGGCTTGGCGGTGCGTGTGGCGTATGTTGCGCGGAGATGGACATCTCGTAACTTGACCTTGAAGACCGGCGTTCGCTCTACTTCGGCCTCCACTTTCAAGGGAGGACGCCATGCGTCTCGCGTCGATCGTCGTGCTGTCGCTGGGTCTGTCCATGAGCGCCCTGGCCGCGGGGGCCCAGCCGGCCGCCACCCAGACCACGCCCGCGCCGGAAGGCGTCAAGGCGGCCAAGGTCAAGGACGGCGTGGTCTGCCGCCGGGAAACGCCGACCGGCAGCCACTTCCCGGTCAAGGTCTGCACCACCCGCGAAGAGCGTCGCGCCCAGAACGCCGCCGCCAACAAGGCCCAGGAATCGATGCAGGCCGCGACCCCGGTGATCCCGAACTAAGGACCGTCGTTCGCGCGAAAAATGCGCCTGGGCTCTTGATTCCCGCGTAGTCAGGCGACAATTCCGGCGACTTCTTTTCCGGACGCGCAAGGACCATCGCGACGTGATCGCCTTCGAGGCTGTTTCCAAGACCTACGCGACTGGCGGCCATGCCGCCCTGAGCGAGGTCTCGCTGTCGGTGAAGGCCGGCGAGGTGTTCGGCGTGATCGGCGCTTCGGGCGCGGGCAAATCGACCCTGATCCGGCTGATCAACGGCCTGGAGACGCCGACCGGCGGCCGGGTCGTGGTCGACGGCGACGACGTCGCCGCGCTCGGGGTGGAGGGCCTGCGCGCCCTGCGCCGCCGGGTGGGGATGATCTTCCAGCACTTCAACCTGCTGTCGGGCAAGACCGTCGCCCAGAACGTCGCCTTCCCGCTGAAGCTGGCTGGCCGTCCGGCCGCCGAGGTCAAGGCGCGCACGGCCGAGCTCTTGGAGCGCGTCGGTCTTTCCGCCCATGTCGGCAAGTTCCCCGCCCAGCTGTCGGGCGGCCAGAAGCAGCGGGTCGGCATCGCTCGGGCGCTCGCCACCAATCCCAAGATCCTGCTGTGCGACGAGGCCACCAGCGCGCTGGATCCTGAAACCACCGAGCAGATCCTGGAGCTGGTTTCGGGCCTGAACCGGGAGTTGGGCCTGACCATCGTGCTGATCACCCACGAGATGGACGTGGTCCGCCGCGTCTGCGACCGCGTCGCCGTGCTGGAAGGCGGGCGGCTGGTCGAGGAGGGCTCCGTCGAGGACGTCTTCCTGCACCCGGTCAGCGATACGGCGCGTCGGTTCGTGCAGGAGGCCGAGGGCGAGATCAGCGCGGCGCCCGGTGTCGGCGGCCGCCTGGTGCGCCTGACCTTCAAGGGCGAGGCGACCTACAAGCCGGTGCTGGGCGAGGTCGCCCGGACCACCGGCGTCGACTATTCGATCCTGGGCGGGCGTATCCATCGCCTGCGCGAGACGCCCTACGGTCAGCTGACCTTGGCCCTCACCGGCGGCGACGTCGCCGCGGCGATCGCCCAGTTCCAGGCCGCTGGCGTCCGGGTGGATGATCTGAGCGGGGAGGCTGCGTGATGGGCAATATCGATTGGGCCGAGATCGGCCAGGCGACGCTCGACACCCTGGCCATGCTGGGCGGCTCGATGGTGCTGACCGTGATCCTGGGCCTGCCGCTGGGCGTGATCCTGTTCCTGACCGGCAAGGGGCAGATGCTGCAGAACCGGCTGGCCAATGGCGCGCTGTCTCTGTTGGTCAACGTGCTACGCTCGGTGCCGTTCGTGATCCTGCTGATCGTGATGATCCCGCTGACCGTTGCGCTCGTGGGCACCTCGCTGGGCGTGGCCGGGGCCATCCCGCCGTTGGTGGTGGGCGCTGCGCCGTTCTTCGCCCGTCTGGTCGAGACCGCCCTGCGCGAGGTCGACAAGGGCGTTATCGAGGCCAGCTTCGCCATGGGCGCCAAGCGCCGGCAGGTGGTGTTGGGCGCGCTGCTGCCCGAGGCGCTGCCGGGCCTGGTCGCCGCCGCCACCGTCACCGCCGTGGCCCTGGTGTCCTACACCGCCATGGCCGGCGTGGTCGGCGCGGGCGGCCTGGGCGACTTGGCCATCCGCTTCGGCTATCAGCGTTTCCAGACCGACGTGATGATCGTGACCGTGGTGCTGCTGCTGGTGCTGGTTCAGGTGCTGCAGATGATCGGCGACGCGGTGGTGCGAAAGGTGTCCCACAAATGACCGACGATATCGACCAGGACGCCCACTGGGACGCCGCCTTCGCCAAGACCCTGCTGGGCAAGACCCTGCTGATGAACCTGACCTTCCTCGACGACGACGGCGAGATCAGCGAGCGCCAGCAGTTTTTCGGCGTGGTCATCGACGCCACCGAAGATGAGGGCATCGTGCTGGACCTGCTGGGCGAGCACGACGGCGACACCTACACCCTGCCGCCCCAAACCTCGGCCATCCAGGCCGCCGAGCCGGGCGTGACCAGCCTGGGCGGCGACAAGCCCGACTTCGTCGCCAACTGGATCATCCACGGCCTGCCCGACGTGCCCGAAGCGGCCAACGACGACGACTAAGCCGCCACCGCGCCGTCATAAGCCACACGCGCGGCCTTGATCGCGCCGTGGTTCTTCTCGGCCCAGACCACCATCGCCGCCAGGGGCTCAAGCAGGCCCTGGCCGAGCGGCGAGAGGCGGTACTCGACGCTGGGCGGATTGGTCGGGAAGACCTCGCGCTCGATCAGGCCGTCGCGCTGAAGGTCGCGCAGGGTCTGAGTCAGCATGCGCTGGCTGATGTCGGGCACGGCCCGGCGGATCTCGCTGAAGCGGTGCGGGCGCGAGGCCAGGACCATGATCAGCAGGGTGCTCCACTTGTCGCCCAGATGGTCGATGACGTCGCGCACCGGGCATTGGCCGCCGTCGACCGGCTGGCCCTTCCACTGGTTGAAGCTGTCGATCAGCGCCTGAACGGCCATGAGGTGGTTCCCAAAAGCATACCTGGTTCCGCCAAACTGCCGCCTTCACGACTGCCTGGCGGTTCCATAAATAGTCCTGGTCTCATTTCGAGACCAGGAATTTTCCCATGAGCTTTTCGTCTTCCAAGATCCTCGTGACCGGCGCCGGCGGCCAGCTGGGCCGCCGCGTGGTCGAGCTGCTGCTGGAAGCCGGCGCGACCGACGTCGTGGCTGCCTCGCGCGATCCGTCCAAGCTGGCCGACCTGGCCGCGCGCGGCGTCGACACCCGCCGCGCCGACTTCGACGACCCGGCCTCGCTGGCGTCGGCTTTCGCCGGCGTCGAGCGCCTGCTGCTGGTCAGTACCGACGCCCTGGCTCAGCCCGGTCAGCGCATCGCCCAGCACCGCGCCGCCGTGGACGCCGCTGTGGCCGCGGGCGTCAAGCACATCATCTACACCTCGGCCCCGACGCCCGTGCCGCAGGCCGCCGGCGGCGTGCTGGACGACCACTTCTGGAGCGAGCAGGCGATCATCGCCTCGGGTCTCGACTTCACCCTGCTGCGCCACAACCTCTATGCCGAGACCATCCTGATGGGCGCGGGCCACGCCATCGAAAGCGGCCAGCTGTTCAGCGCCACGCAGGGGCAGGGGCGCTCGTACGTCACCCGCGAGGACTGCGCCCAGGTCGACGCCGCCGCCCTGCTGACCGCGACGGGCAAGGAGATCCTGGACGTCAACGGCGCCGAGGCCGTCACCCAGGACCAGCTGGCCGCCCTGCTGGCACGCGTCTCGGGCCGTCCGGTGGCCCACATCGCCGTGACGCCCGACCAGCTGCGCGGCGGTCTGGAAGGGGCGGGCGTGCCGCCGTTCCTGGCCGGCCTGCTGGTCGACTTCGACGTCGCCGCCGCGCAGGGCCACCACGCCACCTTCGCCCCGACGGTGAAGGCGCTGAGCGGCCGTGAGCCGACCACGGTCGAGGCCTTCCTGGCGGCCAACAAGGCGGCTCTCGGCTAGGCGTCTGGGCGGGCGATCAGGAAAACTGGTTTCATCCGGGACGTTAAACGGGGCAAAAGCCTACTCGTTTGATCGCCTAATGGAGCCATTCATGGTCGCCCGCCGCGCTATTCTCGTTTCCGGCCTTGCCGCGCTGGCCCTCACGGCCTGCGGTCCCAAGGCCCCCGCGCCCAGCGCCGCCGACACCCTGACCGTGGCCGCGACCGCCATTCCGCACGCCGAGGTGCTGGAGTTCGTCAAGCCGAAGCTGGCCGCCGAAGGCCTGAAGCTGAAGATCAAGGTCTTCAACGACTACGTCCAGCCCAACACCCAGGTCGCTGAAAAGCGCATCGACGTGAACTACTTCCAGACCCTGCCCTACCTGCAGGACTTCAACCGCGAGAAGGGCACGGACCTGGTGACGATCACCGGCGTCCACGTCGAGCCGATCGGCGCCTATTCGACCAAGTGGAAGTCGATCGCCGAAGTGCCGAACGGCGCGACAGTGGCCATTCCCAACGACGCCAGCACCGAGGCCCGCGCCCTGATCCTGCTGGCCAAGAACGGCGTGATCGGCCTGAAGAACCCCAGCGATCTGTCGACGCTGAAGGACATCACCAGCAATCCGAAGAACCTGAAGTTCAAGGAGCTGGAAGCCCCGGCCCTGCCGCGCGTGCTCGCCCAAGTCGACCTGGCGGTGATCAACACCAACTACGCCCTGGACGCCAAGCTGAACCCTTCGAAGGACGCGCTGATCGCGGAGGACAAGACCAGCCCCTATGTGAACTATCTGGTCGGGCGTCCCGACAACAAGGACGACCCGCGCGTGAAGAAGCTGGCCGCGGCCCTGACCTCGCCCGAGGTGAAGGACTTCCTGGCCCAGAAGTACGCCGGCGCGGTGGTGCCGGCGTTCTAACTGGCCTCGTCTGAAATTTCACACTACCTAACGGCGGCCGTCAGTTCTCGGAGTTCGCCATGGCCTCGCCCCTGCTGAAGTCGCCCGCCAGTCGCCGGCTGGTGCTGGACGTGGCCAATTCCTCGGGCCTCGAGGACTGGGCGCCAGAGCTGCAGAAGACCAAGGTCTATGAGCAGATCCTGCTGGACCTGATCCTGGGCGAGCTGGCGGCCGGCTCGCGCCTGGACGAGCAGTCCCTGGCGGCTCGCTACGAAGCCGGCCTGGCGGGGGTGCGCGACGCCCTGGGGCGCCTCGCGCTGGAGGGCCTCGTTATCCGCCGCGCCCGCTCGGGCACCATGGTCGCACCGCTGGACCTGGTGGAGCTGCGCCAGGGCTATGACGCCCGGGTGCTGATCGAGCCGCACTGCGCCGCCCTGGCCGCCAAGGTCGCCTCCAAGGCTGAGGCCCAGGAGATGTACGACGTCTTCGTCGAGGGCGAGGAGGCGGCCCGCACCGCCGACCTGCCGGCCCTGGTGGCTATGGACCTGCGCTTCCACGCCCTGGTCGCGCGGGCTTCCGGCAATCTGACCCTGGCCCGCATCTTGATCCCCTTGCAGCACAAGGCCGCCCGCTTCTGGGTTTTCTCGTTCAACGGCGCCACCGAGCAGGAGCTGCTGGACGAGATCGAGGAGCACCGTCAGGTGGCCCGCGTCATCGCCAGCGGCGACGTCGAAGGCTCGCGCCAGGCGATGCTGAAGATCCTAGACGTTCAAGGCTAGCAAGCGCTGCGTCACCTGCGACATCTGCGCCACAGCTTCATTGCAATCTCTTCTGAAATGTCAGAAGACATTTTGACGAACGTCAAGGGATCACCAGATATCGCCTGACTTGACCGTCGGACCTCCCCGTCGGCGGCGAGCGAGGCCGAACTGATGTCCAAGACCCTGTTGCTGTCCGCCAGCCTGCTGGCGCTGTCCGCCGGCGCCGTCCATGCCGAGACCCAGCTGACCGACCAGGTCGATGCGGTGGTGATCGTGGCGCGCGACAAGGCGGGCCTGCTGGAGAAGCAACCCAGCCAAACGGTGTTCGGCATCGCCAAGCCGCTGATCGAGACGCCGCGTTCAGCCAGCCTGGTCAGTGACCTGACCCTGGAGCGCTACGGCGTCCTGACCCTGGACGGGGCGACCAAGGTCTCACCCGGCGCCCACACCGCCAGCTTCTATGGCGTGCCCGGCGCGCTCAACATCCGCGGCACCCTGGCCGAGAACTATTTCCGCGGCTTCAAGCGGGTGGAGAACCGCGGCACCTATTCGACCCCGATCGGCGGGGCGGCGCGGATCGAGATCCTGCGCGGGCCGCCGACCCCGGTCTATGGCGCGGGCAAGGTCGGGGGGCTGGTCAACTTCATCCCCAAGTCGGCCCGTGACGAAGGCCGCTTCCTAGCCGGGCCGGAAGGGGAGGTGACCGCCACCGTCGGCAGCTACAACAAGAAGCTGGTCACCGGCCAGTTCGGCGCGCCGGTCACGCTGGGCCGCGCGGAGGGCGGGGTCTATGTCTATGGCGAGGCCGAGGACAGCCACAGCTACTACAAGGGCATCTATCCGCGTCACCAGACGCTGGAGGCCTCGGCCGACTTCGATCTGGGCAACGGCTGGAGCACCGCCTTCGGCGGCATGGTCTTCCACTCGGACGGCGACGTGCAGACGCCCGGCTGGAACCGCCTGACCCAGGACCTGATCGACAACCGCACCTACATCACCGGTCGCGACACGACGCTTCGGGACGTCGACGGCAACGGCAAGATCACCCCCAACGAAGTCGGGGCCTATCCCTATGCCAGCGCCCTCTACCTGCCGTACTACGGCTTCCCCACGAGCGACGCGGTCCACACCCTGGACGTCGGCGTCGGCACGACCAAGCTGGACCGCCGCACGGTCTATATCAGCCCGGCCGACTTCTCGAAGACCAACACCCAGACCCTCTATTTCGATCTGACCAAGGATCTGGGCGAGGACCGCTCGCTGAAGCTGCAGCTGTTCCACGACCGCCAGGACAACAAGCGCTTCGTGTCCTACGGCTACCCCTCAGCGATTGACGCCGAGGTCAGCGAGATCCGCGTCACCTACGCCTTCCCGACCAACGTGGGGCTGGTCAGCGCCCGCACCCTGGCCGGCGGCGCCCATCGCTGGTTCGAGGGCCGTCGGCGCGAGAGCTACAACAGCGGCCTGATCGCCCTGGATCGCCGCGACATCAGCCACGGCGTCACCGCCACCGACACCATCGACAGCCCGTTCGACGACGATCCCGACGGCATGCAGTGGGAGAACGACAACCGCTCCAAGTGGAAGCAGACCGGCGTCTTCGTCACCACTGACGTCGAGGTCGGCCGCCTGAACCTGGTGCTGGGCGGCCGCTGGGACCACTACAGCGTCGAGAGCGAGGACGCCGGCATCCTCAGCTACGTCATCGCCGGCCGCCAATCTGACAGCCGCGACAAGGCCACCTGGAACGCCAGCCTGACCTACAAGCTGCCGATCGGCCTGATGCCCTATGTCAGCTACGCCAAGGCCGCGGCCCTGGAGATGAGCCAGGCCGGGGATCTGGCCCCCAACCTAGTCGCCGATGGTTCGTGGCTGTCGAGTTCAGACCTGACCGAAGCCGGGGTGAAGTTCCAGCTGCTGCGCGGGACCCTGATCGGCTCGCTGGCCGCCTATCGCCAGAACCGCACCCAGATCGCCGGCGCCATCGCGACCCCGACCGTCCAGGGTACGCGGGCCAAGGGCGTCGAGCTGGAAGTCCGCTGGCTGGCGTCCGAACGCCTGTCCTTCACTTTCGCCGGCAACAGCCAGCGCACGACGGTGAAGGGGCCGGACACGTCGTTCCAGTACATCCCGGCCTATGCCGCCGGCGTGCCAGGCGCTCAAGGCTATGGCGGGTCGTACGTGGTCTGGAGCTTCGCTACCCTGCCAGGCCGCTCGGGCGACTACGCCTACACCCTGACGCCGAAGTCGGTGATCAGCCTGTACGGCACCTACACCAGCAAGGCCCACGACTGGGGCCAGGCCGGCGCGACCCTGGGCGCCAGCCATGTCAGCCGCACGGCGGGCACGGTGCAGAACGCCGTCGAGTATCCTGCCTATTGGCTGGTCAACGCCTCGGCCTATGTGCAGCGCGGGCCGTACACCGTGTCGGTCAACATCGATAACCTGTTCAACCAGTTCTATTTCACCCCCGATGCGGATACCTACGCCAATCTCGGCGCCCTGCCGGGCAAGGGCCGCGAATGGCGGGCCACCCTGAAGCGGACCTTCTGATCGTGACCACCTCTAACGAAGACCGCTTCCGGCCCTGGATCCTGCTGGCCGCGTTCAGCCTGCTGCTGTTCCTGATCACCGCCTCGACCTACGGCTCGCTGGGCGTCGTCTTGCCGGCCATGATCGGCGAGCTGAACTGGAGCTTCGAGAAGGCGTTCCTGGGCTTCTCGGTGCTGGGCGTGTTCACCGGCGCCTCGTCATGGCTGCCGGCCATCCTGATCCGCAAGATCGGCGTGCGCGGGACCCTGATGCTGGGCGCGGCGGTGCTGGCCGGCGGCTTCCTGGGGCTGGCCAATTCCGAGAGCCTGCTCAGCTATTACGTCGGCGCGGCCGCATGCGGCGTCGGCTTCCAGATGGCGGCGCTGATCCCCGGCACCCACGTGCTGTCGTCGCTGTTTCGCAAGCGCGCCCTGCCATTCGGCGTCTATTTCACCTTCGGCTCGCTGGGCGGCGCGGCCGGCCCGTGGATGGCCCTGACCCTGATGGGGGCCAGCGGCGACGACTGGCGCCAGTACTGGATCGTCCAGGCCGCCCTGGCCGCGGTGGTCGGCCTGATCTGCGCCCTGATGGTCGGCGGCTCCAAGTGGCTGGCCCAGGCCGCTCACGAGGTTGATCTGGAGGTCGAGGAAGAGGCCCGCCAGGCGCCGGCCAACGCCAGCGTCTATCGCACCGCCCACGAGTGGACGGTCAAGCAGGCCCTGCGCACGCCGCAGTTCTACATCCTGGTCGCGGCCTATTTCAGCCACCTACTGGTGGGCGTCACCGTGGCCAGCGTCTCGGTCAGCCATCTGACCGAGCTGGGCGTCGCGGCCGGCGTGGCCTCGGTCGCCGCCGCGGCCCTGGCCGCCAAGATGCTGAGCCTGGAATCGCTAATGCAGACCCTGGCCCGCCTGGCCGGCGGCGCGCTGGGCGACCGCATCGACCCGCGCTGGCTGCTGGTCTTCGCGCAGGGGATGCTGGTGGCCGGCCTCTTGGCCCTGGCCCATGCGGCGACCCCGGCCCTGATGCTGGTCTACGCCATCGGCACCGGGATCGGCTTTGGCCTGACCGTGCTGGCCGTGACCGTGCTGCTGCTGAACTACTACGGCCGCCAGAGCAATCTGGAGCTCTTCTCGCTGACCTGCCTGGTCGGCGCAGTGTCGGCGGCGGGGCCGTTCGTGGCCGGCGCCATGCGCGACCGGCTGGGCAGCTTCTCGCCGACCTTCCAGCTGTTCGCGGCGGTGACGGCGGTGGTGTTCGTGGCTGTGCTGGCCATGCGTCCGCCGAAAGAACCTCAAGCATAGAAAAAGCCGCCCCGGGGGAGCCAGGGCGGCTTCGTCATTCGTCGGGTGTGACGCCCTAGAAGGTGGCCTTCAGGCTGGCGAACACGCGGCTGTCATAGATCTTGCCCCAGCTGTGGGCGTCGGTGTCGGCGTAGCGCAGATCGACGGCCAGCTTGTCGGTCAGGGCGTAGGTCGCGCCGACGTTCCAGGTCGCATAGGTGCCGATCTTCTCGTACTTCTGCGAGCCGACCGCGCCGCTCAGGGTCAGCTTGTCGGCCAGCGGGATCGCGGCGTTCAGCTCGTAATAGGTCGCGTAGCCCGAATTGCCCGAATATTCCGGCGAGTAGTAGAAGGCCGCGCCGATGGTGGCCTTGCCGACCGGATGGGCCGCGGCGGCCTTCAGTTCCATGTAGCTGTTGGCGCCCGGCGCGCCGTTCTTGTCCTTGACGTAGCCGTAGTACAGCACGCCGAAGTCGAACGAGGTGTCGCCCACGGTCGGCTTGAAGCCGCCATAGAGGTCGATTTCCGCGTCTGGATTGGTCCCGCCGAAATCGACGTTCGAGGCCCAGGTGCCGACGTAGAACTGGCCGTACGACACGTCGATGCCGCCCTGCAGGGCCGGATCGTTCTGGGTCTGGCTCACGCCGCGGAAGACGTAGTCACTGAAGATGCCGACATTGTACGAAACGCTCACTTCCTGGGCCGAAGCGGCCCCGGCCCCGACCCCAACCGAGGCGATGGCGGCGATAGCGGCGGTGGCGGCGGCCAGCGCGATCTTCATGGCTTTCATTGGTTTATCCCCTTTTCTGCGTCGTCTCCCAGGTTGACCCCGGGTTTCGACTTGCGCCTGCAAGCGCATTTGCGTCCCGAGGTCGATTAGCTGAGCGCTGGTATGCGTAAGCAATCGGAGCGCTCGAAGCGCCAGCAAGAAGGGCGCCCGGCGCCTAAAAAACGAGCGCGGTGTGAAGCATTTGCTACAGAATGGCCGCGCACGGGGAACAGGCCACGGAAAACTGAATCTCGCTTGTCGTGTGGCGCAGCCGCTTCGCTCGCGCCGGCGGGATCAGCGCATCGAGAGGCTGGCGCCGCCCAGGTGAAGGCCCGCATCGACCAACAGCGTCTCGCCAGTGATGTGGCGCGAAGCCGGCGAGGCCAGGAAAACGGCCGAGCCGGCGATGTCCTCGGCGGTCGAGGCGACCTTCAGCGGCGTGGCCGCCGCCGCGCCGGCGCGCAGGCGCTCCAGCGACTCATCGGGCATGTCCTTGAACCACGGCGTGTCGATGAAACCCGGGCAGACGGCGTTGACGCGGATGCGCGGACCGAGAGCCCGGGCCAGCGACAGGGTCATGGTCGTCATCGCGCCCTTGGAGGCGGCATACGGCACCGACGAGCCGTTGCCGACCACGCCCGCGATCGAGGCGGTGTTGACCACGGCCCCCGGCGACGGTGCGGCCTCCAGCAGGGCGCGTGCGGCGCGGACCATCTGGAAGGCCCCGACCACATTGACCGAATAGAGCTTCAGAAAGTCCTCGGCGTTCACCGCGTCGAGATCGGCGTGGTTGGGGGCGAACTTGGTCATGCCGGCATTGTTGAACAGGGCGTCGATGCGGCCCGTCGGCGCGGCGGCGGCGGCGATCTTCCTGCAGTCCTCGTCGCTCGCGACATCGCCCTGCACCAGTACGGCCTTGGACCCTTCGGCCTCGACCAGGCGGGCGGTCTCGGCGGCCTCGTCGGCGCTGCGGGCGTAGTTGACGACGACCAGGCCCGCGCCGCGCTTGGCGACCTCCACCGCGATCGCGCGGCCAAGACCCGTGGAAGCGCCCGTGATCACCACCGTGAAACCGTCGAAGTCCCGCATCACCGTCTCTCCCAAACAGTTGTTTGCGACGTTGTAGCGGCGCGCGGGCGGCTTGTCTCCGGGGGCGGGGAGGCCTAAATCGCGGCGATGACCGATCTCAACGTCACCCAGCTGGGCCGCGTCGTCGACGCCCCCGAAAACCCCGAGGCCGCCGTTCTCGAGCGCGTGCCCAACCCGCAGCACGACGTGCTGTACCTGGCCCGCTTCGTCGCGCCGGAATTCACCTCGCTGTGCCCGGTCACCGGCCAGCCGGACTTTGCCCACCTCGTCATCGACTACGCCCCGGGCGAGTGGCTGATCGAGAGCAAGTCGCTGAAGCTCTATCTGACCAGCTTCCGCAACCACGGCTCGTTCCACGAAGACTGCACGGTCAAGGTCGCGCGCAAGATCGTCGAGATCGCCCAGCCCCGCTGGCTGCGCATCGGCGGCTATTGGTATCCGCGCGGCGGCATTCCGATCGACGTATTCTGGCAGACCGGCCCGGCCCCGGAAGGCCTGTGGGTCCCCGACCAGGGCGTGGCCCCGTACCGCGGCCGCGGCTGACCCTAGGACTTGGCTAGCCGGCGACGGTTGGCCCGCACTTTCTTGCGAAGATGAGCCAGCGAGCCCGAGGCGATGGCCGGGCCGCTGGCGCCCAGCTGGCCGGTCATGGCCAGCATCGGCAGGGTCATGGCCGCCGTGACCTTCTCGCCGACCATCAGCTGGGCCTCGGCTTGCGCGGCTGCGCCGCCGGCCGCCAGCTTCATCATGCGCAGGCCGATGACCGACGAGGCTTCAAAGCCCAACGCCCAGCTGTCGAGCGCCAGCGAAGTCCAGGGATCCTTGCGTCGCGCCATCTTGGCCTCCTCTGCGAAGATCGAACGCTCCAGCCTTACGCCGGGGTCCACACGCTGGTGATCGCCGCCACGTCGGGACGCGGACGCTCCTGCGGGGCCTCGCTCGCCGTACCCAGATAGAGATAGCCAGCGACCTTCTCGCCCGGGATGACGCCCAGGATTTCCAGGGCGCGCGGGTCGTAGCTGTACCAGTCGGTGATCCAGTTGGCGCCCCAGCCCAGAGCCGACGCCGCCAGCAGCATCTGGTGACAGACTGCGGCGGCGCTCTGGCGCTGTTCCCATTCGGGAATCTCGCCGTCCAGGTGACGCGAGATCACGGCCACGCACACCGGCGGCCGGGTCAGCTTGCGCAGGGCGGCGTTGGCCTTGGTCGGATTGGCCTGGCTGTCGGCCAGGGTGCTGATCCGTTGTGCGAAGACGTCCTTGGCCTCGCCCTTCAGGATCACGAACCGCCAGGGGGCCAGCTTGCCGTGGTCGGGCACGCGGGCGGCCAGGCGCAGGATGTCGGCCAGCAGGGCGTCGTCCGGGCCAGGCGCCGTCAGGGTCATGGCGCTGGCCGAGCGGCGCTTGGCCAGGAAGGCGATGACTTGCGGCGAGGCCTCGATCGGCAGCGTTTCGCCAAATTCGGGGGCGGGGGGGACGGAACCGGTCAAGACGATCACTCCGAAGCGTTGTAAGCCGCAGACCTATGGCCGCGGTCCGGCCGCCACAAGGGATCAGCGCGCGATGTCTCAGAAACCCGCCTGGCTGAAGCCGCACGGAAAGCCCTGGGGCGTCTCGTCCAGCCAGGTCGTTTACGACAATCCCTGGATCACCGTGACCGAGTACCAGGCCATCGCGCCCACGGGGCGGCCGGCCCTGTACGGCAAGGTCGGCTTCAAGAACCAGGCGATCGGTGTCGTGCCGCTGCATGACGACGGCACGGTGACCCTGGTCGGCCAGAACCGCTTCTCCCTGGCTAACTACAGCTGGGAAGTGCCCGAAGGCGGCGCGCCGCACGGCGAGGACCCGCTGGACGGCGCCAAGCGCGAACTGGCCGAGGAGGTGGGTCTGCAGGCCAGCGACTGGCGTCATGTGCTGCGCCTGGAGCTGTCCAACTCGGTCACCGACGAGATCTGCCACGGCTTCCTCGCCATGGGTCTGACGCCCACCGATACGGCGCCGGACGAAACCGAGGACCTAGCCGTCGCCCGCGTGCCGTTACGCGAAGCGCTGGACGCCGCCGTGGCCGGCCACATGCCCGACGCCATCACCGTGGCCCTGCTGCTGCGCGTCCATCTGATGGCGGTGCGGGGCGAGCTGCCCGCCGACCTCGCGGCCGCCATTCTCTAATTGATCCTCGTCAGATGAGATCTGCGCGATCCAGGCCAGAAGGGCGCCGTCCCTTCTGAGTCTGGAAAGACGGTCATGACCAAAGCGCCCCACCTGACGCCGCAGAGCCTTGTCGGCCGTCGCTTCGCGCCCGACGTGTTCGGCGAGGTGAAGGTGGCCCTGGTCGGCTACTGCCCGCCGCCGTCGGTGCTGGAACGCTACAATCCCGAGCGCGTCGCCGACCAGCACTTCATCCACGTCTCGCCCGACAGCGTGCGGATCCTGAACCACGCGGGACGGCGGTTCCTGTCGCTGGCCCACATCTATGGCGGGCCGGTGTCCAGCTCGACCGTCGAAGAGCTGGCCTATTACGGTATCGAGTTCGTCCTGGCCTATGGCCTGGCCGGCGGGCTCGGGACACGCGACCTGGGCATGGGCGACTATTATCTGGCCGAGGACACCCTGGCGGCCGATGGCACGACCTCGCACTACACCGGCGCGCGGATTCTGCGGGCCGACCAGGACGTGATCAACGCCACCCACGCCTTGTGGCAAGGGCCGTCCCTGCATCCGGTCCGGGTGGCGACTGGCGATGCGATCTATCGCGAGTACGACGCCCTGCTGGACCACTACCGGCTGGAGGGCTGCGACGTCGTCAATCTAGACTGCGCCCACCTCTATGCCGCCGCGCGGATCAATTCGAGCGGCCGGCCGATGCGGACCCTGCAGTGCGGGGTGATCTCCGACGTCGTCCCAGCGGGCCCGGACGCGGTGTCGACCAGCACCCTGGCGACGATGCTGGCGGGCAACAGTGACGACCTGAACCCACTGGAACGGACCGGCGATCTCGTCTCTTTCTTCGTCGAGACCTTGACCCCGGCGCTTTTGCCCTGATCTGAGCGACGACGGTTCCGTGAAGGATTTGTCGAGCATCTGGTCTATAGATGCTGTTAGTCGCATTGCCTTCTGGGAAGGGAGAGCCCGATGGCCAAGCATCTGGAAGTCGTGACGTCGGAGACGGACACCCCCGTCTGGATCGCGTTGCGCAACCAGGCCGAACACGCCGCCAAGGCCGAGCCGGCCCTGGCTTCGCTGCTGAACGCGGTGATCCTGAGCCATGACAATCTGGCCGATGCGCTGAGCTTCCAGCTGGCGCGCAAGCTGGGCGACCAGGAGCTGCGGGCGATGACGGCGCGCGAGTTCGCCGCCGGCGCCTTCCGGGCCGATCCGGCGATCGTCGAGGCGGCCGAGGCCGACCTGCGGGCGGTGTTCGAGCGTGATCCGGCCTGCAAGGGCTATGTCCAGCCGTTCCTGTTCTTCAAGGGCTTCCTGGCCCTGCAGACCCACCGCGTGTCGCACTGGCTGTGGACCGAGGGTCGCGAGACGCTGGCCTTCTATCTGCAGAGCCGGGCCAGCGAGATCTTCCAGGTCGACATCAATCCCGGCGCCCGCATCGGCAAGGGCGTGTTCATCGACCACGGCACCGGCATCGTCATCGGCGAGACCGCGGTGGTCGGCGACGACGTCTCGATGCTACACGGCGTGACCCTGGGCGGCACGGGCTCGGATCGCGGCGACCGCCACCCCAAGATCGGCAAGGGCGTGCTGCTGGGCGCTGGGGCCAAGGTGCTGGGCAACATTACCGTCGGCGACTACGCCAAGATCGCCTCGGGCTCGGTGGTGCTGCGCCCGGTGCCGGCCCACTGCACGGCCGCCGGTGTGCCGGCCAAGCTGGTCAACTGCCCGACCTGCGAGGAGCCGGCCAAGACCATGGACCATACCCTGGCCGAGGTGGTCTACGGCGACTACGAGATCTGAGTGCAGGCTTTGAAGTTCAGCTTCGCCGGGTTGGCGCTAGCGCTGACCCTCGCTGTTGGCCTGCCGGCCTGTTCGCAGCAGACCGCGCCGGTCAGCGGCTACACAGTGGTGAAGACCTATCCGCATGACACCCGGGCCTTCACCGAGGGCCTGTTCTATCGCGACGGTTTCATCTTCGAGAGCACCGGCCTTACGGGCCGGTCGTTCATCCGCAAGTGGAACCTGGAGACCGGTGTCTCCGAGCAGGAGCGCATCGTCGACAGTCGCTACTTCGGCGAGGGCATCGTCGACTGGAAGAACCGGCTCTATGAGCTGACCTGGACCGACCAAGTCGGGCTGATCTACGACATCGACACCTTCGAGAAGGTCGGCGAGTTCACCTATCCGGGCGAGGGCTGGGCCCTGACCCGCGACAACAAGCGCCTGATGATGAGCGACGGCACCTCGTTCATCCGCTTTCTCGACCCCGAGACCCTGAAGGAGACCGGCCGGATCGAGGTCACCGACCACGGCGTGCCGGTGCGCAACCTCAATGAACTGGAGTGGGTGAAGGGCGAACTGCTGGCCAATGTCTGGCAGACCACCCGCATCGTCCGCATCGATGTCACGACCGGCAAGGTCATCGGCTGGATCGAACTGGGCGGGCTTCTGAAGGAAGCTGGCGTCACCGGAAAACAGGACGATGTGCTCAATGGCATCGCTTATGACGCGGCCGGAGACCGGCTGTTCGTCACTGGCAAGCTGTGGCCCAAACTGTTCGAAATAAAACTCGCGCCACAACGTTAGATCGCGGAACCCCGTTCAGGGCATGGCGTTATATCTGCGTCCGCCCCTCTACGCCCCCCCGACCTAGTGGGCGGACCTGGGCCCCGGCCGCGAGACGCGCCGGGGCCCAACCCCTATCTGGGGCCTAGATTTCCTTGAAATTCTGAGCGCAGGCGGTGGTCTGTTTCGCCGTGAGCGCCGTCTGGCTGGCGGTCGGCTTGGCGACGACTCCGTAGATCACGGCGGTCCAGATCGCCATCAGGGCCAAGACCTGGGGAAGGGTGATGCGTGCGGAGGACATGCCCACGCTTATCCGCCGGTTGCACGCTCACGGATAACGACTTATCGGTCGGCCTTCTGTGAGGTTTCTTCACATGGCCCGCCGCCAGCTGCCGTCGCTGAACGCCCTGCGCGCCTTCGAGGCGTTCGGTCGCCACGGCCGCATGACCCTGGCCGCCGACGAGCTGTGCGTGACCCACGGCGCGGTCAGCCGCCAGATCCGCCAGCTGGAAGAGCAACTGGGCGTCGCCCTGACCGAGGGGCCGCGCTCTCGCCTGCGCATGACGGAAGCAGGGTTGAAGCTGGCTCAGGCGCTGTCGCCGGCCTTCGATCAGATCGAGGCGGCCGTGCCCCAGCCGGCCCCGGTGGGCCCGCGCCCGCTGGTCGTCTCGTGCCTGCCGACCTTCGCCATGAAGTGGCTGATCCCGCGCCTGCCCAGCTTCCAGGCCGCCCATCCCGACATTCCGGTTCGGGTGGCCGAGTCCAACGGCCCGTTCGACTTCAAGGCCGACGGCATCGACCTGGCCATCCGCATGCGCTCGCCCGACACGGTGGTGACCTACGACTCTGAGGTCTGGCCGTTCATGGAGCACTATCACGGGCCGATCATGTCGCCGCAGGTCGCCGCCGCCCAGCCGATGAGCCTGGAGCGGATCTGCACGATGCCGCGCCTCCTGACCCGCACCTTCCTGGAAAGCTGGTCGGACTGGGCGCGCAACTTCGAGGTGGATGACCTGCCGCCACCGGCCAGCGAGCAGGTGTTCGACCACTATTTCTACATGATCGAGGCCGCCGCCGCGGGCTTGGGCGTGGCGATCGGCCCCTGGGCCTTCGTACAGCGGGATCTAGCCAGCGGCCGGCTGGTCGCGCCGCTGGGCTTCACGCACGGCCGGGCCCGGATCGTGGCCGTCACCCCACCCGATGGGGCGACGCCGGAGGCCTATCTGTTCCGCGATTGGCTGCTGGAACAAGGAGCGTCCACACCTCTTCCACCAGTACTGTCTTGCGACTCTCGCGCCGGGCGCTAGTTTCGCCCCAACACCGCGCCCCGGGCGCTCAGCAGCAAAAGAGGCCCCCCGTGGACGCCAACGCCATCGCCAAGCTCGAAAAGCACCTGAAGCGCACCTTCGGCAACCCGCACATCGCCGTGAAGCCGCGCCCGAAGCAGAAGGACTCGGCCGAGGTCGAAGTCGCCGGCGAATTCATCGGCGTGGTCTTCCAGGACGAGGACGAGGACGGCTCGTTCATGTTCGAAATGGCCATCCTGGCCGAAGACCTGGACTAAGATCTGCTGACCGCCGCGCGCCTCAGGCCAGGATGGGCTTGGGGGCCGCGCGGCGGATTATCAGCGACGCTGCGCCGGCTATCAGGCCCGCCGCGCCGGCGATGACGAAGGCCTCGACATACTGGCCCTGGCTGGCGCGGATGACGCCGGCCCCGATGGCCGCCGTGGCCGCACCCAACTGGTGGCCCGCCGCGATCCAGCCGAACACGATGGGCGCATCGCGCTCGCCGAAGGCCTCAGTGGCCAGGCGCACGGTCGGCGGCACGGTCGCCAGCCAGTCCAGCCCATAGAACACCGCGAACGCCGACAGGCTGACCACCGAGAAGTCCGAGAACGGCAGGTAGATCAGCGAGAGCCCGCGCAGCACGTAATAGACGAACAGCAGCTTGCGCGGATCATAGCGGTCGGTCAGCCAGCCCGATGCGGTGGTGCCCACGAGATCGAACAGGCCCATCAGCGCCAGCAGGCCCGCGGCCTTGACCTCGGGCATGCCGCGGTCGCCGCAGAAGGCGATCATGTGCACGCCGACCAGGCCGTTGGTGGTCAGGCCGCAGATGAAGAAGCCCCCGAACAGCAGCCAGAAGGTCCGGGTCTTGGCCGCCCGGCCCAGAGCCTGGAAGGCATAAGCCAAGGCGTTCGCGCCGTTGACCGGGGCAGGGGCCTCGTAGTCGTCGGGCGCGCCATAGGGCTTGAGGCCGATGTCGGCGGGACGCTCGGGGATCAGCAGCCAGACCAGCGGGGCCAGGAACAGGCAGACCAGCGAGACGGTGATCACCACCGGCTTCCAGCCGCCGTGGTCGGCGATCAGCGCCATGCCGGGCAGGAAGATCAGCGAGCCGGTGGCGGTCGAGGCGGCCAGCAGGCCCATCATCACCCCGCGCCGGGCGACGAACCAGCGGTTCACCACTGTCGCGCCCAGCACCATCGCCACCGCGCCGCTGCCGACGCCCGCCAGAACGCCCCAGGTCGCGACGTACTGCCAGGTGGTGGTCATGAACGCCGACAGACCCGTCGACACCGCCATCAGCAGCAGGGCCAGGGTTACGGTCTTGCGCAGGCCGAACGACTGCATCAGCGCCGCTGCGAACGGGCCCGTCAGGCCGTACAGGAAGATGCCGATCCCCGCCGCCAGCGAGATCGAGGCGCGGTCCCAGCCGAACGCCTTCTCCAGCGGCAGGATCAGCACCCCTGGCGCAGCGCGCAGGCCGGCGGCCGCCAGCAGCGACAAGAAGATCGCGCCGGCCACCACGAAGGCGTAGTTCTGTCCGAAGGGGCGGCGAGGGGCTGCGGCGGTCATTCGGGCTCTCGATGTAACCGATCGGTACGGGGTTGCTCGGCTACATACGTACCGGTAAGTAACATCGTCAAGCGCCATGTCGAAACGAACGCCAGAAGAGGTCCTCTCCGGACCCTACGGACCCGCCCCTCGCGCCGCCGAGCGCATCTTCGAGACGGCGCGCGAGCTGTTCTATCGCGAGGGCATCCGCGCCGTGGGCGTGGACGAGATCGTCACCCGCGCCGGCGTCACCAAGCCCAGCCTGTACCGCAGCTACAAGTCCAAGGACGACCTGGTCGCCGCCGTGCTGCGCGAGGTCGAGACCGGCTTTTGGGACCGCTTCGAGGCGGCCGAGATCCTGCACCCCGGCGATCCCAAGGCCCAGATGCTGGCCTATTTCGGAGGCCTGGCTGAGCGCTCGGTCGGCGACGACTATCGCGGCTGCAACCTGTCCAACGCGGTGGTCGAATATCCCGACCGCCAACACGCTGGCCGCCAGGTGGCCCAGGTCCACAAGCAGCAGCTGCGCGAGCGCCTGCACGCCAAGGCCGCCGAGATGGGCGCGTCCGACCCCAAGGCCCTGGGTGACGCCCTGATGCTGCTGATCGAAGGCGTCTTCACCTCCAGCCAGATGTTCGAGGGCGACGACAAGCCGGCCAAGGCCGTGGTCGGGGCTGTCGCGGCGCTGATCGCAGCCTATTGTCCCGCATGACCGCTCACATCCTCGACCGTCCCGTCCTCGCCACCCTGACCGGCCGGCAGGGCCACTTGGCCATTCCGCACGGCGGGGCGATGCGGATGGATCCGGACTACGGCCTGTTCGCCGCTACGGTCGACCAGAGCCCCGAGAGCCTGGCCGCTCTTGGCGAGCTGGTCCGGGCGCGCGGCAATGTCGGCCTGGTCGAGCCCGTCGCGCCGCCGCCGGTTTCGGGGATGCAGGTCGTCTCCAGCGCCGTCTGCCTGCAGATGGTCGCTGAGGCCGTCGCCCCGGCCTGGGACGTGACGTTCGATATGCTGCCGCTGGGCGACGCCGACGCGCCCGAGATGCTGGCCTTGGCCACCCTGACCAAGCCCGGTCCGTTCTTCACCCGCACCCACCAGCTGGGCGACTTCATCGGCGTGCGCGTCGACGGCCAATTGGCGGCGATGGCCGGCGAGCGGATGCGCCCCGACGGCTACACTGAGGCCAGCGGCGTCTGCGTCCACCCCGACCATCGCGGCAAGGGTTATGCCGCCCGCCTGCTGCGCGAGGTCACCGCCCGCATCCTGGCGCGCGGAGAGAAGGCCTTCCTGCACAGCTACGCCGACAACGCCACGGCCATCGGCCTCTACGAGTCGCTGGGCTATCGCGGCCGTCGCGAGGTGGCGTTCACGATCTTGACGGCGGGCTGAGTAAGCCGGAGGGCGCCTGTGGGAAACTCACACTATTCCGTCATCCCGCGCATAAAGCGCGGGATGACGGCAGGGGGGCTTACGGCGAGCAACGCACCTGCCACAGAAAAACCCCGGAAGGCGGACCTTCCGGGGTGTCTTGTCTCGACGATGCGATGGCTGAAGAGCCTTACGCCTCGACCGTCTTCGCCGCCGCCTTGCGGGCCCAGCGATAGAGGCCGACCACGGTGATCGCCGCGGCGACCAGCGACAGCAGCATGCCGATGTGCTCCGACGGGGCGAAGGGCAGGGCCAGCGGCTCGCCTTTGCCGGTCGTGACGATCAGCAGCGCCAGCGAGACATTGAACAGGCTCTCGCCGACGATGAAGCCCGAGGCGATCAGGATGCCCAGGCGCTTGGCCGGTTCGGCCGCGCGGTCTTTGTTGACGATCTTCTCGTAGAGCCAGCCAGCCACAGCGCCGATGACCACCGGGGCGGTCACGGTGCTGGGCAGGTAGATAGCCAGGCCGACGCCCAGCGCCGGCAGGCTGAAGCGACCCTTGCTGGTCTTGCGCAGGATGGCGTCGACCGCCACCAGCGCCAGGCCGATCAGGGCGCCGACGCCCAGCAGGGTCCAGTTCAGATCACCACCCAGCACGCCCTTGGCCAGGGTCGAGATCAGGGTGGCCTGCGGCGCGGCCAGGGGCTGGTCCGAGATCGCGTGCAGGTTCGGGGCGCCGGCGAAACCGTTCGAACGGTTCAGCAGCTCCAGCACGAACGGGATCACGATGGCGCCCGAGATGACGCCGATGATCAGGCCGACCTGCTGCTTCCACGGGGTGGCGTCAACCAGTTGGCCGGTCTTGAGGTCCTGCAGGTTGTCGTTGGCGACCACGGCCACGGCCAGGACGCAGGTGGTGACGTACAGGGCGTAGGCGATCAGGGCCTTGGTGATGTCCGGGCCGATCATGCCGCGGCTGGCGACGCCGACCATCAGCGAGGCGCCCAGCACGGTCAGGATGGCGATGCCCGAGACCGGGCTGTTGGACGAGCCGATCAGGCCGGCCATGTAGCCGCAGACGGCGGCGGCCAGCAGGCCGGCGACGATCAGATAGCCGATGCCGATGGCGACCAGCGGCACGATCAGGCTGGCGATCGGGCCGCCGGCCAGGAAGTGGGCCAGGAACCAGCCGGCCGGAGCCATCAGCACCAGGGTGACCAGGCCGACGATGCCGATGGGCAGGTCCTGTTCGACGCGGGGCAGGGCCTCGCCGCCGCTCTTGCGCTGCTTGGCGGCTTCCAGGGCCGACTTCAGGCCGGCCAGGATCGGGCCGATCAGCTTGGCCAGGGTCCAGATGGCGGCGGCGCCGATGACGCCGGCGCCCAGGAAGCGGACCTGGGTGCTCCACACCTTCAGGGCGTGGGTGGCGGCGTCCGCGCCGGGCATCGGGGTGGCGACGGTCAGGATCGGCACCAGGATCGCCCAGGCGATGAACAGGCCGGTGAACATGGCGATGCCGACGGTGATGCCCATCAGATGGCCCGCGCCCATCAGGGCCAGCGAGCTGGAGGCGCCCAGGCCGGTCGCGCCGGCGCCGGCCTTGAAGTAGCCGGCCACTTCCGCGGCGAACACCTTCATGGCGGCCAGGGCGCCGAACAGGGCGGACGCGATCGCGCCCATGCTGACAGCGGCCAGGCCCGCCTTGCCCTCGGCCGCGCCTTCACGCGAACCGGTGCCGACCTTCAGCACCTCGGCGGCGGCGACGCCTTCCGGATAGGGCAGGGGCGAGTTGGTCACCAGGGCCCGGCGCAGCGGGATGGTGTACATGACGCCCAGGATGCCGCCGACGGCGCAGGCGCCGAAGGTGGGCAGGAACGGCACGTTTGACCACCAGCCGATCATCAAGAGGCCCGGCAGGACAAAGATCACCGACGACAGCGTGCCCGCGGCCGAGGCGATCGTCTGGACGATGTTGTTTTCCTGGATGGTCGAGGTCTTGAACGCCCGCAGAAGGGCCATCGAGATGACGGCGGCGGGGATCGAGGTCGCGAAGGTCAGGCCGACCTTGAGGCCCAGATAGACCTGGGCGGCGGTGAAAACGAGCGTGATCAGGACGCCCAGACCGATCCCGCGAAGGGTCAGTTCCGAACGTGGCGCTGTGAGGTCGGCCATTTAAGAGTCCAAAAAGTTAAGGCGGCCGGACCTTGCACGCCCGACCGCCCCAAACTCAAGTCTCGATTTTAACGAACGCCGATCGGCGTCCGCGCCATCAAAGCCTATTGCTGCGCGAGTTCCTGACAGACGCGCTTGACGTTCTTGGCTAGCCGGTCGTCCAACTCGACGACGGCCAGGGTGTAGGCGTTGGCGCAGCGTTGTTCGTTGATCAGCATCGCAGCCTGATTGGCGCGACGCCATTCCGCGGGCGTGGCCTTCAGACGCGACTGATCGGTGTAGTTCTGATTGGAGAACCGCGTCGCCATGTCGAGCTGCATGAACGGCGAACCGCGCGAAATGGGGGGCGGCCACGTGCTGGACATGCTGGGCGAGGGGGAGGGCGCCGGGGCCGGCGGAGCCGGCGATGTTTGTGCGGCGGCGCCCGCGAAGCTGATAGCAGCGAAGGCCGCAACGAGAGCATGCTTCAACATGACAAACCTTTCAAGCCAGGAGAGCTCTCAGCATTGCTCAACCTTACGGCGGTGTAAAGCGGCGTCGTCAGGGTGCGGACCGCTTCGCCCGGAAAGTGGAGCGGTCCGCATTTCGGTTAGAGAACCCCCAGCATCTCCGCGACCAGCGGGTGGCGGACGATGTCGCGGTCGGCCAGGCGGACGACGGCGATGTTGGCGACCTCGTCGAAGCGGGCGGCCACGTCGGCCAAGCCCGAAATGCCGGGCAGCAGGTCCGACTGGTTCGGGTCGCCGGTCACGACCATGGTCGAGTGCCAGCCCAGGCGCGTCAGCAGCATCTTCAGCTGCATGTAGGTGCAGTTCTGGGCCTCGTCGATGACCACGAAGGCGTTGTTCAGGGTGCGGCCACGCATGAAGCCGACCGGGGCGATCTCGATGGCGCCCTCGGCCATCAGGGCCCGCATCCGCTTGACCGACAGGCGATCGGTCAGGGCGTCGTAGAGCGGGCGCAGATAGGGGGCCAGCTTGTCTTCCATGTCGCCGGGCAGATAGCCGATCGACTCGCCGGCCTCGACCGCGGGGCGCGACAGGACGATGCGGTTGACGCGGCCCGCCTCCAGGGCCTCCACCGCCTTGGAGATGGCGATGTAGGTCTTGCCGGTGCCGGCCGGACCCAGGGCCATGACCAGGTTCTTGTTGTCGATGGCTTCCATCAACTCCGCCTGGCCGGGCGATTTTGGTTTTATCGTTTTGAGGTAACTCTGATCGCGCTCCGGATTGTTGGGCGCGCCGTCATGCCCAAGTGGGTTCCAGCTGTTGCCACGGTCGCGAACATCGATCGGCAGGCGGCGCACCTTGGCGTCATCACCATACTGGCCGGTCTCATACGCGCCTTCGCGCGCCATCCGCTTCAGGGCTCGCTTGGTCATCAAAGCCTCCATTCGGGCATGAAAAAAGGACGAGGCCAAAAGGCGTCGTCCTTACTTGTGAGCTGGTTGTCGATGAGCTGGACAGAAACGAAGTCGCGGGCGCGACCGGGCGGCTCCGGAGAGCTCGCAATACGCGGTGCTATACGCCGAAACGCCAAGAGCCACCCTCGTCTTCGTCAGCGGGGAGGAAGAAAGTGATTCCCGCTTAAGGAATGTTCCCTCTCGATCCGCCCGCCTACAATGGCAAATCATGGTTTATGGGGCGTTAACTCGAAAATCGCTCACAAGAAACGAGGCATACGGATGACTGTCTATTCGCTGGGCGCCACCACGCCGACGCTTCCGCCCCACGGTGAATACTGGATCGCGCCGACGGCCAGCGTGATGGGCAACGTGATTCTCAAGAAGAACGCCAGTATCTGGTGGGGCGCGGTGGCGCGGGGCGACAACGATCCCATCACCATCGGCGAGAACAGCAATGTCCAGGACGGTTCGGTGCTTCATACGGATGCTGGCGTTCCCCTGAACATCGGCGCGAACGTCACCATCGGGCACATGGTGATGCTACACGGATGCACGATCGGCGACGGCAGCCTGATCGGCATCGGCTCCATCGTGCTGAACGGCGCCAAGATCGGGAAGAACTGCCTGATCGGCGCCGGCGCCCTGATCACCGAGGGCAAGGAGATCCCGGACAACTCGATGGTCGTCGGCGCGCCGGGCAAGATCATCCGCGAGGTCAATGAGCATCAGGCGATGATCCTGCAGGCCTCGGCCCTGCATTATGTCGAGAACTGGAAGCGCTACGCCCGCGACCTGAAGGCTGTGGAAGGCTGATCCCCGGCGGGTGGATGTTGGGAGCGCCGCCGGCCTTTTTGGGGGGATGGCGACGACGCTCCCGCTTCCGACGTCCCGATCGAGAGGGGCCGGAAGGGGCGAGCAGACGTGAACCGTGGCGCGGGGGAGACCTCGCCTGGCGCGACGATTTGAGCACGTCGTTTCGACCATAGGTAGTATGAACCGGTTTTGGTTAGGTGTGAATGCCCATTCTTTCGCGTGGGCGACTGATGTTCGGTGACTGCTGCTTTCGGCGCAGGCTTGCGCTGTCCTCTTGAGGCGAGAGCCCGCTTCTCTGCATGCGGCTGTCACAAACCTTGCCACTTCGAGCGCCGTCGCGCCAAAAGAGAGGTTCGCAGTTGCGGGGCCAGGGATGACTCAGACACGACTGAAGGGCGCCGAGCGACGCGAGCGGTTTCTCGACGCGGCCGCGCAGATCGTCATCGAGCAGGGCGTCGCGGCCGTCACCATGGATGGCGTGGCGCACCTGACCGGCGTCACCAAGGCGCTGGGCTATCGCTACTTCACCGACCGCGACGACCTGCTGACCGCCTTGTTCGACCGCGAAACCCAGATCTATGTCGAGCGGCTGGCCACCGAGGTCGGACCGGCCTCTAGCTTCGAGGACTGGGTGCGGGGGGCCCTGAAGTACTGGTGCCGCCGGGCCGACGAGCGCGGCGAGCTCTTCATGCGCCTGGTGCGCGACTGCGGCCCCCTGGCTGAGCGGGCGCGGGCCAATCGCAAGGCTGACGCGGACGGCTGGGCGCTGGGTCTGCAGAAGGCGTTCGGCCTGCCGCCGCGCCAGGCCAGGCAGTATGCGTGGTTCATGGTGGCGGGCACGGCCGGCGCTTTGGACGCGCGCGATGGCGACGACGAGGCGATGATTGATGCGATCACCCTGGCCGTGGTCGCCGGCGCCAAGGCCCTGGCCAAAAAGTACGGCGAGCCCCGCCCCGCCAAGACGGCCTGACGCGCCTCCCAAGAGGGTGGTTGCGCTGCGCTTTAAGTGACGATAGCGTTACTTAATTGACGGGGCGTCGAGACCCCGCTTGGGGAGGCGACGACCGATGAAGCTCTATGGCGAAGACAATCCCGCACCCAATCCGCGCCGGGTCCGCATCTTCCTGGCGGAAAAGGGTCTGACCCTGGAGCACGAGCGGGTGCCGCTGCGCGAGCGGGCCCACAAGGCCAGCGTCTTCCTGGAAAAGAACTCGCTGGGCCAGGTGCCCGTGCTGGAGCTGGATGACGGCTCGTTCCTGAGCGAGAGCGTCAGCATCTGCCGCTATCTGGAAGGCCTGAACCCGCAACCGCCGCTGTTCGGCGTCACGCCCAAGGAGCAGGCGACCATCGACATGTGGATCCGCCGGATCGAGCTGCAGCTGATGCTGCCGATCGCCCACATCTGGCGTCATACCCATCCGCTGACCGCGGCGCTGCTGACCCAGTACAAGGACTTCGGCGAGTCCAACCGTCCTCACGTCGAGCGGACCTATCGCTGGCTGGACGGAGAGCTGGCCGGCCGCGCCTTCATCGCGGGCGAGGCCTACAGCATGGCCGACATCGTTGCGGTGACGACGATCCAGTTCGGCCAGTTCATCGGCGTGTCGGTCCCCGACGACTGCGGCCACGTCCAGGCCTGGTTGGATCGGATCGCCGAGCGGCCCAGCACGGCCGCCTGACGAACGGCTGCTCGAAGGGCCTTGTCACGCCAGTTAAGTGACGATAGCGTTACTTAATCGTCCCGGGCCCGATGACGATCCCCTAGATGTGGTGGACCCGACCACCCTGGCTTCCGGCGCCGCGCGCGTGGCGGGCGACGGGAGCCTGCGCCCAATCGAGATCACAAAAGAAGCCGCAAAGCGGCTCATGGAGGAATGCGCCATGCCTGTCCAATCGCGCCTTTCGCGGGCCAACAAGACCGATCTGCTGATGGGGGCGGGCCTCGCCGTCGTCGCCCTGTTCGCCGCCAACAGCGCCCTGGCCGAAGAGGCCGAGACCCGCGCTTCCAATCCCGCCGTCACCGTCGACGAGATCATGGTCACCGCTCAGAAGCGGGCCGAGAACGTCCAGGACGTGCCGCTGGCCATCACCGCCGCGCGCGGCGAGGCCCTGGCGGCCATGAACGTCACCCAGCCCCAGCAGCTGTCGCTGATCGACCCCAGCGTCCGCTTCAAGCAGAGCCTCAGCAGCAGCGCCTCGGGCCTGACCATCCGGGGCGTGGGCACCAGCAGCTTCTCGGCCGGCATCGAGCAGAGCATTTCGACCGTCGTCGACGGCGTGGTGCTGGCCGATCCCGCCAGCCTGGCCACCCTGGCCGACATCGAGCGCGTCGAGATCCTGCGCGGGCCGCAGGGCATGCTTTTCGGCAAGAACGCCTCGGCGGGCCTGGTTCACTTCATCACCAAGCGCCCCGTGCTGAACGAGAACAGCGGCGAGCTGCATCTGCAGTACGGCGAGCGCGGCGAGAAAATCCTGCAGGCGATCGGCAATGTGGCGGTCAACGAGACCTTCGCCCTGCGCTTGGTCGCCACCAAGAACGAGCGCGACGGCCTGATCCGCAACGTCGCCAAGGACAATGTCTTCACCGATCCGCAGGATGTCAGCACCCTGACCCTGAAGGCGCTGTGGCGACCCAATGACGACCTGACCGTCTTCTTCTCGGCCGATCGTACCGACAACAACGCCTTCTGCTGCTCATCGACCTGGCGCAAGGTCACGCCGGGCTACGCCCCGGCGGTGGTCAACGCCCGCTACGACATTGTCGCCGGTCCGAAGAACCTGCAGGTCGCGGCCAACGGCCCGTCGCAAAGCAAGTCGTCGGCCCAGGGCGGCACGCTGCAGATCGACTATGCGATGGGCGAGCACACCCTGACCTCGATCAGCGCCTATCGCTCGGTCAAGCGCGAGGCGTTCTATGACGGCGACCTGACCACCGTCAGCTATGTCGACACCAATGGCGGGGCCGGGAAGACCGACTGGCTCAGCCAGGAACTGCGCCTGACCTCGCCGATCGGCGAGCGCTTCGACTATGTCGCCGGCCTCTATCTCTTCCACTCCAAGGCCTCGTCGCTGATCCGTCAGCGGGGCCAGCTGAGCTGGATCGTGCCGGCCTCGAACGGCGCGGTCGTGCCGATCATTCCCGGCGCGCCGCTGGGCACGGTCTTCGAGACCTCGACGGTCAATGACATCAACTCGACCAGCTATGCCGCGTTCGGCCAGGTCGGGCTGCACATCACGCCCAAGCTGGATTTGATCGCCGGCGCCCGCGTCACCCGCGACGAGATCACCCTGGACTATCGCCGCGCGCCGACGCCGGGCGCGGTCTACATTCCCGGTTCGGTCACGCTGAGCTTCCACCAGGGCGTGGACAACACCAACGTCTCGTGGCGGATCGGCCCGCGCTACAATTTCAGCGACGACGTCATGGTCTATGCGACGGTGTCGCGCGGCTACAAGGGGCCGGGCTTCAGCGGCCTCAGCGCCGCCACCGCTGTGGCCGACCAACGGGTGCAGCCGGAAATCCCGACCAGCTACGAAGCGGGCATGAAGGCCGCGTTCTTCGATCGCCGCCTGATCCTGAACGCCAACGTCTACGCCACCACGGTCAAGAACTTCCAAGCCCAGGTCTCAGACCTGACCAGCGCCACCTATTCCTCGCGGATCACCAACGCCGGCGAGATCAAGACCCGCGGCGTCGAGGCCAATCTTATGGCGCGACCGATGGCGGGCCTGACCCTGACGGCCGGGGCGGCCTACACCCACGCCCGCTATGCCGACTTCAACGGCGTGCAGTGCTATTTCGGCCAGCCCAAGATCGCCCAGGGCGGTCCGTGCAGCGCACCGCCGGCCACGCCGAGCTCGCTGGACGGCTTCTTCAACGCCAAGGGCCTCAGCCTGGCCGGTGTGCCCGACTGGGTCTATGGCGTCAGCGCCATCTACGAAAAGTCCCTGACCCCGAACCTGCGCGGCTTCTTCCAGGCCAACTGGAACTGGCAGAGCGACATCAACTACTCGATCAGCGGCGACCCGGGCACGATCCAGAAGGCCTATGGCCTGCTGGGCGGACGCATCGGCGTCTCGGCGCCGGACAAGGCCTGGAGCGTGTCGCTGTACGCCAGCAATCTGCTTGACAAGCGCTACGCCGCCCAGATCACGCCGTCGCCGGTCACCGCGCTGAACCCCGGCGGCTACGTCCAGTACTTCAGCCCCGACTCCGTGCGCCGGACCGGGATCAGCCTGGACGTCGCGTTCTAGGATCCGTTTGTCGCAGCGCTCTTGCCGGCGCTGCGGCCGGGCGAGGCGGCCGACGACGCCTCGCCCCCTTTTCCAAACGACATCATCCTCAAGGACAGCCACATGAAACAGTCGATGGGACGCCGCGCCTCGCTGGGCGCTCTGGCCGGCCTGGCCGCCGCGCCGCTGATCGCTTCGGGCGCGCAAGCCAAAGCCAAGGCGGCGCCGATGCCGCCGGTGACGATCTACCACCTGGAAGGTCGCCGTTCCGAACGCCTGGTCTGGCTGATGGAAGAGCTGGGTCTGCCCTATGACCTGAAGTTTAAGCGCGGCGATTTGATGGGCTCCATGGCGCTGATCCGTGAGTTCAGCCCGGTGGTCCCCATGGCCCCGACGGTGAAGTACGGCGACCAGGTGCTGGTCGAGTCCGGCGCCATCATCGAGCTGATCCTCAATCGCCACGCGCCGGGCAGCCTGCAGCCCGCCGTGGACAGCCGCGACTACCCAGACCATCTGATGTGGATGCACTATGCCGAGGGCAGCCTGGCGGCGCGACTGTTCTCGGACTATCGCGCCTGGACGGCCCAGCCGCCCAAGCAGCGGTCGCGCCTGGTCGACTCCGAGGCCGTCGTGCAGTTCGCCGAGAACTTCCTGGCTCAGCATCCCTGGTTCGGCGGCGCGGCGTTCTCGGGCGCCGACATCATGATGATGTTCCCGCTCAACGCGGCGACCGGCCTGAACCTGGTCGACGAAGCGCAGTTTCCCCATGTCGCGGCCTGGAAGACCAAGATCGAGGCGCGTCCGGCCTATCAGCGCATGCTGGCCAAGGCGCGGCCCGACGGCATGATCGGCGGCCTGCCACGTCTGCCGCAGCACGCGCCGTCGGGGCCCCGGGAAGCGCCGAGGGCGCCAGGATAGCCGAGCGCCGAACGGCTAGGTCAGCATCTCGGCCAGCGCCAGCACCGCCGTCCACGTCCGCCCCGTAACCCGCATGCCGAGGGTCTTCTCGACCAGGCTGTTGGTCAGTTTCGAGCCCCCCACGCCGTCCGGATAGATCGCATAGATCTGGCGGTTATCGGCCCGCGCCTGCTCGGTCCCGCGGATCGCCGCGCGCAGGGCGCCCATGGCCTTCTTGTCGGGGGTGTCCTTGCAGAACAGGGTCATCAGCCAGCCCGGATCGGTCGCGGCGAAGTCCGGGAACGGGTTGGCCGCGACCAGGGCCCGCCAGGCCTCGGCGGTGCGGACATAGACGTCGGTGCGCAGGCCCAAGCGCGCCATCAGCTCGGTTTCGATCTGGGTCTGAAGTTCCGCGCCCGTGCGCTCGCCGCTCTCGAACACCAGGTCGCCGAGCTTGGGACCCATGCGCACTTCGGTGTGACCCAGATCGGTCATCAGGCCGGTCAGCTCGTCGGCGGTGATCAGGCGACCACCGGCGGCGTTGACGCCGCGCAGCAGGGCGATGTGGAGGGACATGGTCGGGCCTTTCAAACGAGGCGGCTGTTTAGGCCTTCCGCGGGCCGCCGTCGCGGGGGATTTGCGGGCGGCGCGTCGTACGCCCGGTCAGATCGGAAAGCGGCGCCCAACCCGCGCCCTGGGGCGTCGGACACGTTTTGTAGCACGGTTGTCTTTGGGGTGATGGGCGCATCGGTGTATCGCCCGGGCCCGAAATGAACTTGCTACTTTCAAGGCTTTAGCCGTGAAGTGGCGATGTTCGAAACGCGCGGCCGCGAGCGCGAGGACGATCAGCGTCACCTACCGGTGTCCGACCTGAGGTCTGATCGCTCGAGGCGCAGCGCTGGCAACACTGGATCGAGGCGGACGTGGCGGCGACCGAGCGTATTGGGTTCAGAGAGGCGGCAAGGTGGCTGTCGGAGATTGTCGGTCCTGACGTCGCCTATGTCCGGTTAGGCATAGTCTACACGCTGGCGATTAGCCTGATGTCCCTGGCCACGCCGATCTCGGTCCAGCTGCTTATCAACAGTGTCGCCTACATCGGGCTGCCGGCGCCGCTGTGGACATTGTCGGGCGTACTGCTGCTGCTGCTGCTGCTCGTGGCGGCGCTGAGCGCGCTGCGGGTCTATCTGATGGCGGCGTTCGAGCGACGGGTCTTCTCGCGGGTGGTGGCCGAGATCACGATCCGGGCCGTGCACGCCCAGAACCCGTTCTTCGGCGACGCCAGCCGTGGCGACCTGTTCAACCGCTATTTCGATCTGACCGTGGTCCAGAAGGCGGTGCCGGGACTGGTCATCGGCGCCTTCACCATCGTGCTGCAGGCGATGGTGGGCCTGACGGTGACCAGTTTCTACCACCCGTTCTTCCTGGCCTTCAACGTCGTGCTGATCTCGGCGGTGATCATGGTCTGGGTGATCTGGCGGCGGGGCGCGATCACCGGGGCGGTGGCGCTCAGCCACGCCAAGCACAACGCCGCGCGCTGGCTCGAGAGCGTGGGCGGCTCCAACGGCTTCTACAAGTCCAGCCGCCACCTGGCCTTCGCCATGGATCGATCCGAAGCAATGACCGCCGCCTATGTCGGGGCCCACAAGCGCTACTTCCGATCCAGCTTCGCCCAGACGCTCAGCTATCTGCTGATCTACGCCTTCGCCAGCGCGGCCTTGCTGATGCTGGGCGGCAACCTGATCCTGCGCGGTGAGCTGTCGATCGGCCAGCTGGTGGCGGCCGAGCTGATCCTGTCGGGCGTCTTCTACGGCGTCTCGCAGCTGGGCTATTACCTCGACACCTTCTACGACCTGGTGGCCAGCGCCGAAGAGCTGTCGTTGCTGTTCTCCATTCCCCAGGAAAAGCCGCCCGCAAAAGGGGCCGGCGCGCCCAGCGACGGCGCGCTGCGGCTGATGGACGTCAAGGTCGACGATGCGCGGTTCAACTTCGCGCTCGAGGCGGGCGAACAGCTGGTGATCGCCGCGGGGGCGGGCGCCGAACGCAGGCTGGCTCTGGTGCTGAAGCGGCACGTCCACCCCGAGCGTGGCCTGGTGTCGATCGGCGGCGCGGACCTGGAATCGCTCGACATGTATCTCCTGCGCTCACAGGTCCTGGTTCTGGACCGCCCGACGATCGCGGAGGTGACGATCCGCGAGTATCTGGCGATGGCGGCCAGCCAGGTCTCGGCCGCCCAGATGCTGGACGCCCTGGCCATGGTCGGGCTGCAGGAGCGGATCGCGCAGCTACCCAAGGGACTGGACACGCAGCTGGCCGCCACGGGCCATCCGCTCAGCCTGGGCTCGATGATGGCGCTGCGTCTGGCCAACGCTTTGCTGGTGGCGCCCAGGCTGCTGGTGCTGGGGCAGCTTTACGACCTGCTGCCGTCCCGAACCCTGGCGACCGTGCTCTCCCTGCTCAAGCAACGGGGGACGACCACCTTGCTGTTCACCGGGCGGCCGGAAGACATGGCGCTGGACGGCTGGTTCCACCTGGGCCTGTCCGAACAACGCCGCTTTGCATCGCTCGACGAACTCCAGGCCTATCTGGCCCAGCGGGGAGAGGCCAATGCCCTACCGTCCTGAGCATCTTTCGCATTTCACGACCCTGGCCCAGCAGCGTCCGCCGCGCGTGGTGGTGGCGCTGGCGTGGATGATCGGGGTCGGGATCGTCGTCTCGCTGTTCATCCTGTTCTTCGTGCCGTGGATGCAGACCGCGCAGGGCAGGGGGCTGGTGGCTGCGCCGGACCCGACCGACCGCGCCCAGGAGGTCTCGGCGCTGGTCGGCGGGCGGGTCGAGCGCTGGTATGTCCAGGACGGCCAGCATGTCGACGCCGGCGATCCCATCGCCCAGATCGTCGACCTGGATCCCAACCTTCTGACGCGTCTGGCCGAGGAGCGGGCCCAGGTCGAGGCCGAGATCGCGGCCGTGCGTCAGGCCCAGTCGGTGGCGAACATCGACGTCGGCCGCACTCGTCAGCTGCTTGCCGAGGGGCTGGCGGCGCGACGGGACTTTGAGCAGGCCCAGATCAAGGTCGCCGACGCGGCGGCCAAGCTCGCAGAGTCCCGCGCCAAGCTGAACCGGATCGACGTGCAGCTGAACCGGCAATCGGCCCAACTGGTCACTGCGCCGCGCGCGGGCCGCATCCAGAACCTGAACGCCGCGGCGGGCGGGGGCCTGGTGTCGGCCGGCACCGTGCTGGCCGTGGTCGCGCCCGAGGGCGTCGAGCGCGTGGTCGAGCTCTTCATCGATGGTCGCGATGTGCCGTTGGTGCGCCCTGGCCGCGCGGTGCGGCTCGAGTTCGAAGGCTGGCCCGCGATCCAGTTCAGCGGCTGGCCGATGGTCGCGCGGGGCATATTCGATGGTCGCGTCCGGTCGATCGATCCCACCGCCGCGCCCTCGGGCCTGTTCCGCGTGCTGGTCGAGCCGGCGCCCGACAAGCCGGCGTGGCCCAGCGCGCAGTTCGTCCGGCTGGGCGGCAAGGTGCGCGGCTGGGTGCAGGGCGAGACGGTGTCGGTCGGCTACGAGCTGTGGCGCCAGCTGAACGACTTCCCGCTCGACTTCGGCCAGGGCGCCGGACCGACCTCGGCGCCGACCGCGTCCAAGGACAGTGACAAGGCTGCGGGTTCGAAGTGATGGTCCGCCTCTGCCTTGCCCTGCTTCTGATCGGGAGCGCGCCAGAGATGGCCGTCGCCCAGACTCCGACGCCGGCGGCGGTTCAGCCGGCCGCTGCGCCGCTGACCCTGGCCGAGGTGCTCAGGGTGTCGTTGCGCGCCTCGCCCCAGATCGTCGAACAGCTGGCGCGCGAGCGTCAGGCGCAAAGCCGGGCCCTGACCGCCGAGGGCGCTTTCGACACGGTGTTCGACGTCGAGAGCCGCTCACGCGTTCTGGGCTATTATGACGGCGCGGTCGTCGAGGGGCGGGCGACCCGACCGTTCACGGACAACGGCGGCTATGTGTACGGCAACTACCGCGTCTCGCGTGGCGACTTCCCCGTCTACGAGGACGAGAAGCACACCAACCGGCTGGGCGAGGCCAAGATCGGCGTGCTGTACGCCCTGCTGCGAGATCGCCTGATCGATGAGCGCCGCACGCGTCGCACCGTGGCCGCCTCCGATATCGATGTCGCGCGGTTCGAGCGCAACGCCGTCGAGATCGGCGTGCAGACCCGCGCGGTCGTCGCCTATCAGAACTGGGTCGTGGCGGGGCTGCGGCTGCGGACCTACCGCGATCTGATGACCCTGGCCGAGAGCCGGCGCGGCGCGATCCAGCGCCAGGTTCAGCTGGGCGCCAAGCCCGACATTCTGCTCACCGAGAACGACCAGAACCTGGTGCGCCGTCGTGCCCTGGTGGTTCGGGCTGACGGCGACTTCCAGGCCGCGGCGAACGCTTTGTCGCTCTATTACCGAGATGAAGGCGGCCAGCCGGTGGTAGTCGACGCTTCGCGGCTGCCGGCCGACGCCAGCGCGCTGGCGGGCGTGAACGCCGCGGCGACCGCGGCGGATCCCTTGGCTGCCCGCCCCGATCTGCAAGGCGTCCTGGCCCGCATCGACCAGTCGCTGGCGCGGCTGGCTCTGGCGGAGAACGATCTCAGGCCGCGTTTCGACCTGCGCGCGGAGCTCGGCAAGGACATCGGCGACGAGGGGCGGGGCGGTCCCAGCCGCACACCGACCGAGGCGGTGGTGGGCTTTCGCTTCTCCGTGCCGCTCCAGAACCGCGTCGCCAAGGGAAAGCTCGCCGAGACCCGCGCCGAGGTCGAGGCGCTGGAAGCGCGTAGCCGTTTCCTGCGCGACCAGATCGCGGTCGAGGTCGACGGCATCGGCGTCGCTCTGACCGCCGCCGAGCGCCTGGCCCAGATCGCCGAGCAGGAGTTCAAGCTGGCGGATCGTCTGGCCGTGGCTGAGCGCCGCCGGTTCGAGTTGGGCTCCAGCGACTTCTTCCTGGTCAACCAGCGCGAAGAAACCGCGACGGACGCCGCCGTGCGCCTGATCGAGGCGCGGGGCCGGATAGCCGCCGCACGGGTCGATCTGGCCGCCGCGACCGCGGATCGCAAGGCCCTGGGCCTTGAGGGCGTCGATTAGAAGCGCGACCCGCGGACTATCGTTAGAACCGCTTGGCGGCGCCAACCCGGGCGGTGCCGGACAATTGGTTCCTGGCCAGCTCGGCGCCCAAGTCCAGGTCCAGCGACCAGCCGTTGTCGAAGCCCACGCCGCTGCCCACGCCCAGGGTCACCCGGTCCGCAGCCCAGGCGTCGCCCACAAGCTGGTAGGACGCGCCGTCCAGCCAGTCGGCGTAGCGCAGGCGCTGGGGATCGATGGCGGCGAACTCGTGCGAGTACTCGATCCGCACGCGCGGGGTGATCCACACCTCGCCGACGTCGCGGTCGAACTGAGCTCGCCCTCCGATAACGCCGACCAGCGAGCTCAGCTGGCGCTTGTCGTAGGCCAGGGCGTAGGCATTGGAGCCGCGCTCAGAATAAGCGTCCAACGTGGCGTCCAGGGCCTTGGCCCGCAGGTACAGCGACCAGGTCGCGCGACGCGCCGAGCCATCATAGCCGGCGGTCAACGATCCGAACCGCAAGGCGGCGTCGCGTTGGCCGGTGACCAGTTCACCGCTTGCCGCGACCGTGCGGCGGGTGTTGAAACGGAGCTCGCCCACCCCGGCCAGGGCGTCGATGAAGACGCCCGAAGCCGGATGCAGACTGGCATAGGTCGCCGCCGTCCAGCCTTCTGCATCCACCCGACCTTTGCCGCCCGACATCTTGGTGACGTCCGAGGCATAGCCGCCGCCTAGGCCGATGGTGACCGCCGGCGACAGGCGCACATCGGCGCCGCCGCTGACGCCTGAGGTCTGGACCGAAAGCTTCGCCAGGCGGGTGTCGGCGTCACGACGACCGACCGTGATCGCCCCGCCCGCCCACGCCTCGACCTTACCGATTGGGCGCTGCCCCGAGACTGGACCAGCCTTGCCGTCGACCTGGGCCGCTTGCTCGCGGCAGATGCGCTGATCGTCCGGCGTGTGGGCGCGCTGCTTGCAGTCGTCGGCCTGCCCCACGCCCGAGGTCAAGTTCAATCCGAACCCATCGCCCGTCCGGCCGCTGTGCAGGCTCTCCAGCCGACGCCCGAAGTTGTCCATCTGCGTTCCAGCGAAGCGGCGGGCCGTCTCGGTCTGGGCGTCGTTGACCGCGCGCACCGTGGCGTCCGTCGTGGGGTCCTGGCGGGCCTCGATTGACAGGATCACGGTCAGAGGATCGGAAACGCCCGAGCTGTTGGTCAGGGTGTAGGTGAAGGTGACGTCGCCCGTAAATGCGCCCTTGGAGGTGAACTCCAGGGCATAGGTGCGAGCCGTGGCGGTCCCCCCTTCTATCAGCCGGGCGGCGCCGATCGAGGCGGCCGGCGTAGTGACCAGGGTGGCGGCCAGGAACGGACCGTCAGTAGCGGCGCCGGTCAGATCGACCGTGATCTTGCGTCCGCCATCGACCTTGGCCTTCAGCACCGGCGCGGTCGGGGTCGACTTGACCACCATGATATTCACCGTGGCCGGCGCCGAGACGCCGCCAGGGCCGATGGCCACGAAGGTGAAGCTGTCGCGGCCCACATAGCCCTTGTCGGCCGTGTAGACGGCGGTCACCGCCGGGACGGCCGGAGCCTCCGTCGGCGCGGCGGCCGCGCGTCCTTCGGCGCGGGCGACCATGGCGGAGATTGCGGCGGCGCGGACCAGCTCGACCTTGCCGTGCTGGGGCGGGGTGGCGATCCGGACATCGCTGACGATACCCTTGACGAGACTGGCAAGGTTGAAGTTCACCTTGTCGACGACGATGGCCGCGCTGCCATTGGCGCCAGTCCCCACTGTTGCGCCGGTGTCCAGCGTCGCGGCCGGCGGCGGCTCGGCCGTTGGCGGCGGCGGCGGCAGCACGTTCAGCTTCACGGTGGCGATGCGGGACTGACCCCAAGCGCCCTTGATCATGAAGCTCAGACTGTCAGGTCCAATATAGCCGGTGTCCGGGGTGTATTCGACAGTCGGTCCGACCAGGGAGATCTTGCCCTTGGCGGGTTGGGACTGCAGGTCCAGCGTATCGCCCGAATTCAGGCTCGCCAGGGTGACCGTCGTGGGCGTGTTGTAGGACACATCGATCGACTGATCGCTAGCGGTGACCGCCGCCACGACCGTGATGATCACCGCTTCGGTCGCGGACACGGCGCTGGCGTCGGTCACCCTAATCGTGACGTTGTACACGCCCGTCGTTGTCGGCGTCCCCGTCACCGCACCAGCGGCGTCGACCGAGAGGCCGGGCGGCAGGCCGCTGACCGAGAAGCTGTAGGGCGCCTGGCCACCCGTCGCGCCGACACTGCCGGCATAGGGCTGACCGACCGTTGCGTCGCTCAGGCCAGACGTCGCCGCCAGGGGGGCGACGACCTCGCCGCTGTAGCTGGCGCTTGCCGTCACGTTCTGGGCGTCCCGCGCCTGGACCGTAAAGTTATAGGCGCCCGAGGCCGTCGGCGAGCCACTGATGGCCCCGGTCTGGCCATTTAGGCTCAATCCTGCCGGCAGGCTGCCGGACAGCGTGTAGACGATCGGAGCGGTCCCGCCGCTGCTGCCGATCGCGGCCGAGTAGGACGAACCCATGATGGGCGTGGGGAGGCTGGTTGTGGTGATCGCCAGCGTGGCCGTGATCGTGCCGCTATAGGCTTGCGTCGCGGTGACGCTGTTGTTGTCGGTGGCCTGCACCGTGAAGCTGTAGGCCCCGGAAGCAGTTGGCGTGCCGGTGATAGCTCCGGTCGAACCGTTCAGCGACAAGCCGGCCGGCAGCGACCCCGCCGAAATCGTGAAGGCATACGGCGCCGAGCCGCCCGACGCGGTGATCGCCTGGCTGTAGGCCTGAGTGAGAGCCGGGGTGGGCAGGCTAGACGGTGAGACCTGCAGGCCGCTGGCGATCGTGCCGCTGTAGGCCTGGGTGGCCGTGGCGCTGTTGTTGTCGGTGGCCTGCACCGTGAAGCTGTAGGCCCCGGAAGCGGTTGGCGTGCCGGTGATAGCCCCGGTTGAGCCGTTCAGCGACAAACCGGCCGGCAACGACCCCGCCGAGACCGTGAAGACGTACGGCGCCGAGCCGCCCGACGCGGTGACCGTCTGGCTGTAGGCCGCGGTCAGGACCGGCGTCGGCAGGCTCGACGGCGAGACCTGCAGGCCGCTGGCGATCGTGCCGCTATAGGCCTGGGTGGCCGTGGCGCTGCTGTTGTCGGTCGCCTGGATCGTGAAGCTGTAGGCGCCGGAGGCCGTCGGCGTGCCGGTGATGGCCCCGGTCGAGCCGTTCAGCGACAAACCGGCCGGCAGCGAACCGGCCGAGACTGTGAAGACGTACGGCGCCGAGCCGCCCGACGCGGTGACCGTCTGGCTGTAGGCCGCGGTCAGGACCGGCGTCGGCAGGCTCGACGGCGATACCTGCAGGCCGCTGGCGATCGTGCCGCTATAGGCTTGGGTGGCCGTGGCGCTGTTGTTGTCGGTCGCCTGGATCGTGAAGCTGTAGGCGCCGGCAACGGTTGGCGTGCCGGTGATGGCCCCGGTCGAGCCGTTCAGCGACAAACCGGCCGGCAGCGACCCCGCCGAAATCGTGAAGGCATACGGCGCCGAGCCGCCCGACGCGGTGATCGTCTGGCTGTAGGCCTGAGTGAGAGCCGGGGTGGGCAAGCTAGACGGTGAGACCACAAGGCCGCTGCTGATCGTGCCGCTATAGCCCTGCGTCGCGGTAACGTTGTTGGCGTCCGTGGCGCGGACCGTGAAGCTGTAGGCCCCGGCCGCTGTTGGCGTACCGTTGATGACACCGGTCGAGGCGTTCAGCGACAGGCCGGCTGGCAGGCCGCCGACCGAGATCGCGAAGGTCACCGGTGCGGTCCCGCCAGAGGTTGCGAGCGTCTGGCTATAGGCCTGGGTCAGCACCGGAGTCGGCAGGGTCGCGGTGGTGATCGTCACGGCCGCGACGATCGTGCCGCTGTAGGCCTGGGTGGCCGTGGCGCTGTTGTTGTCGGTGGCCTGGATCGTGAAGCTGTAGGCGCCGGAGGCCGTCGGCGTGCCGGTGATGGCGCCCGTCGTACTGTTCAGCGACAGGCCCGTCGGCAGGCTGCCGGCCGAGACCGAGAAGGTCACTGGAGCCGTGCCGCCATTGGCGGTCACCGTCTGGCTGTAGGCTTGGTTCAGCACGGGGACGGGAAGGGGTGTCGGCGTCACCGCCAGCGCTGCCGCGATCGTGCCGCTATAGGCGCGGGTGTTGCTCTGGCTGCCAGCGTCGGTGGCCCGGATCGTATAGCTGTAAGCCCCGGCGACGTTCGGCGTGCCGCTGATCACCCCGGTCGAGCCATTCAGGGAGAGGCCTGTCGGCAAGCTGCCGGCGCTGATCGCGAAGGTGTAGGGCGAGGTCCCGCCGCTGCCGGTGATCGTCTGGCTATAGGCGGTGTTCAGCAGCGGCGTCGGCAGGCTGCTGGGGCTGACTACGACCGAGGAGGCCGCCGCCACCGCCAGGGTATATTGCGTATAGCCCTGGTTCCCGACCGAGTCCGAGGACTGGATCTGGAAGTCGAAACTGCCGGCGCTGCTGGGCGTGCCGCTGAGCACGCCCGAAGTGCTGAGACTCAGGCCCGTAGGCAGGCTGCCGGTCGCCACGGTGTAGGTATAGGGCGCCGAGCCGCCCGAGGCGGAGATCGTCGCCGAATAGTATTGGCCGACCTGCGGCGTCGAGCCGCCTGAGCTGATCGACCCGCCGGTCAGGGCGCAGCCGCTGGCCGGGCCGGCGGTCATGTTCATCGATACCGCCTGGTTGCTGGTAAAGTCGGCGAACTGGCCATTGGCCGCCGTAACACGCACCGAAACCGGATAGCTGCCGTTGCTGCTGACGCAGTTGACGCCTGTGACCAAACCCCCGCTCGACATGGTAAAGGCCGCCGGCAACGAACCCGACAGGATCTGGAAGGTATAGGGCGAAGTCTGGCCCGTGGGCGCCAGCTGGAACGAGTAGGACACGCCCCGCTGGGCCTGGGGCATGTTGATTTCCAGCGAGATGCCGTTGACGCTCTTCACGGCCGCCATGGCCGGCCCCGCCATCAGCGTCACCACCGTCACGAGAAGCGCCATCCAGGCGCGCAGGATCGGACGCCAGGTCGCCGACCCGGCGGACTGGAGCATGCGGGAGATAAAGGGCGGAGTGGTCATAGGTCGGCCTGGCTGCGGGCGTTGCGTGCGCGCAGAGAGCGGCCTCGACCTTTAATTTAGGAGTTACCAAAACGGTGTTCGGCGAGCGGCAAAACGTCCCACTATAGGCGGTACCGGGATTGAGGACGCACTCGTAAGTCAAGGCGTACCAGACGTTTGCGGCGCGGGTTGACCGTTGAGGCGCCTAATGACGCATACGGTCGCACCCAAATGGACCCTGTATCTGGCCCCAGCCCGGGGGACGCTCGACGCAGAAGCGATGCGATGCGAGAGCGGCCCAACTAGCGGACGGCCGGAAGGCAGAGGCGGGGGCGCCGGCCCGCCGCTCACTTACAGGTCATGTTGCTGGCCATTGCTCGCTTGCTGGCGCCGCCAGCGGGCGGGGGTGTCGCCGATCACGGTGTGGAACAGCCGAGACATGTGCGCCTGATCGCAGAAGCCGCAGTCCAAGGCGATATCGCAGAGCGGAGTCCGGCTCTGGCGCATCAGGCTCTGGGCGCGCTTTAGCCGGCTGCGGATCACATAGGCGCGTGGCGAGAGGCCAAAGCTTGCCTTGAAGCGGCGGGAGAAATGGCTGGCGCTGAGCCTGGCCAGGGCCGCCAGGTGTTGGACCGTGATCGGCTGGTCAAGATGTTCGCCAATATGGCGGGCAACCTTGCGTTCCTGCCAAGCCGCCAGGCGCGCCGTCTCTTGCCGGACCTCGATCTCGATTGCCGACGTCGTCATCGGCGTGGCGATCGCGCCGGCCAGGGAAAGGGTCATCATGCTCATGGTCGTCGTCTCCATCGGCGGCTGCTGATGTCCGCCTGATGGGGTGGCACGCAGGGCGATGGAAATTCCTCACCGACCATTGTTCGCTTGGTGGCGGCGGAAGATTTTCTGTGTGATAAAAAGTTCAGCTTTTACAATTCTCTAGATCGCTATGGTCGCCTGGGTTAGGCGGTGGTCGACCTAAAAGAAATTTTTCCGGTGAGGACTTTTTCCGGGGCTGCGTTCTGCCTCCTCGAAGCCGGCGTCCGTGACGTTGGACAGGAGGCGGAGTCTCTGATGGGTATGGCGCGAGAGGGGCTGATGACCGATGCATCCGACGCCGCCGCGCGCGCGGACGCCTTCGCCCGACAGGCGGCGGCGATGCGCGGACCGCTGGCCGCCTATTTCCGTCGGCGGGTGCGTAACGCGGGCGAGGTCGAGGACCTGGTGCAGGAGGTCTTTCTGCGCCTGACCGTGCGCGGCACGCCGGAAAACACGGACCACGCCAGCGCCTATATCTTTCAGACCGCCGCCAGCGTGCTGGCCGACCGCTATCGCCGCCGGGTGGTGCGCCACGCCGACGAGCATGTGGCGTTGGATCCCGACCTGCAGGGGGAACAGGATTTCGATCCCGCCCGCATCTATGCCGGCAAGCAGGCCTTGAACGCCGCCGCCGCCGCCCTCATGACCATGCCCGAACGGACGCGAACGATCTTCCTGCTTCGCCGCATCGACGGCCTGCGCCACCAGGCCATCGCCACGCAGCTGGGCCTTTCGGTGAGCGCGGTGGAGAAACACATGGTTCGCGCCATCGAACATCTCATGGCCCATGCGGGAGGCGCCCGATGACCCGCTCCATCCCGGATCCGGCGCAGGAGGCCGCACGCTGGCTGGCCCGCGACGATCTCGATCAGTCGCCCCACCGCGAGCAGTTCGCCGCCTGGCTGGACGCCAGCGAGGACAACCGCCTGGCCTGGGTCAAGGCTCATGAGGTGTGGGACGTCTTCGACGAGGCCGAGGACAACGACCTGATCGCCGCCATGGCTCGCGCTGCGCGTCAGGCCCGGCCCGAACCGGTGGCCAGATCCTACTGGCCGCAGCTGATCGCTGCGTCCGTCACCGTGCTGGCGGTGTCGGCGACGCTGCTGGTCGGGGCTCGGCAGGACTGGTTCAAGTCGGATGGCCGGCCTGTCCAGGTCGCGCAGAACCAGGCGCCGTCGCTCACCGCCGTCGGCCGGGCCGACTACGTAACGGGCAGGGGGCAGAAGTCGATCGTCGACCTGCCCGACGGCACCCGCGTGACGCTGGACGCGGACAGCGCGATCGATGTGGCCTTCACCGGCGGCCGGCGTGACGTACGCCTGCTGGATGGCCGCGCCTTCTTCGATGTCGCGCACGACCGCGCCCATCCGTTCGCCGTGCAGGCGGGCGGGCGTGTGGTGACCGCGCTGGGCACGCAGTTCGACGTGCGCTTGACGCCGGACGCCATCCGCGTCGTCCTGGCCGAGGGCAGCGTGGCGGTGGCGTCCGCCGCCGGCGCGCCAGCCACGCCGACTGTCAAGCTTGCGCCGGGGCAGGGGTTCGCCGCCCAGACCGGCAAGGCAGGCAGCGTGTCGGCCGCCGACCTCGATGAGGCCCAGGCGTGGAGGCAGGGCGTCGTGGAATTTCACGACCGCCCGCTGTCCGAGGTGATCGGGGTGATGAACCGCTACACGCGCGCCCAGATCGTCATCAAGGATCCGAAGGTGGCGGCGCTGCGCGTGACGGGTGTCTTCAAGACCGGCGATGCGCCGCGGTTTGGCCGGTCGGTGTCACAGGTGCTGCCGGTCAGGATGATCGCGCGTGACGCCGACACCTTCGAATTGGTTTCCAAGCGCCGCTAGCACCCGGTGCTTCAGAAGGGCCGCGTTCCATCCGATGGAGCGCGGCTATCATGCGTTGCGAAACTGGGGGCGGGCGTCTGGGGCCAGATCTAAAGAGAAGAGGGAGCAGGGCGGCTGGCCCTGCTCCCTTTGTTCTGCCGGTGACCGCCGCCGTTCAGCGCTTGGGCGCGTCGGCGGTCTCGACATAGTCGGTGCTGGTCGGGCCGTAGCCCGAGATATAGACGCTGGCGCCTTCGGGGCCGGTCATGGCGAAGTGATCCACCCCGGCCGGCTCGCTGTAGAAGCTGCCGGCGGGCAACACCTTGACCAGGGCTTCGTCGTTCTTGCGGCCGTAGCCGAAGCGCCAGACGCCGGCGACGACGATCGCGGTGCGCGCGTCGCGATGGCCGTGGGCGGCGATGCGCATGTTCGGCGGCACCCGCAGCGCGATCGTGTAGGGCCCAGCCTTGGTCGGGTCTCCGTACAGCACCGTGGTGCGGATGCCCTCGACCCCCGAGGTGCCGGCGGTAGCGCCGCCCTCAGAAAGGGCGGCGATGTCCGAGGGGCTCAGGCGCACAAGGCGTTCCTGAGCGGTGACGGGGCCGGCGACGGCGATCAGGGCGATCGCGGCCCCGGCGAAGGCGAGGCGGCGGCTCATTGTTTCGCATCCAGGAAGCTTCGGACCATCGTCACGGTCGCCTTGGGGTTTTCCTCCATGATCCAGTGACCGGAGTCGGGGACCACGCCCTCGGTGACGTTGGTGGCGGCGAAGCGCATCACGGTCGCCATCATCGGCCCGAACGACTTCTCGCCGCCCAGGGCCAGCACTGGCATGGTCAGCTTGCCCTGAGCCATGAAGACCTTGTTGTCGACCGCGTCCTGATCGAAGGCGGCGAACTGCGAGAAGCCGCCGTGCATGGCCCCGGGCTGGGCGTAGAGCTTGGCGTAGTGGTCGCGGGAAGCTTCGGTGAAGCGGGCGGGGGTGGCCGAGAACTCGTTCCAGAAGCGGTCGAGATAGATCCGCTCGCGGCCGGCGACCAGGCGCTCCATGTCCGGACCGCCGAACCGGAAGTGCCACAGCAGCGGGTTTTTCAGGACCTCTTCCCAGGGGCCAACGCCCGGCAGCGGCGCGTCGATCAGCACGAAACGGCCGACCCGATCGCGATGCTGGGCCGCGAAGGCGTAGCCGACCATGTTGCCGATGTCGTGGGTGACCAGGTCGGTCTTGGCGATCTTCAGGGCGTCCAGCACGCCGGCCACGTCGCCGCCTTGGGTCTTCTTGTCATAGCCGCCGGACGCGGGCTTGGACGACAGGCCCAGACCCCGCAGGTCGGGCACGATCACGGTGTGATCCTTGGCCAGGTCCGCGGCCATGGGCTCCCACATGTCGCCGGTCTCGCCATAGCCGTGCAGCAGCACCACGGCCGGCCCCTTGCCGCCGACCCGGACGTGGATCGTCACGCCGTTGGTGGTGATCTCCTGGGTCTTGAAGTCGGCGGGGAAGGGCTTGACCTGCGCCAGGGCCGAGGTCGAAAGCAGGGTCGCCGCCAGGGCGACGGAAGCGAATTTGAACATGGGCTGTCCTCCGGATTGAGCGTCCGGCGGGACGCCCTCATCTGGCGGAACGCAGGTTTTTCAAGAACCCACATCAGATTTGCGGGGAGCCTAGAAACTGGCGACCAGGCTGAGTTCGAGGCGTCGCCGACGCGGGTCGCCGTAGGTGCTGTAGTTGAAGGTGCTCAGGCCAAATCCCACGCGCTGGGCGATCAGTGGCGGACGACGGTCCAGCACGTTCTGGACGCCCAGGCGGATCTCGCCAGTCTTGAGGCCCTCGCCGAACGTGATCCGACGGCGCGCGAACAGGTCGATATAGGCCTGGGGCGACACGCGATCGCCGCCTTGCCAGGTCGTCAGTTGCGCGATCTGCGCGACGGTGTCCGAGCGGCCGAAGATCCGATAGCCCCCGTAGTAATAGACGTTGAAGCCCAGCGTGGTGTCGCCCCTGGACCAGTCGGCCCCGCCGTTGGCGCGCCAGGACAGGGGGCCGTCGGCGTAGTCGACATAGTCGAGCGCGGGGCTCTGCGGATCGGTGCGCCGGCGCAGGTGCGGTTGCCAGGTCGCCGCGGCGCGCAGCCGGAAGTCGCCCAAGTGGTCGGTCGGGATCAGATAGTCGCCCTGCAGGTCCACGGCTTCGACGAAGGTTCGCCCGACATTGAAGCTGGTGGCGTTGATCGCGGTGACGATCCCGCCCGTATAGCCGCGCGCTCGGTCGGCGTCGGTGAGCGCGGCCCTGACCACGCGATCCGGAAATCGGTCCTCGTTCTGCAGGAAGTAGAGCAGGTCGCCGTTGTGGAAGTTGAAAATCTCCTGGCGCTTGCGGATCCGCGTGTAGTCGATGGACAGACGCAGTCGGTTCAGGGGCGTTAGCACGACGCCCGCCGAGAGGCTTTGCGCGCGCTCGGGACGCAGATCGATCGAGCCGCCGGCACGAAGGTCATAGACCCCGACCTGGCCCAGCCGCTCTCCGCCGCGGCGCGGGTCTGACGGCTGGTTCGCCGTGGGCAGGAGCACCTTGCGCCCGGTCGCCGTGGCATAGGCGGCGGGATCGGACGTATAGTGGATCGTGCTGGATCCGAGTTGCCCGGCGACCGGCGGCGTGAAGCCCGATGACAGGCTGGCCCGGGCCATCAGCCACGACAGGGGAAAGACCTTGAAGCCGGTCGTGTAGAGGGTCGACGACTGGCTGTTGCGTTCGGTCACCGCGCTGACCAGGCCGCCGGGCGTGGCGTTCGTCGGCGGTCCCTGCCGGGTGCGCTCCCGTCGCAGCGCGAGCTGGAACTCGAGGCCTTTCAGGCCCGGCGGACCCGCGTAGCGGTCGGTCAGGGGCGCGCGAAGTTCGCCATAGTAGTGCCGGGTCGACTGGACTAGCCCGTCGAGCACCAGGTCGATCGATCCGAACCCTCCACTGGAAAGATGCGCGGTGGATGACGGCACCGTCTCGCGCCGATCCTCGGCCGCCAAGGTCAAGGTCATCGGACCGCCGTCCAGGGTCAGCAGCGGTCCCGCCAGGCGCACGGCGGTGTCCCTGAAGTGATTGCTTTGCTTGAGCGTGGAGCTGCCCCGAGTCGCGGCCTCGGTTACGGCGGCCAGGAACGCTTGCTGTCCGCCCAGCGGATCGATCCGCCCGGACGCTAGTCCGGCATAGTACGCCGCCCCCAGGTCCTGCTGAATAAGCTGGGCGTCTACGCTGGCGCGGCCCCGGCTGTGGTCGGCGTTCAGCTTCCAGTCCCCAGGCAGGTCGACGATCGCGCCGAACGAGGCGCGCGTCGTCTTGGTCGTGTTGCGCGCGGAAGGATCGAGGCCCGGCAGTGGGACGGTGATGGAAATGGCCTGCTGGAACGGGTTGCCGGGGGCGTTGGCGGCCAGGCTGATAACTTCGCCGCCACCCCCTTGAGGGACCAGCGCCCGCCCTCGGTTGCGCATCGCCAGCACATCGGCATAGGCCTCGACCGAGGGGCTAAACCTGTGCCGGATGCTGGCGATCACCGACGCGGTGGTCCGCTCAGTGAGCAGCGCCCGGCGCGCGCCGCGGATGTCGGGCGATAGGCTGGTGTCCACCCTGCCGGCATTGGCCAGCAGCATCGCGCCGCGATCTGTGGTCACGCCAGCGTAGGACGCCGGCGCGAAGGTCGAGCTGGCTCCCAGGCTGGCGCCGCCATAGGCGGGATCCAGCGTCAGGGTCGCGCCCGTCGCGCTGAAGATGTTGACCGACCCGCTGACCGGCTGCTCGATGGCCAGCTGCGCCGGATCGTTGCGATAGCGCCGCGCGCGCGCCTTGGCCTCGTAGTCCCGATCGCCGACCTCCAGACCGTCGCCGTCAAGCAGGCCAAAGGCGACCATGACCTGGGTTCGATCCGCGTTGGACGAAAAACCGATCCGTCCGTTCACGCGCCGGACGGGCGCGTCGCCGCGATCGGTGATCCCATACGCCACGCCCAGGTCCGCGCCGCGATAGTCGCGCTTGAGCACAATATTGATCGCGCCGCCCGTGGCGCCGGCCCCATAGACGCCGCCGGCTGTGGCGTTGAGAACCTCAATGCGGTCGATGGCGGCCAGCGGCAGGCCGTTGACGTCGGTCTGGGCGACCATCGTCGTGGACCCGCCGGCCGGCGGCAATCCGGGCATGCGACGCCCATCCACCAGGATCAGGGTCTGGTTGGAGCCCATGCCCCGCAGATTGACTTCTGAACGGGGGCTGGCGGTCGTGTTCGAGGGATCCTGCAGGGCCGAGGCGATCTGGGTGTCGCCCGTCGCCATCATCCGCAGGAACTCGTCGATGTCGGCGGAATGGGACTGCTGGATGTCGCGGCTGCTCCAGACCTTATAGGCCTGGATATCGTTCTCGGTGCGCTGGATGTCGCTGTTCTGCGAGCGCGCCGTGACCAGCAGCTCGGGCAGGGCGACCGGCGCCTCCGGTTCGGGCGGCGGCAGCGTGGGCGCGGCGTCGATCACATAGGCGCCGTCGGGGGTGCGCCGATAGGTCAGGCCCGAACCTGCCAGCAGCAGGGGCAGGGCCTGCTCCACCGTGTAGCGGCCCTTCAGGCGCGGGGCCGCGCGGGCCTTGAGCGCCGGCCGCGCCATCAGCAGTTCTCGCCCGGACCGCTGGGCGATGTCGGTCAGGGCGGTGGTTAGCGATTGCCCCGTCGTGTCGATGGGAAGGGCGCGGCTGCGTTGTGCAAGCGCTGGCGACGCAGCGCCAAGTGCGACGCTCCAGAGCAGCGTGGCCGCCCACCTTTCTGTCCTGCGCATAGAGGCCCCCATGCCTCGCAGGTAACAGTTGGCATAACGGCGATCAATGAATGGCTCTTCCAAGCCCTGAACAGGCGTTCGACCTCACCCGATGATCGTCACCGGGATTAGGCGCGGCCTATCGCTTGGAAAGGCCCAAACAAGCCGTGATTTTGCGAACCAGATCGACCATACGACGCGTTCGCGTGTGAGCGCTTGGCTGCGTCACGCAAGACGTCGGAGGCGAAATCTCGAACGACATGAGCGATCCGGCCAGCAAGCTTTCTTGGGATGACCTCCGCATCGTTCGCGCTATCGCCCGCACGGGGGCGGTGGCTGCGGCGGCTGAGATGCTTGGCATCAACGGCTCGACGGCCGCGCGCCGCCTGGCGAAGGTCGAGGAGGTGCTCGGGGTCGCGCTTTTTGATCGCCGCCGCACGGGCTATGTCGTCACCGCCCAAGGGGAAGAGGTGGTTGCGCTCGCAGAGCGTGTCGAACTCGATGTGGTCGGCGTGGCGCGGCGGGTCTCCGGTCATGGCGAGGGCCATGCAGGCGATCTTCGGATCACAACCAGCGACTCTATCCTGCTCTATTTCCTCACGCCGATTATCGCCGCGTTCAAGGCGCGGAACCCGGCGGTTCGGGTCGAGGTCAATGTGGGCAACGGTGCTCTGAACCTCGCTCGCGGCGAGGCGGACATCGCTATCCGCGCCACCGAGGCCCCGCCGGAGAACCTATTTGGGCGAAAGACCGCCGTGATTGCCTGGGCGCCCTACGCCGCCTGCTCCTCCGCCACCGTCCGCCCAGCGCTCGATCGGCAATGGGTGTCATACGGTGGCAGGCTGTCTGGCTTGAAGGCCGCCGAACTGGTCGCGGCTCGCGTATCGCCAGATGACATAGGCTATCGCACGGACTCGGTCGCCGGCGCCGCAGCGGCGATCGGCGCGGGCCTCGGCGTAGGCTATCTGCCCTGCATGCTCGGCGACCTGTCACCCGGCATCGAGCGTGTGGGCCCGATTGAACCGATGCTCAATGACGATCTGTGGCTACTGACCCATCCCGACATCCGCAGGTCAGGGCGCATCTACGCCTTCATGACTCACTGCGCCGAGGCCATCGGCCAGAGCCGGGATCTGGTCGAGGGCCGGCTGGGCGCCGCTTCCGGTCAAGGCGCGGCGCCTGACCGTCAACTCAGGTTTCCGGAAGCATTGCGGTGAAGGTGATCTCGATGATCTGTTCGGGGAACGCCAGGCGCGACACCCCAATCAGATTGCTGGCGACCATCGGCCGGGCCACGTCGTAGGCTTCGCCGCGAACCTTGGATGCGACGGCGAACGCCGCATCGACGTCCAGGACGTAGAGGGTTTCTTCCACCACGTTGTCGAGGCTGGCCCCAAACTGCGCCAGCAGCTTGGCCGCATTGGCGTAGGTCGCGCGCATCTGGGCCTCCATGGTGGAGAAGTCGGCAGGCCGTCCGGTGTCGTCCAGCGCCGCCGGCGCGATCAACTGGCCCTTGTCGTCATGGCTCAGCTGGCCGGAGACGCGGATGGTGTTGCCGACCTTGATCGCCTGAGCATAGCCGTAGGCGTCTTCCCATGGGACGCCGAGGTAGGCGGCCTGCTTGGTGATGGCGGCGGTGGCGTTGGTCATGGTGTGTATCCTGCTCTGGCCACTCCCGTTCGCGGTGCGGCGTTGGCAAGAGATCGCAGGACTTGGGGCCGCTTCTCAAACAGCATTCCTGCCTAACTGGTCCGGCGGAAATGCCGTTGGCCAGCGGCTTGGTCGAAGCCCTCTAAGTAGCCCTCATCGACACCCTCTGCCCTGGTGCGCGATGCGCCCGATCTTGCGATCGGGCGCTCGTGCAACGCTATCCCTTCCAGTCGGGCAGGGCGGTGAGCTGCGCCTTAGTGATCTTGGTGCGCACGACGTAGTCGTCAGGATCGCCGGTCTCAGGCGCGACCGTCACGTCGGCCAAGGCGACGACGACCTTCTTGTCGGGCCCCATGCGGTCGATCTCGATGACGATGGCCGTAGGCTTTCCGGCTGCGTCGAGCAGGACGTGTTCGACTTCGCCGGCCTTGCGGTTGGCGGAGTCGATGACGTCGGCGTCCTCGATCTGGCCGACGGTGAAAGCGCCCTTGGCCGGCTGGCTTTCCAGCCGCGCGATCGTAGTTTGGGCAAAGGCGCTGGTCGCGAGCGCGGCGATGGAGAGGCCCAGGATTGCGATCTTCATGCTTGTACTCCTTGGATGTGGGCTCGAACAACGCCGGCCGGGGTCGGGGCGTTGCGAGGCATCGATGGCGCATCACTTAACGCCGTATGCGGAGTATCTTGCGGCTTGACTGACGTCCGCCTGACGGCGCGCGTCAGAAATCCACGGCCAGGGTGGCGGCGGCTCTGCGCCGATCGGTCAAGCCGAAGCTGTTGCCGCCCAGGACGCTCCAGACATAGGCGTCGGTCAGGTTGGAGACCTGCACCCGCAGCATGGCGGGATTGTCAGCGACCTTGAACCGATAACGGGCCCCGATGTCGATCAGCGTGTAGTCGTCCAGATAGACGCTGTTGTCGCGCGAGGCCGCCCGCCGGCCGTGGTTCGAGACCGCGACATCGAGCGACACGCCGATGAGGGCAGGCGGGCGATACTCGAGATTGGCCCGCAGAATCCGCTCCGGCTGGCCCAGCGGACGCTTGCCGACGCGACCCTGTTCGACGGCCTCGCCCGTGACGCGCGGCTGCATCAGCACTGCTCCCGCCACGAGGCTGACGTCCCGGGCGAGCGCGCCCGACAGGCTGAACTCCGCGCCGCGGTGGCGAACCTCGCCGAGCACGACGTACCGGTTGGCCTCGTCGGTGTTGAAGTAGGGCTTGCGGACGTCGAAGACGCCGGCCACCAGCTTGAGTTTCGGTCGAACGGCCCAGCGCAGGCCGGCGTCGACCTGGCGGGTGCGGATGGCGGGGAGGGCCTCGTTGCGATTGGCGGCGTTGTTGGGCGCAAGGCCGCTTTCTTCCAGGCCACGCGTAAAGCCGGCATAGGCCGCCAGGGCGGGGCTCAGATAGGCCGCCGCCGAGGCGTTCAGCAGCCAGGGCTTGTCCGTGGTCGTGGTGGGGCGGGCGCCGGGGACAAGGATGGTCTTGCGATAGTCGGTGTTCTGCACGCCGAGGTTGGCCTCGCCGACATTGCGCCAGCGGCCCTCGTAAGACAGGCCCACTGTCGTCTGGCGGACATGGTCACGCGTGCGCGGCCCGAAGGCGAAGCGCTCGGGCCGGGCGATCGGCGCGTGGATGCCGACCTGCACATTGGCCACGTCGAGCGGCGCGGCGGCGCCGCCATAGACGCTGTCCAGCCGCCGGGCGCGGACCGAGGCGTTCAGCGTGTGTATACGCGTCCCCTCGGTGAGGCTGCGGCCAATCCGAAGTTCGCCGCTGGTCGAAGCGTAGCGCTGGCCCGGGTCGGCGATCACCCGCTCGGTGGCGCGACCCGCCTGGTCAGCGTCGAGGAACAGCTGGGCGAAGTTCTGCTCGTTCTCGAAGCTGGAGCGGAACAGGCCGGCGACCAGGGACCAGTCCTGGCCGATGCGGGCCTTGCCGATGATCCCGGTGTTCAGGCTCTGGCTGTCCTTGGCGGCCCAGGACTGGCCGAAATAGCGGCGACGCGGAACCTTGGCGGGCGCATAGGGGCCGGCGGTGATGATCGTGGGCGCCACTTCCTCGTCGCGGCCGATGGTGGTCGACCAGAAGGGGATGATCTCCACGCCGTCGGTTGGTCGCCAGCGCGGGATGACCGCCAGGCGCACATAATGGGCGTCAGAGCCGTCGAAATAGGCCTCGTGGGCGTAGGAGGCCCCGGCCGCCACGCCCAGGCGCCGGCCGGCCAGCGGCAGCTGTGCGTCGATCTCAACGGAGGGGGCGCCATAGGCCAGGCTGCCGGCCACCACGCTGACCATCGGCGTCTCGCCGACATCTCGCAGGCGATAGTCGACGATGCCGGTCGGCGCCGGGAAGAGATAGCCTTGGGCGCTGAGGCCCACCCGCACCGTCGAGCCCGACACCAGGCGGCTGGCGATGAATCCTTGGCGGTCCAGATAGACGCCCTCGATGCGCACATTGCCGGCGGCGACCGGCGAGAAGCCCCGGACCTGGCTCGGTCCGTAGAGGCCGATGGTCTCGTTGCCGATCGACGTGCCGAAGGCGTCCTCGGCGGCGGTCACGGCGTTGTCGGCCGAGCGCTGGGCCACGGCGGGCGAGGCCAGGCAGGCGGTGGCGGCGGTGGCCAGCAGGACGCGCCGCATCACAGCACCCTCCAGCGATCGGCCCGGCCCGCGGCAAGCAAGGCGATGGCGGCGGCCAGGACGGCGAGCCAGGCGGCGAAACCGGTGGCGCGCGTGACCGCGGAGAGGCTGGCAGGCTCCTGGAAGACGAACGGCGGCAGCTCAAGCGGCCGGTCGAGGTTCAGAATGCCGCGGGTCTCTCGCGTGGCGGGCGGGGGCTGCTGCAGCAGTTGCGCCTGGACCAGCGGGTAGATCCGAGCGCGCAGTGAGAGCTGATGGGCTCGCGCCTGGGTCTCGAAGGCGCGCTGCCGCGCGGCGTCGACGCCGGCCAGGCGGGCCAGGGCGTCTTCCATACCCACGGCCGGGAGAACGAAGCCGGCCAGGGATGCGGCGCTGGCCTGCCGTGCGCGGTGCGCCAGCGTGGCGGTGCGCAGCGGCGCCAGGCGCGTCTCGGTCTCCGGGATCAGGAAGCTCAGGCGCGTGGCGTGGTCCAGGCTCGCCAACGGACGGCCCGGGTTCGCCAACGCCGGCTGGGCGACGATGGCGCGCCCGATGATCGCATCGCGTTCGCTCTGCACAGCGTCGGTCGTGCGCCGCTGGGCGTCGACATAAAGCACCGGCGACGGCGCGGAATCGACCAGGGCCAGCACGGCGCCGATAGCGATCGGCGCGCCGATGGTCAGGATCGCCCAGGCCGCGGCCAGGGTGCTGAGCGCGGCTGCGGCCGTGGGCTGCCGCGCCAGGACGAAGAAGGCGATGGCGCTCCAGAACAGCAGATAGGCGACCAGCAACACAGCCGCGGCCGCGACGGCTCCGGCGGCCGACATTGGGACGCCCGCAACGATCATCGTCAGGACAAGGCTCAGGATAGCGGCAGGCAGCACCCAGGCCAGGATCGCCGCCAGCCGTGCGCCGACCCACGTCCGCGCATCGACCGCTTGCGAAGCGACCAGGCGCAGCATCCCGCGGTCGCGCTCGACCGTGCCCAGCAGGCACAGCACGAGGAGCAGCGCCACGGGGGCCAGGAAGACGACCGCGAACGCCAGGTCGAACCGGCCCAGCGCCAGGCCGCGCGGATTTTCGAAGTCGTAGGTGTCGAGGAAGCCGAACGGCGTGTTCAGCTTGATCTCAAGCCGGCTGGGCGCAAGGTCGCTGACCCCCGCCGCCAGGGGGGAGGCGGGACGATGCGGCTTGGCCGCCAGGACCTTGACGAAGTACTCGCTGTAGCCGGCGATGTTGGTCGGGTCCTGCCAATAGGCGACCTGGCCCTTGCCGGGCGAGACCGGGGCGTGGAACGCCTGCGCCAAGGCGCGTGTGTGGGCCTCGTGAGCCTTGGCGCCGTCCAGCGCGTGGGCGATCGCGGCCGTCTGCTCGCGATGCAGCCAGGCGGTGTTCAATGCGCCCCAGACGAAGCTGGCGCACAGCACCGCCAGGATCGTCCACAGCAACCGATTGCGCCCGGCCTGGCGCCACTCCCAGGCGAAGAGATCGACGAAGCGCGGGGTCATGGCTTCAGGCTCCGGGCGGTCAGCTGCAGGGCGGCCAGGATCGCCGCCAGCCAGGCCAGCAGCGCCAGCAGGGCAGGGAGGGGGACGGCGCTGCGCTCGCCGAGCGCGGGCGCGGCGTAGGCGAACGGCGGGATTGCCGACCACAGGGTCTCGTCGTTGAGATGCCGCTCGGCCCCATGGGCCGAATGGGCCATGCCGTCGGCGTTCATGGCGTTGACCAGGTCGCGGCGGTAGCGCTCGGCGCTGTCGATGAAGTGGCGATGATGGCTAAAGTCGCTGCCGGCGGCGGCGGCCGACAGGGCCTGGGCGGCGGCGGCCGGCGACGCCAGGCTCAGGCGCGCGAACAGGTCGTCCTGTGTCGCCACTTGGCGATAGAAGTCGCCCAGGACGCGATCGAACACCGCATGGCTGTGGCGCTCCATCAGGTCCAGTTCGGCCATGCGCGGGTTGGGGATGTCCTCGTAGCGATCGACGCCATAGCGAGCCATCAGCGCCTTGCGGTTCTTGGCGTTCTGTTCGTCGGACCAGAAGGCCGGCGCCTGGCGGGCGATCTCCTGCTTGACCGACTGGGTCGAGGGCAGGGGGGCGAGCGCGCCAGCCGCGCCGTCCAGCACGCGCGGTGCGACCAGGGCGAACGCGATCCAGGCCCCGAACAGCGCCGCCAGCGCCAGACGCGGGCTGGCGGCTTTCAGGCAGACCAGCACGGCGGCCAACGCGACGACGGCGAGATAGGTGGCGATGATCACGGTCCAGGACAGCAGGCGCAGCATGACGTCCGCGTCCAGCCGGCCTTGCGCCGCGGTCCAGGCCACGGCCGCCAGCGCCACGGGGGCGATCAGTGTGACGCCCGCCGCGCTCCAGACCGCCGCGGCGCGCGCCACGACCAGCCGTGCAGGGGCCGTGGCCGCGCCGAGCGCCAGGCGCAGGCCGCCCCGCTCGCGGTCCTGGGCCACCAGGGTGAAGGCCAGCAGGAAGACGACCAGCGGCGCAAAGCCCGTCAGTAGCGCGGCGGGATTGGCGAACGCCGCGCGTTGCAGCGCCGAGGCGTTCTGCTGCGGGCGATAGAGCATGTCGTTCTGGTGGTGCGCCTCCAGCCAGACGCTTTGGCCCACGAACGGCTCGGCGCCGGGATCCAGCGCCGCCAGCGCCGGTGAGGGCTTGAAGGCGAAGATGCTGTAGTGGGCGGCGCTGTGAGGATCCTTTTCGCCCTGGCCGACCCAACGGGCGCGTTCGGCCGCGGCCACCTGCGCCTTGGCCTGATCGGCCTGCAGGTTGGCGGCGGCGTTGGCGAAGAAGGCGACCAGGATCAGCAGCCCCAAGGCGACAAGAGATCCGAACGCGCGTCGGTCGCGGCGCAGGATCGCGAGCTCCAGTCCGATCAGCGCGATCATGCCGCCAGCCGCTCCAGATAGAGGCGCTCAAGCTCGACCGGTCCCAGATCGGCGGCGTCGCGCTCTTCCAGCAGGCGTCCGCCGCGCAGGATGCCCAGGCGGTGGGCCACGTCCTTGACCCGGAAGAGGTCGTGGGTGGCCATAAGCACCGCCAGGCCGCGCTGCGAGGCGCCGCGGATCAGCAGCGACAGGTCGCTGGCGGCGCTGGCGTCCAGGCCCGAGGTCGGCTCGTCCAGCAGCAGCACCTTGGCGTCCTTGGCCAGGGCGATGGCGACGCCGACCTTCTGGCGCATGCCCTTGGAGAAGCCCTCGGAGCGGCGTTCATGGGCGTCAGCCTGCAGACCCGCCTCGGCCAGCAGGCGGCGGGCGGTCGCCGCGTCGATCTTGCGACCGGCCAGCAGCGAGAAGTAGCGCAGGTTCTCGACGGCGCTGAGCGCGGGCTGCAACATCACGGTCTCGGGCAGGTAGGCGATGCGCTGGCGCGCGCCCAGCGGGTCGGCGACCGCATCCAGGCCGTCGACGGTGATCGCGCCGGCGTCAGGCTTCAGGAAGCCCAGGATCATGTTCAGGGTCGTGGTCTTGCCGGCCCCGTTGGGGCCGAGCAGGGCGTAGACCTCGCCAGCCTTGAGGGTCAGGTTGAGGTCGTCGACGGCCTTGCGGCCGCCGAAACTGATCGACAGGGCGTTCAGCGCCAGGGCGGACATGGCGGTCTCCTAGAAGCGGGCGGTGAAGGCGATCTCGACGCTGCGCGGCGCGGCGACCTGGAACTGCTGGGTCGAGACGTCGGTGTAATCGACGTAAAAGGCGTTGGTCAGGTTGCGGCCTCGCAGGGTGATCTCCCCCGGTCCGATCCGGTAGCCGATCGCCGCGTCCAGCGTGGTGTAGCCGCGAGCGCGCACCAGATTGGCGTTGTCGGTGAAGAACCGCCCCGCATGGCGGATGCCGCCGCTCAGCGTCACGGGCGTGCCCTCGACGCTGTAGAAGGCGAACAGATTGGCGATCGTCTCGGGGATGCGCGGCGGGGTCTTGCCCTTGCGGCTGACGCCGCCGGCCTCGATCAGCGTGTCGAAGTGCGCGTCCAGCCAGGTGTAGTTGGCGTCGATCCGCAGCTGCGGGGTGAGGGCGGCCGACATCGAGGCCTCGACCCCGCGCGAGGACTGCTTGCCGCCCTGGACGCTCAAGGTCGGGTTGGCCGGATCGCGGGTGATGATGTCGTCCTGGGCGATGTGATAGGCCGCCAGGGTCAGGTCGATGCGGTTGTCCCAGAAGCTGGACTTCACGCCCGCCTCGACCGATCGGCCCGTGCTGAGGTCGAACTGGGAGTTGGCCAGCGACAGCAGCAGGAAGTTGCCGACGGGCACGATGGCCTCGGCGTACTGGGCGAAGACCTGGGTCTTGGGCGCCAGGTCATAGACCGCGCCCAGCCGCCACGAGAGCGCGCCGTAGTCGCGGTCGATATTGGTCGACGGCGCCAGGTGGCGCGTGAAATCGATCCAGTCGTAACGCGCGCCGCCAGCGACGATCAGGCGGTCGGTCAGGTTCAGGGCGTCTTCGGCGAACACCGAGGCGACCTTGACTGTGGCGTTGGAATTGATCGGCGGCAGGGTCGCGCCCGAGCCGCCTGGGAACTGTCCACGGACCGGATTGGCCAGGTCGATCGAGGACGTGGTGGCGAAGTAGCGGCGGGTGGCGAAGTCCAGCGTGCTGAACTCAGCGCCCACCGAGAAGCGATTGCGCAGGCCCGCGATCTTCACATCGCCGATCAGGGCGGGGCGCTCGACCCAATAGTCGATGTCGTGGGTGATGATGCCGGTGGAGCGGTCGATCCGTCCCGACGTGGCGTTGAACCCGAAGATCTCGGCGTTGATGAAGCGGCGATCGGAATGATAGCGGCTGAGGTCGTTCTGGAAGGTCAGCTGGTCAGAGAGCTCGTAGCGCAGCTTCGAGCGCAGCCACAGGGTGTCGGAGTCCAGCACGCCGTCGGTGACGTTCAGGTTGGTCTTGCGCAGGGCGCGATCGATGACCAGGCCCCCGGGACCGCTCGCCGCCTTCGATGGACGTCGCGCGACCGCCGTCGGAACCAGCGGGATTCCGTAGTCGGCGGTATCGTAATCGTCCTGGCTGTAGTCCACCGCCAGATCCAGGCTGAAACGATCCGTGGGCTCCAGGCGCAGGCTCAGGCTCGTCGCCAGGAAGTCGGACCGGGTGTCATCGACATAGCCGTCAGTGCGGCCATAGGCGGCGACGGCGCGAACGGCGGCCTTGTCGCCGATCGGCAGGCTGACATCCCCGCCCAGGCGCACAGTTTCGAAGCTGCCGTAGCTGGCCAGGACCTGACCGCCGGTCGCGCCGAGGCGGGCCTTCTTGGGTGCGAAGTTGATGGCGCCGGCTAGAGCGCCTTCGCCGTAAAGCACCGAAGCTGGGCCTTTGAGGATCTCCACGCGCTCGTACAGGAAGCTGTCGGTGGCGCGCGAGAAGATGCCAGGCGTGGCTACGCGCACGCCGTCGTACAGCAGGCCGACAGAGCCACCGGTAAAGCCGCGCATGGTCGGCGCGCCGGGGCTGGTGGCGGGCAGGGACGAGGTCACGCCCGGCGCGCGGTTCAGCGCCTCGACATTGGTGCGGACGCCGAATTCGCGGATCTGGCGCTCGGACAGGATGTCCACGATCGCCGGTGTCTCGCGCGCGGTAAGGCCCATCCGGCTGCCGGTAGTGGTGGTGGCGTCCAGCAGAAGCTGACGATCGGCGACGCCGGTGACGATCACTTCGCTGACCTGCACGTCCATTTCGGCGTGGGCGGCGGTGGACAGAAGGCAGGCGCTCACCGAGGCAAGCCAGATAGAACGACGAACAGACATGGCCACCCCGGCAGTACCAAACTGCAGGGTGTGTTATGTTATATCATTATGATTCTCAAGTGCGGTTGTCGCACTGTGTACGGAAGGCAGAGTTCTGACCCTTGCGCGCGGCGAAAAGCCGGATCACTCTCTGCCTTAACAACGATAACATTCAGGGAGGGCGTCCGGGCCATGGCCAGTGAACGCTATGATTACGTCGTCGTCGGCGCCGGCTCGGCTGGCTGCGTGCTGGCCGCGCGCCTGACGGAAGATCCCAACATCAAGGTCCTGCTGCTGGAGGCCGGCGGCAAGAACACCTCGATCCTGGTGCGGATGCCAGCGGGCGTCGGCAATCTGATCAAGGACAAGGGCGACCAGAACTGGGGCTTCTGGACCGACCCCGAACCCTATCTGGACAATCGCCGCCTGTGGTGGCCGCGCGGCAAGGGTCTGGGCGGGTCCTCGGCGATCAACGGCATGATCTATATCCGCGGCCACGCGCGCGACTACGATCAGTGGCGGCAGATGGGCCTGTCCGGCTGGTCCTATTCGGAGGTGCTGCCCTACTTCAAGCGCTCGGAAACCCACCACGGCGGCGGCGACGCCTATCACGGCGAGGCTGGGCCGCTGCATGTGTCGAAGGGCGAGAGCGACAGCCCGTTCTATTCGGCGCTGATCGAGGCTGGCCGCCAGGCGGGCCACAAGGTCACCAAGGACTTCAACGGCTATCAGCAGGAGGGTTTTGGCCCCTACGACCTGACCATCCGCGACGGCAAGCGGTGGAGCACGGCCATGGCCTATCTCAGCCAGGCGCTGGGCCGTCCGAACCTGACCTGCATTACCGATGCCCGCACCACCAAGATCCTGGTCGAGAAGGGCCGGGCGATCGGCGTGGAGTATGCTGTGGGCCGGGGCGGCGAGCGCCAGGTGGCCCACGCCGACGCCGAGGTGCTGCTGAGCGCCGGCGCGGTGCAGTCGCCGCATATCCTGCAGCTGTCGGGCATCGGCGCGCCAGACGACCTGCGGGCCCATGGCATCGCGGTGACCCATGAGTCCAAGGGCGTCGGCGCCAATCTGCAGGACCACCTGGACGTCTGCGTCTCGTGGACCAGCAAGAACCTGAAGACCGCCTACTCGGCCAACAAGGGCCTGAACAAGCTGGGCGTCGGCCTCAACTACATGATGTTCGGCAAGGGGCTGGGCCGTCAGCAGTTCCTGGAGAGCGGCGCGTTCCTGAAGTCGCGTCCGGACCTGGATCGCCCCGACCTGCAGATCCACGGCGTGCTGGCCATCATGCAGGACCACGGCAAGACGGTGGTCGAGAAGGACGGCTTCACGCTGCACGTCTGCCAACTACGCCCGGAGAGCCGCGGTCATGTAGGCCTGAAGTCGGCCGATCCGTTCGACGATCCGGCCATCCGCGCCAACTATCTGTCCACGGACGAGGATCGCCGCGCCATCCGTGAGGGTGTCCGCATCGCCCGCGAGACCGTGGCCCAGGCCGCCTTCGATCCCTATCGCGCCTCGGAATACGCCCCCGGCGCCGACGTGAAGACCGACGCCGAGCTGGACGCCTGGATCCGCGCCAAGGCCGAGACCATCTATCACCCGGTCGGGGCCTGCCGCATGGGCGTGGCCGGCGATCCGCTGGCGGTGGTCGACGATCAGCTGCGGGTGCAGGGTCTGCAGGGCCTGCGGGTCGTGGACGCGTCGGTGATGCCGACCCTGGTGGGCGGCAACACTAACGCCCCGACGATCATGGTCGCCGAGCGCGCCTCGGACCTGATCCGCGGCAAGGCCCCGATGGCGTCGCTGGACGTTCCAGTGTTCGAGGACGGCCACGCGGTGGCTGCGGAATAGGGAAGACAGGATGCAGCATCGCCCGCTCGGCCGTTCCGGCCTCTCCACCGCGCCGCTGGTGTTCGGCGGCAACGTGTTTGGCTGGACGGCGGACGAGGCGACCTCGCATCGCCTGCTGGACGCCTTCGTCGACGGCGGCTTCAACGCCGTCGACACGGCGGACGTCTATTCGGCCTGGGCCCCTGGTCACGAAGGCGGCGAGTCCGAAAGCGTCATCGGCCGCTGGTTGGCGGCGGGCGGCCCGCGCGACAAGGTGCTGATCCTGACCAAGGTGGCCATGTGGCCGAAACAGCCAGGCCTGTCGGCCGCCAATATCGAGGCGGCGGTCGAGGGGTCTCTGAAGCGGCTGCAGACCGACTATATCGACCTCTACCAGGCGCATCGCGACGACGAGGCGACGCCGCAGGACGAGACCCTGGAAGCCTTCGACCGGCTGGTGAAGGCCGGCAAGGTCCGCGCGATCGGCGCCTCGAACTTCACGCCGGCCCGGCTGAAGTCCAGCCTGGAGACCTCGGCGGCCAAGGGCCTGGCCTGCTACGAGACCATCCAGCCCAAGTTCAACCTGTTCGACCGGGCCGAGGTCGAGGGCGCGCTGGCGGATCTGTCCCAGGCCGAAGGGCTGGGCGTCATTCCGTTCTACGGGCTGGCGGCGGGCTTCCTGACCGGCAAGTACCGCACCGAGGCTGACTTCGCGGGCAAGGCGCGGGCCTCGACGATCAAGCGCGAATACTGGAACGACAAGGGGCGGGCAATCCTGGCGGCGCTGGATGAGGCGGCGGCGGAGGTCGGGGCCAGTCCGGCCCAGGTCGCCCTGGCCTGGATCATGGCCCATCCGGCCATCACCGCGCCGTTGGCCAGCGCCACCTCGGTGCAGCAACTGGACGAGCTGATGGCCGCCGCCCGGCTGGAATTGCCGGGCGATGTCTGGAAGCGGCTGGACGACGCGGGCCGCCTCTAAACTGAGGGTTAGGCGATCCGCCGCCCGTCCAGGGTGGCCAGGCGCAGGCGGGGCAGGTCCTCGTTGCCGTCGCCCAGCGGCTTGATCTCGCGCAGGCCCAGCTCATAGGCCGGGCGCCCCATCAGCCGGGCCATCATGGCGACCGGCTGATAAAGGCCTAAGAAGCGGTCGGTCTCGCCCGACGCGCCCTGCAGCGGGGCGAACAGCACCTCCATCCCCACGCTGGGGACGCCATGAGCGCGAATGTCGGCGGTGACCACGATCGGGGTGCGACGCTTGCGCGCGACGTCCAGGGCGGTTTTCAGCTCCAGACGGTGGGCCAGGGCCCACAGTGACAGGGCGTCGTGGCCCCGCAGATCGCGGGCGTGCAGGTCGGAAACGAAGCCGCCGGCCAGGCGGAACGGCAGTTTCGCGCCGTCGCGGCCCAGGATGAACACCTGCGGCAGCAGCTCCAGGAAGTCGCCCGGATTGATGTCCGTACGGCGCGGCAAGGCGGATTCACCTTTTTTGTCGCGCCAATAGTCTATCAATCGTTCCGTGCTTGGATGGAACATCGTCGTCCCCTTGCGGGTCCATTCGCGGCTGTTTTCGACCGCACGGACCTTGCTGGGAGAACCGGGCCAAGCGCTTCACCGTCCCATTCTGGCGCAAGTCAGGCGGGGCGGACGCCTCGGCCCGTTTCTTGCTTAACCAAAGCGGAACGACCCGATGTGAAGGGAGCCGCCGCGATGAAGGCGCTGAAAATGATCCCGCGTAGGCTGGCGATCGGCCTGGGAACGCTGCTGGGCGGCGTGCTGCTGGGCGGCGCGACCTATGCGGCCGGCTGCACCAGCGGTTGCCCCCCGACGCCGCCGGCGTGCTGCAAGCCGCCGCCGGTTCCGCCGAAGCCCCCGTCGCCGCCTCCGGGCTGCTGCAAGGGCGGTGGCGGCGGTCACAACGTCAACATCCCGGGCGTCAACGTCAACATCGGCGCGACGGTGATCGTCAACGCCAATGCCAACGCTTCGGCCACGGCCAACGCCGGCGCCGGTTCGGGCGCGGCGGCGGGCGCCGGTGCGGGTGCGGGCGTGGTGAATTATTACGGTGGCGGTGGTCACGGCGGTTACTATTCGGGACCGATGGCCACCGGCTATATCCAGGGCCTGAACGTCGAGGGCGGGGAGCAGCGCCGTCGCCAAGCTTATGAAGCCACCCGCACCAAGCTGCGCCGCGTCGTCGTGCGCGCCGTGTGCCTGGACGACCGCGACGTGCCGCACCCGGCCTCGCAGGTCACGCCCGACCGCGAGATCGAGGACGGCTACGACGGCGAGCTCTATCGCTGCATCGCCGGCTCGCGCATGCAGTACGTCGTGGGCGACTACGACGGCCGCATCGACATCAACACCGGTGGCGCCGGCCAGACCTACACCTGCCGCAAGAACGAGTCGCTGTACCACGTGCCCGGCGCCGTGCAGGGGCAGGCCTCGCTGAGCTGCCGTCCGCAACGTCCGGCCCGCGACTGCAACGAGCGCTCGCTGCTGCGTCGCTTCGGCGCCGGCGTGAAGGTGCTGACCATCCTGACCACCGAGACCTACACCGCCTATCGCGAGGAGACGGTGCAGGAACGACAGACCCTGGGCGCCAGCTTCAGCCTGGATGGCGGCGTCGGCGGCGTCGTCTACTAGGATCCGATCCTAGAGCCGGAACTGAAAAGGCCCTCCCGATCGGGAGGGCCTTTTTGCTGGGCGCTATCTGGCGGCTTCGGGTTTGACTAGCAGCAGCCAGGACTTGTCGTCGGCCAGGAAGGTCTTCGCCGCCTTCTGCACGTCGGCCGGGCTGACGCGGGACAGGCCCGCCAGCACCGAGCGGTTGGCGTCCAGTAGGCGCGGGTCGTCCTGGGCGCCGGAGAGGGCGCTCAGCCAGTACTCGTTGGTGGCGCGGGCCTTCTCAATCTGGTCGATGCGCGGCTTCTTGGCCCGCTCCAGCTCGTCGGCCGTGATCGGCTTGTCGCGCAGGTCGGCGGCGATCTCGCGGATCGTCGCCACGACGCCGTCCAGCTGCTCGGGCGGCACTTCCAGGCTGACGGCCAGATAGCCCCAGTTCTTGAACACCACGCTGGCCGTTGACGAGGCCGAGGGCGAGTAGGTCGCGCCCTGCTTCTCGCGCAGTTCGTCGATCAGGCGCAGCTGCATGACCTGGCTGAGGATGGTCACGTCGCGCGAGCGCTGCAGGTCGGCGAAGAGGTCGTCCGTGCGCCAGGCCATGAACAGGGCGCCTTGGTCGGCGCGACCCTTGTGGGTGCGGATCACCGGCTGGGTCGACGGCTCGGGGAACGGAGCTTTCTCGGCGCCGGGCAGCGGAGGGTCACCCGGACGCTTGGGCAGCGCGCCGAAGGTCTCGGCCACCGCGGCGATGGCCTTGTCGACCGTAGTGTCGCCGACGATGACGATCTCCAAATCGCCTTGGGCCAGCGGATTGGCCACGGCGGTCTTCAGCTCGTCCAGCGAGGCGCCGGCGATCTGTTCGCGCGAGGGGAAGGTCCAGCGCTGGTCGCCCACGTGCATCAGCCCGCCCAGATCGCGACCCAGGACGCCACCCGTGGTGCTCTGCAGCTGGTCGTGCAGGGTGCCGTAGCCGGTCTTGACCCGGTTGAAGGCTTCCGGACGCCAGCCCGGCTCTACCGCGTAGGCGGCCAGGACCTGCATCTCGGTCGACAGGTCCTCGGGACGCGTGCGGCCGCTGATCGTGAAGGCGTCGTCCTCGACGCCCAGCTGGGCGTTCCAGATCTTGCCGGTCAGGACGCGCTCGATGTCCTGGGCCGAGATCTGCTTGAGGCCGCCCTCGATGAAGGCCGAGCCCGACCACAGCGGGCTTTGCTTGTCCGACGGCAGGTCCAGCAGGCCGTGGCCCGAGCGCACCTTGACCAGGATCTGGTCGTCGCGGAACTTGGTCGGCTTGATGCTGAGCTTCACGCCGTTCTCGAAGCGCACGAAGACGGCGTCCAGGTCGGTGACGTCCTTCTGGTCGGCGACCTTGCCGGCCGGACCGAAGCTGGAATAGGGCCACACGGTCGCGCCGGGGGCGGCGGGCGGCAGCACCGGCTTGGCTCGGGCGTCCTCGTAGGCCTTCAGCACCGCCTTGTCGCCGCCGTCGATGGCGGTGGGCGCGGCGATGGTCAGCAACGGGCCCGAGCCGGCAAAGGCCGTCTTCAGCACGGCGTTGACCTTCTCGGCGGTCAGGCCCTTCACCAGCTGATCGTAGAAGGCCAGGTTCTGGCTGGGCGAGGTGATAACTTCGCCGTCGTTCAGGGTGCCGACCAGCTGGTTGGCCAGGGCGGGCGTACGCTGGGTAGCCTCGCCGCCGGCGGCGGCGGCCAGCACCGAGCGCAGGGTGGCGATCTCGCGGTCCAGCTCGTCCTGGCGCACGCCGTATTGCAGGACGCGGCGCTGCTCGGCGTCCAGGGCCTCGACGGCGGCCTGCCATTCGGTGGGCTGGGCGGTGGCGGCGAAGGTGGTCACCCGCACCGCGCCGTACTGGTCGTTCTTGAACGCTCCGCCGGCGATGAACGGCGGCTCGGCCGAGCGGCCGATGGCCTGCAGGCGGCGGTTGATGACCGCAAAGCCCAGGTTCTCCAGCATGTCGCGCTCGTCGACGGCCTTGGTCTCCAAGAGGCCATCGGGCTTGCGCATCCAGCTCATCTGCACCGACCAAGGCGCGCCGGCCTCGGTGATGACCTTGGCGGTCGCGCCGCGCTTGGCCACCGGGCCGACGTCGGGAAGCTTGCCCGGCTGGCCCTTGCCGGCCCAGTCGCCGAACTTGCCCTTGATCTTGGCTTCCATGGCGTCGACGTCGAAGTCGCCGACCGCCACCAGCACCGCCCGCTCGGGACGATACCATGCCTCGTAGAAGTCGCGGATGCGCTGGGCGGGGGCGGTCTTCAACACCTCGGTCTTGCCGATCGGGATGCGCTTGGGCGGCAGCTGGCCTTCCATCTGCGCCGATAGGGTGGCGATGGCGACGCGGTAGCCGGGGGTGTCGCGGGTGCGCTGCTCGGACAGCACCACGCCGCGCTCGCGATCGACGGCCTCCTGGGCGATGGTCAGCTCGCCGGCCGCCTCGCGCAGCAGCATCAGCGAGGTGTCGACCGTGGCGTCGTCGGCCTTGGGCAGATCCAGCTGGTAGCTGGTCTGGTCGAAGCTGGTCTGGGCGTTGGTGTCGGCCCCAAACGCCAGGCCGTGGCGCTCCAGGATCTTGACCATCTCGCCCTCGGGCACGTTCTTGGAGCCGTTGAAGGCCATGTGCTCCAGGAAGTGGGCTAGGCCCTGCTGGTCGTCATCCTCCATCAGCGAACCGGCGTCGAACCATAGGCGCAAGCTGGCCTGGCCCGGCGGGGTGGCGTTCTTGCGGATGGCGTAGCGCATGCCGCTCGGCAGCGTCCCGAAGCGCCAAGCCGGATCGACCGCCACGTCGGACAGCGCCTGGGCCCATTGGCCCGGCTTCAGATCGGCGACCTTGGGACCCGGCAGTTCGGCGGGCTCCGGGGCCGTGGCCTCGTGCTTCAGCAGCGGCAGCTTGGGCGAGGGAAGGTGCGAGCAGGCGGCGACCGAAAGGCCGGCGGCGGCGACGAGCGCCAAGCGCGAAGCGCTGATCATCGAGAATCCAGGGCAGGAGTAGACAAGGCGCGCACCTTGACCGTCCGCCATGGCGCAAGCAAGGCGCGAGAAGGGCGGTTTTGTCGCCTGCCGCCGTTAAGCCGCCGCGACGTCGCCGGTCGTGCGGCGCAGGCGCCAGAAGCGGATCGTGCGCAGGGCGCTTTCGCGCGGCAGGGCGGCGTAGAGCTCGCCATAGGCCCGGGCCCGCAGCATCACCTCGTCCGAGGGCTCCAGGATCAGCAGGGCGAAGGTCAGGAACAGCGAGCGGTCGAAGTCGGCCGCCTTGCAGATCACCGACAGGGCGTCCATCTCGCGCCGCTCCAGGATCTTGCGGGCGGTGTGGAAGTCGACGTCGGCCAAGTCGGCCAGGGCCACCAGGAACAGCGTCGTCTTCTTGGCGCGCAGGATGTTGGCCAGCAGCTGCGGCGAGATCTTCGCCTTGGCGCGCAGCGTGCGGAATTCCTTCTCGGCCTCGGCGTGGTCGGGCGGCAGGGCGCCGTCTTCCATGGCCACGCGCTTGCGGCCGGCGGCCAGCGCCGCCTCCAGCATGGACGGATCCATGCCGGCGTTCTTCTCCATGATCCGGTCGCGAAGCTTGGCCTCGACCATGAAGTACATCTCGTTCAGCAGGTCGACCGGCAGGCTGTGGCGGTCGATCACCGCCTCGTGCAGGGCGGGGTTGGCGGCGGCGCGGTCGACGACCGTTTCGTGCGCCTCGCGCGACAGCACCGCGCCCTCGTTACGCAACAGCACGCCCAGGGTGTCGTCGTCGCCGCGCGCCACGATGGCGTCGGAGACGGCGCTGGACACGCTGGCGCGCTGCGAGATGGCGCGCAGGTGGTCCTGGCCCTGGGTGCGGGCCACGTGCAGCAGGTCTTCGTCGGTCAGCGCGCTGGAGCGCAGGATCGGCTCGGCGACGGCGATCGAGTCCGAGGCCAGGGTGCGGGTCAGGCCGCGCGGCGGCGCAGGCGCTTCGCCCAGGCGCTGGGCCAGCTCGACCTTGACGGCTTCTTCCATTTCGCCGGCCAGCTGGCTCATGACGTCGTCGAACAGGCCCATCTCGACGGTGTTGTGACCGTCGCCCTCGAAGAACATGTCGGTGACGCCGCGCAGCAGTTCGCGACGCTTGGCGCTGGACGGCTCATTGGCCAGCGCGATCAGGTCGTGAAGGCGGGACTCCATCACTGGGTGTCGTCCTTTTTGTCCGCTGCCGGCCAGTCGCGGTCGTCACGCGGGCCTGGCTCCTCGTCGGGCGCCGTGGCCGGCGGGCCGACCAGCACCATGCGCGAAGGCCCGGCGGCGGGAATGGGATCGGGTTGCAGGCCGAACTGGCGGCCGATCGAATAGGTGCGGGCCATCGTCTGGCCGGGCTGCAGGGCGCGGGGCGCGGCTGGGGCGACAGGCGCCTGGGCGTAGGTCTGAGGCTGCGGCTGAGCGGGCGCCGGCGCGTCGTAGATGCTCTGCGGCAGGGCGCGGGCCGGGGCCTGCATCGGCATCGGCTGCGGGATCGGCGCGCGGGCGGCCTGCTGCCGGACGGACGCTTGAACGGGGGCCTGAACCTGGGCCGGCGCGCCGCCGCGTGACCACCAGGGCTGGACCTGGGCGGCCTGCGGAGCGGTCGGCGCGACGGCCTCGCGCTTGCCGGTCCAGCCCAGGGTGCGGCCGGCATAGGGCTGGGCGCCGTAGGGCTGCGAGCCGTTCATCGGCGTCGGGGCGCGTTCACGTTCGGGACCGTAGCGGCTCTCACGAACGCCATCGGCATGCGCCACAGTGGCGCAGGCGAGGGCGGCGATGAGGGCGACGGAGCGCATGAACCGGTCCAGGACAAGGGATCTCTCGCTACCAGTCCTAGGCTGCGCCGCTTAATCTATGGCTAACGCCCTCGCCATGAGTTCAAAAGCTTGCGTTCCAAATATTCCATGGCCGCGTGTAGCGTGACGCCTAGTACCGCAAGGGTTAGCAGGGCGGCGAAGACCTTGGCGGTCTGCAATCGGTTGTAGGCTTCCAGAATGCGCCAGGCCAGGCCCTGGGAGCCTCCTGAACCGGCCACGAACTCGGCCACGACGGCCCCGATGACCGCCAGACCGGCGGCGACCTTATGTCCTTCCAGCAAGGCCGGAACGGCGGAGGGCAGGCGCAGGCGCGTCAGGCGCTGCCAGGGCGTGGCGCCATAGAGGTCGAACAGGCGCGCCAGATCCGGATCGACCGCCTTCAGCCCCGAGAGCGCGCCGGAGAAGATCGGGAAGAACGCCACCACGGCGGCCAGGCCGATCACCGCCCGCTCGGGATGGTCGATGCCGGCCCAGATGGTGACCAGCGGCGCGATGGCCACCAGGGGGGTGACCTGCAGGGTCACCGCGATCGGTCGGACGGCGTCTTCCAAGAGGCCGTTCAGGCTGACGGCCAGTGCCAGGCCGCAGGCGATCAGGCTGGCGATGACCAGGGCGACCAGGGCCGTCGACAGGGTCGCCCAGGCCGAGCCCAGCAGCAGCGGCCAGGACTGCGCGAGCGCCGCGCCGATGGCGCTGGGCGGCGGCAGCAGATAAGGCGCGACGCCCAGGGCGCGGCAGGCGATCTCCCAGCCGGCCAGCAGGGCGGCGATCAGGATCAGGGGCGCCAGGATGCGGGTCACGCCGCGCGCTCCATCGCCTTGGACAGCAGGGCCGAAACCGCCTCGGCGGCGGCGCGGACGCCCTCGGTGACGCGGAAACCGGGCTGGCGGACCAGCGGGCCGGCGACGGCGACCTCGCCGGCGATGCGGCCGGGGCCGGGGGTCATGACCACGACGCGGCCGGCCATGTAGACGGCCTCCTCGACATTGTGGGTCACGAACACGACGGCGGGCGCCAGTTCGGCGGTCAGGGCTAGGACGTCGTCGGCCAGGGCGCGGCGGGTGATCTCGTCCAGGGCCGCGAAAGGCTCGTCCAGCAGCAGCAGGCGCGGACGGGTGACCAGGGCGCGGGCCAGGCTGGCGCGCATGGCCATGCCGCCCGACAGCTGGGCGGGCCGGGCGTTGATCGCCGCGCCCAGGCCGACTTGGCGCAGGGCGTCCTCGGCGGCGGCGCGGGCCTGGGCCTTCGCGGTCCCGGCCAGCTCCAGCGGCAGAGCGACATTGTCCCGCGCGCTCAGCCACGGGGCCAGGGTCGGGGCCTGGAACACGACGGCGGTCTCGCCCTTGCCGGTGGCGCGGGTCACGGTTCCGCGCGTGGGCGCCTCAAGGCCGGCCAGCAGGCGAAGGGCTGTGGACTTGCCGCAGCCCGACGGCCCGACCAGCGCTACGACCTCGCCGGGCGCCAGGGTCAGATCGACCGGACCCAGCGCACGGCCGCGGGCGTAGTCGACCTCGACGCCGGAGAGACTGGCGATGGCGCTCATTGGGCCTTGGGCAGGAACTGCAGCGTGTAGGCCTTCTTGTAATCCATGGTCTTGGGGTAGACGCCGGCCTCCGACGTGACCTTGAACAGCTCGGCCCAGCGGGCGTCGGTCATCTGGCCGATCTCGCCGTCCTTGCCGACGATGCCGTACTCACGCATCTTCTCGCGGGCCTGGTCCAGGACGTCCTGGGTCATTTCCGGATTGTCCTTCAGGATCGCCGCGTCACCCGGCTTGGCGTCGCCGTAGAGATAGGACTGCCAGCCCGCCGCCGTGGCCTCGACGAAGGCCTGCACGGCCGCCGGGTTCTTGGCGATCAGGCTGTCGGGCGCCAGGGCGAACGAGGCGTAGGCCGGATAGCCGCTGTCGGCCAGCAGGAAGACCGCCGGCTTGATCTTGCTTTCCTTCTCGATCAGGTACGGCTCGCTGGTGGCGTAGCCCTGCTGGATCACGCGCTTGTCGGCCAGGAACGGGGCGCTGGAATAGTTGTACTTGCGCACCTGGTCGTCGGTGAAGCCGTACTTGGACTTCAGCCAGATCCAGAAGGCGGTGATCGAGGCGTCCGACAGCAGGATTGGCCGGCCCTTCATGTCGGAAAAGCCGTTCACGCCCTGGCCCGGATGGGCGATCAGCACCTGCGGGTCCTTTTGCATGAAGGCGGCCACGGCTTTGACCGGGGCGTTTTCTTTGGCCAGATTCAGGGCGATGAAGCTGTTGGAGCCGACGCCGACATCGACCGCGCCGGCGGCCAGCAGCTGGGGCACGTTCACGGCCGGGCCGCCCTGGATCAGGGTCACATCCAGGCCGCGCTTCTCGTACTCGCCGGTCGCCAGGGCCTGGTAGTAGCCGCCCAACTCGGCCTGGGCCCGCCAGTCGGTGGCCAGCTTCATGGCGGTACGGCCGGCCGGGGCTTCGGCTTTCGGCGCAGGCGAACAGCCGGCGATCAGGGCGGCGAGGCCCAGAGCGAGTAAGGCGCGGCGCTGCATCGGAAGTCCCCCTTGTTCATCGTCAAGTTAGGCGGGGTTGGAGGAGGTTCCAAGTCGGAACCCTCTCATCCAGGCAGGCTACTGCCGGTGGATCCAGCGATCGACCTTGGCGTACAGCACTTCGCGCTGAACGGGCTTGGCGATGTGGTCGACCATGCCGGCGGCGTAGCAGCGCTCGACCTGGCGGGGTAGGGCGTCGGCGCTCATGGCCACGATCGGGGTCTGGCCGGCGCGGCCGCCCAGCGCCTTGATCGCCCGGGTCGCCTGCAGGCCGTCCATCAGCGGCATGTGGATGTCCATCAGGATCAGGTCGTATTCGGCCTTCTGCACCTGCTCGACCGCCTGCTTGCCGTTTTCGGCGACGTCGACCTCGCAGCCGACCAGCGACAGCAGGGCTGCGCCGATCTCCAGGTTCACCGCGTGGTCGTCGACGATCAGGATCTTGGCCGCGCCCGGCGTTGCGGCCTTCGGGCGTTCGGGGGCGGCGAGCTCCTGGGCGCCCGGGGCGGTCAGCTCAAGCCAGAAGCAAGAGCCGCGACCCGGCACGCTGTCGACGCCGATGCGGCCGCCCATCACGTCGACCAGGGTGCGGGCGATGGCCAGGCCCAGGCCCGAGCCGCCATGCAGACGGCTGGTCGAGCTGTCGGTCTGCGAGAAGCGCTGGAACAGCAGGGCCTGCTTGTCCAGGTCGATGCCGACGCCGGTGTCGATGATCTCGAAGCGCAGGCGATCCTCGACCTCGCCGTGCTCGATCACCAGCCGCGCGTCGATGCGGCCTTCTTCGGTGAACTTGACGGCGTTGTTCAGGATGTTGATCAGCACCTGGCGCAGGCGATCGGCGTCCAGTTCGTGCAGGGCTTGGACCGGGTCGATGATCTCGATGTTCAGGGCCAGGCCCTTGGCCTTGGCTTCGGGGGCCATGATCGAGACGGTGTCGCGCAGCAGGGCCGGCGCCGAGGTCGGCTGGGGCAGCAGTTCGATCTGGCCCGCCTCGACGCGCGAGAACTCCAGGATGTCGTTCAGCACGGTCAGCAAGGCCGCGCCGGCGCTGTCGATCAGATTGACCTGTCGGCGGGCGTCGGGCGGAAGGTCGTGGCGGGAGGCCAGCAGTTGGGCGAAGCCCAGCACGCTGTTCAACGGCGTGCGGATCTCGTGGCTCATGGTGGCCAGGAATTCGGTCTTGGCCTCGGTGGCGGCCAGGGCCCGGCTGCGGGCGGCGCGGGTCAGCTGCTCGCGACGCAGCAGCAGGCGCTTCAGCCGTTCCTGTTGCGCCAGCACCAGGCCCGCGGCCAGGCAGGTGTAGAACAGCACCAGGATGAAGATCTGGATCGTCCGGGCCTGAGCCACGGGACCGAGGATGGCGTTGAAGCGCGGCGAGGCGCCGGACATGGCGATCGGCAGGGTGATCACAGCCACGATGATCGAGGCCATGGCCGCGCCGCGCGCGCCCAGGCGGTAGGCGGTGGCCAGGGCGATCGGGAAAATCAGGAACGGCGGCGCGCCCGAGGCCGGGTGGGCGCACAGCAGGGTGACGGCGGCGACGGCGAACAGCAGGGCTGACTGCTCGGGCCACGGGCGCTTGAACGAGCGGCGGTGCTCAGCGTCGATCAGCACCAGGGCGGCCGGCAGCATGACCGCCAGGCCCAGGGCCGAACGCAGGAACCAGTCCAGCCAGCTGTGCGTGAACGGCTGGCCGAAGCCGGCGGCCAGGATCGCCGCGCAGACGGCGGCCGAGACGGCGGCGATCGGGGTGGTGACGGCGGGCAGGGTCGCCAGGGCCCGCATGGTCCGGATCCGCGGCGCGCCGTGCGACAGGCGCAGGCACACGGCCCAGACGGCGAGGGCCTCCAGCGTGTCGAGGAGAGTGTAGAGCACGGCCAGAGCGACGACGTCGCCGGTCGCCAGATCGACGGCGAGGTGAGAGGCCACGAAGACCGTCGCCAGGACCAGGCGGCGCGAACCGTTCAGCGCCAGGAAGCCGGCGGCCAGCAGGGCGGTGGCGGGCCAGAACGCGGCGACGCCCAGGCTGGTGCGGGTCAGATACTCGCTGAACACCTGGCTGGCGACGATCACGACGGACAGCACCAGCAGCAAAGCGGTCTGTCTCTGACGCTCGTGCAAGGCCAGCCTGTGCGGCATGCCGTGTTCGTCCCCCACTCAGCCGCGTTGCGCCGCGGCTATGACGGTTGAGCGAACCCAAGGGGTCGCCTCGACCCGTTCATGAATACGCCCGGGCTGCGACGAGTTGCGAGTTTATCGCCGAATGTGTCGTTTCGCCGCAGCTTGGGCGGGGAGGAGTACACGGTCGCAACTGCAATTCAAGAGGGAGCGCTACCGTGGGCTCGCGGCGGTCAGCCGGCGGCCAGGCCTTCCTTCTTTTCCTCCAGCTCCAGCCAGTCCATCTCGGCCTGCTCCAGATCGGCGCGGGCCTTGTCCAGGGCCTTCATGGTCTTGTCGAAGGCCGCGGGGTCACGGCTGTAGAGGTTGGGGTCGGCCAGGGTCTTCTCGAAGCCGGCGATGATGGCCGGGCTCTTGGCGATCAGGGCCTCGCATTCCTCCAGGCGGCGCTGGTCCTTGAAGGTCAGCTTGACGGCCTTCTTGGGCGGCGGGGCGACCGGCGCGGGCGCCTTGGTGCTGCGGGCTACCGGGGTGAAGGACGAGCCGACGCTTGCCCCGCGGGCTCCCTTGAAGAAGTCGGGGCTCTGGTCGATCAGGTCGGTCCAGCCGCCCGGCGTTTCCAGCACGCTGCCGTGGCCGTTCATGGCGATGGTCGAGGTGGCCAGACGGTCGATGAAGTCGCGGTCGTGGCTGACCAGGATCAGCGTGCCGTCGAAGTCGGCCAACAGGTCCTCCAGCAGGTCCAGCGTATCCATGTCCAGGTCGTTGGTCGGTTCGTCCAGCACCATCAGGTTGGTGGGATTGGCCAGGGCGCGGGCCAGCAGCAGGCGATTGCGCTCACCGCCCGACAGGCTGGTGACCGGCTGGCGCAGCTGAGCCTCGGTGAACAGGAAGTCCTTGGCATAGCCGGCCACGTGCTTGGGCTGGCCGCGCACCAGGATAGAGTCGCCGCCGCCCGGGGTCAGGAAGTCCCACAGGGTGATCTTGTCCGACAGCGCCATGCGGCCCTGGTCGATGTACGAGACCTCCAGATTGGTGCCCAGGGTCACCACGCCGGCGTCCAGCTCCAGCTCGCCCAGCAGCATCCGAACCAAGGTGGTCTTGCCCGCGCCGTTGGGACCGACCAGGGCCACGCGGTCGCCGCGCATGATGCGGGTCGAGAAGTCCTCGACGATCACGCGGTCGCCGAACTTCTTGGTGACGTGCTTGGCCTCGACGACTTTCTTGCCCGAGGTCGCGGCGCTTTCGACGGCCATGAACATCGAGCCGCGCTTGTCGCCCTGCAGCTCTTTCTTCTGGGCGCGCAGGTCCATCAGGGCGCGACGGCGGCCCTCGTTACGGGCCCGGCGGCCCTGGACGCCGCGCGCCAGCCAGGCGTTCTCGCGTTCCAGCACCTTGTTGAGGCGACGCTCCTCGTCGGCCTCGGCGGCCAGCACCTGCTCGCTCCAGGTCTCGAACTCGGCGAAGCCCTTGTCCAGGCGGCGCACCTTGCGGTGCTCCAGCCAGAAGGTGCGCTGGGTGACGCGGTTCAGGAAGGCGCGGTCGTGGCTGACGATCAGAGCGGCGCACTTGGAGCCGGCCAGTTCTTCTTCCAGCGTCTGGATCGCGAAGATGTCCAAGTGGTTGGTCGGCTCGTCCAGCAGCAGCACGTCGGGCTCTTCGGCGAACGCGCGGGCCAGGGCGGCGCGGCGCTTCTCGCCGCCCGACAGGCCTTGCGAGCTCTTTTCCGGATCCAGGCCGAAGTCGGCCAGGGCCGACTGGGCCAGATAATCCTGGGCGCCGCCGGCCGTGCAGTAGTCCAGCAGGGTCTCGCCGGTGATGTCCGGCTCCTGGCTGACATAGACGATCTTGGCGCCCGGCTGGACGGCGCGCTCGCCACTGTCGGCGTCGACGCCCTGAGCGGCCAGGATCTTCAGCAGGGTCGACTTGCCTGCCCCGTTGCGACCGACCAGGCAGGCGCGCACGCGCGGCTCCAGGGCCAGGTCGACGCCGTCGAACAGGGGCTTGGCCCCATCGGCGAGACGGACGTCCTTGAGGGCGAGAACGGGCGCGCGGGTCGGAGAAGCCATGATCTACAGACTTATGAAGCGGAGGAATGTCGCGGAGGTGAGCGGGGTATAGCAGGCGGCGCGCCGAGGGAACGTCTAAATCACCGCCGATCCGACGCCCGGCCATACTCCATTAGGGTGCGATAACCTTGCGCGTTAACAGGTCGCCAAGCGTGACCTTGCTAGCCATCCACCTCACCGGAGCACAAGTACTCGCCTTGCAGTCGAATTCGGACAACTTTGTCTCTTCCAGTGTCGCGATTTCGTCGACCCTGGGGTTCGACCGCCTGCGCCGGCCGATCTGGGTGTTCGACCACGTCCGCAAGCGCAAGGTCTACGCCAACCGCGCCGCCCTGGACCTGTGGGGCGCGGCCTCGCTGGACGAACTGCTGGCGCGCGACTTCTCCGACCAGTCCCAGGCCATCCAGCGGCGCATGGACAACATCGCCACCCGCATCGAAGGCGGGGATGATATCGAGGAGCGCTGGACCTTCTATCCCAACGGCGTTGTGGTGACGCTGGACAGCGTCATCTCGCGGATCGATCTGCCGGACGGCCGATGGGCCATGTTGTTCGAGGGCGCGCCGGTCGCGCCGCCCGCCGAGAAACAGCGCGCCCTTGAGGCTTTAAGGCACACCAGCGCGCTGGTCTCGCTTTACGACGCCGACGGTTATCGCCTGTTCGGCAATCCAGCGGCGATGGCCAGCTATCCGGGAGAGCGCGTGCGCTTCGCCGAGATCTTCGGCAATGGCGACATTGGCGGCGCGCTGTGGAGTTCGGCCGTGGCCGGGGACGTCGTCGAGGGCGCCTATCGCGTCACGACCGCTCAGGGTCCCCGCTGGCACAGCCTAACCCTTCGCCGCACGCCCGACCCGATGACGGGCGAGTCCTGCGTGCTGGTCAACGAAGCCGACATCACCGAGGAGGTCGAGGCCCAATCCGCCTTGGCCGAGGCCCGCGAGCGGGCCGAGACCGCCATGGCCGCGCGCCAGGACTTCCTGGCCAACATGAGCCACGAGCTGCGCACGCCGCTGACCAGCATCCTGGGCTTCGCCGACCTGTTGGCCGCCTCGCGCCTGGACGAGACCCAACGCGAGCGCCTGGACCGCATCCGCGACGCCGGCGCGGTGCTGCTGGATACGCTGAACGACGTGCTGGACTTTTCCAAGCTGGAGGCCGGCGGGGTGAACCTGGAGAGCCGGCCGTTCGCCCTTGGCGCGCTGCTGTCCCAGGCCGTTGGCCTGTTCGAGGCCCAGGCCCAGGCCAAGACCCTGGATCTTTCCCTACGCATCGATCCGGCCTGTCCCGACTGGCTGGAGGGCGACCCCGAGCGGCTGCGTCAGGTACTGGTCAACTTCCTGGGCAATGCGGTGAAGTTCACCGGCGCGGGGCAGGTGACGCTGAGCGCGGCCCTGCTGCAGGGCGCCGCGCCCGGCTCGGCGCGGCTGGAGCTGGCGGTGGCCGACACGGGCGTCGGCGTGCCGGCGACCATGCTGGACCTGGTGTTTGAACGCTTCGCCCAGGCCGGGCCGGAGGTGTCGCGCAAGTTCGGCGGCACTGGACTGGGTCTGGCGATCAGCAAGGAGATTATCGAACTGATGGGCGGCGAGATCGGGGTCGACAGCATCGCGGGGCAGGGCGCGCGCTTCTGGTTCGTGCTGGACCTGCCGATCGCGTCCGCGCCCGAGCTTCCGGCGGACGAGCCGGCCCCGGTCGACGCGCGTCCGTTGAAGCTGCTGGTCGCCGACGACAACGAGGCCAATCGCGAGCTGATCGGCGCCCTAATCCGCGCGGCGGGCCATACGGTCGAGGCGGTGGCCGACGGCGTCGCGGCGGTCGAGGCGGCCCGCGCAGGCAGCTATGACGTGATCCTGATGGACGTGCAGATGCCGCTCATGGACGGCCTGGCCGCCACCCGCGCCATCCGCAGTCTGGCCGGCGAGCCGGCTCTGACGCCGATCATCGCCCTGACCGCCAACGTGCTGCCCGACCAGGTGGCTTTCTATCGCGCCAGCGGCATGGACGATCACGTCGGCAAGCCGATCAGCCCGCGCGACCTGCTGAGCAAGGTCGCCGCCTGGGGCGATACGCGGGGCCGAAACCACCCGGCTCAAGTGGTGTTCGCGAGCGACGCGCCACTCAGGCCTGAAACCCTTTCTGGGTAAGCCTTTGCAAGCTGCGAGGCAGGTTGTCGCAGGCGCCGTTTTTCGCATGTTGGCCTCTCGACACAGGTTTGGGTGCTCGATAATAGATCGTATGCGATTTAATTGGTCGCGATCTTTTGGAGCACAGTTCGATGTCGCGTTCCGCCGCCGCTCTGATCACGCTGACCCTGGTTGGCCTGACCGCGTTCAGCGCGGGGACGGCCAGCGCCGCCGTTCCGGCTGGCGGCCGCCCGGACGTCGCCAACGTCACGTCGGTTCTGAACGAGGGCAAGCGTCCGGAAGGCGCCACCTGCCGCGCGGTTCGCGAGATCATCATCATCGGCGGCGAAGAGGCCAAGATCACCCGCACCCTGTGCCGCGCCGTCGGTTCGACCGCCTTCACCCCGGTCTCGTAAGGCGGGGTCAAACCCCATATCCGGTAGGGCCGCGAGCAGCGTCGCGCGCTCGCGGGGCAAGTTGTCGCATGACCGTCTTTTGGGGCGGCTAGACCTCGACACATGACGGTGTTCGATCGATACCTCGCGTACGATCGAAACGGCTATCAAATGATGGAGCCACGCCCCATGTCGCGTCTTCGCGTCACCCTGGTGTCCCTGGGCATGGCCAGCATCGCCGCCGCCGGCGCGCACGCGGCGCCGTTCCCGCAGAACCTGGCCCAGATCGCCTCGACGGCCGCCAAGAGCGCGCCTTGCGCCGGCGGCAGCGCCGCAATGGGCGCGGGCGTCACTGCCGGCGCTTCGCTGGCCGCCCGGACGGCCGGGATCAAGAACGCCGAAGTCGTCGGTCTGGTGATCGGCGCCCTGCTGACCGACAAGATCGCCTGCCTGCTGAATCCGGGCGAGCAGACCGCTGCCGCCACCGCCACGCAAAGCGCTGTCACCCAGGGCGTCGGCGCCCAGGTGCAATGGACCTCGACCAGCCGTCCGGGCGTCAGCGGTCGTTCGTCGGTGATGAGCGAGACCAAGCGCCCCGACGGCGCCCTGTGCCGCGCTGTGCGCGACGTGGTGATCATCAGCGGCGAGGAAACCATGATCACCAAGACCCTGTGCCGTCCGGTGGGCGCCAGCGGCTTCACGCTGGCCCCGGCCTCGTAGTAGGGTCCTCGGCGATGAAGACATCCGTCCTCCTGGCCGCCTGTTCGCTCGTCCTGTTCGCCGCCGGCGCGGCGCACGCCAACGCACCAGACACCGACAATCCCACCTGTCCCAGCATCCAGAAGGTGTTCGGCCCGCTGTCGGGACCGGTGCAGGTGCAGTCGGCCAAGGTCGACGGTCGCCGCGTGATCAAATTCAGCGGCGCCATCGTGCCCGGCGCGGCCGAAAAGCTGGAGCGCGCGCTGGAAGACAGCCGTGATCCTGTCGACGAGATCTGGATCGGATCCAGCGGCGGCGACGCGGCCGAGGGGCTGAAGATCGGCAAGATGATCCGCGCCATGGGCGTGCCGACCCGGGTGCCCGATGGCTGGGGCTGCGCCAGCGCCTGCAACTTCGCCTTCATGGGCGGGGCGATCCGCACGATCGACACCGGCGCGGCCTTCGCCGTGCACATGTTCACGATCACGGCCAGCGTCGACTATCAGGCCTATGTCGATGTCACCCGCAAGGGGACCGACTCGAACATGACCCTGAACAACATCGCCCGCCGCGAGCAGGCCTCGGCTCTGCTGGCGACCGAGGAGAACGACTTCCTGATCCGCATGGGCATCTCGCGCCGCCTGCTGACCGAGGTCATGTACCAGCAGAAGGCCGACACCTTTTCCGGCAGCGACAGGTCGACCCTGCGCTGCCTGACCGACGAGGAACTGCAGCGCTACAACGTCGTCAACGCGGAGTAGGGCGGCGTCAGGCCGCGGGCTTCTTTTGAGCCGCGCGGACCTTCTGGACCAGGGTCTTCAGCTGGTCGTCGTTCAGAGCGCCCGGCACCAGATAGCCGTTGATCACCAGGCCCGGCGTGCCCTGCAGGTCAAGCAGCATCGCCTCGCGCTCGTTGCGCTTGAGGATCGCGTCGATGTCGCGGCCGTGGGTCTTCAGATCGCGCGTCAGGCGCGGCCAGTCCAGACCGGTCTGCTTGGCCACGGTCTCCACCATCGCCTTGTCGGCGAGACGCGTGGGCGACAGCATGAAGGCCCGATGCACGGCCTCGTAGCGGCCCTGATAGTTGGCCGCCAGCGCCACGCGGGCGGCGTGCTCGGACACGTCGCCGAAGATCGGCCATTCCTTGTGGACCACGGCCAGGCGGCGGTCGCTTTTCAGCGCATTGGCCAGCACCGGCTCCATGCGCTTGCAGTAGCCGCAGTTGTAGTCGGCATACATGATGACGGTGACGTCCGCGTCCACCGCGCCGGCGCGCGGGGTTCCGGGGTCACGCAGCAGATCGGCAAAGCCATACTCGGCCGCCACGGGCGTCCGCGCGGGGGCCTCGGCGTCGGCCGGCCCGCAGGCCGACAGGGCGACGACCGACGCGGCCAGCGCCGCGAACTGACGGAAAAGCATGCGTTACTCCAGAAGCGATCCGGCCAGCCGGCCTCAGTAGGGCGAGCCCACCGTGAAGCCGGCGTTGTTGCCGATCGCGGTCGAGACGCCTGTAACCTGGCGGCCGCTCGACGTAATCGTCGTCGATGACGAGGCGCCGACATTGGCGCTGTTGTTCTGGTTGTTGGTCACGGTCATGCGGGCGTTGCAGCGCGAGCAGGCATAGGCGCTGACCGCATTGCCCATCGCCGTGGCGGTGGTCACCGAGTCATAGCCGTCCTGCCCCTCGAACCGGGCTACCGCCTCGACGCCGCCGGTGTTGGTCTGGGCGTTATCCAGCACGACCTCGGTCCCGACATTGTTGACCTGCGAGGAGTTGCCCATCGCATAGGCCCCGGTCTGGGCCGCGCCGTAGAGATAGGCGTTGCCGTCGGCGTCGCCGCGCACGGTCGAGGTGTTCCACTGGCTGGAGGTGATGTCCAGCAGCGGGCCTTCGTTGTCGGCCGACAGGTTGTTGCCGGTAGCCGTGGCCACGGTCGCACTCAGATAGCTGTTGCCATAGGCGCTGAACTGCCGGGCCTCGGTGAGGGCGGCGGTGTTGGCCTGGTCGGTGATCAGGCGGGCGGCCGACTGGTTGGCGCCGGCCACGTTGATGTTGTTGCCGGTCGTGGTGGCCGTGGCCGCCGCGGAGCCCGAGACATAGCCCGCCGTCGCCACGCCCTCGGACGTGACGTTCGCCTGGTTCGACTGGCTGATCCGGGCGCCGGCCGCGCTGTTGTCCAGGGTCACCCCGTGGGTGTTGCCCATGGCCAGGGTCGAGGCGGTCAGATCGCCGACGCTGGCGCGGTCGGCCTGGACCTGGCCATAGGCGGCGACTTCCGCTGAATTGGTCTGGATCGAGAGGGCCGAGACCGTGCCGTTCGACGCGCCGAAGGCGGCCGAGTTGCCGACCGCGGTGGTGCGCACGGCGCTGGCCGCGCCGGCGTCGGTCTCGATATTGACGACGGTCTTGCCGTAGGCGGCGCCCTGGTTGGTCTGGTCCGAGGTCACCGAGCCGTCGGCGTTGGTCACGCCCACTGACACGCCGTTGGCGTGCGCCAGGGTGCTGGCGGTCACGCCGTCGGTGACGGTCTGGACGTTCAGGGTCTGCTCTGAGAAGATCTCACCCAGATTGATCTGGCTGTTGAGAACCGGGCTGGACCCCGTCGTCTGGCTAGTAGCGACCCCGCTTAGCATCACGGATATCGGGATCGCGGCGAGCGTTCCAGCGAGACGGGTCATCGCGGGTTTGCGCATTGTTCGTTCCCAGATTGTCGTAAGCGGGCGTGAAGGCGCCGGTCTGGCCGACCGTGGCGTCGCCGAACGGGTCGTAACGCAGGCAGCTTTGCGGGCCGGGCATGCCGTACAGGTTGGCGGACATCTCGACGGTGGCGCGCTCGATCAGGGCGCGCACCGCCAGCTGCATGGGCTCCAGCGCCCCGCGACCGGCCGAGATGTCGAACAGGTTGCCATTGAGGAAGTCGAAGACGCCGGCGCTGATTTCGCGGCCGACGACCTGCTTCTGGTAGGAGATGACGTCCACCACCTCCAGCGTGCGGGTGTTCACCATCCGCAGGTCCAGGGCGATGTTCATGATGAAGACCCGGCGGCGGAAGTTGCCCTTCAGCCCGTCGGTGTCCTTGTCGCCGGCATAGGCGTCGATGCCCTGCGAGCGGATGTTGTAGTTCAACTCGGTGATGCCGCCGACCACATAGAAGTCCGAGCCGGGCACCTGGCCGGCCAGGATCTTGCGGAAGTCCGCCGGCGCGTCGGGCGCGGCGTTGGGACGGTCCGAGATCAGCTTGTTGTTGGCGTATTTCAGCTCGAACTCCGACACCGAGGTGTCGAAACGCTCGACCATCGGCATGCCGGCTTTCGCGAAGGCCGAGAACGCCATCAGCGAGGCGCCTTGCGTGACCTTGCGGCCCGAGCCGTCGGACTCTTCCTTGCCAGTGTAGTCGGCGATGCGGCCGATGGCGATGCGCGGGGCGGCCACGTGGTTGGCGCGGGCGTACTGGTTCAGGCAGACCAGGGCCGCCGAATAGTCGGTGGGGTTGGCCGTGACCGGGGCGGTGCCGATCGGCTTGGCGTAGTTGCCGGCGGTCGAGGCCACCGGCACGCCGCCGCAGCCGGCCAGGGCCGTCGCGCCCATCAGGGCCAGGATCAGAGCCGTCTTCTTCAAGGGAATGGGGCGCTTGCTCATCATTGCGCGGTACCGCCCTTCACGACGTTCGAACCGGCCGAGATATTGCCGTTGTTCACTTGGTTCGAGTTGACGATGACCGTGTTGTTGTTGCCCTGGGTGATGACCGTCAGGTTGTTGCCGATCGCGGTCGAACCGGCATAGCCGCCGATACCGCCCACGCCCGAATAGGCGTCCAGCGAGCCCGAGCTGCGGCTCGACGAATAGACGCTCTGGTCCGCGCCGGTCAGCATGACGCCGTCGACGATCACCCGGTTGCCGTTCACGTCGCGGGTCGAATAGTCGACCATGCGGTTTTCCTGGCCCGAGCTGCGGCCATAACCGGCGTTGAACGAGGCCGAGTTGGTCGACATCGATTGCGCCGCGGCGATGCCGCTTGCGCTCATCGCCACGACGACGGCCAGGGCCGCCGCGCGCGTCTTCTTTTTGCGATGCCAGGCCATCAGAGGCTCCGAGAACTGTCGACGCGGGGTGACAAGCAACGCCCGTGCCAAAAAGATACAGCCTCACACCTAGCCCCAAGGTCTCGAAAAAATGGTTAAGGGTCGGGACGACGTTCACGCGACGCGACGATGGGTCTCAAGCCTGGCCCTTCGCATCGCCGCGAAGCAGCCTAGATAAGAGAGCAATGACGACCCAGCGCCCCGAGCCGATCTTCAACGCCCCTTGGCCCGCCTTGCTCGCGGCGGCTTCCATCCTCGGTTCCCACCTGCTTCTGATGTCGGCCAGCCAGGAGACGATCGTCTCTCTGGCGCTGATCCCGCGCGACTTCTGGGAAGGCGCCTGGACGGGCGTTGTGACCATGATGTTCGTACATGATGGCTGGGTTCACGCTCTGATGAACGCCGCCTTCGCCCTGGCCTTCGGCGCGCCGCTGGCGCGGACGCTGGGACTGAACGGCCGGGGAGGGGGAATCTTCTGCCTGTTCTATCTGGCCTGCGGCGTCGCCTCGGGCGTCGGCTACGCAGCGCTGCATCCGGAACGGACGGCGGTCGTGGTGGGCGCGTCGGGCGCGGTGTCGGGCCTGATGGGCGCAGCCGCCCGGGTGATGGACAATCCCGGCCAGGTCGGACCGATGTTCGGGCCGCGCGTGCTGTCGCTGGGCCTGGGCTGGCTGATCGTCAATCTGGTGATGGCCGTCACCGGCAGCCTCCTGACCATGGGCGCGGGCGGGGTGGCCTGGGAGGCGCACCTGATCGGCTTCATCGCCGGCGTGCTGATGCTGGGACCGTTCGCGCGCTGGGCCGGGCCTGTTGGCGAAGCTTTCGAGCCAGACTGACCTAGTTTTCGTTCCCCATTGATCATGGGGCGTGTTTGCGAGACCCTTGTTCTCCAGAGAAAAGGGAGAACGCGCAGTGCTGGTATCTCAGATCCTCAAGACCAAGGGTGACCTCGTGTTCACGGCCTCCCCCCAGGAGACCGTCGGGGCCGCCGCCGCTCTACTGCATACGCGCAAGGTCGGGGCCATGGTGGTGGTCGACGACAAGGAGGCCGTCGTCGGCATCCTGTCCGAGCGCGACGTCGTGCGGGTGATCGCCAAGGAGGGCGCCAGCGCGCTCACCAAGCCGGTCGCCAGCTGCATGACGGTCAATGTGGTGTTCGCCGCGCCGGACGAGACGGTCGACGCCCTGCTCGAGCGCATGACCGACCGCCGCATCCGCCACCTGCCGGTGGTGCGCGGCGAGCGGCTGGCCGGGATCATCTCGATCGGCGATCTGGTGAAGTACAAGATCAGCGAGACCCAGGCCGAGGCCGACGGGCTGAAGGCTTATATCTCGGCGGGCTAACGCCCGCATGTGATCGTCGCTATCGCTTCGCTGCTTGAGCGACGATCACGGGAGAGGCTGGGCGCTCTATATCGCTCTATATAGAGAGAGCGTTTCAGCCGCCGATCAGCTCAGCGCCGGCGCCTTGGGCGGCGTCGGCGACGCTGTAACCTTCCAGCACCGCGGCCGTCGCGTCGCGCGCGCGCAGCAGCGCCTCGCGCAGGGCGCAGGTCGCCAGGTCACGGCAGTCCTCGCAGCGGCGGAAGGCCGTGCGACTGACGCACGGGGTCAGGGCCAGCGGGCCGTCGACCAGGCGGATGATCTCGGCGAAATTGATCTGGTCGGCCGGGCGGCCCAGCACATAGCCCCCGAACTTGCCGCGCCGACTGACCACCAGGCCCTCGCGCGCGAGCGATAGAAGGATGGCTTCCAGGAACTTGCGCGGCGCGTCGGCGCGCTCGGCCAGTTCGCCGGCGGTTACCTGCCCGTTCTCGCGAGCCAGTTCGATCATCGCGCGCAGGGCGTAACGCGCCTTCTGGGACAACATGGACGCCGGTCACCTTATATAAGCGTCGCGTGGCGGCATCTCGCTCAAGCAGCGAAGCGGTAACGAGACCACGCATCTCGCTCAAGCAGCGAAGCGATAGCGAGGCCACGAGAGTGCTCAGCCTTCTGAGGGAGGCGAGGCCGCGAGGCAAGTCCCCCTGCTGGCGACAGGGACATTTCGGGTGACGTCGTTCATGCACAGCCGAATGGGGCGCCTGGGGATGGAATGACGATTCCGTGGTTGCGGGGGCGGGGAGGGGTCTCTAGAAGCCGCCCCTCGCTTCGGGGCAACGGCCCGCCGGACGGAACCTTCGCCCTCAGGGGCTTGCGTTTCTGAAAGCAGATCGTTAGGTTCCGCAGCCTCAATCGAATCCTTTCGAGCTTGCGGCGCTCCTTCGTGGCGCGCCTCGGGTAGTTTTTGCGCTCTGAAGCGACCCTGGTCGTGATGGTGTTGAAAATAGAAAGGTCGGTTGACTCAGGAGTTCAGCTTCATTAGAAGCCGCCCTCCTTGAAATGCGAAGAAGATCGAAAGATCTCCCAAGTATTTCAAACCGGAAGAGCTGATTATTCTTCGAAATAATTGCTTGACTGGTTTTGGTGGTTTCTTTAGAAGCTGCCAGCTCTGGCGGATCCGGTTTTTGGGTTTCGCTGGTTGGGTCAGAAAGTTTTGGAAAAAACGATTTGACACGGAATTCGAGGTTGGATAGATAGCCGCCTCCGCCGACACCGGGCGCTAAACGAGTGGCTCCGCTGAGAAGCGGTTCGGGTCTTTGACATTGTTGATTTGGAAAGAGAAAC
>NZ_JBCNJZ010000011.1:0-226760 GCF_039596335.1 Caulobacter sp. | reverse complement strand
CACGATAGGCGGCTTGTACGATCACCGCCCTGTCGCTCCGCTGTCGGCTTTGGTCCCGGACAACGGGCCACCCGTACGCGCTCCTGAAGAGTAAGCGGCACGACCTGACCCAGCCTTCCGGGAGCCGGCAGCGGCCCCGCTCAACCTATCCCCATCGCCGCTTTGGGCCGGATCCAAGCGCCCTCCCCTTGCGACGGGGACGAGATGATTGTGGGGCGGGTTTGAGCGCGGATCATTCGAGGGTGCGAAAAAGCGATAAGAGACTGATTTTGCTGACTTCAAGATCGCGAACGCCGAGCGTTCAGCACCTCCAATCCCCTCTCTGATAGAGAGAGGGATTCAATACCTCAGCCGCTTCGCCCTCAGCGCCCTCGCGATCGCCTTCTCGTCGCCGCTGGCCGCAGGCCAGTCCAGACGCCGGACCAGCACCCCGTGCCGGAGCGGAAACAGCTTGTCGAAGAACGGCCCCGGCGCGGTCAGCAAGGCCGGCGCTCCGGCTCCGCCCGCCAGGTGCTTCTCGATCGGCTCGCGCCAGCCTTCGCGCAGGACGGGCTCGGGACGCAGGGTCAGGATCCAGTCACCGCGCGCCACGGCCACGCCAGCCGCCAGTTGAGCGGCGAAATCACCCGGGACCGTAACCAGACGCGCGCCGCTGTCCTCGGCCAGGGCCTCGACGCCCGGATGGCCGTCGGAGACCAGCACCACCTCCTTGACCAGGCCGTCCACGGCGGCGGGCACCAGCATGGCCATCTGGGCGGCCAGACTGGCGAGGTCTTCGGAGGCGACGAGCACGACGGAGATCATGACCCCTGCTTCGCCAGCAAGAGCGATGGGGTCAAGGCCTTGCGCGGTCTGGCCTAGCCGAACAGGTCCATCTGCTGGCTGGGCTTTCGCGGCGGGACGAACTGGGTGGCGTCCAGCGCCGTCCACGGCTGGTCCAGGCCGAACTTTTTCACCGCCAGGTGGAAGCGCTGGCGCAGCACCTCGGCCACGGGGCCATCGCCGACCATGCGCTCGCCCCAGCTCGATTGATAGTTCTCGCCGTGGCGGATCTGGCGGACCAGCGACATTACCTTGCGCGCCCGGTCGGGGTGATCGGTCTGCAGCCACTCCTCGAACAGCTGGGCGATCTCGCGCGGCAGGCGCAAGGCGACATAGCCGGCTCCGCGCGCTCCGGCCTTGGCAGCGGCCTCCAGCACGCCCTCGACCTCGTGGTCGTTGAGACCCGGGATGGCCGGGGCGAACATCACCGTCACCGGCACGCCGGCCTCGGTCAGCCGCCGCACCGCCTCGATCCGCTTGCCCGGCGTGGCCGCGCGCGGCTCCATGCTGCGGGCCAGGTGGCGGTCCATCGTCGTGATCGAGATCGCCACCCGCGTCAGCCCTCGCGCCGCCAGACGGGCGTAGATATCCAGGTCGCGCAGGATCAGCGCCGACTTGGTGATGATCGTGAACGGGTGGCCGCAAGCCTCCAGCACCTCGATCACCTGCCGCGTCACCCGCAGCTGCTTCTCGTCGGGCTGATAGGGATCGGTGTCGCCGCCGATATGGATGCTGGCCGGCTTGTAGCTGGGCTTGGACAGCTCCCGGACAAGCAGTTCGCCGGCGTGGGGCTTGAAGAAGATCTTGCTCTCGAAATCCAGACCCGGCGACAGACCCAGATACGCGTGGGCCGGCCGGGCGTAGCAGTAGATGCAGCCGTGGCTGCAGCCGCGATAGGGATTGATCGAGCGGTCGAAGCCGACGTCCGGGCTCTGGTTGCGGGCGATGATCGTCCGCGACTTCATCGGCTGAAGTTCGGTTTTCAGCTGCTTGGGCTCTTCGTCCTCGCCCCAGCCGTCGTCGAAGGCCTCGCTGACCTGGGACTCGAAGCGCCCAGTGCGGTTGGACTTCGCTCCCCGGCCACGCGGGACCGGTCCTAGTTTCACTGCCTCGGCCATGGCTCACACCATGGCCGAAAAGCGAGAACATAACAAGAACTAACCAGAACGCCTCATGCCGGCTTTTCGGCCTGGGCCTTCAGGTTGGCCAAGCCCGTCTCGAAGTCCTTGCCGATCATCTTGTCCATGTCGAACACCAGCCCCATCAGCTTGGAGATGTAGGGCACGCCGCCCTCCATGCTCCAGGTGACCCGGGTGGCCGCGCCCTCCGGCTCGAACGTGAAGCGGGCGGTGTTGGTCGCCTGGAACGGTTTGAGGAACTCGAGGCGGATCTCCACCTCGCGGGCCGGAACGACCTTTAGGATTTCCATCCGGCCGGCCCCGACCTTCTTGCCCGTCCAGGCATAGGCCGCGCCGACGCCGCGTTCCGGACCCTCATAGGTGCGGGCCATGTCGGGCTCCATCTTCTCCCACGGCGACCAGGCGCGCCATTGGTGGAAGTCCTCGACCAGGGCGACCAGCTTTTCAGGCGGCGCATTGATCAGCGCCGTGCGCTTGACCACGAAGGTGTTCGGCTTGGTGGCTGCGAAAACCAGCACCGCGATGATGACCAGCGCGACCCCGGCAATGACGATCTTGAACATGAGCTCTCTCCCCTACCCCGTTGTTATGCTAAAGCTTTCGGCGAGGTCGCGATCGACCAGCTGACGCCGAAGCGGTCCTTCAGGATGCCGTAGCGGTCGCCCCAGAACATCAGCTCGACCGGCTTGACCACCGTCAGCCCGGCCTCGACCGCGCGGGCCCAGGCGGCGTCGACGTCGGGCACTTGCAGGTGCAGCGTGTAGCCCTGCGGCTTGACCGGGTCGAAGCCGTGCTCGGGGAAGAAGTCACTGACCATCACGTGGCCGCCGTTGATCTCCAGGTGGCAGTGCATCAGGCGATCATCCCCATCCTTGTAGGGCATCCGCACGCGCTCGGTGGCGCCGAAGGCCCTCTGGTACAGGTCCGCCGCCTCGGCCGCCCCTTCCAGGTTGATGTAGGCGATGACGCCGCCCAGATCCGATGTGTCGACAGCCATGGAGCTCTCCCTTGCATGGTTCGAAGCAAGGACGCGCCAGGCAGCTGCGATCCGACATCAGCCCGTCGATTTTTCCGCCTCGGCGGTGACGCGATCCAGGTACTGGCGGATGTTGGCGGCCTCGGCGGCGGTGTTGGCGAGGGCGATGGCGCGGTCGAAGGCCTCACGCGCCTCGGCCTTGCGACCGGCCTGCAGCAGGAATGCTCCCCGTGCGCCGTGAAAGTGGAAGTAGCCGTCCAGTCGCGCGCCCAGCGGCTCGATCATCGCCAGCGCCGCCTCGGGCCCACGTACCTTCGATACCGCCACCGCCCGGTTCAGGGTGATCACCGGCGAGGGCTGCATGATCTCCAGCGTGGCGTAGAGGGCGTCGATGCCGGCCCAGTCGGTGTCGGCCGGTGTGGCGGCGCGAGCGTGCAGCGCGGCGATGGCGGCCTGCACCAGGTATGGCCCCGGAACGCGCTTGAGCATCGCCTTGTCGATCAGGGCCAGCCCCTCCCCGATCATCTTGCGATTCCAGAGGCTTCGGTCCTGATCCTCCAGCAAGATCGCGGTCCCGTCGGCGGCGAAACGGGCGTCCGAGCGGGCGTGTTGCAGCAGCAGCAGCGCCGTCAGCCCCATCATCTCCGGCTCGGCCGGGAAGAGGCGCAGCAACAGCCGCGCCAGGCGGATGGCCTCGTCGCACAAGCCGCCCTTGGCCTCGTGGGCGTGGCCGCTGGCCGAATAGCCCTCGTTGAACACGAGGTAGATCATCGCCGCCACGGCCGCGAAGCGCTGGGCGCGCTCGACCGGCCCCGGCGCCTCGAACGGCGCGTCGCCCGCCCCGATGCGGGCCTTGGCGCGGGTGATCCGCTGCTCCATGGCCGCCTCGCTGACCAGGAAGGCGCGGGCGATCTCGCGGACCGACAAACCCGAGACGATGCGCAGGGCCAGCGCCACCTGCTGGGTGGCCGGCAGATCGGGATGGCAGCAGATGAATAGCAGCCGCAGGACGTCGTCGCGATAGTGCGAATTGTCCAGCCGCTCGGCGGTGTCGGCCTCGGCGTCCTCCAGGTCCGACAGCAGTTCCTCGGGCGGCAGGGCCGTAGTGCGGCTCGACTTGCGGACGGCGTCAATGGCGGCGTTGCGACCGACCATGATCAGCCAGGCGGTCGGATCGCGGGGCGGACCGTTCTTGGGCCAGGCCTTCAGGGCGCGCAGGCAGGCGTCTTGAAAGGCCTCCTCGGCCGCGTCCATGTCGCGGAAATAGCGCAGCAGCGCCGCCATGACCTGAGGCCGGGCGGCGGTGATCGCCCCTTCGATCCAGTCCAGGTCGGTCATGCGCCGGACGGCTCCTGACCTGGAGGACCCGGGTTGAACAGCATGATCGGCCGGATCTCGTAAGAGCCGCCTGGATTGGCCTTGCCCAGGTCTTTGGCGATGCCCAGGGCCTCGTCCAGCGACTCACAGTCGACGACATAGAAGCCCAGCAGCTGCTCCTTGGTCTCGGCGAACGGCCCGTCCAGCACCAGCGGCGGATCGCGGTCCTTGCGCAGGGTCGTGGCGGCCGTGGTTGGCATCAGGCGCACGACGGGACCCAGGCGGCCGTTCTCGGCGAGCTTCTCATGGACCACGGCCAGCTTTTCCATGACCGCATCGTCCTCATCCTTGGACCAGGCGCAGACCACGTCCTCGTAGTTGTAGCAAAGAATGGCGTAGTGCATCGGCGACCTCGTTCGATCCTAGGACGCCCACCTAAGCCGACTTCCGACACTCGGCCGATGATTTTTTAGAGCGCCCACAGGCGGCGGCGCACCGGCTCGTCATAGAGCTTCAGCACCGCCCAGGCCCCGGCCAGGATCAGCGGCACGGCGACCAGGGCAAAGCCGATCGGATAGCCGGTCCCGCCCAGCGCCCGGAAGGCGCGGAGCAAGAGCTCCCAGCCCAGCCAGTGCAGGACGTACAGCGGATACGAGATCGCGCCCGAGACGCGGCAGGCGACCCCGCCCAGCCCGTCCGGATCGCGTCGTCCGGCCAGCACGATCATCGGGAACACCACGCTGACGCAGACGAAGTCGTAGAGCCAGTTCATCGGCGTCCAGGGCGCGCAGAACACCACCGCCGACACGACCGCCAATAGCCAGGCCGGCACGGTCCACTTCACGAAGCCCTGGATGCGATAGACACCCCAGCCCAGCAGGAAGGCGAAGATCGTGCGCAGGAAGCTGATGACGAAGGTGCCCCGGTCCCAGCCGGTCAGCACCCCGCCCATGCCGTGGCAGACATACAGCATCACCGGCGTCAGCAGCACCAGCATCAGCACGTGGCCCAAGACGCCCAGGCGGCGGATCGGGAACCAGGCCGCGCCGACCGCCAGCTCGAAGAACAGCGACCAGGCCGGCGGATTCAAAGGGAAAAGCGGCGCGAAGCCATCCTCGCTGACCGACAGGCGCGGGATCATCAGCAGGCCCATCCCAAGCCAGCCCGGCGCCCGCTCGCGGTGTTCGATGATCACCGTCGCGCCCAGCAGCATGGTGAGAGCGATCAGCGGCCACAGCCGGATCAGCCGCGCCTTCATGAAGGAGAGCCAGTGGATCGCCTTGCGGCCATAGGCGTGGGCCAGCACGAAGCCCGACAGACAGAAGAAGAAGTCGACGGCCAGATAGCCGTGGGGAACGAGGCCATGGCGGCCGGTCCAGCTGCCCACGTGGTACAGCAGCACCGCGAACGCCGCGACGCCGCGCAGGCCGTCCAGCGCCTCGAACCGTCTTGCCGTGCCGTCGTGCTGCAAACGCGCCCCCTAGGGCCCCTGCTTAGCCGACGGCTTTCTCCAGCAGCAAGGCCTTGGTCAGGAAGGCGCGGTCTTCGGCGACCAGACGCAGGCCCACCTCGGCGAACAGGCCGACAAGATCGGTCTGGGCGTAGGTCCCGTAGTAAGGCTCGTGGAAATAGACCGGGAAGGCTTCCAGCAGCCGGGCGAGATCCGGAGTGTCGATGGGCTGCACGGAGTCAACGAAGACCAGCACGCCGCCAGGCTTCAGCACCCGTGCCAGGCTGGCCGCCACGATGGGCCGCACACGCGGCGGCAGCTCATGGAAGAGGTAGACGCAAGCTGCCGCATCCAAAGACGAATCCGCGAACGGCAACGCTTCGACGTTGGCCTTGATCGCACCCGCGCCGGTGCGCCGCCGAGCTTCTCCCAGATAGGCTTCGGACAGGTCCAGGCCGGCGATCGCGGCGCGCGGGAACGCCGCCTTCAAGTCCTTGAGAAACGCGCCCGAACCGCAGGCCACATCGAGGATCTTCGCCTCGCGCTGGTCGCGGCCGCGCCAGTGCTTGGCCAGCAGCGACAGGCCCCGCCGACGCATGGCGCCGGCCGTACCCGAGAACAGCGCCTCGACCTGGGCGTCGTAGCGGCGGGCGCTCTCGTCGGTGAACCAACCGCCCGACTGGTAGTGGAAGTTCTGCCGGTAATAGCTTGGGTAAGCTTGACTATTGACGGCGTCACGCACCTCGACGCCGTCACCCCGGCGGCGGCGCTGATCGACCGCGAAGGCGTCGGCGATGAAGTCGGCGGCCTCGCGCAGGGCGGCCGAAGGACGGGCCGGAGCGTCCTCCACGGCGGGATAGAGACCGGCGGCGACGTCGCGGGCGTCCTTCTCGAACGCCTCCAGATAGGCGCGGCGCAGCGAGGCCTTGGACGGCGGGGCAGTAGCCGGCTTGAAGCGCTGCGCCTGCTTACCTTCCGTTGGCCGGGTCATCGAACGGGCCAGACCACCGGTGGCGGTCCACCAAGCGGCCTTGACCATCGCCTTGGCGCGCTGGCCCGCCGCGTCGACCGCGAAAGCCCCTCTCGACCGACGTTCGTCCATTCAGGTCCTCAGCGCGTGAACACTCCGACCACTTCAATATGGGGCGACCAGACGAACTGGTCCACGGGCAGCACCTTCTTGAGGCGGAAGCCAGTCTCGACCAGCGTGCGGGCGTCCTTGGCGAAGGTCGCCGGATTGCACGAGACGCTGACGACCTTGGCGACCTTGGACTTGGCGATCTCGACCGTCTGCTCGGCGGCGCCGGCGCGCGGCGGGTCGATGACCACCACGTCGGTCTTGGCCAGTTCGGTGCTCAGCACCGGACGTTTGACGAGATCGCGGGCCTCGGCGTGGATCGGCTTCAGACCCGGGACCCCGCCCATGGCGGCCTTCAACGCGGCGATCGAGGGCGCGTTCATCTCGGCCGCATGCACGGCGCCGACCTCGGCCAGGGAGAAAGTGAAGGTGCCGACGCCGCAATAGAGGTCGGCGATGCGGGCCGCGCCCTGGGCTTCGGCGACCGCAAAGGCGACCATGGCCCGCTCGGCGGCGGGCACGGCCTGCAGGAAGCTGCCGGGCGGCAGGGCGACGATGGCCTGGCCCAGCTTCACCAGCGGCTGACGTGCGCCATAAACGGTCTCGCCGGCCATGGTCACGCGGGCGAAGTCGCCCTCGCTGGCCGCCATGGCCGCGCGCATGCGGGCGTCGGCCGACAGGCCGCCGCTCTTGCGCTCCACGCCGGTGACGTCGATGTCCAGACCCGTGCCGGTCAGGGTGACGTGCAAGGTCGGGGCGGACTTGGGATGCTCCAGGAACGGTTCGGCCAGGCGGGCCAGGGCCGGCAGGGCCGCGACGATGCGCGGATCGGTGACCGGGCATTCGGCGATCGGCACGAGGTTCCAGGAGCGGCGCTCCTTGAAGCCCAGCTGCGCGCCGCCCCCATTGGCTTTAGGGATCTTGCGAGCGTGCAGCGCGACGCGGCGGCGCGAGGCCGGCGGGGCGGCGAACGGGGCCAGGATCTCGGTCTCCAGCCCCTCCATGGATAGCTGGACGCGGACCTGGTCGGCCTTCCAGGCGCGATAGGGCTCGGCGGCCCAGTGCTGGAACGCGCAGCCGCCGCAGACGCCGAAGTGGCGGCAGGCGGGATCGATGCGCTCCGCGCTGGCAGTCAGGATCTCGGCCAGCTCGCCGCGCGCGCCGTCCATACGCGCGCGCACCCGTTCGCCCGGCAGAGTCAGGGGCACGAAGGCCGGTTTGCCGTCGGGAAGGCGCGCGAGGCCGTCGCCTTGGGCGCCGACAGCGGTGATCGTCAGGTCTTGCATCCGCGGGTCCATACCCCAAAATTGGGGCTTGAGCGCGGGTCGCGAACGATTTTCTGTCGGTGAACGAAGCTGAATAGGTCGGTCAGCGACCGTTCATCTTGACCGGCGCATAGCTAGATCAACGGATGGGCGTGGCGGTCACAAAAAGGCCGCCCCTTAAAAAGACAAGCTCTCTCATGACCATGCTGGCTTCCAAGAGCAGGACCTCGAAGATGAAGACCGTTCTGGGCGTCACCGCCGCCCTCGTCTGCGGCGTGCTGGCGCCGACCCTGGCCTCGGCCCAGTCGTACGGCACGACGCCCTATGGCTCGTCGGGCTATCGCGGCGCCTACGACAACCAGGGCTACTACTACGACCCCTGCCAGCGCTCGACGACCAACCGCACCACCGGTGGCGGTCTGGCCGGCGCCGGCATCGGCGCGGCCGTCGGCAGCGGCATCGCCGCCCGCGGTCACCGCACCGACGGCGCGATCCTGGGCGGCGTCCTGGGCGCCGTGGTCGGCTCGATGGCCGGCCGCAGCTCGGCCGCCTGCGCTCCGGGCAGCAGCTACACGACCCCGCCGCCGCCTCCCCCGCCGCCGTCGGCCTATAACGGCGGCTACGGCAGCGGCTACCAGGAGCCCTATTATCGTCAGGGTTCGTACGACAACGGCGGCCGCGACAGCTATTACGAGCGCAGCTACGAGCGCCAGGACAGCTACCGCGTCGACAACCGCTCGGGCCAGGCCGACGTCAACGGCTGCACCCTGGCCGAAAGCCCGATCTACCTGCCCGACGGCCGCACCCAGAAGCGCTTCGTGCGCGTCTGCCCCGACGCCAACGGCAAGTACCAGGTCGTCGACTAAAGTTTCCAAGCACCTTGTGGTTAGACGATCGGCCGCCCCTTAACGGGCGGCCGATTTCTTTTGCGCCCAGACCAGCCGCTCGACCTGGCCTTCGCCGCCGGTGATCGGGCTTTCGGCCAGCCCCAGCACCCCCCAGCCGGACGCCTCCAGGAAGTCGACGATCTCGCCCTCGACACGGGCGATGGTCTCGGGATCCTTGACCAGGCCGCCCTTGCCGACATGCTCGCGGCCGGCCTCGAACTGCGGCTTGATCAGCGCCACGAGGTCAGCGCCCTCCTCCGCCAGGCCCAGGGCCGCCGGCAGCGCCTTGGTCAGCGAGATGAAGCTGACATCGCTGACCACCAACTGCGGTGCGCTCAGGATCAGATCCGTATCCAGCGCTCGAGCGTCGACGCCCGACAGATCCGTCACGCGCGGATCACTCTTCAGCTTGGCGTGCAGCTGATCACGCCCGACATCGACGGCGAACACACGGGCCGCGCCGCGTGACAGCATCACCTCGGTGAAGCCGCCGGTCGAGGCGCCGACATCGACCGCCACCCGCCCCTCCACCGTCACCGGCCACAGGTCCAGCGCATGGACCAGCTTCAGCGCCCCGCGCCCCACCCACGGATGGGCCGCCTCAGCGACGATCTGCGCGTCTTCCTCGACCGCTTCCGACGGCTTGGCGACCACCTTGCCGGCCACGGCGACACGGCCGGCCTCCACCGCCGCGCGGGCCTTGGCGCGGCTGTCGAAGACGCCGCGCTCCACGAGCAGCTGATCGATACGCTTCCTGGCCACGCGGCCTCCTCGAAACTGGGAACCGGCCTTTAGCACGGGGTTGCGGTCAAGGTCTCTTCAGGGTCAACTGAACGTTGTTCACCGGCGCACAAGACGCCGGCTCGTTGGGAGGACTTCCATGCGTTTCAGCCGCCGTGGCCTTATGGCCGCCTCCGCCGCGATCGCGGCCGCGCCCTCGGCCTTTGCCGGACCAAAGTCCGCCTCGCAGCCCTGGACGCCCGACGCCACCGAGCTGGCCGGCCGCGTCCGCCGCAAGGAGGTCAGCGCCGCCGAACTGGTCGAGCAGGCCATCAAGCGCATCGAGGTGCTGCAGCCCCAGGTCCAGGCCCTCGTCACCTCGGACTACGAGCGCGCGCTGGACAAGGCCAAGACCGGCCAGCTGACGGGTCCATTCGCCGGCGTGCCGTTCCTGGTCAAGGATCTAGACCCCTACAAGGGCCTGCCCACCCGCTATGGGACCCGCGCCAGCCTGGGGGCTAAGCCCGACACCGAGCAGACGGCCTATATCGACGCCTTCGACGCGGCTGGCTTCGTCACCCTGGGCAAGTCCACGACGCCGGAATACGGCTTCCTGCCGACCACCGAGCCGATGGGCTTCCTGCCCACCCGCAACCCCTGGAACGTCAAGCACTCGTCGGGCGGCTCGTCCGGTGGCGCAGGCGCGGGCGTGGCCTCGGGCATGGTGTCGATCGCCCACGCCAGCGACGGCGGCGGCTCGATCCGCATTCCGGCGGCCAACTGCGGCCTGTTTGGCATGAAGCCCTCGCGCGGTCGGATGATCCCCAACCGGCCCAGCAGCCGCGGCATCGACCTGTCGGTCTCGCACGTGCTGACACACAGCGTCCGCGACTCGGCGGCCATGTTCGCCGCCAGCGAACAGACGGGCGCCAACGCGCCGTTCAAGCCGATCGGCGTGGTCACCGCCCCGCTGAAGAAGAAGCTGAAGATCGGCCTGGTGATGAACACTGGCACGGGCCAGACGCCCGATCCGGAAGTCCAGACCGCCGTCAATAACGCCGCCAAGCTGCTGGAAAGCCTAGGCCACAAGATCGAGCCGACTGCCTGGCCGATGGACGGCGCGCAGTTTGGCCAGGACTTCACCGCCCTGTGGGCCAGCGGCGCGGCCGAGCTGGTCGCCGGCATCGGCAAGGCCATCGGCCGCAAGCCCGACGCCACGGTGCTGGAGCCCTTTAGCCTCGGCATGGCCGAGCTGGTCCAGAAGCTGCCGCAGGGCGCCTTGCCCGCCGCCCTTCAGCGCCTGAACGCCGCCAGCCAGGCCTATGACACCTGGCTGACGAAGTACGACGTCATCCTGTCGCCCGTGCTGGGCAAGCCGCCGGTCGAGCTGGGCTATGTCGCCGGCTGGGTCCCGTTCGAGGAGCTGCAGGCGAGGCTGATGACCTATGTCGGCTACACCCCGGTGCAGAACGTCGCCGGTGCCCCAGCCATGAGCGTGCCGCTGCACTGGACCGCTGACGGCCTGCCGGTCGGCGTGCAGATCGCCGGCCGCGCAGGCGGCGAGGCCCTGCTGTTCCAGCTGGCCTACCAGCTGGAAGCCGCCCAGCCCTGGGCGCACCGCAAGCCGCCGGTCAGCGCCTAAACAGAAGAACCCAGGGCGGTCAGCCGCCCTGGGTTCTGACTTTCACGTGGTCCAGCATGTCGGCGATCAGGTCGAAATCCATGGCCTCGGGCTTGCGCCAGCGGACACAGCCTTTGCCGTGATCGATGCCCTGCAAGCGCTCAGGAAAGGCCGCCATGGCGCTTTCGCCGACGTAGAAGGCTATGTGCTGCTTCTGACTGTTGAAGGCGATCCACGGCAGCTTCGGCGGGCCATAGGCCGGCATGCCAAAGGCCATCAGCTCGCTGTCGGCGCCGAAGCGCTCCCGGCACAGGCCGCGCAACCGGTCCAGGGCGGGGCGGCATTGGGGCGCGACCTCGTCCATGAAGTCGTCCACGCTCGCCGCCTTGGATTGAACCATCGCCGCCCCCTTGGCGGGCTCAGCCCGCCTCGAACACCTTCTTCAGCTCGTTCTTCATGATCTTGCCATTGGCGTTGCGGGGCAAGGTCTCGGGCCAGAACACCACCTTCACCGGCACCTTGAAGGCGGCCAGGCGATCGGCGACGAACGCGCGCAACTCGGCCTCGGAGGCCTCAGCGCCCGGCTTCAGCGTCACCACAGCCGCCGGCTCTTCGCCCAGGGTCTTGTGCGGGATACCGACCAGGGCCGCGTCCATCACCGCCGGGTGGTCGTAGAGGCAATTCTCGACCTCGATGCAGTAGATGTTCTCGCCGCCGCGGATCAGCATGTCCTTGGCGCGGTCGATGATGAAGCAGAAGCCCTCGGCGTCCAGGCGCGCCAGGTCGCCCGTGCGGACCCAGCCGTCGACGAAGGTGTCGGCGCTGGCCTCGGGCTTGTTCCAGTAGCCGCGCACGACCTGCGGGCCCTTGCACCACAGCTCGCCGACCTCGCCGATCGGCAGCTCGCGATAGGGCTGCTCGACGGTCATGATCTTCAGGTCGGTGACCGGCACGGCCGGGCCGCAGCTGTCGGGACGGTTCTCGTAGTCCTCGGCCGAGTTGGACGTCGCCGTCGCCGAGGTCTCGGTCATGCCCCAGCCGTTGCCGGGCGAGGACTTGGGCCAGATCTCCTTGATCTTGCGCACCAGCTCCGGAGCCGAGGGCGCGCCGCCATAGGCCACCGCCTCGATCGACGACAGATCGTACTTCTCGCGGTTGGGATGCTCGATGATCTGCCAGGCGATGGTCGGCACCCCACCCATCTGGGTCAGGCGCTCGTCCTGGATCAGCTGCATGGCCTTGTCCGGGTCCCACTTGCGGATCATGGCGATCTTGGCGCCGCCGAACAGCGAGGGGTTCAACACCGCGAAGCAGCCGGTGGCGTGGAAGAACGGCACCGAGATCAGCGAGCCGCGCTGCGGGCCATTGGGATCCGGCTCGGGCGGCGCCTCACCGCGACGCAGGAAGCTGCGCGCCCCGGCCGCGGCGGCGGCGAAGATGTTGCTGTTGACGTTGCGATGGGTGCCGATCGCGCCCTTGGGCTTACCCGTAGTGCCCGAGGTGTAGAAGATCGTGGCGTCGTCGTCCGAGGCGATGGCGACGGTCGGCAGCGGCTTTTCCTCGAGCTTGGCCCAGTCGTTGGGGCAGCCGATGGCGGTCTCCAGGCGCTTCACATAGGGGTGGGCGATCTCTTCCTTGGAGCGGCTGACATAGACCCGCTCCAGCGCCGGGCAGTGATTGAGGTGCTCAGCCAGACGCTCGAAGCGCTCGACATCGACGATGGCGATCTTGGCCCCGGAATCGGTCAGGCCATATTCCAGTTCCGGCCCGGTCCACCAGGCGTTCAGCGGCGTGACGATCGCGCCCAGCGACAGGCCCGCATAGAAGGCCACCGGCCATTCGGGCAGGTTGCGCATGATGATGGCGACGCGGTCGCCTTTCTGCACGCCGGCCGATTCCAGCTCGGCGGCCATGTGGGTGACGGCGCGGTAGAAGGCCTCGAAGCTGACCCGCTCATCCTCGTGAACCAGGAAGATCTTCTCGCCGTGGGCGCGGCCGGCCACCAGGGTGTCGCGCAGGGTCGGCGGAGCGTTCTTCCAGGTCCGGGTCTTCACGCCCCGAATCTCGATCTCCTCCATCTCGCCCGGCGTTCCAGGCTGAGTGATCAGGGCATAGGCCTGCTGGACGGACATCGCCGGCCACGGAGTCGGCTTTTGGGCGGCCTGGGTCATGCTTACTCTCCCGGTGTGTCGCGCCCTGTTTGATCGAGCGCGTTCGACGTCCAGAGAGCACAGCCGCAAGCCGGATGCAAACATCCGTTTGACGCTAGGGGAACATTGATAAGTTACAAGCTCAGCCCGGCGATTTTTCGAGCTTCTCGAGCCAGCTGACGGCGTTCTTGTTGGCGGGATCCAGCGCCAGGGACTTCTTGTAGGCGGCGATCGCGGCCGGCTTGTCGCCGTTCGTCGCATAGGCCTCGCCCAGGCTGTCGAAGGCGTTGCCGCTGGTCGGATAGAGCTCGGCGGTCAGCTTCAGCACCGCCAGGCCCGAGCGGGGCTTGCCGAAGCCCATCAGGCGATAACCCCAGTCGTTCAGCTCGTGCTCGTCGGGCTTGAAGCCGGGATTGGCGGCCCGGAACTTGGCGACGACGGCGGCCGGGTCGCCGCTCTCCTGCCCGGTCAGCGCCGCGCGCAGGGCCGGCACGCCGCTCAGGGTCATGCCGGGAATGAAGCCCTGGGCGATCTCGTCGACCAGGTCCTCGGGCGTCGAACCGGCCAGGTTGGTCAGGATCACCACCCCGACCTTGTCGTCGGGATAGAGGTACATGGCCGAGCGGCTGCCGCCGGTCATGCCGACGACACGACGGTCGGGGCGATCCAGGACCAGCCAGCCCATCCCCCACTGACCCTTCTTGCCGCTATTGAAGGCGACCGGCGTCCACATCGTCGCGCGGGTAGCGGGCTTGAGCAGCTTGTCGTCCTGCAGGGCGATCAGGAACCTGGCCATGTCGGTGGCGGTGCTGTTCATGCCGGCGGCCGCCCGGTGCAGCGGCGAGAAGATCTCGGTCCGGATCTTGGGATCGTCGGGCGCATCCTGGCGGTAGCCATACGAGGTCACCCGGTTCGGATCCTTGTCGCGGGTGTCGCCAAAGCCGCTGTGGGTCATGCCCGCGATGGCGAACTGCTCGGCGGCCAGGGTGGCGTCGCGCGGCCGCTGGCGCAGGCCGTTGATGGCCATCTGCACCAGGGCGTAGTTGGTCTGGTTGTAGTCGAAACGCTGGCCGGGCTGGAAACGGATTGGCTTGGCCAGGGTCACCGTCCAGGCCGCGTCGGCATCGCCCTCGCTGTCGTCGAAGTCCGGCAAGCCGGAATTGTGGCTCAGCAGGCGGCGAACCTCGATGCCGCGCCAGGCTTCGGGCAGGTCGGCCACATAGCTGCCGATCGGCTTGGACAGGTCCAGCCGCCCGGCCTCGACCTCGCGCATGGCCGCCACGCCGGTGAAGGCCTTGGTGATCGAGTTGATCGTGAAGACCGTATTGGGCGTCGCCGGCGTCTGCTTGGCCAGATCCGCCACGCCATAGGCGCGGGACATGACGATCTTGCCGTCCTTGACCACGGCGATCTGCAGGCCGGGGATGTGCTGTTCGCTGATGGCCCAGCGCACGATGGCGTCGGCGCGCGCGACGGGATCCTCGGCGGCGAGCGCCGGACCACTCGCCAGCGCCATCACAACAAGTCCCAGAACCAGCTTGCCGGCCATCGTCACGCTCCCACCATCGACGAGCGCGAGAGAACCAGTGACAGGCGTGATGGCCCAGTTAAACCTTGGTCATGTCGAAAAGCGGAGAACGCGCCATGCGCCCCTGGATGAAACCGCTAATCCTGGCCGCCGGCCTGGCGTTCGCCGCCCCGACCTTCGCGCTGGCCGCCCCGCAAGCGGTCGCGCTCGCCGAAGCGCCCGACAAAGCCCTCGCCGCACGCATCGACGCCGTTCTGGACCGCGCCATCGCCGAGCAGCGGCTGGTCGGCGTGGTCGTGCTGGTCGCCCGCGACGGGCAGCTCGTCTATCACCGCGCTGCGGGCCTCTCCGACCGCGAGGCCAGTCAGCCGATGACCGAAGAGGCCGTGTTCCGCTTCTCGTCGGTGACCAAGCCGTTCGTCAGCGCCGCCCTGATGCGACTGGTCGAGCAAGGCAAGATCAAGCTGGACGCTCCGGTCACGGCCTACCTGCCCGACTTCAAGCCCAAGCTGCCGGACGGGACGACGCCGGTCATCACCATCCGCCAGTTGCTGACCCACACCGCCGGCCTGACCTATGGCCTGGCCGAGGGGCCTTCGCATCCGTACCACACGCTGGGCGTCTCTGACGGCATCGACCTGTCGGGCATCAGCCTGGACGAGAACGTCCGCCGCATCAGCCAGGCCCCGCTGGCCGTCGCGCCGGGCTCCAGGTGGCGCTACTCGGTCGCTTTGGACGTGCTGGGCGACGTGATCGAGAAGGCGACCGGCAAACCCCTGCCACAAGTCGTGGCCGAGACGGTGACCACGCCGCTGGGCCTGGAAGACACCAGCTTCGTCGCCGAAGATCCCGAACGCCTGGCCACGCCCTATGCCAACGCTCAGCCGGCGCCGACGCGAATCCGTGACAACCAGGACGTCCCGATCGGCCCGACCTTCGTCCACTTCGCCCCCAGCCGCGCCCTGCACGCCGAGGAGTTCCCGTCCGGCGGCGCCGGTATGGTCGGCTCGGCCGGCGATGTGCTGACCTTCCTGGAGACCATCCGCAAGGGCGGCGGCGCGGTGCTCAAGCCCGCCACGATCGCCGAGATGACCAAGGACCAGGTCGGCGTCCAGGCCGGCACGCAAGGCCCCGGCTGGGGCTTCGGCTATGGCTGGGCGGTGCTGGACGATCCGGCCGTGGCGAACACGCCCCAGGGCGTCGGCACGCTCGCCTGGGGCGGCGTCTACGGCCACAACTGGTTCGTCGATCCGGTGAACCGGCTGACCGTGGTGCTGATGTCCAACACCGCTTTCGAGGGCATGAACGGACGTGTGACCTGGGAACTGCGCAACGCGGTCTACGCACGCTAAGAAAAAGGGCGGCGCTCCGCAGGAGACGCCGCCCTTTCCTATTCGCTGCGTGAGCGCCTAGCCCACCGAAGCCAGACGGCTAAGCGCCGCCTCGAGCTTGGCTTTCGCGGCTTCCGCATCCGCCAGGCGTTCGCGGTTTTCCTCGATGACCTCTTCCTTGGCGCGGGCCAGGAAGTCGGGATTGCCGAGCTTCTTGTTGACCTTCTCGATCTCGCCGGCGTGACCGGCGATTTCCTTGGTCAGGCGGGCCTTCTCGGCGGCCAGGTCGATGAAGTCGGCGATGGCCAGGGCGCCGGTCGCCTCGCCCATCACGATCGGCACCGAACCGGTCGGCGCGGCCTCGGCCTCGCTGACGCTGTCCAGGCGAGCCAGGGTCAGCAGCAGGTCGCGGTGACGGGCCAGGCGAGCCTTGGTCTCCGCACCGGCGCCGACGACGCTGAGCGCCGGTTTGGCCGACGGCGGCACGTTCATCTCGGCGCGGATCGAGCGGATCTCGCCGACCGTGCCGACCAGCCAGCCGATCTCGGCCTCGGCTTCGGCGTCGATCCAGCTTTCCGGCAGGTCCGGCCACTGGGCCGAGATCAGCATGCTGTCGCGAGCCGGGCCGAACTCGGCGGTCTTGTCCCACAGCTCCTCGGTGATGAACGGCATCACCGGGTGCAGCAGCTTCAGGATCACGTCCAGCGCCCAGGCGGCGGTGGCGCGGGTCTCGGCCTTGGCGGCCTCGTCCTCGCCGTTCAGGATCGGCTTGGCCAGCTCCAGGTACCAGTCGCAGAACACGTTCCAGACGAAGCGATACAGCGAACCCGCGGCTTCGTCGAACGCCGGGGCTTCCAGGGCCTTGGTGACCTCGGCCACGGTCTTCACTGTCTCGCCGCGGATCCACTTGTTGATCGGCTGCTGCACGGTCGAGGGATCGAAACCCTCGACACGGACGCACTCGTTCATCTGGGTGAAGCGCGTGGCGTTCCACAGCTTGGTGCCGAAGTTGCGGTAGCCCTCGATGCGCTGCTTGCTGAGCTTGATATCGCGCGCCTGGCCCGACATCGCCGTCATGGTGAAACGCACAGCGTCGCAGCCCAGTTCGTCGATCAGGATCAGCGGATCCATCACGTTGCCCTTGGACTTGCTCATCTTGGCGCCCTTCTCGTCACGGACGAGGGCGTTGATGAACACCTGCTTGAACGGGGCCTCACCCATGAAGTGGATGCCCATCATCATCATCCGGGCGACCCAGAAGAAGATGATGTCGAAGCCGGTGACCAGGGTGCTGGTCGGGTAGAACTTGGCGACGTCGGCGGTCTTTTCCGGCCAGCCCAGGGTCGAGAACGGCCACAGGGCCGAGCTGAACCAGGTGTCCAGCACGTCCTCGTCGCGGTTCAGCACGACGTCGGCGCCGAACCGCTCTCGTGCTGACGCGTAGGCCTCTTCCTCGGTCTCCTCGACGAAGATCGAGCCGTCCGGACCGAACCAGGCCGGGATGCGGTGACCCCACCACAGCTGGCGCGAGACGCACCACGGCTCGATGTTGCGCAGCCACTCGAAGTAGGTCTTTTCCCAGTGCTTGGGCTCGAACACCGTCTCGCCGGTCTCGACGGCCTTCAGGGCCGGCTGGGCCAGGGTCTTGGCGTCAACGTACCACTGGTCCGTCAAGAAAGGCTCGATGACCACGCCCGAACGGTCGCCGTGCGGGACCATGTGCTTGGTCTTTTCAATTTCCTTCAGCCAGCCCTCTTCCTCGGCGCGGGCGACGATCTCCTTGCGCGCGACGAAGCGGTCCTTGCCGACATATTCGGCAGGAACGCTGTCGTTCAGCTTGGCTTCCGGCGTCAGGATGTTGATCGCTTCCAGACCGGCGCGCTTGCCGACGCCGAAGTCGTTGAAGTCGTGCGCGGGCGTGATCTTCACCGCGCCCGAGCCCTTGGTCGGGTCGGCGTAGTCGTCGGCGACGATCGGGATGCGGCGGCCGACGATCGGCAGGGTCACGAACTTGCCGACCAGGCCCTTGTAGCGCTCGTCGGTCGGGTGAACGGCCACGCCGGTGTCGCCCAGCATGGTTTCCGGACGAGTCGTGGCCACCACGATGTAGTCGCGGGTCTCGAACTCGGTGGCCTTGCCGTCGTCATCGAAGGCGATCGGGTGCTGGTAGGTGACGCCATCGGCCAGCGGATAGGCGAAGTGCCAATAGGCGCCGTCGACTTCCTTCTGCTCGACCTCGAGGTCGGAGATGGCGGTCTGGAACTGCGGGTCCCAGTTGACCAGGCGCTTGTCGCGATACAGCAGGCCCTGCTTGTAGAGCTGGACGAACACCTTGCGGACGGCTTCCGACAGGCCCTCGTCCAGGGTGAAGCGTTCGCGCGACCAGTCGCACGAGGCGCCCAGGCGGCGCAGCTGGTTGGTGATGGTCCCGCCGCTCTCGGCTTTCCACTCCCAGACCTTGTCGACGAAGGCGTCGCGGCCCAGGTCGCGGCGGCCGATATTGCCGGCGGCGGCCAGCTGGCGCTCAACGACCATCTGCGTGGCGATGCCCGCGTGGTCTGTGCCCGGCAGCCACAGGGCGGCCTTGCCGCGCATGCGGTGGAAGCGGGTCAGCACGTCCTGCAGCGTGTTGTTCAGCGCGTGGCCGATGTGCAGCGAGCCCGTCACGTTCGGCGGCGGGATCACGATGACGAACGGCTCGGCGTTCGGATCCTCGCTGGGCTTGAAGGCCCCCGAGGCCTCCCAGGCTGCATACAGGCGGGGTTCGACGGATTTGGGATCGAAGGTTTTATCGAGCATGGCGGTGGGGATATGCCATCTGCGGCCCGGCCGGGAAACCGGCGGGCCTTGGTTTCTGACGGTTTTTCAAACGAAAAAGGCGGCCGCCGCAGCGACCGCCTCGATTTCTCGGATCTTGGAAGGGCTTAGACGCCGCGACCGCGGGCGATCCGTTGCACTTCTTCCTCGACCTTGGTCTCGACGATGCGCGGCAGGTTCTGGTCCAGCCACTCCTTGAGCAGCGGGCGCAGCAGCTCGCGTACGACGTCTTCCAGGGTGCGGGCGTCCTTCGGCATCAGCAGCGCCGAGCTCAAGCTGCCAAAGGCGCTGGCGGCGGCCGAGGCGGCCGTCGTGCCGACCAGGGTCTCGGCCACTTCGTCGCGATCGAAGATCGGCGGCGCGGCCGGCGGCGGCGTGTAGACGGGTTCCGGCTCGGGCTCCGGCGGCGAATAGACGTCGATGTCGCCGACGGTGGCCAGCGGCTCGGGCTCAGGCTCGGGCGCGATCGGGTCGGTCAGCTCGAGGATGTCGTCCTCGGGCTCTTCATAGATGGGCTCAGGCTCGGGCTCCGGCGGCGGAGGCGGCGCAGCCTCGGCCGCAGGCTCCGCCGGCGCGTCATCCTCCGAGATGATGCGTCGGATGGAGGCGAGAATTTCCTCCATTGTCGGTTCTTGCGAGCTCTGATCGGACATGTGCGGGGCCGTCGTAAAGAAATACGAATCCTGGTGCGTCCTCGAAGAACGCGTAGCCGCGATGGTGCAGACTTGCGCGGCTTAAGCAAGCGCAAGTCTGCGGCATGGGCTGAATCGACGCGGGGAAACCCTTATTTCGCGGTCGTTTGCGGCTTGGCCGACGGAGCGCCCAGCTTGTCGATCGTCTCGACCACCGGCTCCCACGGCACCCAACCGGCGTGCGTGACGCGGTCGTACGAGGCCTTGGGATCGTAGGCGGTCGTGCCGGTCGCCAGCTTGTTGACGTCCAGCTGGCCCATCGCCTGCAGCAGCGCGGCGCTGGCCACGTACTCGTCGCGACGAGCGCCGACCAGGGCCAGTTCGGCGTTAGCCAGTTCCAGCTGGGCGTTCAGCACGTCCAGCGTGGTGCGCAGGCCGACCTGCTGCTCCTGGCGCACGCCTTCGAAAGCGATGCGGCTGGCGCGGACCTGCTCCTCGTTGGAGACCAGGTTGGCGCGGGCGGCCAGCAAGGTGCTCCAGGCGGCCGAGGTCTGCTGGATCACGGTGCGCTTGGCGCCGTCGACGGCGATGCGGGCGGCGTTCTCACGCTCGCGCGCGGCGCGGACGTTCGAGGCGTTCAGGCCGCCGGTGAACAGCGGCACGCGGGCGGTCAGCTGACCGGCGATCTGGCGATTGTACTGGCCGAACTGGTCGCGGTTGCCGTTCACCTCGGCGGCGTCGTAGCCCAGGCTGGCGCCAGCCGAGACGGTCGGCAGGTAGGCGGACTTGGCCAGGGCCACGCGGGCGGTGGCGGCCTGCTCGGCGTAGCGGGCGGCCTGCACCGCGGGGTTGCTGCCCTCGGCGGCCTCGAAGGCCTGCTCGACCGAGGCCGGCAGCACATTGGCCAGCGAAGGCTCGGGCGTCAGGTCGGTCGGGTTCTGGCCGACGATCTGGGCGTAGGTGGCGCGGGCGACAGCCAAGTTGGCCTGGGCCGACGACTGGCTGGCCTTGGCGGCGGCCAGACGCGCCTGCGATTGGGCGACGTCGGTGCGGGTGATCTCGCCGACCTCGAAGCGGGCGTTCGATTCGTCGAGCTGACGGGTCAGGACCGCGACGTTCTCGTTGGCGATCCGCAGGGTTTCCTGGTTGCGGCGCACGTCGACATAGGCGGTGACGACATTGGCCAGCACGCCCTGCTCCACGCGGCGCAGGTCCTCACGGCCGGCCAGCACGTCCGCCTCGGCGGCGGACAGGTTGGCGGTGGCTTGGCCGCCGGTGAACAGCGGCTGAGACAGCTGGATCTGCGCGCTGCTGGCGCCGACCTTGTTGGTGTCGGCGCCGTTGACCAGCACCCCGCCGACGACGGTCGTCGTGGGCACCGCAAGGTCTGTACGGGAGTAGGAGATGCTGCCCTGGGCGTTCACCGTCGGGCGGAAGCCGGTGCGGGCCCGGACGACGCTTTCGTCAGTGGCGCGCTGGACGGCGCGCTGCTGCTGCAGCGTCGGGTTGGTCTGATAGGCGAGCGCGACGGCGTCGGCCAGGGTCTCGGCCTGAACTTGAGCGACTGGAACGACGAGAAACGCGCCGGCCATAAGGCTGACGCTGCAAGCGGCCAGCAACCCGGCCCGTCGACGGTTCGACATCTAGATACTATCCCCAATCACGCGAACGACGTCGCGCCCACTGCAATATTATCGCGTGTAAGTCGAACCGCCAGGGGGCGCCAATTAAGCTTTCGTCACGCGAACGTCCGCGCGACTGCCGCTCTTAGAAGCTGAAGCTCGGTTCAACCTCGAAGCCCGCCAGCAGTGGCGGCGAGGCGTCGAACGCCTGGCGGCGGCCCACGCCGTCTTCGGCGCGCAGATAGATGGCCGCGTGGCCCACCGGGCCGGTGCGCTCGATCACGCCCAGACGACCACCGATGGCCAGGGCGTCCTGCCAGGCCTTGGGGGCCGCGGCGACGGCGCCTTCGCAGATGATGACGTCGTAGCTGCCGGCCGGCACGGCCTGCAGGTCGTCACCCTCAAGGCGCGTGACGGCCACGCCCATGGTTTCCAGCACGGCGGCGGCGTACGGCGCGGCGATGGCCAGGGCCTTCTCGCCTTCGCGCGGCTTCAGCGTCTGCATCAGCTTGCCCACCTCGCGCGGACGCAGCAGCCAGCGGCCCGGCGCATACTCGATGTCGGCGTCGGCATAGGCCAGATAGGCCTTCGAGGCGGGAACCACGCTCTCGCGGGCCACCACGCGAAGGGCGTCCTGCAGCGGCAGGTCGGTGACGTCAGCGGTGCGAATCTGGCTCTCGACCATGTTCAGCCGCGCGGCGGCGAAGTCGGTGCTCATGGAATCCCTCGAAGGAACTGGACTTTCGAGCAGGCTTATAGGTCCGCGTCCGGCCCGAAAGCAATGCGATCGGAGGCCAAGCTCGCCTGCCAATGGTCGCATGACGGCCTTAAAAGCGTCATCGACTTCCCAAGGCATGGGCAAAAAGACCAAGGGACGATCATCAGAAGTAGTGACGGTCATTGTCACGTAACGTCGATTGATCACGCTCGCCCTATGGTAAATAAGCAGCCATCGGCGGCGCGTCCGGCGATGGGGGAGGAAGCCCGAACAGTACGGCTTCGTGGGGAACTGCCATGCTTGACGCGAAAGTAGTGATCGCGGGTGCGATCGTGGCCCTTGTGGTGATCTATTTCTTGCCGCGTATCGATATGGTCGCGCGCAAGAGTTACGGCCGTTATCGGCGCAAGAAACGCGACCTTCGACAGCAGAAGGAACGCGAAGAACAACTTGCGCGACGCACGCAGTCGCAATAGCGGCGGCAAAAAGGCAAACGGCGGAACCAAAGACCTTGCACGGTACTGATCTGGGGCGGCGCAACACCGCGCCTCAGTTCTCCTTTCAAGGTCCGCTCGATGAAGATCGCCCAGGTCACCCCTCTTTACGAGGCTGTTCCGCCGCGCCTGTATGGCGGCACGGAACGCGTTGTCGCTCACCTTACCGACGCCCTCGTCGACCTCGGCCATGAGGTCACGCTATTCGCCAGCGGCGAGGCCCAGACCAAGGCGAAACTGATCAGCGTCCGCGACCAGGCCATCCGCCTGGATCCCGCCCCTCTGAAGTCCGATCTGGCCGCCCATCTGGCCCAGATAGCCGAGGTCCGCGCCCTAGCCGACGAGTTCGACGTCGTCCACTTCCACACCGACATGGTGCAGTTCCCGTTCTTCGCCGATCGGGCCGACCGCACCCTGACCACCCTGCACGGCCGCCTGGACCTGAAGGACCTGCCCGCCGTCTACAAGCGCTACCCGCAGTTCCCACTGGTCTCGATCAGCGACGACCAGCGCCGCCCCCTGCCCTTCGCCAACTGGGCCGGCACGGTGCATCACGGCATGAATTCCGACCTCTACACCTTCTCGGAGAAGAGCGACGGCTACCTGGCCTTCCTGGGCCGGATCTCGCCCGAGAAGCGCCCTGACCGCGCGATCATGCTGGCCAAGCGCCTGGGCAAGAAGCTCAAGATCGCCGCCAAGGTCGACCCCGCCGACCGCGCCTATTTCGAGGACAAGATCGAACCGATGATGCTGGGCGATCCGCTGATCGAGTTCATCGGCGAGATCGGCGACCACGAGAAATCGGCCTTCCTGGGCGGGGCCGAGGCCCTGCTGTTCCCTATCGACTGGCCCGAACCTTTCGGCCTGGTGATGATCGAGGCCATGGCCTGCGGCACGCCCGTCATCGCCTATCGCTGCGGCTCTGTGCCTGAGGTCATCGACGACGGCGTGACCGGCTTCATCGTCGACAATGACAATCAGGCCGCCGAGGCGATCATTCGCGCCGCCGGCCTGGATCGAAACGCCGTACGTCGGCGTTTCGATACAAGGTTCTCGTCCGAGGCGATGGCTCGCCGATATGTCGCGCTCTACGAAAGATTGTGCGATGGCGCCGCGGTCTATCCCGCCCTGGTCGAACTGGCGGAAAGCGCCTGATTTCTGAGTCTTAGGAGGGGTTATGGAGAATCTCGCACCGGCGCTGGACGCTCCGGTCGACTACGGGGTCACGGCGGAAGTCCGTGCTCCGCAGAATCTCTACGCCCTCAAGGACAAGGACACGTTCATTGTCGCCGACCAGTTCGGCGACATCGCTGGGCAGGGTGACGGGCTCTTTCACAACGATACCCGCATCCTGTCCTTCTACCGCCTGAGCCTGGGCGGTCGCGCGCCGTCGCTGCTGTCGGCGGCGGTGGCCCACGACAACGTCTTCTTCACCTGCAACGGCACCAACCAGGCCCTACCCTATCCGGGCGAGCGCATGGGTCCGCCGGGCGTGCTGCACATCGAACGCAAGCGCTTCCTGTGGGGCGAGCGGATGTACGAGCGCATTCGCTGCGTAAACTACAGCCGCGACACCGTCCTGCTGCCGATGACGATCGAGTTCGACGCCGACTTCCGCGACATGTTCGAGGTGCGCGGCACCCACCGGGCCAAGCGCGGGACCAAGGGCCCGCCGCATGTCGACGGCCGCCGCGTCGCCTACAGCTATATCGGCCTGGACGGGGTCGAGCGCTCGTCCTTCATCTGCTTCTCGGACGCGCCCTATCGCATCGGCCCGCACAAAGCCGAGTTCATGTTCACCCTGCAGGCCGAGGGCGTCACCGAGCTCTATATCGAGGTCGGCGTCATTGACGGCCACGCGCCCAGCAGGGAACGCTTTCGCGACGCCGCCGCCCGCGCCCGCTGGGACATGCGCGCCCGCCGCCGGCATGGGGCGCGACTGAACAGCTCGGGTCGCCTGTTCAACGAATGGCTGGGCAAGTCGCGCTCGGATCTCGCCCTGCTGACCACCAGGATGGAGACCGGCCCTTACCCCTATGCCGGCATCCCCTGGTTCTCGACCGCCTTCGGCCGCGACGCGATCATCACCGCCTGGCAGATCCTGTGGTTCGAGCCGTCCTTGGCCAAGGGCGTGCTGCGCTACCTGGCCGCCCATCAGGCCCAGGAGCGCTCGACGTTCCGCGACAGCGCGCCGGGCAAGATCATGCACGAGACCCGCAAGGGCGAGATGCCCGCGCTCGGCGAGGTGCCGTTCGGCCGCTATTACGGCGGGGTCGACACCACGCCGCTGTTCGTGGCCCTGGCCGGCGCCTATCAGGAGCGGACCGGCGACGACAAGCTGATCGACGAGCTGTGGCCCGCCCTCGAAAAGGCCATGCACTGGATCGAGCATGACGGCGACAGCGACGGCGACGGCCTGATCGACTACGCCCGTGGCCAGGACAGCGGCCTGTCGAACCAGGGCTGGAAGGACAGCGAGGACAGCGTCTTCCACACCGACGGCCGCTATCCGTCCGGCCCGATCGCCCTCGTGGAGGTCCAGGGCTACGCCTTCGCGGCCTATCGCGGCATGGCTCGACTGGCCGAACGACGCGGCGAGGTCGGCCAAGCCACGATCTGGCGCGAGAAGGCTGATCGCCTGCGCGAGAAGGTCGAGAGCCTCTTCTGGATGGACGACCGCGGCTACTACGGCATCGCCGTGGATGGCCAGGGCCAGTTGTGCCGGACGCTGTCGTCCAATCCCGGCCACCTGCTGTTCTGCGGCCTCGTCTCGCCCGAGCGCGCCCGCAAGGTCACCGATCAGCTGTTGTCGGCCAGCTTCAATTCCGGCTGGGGCCTGCGGACCCTGGCCACCGGCGAGGCCCGCTTCAACCCGATCAGCTATCACAACGGCTCGGTCTGGCCGCACGACACGGCGCTGTGCGTGATGGGCCTGTCCCGTTACGGCGAGCGCGACGGCGTGGTGAAGCTGACCTCGGCCCTGTTCGAGACCGCCAGCCGCATGCAGATGCGCCTGCCCGAACTCTTTTGCGGCTTCCCGCGCTCGCCCGGCGAGCCGCCGGTGGCCTATCCTGTCGCCTGCCTGCCCCAGGCCTGGGCGGCGGGCTCGGTGTTCATGATGCTGCAGGCCTGCCTGGGCATCAGCATCGACGCCAATCGCGGCGAGATCGTTCTGGTCGATCCCCGTCTGCCGATCGGCATCGACCGGCTGAAGATCGAGCACCTGCGCGTAGGCGACGAGACCGTGGACCTGACCTTCGAACGCCAGGGCGAACGCGTGTCGGTGCATGCCGACGGCGGGGTGCCGCTGGCGATCCGGTCGAAGCCGACCTGGAGCTGATTGTCAGGGAAAAGAGAGAGTGGCTCCGCGGGTAGGATTCGAACCTACGACCAGCCGGTTAACAGCCGGCTGCTCTACCACTGAGCTACCGCGGAACAGGTCGCTCTCAAGAAGAGGCAGCCTGATAGCCGCCTCACCGAGTCGGCGCAAGCCCAGAAAGTCCTGAATTCACAGGCGAAACGCACGACCAAACATCGCGACACAGATCATCGATTTGGGGGATCTTCCGAGAGGAAGAGAGTGGCTCCGCGGGTAGGATTCGAACCTACGACCAGCCGGTTAACAGCCGGCTGCTCTACCACTGAGCTACCGCGGAACAGGTCGCTCTCAGAAGAGGCCGCGTGATAGCCGCCCCCTCGCGCCGATGCAAGCGCCTAATTTCAAAAAAGCAGCTCGGCCTAGGGCTGGCCCAATTCTCAAAAAAACAGCCCGACCTAGGGCCGGGCTGTGGAAGTCAGTGATGGTGGGGTGTCCTCAAAGAAGACGCCCTGAAAATCGGGCCTTCGTGGTTAATCAGATCTTAATTTTGAGCCCGCCGGCCATTTGGTCGCAGGCGTTCTGACCCATTCTCGGGACGCTTCCTACGGGCGCTTCGGAATCTCCAGTCCGCGCTGCACGGCCGGGCGCGCCAGCCCCGCTTCCAGCCAGCGCGGCACGTGCTTCAGCGTCGCCCAGTCGACCAATTCGCCAGCCCCATAGAAGCCGACCAGATTACGCACCCAGCCCAGGGTCGCGATGTCGGCGATGGTGTAATCATCGCCCATGATCCAGTCGCGGGTGGCCAGACGGCCTTCCAGCACGCCCAGCAGGCGCTTGCTCTCGGCGACGTAGCGGTCGCGCGGACGCTTGTCCTCGAAGTCCTTGCCCGCGAACTTGTGGAAGAAGCCCAGCTGCCCGAACATCGGACCGATTGCGGCCATCTGGAACATCACCCACTGCAGGGTCTCGTAGCGGGCGGCCGGGTCGGTGGGCAGGAACTTGCCGGACTTCTCGGCCAGATAGACCAGGATCGCGCCGGACTCGAACAGGCCCATCGGCTTGCCGCCCGGACCGTCGGGATCGATGATCGCCGGGATCTTGCCATTGGGGTTCAGCGACAGGAATTCAGGACCCCAGGTCTCGTTCGCGCCGATGTCGATCATGTGGGGCTCGTAGGCCAGCCCCGTCTCCTCCAGCATGATCGACACCTTCACCCCGTTGGGCGTCGGCAGCGAGTAGAGCTGGATCCTATCGGGATGCTGGGCCGGCCAGCGCTGGGTGATCGGGAAGGCAGACAGATCCGACATGGGGGAACCTCGTTGCGGGAGCGGAGCAGATTTGGCGTGCCCGCCAGCTGTTTTCCAGTGCGGCAGCGCTTTTCCCGTTCACCAAACCCCGCTATCGGAGCGCCGGGGGAATACCAAAGACATGACGACTGCTGACGATCACTGGCCCGCGACGCTGGAGCGCGTGACCAACGCCCTGGATTTCGAGCTGACCAATCAGCAGATCGGGGCCAAGACCACCCAGCCCAGCTTCCTGATGCGCGCGATCGCGCCCAGCGACATCTCAGCCCTACCGGCTTTGGTCGCCACCGCCGTCCATGCCAGCCTGGAGGTCGATCGCCTGATCGCCCTGCCCGGCCCCGGCGGCTATGACCCCAAGGCCCGCAGCGTGCGCCAGGCCCTGGTCGACGCCCTGAACAAGGAGCCGCCCGGCAGCGGCCAGCGCTCGCCGTTCGTGCTGGGCTACAAGACCGCCTATCGGCTGGAACTGGCGCGGGTGATGTGGAAGGCGATCTCGGACGCACCGGCCCGCCGCCTCCAGGAACTGGCCCGCGCCAGGGCTTTCTAAGCCGCTACCAGGCGCCGGTGTTGGGCATCGAGGCCCACGGCTCGGCCGGCTCCAGATGACCGTTCTGCAGCAGCTCGATCGAGATGCCGTCCGGCGAACGCACGAAAGCCATGTGGCCGTCACGCGGCGGGCGGTTGATGGTCACGCCCATGTCCATCAGGTGTTGGCAGGCGGCATAGATATCCTCGACCTGATAGGCCAGGTGACCGAAATTGCGACCGCCCTGGTACTCTTCGTCGTCCCAGTTGTAGGTCAGCTCCAGCAGCGGCGCCTTGCGGGCCTTGGCCGCCTCGGCGTCCTCGGGCGCCGAGAGATAAACCAGGGTGAAGCGGCCCTTCTCGCTCTCCATGCGATAGGCTTCGACCAGGCCCAGGCCTTCGCAATAGAACCGCATCGACGCGTCCAGATCGCGGACGCGGACCATGGTGTGCAGATAGCGCATGTGGGCAGACTCCTTCGCAAGACGGGGTCGATATAGCCCCCGCCTTACAAAGGTTCTACCGGCAGCGGTTCTAGACCGGCTCGCGCTCGCGGGTCTGGCGACGCCACAGGGCCGCGTACTCGCCGCCGGCGGCCAGCAGCACCTCGTGACGGCCACGCTCGACCACCTTGCCTCGGCGCAGCACCACGATCTGGTCGGCGTCGGCGATGGTCGACAGGCGGTGGGCTACGACCAGGGTGGTTCGCCCGGCCCTGGCCTTGCGCAGGGTGGCCTGGATCGCCGCCTCGGTGCGGCTGTCCAGCGCGCTGGTGGCCTCGTCCAGTATCAGCACGCAAGGTTCCGCCAGCAGCGCCCGAGCGATGCCGACCCGCTGGCGCTCGCCGCCGGACAGCTTCAGGCCCCGCTCACCGACCTTGGTGGCCATGCCCTCGGGCAGATTGCGGACGAACTCGCCCAGCTCGGCCGCCTCGGCCGCGGCCCAGACCTCGGCTTCGGACGCCTCAGGGCGCGCGAAGGCGATGTTCGCGGCCAGGGTGTCGTTGAACAACGCCACGTCCTGAGGGACCAGCGCCACGGCCCGTCGCAGCGAGCCTTGGGTCAGCGCCCGCAGGTCGTGGCCATCCAGGGTGACGCGGCCAGCCTGCGGGTCAATCATCCGCAGGGCTAGGCGCACCAGGGTGGTCTTGCCCGCGCCCGAGGGCCCGACGATGGCCACGGTCGTGCCCGGCGCGATGTCCAGCGACACCTCGCTGAGGCCTTCCGAGCGCGCGCCGTGGCGGAACGACACCTGCTCGAAGGCCACCGCCCCACCCCGGTGGTCGGCGCATGGCGGCAGGTCGATGGCGTCCGGCGCGTCGGCGACGTCGGCGCTCTGCCGGCGCAGCTCCAGCATCGCCTCCATGTCGATTAGCGACTGGCGAATCTCACGATAGGCAAAGCCCAGGATATTCAGCGGGGCGTATAGGTTGATCAGGATCAGCACCGCGGCGGTGACGTCGCCAGGCCCGATCCGCCCCTGCGCCGCCTCCATGCCGGCCAGCACCGCCATGCCGCCCAGGCCCAGGCTCATCACCGCAGACTGGATGACGTTCAGCAGGGTCAGCGAGTTCGTCGACTTGATCTGCGCCTCGCCGTAGCGGTCCAGCGCGCCCTCATAGCCCGCCACCGCCCGCGCCTCGCCGCCAAACGACTTGACGGTCTCGTAGTTCAGCAGGGCGTCGACGGCCCGGCCGGCGGCCTCTGCGTCAGCCTCGTTCAAAGCGCGGCGATGACCGATCCGCCAGTCGGAGATGGCGAAGGTCAGGTAGCCGTAGGTCACCACGGTCAGCAGAGCCACGGTGGCGAACCGCCAGTCATAGGCCTTGGCCAGCACGGCGGCGGCCATCAGCAGCTCCACGCCGGTCGGGGCGAGGTTGAACACCAGACTCCGCAGCAGGAAGTCCATCGACCGCGCGCCCCGGTCGATCACCCGCGACAGGGTGCCGGTGCGCTTGGACTGATGGAAGTCGATCGACAGCGACAGCGCGTGCGAGAAGGTCTCGATCGCCGCCCGGCTCTGAGCCGCCTGGGCCACGGGCGTGAAGACGGCGTCCCGGGCTTGCGGCGCGGCGGACGAGATGAAGCGGATCAGGGCCCAGCCGATGGCCAAGCCGGCGAACGACCAGGTCACCGCCACCGCCGCCCCCTGCCCGGCCGACAGCCGGTTGACGGCCGCGCCCAGCATCAGCGGGGCCAGCACGCCCAGCGCCTTGCCGGCCAGGGTCAGGCCGAGCGCGACGCTCAGCCGCCAGCGCAGGCCCGGGGCCTTGGAACGCAGGACCAGCTGGACCAGGTCGCCCATCGCCTTCCAGAAACGCACCGTCTGCTCGGGCCCCGCGATCCCACCCGGCGTCGCCTCGCGCCCTGTCGAGGCCGGGCCGCCCATGCCCCTCATGCTTGGTCTCTCATCGAGTGGCGCCGATCAGCAGTGTGGTCTGGACGCCGCCGCCCGGGGTCATCCAGTCGATCCGCCACCCCTGGGCCGTACGCTCGGCGCGCGAGGGGCCATAGGTCAGCGGCGCTGGGGGCGAGGTGATGATGGTCACCTGGTCCTCGCCGCCCTCGCCGCCCACCTGAACGTCGTGCGCGCCGTGGGCCAGCGAGTCGCTGAGCGAAATGACGAACCGGCCGGCGTCGTCGGTCTTGGCGCCGCCGCGAGTGACCCGGTCGACGCGGACGTTCAGCCCCGCCCCCGGCGACGCCACCCCCGAGACCACCGCCCCGCCCTCGCGGTCGACGTCGACGGCCAGGATGCGCGGCGACGACGAGCCGCCGGTCAGGCGCAAGGCGCCGGCCCCGGCGCGCAGCAGCGCCACCTCGCCGCCCTCGGCGATCATCACATAGCCCTCGGCCTGGACCGTGCGCCCGTCGCGCGTGGTCGACAGGCCGAACAGTCGCACGCCGGGCTGGTTGGGGACCGACAGGTTCCAGCGCCCCAGGGCGTCGGTGCGACCCATGATCACCTCACCGGTCGGCGAGCCCAGGCGCACGTCGGCGTCGGGCGTGCCTTCGCCCGAGAGACCGATGCGGTGGGAGGCGTACTGCGCGCTTTCGACCACCGGCGGAGCCACATAGCCGGCCTCGGCGCTGTCGGGCGTGGCGGGCTTGGGCGCGCGCGGCGTCGGCGGACCGCAGGCCGCCAGGATTCCCGCCGCCAGCCCCATCAAGAGGATCTGCGACTTGAAAGCCTGGGAGCGAATCCGGATCATGCGGCCTCAAATAGGAACGAAGCGAAGGGCGCGCGACCGGCGCGCCTTCTTCATGTGTGGAGTGGACGATGACGCCCAACGAGTCTAGCCGCCTGGGATCGGTCTGCGTCTACTGCGGATCGTCCAACGACGCCGACCCCAGTTACCTGACGGACGCCTTCAAGATCGGCGAGAGCTTCGCCACGGCGGGGCTGAAACTGATCTATGGCGGCGGCGGCGTGGGCCTGATGGGCGCCACCGCGCGAGGCGCACATTCGGCCGGCGGCGCGGTGCAAGGCATCATCCCGACCTTCCTGCGCGGCCGCGAGCAGCCGTTCGACGACGTCGAGACGGTGATCGTCGACAACATGCACGAGCGCAAGATGATGATGTACGAGCGCTCGGACGCCTTCGTCGTGCTGCCCGGCGGCATCGGCACCCTGGAAGAAATCATCGAACTGCTATCTTGGCGCCGTTTAGATCTTCACCAGAAGCCGATTGTGTTCCATAACCCCGGCGGCTTCTGGGATCCGCTGTTCGCACTGATCGAGCACACCATCGAAGCGCGCCTGACCCCGCCCACCCTGGCCAAGGCCTGGCGCTCGGTCGAACGGGCCGAGGACGTCACTCCGGCCCTGCTGGCCTGGGACGAAGAAATCTTCCAGTCAGGCGCTCCGGCAACGCTTCGGCAGTTGACTTAGTTTTCAAAAGAAACGAACTATGCGTGCAAGCGTAGCGGCGCCATGAGTCCGCGCGCTTATGCGTCGGAACTCCCATCCGGCGCGGGGATAGGAGACCAAGGAATGCGTACCGCTCTATTTGCGGGCCTGACGGCCTGCGCCCTGATGGCTGGCCTCGTGACGCCGGCTTTCGCCGCCGACGAAACCGCCTCGCTGAAGCTGAAGACGCCCGCCACCGCGGCGCAATTCATCCACGACGGTTCGGTCTGGCACTGCAAGGAAGACACCTGCAGCACGACCAAGACCCGCGCCCTGCCCGCGGGTCGCGCCTGCCGCAAGCTGGCCGGTCAGCTGGGCGAACTGACCGCCTTCACCTACCGCGGCGCGGCCCTGGACGATGCGGCCATCACCGACTGCAACACGGCCGCCAAGCGCTAAGCCCGCGCCCATGGATGCAAGAAGGCCTCTGCCGATCAACGGCGGAGGCCTTTTTCGTGAACCGATCCAGGCGTGGAAAGGCTAGTGGCGCCCGTTCAACGCCTTGAACACCGCCTCGTAGCCGTTCGCCTCGGCAAAGCGCAGCGGCTTGACCCGCTCGACCAGAATCTCCCCGCGGGGCGCTTCCCGACGCTCGATCAGATCCATGACCTCGGCGACGTAGTCAGCCAGCGGCATCGCGTTGGGGTTCTCGGCATGGCCAGGCATCAGGTCGGTGGCGACGGCCGGCGGGGCCAGTTCCAGAACCTCGATCCCGGTGTCGACCAGCTGGTGGCGCAAGGACTGGCTCCAGGAATGGATCGCCGCCTTGGTGGCGTTGTAGGTCGGGGTAGCGGCCAGCGGGATGAAGGCCAGTCCCGAGGAAACGGTGATGATCGTCGCGGCGGGCTGAGCACGCAGGTGCGGCAGCAGAGCGGCCGTCAGCCGGATCGGCCCGAGCAGATTCGTGGCGATCGTCGCATCGACCGTATCCAGGTCGAAGACGTCCGCCAGCAGGTTCTCCGCCAGCATGATCCCGGCGTTGTTGATGACGACGTTCAGGGCGGGATGAGCGGCGGTCAGCTTGCCGGCGAAGGCGCGGATCGCGGCGGCGTCAGTGATGTCCAGGGTGGCAAAGTCCATGCCCGGGCTCTCGGCGCAAACCGCCTTCAGGGCATCGGCGCGGCGGCCGCTGATGATGACGTGATTGCCGCGCGCATGCAGCGCTTCGGCCAGCGCCCGACCGATCCCGGAACCGCCGCCGGTGATCAGGATCGTGTTTCCGGTGATGTTCATTTCGGGTCTCGCTTGCAGGAAAGTGTTGGGCCTGAAACGAGTTAGGATGATAACTCTCCAAAAGAAAGTAGGCACCCAAAGGAGCCATACTTACCCTTCGGAAAGTAATGGACATGAAGCCGGATATCGTCGCCAGGATCGCAGATCCCGCCACCGGCCAAGTCGCCGATCCGCGGGTGGAGGCGCTGGTCAATGAGGTCATCGGCCGCGTCGCCGACAAGTGGACCATGCTGGTGCTCGAAGTGCTGGCCGAACATGGCGAGCTGCGTTTCACCCGCGTGGGTGAACTGGTGGACGGCATCAGCCAGAAGATGCTCACCCAGACCCTGCGCTACATGGAGCGTGACGGCCTGGCGATCCGCACCGTCCACCCTGTGATCCCGCCCAGGGTCGAATACCGGTTGACGGACCTGGGCCTGACCCTTGCCGAAGCCTTCTGCCCGGTCTGGCATTGGGCGGAACGAAATCTCGAACAGATTGAGGCCGCGCGCGAAGCCTACGACAAGCGATAGAGCCCCGGACCCTACCTGAACCAACGACGCCAGAAAGGCCGGCGGCGCTGTGGCCGGTCGCCGACCAGCAGTCCGCCCATCAGGCCGAACGAGAGCATGGCGTGGTTCATCTTCGATACGTTCATGGCGGCGCCTCCCAGGTGAGCCGTTAGGACCAGGAGACGCGCGCGGCTTACAGGGGTTCTCCCCCTCCTAGTCGTCAGCGCGTCAGGGCCGAACATGCGCGCTTGGGCCGACCTCGCAAACGATAATATTCCGCATAAGGATGATATCAGCGCGCGGACGATCGATTCTCAAGCTGTTGAAATTGCTCGACTAAATAATCCGTATACGGTGAATTTTTTCGCAGCCTGAGACACAGCAAGGCTTTGCGGGACCTCGCTGGGCCCCACCAACCGCGAGCCGGTTTTGACGCCACCGCCCCACCGCCGTGTAGAAAAAAGCCGCCCGCGTCGGCGTGACGCAGGCGGCTTCGGCATTTCAGACCCGTTGGTCCGTGGACGGCCTTAGGCCGCGGCGTCGAACGACAGGGATTCGTAGCGCTTCAGGTGATGGTCGACCGAGCCGAACAGGCCCTCGATCAGGCTGGCGCGCTTGAAGTAGTGGCCGATGGCCAGCTCGTCGGTCATGCCCATGCCGCCATGGATCTGGATGGCGTTCTGGCCCACGAACTTGCACGCCCGGCCCACGCGCACCTTCATGGCCGAGACCGCCTTGGCCCGCTCGGCGTCGCTCTCGTCCAGCTTGATGGTGGCCATGTAGGTCATCGACACCGACTGCTCGACCTCGATGAACATGTCGACCATCCGGTGCTGCAGCACCTGGAAGTTGGCGATCGAGGTGCCGAACTGCTTGCGCTGCTTGGCGTAGTCCAGCGTGCCTTCGTGCAGCTTGCGCAGCACGCCCACGGCTTCGGCGCCGACGGCGGCGGTGGCCTCGTCGATCACCTTGTTGACCAGCGGCAGGCCGTCCTCGGCGATCAGGGCGTCGGCGGGCAGCGAAACGTTCTCAAAATAGACTTCCGAGGCTCGGCCGCCGTCCACCGTCGGATAGTCGCGGGTGACGATGCCCGGCAGGCTCTTGTCGACCAGGAACACCGAGACGCCGCCAGCGTCGCGCTGGGCGCCGCCGGTGCGGGCCGTGACCACCAGGTGGGTGGCGAACGGCGCGCCGACCACCACGGCCTTGTGACCGTTCAGCACGTAGCTCGCGCCGTCCTTCTTGGCCGTGGTCTTCAGGTCCTGCCAGGTGTAGCGGGCCTGAGGCTCGGCATAGGCGAAGGCGATGGTGGTCGTGCCGCCGACGATGCCCTCGATGACCGAGGCCGCGCCCGCATGGCCGGAGTGCTTCATGAAGCCGCCACCGATGACGACCGTGCCCAGGTAGGGCTCGATGACCAGCGCCTTACCGAACTCCTCCATGATGACCATGTTGTCGATCGCGCCGCCGCCCAGGCCGCCCAGCTCTTCGCTGAACGAAGCGCCCAGGATGCCCAGCTCCTCGGCGAAGGCCTTCCAGTAGTCGGCGCGCCAGCCGGCGTCCGAGCTGACAATCTTGCGGCGGGTCTCGAAGTCGTACTTGTCCTGCAGGAAGCTCGCGACCGTGTCGCGGACCATCGACTGCTCTTCGGTGAAGTTGAAATCCATCCCTGGGTTTCCGTTCTTTTTGATTGTCATCCCGGCCGTAGCGCTAGCGGAGAGCCGGGACCTTCAAAGTCACTGAGTTGGGCGGTCCCGGATCACGCCTCCGGCGCGTCCGGGATGACAGCCAGGCGCTAGAGCCCCAGCACCATCTTGGCGATGATGTTGCGCTGGATCTCGTTGGAGCCGCCATAGATCGACGTCTTGCGGACGTTGAAATAGGTCGGCGCCGCGCGATGGGCGAAGTCGGGGCCGATCGGATGGGCGTTATCGCCGTCCTTCGGGAAGCCGCGGAAGTACGGCGCGCCGTAATGGCCGGCCGCTTCCAGGACCAGCTCGGTGATCCGCTGCTGGATCTCGGTGCCCTTGATCTTCAGCAGGCTCGACTCCGGACCGGGGCCCTTGCCGGCCGCTTCGCCAGCCAGGGTGCGCAGTTCGGTATATTCCAGCGCCGTCAGGTCGATCTCCAGCTCGGCGACCTTGCGCTTGAACATCGGATCCTTGATCAGGGCCTCGCCGTCGTCGCTGAGCTCGGTCGAGGCCATCTGGCGGATGCGCTCGATGCCGCGCTTGGAGCGGGCCACGCCGGCGATGCCGCTACGCTCGTGGGCCAGCAGGAACTTGGCGCAGGTCCAGCCCTTGTTCTCGTCGAAGATGCGGTTCTCGACCGGCACCTTGACGTTCTCCAGCCAGACCTCGTTGACCTCGTGCTCGCCGCCCAGGGTGATGATCGGACGGACGGTGACGCCCGGCGACTTCATGTCGATCAGCAGGAACGAGATGCCTTCCTGGATCTTGGCCGTCGGGTCGGTGCGGACCAGGCAGAAGATCCAGTCACCGTGCTGGGCCAGGGTGGTCCAGGTCTTCTGGCCGTTGACCAGGTAGTATTCCTTGCCATCGTCGCCGGTGAAGCGTTCGGCCTTGGTCTTCAGGCTAGCCAAGTCCGAACCGGCGCCCGGCTCCGAATAGCCCTGCGACCACCAGATGTCGCCCGACAGGGTCGGCGGCAGAAAGCGCTCTTTCTGCTCCGGCGTGCCGAAGGTGTAGATCACCGGGCCGACCATGTTGATGCCGAACGGCAGGATCGGCACGCAGTCGGCGCGAGCGGTCTCTTCCGACCAGATGTAGCGCTGCACCGAGGTCCAGCCCGGACCGCCGTACTTCTCCGGCCAGGCGGGAGCGACCCAGCCCTTGTTGGCGAGGGTGCGGTGCCAGGAGAGGAAGTCCTCCTTGGCCATCTCCTCGCCCTCTTCCTGCTTCTCCCGCAGGCCCTCCGGATAGTTCTGCGCGATGAAGGCGCGAACCTCGTCGCGGAAGGCGAGGTCCTCGGGCGAGAAGTCCAGATTCATGGCGGGCTCCCGTTCAATCGGCCTTTCTACGGAAGGCCGTTATTGCGTTTCGGGCGCCACGATAGATGTCGAACGAGCGTTTGGAAAGATGACGTTAGCGTCAACGGAAGTGAAGATGATCCGCGTTCACTTACGCCGCCCTCGCCGGCCCTAGCGAACCTCGCAGGCCAGCTTGACGAGAGCCAGGGCCGAGGCGCCGCCGACCCCTTCCTCATCCGTCGTATCCAGCGCCAGAAGCGGCCGCTTGTCGAGGATATCGAGCAGCTTGGCGTGACCCTTGGCCGGGCTAACATGGGCGGCCAGGCAGTGGTCGATGGCGGCCGGCTCGACGGCGCGGACGATGGCGGCGGCGGCGCAGGCGGCATAGCCGTCCAGCAGCACCGGGATCTTCTGGGTGCGCGCGGCCAGGATCGCGCCGACGACGGCGGCGGTCTCGCGACCGCCCAGTTGGCGCAGGATTTCCAGCGGATCGTCACCCATGCCCTCGGCCTTGGCGCGGGCCACGGCGGCGGCCACGGGTTCGGGATCCTCCGACCAGTCCGAGGCCTCGCCGCCGAACAGCGCCAGGCAGACGGCGGCGGCGGTGCGGGCGGGCTCGGCGACGATGACGCCGGGGATCAGGAGGTCAGGCTGCTTGGCCAGAGCCTCCATGCCGAAGGCCATGGTGGCGGCAGCCTCCTTCTCGCTCATCGACGGCTTGTCGAGGAAATCCGGCGACGGGCGATCGATGGCCAGGTCGAAGGCTTCCAGGCCCGCGCCCTGCACACCGGCAATGCGCGAGACGGTGGCGCCACCCGAGGCGATAGCCTCCAGACGGTCGCGAGCATAGCCACGCGGCCCGACGTTCTGGCGCGCGCCGGCATAGAGCGCCACGACAGGACGGTTGACGGCCGGCGGGCTCTTGCCGCTCCACGCCGTCAGCCAGGCCGAGATCTCGGCCAGGCGCCCGCCCTGCTCCAGCGTCGGAGACGGGCCCGGCGCGGGCGGCGAGACGGCGAGCTGGCGGATGTCGGCGAAGGGGGAAGAGGTCATGAGCGCGGACTTAAACCCGTCCGCGCCCAAAGCAACCCCCAGGCGTCAAATCGCCGGCCATAAGCCGGGCGATCAGTTGGCGGCGATCTGCGGCGCGGCATAGGCCGCGCAGCTGGCGCGTTCCGCCAGTAGCTTGGCCTTCACCTTCTCGTCGGGCTTGCGCCCCGCACGCATCGCCTGCTCGCGATGGGTCTCGCCGCGCTCCAGGATCAGGCTCTGGCGGCCCGGCGTCTGCGCCTTGACCTGGGCCTCGAGGCCGCTGGCGTCGATGGCGTCGAGGCCCTTGGCCTTGGCCAGACCCACGCAGCGCTGGGCGTTCAGGAACTGGGCGTCGCTCCAGCGAACATCGTTGGCGAAGGCGGGCGCTGCGGCGGCGGACAGGGCGACGACGGCCAGGGCCAGGGTGACGGATTTACGCATGGACTTTGCTCTCTTGGCAGAACTTGGGACACGAGCGGTCCCTCGCCACGAAGCTTGCGCTCGGGCGTCGGGTCGCTCAGAATTTCGGAATGACACCCGCCAGACCGCCCCGCCCCATCGTCACGCCGTGCGTGAAGGTGTGCGCGGTCGACGGCGCGTCGGGCTATTGCCTGGGCTGTCGGCGGACCCTGCCGGAGATCGCCGGCTGGGCGAAACTGAGCGACGAGAAGCGGGCGGCGATCATGACCGCCCTCCCCGATCGCCCCGACCCGATGGCCGCCTTGATGGCGGCCACACGGGCCTAGCTCAGACTTAGGGGCCCGATGGTCGCCCTGATGGCGGCGACCAAGCGAGCCTAAGAGACAGACCTTACTTCGAGCCCGCCAGATAGACGGCGCAACCGCCTTCGCGTTCGGCCAGCAGCTTGGCCTTCTTGTCGCCATCTGCGCTGTCGGCGACCTTGGTCGCTTCCGACATTTTCCGTGTGGCCGAGGCCTTTACCGCCAGGGTTCGGGTCGCAGCCTCGTCGCGCAGGAAGGTGTCGATCGAGGCGGTGTCCAGCTTGCCCAGGCCTTCCGAGACGGCCAGGCCGCGGCAGCGGGCGGCTTCCAGGAACTGGAAATCCGAGACGCCGGCGTGGGCGACACCCGCGAGCGATGTGACGGCGAGCGTCGCGATAATCAGGGTCTTCATGGCGTTTTCCCTCAATCAAGCCACTTGAATTCGATGCCGGAAGAGATAACGCCGTCCGAAAGCTTCCCGAAGTTAATTCCAAGACAGGATAAGCATTACACGCAAGTAATGTCTGATATTAATTTGATGTAATGAGATCAACGAAAAGACTTCACAGACACAGGTTATGATATCAGTAACCATCACGTGAAACCCGCCGGGCGGATTCACGCCTTGCAAACACCTGCCTGCTATTCATCTACCTAACGGCCGCAGAAGCGGTCGCAAGAGCCTGTATGGCAGGGTGTCTTCGATGTTTAAGTTCGCGGCGATCGCTTTCGTGGGCGCCTTGTCGGCGGTGGGCGCGGCCAAGGCCGTCGTCTCGCTGGACGACCTGCGCCAACCAGGCCTGCACGCGCCGATCGCGACGTCGACCAGCCTGGGCGGCGCCGAGGGCGGCTCGGCCCAGATCACCAAGGACCGCGACGGCCACTTCTGGACCGAGGCCGCCGTCGACGGCAAGGCCGTGCGCTTCCTCGTCGACACCGGCGCCACCGCCGTCTCGCTCAGCCTGGCAGACGCTCAACGCCTGGGCATCGACACCAGCAAGCTGAACTACGACTACAACGTCATTACCGCCGACGGCCGCACCCGCGCCGCCTCGGTGAAGCTGGCCAGCGTCGCCATCGCCGGAACCAAGATCCGCGACGTCGACGCCCTGGTCATCGAGAAGGGCCTCGAAAACTCGCTGCTGGGCATGAGCTATCTGGGCCGCCTCTCGCGCTTCGAGGCGACGCAGAACTCGCTGATCCTGCACCCGTAATTAAGCGGCGGGCGCTTCCGCCCGCTCCTCGCGCGCCGCCAGGGCCGCGCGCACGGCGTCCAGCGCCCGATCCACGACTTCCAGACCCGCGCCGGCCTTGACGCCCTCGACCGTCAGGATGCGCCGCCACGCCCGCGCGCCCGGCAGACCGTGGAACAGCCCCAGCATGTGCCGGCTCATCGCCGCCAGATGCACGCCCGCCGCCAGTTGCTCCGCCAGATACGGCCGATAGGCCTCGACGGCCGTGAAGCTGTCGATGTCGGCCACATCCATCCCAAACACCCGCCGGTCGACCTCGCCCAGCAGACCGGCCTCGTGATAGGCCGCACGGCCCAGCATCACCCCGTCGACGCCGTGGGCCAGATGCTCCAGCGCCGCGTCGACACTGGGCACGCCGCCATTGATGGCGATGATCAGGTTCGGCCGCTCGCGCTTGAGCCGGTAGACCAGTTCGTAGTCCAGCGGCGGGATGTCCCGGTTTTCCTTGGGCGACAGCCCCTTCAGCCAAGCCTTGCGGGCATGGACTACGAAGCCCTCGATCCCCGCCGCCGCGCACGCGTCGACCAGGGTGAACAGCGCCGCTTCCGGATCCTGGTCGTCGACGCCGATCCGGCACTTCACCGTGGCCGGGACCGTCACCGCGTCCTTGATGGCCGCCATGCACTCGGCCACCAGATCCGGCTCGCGCATCAGGCAAGCCCCGAACCGACCGCTCTGCACGCGGTCCGACGGACACCCGACGTTCAGATTGACCTCGTCATAACCGTAGTCCTCGGCGATCCGCGCCGCCTGCGCCAGCTCGGCCGGATCCGACCCGCCCAGCTGCAGCGCCACCGGATGCTGGACGGGATCGTAGCCCAGCAGCTTCTCCCGATCGCCATGCACCACCGCCCCGCTGGTCACCATCTCGGTATAGAGCAGCGCGCGGCTGGACAGCACTCGGTGCAGCGACCGGCAGTGCCGATCGGTCCAGTCCATCATGGGCGCTACGGAAAATCTCGTCATAGTTATTTGATTTTGTTCAATGTTTCCCACGCCAATCGCTCCTTTGGAGAATTGGACGAATGGAAATGGGTCCATGGACTTTCAATGAGTTAGCTAAACTCGAGGTGCGAAAAACACGCCCAAGGCCACTCTCACCGCGCGCGCGTTGTACACGCCGAGCGCCGAATTGCGAACAGGGCGAGGATGTTAGCGCGTGCCCCTAAGGTTAGCCTTAGGAACCGGCGTGGCCAGGGCGAGTTTGCCCCTCGAATTCCAGATCGAGGAGGCGACCATGGACGACGGCTTCACCACCGAGCGCGGCGCGGGCGACGAGACCCATCAGCGCGTTCCCGACGGCGGCCCGCATAGCCCCGAAGGTCACCTGACCACGAACCAGGGCATTCGCGTTTCTGACAACCAGAACCAATTGAAAGCCGGCGCGCGTGGGCCGGTGCTGCTGGAGGACTTCGTCCTCCGCGAGAAGATCTTCCACTTCGATCACGAACGGATTCCCGAACGTATCGTCCACGCCCGCGGCTCGGCCGCGCACGGCTATTTCGAGGCTTATGAGGGCGCGGCCAAGCTGTCCAAGGCCGACCTCTTCCAGCGCCCTGGCGAGAAGACCCCGGTTTTCGTACGCTTCTCCACCGTGGCCGGCGGCGCGGGCAGCGTCGACACGCCCCGTGACGTGCGCGGCTTTGCGGTCAAGTTCTACACCCAGGAAGGCAACTGGGACCTCGTGGGCAACAACATCCCGGTGTTCTTCATCCAGGACGCCATGAAGTTTCCCGACCTGGTCCATTCGGTGAAGATGGAAGCCGATCGCGGCTACCCACAGGCCGCCAGCGCCCATGACACGTTCTGGGACTTCATCAGCCTGATGCCCGAGAGCACCCATATGATCATGTGGGCGATGAGCGACCGCACCATCCCGCGCTCCTTGCGCACCATGGAGGGGTTCGGCGTCCATACCTTCCGGCTGGTCGACGCCAAGGACAAGGTCACCTTCGTCAAGTTCCACTGGAAGCCCAAGCAGGGCGTGGCTTCGACGATCTGGGACGAGGCGGTGAAGATCGCCGGCGCCGATCCCGACTTCCAGCGCCGCGACCTGTTCGAGGCCATCCAGCGCGGCGATTTCCCCGAGTGGGAACTGGGCGTCCAGGCCTTCGACCAGGCGTTCGCCGACAGCCTGCCTTTCGACGTGCTGGACCCGACCAAGATCATTCCCGAGGAAGTGCTGCCGGTGCAGCCGATCGGCCGGATGGTGCTGGATCGCTATCCCGATAACTTCTTCGCCGAGACCGAGCAGGTCGCGTTCTGCCCCGGCAACATTGTGCCGGGCGTGGACTTTACCGAGGACCCGCTGCTGCAGGGACGTCTGTTCTCCTACCTCGACACCCAGAAGAGCCGGCTGGGCACGGCCAATTTCCACCAGATCCCGATTAATGCCCCCAAATGCCCGGTGATGAACTTCCAGCGCGACGGCATGATGCAGATGCTGCAGCCCAAGGGCCGCGCCAACTACGAGCCCAACAGTCTTGCCGAAACGGCCGGCGAGGTGGGCGGGCCGCGTGAGTGCCCGGTAACCGGCTTCCGCACCACCAATGTAGGCGCCGACCTGGGCGCGGAAAAGCTGCGGGTCCGGCCCGAAAGCTTCGCTGACCACTACAGCCAGGCCCGGCTGTTCTTCCGCTCGCTGGATCCCGCCGAACAGGCGCACCTGGCCTCGGCCCTGGTGTTCGAGCTCTCCAAGGTGGGCATCGAAGCGGTGCGGACGCGGATGTTGTCCAACCTCGTCAATGTCGATCCCGATCTGGCCAAGCGCGTCGGGGCGTGTCTCAACATGCCCGTTCCGAAGGCTTCGAAGGCGGCGGTCGCGGTCCAGGACCTGGAGCTGTCGCCGGCCCTGCGGATCATCAATGGCCCGCTGGAACCGACCGACATCAAGGGCCACGTCATCGGCGTGCTCGTCGCTGATGGTTCCGACGCCAAGGCGGTCGACAAGCTCAAGGCGGCGATCAAGAAGGCCGGCGCGGTGGCCAAGGTCATCGCCCCGAAGATCGGCGGGGCCAAGGGCGCGGACGGGACCTTGATCCCGGCTGATGGCCAACTGGCCGGGACGCCGTCGGTGACCGTCGACGCCATCGCGCTGGTTCTCTCCGAGGACGGCTGCGCGGCCCTGCTCAAGGAGGCGGCCGCCGTCCAGTTCGTCATGGACGCCTTCGGGCACCTGAAAGCCATTGGCGCGACGGAGGCGGCTCAGCCGCTGCTCGACAAGGCCGGCGTCGAGCCCGACGAAGGCGTGACTGACCTTGGCGGCGATTTCATCGCCGCGGCGGCCAAGCGCTTCTGGGATCGCGAGCCGAAGGTGCGCATGCTGGCCTAGCTTTTGAGGGGTGACGCTCGTGCTGCGAGCGTCACCCGGTCAGGCCCGATATAGATCGGCGTCAGGGTCCCGCTGCCCTCGGATTTCGGCCGCGACGATCTGCGAAGCGATCACCGAATAGGTGATGCCGTTGCCGCCAAAGCCCATGACAGCCCAGGTGTGATCCATGCCTTTCACAGGGCCGATGCTGGGCAGCCCTGTCGCGCTCTCACCAAAAGCGCCGGCCCAGCCATAATCGATCTCGAACGATACATCCGGCAGCAACCGATGCAGCTTGCCGGTGAGGATCTCGCGCTTGCGCCTGAGTTTCGCCTTGTCCTGGTGAGCGGTCGCGGAGTCTTCGTCCTCGCCGCCCACGATCAGGCGACCGTCGCCGCCCATGCGCAGATAGAGGTATGGGTCGGACGCTTCCCAGACCAGCATGTCCTTCAGCCAGGTGGGACAGCGTTGGCGCGGCTTGGACGCCATCGCCCAGGTCGAAATGATCTCCGCCCCTGGGGTCGCAACACCCTTGGGGAACTCATAGCCGCAACAGAACACCACCGACTTGGCGCGCACCGCGTGACCCGCGTCGGTCAGCAGCGTCACCCCGTCCGGATCGCTGACCGCCTGCAGCACTTCGACGGGCGACCAGATCTGCGCACCGTGCGCGTGGGCGCGTCTCAGAAGCCCCGCCGCCAGTCGGGCGGGATCGCCGCTCGCCGAACCGCTTGAGAGGATGGCGCCCGTCCGCGTCACGCCGAACCGCTCGCGCAAAGCTGCGGCGTTCAGATACTGGCTATCCAGGCCGATCGCCGCGCGGGCTTCCGCCTCGGCCTCCAGCGCGCGGTAGCCATAAGCGTCGCCCGCCAGATAGAGCGAAGACTTGTCCTTCAGCCCGCAGACGATGCGCTCTTCGGCGACGATCTGCTTCAGGGCGTCCACCGCATGGCGGGATCGGAGATAGGCCCGCTTGGCGTTGGCCGCGCCGATCTTCTGGGAGAGCGTCGTCAGCGGCAGATCGATTTCCCACTGCAGCAACGCCGTCGACGCCAGGGTCGACCCCATCAGGGGCGCGCGGCGGTCCAGCACCGCGACCGAATGATCCTTCGACAGCGCATGAGCCATGAAGGCGCCACTGATGCCCGCCCCGACGATGGCGACATCGACGCTGATCGCGGCGTCCAGCGGCCGCACGGGCACGCCCAGTCCAGGGCTGTCGGCCCACAGCGATCGGCCTGTCCTGAGGTCGCGTTTGATCGTGGTTCCGGTCATCAGGGCCTCTCTCTGAGCGAGAGTCAGCTCTCCAAGTCCTTTGCAGTTCCGCGGCCGCTGAGCCCGAGGCCTTGGCCTTGCCGCTCTTGGTCGGCGTTTGGTCTGGAACCGCGACCATGGGCGCGGGTTTGGGGGATAGCGCCGCGATGGACGCGGGCTTTCAGCGCCGCAGGAGCAGATGATGGACGATCAAGTGATGGGCGTGGCCAAGCAGGGCTTTGGCCGGGTGCAGGACGCTGTCGGTGGCCTGACCGGCGACGCCACCCTGCAGGGCAAGGGCAAGATCAACCAAGCCGCCGGCGCGGCGCAGCACGCCTTCGGCGAAGCCAAGAGCAGCCTTCTCGAAGCCGTCGACGAGATCGTCGGCGGCGTGCGCGGCGAGCTCCACACGCAGCTCGACACGGTCGAAGGCTATGTTGTGACGCGCCCGCTGCAGGCGCTTGGCGTCGCGGCCGGTGTCGGCCTGCTGCTGGGGCTGCTGCTGCGTGGCCGCAGCCGGACGGTCTATACCCGCGCTCCGCGCTAGCGCCTCGAGGCGTTGATCGATCGCGCCCTCGGGGAATCCCCGGGGGCGTCGCCTTTGGTGGGGGCTGCGACATTCATGGATTTGGCGAGGATCGTGCGAGCAGCGCGGCGTCGGTTGGCGAAGCTGGACGTGACGCGGGTGCTCGAAGGGGCGTCCCGCCTGGGCTATGCGGCGCGCGGTCTGGTCTATCTCGGTCTTGGCGTGATCGTCCTGCTGGCGGCGACCGATGTGACGCCGCGCGCTCAAGGGGCCAAGGCGATGCTGGCGGCGTGGGCCGGCTGGCCACTGGGCCTGGCCCTGGTCGGCCTTGTCGCGATAGGCCTTCTGGCCTTTGCCGTCTGGCGAGCCTTGCAGGCGATCTTCGATGCGGACCAACATGGCGCGTCGCCCAAGGGCGTCGCGGTTCGGATCGGACAGGCGGTCAGCGGCCTGATCTATGGCGGCCTGGGCTTTTGGGCGCTGGAGCTGCTCGACGCCTTCGAGGATGTCGGCGAGGCTGACGAGGAACAGGCCGCACGCGGGGCGGCAGCCACCGTCTTGGCCCTGCCCTATGGTGAAATCCTGTTGCTCCTGGCCGGTGTCGTGATGCTGAGCGTCGGTGTCGGCAACGTCGTCCAGGGCCTGGCTCAGGACTTCGCCAAGCGCCTGCGCTGTGACGACCGACTGTGCCGCTGGGTCGTCCCGATGGCCAAGGTCGGCTACGCGGCCAGAGGACTGGCGACCCTGCCGGCGGGTGTATTCCTGATCCTGGCAGGTCTGGAGGCGCGCAGCCGCGATGCGCGCAGCTGGGGCGGCGCGCTGCAGGCGCTCGAAGCTCAGCCGTTCGGATCCTGGATGCTGGGTCTGGTGGCCCTCGGCCTGATCGCCTTTGGCCTGTTCGGTTTCGTTGAAGCCCGCTTTCGGCATATCCGCCCCAGCCTGGAGCTGGCCTCTTGAGCAAGGCCGAGCGCCTGGACCGACTGAAGGCCGCGCGGCGCGCCCAGGCGGCGAAGCCCGACGAGCGTGGCCCGATCCTGGCGCGCACCCGAAACCTCAAGATGGCGCGCTCGGCCCACGCCTATGTTCGCGGTAGCACCGTCAAGTTCTACGAGTGGCTGGAGACGCGCGCCGCGATCGTGCCCAGCGGCCCGCCCGTCTGGATTTGTGGCGACTGCCATCTGGGCAATCTCGGCCCCCTGGCCAACCCCAAGGGGCGGGTCGATATCCAGATCCGCGATCTCGACCAGACCGTGGTCGGCAATCCCGCCCATGACCTGATCCGGCTTGGACTATCCCTGGCGTCGGCCGCGCGCGGCTCGGACCTGCCGGGCGTGATCACCGCGCAGATGCTCGAAGCGATGATCGAGGGCTATGAGGAGGCGCTGGCCGCCGACTTCGACCAGGAGACCCAGCATCCGCCGATGATCGGCGCGGTTCTGCGCCAGGCCGAGCGCCGAACCTGGAAGCATCTGGCCAATGACCGGCTCGCGGGGGTGCGGCCGGAGATCTCGATCGGCAAGCACTTCTGGCCCATCACCCGCACCGAACGCCACGAGATCGAGGCCATCTGCGCCAGCGCCGCCGTGCGCGACCTGGTGACCAGCCTGAAGTCGCGCGGGCGCAAGGACGAGATCCGGATGCTGGACGCGGCCTATTGGGTAAAAGGCTGCAGCTCCCTGGGCCGCCTGCGGTTCGCCGTGCTGCTGGAGGTCGATGGCGGCGATGGACCGCCCGACATCTGCTTCCTGGACATCAAGGAGGCGATCAAGGCCGCCGCGCCACGGCAAGCGGGCGCCGCCATGCCGCGCGGCAACGCGGAGCGGGTGGTGGCCGGGGCGATGGCGCTGTCTCCGAACCTGGGCCAGCGCATGGCGGCCGGCCGCCTGCTCGACAAGGCCGTCTTCGTGCGCGAACTGATGCCGCAGGACATGAAGCTGGAGGTCGTGGGCCTGGCGCCGACCGAGGCCATGGATGCGGCCCGCTCCCTGGCGCGCGTGGTCGGCGACGCGCATGGCCGGCAGATGGACGCCGCCACGCGCAAGGCCTGGATCGCCGACCTCGCACGCAACCGATCCGGCGCGCTGGATGCGCCATCCTGGCTCTGGTCGAGCGTGGTGGATCTGATGGCGGTCCACGAGGCGGCCTACCTGGAACACTGCCGGCGCTACGCCTTGGCTCTGGCGTCCGACAACCGCTAGCGCCCCACCTTTCCCTGCCGAACCGAAGGCCCGCGACGCTGGCTTGGCGCTGCAAGCAGATGTGCCGACAGACCCGACGCGACGACACGGGCGCGTAGGACCGACATCGGTAGGGTCCGAGGCCGCGCGGACTGTGAAGTATTCATAAAATTCAGGCGCGCACCGCGGTCGGCCGCGTCCCTTGAACTTGGGGGCATATCAGCTCCGGCTCAGGGACTGCGGTCGATGAAAACGCTATCGTTCAAAACCAGACTTCTGGCGTCCTCCATGGCGCTGTTCTCGCTGCTGGGCGCGGGGCAGGCCCTCGCCGACGAGCAAGCGCCCATTCCGACGGCCGCCGCCGAGGTCGCCGCGGTCACCGTGGTCGCCACCCGCAACGACGCCATGCGCAGCCAGATGAAAGCCGACAACGCCGTCAGCGTGATGTCGGCCGAGGACCTGGAACACACCGCCGTCCACAACGTCGCCGAAGCCCTGGCCCTGCTGCCCGGCATCAGCGTCCAGAACACCGGCAACTCGTTCTTCGGCGGCGTCGACGGCGCCTCGCGCGGCGAAGGCATGTTCGTCGGCGTGCGTGGCATGAACTCGGAGTTCACCCTGGCCCTGATCAACGGCGTCAACGTCGCCCAAGGCATGCCCTATTCGCGCCAGGTGCAGCTGTCGCTGCTGCCCCCGTCGGGCCTGAAGACCATCGTGGTCAACAAGAACTCGACCGCCGACATGGACGGCGACGCCATCGGCGGTACGATCGACTTCGTCACGCCCTCGGCGTTCAGCTTCAAGGACGGCTACGCCTCGCTGTCGGTCGCCGGCCGGATCGAGAGCCGCGCCCGCACCTATGACGAGAACGGCCTGGGCGGCGGCGTCAACGGCGAGTTCGCGCGCCGCTTCGGCCGCGACGGTCAGTTCGGCCTCTATGTCAGCGCCTTCTACGACAAGCGCACCTTCGCCAACTCGATGGTCGCCGCCCTGATGAACGCCCAGAACGACGGCGGCTGGGCCTATCTGCACTCCGCGACCAACTCGGCCGAGGGGACCAATCCGGCCGGCATGGACAAGGAAGCCAACCTGGCCCTGACCGGCATGAACATGGGTGTCTCGACGGGCCACACCGAGCGCTATGGCGGCAACTTCTCGCTGGACTGGAGCCCCTCGACCGACCTCGAGGTCTATCTGCGCGGCTCGTACGCCTTCGCCGAGACCCAGCAGAACTCGACGCTGAACCAGTTCGTCCAGAACCGCGCCCGCGTGCTGAACACCACCACCGGCCTTTACGACCTGAACCTGACCAATTCGTCGGTCCGGATGTGGTACACGACCAACCCCGAGGACGCCGACCTCAGCACCATCACCCTGGGCGGGATCAAGCGCCACGGCGCCTGGACCCTGTCGCCGTCGATCTTCTACTCGGAAGGCGGCAACGACCGTCCCGACCACATCGAAGCGTCGGTCCGCAACAACCAGTCCGACAACTTCAACACTGGCTTCCTGACGCCCTACAGCGGCCTGTTCACCGGCTACGACAAGAAGGGTTATCCGCAGCCGCTGCTGACCCAGACGCAGCGCGACCTGATCAACAACTCGGCCACCGCCCTCCTGGCCCGCCGCGCTGGCCAGCTGACCGAGCAGTTCTCGAACCAGCAGAAATTCGGCGGCCGCTTCGACGCCCAGCGCGACTTCGATGGCGGCGCGCTGTCCTACGTCAAGACCGGCGTGAAGTACGTCAGCAGCCACCGTCGCGTCACCAGCCACGACTGGACCAACGACCACTTCGCCAACATCGCCGGCCGTCCGGGCGTGACCTGGCAGGACCTGGGCCTGGTCGATGGTTATTTCGACTCGGTCTATCCGGGCCTCTACGACATCCGCGCGCCGAAGGTGAACCACGACCGCCTGGTCGAGCTGTTCCACCAGAACTTCAACGCCGCCGCGGCCGCCGCCGACCTCTGCTACCTGAACTGCAACACGCTGAAGGGCGATGAGGACGTCGCCGCCGCCTATGTCACCGGCAAGTGGGACCTGGGCGCTCTGGAGGTGATCCCGGGCCTGCGCTTCGAGCACACCGAGATCGAGAACACCTACTGGAACAACGACGCCAAGGGGCGCCGCTTCGAGACCAACTCGACCAAGTACAACGAGTGGCTGCCTAGCCTGTTCGTCAACTACCGTCCCAGCGACGAGGCCGTCTTCCGCGGCTCGCTGACCCGCTCGTACATGCGGCCGGCCCTGGTGCAGCTGGGCGCGGCCGAGACCACCTCGCGCGGCGACAACTCGATCACGGTCACCCGCGGCAATCCCGACCTGAAGACCCTGAAGTCGTGGAACCTGGACCTGTCGGGCGAATGGCGCAACTCGGCCGGCGGCTACGCCATGGTCGGCGCCTACTATAAGCGCCTGTCGGACTACATGTTCGACAACGGCTCCACGATCGTGAACGGCGGCCAGTCCAGCGGCGGCACGACCTACAATGGCGAGACCTTCGATCGCGTGACTATCGTGTCGCCGACCAACGGCGGCAAGGGCGACGTCAAGGGCATCGAGCTGCAGCTTTACCAGCGCTTCCAGATGCTGCCGGGCTGGCTATCGGGCTTCGGCGCCGGCGCCAACCTGACCCGCCAGTGGACCGAGGTCGATATCGGCGCGGGCGAGCAGCACCGCATGCAGAACGCGCCCGACTGGCTGGGCAACCTGAAGCTCAACTACGCCTGGGGCCCGCTCACCCTCGACCTGAACTACAACTACGCAGGCGAGACCGTGACGGCCTACAACCGCATCGCCGGTCTCGACTACTGGACCCGTCCGACCCAGCGGACCGACCTGCACGCCGGCTATGACTTCGGCAACGGCGTCAAGCTGGACCTGTCGGTGTCAAACCTCTTCAAGAACTACAGCTACTGGAGCCATGTCGGGCAGAACAGCCTGGCCATCTCCGACGTGGTCAATTCCGGCCGCACCACCCTGCTGACGATGAAGTACGACTTCTAGCCCTCGGCCCGGAGCGTGTTCGCGCGCTCCGGGCCTTTTTCCTTCAGACGAGATCCGCATGCTGCTGGCCGCCCTGCTTGTCGCCGCCCTGGCCGCGCCCGCGCCCCGAACCCAGGCCGCGCTCGACACGCTGCGGACAGCGGCGAGCAGCCTCGCTCAAGATCACCTGCAGACCGAGACCCTGGCGGCGCTCCAGCCCGCACCTTGCGTCCGTCACCGCACGGGCCTGACACCGGCCGACGAGGCCGCGATCATCCAGACCCTTCGCGCCGAAGGCCTGCTGCAAGCCGATCAGTCGCGAGACGTCGTCTTCCCGCCGCTGGGCGAGGGATCGACTTGCCCATCCCTGCCGCAGTCTATTCTGACCGCGCCTGGCGGCAACACCGGCTCGCACCACGACTGGCCCGGCGGGCTGGTCGCGCACGAGGCTTTCAACCTGCGCTTCGCCCTGTCCCTGGCCGACCTGTATGAGGCCGAAAGCGGCGTTCCGATTGACCGACAGATCCTGACCGCCTCGGTGCTGTGGCACGACTGGGCCAAGGCGCTGGTCCTGACCTGGCGCGACGACGGGACCCTGGTTTCGGAAGGCGCGATCGGCGGCGCCGGGGCCCATCACGTCTTGGGCCTGGCCGAAGCCATGGCGCGCGGCCTGCCGCCGGCGATGATCCTGGCCCAGGCCTGCGCCCACGCGGCGCCGGTCGAGGGCGATCGGGGCAAGGTCGAGGGCTGGCTGCGCGCCGCGGCGATCGTCTCGCGCACCGCCTGGACGACAACGGTCCAGCCGTCGCGCGAATGCCTGATCAGCAACGCCGCCGACGACAACTGGATTCACGCCGAGGCCGCCGTCCACGCCGCCGATGCGGCCTTGGCCGGCATGGCCCGGGACCGGCGCAACGCGGTGCTCGAGCAGCTGGGCGCAGACCGCATCAAGGCGCTGCTGGACACAGAAGGTGATGCGGGCCTGGAACGCGCCCTGCGCGCGGCCGGCTTCTAGAATACTCGCCGCAGACTGACGACCACGCGTCGCCCGGAATCCACGACATCCGACAGCGCCGTGGTGTCGCGCCCCACATGGGCCCAATAGCTGTAGGCGCCGGTCAGGTTGGTGGCGATGACGTCCAGCCGCGTCCGCCCGTCGAACCGCCAGCGCACCCGCGCGTCCAGGCGGGTCACGGGCCGGACCCACTGGTTGTCCCAATCCCCTGCCGCGCCAAGGATGTCATAGGCCGAGACATAGGCGCCGGTGTGGTTCAGGCTCAGATAGAACGACGCCCGCCCCTGGCTGTAGGCCAGCTCGGCGTTGCCCAGCCACTCGGGGGCGCTCAGCATCGGTTGGGACCGGCCCAGGCGCTCGCCCAGATCGACGCGCGACCATTGGCGGCTGGCGTTGACGTCCAGGCTGGCCCGGCCGCCCAGGCCCAGCGGATCGCCCAGAGGCTGGAACCACTCCAGCTCCAGTCCGTGCGTGCGCCCTCGCCCGCCGTTGCGCGGCGTGACCACACGAACGGCGCCGGCCTCCGGAACCACCCCGACACCCAGGCTGGCGCCGCTCTCGAACAGATAGTGGTCGATACGCTTGGCGTAGACCGACACGCTCAGCGCCCCGCCGCCTGGCAGCCAGCGCTGGTGCGACAAGTCGAGGTTCCAGGCGTCGGCGCTCTTCAGGTCGGGATTGCCGCGGGTCACGGTCGTCACCCCGTCCAGAGTCTCGGTCCGCACACCGCCGCCTAGTTGCATGAAGGCCGGACGGCTGTAGGCGCGCCAGACGGAGGCCCGCCAGACGTCGCGGTCGTTGGGCCGGTAAGACAGGTTCAGACTCGGCAGAAGCTTGTCATAACGGCTCCGGCTTTGGTCCCATTCGCCGGCCGTCTCCACCACGCTGGCGTCCGGCATGACCCAGAAGCGGTTGTGGATCCGGGTGTGCTCGTGACGCAGGCCAAACTGCGTTTCCCAGGCGCCAACGGCGTGGGTCGCCATGGCGTACAGCGCCTGGACCGTCTCGTGACCGGACTGGCTGTTGCAGTTCAGATTGTTGACCTCCAGCGCCCCGCAGGTGTCGAAGCTCTCGGCGGTCCGGTGAGTGTGGAACAGCGCTTCCAGCCGGTCGTGATCGATCTTCGGCAGCGACCAGTCATAGAGGCCTGGGAAGACCTTCCCGTAGGTCCCGTCCGCGATGCCCAGCGCTTCCCAGGTCAGGCCGGGCTGCTGATAGAGGTCGGCGAAGAAACCGTTGGTCCAGTTGCGGTCGGTCAGGTCGCGGTCGCTGCGGCTGAGCTTGGCCCCGACCCGGACGCTACGCCAGGCCCCGATCGTCGGCGTGAAGGTCAGGCCGAACCCACCGCCATACCGCGTCTGGTCACTGAACTGCTCGGTGCGCTGGCCGGCCCGCCGCGCCAGCAGCACGCGGCCCGCGTCGTTCAGGTCGTCGAAGACGCTCGCCGGCCACTGGGGGACCGGCAAGCCGTCGCGATAGGAGACCGTCACGCCTCCGAACGGACGCGGCTGCTGACCGGTGTTGTAGGCGTCGCTCTGATTGATCCAGGCCGAGGCTTCCAGATGATCGGGCCGCGCGCTCTGGCCGTGACTGGCGAACAGATAGGGCGACAGACGCCAGGCGCCGGCGACCAGATCGGCCGCAAGGCTGGCGGTCGACAGCGACACGGTGTCGGGGTTGGTCTCGTACCAGACCCGCGTCGACAGATCCTGCACCGACAGGTGATAGACGCCCGTCCCGTCGTCGCTCCAGCTCTGGGGTCCGCTGACTACCTGGCTAAAGGTCGAGTTCTGCTCGGTATGGGCCCGGGCGTGGGTGGCGTTCAGCCGGACATCCAGGCCTGGCCGGACACGCCAGTCCATCGCCAGCACATAGTTCTGCAGCCGACTGCCACCGCTGGACAGCCCGACGTTCAGGCTGGTCTGGACGAGATTGTCCTGCGGCTTGTTCGGATCGACCGGCCCGCCCTGCGACGAGCCCGAAACGCCGTAGGCCCAGCCCCGGTCGTTCTGCGCGGCCATGACCCCGGCCAGTTCGGAATTGGCGAAGCCACGGGCCTCGTAGGCGGCGGCGACGTACAGCCCGACCTGCTCCTCGGCGCCGAACCGACGACCGTGCTCCACCTGGACATGCTCGCCCAGGCCCGAGCGCCCATAGTCGCGGGCCCGCGTCTCGATCCGTCCGCTCAGGGTCACCGCCGTCCAGGGCGATCGCGCCAGGCTGGCCGGCCCCGGGGTCTGGAAGTCCAGCGCCGCACCGATGAAGTCGCCGTCCAGGTCGGCCCGGCCAGTCTTGTGTGTGACCACGGTCTGGAAGGCGCCCGGCGGCAGCAGGTTCAGCTGGATCCCGCGTGAGTACGGCAGGCCCTGGGCCGCGGACACGCCGTTGATCATGGTCAGATTGTACTCGGCATTGAGGCCGCGATAGGCCGCGTACAGCCCCTCGCCTCGCGACGCCGAGTCGATGCCGCCGATGAATGAGCGGCCGGTGTTGATCACTGTCATGCCCGGCAGGTCGCCGAGGGCCTCGGACACGTTCTGGGCGGCGCCGCGCTCCATGTCGTCGCGGGTCAGGCGGCGCACGGGGGCCAGCTCGGCCAGATCGACCGCCAGGCGCTGCACGACGGGATCGACGTCCGCGCGCGGGCTCAGCACCAGCAGCGGCTCCACCGGTGTAACCGGCGTCCAGGGAACGGGCCTAGGCGAGAGAGCCAAAGACGGGCGCACCATCGGCTGGGCGGCGATGACGAAGGTGCGGCTGTCCACCCGCCGGGCCTCGAAACCAGCCTCGGCCAGGGCGGTGTCGAAGGCGCGCCACACCGCGAGGCGGCCGGCGACGGCGCGGCTGCGCCGGCCCTGCAGGTCCTGGGCCGAGAACAGCACCTGCACCCGCCCCTGCCGCGCCAACTCGCGCAAGGCCGAGGCCAGGGGTTGGGCGGGGACGTCGAAAGTCTGGGCGCGATCCGCCGCCAGGACGCATCCCGGCAGGGCGATGGCGACGACACCTACGGACAGGAGGAAAGCGTGACGACCGCCACCGCCCATGTGGGACGATCCGTGATGAAAACCCGCGACTGCGGCGGCTTCTAGGGGCGGGCTGCAATGGAATGATGACATTTCGCCCGCGCATTTGGCGGTCTGTCGACAGGCCTGCGTCTCTTGAAGTAGAGGCGTGAACGAGTTCGCATGTTTGACGGCGTCGACCCACCGATGACTGCTGCCCAGGAGCCCGCGCCGGCCGCTGCGATCGTGGCCGAGTTGGTGACGCGGTTCGACGCGCGCCTGCGCCGTTACCTGGGTCGCTTCCTGGTTTCCGCCGACCTCGAGGACGCCCTGCAGGACATCTATCTGCGGCTGACCCGGCTGGCGGCCGGCATCCCTCCGCCCGAGTTCAACGCCACCTATGTGTTCAAGACCGCCGACAGCGTCGCCCGCGACCTGCGCCGCCGTCGTCTGGGCCGCGGGGGCGACCGCCATGTCGAGCTGCCCGAGGATCTGGCCGACGAAGGTCCTTCGCCGTTCGACGAGTTGCGCTGGCAGCAGAACGCCGACCTACTGCGCCGCGCCATCGCTTCCCTGCCCCGCGAACAGCGCCTGGTGCTGATGATGCACCGCGTCGAGGGGCTGACCCTGGTTGAAATCGCCGCCCGCACGCGTACGCCGTTGCGGACGACCCAGCGCCTGATGGCCGACGCGCTCGCCCGCTGCCGGTCCAGGCTGAAGGATTGTGGATGGTTCGAACTGTAATCCCGTTTGGCCGCCCGGCCCCAAACGCCGAGATCGACGCCGAGGCCGACGCCTTCGTCGCCGATCGCCTGCGCGAAGAGCAAGGCAAGGACGCGCGTGCGCCACACGGCCAGATCGGTGAGGTCTGGGACGCCCTGGGCCAGCTGGACGCCTCTGACTTCGCGGTGGACGAACGACCCGCGCCCAGCCGTCGCGGCCTGATCGTCGGCGGAGCCTTGGCCGCCAGCTTTGCCCTGGGCGGCGTGCTGCTCTGGCGCGGACAGCCGGTGATCCATGAGACCGCTCTCGGCGAGCGGCGCATGGTCGATCTGCCCGATGGCTCGCGCGTCACCCTGAATACGGCCACCCGTCTGGCCGCCCGGTTCGACGGCGATCGGCGCGAGGTTGTGTTCGAAGCAGGTGAAGCGCTGTTCGAGGTCGCGCATCGCGACGGCGCGCCGTTCGACGTGCTGAGCCAGGACGGCCGCATCCGCGTCACCGGCACGCGCTTCAACGTCTATCGCCAGGCCGCCTTCACCCAGGTCGACCTGCTGGAGGGCGGCGTGACGGCCGGCCCTGCCAAGGGCGTCGGCGCCGCCGTGCGCTTGCGCCCCGGACAGGCCGTACGCCTGTCAACCGCCGGACAGCCTGGGCCGATCTTCGTCGCTCAGGCCGGACGGATCGATGACTGGAACCACGGCCGGATCAGCTTCGACGGCGCATCGCTGGGCGAGGCCGTGGCCGAGATGAACCGCTACAGTCGCACGCCGCTGCGCGTCCTGAACCCTTCCCTGAACCGCCTGCCGATCGACGGCGTGTTCGAGGCCGGCGACACGGCCGCCTTCGCCCGGGCGGTCGGCCGCCTGCACGGCGTGGCCGCCCGCACCGATGGAAAGGCCTGGACGCTCTCGTAGGCTAGTTTGCGGCGTCGACCTTCCAGCCCCAGGCATCCATCATGATCTGGAACAGGTGAGTGTTGGGGAAATAGCCGCGCACCCGCTGGGCGCCGGCGCCGGTCGCCAGGGCGACGACCTCCTCGCCCGTATGGCTGCGGTTGACCATGACGTTCTTCAGGCGAACGACGTCATCGTCCTTGCCGGCCGCCTTCCAGGCGTCATAGCCCTCCAGCAGCGGCTCGCCGCGACGGCCGCCGTCGACCTGCAGACCGAACGAGTGGTCGGCGGTGAACAGCAGCAGGGTGTCCTTCAGGTCGACCCGCCCCTCGACCTCGGCGATCAGCTTGTCGAAGTCGACGATGTTCTGCAGGCCCTTGCGGGGGTCGTCGGTGTGGGCGTCCCACTCGACCACCAGCAGATAGCCCTTCGGCGAGCCCTTCAGCAGGTCCAGGGCCCGCAGCGTGGCGGCGCGAACGTCGATCTTGTCGGAGACGACGACCGGCCTCGTGTTCGCGAGGGGCGCATCCTCGAGCCTCGCGTAGATCGGACGGCTGTGCGCCTTGGCCAGTTGGTCGAAACCGGCGCCGGTCGCAGCCAGTTGCTGGCCGATCTTGTCGCGCCCTGCGCCGATCAGCACGTCGACGCCGTCGCCAAAGCGCGGCTTGAAGGCCTGCTGGAAAATCTCGCCCCATTTGCCGCGATCATTGGAGTGGGCGTAGGTCGCCGCCGGCGTCGCGTCGGCGATCGGCTCGGAAGTCACCACGCCGGTGCGAAGCCCCCGCTCCTCGGCATATTCCAGCAAGGTCTTGGTCGGCGCGCCGTCGGTCTTGCCACGCACCGCGGCGGGCGACTGGCTGATCACGCCGTTGCGCGTCTTCACGCCAGTCACGATCGAGGACATGCCGTTGGCCGAGTCCGACACGAAGTTGTCGACCGGCGAGGTCTCGCTCAAGCCCAGGTTCGGCCACCCCTGGACATGCAGCTTGAGGGGCTCGCCATAACCCAGAAGGCTCGCGGCGTTGATCGACGCCACGCCGCCCGCGTCCGCAAGGAAAAGAATGACGTTCTTGGCCTGGCCTAGAGCCTCCGGGTGCGCCGTCTTCGGCGCCTGGACAGCAGAGCGCGGCGATACAGTCTGCGCCCAGGCCGGAGCCACGACGGTCAGCGACAACACCGATGCAACGACCAAAAAACGTCCGACCATACGGGTCTTCCCAACAAGTGCTTCCACCAATTGGGACGCCTTCTAGCGGCCTGTTGCAGGGATTAGTGTGAAATGAGTGTCACACGCCAAGCTCGGTAAGAGCCTCGGCCAAAAGGTCCATCTCGGCCATTGTGTTGAAAAGGTTGGGCGTCACCCGGATGCAGGCCCCGCGCTCAACGCCGTCGCGGGCGACGGTGAAGATCCGGTGGCGCTCCAGCAGCTGTCGCGCAATCGCGCCATTGTCTCGCATCGAGGTCTTCCCGGCGATCCGGAAGGCGGTGATGGCGCCATAGAGTCCGGGCTCGTCCGGCGTGAGGACCTGCACGCCCGCGATGGACCGCGCCCGGACGACCCAGCGATCACGCAACGCGCGCAGCCTCTGGCTCTTGCGGTCCAGGCCGATGCGGGCCTCGAACGCCAGGGCGGCCGGCACGGTCAGGAAGGCGGCGGCGTTCAGCGTGCCGGTGTGGACGCGTTCACCGATCTGGTCGGGCCCATCGGGCGCCGTGGCCAGGTCGTGATCGATCTTCGAGAGCGCGCTCTTGCGGATGTGGACGATGCCGACACCCAAGGGCGCGGCCAGCCATTTGTGGCCGTTCAGGCCGACGAAGTCGCAGTCCAGGTCCGGTAGCGAGAAGTCCAGCTGACGCCAGCTGTGGGCCGCGTCGACGATGACGTCGATGCCCTTCTCGCGGGCCAGGGCGGCGATCTCGCGCACCGGCAGGGCCAGCCCGGTGCGGTGGCTGACATGGGTCAGGAGAACCAGCCGCAGGCGCGGGTAACGGGCGAACGCCTCGGCATAGGCCGCGATCAAGGAGGCCTTGGTGGCCGGTTCCGGCAAAGCGATGCGTACAACTTCGGCCCGCTCGCGCAGCGCCATGCGCTTCATGCAGTCTTGCATGCTGTCGTAGTCGAGATCGGCGTAAAGAACCGCATCGCCCGGCGTCAGGCGGTTGTAGCCGCCGATCAGGGTTTTCATCGCCTCGGTGGCGTTGCGGGTGAAGGCGATCTCGTCCGACGGCACGCCCAGGGCCTCGGCGAGACGATCGCGCACCGCCATCAGGTCCCGACCCATGCCGCGACGGGAATAGTAGCTGGTGTCGCGGTTCACCCGCGCCAGCTTTTCGAAATAGTCGGCCTGGACCGGACGGGGCGTCGCGCCCCAGTTGCCGTTCTCCAGCTGGACGATCTCGCGCGTGACGTCGTACTCGGCGGCGATCTCGCGCCAGAAGGCCTCGTCGTTGTTCGGGGCGTTTGCCGAAGCCGGCGTGAGAGACGTGGCCGTCGGCAGAGCGGCGCCGCCAATCAGAAGCGCACGACGGTTGAGCTCAGGCATGGTGTTCTCGCTGCAAGGCAGAAGGAGCGTGGCGGTCGAACCACCACGCTCCGTTGTTCGATCCTGATCGGGATCTACGTCAGAAATTGTAGCCCACGCGCACCCAGTACTGGCCACCGTCGGTGTCGAACGGCGCGTTGCGCGAGTAAAGCAGGCCACGGTTGGCGTCGAGCGTGGCCCGGCCGGGATAGGAGTTGAACAGGTTCTCCGCCCCCACCTTCAGGTTCACGCCGTTGGAGAAGCTGTAGGAGACCGACAGGTTGGCCAGCACCATCGGGTCGAACTCCTGCCACAGGCGCGTGGCGTCGTCCGGGTCGGTGCCCATGTCGATCCAGGTGCCGTAATAGCGGATGCGCGACGAGATGGAGAACGCGCCCAGGTCGTAGCCGAAGCCGGCCGAGATGCCCGCGCCGGGACGCGAGCGTCGGGCGAACAGCTCCTTGTTCAGCGGGTTCAACGGCGCCAGCCGGTCGTCCAGGATCTCGGTTTCGTTCTGATTGTACGAGACGCTGGTGTTGAAGCGGCCCGGCCCGATGTCGCGCCGATAGGCCGCTACGATGTCCACACCCTGGGTGCGGGCCTCATAGGCGTTCATGAAGAAGCTGAGCGAGGTGAAGTTCTGCGGGTTGGGCATACCCGCCGGGATCGACTTCGACTGGGTCGTGAGGCGGTTCTTGGAGTCGACGCGATAGAAGTCGACGCTCAGGGTCAGGCCGTGATTGTTGTAGACGAGGCCCACGGCGCTGTTCTTCGACGTTTCCGGCTTCAGCGGCTTGGCGCCCAAAGCGATCGCCAGCGGATCGTCGACATTGAGGCGACCGCTGTTGTTCACGCTGCCGTTGGTCAGGTTCAGGCTCTGGGTGAACGCGGAGGAATAGAGGTCGAAGGGCTTGGGCGCGCGGAAGCCCGTCGAATAGGTGCCGCGAATGGCCAGGCCGACCGGCAGCTCGTAGCGGGCGGCCAGGCGGTAGTTGAAGTTGCCGCCGAACGAGTCGTGGTCTTCGTAGCGGCCGGCGGCGCCGAGGGTCAGGGGCTTGATCGGCCGCCATTCCAGGTCGAGATAGGCGGCATAGCTCTTGGCGTCCCATTCGCCGGCGCGCGTGGGGCCATAGCCCGGCATGCCGTTGGAGCCGACGGCCAGACCTTCCGCCGCGCCCGGTCCGATTTCCCACGACGCCTGGTCGCCCTGCTGCACGCCGTAGGTCAGCTTCCGGGCTTCGGCGCCGAACGCGATGTTCAGCGGCTCTTCGCCGCCCACCGGAAGGCGGTAGACGAAGTCGGCGTTGGCGACGAGGTCGTCCTGATACTCACGGCCCAGGAAGAAGTTCGTCGGGCTCTTGGGGCCCAGCGAGGCGTTGACCGTGTCGTCCAGGGTGAAGGCGACGCGGCTGCGGCCCCAGGTGAGCGCGACGTCATAGGTCAGGCGATCGGTCAGGTCGCCGCGCGCTCCGCCCGACAGGTGGTAGTCCTCGATCTGCGAGCCGAGCTGCGGCGTGAAGCCAGCCGGAAACAGCGAGAGGAAGCTGAAGCCCGGGAAGGCCTTCGTCGTCTTGTAGACGTTGCTGGTGGCGTCGGGATTGCGCCAGTTGAAGTCGGTCATCCCCTCGCTGTCGTTGAACAGGCCGAAGGCGTAGAGCTCGACATTGCCGGTCAGATGGTAGTTGGCGTTGATCGAGCCCTTGAGGCGCTCTTCCTCCGGCTGCCCCCACTTCTGGACCGGATCACGAACCTTCACACCGGGGTGGTCCTGCTCGAACTTGATGGCGTCGGGGCGCTGGACCTGGCGGCCGGTGCGGCCTTGCTTGTTGTACTCGAGCGCGCCGCTGACGGAGCCCTTGTCGCCCAGGCGCAGACCGCCGCCCAGGCCGAAGCGATATTCCTCGCCGTCGCCCGCGTAGTAGCGCGAGACCTGGCTGAAGGCGCGCAGGCCGGGGCGGTCGTCGAGGATGATGTTGATCACGCCGGCGATGGCGTCGGAACCGTACTGGGCCGAGGCGCCGTCCCGCAGGATTTCGGTGCGGCGGATCGAGGCCGACGGGATGCTGGACAGGTCCGGGGCCTGACCTTGGGCCGAGTTGTGGTAGCGGCGGCCATTGACCAGGGCCAGGACGTACTTGCCCGGCATGCCGCGCATGGTGGTCGGACGCACGAACGCCGGCGGGTCGGCGTGCAGGCGCTGGACGTTGAACGACGGGGCCAGCAGGGTCAGCGTGTCCTGCAGGTCGCCCGAGACGCTTTCGCGGATCTCCTGCTGCGACAGGACATCGACCGGCGACAGGGTCTCAGCGGCGGTGCGCGAGGCCTGACGGGTGCCGGTGACCACCAGCTCGGTCAAGGCGTCGGTGTCGGCGTGGGTCGTCGCCGTGGGCGTCGCCGACGGCGCGACGGGCCGGGCTTGCGACGTGCGGGCGGGCGCTTCGGGCGCGGCCTCGATCAGCACGGAATCGCCAACGATGCGAGCCGTCACGCCGCTGCCGCTGACCAGGCGCGACAGGGCGTCCACCTGGCTGAAGCGGCCTTCGATCGCGTGGCTGCGGCGCCCCTGCAGCAACGCGGGGCGTGCGGCGACCTGCAGTCCGGTGACGCGCGAATAGGCGGTCAGCGCGCGGCTCAGGTCTTGGGCCGGAATGGAAAAGGCGTGCTGGGCGGTCTGCGCCGTCGCGACGGCGGGCGACACGGCCAGGGCGGCTGCGAGCGCAAAGATAGAAGCGCCAAGAGCGCGTTTGGACGTCATGTCGGTATCCCCCAAGAAACGTCGATTTCCGATCGACAAGGGTTCGATGTCCGGCCGCCGCCGAACCCGACATTTCTTTTTGTGAAACCTTAGTGACGACCTGGCGGAGACTTCCGGGTGCGGACGATAACCTGTTCAGCGGTCGTCTCGACCTCGACGTCATACACACGCGAGATCAGCGCCAGAGCCGCCTCTGGCCGCGACAGTCGGAAACGCCCGCTCACCGGGATTTGCCCGGCCGTCGCGTCGATCGTGATCGGCGTCGTCGAGAAGCGGTCGATCTCCGCCACCAGGCGTCCCAGGGTCGATGCGTCGGTGTCGAACCAGCCGTCGATCCAGTCGGGTTGGTCGGAGGGGGCGTGTGGCGTTCTGAGGATGGCGCCGCGTTCCAGCGTGGCCCGGTCGCCGGGCGCCAGATCGAGGGTGTGGCCGTCGCGCGTGCGCAGGCGCACAGCGCCGCGATAGAGGGTCACCTCCGCGCGGGCCGGGTTCAGGCGGTCGATGTTGAAGGCGGTGCCCAGAACGCGCACGACGCCGGCGCCGGTGTCGACCACGAAGGGGCGACCGTCGTGGCGCACGTCGAAATAGGCCTCGCCCTGCTCAAGGGTGGCCGAACGCCTGAGCAGCCCCTGCCGGACCGACAGGCGCGCGCCGCCGTTCAGTCGGATCGCGCTGCCGTCGGAGAGGGTCGCGATCCGCGTCTCGCCGCGCCGGGCCTCCAGGGTTCGATGCTCCATCCAGGGAACAAACAGCACAGCGCCGATGCAGGCGGCCGCCATGGCGACACCTAGAGGCGCCATCACAAACCAGGGGATCCGCGCCGCCCTGCGAGGGCGCGATCCTTGCGCCACGGCGCTCGCGGCCTCCGCCAACGCGTCGGAGCTCCAGAGCGCGCGCATCTCGGCGAAAGCCTCACGGTGGGCCGGGCTGGCGTCCATCCACCTTTCGAACGCGTCGGCCTCTTCCGGAGGAACGCCGGGCTCCGCGGTGCGGTCCGCCCAGGCGGCGGCCTCGGCCCGTATGCGCTTGTCGTCGACCATCAATGCGCCGCCCCCGGTCCGCGGCGCTTCTGGCCGCAGGCTTCGTTGAGGTCCAGCAGGCCGCGCGTGACGTGTTTCTCGACGGCCTTCAGGTTTAGGCCCAGTTCCTCCGCGATGAAGGCGCAGCTCTGACGGTGGATGCGACGACGGATGATGATCTCCCGCCGCAGGCGCGGCATACGCTCCAGGGCGCGCTTCAGGGTTTCGACGGCTTCGCGGCCTTCGACAACCCGCTCGGGCGAGGGCTGCCCGCTGACAATGGATTCGCTCAACTCTTCGGCTCCCCAGCGGCGTTCGCGTCGGAATTGCTCGTTCACGAGGTTCTCGGCGATGCGCGTGGCTAGGCCGTAGAGATTGTCGATCCGGCCGCCGCGCTCGTACTCGATGAGCCGCAACACGGTCTCCTGGGCCACGTCGTCGGCCAGGTCGGCCCGCTTCAGCCGTCGGCGCGCCAGCCGACGGACGAAGTCGCGGACCGGCGACCAGGTCAGCGTCGCCTCTCTCTCATTGCCGTCGTACGCCACGCTCCGCCCCCGCCGGAACGGCGTGTTTGATCATCGCAGGGCGCGGGATAGCGGCGGCCCGTGACGGTTGAATGTTCGTCGGCGTCGAAGTCGCGCGTACGACGCCCCACCCTGCTGCACGGAAACTGCACTCAACTTCCCAGCCGCCTGCAAGGGTGCGGCAGTCGTTGCTGGACGCCGGCGCCGCATCCGTCGTGTCCCTGTCACGAGGTCTCGACCCATGCCGATCACGCCCAAGCCACGCGCCGCCTTCTGGCTGAAGAGCGTGCTGGCCGTTCTCCTGATCACGCTCGCCGACGTGATCTTCTTCCGTCAGCCCATCGGCGCGAACTTCGGCGCCTACGGCGTGGCCCTGATCCTGGCCGTGCTGGTCGCCGCGCCTGCGGCCCGGCGTCAACCGCGCATGCTGGCGGCCCTGGCCATCGCAGCCGGCGCCGCCCTGCTCTCGCTCGAGCATCCGACCTTCGCGATGGCGAGCCTGTTCGTCCTGGCCCTGGGCGTCGCCGTGTTGTCGCCCCGCGCGCCGGGCGCGGACGACGTTTGGCCCTGGGCTCAGCGCCTCACCATGGCGATGCTGGGCGGCGCGCTCGGCCCGCTGACGGACCTTCGCCGACTGCGCGCCGGCCGCTTGCGGCGGCGACGAGGCCGTGCGGGCCTCTCGCGGTTCTCCAGCCTGCTGCTGCCCCTGGCCGGCGGTCTGGTCTTCACGGCGCTCTTCGCGGCCGCCAACCCGCTGATAGCGGTGATGCTGGAGACGATCCGCCTGCCGTATCCCGACATGACGCGGTGGCTCTTCTGGCTGCTGATCGGGACCGCGGTCTGGGCCCTTCTGCGGCCGCGCGGCCTGCGCCGGACGATCGCGCCGCCGGACGGCCGGGGCGACCTCAAGGTGTTCGGCGTGACGCCCACGTCGCTCTCGTTGTCGCTGGTGGTGTTCAACGTGCTCTTTGCCGCGCAGAACGGCCTCGACCTGGCCTTCCTGTGGGGTCACGCGCCCCTCCCCGTCGGCGTGACCCTGGCGGAGTACGCCCACCGGGGGGCCTATCTGCTGATCGCCACCGCCATACTGGCCGGCGCCTTCGTGCTCGTCGCCCTGCGCCCCGGCTCGACCACGGCGGCGTCGCCGGCGGTCCGGCGGATGGTGGTGCTGTTCGTGACCCAGAACGTGCTGCTGGTGGCCTCCAGCGTCCTGCGGACCCTGGACTACGTCGAGGCGTACGGCCTGACCCAGCTGCGCCTTTCCGCCCTGGCCTGGATGGCGCTGGTCGCGGTCGGCCTCGTGCTGATCTGCGTGCGGCTGCTCCAGGACAGGAGCTCGAGTTGGCTGATCAACGCCAACGCCACGGCCGCCGCCCTGGTGCTGGTCGTGGTCAGCCTGGTCGATCTGGGCGGCGTCGCGGCGACCTGGAACAGCCGAAACGCCCGCGAGATCGCCGGCCACGGTCCCCGGCTGGACCTCTGCTACCTCGAAGCCCTGGGTCCCGCCGCCCTGGTTCCACTGACCGAACTGGAGGGACGACCGTTGCCGCAGGTCCAAGCCGAAGCGGTCACCTCGGTCCGCACCCGCGTGATAACCGCCGTGGAGCGCCGTCTGTCAGACTGGCGAACCTGGTCGTGGCGCGACGCCCGCCGCCTGCACGCCGCAAGGACCCTGATCGCGCACCGCCCTGCGCGCCCATCACAACCGCCCCGCAACTGCGACGGCCAGCCTTCCGGCGCGGGAAGCTCATATAGCGCCCAAGAAGCGTTGACCGGCGCGGCTCAACCTTGAACATGACCGCCATGCCGCAACGGATCCTCATCGTCGACGACGACCCGCACATCCGCCAGCTCCTGGTCTTCGCCCTCGAGAAGGCCGGCTTCACGACGTGCGAGGCCGAGAATGGCGAGGCGGCCCTGGCCAAGGCGGCCGACACTGCTCCCGACCTCGTCGTGCTGGACATCAACATGCCGCGCATGAACGGGTTGGAGGTCTGCCGCCGCCTGCGGAGCGAGAGCGACGTGCCGATCCTGTTCCTCTCCTCGCGCGACGAGGAGATCGACCGGGTCCTGGGCATCGAACTGGGGGCCGACGACTATGTGGTCAAGCCGTTCAGCCCGCGCGAGGTGACGGCGCGGATCGGCGCCATCCTGCGACGCACCGGCTCGCAGGGGTCCAAGGCCCAGGCGCCGGACGAGGGCCTTGGCCGAGGGCGCCTGAGCCTTGATCCCGACGGCTGGATCGCCTCCTGGGACGGCCAGGATCTGACCCTGACCGTCACCGAATTCGGCATATTGCGCGCGCTGGCGGCCGCCCCCAGTAAGGTCTTCACCCGCGACGCCCTTATCGACCGCCTGCGCGGCCCGGGCTTCGCCATCACCGACCGCACCATCGACAGCCATGTGCGGAACCTGCGCAGCAAGTTCGCTCAGGTCGGCGGCCACGACGTCGTCGAAACGCGGGCCGGCGTCGGCTATCGCCTTGGCGCGTGCCAGGGCGGCAGCGCTTGATCGGTCGGGCCAAGGCCTTCCTCAAGCGTCGCTGGCCCCGCCTGCGGCTGAGGCTGATCCTGTTCGCGGTGCTGTTCTTCGCGGCCGCCATGCCGGGGATCAGCGCGATCTTCCTGCGGGTCTATGAGAACACCCTTGTTCGCCAGACCGAGGCGGAACTGGTCGCCCAGGGCGCGGCCCTGGCGGCGATGGCGGCGGTGAGCTGGCCGGGCGCGCCGCCGCCTGACCCGAACCCCGATCGCGCGAAGCCCGGCTACTATGCGCCCGAGCCAACGACCTTGGACATGCGCACCGCCGCCGTCCTGCCCGAACGCCCGGCTCCCCGCTTCAGAGGCCAGGCCGCGAACCCGGCCGCCTTGCACGTGGCCAAGGCCCTGGATCCGGTCATCGAGCGCACGGTCCGCACGACCCTGGCCTCGGTCCTGATCCTGGACGAGAAGGGCGTGGTCGCGCGCGGTTACGGCCTGGGCGGCGACCTTTCAGCCCTGGCCGAGGTGAAAACAGCCCTGGCCGGACGGCCGCGAACCGTCGTGCGGCGCAGCGGCGACTATCGCCCCAGCTACGCCTTCGAATGGCTGAGCCGCGCCTCCGGCGTCCGCCTGCACCACGCCAGGCCGATCCAGGTGGGCGATCGCATCGTGGGTGTCGTCCTTCTCTCGCGTTCGCCGCGCGCGCTGTTTCGCGGGCTCTATGAGGATCGCGGCAAGATCATCCTGGGCGTGGCCGGCATTTTCTCCATCCTGGTGCTGCTGTCGGGCCTGGTCTCGCGCGGCGTGACCCGCCCCATCGAGGCGCTGAGCGTGGCCTCGCGGGATATGGCCACTGGACAGGGTGCGCCGCCCGAGACACCGACCACCGCGGCGCTGGAGATCCAGGCGCTGTATGGCGACTTCCGCGCCATGGCCGAGGCCATCGACCGCCGGTCGAGCTATCTGCGCGACTTCGCGGCGGCCGTCAGCCACGAGTTCAAGACGCCGCTGGCGGGGATCGCGGGCGCCGTGGAACTGCTGCAGGACCATGGCGAGACCATGAACCCGGAAGACCGGCGACGCTTCCTGGACAACGCCGCGGCCGACACGGCCCGGCTGTCCCTGCTGGTCACCCGGCTGCTCGACCTGGCCCGCGCCGACATGGCCCGTCCCGAGCTGAACGCGGCCACCAGCCTGATCACACCCCTTCGCCGGGCGGCCGATGCCGTCGCCAGCCAGACCTTCCGTGTCGACCTTCGACTGCCCGACACCGCGCCACTCGTGGCGGTTCCGGAACCGACGCTCGACGCCGTGCTGGGGGTGCTCTTCCAGAACAGCCGCCAGGCGGGCGCCAGTCTGGTCACTGTCAGCCTGCGCGAGACATCTGAGACGATCGTGGCCTTGATCGGCGACGATGGTCCCGGCGTCCCCGGCGCCGATCGCGCCCGCCTGTTCGAGCCCTTCTTCACCAGCCGCAGAACCGAGGGCGGCACAGGTCTTGGCCTCTCCATCGCCCGCTCCCTGCTCGCCGCCAACCATGGCGCGATACGCTTCGTTGAGAGCGACATCGGCGCGGCGTTCGAGGTGGTCCTGCCTCGCGCGCGCTAGATCTGCACGCGGTCTTGAACCGATCTCGACATCGGCCACGACGCGGCCTGCACCGCCTCCAGCGATCCTCGCGGCTCAGGGAGGACAGGCCATGGATGGAAACGAGAACGGAGAAGCCTATCGGCTGGCAGTGCGGCCGGCGCACGATGGCTGGCGATGGACGCTGCTGCGCGGTGAGACGATTGCCATGACGGGCGAGGCGCCCGGCCTGGAAGACGCCGTCCGGTGGGCCGATTTCGCCGCCGGCGCGCATGCCGCCTTCGAGCGGATCGGCCGACGGCGCTTCTAGGCTAGTTCGAGAGGACAAAGGTCAGACGCCCGCCACGGGCCAGGGCGGCGTGATCGATGAAGAGGCCGTCCAGAGGCCGCCCGTTCCAGCGCACCGAGACCAGACGTCCGTTCGCCGGCCCGCGCCGCTCGATCGCGATCGCGTGGCCGTCGGTCAGACGGATCGTGGCCTTGCGGACGGAAGGGGTGGTCAAGGCGTAGCGGGGCTCGCCGGGAGTCAACGGATAGAGCCCCAGTGAAGCCCAGACATACCAGGCGGCCATGCCACCGGCGTCGTCGTCCATGCCATCGGCATAGCCCACGGGATCCAGGGCGAAGGCCCGGCCACGCCAGGGCGCGGCGCGCTTGCCGCCGTTGGTGTACCAGTGGTCCATCGGCCTGTGCAGGATCTGATCGACGAGGCGCGATGTCGGCTCAGCCTCTCCCGTCTTCGCGTAGAGGAACGGGGCGTGGATATCCGGCTGGTTGGTCATGTTGAACAGACCCTCGTCGAAGAACCGCGTCAGCTCGGCGCTGAACCGTGGCTTTCCCAGCCCCTGGTCGACCAGCCAGTCGAGGTCGAAGACGGGCGCCCAGCGATATTGCCAGAGCGTGCCTTGGTAGAGCCCCCTCGCCTTCACCACGTCGAAGTCACCGGACACCTGGCCGAACACCCGCCGCCACATGTCGCGATAGGCCAGGGCCTCGCCTCGCAGGCGGTCGGCGGTGTCGATCTGGCCGAGGTCGCGCGCCAGCTCGGCGACGGCCCAGGTGTCGTAGGCGGTCTCGATCTGCTCATCGGGCGTCTTGCGCGGCAGGTCTTTCAGCTCAGTGATCATCAGCGGCAGGATCGCACCCGCGTCGAAGCCGTCGATTCCCTTGCGGCGGAAATCCAGCAACGCCACGCCTGCATGCTCGGTGCGCACGGTGATGAAGGGTTCGGTTTCGGTCGCCCACTGGACCTTGCCGGCCAGATAAAGCTCGGCGAGCGAGGCGGCGATATCGTTGGAGCGGTCGGGATCCAGCAGGCCCAGCAGCGGCAGCTGAGTGCGGTAGTTGTCCCAGACGGCCCAGCCAGCGTAGCGATGACGCCCCTTGGGCGCCCGATGCAACGAGCCGTCCGAGCGCCGATACCAGCCGTCGGCGTCGTCGATGCGCACGGGAGTCTGCAGGACGCGAAAGAGATGCGTGTAGATCAGCCGCGCCCGCTCGTCGTCGCCCGCGACCTGAACCCGTCCCAGTTCCGTGGTCCAGGCCGCACGGGCCGCGGCCCGCACCTGCTCCAGGCTTCGCGCCCCGATGACGGTGTCGAGTACGCGGCGGGCCGAGGCCGGATCCACAACCGAAAGGCCCGTCCGTACCGTCACGCGGTCGCCGGCCGCGACCGGCAGATCAAAAGCCAGGCGATCGCCCTCCAGATGCGTGGCGGCGACGGTGACCGGTCGCTCGTTCAGCATGAGGGTCACCGCGAACGACAGGTGATAGAGGCCGGCGTCGCAGACCGTGCCGGCCGACATCCGCCCCCGCAGGTCACCGGCCTCGCGCGCCGTCCACTCGGCCGTTCGCTGCCGGGTGTAACCGTGGCGCGGATCGAACACGACGCGGACGATCCCGGCGCGCGGCATGTCGAACTGCGAGACACCGGCTGCCCCCAGCGCCGCAAGCTGGGCCTCAATGCCCTGGCCGTAGCGAACCCGGTACCAGCCGGGCGCCGCGCGCTCTGAGGTCTTGTCCATGGACCAGACCGGCTCGTCCCCTGCGTAGCCGACCGCCACATGCAGGTCTCCGCCTGCGCCGCCGCAACCGACGCCCACAGCCCGCGTGTGCGAAAAGCCGGTCAGCTGCGTGGCGGCGAAGTCATAGCCTGCGTGCTGGGCGGGACGCGTGTCGGGTGACAACTGCACCATGCCGTAAGGGCCCGTGGCCGCCGGCGTCAGCTGACCGTGGTCGCCCGATGTGCCGACGAACGGATCGACCAGATCGACCGGATCCGCAGCGCGCGCAGCGGTCGGGCCCGCCAGCAGCACGCTTAACGCCATCGCTACACCTAAGCTGCGCATCGCACTCCCCCGGCGTTTCCGCAAGACGGCGCCAATAGACGCGATCGGTGACAACTTGGAGACGTCGAAACACGCCCAAACACGACAGATCAGCAAAGACATCGCAAAATATTCGTGACGCCTGTCAGCCTCTCTCGCCCTGGCGTCTCTCTCCCGTGCGCTCATGCAAGCACGGGGGATCAAATGATCAGTTCAAAGTCTCACTACCTAGCCGCCGCGGGCGGCCTGGCGCTCCTGGCGGCGTTTCCGGAATGGGCCACGGCCCAAGTCCAGTCCGCGCCGGAAGCCACCAAGTCGGCCGCGGCCGCCGACGGCACCGAAGTTGACCAGGTGATCGTCACCGGCCTGATGCAGGGCCTGCGCCGCTCGATCGACGAGAAGCGCAACAACGACATGATTTCCGACAGCGTCAGCGCCGACGACATGGGCAAGCTGCCCTCGTCGAACCTGACCGAAGCCGCCTCGCGCATTCCCGGCGTCTCGGCCGTGCGTAACCACTTCACCGGCGAAGGCGACCGGGTCGTGATCCGCGGCATGTCGACCGAGTACAACGCCTACGCCGTCAACGGCGTGCGCATGGGCGGCACGGGCTCGCCCGGCGACAACTTCCACCGCGGCGTGCGCCTCAGCTTCCTGCCGACCTCGGGCATCGACCAGATCACTGTCTACAAGAGCCTGCTGCCCTACATGGACGGCGACGCCATCGGCGGCACGATCGACATCAAGACCCCGACGGCGTTCGACTATAAGCCGACCTACATCGCCGGCTCTGTCGAGGGCACGCTGCTGCAACAGCGCGACGACCGCACCTCGTGGGCGACGGACCTGCAGATCGGCAAGCAGTTCAGCGACCGCCTGGGCGTGTTCGTGACCGGCAACTATTCCAAGCGCCGCTCGCAGTTCGAGCAGATCGGCAACTCCGGGGATAACATGCCCCGCACCTGGTACAGCACGACCCAGAGCCTGGACTTCGATCCGAAGACCTTCGTGACCCGCGGTCTCGAAATGTCGACCGGCAACACCGACGTCGAGCGCTGGGGCTTCAACGGCTCGCTGGACTGGCGCGGCGACAACCACCTGTTCCACCTGCGCGGCCAGTACAACGAGTACACCGAGACCCAATTCCGCAACCGCCTGAACTTCCGCAACGAAGGCGGCACCAGCGTTTCGAACCGCCTCGAACAGGTCGACAAGAAGGCTGGCGGCCTGGCCCAGCCGCAGAACGCCATCATCGGCTATGGCGGCAAGGGCGCGATCTACAGCTACACCACCGCCCAGATCATCGACCGCGACAAGGACGGCGTGATCACCGACGCCGACAAGGGCAGCGCCGGCTTCTACAGCCTGAACGGCGCCTCGGGCGCGTGGGACCCGAAAGGCTTCCGCCTACGTCGCTACTGGGAAGGCGGCACCACCAAGGGCCTGCTGTCGCTGGTCAATCTGGGCGGCGAAAGCACCTTCGGCGACTTCAAGATCGACTACGACGCGTCGCACTCGGAATCCGAGGACAACATCGTCGACAGCTACGAGATGTACTTCGGCCGCAACGCCTATCTGTGGAAGGGCAACGAGGGCGTCGAGATCGTCAACCAGGGCAATCCGCAGTACCTGAAGTGGGTGCTGAACTCGGCCGGCATGGCCGGCGTGCAGGACCTCAAGGAGTTCACCGCCTCCAGCCTCAGCGGCAGCTACGGCGGCGCCAAGGAGACCCTGAACCAGGGCCAGTTCAACGTCTTCTACAAGCCCGCCGGCTCGTGGCTACAAGAGGTGCGCGCGGGCGCCAAGTACTACAAGTCCGAGCGTGAGCGCATCAACGGCTCGCTGATGGATCTGTCGCCCAAGGGCACGATGGCCGACTACTCGTCGCTGTTCGGCGAACCGGTCACCGACATGTTCGGCGGTCGCTACACCGGCGCACACCAACTGGGCGCGGTCATCGACACCGACAAGATGATGGCCGAGATCAAGCGCGGCCAGGCCGGCCAGTCGACCCTGCTGACCAAGAACGAGGTCGACGCGATCGACTACGCCTCGACCTGGTTCTACGACGAGCAGGTCGTTTCGGCCTACGCCATGGCCACGGCCCGCTTCGGCAACGCCGAGATCATCGCCGGCGTGCGCATGGAAGACACCAAGAACACCATCCGCGCCTGGACCGAAGACCCGGTGCGCGGCGAGGACTACACCAAGGACACGTCGGGCTTCACCAACTGGCTGCCCTCGGTGCACCTCAACTACGACCTCAACGCCAACGCCAAGCTACGCGCGGCGATCTGGACCAGCGTCTCGCGTCCGGACATCAACCGCATGACCTCGGTCAAGGAGTACGGCTACAACAGCGACCCGGACAACGACGGCGTCACCAACCCCACCAACCAGTGGGTTCTGGAGAGCATCTCTCAGGGCAATCCGAACCTGAAGCCGATGACCTCGACCAACTACGACCTGTCGGCCGAGTACTACAACGGCCGCACCGGGGCCTACTCGCTGGCCTTCTTCTACAAGGACATCGACAAGTTCCTGTTCCGCTCGTCGTCTTCGATCATCCAGAACGGCACGGCCGGCGAGTTCGACGACCCGTCGGGCGTCTCGATCTCCCAGCCGCTGAACGGTCACAAGGCCAAGATCTACGGCGTCGAGTTCAACGCCCGTCAGCAACTGCACTGGCTGCCTTCGCCGTTCAACGGCCTGGGCGTGGCGATGAACGCGACGCTGCAGAAGTCCAAGGCGACGACGGGCCTGTCCTGGCATCCGGACGGCTACACCCTGCCGTTCATGGAGACGCCCGACCAGATCGTGAACCTGGAACTGTTCTGGGAGCATAAAGGCTGGGAAGCCTACGTGGCCTACAACTACCAGGCCGCCTCGCTGGAAGACATCGAGGACTACGGCAACGATCCCTACGAGCAGAACTACCACTTCGTGGATCTGATGCTGCGCCGGAAGATCAACGAGAACCTGACGGCGACCTTCAAGGTCCAGAACCTGCTGGACAGCTACACCTACTACTACACCTTCGGCAAAGGTAAGGGCGGCGTTCGCGACTACATCGAGAACGGTCGCTACCTCAGCCTGAACATGAACTGGCGGCTCTAGACCCGCCTTCGGCCCGCGGGACCTGGCGTCCCGCGGGCCTTCTGCTTTTCCGCTTTCAAGGACATCCTCATGCGCCCCACCGTTCGCCTCGGCGCGATCCTGTTTTCCAGCGCGCTGGCGCTGTGCGCCGCCCCCGCCTTCGCCCAGACCTCGGCCATGCCCGAGCGGGTGATCGTCAACCTGACCGACACGCCCGCCACCAGCCTGGCCTTCAACTGGCGCGCCGCGCCCGGCTCGGGCGACGGCTTCGTCGAGTACGCTCCGCTGACCCCGGGTCCGGCCTATGCTCAGCAGGCGACGCGCGTCGCCGCTCAGCGCACCCCGGCGGCGTTCAAGACCCGCGACGACCAGGACGTCGCGGCCGAGTACTACAGCGTCCGCATCACCGGCCTCACCTCCGCCAGCCAGTACATCTATCGCGTCGGCAAGGACGGCGCCTGGTCGCCCTGGCGCCAGGTGCGGACCGCCGCCGCCGAGGCCAAGCCCTTCACCTTCCTCTATATGGGCGACGTCCAGAACGACATCCGCGCGATGGGCGGCCACGCCGTGCGCCGAGCCCTGAAGGAAACGCCGGACGCGGCCTTCATGCTGTTCACCGGCGACCTGATCAATCGCGCCGACAATGACGCCGAGTGGGGCGAGTGGTTCGGCATGGACGTCGACCGCATCGCCGAGACGCCGTCGCTGATGACCCCCGGCAACCACGAGTACACCAAGCCCCAGGGCGCGGTCGCCCAGGCGCTGGCCCGCCAGTGGCGCCTGCAGTTCACCCTGCCCGATAACGCCCCCATCGAGGCGCTGAAGGAGACCGTCTATCGCGCCGACTACCAGGGCCTGCGTCTGATCTCGCTGGACGCCGACATGATGGACGAAAGCCCGGACTCGGCCCGCGCCCAGGTCCAGTGGCTGGAGCGCCAACTGGCTGAGAACCCCGGCCGCTGGACCGCCGTGTTCCTGCACTATCCGCTCTATTCGACGGCCAAGGGTCGCGATCAGGGCGAGCTGCGCGTGGCCCTGCAGCCGCTGTTCGACAAGTACGGCGTCGACCTGGTGCTGGCCGGCCACGACCACACCTATGGCCGCGGGCGTCCGCATCCGAAGGGCCCCGTCTACATGGTCTCCAATGTCGGCCCCAAACAGTACCCGCTGGGCGACCTCAGCTGGACCACGCGCAAGGGCAGCGGCATCCAGCTGTACCAGCAGGTCGAGGTCTCCCCCACCCGGCTGACGGTGCGCGCCTATACGATGGACGGCGTACTCTACGACGCCTTCCGCCTGGACAAGAACGGCAAGGGCCCCGCCGCCCTGACCGATCTCGCGCCCAAGACGCCCGAGCTGATCCTGCGCAAGGACGATAAGAAGTGAGGGCGCTCGGACTTGCCCTCCTGCTGGCGGGGCTGGCGGCGACGCCGGCCCTGACCCAGCCCGTCTGTGGCGCGACGCCGGTCATGGACGGGCTGCAGGCCCAGCTCGAGCGCCCCCGCGGCGACCTGCTGATCGCCGCCCACCGCGCCGGCCACCTGAACGCGCCGGAAAACGCGCTGGCCGCCATCGAGGAAGCCGTCGTCGAGGGCGCCGACCTGATCGAGATCGACATCAAGGTCTCGGCCGACGGCGTGCCCTATCTGATGCACGACCAGACCGTGACCCGCACCACCGGCGGCAAAGGCGACGCCGAACGCCTGACCTACGCCCAGGTGCGGGCGCTGACCTTGAAGGGCGGGACCGAACCGCCGCCCACCTTGCTGGAAGCCCTGCGCCGGTCGTGCGGTAGAGTGCTTGTCGACCTGGACCTGAAGACCGAGCGCGTCGCCCCGATCGTGGCGGTCGTCGAGGGCCTGGGCATGCTGGACCAGGTGATCTTCTTCGACGGCGACAGCAACGTGTTGCGACAGGTCCGCAAGCTGGCGCCGACGGCGCGGGTGATGCCACGCGTGGCTGAGCGCGACGCCCTGAGAGACAAGGCCGCGGACCTGGCGCCCGTCGCCATCATCCATGGCGATCCGGACTCGCTGGTCCCCGCCCTGCAGGCTGGAATCCGCGCCCTGCCCGCCCGCACCTGGATCAACGCCCTGGGCGAGGTCGACGAGGCGATCGAAGCTGACGCTCCGGACGTCTGCGCGCGCCTGGGCGCCCTTGTCGACCTGGACGCCAACGTGATCCAGACGGACCAACCTCGGAGGCTGAGGAAGGCGCTTGTCGCCTGCGGGTTGAAGGCCGCGCCCTAGAAGCTGCGGGTGATCGCCAGGGTCACGGTCGGACCATTGCGCACATACTCGCGCAAATGGTCCGGCCCGGACCCGAAGGTGTACCAGTAGGTGTGGCTGTTGAGCGCGTTGCGGACCTGGAGCGACGCCAGGCCGGTGTCCCCGAACCGCCGGCGGATGCTGAGATCCACGAAGCTGTAGCCCCGCTCGTAGGGGTCATTGCCGAAGCTGTCCATGCCCTCCAGGAAGGGCGACTGGTGGTTCCAGCCCACGGCCGCCTCCCAGCCGCCGCCCTGCCAGAACAGCTCCATGGAGGCCAGGATCTCGGGCGTCTCGGTGAACGGCAAAACATCGCCCGGCGGACGCCAGGAGATGTTGGCCGCCGCCTTGCTGACCTGCCAGGTCAGGGTCGCCGTCAGTCCCAGCTTGCCCAGCTGCGGCGGGAGCCGGTCGAAGGCATGGCGCAGACCCAGCTCCAGGCCGGTGATCCGCGCCCACCGCCCGTTGACATAGGCCTTGACCGGCACGCCGTCCTGCGAGCCGTTGTCGATCAGGCCGCCGTCGCGGATGGTGCTGGTCGACGCCCGATAGAGGAAGTTGCGGATCTCCTTGCGGTAAAGCGCCAGGGACCAGATCGTGGAGCCGCCATAGCGCTCCAACGACAGGTCGTAGCCCGTCGCCTCCATCGGACGCAGGTCGGGATTGCCTTGCCGCACTTCGGTCAGCACCCATTCCGACTCTGGATTGGCTTCGCCGTTCTTGTCCGGATCCTGGTCGTAGACGTATTGCTGCGCCGACGTCATCCGGGCGATGTCAGGCCGTGCAAAGCTCGTCCACACCGCCGCGCGCACGACGAGGCCGTTCTCTAGCGCCCGTCGATAATGCACCGACGGCAGCACGTTGATGAAGTTGTTGCCGCGCCGCAGCAACCCTCCGCCGCGGATCGCGTCGACGACGGGGATCACCATGCGGCTGTGCGTGTATTCGACCCTCACCCCGCCGGTCAGCAGGTTGTCGCCCCAGCGCGCAGTCGCCATGGCGTAACCCGCCAGGGCGTCCTCGTTCAGGCGGAAATTGGTCTGCCGCGTCTCGCCCTCGGATTCCGGATCGATCGTGAAGTTGCGGCCATCGCCGGCATAGGCCCGCTTCAGCTCGGCCAGCAGGGCGTCCGTGCTGAAGGTGACCCCCAACTGATGGACGCCCGTATAGCGCCCGCTAAAGAGGTCGGTGACCGTCTCACCGAACAGCCCGCTCAGGTCGGCCAGGGTCGCGGGCCCCTCCAGGGCCGGGCGGGAGACTGTCACGCTCTTGCGGTCGGAGCGCATGTAGCGTCCCCCCATCCGCACGGTCTCCAGCCAGGAGCCGGTCGGCGCGTAGGTGATGTCGATCTGCCCCTGGACCAGCGTTTCGGCCGCCTTCTCCGAACCGCCGCTCAGGCTGCGGAACTTGTAGGATGCCGGGTCCTGCACGCCCTTCAGGCCGGCAGCGTTTAGGCCCCATAGCGGATAGCGCGGATCGTCGGTCTCGATGATCGCCACGCCGCGGTTGCCCAGCCAACCGACCGCGTCGGTGCGGAATTCCAGCGTGTAGCCGTCGTCGAGATAGTCCTGCGACCGCGATACGGAGAGGTCGTAGTCCAGGGTCCACGGCCCGGCCCATTTCTCACCGCCCAGGGTGATGGAGGACAGCAGCCCCGACTCTTGAGTCGCTTCCCAGAATCGCCGCAGCCGAAAGCCCATGGGGTCCCAGACGCCCGACGCGCCTTCCAGGCTGTAGACCGAGCGCGTCTTGCGGTCCGCGTCGGTGATCCGGCCATCGCCGTCGACGTCCTTCATCTGCGCCGGGGTGTAGCCGTAGACGCGACCCAGCACTGGATCGCTCCCGACAACCATGTCCTGCGGCTGGCGCAATCCGGTCAGGGTCAGGTCCGCCTGGGTCAGCCGCTCGGTTCCCTTCAGGCCGTCGTTCCGGAAGTTCAGGCGATTGCGGTATTCCTGGCCCTCATAGTGGTTGAACTGGAAGCGCAGGTGCGCCGTCTGGGCCTCGCCCCGCCAGTCCAGGCTGCCATTGACGCCCACGCGACGGACGCGCGTGTCGCCGACCGCCAGCTCCATCCCTCGCTTGAGGAAGGTGTCGGCGTCCAGGCCCGTCGTCTGGACACTGGGGTACCAGGCCGGCGGCAGGTCGTCGCTATCGCCGCCCACCATCTCGAAACGCGAGCGGGCGTCGCTCCAGTTGGCGGCGACGAAGACGCCCAGTCGGTCCGAGAACCGGCGCGAGGCGGCGACCGCCAGCTTGCTGGCCGGCGGATTGTCGAACCGCGTCAGCCAGCCGCGCTCGACCGACACCCGCACGTAATCACGCTTGGCGTCGAAGGCCGTGGGCGTGCGGATGTCGATCAGCCCGCCCAGGGCGTCGCCGTCCATGTCCGGCGTGAGGGTCTTGTGGACCGTCAGCGTGTCGACGCCCTCGGGCGGCAGATAGCCAAGCCGCACGCCGCGATAGAACTTGTCCGCTCGGGAGCCGACGCCCCCCAGGCGCACGCCGTTGATGCGGTAGGCGTTCCACTCGGTCCCCATGCCGCGCACGGTGATGCGGTCGCCCTCGCCGGTCTGGTGGTTGCGCAGCACGTTGACGCCAGGCAGCCGCGCCAAGGACTCAGCGACGTTGCTGGTCGGCAGCGTGCCCTGGTCGTCGGCGCTGATGATGTCGCTGACACCGGCGTTGCGGCGCTTGAGCTCCAACGCCTCGCGCGTGGCGCCATCCCGTCCCAGGATCACCACCGCCTCAACGGCGGTCACGGGCGTCGCCGGAGCCTCTGGCAGAGATTGTACGGGCGCGGCCTCGACCGCCAGGGTGTCGCCGATGACCCGCACCCTTAGGCTCGGGCCGACAAGCTGCGCCAAAGCCTCCCGCGCGGTCCCTCGCGTACGCAGCGGCTGAGCCACGCGACGGCGGATCAGGGCGCTATCGGCGACGATCGCGACCCCAGCTTGCCGGGACAGTTCGCGGATGGCGTCGGACAGCGAGCCTCCAGCGATGGTGTATTCGCGCCGAACCGCCAACCGACCGGCCGCCTGCGCCTCAAACGCAGGCGTCAGGATCCCCGTGAGAACGGCGGCTCCCAGCAGGTACGCGCGCGGCGACGCCATGCCCGGGTCAACGGTCGATCAGGACGCGGCCAGACGCTTCGGTCCGCAACTTCAGCCCCTGCGTCGCCGCCACCACAGTCAGCACCTCGCGCGGGTCCGAAGCCTCGAACCGCCCGCTGACCCGTCGACTGGCCAAGGCCGGATCGCCGAGACCGGCCTTCAGCCCCGGCGCCTGGCGTTGCAACGCCAGCAGCAGGTCGGCCAGGCTCATATCGTCGGCGTCGATCCAACCCTTGGTCCAGTCCGGCGAGTCGCCGTCGGCCGCCAAAGGCTGAGTCAGCGAGGCGGTCAGCGGGCTCTTGCCTGCGACCAGGCGATGCCCGGCCGTCATCACGACGCGGGCTTGCGGGTCCTTCAGGTCCGCGACCTCGATCCGACCTTCCAGGACGCTGATCTCGACCGCGCCGTCGCTACGCTCGTCGACATTGAAGCGCGTCCCCAGGGCGGTGATCCGATGCGTCGCCGTGTAGACCGAGAACGGCCGCTGGGCGTCCTTGGCGACCGCGAAGAAGCCCTCGCCGCGCAGACGCACCTCCCGCTTCCCGCCGTCGAAAGTGGTTCGGATATCGCTGCCGCCGTTCAGCTGAACCGTCGAGCCGTCATCCAGCGACGCGGTCAACGGACGCCCGGCCGGCGCCTGGAACGCCTCGGTGGTCACCACCTGGCGGGCCGGCCAAATCATCACGCCGACGGCCAGGGCCGCCGCCGCAAGCCCGGCGCTCCAGGCGGCGGCCCAACGCCAGGATTGCGCACGCGGTCGGACGGGGGGCAGGTCCTTGAGGGTCGCCCCGCTAGCCTGCATCAACGCCGGATCAGCCAGCATTTCGGCATGCGCCCGCAGCAGCGCCGCGCGCTCGGGGCCGCCGTCCAGCCAGGCGCGCAGCTCGGCGTTGGCGGCCTCGCCCATCTCTCGCCGACGCTGGCGATCGGCCCACACGGCCGCCTGTTCTTCGATATCGTCTTCGCGCTTCATCAGATGTTCGAGACCGCCCGGCGCACCTCGATGGCGGCTCGGCTATAGTGTTTCTGCGCCGCCTCGACCGAGATTCCCAGACGCGCGGCAATCTGGGGATAGCCCAATTCGGCCGACTGTCTCAGCACGAACACTTCCCGACGCAGTCGCGGCATGGCCTGCAGGGTCCGGGTGTAGAGGTCAGCCCGCTGCTTCATGTCCAGCGCCTCAAGCGGCGACGGTTCGCTCGACGGGACATGCTCCTCGATCGCGCTGGCCGGCGCGCCGGAACGACCGCGGTCGCTGAGCAGGTTGAGGGCGATGCGGAACGCGTAGGCCACCGGGTCCTTCAGCGGCGCGGCGCGCGAGCGAGCCAGGGCGCGCACTTGGGCCTCCTGGCTGATGTCGTCGGCATCGGCCTCGCTACGCACGCGACTGAGCACCAGAGCCCGCAGACGACTGGCGTTCTTGGCCAGCAGGTGTCCCGTACTCGTGTCTTCAATCAGCATCACGAGCAGCTTCTAGGGTTCAATCATGACGCATCGAAAACAACACGGTGAAAGAACGGCCATGCTCGGATGCTGAATGCCCGCCTCGCCCGATGAACGTGCCCGCGTCAGGGCCTTAAGAGGGGTCCCTTCGATCAAGCGTCCGGCCTACGATCGTTCCGCGCAGGAAGGACGCCGCCTGATGGATCTGTTCGGGATCGATGGCGTGATCAAGCTGCGGCGCCGTGATCAGGGCTACATCGTAGCCGTGTCGGCTGAAGGTTTCGGCTGCGTCACGGCTTTCGGTCGGTGATGTGATGGCGTCGCGCTCGCCACACGACATGAAAAGATCCGGCGCACCGGGTTGTTTTGGCTTCGGAGGCCCGACGAGCCGCCCCGCCAAGGCCATGACGCAGGCGAACGGCAGCCCCGCGGCGACCGCGGCGATGGCCAGGGTCGCCCCCTGACCGAAGCCGAAGACGGAAAGGTTGTCGCTCGAGACGCCTTCGGCTTCGCAGGCCTTGAGGATCCTGGGCCAGAGCCGCGCCAAGGCCGCGTCCACCGCCGCCTCGTCGGACGGTCCGCCGGTCTCGATGAACCATCCCGCCCCTCCCGGCGGCGTCAGGATCACGGCCGCCGCGTGGGGAACGCGACTGACGAGGGCGTCGGCGATCGGAATCAGATCGTCAGCGTGCGCTCTGTGCGGGCCCAGCACGACGATCAGGTGTTGCGGGGCGCGTGGCCCGACTCTCGGCGTAGGCTCGGTGGCCACGAGGGCGGCTTTCGGCTCGGTCATCACACTCTCCCGCCCGGCTGGGGGCCGGGCTCGGCCGCGGCCGCAAATCATCGTCTCGCCCACAGTGAAGAGCGTCGGCGCTCCCGGCTTTCGCCCCAGCGCTATGGCGCCGCCTTAGGCAGCCTCAGCTCACCTTTTAGGCGCCTTGAACGATCGCATCCGCCCGACATCATCATCATTGAGCATCGTCTGATTGTCATACAATGTGCTTCAGTTCTGGCAACTGGAGACTGCTCGACATGATGCGATTGATTGGCCGCTGGCGGCAGCTGTGGATCATGGCCATCGCCTGCTGGGCGGCGACAGCGTGGGGATCCGGCGCGGCGGCGCAGGGCAAGGCGTCCACGGATGCGAACCTGAAGGCCAAGGCGCCCTGCGAAAGCTTGGTGGCCTGGGACCTATCACGGCTGGAAGGCGCGCCGACCTCGATCACCGCGGCCAAGCTGGTTCCGGCGGCGAACGGCGTGCCGGAATATTGCGACATCAGTGGCTATGTGCAGCCGCAGATCCAGTTCCAGCTGCGCCTGCCGACCAAGACCTGGAACGGCCGCTATTTCCAGGTCGGCTGCGGCGGCTTCTGCGGCGGCGTGAACATCCAGAACTGCGGCGACGTGCTGGCCAAGGACTTCGCCGTCAGCGCCAACAACATGGGCCATGTCGGCCACTTCCTGCGCGATCCGCTGTGGGGCGAGAGCCAGGACGCCCGCCGCGACTACGGCCGCCGCGCCACCCACGTCTCGGCCATTGCCTCGAAGGCCATCGTCGAGAAGTTTTACGGCGCAAAGGCCGCCTTCTCCTATTTCCGCGGCTGCTCGACGGGCGGGCGCGAGGGGCTGATGGAGGCCCAGCACTATCCGGGCGACTTCGACGGCATCATCGCCGGCGACCCCGCCTTCGCCGGCCGCCTGGGCGCGATCGCCAACACCTGGGACGCCCAGTACCTGCTGAAACCTGACAACACCCCGGTGATGTCCGACGCGACGCTGCAGGTGCTGCACCAGGCGGTGATCGCCGCCTGCGACGGGATCGACGGGGTCAAGGACGGGATCATCATGGATCCCCGCGCCTGCAAGTTCGACCTGAAGACCGTGCGCTGCAAGGACGGCGGCGAAGGCGCGACCTGCCTCAGCGACGCCCAGATCGCGGCGGCCGCCAAGGTCTATGACGGCCCGCGCAACAGCCAGGGCGAACGCCTGTTCCCCGGCGGCGAGACCTTCGGCAGCGAAGGCGCCTGGAAGGGCGACGACCGCCTGACCCTGGCCGACGGCGCCCAGCGCTTCCTGAACTTCACGCCCAATCCGCCCGCGTCGTTCACCTATCGCGATTTCGACTTCGACACCGACATCCCGAAGATCAAGGACGCCCTGACCCGCTACGACCCGGTCGCGCCGGGCGAGGCGCCGGACCTGACGGCTTTCGAGGCGCGCGGCGGCAAGCTGATCATCTATCACGGCTGGGCCGACCAGGGCGTCTCGCCGCTGAACACGCTGGACTATTACGCCCAGGTCCACACCCGTCAGGGCGGGCTGGATAAGACGCGTGGCTGGTTCCGCCTGTTCATGGTGCCGGGCATGTTCCACTGCCGCGGCGGCAACGCCCCCAACACCTTCGACTTCATGCCGGCCGTCATGGCCTGGGTCGAGAAGGGCCAGGCGCCGGACGGCGTGGTCGCCACCCAGAAGGACGCCGCCGGCGCCGTCATGCGTCAGCGCCCGCTCTTCGCCTATCCGCAGGTCGCGACCTATGACGGCAAGGGCGACGTCAACGCCGCCGAGAGCTGGAAGGCCGCCACGCCGAAGAAACTGACCGACGATCGCATCGACTGGATCTTCAGCCCGAAGACCCCCGCCCCGCAGACGGAAGAGCAACAATGAGCCCCCTGATCGTCGGCATCGGCGGGGCCACCCGCCCCGGCTCGACCACCGAACTGGCCTTGAAGGTCAGCCTGGCCGCCGCCGAGGCGGCCGGGGCGGAGGTCCGGCTGTTCGACGGCGCCTTCCTGGCCAGCTTGCCGCACTACGATCCCGCCGCGCCCCGTTCCCCGGCCGAGGCGGAGTTCATCGCGGTCTGCCGGGCCGCCGACGGCTTCGTGATCGCCAGCCCCGCCTATCACGGCGGCGTCTCGGGCATGGTCAAAAACGCCATCGACCTGATGGAAGAGATGCGGGCCGACCCGCGGGTCTATTTCGACGGCTGCGCGGTCGGCTGCATCGCCACGGCCTATGGCCCGCAAGGCGGCGGACCGGTGCTGGCCGGCCTGCGGGCCATCGTCCACGCCATGCGCGGCTGGCCCACGCCCTGCGGGGCCTCGGTCCAGAGCGCGCCGGGCCTGTTCGACACCGAGGGCCAGTGCCAGGACACCAAGGTCCGCGAGCAGCTGGAACTGGTCGGCCGGCAGGTCGTCGCCTTCGCGCGGACGACAGCCCAAGCCGCTTGATCCTGATCAATTTTCAGGCGCCGCGCGGCCATCGGCTTCGCGACGCCGCTTTGCCGTCCGCCCCCTCAACTCGATTGCATACCGTATGCGACAGGGGCGGGACCCGCCTCGGAAAGGCCGATTTCCTTGATTACCCAAAATGCTAGACGCGGGCGCCGCAAGGCGGCCCTTTCCGTACTGTTGGCCGCCTCCGCGCTGGCCGGTTCCGCCCAGGCCCAGGACACGGTGATCCACGCCGGCCGCCTGATTGACGGCCTGACCACCAAGCCGCGCGAGCAGGTCTCGATCCTGATCGCCAAGGACCGCATCACCGGGGTCGAGCCAGGCTTCGTCACGCCGGCCGGGGCCAAGGTCATCGACCTATCCAGGGCCACGGTGATGCCCGGCCTGATCGACTCGCACACCCATGTCACTTCGCTCAGCCGCACCGGCAACGGCATCGCCAAGGCGGTGACCAATTCGGCCCTGGATGCGGCCCTGGCCTCGACGGTCAATGTCAGCAAGATCCTGCAGTCGGGCGTCACCACGGTGCGCGACCTGGGCGGGCTGTCGGGCATCGACGTGGCCATGAAGAAGGCCATCAACCAAGGCTCGGTCGCGGGCCCCCGCATGTGGGTGGCCGGTGAGGCCATCGGCCCCACGGGCGGCCACAATGACTGGAGCCACGGCTATGCCGAGGACGTCTCGCGCCGCGACTGGGGCGCCGGCATCGCCGACGGTCCCGACGCGGTGACCAAGCTGGCCCGCAAGGAGCACAAGCTGGGCGCCGACCAGATCAAGATCATGCCCAGCGGCGGCGTCGTCAGCCAGGGCGACGATCCCAAGGCCCAGCTGATGAGCGAGGCCGAGATCAAGGCCGCCGTCGACGCGGCCCATGCCCTGGGCATGAAGATCGCGGCCCACGGCCACGGCAAGGCGGCTATCGACGTCGCCGTCCGCCTGGGCGTCGACTCGATCGAGCACGGCACCTATGCCGACGCCGAGTCCTTCAAGCTGATGAAGGCCAAGGGGACCTATTTCATCCCCACCCTGCTGACGACCCAGCGCCTGTACGACGCGGCCAAGAACCGGCCCGAGACGCTGAACCCCTCGACCGTGGCCAAGGTGCTGGCCATGGGCTCCAGCCTGACCAAGCTGACCAACGCTCATGCCGCCGGCGTCAAGATCGCCTTCGGCAGCGACACCGGCCAGGGCGAGAACGTCAAGGAAGGCGCGCTGATGGTCCAGGCCGGCATGAGCCCGGCCGAGGTCATCACCGCCGCCACCGCCGCCGGCGCCGAGCTGATCGGCTCGCAGGACATCGGGGCCGTCGCGCCGGGCCGCTACGCCGACATCATCGCCATGGCCGGCGACCCACTGGCCGACATCACCGAGCTGGAGCGCGTCAAGTTCGTCATGAAGGGCGGCAAGGTCTATCGGGCCGACGGCGCGCCGGTGTTCGTGGAGCTGGTGAACCCATGACCGCTGATGCGCTCGACACCGTCGCCGCCCCGCCCGTCCGCAAGCCGCTCGGCGCCAAGGGCTGGCTGATCATCGGCATCTGCCTGTTCGGCATCTCAACCGGACCGGCCGCCTTCGGCCTGGCCTCGCTGGGCCTGGTCATCAACGCCTTCCAGGACCAGTTCGGCTGGAGCCGCAGCGAGGTCAGCGGCGCAGCCTCGTTGATGATGCTGTGCACGGCCCTGTCGCTGCCGCTGGTCGGCGGCCTGGTCGACAAGTTCGGGGCGCGCCGCGTCCTGATCCCGTCGGTGATCGCCCTGGGCCTGTGCCTGCTGGCCATCCCGCTGGTGGTGACCAAGGCCTGGCAGTTCATGGCCGCCTATGTGCTGATGGGCACCCTGGCCGCCGGCGCCAACAGCGTGCCCTACATGCGCATCCTGGCCTCGTGGTTCGACCGCTCGCGGGGCCTGGCCATCGGCATCGCCGGCAGCGGCACGGGCCTGGGTTTTGCCTATGTGCCCCTGGTCGGCCAGGCGGCGATCCACCAGTTCGGCTGGAAGGGCTGTTATGTCGCCCTGGCCCTGATCATGCTGTGCGTCACCCTGCCCATGGTGCTGTTCCTGCTGAAGGAGAAGACCGAGGGCGAGGCGCCGATCGATTCCGACACGCCGACCGCCGAGGCCAATCCGGCCGAAAGCCAGGGCGACACGCTGAAGGGCGCGATGGCCAAGCGCGACTTCTGGGTGCTGGCCTCGATCTTCGTGGGCCTGGCCTTCGTGCTGTACGGCCTGATCCCGCACATGGTCCCGCTGCTGACCGACCGAGGTCTGACGCCCGAGGCCGCCGCCAGCATGGCCTCGCTGTTCGGTTTCGCCACCTTCGGCGGCCGGGTGCTGATCGGCTTCCTGATCGACCGCTTCGACGCCCGCAAGATCGCCGTGATCTTCTTCGGCCTGTCGGCGCTGGGCATGGGCCTGCTGGCCGTGCCGCTGCCGACCTGGGCGCTGATCGTCCCGGCCCTGCTGCTGGGCGGCAGCCTGGGGGCCGAGGTCGACATGCTGGCCTATCTGACCAGCCGCTATTTTGGCCTGAAGGCCTTCGCGCGGATCTTCGGCGTGCTGTTCTCGGCGGTGATGGTGGCGATGGGCCTGGGCCCGGTGGCCTTCGGCGGGGTCTATGACGCCACCGGCTCGTACCAGGTGATGCTGGCGATCGGCGCGCCGGTCTGCATCGTGGCGGCGCTGCTGATGCTGGTCCTGCGCCCCTATGGCGAGCGCAAGCGGGGCGCGGCGATCTCAATCACCTGACCGGGATCATCCCTTCGCCCAAAGAGAAAGGGCCGCGCCTCCTTCGAGGCGCGGCCCTTTTGCTGGGTGTGGGACCCTAGTAGTGAGCCGGATTGCCCTCGACCTGCACGCGGAAGCCCGAACGCAGCTGCGGGAAGTAGTCCCACACGGCCAGGTGCTGGGTGCAGCGGTTGTCCCAGAAGGCCACCGCGTGCGGCGTCCAGCGGAAGCGGACCTGCCAGTAGGCGTTTTCGGCGTGATTATAGAGGTACTGCAGGAGGGCGTTGCTCTCCTCGCGGCTGACCTCGTTGATGTGGCTGGTGAAGCCGCGGTTGACGAACAGCACCTTCTTGCCGGTCACCGGATGGGTGCGGATCACCGGGTGCACCGCCTTGGGGAACTTGCCCTCGGGATCGAAGCGGCCGAAGGCCAGAGCGCCGTCGTGGGTCGCCGTCAGGGTCTCCAGATAGGTCTTCATGCCCGGCGACAGCGCGTCATAGGCCGCATACATGCTGGCGAAGATCGTGTCGCCGCCCAGGGTCGGCAGGGTGTGCATGTAGAGGATGCTGCCCATCGGCGGCACGGCCAGGCACGACATGTCGGTGTGCCATTCCTCGCCGGCCACGTGCTTGGAGGTCTCGTCGGCGTGCAGCTTGCGCACCTCGGGATGGTCCGGCAGGCCCTTCAGGGCGTGGGCCTGCAGCTCGCCGAAATACTGGCCCACGCGCTTCAGCCGGGCCGGATCCAGGTCCTGGTCGCGGAAGAAGATCACCTGGTGGTCGGCGATCGCCTGGTTCAGGTCGGCCAGCTGATCGGCCGACAGCGGCTGCGACAGGTCGATGCCGCCGATCTCGGCGCCCAGGGTGGGCGTCAGCTTCGACGCGGTGATGGTCTTGTAGGCCATGAAGAAAACTCCGGTCCGTGGACGCCCGGCTTCCGCGGGTCGCCCTCCCCCTAAAAAGCGATGACGCCGGCCTCGCCGACCGGCTTTGTCATACAAAGCAGATTGCTTGATGAAGCTCAATTTCTTTGTATACAGTATGCAGAAATTCATCATCGAACGCCGTCATTGCATACAGCATGCCGATTGCGTTGGCGCCGCCCCTCCCCTAAGCCAGCAAAGGGATTCCGACGGAGACGGGGATGGTCAGGAAGACGGGCGACATCGCGCCGGGGGAACGGCTGCGCGACCAGGTCTATCGCCGCATGCGCGAGGAGCTGCAGTCAGGCGCGCTGGAGCCTGGCCGTCGCCTGGTCGAGACCCAGCTGGCCGAGACCTACGGCGTCTCGCGCACCCCCATCCGCGAGGTGCTGCTGCAGCTGTCGCGCGAGGGCGTGCTGACCCAGCAGGAGCGCGGCTTCCTGGTCCCGATCGACACCCAGAAGGACATCCTGGACCGGCTGGAGATGCGCCGCCTGCTGGACGCGCGCCTGGCGCGCCACGCCGCGATCGAGGCCACGCCGGACGAGATCCGCGCCCTGGCCAAGGCGCACGAAAAACAAGAAAAGGCCCACGCGGCCGACAAGGCCAAGGCCTTCATCGACGCCAACGCCGAGTTCCGGGTGCTGCTGCGCGAGATGTGCCGCAACGCTCTGCTGCGGCGCTGCGCCGGCATGGTCGACGACGTCTTCCAGACGATGCGCGGCCGCATCCATGAGTCCTCCGAGAACCGTGACCTGACCCTGGCTTGCGACGCCCGGATCCTGCAGGCCCTGCAGGACCGCGATCCGGATGCCGCCGAGGCGGCGGTGACCGATTTCGTCGATCGGCTTCTGGCCTATTTCACCGCGCGCGCGGCCGCCGAGTAGGCGCAAGATCGCGCCCTCGCCGGTCTTCAACGGCGAGCTTGGGGAGGCGGCGGAGCGTCCGGGCTGGGCCCGGAGATGTGTTTAGTGGAGTACCGTTTCGGCCGAGGCCGGAGCGCTCCGCGTGCTCGTTGTTCCAGAGCCTTCGACGCGCGGGGTCTTAACCCGCTTCCGAAAGAGGCCCCAGGCGGGCGGAAGGCCTGCGTTCCCTCCGGACCGCGCGGGCGATTTCAGCCCGCGCCTGCCGCGCCGATCGAACCCCTGGCGGCTGGCTTTCGTCCCGATGTTTCAGGGAACCCGTCCAGATCCGTCGCAAGGGCGGCCCTAAGACCCCCGATCAGCGCTTCCCGCTCGATCACCCCCACCGCTCGCTCGGTCGCCGGCCGGACGCCCTCCCCCGCGATGGGACGAGGAGAAGTATGGGGGCGGTTTTCGGGGTGATGCGTCGATTTTGGATGGGCTCGAGGGTGGCGGGGGTAAGGCGTTGGATTTGTTGATGCGGAGGGGCGGTTATGCTCGTGGAGATGCGGGGATAGGCGTCGCTTCAAGACGCTGAGCAAACGCTTAGACGTTCACCCCCTGCCCTACGCCCGTCATCCCGCGCTTTATGCGCGGGACCCATCTGTCCGCCGCACGTGAAGTGCGGACCTAAGCTCGCACGCACAAGCTGAACCATGGGTCCCGCGCATAAAGCGCGGGATGACGGTTGGGATTCAGAGCTTCGAACGCCGCCCTACCCCGCCTTCGCCAAATCCAGCGCAACATCCGTGATCATGTCTTCCTGGCCGCCGACCATGCGGCGCTTGCCCAGTTCCAGCAGGATGGTGCGCACGTCCAGGCCGTGGTCCTCGGCCGCCTTTTCGGCGTGGCGCAGGAACGAGGAATAGACCCCGGCATAGCCCAGGCTGAGGGTTTCGCGGTCCACGCGGACCGGCCGGTCCTGCAGCGGGCGGACCAGGTCCTCGGCGGCGTCCATCAGCCTGAAGAGGTCGCAGCCGTGGTTCCAGCCATAGACGTCGGCGGCGGCGATGAAGACTTCCAACGGCGCGTTGCCGGCACCCGCCCCCATGCCCGCCAGCGAGGCGTCCACGCGGATGGCGCCGTTCTGGACGGCGGCGATCGAGTTGGCCACGCCGAGGCTCAGATTGTGGTGCGCGTGGATGCCGCGCTCGGTCTCGGGCTTCAGCACCTGGTCATAGGCCTGCAGGCGCGCGGCGACGGCGTCCATGGTCATGGCCCCGCCGCTGTCGGTGACATAGACGCAGTGCGCGCCGTAGGTCTCCATCAGAAGCGCTTGCTGAGCGAGAGCCTCGGGCGGGCTCATATGGCTCATCATCAGGAAGCCGGCGACGTCCATGCCCAGGCCCCGGGCATATTCGATGTGCTGCCTGGAAACGTCGGCCTCGGTGCAGTGGGTGGCCACCCGCACCGAGCGCACGCCCATGTCGTAGGCGCGCTTGAGGTCATGCACCGTGCCGATGCCCGGCAGCAGCAGGGTCGTCAGCTTGGCGTGGGTCAGCACCTCGCCCACCGCCTCGATCCAGTCCCAGTCGGTGCAGGCCCCGAAGCCGTAGTTGAATGACGAGCCCGACAGGCCGTCGCCGTGGGCGATCTCGATGGCGTCGACCTTGGCCTCGTCCAGGGCCTTGGCGATCGTGCGGACGTGGTCGACCGAGTAGCGGTGACGGATGGCGTGCATGCCGTCGCGCAGGGTGACGTCCTGGATGTACAGCTTCTTGTCGGTCATGGTCAGGCCGCCTTCTCAGCGCGGTGCGCGACGATGGCCTCGGCGGTCTTCAGCGCCGCGGAGGTCATGATGTCCAGATTGCCGGCATAGGCCGGCAGGTAGTGGGCCGCGCCCTCGACCTCGAGGAAGATCGTGACTTTCAGGCCCGTGAAGCTGCGCTCCATCTCGGGGATGAACAGCGGGGCGTTGTCGCCCAGGCGCTCGAACTGCACCTTCTGCTTCAGGCGATAGCCGGGAACATAGGCCTGGACCTCGGCGACCATGGCCTCGACCGAGGCCTCGATGGCGGCGGTGTCGGCGTCGTCGCAGAGGCAATAGACGGTGTCGCGCATGATCAGCGGCGGCTCGGCCGGGTTCAGCACGATGATCGCCTTGCCGCGCGTGGCGCCGCCGACCGTCTCGATGGCGCGCGAGGTGGTCTCGGTGAACTCGTCGATATTGGCGCGGGTGCCGGGACCGGCCGACTTGCTGGCGATCGAGGCGACGATCTCGCCATAGTGGACCTTGGCCACGCGACCGACGGCGGCGACCATCGGGATCGTCGCCTGGCCGCCGCAGGTGACCATGTTGACGTTGGGCGCATCCAGGTGCGCCGCGCCATTGATCGGCGGCACGGTGTAGGGGCCGATCGCGGCGGGCGTCAGGTCAATCACCTGCTTGCCGTGGGCGCGCAGCACCGCGTCGTGATGCTTGTGGGCGCCGGCGCTGGTGGCGTCGAAGACGATGGCGATGTCAGCGAAGCCCGGCAGTCCCACCAGGCCGTCGATGCCGCCGGCGGTGATCGGCACGCCCAGACGCTCGGCGCGCTTGAGGCCGTCCGACTCAGGGTCGATGCCGACGAAGGCCCCCATCTCCAGCGTTTTGGACAACCGCATGACCTTGATCATCAGATCGGTGCCGATATTGCCCGATCCGATGATCGCCACCTTGGTCTTGTGCCCATTGGGCGCCTGACTGTTCATCACTTTCCGATCCGCGAGCCGAAACCTGTCGCCCAAGAGGCGGATCTTTGTCATACGATATTATCTTCATCACGCAAGTCGGAGAGGCAGGATGGTGGTCGGCGAACGCTTGGCATTGATCGGTTACGGGGCGATCGGGCGTGAAATCGCTCAGGAAATGACGCGGTTGGGCGAGGCCCATCAGCTGGTCGCCGTGCTGGTTCGGCCCGGTCGCGAGGCCGACGGCGCGCCGATCGTCAACGACCTGCAGGGCCTGCTGGCCGCCAAGCCCGACATCGTCCTGGAATGCGCCGGCCATCAGTCGGTGCGCGACTACGGCGCCGGCGTGTTGGCGGCGGGAGTCGACCTGCTGGTCTCGTCGGTGGGCGTGCTGGCCGATGCGGAGATGGTCGCGACGCTGGCGGCGGCCGAGGCGAAGGGCGGCGGCCGCGTGCTGCTGCCGGCCGGGGCGATCGCCGGGCTGGACGGACTGTCGGCCGCGCGCCTGGCCGGGCTGTCGACCGTGACCTACACCTCGCACAAGCCGCCGGAAGCCTGGCGCGGCACGCCGGCCGAGCAGCTGATCGACCTGGACCACGCGCAGGACGAGGTCGTGTTCTTCGAAGGCAGCGCCCGCGACGCCGCCCTGGGCTATCCCAAGAACGCCAATGTCTCGATCGCCGTGTCGCTGGCGGGCATCGGCCTGGACGACACCCGGGTGCGGTTGGTCTCGTCGCGCAAGGTCACCGATCCGTTGGGCGTGATCGAGGCCGACGGCGCGTTCGGACGCTTCCTGTTCGAGATCTTCGGCAAGGCCTCGGCCACCAATCCCAAGACCTCGGCCCTGACCGCCTATAGCCTGCTGCAGACCGCCCGCCTGGGAATCGCCCTACCCGCCTTGCGGTTGATCAAGGAGAACGCTCGCAGGACTTGATCTTTGCGCTATGCGCGGCCCGGTGAGTCTTTGTAGGATAAGCAGACAATCAGGCTTGGCCGAAGCCGCATGGAAAAGCTGAGGACGCCTTGGAATACGAAGACCTTCGCATCATCGAGACCCCGTCGCTGGTCCGTGACTATACGCTGGAAAAGCTGCGCAACGCGATCAGCACCGGTCTGTACCCGCCCGGCGCGCGGCTGGTGGAACGCGAACTCTGCGAGGCCATGGGCGTCTCCCGCACCTCGGTGCGCGAGGCCCTGCGCCAGCTGCAGTCGGAAAACCTGGTCGAGGTCAGCAAGCGCCGCAACATCAGCGTCGCGGTGATCACCGCCAAGGACGCCGAAGACATCTATCTGATCCGCGAAATGCTCGAAACCATGGCGATCCGCCGCTTTGTCGCGCTGGCCAGCGCCGACGAGGTCAAGCTGCTGGTCAAGATCCAGAAGACCATCGCCAAGACCGCCGCCAAGGGCGAGACGCGCCAGCTGGCCGCCATGGCCGGCGATTTCTACAACACCATCCTGGAAGGCGCCCGCAGCCGGGTGATCTCGGAAGTCGCCCGCCCGCTGCTGGCCCGGGTCAACTATCTGCGCGCCATGTCGATGTCCGAGCCCGGCCGGATGGAAGGCGGTCTCAGCGAGTGGGACGCCATGGTCGAGGCCGTGGCCGCCGGCGATGGCGACAAGGCCGCCCACGCCATGGCCCAGCACCTGCGCAACTCCCGCGCCGCCATCGTCGCCCGCCTGGAAGCGGACGAAAACCGGGCGGAGAAGGTCGCTTCTTAGGCAGCCGGGACTGCGTCCCGACAGCCTAAACTTTATATGATTGTCATACAAAGATTCGAGCCATAGCGTATCTCCGTTCAATGGAGTGCGCTCATGGCTTCCCCGCGTAAGGTCATCATTGTCGGAGCCGGCCCGATCGGCGCGGTGCTCGCCTGGGCGCTGCGTCGCAAGGGCGTGCCGGTCATCCTGATCGAGGCGCTCGCCGAGCCCGAGATCGACTGCCGGGCGGCCTCCTGCCATCCCCCAACCGTCGCCATGCTCAGCCAGCTGGGTCTGCTGGAAGACGGGTTGATGCAGGGGCTGGTGTCCCCGGTCTTCAACTATCTGGACCGGCCGACCGGCGCCCTGGTGGCCCGCTTCGACATCCGCGAGATGCAGGATGTCCCCAGCCACCCGTATGTCCTGCAGTGGGAGCAGTACAAGATCGTCAAGACGATCGTGCCGCGCCTGCAGGCCGACGACGGCGCCGAAGTGCGGATGAGCACCCGCCTGATCGACATCGAACAGACCGCCGACGGCGTGAAGGCTCGCGTCCAGACCGACGGCCAGGCCGAGGAGATCATCAAGGGCGCCTACATCGTCGGCTGCGACGGCGCCCGCAGCACGGTGCGCAAGCTGACCGGCTTCGAGTTCGAAGGCTTCACCTGGCCCGAGCGCTTCCTGAAGATCGACACCTATTTCGACTTCACGACGCTGCGGCCCGAGATCGACAATCGCAACTACTTCGCCGATCCGGACGAGTGGCTAAATCTCTTCAAGGCCCGCGGCCCCGAGGGCGACGGCCAGTGGCGCGCCGTGGGCCCCACCCTGCCCGAGCAGACCGAGGAAGAGCTGCTGGACCCCGACTTCATCGAGGCCCGCCTGCAGAAGTTCTGCCCCAAGCCCGGCCGCTACGAGATCGCTACGGCGGCGACCTATCGCGTCCACCAGCGCGTGGCCTCCAGCTTCAACAAGGGCCGGGTGCTGCTGGCCGGCGACGCCGCCCACGTCAACAACCCGGTGGGCGGCATGGGCATGAACGGCGGCATCCACGACGCCGTGAACCTGACCGAGAAGCTGGCCCAGATCCTCCTGGAGGGCGCTGAAGCCGAGCCGCTTCTGGACCGCTACACCCGCCAGCGGCGCAAGGCCCAGACCGACTTCGTCCAGGCCCAGAGCATCCAGAACAAGAAGACCCTGGGCGAGGCCGATCCGACCGTCCGGGCCGCCAATCTGGAAGCCATCCGCGTGGCCGGGATCACCCCGGACCTGCACGACGCCTTCATCCGCCGCGCCTGCATGATCGACGCCGTCAAGGTCGCCGACGCGGTTCTCTGATCCAGACTAAGGAAACCAAGACCAATGGCCGCCCGTCACGCCCGCCCCGCCCATCTCGAGAACGCCACGCTCGAAGAGATCGCCGACAAGTACATCGCCAAGTTCGAGACCCGCGTGCCCGACTGGGACGCCTTCTCCGACGCCAATATCGAGGGCTATCGCCGCGCCCAGCACCGCTTCATCGGGGCCGGCGCCTCGGGCAAGCACGACGCAGCCGGCATCATTCCGGCCGAGAACTTCACCCTGTCGATCATGCTGGTGCCGCCCGGCCAGGGCAACGCGCCGCACACTCACGAGGTCGAGGAGGTGTTCTTCATCCTCAAGGGTCGCTGCGTGGTGTTCATCGACGACGAGGACGGCCGCCGCGTCTCCAGGGAGCTGGGCCCGTGGGAGTGCATCTCCTGCCCGGCCGGCGTCATCCACGGCTATGTCAACGAGACCGACGAGGACTGCTACCTCCAGGTCGTCCTGGGCCGCGGCCGCCCCGACGTCGCCGGCTTCGCCGACCAGAAGCTGTTCGAGAACCGCGAACGGCACCTGAAGGACTGAGGGCTCTTCCCGGAACGATAAAGGGCGCTGGCTTCACCGCCAGCGCCCTTTTTATCCCTCTCCCTGCGGAGCCCGCGCCGGTAGGCTTGGGTGGTGAGAGGTTACAGCGCAGGACACCATCCGACTGGAGCTGAAGGCCCCGAAGCGGACGAAGCGAACTTCACAGAAGGGTGGTTAGCCGCCATTTGCTCAGATACGGTCCACAGATGTCCGAGCTTCCGAAAGTAAAACTCTCACGTCTCCGGGAGATCGGTTGGTCTCAGTGGGATCCCATTGGCCTAAGCCAGATGGGTGACGACGACTGGAAGGACGGCGGACCCTGCGCCGACGAGTACGACAGCTACCTTCTTGGCGTGGTTGGGCGGCTGAGGCGAGGAGAACCGACGTCCGACACTGTGTCGTACTTGGAGGACATCGAAATCGACCACATGGGTGGCGGGCGAAATGCTACGACCCGTAGTCGAGCGGAGGCCACCGTGGCCGCTATTGCCGACTATCTAGCAACGCTTCCTGCTGGACCGCTCAAAGTCCGTTGAGGGTGGTGAGCGGACTTGCCCTGCGTCCTTCGAGGCCCGCTGCGCGGGCGCCTCAGGATGAGGAGCGTTTTGCAATCTTCCTCATCCTGAGGTGCGAGCCGGAGGTGAGCCTCGAAGGACGCAGGGAGTGTCCGCCTAGGGTCGTAAGCGGAAGCCGGCTCATTTATCACGACCGTCATCCCGCGCTTTATGCGCGGGACCCATCTGTCCGCCGCAGGTCCGGAGCGAAATAGGTCCCTCACTCGAAAGCTGAACCATGGGTCCCGCGCATAAGGCGCGGGATGACGGACGGGCGCGATCAATGCCGACATGGGGTCGCCAACAGGAAATGACGCCTGTTCTGGAAGCGGACCGCCCACCTGTTCAAGGGCATGGCGCGGACGGACCAGCTGCATGGCGCTGGCAATTCCGTGGGCTGGCGTTCCGTCGTCACAGCGCGCCCGGGGAGGCAGGGAGCCAGGGCGACGGAAGGTGAAACATCTCTCCCTCCCACCGCTGCGCGGCGGGCCCCTCCCCCTCTCTATGAGAGAGGGCCTCCTTCACCTCAAACGTTCAGCGCCACGCCGCCCATCCCGCTGGCCCAGGACGGCAGGGATTCGTAATAGAGGATCTCGCCGCGCGCGTGCGGCACGGCGCCGGCCATGGCGATCCAGGCGGCGACTTCCAGGCCGCCGTTGCCGGCCGCTTCCAGGATCTCGGCGTTGGTCAGGCGGGTCAGTTCCTCGGCGTGGCCGCTGACCAGGTTCTCCATGAACCAGCGGTCCCAGTCTTCGTTGACCCGCCCCTCCTCGGGCACCGCCAGCCAGTGCGACAGACCACCACCGGCCAGCAAGGCCACGCGCTCGTCGGCGGGCCGGCGCTGCTCGACGAAGCGCTTCAGCAGCGCCCCGGCGGTCCAGCACTGCGCGGGAGCCGGCGACGGATCCAACACCGAATTGACGTAGAAGATCGCCGTCGGCAGGGCGCGGGCGGGATCGGCGACGCCGTGCGGGATCATCACCCCATGGTCGGGCCGCACGCCCTCCATGGCGTCGACCGGCAGGCCCTGCTCGGCGCAGAACGCCGCCAGGCCCAAGGCGAAGTCGGGCGCGCCGGGGATCGGATCTGTCGGCAGCCCCATGTCGCCATAGGGCGTAAGCACCGCGTCCGTCGCCACCGCGAACGGCGCGGGCACGTCGACGCGAAAGTTGTTCAGGTGGTCGCTGGTCAGCACGACCAGCACATCGGGCTTCAGCGCCTGGAGGCGGGCGCCGATCTCGCGCATGCCCTGGAACACGCGCTCGGCCTGGTCCTCGACGCCATCGGGCGCCCCCAGGACGTGGGAGGTGGCGAAAGCGCCGACGATCTGGCCCACGGGCTATCTCCGGTCGAAATAGTAGCTGATCGGGAAGCCCTTGATGGTCAGGCGGCCCGACCAGATCAGCCACTTCATGATCAGGTTCGGGTGAATGCCCAGGGCGTAGAGGTCGTCGCGGTATCCGGTGCGCAGCACCGGCCGCACGTCGGCCGGCACGCCGAAGCGCTCGAACAGCGCCTCGTCGTCCTCCTTGACCAGACGCCGGTCGCCCGGCGCCTGGATCAGGTGGTGGATCATGTCGTGGACACCAGCGGGAGCGGCCATGCTCAGGCCGCCTTGGTCCGCTGGAGGAAGGCGTCGACGGCGGCGCAGAAGTCGTCGCGGCGCTCGATCATCGCCCAGTGGCCGCAGTGGGGCACGATATAGCCCCAGCTGTTGTCCAGCAGTTCCAGGAACTTGTAGGCGCGCGGCAGGATCGACACCCCGTCCTGCTTGCCGTTCACCACCAGGGTCGGATGCTTGATCTTGCGGATCTCGTCTTCCGGATAGTTCAGGGTGCCGGTGCGGGTCAGGGCGTTGATGGCCTGCAGGGCCGCCTTGATCTCGGGGTCTTCGCACAGGTCGTAGCGGTACTGGACCATGGCCTCGGAGGGCTTGAAATTCGGCCCCGTCAGACCGCCGATCACCCGGCGCATGCCCTCGACCGTGAAGTCGTACTGCAGGTTATGCAGCAGGTGCGCCGAGGGCTTTTCCGGGATCGGCAGGCCGGCGCTGCCCATCAGGACCAGCTGGCCCACTAGGTGCGGACGGTCGATGGCCACGCCGATCGAGGCCGCGCCGCCCATCGAGTTGCCGACCAGAGCCACCCCCGACAGGCCCATGGCCTCCAGGAAGTCGCCCAGATGCTTGTTGCGGCCCGGCTGGTCGTAGCGATAGCCCTCAGGCGACGGCTTGTCGCTGTAGCCGAAGCCGATCATGTCGGGCGCGATCACGCGGTACGACTTGGCGAAGACCTGGATGCACTCCAGCCAGTTACCATAGGCGTCGGCGCCCGCGCCGCCGCCGTGGACCAGGACCATGACCGGCCCCTCCCCGGCTTCCAGATAGTGGGTGCGCACGCCGGCGGCGTCGATGAAGTGCGAGCTGACGCCCGTCCCTTCCAGGCTGGGAACGCTGATCATCGCAGGTGCTCCGGCGTCTGGATGCCACGGTTGCAGCGGCTGGCCAGGCGCCGCCATTCCAGCAGGGTTACGTCCGGCTCGCAGAGCATCTCGTCCAACCAGCCGTAGTCGTCCTTGTAGAAGGGCTCGGTCACTTCACGCGCCCAGATGTCGTCGGCGTTGAACCCGTCCAGGCCGTGCGGCTTCCAGATGGTCTCGAAGTCGTTGGCGAACTTCATCCGCTCTTCGTCATTGCTGACGTGGCCGCCGATGGTCTGGAAGTAGATGTGGCTCTCGCCGTCGATCGGCACGTACCACTCGTACTGGTCCATGCCCTTGTTCGGGAACGAGTCGACCTTCAGCACGCCGGGCAGCCAGCACGAGGTCTTCATCGCCGCCGAGGTGCCCTGGACCGTGGCCGTGCGCGGGCCGGTGACGACCACCTCGCCGTCGATCATGCCCTCCCACATCGGCTTGTGCAGCGCGAAGTCGTCGATCACGCCCTTGGGGCCATCGGGCTCCTCGACCGTCACCACCGCGCCCGGCAGCGGCGTGTGGCCGATCGGGAAGTTGAAGGTGCGGTAGTGGCGAAGCGTGGTGTCCTTGTGGATGAAGATGTGCAGGGCGTCGAAGCCGTTCTCGGCCCCCAGGCGCCAGTTCGAATTCACCACCCGGTGCTTGCCCAGCACCATGACGTTGTCATCCAGGAAGCCGGGCGGCACGTCGTGCGCCAGCGGCGGCGGCGGACCGTCCTCGGTGTCGCCGATGAACACGAAGATCACGCCCTTGGCCTCTTCACAGGGGAAGGTGACGATCTTGCGCCGGCCGATCAGGCGGCTTTCCGGCACGGCCAGGATGTTGACCAGCTCGCCCGTCTGCACCCGGTAGGTATAGCCGTGGTACCAGCAGGTGATGGTGTCCTTGGTGTAGCAGTCCAGCTTCTTGGACAGGGGCACGCCCCGGTGCAGGCAGCGGTCGCGGATGGCGAACACCTTGCCGTCGATGCGCTTGAGGATCAGCGCCTCGCCCAGCATCTTGACCGTGATGGCCTGGCCTTCCTCGATCTCCTTGGAGAAGCGGACCGGGTACCAGTGATTACGAAAGCCGAGCTTGGCCTCCACATAGCCTTTCCAGTCGCCGACTGCGTTGGCGACGTCCGGATTGACGAATTGCTGCTCGCTCATGCCTTCCCTTACTCGTGCTCGTGGTCCGGAACGCGACAGACGCGGCCAAACTTTGTATGACAATATGACGTTGAACGCAGATATCGAAACACACTTCGAACCGACGGCGACGCCGATCGGTCAGGCGCCCAGCTTTCAGGCGCCCTGATCAAACCTGAGGCTGACCGAGCCGATGCCGGTGATGATCGCCTCGACCTGATCGCCGGGCGCGACGGCGGCCATGGGTCCCAAGGCGCCGGTCAGGATCAGCTCGCCGGCCCGCAGGGGCTGGCCCAGGGCGGCGCTCTTGCGCGCCAGCCAGGCGGCGGCGTTCAGCGGATGGCCCAGGCAGGCCGCCCCGGTCCCGCGCGAGACCGCCTCGCCGTTGACGCTCAGGGTCATCTCGCAGCCCAGCAGGTCCAGGCCCTCGGGCCGGCGCGCGGGCGTGCCCAGCATGACCAGGCCCGACGAGGCGTTGTCGGCGACGGTGTCGACGATGTTGATCTTCCAGTCGGCGATGCGGCTGCTGACGATCTCGATGGCGGCGATCACGCTGGCGGTGGCGGCCAGCACGCCCTGCGCGTCGATCTCGGGATCGTCGATGTCGGCGCCCAGGAAGATGGCGATTTCGGCCTCGACCTTGGGCTGCTGCAGACGGGCATAGGGCACGACCTGGCCGGGCTCGTAGATCATGTCCGAGAACAGGTGGCCAAAGTCGGGCTCGCCCACGCCCAGCTGCTTCTGCACCGCCTCGGAGGTCAGGCCGATCTTGCGGCCGGCCGGGCGACGGCCCGCCGCGCCCCAGCGGCGCACCTGAGCCATCTGCACGGCATAGGCCGCTTCGACGTCCCCGGCGGCGAAATCCGGACTGACCGGCGCCAGCAGCGGACCGTCATAGGCGGCCAGCAAACGCGCAGCGGTGTCCTCAATCAGATCAGCTTGAGTCATTCGGCCCCCAAAGCATGAAATTATGTATGACAAACTGGCAATCAGACCTATCAGCGACACGCGGCGGCGCCAATCCTTGCGTGACTGATTTTTTGTATTATTGTCATACAAAGATTGAAGCAGACGAGTCCGCCCATGCACGCCGCCCATTTCAGGTTCGCCGACGGCAAGACGCTGGAGCTGATCGTGGCGCCCGGCCAGACGGTGCTGGAAGCGGCCATGACCATCGACGCGCCGCTGCGCTATGACTGCGCGTCGGGCTCGTGCGGGGCGTGCGTGGCCCAGCTGTGCGAGGGCGAGACCGAGTTCGACGCCGGAGCGCCCTCCCCGCTGTCGCCAGCCGAATGCGCGGCGGGCCTGCGCGCCACCTGCATAACCCGTCTGCGGGGGAACGCCGCCTTCGAGCTGCCCTACGCCCTGGAGCCCGCCCCTTCGGCGCCGGCCCGCTACCAGACCCAGGTGATCAGCGTCGAGCGCGTGGCCGCCAGCGTCCACCGCCTGGTGCTGGCCCTGGACGACGAGGACTTCGTATTCCAGAGCGGCCAATATGTCCGCCTGCGCCCGCCGGGCTCGCGCGAGGCCCGGGCCTATTCGATCGCCAGCGCCCCGGACGGCCAGGGCCAGCTGGAATTCCTGATCCGTCACGTCGAGGGCGGCATGATGTCGACCTGGCTGGCGGACAGCGCCAAGGCCGGCGACCGCGTCACCCTGCACGGGCCGCTGGGCAGCTTTGCCCACGACGCTCGCGCCGCGCGCCACGTGTTCCTGGCCGGCGGCACGGGCCTGGCCCCGGCCGTCTCGATCCTGCGCCAGCTGGGCGAGGCCTCGGGGCCGGCCCTGCTGTGCTTCGGCTGCGCCACGCCGGACGATCTGTTCTACGAGGCCGAGTTGGCCGAACTGGCGCGGAGCAATCCGGACCTGGAGATCCGCACCGCCGTCATGGGCGGTGACTGCGGCGACCGCGCCCGCCTGGGCACGGCCCTCTCGCTGCTGACGCCGGACGACGTCACCGCCGACGCCGCCTACTATCTGTGCGGCCCGCCGCCGATGATCGAGGCCAGCCGCGCCTGGCTGGACGCCCAGGGCGCCAAGCCCACCGCCATCCGCTGCGAGCGCTATATCCCCGGCGGCTAAGCCGCTTTCGCCATTCTTCGGAAGACCTCGACCGCCTCGCCAGGGTCGTGCGCGGCCAGCAGCGTCGCCAGGGCCATGCGCGCCTGGCTGGCGCCCAGGTCGCCGGCGAAGATCGCCCCAGCCTTCTGCAGAGCCAGGCCCGTGGCGTAGTCCGGCGCGCTGGCGCCCTCGGGGCAGCGCGAGGCGACCACGACGACCAGCCCCGCCGCGATCGCCGCCTTGACCGCTTCCAGCGCCGAGGGCCCGACATTGCCGCGCCCCAGGGCGCACAGCACCAGCCCCTTCAGCCCCAGATCCGGCGCGGCGGCGATCAGCGGCGCAGCCGAGCCGGCGCCCAGGGCCACCAGCTCCACCGCGTCCGACGGCGTCACCAGCGGCAGCGGTCCCAGCCGGGCGCGACGCCCCGGCGGCGGCAGGACCGAGCGGCCGACGACCTTACCCTCGACGCCGTCGCGGGCGCGGAAGGCGCGCATGTCGCTGGTGTGGATCTTCACCGCCTGGCGCGCGGGGATCAGCCGGCCGGCGAAGGCGATGACCACCCCGGCGCCCGCCATGGCCGGCGAGGCGGCGGCGGTGATCGCGTCACGCAGGTTCCGGGGGCCATCCGACCGCCCCCGCCCCGCCGCCCGCTGGGCGCCAGTGAAGACCACGGGCTTGTCGCCGGATGCGACCAGATCGACCAGGAAGGCGACCTCTTCCATGACGTCGGTGCCGTGCGCCACAACGATGCCGTCGACCTGCGGCTTGCCCTGCGCCTCGACGACGGCGGCGGCCACGGCCGCCATGTCCGAGAAACTCATCGCCTCCGACAGGCCGCTATGGACCTGCCACACGCGCACCGGCGGCGCCCCCTCGGGCAGCAGGCCGGCCAGGCGGTCGTCGGCGTCGCTGGCGGCCAGGGCCCCGTCGGCGTTCGGCCGCGAACTGATCGTGCCGCCCGCGTCGAGCAGCAGAATGTGGCCCATGCCCAAACTCCGGTCATTCGTGAGGAAAAACGCTTGCGGCGTCACGGCCGCTTGTCGCATTTTCTGTATGACAATATGACATTGTTTGCACGCCTTCAGAGGCGCTTTCTCTTCGATTTCAGGACTTAGCGACCGACATGACCGCCGACGCCATTCGCCTTTGCGCCGCCGACGACCTTGCCGACGGCGAGATGCGCCGCTTCGACCTCGACGGGCAGGATCCGATCGTGCTGTGCCGGGTGGGCGACGACTATCTGGCGGTCGACGATGAGTGCACCCACGCCATCGCCTCGCTGTCAGAGGGCCGACTGGAGGGCGAGGTGATCTTCTGCCCGCTGCACGGCGGCAGCTTCAACGTCCGCTCGGGCAAGGCGTGCAGCCTGCCCTGCAAGCAGAAGCTGCGCACCTATCCGATCGAGATCGCCGACGGCGCGATCTGGGTCTCGCTCTAGCTATCTTCCGACCGCATAGGCCTGCATCAGGCGCGGCGTCGCCGCGGCGCTGAGCAGGCCGTCGGCGCGGCGCTCGGCCGCCGTCAGCCGTCCCGCCGACCAGGCCGGGGCGACCTGCAGGTCGTGACCGCGCGCCTTCAGATCGGCGATCACCGCCTCGCCGGCGCTCTCCTCGATCACCGACACCCCCGGCAGGGCCTGGCGCGGATAGAACGAAGACGGGAAGTGCACGGTGTGGAACAGCGGCAGGTCGATGGCCTCCTGCAAGCCCAGACCATGGTGGATCCTGCGCAGCAGCAGCGCCAGCTGCCACTGGTCCTGCTGGTCGCCGCCCGGCGTGCCGCAGATCAGGGCCGGCCGTCCCTCGTGCAGGGCCAGGGTCGGGGTCAGGGTGGTGCGCGGCCGTTTCCCAGGCGCAAGGGAGGACGGTAGCCCCGGCTCCAGCCAGAACATCTGGGCGCGGGTGTTCAGCGCGAAGCCCAGCTCCGGAATGGTCGGCGACGACTGCGGCCAGCCGCCCGAGGGCGTCGCCGAGACCATGTTGCCCCAGCGGTCGATGACGTCGAGATGGACGGTGTCGCCGGGTTTGAGGGTCGGCTTCAGGTGGGCCATGGTCGGCTCGCCGATGCCTAAGCCCCCCGCGGTGCCGTCCGCCGGCTTGACCATGCCCAGGGCGCGGGCGACCTGGTCCTCGAAGCCTGGCAGGATCCCCGGCCGGATCTCGTCGGAAGCCCGCGCGCCGATCAGCTTGCGGCGCTCGACGGCATAGGCCTCGCTCAGCAGGGTCTCGATCGGCACGTCGACGAAATCGGGGTCGCCGTAATAGGCCTCGCGGTCGGCGAAGGCCAGCTTGGCGGCTTCCAGCACCACGTGGGCGAAGTCGGCGCCGTTGGGATCCATGGCCGTCAGGTCGAAGCCCTTCAGCAGCGACAGCGCCTGTAGAAGGACCGGCCCCTGCCCCCAGGGCTGCGTCTTGCAGACCGTCCAGCCGTGATAGTCGAAGGTGGTCGGTGCCTCGTAGGTCGGCCGCCAGCCGGCCATGTCCTGGCCGGTCAGCAGGCCCCGGTGGCGGCGGCCGCTGGAGTCCATCAGCGGCTCGGCCCGGCAGAAGCGGTCGATGGCCTCGGCGACGAAGCCCTCGTACCAGGCGGCCAGGGCGCGATCGAGCTGCTGCTCGCGGCTCCCCTCGCCCGCCTCGTCGAGGATGCGCTTCCAGGTCGCCGCCAGGGTGGGGTTGCGGAACAGAGACTGCGGCGCGGGCGCCTCGCCGCCGGGCAGCCAGATCGGGGCCGAGGTCTTCCACTCGGTCTCGAACGTCTCCTTCAGCTCGGCCAGGGCGCGCGAGACGCCGGGCAGCACCGGATGGCCGTGCTCGGCATAACCGATGGCCGGCTCCAGCACGTCGGCCAGGCGCAGGCGGCCGTGATCGCGGACCAGGGTCAGCCACGCCCCGAACGAGCCTGGCGTCACCGCCGCCAGCAGGCCCGAGCCCGGCACGGCGTCCAAGCCCAGGGCCTTGAACGCCTCGATCGTCGCGGCGGCCGGCGCGGGCCCCTGCCCGGCCAGCACCTCGACCCGGCCGGTCTCGACCGAATGGAAGATGATCGGGACCTCGCCGGCCGGACCGCACAGATGCGGCTCGACGACCTGCAGCGCGAAGCCCACGGCGGCGGCGGCGTCGAAGGCGTTGCCGCCCTTCTCCAGCACCGACATGCCCACCGACGAGGCGATCCAGTGGGTGGAGGCGACGACGCCGAACGTGCCGCGGATTTCAGGTCGGGTGGTGAACATGCGTGCCTCCTGGAGGTCCGACCTAGGCCTCTCTCACGGCGCGTCGTCAATATGATTGTATGACAAAAAATCTCAGCCTAAGACCAAGCTGAACAATCGATCACGCCCGGAGCAAGCCTTGTCCAAGTTCTCGTCCGTCCTGGCCCGCCTGCGGCCGGACAACTTCACCCTGAGCCTGCTCGGCACCGTGATCCTGGCGTCCCTGCTGCCCTGTCGGGGCCAGGCGGCGACCATCGCGGGCGCGGTCACCGACCTCGCCATCGCTCTGCTGTTCTTCCTGCACGGGGCCAAGCTGTCGCGCGAGGCGATCCTGGCCGGCATCGGCCACTGGCGGCTGCACCTGCTGGTGCTGGCCTGCACCTTCGTGCTGTTCCCGGTGATCGGCCTGGGTTTCAAGGCCGTTCCGGCTGGCCTGCTGGACCCCACCATCGCGGCGGGGCTGCTCTATCTGTGCATCCTGCCCTCGACCGTGCAGTCGTCGATCGCCTTCACCGCCATCGCGCGGGGCAATGTGCCGGCGGCGATCTGCGGGGCGTCGCTGTCGAACATCTTGGGCGTAGTGCTGACCCCGATCCTGGCGGCTGTGCTGCTGGGCGCTAAGGGCCAGGGCGGCGACATGCTGGGCGCGGCCGGGTCGATCGTGGTCCAGCTGCTGGTCCCGTTCGTGGCCGGCCACCTGCTGCGCCCCTGGATCGGCGGCTTCGTCGACCGCCACAAGAAGGTGCTGACCCTGGTCGACCGCGGCTCGATCCTGCTGGTGGTCTACACCGCCTTCAGCGCCGCCGTGGTCGAGGGCCTGTGGCGCAAGATGGGGGCCGGCGACCTGGCCACGATCCTGGTGCTGGACGGCGCGCTGCTGGCCCTGGCGCTTGGGGCGACCAACCTGATCGCTCGCCGCGCGGGTCTCTCCAAGGCCGACGAGATCACCCTGGTGTTCTGCGGTTCGAAGAAGAGCCTGGCCTCGGGCGTGCCGATGGCCGGCCTGCTGTTTCCCGCCGCCGTGGTCGGGCCGATGATCGTGCCGCTGATGCTGTTCCACCAGATCCAGCTGATGGTCTGCGCGGTGCTGGCCCGCCGCTACGCCGATCGCCCCGAGGACTAGCCCAAAAGAAAGGCGGCGCGGCCCTGGGACTGGACCGCGCCGCCGACACCTGACGAAAGGGGAGATAACGTCAGGCGTATTCGCGTGAGGCGACGATGAACGCCGCGCCCTTTTCCAGGAACGGCCGGATCATCCGCAGGCAGGCCGCCGGCTGGTCGACCTGGGCCGCATGGGCCGCGTCATAGACGTAGCTGAGGTTCACGTGCGGCAGGCTGCCCGCCAGGGTCCAGCCGGTCTCCGGCGGAACCGTCACGTCCAGCGTGCCCATCAGCACCAGGGTATGGGCCTGGATGGTCGGCAGGGCCTCGACCAGCGCCTGGTCGACATAGACCCCAGCCATGTAGTCACGGAAGACGCCGCCATTGGCCATCGCCTGCTCGCGGGTCGGGGCGAACGCGGCCGCCTTGTCCGGATAGGCGAACAGGTTGGCGCGCGCCTGTTCTGGCGTCAGGCTGGTCTCGTCCATGCCAAAGCGCAGGCCGGCCGGGGCCTCCAGCACCAGGCGACCGACGCCCTTGGGATGGCGTGCGGCCATCCACAGGGCGATCCAGCCGCCGAACGAGGCGCCCATCACGTCGGGCGCCTCGCCGATCACCAGGGCCGCGAACTCGGCGGCCAGATTGGCCAGGTCGACGACGGTGTCGACGCCGGCATGGCGCGGCGTGCCGTCGAAGCCCGGCAGGATCGGCACATAGACCTTGCGGAACTTGGCCAGCCCCTGGACCACCTCGGTCAGCAGCGCGCCCCCGGCCGGGTGCAGGTACAGCAGCGGCTCGCCCTCGCCGGCCACGAAGTAGGACAGCTCGCCCGTGTAGAGCGTGACCTGTTTGCGTTCGAAAGTCATGGCGGTCATTCCCTACAGGTCGCGGACTTGCGGCAGGACGCGGTCGCGGAACAGGTCCATGCCCTTCTTGACGACCGGGATCGGCAGGTCGCCGATCTGCATGCTCATGTTCAGGCGGCCCGCGCCCAGTTCGCTGCGGAAGCGCTTGATCTGCTTCACGACGCTGTCGGGGCTGCCGCAGATGATCGAGCCGGCGTCGATCATCTCCTGGATGGTCTTCTTGGCCGCCACCTTGTCGAGACGGCTGTCATAGCTGGCGCCGGCCTTCTGCTTGGCGAAGTAGCCGGCCTGCAAAACCAGCTTCAGCGCGTCGTAGGTCGGCTTCATCAGCGTGCCGTGGAAATAGTCCAGGGCCTGGGCGAAGACCTCGTGGGCCTCCTCGTCCGTCTCGCAGATGCAGGTGCTGGCGCCCATCATCACGTGGTCGTCGGTCGGGACCCAGCCGCTGGACTTGGCCGTCTCGCGGAAGATGTCGACATTGTTGCGGGCCAGGGTCATGTCGGAGATCAGGCCCATGGCCATGATCGCCTTGCTCTCGGCGGCGAACACCGCGGACTCCTCGTTCGAGGCCGACATCAGGATGGTCGGATAGGGCTTCTGGATCGGCTTGGGCCAGATCGACACCGACTTGAACTGGAAGAATTCGCCTTCCCAGCCGAAGGGCTCCGGCTCGGTCCAGCACTTGATGATCAGCTGGGCGGCTTCCTTCTGGCGGGCGCGGCTCTCGCCGGGGGGCGAGTTGTAGGCGATGTACTCGTGCGGCACGCCGCGCATGAAGCCGGCGATCAGGCGACCGCCGCTCATCACGTCCAGCATGGCGTATTCCTCGGCCACGCGGATCGGGTTCGACAGCGGCAGCAGGTTGCCGATCATCGCCAGCTTCGAGACCTTGGTCTCGCGGGTCAGGATCGAGCCGATCAGGTTGCAGTTGGGCATCAGGCCGTAGGGGCTGAAGTGATGCTCGTTGCAGCCGATCCAGTCGAAGCCGCACGCCTCGGCGTGGACAAGCAGGTCGATATAGTCGTGGTAGAGCTTTTGCCCCTTGATGGGGTCATAGTCCTTGTTGGGCGTCGGGTAGACGCGCGGCGGCTCGGGATAGCCGGGCCATGGCATCAGATTGAAAAAGCCGAACTTCACGCTGGATCCTTTCCGGGCATACGCGGAACGCGCCCTCAGGCGGGGTCGATGTTGGGGGTGACGGGAGTGAGGGCCTGGCGCAGCGGCTTCAGGCCCAGGGCGAAGGCGATCGCGCCGGCGATCACGCCGATCACGCCGACGATGGCCATGGCCTCGCCGATCTTGCCGGGGTCGCGCAGGACGTGGTCGCTGATCAGGGCCACGGCCAGCGGCACCACGGCCGCGCCGATCACGCCCTGCATCAGGATGTAGAAGGCCGAGACCTGGCCGCGCAGGCGGTTGGGCGAGATCAACGTCGCCACCGTCGCCTGGTGGCCTACCGAGGCGCAAACCAGGAAGACGCTGACGGCCAGGGCCAGCAGGCTCAGGGCGGCGGTGGGCGCCAGGGTGATCAGCGCCGCGAACGGCAGCAGCAGCACGGCGCAGACCAGGCCGGTCTGGAACGGCGCGGCGGTCTTGCCCTGGGCGTAGCGCCGGTCAGTCACGGCCGCCCCGACCACCTGGCCAAGGCACGCCGGCCCCAGGAAGATGAAGCCCAGGGCCAGGCCGATCTCCTTGGGCGACAGGTGATAGTGCCGCCCCAGGAAGGCCGGTCCCCAGGCCAGGAAGGCCGCGAACGGCACATTGGTCATGCCGTAGCCGAAGACATAGGCGGCCACGACCGCCCAGCGGCGCTTCATGAAGGCCCAGAAGGTCTCGCCCCCCTTCTTGGCTGGCCGGGCGTCGGCCTGCGCGCCCTCGCCCTGACGACGCGGCGGCTCGCGCACGGCCAGCATCAGCAGGGCCACCAGCAGGCCCGGCAGGCCCACGGCGATGAAGATGAAGCGCCAGGGCGCCAGCGCGCCCAGGATTGGCAGGGTGATCGTCGCCTGGCTGTTGGCGAAGCTGATCAGGAAGCCGCCGATCAGATAGGCCAGGCCCGACCCCAGCGAGACGCCCATCGTATAGATGGCGATGGCGCGGCCGCGCGACTTGGGCGGGAAGTAATCAGCGATCATGGAATAGGCGCCGGGCGACAGGGCCGCCTCGCCCACCCCGACGCCCATGCGGGCCAGGAACAGGTGGCCGAAGTCCTTGGCCAGCCCCGAAAACGCGGTGACCAGGCTCCACAGCGCGATGCCGGCGGCGATCACGCCCTTGCGCGAAGTGCGGTCAACCAGCCAGCCCAGCGGCAGGCCCATGGTCGCGTAGAACATCGAGAAGGCCAGGCCGTTGACCAGGGCGATCTGCGTGTCGCTGAGGCCCAGGTCAGCCTTGATCGGCCCGACCAGCATCGACAGGATGATCCGGTCGACGAACGAGAAGACATAGGCCAGCAGCAGAATCGCCAGGGCAAAATAGGCCAGCCGGCGCTGCGGCCATGCTGTCACGACTCTCTCTGACGTCTCTTCCACGCTTGAACTCCCCGTCGGCGCGGACAACGGCCGGCCGCGCCTGGCGTTCTTAGTTTTTGGTGTGATTGTAATACAAAGAATAGAGCGTGCGCGGAGGCATCGTTCGTCCCGGCGCCGCCTTTTGGAGCGCTCATGACAGCGCCGGCTCAGCAATTGGGCGCCGCGTGAAAAACGGTTGACCCAGATCAATGCGTCTTCCGAAAGCGCCGCCCCGTAAGGCCCAACAGCGAGACCGGCAATTGATGTGGATCAATGACAAGGATCGACGTTGCGGCGCCCACGTGGCGAGCAAGCACGCCCCTCAAGCGCTCACGCTTTCGGCGTAACGCGGGAATTTCATCGCCCGGCCGATCCCGGCCGCGTTGTCGGTTTGTCAGACAAAGTCACTTTGTATGACAGTAAACTTGTCTGACAACGACCGGGCCGACGCGCCAATCTGGCCGACCAACGGAGCTGTCGTCGCGGCCCGCTTATGCGGGCGCTTTCGCAGAGACGTCCGCACGCCAAACGGCGGCGGCAAGGGGATGAAGATCATGTCGTATGCTTTCGGGGCCCACCGCCCCGCCCAACGCTCCCGGACCCTTCGCCAAGGCCTGATGCTGGCCACGGCCGGCCTGGCCTCGCTGGTCGCCGCCCAGGCCCACGCCCAGGCCGCCGCCGACAGCGACGTCGTGACCGAGATCGTGGTTTCGGCCACCCGTCGCGGCGACGTGTCGGTGCAGAACACCCCGCTGGCCATCACCGCCTTCTCGGGCGCGACGCTGGAGAAGCAGGGCATCGCGACCCTGCAGGACCTCTCCAAGGTCGACCCGTCGCTGACCATCCAGAGCTACGGCGCCTCGCAGACCAAGGTGATCATCCGCGGCATCCAGTCGAACGTCGGCGCCACCTCGGGCATCTATCTGGACGAGACCCCGCTGGTCGGCGCCATGGGCGGCAACATCCTGGGCGACGGCAAGCCGGGCCTGCGCCTCTATGACCTGGACCACGTCGAAGTGCTGAAGGGTCCGCAAGGCACCCTGTTCGGCGCCAGCTCGATGAGCGGCACCCTGCGCGTCATCACCACCAAGCCCGACCTCAACGACTTCGGCGGCCGCATCTCGGTCGGCGCCGCCGCGCTGAAGGGCGGCAACAACTATTATGACGGCAACGCTTCGCTGAACGTGCCGATCATCGAGGACAAGCTGGCCCTGCGGGTCACCGGCTGGTCGGAAAGCGGCGGCGGCTTCGTCGACCAGACGGTCAACGGCGTGCTTCACAAGAACAACAACGACGCCCACGTGAAGGGCGGCCGCGCGATCCTGCTGTTCCAGCCGACCGATCGCCTGACCATCACCGCCACGGCGACCCACCAGGAAATCGACGTCGACGGCACCCAGGCCTGGCACACCGCCACCGGCCCGTACAACAACCCCTCCCCGACCATCGAATTCTACCGGGACAACTACAACCTCTACAACGTGGTGGGCGAGTACGACCTGGGCTTCGGCACGGTCACGGCATCCAGCTCGTACACCAACCAGCGCGTGGTGAACCCCAAGGACAGCACGCCCACGGCCCAGGGCTTCGGCCTGACCGGCTCGACCCTGTTCGTGCCGACCGCGGTGTTCCAGGACTGGGTGTCGGAACTGCGCTTCTCGTCGAAGTGGGACAGCCCGTTCCAGATCGTGGCGGGCGGCTATTACGAGAACAGCCAGTCGGTCTACCAGACCAACTCGGTGGTCGCGAACAGCACCGGCGGGGCGCTCTGCTACACCTTCAGCGAATGCGTGGCCAAGGGCCTGCACAAGCCGGGTCGCGGCAACAGCCTTTATGAGTTCGGCACCAACACCAAGCGCAGCGTCGGCCAGTACGCCGTCTACGCCCAGGCCGACTACACCATCAGCGACAGCCTGACCGCCACGGTCGGCCTGCGCTACTTCAAGGCCGACATCCACGACATCATCACCAACCTGCAGACGGTGTTCCCGGACTTCATCTTCGGCCGCGTCACCACCCCATCGGTCACCGGCGACAGCCGCGGCAGCAACGACAAGCCCAGCTTCAACTTCGCCCTGATGTGGAAGGCCACCCCGGACGTCAGCGTCTACGCGCGCGCCGCCTCGGGCTTCCGCATCGGCGGCGTCAACACCGCCACCTCGCTGGCGCAACAGGCCGGCGTCGTCTTCCCGGGCACCTACAATCCCGACAGCCTGTGGAACTACGAGCTGGGCGTGAAGAGCTACTGGCTGGACCGCAAGCTGTTCATCGACGCCGCCGCCTATCGCATCGACTGGAGCGGCCAGCAGCTGTCGGCCCAGGCGCCTGGCGCCTTCGCCTATACGATCAACGCCGGCAAGACCGAGGTGAACGGCGTCGAGATCAACTCGACCTTCAAGCCCATGCCGGGTCTCAGCCTCAGCGGCAGCGTCAACTATGTCGACGCCAAGCTGGCCGATGACCTGCCCGCCGACGTGATCGCGGCCGGCACCTTCGGCTACACCGGCGACCGCGTGCCGCTGACGCCGAAGTGGGCCATGACCTTCTCGGCCGAGTATGAGGCCGACCTGACCGCCGACGTCCGGGGCTACGCCCAGGCCGGGATCAACTACCGTGGCGGCTCGACGACCTCGTTCAACAACCGCAACACCTACAACACCAAGCTGCCGGCCTTCTACATGATCAACGCCAAGCTGGGCGTGCGGAAGGACGCCTGGGATCTCAGCCTGTTCGGCGAGAACCTGACCGACAAGGCCGCCTATCTGGGCGTGGTCGAGTCGCTGGACGGCATCCGCGTGTTCTCGCCGCGCCCGCGCACCGTCGGCGTGCGGATCAGCAGCTCGTTCTAAGGGAAACTGCCCGTCGCCAAGGGGCTCTGGATCAAGACGTCCAGAGCCCTGCGGCCTCGCTCACCGCCGCGCGTCGAACCGGCGCATCCAGGTGACCAGATCCGCGTCGGGATGACGCTCGACGATCGAGGCGAACGTCTCGGCGCGCTCGTCCTGACCCAGCTTGAAGACACCGCGCAGGGTCAGCACCCGGGCGCGGAAGCCAATGATCGCCCCCGACAGCTGAGCGTAGCGGGGGCCCAACTCTTCGGCCGACCATGGATCGTCGCGGCCAGCCTCGACCAGTACCGCCAGGGCGTCGATCGCCGGGCGAGTATGGTCGTCGTCCAGCGTGACCTCGGCCTCGATCCGCAACGAGGCGAAGTTCCAGGTCGGGGCCCAGTCGCGCCGGCCGGCCTGGCTGGGCGAGACATAGGCTTGCGGACCGCAGAACAGGAACCGCGCGCGTCCGGCCTGGCGCATGGCCGCGCACAGCGGGTTGCGCCGCGCCAGATGTCCGATCAGGCCGGTCAGCGCGCCATCCGCATCATACTCGCCTATCATCGGCAGCAGGGTCGGCTCATCGACGCCCTCCCCGCCGACGCTGACCCAGGCCAGCGGATAGGCGGCGATCAGGTCGCGGACATCCTCAGGCCGGAAGGTCTCGAACGGCGAACTCACCCTCAGGCCTTGCCCAGCGCCGGCGGACGACGCGCGGCGATCCACGGCGAGGCCTTCTCGTAGGCGTGACCCAGCTTCAGCACCGCCAGATCGGCGTGGTTGGGGCCGATGATCTGCAGGCCGATCGGCAGGCCGTGCGCGCCGCCGAAGCCGGCGGGCGCGGCCAGGGTCGGCAAGCCGGCCATGGTCGGCGGCAGGGTCACCTCCATCCAGCGGTGATAGCTGTCCATCTCGACACCGGCGACCTGCTTGGGCCAGTGGGTGGCGTTCTCGAACGGGAAGACCTGGGCGGTCGGCAGCACCAGGAAGTCGAAGCGCTCGAAGGCCGTGCGGAAGGCCTGGTAGATGCGCGTACGGCCGGCCGACGCCACGGCTAGTTGCGGCGCGGTCAGTTTCATGCCGCCCTCCACCTCCCAGATCGCCTCGGGCTTCATCAGGGCGCGCTTGGCCGGGTCATCGTAGAAGGCCTGCAGGTCCGAACCGACCGACCAGTGGCGCAGGGTCACGGCCGTGCGCCACATCTCGGCGGCGGGTTCGGACAGGCTGGCGGCCTCGACCGTCATGCCCAGCGCCCTGAAGCCCTCCAGCGCCTTGACGCAGGTGTCGAGGATCCCCGCCTCCATCGGCAGGGCCCCGTTCAGGTCGCCCAGCCAGCCGATCCGCTTGCCCTTCCAGTCCTGGTCCAGCGCGCCGGCGAAGATGGCCGGATCGTCGGGCAGCGAGAACGGCGAGCGCGGATCCTGGCCGGCCTGCACCGACAGCAGCAGCGCCAGGTCCTCGACACTGCGGGCCATAGGCCCCGAGGTGGCGAAGTTCTGCCAGAACATGTCGCTGTTGGGGACCGACGGCACACGGCCGAACGACGGCCGGAAGCCGAAGACGTTGTTCCAGCCGGCCGGATTGCGCAGCGAGCCGCCGAAGTCGCTGCCGTCGGCCAGGGGCGCCATGCGCAGGGCAAGAGCCACCGCGCCGCCGCCGGTGCTGCCGCCGGCCGAACGGCCCGGGTCATAGGCGTTGCCGGTGACCCCGAAAAGCGGGTTGAAGCTGTGCGAGCCCAGGGCGAATTCCGGGACGTTGGACTTGCCGACGAAGATCATGCCGGCCTTGCGCATCCGCTCGACCACCAGGCTGTCGGCGGCCGGGATGTTGTCGCGCAGCAACGGCGAGCCCTGGGTGCTGCGGATGCCCTTGACCGGCGCGGTGTCCTTGACCGCGTGCGGCAGGCCATGCAGCGGACCGTGGAACCGGCCGGAGGCCGCGTCCTCGTCCATCGCCGCCGCCTGCTTCAGCAGGACGTCGCTGTCGACACGCGAGACGATGGCGTTGAAGCGCGGGTTCAGGCGGTCGATCTGGGCCAGGTGGGCGCTCATGGCCTCACGCGAAGAAAGATCGCGGCGGCGGATGGCGGCGACCATCTCGCGGGCGCTCATCTCGACGATCCCGGACGCGCCCTTGGCCTTGGTCTGGGCTTGGGCGAAGGCCGGCGCGGCCAGGGCGGCGCTTGCGGTCGCCAGCAGGGTTCGACGGCTCAGGTCCATGGTCTTGTTCCTCGTCACAGGTGCGCGTCGAACCAGGCCAGCACCCGTTCCTGGATGTCGGTCTGGTGGGCGGGTTCGTAGAGCCAGTGCGGCTCGCGCGGATAGCTGACCATGGTGGCGTCCTTCCCCAGCAGGCGCAGGCCCCGGTAGAAGGACAGCCCCAGGCCGACCGGCACCCGGCGGTCCAGCTCGCCGTGCAGCACCAGCACCGGAACCTTGACCCGGTCGATGGACCGCACCGGCGAGGACGCATCCATCCGCGCCAGATTCTCGGGGAAGCGGCCGAAATAGCCGGCCACGAAGTCGGGCGTGTCGGTGGTCAGCAACATGGACGGGATGTCGACCGGGGCCGCGCCGACGATGGCGGTGCGGAAGCGGTCGCTGTGGGTCGCTGCCCAGGCCGACAGAAAGCCGCCATAGCTCCAGCCGCCGATGCCGACCCGAGCCGGATCGGTGATCTTCTGGGCCACCAGCATGTCCAGGCCGTCCAGCACGTCCTGGAAGTCGTTGCCGCCCCAGTCGTTGATCGGGCCGCGCGTGAAGCCGATGTCGCGGCCTTCCGAGCCGCGCGGATTGGGCAACAGCACCGCATAGCCATGGGTGGCCAGCATCTGAGCCCAGTCGTGCCAGCTGCCCAGCCAGCCCGACCACCACAGGCCTTCGGGGCCGCCGTGACCCTGGATCACCGTCTTGATCGGCGTACCGGCGACATAGCCCGGCGGAGTCACCAGGGTCCCGTAGACCGTCTGGCCGTCCTTGCTGCTCGTCCAGCTGACCTCGTTCACCGAGGCCAGGGTCCATTGGCGCACCTGCGGATTGAGGTCGGTCAGGGGCTCGGCCTTGGCCTGGCCCATCGTCCACAGCCAGATGTCGTCGGGCCGGGTCGGGGTGTCGGCCGCCAGCGCCACGCGCTTGCCCTCGACGCTGAAGCCGCTCAGCCGGCCGTCGAACGCCAGCACGGTCGAGATGCGCCCGTCCTTGGCGTCGATACGCACCAGCTTGGTGCGGGTGTTCTCGAACGATTGCGCCAGCAGCGAGCGGCCGTCCGGCGCCCAGTCCAGGCGACGGATGTGGCCTGGATGGTCCTCGCCGATCCGCAGACGCTTGTCGCTGTCGACATCGATGATCCAGGCGCGCAGGCCGATGTACTGCTCGCGCAGCTGGATGAAGGCCAGGCGCTTGCCGTCAGGCGACCACTCGCCGGGGCCAGAGGCCTCCTCGAACACGATCCGCGCCGCGCCGGTGGCGGCGTCGATGACCACCACGTCCGAGTGGTAGAAATAGTCGTTCAGGCCGGTGGTGTCGGCGACCCGTGCGGCCAGCCGCTTGCCGTCCGGCGACCACCGCACGTCGGCGATGTTGCGGCCCTCGATGGCGATGCGGCGGGGCTGCCCGCCGGCCGCGTCGAGCAGCCAGAGACGGCCCAGATCAACCTTGTCGTCGATGACCGTCTGGTCGCGCTTGGCGGCGATATCGGCCTTCTGCTGGTCGGTCTTGGGGTCGGCGGCGACATAGGCGAAGGCCTTGCCATCGTTCGTCCGCGAGAAGCCGCGCACCTCCGTGACCGAGGCCGTCACCCGGCGGGCCGGGGCGCCGTCGACCGGGGCGATCCACAGCTGCCGCGCCGCGAGGCCGGCCGTGGGGGTTTGGTTGGACAGGAAGGCGATCTCTCGCCCGTCCGGCGACCAGCGCGGGCCGCTCTCGATCTGCGTGCCGCTGGTGAGGCGTCGGGGCTGGGCGCTGCGATCGACCGGCGCGATCCAGATCGCCGAGCGCGACGGCCGCTGGGTCGACAGCGTGGGGGTGACGACATAGGCCACCCACTTGCCGTCGGGCGACATCTGCGGGTCCGACGCGTCGGTCAGGCCCATAATGTCCTGCGGCCGGATCGGCTGGGCCGCCGCCGCAGCGACAGGCGGGCCGCCGAGCAAGGCCACGGCGGCCAGCATCACTGCAAATCGAAGTCCGCCGGCCATGCCGCCAACCTCATGTTCGATGGGGGAAGGTTCGGCGCGCGACCTGCAGGACCGCGCGCCGAGGGGATTGGCTAGCGCAGCTTCCAGTTCACCGTCACGCCCACGGTGCGCGGGCGGATGACGAACTCGTTCAGGCCCGTGCCGTTGGTCGACAGGCCGTAGCCGAACGCCACGGCCCGCTTGTTGGCGATGTTGGTCGCGAACAGGGCCACGTCGACGGTCTCGAGGCTGAAGTTCAGACGGGCGTCGAACTGGTTATAGCCGGCGACCTTGACGTCCGGGCCTTGCAGGGTCTCGGGGGCCTCATCCAGATAGCGGTGCGAGACGGTCAGGACCGGGCTCAGCGGCGCATCGAAGCGATAGGTCGCCGAGTTCGAGATCTGCCAGGGCGAGGCGCCGGGCAGTCGCGTGCCTTCCAGCAGCGGCGGCGAGGCGGTGCGCACCGTCTCGGTCAGCTTGGCGTCCAGATAGGTGATGTTGGACATCAGGGTCAGGTTGTTGGTCGGACGCCCCACCACCGCCAGTTCGACGCCGCGGATGCGCGCCGAGCCGGCATTGGTCCCGTAGGTGAAGTTGTCGCCGGGACGGACCAGGCGCACCTGGATGTCGCTCCAGTCGATGTTGTAGATCGACGCATCGACCTCCAGACGGCCGTTCAGCCAGCTCGAGTGTGCGCCCAGCTCGTAGTTCCACAGCGAGTCAGAGGCCCAGGCCGCGGGGGTGTCGAAGCCGGGCAGATCCACGACGGTGTTGGGATTGCCGAACCGGAAGCCCTTGCTGGCCAGGGCGAAGACCGTCAGGTCGCGGCTGGGCCGCCAGGCCAGCGAGACCTTGGGCACGAAGCCGTCGTCGCCGGCGTTGCGGCGCGGCACCATCTGGCCCGTCAGGCCGTAGTTGATGCCGTAACGCTCGATCTCGACCCAGTACTTGGTATCGAACAGGCGGCCGCCGACCGTTGCGGTCACCTTGGGCAGGAACTCGTAGCTGACCTCGCCGAACAGCGCCTTTTCCGAGCCCTCGCGATGGCTGTAGGTGCGGTTGAAATACTCGCCCTGCAGCTGGACGGCGTTGTAGCGCGAGGCCAGCACGGCCGCGCCGGTCGGCAGGCTGCTGAGCGTGGCGACGTCGGTCTGGGTCTCCGAATACATGCCGCCGATCAGCCACTTGAACGAGCCGTCGCCCTTCGAGGCCAGACGCGCCTCCAAGGTCTTCATGTTGGTGTGCATGTCCTCTTCCGACAGCACACCCTTGGGCGCGAAGGTCCGCAGCGCGCTGGTGCGCGTGACGTCGCTTTTCAGCAGGTGGTCCTTGGTGTTGGTCGAGGCCAGGATCGTCAGGTTGGCGAAGTCGAACTCGTGGTCCAGCCGCAGCGAGTGGATCTCGAAGTCGTAATCGGTCGGCCCCGGCAGGATGGTCGAGCGGGCGAAGGGACCGAACGTGCTGTGCGTCGTGGCGATCTCGTCCGACTTGTTCTTCTGGTACAGGCTCAGCAGCGACAGGGTCGTGCGGTCAGTCGGGGTGAACACCACCGAGCCGCGCACGCCGTTGACCTGCAGGTTGTTGGTCGTGCCCGTGCCCAGGTTCTTGATGTAGCCGGCGTCCTCGCGCGAGAAGCCCGCCACACGCACCGCCAGCCTGTCCTGGATGATCGGCACGTTGACCATGCCCTTCACCGCATAGCTGGCCTTGCCCGAGCGCGCGATCTGCCGGACCGTCGTCTCGGTCGCCGCGTCATAGTCCGACGTGTCGGCGGTGTTGACGATGTAGTTGATCGCGCCGCCCAGCGAGGCCGAGCCGAACAGCGAGCCCTGCGGGCCGCGCAGCACCTCGACGCGGTTCAGGTCGAAGGTGTCGACGTCGGGAATGCCCGAGGCGTAGCTGGGCTCGGTCAGCGGGATTTCGTTGAGGAAGTAGCCCGTGGGCCCCTGCCCCTGGTCGATGCCCGCCGTGGCGCCGACGCCGCGGATGGTCACGGCCGACTGGCCCGAAGTGCCCTCGTTGAACACCACGCCCGGGATGCGGCCCAGATAGTCGGCGTTGCTCTGGGCGCCGGCGGCCTGCAGCTGCTGACCCGTGACGGCCGACGCGCCGCCGGCCAGGTCCTGCAGACGCTCGGCGCGCTTGCCGGCGGTGACGATGACTTCGTCAATGAGGGCGGCCTGGGCCGTGAGATCCCCGGCGGGTTCGGCCTGGGGGCTCGTCGCCTGGCCCTCGGGCACGATGCTCAAGCCCCCGGCCGGCGTGCGCCGCACCGTCAGGCGGCTGCCCGACAGCAGCGCCTTCAGCGCCGCCTCGTCGGTCAGGTGACCGCTGGCGCCGGGCGAAACCCGCCCCCGCACCAGGCTGGGATCATAGACGACGTCCTGGCCGCTCTTCAGTGAATAGGCTCGCAAGGCCGAGGCCAGGTCCTGGCGCCCGATGGCGTAGTCTCGCGACTGGGCCTGAGCCTGGGCCGCCGTCGCGCCGCCCGCCATGGCCAGGGCCGCGCATCCCGCCAGCAGCATACCCCGAAGGTCGATGGTCTTCATTATCCGCCCCCATTGAACTCAAGCGTTCAGTGACAGGGATGCAGCGCGAGGGATTCACCCCCATCGCCCTTCGAACTTTTTGTGACGAAATGAACGCGGTTCAAAAACTAGCGGTGCGTCAGGACGATCTGGCCGTCGCCCGCATGGGCCTCGACGGGGAACGCGGTGGCAATCGCCTCGGCGAAGGCCTGCGGGCGATCAGTGTGGAAGACGCCGCTGACAGGCAGGGTCGACAGGTCCGCATCGCCCAGCACCAGGCGCGGGCCGCCATAGCGGTTGAACTCGGCCACGGCCTCGCCCAGCGGGGTGGATTCCAGGATCACCCGCTCGGTCCGCCAGGCCTGGACATGGGCCAGGTCTACGGCGACGACAGCCGGGGCCGCGGCGGGGATGAGGCGGACCTCATCGCCGGGCGACAGGATCACCGAGGGCGCGACGGGGCCGGCCAGCAGCTTGGATTTTCCACCGGCGGCGGTCGCGGGCAAGCGCTGGCTGGTCGTGTCACGGAAGATCGCCACCTTGCCCTCTTCCAGGGTCACGGTCGCGCGCTGGCCCTCGCGGCGGACGTCGAACGCCGTGCCCAGCGCCCTGACCTCGTCCTGGCCGACAAAGACGCGGAAAGGCCGCTGGGCGTCCTTGGCGACCTGGAACCAGGCCTGGCCGTGGTCCAGGAACAGACGCCGCTCGTCCTTGTCGAAGCGCACCCGCAGTTGCGAGCGGGTGTTCAGCATCACGGTCGAACCATCGGCCAGGCGCAGACGGCGTTGCTCGCCCGGCTCGGTGCGATAGGTCTTGCTGGCCAGCAGGCCGGCGCCGATCACCCCGGTCACGGCCGCCGCGGCGGCCAGTCCGCCGCCCAGCAGCAGTCGGCGATCGATCCGCCGGGCCGGCGTCTTGCCCGAGCCCATCAGGATCGCGCGGGCCTCGGGGTTATCGGCCAGATCGCCGACCGCGTTGAAGATGCCGGCATGGGCGTCGAACGCCGCGCCGTTGGCCTTGTCCGCCGCCAGCCAGGTCTGCAGCTGCTGGTCGTCGTCGCGCGTGCGCTGGTCGGAGCCCTGGCGCGTCACCCAATCGGCCGCCGCCTCGGGGCCCTTGCCCCCGGGCGACCGGGGTCCGCCGGCAAAAATCCAGTTACGCTTACGCATCCTGATCCATCCGCACCCGGATATGCCCGAGCGCCTTGCTCACCTGCTTTTCGATGGTGCCCACAGAGACCCCGAACCGCGTCGCCAGTTGAGTGTAGGTCAGACCGTCCATTCGGTTGAGCAGAAAAACTTCCTTGGTGCGCGAGGGCAGCTCTTCCAGGATCTTGGAGAGCCGTACCAGGGCTTCGCGCCCTTCGAAGATGCGGGCCGGCGAGTGCTCGCTGCCGACCAGTTCGACGGTGTCGATGTGCACGTGGCGATCCTCGCGCCGCGTCCGGGCCCGGCGGCCGCGCTCCAGGAAGACGTTCGAGGCGACCGTGAACAGATAGGCCTCGGGACTGACCAGCTCGCCCGGATCCACCCGGCTGATGCGGACGAAGGTCTCCTGCGCGCCGTCCTCAGCCGCGGATTGGTCCAAGCCCTTGCGCCGGAAGTAGCGGACGATCGTGTCGCGATGGCGGGTGACCAGGTCCGACAGGCGCGCGTGACGATCGTCTCCCCCCCGCATATCCATCTTCATCGGCGTTTCGCCATCCCCGACATGAACCTGACCGGACGCATCGCTCCCAGCGTGCGTCACAGCAGTCCGGCTTCGTCGTCACCGACGCGCGCCCGCTGCCCGGCTGATCCCTATTATTCTGTTCTGTTCGTCCAGTTCTCAGGCAACCTCGTCCGGCTGGCAACCGCAGTTTCCGGTTTCCCGGGCGCCTCCTGCCCGCCCTTTGCGCACAGGAGGCTCCGGAAGGCCTAGACGGCGATGGGTGTTTGCGCCGTCTCGCGCGCGGTCAGCAGGCCGAACAGGTCGCGCGGATCCCCCGGCGAGGCCAGCAGGTTCAGGCGCACGCCCTCGCCCGCCTCGGTCATCCGATCGCGCAGATAGCGCAGCGCCGAGAAATCCTCGATCGCGAAGCCCACCGAGTCGAAGATGGTGATCTGGTCCGCGCCGCGCCGGCCGGGCGCCTTGCCCGTCACCACCTGCCACAGCTCGGTGACCGGGAAGTCCGGCTCCAGCTGCTGGATCTCGCCCTCGATGCGGGTCTGCGGCGCGAACTCAACGAACACCTCGCCCCGGCGCAGAATGTCGGCGGCCAGCTCGGTCTTGCCCGGGCAATCGCCGCCCACCGCGTTCAGGTGCACGCCGGCCCCGACCATGTTGTCGGACAGGATGTGGTTCTGGGCTTTGTCGGCGGTGACGGTGGTGACGATGTCGGCGCCCATCACCGCCTCGGCGGCCGACTGCGCCACGGTGATCTCGAAGCCCCGGTCGCGCATGTTGACCAGGAACTTGCGCGTCGCGGCCGGGTCCACGTCGTAGACCCGCAGCCGGCGCACGCCCAGCACGGCGCGGAAGGCATGGGCCTGGAACTCGGACTGCGCGCCCAGGCCGATGATCGCCATGGTGCTGGCGTCGTCGCGCGCCAGGTGACGCGCCACCATCGCCGAGGTCGCCGCCGTGCGCAGCGCCGTGGTGATGGTCATCTCGGCGATCAGCTCCGGATAGCCGGTGCGGACCGAGGCCAGGACGCCGAACCCGACGACCGTCTGCAGACCCTGGGCGACGTTGCAGGGATGGCCATTGACGTACTTGAAGGCGAAGGCCTGGCCGTCGCTGGTCGGCATCAGCTCGATCACCCCGTCAGGCGAGTGGCTGGCCAGCCGGGGCGACTTCTCGAACGACTCCCAGCGCCGATAGTCGTCCTCGATATAGCTCGCCATCTCGGTCAGCACGGTCTCCAGGCCGATCCGATCGACCAGGTTCACGACGGCGTCGACATCCATCAAAAGCACGGGGTAGCCCTCCGGTTTAAAGCCTGGGCGACACCCTAACTGCGCGTCGATACCGAACGGGATGCTCAATTAGCCTGGCAAAGCGCCAGACTTTTTGTCACTTTTGATGTTGTGACCACGAGTTTTGCAAAATGCACATCTTCGACGACCTTGATCGCCGGCTGATCGGCGCCCTGCGCGAGGACGGCCGTGCGCCTCTGTCGAAACTGGCCCTGCTGCTAGGAGTCTCGCGCCAGACGGTCGAGAGCCGCCTGACCCGTCTGCTCGACAGCGGCGCGGTCCTGGGCTTCACGATCCGGGTGCGCCAGGACGCTGAGGACGACGCGGTGCGGGCGATCATGATGATCGAGGTGGTGGGCAAGTCGACCACCGCCGTCATCCGCAGCCTGCGGGGCCTGCCCGAGCTGCAGTCGCTGCACTCGACCAACGGCGCCTGGGACCTGGTGGCCGAGATCCGCGCCGCCAGCCTGCAGGACTTCGACCGCATCCTGCGCCACGTGCGCGAGACGCCCGGCGTGCAGAACAGCGAGACCAGCCTGCTGCTGAGCAGCGTCTGAGGCGACGCCAGCCCGTCCGCGACCTTCCCAGGATTTTCAGTCTGTGGAATAGGTATCCACATAGTGAAAATGACACCGGTTACACCGGCGTCCCGTGGAGGATTTCGCCCCTGTCTCGAGCAACCTCCAGCCGTCCGTTCATCGCCCTGTTGCTGGCCAGCGCCGCGCTCGCGACCGCCGCGCCGGCCCTGGCCGCGCCCGCCGCCAAGCCGATCGCCGCGGAGCGGCAGATCCCCGCCGCCGACGCCGTGCTGGCGACCCTGGTCCGCGCCAACGCCGCGCAGATGGCGGCCATGCGCGCCGAGCCAATCCCGGTAACCACCGGCGGGGCCGTGCGCGAGATGTCGTCCAACTGGGTCTCGGCCACCTACTATGTCGGCGCCGCCCGCCTGGCCCGGGTGACCCAGGACCAGGACACCCTGAAGTTCCTGACCGACGCGGCCGAGCACTACAACTACGCCCTGCGCGGCGCCCGGTCCGGCAAGACCATGCTGAACGCCGACGAGATGGCGATCGGCGCGCTCTATCAGGAGCTCTACGCCCGCCGCGGCCAGGAAGGGACGCTGATGCCGCTGCGCCAGCGCCTGGACTGGTCACTGCCGCATCTGGCCCGCCTGCCGATCCCCGAACATCTGGTCTGGTGGTGGAGCGACTCGCTGTTCATGGCCCCGCCGGTGCTGGCGCGGATGAGCGCGCTGGACGGCGACCGCAAGTATCTCGACGCCATGGACAAGCAGTGGTGGCGCACCTTCGCCCGCCTCTATGATCCGGACGAGAGCCTCTACTACCGCGACGAACGCTTCATCGAGCGCCGGGACGAGAAGGGCCGCAAGCTCTTCTGGTCGCGCGGCAACGGCTGGGTGATGGGCGGCATGGCCCGCGTGCTGGAATCGATGCCGGCCGACTACATCCAGCGCCCGCGCTACCTGATGGTCTATCAGGCCATGGCCAAGCGGGTCGCGGGCCTGCAGCGCGCCGACGGCCTGTGGGCGTCCAGCCTGATGCAGCCGGAAAAGTTCCCGGAGCCCGAAACCTCGGGCTCGGCCTTCTTCGTCTACGCCCTGGCCTGGGGGATCAATCACGGCGTTCTGGACCGCGCGACCTATCTGCCGGCGGTGCTGAAGGGCTGGAAAGGCCTTGAGGCCCAGGTGCTGCCTGACGGCATGATCGGCGCGGTGCAGAAGACCGGCGACCAGCCCGTGCCCACCACCGCCACGGACATCGGCCCGTACGGCACCGGCGCCTTCCTGCTGGCGGGGCTGGAGGTCATGAACCTGGCCAAGCCGACGACCGCCCTGCCCCTGGCCGAACCGCCGCGCGATGCGCCGGCCTTCATCGCCGCCACGACCCCGACCCCGGCCCTGCCCCGCACCGTGCGCGGTCCCGAGGAAGAGACCCGCCACGCCACCGAGATGAAGGCCGTGGCCGCGCTGGCCTATGACCCGCTGATCGAGGGCCCGGGCCTGGCCCCGGCCCAGGTCCCGCCCGCCGCGCCGGGCCAGCCGACGCCGCCGAAGATGATCTTCCGCATGACCCCGCCGCCCGCCGGCCAGGACCAGCCGCGCGCCACGGTCCGCTACGCCCCCGAGCGCTACGACGACATCCTGTGGGAGAACGACCGCACGGCCCACCGCATCTACGGCCCGGCCCTGGAGCAGTACGAGCCGCCCTCGACCTCGGGCATCGACGCCTGGGGCAAGAGCGTGCGCTACCCGTTCATGACCCGCCAGCTGCGCACCGGCGACCAGCACGCCTATCACGGCGAGGGCATCGACTATTACAACGTCAAGACCTGGCGCGGCGCGGGCGGACTGGGCGTCTGGGACGGCGGCAAGCTGTGGGTGTCGCGCAACTGGAAGGACTACAAGATCCTGAAGGACGGCCCCGACGTGGCGTCGTTCAAGGTCGACTACGCGCCCTGGAAAGTCGGCGGCTCTGAAACAAAGAAGGGCCGCCAGGTCTGGGAAAGCCGGACCTTCGCCCTGCCCATGGGCACCAACTTCACGCGGATGGTCTCGACCTTCGGCTCCAACGCCAAGGGCCCGATCACCGTGGCCATCGGCATCACCAAGAAGCCGACCGCCGACCGGCCGGGCGACTTCCAGGCCGACAAGACCAAGGGCGCCTTCACGTTCTGGGACGTCACCGATCCCGACAAGGGCACCATGGGCCTGGCCCTGCTGGTCGATCCGCGCCAGATCGTCGACGTGGTCGAGACCGACAGCGACTGGCTGGTGCTGGTCAAGGTCATGCCCGGCAAGCCGTTCGTCTACTACATGGGCGCGGCCTGGGACAAAGGGCTGGACTTCCACTCCCGCGCCGAGTGGGAAGCGTATGTCCAGGCCCAGACGCCCGACTTCAATCCGGCGAGGCAGTAGCCATGGACCGTCGCGCGCTCTTCCAGCTCGGCCTCGTCGCCGTCTCTGCGCCGAGCCTTGCTCTGGCGGCCGGCAAGGCGATCTTCGTCACCGGCGCGGTCGGCGACGGCAAGACGCTGAACACCAAGGCCATCCAGGCCGCCATCGACGAAGCGGCCAAGACCGGCGCGACCGTCGCGCTGAAGCCCGGCGTCTATCTGACCGGCGCGCTGTTCCTGAAATCCGGCGTCACCCTGCGGCTGGACAAGGGCGTGACCCTGCGGGGCTCACAAAACCTGGCCGACTATCCCGAACTGCCCACCCGCGTGGCCGGCATCGAGCTGACCTGGCCGGCGGCCCTGATCAATGTCTACCGGCAGAAGAACGTCCGCATCGTCGGCGACGGGACGATCGACGGCGACGGCAAGGTGTTCTGGGACAGCTACTGGGCGCTGCGCCGAAAGTACGATCCCAAGGGCCTGCGCTGGGCCGCCGACTACGACTGCAAGCGCCCCCGCCTGATCCAGGTGTTCGACAGCGAGCAGGTCGAGCTGGCTGGGCCGCGCCTGCGCCGCGCCGGCTTCTGGACGGTGCATGTCTGCTATTCGCACGACGTCCACATCGCCGACATCGAGATCCGCAACAACGAGGGCGGCCGCGGCCCCTCGACCGACGGCGTCGACATCGACTCCTCGCACGACGTGCTGGTCGAACGGATCGACGTGACCTGCAACGACGACGCCCTGTGCCTGAAGGCCGGCCGCGACGCCGACGGCCTGCGCGTGGCGCGGCCGACCTACAATGTCGTCATCCGCGACTGCGTTGTCCGCGACGCCTCGGCCGGGATCACATTCGGCAGCGAGACCTCGGGCGGCTTCCACGACATCAAGGTTTCGGGCCTGAAGGTCCATCATCCCACGCCCGTGGGCATCCTGTTCAAGTCGGCCCACACGCGCGGCGGCGCGGTCTCGAACATCGACATCGCCGACCTGCGTCTGCAGGACGTCTTCACGGTGTTTCGGGTGAACCTGAACTGGAACCCGACCTACAGCTACGCCGAGATCCCGGCCGGCATGACCGACGTGCCGCCCTACTGGAAGGTGATGACCCAGCCCGTGCCGCCGGAGAAGGGCCGCTGCCGCCTTAGCGACGTGCGCGTGAAGGACATCAAGGCCATCGGCGCCAAGACCGCCTTCGAGGTCGCCGCCTTCCCCGACCTGCCGCTGGAGCGCTTCAGCTTCGACAACCTGGATCTGGACAGCCAGACCGGCGGCCGCATCGCCAACGCCCGCGACTGGCGCTTCACCCGCACCAAGGTCGACACCCTGGACGGCAAGCCGCCCGAGGTGACGGCCTCCTCGGGCGTGACAGGCCTCTAGGCCGGTCTCAGGCCTTGGCCACCTCGACCGCATAGACGTGGTTGGCGCCGTGCATGTTGGACGTGAACACGATCCACTTCTGGTCCGGCGTGAAGGTCAGGTTGGGCTCAAGCCGGTAGTCATGGGTCGACATGTCGACCAGCTTCTCGCTGGCCATCTTGTCCACGGTGATCAGGTCATCGGTGTAGTATTGGGTGGCGGCGTCGCGGATGGTTTCGGGCCGGAAGGCGTAGATCCATTTGCCGTCCTTGGCGTGGGCGACCATGTCCTCGTCGCCGCCGTCGCCGGCGAACAGCAGGCCGTCCGGCGCGACGTTGTAGTGCACCGACCACTCGTTCTGCTCGACGCGGCGATACAGCTTCTTGCCCGTGGCCAGCTCGTGGCCGGCGATCCAGAACACCTGGCCGCGCGGGGTCTGCAGGTCGTACCAGATCCATTTGCCATCGGCTGAGAAGAACTCGTGGCCGGCGATCTCGAAGTTCATGGTCCGGGTGTGGATCTTGGTCAGGCCCGTGCCGTCGGCCCGCACCGTCCAGATGCGGTCGACCCGGTGCCAGGGGCCCTCGTGGCAGAACATCACCAGAGACGGATCGGTCGGCGAGAACTGGATGTGGCCCAGCCAGCGCACCGACTTGTGGACCACGGTCCGCGCGCCGGTCTTGAGGTCGATGACGAAGATCTCGGCCGGCACGTCGGTCTCGAAGCGCTCGGTCATCCGCACGCCCTTGGCCTTGGCGAAGGACAGGGGTTTGCCGTCGGGACCGTTGGCCGCGTACTCGGCCTGGCCGAAGCGCTTGCGGTCGTCCTCGGTCTGCGGCTGCAGCGGCTTGGCGCCGTAGGACACCGAGCCGGCCAGCAGCGTGCCGTCGGCATTGATCGAGTTGATCGCCCCGGCCGGGATCTGCGCGATCTTGCGGGCCTTTCGGGTGTCGATATCGATGGCCCAGATGGTCTTGGGCCGGTCGGCGGCCAGGCCCTCGCTCCCATCCGCCATCTTGGGCGCGGTGACCGAATAGAGCACGTCGCGCGAATGGCGGGTGGTGAACAGCAGGTCCACGCCCGGCCCCTTGACCAGCAGGCCGGTCTTGAAGGTCTTCAGATCGCAAAGCCAGATGCCGGCGGCGCTCTTGAACACCAGCTTGTCGCCCTGCGGGGTGTAGCCGTTCTGGTGGAAATAGAGGCTCTGCGTACCGGGCTCGGGCGACAGCCGCACGATGCGGTGGCCGGTCTTGGGATCGACCCAGTCGCGCGGCGGCTCGGCGCCCTTCCCCACCACCGCTTGCCCTGAAGCCAGGGCCGGCGCGGTCATCGCCGTCGCCAAGGCCAGGGCGCCGCCGCCCAGGAACTGGCGTCGATGGGTCGAGGTCGTCGGGTTTCGCATGGAACGCATTCTACGATATGGGACCGGTACCCACATATTTTAACGGCGGGCGCGAATCTGCAACTCTGCGCCGCAACAGCCGTCAGCGCTGGGCGAGGAAACCGATGAAGACGTGGCCCCAAACCCTGGTGCTCGCCGGACTGCTGGCCGGCCTTTCCGGCTCGGCCCTAGCTCAGCCCCAGACCCAGACCCTGGCCTTTCCCGGGGCGGAGGGCTTCGGTCGGTTCGCCAAGGGCGGTCGCGGCGGCAAGGTCATCAAGGTCACCAACCTCAACGACGCCGGCCCCGGCTCGCTGCGCGCGGCGGTCGAGGCCGAGGGACCGCGCATCGTGGTCTTCGAGGTCGGCGGCGTGATCCGCCTGAAGAGCGACCTGACGATCGCCAACGACTACATCACCATCGCCGGTCAGACCGCGCCGGGCTACGGGATCACCCTGCGCGACGGCCAGTTCCTGATCGACGCCAACCACGTGATCGTACGCTACCTGCGCTCGCGGGTCGGCGACGAGGTCGGCAAGGAGCACGACTCCCTCTCGATCGGCGGCGGCTCGGACATCATCCTCGACCACATCTCGTCGGGCTGGTCGATCGACGAGAGCCTGTCGGTCACCCAGAAGGTCACGCCCCAGGTCAAGCACCTGACCAATGTCACCGTGCAGTGGTCGCTGATCGCCGAGAGCCTGAACCACTCGATCCACGAGAAGGGCGACCACGGCTATGGCAGCCTGCTGCAGGGCTCGTATGGGGCCCGTTACAGCTTCCACCACAATCTGTGGGCCCATCACGAGGCGCGGATGCCGCGCATCGGCAACTACGCCAAGGCCGCCGACGACCCCGAGGGCGTCACCTTGGATTTCCGCAACAACGTCTTCTACAACTGGGGTCCCGGGGCGACGACGGACTTCTACAACTGGGAGCCGGGCTTCAGCCAAGGCTGGGCCATGGACCCGTTCTATGGCCGCCCGGACAACGCCTCGCGCTTCGCCGCCGGCGAGGACCTGAACACCAACTCGACCACCCACTCCAACTTCGTGGCCAACTACTACATCCAGGGCGCCAATACGGGCGGCCCGCTGGCCCTCTATATCCGCAACAAGAGCGGCCTGACCCACTTCGCCGGCAACTGGATGGACGATCAGCTGGTCGCCGATCAGAAGAGCCTGGTCCTGGCCTCGCCGGCCGCCCCGGGCGAGCACGTCGTCGACCAGCCCTTCGCGTTCGGCGACGTCGCCACCCAGACCGCGCCCGACGCCTACAAGGCCGTGCTGGCCAAGTCCGGCGCCTCGCGCCAGCGCGACCCGATCGACGCCCGCGTGGTTCAGAGCGTGATCGACCGCAAGGGCAAGATCATCAACAGCCAGAAGGACGTCGGCGGCTGGTTCACGACCGCCTCGACCGCCGCGCCCAAGGACAGCGACGGCGACGGCATGCCCGACGCCTGGGAGAAGGCCCACGGCCTGAACCCGAAGGATCCCGCCGACGCCGTCCAGGATCGCGAAGGCGACGGGTTCACCAACATCGAAGAGTACGTGAACGGCCTGGTTGGGTGAGCATCAGCTGTCATCCCGGACAAGCGCGGAGCGCGCCGATCCGGGACCGCAGGAAGCGCCGCTTTCCGCGGTCCCGGCTCTCCGCTGCGCTGCGGCCGGGATGACAGGTCAGCCTAAGGCAGCGGCTTGAAGCCCTCGGCCTTCACCACCCACCGGCCGTCCTTGGGGAAGCCCGGGGTCGGACCGGTCGAGCCGTCCCAGCCGCCGGCCATCATCGCTACGGCCGCCAACAGCGAGCCGTTCGACGGGAAGTAGGTCTCGGCCGCGCGGGTATAGCCCGGACCGTCGGGACCGACCGTCTGCCCCGCCCCCGCCGTCGGGACGAAGGCCTCGGCGTGCGCATCCAGATGGACGCGGGGCGTCATGCCGCTGACCCCGAACTTGTTGTTCTTGGCGTCATAGAACAGCCAATCGATCGCCTTGTCCGGCTCGCCCAGGCGCGCGGCGGTCATGGCCGCCATCGGATAGTCCCAGCCCCAGGTCTGGCGCAGGTCCCAGTCGCTCTCCACCGCCCGCAGGGTGCGCCGCATGGTCTCCGGATCGACGCCCTTCCCGGCGATCAGGCCATAGGCCATCAGGAACGACGGGTGGTCGCGGTTTACGCACTGCGACTCGATGGCGTTCTTGGAGCAGGCCGGGCTGCGCGCGTTGTCCCAGAAGTCCGGCGCGGACTCGGCCGGCAGGTAGAGGCCGTCCTTGACCGCCAGGGGAGCCAGACCCCGGATCACCGCGTCCCACTCGGGCTTGCGGGGCTGGCCGGCGCGGACCCGCCACTGCTGCGCCGTCTCCAGACCCCAGCGGTAATAGGCCAGCTCGAAGGCTGGATTGACCGTGGTCAGGGGGTCGTAGTTCTCCTGCACCGGGATGATCGGCGGGCCCAGCACGAAGCGGCCTTTGTCGTCCTTGTGCGGGAAGCTGGCCAGCAGCTCGGCGGTCTCCGAGACCAAGCGGCCGTACTTGGCCAGGGTCGCCTTGGTCGGCTTGTCGCGCCAAACCAGCTCGGACATCCAGATCGGGTGCGGCTGCTGCCACATGATGAAGGGCGAGACCTTCGACGGGCTGTCGACGCCGTCGGGGCCGACCATCTTCGGCCACCAGGCGCCCCTCAGGCCATGGCTGGCGGCGCGGGCCTGGGCGTCCTTCAGATGGCCGACATACCAGGGCAGGCTGCGCTCCAGCTGCTGCGGCCGGTTCCACAGCGCGAACTGGCCGGCGTGCCAGGCGTGCATCTCGAGGTGGAACTTCCCGTTCCAGCTGTTGGAGAACAGCCCCTCCTCCTGCGGCGGGACCTCGCCCGCGCCGTTCAGGGCCATCAGATATTGCGACAACACCACCCGGCGCTCCAGCTCGGCGGCGCGCGGATCGGTGCTGCCCGAGAAGTCGACGGCTGCGCCTTGCGTCCAATAGGATTTCCAGTGCGCCCGGGCAGCCTGGTCGGCGACCGCCACGCTGGGCAACGCCTTGGGCAGGGCCTGGCGTGCGAAGGCCACCTCCAGCCCCAGCGTCCGCCCCTTGGCCTTGGGCGCGACGATGTAGCCGTGCGGCCCGGCGGCGGTGAAGTCGACGGCGCGGTCGGCCTGCAGGGCGGCGAAGTATCGGGTGGCGTCCAGCTGGCGCGCAACGTCGAGGCGGCTTGGCCCCTCCCCCGTCAGCTTGGTCGTGTGCAGCTCCGGATGGGTCCAGTCGGACGGGTTGGGGTTCAGGGTCTTGGAAACGCCCGGGAATTTCACCGACAGCTTCAGCCGTCCCTGTTCGACCAGGGCGGAGTCCACGTCGACCACGATCATGTCCAGGGTCGGGTGGACGCGGGTGCGGACGACCACCGCCTCGCCATCATAGGTGAAGCGACTGGTCAGCACGCCGCTCCACAGGTCCAGGGTCTGCTCGGTCTGCGTCAGGTCCTCGAACTGCGCGGGCTTGCCGGCCTTGTCGCGCAGCTCCAGGGCCACGCGGCCCAGCGAGAAGCGGTGCGGGTTCTCGCGCAGATAGGCCAGGGCCGGACGGGTCTGGGCCTCGTTCCAGTCCTTCATGTAGGCGTAGGGCTGCTTGGTCCCGCGCACGTCGATCGGCGTGGTCCCGTCGGCATAGGTGTAGTTGTTCGGATTGGGAAAGGCGTGCCAGGCCCACTGGGCCTCGGTCAGCAGCGGCGCCAGCTTGGAATAGGCCTCGGGGAAGGTCTGCAGGCCGGTGATGTCGGCGGTGAAGCCGATCTGGCCGTTGCCGACCATCAGCGGGGCGGACGGATCCACCTTGGTCAGGCGCACGTCATGCCGGCTGACCAGGGCGTGGCGGTCGATGGTCTGGGCCTGAGCGCTCAAACTCACGAGCATCGCGCCGAACGGGATGAGGCTGGCCAGCAGCGCACGTCGCATCTCGTCGTCTCCCTGGATTATCGCTCCGGCCGCCGAAGCTCTTCATTCCATCTTATAGGAGACTTTCTCACATCGTGGAGCCCTTAGACTCCCTTCACCCAGACCTTGACCCACCACTCGGCGCGCTCGCCCTCCAGGGCGGACGTCGTCCAGGCCAGGACGTCGGGATGGGTCATCCAGAAGCCCAGCGGCGGGGCGTGGTCGCTGTTCTCGAAGTTCAGGTCCGGCTCGCGGTCGCGGGGCACATTGGCGTTCGGCATGGCCCAGTCCTCCTGCGGCGGCATCCGCACGCCGTCCAGGAAGTGCAGCGCGGCCTGGATCGCGCCCGCCAGCGGCTCGGTCGTCACCTCGCCCATCGCCGGGTGCCGGCGCAGGAAGGCGACGCCGGCGGCGTCGGTCAGCACGACGGGTTTGAACGCCGAGGGTGGTTTGGGCGAAGCGGCCGAGGTCATGGCGGCAAGCTAGGCGGGTCGGCCGGCCGGCGCTAGGCCCCGGCCGCCCTTGGCGAGGATGGATGACGGCGACTGCGCGCCCACCGGCATCCGCCCCCCGTCAGTACTGGTAGCGCACCGTGGCGGACCAGAACGCGCCCTCGGGACCGATCGCGCCGTTGTTCTGGTAGGAATAGATCGCCTGGGCCGGCAGCAGCGGATCGGGCGTCCTGGTCGGCTTGGCCCCGAAGACATTGCTGCCCGACACCGTCAGGCGCACGTTCTCACGCACGTCGACCGAGACGTTCAAGTCGGTCGTCCACAGTCCGCCGATGTCGTAGTCGTACTGGGTGACCCCCGCCCACGGGCCGGTGGTCGGCGGCACATTGACCGTGCCCGAGCGCCGCAGCTTGCCCCAGTGGCTCTGGCGGACATTGACGTCGAACGGCCCGCGCTTCCAGCCCGCCGACAGGATGTGCTTCGACTTCGGGACCGAGTTCTTCAGATTGATGGCCGCGCTGCTATCCAGCAGCGTGATGCCGTACGAGGCCAGCACCGGCGGGGCGTCATAGATCTTGCGCAGCGAGATCTTGTTGAAGTTGGCCGCATAGCCCAGCGTGAAGGTGTCGCGCTCGAGCCTGAACACCTTGTCGGCGGTGATCTCGATGCCGTCCGTGCGGATGTCCGACGAATTGACCAGATAGCTGATGCCGTCGCCGCGCAGGATGCGGCCGTTGGTCAGCTGCTCCGACAGCGACGGACTGCCGGTCGCCGGGCCCAGCGGACGGGCCGCGACGTTGAAATTGGCGATCTGGGTGATGCGGTTCTCGACGTCGATGCGATAGGCGTCGACGGCCAGCTTGATCCCCCAGAACGGCTCGGCCACGAAACCGAAGCTGAGATTGACCGAGGTCTCCGGCTGCAGCGGCGAGGCGCCCAGGGCTTGGGCCTCGGGCGACAGCACCGACAGCACGTAGTTGGTGCTGGTGTTGGAGTTGCCGGTCGAACGGTAGGACAGCGACGCGAGCGCCGGCGCGTGGAAGCCGGTGCTAACCGTGCCGCGCACGGCCAGGCGTGGGCTGATCTCATAGCGGCTGGAGGCCCGCCAGGTCGACTTCGAGCCGAAGTCGGAGAAGTCCTCGTAGCGGGCGGCCAGGTCGACGGTCCATTGCGGCGTCAGGTTCAGGCCAGCGCCGACATAGAGCGACAGCGCCTTGCGATCGATGTTCTGGACGTCGGCGGGGCTATAGCCCGGCAGGGCCTGGGAGACGCCCAGCGAGCGCGGGATGATCTGGCCAGCGCGCGGACCGTCCAGCACCCGCGGCGGGTTGGCGGCGGAGTTCACGCCGGGCACGCCCCAAGTGTAGGAGGCCACGTCGCCGGCGGTCAGGGCGAAGTCTTCCTTGCGGTACTCCGCGCCCACCGACAGGTCGGTCGGGATCGACCACAGACTCACCGACCGCTTGAAGTCCAGGTTGCTGGTCCAGGCCGAATAGCGGTTGCTGCCCAGGTAGAAGTCTGTCGGGCTGGCCAGGCCCCACGAGGCGTTGATCGAGTTGGTGACGTACAGGTCGACCTTGTCGCGGCCGTAGTTGGTGCTGAGATCCCAGTCCCAGCCCAGCAGATCCTTGCCGCGGATGCCGATCGCCGAGGAATAGTCCTTCTCGTCGATCTCCTCGACGGGGGTGAAGCCGTCCGGATAGATCGCCCGCACCACCTCGTCGCGGTTGGGCGTGCGGAAGTTTTGCGGCGCGGCCGAGGTGCGCTCGGCATAGGTGAAGAAGCCGTAGGCCTCGGCGGTCTCGCCAATCGGATGGGCGATGTCGGCGGCCAGCGACTTCAGGGTGAACGGCGCCTTGCCCAGGTTCTTCCAGGCGTTGTTGTCGCGCGTGGCCTCGCGCGGATTGGGCACGGCGTTGGCCGGCAGGCTGGGATTGCTGTTCAGAGTTCCGGCCGGAACGACCTCCTGTCCCGTGATCGTGCTGATCGGGAAATAGAACAGCAGGTTCGGGTTCACCGGGCTGTTGCGGATGACGATCTTCTGGTCGTCGTACTGGCCGGTCAGGCGCAGGTGGCCGCCCTGGCCGAACTTGAAACCCTGGCTCAGCTGCACCACTGTGGTGGCGCCGTCGCCCTCGGTGAACTTCCCATAGCGGACCGAGCCGAAGCCGCCCTCGGCGTCGTCCTCAGTGATGATGTTGATGACCCCGGCGATGGCGTCCGAGCCGTACAGCGCCGAGGCGCCGTCACGCAGCACCTCGATCCGGCTGATGGCGCCGCTGGGGATCAGCGACAGGTCGACCGGCGCGGTGGCCGAGAAGCCGCCCGCACCCAGAAAGGCCGTCGAGTGGCGACGCTTGCCATTGACCAGCACCAGGGTGTGGCCGGGGTTCTGGCCGCGCAGCTGGCCGGCGCGGACCATGCTGCCGATGTTGGGCGTCGGCACATTGGGTACGAAGAACGACGGCAGGGTCGCGCCCAGTTGCTCCAGCAGATTGGCCTTGTTTGCCTGCTCGATCGCCTGGTTGCTCAGCACGTCGATGGGGGCCAGGGCGCTGCTGACGGTGCGGGCCGCGCCGCGCGAGCCGGTGACGACCACGTGGTCGACCTGGCCTTCGGGCGCCACCTCGTCGGCGCGCGCCAGCGGCGCGGCAGCGAGAACGGAAAACCCGACGGCGGTCAGTAGTCGGCGGCGAAAGACTTGGCGCATTTTGATCCCCTCATGACGCTCACTTGTCGTTGAGGGGAGAAGCAACACATTGAGAAAAATCACTCAACTAGTTGAATTTATGGTATTTTTTAACCGACTTATAGCTTCTGGTTATCAGATCAGGCCCAGCCACCGGCCGGCCACCAGAGTCGACAGCCAGAAGACCAGCGACGCGCCCGCCAGCCCGCGACTGAGCCTCTCGGCGCCCCCGCGACGCAGGGTCGTCAGCACCCCGACCTGGAGGGCGAGCGCCACCACCAGCAGGGCCAGCTTCACCGGGAAAAGCGGGTTGGTGTAGTACTTGTAGGGCCCCGCAGCGACCAGCAGCACGCCGGAGACGGCGACCAGCGCCAGGGCGGTCCAGAAGGCCCTGGAGACCCCATCCGCCACCGTGACCGCCGGCGTGCTCCGGAAGATCACCCGCAGCGCGCCCAGGTCGGCGGCCAGCACCGTTCCGCCCAGCAGCGCCAGGCCCAGCAGGTGCGAGGACTCGACCATCGAAAAGGCGAAGGTCGAGGCCTTCAGGAACTGGCCCGGCGGAGTTTCGCCCAGCCACAGGAAGGCGTCGAGAAGCGACATCGCGGTCCTTCAGCTCTCAGTAGTAGGCGATCAGGCGGCCGGTCACGATGACCCCCGCCCACAGCAGCAGCGAGGCCAGCCCAGCGGCGCGGGCCGAGCGCGGGATGGCGCCCTCCCCCCAGGTCTCGATGGCCTTGTAGGTCGTCGAGTGGAACAGCAGGACGTTGATCCCGGCCACGATCAGCAGGCCGAACTTGATGCGCAGGAAGAGGTTCTCGTAGATCTTCTCGGACTGGGCGACGAACAGCAGCCCGCCGCTGATCACCATCACCGCAAAGCCGACCCAGGTGACCGGAAGCAGCGGCCGAGCCACCGTCACCGGCGTCAGGCGACGGAACACCACGCCCAGCAGGCGCAGGTCCACCAGGGCGATGGGCCCGGCCATCAGGGCGATGCCGATGATGTGGAAGGTCTGGATGACGGGGAACGCGAGCTCGGACTCGCGCACCGCCGTCGCCACGGGCCACTCGTAGACCCAATGGATGGCCGACTGCAGAACGGACATGGACGGATCGTCGACTAGCGCGGGGCCGGACCGGCGTCGCCGGGGCCACCGTCACCGGGCGTACCGCCGGCGACCACGCGGCCGCCCGGCAGGGTGATGCGGCGGGCGTCGATGATCTTGGCCCCAGTCTTGGCCAGGTAGCCGTCGACGATCAGGGTGTCCCCCACCTTGATGTCGCCCTTGCTGAAGCCACGACGGTTCAGGGCGCCCGGCCCCGCCCCCTCGCAGGCCCAGACCGAGGTCTGGCCGTTGGCGCCCTTCACCTCGAGATGGAAGTACGAGTGCGGGTTGGTCCACTCGACCTTGACCAGCTTGCCGCTCAGCCGCACCGGCTTGGCCGCGTCGTACATGGCCGAGAACGAATGGTGGGCGAATGCCGGGGCCGCCATCGCCATCGCCAGGCCGACCAGGGCGGCGCGGCGCGCCAAAGTCTCACGCGAACTCATCTTCGAAGAACCTCCACTGGGTCGGGGCGACTGCTTAGCTCTTGGTCCGAGCCGGTCGTAATTCCCGCTGGTCATAAGCTTATGCGGCGGCCTGGCGGCCGGCGGTGCGGGCCGTGCGGTCCTCGACCTGCCGGCGCCATTCGCGCCAGTCGGGGGCGTCGGCGGCCGGCGACAGGCCACCCGGCTGCAGCCCGCGCGTCAGGTCGCGACGCGTGACGTGCGGGGCCAGGGCGGCCACGAAGTCGATGACATAGTCCCGCGCCACGCGGTCTCGGCGCAGCAGGGCATAGGCGCTACACGCCGGCAGGCCGGTCACGGGGCGGCGCACGAGGTCGGCGTCGACATCGGCCATCTCGGCCAGCAGCCCCACGCCCAGGCCGGCGCGGACATAGGTCTTGATCACCTCGATGTCGTGGGCGGCATAGGCGAACTGCGCCGAGGACCCGGCCCGGGCGAAGGCTGCGGCGACCGAAGCGTGCGAGCCTAGGGCCGACTCGTAGCCGATCAGCGGATACGCCGCGAGTTCGGTCAAGCTCAGCGGCCCCTCAGTGCTCGCCAAAGGATGGTCGGCTGGGAACAGCGCGATGCGCCGCCAGTGGTAGAGCGGCACCACCAGGTCGGCGGTCTGCGGCCAGTCCATCGAGCTGGCGATCAGCAGGTCGGCGTCCTGCTTGGCCGAGACCGAGCGCTCGGCGTCGCTGAACAGGTTGAGCCGGACGCTGACGTCGGGCGAGCGCGCCTTCAGCTGCTTCAAGGCCGGCGGCAGCACGAAGCGCGCCTGGGTCTGGGTGGTGGCGATGACCATCTCGCCCACGGCGTCGCGCCGGTGGTTGGCGGCCAGGGTGCGGATGTTGGCGGCCTCGGACAGGATCACCCTCGCCCGCTCGATGACCTGCGAACCGGCCGGCGTCACCCGCTCCAGGCTCTTGCCGCGCCGATCGAAGATCTGGAAGCCCAGCTCCTCTTCCAGGAGCTTCAGCTGCTTGGAGATCCCCGGCTGGGTGGCGTGGACGCGCTCGGCCGCCAGGGTGATGTTCAGATTGGCGTCGATGATCGCCAGCAGATATCGCAGTTGCGCCAAGGTCATAGCGTGATCGAGCCCCCTCATGATCGAGCCGGCTCAATTCCTACTTACGCAATATGCATTTGGTCGATTAAGTTTTTCTCCGCCGCGCATTAGTCGACCACGCCGATTGGCCCGCTACGGCGAGCGCAGCAGGTTCGAGGCAAAGCAAAAAACCAGAACTCGCCGCCCCGCGCTTATGCCTGCAAAGCATAAGCACATGCCGACAAGCATTGTGCGCCTGGATTTACGGCTAAGTCATCGACCGACATCTTCCGCCGACCGCGACCCGGCCTGTCGGGACCGCCGGCCCGATCATGTCTTGTCGAGGATGTTTCGCTTGATCCGAGGTTCCACCCCCGCCGCGCTGGGCGCGGCGATCACGCTTGCGGCCATGGGCGCAGTCGCGCCGGCCAGCGCCCAGACGCTTACCGGCAAGGCCGCCGAGGCGGCGATCCTGGGCGCGCCCTATCGCGGCGCTGCCGTCGCCACCCCGCGCGGCGCCGACGGCAAGCCCGTGCTGACCGGCTTTTGGAAGCTGCTGCACGAGACCGGCAAGCCCGACGGCAACATCGGCAAGGACCTGCCTGGCTACGCCCTGCCCTTCACCGCCAAGGGTAAGGCCGCGTTCGAGGCCAACCAGAAGGTCATCGATCCGGAAGCCCGCTGCCTGATCTCCGGCGTGCCGCGCCTGCTGACCAGCGTCCTGCCGTTCGAGATCCTGCAGACGCCCAAGCGCCTGGCCACCTTCCACCAGCTGAGCTGGCACCGCTGGGTGTGGCTGGACGGCCGCCAGCCCGACGCCGATCCGGATCCCCGCTACCTGGGCAACGCCATCGGCCACTGGGAGGGCGACACGCTGGTGATCGAGAGCACCGGCTTCCAGGACAGCGCCGACGGCAAGGTGTGGATCGACGACAACGCCAACCCCATCAGCGGCCAGGCCAAGGTGGTCGAGCGCTGGAGCCGTCCCGACTTCCACCACCTGAACCTGGAGCTGACGGTCACCGACCCGACCTACTACAGCAAGCCGATCACCTATCGCCGCAGCTGGGTCGCCGGCGCGGCCGGAGAGCACCTGAAGGAATTCTCCTGCGAGTGGAACACCTGGTGGGTGCTCAACAATCTGGAGCCCGGCCCCGGCCCGATCGGCAAGAACGGCAACCGCGGCTTTGGCCCCGACAACCAGATCGTCCCCGACCTGCCGCTGGGCGCGGTCGAGGGCAATCGCGGCACGGGCTACTGGCTCTATCGCACCAACAAGAAGAAGCCCTCGGACCTGCCGCCGCCCCCGCCGGGCGCCGTCGCGGCCGCGCGCTGACCTCATCCCTTCTCCAGATTCCAGAGGCTTTCCATGCGCATACAGCGCGCTCTTTACGTTTACGCCCTGCTGGCCGCCGTCGCCGTGCCGACGCTCGCCCAGGCCCAGGCGGTCGATCCCAATCCCGAGACCAGCGTCGCCCAGGCGGTGACGGCGAAGGCCGACGCCGCCACGCCCGTGCCGCGCGGCCTGGACGGCAAGCCCGACCTGTCGGGCTTCTGGCGACCGGTGCGTACGCCCGGCAAGCCCGGCGGCAACATGGGCAAGGACCAGCCCAATTTCGACCTGCCCTATAGCGAGCAGGGCCGCCGCGCCCGGCTCTATTCGCAGAACCACACGGTCGATCCCGAGGCCGTCTGCATCCTGGGCGGCATCCCGCGCCACAACGCCTCGGGCCTGGCCTTCGAGGTGCTGCACACGCCCCAGCGCCTGGCCACGCTCTACAACTACAACACCCACCGCTGGGTCACGATCGGCGAGAACCAGACCTTCCCCGCCAAGCTGGAGCCCAGCTACTTCGGCACGGGCCTGGCGCACTGGGAGGGCGAGACCCTGGTGATCGAGACCCGCGGCCTGCGCGACAGCTCCAAGGACAAGATCTGGCTGGACGAGAACGGCGACCCGACCAGCGACCAGACCACCGTGGTCGAGCGCTGGACCCGTCCGGCCTACAACCAGCTCAAGCTGCAGATGACGATCACGGACCTGAAGTACTACACGCGCCCGTTCCAGTTCGACCGCACCTGGCAGCTGGCCGATCCGGGCGCGGGGGCCAACGAGTACGCCTGCAACGAGAACAATCTCGACGCCGAGCACATCGGCCCCGGCGCCGGCGTCATCGGTCCCGACGGCAACCGGGGCTTCGGCTACGACGCCCCCCTGCCCGCCCAGCCGCCTGGGCCCGAGGCCTACGACATCAAGCAGTGACCGCTTCAGCCCCGGCCGTCCTGGCCGGGGCTTTTTCGTGGAGGCCGTCACGGCTTGGCCGGGGCGAACCAGAACTGTCCGTGGCAAGCGTGGCAGGTCTCCAGCAGTTTGCTGCTGGCCAGTTCCAGCTGGTCGACGTCGCGTTTGTCGACCGCCGTCAGCACCGCCTGCGCCGCCCCCTGCAGACGCCAGGCGCGCTCGTTGAACACCGGCCGGTTCTTGTCCAGCGCCGCCTGGATCTGGGCGCCGTTGGACACCCAGCCCTCCTCCTCGCTCTCGACCTTGGCGCCAGCCTTCAGCAGCGGACGTCCCTCCATGACCAGGAGATTGGGCGCCTCCAGCAGGGTGACGGCGGCGTTGCGCAGGGCCTTCCAGTCCTCGTCGGTCTTGGGCGCGCGGGTGACCGTGCCGCTGGCGTCGGAAATGGTCGCCGTCGCGCCCCAGATCGCGTCGGCAGGCGCATCGACCTGCGACTGCATGATCTCCTGGAGGCTGACCTTGGCGCTGGGATGCGGCGCGTCAGGCGTCCGCTGGCATCCGGCCAGCACCACGGCGACGACGAGCAAGGCGGGGTGTTTCATCTCAGATCCTTCTGGTGGAAAGCCCGCGCACGCGGCGGCTGACCTGAGATCTCGAGACCACGCGACGAGGGTATGCAGGAAGGTGGAAACCGGTTGGCGCGGCCCCGTACAACGGTTGCCGCGCACGTTCATGAACGGCGCTAAGCCCTTCAGCCGACTGGGAAATGCGCGCCGCGCCCACCCGCGCCCCAGATCGCGGCCTGGTCGCGCGGCGCGGCCACCAGCAGGCGGCCATCGACGTTCAGCTGGTCCAGACCGTCGATGACATAGAGAGCCTCGAAGGCCGGCGCGCCCGCCGCCTTGCCGGCCAGTTGGCGCAGGCCGTCACGGCTGGTCACGGTCTCGGCGACCTGAGACAGCGCCGCGTCGCGGGTGCCGGCGATGATGACGATGCGGCCGCCAGCCGGGCCGGCGAAGCTGCCGACATAGCCGTAGTCCTCGTACATGCCCTTGTTCTCGATCGCCTCCATCGCCTGGCTGGCGTAGCGGCGGCCGGTCTTGCGATCGACCAGCTCGTCATAGGTCTGGCCGACCTCGAAGCGCGAGCCGGAGAACACCGCCTCTTTCAACGGGCCAAGGCCGCTGAGGTAGCCGATGTAGACGAGGTTGTTCTCCTTGATCATCGCCGGGGTCAGCTGCGAGGCGGTCACCGTGCGCGGGGCCTGGGGACCCAGCAGCGGCGCGACCTGGGCGATGGCCTTGGCCGCCCCGACGGGCACATAGGTCAGGCCAAGGTCGAAGTAGCGCTCGCGGCGGTCCGGTTGGCGAGCGGCGGCGCGGGCTAGGTCGGTGGCGGATTCGACGCCGTACTCCCGCACCAGTCGGTCGGGCTGCCCCTCGCGATATTCGCCGAAGATGTAGTAGTCGCCGACCACGATCAGGGTGGGTCTCTGGCTGTCGGCCAGCGCCTGCCAGGGGCCCAGCGCGGCCGGCTCGCCGCTGGACATCAGCCAGCTTCCGCCGGCCCAGGCCAGCGGCGCGCCCAGGGTCAACAGGGCCAGGGCGGCCAGGGCCGGCGCCAGGCGCTTGCCGCGCGGCTTGGCGCGTTCGACCGGAGCGGCCAGGGCCAGCCGGTACTCGCCGCGCGGAATGGTCAGGGCGATCGGCGCGCCCTCGAAGGCCGGCGCAGACTCCAGCCGCTTGCGCAGCTTGTGGACATAGACCCGGGCGACGGCGTCGTGGGTCGGGTCGAAGTCGGGCCGCCGGCCGAACACCGCGACAGCGACCTCGCTCTCCTTGGGCGACCGCTCGGCGCCGGCGTGTTCGGCCAGATAGTCGAACAGGCGCAGCAGCAGGGTCGAGCGCCCCAGCGCCCCGCTGCGCCGCACGCGATCGATCTCGGCCGGTAGGGCCGACGGCTTGGCGGCAGTCATCACGGTCACTCCGATTCCGGACGAGATCACCCCATGCTCAGCCGCCCTCGGCGCGCCGCGCGATCCCTCTTCCGCGCGTCATGGCACGCAGCCAAATCAAGCACTTATGACGATCAGCAATAAGCATATGCGTGCTCCAGCCGCGCTATCGGACCGTCCAGAAAAGCTGACCTTTAATTCCTACTCATTAGATAGATTATCGAAACCTCCCCATCCTCTGGAGGCCTTGAGATGCAGACGCCGACCCGCCGCGCCACCTTCGCGATCCTGACCGCCGCCGCTGTGCTGGCCGCGTCACAAGCCTCGGCGCAGACACCTTCCACCAAGGCCGTCCACGACCGCCTGCTGGTGCTGGACAGCCACGTCGACGTGCTGCTGCCGGGGACCAATCCCCGCTACTTCGCGCCGGACGGGACCTCGTTCACCAGCCTGGACAAGCTGAAGGCCGGCGGGGTCGACGCGCTGGTCTATGCGGTGGCGGTCTCGACCGGTCCGCGCACCGCCGAAGGCTATGCTGCAGCCGCCACGGAGGCCAAGGCCAAGCTGGCGGCGATCCAGGCCCTGCCCCAGGAAAGCGGCGGCGCCATCCAGCTGGCCCGCACCCCGGCGGACGTTCGCCGCATCGTCGCCGGCGGCAAGATCGCGGTGCTGACCGGCTTCCTAAACGCCTACTCGCTGGGCGAGGACCTGGCCGCGTTCGATCCCTATTTCGCCGGCGGCGTGCGGGTCGCGGGCCTGACCCACGCCGGCAACAACGCCTTTGCCGACTCCTCGCGGCCCCAGGCCGGGACCGGGGCCGAGCACGGCGGTCTCTCGCCGTTGGGCAAGGCCGCCATCGCGCGCTTCAACGACCTGGGCGTGCTGGTCGACGTCTCGCAGCTGACCCCGGACGGCCTGCGCCAGGTCCTGGCCATCACCCGCGCCCCGGTCGTGGCCAGCCACTCCGCCGCGCGGGCCCTGGTCGACGTGACCCGCAACCTCTCCGACGCCGAGCTGGACGCCATCAAGGCCAATGGCGGCGTCGTGCAGGTCCCGGCCTTCAACAGCTATCTGGCGGCCAAGCCCGCCGGCCAGGACGAGCAGCCCAAGGCGACGGTGAAGGCCTATGTCGACCACATCGACTACATCGCCAAGCGGATCGGCGTGGACCATGTGGGCGTCGGCACCGACTTCAACCACGGCTCGGGGATCGTCGGTTTCGCCGACGCCAGCCAGGCCCCGGCGGTGACGGCCGAGCTGCTGGCGCGCGGCTACAGCCAGGCGGACCTGGCCAAGATCTGGGGCGAGAACTTCCTGCGCGTGCTGGGCGCCGCCCAGGCCGCGGCCAAGGCCAGCTGACGATGAGCGGCGGGACGGAGCGGGTCGCCGGCCTGCCGATGTACGACCTGCCCGAACTGCAGGACGCCAATGACACGCTGTGGGCGGCGCTGCGCGGACGTCTGTCCGTCGCCGGCGTCGCCACGCCCGAGCGGCTGGATCGCACCCGGCCTCTCGAGAGTCTGTGGACCAGTCCCGGCCTGGTGCTGGCCCAGACCTGCGGCTATCCGCTGGGCAAGACGCTCTATGACAAGGTCCAGCTGATCGGCACGCCGCGCTATCTGGCCCATGGCTGCGAGGGGCCGTTCCACCGCAGCGTCGTCGTGGTGCGCGCCCATGACAGGGCCGAGAGCCTGTTCGAGCTGCGAGGACGGCGCTGCGCGGTCAATGCGCTGGACAGCAACACCGGCATGAACCTGCTGCGCGCCGAGATCGCGCCCCTGGCCAAGGGTGCGCCGTTCTTCGGCGCTGTCACCGTGACCGGGGCCCATGTCGAGAGCGCCCGCACGGTGGTCGAGGGTGAGGCCGACCTGGCGGCGATCGACTGCGTGACCTGGGCCCACCTGCGCCGCCATCGGCCCAAGCTGACCGGCGCGCTGCGCATCCTGGCCTGGACGTCGCGTACGCCGGGCCTGCCGCTGATCGCGGCGCCGAACCTGTCGCGGGCGGTCTACAACGCGATCCGGCGAGCGTTGGACGAAGTGATGGCCGACCCGGCCCTGCGCGAGACCCGTCGGCTGCTGCTGCTGGACGGCGTCCACGCCCTGCCGCTCACCCATTATCGCGCGGCGAACTACCTGGAAGAGCTCGCCGCGCGACAGGGCTATCCGGCCCTTATTTGACTACCTTTATTTGACCTGGTCGAACTCGACGTCGATCTGAAGCTCGACCTCGGGACCAACCGGGCCGACCAGATAGGTCAGGCCGAACTCGCGGCGATCGAACTTGCCGGTGGCGGCGAAGCCCAGCTTGGCGCCGTCCTTGGCCTTGCCGACGCCGCTGAACACCACATCCAGCACGACCGGCTTGGTCACGCCCAGGAAGGTCAGATCGCCGGTGACCTTGCCCGTGGTCGGGCTTTGCAGGGCGATCGACTTCGACACGAAGGTGATGGTCGGGAACTGGCTCGACTTGAAGAACTTGTCGCCCGCCAGTTCCGCGGCGAAGCCAGCGACCGGCGTGTTGATCGAGGTCGGATCGATGGTGACCGACAGGCTCGATTGCTCGGGCTTCTGGCTGTCCCACTTCAGCGAGCCTTCCAGCTTGTCGAAGCGGAAGACGCTCTTGGACACGCCCGCCTGGTGGTCGATGCGGGCGATCAGCGCCGCATGGCGGGTATCCAGCGCATAGGTCCCGGTCGGGGCCGAGGCCGGGTTGCGGTCCGGCGCGGCCCAGGCAGATCCCGTTGAGAGGGGGCCGGCCAGAAGCGCCAGCGCGGCGAGAGCGGGGAGAAGACGAGCCCGAACCATTTCAGTTCCTCTTGAAGCCATAGCGACCAGACCGGCGCAGACTGCCCATACCGTCTGGCCGGCGGCCAGCCGATATGACCATCGGGGATAAACTTATTCGCTCCCGCCGTGATCGACGGCGCCGCACCGCCCGATAACGCCCGCCGTCACCGTTACCGCGCCGTTCCTCAACCTGAAACGAACCGTAACCCGCGCGACGCCGAGCCCGCCCCTGAGCATAGCGACGTCTTCCCGCGCCTGACCGTCAGGCGCTCTTGAGAAGATGCGATGTCCCTCCCCGCCCTCCACGCCGCGCTCGCGGCCGCCCTGCTCTCGCCTTTGGGGGCTCATGCGGCCGAACAGATCCCGGCCGGCACGGAGGTCGACGGCGTCCAGATCACCGCCCGCAGCCTGGAGGAAACCCTGCCGCTGGAGCTGTCGCGCTACGGCAGCGACGTGGCGATCATCACCGCCCGACAGGTCAAGGACGGCGGCTTCGTCGACACCGTCCAGGCGCTGCAGACCCTAACGCCCGGCCTCTATATCGCGCCCGGCGCCGGGCCGTTCAGCTATGTCGACCTGTCGCTGCAGGGCTCGCGCACCCAGGACGTGCTGTGGACCGTCGACGGCGTGCGGATCAACAACCGGCTCTACAACTCGACCACGCCGGTCGACACGCTGCCCGCCAGCATGATCGAGCGGATCGAGGTGCTGAAGGGCGGCCAGGGCCTGTTCTACGGCACCCAGGCCGCGGCCGGCGTCATCAACGTCGTCACCCGCGCCTTCTCGAACGAGACCGGGGGCGAGCTGACCCTGGGCGGCGACACAAACGACACCTTCCATGCCGACGGCTATCTGCGCGGAGCCCTGGGCCGCCACAAGTACGTGGTCTACGCCTCCAAGGACGAGAGCGACGGCATCACGCCTTATGACGTGATCCAGCCCAGCGCCACCGACCGCAAGCGCGGCTTCGACGTGGTCACCCTGGGCCTGAAGTACGGATTCGACTTCACCGACGACCTGCGCTTCACGGCCAGCTGGCAGCACACCAACGCCAAGCTGGACAACCTGTCGCCGCGCCTGGTGCGCACCAGCTACAACGACCGCGACGAGGAGATCGTCAGCGTCCGCCTCGACTACACCCCCAGCGACCAGGCCCAGTTCTTCCTCAAGGGCTATTTCCACGACTGGGACACGACCTACGAGAACGTCCAGAACGGCGCGTCCGGCCCGGTCGTCGTCTACCCGGCCGGCACCTACTGGGGTTATCAGGACTACGGCGTCAGCGCCCAGGCCAAGCTGCGGCCGCACAGGGGCCTGGAGTACCAGCTCGGCTACGACTTCCAGAACTTCAAGGGCCGCGACGAGGTCCTGCTGATCGACGGCAAGACCGAGCAGGTCCACGCCCTGATCGCCCAGGTGCGCACGACGGAAGACCTGATCCAGAACGGCGCCCTGACGTTCGGCGTGCGCTACAACCATGGCCAGGGTTCGGACACCACGATCTGGACGCTGAGCGGTCGCTATGACCTGGCGCCGGGCCTCTATGTCGAGGGCGTCGGCGGGACCTCGTTCCTGCTGCCAGACGCCGAGCAGCTGTTCGGCGTCGATCCGTGCTGCGCGCGCGGCAATCCCGACCTTAAGGCCGAGAAGAGCCGCAATGTGAACCTGGCGCTGGGCGGCGCGCTGTCCGCCGGCCGCGTGGGTTGGAAGGTCACGGGCTTCTCGCGCCGGATCGACAACCTGATCGCCGACGACTACGCCAACCCCGCCTATCCCGACGGCCTCTATGTCAATGTCGACGGCACGGTGCGGGTGGACGGCGCCGAGGCGGCGGCCCAGGCCGACCTCGGCGCGGGCTTCGCCCTCAACGCCAGCTACACCTACACCAAGTCGCGCAACGCCGGCGCCAGCCTGCAGCGCGACCGCACCCCGCGCGACTTCGCCAAGGCCTCGCTGTCCTGGGCGCCGACCGGCAAGCCCTATGGCGCGGACCTGTCGGTGAACTGGACCGGCGACATCTGGCAGACGGTGTCGGGCTTTGGCCGGATCAACTACGGCGGCTTCGTCGTCGCCGACATCGCCGCGCACGTCTTCCTGGACGCCGAGCGTCACCACCGCCTAGGCCTGCGGGTGCAGAACCTGTTCGACGAGGACTATGCCGCTCGCCTGGGCTCGGCCCCGAAGGACGGCTCGACCAGCCGCTTCCTGTACCGGAACCTGGGCGTGCCGCGCACCGCCCACGTCCGCTACAGCTACGCGTTCTGACGACCATGGCGACGCTCAACTGGCGGCCGGCGTGGAAGGTCGCCAAGCGCTGGCTCTACATCGTCCATCGCTGGCTGGGCGTCGCCGCCTGCCTGCTGTTCGTGCTGTGGTTCGTCTCGGGCGTGACCATGATGTACGTGCGCTTCCCGCGCCTGCACGAGGCCGAGCGCGTGGCCCACAGCGCGCCGATCGACTGGGCCAGGGTGCGGCTGGATCCGCAGGCGGCGATCGCGGCGGCGGGCGCCAAGGCCTTCCCGGCCGACCTGACCCTGGCGATGTGGGGCGGTGAGCCGGTCTATCGGCTGATCGAAGGCCGCAAGCGCCTGGGCGTCTCGGCGGTCGATGGCCGGGTGATCGGACAGGTCGACGTCGAACAGGCCAGGACCGTGGTCGCCGCCGCCTGGCCGAACGCCTCGCCCCGCTTCCTGCGAACGCTGCGCCGCGATCAGTGGACGGTCGCCCAGGCCTTCGACGCGGCGCGACCGCTGCACCTGTTCGCCCTGGACGATGCGGCCAGGACCCAGATCTATGTCGGCGCAAAGGGCGGTGAGATCGTGCTGGACACCAACCGGACCGAACGGTTCTGGAACTGGCTGGGAGCGGTGCCGCACTGGCTTTACTTCACGGCCTTGCGGGCGCTGCCCGGCGCCTGGACTCAAGTGGTGCTGTGGACCTCGGGCCTGGCCATGGTCAGCGCGGTCAGCGGCCTCTGGATCGGCCTGCTGCGCGTGCGGATCCAGCGACGCTACGCCGGCGGCCGCATGTCGCCCTATCGCGGCTGGATGACCTGGCACCATCTGGTCGGCCTGGCCGGCGGGCTGTTCGTGCTGACCTGGGTGTTCAGCGGCTGGATGTCGATGGGTCCCAACGGCTGGGGCGGACCCGGCGAGACCGTGGTGCGCGGCCGCAAGCAGTGGATGGCTCCGTCAGAGGCCGCCTATCCCCTGGACAGCGCGGCCCTGAGGGATCGTTCCGCCGACCGGCTGGCGCGGTTCTACTGGCTGGGCGAGCGGCCGTTGATACTGGTCGACGACGGACAGGCCAAGGCGGTGCTCGATCCCGTCAGCGGGCGTCCCCTCAGCTTCACCGACGATGAACTCTTCGCCCGCGCCGCCGGCCTCGTCCCCGGCGCCCGCCTGGTCATGCGCGATCGCCTGACAGAGGACGACGCCTACTGGTATGGCCACCACGAGCCCGCGCCGCTGCCGGTTCTGCGGGCCGGCTTCGACGATCCCGCGCGCAGCTGGTTCTACATCGATCCGACGACCGGCCGAATGGTGGGCGTGGCCGACCGGTCGCTGCGCCTGTACCGCTGGACCTTTTCGGCCCTGCACAGCCTGGACTTCCAGTTTCTGTTGGCCCGTCGGCCGCTGTGGGACATCGTGGTCTGGCTGCTCAGCGCCCTGGGCCTGACCCTCTCCGTCACCGGCGTGGTGATCGGCTGGCGGCGGATCAAGGCCGACCTGGCCAAGTCCCGCCTCAGGCTCCGCGCGCGAGGCGTTCCCTAGCCTTCCGGATGCAGGCCCGGCGCTTCCTGACCCGTGCGGGCGACATATTCGGTGTAGCCGCCACCGTACTGGTGGACGCCCTCGGGCGTCAGTTCCAGCACACGGTTCGACAGGGCGCCCAGGAAGTGGCGGTCGTGCGAGACGAACAGCATGGTGCCTTCGAAGTCGGCCAGGGCCGCGACCATCATCTCCTTGGTGGCGATGTCCAGGTGGTTGGTCGGTTCGTCGAGGACCAGCAGGTTCGGCGGATCGAACAGCATCTTGGCCATGACCAGACGCGCCTTCTCGCCGCCGGACAGGACGCGGCAGGGCTTTTCAACGTCGTCGCCGGAGAACCCGAAACAGCCCGCCAGGGTGCGTAAGGCGCCCTGCCCCGCCTGTGGGAACGAGCGTTCCAGCGACTCGAAGATCGTCTCTTCGCCGTCCAGCAGGTCCATCGAGTGCTGGGCGAAATAGCCCATCTTGACGCTGGCGCCGATGTTGACCGTGCCCTCGTCGGGCTTGGTGTCGCCGGCGACCAGCTTCAGCAGGGTCGACTTGCCCGCGCCGTTGGCGCCCAGCACGCACCAGCGCTCCTTGCGGCGCACCAGGAAATCCAGGCCGTCGTAGATCGGCTTGTCGCCATAGCCCTTGCGGACGCCCCGCAGGTTGATCACGTCCTCACCCGACCGGGGCGGGCTCTGGAACTCGAACTGGACCGTCTGGCGGCGGCGCGGGGCCTCGACGCGCTCGATCTTGTCCAGCTTCTTGACCCGGCTCTGCACCTGGGCGGCGTGCGAGGCGCGCGCCTTGAACTTCTCGATAAACTTGATTTCCTTGGCCAGCATGGCCTGCTGGCGCTCGTACTGCGCCTGGCGCTGCGCCTCGCTGAGCACGCGTTGCTGGTCGTAGAAGTCCAGGTCGCCCGAATAGGTGATCAGCTGGCCGCCGTCGATCTCGACTACCTTGCCGATGATGCGGTTCATGAAGGCGCGGTCGTGCGAGGTCATCAGCAGCGCGCCGTCGTAGTTCTTCAGGAACGACTCCAGCCAGATCAGGCTTTCCAGGTCCAAGTGGTTGGACGGTTCGTCCAGCAGCATGCCGTCGGGACGCATCAGGAGGATGCGGGCCAGGGCCACGCGCATCTTCCAGCCGCCGGACAGCTGGCCGACATCGCCGTCCATGCGCTCCTGGCTGAAGCTCAGGCCGGCCAGCACCTCGCGCGCCCGCGCTTCCAGCGCATAGCCGTCCAGCTCCTGGAAGCGCTCCAGCACCTCGCCGTAGCGCTCCATGATGGTTTCCAGCTGGTCGGCCTGGTCCGGATCGACCATGGCGGCTTCCAGCGTGGCCATTTCGGCGGCCAGGGCGCTGACGGGGCCGACGCCGTCCATCACCGCGGCGACCGCGCTCTGCCCCTGCATCTCGCCGACGTCCTGGCTGAAATAGCCGATCTTGATGCCGGGATCGGTGACGACCAGCCCATCGTCGGGCTGCTCCTGGCCGGTGATCATGCGGAACAGCGTGGTCTTGCCGGCGCCGTTCGGGCCGACGAGCCCGACCTTCTCACCCTTTTGGATCCCCATCGAGGCGTCGATGAACAGGATCTGGTGGCCGTTTTGCTTGGAGATGTTGTCGAGGCGGATCATGGGCGCCCTGCTAACGCGGGCGGGGCCCCGGGTCTAGCCAGCGAACGGCCACATCCCGGCGATCCTGATGATTGCCCACCGGCGGTCTGATATTCGCCACGGCGGCGCCTTCAACCCATGATGGGGAGACGGCGACGATTTCGTGTCATAGGCGTTTCGCCTGCCGCGCCAGAACGCTACGCTGCGGATCCTGGCCAGCAGGAGGGAGCGGCGCGTGGGCGGTGATGGCGGCTTGGAACTGGGCGCTGACGAAGCCGAACGCCTCGCCGCGCTCAAGCGCCACAACATCCTGGATACCCCGCCCGAGCCGGCCTTCGACCGGATCGTGGATCTGGCCCGGATCGTCTGCGACGCCCCGATCGCCCTGATCAGCTTCATCGACCGCGACCGGCAGTGGCTGAAGGCCAAGGTCGGGCTGGATGTCGACGAGACCCCGATCGACAAGTCGGTCTGCGCCCTGGCCATCCGCTGGAAGGCCCTGTTCCAGATCCAGGACCTGTCGACCGACCCGCGCACCCGCGCCATGGAGCTGGACCGTGACGGCGCGCCGCTGCGCTTCTATGCCGGCATGCCCCTGGTCACCCGCGACGGCGTCGCCCTGGGCACGCTGTGCGTGGTCGACCTCAAGGCCCGCACGGGCTTGACCGAGGACGAGGCCAGCGGCCTGGCGATGCTGGCCCAGCAGGTCATCGAGCTGATCGAGGTGCGCGTCGCCGTCGACGACCGCGCCCGCCTCGCCAGCGAGAACCGCGAGAAGCTGGCCCTGGCCGTCAGCGCCGCGCGCATGGGCCAGTTCGACTACGTGCCGGCCACGGGCCACCTGGACTGGGACGACCGCTGCCGCGAGCTGTTCGGCCTGTCGCCGGGCGCGCCGGTGTCCTACGAGAGCGCCTTCCTGCCCGGCCTGCACCCAGACGATCGCGACGAGGCGGCGGCCGCCGTCGGCGCCTCGCTGGAGCAAGGCCTGCCGTTCGACGTCGAGTACCGCACCATTGGCCTTGAGGACGGGGTCGTGCGGCACGTCCACGCCCAGGGCATGCCGATCCTGGAGAACGGCCAGCCCGTCCGGCTGATCGGGACGGTCCAGGACGTCACCGCCGACCGCCTGCGCCGCGCCAAGCTGCTGGAGACCGAGGAGCGGCTGCGTCTGGCCCACCGCGCCACCAATGACGCCATCTGGGACTGGGATCTGGTCCGCGACCACGTCTTCTGGAACGAGGCGCTGTGCGAGGTCTATGGCTATCGCTCCGAGGAGGTCGTGAACGACGGCGCATGGTGGATCGAGCAGATCCATCCCGACGACCGCGCCCGCATCGATGAGAGCATTCACCTGATCATCGACGGCCAGGCTTCGGACTGGAGCGACGAGTACCGCTTCCGCCGGGCCGACGGGACCTATGCCGACATTCGCGACCGCGGCTACGTGCTGCGCGACGCCGGCGGCCGCGCGGTGCGGATGATCGGGGCTATGCTGGACCAGTCCGAGCGCGTGGCTATCGAGCGCGGCCTGGTCAACCAGATCGCCGTGACGGCCTCGGAACTGGAGCAGGTCTGGACCTCGACCAACGACCTGATGGGCCGCGTGGGCCTGGACGGACGGCTGCAGTCGGTCAATCCGGCCTGGGAGCGCCTGCTGGGCTGGCGTGAGGCTGACCTTCTGGGGCGGACGTTCTTCGACCTGATCGATCCGGACGACCGCACCGAGACCAGCGGCGTGGCCCAGCGCCTGGCGCGCGGCGAGCGGGTCAGCAACTTCGTCGACCGCGTGCTGGGGGCCGATGGCGACGCCCGCACCATCCTGTGGGACGCCATCCCCGACGGCGACCGCTTCTATGTCATCGGCCGCGACCTGACCGAACAGCGCGCCATCGAGGAGCGCCTGCGCCAGAGCCAGAAGATGGAGGCCGTGGGCCAACTGACCGGCGGCCTGGCCCACGACTTCAACAACATGCTGACGGGGGTGATCGGCAGCCTGGAGCTGCTGAAGCGCGATCTCTCCGGACAGCGCCTCGACCGGGTGGACCGCTACATGGACGCGGCGACCAGTTCGGCCCAGCGGGCGGCGGCCCTGACCCAGCGCCTGCTGGCCTTCTCGCGCCGCCAGTCGCTGGACGTGCGCACCGTCGATGTCGACCGGGTCATCGTCGGCATGGAGGAGCTGCTGCGACGCACCCTGGGCGAAGGCGTCGGCCTGGAGCTTAAGCTGGCGGCCGACGGCTGGAACGCCCGCACCGACGCCAACCAGCTGGAAAGCGCCCTGCTGAACCTGGCCATCAACGCCCGCGACGCCATGCCCGACGGCGGAAAGCTGACCATCGAGAGCCACGACCGCAGCCTGAACGCGGCCGCCGCCGGCGAGTTGGAAGACCTGCGCCCCGGCGAATATGTCGAGATCACCGTGTCCGACACCGGTGAGGGCATGACCCCGGACGTCGCGGCCAAGGCCTTCGACCCGTTCTTCACGACCAAGCCGATCGGCCATGGCACGGGCCTGGGCCTGTCGATGATCTACGGCTTCGTCAAGCAGAGCGGCGGCGTCGCCCGCATCGACTCCGAGCCGGGCCAGGGGGCGGTGATCCGCCTGTACCTGCCGCGCGACGCCGCCGAGATCGAGGACATCGCCGACACGCCCAGCACGCCCCTGGCGCCGGCCCGTGACGGCGAGCGGATCATGGTGGTCGAGGACGATCCGGCCGTGCGGATGCTGGTCACCGAGGTGCTGGGCGGCCTGGGCTACGCCCTGATCGAGGCGGCCGACGGGCGCGAGGCCTGCCGGCTGCTGGACGCCAGGCCGCGCATCGACCTGCTGGTCACCGATGTCGGCCTGCCGGGCCTGAACGGCCGCCAGTTGGCCGACTATGCCCGCCAAAAGCTGCCGGGCCTGCGCGTGCTGTTCATGACCGGCTATGCCGAGCAGGCGGCGGTGCGCTCGGGCTTCCTGGAGCCGGGCATGGACATCGTCACCAAGCCCTTCGCCATCGACGCCCTGTCGGCCAAGATCCGCGAGATGCTGGAAAGCCGCTAGAGCTCGGCCGTCAGGGCCCCACCCTGCTTGATCGCCTTCATGCAGACCGTGGTCGAAAACCGCTGCACGCCGGGTAGCTGGCTGATCTCCTTGCGCAGCAGGTGGTCGAGGGCGTCGACGTCGGCCGCCACGATGCGCAGCAGATAGTCCCCCGCTCCGGCCGTGGAGTGGCACTCGGTGATGGCCGGATGGCGCAGCACCGCGGCCTCGAACGCCTCGTAGCGGGCGAAGTCGACTGTGGCCTGGGCGTAGACGGTCAGGCCCTTGCCGATCGCCCGGGCGTCGATGCGGGCGTGATAGCCGGCGATGACCCCCTGCTTCTCCAGCGCCTGGACCCGTGACCAGCACGGCGACTTCGACAGCCCTACCCGCTCGGCCAGGGCCGCAAACGAGATGCGGGCGTCGGCCTCCAGGATGCGGAGGATCAACATGTCGATACGGCTCAGAGACGTCATTCGTTCTGCTCGAACATTGAATTTCAAGCCATCGTTCTAGCCGGCGTGACGCCGACGGCGCAAAGGAGAACAATGTGCCGAAAGAAGCCCCTTAAGGTTTCGACATGGCCCAAGACATGACTTACGCGCGGTACCTCGCGCTCGACACCCTGCTTTCGGCGCAGCAGCCACAGAGCGATCGGCACGACGAACTGCTGTTCATCGTCATCCACCAGACCAAGGAGCTGTGGCTCAAGGAGATCATCCACGAGGTGACCCTGGCCAAGCGCCTGATCGCCTCCGGCGATGTCGAGCCGGCCTACAAGGCCCTGGCGCGGGTCTCGCGGATCCAGACGGTGATGACCCTGTCGTGGGACATCCTGGCGACCATGACCCCGGCCGACTACCTCAGCTTCCGCGGCTCTCTGGGCACCAGCTCGGGCTTCCAGTCGCACCAGTTCCGCACCCTGGAATACATGCTAGGCCTGAAGGACCAGCACTTCCTGAAGTTCCACCAGGAGGGCTCCGACGCCCTGGCCCAGCTGCAGGCCGCGCTCAACGCCCCCAGCCTGTACGACGTCGCCATCGCCCAGCTGCCGCGCCATGGCCTGGCGGTGCCCGACAGCGCCCTGCACCGCGACTTCAGCGTGACCTACGAGCCCTCCCCCGAGATCGAGGCGGCCTGGCTGGAGGTCTATCGCGACACTCAGCGCTATTGGGAACTGTATCAACTGGCTGAGAAGCTGGTCGACCTGGACGACGCCCTGGTCACCTGGCGCCACAAGCACGTTCTGACCGTCGAGCGGATCATCGGCGGACGCCCGGGCACGGGCGGCACCGACGGCGTCGGCTATCTGGCCGGCACCCTGCGCCGCCGCGCCTTCCCCGAGCTCTGGACCCTGCGGGGCAAGCTGTGACCACCGCCCGCAAGGATCTCTTCTCCAAGGCGCTGAGCGTACCGGGTCGCCTGCACATGGCCGCCCACAGCCATCACCTGTGGCCGGACGTCACCCTGGCCGCCCAGGTCGAGGCCTGGGAGGACGCCGTCGTCCTGGCCGACCACAAGTGGGACAAGGCGCTGGGTCAGGTCTATCCGGCCGCCCAAGCGCTGGTGGCGCGCGAACTGAACCTGCCCTCGCCCGACAGCGTCGTCTTTGGCCCCAATACCCACACCCTGCTGGCGGTGCTTCTGTCGGCGTTCGACCGCAAGCCCGTGCACGTGCTGGCCACCGATGGCGAGTTCCACTCGTTCCGCCGCCAGGCCCAGCGCTGGGTCGAGGCTGGCCAGATCGAACTGACGGTCATTGACAGCCAGGCCCCTGACTTCGCCGAGCGGTTTCTGGGAGCCGCCAAGGCCGGCGGTCACGACCTGATCTTCGCCAGCCACGTCTTCTTCAAGACCGGCCAGGTGTTCGAGCGCGCCTGGGAGTTGGCCCACCTCGCCAAGCCCGAGGGCCCGTGGGTGGTGATCGACGGCTATCACGGCTTCCGCGCCGTCCCGACCGATCTGGCGGCCGTGGCGGACCGGGTCTTCTATCTGGCCGGCGGCTATAAGTACGCCATGGCCGGCGAAGGCGCGGCGTTGCTGCATGCCCCGGCGGGCTTCGCGCCCCGTCCCGTCCTGACCGGCTGGTACGCCGAGTTCGGCGACCTGGAAGGCCCGCCCGGCGGGGTCGGCTACGCCCGTGACGCCGGCCGCTTCCTGGGCGCAACCTTCGACCCGTCGGGCCTGTATCGTTTCGTGGCGGCCGGCCAGATGCTGGAGACCGAGGGCCTGACCACCGCCGCGGTCGCCGCCCATGTCCGCGCCCTGCAGAGCGACCTGCTGGCCCGCATCGCCGCCGGCGCGGCCGGACCACTGAAGGAGGCCGTCGTGCTGAACCCGCCCGGCGAGGGTCCCCAGGCCCGTTTCCTGGCGCTGCGCCACCCCGACGCCAACGCCTGGAAGCAGGCCCTGGCGGCCCAGGGCGTGGTCGTCGACGTGCGCGACGACGTCCTGCGGATCGGCCTGTCGATCTATCACGACGCCCAGGACATCGCCGATTTCAACGCCGCCTGCGCCCGATCTCTAAATTCGATCTGAGAAATTGATCTAGATTGTTGCGAAGCATTGCTGGACCGCTATTCGGGATTGCGAATAAGTCGCATTCCTCATAGAAGCCCGCCCGTGTCGTTCAACCTTCGCCTTTTCCTGGTCATTCTTCACGCCGCCTTCGTGGTGGCGATGGGCGTGCAGTCGGCGTTGGACACCCCGCACCACTACACGCCGCCGGGTCATCAGGTCCTGGCGTCCGCGGCGGGCGACGAACAGGCCCAGACGGCCGGCGACCTGATCCAGGCCGCCGACGATGAGTCCTCGGCCTCGCAGAACGAGACCGAAACCAGCGTCGATCACGCGATGATCGGTCCTGGACCGCTGGCGGGGCTCCCTCCCCTCCGCGCCCAGACCAGCCTCGACCTGACGGCGGATGGACTGCCCGGCGGCCGCCCGGCCGCCACGATCGAACGCCCGCCGCGCGCCGCCCTGGCCGCCTGAAGCGTGAGCGGGGCCCCGCCCCGCGCCTGAACCCAAGACCCGAACCGTAACCGCGGACGAAGCGCCGAACGGCCCTCCGTGTCCTCCAGCTCGGACTGCGCGCCCCTGCGTGCGGCCACGGGCGCCTATGCTTTCAACAATGGGGATCTACCAATGACCAAGTCGCTCAAGCTGGCCCTTCTGGGCGCCGGCGCCAGCCTGGCCCTCGCGCACGGCGCGGCCGCTCAACAGCAGCTGGCCATGCTCGACACCGCCGCCGACAACAACAACACCAATGTCGACAGCCTGGTCGTCACCGCCGCCGGCTTCGAGCAGAAGATCGTCGACGCCCCAGCCAGCATCACCGTCATCCCGCGCCAGGAGCTGGAAGAGATGCGCGCGGCCAGCCTGGCCGAGGTGCTGTCCTATGTCGAAGGCGTCGATGTCGGCGGTTCGGTCGGCAAGACCGGCGGTCTTTCCATCAACATCCGCGGCATGGGCAGCGACTACACCCTGATCCTGATCGACGGCCGTCGCCAGAACACGGCCGGCAGCGTCACCCCGAACGGCTTCGGCGAGACCTCGACCAGCTTCATGCCGCCGGTCAGCTCGATCGAGCGCGTCGAGGTCGTGCGCGGCCCGGTCTCGACCCTGTATGGATCAGATGCGATGGGCGGCGTCGTCAACATCATCACCCGCAAGGTCGGCAAGAAGTGGACCGGCTCGGCCTCGGTCAACGGTACGCTGCAGGGCGACAGCGAGTTCGGCAACCTGTACGGCGGCGAGGTCTTCGCCACCGGCCCGCTGGTCGCCGACCGCCTGGGCCTGCAGCTGCGCGGCAGCTTCATGAACCGTGAAGCCTCGAAGCTGACCTTCGAGAACGTCAACGGCGTCGATGCGCCCATCACCGGCTTTGGCCGCAGCTCGACCAAGAGCGAGATCCGCAACTACGGCGGCCGCCTGACCCTGACGCCGCACAAGGACCACGACCTGTGGCTGGACGTCGACATCAACACCCAGTGGTACGACAACGCCAAGGGCCAGATGGGCACCAACACCCTGGCCGGCGGCTACGCCAACGCCCTGGAGTTCGACCGCGAGCAGTACAGCCTGGCCCATGACTGGCGCCTGCCGTTCGGCACGCTGCAGAGCAACCTGTCGCGCAACAAGACCGAGACCACCGGCCGCATCATTCCCCCAGGGGTTCCCGGCGCCGGCACGGCCCGCAAGCTGGAATCGACCAACACCATCCTGGACAGCAAGTTCTGGTCGCAGTGGCGCAACCACACCTTCACGATCGGCGGCCAGTACTGGGACGCCGAGATGATCGACGGCGTGGCCCCGGCCCCGTTCAAGTTCGAGCAGTGGGCGATCTTCGCCGAGGACGAATGGCGCTTCGCCAAGGACCTGGCCCTGACCGTCGGCGGCCGTCGTGACGATCACAGCACCTTTGGCAGCCAGTTCAGCCCGCGCGCCTATCTGGTCTGGACCGCCAGCCCGATGCTGACCGTCAAGGGCGGCGTGGCCAAGGGCTTCAAGACCCCGCGCCTGGAGCAGCTGGCCCCCGGCATCAACGGCTTCGGCGGCCAGGGCCGCATCCCGCTGATCGGCACCCCGACCCTGACGCCGGAAACCAGCACCAGCACCGAGGCCGGCGTCTACTACGACAACCTCAACGGCTTCACCGCCAACGTCACGGTGTTCAACAACGAGTTCAAGGACAAGATCGCCGCCGGCATCCCGGTCGCCAACTGCGCCTTCGGCCTCAGCCAGACACAGTACGCCAGCGGCCAGGGCCGTCCGGCCGGCTGCGTCGACGTCGGCTTCTTCCCGGCCTCGGCGACCTTCGGCCAGACCATCAACATCGACGAGGCGGTCACGCGCGGCGTCGAGGCGGCCGCCCGCTTCCGGTTCCTCGAGGACTGGACCCTGGGCCTGAACTACACCTACACCGACAGCGAGCAGAAGAGCGGCACGCAGTCGGGCCAGAAGCTGACCGACACGCCCGAGCACATGGTCAACGCCAACCTGCGCTGGCGAGTGACCGACAAGGTCAACGCCTGGGTCCGCGGCGAATACCGCAGCGAACGCTTCCGCGGCGTGGGCGCGGCCTATGACGCCTTGGGCGACTACAAGGCCTACAGCCTGTTCCACCTGGGCGGCGCCTATCAGATCAGCGACAAGATCACGCTGAACGCCACGATCTACAACCTGTTCAACAAGGACTTCGTGCGCCAGCTGCCCTACGGCACGCCGGTCGCCTATGCGCCTGAGTACACCAACAACCAGGAGCCCCGCCGTCTGTGGGTCTCTCTGCGCATGGACTTCTAGGACCTGAGGAACGCCGGGCGGTTCACGCCGCCCGGCGGATCTCCGCGCCCAGCCGTCCCACGGCATAGGGCTTGGCCAGGAAACGGCCGCCTGTCGGCATCTGGTCCGCCGCCGGGCGCGCCTGGCCCGAGGTGAGCAGGCAGCTGGTCTGCGGCCAACGACGGCGGATCTCGCAGGCCAGGTCCAGACCGTTCATCCCCGGCATGTCGATGTCAGTGAACACCACGTCGACGCCGTGACGCTCGGCGATCACGTCCAGCGCCTCCTCCGCGCAATCGGCCTCGTAGACGGTGAAACCCTCGTCGCGCAGGCAGTCGGCCGCCACCATCCGCACCAGCGGCTCGTCATCGACGACCAGCACCACACAATCGTTCGGCGCGTTCATGCTCGGGCCTCCTCGCCGGCCAGGATCGGCTGCTCGGTCAGCACCTGGGTCAGGGCCATCAGCATGTCGCGGGCGGTGAACGGCTTGCCGACGAAGCGGGCGCTGGCCACGCCTTCGGTCGCGAAGCGGCCGGCGCACAGAGCCGACATGTAGACCACGGGCAGATCCGGATGCATCGCGCGGGCCTCGCGCGCCAGGTCGAAGCCGTCCGGCCCCTCACCCAGATTGATGTCGGTCAGCAGCGCCGCAGGCATGCGGCCCGTCTCCAGCCAGCTGCGCGCGTCGCGCACGCATTCGGCCTGGCGCACCTCGAAACCGGCAGCCGCCAGGATCGCCGAACTCGCCTCGCGCAGCCCGGCATTGTCTTCGACGAGAAGGACCAGAGAACGTTCCATACTGCCTCCTGCTCAAGGAAAAGCGCGGAACGAAGATCAGTTTCAGAAAAATCGAGACTTAATTATTTGTAAATAATCGTTAACTCGCAGACCACAACAGTAAAGACAGAGGCAATGCTTCACCTGCCGCAAAATCAGGCCGCTCGGCCGGAAGGCGCCGCATCGCGTGGCGTTGGCGACGCAGGCGGCTCCTTCCGACCTCAGGAGTTTGCGCCCTGCCCCGCCCGGCGCCAGCCTCGGAGGGCAACAGGGAGTTTGCAAAATGCTCTCCAGACTGACGAATAGCCTCTGGCAAGTGATCCGCGACGGGTTCACCGGCAGCGACGGTCGTTACTGGCTAGCCTAGCGCTTGCAGGACGTCTTTTCGGGCACGGTGGCGTTCGTCACCTGGCTCCATTCGGCCGGGGTCAGCACCGGCCAGGCGAACTTCGTCGCGAAATAGCTCTTGAGATCGCCTGAGAACGGCCAGTCCGAGGCGGCCAGGAAGTGGTCGGGCCCGATCCGGCGGATCAGGGCGGCCAGCTTGGCGCGGTCTTCGGGCGAGGTCTTGTCGGTCATCACCTGGGCCAGGTCGAAGCGCAGGGTGTCGCCCAGCTTCGGATCGGCCTGCAGGGCGTCGGCGAAGGCGCCCAGGGCGTCCAGGGTCACCGCATCGATGCCGCCCCAGCCCGCGGCATGGGCCAGAACGACCGGCTGCTGACCGGCGGCCGGCAGCACGTCCTTCAGGAACACCCGCACGTCCTGCGCGCCATAGTCGGCGGCGCGGGTGCGCATGTGGATCATGATCGTCCAGCCGTTGTCGGCCGCGGCCTTGAACACCGCCGCCAAGCGCTGGACTTGCGCCGGGTCGCGCAGGTCGACCTCGGAATTGGTCAGGTGCAGCTTCAGGCCGGTGACGGCGCAGTCGCCCTTCCAGCGGCCGATCTCGTCCAGGGCGTCGGGGGCCAGCGGATTGACGCCGATGAAGGTCGACAGACGGTCGGGCCGCGCCCGCGCCAGGCCGACCGTGAAGTCGTTGGCGTCGCGGGTGATCTGGGCCGCGTCGGGCAGCGCCGGAACCATCATCGGGCTGCGGGCCAGATAGGCCGTCGACATCAGCCAGCCGTGCTGCACGCCGGCCTTGTCCATCTGCGCCAGCAGGTCGTCGACGGTCAGGGGCTCGGTAAAGCGCGGATCGCACGCGCCCTTGCGAGCCGGGCTGCCGCAATAGGCCGGCAGCATCTTCAGGATCGCCGGCGAGTGGACGTGCATGTGGTAGTCGGTGCGCACCTGGGCCTCGGCGCCGCCCACGACGGCGGCGGCGGCGGCCAGAGCGCCCAGGATCAGGGTCTTCATCGGGATCGCTTCCTCAAAACAAAAAGGGCGCGGAGAACCTCCGCGCCCTTCCCGGCTGCCACCTATTGGCCCAGCAGCGTCTTTCGCCAGAACATGATGCTGGTCCAGAAGTAGTAGTCCTCGTTCTCCTTCTTGCGGAAAACGTGGCCGTCGTTCTTGGCCAGCAGGTGCCAGGCCTCGCCGCCCTTGGCGCGGACGGCGCCGATCATCTGGTCGGCTTCCGAGGCTGGCACGCGCGGATCGGTGCCGCCCGTGGCCACCAGCAGCGGGATGGTGATCTTGTCGACGCTGGTCAGCGGCGAGATCTTCATCAGCTGGGCGCGCTGCTTGGCGTCGCGCTCGTCGCCATATTCCACCCGGCGCAGGTCGCGACGGTAGGACTGGGTGTTCTCCAGGAAGGTGACGAAGTTGGAGATCGCGACGTAGCAGTTGGCCCCCTTCAGGCGGGCGCTGTAGTGCGTGGCCGAGGCGTAGCACATGTAGCCGCCGTACGAGACGCCGTTGACCGCGAAGCGGCTGGCGTCCAGGGCCGGGTCCTTCTCCAGCGTGTCGAGGAAGGCGCCGATGTCCTTCACCGAGTCCTCACGCTTGAACGGGCCGTTGTCCAGGTTGACGAACCGCGAGCCAAAGCCCGACGAGCCGCGCACGTTGGGGAAGAACAGCGCCACGCCCAGCTCATTGAGCAGGTAGTTGTTGGGGCCCAGGAAGTCGGGACGGGTCTGGCCTTCCGGACCACCGTGGATGTCGACGATCAGCGGGCGCTTACCGGGGAACTTGGCCGGGTCGGGCTGATACAGGAAGCCCGAGACCTTTTCGCCGTCGAAGCTGGCGACTTCCACGAACTTGGGCTCGACGTTCTTGGTCGGGTCCAGGCCGCCCGTTTCGCTGTGCGTCCACTGGGTGACGGCCAGGGTCTTGGGGTCGATCGAGAAGGCGTCGCCCGGCACCTTGGCGCTGGACATCGACAGGCCGATCTGGCCCCAGGGCGAGATCTCGATGGCCGAGCCGAAGCTGTAGGGGATGACGCCGCCTGGCAGGCCGTCGACATTGCGCACCGCGCCGGTGGCCACGTCCATAACGCGCACGCGCGACACGCCGGCTTCGTTGATCGCATAGACCACGAAGCTGCCGTCGGGGGCGATGGCGTAGTCGCTGACGTCCCAGCGCGGCTCCTTGGTGATGGCGGCGAAACCGCCCTTGGCGTCCAGCTTGCCCAGGCGCAGGAAGTCCGAGCCCTTGTTCGAGGTCAGCCACACCGAACCGTCAGGGGCGTACTGCGGGTCGACGTACGAGACCTGTGTCTTGCTGTCGGTCAGGGCCTTCATCTTGCCCGTGGCCAGGTCCAGCTCATAAACCATGGCCGAGTTGATCGACATGCGGTTCAGAACCAACGCCTTCGAACCGTCGGCCGAGAAGTCGGCGATGTTCCAGCCGCCGCCCTTCACCTCGGCGACCAGGCGATCGCTCTTCGGGTCGGCCGGATCGACGACGTAGAGGTCCATGTCGGCGCCGTTGCGGCGCGACGAGGCGTAGCCGACCAGCTTGCCGTTCGGGGCCCAGGCGCCGAACCAGTTGCGGCTCTTGCCGTCGGTCAGCAGGCGCGGACGGCCGGCTTCCAGGGCGTAGAGTTGGTAGAACTCATCGCCGCCTTTGTCCTTCTGGATCACCAGCGTATCGCCCTTGGGCGACAGGATGGCGGCCGGGACCGGCTCCTTCTCGAAGCTGATCTGGCGACGCGCGCCGCCCGGGGCGGCCACGACGTGGATCTGGTCGGTGTCGCCGAAGCGGGTCTTGACCAGCATCGAGCGGTCGACGGCGTTCCAGCCCAGGAAGTTGGCGTGGCGCGACTGCTGGTACGGGGCCAGGCCCGCGACCAGATCCTGCGGGATCGCCGGGGCGCCGTCGACGACCATGGCGGCGGGAGGAGCGACGGTCTGGGCCGCGAGCGGAGTCGCAACGACGGCCGCGCTGGCCATCAGGGCCAGCGCCAGGGGAAGGCGAAGGGTCATTTGGGGATCACCATTTGCAAGGTGGGTGCGCGCCGCCGTGCTGGGGAGCCGGCGGCGCGCGGGTCGATGTGCGGAGCTGAACTAGAAGCGCATCCGCGCGCCGACGGTCACGTAGCGACCGATCACGTCGTAGTAAGGCGAGTACAGCGAGCTGACCGGGGGCTTCTTGTCGAACAGGTTCGTCGCGTTGGCGTACAGTTCGACTTCCTTGCCGGCGATCTCGGGCAGGCGCGCCTGAACGCCCAGGTCCACATAGGTGTAGGCCTTGATGTGGTTGTTCACGAGATCGACGGTGTTGTTGTAGTTGCCCGCCGAGATGTAGCGGGCGCGGACGTTGGCGCTGAAGACGTCGCCGGCCCAGTCGAGCGAGGCGTTCGCGCGGGTCTTGGGCGCGCCCAGACCGAACGAATAGCCCTGCGACTTGACGTACTCGATCTTGCTGACGCCGTCGTTGGTGGTCAGGCTGTTGATCCAGGTGCCCAGCAGGCGGGCGCGGACCCGGCCCGGAGCGCCCGGGATCAGGCGGTCGAACGCGGTCGAGTACGAGATCTCGGCGTCGAAGCCGTCGGTCTTGTAGTTGGCCAGGTTGACGTAGGTCGAGACGATCCGGGTGATCGTGCCGCTGGCGTCACGGGTGACGCGCGAGCACAGGTCCTGATTGCCGTTGGCGCAGCGGGTGACGATGTCCTGCGCCGCGATCGTGGTGATCACGTTGTCGATGTTGATGTTGAAGTAGTCGAGCGACATGGAGAGGCCCGAGATCGACGGCGGCGAATAGACGAAGCCGGTCGTGAAGGTCTTGGCGGTCTCGGGGTTCAGGTTCGGGTTGCCGCCGCCGTTCGTCAGCACGTAGACGCTGGAGTTGTTCGTCGGGTCGGTCAGGGTGTTGTAGCCGGTCGTCGTCGTCGTGAAGAGCTCGGTCAGATTGGCCGAACGGATGTCACGCGACTGGGTGATGCGACCGCGGAAGCCCGGGAAGAACTCGTTGGTGGCGCCCACCTTCCACGACCAGATCGAACCGGTGGTGTTGTAGTCCGAGACGCGAGCCGCGGCGTTGACTTCCAGCTTGTTGAAGACCGGGATGTCGCGGACCACCGGCACCAGCACTTCGGCGAAGGCTTCCTTGACCGAGAAGCTGCCGGCCATGGCCGAGAAGCTGAACGAGCTGAAGGCCTTGGCGGCGTCCAGGGCGCCGACCGAACGATCGACCGACTCCTTGCGGGCCTCGGCGCCGACGGCGATCGAGACCGGGCCGGCCGGCAGCGAGAAGGGCTCGCCGCGCAGGCTGAAGCCGCCCACGTCCAGCTTGCTGGTCTCACGCATCGACGGCGTGCCGGTGACGTAGTCCAGCGCCGCCTGCGAGGGCGCGCCCTGGCCGAACAGGTTGATCGGCACGCAGTTGGTCGAGCTGTTGGTCAGCGCGACGCGGCAGACGGCCTGGCCGGTCGTCGGGCTGATCACCGAGTCCACGGCGTTGGCGTAGTTCTGGGTCAGGAAGAACCCGGGGGTGTCGATGTTGTTCTCTTGCTCGCCGTGGCTGTAGTACGCGCTCCAGCGCCAGCTGTCGCCGAACTCGCCGTCCAGGGCGATCGTGCCCTGGGTGGCCACGCGCTCGAAATCGATGGTCGGATAGGCCTCGGTGTTGAAGCGACCCATCGTGAAGGTCGTCTGGCCGGCGGCGGCCATCGCGGTCTTCACGGCGTTCGGCAGGAAGGCGTTGTCCGACTTGATCGTCAGGTTGCCGCGGTTGTGGTCGCCGAACCAGATGTAGTTGTTCCACATCCGCGAGCGACGCAGTTCGGCCGTCAGCTTGACCTTGTCGGTCAGGTCGTAGGTGGCGCTGGCCATGGTGGCGTAGCGCTTCTGCGGCGTGACCAGCGGCGACAGGTCATCGTTCGAGGGGCCTTCGCCGCCGATCGAGTTGGTGCCCTGGACCGTGCCGTAGTTGAAGTCGCGCAGCGAGCCATCGGGATTGAAGGTCTTGCCGCGCAGCACGCCCGACATGATCAGACCGCCGGGGGCGGCGTTCGCGAAGCCGACGTTCGGGGCCAGGACGAAGCGGCCCGCGCCGTTCGAGATGGTGGCCCAGCGGCCGATGTTCGGACGGCTGTTCTTCGGCACGACGCCGTCGTTGTCGAGATATTCGCCGCCGATCACGAAGTGACCGCGACCGCCGGCGAAGGTCGTGCCGGCCGCGCCTTCGACGCGGATCTGCTTGGCGTCGTCGAACGACGACTCACCGCCTTCGATGCCGAACTTGAAGCCGTTGAAGTTGCGGTCGATCGACAGGTTGACGACGCCGGCCACGGCGCCCGAACCCCAGGCGGCCGAAGCGCCGCCGGTCACGACGTCCACGCCCTTCAGCATCACGCTGGGGATCATGTTCAGGTCGTTCTCGCCCGAGAAGCGACGGCCATCCAGCAGCACCAGGGTGCGGTTGACGCCCAGGCCGCGCAGGTCGACGGGGGCGACGCCCGCGCCGGTGTTGGTGCCGGTGGTCTGGGCCGAGGTCGTGGCGCGGAACTGCGGCAGGTCGTTCAGGGCGGCGGCCACGTTCGGACGGGCGCCGACGGACAGGTCCTCGGCGGTGACGCGCACGGTCGGGGTCGGGGCCTGGAAGCCGGCGCGGTCGATGCGCGAGCCCGTGACGACGATCTCGGCGACGCTGGAGTCTTCGGCCGGCGCGGTCTGCGCAAAGGCGGCGGTGTGCAGCATCATGGCGGCGGGCGCGATGGCGCAGCCCAGCAGCAGATTACGGCGAGTTTGGCGTGAAACAGTCAACGAGATCCCCTCGATTTTGCGGTCGACAATCGCCCTTCCCCGCCGCCGCATGATGCGATCGGCCGGGTCGCGGTCCGGGGCTCCTCCCCCGTTCCGCCAGGCGTTCCTCTGCCCCCGCTGTCCTTTGGCCTGAGAGATTCGGGCGCCGCTCACGCCCTTGCTCCTTCGGCGAGGCCGCTCCTGTTACGAAGCGGTCCTTCTTTCCAGCGTCCTCATGCTCTGCGGTCCGTTTGCCTGAGCGTTTCCGGGGCGGTTGCGCCTTCGGCGTCGGGCCGAAACCCGATCTCTTCCGCGAGAGCCAGGACACTTACGCGCCGTGGTTCCGCTTTCGTCAAAACCCGCCAAGACGACAAAAACCGCCCCGAAACGTCACCTTGCGGAGAAATCCTCCCAAGCCGGCGACCTCCGTCGGCGGACGGTTCGTCGATCCCTCGCCGCTCGGCTGGGCCGTGACAGGTCCGTGACAGCTTCGCCAAGGTTCAAAGACCATCGCTATCGCAAGGATCAAGCCACGAATGCCCACTCGGTGTGCACAAATAGCCACACATTTGGGCAGTCAGCGCGGATCGCTGGCCTGTCCCGCACGCCAGCGCGCCAGCAAGGCCTCTCGCCGGCCCTGGTCAAAATTGGCCAGCAGCGCCGGTCCGACTCGGATGGGCCGGCCGCCGGAGGGCGCCGCCGCGCCCAGGCCCGCCCGGATCGGGGTCAGCCGCGCCTCCAGCAGCCGCCGCTGGCCGGCTTCCGACATCAGATAGTCCAGGAACACCCGGGCGGCGTGCGGATGCGGCGCGGCCTGGGTGATGAACGCCACCCGCGAGATCGACAGGTGATAGTCCTCGGGCACGAGATAGCCGATGTCGCGCTCGGGGCCGTAGTTGCGCACGTACCAGTCGGCGTACGAGCCGTTCATGTCATAGGCCAGCAGGTGCTCGCCGGACGCCACGCGGTCCAGCATCGGCTTGCCCGGCACATAGGGCCGCGCCTGGGCGGCGGCCATGGCCTCATACAGGGCCCAGCCGTCCGGATAGACCTCGGTGTCGCTGGATAGATACAGGAAGCCGACCCCGCTGCGCTCTGGATCGTACAGCCCGATCTTGCCGCGCCAGCGCTGGGGATCGGCCCGCAGCGCCGCCAGCAGGGCCGCATGGCTGCGGGGGACCTCGTCCGGCTTCAGCAGCGTCTTGTTGTAGACGAAGACGATCGGCTCGTTGGTCATGCCGAAGCCCTGGTCGCGCCACCGCGCCCAGGCCGGCAGGTGGCGAGCCTCGGGGCTGTGATAGGTCTGGGCGTAGCCGTCGTTGATCAGCTTGACCTGGGTGTCCATGGCCGAGGTCCAGACGACGTCGGCGACCGGCTTGCCGCTTTTGGCCTCTTCGATCACCCGAGCCTGGGTGTCGCGCGCGGTCAGCACGACGAAGCGCAGCTTCACCTTGGGAAAGCGGCGCTCGAAGTCCGCCACCAGCTGCTCGTGGACATCGTTGTTGATGTAGACGACGACCTCGCCCTCGCGGCCGGCCGCGCGTACGTCGCCGGCCCGCGTGGCCTGCCCCGGCGCGGCCGGACCGCAGCCCGCCAGCGCGGTCAGGCCGGCCGCGGCCAGGCCCGCCAGCACGCCCCGTCTCTTGACCGCGATTGCCAATCGGCGTCGGATGGCCGCTTCTCCTGCTTATGCTTCGGTCCCTACATCCCCGATGAAGATACTCGTTGTCGAGGATGATCCGCCGCTGCGCCGCTCGCTGCAGGCCACGCTGGAAAGCGAGGGCCACCAACCGGTCTGCGCCGAGACGGGCGAGGAAGCCCTGGCTCTCGCCCTGGCCGCCGGGGCCGATTTCGACGCTGTGGTGCTGGATATCGGCCTGCCCGACATCGACGGTTTCGAGATCCTGGGCCGCCTGCGTCGCGCCGGTTTCCTGACCCCGATCGTCATGCTGACCGCGCGCGACGCCGTGCGTGATCGCATCGCCGGCCTGGACATGGGCGCCGACGACTATGTGCTGAAACCGTTCGACCCGTTCGAGCTGGTCGCCCGCGTCCGCGCCGTGGCCCGCCGACAAAGTGGCTATGCCTCGCGCAGCGCCCATGTCGGATCCCTGGCCTGCGACTGGGAGGCCGGCGCGGCCTGGGTCGGCGACCGCCGCCTGGATCTGCGTCCGCGCGAGTGGGCGGTGCTGAAGGCCCTGGCCAGCCGTCCCGGCCGCGTCATCGAACGCGCCCGCCTGGCCGCCGAGGTGTTTCCCGACGAGGAAGACCCCTCCCCCAACGCCCTGGACATCCACGTCGGCCGCCTGCGCCGCAAGCTTGCCCCGGATGGTCCCAACCTCAGCACGCTGCGCGGCGTCGGCTATCGGCTGGATCCGTGAGCCGGCGCCCCAGCCTGGTCGGCCGCCTGCTGCTGGCCCAGGTCGCGCCGCTGGCCCTGCTGGGCGCGGCCTTGGCCCTGGCCGGCGCCCTGGCCGCCCACGCCGTGGTGGAGAAGTCGTCCGACCGCCTGCTGGCCGGCTCGGTGGCCTCGATCGTCGCCCAGATCGGCGCCCGCGACGGCCAGGCCCAGGTGGCCCTTCCCCCGTGGTCGCTGGGCCTGCTGGACAGTCCCGAGCGCGACGCGGTGTTCTATGCTGTACGACAGGGCCCCAGACTGGTCACCGGCTATGACGACCTGCCCCGTCCCACCCCGCCGGCCGCCAACGAGACCAATTTCAACTATGCCCGGATGCGCGGCTATCGTGTGCGCATCGCCCAGTCGACGGTGATGGTGCCGGGCGTGGCCCAGCCCGTCGTCGTCGCCGTGGCTCACACCCTGGACTCGCGCGAGGCCAGCGTCCGCGACCTGCTGTTCAACCTGATCGGCCTGCCGGTGCTGCTGGTCCTGGCCGCCGGGGCCCTGGTCGCGCCGGCCGTGCGCTGGGGCCTGGCCCCCTTGCGGCGGATGACCGACGACCTGACCGCCCGTAGCCTGGCCTCGCGCCCGGACCTGGCCTCGATCAGCGTCGACAACGCCCCGGCCGAGCTGTCGCCCGTGGTCCACGCCTTCAACCGCATGATGCGCAGCCTGGAGCGTTTCACCCGGGCGCTGGAGCGGTTCTCGGCCGACGCCTCTCACCAGCTGCGCACGCCGCTGTCGGTGATCGTCGCCAACCTGGCCTTGCTGGAGCGCACCGCCGCCTCGCCACGCGACAAGGCCCTGCTGGGCGACTCTCGAGAAGCCGCCGCCAACCTGCGTCAGGTGCTCTCGCAGTTCCTGGCCCTGGCCCGCTCGGAAGCCGCCGCCGCCGAGGGCGAGGCCGACTTGGCCGCCCTGCTGGCCACCATCCAGGTCGAGGCCGCCCGCGCCTTCCCCGGGGTCGAGGTCCTGGCCCGCCTGCCCCGCGACCTGCCGATGGCGAAGGGCAATCCGGTGCTGATCGGCGAGCTGTTGCGCAACCTGGTCTTCAACGCCTGCGCCTACGGCGGCGGGCGCGTGCGGATCGTGGCGCGCGAAGGCCGGGTGACGATCTGGGACCACGGCCCCGGCGTCGACGAGGCCCAACTGGACCGACTTTTCGCGCCGTTCAATCGCGGCGAGTCCGACAAGCCCGGCGCGGGCCTGGGCCTGGCCATCGTCCGTTCGATCGCCGAGCGGTTGGGGATCGGCGTCACGCTGCGCCTGCGCCGTCCCCGCCCTGGCCTCGTCGTCGCCCTGTCGTTCGACGCCTGATCAGCTGCCGCAATAGGTGGCGATGACCCCGGCGCAAGGGTCGTACGGCGCCGGCGTCGCGGCGGTGTTGGCCGCGCCCCCTCCGCCGCCGCCGGCGCCTTGCAGGCTCTGCAGGACGCTGACGCTTTCGCCGCCGATCGAGGCGGTCGTCATCTGGGCGCTCTGGCCGGTGGCGGCCAACTGGGCGGTGACCGCCGGGGCGCTAGCGACCTGCTGGGCCATCTCGGGCGCGACGGCCGAGGCGATCGAGATCGCCACCCCGGCGCTGATGATGTTGGCGCTGACGGCGCTGATCAGGGCGGCCGAGATCTGTTCAGCGCTGGCGCCGCTGCCGGCCAGCGCCGCCGAAACGGCCTGCTGGATGGCCGCCAGCTTCTGGGCGGGCGTCAGGTTGCGGAAGCCGGGCCGCGCCGCGGCGGCGCGCGCCGCCGTGGCGATCAGCTGCTGCAGCCCCGCCGGCGTAACGGCCGGCGCCTGACGCGCCAGGGCGACGCCCGGAACGGCCGCGGCCAGCAGGCTCAAGGCGACGCCGCTCGCGACGATGGATTTGAAGGTCATGGTCCTGGTTCCCCCACCTGAAATGATGCGGCAGGGAGCGCTCCGGCGCGACGACCGGCAAGTATAAGGAACTTATAAGAAGTCGTTCAAAAACGGCGACTTAGCGTCGGACGCCCGACCCTTTCACATGACAGGCGCGCCGGGCTCAACCCCAAATCGCCCTCACGTCCATAAGCGGTGCATAATTGCCCCCCGCAACGCCAGACCGCATGGTGCCGATCAGTCTTTCCGGATGACGATGCGCGCGTTCCTCGATTCCCGCTGGCGATGGCTTCATCAGAAGCGGGCCGATCCGTTGCGGGAACTCTGGCGCTATGGCGCGGCCCTGGCGATCGTCGCGGCCTCGACCCTGGTGGCCGAAGGCTTCTACCGCGTCTTCGACACCACCCGCCTGTCGATGGTGTTCCTGGCCGGCATCCTGGTCACCGCCGTCACCCTGGGCGCCTGGCCGGCCTATTTCGCCGCCGCCATCTCGTTCTTTCTCTACAACTTCTATCTGGTCGAACCGCGCTTCACCTTCCAGCTGGTCTCGGCCGAGGACGTGCTGGTGCTGGTGGTGTTCGCCGCCGTCGCGTTCCTGACCGGCAGCCTGACGGGCCGCATCCGCGACCAGGCTCGGCAGAGCGCCGACCGCGCCCACACCACCGCCGCCCTGTTCGAGGCCAGCCGCGAGCTGTCGGCCGCCGACGAGGAGGACGTCATCCGCGGCCGCATCGCCCAGCACATCGCCCAGGCCGCCCGTGGCGAGGCCCTGGTCTGGGACGACGGCCGCACCTGGTGCGCGCCGGTCGGGATCAAGCCGCCGCCGGACCTGCTGGACGAACTGGCCCGCATCGCCTCCGCCAGCGGCGGCGAGCATCTGGTCGGCCCCTGGCGCGTGCGCGTCCTGCGGGCCGACGGCGCGCTACTGGGCGTCGCCGCCTGGCGCGGCCCGGTCGAGCAGGACGTCCCGCCGGAAGACGATCCCCTGGTCGCCGTGCTGGCCGATCTGGGCGCGGCGGCGGTGATGCGCGCGCGCCTGGCGGCCGCCCGCTCGGAGATCGAGGCCATGGCGCGGACCGAACAGCTGCGCAACGCCCTGCTCTCCTCGATCTCGCACGACCTGCGCACGCCCCTGGCCGCCATCCTGGCCTCGGCCAGCAGTCTCAAGGATTTCGGCGAGCGCTTCACCCCGGACGTCCGCGCCGACCTGGTGACGACCATCCAGGAAGAAGCCGTCCGCCTGAACCGCTTCGTCGCCAACCTGTTGAGCATGACCCGGCTGGAATCCGGAGCCCTCGATCTGGATCGCCAGACCTTCGGCGCGGCCGAGGTGATCGACCGGGTCGCTGTGCGCTTCGAGCGTCCCGGTCAGCCGATCCGGCGCGACCTGGGCGATGGCGGACTGCTGGCCAGTGGCGATCCGATCCTGCTGGAACAGGCCCTGGGCAATGTCGTCGAGAACGCCATCCGCTACGGCCCCGCCGGCGCGGCCGTCACCATCCGCGCCTGGCGCGAGGGCGAGACCGTGCGGGTCGAAGTGGAGGACCAGGGCCCCGGCGTGCCGGCCGCCGACCTCGACCGGATCTTCGAGAAGTTCTACCGCTCGCCGGGCGCGGCGACGATCCAGGGCACCGGCCTTGGCCTGTCGATCGCCCGCGGCCTGGTCGAGGCCATGGACGGGTCGATCGTCGCCCGCGCCCGCACCGACGGCGAGCCTGGCCTGGTGGTGGGCCTGATCCTGACGGGGAGTACGCCGCATGCAGCCTAGCCTGGGCCAGATCCTGCTGGTCGACGACGAGCCGCAGCTGGTGCGCGCCCTCACGCCTGCGCTGGGCGCGGCCGGCTATGAGGTCTCGGTGGCGGCCAGCGGCCAGGCGGCCCTGGAGCATCTGGCCGGCGAAGGCTGTGACGCCGTGATCCTGGACCTTGGTTTGCCCGACATGGACGGCAAGACGGTGATCGCCCGCATTCGCGAATGGTCCGAGGCCCCGATCGTGGTGCTGTCAGCCCGCGACATCGAGCAGGAGAAGATCGCCGCCCTGGACCTGGGGGCCGATGACTTCGTCAACAAGCCCTTCGCGGTCGGCGAGCTGCTGGCCCGGCTGCGGGCGGCCATGCGCGGGCGCGAGCGGCGCTTCTCGGCGCGGGCAAGGTTCAAGGCCGGTGACCTGGAGATCAACTTCGCCGACCGGCGGGTCTTCCTGCAGGGTGACGAGGTGCGGCTGACGCCGCGCGAGTACGATCTGCTGCGAGCCCTGGCCCGCTATGCCGGCCGGGTGGTCACCCACCGCCAGCTGATGGCCGCCGTCTGGGGCCCGAGCGCCCACATGGACGCCAAGTTCGTGCGCGTCCTGGTCGGCCAGGTGCGCCAGAAGATTGAGGAAGAGCCCTCGGCGCCCCGGATCCTGCTGACCGAGCCGGGGCTGGGCTATCGCCTGGTGGCCGAGGACGACGGCGGCTGACGGGCTGGTCCGCCGCCGTCGTCCTCTCCGCGCCTTAGAGCGGCGCGAGGTCGATGACGACCGTCCCGGCGTTGCGGTTGCGCGACCAGGCGTCCTCGCTGGCGCCGGCGTCGATCGGACGCTCCTTGCCGTACGAGACCGTCTGCAGGCGGGCGGTGGACACGCCTTGGGCGACCAGGAAGTCGCGGGCGGCCGAGGCGCGGCGCGCGCCCAGGGCGAAGTTGTATTCGCGGGTGCCGCGCTCATCGCAATTGCCGGCCACCATCACCCGGACGCCCGGATTGCGGGCCAGCCACTGGGCCTGGGCGGCCAGGACGGCGCGGGCGTCGTCGCTGAGGGTGTGGCTGTCGAGCGCGAAGAACACGCGGTCGCCGGCGGCGGCGGCCAGCTGCTGCTGCAGGCTCAAAGCCTCTGCGTTTTGGGGCAGGGTCGGACGGCTGCCGTCCCAGCCCGGCGCGGCGGCCGGGGCTTCCGGCGCGGCGGCGACCGGCTGCGGCTTGGGCTTGGAGGCGCAGGCCGAAAGAACGAGCGCCAGGGTGATCGCGGCGGCGGCGGACAGTTGGGTCTTGGGCATGGCTAATCCGGACTGAGGGTTCGCCGCCCATGCAGCCGGCCCTCGCCGCAAGCTCAAGCATAAGAACCTTATAAAGGTGAAGCTTCGCCCCACCGGATCGAGGCTCTCAGGCCGCCCAGGTCCGAGCGGTCCATGCGCAGCGCCGCGCCGGACGCCTCGGCCAGGTCGCGGACGATGGCCAGGCCCAGGCCGTGCCCGGGCCCCGCCTCGTCCAGCCGCGCGCCGCGGGCCAGGGCCGCCTCGGCGCGGCCTTCGTCCATGCCGGGACCATCGTCCTCGACGACCAGCAGCCCCGCCTGCCCGGAGATCCGCACCTGGCGACGGGCGAAGCGGGCGGCGTTCTCGATCAGGGCGCCCAGCATCTCGGTGACCGTGTCCTCGGAGGCCGGAACCTCAAGGGTTTCAGGGATTTCGACGTCAAACATCAAGCGCTCGCCCTCGGTCGTACGCTCCAGCACCGCCACCAGGCGCTCGGCGACGCGGGCCGGCTTGGCGGTCGAGGCGCTCTCACGGGCGGCGGCGGCGCGGGCGCGGGCCAACTCGGCCTCCAGGGCGGCGGCGACGGCGGCGATGGCCGCGTCTAGACCATCGGCGGCCTCGGCGGCTCCGGCCTCGCGAGCCCGACGGCTCTGGGCCGACAAAGCCGCCAGCGGGGTCTTCAAGCTGTGGGCCAGGTCGCCGGCCCGGCGGCGCGCCCGGGCGACGTCCCCTTCCCGCGCCTCGGCCAGGGCGTTGATGGCTTCGGCCAGCGGCGCGATTTCACGCGGATGGTCGGCGGACATCCGCGCCGCCGGGCTCTTGCGCAGACGAGAGAGGTCTTCCCGCACACGCGCCAGCGGCAAGAGGCCTAAGGTGACCTGAAGCGCGGCGGCGGCCGATAACACGACCCACAGCCCGGCCAGGAACAGCGCCAGGTCGCGACCAAAAGCGCCGCGCGCTTCGTTGAGGGCCTTGGCGTCGCTGGCCGCCTGCACCAGCACCGGGGGGCCGTCCCGATCCGGCCGAACACTGCGCTCGACCAGCAGGATCCGACCATCGAACGGTCCGTCGGCCAGGCGCGCGTGCCAGTCATCGCCGTCGACGCTGGAGGCCGCCAGCGCCTGGTCCCACAGCGAGACCGACCGCTGGCTGCCCGCCGGGGTCGTGACCTGCCAGTAGAGCCCGCCGGCCGCCTTCATCAGGCGCGGGTCGGCCAAGCGAGCCTCGACGGTAGGCGCCCCATCCGAACCCAAGCGCAGGCCCGCGACGACCGCCTGGCCGACCCGGGTCAGTTCGGCGGTCTCGCGGCGGACGATGTGGCGCTCGAACAGCCAGGTCATGGCCAGCCACGACACCGCCAAGGCCGCCAGGATCGCCAGCATGCCGCCGGCGATCAGCCGCCACCGGAGCGAGACCCCCTTCACGCGTCCAGCCCGGTCAGCAGATAGCCGAAGCCGCGCCGCGTCTCGATCACCTCGGCCCCGACCTTGCGGCGCAGGCGCGTGACCAGGGCCTCGATGGCGTTGGCGTCGGCGGTGTCGGCCACGCCGTACAGCTGCTCGGCCAGCTCGCCGGCCGATACCGCGCGGCCGGGATTGTGGGCCAGGCAGTCCAGCAACCGGAACTCCAGCGGCGACAGCTTCAGCGGCGCGCCGTCCAGGGTCGCCGACATCCGGCGGGTGTCCAGCGCCAGCCGGCCGGCCTGGATCACCGGCGAGGTGCGGCCCGCCGCGCGGCGCACCAGCCCCCGGGCGCGGGCCAAGAGCTCGCCCATCTCGAACGGCTTGGCCAGATAGTCGTCGGCCCCGGCCTCGATGCCCTCGACCTTCTCGGTCCAGTCGCCGCGCGCCGACAGGATCAGCACCGGAAAGGCCCGGCCATCCTTGCGCCAACGACGCAGCACCGAAAGACCATCCAGCCGCGGCAGGCCCAGGTCCAGGATCACGACCGCATAGTCCTCGACCTCGCCCCGGTACGAGGCGTCCTCGCCGTCGCGGGACAGGTCGACCACGAAGCCGGCCTCGCCCAGCGCCTTGGCCAGGTCGGGACCGACGACCGGATCGTCCTCGACGACAAGCGCCCGCACTCAGTCGTCCTCGAGCTTCAGGGTCGCGCCGGTCTTCGCGTCCAGCTCCAGCTCGCGGACGCGGCCGTTCTTGCCCAGGATCTTCAGGTCGTACTTCAGGCGGCCCTTGCCGGCCTCCTCCAGCTCGACCTCGATCACCTCGCCCGGCGCGCGCTGGGCGGCGATGGCCAGGATGCGGGTCAGCGGCAGGACCTCCTTGCGCAGCAGCGCCTGGCGGGCGGCCTCGTGGCTCTGCTTCTTCTTGTCGTCGGCGGACGCGGTCGTGGCCGAGACGGCGACGACGAGCGCAAGGGCGGCGAGGATGGGGTGCTTGATCATGGGCTCGATGATTCCACGGCCATCCTGACACGGCCCTGACGCACAGCAACGCTAACCGTCAGCCGGGCGTCAGCGACGCAGCTCTAGAGGAGCGGCCAACGTCACCGGAGGGGCCCACCATGAACCGTCGCCTGAAGCTTGCCGCCAGCCTGCTGGCCCTCGCCGCCGCCACGCCAGCTCTTGCTCAGACCGTCACACCGATCGGCGCGACCGTCCCCACGGCCCAAGGCGGCGCCAATGGCGTGGCCCTGCTGCGCAATCCCGCCGATCCGGCCAAGAGCGTGATCCTGGCCAGCGGCGAACTGGGCGGACTGGAAGCCTATGGTCTGCACGGCCAGCGCACCGGCGCGACGCCGGGCGGCGAGACCTATGCCGTCGACGTCCGCGACGACCTGATCGCCGTCCTGGACCGAAAGGACGGCCGCCTGCGCCTGTCGCGCTACGACTTCGCCGCCGGCGCGACCACGGCCATCGACGCCCGGCCGCTGACGCTGGGCTATGCCGGCGAAGGTCTTTGCCTGCACCGCAGCGCCCGCGACGGCGCGTTGTACGCCTTCGCACTGGGCGGCGCGGGCCAGTTGGACCAGTGGCTGCTGTACCCCACGGCCGACGGCAAGATGGACGGGCGCATCGTGCGCCGCCTGACCCTGTCGTCCGAGGCCAAGTTCTGCGTCGCCGACGACGCCAGCGGCGCGCTCTATGTCGCCCAGGAAGCGGTCGGGATCTGGCGCTACGACGCCGATCCCGAGGCCGAGGCCGTTCCCACGCTGATCGACGCCAACCGCCTGGGCAAGATCCAGGGCGAAGTCGGCGGCCTGGCCGTGCTGAACGGCGGCAAGGGCGGGAACTGGCTGGTGGCCGCCAATGTCGAGGCAGGCGACTTCAACGTCTATGACCGCAACGCCGACGACCGCTTCGTCGGAGCCTTCAAGGTCGCCCCCGGGTCTATCGACAGCCCCTCGGGCCTCTACGGCCTGCGCGCGCCGGTCGGCTCGGCCCTGCCTGCCGGCACCCTGCTGATCGCCGACGACCGCAAGAGCGGCGCCCACAGCCAGATCGTCTCGTGGGCCGATGTCGCCGCCGCGCTCAAGCTGCCGGTCGGCGAAGACGCCCCGCAGGCCGCGCCCAGCAAGCTGGCCCTGGTCCAGGCGACCATGGAGACCACGCCGGTGGCCAATGACGGCGACGCCGCCGACGATCCGGCCATCTGGGTGCACCCGACCGACCCGGCCCAGAGCACGATCATCGGCACCAACAAGAAGCGCGGCCTGATGGTCTACGACCTGTCGGGCAAGCTCGTGCAGGACCTGCCGGACGGCAAGATGAACAATGTCGACATCCGCTCTGGCTTCAAGCTGGGCGGCAAGAGCGTGGCCCTGGTCGCCGCCAGCGACCGCACCCACAAGTCGATCGCGCTCTACACGGTCGATCCGGCCACGCGGAGGCTGACCAGCGTCGCCGACGGGGTGCAGGCCACCGGCCTGAGCGATCCCTATGGCCTGTGCATGTACCAGGACCGCAAGGGCGCGACCTTCGTGTTCGTCAACGATCCCGAAGGCCTGGTGCGGCAGTGGAAGCTGGTCGCCACCCCGGCCGGCAAGGTCCGCGCCGCGCTCGTGCGCGACGTCAAGTTCGACACCCAGGTCGAGGGCTGCGTCGCCGATGACGAGACCGGCGCCCTCTATGTCGCCGAGGAAGACGTCGCCCTGTGGAAGCTGGGCGCCGACGCCAAGGCCGGCCAGGCCAAGACCGCCATCGCCCGCGTCACCGACAATCCCGCCCTGAAGGACGACCTGGAAGGCGTGGCGATCTACGCCCAACCCAAGGGCCGGGGCTACGTCATCGTCTCCAGCCAGGGCAACAACACCTACGCCGTGTTCCACCGCGAGGGCGACAACGCCTATGTCGGCAGTTTCGCGGTCAATGCGAACGGGGCGCTGGGCATCGACGGCGTCTCCGAGACCGACGGCCTGGAGGTGACTTCGGCCTCGCTGGGCGCGGGCCTGGAGGGCGGCGCCTTCGTGGCCCAGGACGGCCGCAACGTCGCCCCGCCCGAGAACCAGAACTTCAAGGTGGTCCCGTGGTCGGCCATCGCCGCGAAGCTGAAACTCTAGAGCTTGGAGCGTGGCGGGCGCCGAAACCGCTCACACTTTCTGCTGCCACGCTCTTAGGCAGGGCTGCTCGGAATCGGACCGAGACACGCTTTGTTACGAACGCGATGCACAGCCGAAAGGCGGCCTCTCCACCTTTATAGACATGAAATCGCTAGCTTCCTTCAGCCTCGCCGCGGTGACCCTGTTCGCCGCCGCCCCGGCCCTCGCCGGTCCGGCCGGCCACGGCCTGACCTTCACCGAAGAAGTCCACAAGAAGCGCATGGTCAGCGTTCAGGCGTCCATCGCCTGCGCTGCGCCTGCGGCCGCCACTTTGCGCGCCCGCACCGATGTCGCCAAGGTGCAGACCCAAGACGGCCTGGTCCACGTGACCTTCCGCAACGCCTCGGCCGCCAAGTCCCAGGCTCGCGCAGTCCGCGCGCAAGTGTCGGAAATCTGCCGCACCGCCTAAGGCCCACGGCCTAGAGACGCCGCTTCGGCGGCCAGCCTCCGCGCGTAATCCCCAATACCTGCAATACGCGCGGGGGCGCCCTTTCTTCATCGATATCCCCTATCCTGGGATTGACCCGCTTGTTCGCGGCCGCGCCGCCCTTAAATACCGAGACCATGGACTCCACAGGCCCAGGCACCATCGCCCTGCCACGCGAGATGGCGACGGCTCCCGTCGCGCCCGTCGTGCTGATCGTCGAGGACGATCCGGCGCTGCGGACCCTGCTCATGCGCCTGCTGCGCGAGGAAGGCTTCCAGCCGCTCAGCGCCGCCCACGGCGCCGAAATGGCCCGGATGCTGGAGACCAACGCGGTCGACCTCATCCTGCTGGACATCATGCTGCCCGGCAGCAACGGCTTCGACCTGTGCCGCAGCATCCGCCGCGAGAGCGACGTGCCGATCGTCATGCTCAGCGCCCGCGACGACGAGACCGATCGCCTGATCGGCTTGGAGCTGGGCGCCGACGACTATATCGGCAAGCCGTTCAGCAAGAAGGAGCTGATCGCTCGCATCCGCGCGATCCTCCGCCGCACCCAGAACGGCGTCCAGGCCGCACAGCCCCGCGGTCATCAGCAGATGACCTTCGCCGGCTGGACCCTGGATCCGGGTCGCCGCGAGCTGCTGTCGCCCGACGGCGCTTTCGTCGATCTGTCGGGCGCCGAGTTCGATCTGCTGCTGGCGTTCCTGAGTTCGCCGCAGCGCGTGATCGGCCGCGAGCGCCTGCTGGAGATGTCGCGGGCCCGCTTCTCCGACGCTTCGGATCGTAGTATCGACGTGCTGGTAAGCCGCCTGCGCCGCAAACTGGCCGTCACTGGTCAGGCCGAGGCCCTGCTGCGGACCGTCAGAGGCGTGGGGTACATCTTTACCGCCGCCGTGGAGCGTAGATAGCCTGCATGAAGCCGTTGCGGCTGTGGCCCCAGCGGCTGGTCGGCCAGGTCACCCTGGTCCTGATGCTGGCCGTGGCGCTGGAGTTCATCGGCAGCTCGATTCTCTTCGAGAACAGCCGCATCTATCCCAATCGTGACAACCAGATCCGGCGCGCCGCCGAGCAGCTTGTAACCGCCGAGGCGCTGCTGGACGTCTCGCCGCCCGAGATCCGGGCCTCGCACGCCGCCGAGATGTCCAGCCACGGGGTGACCCTGCACTGGTCGGCCCTGCCCCCGCTGATCAATCACGACCGCGGCGCCGAACAGCAGATGCGCGAGCGTTTTCAGGACGCCGAACCGACCTTGCGCGGCCGCGACCTGCGTATCAACGCCGACCTCGACCGCAGCCTGCCCCGCGACACCCATCTGAAAGTGGCGCTGAAGCTGCGTGACGGCACCTGGGTGACGCTGAAGACCAAGATCCGCGCCGCCTCCTGGGCCGTGCTGCTCAGCAGCGCTGGCTCGGCCTTCATCCTGGGCCTGGGCGTGGTCGCGGCCTCGACCCTGGTGCTGCGCAACCTCAGCCGCCCCCTTCGCGCGCTGGCCGAGGCTGCCGACAAGATCGGCCAGGGCCAGGGCGCCCAGGTCCGCATCGCCGAGAGCGGCGCCGGCGACCTGAAGCTGGTGGCCAAGGCCTTCAACGCCATGCAGGACCGCATCGCCGGCCTGCTGAAGACCCGCACCGAAGCCCTGGCCGCCGTCAGCCACGACCTGCGCACGCCGCTGGCCCGCCTGCGCCTGCGCGCCGGCTTCGTCCAGGACGCCGCCGCCCGAGAGGCGCTGGAGAACGACGTCGACGAGATGGCCGCGATGCTGAACTCACTGCTGGCCTATCTGGGCGGGCAGGAAGACCCCGAGCCGCCGCGCCGCACCGACCTGGCGGCCATCGCCATGACCATCGTCGACGACGCCGCCGACGCCGAACGCCCCGCCACCTTCGCCGGTCTGGAACATGTGCCGGTCATGGCCCGTCCGCTGTCGCTGAAGCGCGCGATCAACAATGTCGTTGAGAACGCCCTGCACTACGGCGGCGAAGCGGCGCTGACGCTTTCGCGCGATGATCGCACCGTGATCCTGGCGATCGAGGACAACGGGCCCGGCATTCCGGAAGCGCAATTGACCGAGGTTCTGCAACCTTTCCACAGGCTGGACGACGCCCGCTCGCGCAATACCGCGGGATTGGGCCTGGGGCTGACTATCGTGCAACAGATATTGCAGCGCGAAGGCGGCAACTTGGTGTTGATGAACCGTGCTCAAGGCGGTTTGCGCGTTGAGCTTCGGCTTCCCGCGCTCTGAGAGCAGCTGATACCCTTTGTAACAAAACCGCTGCGACGCAGCAAAACCCCGACACGACCTTCGTTATGTGTCAGGCGCCACCCGTCTGACGCCCGCCGCGGCGCCTGCCCCCCCTTTTCCAAGCGTCGCGGCGGAGAAGTTCACTCGAAGTTTTGGCCGGTCGCGACCTCCTTGAGTGGCGACAGCCGGGCTTCAGCGCACGGAGGTTCCCTTGGAACAGTTTCTCGAACGCGCCGCGCTGTTCCGCGGCCAAGTCTTCCCCGCCCAAAGCGCCCTGTATGAGCGCCTGGCCAGCCACGGTCAGAACCCGTCGGCCCTGATGATTTCGTGCGCCGACAGCCGCGTCGTTCCGGAACTGATCACCCAGGCCAACCCGGGTGACCTGTTCGTCTGCCGCAACGCCGGCAACATCGTTCCGCCGTTCAGCCAAGCCAACGGCGGCGTCTCGTCGGCCGTGGAATACGCCGTCATGGCGCTGGGCGTGCGCGACATCGTCGTCTGCGGCCACTCGGACTGCGGCGCCATGAAGGCCTTCTCGAACCCGGCCGCCCTGGAAAAGATGCCGAACGTCGCCGCCTGGCTGCGTCACGCCCACGCCGCCCACAGCGTCGTCTGCAACGCCTATCACGGCCTGGACGAGCATGGCGCGACGCGCGCCCTGTCGCTGGAAAACGTGGTGGTCCAGCTCAATCATCTCCGGACCCACCCGTCGGTGGCCTCGGCGATGGCGCAAGGCAAGCTGACCCTGCACGGCTGGTTCTTCGAGATCGAGACCGGCCACATCCAGGCCTACAACGGCGACACCGGCCAGTTCGAGCAAGTCTATGAAGGCTCGCCGCTGCCCGTCGCCGCCCGTCCGGCCAAGCGCATGGTCGCCGCCGATCACCTGGGCATCGCCGCCGAATGACCGCTCCCGCCGCCTCCTCCCCGGCTGCAAAGACCGGTTTCTCGGCGACCATCTCGCGTGACTTCATCGCGTCGATCGTCGTCTTCCTCGTCGCGATGCCCCTGTGTATGGGCATCGCTGTCGCCTCGGGCGTTCCGGCTGAACGCGGCCTGATCACCGGCATCATCGGTGGCGTCATCGTCGGCGCCCTGGCCGGCTCGCCCCTGCAGGTCAGCGGCCCCGCCGCCGGCCTCGCGGTCATCGTGTTCGAGATTGTGGCCAAGCATGGCCTGTCCATGCTGGGTCCGATCCTGGTCGTCGCCGGCCTGGTGCAGCTGATCGCTGGCGCGTTCAAGCTGGGCCAATGGTTCCGCGCCATCTCGCCGGCCGTTGTGCACGGCATGCTGGCCGGTATCGGCGTGCTGATCGTCGCCGGTCAGTTCCACGTCCTGTTTGGCGACTCGCCCAAGGCCCACGGCCTGCAGAACCTGGCCGCCATCCCCGGCGCCCTGGCTGGCGTACAGTTTGCGACCCTGACCCAAGTCGAGGCCGCCCTGGCCGTCGGCGTGGTGACCATCGGTTCGATCCTGCTCTGGGAAAAGTTCCGTCCGAAGGCCCTGAAGCTGGTTCCGGGCGCCCTCTTGGGCGTCATCGCCGGCACCGTGCTGGCCATCGCGCTGAACCTGGACGTCCAGAAGATCGTCGTGCCGGAATCGATCGCCGCGGCGATCGCCATCCCCGGCGTCGCCGACTTCGCCAAGATGGCCAACCCCATGCTGCTGGTGACCGCTGTCGCGGTGGCCTTCATCGCTTCGGCCGAGACCCTGCTGTCGGCCGCGGCCGTGGACCGCATGCATGACGGCGAGCGCACGAAGTACAACAAGGAGCTGGGCGCCCAAGGCATCGGCAACATGTTGTGCGGCTTCGTCGGCGCCCTGCCGATGACCGGCGTGATCGTGCGCAGCTCGGCCAACGTTCAGGCCGGCGCCATGACCCGCATGTCGGCCATCCTGCACGGCGTGTGGATCCTGGCCTTCGTCGCCCTGCTGCCCTGGCTGCTGCGGATGGTGCCGAGCGCGGCTCTGGCCGGCGTGCTGGTCGTGACGGGTTGGAAGCTGGTCAGCCTCGACCACGTCCGCCACCTGTTCGCCCGCTACGGCCTGCTGCCGGCCATGATCTGGGGCGCCACCTTCGTGATGGTCGTGGCCACGGACCTGCTGACCGGCGTGCTGGTCGGTATGGCCCTGACGCTGCTGGAACTGGTTCCGAACCTCAAGAAGATGCGCCTGAATATCGCCCAACAAGACGTGGGCGACGAGAAGGAGATCCGTCTCGAGGGCGCGGCCACCTTCGTCCAGCTGCCCAAGATCGCCAAGGTCCTGGACGCTGTTCCCAACAACGGTCGCGTCAAGCTCGACACCCGGGGCCTCACCAGCCTCGACCACACGGTGGCCGAAGCGCTGAGCGACTGGATGAAGGGCAAGGCGCGGGTCGGGGTTCACGTCGAACTCCCCAGCCCCTGCGCCTTCGGCGACCGCCTGCGCGCCGCCGGGGCCCACTAACCGACTAACCCGCCTACCGGCCCGGGGACGCCTTCCAGAAAGCGTGTCCCCGGGCCTTTTCTTTAAGCGAAAGCGAGACTTGTGATGAACAAAGCTCAGGAACGCGCCGCGGAGATCGCCGCCCAAGTGGTCGCCGCCTATGTCAGCAACAATGCGGTCGCGGCCGACGATCTGCCGGGCCTGACCGCCCGCACCTACGCCGCTCTAGAAGTGGTCTTCGCCGGCCAGCCGGGCGCTGTCGCCCCGCGCAACGCCCCGACCGCCGAAGAGATCGCCGCCAGCATCACCGACGATGCGATCATCAGCTTCGAGAACGGCCGCCGCTATCGCTCGCTGCGCCGCCATCTGAACCAACTGGGCCTGACGGACGACCAGTACCGCGCCAAGTGGGGTCTGCCGGACGACTATCCGCTGGTCGCCAAGAGCTTCTCGGACCTGCGCTCCAACGCCGCCCGCGCCCAGCGCTTCGGCGGTCTGGCCGTCGCGGCCGAATAACCGAACACGCAAAAAGAAAAGCCCGGGCGAAACCGTCCGGGCTTGAGAAGTTAGGGAGGAAACGCCCAGGAAGGGCAGAGGCTCTCGCCTCACGAGGGTGAGTTATGATCACTCTTTGACCATTCAAGGGCGTGACCTGAAAAAAACTTCCCGCTCCGCGCGCTTGGCTTGCCGGGGCCGTGTGGTATTCCACCGCCGAGACGAGTGAGGGCGTGCGCCCGAAGCGAGCGCCCCATGTCCGACGATCCCAAAGACGTTTCCCCCGAGTCTTCCGAGGCCACGCCCGGGCCGAAGCCGCGTCGGCCTCGCAAGCCCCGCGCCCAGGCGGCGATGTCGGCCTCGGCGGGTGAGACCTCCGAGCCACCCAAGCCGCGCCGCCCGCGCAAGGCCCCCGCCGCCGCTGCGCCCGTAGAGCCGGTGGTCGAAGAGGTCCCCGCGCCCGAACCCGAACCCGTCGTCGAACCCGAGACCCCGCCGCAGGACGCCGAGCCGGAAACGGCGCAGACCGAACTGCCCGAGGCGGTCGAGACTGTCCCGGAAGCCGCCCTCTCCCCGGCCGAGCCGGTCGCCAAGCCCGCCAAGCCGCCGATCTGGAAGCGCCCGCTGTGGATCGGCGGTTTGGCCGCCATCCTGCTGGCCCTGGTGCTGCTGGTCGGCTCGCTGTTCTGGTCGCTGCCGCTGAGCCAGGCGCTGGAGCCGCTGGACAACTCGGCCATCGTGCTGGTGGCCCAGGACGGCTCGCCCATTGCCCGCCGAGGCTCCTACAAGGAAGCCCCGATCGACGTGACCAAGCTGCCGGCCTATGTGCCCGGCGCCTTCATCGCCATCGAGGACCGCCGCTTCTACAGCCACATGGGCGTGGACCTGAAGGCCATCGCTCGCGCCCTGAACCGCAACGCCCAGGCCGGCGGCGTGTCCGAGGGCGGCTCGACCATCACCCAGCAGCTGGCCAAGAACGCCTTTCTGTCCAGCGACCGCAACCTGCGTCGCAAGGCCCAGGAGGCGATGATCGCGGTCTATCTGGAGATGCGCCTCTCCAAGGACGAGATCCTGTCGCGCTACCTGTCGTCGGTCTATTTCGGCGACGGGGCCTTTGGCCTGCGCGCCGCGGCCCGCCACTATTTCGGCAAGTCGCCCGAGCAGCTGTCGGTCGGCGAGGCCGCCATGCTGGCCGGCATGGTCAAGGCCCCCTCGCGCCTGGCCCCCACCGGCAATCTGGACGGCGCGCGCGAGCGCATGGCCGTGGTGCTGGAAGCCATGGTCGAGACCGAAACCATCACCCGCGCCCAGGCCGACGCGGTCCGCGACATCGGTCCGGTCGAGGGACAGGACAAGCTGCCCACCGGCTCCTACTTCGCCGACTGGGTCCTGCCCCAGGCCCGCGCCACGATCGGCGCCCGCTATGGCGAGACAGAGGTCCGCACGACCCTGGATCCCAAGCTGCAGGCCCGCGCCGAGCAGATCCTGAACGACTATATCGCCCGCGACGGCAAGGTGCTGAACGTCACCCAGGGCGCCCTGGTGGCCATGCGCAAGGACGGCCGCGTCGTGGCCATGGTCGGCGGCCGCGACTACGCCACCAGCCAGTTCAACCGCGCCGACGCCGAGCGCCAGCCGGGCTCGGCCTTCAAGCTGTTCGTCTATCTGGCCGGCCTGCGCGAGGGCATGACCGTCACCAGCCCGATCCTGGACACCCCGGTCGAGGTCAGCGGCTACATGCCCAAGAACCACGAGGGCAAGTATCACGGCCGCGAGGTGCCGCTGATCACCGCCTTCGCCGGCTCGTCGAACGTCGCCGCCGTGCGCCTGGCCCACGAGCTGGGCCCGGCAAAGGTCATCAAGGTCGCCCGCGACCTGGGCGTCACCGAGGACATCCCCACCGACCTGACCATGGCGCTGGGCACCGGCCCGATGAGCCTGACCCGCCTGACGGCCGCCTACGCCTCGGTGGCGGCGGGCGAGTACCCGATCGTCGCCCACGGCCTGGACACCTTCCAGAAGCCTGCGACCAAGACCTACGACAAGGCGGTGCTGGCCAACATGCGCGACCTGCTGCGCTCGGCCACCCATCGCGGCACCGGACTGGAGGCGGCCATCGCCGGCGCCTATGGCAAGACCGGCACCACCCAGAACTATCACGACGCTCTCTTCGTCGGTTACGTCGACGACCTGGTGGTCGGCGTCTGGCTGGGCAACGACAACAACAGCCCGATGAACGGCGTCGTCGGCGGCGGCGAGCCGGCCAAGATCTGGAAGGCCTTCATGCTGGCCGCCCTGGGCCGCCCGGCCGCCGCGCCGGTCGAGGTCGATCCGCTGGAAGACCTGGGCCTGCCCTTTGAAGGCGAGATCGGTCCGGATGGCCTGCCGCTGGCTCCGTTGACAGTGCCGACGGAACCGGCCGAACCTGCCGAGCCGACGGAGCCTCTGCCCCCACCGCCACCGGAACCGCCGCGCCCCTAAACTTGGTAGCCGAGATAGGCGCGGCCCAGCCGCACCAGCTCGTCCTCGAAGTCCTGGCTCTGCAGGAAGTCGGCGCCCTCCAGCACGGCGGCCCGCATGGCCCCGTGCACGGCGCGCGACAGCACGAAGGCCTGCACCCGGGTCAGCGGCCGCCCCTGGGCGTCGACGATCCCTTCTTCGGCCGCCGAGAACCGCGCCGCCAGCTCGGCGTGGTCGGCCTGAGCCAGCATCGCCGACGCCGCGATCCGCCGCGCCCGGTTGCGGCCGGCGAAGGCCTGCACGAAGGCGCGGATGATCGCCCGGTCGCGGGAGACGCCCGACGCGCCGTCCTCGACCACCGCCATCACCGCGCGCCGGTGCGCCTCGGTCTCGCGCAGGGCCAGGGCCCGCAGGATCGACTGCTTGTCGGGGAAGTAGCGATAGAGGGCGCCGATGCTCACCCCCGCCCGCTCGGCCACGGCGTTGGTGTTGAAGCCGGCCTCGCCGCAGGCTTCCAAAAGCTGAGCCGCCGCTTCCAGCACGACGTCGACCGTGTCCTGAGCGCGGCTCTGGCGCGGGATTTTCCGCATGTTTTCAGCGGTGTTCATTCCAAGCCCTCCCCGGCCCGGCGGTCCCTGGAAAGTCGAGTAACAGAGCCGGGCCGCCTCCCCTAGCCTTCCGTCAGGTTCGACAAGCGGGAGGATGCGATGACCTGGGCCACCGATCGACTGGATGCGCTGAAGGCCGGCACGGCGACCCCACCGCCGATCGTCGAAACCTTGAAGCTGGGCTTGATCGACGACTGGGGCGACGGCTGGGTGCGCAAGTCGTGGCGGCCGACGCCCGAGCTGGCCACCGCCGACGGCTCGCTGTTCGGCGGCTACCTGGACGCCCTGGCCGACCAGGTGCTGGCCTTCGCGGCCATGACCGTGGTCCCGCACGATCGGCTGTATCGCACCGTGAACCTGCAGCTGAACTTTCTCAAAGTCGGGCGTGGCGGCCCGCTGGCGATCGAAGCCCGCGTCGTGGCCCAGACCCGCCAGCTGATCACCGTCCGCGCCGAGTTCCGCCGCCAGGACGGCGCCCTGATCGCCGACGCCACGGCACAGCAGATCCTGCTGGCCTTCGACCACTGGCCCGCCGAGCAGGCGGCGATCGAGGCCCTGGCCTAGACTCGGAAGCTCCGCCTAGACTGACCGCTCAAGTTCAGGAGTGAGGCGATGCGGAAGATCGGGCTGGTCGGCGGGATGAGCTTCGAGGCCACGGCGATCTACTATCGCAAGATCAACGAGGCGGTGCGCGACCGGCTGGGCGGTTTCAACGCGGCCGACCTGGTGCTGGGCTCGGTGAACTTCCAGGACATCGTCGACATGCAGAAGTCGGCCCGCTGGGACGACGCCGGCCGCCATCTGGGCGCGGTCGCCAAAAGCCTGGAAGGCGCCGGCGCGGCGTGCATCCTGATCTGCGCGGTGACCATGCACCTGGTCGCCCCGGCCGTCGAAGCCGCCGTCGGCGTGCCGGTCATCCACGTGATCGACGAGACCGCCGCCAAGCTGAAGGCCGCCGGCTGCACGCGCCCCCTGCTGATCGCCACGCGCTACACGATGGAGAACGGCTTCTACCAGGCGCGCATGGAGCGCCACGGGATCCAGGTCATGGTCCCCGACGCCGAGGGCCGCACGGCGACCCACGACATCATCTTCGAGGAACTGTGCGCCGGCATCGTCAAGGACAGCTCGCGCGACGTGCTGCTGGGCCTGATCGAGACCGCCAAGGCGCAGGGCGCCGACAGCCTGATCTTCGGCTGCACCGAGATCTGCATGATCCTGGACGTGGCGACCTCGCCCCTCCCCGCCTTCGACAGCACCGATATCCACGCCAACGCAGCGGTGGACTTCGCGCTGGGCGGTTAGTGGGTCCGTCCTCGCCCTTCGACAAGCTCAGGGTGAGGACTACTTTCAGGCCACAGTAGAGAACCTCACCCTGAGCTTGTCGAAGGGCGAGGTTATCGGCCCCCTCAGTCCCCCACCAGCTTCCCCGCCGGCGGCACGCGGACGATGAAGTGGCCCTTCACGCCTTCGGGCCACTGGCGGTAGGGCACGACGCCCTCTTCGCTGGCGGCATAGGCCTGGGCGTAGGCGACGATGGCTTCGGCGGCTTCCGCCGTGGGTTCGAACCGGCCCAGGACGTAGCCGATCTTGCCAGGCGCGCGCAGGTGGATCGAGCAGTGCTGCGTGCAGTTAAACAGGCACGGCATTTCCTGGATCGCGACCGCGGTACCGGTCGCCGCCTCGCGCAGGGCCGCCGCCAGCAGCGCCCCGCCGCGCAAGCCCTCGGGCGTCTCCCGCTCCTCGGCGGAGAACCGGCAGGTGTTGCAGACGACGATGGCGGCTGCGTCGTCGGCGTCGCGCAGAACGCTCACTGCGGCAGGGCCAGGCGGTAGACCAGCACCAAGCTGTCGTTGTCGCCGATCCCCGTCTCGCCCTTCAGCCCGGCGTCGAAGTCCTGGCCGTTGACGTGGCCCTTGGCGGTGGCGAAGTCGTTGTCGCTGCCGACCAGCAGGAAGACGTCGTTGGGCGCGGCCGCGTCGAAGGCCGAGCCGACGGCCAGGGCCTCGATCTTCTCGGGCAGGCTGGTCGGGGTCGAGGGCGACACATCCAGGTTCAGGCCGAACTTGGCCAGCTGCACGGGGTTGAGGATGTTGACCAGCTCGGCCTGGCCGGCCGGCTTGATGTCGGGGTTCAGCGCGCCGTCCTTGGCGATCGGCTTGGCCGTCTGTTCGTAAGCGCTGCCGGCCAGGTTGGTGGCGTTCGCCAGGTCGACCAACAGGATGCTCTTGTAGACCGCCACGTTCGGCGCGCCCTTGCCGCGGCCGTTGCCGTCGCGGGCCAGCACCAGCAGGCGCGTGTCGCTGAGCGCCAGGGCCTCGGATTGGGCGGCGGTGATGTCGGCAGCGCCGCCGTCGCCGGCCTCGCGCACGGTCGGCAGCTGCAGCACATAGTGGCCGATCGGCGCCTTGGGCAGCTTGGTCTTCGAGAGGTCGTAGACCAGGACGCGGGTGTTGTTGCGGGTGGCGTTGTTGCTGGACTGGTCCTGCATGGCCGCGCTCTGCAGCACGGCGATCAGGCGCTTGCCGTCGGGACTGATGGTCAAGGCCTCCAGGCCCTGGTTGTTGCGGCGGCCGGTCGTGGGGGCCTTCTCGGCGCCGAAGTCCAGCTGGCCCTTCTTCATCGGCAGCAGGGCCGGCACGGTCTGGATGGCGCCGACCAGCTTGGCGCTCTTGTCGAACAGATAGATGCCGGCCGCGTACTCGTCCGAAACGTAGAACCCGCCGTCCGGCAGGTAGGCGATCGCCTCGCTGTCCAGACTGATCTTGCCCGCGCCCTCACCGCTGGCCGGTGAGGGATAGCGCACGCCGCCGCGTTCGATGACGTTGGAGCCCGGATCCATGCCGGTGAACGGCTGGCCGGTCTGGTCCTTCAGAAGGAAGCCGCCGGTCGGGGTGATGGTCAGGCCCTGGCCCGGGACCAGGCGCACCTGGTGCTCGTGGACGCGGTTGGCGTAGTCGGTGGTTCCCACGAACGGCCCGACCATGTTCGGCCCGCGATCCGGCAGGGTGCGCAGGGTCCCGACATAGGCGCCGTCGGCCATCTTCTTCCAGTTGGACAGCGCCATGCTGGAGAACGAGCCCAGGGTCTCGCCCCGGAAGTCGCGCGTCGCGGCCGGCAGCCAGCCCACGGCGACCAGGCCGCGATTGACGTAGGTCTTGCCGCCGAAGGTCACCGCCACGTCGCCGGGGCTCTTGTCCCAGTGCGGGGCGACGAAGGTTTGGGACTGGGCCGTGGCCTGGACGCCCAGGGCCGCCGCCATCAGGCCAGCGACAGTTCCAACGAAATGACGACGCGGCATGCTGGCTCCTTGGACGTCGAGGCGTCCGCTTCCCAGAGCCTCAGGCCTAGTTCCTGTGGCCAGAAACGCAAGAGCGCGAATACAGCGCCCACAACTGCGGAGTTTTCCCGGAGATCAGCTGACATTTTCACGACAAGAGCTGCAGAAAAACTGTCATCAACCTGTGAAATAGACGCGGCGCTCAAGAACAACCGGCGCCAGACGCGAATCCGCGCGGCGCTCGATATCGGGGGATATCCGAATGCTGCTCAGAACCGCCAGCCTGGTGGCCATCGCCGCCTGCCTCTCGCTCGCCGCCCAAGCCCACGCCGCCGATGCGCCGGCTCCGGCCGCCGCCGACAACACCGAACTGGACGCCGTCGTCATCGTCGGCGCCGGCCAGACCCGCTCGGTCTTGACCCTGGTTCCGGCGCACCTGGAAGTGCTGCCGCCGGGCACGAGCGTGCAGAAGGCCCTGAACTTCCTGCCGGGCGTCAGCGCCCAGTCGATCGACGCCCTGGGCGTCAACGAGCAGTCGCTGACCCTGCAGGTGCGCGGCTTCAACACCACCCACCTGGGCTATTCGCTGGACGGCATGCCGCTGGGCGACGGCGCCTACAACAACTACAACGGCCTGACCATCAGCCGCGCCCTGATCTCGGAGAACCTGGGCCGCGCCGACCTGGCCACCGGCATCGCCGGCCTGTCGATCCCGTCGACCAGCAACCTGGGCGGCGCCCTGATCTACGTGTCCAACGATCCGAAGAAGGACATGGGCCTGTCGGTCAGCCAGAGCTTCGGCAGCGAGGACACCTACCGCACCTTCGCCCGCATCGACACCGGCGAGCACATGGGCTGGTCGGCCTATTTGTCGGGCCACTACGCCCAGCAGGACCTGTTCGTGAACCAGGGCGCCTACAAGAAGTCGACCGGCAAGCAGTTCAACGGCAAGGTCACCTACAAGGGTGAGCGCGGCCAGCTGACCGCCTTCGTCGACCTGTCGCGCACCAACCAGGCCGACGACGCCTACCTGTCCAAGGACATGCAAAGCCGCCTGGGCTGGGACTGGGCCGGCTACGCCCCCGACTGGAACAAGTATGTCAGCCGCGCCGCCTGTTCGGTGGCCTCGCAGGCCGCCAAGTGCGTCCAGCCGACCGGTCCGGAGAAGCTGAGCGACATCACCTTCACCAACGGCCAGATCCTGCGGAACGACGACCTGTTCTACATCGCCGGCGACTTCGACGTGACGTCGAACCTGAAGGCGCACATGCAGGTCTACCGCCACACCGACAAGGGCGCGGGCAACAACTTCATCACCGGCCTGTCCAACCAGGGCACGACCGACACGTCCGACGACCTGCCGGTGCAGATCCGCGACACGCGCTACACCATCGAGCGCGACGGCGTCGTGGCCAGCCTGGCCTGGACCGTCGGATTCAACCACCTCCAGGCCGGCCTGTGGCTGGAGCAAAACACCAGCAGCGCCGCGCGCTACATCTGGACCAACGTCAAGGGCCCGTTCAGCCTGGCGCAGTTTCTGAAGGGCCAGCCGGACACCGCCCAGTGGGTCCAGGCCACCGACTGGAACACCCAGCAGTTCTACGTGCAGGACACCATCACCCTGCTGAACGACGCCCTGAGCATCGACTTCGGCTTCAAGAGCACCGCCGCCAAGTCGAACGCCCGCGCCCTGCCCGGCATCGCCAAGGCCCCGGCCGCGGCCGCGACCCAGTTCGCCACCGGCTCGCTGAAGGCCGCCGACAACTTCCTGCCGGAAGCCGGCGTGCGCTGGCGCATCGCCGAGGGCCACGAGGTCTTCGCCAGCTACGCCGAGAACGTGGCCATGTTCCAGGGCGGCTTCAAGCTGGGTCCGCAATCGGTCTCGCAAGCCGTCTGGGACGCCCAGGGCCGCTACCTCGAGCCGGAAACCTCGAAGAGCTTCGAGGGCGGCTATCGCTTCATCAGCGGTCCGCTGCAGGTGTCGATCTCGGCCTATGAGGTCGACTTCAACAACCGCCTGCTGCAGTACAACCCCTGCCCGACCAACCAGCAGCAGAACCCGGGCTGCGGCAACTCCTTCCACAACGCCGGCAGCGTCACCAGCAAGGGCGCCGAGATCGGCGTGATGTGGCGTCCGACCTCTTGGCTGAACTGGTACAACTCGGCCTCGTACAACAAGTCGACCTACGACGAAGACCTGAACTGGTGCACGGGCGCGACCTGCGTCGTGAAGAAGACGGCCGGCAAGCAGCAGGTCGACACGCCGAAGGAAATGTTCGCCTCGATGCTGATGCTCAAGCAGGGCGGCTTCTCGGCCTCGCTGTCGGGCAAGTACACGGGCCGTCGCTACTACACCTACACCAACGACCAGGGCTTCGGCGCCTACACCACCTTCGATCTGGGCGTCAGCTACAAGTTCGACCAGGTCAGCTTCATGAAGGGCGCCAAGGCGTCGCTGAACGTCACCAACCTGACGAACAAGCGCTACGCCTCGAACTTCGACGGCAGCGTGTTCGCTCCGGACGACGCCGCCGGCTCGATCGTGGTCTTCCACTCGTCGGCGCCGCGCCAGGTCTTCGGCACGCTGAGCTTCGAGTTCTAGGACTACTGGCTCTTCCTCACTCGGATGAGTGGGGAAGAGCCTCTACCCAACACACCGCTCATCCCCGCGAAAGCGGGGACCCAAGCGGCGTTGGAGGCCTACCACCGCCTGGTCCATTCCCCCTGATTCAGCTTGGATCCCCGCCTTCGCGGGGATGAGCGATTTAGGGGGTGGTCAGTTCGGAGGTAATATCCATCAGCGCGCGCGTGACGCCGTTGGTCCAGCCGAAGCCATCCTGGGTGGGATACTCCCCGCCCCCGCCGGCCCGGACCTCCTGGATGTCGTACTTCTCCAGCATCTTGCCGCTGGCCTGGTACTCGCGCTCGACCGTGGCCAGCCAGCGCTTGGCGATCTCGCCCGACAGCGCCCGGTCGCCGTAGCGGCGCAGCCCCGCCACCGCCACCCACTGCAAGGGCGCCCAGCCGTTGGGGTCGTCCCACTGCTGGCCGGTCTGCTCGGTGGTCGTGCGCAGGCCGCCCGGCGCCACCAGTTCGTCCCAGGCCTTCATCGCCACGATGCCAGCCCGACGCTCGTCCGACGCCCCGACGAACAGCGGGTAGAAGGTCGCCGCGCTCAGGTGGTCCAGCCGCTGGCCGGTCTTCCACAGCGCGTCGAGATAGCCGCCCTTGGGGCCGTCCCACAGGTGGTGCTGGATGGCGGCGGCTCGCGCCTGGGCCCGGCCGTCATAGGTCTGGACGCAAGCCGTATCGGCCAGCTTGGCGCAGCCGTCCGAGATAGCCTTCTCCAAGCCGAACAGCAGGCTGTTGAGGTCGACCGGCGCGATGGCCGTGGTGCGGATCGTGGCCAGGGTCTTGCCGTCGGCCATCCAGCGCGAGGAATAGTCCCAGCCGCTCTCGGCCCCGGCCCGCAGGTCGCGGAACACCTGCGCGGGCGGACGGCCGCTCTTGTGGGCGGTCTCCAGGTCCTCGCGGTACGACTCGTCGCGCGGCGTGTCGCGGTCATCCCAGTAGCGGTTGAGGATCGCACCGTCGGGCATGGCCACCACGCGGCGATGGGCCTGGCCGGGCTTGAGGCCCTTTTCGCCGTCCATCCAGAAGGCGTGCTCGCGGCGCATGCGCTCGACCCGCGCCTTGACCACCGCCGGGTCGGTCACGTCCGACAGCCCGACCATGGCGTAGAAGAACGGCGGCTGCGAGCGGCTGAGATAGTAGCTCCGCGCGCCGTTGGGGATGTGGCCATAGGCGTCGATCAGGCTGCCGAAATCGTCGATCATGCTCTCGACGAGATCGGTTCGGCCGTCGGCCTTCAGGCCCAGCATCGTGAAGTAGCTGTCCCAGTAGTAGATCTCGCGGAAACGCCCGCCCGGCACGACGAATGGCTTGTCCATGGCCAGGGCTGAGCCGCCGGCCACGGGCTTGACCGGCGGCCGGGTCAGCTGCGGCCACAGGCTGGCGATGTGGGTCGCAAGATCCGTGCGCTGCGTCGTCGTCTTGGCCGCCGGCGCGTCCTGCGGAACCACGAAATTGGCGTGGACGAAGCGCTTCAGCTCGGCGTCGCTGAACCGCGCCCGGGCGCGATAGTCGGCCATGATCGCCGCCGGAGCACGCTTGGGCGTCGCATCGACGAAGGTCTTACCGTCGGCAAACAGCTTGCGGGTCTGCACCTGGTGGAACAGCGGGCCATAAAGGTCGGCGGGCGTCTGGACCGAGGCCGCGCTGGGCGTCTGGGCATTGGCGGACGCGGCCAGGCTCAAGGCGACGGCGGCGATGGCGATGGCGAGCGAGCGGATACGGACCATGGGACCTCTCGACTGAGCGGGACTTTACATCCTGCGCCCTGGCTGGTTCACGGAACCGGCTCAGGAGACTCCCCCATGTCCGTCACCGTCTATCACAATCCCAAATGCAGCACCTCGACCAAGGTTGTCGCCCTGCTGCGCGAGGAAGGTCATGATCCCAAGGTCGTGGAGTACCTGAAGACGGGCTGGACGCGGCAGCAGCTGCAGGACCTCGTGGCCCGCTCGGACACCGACCTGAAGGGCCTGCTGCGCAAGATGGGCACGCCGGCCGAGGAGTTGGGCCTGCTGGAGGCCGACGTCACCGACGACGCCCTGCTGGACGCCATGGTCGAGCATCCGATCCTGGTCAACCGGCCCATCGTCGACGGCCCGAAAGGCGTGGTCCTGGCCCGGCCGATCGAGAAGGCCCTGACCGTCGTCTGACGGCCGCTTCCCGTCGCAAAACTGTCTTTAAGCTGTGACACAAGCCCGGACATCGGTCCGGCAAGGTCGCCCTCTCGCCGCCAGATCAAAAATTAGAGCGTGGCAGGCGCCGAAACCGCTGACACTTTCGGCTGCCACGCTCTAGGACCCCTAGGACCCTGACGACATGAACAAGCTTCTCGGCGCCGTCGCCACGCTCGCCCTGCTCGCCGTCGCCGACAACGCCCACGCCGCCCGCGACTACGTCTGGTCGGCCGGTTCGTCGACCGTGTTCCCCTTCACCACCCGCGTGGCCGAGAACTACTCCAAGAAGACCGGTCGCAAGTCGCCCAAGGTCGAGAGCCTGGGCACCGGCGGCGGCATCAAGATGTTCTGCGGCGGCCTGGGCGAGCGCTATCCCGACATGGCCAACGCCTCGCGCCCGATAAAGGCGTCCGAGTACGCGACCTGTCAGAAGAACGGCGTCAAGGACATCGTCGAGATCAAGTTCGGCTTCGACGGCATCGTCATCGCCAGCGACAAGAAGGGTCCGACCTTCGATTTCAAGCTGGAGCAGATCTATCTGGGTCTCTCCAACCAGACCCTGCGCGGCGGCCAGCTGGTCAAGCAGCCCTACAAGACCTGGAACGAGGTCGGCGGCAACCTACCCCGCGCCCGCATCCTGGCCTACGGCCCCCCGCCGACCTCGGGCACCCGCGACGCCTTTGTCGAGCTGGGCATGGAAGCCGGCGCGGCCAAGCTGCCGACCCTGGCGGCGATGAAGAAGGCCGACGAGAAGAAGTTCAAGGCCACCGTTTCGCCGATGCGCACCGATGGCGGCTGGATCGACGCCGGCGAGAACGACAACGCCATCGTCGGCACCATCGAAAAGACCCCTAACGCCCTGGGCGTGTTCGGCTTCTCGTTCCTCGGCGAGAACGCCGCCCGCATCAAGGGCGCGGCGATCAACGGCGTGCTGCCGACCCCGCACACCATCGCCACCGGCCAATACCCGCTGTCGCGCTCGCTGTACGTCTACGTGAAGAAGTCGCAGATCGGCGTCACGCCGGGCCTGCGCGAGTTCATCAACGAGTTGGTCTCCGACGCCGCCACCGGCCGCGGCGGCTATCTGCGCACCCGCGGCCTGATCCTGCTGCCGGCCCCGCAACACGTGATCATGAAGGCCGAAGCCAAGGCCGGCAAGGTCATGGCGCCGCCGACGCACTAGCGCGGCTCATCCTCCCAGGCCGGCTTGTCGGGGAGGTATTCGTGGAAGGTCGTGCGGATCCCCGGATCGTCGTCCAGGCAATTGGCGGCGATGGCCAGGATCCGTCCGCTCTCCGGATCGCCCAAGGACGCGCCGCAGCGCTTGCAGAAGGTCCGCGTGAAGCGGTGCGGCGGCTTGGGGCGATAGCGGGTCAAGAGGTCCCGCCCCGCCAGCCAGCGAAACGCCTCGGCCCGGACATAGACATAGGCCTCTGAGCCGGCCTTGCGACACCGCGAGCAGTGGCACACGCCCAGCATGGCCGGCGGTTCGAACAGCTCGAACCTGACCCCGCCGCAGCAGCAGCTTCCCTTGATCGTCAACGCAGATCTCCTGGATCGCCCGACTGTGGACGACCTGGGGATAATTGCGCGCGCCCTGCCGCCAGCGCGGTGTCAGCAGAGATGGGGGCGGAGGTGTGGCGGGGTGTCGCGGGTGAGTTCGAGCAACCCAATCACCGTCATCCCGCGCTTTATGCGCGGGACCCATGGTTCAGCTGACACGTGAGATCTCAAGCTCGCACTGCCCATGCGGCGGACAGATGGGTCCCGCGCATAAAGCGCGGGATGACGATCTAAGTTAAGGCCGAGCCCGCGAGGTCATGCCGGCGGCGGCCGCATCATCGGCCACCTGCGGGTCCAGCTCGTGGGGCACAGTCGCCGGGCGCTCAACCGGCGGCGCGGCGACCGGCGCGCTCACCACCGGCGGGGCGGCGGGTTCAGTCCGGCGCAGCGGCGGCAGGTTGCTTTCGCCGTTCATCGCTGCGGTGGCCGCATCGTCGGCGGCGGTGCGGACCTCGGACGGGCCGTCTTCGTAGCCGCCGTCGCTAGAGCTGAGGAACAGGATCGCCCCGAAGGTGGCCAGCACGCCAACGATGAAGCCGAGAATGACCCAACCAAACGGGTTACCGCGACGTTCGCTCATGGGGTGCGCTTCTCCTCAGGCCAGAACGGCCCGCTACCATGCCCTAAACGCGCAAACTAGAGCATGGTTACCGTTTTCCGCCCTCAGGCGAACCCGGATCAGGTCCCCGACCACTTGCGCACGCGACCCACGTCGACGTGCACGAACTTGCTGACCGGATAGTAGCCGACGCCGCCCTTGCCCACGTCCAGGGCCGCGGCCTGCAGGTGCTTCAGGTCCACGTCTTCCAGGAAGACGTCCATGGCCTGGCCGTCCATGTGCAGGCTGTGCTTGGCGACCTCGCCGCTGCGGGCGGCCAACATCTTGTTGGTGGTCGGCGAGCGATAGCCCGAGATCACCTGGAACGGCGTCTTGGCGCCGGTCTTCACGTGGATCTGGTTGAGAATGTCATAGAGGCCCTTGTCCATCGGGTGGACCTCGTCGTTGCGGTAGTCGCGCAGCACCTTGTTCAGGGCCTGGACCGCATCGGGCACGTACTCGCCCTTTTCCCAGTAGACGGCCTCCAGCTTTTCGCCGGTGTGGACGTTGCGCAGGTTCACCCACTTGGGCTCGACCAGGGGGGCCGGCGCGATGATTTGCGGCGCGGCCGGAACCACGGGCGCGGGAAGCGGTTTTCCTTCCAACAGCGCGCCGATGATGTCGTCCTGCTGGCGCGCGTTCGCGTCCGCGACCGGCAAAAGACCAGCGCCAAGGGCGCTGAGGCCCAGCTGAAACAGCTTCCGTCGATGCATAAAGGGTACGCCCTGTCCCGACACTAAGGTCGGGGAGGACACCCGAGAAATGTTACAATTGCAAGCGGAGCCGGTTCACAGTGCGGCGATCCGCTGCACCAGATCACGATCCCAGCCATACGGATCGTCGCGGAAATTCACCTGCCCGTCCGGGGTCACATAGGCCGTCCAGTACAGCAGGAACACCGCAATCTGTTGCGGCAGCTTGGCCCGCACGGTGTCGCCGCCGGCCAGGGTCGCGTCGATCTTCTCATTGGTCCAGACCGGGTCGCCGGCCAGCAGCGCCTTGGCCAGTTCGATCGGCTTTTGCAGGCGCACGCAGCCGTGGCTGGCCAGGCGGCTGAAGCTGTCGAAGCGCGCGCGGCTGGGGGTGTCGTGCAGATAGACGCCGTAGGGATTGTTGAAGTCGAACTTCACCTTGCCCAGCGCCGCCAGCGGACCGGCTTTCTGCTGAAGACGCGAACCACCGCCGCCCGTGGGGATGACGATGAAGTCGTTGCGGCGGAAATAGCCGGGACTTTTGCGCTCCTTGGGCCACAGCTCCTTGGTGGCGATCGACTGGGGCACGTTCCACGGCGGGTTCAGCACGATCGAGTGGATCATCGACTGCAGCATCGGCGTCTCGTCGCCGGGACGGCCGGTGACCGCGCGCATGGTCAGGGTCGGGGTGTCGCGGCTGAACACCGACAGGATGGCGGCGGCGACGTTCACCTGGATGCGATCGGCCGGCAGGGTTTGGGGCAGCCAGCGCCAGCGTTCCATGTTGGCGTTGATCTGGTCGATGCGCTGCTCGACCGGCGTGTTCAGCGCCGCCAGGGTCTGCTTGCTGACAATGCCGCTGGGATTGAGGCCAAAGCGCTTCTGGGCGCGCTGCACGGCCTGGGTCAGGGCCGCGTCGAAGATCGGCGCGCCATCGACGGCGATGGTCGGGTCCTCGGCGGCCAGACGCGCTTCCAGCGCCACGACGCGAGCGCCGGTCGAGCCTTCCTTCAGGTCCGGACCGGCGGCGATCGGCTGCCACCCGCCGCGGGCGGCGATGTCGCGATAGGTCGCCAGGCCCACGCGAAGCGTCTGGTAGCCGGTATAGGGCGGCGGCAGACCGTCCAGCCACGGGGCCAGGCGGTCCTGCTGCACGGCGTTGATGAAGTCGATCGTCGGATCGTAGGCCGCCGGACGCAGACCCCACTCGTTCTTGAAGCCGCTGGCCGGCAGCTGACCGGTGCGCACGGCCTTCGCGTACGCCAGGGTCATGCCGATCAGCTGGGCTTGGGTCTGGGCGCGCTCGGGCGCGAACTGGCCGAGCTTGAAGCCGTGGGTATGGGCGTCGCCCAGCACGCGGCGCAGGATCTCGACCTGATCCGGCCGCAGTTGCACGGCAGAAATGTCGGGCTGAAAGGTGTTCGGACGCGGCGCCACCAGCGGCACGTTCTGAACCTGGCGGCCACCGGCCAGCACAGGACGCTGCGACTGCGCCTGTGCGGCGTCCACGACCAGGAGGCTCAGCGACGCCGCCAGCAGGGCGCAGGATCTCTTAACTCGCATCACCGTCGAACAGCTCGCCGCACTGGTGCGGCCAGGCCGCGTTAAGATTTCAGATGGCGGGCGCTGGGTCGTGACGTCAACGCCACGATCGCGAAAGGCGAACCCAAACCCCGGCCCGACACCGGATTTTCAAGGACAGGAACCCGCAAGCCACACCGTTGGTTTCACCCGGACCGGGGATGTACGCGTAGAGGGCCCAAATGACGGACAAGACTGTGAACAAGAAGACGCTGGACCTCTATCCGATCGGCAACTGCGCGGTCAGCGCCCTGATCGACACCGCCGGCCGTTTCGTCTGGGGTTGCGCGCCGCGGGTGGATTCCGACCCGATCTTCAGCGCTCTGCTGGACGACGCCGATCCCGACGGTCCCGACGCCAAGGGCGTGTGGGAGGTGCTGGTCGACCACCAGGCCGAGGTCCGCCAGGGCTATCTGCGCAACACCCCGATCCTGCGCACCGAGATCGCCGACCAGGACGGCGCGCGGATCGAGATCATCGACTTCTGCCCGCGCTACCAGCAGTTCGGCCGTACGTTCCGTCCGACGGCCTATATCCGGCTGATCCGCCCGATCGTCGGCGTGGCCCGCGTCACCCTGCGCCTGCGTCCGACCGCCGACTGGGGCGCCAAGGTGGCCGAGCACACCTCCGGCTCCAACCACATCCGCTATCGCTGCGCGGACATGACCCTGCGCCTGACCACCAACGCGCCGGTTTCGCACATCCTGGAGGAGCGCACGTTCCGGCTGGAACGCCCGATCGCCATGTTCCTGGGCCCGGACGAGGGTTTCGACGCCGACGTCGCCCAGACCTGCGAGCGCATGCTGCGCGAGACCGACAACTACTGGAAGCTCTGGGTGCGGGGCCTGGCCCTGCCGCTGGACTGGCAGTCGGCCGTGATCCGCGCCGCCATCACCCTGAAGCTGTGCATGCACGAGGAGACGGGCGCCATCGTCGCGGCCCTGACCACCTCGATCCCCGAACACGAGGGCAGCCAGCGCAACTGGGACTACCGCTACTGCTGGCTGCGCGACGCCTATTACGTGGTCCAGGCCCTGAACCGGCTGGGCGCGGTCGACATCCTGGAGAACTATCTGGGCTATCTGCGCAACATCGTCGACCGTGCCGAGGGCGGTCACATCCAGCCGCTGTTCGGGGTGGGCTTCGAGGAGACCCTGACCGAGCGCTTCGCCCCCGACCTGCCCGGCTATCGCGGCATGGGCCCGGTGCGGGTAGGCAATCAGGCGTTCGAGCACCTGCAGCACGACGTCTACGGCCAGATCGTGCTGTCGACCGTCCAGGCCTTCTTCGACGAGCGCCTGCTGCGCCCGGCGACCGTCGAGGATTTCGAGGCCCTCGAGCCGGTGGGCGAGCGCGCCTACAAGCTGCACGACCAGCCTGACGCCAGCCTGTGGGAGTTCCGCGGCCGCGCCAACGTCCACACCTATTCCTCGGCCATGTGCTGGGCGGCCTGCGATCGGCTGGGCAACGCCGCCGAGAAGCTGGGCCTGAAGGACAAGGCGGCGCTGTGGAACGCCCGCGCCGCCGAGGTGCGGATGGTCATCGAGACCCGCGCCTGGAACGACACGCTGGGCCGCTATTCGGCGACCTTCGAAGGCGACGTGCTGGACGCCTCCCTGCTCCAGCTGGTGGACCTGCGCTTCCACAAGGCCGAGGACCCGCGCAACCTGGCCACCCTGGCCGCGGTCGAGGACGGCCTGCGCCGCGGGGCCTATCTGCTGCGCTACGCCATTCCTGACGACTTCGGCTCGCCGCAGACGGCGTTCAACATCTGCACCTTCTGGCTGATCGAAGCCTTGCACATGTCCGGTCGCGGCGACGAGGCCCGCGAGCTGTTCGAGGACATGCTGTCACGCCGCACCGGCGCGGGCTTGCTGTCGGAGGACATCGGCTTTGCGGACGGCGAGCTGTGGGGCAACTACCCCCAGACCTACTCTCTGGTCGGCCTGATCAATTGCGCGGTCCTGCTCAGCAAGCCGTGGACGGCCGTGCGCTGAGCTTTTGCAGCCACACCATTGTTGCAACAAAGCCAAAAACTGAAATGCGCTCGTCATGCAACGCGGCGATGTGCAAGCCAGGGACATATTTGAATCGGAGAACGCGTCCATGAGCCGCAAATTGGCCCTGGTCGGTGTCCTGGGAGTCGTCGCGTCCGGCGCGGCTCACGCGCAACAGACTGCCCCCGCCCCTGCCCCGCCGCCCGCCGAGGCGCAGCGTCCCGTCACGCCACAGGACCTGGACGAGACCGAGGTCGAGGCCGTCACCATCACTGCCAGCGGCAAGCCCTATGGCGCGGTGGTCGGCGACATCAAGCCCGAGGAGACCTTCAGCGTCGCCGACATCCGCTCGTTCGGGGTGTCGTCGATGGAGGACCTGCTGTCCGAGCTGACGCCCCAGACCACCAGCGGCCTGGGCGGCGCGCCGGTGGTGCTGCTGAACGGCCGGCGCATCTCGGGCATGGGCGAGATCCGCGACATCCCCACCGAGGCCATCCAGCGCGTCGAGGTGCTGCCGGAAGAAGTGGCGCTGAAGTACGGCTATGCGGCCGACCAGAAGGTCGTGAACGTGGTGCTGCGCCAGCGCTTCCGCGCCGCGACGGTCGACGCCCAGATCGGCGGCTCGGCCGAGGGTGGCCAACTCAGCCAGCAAGGCGCCTGGAGCCGGCTGCAGCTGAACCGCCAGGGCCGCACCAACCTGGCGATCAAGGTCCAGAACAGCGACTGGCTGCGCGAGAGCGACCGCGACCTGACCAGCAACGCCCAGAGCGGCCTCTATGACTTCGTTGGCAATGTCGCCACGCCGACCGGCGCGCCGCTGACGGCGCTCAGCGCCCTGGCTGGAACCCCGGTCACCGTAGCCGGCGTCCCCGCTTCGGCCGCGACCGGCGCCCAGCCGCTGTCGGCCTTCCTGCCCGGCGCCGGCGTGGCCAACACCATCGACCTGTCCGATAGCCGCACTTTGCTGCCGGCCAGCCAGCAGGTGTCGATCAACAGCGTCACCAACCGCTACCTCTGGGACAATGTCTCGGCGACGCTGAACCTGGGCCTGACCGCCAACAAGAGCGAGTCGCTGTCGGGTCCGGCCCGCGCGGCCCTTCGCATCCCCGGCGCCAGCCCGTTCTCGCCGTTCGGCCAGGACACCGTCCTGTACCGCTATCTCAACGAGTTCCCGGCCCTGGGCCAGACCTCGCGCAGCCTGCAGGGCCACGCCGGCTTCACCCTGAACCGCGACACCGAGACCCTGCGCCTGTCGCTGACCGGCAATTACGACCGCACGATCAGCCGCACCCTGACCGACCGCGGCGTCGAGCTGACCGGCGTGCAGTCGCGGCTGGCGGCCCTGGACCCGACCCTGAACCCGTTCGCGGCGCTGGGCGGCCTGCCCGTGACTCAGGACCGCGCCCGCTCGACCACCGACAGCGCCGATCTGCAGCTGGTCGCCAACCGCGCCCTGGCCAAGCTGCGGGCCGGCGACCTCTCGACCACCCTGAAGGTCGGCGTCAGCGGTTCGCGCCTGAAGGGCACGTCGATCCGCTCGGGCGTCGAGGTCGACAGCGAGCAGTCGCGCGGCGACGCCAACGCCCAGGTCAGCTTCGACCTGCCCCTGGCCAGCCGCCGCAAGGGCGTGCGCGCCGGGATCGGCGATCTGTCGACCAACCTGAACCTGGCCGTGCGCCAGGTCTCGGACTACGGCGCCCTGACCACGATCGGCGGCGGCGTGAACTGGTCGCCGCTGGCCCCGATCAGCTTCACGGTCCAGGCCAGCCGCCAGGAAAACGCCCCCAGCATCGCCCAGCTGGCCAATCCGCTGGTCACCACGCCCGACGCCCGGGTGTTCGATTATGTGCGCGGCCAGACCGTGGACGTCACCCGCATCACCGGCGGCAATCCGAACCTGAAGGGCGAGGAGCGCAACACCCTGCGCGTCGGCGTCAACTTCCGGCCCGTCCAGGTCACCGGCCTGACCCTGAACGCCAACTACAGCCGCACGCGGATCGACAATCCGGTGGCCAGCTTCCCGGCCGCCACGGCGGCGGTCGAGGCCGCCTTCCCCGATCGGTTCCAGCGCGACGCCGACGGCGACCTGATCCGCATCGACACCCGGCCGGTCAACTTCGTCAAACGCGAGAGCGAGCAGGTCCGCTGGGGCTTCAACTACTCGCGCCAGATCGGCAAGACCCCGCCCCCGCCGGCCGGCGGCTGGCGTCGCCAAGGTGGCGCGGCCGCCGCGCCCGGCGGGGAAGCCCTTGCGCAGCGCGGTCAGAACGACGAACCGCCGCGCCCACCGTCGGCCGAAGGCGAGCAACCAAACCGTCCCGACGACAACGCTGCGCCGCGCACCGACGGCGCGCCCGGCATGACCCCCGGCGGCGGCGGTGAAGGTCCCCGCTTCGGCGGCGACGGCCCGCGCGGTCCCGGCGGCTTTGGCGGCGGCGGTCGCGGCTTCGGCGGCCGGGGCGGTGGCGGCAACCCACGCGCCACGCGCCTGCAGATGTCGCTCTACCACACCGTCCATATCAGTGAGCAGGTGGTGGTGGCCGACGGCATCCCCGCGCTGGACCTGCTGGACGGCGACGTCCTGGGCTCAGGCGGCGGCCAGCCGCGCAACGAGATCGAGGCTCAAGCCGGCCTGACCCGCTACGGCCTGGGCGCGCGCCTGTCGGCCAACTGGAAGAGCGCCAGCCAGGTCCGCGCGGGCCTGGGCGGTGCGTCGCGGGACCTGGACTTCTCCAGCCTGGCGACCGTCAATCTGCGCCTGTTCGCCGATCTGGGCGTGCGCCGCGAGCTGGTGCAGAAGCACCCGATCCTGCGCGGCACGCGGCTGACCTTCTCGATCAACAACCTGTTCGACGAGCGCCAGACCGTGCGCGACGCCACTGGCGCCACGCCGATCAACTACCAGCCCGACTACCTGGACCCCCGCGGCCGGGTCATCCAGTTCAGCGCCCGGAAGCTGCTGTTCTAACCGTCGACCGCCCCAGGGCCGCCCTCGCCCTTCGACAAGCTCAGGGTGAGGGCTAATGCAGCGCCGGAAGTAGAAAACCTCACCCTGAGCCTGTCGAAGGGCGGGGTTTTCGGCTCCTCTGCCCAAAATATGAGCCCCGTTCGCATTGGGGCGAAAATCCGGCGAACTTAAGTGTCAGGTCGGGATCGAACTGCCAGCCACGGCGTTCTGTGCGGCATGTTGCTTACCGATCAGGGGGTATTCGCCATGGCCGCCGCTCAGCCGGTCCTGCGTTCGGAGTCCGTCGTGCTCCCACCTCCGCCCCTAGACCTTCCGCGCCGCACGGCCCTGTTCCTGGACCTGGACGGCACCCTGGCGCCGATCATGCCGCGTCCCGACGACGTGGGTCCCGACCCTCGCCGCGCCCGGCTGCTGCAGCGCCTGCACGCCGCGTTCGACGAGCGCGTCGCCGTGGTCAGCGGCCGTGACCTGTCGAACCTGGACTACATCCTGGGCGGCGGCGTCAAAGCCATCGGCGCCGTTCACGGCCTGATGCGTCGCGCCGCCGACGGTCAGGTGATCACCCGCGAGCCGCATCCCGGCCTGGCCGACGCGCGCCGCATCCTGGTCGAGCTGGCCCATTGCGAACGCGGCCTGCTGTTCGAGGACAAGGGCCTGTCCGTCGCTCTGCACTATCGCAACGCCCCCGGCTGCGCCGAAGCGGTGATCGAGGCCGGCGAGCGCCTGTCTCAGGCCACGGGCCTGGTCCTGCAGCTGGGCGACATGGTCGTCGAGCTGCGCACGCCCGGCGCCGACAAGGGCGCGGCCGTCACCGCCTTCCTGCGCGAGGCCCCGTTCCTGGGCGCGACGCCGGTATTTGTCGGCGACGACCTGACCGACGAGGACGGCTTCCTGGCCGTCGCCCGCCTGGGCGGCTTCGGCGTGCTGGTGGGCCAGCCCCGCCCGACCGCCGCTCGCTATCGCCTGGACGACACCCACGCCGTCGCCCGCTGGCTGGAGGGCCTGACGTCGCCCGCCGAGCTGGGGATTCCCGCATGAGCCGGCTGATCGTCGTTTCCAACCGGGTCAACCCGCCCAACCCCGCCGAGGGCGGCGAAGGCAGCGTCGGCGGCCTGGCCATGGCCCTGGCCGCCGCGCTGCGGGAGTATTCCGGCATCTGGTTCGGCTGGTCCGGCAAGACCATTCCCGAGTTCACCGGTCAGCTGAACATGCAGCGGATCGAGGGCGTGACGGTCGCCACCGTCGACCTCGAGGAGACCGACTACCAGGAATACTACAACGGCTACGCCAACAAGACGCTGTGGCCGCTGTTCCACTATCGCGTCGACCTGACCGCCTATGACCGCTCGTTCGGCGAGGGCTATGAGCGGGTCAACCGGCGCTTCGCCGAGACGCTGCTGCCGCTGATCGAGCCGGACGACATCGTCTGGATCCACGACTACCACCTGATCCCGCTGGCCAAGGAGCTGCGGCGGATGGGCGTGAAGAACCGCATCGGCTTCTTCCTGCACATCCCGTGGCCGGCCCACCAGCTGGTGGTCACCCTGCCGCGCCACCGGCAGCTGGTCGAAGCGCTGTTCGACTACGACCTGATCGGCTTCCAGACCGAGGAGTCGCTGCAGGCCTTCGAGGGCTACGTCTATTCGGAGGTCCACGGGACCAAGAACGCTCGTGGCGAGCTGGAGGCGTTCGGCCGCAAGACCTGCGCCGCGGCCTTCCCGATCGGCGTCGACGCCGACGACTTCGCCTCGATCGTCAAGGGCGATACCGCCCAGCGGACCTACGACCGGATGATGGCCCACAGCGTCTTCCGCAAGATGGTCGTGGGCGTGGATCGCCTCGATTATTCCAAGGGTCTGGAAGAGCGGTTGATCGGCTTCGAGCGCTTCTTGGCAGACCACCCCAACATGCGTAACGAGGTCATGCTGCTGCAGATCGCGCCGCTGTCGCGCGACGAGGTCGAGGCCTATCAGGACCTGCGCGGACGGCTGGACGGCCTGATCGGCCGCATCAACGGCGCCTATGCCGAGATGGACTTCACGCCGATCCGCTATGTGAACCGCTCGTACCGGCGCGACGAGCTGGCCGGGGTCTATCGCGCCGCCAAGGCCGCTCTGGTCACGCCGCTGCGCGACGGCATGAACCTGGTGGCCAAGGAATATGTCGCCGCCCAGGACCCGGAAGATCCAGGCGTGCTGATCCTGTCGCGCTTCGCCGGCGCGGCGCGGCAGATGAAGGACGCCCTGATCATCAATCCCAACAGCCCGGAGGAGATCTCCGACGCCCTCGAACGCGCCCTGTCGATGGACGTGTCCGAGCGCAAGCGCCGCTGGGAGGCCCTGTTCGACAACGTCCAGCGCGAGGACGTCACCGCCTGGCGCGACGACTTCGTCACCGCCCTGCGCGGCCGCCCAGAGGCGGCAGACGAGGACGCCTCCGCCCCCGTCCGCAGCCTGGACGTGGCCAGCAAGGTGCTGCGCGCCAAGACCCCCGAAGCCAAGGCGATGCGGGCCTAGGCTAACGGAAAGGTCGGCGGCGGCAGCTTCAGCGTCGTGTCGCCGACCGTCTCGCCGCGGAAGAACCGCACCAGCAGGTCCTGCACGCCCGGATGGGCCTCGAAGACGTTGTGGCCGGCGTTCTCGACCATGACCTGCGCCTTGTTGCGGAACTGGGCGATCACCTCGGCCTGCTCCTCCAGCGGCGTGCGGCCGTCCAGCGAGCCGGCGACCAGCAGGGCCGGCGTGTCGATCTTGAATGACGCCCGGAAGTCCTCTCCCAGATCGACCCTCGGGATCGCGCCCAGCAGGTGTGGCATCGGGTAGTTGAAGGCGTCGCCGAACACCGCCGTCTTGGCTTCCGCCCGGATCAGCGCCAGGCGCCCCGGCGAGACGCCGGACGCCAGGTCCATGGCCTCGGGCATGCCGCCGATGGTGAAGAGGCCGCCCACGCCGGCCAGCAGCGGCGCCAGCACCTCGGTCCGGCCGGCGTCCAGCGCCAGATAGAGGCCCGGCAGGCGCGACAGGCTGGGCGGATTAGCCACCATCCCCGAGGCCAGCATCTGGATGCCGAAGCCGCCCAGCGTCAGGTCCTTGCCGTCGATCTTCAACGTCACCGGCTTGGCCTCGTAGCGGGCGTGCACGCGGCGCATCAGGGCCGGCAGGTCCGGGATCGCCGCGCGGGCCGCCGAATCCTGACCCAGCACGCCATCCACCCGCCGCATGAAGGCGTCGATATGGGCGGGGCGCTTCACCGTCTGATCCAGGCCCTCCAGGCTGGCCAGAGCGACGCGGTCGATCACGTCGGCATGGCGCTTCAGCACCGCCAGGCCCAGGTGCGAGCCGTAGCTTAGGCCCCACAGGCTTACCTTGTCCGCTCCCAGGTGGCGGCGCAGGTCGTCGATGTCGTCGGCGCTCTGCTCGGTGTTGTAACCGGCCATGGCGACGCCGGCCGCGGTCCAGTCCACCCAGGCCTTCTGGGTCTCGTCGCGGACCCAGCGGGTCAGGCCCTGATGCGTCAGGGCCGGCCAGGGCGCGGTCGAGGCCGGGCGCTCCGGGATATGGGCCGACAGCCCCACGCCCCGCTGGTCAAAGGCGATGACGTCGGCGACCTCGCGCAGCGCCATGAAGATCGAGAACCGCGGGCCGGTCGCCGCGTCGACGCCGGACCCGCCCGGTCCGCCGGCCAGATAGACGATCGGCGATCCCGGCTTGGCGGCGGTCGAGCGGAAGCGGACATAGCCCAGGCGGATGCGGCGCGAGCGCGGGTCGCGGCGATCCTCGGGGACCTCGAAGAAGCCGCGCTCGGCGTCGGCCTCCTGGCCCTTACGGCTGGCGAACCGGAACGGTCCGGCTTGAGGCTGGCGAGCCAGCGCGACACTGGGCAGCGCGAGGCTGGCGACGGCGAGAAGAGAGCGGCGGTTCAGGAAGGTCTGGGTCATGCTCCCGTTGAAGCCGACTTTCTGGGCCCGTGAAGCCGCGCTTCGGCGAACGGTCGCCCTGCCTCGGTGAACGGATGCGCATTTCGGTGAGCGACACGCTAGGGTGCCGGCCATGTGGCGCAGCTTGTTTCTGATCACTCTCCTCCTGGCCGTCCTGCCGTCTTCGTCGCGGGCGCAGGAGACGTCGTGGCAGGCGTGCCATGCAGACACGGGCGGGCCGACGCCTGTCCTGCGCGACTGCCGCCCGGTCGAAGGCGTCATCGATCCGCAAGGCCGCGAACTGTGGCTGCGCGCCGTCGTGCAGCGTCCGGCCGGGGCCAACGCCACCGCCTTCTATGTCGTCGGGGTCGCCTCTTCCGAGGTCTGGCTGAACGGCCAGACGCTGGGCGCCAACGGACGCCCCAGCGCGTCGCGCCAGACCGAGACGCCCGGCCGCTACCAGATCGCCTTTCCGATTCCCGAGCGTCTGTGGCGGCCCGCGGACAATGTCGTCGTCGTCCACCTGTCGTCGTTCCACGGAACCGTGCGGCTGGACACGCCCATCGGCGGGCTCATCGTGGCGCCCTATCCCTGGCCCGAGCGCACGACGCTGCTGGCTGTGACCTTCCTGGCGGCCGGCGCCCTGTTCGCGGCGGCCTTCGGCTTCGGCGTGATCCACGGCTTGAGACGCACCGCCTCCAGCCTGACCCTGGCCGCCCTGGCGTCGATCGCCGGCCTGCAGGCCCTGCTGGAAACCTTGCGGGCCCTGGTTCCCTATGCCTACCCCCTGCACGGCCTGCGACTGGTCGGCATCTGGGCCCTGAGCGCCGCCTTCGCCGTGCTGCTGGTCTCATATGCGGTGACCCGGTTCTGGCCCCAGGCGCGCCGCCCCTTGATGGGTCTTGCCCTGGCGGCGGTCGGCGCGTCGTGCCTGGCGCCCGGCTTCGATCTGAAGACCGTGCTGGCCTTGCTGATCGGCGTCGGCCTGGCGGCCATCGCCGCGGCGGTCGCCGTCTATCGTCGCGTCCCGTCAGCCCGCCCGACCCTGGCCTATCTGCTGGCATTCCTGGGCGTGGGCCTGGTCTTCCCCCAGTGGCTGGCCGACGTGACCTATTTCCTGTTCGCCGCCGGCCTGCTGCTGCCGCTGCTGATGGCCGAAGTCATCCGACTGGGCCGCGACGACCAGGACCGCGAGGTCGCCCTCACCCGCGCCGCCGATCGCCCTGACTGCCTGACGGTGGCCTCGGCTCGCGGCGTGGAGCGGGTGCCGCTGAGCGCCATCGTCGCCGCGGTCGGAGCCGACGACTATGTCGAGCTGCGGCTGACCGACGGCCGGCGCCTCCTGCACGCCACGCGCCTGGACCGGCTGGACGCCGAACTGCCGGCGACCTTCCTGCGCATCCACCGCTCGGTGATCGCCAACTTCGCCCATGTGCGCGGTTTCGAGCGCGACGGCGGCCGCCATCAGCTTCTGATGCACGACGGCGCGCCGCTGCCGATCAGCCGCAACCGGCTGCCGGCGGTGCGCGAGGCGCTGGACGCCTAGCGCTTCTCTTCCAGGCCCGCGATCAGGGTCTTCAGCTTCTCGACCTCGTCGGCCTTCAGCGGGCGGTGCTGGGCGAAGTGGCTGATCAGCGGGGCCAGTTGGCCGTCGAACAGCCGGTCCAGCAGGCCCTGGCTCTCGATCTGGACATAGGCTTCGCGCTCGATCAGCGGGCGATAGCCGTGCTTGCCCTCGGCCCGCTCGGACTTGATCGCCTTCTTCTTCAGCAGGCGATTGATCAGGGTCTTGACCGTGGCGTCGCCCCAACTCTGGGCGGCCCCGACCTCGGCGACCAGTTCGTCGGCCGACAGGGGATGACGGCGCCACAGCGCTTCCATGACCTGGGCTTCGGCGGAGGTGATGTGCATGACGCTTACATCCGTAATTCTCGGCGACGCTATACCCGCTATTACGGGTGTCAAGCACGGGGTGAGTTGGGGCGCCGCCTCCCTTCCGGGAAAGACGGATCGACGGGCCGGACGGGGTGGTTAGCTGCCCTTGGCTCCGAGCAATCGTAACTATAGCCTGGCAACTATGACCGCCCCGATTGTGATTGCGCGAAAGTCCCCGTGGGTGGTCGGCATTGCTTCGGTTTGCGCGGTTGCAGCTGCCATCGCCTTTACACATTTCTCCATGCAGACCGGTTTCGACACCTCGTCACGTCCTTGGATGACCAATCGTCTCTGGCTTTGGATCGCAGCAGCCTACCTGGTTAGTCCGCTACTGATTATCTTCGTTCTGACCCATTGGGTCATTCTCGCTCGTCGCGAGTTCGTTTGCATCGCATCGGAAGGCGACCGCTTGGTTATCTCCGCGCTCCCGGCAAGAAGCATTTTGCTCTCCGCACTGGAAGCTGTGGAGGCAAAGGGCGGACTGCTGCTGCTCACCTTGGATAGCGGACAGCAGATCGGCGTTGGGCGCTGGGGCTTGATCGGTGGGACCGATGCCGTGATCGAACGGCTGCGGCGACTGAAGCCAGGGCTTGAACCGGAAAGCGGACAATTTTGAAGTCTGCTCAGGGTGGTGAGCGGCCTTTCGAAATCCCTCTCTCATAGAGAGAGGGAGGGGCCCGCCGCGAAAGCGGTGGGAGGGTGAGAGGTTACACCGCTCACCGATTGATCCTCGGCCTCTCCACTTGGGTTGCGCAAAAGGCCCAGCCGGTCCTGGCTATCCCAAGGCCTGTATCCGCCGCCTTGCCCCCCGCCTGGTCCGGAAAGGCTGTAACCTCTCACCCTCCCACGCCTGCGGCGCGGGCCCCTCCCTCTCTCTATGAGAGAGGGGCCGTAGCGTCCCAGACGGGTCGAAATTCGTCCCTAAAACCCCTCTTTCATCGAGAGCGGATTCTGGTGGTGCTCGCCGCTTCGCCACGGCATCAACGGCCCCTGCAAGCTTCGGAGACGGTGATGGCTGACGGCAAGGTCAAGGGTCCGGCGTCCTATTTCCCGTCCATCGAGAAGACTTACGGACGCCCGGTCGCCGACTGGCAGGCTGTGGTCCGGAGCGCCTATCCGGCCAAGCACATGGAGTTGGTCGCGCTTCTGAAGACCGAGCATGGCCTGGGCCATGGCCACGCCAATGCGATCGTCGCCTACACCCTGGCGGAAGACGGCTTGAAGTAGCCCCGCCCAACCCCTTTCGCATCCCTTAACGGCCGCATTGTCAATGACACCGGTTTCCACTAGACACGATGCAAACCCGCCAAGCGGGGCTTGTACTGATGTATCGAGGGAGGGTTTACGGCGTGACCGTTTCTGAGGCCGACAGCAAGGTTTTCACCCCTGCGGCGATCGCTCCCCAGTTTGTAAAGGCCAGGCAAGAGGGCGTTTCGGTCCCCGGTTATCCGGGCGACGTGATTCCCGACAGCATGGCCCAGGGCTACGCCGTCCAGGACATCGCCATCGACCTGTGGCCCGACGAACTGGTCGGCTGGAAGGTGGGCCTGGTCCCGCCGCAGCACCGTGAACGCCTGGGCGCCGAGCGCCTGGCCGGCTGCATCTTCAAGAGCAAGGTTCAGGACGCCAAGGTCGGCGCCGCGAACGAATACCGCGCCATCGAAGGTGGCTTCTGCGCCGTCGAGGCCGAGTTCATCATCCGCGTGGGCAAGGACGCTCCGGCCGACAAGACCGAGTGGACCGCCGAGGAAGCCGCCGAGTACGTCGGCGAAGTGATCGTCGGCGTCGAGATCGCTGGCAGCCCGCTGGCCACCATCAACAAGCTGGGCCCGCCGGTTGTGTCGTCGGACTTCGGCAACAACGACGGTCAGATCCTGGGCCAGGTCATCCCCAACTGGCGCGACGTCGCCTGGGAAGACATGCCGGTCGAGACCATCATCAACGGCGTGTCGCTCGGCAAGGCCACCGCGGCCACCATCCCGGGCACGCCCCTGGCCGCCTTCGCTTTCCTGCTGGGCCTGGTCGCCTCGCGCGGCAAGCCGCTGAAGGCCGGTCAGATCGTCACCACCGGCGCCACCACGGGCATCCACGACGTGGTCGCCGGCGATGTGGCCAAGATTGACTTCGGCCCATACGGCGTCATCGAGTGCGTCGCCGTTCCGGCGAAATAAGAACAAGTAGGGGAAGGAAAGCGTCCATGGTGGACTTTTCTAAAGCGCCCGAGCCCTCCGAGAAGATCGGGCGGTACCGGTGGATCATCGTCGGCCTGCTGTTTGCGGCGATGGTCATCAACTATGTCGACCGTCAGACGATCGGCCTTCTGAAGCCCAACCTCTCCAAGGAGTTCGGTTGGGACGAAAACGACTACGCCAATCTCGTCTTCTATTTCCAGATGTCCTACGCCATCGCCTATGTGGCCTGGGGTAAGGTCATGGATAAGATCGGGGCCCGCTGGGGCTTCGGCATCGCCTTCCTGATCTGGCAGCTGGCCCACATCGCCCACGCCGGCGCGCGCGGCCTGAACGGCTTCATCTTCGCCCGCATGGGCCTGGGCGTCGGCGAAGCCGGCGGCTTCCCCGGCGGCATCAAGGCCGTGGCCGAGTGGTTCCCCAAGAAGGAACGCGCCTTCGCCACCGGTATCTTCAACGCCGGCACCAACATCGGCGCCATCGTCACGCCGCTGGTCGTGCCGGGCATCGTGCTGGCCTTCGGCTGGCAGATGGCCTTCATCGTCACCGGTCTGGCCGGCCTGATCTGGCTGCCGATCTGGCTGCTGGTCTATCGCCGTCCGCGCGAAGTGAAGAAGCTCGGCGCCGCCGAACTGGCCCACATCGAGCAGGATCCGGCTGACCCGGTCGAGAAGATCGCCTGGACCAAGCTGCTGACGAAAAAGGAAACCTGGGCCTATTCGCTCGGCAAGTTCCTGATCGACCCGATCTGGTGGATGTTCCTGTTCTGGCTGCCCGACTTCCTGGGCAAGCGCTACGGCCTGGACCTGAAGTCGTTCGGCCCCCCGCTGATCGCCATCTACCTGCTGTCGGACGTCGGCAGCGTGGGCGGCGGCTGGCTGTCGTCGAACTTCCTGAAGATGGGCTGGAGCATCAACAAGGCTCGCAAGATCACCATGCTGATCTGCGCCCTGCTGGCCGTGCCGGTCATCTTCGCGGCCAATGTCGACAACCTGTGGGTCGCCGTCCTGATCATCGGCGTCGCCACCGCGGCCCACCAGGGCTTCTCGGCCAACCTCTACACCCTGCCGTCGGACGTGTTCCCGCGCGGCGCGGTCGGTTCGGTCGTGGGTATCGGCGGCATGCTGGGCGCCTTCGGCGGCATGGTGTTCTCGAAGTACATCGGCGGTGTGCTGGAAAGCATCGGCACCTACACGCCGATCTTCATCGTCGCCGGCAGCGCCTATCTGGTCGCCCTGCTGGTCGTGCACCTGCTGAGCCCCAAGATGGAAGAAGTGAAGATCTAAGGATCCTCACCCATCACGAGACGACGACGAAGGCCGGGGAGAAATCCCCGGCCTTTTTCGTGGTAGCAAAGCGGCATGACCGCCTCCCCTCCTCTGAATGTCGCCCTCGTTGGCTACGGCTATGTCGGCCAGACCTTCCACGCCCCGCTGGTGGCCGCCACGCCGGGCCTGAGCCTGCACACGGTGGTGTCCAGTGATCCGACCAAGGTGGCGGCAGACTTTCCCGACGTGCGGGTCGTGGCCCAGCTGGACGAGGTCCTCGTCGACCCGGCTATCGATCTGATCGTCATCGCCACGCCCAACGCCCTGCACGCGCCTCAGGCCCTCGCGGCGTTCAGAGCCGGCAAGCACGTGGTGGTCGACAAGCCCTTCGCCCTGGATACGGCCCAGGCGCGGGAAATGGCCGATGCGGCCGAAGCCGCCGGCAAGCTGCTGGTTGTGTTCCACAACCGCCGCTGGGACAGCGACTTCCTCACCCTCAAGCGCCTAATCGCCGAGGACGCCCTGGGCCAGGTCGTGCAGTACGAGAGCCACTTCGACCGCTTCCGTCCCGAAGTGCGCGATCGTTGGCGCGAGCGGGCCGGTCCGGGCTCAGGCGCGTGGATGGACCTGGGGCCGCACCTGCTGGACCAGGCCTTGGTGCTGTTTGGCGAGCCGCTAGGGATCTCGGCCGACATCGGCGTCCAGCGCGAAGGAGCCGGCGCCGACGACTATTTCCACGTGGTGCTGCGCTATCCGACCTTGCGGGTCCTCCTGCACGGCAGTTTGCTGACCGCCGCCTCCGACCTGCGCCTGGCGGTGCACGGGACCAAGGGCAGCTACCTCAAGCACGGACTGGATCCGCAGGAAGCCCAGCTAAAGGCCGGCATGACCCCCGGCGCCCCCGGCTGGGGCCGCGACAGCCGGCACGGCGTCCTGGTCACCGTCGAGCATGACCACCAGATCCGCGCCGACGTCCGCCCCGAGATCGCCGGCTACCGCACCTTCTACGCCGGCGTCCGCGACGCCCTCCTGCACGGCGCCCCCTCCCCTGTGCCAGTGGCGGAAGCGCTGCGGGTCATGGAGCTTCTAGAACTGGCCCAGCGCGCCAGCGACGAGCGGCGCGAACTGGCGGTCGGCTAGCAAGAAAACGTCACGCGCCGACGGGTAGCCGCTGCGGGCGAAACGGGCTTAACCTTGGGGCATGCGCCAGATCATGCTCACCGCCGCCTCCGCCCTTGTCGTGCTCGCCGCTTGCGGGCCCGCTCCCGCCCAGCCGGGCCAGGCCGCCGGGGGCGCTGCGCCCGTCGAGACCCGCGTCGCCAACGCCGACAGCCAGAAGCCGGCCTTCGCCGGCCAGACCCGCGCGCCGGGGCTGAACTCCAACACTGTCGGCCAGTACACGACCAGCGCCAGCGGCCTCGACCACCCCTGGGGCCTGGCCTTCCTGCCGACCGGCGAGATCCTGGTCACCGAGAGGGCCGGCCGCCTGCGGGTCGTCGGCAAGGACGGCCAGCTGTCGCCCGCCGTGACGGGCCTACCGGCGGTCTACGCCTCGGGCCAGGGCGGCCTGCTGGGCGTGACCATCGACCCCGACTACGCCAACAACGGCCTGGTCTACTGGGCTTTCTCCGAGGAACAGGGCGGCGTGAACGGCACAGCCGTGGCGCGCGGCAAGCTCACGCTGGGCGCGGCGCCCAAGCTGGACAACGTCCAGGTCATCTGGCGCCAGGCGCCGAAGATGAACTCCAGCCTGCACTTCGGCGGCCGCGTGGTCTTCGCCCGCGACGGCAAGCTCTTCATCACCACCGGCGAGCGCTCGGTGCGCCCCGGCCGCGTCCAGGCCCAGCAACTGGACGGGACCCTGGGCAAGGTGGTGCGCATCAACGCCGACGGCTCGATCCCCTCGGACAACCCCTTCATCGGCCAGGCCGGCGCCAAGCCGGAGATCTGGTCGCTGGGCCACCGCAACCTGCAATCGGCCGCCCTCGACCCGCAGGGCCGCCTGTGGACCGTCGAGCACGGCGCCAAGGGCGGCGACGAGCTGAACCGTCCCGAGGCTGGCAAGAACTACGGCTGGCCGACCATCACCTATGGCGAGGAATATTCCGGCCAGCCGATCGGCGACGGCCTCACCCAGAAGGCCGGGCTGGAGCAGCCAGTCTATTATTGGGATCCGGTCATCGCGCCCTCGGGCATGACCTTCTACGAGGGCGACCTGTTCAAGGGCCTGAAAGGCAGCGTCCTGATCGGCTCGCTGGGCGGGCTGAACGTCACCCGCCTGGTGCTGAAGGACGACAAGGTGGTGGGCGAGGAGCGCCTTTTCACCGACATCGGCGCGCGCGTGCGTGACGTCGTGGCCGGTCCGGATGGGGCGATCTATGTCCTCACCGACGAAGGCGACGGCAAGCTGATCAAGATCACCCCAAAGGGCTAGGGCCGGCCCACCGTATCCGACACCGCCACCACGTTCAGCGGCGGCTGGGCTGGGCCGAACGGAATGCTGCCGGGCGCCGGAACGGCCGGCGCCGGCGGCGGAACAGACGGCGCGGCCACCTGCACCGGCGCGGGCGGCGGGACGGGATCGGCCGCCACGAAGACCGGCTTGGGCGCAGCCTTGGCGGCGACGAACACCAGGCGGTCGCCATTGCAGGCGCCGGCGTTCTGCAGGCCTTTCAGATAGCCGCGCCGCACAAAGCCGGCCTTGATCGCCTCGCGCACCATCTGGTCGTGGCGCTCGGCCCCGGTCAGGCGACGCACCCAGCCGCGCATCGGGATGACGTCGGTGATGGTGCTGGCCACAACGCCCAGGACGGGCTTGGACATGCCGCCGCTCTCGGGGTCGTTCTTGCCGTCGTCCTTGGGGTCGTCGTAGTCGTCGCCCAGCACGGCGTCGAGCTTGGCGATCTCGGCCTTCAGCGGCTTGCAGCCCATCGGCGGCGGCGCATAGGGGTCGGCCACCGCCTTGGTCAGCAGATCCGGGATCTTGGAGCGCACCACGTTGATATCGCGCAGCGGCGCCACCACGGCCGAGCCCAGATTGTCGGTATTGGCCTCCGACGAGGTCTGGGGAATGGCTTGCCGCTCACCCGCCAGCGCCGCGTCGCTGGCGCCAACGCCGAAGCACAGCGCCAGCACCGCCACACCGCAACGGCCCATTCGAACTGGCGAGGTCATCTCCCTGCACTCACGCTGTTGATCACGCCCCTTCAACCCGGGAATCGCCCGCGCTGTTCCGTACAGCGCGGGATCGTGATGCGCGGTCTGGGTTCTAGATTTTGGGGAGGCCGTCCATGATCGCCGTCAGGGCCAGCACGGTCTGGCCCTCCATGGCGCTGTGGCCCGCATCGGTGCGGACATAGGTCGCCGGCGGCATGCCGGCCGCCTTCAGGGCCTCGACCAGGCGCGAGGCCTGGGTCAACGGACACACCTGGTCGAAGCGGCCATGCACGATGTGGACCGGCACACCCTTCAGCGCCGTCACCCCGTCGATGATCTCGTCAGGCTTCAGGAACAGGGCGTTGGCGAAGAAGTGGGCCTCGATCTGGGCGAAGCTCAGGGCGAACTCGGCCTCGCCGAACTTGCCCGGATCGGTGTCGGCCGGGATCATGTTCGAGATCGTGCCCTCCCACACCGACCAGGCCAGGGCCGCGCGCATCTGGCGGTGCCTGTCGGCGTCGGTCACGGGGTTGCTGTCGAAGATGCGCTTATAGGCCCCCATGATGTCGCCGCGCTCTTCGGGCGCGATGACCTCGACGAACGACTTCCACTCATCGGGATAGGCGATATAGGCGCCGGGCTCGGTCAGGGCGTAGGGCTGGGTCTCGAACGTCGCCGCATTGCCCTGGTACATGTAGAGCAGGTCCTCGGGCGCGCCCAGGAAGATGCCGCGCAGGATCAGCGAGGCGACCTTGTCCGGGTTCCGGATGGCGTAGACCAGGGCCAGGGTGCTGCCCCAGCTGCCGCCGAACACGTGCATCTTGCCGGTAATGCCCAGCGCCTCGCGCAGGGCGTTGATGTCGGCCACCAGATGGTCGGTGGTGTTGTGGGCCAGGGCCTTTTCCGGCCCGTCGGCGGCCACGGTCGGGCGGCTCTTGCCGCAGCCGCGCTGGTCGAACAGGATCACCCGGTAGCGGTCGGGATCGAAGAACCGCGACATCACCGGCGCGCAGGCCCCGCCCGGCCCGCCGTGCAGGAACATCACCGGCTCGCCGTCGGCCTTGCCGTACTCTTCCCAATAGAGCTCGTGGTCGGGCGCAGCATCCACCCGCAGCCAGCCGGTGCGCAGGGCCGCGCCTTGCGGATAGGTCCACTCGGTGGTGACCTTGCTGGTCTTGCGCAGCGCCGAGAAATCCATGGTCGAATCCTGTCGAAAGAGAGCGCCTTAGTCTCTAGACCAAATGCGCCTGAAGACGGATTGAAGCCCCATGACGCCTGAGTCCACCATCGACATCGAAGACCGCCACGCCGCCGCCGCGTTCCGCCGCCTGGTCAAGCATCTGCGGATGCGCACCGACGCCCAGAACGTTGACCTGATGGGCTTGGCCGGCTTCTGCCGCAACTGCCTGGCCGACTGGGTTCAGGAGGCCTCGGAAGGCGTGCTCGACAAGGATCAGGCGCGCGAGGCGATCTACGGCATGCCGCAGAGCGAATGGAAGGCCAGGCACCAGACGGCGGCGAGCCCGGAGCAGCTGGCGCGGATGGACGAGAGCGTGGCTCTGAACGCCAAGCTGCGGGGCGAGCGCGCTTAGATACAACCGCCAAGGTTGCAAGACATGACCAAAGCGTGCTGATGTTGGGCGGCCTTAGGGGAGCCCTTCGATGATCGCTGTCTTCGCCGCTCTGGCCCTGGCCAGCCAGCCCGCGCCGCCGCGCGTGGTCCAGACCTATCCCGCCGCCGGCGCCGTGGTGCCGGCCGGCCCGCTGACCCTGACGGTGACCTTCGACCAGCCGATGCAGCAAGGCTGGTCCTTCGTCATGAGCGACACCGCCAGCTATCCAGACTGCGCCAAGGTCCCCAGCCAGTCCAGCGACCGCAAGACCTTCACCCTGACGTGCGCGGTTCAGGCCGGGCGGACGTACTGGATCGGCTTCAACAGCGACAGCCACCAGAAGTTCGCCACGCCGGCAGGCGTGCCCGCCGCGCCGTCGGGGCTGGGGTTCTCGGCGAAATAGGGCTGAACACCCGCGGGGGCAGGAGCGTATATCCCTCTCTCTTTGAGAGAGGGAGGGGCCCTCGCCGTCAGGCGTGGGAGGGTGAGAGGTTAGGCGAAGCCGGTGGGTGGTTTCGCTCATCTCACTGAGTTTTCAGGATTTACCGGTGAGCGGTGTAACCTCTCACCCTCCCATGCTGCGCATGGGCCCCTCCCTCTCTCTATGAGAGAGGGTTTGGGCAGCGCACGAGCATCCGCGCCTCTCCATCCCCCGCTCCGAAACCTGCCGTATCCTCTAACCACCTCGAAGCACTGGGGAGGGCGCGCGGCCAGCGACCTTCGCGGCTTCGGGGGGCGGTCGAGCGGGCGCGCTCGTCGGCGTGGTGGAAACACCGCAACTGCATCCCTCTGGCAGCGGCCGGCTCTGGAACACAAAAACGGCGTGGGATGCGGGCCGGCGACGCGATAGGCGGAGGGAAACCTCCGCATCCGGGACCAGGCTTCGCGGCCCGGCCCGCCCGTCGGAGGCTTCAAGGATGTCGCGGTGCGAACAGCATCACGGCGTCACGCTTCCGGAAAACGATCGCGCGGGGCGCTGCGTTTCGTCGAAACGGTAATTCTCTATCTGCTCCGGGCGATGTCCCGGCGCCCCGCTCCCTCCCCCGTCCCTCCGACGCCGACGCGTCGGAGCGCTTCAGCGCGCACGGAAGGATAGCCATGACCCGACGTCCCTGCCGATTTCCGCCCGATCCTGCCTGGCCGCCAGCCCGCAAGGCACAGCAGCGCCGAAACGTCTTCAAGAAGCTGCGAAAGCTGCGAGGCTCGAAAGAGCTCGAGCGACTGCTGGCGCGACAAAGCAAGATGCTCCCCCGCGATGCGGGGGAGCTGTCGCCCCCGGGACCGACCGAAGGTCGGCCCGAGGATAAACTCCGCGACTGAGGGGGCTAATCCGGCTCCGATCCAGCTCGCCCCCTCCGGCCCTCCGGGCCACCTCCCCCGCATCGCGGGGGAGGATCAGTCCCGCCCAAGAAAAAGCCCCCGGTCTTGCGACCGAGGGCTCCATCTTCTTCCGAGAAAAGGAAGCGCTTAGCGGATGACCCGCGCGCCCTTGCCCTTCATCACAGCTTCGACTTCCGCGGCCTTCACCATCGAGGTGTCGCCCGGGGTGGTCATGGCCAGAGCGCCGTGAGCCGCGCCGTACTCGACGGCGGCCTGCGGGCCCTTGCCTTCCATGAAGCCGTAGGCCAGACCCGAGGCGAAGCCGTCGCCGCCACCGACGCGGTCATAGATCTCGAGGTTCTCGCGCATCATCGAGGCGTAGAACTCGCCGCCGGCGTACAGGATCGCCGACCAGTCGTTGACCGAGGCGGTCTTGGCGTTGCGCAGGGTGGTGGCGGCGACCTTGAAGTTCGGGAACTGCTTCACGGCCGTCTCGATCATCTTCTTGAAGTTGGCCGGGTCGATCGAGCTGATGTGCTCGTCCAGGCCTTCGACTTCAAAGCCCAGGCAGGCGGTGAAGTCTTCTTCGTTGCCGATCATCACATCCACGTACTGGGCGATGTTGCGGTTGACCTTCTGGGCGCCTTCCTTGCCGCCCTGCGACTTCCACAGCGAGGCGCGGTAGTTCAGGTCGTAGGAGACGACGGTGCCGTACTTGCGGGCCACTTCCACGGCTTCGATCACGGCTTCGGCCGTGTTCGACGACAGGGCGGCGAAGATGCCGCCGGTGTGGAACCAGCGAACGCCTTCTTCACCGAACAGCTTTTCCCAGTTCACTTCACCGGGGCGGATCTGCGAGGCGGCGGTGTGGCCGCGGTCCGAGCAGCCCAGGGCCGGACGGACGCCGAAGCCCTTTTCAGTGAAGTTCAGGCCAACGCGGGTGTTGCGGCCCAGGCCGTCGAAGTCGCGCCAGATGACGTGCGACTGGTCGACGCCGCCTTGCATCATCAGGTCTTCGACCAGCCAGCCCAGGTCGTTGTTCGGCAGGGCCGTGACGACCGTCGAGCGCTTGCCCCAGCACTTCTTGAAGGCGCGGGCGACGTTGTACTCGCCGCCGCCTTCCCAGACGTTGAACTGGCGCGCGTTGCGAACCCGGCCGAAGCCCGGGTCGAAGCGCAGCATGACTTCACCGAAGGACGCGCAGTCCCACTTGGTTTCGGATTCCGGACGGATGTTCAGGATGTTGTCGGTCATTTGGTCTTAGGCCTTCCCACGAACCTTCTTGATCAGATCGACGGTCTCACGGACCTTCTTGGTGATGCCGGCGTAGTCGCCCGCATCCAGCAGCTCTTGCGTGATCAGCTTCGAGCCCATGCCGGCGGCGACGATGCCCGCGCCGAACCACTTCTTGACCGAGGCTTCGTCCGGATCGACGCCGCCCGTCGGCATGATGCGGGTCCAGGGCATCGGGCCCAGCACCGCCTTGACGAAGTCCGGGCCGCCGACCGACGAACCGGGGAACACCTTGACGATCTCGCAGCCCAGTTCTTCGGCGTAGGAGATTTCCGAGGCCGAACCGCAGCCCGGCGAATACGGGATCTTGCGGCGGTTGCAGACCTTGGCCACGTCGGCGTTCAGGATCGGGCCGACGATGAACTTGGCGCCGTTGGCGATGTAGATGCCGGCGGTCGGGGCGTCGACAATCGAGCCCACGCCCATGATCACGCGCGGATCCGCCTCGGCGAAATGGCGGGTAACTTCATAAAAGACGTGGCTGGCGAAGTCGCCGCGGTTGGTGAACTCGATGCAGGGCGCGCCGCCATCGGCGCAGGCCTGGATCACCTTCTTACAGACCTCGGCGTCGGGGTGATAGAAAACCGGGATCACCCCCTGGTCCATGATCGCGGTCAGAACCGCCATACGATCTTTCACCATCTCAATTCCCTTCCCGAAGGATCGTTATTGCGCGAACCGCCGATTGGGTCGCCGCGCGAGCAATTTTTCGCCGGAACTGGCTCAGGGCGTTCCCTTAGACCGCGTTGCGCGCGCGCGCCACACCGGGCTTGCCGCAACGTCAAACTAAGGCGGATTTGGGCGCGGATCCCGGACGCCTCGTCCGTCGCTCCGCGCAAAGGCCTCTGGCCTCCGCTTCCTTCCCCTTGCGCTCTTCCGTCGCCTCCCCTCGCCCGCCTCGGACGCAAAATTGAGGGCGTCGGATTTCGCCGACGCCCCAAAAGTTTGCGCAGGAGCGAGCTCAAAGAGCCGCAAAACGAGACGGCCAACCACGACGCTGGACCGAAACGTATGACACCGGTGTCACTCTGATGAGGACAAGTGGCCAGGCCACTTCGCTACCGGTGTCAGCGCGCAGATAAACAGAAACCGCCGGTTCGCGCAAGCGCCGTGGAGCTTGGTTTTAAGGGCCGGCAAGACTTTGAAATTCATCAGGTTTGGATATTTTTACAGGGTGTCATCCCGGACGGCCTGCAGGGCCGATCCGGGACCGCGGCAAGCGCAGACGTTTCCGGCGGTCCCGGCTTTCGCCGGGATGACAATGTGGACAGACCTCAGCCCGTATTGCGCAGGCCCGCCGCGATGCCCGCGACGGTCAGCTGAATGGCCAGACGAAGCTCCTCGTCCTGGTCCCCTGCCCGGCGGCGCGACAGCAGTTCCAGCTGCAGGTGGTTCAGCGGATCGACCGAGCGGCTGGCCAGGGCGACCGACTCGGCCAGGTCCGGCTGGTTGTCCAGCAGGGCCGAGCCGCCGCGGATGGCCAGGGCCAGGTTCGAGGCCGCCTCGTGCTCGCGCTGGATCGCCGCGAAGATGCGCTGGGCGTCGGCCTTGGCCGGCGACAGGTCCACATATCGGCTGGCGATGCCCATATGGCTCTGGGCCAGGGCCAGCTCCATGTTCGACAGCAGCGAGGCGAAGAAGTCGAAGTTGCCGGCCAGGTCGCGCAGCTGCTCGACCGACAGGCCGGCCCGCTCGACGCCCGAGGCGAAGCCGTACCAGCCGGGCAGCATGAAGCGGCTCTGCGACCAGCTGAACACCCACGGAATGGCCCGCAGGTCCTCGATCTTGCGGCTGGCGGTCCGGCTGGCCGGACGGCTGCCGATGTTGAGGCCGACGATCTCGCTGATCGGCGTGACCGACCAGAAGAAGTCCTCGAACGCCGGGTCGTCGTACACCAGGGCGCGGAAGCCGTGGAACGAGGCCTCGGCCAGGGCGGTCATGGCGGCCTCGACCTTGGGGTCGGGCTTGTGCGCCGGACGCTCGCTGGCCATCAGCACGGCGGCGGCCAGGCCGTCCAGGTTGCGGCGGGCGGTGGGCTGGTCGCCGAAGCGGCGGGCGATCATCTCGCCCTGCTCGGTCATGCGGATGCGGCCCTGCACGGTGCCGGCCGGCTGGGCCAGCACGGCCTCGGCGGCCGGTCCCCCGCCCCGCCCGACGCTGCCGCCGCGGCCGTGGAACAGCTGCAAGCCGACGCCCATGCGGTCGGCCTCATAGGCCAGCGCGGAAGCGCCGGTGGCGACACCCCGACGGCTGGCGACATAACCGCCGTCCTTGTTGGAGTCCGAGTAGCCGAGCATGATTTCCTGCACCGGCCGGTCGCCCAGGATCGTCCGGGACAGCGGCAGTTCCAGCCACTGGCGCAGCACGGCCGGGCCGTTCTCCAGGTCGCCGATGGTCTCGAACAGCGGCGCAACCTTGACCGAGGCGCGCGGCGCGGCCCCGCCCCAGACCATGCCGACCTGCTTGAGCAGCACCAGCGGCTCCAGGATGTCGGACAGGGTCGCGGCCTTCGAAATAATGTAGGCGCCAAGACAGCCATGGCCGTAGTCGCGGACCGCCTGGGCGGCGGCCTCCATCGTGGCCAGCTCCTTGGCGGTTTCCTCGCTATAGGCGGTGAACGGCGAGACCAGCGGCCGCTGGTGCGACAGCTCCTCGATCAGCACCTTGCAGCGGGCCTCTTCGTCCAGCTTCAGGTACTCGACCCCGGCGCCGGCCCCGGCGCGGCGATACAGCTCGTCCAGGGTGCGCTCGTGAACGTCGGCGTTCTGGCGCAAATCGAGGCTCATCAGGTGGAAGCCGCAGGCCTTGGCCACCTCGACCAGGGTGCGCAGGGCCGTGCCGACCAGGCGCTCGCCGCCGTTGCGCTCCAGGCTGTCGATAATCACCGACAGGTCGGCCACGAAGGCGTCCGGATGGCCGTAGGCGTCGACGTCGGTGTCGCCGGTCGCGAAGGCCACCGGCGCGCCGGTCAGCTTCTGCGACACGGCCGTCAGGCGGTCGAAGATCAGCTCCAGGGCCAGGCGATAGGGCTCGTCCAGGCGGTGGACCGACGGGTCCTTGGTCTGGGCGGCCAGGGCCAGCAGCTCCTGCGACACCGGGGTGTAGGCGGTCGAGACCGCCAGGTTGGACCACAGCTTGCGGACCTCGCCGGCGTACCAGTCCAGGATCACCCGCGACTGGCTGGCGAAGGCCAGCTTCAGGGTCTCGCCATTGACGCCAGGGTGACCGTCGCGGTCGCCGCCCAGCCACGAGCCCATCTTCAGCAGCGGGGCCAGGTGGCCGTGCTCGCCGACCTTCTGGGTCCAGTCGCCATACAGGTCGATAATCGCCGGCAGGATCGAGGTGCGGACGATCGACAGCGCGTTGCGGATCTCGTCCTTCACCGTGATCCGCTCGGGACGGTAGAGACGCGTCCGCCACATCAGGGCGATCTCGCGGAACAGGCTCTCGCGGATCTCGGCGTCCAGATCCGGCGGCAGGTGGTGGCGGCGGAGAGCCATCAGGCGCGAGATCTCGGTTTCGCGATCGACCATACTGCGGCGGCGCACTTCGGTCGGGTGGGCGGTCAGCACCGGCACGACGTTCATGGCCGCGAAGATCTTGGCGAGATCCGCGTCGGTCTTGCCATGGTCCTTCAGGATACGGACGGCGTCGACCAGGGTGCGGGGGCGCTCGTCGCCCGGCTGGGCGTCGGCCTCGGCGTGGCGGCGGCGGCCGGCGACGTCCTCGCCGATATTGGCCAGCAACGAGTGGCTGGCGAAGGCGCGGGCCAGGAACACGGCCTGCTCGGTCGACAGGTCGGCGAACAGGTGGTCCAGCACCGGCGCGTCGCCATTGGCCACATCCTCACGCGAGGCGGCCTTGCGGGCCTTGGCCACCAGGGCGGCGGCCTCGTCGCCTTCCAGATAGGCGATGGCCTCGGACAGCAGGTCGCTCAGCAGATTGGCGTTCTGGCGGACGTGCTTGCTGGTGGGACGGTCGACATCGATCGACAGGGGCATGGACGACCTCCAGGGGGCACTGAAAACGAGAACGGCGCCGCGAGCGTTGACGCTGCGGCGCCGTCTAGCGCGCTTCACCGAACGGGAAAACCCGCCCGGCAAGATGGTTGCGCTACCAATGTGGATTGGCGCGCTTTTCTTTCGTTAGCGGGCCAGCCAGCCACCATCCACGGGCAGAGTAATGCCCTGGACGTAGTCGGCGGCCGACGAGGCCAGGAACACGGCGGCGCCGCCGATGTCCTCGGGACGGCCCCAGCGGCCGGCCGGGATGCGGGCCAGGATCGCGGCGTTGCGGTCCTGGTCGGCCCGCAGGGCCTCGGTGTTGTTGGTGTCGAAATAGCCCGGCGCAATGGCGTTGACGTTGATGCCCTTGGTCGCCCACTCGTTGGCCAGAATCTTGGTCAGACCGGCCAGGCCCGACTTGGCGGCCGTGTAGGACGGGACGCGGATGCCGCCCTGGAACGACAGCAGGCTGGCAATGTTGATCACCTTGCCGCCGCCCTGCGCCAGCGCCTGCTTGGCGAAGGCCTGGGTCAGGAAGAAGACGACCTTCAGGTTGGTGTCCATCACAGCATCCCAGTCGGCTTCGCTGAACTCGATCGAGTCGGCGCGACGGATGATGCCGGCGTTGTTGACCAGGATGTCGACCTTGCCGAACGCGGCGACGGTCTCGTCGACCACGCGCTGGACGGGTTCGGTCGAACCGAAGTCGGCCTTGATCGACAGGAACTTGCGGCCCAGGGCCTCGACGGCCTTCTGGGTTTCGGTCGGCTCGCTGCGGCCCGCGGCGGCGATGTCCGCGCCGGCGGCGGCGAGCGCGATGGCGATGCCCTGGCCGATGCCGGTGTTGGCGCCGGTGACGAGCGCGACCTTGCCTTCGAGGCTGAACGGATTGGCCATGGTGCAGAGCTTCCTTTGAAAATTGTCATCCCGGCGAAAGCCGGGACCGCCGGAAGCGCTGACGCCTCTTGCGGTCCCGGGTCTACGCTACGCTCCGCCCGGGATGACAGCCGGAGCGGACGGGACCTTCCGGTCCTATTTCAGCTGGCAGATGTCCAGCACGTTCATGTCGGTGTAGTCGAGGTTCTCGCCGCCCATCGCCCAGATGAAGGTGTAGTTGGCGGTGCCCGAGCCCATGTGGATCGACCACGGCGGGCTCATGACAGCTTCCTCGTTGGCGATCAGGATGTGACGCATCTCATCCGGCTCGCCCATGTAGTGGAACACGCGGTCGTTTTCGCCGAGACCGAAGTAGAAATAGGCCTCCGAGCGACGGTCGTGCAGGTGCGGCGGCATGGTGTTCCAGACGCTGCCCGGCTTCAGCACCGTCATTCCCAGCAGCAGCTGAGCCGACTTGCAGGTGGTCGGGACGATGTACTGGTAGATCGTGCGCTCGTTGCTGGTCTCCAGCGCACCGCGCTCCAGCGGGATGGCGTCGGCGAAGGCCAGCTTCTTGGTCTCGAACGCGGCGTGAGCCGGCAGGCTGACCAGGTAGAAGCGGGCCGCGCCATCGACGCCCTCGAAGGTCACATCCTTGGCGCCCATGGTCACGTACAGACCGTCCCGCGGCACGATCTCGTAGACGACGCCGTCGACGGTGATCTTGCCGGTGGTGTCGCCGACATTGATCACGCCCAGCTCGCGGCGCTCCAGGAACGGATGGCCGGCGGCCGAGGCGGGTTCGGTCTGGTCAGGCAGCTTCACGGCTGCGGTCGCCACAACCCCGCCGACGACGAAGCGTTCGGCGTGGTTGTAGGTCAGGACGATCTGGCCGTCCTGGAACAGGTCCTGCATCAGGTAGCGGTCGCGCAGGTCGTCGTTGCTGACCGCGAACATCATGTCCGGGTGGGTGGCGTGATAGGTCTTGGCGAACATCGAATAGCCTCCGGGAACGGGTTCTTATTCAGCTGCCAGCTTGGCCGGACGCGCCCAGGCGGGGCGTTGATCAAGCTTGTAGGCCTTCTTAGGCAGGTTGTACGTCAGATCGACGATCAGTTCCTCGGCCTCGACGAGATCCATGCGGTGCTCGGCGACCATGCGGCCCAGGAACGAACTGTCGACGCGACGCGCGACGTCGTGACGGGCCGGGATCGACAGGAAGGCGCGGGTGTCGTCGTTGAAGCCGACGGTGTTGTAGAAGCCGGCGGTCTCGGTGACCTGCTCGCGGAAGCGCATCATGCCTTCCGGGCTGTCGTGGAACCACCAGGACGGACCCAGCTTCAGCACCGGATAGTGGCCAGCCAGCGGGGCCAGTTCGCGGCTATAGACGGTCTCGTCCAGGGTGAACAGGATCACCGACAGGCGCGGGTCGTTGCCCAGGCGGCCCAGCAGCGGCTTCAGCGCCGAGACGTACTCGGTGCGGGTCGGGATGTCGGCGCCCTTGTCGCGGCCGTGGCTTTCCAGCAGGCCGGCGTTGTGGTTGCGGTGCGAGCCCGGGTGGATCTGCATGACCAGCCCGTCGTCCAGGCTCATCTTGGCCATTTCCGTCAGCATCTGGGCGCGGAACAGCTCGGCCTTCTCGGGCGTGATGTCGCCCTTCACCAGGCTTTGGAACAGCGCCTCGGCCTCGACGTCCGACAGGTCGGCGGTCGCAGCGGTCGGGTGACCGTGGTCCGACGACGTCGCGCCGGCTTCGATGAAGGCCTGGCGGCGCAGGCGGTGCGCTTCCAGATATTGCTTCCAGCTGTAGACGTCCTTGCCGGACACGTCGGCGAAGCGCTCGAACGACCGCGGCGATCGCTCGTCCTCGAAGTCGATGACCGCGTCGGGACGATAGGCGGTGACGACGTGGCCGCCCCACCCGCTCTCACGGATGGCCTGGTGGTGCTTCAGGACCTCATGCGGACCTTCGGTGGTCGCCAGGGTCTCGATGTTGAAGCGGTCGAACAGGGCGCGCGGACGGAACGCTTCCGAAGCCAGGGCCTCGTTGATGCGGTCGAAATAGTCGTCCGCGTTCGAGCCTTCGAGGAATTCGGTGAAGCCGAAGACCTTGGAGAAGACGTGGTTCAGCCAGATCCACGAGGGCGTGCCGCGGAAGAGATAGAAGTTCTCGGCGAACAGCTTCCAGGCCGCGCGCGGATCGGTGTCGGGCACGCCGGCCTTGGACCGCACCTTCAGCGAGTCCAGGCTGATGCCCTGGCTGTACAGCATCCGGTACAGGTAGTGGTCCGGCGCCAGCAGCAGGTCGGTGGCGTCCTGGAACGGCTCGTTGGTCGCGAACCAGCTGGGATCGGTGTGGCCGTGCGGGCTGATGATCGGCAGGTCCTTGACCAGCGCGTACAGGCCCTGGGCGTAGGAGCGCGTCTTGGCGTCCGCCGGGAAAAGCCGATCGTCGTGGAAATTCAGAGGCCTGGGCATGGCGTTACGTCTGCTCCCTATCTCACCGGCTTCGCGGTTGGCCGCTTGTGCCAGCTTGGTAACCGGTGTCATGTTTCGATGCAACCCGCCGGAGGTTGCGCTGGGTCAGCTCGGAACCGGGCCCGAGGACTCGCGCACCACCAGGGTCGGTTCGGTCTTGGTCATGTCGCGCGGCTCGCGACGCTCGACCCCGATCAGCTTCTCGGCGGCCATCTTGCCGATCTCGCGCGTCGGGGTGTGGATCGTGGTCAACGGCGGCCAGACGGCCTGGGCGATCTGGAAGTCATCGAAGCCGACAACGGACAGGTCTTTGGGCACCGACAGCCCGGCCTTGCGCGCCGACTGCAGCACGCCGGCGGCCATTTCGTCGTTACCGCAGAAGATCGCCGTCGGGCGCGGCGTGCGGGCCAGCAGCGCGTCGCCGCAGGCCATGCCGGACTCGAAGGTGTAGGCGCCCTGGACGATGTCCTTGTCGGTCAGCTTCAGGCCGCTTTCCGCCAGCCCCTTGTCGAAGCCCCCTCGTCGCTCATGCGACGAGCGGAAGGTGTCGGGACCTGAGATGAAGGCGATATTCTTGTGTCCAAGGTCAATGATATGGCGCGCGGCCTGATAGGCGCCCAGACGGTCGTGACCGACGATCATGTGCTCGGGCTTGTCCAGCTCGACCGAGGCGATGCGGATGTAAGAGCAGCCGATCTCGTTCAGCAGCTTGGCCACGCGCTCGTCTTCCGAAACCGACGGCGGGAGGACCACGCCGAACAGCTTCTGGCGCTCCACGAAGGCGCGGATGTCGGCCAGGAAGGTCGGGCTGGCGCGGTTACAGGGGTGGACGACCAGCTCGAAGCCCGAGCCGCGCATGCCGTCCAGCAGCCCTAGCTGCATGTTCACGACGTACTGCGGATTGGGGTTGTCGTAGATCATGCCGATCAGGAACGAGCGGCGGAACGCCAGGCCCCGCGCCTGAGGGTCGGGGGCATAGCCCCACTCGGCGATCACCGCCTCGATGCGCTCGCGGGTTTCGTCGCGGACGAACGGCGATTGGTTGATGACGCGGGAGACAGTCTTCTTGGACACGCCCGCCAAGCGGGCGATGTCATTGATGGTGGCCCTGCGGCGACCGCCTTCAAGGCCGTTCTCCCCATCCCCCGGGGTCTGGTCATCGGGTGTCGAGGACGGCGTCTTCGAAGCGGTCACGGCGTTTCCAGCAGCTTTGTTCGTTTTCTTTTGTCATACTCTAGCCGCGCGGACGCCGCCAACCTAGGCAGAAACGTTCGCTCTTGGCGTGAGTGACACCGGTTACCATGTCATCATACAAGTCTTTTTGCGATCCTGAACGCGGCGACGACCCTTCCTATGACTGAAACGACCCTGGCCCAGCCCGAATCAATTCACCCCGTGGACCCGCGGGATCACGTCGCCACCGCCCTTCGCGACATCACCGCCGGCGAAGTCCTGGACCTGCATGGCGAAGCGATCACCGCCCGCGCCGACATCCCCAAGGGCCACAAGGTCGCCATCCAGGCCGCCAAGGCCGGCGAGGACGTTCTGAAGTACGGCTGGCCGATCGGCCGGGCGACCGCCGACATCGCCGTGGGCGACCATGTCCACGTCCACAATGTCGAGACCCGCCTGGACGGCGTCGAGGGCTACGCCTTCACCCCGTCCGCGCCGGAGCCGCACGCCGAACCGGCGGCCCGGACCTTCGATGGCTATCGCCGCAAGAACGGCCGGGCCGGCACCCGCAACGAGATCTGGGTGCTGTGCACCGTCGGCTGCGTGGCCAACACCGCCCGCCGCATCGCCGAGAAGGCCAGCCAGCGCTTCGCCGGCCGCGTCGACGGCGTCTTCGCCTTCCCCCACCCGTTCGGCTGCTCGCAGCTGGGCGACGATCTGACCCACACCCGCCAGCTGATCGCCGGCCTGGCCGCCCACCCCAACGCCGGCGGCGTGCTGATCCTGGGCCTGGGCTGCGAGAACAACCAGCTGAAGGCCCTGTTGGAGTCGGCCCCCGACATCGACGGCGAGCGCCTGCGCAGCTTCACCACCCAGATGGTCGAGGACGAGCTGGAAGACGGCCTAGCCGCCATCGAAGCGCTGGTCGCGATCGCCGAGAAGGACAAGCGCGAGCCGATCCCGGTCTCGGAGTTGGTCGTGGGCCTGAAATGCGGCGGCTCGGACGGCTTCTCGGGCGTCACCGCCAACCCGCTGGTCGGCCGCATCGCCGACAAGGTGGCCGACGCCGGCGGCACGCCCGTCCTGACCGAGATCCCCGAGGTCTTCGGCGCCGAGAACGTGCTGCTGCAGCGCGCCGCCAACCGCGAGATCTTCGACCAGGCCGTCGCGGTCATCGACGACTTCAAGCGCTACTTCATCGACAACAACCAGCCGATCTACGAGAACCCCTCGCCCGGCAACATCGCCGGCGGCATCACCACGCTCGAGGAAAAGTCCCTGGGCGCGGTTCAGAAGGGCGGCCGGGCCCAGCTGGTCGAGGTGCTGCGCTATGGCCAGCGCGTCGGTCCGCACGGCCTGACCTTCCTGGAAGCCCCCGGCAACGACGCGGTCTCGTCCACCGCCCTGACGGCGGCCGGCGCCACGGTCATCCTGTTCACCACCGGTCGCGGCACGCCGCTGGGTTTCCCCGCCCCGACCCTGAAGATCGCCTCGAACTCGGGCCTGGCCCAGCGCAAGCCCGGCTGGATCGACTTCGACGCCGGCCAGGTGCTGGCAGGCGTGTCGATGGACGACGCGGCCGATCGCCTGATGGACCTGGTGGTCGACACCGCCTCGGGCAAGGCCACCAAGGCCGAACTGAACGGCGAACGTGAAATCGCTATCTGGAAGCAAGGCGTAACTCTGTGACCCCGAATACTACGCAAGAAGTTCTTTCGAAGCCGCTGCGTCTGAACACCGTCAGCTATCCCGCCGCCCTGCCCGGCGTGGCCCTGCCGGCCTATGACCGCGACAAGGTCCAGATCGGCGTCGTCCACTTCGGTCCCGGCGCCTTCCACCGCGCCCACCAGGCCTTCTATTTCGACCAACTGCTGGCCACCGATCCGC
>NZ_JBCNJZ010000010.1:0-245017 GCF_039596335.1 Caulobacter sp. | reverse complement strand
CGCGCCGCCCGACTTCGCCAGCGTGATCGTGATCGCGGCCGTCAGCGTCGTCTTGCCATGGTCAACGTGACCGATGGTGCCGATGTTGCAGTGCGGCTTAGTGCGTTCGAACTTTTCCTTGGCCATCTTCTTAGCTCCAGGACCCCAGAGGGGCCTTTATCAAAATAGGTTGGACTTCTGGGGTCGGGCGAAAGGGGCTCCTTTGAACCCCTTTCAATCCTGCGTCTAGGCTTTTCCGAAACGGAAAGCTTAGGCGTACTTCTTGATCACTTCGTCGGCGACGTGTTGCGGCACCGGATCGTAGTGGTCGTAGACCATGCTGAACTGGGCGCGGCCTTGCGACATGCCCCGCAGGGTGTTCACGTAGCCGAACATGTTGGCCAGCGGGACGAAGGCGTTCACGACCGTCGCGTTGCCGCGCATGTCTTGACCTTGGATCATGCCGCGACGGCTGTTCAGGTCGCCGATGACCGAACCCAGGTACTCTTCCGGGGTCACGACCTCGACCTTCATGATCGGCTCGAGCAGCTTCGGGTTGCCCTTGTCGCGCAGTTCCTTGAAGGCGGCGCGCGAGGCGATTTCGAAGGCCAGGACCGAGGAGTCGACGTCGTGGAACTTGCCGTCGGTCAGGGTCGCCTTGAAGTCGATCAGCGGGAAGCCAGCCAGCAGGCCGTTGTCCTTGACCGATTCCAGGCCCTTCTGGACGCCGGGGATGTATTCCTTCGGCACAGCGCCGCCGACGATCGCGTTTTCGAACACGAAGCCCGAACCCGGCTCGCCCGGTTCGAAGGTCAGCATGACGCGGGCGAACTGGCCCGTACCACCGGTCTGCTTCTTGTGCGTGTAGTCGATGTCGACCTTGCGGCCCAGCGATTCACGATAGGCAACCTGCGGCGCGCCGATGTTGGCTTCGACCTTGTAGGTCCGCTTCAGGATGTCGATCTTGATGTCCAGGTGCAGCTCGCCCATGCCCTTCAGGATCGTCTGGCCCGACTCGAAGTCGGTCGAGACGGTGAAGGACGGATCTTCAGCGGCCAGCTTTTGCAGGGCGACGCCCAGCTTTTCCTGGTCAGCCTTCGACTTGGGTTCGACGGCGATTTCGATAACCGGAGCCGGGAATTCCATGCGCTCCAGGATGACCGGCGACTTCAGCGGATCGCACAGGGTGTCACCCGTGCGGGTTTCCTTCAGGCCAGCCAGGGCGACGATGTCGCCGGCATAGGCTTCCTTGATGTCTTCGCGGTTGTTCGAGTGCATCAGCAGCATGCGGCCGACGCGCTCGCGCTTGTCGCGCGTCGAGTTCAGCAGGGTCATGCCGGTTTCCAGCTTGCCCGAATAGATGCGGCAGAAGGTCAGCGAACCGACGAAGGGGTCGTCCATGATCTTGAACGCCAGAACCGACAGGGGCTCTTCGTCCGAAGCCTTACGGGTGACTTCTTCTTCGGTCTTGAAGTCGATGCCCTTGGTCGCGGGGATGTCCACCGGCGACGGCAGGTAGTCGACGACGGCGTCGAGCAGGGGCTGGACGCCCTTGTTCTTGAAGGCCGAGCCGCAGAGGATCGGATAGAAGGCGCCGGTCAGAACGGCCTTACGCAGGCACTTCTTGATGACGGCTTCCGAGGGCTCTTCGCCGCCCAGATAGGCTTCCATGGCTTCGTCGTCGAGTTCGACGGCGTTCTCGACCAGGTAGGCGCGGGCTTCCACGGCCTTGTCCATCAGGTCGGCGGGGATTTCCTCGTCGCGATAGGTCGCGCCCAGGCCATCGTTGTCCCAAACCACGGCCTTCATGCGGACCAGGTCGACCAGGCCCTTCAGAGCCGATTCCGAACCGATCGGGAATTGGATCGGAACAGCCTTGGCGCCCAGACGGTCGCGGATCGATTCCACCGACTTGTCGAAGTCAGCGCCGATCTTGTCCATCTTGTTGACGAAGACGATCCGCGGAACCTTGTACTTGTCGGCCTGGCGCCAGACGGTTTCGGTCTGCGGCTCGACGCCGGCGTTGCCGTCCAGCACCGTCACGGCGCCGTCGAGGACGCGCAGCGAGCGCTCGACTTCAATCGTGAAGTCGACGTGCCCGGGGGTGTCGATGATGTTCAGGCGCTTTTCGGCCCAGAAAGCGGTCGTCGCGGCCGACGTGATGGTGATGCCGCGCTCTTGCTCCTGCTCCATCCAGTCCATGGTCGCGGCGCCATCGTGGACTTCGCCGATCTTGTGCGACTTACCGGTGTAATACAGGATCCGCTCGGTCGTCGTCGTCTTGCCCGCGTCGATGTGGGCCATGATGCCGAAGTTGCGGTAGTCTTCGATTTTATGCGTACGGGCCATAGCGAGAGCTCTGCAAGGCGGGCGTATCCTGACGGACGCGACCTGATTTAAACGTGCGGCGCGGGCGGTTTATCGCAAACCGCCCGCGCCTGAAAGAGTGCTGGTAAGAAAGCTTACCAGCGGTAGTGTGAGAACGCCCGGTTGGCTTCAGCCATCTTGTGGGTGTCTTCGCGCTTCTTCACGGCGGTGCCGCGGTTGTTCGAAGCGTCGAGCAGCTCACCGGCCAGCTTTTCGGTCATGGTGTTCTCACCGCGCTTGCGCGCAGCGGTCACCAGCCAGCGGATGGCCAGGGCGCGGCGACGGTCCGGACGGACTTCGACGGGCACCTGATAGGTGGCGCCGCCGACGCGGCGCGAACGGACTTCGATCGCCGGAGCGACGTTGTCCAGAGCGGAGTGGAAGGTCTCAAGCGGACCTTGGTCCTTGCGCTTGGCTTCCAGGATGTCGAAAGCACCATAGATGATGTTTTCGGCGACGGCTTTTTTGCCCTCGTACATCACGTAGTTCATGAACTTCGTGACAATCAGGTCCCCAAACTTGGGGTCCGGCAGGACTTGGCGTTTCTCGGCGCGACGGCGGCGGGACATCTTCTTCTATTCCTTACTTCGGACGCTTCGCGCCGTAGAGCGAACGACGTTGCTTACGATCCTTGACACCTTGGGTATCCAGGACGCCGCGCAGGATGTGGTAACGGACACCGGGCAAGTCCTTGACGCGGCCGCCGCGGATGAGCACCACCGAGTGCTCCTGCAGGTTGTGGCCTTCGCCCGGAATGTAGCACACGGCTTCGATGCCGGTGGTCAGACGGACCTTGGCGACCTTACGAAGCGCCGAGTTCGGCTTCTTCGGGGTCGTGGTGTAGACGCGCGTGCAAACGCCGCGACGTTGGGGGCAGCCCTTCAGGGCCGGCACCTTGTTCCGCACCGGCTTCGGAGAGCGCGGCTTACGGATGAGCTGGTTAATGGTAGGCATTAAGTCTCTGCTCTGATGGAAGCGTGTGCCTTTCGGCCGGGGCGCTTCAGGTCCTTGTCTCTTGTTGTTCTTGGTTCAAGGCTCCGCTTGGAGACCCGATAAACACGAAACTCGCCGGGGCGCGGGAAGCACACCAGCGGGTTTTTCCTCCCGAGGGAAGAAAGCTCATCAGAACGCACGCGAACGCACGCCTCGAAAAAGAGCGCGGTATGTACTCGCGAAGCGGGCGACAGTCAATCGCCTGTTCCTGCGTCGGTTAACGACGGCTTAAGGCCTCTATTGCGGTCAAGTTTTCGCCACCGGAAGCTGTGCAGCGTCAACGGCGGGGAACGTGTCTTGTCTACGCCGCCAGCCTCGCCATGTGGGATATCGGCGCAGCGAAGACAAGTCGCCGCGGGAGGACGGGTGAGCGTTAGGGTGAGGATCGGCGGGCGTGACCGGAAGCGGGCGGCGATTCTCGCTGGGTCGCTGCTGCTGCACGTGGCCCTGCTGGCCTGGCTGGCCCTGCCCACCATCCCGCGCAACATGATCGCCGACGAGCTGCCGACCATGATCGTCGAGCTGGATCGGCCGGTCCCCGTCGAGGTCCCGCCGCCGCGTCCCGCCCCGTCGGAGGCCGCCCCCGTCGCGCCGGCGACGCCTACCCTGCCCTTCCAGGTCCGCCCGCCGGCCCGGCCCGCGCCCGCCGGGGCGCCGGTGCTGCAGGTCCCCTCGGCCCGGATCGCCAAGCCGGGGACCGCCATCCGCCCCGCGCCCCTGCCCGGCGAGGGCGGCGACCTGCGTACGGCGCTGCGCAACAGCTACACCGGCTGCGTCAGCGCCGACGCCGTGGGCCTGAACCGCCGCGAGCGCGAGAGGTGCGACGAGCGCTTCGGCGCGGCCAATCCCAAGGGCGATCCGCTGTCAGGCATGACCGCCCAAAAGCGCCAGGCCTTGGAAGCGCAGGGCGCGGCCCAGCGCGCCTATCGCGACTATCTCGACGCCCCGATGGGTCCGGGCGTCGACCATCGCAGCAAGGATCAGCCCGGCACGATGAAGGAGATCCCCTTCGTGCTGGGCGCTCAGCAGGACGGCCTGGGCCGCGAGCGCAAGTCGGTCACCGACCAGATCCGCCGCGAGAAGGACTCGGCCGAACGCGCCCAACGCTTCCTGGACCTGCAGAAGAAGGCGGGGCAGCGCTAGCGGCTGCAAACACGCTCATCCCCGCGAAAGCGGGGACCCAAGCGGACTTTCCGGATCGATCGCCATCCGAACCCTTGCTCAGCCCCAGCTTGGGTCCCCGCTTTCGCGAGGATGAGCGATTGTTATTGTGGTGTTCTGCTGAGGGAGAGGAAACGCCATGCGCTTTACGGCTGGCCTGTGCACGGCCCTGGTTCTGTCGACGATGACGTCGACGGCGGGGGCCCAGGACTATTCGCAGTTTTCCGACGCCGCGCTGGAGCGCGAACTGGCGCAGAAGGCCGATGTCGACATGTATCAGATGGCGCCCATGCGCGACGGCGTGCGGCTGGCTACCAACGTCTACCGGCCCAAGGGCGCCAAGGGCCCGCTGCCGACCATCCTGATCAAGACCCCCTACAACGAGCTGGCCTACAAGCCGCGCGCCGCTCGCGACGCCCTGAACGCCATCAAGCACGGCTACGCCCTGGTGCTGCAGAATGAGCGCGGCCGTTTCCACTCCGAGGGCGAGTGGGAGATCCTGGGCAAGCCCCAGACCGACGGCTACGACACCCTGACCTGGATCGCCAAGCAGCCCTGGTCGAACGGCAAGGTCGGCACGCTGGGCTGCTCGTCCTCGGCCGAGTGGCAGCTGGCCCTGGCCGCCCAGAACCACCCGGCCCACGCGGCGATGATCCCGATGGCCTCGGGCGCGGGCATCGGCAAGGTCGGCGAGTTCCAGGAGCAGGGCAACTGGTACACCGGCGGCGTGCCGCGCACCCTGTTCTTCGTCTGGCTGTACGGGGTCGACAATCCGCTGAACCCGCAGCTGCCCAAGGACCTGGACTCCAAGACCATCGCCCGCCTGGCCAAGTACAACGACCTGGCGCCCAAGAAGCCCGAGGTCAGCTGGCCCAGCCAGATCCGCAAGCTGCCGGTGGCCAACCTGCTGCAGGACCTGGGCGAGCCGAAGGGCACGTTCGATGAGCTGATCGCCCGCGACGGTCCGGCCGATCCCGCCTGGCGCAAGGGCGGGCTCTATCACGACGACAAGGGCTGGGGCGTTCCGGCCCTGTGGTTCAACTCGTGGTACGATGTGTCGATCGGCCCGAACCTGGCGCTGTTCAACCACGCCCGGACGGTGAACTCCGACAAGGAGGCCAGCGCCAACCAGTACGCCGTGGTCACACCCGGCACCCACTGCACGTTCAACGCTAAGACCCTGCAGGCGCCCTACACCTCGGGCGACCGGCCGATGGGCACGGTCGACTTCGACGCCGACAAGGAGGTCTACGCCTTCTTCGATCGGTGGGTGAAGGGCGACAAGGCCGCCTTCCCGGCCAACACCCCGCCGGTGCGCTACTACGCCATGGGCGAGAACAGCTGGAAGCAGTCGGCCCAATGGCCGCCGGAGGGCGCCAAGCCGATGCGGCTCTATTTCCGCTCCAGCGGCAAGGCCAACAGCGCCGCCGGCGACGGTCGCCTGCTGGCCGCCGCGCCCGCCGCCGGCGAGCAGCCCGACCGATACGTCTATGATCCCGCCAATCCGGTGCAGACCATCGGCGGCGGCGACTGCTGCAACGGCGGCTTGGTCACGGCCGGGGCCTTCGACCAGCGGGTGATCGAGGCCCGCGACGACGTGCTCGTCTACACCAGCGATCCCCTGACCGCCCCGGTCGAGGTCAGCGGCTTCGTGCGCGCCGTGCTGAAGGTGTCGTCCGACGCCAAGGACACCGACTTCGCCGTCAAGCTGGTCGACGTCGCGCCGGACGGCACGGCCTATATCCTGGGCGACACCATCCTGCGGGCTCGCTACCGCGACGGGTTCGACAAGCCCAAGATGCTGACCGCGGGCGAGGTCGCGACCCTGAAGCCGACCCCGATCACCACCAGCAACACCTTCCTGCCCGGCCACCGCATCCGGGTGGAGGTCACCTCGTCGAACTTCCCGAAGTTCACCCGCAACCTGAACACCGGTGGCGACAACGAGAAGGACACCGCCTTCGTCACGGCCCGCAACGCGGTTCACCACGCCGCTGGCGAGGAATCGTACATCGAGCTGCCGGTGGTGGCGAAATAGAACCCAGGCCCGCCACCCTACTCACCGTGGGTGGCGGGACCCTGTTCGGCGAACGGTAAACCGGGTCACACTAATGCGGGCCTCAGGTTTTCTGGCGCCGCGACAAACCCCATTGCACCGATAGGGGATCGCGAAATTCCTGGGCGACGGCGATCGCCGCGCAAGGAGATCCCGATGCTCAAGTCCCCTGCCCTGATCCTGGCCCAGATCGCGACCCTGGCCGTGCTGAGCCAACCGGCCGCCGCCCAGACTCCGCGCCAGACGCGCGACACGGTGCTGCCGCCGTCGGTGCTGACCTCCGACGATCCCCAGCGCATCCCGCGTCGCCCGGTCGCCGCGCGCCAGACCCAGACGGTGCTGAAGGGCGGGCGGGTCTTCGATTCCCTCAGCGAGACAGCCTATCCGGCCACCGTCGTCATCGAGGGCCGGACCATCAAGGCCGTGCTGCCGCCAGAGTCCGCGGACTGGACCGCCGACGCCGAGGTCATCGACGTGACCGGCAAGACGGTGATGCCGGGCCTGATCGACCTGCACGTCCACATGACCTATCCCGACCCCGACACCCCGATCGACGAGCAGGCGACCGAGGGCTCGGGCGTCCTGCGCGGCGCGCGCAATCTGCGCTGGTTCCTGGAGTCGGGCTTCACCTCGGTGCGCGATCTGGGCGGGGTGCTGAACGCGCCATTCCAGCTGGCCCAGTGGAGCGCCGCCGGCCAGATCCCGGCCCCGCGCGTCTTCGCCGCCGGACACATCATCACCGGCACCGGCGGCCACGCCACCGAGCGGCCGATCACCCCCAACCACGGCCCGGCCTATCAGTGGGAGCGCGACGGCGCCGACGCCTGGCGCGGCGCGGTGCGCGAAGCCTTCAAGCAGGGCGCGGCGGTCATCAAGATCGCCAGCCACTTCTCGGCCGACGAGGTCGCCGCCGCTGTGGACGAGGCCCACACCCTGGGCCTGCCGGTCACCTGCGACTGCGAGACCCTGTATATCGACCGCGCGGTCGCCGCCGGGGTCGACATCATCGAGCACCCCCTGCCCCGCACCGACGCCGTGATCACCGCCATGGGCCGCAAGAAGACGGCCTCGGTGCCGACCCTGCAGGTCTATCAGAACGTGCTGGACACCTCGGGCGGCTTCTACGGCTCGACCTCGCGCCGCTTCACCATGACCAGCCAGTCCAACTTCGACGTCTTCAAGAAGCTGAAGGCGGCCGGCGTGGTCATGGGCGTGGGCACCGACACCATCGGCCGCGTCAACACCATGACGCCCAACCCGTACATCGCCGAGCTGAAGTGGTTCGTGAAGGGCGGATACACCGTCCCGCAGGCCCTGATCGCCGCCACCCGCACCAACGCCCAGATCCTGGCCATGGACGACAAGCTGGGCGTGCTGCAGGCCGGCAAGCTGGCCGACGTCATCGTCGTCGACGGCCGCCCCGACGAAAACCTCGACGACCTGGCCCGCATCGACCGGGTGTTCAAGGACGGCCGCCCCTGGGTCCAGGGCGGACAGGTCGTCACGCCCCGCCACATCTCCGCGCCGCTCGCCAAGCCCTCGCCGCCGGCCGAGACGCGCTGACCGCCATTCCAAGTTTCCCGTTTCAGAGATCGACCATGTCCAAGACCACCCTGCTGCTGTTCGCCAGCCTGGCAACGCTCGCCACCGCCGCGCCCGCCCTCGCCCAGAATGTTGGGGCCCAAGACGCCAGCGACGTCTCCGAAGTCGTCGTCACCGGTAATCGCGGCCAGGCCCGCACAGTCGTCTCCAGCGTCGCGCCGATCGACGTGATCAGCGGCGAGCAGCTGGTGAAGATGGGCGGCGCGGCCCCGCTGCGCGACGCCCTGACCCAGCTGATCCCGTCGTTCCAGGCCCAGACCGTCGGCTCGTCGTCGTGGGACAGCCTGGCGCGTCCGGCCGGCCTGCGCGGCCTGGGCGGCGTCCACGTGCTGGTGCTGGTCGACGGCAAGCGTCGCCACAACAGCTCGCTGACCAACCTCAACACCGGCAACCTGTCGAACGGCGGCAACCCGGTCGACCTGGATCTGATCCCGACCAGCGCCATCGCCCGCATCGAGGTGCTGCGCGACGGGGCCGCAGCCCAGTACGGCTCGGACGCCATCGCCGGCGTCATCAACATCATCCTGAAGAAGAACACTGACGGCGGCCGCCTGAACGTCAACGCCGGCGAGCGCTATAGCTATAACGGCGTCTCGGACGGCGAGACCGTCCAGGCCGACATCTGGCACGGCTTCAAGCTGGGCGAGGACGGCTATCTGACCCTGGCCCTGGACGCCAAGACCCAGAACGACGCCCTGCGCGGCAGCAACACCACCGGCCAGCTCTACTTCCCGCTCGCCGGCGGCGCGCCCGATCCGCGCGAGCTGACCGCCAACCGCTATCAGCTGTACCGCGGCGGCCTGCCCAAGACCAAGTCGGCCAGCCTGTCGGCCAATGCCGGCCAGGCGTTCGGCGAGGTCGACGTCTATAGCGCCGCGACGCTCAGCTTCCGCGACGCCGTGGTCGGCCAGGGCTTCCGCCGCCCCAACAGCAACCAGAACCTGCTGCAGATCTATCCGGACGGCTTCGCCCCCAACTACACCCTGGACGAGGTCGACTATCAGACGACCGCGGGCGCCAAGTGGCTGGCCGCCGGCTGGAACCTTGACCTGTCGACGACCTATGGCCGCAACCGCGTCGAGCACGGCTCCAGCAACACGCTGAACGCCTCGCTGGGTCCGGCAAGCCCGACCAGCTTCCACACCTTCACCTCCAGCTTCGAGCAGTGGACGACCAATCTGGACGTCAGCCGCCAGTTCCAGGTGCTGGGCGGCCGCGACCTGACCGTGGCGGCCGGCGGCGAATACCGCTGGGAGCGCTATCGCACCCGCGTCGGCGATATCGACGCCTACCGGGCGGGCGGCTACGTCTATCCGGCGGGTTACGGCAACCTGGCCGGCCGCGCGGCGACCGTCGGCGCGCAAGGCGCCGTGGTGCTGGATCCCTCGGACGAGGCCAATATCTCGCGCGCCAACTATGCGGCCTATCTCGACCTCAGCCTGGACGTGACCGACAAGTTCTTCGTGGCCGCCGCCGGCCGCTACGAGGACTATGACGACGCCGCCGGCGACGTGTGGAGCGGCAAGCTGTCGGCCCGTTACGAGTTCAGCGACGCGGTGGCCCTGCGCGCCACGGTCAGCAACGGCTTCCGCGCCCCCTCGCTGTCGCAGCAGGGCTACGCCCAGACCTCCAACCAGGCCAATATCGTCAATGGCGCCTTCACGTTCGTAGAGTCCAAGACGGTGCGGCCCGAGTCCGCCGTCGGCCAGGCCCTGGGCGCCAAGCCGCTGACACCCGAGACCTCGACCAACTACAGCGTCGGCCTTGCCCTAACGCCGCTGCCCGGCCTGTCGATCACCCTGGACGGCTACCGCATCGAGCTGCGCGACCGCATCGCCCTCACCGGCCTGCTGTCGGGGACCGGCGTCAGCCAGATCCTGACCCGCAACGGCCTGCCGTCGAACCTTTCGGTGCGCTACTTCGCCAACGCCATCGACACCAACACCACGGGCCTGGATCTGGTCGGCGCCTATGCCCGCGACCTGGGCGAGCTGGGCCGCGCCCGCTTCACCCTGGGCTTCAACTGGAACAAGACGCGGATCGCCGGCATCGCCGCCAATCCGACCCAGCTGGCGGGCCTGGGCCTGACCCTGTTCGACCGCCAGCAGCGCGGCTCGGTGACGGTGTCCACGCCGCGCACCAAGCTGCTGCTGGGCGCCGAATGGACCAAGGACCGCTGGCGCGTGAACCTGCGCGAAAGCCGCTACGGCGCCTTCGACAGCCAGAACAACGTCGTCACGTCCGACCAGCACTACGGCGCCAAGTGGCTGACCGATCTCGAGGTCGGCTACACGGTCAACGACCGCGTCACCCTGGCGATCGGAGCCAACAACCTGTTCGACGTCTATCCGGACCGCAACACCGTGCCCGATACCAACGGCTTCGCCCCGTTCGGCGGCAACTCGCCGTTCGGCGTCTACGGCGGCTACTACTACGGCCGGGTCTCGATCGACTTCTAGAGCGTGGCAGCCAAAAGTGTGAGCGGTTTTGGCGTTTGCCACGCTCTAAATGTTTGAATGGGAGCCTGTTTATCCGTTTCTGATGTTTCCATCAGAAACGGACAGGCTCTAGGCTGCCGAAGCCTCAACGCCGTCGCGCGCAGCCCGCGCGGCGGCGATCACCCCGTCCACCCGGTGGTCGAAGCGGTGCGACGCCGCCGCCTTGGCCTGACCCGCCGCCCCCATCCGCCAGGCGGCTTCGGGGTCATTGGCCAGGGCCGCCAGGCGCGACAGGCCCGCGTCCAGGTCGGTCCAGCGCCACAGCAGGGCCTCGCGGCCGTCGACGAAGCGCTCGGTCCACCAGGCGCCGTCGGTGGCCACCGCCGCCCCGGCCAGCATCGCGGTCAGCGGCCGCTCGTGCGAGCCCCGGCCGAAGTTTGCGTTGACGTTCAGCACCACCCGCGCCCGCCGCATCAGGGCCGAGACGTCGTCCAGCCCCATGGCCGGGCCCAGGCGGAAGCTCTTGTGGCGCTCGATCCAGCCCTCATAGCCGGCCCCGACGCAGAACACCGGCAGCCCCGCCGCCCCGGCCGCGTCCAGCAGACGCTGGCGACGCACATGGCGCACCTGCTCGTGCACCCAGGTGGAATAGAGGCGCAGGCGGGCATAGCGCGGATCGGCCGGGTCCTCGCCCACGCCGCGCAGCACCTGGTCCAGGGCCTCCAGGGCGGGGATGAACTCGGCGGCCAGCGCCACGTCCAGCGCGCGATCGAAGACGGCGCGCACGCCCGCCCCCTCCTCGGCCCACGGCGTGGGGCGCTCGCCATAGAAGGTGCCGGCGAACAGGATCGGGATCGGGCGGGCGGGGATATAGGCGTCGATGTCGGCGTCCAGCTCGACCGGGGCCCCGACGCCGGCGTGCGGCATGAAGGCCAGGTGGGCGAAACGGTCGGCGCCCATCGTCGCGCGCACGGCCTCCACATGGGTGGGATCGACGGTCAGGATCGCGGTGTCGGCCGGCGTCGCCTCCAGCTGGGCCAAGTGGCTCAGCGGATGGTCGACATGGTGCAGCACGTGCGGCGCGCCGAAGATCTCGCCCAGCGACCGCCCGATCAGGGCCCTTGCATCGCCCAGGCAGAAATAGGTGTGCACTAGGTCGGCCTGGCCCTCGGCAGCGACCCGCGCCAGGGCCGCGCCCAGATCGTCCTCGGCCAAGGCGTCGACCACCACCGCCTCATGCCCCCGCCCCGCGAACGCGGCCGCCAGCTGGTCGGAGAACAGCCGGGTCGCATCGTACTGCGACGGACCCTTGATAAAGACGGCGCGCATCGGCTCCCCCGCTGATTTGCCGGCGGGAACCGTGCGCGAACGTGGTTAACGAAGGCTTGCGAGGCGTTGAGCGCCCTACGCCGCGCGGCGGAGAGCGGCGCCTTGACCCACCTTGAAGTGCTGGATCAGCTGGGCGAGGCCCGTGGCTTCGTCGCGCAGCGACTGGCTGGAGGCGGCCGAGCGGCTGGCCATGGCGGTGTTGTGCTGGGTCGCCTGGTCCATCTGGTTGACGGCGATGTTGACCTGGCTGAGGCCCGCCGACTGCTCCTGGGCCGAGGCGGCGATCTCGGTGATCACGCTGCTGATCGCCCCGACCTGGCCGGCGATGCGCTGCAGGGTCTCGCCCGCCGCGCCGACCAGCGACACGCCCGAGCTGACCTGGCGCTCGCTGTCGCCGATGTGGATCTTGATCTCCTTGGCGGCCTCGGCCGAGCGCTGGGCCAGGCCCCGCACTTCCTGAGCCACGACCGCGAAGCCGCGACCGGCCTCGCCCGCGCGGGCGGCCTCGACGCCGGCGTTGAGGGCCAGAAGGTTGGTCTGGAAGGCGATCTCGTCGATGACGCCGATGATCTGGGCGACCTGGCGAGACGAGGCCTCGATGCCGCCGATGGCTTCGACGGCCGCGGCGACCACGTCGCGCGAGCGGCCGGCCTCGGCCTGAGCGTCGCTGACGGCGCGGTGGGCTTCCTTGGCGCCGTCGGCCGTGCGTCGCACGGTGGCGGTGATCTCGTCGAGGGCGGCGGCGGTCTCTTCCAGGCTGGCGGCCTGCTGCTCGCTGCGGCGCGACAGGTCGTCGGCGGCCGTGGCGATGCCGCCGGCCCCGGCGTTCAGGCCCGACACGGCCGAGATGACGGCGGCCATGGCCCCTTCCAGACGCTCGACGGCCTGGTTGAAGTCGGCGCGCAGACCTTCGTAGTCGTGGGCGAACGGCTCGGACAGGCGCACGGTCAGGTCGCCGGCCGACAGGCGGTCCAGGCCCAGGGCCAGACCCTGCACGACCTTGGCCTGTTCGGCGGCGCGGCGGGCGCCGGCGGCGCTGGCGGCGTCGCGCTCGGCCTCGGTGGCCTCACGATGCGCGGCGGCGTCGGCGGCGATGCGGTTCTTTTCCAGGGCTTCGTCGCGGAAACGGTGCACGGCGTCGGCCATCAGGCCGATGTCGTCGGCGCGGCCGGCGAACGGCAGGGAGACGCTGAGGTCGCCGCCCATCAGCCGGCCCATGGCGTTGCGCAGCGTGCCCAGCGGCGACAGCTGGCGGCGGGTCATCAGCACCGAGGCGCCGCCACCGGCCGCACCGACCAGCACGCAGGCCAGAGCCAGCAGGGTCAGCTGACGATACACGGGGGCGAAGAAGTCCGACTGCGGCACGCCGACATACATCACGCCGATCACCTGGCCGGCGGCGTTCTTGATCGGGTCGTAGGCGACGAAGAACGGCTTGCCCAGGATCTTGGCCTCGCCGCGATAGGGCTCACCACGGCCCAGGACGGCGTCATAGACCGGCCCCTTGGCCAGCGGGGTGCCGACGGCGCGCGAGCCGTCTTCCTTGGTGACGTTGGTGGTCACCCGGGTGTCGCCCATGAAGACGGTGGCGGTGCCGCCGACCAGGGTCTTGACCAGGTCGACGCCCTTCAAGTCGCCGTTCACCACATGGTCGCCGACCATCAGCTTGTCGCCCTCGATCCGGAACGGCTGGCCGCGCTGGCCGATCACGTCCCAGGCCACGCGCATGCTGGACTCCTGCGCCGCCGTCGCCTGCTGGCGGGCGAAATCGAGGGAGCTTTTGGCCACGATGCCCAGGACCGCGAGGGTCAGGACGACGAAGGCGGCGGCGATGGTCAGGCAGACCTTGGTGGAGATGCTGGCGCGCATGGGTTTCCGCTTTTGATCTGGATCAAAAGTTTCCCTAGCGTCATATAGTTAAAGCGCTGATTAATAACGCTGTTTTAAAAGCGTATTTGTGGATAAGTTTTACACGCCCAGCGGTAGTCAATACCCATATCGGGCTTTTACTCGCCGTTTCGAGCCCTCAACACTTCGTTCTCACCTTCAGGCTTAGTCACGCAGGCAAGGGGAGGGACAGGTGACCCACAACAAGATTCAGAGCGCTCGCGCCGTGACGCCGCTGATCGCCGGCCTGGTCATGCTGGCCCTGATCCTGTTCGCGCCCCCGGTCCTGAACGACGGCGACAGCTACTGGCACCTGGCCACCGGCCAGTGGATCCTGGCCCACGGTCGCGTCCCGACCCACGACCCCTTCTCCTTCACCATGGCCGGCGCGCCGTGGGTGGCGCATGAGTGGCTGTCGGAATGGCTGATGGCGCTGGGCCACGCCCTGGCCGGCTGGAGCGGGACCCTGGCCCTGTTCGCCCTGGCCGTCGGGGCCGCGGCCTGGATGCTGGTGCGGCGGCTGTCGCTGGACCTGTCGGGCTTGACCCTGATCACTGCGACGGCCATGGCCCTGGCCTGCATGAGCGAGAGCCTGCTGGCCCGGCCGCAGCTGTTCATGCTGCCGCTGATGACCGCCTGGACCATCGAGATGCTGGCCGCCCGCGACGCCGACCGGCCGCCGCGCCTGGTCTTCGCCCTGCTGATGACCGCCTGGGCCAATCTGCACGGCAGCTATGTCCTGGCCTTCGTGGTCGCCGGCGCCTTCGGGCTGGAGGCTCTGACCGCGCCGAATGCGGATCGGATCAAGGTCATCCGCGGCTGGGGCCTGTTCGGCCTGGCCAGCGTCGCCTGCGCCATGATCACCCCGCTGGGCCCGGCCGGGATCATCCACCCCTTCAGCCTGATGGGCATGAAGATCCTGCCGCACATCGTCGAGTGGCGGTCCGAGGACTTCTCGCAGCTGTCGGCCTTCGCCATCGCCCTGCTGGTCACGCTGTATGTCTGCCTGGGACGCGGCGTGCGCGTGCCGCCGGTGCGGCTGCTGCTGCTGCTGGCGATGTTCTACATGTCGCTGCAGCACGTGCGGCACCAGCTGGTGCTGGCGGTGCTGGCGCCGCTGATCCTGGCCGCGCCGGTTGGTCAGGCCCTGGGCCATGCCCGCGAGGCCGTCCGCCCTGCCCGCGCCCTGCTGGCCGGGTTCGCGGTCGCGGCCGTGCTGCTGCTAGGCCTGCGCGTGGCCCTGCCGGTCCAGCGCGTCGACGGCCCCACCAGCCCGGTCACCGCCCTGGCCCACGTGCCGGCGGAGCTGGCTGCGCAGCCAGTGCTGAATGGCTATGGCCTGGGCGGCTATCTGATCGCCAAGGGCGTGCGGCCCTATATCGACGGCCGCGCCGACATGTACGGCGACGCCTTCACCGAGGCCTATTTCCAGGCCGTCGAGCCCGATCCCGCGCGGCTGAAGGCGCTGCTCGAGAAACAGCGCATCGCCTGGACGATCTTCGGCCCCGAGGAAGGCAGCGTGAAACTGCTGGACGCCGATCCGCAGTGGAAGCGGCTCTATGCCGACCGCTACGCCATCGTCCACCAGCGGGTGACGTCAGCGCCTTAGGTTCGGGCCGCCATGAACGCCTCGATCTCGTCGGTCGTGCGCGGCACGCCGACCGACAGCCGCTCGGCGCCGGTCTCGGTGACCAGGTACAGGTCCTCGATGCGGATGCCGTAGTTGGCCGACTGCAGATAGAGGCCCGGCTCCATGGTGATCACCGAACCGGCCGGGATCGGCAGGGTGGTGTCGCCTGGATCGTGGACGTCCAGCCCGACATAGTGGCCCAGGCCGTGGGTGAACTCGTCGATGCGGCCAGCCTTGCGGAACACCGCCTTGGCCGCCTCGCTGAGGTCCTCCAGATAGGCCCCGGCCTTCAGCTTCGACACGGCGGCGGCCTGGGCCTCCAGCACCAGATCGTAGAGCACCTTCTGCTCGGGGGTGAATCGGCCCGAGGCCGGGAAGGTGCGGGTGACGTCGCAGGCATAGCCGCCGACCGAGGCCCCTGCGTCCAGCAGGATCAGCTCGCCGCCATGCACCGTGCCGGTCGCCGTGGCGTAGTGCAGCGAGGCGGCGTTGCGGCCCGAGCCGACGATGCTGTCATAGGCCAGGCCCGTGCCGCCGGCGGCGCGGAAGGCGCTTTCGACGATGAACCGCAGCTCGTTCTCCGGCATGCCCGGACGCGCCTGGCGCATGGCCGCCAGGTGGCCGGCGCGGGTGGCGTCCATGGCCTTGCGCATCAGGACCAGCTCGCGCGGCTCCTTCACGCAGCGCAGGCGCGGCAGCACGCCGGTGTCGTCGCGCAGGGCGCAGCCCGGCACCCGCTGGGCGACCTTGCCGTACAGCTCCAGGGCCGGCGGCACCGGGGCGTTGGCCGACGCGATCGGCCCCAGGAACCGCAGCTCCTTGGAGCGCGAGGCCAGGCTCGCGACCAGCCCGCCCAGGGCCGAGGTGCGCATCACCCGCTGCACGCCGGTGCGCTGCTCGATCAGCGAGCCCAACGGCACGCGCTCCTGGTTCCAGCGCTCGTTCTCGATGTCGCGCGAGGGCAGCAGCAGCCACTCCTTCACGGTCCGCTCGGTCGGGGCCAGGACCAGGATGGCGCCGGGCTCGTCGACGATGCCGGTCAGCCAGGCGAAGTCGCCGTTCTGGAAGAAGGGCGGCGAGACCGGCGCGCTGCTGTCGACGGCGTTGGCGCCATAGATCACCGCCACGCCGGTCTTCAGCTGCTCCATCAGCTTGGCGCGGCGGGCGCGATAGACGTCGGGCGTGAACGGGCTGGTGCCGGCCGGCGTGGCGTAGCCCGCGGGCGGCAGGACCTGGGCCCCGGCGGCGACCGCCAGGCCCCCAAGCGCCGCGGCGGCGCTGGCGCCCATGAACAGGCTGCGTCGATCGATCCGCATGTCGGCCTCCCCCGATTTCGCCCGAAGGTGGCACAGGCCCGCGCAACGAAAAAGGCCCGGGATCGCTCCCGGGCCTTTCCGTTAGTCACTCAGACCTTGGCCTATTCGGCGTCGGAGAGCGCGATTTCGGCCGGCAGCGGCTCCATCGCTTCTTCGCGCTGCTGGGCCAGCTGCTCGTCGCGCTTGGCGGCGACGCGCTGCAGGCTGCGCAGGTAGGAACCCGTACCAGCGGGGATCAGGCGACCCACGATGACGTTTTCCTTCAGGCCTTCCAGGGTGTCGGTCTTGCCGTGCACCGAGGCTTCGGTCAGGACGCGGGTCGTTTCCTGGAACGACGCGGCCGAGATGAAGCTCTTCGTCTGCAGCGAGGCCTTGGTGATGCCCAGCAGGACCGGCTGGGTCACAGCCGGACGGCCGCCGCGGGCGATCGCCTTGTCCTGTTCCTTGTCGAACTCCGGCTTATCAAGGTGGTCGCCCTTGATCAGGCCGGTGTCGCCGGGCTCGAGGATCTCGACCTTCTGCAGCATCTGACGAACGATCGTCTCGATGTGCTTGTCGTTAATCGGCACGCCCTGCAGACGATAGACCTCTTGGATCTCGTCGACGAGGAAGTTGGCCAGGGCTTCGACGCCCAGGATGCGCAGGATGTCGTGCGGATCCGGGTTGCCGTCGATGATGTACTCGCCCTTGGTGATGAAGTCCCCGTCGTGAACGGCAATGTGCTTGCCCTTCGGGATCAGGAACTCGACCGGTTCGGCTTGGTTGCCGTCCGCATCGACGTCCGGCGTGATCTTGATCCGGCGCTTGTTCTTGTAGTCCTTGCCGAATTCGACACGGCCGTCCATTTCCGCGATGACCGCGCAGTCCTTGGGACGGCGGGCTTCGAAGAGTTCGGCGACGCGCGGCAGACCACCGGTGATGTCCCGGGTCTTGGCGCCTTCGGTCGGGATACGCGCGATGACTTCACCCGGCTTCACTTCGTCGCCGTCGGCGACGGAGAGAATGGCGCCGGCCGACAGCAGGTAGCGCGCTTCACCGCCGTTGCTCAGGCGACGATACGAGCCGTCTTCGGCCAGCACGCCCATGGCCGGACGCAGGTCCGAACCGCGGGCCGAGGTTCGCCAGTCGGCGACGACGCGCTGGGCGATGCCCGTCGCTTCGTCGACCTCCTCGCGGATCGACAGGCCATCGACCAGGTCTTCGGCGCGGATGCGACCGGCGACTTCGGTGATGATCGGAGTGGTGTAGGGGTCCCAGTCGCCGAGGCGCTGGCCGCGCTTGACCGCATCGCCGTCCTTGACCTTCAGGCGCGCGCCGTACGGCGGCTTGTAGGTCTCGCGTTCCTTGCCGTCGACGAGGACGCTGACGGTGGTGTTGCGGCTCATGATGACCAGCGCGCCGTCGGCGCCCACGACCGTCGGACCGATCACGCGGACCGTACCGTCGTTCGAGGCTTCGAAGAACGACTGCTCGGCCACCTGGGCGGTGCCGCCGATGTGGAACGTACGCATCGTCAGCTGCGTGCCGGGCTCACCGATCGACTGGGCGGCGATGACGCCGACCGCTTCACCGATGTTCACCGGCGTACCACGCGCCAGGTCGCGGCCGTAGCAGGCGCCGCAGACGCCGATCTTGGCTTCACAGGTCAGGACCGAACGGACCTTGACCGACTGGACGACCGCAGCCTCGATGGCGTCGGCGATGTTCTCGTCGATATAGGTGTCGGCCGGAACGACCAGTTCGCCGGTGCCCGGATCCTTGACGTCTTCAGCGGTGAAGCGGCCCAGGACGCGGGTGCCCAGCGAGACCAGCACGTCGCCGCCTTCGACGACGGCGCGCAGGGTGATGCCCTTCGTGGTGCCGCAGTCTTCTTCGACGATGATGCAGTCCTGCGCGACGTCGACCAGACGACGGGTCAGGTAGCCCGAGTTGGCGGTCTTCAGCGCGGTGTCCGCGAGGCCCTTACGAGCGCCGTGGGTCGAGTTGAAGTATTCCTGAACGGTCAGGCCTTCCTTGAAGTTCGAGACGATCGGGGTCTCGATGATCTCACCCGAAGGCTTGGCCATCAGACCGCGCATGCCGCCCAGCTGCTTCATCTGGGCTTGCGAACCACGGGCGCCCGAGTGAGCCATCATGTAGATGGCGTTGATCTCGCGCTCGCGGCCGTTCTCGTCCTTATGCTTCATCTGAAGCTCGGCCATCATCTCGTCGGCGACGCGGTCCGTCGCCTTGGCCCAGGCGTCAACGACCTTGTTGTACTTCTCACCCTTGGTGATCAGACCGTCGGCGTACTGTTGCTCGTACTCCTCGGCCAGCGAGCGGGTTTCGGCCACGATGGCCTCCTTCCGCTTCGGGATGATGATGTCGTCCTTGCCGAAGGAAATGCCGGCCTTGGCGGCTTCCTTGAAGCCCAGACCCATGACCTTGTCGGCGAAGATGACCGTCGCCTTCTGACCGCAGTGGCGGTAGACGATGTCGATCAGATTGCCGATTTCCTTCTTGGTCAGCGCCTTTTCGATCAGGCGGTGGCCAATCTGCGGGTGGTGCGGCAGCAGGGCGGCGATCTTCATGCGGCCCGGCGTGGTGTCGATCACCTTGCGCAGCAGCTGACCGTCCGGAGTCATCTCGGTGTGGCGCGCCTTGATCTTGGCGTGCAGCGAGATGACGCCTGCGTCCATGGCGGCTTCGATTTCACCCAGGTCGGCGAAGATCTTGCCTTCGCCCGGCTCACCCTCGCGGGCGACCGACAGGTAGTACAGACCCAGGACGATGTCCTGCGACGGCACGATGATCGGGCGACCGTTGGCGGGCGACAGGATGTTGTTGGTCGACATCATCAGGACGCGCGCTTCCAGCTGAGCTTCCAGGCTCAGCGGGACGTGCACGGCCATCTGGTCGCCGTCGAAGTCGGCGTTGAACGCGGCGCAGACCAGCGGGTGCAGCTGGATGGCCTTGCCCTCGATCAGCTTCGGCTCGAACGCCTGGATGCCCAGACGGTGAAGCGTCGGCGCGCGGTTCAGCATGACCGGGTGTTCGCGGATCACCTCTTCGAGGATGTCCCACACCTGCGGCTGCTCGCGCTCGACCATGCGCTTGGACTGCTTGACGGTGCCCGACAGGCCCTTGGCGTCCAGACGCGCATAGATGAACGGCTTGAACAGCTCGAGCGCCATCTTCTTGGGCAGGCCGCACTCGTGCAGCTTCAGCTCGGGACCCACCACGATGACCGAACGGCCCGAGTAGTCGACGCGCTTGCCCAGCAGGTTCTGACGGAAGCGACCCTGCTTACCCTTCAGCATGTCGGCCAGCGACTTCAGCGGACGCTTGTTGGCGCCGGTGATGACGCGACCGCGACGGCCGTTGTCGAACAGGGCGTCGACCGACTCCTGCAGCATCCGCTTTTCGTTGCGGATGATGATGTCGGGCGCACGCAGCTCGATCAGGCGCTTCAGGCGGTTGTTACGGTTGATGACCCGGCGATACAGGTCGTTCAGGTCCGAGGTCGCGAAGCGGCCGCCGTCCAGCGGCACCAGCGGACGCAGTTCCGGCGGGATGACCGGAACGACCGTCAGCACCATCCACTCGGGACGGTTGCCCGACTCCTGGAAGGCTTCCAGGATCTTCAGGCGCTTGCTGAACTTCTTCTGCTTCATGTCCGACACGGTGCCGGCCAGTTCCTCGCGCAGACGCTCGGCCTCTTTCTCGAGGTCGATGGCCTTCAGCAGGTTCTGGACCGCTTCCGCGCCGATTTCGGCGGTGAAGCTGTCGTCGCCGTACTCTTCCTGAGCACGCATGTAGTCGTCTTCCGACAGCAGCTGGTGCTGCTTCAGCGGGGTCAGGCCCGGCTCGGTGACGATGTAGTATTCGAAGTACAGGACGCGCTCGATGTCCTTCAGCGGCATGTCGAGCATCATGGCGATACGCGACGGCAGCGACTTCAGGAACCAGATGTGGGCGACCGGCGAGGCCAGCTCGATGTGACCCATGCGCTCGCGACGGACGCGGGCCAGGGTGACTTCAACGCCGCACTTTTCGCAGATGATGCCCTTGTACTTCATGCGCTTGTACTTGCCGCACAGGCATTCGTAGTCCTTGGTCGGGCCAAAGATACGGGCGCAGAACAGGCCGTCACGCTCGGGCTTGAACGTGCGGTAGTTGATGGTTTCCGGCTTCTTGATCTCGCCGAACGACCACGAGCGGATCTTTTCCGGCGAAGCCAGCGAGATGCGGATCTGGTCGAAGGTCGGAGCGGCCTGGACCGGATTGAAGATGTTCAGGACTTCCTGGTTCATCTTGGTTCCTTCTGCGGGGATACCCGCGAAAATTCAAAGTTGGAGAGTGGGCTGATGGGAGGCCCCTCCCCGGCCATCAGGCCAGGGAGGGAGATCCGGATCAGCTGTTCTCCAGCTCGACGTTCAGGCCGAGCGAGCGCATTTCCTTGACCAGCACGTTGAAGCTTTCCGGGATACCGGCTTCGAACGTGTCGTCGCCGCGGACGATCGACTCGTAAACCTTGGTCCGGCCAGCCACGTCGTCGGACTTCACCGTCAGCATTTCCTGCAGGGTGTAGGCCGCGCCGTAGGCTTCCAGAGCCCACACTTCCATTTCCCCGAAGCGCTGACCGCCGAACTGGGCCTTACCACCCAGCGGCTGTTGCGTGACGAGCGAGTACGGACCGATCGAACGGGCGTGGATCTTGTCGTCGACCAGGTGGTGCAGCTTCAGCATGTAGATGTAGCCGACCGTGACCGGACGCTTGAACTGCTCGCCGGTCAGGCCGTCGAACAGCACCGACTGACCCGAACGGTTCACGCCGGCCATCTCGAGGTGGTTCTCGATGTCGTCCATGCGCGCGCCGTCGAACACGGGGGTGGCGATGGGAACGCCCTTGCCCAGGTTCTTGGCCAGCTCGACCAGCTCTTCTTCGGTTTCCGGCAGGACTTCGTCCGGGCCGTAGATCTCTTGCAGGCGCTCGATGAGAGCCTGCTTCTGACCGCCAGCCTGCCAGTCTTCCATCAGGTTGGTGATCTGCTTGCCGAGATTGGCGCAGGCCCAGCCCAGGTGGGTTTCGAAGATCTGACCGACGTTCATGCGCGAGGGCACGCCCAGCGGGTTCAGAACGACGTCGACGTGCGTACCGTCGGCGAGGAACGGCATGTCCTCGATCGGCAGGATGCGCGAGATGACGCCCTTGTTGCCGTGACGGCCGGCCATCTTGTCGCCCGGCTGAAGCTTGCGCTTCACGGCCACGAAGACCTTGACCATCTTCATCACGCCCGGGGGCAGTTCGTCGCCGCGCTGCAGCTTGTCGACCTTGTCTTCGAAACGACGGTCGAGGCGCTTGCGGTTCTCGTCGAACAGGCGGCGCAGGCTTTCCAGTTCGCCCATCGCCTTCTCGTCTTCGAGCGCGATCTGCCACCACAGACCCGAAGCGACCTGAGCCAGGCCTTCCGAGGTGATCTCGCCGCGCTGCAGGCCCTTGGGACCCGACAGAGCGACCTTGCCGACCAGCAGCTCGCGCAGACGGCCCGAGATGTTGCGGTTCAGGATCGCGAACTCATCGTCGCGGTCCTTGCCCAGACGGTCGATCTCGGCGCGTTCGATGGCCAGCGCACGTTCGTCCTTGTCGACGCCGTGGCGGTTGAACACGCGCACGTCGACGATCGTGCCGGCGACGCCCGGGGGCAGGCGCAGGCTGGTGTCGCGGACGTCCGAGGCCTTTTCACCGAAGATGGCGCGCAGCAGCTTTTCTTCCGGCGTCATCGGGCTTTCGCCCTTCGGCGTGACCTTGCCGACCAGGATGTCGCCCGGCTGGACTTCGGCGCCGATCGCCACGATGCCGGCTTCGTCGAGGTTGCGCAGGGCTTCCTCGCCGACGTTCGGGATGTCGCGGGTGATTTCTTCCGGACCCAGCTTCGTGTCGCGGGCCATGACTTCGAATTCCTCGATGTGGATCGAGGTGAAGACGTCGTCACGGACGATGCGTTCGGAGATCAGGATGGAGTCTTCGAAGTTGTAGCCGTTCCAGGGCATGAACGCGACGAGCGCGTTGCGGCCCAGGGCCAGTTCGCCCAGCTCGGTCGACGGACCGTCGGCGATGATGTCGCCGGCGCTGATGCGGTCGCCCACCTTCACCAGCGGGCGCTGGTTGATGCAGGTCGACTGGTTCGAACGCTGGAACTTCGACATCCGGTAGATGTCGACGCCCGAGCGGGCCGCGTCGGTCTCTTCGGTGGCGCGGATGACGATACGCGTACCGTCGATCTGCTCGACCACGCCCGTGCGCTTGGCGATGACGACGGCGCCCGAGTCACGGGCGACGACGGCTTCCATGCCGGTGCCGACCAGAGGGGCGTCCGACTGCACCAGCGGCACGGCCTGACGTTGCATGTTCGAACCCATGAGCGCGCGATTGGCGTCATCGTTTTCGAGGAACGGGATCAGGGCCGCGGCGACCGACACGACTTGGCGCGGCGACACGTCCATCAGGTCCACCGTCTCCTTTTGCAGGAGGGTCGGTTCGCCGTTGATGCGGCCCGGAACCAGGTCTTCGACGATCTCGCCACCGGTCACGTCGATGTTCGACTGGGCGATGACGTGCTTGGATTCCTCCATCGCCGACATGTAGACGACTTCGTCCTGCGGCTTGCCGTCCTTCACGCGACGGTACGGGCTCTCGATGAAGCCGTACTTGTTCACGCGAGCGTGCGTGGCCAGCGAGTTGATCAGACCGATGTTCGGGCCTTCCGGCGTTTCAATCGGGCAGATGCGGCCGTAGTGCGTCGGGTGAACGTCGCGGACTTCGAAGCCGGCGCGCTCACGGGTCAGACCGCCCGGGCCAAGCGCCGAGAGACGACGCTTGTGGGTGATTTCCGACAGCGGGTTCGTCTGGTCCATGAACTGCGACAGCTGCGAGGAGCCGAAGAATTCGCGGACGGCGGCGGCGGCCGGCTTGGCGTTGATCAGGTCGTGCGGCATCACGGTGTCGATGTCGACCGACGACATGCGTTCCTTGATGGCGCGTTCCATGCGCAGCAGGCCGACGCGGTACTGGTTTTCCAGCAGCTCACCGACCGAGCGAACGCGACGGTTGCCCAGGTTGTCGATGTCGTCGATTTCGCCGCGACCGTCGCGCAGGCCCACCAGGACCTTCAGCACGGCCAGGACGTCTTCCTTGCGCAGGGTGCGGACTTCGTCCGACACGTCCTGCTCCAGGCGCATGTTCATCTTCACGCGGCCCACCGACGACAGGTCGTAGCGCTCGGCGTCGAAGAACAGCGACTTGAACATCGCTTCGGCGGCTTCCACCGTCGGCGGCTCGCCCGGACGCATCACGCGGTAGATGTCGAACAGCGCGTCTTCACGGACGGCGTTCTTGTCCACGCGCAGGGTGTTGCGCATGTAGGCGCCGACCGTGACGTGGTCGATGTCCAGCACGTCGATCGTGTCGAAGCCTTGGTCGGCCAGGGCCTGGATCGCCGGAACGTCCAGCTCGTCGCCGGCTTCCGAGTAGATCTCGCCGGTTTCGAAGTTGACGGCGTCGCGGGCCAGATAGCGGCCGGTCAGGGCCTCAGGCGCCAGCAGCAGGGTCTTCAGACCGCCGTCGGCGAACTTCTTGGCCTGGCGAGCGGTGATCTTGGTGCCGGCCGGAGCGACTTCCTCACCCGTGTCGGCGTCGACCAGGGGGAACTCCGGCTTCACGCCGCGCCAGCGCTCGGGCTTGTACGGGGTGGCCCAGCCGCCCGAACGCTTCTCGAACGGAACGACGTCGTAGAACGTGGTCAGGATCTCTTCGCCGTCCATGCCCAGGGCATAGAGGAAGGTCGTGGCCGGCAGCTTACGGCGACGGTCGATGCGGACGTAGACGATGTCCTTGGCGTCGAACTCGAAGTCCAGCCACGAGCCGCGGTACGGGATCACGCGGGCGGCGAACAGCAGCTTGCCCGAGGCGTGGGTCTTGCCCTTGTCGTGGTCGAAGAACACGCCCGGCGAACGGTGCATCTGCGAGACGATGACGCGCTCGGTGCCGTTGACGATGAAGGTGCCCTTGTCCGTCATGAGCGGGATATCGCCCATGTAGACGTCCTGCTCCTTGATGTCCTTGACCGAGCGGGCGCCGGTTTCTTCTTCCGTCTCGAACACGATCAGGCGCAGCTTGACCTTCAGCGGCGCGGCGAAGGTCATGTCGCGCTGAATGCACTCTTCAACGTCGTACTTGGGCTCTTCGAACTCGTACGAAACGTATTCCAGGACGGCGCGTTCGTTGAAGTCCTTGATCGGGAACACCGACTTGAAGACCGCTTCCACGCCCTCGTCGCGGCGCTGGCCCGGACGGACCTCGCGCTGCAGGAACTGTTCGTAGGAGGAGCGCTGAACCTCGATGAGGTTCGGCATCTGCACAGCCTCGGGGATGCGTCCGAACGACTTCCGGATACGCTTCTTGCCGGTGAAGGATTGCGCCATGTTTTTTCCCTGCGGCGCGGACGGAATCCGCGCGTGAATTCGAATTGCCTCGGCGTCCACCCTCGCCGCTCGCCTGTTCAGGGAGCTGCGGACGCTGGAATTCCCCTATCAAGCGACCGGGACCGGAAGCTTGAGGGCGCCCCTTCGCGCGGATCGGAGGGCGGCTGATCGCGCCTCGGGGCGTAATACGGACGCGCAGACGCGCTCCGCCGAATGTCTTCGTGAACGCGGGGATATAGGGGATGTGGATAAGGATGGGAAGGGGGAAAGTGTGATCAACCTGCACACCGCTCATCCCCGCGAAAGCGGGGACCCAGGCGGCGCGTGCAGGCGGCCCTCTGTAGACCGACCAAGCCGAGAGTCGGCTTGGGTCCCCGCTTTCGCGGGGATGAGCGGGCTTTTACGCCTTACCCCTTCTTCAACGCCTTCATCGCCAGGGAGCCGCCGAACGCGATCAGGCAGACGAAGAACGCCACCTTGGTCAACGCGCCGGCCACATCGACCACGAAACCCAGGACCCCGAACAGGATCATCAGGACGAGCAGGACACCGGCGAGCTTGAGCATGTGGGGGAAACGTAGCTTGGGCGGGAGGGTTCCGGGTTTTCTCTCCCCCTCCCCCGTCATCCCGCGCTTTATGCGCGGGACCCATGGTTCAGCTTCCGGGGGAGAGCGTGAGCCTGCACTTCACTTGCGGCGGACAAATGGGTCCCGCGCATAAAGCGCGGGATGACGATGAGGGTTATTCTCAGGCCTTCCACAGCCCGATCGTTCCCTTCGGCCCACACAGCACGCCCGACGTCTTGCCCGTCAGCCGGACGGTGTTCATCGGCGCGGGCGAGACCCGCTGGAACGGCGCACCCTTGCGGCTGACGATCGTGCCTGCCAGCCCCGTGGCCATCACCGTGTCGCCGTGGACGTCCAGGCCCGAGAGATAGCCGGCCGGCGCGGGCACGGCCTCGAAGGTGATGCGGCCCGGCGCCAGCCGGGCCAGGTTCACGCCCTCGGCCGTCGGGTTCTTGTAGTCGCCGCCGCAGACCCACAGCGTACCGTCCTTGGCGAAGGCGCAGGCGAAGGCGCCCTTGGAGCGGCTGTCGGCCGGGATCGGCGTGTCCAGCGCCACGAACACCCCGCCGCCGCCGCGCGACAGATAGACCCGCGCCTTGCCCGCCCCGCCGGTGCAGAACGCCACCTGCCCATGCCGGCCGATGGCCACGCAGCCATTGCTGGCGGCGAAGGCGCTCTCCCCGTCGTCGGCCGGCGGCACGCCCTCGGGCTTAAGCCGGTTCCAAGTGTCGCCGCCGTCGGCGGTATAGAGCACCGTGAAGCGGCTCTGCGTCGGATCGCCCAGGATGAAGCCGCGTCGGCTGTCGACAAAGGCGATCGAATCCCAGAAGCCGTCCGGGTCCTGGTTGGTCGTGACCTGGACCCACTTTTTGCCGCCGTCGCGCGTACGCCACAGCTGCGAGGCGTCGCCCGGCCCGGCGCTCATGGCCAGCACATGGCTGTCGCTGAAGGCGTGCAGGCCGCGGAAGTCCAGGGCCTCGGCCCCGACGATGCGCATGGCGTCCTGGCGCTCGTCCTTGCCGCGCACCAGCCAGCCCTTGGAGCCCGAGGCCCAGTAGGACTTGCCGCCGGTCGGCGACAGGCCGCGCAGTTCGCTGTCACAGGTCGAGGCCGGGATGCGGATGCCGCCCAGGCCATCGGCCGCGGCCAGGCTCGGCATGGCGGCCGTGGCGGCGACGCCGGCGATGAGGGCTCTGCGATTCACGATGGGGCTCCGGCGAAACCGGGCCATCAGGCCGCCAAATCAGCGTCGGCGCAACCCGCTACGCGGCTTCCGGCGCGGCCTGGGCCACGGGCGCCGGCGCAGGGCGGCGCTGCGTCATCCGGTGGGCCAGACGGTTCCAGAACGCCTCGTAATAGGTGGTCGAGATGTGGGCGATCAGGAAGGTCAGGGCGAACGAGATCGGCCGCTTCACGGTGTAGAGCAGCACCTTGTCGCCGCCCGCCAGCGGGCCGCTGGCGCAGGCCAGGTGGACGACATAGACCGCGTACGAGACCTTGGCGATATAGGCCATCGGCGCGGACTCCAGGATCGCCAGGATCCAGCCCGACCGCAGGCTGAGCACGGCGCCAACCACCAACGCCGCCGGCCAGGCGCGCAGCAGCGGGGCCACCGGCACGTCGGGGCTGCAGGTGATCAGGAACACGATGGCCAGGATCGGCAGCGCCGGTCCCAGACGGCGCCAGATCCGCGACAGGTCGCCATAGGCCCCGGTCGTGGCCAGATACAGCACGCCCCCGACCAGCAGTTCGTCACAGCGCAGGTGGGTGAAGGTGCTCCAGCCGTCGCCCGACAGCACCCGCAGCACGGTGACGCAGGGCGGGGCGATCAGGATCGCCCACTTGGCCCGCGCGCCCAGCGCCAGGTACAGCGCGGCCATGGCCAGATAGAACTGCATCTCGACGCACAGCGACCAAAGATGGCCCGTCTGCCAGACATAGGGGCCCTGGGTGTAGTTCAGGGTGAACAGCAGCGTGTTGCGCAGCGCCGTCAGGTCGGGCTTGAAGATCACGAAGACCGCGATGGCGAACAGATAGGCCAGCGGCACGATCCGCAGCATGCGGCGGATCAGGAAGTCCCGGGTCGTCACGCCCTGTTCCAGGATGCGCGTGACGAAATAGCCCGACAGCACGAAGAACAGCGCCATGCCCGCCGTGGCCGCCACGGAGTTGCCGTCGACGCCCCTGAAGCTGAGCGGCAGCAGGTGTCCGGCCAGCACCAACAGGATGCTGATGGCGCGGACGCCATCCAACGCCCCAATCCTTGTTTGAGGGCCGAGCGGGTCGGCAGCTTGCGAGCTCTGCACTATCGAAAACCCCAGATTTCAGCCGGAATTAACATCTTGCGGTTAACAACCCGCTGTAGTCCTCAAGGTGGGAGAGAGCGCTGAATGTCGACGCCCTACGGCCTCTATGCCGAAGAGGCGCCGCAGGCGTGGACCCCGGCCGTTGCCGGTGCGCGGCCGCAGATCGACATCCCGTTCTGGACCTGCGTCTTCGCGACGCTGATCTTCAGCCAGTTCTACCTGCTGCTGTTCATGGGTCCCGGCACCGGCGGCATCGACGTCTCGTCCAGCGCCACCAACAGCCAGTCGGCCGTGCTGCGCCTGGTGTTCTTCCCGGTCTATCTGGCCGTGCTGGCGATCATCTGCCTGCGGCCCTGGCGCTTCGCCAAGACCCTGGCCCGCTCCTGGCTTCTGTGCGCCCTGTTGGCCGTGGCCATATGCTCGATGTTCTGGAGCCTGCAGCCGGGCGTGACCCAGCGCCGCCTGATCGCCATCGTGATGACGACCATGGCCGGCGTGTTGCTGGCCGAGCGCTTCGAATGGCCCAAGACCCTGGAGGTGCTGGGGACCACCTTCGCCGTCGTGGTGGGGTGCTCGTTTTTCCTCGGCATCGTGCTGCCGGCCTATGGCGTGATGTCCGCCGACTTCCCCGGCGCCTGGCGCGGCGTCTATGGGGGCAAGAACCAGCTGGGCTACGCCATGTCTCTGGGTACCCCGACCTTGGTGGCCTGCGCCATCGCCAATCCGCAGCGGCGAAAGTTGTGGCTGGGCTTCGCGGCCGGGGCCCTGGCGCTGATCGTGCTGTCGACGTCCAAGACCGCCCTGCTCTCCTGCATGGCCGGCCTGTGCTTTGTGCCGGTCATCGGCCTGTGCCGGCGCAATCCCGCGATCGGCACCCTGGCGGTGTTCGGCGCGGTCAGCAGCATCGCCCTAATCGCCGCGCTCCTCACCCTGGCCCCGGACCTGGTCTTCAAGCTGATCGGCCGTGACGCCACCTTCACCGGCCGCACCCTGATCTGGGACGCCGTGCAGCGGCAGATCGACCTGAAACCGTGGACAGGCTACGGCTATGGCGCGGTGTGGGACGACCAGTCCGGACGCGGCCCCGTCGCCTGGATCTCCAAGAACCAGGGCTTCACGATCTTCTCGGCCCACAACACCGTCCTGGGAGTCTGGATCGAGCTTGGCTATTTCGGTCTGGCTGCCTGGCTGGCCCTGCTGGGCGGGGCGTGGCTGAAGGGCCTCACCCGGCTGCCGACGGCGCCGGCCTTCTTCTTCCTGCCGTTCCTGACCATCTTCACCCTGCACAGCCTGACCGAGGCCGACGCCCTGATCCAGAACGACCTGGGCTGGGTGATCTTCTCGATGACCGTGACCAAGCTGGCCATGCCCTGGCGGTCTGAGCGCGAAGACCTGCAGGCCTAAGGGCAAATGGCCTTCCTAGGCCTTGCGCCTAAGAAGGCGGATTCCTGTCGTCTTTTGCGATCACCCGGCCAAAAGAAAACGGCCCCGGAAGTTTCCCTCCGAGGCCGCGTCGGCAGTTCCAAAAGGAACTCGATCCCAGCTGACGCTGGGAGCGAATTACTTGATTTGGATCTTGGCGCCGGCTTCCGTGAGCTTCTTCGAGATCTCGTCGGCTTGTTGCTTCGAGACGTTCTCGACGACGTTCTGCGGAGCGCCTTCGACCAGGTCCTTGGCTTCCTTCAGGCCGAGGTCCGGACGGACGCCGCGGACTTCCTTAATCACGTTGATCTTCTTGTCGCCGCCGTCGACCAGGACAACGGTGAACTCGGTTTGCTCTTCAGCAGCTTCGGCCGGAGCGGCGGCAGCGCCACCAGCGGCGGCGACGGCGACCGGAGCAGCGGCCGAAACGCCCCACTTTTCTTCCAGCAGCTTCGACAGTTCAGCGGCTTCCAGCACCGACAGGGTGGACAGTTCTTCGACCAGCTTTTCGAGCTTCGACATGTGTCAGTTCCTTAGAGAGATTGGGATAGATATGCGGGGATGACCGTTACGCGGCGTCTTTGGTCGCGTAGGCGTTGAAAACGCGAGCCAGCTGGGCAGCCGGGGCCTGCAGGACGCCAGCGATCTTGGTCGCCGGAGCCTGGATGAGGCCGATAAGCTTGCCACGCAGTTCGTCCAGCGACGGCAGGGTCGCCAGAGCACGCACGCCGGCTTCGTCGAGCACGTTGGTCTGGTCCAGAACGCCACCGACAATCTTGAGCTTGTCGTTTTCTTTGGCGAACTGCACCGCGATCTTCGCGGCCGTGACGGCGTCCGGGCCGTAGGCGATGGCGACCGGACCGGTGAAGAGCGTGTCGCCCTTCTCACCGAGCGAGCCGTCCAGAGCCTTGAGGGCCAGGGTGTTCTTCACAACCTTGATCGCGGCGCCTTCCTTGCGGAGGCGAAGACGAAGGTCGGTCATTTCCGCAACGGTCAGACCCATGTAGTGGGTCACGACGACAGCGCCGGCATCGGCGAAGACGCTTTTCAGCGACTCGATCGATTCCTGCTTTTGAGCGCGGTCCATTGCGGTCTCCTACTCAATTACAGCAGCCGGACCATTCCGGCAGCCAGATGCGGTCCCATGCGGAATTGCTCCCGCGTGCGAGTCGCATATGCCTGTTCCAAGGAAAGTCGGCCGCGTGTCTGCTTCGAACAGAAGTCCTGAAGCAGGAGAGCGTCGGCGTCTCTATCCCTGTCTCCCGACGGCGAGGAAGGGCCCTTCCTCAATTATGGCGTTGGTGACCCCACGCCCCGTAGTTCTCAAACAGGTTCGTCAACGGACCGGAGTCCATCGATGAAGGCGCGCCGTATAGACGATGTGGCGCAGGATATCAACAGGGGTCGGTCCGCAACCGCGAGGGTTTATGCCATCGCGCTATTTCCCAGGTCGCGACTTTCTGGGTTTATCGGCGGCGACTAGGATCGGGAACGGGGAACCTCATGACTCGCAAGCTCATCGCCGGCGCCTGCGCCCTGCTCCTGACAGCCCTGGCCGGCCCCGCCCTGGCCGAGCCCAAGGTCGCCCCGACGCCGCGCGCCGTGGTCGCCGACAATCCCCGCGACAAGGACCACCCGGCCGACATGGCCGCCTTCCAGGTCGACATCCAGGGCTCGAAGGTCAATGCGATCCTCTACACCGCCGCCGGCGCGGGACCGCATCCGACGCTGCTGTTCCTGCACGGCTTCCCCGGCAACGAGACCAATATCGACCTGCTGCAGGCCGTGCGCCGGGCCGGCTGGAACGCCATGCGGATCAACTATCGCGGCTCGTGGGGCAGCGAGGGCAAGTTCTCGTACGCCAACGCCCGCGCCGACGCCGCGGCGGCCGTCGCCTTCCTGGCCGACCCGACCAACGCCGCCAAGTACCGTGTGGACACCGCCCGCATCGTCGTGGCCGGCCACAGCCTGGGCGGCTTCATGACCGCCAGCGCCGCGGCTGCTGATCCCCGCGTGGCCGGAGCCGTGCTGATCGACGCCGCCGACATCGGCGCGCGCAAGGCGACCATCGTCGACGCCGCCACCCGCAAGGCCGCCGTCGACCGCCTGCGCCCCGACACTCCGCCGCTGGTCGCCACGCCCGAGGGCCTGGTCGCCGAGCTCGAGCGCGACGGCGACCAGCTGCGCCTGGCGCCCCTGGTGGCGAAACTGGGTCAGCGCCCGGCCCTGGTGATCGGCGCCGAGCTGGCCCTGGGCCCATCCAACCGCGAGGTCGTGAAGGCCGCCCGCGCCGCCGGCGCCAGCGCCGTCACCGAAACCTACCTGCCCACCGACCACAGCTTCTCGGACGCCCGCATCGCCCTGGAGAGCGAAGTCATCCGCTGGCTGGGCCAGTTCAATCCCAGGAGCGCGCCGCGCCCGCCCCTGCCGCTGACCGCCGCCTATGACCCCGGCAACATCTTCGCCCGGATCATTCGCGGCGAGGCTCCGGCCTACAAGGTCTATGAGGACAAGGACGTGCTGGCCTTCATGGACCGCGCGCCAATGGAGCCCGGCCACGTGCTGGTGATTTCGAAGACGTCCCAGGCCCGCAACATCCTGGACATGGACCCCGCCGACCTCGCCAAGGTCATGGCCGTGGTCCAGAAGGTGGGCCGCGCAGAGGTGGATGCCCTGGGGCTGGAGGGCTTCCTGGTCCTGCAGAACAACGGCGTCGGCCAGAGTGTGCCGCACCTGCACATGCACGTGATCCCGCGCGTGGCCGGCAAGCCGGCCTATCTGGTCGAGAACGCGGTCGCCGATCCCAAGGACCTGGAGGCCATGGCGGCGAAGATCCGGGCGGCGATGCGTTAGCGCCCCAGCGCCGCCCGCCCCGCCGCCACGCCCGTCGCGAAACAGGCCTGCAGCAGGTAGCCGCCGGTGGGGGCCTCCCAGTCCAGCATCTCGCCGGCCAAGATCACGTTCGGACGATCGCGCAGCGCCAGCCCGTCCAAGCCTTCGAACCGCACGCCGCCGGCCGCCGAGATCGCCCGCTCCAGCGGCTGGACGGCGGTCAGCGCGATCGGCGCGGCCTTGATCGCCGCCGCCAGGGCCGCCGACTCGGTCGGCAGGTCCAGGCCGTGGGCCTCGCGCAGCAGATTAACCTCGACCGGCGACAGCTTGACGGCCTTGCGCAGGAAATTGGCCAGGCTCTGGCCGCCGCGCGGCGACAGCAGGCGCCGTTCCAGGGTCTCGGCCGGAATGTCGGGGCGCAGATCGATCTCCAGCACCGCTCGGCCGTCAGCCTCGATCGCGTCGCGCAGGGAGGCCGCCAGCGCATAGACCGCCCCGCCCTCCAGCCCGTACCCGGCGACCATGGCGTCGCCGCGCGCGACCGCCTCGCCGTGCTTGAGGGCGACGTTCTTCAGCGGCTCGCCGGCGAAGCGGTCGCGGAACAGATCGCTCCAGGCGACGTCGAAACCGCAGTTGGCGGCGCGGAACGGCGCGACGTCGGCGCCCTGCCCCTCCAGCGCCGGGACCCAGGCCGCGTCCGAGCCCAGCTTGGCCCACGACGCCCCGCCCAGGGCCAGGATCACCGCCTTGGCCCGCACGACCTCATCGCCGTTGATCAGCAGCCCGCCGTCGGGCGTCCAGCCGGTCCATTCGGCCCGGGTGCGAAGGGCGACGCCCTGCCCCTCCAGCCGCGCCAGCCAGGCCCGCAGCAGCGGCGAGGCCTTCATCGCCTTGGGAAACACCCGGCCGCTGGCGCCGACGAAGGTCGGCTGGCCCAGCCCCTCGGCCCAGGCGACCAGGTCGGCCGGCGCGAACGCCTCCAGCATCGGTCGCAGGACATCGGCCCGCGCGCCATAGCGCTGCGCGAACCGCTCGAAGTCCTCCGAATGGGTCAGGTTCAGCCCGCCGCGCCCGGCCATCAGGAACTTGCGCCCGAAGGTCGGCATCTTCTCGAACACGGCCACCGACCGCCCCGCACCCGCGACGGTCTCAGCCGCCATAAGTCCGGCCGGCCCGCCGCCGATCACGGCGACGTCCACGTTCTGCTCGATCATTCAGCTGTCGATTCAGCTGGGAGGACATCAAGCTCATCGGCGTCTTCACGCCTGGCCAGAGCTTCCTTTGCAGCGATCTTTATCGCTTGGCTCATGCTGACGCCCAAAGCCTGGGAAAGATGCTTCACAAGCTCGCAAGCCTCGGGATTGGCGATGTGTAACGACAAGACCAAGCTCCCCGCCGAATAAGGGCACAGGCTAGCATCGGAACCTTCCAACCCAAACGCAAGACGGGCGCTGGATTGCTCCAGCGCCCGTCCAGGTAACTCACGTCTCGAAGGCGATTAGCCGACCGAGGCGACGTCCACCTTGAAGCCCGGGCCCATCGTCGACGACAGACCAATGCGCTTCACGTAGACGCCCTTGGCGCCCGAAGGCTTCGAGCGGTTCAGAGCTTCGACCAGCGCCTTGACGTTGATGATCAGAGCTTCGTCGGTGAACGAGGCCTTGCCGATGCCGGCGTGGACGATACCAGCCTTCTCGACGCGGAACTCGACGGCGCCGCCCTTGGCGTCCTTCACGGCTTGACCGACGTTCGGGGTCACGGTGCCGACCTTCGGGTTCGGCATCAGGCCGCGCGGGCCCAGCACCTTACCGAGGCGACCAACCAGAGCCATCATGTCCGGCGACGCGATGACGCGGTCGAAGTCCATGAAGCCGCCGGCGATCTTTTCGTACAGGTCTTCGGCGCCGACGTGCTCGGCGCCCGCCGCGGTCGCTTCGGCCGCCTTGGCGTCCTTGGCGAAGACGGCGACGCGGACGTCACGGCCGGTGCCCGAGGGCAGGTTCACGACGCCACGGACCTGTTGGTCGGCGTGACGCGGGTCGACGCCCAGGTTGACCGAGATTTCGATCGACTCGTCGAACTTGGCCTTGGCGTTGGCCTTCACCAGGGCGATGGCGGCTTCGACCGTGTGGGTCGCGTCGCGGTCGCCGGTCCAGGCTTGGATGCGCTTGGGTTGCTTAGCCATGTGATTAGGCCTCCACGATCTTCAGGCCCATGGCCTTGGCGGAGCCTTCGATGATCTTGGCCGCAGCCTCGATGTCGTTGGCGTTCAGGTCCTTCATCTTCTTTTCGGCGATCTCGCGCAGCTGCGTGCGCGTGACTTCACCGACGGTCTCACGACCGGTCAGCTTCGCGCCTGACTTCAGACCGGTGATCTGCTTCAGGTAGTGCGTCGCCGGCGGCGTCTTGGTGATGAAGGTGAACGACTTGTCTTGGTAGACAGTGATCACGGTCGGCAGGGGCGTGCCCTTTTCGACGTTCTCGGTGCGCGCGTTGAACTCCTTACAGAAGCCCATGATGTTCACGCCGCGCTGACCCAGCGCCGGACCGATCGGGGGCGAAGGCGTGGCCGAGCCAGCCTTCACCTGGAGCTTGATGTAGCCCAGGATCTTCTTAGCCATAGTATCCTCACTTGTGAGCCGTGGTCCGGGCTTGGCGGCCCTCCCACGGATTTGATTTCGCGCCGAACCCTAGAAAAGGGGACGTAACGACGAACGCGCCCCAGAACCGAGATCCTGGAGCGAGGCGCGGCGTGTAGCAGGCCGCCCCCGGAGAGTCAAAGGCTTGCTAGGCCGCGTTCAGGCTCATCGCGCCGCCGATCCATTCGACCTGCGACTTGGCGCTGGCCTCTTGCGCCGCCGCCGCATTGCCCAGGGCCGCCTCGGCCTTGGACAGCACATAGTAGCTGTAGGGATCGCTGGGCCAGTCCGTCAGCAGGGCCTCGATCTTGGCCTTGGCCCCGGCGGCGTCGCCCTCGGCCAGCATGGCCGCGGCCAGGCTGCGGCGGGTGGGATACCAGATCATCGGCGGGTCGCCGCCTTCGGGGTGCTTGGCCTGGATCGTCGCGGCCTCGCCATAGGCGGCGCGGGCGCCGGCGAAGTCGCCGTCCAGCATGGCGGCGCGGCCTTCCAGCACCTTCTGGAACAGGTTGGCCACGTCCTTCTGGCGCGGCAGCATCTCGCCGGAGAACTTGTTGTCGGCGATCAGGCCGCCAATGGCCTTGGCCTCGGCGCGCACGGCGGCCGCGTCGCCCCGGCGAGCGGCTTCCTCGCCGCGGGCGTAGCGCCAGCCCACCCGCATCAGCGGCCGGCCGGCGTCGGGCTCGGCCAGCCCCGCCACCTGCTCGGCCGAGCCGAAGCGGCCGTACAGCGCATAGGCGTTGGCCGCCTGGACCTGGCGATAGACCACCGACTTCTCGTCTTCGGCCGCGGGCGCAGCGGCCAGGAACGGATAGGTCTGCATGTACCAGTCGGCCAAGGCCAGGCCGTCCTTGGCCCCGCCAGCCATCAGCGCCCCGCCCATGCCGAAGTGGATGTTATGGGCGTGCAGGCGCATGGCCTTGATCCCGCCCGGCGGCTGGGCCAGGCGCTCGTAACGCCGGTCCAGCGCCACGGCCTCGACATTGGACAGCATGGCGTCGCGATAGCGGCCCACCCGGTAGAAGGTGTGCGAGGGCATGTGCACCAGGTGGCTGGCGCCCGGCGCCAGCTTGGCCAGCCGCTCGCCATAGGCCAGGGCCCGGTGCGGATCGTCCGACCATTCGGTCAGGTGGATATAGAGGTGGATGGCCCCCGGGTCGTCCTTCTGAACGGACAGGGCGTGCTCCAGGAGGTCCATGGCCCGGGTCACGCCGGGGGCCGCCGCCTTGCCGTCCTTCCACCACGCGCCCCGGCTCTGCAGCATCCAGGCGTCGGCGGTGATGTTGGAGACGCCCACATCGTCGGGATGGGCCGTGGCGATGCGATCCATGGCCTCGGCGAAGCGTTTGCCGCGCGCCTTCTCTGGACCGGAATAGCGCTGGATCAGGGCGTCGATCAGCTGGCGCTGCATGGGGCTGGCGTCGGACGCCAGGGCCTTGGCCTCGCGCGCCACGCGCAGGCCGGTGGCGATCGAGGCCGCGTCATTGCCGCCGCCGTTCAGATTGGGCCCGATCGCCCAGGCCTCGCCCCAGGCGCACATCCCGCATTCAGGATCCAGCTGCCGCGCCTTGCGAAAGGCCCGCACGGATTCGGAATGCTCGAACGCCCAGCGCAGGCGCACGCCGTGATCGAACCAGGCCTGGGCGTCGGCATTCTTGGTGTCGACCTTGAAGCCGCCGGTCCCGAAGCCGTCGACCATCACCATGTTGGCGGTCGGCTGCACGTCGCCCACGGCGTCGACCCGCCCGCAAATCTGCAGCGCGCTGAGCATGGCCATCGGCGTGGTGGCGTCGGCGACCGCGAGCGGGGCCAGCAGCGCCAGGGCCGTCGTCGCGGCCAGCATCCGTTCCCGCATGGTGTCGATCCCCCTCGCCTGTTCTGGGCGGCGACTATCGCCCGCGTCGCGGCGGGCGTCGAGCTTGCGTCAGCGTCGGCCCAGTTTCCGCAGCGCCGCGCGCATGGCCACGGCCTGGGCGGCGGGCGGATTGGATGGGGGCTCTGGGGCCTTCGTCGCCTTGTCCAGGCGGCCGACGAAGTCCTCGATGACATCCAGCGGATGCTCGGATTTCGCCGCCTTCGGGACCGGGACCATCGTCGCCACCTTGCGGACCGTGGCGGCCATCTGCCCACAGGCCTTGGCCTTCTCGCGGGCCAGAGCGATCACGGCCGGATCGGTGCTGTGTTCCGCCAGGTCCCAGGCCGCGTCGAGGACGGCCATGATCTTGGCTTGCATCTGCGCGCACCAGTCGGAGGGGGACGGGGCGGCGGCGGTGGGGGCTTGGGTCTGGCTCATGGACGACAAGCATGAGGCCGCGCACGGAGGCGGGGATAAGAAACCTGCGCTTTCGCCTAAGCGACTGTCGGCACTGAGAAACGTGTGTTTCTAGGCGGGGATAGGCACGGAAATAGCGCCCCCTCCGGCCCTCCGGGCCACCTCCCCCGCGCGCGGGGGAGGATGAAGCTGGTCCTCCTCACCCGTGAAACGGGGGAGGTGGCGCGACGCGGATACGCGTCGTGACGGAGGGGGCGCTCCACCCCAACCCTGTGGATAACTTTCACCGTCGGCGACGCAGTCCCAGCCCCAGAAGCACCAGCAGCACCAGCGCCGCGCCCCCGCTCGCCGCCCCGCCCCAGCGCTCCTGCCACAGCACGCGGCGCTCGACCCGGTAGAGGCCGGGCTGGGCGTCGAAGGTGATCAGCGAGCCGCGCGAAGGGATCTCCTGGCCGTCGCGGGTCACGCGCCAGATCGGAAAGGCCGCCCGCCCCAGCGTAACCGGCCCCGAAGCCGTCACCGTGATCTGGTCGCCCCGGGGCAGACGGTCATAGGCCGAGACGTCGGCGGTCCGCTGCGTGCCCGAGACCCCCGCCGCGGGCAGGCCGTTCGGCAGATATTCCGGGGCCTCGTTGCGGATCGCCAGCACCGTGGCGAGGTCCGGCTGGGCGCGCAGGGCCACGGCGGCCTGGGCGATCATCATGGCGACCGGCACGACCAGCACGAGGCGGCCCGCCGACAGCGCCAGCCCCTTGGGCGGATGAGCCATGATGGCGGTGATGGCGGCGAACTCGACGACCACCAGCAGCCGCCAGGGAAACTGCGCCTTGGCCAGCAGCGGCAGGTCCCAGACGAACGGGATCAGGCCCAGGGCCGCCAGGGCCGCGACCAGGGTGACACACGACCAGACGCTGCGCGCCGGGACCGCCAACAGCATCCAGCCCAGGGCCGCCCCGGCGAATAGCGCCAGGTTCAGCAGCGACAGCCGCCACACGAACCAGCTGGCCGGCTGGTAATAGGGGCTCCACAGCAGGTCGGTGGAGATGTGGCCCTGCAGGGTCATGGCCGGCAGCCAGTAGATCGCGCTCAAGCCCGCCCCCAGCACGGCCGCCGCGATCCCGGGCGCAATGATCGACGGCGTCTTCACCGCCCGCCAGACCGCCAGCGGCGCGATCAGAAAGACGCAGGCCAGCAGCGCCGTCGGCAGGTGCGACAAGACGAGGCCCGCGAACGCCAGCGCCAGCACCACGACGCCCTTGCGGCGCGGCAGAAGCTCGATCCCCAGCGCGATCAGCGGCAGCCAGACGAACCCCGCCGCCTCGGCCAGGGCGCCGCGCACATAGAGATCGGCCAGGTGGTAGGGGGCGGCCATGTAGAGGATCGCGCCCAGCAGCGGCAGGGTCCCCCGCAGCCGCAGCCAAGCGTACATCGCCAGGCCCGAGCCCAACAGCAGGCCGAACGACAGCAGTTGCACGGCGCGCTGGGTCGACAGGCCCAGAAACTCCAGTCCGCCGGCGATCCAGTGGGCGAACGGCGCGTAGAAATAGAAGGTGGGACTGCCCAGCCCTGAGAAGCTTTCCGGGAACCAGCGCGGATAGAGCTCGCCGCGCGCGAAGCCCTCGGCGATCTGGCGGGTCCACAGCACATTATAGAGCCACGAGTGCGACTCGCCCGGCCCCCACAGGAAGCCCGGCGCGCACAGCACCACCGCGGCCAGCGCCAACAGGCCCAGCTCACCCTGCGTCCCGATCGGCTGTGTCAGTCCCCGCAAGGCGCCGCCCTCTTCGTCCCCGCCTGCACCTTGCGGCGATGACCTTAAGAATTCTCGCCTGACGCCAGGCGACAGCGCCCCCTCCGTCACGTCGCCTATCGGCGCCGCGCCACCTCCCCCGCAAGCGGGGCAGGATAGGAGCCGCTTCCTCCTCCCCCGTGAAACGGGGGAGGTGGCGCGCGAAGCGCGACGGAGGGGGCGCTTGCCTAGCCCACAAAGCAAAAGCCCCGCGCCTTGCGGGCGCGGGGCTTTCGAACTTTCGATCAGGCCTGAAGGATCAGGAGATCTTTTCGACTTGGGCGTATTCCAGCTCGACCGGCGTGGCGCGGCCGAAGATCGACACGGTGACGCGCAGGCGGGCCTTTTCCTCGTCGACCTGCTCGACCGAGCCGTTGAAGCTGGCGAACGGGCCGTCGATGACGCGGACATTCTCGCCGACTTCGTACAGGACGACGGTCTTGGGCTTCTCGACGCCTTCTTCGATGGCGCCGACAATGCGCTGGACTTCCTTTTCGGAGACCGGCATCGGCTTGGAGCCGCTGCCCAGGAAGCCCGTGACCTTCGGGGTGTTCTTGATCAGGTGGTAGGCTTCGTCCGAGAGGTTCATCTTCACCAGGACGTAGCCCGGGAAGAACTTGCGCTCGGCATTGACCTTACGGCCGCGGCGGATCTCGACGACGTCTTCGGTCGGCACCAGGATCTCGGAGAAGTTCTCCTCCAGGCCCTGGTTCTTGGCCTGCTCGCGGATGCTCTCGGCCACCTTCTTCTCGAAGTTCGAGTAGGCGTGGACGATGTACCACTTGTGGTTCGGGTTCGAGGCGGTTTCGGTGCTCATGGCTCTATCCTATGCCGCGGTCGCCAGCTTCAGAAGCTGATTCACGGCAAAGCCCAGGCCGCCATCGACGGCCATGAAGAACAGCGACGCGACCACCACCATGATGAAGACCATCACCGAGGTGATCCAGGTCTCCTTGCGGGTGGTCCAGGTGATCTTGCGGGCCTCGGCGCGGACTTCACGGAAGAACTGGACCGGGTTGGTCTTCTTCTTCGGCGCTGCGGGAGCGGCGGCGGTCGTCGCGCCAGCCCCGGCGGGCGCCATCGCCGCAGCCGTCTTGGCGGCGCGGTTCTTGATCGCGGACGGGCTGGATCCCGGTTTCCTGGCCATGCTCTTGGGGCTCACGACTTCCAAAAAGAACGGGCCGCAACGACCCGTCGGAAACTTATATAGTGGCAGGAGTGGGGGGACTCGAACCCACGACTTTCGGTTTTGGAGACCGACGCTCTACCAGCTGAGCTACACTCCTGCAGACCGACTACCCTTTCGGGCCGACGGACATCCGGTGACAGCTAGAGCGCCGATAGGCCGTGAAGCCTCGGCGCGCCATGTCCTGTCGCCAGAGCCGCGCCATTTAGCAGGGTCGCACCGGCGCGGCAAGCGGCGTGCGAAGGTTTGCGGGATTTGGTCGGCCTGGCTCAGTAAAATAGGGCTTTGACGCCCCTATCACCGCTCATCCCCGCGAAGGCGGGGACCCAAGCTGAGTCTCAAGATGGAGCGCAGGCCGCGCGAATCCTCAACGCCGCTTGGATCCCCGCCTTCGCGGGGACGAGCGGAGCTTGGGAATAGCGAGAAAGCCGACGATGCGGGATCGCACCACCGCCTCACGGCGTTATCGTTTCATGTCTGACGTCAGCTCCCCCAAGCCACACACTGACTCTCCCTCGGTTCCCAGCGCGACGTCGCAAGCGACGTCAGGCGGCCGCCCGTCGAATCGGGAGGTCGAGAACGAGAACCAGCGCCCCACGCGCCAGGACGGTCCGCCTCGCCCTGCGACCGAACCCGTCGGCGCGGACGACAGCACCCGTTCGCCGAAAACCCGGACCGATCCGGGCTCCGGCGAGGGCTGACGTATCTCTTTCTAAGAAGGTCGGCTTAGCCGGCCTTCTTGGCGTCTTTGCCATCGGCCGAGGCGGAAGCCGCCGGCGGCGCGCCGCACTGGATGCCCAGATAGGACCACTTCACGTCCGTCAGCTGACGGCCGCATTCAGTGTTCTTGCCGCGATCCGTGCCACGCAGCGAAACCGCCACGCCCTTGCTCAGATCAGGGGCCGGACTGGCCGTGCTGATGTCATAATATCCGCCGCCCCGCCCTTTCATGACGAGGCAGGAGGTGTTCTCGACGGGCCTTACACACCCGGACGCCGTGACGGGCGTACCTTCGACAACAACCTGATTGGCCTGCGCGACTTTCGTCTTCGCGCCGCCGTCACTGCAACCAGCCAAACCAAACGCTAACAGACCGGCCGCCGCGGCGGCCCCTATGAACCTTACCCGCATACGTTCCTCCGTATCGTTGGCTCCGCGAACGAAGCGAGAGGAAGTCTGCTCCTGGTTTCAAAGGTCGGCAATCACATTTTTGACAAGATCGAAAAACTGGTTCGCGGATTTTGACGAAAACGGAAAAATCATTTCACCACCCCCGCGTCAGCCAGGCTCGACCACTGCCAACGCCGCGTTTCCGCGCAATCTCGATCCCGCAGCTAGACCATGGCGCACCAGGCCATGCGGCGGAGATTTTCCGAAGTCGGCTTTAGACAACCGGCGTTGACTCCGCGGGACCCAACTCGCATGAGACGCGCGTCGCCCCAGGGCCGCGGCGGCGACCGCCCTCCCCGCGCCGTGCGCGCCAGATATTCAAGAGTTCAGATGACGGCCACCGCGATCGCCCCCACCGCCGCTCCTGTCAAGGAAGCCCCGTACTTCACCGAGAAGGTGCTGTGGGTGAAGCACTGGACCGACCGCCTGTTCAGCTTCGCCATCACCCGCCCCGCCAGCTTCCGCTTCCGCTCGGGCGAGTTCGTGATGATCGGCCTGCCGCCGCGCGAGGAACTGGGCGAGAAGAAGCCGGTGCTGCGCGCCTATTCGATCGGCTCGCCGCACTTCGCCGAGGAACTGGAGTTCTTCTCGATCAAGGTGCCGGACGGTCCGCTGACCTCGCGCCTGCAGCAGATCCAGGAAGGCGACGACATCCTGCTGGGCAAGAAGCCCACCGGCACCCTGGTGCTGGACGCGGTGCGCCCCGGCAAGCGCCTGTTCCTGTTCGGCACCGGCACGGGCCTGGCGCCCTGGCTGTCGGTCGCCCGCGACCCCGACGCCTATGCCCGCTTCGAGCAGGTGATCGTCGCCCACGGCGTGCGCGAAGTGCAGGAGCTGGCCTATCGCGACCTGTTCACCAGCGAGATCCACGAGGACCCGCTGGTCGGCGACGAGGCCAAGGCCCAGCTGGTGTATTACCCGACCGTGACCCGCGAGCCGTTCGAGCGCCAGGGCCGCTTCACCGACCTGATCGAGAGCGGCAAGCTGTTCGCCGACCTGGGCCTGGACAGCGTCAAGTTCGATCCCGAGCACGACCGCGCCATGCTGTGCGGCTCGATGGCCATGATCAAGGACACCGCCCACCTTCTCGAGGCCCACGGCCTGAAGGAAGGCTCCAACGCCGAACCCGGCGACTTCGTGATCGAGCGGGCGTTCGTGGGGTGATGCAGAGCAAAGTCCCTCTCTCCTATGAGAGAGGGTTTTGCAGGGATAGACCCATGACGTCCCTCAAGAACCTCACCGTCGAAGAGGCCCGCGCCCGGATCCTGCGCGGCGCGGATCGACTCGGCGTTGAAAGCGTCCCGCTGACCGACGCCATCGGCCGCGTCCTGGCCGCCCCGATCATCGCCAACCGCGCCCAGCCGCCGTTCGACGCTTCGGCCATGGACGGCTGGGCGATCCGGCGGGCGGACTACGCGCCGGGTAAGGCGTTTGCGGTCGCCGGCGAGAGCGCGGCGGGCAAGGCCTATCCGCAGGCGGTCCAGCCCGACCAGGCCATCCGCATCTTCACCGGCGCCCCGATCCCGGCCGGCGCCGATCTGGTCATCCTGCAGGAGGAGGCCGTCCGCGACGGCGACGCGGTCCGGTTCGAGGCCGGCGATGCGCCACGCGCCAACATCCGCGCCGCCGGCGGCGACTTCCAGGCCGGCGACCTGTTGCTCGAAGCCGGCGTCGTCATCGACCCCTGGCGCCTGACCCTGGTCGCCTCGGCCGGCTTGGCGGAGGTCCCGGTCGCCCGCCGACCGCGCGTGGCGATCCTGGCCACCGGCGACGAGCTGGTGCCGCCTGGAGCAGCGCCCCGTCCCGACCAGATCTTCGAGAGCGGCTCCTTCGCCCTGGCCGCCCTGATCCAGGCTTGGGGCGGTGACGCCTTCCGCCTGACCGCCGCGGCCGATGACGCCGCCGCCATCGCCGCGGCAGTGCAGCCCATCGACGCCGACCTGATCGTCACCATCGGCGGGGCCTCGGTCGGCGACCACGACCTGGTCAAGCCGGCCCTGAAGACCCTGGGGCTAGCGCTCGCCGTCGAGACCGTCGCTGTGCGCCCCGGCAAGCCGACCTGGTTCGGAACGCTAGGGGACGACCGCCGCGTGCTGGGCCTGCCCGGCAATCCGGCCTCGGCCCTGGTCTGCGCCGAGCTGTTCCTGCGGCCGCTGCTGGCGGCGCTGTCCGGCGGCGACCGCGAGGTCCGGCTGGTTCCGGCCGTGCTGAGCCATCCCCTGCCCGCCGGCGGTCCGCGCGAACACTGGATGCGCGCGACCCTGACGGTCGACGCTGACGGGCGAGCCGTCGCCACGACTTTCCCCGATCAGGATTCCTCGCTGGTCGGCGTCTTCGCACGGGCGGATGCTCTGGTTCGACGTTCCGTGGAGACCCCCGCGACCGGGACTGGAGAGGTCGTGGAGGTCCTGCCGCTACGCCGTATCTGAGGACGCTGCGTACAAAACTTCGGCCCTCAAGCTTCAACTGCGACGATTTGCCGTGCTAGGTACAGTTTTGACTCTACCCCGGTCCCGACCGCCTCCCAGGTTTGGCCCGGCCCACAGGCGCAAGAGGTTCCCTTGATCGGACATGTCGGCAAGATCGCGACGCACGTCCTTCTGGCCTGCCTGGCCCTGCTGGCCGGACGCTACCTCGTCATCGACATGCCGTTCACGCCCGACAGCCTGCTGCAGGCGGGGATGTACGCCCTGTCGGCGCTGATCGTCGAACTGCTGTTCCGGGTCGAGCGCGCGCCCTGGCGCTTCGTGTCGGCCAGCGACCACCTGCGCCTGTTCCGTTCGGCGGTGATGACCGCGGCGACCTTCATGGTGCTGACCCGCTTCCTGCACCCCGGCATCGACGGCGGCCTGCGGACCGTGGCCGGCGCCGCCCTGATCCAGGCCACCCTGCTGTCGGCCCTGCGCATCTTCCGCCGCAGCGTGCATGAGCGGATGCTGTTGGACTCGGTGCTGCGCCTGGGTCCCGCCTCGATGCTGCCCACCCTGCCGCGCCTGCTGATCGTCGGCTCGACCAGCGAAGCCGAAGCCTTCCTGCGCGCCCCCGCCGGCCTGGGCGAGCGCTATTCGCCCATCGGCGTCGTCTCGCCCGAGGACCGCGAGACCGGCGACGAGCTGCGCGGCGTCTGCGTACTGGGCTCGATCGCCCAGGTGGACGGCGTGCTGGGCCGGCTGCGCGACAGCGGCCTGTCGCCGTCTGCGATCCTGTTCCTGACCGACAGCGCCATGAGCACCTTCGGCGCCGAGCGCCTGGGCCGGCTGAAGGCCGAGGGCGTTCGCCTGCTGCGCCGCCACGGCGTGGTCGAGATGGGCGCGGCGGCCGCCGCCCCGACCCTGCGCGAGATCAGCATTGAGGAGCTGCTGAGCCGTCCGCCTGTACGCCTGGATCCCGAGCCCGTCCGCGCCCTGGTCGCGGGCCGCCGGGTGCTGGTCACCGGGGCCGGCGGCAGCATCGGCTCGGAGCTGTGCCGCCAGATCGCCGCCAGCGGCTGCGCCCAGCTGACCATGGTCGACGCCTCGGAATTCAACCTCTTCCACATCGACCGCGAGATCGCCGAGCGCCACCCGGCCCTGCCCCGCCGCGAGATCCTGTGCGACGTGCGCGACGCCCCGCGCGTCACCCGCGTCTTCGCCGACTTCAAGCCCGACATCGTCTTCCACGCCGCGGCGCTGAAGCACGTCACCCTGGTCGAGAACCACCCCTGCGAGGGCGTGCGCACCAATGTCATCGGCACCCGCAACGTCGCCATGGCCGCCAAGGCCTGCGGCGCGGCGCACCTGGCCCTGATCTCGACCGACAAGGCCGTGGCCCCGACCAGCGTCATGGGCGCGGCCAAGCGCGTGGCCGAGGCCGTGGCCCGCCAGTATGGCGGCGGCGGCGACATGCGCGTCAGCATCGTGCGCTTCGGCAACGTCCTGGGCTCGGCCGGCTCGGTCGTGCCGATCTTCCAGCAGCAGATCGCCCGCGGCGGCCCGGTCACCCTGACCGACGCCGATGTCGAGCGCTACTTCATGACCATCCCCGAGGCGGTGCAGCTGGTGCTGCGCGCCGTGGCCCTGTCGATGATCGCTACCGACGCCGACGAGGCCGGCGTGCTGACCCTGGAGATGGGCGAGCCGGTCAAGATCATCGACCTGGCCAAGCGGATGATCGAGCTGCAGGGCCTGACGCCCGGTCGCGACATCGAGATCAAGATCACCGGCCTGCGTCCCGGCGAGAAGCTGACCGAGACGTTGGTCGATGTGAACGAGGTGGTCCGCGCCAAGGCCCCCGGCATCATGGAAGCGGTGCGCATGTCGCCGGCCCCGAAGATCGCCGACGACCGCCTGGAGACCCTGGACGCCCTGGCCGGCGACGGCGACGAGGCCGCCGTCCGCGCCGCCCTGTTCGACCTGGTCGAGGACCTGCGCCAGACCGGCCCGTCCAAGGTCGTGAAGATCCGGGCGTCGTAGAATGACCATCGAGAACGAGGACCAGCTGGAGAAGCTGCGCACCGTCGGCAACCTGGTGGCCCGCACCCTGGAGGCCATGGGCAAGGCGCTGGAGCCGGGCATGACGACCCGCGAGCTGGACGATATCGGCCGCGCGCTGCTGGAGGCCGAGGGCGCGCGCTCGGCGCCGGAACTGACCTACAACTTCCCGGGCGCGACCTGCATCTCGGTGGGTCCGGACTGCGCCCACGGCATTCCGGGCGACACGGTCGTCAAGGCCGGCGACCTGATCAATATCGACGTCTCGGCCGAGCTGGACGGCTATTTCGGCGACACCGGCGCCAGCTTCTCCGTGCCGCCCACGACCAAGCGCATCGAAAAACTGTGCCGCGACGGCCGGCGGGCGATGTGGGCCGGCATCCGGTCAGTGCGTCCGGGCGGCAAGCTGAACGAGGTCGGCCGCTCGATCGAGCGCTTCGCCGACCAGCACGGCTACAGCCTGGTCCGCAACCTGGCCAGCCACGGCGTCGGCCTGTCGCTGCACGACGAGCCGCGCGAGATCCCGACCTGGCACGAACCCCGCGACCGCCGCACCATCCCCGAGGGCCTGGTCTTCACCATCGAGCCCTTCCTGTCGCTGGGCGCGAACCACGTCGAGGAACTGAACGACGGCTGGACCCTGCGCCCGCTGGGCAAGCAGCCCACCGTGCAGTACGAGCACACCCTGGTGGCGACCCGGAACGGCCCGCTGGTGCTGACGCTGGTCTAGGGAAAGCGCCCCCTCCGTCACGTCGCCTATCGGCGCCGCGCCACCTCCCCCGCAAGCGGGGCAGGATGAGAGCCGCTTCCTCCTCACCCGTGAAACGGGGGAGGTGGCGCGCGAAGCGCGACGGAGGGGGCGCTATCCTTCAACCAACCCCAACAACCCCTGCAACGTCGGCGCCTCGTCGTCCCGTCGCCAGGCCAAGCCCGTCTCCAGCACCGGTGCGTCCTCGAGATCCACATAGGCCACCCCAGCCCGCGCCAGGTTACGCAAGCTCGCCGGGACCAGCGCTACCCCCAACCCCGCCGAGACCAGGCTGATGATGGTCTGCATCTGGATCGCCTCCTGGACGATCCGGGCCGGGCGGCCGAGGGCCTCGAAATAGCCGGTCACCAGGTCGTGGAAGGCTGGCGCCACATTGCGGGGAAACAGCACCAGTGGCGCGTCCAGCAGGGCCTCTGGCGCCAGCACCCCACCCCGCAACGGCAGCCGACCGTCGTCGATCCACGCGGCCGGGGCGGCGGCGACCAAGGGCTCGGAGACCAGCCGGCGATAGACCAACGGCGCCGGCAGCTCACGATCCGGCGGCGGGATGACGATGCCGGCGTGGCGCTCGCCGGCGACCAAGGCAGGGATCTGCAAGTCGCTGGTCGCCTCGACCAGGCGGATCTCCACCCCCGGAAAGGCCTCGGCATAGCGGCGGACCAGATCGGGCAGCACGCTGTAGTCGGCTGTGCTGACGAACGACAGGGTCAGGTAGCCAGTCTGGCCATCGCGCAGCCGACGCGCCGTGTCGGGCAAGGCGTCGACGGCGGCCAGGGCGTCCAGCACCTGCGGCAGCCACTGCTCGCCCAGCGGGGTCAGGCGCACGCTGCGCTTGGTGCGCACGAACAAGGGCGCGCCCAGCTCCTTCTCCAGCGCCTGGATCGACTGGCTGAGCGGCGGCTGGGTCATGCGCAGCCGCTCGGCGGCCCGGCCGAAGTGCAGGGTCTGGGCGACGGCGGCGAAGTGGCGGAACTGACGAACGTCCATTCTGTCGTTCTACGACCTAATTGGCGCGCACTAATATATTTTTCGATCGACACAGCCCGGCGTAAAAGACCCCACAGCCGACATTGAGATTGACCGACATGCCTCCCTATCGCTCGCGCACCTCCACCCACGGCCGCAACATGGCCGGCGCCCGCGGCCTCTGGCGCGCCACCGGCATGAAGGACGAGGACTTCGGCAAGCCGATCATCGCCGTGGCCAACAGCTTCACCCAGTTCGTCCCGGGCCACGTGCACCTGAAGGACCTGGGCCAGCTGGTCGCCCGCGAGATCGAGGCCGCCGGCGGCGTGGCCAAGGAGTTCAACACCATCGCCGTCGACGACGGCATCGCGATGGGTCACGGCGGCATGCTGTACTCGCTGCCCAGCCGCGAGCTGATCGCCGACAGCGTCGAGTACATGGTCAACGCGCACTGCGCCGACGCCATCGTCTGCATCTCCAACTGCGACAAGATCACCCCCGGCATGCTGATGGCCGCCATGCGCCTCAACATCCCCGTGGTCTTCGTCTCGGGCGGTCCGATGGAGGCCGGCAAGGTGCAGGTGAAGGGCGCGATCCGGGCGCTGGACCTGGTCGACGCCATGGTCGTGGCCGCCGACGACAAGTACACCGACGAGGAAGTCACCGCGATCGAGAAGGCCGCCTGCCCGACCTGCGGCTCGTGCTCGGGCATGTTCACCGCCAACTCGATGAACTGCCTGACCGAAGCCCTGGGCCTGTCCCTGCCCGGCAACGGCTCGGTCCTGGCCACCCACGCCGACCGCGAAGCCCTGTTCAAGGAAGCCGGCCGCCTGGTCGTTGATCTGTGCGAGCGCTGGTACGTCCAGGAGGACGCCACCGCCTTGCCGCGCGGTATCGCCACCCGGGCCGCGTTCGAGAACGCCATGAGCCTGGACATCGCCATGGGCGGCTCGACCAACACCGTGCTGCACCTCTTGGCCGCCGCCAGCGAGGGCGGGGTCGACTTCGGCATGGCCGATATCGACCGCCTGTCGCGGAAAGTGCCGTGTCTCTCGAAGGTCGCGCCGGCCAAGGCCGACGTGCACATGGAGGACGTCCACCGCGCCGGCGGCGTCATGGCCATTCTGGGCGAACTGGAGAAGGGCGGTCTGATCGACACCAGCCAGCCCACCGTCCACGCCGCGACCATGGCCGAGGCCCTGGCCCGCTGGGACATCGGCCGCACCAACAGCGCCACCGCCCACGAGTTCTTCCGCGCCGCGCCGGGCGGCAAGCCGACCCAGGTCGCCTTCAGCCAGGCCGCCCGCTGGGAGAACCTGGACCTGGACCGCGAGAAGGGCGTCATCCGCTCGGTCGAGCACCCGTTCTCCAAGGACGGCGGCCTGGCCGTGCTGTTCGGCAATCTGGCCCCCGAGGGCTGCATCGTGAAGACCGCTGGGGTCGACGAGTCGATCCTGACCTTCCAGGGCACGGCCCGCGTCTATGAGAGCCAGGAGACCGCCGTCAGCGGCATCTTGGGCGGCCAGGTCAAGGCCGGCGAGGTCGTGGTCATCCGCTACGAAGGCCCCAAGGGCGGCCCGGGCATGCAGGAGATGCTGTACCCGACCACCTATCTGAAATCGAAGGGCCTGGGCGCGGCCTGCGCCCTGATCACCGACGGCCGCTTCTCGGGCGGCACCTCGGGCCTGTCGATCGGCCACGTCTCGCCCGAAGCCGGCGAAGGCGGCCTGATCGCCCTCGTGGAGACCGGCGACAGCATCCTGATCGACATCCCCAACCGCGGCATCACCCTGGAAGTCTCCGACGCCGTCCTGGCCGAACGCCGAGCCGCGCAAGAGGCCCGCGGCAAGGACGCGTGGAAGCCCCTGGACCGCAAGCGCGAGGTTTCCCCCGCCCTGCGCGCCTACGCCGCCATGACCACCAACGCCGCCAAGGGCGCGGTCCGCGACGTCAGCCAGGTGGAGCGGAAGTAGGGCTACTGCCGAAGCCCCTCTCTCATAGAGAGAGGGGCCCATGCGCAGCATGGGAGGGTGAGAGGTTTCACCCTTTCCGGACAAGGTACTGACTAGACAATCACAGGGTCAGAGTTTTCACCGGCTAGCGGTGTAACCTCTCACCCTCCCACGCCTACGGCGCGGGTCCCTCCCTCTCTCTATGAGAGAGGGATTGAGTGGAAGCCTCAGGCGTTTTTCCGCTCGGCCATCACCGTTTCGGCGATGCGCAGCTGGTTGCATAGACCTTTCGCAGCGTCGCTTTCGTCATCGCATCGACACGGCCCTTCGTGTCGACGATGTAGGCTCGCAGCCCCGTATCCGACAGGCGCTCGAGGTCTGCTCTCGTGGTCGGTCGAACCGCCCTGCTCATCGCGTATTCTTCTCGCTTGCCGCTAGGAAGCCTGTCGTTGGACGGTATAGTTCAAACATGAGCCGAAGCGGTGTCAGGGCAGAGGCAGCGGCCCGCGGGCCGCGCGCCAGGTCCACCGCACCCGGTCGGGCTGGCCCAGCGCCTGGTCGGCGGCGCGGACGAAGGCCAGTTCCTGGTCGAAGGCGGCCTGCTTCAGAGGCGTCCCCACCGCGTCGGCCGGGTTGACGAAGGTCACCGGCCGCGGGAACGCCGCCAGGGCCAGGTCGGCCAGCTCGTAGCGGCGCAGCACGCCGGGCGGCAGCACCTCGGGCAGCTCGCGCTGGATCGGCTGTTCCACGGCCATGCGGAAGGCGGTCAGCCCGCCCTCGGCATAGATCGCCGCGGCGCGCTCATCCACCGCCCCCAGGTGTAGGGCCACCGGCGCCAGGGGCCCGACGCCATAGACGGTGATCGCCTTGGCATCGACGTCGGAACGGGCCGCCAGCCAGTCCATGGCCGTGACCGCATCGTCCAGGCGAAGGCCCAGCGGCGTGCGGTTGACCAGCAGGGCGCGGGTCGCCAGCAGGTTCCAGTCGCCCACCACCGCGGCCTTGATCTCCTCCGTGCCGCCCGCCCCGCGCGCAACCAGGGTCAGCACCACGTGGCCGGCCTTGGCCAGCCGCGCGGCCTCGGCCTTCACCGTCTCAGGCTGACGGGTCAGCAGCAGCACCGCCGGCTTGCGGCCGCCGCCCTCGGGGGTGTTCAGGATCGCGTCGACCGCCTGGCCCTCGGCGACCGGCAGGCGGAAGCGTCCGTCCGCCCCGACCTGGACCTGGGGCGCGGGGCCGCCCGGCTTGGCCTTGGCGAAGGTCACTGCACGGATGTCGGCCGCCAGCCGCCGGCGCAGGGCCGCAAGGTCGGCGGCTGAGGCCACCGTCGGACGCTGCGCCGCGACCTGCTTGGCCCGAGCCGCGCTCAAACTCTGGATCGTCTCGCCGCCGATCGCGGTCGAGACCTGGCCGGTTGGCGTCACCAGCAGCCGCTCGGGCGCCAGGCGCGGCGGCGGGGTGAACGGCCGCTTGGCCGGCTCGTCCTTCAGCCAGCGGGTGAAGAAGGCGACGATGTCCGGGGCGATCGGGGCCAGCGCGCCGTGGCCGCCCGGGCCCTGGATCCAGGTGATCTTGTCCTGCGCGCCATACAGGCGATAGACGCGCTTGGCCTCCTCGAAGGCCGCGCCCGCCCCGGCCAGGGGGAACATGTCCTCGGTCGTCGAGACCACCGCATAGGGACGCGGCGCGGCCATCTCGATCAGGTCGGGCAAGTCGAGACCCGCGGCGATGAAGCCAGGGATCGACTGCTCGCCATCCTGCGGTCCGACAGTGGCCAGCAGGTGGTCGAAGTCGTTGACATAGCAGGCCGTGGCCGTCGCCTTGACCCGGTCGTCCAGCGCCGACAGGAACGCCGTCAGCGTGCCGCCGCCCGAGCAGCCGAACGCCCCCAGCCGCTGGGGATCGACGTCCGGTCGCGCGGCCAGATAGTCCAGCCCGCGCACGGCGTCCTGGATGAAGTAACGCGAGACGTGGTCGCCGGTCGGAGCCACCTGCCAGGCGGCCAGGCTGTGCTCTCCGGTCGGCCGGCCCACCTTGGAGGCGGCGAGATCCGGATCGTAGTGTTGCAGCCGCTCGCCCTCGGAGACGATGTCATAGGCCAGCACCACGATGCCGGCCCGCGCCAGGTTGGCGGCGAAGTCGCGGTTGCTGAGCTTGCCGTCGGGGCTATGGCCAGGCGAGGCGATGATGGCCGGGAACGCTCCCTTCCCCTGGCCCGTCGGCACATAGACATGGGCGGTGACGGGATAGCCGGGCGTGCTGTCGTAGGTGATCTTCTCCAGCCGGAAGCCGTCCTCCTCGACCACGCCCCAGGTCTTGACCGACGACAGCGGCGCGGCCGGCGGCAGGCCGCCGATCAGGTCCAGAAGCTTGGCGCGGTTGCGAGCCTTGCGGGCGTCTGCCTGCGCCGCCGTCTTCAGCCCGGCGACCTCGGCCGCGCGGGCCTTCAGGTGACCGCGCGCCAGGCCGTCCAGATAGCGGGTCAGTTCGGCGCGGCCGGTCTCGGGAGATTGGGCGGCGGCGGGCGTCGCCGCGACCAAGACCATCAGGGCCGCCATACGCGCGGCGCTCACAGGGGCAAGCTTCATGTCTCCTCCCGGCCAGCGCGCGGATCGTTGTCGCCCGGTCGCCGCCACGGTCAGGTTAGCCGCCTGCGCCGCCAGGGGAAGGCCTGGCGGACCGTCCGACGGGCCTTTTCCCGCCGCATTGGCCATGCAACCTTCAGTTACGCGAAGGGGAGCGACACGATGGGCGCGATGGCGGCGATGGCGTTTCTGCTGGCGGTCACGGCGACCCCGCCCCTGCCGGTCGAGGGCCAGATCGTCCCGGCTCCCCGAGTCCCCGCCCGATCGTGCCGCGACCTTCTTGGCTTCGCAGCCGAATGCGGCGCCCGTTTTCCCAATCAGGTCCAGTGCTACGCCGCCGACGCATTCGGCCGCTGCGATGGCGATCCGAAATGCTTCGCGCCTGACGGGACCCAGACGCGCTGCGTCCTGCCAGTCCGATGGATCGATCCGTGCCCCCATCGGTCCATCATCGCACTCGACGACAGGGGCCTGGTGACGAAGATCGCGTCCCATACGACACCGGCGCGGCTGTGCCCGCCCCAGGATAGAGTCCTGCCGTTCTAAGCCTTCTCAGTGGAAGTCGCGGCTGCGCAGCAGGCGGCCGGACACCTTCTGGCGCACGCGCGGCGCCGGCGCGCCCGGCTCGTCGCGCAGGGTCGACAGGTGCGCCGACAGGTCGGTGAAGCCCTCGGCCACCACGTGGATGACGCCCTCGGCCTTCTGCACCCGGCCGTGCACGACCAGGAACGAGGCGGTCATCACCACGCTGCGGTCGGCGTCGAAACGGTCCTTCCAGACCACCGCATTGGCCACGCCCGTCTCGTCCTCCAGGGTCACGAACACCACGCCCTTGGCCGTGCCCGGCCGCTGGCGGATCAGGACCAGGCCCGCCACCGACACCTTGCGGCCGTCCTTCACGTCCATCAGCTGCTCGGCCGTGATCACCCCGCGCCGGGTCAGCATCGGCCGGTAGAAGCCGACAGGGTGAGCCTTCAACGACAGGCTGGTGGTGCGATAGTCCTCGGCCACCTGCTGCGGCGCGCCCATGGCCGGCAGGGCGACCTTGTCCTCGAACAGCGGCAGTCCGGCCAGCAGCGGCGCCTGGACCGGGGCCTTGTGCTCGCCCTTCAGCCCCTTCACCGCCCACAGCGCCTCGCGGCGGGAGAGGCCGATCGAAGCAAAGGCGTCGGCCTCGGCCAACAGCTCCAGGGCCCGCTGCGGCACGCCGCCCTGGGCGAACTCGGCGGGCGTGCGGGCGCCTTCCTGACGGGCGAAGACCAACACCGCCATGTCGGCCTTCTTCAGCCCCTTGATCTGGCGGAAGCCCAGGCGGACGGCTTTCCAGTGCGGCCGGGTCTCCTGGCAGGCGATCTTGTCGTCGCGGATGCGCGGCGCGCGGAAGCCGGCCGTCAGCGGCTCCAGGCTGCAGTCCCAGTCGCTGGTCAGGATGTCGGGCGGCAGCACCTGGACCCCGTGCTCGCGCGCGTCGCGCACCAGTTGGGCCGGCTGGTAGAAACCCATGGGCTGGGAGTTGATCAGCGCCGCGCAGAACACGTCCGGCCAGGCCCATTTGATCCAGGCCGAGACGTAGACCAGCTTGGCGAACGACGCCGCGTGGCTCTCTGGAAAGCCGTAGTGGCCGAAGCCCTCGATCTGCTTGAAGCACCGCTCGGCGAAGTCGCGCTGATAGCCGCGCGAAGCCATGCCCTCGACGAACTTCTCGCGGTATTCGGCCGGATCGCCGAGGTCGCGGAACGTCGCCATGGCCTTTCGCAGACCATCGGACTCTTCAGGCGTGAACTTGGCGGCCGTGATGGCCAGGCTCATCGCCTGTTCCTGGAACAGGGGCACGCCCAAGGTGTCGCCCAGGATGCCCTTGAGTTCGTCCTTGTCGCCGTGCTCGGGCGACGGCTCAGGCCATTCGGGCTCCTCCAGCCCTTGCCGCCGCCGAAGATAGGGATGGACCATGTCGCCCTGGATCGGCCCTGGCCGCACGATCGCCACCTCGATGACCAGGTCATAGAACACCCGAGGCTTCAGCCTGGGCAGCATGGACATCTGCGCCCGGCTCTCGACCTGGAAGACGCCGATGCTGTCGGCCTTGCACAACATGTCGTAGACGCCGGGCAGCTCCTTGGGGATGTCGGCTAGGTCCCGGATATGCGCTTGGCCGTGGTCGTCGCGCAGCATGGTCATGGCCCGCTGGATGGCGCTCAGCATCCCCAGGGCCAGGATGTCGACCTTCATCAGCTTCAGGCTGTCGATGTCGTCCTTGTCCCATTCGATGAAGGTGCGGTCGTTCATGGCCGCATTGCCGATCGGCACGGTCTCGTCCAGCCGCCGCTTGGTCAGGACGAAGCCGCCGACGTGCTGCGACAGGTGCCGCGGGAAGCCCATCAGTTCGGTGGCCAGCCCCACCGCGCGAGCGATCTCCGGCGCCGTCGGGTCCAGGCCGGCATTGCGCAGGTGTTCTTCCGGCAGGCCCGAGCCCCAGCTGCCCCACACCGTATTGGCCAGAAGGGCGGTGACGTCCTCGGTCAGACCCAGGGCCTTGCCGACATCGCGGATGGCGCTGCGCGGGCGGTAGTGGATCACCGTGCCGCAGATGGCGGCGTATTCCCGGCCATAGCGCTCATAGACATACTGCATCACCAGCTCTCGCCGCTCATGCTCGAAGTCGACGTCGATGTCGGGCGGCTCATCCCGGTTCTCGGAGATAAAGCGGGTGAACAACAGGCGGTGCTCGGTCGGGTCGATCGCCGTCACGCCCAGGCAGTAGCAGACCGAGGAATTGGCCGCCGAGCCGCGCCCTTGGCACAGGATGCCCATGCTGCGGGCCTCGCGGACGATGTCGTGCACCGTGATGAAGTAGTTGGGATAGTCCATCTTGGCGATCAGCCGCAGCTCTTCCTTGAGCTGGGCGGCCACCTTGTCGGGCACGCCTTGCGGATAGCGCCACGCCGCCCCGGACCAGGTCAGGTCGGTCAGGTGCTGCATCGCCGTCTTGCCCGGCGGCACGGGCTCGTCGGGATATTCCTCGTTCAGCTGGGAGAGGTCGAAACCGATCCGCTCGACGATCTCCACGCTCCGCTCCACCGCGCGCGGCCAGCGTTCGAACAGGCGGGCCATTTCGGGCGGCGACTTGATGTGGCGCTCGGCATTAGCCTCCAGGTGGAAGCCGGCCTCCTGGATCGTACAGTGCTCGCGCACGCAGGTGATGACGTCCTGCAGCGGCCGCCGCTCGGGGCCGTGATAGAGCACGTCGTTGGTCGCCACGATCGGCGCCCCCGCCGTGCGGCCCAGCTCATCCAGCCGCGACAGGCGCTTGAGGTCGCGAGCGGCATAGCCCCGGCTGGCCGTCAGCCAGGCCCGGCCGCGCAGGTCGCCGGCCATGCGGGCCAGGTCGCGCTCGAAGGCTTCGTCCAGCACCGTCGGCGGCACGATCAAGCCCAGCTGGCCGTCGGAATGGTCCAGAAAGTCCTGCCACGACAGGTGGCACTCGCCCTTCTTCGCGCGGCGCTGGCCCACGGTCAGCAGGCGGGTCAGGCGGCCGAAGGCTTCCCGGTCGGTGGGGTAGCAGAGCAGGCTGGGCGTACCGTCCATGAAGTCCAGCCGGCAGCCGGTCAGCACCCGGACGTTGCGCTTCTTGGCCGCCGTCCAGCCGCGCACGACCCCGGCCAGGCTGTTACGGTCGGTGATCCCGATGGCCGACAGCCCCAGCGCTTCGGCCGCGATCGCCAGCTCCTGCGCGTGCGAGGCCCCGCGCAGGAACGAGAAGTTGGTCGTGGCCTGGAGTTCGGCATAGGCGTGGCTCATCCGAACAGCCCATGGATCCACCACTTCGGCGCTTCATCACCGTCGTAGAAGCCCTGCCGATAGATCCAGAACCGTCCGCCCGCGTCGTCCTCGACCCGGTAGTAGTCGCGGATCTTGCCCGGGCCGGTGTCGGTTTCGCCCACGCCGGCGCGCCACCATTCCTGGCCGATGCGTTCAGGACCTTCGGCGCGGCGGATGCGGTGCGAGCGGCCGCGCCAGGTGAACTGCACCGGCGGGTCGTCGGGGACCTTGGCCAGGGCGGTGATCGCCTCGGGACGCTTGAACAGCCGCACCGGACGCGGGCGGTCGGGATCCCACTGGGCGGCGGCCGGCGGGTCCAGTGGGGCGTTGCGGACCACCGCGCGTTCGGGGACATGGCTCTCATGCGGATCGGCGCGCCAGACGCGGTTCTCGCCCAGGCGGTTGACCAGGCGATCGATCAGCGGGGCCAGGGTCTCGTCCAGGGTCGCACCCGTCTCGGCGTCCAGGCGGTCCTGGGCGGCGGCTAGGGGCTCGACGGCGTAGGCGTGGACGGTGACGACCTCGACGCCGAAGCCCGGATCGACCTTGTCCAGCTTGGGGACGATCAGCTTGGTCAGCCGCCGGGCGTCGCGGCCGATCCGGGCCAGGCCGGCGCGCACCGGAAAGGCCTTGCCGTCCAGGCGGTGGAACACGACCTCGAACCGCTTGGCGCCGCGTCCCTCGGCCTCCAGCCGCGCGCAGATCAAGGCCAGGGCGTCGCCGGCCACGCGGGCCAGGTCCTCGAGCGCGCTGATCGGCTCGAAGAAGGCCACCCGGTCGGACCAGGGATTGGCCGGGCGGCGGAAGGTCAGGGCCTCGGCGGCCATGCCCAGGGCCTGGTCCAGACGCAGGGTCGCGGCCAGGCCGAAGCGCTTGGCCAGCTGGGCGCGCGGCAGGGTCAGCAGCTGGCCGACATGGTGCAGCCCCAGGCGCGGCAGCTGGGCCTCGGCGGCGTCCTCCAGGCGCAAAGCGGCGACAGGCAGATTCTCGATCGCCGCGCGTTGCTCGCCGGGCGCAGCGATGGCCAGGTCGTCGCCGAAGCGCGCCAGGGCCCAGGCCGCGCCGGCGGTGTCGGCGATCGCCGCCCGCGCCGGCACGCCCCAGCGCGCCAGCCGCGCCACCAGGTCGACCAGCATCTCGCCCTCCCCGCCCCACAGGTGGTCGGTCCCGGTGATGTCCAGGAACAGGCCGTCGGTCCCGTCGATGGCCACAGCCGGCGAGAAGCGGACCAGCCAGTCGCTCAAGCCCTCCAGCGCCGCCCGGTCGGCGGCCGGGTCGTGGTCGAAGGTCACCAGGGTCGGGACCAGGGCCAGGGCGTCGGCGGCCTTCTGGTCGGGATGCAGGCCCAAGGCTCGGGCCGTGTCGTCGACGGCGGCCAGGCGGCGGGTTCCGGCCTCGGAGACGAGGAGGGCGAAGGGGGGGCCAGCGTCAGCCGGTTTTACGTAGCCCGGGTTCCGCCGGCGCCATGTCGTGATCGGCCAGTTGGGACACCAGACGGAAAGGATGCGGGCCATGGCCGGCCTCCTGTTGTTCCAAGATCCAGCCGCCGGCGCGTCCGCCCCGGCAGCGTTCCAGTTCGACCCGCCAGCGCGGCAGGCCCAGACCGATATCGTCGGCCGGGGGCGGCGCGGGGGCCGGTCCGATCCGCCAGCGGCTGAACGAGGCCGAGCTGGACGCCGCCTGCCGCCGGGCCCCGCCATAAGGTCTTCGGTGCAGCACTACCCCGAAACCGCCCCGCCGCTCGCAGGCCAGCTGCAGGCGGCGGCCGGCGGTCAGGTCCGGGGCCTCGGCCTCGCCGACGGCCGCGGCGACCCCTTGCGTCGACAGGGCGTCCTCCAGCACCGACAGGGTCTCGGCCTCGTCGCGGGTGCGGACCTGGATCAGCCGCTCGGCCGGGAAGCCCAGACCGAACAGGCCTGGCGCGAAGAGGTCGCTGCGTCGGGCAACCCAGACGATGGCTCCGGTCTTGACCAGCGGTCGCAGCAGCAGGCCGACGAAGGCCGCCGGGGCCGCGCAGGTCTCGTCCTCCAGCCCCGCGCCCGTCACCTCGTGCCAGCCGCCCAGCGGCAGACCACCGCCCGGAAAGCAGCCGTCGATGGCCGGATCGCCGAACGGCAGGACCGGAGTCGGAGTCCGAGTCCCCGCTTCGATCGCGGCGATCCGGCCTCTCAGGGCCGCAAGACGCGCCTCGCGCGATCCGGCCATTCCCAACTCCATTGTTCTTATTTTGTTCTGATCCTGCGCGCCGGGAGAGTCAAGGCTGGAGGAGTCGGGGCCGGTGGCGTCGAAGCCAGTACAGCCCTCGATCGATCGCGCCTTTGCAGACCTACGTTCTGGCGAGCTGGGCCAATTGTGCGAGACTGCCGCACGCCCTGATTCTCCGGGCCCTGCATCGAGGAAGCCATGAACCCCGACGTCCTAGAAGGCTTGCGCTTCCAGGGTTATTCGCCCCGCACCCTGCTCGATGTCGGCCCCGATGCGGGCGCCGCCACCCAAGGCCTGCTGCAAACCTTCCCCGATTGCGTCCCCACCCTGATCGCGCCCGATCAGGCGGCTGGACTGGACGACGCTTTCGCCGGCCATCGCTTCGACTTCGTCCGGATCGACGCCCAGGGCTCGGCGCTCGACATCCTGAGCGGCGGCCAGGCCGTGCTGCGCCAGGCCGACTATATCCTCATCCAGATCCCGCTGGCCGATGCGGCCCGCGCCGAGCCGGTGCTGGCCCAGCTGGCGGCGATGGGCTTCCGCACCGCCCAGGTCACCGACGTCCAGAGCCAGACGTTCCTGTTCGAGCGCGCCGTGCGCCGCCCGACCCAGAACTATCGCTATGGCCCGCTGCACGGCCACGGCCCGCTGATGGACTATCTGCGAGACCAGAAGGCCAAGAACCCGGACTTCAGCGTCATCGACGTGGGCGCCGCGGCGAATCCGTGGTCGGGCGAGGTGCTGAACGCCACCTTCGACATGGGCGACTGCGCCGTCGCGCCCCTGCACTTCCGCGGTAATTTCAACGACAGCCGCAGCTGGGACGAGGTGCTGCGCCATGTGGCCAAGCACGGCCGCTTCTCCTACGCGATCTGCTCTCACACCCTGGAAGACCTGGCCTATCCGGCCATGGCGCTGGAGATGCTGCCGCGCATCGCCGACGCCGGCTATGTCTGCGTACCGTCGCGCTACCTGGAATCCCTGCGGCCCGAGAGCCCCTATCGCGGCTTCATCCATCACCGCTGGGTGCTGGACAATGTCGGCCCCGACCTGATCCTGGCCCCGAAGATCCCGCTGGTCGAGTTCCTGACCATGGAAGCCGAGGGGGAATGGGGCGCCCAGACCGACCGCTTCGAGTTCCAGATGCACTGGCGCGGGGCGATCGCCTTCAACCCGATGAACGGCGACTATCTGGGCCCGACCCGCGACGCGGTGATCGGCATGTACGGCCAGTTCTTCAACCGCCCCTAAGCCGGGGGCCCTAGGCCTCGTCCGCGTTCATCCAGCGGGTGACGATGATCGGGCCGAAGAAGAAACCGATGCCCAGCCCATCGGCGACCACGTCGAACACGTCGCAGTCGCGGCCGACGATCGGCAGCCCCTGGATGATCTCGATGGCGATCCCGAACGCCAGCAGCACAGCGCCGATCTTCCATGGCCGGCTCTTAGGCAGGGCCATCGTGGCCAGGAAGGTCAGGCCGTAGAAGACGATGAAGTGCTTGGCCTTGTCCCACGGGATCAGGCCGGCGGTGTCGTCGCCGGGCGCGACCGCCGCGTACAGGGTGAAGATCGTGGCGGCGATGAATACCATCAGGCCCGACCAGCGGATCTTGCGGGGAATGAGCAGGGACATGGCTTCCTGATACGAGAAGGGGGAGCTCCACTGGAGCTCCCCCTCTAAAGACATCGGATGACGGCGTCTTCCAGGCGAAGACGCCGCTATCCTCAGAACGTCAGCGCGCGCGCTTCTTTCACGTGCGGCAGGGCCTGGATCTTGCCCAGCAGCTCGGCGGTCGGGGCCTGGTCGACGCCGACCAGGGCGATCGCGTCCTCGTCGGCCGACAGGCGGCCCAGGTTGAAGGTGGCGATGTTGACGCCCGCCTCGCCCAGCAGCATGCCCAGGGCGCCGATGAAGCCCGGCTTGTCCAGGTTGTTGATGTACAGCATGGCCGGCGAGAAGCCCGCGTCCAGCTCCATGCCCTTGACCTCGACGATGCGCGGGGCGCCGGCGATCACCGTGCCGGCGAAGGCGCGCTTGCCCTTCTCGGTGGTGATGGTCACGCGCATCAGGCTGTCATAGGTGGGGCTGACTTCCTGGCGGCTTTCCGAGACGGTGATGCCGCGATCCTTGGCCACGGCCGGGGCCGAAACCATGTTGATCTCGGCCAGCATCGGCTTCAGCACGCCGGCCAGGGCGGCCGAGGTCATCGGCTTGACGTTCAGCTTGGAGGCCTCGCCCTCGAAGGCGATGTCGATGGCCTTGATGCCGAAGTCGACCATCTGGCCGGCCAGGGCGCCGATCTTCTCGGCCAGGGCCACGAACGGCTTCAGCTTGGGGGCTTCTTCGGCGGTGATCGACGGGCTGTTCAGGGCGTTGGTGACCGCGCCGGTCAGCAGGTAGTCGCTGACCTGCTCGGCGACCTGCAGGGCCACGTTCTCTTGCGCTTCGCTGGTGCTGGCGCCCAGGTGCGGGGTGGCCACGACCTTGTCCGAACCGAACAGCGGGTTTTCCTTGGCCGGCTCGGTGACGAACACGTCGAAGGCCGCGCCGCCGACATGGCCGTCGTCCAGCAGGGTGCGCAGGGCGGCTTCATCGACCAGGCCGCCGCGAGCGCAGTTGACGATCAGCACGCCCTTCTTGGTCTTGGCCAGGTTCTCGGCCGACAGGATGTTGCGGGTCTTGTCGGTCAGCGGGGTGTGCAGGGTGATGACGTCGGCGCGGGCCAGCAGCTCTTCCAGCTCGACCTTCTCGACGCCGATCTCGACGGCGCGTTCCGGCGACAGGAAGGGGTCGTAGGCGACGACCTTCATCTTCAGGCCCAGAGCGCGATCAGCGACGATGCCGCCGATGTTGCCGGCGCCGATCAGGCCCAGGGTCTTGGCATACAGCTCCACGCCCATGAAGCGGTTCTTTTCCCACTTGCCGGCCTGGGTCGAGGCGTCGGCGGCGGGGATTTGACGGGCCAGGGCGAACATCATGGCGATGGCGTGCTCGGCCGTGGTGATCGAGTTGCCGAAGGGCGTGTTCATCACGACGATGCCCTTGGCCGTGGCGGCCGGGATGTCGACATTGTCGACGCCGATGCCGGCGCGGGCGATGACGCGCAGCTTGTGGGCGGCGGCGATAACGTCCTTGTCGAGCTTGGCGCCCGAGCGGATGGCGACGCCGTCATAGTCGCCGATCACGGCGATCAGTTCGTCCTTCGACAGACCGACCTTGATGTCGAAGTCGACGCCGCGGTTCTTGAAGATGTCGACGGCGGCGGGGCTCAGCTTGTCGGCGATGAGGACGCGGGGAGCGGTCATGGGAGCTCTCTGATTTCTCGGGCCTTCCGGCTTCGGAAAGGCGCAATGGGGGCGTGGAGTGGCGGCGTCGGCCGCCTAGACCCTCCCCGCGAGGGGGAGGGCGGACGCAGATTTACGCGGTGGCCAGTTCGGCCGAGACGGTGGCGAAGGCCCAGTCGAGCCAGGGCGTCAGGGCCTCGAGGTCCGAAGCCTCGACGGTGGCGCCGCACCAGATGCGCAGGCCGGCCGGGGCGTCGCGATAGCCGCCGATGTCGAGGGCCGCGCCCTCCTTCTCGAGCAGGCTGGCCAGCTTCTTGGCGAAGTCGGCCTGGGCGTCGTCCGAAAGCGCCGCGATCTTGGGATCGACGACCTTCAGGCACACCGAGGTGTTGGAGCGGATCTCCGGCGTCGCGGCCAGGAAGTCGACCCACTCGGTCTTGGCGACCCAGTCGGCCAGCACGGCCAGGTTCTGGTCGGCGCGGGCCTGCATGCCCTGCAGGCCGCCGATCGAGGCGCCCCACTTCAGGGCGTCCAGAGCATCTTCCACGCACAGCATCGACGGGGTGTTGATCGTCGCGCCTTCGAAGATGTCGGCGGCGATCTTGCCGTTCTTGGTCATGCGGAACAGCTTCGGCATCGGCCAGGCCGGCGTGTAGCTTTCCAGGCGGGCCACGGCGCGCGGCGACAGGATCAGGATCCCGTGCGCGCCCTCGCCGCCCAGCGCCTTCTGCCAGGAGAAGGTCACGACATCGAGCTTGGCCCAGTCCAGGTCCTGGGCGAAGGCGGCGCTGGTGGCGTCGCAGATGGTGATGCCTTCACGGTCGGCCGAGATGAAGTCGGCGTTCGGCACGCGCACGCCCGAGGTCGTGCCGTTCCAGGTGAAGACCAGATCCTTGGCCGGATCGACCTTGGTGGTGTCGGGCAGCTGGCCGTACGGGGCGCTCAGCACTTCCACGTCAGGCAGCTTCAGTTGCTTGGTGACGTCCGTGACCCAGTCCTTGCCGAACGACTCGAAGGCCATCAGCTGCACCGGGCGCGCGCCCAGCATCGACCACAGGGCCATCTCGACGGCGCCGGTGTCCGAACCGGCGACGATGCCGATCAGGAAGTCCGCGGGCACTTCCAGCACTTCGCGCGTCTGGTCGATGGCGGCCTTCAGACGCGCCTTGCCCAGCTTCGAACGGTGCGAGCGGCCGAGGACGGCGTTCTGCAGATTTTCGGGGGTCCAGCCGGGGCGCTTGGCGCAGGGGCCAGAAGAGAACTCGGGGCGAGCCGGACGGATTGCCGGCTTGGCGAGGGTCGTAGTCATAGCGATGTCTCCCATCCTTACAGATGGACTGCATCCCGTTGGGGGGATGTGGCCCGCCGGCGAAGAACCTCGTTTCGCGGCCGATTGCAAGGAGAGATTTGTCGCGATCGCCGCCCAACCCCGCCCCTGGCGGCACAAGCTTGCCGAAAATGGGACCCACAAGTGGATCGAGGCATAGATCGATCTTCGCCTACGAAGCGAATTCCAAAACAGAGTATTTCACAGGTTGCAAACCTAACGGAAGTACACGCTTGGCGCGCAATATTAAATTTGCGACATAAGGGCGCAAGAACCCGTTTCCGGTAGCGACACGATTTTACATTCTGTTAAGGTTAATACGTTGTTAACCGGGTCGGGGACCTTCCCATGGAAAACGTGTTTTTGGCTTCCGCTGCGCAAACCAAGCTGCACCGGCTTGAAGCGGCTCTCGAAGACGTGAAACTGCTGGCCGGCAGCCTTGAAGGCGATCTGGTCCAGCTGCGTCGCGAGCTGAACATCTCGGCCACCGTGGCCCAGAGCGTGATGAACCACATCCACGGCGCTCAAGCCGCCGTCGGCGCCGCCCAGAAGGACATCGCCGCGGGTCACCTGAAGCTGGACGCCCTGCGCGATCGCTTCGCGATTCCGGTCACCGACACCGGCGTCTGGAAGGAAGACGACCTCAGCGCCCCCACCGGCAGCGCCGAAGTCGTCCCGATGACCCAAGTTGGCTGATTACTTGGGATTTACCATCGGCGCCCTATGAGGGCGCCGATGGGAGTTCCTGCCAACATTATCGCTCTGCTGCTGTTGCCGCTGACGGTGATCGTCGGCGGCACGGCGATCTGGCTAGGGCGCACCGCCGAGCGAATGGCCGGCGTCGCCCTGCTGGGCACCCTCTTCCTTCAGGTCATCGCCATGGTCGTCTCGCGACGCATGGGTCTGGCCGTGCAGCAGGTCGCTCCCGTTCTGGACGTGGCGATCAGCATGACCCTGGGCCTGGTGTTCCTGTGGGCGGCGCTGAAGCACAACAGCCGCTGGCTAGGCTTCGCCTTCATCGTCCAGGGCGCCGAGCTGATGATCTCGGCCTACTTCCTGGGCCCTGACAGCGCGCTGGCGCCGGCCGTCTATTACCGTCTGCTCAACATCATGACCCTGGCGACCGTCACCCTGCTGGCCATCGCCACCGGTCAGGCGATCCTCAACCGCCGCCGCGAGCGCCGCCAAGAGCAGGACTAGAGTCCAGCCGTCCTATGCTGCAATCGCTAGAAGCAAAACGTTAGGAACATGCCGCTAGTCTAGCGAAGACTTTTCTTCGGGCGCGTCGCTGGACGCGCTTCTGGACGCCATGACTCACAGTCGAAACCAGGCCGCGCCGACGCACGCACCGCTCCAAGGGCGGATCGCGCAGGTCGCCCTGCTGACGACGGTCGTCGCCCTGATCGCCGCCTGCGTCTGCTTCATGCTGCAACAGTGGAGCGTGGCCCGGCAGGAGGCGCGCTCCAATCACGAGATCCTGGTCGAGATGGTCGCCTCCAGCGCCGTCGCGCCCCTGGCCGACCACAATCCGGTCGCGCTGTACCGCACCCTGGAATCGGCCGCTCGGGCCCGCGACGTCCTGGCCGTGCGCATCACCGATCAGCGCGGCCACACGGTCGCCGAGCTAGGCGACGACCACGCCGAGGGCGGTGGCGTCCTGACCCGCCCGATCCGCCTGGGCGCGGAGACCATCGGCCACCTGACCATCACCACCGCCCCGCCGGCGATCAGCCAGATCCTGGCCCGCGACCTGGCCCTGACCGGGGCGCTGTTCTTCGGCTCGGCCGGCCTGGCCATCCTGTTGGCCAACAGCCTGGCCCGCCGCATGGCCCGCCCGATGGAGCGCCTGTCGACCGCCATGCACGAGACCGCCGTGGGCGGCCGCTTCCAGCCCGTGGAGCAGGCCGCCGGCGACGACGACGTGTTCCACAGCCTGACCGAGAGCTTCAACCACCTGGTCGGCCGCCTGGAGACCAACGACCAGGACCTGCGCGGCGCCATGGCCGAACTGGTCAAGGCGCGCGATGAGGCCAACGCCGCCAACGTCCTGAAGTCCCACTTCCTGGCCAATATGAGCCACGAGATCCGCACCCCCCTGAACGGAGTGCTGGCCATGGCCGAGATCATGGCCATGGACGACCTCAGCGCGCCACAGCGCGAGCGGCTGGCGGTGATCCGCGAGTCCGGCGCCATGCTGCTGGGCGTGCTGAACGACGTGCTGGACCTGTCCAAGATCGAGGCCGGCCGTCTGGAGATCCAGGACCGCCCCTTCGACATCGCCCAGCTGGCCCAGACCATCCGCGACACCTATGGCCCGCAGGCCCGCGACAAGGGCCTGGCCTTCGAGGTGGCGGTCGTATCCGAAGCGCAGGGCCTGTGGCGCGGCGACGTCGATCGCCTGCGCCAGATCCTGGGCAACCTGATCTCCAACGCCCTGAAGTTCACCCTCGAAGGCGCGGTCGCGGTCCGCTTCGCCTCGGCCGAGGACGGTTCGGGCCTGCGCATCGACGTGGCCGACACCGGCATCGGCATCCCGGCCGACATCCTGCCCAGCCTGTTCGACAAGTTCGTCCAGGCCGACAGCTCGACCACCCGCCGGTTTGGCGGCTCGGGCCTTGGCCTGTCGATCTGCCGCGAGGTGGCCGCCCTGATGAACGGCTCGATCAAGGTGCAGAGCCGCGAGGGCCGCGGCTCGACCTTCACGGTACTGGTCGGCCTGCCGCGCGAGGAGACGCCGGGCGACGTCCACTATATCGACGACGCCCAGACCTTCGCCGGTCCGCAGGAAACCTCTGCCCCGCCCCTGAACGCCACGCGCCTGCGGGTGCTGGCGGCCGACGACAACCCGACCAACCAGAAGGTCATCGAGGCCGTGCTGGCCCCGCTGGACGCCGAGCTGGTGCTGGTCGCGGACGGCGCAGCCTGCGTTCAGGCCTGGAAGGCGGCGACCTTCGACATCGTGCTGATGGACATCCACATGCCCGGCATGGACGGCGTCGAGGCCGCCCGCGCCATCCGCGCCCAGGAAGCCGAGACCGGCCGCCCCCGCACCCCGATCGTGGCCGTCACCGCCAACGCCCTGGCCCACCAGATCGAGGACTACCTGGCCGCCGGCATGGAGGGCCACGTGGCCAAGCCCGTCGAGGTCACCAAGCTCTACGCGGCCATCGAAGCAGCCATGGCCGCCGCGCGGATGGCCCACGCAGCCTAGGCTCGGCTGACGGCGGCAGACTGCCGCAAAGTCTGCAATGGGTGGGTTGTGGACCTAGGTGCTTACAAGCATCGACCGAGGATGCTGCACGACACCATCACGACCGGGATGAGACCTAGGCCCATCAGGGCAACTGGAGCCGTTGCCAGCAGCCAGACCGCGCGCCTGCCATAGCGCCTGCCGGCCACAAGGCTGAGCAAAAGCCAGACGAGGATTAGCGCCGCGACGATCAGGAGCCCCCGATCAGCGCGAAACCCCGGCCATCCCTGCCAGTACGCAACCTGGCTAGCTGCGGAAGCTAAAGCTACGACGGCGCAGGTGGTGGTGAGCGGCGTTACAGCCCTGTCCATACTGGGCACGATGGCAGACCTTCGCGATGTCCGCCACGGGTCGGGTACGGAAATCACCGGCGCGTCGATAACCGGATCCTGGAAATCACGGCCTGAAGCCGCCCCTCAGAACGTCAGCAAGGGGTGGATCTCGGACGTTCCCAAGATCCTCCCCCGCGATGCGGGGGAGGTGGCCCAGAGGGCCGGAGGGGGCCAGCTGGGCGAAGGCCGTATTAGCCCCCTCAGTCGCTCCGCGACAGCTCCCCCGCATCGCGGGGGAGCATCTAAGGTCCGCAACGGCTCGAAAGCGGCCCTCATGATCCCTCTCTGCCCCCCCTCACAACATGAACGCAACATAACGAGCGGCTCAGAACCGCTTCAGGCTGGACGTGTTTCTCTGTCTTCAACGTCGCTTCCCCCTTCACCTCGAAGAGCGACGCGGAATTCGAAAGGAACCGAACCGATGAAGAAGATCCTGATCCCGATCGTTGCGGTCTCGGCCCTGGCGGCCACCGCTCTGCCCGCCGTCGCCTCGGCGCAGTCGATCAACCAGCGCCAGGACATGCTGGAGCGCCGCATCGACATGGGCGTGCGCAACGGCTCGCTGACCCGTCATGAGGCCCAGCGTCTGCGTGGCGACCTGCGGGAAACCGCTCGCCTGGAGAACCGCTATCGTCGCGGCGGCCTGAGCGGTTGGGAACGCGCCGACCTCGATCGTCGCTTCGACCGCATCAGCGCCCAGATCCGCTACGAGCGTCATGACCGCGACTACGGCTATGGCCGCGACCGTGGCCCGGGCCGCTGGTAACCGTCCAGGCTAGGCCCGCTCCACCCGGAGCCGGCTCTCCACAACCGTCACGCCGCGGCCGCGCAACAGAATGCGCGCGCCGCGGCTTTCGCATTCCAGGTCCCCGCCGCGGCCGGGAAAGGCCTGGTGAAACTTCAGCTGCTGGGCGGAGAGCTTGTCGCCGAACAGCGGCATCAGCAGGCAGTGGGCCGAGCCTGTGGTCGGGTCCTCAGGGATGCCGAAGCCCGGCGCGAAGAAGCGGCTGACCACGGCATAGGGTTTGCCCGCATCGGCCAGGGCCGCCACGACCGTCTGGCCGGGGCCTTCGCCGGCCTCGTGACCGACGCCCTTCAGGGCCAGCAGGTCCGGCGTCGCCGCCCGCACCGCCGCCTCGTTCTCCAGCACCGCGATCAGATAGGCCCCGGCCCAGACCTCGACCGGCTGCACGCCCAGCGCCTGGGCCAAGCCCGCCGGCGTCTCGATCCGGCGCGGCGGGTCGGCCGGGAAGTCCATCTCCAGCCCCTCGCCCGCCCGCTTGACGGTCAGGGGGCCGGACAGGGTGTCGAAGGTCAGCAGCGGGACGTCAGACCCCAGTTCCTCGAACAGCACATGCGCCGCCGCCAGGGTGGCGTGGCCGCACAGCTTGGCCTCCAGCGCCGGGGTGAACCAGCGCAGGCCAAAGCGGGCCGGGTCGGCGGTCTTGAGCAGATAGGCGGTTTCGGCCTGGTTGTTCTCGGCGGCCAGGGCCTGCATCCAGGCGTCGGACGGCCAGGCGTCGAACGGTTCGACCACGCAGGCCGGATTGCCCTTGAACGGGCCGCTGGCGAAAGCGTCGACGGTCCACTGGCGCATAAGCGATCTCCCAAGCTGGACACCGCTGGTATGCGCCGGTCGCGGCCGACGCAAAGCCTATATTGTCCTGATTACAATCAGCCTTCGATGCTGATCTCGGGCCAGCGGGCCTTGGCCGAGCCGGTGGTGCGCTCCCAACCGCCCGCGCCCTTGACCCGCAGGGGGTTGGGCCGCAGGCGCTTGGCGAACAGATCCTCCAGGCCGAACGGGGCCCAGATGCGCAAGCTGTCGTCCTTCTCCAGCCGCACGCCGACGCAGAAGGCGGTAGCGACGAAGCGCTTCAGGGCCGCGGCGCTGTCCTCCAGCGGCGGATAGGGCTCGTCGGCGCCGAACTTCTTCTCGAACCACAGGTGGACGCGGGCCTGGTTGCGCACCTCGACCAGCTCGCGCAGCGGCGGCTGGAAGGCGGCGGCGACGCGCTGGATGACCACGTCCTCGGCTTCGTAAGAGGTGTCGCTGTCGTCGTGATAGGCGACGTCGTAGTCCTTAATGCCGTAGTCCAGCGGCCGCCCGGTCAGGTGGTTCCAGACCGGCTGATAGACCGCGCCCGAGAAGATCATCCAGTCGGGCAGGTCCAGGTCGCGGACGGTGCGAAGCACCTCCCAAGTGGTCGGCGTGGCGCGGACGATCTCTTCCAGCTGGGCTTCAAGGGTCATGGGCGCAGGGTCCAGCCGTGGTCCAGCGGACCGTGGCCGGCGCCGAAGCCCGGCGCGCGCAGCATGGCCTCGTGGACATAGTTCCAGGCGCGGGCGACGGCCTCTTCCAGGGACAGGCCTTGGGCCAGGCCCGTGGCGCAGGCGCTGGCCAGCGTGCAGCCGGTGCCGTGGGTGTGGCGGGTCTCGATCCGCTCGCCCTCGAAGGTGGTCTCGCCGACGCCGGTCATCAGCACGTCGACGACGCGGTCGCCTGGGACGTGGCCGCCCTTCATCAGCACGGCCTTCGCGCCCGTGGCCAGCAGGGCCTCGCCGGCGCGGCGCAGGTCGTCGGTGGTCTCGATCATGAGACCGGTCAGGGCGGCGGCTTCGGGGGCGTTGGGGGTCAGCAGGGCCGCGCGCGGGACCATCAGGCTCTTGACCGCGCCGATGGCGGCCTCGGCCAGCAGGGACGCCCCGCCCTTGGCGATCATCACCGGGTCGACGACGGCCGGAACGCCTTTCGCATGATCGATGGCGGCGGCGACAGTCTCGACCACGCCAGCGTCGCCCAGCATGCCGGTCTTGATGGCGTCGGCGCCGATATCATCCAGAACCACGCGGGCCTGGGCGGCGATCACGTCCAGCGGAATGGCATGGACGCCCGTGACGCCCAGGGTGTTCTGCACCGTAATCGCCGTGACGGCGGTGGCGGCGTAACCGCCCAGGGCGGTGATGGTCTTGATGTCGGCCTGGATCCCCGCGCCGCCGCCGGAATCGGATCCGGCGATGACGAGGACGCGGCCCAAGGGCGCGATGAGCTGAGCTTTGGACATCCCCGGTGTTTAGGCGGGAATCGGAGGGTTGGGGAGCCTCTTAAGCCGCCTGCAGCGCGTGCTGCCAGGCCCCTGCCAGGGCGCGTGGCAGGATCGGCTTCTGGACCACCATGTCCTTGTCCTGGTCGCCCAGCGCCTTGACGTGGCCGGTGACGTAGACGACCGGGATCGGACCCAGGTGCGCCATGATCATCGAGACCGCCTCGACGCCGGTGCCGCCCACGATCCGGTAATCGGCGGTGATCAGATCCGGTTTTCGCTTCAGCGCACAGTCCAGAGCCTCCAGCGGGCTTTCGGCGATGGCCACCGTCGTGAACCCCTGCTCTTTCAGGAGTTCCTCGATTTCCATGGCGATCAGAATTTCGTCTTCGATGATCAGGGCGTGTCGTGGTCGCATTGTTCACCAGCTTTCGAAAAGCCGTCCCCTGATATTAGGACAAGTGATTCCATCGGCGACAAGCGAGACCGATTCTCAGTTCAACCCAGAATCGAAGACTGGACGTCTAGGGCCTGCGCCATCTCGCGCACGTCATGAACCCGCACCGCCGCTACACCGGCCGCCGCGCCGTGCAGATGGGCCGCAATAGAGCCGCCCAGGCGATCGGTGGCCTCTCCCGCGGAGGGGTCGATCCCGGCGATGAAGCGCTTGCGGCTCGCCCCCAGCAGGACCGGATAGCCCAGGGCGACAAAACGAGGCAGGGCCTTCAGCAGGGCGAGGTTGTGGGCGACGGTCTTGCCGAAGCCGATGCCCGGATCCAGCCAGATCCGGTCCTTGGCCACCCCGGCGGCCATGGCGGTGAAGGCGCGGGCCAGCAGGAAGGCCTCGACCTCGGCGACCACGTCGTCATAGCGCGGGTCGTCCTGCATGGTCCCCGGCTCGCCCAGCATGTGCATCAGCACGACCTCGCAGCCCAGCTCGGCCGCGATCTCCGGGCCATTGGGCGAATGGCGCAGGGCGGCGACGTCGTTCCAGATCGTTGCCCCGGCGGCGACGGCGGCCTTTGCTACCCCGGGCTTGAGGGTGTCGATCGAGATCGGGATGTCGCTGGCCTTGCGGATCGCCTCGATCACCGGGACCACGCGCAGGATCTCGTCGAACTCCGACACCGGGGCCGCGCCCGGCCGGGTGCTCTCGCCGCCGATGTCCAGGATATCGGCGCCCTGGGCGATCAGGCGGCGGGCGTGCTCGATCCCGGCGGCGGGGTCGAAGTGCTTGCCGCCGTCGGAGAAGCTGTCGGGCGTAACGTTGACGATCCCCATGACCTTTGGGCGGACAAAGGGGGGATGGGAGAGCTTGCTCATGCCCGGCGTTTTACGCCTCGCGCAGCATCCGGTCGACCCGCGCGGCCAGGTCGCCGACCGCGAAGGGCTTGGTCAGCACCTCCATGCCGTGCTCGATATGGCCGTGGTTCAGCACCGCGTTCTCGGCGTAGCCGGTGATGAACAGCACCTTCAGTTCAGGCCGCAGGGCGCGCGCGCCGTCGGCGACCTGACGGCCGTTCAGCCCGCCGGGCAGGCCGACATCGGTGATCAGCAGGTCGATCGTGTCGTTGGTCTGCAGGATGCGCAGGCCGGCAGCGCCGTCCGGGGCCTCCAGACAGGCATAACCCAGCTCGGCCAGGGCGTCGACGACCAGCATCCGCACCGTCGGCTCGTCGTCGACCACCAGCACGGTCTGGCCGCCCTGGACCGGCGCGACGGGCGCGGTGTGCTCGACCGGCGCGGCCTCTTCCTCGCCCAGGGCGCGCGGGAGGTAGAGGCAGACCATGGTCCCCTCACCCACCTCGGAATAGATCCGCACGTGGCCGTTCGACTGGCGGGCGAAGCCGTAGACCATCGACAGGCCCAGGCCCGTGCCCTGGCCGATCGGCTTGGTGGTGAAGAATGGGTCGAACACCCGCTCCAGCGTCACCTTGTCGATGCCCGTGCCAGTGTCGCTGACGCAGACCGAGACGTACTGGCCCGGCTCCAGCCCGTGGTCGCGGGCGGTGCGCGCGTCCAGCCAGCGGTTGCCGGTCTCGATCGTGATGCGGCCGCCGTTGGGCATGGCGTCGCGGGCGTTGATGCATAGGTTGAGAAGCGCGTTCTCCAGCTGGTTGGCGTCCACCAGGGTGGGCCACAGGCTGGCGGCCGCGACCATCTCGACCTTGATGCCGGGACCGACCGTACGGCGCACCAACTCGACGAAGTCGGCCATCAGCCGGTTGATGATCACCGACCGCGGGGCCAGGGTCTGGCGGCGCGAGAAGGCCAGCAGGCGATGGGTCAGGGCCGCAGCCCGCCGCGCCGCGCCCTGGCCGGCCGCCAGATAGCGCTCAACGTCGCTGCCGCGCCCCTGGGCCAGGCGCGCGCCGATTATCTCGAACGAGCCCGAAATGCCGGCCAGCAGGTTGTTGAAGTCGTGGGCCAGGCCGCCGGTCAGCTGGCCGACGGCTTCCATCTTCTGGGCCTGGCGCAGGGCTTCTTCGGTCTCGCGCAGGCGCGCCTGCTCGGCCAGGCGGTCGGTGACGTCGTAGACGAACTGATAGGCCCCAACCTGCACGCCGTCGGCGTCGTGCAACGGGTGGAAGCGCATCTCGTAGAATCGCCGCTCGCGCCCGTCCTCGCCGAACTCGCCGACCTCGACAAAGGCCTCGCCCCGCATGGCCCGTTCCCAGACGCCGCGGACCTGGGCTTGGTGCTCGGGCTTGCTGGCCAGCAGCGCCAGCATGTTGTCGCCCACCCGGGGCCGTACGCCGAAGATCCGCTCGAATTCACCGGCCGAGGCGCCGTTAATGGCCAGCCAGTTGTAGTCGGTGTCGGCCACCTGCACGAAGATGGTGGCGCCCTCGACGACCTCGGCCAGCAGGCGGCGCTCGGCCAGGGCCTGGGCGACGCGCGCCTCCAGGGTCTCGTTCAGCAGGCGCAGTTCGGCCTCGGCCCGCTTGCGCTCGGTGACGTCCTGGAACAGCACGGCCACCTGCTTCAGCTCGGGCGGTTCGATGCGGAACGACGACAGCGACAGGTGGCGGCCGGTGGCGACCAGCTCCTGTTCGAAGCGGATCGGCTGGCCCGTGCGCAGCACCGCGCCGTAGCGGGCAACCCAGGCGTCGGCTTCCTCGCCGACCATCTCGCGCAGCTTCTGGCCGACCACATTGGGAATGCCGGCGTGCCGCTCGTAGGCGCTGTTGGCCATGATGTGGATGTAGTCGCTAAGCGGGCCTTCGGGTCCGTCGAAGAACTCGATGACGCAGAAGCCCTCGTCCATGCTCTCGAACAGCAGGCGATAGCGCTGCTGGTCGGCGTCATGGGCCTGTTCGCGGCGGACGCGGGCGGTGATGTCGTTGCAGACGCACAGCACCCCCTCGACCGCGCCACCCTCGCCACGGACGGGCGAAAACATCAGGTTGCACCAGGCCGGGTCGCCGTTCGGCCGCACGAAGGCGACGCTCTCGCGCACGATGCTTTCGCCGGTCCAGGCGGTGGCCAGCATGGACGCGCCCTCGGTCACCGGGAAGACGTCGCCGAACGCCTTGCCCAGGGCCGCCGGCCCTGCCGCGCCCAGGAAAACACCGCCGGGGGCGTTGTAGAGCACCGTCTCGCCCTGGCCCCAGATCAGCAGCGAAGGGATGGCCGTGTTCAGCATCAGCGAAGCGGCCATGCGCAGACCGGGCGGCCAGGCCTCAAGCGGCCCCAGCGGCGAACCCGTCCAGTCGCGTGCCGCCACCGCCGCGCCCATTTCGCCGCCACCGATCAGGAAGGCGGGCAACACGGACGAATTGGAGGGCGAGCGCAACGGCTCGTCGGCGACGGTCATGGTTTCCAATAGCAGAGCCCCAGGGTGTCGCCTACGCGAACCCTGGCCCCGAAACGGTTTGACCAAACGCCCGGTTGCCGATCGGCCAAGAAAAAAGCCGGCCCTTTCGAGCCGGCTTTTCCAGTCTTACGCCGTGACGCTGGCGCCCGAACCGGGCGAGAGCGGCACCAGGGACGGGGCGACCACCGTCTCCTTGGTTTCTTCCACGTCCCGCACGGGCAGCTCGCCCTTCAGCACGCCCAGGATCTCGTCGCCCGACAAGGTTTCGTATTCCAGCAGGGCCTTGGCGACCGAGTGCAGGTGATCCAGTTCGGTGGTCAGGATGCGGCGGGCTTCGTCCTCGCCGCCCTTGACCAGGCGACGGACTTCGCTGTCGATCTTGATCATGGTCTCGGGCGAGACGTTCTGGGTGCGGGCGACCGAGTGACCCAGGAACACCTCGTCCTGGTTGTCGCCATAGGCCACGGTGCCCAGTTCGTCCGAGAAGCCCCAGCGGGTGACCATGTTGCGGGCCAGGCTGGTGGCGGCGCTGATGTCGCTGGACGCGCCCGAGGTGATCTTCTCCTTGCCGAAGATCAGCTCCTCGGCGACGCGGCCGGCCATCATGATGGCCAAACGCGAGGTCATCATGTCGTAGCTCATCGAGTAGCGGTCGCCTTCCGGCAGCTGCATGACCATGCCCAGGGCGCGGCCGCGCGGCACGATCGTGGCCTTGTGGACCGGATCGGCGACGGGAACGCGCAGGGCCACCAGGGCGTGGCCGCCCTCGTGATAGGCGGTCAGCTTCTTCTCGGCGTCGCTCATGGCCATCGAGCGGCGCTCGGCGCCCATCATGACCTTGTCCTTGGCCGCTTCGAAGTCGTGCATGGTAACCATGCGGCGGTTCTTGCGGGCGGCCAGCAGGGCGGCTTCGTTGACCAGGTTGGCCAGGTCGGCGCCCGAGAAGCCCGGGGTGCCGCGCGCCAGGGTCTTTACGTCAACGTCGGCGGCCAGCGGTACGTTCTTCATGTGGACGCGGATGATCTTCTCGCGGCCGGCGACATCCGGGTTGGGCACCACGACCTGGCGGTCGAAGCGGCCCGGACGCAGCAGCGCGGGGTCCAGCACGTCGGGACGGTTGGTGGCGGCGATCAGGATGATGCCTTCATTGGCCTCGAAGCCGTCCATCTCGACCAGCAGCTGGTTCAGCGTCTGCTCGCGCTCATCGTTACCGCCGCCCAGGCCGGCGCCGCGGTGGCGACCGACGGCGTCGATTTCGTCGATGAAGATGATGCAGGGCGCGTTCTTCTTGGCCTGCTCGAACATGTCGCGCACGCGGCTGGCGCCGACGCCGACGAACATTTCGACGAAGTCCGAACCCGAGATGGTGAAGAACGGCACGCCCGCCTCACCCGCGACGGCGCGGGCGATCAGGGTCTTACCGGTGCCGGGAGGGCCGACCAGCAGGGCGCCCTTGGGGATCTTGCCGCCCAGGCGCTGGAACTTGGCCGGATCCTTCAGGAAGTCGACGACTTCCTGCAGTTCTTCCTTGGCCTCGTCGACGCCGGCGACGTCCTCGAAGGTGATGCGGTTCTTGTTTTCGGTCAGCAGGCGGGCCTTGGACTTTCCGAAGCCCATGGCGCCTTTGGCGCCGCCCTGCATCTGACGCATGAAGAACAGCCAGACGCCCACGACCAGCAGGATCGGCAGCAGCTGGATCAGGATGGCCCAAGGGCTGATCGAGCCGCTCTTGAACTTCACGTCGGCGTTCTTGGCCACCATGCGGTTGACCAGCTCTTCCGAGTTCAGCGGCGCGTTGACGGTGAGCTTCTTGTTGTCGGCCGTGGTCGCGGTGACCTGTTGGCCCGCGATCTCGGCGGACTTGATCTTGCCCGCGTCCACGTCCTTGAGCAGCTGCGAATAGCTGACTTCGCCGGTGTTGCGGGTGCGCTGGTTCTGACTGACGACGAACACGCCCGCCAGCACCGCGATGATCACCAGCCAGATGGCCAGGTTCCTGAAGTTCATACGCCTCGTCTTCCCAACGATAGGTCTCGACCACCCAAGATAGGGCGTCGGAAGCAATTGCGCCACGGACGTGACATTACGTCACGAAGTGTTGGTCGCCCGCTCCCGATCGCGAAGGCCGATCGCGGCCTCGAAGCGATCCAGAACGAGCAGGCGCGCACGCCCTTCCCCATCGGCTGCAAACTCCGGGCCGTCAAGCGCGGGACAACGCGGTTCGGTTCCCTCGCCGTGCAACAGGGGCAAGGCCGGGCGGGCGGATGCGGCAATGGCGGGCAGGTTTGCGCGCTGGCCGGGCGGCAGGGTCGGGACCTTGCCCTTCAAGGCCTCGACGCCTAGCGGCCGCGTCCCGGCGGTGACTTCCCAGCGACCGTCCCAGACGCCGGTTTCGCCCGGCGCTAGGCTCAGGGGCGCCAGGCCGCCGCGGGCGGTCTCGCCGGCGTCGCGGCAGACCAGCACGACCTCGGCGGCTTCGACGCGGGCCCCGGACAGGGTGGCGGCGAAGGTCTCGCCGGATCGGATCCGCTGCACCAGGCGCTCCAGCCGCTCGCCGCGCGGCGGCCGCTCGGTCCCGGCTGCGCACAGCAGGGCCGCGGCCAGGGGACTGGCGGCGACCTCCCGCGTCAGGCGGATTGCGCCGGCAGCGTCGACCGCGAAGGCCGGCGCGGCGCGGGACGTCACGGCCTGGACCTCGACCGTATCCGCCCCGGCGGCGCGGGCTCTCGCCCGAGCGTAGCGCAGGTCGTCATTGGCGGGGTCGTCCAGCCAGGTCTCGCCCTCGGCTGTCAGCGCCTGGCGGATCTCTTCGCGGCCCAGCGTCAGCAGCGGCCGCAGCAGGAACACGTCCCGTCCTTCGGGCCAGACCGGCGACGGAGCCCATTGGCGGGGGTCGGAGACGGTCGAGCCCTGAGACCGCATCGCCGCGCCCTCGGCCAGGTCGCTGGCGGTGTGGCCCAGAGCCAGGACCCTCGCGCCAGCGGCGCGAGCCGCATCCGCCAAAAGAGCATGGCGAGCGCGGCGGGCGGCGGCGGGAACGCCGGCGGTCGGCTTGTCGCCCGTCCAGGTCAGGGCCTGGGCCTGCGCGCCCAGCCTCTGGGCCTGGGCGACGGCGTCGGCGGTCCAGCGCGGACTGTCGGCCTGCAGCCCGTGATCGACGACCAGCGCCAGGACCGGCCGGCCATGCGGCCGCGCCCAATCCAGGACCGTCTTCAGCAGAAAGAGCGAGTCCCCACCGCCGGAGAAGCCGACGGCGAGGGGCGCGGGGCTGGCCGGATCGAGCCGCCGGTCGAGGGCGGCTCGGACAGCGTCTAGCCGCACTTGGCCGCGGTGCGGGTCGAGGCCGCGCGCGAGGTCACGTTGGCCGGAGCCTTGGGATAGCGGCGCGACAGCTCGTCCAGGGTGCGGCAGGCGTCGGCGGTCTTCTTCAGGGCCACCATCGAGCGGGCCAGCTTCAGGGTCGCGTCGGGCGCCCAGGTCGTCTGCGGCCAGCCGCGGATCGCGCCGATATAGGCGCTGGCCGCGTCGGTATAGGCCTCGCGCACGAACAGGGTCTCGCCCAGCCAGTAGCGGGCTTCCGGCGTGCGGGCGTTGTCGGGGTAATTGTTGACATAGGCCGAGAAGGCCTGCTCGGCATTGCCATAGTCGCCGCCCAGCAGCAGGTCCTTGGCCTGCTTGAAGGCCACGGCCGGGTCGGCCGGCGGCGCGGGCGGCGGCGGGAAGCCGCCGGCGGCCGGCGCGGCGGGGGCCTGGGCCTTCAGGTCGTTGAAGGCGTTTTCCAGCGCGACCAGGCGCTGCTCCAGCGCATCGGCGCGAGCCTTCTGGTCGGCGGCGGCGCGATTGGCCTTGGTCAGCTCGAAATTGGCCGTCTCGTTCTGACCGTTCAGACGGGTCAGGGTCTGCTCCAGATCGGACAGGCGCTGGTTCAGCGACATGATCTGGGCGTCGGTCTCGGCCGGCTGCACGACGACGGGCTTACCGGTGTCGCGCCCCTGGAAGACGATGGAGCGCAACTCACGCACCACCTTTTCCATGCGCTCGACGCGCTTGGCCGAACGGTCATCCAGCGGGTCGGCGGGCGGCAGCGGGGTCTGGGCTACGGCGACGGCGGCGGTCGACGCAAACAGGACGGCGAGCAGAGCGGTTTTGAGCTTCATGACCGTGATCTATCGGTAGGAGGCAGACAAAACTAGGGCGGCTCCTCGGAAGAGAAGCCGCCCTGTTCTAAGCGATCTTAGCGAGCGCCGTCCGTGATGGCCGTGCGGCCGTTACGGTTCTTGGCCCAGGCTTCGTCGTTGGTGCCCGGATCCAGCGGACGTTCCTTGCCGAACGAGATCGTCTCGATGCGCGAGGCCGAGACGCCTTGGCCGATCAGGAAGTCGCGGATGGCGTTGGCGCGACGGGCGCCCAGGGCCAGGTTGTATTCGCGGGTGCCGCGTTCGTCGGCATTGCCTTCGATGCGGACGCGCACGCCCGGATAGCGGTTCAGCCACTGGGCCTGACCGGCCAGGACCGGCTGGGCGTCAGCGCGGACCGAGTATTCGTCGGTGTCGAAATAGACGCGGTCGCCGACGTTGACGACGAAGTCCTGCACCGAGCCCGGCAGCACGCCGCTCTCGACCGGCGGGGCCGGCGGCGGGGTGTAGGGCGTGCTGGGCGCGGCCGGGGGGGCCTCAGGCGTCGGCGCGACCGGTTGGGGCTTCGGACGCGAAGCGCAGGCGGCGAGCGAAGCGGCGGCAACGCCAACGAGCGCCAGTCTAACGGCGCGCTGAGTGTCGAAGCTCATCCAGGATCTCCTCAAGTGTACAAAATCTGGACCTGACCCATACCTGCGGTGCGCTTGGAATGGACCCTCTAAATGTCTGACGATATCTCACAATGATGTCAGATAGCTGTCAGTCGGTGCGGATTCACTTCCGACGCGAAACTAGCAAGCGACGCCGGGCCCCGCTTCAACGCCCGCACAAGGCTCAGGTTGCCACGATTGTGGCTCATTGGAGAAAGTCGGGCGAAAGTTCGTAGATTTCGCCCGACCTTGCTCAGGTCTTAGTCCAGCAACGGCGACCAGGCCGGGTCCGAGCCCGAGCCGGTGTAGGCGGCCGGACGCAGGATGCGGCCGGTGATGTCCACCGTCCAAAGACGCGGATTGCCGGACGAGCCCTCGCGGAAGAACATCAGCACCCGGCCGTTGGGGGCCCAGGTCGGGCCTTCATCCAGATAGCTGGTGGTCAGCAGGCGCTCGTCGCTGCCGTCCGGGCGCATGACGCCGATGTGGAACTGGCCGCCGGTCTGCTTGGTGAAGGCGATGAAGTCGCCGCGCGGGCTCCAGACCGGGGTCGTATAGCGGCCGCCGCCGTACGAGATGCGGCGCACGCCCGAACCGTCGGTGTTCATCACATAGATCTGGGCCTGACCGCCGCGGTCGGAGTTGAAGGCGATCTTCGTGCCGTCCGGCGAGAACGACGGCGAGGTGTCGATGGCCGGGTCGGTGGTGATGCGCGTCGAGTTACGGCTGCGCAGGTCCATCACATAGATGTCGCTGTTGCCGCCCTTCTCGACCGAGAACGCCACCTTGCCGCCGTCCGGCGAGAAGCGCGGGGCGAACACCATGCCGGGGAACTTTCCAACCGTTTCCTGGCGGCTGGTCTCCAGGTTCAGCAGGTAGATCGACGACCCCGTCGGCCGCAGGGCCATATAGGTCAGTTCCTGGCTGGTCGAGGAGAAGCGCGGCGTCATCACGATGTACGAGCCGTCGGTCAGGTACTGCGGATTGGCGCCGTCCTGGTCCATGATCGCCAAGCGCTTGATGCGGTTCAGCTTGGGGCCGCTCTCGGCGACGAAGGCCACGCGGGTGTCGAAATAGCCCTTTTCGCCGGTCAGCCGCTCATAGACGGCGTCGCTGATCTTGTGGGCCACGCGGCGCCAGTTGTCCGGCGTCGAGGAGAACTGCAGGCCCAGCAGCTGCTGCTGGCTGAACACGTCCCACAGGCGGAAGTCGACGCGCAGGCCGCCGTCGGGGCCGACCGTGACCTGGCCGTTGATCAGCGCCTGGGCGCCGGTGGCCTGCCAGTCGGGGAAGCGCGGCTGGACGTTGACGTCTGCCAGCTTGTCGGCGACGCCGGTCACGTTCAGCGGCTGGAACAGACCCGAGCGCTCGAGATTGCCGGTGATCACGGTGGCGATGTCGGCGCCGCGCGTACCGCCGCCCGAGAAGGCGGGCACGGCGATCGGCAGCGGCTTGACGGCGCCGGCGTTGATATCGACCTCGATCTGCGCCGCGGCCGGGGTCACGAAGGCCGCGCCGCCCATCAGGACGGCGGCGGCCATGAGCACGAGAGCCTTCAAGCGCATCGGGGTCTCCTTGTTCTTATGTCCAAGCATCAACGCGAACAGGCCTGTTTGGCGTTGAAGTTCAGGGCGATTTTCTGACCGTACAGGTCGGAGGGCAGGTAGGCGAACGGCGAGGCCGCGAACAGCGCGCGGATGGCGCGGTCCGACGCGGTCTTGACGACGGGGTCGGGCGAGCTGGTGCCGGGCGACTCCGGCTGCCCCACGACACGACCGCCCGGGCCAATCACGAACACCACGCGGACATTGACGTTGGCGCCGCCCTCGACCTCGCAGTTGGGATTCCAGCGATCCTGGACCTCGCCCTGCAGGCGACCCAGGGCCGAGGCCGACAGGCCGGTGGCCGCGCCCAGGGCCGGACGGGCCGAGACCGAGGTCTCGGCCCGGGCCGGGCCACGGGGGGCGTTGGCCGTGGGCTTGCCGGTCGCCTTCTGGGTCTTGGCGATCGAGGCTTCCAGCGAGGCGAAGAAGTCGTTGTCGTTCTTCTTGGTCGGGGCCGGCTTGGGCTGCGGCTTGGCCGGCGTCGGCTTGGGAGTCGGCGCGGGCTTCGGCGGCGTCGGCGTGGGCGGCGTGGGCTTGGCCGGGGTCGGAGCCGGCTTGGGCGGCGGTGCGGGCGTCGGGGTCGGCGCAGGCGTCGGGGCCGGCGGCTGGGGCGAGGCCTCAGGCGTCGGATCGGGTGTCTGGGCCGTCTGCTCTTCGGGCGCCTGCTCGGCCGGACGCACGTTGGTCGGGCCGTTGGTGACGATGGTCACCGGCACGGACTCGCCAATCGTGATCGGCTTGGACGACTTCCAGGGCAAGCCGAAGATCGCCAGCGCCGCCACCGCGGCGTGCAGCGCGACCGAGCCCACGAGGGCCGGCGAGACCTTCTTTTCGCGGTAGGCGCTGCTCATGCCGCGCCTACTGCTGCACCGGCCGCAGGTCGCCCGCACCCTCCGGCTGGGCGTCGCGCGGGGCCGCGCCGGACGATGGGCCGCCCGTCTCGGTGATCAGGTTGATCTTGTTGAAGCCGGCGTTCGACAGGCCGGCCATAACCTGGGCCACGACCGAATAGGTCGCGCCGCCGTCAGCGCGGACGAACAAAGGCTTGTCATAACCGTCGCCGGCGATGGCGCTGATGCGCGGGGCCAGGTTCTCGAACGGGATCTCGGTCTCGCCCACGAAGATCTTGCCCTCGCGGTTGATCGACACCGTGATCGGCTCTTCCTGGTTCTGCAGGGCCGCGGCCTCGGTCTTGGGCAGCTCCAGCGGCACGCCGGCGGTCAGCAGCGGGGCGCTGATCATGAAGATGATCAGCAGCACCAGCATGACGTCGACCAGCGGGGTGACGTTGATCTCGGACAGGGCGCCCTTGCCGCGGCGGCCGCGACGGCGACCGCGACGACCACCGCCCGTGGCGAAGGCGTCGTTGGAGGACATCGCCATGGGATCAGCCCCGCTCGGCCAGGCGACGCTGGATCGCGGTCGACAGGTCGTCGGCGAAGCCTTCCAGGCGGCCGGCGTACTTGCCCGCGTCGGTCGAGAACTTGTTGTAGGCGATATAGGCCGGGATGGCGGCGATCAGGCCGACGGCCGTGGCGAACAGGGCCTCGGCGATCGACGGGGCCACGACGGCCAGCGAAGTGTTCTTCGACAGGGCGATGCTCTGGAAGGCGTGCATGATGCCCCACACTGTGCCGAACAGGCCGATGAACGGGCTGGCGGTGGCGACGATGGCCAGGCTGCCCAGGCCTTCCTCGACCTTGGCGTTCTCGCGGGCGATCTGGGCGTCCAGGATGCGGTCGATGCGGGCGATCAGGAAACCGGCCTGGTTCTCGCTCATCGCGCCCTTGGCCTTGGCGTCGCGCCATTCCTTCAGCGCCGCCTGCAGCATGCGCGGCAGGGCGTGGCGCGGGTTGGCGCCGGCCTCGCCCGCGACGTCCTCCAGCGAACGGCCGCCCGAGACCTGCTCCTCGAAGCGGTCAGCGGCGCGGTTCAGGGTCTGGAAGCGGAACAGCTTGTCCAGGATCACGGCCCAAGAGCCCAGGGACGCCAGAATGAGGCCGATCATGACCCCTTTGACGACCCAGTCGGCCTGCATGAACAGGGCGAAGAACGAGAAATTGGCGGCGGGGGCCGAGGCGTCCATGCGGGATAAGGCTCCGTTGGGGCGTCTGATCAGAACTGAGAAGCGCCGTATGGCATGAAGCGACGCTTGGGTGAAACTATGACAAACTTAGAGGGATCCGAAAAAAGCTGACGTTCGTCTTACGAGCCAGCCTTCTAGCCTTCGGGCGCCTCGGCCAGCCACGGCGCCAGCTGCGCCAGCATCTGGGCGGTGGGGCGGCGCGGCCGGCCCGACAGGCTGATGCACACCGCCTCGCCCTTGGCCTCCAACACGACGTCGGCGCCGCGGGTGATCCTCTGGGTCACGAACAGGCGCGGCCCCTTCACCCTGTCGTAGGTGGTGCGCACCACCAGGGCGTCGTCGATCCGCGCCGAGCGCTTGAAGTCCAGCTCAAGGCGAATGATCGCAAACGCGGTGTCCTGCGTCGCCAGCTCGGTGTGCGAGATCCCCACCATCCGGAAGAAGTCGCTGCGCCCGCGCTCCATGTAGCGCAGGTAATTGGCGTGATAGACGATCCCCGAGAAGTCGGTGTCCTCGTAATAGATCCGCACGGGCAGCTGATGCTCGCGTCCGTCGAAGACGCCGGCGGTAGGGTCGGGCGGGGTCGTCATGAGGCCGGTTTAGCTCGCTTCGTCCACGAGGTCACCGGGCCTCCGCCGTGTCCGTCCCGCCAATCCGATCGAAAGCAGCCAGCCGAGCACCGGCGCGGCTCCCGCGCCGATCACTGGCGCGGGGTAGTTGGCGACCAAGTTAGCTAGGATGAAACCGGCCCATGCGGCGGCCAGGGCGTGGGTCTCGGGCGCGCGGCGACGCCACAGGATGGCCGTTGGGATCATCAGTTGCGCCAGCATGGCCAAGGCGCCCAGGGTCGGCGAGGCTTCCAGGGCGCGCCAAATCACCAGCTCGACATGGTCCACCGCCGGCAGCGGATCGGGACGGCTGAGCGCCCAGCCCAGGCCGACGGCGCCGATCGCGACCAGGACCGCGCCCCACGGGCGCTTGCTCCGGTCGACCATGGCCACGGCCCCCAGTCCCAGGGTCAGGGCCAGCACGGCGGCGGCGTCGGGCTGGAGCGCCAGCACCGCCAGGGTCGCGGCGAGCGGAATGACGGCGACGGCGTCCAGGCGTTGGGCGGCGGTCCAAACCGCCAGCGGAACCAGCAGCGAGGCGGCGTGCAGCTGCAGCGGACCGATGGCCAGCCATCGCCGGACGCCCTCCAGGGGCGCGCCGGCCAGCAGCACGAAGGCCTCGACCGCCAGGACCAGCGTCAGCAGGACCAGGGCGAAGATTCGTCCTGGCGGTCGGACCAGCCAGGCTGCGACCAGCGCGGCCAACGCCCCGAACACGCCGGCGGCGACTTGCAGGATCATCGCCGAACGCGGGCCGCCGGCCACATGGATGGCCACCACCGACACCGTCAAGGTGGCCACGACCTGCAGAACGACGACGATGGTGCGCATGGCTTAACCGTCGAACAACCCGCCCTGCCCTTGCGGCGCGGCGGGTGGGGTCAGGCCCAGGTGTAGATAGGCCTTGCCGCAGGCAATGCGACCGCGGGGGGTGCGTTGGATGAAGCCCTGCTGCATCAGATAGGGCTCGATGACGTCCTCGACGGCGTCGCGGGCCTCGGCGATGGCGTAGGCGATGGTCTCGACGCCGGCCGGGCCGCCGCCATAGTGCTCGATCAGGGCGCGCAGGTAGCGGCGGTCCAGGCTGTCGAGGCCGACCTCGTCGACCTCCAGACGCGCCAGGGCCATGGCGGCGGCCTTGCGGTCGATGACGCTCGCGCCGTCGGCGGTGGCGAAGTCGCGGACCCGGCGCAGCAGGCGGCCGGCGACGCGCGGCGTGCCCCGGGCGCGGGCGGCGATCTCGGCCGCGCCATCGTCCGACAGCGGCGCCCCCATCTTGCGGGCGGCGTGCAGCAGGACGTGCTGCAGCTCGGCGTGGGTATAGAACTCCAGGCGAATGGGAATGCCGAAGCGGTCGCGCAGCGGCGTCGCCAGCATCCCCGCCCGCGTCGTCGCCGCCACCAGGGTGAAGGGCGCGAGATCGATGCGGATCGAGCGCGCCGAAGGCCCCTCGCCGATCACCAGGTCCAGCACGTGGTCCTCCATGGCCGGATAGAGGATCTCCTCGACGTTCGAGGACAGGCGATGGATCTCGTCGATGAACAGGACGTCGTTCGGCTCGAGATTGGTCAGGATCGCGGCCAGGTCGCCGGGCTTGTTCAGCACCGGGCCCGAGGTGGCGCGGAAGTTCACCCCCAACTCGCGGGCGACGATCTGGGCCAGGGTGGTCTTGCCCAGGCCCGGCGGGCCGAACAGCAGCACATGGTCCAGGGACTCGCCCCGGCCCTTGGCGGCCTCAATGAAGATGCGGAGGTTGCCCTTGGCCTGCTCCTGACCAACGAACTCGGCCAGGGTCTGGGGTCGCAGGGCGCGATCGGTGGCCGGGACCTGATCGCCGTGCTGCTGATCGCCGGAGATGATCCGGGTCACCGGCCAAGCTCCTGCAGGCCCGCCTTGATCAGCGCCTGGACAGTGGCCTCGTCGCCAAGCTGGATGGCGGCGGCTTCGACGACGCGGCGAGCGTTCACTTCGGCCACGCCCAGGCCCATCAGGGCGGCGACGGCGTCGCCGGTCGGGGCGGGCTTGGCCGGCGCGGCCTTGGTCGCGGTCGGGGCGGTCATCAGCACCGGCCCATCGGTGATCGGCTTGTCCTTCAGCTCGGTGACGATGCGCAAAGCCAGCTTGGGACCCACACCGCTGGCGCGACCGACGGCGGCCTTGTCCTCGCGCGCCACGGCCGAGGCCAGCTCGGCCGGCGACAGCACGTCCAGCACTGCCATGGCCGCCTTGGGGCCGACACCCTGGATGGCCTGCAGCAGCACGAAGGCGCGGCGGTCCTCGCGGGTCCCGAAGCCGTAGAGGCGCAGGCCCGCGCTCTCGCTCCACTGGCTCTCGATGTGCAGCAGTGTCTCCTCGCCCAGGGCCGGCAGGCGCTGCAGGGTGCGCTGGCCGCAGCGGACGACATAGCCGACGCCCATGACGTCGATCAGGGCCTCTTCCTCGCCGACCTCGGCGACGGCGCCGCGCAGTCTTCCAATCATAGCTTTTTGGCGATCATGCCACCCTCCTGGCGGTGCGGGCGTGGGCGTGGGCGATGGCGACCGCCAGCGCATCGGCCGCGTCGGCGGTCGGCGAGCCGGCGTTGGGCAGGATGCGGGCGATCATGAAGGCGATCTGGGCCTTGTCGGCGCCGCCGGTCCCGACCACCGCCTTCTTGACCATGGCGTTGGAATATTCGGCCACGAGAAGACCGGCTCGGGCGGGCGCGATCATGGCGGCGGCGCGGGCGTGGCCCAGCTTCAGGGTCGACTGGGCGTTGGTGTTGACGAAGGTCTCCTCGACCGCCGCCTCGTCGGGCGCGTATTGGTCGATCACCGCGCAGACGCCCTCGAACAGGGTCAGCAGGCGGTCGGAAAAGGCGGCCTTCTCGTCGGGCGCGATGACGCCGTGGGCCACGTGCGTCACCCGCGAGCCCAGCACGGAAACGACGCCCCAGCCGGTGCGTCGGAGGCCAGGATCCAGGCCCAGGATGCGAATCGCGTTCATCATGTGTTCTCGCACCATCCTCGGTTCCGCCCCCGAGGAAAAGCCCCGTCTTCCCTAACGATGGGTTAAGCCGGGCCTTAGCGAAGCGCTAAGAAAAGACTGGCTCGCCGGCCTCGACGGCGCGCATGCCGAACAGGCCCGACAGGATCAGGCGCTTGACCGCGGCGACGTCGACGCCGGTGCAGACCTCGGCGTTGGGCGCGCCGTCGATGCGCTCGATGCGGCCCAGGCGCTCGCCGTCGGTGACCACGCGCAGACGGGCGGGCTCGAAGGTGAAGAGCTCGGGCGCAACAAGGCTGGCGGCGGCCACCGCGTCGTGCGGCCGGCAGCCCTGCCCGCCCCAGACCTGGCGATGGAAGGCGATGTAGCCGCCGGCGGCCTTGGTCAGCCGCGCCGACAGCGGCGAGCCGCAGCACGTCGCGCCGTTGGACAGGTCGTCGGCGGTGATCTCGACCTGGTGACTGACGTCCAGCGGCATCAGGCGCGGCATGATCCCCGCCTCCAGCACCCGTTGGAGGGCTTCGGGATCGCTCCAGCTGTTGAAGTCGGCGCCGCCCTTGGCCTTGCCCTCGACGGCGAAGGCGCCGGCCATGATCGTGGGACGCCAGTCGCGGAAGGCGGCCGGGTCCTCCAGCAGGCTCTTGGCCAGGTTGGTCAGCGGTCCCAGGAACAGCCCGGCGACCTTGCGGCGGGCGGCGAAGGCCAGGAAATTGGCCGAGTGGCCGCGATCCAGCTCCGGCAACTTCCAGCGCTGCGAGAAGCCCGAGCCGTTCAGACCATCGACACCGTGGGCCGGGCGCATCCGCTCGACCCGGCGCTTGGCCAGGCCCGAACCGGCGCCGATATAGACCTCGGCCCCGCAGCCGGCGAGGCGCAGCACGCCACGAGCGTTGGCGGCGGCCTGGTCGACATAGGTGTTGCCGAACACGGCCGAGACCGAGACCACCTCCACGACCTGTCGCGCGCGGGCCATCAGGGCCAGCGCCAAGGCGTCGTCCACGCCGCAATCGGTGTCGATGTGAACCCGCAGGACCATGCGGCGCAGTCTAGCCCTGCCCAATGACAGGGAGAAGTGTGACGGCGAGAAGATCAGTCCTTACGGGGAAGAATATCGAACTCGACGATGCGAGGGTCCTCGCGCAGGCGATCGGCCACCGCCGACAGCGGCAGGGAGTCATTGCCCGAGAACATGCCCGAGATCTCGAAGGCCGCGCCGCCGTCGACCAACTGCTGGTCCAGCCGCGCGCCCTTCAGCTCGAAGCGCTCCAGCAGCGCCCTCAGCTCGACCTCGCCCAGAATGGTCTCGCGGCGCGAGCGCACGCGGATGTGGGCGAAGTTCTTCTGCGGCATGCGATGATCCAGGAACCGCGCGGCGCTGAGCATGACCAGGGTCAGCACCGTGCCCAGGGTCGCCAGGCCGTACAGTCCCACCCCGAACAGCGTGCCGATCGCCGAAGTGATCCACAGCGACGCGGCCGTGGTCAGGCCATGCACCGAAAAGCCCTGCTGGAAGATCACCCCGCCGCACAGGAAACCGACCCCGGTCAGCACGCCGTGCGCCATCCGCACCGGGTCGATCCGGACGACCTCCAGCGGGGTGTCGCTCATCCACCGCACCTGATGGACGGCGGCCAGCATGAGCAGGCACGAGGCCAGGGACACCAGGACGTGGGTGCGCAGCCCCGCCGGCCGGCTGCGATACTCGCGCTCGAGCCCGATGGCCCCGCCGGCGATCATCGCGCCGAGGATGGGCAGGTAGTCGTTGGGCGCCAGCATCCAATCCATGCCGGCTTTAACGGACGGGGAGCTTCAGCGATCCAACCAAGCCCTGTCATCCCGGGCGAAGACCCGGGACCGCCAGAAACTCGGAGCTTGCCGCGGTCCCGGCTCGGCGCGCTACGCGCTTGGCCGGGATGACAGGTCCTAGGCCAGGTAGGCGTCCAGGTTGCGCTTCACGCGGGCCATCACCGGCTCGTCCGCATCGGTGCGCTGGAAGGTCTGGCCGGTGATCGTCTCGAACGCCTCGATATAGACGTCGGAGGTCGACTGAATGATCGCCTCGGGGATCTCGGGGATCGGGTCGCTGTAGGGATCGCAGCGCTGGGCGACCCAGGCGCGGACAACGTCCTTGTCGAAGCTGTCCGGGCGCTCGCCGGCCTCGAAGCGGGCGTCGTAGGTGGCGGCCTTCCAGAAGCGGCTGCTGTCGGGGGTGTGGATCTCGTCGGCCAGCACGATGCGACCCTCGGCGTCCAGGCCGAACTCGTACTTGGTGTCGGCCAGGATCAGGCCGCGCTGGGCCGCGATCTCCTGGCCGCGCGCAAACAGGGCCAGGGCGTAAGCGCTCAACGTCTCCCACTGCTCGGCCGTCAGCAGGCCCTGCTCCAGGATCTGGGCGGGCGACAGCGGCGCGTCGTGGTCGCCGTCGGCGGCCTTGCTGGTGGGGGTCAGGATCGGCTGCGGCAGGCGCTGGTTGGCGCGCAGGCCGTCCGGCAGGGTCACGCCGTACATCTGGCGCTCGCCCTTGTTGTACAGCGTCAGGATCGAAGTCGAGGTCGTACCGGCGAGATAGCCGCGCACCACCAGCTCGACCGGCAGCATCTCCAGCCGCTGGCCGATCAGCACGTTGGGGTCGGGATAGGCCACGACGTGGTTGGGGCAGATGTCGGCGGTGGCGTCGAACCAGAAGCGCGCCGTCTGCGTCAGCACCTGGCCCTTGTACGGCACGGCGCACAGATTGCGGTCGAAGGCGCTGAGGCGGTCCGAGGCGACGATCACCCGGCGGCCGTCCGGCAGGTCGTAATTGTCCCGCACCTTGCCGCGATAGTGGTTGGGCAGGCCAGGAAGATCGACTTCCGCCAGGGCGTTCGAAAGGCTCAACGGAAGTCCTCGACCTTGGAAATGCAAAGAGGGGGAGACCGACCGGCCTCCCCCTTGGAAACTCAACCCAGCTTGGCCAGGTCTTCGTCGCTGATGTCTTCGTTCGAATAGACGGCCTGGACGTCGTCGTCCTCGTTCAGCAGGTCCAGCAGCTTCATCAGGGTGGCGACGCTGTCGCCGGTGACCGGCACTTCCATCTTCGGACGCCAGGCGATCTTGGTGTTGGTCGCCGGACCGAACTTGGCTTCCAGCGCTTCGGCGACCTCGTTCAGGCCCTCGAAGGCGGTGTAGATGGTGTGGCCTTCGCCTTCCTCGTCCATGTCCGAGGTGACGTCGTCTGCGCCGGCCTCGATGGCGGCTTCCATCATGTCGTCTTCCGACGCGGCCCTGGCCGGATAGCTGATCTGGCCGACGCGGTCGAAGTTGAAGGTCACCGAGCCCGAGGCGCCCATGTTGCCGCCTACCTTGGTGAAGTACGAGCGGACATTGGCGGCGGCGCGGTTCTTGTTGTCGGTCAGCACCTCGACGATGATGCCGACGCCGCCGGCGGCGACGCCCTCGTAGCGGATTTCCGAATAGTCGGCCGCGTCGCCCATCTGCGACTTCTTGATCGCGCGGTCGATGACGTCCTTGGGCAGGCTCTCGGCCTTGGCGTTGTTCACGGCCAGGCGCAGGCGCGGGTTCATGTTCGGGTCGGGCAGGCCGGCCTTGGCGGCCACGGTGATTTCCCGCGACAGCTTGGAGAACAGCTTGGAGCGCGCGGCGTCGGCGCGGCCCTTGCGGTGCATGATGTTCTTGAATTTCGAGTGGCCGGCCATTCGGGGGCTCTCTCTGTCTCTGATCTGAAAATGAAGTGTGGCGCTTCTAACGTCCGCGAGCGGGTTTTGTCACCCCCAAGGCCCGCCGCGCAGCTTGCGCGCCGCCACGGGATGGATATAGTTAGGCAACCACTTAAGCATTAGGGACCACCATGAGCCTGACGCTGCACGCCCACCCGCTGTCCTCGTTCTGCTGGAAGGTGCTGATCGGCCTCTACGAGAACGACACGCCGTTCCAGAACGCCATGGTCAATCTGGGCGATCCGGCCGGACGCGCGGCGTTCCTGGCGCTGTCGCCGATGGGCAAGATGCCGGCCCTGCACGACGACGCCCGCGACGAGACGGTCAACGAGACCAGCGTCATCCTCGACTATCTGGACGCCCATTATCCGGGCCGCGTCCGGTTCGTGCCTGCCAATCCGGACTTTGCCTGGCGGATGCGGTTCTGGGACCGGTTCTTCGACCACTATCTGCACCACCCGATGCAGCGGATCATTGCCGACCGCCTGCGGCCGGCGGACGTCAAGGACCCGTTCGGGGTCGACGAGGCCCGCGCCCAGCTGGCCCAGGCCTGCGATCATCTGGAGAGCATACTGGCCGACGGCCGCAGCTGGATGTGCGGCGACTTCGGCCTGGCCGACTGCGCGGCGATGCCGGCGCTGTTCTATGCCGACAAGGTCCAGGCGCTGGAGGGCCGCTGGCCCTCGTGCCTGGCCTATCTGGAACGGCTGAAGGCCCGGCCGTCGGTGCAGCGCGTGCTGACCGAGGCCGAGCCGTTCTTCCAGTACTTCCCGGCCGCTTGATGTTTAGCGGCGCGCTCGGGCGGCGAACCGCTCACACTTCGCCTAGCGCGCCTTAAGCGACCTCGAGTTGCACATCCACGTTGCCACGGGTCGCCTTCGAATAGGGGCAGACCTCGTGGGCGGTGTGCAGCAGCTTCAGGGCGGTGTCGCGGTCCAGGTCGGGCGCGTTCAGCTTCAGGCGCACGGCGATGTGGAAGCTGGTCTCGTCCTTGATCAGGTCGACTTCGCTGTCCAGGCTGTGCTCGCCCAGCTTGACGCCCTGATTGCGGGCCACGAGGCCCAGCGCGCCGAGGAAGCAGGCGCCATAGCCGGCCGCGAACAGCTGCTCGGGGTTGGTGCCGCTGCCGTCGCCGCCCAGCGCCTTGGGATAGCCCAGGGTCACGTCCAGATGGCCGTCGTCGGTCTTGGCGGTTCCCTGGCGGCCGCCCACGGCGTGGGCCTTGGCGGTATAGAGGGCGTCGGTCATGGCGAGTTCTCCCTTGGACTGGAAGACCATCTGAAACCGACCGCGTGACAGTCGCAAGCGGCAGCGTGACAAGCCGCTTGCCGCCGCCACATGTTAGCGCTACCAAGTGCTCGAACAACGAACACAATCGGGGAGACGACGCCGTGGGCGTGAGCGAATTCCTTCCGGAAGACTGGAAAACCGCGACCCTGCTGGGCCGCATGGACTTCGGCGAAGGTCCGACGCCGGTGATCGTGCGCGGCGGCCGCGTCGAGGATCTGTCGAAGATCGCCCCCACCCTCGCCGACCTGATGAACGCCTTCGGTCCCGGCGTGGAAATCCCGCGCGGCCAGGACAAGGGTCCGCTGGAAGACCTCGACATCCGCCCGGTCTGGGAAGACCGCGATGGCGCCGCGCCGGTGAAGCTGCTCGCCCCCGTCGACCTGCAGGTGCTCAAAGCCGCCGGCGTCACCTTTGCCGTCTCGACCCTGGAGCGGGTGATCGAAGAGCGGGCTCGCGGCGACGCCGCCGCCGCCCTGAAGATCCGCGAGCAGCTGTCCGAGAGCATGGGCGGCGACCTGCGCAGCGTGAACCCGGGCTCGGAAGGCGCCGAACGCCTGAAGCAGACCCTGATCAAGGACGGCCTCTGGTCGCAGTACCTGGAAGTCGCCATCGGCCCCGACGCCGAGATCTTCACCAAGGGCCCGACGCTGTCGTCGATGGGCTGGGGCGATCAGGTCGGCGTGCGCAGCGACAGCCACTGGAACAACCCCGAGCCGGAAGTCGTGCTGCTGTGCGATGGCGAAGGCCGTATCCGCGGCGCCTCGCTGGGCAACGACGTCAACCTGCGCGACTTCGAGGGCCGCTCGGCCCTGCTGCTCAGCAAGGCCAAGGACAACAACGCCTCGGCCTCGATCGGTCCGTTCTTCCGCCTGTTCGACGCCACCTTCGCGCTGGACGACGTCCGCTCGGCCGAGGTCGAGCTGAAGATCACCGGCCGCGACAACTTCGTGCTCGACGGCAAGTCGAACATGAGCCTGATCAGCCGCGACCCGGCCGTGCTGGCCGGCCAGGCCTATGGCAAGCAGCACCAGTATCCGGACGGCTTCGTGCTGTTCCTGGGCACCATGTTCGCGCCGATCCAGGATCGCGACACCCCCGGCCAGGGCTTCACCCACAAGGTCGGCGACCGCGTCCGCGTCTCGACCCCCAAGCTGGGCGTGCTCGAGAACGAAGTCACCACCTGCGACCAGGCCAAGCCGTGGACCTTCGGTCTGACGGCCCTGATCCGCAACCTGGCCGGCCGCGGCCTCCTCTAATTCAAGGAACTCGGCACATGACCGACACCCTGCGCCACTATATCGGCGGCGAACGCGTCGCCGCCGACGCCCCGGCCGAGAGCCTGAACCCGTCCAACACCAACGACGTCGTCGCCAAAGTCCCCATGGGCGGCCAGGCCGAGGTCGACGCCGCCGTCGACGCGGCCAAGAAGGCCTTCCCCTCGTGGTCGGAAGCCTCGCCGGAAGTCCGCTCGGACCTTCTCGACAAAGTGGGCTCGACCATCATCGCCCGCAGCGCCGACATCGGTAAGCTGCTGGCCCGCGAAGAGGGCAAGACGGTTGCGGAAGGCGTCGGCGAGACCGTCCGCGCTGGCCGCATCTTCAAGTACTTCGCCGGCGAGGCCCTGCGTCGCCACGGCCAGAACCTGGAAAGCACCCGTCCGGGCGTGGAAGTGCAAACCTACCGTCAGGCCGTCGGCGTGTTCGGCCTGATCACGCCGTGGAACTTCCCGATCGCCATCCCGGCCTGGAAGGCCGCGCCGGCCCTGGCGTTCGGCAACACGGTGGTCATCAAGCCGGCCGGCCCGACGCCTGCCACCGCCAACGTCCTCGCTGACATCATGCAGGAGTGCGGCGCGCCCGCCGGCGTGTTCAACATGCTGTTCGGCCGCGGCTCGATGGGCGACGCCCTGATCAAGCACAAGGACGTCGACGGCGTCTCGTTCACCGGCTCGCAGGGCGTGGGCGCGCAGGTCGCCGCCGCCGCCGTGGCCCGCCAGGCCCGCGTGCAGCTGGAGATGGGCGGCAAGAACCCGCTGATCATCCTGGACGACGCCGACCTGGAACGCGCCGTCGCCATCGCCCTGGACGGTTCGTTCTTCGCCACCGGCCAGCGCTGCACCGCCAGCTCGCGCCTGATCGTCCAGGACGGCATCCACGACAAGTTCGTGGCCCTGTTGGCCGAGAAGGTCGCCGCCCTGCGCGTCGGCGATGCGCTGGACCCCAACACCCAGATCGGCCCGGCGGTCTCCGAAGACCAGATGGAGACCAGCTACAAGTACATCGACATCGCCAAGGGCGAAGGCGGCCGCCTGGTCACCGGCGGTGACCGCTTGAAGCTGGACAACCCCGGCTGGTACGTGCAGCCGACCCTGATCGCTGACACCCAAGCCGGCATGCGGATCAACAACGAGGAGGTCTTCGGCCCCGTCGCCTCGACCATCCGCGTCGGCTCGTATGAGGAAGCCCTGGAGATCGCCAACGGCGTCGAGTTCGGCCTGTCGGCCGGCATCGCCACCTCGTCGCTGAAGTACGCCCGTCACTTCCAGCGCAACGCCAAGGCCGGCATGACCATGGTCAACCTGGCCACGGCCGGCGTCGACTATCACGTGCCCTTCGGCGGCACGAAGAGCAGCTCGTATGGCGCGCGTGAGCAAGGCTTCGCCGCAGTCGAGTTCTTCACCCAGACCAAAACCTCGTACTCGTGGTCGTGAGCCGAATGACCTCTGCCATCTATCCCAGCCTGAAGGGCAAGCGCGTCGTCGTCACCGGCGGCGGCAGCGGCATCGGCGCGGGCCTGACCATCGGCTTCGCCCGCCAGGGCGCCGAGGTGATCTTCCTCGACATTGCCGATGAAGACTCCAAGGCCCTGGAAGCCGAGCTGGCCGGCTCGCCGATCCCGCCGGTCTACAAGCGCTGCAACCTGATGGACCTGGACGAGGTCAAGTCGGTGTTCGCGGCCATCGGCGACGTCGACGTGCTGGTCAACAACGCCGGCAACGACGACCGCCACAAGCTGGGCGACGTCACCCCGGCCTATTGGGACGAGCGGATCAACGTCAATCTGCGCCACATGCTGTTCTGCACCCAGGCCGTCGCGCCGGGGATGAAGGCGCGCGGCGGCGGTGCGGTGATCAACTTCGGCTCGATCAGCTGGCACCTCGGCCTAGAGGATCTCGTCCTCTACGAGACCGCCAAGGCCGGCATCGAGGGCATGACCCGGGCCCTGGCTCGCGAGCTGGGCCCCGACGACATCCGCGTCACCTGCGTGGTGCCGGGCAACGTCAAAACCAAGCGCCAGGAAAAGTGGTACACGCCGGAAGGCGAGGCCGAGATCGTCAAGGCGCAATGCCTGAAAGGGCGTATCGTCCCCGAGAACGTCGCCTCGCTGGTGCTGTTCCTGGCCTCGGACGACGCGGCGCTGTGCACCGGCCACGCATACTGGATCGACGCCGGCTGGCGTTGACGCTTCAAAACTGTCATCCCGGCCCAGCGCGAAGCGCGCCGAGCCGGGACCACGGCCCGCGCTGAGCATCCGGAGGTCCCGGCTCTCCGCTACGCTTCGGTCGGGATGACAGAGGAATTGATGGAATGACGACCGCTCAAGTCACCTGCGTCTGGGATCTGAAGGCCACGCTGGGCGAAGGCCCCATGTGGCATGACGGCGTGCTGTGGTTCGTGGACATCAAGGGCCACAAGATCCACCGCTACGAGCCGGTCAGCGGCGAAGCACACGCCTTCAACCTTCCCGAGCCGGTGACCTTCCTGGCCCCGCTGGCCGACAGCCCGCACTTCATCATCGGCATGAAGTCGGGCCTCTACCGCTTCCACCCGGCCCTGGGGCTGCAGCTGGTGATCCAGGTCGAGGACGCGGCGCTGGACAATCGTCCGAACGACGCGACCGTCGACGCCAACGGCCGCCTGTGGTTCGGCACCATGCACGACGGCGAGACCGAGAAGACCGGCTCGCTGTATCGGATGGACGCCGAAGGCGTGGCGCGGATGGACAAGGACATCTGCATCACCAACGGCCCCTGCGTGTCGCCGGACGGCAAGACCTTCTACCACACCGACACCCTGGAAAAGATCATCTGGGCCTATGATTTGTCGCCGCTGGGCGTGCTGTCGAACAAGCGGGTCTTCGTGCGGATGAGCATCGACGACGTCTATCCGGACGGCTCGGTGGTCGACAGCGAAGGCCATCTGTGGACGGCCCTGTGGGGCGGTGGCGCCGTGATCCGCATCTCGCCCGCCGGCGAGGTCGTGCACCGCATCGAACTGCCGGCCCCCAATGTCACCAAGGTGGCCTTCGGCGGCGCCGACCTGAAGACCCTCTACATCACCACCGCCCGCAAGGGCCTGAGCGACGAAACCCTGGCCCAGTACCCGCTGGCCGGCGGCCTGTTCGCCGTTCCGGTCCATGTCGCCGGCCAACCCCAGCACGAGGTCCGCCTTGCCTAATCGCACGCCCCGCCGGTTCCGGTCCCGCGATTGGTTCGATAATCCCGACCATATCGACATGACCGCGCTCTATCTGGAGCGCTTCATGAACTACGGGATCACGCCGGAGGAGCTGCGCAGCGGCAAGCCGATCATCGGCATCGCCCAGACCGGCAGCGACATCTCGCCGTGCAACCGCATCCACCTCGACCTGGTGGCGCGGGTGCGCGACGGGATTCGCGACGCGGGTGGGATTCCGATGGAGTTTCCGGTCCACCCGATCTTCGAGAACTGCCGTCGCCCGACGGCGGCGCTGGACCGGAACCTCTCCTATCTGGGTCTCGTCGAGACCCTGCACGGCTATCCGATCGACGCCGTGATCCTGACCACGGGCTGCGACAAGACCACGCCGGCCGGCATCATGGCCGCCACGACGGTCAACATCCCGGCCATGGTGCTGTCGGGCGGTCCGATGCTGGACGGCTGGCACGACGGCGAGCTGGTCGGCTCGGGCACGGTGATCTGGCGCTCGCGCCGCAAGCTGGCCGCCGGCGAGATCGACGAAGCCGAGTTCATCGAGCGCGCCGCCTCCTCGGCCCCCTCTGCCGGCCACTGCAACACCATGGGCACGGCCTCGACCATGAACGCGGTCGCCGAGGCCCTGGGCCTGTCGCTGACCGGCTGTGCGGCCATCCCCGCCCCCTACCGCGAGCGTGGCCAGATGGCCTATCGCACGGGCCAGCGCATCGTCGACCTGGCCTATGAGGACATCAAGCCGAAGGACATTCTGACCAAGAAGGCCTTCGAGAACGCCATCGCCCTGGTGGCGGCGGCCGGCGGCTCGACCAACGCCCAGCCGCACATCGCGGCCATGGCCCGCCATGCCGGTCTGGAAGTCACAGCCGACGACTGGCGCGCGGCCTACGACATCCCGCTGATCGTCAACATGCAGCCGGCCGGCAAGTATCTGGGCGAGCGCTTCCACCGGGCCGGCGGCGCGCCGGCCGTCCTGTGGGAGCTGCTGCAGCAGGGCCGCCTGCACGGCGACGTGCTGACCGTGACCGGCAAGACCATGGCCGAGAACCTGGAAGGTCGCGAGACGTCCGACCGCGAGGTGATCTTCCCCTACGACCAGCCGCTGACCGAGAAGGCCGGCTTCCTGGTGCTGAAGGGCAATCTGTTCGACTTCGCGATCATGAAGGCCAGCGTCATCGGCGCCGACTTCCGCGAGCGCTACCTGTCCCAGCCCGGCCAGGAAGGCGTGTTCGAAGCCCGGGCCATCGTGTTCGACGGCTCGGACGACTATCACCACCGGATCAACGACCCGGCGCTGAACATCGACGAAACCTGCATCCTGGTGATCCGCGGCGCGGGTCCGATCGGCTGGCCCGGCTCGGCCGAGGTGGTCAACATGCAGCCGCCGGATCACCTGCTGAAGAAGGGCATCATGTCCCTGCCGACGCTGGGCGACGGCCGTCAGTCGGGCACCGCCGACAGCCCTTCGATCCTGAACGCCTCCCCCGAGAGCGCCGTCGGCGGCGGCCTGTCGTGGCTGCGCACCGGCGACACGATCCGCATCGACATCAACACCGGCCGCTGCGACGCGCTGGTGGACGAGGCGACGATCGCCGCGCGCAAGGCTGAGGGCGTCCCCGCGGTACCGGAGACCATGACGCCCTGGCAGGAGATCTACCGCGCCCACACCGGCCAGCTGGAAACCGGCGGCGTGCTGGAGTTCGCCGTGAAGTACCAGGACCTGGCCGCCAAGCTGCCGCGCCACAACCACTGACGCAGCGGCCAACAGGCGCATGAATAAGAGACGCCGCGGCGGCCGAAGGGCCCGCCGCGGCGTTTTCATTTGTAGGCGTAAAGCTGTCTACTGCCCCTCTGAGCGTGACGAAGCCCCCAGGGTTGTCACTACAAAAGACCTCAAAAGGTGAGCTTGACCGTTACCAGCTGTTAAGAGGTGGCGCGAAATTCCACCCAAAATCAACTTAGAGTTGATAATTATAGTAAACACCCGCTAGGCAAGGAAATACGTTAAGCAAAGGTTAACAAACCTGCAGTCAATTGTAAAATTCCCCCTTAGGGCGAACCCAAAATAGGTAGTATAACGGAGGCCTCGAAGCGAACTTATCCTCAGCGCCGCCAAGATGTTAACCTTCAACCGTCTGCAAAGCGAAGGACGCGAATCGCCAACCCTTGTGGTTGTGACGACAGCCCTGCAGCTCGCCTTGGTCGTTGTGGTTTGGCTCTTAGCGCTGGCGCCTGCTGCGGTCGCCGCCTTAACCGTCCTGACAATCAAAACTTTGCGCGCGACCTTCCGTAAGGTCACCAACGCCAAGCCGCCTCTCCAAGGGGGAAAGGTATGAGTGTCCGCCCCGCCCAAAGCGCAGACCTAGGCCCTCTGGCCCTCCTTTGGTGGCGAGGTTGGCGCGACGCACACCTCTCGATCGTGCCCAAACCCCTGGCGGCGCGGAGCACGCTGGATAGCTTCGCCGACCGCATGGCGCTGGCCATGCCTCGCGTCCGCGCGCTGGGCCCGGTCGGCGCGCCATTCGGCTTCTACATCGTCAAGGACCAGGAAGTGCACCAGCTGTACGTGGCTGAAGAGTCACGCGGCGCTGGAGTGGCTGCGCTGCTGATGATCGACGCCGAGCAACAGCTGCTGGAAGCGGGCGTCACCACCGCCTGGCTGGCCTGCTCCGTAGGCAACGCCCGGGCAGCGCGCTTCTGCCAGAAGGCCGGCTGGTCCCTCGCCCGGACCCAGGTCGTGCCTTCCGTTATTCCCGCGGGCTGGTTCCCGCTCAAGGTCTGGCGCTACGAAAAGCACCTGACCCAGCGCTCGGCCTGGAGCATTCGGGCGGAAAGCGAACTGCTGGAAGCGCGGCTGCCGTCCTTCCATGGCCTGGGCGAGGCCCCTGACGAATGCCGCGACCGCCCCACGGGCGTCTATGTCACCGACGACGGGATCCCGTGGGGCCGCCGCGCCGGCGACCGCCTGGGATCCCGCCAGGTCTGAGCCTAGCCCGGACCACCGGCGCTGAAATCGAACTGCTCAGGCCGCGGCTTGCCGCCGCCGAAGGCATAGCTGAAGCCGAAGAACACCGAGCGGACATTGGCCGAACGCCGCTGACGATCGCGCAGGGCCGGGGTGTCGGTGATCGTCACGTCCTGGAACCAGTCCAGGGCGTCCTGGGCGGTGACGACGAACGACAGCTTGTCGTTGACCTTCCGGCGATAGCCCAGGTTCAGCATCTTGAACGGCTCGCGATGGCCCTGCGGCGTCAGGCGCTTGCCCGACGTGAAGACGTTCAGCTGCAGGAAGTCCTTGGGCGTCGCCTGCCAGTTCAGATTGGCGCGTCCGGCCAGCGCCGTGCCCGAGCGCGTGCCCGAGAAGCCCAGATTGGCCGCGTCGATCTCGTTCCAGAACAGATTGCCGCTGAGATTGTAGGTCAGCTTGGGCGTCAGCCGGCCATTGGCGACCAGTTCCAGCCCGCCACTGCGGCTCTTGCCCAGATTGGCGCGCGACGTCAGGAACACGCCGCCGCCCAGGTCGCTGACCACATCCGTGACGCTGTCCTTGGTGTCACGGAAGTAGGCGGTGGCCAGATAATAGGTCTGACCTTTGCGCATCTGCCAGCCCAGCTCGAAGCTGTCGGTGATCTGCGGCTGCAGGTCCGGATTGCCCTGGCGATAGTTGAAGGGGTCCAGATAGACCCGATACGGATGCAGATCCTGAGCCCCAGGACGCTGAACCCGGCGGCTGAAATTGGCGCTGAGCGTCTGATCCTGGCTGAGCTTGTAGCCCATGTGCAGGGTCGGATAGATCTTGAAATAGTCGTTGGCGCCGGTCACCCGATTGGTGACGTCGTCGACCTTGATCTGCACCTGCTCGGCGCGCAGACCACCCTGCACCGAGAAGTCGCCGAACGGCCGCTCATAGGTGACATAGGCCGCATAGACGTCCTGGTCGAAGACATAGCGGTTGTTGCGCGACGGAACGGGGATCAGGCCGCCGGCGCTGGGCCCTTCGGCGCCGCGGTTGACATACTCATTGCTGGCGACCTCGACGTCGAAGCCGGTCTTCAGCTTGACGCTGTCGGGCATGGGCCGAACGTAGTCGGCCTTGAGGTTGGTGCGCGTCTGCTCGACGTCCATGCCGACATGCTCATAGAGGTCCACGCCCGGCCTGTTGCGGGTGAAGGCGTCGGCGTCGCGCGTGAAATCGGTGATCTCGTGCTCGAGATGGGTCGTCAGCGTGTGGTCCGAGCCGCCCTTGAACTGACGACGCCAATCGAAGCTGAGCGCGCCGTTGTTGCGGGTCATCTCGCCCTCGGTCGTGCGCAGATAGGCTCGGGAAGGCGCGCCCGCCGGGGTCAGCGCCGAATAGTCTTCGCTGGAGTCACTGTCGAAGGCGATGCGGCGCAGGCGCAGTTCGCCGCTGAGGCGGTTGGCCTTGTCGAGGTCGTAGTCGAAGGCGCCGCGCAGGTTGGTCATGCCGCCCTTGTTCTCGACGTCGGCGTCGAGCGTGCTGGCCGCGTAGCCGCCGCTGGCTCGGTCAAGGGTGGCGCGCTCGATCACCAGAGCCGCGTCCTGGGTGTCGCGGCGATAGCTGGCGTCGCCGGTCAGGGTCAGCTTGCCCGACCGGCGGGTGGCGCTGATCCCGCCGTTATGGCGACCCAGGGTGTCGATGTTGAAGCGCACCGTGCCGTTCAGACCCGGCTTCTGGGTCTTCTTGGTGATCAGGTTGATGATCCCGGCCGAGCCGTCCGGACGATAGGCGGCGGACGGGTTGGTCATCACCTCGACGCGGTCGATCTGGTCGGCCGGCATCGACGACAGGGCGTCGCCCTTGCCCTCGCCCGTGAACTGGCTGGAGGGCTTGCCGTCGATCAGGATGGTGACGTTGCTGTCGCCGCGCAGGCTGACATTGCCCTGCACGTCGACACTGACCGAGGGCACGTTGCGCAAGGCGTCGGCGACCGATCCGGTGCGCGCCGACAGGTCGTTGGCGACGCTGTAGCTGCGGCTGTCGATCGAGCTGCGCATGGCGGTGGAGTCGCTGGTGATCACCACCCCCTCGACGGCGTTCGGCGCGTCCTTGGCGGCGGGCTTGCCGGCGGGCTGAGCGCCAGACTGGGCAACCGGCGCAGGCGCGGTCTGCGCCAGGCCGGCGGCGGGCGGCAGAATGACCGCGGCGGCGGCCAGAAGAGCGAACTTCAGTCGCAAGAGCTTTCCCCAAAGCAATAGCGCTCGGCGGCGAGGCGCGCACCGATTGCACAAATGTAAATCGCATGGATTTACACACGTAACGGCAGTTGAATTCCCTCTGTTAAGCCTGGGGTTCGGGCCAAACACAAATGTCTTTTACGCAATGTTTTCGGCGGCCTGGGCCAGACGGCCGTCGCGCGCCGCCCCATGGCTCTGCTATCGAAGGAGCAGCAGGGGTGAGTCCCGCGCGAGAAGAGGGTCACAGAACCCAAGCTTGCGCGCTGATACCGGTAACACTAAGGTCGCCGGCAACCAGAGACCCGGAAAGGGTCGTCAGGGCATCAATTTGGGCCGAGCGGCCCCATGGGGAGGAAACCTGTGGCTAGTGTAACCAACGCCGGGCCCAGCGCCGGCATGAGCGCCGATGGCCTGAAGGTCAATATGGCCTTCGTTTCGGCCATCGTCGCGGTCGCCACGATCGGCGGCTTCATGTTCGGCTACGACAGCGGTGTCATCAACGGCACGCAGGAAGGTCTGAACAGCGCCTTCAACCTGACCGAATTCGGCACTGGCCTGAACGTCGCCGCCATCCTGATCGGCTGCGCCATCGGCGCGTTCGCCGCCGGCCGCCTGGCCGACGTGTGGGGTCGCCGCACGGTGATGATCATCTCGGCGCTGCTGTTCGTGCTCAGCGCCATCGGCACGGGCGCGGCCCACACCTCGACCATCTTCGTCATCTTCCGCCTGATCGGCGGCCTGGGCGTCGGCGCGGCCTCGGTGCTGTGCCCGGTCTACATCTCGGAAGTCACGCCCGCGAACATCCGCGGCCGCCTGTCGTCCGTGCAGCAGATCATGATCATCACCGGCCTGACCGGCGCGTTCGTGGCCAACTACATGCTGGCCCACACCGCTGGCAGCTCGACCGCCGAGTTCTGGCTGGGCCTGCCTGCCTGGCGCTGGATGTTCTGGATGCAGGTCATCCCGGCCGGCGTGTTCTTCTTCGCCCTGCTGACCATTCCGGAAAGCCCGCGCTATCTGGTCGCCAAGGGTAAGGAAGCCGAGGCTGAAAAGGTGCTGTCGCGCCTGTTCGGGGCCGGCGCCGGCGCGGCCAAGGTCGCCGAGATCCGCGCCTCGCTGAACGCCGACCACAAGCCGAAGTTCTCGGACCTGCTGGATCCGGTCAGCAAGAAGATCCGCCCCATCCTGTGGGCTGGCCTGGTCCTGGCCATCTTCCAGCAGTTCGTCGGCATCAACATCGTCTTCTACTACGGCTCGGTGCTGTGGCAGTCGGTGGGCTTCACCGAGGACGACAGCCTGAAGATCAACATCCTGTCGGGCGCGCTGTCGATCGTCGCCTGCCTGGCCTGCATGGGCCTGATCGACCGCGTTGGTCGTAAACCCCTGCTGCTGATCGGCTCGGCCGGCATGGCCGTGACCCTGGGCGTGCTGACCTGGTGCTTCTCGACCGCCACCACGGTCAACGGCGCCCTGCAGATGGCCGACGGCGCTGGCCCGATCGCCCTGATCGCCGCCAACGCCTATGTCGTGTTCTTCAACCTCAGCTGGGGCCCGGTCATGTGGGTCATGCTGGGCGAGATGTTCCCCAACCAGATGCGCGGTTCGGCTCTGGCCGTCGCCGGCTTCGCCCAGTGGATGGCCAACTTCGCCATCTCGTTCAGCTTCCCGGCCATGGCCAAGATGAGCCTGCCGGCGACCTACGGCTTCTACGCGCTGAGCGCGGTGATCTCGTTCTTCCTGGTCCAGAAGCTGATCCACGAGACCCGTGGCAAGGAACTGGAAGCCATGGAGGGCTAAGCCCCCTCACCGCTTCGACGATACGACGCCCGGGAGGAGACTCCCGGGCGTTTTCGTTGGCAGTCGGCCCCTCGCTTCGCATTGCGCCGATCGCCCAATTGTCGGACGTTTCTTTTCATGTCTGGCCTTGGACACCGGTGGACAACGTCACCGTCACCTGGATAAGTTACCGGTAACAAGGTAACGGCCCCGAGGGCCGATCTGTGGTTCGGGAGGAATACCCATGGTCGATATCAACCGTCGCGGCGCGCTCGGTTCGCTGCTCACTGGCGCCAGCCTGGCCGCTCTGCCCGCCGCCGCCGCGCAAGCCGCTCCCCTCTCCGCCTCGATGGCCGGCGCCGGCCAGATGGGCCTGCTGCCCGCCAAGCAGACCTCGGGTCCGACCTGGACCAAGGGCATCGAAGGCCAGCGCAAGGCCGACCTGGGCGACGGCACCTTCCTGAACCCGATCATGGCCGGCGACCGTCCGGACCCGTCGATCCTGAAGGACGGCGACGACTACTACATGACCCACTCGTCGTTCGACGCGTATCCGGGTCTGCTGATCTGGCACTCGCGCGACCTGGTGAACTGGACGCCCGTCACCACGACGCTGAAGACCAATGTCGGCTCGATCTGGGCCCCCGAGATCTGCAAGCACAAGGGCCGCTACTACATCTACCTGCCGGCCAAGTTCCCCAACAACAACACCAGCTACGTGATCTGGGCCGACAAGATCGAGGGCCCCTGGTCCGAGCCAATCGACCTGAAGCTGCCGCGCTACATCGACCCCGGCCACATCGTCGACGAGAAGGGCGAGCGCTGGCTGTTCCTGTCGGGCGGCGATCGCATCAAGCTGACCCCGGACGGCCTCAAGACCGTGGGCGAGCCCGAGCACGTCTATAACCCCTGGAAGTACCCCGACACCTGGGACGTGGAAGGCTTCTCGCCAGAAGGCCCTAAGGTCATGAAGCACGGCGAGTACTTCTACATGATCACCGCCGTGGGCGGCACGGCCGGCCCGCCGACCGGCCATATGGTCATCGCCGCCCGCGCCAAGTCGCTGGCCGGCCCGTGGGAGGATCACCCGCAGAACCCGCTGGTCCGCACCGTCGACAACAGCGAGAAGTGGTGGTCGCGCGGCCACGCCACCCTGGTCGAGGGCCCCACGCCCGGCGACTGGTGGACCGTCTATCACGGCTACGAAAACGGCTACTACACCCTGGGCCGTCAGACCCTGCTTGCCCCGGTCACCTGGACCAAGGACGGCTGGTTCGAGATCGGCGGCGGCGACCTGTCCAAGCCGATCAAGAAGCCCAAGGGCGGCAAGCCGGGCCCGCACGGCATGGCGCTGTCGGACGACTTCTCGACCGACAAGTACGGCGTGCAGTGGAACTTCTTCGACCCCAAGCCGGGCGAGCAGCAGCGCATCACCCGCGCCAATGGCGTCCTGACCCTGAAGGGCGCCGGCGAGGCCCCGTCCAGCGGCTCGCCGCTGATCTTCGTCAATGGCGACCAGGCCTATGAGTTCGAGTGCGAGATCGAGATCGATCCCGACACCCGCGCCGGCCTGATCCTGTTCTACGATCGCCAGCTCTATTGCGGCCTGGGCTTCGACGCCAAGAACTTCGTCACGCACCAGTACGGCATCGAGCGGGGCCGTCCGGCCAACCCGCACGGAACGAAAATGCTGATGAAGGTGATCAACACCCGCCACATCGTCAGCTTCCACACCAGCGGCGACGGCGGTAAGACCTGGAAGCGCTTCGACCGCGGCATGGAAGTCTCGGGCTACCATCACAATGTCCGGGGCGGCTTCATGATGCTCAAGCCCGGCCTCTACGCCGCCGGCAAGGGCTCGGCCCGGTTCAAGAACTTCAAGTACCGGGCTCTGGACTAGCCTGTAAAATCTGTCATCCCGGCCAAGCGCGTCGCGCGCCGAGCCGGGATCGCCGGAAGCTTCGAGCCTTTGGTGGTCCCGGCTCTTCGCTGCGCTGCGGCCGGGATGACAGGATTGTTTTGGGGAGCATGATGCTGAAACCTTTTCTGCTGGCGACAGCTCTGCTCGCCCTCCCCGCGGTCGCCTCGGCTCAGGCCGAGCCGATGTTCAAGGCGCCCAAGGTCGTCCTCGTCGGCGACTCCACCACCGCCGTCGGCAGCGGCTGGGGCGGCAGCTTCTGTGCCAAGCACGTCACCTCGAACGTCGCCTGTGTGAACCTGGGTCGCGGCGGTCGCTCGACCCGCACCTATCGCGAGGAAGGCTCCTGGGCCCTGGCCGTGAAGGAGATGTCGTCGGGCGGATTCGACAAGACCTGGGTGCTGATCCAGCTGGGCCACAACGACCAACCCGGCCGCCCCGAGCGCTCGACGGACTTGGCTACCCAGTTTCCGGCCAACATCAAGCGCTTCGTCGAGGAGACCCGCGCGGCCGGCGCCCAGCCGGTGCTGGTCACCCCGCTAATCCGCCGCCAGTTCCACAACGGCCAGGTCCATGACGACCTCGCCCCCTGGGCCGACGCCATCCGCAAGGTCGCGGCCGAGACCAAGACGCCCCTGGTCGATCTGCACCAGCTGTCCAAGGACGCCGTCCAGGCCATGGGCCCCGTCGCGGCCCTGCGCTTCGGCGAGGTCCCGCCGCCAGCCGACATCGCTGAGGCGGCCAAGTCCGGCACCACCACCGGCGCGATGTTCTACGAGCCGGCCATCCCGGGCGCCGTGGTCCCGCCGCGCCCGCCGGCCCAACCGCCCGGTCCGCCGCGCGCCATGGCCGAGTTCAAGCCGGTGTTCGACTACACCCACGTCGGTCCCGAAGGCGCCGACTACTTCTCGGCCATGATCGCCAAGGCGCTGGCGCAGGCAGTTCCGGAGCTGGGCAAGAACCTGCTGCCCTGACCGGCAGAGCTTGCCTGGCGGAACATGGTTCGATCGCAAAAATCCTGCAGCCAGGGATCGCGAAAGCGGCGCCGTTCTTGCACTCATTTTGGGGTCAGGTCAGGAGCCCTTCTCGTGCAGATCAAGTCGTCAGATCCCGCCGCCGCCCCGGCGTCGAACACCACGACGTCGAAGCCCACGGCCGACTATGTCTGGAACGCCATGCGGTTCTCCAGCCTGATGAACATGGCCCGGCCGGAAAACGCCTCGATCGACGAGACGGTGCGCTCCCCGCACATGAGTCTCGCCAAGTACAGCTTCACGAAGTTCAGCGACTCTCCGGTGTCCATCCAGGAAGGCTCGCGCCTGACGGACATGGACTTCAGCTCGGACGGCATGGCCCGGGCGCTGGTGCGCGAACTGGGTGACGGCCAAGGGATCACGCGCGACGCCGCCCTGAAGGCGCTGGCGGCCGGCAGGGTCAATTCGGAGAAGACCATCGCCGCCTATTTCGAGCGCCTGGATCGCGACAAGTCCGGCGCGCTGTCGGTATCCGAGCTGAAAGAGCTCTTCGACTATAAGGCCAAGCACGGCGACGACACGCCAGGGGTCTCCCCCCGCCTGCCGGACTCTTGGGCCTAAGCGGCCTCGCCGGCCTTCGCGACCAAGGTCGAGGTGATCAGCTGGGCGGCGTTCACGCGGTCGCCGCCCGGGGCCAGGATCTCCAGGTGCACGTGGTCAGTGATGCCGGGATAGTGATCCTGCAGGCTGGCCACAGTGCCGATCGACTGGCCCAGGCGCACGGTGTCGCCCAACGCCACGCCCGGCTGGACGTAGAAGGCGCGGGCGGCGTAGCCGAGGGCCGGATTGGTGATCTCGACGAACTTCAGGCCGGTGTCGCCGGCATAAGCAAAGCCGATCTTGGTGACGTAGCCCGACATCGGCGCATGGACAGCCTGACCGGCCGACGCCACGTAGTCGACGCCCTCGTGGGCGCGGGTCCCGCCGTCGCGGCGGGCGCCGAACTCGCCGTCGCCGAAGACGTCATGGCCGCGCGGCGCCGCGCCGGTCGGATTGGCGAAGTCGGCCGCGCCGTCGCCGTCGATGTCCGCGCCCTTCCAGACCCGTTCCATCACCGGCGGCTTGGGCTTGTCGGCCTGGATGTCGGCCAGCAGCTTGACGATGGCCGGCATCTTCACCTGGCGGGAGACCGGCCGCTCCATGGCGGCCACCAGCATCGGCGAGAAGACCGTCGCCAGGCCCAGCGCGCAGCGGACCAAAGGCGCGATGGCCTTCGCGTTGAATGACGTCATCAAGGGACTTTCCGTCTCGTGTGGAAGCCCCCACGCGTGACCGACGGCGTATCTAAGGGTTAACGGCGGCCGAGGAAATGCCCGCCCCGTGCGACCGACCGTCGCGCCACCCCATGCTTAAGCTATGATTTCGTTGAAATATTTCGACAGGTAGAAACGCACCGACCTAGGTCAGCAGGTGTCGCATGGTCGAGCGCAGGACATCGGTCAGGGCCGTACGGTCAAGATCCGGATGGTTGACCCCGCGCATCAGCAGACCGTCGAAGATCAGGCCGATCACCTCGCAGCGGGCCTGGAACTCGGCGTCCGACCACTCGGGCTTGCGGTTGCGCTCCATCATGGTCTTGGCCAGAGCGCGCTCCTGCTCGTCGGCGGCGCGGACAATGGCGGCGACCTTGGGATTGCGGGCGGCCTCGGCGACCACCTCGATGGCCAGGGCGGCGCGACGCGGGTCGAAACACTTGGCGATGCCGTCCGGCAGGTGCTCTTCCAGCGCGTCCAGCAGAGTGCCGGGACCGCTTTCCATCTCGTCGAACTTGTCGCGCATCTCGGCCAGATCCTGGGCGACGATGGCGGCGATGATCGCTTCCTTGTTCTCGAAGTAGCGATAGATGTGGCCGACGCTGAGGCCCGCGGCCTTGGCGATGTCGGCCATGCTGGCCCCGTGAAAGCCCGACTGGCGTACGCGCTCGCAGGCGGCGTCCAGGATCTGCTGACGGCGAGATTCTGGGGACGGACGGGCTGAATGCGTGTCGTCAGTCATTGAAAATCCAAATCGACATTACATTTCCGTTAGGTCAGCGAAAGCTGCACTCTGGAGAGGTTGACTTGCGTCAACGGCGCTCCTATGTCCAGCCCGCCTGAGAATGAACGTTCATTCTCAAATTGTTCATCATGCCGGTTTCGTCAAGAGCAATCGCTCGCGAGACCCACGCATCCGGGGTTAAACATGCACTTCCAACGCACCGCCGTAACGACGGCCGTGGGGCTCGCCGCCATCGCGCTCACCCTGTCGGCCTGCGGCAAGAAAGACGCCGGCGGCGCGGGCATGGGCATGGGCGGCCCGGTCGAGGTCGGCTATGTCGTCGCCCAGGCCCAGCCGGTCGGCCTGACCGCGGAACTGGCGGGCCGCACCTCGGCCTTCCTGATCTCGGAAGTGCGCCCGCAGGTGGGCGGCGTGATCAAGTCGCGCCTGTTCGAGGAAGGCTCGTACGTCCGCGCCGGCCAGCCGCTGTACCAGATCGATCCGGCCACCTTCCAGGCGGCTTACAACAGCGCCGCGGCCAATCTGGCCCAGGCGCAGGCGACGGCCACCAGCGCCAAGCTGAAGGCCGACCGCTATAAGGGTCTGGTCGAGAGCGGCGCGGTGTCCAAGCAGGACAATGACGACGCCCAGGCCGCGGCCCTGCAGACGGCCGCCGCCGTCGCCGTCCAGCGTGCGGCCCTCGACAACGCCCGCATCAACCTGAACTGGACCAAGGTCGCCGCTCCGATCTCGGGCCGCATCGGCAAGAGCTCGGTGACCCCCGGCGCCCTGGTGACGGCCGGCCAGACCAACGCCCTGGCCACCATCCAGGACCTGTCGAAGATCTATGTCGACCTGACCCAGACCTCGGCCGAGCTGCTGAAGCTCAAGTCGCAGTTCGCCAGCGGCAAGGTTGGCCAGACCAACACCGCCCAGGTGAGCCTGAAGCTGGAAGACGGCTCGACCTACCCGACCCAGGGCACCCTGGAGTTCTCGGACATCACCGTCGATCCGGGCACTGGCTCGGTCGGCCTGCGCGCCGTGTTCCAGAACCCGAACGGCACGCTGCTGCCGGGCATGTATGTCCGCGCCACCCTGAGCCAGGGCGTCGCCTCCAGCGGCATTCTTGTGCCGCAGGCCGCCATCCAGCGCGACCCGAAGGGCAACGCCACGGTCAGCGTCGTCGGGGCCAAGGGCGCCGAGCCGCGCCCCGTGACCCTTGGCCAAATGTCCGGCGACAAGTGGCTGGTCACCAGCGGCCTGAACCCCGGCGACAAGGTCATCACCGAAGGCCTGATGAAGCTGCGCCCCGGCGCGCAGATCAAGGCCGTGCCGGCTGGCTCCAAGCCCGCCGCCCCTGCGCAACAAGCCCAACACTAAGGCGGGCCCACGATGCTTTCCCGTTTCTTCATCGACAGGCCCATCTTCGCATGGGTCATCGCCATCGTGATCATGCTGGCCGGGGCGCTCGCCATCCGGACCCTGCCGGTCGCGCAGTATCCCGAAATCGCCCTGCCCCAGGTCTCGATCGCGGCCGTCTATCCGGGCGCCTCGGCCAAGACGGTCGAGGACAGCGTCACCCAGGTCATCGAACAGAAAATGAAGGGCCTGGACGGCCTGGAATATATGTCGTCGACCAGCGACAGCGCCGGTTCGGCCACGATCACCCTGACCTTCAAGGCCGGGACCGACATCGACATCGCCCAGGTGCAGGTGCAGAACAAGCTGCAGACGGCCACCGCCCTTCTGCCGCAGGAAGTTCAGCAGCAGGGCCTGACGGTCGCCAAGTCGGCCCGTAACTTCATGATGGTCGTGGGCCTCTATTCCGAGGATCCGAAGACCACCAACACCGACCTGGCCGACTATCTGGCCTCGAACATCCAGGACCCGCTGAGTCGTGTCGACGGCGTCGGCGACATCCAGCTGTTCGGCGCCCAGTACGCCATGCGCATCTGGCTGGACCCGCAAAAGCTGGCCAGCTTCAGCCTGACCCCGGCCGACGTCGCCGCCGCCGTGCGCGCGCAGAACGCCCAGGTCTCGGCCGGCCAGCTGGGCGGCACGCCCAACCTGCCGGGCACGGGCCTGAACGCCACGATCACCGCCCAGTCGCGCCTACAGACGCCGGAACAGTTCCGCCAGATCATCGTCAAGAACAGCACGGGCGGCGCCACCGTTCGCCTCGCCGACGTGGCGCGCGTCGAACTGGGCGCCGAGAACTACGGCTCGCTGGCCAAGTTCAACGGTCATCAGGCCTCGGGTATCGCCATCCGCCTGGCGCCCGGCGCCAACGCCCTGGACACCGCCAAGGCGGTCAAGGAGCGGATGTCGCAGCTCGAGAAGTCGTTCCCGGCTGGCTACAAGTACGTCGTGCCGTATGACTCGACCCCGTTCGTCGAGCTGTCGATCCACGAAGTGATCAAGACGCTGATCGAGGCTATCATCCTCGTCTTCATCGTCATGTTCCTGTTCCTGCAGAATTGGCGCGCGACGCTGATCCCGACGATCGCCGTCCCCGTCGTCCTGCTCGGCACCTTCGGCGTGCTGGCGCTGTTCGGCTACTCCATCAACACCCTGACCATGTTCGGCCTCGTACTGGCCATCGGCCTGCTCGTCGATGACGCCATCGTCGTGGTCGAGAACGTCGAACGCGTGATGTCCGAAGAGGGTCTCTCGCCCAAGGAAGCCACCCGCAAGTCGATGAACGAGATCACCGGCGCCCTGATCGGCATCGCGCTGGTGCTGTCGGCGGTGTTCGTGCCGATGGCCTTCTTCGGCGGCTCGCAAGGCGTGATCTACCGTCAGTTCTCGATCACCATCGTCTCGGCCATGGCCCTGTCGGTGCTGGTCGCCCTGATCCTGACCCCGGCGCTGTGCGCCACCATGCTCAAGCCCGTCGAAGCCGGTCACCACGACGACAAGAAGGGCTTCTTCGGCTGGTTCAACCGCAGCTTCAACGACATGTCGACGCGCTACCAGGGTTCCGTCCGCGGCATCCTGGGCAAGAGCGGTCGCTGGATGGCGGTGTACGCCGCGATCCTGGTCGCCATGGGCCTGCTGTTCGTCCGCCTGCCCAGCGCCTTCCTGCCGGAAGAAGACCAGGGGATCATGATGACCCTGGTCCAGCTGCCCGCCGGCGCGACCGAGGAAAAGACGCAAGCCGTCCTGACCCAGGTCCGCGACTACTACCTGAAGAACGAGAAGGACGCCGTGCAGTCGGTGTTCACGATCTCTGGCTTCAGCTTCGCGGGCGCCGGTCAGAACGCCGGTATGGCCTTCACCCGCCTGAAGGACTTCGACGAGCGCAAGGCCGCCAACCTCAAGGCCCCGGCCGTCGCCGGCCGGGCCATGGGCGCCTTCTCGCAGATCCGCAACGCCATGGTCTTCCCGATCATCCCGCCGGCCGTGCCGGAACTGGGCACCTCGTCGGGCTTCGACTTCCAGCTGCAGGACGTCGGGGGCGTCGGTCACGAAGCCCTGGTCAACGCCCGCAACATGATGCTGGGCATGGCGGGTCAGGATCCGAACCTGGCGGGCGTTCGCCCGAACGGTCAGGAAGACACCCCGCAGCTGCGGATCGAGGTCGACCAGGCCAAGGCTGGCGCCATGGGCCTGACCACCGCCGACATCAACAGCGCGCTCAGCGCCGCCTGGGGTGGTTCGTACGTCAACGACTTCGTCGACCGCGGCCGGGTCAAGAAGGTCTACATGCAGGCTGACGCCCAGTTCCGCATGACGCCGGAAGACCTGAACCGCTGGTACGTCCGCAACAGCAGCGGCCAGATGGTGCCCTTCCCGGCCTTCGCCACGTCGGACTGGACCTTCGGTTCGCCGCGCCTGGAACGCTACAACGGTCTGTCCTCGATCAACCTGCAAGGCGCCCCGGCGCCGGGCAAGAGCTCGGGCCAGGCGATGGCGGCGATGGAGGCCCTGGCCGCCAAGCTGCCGCCCGGCATCGGCTTCGAATGGACCGGTCTGTCGGCCCAGGAACAGGAGTCCGGCAACCAGGCGCCCGCCCTGTACGGCATCTCGATCCTGGTGGTGTTCCTGCTGCTGGCCGCTCTCTATGAAAGCTGGTCGATCCCGCTGGCCGTCATCATGGTGGTGCCGCTGGGCATCGTCGGCGCCCTGCTGGCCACCTTCGCCCGCGGCCTCAGCAACGACATCTACTTCCAGGTCGGTCTGCTGACGACCATGGGTCTGGCCGCCAAGAACGCCATCCTGATCGTCGAGTTCGCCAAGGACCTGTACGAGAAGGGCATGGGCCTGATCGAAGCCACGCTGGAGGCGGTCCGCCTGCGCCTGCGCCCGATCATCATGACCTCGCTGGCCTTCGTCTTCGGCGTGCTGCCGCTGGCGATCTCCAACGGGGCCGGCTCCGGCGCCCAGCACGCCATCGGCACCGGCGTGATCGGCGGCATGATCTCGGCCACCATCCTGGCGATCTTCTTCGTCCCGCTGTTCTTCGTGGTCGTCGAGAAGATCTTCAAACCCAAGCACCCCGGCCATGATGCGGCCGTCGCCGAGCACGGCGGCGAGGTCCCGGCCTCCGAGGCTCACCAATGATGCTGCGCAACCTCTTCCTGGCCCTGATCGCCTCCACGGCGGTCGGCGCCTGCACCCTGGCGCCCAAGTACGAGCGGCCGGCCATGCCGACGGCTCAAGCCTGGTCCACGCCGACGCCCGAGCCCACCAGCTCGGTGTCGGCCGCCGACCTCGACTGGCGCCAGGTGCTGCTCGACCAACGCCTGCAAGGCGTGGTCGACCTAGCCCTGCAGCAGAACCGCGACCTGCGCGTGGCGGTGCTGAACATCGAGAAGGCCCGCGCCCAATACGGCATCCAGCGGGCGGCCCTGCTGCCGGCGGTGAACGGCGTGCTCTCCGAGCAACGCATCCACCAACCGGCCGCCGGCTCGCAGTTCGGCGTCGGGATCGACACCACGATCTACAGCGCCAACCTGGGCGTCAGCGCCTATGAGCTGGACCTGTTTGGCCGCGTCCGCAGCCTCAGCGCCGCGGCGCTGCAGAGCTTCTTCGCGACCGAGGAAAACAGCCGCGCGGCCCGGATCTCGCTGATCTCTGAAACCGCGACGGCCTGGCTGACCCTGGCCGCCGACCAGGACCGCCTGGCGCTGGCCAAGGAGACCCTGGGCACCCGCGAGGAGTCGCTGCGCCTGGTCCAGCAACAGGTCGACGGCGGCGTCGGCTCGCGCCTGGATCTGCGCAACGCCCAGACCCTGGCCGAGACCGCTCGCGCCGATGTCGCCACCTACACCGCCCAGGTGGCTCAGGACCGCAACGCCCTGACCCTGCTGGCCGGGACCGAGGTGCCGGTGAACCTGCTGCCGACGGAGGGCGTGGCCGAGACGACGATCCTGGCCGACCTGCCGGCGGGTCTCCCGTCGGACGTGCTGCTGCGTCGTCCCGACGTGCTGGCCGCCGAGCACCAGCTGCAAGGCGCCAACGCCAATATCGGCGCGGCCCGGGCGGCGTTCTTCCCGCGCATCAGCCTGACCGGCCAGTACGGCACGACCAACAACCAGCTGTCGGGCCTGTTCGACGCCGGCACCAAGGCCTGGAGCTTCTCGCCCCAGATCAGCCTGCCGATCTTCGCGGGCGGCGCCAATATCGCCAACCTGAAGGGCGCCAAGGCCGATCGCGACATCGCCGTGGCCACCTACGAGAAGGCGGTGCAGACCGCGTTCCGCGAAGTGTCCGACGCCCTGTCGGTGCGCGCCACGGTCACCGACCGCCTGGCCTCGCAGGAACGCCTGGTCGAGGCCGCGTCCGACAGCCAGCGCCTGTCGCTGCAGCGTCGCGACGCCGGCCTGGACAGCGCCCTGACCCAGCTGGACGCCCAGCGCACCCTGTACACGGCCCAGCAGGGCCTGATCACCGTGCGCCTGGCCCGGGCCGCCAACCTGGTCGCCCTCTACAAGACCCTCGGCGGCGGCGCGCCCGCAGCCTGAGGCCCTTCTACCCCTTCCCCGGCCTCGCGGCCGGGGGAGTTCGCGGTCATCACTCCCCCCCGATGGCCGCGAACGGAAGGGGCGCCTCCTTTCCCCCACCCCTGGAGCCGCCCCTTCCACCCCTTTTTCCGCTTTACAGCGCCCGCCACATACGCGACCCAAGGTTGATCAGCTTCGCCGAGGTCCGCATGCGCCTTCCCTCCCCGCTCCTGGCCGCCGGCCTGCTGCTCGCCGCCGTCCCGGCCCAGGCCCAGGCCCAGAAGGTCGCGCCGACGCCGCCCGCCCAGCCCGCGACCATCGCCCTGGAGCCCTATCTGGGCGTGCTGTGGTCGTTCGAGGCCAAGATTGACGGCGTGCCCCGCCGCCTCCTGATCGACACCGCCGGCGGCCTGACCGCCATCACCCCCGCCGCCGCCAAGAGCATCGGCTGCCAGCCCTGGGGCCGCATCACCGGCCACCGCATGCGCGGCGACCGCGTCGACCTAGAGCGCTGCGACAAGGTCGCGATCGAGGCGGCCGGCGTGACCCTGAGCCCGCCGACCGTGGGCGTCTTCGACTTCGCCAAGCTGCTGCCGCCCAATTCGCCGCCGCTGGACGGCTCGGTGGCGCTCGACGCCTTCGCCGGCCGCGCCGTGACCCTGGACCTGGGCGCTCAGCGCCTGGTGATCGAGACCCCCGCCAGCTTCAAGGCCCGCATCAAGGGCGCCGCCGAGGTCCCGGTGCGCTTCGCCCGCGACGCCGGCGGCCTGGCCCTGACCCCGTTCGTGCCGGTCCCCACGCCCAAGGGCGCGGTCTGGATGGAACTGGACAGCGGCAGCAACGGCGCCGTCGTCGTCGCCCAGCACAACGCCGCCCTGCTGGGTCTGAACCCGGACAGCAAGGATCGCCAGCCGATCAAGATGTCGGTCGAGGGCGGCCCCAAGATCGACGCCCAAGCCGTGGTCATGGACCTGGTCCTCGACGGCAACATCGGCGTGCCGGTGCTCAAGGACTGGGTGGTGACGCTGGACCTGGCCAACGAGCGGGCGTGGATCGCGGCGGCGAAGAAGTAGCCTACAGCGGCAGTTGCACCGTGCTCTTGACCTCTTCCAGCACGGCGTAGGTCCGCGTCTCGCGCACGCCCGGCATCTTCACCAGGATGTCGCCGAGGAAGTTGCGATAGGCCTCCATGTCGCGCACGCGGGCCTTGATCAGGTAGTCGAAGCCGCCGGCCACCATGTGGCATTCCAGAATCTCTGGCGCGCGGCGGACGGCCGCGGCGAAGTCCTCGAAGGTCTCGCCCGTGGTGCGCTCCAACACCACTTCCACGAAGATCAGAAGGGCCCGGTCGACCTTGGCCGGGTCCAGCAACGCCGCGTAGCCGGTAATGTAGCCGCGCTCGCGCAGGCGGCGCACGCGATCGAAGGTGGCCGCCGGTGACAGGTTGCAGCGCTTGGCCAGCTCGGCATTGGTGATCCGTCCGTCAGCCTGCAGAACTTTCAACAGCCTGCGATCGGTGTCATCAAGAGCGGAAATGGCCATATCGCGATATCACCGAAGAAGCTTCGAAAACGAACAACGACAAACGTAGCACATTCGGCAAGCTTAAGGTTACACCTTCGATCGTTCCAGCCCGCCGGCGCCCCTCCCCCTCCTCAAAGGGCGCCGACGAAAGCGGTCAGACCGCACTGGAGCCGACGCGACGCTCACCCCTCTCCCCCTAGCTGGGCGTCGCGCATGAGAGGAAGGGACGTCAGCGTCTCCCCCACCAGACGTCCCTTCCTCCCTCCCCCTCTTTCTCCATTCCCGCTTCCGGCGCATCCTTCGCCGCGCCCGTGCGCGCCTGCTGGAGCCGACGATCGTTTTTCGCGCTTTGACCGAAGAAGCGACGACGCGGCAGCCAAACAAACGAAGCACCTTTGCTCGAAGGCAAGTTAGACCGACGATATCTCAACAACGGAACCGACCATGACCGACCTGGCCAACTGGGACAGCCTCGACGACGGCAAGTATCGCGACGAAGCCGCGGTGATCGCCGACCTGCTGGCCGCCAAGCCCCTGTCGGCCGAGGATCGCGCCGCCGTCCGCGCCGAGGCCGAGGCCCTGGTGCGCGGCGCGCGCCGCAGCGTCCGCAAGCAGGGCGTGGTCGAGAGCTTCCTGCAGGAGTTCAGCCTGGGCACCCGCGAGGGCCTGGCCCTGATGTGCCTGGCCGAGGCCCTGCTGCGCACCCCCGACGACGACACCCGCGACAAGCTGATCGCCGAGAAGATCGGCTCGGCCGATTGGGCCTCGCACCTGGGCGGCAGCGACAGCCTGTTCGTCAACGCCTCGACCTGGGGCTTGATGCTGACCGGCAAGATCGTCGAGCCCGACGACGAGGCCAAGAAGGACCTGCCCGGCTTCGTCAAGAAGCTGGCCGGCCGCCTGGGCGAGCCCGTCATCCGCGCCGCCGTCGGCCAGGCCATCCGCATCATGGGCGAGCAGTTCGTCCTGGGTCGGACGATCGAGGCCGCCATCAAGCGCGCCGCCAATGACGGCGACATGTGCAGCTTCGACATGCTGGGCGAAGGCGCCCGCACGGCCGCCGACGCCGAGCGCTATGAGAAGTCCTACGCCGACGCCATCGAGACCGTGGGTCGCCTGTCGAAGGGCGCCGGTCCGGAAGCCGGTCACGGCGTCTCGGTCAAGTTGTCGGCCCTGTGCCCGCGCTATGAGGCCACCCACGAGGATCGCGTGTGGGAGGAGCTCTATCCCCGCACCCTGCGCCTGGCCAAGATCGCCGCGCGCCACAACCTCAACTTCACGATCGACGCCGAAGAGGCCGACCGCCTGGCCCTGTCGCTGAAGCTGCTGGACAAGCTGTGCCGCGAGCCGGAACTGGGCGACTGGCAGGGCCTCGGCCTGGCCGTCCAGGCCTATCAGAAGCGCTGCGGCGAGGTGATCGCCCGCCTGGAGGCGCTGTCGAAGGAAACCGGTCGCCGCCTGATGGTGCGCCTGGTCAAGGGCGCCTACTGGGACAGCGAGATCAAGCGCGGCCAGGTCGCCGGCCGTCCGGATTATCCGGTGTTCACCACCAAGCCGGCGACGGACCTGTCGTACCTGGTCAACGCCAAGGCCCTGATCGGCGCGGCTCCGCACCTCTACGCCCAGTTCGCCACCCATAACGCCCACACCCTGGCGGCCGTGGTGCGCATGGCCAAGAACGCCGGCGTCAAGATCGAGCACCAGCGCCTGCACGGCATGGGCGAGGCGCTCTACAAGGCCGCCGACGACCTCTATGACGGCATCACCCTGCGGGCCTACGCCCCGGTCGGCGGTCACGAGGACCTGCTGCCCTATCTGGTTCGCCGCCTGCTGGAGAACGGCGCCAACACATCGTTCGTCCACGCCCTGCTGGACGAGCGCGTGCCGGTCGAGAAGGTCGTCACCGATCCGATCGACACGGTGGAAGCCCACCCCGACCGCCACGCCAAGATCCCGACGCCGATCGATGTCTATGGCCCGCGCCGCCAGAACTCGGCCGGCCTGGACCTGTCGGTGAAGGCCGACCGCGAGCGCCTGGAAAAGGCTGTCGCCGCGCTGGACACCGTCACCCTGTCAGCCGGTCCGCTGGTGGCCGGCAAGGTCGCCGCCGGCGGCCCGCCGCTGCCGGTCGTGGCCCCGGCCAACGAAGGCAAGGTCGTGGGCGCGGTCTCCGAAGCCCAGATCCCGCAGATCGACGAGGCCTTCCGCCTGGCCCGCGCCGCGCAACCGGCCTGGGACCTGGCTGGCGGCCCGGCCCGCGCCAAGATGCTGCGCGCCATGGGCGATGCGCTGGAAGCCAATATCGACCGCCTGATCGCCATCCTGGCGCGCGAGGCCGGCAAGACCCTGTCGGACGGCATCGCCGAGGTCCGCGAGGCCGTCGACTTCTGCCGCTACTACGCGGTGCTGGCTGAGGATCAGTTCGGCGACGGCGAGATCCTCAAAGGCCCGGTCGGCGAGACCAACACCCTGCGCCTGGCCGGGCGCGGCGTCTTCGTCTGCATCAGCCCGTGGAACTTCCCGCTGGCCATCTTCACCGGCCAGATCGCCGCCGCCCTGGCCGCCGGCAACGCCGTGCTGGCCAAGCCCGCCGAGCAGACGCCGCTGATCGCCTTCGAGGCCGTGAAGCTGTATCACGCCGCCGGCCTGGACAGCCGCCTGCTGGCCCTGCTGCCCGGCCGCGGCGAGACCGTCGGCGCAGCCCTGACCAGCCATGAGGGCCTGGACGGCGTCGCCTTCACCGGCGGCACCGACACCGCCTGGCGCATCAACCAGACGCTCGCTCAGCGTCAGGGCCCGATCGTGCCGTTCATCGCCGAGACCGGCGGCCTCAATGGCATGTTCGTCGACACCACCGCCCAGCGCGAACAGGTCATCGACGACGTCATCGTCAGCGCCTTCGGTTCGGCCGGCCAGCGCTGCTCGGCCATGCGCCTGCTGTTCCTGCCGGAAGACACCGCCGACCACATCATCGACGGCCTGAAGGGCGCGATGGACGCCCTAGTCCTGGGCGATCCGGCCCAGGCGCTCACCGATGTCGGCCCGGTGATCGACGCCGAGGCCAAGGACGCCCTGGTCAAGCACCACGAGCGTTTGAAGCGCGAAGCCAAGGTGCTGCACGCCCTCGAGACCCCGGCCGGCGGGACCTTCTTCGCCCCAGTGCTGGCCGAGATCCCGGCCGCCGACTTCCTGGAGCGCGAGGTGTTCGGCCCTGTGCTGCACGTGGTCCGCTACAAGCCCGAGCACCTGGCCGAAGTCGCCGGCGCCCTGGCTGCCCGTCGCTATGGCCTGACCCTGGGCATCCACTCGCGGATCGAGAGCTTCGCGGCCGACGTCCAGCGCCTGGTCCCGGCCGGCAACGCCTATGTGAACCGCTCGATGACCGGCGCGGTCGTGGGCGTCCAGCCGTTCGGCGGCGAGGGCCTGTCGGGCACTGGTCCCAAGGCCGGCGGCCCCCACGCCCTGCTGCGCTTTGCCGTCGAGCGTGCGGTCAGCATCAACATCACCGCCCAGGGCGGCGACCCGGCGTTGCTGAACCTGTAGGACGCGGCTTCACAACCGCCGCGCGCATGACCTACACTCGCCCTCGGTTCGGGGGAGTGTAGGTCAGATGCGTCATCCGTCTCGCGTGGCGCTCGTCGCCGCCCTGCTCGCGCCCGCGGTCGCCCTGGCCCAGGCTGGACCGATCGCCGGCGACTGGTCCGGCGTGCTGGACGCGCCCAACGGCAAGCTGCCGCTGATCTTCCACATCAAGCCGGACGGCTCGGCCACGCTGGACAGCCTGGCCCAGAAGGCGATGGGCCTTCCCGCCCGCGCCGCCTTCGCCGACGGCAAGGCGCGGCTGGAGCTGGCGATCGCGGCTGCCAGCTTCGAGGGAACCCTGTCGGCAGACGGCAAGACCCTGCAGGGCCAATGGCGTCAGGGCGGCGGCGCCGCCCCGCTGGTCATGACCCGCACGGCCGCCACCGCCATCGACATCCAACGGCCGCAGACGCCCAAGCCGCCCTTCCCCTATCGCGCCCAGGACGTGACCTACGCCAATCCGGCGTCGGGCCTGGGTCTGGCCGGGACCCTGACCCTGCCGCCGGGCCAAGGTCCGTTCCCGGCGGTGCTGCTGATCACCGGTTCGGGCGCGCAGGATCGCGACGAGACGATCTTCGGCCACAAGCCGTTCCTGCTGCTGGCCGACGCCCTGACCCGGCGGGGCGTGGCGGTGCTGCGCGTCGACGACCGCGGCATGGGTGGCTCGGCCCCACCGGCGGCGGACGCGACCCTGGACGACCAGCTCAGCGACGTGGCCGCCAGCCTCGCCTGGCTGCGCGGCCGCCCGGAGATCGACAAGGCGCGCGTGGGCCTGCTGGGCCACAGCGAGGGCGGGACCCTGGCCATTCGCGCCGCGGCGGCCGATCCGAAAGTCGCCTTCGTCACCCTGCTGGCGGCGCCGGGCGTGCGCGGCGGCGATCTGATCGTCTCGCAGGTGGGGACTATCCTGGGCGCCTCCGGCGCACCGGCCAGCGCCATCGGCACGGCCCAAACCCTTCAGCGCCAATTGATGGATGTCGTGGCTTCGCCGCAGGACGAGGCCAGCGCCGCTGCAGCCCTGAACGCCATCTTCGACCGCAACGGCGCGCCGGCCGGCGCGCTCCAGCGCCAGACCCAGCTGAAGCCCCTGTTGTCACCGCACTATCGCTCCTTCGTGCGCTTCGATCCGCGGGCCGACCTGGGCCGCATCCGGGTCCCGGTGCTGGCCGTCGGCGGCGGCAAGGACACCCAGGTTCCGGCCGCCCAGAACCTGGAGGCGATCCGGGCCGGACTGCCGGTCGGCGCCGACCTGACAACCACACAGTTTCCAGGCTTGAACCACCTCTTCCAGACCGCCGGGACCGGCCTGATCGGCGAATATGCCGCGATCGAGGAGACCATGGCCCCGGCGGCGCTGACGGCGATCGTCGACTGGACCGTCGCCCACGCCGGCGTCGGCCGATGACCCCGTCGCGCCGCGCCCTGCTGGCGGCGCTGGCCGCCCTGCCGATGCTGGGCGCCGCGCGCTCATCGAAGGGGTTCGTCGCGGTGAAGAACGGCCGCCTCAGCCTGGACGGCCGGCCCTATCGTTTCGTCGGCGCCAACCTCTGGTACGGGGCCTGGCTCGGCGCTTCGGCGGCCTATGGCGACCGCGCGCGCCTGACGCGGGAGCTCGACCGGCTGCAGGCGCTCGCCGTCACCAACCTGCGGGTGCTGGGCGCGGGCGAGCGCTCGCCGGCCCGGGCCGCGGTCAGCCCGACCTTCCAGGAGCGCCCTGGCGAGTATGACACCGACCTGCTGAAGGGCCTGGACGTGCTGCTGGCCGAGATGGCGGCGCGGAACATGAAGGCGGTGATCTATCTGAACAACTTCTGGGACTGGTCGGGCGGCATGCCGGCCTATCTGCGCTGGGTCGAAAACGGGACCTGGTTCCAGCATGGCGACGCCGATCATCCGTGGCCGGAATATCCGGACTATGCCGCCCGGTTCTATGGCGACGCCAAGGCCAACGCCCTCTTCCGCCGCTATGTGAAGAGCCTGGTCGGGCGGACCAACACCGTCACCGGCAAGCCCTATCGCGACGATCCGACCCTCATGGCCTGGCAGCTGGCCAACGAGCCTCGGCCGGGCGGGTCACAGATCTTCGGCGTGTTCAACATGTCGATCTACCAGCGCTGGATCGCCAACACCTCGGCCTTCATCAAGTCCCTGGATCCGCGCCACCTGGTCAGCACCGGCAGCGAGGGCGAAATGGGCTGCCTGAACCAGGAGCGCTGCGTGCTGGACGCTCACCGGCCCGTCAGCATCGACTATGTGACGGCGCACATCTGGCCCAACAACTGGAGCTGGATCGACGCCAAGAACCCGGCCGCTACCTATGCCGCCGGCGAGGCGCGCTGCCGCGACTATGTCGCGCGCCACATCGCGATGGCCCGACAGCTGAACAAGCCGCTGGTAATCGAGGAGTTCGGCCTGGCCCGCGACGCCCGCGCCTTCGCGCCCGGCTCGGCGACGGCCGACAAGGACCGCTTCTACCAGACCATCTACGACCTGACCCTGGCCGACATGAAGGCCGGTGGGCCGCTGGCGGGGACCAACTTCTGGGCCTGGAACGGCGAGGGCCGCGCCCAGCACCCCGACGCCTGGTTCGCGCCGGGCGACAAGGCCTTCGTCGGTGATCCCCCGCAGGAGGAACAAGGCCTGTACGGCGTCTTCGACAGCGACGCCTCCACGCTCGAGGTGATCCGTCGGCACGCGGCGGCAGTGCGCGCCATTTAGTCATTGTCACCGGTGTCACGCGTGCTACCGGTACCGCCAAGCTGCTCCAAGAAGCGCTGGAGGACTCCTTAATGACCGCCACTCGCCGCACCCTGATCACCGGCGCCGCCGCCCTGACCGCCTATGCCGCCCTGCCGGTCGTCGGTTACGCCGCTCAGCCCCGCTCGCCCGTCGTGGCGACCACCAACGGCAAGGTGCGCGGCTATGTCCAGGACGGGGTCAGCGTCTTCAAGGGCCTGCGCTACGGGGCCGACGCCGGCGGCGCGCGCCGCTTCGCCGCCCCGGTCAAACCCGAACCCTGGACCGACGTGAAGGACGCCCTGGCCTATGGCGCGGCGTCGATGCAGACCGGCAAGGGCGAAGAGGGCGAGACCCTTTCGGAGGACTGCCTGTTCCTCAATGTCTGGACGCCGGCAAAGTCGGGCAAGAAGGGCCTGGCTGACGGCGCCAAGCGGCCGGTGATGTTCTACATCCATGGCGGCGCCTACAATGGCGGCTCGGGCGCCAGCCCCTGGTACGAGGGGACCAAGCTGGCCAAGCGCGGCGACGTCGTCGTGGTCACGGTCAACCACCGCCTGAACGCCTTCGGCTATCTGTATCTGGCCCGCCTGTTCAACGATCCGTCGGTGGCCGACAGCGGCAACACCGGCCAGCTGGACCTGGTGCTGGCCCTGCAGTGGGTGCGCGACAACATCGCCGCCTTCGGGGGCGATCCGGACTGCGTGATGCTGTTTGGCCAGTCGGGCGGCGGCGCCAAGATCGCCACCCTGATGGGCATGCCCAGCGCCAAAGGCCTCTTCCACCGCGCCGCCACCATGAGCGGCCAGCAGGTCACGGTCGGCGGCCCGTTCAACGCCACCCGCCGCGCCCAGGCCTTCCTGGACAAGCTGGGGATCAAGGACCTGGCGGCCCTGCGCGCCCTGCCCGCCGACCAGATGCTGGCGGGGCTGAAGGCCATCGACCCGATCGCTGCGGCCGGCGGGGTCTATATGGGCCCGACGCTGGACCAGCGCAGCCTGACCCGCCACCCGTTCTTCCCCGACGCCTCGCCGGTGGGCCTGTCCGTGCCGATGATGTGCGGCAACACCCATGACGAGACCAAGGGCTTCATCGGCTTCGACGCCAAGGCCTTCCCCAAGACCTGGGAAGAAGTGATTGCCCGCCTGCCCGGCCAGTTCGCCGCCCGCATCGACATCGATCCCGAGACGGTGGTGGCCTTTTACCGGAAGACCTATCCGAACTACTCGCCGTCGGACGTCTATTTCGCCGCTTCGACCGCCGGCCGTTCGTGGAAGGCCGCGATCATCCAGGACGAGGAGCGGGCCCGCGCCGGCGCTCCGGCCTACGCCTATCAGGTCAATTGGAAGTCGCCCAAGGAGGGCGGGATCTTCGGCGCGCCGCACACCATCGACATCGGCCTGGTGTTCGGCACGCTGGACGCCAAGGGCTCGATCGTCGGCACGGGGCCGGACTCGGTGGCCATGTCCAACACGATGAGCGACGCCTTCATCAACTTCGCCCGCACCGGCGATCCGAACGGCGGCGCCCTGCCCAAGTGGGAGCCCTACGACCTGAAGCGCCGCCAGACGATGGTGTTCGACACCGTCTCGCGCCAGGAAGACGACCCCCGCGGCGTCGAGCGCGAGTTCTTCAACCAGGTGCCGTTCACTCAGTTCGGGACTTGAATTCGTAGGGAAGAACCGGCGGCAGGCAGTCGACCAGGATCCGGGCGGCGAGCTCAGACTCGACCTCGATCGCGGGCGGCTCGCCGAACACGGCTCGCCACAGCTCGATCCACGCCTGACGCTCGTCGTAGGTCACCCAGAAGCTCCTCCTGAAACCTAAAATGGTTTTGAGGATCAAGGCGTTGCTGGTTAACGCCAGGGTAACCAAGGAATCGTGCTGAAGCTTGCCGGCTTGGGCGAGCGGACAAGAAAAAAGGGCGGACCAAAGGTCCGCCCTTTCTGAGGCTCGTCAACCGCGCAAGCGGCCAACCGCTCCGCTATTAACGGAACAGGCTCAGGATCGACGAGGTCGACGAGTTGGCGATCGACAGCGCCTGCACGCCCAGCTGTTGCTTGGTTTGCAGCGACTGCAGCTTCGCGCTTTCCTTGGCCAGGTCGGCGTCCACCAGGTTACCCACACCGGCGTCCAGGCTGTCTTGCAGCTTGCCGACGAAGGTCAGGTGGGCGTCCAGGCCGGCCGAGCTGGTGCCCAGCGACGCCAGCTTGTTGGTCGAGGTTTGCAGAGCCTTGGCAACCGTGTCGATCATGGTCTTGGCGTCGGCGGCGGTCGCGAAGGTCGCACCCGACAGGCCCAGGGCGTCCAGCGACAGCGTCTGGGCGGTGACGTCGAAGCCATCGCCTTCGCCGTTGGCGAGGAACGTCAGCTTGGTGGTCTTGCCGTCCGCGATCGAAACGCCGTTGAACTTCGAGTTGTCGACGGCCTTGGTGATCTGGTCGCGCAGCGAGGTGAAGTCAGCCTTCAGCGCGTTGAACGACGCCGTGCTGAGCGAGGTGTCGGAAGCGGCCAGGGCCTTTTCCTTCATCTTGCCGAGCAGGTCGATCACGGTGTCGCCCGAAGCCAGGGCGACGTCGATGGTCGATTGACCGCGTTGCAGCGAGTCCTTGACCGAGTTCAGCGAGTTGCTCGACGCCGACTGGTTCTTCGAGATCGCCCAGATGGCGCCGTTGTCCTTGGCGCTGCCCACCTTCTTACCGGTGTTGATCCGCTGCTGGACGACGTTCAGTTCCGAGTTCGTTTGGTTCAGGTTCTGCAGGGCGATCAGAGCGCCCGAGTTCGTGTTGATGCTGTTCAGCGCCATGACGAAACACTTCCTATTCGAGGTGTCCCGGCGTCATTTTGACGGCCGGTGGGCATTTTACCCAACGCCAAATATCCGCAACCTAGCTTTCTACTTCGTTGAGAAAATCCTGAATCAAAATGAAGATTCAGGTCTATTTTGTTAATGGTGAAAGGAAGAGAAAGTAAAAATCTCTGAATCAAGGTTAGAGTATTTGTTTCAAAATGGCACAACTTGAACCTGGTGCGAGCGCGCCCTTGAATCCGTAGACTCAGGACGCCCGCGACCTACAGAGTCTAGGCCGGTCGCCGGACTCACTGGTCCGCGACATAGACTCTGCGCGAGCGGTAGGGCTTGGCCACGGCCCGCAGGGCCAGGACGTAGGCGACGACCTTCCAGCCCCCGACCAGGCTGGAGGACAGGAAACCGGCGACACGGCGCATCGAGAGACTCCCTTTCTTTTTTACTCCAACGAAGAAAAGGCCGACCGGCTCCCGGGAGGGGGAAGGAGCCGGCCGGCCTCTCATGCCGGTCACCGATGGGGGAGGGAGACGACCGGCCGGTCGCGGGATCAGCCTTGCAGCTTGATCGCGGTTTCGGCGATACGGCGACCCTGGTAGCGAGCGCCGTCCAGCTCGATGGCGCTGGGCTGACGCGAACCGTCGCCGCCGGCGATGGTCGTGGCGCCGTACGGGCTGCCGCCGACCACTTCATCCAGGGTCATCTGGCCGGTGTGACCGTAGTCCAGGCCCACGATGGTCGTGCCGAAGTGCAGCAGGTTCGTGATGATCGAAAACAGCGTGGTTTCCTGGCCGCCGTGCTGGCTGGCGGTCGAGGTGAAGGCGCCGGCCACCTTGCCGTGCAGCGCGCCGCGGGCCCACAGGCCGCCCGCCGCATCGAAGAAGGCGGCGACCTGCGAGGCCATGCGGCCAAAACGGGTCGGGGCGCCGACGATGATGGCGTCGTAGTTGGCCAGATCCTCGACCGAGGCGATCGGGGCGTCCTGGTCCAGCTTGAAGTGGGCGCCCTTGGCGATCTCCAGCGGCACGGTTTCCGGCACGCGCTTGATGTCGACGGTCGCGCCGGCTTGGATCGCGCCCTCGGCGACGGCCTTGGCCATCGTCTCCAGGTGACCGTAGGACGAATAATAAAGAACCAGAACCTTGGCCATGACGGCTTTTCCTTGCTTGCGGTCTAGGCGAAGGCGACAGCCCTCGTCGTTGGCGAAGGTTTTGGCGCCGCTGAGGCCTGCAAAACAGCCGAATAAAATCGTCTGTTATGTTCGAGATTTTCGAACGATAGTGAAGCCATGACCGAACCCGGCACCCCGACCCTGGACCTGCTGACTGTCTTCCTGACTGTGGTCGACGCGGGCGGGTTCGCCGCGGCCGCCCGACGGCTAAACCGCGCCAATTCGGTGATCAGCTACGCGATCGCCAATCTGGAGACGCAGCTGGGCCTGACCCTGTTCGACCGTGACGCCGCCAAGTCGCCGGTGCTGACCGAGGAAGGCCGCGCGGTGCTGGCGCAAGCCCGGCTGATCGCCGCCGACGTCGCGGGCCTGCGCGCCAAGGCCAAGGGCCTGCTGCAGGGGCTGGAGGCCGAGGTCCACATGGTGCTGGACGTGATGATGCCGACCGCCCGGGTGGTCGACGCCCTGCGGGCCTTTCGCGAGACCTTTCCGACCGTGACCCTGCGCCTGCATGTCGAGGGCCTGGGGGCGGTGACCCAGATGGTGCTGGACGGCCGCGCCACCCTGGGCGTCGCCGGACCGCTGGACGTCGTCAATGGCGGCGAGGCGCTGGAGACGATCGCCGTGGGCGCCACCCTGCTGATCCCGGTGGCCGCCCCCGACCATCCGCTGTCCCAGGGCCCCAATCCGCCGGGCGCTGGGCGCGGCCACACCCAACTGGTGCTGACCGACCGCTCGCATCTGACCCAGGGGCGCGACTTCGCCGTGGCCAGCGCCCACACCTGGCGGCTGGCCGACCTGGGCGCCAAGCACCTGCTGCTGAAGGAGGGCCTGGGCTGGGGCAACATGCCCGAGCCGCTGGTCCGCGAGGACCTGGCCACGGGCCGGCTGGTGCGGCTGGACATGCCCGAACTGGTCGAGGCGCACTACGCCCTGCACGCCATCCACCGCCGGGACGCCCCGCCCGGTCCGGCCACCGCCTTCCTGATCCAGCGCTTCCGCCAGCAGGCGGCCTGAAGCCTTGCCACACAACGGATGAGCAGCTCTGCGCTTCATGGCCAAGTTTTCATGTCGCCAAGCTTGCAGAACTGAAAAACGTTCGCCTAAGGTTCCGATCGATGGACAAGGGCGACCCCACATTCGCGGATCCCATCGAAGGGCTCGACCGCCTCACCGAGCGTGAGCGCGAATGCCTGCGGCTGGTCGATCGCCACATGAGCTCCAAGGAGATCGCCCGCGAGCTGGGCCTCTCCAAGCACACCGTCGACTGGCACCTGGACAAGGCCCGCCGTCGCCTGGGCGCGGCCGACCGCTATGACGCCGCGCGCCGGGTCTTCGACCGCGCGCACCAACCCTCCGATCGGGGTGGCGCCCCCCCTCCGATCGCGCCACCCCCTCCTATCGCGTCGGGGTCCGATCCGTCCCGGCTAGGCGAAGGCTCTTCCTCACGGTCAGCTGACCCCATCGAGGAAGGAGTTTTCCGTGAACGAGCTTACCCCCCTACAGAAGGACGTCATCGGCCGGGTGACCTACCTGCGCCAGGACGTGACGAACTTCCAGCAGACCTGGCCCCGCTTGAACACGGCCGAGACCCTGCCGCCGATGACCTGGGGCGAGTTGGAGCGCCAGCTGGTCAGCCTGTCGGCCAACCTGGCCAGCGCGGAGATGGTGCGCGAGCTGGTGGCGGCCACCCGCAAGCAGGCGCCGTTCAAGCCTTCCGAGATGGTGATGCGCGAGATCCTGTGCATCGCCAGCGCAGTGATGGACGAGACGTTCCTGTCGGACTCCGAAGCCTCCTCTCCGGACTGGGAGGCGGACGACCTAACGAACTGAGCCTCCCGCTCAGGCTGGCCTTCATCGCCGCGGTGATGATCGTGACCGCTTTCGCGTTCGGTTCGATCCTCGCCGGCCTGCACGCTCTGGAAGCCATCTTCCCCTAGAGACTTCTCGCCCGCCTCTTGGGCGAGCCTTTCGCAACAGCCTTCACCCTTGCAACGCGCCGACCCGATCGGCGTGAGGAGACCGCTCATGCTCAAGCAACGCCGCCTGGCCGCCGAAACCGTCGCCGAAGCCCTGTTCGCTGCGGAGGAAGCCATCGACGCCGCCATCGCCTCCACCGCAGCCCTGGCCGGCCTGATGCCCGTCAGCCGCCAGCAGGCGCACCTCTCGGCCCTGATCGGCCAGGACGCCCTGATGTCAGCGATCAACACCATGCAGGCCCTGGGCGTCGCCCGCGACGGCATCGTCACCACCCACAAGCATCTGTCCGTCGCCCAGCGCGACATGGGCCTGGCGTCCGTTTCGTTCGGCCAGGGCGCGGAAAAGCCGGGCGACGAAAAGCCCACGGGCCGCCTGACCATCGCCGCCTAAGGCCCCGCCTTCCGCGCCCTTCGGCGTGATGCGCGACCCTCGTCGGCTTACCCCGGCGAGGGTCGTTGCAATCTGGAAGAATGGCGCCACCCTCGCGCGATGCCGTTCAGTCATTTCTATCAATGGTTCAGCCTGGCCGCACTGTTGGGCTCGACCGGCCTGGCCCTGTGGCGCGGCGGATGGCCGGAGCGCCTGGCCGCCACCGCCATGATCCTGGCCTGGATCGCCAGCACCCTGCTCTACAAGACCCACCTGCGGTTCGGCCCGCAGACGGCGGTGTTCCTCGTGGACCTGGCCCTGCTGCTGGTGCTGCTGTTCATCGCCCTGCGGTCGAACCGCTGGTGGCCGATGTGGGCCTGCGGCTTTCACGGCCTGACCCTGATCCTGATGTTGGCCACCCTGGCCGACGCCAAGATTTCCAATCGCGCCGGCTACATCGCTGGCGGCGGCATCTTCAGCTACCTGGCCATGGCGGCCTTGCTCTGCGGTGTCCTGCCCCGCGGAAGATCGCGGAACCCTGACGCCGCGTCACCGCTGACATAGACCCAAACGCCTGTTTCACTTCCGCCGAAAACACTTCGGGAGGAAGACCATGGGCGAAGCCTATATCGTGGCGGCCGCGCGCACGGCCGGCGGACGCAAGGGCGGACGCGCCTCGGGCTGGCATCCGGCTGATCTGGCCGGCACGGTGCTGGACGCCCTGGTGGCGCGCAGCGGCGCCGATCCGGCCCTGATCGAGGACGTGATCATGGGCTGCGTCGGACAGGTCGGCGAACAGGCCATCAACATCGCCCGCAATGCGGTTCTGGCCTCCGGCCTGCCCGAGAGCGTGCCGGCCACCTCGGTCGACCGTCAGTGCGGCTCGTCGCAGCAAGCCATCCACTTCGCCGCCGCCACTGTGATGTCGGGGGCCATGGACGTGGTCATCGCCGCCGGCGTCGAGAGCATGAGCCGCGTGCCGATGGGCCTGTCCTCGGCCCTGCCCTACAAGAACGGCTTCGGGACCTACAAAAGCCCGCGCATGGAGGTCCGCTACCCGGACATCCAGTTCAGCCAGTTCGCCGGCGCCGAGATGATCGCCAAGAAGTACGGCCTGTCGCGCGCGGAACTGGACGCCTACGCCCTGTCCAGCCACCAGCGGGCCGCAGCCGCGACCAAGGCCGGAAAGTTCGCCGCCGAGATCGTGCCGATCCAGGTCACCCTGCCCGACGGCGCGACCGAGACCCACGACATCGACGAAGGCATCCGCTGGGACGCCTCGATGGAGTCGATCGGCTCGGTGAAGCTGCTGACCGAGGACGGCCGCCTGACCGCCGCCACCTCCAGCCAGATCTGCGATGGCGCGGCCGGCCTGATGATCGTCAACGAGCGGGGCTTGAAGGCCTTGGGTGTCGAGCCGCTGGCTCGGATCCACCACATGACCGTCATCGGCCACGACCCGGTGATCATGTTGGAAGCCCCAATCCCCGCCACCCAGAGGGCGCTGGAACGGGCCGGCATGAAGATCGGCGACATCGATCTGTATGAAGTCAACGAGGCCTTCGCCTCGGTGCCGACCGCCTGGATGCAGGTCACCGGCGGCGATCCCGACAAGCTCAATGTCCATGGCGGCGCCATCGCCCTGGGTCACCCGCTGGGCGGCTCCGGCGCCAAGCTGATGACGACGCTGGTGCACGCCCTCAAGGACCGCGGCGCCCGCTACGGCCTGCAGACCATGTGCGAGGGCGGCGGCCTGGCCAACGTCACGATCGTGGAACGGCTGTGATCACCCTCTGGCACTGCCGGGACGCCCGCTCCTTCCGCCCGCTGTGGGCGCTGGAGGAGCTGGGCGTTCCCTACGACCTGAAGCTCCTGCCGTTCCCGCCGCGTTTCCGCGCGCGGGAATATCTGGACGAGAACCCGCTGGGCACCGTGCCGCTGCTGGTCGACGGCGACACGCGGATGACCGAGTCCGCGGCGATGATCGAGTATCTGTCCATGCGCCACGGCGGCGGCGCGCTGTCGGTGCGCCCTGACGAGGCCGGCTATGGCGACTACCTCAATGGCCTGCACTACGGCGAGGCGACCCTGACCTTCCCGCAGACCCTGGTGCTGCGCTACGCTCGGCTTGAGCCTGAGGAGCGGCGCATTCCGCAGGTGGCCGCCGACTACGCCCGCTGGTTCCTGGGCCGGCTGGACGGACTGGAGCGCATCCTGCAGACCTCGCCGTTCGCCGCGGCCGGGCGCTTCACCGGGGCCGATATCTCGGTGGCCTACGCGCTGCTGCTGGCGCGGGCTCTGGAGCTGTCCGACCAGTTTCCGCCGGCCGTGACCGCCTATTGGGAGCGGATGAGCGCGCGTCCGGGCTTCATCAGCGCACAGACCGCCCAGAGCGTTTCGCCGCCCACACTCTGAGCCGGGCCTTATCGTCTTACGGCAAATTAACTCAGCGACTGCCGTTTTGTCGGCTAGAAGGCCGTCGGATATCAGCAGTCACTGGGGACGATCGTGCTTTACCGGATCAATGGGCGCCGCCCGAGCTTGAGCGCCCTAGCCTTGGTCCTGGGCGTGAGCGCGATCGCTCTGGCCGGCTGCGGCGGTAAGGACGACAAGAAGGCCAAGAAGCCGACCGGCCCGGCCGCGGCGCAAACGGTCAGCGTCGTCACGGTGACCAGCCAGCCGATCCCCCGCCAGATCAACGCCACCGGCACCATCTCGCCTTGGGAAGAGGTTCCGGTCGGGGCCGAGACCGGCGGCCTGACCGCCCTATCCGTCAATGCTGAGGAAGGCCAGGTCGTCCGGGCCGGCCAGGTGCTGGTCAAGCTGAACGACAGCCTGATCGCCGCCCAGCTGCGCCAGCAGGACGCCAGCGTCGCCAGCGCCCGCGCCACCTTGGCCGAAGCCCAGGCTGCCCTGGGTCGCTCGCAGGAACTGAAGGCGCGCGGCTACCTCAGCCAGGCCTCGCTGGACACCGCCACCGCCCGCCAGGGCACGGCCGCCGCCAACCTTTCCGCCGCCCAAGCCGCTCGCGCCGAGACCGCCGCCCGCCTGGCCCAGACCTCGGTCCGCGCCCCGGTCGGCGGCATGATCAGCCGCCGCAGCGTCACCAAGGGCCAGATTGTCTCGGCCGGCAGCGAGCTCTTCCGGATCGTCCGCGACAGCCGCCTGGAGCTGGACGCCGACCTGCCCGAAACCGATCTGGCCGCGGTCAAGGCCGGCATGCCGGCGCGGGTCTATTCCGACAAGGTGGGCGAGGCCACGGGCCGCGTCCGCATCGTCACCTCCGAGGTCAACGCCACCACCCGCCTGGGCGTGGCCCGCGTGGCCCTGTCGTCGATTGGCGGCTTCCGTCCGGGGATGTTCGCCCGCGCCGTCATCGACGCCGGCGACCAGCCCGCCCTGGTCGTGCCCAGCGCCTCGGTGCTGTACCGCGAGAACCGCCCCGGCGTGTTCGTGGTCGACGCGGCCAAGAAGGTCCACTTCCGCCGTATCACCGTCCTGACCAACACCGGCGACCGCGTGGCCGCCACCGGCCTGACCGCCGGCGAGAAGGTAGTGGTCGACGGGGCCGGCTTCCTGGGCGAAGGCGACCTGGTGCGCATCGGCCTGTCGCCGACGCCTGCTCCCGCCGCCAAGCGCTAAGGGTCCGCTCCGATGCGCAACATCTCGTCGTGGTCGATCAAGAACCCGATCCCCGTCATCCTGCTGTTCCTGCTGCTGACGATCGCGGGCATCGCCGGCTTCCGCAGCATGCGGATCAACAACAATCCCGACGTCGACCTGCCGCTGGTCGTGGTCACGGCCGTGCGCCCAGGCGCCGCGCCCAGCGAGCTTGAGACCCAGGTCACCCGCCTGATCGAGGACTCGATCGCAGGCCTCGGGCAAGTCCGCCACATCAACTCCACCGTCGTCGACGGCGCTTCGACCACGGTCATCGAGTTCGAGCTGGGCGTCGACCACGAGCGCGTCACCAACGACGTGCGCAACGCCATGTCCAACTTGCGCGGCTCCCTGCCGCAGGACATGCAGGAGCCGATCGTCAACCGGATCGACATCTCGGGCGATGATCTGATCACCTATGTCGTCAAGGCCCCGACCCTGACGCCCGAACAGCGCAGCTGGTTCGTCGACAACGACGTCAGCCGCGCCCTGCTGGCCCTGCGCGGGGTCGGCGAGGTCAACCGCCGCGGCGGCGTCAATCGCGAGATCGAGGTCGCCCTGGACCCCGACCGCCTGGCCGCCCAAGGCGTCACCGCCGCCGCCGTCAGCCAGGCCCTGGTGTCGGCCAATGCCGACCTGCCCGGCGGCCGCGTGACCATCTCGGGCGCCGAGCGCGCCATCCGCACCCTGGGCGCGGCCGGCTCGGTCGAGCAGCTGCGCGAGACCCGCGTCCCCCTGCCTTCGGGCGGTGCGGTGCGCCTGGCCGACCTGGGCACGGTCACCGACCACTGGGCCGAGCCCCGCTCGCGCGCCCGCTTCGACGGCCAGGAGGTCGTGACCTTCTCGATGATCCGCTCGCGCGGCGCCTCTGAAGTTCAGACCGCCCACAAGATCCGCGAGGTCATCGCGAAGCTCGACAAGGAGCACCCCGAGGTCGAGATCGAAGAGATCACCTCGAACGTGAAATATATCGAGGAGAGCTATCTGGCCTCGATGGAGGCGCTGATCGTCGGCGCCATCCTGGCCGTGCTGGTGGTGCTGCTGTTCCTGCGCGACTGGCGCGCCACCCTGCTGGCGGCCGTGGCCATCCCGCTGTCGCTGCTGCCGACCTTCGCCGTCCTGGCGCCGATGGGTCAGTCGCTGAACGCCATCACACTGCTGGCCCTGTCGCTGACCGTCGGCATCCTGGTCGACGACGCCATTGTCGAGATCGAGAACATCGTCCGCCACATGCGCGGCGGGAAAAGCGCGTACGCCTCGGCCATGGAGGCCGCCGACGAGATCGGCCTGGCCGTCGTGGCCACCACCTTCACCATCGTGGCGGTGTTCGCGCCCGTGGGCTTCATGCCCGGCATCATCGGCCAGTTCTTCAAGGCCTTCGCCCTGGCAGCCTGCGTCTCGGTGCTGTTCTCGCTGGTGGTCGCCCGCCTGCTGACGCCGCTGATGGGGGCCTACATGCTGAAGGCCGACCACAAGCACGAGGACAAGGACCCGCCGTGGATGGGTCCCTATCTGAAGAGCCTGGAGTGGGGCCTGTCCAACCGCTGGAAGGTCCTGGCGATGGGCATCCCGCTGTTCGCCATCTCAATTTTCCTGGCCACCCGCCTGCCGTTCGAGTTCCAGCCCCAGGCCGACCGCGGCCGGGCCCAGTTCTCGGTCGAGCTGCCCCCGGGCGCCACGCTGGACGAAACCGACGCCGTCGTTCAGCGCGTCACCAAGCAGCTGATGGCCCGCGAGGAAGTCGTCGGGGTCTATGCCTCGGTCGGCAGCAACAACGCCGTCAACAAGGGCTCGGTGACCGCCGACCTGACCGACAAGAGCAAGCGGATCAGCCAGCAGCAGTTCAGCCGCCAGATGGTCGACAAGTTCGCCGAGATCCCCGGCGCGCGGATCGGCGCAGGCAGCAACAACGGCGGCGGCCCGTCGAACGGCGGCAGCTACACCCTCAGCCTGGTCGGCGACAACGGCCCGCAGCTGGAAGCCGCGGCCCGCAAGGTCGAGGCCGAGATGCGCAGCGTCCCGGGCCTGGCCCACGTGGTCAACACCGCCGCCATCGCCCGTCCCGAGATCGTGGTGACGCCCAACGCCGACCAGGCCGCCCGGGCCGGCGTCTCGGCCGGCGCGATCAGCCAGGCCGTCCGCGTGGCAACCATCGGCGACGTCGACCAGAACCTGCCCAAGTACAATCTGGGCGACCGCCAGGTGCCGATCCGCCTGCGTCTGGCCGACGGCGCACGTGAGGACATCAACGTGCTGCAGACCCTGCGCGTGCCGACCGCCCAGGGCGCCGTGCCCCTGAACGCGGTGGCGGACATCCGCTTCGGCGCCGGTCCCTCGCAGATCAGCCGCCAGGACCGCTCGCGCGTGGCCACCATCACCGCCGAACTGGACGGCATCGTCGTCGGCGAGGCGACCAAGCGCGTCCACGCCTTGGCCTCGGTCAAGAACCTGCCGGCCGGCGTTAAGGAAGTGGCCGCCGGCGACGCCGAGTTCATCGCCGAGATGGTCACCGGCTTCGTCGGCGCCTTGGTCACCGGCATCCTGCTGATGTACGTCGTGCTGGTGCTGCTGTTCCGCAGCTTCGCCCACCCGATCACCATCATGGTCGCCCTGCCCCTGGCCATCGGCGGCGCCTTCGGCCTGCTGGTGCTGGCCAAGTCCAGCTTCTCGATCTCGACCCTGATCGGGATCCTGATGCTGATGGGCATCGCGGCGAAGAACTCGATCCTGCTGGTCGAATACGCGATCATGGCGATGCAGGAACACGGCATGGACAAGCGCACGGCCATCATCGACGCCGCCCACAAGCGGGCCCGGCCGATCCTGATGACCACCGTGGCCATGGGCGCGGGGATGCTGCCCACCGCCATCGGCCTGGGCGCCGAGGTCGAGTTCCGCGCCCCGATGGCCATCGCGGTCATCGGCGGCCTGATCACCTCGACCCTGCTGTCGCTGCTCTACATTCCGGTGGTCTTCGTGCTGATGGACGGCCTGAAGACACGGTCGGAACGCGCGATGCACCGCCTGTTCGGCGGCCGTCACCACGCGGCGCCGACGAAGACCTAGATCCGTTTCCCCGGCGAAAGCCGGGGGCCAGATCGAACACACGAGCGCCCTTCGTCAGGTCTCTGCGGAGGGCGCTTTCATGTTTGAGGCTCGGGATGCATCTGGGCCCCGGCTTTCGCCGGGGAGATCGGACTTGTTAAGCCCGCAAGGCCTTGGCCACCACCGGCGCCAGGCGCTCGGCGATGATCCGGGCGCCTTCGGCATTGGGGTGGATGCCGTCGCGCTGCATGTAGCGCGAGACGCCGATCACCCCGGTGAAGAAGTCCGGCGCATAGAACACGTCCTGCTCGCGGGCCAGGTCCGGATAGACCTGGGTGAAGCGGCGGGCGTAGTCGACGCCCAGCAGACCCGGCGCCTTCACCCCGGCCAGCACCACGCGGATGTTGCGCGCCTTCAGGTGCGAGATGATGGCCCGCAGATTGGCCTTGGTCCGCGACGGGTCGGTCCCCAGCAGCAGGTCGTTGCCGCCCAGGGCGACGACGCAGACCGTGGTTTCGGCCGGTACGCGGTCGACCCGGGCCAGGCCGTTGGCCGTGGTGTCGCCCAACACGCCGAAGCCCTGCACGCGCGAGGGCGTACCGATCCGATCCAACGCGGCTTGCAAGCGCGCGGGCATGGCCATGTTCGACGCCAGGCCCAGCCCCGCCGTGATCGAGTCACCCAGCACCGTCACCACGGGAGGCGGCGGCGGCGAGGGTGGCGGACGTTGGGTCCGGCGCTGGGCGGCGGATGCGGCGCCGGGCGCGGCCAGGGCCAAAAGGCCGGCCAGGATGTTTCTGCGGTCAAAGGGTGTGGACGGGAACTTCGCCATGGCTGAACCGTATCAATCTCCTGACTGCATCTAAGCTCACCTTCGTTGAACGCAGCCTGAAGAAAGAAGCGCCCATGACCCGCCGATTTCGCGAAATCTTGATCATCGGCGGCGCGGTCGCTGCTTTGGGAGCGTGTAGCCAAGCGCCGCTCGAAACCTCGAAGGTTGGCTATGGCGCCAACCCCGAGTTGCCCGCGCCCACCAAGAGCCTGATCCCGACGGTCAGTGTGTCCGAAGTCGTCGGCTGGCCGTCCGGCGTGACGCCCAAGGCTCCGGCTGGCTTCAAGGTCCAGCCGTTCGCCAGCGGCCTGGACCACCCGCGCTGGATGCTGGTGCTGCCCAACGGCGACGTGCTGGTGGCCGAGAGCAACAAGCCGCCGAAGAAGGAGGAGAAGCCCAGCATCCGCGGCTTCTTCCAGAAGATGCTGATGAGCAAGGCCGGCGCCGAGGTGAAGAGCGCCAACCGCATCAGCCTTTTGCGCGACGCCGACGGCGATGGCGTGGCCGAGATGAAGACGCCGTTCCTGACCAACCTGATGTCGCCGTTCGGCATGGCCCTGGTCGGCGACACCCTCTACGTCGCCAATGCCGACGCCATCGTCGCCTTCCCGTATCAAGAGGGCGCGACACAGATCACCGCCGCGCCGCGCAAGGTCGCCGACCTGCCGGGCGGGCCGATCAACCACCACTGGACCAAGAACATCATCGCCAGTCCGGACGGCACCAAGCTCTACGCCACCGTCGGCTCCAACAGCAATGTCGGCGAGAACGGCCTGAACAACGAGGTCGATCGCGCGGCGATCCTCGAGGTCGACCTGGCCACGGGGGCCAAGCGGCTGTTCGCCAGCGGCCTGCGCAATCCCAACGGCATGGGTTGGAACCCGGCCAATGGCGAGCTGTGGACCGCGGTCAACGAGCGCGACGAACTGGGCAACGACCTGGTGCCTGACTACATGACCTCGGTGCGCGAGGGCGGTTTCTATGGCTGGCCCTACAGCTATTTCGGCAAGACGGTCGACAAGCGGATCAAGGACGCCGACAAGCGCCCGGACCTCGTCGAGCGCGCCATCGTCCCCGACTACGCCCTGGGCGCCCACACCGCCTCGCTGGGCCTGACCTTCTATGAAGGTCAAAGCTTCCCGGCCGCCTATCGCGGCGGGGTGTTCGTCGGCCAGCACGGCTCGTGGAACCGTAAACCCCAGGTCGGCTACAAGGTGATCTTCGTGCCGTTCGCCGGCGGCAAGCCTGCGGGCCAGCCGCAGGACTTCCTCACGGGATTCCTGAACAGCGAAGGCAAGGCGCAGGGGCGTCCGGTGGGCGTCAATGTCGACAAATCGGGTGCGCTGCTGGTGGCCGACGACGTCGGCAACGTGGTGTGGCGGGTCAGCCCGCAGTAACCAGCGACACCTCGGCCCCGCTGACGAGCAGGTCCAGGCCCCGCTCGAACATGGCCCCGTAGCCGCCCTGGCGATAGCTCGCCAGGGCCTGGGCCAGCAGCGGATAGGCCTGGACCGCGTCGTCCAGGACCTCGGCCTCGCTCTCGCCGTCCAGCGGTTCGGCCTGCTCCTCGAGCACGCAGCCGACGACGTAGCGGCTGATGGCCACCAGCACCTCCATCGCCCGCCCGACCGGGAAGCCGGCCGCGACCAGGAAGGCGATCTGCGCCTCGACGTCTTCCAGGTTCTGCGGATCGGCCTCGGTGCCGGCATGAACCCGCGCGCCGTCGCGGTAGGCCAGCAGGGCCCGCCGAAAGCTGCGGCCGTTCTCGCGCAGGAACACCTGCCACGCCTCGCCCGGAACCGGCTGGGAGCGGGTGTGGCCGCGCGCCAGGATCTCAAGGTTGAGGGCGTCCAGAAGGGCGCGGCGATTGGCGAAGTGCCAGTACAGCGCCGGCTGGCGCACGCCCAGGCGCTGGGCGATCGCCCGCGTCGACAGGGCGTCGACCCCGACCTCGTTCAGCACGTCCAGCGCTGTGGCGACGATGCGCGCGCGATCGACCTTCATGAGAAGTTATTTATCAGCGATAGATGACTTTATCATCGATAAATTTAGCGCGCACCCACGCTGGCGTCCGCCCTGCTGTCAGGGCGGACGCCAGGGGAAACTTGCACAACAAGACTGACTGGATTTAGGCTCGCCCCAACTAGGAGGAGCCGCCCATGAAGATCGAACGCCTGCCCAAGGTGCGCACCTCGCTGTCGCCGACCAACCACCCATACATGACCGGCGCCTGGACGCCGCTGCACGAGGAGGTCAACGCCTGGGATCTGGAGGTGCTGGAGGGCGCAATCCCAGCCGACCTGGACGGCGTCTATCTGCGCAACACCGAGAACCCGGTGCATGACCCGGTCGGCCGCTACCACCCGTTCGACGGCGACGGCATGGTCTGCCAGATCGAGTTCAAGGCCGGAGCGGCGACCTACCGTAACCGCTTCATCCGCACACGGTGTTTCGAGGCCGAGCAGGAAGCCGGCGAGGGCCTGTGGGGCGGGCTGATGGACGGTCCGGGCGTCTCCAAGCGCCCCGGCTTCGGCACCCACGGGTCACTGAAGGACACCGCCAGCACCGACATCGTCGTCCACAACGGCGAGGCCATCGCCACCTTCTACCAGTGCGGCGAGGCCTATCGCCTGGATCCCCTGACTCTGGAGAACCTGGGCGTCGCCGCCTGGGCCCCGCTGGACGGCGTCTCGGCCCACCCGAAGGTCGACGAGGCCACAGGCGAGCTGATGTTCTTCAACTACTCCAAGGCCTGGCCACACATGCACTACGGCGTGGTCGACGCCACCGGCAAGCGCACCGTCTATCAGGGCGTGGAGACGCCGGGGCCGCGCCTGCCGCACGACATGGCCTTCTCGTCGAAATACGCGATCCTCAACGACCTGCCGGTGTTCTGGGACCAGGACCTGATGGCCCGCGGCATCCACGCGGTGCGCCTGCACAAGGGCGTGCCCAGCCGCTTTGCTCTGGTCCCGCGCCAGGGCGGCGAGCCGCGCTGGTTCGAGGCTGAGCCGACCTATGTCCTGCATTGGCTGAACGCTTATGAGGACGGCGACGAGGTGGTGCTGGACGGCTACTTCCAGGAGAACCCGATCCCGCGCCCGCTGGAGGACGCCCCCGACGGCCACGGCCACCTGATGGCGTATCTAGACGAGCACAGCTTCCGGCCCAAGCTGCACCGCTGGCGCTTCAACCTGGCCACCGGCGAGACGACCGAGAAGCATCTGGACGAGCGGAACCTGGAGTTCGGCATGTTCAATCAGAAATACGCCGGCAAGCCCTATCGCTACGCCTATTCCACGACCTCCAAGCCGGGCTGGTTCCTGTTCAACGGCTTCGTCAAGCACGACCTGGAGACCGGCGAGAGCTGGTCGATCGACCTGCCCGAAGGCCGCTACGCCAGCGAGGCCCCGTTCGCGCCCAAGATCGGGGCCGTGGATGAGGACGACGGCTATCTGGTCAGCTTCCTGATCGACGAGACCAAGGGCACGTCGGAGTGCGCGATCATCGACGCCAAGCGCTTCGAGATCGTCTGCCGCATCGCCCTACCCCACAAGCTCAGCAGCGGGACGCACAGCGTCTGGGCCGGGCGGGAGATGTTGAAGGGCTGAGGGCCGGAAACATGGTTAACCGGCTTTTCACCCCGAGGCGCTAGTCTCCGCACCATGCGTCGCGCTCTTCTCGTCCTGCTGGTCATCGCCTGCGCGGGTCCGTCCCTGGCGGCCCAGCCGACGCCGCCCAAGGCCAAGCCGAAGATCGAGGCCGTCCCGGCGGCCGCGCCGCTGAACGCGACCAGCGGCGCCATCCTGCCGCCGCCGATCCCCCTGGCGGTCGGCCGGCCCTATGGCGACGCCGCCCAGTGCCGGGCCACCTGCTCGCGCACGCTGTATTTCTGCAGCGCCAGCGGCGAGGATGACAGTTGCGGCGGCCGCTGGGCCTCGTGCAACGCCAGCTGCTCGGCCTCCTACGTCCCGCCGCGCTTCGGCGGTCGCTGAGCCGCCTTCCCCAAGGTCCGCTTGCCGCCTGGCATAACGCTGATACGCTCACCTGAACAACGATAAGTCAGGAGGGTGGAATGGCGGCCCAGGCTCTTCCCAAGGCGTGCGTCATCGGCGCCGGCTGCAGCGGCTTCACGACCATCAAGCGGCTGAAGGACTACGGCGTCCCCTACGACTGCTTCGAGATGTCCGACGAGATCGGGGGCAACTGGTACTACAAGAACCCCAACGGCCTGTCGGCCTGCTACGAGAGCCTGCACATCGACACCAGCAAGTGGCGGCTGGCGTTCGAGGACTATCCGGTTCCGCAGGGCTGGCCTGACTTCCCGCACCACGCCCAGCTTCACCAGTACTTCAAGGACTATGTCGACCATTTCGGCCTGCGCCCGACCATCACCTTCAACACCCGGGTCGAGCGCGCGCGGCGCACCGATGACGGCCTGTGGGCGGTGACGCTGTCGACCGGCGAGACCCGGCTCTACGACGTGCTGTTCGTCTGCAACGGCCACCACTGGGACCCGCGCGTGCCGGAATATCCGGGCGAGTTCGACGGCCCGGCCTTCCACGCTCACGCATACTGTGACCCGTTCGATCCGGTCGACATGCGCGGCAAGAACGTGGTGGTCGTCGGCATGGGCAACTCGGCCATGGATATCGCCAGCGAGCTGTCCCAGCGGCCGATCGCCAAGAACCTGTGGGTCTCGGCCCGTCGCGGGGTCTGGGTGTTCCCCAAGTACATGAACGGCAAGCCGGCCGACAAAAGCGCCATGCCCGCCTGGATGCCGCGCAAGCTGGGCCTGTCCCTGGCCCGCAAGGTGATCAAGAAGACCATCGGCCGGATGGAGGACTACGGCCTGCCCAAGCCCGACCATGAGCCGCTGGAGGCCCATCCGTCGGTCTCGGGCGAGTTCCTGACGAGGGCGGGCTGCGGCGACATCAAGTTCAAGCCGGCGATCAAGGCCTTGGAGGGGAAAAACGTCCGCTTCGCCGACGACACGGTTGAGCAGGTCGACGCCATCGTCTTCGCCACCGGCTACAAGATCACCTTCCCGTTCTTCGACGAGGCCGAGCTGAAGCCGGACGCCGACCACCGCTTCCCGCTGTTCAAGCGGATGATGAAACCGGGGATCCCGAACCTGTTCTTCATGGGCCTGGCCCAGCCGCTGCCGACCCTGGTGAACTTTGCCGAGCAGCAGGCGAAGCTGGCGGCGGCCTATCTGGCAGGCGAGTACGCGCCGCCGAGCGAGGCCGAGATGGAGAAGGTCATCGTCAAGGATGAGGCCCAGCACCTGGGCCACTACTACCAGGCCGCCCGCCACACCATCCAGGTCGACTTCAACGTCTACTGCGCCGACCTGAAGAAGGAGATCGCAAAGGGCGAGGCGCGGGCGAAGGCGGCGGGCGGGAAGCTGCCGGTGGCGGCGCGGGCGGCGAAAGCGCCCGCTCTAGCAAGTTGATTGTCATCCCGGCCGTAGCGTAGCGAAGAGCCGGGACCGCAACAGGCTGGGAGCTTGCGGCGGTCCCGGCTCGGCGCGCTCCGCGCTTGGCCGGGATGACAGCTTGAAAGGCCCCCATGCCCAAGATCACCTTCGACAAGGCCACCCGCGCCAAGCTTTCCGGCGCGCTGTCCGACTACATGCGGACCGAGTTGGATCTGGAGGTGAAGGGCTTCGACGCCGAGTTCCTGCTCGACTTCGTCAGCGAGACCCTGGGCCCTCACTATTACAACCAAGGCCTCCAGGACGCCCAGGAGCTGTTCCGCACCAAGTTCGAGGCGGTGCTGGAGGCGGTCTACGAGATCGAGCAGCCGATCAAGGGCTAGCTTCCCCTCGCGTCAACATTGACGCCCACCGCCAGCGGCGCATCCTTCCTGAACAACGATAAGTCGCCCACCTGAACCGGGCGACGGGAGGAAGCTCGATGGCCGACGGCTCCGCCGCCTTCGCCCTGCCCCGCGTCTGCGTCATCGGCGCGGGCTCGTCGGGGATCGCGACCTGCAAGCAGCTGCACGCGGCGGGCATCCCGTTCGACTGCTTCGAGGCCTCGGACCGGATCGGCGGCAACTGGGTGTTCCAGAACCGCAACGGCATGAGCAGCGCCTATCGCTCGCTGCACATCAACACCAGCCGGGACAAGATGGCCTATTCGGACTTTCCGATGCCGGCCGACTATCCGGACTATCCGCACCACAGCCAGATCGCGACCTACTTCGACAGCTACGTCGACCACTTCGGCTTCCGCGATCGCATCACCTTCCAGTGCGCGGTGACCTGGGCGAAACGCCGGGAAGACGGCCTTTGGGAGATCACGCTGGAGACCGGCGAGAAGCGGCTCTACGACGTGCTGTGCGTCGCCAACGGCCACCACTGGGATCCGCGCTGGCCCGATCCCAAGCCGCCCGGCCGCTTCGACGGGCTGGAGATGCACAGCCACTATTACATCGACCCCGCCAGCCCCGAGAACCTGCGCGGCAAGAAGGTGGTGATCGTCGGCTTCGGCAATTCGGCCCTGGACCTGGCCTGCGAGCTGGGCCGTAAGGAGAACGCCGACGAGGTCTATTTGTCCGTCCGCCGCGGGTACTGGGTCGTGCCGCGCTACTTCGGCAATGCGGTTCTGGACTTCTTCAACAACCACCCCAGCCAGGATCCGCCGCTGCTGTCGCGGATCCTGCCGGCGAAGTGGTCGGCGCGGATCCTGGAGAACAAGATCGCCGCCGTGCACGGTCGCCCCGAGGACCACGGCCTGCCCAAGCCCGACCACGACTTCGGCGCCTCGCACCCGGCCATCAGCCACGAGCTCTATAACCGCATCGGCTCGGGCGACGTGGCCATCAAGCCCGACATCGAGCGCTTCGACGGCCGCCAAGTCTTCTTCAAGGACGGCACGTCGGTGGAGGCCGACGCGGTGATCTGGTGCACCGGCTACAAGATCACCTTCCCGTTCTTCGACAGCGCGACGATGGACGCGCCCGACAACGACATCGCCCTGTGGAAGCGGATGGTCGATCCGCGCTTCGACAACCTGTTCATGGTCGCCCTGGTCCAGCCGCTGTGCGCCATGATGCCGATCGCCGAGGAGCAGTCAAAGCTGATCGCCGCCTATCTGACCGGCCGCTACGCCCTGCCCGATGCGGCGACCATGGCCCGCGAGCGCGACGACATGCACCAGGCGGTGAAGTCGCACTATGTCGCCTCGGCCCGGCACACGATCCAGATCAACTGCGGGGAATACGCCTATGACCTGCGCAAGGAGCTGAAGAAGGGGATCAAGCGCGCGAAATCAGCCGGTAATTCCCTGCCGATTCCCGCCAGAGCCGTGAAGGTCTTGCCTCTTGCCGCAGAGTAAGGCTGTGATCGTGACGGGGCGTCATCAAGCTCCAGTCTTCGAGTCGCCGTCCATGTCGAACATCGCCTATTTCCCCAAGCCCCACGTCGACCAGCGGCCGGGCAAGCGGGAGCGCACCAAGACGGCCAACCGCCAGGCGATCCTGGACGCGGCGCGCGAGGTGTTTGGCGAGCTGGGCTATGACGCCGCCACGGTGCGCGACATCATCCGCCGCACGGGTTTGGCCTCGGGCACCTTCTACAACTACTACAAGTCCAAGGAGGAGGTGTTCGACGCCCTGGCCGATGACGGCGCCCGCCGCTTCCGGCCGCTGCTGCGCGAACAGTCCGAGAAGGCGACCGACTTCGAGAGCTTCCTGCGCGGCGCGATCCTGGCCTATTTCAACTTCGTGGCCACCGAACAGGAGAGTTGGCGCGTCAACCGCCCGGCCGGCGAGCAGATCCCGCACGCCCGCGCCACGCCCGAGATGGCCGCCGTGTTCGACGAGGTCCGTGAAGCCTTCGCCAAGGTGCTGGAGCATGACCACGCGCCCAAGGTCGATCTGGACTACCTGACCTCGGCCTGCATCGCCGTGGCGCGCGAGATCGGCGACAAGATGCTGGACCGCCGGCCCGTCGACACTGAGGGGGCGGCCGACTTCGCCGCCAAGCTGATCCTGGGTGGGGTCGCGGCCCTCCCTCAGCTTTGACGGCAAGACTATAAGAACAACAAGGGAAGAAACATGGCCTCGGACGCCGCCCAGAAGACCATTCTGAAGCTGATCCTGTCGCTGCCCAGCCCGGTCCTGCGGGCCATGTCGGGCGGCGGGGTCGTCTATCGCGGCGGCCGCACCCTGGACCCGCGCTTCCAGTTCTTCGCCCACGCGGCCAAGAAGATGCCGCCGATGAGCAGCGTGTCGCCGGCCGAGGCCGTGGCCGGCAGCGCCAAGGGCCTGGCCGCCGTGCAGGGCCCGCTGGAGCCGGGCGTGCGCACCGAGAGCCTGTCGATCGACGGCCCCAACGGCCCCGCCCCCTGCCGCGCCTATCGCCCGGAGAGCCAGGACAGCGGCGCGCCGCTGATCGTCTACGCCCACATGGGCGGCGGGGTGATCGGGGATCTGGAGACCTGCCACGCCTTCTGCTCGATCCTGGCCCGCATCGCCCGTACGGCGGTGATCTCGGTCGACTACCGCCTGGCCCCCGACCACAAGTTCCCGGCCGGGCTGGAGGACGTGCTGGCCGTCTATCGCTGGGCGCGCGACAACACCGCCCGCTTCGGCGCGGCAGCGGTCCCGCCGGTCATCGGCGGCGACAGCATGGGCGGCAACTTCGCCGCCATTGTCGCCCAGGAGATGCAGCGCACCGGCGAGCCGCAGCCGGCCCTGCAGCTCTTGATCTATCCCGCCGTCGACGTGGCCAGCGAGACGCCGTCGATGACCACCTATGCCGACGCCTATCCGCTGACCAAGGCGACCATGGAGTGGTTCATGGGCCACTATATGGGCGCCGACGCCAATCCGGCCGATCCGCGCCTGTCGCCGGACAAGACCACCGACCTGACGGGTCTCGCGCCCGCCGTGGTCGCCACCGCCGGCTTCGACCCGCTGGTCGACCAGGGCGAGGCTTACGCCAAGCGCCTGCAGGCGGCCGGCGTACCGATGGCCTATCGCTGCTACGACAGCCTGGCCCACGGCTTCACGGCGTTCACGGGTGCGATCCCGGCGGCGGATGGAGCGTGCCGCGAGATCGCGGGGCTGGTGCGGGAGATGTTCGACAAGCGAGCGGCCCCCTAATCCGATCTTCCCGGCGAAAGCCGGGACCCAGATCGAACCCACAAGCGCCCGGCAAACCGGCACGGGCGCATCTCGGATCACCCCAACCGCTCAGGCTGAATCTGGGCCCCGGCCTTCGCCGGGGAAACGGAGGGAGGGAAAAGGCATGCCATCCATGCGGGCCCTCGTCGTCGAAGACCTCGCGGCCGACTACGCCGGCTGCGCGGTCCGCGAGGTGGAAACACCCGTCGCGGGTCCGGGCCAGGTGCTGGTCCGCGTGAAGGCCGCCAGCGTCAACTTCCCCGACCTGCTGATGACCCGCGGCGAGTACCAGTTCAAACCGCCCCTGCCCTTCACGCCGGGCCTGGACCTGGCGGGCGAGGTCGCGGCCCTGGGCGAAGGCGTCACGGACTTCGCGGTCGGTGACGCGGTGGTCGGCGGCGCGCGGCTGGGCGGGTTCGCCGAGTATGCCGTGCTGGACGCGGCGGGACTGAAGCCCAAGCCCGCGAGCCTCTCCTTCGCTGAAGCCGCCGCCTATGGCGCGGCCTATCTGACCGCCTATGTCGCCCTGGTGCGCCGTGCTCGGGTCGAGCCGGGCGAGTGGGTGCTGGTCCACGGCGCGGCCGGCGGGGTGGGCCTGGCGGCGGTCGACCTGGCCAAGGCCCTGGGGGCCAGGGTCATCGCGGCCTCGGCCTCCGACGACAAGCTAGCGCAGATCCAGGCGCTCTACGCCCCCGATGCGGTGGTCAATGTGTCGGGCGGCTTCCGCGAGCGGGTAAAAGAGATCACCGGCGGCCGCGGGGCTGACGTGATCTACGACCCCGTTGGCGGCGACGTCTTCGACGAGAGCACCCGCTGCATCGCCTTCGACGGCCGGCTGCTGGTGATCGGCTTCACCTCCGGGCGCATCCCGACGGTCTCGGTCAACATGCCGCTGATCAAGGGCTTCTCGGTCATGGGCGTGCGGGCCGGCGAATACGGCCGCCAGTTTCCGGAGAAGGGCCGCGAGAACGGCGAGGCGGTGTGGCGGATGGCCAGCGAGGGGGTTATCAAGCCCCACGTCCATGCGCAGCTGCCCCTGGAGCAGTGGCGCGAGGCCTTCAACCTGCTGGCCGACCGCAAGGTGGTGGGCAAGGCGGTGATCACGCCTTAAAATCTGTCATCCCGGACGAAGCGCAGCGAAGATCCGGGACCGCGGCAAACGCGGCGCTTCCGGCGGTCCCGGCTCAGCACGCTACGCGCTTGGCCGGGATGACAGCTTCTACGGTCGACTCAGGTTGACATCCCTCGCCCGTTCTTTTATCCACCGCCCCTCACTCGCGGGGCCTAACGGTTTCGCGTCCAACGTTTATGCATTTCGGAGCCACGTCGTGAAGCGCACCTTCCAGCCGTCGAAGCTCGTGCGTGCTCGCCGTCACGGCTACCGCGCTCGTATGGCCACCAAGAATGGCCAAAAGATCGTTGCGCGTCGTCGCGCCAAGGGCCGCAAGCGCCTGACGGCCTAAAAGCGGCTCACGCCGCTTTTTCCTCCCTCGGGAGGCGAGACCATGAATAAAGCCGCCTTTTCCACAGACCTGACTTCAGGTTCTCGCCGGAAAGGCGGCTTTTTTCATGTCTGAGCTCAAATTCGAACGTTTGAGAAAGCGGCCCGACTTCCTGCTGGCGGCCAAGGCCCCGGCCCTGTCGCGCGGCGCCGTCTTCATCCAGATGCGCAAGCGCCCCGATGAGGATCCGACGGTCCGGGTCGGCTTCACCGCCACCAAGAAGATCGGCGGGGCCGTCGATCGCAACCGCGCCAAGCGCCGCCTCCGCGAAGCTGCCCGCCTGGTTCTGCCCCTTCATGCGCGCCCTTCGCACGACTATGTGTTCATTGCGCGCGGCGGAACCACCGCCCGCGAATGGGGGCGTTTGCTTGACGACGTCAAAACCGCGCTGATAAGCCTCGCCGCCGAGCATGATGGCAAGGGTCCCAAAGGTCCCAGGCCATCACCCGGCGCATCCAAGACCGCCGCCTCTTCTCCTCGTCCCGATCAAACAGTTTCCGGTTAAGCGCTCCATGCAGAACGACAACAAAAACACGCTGATGTTCATCGTCAGCGCGTTCGTGATCCTGATCGGGTACCAGTTCTTCATCCTGGGTCCGCAGCAGAAGAAGGCCGAGGCCGAAGCCCGCGCCAAGCAAGCCGCCCAGGCCCAAGCGAAAGCCACGCCGGGCGTGACCCTGGACGCCAACGGCAACCCCGCCCCGCTGCGCCTGTCGCGCGACGCGGCCAAGGCCCAGAGCCCGCGCGTCGTCGTCGACACCCCGACCCTGTCGGGCTCGATCGCCCTGAAGGGCGGCCGCATCGACGACCTGCTGCTGCGCAAGTACGCCGAGACCACCGACAAGAACTCGCCGCCGGTAGAGCTCTTCCGTCCGGAAGGCGCCGAGCATGCCTGGTTCGCCGATTTCGGCTGGGCGGGCGCCAACCTGCCGGGCCTGCCTGACAGCCGCACCGTCTGGACCGCCGCGCCGGGCCAAGTGCTGCGTCCGAACTCGCCCGTCACCCTGACCTTCGACAACGGTCTCGGCCTGATCTTCACCCGCGTCATCGCCATCGACGACCAGGCGATGTTCACGGTCACCGACACCGTCAAGAACAACGGCACGCAGGGCCTGCAGCTGGCCCCCTACGCGGCCGTGCAGCGCCAGGGCATCCACGACACCCTGGGCAAGAACCAGATCGTCCACGAAGGCGCCATCGGCGTGCTGGGCTCGGGCAAGGACCAGAAGCTGGAACTGGCCAAGTACCAGAAGTGGAAGAAGGACAAGCCGCTCACCAGCTTCGACTCGGTCGGCGGCTGGGCCGGCATCACCGACAAGTACTGGCTGGCGGCCCTGATCCCGAGCCAGGACGAGACCATCAAGGCGCAGTACCGCGTCACCCAGGCCGGCAACACCGACATCTATGACGTCAACTTCGTCGGCCCGACCCAGGCCCTGAACCCGGGCGCGACCCTGACGCAGAAGACCCGCCTGTTTGCCGGCGCCAAGACCGTGCCGCTGCTGCGCAAGTACGAGTACAACGGCCAAGCTCCGGCCTGGTGGCAGTTCTGGGACAGCCGCAAGGCCGAGATCCCGCGCTTCGACTGGGCCGTGGACTGGGGCATGTTCTCCATGTTCACCCGTCCGATCTTCAATATCCTGGAAATCTTCTACAAGATGGTCGGCAACTTCGGTCTGGCCATCATGGCGCTGACCGTCCTGCTCAAGCTCATCCTCTATCCGATGGCGGACAAGAGCTATGAGAGCATGGCCAAGATCAAGAAGATCCAGCCTGAAGTCGAGAAGCTGAAGGCCAAGCACAAGGACGATCCGGCCAAGCAGCAGCAGGAGATGATGCAGCTGTACCAGAAGGAAAAGATCAACCCGATGATGGGTTGCCTACCGATGCTGGTGCAGATCCCGGTCTTCTACTCGCTGTACAAGGTGCTGACCGTCACCATCGAAATGCGCCACGCGCCGTTCTTCGGCTGGATCCAGGACCTGTCGGCCCGCGACCCGTCGACGATGTTCAACCTGTTCGGCCTGATCCCCTGGGATCCCGCGACCGCGCCGCTGATCGGCTCGTTCCTGGGCGGTCCGCTGCACATCGGCGTCTGGCCGCTGCTGTACGGGTTCACCATGTGGCTGACCACGGCCATGAACCCGCCCGCCGGCGACCCCATCCAGCAGCGCATCTTCCAGCTGTTCCCGATCATCTTCACCTTCACCCTGTCGCAGTTCGCGGTGGGCCTGGTGATCTACTGGTGCTGGTCGAACGTCCTGACCATCGTCCAGCAGTACATCATCATGCGCCGCTACAAGGTCGAGAACCCGATCGACAAGATCATCGCTCGCCTGCAGGGCAAGCCCGCAAGCGCGGCGACCTGATGAGCGACGAGACGATCATTCCCGAAGGCGTCGCCCCCTCGGACGACGTCCTGTTCTCGGAAGAGGAACTGGAAACGGGGCGGGTGTTCTTCGCCCAGCCGGTCTCGTTCATGATGGGGGCGGTGCGCATGGACACCATGCCCGCCCCGGACCTGCCCGAGGTGGCCTTCGCCGGCCGCTCGAACGTGGGCAAGTCCAGCCTGATCAACGGCCTGGTCGGCCAGAAGTATCTGGCCCGCGCCTCGAACGAGCCGGGCCGGACGCGGGAGATCAACTTCTTCCTGCTGGCCGAGAAGATCCGCCTGGTCGACCTGCCCGGCTACGGCTTCGCGCGCGTCTCGCGCTCGATCGCCGACAAGTTCCAGGACCTGGGCCGGGCCTATCTGCGCGGTCGCGCCAACCTCAAGCGCGTCTATGTGCTGATTGACGCCCGCCATGGCCTGAAGAAGGTCGACCTGGAGGCGCTGGACGCCCTGGACGTCGCGGCGGTCAGCTACCAGATCGTCCTGACCAAGGCCGACAAGATCAAGCCGCACGAGGTCGACAAGGTCGTGGCTGACACGATCAAGGCCATCGCCAAGCGCCCCGCCGCCTTCCCGCGCGTGCTGGCCACCTCGTCCGAAAAGGGCCTGGGCCTGCCCGAGCTGCGGGCGGAGATTATCCGGGTCTGCTCGGACCTGTAAGAAAAGCCGTTTCCCCGGCGAAAGCCGGGGCCCAGATCGAGCCCACTCCCCCGCCAAGGGGGCGGGGCGCTTCTCGGATTTCCTCAAACCGCTCCGGATGAATCTGGGCCCCGGCATTCGCCGGGGAAGCGGTTGGGGGTATGCACAGTCGTATCCATCTCTATTAACCGTCCGCTAGGGTTCTGCCGCCAGAACCCCCGCCTCTCCTTTTCCAGATTGAAGCCCGCCATGAACCGCCACGAACTCAAGACCTGGCCCAAGTACTTCGCCGCCGTCCGTTCGGGGCAGAAGCGCTTCGAGATCCGCCGCAACGACCGCGACTTCAAGGTCGGCGACATCCTGGTGCTGTCGGAGTTCGATCCTGCCACCGACACCTATACCGGCCAGGCCGAGGAGCGTCAGATCACCTTCCTGCTGTCGGAAGAAGACTATGGCGGCGTGATCCACGGCTTCGTGGCCATCGGCTTCGGCGACGTGGCCCCGCATCCTGACGCGGCCGCAGAGGTCACCGCCGAGCAGCTGGCCAGCTGGCACGAGACCGCCGCCTCCAACGCCGCCCTGCGCGGCCAGGAAGCCCGCAAGGTCTCGGAGAGCTACGCCAAGAACAACATGAGCGTCGCCAGCGACCGCCACGGGGCTGTGGCCGCCCTGGCCGAGGCCGACGCCGGCTTCCACGCCGCCGCGGCGCGGATCGTCCGCAAGGGCTGATCTGCCAGACGACGGACAGAGAAAAGGCCGCCGAGGGCAACCTCGGCGGCCTTTCTTTTGGTCTAGGAGAACCGAAGCCTTAGGCGGCTTCGCTCACATGCGCCGGGAACACGTCGTCCATGCGCAGATAGGTGATCAGGCGGTTTTCCATCGAGATGATCGCCTGGATGTAGCGCAGCTCTTCCACGCCGACGTCCGGGGCCGGCTGCAGACTGTCGCGCGGCACGGTGAAGGTTTCCGACACGGCGTCGACCAGGATGCCGGCCAGACGGTCCTGGCACTCGACGACCACGATCACGTGGCGGGTCTCGGGGATGGTGACGCCCAGGCCCAGGCGGTTGCGCAGGTCGATGACCGGCATGATCGCGCCGCGCAGGTTGATGACGCCGCGCATGTAGGCGGGGGCGTGCGGGATCGGCGTGGCCGGAGTCCAGCCGCGGATTTCACGCACCGTCTTTACGTCGATGCAGAACTCCTGCTCGCCGATGCAGAACGAGATCAGCTCCAGCGCAGGCGCGGTGTTGTCGGTCATTGGGATCCCCGGGTCGAATAGCTTGCCCGGAGCGGCGCGTTCGGCGCGCTCCTCCGGCTCCCCGCCAGAAGAGCCCGAAGCGCCTTTAACAACGGTTAAGGCAAACACGGATTGGGGACGGATCGGGCGCGACAAACGACCGCGCCCTCCCCGTCCCGGTCCTCAAGGCTCGGACAGGCCCTCGTCGCCGTCGTCCGACAGGTTGAACTCGTACCAGACGCCGTTCAGCACACCGAAGGCGACGGCCAGGCCCAGGCCCAGGATCCAGGTGAAGTACCACATGGGTCGTTCTCCTCAGTACAGGTCGGGGTTGGTGGTCAGGGCGCCGGTCGTGCTGCGCCCCCACAGAACTTTGTAGACCCAGCTGGTGTAGAGCAGGATCAGCGGCAGGAAGAACGCCGTGACCAGCAGCATCACGAACAGGGTCAGGTGGGTGGAGGACGCGTTCCAGACCGTCAGGCTGGAGCGCGGATCGACGCTGCTGGGCAGGATGAACGGGAACATCGACAGGCCCACGGTGGCGACAATGCCCACCGTCGAAGCCGACGAGCCGGTGAACGCCATCCAGTCCTTGCGGAACTGCAGGCCGGCCAGGGCCAGGGCGGCGCCGGCAAAGCCTAGGATCGGGGCGATCATCATCCAGCCGTGACGCCCGTAGTTGTCCAGCCAGGCGCCAGGGGCGCGCACCGCCGCGGCGCCGCGCAGCGGGTTCGATGGCCCCGCCGCATCGGCCAGTCCCTCGATCCGGAAGCCCAGGCCGCCGAACGCCACCCAGAAGCCGCCGGCCGCGAACAGCACGATGCTGGCCAGGCCCGCGATCTCGCCAAAGCGCCGGGCGCGCTCAGTGACCGGGCCCTCCTCGGCCTTGACCACGATCCAGCCCGCGCCGTGCAGTACTAGCATCGACACCGACAAGAGGCCGCACAGCAGGGCGAACGGCGAGAAGAGGCCGATGAAGCTGCCGTCGTAGAAGGCCCGCAGGTCGTTATCCAGACGGAAGGGGGCGCCTTGCAGCACATTGCCCAGGGCCACGCCGAAGCACAGCACCGGCACAAAGCCGCCGACGAACAGGCCCCAGTCCCAGAACGACCGCCAGCGCGGGTTGGGCCTCTTGGAGCGATACTTGAAGCTGACCGGCCGCAAGATCATTGCGCCCAGCACCACAAACATCGCCAGATAGAAGCCCGAGAAGCTGACGGCGTAGACGAACGGCCAGGCCGCAAACAGCGCGCCGCCGCCCAGGATGAACCACACCTGGTTGCCTTCCCAGGTCGGGCCGACGGTGTTGATCACCATGCGCCGCTCGGCGTCATCCTTGGCCACGAAGGGCAGCAGGGCGCCGACGCCCATGTCGAAACCGTCGGTCAGGGCGAAACCGATCAGCAGGATGCCGACCAGGGCCCACCAGAGAACGCGGAGGGTGGCGTAGTCGATAGGGAGTTCCATGACTGTGATCTCCTCTAGGCCGCGGCCGTTTCGGGCTCGGGCGGCTCGCCGTCCGGGACGGGGTCGTGCTGAGCGAACGGGCCTTTCTTGATGGCGCGCAGGATCAGGCCGACCTCAACCACGGCCAGCGCGCCGTACAGCAGGGTGAACACCGCGATGCTGGTCAGCAGCTGCGGCACGGACAGGCTGGAAGCCCCCAGGAAGGTGGGCAGCACGCCCTCGACGGCCCAGGGCTGACGCCCGACCTCGGCCAGCACCCAGCCCAGTTCGGTCGAGATCCATGGCAGCGGCAAGGCGGCGACGGCCAAGACCAGGAACCACTTGGTGTCGTGCTTGCGCAGAGTGACCAGAACGAAGGCGGTGGCGAACAGGGCGATCATCAGAAGGCCGATGCCCGCCATGATCCGGAACGCCCAGAACATCACCGGCACGTTGGGCACCGAGTCCCAGGCCGCTTTCTTGATCAGCTCGGGCGTGGCCTGGCGCGGATCCTTGACGTAGCGCTTGAGCAGCAGGCCGTAGCCCAGATCGCGGCGGTGGGTCTCAAAGATCGCCCGCACGGCGAGGTCGTTGGGATTGGCCTTCAGGTGCTCGACCGCGCCATAGGCGACGATGCCGCTTTCGATGCGATCCTCGGCCTTGGCGACCAGCTGGAAGATGCCCTCCACCGGCTTGTCGATGCTGCGGGTCGCGATCAGGCCCAGGACGTAGGGGATCTTTATCTCGTGGTGGGTCTTGCGGTCGGCCAGGCTGGGGATGCCGAAGGCGGTCAGGCCGGCCGGAGCGGGCTCGGTTTCCCACATGGCCTCGAGGGCCGCGAGCTTCATTTTTTGGTTGTCGGTCAAGGCGTAGCCGCTCTCGTCGCCCAGCACGACGACCGACAGCGAGGACGCCAGGCCGAAGGCGGCCGCGACGGTCATCGACCGCTTGGCGACGCCGATATGCTTGCCCTTCAAGAGGTACCAGGCCGAAATCCCCAGCACGAACACCGACGCGATCACGTAGCCGGCGCTGACCGTGTGCACGAACTTTGCCTGGGCCACCGGGTTGAACAGCACGTCGCGGAAGCTGGTCACCTCCATGCGCATGGTGTCGGGATTGAAGGCCGCCCCCATCGGGTTCTGCATCCAGCCGTTTGCGACCAGGATCCACAGGGCCGAGAAGTTGGTGCCGATGGCGACCAGGAACGTCACGCCCAGGTGGCCGACGCGGGAAAGCTTGTCCCAGCCGAAGAACATCAGGCCGACGAACGTGGCTTCCAGGAAGAAGGCCATCAGCCCTTCGATCGCCAGCGGGGCGCCGAAGATGTCGCCGACATAGTGCGAGTAGTAGGACCAGTTCATGCCGAACTGGAATTCCATGGTGATGCCGGTGGCCACGCCCAGGGCGAAATTGATGCCGAACAGCACACCCCAGAAGCGGGTGACCGTCCGCCAGATCGGCCGCTTGGTCATCACATAGATGCTCTCCATGATGACCAGCAGGAACGACAGCCCGATCGTCAGGGGCACGAACAGGAAGTGGTAGAGCGCTGTGAGTGCGAACTGCAATCGCGACAGGTCAATGACCGCGGGATCCATGGGCGACTCCATGACGAACGGCGAAAAACGCGCCGACCCAGAGCCCAGCCCTAGATCGACCAACCCCTCGAAACCTTGATTCCGATCAAGGAATGATGACCGACACAGCCTACACTCAACCCATGGCCGCCCGCATAGTACAGTTCGATCGTCAAAATCCGGAGGCCGGCAAGGTCTGGCTGACACGCCTGTCGCGCAGCGGCGGCGGCTCGGCCATGGGTCGCGCCCGCGCCGCCGGCCTGCTGGATGGCCTGGCCGCCGTCGCCTTCGCCGCGGGCCTGGCGTTTTCGGTCGACGCGGTCGCTGCGCACAAGGGCCCGATGGCGATCGCCGGCTGGCTGTCGCTGGTCGTCGTCGCCTGTCTCGTGCGCGCCGTGCTCGCCTATGTCGGCGCCGAGGCTGGAGCCCGCGCCGCCGCTTCGGCCAAGGCCGGCTTGCGGGTCGACCTGGCCCGCTCGGTGTTCGGCGGCCCGCGGCGCTCGTCCGGCCAGGCGCTGACCGCCCTGGTCGAGGGGGTCGAGGCCCTGGACGGCCTCTTCGCCCGCTTCCTGCCGACCAAGCTGGCCGCCGCGGTGTTGCCGTTGCTGCTGATCGGCGCAGCCGCCTTCGCCAGCCCGATCGCGGCGGCCATCCTGCTGGCCACCCTGATCCCGTTCATCATCGCCATGATCTTCGCCGGCACGGCCGCCGCCGCCGAGGCGCGCGCCCAGTTCCAGGCCCTGGAGCGGCTGTCGGGCCTGTTCCTGGACCGGGTCCGCGCCTTGCCCGTGGTGCTGGCCTTCCAGGCCGAGGGCGCGACTACCAAGGCCCTGGGCCGTTCGGCCTCGGAGCTGGCCGAGCGCACCATCCGCGTGCTGCGCGTGGCCTTCATCTCGTCGGCGGCGCTGGAGTTCTTCGCCGCCCTGTCGGTGGCCCTGGTCGCGGTCTATTGCGGCTTCAACCTGCTGCGCCTGCTGCCCTTCCCGGTGCCCGAGCAACTGGACCTGAAGCGCGCCTTCTTCGTGCTGGCCCTGGCGCCGGAAGTCTACGCCCCGATGCGCCGCCTGGCTGCCGCCTATCATGACCGCCAGGCCGCCGAGGCCGCCGCCGCGCGCCTGGTCACCTTCGAAGTCCCGAAAGCCAAGCCGGCCGTCGCGCCGCTGGCCAAGGCTCCGACGATCCAGTTCGACGGCGTCACCGTCCGCTATCCCGACGCCGACGTGCCGGCGCTGGCCAAGTTCGACCTGACCGTTCCGGCCGGCGCGATCGTCGCCCTGGTCGGGGCCAGCGGCGCGGGCAAGAGCTCGCTGCTGAACCTGCTGCTGGACCTGGCCCCACTGACCGAAGGCCGCATTCTGGTCGATGGCGAGGTTCGCCCCGACCTGTCGACCGACATCGCCTGGGCCGGCCAGTCGCCGCTGATCCTGCCCGCCTCGATCGCCGACAACATCGCCCTGTCGCGCCGCGACGCCCCGCGCCCCGAGATCGAGGCCGCGGCCTGGGCCGTGGGCCTGGTGCTCGACCGTCCCGGCGGCCTGGACTTCGTGCTGGACGAGCGCGGCAGCGGCCTGTCGGGCGGCGAGCGCCGGCGGCTGTCCCTGGCCCGCGCCCTGCTCAAGCCCGCCCCGATCCTGCTGCTGGACGAGCCGACCGCCAATCTGGATACAGCCGCTGAAACCGTGATGCTGGACGCCATCCGCGCCGCCGCCCACGGCCGGACCACCCTGATCGCCACCCATTCCGAAGCGGTGGCCGCCCTCGCCGACAAGGTCGTGCGCCTATGAGCCCGTTGGAAGACCTGATCCGCGCCCAAAGGCGCGAGCGCGCCGAGGCCCTGGGCCTAGCCGTGCTGAGCGCGGTCGTCGTCGGCGCGGCCTCGACCATCCTCCTGGGCCTGTCGGGCTGGTTCATCGTCACCAGCGCCGCCGCGGGCGCGGCCGGCCTGGCCGCCGCCCATACCTTTAATGTGCTGATCCCCAGCGCCATGATCCGCCTGCTGGCCATCCTGCGCACCGCCGCCCGCTATGGCGAGCGCCTGGCCGGCCACACCGCCGCTCTCCGGGCCCTGGCCGCTATCCGCCCGGCCGTGTTCGAGAGCCTGGCCGCCGCCCCGCCGTCTCAGTCGCTGACCATGTCGCGCGGCGAGGCCTCGGCCCGGCTGGTGCAGGACGTCGACGCCGTCGAGACCCGCTTCGTGCGCCTGTCCGCGCCGTGGAGCGCCGGGGCGGGCCTGTTGGCCGCCGTGGCCATGGCCGTACTGGCCGGTTGGCTGCCGGCCCTGGCCATCCTGTCCGGCGCGACCGGCGCCATGCTGGCCGCCCGCGCCATCGCCCGCCGCCGCTCGGCCCCCGCCCGCGCCGCGATCCAGAGTCGGATGGGCGCGCTGAAGGAGACCACCGCCAGCCTCGTCGCCGCCTCGGCCGAACTGCGCGCCTACGGCCTGGAAGCCTGGGCCGGCGAGACCCTGAACGCCCGCGCGACCGACCTCGAAAACGCCCGTCTGGCCGCCGCCCGCGCCCAGGGCCTGATCGCCGCCAGCCAGGCGGCTGTCACCGGCGTCACGGTCGCCGCCGCCATGGCCGCCGCCATCCCGGCGGGCGCGCCGCTGGCCGCCCTGGCCGGTCTCGCAGCGGCCATGAGCATCGAGGTGCTGGGCGGCCTGGTCGCCGCTCTCGACCAGGACGGTGCGGCCAACGCGGCCCACAAGCGGCTGGACGCCCTCCTGCAGCACCGCCCTCAACCCGCCAGCGCCCCCACCGCCGCGCCGGTCCTGCTGGGCCAGGCCCTGCGGCCGGGCGAGCGCCTGGCCATCGTCGGCCCGTCGGGCTGCGGCAAGACCAGCGCCGTCGAGACCCTGCTGGGGCTGCGCGGCGAAGGCTCGGTCGCCGTCCGCGCCCAGTTCGCCTGGTTGCCGCAGGACGCCGGCCTGATCGCCGGCACGGTGCGCGACAACCTGCGCCTGGCCGCCCCCAACGCCACCGACGACCAACTGTGGGCCGTACTGGAAGACGCCGCCCTGGCCGACCGCGTGCGCGCCGCGCCGGACGGCCTGTCGGCCTTCCTGGGCGATGACGGCGAGCGACTGTCGGGCGGCGAGCGCCGTCGCCTGGGCCTGGCCCGCGCCTATCTGCGCGACGCCGCCTGGCTGCTGCTGGACGAACCGACCGAGGGCCTGGACCCGGTCACCGAGGCCCGCGTGGTCGAGCGCCTGGAACATCGCCTGGACCGCACCGGCCAGGGCCTGGTGCTGATCAGCCACCGCCCCGCGCCCGCCGCGATCTGCGATCGCGTCCTGGCGATGAGCGCGCAAGAAAAAGGCCCGGCGATCTGGCCGCCGGGCCTGGTCTCCACGTCATGAAGACGCGCTATTTCAGGTTCACTCGAATGTGGGTGACGAACAGAACCACGGCGAAAGCTGCGAAAGCCGCGATCACCAGTCCGAGATAAGCCGTTTGACCGCCAGTCATGAAACGTCTCCATTGCTTGAAGACCCGACAGTGTTCTCCCGACCTCTTCCCCGCCTTGACCTTCGTCAATTGCGCCCGGCTATAAGGGCTCCAAGTCCCTCGACGGGAATTCAGTTGGAGTGGGCCCGCCGATGACGCCGACCCGGGGCCTGTCCTCGACCCTCTATAGCGATCCGCACCCGACCGCCTATCTGGCCGCCTTCGCGGCGGTGATGGCGACGGCGACCGCGCGCCTCTATCTGCCCGAGGCCTTCACCGCGCCCTCGTCGTTCCTGCTGTTCGTGCCAGCCGTGCTGGTCGCCGCGGCGCTAGGGGGCCTCGGCCCCGGCATCTTCGCCACGACCTTTGCCTGGGGCACGGTCTGGTGGGTGACGCGCGAGATCCCGTTCGATCTGGTCAGCGGCCTGTCGGCGGCGATCTTCCTGTCGGTCGGCTTCGGCATGGCCATCGGCGGCGGCTGGTTCCACGCCGCGCGGCGCCGGGCGGCCTCGATCAACGACCACCTGCGCTCAATCCTCGACACTGTGCCCGACGGGGTGGTGGTCATCGACCGGGCCGGGATCATGACGTCGTTCAGCCCCGCCGCTGAGCGGATGTTCGGCTGGACCGCCCAGGAGGTGATCGGCAAGAACGTCGAGATGCTGATGCCCGAGCCCTACCGCTCGGCCCACGACGGCTACATCCAGCGCTATCACCGCACCGGCGACAAGCGGATCATCGGCGCGGGCCGGGTCGTGGTCGGGGCGCGCAAGGATGGCACGACCTTCCCCATGGAGCTGGCGGTCGGCGAGACCAAGGGCCCCGTCCCCTCCTATACCGGCTTTGTCCGCGACCTGACCGAGACCCAGGAGACCGAGACCCGCCTGCAGGAGCTGCAGAACGAGCTGGTCCACGTCTCGCGCCTGACGGCCATGGGCGAGATGGCCTCGACCCTGGCCCACGAACTGAACCAGCCGCTGTCGGCCATCGCCAACCTGCTGACCGGTTCGCGTCGCTTGATGGACCGGGGCCGCGAGGCCGATCAGGCCAAGGTGCGCGACGCCATCGACCGCGCCGCCGCCCAGGCGTTGCGGGCCGGCGAGGTCATCCACCGCATGCGCGACTTCGTGCGCCGCGGGGCCAGCGAACGGGCGGTCGAGAGCCTGTCCAAGCTGATCGAAGAGGCTAGCGCCCTGGCTCTGATCGGCGAGAAGGAGCGCCAGGTCGACGTGCGCCTGAACCTGGCGCCCCAGGCCGACGCGGTATTCGCCGACCGGGTCCAGGTGCAGCAGGTGCTGCTGAACCTGATCCGCAACGGCATCGACGCCATGCAGTCCGAGGAGCCCCGCAAGCGCGGCCTCCTGATCAGCACCGACCTGACCGACGAGGGCTGGTCGCGGGTCACCGTGGCCGACAAGGGTCCCGGCATCGCCAATGAGATCCTGGAGCGCCTGTTCCAGCCGTTCATGACCACCAAGCCGCAAGGCATGGGGGTCGGTCTTTCCATCTCGCGCTCGATCATCGAGGCCCATGGCGGCCGGATCTGGGCCGAGGCCAACCCCGGCGGCGGCGCGGTGTTCCATTTCACCCTGCCGCCCGCCGCGCAGTTCGAAGAGCATGAGGAGACAGCCGATGAGTGATGCGGCCCCCATTGGCGCCCAGGTCGTCCACGTGGTCGACGACGACGAGAGCGCCCGCGAGTCCCTGGCCTTCCTGCTGGAGTCCGCCGACTTCGAGGTCGCCGCCTACGCCAGCGCCCCGGCCTTCCTGGACGCCCTGGCCGACGCCCGGCCCGGCGTGATCATCACCGACGTGCGCATGCCCGAGATGAGCGGCCAGGAGCTGGTCGCCCGGCTGGGCGCGCTGAAGGTCAAGATGCCGATCGTGATGATCACCGGCCACGGCGACATCCCCATGGCGGTCGAGGCCATGCGCTCGGGCGTAGTGGACTTCATCGAGAAGCCGTTCTCGGAGTCGCGGATGCTCGACGCCCTGGGCCGCGCCTTCAAGTCGGTCGAGGCCGCCCCGGCGTCCAACGACCAGACCGCCATTCTCAAGCGCATCGAGACCCTGTCCGAGCGCGAGCGCCAGGTGCTGGACGGCGTCGTCGCCGGCCACGCCAACAAGGTCATTGCCCGCGAGCTGGGCATCAGCCCGCGCACGGTCGAGATCTACCGTGCCAAGCTGATGACCAAGATGCAGGCCGACAATCTGGCGGCCCTGGTCCGCATGACGCTGTCGGCGCGGGGAGAATAACGGACGGGGCGCTTCGGCGCCCCTTTTCGCTTCACGCCCGCAGCAGATGCGAAAGCTCACGCGCCAGGGCGTCGTCCAGAAGGGGCTTCTCGACCACCGTCACCCCGACCACGCCGCGGCGGATCAGACGTTCGGGATCGCCGGTAAGCACGATGGTGGGACGCCCGCCGGCCGGCGGCGGCAGCGGGCTCAGGCCATCGTCGATCACCACACAGGCCGCCGCCCGGCACTCGACGCAGGCGGCGCAGGCGTCGACGCAGTCGGGGGCGTTGACCGCGTAGCCGTCGGTCTCCAGCGAGAATTTCAGGGCCTCGCGCAGAGGCTCGTCGTCCACCAGCAGGAGGATCAGGGGACGGACCGCATCGCCGTCCGACGGGACGGGCCGGTCGCACATGGGTTGCATGTTTCGCCAGTCGCCCGCCGAACGCCTTGATCCGGATCAAACCTAGGGGGCCTAAGACGGGCCACTAAGGGGTTTCCCTTAGCGGTAGCCCCCCTAGGGAAGCCTCCCGAATTTCGCGGCATTTGCTTTGGCGCAATAACCGGATGGTCACAGGGGGTTTCCATGTTGTCTCCGATCCGCACCGCCAAAAGCTTTGAACCGACCGCTCACGTCACGGGCCTCGACGCCGTCTTCGGCATGCCGGGCGCCTGCCCGCGCTTCGTCCGCGACGAAGAGATCTTCGGCGAAGGCGAGGCCGCCGACTACGTCTATCAAGTGGTCTCGGGCGCCGTGCGCACCTACCGCATCCTGCGCGACGGCCGCCGCCAGATCGACGAATTCCACTTCGCCGGCGACCACTTCGGCCTGGAGCTGAGCGACCTGCACCGGGTCACCGCCGAGGCCATGACCGACACCACCGTGCGGATGATCCGCCGCGGCGCTCTCAGCGACCTGGCCGCCCAGCGCGGCGACGCAGCCCGCGCCATCTTCCGCCTGACGGCCGAGGGCCTGCAGCGCAGCCAGGACCACGTGCTGATGCTGGGTCGCCGCTCGGCCTGCGAGCGCGTCGCCGGCCTGCTGCTGGACATCGCCGAGCGCACCCACGCCAAGGCCGAGCTGGACGTGCCGATGAGCCGCCAGGACATGGCCGACTATCTGGGCCTGACCATCGAGACCGTGTCGCGCACCCTGACCAGCCTGCAGGACGAGGGTCTGATCGCCCTGCCCACCGTTCGCCACGTAGTGCTGCAGGACCGCTCGGCCCTGGAGCGGATGACCGCCTAGACCTTTAGGGCCGCTCATCCCCGCGAAGGCGGGGACCCAAGCCGAGGCAGCACATTGGAGCTCGGCCGTACGTCCTCTCAAGCACCGCTTGGATCCCCGCCTTCGCGGGGATGAGCGGAGTTTGGGGAGAAGCGTTACACCCCACCCTCATCTGATCTTTCCAGCCCGGCCAGCGTCGCTTCCTTGTCGGCGTCGGCCTGGCTGACCGAGCGCAGCTGGGCCTGGCGGAGGGCGTAGACGACCAGCGCCGCTAGCACGGCGGCGTTCAGCACGAAGGGTCCCCAGCCGATCTGCTCGTAGAGCAGCACGAACAGCGGGGCGACCACCACGTTCAGGCCGTTGATCGCCGCGATGGCCCCGGCCGCTCCGGCCTGGTCCTTGGCCGCGACCGACAGCGACGCGCCCGCCGTGAAGCCCGGCCGGGCGAAGCCGTAGCCCAGGCTGGCGATCGCATAGCCGATGGCCACCGCCGCATAGTCCGGCGCGAAGGCCACCACGATATTGCCCACCGCCGCCGCCGCCACGCCCCAGCGCATCAGCTCGCGCGGGCCCATGCGGAACATGCGGATCAGGCCCCACTGGGCCAGCAGGCCGGCGACCGCGCCCGCCGCCATGGCCAGGGTGATGTAGCCCTGGGCCTGAGTGGGGGGCAGGCCCAGTTTGTCGATGATCAGGAAGCCCAGGGTCTGGGTCTGGGCCGTCTGGCATGAGGCGACCAAAAAGCCGTAGATCAGGAAGGGCTTCAGGCGCGGATCGCGCCACAGGGCTGCGCTCTCGCCGCGCCAGGGCAGCTCCAGCCGTCGGCGGGGCGGACGCTCGCCGCTCCGGGACTTCGGCGTCTCGGGCAGGCCGCGATGCACGACCACCAGCATCACCCCGGCCAGGATGGCGAAGGCGAACATCGGTCCGGCCAGGCCCACGCCCGGCAACACGAACAGCGGCGCCAGCAGCGGCCCCACCACAGTGCCCAGGCCGAAGGCCCCGGCCAAGGTGGCCATGCTCTGGGTGCGCTCCTCACGCGTCGTGCGCTCGGCCATATAGGCCTGGGTGGCCGGATTGGCGGCGGAGCCAAAGGCCCCGAACAGCGCCCGGCACAGCAGGAACAGGACGAAGATCACCATCGGCGGCGCCAGGTGATGCAGGCCGGCCGAGACCACGATCGCGCACAGGATCATCGAGGTGCAGAAGCCCGCCAGGCCCAGCAGGATCAGCGGCTTGCGCCCACGCAGGTCGGACTGCCGGGCCCAGAACGGCGAGGTCGCCGCCCACAGCACCGCCGACAGCGAGAAAATCGCCGCGACCATGGCGTCGGGGATGCCGATCTCACGGCCAATGGCGGGCAGCACCGACAACATGCCAGTGTTCCCCAGGGCGGTCGCCACCGACACGCCGAAGAGGATCATGAAAGGGCGCCGGTTATCCCGGGCTTCTTGGGTCCCGCCAGTCATCAAACAATCGTTAGACCGCGGAAGCTTCACGCGCAATCTGTCGCAGCCGCCCCTTGCATGCCCGATCGCGGCGAGAACCTTGGATTAATCATTAATCGGGATGATGCCCCGTCATTTTCGGGGTCGCCTTCCACCATGTTCCAGATCATCGGCATCGTGCTGCTCTTCGGCCTGGTGTTTGGCAGCTACATTATTTCCGGCGGCAAGATGGACGTGATCATTCACGCCGCGCCGCACGAACTGATGGCCATCGGCGGGGCCGGCATCGCCGCGTTCCTGATTTCGAACTCCATGACGGTGATCAAGGCGACGCTGGGCGGCTTCGGCAAGATCTTCAAGGGTCCCAAGTGGAAGCCGCAAGACTATCGCGACCTGCTGTCCCTGCTGTTCCTGCTGACCAAGACGATGAAGTCCAAGGGCGTCATCGCGCTGGAAGCCCACATCGAGAAGCCGCAGGAAAGCACGATCTTCTCGCGCTATCCCAAGATCGCTCACGACCACTTCGCCGTCGACTTCATCTGCGACACCCTGCGGATGATGACCATGAACCTGGAGGATCCCCACCAGGTCGAGGACGCGATGGAGAAGCAGCTCGAGAAGCACCACCACGAGGCCCACCAGGCCGCGCACGCCCTGACCATGCTGTCGGACGGCCTGCCCGCCCTGGGCATCGTCGCCGCCGTGCTGGGCGTCATCAAGACCATGGGCTCGATCACCGAACCGCCGGCCGTCCTGGGCGGCATGATCGGCGGCGCGCTGGTCGGTACGTTCATGGGCGTGTTCATGGCCTATGGCCTGGTCGGCCCGATGGCCCAGCGCCTGGGCGCGGTGCTGGACGAGGACCACGCCTTCTACAAGATCATCCAGGCCGTCCTGGTCGCTCACCTGCATGGCAACGCCGCTCAGATCTCGGTCGAGATCGGTCGCGGCAACGTCCCCAGCTCGGCTCAACCCAGCTTCGCCGAGCTGGAAGAGGCGCTGTCGCAGATCCCTAACGAATAAGACATCTTGTCGGCGGCCCGCTGCGCTTGCGCGGGCTTTCAAACCGGTATTCCCTTTGGACCAAGATCCACGGGGAAACCGCATGACCACCATTCGCAAAATCCTGATCGCCGGCATGGCCGTCTCGGCCCTGTCGCTGGCCGCCTGCGGCAAGAAGGATGAAGGCCACGAGGACAGCGCCGCGGCCAAGGCCGCCGCCGCTGACGCCAGCACCGTGACCGACGCCGCCTCGGCCCAGGACCAGGCCGCCGCCGACGCCAACAAGGCCGCCGCCGACGCCGCCGTGGCCCCCGTCGATCCCGCCGACGCCGCTGCTCAGACCGCCAACGACGCCGCCGCCACCGGCGCGACCTCGACGACCGCCCCGGCCGACGCCAACAGCGCCCCGCCTCCGGAGGAGAAGAAGGCCGCGCATTAATGACTGTCATCCCGGCCAAGCGCATAGCGCGCCGAGCCGGGACCACCGGAAACGTCGAGTTTGTTGCGGTCCCGGCTCTTCGGCCGGGATGACAAGCTGATCAAAGGGCCGCCTGCTCAGGGCGGCCCTTTTTCGTTGACGCCCGGGCCTGCGCGGCGCTCTAGCAGGCCGATGGAACCCACCGCCCCCTCCCCCCTCGTCTGGCGCGAGGACGGCCTGCCGCAGTCCAGCCTGTACGGCGACGTCTACTTCTCCAGCGTCGACGGCCTGGCCGAGACCCGCGCGGTGTTCCTGCAAGGCTGCGGCCTGCCCGAGCGGTTCGCGAACAAGCGCGACTTCGTGGTCGGAGAACTGGGCTTCGGTTCGGGCCTGAACATCGCCGCCCTGCTGGACCTGTGGCGGCGCGAGAAGCCCGCCAATGGTCATCAGGGCGGTCGCCTGCACATCTTCTCCATCGAGGCCCACCCTATGGCCCGCGACGAGGCCGCCCGCATCCTGGCCCACTGGCCCGAGCTGGGCGACGCCGCCCAGGCGCTGCTGGACCACTGGCCGGGTCAGGCGCGCGGCTTCCACCGCGTGGAGCTGCCTGCCTTCGACGCCGTGCTGGACCTGGCCGTCATGGACGTGGTCGAGGCCCTGGAGGCCTGGGACGGGGCGGCCGACGCCTGGTTCCTGGACGGCTTCTCTCCAGCCTTGAACCCCGCCATGTGGCGCGAGGAAGTCCTGGCCGCCGTCGCAACCCGCTCGGCTCCAGGCGCAAAGGCGGCGACCTTCACCGTGGCCGGCGCGGTGCGACGGGGCCTGGAGGCGGCCGGCTTCGAGATCGCCAAGCGCCCAGGCTTTGGCCGCAAGCGCGAACGGCTGGAGGCCTGGCTGCCGGATGAGCGTATCGAGGCCCCGCGTCCCGAAAGCCTGGCCATCATCGGCGGCGGCATCGCCGGCGCGGCCCTGGCCCGCGCGGCCCGCGCCGAGGGCCTTGCGGTCACGGTCATTGACGATCCGGACGGCGTCGCGGCCTCGGGCAATCCGGCGGGCCTGGTCACCCCCGCCCTCGACGCCGGCGGCGGCCCGCGCGCGGCGCTGTACGCCCAGGCCTTCGCCCGCGCCGTCCAGCTCTACGAAGAGACGCCCGAGGTGGTAATCGCTCGCCAGGTGCTGCAGCTGCCCGCCGCCGAGCGCGACCGTGCCCGTTTCGCCACCGTTGCCGGTCAGGACCTGTTCGAGCCGGGGACCATGGCTGTCGAGGCCGGCGGCTTGGCCATGCGCGCGGCGCTGGTCGTGGAGCCGCCCGCGGTGACCGCCGCCTGGAGCGGTCAGGTCGTCCGCCGCCGCGTCGCCCGCCTGGAGCGCGACGGCGACGGCTGGCGGCTGCTGGACGACGCGGGCGCGCTCATTGTCCGCGCTGATCGCCTAGCCCTGGCCGGCGGCGCGGCGACGGGCCTGCTGGATCCCGCCGTTCGCCTGAAGCCCGTGCGCGGCCAGACCAGCTGGACGGCCGGGGCCTCGACCCATGCCGTCGCCTTCGGCGGCTATGCGGTCCCGACCCGCGACGGCGTACTGTTCGGCGCCACCCACGATCGCGACCAGATCGAGACCGACGTCCGGCCCGAGGACCACCAGCGCAACCTCGCCACCCTGGCCAAGGGCTTGCCGGACCTGGCCGAGCAGCTGAAGGACAAGGCGTTCGAAGGCCGCGCCGCCCTCCGCGCCACGACCAGCGACCGCCTGCCGCTGGCCGGGATCCGCGACGACGGCGTCATCGTGCTGACGGGCCTGGGCTCGCGAGGCCTATGCCTGGCGCCGCTGCTGGCCGAGCATCTGGTCGCCAAGGCGCTGAGCATTCCGTCGCCACTTCCGCGCCAATTGTCGCATCTGGCGAATTCCCGACGTTTCGACTCGCCTGACGCGAGTACCGGCGTATAGTCGAACACGGTTATCGCACGGCGGACGCCCTCCGCCTGGGGCGAGGACTACGCGCTCGGGGCCCCTTAACACCGATCGCGTCTCGGCGGTCCTCCGCCCTCTTGGTCCGCCGAAATTTGACGCTCCCGAGCCCCATCGGGAGCGTCTTTTCGTTTGGCGACCTCGCCGACCAAAGAAAAAGGGGCCGGCCTTGCGGCCAGCCCCTGATCCTCAGTCGCGAGACTTCCTTATTGGAAGTTGATCGAGACCGTCGAACGGCGGTTCAGCGGTTCCTTCACACCGTCGCCGGTAGCGACGGCCGGAGCGCTTTCACCCTTCCAGTCGACCGAGACGGTCGTGGCGTTGATGCCCTGGCTGACCAGGCCATCGGCGACGGCCTTACCGCGGCGTTCCGAGAGCTTCTGGTTGTAGGCGGCCGAACCCGAGGTGTCGGTGTGACCCGTCACGACGATGCGGGTCGCGCTGCCACCGCGAGCGTACTCGGCGGCTTGCTGGACCACGGCCTGGGCTTCCGGCGTCAGGATCGATTGATCGAACGGGAAGTAGACCACGAACTCACGGGCCTCGTAGGCCGGAGCCACCGGCGGCGGCGGGGGCGGAGGCGGCGGGGGCGGCGGAGGGGGCGGCGGCGGAGGCGGGGGCGGCGGGGGCGGCGGGGGCGGAGCCGAGCCGAACGTGTAACGCAGACCCAGCGTCACCGAGCTGTCCTTGTAGCGGCCCGAGAACGTGCCGACGTCGGTGATCAGGCCACCGGGAGGACCGGCGTTCTGAGTGGTCGAACCCCAGTCCAGCTTGGTGGTGCGCAGATAGCGACCGGTCAGGTCCAGCGCCCAGTTGTCCGAGATGTTCCAGGCCACGCCGACGATGCCTTGCATCGCGAAGGCTTGGTCGACGTCATCGAAGTTGGTGTTCTGGAAGCGCGCAGCGCCAGCCGGAACGCCGGCCAGCTGGCCGTACACCTTGTTGTGGACCCAGGCCGTACCAACGCCGGCGCCGATGAACGGGTTGATCGCCGAGCTCGGGGCCATGTCGAAGATGACATTCGCCATCAGGGTGGTGGCCTTGAACTCACCGTTCGGCTCGCCGCAGGTCGGCGAGGCGGGCGAGCGACCCACGCCGGCCGTGCAGAGACCGACCGGTTGAGCCGCCGAAGCGTTGTCGCTGCGGACGCTGGTGATGTCGCTGCCGCGGTAGCCGTATTCGGCTTCCACGCGCCAGTTCGGCGTGAACTTGTAACCCAGGCGGCCGAACGCGGTCCAATCGCGATCGCTGCCGAAGTTCCAGTTATAATTGTTGGTCGACGTGGCTTTCACGTCGTCCGGCCAGTGCACGCCAGCGTCGCCCGCGACGTACCAGCCGCTCGTGGCGCTTTGGGCCATAGCGCCCGTGGCCGCGCCGAGCGCGACGACGGCGACGCCGACCAGCAACCGCATTTTCATTGTAAAACCCTCTGCTACGTAAGTCGTAGGCCCGACTTTCCCCGGGACCCAGCGACGAAACGCGCCATATGCGGATTCGGGTGTGGCCGATGCGCCACACGAAGGCCTCCAAATGTAAGAATTATGGCGGAACAGCCACGATGCGGTGACGCTTAGCTTGGCCGCAGCCCTGCGCTCACTTGTCGCAAATAGCTCAGATTGCACGGGAAATTGCCGTTGGCCATACTCTGGGGACAGGTGATTGGAGTACCGGTTTGCACACCGAGTTTTTTTCCCACGACCATCCTGACTTCATCACGATCACGGACGATGGCGAGGCTCATGGCTTCGTCAACGCCGATGCGCGCAGCGGCGTCGTCGCCGGAAAGGCCAGTCTGACGGTTCCCGAGGCGGCGCTGCGGCTGCTGCGCAACGAGCCCGGCTGGTCCCACGCCTTCAATGTCGGCGCGACCGTCACCTACGCGTTCCGCGCCACCGCGCCGTCGGACATGCCCAATGACGTCAGCGGCTTTTCGCAGTTCAACGCCGCCCAGATCCTGCAGGCCGAGAAAGCGCTGCAAGCCTGGTCCGATGTGGCCAACATCAAGTTCGTGCGCGTGGCCGAGGGCGGCTACAGCAACGACGCCTCGATCCTGTTCGCCAACTACAGCTCGGGCGAGAGCGGCGCGGCCGCCTTCGCCTTCTATCCGGGCAACACCGCGATCAGCAGCCGCTCGGGCGATGTCTGGGTCAATTCCAGTCTGGCCTACAACGCCAACCCGACGGGCACGAACTATGGCGGCATGGTGCTGGTCCACGAGCTGGGCCACGCGATCGGCCTGGCCCACCCGGCCGACTACGACGCCGAGGCCGGCAAGACCCTGACCTACGCCGCCCACGCCGACTATTATGAGGACAGCCGTCAGTACACGGTCATGTCCTACTTCGGCGAAGGCAACACCGGCGGCGCGTTCGGCGGCGTCTACGCCTCGGCCCCGCTGCTGGACGACATCGCCGCGGCCCAACTGGCCTACGGCGCCAACATGACCACTCGCACGGGCAACACGGTCTACGGCTTCAATTCGAACGCCGGCCGCGACGTGTTCTCGGCCAGCGCGCCCTCGAGCAAGCTGGTCTTTGCCGTCTGGGACGCCGGCGGCGTCGACACCCTGGACTTCTCCGGCTACCGCGTGCCGCAGACCATCGACCTACGCGAGGGCTTCTTCTCCAGCGTCGGCGGTCAGACCGGCAACGTCACCATCGCCATGGGCGCGACGATCGAGAACGCCATCGGCGGCTCGGCGGCCGACACCATCACCGGCAACGCCGTCGCCAACCAGATCATCGGCGGCGCGGGCAACGACATCCTGGACGGCGGTCGCGGTCTGGACGTGGCCGGCTTTTCGGGCCGCTTCGCCGGCTATGTGATCAATGCGCTGGCCACCGGCGGCTGGTCGATCAAGGACACGGTCGGCGCGGACGGCACCGACACCATCATCAATATCGAGACCCTGGCCTTCTCCGATCGCCTGGCGCCAGTGGTCGACAGCCGGGTGGCGACGGTCATGAGCAGCGTGCTGCGCCTGACGCCCTTCACGACTGGCGCCGAGGCCGTCACCCAGACCCTGGCGGCCGGCATGTCCGCCGGCGGCGACTACAACGCCGCCATCGCTCAGGTGCTGAAACTCGCCGACGCCACCAGCGGCGTGGCCGCCCTGTCCTACCAGTTCTTCACTGGCAAGACGCCCACGACCCTGGGCATGGACTATCTGCTGGCCCCGGACGGTCCCAACCCGACCAACCTGAACAGCGCCTATTACGACGGGTTCAACACGGTGAACCGCTACATCAACTTCGCTATGAACCTGGGCAAGAACGGCGAGGCCGCCACGGCCTTCACCGCCAACTACGGCGCCCTCTCGCTGTTCGAGGCCACCCGCAAGGCCTATGCGACGATCTTCGGGGCCACGCCCGGCGACCAGAAGCTGCACGACATCCTGGACGCCAGCGTCAGCATCAACGGCCTGACCATGACCCGCGGCCAGTACCTGGCCTATTACGCCCAGGACACTGCCGACGGCCAGGGCGCCAAGGCGGCGATGGTCGGCTGGCTGTTGGCCGCCGCCCAGGTCGAGAACGTCGGGGTCTACGCCAAGTCGGCCGACGCCTTCTTCGCCGACCAGGTCACCCACAATGTCTATGGCGTGGACCTGATCGGGACCTACGCCAGGCCAGAGTACAATCTGGTCCTGACCTGAAGGCTTGGGCCTTAGAGAGAACGGCGGCGCGCTTAGGCTCGCCGCCTTTTTCATGCGCGATGAATCCGGTCTGGCTCCAGCGCGTTGTGCTGACGAGGAGACCACCATGCCCAGCTTCACCGTCCGTCCCCGCCATCCGCACGGCCGCCATGCCCGCGCCGTCGACGAGCCGACGGCCGAGGCCGCCGCCATCGCCTATCTGGAGGACTACGGCGGCGACCCCGACGAGGACGATGCGGTGGCAGTCGTGGTGCGCGACGCCGACACCGGACGCGAGCAATGCTTCCGCGTCGACCTGAACACCGGCGAGACCGCGCCCTGCGCGACCTGACCTAGCGGTCCTTGGACTTGCCGCGGATAATGTCCAGCGCCTGGCCCGGCTTGCCCTTCATCAGCACGCCGGCGGCCAGGCCCGCGACGAAGGCGCCGCTAGGATGGGCCTGGATCAGGTCGACCAGCCGCTGTTCGAACGGCGGCTTCTTGGACCGGTCGCGATGCTGCTTCTGCATCAGGCCCCAGATCGCCACCGTGGCGGCCGCCAGGGCCGTGACCACCACATATGACCAGGCCGGACCCAGGTGCGGGGCCAGGAAGGCATAGATGGCCATCGCGCCGGTCACCGCGGCGATAGCGGCGGCCATGATCAGGCCCGCGCCGGTCATCAGCTTCGCGATCAGGTTGTCGATGAAGTCGTCCAGCATCCTATCCTCCCAGCCATTGCCGGAGTTCAACGCTTTGGACGCCGATTGGCGCCCGACGGACCGGCCCTGAGAGAGGCGAAATACTCCGTGGACGGCCTCAGCCGATTGCGACCTCCGGGAGGGTGTCGTTCCAGCCGCGCAGCTTGGCCGCATCGACACGGACCTTCTTCGCATGGCCCGGCGCAGCGCGCTGCGCTGCTGGCTACTCTACTGATTTTAAGAAGAGAGAATGGTGGACGCGACAGGGATTGAACCTGTGACCCCTACGATGTCAACGTAGTGCTCTCCCGCTGAGCTACGCGTCCGCCGAAGCGATCCGAAGCGCTTCCGAAGAAACGTCCCGGCCGGGAAGGTGTGGGGGTATAGCGGCGGCTTTTCCGGTAGGCAAGCCGCCTGAGAAAGTTTTTTAGGCCGCCATCATTTTTTCCACCTCGGCGACCAGGTCGCGCAGGTGGACGGGCTTGGACAGCACCTTGGCGCCGGCCGGCGCGCGGTCCTGGGCGGACAGGGCCACGGCGGCGAAGCCGGTGATGAACATGATGCGCAGGCCCGGGTCGCGGGCAGCGGCCTGGCGGGCCACCTCGATACCGTCCATGCCGGGCATGACGATGTCGGTCAGCAGCAGGTCCCAGGGGGCTTCCAGATGCTGGACGGCCTCTTCGCCATCGGCGCAGGCCTGGACTTCGAAACCGGCGCGTTCCAGTGCGCGAGCCAGGAAGCCGCGGAGGGAATCGTCGTCTTCGGCGAGAAGGATGCGGGCCATGAGGTCACGTGTCCGAGGAAAATCGTCGCTTGAGGGGGCACCTTAGCGCGTTGTCCGTAAATCGGGGATGAACCTAAACGTCGCGGGCAAGGTCACATCTGTGGACGGATGTCGGCGCCTGGGGACGATGCGGCGCATTGTCGTTTGACCCGACGCAAGGACACTTCGATTATCAGCCCATGAGCGCTTGGCGGCCCCTTTCCTCGGACGAGCCCACGACCGGCTTGCTGGAGACCTTCGGCGGGCCGGCGTTCGAGGTCATGCGCGCCGCTCCGGCGGGCTCGCCCCCGCCCACGCCGCTGGTGTTCGCCTCGCCGCATTCGGGCGACGTCTATCCCGAGGCCATGGTCGCGGCGACCCGCCTGCCGATCGAGACGCTGCGGACCTCTGAGGACTCGTTCGTCGACCGGATCGTGGCCGCCGCGCCGCGCCGGGGCGCGTCGGTGATCCGCGCCCGCTTCGCCCGCGCCTATATCGACCTTAACCGCGAGCCCTGGGAAATGGACCCGGCGATGTTCGAGGGCGACCTGCCGGAATACGCCCGCGGCCGCTCGGCCCGGGTGGCGGCGGGGCTGGGGGCCATACCGCGCCTGGCCGGCGAGGGCCGCCCGATCTATGCCCGCAAGCTGACCTTCGACGAGGCCAGCGACCGGGTCGAGCAGGGCCACCGCCCCTATCATGACGTTCTGGACCGGCTGCTGGCCGCCGCCCGCGCCGCTCACGGCGTGGCGATCCTGATCGACTGGCACTCGATGCCGGCCGCGGCCGCCAACGGCCAGCGCGCTCGGGGCGGCGGGCCCTGCGACATCGTGCTGGGCGACCGCTTCGGCGCGTCCTGCTCGCCCAAGCTGACCGGCCTGGTCGAGCGCGAGCTGGAAGGCCTGGGCTACCGCGTCGCCCGCAACGCCCCCTATGCCGGCGGCTACACCACCGAGCACTACGGCCGCCCGGCCAAGCGCACCCACGCCCTGCAGATCGAGATCAACCGCTCGCTCTACATGGACGAGACCTCGCGCATGCCGACCGAGGGCCTGGCCAAGCTGACCGCCGACGCCGAGACCCTGACCCGCGCCCTGGCGGCGATGGATCTGGCGGACCTGAAATAGAAAAGGCCCGGAGGCGGGTCCGGGCCTTTCCTGTCGCGGCGCTCATCGCACCGTATGGACGATACGCGCCCAGGGCGCGTCGGGTTGGGCCAGGCCGGCGGGATCGCGCACGACGCCCGTGATCGCGGCGAGCAGCATCGCGCCCACCAGAAGCAGGGTCTTCATCACACTGTCCTTGAAAAAGGATCTCGGGAGAGATCGGGGTTGAGGCAGGTGCGGCGCCGCGATCGGGACCATGCCAAGGACAGCGTGGCTTTACGAACGATGCTAACTGCGGGAAGTTGTGAGCCTGGCTAACAACCTGGCCGCCCGATCATGCGTCTGCCGCCCTTTTCGTCCCTGGTCGCCCTGGAGGCGGCCGCGCGCCATCGGAGCTACAGCCGGGCGGCGCAGGAGCTGTTCGTCACCCACGGCGCGGTCAGCCAGCAGATCCGCAAGCTGGAGGAGGAGCTGGGAGTCCAGCTATTCACCCGGCGCGGCAACCAGATGGAGCCGACCGCGACTGGCACGGCCCTGGCCGGCCAGGTCTCTGCGGCGATCGCCACCCTGCGCGAGGGCGTCGACACTGCCCGCCGCGCGGCCAGCGGTCCGGTCGTCATCTCGACCGGCGCGGCCTTCGCATCCAGCTGGCTGTCCCACCGCCTGGCCCGGCTGTCCGCCGACACCGAAGAGCCGGACCTGATGCTGCGGGTGGAGGATCGCGTCGCCAACCTCAGCACGGACGGCGTCGACATCGCCCTGCGCTACGGTACGGGCCCCTGGCCGGGGATGGAGTCGGCCCGGCTGATCGACGACCGCATGTTCCCCGTCTGCAGTCCCCAGCTACTGGCCAGCCATCCGGTTGCGACGCCGGAAGACCTGCTGGACGCCCCGCTGCTGCGGCACACCGAACTGCCCTGGGCGCTGTGGTTCCGCGCCATGGGCGTCGAACCCGCGGAGCTGCGGCCGGGCCTCGGCTTCGACAGCTCGGCCATCATGCTGGATGCGGCGGTGCAGGGCCTGGGCTTCGCCCTGGCCCGCAGCGGCTACGCCAAGCGCCAGCTGGAGGACGGACGCCTGGTGCGCCCCCTGTCCGGCGAGATCGACGTCGAGACCGGCCACCACTTCGTCTGGCGCGGCCAGAACCCGAAGCTGCCCCGCATCCTGAAGCTGCGGGACTGGTTCCTGAAAGAGACAGAGCGCGAGCGAAGCCGGACCTAAGGGCTCGCACCCTGTTGCACGGGACGCGAAGCGGGTTACCAAGCTCAACCCTAGTGGGCGCCGGGGGCGTCGCGTCACGCGTGAGGGACCATGTCGGACGGGTCCAAATGGCTGGGAGAAGGGGTGACCGCGGTCACGGCGCGCAGCCTGCCGACCCTGGGCCTGCGACTGATCATCTCCGCGACCTGCGCCGCCCTCTTCACCTGGAAGATCGATGTGGCCTCGGGCCTGGCCTGGGGCCTGGCCTGGGGCCTGGCCGTGGCCAGCGCCGAGGCCGGGGTATGGATCACCAGCGACCCGCAGCGCAGCGCCCGCTCCAGCACCCTGGTCCAGCGGCTGGCCTATGTGGCGGCGGTGACCTGGATGAACCTGGTCTGGTGGGCGCTGGTGCTGCGGCTGTGGACCCTGGACACCGAGGCCATGCGCCTGGCCGCCCTGTGCCTGATGTCGGCCCTGCTGGTCCACGCCCAGGCCTTCACCGCCCGCTCGACCCTGCTGCTGGCGATCATCGGCGGCGGCGCGGCCAGCCTGCTGCTGAGCCTATGCGCGGTGTTCAACGATTTCCCGCCCGGCCAGCGGGTGGTGCTGACCGCCGCGGCGCTGATGCTGATCGCCTACACCTCCAAGGCTGCCGCGACCAACGCCCTGCAGGGGCGGGCGCTGGAAGCCGCAAAGGTCCAGGCCGAGGCGGCCAGCCAGGCCAAGTCCGAATTCCTGACCCTGATGAGCCACGAGCTGCGCACGCCGCTGGCCGGGATGCTGGGCCTGGCCCAGGCCCTGAAGCTGGAGCCGCTGGAGCCCGGCGAGCGCGAGCAGGTCGAGCTGCTGGAAGACCAGGGCCGCGCCCTGCTGGGCCTGCTGAACGACGTGCTTGACCTGGCCAAGATCGAGGCCGGCAAGCTGGAGATCGCTCCGATCCCCGGCGACCTGGCCCAGCTGGCCGACCGCGTGGTGCGGCTGAACGCGCCCCTGGCCCGCGAGAAGGGCACGGACATCGTGCTGACCCTCGACGAGGCCCTGCCCTCGACGCTGGCCTTCGATCCGCTGCGCGTGCGTCAATGCCTGGCCAACCTGATCTCCAACGCCGTGAAGTTCACCCACGCCGGCCAGATCCAGGTGCGGGTGTCCTGCGGCCCGGTCGAGAACGGCCGGGCGATGGCGAAGGTCGTCGTCGCCGACACCGGGGTGGGCATGAGCCCGGCGGTGCTGGACAAGCTGTTCGCCCCCTTCGCCCAGGCCGACGCCAGCGTGGCCCGGCGGTCGGGCGGCACGGGCCTGGGCCTGAACATCACCCGGCGGCTGGCCCAGATGATGGACGGCTCCGTCAGCGCCCGCAGTGTCGAGGGCCAGGGCTCGACCTTCACCCTGACCTTCGCCTGCGACCTGGCGGCGGCCGAGACCACCGCCAGCGGCGGCGAGGCCGATGATCGCGACGCGCCGCTGCGGCTGCTGGTCGTCGACGACTACCCGATCAATCGCCAGGTCATCGGCATGATGCTGAAGCCGCTGGGCTGCGAGGTGGCCGAGGCCGGCGACGGCCAGGCGGCGCTGGACGCCCTGCGCGCCCGCGACTTCGACATGGTGCTGATCGACTTCAACATGCCGGTGATGGGCGGGCTGGAAGCCACCCGCCGGATCCGGGCCGAAGAGAGCTGGAAGCAGCTGCCGATCATATGCCTGACGGCCGGCGTCACCGACCGCGAGCGCGACGACGCCCTGGAGGCCGGCATGGACGCCTTCGTGGAGAAACCCGTCGAACTGGCCGCCCTGGTCTCGACGATCGGCCGCTTCGACCGCCGGACGGGCGCCGAACACGGCTGAAAACGCCGCGCCTGCGACGATAACACCCGGCCGTGGAGGTTAATGCAGTTTGAACTGTAGAAAACTCCACCTAGAGTGGCCCCGCTAGATTCGCCCCTGAAGTTGGGGGCGCCGGAGCTTGCGTCGTCCTCGAATGGGACGCCGGAGCGGATGCAAGAGTCGGTGGGAGTATTGTGATGGTGGCCGTCAGTTCGGACCCCTCCCCCCTTTCCAAGCTTACGCCCGCGGCGATCGCCGCGCTGAGCCCTGCCAGCCTGGCCGAGGCGCCGCCGTCCGAATTCGCCAAGCTGACCCGCGCCCAGGTCGCGGCGATCTCGACCTCGGCGATCAGCGGCCTGACGCCCGACCAGTTCGCCTCCTTCGGCCTGACCCAGCTGTCGGGCCTGACCGCCGCTCAGTTGCCCCGCCTGTCGCAGGGCGTGACCTTCACCGGCAGCCAGCTGATGCTGCTGAACAAGGGCCAGGTCCAGGCCCTGTCCAGCACCACGGTCTCGGGCCTCAGCACCCAGGCGCTGGACGACTTCCTGCCCTCGCAGATGACGTCGCTGAGCGCCGCCGCCCTGTCGGCCATGAGCCAGGAGCAGGTCCAGAGTCTCTCGCCCGAGCAGGTCAAGGCCCTGACGCCCGCCCAGCTGCGCGCCCTGCCGGCCTCCGACATCGCCGAGTTCGGCGCCGAACAGCTGGGCGCCCTGTCGGCGGTTCAGCTGAACGCCCTGAACGTGACCCAGTTTTCGGCCCTGTCGGCCGATCAGATCGGCGTACTGACGCCTACCCAGTTCGCGGGCCTGTCGGCGGTGACGATCCGGGCGCTGTCGCCCGAGACCCTGGCCCTGACCCGGGCCGATCAGTGGAGCGGCGCCGTTCCCGCCCAGCTGTCGACCCTCAACGCCGCCCAGCTGAACGCCCTGGGCTCGCGCCTCAGCACCCTGCAGCCCACCCAGATCAAGTCGCTGTCGGCCACCGAACTGGGCCGGGCCGAACCGGAGTTCCTGGCCGGCCTGACGCCGACCCAGCTCAGCGGCCTGGCCGGCAATCATGCCGTGCAGCTGTCGGTCACGGCCGTCACCGCGCTTTCCGCCGACCAGCTGGCGGCGATGGATCCGGCGGCGGTCGCCGGCTTCTCCCCGGCCGCCTTCACGGCGCTGGACGCCACCCAGGTCGGCGCGCTCACCGCCAGCCAGATCGCCCGCCTGCTGCCCGCCCAGCTGAAGAACCTGGACGGCGAGAACTTCAGCGAGTTCACCCGCAGCCAGCTGAAGGCCTTCACCGCCGCCCAGATCCGCGAGCTGCCGGCCGAGCGCCTGGCGCAGATGTCCGACGACGACTTCGCCGCCTTCACCCCGACCCAGGTCCGCGGGATGACGGCGCTGCAGCTGAAGGCGCTGTCGACCAGCGACCTGGCGGCCATGACGCCGGAACAGGTCACGGCCATCACGGGCCCGCAGATCCAGGCCCTGACCGGCACGCAGCTGGCCAGCCTGCGCACCGTCACTGCCTTCGCGACCACGCAGATGGCCAGCATCACGGCGGCCCAGCTCAAGATCTTCACGCCCGACGACGTCGCCCGCATGACGGCGACCGAGATCGGCGGGCTGAACCCGGCCCAGCTGAACGGCCTGTCGCCGGAAGCGGTGTCGCGGCTGGACGACGAACAGGTGGCCCGCCTGTCGACCGCCCAGGTCCGCAGTCTGACGACGACCCAGCTGAACGGCCTCACCGACGAGGATGTCGCCCAGTTCAGCACCACCCAGATCGGCGTGCTGGACGGCGCCCAGGTCGGCGTCATCGTTCCGCACATGTCGACCACCGTGCTCTCGGGCCTCGGCGCCACCCAGATCAGCCGGATGACCGCCACGGCCATCGCCGGCCTGACGGCCGAACAGATCGCCAGCCTGGGCCCGACGCAGCTGAAGGCCCTGACCACCGCCCAGCTCGGCGCCCTGCCCACCAGCCTGGCCGCGGCGCTCAGCGCCACCCAGATCGCCGCCCTGACGCCGGCCCAGCTGGCGGCGCTGTCAGCCGACAGCCTGGCGCGCCTGGACGAGGAAGGCCTGCGGCAGCTGAGCCCGACCCAGATGCGCGGTCTCAGCGTCGCCCAGATCCGCAGCCTGACCCCGACTCTGTTCGCGATCCTGAGCGAGACCCAGGTCGGCGCCCTGACACCGACCCAGATCGCGGCGCTGAACCCCGACCTGGTCGGCGACCTCAACACCACCCAGTGGGGCAGCTTCACCACCACCCAGGTCCAGGGCCTGACCGCCACCCAGCTGGCGGGCCTGGACAATGACGACCTGGACAAGCTGAGCGCCACGCAGTGGAACGCCCTGCGCTCCACCCAGCTGGGCAGCCTGACCCCCACGGCCGTCGCCGGACTGGAGGCTTCGCGCCTGGCGGGCCTGGCCACCACGCAAATCTCGGGCTTCAGCCCCACCGCGATCTCGGCTCTGGACGCGACCCAGGTCCGCGCCCTGTCGACCAGCCAGATCGTCGCCCTGACGCCCACCCAGCTGAATGGCCTCAGCACCCTGGACATGGCCGACTTCACGGCCACCCAGATCGGCGCCATGACGCCGACCCAGCTGGCGGCCCTGTCGGGCGAAAACTTCGGCCAGCTGGACGGCGACAGCCTCAAGCAGCTGAACGCCACCCAGGTGCGGGCGCTCAGCGCCACCCAGATCCGCGGCCTGACCCCGACCCTGTTCGCGGTGCTCGAAGGCACGCAGATCGCCGCCCTGACCGCCACCCAGGTCGCATCGCTGAATCCGGAACTGGTCGGCGTGCTGGACGCCACCCAGTGGGCCAACCTCACCGCCACCCAGGTGCAGGGCCTGAGCGCCACCCAGATGGCCGCCCTGGAAGCCGACGACCTGGAAAAGCTGAGCACCACCCAGTGGGGCGCCCTGCGCTCCACCCAGCTGACCGGCCTGACGTCCTCGGCCATCGCCGGCCTGGACAGCTCGCGCCTGACCGCCCTGACCACCACCCAGGTCTCGGGCCTCAGTCCCAGCGCCGTCTCGGCCCTGACCGCCACCCAGTTCGGCGCCCTGACGACCACGCACATCGCCGCCCTCACCGCCACCCAGCTGAAGGGTCTGGCGCCGGAGGACATGGCCGACTTCACCGTCACCCAGATCGGCGCGATCGGCGCGATCGGCGCGACGCAGCTGGCGGGCCTGCCGGCCAGCGACATCGCCGCCCTGACCACGACCCAGCTGGCAGCCCTGACCACGACCCAGGTCAAGGCCCTGGGCGCCACCCAGCTGACCGCCTTGGGGTCGACCCAGGCGACCGGCCTGTCGACCACCCAGCTGGCGGCCCTGAACTCGACCCAGGTCGGCGCCCTGTCGACGGACATCCTGCCGGCCATGACCGCCACCCAGGTGGCCGCCCTGAGCGCAGCTCAATTGACCGGCCTTTCGACCACCCAGGCCGGCGTGCTGACCGGCGACCAGGTCGCCGCGCTGGGCGTCACCCAGGTCAGCAGCCTGTCGGGCGGACTGCTGGCGGCGCTCAGCAACACCGCGCTCTCGGCCCTGACCGCCACCCAGGTGTCGCGCCTGTCGATGAGCCAGGTCCAGGCCCTGACGGCCACCCAGATGGGGTCGCTGTCGACCACCGACTTCGCCGAGCTGTCGACCACCCAGGTCGGCGGCCTGACCGGCGGCCAGCTGGGCGCGCTGTCGACCACCAACCTGTCCAGCCTGACGACGACGGCGCTGAGCGCCCTGTCGACCACGCAGCTGTCGGGCCTGTCGCCGACCCAGATCTCGGTCCTGCCGGACTCGGTGCTGCAGAAGCGCCTGGCCCAATTGACCGCCACCCAGATGGCCGGGGTCTCGACCACGGTGATCGCGGGCCTGTCGACCACCGACCTGGCCGCCTTGAGCGCCAGCCAGGTGGGCGCGCTGTCGCCGGCCGCCTTCGCAGCGCTGGGGACCAGCCGCCTGGCGGCGCTGTCGACCACCCAGGTGGCCGGCCTGGCGACGACCCAGGTGGCCAGCCTGGACGCCGCCAGCTTCGGCGTCTTCTCGTCCAGCCAAGTCGCGATGCTGTCGGCCGGCCAGATCGGCGCGGTGCGCGGCGAGATCCTGGCGGCGCTCGACGCCACCCAGTTCGCCCGCCTGACCACCACCCAGGTGCGCGGCCTGACCACCACCCAGATCGAACAGTTCAGCGTCACCGACATCGCCGAGATGGCCACCACCCAGATCGGCGCCCTGACCGCCGACCAGCTGGAAGGCTTCTCGCCGGAGGACATCTCAGCCCTCAGCGTCACCCAGGTAGCGTCGATGACGGCGGGCCAGATCGCCGGCCTGACGCCCGTGCAGCTGCGCGGCCTGTCGACCGCCGACATGGGCGAGTTCGGCGCCTCGCAGATCGCGGCCCTCACCGGCACGCAGATCGGCGCCCTGTCGATCGGGGCGGTGGCCGGCATGAGCGACACCCAGTTCGCCAGCCTCAGCGCCACCCAGGTGCGCGGCTTCACGGGTGAGCAGCTGGCCTCGTTCGGGCCTCAGGGGCTAGCGCGTCTGTCGGGCCAGCAGCTGGGCGCCCTGAGCACCACCCAGATGGGGCAGCTGCCGGCCACGGCGATTGAAAGCCTGAACGCCACCCAGATCGGCCAGATCATGCCCAGCCAGATCAGCGGCTTCACCAGCACGCAGATCGCCGCCTTCACGCCCGGCCAGCTGACCCAGTTCTCGCGCGCCCAGGTCAACAAGCTGACCTCGGCCCAGCTGAACGCCATGACCCCCAGCCAGCTGGAAGCCATCGGGCTGTAACGAAAAAGGCCCGGAGCATCAGCTCCGGGCCTTTGAAGTCTTCGAACCGAAGGACGCTTAGTCCTTGGCGCGCTCCTGATAGCTGTTGTCTTCCGTCAGGATGATCACGCGGGTGCCGACGGTGATGTACGGCGGGACCGTGGTCTTGACGCCGTTGCTGAGCACGGCCGGCTTGTACGACGACGAGGCGGTCTGGCCCTTCACCGACGGTTCGGTGTCGACGATTTCCAGGATCACGGTGCGGGGCAGTTCGATGGCGATCGGCACGTCGTTGTGCGTCGACAGCTGCACCGTCATGTTTTCCTGCAGGTACGGTGCGGCGTCGCCGATCACTTCTTCCGTCGCCACGAGCTGGTCGTAGCTTTCCGGGTTCATGAAGTGGAAGCCTTCGGCGTCCTGGTACAGGAAGGTGTGGTTGCGCTGGTCGACGAAGGCGCGCTCGACCTGCTCGGTCGTGCGGTAGCGTTCCGAAACCTTCACGCCGTCCGAGATGCGGCGCATGTTCAGCTGGGTCACCGGGGTGCCCTTGCCGGGGTGGATGTTGTCGACCGTCAGGACGACGTAGAGCTTGCCGTCCATATCGACGACGGCGCCTTTGCGGAGCGAGCTGGCTGCGACCTTCACGTACTTATCGTCCTTGGGTGGAAAGCGCGCGCGAGTGCGCTGGCGCGATCGTGGTATTGATCCGTGAGCGCCCTCGTATAGCGAACGGGGCAAAATCTCCAGTCTCTTCGGTTTGCTGACCTTGTCCTCGACTTCATCCCCTTGGTGGCGCAGCGATGTCCACGCCGACCGCCGGCCGTTCCTGCTGGCCCGCAACCGCATCACCAAGGCCTTCCGCGCCTGGTTCGAGGCCCAGGGTTTCGAGGAGGTCGAGGCCGCCGCCCTGCAGGTGTCGCCCGGCAACGAGGCGCATCTGCACGCCTTCGGCACGGAGGCCCTGACGATCTCGGGCGAGGCCTCGCCGCTCTATCTGCACACCTCGCCAGAGTTCGCTTGCAAGAAGCTGCTGGCCGCTGGCGAGGAGAAGATCTTCAGCCTGGGCAGGGTGTGGCGTAACCGCGAGCGCGGGCCGCTGCACCATCCCGAGTTCACCATGCTGGAATGGTATCGGGCCGGCGCGCCCTACCAGACCCTGATGGACGACTGCGCCACCCTGCTGGCCCTGGCGGCCGAGACGGCGGGGACCCAGCGCTTCGATTTCCGCGGCATCAGCTGCGATCCGTTCGCCGAGCCGGAACGCCTGTCGGTGGCCGGGGCGTTCGACCGCCACGCCGGCGTCGATCTGCTGGCCAGTGTCGCGGCCGACGGTTCGACGGACCGCGAACAGCTGGCCCACGGCGCCCGCGCCGCCGGCATCCGCGTGGCTGACGACGACGGCTGGGCCGACATCTTCAGCCGCATCATCGTCGAGAAGGTCGAGCCGCGCCTGGGCGAAGGCCGCGCCACGGTGCTGTGCGAGTATCCGATCTCGGAAGCCGCCCTGGCCCGCCCGAAAGACGCCGACCCGCGCGTGGCCGAACGCTTCGAGCTCTATGCCTGCGGCGTCGAGCTGGCCAACGCCTTTGGCGAACTGACCGACCCGTCCGAACAGCGGCGCCGATTCATGATCGAGATGGACGAAAAGGCCCGCATCTACGGCGAGCGCTATCCGATCGACGAGGACTTCCTGGCCGCCCTCGAGCACATGCCCGAAGCCTCCGGCTCGGCCCTGGGCTTCGACCGCCTGGTGCTGCTGGCCAGCGGCGCCCGCCGGATCGAGGACGTGGTCTGGACGCCGGTGGCGGGCTAGGCCGGTTTGCCTAAAGCCGCAAAATCCCTCATATCCCCGCCCCTCATGGCCTCCACCGAAAAGACCCTGCGCGACGCCCGCTCGCTGGCCGAGGCCGGCTTGGTCGCGCCCGAGCGCCTGCCGGCGCTGGAGGCCGTAGCGGCGCGCTATGCGGTGGCCATTACCCCGGCCATGGCCGAGCTGATCGAACCGGCCGACGCCGACGATCCGATCGCCCGGCAGTTCGTCCCCGCGTCCGAGGAGCTGATCTCCACGCCCGGCGAGGATCCGGACCCAATCGGCGATGATATCCACAGCCCTGTGGATGGAATCGTGCATCGCTATAAAGACAGGGTGCTGCTGAAGCCCACCCACACCTGCGCGGTCTATTGCCGGTTCTGCTTCCGCCGCGAAATGGTCGGGCCCGAGGGGTTGTCGAACCTGACCCCGGCCCAGCTGGACGCCGCCTTCGCCTATATCGCCGGCCGACCGGAGATCTGGGAGGTAATCGTCACCGGCGGCGACCCACTGGTGCTGTCGCCCCGACGCCTGGCCGATCTGATGGACCGGCTGGAAGCCATCCCGCACGTCAAGATCGTCCGCTTCCACACCCGTGTGCCGGCCGTGGATCCTGATGCGGTGAGCCCCGAGCTGATCGCGGCCCTCAAGCGCTCGACCAAGACCGTCTATGTCGCCCTGCACGCCAACCATGTGCGTGAGCTGACCCCGGCGGCCCGCGCCGCCTGCGCCAGGATCGTCGACGCCGGCATTCCGATGCTGAGCCAGACCGTGCTGCTGAAGGGCGTCAACGATGATCCCGACACCCTGGCCGACCTGATGCGGGCCTTTGTCGAGACGCGGATCCGGCCCTACTACCTGCACCACCACGACTTCGCGCCGGGCACTTCGCACCTGCGTACGAGCATCGCCGAAGGCCAGGCGATCATGCGGGCCCTGCGCGGCGATCTGTCGGGCCTGGCCCAGCCGACCTACATCCTGGATATCCCCGGCGGACACGGTAAGGCGCCGGTCGGCCCCAACTATTTGGGCGAGGGTCAGGTCGAGGATCCGGCCGGGGTTCGCCACCCCTATCCGCCCCGCGACTGACGCCACGCTGCGTTGCATCGCAGCAAAGCCTTGCCGAGCGGAGGGTTTCTCGTGCTAGAAATCTCGGCATATCCGAAGGCCGAGCGCGAAAGCCCGGCGCGATTTCAAGCGAAGGCTTGGCTTTATGAGTGAAATCAAGACGGTCGGCGTGATCGGCGCGGGCCAGATGGGCGCAGGCATCGCGCATGTCGTGGCCCTGGGCGGTTATGGCGTGCAGCTACACGACATCTCGCGCGAGCGGATCGACGCCGGCCTGGTGCTGATCGAGAAGAACCTGGCTCGCCAGGTCAGCCGCGGCATCATCGACGACGAGGCCATGAAGGCGGCTCTCGCCCGCATCCAGCCCGCCGAAGGCCTCGAGGCCGTCGGCGCCACGGACCTGGCCATCGAGGCGGCGACCGAGAACGAGGAGATCAAGAAGTCGATCTTCCGCAGCCTGCAGCCGCACCTCAAGCCCGAGACGCTGCTGGCCTCGAACACTTCGTCGATCTCGATCACGCGCCTGGCCTCGTCGACCGATCGCCCCGAGCGCTTCATCGGCCTGCATTTCATGAACCCTGTCCCGCTGATGAAGCTGGTCGAGATCATCCGCGGCATCGCCACCGACGTGCCGACCTACGAGACGGCCGTGGCCTTCGCCCAGTCGCTGGGCAAGATCACCTCGAACGCCGAAGACTTCCCCGCCTTCATCGTCAACCGCGTGCTGGTGCCGATGATCAACGAGGCGATCTACACGCTGTACGAAGGGGTCGGCACCGTCGACGCCATCGACACGGCGATGAAGCTGGGCGCCAACCATCCGATGGGCCCGCTGGAGCTGGGCGACTTCATCGGCCTGGACACCGTGCTGAGCATCATGAACGTGCTGCACGAAGGCCTGGCCGACAGCAAGTACCGCCCCTGCCCGCTGCTGGTGAAGTATGTCGAGGCCGGCTGGCTGGGCAAGAAGACCGGCCGCGGCTTCTACGACTATCGCGGCGAGGTCCCGGTCCCGACGCGCTGATCGCGCCGCGCTCCACAACGACAAAGCCCGCCCCGGTCTCCCGGGGCGGGCTTTTTCTTGCCCCCTGAAGGCGGGGCTCAGCCCGCGCCCATCACCCCGCGCCGAGGGCCACGGCCGTGTGGTAGACGATGAAGGACGCCAGATAGGCCAGGCCGACCATGTAGACGAACATCACCGTCGGCCAGACCCAGCTGTTGGTCTCGCGCTTGACCACGCCCAGGGTGGGCAGGCACTGCGGCGCGAAGACGTACCAGGCCAGGAACGACAGGGCGGTGGCCAGCGACCACTGGTGCTTCAGCAAGGTCGACAGGGCGCCGGTCTCGCCGTCCTCGCCACCGACGGCATAGACGGTGCCCAGCACGGCCACGGCCACTTCGCGGGCGGCCATGCCGGGGATCAGGGCCACGGTCATCTGCCAGTTGAAGCCGATCGGGGCCATCAGCGGGGCTAGGAACTGACCCAGGCGACCGGCGATGCTGTAGTCGATGGCCGGCCCCGTCGCGCCTTCCGGCGGATAGGGGAAGGTCGACAGCACCCAGACCAGCACCATCAGCGGCATGATGATCCGGCCGGCGCGGGTCAGGAAGATCCGGGCCCGGGTCCACAGGTTCATCAGCACGTTGCGCGGCTCGGGCCAGCGATAGGTCGGCAACTCCATCATGAAGGGCTCGACGGCGCCGCGCCAGAACACCCGGCGGATCAGGAACGACACCACCAGCGCGCTGACGATGCCGCTGGCATAGAGGCCGAACATCACCAGCCCCTGCAGCGACAGGAAGCCCCAGACGGTCTCCTGCGGGATGAAGGCGCCGATGATCAGGGTGTAGACGGGGATGCGCGCCGAGCAGGTCATCAGCGGCGCGACCAGGATCGTGGTCAGTCGGTCCTGCCGGTTGTCGATCACCCGCGTCGACATGATGCCGGGAATGGCGCAGGCGAAGCTGGACAGCAGCGGGATGAAGGCGCGGCCGTGCAGGCCTGCGCCGCCCATGATCTTGTCCATCAGGAAGGCCGCGCGGGCCATGTAGCCGCTGTCTTCCAGCAGCAGGATGAAGAAGAACAGGATCAGGATCTGCGGCAGGAACACCAGCACGCTGCCGACGCCGGCGATCAGGCCGTCGGCGATGAAGCTGGTCAGCAGCCCCTTGGGCAGGTTGGCGTTGGTCAGCTCGACCAGGGCCGCGAAGCCGGCGTCGATGCCGTCCATGGCCGGCGTGGCCCAGGTGAACACCGCCTGGAACATCACGAACAGCAGGGTCAGCAGGATGGCGAGGCCCGCCGCCGGGTGCAGCAGCACGTCGTCGATCTTGCCGGTGATGGTGTCGGGGCGCTCGGGCGGCTTCACGCAGGCCTTGAAGATGCGCTCGGCCTGGGCGTGGGCGGCGCGGATCTCGGCCGGGGTCGGCTCATGCCAGACATTCTCGGCGGTGAGTTCCGGCTTGCTGGCCGCGACGATGGCTTCGACCTCGGTCAGCAGTTCGGGCAGGCCGCGCTTGCGGGTCGCCACGGTGGTGACGATCGGCGCGCCGATCTCTTGGCTCAGGCGCTCCAGGTCAATGCGCAGGCCCTGGCGCTGGGCGATGTCGTACATGTTGAGGGCCAGCACGAACGGGCGGCCCACCTGCTTCAGCTCCAGCACCAGGCGCAGGACGAGGCGCAGATTGGTGGCGTCGGCCACGCAGATCAGGGCCTCGGGCGCGGCCTCGCCGGAAAGCTTGCCCAGCACCGCGTCGCGGGTGACCACTTCGTCGGGGCTGCGGGCGCGCAGGGAATAGGTGCCGGGCAAGTCGAGCACGCGCATATGGCGGCCGGCCGGCGTGGTCAGCACGCCTTCCTTCCGCTCGACAGTGACGCCGGCGTAGTTGGCGACCTTCTGGCGGCTGCCGGTCAGGGCGTTGAACAGGGCCGTCTTGCCCGAGTTCGGATTGCCGACCAGGGCGACGCGGGCGCGATCGGCGGAAACGGGGGCGTTCGCCGCGTCGGCGGGAGCGATATCGAGAGCCAAGATCTTACCGTCCGTCGAACTTCACAGAAACGGCGCCGGCCTCGCGGCGACGCAGGGCGACGCGGGTGTCGTCCACCCGCACGGCGATCGGATCACGGCCGAAAAGGCCTTCGTGCAGCACCTCGATGGCCGCACCCTCGACAAAACCCATCTCCAGCAGCCGGCGCTCCAGCTCGTCGGCGACCACCGCCTCGGCGGCGCCGGACACGCCGGTGACCCGGACGATGACGCCGCGATCACCGCGCCGCGCGGCGGCCAGCGGCCGCACACAGGCCTCGGAACCGGCTTCAGGAGAGATGGGGTACGCTTCGGACATAACCACTCCGATCATTTTGCGAGTGATTATCAGCGCCAAGCCTCGCTGTCGATTCAGCGTAGGAGCGTAAGGACTCAGCACCGAGCTCGACTTGGGTTATGCTGCGTTAAGAGTTTCAATAAGGAGCCTATCGGGCTCCGGGGCTGTTGGGACCGAATGGCGCAGGGTCGTTAATAGATTCGACTCTTTGGCGGCTGGGCGGTCTGATTGTCCCTTAACGATTCGTGTGGGCGAATTCATGCGTAGGCTGATGCTGGCGCTCCTGACGGGCGCCTATCTTTGTCTGGCCCTGATCGTCTCCCTCTTCCTCTGGAGGATGGGGGCTACTCCGGCTGTCGGCGTTTCGGCGTTCATCGGCACGCTGGGCCTGTGCTTCGCCTTCCACGGCCTGGTCGCCCAGACCTTCATGGCCGCCGCCCTGCGCGGCGACATCGACACCGTGCGCGAAGCCCACGCCATCCTGCTGGACCAGATCGAGAAGGTCGACGCCCGCGTCACCGACCTGGTCGAGACCGTCGCCGCCGACACCGAGCGCCGCACCGAGGCCCTGTCGTCCGAAGTCCATCAGCTGGAGGACATGATCCAGCAGATGAACGGCCGGCTGGAGCACCAGCTCAGCCACCAGATGGCCGCCGCCTCGGCCCGTCACGAAAGCCAGGGCCGCGAACGCGCGCCTCAGGCTAGCCACATGCTGCAAGTCGTGCAGGACGCCCTGGCCGAGAACCGGGTGGACCTTTATCTGCAGCCGATCGTCAGCCTGCCCCAGCGCCGCACGGTCTATTACGAGAGCTTCTCGCGTCTGCGCGACGACACCGGCCGCGTGATGATGCCGGCCGAGTATCTGGCGGTAGCCGAGCCGGAAGGCCTGATGACGGCCATCGACAACCTGCTGCTGTTCCGCTGCGTGCAGATCGTGCGTCGTCTGGCCAAGCAGGACCGCAAGGTCGGGATCTTCTGCAACATCTCGCTGGCCAGCCTGGGCGACGAGACGTTCTTCCCGCAGTTCCTGGAATTCATGCAGGCCAACAAGGATCTGGCCGGCGCGGTGATCTTCGAGCTGGGCCAGGGCGCATTCGACCGCCGCGGTCCCGTCGAGGCCCGCCACATGGCCCGTCTGGCCAGCTTGGGCTTCAGCTTCAGCCTGGACAAGGTCGCCGACCTGGACCTGGACTTCCAGGACCTGGCCCGCGCCGACGTGAAGTACCTGAAGGTCGGCGCCCAGATGATGCTGGACCAGCTGGAAGAGCAGGACGGCAAGCTGGTCATCGCCTCGCTGCCCGACCTTAACGCCACCGACTTCGCCGCCCTGACCCGCCGCTATGGCATCGAGGTCATCGTCGAGAAGGTCGAGGCCGAGAAGCAGATCGTCGACATTCTGGATCTCGACATCGGCTATGGCCAAGGCCACCTGTTCGGCGAACCGCGCGCCATCCGCGACGCCGTCCTGGCCGAGGCCGAACCGCCCGCCGATTTCATGCGCGGCACGCTGCGCCGTCGCGCGGTGGGCTGGTAGGCGCGACAGCCGAAAGTGGTCGCCGGTTTCGGCGCCTGTCGCGCCGCCAAATAGGACGACCGCAAGCTTCGGAATGATCTTCGGCTGAGACCAGCGCAGGATCCCTCGCAAGAGGAGATCGTCATGCCCTACGACACCGAAGACGCCCGCTGGGCCGCCTGGGAGACGCGCGATCGCGCCGCCGACGGGGCGTTCTATGTCGCCGTGCGCACCACCGGCGTCTACTGCGTGACCAGCTGCGCCGGCCGACCGCTGCGCAAGAACGTCGAATTCCATGACACCCGCGACAGCGCCCGCGCCGCCGGCTTCCGCGCCTGCCTGCGCTGCAAGCCCGACCGCGAGGCCGCGTGAATCTTGATTGGACCCGCATCGCCGCCGAACTTGACGCGCGCGGCTGGGCCTTGACCGGGCCGATCCTCAAGCCCGAGACCTGCGCCGCCATCGCCGATCTCTATCCCCAAGACGCCGGCTTCCGCAGCCGGGTGGTCATGGCCCGCCACGGCTTCGGGCGCGGCGAGTACAAGTATTTCAGCTATCCGCTGCCCGACGTCGTCCAGCGCCTACGCCAAGGCCTCTACGGCCCGCTGTCGGTGATCGCCAACGGCTGGGCCGAGCGCCTGAGCGATGAACGGCGCTTCCCCGACGCGCTGGACGAGATGCTGGCCCGCTGCCACGCGGCCGGCCAGGTGCGGCCCACGCCCCTGCTGCTGACCTACGGCCCCGGCGACTACAACTGCCTGCACCAGGACCTCTACGGCGAGCACGTGTTCCCGCTGCAGGCGGCGTTCCTGCTGGACGAGCCCGGCCGCGACTTCGAGGGCGGCGAATTCGTGCTGGTCGAGCAGCGCCCGAGACAGCAGTCCGCGCCCCAGGTCGTGCCGCTGAAGCAGGGCGAAGGCGTGATCTTCGCCGTCCGCGAACGCCCCGCCGACGGCGTGCGCGGCGTCCACCGCCGGATTCTCCGGCACGGCGTCAGCGAAGTGCGCTCAGGCCGGCGGCGGACCATGGGCGTGATCTTCCACGACGCGACCTAGCCCAGCGGCGACACGCCAAACAGCATCCGGTGTAGACCCATCACGAACACCGCCCACAGCACCGTGCCGGCGACCACCGCGATGATGTCGGCCCGCGGTTTGACCACCACCGGCGCGGGTTCGCGCCGTCCCAGGGCCGAGATCAGGTCGATGATCGCCCAGACCAGGAACGAGCCGAACAGCGCCGCCGAGGCCTGGTCGCCATTGGCCAGCAGGTGGCCGGCCGACCAGAAGATCACGCCCAGCAGCATCGGGTGGCGCACGGTGGCCTTGATCCGCCCGGTCGGGGCGTTGGCGGTCGGCATCAGCACGAAGGCCAGCCAGACCAGCAGCAAGGTGGCGTGGCGCCCCCAGGTCGGCGGGTCGTAGAGCTGCGGCGCCATCGGCCGGGCCAGGATCCAGCCCCAGATGATCAGGCCCAGCCCCACGGCCGAGATCAGCGAATAGAGCCCCTTCCAGCGGTTGGGGCTGGCCGCCACCTGCGCGTCGCGGAACGGTCCGGCCAGGATCCGCACCGAGTGGATCCCCAGAAACAACACCAAGCCCAGGATCAGAATCGTCATCGGCCCCTCCGTTCCTGCGCGAGGATAGTCACGGAACGGCGGTCCTCGAAAGCGACCGCGTCAAGTCTTGCGCGAGACTTGAATCCGGCCCGCGCGACGACAGCTATAGGGCCCGGCGACATTGACGCCCCGCCTTCCGATCGGTACCGCCCAGCCCATGATGGACTTTCCCGCCGGCCTTTCCGCCCTTTCCGACCGCTACGATGTGGTGCTCTGCGACGTGTGGGGCGTGATCCACAACGGCGTCCAGAACTTCCCCGAGGCTTGCGACGCGCTGGTGAAGTGGGGCGAGACCAAGGGCCCGGTGGTGCTGATCTCCAACTCGCCGCGCCCCTCGCCCGACGTGGTGCCGCAGCTGGACGGCCTGAACGTGCCGCGCGCGGCCTATAGCGGCTTCGTCACCTCGGGCGACGCCACCCAGGCGCTGCTGAAGGCTCAGGCGCCGGGCAAGGTCTGGAAGCTGGGCCCGCCCCGCGACGAGCCGCTCTATGCGGGCCTCGGCCTGACAGAAGGGACCTGCGAGGACGCCGACTTCATCTCCTGCACCGGCCTGTTCGACGACGAAACCGAGGTCCCTGAGGACTATCGCGACCGCCTCAAGGTCGCCGCCGACCGGGGGTTGCTGTTCATCTGCGCCAATCCCGATCGGGTCGTGCAGCGCGGCGACCGGCTGATCTTCTGCGCCGGATCCCTGGCCGATCTCTACGAGAGCCTGGGCGGCAAGGTCGTGATGGCCGGCAAGCCCTATCCCGCCATGTACGACCTGGCTCTGGAAAAGGCCGCCGTGCTGCTGGGCCGGCCGGTGGATCGCTCGCGCGTGCTGTGCGTCGGCGACGGCGTCATCACCGACGTCAAGGGCGCCCACGACCAGAAGCTGGCCTGCCTGTTCATCGCCAAGGGCATCCACGGTGAAAAGGCCGTCGGCCCCGACGGCCAGCTGATCCCCTACGCCGTCCAGGCCCTGCTCGACGCCGAGGCGGTGGGCGCGACCCACGCCATCGGCGATCTGGTCTGGTAGAGAACAAGAAAAAGGGGGCCGGGCGAATGCAGGGCAAATATCTCGAGGACCTGGAGGTCGGCCAGTCGGCCGAGCTGGTCCGCACCGTCGGCGAGGCCGACATCGTCGCCTTCGCCGACGTGACCGGCGACACCAATCCGGTGCACCTGGACGCCGAGTATGCGGCCACGACCAGCTTTGGCCAGCGCATCGCCCACGGCATGCTGTCGGCCGGCTACATCTCGGCGGTGCTGGGCACGCAGCTGCCCGGGCCGGGCGCGGTCTATCTGGCGCAATCGCTGAAGTTCAAGCGACCGGTGAAGATCGGCGACACAGTCACCGCGATCGTCACGGTCACGGAGATCAACGCCGCCAAGGCCCAGGTGACACTGTCGACCGTCTGCAAAGTCAACGGCAAGGCCGTCGTCGATGGCGAAGCCGTGGTCATGGTTCCCCGGAAGGCGGCCGCGTGATGAGCCTGAAGACCGTCAACGCCTGGAAGGACCTGCCCGCTGAGGAGCGAGGCGCGTCCGTCGCGCTCGGCAATTTCGATGGCGTGCATCGCGGCCATCAGCAGGTCGTCGCGCAGGCCGCTAAAGCCGCCCTGGCCGATCATACGCCGCTGGGCGTCATCACCTTCGACCCGCACCCGCGCCGGCTGTTCCGGCCGACCGAGCCAGCCTTCAAGCTGATGACCCACGCCCAGCAGGCCCGCGCCTTGGGCGGCCTGGGCGTCGACCTGCTGTATCTGCTGCCGTTCGACTTCGAGATGGCCAGTTTTGGCGACCGCGAATTCGTCGAGAAGGTGCTGGTCCAGGGTCTTGGCGTGAAGCACGTCGCCGCCGGCTTCGACATCTCGTTCGGTCGTGGCCGCACCGGCAGCGCCGATCTGCTGCGATCCTATGGCCAGGAATACGGTTTCACCGTCTCGATCGCCGAGCCGGTAGCGGGCAAGGACGGCGAGAAGTTCTCCTCGACCGGCGTGCGCGACGCCTTGCGCGACGGACACCCGGAGCAAGCCGCCCGCATCCTGGGCCGCCCGTTCGCCATCGAGGGCGTGGTCCGCCGCGGCCAGCAGCTGGGCCGTCAGCTGGGCTTTCCGACCGCCAATGTCGAGGTCGAGGACTATGTGGTCCCCAAGTTGGGCGTCTATGCCACCCGCACCCGACTGCCGGACGGCCGCGAAGTGCCCGGTGTGGCCAATCTCGGCAACAACCCGACCACCGGCATCGTCGAGACCCGGCTGGAGACCTGGCTGTTCGACTTCGACGAGGACCTCTACGGCCAAGTCCTGGAAACCGACCTGATCGCCTTCCTGCGTCCGGAACTGAAGTTCGACAGCCTGGAGCTGATGATCGAACAGATCCGCCGCGACGAGCAGGCGGCGCGGGCGATCGTCGCGCCGGGGTTCTGATTTCTCCTCCCGCGTTTCACGGGTGAGGAGAAAAGCTTTCCGATCTCAACCTGCGCCGTTAACCTTCCCTGACGCTGGGGTGGGGACCGCATGCTCAAGGGACGGAAATACGATCTGTTCGCCCGCGCCCGGCGGCCGGCGCGGCGGCGCGCGCACGAGATCCTGGCCTATCCGGACGGCGCGCAGTTCGTGTTCGACACCGGCCGGGCGATCGAGGTCGAGGGCGGTTACTGCGCCCTGCCCGACGGCGACTTGCTGGACGCCTATTCCAACGCCGTGGTCCGGGCGGTCGAGCGCATCGGCCCCAGCGTCGTGCGCATCCACCCGATGCTGGACGATCCGCGCTTCTCCGGCGTCGGCTCGGGCTTCGTGATCGCTGAAGGCGGGCTGATCCTGACCAACAGCCACGTGATCCAGGGCGCCAACCGCTATGTCGTGATCACCGCCGAGGGGCGCAGCTTCACCGCCCGTTGCGTCGGCGACGATCCCGACACCGACCTGGCCGTGATCAAGCTGGACGAGCCGGTCGACATCCCGCCGGCCCGGCTGGGCGACTCCAAGAAGCTGCGGCGCGGCCAGCTGGTCATCGCCATCGGCGCGCCGCTGGGCTTCGAGGCCACGGTGACCACCGGCGTGGTCTCGGCCTTGGGCCGCAGCTTGCGCGCCGAGCGCGGCCGGCTGATCGAGGACTTGATCCAGACCGACGCGGCGCTCAACCCCGGCAACAGCGGCGGGCCGCTGGTCAATTCCACCGGCGAGGTGGTCGGCATCGCCACGGCGATCATCGCCGGGACCCAAGGCCTGTGCTTCGCGGTCGCCGCCAACACCGCCCGCTTCGTGATCGCCGAGCTCCTGGCCCACGGCCACGTGCGGCGCGGCTCGATCGGCCTCGTCGCGCAACAGGCCCCGATCCCGCCGGCCCTGGCCAAAGCGACCGGCGTCACCCAGCCCTATGCGGTCTATGTCGCCAGCGTCGACGCCGGCGGCCCGGCGCTGAAGGCGGGGATCCAGGTGGGGGATCTTTTGGTAGCGGCGGGAAGCCAGGCGCTGACCGGGCTGGACGACCTGCTGCGCGCGCTGGACCACCACAGCATTGGCCGAGCAACGGACTTCCTGGTCATCCGACAAGCGCGGCTGATGACGGTGACGATCACGCCCCGGCAGCGGCGGCGGGTGGCTTAAGGCCTACTCGCCCCCTCCGCGCTTCGCGCTCCTCCCCCTGAGGGGGAAGACGGAGCACCGTCTGCCCCCTCCGGGGGCGGACGACCGCGGAGCGGTCAGGTGGGGGCAAGCACTGGCGTCTCCGCCAACCCTCTGCTATCCCGCTGGCCATGAATTTCGTTCGGAAGATTTCGCGAATTATCCGCCCGGCGTGACGCCGCCGGACGATCCTCCAGCGCGCGCCGGGTTTTCCCGCCCTCTTCCGACACCTTTCTAAAGCCGGACACCTAAAGCCATGGCCGACGACGCCACGACCGCCCGCGACTATCGCGAGACCGTCTTCCTTCCCGACACCCCGTTCCCGATGCGCGGGGGCCTGCCCAAGAAGGAACCCGAGATCCTGGAGGGCTGGGCCGCCCTCTCCGACAAGGGCCTGTACGGCGCCATCCGCGCGAAGAGACAAGCTGACGGCGCGCCGCTGTACGTGCTGCACGACGGCCCGCCCTACGCCAATGGCGCCATCCACATCGGCCACGCCCTGAACAAGACGCTGAAGGACTTCGTGGTTCGCTCGCGCTTCGCCCTCGGCTACGACGTCGACTACGTGCCCGGCTGGGACTGCCACGGCCTGCCGATCGAGTGGAAGATCGAGGAGCAATTCCGCGCCAAGGGCCGCCGCAAGGACGAGGTCCCGGCCGAGGAATTCCGCCGCGAATGCCGCGCCTATGCCGGCGGCTGGGTCGAGGCCCAGAAGACCGAGTTCCAGCGCCTGGGCGTGCTGGGCGACTGGTGGAACCGCTACGCCACCATGGACTTCACCTCGGAAGCCACGATCGTCGCCGAGTTCCACAAGTTCCTGGCCACCGGCCAGCTCTATCGCGGCTCCAAGCCGGTGATGTGGAGCCCGGTCGAGCGCACGGCCCTGGCCGACGCCGAGATCGAGTATCACGACCACGTCTCGCCCACGATCTGGGTGAAGTTCCCGGTCGTCGAGGGCTCGGACGCCGCCGTCGGCGCCAAGCTGGTGATCTGGACCACCACGCCGTGGACCATCCCGGCCAACCGCGCGGTCTCGTACAACCCCGACATCCCCTACGCCGTTTTCGAGGTGAAGGCGCTGGAGGAAGGCCTGGAGTTTGCCCCCTGGTCGGCCGTCGGCGATCGCCTGATCGTGGCCGAGAAGCTGGCCGAAGAGGTCTTCAAGGCCGCCAAGGTCGCATCGTTCGAGAAGATCGAGAACGTCGACTGCGAAGGCATGGTCCTGGCCCATCCGCTGGCGGACCTGGACAGCCACTACGGCTTCGCCGTGCCGCTGCTGGCCGGCGACCACGTGACTGACGACGCCGGTACGGGCTTCGTCCACACCGCTCCGGGCCACGGTGCCGACGACTACAATGTCTGGCTGGCCCACGGTCATCGCGAGATCCCCGACACCGTCGATCCGGACGGCGCCTACTACGCCCACGTGCCGCTGTTCGGCGGCCTGCAGGTCATCGAGACCGAGGGCAAGAAGGCTGGCAAGTTCGGGGCCGCCAACGGCGCGGTCATGGACAAATTGATTGAGGCCGGAAACCTGCTGGCGCGCGGCCGCGTCGAGCACAGCTATCCGCACAGCTGGCGCTCGAAGGCCCCGGTGATCTTCCGCAACACTCCGCAGTGGTTCATCCGCATGGACCACGCCGTCGACAGCCTGGGCGGCAAGACCCTGCGCGAAGTCGCCGTGCAGGCCATCGCCGACACCGCCTTCCACCCGGAAGCGGGCCGCAACCGCATCGGCTCGATGGTCGAGACGCGTCCCGACTGGCTGGTCAGCCGCCAGCGCAACTGGGGCACGCCTCTGGCGATGTTCGTGGACAAGCACACCGGCCATCCGCTGAACGACCCGGCCGTCAACGGCCGCATCCTGGACGCCATCCGCGAGGGCGGCGCCGACGCCTGGTTCACGACCCCCGACGCCGAGTTCCTGGGCGTGCACGATCCGGCCCAGTACGAGAAGATCACCGACATCCTGGATGTGTGGTTCGACTCGGGCTGCACCCACGCCTTCACGATCGAAGGCCGCACCGACAGCGCCTGGCCGGCCGACCTCTATCTGGAAGGCTCGGACCAGCACCGCGGCTGGTTCCAGTCGTCGCTTCTCGAAGGCTCCGGCACCCGCGGCCGCGCGCCCTACAAGGCGGTTCTCACCCACGGGTTCACCCAGGACGAGAACGGCGAGAAGATGTCCAAGTCCAAGGGCAACACCGTCGAGCCGCAGACCATCACCAAGGAAAGCGGCGCCGAGATCCTGCGTCTGTGGGCGGCGATGGTCGACTATTCGGAAGACCAGCGGATCGGCAAGACGATCCTGGCCACCACGACCGACGCCTATCGCAAGCTGCGCAACACCACGCGCTACCTACTGGGCGCCCTGGCCGGTTTCACCGAGGAAGAGCGGGTCACCGACTACGCCGACTTCCCGCCGCTGGAGAAGTACATCCTGCACCGCCTGTGGGAGCTGGATCGCGACGTCCGCGCCGCCTACGAAGCGTATCGCTTCAGCGACGTGGTCCGGCCGCTGATCGAGTTCTGCCAGGGCGACCTGTCGACCCTGTTCTTCGACATCCGCAAGGACAGCCTGTACTGCGACGCGCCCAACGCCCTACGCCGCCGCGCCTATCGCACGGTGCTGGACTATGTCTTCGAGCGCCTGACCATCTGGCTGTCGCCGCTGACCAGCTTCACCATGGAAGAGGCGTGGATGACGCGCTTCCCCGACGCCGGCTCCAACAGCCTGCGGGTGATCCCGGCCACGCCGGACGCCTGGAAGAACGACGTCGAGGCCGCCCGCTGGGCCAAGGTCGAGACCGTGATGTCGGTCGTGACCGGCGCCCTGGAAGTCGAGCGCCGCGAAAAGCGCATCGGTTCGGCCCTGGAAGCGGCTCCGGTCGTCCACGTCGCCGACGCCGACCTGCTGGCCGCCTTCGACGGCCTGGACGCCGCCGAGGTGTTCCGCACGTCGGCCGCCACGCTGGTGTCGAGCGATGCGGGCGCGTTCCGGATCGACGAGGTCAAGAGCGTGTCGGTGGACCCGAAGCTGGCCGAGGGCGCCAAGTGCGCCCGTTCGTGGCGGATCCTGCCGGAGGTGGGAACCGATGCCCGCTATCCGGAGCTTAGCCTTCGCGACGCCGAAGCTGTAGCGTACTGGGATGCGCAGCGCGGCTAGCGATTGGAAGCGTAGGACGGTTGAGCTTAAGCAGATGAAATCGATCACTCGCCTGGGCTGGACCGCCTACGCCGTCGCCGCCGCCACCGTAGTGCTGGACCAGATCTCCAAGCTCTGGGTGCTGTCGGTGCTGAGCCGCGAGCAGGGCTCGACCCTGCCGCTGCTGGGCCCGCTGCACCTGACCATGGTGCATAACTACGGCATGAGCTTTGGCCTGCTGAAGAACAGCGACTGGGGCCGCTGGCTACTGATCGGCTTTTCGATTCTGGTCGTGATCGGCCTGGCCATCTGGGCGCGCAAGGCGACCAAGCTGCTGCCGGCCCTAGGCATCGGCATGATCATTGGCGGGGCGATCGGCAACAACCTGATCGACCGGGTGCAGTACGGCTACGTCGTCGACTTCATCGACGTCTCGCGGCTCTATTTCCCCTGGGTGTTCAACGTCGCCGACTCGGGCATTTCGATCGGTGTGGCCCTGCTGCTGATCGACAGCTTCTGGTCCGAAGAGAAGAAGCTGTCCCATCAAACCGAATAGACTGGGCTGAATGACGCCGTAATCGCGTGAGACATTGGCGCCCGCGCGATGATGTCGTATCGAGAGCGTCCGAATTTCTGGGCCGGGGGTCGGCCTGCTGGAGCATGGTTTCATGAGTTTCAATCGGGTCGCGACCGTGAGCGCCCTGACCGCCGTGGCCGCGATCGGCCTGGCTGGCTGCACCTCGACCCAGAAGGCTCTGGGCATGAACAAGGTCGTGCCCGACGAATTCCGCGTCGTCAGCAAGGCCCCGCTGGTCGTTCCGCCCGACTACGCCCTGCGCCCGCCGGCGCCCGGCCAGCCGCGCCCGCAGGAACTGCAGCCTGAAAGCGCCGCCCGCGCCGCCCTGATCGGCCAGAGCAACGCTGCCGGCCGTTCGGAAGGCGAGAAGGTTCTGGTCGCCCGCGCCGGCGCCGACCGCGCCGACCCGCTGATCCGCTTCGTCGTCGACGATGAGAACGGCGATCTGGCCCACAAGGACGAGAGCTTCGCCAGCAAGGTGATGTTCTGGAAGAAGGGCCAGTCGAAGACGGACGTGACCGCCGCCGCCCAGGCCGGCGCCAACGCCCCGCTGGAAGTCGACGCCGCCGCCGAGGAAGCGCGCCTGAAGAAGCTGGTCGGCTCGAACGGCGTGGTCATCAGCCGCGAAAAGAAGGGCGGCATCAAGCTGCCGGGCCTCTAGGCCTCTTCACGCGACAAGACAATCGAACGGCCCGGAAGCGATGCTTCCGGGCCGTTTTCGTTTTTTACCCGTCACCCGGCGTGCGCACCGTGATCCCGCGCGCCCGCAGCTTTTCCAGCACCCCGCCCTCGGCGACCAGGCCTCGGATCGGATAGAGCGCCACCGCATGGCCGGGCGTCTTCAGTAAGGCGATTAGGGCCTCGACCTCGTCGTCCACCGACTGGCGGCGCGCATCGGCCACGCCCGGCAGCAACAGTTCGCACCGCTCGGCGCTACGCGGCGCAGCCAGGGACGCCCGCACCTGCCCGACCGCCCAAGCCTGGGCGGCTGCGCGCTGCGCGCCAGGTCCGGCGTCAATGGCGTCCAGGCTTTCGGTCAGGCAGGTCAGGCCGGCCTCGTCACTGTGCTGGCGCGCGATGGATTTCAGCATCGGCATGGCCTTGTGGACCTCCGCTGGGCGCACCTTCACGCGATGCTTGCTGGCCAGTTTCCGCACGGTCTTCGCCGGTTCGGCGGCCTGCAGATCCGATCGTTCCATCGCCTTGCCACCCAACTGCAGGGCGATCATCACCGGCTTCCAGTCCTTCCAGCCGTCGGGATCCTTGCGATCGACCGCCGCCCAGGCGCGCTCTGTGCGCGTCGCAAGCTCTGGCGCGCGCCGGGCCCAGGCCTCGTCGCCTTTCATGGCCTTGCGCAACTTCAGCAGGGCCGGAATGTCGGTGACGCCAGCCCGCCAGGCCGCAGCGGTCACCACCGCAAAGGCGCCGTCCAGGCGACGGTCCAGCACCGACGTATCCCAGGCCATGCCCTTGGGCAGAGCGCCGGGCGTCCCCAGGATGTAGATCGTCGTGTCGGCATCCGACACTCGCCACCAGGCCGGGCCCGGCAGCCTGGCGCTGACCACCAGAGCCTCGACTACATTGGCCTGAGGATCATCGATGACCTGGGCCTGGGCCGCGCTCGCGGCGGCGCCCAGCATCAGGACCAGACCGGTCAAGGTCGCACGCATCTCGGATATCCCCCTGTGATCACGTGCGACCTTGGCGGCGCGATGCGGCGTAAGCTTGACCTTATTCAGGCGCAGTTACGGTGAAGCCCTGGGCGCGCAAGCGGTCCAGCACCCCGTCCTGAGCCAGCAGCGAGCGCAGCTCGATCACCGCCACGGCCTTGCCCGGCGTCTTCAGCGCCTTGGCGATGGCGTCCACGGCATCGTCGCGGCCCTCGCGCAGCTCGCGGGCGATCGACGGCGTGGAGTCAAGGCACCTCTGGAAGCCGCGGTCGGCTGCGACCACATCGCGCACCTGCCCCTCGGCCCAGCGCTGGGCCATAGCCTTGACGCCGCCCTGACCGCTCTCGGCCTGACGCAGGCCCGCGTCCAGGCACAGCTCCTGAAGCGGCTTGGGCGCGCCCGCCAAGGCCTTGATCGCGTCGACCAGGCTGTAGTCGGGCAGGTTCTGGATCCGCGGGCGCTGTTTCAGGTCACGGCTCTTGGCGATGTCGCGGATACGCTCGGTGACGCCGCCCACGCTGATCGAGACGCTGCCGTCCTGGCTGTTGGCGACCAGGAAGCCGGCGAAGGCGGGCTTGACGTCGTCCATGGCCTCCGGCCGCTCCTTCATCACCTTCAACCGCGCCTCCAACCGCTCGCGCAGGTCGGCCGGCAGGGTCTGGCGCATCGGCTTGTCCATCACGAACAGCTTGCGGCCGCCCATCGCCAGGGCGACCAGGCGCAGCACGCCGACATCGGCCTCCTGGCCCATGATCAGGACATTGGCCCCGTCCAGGCGGCGGCGCAGCACCGACTCGTCGGCCCGGGTGCTGGACGGCACCATGGCCGGCACGCCCAGGACATAGACCGTGGTGTCGGCGTCGCTGACCTTCCACCAGGCCGGCCCCGGCAGGCGGGCGTTGACGATCAGCTCCTCGACCAAGTTGGCGTTGGGGTCGACGCGAGTGAGCTCTACGGGCGCCTGAGCCTGGGCCGAACCCGCGAGCAGCAACGAAAGCGCCAGGCCGGCAGCGGCGAAACGGGTCGGCGTCACTATGTGTCTTCCTCGAACGGCGGCGGAATCGAGCTAGGATGTCGCTCCCCTTGTCGTTGGCCGATCGCGGTTCGCCCGGTCAACTTAAGGAGTTGCAATGTCGATCCGCCGGGTCGGCCTGCCTCGTGAAAGTCCGCTTGATGCCCATCCGCCGCCTGCCGCCCGAGACCGTCAACCGCATCGCCGCCGGCGAGGTGGTCGAGCGCCCGGCCAGCGCCATCAAGGAGCTGGTCGACAACGCCATCGACGCCGGCGCCACGCGGATCGAGGTCGAGGCTCACGGCGGGGGCCTGACCCGCATCCTGGTGGCCGACGACGGCATGGGCCTGTCGGCCGAGGAACTGCCAGTCGCCATCGAGCGTCACGCCACCTCCAAGCTGGCCCCCGACGAGGACGGCCTGTGGGACCTGCTGCGCATCCACACCATGGGCTTCCGGGGCGAGGCCCTGCCGTCGATCGGCTCGGTGGCGCGGCTGCAGATCTCCTCGCGCGCCAGGGGTGAGAAGGACGCCTTCTCGATCCTGGTCGAGGGCGGTCAGGTCGGCGATGTCGCCCCCGCCGCCTTCCCCGGCCCGCATGGCGCACGGATCGAGGTGCGCGACCTCTTCTACGCCACGCCCGCGCGCCTGAAGTTCATGAAGTCCGAGCGCGCCGAGGCGCTGGCGATCACCGACGAGATCAAGCGCCAGGCCATGGCCAACGAAAGCGTCGGCTTCTCGCTGGACATCGACGGCCGCAAGATCCTGCGCCTGCCGGCCGAGCATCCAGGCCCGCAAGGCCGTCTGGCGCGCCTGGCCGCCGTACTGGGCCGCGACTTCCAGGACAACGCCCTGGAGATCGACCAGACCCGCGACGGCGTGCGGCTGTCGGGCTTTGCAGGCCTGCCGACCTACAACCGCGGCAACGCCGCCCACCAGTACCTGTTCGTCAATGGCCGGCCGGTGCGCGACCGCCTGCTGACCGGCGCCCTGCGCGCGGCCTATGCGGATTTCCTGGCTCGGGACCGTCACCCGACCGCGGCCCTGTACGTGACGCTCGAGCCGACCGAGGTCGACGTCAACGTCCACCCCGCCAAGGCCGAGGTCCGCTTCCGCGATCCGGCCCTGGTGCGCGGCCTGATCGTCGGGGCCCTGCGCCACGCCCTGGCCGGGGCCGGCCACCGCGCCTCGACCACCGTCGCCAACCAGGCCCTGGACAGCATCCGCGCCCAGCAGAGCCCGTTCCCCGGCTATCAGCCCAGCCATTACCAGCCGGGCCCCTCCCCCGCCGGCTTCTCGGCCTGGCGCGAAGGCGGATGGACGCCGCCGACCCAGCGGCCCATGGACCTGCCAGGCCTGAATGAGGTTTCGGCGCGCGTCGAACCGAGCTTCGGTGGTGAGCTCGCCGAGGTGGTGCGCGAGGCCTACTCGTCGGTGGCGTTCGAGGAGCGCCCGGCCCAGGATTACGCCCACGCCGCGCCGTTCGATCCGATCGACTTCCCGCTGGGCGCGGCCCGGGCCCAGGTGCACGAGACCTATATCGTCTCCCAGACCCGCGACGGCATGGTCATCGTCGACCAGCACGCCGCCCACGAGCGCCTCGTTTATGAGCGCATGAAGGGCGAGATGGCCGCCGGCGGCGTCGCCCGCCAGACCCTGCTGCTGCCCGAGGTGGTCGACCTGGATCCGGCCGAGGCCGAACGCGTCATCGCCCGCTCCGAGGAACTGGCCAGCCTGGGCCTGGTCATCGAGAGCTTCGGCCCCGGCGCGGTGCTGGTGCGCGAGACGCCCGCCCTGCTGGGCAAGACTGACGCCGGCGCCCTGATCCGCGATATCGCCGACGACCTGGCCGAGAACGGTCAGGCCCTGGCGCTGAAGGAACGGCTGGAAGAGGTCTGCTCGACCATGGCCTGCCACGGCAGCGTCCGCGCCGGCCGCCGCCTGAACGGCGTCGAGATGAACGCCTTGCTGCGCGAGATGGAAGCCACGCCCCACTCAGGCCAGTGCAACCACGGCCGCCCGACCTATGTCGAGCTGAAGCTGTCGGACATCGAGAAGCTGTTCGGGCGACGCTAGGCCTTACGCCGCCTCGTGAGCGAAGGCGACCGGCGCGCCTTCGGCCGCCGCGATAGGCTTGTCCAGCAGGGCGGTGATGGCGGGGCCGGCGACGCGGGCGACGCCGCCCGCGCGGCAGGCTTCCAGCTCGATGGCCGAACCGACGCCGGCCACGGCCTGGACCACGCCCTTGCCGGCATAGGCGCCCTTGCGCTCAACGAACTTGAGGATTTCCGACAGGCGGTCGCGATCGTTGTCGCCGGTCAGCACCAGGGTGACGCTGTCCAGCAGCTCGTGCGGCAGACCGTGGATCGGGAAGGTCGGGTCGGTGACCTGCAGGTCCATCAGGGCGAAGCTGCCCTTCAGGAACATCCGCATCTGCTGCAGCATGCCGATCGAGGCTTCGCGCGGCGTGCCGTAGATGGTGGCGCACAGACGCTCGCGCTGGTCCAGCGGATAGCGCGACAGCCGGCTCTTATAGGAGTCCTGGGCGCTGGGCGTGTTGAGGTTCCAGAAGCCGAACGGCGCGTGAATCTCGCCGAACGGCGAGGTCTTCAGCACCCCTTGCGCATCGGTCAGGCACAGCAGGTCGCGTTTGAGCAGCTTGTCGTCGTCTTCGGGCGGCAAGTCGGTCAGGTCGGCGCGCAGGCCAATGGCCGAGCCGACGAAGACGCCCTGGATCAGGTCATGGACGCCCCACCAACCGGTCTGCGACGGCGGAGGCGGCGGCGGCGCAGCCTTGGCGACCGGCGCAGGCTTGGCCGGGGGCGGGCGCGAGGCGGCGGCGGCCTTCACGGCGCGGGCTTCCTCGTGAGTGCTGGGAACGGCATGGATGGCTTCGGCGGTGATCACGTGAACACGGCCGGCGGCCCCGCCATAGCCGTCGCCGGCGATCAGGCCGGCCAGCTCTTCCTGGGTCAGGCTGGCGAACTTCAGCACCGCCCGCTCGTCGCCCTCGAAGGTCATCAGGCAGATCTGGCCGCTCTTGCGGCCGGGGAACAGGACGTTTTCAAGCTCGGCCGCCAGGGCCTGCATCTCGGCGGGATCCAGGGTCTGGACCCGGTTGTCGGCAAGCACAAAGGCCAGGGGGGCCACGGCGCCGCATTTGCGCGGCGGCGGCCAGTGGGCCTTGAGGAACGCGTCGGCGACGGCTTGAGCCTTGTCACGCGGGACTTCGCCCGGCTGGCTCTCGCCGTCGGCGTTGAACAGGATACGCAGGCACGCAATGGCGGTCATGAGGCCTGAAACTACAGCCCCATGATTGGCGAATCCTTACAACCGTTGCGACTGCGACGTTTTATTCAGACAAAAGTCTCGCTGAGGCGGAACTCCAGCCGCTCGCGGACGGCCGGCCAGTCGTAGTCGGTGATCGAGAACACCGCCGTGTCGCGGATGTGGCCGGTCCAGGTGACCTTGTGATTGCGCAGCACGCCCTCCTTGCTGGCGCCCAGTTTCTGGACGGCGGCCTGGCTGCGGGCGTTACGGACGTCGATGTTGAACTCGACGCGGATGGCGCCGGCCTTGTCGAAGGCGTGGCCCAGCAGCAGGCGCTTGCTCTCCGGATTGACCGGACCCGAGCGCGCCTCGGGGTTCAGGAAGGTCGAGCCGATCTCCAGCCCGCCGTGCAGCCGGCGGATGTTCAGATAGCTGGAGGTGCCGATCACCTTGCCGTCCGACAGGCGGCGGATCACGAAACCGATACGCTCGCCGCGATCGGTCTCGCCCTGCAGCGCGCCCCAGAAGTCGTCGAAGCCCTCGCCGCAGCCGTTGACCGACATGATCTCCCAGCTCTCGGGATCGCAGTCGACAGCGGCTTTCAGCTCGTCGCGGTGATCGACGGTGATGGGTTCCAGCCGCACGTAGCGGCCCTGCAGGGCTTCAACGGTCAAGGTCAGCATGACGCTAGTTTTCGGACAGGCGTCGCGCGGTGGCAACCCGCGGTGATCGATTTCACGCGCCTTAAGCGCGTCAGCCCGCTTGCCCGGCGCGTCACGGCGGTGCTACAACCACTTCAAACAACTGTTTGATACAAAGAAGCGGGAAGAGGGAACGCCATGGACTTCGACATCTCCCCCACGCAACGCAGCTTCCTGGATCGCGTCACCGCCTTCATGGACGAGCACATCGTCCCGGCCGTGCCGCGATACGAGGCCGAAATGAACGTCCTCGGCGCCGAGCGCTGGAAGGTCGTCCAGGTCGTCGAGGAACTGAAGGCCAAGGCCAAGGCGGCCGGGCTGTGGAACTTCTTCATGCCGCCGCACAGCGGCCAGACCCATGTCGACGACACGTTCCAGTTCGAAGGCGTCCAGCTGACCAACCTGGAATACAGCCTCATCGCCGAACAGCTGGGCAAGATCGGCTTCGCCTCGGAAGTCTTCAACTGCTCGGCGCCCGACACCGGCAACATGGAAGTGCTGATGCGCTACGGCACGCTGGCGCAGAAGGAAAAGTGGCTGCGCCCACTGATGAACGGCGAGATCCGTTCGGCCTTCCTGATGACCGAGCCGGCCGTGGCCAGCTCGGACGCCACCAATATCGAGACCCGCATCGAGCGCGACGGCGATCATTACGTGATCAACGGCCGCAAGTGGTGGTCCTCGGGCGTGGGCGATCCGCGCTGCAAGGTCGCCATCGTCATGGGCAAGACCGATCCCGACAACGCCAGCCGCCACCAACAGCAGAGCCAGGTCCTGGTGCCGCTGGACGCGCCGGGCATCGAGATCGTCCGCATGCTGCCGGTGTTCGGCTATGACGACGCCCCGCACGGCCACGCCGAGGTCATCCTCAAGGACGTGCGCGTGCCGATCGAGGACGCCCTGCTGCTGGGCGAAGGCCGCGGCTTCGAGATCGCCCAGGGGCGCCTCGGCCCCGGCCGCATCCACCACTGCATGCGCACCATCGGCACGGCGGAAGTCGCGCTGGAGAAGATGTGCAAGCGCCTGATGAGCCGGAAGGCCTTCGGCAAGTACGTCTCGGACCACTCGGTGTGGGAGGAGCGCGTCGCCGACGCTCGCATCGACATCGAGATGTGCCGCCTGCTGTGCCTGAAGGCCGCCGACATGATGGACAAGGCCGGCAACAAGTCGGCCCGTCTGGAGATCGCCATGATCAAGGTCGCGGCCCCGCGCCTCGCTTTGAAGATCATCGACGACGCCATCCAGGCCCACGGCGGCGGCGGCGTGACCACCGACTTCGGCCTCGCCAAGGCCTATGCCGGCATCCGCACCCTGCGCCTGGCCGACGGCCCGGACGAGGTTCACCAGCGCACGATCGCCCGCATGGAGTACGGCAAGTACGGCGACCTGGTCTTCAAGCAGAAGGCCGAAAAAGAAGCCGCCCTGCACGTGCCGGGGATTCGGTGATCTAGCCCTCACTCGCCCCCTCCGGGCCTGCGGCCCTCCTCCCCGAAGGGTGAAGACGGGTCGGCGTCTGCCCCCTCCGGGGGCGGACGACCGCGAAGCGGTCAGGTGGGGGCCAGTGAGCCGCAACTTCCGGGCGGACGACGCGTCGCGCATCAGCCATAACCGCCCTATGTCTCGTCCCGCCCGCCTTCTTCTGGACCGCCTGCCCTCGCCGATCGGCGAGTTGCTGGTCGTCACCGACGAGACCGGCCTGCTGCGGGCGGTCGACTTTCATGACTACGAGCATCGGCTGGATCGGCTGCTGAAGATCCACTACGGGCCGCTGCGTCCCGAGCCGGGCGCGGTGCCTGCCGCCACCCGCACGGCGCTGGCGGCCTATTTCGAGGGCCAGACCGACGCGCTGTCCGCCCTGACCTGGGACACCAACGGCACGGACTTCCAGACCGCCGTGTGGACGGCTCTAGGCTCGATCCCGGCCGGCCAGACCATCACCTATTCCGAGCTGGCTCGCCGGGTCGGACGGCCCGGCTCGGTTCGCGCCGCCGGAGCCGCCAATGGCGCCAATCCGCTAAGCCTGGTCGCGCCTTGCCACCGGGTGATCGGCATGAACGGCGCGCTCACCGGCTATGGCGGCGGCATCGACCGCAAACGCTGGCTGCTCACCCATGAGGGCGCGCTTTAGACCAGCCGCGCCCCGTGCAGCACGACCTGGCCGATGTTGAAGAACGGCAGGCTCAGGGTGACGCCGATCAGGGCGTTGAACACCATGGCGCCGGCGTTGAACTTGCCGCCCGAACCGTCAAAGGCCAGCGAGACCGCCCGCCCCAGGGCCGCCCCCAGCCAGGCCACCGCCAGGGCCAGGGCCATGGCCGCCCCGATGCGCGGCTGATAGCCCAGATAGAGCGCCGCTATGCCATGCGAGGCGATCAGCACCCCGCCCAGCGCCCGCCCCTCGGCGAACAGCGGCGGCTTCGGGGTGGTCTCATCAGCCAGCCCCGCCAGGTCCAGCATCACCTGCGGCCGCGCCAGGATCATCCCGCCCAGCACCCCGCCGATCACGCAGGCCAGGACCGCCAGGAACAGCGACAGGACATAGCTCGACATCAGCGACCTCAGGCAGGCTTGTGACAGACGGCCTCGACGTTGCGGCCGTCGGGGTCAAGCACGAAAGCCGCATAATAGTTGGGATGATAATGAGGCCGCACGCCCGGCGCCCCATTGTCGGTTCCGCCCGCCGCCAGGGCCGCGGCGTGGAAGGCGTCGACCTGGGCGCGGTCGGCGGCCAGGAACGCCACGTGCATCGGCCCTGTGATTGTGTCGCCCTGCGAGATCCAGAAGCTGGGCTTGCCGGCCTGGATGTCGCGCCGATCCTGCGTCGGACCATAGCCCAGAAAGGCCGAGCTTCCGGTCTCTTCGGCCGTCACGCTCATCACCACCCCGATGCCCAGGGCGGCGAAGGCGGCGTCATAAAACGCCTTCGCCGCCTGGAGATCACGCACCGTCACGCCCATATGGTCGATCATCGAAAGCGGCTCCTCCATTAACCCTTCGCGAAAAGTTCGCGGCTGGCGTTCTTGACTCCCCCGGGGGGCCTGCCTAACTCACGCCCGACGTTGGCACTCGATGGGAGCGACTGCTAACAGCAACGCTCCCCCGGACCAGCGAAGCCTTTATTTGAAACCGTTCCGACGGAGAACACCATGAAGTTTCGTCCCCTGGGCGACCGCGTCCTCGTGAAGCGCGTCGAAGAAGAAACCAAGACCAAGGGCGGGATCATCATCCCCGACACCGCCAAGGAAAAGCCGCAGGAAGGCGAAGTCGTCGCCGTCGGCCCCGGCGCGCGTAACGACAAGGGCGACGTCGTCGCTCTGGACGTCAAGGCTGGCGACCGCATCCTGTTCGGCAAGTGGTCGGGCACGGAAGTGAAGGTCGACGGTCAGGACCTCCTGATCATGAAGGAAAGCGACGTCCTGGGCGTGGTCGAGGGCTAATCCCTCCCACTTCCGACAGCTTTCTTCCTCAGAAATTCCAAGTTCAGAAAGGCGCCCAACATGGCCGCTAAAGACGTTTATTTCGGCTCGGACGCGCGCGACAAGATGCTGCGCGGCGTCAACGTTCTCGCCAACGCCGTGAAGGTGACCCTGGGCCCCAAGGGCCGCAACGTCGTCATCGAAAAGTCGTTCGGCGCCCCGCGCACCACCAAGGACGGCGTCTCGGTCGCCAAGGAAATCGAACTGTCGGATAAGTTCGAGAACCTCGGCGCGCAGATGATCCGCGAAGTCGCCAGCAAGACCAACGACAAGGCCGGCGACGGCACCACGACCGCCACGGTCCTGGCCCAAGCCATCGTCCAGGAAGGCCTCAAGTCGGTCGCCGCCGGCATGAACCCGATGGACCTGAAGCGCGGCATCGACAAGGCCGTCCTGATCGCCGTCGAGGACATCAAGTCGTCGTCGAAGAAGGTCACGACCAACGCTGAAATCGCTCAGGTCGGCACCATCTCGGCCAACGGCGACAAGGAAGTTGGCGAGATGATCGCCAAGGCCATGGACAAGGTCGGCAACGAAGGCGTCATCACCGTCGAAGAAGCCAAGACCGCCGAGACCGAACTCGACGTCGTCGAAGGCATGCAGTTCGACCGCGGCTACCTGTCGCCGTACTTCATCACCAACGCCGACAAGATGGAAGTTCAGCTGGAAGAGCCGCTGATCCTCCTGTTCGAAAAGAAGCTGTCGTCGCTGCAGCCGCTGCTGCCGGTGCTGGAAGCCGTCGTCCAGTCGGGCCGCCCGCTGGTCATCATCGCTGAAGACGTCGAAGGCGAGGCCCTGGCCACGCTGGTCGTCAACAAGCTGCGTGGCGGCCTGCGCGTCGCCGCCGTCAAGGCTCCGGGCTTCGGCGACCGCCGCAAGGCCATGCTGGAAGACATCGCCATCCTGACCGGCGCTCAAGTCGTCAGCGAAGACCTCGGCATCAAGCTCGAGAACGTCTCGCTGGACATGCTGGGCCGCGCCAAGAAGATTTCGATCACCAAGGACGACACCACGATCGTGGACGGCATTGGCGAGAAGGAAGCGATCGAAGCCCGTATCGCCCAGATCAAGCGCCAGATCGAAGACACCACGTCGGACTACGACAAGGAAAAGCTGCAAGAGCGTCTGGCCAAGCTGGCCGGCGGCGTTGCGGTCATCCGCGTCGGCGGCTCGACCGAAGTCGAAGTGAAGGAAAAGAAGGACCGCGTCGACGACGCCCTGAACGCGACCCGCGCGGCCGCCGATGAAGGCATCGTCCCGGGCGGCGGCACGGCTCTGCTGAAGGCCTCGAAGGCCCTTGCTGGCGTGACCGGCGACAACGACGACCAGACGGCTGGCATCGCCATCGTCCGTCGCGCCCTGCAGGCTCCGATCCGTCAGATCGCCGAAAACGCCGGCGTCGAAGGCTCGATCGTGGTCGGCAAGATCCTGGAAAACGACAGCAGCGCGTTCGGCTTCAACGCCCAGAGCGAACAGTATGTCGACCTGGTGGTGGACGGCGTCATCGACCCGGCCAAGGTGGTTCGCACCGCCCTGCAGAACGCCGCTTCGGTGGCCGGCCTGCTGATCACCACGGAAGCCGCGATCGTCGAAGCCCCCAAGAAGGGTGGCGGCGCTCCGGCCGGCGGCGGCATGCCGGGCGGCATGGGCGACATGGACTTCTAAGAAGTCCGGTCAGCCTACGCTGAAAAGAACGAGGGCGGGGCCGCGAGGCTCCGCCCTTTTTCGTGCGTGACGCACGCATCCAATGTCCGCCTGCCGACGTTAACCTTGTGTCAAGAATTGGGCCAAGAGTTCAGGCATTGGGAGGCTGTTGATGGCGTTGATGCGTCTATCCCCCACGTACCGCCGCCGGCGGCAATCGCGGACCACGCTGGTGGTTCTGGGTCTCTCCGCGTGGCTGACCCTGGGCCTGATCAGCCAGGTGGCGTTCCAGCTGATCGGCTGATCTTTCTTTGAGGTGGCTGTCGGCATGACGCCTGACGGCGCGTCCTTGGTGCGAGTTAACCGCGCCGAGGCAGATCATGACCGCCCCATCCCCGCCCCGTATCGAACAGCGATCCGCCCTGCGCCTGATCGGCCTCGTGCGCGACTACGCGTTGGATGAGTCGATGCTGGCGCGCCTGCCCCAGCAGTGGGCCGCCCTGGATCTGCGTATTCCAGACCTGGTCGCCCCAGAACTGGTCGCTACGGACGAGATCACGGCTTTCGGCGTCGCCCTGCCGGCCCCGGGTTCAGATCGCTTTCGCTACATGACCGCCGTGCCGGTGGAGGCCGGCGTGACCCCGCCGGCGGGGCTGGAGCTCTTGGTCATACCGGCCGCCTCGTACCTGACCTATCCCCATCGGGGCCACGTCTCGACGTTGCACCAGACCGTATCCCTGGCCTGTCCTGGCGGTTCGCAGACGCCGGATGGGATCTCCTTCCTCGAATATTACGGGCCCGGCTTCGACCCCAAGACGGGCCTGGGCGATATCGAGGTCTGGACGCCGATCGACCAGGAGCGCTAAACGCCGGACATGTTCCGCCAGCGCCCCGACGCCGATCTGATCGTTCAAGGCTGGGTCATCGGCGTGATGGTCGAGGTCCCCGGCGAACGCGTCCCCGTCCGCCACTACTTCGCCGTCGGCAAGGCCGACCGGGCCCAGGCCGAATGGACGGCCGTGGACCTCGCGATGAACGCGGGCTCGGTCGCGTCCAGCCCCGTGGGCGGCAACGAGCCAGTCGAGGCCCTGCGCGAGATCGTCGCCTACCGCATGCGCGACCTGGGCCTGAAGCCCGGTGAGGCGCGCGCGCTGGGGGACAAGAACCCCCGGCGCTGGTTGTCGCTCTGACCTAGTGGCCCTTGCCGCCGCCACCGCAGCGGCTGCAGCCCCCACCGCCGTGACCACCGCCGCCGACCCGCACCGAGGTAGAGGCCGAGGCCGCCGCCGAGGCGGAGCTCAACGCGTAGCCGCCGGCGCGACCGCCGGCCCAGCCGCCGCCGCCCACGAGGCCATAGCCGCCGTAGCCGCCGCCGCGCCCGCCTGACTGGGCGCCGACATAGCCCATCGGCAGCGGCGGAGGCTCGGGATAGTAGCCCCAGGCCTCGGACGGTTCGGCGCGCGGGTTCCAGCCGCCGCCCGGCGCATAGCGGCCGGTGTACGAATTGCCGCCGTAGTACGAACCGCCGCCGCTGCTGCTGTACGACGAACTCTCGCGGCTCTCTTCGTAATAGGACTGCTCGGACGACGACTGATAGCTTTGGCCGCCGTAGCCGTAGTGGCCGTGACCGCCGCCGCACACCTGGACGCACGGGGCGGGCTGCTGCGGGGCCGGCACATAGACCGGACGATCGACGGGGCGGTCGACATAGACGTAGACCGGCACCTGGATGATCTTGTCGACCACCTCGCGCGGCCCCTCGACCGGCACGGGACGATCGACATAGACGGGACGATCCACGGGGACTTCCACCCGCTTCTCGACCACGCGCTCGACGACACGGTCCACCGGGCGGTCGACATAGACCTTCTTTTCCACGATCCGTTCGACCGGCACCTGGACGATGCGTTCGACCGGCACCTCGACGCGCTTCTCGACCGCCACCTGGCGCTCGATGATCACCGGCTTTTCGACCACCTTCTCGACGACCTGGGTCGTGGGGCGATCGACATAGACCGGCACCTGCTTTTCGACGACGCGGTCGACATAGACGACCTTGGTCCTCGGCTTCGGCTTGGCCCGTTTCGGCACATGCTCGCCGCGCACCGGCGCGCCGGGATAGCCGTCAGCCAGGGCGGGCGAAATCGCGACGCCGCCGGCGAAAGCGGCCGCCACACCGACCAGGAGAAGGGTCCGAAGGGACATCGTCGACCTCGATACGCAAAGCCAGGCCGTCCCGGGGCGGGACGACTCCGGCCTCTCCCCGCAACCTTCGGGCCAAGCCCCCTTGGCGACCGCTGCGCTTTTGGCCATGCTCCGCGCCAAACGGGCGTTCGAAAGCGCCTTTGGGGAGAGACGCAATGACGAAGATCCTGGCCGCTCTCGGCCTGGCGGCGGGCCTGGCCCTGGCCACCTCCGCAGGCGCGCAGGCCCCGACGGGGACCGCGCCCAACGACTACGGCAAGACCGACAATTGGCTGTGCCTGCCGGGCCGCACTGACGCCTGCGCCGTCGACCAGACCACGACCCTCGTCCAGGCCGACGGCAAGACGTCGGTCGAGGCGTTCAAGGCCGCCGCCAAGCCGGCCTATGACTGCTTCTACGTCTATCCGACCGTGTCGACCGATCCGGGCGGCAACAGCGACATGAGCATCGACGACGCCGAGAAGCGCGTGGTCGAGCAGCAGCTGGCCCGCTTCGCGTCCAAGTGCCGGGTCTTCGCGCCGATGTACCGCCAGGTGACCCTGGCCGCCCTGCGCCAAGTGATGATGGGCCAGCCCTCGCCGGGCAACGGCGTCCTGGCCTATGGCGACGTGCGCGACGCCTGGCGCTGGTACCTGGCCCACGAGAACAAGGGTCCCAATAACCAGGCTAGGGGCGTCGTCCTGATCGGCCACAGCCAGGGCGCCCGCATGGTCCTGGACCTGCTGAAGAACGAGATCGACGGCCAGCCGGCCCAGAAGCAGATGATCTCGGCCCTGGTGATCGGCATGAACGCCCCGGTCGACGCGGCCGGCAAGTTCCACTCGATCCCGACCTGCACCAAGGCCGACCAGGCCGGCTGCCTCGTCTCCTATGTCTCGTTCCGTGAGACCAGCCCGCCGCCGGCTAACAGCCGCTTTAGCAAGACCGATGAGCAGGGCCATCGCGCCGCCTGCGTGAACCCCGCCGCCCTGGTGGCCGGCAAGGCCTCGAGCGAGCCCGCCGTCCTGCACGCCTATATGAGCAGCAAGGGCTTTGGCGCCGTCTCGGGCCAGCCGCCCAAGCCGTTCGCCAAGGACCTGACCGTCACGACGCCGTTCGTGGCGCTGCCGGGCCTGCTATCGGCCCGCTGTGTCAGCGAGGGCGAATTCAGCTATCTGGCGGTGAAGGTCAACGCCGACCCGGCCGATCCCCGCACCGACGAGATCACCGGCGACGTGGCCGTGAACGGCGTGGTGCTGAAGGACTGGGGCCTGCACCTGATCGACATGAACCTGGCCATGGGCGATCTGCTGACCCTGGTCGAGCGCCAGGCCAAGGCCTACGGCGCCAAGTAGACGGTCGGAGGCTCCCCACACCGCGAGGGAGCCTCCGAGCCCTATTTCGTCACGGCCTTGAACACCGTCGCGCCCAGCACCAGCATGATCACGAAGCCGATCAGGAACAGGAAGAACAGGATCTTGGCCACGCCGGCCGCGGCGCCGGCGATGCCCGAGAAGCCCAGGGCCCCGGCGATCAGGGCGACGACGGCGAGAATAATGGCCCACTTCAACATGTCTATTTCCCTCTTCGAACGCCAAAGCGGCGCTGTTGGCAAATCAACGTCGCGCCCGCGCACGCCGTTCCTTGTGTTCGCCGCCTCACGCCGCTAACCCAGAAGCATGGTCTCCAAGCCCGAAAGCCCGACCGAACCCTTCAAGCGCGCCTTGGCCCACGCGGCCCGTTCGCTGGCCGAGACCCCGGACCTGGAGGTCGTGTTCTCGGGCGACGGTCCCCAGCTGCTGGGCAAGCGCGCCGTGCTGCCACATCCGTCGCGCGACATGTCGCCCAAGGAAGCCGCGCGCATCCGTGGCCTGGCCGACCAGATGGCGCTGCGCCTGGCCCACCACGACCCGATCGCCCATGCCCGCGCCCGCCCCTCCTCGCCCGACGGCCAGGCCGCCTTCGAGTCGATCGAGCAGGCGCGGCTGGAAGCCATCGGCGCCAACGCCCTGGGCGGCGTGCGCGCCAACCTGACCGCCGCGCTCGAAGCCCGGCTGGAGAAGCAGGGCCTGACCCGCGCCGTGGCCACCGACCGCCAGTCGGCCCCCATGGCCGAGATCCTGGGCCTGATGGTCCGCGAGCGCCTGACCGGCGAAGCGCCGCCCGACGGCGCCAAGGCCCTGGTCGACATCCTGCGCAACGACATCGAGCTGCGGGCCGGCAAGGACCTGGACCGTCTGGCCGCGGCCATCGACGACCAGGCCGCCTTCGCCCGGGTCACCCGCGAGATCCTGCGCGACCTGGATCTCTCCGAGGAGATGACCGACGCCGAGCAGTCCGACGACCAGGAGGACGAGGGCGAGGACGACACGCCGACCGAACAGTCCGACGAGGACCAGGGCGAGGGTGAAGGCGAGCAGCCCGAGGGCTCCTCGCCGCAGGAGAGCGAAGCCTCCGACCGCGAGACCGAGGCCGGCGACGAAGAGACCGTCCAGTCCGACCAGGACGGCGAGCTGGAAGAGAGCGACGAGCAGCCCGAGATGGGCGACGGCGCCAAGGCCGCCCGTCCCGACAGCGGTCCGCCCCAGTCCGGGGAGCCGCTGTACAAGATCTTCACCACGGCCCACGACGAGGTCGTCAACGCCGAGGACCTGTGCGACGCCGAGGAGCTGACGCGGCTGCGCGCCTATCTGGACCAGCAGCTGACCGCGCTCTCCAGCGTCGTCTCGCGCCTGGCCAACAAGCTGCAGCGCCGCCTGCTGGCCCAGCAGAACCGCGCCTGGACCTTCGACCTCGAGGAAGGAATGCTGGACGTCGCCCGCCTGACGCGGGTGATCATCGATCCGACCGCGCCGCTGTCGTTCAAGCAGGAAGAGGACCAGGAGTTCCGCGACACGGTCGTGACCCTGCTGATCGACAATTCCGGCTCGATGCGCGGCCGACCGATCATGGTGGCGGCGATCTGCGCCGACATCCTGGCGCGCACGCTGGAGCGCTGCGGGGTCAAGACCGAGGTGCTGGGCTTCACCACCCGCGCCTGGAAGGGCGGCACCAGCCGCGACGAGTGGATCAAGCAGGGCAAGCCCGCCGCGCCGGGCCGCCTGAACGACCTGCGCCACATCATCTACAAGGCCGCCGACGCACCCTGGCGCCGGGCGCGCAAGAACCTGGGCCTGATGATGCGCGAGGGTCTCCTGAAGGAGAACATCGACGGCGAGGCGCTGATGTGGGCGCACCAGCGCGTCATCGCGCGGCCCGAAGCCCGCCGCATTCTGATGGTGATCTCCGACGGCGCGCCGGTGGACGATAGCACCCTGAGCGTCAATTCGGGTCACTATCTGGAGCGCCACTTGCGCCAGGTCATCGCCGAGATCGAGGGCAAGAGCCCCGTGGAACTGATCGCCATCGGCATCGGCCACGACGTGACGCGCTACTACCGCCGCGCCGTCACCATCGTCGACGTCGAACAACTGGGCGGTGTGCTGGTCGAGCAGCTGGCGGCCCTGTTCGAGGAAGAGCCCCGCGCCGTGGCCCGCACGCGCGGCCTGCTGGCGCCGCCGCCAGTCGTGACGCCGCAAACTCCCAAAACCGGCAAGGTTCCCGCGTGATCGGTCTGCGGGCGGCGTTGGTCCTGGGTCTGGTCGGTGGCTTCAGTGGCCTGGCGACCCAGTGCACCCCCAAGAAGCCGGCGCCCGTCGTCATTCCCGCCGCGCCGGTCAAGGTCGGTCCGGAGATCACGGTCGTCACGACGCCTGTGCCGCTGGACGCCGCCAACCCGGCCAAGACCATCGTGGACGGCTTCGTCTATGCCGGCGGCCTGGCCCTGACCAGCACCGATACCTCGCGCCTGCACGGCCTGTCGGACCTGGCGATCGGCGGTGACAACCAGCTGACCGCAATCAGCGACGACGGCGACCTGTTCGAGGCCAAGCTGCAGCTGGACGCGACCGGCCGCCTGGTCGGCCTGACGAACACCAAGCTGCAGCCGCTCAAGGGCCTGGACGGCCAGCCGCTGCAGGGCAAGACCCAGGCCGACGCCGAGGGCCTGGCCGTGATGCCCAATGGCGACCGCCTGGTCAGCTTCGAGCGCGACCACCGCATCTGGCTCTATCCGGTCGGTCCGGACGGGTCCTGGGGCACGCCCCGCCCCGTTCCCAAGCCCGCCACCGTCTTCCCCGACAACGAGGGCATGGAGGCCCTGGCCGCCTATCCGATCGCCGGTCCCGACGCCTATCTGGTGGGCGGCGAGGAAGGCGAGGTCTGGGTATGCCGTCTGTCGGCCGCCTGCACCGCCCTGCCCCCGCAATCCGGCCCGGACTTCACCTGGGGCCTGACGGGTTTCGCCGCCTTCCACGGCTCGGCCATCGCCACCCTGCATCGCGGCTTCGATCCGATCCGCGGCTGGCGCGCCAATGTGCGGTTCATCTCCGACCCGACCAAGCCTGCCGCCCTGCAGCGCACGGTCGCCAGCCTGCGTCTGGAAGGGGCGATCCCGCACGACAATTTCGAGGGCGTGGCGCTGTCGCAATCGCCGTCGGGCGCGACGCGGATCTATCTGATCTCGGACGACAATTCGGCCGCGGGCCAGCGCACCCTGCTGCTGGCTTTCGACTGGACTCCGCCCCCGCCTTCGCCGCCGATGCCCGCCACGCCGACGAAGCGTCCCGTTCGCAGGCGCTAAGCCGTTTCGTTTCAAACGAGACAGTATCGTTGTCAACTATATGATTAGATTGAACTTTTTTGCGAAAGCCGCGATTTCGCACTTGCGATAGACACCGGTGTCATATAGCAATGGTCCTCGACGGACGACGAGGCGAGATCCTGGGGGCCGTCAGAGGAACGCGTCGGGAGGCGGTTGAACTCAACCTCCTTTCCGGAACTGAAAACCATGATCCGTCTGCTCGCTATCGCCATCGCCGCCCTGATGACCACCGCCGCCGCCACCTCGGCCAGCGCGGGTGAGATCACCGTCAAGGTCGCCGGTCGCAACGCCCCGGTCGTCCACGCCGAAATCGTCGACGCCGCCAAGAAGCTCTGCCAGGAAGACCTGGTCGGCGTTCCCGACGCCGCTGACGTCGCCGTCTACTGCGTCCGCGAAGTGACCCGCGACGCCGTGAACCGCGCCAAGAGCCGCGAACTGGTCGCCTTCGACAAGGCCCAGGCCCGCAGCACCTACTTCATGCGCGTCGCCTCGCGCTAAGCAGCGCTGAGTCTACAAGCAAATATGGCCCGCGAAGCTTCGGTTTCGCGGGCCTTTTTGCGCGCGCAAACGGTTGCCAGGATACGAGCCGTTCGTCCGTACCCGATCAGGGTGCAGCGCAACATTATCGTTGATAACTCAAGATAACGTCGCTATATGCATGTCGACGGCGCGACAGACAGCAGATCGAGCAGAGCCGTCAGAGGAATCGCGTCTGGAGGTGGTTGAGCAACAACCCCCTTTCGGAACATCGACATGATCCGCTCCATCGTTCTGGCCGCCTCGGCCATCGCCCTGACCATCGCTGCTCCCGTCTCGGCCGCCGAAATGCGCGTCAAGGTCTCGGGCAAGTCGGCCGCTGAAGTCCGCGCCGAAATCGTCAAGGCCGCCTCGTCGGTCTGCTGGCAGGACATCCGTGGCGAAGCCCTCGCCGGCTACCTGTACCCGGCCTGCATCCGCGCCTCGGTCAACGACGCCGTCGCGAAGATCAACAACCCGGCCCTGACCGCCTACAACACGGCCAACCCGGCGTCGGCTGCCGTCCTGTCGCGCTAAGCGACGACGAACCAGTACAAGCTTTCCAAACCCGCCGCGGCTCCGTCGCGGCGGGTTTTGCTTTGCCTAGCCCTCGACGGCCTCGTACAGGCCGCGCGCCTCGGTCGCCGGACCTCGCCGCTCGCCGCAGTCCAGCACACGCACGGCGATCAGCCGGCCGGCCAGGCCGAACACCAGCACATCACCGGGCTTTACCGTCCGCGAGGGCTTGTCGATGCGGCTCTCCGCGCCCGTGCGGGTCAGGCGGATACGCCCCTCATCGACGAACTTCGCCGCCAACGACCGGGTCTTGAAGAACCGCGCCCGCCACAGCCAGACGTCGGCGCGCACCGCTTCTGCGTGGGTATCGGTCACGAGGCGGCCTTCTGGGGCGCGGCGGGCTTCTTGCGACGCGACCGCTTGCGGCGGGCGAGCGGCGGCGGTGGCGGTTCGGTCAGCTTGGCCAGGGCCGCGAACGGCGAGTCCGGACGGGCCTTGACCGGCTTCTGTTCCAGCTTGGCCGCGCCGCGACGCTTCCAGACGATCGGCTGGTCGGGCTTGGCGCGAATGGCCGGCGTGTAGTCCAGGGCCCGCAAAACGTTGGAGGCCTGCTTGGCGGTCCAGCCCAGCTTTTCCAGCGCCCCATCCGTCAGCACCACGCCGCCGTGCTGCTGCTCGGCGCGCAGCAGGGCGTCCAGGGTTTCCAGCTGTTCCACCGGCACGGTGTATCCCGCCACGGCGCGCAGGCCGCTGGCCGACAGCTCACGCAGCGACGGTTCGGGGGAGGGCAGGGGCTCCAGCGTCGTCAGCGCACCGCGCCAGCCGGTCGGGTTCAAGGCGCGGGCGCAGGCGATGGCCTCAGCCTTCAGCACACCAGGGCAGTAGAGGCTGAACGCGCCGATGCGCACGCCCAGGCTCTTGAGCGTGCGACGCTCGTTCTGGCTCAGGGCCTTCAGTTCCGGATCGACGGGACGCTTGTCCAGGATGCCGCCGGCTTCCAGCAAGCGGTGGGCGACGCCGCGCGGCAGCCCGCGCAGTTCACCGCCGGCCAGGCCGCGTTCCAACTTGCGCAGCGGGGCCAGATGGCGATCGACCTCGCCGGCCAGGAAGGCGTCCAGGCGGCGCTCGGCCCGCTCGCGGGCGGCGGCAGGGCCCAGTTCGCCCAGCAAACGGGCGCGCGGAGAGAGCAGCGGCTGGTCGCGGCGCACGGCTCCAGCCGCCTCGCCGCGCCACAGGATCGCGCCGTCGGGCGTCAGGGCGAAGGCGTCATCGGGTTCGGAGGCCATCACGCCCAGGCGGCGGGCGATCTCGGGCCCGACCGCGCGCTGGGCGGCGTTGCGCAGCGCCTTCTCTTCCAGGGCCGAGGTCGCCTTAACCGGGGTGAAGGCCACGCCGGACAGGTGGCCGACCACGTGGCCCTCGACCGTAACCTCGCCATCTTGGCCGACGCCGGCATAGAGGGTCTCGCGCTCGCCTAGCTGCTTCATCAGCACGCTGGTGCGGCGGTCGATGAACCGGGCCATTAGCTTTTCGTGCAGGGTGTCGCTGATCCGGTCTTCCAGCTGGCGGGTCAAACCTTGCCAGTGGGCGGGATTGGCCACCCAGTCGGGGCGGTTGGCGATGTAGCTGAGCGTGCGCACGCCCGACAGCCGCGCAGCCAGGCTGTCGATCTCGCCGTCGGTGCGATCCAGCGCCTTGAACTGGCCGCCGACCCAATCTTCCGGCAGGCGCTTGCGGCCGGTGGTCAGGTCGTCGAAGAGGGTGCGCGCCATGCGCTGGTGCTCGTCGTCGGTGGTCTTGCGGAAGTCCGGCGTCTGGCAGACGTCCCACAGCTTCAGCAGCGCCGAGCGGTCGGTCTTGCAGCGGGCGACCACGTCCTCCTGCTTGGCCAGGGCCCGCAGGGTGCGCTCGTCCAGGGCTTCCTGCGACAGCGACAGGCCATTGCGCTTGGGCGTCTCCGACAGCGAGCGCAGCAGGCCCGGCAGCGAGCCGAAGTCGAGGCGGGCGTTGCGCCACTCAGCGGCCATGATCGGCTCGAAGGTGTGGGTCTCGACGGCCTCGACCAGGTCTTCGTCGATTTCCTCGCAGTCGCTGGTCACGCCGAACGTGCCGTCGCGGGTGTAGCGCCCTGCCCGGCCGGCGATCTGGCCGACCTCCTGCGGATAGAGCCAGCGGGTGCGCTTGCCGTCGAACTTACGCAGGCCCGCGAAGGCCACGTGGTCGACGTCCATGTTCAGGCCCATGCCGATGGCGTCGGTGGCCACCAGGAAGTCAACCTCGCCGGACTGGTAGAGGGCGACCTGGGCGTTGCGGGTGCGGGGGCTGAGGCTCCCCATGACCACCGCCGCGCCGCCGCGCTGGCGGCGGATCAGCTCGGCGATGGCGTAGACCGCGTCGGTGGAGAAGGCGACGATCGCCGTGCGGCGCGGCAGGCGGGTCAGCTTCTTGGAGCCGGCGCAGGAGAGGTTCGAGAACCGCTCGCGGCTGACGATCTCAGCGTCCGGCAACAGGCGGCGCACCAGCGGGGCCATGGTGCCGGCGCCCAGGAACATGGTCTCGAACTTGCCGCGCGCATGTAGCAGGCGGTGGGTGAAGATGTGGCCGCGCTCGGGATCGGCGCACAGCTGGATCTCGTCGACGGCCAGGAACTCGACCTCGCGGCCCAGCGGCATGGCCTCGACCGTGCAGACGAAATAGGCCGCCCGCGGTGGGACGATCTTTTCCTCGCCGGTAATCAGGGCGACGCTGGCCTTGCCGCGCAGCTTGACGATGCGGTCGTAGATCTCGCGGGCCAGCAGGCGCAGCGGCAGGCCGATCATGCCCGAGGCGTGGGCCATCATCCGCTCGACGGCCAGGTGGGTCTTGCCAGTGTTGGTCGGACCCAGGACCGCGGTCAGCTTCGAAGGGGCCAGGCCGGTCGAACGGTCACTCATGGCCCGAGAGTGGGATGGGAATCGAACGAGGGCAAGCGCCACGCTCGCCTTTTGACGTTGCTAGAAGTCCAGCTCCATCCGCGCGCCGGTGGTGCGCACGCGGTAGCTTCGATCACCGTTGGCCAGCGGAACGGCGTCCCCATAGGACAGCCAGCCGTGGTTCAGGTTGAATCGCAGATAGTCGATCGGCTGCCAGATCAGGGCGGCGATCCAGGCGTCCTGCCGTCCGCCGACGACGCCGCGGTCGTTCATGTCCAGATAGTCGTAGCGCAGGCTGGCCTGCAGCGCGCCGAAGCCGCCCGCCCCTAGCGGCCGAGCCGTTTTGGTGCGCTCGAAGATGCCGCCGCCATAGCCGCGCGTCTCGCCGGTAAAGAAGTAGCCCAGCTCGGCATACCCGCCGAAAAAGCGAGGCGTCGGGCCGATGGCTAGGTCGCTCTCCAGCCAATGAGCCTCGGCCGCGCCGTGCAACGGACCGCGCACAAAGGCGGCCTCGACGCCGTAGTGGGCCTCGTCGCGGACGTCGAGCACGCCCGTGCCGATCAGCCGGCTGTTGCTGGTGTGCAGATAGGGGCGCTGCGCATAGCGCGTGCCCGCCTCGCTGAGCCGTTTCAGGTCGCGCCAGTGGGCCGAGGCGCCCAGGTGCAGCTGGGTTCGGCCCAGCTTCGGCGCATAGACTACGCGGCCGTCGACGCCGTAGCTGTTGTTCTCGTCGCCGCCGTCGGGCCCGTCGGCGCTGTTGGCCAGGGCGTCGATGTCGTCGGCGAACAGGCCCGCCTGTAGCAGCCAGTCGGCCTTCTCGTACTGCGCCGACAGGCCCAGGCGGCGCTCGAAGTTGAAGGCGTCGGTGAAGGCCGCCCGCTCCATGGTCGAACCGGTGGTGTCGCCGGTCAGCTCATCCAGGGCCTGGAACTGGTTCTGGTTGCCGAGGGCCAGATGCCAGGGGCCGTTCTTCCAGGTGACGAAGGTGTCGACCAGGTCGACGGCGTTGTCCGACAGCTCCAGCTCCAGCTTGTAGCCGAACGCTTTGCTGAGGCTGCCCTCGCCACCCAGGCGGATGCGGCGCATCTCGGCGGCGTAGCCCAGGCCACGATCCGACAGACCGTTGGGGTGGGTGACGTAGCCGGCGTCAGCCTGGATGCGACCCTTGGCCTTGAAGGTGCGGCCGTCGCTGGAGAGCTGCGGCGAGCCCTTCCAGGATATTTCGGTGGCGGCGGGCGCGGGCGCGGGCTCGGCCGGGACCGGGGCGGACGTGGCCACGGGCGGGGGCGCGGCGACGGCGGCCTCCAGCTTCTGCTCCATGCGCTGCAACTGCGCCTTCAGCGAAGCGATCTCGGCGCGCAGGGCGGCGGCCTCGTCGGCGCTCATGGTCTGGGCGCGCGCCGACCCGCACGACAGGCCCAGCGTCGCGGCGCTGAGCATCAACAGAGTCGGCAAAGTCGGACGCACAGCTGCCTCGGATCGCATCGCCCGGCCAGCCTAGGGGCCGGGCGGGCCCTTAATGAGACAGTTTGGTGACGATGTCGCTAAGGTTGGCGCTGAAACACCACCTTGCCGTCGACGACCGTCAGCACCGGCTGCGCTGTCAGGATCTCCTTAGGCTCGACCGTCATCAGATCCTTGGAGAAGGCGGTGACGTCGGCCTTCTTGCCGACCTCCAGCGTGCCCAACTCCTTTTCGCGGAACACGGCATAGGCCGGGGCCAGGGTCAGCATCTTCAAGGCCTGGGCGCGGGTGACCGCCTCATCCAGATGCCAGTCGGCGTTGGCGAAGCCGTCCAGGCTGTGGCGGTGAACGGCGGCGTAGAACTCTATGCGCGGATCACCGACCTCGACCGGAGCGTCCGAGCCGGCCGCCACAACGACGCCGGCGGTCAGAAAGTCCTTCCAGCGATAGCCTTCGTGCAGGCGGTGCTTGCCGAGGCGGGCGGGGGCGAAGAACAGGTCGCCGATCGCGTGGCTGGGCTGCATGGAGGCGATCACCCCCAGCTTGGCGAAGCGCGGCAGGTCGGTGTCGGCGACGATCTGGGCGTGCTCGATCCGCCAGCGGGCAGCCTTGTCGCCGGCAAGCGTCTCGTCGAACCAGTCCAGGACCAGACGATTACCGCGGTCACCGATAGCGTGCATCGCCACCTGGGCGCCAGCCGCCTTGGCCTGCTTCATCAGCGCCAGGCCCTGGTCGCGCGGCGTCAGGATCAGCCCCAGGCCCTCGGCGTCGCTATAGGGCTCCAGCAGGGCCGCGCCGCGCGAGCCCAGGGCGCCGTCCATATAGAGCTTGATGCCGCGCGTGCGGATCAGGCCGGTCGTGTCGCTCGTGGGCCCCTTGGCCAGCACCTCGGCCGCGCCGCTGGGGTCCATGTAGTTGTCGACCCGGATGTGGAAGGCGCCCTTGACGGCCTCGTCGCGCAGCAAGGCCAAGTCGTCAGCCATGACGCTCATATTGTCGATGCCGGTCCAGCCGCGCGAAGCATAGAGCTGGCCGGCCTTGCGCAGAGCCTCGCGCTTCAGGGCCTCGCCGGGCGGCGGGATGACGCCTTCAAGCAGTTCCTGGGCATGGTCGATCAGCATGCCGTCGGGCTGGCCGTCGGTCCCTTTCAGGATCTGGCCGCCCGCCGGGGCGGCGGTGGCCGCGGTGATCCTGGCCTTGGCCAGAGCCGCGCTCGAGGCGACGCTGGCGTGGCCGTCCGACCGGCCCAGCACGATGATCCGGCCCGGCGCGGCGGCGTCCAGGTCGGCGCGATTGGGGAACCGTTTCTCGGGCCAGTGGGTCTCGATCCAGCCCCGGCCATAGATCGCGCCATCCGGATGGGCGGCGGCATAGGCCTTCACCATGGCGACCAGTTCGGCGACCGATTTGACCTGATCCAGGTTCAGGGTCAGCTCGCGCAGGCCGATACCGGTCAGGTGGGCGTGGGCGTCGACGAAGCCGGGATAGGCGGCCGCCCCCTTCAGGTCGATGTCCTGGGCGCCTTTGGCCGCCTGGGCCTGAGCGGACTTCAGGTCGCCGACGAACAGGATCCTGTCGTCGCGGATCAGCACCGCCTGAGCGGTGGGGGCCGCATCGACGCCGGTGTGGATCGGGCCGCCGTGGATCAGGATGTCGCCGGCGTTTGCCGTGGCGAGCGAGGTCGCGGCCAGCAGGGCGGCGAGCAGAATTCGGCGCATGAACGGTCCCCGATGTGACAAGTTTCGGAAATCGTAGGTCGCACCCCTCCCCAGCGGCAACAGGCCTGCTATTTTTTTGCCATGACCTTCCAGGGTTTCGCTCTTTTCGACACGGTGATCGGGCGTTGCGGCCTCGCCTGGGGGCAGCGCGGCCTGATCGGCGTACAGCTTCCCGAGGCCACGCCCGGCGCGGCCTGGGCGCGGTTGCGCAAGCGCTTTCCCGACGCCCTGGAAACCGAACCACCCGAAGAGATGGATACGGTGATCGACCGGATCCGCGACCTGCTGGGCGGAGAGCGCGACGATCTCACCGACGTGCCCCTGGAGCTGGACGGCCAGTCATCCTTCAATCTGCGGGTCTATGCGATCGCCCGGGCCATCCGGCCGGGGGGGACCTCGACCTATGGCCAGGTCGCAGCGGCGATGGGCGAACCGGGCGCTTCGCGCGCAGTAGGCAAGGCGCTGGGTGAGAACCCCTGGCCGATCGTCGTGCCTTGCCACCGGGTGCTGGCCGCCTCGGGCAAGATGGGCGGCTTCTCGGCCAATGGCGGCGCGGAGACCAAGGCCCGCCTGCTGACCCTGGAAAAGGCTAAGACCAGCGACGTCCCGACGCTGTTCGACCTGGAGTTCTCGGTCGCCCCGCCGCGCGGGTTCTGACCGCCCCCGATCGTCATCCCGCGCTTCATGCGCGGGACCCATCTGTCCGCCGCAGGCGCGGAGCGAAATAGATCTCGTACGAGGAAGCTGAACCATGGGTCCCGCGCATGAAGCGCGGGATGACGGCCAGGATATTGGAGGGAGAACTCGCGCTTCTTAACGCGCGGTAACGCTTCGCCGAACAGGCGCGAAACGAATCAGGACCGAATCGGCGACGTTCTCCGATTCAGGCTTTGTTCCCTACAAGCTATTGTAGCTTAAAGCGGATTAACCACAAATCGGTCTCGCGGAAGGCCGCTACTTGGCGGCCGTCTCGGCCTTCTTCTCTTCCGGGGCCGGGCACTCGGCCGACAGGCGCTTGGCGGTCAGGCTGCCGGCCAGGGGCATGCCGTTGATGGTCTTGATGTGGATGTCCATCTTGAAGGCCTCGGGCGAGTAGGTCCCGTTGGCCGTCACCGGCGAGGCGCGGTCCTTCTTGTCGGTCCAGACGCCCTTCAGCGCGATCTTGCCGTCGCGCACCACATTGGTGGTGTAGTCGCAGCGATAGCGCTTGGTGCAGATGCCGCGCGAGAACTGCTCGGCGTCGGCCGGCTTCAGGCACTTGGTCTCGTTGCTGACCGGGATGACGCCGATCTTGTAGTCGTACTCCCAGTAGCCGGGCAGAATCGTCGCCTTGCTCGCCCCCTTCTCCACCGGGGCCGCCCGCACCATCGGCTGGGCCAGGGCCAGGCCGGCGCCGCCGATGGCGACAGCGAGAATAGAAGCGGCGAGGACGGTCGAACGCATACGGCAGGTCTCCTTGATGCGGCTCTATATATAGAGCGCCAGATGAACCATGCTTGAAGCGGTCGGTTCCTCGCGCCGCCGGGACCGGGGCGCCGAAACCATCCTTGACTCAGGGGCGGGCCTTCGCCTATATCGCCCGCTCTCGCGCGGCCGACCTGTTCGACCGTGCTGCCGAATTCATATCTTAGCGGGCCAGGCTCTCACGAGCGGGGCTTCGCCCAAGCCAAGGTAACCACCATGTCGCGCCGTTGCGAACTTACCGGTATCGGTCCGATGGTCGGCCACAATGTGAGCCACTCGAACATCAAGACCAAGCGCCGCTTCCTGCCGGCCCTGTCGCCCGCCACGCTCCAGTCGGAGTCGCTGGGCCAGAGCTTCAAGCTGCGTATCAGCAACGCTGCCCTGCGCACCCTGGACTTCAAGGGCGGCCTGGACGTGTTCCTGCTGGGCGCCAAGGACGAGCAGCTGTCGCCGCGCGCCCTGAAGATCAAGAGCCAGGTCAAGGCGAAGGCCAAGGCCGCCGCTCAAGCCGCTTAAGGCTTTTGGCTGCCTAAGGCTTAGCCCTCAAGGCTGATCCATCGAAAGCCCGCCAGGTTCGCGCCTGGCGGGCTTTTCGCGTGGTCGCCGCCCTCCCCCAAGCCGGGGAAGGGTTCAGCCGCCAAATCCCCGCAGGAAGCCCGGCACCTCGTCCGCGGGCATCGGACGTCCGAAGTGATAGCCCTGCACCTGGTCGCAGCCGTAGCGCGCCAGGGCGGCCAGCTGCTCGGCGTCCTCGACGCCCTCGGCCACCACCTTCATGCCCATCGACGTGCCAAGCGTGATCACCGCCCGCACGATGGCCTCGTCCTCGGCGTTCTGGACGAAGGACTTGTCGATCTTCAGGCGGTCGATCGGGAACTGCCGCAGATTAGCCAGGCTGGCATAGCCGGTGCCAAAGTCGTCCAGGGCGATCATCACCCCGGCTTCGTGCAGCTGACGGACGGTGTCGCTGACGAGGTCCGAGCCCCAGCCCATATAGACGTTCTCGGTGACCTCGATGGTCAGGCGCTCGCAGGGCACGTTCCAGCGGGCCAGGCGCTCCTGGATCTCCTGGGCCAGGCGACCACTGCGGAACTGGGACGAGCTGATGTTCACCGCCACCCGGCCAAAGTCCACGCCCTGGTCCAGCCAGTTGCGCATCTGGCGCAAGGCCGTCTCGAAGGCCATGTCGCCCAACTTCAACGACAGGTCCTGATCCTCGAAGGCTGCCATGAACCGGGCCGGGGTCAGGATGCCCTGCTCGGGATGCTCCCAGCGCATCAGGGCCTCGAACCCGGCGACCTTGTGCTCGCGGATGTCGACCACCGGCTGGTAGAACAGGGTGAACTCGTTTTCGGCCACAGCGGCGCGCACGTCGCGCAGCAGTTCCAGACGTTGCTCGACCTCGGACCGCATCGACGGCTCGAACACAATGCTGCGGTTCCGCCCCGCCTCCTTGGCCCGATAGAGGGCGATGTCGGCGTTCTTGATCATATGGGCCGGGTCGGCGTCGGGATCGCCGTGCAGGGCCGCGCCGATGCTGGCGCTGGCCGTGAAGCTGCGGCCGCCATGCTCGATCGGCCGGCGCAGCAGGTCCTGCAGCTTGCTGATCGGCCGGGTCATGTCGGCCTCGCCGTGCAGACCGCGCAGGATCACCGCGAACTCGTCGCCGCCCAGGCGCGCGACGGTGTCGTTGCTGCGGAAGGCGTGCTGCAGCATCCCCGCCAGGCGCTTGAGCAGGGCGTCGCCGGCGTCGTGGCCCAGGCTGTCGTTGATGTCCTTGAAGTGATCGACGTCGATCATGATCAGGCCGAACATCTCGCCCAGAGTCTCGGACGCGGTGACCGCCTCCTGGAAGCGATGCTGGAACAGCGCCCGGTTGGGCAGGCCGGTCAGCGGATCGCGGAAGGCCAGGGTCTCGATCGCCTCGGTGTGCCGGCGGCGGTCGGTGATGTCCTTGAAGAGATTGACCAGCTTCTCGGGCTTGCCGTCGGCGCCGACGAACACCTTGCCCACCGAACGGACCCAGGTCTCGACGCCGTCGTCGCGATTGAGCTTGAACTCGAAGACCCGCGCCTCGCCGACCTTGCGGGTGGCGACCAGGTCCGCGCAGCGCTGGCGGTCGTCGGGATGGGCGACCTCCAGCGGGTCATCCTGGAAGGTGCACCACTTCTGCAGTTCGGGCGCGGTGCCGGAGAAATAGACCTCCTTGGTGCGCAGGTCGTATTCGCGGACCAGCAGATCATCCAGCTCCAGCGCCATGCGCAGGCGCTGTTGATCGCGCTCGGCGCGCAGCACGCTGTCGGCATAGCCGGTCACATCGCGGGCGGTGATCATCACCGCATAGGTTTCCCCGTCCTGAAACTCGCCGTCGCGGCAGGCGCTGAACTCGGTGCGCCAGATGCGCTGCACGCCCTGGTCGTCCAGGGTCGGCAGGTAGCGGGAAAAGGCCACGCCTTCCTGAGCGCAGGTCCGCAGCGCCTCGACGTCCTCGGACGCCACCAGGCCGCCGGTCACGGCGTCGCCTTCGACCACGAGCTTGGGCGCGATGCCCTGCGCGTCCCACTCCGGACTGACGGCGACCAGCGCCAGGTCACGATCCAGAAGAGCGGCGGCGAAGGGAATCTCGCGGACGAACGCGCCGAGCGCTCGGGCGCGGGTGCGCGCCTGGAGACGGGCTTCGGCGTCGACCTCGAATCCAGTTTGGACGGCCAAGGCGTGAATCTTCATATAGTCGGCTTTCCGACGTTGTTTTTATTGGGCGTTTCCCGGATCCGCATAATCACGTTCGTTCAATAAGAAATGGTTTGCAGCCGGACGATGCGGCCGCGCGCGCCGACGCCATTTCGCCGCATCGGAGCAGCCTGGGGGATGCGCCATGGCCACGCCTGCAGAAATCCTGGCTCCGTACGCAGGCGAGCCGCATTGACAAGCGGGCCCCAGGCTTCGAAAACGCGCGCGCCGTAACTTCCCGCGACTTTACTTCCCGAGTTTTCGATGACCTACATCGTCACCGACGCCTGCGTCCGCTGCAAGTTCATGGACTGCGTGGAGGTGTGCCCGGTCGATTGCTTCTATGAGGGCGAGAACTTCCTCGTCATCAATCCCGACGAATGCATCGACTGCGGCGTGTGCGAGCCCGAGTGCCCGATCGACGCCATCAAGCCGGACACCGAGGACGAGGCCGACGGCAAGTGGCTGCGGATCAACTCCGACTACGCCAAGGTCTGGCCCAACATCACGGTCAAGGGCACCCCGCCGGCCGACCGCGAGGATTTCGAACGCGAGACCGGCAAGTTCGAAAAGTATTTCAGCGAAAAGCCCGGCACGGGTTCCTGATCCCGGCCTGATCGCCGCCATGATTTCTAGAGGTTGAACCGTCGCCCGGCTGCGAAAGCTTGGCGGCGCGATCCCACGTGCCGGGACGCAACCCTTTCATGAGGCTGAATTTTATGCTATTGTCTCTGCCGACGTGACAATTGCGGTCATCGCGATTGGTCCGTCATGTCGAAGAAGCCGTTTCGAGAAACCATTTGAACCGGCACGCCCGATCGAAGGCGAAGGTGTCTTAAAGGTCTATTCCAAATCCTGACAGGCTTGTCCCCGCATCCAGTATTTCGCGGCGCGGGAACCCGTCTTCTTTTGGTTTGGAACAGAACACGGCGTTCGGGTCCCACCGGCCCGCATTGATGAGGACGAACATGAGCAAGACTGGTCTGGAATTCTCGGTCGACGATCACGTCGTTTATCCTGCCCACGGCGTGGGCACGATCCAGGCGGTGGAGACCCAGGAAGTGGCCGGCATGTCGCTCGAAGTCTACGTCATCACTTTCGACCATGAAAAAATGACGCTCCGCGTCCCGACCAAGAAGGCCAAGACGGCCGGCCTGCGCCCGCTGGCCGAAGGCAACACCGTCAGCCAGGCCCTGACCACCCTGAAGGGCCGCGCTCGCGTGAAGCGCACCATGTGGTCGCGTCGCGCCCAGGAATACGAAGCCAAGATCAACTCGGGCGACCTGATCTCGATCGCCGAAGTGGTGCGCGACCTGCACCGCGCCGAGAACCAGCCGGAACAGTCCTACTCGGAACGCCAGCTGTATGAATCGGCCCTCGACCGCATGGCCCGCGAAGTCGCCGCCATCGAGCGCATCGACCGCGAAGCCGCCATCGGCATCCTGACCAAGTCGCTGGTCAAGGCCGCCTAAGGCGACCTGGATCTCCAGAACGAAGAAGCCCCCGCATCGCCGGGGGCTTTTTTGTTGCCTAGCCCGCCTGCTGCCGCCGTCGCCACGCACCGGGCGAGGCGCCGTACTCCCGCCGAAAGGCGCGGATGAAGGCGGTGTCGTTCTGGTAGCCAACCTCCTGGGCAATGTGGGTCAGCTGGGCGTTGGAATGGCGCAGCAGGCCGGCGGCCAGCACCATCCGCCACTGGGTCAGGTATTGCATGGGCGCCTGCCCCACCAAGCGCTGGAACCGCGCGGCCAGCACTGAGCGCGAGGTCCCGATCTGGCGGGCCAGCTGCTCCAGCGTCCAGGCCTCGGCGGGCTTCTGGTGAAGGGCCGTCAGGGCCGCGCCGACGATGCGGTCGCGCACCCCGGCCAGCCAGCCCGTACCGCCCTCGCCCTGCTCGGCCATGTGGATGCGCAGCACCTCGATGAACAGCACCTCGGCCAGTTTCGACAGCACTCCGGCCCCGCCCGGGCGGGGCGAGCGGGCTTCCGCCAGGGCGTAGCGCAGCGACGCCTCCAGCCAGTCGCCTGCCCCGGAGCCGCGCACATTGACCCGCAGGATCGGCCCTAATCCCGTCATCAGCATCGCCGCCAGCCGCGCGTCGCTGGCCAGGTAGCCGCAGACCAGGCGCGTCACCGCTCCGCCGCCGCCGAACGACAACAGCCGCGGCCGCCGCGAGAACAGGCTGCCCAGCCGCCGCCCCTGGGCGGGAGCCAGGCCCGGCGCGGAGGTCATGCGGTGGGCGTGGCCGCGGGTGAACAACACCACGTCGCCGGCGACCAGCTTCATCGTCGGCTGGCCGTCCAGCTCCACGAAGCACTCGCCCTCGGTGATCATGTGGAAGATCAGCAGGTTCTCGGCGCCGGCGTCCAGCATCGGCGCGGCCTCCTCGGCGCTGCCGGCCTGGTAGCACCAGGGCGCGGAGAAGCGGGCGTTAAAGAAGATCGCCCCCGACAGGCGCACCACCCGCAAGGTCTCCGACAGGGCGTCCATCAGTCCACGACGATCCGCACGGGCAGGGCCTGGGCGTCGCGCAGGGCCGCCGACATCGGCGCGCGCCGCTGGGCGGTCTCGACCAGGGCCCGCAGCCGCTCGGGAGGGATGTCCGGTGCGGTGATCCTGACGGTGATGGCCAGGTCCAGCGGCCCCGGATAGACCAGCGCGCCGTCGACCTCGGCCAGGCCCAGCAGGCCGCGGGAGTCAGTGCGACTGTCGGCGCGGACCTCCAGGCTTTCCAGCACCAAGCCGTCCTGGGCCGCGATCATGGCGATGGTGGTGGCCGTGCAGGCCGCCAGCCCCGCCCGCACCATCCAGCCCGGCGTGACCTGCTCGCCCGTCCCGCCCAGCTCGCGCGGCATGTCGGTCAGCACCTGGGCGCCGTTCGGGTGAGCGGTCTCAACCCCCACGCCGCCACGCCAGCGCGCCAGGCCCGGCGCATCGTCATGCAGCCCTGCGCCCGGCCGCTTCTGCAGCACCGCCGCCGCCCGCGCCAGCGCGTCGGCCAACGTCTCCCGCGCCATGGCGGTCTCCTCTTGAAACGGCGCAACCTAGAGCCGCGCAGCCCGCGAGACCACAGACCATCGTTATGCGAGACGCACGGTCAGCTCTGGCGGACGCTGGGTCAGCTCATTTTAAGGTTCGGACGCTGGGTCAGCCCAGACCGACGCCCTGCCAGGACGCGCGAGCCGCCTTCGCGCCAGAAGCCAGCCGCTTCGCCAACGGGGAGATCCACATGACCACCACCGCCACCATCGACTACGACGCCATCAAGGGCCGCCAGCAGGCCGCCTGGGCTTCCGGCGACTACGCCGTGATCGGCACCACCTTGCAGATCGTCGGCGAAACCCTCGCCGAGGCCTGCGACCTGGGCTTCGGCGACCAAGTGCTGGACGTCGCCGCCGGCAACGGCAACGCCACCCTGGCCGCGGCTCGACGCGGCGCGACCGTCGTCTCGACCGACTATGTCATCGGCCTGCTGGACCAGGGCCGCGCCCGCGCCCGGGCGGAGAACCTGCCCATCACCTTCCGCTTCGCCGACGCCGAGGCCCTGCCGTTCGACGGGGCCAGCTTCGACGCCGTGCTGTCGGTGTTCGGGGTGATGTTCGCGCCCGACCACGCCACGGCGGCGGCCGAGATGATGCGGGTCTGCCGACGGGGCGGCCGCATCGGCCTGGCCAACTGGACGCCCGACAGCTTCATCGGCCAGCTGTTCAAGGTGCTGGGCCGCCACGTCCCGCCGCCCGCCGGCCTGCGTCCGCCCTCGGCCTGGGGCGATGTCGCCCACCTCAAGAGCCTGTTCGGCGACGCGGCCGCGATCACGATCAATCGGCGGGTCTTCAACTTCCGCTACCGCTCGGCCACGCACTTCGTCGAGGTGTTCCGCAACTGGTACGGACCGGTGCACAAGGCCTTCGCCGCCCTGCCCGACCCGGCCGCCGCCCAGCTGGCCGAGGAGATCGAGGCCCTGGCCGACGCCTTCAACATCGCCAGGGACGGCCGGCTGACCGTGCCCAGCGACTATCTGGAAGTCGTCATCCGCCGCTAGCCGTCTTCCATTGCTCAGCCCCCGGAAAGCTTGCTAGCAAAATGGCAGGGGCAAGCGGGGGACAGCATGGACACGGCAGCGCAGGCAAACCCGGGCGGCGCGGTCACCCGCTTCCTGACCACCGCCCCGCCGTGGCTGTTCGCGCTGTATGGCGGCCTGTCGTCGTTCGCGGTCTATTTCGCCATGTTCGGCTATCGCAAGCCGTTCACGGCGGCCGCCTACGCCCAGGCCGCCGGCTGGCCGTTCGCCTTCGACTTCAAGATCGCCCTCGTCATTGCGCAGGTCGCCGGCTACGCCACGGCCAAGTTCATCGGGGTCAAGGTGATCTCGGAGATGAAGGCCGGGCGCCGGGCTGTGGCAATCCTTAGCCTGATCATGGGGGCAGAGCTCTCATTGCTGCTGTTTGGCCTGGTCCCCGCGGTGGCGGGGCCGCTGGCCCTCTATCTGAACGGCCTGTGCCTGGGGATGATCTGGGGCCTGGTGTTCGGCTTCCTGGAAGGGCGCCGCCTGACCGAGGTGCTGGGGGCGATGCTGTGCGCCAGCTTCATCCTCTCCTCGGGCGTGGCCAAGTCGGTCGGCAAGATGCTGCTGCTGTCCCATGTCGACGAGCGCTGGATGCCGGCCCTTTCGGGCCTGATCTTCGCGCCGCTGATGCTGGTCGCCGTGCTGGCCCTGGCCCAGCTGCCGCCGCCCAACGCCGCCGACGAGGCCGAGCGCGTGCGCCGCGCGCCGATGAACGCCCAGGACCGCAAAGCCCTGTTCGCCGCCCACGCGCCCGCCCTGATCCTGCTGATCGCGGTCTATATGATCCTCACCGCCCTGCGAGACTTCCGCGACAACTTCTCGGCCGAGATCTGGGCCGAGCTGGGCTTCAAGGCCACCGCCTCGATCTTCACCCTGTCGGAGCTGCCGGTGGCGGCCATCGTGCTGATCGGCCTGGCCGCCCTGATGGGGGTCAAGGACAACCGCCGGGCCGTGGCCTTCAACATCGGCTTAGTGGCCCTGGGCTTCGTGCTGCTGGGCGGGGCGACCCTGGCCTTCCAACTGGGCGTGCTGGCGCCCGTCTGGTGGATGATCCTGGCCGGGGCGGGGCTCTACATGGGCTACACGCCGTTCAACGCCATGCTGTTCGACCGGATGATCGCCGCCACCGGTAAGGTCGGCACGGCCGGCTTCCTGATCTATGTGGCCGACTCATTCGGCTATATCGGCAGTATCTCGCTGCTGCTGGTGAAGTCCTTCGCCCAGCTGGACATCGCCTGGGGCCAGTTCCTGGCGATGGGGGCCTATATCGCCTGCGGCCTTGGACTGATCGGCCTCGCCCTGGCCAACCGCTTGCTGGTAAACCTCAAGGATGGTTCAGCCCAAGCTTAGCACCCGCGCCCGCCTGGCCCTTCATGCGTTCCTGAAGAACGAAGCCGCCGGCGGCTATGTGCTGATGGTCGCCGCCGCCCTGGCGCTGATCGTCGCCAACTCGCCGCTGGCCCGCGCCTATTTCGCGGCCCTGCACGCTGGCGTCGGCGGGATCAGCGTGCACCACGCGATCAATGACGGGCTGATGGCGCTGTTCTTCCTGCTGGTGGGGCTGGAGATCAAACGCGAAGTGCTGGATGGCCAGCTGTCGCGCCTCGCCGACGTTCTGCTGCCCGGCGCGGCGGCCCTGGGTGGCGTGGCGCTACCGGCGCTGATCTATCTGGCCTTCAACGCCCAACATCCGAACAGCATCGCCGGCTGGGCGATCCCCTCGGCAACCGACATCGCCTTCGCCCTGGGGGTGCTGGCCTTGCTGGGCTCGCGGGTCCCGACCTCGCTGAAGGTGTTCCTGACCGCCATCGCCATCATGGACGATCTGGCGGCCATCGTGATCATCGCGCTGTTCTATACCGAGCAGTTGAACGGCCTGGCCCTGGCCGGGGCGGGCGCGGTGCTGCTGGCTTTGGTCGCCCTGAACCGCCTGAAGGTGCTGGCGCTTTGGCCCTATCTGCTGCTGGGCGCGGTGCTGTGGTTCCTGGTTCTGAAGTCGGGGATCCACGCCACTCTGGCCGGCGTCGCCCTGGCCCTGACCATCCCGCTACGGCGCGAGGGCCCCTCGCCGCTGCATCGACTGGAACACGCTCTGCACAAGCCAGTGGCCTTCGGCATCACCCCGCTGTTCGGCTTCGCCAACGCCGGGCTTTCGTTTGCCGGGGTCGGCCTCTCGGCGCTGCTTGCTCCCGTGCCGCTGGGCGTGGCCCTGGGCCTGTTCGTCGGCAAACAGCTGGGCGTGTTCGGCGTCGCCTACGGCCTGGTCAAGCTGGGATGGGCTCGACTGCCGCAAGGCGCCTCGGTCGCTCAGCTCTACGGCGTGGCGGTGCTGTGCGGGATCGGCTTTACCATGAGCCTGTTCATCGGCGGCCTGGCCTTCGCCGATCCGGCCCTGATCGACGCCACCAAGATCGGCGTGCTGGTCGGCTCGCTGGGTTCGGCCCTGCTGGGCGTCGTCATCCTGCGCCTGGCGAAACCGGAACCTCCAGCCCGACCTTAGTCCGGTCCATGACCACCGAGGTGCGGAAGCGCCGGACATTGCCGTTCTCGAAGAACAGCCGCTGGGTCAGGGCTTCGAAGTCGGCCATGTCGCGGGCCACGCAGATCAGGGCGAAGTCGCTCTCTCCGGTCACGTAATAAGCCTGCTGCACCTGGGGCTCATCGCGGATCGCGGTGCGGAAGGCCGCCAGCTGCTCGCGGCGCTCGCGCTCCAGTTCGACCATGACGATGAAGGTCATCGGAAAGCCGACCACGGCCGGGTCCAGCACCGCCGCCTCGCGAGCGATCGCGCCGCTGGTGCGCAAGCGCTTCAGCCGCCGCTGCACCGAGGCCACCGACAGCCCGCAGGCGTGGGCCAGGACATCGATGCCCTGGGTCGCGTCGCGCTGCAACTGGTCCAGCAGGATGCGGTCGGCGGCGTCCAGCGTCACAGCGGTCATGAGAGGTTTCGCGCACCCAGCAAGTCGATTTTGGGAAACTTAGTCGCCGAACGCCGATCTGGCGAGCCAAACAGCGCAGCGGGATCGGCTAGGCTTCACGCCATGAACTTCGCCCCCGATCCCCGCCGGCCGCTGCGCACCTTGAGCGCCCTACCCGGCTTCGCCGCCACGGCGCTGCGCACCCTGGCCCGCCCTGACGGCCCCGATGTGCTGATCAAGGACGAGCGCTCGCGCCTGGGGCTGCCGGCCTTCAAGGCGCTGGGCGGCGTCCATGCCGTGGCGATGCTGCTGGAGGACCTGCGCCGCCAGGACCCCAACGCGACCCCGACCTTCGTCTGCGCCAGCGCCGGCAACCACGGCTTGGCGGTGGCGACTGGCGCGCGGCTGCTGGGCGCCAATGCGCGGGTCCACCTGCCTCGTGGCACGCCCGCCGCCTTCGCCCAGCGGCTGGAAGCGGCCGGCGCACAGGTGGTGATCGGCGCGGGCCTCTATGACGAGACCGTGCTGGACGCCCAGGCCGACGCGACCGCCACCGGCGCGATCCTGCTGTCCGACGCCGCCACGTCCGACCACCTGGTCCCACCGGCCCTGGTCATGGAGGGCTACACCCTGATCGCCGAGGAACTGCGGGCGGTGTTCGAGGTCTCCGGCCGCTGGCCGACCCATGTCTATCTGCAGGCCGGGGTCGGGGGCCTGGCCGCCACCATCGCCCACATGATCCGCCAGACCTGGCGGTTTCAGCCCGCCCTCGTCATCGTCGAGCCGGAGGCCGCGCCATGCTTGGCCGCCAGCGCCCGGGCCGGTCGCCCGGTGCGGGTCGAGGGGCCGGTCTCGGTGATGGGCCGCCTGGACTGCAAGGCGCCGTCGATCCTGGCCCACACCGTGCTGGCCCGCTGCGACGTCAACTACGCCACGGTCAGCGACGAGGCCGCCCACACCGCCGCCGAGCATCTGGCTTTTGCCGGCCTTGCCACCACGCCCTCGGGCGCGGCCGGCTTCGCCGCCTGCCTCGCCGCCGATCTGCCGCCGGACGCCCGGTCGCTGGTCTTCCTGACCGAAGGACCCCTGCCTTGAAGCTGCTCTATCAGACCCACTCGCCCTTCGCCCGCAAGGCGCTGGTCTTCGCCCACGAGGCCGGCTTGGCCGACCGCATCCAGGTGATCCATCACGAGACCAGCCCCACCGCCCGCAACGCCGAGGTCTTTGCCCTGAACCCGCTGGGCAAGGTGCCGGTGCTGCTCACCGATGAGGGCGAGGCGATCTTCGACTCCGGGGTGATCTGCCAATATCTGGACGCCGAGCATGGCGGCATGTCACTGATCCCCACCAATCCCGCCAAGCGGGTCGCCGCCCTGCGGCTGCAGGCAGTGGCCGACGGTCTCTCGGAAGCCGGCATACTGGTGCGTTGGGAGACGGTGCGTCGGCCGCCCGATTTGCGCTACCCGCCGCTGGCTGAGGGGCACCTGGCCAAGGTCGCTGACGGCTGCGCCTGGCTCGAGGCCAGCTTCCAGCCGCACGAGATCCCAGGGCTGGCCGAGGTCGCGATCGCCACGGCCCTGAGCTGGCTGGCCTTCCGACAGATCCTGGACGTCAGCGCCGCCTGTCCGCGCCTGTGGGCCTGGTACGAGACTTTCGAACAGCGCCCCTCGATGCGCGCCACGGCCCTGGCCGGGGATACCGTGGATCACTGAGATTTCGCGAATGAGATTGACTCGCAATTTTATCTGAAATAGCGGGCGTCCCCAGAACGGATCTTCGGGGGACTTTTCATGCGTCGACATCTGCTGACCGCCTGCGCCTTTAGCGCTTTGGCCCTGGCCCATGCCGCCGCAGCCGCCGAGGCGCCCGCTGTCGACCAAGCCACCGCCGTCGATGCCGTGATAATCACCGGCGAGAAGGCCAACCGCAGCGTCCAGGAGACGGTGACCAGCGTCGCGGTGACCACCGCCGCCAGGATCGAGCGCGAGAACATCCAGACCCTGTTCGACGTGATCGCCCGCACGGCGAACATGAGCGAGACCTACGGCAAGATGGGCTTCACCATCCGCGGCGTCTCGAACGTCAACGTGTCGGGCGGCGGCACAGCGGGCCTGGCCACCCTCTATGTCGACGGCGCGGCCCTGCCCAACGAGTCGATCTTCAGCGGCCCGCTGGAAATGTGGGACATCGGTCAGGTCGAGGTCTTCCGCGGACCGCAATCGACCCTGCAGGGCCGCAACGCCCTGGCCGGCGCGATCGTCGTCACCTCAACGGCCCCCAGCCAGACGCCGTCGTTCCGGGCGCGGGTGAACATCGCCAGCGGCGACGAGCGCACGATTTCGGTGGCCGGCGGCGGCCCGATCGTCGCCGACCAGCTGGCGTTCCGCGTCGCTGTCGAGAAGAAGGACAGCGACGGCTTCATCTACAACCCGACCCTGAAGCAGGACGTCGACGCGGTCGACAACCTGTACATCCGCGGCAAGCTGCTGTTCACGCCCAGCGCCACGCCGAACCTGCGGGCGATGCTGACCTACGCCTATAACGACCGCGAGTCGGGCTATCAGTTCACCTACTCGCGCACCGACCAGCCCGACTACTACAAGCACCGCGTCGACCTGTCGGGTGACCCGACCCGCACCAAGTCCAGGACCGAAATCCTGACGGCGGACGTCGCCTATGACCTGACCGACAAGCTGACCCTGAACACCATCGCCTCGTTCAACACGGTCAAGACCGACTCCACCTACGACATGGACTTCCAGCCGGTCCGCAACTCGTTTGGCCAGCACAACCAGGACACCGAGACCACGTCGCTGGAGATGCGCCTGAACTACGAGGGCAAGCGCCTGAAGGGCCTGGTGGGCCTGTGGCATTCCCAGCGCGACGTTCAGGACTTCCTGGCCAGCCAGGTGAACGTCGCCTTCCCGCGCGCCACCCTGGTCAATGTGCTGACCTCGACCCTGCTGGCCGGCGTCCCCTCGCCCACCGCCGCCCAGCAAGCGGCCGCCGCGGGCCAGGCCAACGCCTTCGCCAACCTCTATATCGCCGCCCTGCCGGTGGTGCCGGTCAGCTATGCCGGCGACCAGCCCAACCAAGTCGAGACCAACGCCATCTTCGCCGATGCGACCTTCGACCTGACCGACAAGCTGACCCTGCTGGGCGGCTTCCGCTACGATCACGAAAAGAACACCATCGCCACGACCCAGACGGCGGTGTTCACCGGGACCTATCCCACGCCGGCCGCCTTCGGCCCTTACGCGCCCTATGTCACCCAGGTGAACGCCTTCGTGGCCGGCATGGTCGCCCAGGCCGGGTCCAACGCGCCCGCTGACACCCGCACCTTCAAGGCCTTCCTGCCCAAGGTTGGGGTCAAGTACGCCTGGACGCCGGACATCTCCACCAGCCTGACGGCGCAGCGCGGCTATCGCTCGGGCGGCTCGACGGTCAACCAGGCGCGCTCGACCGTGGTCGCCTATGACCCGGAATACACCTGGAACTACGAGGCGGCGTTGCGCACCGCCTGGCTGGACGGGTCGCTGACGCTGAACGCCAACGCCTTCTATGTCGACTGGAAGGACCAGCAGGTCTCGGTGAACCTGGGCCTCAACACCTTCGACAACCAGGTCGAGAACGCCGGCCGGTCACACCTGTACGGCTTCGAGGTCGAGCTCGCCCAGCGCGTGACGCCGCAGCTGTCCTGGTACGCCTCGCTAGGCCACACCCGGACCAAGTTCGACGATTTCAACGTCTCCAGCGGCGCCGACACCCGCAACCTGTCGGGCTCGGAATTCCCCTACGCTCCGCACTGGACCGTGGCGGCCGGCGTCGATTATCGCTGGGACAACGGGTTCATCGCCCACCTGGACGGCAACTTCCGCACCGGCTCCTTCGACCAGGCTGGCCTCGACCAGAACCTGGACGGCGTGATCAAGAAGCGCGTGCTGTTCAACGGCCGCTTCGGCTACCAGCAGGACCACTGGGGCGCCTACGTCTACGGCCGTAACCTGCTGAACCAGACCTACAGCCAGTACAATCGTACAGACTTCGCCGTCTCCCTGCTGGGCGAGCCGCGCATCGTCGGCCTGACCCTGGAGACCCGCTGGTGAGCCCTCTCTGGGGTCTGGCGCTGGCGCCCCTGCCGCTGGCGGGGACCGTTGTGCTCAAGCGCGCCTGGGACAAGCCCAGCCCTGAGCGGCCGTGGCTGATCGGCGGCGGCTGGGGCCTGCTGACCATCGCCATCGCCGCCTCGGTCCCGCTGATGGGCGCGGCGCGCGGGCCGTTCGCCATGCTGACCCTGGCCTCGACCGTGGCCCTGGTTCTGGTTGCACTGGGCGTCGAGCGCCGCAACGCCAAGAAGAAGGCCGCCCGCGAACTGGCGCCGGAGCCGTCGGACCGCAGGCGCGTGGTCTGGCGCGGCTGGCTGCGCGGTTTCCTGGCTGGACCGTTGGCCGGGATCGCCGCCATGGGCTGCGGCCTGGCCGTCGCCATCTGCGCGCCCGGACAGATCCAGAGCCGCATGGTCATCGGCGGGCTGATGGTGCCGTTCTTGTGGGCCGGCGGCATGGCCTGGACCCTGTCGGACGACAAGATCCTGCGCGCCACCGCCGTGCTGGTCGGGGTCGCCACGCTCACCTTGGGCGCGGCCTTCCTGAAGGGAGCGCTCTGAGATGGACGGCTCGACCACCGCCCCCACCAAGCCGAAAGCGCTAAAAGCCAAGGCGATCGGCAAGCCGATCTGGCCGAAGATCCCCGCCGACTTCGTGCGCGCCATGCTGGCCGGCCACTCGGCCCTGGGCCTGGCCTTTGCGGCCCTGATCTATGTCGTCTGCTTCTCGGGCTCGATCGCCGTCTTCACCTATGAGTTCACCCGTTGGGAGCAGCCGGAAAGGCCGGTCCTGCACCAGGTGTCGCCTGCGGCGGCCGACGCCGCGTTTCGCGCGGTGCTAACCAAGAACCCCAAGGCGCATGATCTCTTCATCCGTCTGCCCGAGCCCGCCTCGCCCCGCCTGTCGGTGCATGGCGACGACGCCCAGGGCGGCGAACACACCTATTACGCCGACGCGACCGGCAAGCTGGTTGGCGAACAGAAGACGCCCTGGTCGAACTTCCAGGCAACCTTGCACACCGTGCTGCACCTGCCGCGCGCCTGGGGCGGCTTCATCGTCGGCCTGACCGGCGTGGCCCTGCTGTCGTCGCTGGTCTCGGGCGTGCTCTCGCACCCCCGCGTCTTCAAGGACGCCTTCGCCTTCCGGTGGGGCGGCTCCAAGCGCCTGCAGGAGGCCGATCTGCACAACCGCATCTCGGTATGGGGCCTGCCCTTCCACCTGATCGTCTCGCTGACCGGCGCCTTCCTGGGCCTGACGGTGATCATCGTCGGGGTGCTGGCCCTGGCCACCTTCAAGGGCGACACCAGCAAGGCCTATGCGCTGTTCACCGGTCCCAAGGTGGCCGACGATCCGCGCCCGGCGGTCAGGATCATCAACCTGAACGCGATCCTGACCGACCTGGCGACCCGCTATCCGAACGCCCGCGTCAGCTACCTCTATGTCGAGCATCCCGGCGAGACCGGTCAGCACGCCACCGCCAACCTCGTCACCGAGGGCCGGCTGTCGCGCGGCGAGACCGTGGTCATCGACGGGACCGGCAAGGTGCTGGGCGCGGTCGGCTACGAGAGCGGTTCGGTCGGCATGCGCGTGCTGTCGACCATGACCCCGCTGCACTTCGGCTGGTTCGGCGGCTGGCCGATCAAGGTCGCCTATCTGCTGCTGGGCCTGGGCCTGACGGCGGTCACCTCTAGCGGCGTCGCCATCTGGCTGGCCCGTCGCCGCGACAAGGGCCGCCCGGCGCCGCGTTGGGAGCGGGTCTGGATCGCCTTCGTCTGGAGCCAGCCCCTGGGCTATGCCGTCTCGGCCCTGGCGGCCCTGATTGTCGCCGCCCCGCCGGTGGCGGTGTGGGGCGCGGTCACCCTAGTGGCCACCGCGACCGCCATCGCCTGGACGCCGAAGACGATTTCGGCCGCCCTGCGCCTGGCCACCGCCGGCTTCGTCGCCTTGACGGCGATCGTCCATGTAGTGGTGAACGGCGGCGCGCTGGTCGATCCGGTGGCCTGGATCATCAACGCGTCGCTGATCGCCACGGCCGCGATCCTAGCCGGCTCGGTCTGGCTGAGCCGGCCCAAGGCGCCCGCTACAGCTTGAGCCGCAGCGAGACCTTGAAGGTGCGCGGCGCGCCCGGGAAGATCCAGACCGGGCTGTAGGAGCTGGCCGCGTAACGCTCGTCGAACAGGTTGTCGACCTCGGCCCGCACCGTCAGGGCCGGGGTCAGGCCGTAATCGACCGCCGCCTTGGCCTTCCAATAGGCCGGCAGTTGCACGCCGCTGCCATCCAGCCCTGCGGTCCGGTCGCCTTGATAGGCCGCGCCGGCGGTCATCGACCAGTCGGTTCCTCGCCCAGTCGGGAAACGGCCGAGCACGAACAGCCCGCCCGAGTGCTTGGGCACGTTCAGGACATCCGGGCTGGCGAAGGCGCTGTCATCGGCGCGGGCCTTGGTCCGGGCGTAGTTGGCGACCAGCTGCCAGCCCTGCCCCAGCTTCATGGCGCCGTCGAACTCCACGCCCTTGCTGGTCAGGCGACCGACCGGGGCCAGGAAGTTGGGATCGGTCGGGTCGCTGGTCAGGATGCCGCGCTTTTCGATGTCGAAGGCGGTGAGGCCGATGTCGACGCCGGCCCAGGTCCCCGAAACGCCGACCTCGTACCCCTTGGCCGTTTCCGGCGCGAAGCCCGTTCCGTCGCGACCCGTGCCCGAGTTCAGCACGAACGACTGACCCCAGCTGGCGTGCAGCGCCCAGGCGTCGGTCAGGCGGTAGCGGCCGGCCAGACGATAGTCCAGCGGCTGCCCCGTGGTGCGCCCGGTCGCGCCGGTGCGGTTGTTGCGGATCTTCTGGACATAGTCGTCATAGCGCACCCCCCCGGTCAGGCTGAGGCGGTCGGTGACCTCCCACAGGTCCTGGACATAGACGGTGGTGACGCGGCGCGTCTCGTGATTGTCCGCAAACGGAAGAAGCGGCAGAGCAACGTCGCCGTAGACCGGGTTGAAGACATTGATCGGGTGCGGTGCGGCCGCCGTCGGGTTGCGGCGCAGGAAGCGTTCCTGAAACTCCAGGGTGTAGCCCTTCAGACCGATGCTGAGGTGATGATGGCCCGGCCCCGCCTGGATGTCGCCGGTCAGCTCCAGCCGACCCGACCAGTCCTCGACCGCGAAGTCGCGCTGCCGGCGTTGGCGCCACAGGGTGTCGCCGACCAGCCGCGACGGGTCGCTGGTGAAGCCTTTCAGCGTGCCGTCGCGATAGGCCACGCCGCCGTTCAGAGTCCAGGTCCCGCCCAGCGCAGCCTCGCCAGTCAGCTGGTGGCGGTTGTTGCGGAATTCGGTCACGCCGTCGTCCGGCTCGCCGTAGAAGGCCGAAGCCGGCAGCGCCAAGGCGTCGCCGTTGATCGCCGGCTGGCCGCGGTCGAAGGGCGTGTCATAGCGGGTGATCTCGCCCACATAGGTCAGGCGCAGGCCATCCTTGGGCCGCCAGGTCAGCGACGGGGCGATGGCGGTGCGGTTCAGGGTGACGTGATCGCGCCAGCCGTCGCTCTCCTCATGCGCCACCACCAGACGAGCGGCCAGGGTGTCGGTCAGCGGGCCGGTCAGGTCCAGCTCGCCGCGCTTGAGGCCGAACGAGCCGATGGTCGCGGCCGCCTCGATCTGGCGCGTGAAGCGCGGAGTCTTGGAGACGATATTGACCCGGCCCGCCGGATCGATGTCGCCGAACAGGGCGCCGGCCGGCCCCTTCAGCAGCTCGACCCGCTCGGCCGTGGCCGGATCGCGCGGCGGGGCCAGGCCCCGGTTGGCCAGGAAGCCGTCGACATAGTACTCGGCGCCGCCGTCCGGGGTGCCCAGGAAGCCGCGGATGGCGAAGTTGTCCATCACCCCGCCGCGGTTGTTCTGCTGGCTGACGCCGCTGACCAGCTCCAGGGCGTCGGACAGGCGCGAGGCCCCGACCGCCTGCAGCAGGTCGCGCTCGATCGAGCGGCTGGACGGCGACATCAGCTCGGTGACCCGTCCGGCGCTCAGGGTGACGTCGGCCGCAGCGTCGCGGCGGCCCAGGATCACGATGGCCTCGACCGCGTCCGGCGGGGCCAGGGCTTCCTGAGCGGGAGCTGCATCGACGCCGGCGGCGGACAGAAGGCACGCGACCGCGCAGCCCGAAAGCGAGGACAAGACCGGAAACTCCGTTTGTAATGTTATATTGTATCGACTAATCGAGTTGACGTCATGATGTCAAACGCCGCCGTCGTCGCCCCGCTTTCGTCCGCCGCCGTCGCAGCCCCCGCCGCGACCAGCGCCCGCATCCGCTCGATCGATGCTCTGCGCGGCTTCGTGATGCTGCTGATGATGGTCGACCACGCGCGCGAGTTCTTCTTCATCCACGCCCAGGTCGCCGACCCGATGAACCTGGCGACGACGCCGCCGGACCTGTTCTTCACCCGGCTGGCCGCGCACCTGTGCGCGCCGGTCTTCCTGGCCCTGACCGGCCTGGCGGCCTTCCTCTATGCGGCGAAGGCCGGCGGAGCCAAGGCCGCGTCCAGCTTCCTGTTCAAGCGCGGTCTTTTCCTGGTCGTCCTGGAGCTGACCCTGGTCAGCTTCGGCTGGAACTTCACCCTGACGCCGCCGACCGTCTTCCTGCAGGTGATCTGGGCGATCGGTCTGTCGATGATCGCCCTGGCGGCCCTGGTCCACCTGCCCCGTCCGGCGCTGATCGCCGTGGGCCTGATCATCATCCTGGGCCACAATCTGCTGGACCCGATCGCGTTCGAGCCCGGCCAGCCCGGCCACGCGATCTGGGCCGTGCTGCACGACCGCGGCTTCATCGAGACGCCCTGGGGCTTCCGCATCCGCACCTCGTACCCGCTGCTGCCCTGGATCGGCATCGCGGCCCTGGGCTACGCGATCGGCCCATGGTGCCGGCAAGACGGACAGACTCGCCGCCGCAAGCTGGTGCTGCTGGGCCTGGCCATGCTGGCGCTATTTGCGATCCTGCGCGCCGCCAATGTCTACGGCGACCCGACGCCGTGGAGTGTCCAGGGCTCGGCGCTGGAGACGGCGATGAGCGTGCTGAACCTGCAGAAGTACCCGCCGTCAGCCGACTTCGCGCTGCTGACCCTGGGCGTCGGCGCCCTGCTGCTGGCGGGCCTGGAGAAGATCCCCGACCGCCTGGCCACCACCATCGCGGTGTTCGGCGGCGCGCCGCTGTTCTTCTACCTGATCCACCTCTACGGCCTGCACCTGCTGCACCTGGCCGCGACGGCGGTGTTCGGCGCCAACCAGGGAGAGGTGTTCAGTCTCCCGAACGTCGCCTCGCTATGGCTGCTGTCGGCCGTGGTCGCCCTGCCCTGCTGGTACGCCTGCCGCTGGTTCGGCGCTCTCAAGCGGCGCAGCAACCAGCCTTGGATGAAGTACCTCTAGCGCAAGGTCACTCGTCGGGGCGGAACTTGTTCACCGCCACGCGCAGTTGGCCGACATTGATCGGCTTGGCCAGCACCTCGACGCTTTCGAAGCCCTTGCGCGGCAGGTCGCCATAACCGGTGGCGAACACGAACGGCACGCCCCGCTCGCGCAGCTGCTCGGCGACCGGAAAGACCATCTCGCCGCCGATATTGACGTCCAGCACCGCCCCGTCGGGTTGAGGATCCTCACCGCCCAGCCAGGCCAGGGCGTCTCCGACAGCGCCGAACGAGCCGGCCACTTCGCAGCCCAGGTCGTCGAGCATGTCCTCGACCATCATGGCCACCAGGGCCTCGTCCTCGACGATCATCACCTTGGATTTCATGCCGCCAGCCACCTCATGCAGCAAGACTCATCCTTTGCGATAGCGGAGCGCGCAGGGTGTAGACGACACCGTCCGGCGTGAACTCCAGGGTAGCCTTGCCGCCCAGGTCGCGGGCCAGGCCGCGCTGGATCATCTGCGAGCCGAAGCCCTTGCGCTCGGGCGTGCCGACGATCGGCGGGCCGCCGACCTCGCGCCAGGTCAGGGTCAGCATCGGCGGCGCGGCCTCTTCCTCGACGCTCCAGCGAATGACCACGCGGCCTTCCGGCGTCGACAGGGCGCCATGCTTGGCCGCGTTCACCGCCAGCTCGTGCAGGGTCATGTGCACCGACACCGAGGTCTCGGCGCTGAAGGTCAGGGCCGGGCCGATGATGTCGAAGCGGTCGGAGACATTGGCGCTGAACGGGGCCAGGGCCTTGTCCAGGATCTCCTCCAGCTGGGCGCGGCCCCAGGCCCGGCGCGTCAGCAGTTCGTGCGCCTTGGACAGGGCCAGAATGCGGTTCTCGAACGTCTCGGCGAAGGCTTCCGGCGAGGTCGCCGCGCGCAGGGTCTGGCGTGAGATCGACTGGACGATGGCCAGGGTGTTCTTCACCCGGTGGTCCAGCTCCTGCAGCAGGAAGGTGCCGTGGTGGCGGGCGTCGACCAGGCTGTCATGCAGCCGGCCGCTTTCCAGGGCCGAAGCCGTGGCGCGGGCGATGACCTGCAGCTTCTGGACGACTTCCGGCGACGGGGTGTGCTCCTTGGCCCAATAGGCGCCGATGGCCGCCACCGGATCCTCCATCCGCACCGGCGTCATCACCAGGCTTTTGACGAAGGTCGGACGGTAGGCGTCGTGCGGGATGCGGTCGTCCAGATAGATGTCGGGGATGACCACGGTCTGGCGGTTCAGCATCGCCCAGCCGGAGATGCAGGCGGTCAGCGGGAAGCGCTTGCCCTTCCACAACGGCCCGATCGCGTCCTCGTCAAAATACCAGCACTGTTCGTTGTCGCGCAGCACGAAGGCCACGCCGTCGGCGCCCGAGATGCGGCGGGCGGCCTTGCGGACCACGTCCGCCACTTCGCTGATGGTGCGGGTCGCCGACAGCGCCTCGATGGTTTCGATGAGAGTCAGCAGGCCGTTGTCGGCTTGTTGAACGTCATCTCGGGGCGCGTAATCCAGCATGACTCCAGCATCACACGGCGGTTGTATGCGAAACCCTAACATGCGCGACAAGCCGGGCAAGCTGGGCCGCATGCGACCGATACGCGCAAACACACATGCGCGTGGGTTGAACGTCGAGACACCCGTTAGTCGGGTGAGCGACGGAGAGGCCGCAACCCTGCGGAGTCCCTTGCAGAGTCTGGCGTTGAGGCGAGCTGAACCGCCGCTTCGCGCTCCGCGTTCAAGGCGCCGTCGGCGGGACCACGGCCGGCTCGCCGCGCAAAACCCGCGACAAACGGTCGCGGTCCAGAGCGCCTTCCCAGCGCGCCACGACCAGGGTCGCGACCCCGTTTCCGACCAGATTGGTCAGGGCGCGGCACTCGCTCATGAACCGATCGACGCCGACCAGCACGGCCAGGGCCGCGATCGGGATGTCGGGCACGACGGCCAGGGTCGCGGCCAGGGTGATGAAGCCCGCGCCAGTGACGCCCGAGGCGCCCTTCGAGGTCAGCATGGCCACGCCCAGCAAGGCCAGCTCCTGCCCCAGGGTGATCGGCGTGTTGGTCGCCTGGGCCAGAAACAGGGTGGCCAGGGTCATGTAGATGTTGGTGCCGTCCAGATTGAAGCTGTAGCCGGTGGGGATGACCAGGCCCACGACCGAGCGCTTGGCCCCGGCGTTTTCCAGCTTCTCCATCATCTGCGGCAGCACGCTCTCCGACGAGCTGGTGCCCAGCACGATCAAGAGCTCCTCGCGGATGTAGGCCAGAAAGCGCAGGATCGAGAAGCCGCTGGCCCAGGCGATCGCCCCCAGCACCACCAGCACGAACAGGATCGAGGTGACGTAGAAGGTCGCCACCAGCGCGCCCAGCTGCATCAGCGCCCCGATGCCGTACTTGCCGATCGTGAAGCCCATGGCTCCGAACGCCCCGATCGGCGCCAGCCGCACCACCACATGGATGACGCCGAAGAACAGCTTGGCGATGTCCTCCAGCACATTGGCGACCTTGTCGCCGAAGTCGCCCATCCGCGTGCAGGCGAAACCCGTCAGGATGGCCACCACCAGCACCTGCAGCAGATTGCCCTCGGCGAAGGCCCCGAAGAAGGTGTCCGGGATCAGGTGCAGCAGGTACGCGACCAGGCCCTCGCCGTGCTTGGCCTTCTCGACATAGCCGGCGGCGATCGACGGATCGAGCGTGGCCGGGTCGATGTTGAAGCCGTCGCCCGGCCGCAGGGTGCGCCCGACGATCAGGCCCAGCGCCAGCGCCACGGTCGACACCACCTCGAAGTAAAGCAGCGCTTTGACGCCCACCCGGCCGAACGCCTTGATGTCGCCCATCCGGGCGATGCCGCCGGCCACGGTGCAGAAGATCACCGGCGCGATGACCAGCTTGATCAGCTTGATGAAGCCGTCGCCCAGCGGTTTGACCGCCACCCCGATCTTCGGCCACAGCGCCCCGACCAATATGCCCAGCGCGATGGCGATCAGGACCTGCACATAGATCGATTTCAGATGCCGCAACCCGCTCGCCCCTCAGAAGCTTGGCCCCAAGCCGTCCCGCGGGCTTCGCACACCCGCCGTCTTGCGCTATTGACCCTGGCCCGCGCACGCCGCGGCCCGGTAGCTCAGCAGGATAGAGCAGCGCTTTCCTAAAGCGAAGGTCGGGGGTTCGAGTCCCTCCCGGGCCGCCAATTTTTTGGCAATAATTTCAATAACTTAACGCCAAATCCGCCGCATGCTTTAGCTCGGGAAAATCGGAACAAAACGGGTCAGTTCGGGACTTTTCGGAGACGAATCCCCGGAATAGTCCCGGATAATAGCCAACCTCAAAAAGCAGAATGGGACAGCGCAGAAATGCGCCCCGTACCGTGAAGCTCTAGGTGTAAGTCACCTCCCTAAGCCGACTCCGACTATGTCGGCCGAACAGCCCAGAGCTTTGCCATGGCGTCCGCAGCGAGAGATCTCTGCTGAGCAGACTGAGCGTAACGCTCCACCTCGCGTAAGCTCGCGTGGCCCGTGACTGACGCAATTTGGTGAGCGGTGCAGCCCGCTTCCGCCAAGCGGCGTGCGGCGGCTTTACGAAGGCCGTGAGGACTAGCGCCCTTCGGTAACCCCGCCTTGCGGGCGCAATCAGTGAACCAACCCGAAAAGCCAGCCGCTGACATGGGCCGTCCGTACGCAGTCACTAGGAAAGTAGCATTGTCCTTAGGAAGAAGACTGATGGCACCAAGGAGATCAGGATGAAGCGGGATTGTGTTTCGGCTTGCAAAAATGACCCCCATCTCGGGGATATCGGCGTCCAAAAATGACCCCCTGTCCTTGAGGCTTTGATGGCCAGATCGGCGGCTTGTGTAGCCGCGGATCGAGACGGGGATGTTG
>NZ_JBCNJZ010000009.1:0-267471 GCF_039596335.1 Caulobacter sp. | reverse complement strand
GCGCGATGTGCTGGAGCGCATGGTCGATGGCCACCCCATCAACCGCCTCGACGAGCTGCTGCCTTGGGCCTGGAAGAGCGGAAATCACGTCAACACCTGACCGACGTGCAGCGGCCGGACGCTTACGTGGTGCTGATTTTCTTCGCCCCGGCTCCAGACACAGGCATATCCTCTTCCAGAAGATTTCGCGCAGCATCCTGCTGCACGTTCGTTGTTCCCACAAGTTCCTGCGAGTTCTCGGATCGCTCGAATGCGCCGTCGAGGGAGGAAGTCGGGATGCGCCGTGCATTAGTCCGCGCTCATCCCGGGCCGGTTGAAGAGCCGTCGAAGCGGCTGCTGGGCCCAGGCGGCGCACCTGGCGATCGGATTGGCGGGGCATCGTCACAGGCATTAGCGCGCGGTGCCGGATCGCTCCGTCCGCAGGCAAGATATCGTGCTTCCCGCTGTCCTTGGTCATGCATCCTTCCTTCTCCGCCGCAGCGGAGTCCGTGCGATCAGGCCGCGTTCAATGCGCCGCCGATCGAAGCTCGAATGGTCATGAGGCCGCCCTCGCCGCCACGGCCGAGAGCGGCGCGTCGGCATAGGCCGTCCCGTCCCGCCACATCGCGTGCATGATCACCGCCAGCTTGCGGGCGACGGCCACGACGGCCTTCTTGTGACAGCGCTTGGCCAGCTTCTGGCCCCAGGCCTTCAGCGCGGTGCGGCCCTTGAAGCGGGTCAGCATGGCGCTGGCCGCCTCGTAGAGACTGCGCCGCACGTCCGCGTCGCCGGCCTTGCTGATGCGCCCCTGAATGTCGATCGACGTCCCGGATTGCCAGCGCCTGGACGTCAGGCCGAAGTAGGCGCCGACATCGCGCGAGCGCCGGAAGCGCGCCGGATCGTCGATAGCCGTGACGAAGGTCAGGGCCGTCACCGGGCCGACGCCGGGGATCTCCATCAACCGCCGACAGAACTCGTCGGCGCCGACGATGCGCAGCACCATCGCATGGAGCTTGAGGTACTGCCGCCACAACGTCGCGCGCGCTTCGAGCATGGCGCCCATCAGCTCGGCGGTCAGCGGGTCCTCGGCGCTGGCTTCGCGCACCGCCGCCTCGAAGCCGCCGCGTCCGACCTTGTTGAGCCGCACGCCAAAGCTCTTGAGCGAGTGGCGGATGGTGTTTTCCAGGTCCAGGAACTTGCGCTTGAGCGCCCGCCGCTGGGTCAGGACCTGCCGCACGCGGTAGCAGGCGTCGGACTTCACGTGGGCGGCCTTGAACCAGCCGGTGCGCATCAGGTGCGCCAAGCCGAGCGCGTCGGTGGCGTCGGTCTTGTTGCGCTGGGCCGTCAGGGCCGCGCGGACGTGCCGGGTCTCCAGGCACACCGCCGGCAGGCCCAGCGCCTTCAGGCCCGGCTGCAGCCACGGCGACAGCGAGCAGGCCTCATGCCCGACCCGGCGCAAACTGGCCGCGAACGGTGACAGGATCTGCGCGATCGCTTCAGGATCGGTGGCCACGCTGGCGCGCATCACCACCTCCCCGGTCGCATCAACGACGCACACCGCCGTCTCGTCGATCGCCACGTCCAAACCCGCGAAATGCTCCATGACCGCGCGCCTTCTGCTCCGCGCCGGCCCAGCGCCGGCGGCGGGCAGTGTGCGCCCAGGTCGGGGTTTCGGCAGCGCTGCTGCATCGGGCGGTGGCGGGCCAAATACCGTGGCCTTAGCTGATGAACCAGGCAGAGAGCCCTCCGGGCTTCCTCTGCCCTCTGCCTCACCCGACCAGCGCCACCGGCATGCCGCGCCTTCACGGCCTATCACTCCTCGGGAGCAGTTCGCTTCCCGCGTCGACGAAGAGGCTGGATGAGCGCCAATCCAAGCTGGTCGGTGGTCGCTCGACGCGCGTAGCTACGCTGAGGCGAGGCGCGAGTTTGGCCACATAGTTTCGGGTTTCGGCGGGCAAGGAGCCCGAGCCCAGGAGGTATCGTTCGTAGCGTGCGGGACCAGCATTGTAGGCGGCCAGGAAGCCCGGTGATCCATACCGGTCGTACATTCGGCGCAGATACGCAGCGCCGGCCAGGATGTTGGCCCTTGGATCGAAAGGATCGGTTCCCAGCGACAATTCTGCGTTCAGATCGCGCCACGTCGACGGCATGAGCTGCATCAGGCCCATTGCGCCCTTCGGCGAGACTGCCCGCGTATCACCGCCGCTTTCCTGCTGCAGAACCAGACGGATCCAGGCTGGCGGCAACCCAAATCGGACTGACGCCTCATCCACTGCAGTGGCGACCATATCGCCTTGCTGCAGCGGCTGCGCGTTTGCCGGAAGCGCCGTGTACGCCCCGACGATCAGGGAGAAGAGTGCAGCAGCCGCGCACGAGGCGCGTGAAGTCTCTCCGATCGTCTTGATCGCAGTCACGGTGCGGCCGTGCTCGCCGCCGTCAAGGGCAAGGCGCGAATCGCGCCGTCCTGAAGGCCGCCTTTGACCGCGCCTGCGCTCGACCGCCGACGTGGTCTCGACCGGGACGGGGAAAGGACCGAAAGACCAACCGAACAGGGAAAGGACGGACACGGCGCTCACGGTGTTGTCGCCCAGGTCCAGATCGGGTGCAGGCGCCCGATCACGCCGTGCGCCGAAACCGGTCCGAAATACCGGCTATCAAGGCTGTCAGGCGCTGCGGCGTTGACGAGGAGAACCTCGTGGGCCGCGATCGCTCTGCAGCCGCTGAAGATCGGTAGCGGTCGCCCCCACCGGTCGCGCCGCTTGGCGCGTGCAAGCCACTGCCCATCGACATAGAGACCATCGCTCGCGCCACAGACGCGCTGCCCCTGCGCGGCGGCGACGACCTTCAGCAGCGGAACATTCACGGGCAGATAGCGTCGCCTGGCCATCCAGGCGGCCAACGTCGGCGGCGGATGAATGGCGACGAGATCCCCGACCGCGTAGCGTCCAGATGCGACCCAGTAAAAGCCCACAGGTGCGCTGGCGGTCGCATTGAACAGCACTTGAGGCGGACGGTCGGCGGACGCGGCGAAGATGGCGAGGCACCCGACTAGCCCGCAAAACAGCACATGGCTGCGGCGCCGGGCGCTCATGAGAAAATCCTCCGGCGCCCCTGCCATGCGCGGTGGCGCGCTCGATCATAGCCGCGGGGCGGCAGCCCGACCGCGATCCTCGAACCGACGTGGCGCCAGTAGTCAGGCGCGACGCTCTCCGGCGCGAACCCGCCGCGCTCCACGGCATCGATCGCTTCGAGGACGCTTTGGACCTTCGACCAGCCGGCGATGTTGAGCAGGATCTCCGCGCCCGGCGAGACCTCCGGGTACAGGGTGAAGGGCGCGCCCGGGGAGAAGGCCTGCAGGACGGCGATGCGCGATTGGACTGTGCCGTGTTCGTTCGCGCGCCAGCGGACGAGACAGAAGACTGCGCCCGGCGTGAACGCCACGATGCGGCGGCGGCGGTCACGCTCGACCTCCGAAACCGGTCTTCCGAACCTAATCCAGCGCTCTATGCGGTCCTTGAGAAAGAGGAGATCGACATGCGTCAGCGCGGAGGTTGAGGTTTCACCGCTCATCGGGCGTCTCCCGATAGGCGGGCGCGATTGCCGCGTGAGCTTTGGCGGGAGAAAGCGGCGCTGCGTCCCGGTCGCTGGTCGAGCGGCGCAATCCGCGACGAGACCAAGCTTGAATGTCGCTCAGCGCATAGACGACGCGGCCGCCGTTTTTTCGATACAGAGGTCCCGTTCCGTAGACGCGATGTTTGGCCAGGGTGCTGACCGTCAGGCGCAAAATCTTGGCGGCTTCAGGCGCCAACAGCAGGCGATCCACGCCCTCTTCGTCTGAGCTCGACATGCAGCGGTCCTCAGAACCGCCGGGAACTCCCAAGCAACGGGCGGCGGTTCGGGGAAAAGTTGGCCCAAAGGATCGACATCGAAGGATGGCGAAGACAGGCTTGGGCGGAAATCGCCACCCTTTAGAAGCCGCCCCGGAGGAGTTTGAGATAGCCGCCAGCCATCAGGGCCCGGCCGCGCCGGACGAGCCGGATCGTCACGTCCCGCACGGACGAGGTCTTGAACGCGGCGCCGTCGCCGATATCGCCGAAGAGGTGTGCGGCGATATCGCGATAGCTACGGCGGTTCTGAGCACCGTCGAGGGCGCCCAGTGCGCGGGCCAGGCGCTCCCGTTGTACGGCCGATAGGCGGGAACGCGGCGGCCCATCGATGGCTTCGGCGCGGCGCAGTGCGTCGACGGCGCGCACACGGAGACGAAAGTCGGCGTCGTACGACAGCACCACCACGAGGGGCTCTGATGGTGTGGCATTATCGCGCAACTGCACTTGCAAGCCGCTTGCTAGACGCAGATGGGCGCCATCTTCGCCGACGATAGGAGAGAGCCTGGACAAAGGAGATCGGCGTGGCGCGCCGAAAGTCGCCCGCTCCATGGGAACGACAAGTCCAGGCGCTACGTCGGCGCGCCAGACCACCCTTCCCTCGTCCGCGGATAATTCAGGATCGGCCGGCGACGAAAGCCCCCAACGCGGATCGACGCGCTGTCCGTTGCGCACCGAATGCGCGAAGTCCTCGCGATAGTCTGGATTACGACGAAGGAATTCCCAGCAAAAAGAGGGTACCGTCAGCCCCAGAAATGCGCGCCAACCGCCGCCGGTCCCCACAACCGACGCCCGCACTTGTGCAAGATTAACCGACGGCCTTGCCATAGCGGCATGCCAGCAAAGAACTGCCGGATAGACACGCCTACGCGCCAGAGAACACTCGTTTTCGCAGCGGTAAACTAATCGACCGGCAACGATTCAGTTTGCCGTGCGTCGCACGTTTCCGATGTGCAGTTGTAACGTTGCGGACTCAAGCGCGACGAAAAGCCATCGCTGACTTGATCACATCGCTCATTGCTACGAGTTCAGCTTCGGGAAGCACCGACAGGACATTCACGATTTCCAACAGAGCGTCTTGCCGCCCCTCCCGAGCCGAAAAATTCCCGACTTCGAAGAAGTCTCGCGCCTCAACGTGGAGAGCTTTCGTCAGGCGAACTATCGTTTCGAATGTCGGTCCGGCCTTGCCATTCTCGATGTTCTTAACAGCACCAGGCTGGCGATCGATCAGCTCAGCCAGCTGCGCTTGGGTGAGGTCGGCGTTCTTGCGGTGGTGCCGAACCAGAAAGCCGAACTGCTCCTCCAAACTCGCCATCAGCTCGCCCGACTATCGCCAATGGCAGAGTCTTCAGCGATGTAAACGAGGAGCGACAGCCTTTCAGAAAGATCCTTTTTGAAAGCGGGCGCTATAAAGATCCCTGTACGCAAAATCCCTGTGAGCAACCTTGCTGTCCACCGCGAACCGGCAGCTAGACGCTCTAAACTCGCCGAAAGTCTACAGCGGCTTCGATCAGCACCTTCATTGACGCGAGTTCGCGCTGAGGAAGACCCGATAAGACTCCGATGATATCCACCAAGGCGTCGTCCCGCCCGTCCTCGGCTGCAAAAGCGCCCAATTCGAAGAAGTCCCTGGCACTGACGTCCAAAGCCTTCGCAAGCCGGGCCAGTGTATCAAAGCTAGGAGCTGATTTTCCCGCTTCAATGTTCTTGATGGCAGAAGGTTGTCGGTCAGTCTTCTCCGCGAGTTGAGCTTGGCTCAACTTAGCGAGCTTCCGGTGGTGGCGAACCAGCGCTCCAAACTGCTTCGCCAACGTGGCCATGCGCTACTGTCCCTCGACGTCGAAGGATGTTCGGCGACGGCGAACACGGGCGAAAGGCCGCGAAAGCGTCCCTTTTGTAAAAGAGCTCTTTCAAAGATACCTATGTTGTAGGATTTTGTGGGCAATCAGAAGTGGATTGCCCCATGCAAGGCACTGCCCCTCCCGCGAAAAGACTCATCGATGCAGAATCGCGCGTGGAAGCGCTCGCGCGCCAGCACGGTTTGTGGCTCCTCGAAACGCTGAAGCCAAAGTATGGTGAGCTCGCCGACGATCTGGCGCAGGAGGCACTACTCAAGGCCGCCGCTCACGAAGAGGCCGTCGAGATTCTCCACTACAAAGCGTTTCTCTTAAAGGTCGCCGAGAATCTAGCGATCGACCGCGCCAGAAGGGGCCGTCGCGAACGCACCCACGCCAGCGATACAGCTGCCCTGGAACCGCGCTCTTCGCCGGCCACCCAAGAGGATCTGGTACTCGTCAAACAGATCGTGCTGGCCCTACCGCAGCAGTTGCGCGATGTTTTGATCCTGACGAAGGTCAAGGGCTTGAGCTATCGCGATGTCGCCCAGCTCAAAGGAATGAAGGTCAGGACGGTGAAGGATCAGGTTCGCCAGGCGCTGGCAATAACGCAGTCCCTACGAGACAAAGCGAGCGCGTGATGGACAAACTTGACGGCGAGACGTCAGCGGCGACGCGCGAAGCGGCGGCCTGGTTCGAGCGTCTCAACGATCCTGACGACGTCCGTATCGAAACCGAAGAGCTGGAACAGTTCGCCGCCTGGCGACGCAAGGACCCGGCGAACAAGGCGGCCTACGAACACCTTGAGGACCTCTCCCAAACACTGCGCGCGTTGAATGACGATCCAGACATTGAGGCGGTGGCGCAGCAGGCGCTGAGTGGAAGTTCGGCGCGGGCGAAAGCGTCATGGCTACGACGACGCGGCCGCCCGATCATCGGCGTAGCCTTGGCCGCCGTCGTAATCGGTGGCGTCTCGATCGCGCTGACACTTCATCAGCCGACCTATTCCACTGGCGTCGGACAGACCTTCAGCACGCGTCTGGAAGACGGCTCGCGCGTGCAACTCAACACCGACAGCCGTATCCGTGTCCGCTATAGCGCCGGCCAGCGGCGGATCGATCTTCTGCGTGGACAGGCCTATTTCGACGTCGCCCACAATGCCGCCCGACCGTTCATCGTCGTCGCTGGAGACACGTGCACACGCGCAGTGGGCACCCGCTTCGACGTGCGGCGCGTCGGTGAAACCGTCCGCGTGACGCTGGCGCAAGGTAGCGTCGAGATCACCGACAGGGACGCTCCGGCTTCGACCTGGAAGCTGCAGCCCGGCCAAGCTCTGGCGCTTCCCGAGCGCGCGGAGGCGAAAGCCCGCCCAGTGACGGTGGACGCCAAGACCGCCACGAGCTGGACCACCGGCGACCTGACATTTCAGGAACAGCCGCTGGGCGAAGTGGTCGCCGAGCTCAATCGGTATAGCCGCCGCAAGATCATCCTCGGCGCTGGCGTCGATGCAACCCGGCTCGTTTCTGGCATCTTCCCGGCTGGCGACAACGACGATTTCATCGCCGCCGTCTCGTCAGTCTATCATCTGCGACACGTCGCGAGAACGAATGGCGACGTGGAGTTGCAACCCAAGGCCGAGTCCACTTAAGTCATAATTATTTCACGAGGCGATGTCCCAGGGCCTCTCCTCGGACGTCTCACCCGCGCTTCACCAGCGGTCTCTGCGCATCACTCGATCGCGCCGCCGGTGACGGGGGAGAGTGAGTGAGATGACGCTTAAGTCGCTTTGTTTGCTGAGCACTGCTTCGCTGAGTGTTTTGACGATGGCCGCGCCGGCGATCGTCCGAGCGCAGGAAGCAACCGTCAGCTTCGCGTTACCCGCCGGTCCGATGAAGACGTCACTGCTCACCGTGGCGACGCAGAGCAACATCAAAATCCTGTTCGACATCGCCACGGTGTCCAACTTGCAGGCGCCCGCGCTCCAAGGCCGGTATACGCCTCGCCAAGCTCTAGACAGGCTGTTGCTCGGCAGCGGTTTGACCGTCGAGCAAGTCCGCCCCGGTGTAATGGTGCTGCACCCGCTGCGCACGCCGGTCAGCACCGCGCCCACCGCCGATCCCAGCCAGGAGCTGCAGGGTTCAGATCTAGTATTGCAAGTCGCGCCTGCGATGGACGTTCCGACGATGGTCGCGGAGATCGTCGTCGGTTCGCACATCCGGGGCGTCAAGGACACTGCTTCGCCGGTCGTTGTCATCGGCCACGACGACATCGACCGCGCAGGCTACGCGACTGTCGCCGATGCGCTGAGCAACTTGCCCCAGGCCTTCGGCGGCAACTTCAGCGAAGACAGCATGTCGACGGGAACGGACACGATCGGTGGCAACACTGGACGCGGCGTCGGCGTCAATTTGCGCGGGCTGGGCGCGAACGCCACGCTCGTCCTCGTTGATGGACGGCGTATGGCGGGCGCCGGGTCGAGAGGTGACTTCGCTGACGTGTCCTCAATCCCGATGGCGGCGCTGGACAGGGTCGAGGTGCTGCTCGATGGCGCCTCGGCTCTCTATGGATCGGACGCCGTTGGCGGCGTCGTCAACATCCGGCTGCGAAAGGACCTCGATGGTGGCGAGAGCCGCGCGTCCGGCGGCGTGGCGACACAAGGTGGCTACAGCCGCTATCAGTTCAGCCAGGCGCTTGGGCGACGCTGGGATAGCGGCCATGTCATGGTCGCCTATGAATATTTCCACCACAGCGAACTGGCCGCGCTCGATCGTCCCTACGTCGGCTACGCCGACTTGCGGCCGCTCGGCGGCACGGATCGGCGCCGCAATACCTACAGCCAACCGGGCAACATTCTGCGGCTGAATGCTGCCGGTAGCTATGTTCCCACCTACGCCATTCCGGTCGGCCAGAGCGGCGTTGGCCTCAAGCCAACTGACTTCGTGGCCGGCACGGTGAACCTGGAAAATCAGCGCGCGGCGTTCTGGGTGCTCCCCAAGCAATCGCGCCACAGCTTGCTCGCCGCCATCAGTCAGGAGATGGGCGACGCGGTTACGCTATCGGCTGATGCGCGTCTGGGGCGCCGAGCCTTCGCAAGCAGGGCCACAGCTGCGCTCACCAACCTGACGGTGACAAAGGCCAATCCGTTCTACGTCTCGCCTACTGGCCAAGCGTCCGAGCGCATCGCCTACTCGTTCATGAACGAGGCGGGCGGCGTCGTGACGAATGGGCGAACCGAAAGCATGGCCACGAGCTTGGGAGCCGACGTCCGGCTTCCCGCCGGCTGGGCGGCCAACCTGTACGTCGCCTACGCGCAAGAGCTGACATTCAGCTCCCAGAGCAACCAGCTCAATTCCACTTTCCTGAATGAGGCGGCGGGTCTGGCGGCCGACAGCCCGCTGACCGCTTTCAGCGCGGGGCGCGATGGCTACTTCAATCCCTTCATCGGGACTGGCTCAAACCCCAAGGCGGTGCTGGACTTCGCGCTGTCGGGCCGCGACGTCTCGAAAATTCGTGGCGAGACGCGTTCGGCTAATATCGCGCTCGACGGCCCGCTATTCGATCTACCTGGTGGTCCTGTGCGGCTGGCCGTCGGCGCCCAGGCGCGGCGGGAAGCCTTGCGGTCGAGCGGCTGGACCTGGACCAGCGGCTATGCGGCGACCGCGCGCGCCCGCCGTCAGTACAAACGGGTCGTCACCAGCGCCTACGCCGAACTGAACCTGCCTCTGGTGTCGGCCGTCAACGCACGACCTGGAGTCGAACGTCTCGAGGTGTCGATCGCCGGCCGGTACGAGCACTACGATGACGCCGGGTCGACGCAAAACCCGAAGATCGGGGTGATCTGGGCCTGGACCAGCGAACTGACCGCCAAGCTCAGCTGGGGGACGTCGTTCCGAGGCCCCTCGCTGATCGAGGTGGCCGCGCCGTACACAATTTCCCCCACCCTGCTGACCTACAACGGCGGCTCTGTCCCAGTCCTGTTCTACAGCGGCGGCAATCCGGATCTGAAACCAGAGACCGCCACCTCGTGGGCGGCGACACTGGATTTCAAGCCCAAGGCGCTCGCCGGACTGAAGCTTTCCGGAACGTTTTACGAGACCCGCTTCAAGAACCGCATCGGCTCGCCGGCGCTGGACAATATCACCCTGGCGCTGACGTCGGCGGAACTGGCGCCATTCGTGACGTTCGTGAACCCCACGACCAGCCCCTCGGACCTCGCCCTTCTTCAGAAGCTCGTCAGCGACAGTCACGCGTCCAACACCGGTGTCTACGACATCAACACGTACCGCGCGGTGATCGAAGCGCGCCAGATCAATACCGGCAGCCTCATGGTGCGCGGCCTGGATCTGCAAGGATCGTATGCCACGAGCCTGGCTGGCGATCCCCTCCAGCTCGACGCCTCTCTGTCATGGCTGATGAACTACAAGCGAAAGGTCACGCCGGCTTCGACCAAGGTCGAACTCTCCGGGCATGCGACCTATCCGGCTGACCTCCGAGCTCGGGCCTCGGCGACCTGGACGCATGGGGCGCTTGGCGTGACCGCGGGCCTCAACTATGTCGGCGACAGCGACGCCGAGACGGGTCGCCGCGTTTCATCGTGGACGACCGCTGACCTGCAATTGAGGGTCTCGCCCAAGGTCGGCCTCTTTGGCCGCGCGGGCATCAACTGGTCCCTGACGGTCCAGAACGTCTTCGATCGCGATCCGCCGTTCTACGACAACCCGCTCGCGATCGGCTACGACCCGGCTAACGCCGACCCGATCGGCCGGACCGTGTCGCTTCAGCTGACCAAGGCCTGGTAGTCGGCCTAGCCGCCCGCCCACCCAATCCCACTCGAAGGAAGACCAACATGCGACGCATTGCGGCGCTGGCGGCCGGCTGCGTGCTGCTCGCCTTTGACACCTCGGCTGCCAAACCTTTCACCGTGTCGGACCTCCTGGCTCAAGAGGCCTTAGGCTCCGTGCAGGTCGATCCGACCCAGAAGTGGCTCGTCGTCCAACGGTTCGCGCCGTGGGACACCGCGCCGCGCTACGACATGGACGCGGCCACCGCCTTGGGCCTGAGCCGGATCGATCTGTTCGATCTGGCGACAGGCGACAAAAGGCCGGTCGACCTGAACCAGGCGGGCGCCGGATACGTCCCCGCCGCCTTATCGCCGGGTGGCAAGCGCCTGGCTGTCTACCGTGTCGTTGGTCACGACGTCGGGCTCGGCGTGGTGGATCTCGCCTCCGGCGCCGTGCGATGGTTTGCGGTCACGCCGCGACTGCCGGGGCTAGGCCGGACGCTGGTGTGGCATGGCGACGATACGCTCATAGTCGCCACGCGACCGGCGGAGGCGCTCGATGGTCTGTTCAGCTGGGGCTGGCTGGTCCAATCGCGCCTGCCGCCGCTTTGGGAGGCGGCCGCGCGAGGCAAGGCCGCGGTTTCGGTGGCTGGAAGCGGACGCTGGCTTGGCTTGGAGGGACGAAGTGCTCCCGGAGCTCTGGTGCGCATAGACCTGCGGGACGGCGTCCAGACGCCGTTGGTCGAAGGCCAGGTCATCGATCTCGACCCGTCGCCCGATGGCCGCACCGTGGCGGTCTTGATGGACGAGGGCCTCTTACCGACGCCCGCTACTCCCGCCAGGGCTGACCAAGTCCCGCGTCGTCGCAGTCTCATCCTCGTCGACGCCCAGAGCGGCGTGCGGCGAGACCCCCTGCCCGGCCGCGACGTCATGGTGAGGCTCCTGAGCTGGTCGCCATCGGGGCGCCGCCTGCTCGTCTTCACCAGAGATCCAGCCAAACCCTGGGACCAGGGCGGCTTCACGGTGGTCGCCTCGGACGGGAGCGTCACAGAGCTGATCACCGATCATGGCGCGCCGGCCATGGACGCGACCCAGTTCAAGGGCGCGCTCGCACGGGGCGCCTGGTTGGGCGAAGACCCGATGATCCGGTTGACCAAAGGCGGCCGCGCCGACTGGTGGAAGATGGCGCCGGGAGCCGCCGAGAACCTGACCGCCGCGCTTCCGGACGAAGCCCAGCTCGTCGCCGCCGGCCCCGCGATGCTGCTGGTCAGAGTTCGCGGCCGTCTCTGGCGCGTGGATCAGGCCGGCGTGACGCCGCTCCCGCCTGGAGCACGGGCTCGCATTACACGCCCGGTCGGCTTGGGCGACAGAGGGGTCTATGCGACGCCGCCTCTGGAAGCGGTGGCCATCGAGAGGGGCGGCCCGTCCGGAGACCTCCGCACATTGGGCGGAGCGGTCCTCGCGCCGCTGGAGACGGACCAGGAGCTTGCCGCCATCGTGTCCGCCCGTAGAGCGCGGATCGACGTGGCCCGCGACAATCACGGCGCCACGCGCGTCGGGATCGTGGCGAAGAAAACCCCGCGCCGGGTGCTCGTGACGATCAATGCGTCGCTGGACGCGGTGGAGTTCGCCAAGCCGATCGCCGTCCATCATAAGGGGATCGATGGCGAGAGCCTGACCAGCTGGCTCTTTATGCCACCCGGCGCCGCGCCGGGTAACCGCGCGCCGCTGGTCGTCATCCCCTATCCCGGACAGACACTCGACACCGCGCCGCGCGGCCAGACGCCTCCGGCCTCCGCCCTGATCGCCAACGGCCAGGTGCTAGTGGCGCAGGGTTATGCTGTTCTTGTCCCGGCCCTGCCCTATCGCGCCGACAAAGAACCGATGGACGGTCTTGCCGACCAGATCCTGGCGGCCGTAGATGCGGCAGGCCTTCAGGCGGCGGTCGACACAGACCGACTGGCGCTCTATGGCCACAGCTACGGCGGCTACGCCGTGGTGGCGGCCGCGACCCAGAGCTCCCGGTTCAAGGCGGTCATCGCCGCGTCGGCGACGACCAATCTGATCTCCGCCTACGGGCGCCAGCCCCCGGCCATGTACGCCGCGCCGGAATACGGTCTGCTCATCGGCAGCGCCGTCTCCTGGCACGAAACGGGACAGACCCGGATGGGCGCGCCCCCCTGGTCCGATCCCGAGCGCTACATGCGAAACAGTCCGATCCTGCGAGCTGACAAGATTAACGCGCCCGTCTTGATGATCTACGGCGATCTCGACAACGATCTGAGCCAGCCGCAGGGCCTGTTCGCGGCGCTCTTTCGCCAGAACAAGGATGCGATCTTCGCGATCTATCGTGGTGAGTCGCACGTCCCGCTCTCGCCAGGCAACGTCCGCGACCTTCACGACCGGATCTTCAAATTCCTGGCCGACACCGTCGGTCCTGGACTTAGCGCACCGTAGCGGGCGCCGCGGTGGGCTCGGTCGAACTGGAGATCAGCGCCTCCCACCGCCGAACCCACGACTCCAGAGCCAGGATCACGAAGACGTCCGGGCTGGAGTCGCGCCAGATCAGCTGGTCGGCGTCGAGACAGGCCAGCAAGGCCTCGCGGTCGAGAAGTCCGTGAGCGGCCAGGCGGCCTTCGACAAGATAATCCCGCAGGAAATCGAGACTGGCCGCAAGGCTGCGCGCAAAGAACACCGACAGGTCACCCTTGCCTTGCCGTGTGAGGATCGCCGCCGGTAGCCTGTCGGCGAAAGCGCGACGCGCAAAGGGCCGGTCGGTCTCGCCAATCGCCAGCAAGGGCGCGGGGATCGACAAGCAGACCTCCACCACGGGCTGAGCCATAAGCGGATCCAGGATGTCCCCGGCGCGGTGGCGCTGACTTTCTCCAAAGGCGCTCAGGCTGTTGGTGATCGCGCGCAGCTGGGTCTGCTTGGCTGGGCTGACGCCCGAAAGTTCGCTGAGCCAAGGGTGCCATTCGGCCGCAGCCTGCGCGACGGCGGCGCTGAACAACGGCGAAGGCGCGGGTGGTGCAAGCGAGGCGTTTCTCTTAGCCTTGGCCTCTCGCAGCAGCCGCCAGACGGTCATCGCACGGCGCGAGGCAAGACGCGACAGCGCACCGATTGGCCGCACGCCACCCGAGCGACCGATCAAGTCCAGGACGAGCTCAGAGGCGGGCATCTGATAGAAAACCGCATCGCCGCCGCGACCGGTAAACAGCGCGCCGGGACTGTCGCCGGCCAGCCGCGCGGCAAGGTCGGCGTCGTGATCGGGATCCCCGCCGACGTAGTTGGGCCTGGGTCCCCCCGCCGCCAAGGAAAGCTTTTCGGCGTCGAGCACCAAAAGCTCGCGGTCGACCACCTCAAGGCGGGCGCCAACTTCATGGGCGACGGCGCGCGCGAACGCGCTTTCGTCGGCCTCGGTCTGCGCCCAGCTGTGATTGATCGCGTAGTCGATCGGCGCCTTGCAACGCGCCAGGGCGCTGGCGACGATCGCCGAATCCAGCCCGCCCGAGATCTCGCAGATGATCCGGTCGCGTCCCAGCGCCATGGCGGCGGTCGCGCCGTCGACGACACGCGCCAAGGCGCCAGGATCGCGCCAGCGCCGGTCGCTGCCCTGCGCAAACCATCCCGGCGCCCACAGTCGTTCGCTGGGTTCTTCGCGCCAAAGCGGAGTTAGCACCCCCGACGTCACCGACGTCACACCCACAAGCGGGGAAAGATGGCTGGCGAGGTTCTTCTGACGCAAAATCTTGCTGACTGCGGACCAGTCGATCGCCAATCCCGCCGGCCAAAGGGCGCGGTCGCACGGAAGCCTCGAGCCGATGAATCCCAGACCCTGGCTCCGCCAAGTCATGGCCTCGATCGTACCCATGGGATCGCGATAAACGGTGACGTTCGGCCCGTCGGTGAAGATCGCCAGATACCGCCCAAAGGCGCCGCGCGAGAGCGCCAGAGCCGCGTCACGCGGTGACAGCCCTGCGAGCGTCTGGACACGGAAATCGGCGCCGACACCTTGCCGGGCCTGGGCGGCGTCGTAGAGGTCGCCGATCACTCCGCCGGCGACACCCGGCAGATGCCGGTAGCCGGGCGAGGCGGCGGTCTCGATCAGGATCGAGATCCCCAGACGTTCGGCGACCGCCCGCCAGCGCTTTGACGCGATCAGCCGGTCACGAATCTCAAACCGACGCGCGTTCGCCGCTTCGTCGCCCGCCGCGATCACCAGATAGTCGCGCATTTCAAATGGCCAAGATCGGCGCATAGGCGCTGACGTGCTCGACGGTGTCGTCGAGCACGGTCGTCCCCGCCTGCAGCCAGCAGTGAGCCTGGAAAGGCCAGGTGCGTACGCCAAACACCCAGTTCGGCCGAAAGCCGTAAGCCCGCAGATAGAACAGCTGCTGCAGGCTGCGCATCAGGCACACCCCGTCGCGTGGCAGCCAGGCCGCCTGGCGCGCAAAGCGCGCCGCCTCTCGCTCCAACGCGCTTGCGCCAATTCGCTCGGCGGTCATCGCATTCAGGCTCGGTGCGTCTTGCGAGACCAAGTCGATGAGCTGGGCAAAGCTTAGCGCCTCGACGGCTGCGGCGGCGCGCAGGTTGGCGCGCCAGGCCCGCGCGACGCGCGCCGGCGTCACGCCCACGCCACGAGAGACGAGCCCTCGGGTCGCGCGAGGTGGCAGAGCCAAAGTCCGGCGCGGGTCGCCGACGGTCAACAGTCCAGCCTCGATCAGCGCATCGGCCGCGCGGGGATCGTTCATGATCAGCGACCCGTCCGAGGAAAACGCCATGACCTCGCCGGCCCCGACAAGGCAGTAGTAGACGTCGGCGTGGACATCGAGAAAGACCACGTCGGCGTCGATCGCGACGGCATGGACGTGGTCGGAAAGGACAAGCCCCATGGTCGGCGTTGCTCCTCAAGCCGCCAGCGACGCGAGCGCCGCCGACGGCACGATCGTCAGCCCACGAAATAGCGCTGGGTGACGTCCATCGCTTCGGGCGTGTCGCCGACGTCCGAAGCCAGGGTGAGGCTCTTGGCTGAGCCGAAGCGAAGCAGGCGAACCGTCATTTGCGATGTCCTGGGATAGGGCCGTCTGTCCGCGATGCGACCATGACGGCGGCTACGGGGAAGACGTCGGCGCCGCTGCCGGCGCCGACAGGGACGGCTCGTTACGGATCGTAACGGATCGAGGGGTCCTCGGCCTCGGGCTGCTTGAGCCCTTCGGACGCGAGGGTGAGGGCCTTGGCCGAACCGAAGCGGATCAGCCGGGTCTTGAAGCGGGTCATGACGACCTCCTTGGCTGGTGTTCGTCGCTGTGTGCGACGGCTCAAGGAGACGACTCGCGTGTTGTATATTCAATTCTATATTTACGACCGATGATTGAGCCGAATTGTGCTCGTTAAAGACCCATTGCTGCGGCGAGAATTTCGCCAGACCGGCGAGCGCGACGGCGGTAGTGCGCACGCACAATGATGGTTGGCCGAGCCGTTTCTTCTGATCGCAAGGCTTGGTAGAGCGGCTTGCCGTCGTCCTCGCCCAAGACCTGGGTCTCGGCCAGTGCGAAAGGTGCAAGCTGACCAAGGACCCTGCCGGCCGCCGCCCCCAAGGCCAGGTTGCTTATACGCGAGGGTAACTGCGTCAGCTCGACGGGCGAAGCCTCCTGCGATCCGGTTTCGGTCGGGCTTAGATCGCCGAGCGCGGCCTCGATGAGAAGGGAGGCCAATCCGTAGAGTGCAGACAGACTTTCGCGATCGTAGGCGTGGGTTCGATAACCTCCGGACGAGCGCGTAATCAAGCCCTCGCCTGCCAGGTGCGCCAAGGCTTCGCGGACGGGCGTGGAGCTGACTCCAAGCTGTGCGGCAAGCGGCAGTACGGGCAGCGACAACCCCTTAACGGCGTCAGGAGCCGTCACTAGCCGACGAAGCGCGATGAGGGATCGTTCGAAGGGATCACGATCTCGGCCCAAGTCTCTGGTCTCCACGTCGAAAACCAATTTTTCCGCCTAGCCGAGCGGCGCGTCTAACGTGGAGGGACGGTCTGGAGTGGGGGACGCCAATCGCCTGTGGACACATTGCGTCGTTGGCAACGTCGCCTACCCCGCAAAGCAAACCCTTGCCGCTCGGGGGGCTTTTGGTTGCAGGCCGTAGTGCAATGAAAGCCGAGCTTGCCGGCGACATGGGTCACTGCGCCGCTCAATGGGAAAACGTTCCGGTCGCAGACCATCCAGAAACTCGCAAAATGGTTGTCCCCTGACGCTTGCGCTGCAACTATCTCCAAGGTTGATTAAGTGTCGGAGTTCCTATGGCCGCCACACCCAAGACGGCCCTCGGGCGTCAGCGCCGACTGCTCCATCAGATACTCAAATCGGTGCGTGAGGAGCGGCATCTTACGAAGGACCAAGTCGCCGCGGCGATGGGGGTGTCCAAGCGCACCTATCATGACTTCGAGAAGGGCGCGCGAGAGTACGACTTCAATAAGATCAGGCTGTTTGCGAAGGCCACGCGCAGCGACGCGTCGGCCATTCATCTCGGCGTGCAATACAATTGGCCCGAATTTCCGCTGCTCCTCATGGACAACAAGATGGCTACGGCCTTTTACATCCTGACGCGCGATCTCCACGGGGAGTACGGCGACCGCTTGGCGCGCGTACCCGACGGACTTTTGATCGCCGGGTTTCGGCACATCTCCGAAGAAATCAAAAAATTCTTCGAGCGCCGGGCAGCCAACTCCGAGGACTATATGGCGCGCGCCATTCAGCAGAGCTACGAAGACCCGGCTGGTGGTGGCGACGGCGACAGTCAGCCGTAACGCGCGCCGGCGCTAGTCCGCGCCGGGCGGACCGGAGGGTCTGTCGACCGATTTGTCGGGCGACCGCTCCTCGATGCGACGGATCCAGGTCAGCGGCAAGACGTCGTCCTCGGCCGCCATCAGCCGAGCATTGATCGGCTGGGGCCAGGACGGATCATCGAGCTTGACGTTGTAAAGCGCGCCGCTGGCGGCGTCCGCTCGCCAGGCGGCCCCGATTTCGAAGTCGCCCTTGAAGGCCAGCAGTGGCGGTCCCTTCGCGCTGTGGCGGCCAGATGGCGCCAGCCGAATGACCGCTTCGAGCGACAGGGTCTCCACACGACCGACGAACCCGTCGCCGTCACGACGGAACTGACCAATAACCGACATCTTGGGATCTCCTTGCGCCGCCGCCCCACGCGCTTGGCGCCCGAAGGTCGCGCCAGGTGGCGGCCTGACCGGGCGATTGGGGGGGACATCGCGCTTAGGGCCAGGCCGCCGAGGTCTCGCCGCCGGTGGGGATGCGGTGACGGGACCAGGCTTCGCGGACCTGAAACAGGACGCCCGGCGGGCGTTTGGAGGCGTCCGTCCAGACCGCGCAAACCCTTGTTGCGCAATGGCTTTGGCCACTCAATCGGCCCGGAAACGACGCGCATCAAAGACAGGCTCTGGCAAAGAATCGGAAAATCTCCCTACCTTCGCGGAAGGGGAAATGGGGGCTGATCCATGGCTATGGGCGCGACGGTGATGATCGACGGGCTGTGGTTCATCAGCCTACACCATCATGACGGACGCTTCGCGCGGGGCGCGGGGCGGTTTGCGTTTTCGCGACGCGACCCGGACGGTGGACGGACGCTCTTTTGCCTCGAAGAGACCGCTGACATCAGCCGGGCGGCGCTGCCGACCCATGATGCGTGGTCGCACGCGGTCACGCGCGGCATGAACGAGGTGCTGGTGCATCTGGCTGGCGCGCGGGCGCCGCTGGTCCCGGACGGCGCGCGCCTCGAGGCGCCGCCGGTTCGGTTCGACTTCCTGGACGCCGGGCGCGAAGGCGCGGTTGGCGAGCTCGAAAGCCAGGCGGCCTGATGCGCGCGTCGCTCCAGACGGGCCGCGCCGACAAGCCGATGACGCTCTTCGCGCCCGGCGCGCGGTTTATGGCCGTGCCGGGCGTGCTGGCGGCAATGACCAGAGCCGGCGTCCAGGTCGCCCCGGCGTGCCTGACGTCGGCGCCTGAAACCGGCGGTCTTGGCCATGCGGTTTCCCCAAGCGCGGATCTCGCCCCCGCGCCGCGCGGCGCGAGGGCGGACAAGACCGCCTAGCTTTCCGGATTCCAAATCATGGCGAAGACGTCTTCGTCGTCCTGATGGGCGGCTTTGCCCAGCTGGCACTTAATCGCCCTCGGGCCGATGTCGGGGTGGGAGAAGGTCAGGCTCACATACTCATTGCCGCTGAACTGGCCGCGATTGAGCCAGCCCGCGCCCAATTCCACGCCCGACGACATGATGCGGTAATCGGGAAAGCTGGCGGCCGGCTTATCGCGGATCGGGATGATGTCGATCTCGGCGTCGAGGCGAAGGGTCTTGTAGACACCCTTGAAGGCGCCGGTTTGCGGGTTGCGGATGACGATGCCCAGGTTGCTCATGGTGTTCTGCCTTTTTCCTGTTCCGCCCAGGGCCGATCCCCGAGCGTGGACCCGCGTGATGGGGCGGGCAAAAGGCCGGCAGACCCGAAGGGCCGCAGCGGAGCGGAGGACTGGCGAGCCAGAGGGTTTTTGAGCGCAAAGCGCCCGCGAGGAGACGCTGGACCGCCAGGGACGGCGGCGGGGAAAAAGCCGCGTGGAACGACGGTTCGCGCCGGCCTGACCGTCCCATAGGGTCACGTCCAACTCGGAGGTCGATCCTAGTCGGGGCAGGCCAAAGGCTGCCGCCGTGGATACCGCAGCACGTCATCCGCAACGCGCAAGCCGCCGGCTTCTGCCGCGCCGACCTGGCCCTGTGCCTTGAGCCACGGGTTCGACGGCGTCCTGGTCAGCGCAGAGCCGGTCGCCAGCGCCTTCGGCCACCGCAGGGTGACGGGCGACCAGGACCGGCGTGGGCTGGCTCAAGCGCGGTCCGTTCAGCAGCAATGGATCTGTGAGCCTGACCTTCTGCGACATCGGCGTCGGCTCAAGCGCCTTACACGCTAGCCCTCAGACCCGCCGACTAGGACGGCGAAGACGCCTTCGCCGTGACCTGGACCTTGGAAGGCGAAGGTCGGTCTGGCGCCCTCGCGCCACACGGCGCGAAGGCGAAATACTCGTTTGGGCAAATCCCATGTGGCCGCACTGAGCGGGCTCAAGGATTACGGCCTGGTCGGCGCCAAGCGCACTACAGGGGAAGCCAGCGCCGTTCGTTGGCGCCCTTCGTTTGTCTTTGTTTCACAAAGTGCGATTGAGCCGGGTGTGGTCTTGCTGTTTGCCGCGGTGACGCCAACTCTCGCCGGTCGAATACCGTCTGATCCTCGAGAATGGAAATCGTCCCGATGGCCGAACTCGACCGCATCGTGCGCCTCAAGACTGTGCTCGCGCGCACAGGCCTAAGTCGCTCGACCCTCTACCGGAAAATGGGCCAGGGCACGTTCCCGCGGCAAATCCCCATTAGCGTTCATGCGGCCGGATGGCGCGAGTCCGCGATCAATCGGTGGATTGCGGATCCGGCCGGTTACGGCGCCAGGGCCGATGAGCCCACCTGACGCAAACGACAAGGCCGATGCCAGAGGCCAGCGCCTGAAGACGGCGCCAGAGGGCGGCTCCAGAGGACGGCGCACGTCTAGCGAACGGGCAGCTGACGCGCCCTCCCGCAGAAAGGGCGCGCTTTCTCCAGAGACATCATCAGGCCGGACGCGGCGATTGGCTCTGCTTCATGCCGCCGGCGCAATATCCAGACCAAGCCTCCATGAGCTTGCGCCGCTTCTCGAACAAGTCGCCGCGCCTGTATGCGGCCTCCGTTTTATTGGCGATGGTATGAGCCAGAGCCATCTCGCAGACCTCGTGCGAGAAGCCCGTGCGTTCAGAGCTCCAGTCGCGGAACGTGGACCGGAATCCGTGCACCGTGACGCCCTGTTTCATGCGCCGCAGAAGCATCGCCATAGCCATCGAGGATAGAGGCAAGTCTGCCGACGTCCTGGGGAAAATATAGCCCACGCCGCCCGCTTCGGACCGCTCTGCGATGATCTGCATCGCACGTCCGCAGAGGGGGACACGGTGCTCGCGCCCCGCCTTCATGCGTTTGGCGGGGATGGTCCAAATCTCCTTGCGAAGGTCGATTTCATCCCAGGTCGCGCCCAAAACCTCCCCGGAGCGAGCCCCCGTCAAAATCAGGAATTCCAGCGCGCGCGCCGCCATGGCGCTGCGTAGGCGCAGGCTGGCCATAAACTCGGGCGCGGCGTCGTAGGAAAGCGCCGCATGGCGTCCGCGGGTCAACCGCTGCCGCTTGGGCAGAAGTCGGTTCAGATGGCCACGCCAGCGCGCGGGATTTTCTCCGCTCCGCAGCCCCTTGACCCTAGCGGCATCCAAGACGTTCTCGATCCGGCCGCGCAAGCGCTCAGCCGTTTCAGGCGTCCGGTTCCATAGCGGCTGCAGGACATCCAGGACGTCCTGGGTGGTGATATCTTTGACGGCCCGCTCGCGGATGGGCGCGGCGTACTTGGTCAGGGTCATCTTCCATTGGGCAGCGTGCTTGGCGTTTCGCCACGAAGGCTGCATGGCTTCGACATACGCGTCAGCGCAGGCTCCGAAGGTCTGGACCGTATCATCCCTCGCCCGCTCGACCTTGGGATTGCCGCCAACCGCGAGCATCGCCCGCAGGGTCGCGGCCTCCTTGCGGGCGTCGGCCAAACTCAGATCGCGCCGCCCACCAAGCCCAAGCTCAACGCGCTTACCCAAGCGGGTGTACATGAAAACCCAACGCTTGCGGCCGTGAGCGTCGATGGAGAGGTAGAGGCCACCGCCGTCAGAATGTCGTCCAGGCTTGGTGAGCTTGGCTGCCTGGGTTGCTGTCAGCCTGTACAGGGAACGCCCGCTCATAGCCGCCTCCGCCAACCAACCGGGCCCCATCTTTGGCCCTACTCTGGGCCCCATTTCCGACGGGGGACGGGGCAGGACCCAGGCGGACAGCATGACACAATACTCATAAATACCCAAACAATTTCAGTATATTAATAGGACGCCACGACGCCGCCTGGGGCGGGTTGGGATGAACAGTTTGGCGGACTCTTGCGCCCCATGGGCGCCTGAGATCGCTATGGGTTTTTGAGGTCGTCATTGAGGTAGCCTGACGCTCTCAAGCCCTCTGCTGTGGCTTCGACCAGAGCGCGGATGCGGGGCGTGTGGCGCACGTCGCGGTGGACGCCCAGCCAGACCGTGCGGCTGGGCGGCGGCGAGGGCGTGACGATCTCCTCCAGGCCCGGCGTCTTCTCGCCCAGACACTTGGGCAGCACCGCCACCCCGGCGCCGGCCGCGCAGGCGCGGGCCTGGGCCTCGCGACTGTTGCTACGCAGGACGATGCGGGCGCTGGCGGCCAGGCCCGCCAACCACGCGGCGTCGACCTGGCCGCCGTGCTGCTCGTCCATCTGGATCACCGCGTGGCCGTCCATGCCGTCGGCGCAACTGGGACGGCCGTGGCGGGCGATGTAGTCGGGCGCGGCGAACAGGGCGTGCGGCACGTCGGCGACCTTGCGCTGGAAGATATCGGCCTGGTCAAAGCGGTTGAACGACAGGGCGATATCGGCCTCGCGCCGGGTCAGGCTAAACAGGCGCACGTCGGTGAGCAGTTCGATCGTCACCTCGGGGTGGCGAAGGCTGAAGTCGGCGTAGATCGGCGCCAGGGTGCGGGCGGCGAACCACTCGATGGCGGTGACGCGCACAGGACCGCTGAGGCCCGCATCGTGGCCGCTGATCAGCCGCTCGACGGTCAGGGCCTCGCCCTCCATCCGCTCCAGATTGGCCAGGATCGCTGCGCCGGCGACGGTCAGGACGTAGCCCGTGGGCGTGCGCTCCAGGAGCCGCGAACCGGTGCGCTTCTCCAAGGCGGCGATCCGCCGGCCCACCGTTGGCTGGCTGAGATCCAGCACCTGGGCCGCGCGGGTCAGGCTGCCAAGCCGGGCCACCGTCAGGAAGACGCGCAGATCATCCCAGTCCATCTCTCACCCCATGCAAATCTGAATGACCGCTAGGCGAAACTGGGCGGTCCCGCTGCAGATTTCAACGCCCACCTTGGCTGCATCGGTCGCGGTCCTCGTGGCCGCGGAGATCCTCAAGATGGCCCCCATCATCAACGCCCCGGCGCCGTCGTGGTCGACGACCCAGTGGTTCAACACGTCAGCGCCGCTGGACCTGCCAGCGCTACGCGGCAAGGCGGTGGCGCTCTACGCCTTCCAGATGTTGTGCCCCGGCTGTGTCAGCCACGCCCTGCCCCAGGCCCAGCGCTTGCGCGAGGCCTTCCCCGGGGACGCCCTGGCCGTCGTTGGCCTGCACAGCGTGTTCGAGCACCACGCCGCCAACAGCGCCGAGACCTTGGAGGCCTTCCTGCACGAGTACCGGATCGGCTTTCCGGTCGGCATCGACGCCGCCGGAATCGACGATCCGATCCCGCAAACCATGTCGGCCTACCGCATGCGCGGCACCCCGACCCTGGTGCTGATCGACGCCCAGGGCCGCCTGCGCCGCCAGGTGTTTGGCCAGGCGCCCGACCTCAACGTCGGAGCCGAGATCACCCGGATCCTCCAGGACGCCACGCGCGACGAGGCCGAGCCTTCTCACGCGAACGACTGCGCCGCCGGCGCCTGCCCCGCCCCTCTTCCCAACTGACCCTCAAGTTCAACAAAGGAGAACACCCATGGCCAACATCAGCCTCGTCGACCCCGCCGCTGCCCCGGCCGCGGTCAAGCCGACCCTCGACCAGATCAAGGGCGCGTTCGGCGTCGTCCCCAATATGTTCAAGGCGGTCGCCAATTCGCCGGCGGCCCTGACCAGCCTGTGGGGCGCGTTCGGCGCCTTGGGCGGCGGAACGCTGGGCGCGCGTCTGGGCGAGGAGATCGCCGTGGCGATCGCCAACGCCAACGCGTGCGAATACTGCCTGGCCGCCCACACCGCCCTGGGCCGCAAGGCCGGCGCAACGTCTGACGAGATGGCCGCCGCTCAGGCCGGCGTCTCGGCCGATCCGCGCACCCAGGCGGCCCTGACCTTCGCGCTGAAGGTGGTGCGCGATCGCGCGGCGGTCAGCGCCGACGATGTGGCGACCCTAAAGGCCGCCGGCTTCGACGACGAAGGCGTCGTGGAGATCATCGCCCATGTGGCGCTCAATCTCTTCACCAACTACGTCAACGTCGCGCTGGACGTGCCGGTCGACTTCCCGTCGATCGCCTTGAAGCGCGCGGGTTGAGCGAAATCTTAAAACCGCGAGCTTTTCACCCGCCCGCTTGATCCCGTCGTCTCCGCGGCGCGCGAGGCAAGTAGACGGCCGCATTTGGGTCGTTGAGGCATTTCAAAGGAGGCCTGGCCAGCGATAGCCAGGCCAACCTTGGCTTTCCAAGTTGATTTGACAGGGCGCTGCAGCGCTTCCCACGACCGCGCGATCGCGCCAGATCTTTGCGACGACGCCTGATGTCGCGCCAAGAAATGAGCGCCTGGCGTCCCGCCACGGAAATGACAACCCGCTCGCGGCCCGAAAACGCGGCGGCTATGGCCGTTCCAAAGTGGGACCCAGGGTAGGACCCAATTAAAGCGGCACGATTTTCATGAAGAAAATCAACACCCTAGCAAGGGCGGTGGCGGTGAGAGAGGGATTCGAACCCTCGATAGAGTTTCCCCTATACACGCGTTCCAGGCGTGCGCCTTCAACCACTCGGCCACCTCACCAGCGCAATCGAGTCGGGGGTGGTTGAGACCCCCGGCGCGGGAAGGCGCGCAATATACTCAGGGGCAGGCTCAGGGCAAGGATGAAACCCGCGTCGGATGCGCCTATATCCAGCGACGAAGAATTCCGCGTCCGAAAGGCCCGCCATGCTGTTCCAGAAAACCCTCGACCTGCCGACCGCCGACACCGCCCTGCCAGGCCGTTCCGCGCCGATCCCCACCGCCGAGACCCACTTCATCAACGGCCACGCCCTGAAGGGCCCGTACCCGGACGGCCTGGAGACGGCGATCTTCGCCATGGGCTGCTTCTGGGGCGTCGAGCGGGTGTTCTGGCAGGTCCCCGGCGTCTACGTGACCGCCGCCGGCTATGCGGGCGGCATCACCCCCAACCCGACCTATGAGGAAACCTGCACCGGCCGCACCGGCCACACCGAGGTGGTGCTGGTGGTGTTCGACCCGAAGGTTGTGACCTACGAGGCGCTGCTGAAGACCTTCTGGGAGAACCACGACCCGACCCAGGGCATGCGCCAGGGCAACGACATCGGCACCCAGTACCGCTCGGGCATCTACGCCACCAACGACGCCCAGGCCGCCGCCGCGATCGCGTCGAAGGAGGCCTACCAACAGGCGCTGTCGGCCAAGGGCCTGGGCGATATCACGACCGAAATCGAGGCCGCCGGCCCGTTCTACTTCGCCGAGGACTATCACCAGCAGTACCTGGCCAAGAACCCGAACGGCTATTGCGGCATCGGCGGCACCGGCGTGGTTTGCCCGATCGGCCTGGGCGTCGATGCGAGCGCCGAAGCCTGATGACGCCTGAGGCTTTCGACAAGGCCTGCCTGGGCCTGCCGGGCGCCACCCTGTCGGTGCAGTGGGGCGACGATCACGTGTTCAAGGTCGGCGGCAAGATGTTCGCCGTCCGCGGCACGGGCGTCACCCTGGGCGGCGGCATCTCGTTCAAGGCCTCGGACGTGGCGTTCGAGGTCCTGACCGAGAGCGGCCGCGCTGCGCCCGCCCCCTATCTGGCCCGCGCCAAGTGGGTGCATTTCCCGGACCTGGCCGAGTTGGACGCCGACGCGGTCACCGACTGGGTGCGGACCGCCCATGGCCTGATCGCCGCCAAGCTGACGAAGAAAGCCCGGGCCGAACTGGGGCTCTAGGCCTTCGCCAGACCCTGCAGGGCCGTGGTCTCGATCGCTTCCAGCAGGCGCTCGTTGGTCAGGCCCGGCGTACCCGGAGCCCACTGGGTCAGCCAGATCAGCATGCCGACCAGCAGCTGGACCACCAGGGCCGGCTCGCACGGGGCGATGGTGCCGTCGGCCAGCCCCTCCTCCAGGAAGCGCTCCAGCCGCAGTCTCAGCCGCGCGGTCCAGCCCTCGATCGCCGCCTGCTGGGCGGGCTCGAGATAGGAGTGGTCGCCGAAATAGAGCTGCGGACCGTTCTCGACCCCGTCGTCCAGAACCGCCTTCAGGAACCGCCGCAGCTTGCACAGGCCCATGCCCCCGCCGGCCTCGACCCGCACCAGTATGGCCTCGAACCGCTCCAGGGAGCGCTGATGGCCCGCGAAGGCCAGGGCCTGCTTGTTGGGAAAGTAGTAGTAGAGCGCCGCGTCGCGCAGGCCCAAGGCCGCGCCGATCTCGGTCATGGTCGCCGCCGCAAAGCCCTTGGCGTTGATGATCTTGATGGCCGCGCCGAGGATCTCCGCGCGTTTCTGCTCGGATTTCCGGCTCTGCGCCAACGGCCTGGCGTCATCGACCAGGGCTGCGGGGTCCAAACCCTTCGGCAACCGCGCTCTCTCCCGTCCGGCGCGCTCGATTCTGTCGCCCAGCGCTTTTCCGGACAAAGATGCTCGTCCTGAACGTGACCGGGATCAATCCGATAAATTCTAACTTGCGCTAGAATATCGAGTTCATATTAAAATCGGCCCAGCCACGTACCGGGATGCAAGACCGGGCGTGCTAGGGGCGAACGATGACGCAAAGCGTCACTATCCTCGGCCAGGCTTACCCGACCGCCTCACGCGGAACGGACGCACGGCCAGGATCGCAGTTCCCCAACGTCAACACGACCGCGCTCCCCACCAGGAAACTTCGGCATGCTCGAGCCGGAGCGGGGAAGACTGCGGCGCATAAAAAAATACAGGGAGTTGAACATGAGAAACGTCCACCTGCTGGGGGCGTCAGCCCTGGCGCTCGCCATCGCCGCACCTGCCTACGCCCAGCAATCCTCCAATAGCGTCATCGACGAAATCGTCGTCACCGCCACCAAACGCGAACAGACCCTGCAGGACGTGCCGATCTCGGTCGCCGTCACGGGCCAGAAGACCATCGAACAAGCCCAGGTCCGCGACCTGATCGACCTGCAGACGGTCGTGCCCTCGCTGAAGGTCTCGCAGTTTAATGCGACCGGCCAGACCAACTTCATCATCCGCGGCTTCGGCAACGGCAACGGCAACGACGGCATCGAAAGCTCGGTCGGCGTCTTCATCGACGGCGTCTATCGCAGCCGCTCGGCCGCCGCCCTGGACGACCTTCCGGAAATCGAGCGCGTCGAAGTGCTGCGCGGTCCGCAATCGACCCTGTTCGGCAAGAACGTGTCGGCCGGCGCCATCAGCATCGTCACCAAGCGCCCGCAGTTCGAAGCCGGCGGCAAAATCGAAGCCAGCGTCGGCAACTTCAACACCCGGCAGATCCGCGGCACGTTCACCGGCCCGGTCAGCGACACCCTGGCGCTCCGCGTCTCAGGTAGCCTGAACAAGCGCGACGGCCTGTTCACCAACCTGACCACCGGCAACGACGTCAACGACCGTAACCGCTGGTCGGTGCGCGGCGACGCCCTGTGGGAGCCGACCGACAAGACCTCGGTGCGGATCATCGCCGACTACAACAAGATCGACGAGACCTGCTGCGCCGTCGGCTCGATCCTGAACGGTCCGGCCACCCTGGCCATCGGCGGCGTGCTGGGCAAGCCGATCGGCAACCCGGCCAAGATCTTCGACCGCGAGGTAATCTTCAACACCGACCCCAACAACACCCTGTCGGGTAAGGGGATCTCGGGCCAGATCGACCACGACCTGGGCTTCGCCAAGCTGACGGCGATCACCGCCTACCGGAACCAGAAGAGCGCTTCGTTCCAGGACATCGACTTCACCGGCGCGGACATCTCCAACAACCGCACCGCCAACACCATCAAGACCTTCACCCAGGAGATCCGCCTGGCGTCCAGCGGCGACGGGCCGATCAACTGGCTGGCCGGCGCGTTCTACCAAGACGAAAAGCTCGATACCGGCCGCACCATCACCTACGGCAGCGACATCCGCGCCTTCGCCGACGCCCTCTCGGGTCCGGTGCCGGCCGCGCTGCTGGGCGCCCTGCCCGCCGCGATCCGTCCGGCCCTGACCGGTCGCTCGAATATCTATGCGCTGGAATTCCTGCAGAGCCTGGCCACGCCGACCCTGGTGCGTCCCGGCTCGACCTACTTCCAGGCCGGCCAGGGCATCAACGACTTCTACAACATGAAGCAGAAGTCGTACTCGCTGTTCGGTCAGGTCGACTATGCGGTCACCGACAAGCTGACCCTGACGGGCGGTCTGGCCTATCTGAACGACGAGAAGAAGGCCCGCTCGAACGTCGTCCTGAACGACCCGTTCTCGGCGCTGAACCTGGCGGCCGTGCCGCAGTTCCCGGCCCTGGGCCTGCCCGGCAACATCTACAACGCCCTGGGCGCGCTGCAATTCTTCTACGGCAACACGACCAACCACGCCCCGGTCAACTACCCGAACGCCACCGAGTCCGGTCAGCTGAAGGGCGACAAGGTCACCTACGCCGTGCGCGCCGCCTACGACTTCGGCCCGATCAACGCCTATGTCAGCTACTCCACGGGCTGGAAGGCCGGCGCCTACAACCTGTCGTCGGACAGCCGTCCGCCGAACGCCAACGGCGTGGGCCGCACCGCCAATCCGGAAGATGTCGACGTCTATGAAATCGGCCTGAAGGCCAATTTCCCGGGCGGCTACGCCAACCTGGCGGCCTTCAAGCAGTCGATCCAGGGCTTCCAGTCCAACGCCTTCACAGGCCTGGGCTACAGCCTGGTCAACGCCGGCGAGCAGTCGGTGAAGGGCTTCGAAATCGACAGCGCCTGGCGTCCGGTCCAATGGCTGAACCTGGCGGCCTCGGTGACCTATCTGGACGCCCAGTACGACAGCTTCACCGGCGCGGCCTGCGTGAACTACGACACCGCCCGCTGCCCGGTGAACCCGGCCACCGGCCTGCGTCCGAACTTCCGCGACCTGACGGGCGACACCCCGGCCGGCATTCCGAAGTGGTCGTTCTCGACCTCGGCGACGATCAACAAGGAGCTGAGCGCCGACTATCAGGGCTTCATGCGGGTGGAATACAACTACACCAGCAAGACCCACCTGACCGAGACGACTCCGCCGAACCTGTCCAGCTTCGACCAGAACATCGTCAACGCCTCGCTGGGGGTCACCAACACGCCTCACCAGCTGGAAGTGATGGTCTTTGCGCGCAACCTGACCAACGACAAGTACCTGATCTCGACGTTCCCGACCGTGTCCCAGGACGGCAGCTACAGCGGCTATCCCAGCGCCCCGCGCACCTACGGCGTGACGGTTCGCAAGAGCTTCTAGGGACGATCGCGGCCGCCCTCGCGGCGGCCGCTTTCACGCGTATTTGAGACCCCACCTGCAGGCGGTTCGCACCTCGCGAACCGCCCTTTTCTTGTTGTGGTTACCTGCATCCGGAGCGCGTGTGCGCCTTTGTCGCACAGCTGTGACACAGACGAGCGTTGCCTTGAGGGCCGGACTCGTCGATGTGTCAGGAACTCGGCGCACCCCACCGCGTCCGACAACTTTTTTTGTATGAGCCGGCTGGACATGACCCAGCCGGCTCGCTTTCCCCACTCCCGGCTTCCAAGGTCCCGTCTTCCACCACGGCCCCGCCCCAACGCCTCCGAAACGTAAAACATTGTACACGACTTAATCGTGCAACTTTAAATCCCTAGCGAAGCGCTACCGTTCAACGCTTCCTGGAAACGACCACAGAGACCGCCGCAACCCTCGCACAGGCCACCGACGACCATGACGCTGTCCCATAGCCTCGCCATCAGCTTTAACGCCCGCGCCACGCTGGAACGCCGCGTGGCCCCGTTGGCCGCGACGCTGCTTCTGTGGGTCGCCTTGATCGACGCCGTCCGCCTGGTCGCGCACGCCCTCTAGGCCCAAAGACCTAGGGTTGCTCAGAAGGGCTTGTCGCCCTTGATCGTCACGCGCTCGACGATCCGCTCCTGGGGCCAGTAGTCCAGAATTGCGTAGTGCTGGGTGGCCCGATTGTCCCAGAAGACGATCGCATTCGGCGTCCAGCGGAAGCGCACCTGGTATTCCGGCGCCTTCACCCGGTCCAGCAGCTCATTCAGCAGCGCCTTGGCCTCATCCTCTGGCAGGCCCAGGATCCGGGTTGTGAAAACCTTGTTGACGAACAGGTGCTTGTCGCCGGTCTCCGGGTGCGTGCGAACCACCGGATGGACCATCGGCGGATAGGCCGCCCGCAGCTCCTGACGCTTGGCCTCGTCGACGCGATAGCCATAGCTCTGAATGATGTCGTGCTCGGCGCTCAGGGTCGCCAGCTGATCCTTCAGCTTCTGCGGCAGGTCGCGATAGATGGCGGCCGTGTCGGCGAACAGGGTGTCGCCGCCCAGCGGCGGCATGTGCCGCATCCGCAGCACTCCGCCCATCGACGGCGCCTCGCGGAAGGTGACGTCGGTGTGCCACTTATTGGCCGCCCGCACGATCGGCACGATGTCCTCGCGCAACTTCATGCCATCGGCGGCCTCAATGTGCAGGATTTCCGGAAAGCCCGGCACATGGGCCGTCACCGGATGCCCCTCCAGATCGCCGAAATAGCGCCCAAAGCGGACATGGTCCTCGTAAGCGATGTCCTGGTCGCGGAAGAACACCACCTTGTGGCGCAACAGGGCCGCACGGATCGCCGCCACGATCTCGGGCTTGAGATCCTGCGTCAGGTCGACCCCCGAGATCTCGGCGCCCAGCACGGGGCCGGCGGGCGTGACGGTCAAGCCGGCATAGTCGACAGCGTCATTGTGCGAGATGGAAACAGGCGCGTTCATGGCGTCCTCCCGGACACACCCTTTTCGCGGGCGGTTTGTGCGACCACCCTACGACTGAACGACGTTCTCTCAATCCAGATAATCTAACCGGGACGTCAGGCGTCCAGCGGTTCGGCGCCCGTTCGGGCCTTGGACGCGACACTCTTGCGGCGCACCTCGCCCACCAGGCGCTCGTCGCCGGTCGGCATGGGTTCGTAGACGAAAACGCTGGCGCAGTCGTGGGCCTCGGCGATCTCGCCCGCCAGATCCAGCGCATTGCGGTCATCGCTGGCAGATCCAGCAATAAAGGTCAGGGACACGCCGTCGGCGCGCCTTGGGTAGTACAAAAATGTAGGCACGGTTTACGCTCCGGCTTTTCCGAGCGGGAGCAGAAGCCAAGGCTTCATCTCTCAGTCACCGGCGCTCGAAGGATGATGCTGCCGACAATATCCACAGGCTAACACCTTCAGAGTCATAAAGCGACCGCACAAACCTTAGATCGATCATTTAAGTTCGTCGACAACCCGACGAAACGGTTTGAAAGATTTACCAGAAGACCTGAAAAACCTCCGCTTTCATACCGCCAAAGCTCAACTACACGCATCTATGCTGAAGCTTCACCAGCGCTGTAGCGCTGTGAAAGGCGATGCAATAGGCTCCGAAGCGCTGGCAAACCGGTCAGGACCCTTTTGTTTATGACGATCTCGACGGCCGAAACTCGCAAGCTCTACCAGCAGGTCGCAAGCTCGATCGCCGATGCGATCCGCGACGGCCTGCACAAGCCCGGCCAGCGTTTGCCGTCCGAACGCGACCTGGCCGAAGAGTACAAGGTCAGCCGCCCGACCGTGCGCGAGGCGATGATCGCCCTGGAAATCCGCGGCCTGGTCGAGGCCCGTCACGGTTCGGGCATCTATGTCACCGAAGCCCCACGCCCCGAGGCCCCCGCCCCCGATCTCGACATCGGGGCCTTCGAGCTGACCGAAGCCCGCCGCCTGATCGAGGGCGAGGTCGCCGCCCTGGCCGCCGCCACCATCACCGAGGAAGAGCTGACCGAGCTGGCCTCGATCCTGGACGAGATGCTGGTGGCCGGCGACAACACCGACAAGGGCGAGCAGGCCGACCGCCGCTTCCACATCGCCATCGCCGGCGCCAGCCGCAACGCCGCCCTGGTCACGGTCGTCGAGAACCTGTGGGACCTGCGCTACAAGTCGCCGCTGTGCCGGGCCATGCTGTCCCGCGCCCGTCAGATGGTCGCCCGGCCGCTGATCCACGACCATCAGGCCATTCTCTCGGCCCTGCGCGAGCGCGATCCGGCCCAGGCCCGCAACGCCATGCGCGAGCACTTGGGACAGGTGATCGACAACCTGCTGACCGCCACCGAGATCGACGCCCTTGAGCGTGCGCGCAACGAGGTCGCGGCCCGCCGTACAGAGCTGGCCAGGCGCTCGTCGCTCTAGTCCATTCCGCCATCTGGTCGATCCGATCAGACCCCGGAATGCTTCGTGAGAAAAGTCGCGCCGCGCTTCCAAAAAACGTCATTTTTGCCGCCGGTCGGCTTGCGGAAAGCCCCTCCTCTCCCGTCATTCTTTCATAAGCGGACACTGCTCGTGCCCGCGGGGAGCGTAAGGGGAATTCGATGACGCGTAGCGGAGCAATGGCCGGTGCGGCCTTGGGCCTTGTGCTGGCCTTCAGTGGGGTCGCGTTCGCCGCGGACATCCCCTCTCCCGACAAGGCCTTCGCCCAGCCGGTGGGCAGCGACTACTTCCTGGCCGACTACACCGCCTACGAGGCCTATCTGAAGAGCCTGGCCGCCGCGTCAGACCGCATGAAGCTGGTCGACATCGGCAAGTCCGAGGAAGGCCGCACCCAGTGGATGGCCATCGTCTCCTCGCCGGCCAACCTGGCCAAGCTGGATCGCTACAAGGAGATCTCGCGCAAGCTGGCCAAGGCTGAAGGCGTCTCCAAGGAAGAGGCCGCCAAGCTCGCGGCGGAAGGCAAGGCGATCGTCTGGATCGACGCGGGCCTGCACGCCTCCGAGACCATCACCTCGCAAGGCCAGATCCAGGTTCTGCACCGGATGCTGACGGCCCAGGACGCCGAGACCCAGCGCCTGCTGGACGAGACCATCATCCTGTTCGCCCACGACAATCCCGACGGCATGGAGATGGTCAGCGACTGGTACATGCGCAACGAGGATCCCAAGAAGCGGGAATTCAACTCGCTGCCGCGCCTGTACCAGAAGTACGTCGGCCACGATAACAACCGCGACAGCTTCTTCTCGGCCATGGCCGAAACGACCAACGTCAATCGCCAGCTGTTCCGCGAGTGGTTCCCGCAGATCGTCTACAACCAGCACCAGACCGGCCCCAACGGCATGGTGGTGTTCGTGCCGCCGTTCCGCGACCCGTTCAACTTCAACTACGACCCGCTGGTCATGACCGAGCTGCAGGAAGTCGGCATGGCCATGCACAGCCGTCTGGTGGCCGAGGACAAGCGCGGCTCGGGCGCCCGCAGCGCCGCGTCGTACTCGACCTGGCACAACGGCATGGAGCGCTCGGTCGCCTACTTCCACAACGCCATCGGCCTGCTGACCGAGATCATCGGCGGCCCGACCCCGACGACCGTCAATCTGGTCCCCGAGTTGCAGCTGCCCAACAACGACCGCCCTGCGCCGATCGCGCCCCGCGTCTGGCGCCTGCAGGACTCGCTCGACTACCAGATGACCATGAATCTGTCGGTCATCGACTACGCCGCCCGCAACCGCGAGCGCCTGCTCTTCAACATCTGGAAGATGGGCGACAACAGCATCAAGCGCGGCAGCCAGGACAGCTGGACCATGACGCCGACCCGCGTCGAGGCCCTGCAGGAAGCCGGCAAGGGCAAGCCCGGCCCGTTCGGCGCCGCCGTCGATCCCACCCTGTACAAGGCCGTGCTGGAGACGCCGAACGCCCGCGATCCGCGCGGCTATGTCATTCCGTCCGACCAGGCCGACATGCCGACTGTCACGGCCTTCCTCAACGCCCTGATCAAGACCGGCGTCGACGTCGAGAAGGCGACCAAGGCCTTCACCATCGGCGGCAAGACCTATCCGGCCGGCTCGTACGTGGTGCGCACGGCCCAGGCCTATCGCCCGCACGTGCTGGACATGTTCGAGCCCCAGGACCACCCGCACGACCTGGAGTATCCCGGCGGCCCGCCCAAGGCGCCCTACGACGTCACCGGCTACACCCTGGCCTATCAGATGGGCATCAAGTTCGACCGCATCCTGGGCGGCTTCACCGCTCCCACGGCCCGCGTGCCGGACCTGATCGCCGTGACGCCTGGCGCCATCAAGGGTTCGGGCAAGGCCGGCTGGCTGATCAGCCACGAGACCAACGCCAGCTTCACCCTGACCAACCGCCTGCTGAAGGCCGGCGCCCAGGTGCAGTGGCTGAAGGACGGCGCCAAGGCCGGCAAGACCGCCTTCGGCGCGGGCGCGATCTGGGTCCCGGCCTCGCCGGCGGCTCAAGCCGTGCTGGAACAGGGCGTCAAGGATCTGGGCGTCGACGCCTGGGCCGTGGGCGCCAAGCCCGCCGGCGCGACCATCGCCCTGAAGCCGATCCGCATCGGCCTGGTGGACGTCTATGGCGGCTCGATGCCCTCGGGCTGGAACCGCTGGATGTTCGAGCAGTTCGAGGCCCCCTTCCAGGTCGTCTATCCCCAGCGCCTGGACGCCGGCGACATTGCCAAGGACTTCGACGTGCTGGTCTTCCCCGACGGCGTGGTCCCCGCCCCGCAAGGCGGCGCGTTCAAGACCGGTCGCCCGTCGACCCAGCCCAAGCCGGAAGACATCCCGGCCGAGTACCACGCCTGGCTGGGCAAGATCAGCGACGAGAAGACCCTCCCGCAGATCGCCGACTTCGTGAAGGGCGGTGGCACGGTCGTGGCCATCGGCGCCTCGACCCGCCTGGCCACCGCCTTAGGCGCGCCGGTCGAGGTGGCCAACGCCAAGACCGAGAACGGCCAGGTTAAGCCCTACACCAACCGGGAGTTCTACATCCCCGGCTCAGTGCTGCGCGCCAAGGTCGATCCCAAGCAGCCGCTGGCCTACGGCGCGCCGGCCGACATCGACGTGTTCTTCGACCGCAGCCCGACCTTCACCCTGAAGGCTGGCGCGACCGGCGTGGCGAAGGTCTCGTGGTTCGACACCGACAAGCCGCTGCGCAGCGGCTGGGCCGTGGGTCAGGAGAAGCTGAACGGCTCGACGGCGATGCTCGACATCGATCTGGGCAAGGGCAAGATCTTCGCCTTCGGGCCCGAGATCACCCAGCGCGCCCAGTCGTGGGGCACGTTCAAGTTCCTGTTCAACGGGCTGCTGTACGGGCCGGCCGCGAAATAGGCCGACCAGGAGAAGGCGTCATCCCGGAAAGCAGGACGCACCGGGATGACGCAGTTTGAGAGTAGCAGGCGGCCCTGGAGGACAGCTCCGGGGCCGAGAAGCGCTCCGGGATTCCAAGGGGGTTGGAATCCCGGAGCTTCCTCACGACGCCGACTGGCGAGGACGTCGATCGGCCGGGTTCCCGTCTGGACCGCAAACTGGAGAACCCTGACGCCAAGTTGCCTCAGGCGCTTTCCGGCGACTTTGACCTCACGCAACTCCAGATACGAAATCGGCGCCAGGGGGGCAGCCCCGGCGCCGATGATCGTGTCTTGAGACCCATCCGGTGGGTGGATCGGCCTCGCGGCGCGATCGGCTCGACCGGCCGGACGACAAACTCACGCGTCGTCCAGCCCCTGGCCGAGGTCCGATGAGCAGGCGCTAGAAGCGCTTGCTGAAGTTCATGTACCAGTAGCGGCCCGTGGCGTTGTGCAGGGCGCCCGAGTAGCCGAAGTTCGAGGCCGACAGCGGCGGCGCCTTGTCGCCGACGTTGCGAACGCCGACGCGCAAGGTCGAACCGTCCATGCGGCCTTCCTTGAAGGCGTACTGGCCGTACAGGTTGACCGTGGTCCACTCCTCGATCGGGAAGTAGCGGCCATCCACCTGCGCCGGACCCGTGTCGTAGGTCTCGCCCACATAGCTGACGAAGGCGCCTGCGCCCCAGCCCTTGTTGCGCCAGGTGAAGCTGGCGGTGCCGCGGAACTCGGGGAAGCCGTCCATCTTGATCTGGTCGCCGGCGCTGAAGATCGTGATGCCCGTCAGGGCGCCCGACGCGATGGCCTGGGACAGCAGCGCCTCGATCGGGCTGGGCGACTGGTCGAACTTGGTCAGCTTGGCCACGTTGAAGGTCAGGCCGAAGTCACCCCAGGGGGTGTCGTTCAGATCGTAGTCCAGCGTGAAGTCGATGCCCTGAACCATGCGCGGCTGCAGGTTCTGATAGACGTCGTTGATGTAGGCGATGTTGCCGACCGTGGCCGAGCCGACCGGTGCGTCGCGGACGACGTTCGGGTTGGACGAGCCCTGCTGGCGCAGCAGCCAGTCGTAGGCGATCTGGTTGAAACCGCCCAGGATGCCGATGACGCCCTTCTGACGGATCGACCAGAAGTCGGTCGTCAGGGTCAGCTTGCCGTATTCCGCCGGGATGAAGGTCGGCTGATAGACGAAGCCGACCGTGGCGTTGTCGGCTTCTTCCGGCTTCAGGTCCTTGTTGCCGCTGCGCACTTCGATGGTGCTGACGCTGGAGCAGGTGACCCCGTTCAGGCGGCAGGCGGCGTAGTCGGTGCGCGAGTTGGAGACCGTCGTGCCGTCGCCGTAGAACTGCGGCAGGTTCGGTGCGCGGAAGCTCTGCGAGACCGAGCCGCGGATGGCCAGGCCATGGCCGACCTTCCAGTAGATCGCGCCCTTGGGCTTCAGCACGTTGCCGAAGTCGGAATATTCCTCGTCGCGGGCGGCGATCTGCAGGCTGATCTCCTCGACGAACGGGATGTTCATCTCGGGCGAAATCACTGGGATGGCCAGTTCGAAGAAGCCCGAGATGATCGAGCGGTGGCCCTTGATGTCCGGTGCGGCCGAGGCGCCCAGGACGTCGGTGTTGTAGGTCAGGCCGGTGACGCTGTTGGTGTACTTGATCGTGCCGTCCATGCGGTCGTCGCGATCGTCCAGATAGGTCTCGCGGCGGTATTCGACGCCGGCCGCGAAGCCGACATCGCCGCCCGGCAGCGAGAACAGGTCCTTCTTGGACACCTTGAAGTCGGCCAGGGCCAGCGAGGTCTCGCCGATCCGGTAGACGTTGATCAGGAACGAGTCGATCGCCCCCCGGTCGCTCGGCGTGGTGTCGCCCAGCGAATAGTTGGCCAGGTTGCCGCCGTTGAACGGGTTGTAGGCCGAGGCGTCCGTCCGGTTGATCGCCTGCTGGAACAGCGTGTTGCTGATCGCATTGTGCGTCATGTCTTTGGTGCGGGCGGCCGAGTACAGCATGGCCGAATCCCACTTCCAGCCATTCCACGAGCCCTTCAGCCCGCCCAGCAGGCGGAAGCTGTCGTCGGTCACCGTGTAGGTGCGCGGGCCGGTGTCGACCGGGCGGTAGGTGGTGATGTTCATCGCCAGGCCGGTGGCCGGAACGCCGGTCAGGCCGGCGATGCGGTTCGGGCTGGTCGCGGGACCGAAGGGGTTCCAGTAGGCGTTGGCCGCGATGCTGATCGGGGCGGTGCTGAGCGGGGCCGACTGCTCGCGGCTGCCCGTGAACAGGGCGTGGTAGTAGCCCGCCTCGCCATAGGCGGTGATGTCGCCGAAGTCGCGCTCGACCGTCGAGAACAGGTTGGTCCGCTCGACGCCGCCGCGCAGGGTGCGGTCGGGGTTCTCGTCATAGCGCAGCGCGCGCGAGGTCGCGCCGGTGATGGTGCCCGACTTCAGGCAGATCGAGCCCGGCAGGACGGTGCTGGAGCAGCCCGCAGCGGTGTTGCTGACCGGCTCGACGTGGAACACGCCCGAGGTCGTCAGCGCCGTCGTGCCCTGGCGGACCACCGTCGAGGACGGGATCAGGGTGAACGAACCCCAGGGGCTGGAGGTCGTGCGGCTGTCGAAGGTGGTGTTGCCTTCCCACGGCGTGCCCTCGACCTGATAGCGATGATCCTCGCTGACGGCATAGTCGCGCTCGGTGGCCATCATCCGGCTGCGGCCGGTGTAGTTGCCGAAGAAGGTCAGGCGTGTGCCGTCTTCCAGACGCGTGCCGGCCTTCACATTGAACGAGCCTTCGCGGTAGCCGGTGCCTTCCGAACCGCCGATCTGAGCTTCCATGCGCAGGCCGCGGAATTTGGTGTCCAACACGGTGTTGACCACGCCGGCCACGGCGTCGGTGCCGTAGATGGCCGCGGCGCCGTCGCGCAGCACTTCCAGGCGCTTCACGCCCGAGACCGGGAACGCGTTGGTGTTGACCGTCTGGACCGGGACGAAGTTCTCCGTCTGGGTGCCGGGCGCCATCACGGCGCGGCGGCCGTTGATCAGGGCCAGGGTGTTGCCGGTGCCCAGGCTGCGCAGGTTCAGCGAAGCGATGTCGCCGCGCGCGTCGTTCAGGTTGCCGGTCGTGCGAGCTTCCTGGAACTGCACGTCGCCGGCCTGCGGGATCGAGCGGAACAGCTCGTCGCCCGACACGGCGCCGGTGGCGATGATGTCCTCTTCACCGACCACGGTCACGGGCAGGGCTTCGGTGGTGCGAGCGCCTTCGATCTGCGAGCCGACGACCACGACGGCTTCGACCAGCTGGGCCTCTTCAGTGCTCGCGCCGGCCTCCGCGCCAACGGACTGGGGGCGTTGGGCCGGAGCCTGGCGCAGGGTGATGGTCTTGCCATCGTCCGACTGGACGACCAAGCCGGCGGCGGCCGCCAGGCGGGCCAGGGCGTCGGCGTCGGCCACATCGCCGGTCACCGCCGGCGTCTGCTTGCCCGAGGCGGCCTCGAACGGGAACAGGACCTGCTTGCCCGACTGCTTGGCGAAGGTCTGCAGCGCGGTGACGGCGTCACCGGCCGGAATATTGAAGCTGTGGCGGGCCTCTTGGGCCAGGGCCGGACCAGCCAGGACCAGCACGGCGGCGGACGCCATCAGGAAGCCGCGAACCGTGCGGCGGGTGTCGATCGACATCTTTTCTAGTAACCCCTCATAAGCGCCCTCCATCCCCTTGGGAGCGGCGCCTTACACGTCCGACGGGCGAAACCGCGGTTTCCGCCATGCGACAGGCGGAACTTTTTTCAGGAGGATCAGCTGCGCCGCGACAGGCGGATCGTGCCGTCCTGGCCTTCGGCGGCGCGCACCGAAAAGGCGTGGGTCACGGCCGAGACGAAGCTCTGCGGCTCGGTGGTCTGGAAATAGCCGGCCAGGCGCAGGCCGGCGATCGACGGATCGGCGATGCGGATCTGCTGGCGATTGTAGCGGTTGAACTCGGCCACCGCCTGTTCCAGCGACTGGCCGTTCAGGGCGATGGCGCCCTGGCGCCAGGCCAGGCTGCGGTCGATCTCGCTGTCGGAGATCGCGCGCGAGCGACTGCCGGCCGAGTCGTAGATCGCCGCCACGCCGGCCTTCAGGCGCAGCTCGGCCTGCTGGCGGTTCGGCGTCGGATCAAGGTCCACCGCGCCCTTCTTCACCGTCACGATTGCGCCGTCCGAACGCAGGCGAACGGCCATTTCGGAGACGCCGTCAGCCGACATCACCGCGTCGGCGGCCTTGATCACAAACGGCCGGTCGTCAGGCGCGGCCTCGAACACCGCCTCGCCGCGCATCAGCCGCACCTCGCGCACGCCCTTGCGGTAGCGCACGACGACCTTGCTGTCGGTGTTGAGCTCGATGCGGCTGTTGTCGCTGAGCACCACGACCCGGCGCTCGCCGATGGCCGTGGCGTAGGCGGTCGAGGTCCCGAACGACAGCGTCCCGGCGATCACCAGCCCGGCCATGGCGCAGGCCGCCAGCCCACGGGCCCACGGCGAGCGGCTCAGGCCCTCCAGGCGTGGACGCTGGGCCGGAGCCAGCAGGTCGGCGTCCACGCGCCCGTCGGCGGGACGATAGGCGCGCACCCGCTCCAGCCGCTCCCAGGCGGCGGCTTCGCGCTCATAAGCGGCTTCGTTCTCGAAACTCTCGCTGCGCCAGGCCTCGAAGGCGGCGCGGTCGGCGTCCGAGCACGAAGCCTCGTCAAGCCGGACCACCCAGAGGGCGGCAGCCTGCCTTACCGCTTCGCGTCGTGATCCCGTCTCGCGCTCCATGAGCGTCCTTCGTCGACCTTGTTCCTGCGACCGATACGCCGTCCCAGCTTGTCGGAACAGTACCGGAGACCCTTTGCCAAGTGCTTCTCTACAGTAGAGACGGATAGTCCCAGCCGAACCGCTATATCTTCCGGGGACAGGCTGTAGACTTTCCGCATCGTGAAGACGCGCCGGCATTGGGCGGGCAGTTCGGCGATGGCGTCGGCCAGGGCCTGAAGCTCTTCACGTGATTCGAGCACCGCCTGCACGCCGGGGGCCTCGTCGACCGGCTCGATGCGCTCGAAGTCGGCGACGGCGGTGATGGTCAGCACCTTGCGCCGGCGCAGGGCGTCCAGGGCGCAGTTGCGCAGGATGCGGGTGGCGAAGGCGCCCGGATTGCTGATTTCCCGCCAGGTCTTGCAGGCGATGGCGCGGGCGAAGGTCTCGTGAACCAGGTCCTCGGGATCAGTCTGGCCGTCACGGCAGAACTGCCGCGCATAGGCTAGCAGATCCGGTTCCAACGGCAGGATTTCCCGCCGGAACCAGGCGCGCCTGTGTTCATCCTCTTGCGTCATAAACGCCTCCCCGAGGCGCAACCAAACCGATTGAGGCGGCGATGGCAACCCGGCGACGGCTCCGCCGCCGGGTCCAAGGCCTGGATTGCCTAATCGTCGATCACGTTGTGTCGGGTGTCCTTCAGGAACAGCGCGCCCACAACGGCGGTGATGCCGGCGATGATCACCGGGTACCAAAGGCCCGAATAGATATCGCCCGTGGCCGCCACGATGGCGAAGGCCGTGGTCGGCAGGAAGCCGCCGAACCAGCCGTTGCCGATGTGATAGGGCAGCGACATCGCCGTGTACCGGATCCGGGTCGGGAACAGCTCGACCAGCATCGCTGCGATCGGGCCGTAGACCATGGTCACATAGATCACCAGCAGCGCCAGCAGACCGACGACGGCCGGCTTATTGACCAGGGCCGGGTCGGCCTTGGCCGGATAGCCGGCGGCGGTCAGTTGCTCGCCCAGATCGGCTTCCCAGGCCTTGCGGTCGCCGCCGGCGGTCATGCCCTGCAGCGTCACGCCGCCCACCTGGACCGTCGTCGGCGCGCCGGCCGGAGCAGCCTGGACGCTGTAGCTGACGCCGGCCTTGGCCAGATAGGCCTTGGCCACGTCACACGGCGTGTTGAACTGGGCCTTGCCGATCAGGTCAAACTGGAAGGCGCAGGTCGACGGATCGGTCGACACCACCACCGGGGCCGAAGCCTCCGCATGGGCCAGGGCCGGATTGGCGTAGGTCGTGATGCCCTTGAAGATCGGGAAATAGGTCGCCGCCGCCAGCAGGCAGCCCAGCAGGATGATCGGCTTGCGGCCGATCTTGTCCGACAGCCAGCCGAAGATGACGAAGAACGGCGTGCCGATCAGCAGGCCCAGGGCCACCAGCGTGTTGGCCTCGGCGCCGTCCAGCTTCAGGGTCTTTTCCAGGAAGAACAGGGCGTAGAACTGGCCGGTGTACCAGACCACCGCCTGGCCCATGGTCAGGCCCACCAGCGACAGCAGGACGATCTTCAGGTTCTTCCAGTTGCCGAAGGCTTCGGCGAGCGGCTTCTTGGTGCCCTTGCCCTCGGCGATCATCTTCTGGAAGGTCGGGCTCTCGTGCAGCTTCAGGCGGATCCACAGCGACACGCCCAGCAGCAGCATCGAGACCAGGAACGGGATGCGCCAGCCCCACTGCTTGAACTCCTCCTCGCCTAGTGTGGTGCGGGTGACCAGGATCACCGCCAGCGACAGGAACAGACCCACGGTCGCCGTGGTCTGGATCCAGCTGGTGTAGAAGCCCCGCTTGCCGTCCGGCGCATGCTCGGCGACGTAGGTGGCGGCCCCGCCGTACTCGCCGCCCAAGGCCAGCCCCTGGACCAGGCGCATCAGCACCAGCGCGATCGGCGCGGCCACGCCGATCTGGGCGTAGGACGGCAGCAGCCCCACCACGAAGGTCGAGACGCCCATCAGCAGCATGGTGATCAGGAAGGTGTTCTTGCGGCCCCAGATGTCGCCCAGACGCCCGAAGATCACCGCCCCCAGCGGCCGGATCGCGAAGCCGGCGGCGAAGGCCAGCAGGGCCAGGATGAAGCCGGTCGTCTCGTTGACGCCCGAGAAGAAGTGGCCGGTGATGATCGCGGCCAGCGAGCCGTAGAGATAGAAGTCGTACCACTCGAAAACGGTGCCGAGCGAAGACGCCCCGATCACCAGCGCGTCGCGCTTGCCGCCCTTTTCATGAGGCGCGGCCTGGCTGTCAGCCCCCATACAACGAACCCTTCCCTACTTCTCTCACCGGCGCCGCGTTGGCCGCGGTCGCTCATCTCCGGAAAGCCTAGCTCACCGAACGTCACTCTTGCGACCGAGGAATTCTGTTAGCGGTCACTTTTCTCGCAGGCGCTAGGCCGGCTCCACGGCGGGCGCCTCGGTGACCGGAAACGGGGCGCCGGGCAGATACAGCAGGACCGGCCGGATCTCGTAGACCGCCGTCGGATTGGCCCGGCGCAGGTCGCGCGCCATGCCGACGGCCTCGTCCTGGGTTGCGGCGTCCACCACATAGAAGCCCAGCAGCTGCTCCTTGGTCTCGGCGAAGGGGCCGTCGGTGACGAAGCCCTCGCCGGGCCCGCGCAGGGCGACCCCCGCGCCCGTCGCGCCCAAACGCGCCGCCGGTCCCAGCTGTCCGTCGGCCGTAAGGCGCGCGTGGACCTGGTTCAGCTCGTCCATCAGGGCGGCGTCCTCGTCGGGCGTCCACGCTTGGACCGTCTCTTCCACGTGATAGGCCAGGATGGCGTACAGCATGCGGCTTCCTTCGGGCGAAGTGATCCGCGAGCAGTGGCATGGAACAACAGCGTTCGCCATCGCGCGAGCGGGCTGACGAGGCCGAATTGTTGTGCCATCACCGACCCGAACCCAGGGAGCCGCCATGACCGTCTCGAAGATCGCCCGCCGCGCGCTGATCGGCGCTCTCGCCGCCTTCCCGTTCTCGCCCGCCCTGGCCGCCGCCAAGCCGCGCGTGGCCATCGTCACCGACAAGGGCACGATCGTCGTCGAGCTGGAGGATCAGAAGGCCCCGATCACGGCCAAGAACTTCCTCTACTATGTCGACAAGCATCGCTTCGACGACGGGCAGTTCTTCCGCGCCAACCGGGCCAAGGGCGCGCCGGGCGCCGGCTCGATCCAGGGGCAGCCCAAGCTCTATTCGCGCCGCGCCCCGCCGATCGCCCACGAGAGCACGCTGAAGACGGGCCTTAAGCACAAGGCCGGCGCCATCTCGATGGGCCGCGACGCGCCGGGTTCGGCCACGGCCGACTTCTTCATCTGCGCCAGCGCCCAGCCCTATCTGGACGCCAAGCCGGGCAAGTCCGACGCGGCCCAGGGCTATGCGGTGTTCGGCTATGTCGTCCAGGGCATGGACGTCGTGAAGAAGATCCTGGCCGGCCGCACCGACGGCGTCACCAACGTGCCGTCGATGAAGGGCCAGATCCTGAACCCGCCGGTGAAGATCCTGTCGATGAAGCGGGTCTAGGCCCGCTTCTCTAGACGGCTGCCGGCGCCGCCGCCTTCGGTCGCCGGTGCTCGGGCGGCGGCGGTGGCGGCGGGGCTGGGCAATGCCTGGCCAGGAACTCGCCGTGGTCGGGCAGGCCCGACACATTCTGGCGGATGATCGGCGCCGAGGCGTCCAGCGCCTGGCGGATCACGTCATAAGGCACGACGTCGACCAACTGCTGGTAGCGCTTGGGTCGGATGCCCATCCCTTCCATCACCGACTGCCAGGACGGGGCGCGGAACATGTCGTCGACGCCGTCCCGCAACGTCCCGGTTTCGCGGAAGAGCTCGATCCGCTCCTTGAGGCTCTGAGGCTGCTCGACCTTCTGGTACTCGCGCCAGAACGGCGTGTCGTCGCGCTGGGTGGTCTGATAGTGCAGCACGATGAAGTCGCGGATCTCTTCGTAGTCCGCGGCCATGCGACGATTGTATTCGGCCTGCAAGGACGGCGCGAGATCACGATCGGGGAAGAACCGCAACAGGTAGTCCATGCCGCGATAGATCAGGTGCAGGGCCGTCGATTCCAGCGGCTCGATAAAGCCGCCGGCCAGGCCGATAGCGACGCAGTTCTTGTTCCACAGCTTGCTGCGCATGCCGGTCTTGAACGGCACCAGCCAAGTGTCGGTGATCGGCGTCCCCTCGACCTGGCTCAGCAGCACGTGACGGGCCTCGTCGTCGCTGATGTACTTGGAGCAGAACACATAGCCATTGCCGGCCCGGTGCTGCAGCGGGATGCGCCAGCGCCAACCGAAGTCCTGGGCGCAAGCCAGGGTATAGGGGTGCGGCTGCTGGATGTTCTCGGTCTGCACAGTGATCGCGCGATCGTTGAGCAGCACGTCCGACCAGTCGATGAACGGCGTGTCCATCGCCTTGCCGTTCAGAATTGAACGGAAACCCGAGCAGTCGATGAAGAGATCGCCCGAAGCCTCGTGGCCGTTCTGCAGGACCACCTTCTCGATCGAGCCGTCATTGCGGGTGACCACCTGATCGACGATGCCCTCGACGCGCGTGACGCCCCGATCCTCCGAGAACTTGCGAAGGAACTTGGCGACCAGGTTGGCGTCGATGTGCAGCGCGTATTTGGCGTTGGACAGCAAGGTCTTCGACATCTTGTCCGGCAGCATGAACTTCCACTGGTCGGCCATGATGCTGGCCGGAGCGAAGTCCTGCAGCGCAGACGGGTGGCCGTTGGCCTTGGCGCGCAGCCAGCACTGGTAGAACTCATGCGGACCGATCGGACCGCCAATGGACCCAAACGGGTGGTAGTAGACGTCACCCTTCTTGCGCCAGTTCTCGAAGCGAATGGCCAGCTTGAATCCGGCCTGGGTGGCCTGGATGAACTCGCGCTCGTCCAGCCCAAGGCTGGAGATCAGCTGCAGGAATGGTGGGATCGTCGACTCGCCGACGCCGACCGTGCCGATCTGCTCGCTCTCGATCAATTCGATTTCACAGGGGCTGCTATGGCCGCCGTCCTTGCGGAAGAAGTGCGAGAGCATGGACGCGCAGATCCAGCCGGCCGAACCGCCGCCGACGATGACGATCTTCCGAATGGCGTTGGGATTGGTGTCGGTCATCGGTCTGATCCTACTGGGCCGCCATCGCGACCGGACGGCAGTACTGTTCGAGGAAGACGCCGTGCGGCGGGGCTGAAGCCACCACCTCGGCGATGGCCTTGCGCATCTCGGCCAGAGGCGCGCTGAGGGTCTGGGGGTCGATGCCGTCCAGCGACGGGTCGATCGTCTCGGGCAACAGCTCGAAGCCCGCATAGATCGCCAGCCAGCTGGCGGGATGGAACATCTCCCAGCGATAGCGGATGAAGTGGCCGCGCCGGGTCCACAGGTCGACCTTCTGCTGCAGGGTGTCGGGCAGGGTCACGGCGTTGCAGTCGCGCCAGAAGACCGTGTCGCCGCGCTTGTTGGCCCAGTAGTGCAGGATGATGAAGTCGCGCACGCGCTCCATCTCGCGCTTGGACCAGTCGTTGAACTCGTCGGCCAGCTCGGGCGCGAAGTCGCGGTCCGGGAACAGCGCCTTGATCTTCTCGATGCCGGTCTCGATCAGGGCGATCGAGGTGCTTTCCAGCGGCTCCAGGAAGCCCGACGACAGGCCCAGGGCGATGACGTTCCTGTTCCAGGCCTGCTTGCGGCGGCCGGGGTTGAAGCGGATCAGGCGCGGCTCGTGCAGCAGCGGATCGGGCACGGCGGCCTTCAGCTCGGCCAGGGCGTCTTCTTCGCTGATGTGGCGCGAGGAAAAGACGTAGCCGTTGCCGTAGCGATGCTGCAGCGGGATGCGCCAGCGCCAGCCTGCGCTCTGGGCGGTGACGTCGGTATAGGGGGGCGGCTCGCCCTGCCCTTCGCTCTGCACGGCCCAGGCGCGATCGCACAGCAGGGTGTCGCTCCAGGACTCGTAGCCGGTCTGCAGCGCCTCCTCGATCAGCAGGCCGCGAAAGCCCGAGCAGTCGATGAAGAGGTCGCCGTCGAGGCTCGCCCCGGTGTCCAGGTCCAGCGAGGCGACGTGGCCGGTCTCGGCGTCCAGATTGACCTTGGTGATCTTGGCGTCGATCCGGCGCACGCCGTTGTCCTGCGCCACCCGGCGCATCAGCTGGGCGAACAGGCTGGCGTCGAAGTGCAGGGCCCAGTCGAAGATCCCCAGCGGCGACGACGGATTGCGCTGAGGGGCCATGAACTTGCCGGCCCGCGCCAGGGAGGCGCCCAGCGAATAGTCGGCGATGTCGGTGACCTCGCCGGCCTGCGCCAGCTTGCGCCAGTAGTGGTGGAACGGCGTGCCGCGCAGGTCCTGGCCGAACAGGCCGAAGGGATGGATGAAGGCTTGGCCGGGTCGCACCCAGCCGTCGAAGCGGATGCCCAGCTTGCAGGTCGCCTGGGTGGCCTGCATCACCTCGATGTCGGTCAGGCCCAGCTGCTGGTAGAAGCCGCGGATCGTGGGAATGGTCGCCTCGCCCACGCCGATCGTGCCGATCTCGGAGCTCTCGACCAGGGTGATCTCCAGCGGCCCGCCCTGGAAGTGCCGGCGCAACGCCGCGGCCGCCATCCAGCCTGCGGTGCCCCCGCCGACGATCACCAGCTTGCGGATTCTGTTGTCCCGCATGCGACCCTCCCGGTCAGTAAATGGTCCGGATTCTCGAGGACCCGGTTGAACCGAGACTAGCGGCGCACGCCGCATCTCGCCTCTCAAAAAAAGAGGCCGCCGTGGATATCCACGGCGGCCGCAGGAGGTGAGAGGGGTTTACTCGACGACTACCAGCGAGCGCGCAGACCCACCGTGTAGCGGGGCTCGAACTCGTTCTGCTTGATGTACTGGGTCTTACCGTCACCGAAGCGAGCGTAGTAATCCTCGATCTCGCCGGTCACGTTCGAACCGTTGAAGTAGACGGTCATGTTGTCGCGAATGTTGTAGCTGACATTCACGTCCACATAGCCCGTGCTCTTCTGATAGATCGGGATCGCGCTGCTCATCACCTCGGCCAGACGGTCGGTGCGATAGTTGTAGGCGACGCGGACCTGCAGCTTGTCGTCCTGGTACCAGCCAATCAGGTTGTACTGGTGCTTGGAGTTGTCGGTGAACGGCAGTTCTTTGCCGTCGAAGCCGAGACGCGACTCCTTGCTGGGCGAGTAGGTGTAGTTGGTGTCCACGCCGAAGTTCGACAGGAAGCCGGCGTCCGGCATGAAGTCGCTGACCGCCAGCTTGGCGCCGACTTCCAGACCCTTCACCTCGCCGCCATCGCCCTGGATGGGCAGGGTGACGTTGACTGTGCGGCGGATCACGCCGTCCTGGTCAGGGAAGCGACCCGTGGTGACGCCGTCAGTGACGAAGCTGTTGATCTTCAGCAGGAAGGCCGAGACGTTAATCATCGAGGCGCGACCGAAGTAGTACTCGACCGCCCCGTCGAAGTTGTTCGACCGCCACGGGTTCAGCATCGGGTTGCCCGAGGACTCGGCGCTGGTGACGTAGCGGATGTTCTGCGCGCAGCCGCAGTCGGAAGTGTTGATCTTCAGACCGCCGCCGTAACGCTGCAGATCCAGCGGTTGCATGGTCTTGCTGTAGGCGAAGCGCAGTTTCAGGTTGTCGGTGACGTCATAGGTGGCGTTCAGCGACGGCAGCCAGTCGGTGTACTTGCGCCGCGTCAGCTGATCACCGGCGTCGGCGTTGGTGTCGCCGTAGTTGCGGGTGTCGCCGGTGAGGTTCTGCTTCACCGTCAGTTCGGTCTCGATCACGCGCAGGCCGACATTGCCCGACAGACGGCCGATCTCGAAGTTGGCCGCGCCGTAGGCGCTCTGTTCACGCAGGGTGACGTCGAAGGTCTGGCCCGGCACCTGCACGCGGATGGCGCCGCCGAACACCTTCTCGTGGAAGGCCTTGGCGTCGTCGAAGTCGCGCGGGTCGATCGCCCAGAAGCCGGGAATGCCGCTGGTGATGCCGCCCAGGTCGTCGACCCAGAGCACGTTGTTGTAGGTCGACAGGCTGGTCGGGGCATTGATCGTATAGCCCTGGAACACCGGCAGACCGGTGACCGGATCGGGCACGAATTCGCCCGCCTGGCACTGGTTCTGGTTCATGACGACGTCGATGGCCTTCCACTGGGCCTCGCAGCCGCCGGCCGGAACGGGCGAGCCGTTGGCCTGCACCGCGCCCGGCGTATTGCCGTAGAAGCCCGAGAACAGGTGGAACTGCTCGACCTCGACCGAGCGCTGGCTCTGGCGAACGCCGCCGTCGACCTTGGTGATGAAGCCCAGAAGCTTGTCGTCGAACTTGTAGTGGCCGTCGGCGCGGAACACGTTCATGTCCGACTCGACTTCGTTGTTGCCTTCCGACGAGAAGGCCCCGATGGCGTAGCTGTCCTTGTTGGCCATGTAGTCCTTGAGGGACTTGCCGGCGCCAAGGCCGCCCGAGATCGGACGGTCGAAGCCGCTCCACACCGGGTGATCACCGCTGATGTTGTAGTGCAGCTGCGGGTTCTGGCCGTAGCCCAGCGGGTTCGGATCCAGATAGCAGCCGCCGGCGCTGCCGGTGATCGCGTTGGTGCGGCGCGCGGCCGTGAACTTGTCGCAGATGGCCTTGGGATAGAACGTGCCGCGCGTGCGGTCGGCCGCGTCGCGGAACAGGTTGAAGCGGCCCGGCGCATAGCGCCAGTTGCTCAGGTCGCCCTGGGCCTGGCCGTTCATGCTGAGACGGTCGCCGTCGGCGCGGATGGCCCGGGCCTCGAAGGTGAACGGACCGCCGTTGTCGTAGTTGAGCTCGAGGTTGAAGTTCTTGGTCTTGGACTTGGTCGTACGGTTGACGCTGAAGGAGTTCACCCACCAGGCGTCGATGTCGTACTCGTCCACCGCCAGCCAGTTCTTGCCGGCCGAGGTCGACGCCGTCGGCTTGGTCCACGCGCCGAACGCGCCGCCGTCCCAACGGTTGGAGATATTGATGCCGATGGCGCGGTTGTACTCGTCGAGTTTGGCGTAGAAGCCCTCGGCGATCAGGGTGAAGCCCTCGCCCAGATCGAACTCGACCGCCGCGTTCAGGCCCAGACGCTTGCGCTCGACCACCCGGTTGAAGCTCTCGTAGCCGTGCGGCGAGATGAAGTTGCTCGGGAAGCCGCCGCCCCAGTCGTTGTTACCCGACAGGCTGACCGCGCCCGAATAGTTGTTGCCCAGGTTGGAGTCGCTGAGCGCCGCGCCGACCATCACGCCGACGCGATCATTGCGCCAGTTGACGACGCCGTTGACCAGATAGTCGTCCTTCTTGGTGCGTTCGCCGCGCTGGGCTTCGGCCGCGCCGGTGAAGGTCAGGCCTTCGCCGAACTGGAACGGACGGCGGGTGCGCAGGTCGATGGTGCCCGAGATGCCCGACAGGGCGTTGCGCGGATCGGTCGACTTGTAGACCAGCACCTGGTTCATCAGCTGCGACGGCACGTCCAGCAGGTTCGGCTGGGCTTCGCCCATGTTGCCGGCGCTGAGATACTGTTCGCCGTTCAGCAGGGTGATGACCTGGCGCAGACCGCGGATGTTGACGGTCTTGCCCTCGCCCGCATCGCGCTGGATCTGGATGCCCGAGATCCGCTGCAGCGAGTCGGCGATGGTGACGTCGGGCAGCTTGCCGATGTCTTCCGACGAGATGGCGTCGACGATGGCGGCCTCACGGCGCTTCACGTCCACCGACTTGATCTGCGAACCGCGGACGCCGGTGACGACGACTTCTTCGATCTGCGTGTCGTTGACTTCCTGAGCGAAGGCTCCGGAGGCCAACGCCAGTTGCGACGCACCGGCGACCAGCGCCAGCGTCAGACCGCGCGCAAGCGCAGTTTTCCTTGCTTCCTGTGACAATTCCTCGCTCCCCAAATTATCTCGTTCTTGTTGGTCGCCCGCGCCTCGCGCCCCCGCTCTTTGTCGGCGGCTCTCGAGGAACGTTGAGGCGGTTAGGCCCCGGCGCCCGGACATCCGATTCTGGCCCCGCGCCTTCATCGAACATTGTGACACTCGCGCAATTGTCCCGGACAAGTCAACAAGAATGTCAACGTTGTCATTCCCGGACCATAAGGCTTTCGGAGCGGCGAGCGGGCGGCCGGAGAGCGGGCCACGGGCGCTGAAATCGCCATCTCAGCGCCCCAAAACTCAGAACCTTCCCCAGTAATTCAAGGACTTCCCCAACGGCGACACCGGTGGCGCCCTAAAGTTCGCCTCTCTCGCCGGACGCGATGTCAGGTCCCCTGAAAAATCACGATCCGCCAAGCGTTTTCGCCGAAAAATGTCCTGTAAATGTCCCGAATAATGACCCATAAATGACCCATTTTTGTCCCGAAGGATGACAGCAGGGACAAAGCCGGTTACAGGTCGCGTCATCTGTCGCCTTGTCGCGGCCGCCTTTCCCTGATGGGCTGGCCGGCAAGCTTGGCGGTGGAGCGGACACGGGGACTCATGACGACGATCAACGACGTGGCGGAACGGGCGGGCGTTTCGCCCAAGACCGTTTCCCGCGTGCTCAACGATCACGAGAGCGTCAGCGCCAAGACGCGCGACCGTGTCCGTGCGGCCATGAACGCCCTCGACTACCAGCCCAGCGCCGTGGCCCGCAGCCTACGCTCGCAGGGATCGGGCTCGGTTGGCGTACTGATGGGCGACCCGTCGGGCGGCTATCACACCCGCGTCCACCACGCCCTGCTGCTGGCTTGCGTGGAGAGCGGGCGCCACCTGTCGGTCGACCTAACCGAGGGTCCCGTTCCCGGCTGGGCCGACCGCGTCCGCGCCTTCGTGCGCGACAGCGGCATCCGCGAGATGATCCTGCTGCCGCCCGAGTGCGACTTCGGCCCGATGAAGGACCTGATGCGCGAGCTGGACGTGCGCTGCGTGCTGATCACGCCCACCACGCCCGACCCGCAGTTTCCGGCCATCGGCATGGACGACCGCGCCGCCGCCCGCGAGGTGGTCGAGCATCTGTTCTCGCTGGGCCACACGCGGATCGGCCACATCGCCGGCCATCCGGACCACGCCGCCAGCACCCACCGCCGCAACGGTTTCTTCGAGGCCTATGCCGCGCGCGGCCTGCCGCGCCCCTCGCCTGAGCTGATCGTGCCGGGCGACTTCACCTTCAAGACCGGCATCGACGCGGCCAAGGCCCTGCTGGACATCGAGGATCCGCCGACCGCGATCTTCGCCGCCAACGACGACATGGCCGCCGCCACCTGCATGGAAGCCCAGCGCCGCGGCTTGCGCATTCCCGACGACCTGTCAGTGGTCGGCTTCGACGACGTGCCGATCGCCGCAGTGATCTGGCCGTCCCTGACCACCATCCGCCAGCCGTTCGACCAGATGGCCCTGCGCGCGATGCAGACCTTCGCGGCGTGGAGCGCCAACGAGGGCGCCGGCCGGTCCAACACCCCCTTCCTCGCGCAGCACAGCCTGGTGGTGCGCGAGTCCACCGGTCCGGCCCGCAGCCGAAGACCCTGACATCCCGTCCCGACGCGGAAGACCGCGCGGGACGCCAGACCCACGACGGAGGAAACATGCAACGGACGACCTGGAAGAGCCTGACGCTCGCCTTGATGATCGGCGCCGCGATCCCGGCCCTGACGACCGCGCCCGCCCTGGCTCAAGCCCCCGCCGCTAAGCTTGCCCATCCGTGGCTGAACCCCAAGCTGGACGCCGACAAGCGCGCCGACCTGGCCCTGGCGGCCATGACCAGCGACGAGAAGTTCACCGTGATCTTCGGCTACTTCGGCGCTGACATGAAGCCGAAGTACACGCGCCATCCCGACTCGCGCGACGCCTCGGCCGGCTACATCGCCGGCGTGCCGCGCCTGGGCATTCCGGGCCAGTGGCAGACCGACGCCGGCGTCGGCGTCGCCACCCAGGGCGCCCGCCAGGGCCTGCGCGAACGCACCGCCCTGCCCGCCGGCATCGCCACCGCCGCGACCTGGAATCCCGAGCTGGCCCAGCAGGGCGGCGCGATGATCGGCAAGGAGGCTCGCGACTCGGGCTTCAACGTCCAGCTGGCCGGCGGCATCAACCTGATGCGCGAGCCCCGCAACGGCCGGAACTTCGAATATGGCGGCGAGGACCCCTGGCTGGCCGGCGTGATGGTCGCCGCCCAGATCCGCGGCATCCAGTCCAACCACATCGTCTCGACGATCAAGCACTACGCCCTGAACGGCCAGGAGACCGGCCGCTTCTTCCACAGCACCAACATCAGCGACGCAGCGGCCCGCACCTCGGACCTTCTGGCCTTCCAGTTCGCCATCGAGCAGTCGGACCCGCACTCGGTGATGTGCGCCTACAACCGCGTGAACAGCGTCTACGCCTGCGAGAACGACTGGCTGCTGAACACCGTCCTGAAGAAGGACTGGGGTTACAAGGGCTATGTGATGTCGGACTGGGGCGCCGACCACTCGTCGGCCAAGGCGGCCAATGCCGGCCTCGACCAGCAGTCGGCCGGCGAAGCCTTCGACAAGCAGCCCTGGTTCGGCGAGCCGCTGAAGGCCGACCTTGCCGCCGGCCGCGTCAGCCAGGCCCGCGTCGACGACATGGCCCGCCGCGTGTTGCGCGCCCTGTTCGCCAGCGGCGCGGTCGACCACCCGCTGGCCGGCGCGCCCGACAGCCTGCCCGCCGCCACTTTGGCCGCCCACGCCAAGATCACCCAGGCTGACGCCGAGGAAGGCATCGTCCTGCTGAAGAACGAGGGCGGTCTCCTCCCCCTCGCGAAGACCGCCAAGACCATCGCGGTGATCGGCGCCCATGCCGACGTCGGCGTGCTGTCGGGCGGCGGCTCCTCGCAGGTCTATCCGGCCGGCGGTCGCGCGGTGCAGGGCCTGGAGCCCGCCACCTGGCCGGGTCCGATGATCTATTATCCGTCCTCGCCGCTCAAAGCTCTGGCCAAGCGCTACCCCGGCGCCAAGCTGGTCTATGACGACGGCACGGACCCGGCCCGCGCCGCCAAGCTGGCCGCGCAGAGCGATCTGGCCCTGGTCTTCGCCGACCAGTGGACCACCGAGTCGTGGGACGTCGCGACCCTGGACCTGCCCAAGAACCAGGACGCCACGATCGATGCCGTAGCCTCGGCCAACAAGAAGACCGTGGTGGTGCTGATCACCGGCGGCCCGGTGCTAATGCCGTGGCTGGACAAGGTCGGGGCTGTGGTCGAGGCCTGGTTCCCGGGCACAGCCGGCGGCGAGGCCATCGCCCGTGTCCTGACCGGCGAGGTCGACGCCACGGGCCGCCTGCCCGTCAGCTTCCCCAAGCGCGTGGCCGACCTGCCGCGTCCCAAGCTGGATGGCGACCCGAAGAAGCCCGAAGAACTGTTCGACATCGACTACGACATCGAAGGCGCCGCGGTCGGCTACAAGTGGTACGACGCCAAGCAGATCGAACCGCTGTTCGCCTTCGGCCACGGCCTCTCGTACACGACCTTCGCCTATTCGAACCTCAAGGCCGTGGCGGCCGGCGACAAGGTCACGGTCAGCTTCGACGTCAAGAACACCGGCGCCCGCGCCGGCAAGGACGTGCCGCAGGTCTATGTCGGGCCCAAGGCCGGCGGCTGGGAAGCGCCCAAGCGTCTGGCTGGGTTCAAGAAGGTCAGCCTGGCGCCGGGCGCGACCCAGCATGTCAGCCTGACCGTCGATCCGCGTCTCTTGGCCACCTGGGACGGCAAGGCCCACGGCTGGTCGATCGCCGCCGGCGCCTATGACGTGTCCCTGGGCGCGTCGTCGCGGAAGATCTCGTCGACGGCGGAAGTGACGCTGGCGGCCAAGAGCCTGACGGTGGCGGGGAAGTAGGGAAGATGCTCCCCCGCGATGCGGGGGAGCTGTCGCGGAGCGACTGAGGGGGCTAATGCGGCATGCGTCCAGCTTGCCCCCTCCGGCCCTTCGGGCCACCTCCCCCGCATCGCGGGGGAGAACCTTTTCGCGTCAGTTCACCTGCCGCTCGCGCCCTTCCCAATACGGCGCGCGCAGCTCCCGGCGCAGGATCTTGCCCGACGCGTTCCGCGGCAGCGCTGACACGAAGTCAACGCTCTTGGGCGCCTTGAAATGGGCGATCCGCGTCCGGGCGAAGGCGATGATCGCTTCCGGATCCGGCGTGACGCCGGGCTTGGGGGCGACCACCGCCTTGACCGCCTCGCCCCACTTGTCGTCGGGCACGCCGATCACCGCCACCTCGGCCACATCCGGGTGGCCGTAGACGGCGCTCTCGACCTCGGCCGGATAGATGTTCTCGCCGCCCGAGATGATCATGTCCTTCACCCGGTCGTGGATGAACAGATAGCCGTCCCCGTCCAGATAGCCGGCGTCGCCGGTGCGCAGCCAGCCGTCGGCGTCGATGGTCTTGGCGGTGGCGTCGCCCAGCTTCCAGTAGCCGGCCATGTTGGCGCGCGAGCGCACCGCCACCTCGCCCACCGTGTTGGCCGGCACGCTGGCGCCGGCCTCGTCGATGACCTTGATCTCGACCCCCGGCATCGGCAGGCCCGCCGCCCGCATCCGCGCATTGCCGGCCGGGTCGTGATCCTCGGGCGGCAGATAGACCACCGTGCCGGTCGTCTCGGTCATGCCGTACTGCTGGACGAAGCCGCAGCCGAACACCTCCATGCACTCGCGCAGCAGATCGAGCGGAATGGGCGCGGCGCCGTAGAGGATGTGGCTGAGCCGCGAATAGTCGACCTCGCGGGCTCGGGGCTGGCGCACCACGATCTGCAGCGCGGCCGGCACCATGAACATCTTCGAGACCCGGTCCTTCTCGATATAGTCCAGCACCTTGAACGGATCGAACTCGCGGGCCACCACGCCCTTGGCGCCGTTCAGCAGGCCGACCAGACCCCAGCCGGTGCCGCCGATATGGGCCACCGGCATGGCCACCAGGCTGACGTCCTCGGGCCCCCACTGGTTCCAGGCCAGCGGCGTCTTCGAGGCCTCGCGGCGCATGGCCAGGAGGTTGTCGTGGGTCAGCATCGCGCCCTTGGGCCGCCCCGTCGTCCCCGAGGTATAGAGTTGGATGGCGATGTCCGACGTCGCGACCGGCTTGGCCGGATCACTTTCGGGCTGCATGTCCCGCCAGGTCTCGAAGGTCTGATAGGGGCTGCCATCTTCCATCGCGATCACGGTGGGACGGCAGGACAACTCGCTGGCGACCGCCTCGACATGGTCGATCAGCTCGGGACCGACGAAGACCATCTTGGCGTCGCTGTCGCCGACGATATAGGCGATCTCGGGCGCGGCCAGGCGCCAGCCGATCGGCGTGGTCACCACGCCGGCCTTGGCGGCCCCGATCAGCAGCTCGAAGTACCAGTCGCTGTTCTTGCCGACATAGGCGATGCGGTCGCCGGTCGAGAGGCCCGCCGCGATCAGGGCGTTGGCCACCTGGTTCGAATGGCGGTCGAAGGCGGCGAAGCTGGTGTCGCGCCCCTCGAAACTGAACGCGACCTCGTCGGGACGAGCCTCCGCATGATAGCGGGCGACATCGCCCAGGGTGTTCATGCGGTCGAAGTCGATCGCGTCGGCCATGCCTGCTCCCATTGTTCGTCAGCTCTACGGCCAATCAAACGAATGTTGGGGCAGGCTTACGTCGGCGGCAAGCTATCCGTTACGATAGGGTGGCTCAGCGCCAGGCGCGGACGCCGACCACCACCGCCGTGCTCCCCGCCCGCTCGCCGACGACCACCGCCGGGCCGAAAGCCCGCTCGCGAACGATGCCGACATAGGGCGCAAACTCGCGCTTGAACTCGTAGCGCAGGCGCAAACCGCCCTCGAGCCGCGCTGCGCCCGCCTTGGCGACATCGGCCTCGACGCGCGGCTGCAGGATCAGCTTCTGGGTCAGGCGCAGGTCGTACGAGGCCTCGGCTCGCGCCGAGACGTCGCCCTGGTCGGAGATATAGGCCGCGCCCTGGACCTCGAACCAATACGGGGCCAGGCCCTCGAAACCGAGGCTGGCATAGGTCCGGCCTTTCGGAGCCAGGTCGTAGCGGACACCGGCCTGCAGGTCGAAATACGGCCCGACGGTCCAGGCCTTCAGGGCCTCGAACTCGCCGCTCTCCCAGCCGCTGCCGTCCACGCGCTCGCCGCGCGCCTTGATCACCCACTTGTCGAAGTCATTGCCCCACCAGGCCTCGCCCTCGAAGGCCTGAGCGTCGGCGCCCTTGCGGAAGCGGTGCTCGGCCTGGTCGGCGCGGACGGTCCAGAAGCTGCCGCCGCCATGCTCCTTGGCCAGCTGCGCGCGGGCGGCGGCCATGGCCTCCGGCGTGTGGAAGCGCTCGGCGGCGTGGTCGGTCGGGACCGGCGGCGGCGCGGCGCTGGCGGCGGGGGCGCTCATCGTGTGGCCGGCATGGCCCGACATGTCGTGCCCCGCGTGCGGATCAGCGGCCGGCGGCGGCGCCATCTGGTGACCCGCATGGGGATCAGCCGCGAGGGCCGGCATGTGGTGACCGGCGTGGGGGTCGGGCGCAGGTGTCGGCGCGGCCTGATGGTGCTCGTGTTGGCCGGCGGCGAGGAGAAGCAGCAGCAACATCACGCGCCCTCCCCTTCCAGGGGCCGCACGGTGACGACGTTAAACATCCCCGCATGCATGTGCAGCAGCAGGTGACAGTGGAAGGCCCAGTCACCCGGTTCGCTGGCGGTGAAGTCGAAGGCCACCTTGCCGCCCGGCGCGACATTGACCGTGTGCTTCAGCGGTTGGCGGTCCTGGCCGTTGACCAGCTCGAAGAAGTGGCCGTGCAGGTGGATCGGGTGGGCCATCATGGTGTCGTTGACCAGCACCACCCGCGCCCGCTCGCCGCGCCGGAACGGGATCGGCTTCTTGACCGGCCCATAGGCCTCGCCGTCGAACGCCCACATGAAGCGCTCCATGTTGCCGGTGAGGTGGATCTCGACCGTCCGCTCGGGCGGCCGGGGGTCCTCGGGCGCGTTCAGGTTGGCCAGATCCGAGTAGGTCAGCACCTTGTGACCGACATCGGCCAAGCCTTGCGGCGGCTCGGCCATGCGGTCGGCCGGCATCGGCGAGATGGTCTGGACGCCGGGCGTCAGCGGTACGTTCGGCGCGTTGCTCTGAGCCCGCATCGACATGTCCATCCCTGGCATATCCATGCCTTGGTGCATGTCGCCCATCCCCATGTCCTTCATCGTCGCCACAGGGCGCTTGCGCAGCGGCGGGACAGCGGCGGTCATGCCGGCGCGCGGGGCCAGGGTGGCGCGGGCCATGCCCGAGCGGTCCGAAGCCTCGGCCACCAAGGTAAAGGCGCGATCCTCCGTCGGCCGGACGATGACGTCGAAGGTCTCGGCCGGGGCGATCTGGAACTCGTCGACGCGTACGGGCGACACCGGCTGGCCGTCGGTGGCCACGACGTCCAGGCCAAGCCCCGGGATGCGGACGTTGAAGACCGTCATGGCCGCTGCGTTGATGAAGCGCAGCCGCACCCGCTCGCCGGGTGCGAACAGGCCCGTCCAGTTGTCGCCAGGCCCGTGCCCATTGACGAGATAGGTGTAGATCGAGCCCGTGACGTCGGCGATGTCGGTGGGATCCATCCGCATCCTGGCCCACTCGGCGCGGTCCTTCAGCGCCTGATCCTGGCCCGCCAGCAGGCCGGCGACCGTCTGGCGCTGCATGTTGAAGTGACCGGCATTGACCTTCAGCTTCCGGAACAGCTCGTGCGGATGCAGGAAGCTCCAGTCCGACAGCACCACGACGTGCTCGCGGTCATAGGGAATAGGGTCTTCGCCGGCCGGGTCGATGATCATAGGCGCATAGAGGCCGATCTGCTCCTGCAGCCCCGAATGGCTGTGCCACCAGTAGGTGCCCGACTGCCGGACGGGGAATTCGTAGGTGAAGGTCTCGCCCGGCTTGATGCCCGGGAAGCTGACGCCCGGCACGCCGTCCATCTGGAACGGCAGCAGCAGGCCATGCCAGTGGATCGAGGTGTCCTCGTCGTGCAGCGCGTTGGTCACCGCGATGCGAACGTTCTGACCTTCCTTCAGCCGGATCAGCGGACCGGGCAGCGTGCCGTTGGCGGTGACCGCGTGGCCGGCCTTGCCGTCGATCCGCGCCGCCGCATGGCCGATGGTCAGCTTGATCTCCTCGCCGGTCAGCGCCGCGGGCGAGCGCCCGGGGTCGGCCGCGCGCGCCCAGCCGGGCAGCAGTCCCGTCGCGCCCAAACCGAAAGCGCCACGCAGCAGGGTCCGTCGATCGAAAGCCGTCATCACTGATCCGTATTCCAAGCCGGGCTGGACTTGGGCTATCACGCCGCCCATGTCCAGAAGCACCCCCGCCACGATCGCACTGACCAAGGCCGGCGTCGCCTTCGACCTGCATACGTATGACTACGATCCGGGTTCGGAACGTGTCGGCCTGCAGGCTGCAGAGGCTTTGGGCGAAGACCCCGCCCGCGTGCTCAAGACCCTGGTGGTGATGCTGGACGGCAAACCCGCCTGCGCCATCCTGCCCTCGGACAAGGAGGTCAGCATGAAGAAGCTGGCCGCCGCCCTGAAGGGCAAGTCGGCCGCCATGGCGCCGGTGCCCGACGCCGAGCGCATCACCGGCTACAAGGTCGGCGGCGTCAGCCCCTTCGGCCAGAAGAAGCGCCTGCCGACGGTCATGGAAGAAGCCGCCCTGGCCGAGCCCTACGTGTTCCTCAACGGCGGCCAGCGCGGCCTGCAGGTCAAGCTGGCGCCCGCGGAAGCGGTGAAGGCCCTGGGCGCGGTGACGGCGGCGATCGTCTCGGAATAAGGCGGGCTTGAAATCCCGCGCCGTTCTCGCCTATAAGCCGCGCCTCCTGGTCCGGCTGGGTAGCTCAGATGGTTAGAGCGGTGGATTCATAACCCACAGGTCGGCGGTTCGATCCCGCCCCCCGCCACCAGGACCTTCCGCCTCAAGCGATCAGATCGCGTGTGCGGATCACCGTGCAATATTCCCCATCCAGATTGGCCAGGCTCATCGCGTGGACCTCTTGCGCCGTGCGCTCGACGCCGTCGAAGTCCGTCCGCCCGAAGGTGAAGCCGGCGTCCTCGACCAGCCAGGGCGTGAAGCCCAGATTGCCGGCCATGCGGACGGTGGCCTCGACCGAGTTGTTGGTGATCACGCCGGCCACGACCAGGCGCAAATCGCCGCGCGCCTTGAGGTCGGCTTCCAGGGTCGTGCCGATGAAGGCGCTGTTGGTCTGCTTGCCGATCACCGGCTCGCCGTCCTGCGGCTCCGCGCCCGGCCGGAAGGCATGCAGCGGCTGGCCCGGCCGGTAGTGCGACGTGGCGTGAACCGAGTCATGGCGCACGTGCCAGACCGGCCAGCCCTTGCCGCGCCACAACGCCAGCAGCGCCGCCAGATGGGCCTCGGCGTCCGGGTTGTTGCGCACGCCCCACGAGGGATGGTCGATCGCCTTCTGCAGGTCGATCAGCAGCAGCACCGCGCCGTGGGCGGGATGGGCGCCCGCCTCAGCCACCGGGCAGCGTGCCGGGGCGGATATAGGCGAACATGTGGCTGACCCAGTCGGGCTTGCCCAGCGCCACGCCTTTGTGGCGCAGGATCGCGTAGGCCATGCTCAGGTGGAAGTAGAACTGCGGCAGCGCCCAGTCGCGGACGAACTGCTCGCCCGTCACGTCGAAGACGATGCCGTTGGGCAGGGTCACGGTGATCTCGCGGCTGGCGACACCGTCGAAGGCCGAAGCGGGCGTCGCCTCCAGGCGGGCGATGGCGTCGGCCAACTGGGCGCGCAGGCCGTCGAAGTCAGCAGCGTCTTCCGCCGGCGCGAACGGCTCGGCGCCGGTCAGATAGCGCAGCACCTCGCTGGCTTGGGTGCAGGCATAGCGGACCTGGGTCGACAGCGGAAACATGTCCGGCGCCAGGCGCGCGCCAAGCAGGTCCTGCGCGGCGCTCCCCTCCTCGGCGACCAGGGCCTCGCCCTTGGCCAGCTGGCCGGTCAGGCCCTTGAGCATCTGGACATAGGTCGGGACGGTCAGCGCGTGCAGATCCATGGGGCCTCTCCTTGAGTCGGGCGACAGGCTAAGCGCCAGGGCCGAACCGCGCCACCAGGTCATAGGCCTCGCCGGGGAAGACCTGGCGCACGCGGGTGACGTGCTGGCCCTCGCGCCAAGTGCGGCGATCGACGATCAGGCAGGCCGCGCCCTCGTCCAGGGCCAGCAGGCGGGCGTCGTCAGCGTCGGCGTTGACGGCGCTGATGCGGCTCTCGGCCTCGGTCCAGGCGACGTTCTCCAGCAGCCAGACGCCGGGCGGGATCACCACTAAGTCGGCGGCTTCCATGGCCGGCGCGGCCGTCAGGGAGACGAGGCGACGCTCCAGGGCGAACGGCCGGCCACCGGCGTCGTGCACGCCGTCCAGCGCCAGCAGCTTGCCGCCCGCCGCCAACTCGACCTCGTCGGGGTTGTCGCGGTCGGCCGCCCGCACCGCGCGCGACAGCAGGCGAAAGGCGTAGGCCTCGCCCCGCGCAACGATCTCGGACTGGATATCGGGAATGTTCAACACCGGCGCGTGCACCTTGGGCCGGGCCACGAAGGAGCCTGCCCGCTTGCGGCGCACGATCAGCCCGGCCTCGACCAGGGCGGTCATGGCCTTGTTCACCGTCATCCGCGAGCAGCCGTACTGGGCCATCAGCTCGGCCTCGGTCGGCGCGCGATGGCCGGGCTCCCAGGCGCCGGAACGGATGTGGCCCTCGATCTCCGAGCGGATGCGCTGGTGCAGCGGTCCGGTCACGCCAGCAGGGCCTTCAGGGTCTGGACGTAACGCGCAGTGATCGCGTCGCGGGCGTGGTGGCGGCCGCCGGAGACCAGCTGCTTACCGTGCCGCCAGACGGTGTCGATCCCGCCGCCGGCGAAGACCAGGCTGTCGATCAGAGTGTCACCGGCGCGGCCGACCAGGTTCGGATGGTTGGCGTCCAGCGTGATGAAGTCGGCCGGCGCGCCGCGACGGAGGCCACCGCGGCCGACGCCCAGGGCCTGGGCCCCGCCGATCATGGCCGCGCGCCACAGGTCGCCGCCAGTCGAGCGGCGCGCGCCGCCCGCCAGGACATTGCGGGCTCGACGGCTCAGGCGCTGGGCGTATTCCATGGTCCGCAGTTCCTGGGCCGCGTCGATCACGATGTTGGAGTCCGTCCCGATCCCGAAGCTTCCGCCGGCGGCCAGATAGTCCGGGGCCGGAAATATGCCGTCGCCGAGATTGGCCTCGGTCACCGGGCAGAGTCCAGCCACCGCGCCGCTCTTGGCCAGGCGTTCGGTCTCGGTGGCGTTGATGTGGGTGGCGTGGATCAGGCACCACCGCTTATCGACCTCGGTGTGGTTCATCAGCCAGCGGACCGGGCGCGCGCCGGTGGCGGCCAGGCAGTCGTCAACCTCCTTGGTCTGCTCGGCCACGTGCATGTGGATCGGCCCGCCGGCGGCCAGCGGCAGGATGGCGGTCAGCTCATCGCCCGTCACCGCGCGCAGGCTGTGAGGGGCGATCCCGACCACCGCCTCGGGCAGGGGCGCGACGATCTCGCGGCAAGCCTCGACCAGCCGCGCAAAACCGTCGACGTCATGGATGAAGCGCTTCTGGCCGTCGGTGGGCGGCAGGCCGCCAAAGTTCGAGTGGGCGTAGAACACCGGCAGCAAGGTCAGGCCGATCCCCGTCTCTTCCGCCGCCGCCGCCATCCGCGCCGCCATCTCGGCTGGGTTGTCGTAGAACCTGCCATCGGGCGCATGATGCAGGTAGTGGAACTCGCCCACCCGCGTGAAGCCGCCCTCCAGCATCTCGACCTGGCTCATGGCGGCAATGGCCTGGGCCATGTCGGGGTCCAACCGCTCCAGGAAGCGGTACATCACCTCGCGCCAGGTCCAGAAGTTGTCGCCCGTTTCGCCGCGCGTCTCGGCCAGGCCCGCCATGGCGCGCTGGAAGGCGTGGCTATGGACATTGCCCAGGCCCGGCAGCGCGGGCCCCAGCCGCTGCGCGTCACCGGCCGAGGTGTCGGTGTCGATGCGTCCGATACGGCCGTCGGTGATCGTGAACTTCACGCCCCGGGCCCAGCCGTCCGCCAGCAGGGCGCTCTCGCACCAGACCACCGTGGAAGCTTCAGGAATTTGCGCGTCGGTCACTGGACAAGCCTCATCGTTCGCAAATATGTCTATACATATTGAAGCGCGCCGCAAGGGCGCGTCCCGTGGTTTGGAGGCAGGCTCATGCGCTGTGATCGGGTGTGGATCAACGCTCGTCTCGCCACCCTCGCCCCCGAGCGGGAAGGGCTGGGCATCGTTGAGCACGGCGTCGTCGCCAGCCTCGACGGCGACATCGCCTATGCCGGCTCAGCAGAGGACGCTCCCGCCTTCGAGGCCGCCGACACCATCGACCTCGAAGGTCGCTGGATCACCCCCGGCCTGATCGACCCGCATACCCACCTGGTCTTCGCCGGCGACCGCGCCCACGAGTTCGAGCTGCGTCTGGCCGGCGCCAGCTACGAGGACATCGCCCGGGCCGGCGGCGGCATCGTCTCGACCATGCGCGCCACCCGCGCGGCGACCGAGGACGAATTGATCCAGGCCGCCCTGCCCCGCCTGGACGCCCTGATCGCCGAGGGCGTCACCACGGTCGAGATCAAGTCCGGCTACGGCCTGTCGCTGGACGATGAGATCAAGAGCCTGCGCGCCGCCCGCGCCCTGGCCGACATCCGCCGTGTCGGGATCAGCACCACGTTCCTGGGCGCCCACGCCCTGCCGCCGGAATATCGCGACGATCCGGACGCCTATGTCGATCTGGTCTGCGGAGCTATGATCCCCGCCATCGCCGCCCGCGGCCTGGCCGATGCGGTTGATGGCTTCTGCGAAGGCATTGGCTTCTCGCCCGAGCAGATCCGTCGCGTATTCGAGGCTGCCCGCGACCACGGCCTGCCGGTCAAGCTGCACGCCGAGCAACTGTCGAACCTCAACGGCGCTGCGCTGGCGGTCGAGTTCGACGCCCTGTCGGCCGACCACCTGGAACATCTGGACGAGGCCGGCGTGGCCGCCATGGCCGCCTCGCGCACCGTCGCGACCCTGCTGCCCGGCGCCTACTACTTCACCCGCGAGCACAAGGCCCCACCGATCTCCGCGCTGCGGGCGGCCGGCGTTACGATGGCCCTGGCCACCGACTGCAACCCCGGCACCTCGCCCCTGACCTCGCCGCTGCTGGTCATGAACATGGCCGCCACCCTCTTCCGCATGACGGTGGAGGAGTGCCTGGCCGGGGTGACGCGCGAGGCCGCGCGGGCGCTGGATCTGCTGAACACCTGCGGGACGCTGGAGGCCGGCAAGGCCTGCGATCTCGCTATCTGGGACATCGAGCGTCCCGCCGAACTTGTCTATCGCATGGGCTTCAACCCGCTCCATGCGCGCGTGTGGAGAGGCCAGTGAGCGAGCTTGTTCTGAATCCCGGCGCCGTGCCGCTGGCCGACTGGAAGGCGATCTATCGCGGGGCGACCGCGACACTGGCCGAAGACGCCTGGCCGGTGATCGCGGAAAGCGCGGCCGCGGTGCAGCGCATCCTGGCCAAGGGCGAGCCGGTCTACGGCATCAACACCGGCTTCGGGAAGCTGGCCAGCGTCCGCATCGGCGACGAAGACCTCGAGACCCTGCAGCGCAACATCGTCCTGTCGCACGCGGCCGGGGTCGGCGAACCGTCGCCCGTGCCGGTCATCCGCCTGATGATGGCCCTGAAGCTGGCCAGTCTGGCGCAGGGCGCCTCGGGCGTGCGGGTCGAGACCGTGCGCATGCTGGAGCTGATGCTGAAACAGGGCCTCACCCCGGTGGTGCCATGCCAGGGCTCGGTCGGCGCCTCCGGCGACCTGGCCCCGCTGTCGCACATGGCCGCGACCATGATCGGGGTCGGCGAGATCTTCGTCGACGGCGAGCGCAAGCCCGCCGCCAAGGCGCTGAAGAAGGCCGGCCTCGCCCCTCTGACGCTCGGCCCGAAGGAGGGCCTGGCCCTGCTGAACGGCACCCAGTTCTCGACCGCCAACGCCCTGGCCGGCCTGTTCGACGCCGAGCGCCTGTTCCAGTCGGCCCTGGTCACCGGCGCGCTGTCGACCGAAGCCGCCAAGGGCTCGGACACGCCGTTCGACCCGCGCATCCATACCCTGCGCCGCCATGCCGGACAGATCGAAACCGCCGCCGCCCTGCGCGGCCTGATGGCGTCCTCGGCGATCCGCGCCTCGCACCTGAAGGAGGACGAGCGCGTCCAGGACCCCTACTGCCTGCGCTGCCAGCCGCAGGTCATGGGCGCAGCCCTCGATGTCCTGCGCCAAGCCGCGACGACGCTGGAGACCGAGGCCAATGGCGTCTCGGACAATCCGCTGATCTTCCCGGAAGCCGACGAAGCGCTGTCGGGCGGCAACTTCCACGCCGAGCCGGTGGCCTTCGCCGCCGACATGATCGCCCTGGCCGTCTGCGAGATCGGCTCGATCGCCGAACGCCGCATCGCCATGCTGGTCGACCCGGCGCTGTCGGGCCTGCCGGCCTTCCTGACGCCCAAGCCGGGCCTGAACTCCGGCTTCATGATCCCGCAGGTCACGGCCGCCGCCCTGGTCTCGGAGAACAAGCAGAAGGCCTATCCGGCCAGCGTCGACTCGATCCCGACCTCCGCCAACCAGGAAGACCACGTCTCGATGGCCGCCCATGGCGCGCGGCGCCTACTGGGCATGGTCGAGAACGCCATGGCGGTGCTGGGCATCGAGCTTCTGGCCGCCGCCCAGGGCTGCGACTTCCATGCGCCGCTGAAGTCCAGCGACGCCCTGGAGGCGGTCCGCGCCCTGACCCGGGCCCAGGTCCCACACTTGGACGACGACCGCCACTTCCACCCGGACATGGAAGCCGCCAACGCCCTGGTCCGCTCGGGCGCGGTGATCGACGCGGCGGGTGAGTTGCCGGGGCTGGTCGCATGAGCTGGCTGCGGGTCACGCGCGGCGACGCCCCGCTGATCGTCAGCCTGCCGCATACCGGCACCGAGATCCCGCCGGAGATCGCGGCTCGCCTCGTCTCGCCGTGGCTGGGCCTGAAGGACGCTGACTGGTGGATCGACCGGCTCTACGCCTTTGCCCAGGGATTAGGCGCGACGATCGTGCGAACGGCGATCTCGCGCACGGTCATCGACGTCAATCGCGACCCGTCGGGCGTCTCGCTCTATCCGGGCCAAGCGACGACGGAGCTGTGTCCCACCACCACCTTTGACGGCGAGCCGCTGTATCGCGACGGCGGCCCGAACGCCGCCGAGATCGACGGCCGCCGGGCCCTGTACTTTGCGCCCTACCACGCCGCCTTGCGCGAGGAGATCGACCGCCTGCGCGGGCTGCATCCGACTGTGGTGCTGTACGAGGCCCACTCGATCCGCTCGCGCGTACCGCGCCTGTTCGACGGCGAGCTGCCGCAGTTCAATCTCGGGACCAACAGCGGTGCGTCGTGCGCCGACGAACTGACCATCGCCGTCGAGGCCGCTTGCGACGCCTCGGGAGGCTCGCGCGTCACCAATGGCCGCTTCAAGGGCGGCTGGACCACGCGCCACTACGGCCAGCCCGCCACCGGCGTCCACGCGATCCAGATGGAGCTGGCTTGCCGGGGCTACATGGAAGACCCGGCCGAGCCGCCCACGCCCGACACCTGGCCCACGCCCTTCCACGCCGACCGCGCCGAGCCGCTGCGGCGCGTGCTCGAAGACGTCCTCAACGCCTGCCTTTCCTTTGCCCGGAGCAAAGCATGACCCGCCGCGACAACACCCGCGTTATCCACCCCGCCACCGGGACGCAGCTTTCCGCCAAGTCCTGGCTGACCGAAGCCCCGCTGCGGATGCTGATGAACAACCTGCACCCCGACGTCGCTGAGCGCCCGGAAGAGCTGGTCGTCTATGGCGGCATCGGCCGCGCCGCCCGAGATTGGGAGAGCTACGACAAGATCGTCGAGACCCTTCGCCGGCTCGAGGACGACCAGACCCTGCTGGTGCAATCCGGCAAGCCGGTCGGCGTCTTCCGCACCCATGCCGACGCGCCGCGCGTGCTGATCGCCAACTCCAATCTGGTGCCGCGCTGGGCCAACTGGGAGCACTTCAACGAACTCGATAAGAAGGGCCTGGCCATGTACGGCCAGATGACCGCCGGCTCGTGGATCTATATCGGCGCCCAGGGCATCGTGCAGGGCACCTACGAGACCTTCGTCGAGATGGGCCGCCAGCACTATGCCGGCGATCTTTCGGGCAAGTGGCTGCTGACCGCGGGCCTGGGCGGCATGGGCGGGGCGCAGCCGCTAGCGGCGGTGATGGCCGGGGCGTCGTGCCTGGCCATCGAGTGCCAGCCTTCGCGGATCGAGATGCGCCTGCGCACCGGCTATCTCGACAAGTCCACCGACAATGTCGACGAGGCCCTGGCCTGGATTGAGGAGGCCTGCGCAGCCAAGACCCCGATCTCGGTCGGCCTGCTGGGCAACGCCGCCGAGCTGCTGCCGGAGCTCTTCAAGCGCGGCGTGCGTCCCGACCTGTTGACCGACCAGACCAGCGCCCACGATCCGATCAACGGCTACCTGCCGGCCGGCTGGAGCCTGGACCAGTGGGCTGACGCCCGCGAGCGTGAGCCGGCCCGCGTCGACAAGGCCGCCCGCGCCTCGATGGCCGTCCACGTCCAGGCGATGCTGGACTTCCAGGCCGCCGGCGTGCCGACCGTCGACTACGGCAACAACATCCGCCAGATGGCGCTGGAGGAAGGCGTCGCCAACGCCTTCGATTTCCCGGGCTTTGTGCCGGCCTATATCCGCCCGCTGTTCTGCCGGGGGATCGGTCCGTTCCGCTGGGCGGCGCTATCAGGCGATCCCGAGGACATCGCCAGGACCGACGCCAAGGTCAAGGAACTGATCCCGGACAATCCGCACCTGCACAACTGGCTCGACATGGCGGGCCGGAAGATCAAGTTCCAGGGCCTGCCGGCGCGCATCTGTTGGGTCGGCCTGGGCGATCGCCACCGCCTGGGCCTGGCCTTCAACGAGATGGTCGCCAGCGGCGAGCTGAAGGCTCCGATCGTCATCGGTCGCGATCACCTGGATAGCGGCTCGGTCGCCTCGCCAAACCGCGAGACCGAGGCCATGCAGGATGGCTCAGACGCGGTGTCGGACTGGCCGCTGCTGAACGCCCTGCTCAACACCGCCTCGGGCGCCACCTGGGTGTCGCTGCACCACGGCGGTGGGGTGGGCATGGGCTTCTCGCAGCACTCGGGCATGGTCATCGTCTGCGACGGCACCGACGCCGCCGCCAAGCGCATCGAACGCGTGCTGTGGAACGACCCGGCCACCGGCGTCATGCGCCACGCGGATGCGGGCTACGACATCGCCCTGGAATGCGCACGGGATAAGGGCCTGGACCTGCCGGGGATTCTCTAGCGCGCCAGCATCGCGGCGGCCTCAGCCGGGCTCTTCTTGCCCGTGTCGCGGTCGACCGCGTAGTTGGCCGCCTGCATGGCCTGGACGTCGAGGGCGCCGGAGAGCGGCGCCAGGGCGTCCAGCAGCCGCTGGTCCCCGGCCCGCTTCGGCGAGACCAGGATCACCGCGTCATAGGGCGGCAGCGCGCCTTTCGGATCGGCCAGCAGCACCAGATCATCCGCCGCGATCCGACCGTCCGAAGAGAAGGCCGAAATCACGTCGGCCTCGCCCCCCGCCAGCGCGCGGTACATGAAGGTCGGCTGGAACTGGCGCTTGGACTTGAACTTCAGGCCGTAGGCGGTCTCGACGCTCTTCCACTCCGGCCGCGAGAAGAACTCCAGATCGCCGCCCATGGTCAGCTGCGGGGCGTTGGCCGCCAGATCGGTCAGGGTCGTGATCCCCAGCGCCTGCGCACGGTCGCGGCGCATGGCCAGCGCATAGGCGTTCTCGAAGCCCAGGGCGTTCAGCAGCACCACGCCGTCGCGGGCCTTCAGGTCCTTGCGCAACGTGTCGAGCACCGCCTGGCGGCCGGGGTTGTCCGTGCGCTGCAGGATGTTGGCCCACAAGGTGCCGGAATAGTCGACATAGGCGTCGATCTCGCCGCTGGCCAAGGCGCGGTAGGCGATGACCGAGCCCAGGTTGACGCGGCGCTGGACGCTCGCCCCCTCGCGCTCCACCCGGCCGGCCATCAGCTCGGCCAGGATGTACTGCTCGGAGAAGTTCTTGGCCCCGATCACATAGGCGGGCTGGCCCTGCGACAAGGCCGCGCCAGCCAGAGGCGCGACTGCCGCCAACAGACCCACAGCCAGGCCGACGCCACCGGCCCAGAGCCTCTTCGGCTCCCGCCGCGCCACCCCGCCCTCGATCAGACCCAGCAGGCCATCAACGACCAGCGCCAAGCCCGCCGAAGCCGCGCAGCCGACCAGCACCGCCACCCAGTCCTCGGTCTGCAGTCCGGAGAAGATGTAGTCGCCCAGCGAGGTCTGGCCGACGGGCGTGGACAGGGTCGCCGCGCCGATCGTCCAGACGGCAGCGGTGCGCACCCCGGCCATGATCACCGGCGCGGCCAGGGGCAGCTCCACGCGCCACAGCCGCTGGCGGTCGGTCATGCCCACGCCGCGCGCGGCCTCGACCACGGCCGGATCGACGCCGGAGACGCCCGCCGCCGCGTTCCGCAGGATCGGCAGCATCGAATAGAGGGTCAGGGCCAGCAGCGACGGCAGGAATCCCAGGGCCGGGAAGCCATGGCCCAGCACCTTCGCGGCCAGACCGGAGAGCAGCAGCAGCACCGGATAGAACAGCGCCAGCAGCGCCAGGCTGGGAATGGTCTGCACCAGCCCGGCCGCGCCCAGGGCCAGCCACTTCAGGCGCGGATTACGGGCGGCGGCGATCCCCAACGGCAAGGCGATGGCCAGGCCCAGCGCCAGGGCCGACGCCGACAGCGCGACGTGCCAGCCCAGGCGCTCGGGCAGGACGGCCAGGGCGGCGGAAAAACGATCAGCCACGAGCCAGCTCCGCGAGACGTTCGGCCTGTTTCTTCGGGGCGGCGATCAGGTCGGCGACGACAGGGTCCGGATGGCCGGCCAGCAACTCGCGCGGCGACGCATGGGCCAGCGCCCAGCCGTCGGCCATCACCACCACCTCATCGGCCAGCAGCAGGGCCTCGCCGACATCGTGGGTGACCATCACCGTGGTCAGACCCAGCTGGTCATGCAGCGCCCGCACATCGTCGGCCAGGGCCGTCCGGGTCACCGGATCAAGCGCTCCGAACGGTTCGTCCATCAGCAGGATCGAGGGGCGCGCCGCCAGGGCCCGAGCCACGCCAACCCGCTGGCGCTGGCCGCCCGACAGCTGCGACGGCGCGCGCTTCGCGACCTCGCGCGGCAGGGCCACCAAATCCAGCAGCTCGTCGACCCGCGCCGCGATCTGCGCCGGCGGCCAGCCCAGCAGGTCCGGGGTGACACCGATGTTCTGATCGACTGTCATGTGCGGGAAGAGGCCGATCTCCTGGAAGACATAGCCGATCCCCCGCCGCAGCTCCGGTCCCGGCCGTTGCGCAATGTCCGCCCCCTCGACCAGCACCCGCCCGGACGTCGGCGTCGACAGCCCATTCATCAGCTTCAGCAGCGTGGTCTTGCCCGCGCCCGAGCCGCCGACCAGAGCGACGAACCGGCCCTTGGCGATCTCAAGCGAGGTCTCGGCCAGCACCGTGCGGCCAGCGTAGGACTTGCTGACCTTGTCGAGGACGATGGCGGTCATCGGGACTCCGGGGCGGCGAAAGAATCAACTGTTCGCCGTCCCGAGCGTTGACTCACATCTCAGGTGCGACAAGGCGGCGCGCGACAGGTCGTCAGGTTCGCACAGGCCGAGTCAATCTCGACCATGAGGGCAGGTTCAAGGAGCGCCTCATGTCCGTCATCACGCAAGCCCGCCCGTTCGATCCCCGTCCCGCCCGTCGCCCCGTGCGTCAGTGGCCGCTGGGCTTCGCGGTGCTGGTGGCCGCCGTGCTGAACGCGATCGTATGGGGCGGCCTGTTCACGGTCGCCAAGACGTTCCTCAACTTCTGAACCACCCCTTTTGTAAGCGTAGCGTCCTTTATCCTCCCCTGAAGCAACTTGGGCCGCGTCCTCCCCGGACGCGGCCCATTTTCTTTGCTCGATGCGGAGAGGCGAAAGACGCCGTCAGATCGGCATGCGCATGATTTCCTGATAGGCCGAGATCACCTGGTCGCGGACGGCCATCACGGTTTCCAGGCTAGCCTCGGCCGAGCTGATGGCGGTGACGACGTCCACGAGTTCGGCCTTGCCGGCGACCTGGGCGGCGATCTTGCTTTCGGCGACCTTCGAGGTCTTGGCCGCGCCTTCCATGGCCGACTTCAGCATGTCGCCGAAGTCGACGCCCTTCTTGTCGGCGCCGCCGATCGAACCGACCGAGCCGATCCCCATCGCGCCTTGCGAGGCATAGGCCTTGGCGGCCGCCAGAGCGGTGATCATCGCCTAATCCCCTACTTCTTGATGATGTCGAGGGTGCGCGCTTCCATGGCGCGGGCCGTCTCGATCACGTTGAGGTTGGCTTCGTAGGCGCGCTGGGCGTCCTTCATGTCCAGCGCCTCGACCAGCGTGTTGACGTTGGGCAGCTTGACGTAGCCCTTGGCGTCGGCGGCCGGGTTGCCCGGATCGTATTCGGTCTTGAAGTCGGCGCGGTCGGGATCGACGCGCAGCATCTGCACGCCCTCGGCGCCCGAAACCCGGGTCGGCTTGAACACCGGAACCTGGCGGCGATAGGGGTCGCCGCCAGCGGTGCGCGCCGTCGAATTGGCGTTGGCGATGTTTTCCGCGATGACGCGCATGCGGCCCTGCTGGGCGCGCAGGGCCGACGAGGCCACGGCCATGGTCGCCAGCGAGTTGGACTTGATCTCGGGCATCGCCTAGCTCCTTAGCCGCTGGGCTTGCGCGCGGCGGTGCGCAGCATGTTCATGGATTTCTGATAGAAGCTGATCGCCGCGTCGTAGTTCATCCGCGCGTCGGTCATCTTCAGCATCTGGTCTTCGAGCGACACCGCGTTGCCGTCGAGCGTGACCTCGGAGTCCGTCCCCGCCGACGCGCGCCAGGCGCTGGGGGCCTTGGACGGGGCCATGTGCGAGGCCGAGGTCTCCATCATCCGCACGCCCCCGGTCGGGGCCGCGACGCCGCCGCGATAGGGCGAGCCTGAGGCCTGGTTCATCAACGAGGCCTGGAAGCTGTAGGTCTTGAGGTCCGACGGGCGATAGCCGGGGGTGTCGGCGTTGGCCACGTTCTGGGCGACAAGCTTCTGGCGCTCGGTCAGATAACCGAGGCGGCTCTTGAGCATGCCGAAAAGGGGAAGATCATCCGGACCCATGGCGATCATGGTGAAGAAACAGGGTTAATCCCGCATTAAGAAGCGTCAGGCACACCAGGGCATGTGGGGGCGATCCCCTGCGCTATGTTGTCTCGCCTCTCCTGGCTTCTTGGGCGTCCATGGACCCTATCGAATTCATCCGCGCCCTGGCGGCGCTGGCGGTCACCCTGGGCCTGATCGGCCTGGCCGCCTGGGCCTTGCGCAAGTTCGGTCCCGACGCGGTGGGCCGGATGATCGCCGCGCGGCAGGACCGCCGGATGCGGGTGGTCGAGAGCCTGGTGCTGGATCCCACCCGCCGCCTGCTGATCGTCAACCTGGACGGCGAGGAGCGCTTGGTGCTGCTGGGCGACGGTAAGCTGCTGGACTGGGTCCCGCAGCCCCGCCCCGCGCCCCCCCCTGAAACCGTTTCCGATCCGGAGCCCGTGGCCTGATGCGCGACCTCCTCAAGGCGGTGACCGGCGCCAATGCGGCGGACCTACGCCGCGCGGCGATCATCTCGGTGCTGGCGGCCTTCGCCTGCGCGGTCATGCCGGCCGTCGCCACGGCCCAGGCCGCCCAGTCGGCGATCAACATCAACCTGGGCACGGGCGCGGGCCTGACCGAGCGGGTGGTCCAGCTGGTCGGCCTGATGACGGTGCTGTCGCTGGCCCCGTCGATCGTGATCATGACCACCTCGTTCGTGCGGATCGTGGTGGTGCTGAGCCTGCTGCGCACCGCGATCGGCGTGCAGCAGAGCCCGCCCAACCCGGTGATCATCAGCCTGGCCCTGTTCCTGACCGCCATCGTCATGGGCCCGACCTTCGAGCGCTCGTACGACGCGGGCATCAAGCCGCTGCTGGACAACCAGATGGAGCTGCCCGCCGCGGTCGACGCCGCCGGCGGTCCGGTCAAGCAGTTCATGCTCAGCCAGGTGGGTCGCGACGACCTGGCCCTGTTCGTCCGCCTGTCCAAGACGCCCCGCACCCAGAACGCCCAGGAGCTGCCGCTGCAGGTCGTCACCCCGGCCTTCATGATCTCGGAACTGAAGCGCGCCTTCTCGATCGGCTTCCTGCTGTTCATCCCGTTCCTGGTCATCGACCTGGTCGTGGCCAGCGTGCTGATGAGCATGGGTATGATGATGCTGCCGCCCGCCACCATCAGCTTGCCATTCAAGCTGATCTTCTTCGTGCTAGTGGACGGATGGCGACTCGTCGCCGGCAGCCTCGTCGAAAGCTTCCAGCGCGGAGGCGGCGGCGGTTAGCCGTTCCAGCACCTTAGAAGACCACGCACATGACTGTATTCGTTCTCGGCTCGATCAATCTGGACGCGGTGGCGCGGGTCGATGACCTACCGCGCCCCGGCGAGACCGTGGCTGGCCTGTCGCTGGAACTGTTCCTGGGCGGCAAGGGCGCCAACCAGGCGGTCGCCGCCGCGCGGATGGGCGCCCCTACCCGCCTGATGGGCGCGGTCGGCGGCGACGATTCCGGCAAGAGCCTGAAGGCCAAGCTGGCCGGTTATGGCGTGCAGGTGGCCGACGTCGTCGAACTGGAGGGCGTGCCCACCGGCCAGGCCCACGTCTGGGTCGCTAACAGCGCCGAGAACATGATCGTGGTCACCGCCGGCGCCAACGCCACGGTCACCCCGCAGCAGGTCACCGCCACCCCGCTGGAGGGCCAGCGCGTGCTGCTCTGCCAGCTGGAGACGCCCGCCCACGCCATTGAGGCCCTGTTCCGCACCGGCGCAGCCAAGGGCGCGCTGCGGATCCTCAACACCGCCCCGGCCCTGCCGCAGGGCGCGGCCCTGTTCCCGCTGACCGACATCCTGATCCTGAACCAGACCGAGCTGGCCACCTACGCCAAGCTGGATCACGAACCGGTGCGCCTGGAGCAGGTCTCGGTCGCCGCCCGCAAGCTGATGAGCCGCCCGGACCAGACGATCATCGTCACCCTGGGCTCGGCCGGCGTGGCCGCGGTGCGCCGCGACGAGGCCTTCCTGGTCGAAGGCCGCAAGGTCAAGGCGATCGACACCGTCGGGGCCGGCGACTGTTTCTGCGGCGCCTTGGCCGCGGCCCTGGCCGCCAACATGGACCTGCGCGAAGCCGTCGAAATGGCCAACGCCGCCGCCGCCCTGTCGGTGCAGAAAGCCGGCGCCGCGCCCTCGATGCCGAGCCGCCGCGAAGTGGAAGCGTTCCTGGAGGGGTAGGCTCGGGGCCTTAGGCCGCGCGGATGCCCGAAATACCTTCGGATTGGGCGCCGACCACGGCGTCGTAGCCCAGGATCATGTCGACGTCCTTGCCGTTGCTGGCCAGCGGCAGGCGCAGCCACAGGATCGACATGTGCGGCGTGCCGCGCCAGGCCAGGCTGTGGACGCCGACGCCGGGACGGCGCTCCTCGACCACCTTGTCCAGCTCCTTGCGCCAGTAGTCGCTGGCGGCGGTGTTGTAGACATCGCCGATCATGCGGCCGGTGATCTCGCGCCCGTAGACGCCGTACAGGCCCGTGCCGGCCAGGCGCAGGCGGTAGTCGCGCGGCTGGTCGACGACGTCGATCAGCGACACCGTCGGCAACAGCCGCTTCATGCTCGAAGGGTGCAGGTCGACGCGCGCCGGGAGGCTCGCCCCCCGGCGGAGGGACGCCCAATAGGCGAACATCTCCTGGTGAGCGCGCGCCGCCGTAGCGGATGCGCTCAGTTGCGCGGACATCTTCAGAGTCCTTAACAAGCCTTTGGAATCACTTCGATTCACTATCGCTTAAGGAACGAATCGGCGTCCAGCAAAAAACACCCCGCGCAGAGAGATTCCCGGGGAGAGTCAACCAGGAACGAAAACGCCCGCCGTCCGAGTTCGGACGACGGGCGCTTGCGGCTCCGGCCGCGCGAGACGGCCAAGCTATTGTTCAGACTCGGCTATTTGCCCTTGCGCGCGGGCTTACGACCGCCCTGCCCCAGGCCCATCTGCTTGGCCAGGTTCGAACGGGCCTCGGCGTAGTTCGGCGCGACCATCGGGTAATCTTTCGGCAGACCCCACTTGGCGCGGTAGTCTTCTGGGGTCATGTCGTACTTCGTGCGCAGGTGGCGCTTCAGCGACTTGAACTTCCGGCCGTCCTCCAGACAGATCAGATAGTCCGGGGTGATCGACTTCTTCAGCGGAACCGCGGGTTCCTTCGGCGGGGCGGCCGGCTCGGCGGCCGGCGAACCGACGGCGGCCAGGGCGCTATGGATTTGCTTGATCAGGGCCGGCAGGTCGGCGGTCGCGACCGTGTTGTTGCCAACATAGGCGGAGACGATACCCGCCGTCATCTCGATGAGATCCGATTGATCTTCCATAAGGCCTCGCCAGTCGCCAAATCTTGCGGGTATCCGAACCGATTCAGACACCAATCGAGGCGTGCATACAAAGATTGCCTGCGCCGATCAATACGCTGTCATCAAGAGATCATCTGTAATGGTGCAGTGTTCAAGCCAAACGCTCAACCCATCATATGATGAGTAAGGGAGGTTGAGTTCCTGAACCTAAACCGCCGACCAACTCGAAGATCAGCGATATCCCTTTTTATCGTCCGAAGTCGCGAGCAAGCGCCAGCATAGCGGCACGTTGCGGAGCCGAGTACTCGTCGATCGCCGCCTCGTCGCCCTCGCGGATGGCCTTGATCAGCGCCGGGGTCAGCGCCGAGGTCAGCGACCAGTTCCAGTAGCGCAGCACGGTCTGGGCCCGATCGACGGCGATGGTGTCGTAGACGGTCAGCACCCGCTCCAGGGCGTGGTCGATCACGCCGCTGCGGTCGACCTCCTGACGGCGCAGGCCGCGCCACAACTGGCGCACGCAATTGCGCGGCAGGCCGGTGGCCTTGCACAGAATGGCCAGCGGCTCGCCGCCCGGATCGGTAAAGATCTTGGCGCCGGTCATCGGCTTCAGGCCCGAGAGATACGAGATCTCCTCGGCGATCTCGCGGGTCACCCCGCCCTCGGCCGCGGTGACGGCCTCGTCCAGGCTTTCGTACGGACTCTTGGCGATGGCGGCGCGGTTGCGCTGGCGGCGCTCGATGAACTGCAGAGCCTTGCGCGACAGCGGGTCCTGCCAGCCCTCGGCCGAGGCCAGGGCGAAGACGTCGCCGACAGCGTCCTGCAGGATCTCACGCGACACCGCGAAGCGCTGGAGGATGGTCCTGCGCGCCTCGGCGTCGGCCCACCAGAACATGACATAGGCGTGGCTGGGCCGCAGCTCGGCGCGGCGCAGCAGCAGCGGGATCAGGTGCTGGGCGTCGCGCGTGGCCGCCACGACGTTCTCGACGCCCTGGTGGCTGATCTTGACCAGGTCGTTGCGCAGCAGGGTTTCGATGACCGGCGCCTCGGCCATGTCGATCAGGGCGTCGGCAACCACCTCGCTGACGCCGCGCCGCTGGGCGATCAGCCGGCGGTGATCCATCGAGGCGTGGTACAGGCAGCTGATCAGGTCGGCGTCCGACAGCTTCTCGGCGTCGACCAACAGGCAGCGGGCCACCGGCAGTTCGTCGCGTAGCAAGAGGCGCACCAGAACGCCGGGCATTTCGTTGAGCATGGCCAGACGCCGGGCGACCTTCTCGCGCTCGGTGACATTGGCGTCGCGCAGCATCTCGACCAGCAGGTCGGCGGTCATCGACCGCTCGAAGGCGTTGATGCGGCTGGTCGGCAGGCAGACCACGTCAGCCAGGCGCTTGAGCAGGGTCGTGCGCGAGCGCGGCGCCGGCTTGGGGGCCTCGGGCTCTGCAAACGGCGGTGTCAGCGCGGGATCGCTCATCCGTCGGAAGAGAGCAGAACGTGATTAACGGGCCGTGAGCGGAGGCGCGACAAAGCGCCCCCGCGCCGTGTTCGCCCTACCGGAATTCCGGTTCTTTCCACTCCGGCCAGATGTCGGGCAGGTCGGCCGAGACCTTGTTCGGATAGACCGGCGTGCGCTTCTCCAGGAACGACGTCACGCCCTCCTTGGCGTCGCCGGACGCGCCGCGCGACTGGATGGCCCGGCTGTCGGCCATGTGGGCTTCCATCGGGTGGGCCGCGCCGGCCATGCGCCACAGCAGCTGGCGGGTGATCGCCACTGAGACCGGGGCGGTGTTGTCGGCGATCTCGCGGGCCAGGGCTCGGGCGGCCGGCAGCAGGTCGTCGGGCTGGTGCAGCGAGCGGACCAGGCCGCGGTCCAGCGCCTCCTGGGCGTCGAACACCCGGCCGGTGTAGCACCACTCCAGCGCCGTCTGCAGGCCGACCAGGCGCGGCAGGAACCAGCTGGACGCGGCCTCGGGATTGATACCGCGACGGGCGAACACGAAGCCGAACTTGGCGGCCGTCGAGGCCATACGGATATCCATCGGCAGCTGCATGGTCACGCCCACGCCGACCGCCGCGCCATTGATGGCGCCGATGATGGGTTTCAGGCTGTCGTACATGCGCAGGGTCACGCGACCGCCACCATCGCGATAGACGTCGCCGACCTTGCCCTCTTCGCGTTCCACCGCCTGGGGCGAGGAGCGGTCGAAGGTGCCGCCGCCGCCGCCCAGGTCGGCCCCAGCGCAGAACGCCCGGCCCGCGCCCGTGACGATCACCGCCTTCACCGCGTCGTCGGCGTCGGTGATGTCGAACACCTCGATCATGTCCTTCATCATCCGGGCGGTGAAGGCGTTCATCCGGTCCGGGCGATTGAGGGTGATCGTCGCGATCCCGTCCTCGACATCGTACAGCAGGGTCTCGAAGGTCGGTTGCGACATGGGTGGTCCTCCAGGCTTTGACGTCACTCAAACATGCGTATGAAAGGCTCGCAACCGCCCTAGCCGCGCCGCACACCCAGCTTGCTGATGGCGTGCACGAAGTTGTTGGGCGCGATCTCCATCTCACCGGTCCAGGCCAGATCCGGGAAGCGCGCCAGGATCTGGCGATAGGCCTCTTCCAGCTGGATCTGGGCCACGCGCTTTCCGATGCAGGTGTGCGGTCCGTAGCCGAAGGCGATGTGCTTGCCGGCGTTGGCGCGGGTCACGTCCAGCTGATCAGGGTTCTCGAACATCGCCGGATCGCGGTTGGCCGCGCCATAGTACATGACCGCCTTCTCGCCCTCGCGGATCAGCTGGCCGTTGATCTCGACATCGCGCGTAGCCGTGCGGCGCATGTAGATCACCGGGCTGACCATGCGGATGAACTCGTCCACCGCCCCGGGCAGCAGCGAGGGATCGCCGATCAGCCGCTGCTTCTGGTCCGGGAACTCGGTCAGCAGCTTCATCGCCCCTGACAGGGTGTTGCGGGTCGTGTCATTGCCCGCGAACACGATCAGCAGCCACGAGCCGTCCAGATACTCGTCGGCCAGCAGCGAGCCGTCGACCTGGGCGCGGGCGATGGCGGTCATCAGGTCCTGCTGCGGGTCGTCGCGACGCTTCTTCAGCATCGTGCGGCCGTAGTCGAACATCTCCTCGACGCCGTTGTTGAAGTCCTGAACGAACTGCATCAGCTCCAGGGTCGGGGCGACCGGTGCGGCGGCATTCTGCACCGCCAGGTCCTGGGCGCGCTCCAGATAGTGCATCCACTTCAGGAAGCGCGGGCGATCCTCGGGCGGCACGCCCAGGATCTCGCACAGGGTGAACAGCGGCAGGATCGAGCTGAAGGTCTCGACCATGTCGATCGCCGCCCCGCCAGCCAGCTGCGGCTCCATGGCGTCCAGCAGGCGGGTGACCTCGCCCTTCACCCGGTCGGTCAGGCCGCGCAGATAGCCCGGCGTGAAATAGGGCATGTGCTCGCGACGCAGCTGCAGGTGATGCGGCGCGTCGAGATTGATCATGGTGTCCATCGACGCCCGGAACAGCAGGGCGTGACGCTTTTCCGGCGCGCCCATCGACATCAGGATCCCGCCGCGCTGCGACGAGAAGGTCTCGGGGTCGCCATTGACCCGCTGCACGTCCTCGTAGCGCGTCAGGGCCCAGAAGCCCGGCCCGCCGAACGGCTCGGGATGCCACATGACTGGCGCGTCCTGGCGCATCCGCGCAAAGTCGGCCCAGGGCTGGCCCTGGGTGAAGCGGAAGATGTCGGCGAGGTCGATGTCGCCCAGGGTCGGGTAGGTCGGCGGCGCACCGGGACCGGCAATGCCGTCCACCACCGTCTGGCTGATCAGGTCCATGGCGTTCCTCCCGCGCTTTTCACGAACGTCGTTCCTTGACCCAACGATAGACAAGCCCCCTGCCCCGCCAACGGCGCCGCGACGGCAACTTGCACGATCGCAAAAGCTGGGTTCATGCTCTCAACTGAACGCCGATCACGCGGAGACACGCGGACGGCAAAGGGAGAGAAGCGATGACCGGGATCATCGAGGCCGACTACGTGATCGTGGGCGCAGGCTCGGCCGGCTGCGTGCTGGCGGCGCGCCTGTCCGAGGGCGGGAAGTTCAAGGTCGTGCTGCTGGAGGCCGGCGGCGACGATCGCCCCACCAAGAACCTCTCCCAGTTCGCCTCGAACATGATGATCCACATTCCGGTCGGCTATTCGTCGACGCTGAAGGATCCCAAGGTCAACTGGCTGTACCAGACCGAGCCCGACCCCGGCACGGGTGGCCGCACCCATGTGTGGCCGCGCGGCAAGGTGCTGGGCGGCTCGTCCTCGATCAACGGCCTGCTCTACATCCGCGGCCAGCACGCCGACTATGACGGCTGGCGGCAGCTGGGCTGCGAAGGCTGGGCCTGGGACGACGTCGCCCCCTACTTCCGCCGCGCCGAGCACCAGGAGCGCGGCGGCTGCGACTGGCACGCGACGGGCGGACCGCTGAACGTCTCGGATGTCACCACCAAGCATCCCGTCTCCGACGCCGTGGTCGAGGCCTGCGCCCAGGCCGGCATCCCGCGCAACGACGACGTCAACGGCTCGGCCCAGGAGGGCGCGACCTACTACCAGCTGACGGTCAAGAACGGCCAACGCTGCTCGGCGGCGGTGGCCTATCTGCACCCGGCCATGAACCGTCCGAACCTGAAGGTCGAGACCAACGCCCTGGCCGGCAAGGTCTTGTTCGAGGGCAAGCGCGCCGTCGGTGTCGAATTCACCCAGAACGGCGTCAAGCGCGTCGCCAAGGCCCGCGCGGAAGTGATCCTGGCCGGCGGGGCGATCAACTCGCCACAACTGCTGCAGCTGTCGGGCGTGGGTCCGGCCGAGCTGCTGGCCCAGCACGGCATTCCGCTCGTCGCCGACCTGCCCGGCGTCGGCGAGAACCTGCAGGACCACTACGTGATGAGCGTGCGATATCGGCTCAAGCCCGGCGTCGTCTCGGTCAACGAGCTATCCAAGGGCGGCCGCCTGGCCGGCGAGGCGCTGCGCTACCTCTTCCAGCGCAAGGGCCTGCTGACCCTATCGGCCGCACACATCGCCGCCTTCTGCAAGTCTCGTCCGGATCTGGCCGGACCAGATATCCAGTTCCACATCCTGCCCGCGACCATGGACCTGGAGAAGCTGGTCAACGAGCAGAAGATGGAGCTGGAGGCCGCGCCCGGCCTGACCATCGCCCCGTGCCAGCTGCGTCCCGAGAGCCGCGGCCACATCCGTATCAGGTCGGCCGATCCGTCGGTCTACCCAGCGATCTTCGCCAACTACCTGGCCGATCCGCTGGACCAGGAGGTGGCGGTGGCGGGCCTGAAGTGGGGCCGCAAGATCGGCGAGGCCCCGGCCCTGGCCCCCTACATCGACAGCGAAATGAACCCGGGCGGCGAGGTCCGCACCGACGAGCAGCTGCTGGACTTCGCGCGGCTCAGCGGCTCGACCATCTATCACCCGGTCGGCACCTGCCAGATGGGTCAGGGGCCGATGGCCGTCGTGGACGCGCAATTGCGCGTTCGTGGGTTGGAAGGTCTGCGGGTCGTCGACGCCTCGGTCATGCCCCGCCTGGTTTCCGGCAACACCAACGCCCCCACGATCATGATCGCCGAAAAGGCCAGCGACATGATCCGCGAAGCGGCCAAGCAAGCGGTAGCCGCCTAACCCAAGCTGTCATCCCGGCCGCAGCGAAGCGGAGAGCCGGGACCGCAGCAAACTCAGAGCTTCCTGCGGTCCCGGCTCGGCCTTTGGCCGTCCGGGATGACAGTTCAAAAAGAGGTCCCGGACATGCACCCCTACCTCCACGCCCAGAGCCAGGCCGACAAGCCGGCCTACATCATGGCCGGCTCCGGCGAGGTCGTGAGCTACGCCCAGCTGGACGCCCGCTCGAACCAGGGCGCACACCTGTTCCGGTCGCTGGGCCTGACGACCGGCGACGTCATCGCCATCCTGATGGAGAACAACGCCCGCTTCTTCGAGGTCGCCTGGGCGGCCCAGCGCGCCGGGCTCTATTTCGTCTGCATCTCGACCAAGCTGACGGCCAGCGAGGCCGAGTACATCCTGCAGGATTGCGGGGCCAGGGTGTTCATCACCTCCACCGCCATGGGTCCTCTGATCGACGAGATCGCCGCCCTGGTCCCGGATCTGGCCCTGTTCGCCGTCGGCGGTCCGCACGGTCCTTATGCAGGACTGGAAGAGGCCCGCGCCGGCTGCCCGACCACGCCCGTCGCCGACGAGACCGCCGGCTCGGACATGCTCTATTCGTCGGGCACGACCGGCCGCCCCAAGGGGGTCAAGCCGGCCCTCAGCGGCGGGCCGATCGACGCCCCGCACGCCCTGCAGATGATGGCGCAGGGGCTGTTCGGCTTCTCGGGCGACAGCGTCTACATCTCGCCTGCCCCGCTCTATCACGCCGCCCCGCTGCGCTGGTGCATGACCGTCCACAAGCTGGGCGGCACGGTCATCGTGATGGAAAAGTTCGAGCCGGAAGCGGCCCTGGCCCTGATCGAGCAGCACAAGGTCAACTGCGGCCAGTTCGTCCCGACCCACTTCGTGCGGATGCTTAAACTGCCGGAGGCAGTTCGGGCGAAATACGACGTCTCCAGCATGAAGTCGGCGGTGCACGCCGCCGCGCCCTGCCCCATCCCGGTCAAGGAACAGATGATCGCCTGGTGGGGGCCGGTGATCTTCGAATACTACGCCGGCACCGAGGGCAACGGCTTCTGCTGGATCAATTCCGAGAACTGGCTGGCCCACAAGGGCAGCGTCGGCCAGGCCGTGCTGGGCGAGCTGCGCATCTGCGACGAGAGCGGCGACGCCCTGCCGCCGCGCACCGAGGGCACGGTCTATTTCGCCAACGGGCCGGCGGTGAACTACCACAACGCCCCCGACAAGACGGCCGAGAGCTACAATCAGCACGGCTGGACGACGCTGGGCGACGTGGGCTGGGTCGACGAGGAAGGCTACCTCTACCTGACCGACCGCAAGAGCTTCATGATCATCTCCGGCGGGGTGAACATCTATCCGCAGGAGATCGAGAACCTGCTGATCACCCACCCCAAGGTCGCCGACGCCGCCGTGGTCGGCGCGCCGCACGAGGAGATGGGCGAGCAGGTGGTGGCGGTGATCCAGCCCCTGGCCTGGACCGGCGACCACGACGAGCTGGCCGCCGAACTGATGGCCTTCGCCCGCGCCAATCTCAGCCACGTGAAGTCCCCGCGCCGCATCGACTTCATGGCCGAGCTGCCCCGTCACCCCACCGGCAAGCTCTACAAACGCCTGATCCGCGACGCCTACTGGGGCAAGGGCGAGAGCCGGATCGTCTGAGGCGCGCCGTCCCCGGTTGACCTTCCTCCCTTGGGCTGGTCACTATCCAAACAACTGTTCGAGGGAGATAACACCATGAAGGAAGTCGCCTACGCCGACGTCGCGTCGCTGGTCGGCCAGGAGATCGGCGTGTCCGACTGGGTCGAGGTCAGCCAGGAGCGCGTGAACCAGTTCGCCGAGGCCACCGGCGACCATCAATGGATCCATGTCGACGTCGAGCGCGCCACCAAGGAGATCGGCGGCCCGATCGCTCACGGCTATCTGACCCTGTCGCTGATCCCGATGCTGGGCGCGGACATCCTGCGCGTCACCGGCGTCACGCGCGGCATCAACTATGGCTGCGACAAGGTCCGCTTCACCGGCATGGTGCGGGTTGGCAAGCGGGTGCGCATGCGCCAGAAGCTGCTCGCCGCCGAGCCCAAGTCGGGCGGCCTGCAGATGAAGAATGAATGCACCATCGAGATCGAGGGCGAAGAACGTCCGGCCTGCGTGGCCGAAACGATCTCGGTGATCTACGGGGCCTAAAGTCCGGCTGAAATCGAGGGATCTACGTCATTTCCCCTGGCGGCGGCTTGCGTTAGCGAGCGGACCTACCGCCAGGGGTTTTGCATGCTCGACCTGCGTCCCAACTGTGAACTTTGCGACCGCGACCTGGCGCCCGACGCCACGAGCGCGCGGATCTGCAGCTACGAATGCACCTATTGCGCGCCCTGCGCCGACGCGGTGCTGGAGAATGTCTGCCCGACCTGCGGCGGCGGCCTGACACCGCGCCCAATCCGGCCGCGGCAGGCCTATCGCCATCCGGACATTTCACTGGGCTTGGGCTTCCATCCGGCGAGCGCGACGCGCAAACACAGCCGCTGGAGCCGCGAGGATATCGCCGCCATGACCGCGCGGCTGAAGAACGTCGCCCCTGAGGACCGCTGATGGCCAAGCAGCACGACTATACCAGTCTAATCGAGTGGACCGGCGACCGCGGCGACGGCACGCGGACCTATCGCGGCTATGACCGCACCTGGACCATCGCCACGCCGGGCAAGCCGCCGGTCGCCTGCTCCAACGACCCGCTGCTGGGCGGCGACCCGACCCTGCACAATCCCGAGGACCTGCTGATCGCATCGCTCAGCGCCTGCCACATGCTGTGGTACCTGCACCTGGCCAGCAGCGCCGGCATCGTGGTGCGCGGCTATCGCGACCAGCCGATCGGGGTCGGCGAGAGCACGCCCGACGGCGCCGGTCACTTCGTCCGCGCCACCTTGAAGCCGCACATCATCGTCGAGCGCGGCGCGGACCTGGTCAAGGCCGACGCGATCCACCACGAGATCCACAAGGTCTGTTTCATCGCCCGTTCGGTGAACTTCCCGGTCGACTACGCGGCGACCTACGAAGAGGCGTGAGGCACGCCGGGGTGGCCTGAACGCGCTCGTCGCGTTAACACCGCGCCATGGCAAGCAACAAACTCGCTCCGGAATTCGAGATCGAGGTCGATGGCGACCTCTATGTCTGGCACCTCCACCGTCAGCCCCAGTGGTCGCACGACCCGTCGGAGCGGCATGGCAAGGCGATCAGCGTCCACCACAAGGAAGGCCAGCGCGAGGTCGTGATCGAGTTTCCGCCCGGTCCGCGCCCGAAGTTCAACGCACCGCAGCTGAAGCCCTCGCAGATCCCGCAGCGCCTGATCGCCAAGGCGATCGCCTCGGCCATCGAGGCCGGCTGGGAGCCACTGTCGCGCGGCAAGACGGTCTTCATCTTCGTCAATGAAACCGGCGAATAGGGAGACGGATGAATAGAAACGCAAAACGGCCGCCGGATCGCTCCGGCGGCCGCTTCGTTTAGTCGTAGGCGGGTGTTCAGTGCTTGATCGCGTCGCCGATCTTGTCCTGGGCCTTGCCGACCTTGTTCTGAACGTCGCCCTTGGCCTTCTGGACAGCGCCTTCGGCTTCCAGGCGTTCGTTGCCCGTGGCCTTGCCGGCGGCTTCCTTCACGGCGCCCACGCCCTTATCGATAGCGCCTTCGACACGATTGGTGCTCATGGCTCTCGCTCCTGTTTGCTGCGCGATATTGCGTTGCAGAAGAAACGGGCCGGGTCGGAAACTTGTTCCTCCAGCAGAGCTTAGTGTGACGCGCCCATCGCCATGGCCGAGACCGCCGCCGCCGGGGTCGCGCCCGGCATGATCGGTTCGGGCTTGGCGGCCCGCGCCTGGGTGATGGTCGCGCCCGGAAGCTTGTCCAGGATGGCCAGGGTCTCGCGGATGAACTTGGCGTGAGTGACGATGCCGATTTCCAGGCGCTCGCCCGAGAGCTCGACCTGCTGGGTCAACAGGCCCGCCACGAACTGGACCTCCTGGCTTTCGCTGCCGCCCGGACGACGACGCGCGCCCTGGGCCATGAACACCGGGCCGCCCGAATTGCCGGGGAACACAGCAAAGTCCATCAGGAAGGTCGGGAAGCTGGTCGCCGGGGCCAGAGGATAGCTGGCCACGCGGCCCGAACGCAGGATCGGAAAGCCGGCCGGGTTGGCGGCCAGGCCGCGCGGGAAGCCCAGGGCCATCATCTCGTCGCCCGGACCCAGGTTGTACTGGTTGAAGGTGTCGTCCTGGGCCAGGTAATTGATCGGGATCGCCGCCTTGACGAACTCCGGCGGGGCCTCAACCACCATGGCCGCGACGTCGCGGCTGGGGTGCTTGACCCACAGGGGATGGTCGCCGTCGCGGATCTTCAGGGTCTCGGGATCATATCGCCAGGCGCCTTCCGAGCCTTGGATGCGGTAGCCGATCTTGGCCGACATCGACGGCATCTTTTCGAAGACGTGCGCGGCGGTGATCAGAATGGTGCGCGGCTTGCCGTCCGGGGTCGGATCGGAAATCAGGAAACCCGTGCCGACGGTGCGCGAACCGTCGCCTAACGGCTGCTCGAGTTGGACCGTCGCCTTGATCAGGTCGACGGAAAGATCCCAGACCATGTCGCCCCCTTGTTACGCTTACTAAAGTGACGCGCCCGACGCGTGAGTGAATTTGACCACAGGAATCTCGCATCGCAAGTTGTCGTTCTGACGCAGTCGCGCGTTGTGTCCGATCGGGGGAAATTTGCGCATGAACCGCCGCCAAATGATGACGAGCGCCGCCGCGACGCTTACGTCTGCCTCCACAGTCCTCCCTGGAACAGCTTTCGGATCTCCCATGTCTTCAGACGCCGCACGCCCCCAGCCGCCGGTCGCCAAGAAGGTCGCCAAGACCATCGAGCAGTTGGGCCGCACGCGTGTCGACGACTATGCCTGGATGAAGGACGACAACTGGCAAAAGGTCCTGCGCGACCCCAGCCTGATCAAGGCTGACGTCAAGGCACACTTGACCGAAGAAAATGCGTACACGAAGGCGATGCTGGCCTCGACCGAGGCGCTGCAGGCCAAAATATTTGCGGAAATGAAGGGACGCATCAAGGAGGACGACGCCTCGGTGCCCGCCCCCGACGGCGCCTTTGAATATTACACCCGCTACGACAAGGGCGCGCAGCACCCGATTCACGCCCGCAAGCCGCGTAACGGCAGCGCCGAGACGGTGCTGCTGGACGAGGAAAAGGAGTCGAAGGGCAAGGCCTTCTATCAGGTCGGCGCGGCCGGCCACTCGCCCGACCACAAACTCTATGCCTATGCCGTCGACGAGCAGGGCTCGGAAGTCTACCGCGTGCACGTCAAGGACCTGGCCAGCGGCGCGGTGCTGGAAAGCCCGGTGGAAAGCTCGACCGGCGATTTCTGCTTCTCGCCCGACAGCCAGTGGCTGTTCTGGACGTTCCGCGACGACAATGGCCGCCCGGCCAAGATCTATCGCCGTCCGGCCAGGGGCACGGCCAAGGACGACGTGCTGATCTATGACGAGCCCGACGAAGGTTTCTTCATCGGTGTCGGCGTCACCAGCTCGGACAAGTTCGTCGTCATCTCGTGCGGCAACCAGGAGACCAGCGAGGCGCTGATCATCCCGGCCGCGACCCCGACCGCCGCGCCGGTGGTGTTCCACCCCCGCGAGGTGGGCGTGCGCTATGAGGTCGAGCACTGGAACGACCACTTCGTGATCCGCACCAACGCCGACGGCGCGGTCGACTGGAAGCTGATCACGACGCCTGAGACCGCGACGGGCAAGGCCAACTGGAAGGACTGGGTCGCCCACAAGCCGGGCCGCCTGATCTCCGGGACCATGGCGTTCAAGAAGTGGTTCGTGCGCCTTGAGAAGGTCGACGCCCTCAACCGCGTCACCGTCACGGCCGCTGATGGCGCCGAGCACGCCATAGCCTTCGACGAGCAGGCCTACGCGCTCAGCCTGGAAGGCGGCTACGAGTACGACACCGACACCCTGCGCTTCGTCTACAACTCGATGACCACGCCCCGGCAGTGGTTCGACTACGACATGGCCGCGCGCACCCGCACCCTGCGCAAGACCCAGGAAATCCCCTCGGGCCACGATCCGGCCCAGTACGAGACCCGGCGCCTGAACGCCAAGGCCAGCGACGGCACGGACGTGCCGATCTTCATCCTGATGAAGAAGGGGACCAAGCTAGACGGCTCGGCCCCGCTGCTTCTCTACGGCTACGGCAGCTATGGCATCGCCATGGAGCCCAGCTTCTCGATCCGGAACCTCAGTCTTGTCGATCGCGGCTGGATCTGGGCCACGGCCTGCCCGCGCGGCGGCTCGGAAAAGGGCTGGGGCTGGTTCCTGGACGGCAAGAAGTTCAAGAAGAAGAATACCTTCACCGACTTCATCGCCTGCGCCGAGCACCTGCACGCGGCCGGTTACGGCAAGCCCGCCAACACCGTGGCCTATGGCGGCTCGGCCGGCGGCCTCTTGATGGGCGCGATCACCAACATGCGCCCGGACCTGTTCTCCGGGATCATCGCGGCGGTGCCGTTCGTCGACGTGGTCAACACCATGAGCGACACCACCCTGCCCCTGACCCCGCCGGAGTGGCCCGAATGGGGCAATCCGCTGGAGGACAAGGCGGCCTACGACTACATCGCCAGCTACAGCCCCTACGACAACATCGAGGCCAAGCCCTATCCGGCGGTGCTGGCCACCGGCGGCCTGTCGGACCCGCGCGTCACCTATTGGGAGCCGGAAAAGTGGGTCGCCAAGCTGCGACCTGCCACGACCAGCGGCAATCCTGTCCTGCTGAAGATCAATATGGACGCCGGCCACGGCGGCGCGTCGGGACGCTTTGACTTCCTGAAGGAGATCGCCCTGGACTACGCCTTCGCCGTCTGGGCGGTCGAGAAGGGTTGGACCAAGGCGTGAGCTTACTGATCAGGGCGTCGACCGACGCCGACGTGCCGGCGATCGCCGCCGTCTATGCCTGGAACGTGTTGAACGGCTTTGGCACGTTCGAGGAGGTCCCGCCGGACGAGGCCGAAATGGGCCGCCGGCGCGCGGCCTTCCTGGACCGCGGCCTGCCCTATCTGGTGGCCGAACTGGACGGCGAGGTGGTCGGCTATTGCTACGCCGGCCCGTTCCGCCTGCGCGCGGCCTATCGCTATACGGTCGAGGACAGCGTCTATGTCTCGCCCAAGGCGGTGGGCAAGGGCGTCGGCAAGGCGCTGCTGGGCGCGCTGATTGAAGCCTGCGAGGGCCTGGGCCTACGGCAGATGTGCGCGGTGATCGGCGATAGCCAGAACACCGCCTCGATCGGCCTGCACGCCGCCATGGGCTTTGAAAAGCAAGGCGTTTTCCCGGCGATGGGCCACAAGTTCGGCCGCTGGGTGGATTTGGTCTGGATGCAGCGGCCGTTGAACGGCGGCGGCGAGACGCCCCCTGACGCCCCCGGAATGAGGCTCAGCGGCGTCTGAAATACCCGCGTTCCAAGCAAAGTTTAACCAGTAGGCGCTAGATCTCGGCCTCGATATCCAGTTGGGGATCAGGTTTGGCGACGTCACGGACAGAAGAAACGCGGCCGGCGCAGGTAGCGCTGATGCGCGCTTATGTGCCGATCGCGCGCGGCTACCTGATGGCGGCTGCGATTTACTATGCCCTGATCAGCCTCTCCCACCCCTACTACGAGACCGGCGCGGCCTTCGCCGTGCTGGAAGGCCTGTCGGCGGTCTCGGCCCTCTATGCCTTCGCCAGTTGGTTCGCCTTGGGCAAAGGGAGGCTGACCGGTCCTGGGCTGGAACTGTTGGTGCTGGGCATGAACGCCCTGTTCCTGGGCAACACCCTAGCCTACCAGCTGCTGCACTTCGAACCGGCCAAGCTGGTTTATTTCGTGCTGATGGCTGTGGTCTTCGCGACCGCCGCGCCCAGCCGCCGCGTCGCCTTGACCAGCGTCGCCGCGTCCGTCGGCAGCCTGGCCTGGATGGCGGGACGCGCGCCAGGCGATCCGGTGGCGCAGTACATGTTCATCGGCCTGGCCGGAGCCTTCGCCGCCATCGGCATGTCGAGCATGATGCGCGGCGCCATGGGCCGCGAAGTGCGCGCGCGCCTGGCCAGCGAAGCCTTGACCGAGGAACTGCAGCGTGAGCTGACCAACAAGCGCCGTCTGCAGGCCGAAGCCCAGGAGCTGGCCCTTGCGGCCGAGACCGCCAACCGCGCCAAGACCGAGTTCCTGGCCACCATGAGCCACGAGATCCGCACGCCGCTGAACGGCGTGCTGGGCATGGCCCAGATCATGGCCTCGAGCGAGTTGACGCCCGACCAGCGCCTGCGCCTGGAGACCATCACCGCCTCCGGCAAGTCGCTGCTGAGCGTCATCAACGCCATCCTGGACATCTCCAAGATCGAGGCCGGAAAGGTCGAGATCGTCGCCGAACCGTTCGACCTGTGCGCCCAGCTGGACGCCCTGCGTCGGCTCTATGACGGCCTGGCGCGCGAGAAGGACCTGGCCTTCAGCCTGGACATCGCTCCCAGCGCGGCCGGCTGGCGACTGGGCGACGCCGAGCGCCTGCGCCAGGTGCTGTCGAACCTGATCTCCAACGCTGTCAAGTTCACCGATTTCGGCGGCGTCCGGGTGCTGATCGAGGGTGATGAGACCAACCTGACGGCCCATGTGACCGACACCGGCGCGGGCATCCCCGAGAGCCAGCGCGAGCGCCTCTTCACCAAGTTCGCCCAACTGGACAGCTCCAGCACCCGCCAGGCCGGCGGTTCGGGCCTGGGCCTGGCGATCAGCAAGACCCTGACCGAGCTGATGGGCGGCACGATCGCCTTCTCCGCGCCCCGGGAAGGCGGCGCGCGCTTCACCGTCAGCGTGCCCCTGCCCCGCGTCGCCTCGACCAACGATCCGCTGCCCGAGATCGCCAGCCCCGACCTGGGCGAGGCCGGCGCGCCGCAGATCCTGGTCGTGGACGACAACCAGACCAACCGCGCCGTGCTGCTGACCCTGCTGGGCCATCTGGGCGTGGTGGGCCAGTTCGCGGTGGACGGTCACGACGCCGTGGCGATGTGGGAGCGCCGGCATTGGGACGCGATCCTGATGGACATCCACATGCCGGTCATGGACGGCGTCCAGGCCAGCCGCATGATCCGCGAGCGTGAGCGCCAGACCGGCCGCCCTCGCACCCCGATCATCGCCGTCACCGCCAGCGTCCTGAGCCACGAACGCACACTCTATAGCGATGCGGGCATGGACGCTCTGGTCGCCAAGCCGGTGGAGGTGCCGCGCCTGGTTGAGACCCTGGCCCGTGTGCTGTGCGTCGAGGAAAGCTCCGCCGAAGATCAGGCCGGCGCGGCCTGATCCGCGAGCCAACTCATCCCCAACAAAAAAGGGACGCCCCCTAGAGCGTCCCCTTCTCGTATTTTCGAAGGCTTGGAGCCGATCAGCCCTTGCGGCTGCGCGGCGCCTTGGTCTTGCGGCCGCCCTGGCCCAGCCCCAGAGCCTTGGCCATCTGCGAGCGCGCCTCGCTGTAGGCCGGAGCCGTGGTCGGGTAGTCGTTGGGCAGACCCCACTTGGCCTTGTATTCGGCCACGGTCATGCCGTGGGTGGTCAGGTGGCGCTTCAGGGTCTTGTAGGGCTTGCCGTCCTCGAAGCTGATCAGGGCTTCGGGAGTGATGCTCTTGCGGATCTGGGCGGGCGTCGCCTTGCTGACCGTCTCGACGGTCGGCGCGGGCGGAGCGCCGATGTTCGCCAGCGCATCATGCGTCGCGCGGATCAGCGCAGGCAGGTCCGACACCGGCGTAGAGTTATTGGCCACATAGTTGGCGACGATTTCAGCCGTAAGCTCGATCAGGGTCGCTTTGTCTTCCACGATCATAACTCCATTCCCCTATTTGTCCGGAGTTACACCCTCTCATCAGAAAAACAAGTAGTTCGACGTCAGAAACTCTCCAGGTTCGTGACATATCGTAACAATTGACGGTCATTGAGATCGGTCAACGAGGCAAATTTCGCGTCAACTATAGCGACGATGATCTTGTTTTCAGACACGGTCGACCCATCGCAGTTCGATCCGACGCCGCTCTATCTCGCAACTGCGAACTCGATTGCCGACTCAACAGGCTTACAGCGCGCCAATACCGGAGATCGGCGAATCGAAATTCGATCAGCACGTAAGCGTTGAACGCGAACGCCGCTATACACTCATGCGTCGACTAGGCGACGGCGCAGTTCGACTTTGCGGGAAGAGCGGCAGGCCTGGCCTATCCCTTGCGGAGCCAGGGATTTCAGGCAGCCGTCAGCACAGTCGAATTCAGGGGATCCGCAGACCAAGCCAAGCCCCCGGCGGGGCCCGAACGAATTCTGATCGCTTGGAGAGAAGTGGCTGGGGAACTAGGACTCGAACCTAGAATGACGGTACCAAAAACCGCAGTGTTACCATTACACCATTCCCCAGCAGGAACGGCGAAACCCGTCAGGGCTCGGCGAGGCGGTGGAGATAGCTCACGACTCGGACGGATGCAACAGGCCATTTCAGATCTTTTTTCAGCCCCTGACACGAACCTGAAAAAAGGCGCTTGCGTCCTCCGAAACCCCTGCCTATAAGGCCGGCCTCCAAGTCGGAGTGTGGCTCAGTCTGGTAGAGCACTGCGTTCGGGACGCAGGGGTCGCAGGTTCAAATCCTGCCACTCCGACCACTTTCCCCCGCTAACCAGAAGCGGGAAAAATCTCAGAGAATACAGAACACTGGGCGCCGCGAAAGCGGCGCTTTGCGTTCGAGTCGCGGGAACGCTCCCGCATTGCGCGCTCTTCATTTGGTCGCAACGCGAACCATGATTAGCTTGTCGCTGATTTTCGAGAGCAGGTTCTCCGATGAAGCAGTTCTTCCTGACCGTCGCCGGCGTGTTCGTCGGCCTTCTGCTGTTCGTGGTCGGGGTGCCCTTCCTGCTGATCGTGATGGCCGCGGGCGCGGCGCGCCCGACGCCGGTGCCTGCCCAGGCGGTGCTGCAGCTGGACCTGCGCAGCGGCCTGACCGACCAGGCGCCCAAGAGCCCGTTCGCGGCCTTCGGCTCCAGCGGCACATCGGTGCTGTCGGTCATCGAGACGATGCGGCGCGCCGAGAAGGACGACAAGGTCAAGGCGATCCTGGTGCGCCTGCCCGAGAGCGGCATGGCCCCCGCGGCGGCCGACGAACTGCGCCTGGCCCTCAAGCATTTCCGCGAGACCAGCAAGAAGCCGGTCTACGCCCACAGCCAGGGCCTCTATCCGGCCGGCATTATCACCTCGACCTACATGGTCGGCGCGGCCGCCAGCGAGGTCTGGATGCAGCCGGACTCCAGCTTCCAGGCGGTCGGCGTCTCGTCGGAGACGATGTTCCTGAAGCGCTTCTTCGACAAGTACGGCGTCAAGGCCGACTACGAGCAGCGCTACGAGTACAAGAACGCCGTGAACCCCTATCTGCAGAGCGACTACACCCCGGCCCACCGGGAGTCGGCGCTGTCGTGGATGGGCTCGGTCTACAGCTCGGCCCTGACCCACGCCGCGGTCGATCGCAAGCGTGAGCCGGCCCAGCTGATCAAGACCCTCGAGAGCGGGCCCTACAGCGCCCAGGAGGCCCAGGAAAAGGGCCTGATCGACAAGGTCGGCCAAGTCAGCGACATCCAGGCCCTGGCGCTGGAAAAGGCCGGCAAGAACGCCAAGCTGATAGACTTCAGCGACTATGCTTCGCGCTCCAAGCCGCCGACGATCAAGACCGGCCCGGCCATCGCCGTGATCGGCGCCGAGGGTGCGATCGTTACCGGCGCAGGTGGCGGCGCCTCGCCGTTCGGCGGCGACAGCAACGTCTATTCCGACGAGGTCGCCCAGGCCTTCAAGACTGCGACGGAGGACAAGGACGTCAAGGCGATCGTCTTCCGCGTCTCCTCGCCCGGCGGCTCGGACACCGCCTCGGAGCAGATCCTGGCGGCTGTGAAGGCGGCCAAGGCGGCCGGCAAGCCCGTCGTGGTCAGCATGGGCACCTATGCGGCCTCCGGCGGCTACTGGATCAGCAGCGCGGCCGACTCGATCGTCGCCCAGCCCTCGACCCTGACGGGCTCGATCGGCGTCTATGGCGGCAAGTTCGCGGTGGGCGACGCCCTGGCCCGCTTCGGCGTGGATTCGCGCCCGCTGCACGTCGGCGGCGACTATTCCGAGGCCTTCGCCGCGGGTCAGGGCTTTACGCCCGACCAGCGCGCCAAGTTCGCCGGTTGGATGGACCACATCTATGCCGGCTTCATCAATCGCGTGGCCGAGGGCCGCAAGCTGCCGCCGGCCCGCGTGCGCGAGATCGCCAAAGGCCGCGTCTGGACGGGCGAGCAGGCCAAGGCCCTGGGCCTGGTGGACCAGCTGGGCGGCTTCTACGACGCGGTCGACAAGGCCAAGGCCCTGGCCAAGCTGAAGGACGACGTCAGGCTCAAGCGCATGGACGGCGCGCCGTCGCCGTTCGAGGCCTTCGAGAAGATCCTGGGCGTCAGCGAGACCTCGGCCCGCACCCTGGCGGCCGCGGCCTGGGTGATGGGCGATCCGCGCTCGCAGGCGATCCTTGACGAGATGGCCAAGGCCCGCCTCCGCGCCGCGCCGGGCGGGGCCTCGGTGCTGGCCGACACGCCGGTGCGGTAAGTTTAAACTAAGCACGATACGGCGACCGTATGCACTGCGGTCGCCGTCTGCGTTCTCCTAACCGATTTCTCGAGACGTCCATGAATTTCAGCGCTGCCGACCCGCTGGCCCAAGCCGTACGTCGCCTCTCGGCAAACGACCGCGCCGGGGCCGCCGCCATCATCGTCAAGCTCGCCGAACAGGATGGGCACCTGGACGACCGCTGGGGCGACGTCGCCAAGCTGGCCGCCACCCTGGGCGAGGTCTCCGCCGCCCGGACGGCCATGCGACGTTACGTGGCTATGCAGCCCTACGACACCGAGCGGCGTCTGGCCTATGGGGCCATGCTGGCTCAACTGGGTCACGTGGCGGGGGCGATTAAGGCGACGGAAGCCTTCTTGCCCAACGCCCCCCGTCCCGACGCGCGCCTGCATCATCTGATCGGCACGGGCTATGCGCAGCTTGGCCAGACAGAGTCGGCCCTGGAGCACCTGCGGATGGCGATCGCGCTGTCTGAGCAGCCGGAGCTGACCGCGGTCAGCTGGCTGACGATCGCCGATCTCAAGCGCTTCGAGGCTGGCGATGCGGATATCGCCGCCATGGAGAGCCTGGCCACCGATCTGGGCGACCAGACCCTCAGCGCCCTGCTCTACGCCTTGGGCAAGGCTTATAACGACCTTGGCGACACTGACCGAGCGTTCGAGACCTATGCGCGCGGCGCTCGCCTCGCGCGCGCCCGAGCGCCCCACGACGCCGCCGGCTCCCGACGTTTCGTGGACGAGGTGATCGCCGGCTTCACGGCCGATGCGCTGGCCAAGCTGCCGGCTACGGGCGTGGACAGCGACCGGGCGATCTTCGTTCTGGGCATGCCCCGCTCGGGCACCACTCTGGTCGAGCAGATCCTGGCCAGCCACGCCGACGTGGTCGACGGCGGCGAGCTGAACCTGTTCCGGGTCGCGACGACGGAGCTGGGCGGCTACGCCCCCGCCGACATTACCCGCATGGCTTTCCGCCCCGACGGCGCCGAGGCGTGGGCTCGATTTGGCGCGGCCTATCTCCATCTGTTGAATGAGCGCTTCGGTCCGACCGGCCGCGTCGTCGACAAGACTCTGAACCACACCCGCTTCGTGGGCGTGATCCACCAGGTTCTGCCTAACGCTCGCTTCATCTGGATGCGACGCTCGCCCGGCGACGTGGCGCTGTCCTGCTTCCGCAGCCACTTCGCAGGCGGGCTGGCCTGGAGCTGGTCGCTGGAGGACATCGGTCGTCACATGGCCGACGAGGACCGACTCTACGAACACTGGTCCCAGCTGTTCCCGGATGCAATCCTGACCGTGCCCTACGAAGAGCTGGTGGCCGATCCCCAGCCATGGATCGCGCGGATCCTGGAGCACTGCGGCCTGCCCTTCCAGGAGGGGCTGGACGCCTTCCACCAGACCGAACGCGCAGTCATCACCACCAGCGCCAGCCAGGTTCGCCAGCCGATCAACACGCGCGCCATCGATCAGTGGAAGCGCTACGAGAAACACCTGGCGCCGTTCTTCGCGACCTATGGCCAGCCGCCCCCCTGAAGCTTGATGACCTGAACGACACAGGGCGGCGCGTTCTCGCGCCGCCCTTTTTGTTTATGTCGCCACCAAAGGAAAAGGGCGGGCCTTGCGGCCCGCCCTTCCCTTTTCGGACGATCCGATCTTCGAATTAGAAGACCAGGTCGAAGCCCAGACGAACCGAGCGAGGCGGCATGTAGGACATGGCCTTCTGGTAGTCTTGGTTGATCGCACCGCTGTCGAGTTGACCAAACTCGTTCCGCTCGACCGAGCGGCGGGTGTTGAAGACGTTGAAGATATCGGCGCGCAGGGTCAGGCCGTTCTCCGGCAGGAAGCCGTAGGACGGAACCGTGTAGCGGGCCGACAGGTCGAGGCGGTAGGTCCACGGGTCGCTGAACACCGAGCCGCGCGGCGAGATCTTGCCATCGCAGTAGTGCGACAGCGCGCCGTAGGCGCTGTTCAGGATCGGGTCGTTCGGGTTGAAGCCCATGCAGCCGTACTTGCGGCCCGACGTGACCAGCGCGTTGGCGCCGACCAGGAAGTTGTCGAACACTTGGTACGAACCGAAGGCCTTGAACACGTGGCCACGGTGGTTCGGCAGCAGGCCGTAGGCGCCCTCGGTCAGACCGGGGGTGTCGAAGTCGGCCGTGATACCGGCGTCCTGTTGGCCGCCCGCGTAGTCGGTCTTCACGTAGCCTTCGTAGTTACCCTTCGATTCCGAGAGGGTGTACGAACCGTTCAGAGCCCACTTGCCGTCGAAGGCGCGGTCGAACTGGAACTGCAGCGCGATGTATTGGCGGTCAACCTTCGGGTACTTCAGCTGCTCAGCCGTGAAGGTGATCGTACGCGCCGTCGTCTCGCCCGGGAGCGGGTCCGACAGGGTGATGGTCTGACCCAGGCCCGGGTTGATGATCGTGTACTGGTGGAAGCCGCTCCAAGTGTCCTCGCAGCCCGCGATGCGGTTGGCGGCGCAGTAGGCGAGAACGGCGGAGTCGACGGCCACGTCATCGGCGGCGCGCAGCGACTTGCGGTAGGTCAGCGTGACGCCGGCCTTCCACAGCGAGTCGAAGCGACGCTCGTAACCCAGGATGTACTCGTCGTCGGCGGTCGACTTCAGGTCCTTCGAAATGTTGGCTTCGAAGGGCTGGATGGTGCCGTTGTTACGGACCGTACAACCACGGACGCCCGCGGTGCCGACGCCGCCCGGCAGACAGATGCCCGAGTTGGCGAAACCGGTGATCTGGGTGCCGATGCCGGCGAGCGGCAGACCGGTGACCGGGTTCACCTGGGCGGTGTTCACGGTCGTCGTGCCCGGCAGATACAGCTGGAAGCCAGCCGGCAGCAGGAAGTACGAGGTCTGATCGAGGATCGCCGAAGCCTGACGGTACGCCGTGTTCGACGCGACCGGCAGATAGTAGCGGCCGTAGTTACCGAAGATCTTGTTCGCGCCGTCGTTACCCGGATCCCAGGTGAAGCCCAGACGCGCGCCGACTTCGTTATCGAAGTTGACGAAGACCGGACCCTTTTCACCAGCGATGTCGATGCCGCGGTTCTGGAACTTATCGCGACGAACGCCCAGGTTCAGGGTCAGGTTCGGCAGGACGTCCCACGAGTCCTGGATGTAGATCGACTGGTTACGCGAGAAGTACGAACCACCACCGGTGAAGGTGCGGACGTCGAGGTAGTAGCGACCCGCCGGCACGCCACGCGGATCGGTGGACGAGCCTTCGCGGTAGACATAGTTGCCACCGCCGTTGCGAACCGACTGGTGGATCAGGGTCAGGTCTTCACGATCATAGCCGGCGCGGATGTGGTGATCACCCAGCAGCTTGAAGTACAAGTCGCCGTCGACGCGATAGAATTCGCGCGTGGTGTTGCGCGGCGCGTCTTGAGCGGACGAGTTCTGGAAGCTGACGCGACGCGTCGCCGTCGAGTTGTTCGAACCAGCGGCGACCGACGACTGAACCAGCGGCGAGCCGCCGAGGGCCGAACGCGTCGCGCCACGGTCCTTGTTCAGGCCGTAGGCGCCCGACAGGGTGAACCAGTCGGTGAACGAACCGGTGTACTTGGCGACGTAGCTGGTGGCGCCGTCTTCGTAGCGCGTACCCGGCAGGGCGGCGCCGATCGTGTCGGTGTTGTTGGCGAACGTGTAGGCGAAGCTCTCACGCTTCGTCACGCGCTGCGTGTCGATCAGGGTGAATTCCAGGTGCTGACGGTCGGTGATGTAACCGTCCAGCTTCACGCCGTAGAAGGGGTCCTTCATGCGGTCGACATTGTACGAACCAGCGGCGATCGAGGCGCTGCGCGATTCGTTGTCGTTCAGCTGGGCCAGACCGTAGAAGAACAGGCGGTCCTTGATGATCGGGCCACCGGCTTCGATCACCATGTCCTTGTTGTTCGTCTCACGCAGCTTGCCGCGGACTTGGTAGGTGTCCTTCTGGGCGCTTTCCAGCGAAGCCGGCGACCAGTTGCCGTGCACGGCGAAGGTGAAGTCGTTCGAACCCGACTTCGACACGGCGTTGATGATACCGCCCGTGGCGCGACCGAATTCGGCCGAATAGCCACCGGTCTTCACTTCGACCGACTTGTAGAATTCGAACGGAACGCGCGAACCACCGATATAGTTATCGAAGTTCGTGATGTTCATGCCGTTCAAATAGAACGCGTTTTCAGCGACCGAAGAGCCGCTGATCGAGGTCTGACCACGGAAGTTGGTCGACGAACCTTCAACCGCGCCCGGCGCCAGCAGGGCCAGCGAGGTGATGTTACGGCCGATCGGAACTTGCTTCTGCAGGTCTTCGACGTCGATCGCCAGACCGGTCGTGGTCTGCGAGAAGTCGAGCTGCGGGTTGGCGGTCGCGGTGATCACGACCTCATCGACAGACTCGCCAACGGCCGCCAGCGTAAAGTTGTAGGAGCTCTCGGCGCCGGCGCGAACGCCCAGCGAACCATCGCTGGTCGGGCGGAAGCCCTCCTTGGTGATCGCGACCGAGTAGGCGCCTTGAGCGATCAGCGGCACGCGGAATTGACCGTTGCTGTCCGTCGCGACCGTGCGGGTGAAGCCCTGCGCCGTCGACTTCACGGTCACCTGGGCGCCCGAGACCGCTTGGCCATTGCTGTCGACGACGGTGCCCGACAGGGTGCCGCTCGTGTAGTCCTGGGCGCTGGCCAGGGTCGGAATCGCCGTGGCAACCACGCCAACGGCGACAGGCGTCGCGATTGCGGCCAGACCAGCCAGCAGCGACGTCGTCATCAGGCGCGCGCGAACGCTGCCCTTAGTGGAATTCATGTTCATCAAAATCCCCTCTGTACGTGGCGCAGGCGGCAAATCGGACAAAAACCCCTCTAGAAACTTTGTCCGACCTGGAGCGGAAATCCGCCGAAGTGCGCCACGAGATCACTGGTGTCCCGGAAAACATTTCCCCCGGTTGGAGGCGACGTTAGGAGCGGCCGCCGCTTAGGGTCAATTGTCATTGCAAAAATGTAATCGACATCCCGCCCAGCTGTCGCAAAAACGCCACAGCGTCGCCGCTTTTCCGTAGATCCGCGGTCGGCAAATATGATCGCCCCGCCGAAGCTCGGATCAGGGAACTGATTTTTCAGGAATTTTCGACTTCAGAAAATCATCGTTTCCCGAATTTACAGGAAGCCCAAAAGCCGCCGATTAATTGCGCTCAGCGATTGACTTCCACCAAATCATGCCTCGATGAGCGCTGTTAGGTGTGAAAGTTTTTTAACAACCAAGCTGAATGCAAGAGTTTCCAGCCTCGATGAGCTGTATTTCTGGACACCCTTCACCACGCCCTGGCCATTGCGTAGGCGCCCCCTGCCCCCGAAGATGTCAGCCGCGGCGGATCGCGCCGCGCCAGTAAGAGCCTCGACCCGCCCATGAGCGATTTTCGCCCCGTCACCGACTCCTTTTCCGTCGCCCCGCAGGTGACCGAGGCCGACATGGCGCGCGCAGCGTCCGAGGGATTCGTGCTGGTGATCAACAACCGTCCGGATGGCGAGGACCCCAGCCAGCCGTCCAGCGCCGCGATCGAGTCGGCGGTGCGCGCGGCGGGCATGGACTATCTGCACGCGCCGGTGCGCGGCGGCCCGACTCAGGAGCAGGTCGATGCGGTGAAGGCGGCGGTGGAAGCGGCCGAGGGCAAGGTGCTGGCCTTCTGTCGCTCAGGCACCCGTTCGATCGTCACCTGGTCGATCGGCCAGGCCCTGGCCGGCGAGGACCGCGCGACCCTGGTCGAGCAAGGCCGCCAGGCGGGCTATGACCTGTCGGGCGTGCTGCCCGGCTGATCCCCTGAACGTCTAGTGTCTACTGGCCCAGCGCCTGGCGGGCCGCCATCGGCGTCGGTTCGGGCTGGCAGCTGGCCAGCGCGAACTGCGCCATGATGATACACAGGACGGCAAAGGCGGCGCGCTGAAGCCGTTTTGAGACAAAAATCGCCGCATCCGCCGCCATGGCCGGTCTCCTAGGGTTACTGGGAGGTTAAATCGCAAGACCGGCGCCGCTTCTGAGGTCCCGATGATCCCCTTCGTCCGCGAACTGGAATTCGAGTACGGCCGCGGCGACCAAGTCTCGCCACTGATCCGCCGGGTGATCGCGCGCAATCCGGGGCCGTTCACCTATACCGGCACGGGCGTCTACATCGTGGGCCGGGGCGAGGTGGCGGTGATCGATCCCGGCCCCGATCAGCCCGAGCATCTGGAGGCCCTGCAGGCGGCCCTGGCCGGCGAGCGGGTGACCCATGTGCTGGTCACGCACCACCACCTGGACCACTCGCCCCTCGCCCATCCGCTGGCCAAGCTGCACGGCGCCAAGGTCTACGGCCTGCCCGCCCCGTCGCCCTACGCCAGCGACGCGCCGGCGCTGGAAGAAGGCGCCGACGACCGCTTCCGGCCCGACGTGACCCTGGCCGACGGCGACGTGCTGACCGGTCCGGGCTGGACGCTGGAGGCGATCTTCACGCCGGGACACACGTCCAACCATGTCTGCTTCGCACTACAGGAAGAAAACGCCCTGTTCGCCGGCGACCACATCATGGGCTGGTCGACCACAGTCATCACCCCGCCCGACGGCGACATGGGCGACTATTTCGCCAGCCTGGCCAAGGTGCGAGCGCGGAACTTCGACACCCTGTGGCCCACCCATGGGGCTCCGGTTCGCGACGTCGCGCCGTTCATCGACGCCTATGTCGCCCATCGCCGGGCCCGCGAGGCTCAGATCCTGGAGGCCCTGGCCGCGGGCCTGACGACCATCAAGACCATGGTCCCCAGCCTGTACGCCGCCGTCGATCCGCGTCTGCATCCGGCCGCGGCCCACTCGGTGCTAGCCCACATGATCCAGCTGGTGCGCGAGGGACGGGTCGTCAGCGACACAGCGCCGGGTCTGGACGCGGAATATCGGTTGTCCTGATCACTCCGCCCACTGGAGAACTGGGGTCGAAAAACGACAGTTCAAGAATTGGCGGTACGCGCATTTTGCGCCGTTATGCCGGTCATGAGCGACATTCCCTTCTACCACGGCACGAAAGCCGACCTGAAAGCCGGCGACCTGATCGGCGCGGGCTACGCCTCCAACTACGGCCAGCGCAAAGCGGCGACGTTCGTCTATTTCAGCGCCACCCTGGACGCGGCAACCTGGGGGGCGGAACTGGCCCAGGGCGCGGAGCGGGGCCGGATCTACATCGTTGAGCCCACCGGTCCGTACGAGGACGACCCCAACCTCACCGACCAGAAATTCCCCGGCAATCCGACCAAGTCCTACCGCACCCGCGATCCCCTGCGGATCATCGGCGAGGTCGAGCAGTGGACCGGCCATCCGCCCGAGCAGCTGCAGGCGATGCAGGACCACTTGGCAGCACTCCGGCGCCAAGGCATAGAAGCGATCGAGGACTAGGGGACGCGCGCATGGCCGATACGATCGGGCTCGTCGGCGACGGCGACGATGTCGACCTGCTGCAGGCCATCGAGCAGTCCTTCCAAGTCCGCTTCGGCGACGAAACCACCCGCTGGAGCACGATCGGCGATCTTCACCAGGCGCTGGTTGCGCGGATCGCGCCCGGCTCTGGGCCTGACCTCAGGGCGCGGATAGCCGGCCCGACGCCGTCTGGCGCACGCTGTGCGTCCTGATCGAGGCCGAGACCGGTTTCGAGGCGGCGCGGATCGAACCGCGGACCCGGCTTTTCTAGTCCTTACGTCCCGCGCACCGCCGCGATCAGGCTGCCGATCCGCGCGCAGTTGCGGCCCTGGTCGGGGCCGGCGTCGCGGCCGATCGAGCGCATGTCGACGCGCGAGCCCTGGGCGTCGGGACGAACGCGGACCACCAGATCGTCGGTCAGGCCGTACCAAAAGCTGCTGCCGGTGGCCTCCAGGCGGCCGTCCATCGGGTCGTCTGTGATCAGGGTCATACCCGAGGCCATGACCGCGGCTTTGACCGCCTCATAGGCGTCTGTCGGCGCGCGCGGGCTGACCAGCGGACGGGCGGCGGGACAGGTCTCGGCGTTGACGTCGGCCACGCTGCGGCCGGCATAGGCGGCCGAGCCGACCGGCAGGCTGGGGTCGTCGTCGACAATCTGGGCCGAGCCGCCGCGCGCGGCCAGGGCCGCGTCCGAGAAGGCCAGCGGCGTCTTCCAGTCGGTGGCGACGTCATGGATCGGCGGTGACTGGCCCGACAGCGCCTTGGCCCCGAACATGGCCGCGAAGCTGGCCGCGGTCAGGGCCAGGGCCAGCAGGGCGCCCTTGCCCAGCTTCGAGAAGCCGCCGACCAGGGCGATCACCAACGCCAGCAGGCTGGTGGCGACGCTGACGAAGGCAGCCTTGGGCGCCCAGTCCAGGGTCATGGCGCCGTAGCCCAGCGGCAGGTCGATCAGGCCCAGCTTGACGCCCAGCGCGCCGCCGCCGGCCAGGATCGCCGGGGCCAGGGCCGCCAGCACAGCCAGGTCGACATAGAGCGAGGCCCAGATCGGCGGCTTGCCGGACTTGGCCCCTTCGGCCTTGGCCGCCTTGGACCGGGCCCCCTTCTTGCCGGGCGTGATCGGCATGGCGAAGGGCAGTTCTTCCTCGGCTGAAGGATCGACGATCAGCGTCGGCTTGGGCGCAGCGGCCGGCTCGTGCAGGCGCAGCGGCGTTTCGGGGACGGGCGCTGCGGCCGCAGCCGCCGCCGCGGCGGCGATCAGGGCGTCGGCCCGGCTGGTGTCCTCAGGCTTTTCCGCCTCCGCGACCGGCTCGGGCGCATGGACGACCTCGACGGCGACGAGCTCCGGCTCGGGGGCCAGGACCGGATCGACGTCCGACGGCGTATCGACCGGCTCGGGGGCATAGATCACCGCGCCGTGCGAGCCGTCGGCGGCCGCCAGGGTCTGAGGTTTCGCCGGCTCTTGGGACGTACCCTGGACCGGCGTTTCCGGCAGCACATAGCCCTGATCGGCCAAGCGCTTGCGGATCAGCTTCTTGTCGATCTTGCCGGTTGCGCCCAGCGGGATGTCGTCGACGAACAGCACGTCGTCGGGCATCCACCACTTGGCGATCTTGCCCTGCAGGTAGTCGATGAACTCCGCCTTGGTCGCGGTCTCGCCGTCCTTCAGCTTGATCAGCAGCACCGGGCGCTCGTCCCACTTGGGATGCGCGGCGCCGACCACCGCGGCCAGGGCCACCTTGGGATGGCCGACGGCGATGTTCTCGATCTCGATGGTGCTGATCCATTCGCCGCCGGACTTCACCACGTCCTTGGCGCGGTCGGTGATCTGCATGAAGCCATGGTCGTCGATCGTGGCCACGTCGCCGGTGTCGAAGAAGCCCTCGTCGTCGAGGATCTTGCCGCCGGCGCCCCGGAAGTATTCGGCGGCGATGATCGGGCCGCGGATCTTCAGATTGCCGAACGCCTGGCCGTCGTGCGGCAGGCGCTGGCCCTCGTCGTCCTTCAGGCAGATCTCGACCCCGAGTGGAGGCCGGCCCTGCTTCAGGCGGTAGGGGATCTGCTGGTCGTAGGGCAGCTGGGAAAGCGCGTCGGTCATCACCGACAAGGTCCCGACCGGCGAGGTCTCGGTCATGCCCCAGGCGTGGACCACCTCGACGTCGTACTTGTCGTGGAAGGCGCGGATGATGCTCTCAGGACAGGCCGCCCCGCCGATCACCACCTTCTTCAGCACCGGCAGCTTGGCGCCGGTGGCCTCCAGGTGCTGCAGCAGCATCTGCCAGACGGTGGGCACGGCGGCCGAGAAGGTGACGCCCTCACTATCAAGCAATTCATAGATCGAGGCCCCGTCCATCTTGGCGCCCGGCATCACCATCTTGGCGCCCGCGCCCGGCGCCGAGAACGCCACGCCCCAGGCGTTGGCGTGGAACATCGGCACCACCGGCAGGATCACGTCCTTCTGCGACAACCCCATCACGTCGGGCTGCATGGTGATGAAGGTGTGCAGGAAGTTGGAGCGGTGCGAGTACAGCACCCCCTTGGGGTCGCCCGTCGTGCCCGAGGTGTAGCAGAGGCCCGCCGCCGTGCCCTCGTCGAACCCGCCCCAGGCGCAGTCGGCCGAATGCTGCTCGACCAAATCCTCATAGGCCAGCAGGCCCTTGAAGTGCGGCGCGTCCCCGGCGGGCGCGAAATCGGCCGGCAGGTGGGCGCGGTCGGTCAGGACGACCACGTGCTCGACATGGGGCAGGCGCGGCAGGATGCCGGCGATGATCGGCAGGAAGGTCAGGTCGGTGAAGATGGCGCGGTCGCCGGCGTGGTCGGCGATCCAGGCGATCTGCTCGGGGAAGAGGCGCGGGTTCAGGGTGTGGCACACCGCGCCGATGCCCATGATCCCGTACCAGACCTCCATGTGGCGGCCGGTGTTCCAGGCCAGGGTGCCGACCCGATCGCCCGGCTTGATGCCCAGAGCCAGCAGGGCGTTGGACACGCGCTTGGCCCGGTCGCGGATCTGCGCATAGGTCGTGCGCACGATCGGTCCCTCGACCGAGCGACTGACCACCTCGCGGTCGCCGTTCCAGCGGGCGGCGTGGTCGATGATCTTGTCGAGGGTCAGCGCCCCGTGCTGCATCAGCCCTTGCATCGGTTTCCTGCTCTCCCGGCTCTCTCTTATCGTCGTTCAGGCAAGGCTATCGACGCGCGGCCGAACGCGCAACGCGCAGCGCCCCCAGCGGGAAAAAGCCTTGCCCCACGCCACCTTGACCGCACGCGGTGATCGGTCGCAGCGCCGGTAAGGAGACTCTTGGTTGCGATGGGAGGATAGTCTCTCCCGAGGCGGACGTGGTTCGTCGGTGGAGAAACGACGCTTGGGTTGGGTGGCCGACACACTGGCGGATGAGCGCCTGGACGAGGTCGCAGCCGATATCCGTCGGCTGGGCGTCTCGCGCATCATCTCTGGCTGCCTGGCCGCCGGCGTGATCGGCCTGGGGCTCGGCTACGGCACCGCCCTGGCCTGGCTGGCCAGCTTCCTGGTCGCCGAGGCCCTGGCGACCCTCGCCACCCGCAACTTTGGCCAAGGCCGTCCGGGCTCGGCCCGCGATCGCGCCGGCTTCATCCTGGCCGCCATTCCCGTCAACGCCAGCTGGGCGGCCCTGGCCACCCTGCTCTGGATCCACGGTCCCGACCGGCTGAAGATCGCGGCCGTGGCCATCTGGTGCGGCCAGCTGGTCTTCGCCCAGCAATACCGCCACCAGCCCCTGGCCCTGCTGGCGATCAGCGGCCTGACGCCCATCCTGTGCCTGGTCGTTTTCCCCTTCCTCTATCTGGACGGCAACGACCCCGTGACCATGGCCACGCGCTGGTCGCTGGTGCTGCTGATCGGCGTCACCGTCAACGTCTCGCTGCGCAACCGCGCCGCCGCCCAGCGCATGGACGCCCTGACCCGCAGCCTGCGTGAGGAACGCGAAAAGGCCCTGGAGGCCGCTCGCGCCAAGTCGACCTTCATCGCCGTCACCAGCCACGAGCTGCGCACGCCGATGAATGGCCTCCTGGGCATGGCCCACGCCCTGCAGCGCTCGGCGCTCGACCCGGTCCAGCGCGAGCACGTGGCGCTGATGATCAAGTCGGGCGACAGCCTGATGCAGCTGCTGAACGACGTGCTGGACATGTCGCGCATCGACGCCGGCAAGGTCGAGCTGGTCCCCGAGCCGATCGACCCGCGCGCCGCCGTGTCCGACATCGTCGACGCTTGGCGCGACGCGGCGCAGGTCAAGGATCTTTCGCTGGAATGCCAGTTCGGCGCCGAGGTGCCCGCCTGGATCGCCGCCGACCCGCTGCGCATCCGCCAGGTGCTGGCCAACCTGATCTCCAACGCCATCAAGTTCACGCCGCGCGGCCACGTTCACGTGGCGGTCGAGGGCGAGCGCGTCGGGACCGATTGGCTGATCCGCCTGTCGGTGCGCGACACCGGGCCGGGTGTGCCGGAGGACGCCGCCGAGCGGGTCTTCGACAGCTTCACCCAGGCCGACGAGACCGTGTCGCGCCGTCACGGCGGCGCGGGCCTGGGCCTGGCCATCTCGCGCGCCCTGGCGCGGCAGATGGGCGGCGACCTGGTGCTGCGCCCCGATCCGGACGGCGCCTGCTTCGTGTTCAGCCTGCTGGCGTCCGAGACCGACGCGCCGCCCCAGGCCGAGCCGCAGGCGGACCTGGACGAGGACGAGCCGCTGGAACAGCTGCGCATCCTCATGGCCGAGGACAACGCCATCAACCAGCTGGTCGTCCGCACCATGCTCGAGCCCGCCGGCGTCGACCTGACCGTGGTCGAGAACGGCGCCGAGGCCCTCAGGGCGATGAGCGAAGGCCGCTACGACTGCGTACTGATGGACATCAACATGCCGGTGATGGACGGCATCACCGCGCTGGAGGCGATCCGCAATGGCCAGGCCGGCGATCCCGCCCTGCCCGTCATCGCCCTGACCGCCTCGGCCATGGCCGGCGACCGCGAGCGGTTCCTGGGCCTGGGCTTCGACGACCATCTGGGCAAGCCGGTCAAGCCGATGGACCTGATCACCGCGATCGCCCGCGCCGTCAGCCCCGAACCGCCGACCAACGGCCTGAAGGCGGCCTGACCCCTACCCCATCGCCTCGGCCAGGGCCCGGGCCTCGTCCTCGAACGCGCTGACGGTGTCGACCTTGCGCCAGGTGATCTCGCCGGTGTCGCGGGTCAGCTGGTTCTCCAGCACCGCCACGTCGGCGTCCGAGGCGTCGTTGACGCGGGCGGCCACGCGGGCGCGCAGCACTTCAGGCGGGGCTTCCAGCCACACGCCCTGGAAGGCGACGCCGGCGCGCTCGGCCAGGGCCTCGGCGCGGGCCCGCTCCTCGGCCTTCAGGAACACCGCGTCCAGCACCACCGAGCGGCCGGCCTTCAGGCACAGCTCGGCGTCGCCGAACAGCTTGTCGTAGACCTGCGCGCTGACCTCGGGCGTGTAGGCCTCGCGCGGCAATCTCTGGAGAGAGGGCACGCCCCACAGGCGCTTGCGGATCTCGTCGGTGCGCAGGACCACCGCGCCGGGGGCCGAGCCCAGGCCGGGGGCGCAGACCCGCGAGAAGGTCGACTTGCCCGAGCCTGACAGGCCGCCGGCCGCCACCAGGCTGACCGGACGCGGCGCCAGGTGTTCCAGGGCGGTCTGCAGATAGGCCCGCGCGGCCTCGTCGTCGCCGGTATACGCCCAGACGTGGGTGCGCACGGCGGCGCGGACGCTCAGCATCAGCGGCAGCGCCGCCAGGCCCGTCCAAAGGCCTTCGCCGAAGGTGCGGGCGGCCTCGTCCAGATAGGCGTTCAGCACCCGGCCGGCGGCGTCGCGGCGACGACGGAAGTCCAGGTCCATCAGCAGGAAGGCCAGGTCGTACTGCACATCGATGTCCGACAGGGTGTCGTTGAACTCGATGCAGTCGAACAGGATCGGCTGACCGTTCTCGATCAGGATATTGCCCAGGTGCAGATCGCCGTGACAGTGGCGCGCGAAACCCTCGGCGGCCCGGCCGTCCAGCAGCGGACCCAGGCGCTCCAGGGCGATGTCGGTCTCGTGCACCAGGCGCTCGACCGCCTGCTTGCCCAGGCGCGGGGCCAGGCCGCGCAGCAGGTTGGCGTTCGAGCAGATGGTGTAGCCCAGGGCCGAGACGCCGCCGCCCTCGGGGCGCAGGGCCGAACCGGCGTGGAAGCGGGCCACCGTGCGACCCAGCGAATCCTCAAGCGCGTCGTCGATCGCCCAGGGCTGGGTGGCCAGGACGCCGTTCTGGTCGAAGCGGCGCATCTCCAGCAGGTACTCGACGATCTCGCCCTCGCCGTCGATCTCGATGCCGCCGTCGGCCATGCGGGTCAGGCAGCGCACCTCGCGATAGATGTCCGGCGCCGCGGCGCGGTTGAAGGACAGCTCGCGCTCCAGCGACCAGCGGCGCAACTCCAGCGTCGAATAGTCCAGGAACCCGAAGTCGACCGGCCGCTTCACCTTGAAGGCCGAGCCGCCAATCAGGAACACCCGGGCGCACGAGGTCTCGATCGTGTTTTCCGCCCGCTCGCCGAACCAGGCTGCAACTTCCTGCTCGCGCGCGGCTTCCACGTCCTTGATCACGCCGGTGTTCCCATCTTCCGCGCCTGAAAATCCGGCGCGGGCGCTGCATAGCCGAAACCGCGCCACAAGTCGCCTCGCGCCGACCTTGCCACACCTTCATTTTCGCGGTTAGATTGTATCAGCAACTTTCGTGAGGGGCGCATGCTTGTCGGCGCGGGTCTGAAACGGTCTAGCCTCAAGCGCGAGGAGATCCTGGCCTCGGCGCGCGCCCTGTTCCTGCGCACCGGCTATGCCGACGCCGGCATGGAGGTGGTGGCCCGCACCGCGGGGGTGTCGACGGCGACGCTGTACGCCTACTTCCCCAGCAAGGCCGACCTCTTCAAGGCCATCGTCATGGAGACGGTGACCGACGTCGCCGCCCCGGTGCGCGAGGCCGCCCGCGTCAAGGGCGACGCCCGCACGCGCCTGAACGCCCTGGCCACGGCCTATGCCGGCTTCTTCGCCCGCCCCGACGTGCGCGGCCTGTTCCGCATGGTCACCGCCGAGCGCCGCCGGTTCGAGGACGTCGCCGAATACTTCCTGCAGAGCGCCCGCGACGAGCTGGGCGGGGCCATGCTGTCGGTGATCAACGACCTGGCCCGGGCGGGCGAACTGAAAGTCGACAAGCCCTCGTGGGCCGCCGGCCAGCTGATGGGCATGATGGACCACGTCACCCTGGTGCTGGGCCTGTCGGCCGGCGACGACATCCAGCCCCGCCGTCCCGTCCAGGACATCGCCGAAGACGCCGTCGAGACCTTCCTGGCGCGGTATGGAGCTGACTGAAAACCACCAAAGAGGGAGTTGTCCTTAAATACAATTTTGACTTTTATTTTTCCGACACCCGTGTGTTAATCGCGTTAACGGCCGGGGGGCTTCCAGTTTTTGAGTGCGTGCGGACTTTGCTTCCCCGGCGAGCGGATCGGCCTTGGCGCCGATCCCTGCATGGGAGACGCGCGTGCCCAACCTGCCCAAGGACTATCAGTGGCTTGAGAAGCTGGATCTGCTGCCCAAGATGGTGGCCGCAGCGCTGCCGTTGGTCGGCATCAAGGAGACGGACGGCCCAGGCAATACGCCCCAGATCATGAACTGGGCGGCCCAGACCGGCCTGAAGTCATCCTATAATGCCGACGCCATACCGTGGTGCGGCCTGCTTATGGCCTATGTCGCCAAGGTCAGCGGCAAGGTCATCCCAACCAAACCCTTGTGGGCTCTGAACTGGGCCAAGTTCGGCGAGGAAGGCGGACAGCCCGAGTTGGGCGACATTTTGGTCTTCACCCGCAAGGAAGGCGGCCATGTGGGGCTCTACATCGGCGAGGACGACGAGTGCTATCACGTGCTGGGCGGGAACCAGAGCAACAGCGTCTGTTTCACTCGCATCGCCAAGGAGCGCCTCTATGCAGTGCGCCAGCCGCCCTACAACAACAAGCCCAGCACCGCGAAGGTCTACATCCTCTCGCCCAACGGCCAGAAATCGGTGAACGAGTTCTGAGGCGACGCCGCAGATCGACGACTTGGAGCGTAGCCGAGGACATCGAAGCGTCCTCCGCCCGCCCCCTCAAGACGCCGAGCAGCGCCCCCTTGAGCTTGTCTGCGCTTCGTGGCCCTCTGGGCCGTCGGGGTAGACAGAGGTGATGCTCATGTTCAGACCTTTGCTCGCGCCGCTGCGCGCCCTGGCGGTCCTTTCTGCAATACCCGTCCTAACCCTGCCCGTCGCTGCGCTGGCCCACCACGGCTGGAGCGCCTACGACGCCGAGAAGGTCATCAAGGTCACGGCGCCGGTCAGTGACGTCACCTGGGGCAATCCGCATGGCGCGGCCAAGGTTCGCCATGACGGCAAGACTTGGGACGTGGTGCTGGCGCCCGTGACGCGGATGGAGGCGCGGGGCCTGACCCGGGCGATGCTCGCCCCCGGCAAGCCGGTCACCCTGGAAGGCTATCCGCGCAAGGACGGCGTGGCCGAGATGCGCATCGAGCGCATCACCGTCGACGGCAAGACGGTCGAGCTGCGCTGACGTGAACGGACTGGTCGACGCCGCCACCACGCTGCAGAACTCGGGGTTCGCGACCTGGGCGCGGGGTTCGGCCTATGCCTATCCGATCGCCAACTTGGCGCATCTGCTGGGGCTGGTGCTGCTGGTCGGCGGCATCGGGGTGCTGGACCTGAGGGTGGCCGGGCTATGGCGCAGCCTGCCGGTCGCGCCGCTGTCGCGAGCCCTGACGCCGCTGGCGATCACCGGCCTGATCCTGATGATCCCCAGCGGCTTCACGATGTTCGCGGCCGACGCCCGGGCTCTGGCCGGATCGCCGCTGTTTCGCTGGAAGATCGCGCTGATCGGGCTGGCCGTCGCCAACGCCATCGCCTTCCGCCGGGTCTGGGGCGCGCGGCTGGATCGCTGGGGCGAGACCGTGCCGCCGGCCGCCCGCAGCTTGGCGGCGCTGTCGCTGCTGCTGTGGCTGACCGTGGCCGCGCTGGGCCGATTGATCGCCTACGCCTGAAGCCCGTCGCGCGGGCTATTTCACCTTGTAGGACAGGGTGATCTTGAAGTTGGACCCCGCCGCCATCGCGCCGCGCGGCTTGAGCCGCACATGCGTCACCTGGCTCTCGGTCGCCGCCGTCGGCGCGGCGGTCCATGACACCCCGCCATTGGTCGAGAACTCGACGTCGTCGGCGGTGCTGGTCCCTGACACATAGGAGAACGCCAGCCCCGAAGCGGGCGTGCCCTCGGTGAACGCGGCGAAGACGCCGCTCGTGCCGTCGCCGTCCAGCGCGACCGTGGCGTTGGTCGGCGTCGGGAACTTCAACTCCATCGTATTGCTGGCCAGGGGGGTGCTGTCGGGGTTGGTGACCGTCATGGTGACGCGCTGCCGGCCGCCCGGGATCGCCTTGGGATTGCTGGTCCCGTTCACGTCGTCGGCCGTGGTCGTGGTAGTCATCGTGATGGTCGCGGGCATGCCGCCGACGATCGTCAGTGAGACCGTGATGTCGGTCGGCTTGGCGACGCCCGAATCCGTGGCCCCGATACAGACGTTCCCCAGCACGATCGTGCAGAAGCTCCAGTCCCAGATGGCCCTGAACGAGCCGGTATAGACGCCGGACTTCAGCGGTCCCACGATTGTGGGCTTGATGTAGAGCGGCACGCTGGCCGGCACCGAGCCCAGCAGCCCCAGCACATCGGTCGTGCCGTTGATCAGCGCCGTGGGCGTGCCCGACAGCGGCATGGTTCCGGCGGCGTTGCCCGACAGCGTGTAATAGAGATCGGTCGCGCCGGACTGAGTCAGTTTGAAGCTGTTGGTGCTGGTGACCGACACCTTCAGATAGTTGGCGCCGAGCACCGACAGGACCGGCGAGCCGGCCGTGCAGCCGAAGCCTCCCGGCGAGCCGGGCAAGGTCGGCGCGCTGGCATAGGGCGAGTACGAGACCGTCGCCGTCGACGTCGTGGCCGCCGAACAGCCCGCCGACGCGCTGGAGGCGGCGAACAGCAATCCCAACGCCGCCAGGGAAGTGAAGAAGGCGCTCAGCCGCATCGTGAAGGTCTTCCGGATTTCACCCGAAAACCTAGGCCCTCACGGTTAATCGCCCCTCAAGGATGTGGCGCACGAAGGCGCTCAACCCCTAGACTTTGGTCTAGAAAAGCGTCCTACGGGAACAGGCGCTGGGTCGACCAGCCCTGGCCCACACGCGCGAACACCAGGCGCTCGTGCAGGCGGAACGGCCGATCGCGCCAGAACTCGATAGCCACCGGGACGATGCGATAGCCCGACCAATGCGGCGGACGCGGCACCTTCCCCAGGCCGAACTTCAGGCCCATCTCGGCGACGCGCTTTTCCAGGGCCAGACGGTCGGGCAGCGGCCGCGACTGGTCGCTGGCCCAGGCCCCGATCTGGCTGTGACGGGCGCGGCTGGCGAAATAGGCGTCGGCCTCGGCGTCCGTGACCGGCTCGACGATGCCGCGAATGCGCACCTGGCGGCGCAGCGACTTCCAGTGGAACAGCAGGGCGGCCTTGGGCTGGCCGGTCAGCTCCTGGCCCTTGGCGCTGTGGGTGTTGGTGTAGAAGACGAAGCCGCGGGCGTCGAAATCCTTCAGCAGCACCATGCGCGAGTCGGGCATGCCGTCGGCGTCGACGGTCGAGACCGTCATGGCGTTGGGATCGTTGGGCTCCTTCTTGCCCGCTTCCTCCAGCCATTCGGCGAACAGGGCGAACGGATCCTCTTCGCTCAGCAGGGCCGGCGGCGTGGCCTCGGTGACCTGGCGGACATAGTCGTCTTCGCTGGGCGAGGCGGGGATCAGGGTCGGGTCGGCGCTCATGCGTCCGATATAGGCCGGTCGCGCGCAGGGGGCCACACCATGCGGACCCTTAAAGTCTTAACTTAACGCGTCGTTGACCATCCGGGCGCAAGGGTCGGACCATGACTGCCCGTCCCGCCGCTCTATCGCTATCGGCCGCCCGCGCCCTGCTGGGTGTGACGCCGGACGCGGACGAACGCGAGCTGCGCAAGGCCTATCGTGAGGCCGCCAAAAGGGCGCATCCGGATCGTCCGACCGGCGACGCGGCCCTGTTCCGTGACGTGCTGGCCGCCTATCGCTTGCTGCAGGACACGCCGATCGTCCGCACGACCTTCCCGCCGGTGGTGGCCTCGGCCGCGCCGGTATCGGATCGGGTGTTCCTGGAGATCGATATCGCCACCGCCGTCGCCGGCGGCAGCCAGGACGTCGACATCGACGGCCGCCGCTTGCGGTTGAAGCTGCCCGCCGGCCTGCGCGACGGCGACCGGGTCCGCGTCGACGGCGTGCTGTTCGAGGCTCGCCTGCGCGGCCAGGACGGGGCGCTGGTGCGCGGCTCGGACCTGTGGCTGACCGGCAAGGTCGATCCGCGTGTGCTGGCCGAGGGCGGTCGCGTCGAGGCCGACACCCCGCTGGGCCCGCGCCTGGCCTGGATCTCGACCAAGGCCGCCGCCCGCGGCCTAGTCCGCCTGCCCGGCCAAGGCCTGCCGGCCCGCGCCGAGCACAAGGCCGGCGACCTGTTCCTGCGCCTGGAAGCCGCCGAGGCCGGCGCCGAAAGCCCCGCCCGCTCGCTGCTGAAGCGCTTCGCGGCCGCCTGGGCGGCGTAAATCCGACGCTCTGCGCGATTTTCTCGAGCTTCACCACTTGAAGAACAGTTGTGCGCGATTAAATCGCGCTCATCATTCAAGCCTTGGAGCTTTCCGATGAGCACTCTCTACTCCACCCGCGCCACGGTCGTCGGCGGCCGCGAAGGTCATGTCCGCACCGATGACGGTCTTCTGGACCTGCAACTGTCGATGCCCAAGGCCCTGGGCGGCAAGGAAACCGGCACCAATCCCGAGCAGCTGTTCGCCGCTGGCTACGCCGCCTGCTTCCAGAGCGCCCTAGCCCACGTCGCCCGCACGCAGAAGATCGCCCTGACGGGTTCGACCGTCACCGGCCAGGTCGGCCTGGCGACCCAGGAGGTTGGTTTCAAGCTGGAAGTCGCCCTCGAGGTCGAGACCCAAGGCCTCAGCCAGGCCGACGCCGAGGCCCTGGTGGCCACCGCGCACCAGGTTTGTCCGTATTCAAACGCCACGCGCGGCAATGTTGACGTGGCCATCACCGTCAAGGCGGCGTAACTAGTGGTGTAATGAGCAAGAACAACGCGTCATCCGATCCGTCCGTCGAAGCCCTCAAGCTCGACAACCAGCTGTGCTTTGCCCTGTATGGGGCGGCCAACCGGATGACGCGGCTCTACCGTCCGCTACTGGACGCGATGGGCCTGACCTATCCGCAATACCTGGTGATGCTGGTCCTGTGGGAAAGCAGCCCCCGCACCGTGGGCGCGCTGGGCGAGGCGCTGGACCTGGATTCCAGCACCCTGACCCCGCTGCTGAAGCGGCTGGAGGCGGCCGGCCTGGTCGAGCGCCATCGCGATCCGGAGGACGAGCGCCGGGTGATCGTCGATCTCAGCGACGCCGGACGCACGCTGCGCGAGGACGCCAAGGCGATCCCCGAACAGATGATCTGTGCGCTGGACCTGCAGATGGACGCCATCTCGACCCTGCGCGAGCGACTGAAGGTCCTGGCCCGCTAACGCCCCGATCCCGATGCCGCGCCAGAAACCGATCCGAGCCGCCATCTTCGGCGCCTGCCACGCCAACGCCCTGCTCAAGCTGCTGAACGGCATTCCGGGCCTGAACCGCAAGATCGTGTTCACGCCCGTGCCGGCGGTGATGAACATCACGCCCGAGGACATGGAGGCCTTCATCGCCTCGGTCCCCGACCTGGACGTGGTGCTGTACCAGCCGATCTCGGCCAATTATCGCGGCCCGCAGTTCGCCTCGGCCCGCATTGTCGAGGCCGCCGGCGCGTACACGACGCTGATCAGCTTCGCCTACTACCATTTCGAGGTCTACACGCCGTTCATCACCTCGGCCCTGCCCGGCCTGCCCGAGCCGCCGACCGAGTACATGGACTATCTGCTGGGCGCGCTGATCGCCCGCGGCTTCAGCGACGAGAAGATCGCCGACCGGCTGCTGCACCTCCAGGGCCTGGAGCCCTTCGTCGAGGGAATGGTCGCCGCCGGCTTCTACGAGTTCGGGGTGCGTGAAGACCGCGTGCTGGACGGCGACCGGCCGCTGGACGTGCGAATCTCCGACCGCGTGAGAGCGATCTGGAAGGATCAGCGGCTGGGCCATACGCCCAACCATCCGTCCGTCCTGCCCATGCGCTGGATCGCCGACGACATCCTGGCGCGGCTGGAGCCGATGATCGGCAAGACCCTGAGCGCGCGCTGGTCGCTGCATGGGGATCCGCTGAAGGACATCCAGTTCTTCACCGCGCCGTTCGTGCGCCAGGCGTTCGGCATGACCTTTCCGGACAAGCCCGTGACCCTGACCAAGACCCACGGCCGTCAGGGGCTGGCGGCCTACATCAAGGGCCAGCGTCCGTTCTATGAAGCGATTCCCCGCCAGCAGTTCATCGAGGCGGTGGAGACCATGGCCCAGCCGACGGCGCGGCCCTGGTACGGACCGCTACTGACGACCGACTAGCGCAGCGGCGGCTGCGGGGCCTGGCCCTGCGGCGGGGGCGGAGCCGCCTGGCGGCGCGCCTGGTAGGCGGCGTGGTCGGCGTCGCTGGTCTGGCGCAGGGCCCGCAGGTCCTCGCTGATCCGGAAGATGGCGACGTAGAACTCGCAGAAGGCGCGCCACAGCAGCACCAGCGCCCCGGCGACCAGCAGGCCGGCGATCAGCATCGGGAAGGCCAGCAGCAGCGAGCCCACGCCCGGCTCCTTGAGCGCCAGACCCACGGCCGCGCCCACGACCGAGAAGCCGAACAGGGTCACGACGCCCAGCCCAGCCCAATAGATGAAGTGAATCACCGGCCCGGTAACCAGGCGGTCGAACGTCAGCAGATCCCAAAGCAGCGAGTTGGACCCACGCTTGGTCTTATTAGCCGGAGGCATACTGAACCCCAAGTCGGCGAGAACCGCCCCGCTTTGAGGCTCCATCGCTACCAGCGAGAAGCCCGCTCGGCAATGCCGGGCGGGCTCGCGTTGTCTCAGATCAAGTCAAAGACGGGGTTACTGAGGCTTGGCGCCCGCAACCGTAGCGTCGATCTGGGCCTTGGTGGCCGTGGTCGAAACGCTGCCATCGGCGCCCGCGCTCAGGCTGTTGCCCGGCAGGGCGAACTTCACGCCGCCGTTGGTGACGATGACGTTGGTCGAGCCGTCGGCGCCCGTGCTGGTGCCGGTGATCTGGCCGACCGAGACGCCTTGCGAATCCTTCACGGCGGCACCGACCTTGAAGTCGGCGGCGGTCGCCGAGCTGGGCGTCGCGGCGCTGTCAGCCGGGGTGGCCGAAGGCTGAGTCGCAGCGGCCGGGGCCGTGCTCTCGGTGGTCGGAGCGGGCGTCATCGACTGCGCAGGCGCGGTCGGCGAGGCCGGGGCGGTCGGATCCGGCGTCGTCGCGGCGGGCGGCGTGGCCTGCGGCGCGGTCGGCGCGGTTTGCGGAGTCATTTCCTGGGCGAAAGCAGCGCCAGCGAACGTCAGGGACGCAGCGGCGGCGAGCAGCGCGATCTTGTTGGTCATGTTCACTCTCTCTCCGTCGAGGGCCCCACCCGGTGATAAAACAACGTCACCTTGCGGGGACGGTTCCGTCGGCGAGTCGACGCAGCACTCTACCCCCGCGCGTTTTATGCGCTGAGCAGGGCGAAGACATAGGCCTCCATCAGCCGCACCAATTCGTCCTCCAGACGCTCCGGATCCAGCTGCAGATCGGCCTCGATGGTGGCCGCGCGCAGCAGGCCGACCACCGCATGGGTGAGCACGAAACCGGCCTCGGGCGACAGGTCGAATCCCAGGCTGGCCTTGCCGGCGATAGTCTCCAGGAACGACAGATGGTGGCGCATGATCACCTGGTCGCCGCCCTCCAGGAACAGCGCGTCCAGCAAGGCCCGGCGGGTGGCGGGCGAGCCCTCGAACGAGGTCGTCAGGGTGCGCACGATCAACCGCACCGCCCCCAGCTCTGGCCGCGCGATCACCAGCTCGGCGATTCGATCACGGGCCGCATCGGCCCGGCGCTGGGCCAGGGCCGCCAGGATCGCCTGCTTGCCGCCGAAGTACTGGTAGAGCGTACCGATGCTGACCCCCGCCCGCTCGGCGACGCGGTTGGTGGTCAGGGCGTCCGGCCCGTCCTGCTCCAAAAGTTGAAAGGTCGCCTCGAGAATCGCCTCGACCGTCGCCTCGGACCGCGACTGGCGCGGCGTTCGCCTCGTCTTTTCAGTCACTTGCCGCGTCGCTCCCGCGTCCAGACCTGTCATGGGCAAGGCGAGTAGTCCTCGCCCCTCAGCCCCTTACCCTAGGACGCAATCGAAGGACCCGTCACGGGTCCGCTACGTCACGAGGATGAGATGCAAACGCCGCTGGACCGCGTCCGGGCCAAGGTCGCGTCGCAGAAGACCGCCCTGCCGGCGCTCTATGGCGACGTCGACTTCGACATCACGCCCGAGCGCTTCACCGACGATCCAAAGAAGAGCGTCGCCCCCAAGCTGTCCAAGACCGCCCTGGCCGACGACAAGGTCGCCCTGATCAAGGCCTACACCATGCTGGGCGACGTGGTGGCCGACGCCTATGCCGCCCTGATGCCGAAATACGGCTTTCGGCCGCTGATCCAGATGCTGACCACGGCCTGCGAGAAAGGCGTCCAGGCCGTACCCGACGCGCCGCCGGAGCTCCTGGCCTTCATCGCCGACATGGAGGCCACGCCCGACTGGGTCGACATGGACTTGGTGCGCGAGGGCCAGCGCCTGGACCGCAACGCCGCCGCCAATCTGGGCCCGTTCGCCATTCGCGGCGCGTTCATCGCCACCTTCATGAACAAGTACGCCGCCCTGCCTATGGCCTTGACCGGGACCCTGTCGAACGACACGGCCGCCCGCCGGGTCAACGAGACGGCGACCTTCTTCACCACCACCCTGCTGCCCGGCTCGCTGGAGCGGCACGGGGCCGGCTTCAAGGCTGCGGCCATGGTGCGGCTGATGCACTCGATGGTGCGGTTCAACGCCCTCAAGCGCTCGGATCGCTGGAATGTCGGCGTCTACGGCATTCCGATCCCGCAGGTCGACCAGATGCCGGCCGGCCTGATCCCGATCTTCCTGATGAGCTACAAGATCGTCGCCAAGGGCCGCACGACCTTCACGCCGGACGAGCGCGCCCGGGTCGAGCTGGCCCGCTATCGCTGCTTCCTGCTGGGCCTGCCCGAGGACCTGCTGGCCGACACCCCGCAGGGGATCGTCGACACCATGAACGCCCGCAGCGGCACCCTGCGCGCCGGCTTCGACGACGAGACCTGCGGCGAGCTGGTCCGCGCCACCCTGACCGCCTACCTGCCACCCGACGAGCGCCCCGAGAACCGCCTGTTCGACAAGGTCGAGCGCGGCTTCTCCAAGGTGTTCTTCCTGCGCAACTTCATGAACAACGACATGGCGGCCGCCCGGCGGATGGGCGTCGAGATCGGCCCGCGCGACTTTGCTTTGTTCGGTCTGGTGGCCCTGATCGTCACCAGCCAGCTGATGGCCTATCGCGCCGCCCGCCAGGTGCCCGTGCTGTCCAGCCTGGCCGACGCCCACCTGACCGCCAAGCTGCGCCGCCAGCTCAAGCGCTACGGCCACGCCGAGTTCACCAGCGACGCCGAGAAGTACCGGCCGGCGGGGGCCAAGGCGGCGGCTGCTTAGAGGCCCTGGCAGAGGACGGCGGCGCGTGGCACAGCTTGAGCCATGCGCCTGCCGCCCCTGAAGCCCGACTCCGACCAGATGCTGCACCTCGACGCCCTGCGCATCGTGGGGGCGGTAATGATCGTGGTGTTCCACTTCAACCGGTTCATCAATCTGGACGGCCGCTGGCAGCTGGCTGATGACACGATCAAGAGCTTCAGCCTGATCGTGGACCTGTTCTTTCTGATCTCCGGCTACGTCATGGCGGCGATCTATACGGGCAAGCTGACGAGCTTCGCCAAGTACCGCGACTTCCTGCAGAAGCGCGTGGCGCGCCTAGGACCCCTGCACTGGGCGACGATGCTGGTGTTCGTGGTCATCGCCGCCCTCGGCTGGGCCGGGGTGATCAACGAGCGGGACGCCTCACGCTACGACGTCACCTGCATCCCGCAGAACGTGCTGTTCATCCACGCCTGGGGGACCTGCAAGGCCCAGACATGGAACTTCGCCAGCTGGGCGATCAGCGCCGAGATGGGCCTCTATCTGGCCCTCCCCCTGCTGTTCTGGATCACCGCCAAGGGCCGCTGGGCCACAGCGGCCGTGGCGTTCGGAAGTCTCGCTCTGCTGCTGGGGATCTCGCGCGACGGCGAGACCTTCTCGCAATGGACCTTCAATTTCGGCGTCGCCCGCGCCGTGCCCGGCTTCATGCTGGGCATGCTGGCCTTCCAGATGAAGGACGTGCTGGCCAGGCTGCCGATGGCGCGGTTCGTGATGTGGGCGCTGCTGGCGGCGTTCGTGATCGCCTCAGGCCTGGGCGCGTCGCGCACCAGCCTGCTGTTCGTGATCTACGCCGTCGGCCTGGCCAGCGTCGCGGCCGACGCGGCCGGCGTCCAGGGCGGCGTCAGCCGAGCCCTGGCGCCCTGGGCCCAGCTGTCGTTCAGCCTCTATCTGCTGCACCCGATCGCGCTGAAGATCGCCCTCAACTGGATCGGCCTCGGCGCCTGGGGCCTGAACGGCGACGCCATGCGCCTATGGTGCCTCTTTTGGGTGATCGCCCTCTTCCCGATCGCCTATTTCTCGCTGATAGGCTTCGAGCGGCCGGCGCGGGATTGGATCGCCAAGCTGGGCCGCAAGGCCTAGCGCAGGCTGTCCACCCAGGCCGGCAACTCGCCGATATTGGCCAGTTCGGCATAGCGGGCATGGCCCACCGGCGCCTCGGCGGCCTCGTGGGCCCAGACCAGCGGATACGGGATCAGCGCGCCCCAGCAACCGGCCTCCAGCGCCGGCAACACGTCCGAGCGCATCGAATTGCCAGCCATCACCGCCTGTTCGGCGCCCGTGCCATAGCGCTCGAACACCCGGCGATAGGTGCCGGCGTCCTTCTCGGACACGATCTCGACGGCCACGAAGAAGTCTCCCAGGCCCGACGAGGCGAGCTTCTGCTCCTGGTGCAGCAGATCACCCTTGGTGACCAGGATCAGGCGATAATGCTCCGACAGCGTCGCCAGGGCCTTCTCGACGCCGGGCAGCGGCTCGATCGGCTCGGTCAGCATCTCGCGGCCCACGGCCAGGATCTCGCGGATGACGCGGGTGTCGACGCGACCGTCGGTCAGCTCCAGCGCCGTCTCGATCATCGACAAGGTGAAGCCCTTGGCCCCGTAGCCATAGACCCGCAGATTGCGCTTCTCGACGGCCGTCAGCTGGGCCTCGATCGTGTCGACATCGCCGTGCTCGGCCAGCAGGTCGATGAAGCGCTGGTGCGACAGGCGAAACAGGCTTTCGCAGTGCCAGAGGGTGTCGTCGGCGTCGACGCCGACCGTCGTGATGGTCGTCATGGCCCCTGCCTTAGCAGGGGTGCGCGACCGCCGCGAGCGCTCACCCTTAAGGAGGGGGCGAGACATCACGCCTCAAGACATCGATCGCGCGGTGCGATAAAGCCGCCTTCGTGCCCCGCCTGACCGCCCTCGTCAGACCGATCGCCCGCGACGCCTTCCTGGTGCTCGCGACCCTGGCGATCGCCCTGAAGATCATGCTGCCGGCCGGGTTCATGCCGGGCGCGGCGCCGGCCAATGGCCTGCCCTTCGCCCTGGTGCTCTGCACCGCCGACGGCGCCAAGGTCGTCCAGCCGGGCGAGGCCCACAAGACCGCCGACGAGCCTGCGGGCGCCACACACGACCAGCCCTGCCCGTTCGCGGCCCAGGGCGCTCTGGTCCCGCCGCCGACCGTCGCGACCCTAGGTCAGACCCTGGCCGTCGCCTATGTCGAGGCTCCTGTTCCGCCGGCGCGCACCCTCGCGCCCGGCCGTGGCTTGGCCGCGCCGCCGCCGCCCAAGACCGGTCCCCCGTCCATCGCCTGACCCTTCGCCGCCGCCCGCATCACTGCGCGCGGCCTGATGCTGTCCGACGATCGGAATTCCCATGTCTTACGTTTCGACCCGCCGCGCCCTCCTGATGGGCGCCGCCACGCTTCTGCTCGCGAACGCCGCCCACGCCGAGGGCGACGACGCCGACACCACCGTCTCCTCGGTGACCATCACCCAGGCTCGCAAGGACCAGAGCCTGCTGCTGGGCGCGCCCGCCGCCTATCTCGACACGCCGATGTCGACCTCCAGCGTGCCGACCGACCTCGTTTTGGACCAGGGCGGCACGACCCTGCTGGACGCCCTGCGCAACGTGCCCGGGGCCCAGGCCGACCTCAGCTTCAGCGGCAGCCACTCGCAGGTGGTGGTGCTGCGCGGCTCGATCGCCGACAGCGGCACCCAGAGCAGCCGCATCCTGCGCGACGGCGCCCGCCTGTCGAACTACGCCTTCACGTCGGCTTTCGTGGACGAGGTGCAAGTGCTGCGCGGCCCCGGCGCGGCGGCCTCGACCCGTTCGGAGCCCGGCGGCACGGTGGCCCTGGTCACCAAGGCGCCGCAGATGCGCGACTTCGGCACGGCCTATGCCCGGGTCGGCGCGCACAACGCCCGCGAGGCCTGGGTGGACGTCAACCGCGTGCTGTCCGAGCGCCACGGCGTCGCCGGCCGCGTCGTGCTGGTGCACTCCACCGAAAGCGAGTGGCGCCACGTCAAGGACGAGCTGCAGGGCGTCAAGCTGGGCCTCTCCAAGACCGACGGCGACCGCTATCATCTGGCCCTGGATTTCGAGGCCACCAACCAGACCTACAATCCCGACTTCGGCCTGCCGGCCCTAAACGGCAGGGTCGTGGCCGTGCCGCGCGACCGCCAGCTGGGCGAGCCGTTCGCCGACTCCACGACCGACAACCGGGTCTACAGCCTGCACGGCGACTATCGCCTGACCGACCAGACCCGCCTGTCGCTGGACTACACCCATCTGGACGGCAAGACGTCGTCGGTGCGCAACTCGGTGTTCTCGATCGCCGCCGGCCAGCCGGTCGGGACCTACAACCGCGCCACCGCCTACGAGCCCGGCGGCAAGCGGATCATCGACTCCCTGGCGCTGGGGGCGACCTCGGTCGCCAAGGCCGGCGCCGTGACCCACAACCTCTATGTCGGCGCCGAGTACTATGCCGAGGACCTGAACCTGCCGTCGCTGACCGTGCCGGCCGCCAACAATCCGCGGATCAATGTCTACAACCCGGTCTGCGGCCTGGTCGTGACCCCGACCGGCGTGTTGCCGCGCAGCCTGACGATCCAGGACACGAAGAGCTGGCTGGTCACCGTCCAGGACCGCGTCGAGATCGGCCGCTTCAACCTTGTCGCCGGCCTGCAGTATGTCGACCTGGACTCGGCCTATGGCGTCGTGGGCGTGGTCAAGCCGGTGAGCGAGCAGCGCTGGTCGCCCAAGCTCGGCGTGACCTACGCCCTGACGCCGCATCAGAGCCTCTATGCCTCCTACAGCACCGGCAGCGCGTTCCAGCCGGTGATGACCACCTCGGGCCAGTCCGCGCCGATGCGCCACTCGCAGCAATACGAGGCCGGTTGGAAACTGGATCTTGGCAAGGGCCGGCTGCGCGCCGACGCGGCCCTGTTTCGCCTGGACCACAGCAACATGATCGCCGGTGATCCGGCCTTCTTCGGTCGCTTCCTGATCGGGGGCGAGGCCCGCTCGCAGGGGCTGGAGGTCTCGGTCAACGGCCAGGTCACCGACCGGCTGTCGCTGAACCTCGCCTATGCCAACACCGACGCCAAGTACCGAGCGGCCAGCCTCTATCCCGGCCGGCATATCCCCAATGTCGCCCGCGACTCCGGCAGCGTCTGGGCCAATATGCGGTGGGACGCCCACTGGCGCACGGGCCTGGGCCTGGCCGCCCAGGGCGACCGCTATGCCGACGGCGCCAACACCACCCGCCTGCCCGGCTATGTCCGCCTGGACCTGGTACAGGCCGTGAAAGTCTCGGTGCAGGGCCGCCCCCTGGAGGTGCAGCTCAACATCGAGAACCTGCTGGACCACGACTACTTCGCCGGCAGCCACGTGCATGTCGCCCGCTACATCCTGCCGGCCCAGGGGCGCAACGCCTCGGTCAGCCTGGCCTATCGTTTCTGATCCCCGGAGCCCGACCATGAAGACCTTTGCTTTCACGACCCTGGCCGCCCTGGCCATCTCCGCCTGCGCCCAGGCCGCCCCCGCGCCCAAGGTGGCGGCGACCGACGCCTGGTGCCGCCCAGCCCCCACGGGCGCCCTGGCCGGCGGGTGCTACGTCACCCTCAAGGTCAGCGCCGACGACCGCCTGGTGTCGGTCGAGACCACCGCCGCCGATCGCGGCGAGATCCACACCATGTCGATGGACGGCGGCGTCATGCGCATGCGCAAGCTGGCCGACGGCATCGCCCTGCCGGCCGGTCAGACCGTGGCGCTGAAGCCCGGCGCCGAGCACGTGATGATCATCGGCCCGAAGATCGCCCTGACGACCGGCGCCAAGGTCCCGCTGGTGCTGAAGTTCCGCAACGCCCCGCCGGTCAAGCTGGACGCCGTGGTCCGCTTGCCGGCCATGCCGGGGATGGCCCACTGATGCGCGGTCTGGTTCTGGCCCTTGGCCTATGCATCCTGCCGCTGGCGGGCTGCGGGGCCAAGGACGCGGCCGAGGCGCCGCGCGCGTCGATCAAGATCGGCGGGCCGTTCAACCTGATCGACCAGGACGGCAAGCCCGTCACCGAGAAGAGCCTGCTGGGCAAGCCCACGGCGGTCTTCTTCGGCTTCACCTATTGTCCGGAGGTCTGTCCCACGACCCTGGCCGACCTGACGGCGTCGCTACAGGCGCTGGGCCGGGACGCCGACAAGCTGAACGTGGTCCTGATCTCGGTCGATCCCGAGCGCGACACGCCCCAGCAGCTTAAGCTCTATCTGTCGAACTTCGACCCGCACATCCGCGGCTTTACGGGTACGCCGGACGAGATCGCCAAGACCGCCAAGGCTTACCGCGTCTATTATCAGAAGGCGCCGCAGGACGGCGGCGAGTACACGATCGACCACTCGTCGGCGATCTATCTGTTCGATCGGCAGGGAAACTTCGTCGAGCCGATCGGCTATCAGACGCCGCCGGACCGGGCGCTGGCGCAACTGCGCCGGTTGCTGGCCCGCTAGACGCCTTCGCGCCGGGGCGATCCAGCTCCGGCGCGTCGTCCTAGAAGGTCAGGACGGCGAACACTACGATCGACACCGGAACGGCCGCCGACAGGGCCAGATTCAGCAGCGTCTCACCGACGCCGAGCACGACGCGGGACGACAGCTCGGAGATCTTGGCCTGGGATTGGGCGGGAATCATTCGGTGGGGCTCCTTGGATGCTGGAGCTTGCACCGGGAGCGGTTAATGACCTGAAAGCATCGGGCCCGCCAGCCTTGCGACAGATTGTCCCGAGACCGGCGTTCTACGGGACCTAATGCGGCCGGTGGCCCCGGCTCACGCGGCGCAGAGAGGCCGGAAACCGGTGCAGCTGGTTTTCGGGCCGGATGGGCCGGGCCACCAGTCCGCCGCCGCAGTCTGGACAGGCCGCGTCGAACCGCTCGTCCGCGCATGCAGCGCAGAAGGTGTGTTCGAAGGTGCAGATTCGGGCCGCGCCGCTGGCCGGCGGCAGGTCCGCGTCGCAGGACTCGCAATTGGGGCGCAGTTCGAGCATGGGTCCGTCCTCCCTTGTTCGTCTTGTCGCTTGGTGTGGAAGCCTTGCACCATAAGGGCTTTTTGCCCCTCGGCGCGAGGCTGCGCGTTCGCATATCACGGGAATGTGGAGCCAAGCGAAATTCGCGTGATCGGCAGGGGTTGACCCCCTCCCCCAGACCCCCTACACACCGCGCCGTTTGCGCGGCGGGCTGGGGTTACTCCCTGCCCGCTTTTTTGCAAAAATAAACACCCCAACCCGCGTGCAGGAGCGCTTCACAGAATGTCCCAAGACCTTCTTCCCGGCGTCACCGGCGTTCTGGCCCTGGCCGACGGCACGATCCTGCAAGGCGTGGGCTGCGGCGCGGTCGGCGACGCGGTCGGCGAGGTGTGCTTCAACACCGCCATGACGGGCTATCAGGAGATCCTGACCGACCCGTCGTACATGGCCCAGATCGTGGCCTTCACCTTCCCGCACGTGGGTAACGTCGGCACCAACGTCGAGGACGTCGAGCAGATCACCGGCGTGGCCGAGACGGCCGCCCGCGGCGCTCTCTTCCGCGAAGTGCCGACCGAGCAGGCCAACTGGCGCGCCGGCGGCGACTTCGACGCCTGGATGAAGGCGCGCGGCATGGTCGGCCTGGCCGGCGTCGACACCCGCGCCCTGACCCGCAAGATCCGCGAGACCGGCATGCCGCACGGCGTGATCGCCCACTCGCCCGAGGGCAAGTTCGACCTCGACGCCCTGGTCGCCAAGGCCAAGGCCTGGGCCGGCCTGGAAGGCCTGGACCTGGCCAAGGACGCCTCGACCACCCAGACCTTCACCTGGGACGAGGGCCTGTGGTCGTGGCCGGAAGGCTACGCCAAGCTGGACAAGCCCAAGTACGACGTCGTGGTCATCGACTATGGCGTGAAGCGCAACATCCTGCGCGCCCTGGCCCATGTCGGGGCCCGCGCCACGGTGGTGCCGGCTTCGACCTCGGCCGAGGACATCCTGGCCCGCAACCCTGACGGCGTGCTGCTGAGCAACGGCCCTGGCGACCCGGCCGCGACCGGCGCCTATGCCGTGCCGGAAATCCAGAAGTTGGTGGAAAGCGGCAAGCCGGTGTTCGGCATCTGCCTGGGCCACCAGATGCTGGCCCTGGCGCTGGGCGCCAAGACCGTGAAGATGGAACAGGGCCACCACGGCGCCAACCACCCGGTCAAGGACCTGACCACGGGCAAGGTCGAGATCGTCTCGATGAACCACGGCTTCACCGTGGACAGCGCGTCGCTGCCTACCCCGGTGCAGGAGACCCACGTCTCGCTGTTCGACGGCACCAACGCCGGCATTCAGCTGGCCGACAAGCCGGTCTTCTCGGTGCAGCACCACCCCGAAGCCTCGCCCGGCCCGACGGACAGCCTGTACCTGTTCGAGCGCTTCGCCGGCCTGATGGACAAGGCGAAGTAAGCTTCTCTCCTCTGGAGAGACGTTGAAAAGACCCAGACCGCTGCGACGGGCTTAAGGCCGGTCGCGGCGGTTTTCGTTTGGGTGTCCCACTCTGGCTAAGCGTCAGAACGCAAAAAGACTCGCCATCACCGACGGCCCCACCGGCTGCGGAATGGCGAGTTAAGGTCTCTTCGTCGTTATTCCCGGATGTCAGCTCCAGGCGTGGGGCCGCCTCCCGCGAGACTAGGGGCGCTTGCGGGAGGCGGCGGCCGGGCCTCCCCGGGGCAAAGGGGGGCGCTTCGGGAAGACCCGGCGGCTCGCACCCGTCCGCTTCCCCGGACAGCTCTGTCCGGCGATCGGTCGGGCGATATGTCGATACGGCTCGGAGCGCTGACGCTCCTGTCGGCGCGCTAGACCTTGAGGTTCAGCAGCGCGCCGGACATCTGGTCGGCGGTCCGGACCACCGCGGCGTTGGCGGCGAAATCGACCTGTGCGCCGATCTGCTGCGTCCGCTCCGCAACGTAGTCCACACTGTTCGTCTGCTCGATGCGTTCGGCCTGCGCGCCCGCCGCAGCGACGCGCTGGGCGCTGCTGCTGAGACGGTCCGCGGCGGCCATCATTCCGGCGGCGGCGATCGAGAGAGCCTGCATGAGGAAATCCCCCAGAGAGTTGGCGTTCTTGACGTTGGTTATCGCGGCAGTTGGGTTAAGCAGATGCAACCAAAAATGGTAAAATTTACAGTCTGGTCATCTTTTTTAGCGCGCGTTAACCCTTTTCGGGGACATCCAGACGGGCCGAAAACAGGGTGAATCCGTCGCTAACCGCGTTGGCCTTGGAACGCCGAAAGCCCTTGCGCGCCAGTGATTGGCGCCACCTTGCCGGAACTTCGTTCGGCGAGAGAAATCCTGCCCGACATTACAAAACGTTCAGGTTGCGCCCCTCGACAAGCCGTCAGCACACCGACATGGTTCGCCCCCTGCTGCGGACCCGAGGGGCGGCGTCCGCGCCTTAGGAGTTTCCCTGCATATGTCGTTCACGCGTCGCGCCGCGCTCGCCAGCGCCGCCCTGCTCATGGTCGCGCAACCGGTTCTCGCGGCCACCCCGGCCAAGCCCGCCGCCCAGAAGACGGTGAAGGCCGCCGGTTCGGACTTCGTCCCCTCGGCCGAGGCCATCAAGGCTCACATGGGCTTCCTGGCCGATGACGCCATGGAAGGCCGCGAAGCCGGCACGCGCGGCTATGACATCGCCGCCAACTACGTCGCCGCCCAATACGCCCTGCTGGGCGTCAAGCCGGCCGGCGGCGCCGGTTCCTACCTGCAGCCCGTGCCGCTGCTGGCCTTCCGCCCGGTCGGCGAAGGCGTGCTGACCCTCACCGGCGCTGACGGCAAGACCACGCCGCTGAAGTACGGCGAGGACTATCTGCCCTCGGGCCAGGCCCAGGCCGCCGAGCTGAACCTGAACGCGCCGCTGGTCTTCGTCGGCTACGGCGTCGTCGACGCCAGCCGCAACCGCGACGACTTCGCGGGCCTGGACGTGAAGGGCAAGATCGTCGTGATGCTGAGCGGCGCCCCGACCTCGATCCAGACCGAGGAGCGAGCCCACCTCAGCAGCCCCAACACCAAGCGTACCGAAGCCGAGAAGCGCGGCGCGATCGGCGTAATCACCATTCCGACCACCAGCGGCGAAAAGCGTCGTCCGTTCGTGCGCGGCCTGTCGGGCATGAAGGAATGGCGCGTCGTGTGGCGTAACGCCCAGGACGTCGGCTCCATCCGCGCGCCGGGCGCCCCCGCCCTGGCCAGCGTCAGCCTGCCCGGCGCCGAGAAGCTGTTCGCCGGCGCCCCGACGCCGCTGGCGACGGTCCTGGCCGAGGCCGAAACCCCGGCCGGCGCGGTCAAGGGCTTCGACCTGCCGTTCAAGGCTCAGGTCGCCCTGAAGACCGAGATCGAGAAGCGCGAAAGCAGCAACGTGGTCGGCCTGATCGAAGGCTCGGACCCGACGCTGAAGGCCCAGACCATCGTCCTGTCGGCTCACCTCGACCACATCGGCGTGAAGGAAAACGCCAAGCCGGGCGAGGACCGCATCAACAACGGCGCGCTGGACAACGCCTCGGGCATCGCCACCCTGCTGGAGGTCGCGCGCGGCTTTAAGAACAGCAAGGTGCGCCCCAAGCGCTCGATCGTGCTGCTGGCCGTGACCGCCGAGGAAAAAGGCCTTGTCGGCTCGGACTACTTCGCCACCAACCCGACGGTGAAGAAGGCCGACATCGCCGCCGACGTGAACCTGGACATGCCGGTGCTGCTGTATCCGTTCACCGACGTGATCGCGTTCGGCGCCGACCGCTCGACCATCGGCGCCGCCGTGGGTCGCGCCGCCGGCCGGGTAGGCGTGGCGCTGTCGGGTGATCCGATGCCGGAGGAAGGCCTCTTCACCCGCTCGGACCACTATCGCTTCGTCGAGCAGGGCGTGCCGTCGGTTTTCCTGATGACCGGCTTCCAGAACGGCGGCGAGAAGGCCTTCACCACCTTCCTGAAGACCAACTACCACCACCCCGGCGACGACCTGAACCAGCCGATCGACTACCAGGCGGCCGCCAAGTTCGCCCTGGTGAACTACGAGATCGCCCGCGAGCTGGCCAATCAGCCCGAGCGTCCGGTCTGGAAGAAGGGCGACTTCTTCGGCGGCGCCTTCGCCCCGGCCGGTCACCCGTCCGCAGCCAAGTAAGCTGCGCTGAAAAGCTTGATTGACCCGGAGGGCGGCGGAAGGGATTCTGCCGCCCTCTTGCTTTTTAGACCTCTGGATTTCGCGTGACCCTCCGCACCGGTGCCTTCCTGAAGATCGGCGTGATCGCGCCGGCCATCATGGTGGCCGACGTGTGGCTGGCCCAGCGCCTATTCCCGGGCTTCGACGCCGGCGCCCAGTTCATCAGCGAGCTGGGCGGCCCGGCCGCGCCGCTGCCCGAGGTGTTCAACTACGGCATGATGGTCGCCGGCATCGCGGGCCTGCTGGCCGGCGCGGGCTTCGCCCACGCGCTGGAGCAGGCGGGCGGCCGGCGGACCGTCTCGGCCTTTGCAGGCCTCTTCGTCGCGCTGACGGGCCTGGGGGCCTTCTTCGCCGGCGTGTTCCACTGGCCCGATCCCATGCACCGCGCCTGTGGCGTGGGCCTTGCCATCCAGTTCGCGCCGCTGTTCACCGCCTGGGCGCTCTGGGGCAAGTCCGGCTATCGCCGCCTGGCCAATTTCTCGCTGGGCTGGTTCCTGGGGCTGCTGCTGGTCTTCGCCCTGCTGACCGGCGTATGGAACGTGCGCACCGGCAATGACGTCGGCTTCTGGCAGCGCGGCCATGCCTTCCTGGGCCTGCTATGGCTGGCCATCGCCGCCTGGACCCTGGAGAAGGGCTGGAAGGCTTCAACCGCTGAGCCCGAGGCCGCGGCCGCTTAGCGCCAGGCGTAGTTGAAGCTGACGCTGATGCGCTGCTCGTCGGCGCGGTTGGGCGTCACCTCGTGGCGCAGCCAGCTTTCCCACATCAGCACCGTGCCCGGCGCAGGCTGGACATAGACGAACGGTTGCAGGCCCTCGGGCGCGTCGGCCTCGCGGGTGGGCGCGGCCATCATCATCGCCAGGCGCGGATCCTCCAGTTTTAGCGCCGACGCGCCCGGCGGGATGGTGATATAGACCGTGCCGGAGATGACGCTGTGCGGGTGGATGTGGCTGGTGTGCTGGCCGCCCGGCTCCAGGATGTTGATCCAGTAGCTGTCCATCACCAGCTTGCCGCCGGCCAGGTCGAAGCGCAGGTCCTTGGCGAAGGCGGCCGCGTGTTTGTCCAGCTTGCGCTTGAGATCGTCGAACAGGCTGTCGCGCTGCGCCAGGTCGTTCAGCGAGGCGTAGGACGTATAGCCCAGATAGCCCTTGTTATAGGCCCAGGCCTGGCCCGCATCGTCGTCCTCGGCGATGGCGATGCACGCGTCGTGCAGGTCGTCGATGAACGTGTCGAAGCCCTTCTCCCCGGCGAGTGAGGCTTCATAGAGCGGGGTCACGAAGAGCGAGCGCGTGGTCATGAAGCGCGTCATACAGGGGCTGTGCGTTGACGACAAACGGCGACTGGAACATAGTCGGAACATGGCCGATGATGGACTAACCCTGAAGATTACTTCGGCGCTCTCCAACAGCCTTCGCGCGCGCGCCAAGGCGGCAGGGCAGAGCGTGGAGGACTATGCGCTCGGCATTCTCGGCAACGCAGTCGAACCGTCCGGCGTGGCGGACAGCGAAATCCCATGGACCGAGGCGACGATCCTCGGGTCTTACGACCTCGACCAGGACTCCGAAGCCTATGCCGACGAGCTGGATCGGATCTGCGACCAAGCGCTGCGCACGGGTGGCGTCCCATGGGAGCAGGTTGAAGCCCGGCTACGGAATTTCGGCCAACGTCGCTGAAGGTGCGCCAGATCGTCCTCACCGAGCTGGCCAATACGGACATTAACAGGCTTGAAGCATGGCTCATCGAACGCGGCGCGATGTATGCGCGTGCTCTTGGTTCGGAGTTGGCGGATGCGATCAACGGGCTGACCGACTTTCCTGAACGCGGGTCCCTTAATCCTTCGGGCCGGCATCGCAGGCGCTACGTGAGCTTCCACTCGAACCAATACGTCATCCAATACCAGGTGCATGGGGACGTCGTTGTCATCCTGCGCATCCGACACAGCCTCGAACGTCGCTGAACGCGCCGGACTCGCCTATATCTCCCCTGTGACCGACACGACCTCCGAAGACACCGCCTCCCCCCGCCTGATCGGCGCCGCCCTGATCAAGGACGAGGTCACGCGCCTGCCTGACGCGCCGGGCGTCTACCGGATGATCGGCGACGCCGAAGAGGTGCTGTACGTCGGCAAGGCCAAGAGCCTGAAGAAGCGCGTCGTGCAGTATGCGCAAGGCCGCTTTCACACCAACCGCATCGCCCACATGGTCGATGCGACGCGGTCGATGGAGTTCGTCACCACCCGCACCGAAGCCGACGCCCTGCTGCTCGAGATCAACCTGATCAAGCAGCTGAAGCCGCGCTTCAACGTGCTGCTGCGCGACGACAAGAGCTTCCCCGAGATCGTCATCCGCCGAGACCACGATGCGCCGCAGCTTCGGAAACACCGCGGCGCCCACACGATCAAGGGCGACTACTTCGGACCGTTCGCCAGCGCCTGGGCGGTGAACCGTACGTTGAACACTCTGCAGAAGGCCTTCCTGCTCCGCTCGTGCAGCGACAGCGTCTACGAGACGCGCGACCGGCCGTGCATGCTGTATCAGATCAAGCGCTGCGCCGCCCCCTGCACCGGTTTGATCGGCGTGGACGACTACAAGGCGCTGGTCGATCAGGCCGAGGCGTTCTTGCGCGGCAAGTCCCGCGCGGTGATGGGCCAGATGGCCAAGGAAATGGAAGCAGCCGCCGAGGACCTGGAGTTCGAGCGCGCCGCCCGCCTGCGCGACCGCATCCGCGCCCTGTCGGCCGTGGCCCAGGAGACCCAGATCAATCCCGAGACCGTGGACGAGGCCGACGTGGTGGCCCTGCACGTCGAGGGCGGCCAGGCCTGTGTGCAGGTGTTCTTCTTCCGCGCCGGCCAGAACTGGGGCAACCGCGCCTATTTCCCGCGCGTCGCGGGCGCGGCCGATGAGTCCGAGGACGAGACCACCACCGAGGAGCAGCGCATCCTCACCGCGTTCCTGGGCCAGTTCTACGACGACAAGCCGATCCCGCGCCTGATCCTGTCGAACCTGGAACCGGCCGAGGCGGGGCTGCTGTCCGAGGCCTTCTGCGTCAAGAGTGGCCGCAAGGTCGAGATTAGCGTCCCCAAGCGCGGCGAAAAGGCCGACCTGGTCCAGCACGCCCTCACCAATGCGCGCGAAGCGCTTGGACGGAAAATGGCCGAGGGCAGCGCCCAGACCAAGCTGCTGGCCGGGGTGTGCGAGGCGTTCAAGCTGGAGGCCCCGCCCGAGCGGATCGAGGTCTACGACAACAGCCACATCCAGGGCACCAATGCGGTCGGGGGCATGATCGTGGCTGGGCCGGAAGGCTTCATGAAAGGCCAGTACCGCAAGTTCAACATCAAGAGCACCGAGCTCACGCCCGGCGACGACTACGGCATGATGAAGGAGGTGCTGAAGCGCCGCTTCGCCCGCCTGGTCAAGGAAGAGGAAGAAGGCGATAGCGAGAACCGCCCCGACCTGGTCCTGGTCGACGGCGGCAAGGGCCAGCTGGACGCCGCGCTGGAGATCATGGCTGACCTGGGCGTCGACGACATCGCCGTCGTGGGCGTGGCCAAGGGCCCGGATCGCGACGCAGGCCTGGAGCGCTTCTTCCTGCCCGACCAGCCGCCGTTCATGCTCGAGCCCAAGTCGCCGGTGCTCTACTACCTGCAGCGCCTGCGCGACGAGGCCCACCGTTTCGCGATCGGGGCCCACCGCACCCGCCGCAGCATGGACCTGAAGAAGAACCCGCTGGACGAGATCGAGGGCGTGGGTCCCGGCCGAAAGAAGGCCCTGCTGCACGCCTTCGGCTCGGCCAAGGGCGTCGGCCGCGCCAGCGTCGAGGACCTGGTCAAGGTCGAGGGCGTCAGCCAGGCCCTGGCCGAGCGCATCCACGGCTTTTTCCGCAAGAGCTAGGGCCAACCCCGCTTGACGACCGGGGCGACGCCGAGGATAGCTGGCTCAACCTTAGATCGCGGAGCGCTCATGCGCGGTTTGCTGCTGGCCCTGGCTGTCCTGTCGCCCGTCACCGCCGCCGCGAACGTGGCGCCGCCCCCGGGCGATCTGTCCCCGATGATGCTGGTCAGCTTCACGCCGCCGGCGGTCACTTGCGCCCAGGGTTCGCCCCGCCTGATCGAGGGCGTCACGCCCTCGCCCCGCTTCTGGCAATCCTGGCGACCGCCGGCTGAAAGCAAGGCGCCGCCTCCGCCCCCGCCGGTAAGCGCGATTCACACCTTCTCGGTCGATGCCGAGGGCCGGGTGCTAGACCTGGTCAAGACCACGCCGTCCACCCACTGGCTGGACCAGGAGCAGGCCGCCGCGATCGCCAGCTGGCGCTTCGCCCCCGGCGCGCCGGCCACCGGCTGCACCGCCGGCCTCACACCGACCTACAGCCTGATGGCCGAGGCCTCGCCCGCCCGACTGTTCGAAGTGCTGGTCACCGAGGGCCGCAACACCCCGCCCCCGGTGCGCAAGGCGCTGGCCAGCGCGGGCGACTGCTACGCCGCGGGGGTCCGCCGCCGACCACAGGTCATAGTCTATCCGGACCTGCGCGCCTTCGATGACAAGAGCCTGGATCCGCCCTGGGCGGCCGTGCGCTACGACATCGACGCCCGCGGCGCGGTCCGCAACGTCCGGATCGCGGCCCAGAATGGCGAGGTTGCCTTTGCCGACAGCGTGGCTTCGGCCGTCGCCGAAGCCAAGTATTTCCCCGGCCCGGCCCGCACCGGCTGCTTCACCAGCTTCAAGGCCCTGCCGCGCGCCACCCAGGCACCGCCCATGCCGAGCATCGCCAGCTTCGCCCGCCCCGGCGACACCTGCGCCGTGCCGCCCGAAACGCTGAACCTGCCCAAGGTTCGGACCTATCCCAGCGCCTATGACAAGCGTCGGGTGGCCGGCTGGGCCATCGTGCGCTTCGACGTCGCGCCCTGGGGCCAGGTCGGGGCGGTCGAGGTGCTGGCCGCCCAGCCATCGGCCGCATTCGGCGACACGGCCCGCAACCTGGTGCTGAGCGCCCGCCCCAATGCGCCGGCCAGCGGCTATCATGGCTGCGTCCTGCCGATCACCTATGCGATCCCCCCTGCGCCGGACGACGATTAGGCCGGCGTCGGCGTAACGCGCCCCCTCCCCCTTCGCGCGCAACGCGGTTAAACCATCGCCATGGTTCAGCCTGTCGTTTCGCCCGTGTCTCTTCCCCCCCTGCCCGTCGCCGCGCCGCGTTCGCGCGCCGGCAAGCGCCTGTCGATCGTGGCCCCCTGCTACAACGAGCAGGAGGTGCTGGACCTGTTCTTCGACCGCATCGAGGACGAGCTGGCCCAGCTGGGCGTCGACTACGAGATCGTCTGCGTCAACGACGGCAGCCGCGACCACACCCTGGCCGTGCTGCTGCGCCACCACCAGCGCAACCCGAAGATCAAGGTCATCAACCTGGCCCGCAACTTCGGCAAGGAGACCGCCCTGTCGGCCGGCCTGGACGCCGTGATCGGCGACATGGTCGTGCCGATCGACGTCGACCTGCAGGACCCGCCCGAGCTGATCGGTCAGTTCATCACCGCCTGGGAGAACGGCGCCGACGTCGCCTATGGCGTCCGCGTCGACCGCAGCAGCGACACGGCCCTCAAGCGCTTCACCGCCCAGGGCTTCTACAAGGCCTTCAACCGCCTGTCGGACGTCGACCTGCCCTATAACGCCGGCGACTACCGACTAATGGACAAGCGCGTGGTCGAGGTGCTGCGTCAGCTGCCCGAGCGCAACCGCTTCATGAAGGGCCTGTTCGCCTGGGTCGGCTTCCGCCAGGAGGCCATTCCCTATGCCCGCCCCGAGCGCGCGGCCGGGACCAGCTCGTGGCGCTACTGGAAACTGTGGAACTTCGCCCTGGACGGCATCACCTCGTTCAGCACCGCGCCGATCCGGGTGTGGAGCTATGTCGGCGTCGTCGCCGGCGTGCTGGCCGCCCTGGCCGCGCTGTTCCTGGTGCTGCGGACCCTCCTGGAGGGCAACAAGGTCCCCGGCTATCCGTCGCTGATGGTGGTGATCCTGACCGGCTTCGCCATTCAGATGCTGGCTATCGGCTCGCTGGGCGAATACGTGGCCCGCATCTATCAGGAAGTGAAGGGCCGCCCGCTGTACGTGGTCATGGACCGCTACGGCTTCGACGCCACGTCCGGAGCGGACGCTTGAGCGTGGCCGCGATGCTGACCCCGGCCCGACGGGACTTCCTGCTTTCGGCGCTGCGCTACGGCCTGGCCGGGGTGATCAACACCCTGGTCGGCTTCTCGATCATCATCACCCTGGATATCGGCCTGGGCTTCGACGCTCACCTGGCCAACGCCGTCGGCTATGCGGTCGGCATCTGCGTCAGCTTCGCCCTGAGCAAGCTGTTCGTGTTCAAGGACCGCCAGACCAAGGCGCGCGCGCCGTTGCGCTACCTGACCGCCGTGGCGTTCGCCTTCGCCGTGAACCAGGGCGTTCTGACCCTGGCCCACCTGCTGGTCCCGCCGGGCGCGGTGTTCGATGTTGCGGCCCAGGGCGTGGCCGTGGTCAGCTACACCGCGACGCTGTTCCTGCTGAGCCACTTCTGGGTCTTCGCCCACCAGCCGGACGCCTAAGACCAGGACTCGCGCCATGGAACGCCTGATCTACGACCGCATCCGTGATCTGGAGACCGACCACTGGTGGTTCGTCGGCCGGCGCAAGATCCTGCGCCAGCTGCTGCGCCGCATCGGCGCGCCCGCCAACGCCCGGATCCTGGAGGTCGGCTGCGGCGCGGGCGGCAATGTCCCGCTGCTGCGTGAGTTCGGCACGGTCGCCGCCCTGGAGCCGGACGACGAGTCGCGCGCCTATGCCTCCGAGCGCCTTGGTCTGACCATCGACACCGGCCTGCTGCCGGACGGCCTGCCCTACGCGCCCGAGACCTTCGACCTGGTCTGCGCCTTCGACGTGGTCGAGCACGTCGATGACGACGCCGGCTCGGTCAAGGCTCTGGCCGCCCTGGTCAAGCCGGGCGGCGCGATCCTGACCACCGTGCCGGCCTATCAGTGGATGTGGAGCCATCACGACGTGGCCCACCACCACAAGCGCCGCTACCTGCTGCCGGCCTATCGCGCCCTGTTCGACCAGGCCGGGCTGACGGTCGAGACCGCGACCTATTTCAACACCCTGCTGTTCCCGCTGGCCGCCGTCCAGCGGACCGCCAAACGCCTCCTTAAAGACGAAAGCGCCGACGACGCCATGCCGCCCACCTGGCTGAACAAGGCCCTGGCCGGCGTCTTCTCGCTGGAGGCCCCGCTGGCCGCCGGCGGGGGCCTGCCGTTCGGCCTGTCGATTGCGGTCATCGCCCGCAAGCTCTAGCGCGAATTACTTCTGTAAATTTTATACTTGTAATTTCTCGACGCCGACCCGAACCTGCCGCCTATCAGGACGGGAGGCGCGGCCATGGCCCTGCGAGATTTCGGGACCCCCAGCACGAAGCGGGCGCTGACGCCCCGAGTCATCTCCGCCGTGACGGTCGTGGGCCTGCTGGGCGCCCTGGCCTTCACGGCCAAGGATCTGGTGCGGTTCGAGCGCGCCAACGCCATCAAGTCGCCGCCCTCCCTGATCGAGGCTGTCCAGGCGCGGCCCCGGGCCGAGGCCGAGTGGCGGATCGTGCGCGACCGTCTGGAAACCCGGCTGGACCAGGGCGCGCCGCTGGAGCTGGGCGCGGTATGGTCCACCCGCGACGGCCAGATCTGCGGCCTGGTCAATGGCCGCGGCAGCTTCGGCGGCCTGGCCAGCATGGTGCGGTTCTACACCGTCGACCGCCAGCCGGTGTTCCATCGCGACGCCGACCACGTCGCCTTCCAGCGCGCCTGGTTCGAGTGCCGCCGCGATGCCTATGTCACACTGCATTCGGGCTCGGCCGAGCCGGGTTACTGCAGTAGCGCTCAGGGCCGCCGGCATTGCTACGACATGGTCAACGGCGTGCGGCGGGAGACGCGGAAAACAATTAGCATTGACTAATATATTAGCGCACACTAATTGTTCTTTATGCTTGAGATCTCACCCGTCGACACCGTCATGCGCGCCCTTGCCGACCCCACGCGGCGGGCCGTGTATGAGCGCATCGCCCGCAGCGAAGAGATCACCGTCGCCGAACTGACCCAGCACAGCGGCGTCAGCCAGGGCGCTGTCTCGCAGCACCTGAAGACCCTGCGCACGGCCGGCCTGGTCGCCGAACGGCCCGAGGGCCGCAAGGTCTATTACCGCGCCCAGCCGCAGGGCCTGGCCCCGCTGCTGGACTGGATGAGCTTCTACGGCGTGTTCTGGCGCGACCGCGTCGACGCCCTGCGCCTGCTGCTGCGCGAGATCGATCCCGTCGTCCTCCCCCCGCCCAAGGATGCTTCCGTATGACCGCCCAAGCCTTGGCTCCGGCCACGCACGACATCGTCCTGGACGAGGTCTTCCCGCATGCGCCCTCCGTCGTCTGGACGGCCCTGACCACCGGCGCCCTGATCGCCCGCTGGCTGATGCCGCCGACCGATTTCGCACCCATCATCGGCCAGCGCTTCACCTTCCAGACCACCGCCGCCGGCGCCTGGGACGGGGTGATCCGCTGCCAGGTGCTGGAGGTCACCGAAAATCAGCGCCTGTCCTATTCGTGGTCCGGCGGTGACGCGGCCAATATCGGCTACGGCTCGCGGCTGGAGACGGTGGTCACCTGGACCCTGGCCCCCACCGAGGCCGGCACCCGGGTGAAACTGGTCCACGCCGGCTTCGTCCTGCCGCGCAACGAGGCCGCCTATCGCAACATGGGCGAGGGCTGGAAGACGGTCGTGCGCAGACTGGACGACGTGCTGGACGACGAGACCTGAGCCGCCCCTAACCGCTCTTTCCCCCGCAACGCCATTAGGCCGGCGCGCCCTGCGCCGGTCGCCGGAGAGTCATGCCCATGTTCGACATTTTGCACCGCGTCGGGATCAAGGCCCCGCTGGCCGACGTCCATGCCGCCCTTACCCAGGTCGACCGCCTGGCCGGCTGGTGGACCACCGACACCACCGGCGAGGGCCAGGCCGGCGGCGCGCTGGCCTTCAAGTTCGGCGAGCGCGGCTTCATCGACGTGAAGGTGCTGGCCGACCAGCCCGACCGCATCCTGTGGGAAGTCACCGATGGTCCGCCCGAATGGATCGGCTCGCGCATCGTCTGGGCGCCGAATGTGTCAGGCGACTGGACGGTGGTGATGTTCAGCCACACCGGCTGGCGCGAGCCGGTCGAGTTCATGCACGACTGCTCGACCAAGTGGGCGCTGTTCCTGATGAGCCTGAAGTCCCTGCTCGAGACCGGCAAGGGCCAGCCCTGGCCCGACGAGATCTCGATCGGCGACTGGGACTAGATGCAAAAGGGCCACTCCTTCCGGAGCGGCCCTCATCGCTTCTATTGCAGCGTCGCCTTTCCGAACGACAGGCCGCCATCCTCGACCCCGACGGCAATGACGCCGCCGTCCTCGATCTCGCCGGCCAGTAGGCGGCGGGCGATCGGGTCGACCAGTTCCTTCTGGATCACGCGCTTCAACGGACGCGCGCCATAGACCGGGTCATAGCCCTTGTCGGCGATCCAGTTCAGGGCCTCCGCATCGATCGACATCGTCATGCGACGGTCGGCCAGCAGCTTCTCGACCCGCTGCAGCTGGATGCGGACGATATCGTTCATGTGCGGTCGCGACAGGCGCTTGAACAGGATGATCTCGTCGATCCGGTTGAGGAACTCGGGGCGGAAATGACCGCGCACCGTGCCCATCACCAGCGGCCGGACGGCTTCCACGTCGGCACTTTCCCCATTTGGGCCCTCTTCCTGATTGGCCAGGAATTCGGCGCCGAGGTTGCTGGTCATGATGATCAGCGTGTTGCGGAAGTCGACCGTGCGGCCCTGGCCATCGGTCAGGCGACCGTCGTCCAGCACCTGCAGCAGCACATTGAAGACGTCCGGGTGGGCCTTCTCGATCTCGTCGAACAGCACCACCTGGTACGGACGGCGACGGACAGCCTCGGTCAGCGCCCCGCCCTCGTCGTAGCCGACATAGCCGGGAGGCGCGCCGATCAGACGGCTGACCGAGTGCTTTTCCATATACTCGGACATGTCCATCCGGGTGATGGCGTGCTCGTCGGCGAACAGGAACTCGGCCAGGCTCTTGGTCAGCTCGGTCTTGCCCACGCCCGTCGGACCCAGGAACAGGAACGAGCCGATCGGCTTGGACGGATCCTGCAGGCCGGCCCGCGCGCGGCGAACGGCGTCGGACACGGCGACCAGCGCCTCGTCCTGGCCGACCACGCGACCGCGCAGCTCGTCCTCCATCTTCAGCAGCTTCTCGCGCTCGCCTTCCAGCATCTTCTCGACCGGCACACCGGTCCAGCGGCTGACGACGGCGGCGATCTGCTCGGCGTCGACGACTTCCGGCGTCAGGGCCTGGGTGTCGCCTTGCTCGGCTTCCTCCAGACGGCGCTCCAGGGCCGGGATTTCGCCGTACTGGATCTGACCGGCGCGGGCGAAGTCGCCGGCGCGCTGGGCGGTGGCGAGATCGGCGCGCAGACGGTCGAGGGCTTCACGGGCTTGCGCCGCACCGCCGACCTTCTCCTTCTCGGCCTTCCACTGGGCGGTCATCTCATCGCTGCGGAACTGCAGGTCCTCCACTTCGACTTCGAGGTTTTCGAGGCGCTGCCTCGAGGCGATGTCGGTTTCCTTCGACAGGGCCTCGCGCTCGATCTTCAGCTGCACCAGGCGGCGGTCGATCTCGTCCAGTTCCTCGGGCTTAGAGTCGATCGCCATGCGCACGCGGCTGGAGGCCTCGTCGACCAGGTCGATCGCCTTGTCCGGCAGGAAGCGGTCGGCGATGTAGCGGTTGCTGAGTGTCGCGGCGGCCACGATGGCGCTGTCGCTGATGCGCACCCCGTGGTGGACCTCGTACTTCTCCTTCAGGCCGCGCAGGATCGAGACGGTGTCCTCGACCGTCGGCTCGGTGACGAACACCGGCTGGAAGCGACGGGCCAGGGCCGCGTCCTTTTCGACGTGCTTGCGGTACTCGTCCAGCGTGGTGGCGCCGACGCAGTGCAGCTCGCCACGCGCCAGCGCGGGCTTGAGCAGGTTGGAGGCGTCCATCGCCCCGTCGCCCTTACCGGCGCCCACCAGCGTGTGCATCTCGTCGATGAACAGGATGATCGAGCCCTCGGCGGCCGTGACCTCGCCCAGGACCGCCTTCAGGCGCTCCTCGAACTCGCCGCGATATTTCGCGCCGGCGATCAGGCTGCCCATGTCGAGGGACAGCAGCTTCTTGTCTTTCAGGCTCTCGGGCACGTCGCCATTGATGATGCGCAGGGCCAGACCCTCGACAATGGCGGTCTTGCCGACGCCGGGCTCGCCGATCAGCACGGGGTTGTTCTTGGTGCGGCGCGACAGAACCTGGATCGTGCGGCGGATTTCCTCGTCGCGGCCGATCACGGGGTCCAGCTTGCCGTCGCGGGCCGCCGCCGTCAGGTCGCGGGCGTAGCGCTTGAGGGCCTCATAGCCTTCCTCGGCATTGGCGCTGTCGGCGGTGCGGCCCTTGCGCAGGGCGTTGGCGGCCGTTTCCAGGGCCTGGGCGCTGACGCCGGCTTCCTTGAACAGCTTGCCGGCCTCGCCGCCTTCCTTGGCGATGGCGATCAGCAGACGCTCGGTGGTGACGAAGGCGTCGCCCGCCGCCTTGGCGGACTTTTCGGCCTCGGCGAAGACGCGGGCGGTGTCGGGCTTCATGTACAGCTGGCCGCCGGCGCCGTCGACGCGCGGGGTCTTGGTCAGCAGGGTCTCGACGCCGCCGTCCAGCTGGTCAGGGCGGCCGCCGGCGCTCTGGATCAGGGCGCGGCTCAGGCCGTCCTTCTCCTCGAGCAGGACCTTGAGAATGTGTTCAGGCGCAAATTGCTGGTGGCCGCGAGCGAGCGCCAGGCTCTGAGCCGACTGAACGGCCTGTTTGGCGCGGTCCGAATAGAGGTCGATATTCATGGTCTAGAGTGTCCCCTTCCTAGGCGGATCCGGACCCGCCGCCTTCATCAAGCACGGCGGGTTCCAGAGGGGCATTTAGGTGTGGCTGATGGGCCACACAAGGCCTACCAGCCCTTGCTCGAAAGATAAGCCTCCAGCGCCTGGATCCGCACCGCGTCGGAGGGGTGGGTCGAGCTCAGCTCGCCGCCACCGGCCTTGCCCTGGGCGATGTCCAGGGCCTGCATGTTGCGCCACAGGGTCACCGCCTCGCGCGGGCGATAGCCGGCCCGCTGCATGTAGTCGACGCCCAGCTTGTCGGCCTCCAGCTCCTGCTTGCGCGAGAACGGCAGCAGCACGCCGAACTTGGCCGCGGAGCCGCCATGGTCCTTGACCAACCGGCCAAAGTCGCTGCTGCCCGCCGCCGCGCCGGCGATGCCCAGCAGGATGGCCGAGGTGCGCTGCTGCGAGATCCGCTCCGCGGCGTGGCGGGCGACGACGTGGCCGGCCTCGTGACCGATCACCGCCGCCAACTGGTCGTCGTTCTCCACCACGGCCAGCAGGCCGACCGTCACCCCGACATGGCCGCCGGGCAGCACGAAGGCGTTCGGCGCCTCGTCCAGGAACACCGCATAGTCCCAGGGTCGGTCGGCCATGCCCGCGGCCTCGATCACCCGCTGGCCGATGGCCCGCACCCGGCCCACCTTGATCGGCTCGCGCGAGATGTTGCCGCTGCGCAGGGTCTCGGCCCAGGCCTTCTCGCCCTCGGCCGCCAGATTGTCGTCGCCGACGATCAGCAATTGGTCGCGGCCCAGGTCGGCGTTGTAGGCGCAGCCGGACGCGGCGAACGCGACGGCCATCAGGAGGGGCAAGGTCAGTCGGTGAAGAAAGGCCATGGGCTCCGTCGGCTTTGTTTCAGACGTGAAACGCAGCCTTATCGCGCCGACCTTCCCTCAGGCAACCTGAGCCGTCAGCGACGCAGCTCCAGGATGTCCAGCTTGGACTCCTGCTGCGGCCACGGCAGTGCCAGCCGGTACTGGTTGGAGCCGACGCGCTCGAAGACGCCGACCTGGTCGCGCTCGGGGCTACGGCCGTACTCAGCGCGCCCCTCGTCGGTCCCCCAGGCCACCGCGCCCAGGAACACCAGGCGCTTGGCGGCGTCGGGATAGAGGTTGCCGGCCTGGCGCTGCGAGCCGGTGGTCTTTTCCAGGATCAGGTCGCCGCCCGGGGTCAGCGCGACGCGGCAGCGGAACCAGCCATAGGCGACATAGGAGAGGCCCGGCAGTTGCGAGCCTAGCTTGATGGTCCGGCAGCGATAGGTCCCCGGCGTCGGCTGCGGGCGAGCCAGGGAGACGCGCGGGTCGACCAGGGCGCCCAGGGCCCGAAGCTCGCGGCCATGACCGTCGCGGCGGGCGTCCGCCAGGGCCTCGCGCCAGGCCTCGTCCAGCCGCTCGATCCGCCGCACGTCCGACCGCTTGGCGTCGGCGCGCCAGTCGCCGGAGGCGGCCATGGCCGGAACGGCGGTCAGCAGGGACAGGGCGAGAACGGACGCGACGCGCATGGGCGGCTCCTGGGGTTTGCAGTCCGGGAACAACTCCCGAAGCCGGCCAGCGGTTCTACCGGCAGCCGGCGCGGCGCAGCTGGTCCATGGCCTGGGCCAGGCGCGGGCCGAGGTCGCGTTGGGCGGCGGTCGTCAGGTGCAGATCGTCGGGCTTCTTGGGCAGGCCCTTCGCCGAGACCATGGCGACGCAGGCTGGCAGCGGTCCAGCCTGGACCGCCTGGATCGCCGCCCAGCCGGGATAGGTCTTGGGCGCGCTGATCGCCGGCGACGGCGCGTCGGCCAGCTGGACGATGACGATCGGCAGGCGCTTGGCGCCCAGGTCGGCGCGGAAGTGGGTGACGAGGGTCTCGAACGAGGCCCGCCAGGCTTGCGCCGAGTCCGCCTGGCCGGCGTCGGTCTCGCCTTGGTACCAGAGCACGCCCCTGGGCTTGCCGCCGACCGCCCGGGCCCGGGCCAGGCACGAACCGTACAGGGTGTCGCGACCGCCGCCAGGCCTCCATTGCGCCATCGACGAACCGCCCTTGGCGCAGGGGACCAGCAGGATCGGCTTGGGCCGCAGGATGCGGGTGGCGCGGGCGAAGAACAGGCCGGGGCCCACGGCCGCCAGGCCGGCGTCGGACGAGACCGTGTCGACCTGGCCGGTCGCGTCGTCCAGCGGGTCCAGGGCCGGGCGGACCTGCTCGTCATTGCCATAGACCTGGATGCCCGGGTCGGCGGAGCGCTCCTCGGGGGTCAGTTCTTCCACCAGGCCGCGCCCGGACATGTTGGACTGGCCGGTCAGCAGATAGACGTCGGGCGCCGTCGTGACGGCCAGCGCCAGGGCCAGGGACGCGATCACTTGCGCGGGGCCAGCAGCGACAGCGGGACGGCCGCGGCCATGGCGCGATAGCCGGCCGGCGACGGGTGCAGCAGGTCACCGCTGTCGTACTCGGCCTTCAGGCGTTCGGGACGGACCGGATCGCGGGTGACGGCGTCGAAGTCGATCACCGCGTCGAAGGCGCCCGAGGTGCGGATCCACTGGTTGACCGCCTGGCGGTCGGCGTCGGCGTCCGCGTCGGAGCGATACACCTTGGTGCCGCCGAACGGCAGGATCGTCGTGCCGATCACCCGGACGCCCAGGCCATGCGCGCGCTCGATCACTTGGCGATAGCCGGTGATCAGGCCCTGAACGACGGCCTGGCGCTTCTCCGGCGTCACCGGCCCTTCGCGCGACAGGTTGCCGATGTCGTTGACGCCGATCAGCACGATCAGGGTCGTGACGCCCGGATGGGTCAGCACGTCGCGGTCCAGACGCGCCAGGCCGCTGGGGCTGTTGCCGTCGGTCAGCAGGCGGTTGCCGCCGATGCCGGCGTTGATCACCGACAGGTTGCGGGTGCGGGCATCGGCCTGCAGGCGCTCGGCCAGGACGTCGGGCCAGCGCTCGTCGACGTCCACCGCCGTGCCGGCCCCATCGGTGATCGAGTCGCCGAAGGTCGCGATGGCGCTCACCCTGGCGTTCTCGACCTCGATCCCGGCCAGCTGCAGCCATTGCACGGTCCTGGTCGCGCCCGGCAGGTCGGCGGCGTCGGGCGCCGCGCCGGCGGCCAGGTAGCTGGTGGTGCGCGAGGCCCGGTGCTGGGTCGACAGGCTGGGCGGCGCGGGGAGTTGCAGGCTGATAGCCAGGCGATCCAGGGCCTTGGCCGGCAGAGCGATCGGATCGGACAGATAGACCGCCCCGGCCGGGATGGTGACGCCGTCACGGCCGTCAAAGGTCACCTTGCGGTCGCTGCCTGCGACGATGGCGGCGCTGGCCCGCGTGGTCGACAGCGCCACGTGGGCGGCGTCGATGCGCAGCGGCGCAGTCCCGAAGGCGTTGGAGAGGCGCAGGCGCACGCGCGGCCCGCCGGCGGTCAGGCGCACGACCTGGCGCAGCACGAACGGACCTTGCGGGAACGGCGGCGGCTTGTCGGGCTCGGCCGCGACCACCGCCGTCGACCAGGCGCTGACCCAGGGCCCGCGCCGCTCGGCCGCACTGGGGTTCGCCGTCGCCAGCACCAGGGCGCCCGCCAGCGTCAGGATCCGCAACGCCTGTTTCATGGAAACTCCCCAACCGAACTTGGCCGGGAGCTTAGGCGCCGCCCAAAGAAAAAGGGAGCCGCTTTCACGGCTCCCTTTCGAACTTCAAGCGTCCGAGGCTCAGGCCTCTTCCGACTCCGACGGGGCCGGAGCCCCCTCGCCCGCCTCGAAGCTGCGCGGGGCGCGGCGACGGCGGGGCTTCTTGACCTCTTCGCCGCCTTCGGCGGCAGCGGGGGCCGGGGCCTCCTCGGCCGGCGCGGAGCGGGTCTTGCGGCCCAGGAAGGCCGGCGCTTCGCTGACGGCGCCGTCCTGGCCGCGCAGCAGAGGCGAACCCTCGCTGGCCGGGGCTTCGCTGGCGGTCGGCAACGGCGAGGCTTCCGGCTCGATCACGGCCATCGGGTCGCGTTCGCCGCGCGGCTGCCAGTCACGGTCACGATCGCGGTTGCGTTCGCGGCGCGGGCGGCGGCCCTCGCGGAATTCACCTTCGCCCTGCGGCTGGTCGCCCTCGGCGGCCACTCGATCTTCACGGGGGCGGTCTTCGCGGGGACGGTCATCACGAGGCCGATCATCACGCGGGCGATCGTCGCGCGGACGGTCGTCACGGTCGCGGAAGCGGTCCTCACGCGGGCGGTCGTCGCGAGGACGATCATCGCGCGGACGATCATCACGGGGACGGTCGTCGCGGTTGCGGTCCCGATCGCGGTCGTCGCGGTCGCGCCAGCGGTCGCGGCGGCCTTCGCCGTCACGGTTGTCGCGATTGCGATCGCGGTCACGATCCCGGTCGCGGTCGCGGTCGCGGTTGCGATCGCGGTCACGGCCTTCGAAGCGGTCGCGGCGCTGTTCCCCGCCTTCACCGCCCTCGACGCCTTCGCCCGACTGGCCCTCGGCCGGAGCCGGGGTCTCGACGGCTTCGACTTCTTCCGGCTCGGCCTCGAAGTCGATCTCGTAGGCGGCGTAGACGTCCTTGCCGATGATGTCGGACACCGCCCGATTCGGCTGGATGGCGCGCAGGACACGGAAATAGTGCTCCGCGTGCTGCAGGTAGTTCTCGGCCAGCACGCGGTCGCCGGACGACGTCGCGTCGCGCGCCAGCTGCTGGTACTTTTCATAGACGCTCTGGGCCGCGCCGCGCACCTTCACGCCTTCCGGACCGTTCGAATCGAACGCGCGGTTGGCGTTGTGCTGCTGAGGCTTGCCACCGCTGCCACCGCGATTGTTGCGGCCGCGCTGGCGCTTCATGCCCTTGAAATCTCTCATGGTCTTCTTCTGAACCTGTCCGGAGGTCAGTCTTGTGCTGGCGCATCCGGCCTTGCTGGTCTCTGGGCGGGTCGAACCCTGGTAGGCATCAGAGACACTGGTTTCCGTAGAGCCCCCCACCCTGTCGTTCGGCGCGACGACCGGCGGACCGGGAGCGCCTGCCGGGGGAGCCTGGCGAACGTCAGCGACGCTCGTCTTTCCCGTCACCCGGCGATCTGGAAGGAGACAAGACTCGTCTAACGGTTCACGCCCCGGTTTCCAAGGGATTTTTCACCCCCGTGACAACGCGGTCGTGGGTGGACAGGTCCTTGACCGTCCGGACCTGCTGGGCGCCCGCCTCGCGGAACAGGGCCTCGACGTCCGCCGACTGGTCGTAGCCGATCTCGACGGCGAACATGCCGGCGGGCTTGAGCACCCGCAGGATTTCGGGGGCCAGCAGGCGATAGGCGTCCAGGCCGTCCTCGCCGCCGTCCAGGGCAAGGCGCGGTTCGTGGTCGCGAACCTCCGGCTCCAGGGTCTCGATGACCTTGGACGGGATGTAGGGCGGGTTGGAGACCACCAGGTCGAAGCTGGCGTCGCCCAGGCCAGCGGTCCAGTCGCCGTGCATGAAGGCGGCGCGGTTGTTGAGGTCCAGGTTGGCGGCGTTCTCGCGGGCCACGGCCAGGGCGTCGTCCGAGGCGTCGATGCCCAGGCCCTTGGCGGCCGGGCGCTCGGCCAGCACCGCCAGCAGGATGGTGCCCGAGCCCACGCCCAGGTCCAGCATCGAGAAGCCCATCTGCTCGGGATAGGCCTTCAGCACCTCGTCGACGATGACCTCGGTCTCGGGACGCGGGGTCAGGACGTTCTTGTTCACCTGCAGCAGGATCTTCCAGAAGCCCTTGCGGCCGATGATGTGGCTGACCGGCTCGCGCTTGGCGCGGCGCTCCAGATAGTCGTTCAGGGTCGCGACCTGCTCTTCGGTCAGCTCGCGATAGGGATCGGTGACGATCTCGGTGCGGGTGACATTGGCGGCCACCTCCAGCATCAGGCGCGCGTCGATGGACGGCTGATCGATGCCGGCGTCCTTCAGACGATCCTTGGCGGCGGTCCAGGCTTTCACGAGAGTCAGGGTCATGCGGCGGGTTTAGCGCTTCGAGCGGCCGCGCGAAACGGCTAATGGTCGCGACCATGACCGCCGCCCTGCCCCAACTCATCCTGCTTCCCGGCCTGCTCAACGACGCCGAGCTATGGCGCGACCAGATCGAAGGCCTGTCTGACGTCGCCCGCTGCTGGGTCCCGGACCTGACCCAGGGCGAGACCATCCATGAGCTGGCCACGAGCGTGCTGGCGCAGGCCGAGCCGACCTTCGCCCTGGCCGGCTTCTCGATGGGCGGCTACGTCGCCCAGGAGATCGCCCGCCTGGCGCCGGAGCGCATCGAGCGCCTGGCCCTGCTGGACACCGCCATCCGGGTCGACACGCCCGAGCGCGCCGCCCAGCGCCGGGCGCTGAACAAGGCCGCCGCCAAGGGCGGCACGTTCCTGGGCATCGGCCAGGCCATTCTGAAGAGCTATGTCGACGCCTCGCGCCTGGACGACGCCGACCTGACCGGCCGCATCGTCGAGATGACCCAGCGCCTGGGCCGCGAGGTTTTCCTGCGCCAGAACAGCCTGGAGCGCGAGGACGGTGAGGCCGCCCTGAAGGCCCTGCGCGTGCCGAAGGTGATCATCTGCGGCGAGAACGACCAGATCACGCCGGCCGAGGGCCACCGCGAGATGGCGCGAGCGATCGGCTGCACGCACCTTCTGATCATACCCGACACCGGCCACATGACACCGATGGAGGCCCCCGGCTCGGTCAACGGCGCGCTGCGCCACTGGCTGGCCCGCCCCGCCAGCCACCGCTAGGGGGCAAAGAAAAACCTCCCCGGATCGCTCCGGGGAGGTTCTGGTCGAGCCTGGTGTCTACCCAGCCCCGGGGCCTTTCTGACTAAGAAAGGCCCCGATGTCTTTTGCCCGGAGCGCGTCCGGGCGGCGAACCGCCCACACTTCGCCTGACGCGCTCTAGAAGTTGAAGCGCACGCCGCCGACGAAGCGACGACCGAACTTCTCGTACTCGATCGGATAGCGCGACTGGTCGCCGTAGCGGCGCGAACCCTGGTTGGTCAGGTTGCTGGCGTCGAAGAACATCTCGACGTTCTTGTTGACCCGGTAGCGGGCCGAGAAGTCCAGCTCCTCGTCGCTATCCCAGAAGATGTCGCCGTTGTCGGTCGGATAGGTTCCGCCGTTGATGACCCGATAGGCGCCGACCGACTGACCCCATGGGGTGCGGTACTGGTAGGCCAGACGCAGGGTCATGCCGTACTTTTCGTAGATGGCCTGGACGTTGTAGACGGCGTCCGAGGTGCCCAGCACCGAGATGGTGCGGGCCGGCACGCCGCCGACCGACGGCAGGTCCACTTCCGACGAGGTCCAGGTGCCCGACAGACGGGCGCCGAAGCCGCCCAGCCAGCTGGGCAGGTTGCGCTCCTGGACGAAGGTTTCGGCGGTGCCGCTGAAGAACAGCTCCAGGCCCTTCAGGTGGCCCGAGCCGGCGTTGCCGATGCCGCTGTAGTCATAGGCCGAACGATCGATGCCGCCGCTGTTGAGCGAGGTGTCGCCGAACACGCGCGAGGTCTGGACCAGAACGTCCTTCAGGTCCTTGTAGAACACGCCCGCCGAGAAGAACGTCTCGCGACCGGCGTACCATTCCAGATAGGTGTCCAGGCCGACCTGACGCTCGGGCTTGGCGTCCGGGTTGCCGCCCGAAACCGTCATCGCCGAGTCGTTGTAGGTGAAGTTCGGACGCAGGTCGTCGAAGTCGGCGCGCGAGGCCGAGGTGGTGACGCCAACGCGCAGCTTCAGGTCTTCGCGCAGGTTCCAGTTCACATGGGCGCTGGGATAGAACAGCGTCATGTCGTTCTTGGTCTTCACCAGGCCCAGGCCGGTGACATAGGCCTGCCCGTGGTTCTGGATGTGCTCGGCGCGCACGCCGTAGACCATGTTACCCCAGCCGAAACGGGTCGTGCCCATCACGTAACCGGCGGTGATCGTCTCGCCCACACGCCAGTAGTTGGCGGTCGTGTCGTTCTTGGTGGCCGTGCCGTTGGCGACGAGGCCGTCGACGAACGCCGTCGTCGTGTCCTTGTCGGTGTAGCGGAAGGTGTAGTTGAGGTTCTGGCTGCCCAGATACTCGATGTTGCTGGCGAACTGCGCCCAGGTCGGCACGCCCGAACCCGAGAAGTTGCGGGTGAAGCTGCTCTCGCGCGACTTCTTGGTGCGGTCGGTCCACAGGCCGCCGAACTCGAACTTGGTCTCGTGGCCGCCCAGCTCGGCTTCGTAATCGAAGTCGGCCTTGGCGGTGTAGGCGTTGGTGAAGTCACCGCCCTTGAGGTTGCCGGCGCTGGTCATCGGGAACTGGAAGTCCTCGATGTTCATCACCTGGGCGCCGCGGGTGCGGGCGCCGGTCACGCCGCCCGTCTGGAACAGCTTCACGGTGTTCACGTCGCCGTTGCGGAAATCGTACTCGACGGTCGGACGCAGCAGGAAGCTGGACGGGCTCTGGAAGGCGATCGTCACCGGGGTGTCGCGCCCGTCCTGGGTGAAGGTGTAGTTCAGGCGCCAGGTGGCGCTCAGCTTGTTCCACCGATGCTCACCGCCCAGGGTGTTGGTGGTCATCGCTTCCTTGGTGTCACGATAGTCGATGCGGGCGTTGATGCGCGCGCCGTAGGTCGTGCCGAAGGTCGGGTTGTTGCCGTTGACGTAGGCGGCGCTGGTGTAACCGTTGCCGGCGGCGTCCGTGCCTTGGTCCAGGCGGAAGATGAAGTTGTCGCGCAGCTCGTCGTCGTGGAAGTAGGTGTTGACGGTGCTGAAGAAGATCGAGTGGTTCTCGTCGAACTTGTAGTCCAGACGAACCGTGGCCGACATGTTCTCGCGGGTCAGGCGATAGTGCTTGTTCTCGTGCTCGCGCGCGAAGTGCTTGGTCGGGTAGGTCGTGTTGGCGAGATAGGGATCGGTTTCCCAGTTGTCGGTCGCCATTTCGCGCGAGTAGTACGAAGCTTGGGCCACGATGCCCAGCTTGTCGGCGAAGACATTGGAGTAGACGAGGTTGGCGTCGACTTCGTCGCCGCCGCCCAGCTTCACGCGGCCCAGACCCAGCTTGCCGTTGATGCGCTGGCCGTCATAGTCGAACGCGCGGCGCGTGCGGATGTCGACATTACCGGCGACGGTGTCGCCCGGCATCGACGGCACGATAGCCTTTTCGACGGTGATCAGGCTGGCGATGGCCGACGGGATGTTGTCGAAGCGGGTCGAACGGCCTTCCGGGCTGACGACGCTGAGGCCGTCGAACGACAGGGTCGTCCAGTACACCGGCGCGCCGCGCAGGTTGACGTAGCGGGCCTGGCCCTGGTCGCGCTCGACGGCGACGCCGGGCAGGCGGCCGATGGCGAAGGCGATGTTCTGGTCCGGCAAGGCGCCGACGGCGTCGGCCGACAGGACGCTGACCAGCGAGTCGGAATTCTTCTGGATCTGCAGGGCCACGGCCTGGCTCTCGGCCATGGGACGACGGCCGGTGACGACGATGTCGCTGACGGACGTGCTGTCGTCGTCGGGGCCGACGGTGGTCACTTCGGCTTGGGCGGCTCCCACGGCGGTCGCAGCGATGACGAGCGCGAGCGCGCTGACTCGGCGCAGCAGCGCCGTCTGTTGACGAATGGTCATGAAATTATCCCCGAGAACCCCTCGCTTTGCGCGATTGAAGGCCTCGAGCGGGCTGTTAACGGCTAGACGCGGCTAGTACGCGACAGTTCCACGACAGACTCGTGACAGTGAAGCTGGCTAGGCGGCGCGACCGCCTTCATCCGACATGAAGCCCATCAGGGCGTCGATGCGCTTGACCAGTTCGGCGCGGCCGGCGGGACCGGCCAGGTCCGAGCCCATGAACGTGCCCAGGGCCTCCGCGGCTTGAACCAGGCGGGGGTCCTTGACCGCCTCGCCCACGCGCTTGAGCTCCACCGCCTGGGCGGCCAGGGCGCGGCGGGCCTGGGCCGGATCGCTGTCCAGGGCCGTGGCGGCCGACTTGACGATGCGCAGGGCCTGGGAGAGGCGCGCGGCGGGCGTGCCGGCCGCGTCGGCCTTGCGCTTGCGAGGACCCTTGTAGTCGGCCGAGTTGAAGCGGCGGCGGTCGGGACCGACATAGGCCACGGCCTCGATCCAGTCGCGCGGCTTCAGGGTCACCGCTTCCAGGCGACGTTCCAGATCCTTGATCGTGAACGGCTTGCGCATGAACTCGTGCACGCCCGAATCGCGCGCCCCGAAGATCGTCTCGGCCGTGGCCTCGGCCGTGCACATGATGATCGGCGCCTCGCGGCAGGGCAGGTCGCTGCGGCGGATCTTGCGCGCGAAGGCCAGGCCGTCGACGCCCTGCTGGGCGTGCTCCAGGAAGATCAGCTGCGGATCGGTCGCCCGGGCCATGGCGTAGCCCTTCTCGGCGCTGGGCGCGGCGAACATCTGCACGGCGCCCAGCGGGCGCAGGTGTTCGGCCAGCAGGCGCGCGGTCGCGGGATTGGGGTCCACGACCAGCACACGCTGCACCTTGGAGGCGACACGCTGAAGAGTGCGCACGTTCCCGTCGAACACGGACCTGGGGCTCCTAAAATCTAGAGAAAGAGCATTAGGCCCAGATCGTAAAAAACGCCTTGATGATTTTCGGCCGTTAACTGGCCATGGGCACGGAGAGCCCGGCCTCGAAGTCCTGGAAGATGTCGATCGCCTCTTCGACGTCGACCGTCAGGGCTTCCCCTTGCGGGAAACGATAGCGCCAGTAGCTGGAGATGTGGGAGATCACCCCCACCCGCTCGCCAAGCGACAGGAACATTTCCGGCGCGCGCAGCAGGAACTCGCGGAAGGCCTTCGGGCGGCCGTTCTCGATCAGGTCCTCGAAGGCGTCATCATAGACCTTGAGCGTGCGCAGGATCGCCGAGCGCTCCACCAGCACCCCGCCCTGCAGGCGGCGGCGGGCGTCGTCGACATAGCGGCCGGTCTCGGCATCGCGATTGCCGGTCACCACCACGCGGCCCAGCTCCTGGCCCACCGTGGTCAGCTGCGGCCACAGGCGGGTCAGCATCCACTTGTAATAGAGGAAGCCCTTCCAGCTGAAGACGCCTTCCTTGAAGCTCTCGCCCTCCATGACCAGGGTCTGGCGCAGGGGCTCCAGGCGCTCGTCGACATCGGTGGACAGCAGGGCCTCGACCAGGCGGGCGGCATGGGCGCGACCGACGCCGCCGGCCCCGCGATAGGCCAGCTCGATCAGCCGCGAGATCTCCATGGTCACAAAGCCCTGCATGGCCTCGAGATCGGCCTGCGACAGGGCGAAATAGCAGTTGGCCACCATCACGCCGTGCTGGCGCAGGTGCTCGCGCATCAGGAACGGGTCCAGCGACGGCAGCATGTCGATCAGCCGCAGGGTCGCCAGGTCGCGGCTCATGTCGCCCGAGGCGTTGGTGGCCTCGATCACCAGGTCGGTCCAGCCCCGCTGGCCCACGAACACCGACTGGCCGCCCAGGCCCAGGTCCCGGCGGTCGAACGGAATGATGACCTTGGTCGCGGTCGGCCGCGCCTCGTCGAACAGGTAGAAGTCGTCGTTGCGCAGGCGGTGCTTCAGCACGATGGCGGTGTTCAGCACGCGATTGCGAAACAGCGGCGCCTGCAGGTACTCGGGCCGATGAGCGCCGTCGTTCTCGACCGCGATCAGGTTCAGAACGCGACTGGTCGAGGCCGTGCGTTCCAGCGCGCGCAGGCTGCGCATCACCCGATCAGCCTTGTTCAGCGGCTTCGGCTTGTGACGGCGCGCAAGTGCGGACACGGAACCCCCTAGGTCTGCAAGGGATCTTGGATAGGGCCAAGTCGGCTAACAAACGCTAACCAAGCGGCGTTCCGGCGGGTCGACGCAACCCAAAGTGGGCATTACCCACTCACCCCCAGGCTGCAAAGCGCCACAGTTTCGCCCGCACATCGTTATCTGGTGGAGCTTGGGCGCGGGGGCGCGAGAGGGACCACCATGAACCGTCGCGAAGTGATCGGCGCACTGCTGGCCGCACCCGCCGCTGCGAACGCCGCGGACGCCGTGGCCGCGGCGCCGCTGTCGGTGCGTGGCGAAGCCAACCTGGCCGCCTTCGCCCGCCTGGTCGCCTATGTCCGCTTCTTCCACCCCAGCGACGCGGCGGCGACGACGGACTGGAACGCCTTCGTGGTGTCGAATGTGGAAACCGTCGAGGGCGCGCGCTCGCCCGCTGACCTGGTCGCGCGCCTGGACACGATGTTCCGGCCGATCGCCCCGACCATGACGCTCCATGCGCGCAAGACCCCGCCAGCCCCCGCCGCCCTGCCCGCCGGCGCCGGCCAGCTGGTCATGTGGACGCATCGCGGTGTGGGTTTGCCAGCGCCGCCCTCGGCGCGCCCCAACATCTACGCCAGCAAGCGGGTCCCCGTGCCGGACGGACAGCCGAAGGTCCTCTCGCTGTCGCTGGGCGAAGGCGTCAGCGCCACGATGCCGACGACCGCCTACAGCGAGCAGACGCCTCCCGAGGGGCCGCTGCTGCAGATGCCCGCCGCGACGCCATCGGCCGAGGACCGTCGCATCCGCCTGGCCAACATCATCCTGGCCTGGGGCGTGCTGCAGCATTTCTATCCGTATTTCGACGTCGTGCCGGTCGACTGGGACGCCGAACTGACCAAGGGTCTGCGCGCCTCGGCGCAGGACGCCGACGCCGCGGCCTTCTCCAAGACGCTCGCCCACATGATCGCGGCGCTGCGGGACGGTCACGGCGAGGTCTCAGAGGCCAAGCCGCGATGGTACCTGCCGGTTGCCTGGGCCTGGATCGAGGATCGCCTGGTCGTCACCGCCGCACCCGCCACCGCCCAGGACCTACCGGTCGGCGGTGTCATCACCCGGATCGACGGCGTCGAGGTGGCCCCTCTCATCGCCGCCCTGGAAAAGCAGGTCAGCGCCGCGACGCCGCATTCGCGCCGCGCCAGGACGCTGTTTCGCCTGAGAGCCCGCCTCGACAAGGCGGCGGCGACGCTGGAAGGCCAGGCCGCGGACGGCGCGACCTTCAAGGCCCTGCTGACGCCGACCGACTGGCCGACGGCGAACGCCGTGAACGCCAGGGCCGTCCACGCCAACTTCTCCGAGCCCAGCCCCGGCGTGGTCTATGTGGATCTGAGCCGGGTCAGCGAACAGGACGTGCGCGACAAGCTTCCGCTACTGGCCCAGGCCAAGGGCGTGGTGTTCGACGATCGCGGCTATCCTTCGGGCTCGGCCCGGCGGCTGCTGGCCCATTTCAGCGATCGTCCGCTTCATTCGGCGCGGTTCGAGGTTCCCCTGATCACCGCCCCAGATCGCCAGGACATCACGTTCGACGGCGGGGGCGGCTGGACCCTTCCGCCCCAGACGCCCCGGCTGACCGGCCGCCTGGTGTTGCTGACTGGCGGCGAGGCCATCAGCTATGCCGAAAGCTGGGCGGGCGTGTTCGAGGGCGAGCGCATCGGCCCCATCGTCGGCGGCCCCACGGCCGGGACCAACGGCAACATCAATTGGATACCTCTGCCCGGGCGCTATGGCGTGACCTTCACGGGCATGCGCGTGCGCAAGCATGATGGCTCGCCGCATCATGGCGTCGGGATCCTGCCGACCGTCCCCGTCGCCCAGACGATCGCCGGCGTCCGCGCCGGGCGGGACGAGGTGCTGGAACGTGGCGTGGCCTTGGCGGCGGGCGAAGCCTAGGCGGTCAGGCGCGCCTCGGCCGGCGTCGGGGCGCGGCGCAGGCCCGCCACCGTGGCCAGCAGTCCGGCGGGCTGGATCGGTTTGGGATGGGCGTCGTCGAAGCCCTGGGCCAGCAGGCGTTCGGCGTCGCCAACCATGGCGTCGGCGGTCAGGGCCACCACGGGCATGCCGATGCGGCCGCCCTCGCCCGCTCGGATGCGGCGCACGGTCTCGACCCCGTCCATCACCGGCATGTGGACATCCATCAGCACGACGTCGAAGTCCTCGCCACGCAGGCGCGCCAGGGCGGTGTGGCCGTCGTCGGCCGTGGCCACCGCGACGCCGGCGGCTTCGAGGATGGCGCGGGCCACCATCTGGTTGACGCGGTTGTCGTCGACCACCAGCACGCGGGCGCCGGCCAGGTCCAGGCTGGGTGCGGCGTCGCCGTCCTCGTCGGGCGCGACGGCGGTCGGCAGGGCCAGGCGGACGGTGAAGGTCGAACCCTGCCCCTGCGTGCTTTCGACGCCGATCTCGCCGCCCATCATCGTCGCCAGCTGGCGGCAGATGGCCAGGCCCAGGCCGGTGCCGCCGAACCGCCGGGCGGTCGAGCGATCGCCCTGCGAGAACGGGGTGAACAGACGCGCGCACTGCTCGGCGTTCATGCCCACGCCGGTGTCGGACACGGCCAGCAGGAGACCGTCGGGAATGGCCACCACATGCACCGACACCCGGCCGGCCTCGGTGAACTTCAGGGCGTTGGAGACCAGGTTGCGCAGGATCTGGCGCACGCGGGCGTCATCGCCGGCCAGCCAGGCGGGGGTCTCGGGATCGACCTCCAGAACCAGGTCCACACCCTTGAGCCGCGCGGTCTCGCTCCACACCAGCAGGATCTGGGCGGCCGACTTGCGGATGTCGAACGGCGCGACCTCCAGCTCCAGCTTGCCGGCCTCGACCTTGGACAGGTCCAGGATGTCGTTGAGGATGGTCAGCAGGCCGTGGCCCGACTGCTCGATGCTTTCCAGGTACTGGGCCTGGCGATTGTCCAGAGGGGTCCCGCGCAGGGCGTGGGCCAGGCCCAGGACGCCGTTCATCGGCGTGCGCAGCTCGTGACTCATCATCGCCAGGAAGGCCGACTTGGCGCGGCTGGCCTCCAGGGCGTCGGCCTCGGCCTTCTCCAGCGCCCGGGCCGCATCGCGCATCAGCCGCACAGCGTCGGCCATGTAGCCGGCCAGGCCGAAGATGGCGACCAGGGCGATGGTCTTGTCCCAAGTGTTGAACTTGGTCCCCAGCAGCGGCGCCAGGGTCAGGGCGATGAACGGTCCCGGCAGGATGGCCAGCATCGCCGCCCGGCTAACGGCGGCGTACTTCATCGCCTCGATCATCAGGCCGAATAGCACGATCAGCGCCGCGAACTTCATCGAGGTGGGGCCGTGGATCGCCACCAGACAGGCCATCACTGACCAGACAGTGGTGAACGCCGCCGACGGCCCCAGACGCAGGATCGGGTGGCGCACCGCCGTGTCCGGCTTGAACGACAGCTGCAGATAGACCAGCCAGCCTTCCAGCAGGAAGTTGGCCAGCACCCAGATCAGGGCCTGGCTGGGACCGAAATGGAAGGCCAGAAGACCGGCCGCCACCAGCATGACGATGACGCGCGCCAGGCGGCTACGGCGGCTCATGATGAGAATGGCCTCATCCGCCCCGTCGTCCAGAACCTCGCGCAAACCCACGGGCCGACCTTTCGTCACCACAGTTGTGGCGGACGCTAGGCGCACAACGTTCAACAAACTTTACCAAACGGCCGACCGGCGCCGAATTCGACGCCGGCCGTACGCTTTGTTCAGCCCTGGACGGGGTCGCGCATCATGCCTTCGCTATCCCTGAAAGGGATCGCGCATCAGGCCCTCGCTATCCTTGGAAGGGATCGCGCATCAGGATGGTGTCGTCGCGCTCGGGGCTCGTCGACAGCAGGGCCACCGGGGCGCCGATCAGCTCCTCAACGCGGCGCACATACTTGATGGCGTTGGCGTTGAGGTCCTTGAACGAGCGGGCGCCGGCGGTGCTTTCCGTCCAGCCCTCGATCTCCTCATAGATCGGCGTGGCGGCGGCCTGGTCGCGCAGGCCGGCCGGCAGATAGTCGACGACCTTGTCGCCGATCTTGTAGCCGACGCAGATCTTCAGGGTCTTCAGGCCGTCCAGCACGTCCAGCTTGGTCAGGGCCACGCCGTGGATGCCGTTGATGGCCACCGACTGGCGCACCAGCACCGAGTCGAACCAGCCGCAGCGGCGGGCGCGGCCGGTGTTGACGCCGACTTCGCGGCCGACGGTCGACAGGTGCTGGCCGACCTCGTCGAACAGCTCGGCCGGGAACGGACCTTCACCCACGCGGGTGGTGTAGGCCTTGACGATGCCCAGCACGAAGCCGGTCGCCGACGGACCCATGCCCGAGCCGGCCGAGGCCTGCCCCGCCGCCGTATTGGACGAGGTCACAAAGGGGTAAGTGCCGTGGTCGACGTCCAGAAGCGAGCCTTGCGCGCCCTCGAACAGGATCTTGCGGCCGGCCTTGTGCGCCTGGTCCAGCACCCGCCACGCCGGCTGGGCGTAGGGCAGGATGCGCGGGGCCAGCTCCATGAGGGCGTCGTACAGCTCTTGCGCCGAAGCCTCCGGCAGGTTCAGGCCGCGACGCAAGGCGCCGTGGTGGCTGAGCAGGCGCTCGATCTTCGGCTTCAGGGCTTCCGGATCGGCCAGGTCGGCGACGCGAATGGCGCGACGGCCGACCTTGTCCTCATAGGCCGGGCCGATGCCGCGGCCGGTGGTGCCGATCTTCTGGGTCGAGGCGGCCTCGCGGGCCTGGTCCAGGTCACGATGCAGCGGCAGGATCAGGCAGGCGTTGTCGGCCAGGATCAGCAGCTCGGGCGAGATATTGACGCCCTGGTCGGCGATCTTGTCGATCTCACCCAGCAGGTGCCAGGGGTCGACAACGACGCCGTTGCCGATCACCGACCGCTTGCCCTGCACGACGCCCGAGGGCAGCAGGGCCAGCTTGTAGACCTTGCCGTCGACGACCAGCGTGTGGCCGGCGTTGTGGCCGCCCTGGAAGCGGACGACGACATCGGCCCGGTTGCTGAGCCAGTCGACGATCTTGCCCTTGCCTTCATCGCCCCACTGGGCGCCGACGACGGTCACGTTGGCCATGATGGAGATACGCCTTATCGCCCGCCGGGTGACGTCACAGGGTCCTTCGACAGGACTCGACCCAGGACGTTTCGCAGATTTTTGGCGGCGTCACGAGCAGCGTCGATGCGCGCTTCGCGAAGTCAGAAGGCGTAAACCAGCCGAACCCCTGCGTCGTCAAGCCCCTGGTTCTTGCCCTGGTGGAAGATCTGGCCGTTCGACAGGTGGGTATAGGAAAGCTCGACCGACATCCGATCATTGACCTGGTAGCCCAGGGCCAGCTCCGGCTCGAACAGCACGTGCGAGCCAAAATCGATGCGGGTGTAATAGAGATGCGTGCGGCGCGCGCGCTCCTCGGGCGTCAGGTTCGGAGCGTTGGCAGGCGGCAGGCCGGCCTCGCCGTCGGTATAGGCCAGACCCATGCCCGGCCGCAGATAGAAGCCGCCCGGCTTGCCCAGATCGATCTTCCAGTTGAGGCCGGCGGCCACGAAGTTCGAGGTGTTCTTGCTGTTGATCGAGACCATGGCGTGGGCCTGCGGCCGGCCCAGCCAGCGCAGGCTCTCGATGCGGGCGGTGCGATAACCCAGATGGACGTCGACGCCCTTCTCGCGCCCGGCTGCGCCCAGGCCGACCGCCTCGCCGATGAAGGTCACATCGTGTTTGAAGACGCCGATATAGGCTTCGCCGGCCCAAGCGGGCGCGGCGCAGCCCAGCGCGGCAAGCGCCGCGACGGCGAATGGTGCGGTCTTCATGAAGTCGTCCTGAACAGCTGAGCCCCCAGCATCTATATGGCGCTAACGGTAGAGGTCCGAAAGGGTTTCGTGAATGCAACATTTCAGGCGGATCCGGACGGTTCCCAAACGTCAGGCCTGGGGCCATAAACCTGCGCCATGACCATCTCCCTCGCCGACATCCAAGCCGCCGCCGCACGCCTTAAGGGCCTGGCCGTCGAGACTCCGCTGATCGAGAACCCGGCGCTGAATGAGCGCCTGGGCGGTCGGGTGCTTCTCAAGCCCGAGACCCTGCAGCGGGCCGGCGCGTTCAAGTTCCGCGGCGCCTATAACCGCCTCAGTCAGCTGACCGACGAAGAGAAGGTGCGCGGCGTCGTGGCCTTCTCCTCGGGCAACCACGCCCAGGGCGTGGCGCTGGCGGCCCGGCTGCTGGAGATCCCGGCCCTGATCGTCATGCCGACCGATGCGCCCAGCGTGAAGGTCGAGGCGACCAAGAGCTTCGGAGCAGAGATCCGCTTCTATGACCGCTTCACCGAGGACCGCATCGCCATCGCCGACCAGATCGCCGCCGAGCGCGGCTGCACGGTCGTGCCGTCCTATGACGATCCGCACATCATCGCCGGCCAGGGCACCCTGGGCCTCGAGCTGGTCGAGCAGGCGCGCGCCCAGGGCGTGGAACTGGATCGCGTGCTCTCGCCGGTGGGCGGCGGCGGCCTGATCGCTGGGACCTCGACGGCGGTGAAGGGCCTGTCTCCGTCGACGGAGGTCTGGGGCGCCGAGCCGGCCGGCTTCGACGAGACCCGCCGCTCGCTGGAGAGCGGCGACCGCGAGACCATCGACAAGGACGCCCGCTCGATCTGCGACGCCCTGCTGACCCCGATCCCTGGCGACCTGACCTGGCCGATCAACAGCAAGACCCTGTCGGGCATCGTCGCCGTCACCGACGCCGAGGTCGCCGAGGCCATGCGCTACGCCTTCTCGACGCTGAAACTGGTGGTCGAGCCCGGTGGCTGCGTGGCCCTGACCGCAGCCCTGACCGGCAAGATCGACCTGAAAGGCCAGGCGGCGGTCATCGTGCTGTCGGGGGGGAATGTGGATCCGGGGTTGTTCGCGCGCATCCTCCAAGGCGAGCTCTAAATCCGCCCGTCATCCCGCGCTTTATGCGCGGGACCCATGGTTCCGCTCGCACGTGAGGGCTAGCTTTCCTCTGCCCTTGCGGCGGACAAATGGGTCCCGCGCATAAAGCGCGGGATGACGGATGGGGTTGGGGACAGACAGATGAACTTTCCGCGCGCGGACCTTCTCCCCCAGACCCCGCTCCTCGTCGTCGACCGCGCAGCGCTCGACCGCAACCTCGCCAAGATGCAGGCCCTGTGCGACGCCGCCGGGGTTCGCCTGCGGGCCCATGGCAAGACCCACAAGTGCGGCGCGCTGGGCCGGCTGATCGTCGAGGGCGGGGCCGTGGGCCTGTGCTGCCAGACGGTCGGCGAGGCCGAGGCCTTCGTGGCCGCCGGCGTCCGCGATGTCCTGGTCACCGCCCCGCAAGCCGCCTGGGCCGGTCCGCGCCTGGCCGCCCTGGCCCGGGCCGGCGCGACCGTCGGAGTCGTGGCCGATGACGAAGGCCAGATCGACCAGCTGTCCGACGCCGCCGTGGCGGCCGGGACCAAGCTGGACCTGATCGTCGACCTGGATCTGGGCACCCACCGCACGGGCGTCTATCCGCACGAGGCGCTGAGCCTGGCGCGCGCCGCCGACGCCTCGCCGGGCCTGCGCTTCGCCGGCGTCCAGGCCTATCTGGGCCACCTGCAGCACCTGGACGACGCGGCCCTGCGCCGCAGCGCCGGCGAGGCCGCCTTCGCCACGCTGAAGGCCCTGGTCGCCGAGCTGACCGCCGCCGGCCTGCCCCCGCCGGTGGTGACGGGCGGCGGCACGGGCACCCACGCCTTCGACCTGGCTTCGGGCGTGTTCACCGAGCTTCAGGCCGGATCCTACGCCGTCATGGATGTCGAGTACGACGCCTGCGGCGCGCCAGGCGGCGGCGACTGGCCGTTCGAGCCGGCGCTGTTCATCGCCGCCAGCGTCATCTCGGCCCGCCACAAGAGCCATGTCGTCTGCGACGCCGGCTTCAAGGCCGTCGCCGTGGACGGTCCGCCGGCCCGGGTGGTCGCCGGGGCTGCGCCCGGCTCGCTGTGGCGGCCGATGGGCGACGAACACGGCATGATCGCCCATCCCGACACCCTCGACGTGCTGAAGGCCGCCGGCCGCGCCCCGCTGGGCTTTGCGCAGGCCGTGGCCGCCGCCGACGCCGATCCAGCCCGCCCCTTCCCGGCCGACGCGCCGAAGGTCGGCGACGTCGTCTGGCTGCAGCCCGGGCACTGCGACCCGACCATCAATCTCTACGACGCCCTGCACGTCTGGGATGGGGAGAGGCTGGAGCGTTGGGCGGTGGACGGCCGTCGGGTCTCCCTCTAGGTTCCGCGCCAAGATTTGCTCCTCAAGAGGGCCGCCGATGAAACGCCTGTTGCTCGCCACCGTCCTGATCGCCGCGCCCATACTGGCCCACGCCGCGGATGCGCCGAAGATCGACCCCGCCAAGCTGTCGAACCACATCAAGGTGCTGTCCGATGACTCGTTCGAGGGTCGCGGCCCCGGCACGGCCGGCGAAACCAAGACCGTCGGCTACATCGTCGACCAGATGGCGGCCATCGGCCTGACGCCGGCCGGCGACGTCCAGAAGAATGGTTCGCGCTCGTGGACCCAGAACGTGCCGCTGGCGAAGTTCGAGATCGCCGGCCCAGTCACCGCCCACGCCATGGTCGGCAACGACCACGTGATGCTGAACCAGGGCGAGCAGATCGCCATCCGCGCGGCCATGACCAATGTCGACGCCGTCTCGATCAAGGACGCGCCGATCGTCTTCGCCGGCTATGGCGTCAAGGCTCCCGAGCGCAACTGGGACGACTTCAAGGGCCTGGACGTGAAGGGCAAGATCCTGGTCGTGCTGATCAACGACCCGGACTTCGAAACCGGTGAAGGCGACTTCGGCGGCAAGGCCATGACCTACTACGGTCGCTGGACCTACAAGTTCGAGGAAGCCGCGCGCCTGGGCGCCGCCGGCGTGCTGATCGTCCACGAAACGGCCCCGGCCTCGTACGGTTGGAACACGGTCAAGAACTCCAACACCAACACGATGTTCGACATCGTCCGCAAGGACCCGGCCAAGACCCACCCCAAGCTGGAAGCCTGGATCCAGCGCGACGTGGCCGTCGACCTGTTCAAGAAGGCGGGCCTGGATTTCGACGCCCTGAAGAAGCAGGCCCAGACCCGCGACTTCAAGCCGGTGGAGCTGAAGGGCGCGACCTTCTCGGCCGACTTCAAGGTCAAGCACGAGACCATCGTTTCCAAGAACATCGCCGGCCGCATCGTCGGCGCGAAATATCCGAACGAGACCATCATCTACAGCGGCCACTGGGACCACCTGGGGATCGGCGCGCCGGACGCCAAGGGCGACACGATCTACAACGGCGCGGTGGACAATGCCGACGGCATCGCCGGCATTCTGGAACTGGCCCGCGCCTTCAAGAGCCAGCCCGCGCCGCAGCGCTCGATCCTGTTCCTGGCCGTGACCGCCGAGGAGAAGGGCCTGCTGGGTTCGGAATTCTATTCCGACAACCCGCTGTTCCCGGTCGCCACCACCGTGGCCGACATCAATATCGACGCCCTGTCGGCGGCCGGTCCGGCCAAGGACATCACCACCTCGGGCGACGGCAAGGTCGACCTGCAGGACATGCTGGCCGCCAAGGCCAAGGCGCACGGCCGCTACTTCACGCCCGACCCGACCCCGCAGGCCGGCCATTTCTATCGCTCGGACCACTTCCCGTTCGCCAAGCGCGGCGTGCCGGCCATCTCGATCGGCTCGGGCAACGACCTGGTGAAGGGCGGCAAGGAAGCCGGCGAGAAGGCCGAGGCCGACTACAACGAGAAGCGCTACCACCAGCCGGCCGACGAATGGTCGGCGGACTGGGACCTCTCGGGCCAGGCCATGGACCTGGGGCTGGTCTACGAGATCGGCGCGGACCTCGCCAATTCCCGCGTCTGGCCGCAATGGCAGGCCGGCTCGGAGTTCAAGGCCCTGCGCGACCAGACGGCGTCGAAGCGGAAGTAACACGATATTCGCTCATCCCCGCGAAAGCGGGGATCCATTCTGAAGTGCCGCTTGGGTCCCCGCTTTCGCGGGGATCAGCGGGAGTTTTTGTATGACCGCCTCCGTCTTCGACCTCTTCAAACTCGGCGTCGGCCCGTCGAGCAGTCACACCATGGGGCCGATGACGGCCGCGGTGATGTTCATCGGCCGGCTGCGCGACGCGGGGAAACTGCCCGCCGTCGCCCGGGTCGAGACCCGGCTCTACGCCTCGCTGGCCCTGACCGGCAAAGGCCACGCCACCGACCGCGCCGTGATCCTGGGCCTGATGGGCTTCGTGCCCGCCGATCTCGATCCCGACGCGGGCGAAGCGGCCCTGCTGGAAAGCCAAGCCACCCAGTCCCTCAACCTGGGCGGCGACCATCCTATCGCCTTCGACGAGGCGACCGACATCGTCTGGCTGGGCCACGAGCGCCTGCCGCAACACCCCAATGGCCTCACCTTCACCGCCTTCGACAAGGCCGGCGAGGTTTTAGCCGAGCGCACCTATTTCTCGGTCGGCGGCGGCTTCGTGCGCGACGAGAGCGAGATGGGCCGCAATGCCCCGCCCGAGGAAGGCCCGGCCGTCCCCTATCCGTTCGAGAGCGGCGAGGACCTGCTGCAGCGGGCCCAGGACGCCGGCCTGACCATCGCCGAGGTCATGGCCGCCAATGAGCTGGCTAGGATGAGCGAAGGCGAGATGAACGCCGGCATCGACCGCATCTTCGGGGCCATGGAGGCCTGCATTGATCGCGGCATGCGCCAGGAGGGCGTCCTGCCCGGCGGCCTGACCGTCAAGCGCCGGGCCCGCCAGATCCACCAGACCATCCAAGGCCGGATGGAGCGCCAGATGAGCGATCCCCTGGCGGCCATGGACTTCGTCAATCTGTGGGCCATGGCGGTCAACGAGGAGAACGCCGCCGGCGGCCGCGTCGTCACCGCCCCGACCAACGGCGCCGCGGGCCTGGTGCCGGCCGTGCTGCGGTTCTTTGTGCGCTTCCACAAGGGCGCGCCTGAGCAGATCCGCACCTTCCTGCTGACGGCGGCAGCGATCGGCGCGCTCTACAAGCGCAATGCCTCGATCTCGGGGGCTGAGGTCGGCTGCCAGGGCGAGGTGGGCGTGGCCTGTTCGATGGCGGCGGCCGGTCTGGCCGCGGCCTTGGGCGGCACCAACGCCCAGATCGAGAATGCCGCCGAGATCGGCATGGAGCACAATCTGGGCCTGACCTGCGACCCGATCGGCGGCCTGGTGCAGATCCCCTGCATCGAGCGTAACGCCATGGGCGCGATCAAGGCCATCGATGCCGCCCGCCTGGCCCTGCTGGGCGACGGCCAGCACTCGGTCAGCCTCGACAAGGTCATCGCCACCATGAAGCGGACCGGCGAGGACATGAACGAGATCTACAAGGAAACCTCGATGGGCGGCCTGGCCGTCGGCCTGTCGGTCAACCGCGTGGAGTGCTGACCGCAGGAGTCAGCAGTCGTCCTTCCCACCCTTGCCGAACCCGGCGGCGATGCTAGGGTGCGCGCCGAGAACAGGAAGGGAACAACCATGGCCAAGGGCGTGATCCGGACAGGCATCGGCGGCTGGACCTTCGAGCCCTGGCGCGGGACCTTCTACGGCGATGACGTCAAGCAGAAGGACGAGCTGAAATACGCTGCGTCCAAGCTGACCAGCATCGAGATCAACGGCACCTACTACTCCACCTTCAAGCCCAACAGCTGGCAGAAGTGGCGCGACGAGACGCCGGACGACTTCGTGTTCGCGGTCAAGGCCAGCCGCTACTGCACCAATCGCAAGGTGCTGTCGGAGGGCAATGACTCGCTGGAGAAGTTCCTGTCCCAAGGGCTGGAGGAGCTGGGTCCCAAGCTGGGTCCCATCAACTGGCAGTTCATGGCGACCAAGAAGTTCGACCCCGTCGATTTCGAGGGCTTCCTGAAATTGCTGCCAAAAGAGCAGAAGGGCGTCGCGCTGCGTCACGCCCTGGAGGTCCGCAGCCCGACCTTCGCCTGCCAGGAGTTCTACGATCTGGCCGCCAAGTACGGCGCGGCCATCGTCTACGCCGTGGACGACGAGGAGCCGACCTGGCCCTGCATCGACCAGCCCACCGCCGACTTCACCTATGCCCGCCTGATGTCGAGCAAGGAAGACGAGCCCACGGGCATGAGCTCAGAGGAACTGGACGGGGTGGTGCAGCAGACGCGGAAATGGGCCGAGCGCGGGGACGTGTTCGCCTACTTCATCGCCGGGGCGAAGGTGCGGAATCCGGCGGCGGCGATGGCGTTGATTGAGAAGTTGAAGAGCTAATCGCTCCCTCTCCCATAGGGAGAGGGTTGGGGTGAGGGGTTACGAGATCAGCCGGAGCGCCGGCACGCCGTCCACCACTGTAGCCCCTCACCCTCCCACCGCTTCGCGGCGGGCCCCTCCCTCTCCCTATGGGAGAGGGGCGCTCTTCGGAAACCACGGCACGAACCCGCTGGTCCGCGCCACGTACTCCTCATACCCCGGCTTGCTCTTCCGCATCCGCCCTTCCGTGGTCGGGACCCCGCTCCACCGCGTCAGCAGCACGGTGATCAGCACCGGCCCCGGCAGGCTCCAGGCGCCGATCCCGGTTTCGGCGGCGATCAGGTAGAGGCCCCACCAGACGCAGGCGTCGCCGAAATAGTTCGGGTGGCGGGTGTAGCGCCACAGCCCCTTGTCCATGACCTTGCCGGCGTTCTCCGGGTCGGCCTTGAAGCGGGTCAGCTGCCAGTCGCCGATGGTCTCAAAGAAGATACCCGTCGCCGCCAGCACGGCGCCGGCGATGGCCAGCGGCCCCAGCGCCCCCGCCTGCTGACCCAGCTGCACCGGCAGGGCGACGACGAAGCCCAGGGCGTATTGCGTTGCGAACACGAAGAGCAGCGCGGTCTTGGCGAAGCTCCAGCCGCGGTGCTTCTCGGCATGGGCCAGCATCGAGACATAGCGCCGGTCCGCGCCGTGCTGGCGCCAGCGCCAGAACAGATAGCCGCCCAGCCGCGCCGCCCACAGGGTGCAGACCCCCGTCAGCAGCAGACCATGCGGCGTGATCGGCCCTTGCAGCAGAGTGCTCCAGGCCAGCAGCGCCATGCTGGGCCCCCACCAGGCGTCGATGAAGCTGACATCACGGATCTTCAGGGAGACGGCCCACAGCGCCAGAAAGGCGACGGCGGAGACGGCGGCGTTGACGGCCAGGACAGTCAGGATCGGCATGCGGCGCCTTGAGCGAAGTTCACGGAAGATACGGGCGGGGAGCGAAAACGGATGCCGAGGGCCGCGCCGAAGCCGCCCGTCGGCAGCCTCCACCGCCTTGCCGGCGGTCCTCCTCCCCCCGAAGGAGAGGCGCAGCCCCCTCGGGCCCTAGGTCCCCACGACGAAGCTTACGGTCGTCGTCGTGGAGCCGCCTATGTTCAGGGTCTGGACGGTCTTGGCGCCCTCGACCTGGTAGTCGCCGGCGCGCTCGGTGGTCTGCTTCCAGGCGTCCAGCAGCATGCGCACGCCGGTCGCGCCGACGGGGTGGCCGGTCCCGATCAGGCCGCCGGACGGATTGATCGGCAGACGCCCGCCGATGGCGATGTCGCCGGCCTCGACCGCCTTCCAGCTCTCGCCCGGCGCGGTCAGGCCCAGATGGTCGATGGCCATGTATTCGGTGGCGGTGAAGCAGTCGTGGGTCTCGACGGCGTCGATGCCCGAGACGTCCGGCGCGATTCCGGCCCGGGCGCGGGCGTCCAGGATGGCGCGGCGCACCTGCGGGAAGACATATTCGGCGTCGCGGCTGGCCTCGACCTTGCGGGCATAGCTGATCGGGGCCGAGCGATGGCCCCAGCCCTTGATGCGCGGAATGCTCTCCAGCGGGATGCCACGCTTGTCGGCATACTCCCGAGCCCGCGTCTCGGACGCCAGGAACACCACGGCCGAGCCATCCGTGACCTGGCCGCAGTCCTGCTTACGCGTGCGCCCCTCGACCACCGGATTGGCGATGTCGTCGGCGGTGAAGGCGTCGGGCCCGAAGTTCCAGCCACGCGTCTGGCTGTTGGGATTGCGCTTGCCGTTGGCGAAATTGACCTCGGCGATGCCCATCAGGTGCTCGTACTTCAGCCCGTATCGGCGGTCATACTCCTCGGCGAGGTCGGAGAAGGCGCGTGGCCACAGGAAGCGGGCGTCCTGGAACTCGTGGCCGGCCCAGGCGGCGCTGCCCAGGTTCTCGGCGGCCTTCTGGCCGGGGACGTTGCGCATCTGCTCGACGCCGACGACGCAGGCCAGGTCGTAGCGCCCGGCCTCGATCTCGGCCGTCGCCGCCAGGATCGCGACACTACCCGAGGCGCAGGCCGCCTCGTGCCGCGCGGTCGGTAAGCCGTCGAAAGCGGGGTGGACCAGGCCGAACATGCCGCCCAGCAGGCCCTGCCCCGCGAACAGCTCGGCGGCGAAGTTGCCGACATGGCCGGTCTCGACGTCGGACGGCTCCAGGTCGACCGCCGCCAGCCCCTCGCCCACCGTTTCGGCGAAGGCGTCGGCCAGCTCGCGACCCTCACGGCTCCAGTTGGCGGCGAAATCGCTCTGCCAGCCGCCCAGCACATAGACCATGCGCCGACCTCCCTGCCGTTCGCGCCTATTAGTGAGTCCGACTATACAAGTGACTAGCGTCATGTCCACGACATTGACAGGCTCGACCGAACCGCAGCACCAAGCCGCATGGTCTCCCAGAAGGCTCCCGCCCTCGTCCGTCGCAGTTCAGCCGCCCGCGCGCTGAACCTGATCGGCGACCGCTGGACCCTGCTGACCCTGTATGCCGCCTTCATGGGCGTGACCCGGTTCGACGGCTTCGTGGCCATGACCGGCGTGGCCCGCTCGCTGCTGACAGACCGCTTGAAGCGGCTCGAGACCGGCGGGGTGCTGGAACGCCGGCTCTATCAGGACCGTCCGCCGCGCTACGAATATCGCCTCACGCCGATGGGCCGCGATCTCTACGACTCGGCGCTGGTGCTGCTGGGCTGGGAGATGCGCTGGCGGCTGGACCCGGAATGCCCGTCGCACCGCATCGTCCACACGCCCTGCGGCCAGCCGCTGCGGCCGGTGCTGGCTTGCAAGGCCTGCGGAGAGGCGGTGAAGGTGCGCGACATCACCCTGTTGCCTGGCCCTGGCGCAGGCCTGGAGCCCGCTCCGCCCGCCCGCCACTCGCGCCGCGCCAGCTCCGACGATGTCGGCGGCGCAGCCCTGCATCCGATGCTGGAGCGCTCGGTCGAGGTGCTGGGCGACCGCTGGACCGCCCACCTGCTGGCCGCGGCCTTCTATGGCAAGCAGCGCTTCAAGGACCTGCAGGACGAACTGAAGGTCGCCAGCAACATCCTCACCGACCGCCTGGAGCGGCTGGTGGCGCGGGGGATGCTGGAGCGCGTGCTCTACCAGGAACGGCCTGAGCGCTGGGAATATCGGCTGACGAAGGAAGGCCGCGACCTTTTCCCCCTGGTCGCCGCGCTGATGGCCTGGGGCGATCGCTGGTTGGCGGGAGACGAGGGAAGTCCGGAAATCCTGACGCACAGCTGCGGCGCGAGGCTGGAGCCGGTGGTGACGTGCGGCGCCTGCGGGGAGCGGGCGGATCTGGGGAGCACGCGGATAGAAGATCCTCCCCCGTAATACGGGAGAGCTGTCGCGGAGCGACTGAGGGAACAAGCTGGATGTGGGCCGCACGAGCCCCCTCCGGCCCTCCGGGCCACCTCCCCCGCATCGCGGGGGAGGATCTAACTGACTAGAGCCAGAGCCCCTCGCCGTCTCGTCCATCCCCCCAGAACCCCGCCCGCGGCGGCGTGATCCGCCCGCGCTCAACCCGCAGGCCGCCGGGGTGGTCCGTCATCAGCCACCACGGCCCGTCGAGGTCGGCGAAGTCGCTGGCCCCGCCCAGATGCAGCGCCGGGGCCACGCCCAAGGACGAGGCGACCATGCAGCCGGTCATGACCTGGAAGCCCAGAGCCCGGGCGGCCTTCAGCATGGCCACGGCCTCGGTCAGGCCGCCGGTCTTGTCCAGCTTGAGGTTCACTGCCTGGTAGCGGCCACGCAGGGCCGCGAGATCCCCGCCGACATGCACCGACTCGTCGGCGCAGACGGTGAAGGGCGGATCCCAGCCGTCCAGCTCATGATCGGCATCGGCCGGTAGCGGCTGCTCGACCAGGGCGATGGGCAGGTCGGCCAACAGGGGCTTGAGGTCCTTCAGGATCGCGAAGGTCCAGCCCTCGTTCGGATCGACGATGAAGCGCGCATCCGGCGCGGCGGCGGCCACGGCGCGCAGGCGGGCGGCGGGATCGTCCGACGACAGCTTGATCTTGATCAGCGGCGCATCGGCCACCGCGCGGGCGGCCGCGCCCATGGCCTCGGGCGTGTCCAGACTGACGGTGACAGCGGTGATCAGGTCGGTCGGGATCGGCAGGCCAGTCGCCTGAGCGACGCTGACCCCGGTGCGCTTGGCCCGCAGGTCCCACAGCGCCAGGTCCAGGGCGTTGCGGGCCGCGCCGGGCGGCAGGGCGGCGCAGGCGGCCTCGACGTCGTCGGCCGCGAGCGCCGGCGCCAGCTGGGCCAGCACGCTGTCGACCGTCTCGTCATAGCGGCCGTAGGGCACGCTCTCGCCGCGCCCGACATGGCCCTCGGCCGACACCAGAACCTCGACTACCTCGGCCGCCGTCTTGACCCCGCGCGAAATGCGGAACGGGGCTTTCAGCAGGTGCGAGACCGGGCGGGCGGAGACGGCGATCGACATGCCCGAAGGCTTGTCACCGTTCGAGGCGGATCACCAGCCCCAGTGGCGGGGGATCGGCGAGTCGGCGCGACGCTCGGCCATCACCTTCAGCGCCAGCGGACGGTCGACGACGAACACCACCGCCCAGACCAGCAGCACACCGGCGTAGTGCAGCGCGCCCAGCACGCCGCCAGGACGACCCGGACGCACGAAACGGCGCGGCGCGGTGTAGGGCATGGCGTAGTCGGTCATGGCGGCGTCCTCATCTGATAAAGGCACCTTGCCCTGGCCTTGCGCCAGAAACGGACGTATGCAGCCAAGCTCCGGCCGATCGCGTTTGGGCCGGAGTTGTTATTCGAGGACTCGCCATGGCCAAGACCGTCAGCATCAACATTCCCCACCAGCTGGGCGCGGCCGAAGCCAAGCGCCGCCTGGAGCAGGGCCTGTCGCAGCTGGCCGGCCAGATCCCCGGCGGCGACGCCAATGGCTTCACCCAGAGCTGGGCCGGCGACGTGCTGAACTTCTCGGCCGTGGCCATGGGCTCGACCATCACCGGCGTCGTCCAGGTGCTCGAGGATCACGCCCGCCTCGACATCAGCCTGCCCGGCCTGCTGGGCATGGCCGCCGGCAAGATCAAGGACGAACTGACCCGCCGCGGCCAGACGCTTCTCAAATAGCTCAGAGCGTCGCGATCTCGGCGGCCGCCAGGCGGTCGGGATCGCCCGTGACGTTGATTTCCACCACCTTGCCGTTCTCGATGCGGATGGCGAGCATGGCGTAGAGCTTCCCGCGCGGGACCACGACCGCGCCGACGACGCCATCGATGAGCACCGTGCGGGCATTGACCGCCAGGCCGTCGTAGAAGGCCGCGACCTTCGGCGCGCCGCGCAGCTCGCGGACCTGACCGCCACCGGCGAAGACATCGGCCCGCACCACGACATCGGGATCCAGCACCGCCATCAGTCCAGCCAGGTCGCCCGTGCGCGAGGCGGTCAGGAACGCATCGACGACGCTCTTCTGAGCGACCTGGACCGGATCCAGAGCCTCTCCGCCCCGCACCCGGCGACGGGCGCGGCTGGCCAGCTGACGCGCGGCCTCGGGACTGCGGTCAACGATCGGTGCGATCTCGTCGAACGGCATGTCGAACAGGTCGTGCAGCACGAAGGCGATGCGCTCCGCCGGATTCAGGGCCTGTAGCACCACCAGCAAGGCCAGCCCCACCGAGTCGGCCAGGATGGTCTCGCGCTCGATGGCGTCCTCACCGCTGATCGAAGGCTGCGGGCCGTCCTCGGGCAAAGCGTCCTCGCGGCGGGCCTTCTTGCTGCGCAGCATGTCCAGACACACGCGCGAAGTGACGGTGGTCAGCCAGGCCGACAGGTTGTCGACGCCGGCGGTGTCGGCGCGCGACAGGCGCAGCCAGGCCTCCTGCACGGCGTCCTCGGCCTCGGGCAGCGAGCCCAGCATCCGGTAGGCCACACCGCGCAAGCGGGCGCGGTCGGCTTCGAACTTGTCGGCCAGGAAATTTTTCTCGGTCATCGCGGTCACATCGCTCCGTCGGGCTTCGTCACCTCTTCGACGAAACGAAATCGTCGGATGTGACCGGCGGCGTCAGCAAACCGCAAGGAGCGACCAATGAAAGCCCGCATGACCCAGCCCGCCTTCCTGATCCCCGAAGCCATGAAGGCGATGATGGCCTTCTCCAAGTCCGCCTATGTCGAAGGCGTGCCGACCGGCCTGCACGACCTCATTCACCTGCGGGTCAGCCAGATCAACAGCTGCGGCGTCTGCCTGGAGATGCATGCCCGCGGCGCAGCGAAGGCCGGCGAGACGCCCGAGCGCCTGGCCACGCTCGCCGGCTGGCGCGACACGCCCTACTTCACCGACGCCGAGCGCGCCGCCCTCGCCCTGGCCGAGGCCGTGACCCGCATCGCCGACAAGGGCGACGCGGTTCCGGACGACATCTGGAACGAGGCCGCTCGGCACTATGACGAGAGGGCGCTGGCGGGCCTGCTGATCTCGATCAGCGCCATCAATGTCTGGAACCGCCTGAATGCGGCGACGCACCAGGTGGCCGGTACGCTGGGGTTCTAGGATCCTAGAGCCGCCGCGGATCGTAGTCGTGGCGGCCCAGGCTCTCGAAGCGGCCTTCCTCGGCCTTGTTGATGTACTGCGAGGCGACCAGCCAGGCCTTCACGGGCCGCAGGGTCGCCAGACAGCCGATGATCAAGGCGGGGAAGACCGTTGCGAAATGCACCCAGATCGGCGGGTGGAAGGCCACCTCCACCCAGGCGAAGATCGAGACGATGACGATGCCGACGCCGCTCATCACGAAGAAGGCCGGGCCGTCGGCCGGATCGGCGAAGCCGTAGTCCAGGCCACAGCGGTCGCAGGACCGGGCCAGCTTCAGGAAGCCGTCATACAGCTTGCCCTCGCCGCAGCGCGGGCAGCAGCACTTCAAGCCCGCCGCGACGGGCGTGGGGGAGTCGTAGAAGACGTCCTGAGACATCTGGGGGGTGTCGGGGTCGGTCATCGAAGACCCTTCCTACAATCGCCGAATTGATCCATACAATCACCCACCAATGTATGGATATTAGCTGATGACCGCAACCGGCCGCTTGTCGAATCCGGCCACCGCGTGGCTGGGACGCGTCGCCGCACTGGACGGTCCGACCTATCGCCGCATCGCCGACGCCCTGGAGAACGCCGTGGCTGAGGGCGAGCTGCAGGCCGGCGACCAGGTGCCGGCCCAGCGCGAGGTGGCGCGGCGGGTGGGCGTAGACTTCACCACCGTCACCCGCGCCTATGCCCTGGCCCGCGAGCGCGGCCTGGTCGAGGGCACAGCCGGGCGCGGCACCTTCATCCGCTCACGAACCAACGAGGACGAGGCGGGTCTGGTCGACCTGTCGATGAACCTGCCGCCGCCTCCAGCGGGGCTGAACCTGGCCGGGCTGCTGCGCGAGACGACGGGCGCGATCCTGGCGCGGACCGATCCGGCGACCTTGATGGCCTATCACCCCGGCGCGGGCTCGCTGGCCCAGCGCTCGGCCGGCGCGGCCTGGCTGGCGCCGGTGCTGGGCGAGGTCGATCCGGCGCGGATGGTCGTGGCCAGCGGCGCCCAGACGGCGCTGTCGGCCCTGCTGGACCACCTGACGACGCCGGGCGACGTGATCCTGGCCGAGGCCTTCGCCTATCCGGGCCTGCTGTCGACCGCCGCCCGGCGCGGCGTCACGGTCGTCGCCTGCCCGATGGACTTCGAGGGGCTGGCTCCGGACGAGTTGGAACAGCTGGTCGCCCAGCATCGTCCGCGCCTGCTGTGCTGCACCCCAACCTTCCAGAACCCGACCGCGGCGACGATGAGCGCGGGCCGGCGCCAGGCGGTCGTCGAGATCTGCCGGGCGGCCGACGTGACGATCATCGAGGACGACGCCTACGGCCTCTTGCCCGCCGCCCCGCCGCGCGCCCTGGCGTCGCTGTGGCCGGAGGGGGTGTTCCATGTCGCCACCACCGCCAAGACCCTCTCGCCTGGCCTGCGCCTAGCCTATGTCGCCTGCCCGCCTGGAGAAGCCGAAGGTTTTGCGGCGGCGCTGCACGCCATCGCCCAGATGCCCGCGCCGCTGATGGCGGCGGTGGTGACCAGCTGGATCCGCGAGGGCGCCGCCGGCCGGGTGCTGGCCGGCGTGCGAGAAGAAGCGATCGCCCGGCGGGCGCTGGCGGCCGAACTGCTGCCGGCAGCCGTGGGCGGGGCCGAGAGCCTGCATGTCTGGCTGCCCGGCGCTGTGGCGACGCCCGCCGCCCGCGAGCGCGGCCTGGCCCTGGTCGGCGCCGAGGCCTTCCGCGCGCCGGGCGCGACGGGAGAGGGCCTGCGGATCTCGCTGGGCGCGGCCGGGAAGCGAGGGACGCTGACCCGAGGGCTCAAGGCGTTGGCGGGGCTGGCGGGGTCATGACGCCGCCGCGCCGGAACGCTTCGGCCAGCTGATCGATCAGGGCGCGCACGGCCGGCGGCAGACCGCGCCGGGTGGTGAAGACGACGTGGACGATCCCCGCCCGGCTGCTCCAGTCGGGAAACACGCGCACCAGCCGTCCAGCCGCCAGCAGGTCGTGGCAGGCATGATCCGGCAACAGGGCCACGCCCAGGCCCGCCGCCGCCGCGTCGCGCAGGGCTCCGAAGTCACCGCAGGTCATGCGCGGCGTGTGCCGCACCGTCCGCCCCTCGCCCGCGGGATCGACCAGCTCCCATTCCAGCTCGCCGATCTGGTCGGTCGCGCTGAGGGTCGGCAGCGTACTCAGAGCCTCCAGCGGCTGGCCGGCGCAGCGCAGCGCCAGGCGCGGATCGGCGACCAGGATCCGGGTCGAGCGGCCCAGGGTGCGCAGGGTCAGGGCCGCGTCGGTGTCCAGGGACAGGCGCACTCGAACCGCGATGTCGATCCGCTCGGCGATCAGGTCCACCGGGCGATCCACGGCGATGATCTGCAGCCGCACCTTGGGATAGCGCACCATATAGGCCTGGAAGGTCGGCGACAGGGCTTCCACCAGGCCGACCGGACAGCTGCGGCGGACCAGACCGTGCGGCTCGCTCAAGGCCTCGGCGACGACGGCGTCGGCCTGCTGGGCGTCCAGCATCAGCAGGCGGCAGCGCTCGTGGAAGGCCTTGCCGACCTCGGTGACCCGAAACCGGCGCGTCGAGCGCTCGATCAGCCGCACGCCCAGCCGCGCCTCGAGCGCAGCGATGCGGCGGCTGAGGGTCGACTTCGGCTGGCGCAGGACCCGGCCGGCGGCCGCGAAGCCGCCATGCGTCACCACCTCGGCGAACAGGACGTAGTCGTTGAGATCGACGGCCATTATTGTCTCATTAATGGAACGTTGAGAGCCGATTTCACCGTCTACTCCAGTTTTCGTCTCACGTGCATCTCTTCTGTCACCGACGGACACCCCGCCGGCCCAATCAGGAGACAAAACGATGGACAAGACTTTCGACGGCAAGGTGGTGGTGGTGACCGGCGGCGCCAGCGGCATCGGCCTGGCCACGGCCAAGCGCTTTTCCGAGCTGGGCGCCTCGGTCTATGTGACCGGCCGCCGCGAAGCGGAACTGGCCGCGGCCGTCAAGGCGATCGGCGGCGACGTCACCGGCGTCCAGGGCGACGCCTCCAGGCTGGCGGATCTGGATCGGCTGTACGACACCATCCAGCAGCGCCATTCCCAGATCGACGTGCTGGTCCCCAACGCCGGCGGGGGCTCGATGGCGCCGCTGGGCGCGATCACCGAGGATCACTACGAAGACATCTTCGGCCGCAATGTGAAGGGCGTGATCTTCACGGTGCAGAAGGCCCTGCCCCTGCTGCGGGACGGCGGCGCCATCGTGCTGGTCAGCTCGACCACGGGTGTCCAGGGTACGCCGGCCTTCAGCGTCTACAGCGCTTCCAAGGCCGCGGTGCGCAATCTGGCGCGCGGCTGGACCAGTGACCTCAAGGATCGCCGCATCCGCGTCAACGTCGTCTCGCCGGGGCCGGTGAAGACCCCGGGCCTGGTCGAGCTGGCCGGACCGGACGCCGCCGCGCAGCAACATCTCGTCGACTTCATGGCCAGCCAGGTGCCGCTGGGCCGCGTCGCCGATCCGTCGGAGATCGCCAAGGCCATCGCCTTCCTGGCCTCCGACGACGCCAGCTTCATCGCCGGCGCCGAACTGTTCGTTGACGGCGGCATGACCCAGGTCTGACCCTGCGAAGGACGGCGTTCAGCTCTAGAACTCGACGTCGTCCTCGTTGCCGCCTTCACCCTCGGCCTCGCCGCCCATGGCGTTCTCGAGGCTGTCGATGATGTCGTCCATCTGGTCGGGCGTGATCGAGACATAGATCTGCTCGCCGCCGATGGCCGAGACCAGGAGGCGGTAGCCGTCCTCGGTTTCCTGCAGGCTGAACGATTGGAGCGGCAGGAGCTTGGCCATGGGGGATCCTTCCCGAAAAAGGTTGGGCCGAAAAGAGCGAGGCGCTGATCTAGAGGTCCGAGGACCTTACTTCAACGCCCCTCTCCGCAGCATGGCTACGTGTGTCGCGATCAGCTTTTCCCGTTCGACCCAGGGGAAGTCGGCCCGGGCGATCATCAGGGCGACCAGGCCATGCAGGCCGGCCCACAGGCTCTGGGTGACGGCCAGAGGATCGTCACCCGCCATTAGGCCCTGGGCGTGAAAGCCGCTGATGATCTCGTAGAAGACGTGGAAGACCTCCAGCCCCGCCTCCATGGGGCGACCGTCGGTCTGCTCGATGAAACCGGCGCCCTTTTCCAGCATGAAGGCCACGCGATAGGCGTTGGGCTCTTCCAGGCCGAAGTCGATATAGACCCGCAAGGCGCGCTCGAAGGTGTCCGGCGTCGGCTGGCAGGTGACGCCCGCATCGAACATCCGCTGGCGCAGGGTCGCGAACGCCCGGACGCACAGTTCGGCGGCGATGTGATCCTTGGTGGCGAAATAGGCGTAGAGCGCCGGCTGGCTGATCCCGGCCAGCTCGGCGATCTGCCGGGTCGAGACGGCGTGGACGCCCTTCTGGCTGAACAGGGTCAGGGCGGCGTCGAGGATTTCCTCGCGGCGCTCGGCGCCCTGGCCCTTGGGTTTACGCGGGGAACGCACTTTCGGAGACTTCATCGAAACGTCCTTCAGCACCGCTGTCGAAGCTTGACAAGCGCGCACTATCGATCACTGATAACTTATCATCGATCGATTTGGAACCGACCATGTGGCGCAACCGGTTGCTAGCTTCCGCGGCAGTCCTCGCGATGGCAGCGTTGAGCGCGTGCGGGGGCAAGCCCAAAACCGAGGCAGCCGCGGCTCCGACGCCGGTCGAGGCGGTGCTGGTTGCCGCGCCCGGCGCCAGCGGCTCGGTCGGCGGCGCGGGCGCGCTGGAGCGCCGTCGTGAGATGGCCCTGTCCTTCCGCATCCCCGGCGTGCTGACCGCCATGAAGGTCGAGGCCGGCGACCGGGTCAGCGCCGGCCAGCTGGTCGCCGCCATCGATCCGGCCGGCGTCGACGCTCGCCAGCAGCAGACCGTCGCTGACCTGGAGCGCGCCCGCCGCGACCTTGAGCGCGACAAGACCCTGTTCGAGAAAGGCTTCGTCGCCCGTCAGCGCATCGACGACCGGGCCAGCGCCCTGAAGGCCGCGCAGGCCGCCTATGACGCCGCCCGCTTCGACCGCCGTTGGGCCAGCCTGGTCTCGCCGGTGTCGGGCGTGGTGCTGACCCGCCAGGCCCAGGCCGGCGAGGTGGTGGCCGCCGGCCAGGTGGTGGCGCGGGTCGCCGACCTGTCCAGCCCGTTGATCCTGCGCCTGCCCCTGCCCGCCCGCGACGCCGCCCGCGTCCTGGTCGGCGACGCCGCCCAGGTCACGGTCGAGGAACTGGGCGACCAGACCCTCTCCGCCCGGGTCACCCGCATCGGTCAGGCCGCCGACACCCGCACCGGCGCGATCAATGTCGAGATCGAGATCTCGGCCCCGCCGCCCAATCTGCGCAGTGGCCAGGTGGCTCACGCGACCCTGGCCGTGCGCGCCGCGCCGACCGCAGGGACCGCCTATGCCCGCATCCCCGCCGAGGCGGTGCTGGAGGCCAGCGGCCAGCGCGCCTTCGTGCTGCGCTACGACGGCGGCAAGGCCCGGCGCACGGCGGTGACCTTCGGCGGCTTCGACGGCGACGACGCCCTGGTCTCAGGTTTGCCTGGGGGAACGCGGGTGATCACCGCTGGGGCCGGCTTCGTTGCCGACGGCGAGGCCGTGCGGGTCATCGATCCGAAGGCCCTCGCGGCTCCGGCGGGACGCTAAGCCGTGAAGTTCGACCTCTCGGCCTTCGCCGTCCGCCGCTGGCAGTTCACCCTGGTCGCCTTCGGCCTGCTGGTCATGCTGGGCGTCAACGCGTTCCTCAGTGTGCCACGCTCGGAGGATCCCCACTTCCCGGTGCCGATCGTACTGGTCCGCGCCGTGCTGCCGGGGGCCGAGCCGTCCGAGGTCGAGCAGCTGATCGTCGATCCGATCGAGGATGCGGTCGACGGGCTGGACGACATCGACAAGGTCGAGTCCACCGCCGTCGACGGGGCGGCGATCATCCGCATCCACTTCACCTGGGACGTCGACACCGAGCGCAAGTTCGACCAGGTCGTGCGCGAGGTGAACGCCATCCGCGGCAACCTGCCGGCCGGGGTCCAGCGGCTGGAGATCGAACGGGTGCGCACCACCGAGGTGTCGATCGTCCAGGCCGCCCTGGTCAGCGACATCCTGCCGATGCGCCGCCTGGAAAAGGTCGCCGACCGCCTGCGCGAACGGCTGGACCGCGTGCCCGGCGTGCGCCAGGCCCGCTACTGGGGCGCGCCGCCGTCCGAAGTGCAGGTGACGCTGGACCTGGCCCGCCTGGCCGCGCTGCGCCTGCCGGCCTCGGCCGTCGCCGACGCCCTGCGCCAGGCCGGGGCCGAAGCCCCGATTGGCGCGGTGCAGGCGGGAGAGCGTCGCTTCAACGTCAAGTCCGGTGGGGCCTTCCGCGATATCGAGACCGTCAAGAACACGCCGGTGCGCGCCATCGGCGGCCAGGTCACCCGCGTGGGCGATGTCGCCACCGTGGCCTGGGCCCAGCAGGAACCAACGCACCTGACGCGCTTCAATGGCCGCCGCGCCGTCTTCCTGACCGTCAACCAGAAGGACGGCCAGGACGTCGGCAAGATCACAAAAGCCGTCGACCAGGTGCTGGACGACTATGCCAAGACCCTGCCGGCCGGCGTGAAACTGGAAAAGGCCTTCTACCAGTCGCGCAATGTCGACCACCGGCTGAAGAACCTGTTCCGCGACTTCGGCATCGCGCTGGTTCTGGTGCTGATCACCCTGCTGCCGCTGGGGCCGCGCGCGGGCATCGTGGTCATGGTCTCGATCCCGCTCAGCCTGCTGATCGGCCTGACCATGCTGCAGGCGCTGGGCTTCACCCTGAACCAACTGTCGATCGCCGGCTTCGTGCTGTCGCTGGGCCTGCTGGTCGACGACAGCATCGTCATCACCGAGAACATCGCCCGCCGGATCCGCGAGGGCGAGGCGCGCACGGAAGCCGCCGTGAATGGCGCGCGGCAGATCGGCCTGGCGGTGATCGGCTGCACGGCCACCCTGATGCTGGCCTTCCTGCCGCTGATGGCCCTGCCGGCCGGCTCCGGTGCCTATATCAAGTCACTGCCGGTGACGGTGCTGTGCACGGTCGGCGCGTCCCTCTTCGTGTCGCTGACCATCATCCCGTTCCTGGCCAGCCGCATCCTGGACAAGCACTCCGATCCGGAGGGCAACGCCCTGCTGCAGGCGGTCAACGGCTTCATCCACCGCATCTACACCCCCGTGCTGCACCGGGCCCTGGCGCGGCCGTGGCTGACGCTGGCCCTGCTGCTGGCCCTGTGCGCCATGACCGTGCCGCTGGCCAAGGTGATCGGCTCGTCGCTGTTCCCCTCGGCCGAGACGCCGGAGTTCCTGGTCCGCATCGAGACGCCCGACGGCTCGTCCCTGGCCCGCACCGATCAGGCCCTGCGCTTCGTCGACGCGCGCCTGGCCAAGGAGCCCGACATCGTCTGGCGGGCCGACAATCTGGGCCGCGGCAACCCGCAGATCTTCTACAACCAGAGCCAGCGCGAGAGCGCCACGACCTATGCCGAGGTCTATGCCAGCATGGGCGCCTGGCGGCCGGGCCGGAGCGAGGCGATGCTGGACGGCCTGCGCCGCGACTTCGCCAAGTATCCGGGCGCGCGGATCACCGTCGTGGCCTTCGAGAATGGCCCGCCGATCGACGCCCCCATCGCCATCCGCATCACCGGCCAGAACCTGGACGTCCTGAAGGCCCTGGCCGCGCGGACCGAAGGCGTGCTGAAGGCCACACCCGGGACGCGCGACGTCAACAACCCCGTGCGCCTGGACCGCACCGACCTCGACCTGGGTGTCGACGAGGCCAAGGCTGCGGCCCTGGGCGTGTCGGCCGGCGCGACCCGCCGCGTGGCTCGCCTGGCGCTGTCAGGCGAGGAGACCGCCCGCTATCGCGACACCGACGGCGACGACTACGCCGTGCGGGTGCGCCTGCCCATGGCCCAGGCCGACGGCGCGGCGCGCAATCCGATGTCGGCGCTGAAGGGCGTCTATGTCCCCACCGCCGACGGCGAGGCCGCCCCGCTGGGTGCGGTCGCGACGCCGACCCTGAAGTCCAGCCCCGCCCGCATCGACCGCTTCGACCGCGAGCGGACGGTGACCGTGACGTCTTTCGTGCGCACCGGCTTCCTGACCGCCAAGGTCAATGCCGACGCCGTCGAGCGCCTGGCCCGTGAAGTGCCGATGCCCCCTGGCTACCGCCTGTCGCTGGGCGGCCAGGCCGAGGCGCAGGAGGAGAGCTTCGCCGGCCTGGGCGCGGCGGTGCTGGTGGCGGTGTTCGGCATCCTGGCCGTGCTGGTCCTGGAGTTCCAGAAGTTCAAGACCGCCCTGGTGGTCGCCGGCATCATCCCGTTCGGCCTGTTCGGCGCGGTGCTGGCCCTGGCCCTGACCGGCAACTCGATGTCGTTCACGGCCACGATCGGCCTGATCGCCCTGATCGGCATCGAGATCAAGAACTCGATCCTGCTGGTCGACTTCACCGAACAGCTGCGCCGCGAAGGCATGAACCTGCACGACGCCATCGAGAAAGCCGGCGAGGTGCGCTTCCTGCCGGTGCTGCTGACCAGCGTGACGGCGATCGGCGGATTGCTGCCGTTGGCCCTGGAACGGTCGGGGCTCTACTCGCCGCTGGCCATCGCGATCATCGGCGGGTTGATCACCAGCACCCTGCTGAGCCGGGTGGCAACGCCGGTGATGTACTGGCTGACCGCGCGCGGGAAGGCGGAACGGTCGCAGGCCCCCACCTGACCTGCTTCGCAGGTCGTCCGCCCCCAAAGGGGGCAGACGGAGGCGCCTCGTCTTCCTCCTCCGGGGGAGGAGCGCCGAAGGCGCGGAGGGGGCAAGTGGCCCTTGCCCATCCGCGCCCCACACCGCAACCTCCCCGCATGACCCCCACCTCCTCCCGCGACGCCGTCATCATCGGCGGCGGCCATAACGGCCTGGTCTGCGCGTTCTACCTGGCCAAGGCCGGGCTGAAGGTCACCGTCTGCGAGGCCCGGCACATCGTCGGCGGGGCGGCCGTAACCGAGGAGTTCCACCCCGGCTTCCGCAACTCCGTCGCCAGCTACACGGTCAGCCTGCTGAACCCGCGGGTCATCGCCGACATGGGCCTGCGCGCGCTGGGCCTGACCTTCCTGGAACGGCCGATCTCGAATTTCCTGCCGCTGGCCGAGGACCGCTACCTCAAGCTGGGCGGCGGGCTGGAGCGCACCCAGGAAGAGTTCCGCAAGTTCAGCCGCCGCGACGCCGAGATCCTGCCGGCTTACTACGCCATGCTGGACGAGATCGGCGACGTGCTGCGGGCCCTGGCGCAGGAGACCCCGCCGAACCTGGGCGATGGCCTGCCCGGCCTGATGCGAGCCCTGCGCCAGGGCGGCCGGCTGGCCATGCTGCCCCGCGAGCGCAAGCGCGACCTGATAGACCTCTTCACCAAGAGCGCCCGCGAGGTGCTGGACGGCTGGTTCGAGAGCGATCCGGTCAAGGCCGCCTTCGGCTTCGACTCGGTGGTCGGCGCCTTCGCCAGTCCCGACACGCCGGGCTCTGCCTATGTGCTGCTGCACCACACGTTCGGCGAGTTGAACGGCAAGAAAGGCGCCTGGGGCCACGCGGTCGGCGGCATGGGCGCGATCACCCAGGCGATGAGCAAGGCCTGCGAGGCGGCCGGGGTCGAGATCCTGCTGAACGCGCCGGTCGAGGCCGTCCATGTCGACGCCGGGAAAGCCGTCGGCGTCCAGCTCGTAGACGGCCGCCAGGTGATGGCGCCGATCGTGGCGGCCAATGTCAATCCGGCCCTGCTTTTCCGCCGTCTGGTCCCGCCCTCGGCGCTGACCGCCGACTTTCGCAAGGCGGTCGACGGTTACAAGAACGGCTCGGGCACGTTCCGCATGAACGTGGCGCTGTCGGAGCTGCCCAACTTCACCTGCCTGCCCGGGACGGCGACGGCCGAGCACCATCAGGCCGGCATCGTGATCGCCCCCAGCCTGGACTACATGGACGCGGCCTATCGCGATGCGAAAGCCGAGGGGCTGAGCAAGGCCCCGATCGTGGAGATGCTGATCCCCTCGACCATCGACACCAGCCTGGCGCCGCCCGGCCAGCACGTGGCCAGCCTGTTCTGCCAGCAGTTCGCACCGGAACTGCCCAACGGCCATTCCTGGGACGAGGTGCGCGAGGCGGCCGCCGACCTGATCATCGCCACGGTCGATCGCTGGGCGCCGAACTTCAAGGCCTCGGTGCTGGGGCGGCAGATCCTGTCGCCGCTGGACCTTGAGCGGACCTTCGGCCTGGTCGGCGGCGACATCATGCACGGCCGGCTGTCGCTGGATCAGCTGTGGGCGACGCGCCCGTTCCTGGGCCACGCCAGCCATCGCGCGCCGATCAAGGGTCTGTACATGTGCGGCGCCGGGACCCATCCCGGCGGCGGCGTCTCGGGCAATCCCGGCCGCAACGCCGCGCGGGAGATCCTGCGCGACAAGGACTTCGCGACAGCGGTGAAGCTGTCCGTCGTCGGACGGTAGTTAGGCCGCCGCGATCTGGTGGGCGACGCGGTTGCGGCGCCAGGCGGGGGTGCGGGCTTCCGGCTCGTCGACGTGGACTTCGCCTTTGCGGCCCTGGGCGCGCATGTGGCGAGCCAGCAGCTGGGCCAGGCCCTCGGCTTCGTGTTGCGAGGGGAAGCAGCCGATCAGCTCGGCCGAGTCGTTCCAGGTCACGTGCCACACGCCGGCGACCGGGCGGACGTAGTAGTGATTCTCGGTCATGGCGACCTCCTTGGACGTACTCAACGTAGAACTAACCACGCTGACATGACAGTTGTTTCGCTATCGCACAACGGAAATGCGCTGCGATGCACAATGCATGAACGGGGCCAAGTGCGGATGATCGTGCCTTGAGCGGTCAGTTTCCGGCGAAGCGCTTGCGCAATTCGGCCAGGGTGTAGGCGTTTCCCCACTCGAAGTGTTTGTAGACCGTGTCGGACTCAGGGCCCGAGCCGTAGCCGGTGTTGGTCAGGGTCACGCGCGTGCCGGTTGCAATCGGCGCCACTTCGATCACCGTGACGGTTTTCTGGAAGGCGTCCTTGCCCGGAAAGCCGGCCGGCGCCTGGACGTTGCGGATCACCAGCAGCCGGTTAGGAATGAAGGTGACGATCTGGTTCCTGATGTTGTTGGCGTCGCCGATCGCGGCCTTGGGATCATAGCTGGCCTCGATCTCGCCGCCCGTGCGCAGGTCGACCCGCGCCACGGCGACGGCCCAGCGCTTGAAGCCCTCGGCGGTGGCGAAGGCCTCGAACACCGCGCGCGGCGGGGCCGGAATGTCCATCGACAGCTGCAGCGCCCGCTCGCCGGATGCGTCGACATAGCTGGTGTTGGAGACGCCCGGGAAATCGCGCCAGCTCTTGGCGGTTTCGGCCTGGGCCACCCCGGCGGTCAGGACCAGGGCGCAGACGCCGAGGATCATGGATCGGATCGTCATGTCGAAGGGCCTCCCCTGCCCTGGGACTAGAGACGATCCCTCAGCGCGTACCAGGTCAAGCCCGCGACCGTCAGCGGCCAGCGCAGCAGCCGGCCGCCGGGGAATGGCGGGGTCGGAACGCGCGATAAGAGATCGACGCCAGCGGTGTCGCCAAGGGCGGCCTGCGCCAGCAGCTTGCCGACATAGGGGGCCAGCATCACGCCCTGGCCGGAATAGCCCGAAGCGACCCGCACGCCCGGCGCGACCTCGCCGACGAAGGGCATCCGGCTCATGGTGATACCGAGCGTCCCGCCCCAGGCATGGGTGATCGGCGCGTCGGCCAGGCGCGGATAGACCTTGGCGAGGTTCTTGCGGACCATGCCGGCGATGTGGTTTGGGAAGCCGGGCCGATAGTTCTCGCCGCCCCCGAACAGCAGCCGGCCGTCGGACGTTTTGCGGAAGTAGTTCACGACGAAGCGGCTGTCCGACACCGCCGCGTTCGAACGGATGATCTCGCCGGCCAGATCGCCCAGCGGCGCAGTGACGGCGATGAAGTTGTTGATCGGCATGACCCGGGCCTGCGCCGGGCCGGCCATGGCGTTCAGCCCGCCATCGCCGGAGAGGATCAGCTGATCGCAGGTCACGCGGCCTCGCGCCGTCTCGACGACGATCTTGCCGCCCTCACGCCGCCAGCTTTCGGCGCGGGTTTGTTCGTGGATCGTCAGTCCGCGCGCCATGCCCAAGGCCAGCTTCAGCGGATGCACGTGGCCGCCGCCCCGGTCGATCGTGCCGCCGTAATAGACGTCGGTCCCCAGCTCGACGGCAAGGTCCCTCTCGTCAATCAGGTCCAGCTGGTCGTAGCCGTAGCGCTCGGCCATCAGGGCGATGTGGGTCGCGTCCTCGGCTTCGCCGCCAGGCTTGTGACGCGCGTGGATCATGCCCGGCCGCCAGTCGCAGTCGATCGAGTCGGTCAGGGTGCGGAAGTGGGCTCGGGCGTCCTCGGCCAGCCGCCACAGAGCCAGGGCCTCGTCACGGCCGACGGCTTTTTCCAGCCACGCCTGGTCGCGCCGCTGGCCGGTATGGACCTGGCCGCCATTGCGCCCGCTGGCCGCACAGCCGACCCGGCCGGCCTCCAGCACCACGATGCTCGCTTGCCCCGCCAGCGCCATGGCCGCGCCCAGGCCTGTGAAACCCGCCCCCACGACGCAGACATCGACCGAGACGTCGCCCGCCAGCGGCGGATGGTCGGGGGTGTGGGTCGCCGCCTCGGCGTACCAGTTCCCCTCGCCGTAGAGGCTAGACATTCAGCAACAGGAACTCCCGCTCCCACGGGCTGATGGTGCGCATGAAGGTCTCGTACTCGGCCTGCTTCACCCGGTCATAGGCCTGGCAGAAGATCGGCCCCAGGATCTCGACCAGCGGCTGGCAGGCCTCGAACAGGCGCAGGGATTCCGACAGGCTTCGCGGTAGCTGCACGCCCTCGGCCCCAGCGTCGGTGGCGACCGGCGCGCTGGGCTTGAGGTTCTCGACCATGCCCAGATAGCCGCTAGCCAGCACCGCCGCGATCGCCAGATAGGGGTTGGCGTCCGACGAGGGGATGCGGTTTTCCAACCGGCGGTTGGCCGGATCCGACGGCGGCACCCGCAGGCCGCAAGTGCGATTGTCGTAGCCCCACTGGGTGTTGACCGGCGCGCCGCTGTCCCGGGCGATCCGGCGATAGGAGTTCACGTACGGCGCCAGGATCGCCATGATCGCCGGCAGGTACTTTTGCTGGCCGCCGATGAAACCGTGGAACAGCTCAGTCTCATTGCCGTCCTCGTCCGAGAACAGGTTGCGCCCCTTCCGGTCGACGATCGACTGGTGGATGTGCATGGCGCTGCCCGGCTCTGAGGCCATCGGCTTGGCCATGAAGGTGGCGTAGATCTCGTGCTCCAGCGCCGCCTCGCGGATCGTGCGCTTCATCATGAACACCTGGTCGGCCAACTCCAGCGGATGGCCGTGGCGCAGATTGATCTCCATCTGCGCCACGCCGCTCTCGTGGATCAGGGTGTCGATCTCCAGGCCCTGACGCTCGGAATATTCGTACATGTCCTCGAACAGGGCGTCGAACTCGTTGACCGCGCTGATCGAATAGCCCTGGCGGCCGGTCTCGGGACGTCCCGAACGCCCTACCGGGGGTTTCAGCGGATAGTCCGGATCGGTGTTGCGCTCGACCAGATAGAATTCGATCTCCGGCGCCACGATCGGGTTCCAGCCCTTCTCGGCATAGAGCGCCAGCACCCGTCGCAGCACCTGGCGCGGGGCCTCCTCGACCGGGCGGCCGTCGGGGTGGAAGGCGTCGTGGATAACCTGGGCCGTCGGGTCCTGGGCCCACGGCACGGCCGCCAGGGTCGCGAAGTCCGGGGTCAGGAAGATGTCGGTGTCGGCCTGCACGGCGGTCACCGAGCCTTCGAAAGCGGGGAACTCACCGGCGATGGTCTGGTAGAACACCGCCAGCGGCAGGTTCATCGACGGAGTGCCCAGGAACTTGCGCACCGGCATGATCTTGCCGCGCGCCACGCCCGCCAGATCGGGCACCACGCACTCGATCTCCTCGATGTTCTGACGCGAGAACCAGGCCTGCGCCTCCTCCAGCGTCGAGACGCCCCGATCCAGACTGTTCTCGCGCTTAGCCTTGCTGTGCTTGGGCTTCATGCGGCGGCCTCCGGCTTCAAGGCCCGCAGCACCGGCTCGGCCTCGTCGAGGGACTGCCGGATGATCGCCACCAGCTTGTCGATCTGCGCGTGGGTGATGATCAGCGGCGGGCAGCAGACGATGCTGTCGCGGATGGCGCGGACCATCAGGCCGTTGGCGATGCACAGATCACGGACGATGGGACCGGCCTCGCCCTCCTTGTCGAGGAAGCGATGGTTCGTACCCTTCTCGCGGACGATCTCGACGGCGCCGATCAGGCCCAGCGACCGGGTCTCGCCGACCAGCGGGTGATCGTTCAGGCTGGCCAGGGCCTTGGCGAGATAGGGGCCGGTGTCGTCACGGGTGCGCTCGACCAGGGTCTCGCGTTCCAGGATCTCGATATTCTTCAGCGCCACGGCGGCGCAGGTCGGATGGCCCGAATAGGTGAAGCCGTGGATGAAGTCGCCGCCCTTCTCGCGCAGTTCGGCGACGATGTGGTCGGCCACGCCCACGGCGCTGATCGGCAGGTAGCCGGACGACAGGCCCTTGGCCATGGCGATCAGGTCCGGCTTGATGCCGTAGTGCTGATGGCCGAACCACTGGCCCAATCGCCCGAAGCCGCAGATCACCTCGTCGCAGACCAGCAGGATGCCGTACTTGCGACAGAGCGCTTCCACCGCCGGCCAGTAGCCGTCCGGCGGGATGATCACCCCGCCCGCGCCCTGCACCGGCTCGCCGATGAAGGCCGCGACGTTCTCGGGGCCGACCTCAAGGATCTTGTCCTCGATTTCCTTCACCGCCCGGTCGCGGAAGGCGGCGGGGTCCTCGCCGAAGCCGTCGCCGAACAGATAGGGCTGCATCACATGCTCGACGCCGGCGATCGGCAGGTCGCCCTGCACATGCATCGGCTTCATCCCGCCCAGCGACACCCCGGCCACGGTCGAGCCGTGATAGGCGTTCCAGCGGCTGATGAAGACCGTCCGCTGCGGCTGTTCCTTGAGCTTCCAATAGTGGCGGACCAGGCGGAAGACCGTGTCGTTGGCCTCCGAGCCCGACGAGTTGAAGAACACGTGGGTCAGGTGGTCGCCCATCTTCTGCGCGATCTTGGCCGCCAGGGTCACGGTGGGCGGCGTCGCGGTCTTGAAGAAGGTGTTGTAGTAGGGCAGCTCCAGCATCTGCTCGTAGGCGGCATCGGCCAGCTCCTTGCGGCCATAGCCGACATTGACGCACCACAGGCCGGCCATGCCGTCCAGGATCTGGTGACCTTCGCCATCATGGATGTAGACGCCGTCGGCGCGGGTGACGATCCGGCTGCCGCCCAGCTGCGCGATGACCTTGTGATCGGCCTGGGCCGGCAGGTGGTGGGCCAGATCCAGACGCTTGAGCTCGGCGATGTCGTGGTTACGGATCGGGACGGTCATTTCAACTCCAACTCCTGCGTTTCCTCGATCACTCGCCCCCACCTGACCGCTTCGCGGTCGTCCGCCCCCAAAGGGGGCAGACGGGTATTTCGTCTTCCCCCTCCCGGGGGAGGAGCGCCGAAGGCGCGGAGGGGGCCTGTGCAACCTTACGACAAAAGCACCGCCGGCGAGCAGGCATGCCAGCACAGCCAGACCGTCTCGCCCAGCTTGAAGTCCTCCTGGTCCCAGCGGGTCAGGTTCGAGCGCTGGACCTTCACCCGTCTCCCGCCCGCGATCTCCACCTCGTAGGTGGATGAGCCGCCCAGATAGGCCTCGTGCTTGATGACACCGGCAACCGCGTTGGTCCCCTTCGGGCAGTCGCCGAGGTTCGGCGGTTCGTCACCGTCCTTCTTGTGCAGCTCGATCTTCTCGGGCCGGATCGCCGCCCAGACCGCGCCGCCGCGCGCGCCGGTGACGCCGTGGTCCAGGAAGATGTCGACCGGCATATCCGGCGAGCGGATCACCGCGTGGCTGGGCTCGTCGACGGCCAGCACGCCCTCGAACAGGTTCACGCTGCCGATGAAGTCGGCCACGAAACGGCTGGCGGGGAACTCGTAGAGGTCGTTGGGCGTCGCCACTTGCTGCAGCACGCCCCGGCTCATCACCGCGCAGCGCGTGGCCAGGGCCAGGGCCTCGTCCTGGTCGTGTGTGACCATAATGAAGGTGATCCCGACCTTCTCCTGCAGGGTGCACAGCTCGGTGCGCATCTGCTCGCGCAGCTTGGCGTCCAGGGCCGATAGCGGCTCGTCCAGCAGCAGCACGCGCGGACGCTTGACCAGGGCTCGAGCCAAGGCCACGCGCTGGCGCTGGCCGCCCGACAGCTGGTCGGGCTTGCGATGGCCAAGCCCCCCCAGTTGAACCAGCTCCAGGGCCTCCTCGACGCGGCGGTCGCGCTCGGCCTTGGCGACCTTGTCGACAACCAGGCCATAGGCGACGTTGTCGGCCACGCTCATGTGCGGAAACACGGCGTAGGACTGGAACACCATGTTCACCGGCCGCTTGTTGGGCGGGGTGTTGGAGATGTCCTGGCCGTCGATCAGGATCCGCCCCTCGGTCGGGGTCTCGAAACCGGCCAGCATCCGCAGCAGGGTGGTCTTGCCGCAGCCCGACGGGCCCAGCAGCGAGAAGAACTCACCCTCGTGGATGGTCAGGGAGACGTCATCCACGGCGGTCATCTTGCCGAACCGCTTGCTGACGTTCTCGAAGGTGATGATCGGCTTGGTCATTTCGCGTCCCCCGCCCCGTGGCCAGCAGTCGCCGCCGGGTCCCCCTGCAGCTTCAGCGCCGCCGCGGTCAGCAGCACGGTCAGCACGATCAGCACCGTCGAGGCCGCATTGACCTCCGGCGTCACCGAGAAGCGAACCATCGAATAGACCTTCACCGGGAAGGTCACGGTGTCGGGACCGGCGGTGAAGAAGGTGATGACAAAGTCGTCCAGGCTGAGCGTGAAGGCCAGCAGGGCCCCGGCCACCAGCGAGGGCGCCATGTGCGGCAGGATCACGTCCTTGATGGTGCGGAACTCACCCGCGCCCAGGTCACGGGCGGCCTCCTCCATCTCGCGGTTGAAGCTGGCCATGCGCGCGCGCACCACCATCGCCACGAACGGGAACGAGAACGACACGTGGGCGATGGTGATGGCCCCCAGGTTCAGCGGCCACGGCAAGCCCTGCGGCCACGGCATGACCCGGGCGAAGAACACCAGCATGGCCACGCCCATGCAGATCTCGGGCACGACGATTGGCAGGGCCAGGGCGCCGTCCAGGGCCGTCTTGCCGGGGAAACGGAAACGCCACAGCACCAGCGCCGCGGCCGCGCCCAGGAAGAGGCTGATCACGGTCGACACCGCCGCGATGGTCAGGCTGTTGGCGAAGGCTTCCAAGAGCGCGCCATTGTTGAACAGCTTCTCGTAGTATTTGAGCGTGAAGCCCTTCCAGACGATGTTGCGCCGGCTGTCGTTGAAGCTGAACGCCATCAGCGCGATCAGCGGCGCATAGAGAAAGATCGCCACTGCGGCCAGCCAGGCCTGCATCTGCCAGCGGCGGAGGTATTCGAGGGGGCCAGGGGGAGAACGCTTAGGCATCGGCCATTCCCCCACCCGTTTCCCCGGCGAAGGCCGGGGCCCAGATCATAAGGCTGGGAAGCGCCAAGCTGGATGAAAGCTCAGGCTGAACCTGGGTCCCCGCTTTCGCCGGGAAGATCGGATTTAGGGCCATCATCCCTTGGCCTCCGGCGTGCGCTTGGCCAACAGCGCCTGGATCGCGATGGCGATGAAGGTCAGGTACATCAGCACGAAGGACATGGCCGCGCCGAACGGCCAGTCATTGGCGCGCTTGAACTGGCGCTCGATGACATTGGCGATCATCTGGCTGTCGGGACCGCCCAGCAGATCGGGCGTCAGATAGGCCCCCAGCGCCGGAATGAAGGTGATCAAGACGCCCGAGGCGATGCCCGGCAAGGCCAGCGGCACGACCACCTTGAACAGGGTCCGCAGATGCCCCGCGCCCAGGTCCAGGCTGGCCTCCAGCAGCGACTTGTCCAGTCGGTCGAGGGCCGAATAGAGCGGCAGCACCATGAACGGCAGGTGCACATAGACGAGGCCCAGGATCACCGCGAAATTGTTGTGCAGCAGTTGCAGCGGCTGGAAGTCACCGAGCGGCGCGACGACGCTGGCCAGGGTCCACAACCACTCCAGGCCCTGGTTGACGTAGCCCTCGGTGCGCAGCACGGCGATCAGGGCGTAGGTGCGGATCAAGAGGTTCGTCCAGAACGGCAGCATGACCAGCAGCAATAGCCAGGTCTTGGCCTTGTCCGACGCGAAGGTGATGGCCAGGGCGACGGGGAAGCCGATCACCAGGCAGAGGCCCGTGGTCAGGGCCGCCACCCAGGCCGACTTCAGGAAGATCTTCAGATACAGCGGCTCGATCGCCCGGGCGTAGTTGCCGAACGTGCCGCTGATGGCGATCTCAGTCAGGCCCGCATTGTGGCCGAAGCTGTAGGCCCAGACGATCGCCAGCGGCGCCAGGAAGAACAGCGCCAGCCACACCAGCGGCGGCCCCAGCGCCGCGGCGAACACGGCCTTGGCCTGCTTCCAGGATTGCTCCATGTCCGCCCCCTGAAGTCCGCCCCCTAAGCCGCCCGAACCCGGGTGATGACTTCCTCGTACGAGCTCGCCTTCTCGGCGCCTTCGAACGCGCCGTACTCGCACTTGGCCATGATCTCGGCGGGTGGGAAGATCACCTTGTTGTTCTTGTAGTCGTCCGGCATCAGCGCCTTGGCCGCCGCATTCGGGGTCGGGTAGAGGATCGTCTTGCTGATCTCGGCCCCGGCCTGCGCGTCAAGCAGATAGTTGATGAAGGCGTGGGCGTTGTTGGGACGCGGCGCCCCCTTCGGGATGCACAGGGTGTCGGAGTTCAGCAAGCTGCCCTCCTTGGGGATCACGAAGTCGAGGTCGGGATCCTCCTTCATCGCCTGGGCGATGTCGCCGTTGTACTCCAGCACCAGGTCGACCTCGCCCGACAGCAGCAAGTCCTGGCCGTTGTCGTCGTGGAAGGCCTTCACGTTCGGCTTCTGCTTGATCAACATCTGCTCGATACGCGGGATCATGTCGGCGGGGATGTCGTTGACGCTGTGGCCCAGATACTTGGCCGACAGCCGCACCAGGTCGGCGCTTTCCGAGAGCAGGGCGATGCGCCCCTTGTACTGATCGCTGTCCAGCAGCCATTTCCAGCTGTCGGGGACGCCGTTGACCTTGCTCTTGCGATAGCCGATGCCCAGCGCCAGCCAGGTGTAGGGCATCGAGAACTTCCGCCCCGGGTCGTAGTCCGGGTTCATGAAGCTGGGGTCGACGTTCTTCAGGTTCGGAATCTTGGCGTGATCCAGCGGCTCAAGCAGGCCGGCCTGACCCATGCGGGTGACGAACTCGTTGGACGGCACGATGACGTCGAAGCCAGGATTGCCGGCCTTCAGCTTGGCGAACAGCTCGTCGTTGGTCGCGAACAGGCTCATGTTCACGTCGACGCCCGAGGCCTTCTTGAAGTCGCCCAGCGTCGTCTCGCCGATATAGGTGTCCCAGTTGTAGAAATTCAGCTTGGCTTCTTCGCCGCCGGCCGCGGTCTTGGGCTTCTGACCGCAAGCCGTGAACGACAGGCCGATCGCGGCCGCGCCGAAAGCCGTGAGAAGCGAGCGCCGCGAGGCGCCACGATATCCGCTCATCCGAAACTCCCCTTTGTTTCGCTATAGGTGTCGTCAGGCGTTACGCAGGTACCAGTCGAAATCCAGCTCGGTGACGACCTCGAAGAACCGCGCCTGTTCCGTACGCTTCACTGCCACGAACATGTCCACGAAGCGGTCGCCCAGGTATTCGCGCAGGATTTCCGAGCGCTCGAACAGATCGACCGCCGCGAACCAGTGGGTCGGCAGCCGGCTGTTCTCCTTGGCCGCCGCGGCATAGCCGTCGCCGACCACCGCGGGACCAGGATCCAGCTTGTTGACGACGCCATAATGGGCGCTGGCCAGCAGCACGGCCAGGACGAGGTACGGATTGGCATCGGCTCCGGCCACACGATGCTCGACGTGGCGGGTGTGCGGCGGCCCGGCGGGCACACGCAAGGATACGGTGCGATTGTTGACGCCCCAGGTCGGCGCGACCGGCGCGTAGGAGTTGGCCTTGAAGCGGCGATAGCTGTTGGCGTTCGGCGCCAGGATGGCCATGCCCTCGCCCAGCAGCGCCTTCATGCCGCCGATCGCCTGTTTCAGCAGGTCGGAGCCCTCGAGGTCCTCGGCGGCGCACAGGTTGTTTCCGTCCGCATCATTGACGCTGAGATGGACGTGGAAGCCGTTGCCGGCCCGGTCGCTCCACGGCTTGGCCATGAAGGTCGCCTCGCAGCCATGGCGCAAAGCCACGCCCTTGGCGGCGCGCTTGTACAGCACCGCATCGTCGGCGGCCCGCAGGGCGTCGGGCTTGTGCTTCAGGGTCAGCTCGACCTGGCCCGGGGCGAACTCCGAGATCGCGCCCTCCAGCGGCACGCCCAGCACGTCGGCGGTGTCCCACAGCTCGCGCAGGAACGGGGCATGGGCCTCCAGTTCGGGCAGGCCGTAGACCTGGATGCCGGTCGGATGCTGGCCGGTCTGCATCGACTTGGCTGGCATCAACTGGCCGCCGGGCCCACGCTGCTGGTCGACGAGGTAGTATTCCAGCTCGCAGGCCGCGACCGGGGTCAGGCCGTCGGCGGCAAAGCGGTCGAGGACACGTTGGAGGACGTGGCGGGGGTCCAGGTCGTTCGGCGTCCCGTCCAGCTCGTACATCGACAGCATGACCTGGGCGACGTCGGGACCCAGCCACGGGGCCAATGTGAGCGTGCCAGGCACGGGCCGCGCACGGCGGTCGGCGTCGCCGTCCTCCCAGACCAGGCCGGTGTCCTCGCAGTCGGCGCCGTTGGTGTCGACCACCAGCACCGAACCCGGCAGGAAGCGGCCATAGTCGTAGATCGCCTCCAGCTCATGGACCCGCAGCCGCTTGCCGCGCGGCACGCCGGTCATGCTGGTGAAGAACACCTCGACGAACTTGACCTGCGGGTTGGCGGCCAGGAAATCGCGACATTCCTGGATATCGGCCACTTGGCTCATGCGTCCCTCATCACCGCCGCGAAGCCGTCGACGGCCGCGACCAGCCGGTCGATCGCCGCGTCGTCGGTGACGGGCGAAACCAGCATCATGTTGTGGAAGGGCGCGATCAGCACGCCCCGGTTGATCAGCCACAGATGCAGCGCTTCCACGGCCGCGTGGTCCAGCACTTTTCGCATAGCGTCGGCGTTCTTCGGTGGATTGCTCGCGAAGACCAGCTCCACGCGGGCGCCGACCTGGACCACCGACCACGGCAGGACGCGCGCGGCGATGACGCCCTCCAGGCCCGCGACCAGCCGCTGCGCGCCGGCCAGCATGCTGGCGTAGGCGGCGTCGGTCATCACGTCGGACAGCATGGCGCGCATGGCGGCCATGGCCAGGGCGGCGCCCGACAGGGTGGTGCCGATCCCCGACTGGCCGGGTCCGATCCGCGCCTGCGCCTCGTCCATCCGCGCCGAGAGTTCGGCCGTGACGCCCCACACCGCAGCCGGCACGCCGCCGGCGACGGCCTTGCCCAGCACGAAGACGTCGGGCTCCAGGCCATACGCTTTGGTGTAGCCGCCGGGGCCGGTCGAGATCGTGTGGGTCTCGTCGAGGATCAGCAGGGTCCCGACCGCGCGGGTCAGTCGCCGCAGAGCTTCGTGGAAGCCGCGCTCGGGCAGGATCATCCCGCAGTTGGTCATCACCGGCTCGGCCAGCACCGCTGCGACGTCGCCGGGGGCCAAGGCCGCTTCCAGAGCGTCGAGATCGTTGAACGGCACGACGCGGGTGGTGGCCGTCAGGTCGTGGACCTGGCCCAGCAGGCCCGGCTTCATCGTTGCGACGCCGGCGTCCAGCACCACGAACGCGTCCTCGACCATGCCGTGGTAGCAGCCGTCGAACACCAGGATCACCGGCCGCTGCGTGACTGCCCGCGCCCAGCGGATCGCCGCGCGGTTGGCGTCGCTGGCCGTGGTCGCCGCCTGCCACAGCGGCAAGCCGAACCGCTCGGCCAGCAGCTTGCCGACGATCACCGCCGAGGCGGTCGGCAGCATGAACCCCGCCCCGCGCCTGGCCTGGTCGGCGACGGCGGCCGCCACCGAGGCGTCGCCGTGCCCGAACATCGCCGGCGTGTCGCCCAGGCAGAAGTCGTCATAGAGCTTGCCGTCGACATCGGTGACCTGCGCTCCGACGCCCTGCGCCGCGAAGATCGGCAACGGCGAGGCCCAGTCGTTCATCCAGTGCATCGGCGCGCCGCCCCGCCACACGGCCGCCGCGGCCCTGGCCATGGCGACCGAACGGGGATGCTCGTCCAGGAACCGCGCGCGTTCGGCGGCCAGCAGCTCGGCGATCATCCCACCCCGCCGAAGCACAGGTACTTGGTCTCCAGATATTCCAGCAGGCCCTCGGAGGCGCCCTCACGGCCCAGGCCGCTTTCCTTGACGCCGCCGAACGGGGCCACCTCGGTCGAGATCAGGCCTTCGTTGATCCCCACCATGCCAGCCTCGATAGCCTCGGCCACCCGCCAGCAGCGGCCGACGTCGCGGCTGTAGAAATAGGCCGCCAACCCGAACGGCGTGGCGTTGGCTAGTTCGATCGCCTGTTCCTCAGTGGTGAACTTCACAATCGGGGCGACGGGGCCAAAGATCTCTTCCTGGAAGAGGCGCATGTCCGGCGTCGCGCCCGACAGCACCGTCGGTTGGTAGAACAGCCCGCCCAGGTCGTGGCGCTCGCCGCCGGTCACCACCTTGGCGCCGCCCTCGACCGCCTCGCGCACCAGGGCCTCGACCTTGACGATGGCCTTGTCGTTGATCAGCGGGCCGATCACCACGCCTTCGCCCGTCCCCGGACCGACCTTCATCGCCGCCACCTTCTCGGCCAGCCGGGCGACGAAGGCGTCGTGGATGCCGGCCTGGACGATCAGCCGATTGGCGCAGACGCAGGTCTGGCCGGTATTGCGGTATTTGCTGGCGATCGCGCCGTCGACGGCGGCCTCCAGGTCGGCGTCGTCGAAGACGATGAAGGGCGCATTGCCGCCCAACTCCAGGCTGAGCTTCTTCATCGTGCCGGCGCACTGTTCGTACAGGATCTTGCCCACGGGCGTGGAGCCAGTGAACGACAGCTTGCGCACCCGACCGTCCTCGCACAGGGCCTTGCCGATGGCGCTCGAGTCCTTGCCGGTGACGACGTTCAGCACGCCGGCTGGCACGCCCGCCTCCACCGCCAGCCGGGCGATGGCCAGCGCGCACAGCGGCGTCTCGGCCGCGGGCTTGACCACCACGGTGCAGCCGGCGGCCAGGGCCGGACCGACCTTGCGGGTGATCATGGCGATCGGGAAGTTCCACGGCGCGATGGCCGCGCACACGCCGATCGGCTGCTTGATCGAGGCCAAGCGCTTGCCCGGCATCGGGGTCGGGATGGTGTGGCCGTAGGCGCGCTTGGCCTCGTCGGCGAACCAGTCGATGAACGCCGCGCCATAGGCCACCTCGCCCTTCGCCTCCGCCAGCGGCTTGCCCTGCTCGGCGGTCATCAGCCGCGCCAGGTCGTCGGCGTGGGCCAGCATCAGGTCGCTCCACTTGCGCAGGATTGCGCCGCGCTCCTTGGCCGTCTTTGCCGACCAGAGCGGCAAGGCGCGATGCGCGGCCCCGATCGCCACCCGCGTCTCGCTGGCCCCCAAGTCGGCGACCTGGGCGATCAGCGTCCCGTCGGCCGGATTGGTCACGTCGAAGCAGTCGTCGCCCTCGATCCACAGGCCGTCGATGAAGGCGGCGGTCTCGACCAGGGTCAGGGCTTTGGAGGTCATGGCGGGCTCACTTCGGTTCGATATCGCTATGCAACGCGCACAAAGCTTCTGGAGCCCACCCCAAGATTTCTCCACCCGTGCGCTAGGGTTTTCGTGGCGATCCACCCTTTACGAGAGGGGCGCAACTGCGGTCACAATGCAAGGCGCTGTAAGGAAAATCGCGACATGTCCGAACTCGTCTCCAACGATCTGGACGCCTACTGGATGCCCTTCACCGCCAACCGGCGTTTCAAGGCCCATCCGCGCCTGCTGGCCAGCGCCAGCGGCATGCATTACCGCACGCCCGACGGCCGCGAGATCCTGGACGGCACCTCGGGCCTGTGGTGCGTCAACGCCGGCCACGACCGGCCGAAGATCCGCGAGGCGATCCAGAAACAGGCCGCGACCATGGACTTCGCGCCCAGCTTCAACCTGGGCCATCCGCTGGCCTTCCAGTTCGCCTCGCGCCTGGCCCAGATCACACCGCCGGGCCTGGACCGGATCTTCTTCACCAACAGCGGCTCGGAGTCGGTCGACACCGCTCTGAAGATCGCGCTGGCCTATCACCGCGCCCGCGGCAAGGGGACCAAGACCCGGCTGATCGGCCGCGAGCGCGGCTATCACGGCGTCGGCTTCGGCGGCATCTCGGTGGGCGGCATCCCCAAGAACCGCATGTACTTCGGCAGCTTGCTGACCGGCGTCGATCACCTGCCCCACACCCACGGCCAGCCCGGCAACACCTTCGCCAAGGGCCAGCCCGAGCACGGCGCTGAGTTGGCCGATGAACTGGAGCGGATCGTCGCCCTGCACGACGCCTCCAACATCGCCGCCGTCATCGTCGAGCCCGTGGCCGGTTCGGCCGGCGTGCTGGTCCCGCCCAAGGGCTATCTCGAGCGCCTGCGGGCGATCTGCGACAAGCACGACATCCTGCTGATCTTCGACGAGGTCATCACCGGCTTTGGCCGCCTGGGCGCAGCCTTCGCCGCCGAGCGCTTCGGCGTCACGCCCGACCTGATCTGCATGGCCAAGGGCCTGACCAACGCCGCCGTCCCGGCCGGGGCGGTCGCCGCCTCGCGAAAGATCTACGACGCCATGCTGGAGGGGGCCGACGCGCCGATCGAGCTCTTTCACGGCTACACCTATTCGGCCCATCCGCTGGCCTGCGCGGCGGGCCTGGCGACGCTGGAGACCTATCGGGAGGAGGACCTCTTCGCCCGCGCCGCCGGTATCGAGGGCTACTGGCAGGACGCCCTGCACAGCCTGGCCGACGCGCGTCATGTCGTCGACATCCGCAACCTGGGCCTGATCGGCGGCATTGAGCTTGAACCCCGCCCTGGCGCGCCCACGGCCCGTGCGACGGAAGCCTTCGAGACCTGTTTCGACCAGGGCCTGCTGGTCCGCGTCACGGGCGACATCATCGCCCTGTCGCCGCCGCTGATCCTAGAGAAGGCGCACATCGACCGCATCGTGGAGACGATCCGCAGCGTACTGGCCGGCATCGACTAAGCCCCTTGCGATCCCGCGGCGAACACCGCCAACCTCCCGTCCAACGAACAAGGGGCGGGGGAGGCCCTGGATACGCATGACGACCTCAACCGACGCCATCGCGCCGGCCAAGCGCCACTACGCCATCCTGGACGGCCTGCGCGGCGTCGCCGCCCTGATGGTGGTGCTGTTCCACCTGTTCGAGGCCTATGCCCACGGCGACCCGCAGAAGCAGATCGTCAATCACGGCTACATGGCGGTGGATTTCTTCTTCCTGCTATCGGGCTTCGTCGTCGCCTACGCCTATGACGACCGCTGGGGCGGCATGAGCGCCTGGCAGTTCTACAAGCGCCGGCTGGTGCGCCTGCAGCCGATGATCGTGGCCGGCACACTGATCGGGGCCGCCCTGCTAACCTTCCAGCACTGGTCGATCTTCCCCAAGCTGGAGACCGTCACGACCGTTCAGGTGCTGATGATGGTGCTGCTGGGCCTGGTAATGATCCCGATGACGCCATCGGCCGAACCGCGCGGCTGGGGCGAGATCTATCCGCTGAACGGCCCCCAATGGTCGCTGTTCTACGAGTACCTCGCCAACATCCTCTACGCCTTGGGCCTGCGGAAGCTGTCAAACCGGGCCTTGGGGGCTCTGGTCGCGCTGTCGGCGGTCGTCCTGGTCGGTCTGCTGGTCCTGGGTCCGCGCGGTGACGTGATCGGCGGCTGGGCGCTGGACGCCAAGGGCGTGTGGATCGGCCTGGCCCGCGTGATGTTCCCATTCTTCGCCGGCGTGCTGCTGATGCGCCTGGGCGCGCGGATCAAGGTCCCGGGCGCTTTCGCCGTCTGCAGTCTGCTGCTGATCGTGGGCCTGTCGCTGCCGCGCTTTGGCGTGAGCGAGATGCGTTGGCTGAACGGCCTCTACGAGGCGGCCTGCATCATCCTGTTGTTCCCGCTGATCGTGGCCATCGCGGCGGGCGACCAGGACGCCGACGGCCCCAGCGTCCGGATCGCCCGATTCTTCGGCGACCTGTCGTACCCGCTCTACATCACCCACTATCCGCTGATCTACATCTATACGGGCTGGGTCGTGGACCGGAAGATTCCACCGGCCCAGGGCGCGCTCGCCGGGGCCGGCGTGTTTGTTGTGGCCGTGGCGATCGCCTGGCTGTGCCTGAAGCTCTATGACGAGCCGGCGCGGCGCTGGCTGGCCCGCAAGCTGCTGGCCCGCGCCTAGCCCCGCGGCCGGTACGACATCGCCACGTCGCAGCGCTCATAGCGCGCGCCGAACAGCCGCATGATCTCGGCGTCGTGCACGAAGCCCAGCTTCTCATAGAGGTAGATGGCGGCGGCGCACTTGGTGTTGGTCAGCAGATACAGTCTGTCGGCCATGCCCACGCTGGCGGCGCGCTCCAGGGTCTTGGCCAGCAGGAACTCGCCGACCTTGCGGCCGCGCGCGGTTTCCGACACGCCCATCTTGGTCAGCTCGACCCAGCCGTCCTTGGAGACCATCAAGGCCGCCGTGCCAACCACGCCCAGGTCCGGGGTTTCGGCGAACAAGACGAGGCCGCCCTTGTCCAGGATCAGCTCACGCGGCCGGGTCAGCAGGGCCACGTCGTTCTCCTCCAGGCTGAACATCGCCTGGATCCATTCGGCGTTGATGCGGTGGAAGGCCTCGGCGAGGTCGTCGGAGAAATCGCGCACCCACATGGTCGGGGTCGGCACCGCCTTGACCCGGTCCAGCAGCGAGGCCTGGTCCAGCCGCGCCTCCAGCCCCGCCAGGCTGGCCATCAGCTCGCCGGACAGGCCTTCACACAGACCCGAAGCCGCCGCCTCGACCACCGGCAGCAGCTGGGTCTGGATGCGGACCAGCAGCGCCTCGCCGGCGGGGGTCAGGGCGAGGCGCTTGCTGCGCTGGTCCTCAGCCGAGCGCCGCGCCTCGACCAGACCCTCGGCCTCCAGCACGCCAACGGCGCGGGTCACGGTCGGCTGGGCCAGCTTGAGGCGCGCGGCCAACTCGCCCACCGTCAGCGGGCCGGCAGTGCGCAGCGCCAGCAGCAGCGACAGCTGGGCCGGCTGCACCGGCAGGTCCAGGGTCCGCAGCACCTCGGCGGCGTCGGCCTGCATGCGTTCGGCAAGGCGCTTGAGACGGCTGCCCAGGAACCCCACGCCCAAACCGGCCAGCAGGTCGACGTCCATCCTCGATCTCCAGATTAATAGCTCGCTATATAGCTTGCTATGAAACCCAGTATCCAGCAAGCAAAGAACAGCGATCTCCACACTTGACGTCGATACGCTACATTTGTAGCGTACTCGCGACATCACTGAGATCCCAACCATGACCGAACCCTCCGACTTGGAACTCGAAGTGCTGAAGGCCTTCTGGCGCGGCGGCGCGATGAGCGCCCGCGAGGCGCAAGGGCTGATCGAGCCCGAGCTGGGCTGGAGCGCCTCGACCACCCGCACCGTGCTGGAGCGGATGGTGGCCAAGGGCCTGCTGGTCCGCCGCGCCGTGCACGGCCTGGCCGTCTACGAGGCCCGCACGGGCAAGGTCGACGTGATCGGCGGGGTGCTGAACCGTCTGCGCGGCTTGCTGGAGATCGACGGCCGCCTGCCCGCCTCGGCCTTCGCCGGCAGCCAGATCCTGTCCGAGACCGAGATCGCCGAGCTGGAGACCCTGCTCAACACCAGCGAGAAGGACGCCAAGTGATGAATCCGCTGCTGGCTTCCACCGCCCTGGGCCTGATCGCCGCCTGGCCGGTCGGCGCGCTGGGCTTCGCCTTGGGCCGCGCCGTCGAGCGCCTGACCGACGATCCGCGCCCACGCGCCGCCGCCTGGAGCCTGGCCTATGCCCTGCCCGCCGGGGCCCTGGTCGCCACGGTCGCCATGACCTTCGCGCCGATCCCGCCGAAAGCCCCGCCCGAGCCGGTCGCCGTCATGGCGGTCGTGGCTGCGCCCGCGCCGGCCGCCCCGGCTTGGACGCCGCCCGCGGGTCTGGCGACCGGCCTCGCCTGGGGCCTGGTGGGCCTATCGGCCGCAGGCCTGATGACGCGCGGCTGGCGCTGGAACCAGGGCCGCCGGCGCCTGGCCGCGATCCGCGCCGCCGCCCAGCCCTGCGAAGATCCCACCCTGCTGCAGGCCGTGCGCCGCGAGGCCCTGCGCCTGGGCGTCCAGGCCCCGCGCGTGCTGATCAGCGACGCGGTGTCCGAGCCCCTGCTGGCCGGCGTGCGCCGCCCCGCCATCCTGCTGCCCCGCGCCCTGGCCGACAGCGCCGGCGCCGAGCGCCTGAGCCTCGTATGCGGCCACGAGCTGGCCCACCTGCGCCGTGGCGACAACTGGCGGATCCCGGCCGAGGAAGCCCTGGCCGGCCTCTTCTGGATGACCCCGCCGGTGGCCGCCCTGCGCGGCCGGATGCTGGCCGCGCGTGAGGCGGTCTGCGATCAGCACGCCCTGGCCGGCGCTGCGCCCGAGGCCCGTCGCGACTATGCCCGCGTGCTGGTCGAAGCCCTGCGCATGAACGCCCTGCCCGCGCCCCAATCCGCTTTTACCGGCCGCGAGCGCAACCTGGCCGCCCTGCGGCTGTCGGCGATCCTGCAGCCGCGCGACGGCGCCTCGGTCGGTCGGCTGGGCCTGGTGGTCGCCCTGGGCGGCGCCCTGACCGTGGCCACCGGCGCCGGCTCGCTGGCCCTGGCCTCGCAGGTGCGCAACATCGCGCCGCCGACGGCCGACGAAATCGCCCGCATCGAGGCCCAGGCCGCCGCCGACGCCGCCGCTCATACGGCCGACGTGGCTGCGACCGTCGCCGCCCAGGCCGCGGCGGAGGTTGAGCCTCTGCGCCTGGAAGTCGAGAAGGCCGCCGAGGCCGCTGTGGCGAAGGAAGCCGCCGCCGTGGAACGCGCCGCCGAGGCCGAGGCCGCCGCGACCCTGGCCATGACCGCCGCGCCGCTCCCCGCGCCCGGACCCGATCCCCGTCCGGACCCGCGCCCCGATCCGCGCCCCAATCCGCAGCCGAACCCTCAACCCGATCCGCGCCCGCAGATCGAGGCCGATAGCGCCGCGCAGCGCGCCCGTCTGGCCGCCGACGCTGCGGACTTGGCCCAGCACCGGGCTCACCGGGCTGAGAGAGCCGCGCTGAGGGCGCTGGAGGCCCTGGACGTCAAGGTCGACGTGCAGCCGAACGTGAAGGTCTTCCTGCCCAAGGACATGGTCGAGAAGACCTTGCGCGTGAGGGTGATCGAGCCGCGCATCAAGGCCGAGCCGAAGGTCAGCGTCGCCGTGACCCTGCGCAACGACCCGCCCATGCCCACACCCTGGACCCGCTGAGCTCGGAGGGACTCATGAACGCGCTCTTCGCCTCCGCCGCCCTGGGTCTGGTCGCCGCCTGGCCGGCCAGCGGCCTGGGCTGGCTGCTGGGCAAGGCGGCCGACCGCCTGACCGGCGATCCGGCCCAGCGGGCCCGGGCCTGGAATCGCGCCGTGGCCCTGCCGCCGGCCATGCTGGCGGCCATGGTCGCCGTCTCGGCCCTGCCCGAGGAGACCACCGCCCCGGTCTATCAGGTCGTTCTGACCACGCAGGCCGCGGCCCGCGCCACGGCGGCGGCGAAGGAGGTCTCGACCCTCGCCTTTTCCCGCTTCGACGGACTGGAGCTGGTCGGCGCCGCGCTGATCCTAGGCGCGCTGGGCGGCCTGGCCGTGGCGACCGTGCGCCAAGTCCTGGGCCGCGCCCGGCTCAAGCGCATCGTGGCCGAGGCCCGCCCGGTCTCGCCGGAACTGGCCCAGGCCGTCCGCGCCGCCGCCCGCCGGCTGGACACCGGCCGGCCCGAGGTGAAGGTCAGCGACACCATCGACCAGCCGCTGCTGGCGGGTTTGGCCACGCCGGTGATCCTGCTGCCCCGCGCCCTGGTCGAGCGCCTGCCGCTGGAGCGGTTGGTCCCGGTCTGCGCCCACGAGCTGGCCCACCTGAAGCGCGGCGACAACTGGCGGCTGCTGGCCGAGCACCTGCTGGGCGGCCTCTTCTGGATGGTCCCGCCCTATGCCCTGCTGCGCGCCCGCGCCGCCGCCACCCGCGAGGAGCTGGCCGACGCCCTGGCCCTGGAGGACGCCGGTCCGGCCGTGCGCCGCAACTACGCCGAGACCCTGATCGACGTGCTGCGCACCCGCGCCGCGCCCGCCCTGCACCCCGCCTTCACCGGCAAGGGACGGAGACCCACGCTCATGCGCCTGAAGGCCATCACCGATCCGCGCGATCCGGCCACCCGAGGCCGCCGCGCCCTGCTGACCCTGGCCAGCCTGCTGGCGATCGGCCTCACTGCCGCCGGCTCGATCGCCCTGGCCCAGCAGGACGAGACCCCCGGCCGCAGCCGAAGCCGCACCGTCATCACCGACACCAGGACCGGCCAGTATGTCGACATCCGCTCGAAATATATCCGGGTGAGCAACGCCGAGTTCATCGATGGCAAGCTGCAGATCGAGAACGGCAAGACGTCGACCTATTTCGGCGACGTCCAGATCCGCGGCCGCCTGCGCGCACCGCAAACCATCGTGCTGCTGAACGGCGCGGCCCCGCCCGCCGGCTTCGATCCCACCACCCTGCCCAAGGGCGCGATCGACTCGGTTGAGGTCGTCCACCAGGGCGACGGCCAGCAGTCGCGGGTGTCGCTGAACGTGATCATGAAGCCGGGGCTCTAGCCCCGGAGAACAGCCATGACACCGATGGACAAGACAAGCGCCACTTGCCATTTTCCGAAGCCTGACGGCGACGCCAAGTCGACCGCAGCCGGGGATGGATCATGCTTGCTCGCCACCTTCTTCGCGCCGCCGGCGCGGTCGCCCTGATGCTGGCGGCGACGCCGGCCCTGGCCGACACCCTGGCCTTCCCCGGCGCCGAGGGCGCGGGACGGTTCAGCCAGGGCGGACGCGGCGGGGCGGTGCTGCGAGTCACCAATCTCAACGACGCCGGCCCCGGCTCCCTGCGCGCCGCCATCGAGGCCAAGGGCCCGCGCACGGTGGTGTTCGACGTCGCCGGCACGATCCAGCTGAAGAGCGAACTGAAGATCAGCGAAGGCCGCATCACCCTCGCCGGCCAGACCGCGCCGGGTGGCGGCATCACCCTGCGCGACCAGACCCTGGTGGTCAGCGCCGACGACGTGGTCATCCGCTTCATCCGCTCGCGCCTGGGGGCCGAGAGCAAGGTCGAGGGCGACGCCATCTGGATCAACGGCGGTCGCCGGATCATCCTGGACCACGTCTCGGCCAGCTGGTCGGTGGACGAGACCCTGTCGGCCTCGGCCCGCTTCGGCAAGGAAGGCCCCAATAACAAGGAACAGGGCTTCTACGACCTGACCGTCCAATGGTCGATCATCGCCGAGAGCCTGGCCCACTCGATCCACGTCAAGGGTGACCACGGTTATGGCAGCCTGATCCGCGGCGGCCAGGGCTCGAAGATCAGCTTCCACCACAACCTGTGGGCCAACCATATGGCGCGGATGCCGCGGCCGGGGAACTATGCCGGCGTCGAGGAGGATACGGTCGGGGCGTTCTTCGATTTCCGCTCCAACGTCTTCTACAATTGGGGCAAGGGCCACGCCGGCTACGACGCCGACAAGGCGGCCATGGCGGCCTATAACTTCGTCGACAACGCTTATGTGCCGGGGCCGAACTCGACCAAGAATGTAGCCTTCCAGGAGAGCAACACCCTGGCCAAAGCGTATTTCGCCGGCAACAGCATGGCGGGCGCGGTTCCGGCCGATCCGTGGAGCCTGGTGACCTTCACCATCCCAGAGCCGGCTGGCTATCGTCTGGCCGCGCCGTTGGACGTCGGGGCGGTGACGCCCGAGACGGCCGACAAGGCCTATGAGCGCGTGCTGGCCGAGGCCGGCGCCTCGGTCTGGCGCGATCCCGTCGACCGCCGCGTCATCGAGGGCGTGCGCACCCGGACCGGCAAGGTGATCAACATCCAGAGCGACGTCGGCGGCTGGCCGGCGCTTCCGGCAGGTAAGGCCGCGAAGGACACGGATGGCGACGGCATGCCCGACGCCTGGGAGACGGCGCACGGGCTGGATCCGAAGAAGGCCGACGGAGCGGCGCTGGCCAAGGACGGCTCGGGGTGGACGAACCTGGAGCTTTATCTGGCGGATGCCGCGCAGGTGCGGGGCTAGATCCTCATCACCTGCCCCCACCTGACCTGCTGACGCAGGTCGTCCGCCCCCGGAGGGGGCAGATGGCGCCCGTCTTCCCCCTCCGGGGGAGGAGGGCCGCAGGCCCGGAGGGGGCAAGTGAGCAAGCTCATCCCTCCTTTTGCGACCCGGCTCTGTTTCCGCTAAACCCCGCCCCATGTCGCACAACACCTTCGGTCACCTGTTCCGCGTCACCACCTGGGGCGAAAGCCACGGCCCGGCCCTAGGCTGTGTCGTCGACGGCGTTCCGCCGGGCATCGAACTGACGCCAGAGATGATCCAGGCGTTCCTGGACAAGCGCCGGCCGGGCAACGGCAAGTTCGTGACCCAGCGCCAGGAGCCGGACGCCGTGCGCATCCTGTCGGGCGTGTTCGAGGACGAGCGCAGCAACGGCCAGCGGACAACCGGCACGCCGATCAGCCTGATGATCGAGAACACCGACCAGCGGTCCAAGGACTACGGCGAGATCGCCCAGGCCTTCCGCCCCGGTCACGCCGACTACGCCTATTTCGCCAAGTACGGCATCCGCGACTATCGCGGCGGCGGCCGCAGCTCGGCGCGTGAGACGGCCGCACGCGTGGCCGCCGGCGCCATCGCCCGCCTGGTCACGCCCGGCGTCACCGTCCGCGCCGCCCTGGTGCAGATCGGCCCGCACGCCATCAACCGCGACAACTGGGACTGGGCCCAGACCGAACAGAATCCCTACTGGTCGCCGGACGCCGACATCATCCCGGTGTGGGAAGAGCACCTGGAAAAGATCCGCAAGGCCGGCTCCTCGACCGGCGCGGTCGTCGAGGTCGAGGCCACCGGCGTGCCGGCCGGCTGGGGCGCGCCGCTGTACGGCAAGCTGGACGCCGAGCTGGCCGCGGCCCTGATGTCGATCAACGCCGCCAAGGGCGTGGAGATCGGTGAAGGCTTCGCCTCCGCCGCCCTGACCGGCGAGGACAATGCCGACGCCATGCGCCGGGGCGAGAATGGTGAACCCGTGTTCCTGTCGAACCACGCCGGCGGCGTGCTGGGCGGCATCTCGACCGGCCAGCCGGTCGTGGCGCGGGTGGCCTTCAAGCCGACCTCGTCGATCCTGATCCCGCGCCAGACCCTGAACGAGGCCGGCGAGGAGATCGACCTGCGCACCAAGGGCCGCCACGACCCCTGCGTCGGCATCCGCGGCGTGCCGGTGGTCGAGGCCATGACCGCCTGCGTGCTGGCCGACGCCTTCCTGCGCCACCGCGCCCAAGTCGGCTGAACTCCCGCATCCCGTGTGTGAGATTCATCACCCAGGAACGCCCATTCCCACAGATCGAGAACCTTATATCTGAAAAATATAAGGTTTTAGATTGACCGAAGTTATCAACAGGCCGTAGAACTCGCCCATTGGGGGAGTACGGGGCGTGCGGTTTGATCTGCTGAAAATTCTGCTGGTCGACGACAACCAGCACATGCGCCTGCTGCTGACCGAGATCCTCCGCGCGCTGGGCGTGCGCCATGTCTTCGAGGCTGTGGACGGCGCCGAGGCCTTGTCGCTTCTGCGCCAGGTCGCCATCGATGTGGTGTTCACCGACCTCAAGATGAGCGGGCTGGACGGCATCGAGTTCGTTCATCTGCTGCGCAATTCACCCGACAGCCCCCATCCATTCTGCCCTGTCGTGATGATCACCGGCCACTCCACCGAGCGGCGGGTCCACGCCGCCCGCGACGCCGGGGTCAACGAGTTCCTGGCCAAGCCGGTGACCGCGCGCGGCGTCATCCATCGCCTGACCCTGCTGGTCGAGAACCCGCGGCCCTTCATCCGCACCGAGGACTATTTCGGCCCCGACCGCCGCCGGCGCGACGACCCGCGCTATCATGGCGAACGGCGGCGCGCGGAGGACCGGACGACCTATGTCGACGACGCCCAGGATCCGTTCGGGCAGCGCGTCCATCCGACGCGGAGAATTTAAAGGATTGGCCGGCTAGAACGTGGTGAACAGTCCCTTACGAGCTTCACCATGCTTTTCCGCCGCTTCGCTCCCCTCGCCGCTCTCCTGGCGATGATCGCCGTCTCACAGACGGGCTGCCTGGCCGCCGCCGCGGTCGGCACGGTCGCCGGCACCGCGATCGGCGTCACCGGCGCGGTCGTCGGCGGCGCGGGCAAGGTCGTGGTCGGGGCCGGCAAGGCGGTGATCCCCGGCGACGGCAAGAAGGATCGCGATCGGGACCGCGACGACTATCGGCGGTAGCTAGAGGCTCAGCGCGCACGTCTCGCCGATCGTCGGGCGCGACAGCACCACGCGCGACAGGCCGGGGAACTGGGCCTGCAGGCGCTCAGCGAAATAGAGGCACAGGCGCTCCAGGGTCGGGACTTCCAGGCCCGGACGGTCGTTGAGCAGGCCGTGGTCCAGCTCGGCGGCGACGGCCTTCAGGGCGACGTCCAGGGTTTCCAGGTCGGCGACCCAGCCTTCGGGCAGCATCTCGCCCTTCACGCTGGCTTCCACCTTGAACGAGTGGCCGTGCAGCTTGCGATAGCGATGGTCGGTCGGACCTTGCTCGATGAAATGGGCGGCGTCGAAAAACGCAGCCTTCGTGATCTCGAAGACGGGCTTCATCTGTGACTTCTTTTGACTAGGCCTGGGAGGCTCTAGCGCGTCGACCCTGTCACCAAGTCGAGCGCCTTATCCGTCAGGGCAGGCCGAGATATTTGTGCGTTTGGACGCTTAAACGCCATTGTGGGTGCGAAAGGCAATAGGCGACGGCCAATTGCGTGTTCCTGTCGCGGTCCGGACCGTCCATCGGCTGCAGGTAGAAGCGCTCGAAATCCAGGTCCGCGAAGCGCTCCGGCATGGCCTTGTCCTGCGGGAAAACGAGCTTCAGTTCCTGGCCAGAGGTCTGGATCACGGGGGCGTCGGCCTTGGGGCTGATGCAGATCCAGTCGATCCCAGCCGGGGCCGCGATCGTGCCGTTGCTCTCGCAAGCGATCTGGAAGCCGCGGGCGTGCAGCGCCGCGATCGCCGCCTCGTCCAGCTGCAGGAAGGGCTCGCCGCCGGTGCAGACCACCAGGCGGTCATCCGGTCCGCCGGTCCACTGGGCCTCGACCGCCGCCGCCAAGTCGTCGGCCGTGGCGAACTTGCCGCCGTTCTCGCCGTCGGTCCCGACGAAGTCGGTGTCGCAGAAGGTGCAGACGGCCTTGGCGCGGTCCTGCTCGCGGCCGGTCCACAGGTTGCAGCCGGAAAAGCGGCAGAACACCGCCGCCTTGCCCGCCTGGCCGCCTTCGCCCTGCAGGGTCAGGAAGATCTCTTTGACGCTGTAGGTCACGGCTGCAGCGCCCCCTCGACCAGGACTGGGCGACCCGCCGCATCCCACTCGACATAGCCCTTCTCGCGCAGCTCGCACGCCGGGCAGGTCCCGCAGCCATGGCCCCAGCTGTGCAGCTGGCCGCGTTCGCCCTGGTAGCAGGTGTGGCTTTCCTCGACGATCAGCTGGACCAGGTCTTCGCCGCCCAAGGCCTTGGACAGACCCCAGGTCTGGGCCTTGGTCAGCCACATGAGCGGGGTCTCGACCCGGAAGTTGCGATCCATGCCTAAGTTCAACGCGCTCTGCATGGCGTCCAGCGTGTCGCGGCGGCAGTCGGGATAGCCCGAGAAGTCGGTCTCGCACATGCCGCCGACCAGGGCGTCGACACCCCGGCGGTCGGCCAGGGCGGCGGCGTAGATCAGGAACACCAGGTTGCGCCCCGGCACGAAGGTCGAGGGCAGGCCGCGCTCGGTCATCTCGATGGCGCGGTCGGCGGTCAGGGCCGACTGGGCCACCTGGCCGAAGCTCTTGATGTCCAGCACGTGGTCCTCGCCCAGGCGATCGGCCCACTGCGGGAAGCGAGCGGCTACTTCACGGCGCACGTTCTGGCGGGCGTCCATCTCGATCGCGTGGCGCTGGCCATAGTCGAAGCCGACCGTCTCGACGCGCGCATAGCGCTCGAGGGCCCAGGCCAGACAGACGCTGCTGTCCTGGCCGCCGGAGAATAGAACAAGGGCGGCTTCGCTCATGCGAGGCTCCGGACTTCCAGGAAAAGGGGGAACATGGCCCCTCCTTACACGAGGCAAGGCCGGGCCGGAACCATGCGGCGCCACGGCGCGCGATGGGCGCTATACCTCGACCATGAAGGCTCGCGAATTCTTTCGCACACGAATGATGGATTCGCGCCAGGATACGGGCCTATTGCGCCGCAATATGCGCAAAGCTTCCGTTACGGAACTCACAAACCCGATTTTCTAATGCCGTGAAAACTTACGCGCAGCAGGAGAACAACGCCACACGGAAAGTGAAAAGCTGTAACCTATCGCCGTTCACTTACGTTTGGCCCAGTTGACAGCTTTCAAACGCAAGTATGCAATCGACAAATGCTGCGAGGGGCTCGCCGTACGCCCGCGTGGTGAAAACAGTACGGCGCCGAGGAAACACCGACCCTCGCAGGCTCCATCCATAAGGCGCCGCCGGGTCCAGGGAGGGAATCCAATGTCGCATACTCTGCGTTTGCGGAGCCTATTGGTCATGGGCGCTTCTGCGGCCGCGATCTCGGCTCTCGCCGTCCCCGCGTTCGCTCAACAGGCCCGCCCGGCCGCACAACAAACCACTGTCATCGAGGAACTGGTCGTCACCGCCCAGAAGAAGGAAGAGGCCCTTCAGGACGTGCCGATCGCCGTGTCGGCCTTCAGCCAGGACTCGCTGCAGGCCCAGAAGATCGACGGCGGCCCCAATCTGCAGCAGGCGATCCCGAACGTCAGCTTCGCCCGCAGCAACTTCACCAACAGCTTCAACTTCCAGATCCGCGGCATCGGGGCCAAGGCCGTGGGCGCCTCGGCCGACCAGGGCGTCGGCGTGCACATGAACAACGCGCCCCAGCAGTCGGGCAACCTGTTCGAAAGCGAGTTCTACGACGTCGAGCGGGTGGAAGTGCTGCGCGGCCCGCAGGGCACACTGTACGGCCGCAACGCCACGGGCGGCGTGGTCAATGTCATCACCGCCAAGCCGACCGACCAGTTCGAGGCCAACGCCCGCGCCGAGTACGGCAACTACAACGCCATCCGCCTGCGCGGCATGGTCAACATGCCGATCCTGGGCGACAAGCTGGCCGTCCGCGTGGCCGGCACCATGCTGAAGCGCGACGGCTTCGTCACCAACACCTTCAACAACCACGTAGTCGACGACCGCGACCTGTACTCGACCCGCGTACAGGTGATGTTCAATCCGACCGAGAAGCTGCGCACCAACTTCCTGTGGGAGCGCTTCCACGAGGACGACAGCCGCGCCCGCACCGGCAAGCAGCTGTGCACCAAGGACCCCGGCCCCGCCACGGTCGGCGGCGTGCCCACCGGCGCGGCCGCCCGCTATCTGACCCAGGGCTGCCTGCCCGGTTCGCTATACGCCCCGGCCGCCTACGGCTCGGTCAACACGTCGGGCACGCTGACCGGCCTGCTGGGCAACATCTTCGGCTTCACCTCGGGCGACTCCAACGCCGGCGCCACGACCTCGACGAACCTGCGCGAGATCGAGACGGCCTTGGATCCGCTCTATCAGTCGAACTCGAACACCTACCAGTTCACCCTGAACTACGACCTGTCCGACGCGCTGACCTTCACGGCCATGACCTCGTACGGCAAAGGCAGCGTCTACACGTCTCAGGACTACAACCGGGTCGTCTCGCCGATCCCGTTCAACAGCACGCCGTTCACGCCGGGCGGCTTCTTCAATGACCCGCAGGTGGGCAACACCAACAAGTTCACCACCATCGACGTCAGCTCGGGCCGCTCCGAGCAGTTCAGCCAGGAATTCCGCCTGCAGTCGGCCTTCGACGGGCCGCTGAACTTCAATGTCGGCGGCATCCACTTCACCTATCGGACGCTGACCGACTACTACGTGATCGGCAACTCGCTGACCCTGTCGTCGATGGCGCTGAACTTCCAGAAGACCGGCAATCCGGCCTGTAACCCGTCGACCACCGCCAACTGCATCGGCATCGACACCTCGGCCACCCCGACCGGCGACGGCCACAACTATTATGACAACCGCACGCCCTACACCCTGGTGTCCGACGCCCTGTTCGGCGAGGTCTACTACCAGGTCAACGAGGACCTGAAGTTCACCCTGGGCCTGCGCCAGACGCGCGACAAGAAGGCGGTCAAGAACTACTCGACCGTTCTCCTGGCGCCCGGCTACGGCCTGACCCTGAACCCGACCAATCCCGACCAACGGGCCCGCTTCACCGAGACCACCGGTCGCGTCGGCTTCGACTACAAGGCCAATCTGGGCTTCACCGACGACACCCTGCTCTATGCCTTCTATTCGAAGGGCTACAAGGGCGGCGGCATCAATCCGGGCGTGCCGGCCGGCGCGATCGGCATCAGCCAGACGTTCGCCCCCCGAGTTCGTCAACGCCATCGAGATCGGCACCAAGAACACCCTGGCCGGCGGCAGCGTGCTGCTGAACGCCACGGGCTTCCGCTACGACTACAAGGGCTATCAGATCTCCAAGATCGTGAACCGCACGTCGGTGAACGAGAACGTCGACGCCAAGATCTGGGGTTTTGAGCTGGAGTCCATCTGGTCGCCAGTCCGGAACCTGAAGCTGAACGCCACCGTCGGCTATCTGAACACCAAGATCGGCGACGGCGTCTCCTCGATCGACACCATGAACCGCACCCAGTCCAACCCGGCCTATACGGTCGTGAAGGTGGGCCCGCAGGCCTCGTCGGTCGGGGCCAACTGCGTACTGAACACGGTCGGCGTCGCCACCATCCTGGGCGCCGGTGCCGGGGCCACCCTGCCCTGGGCCTGCACCGGGGCGGCGGCCTATCAGGCGTTCCTGTCGACCCCGGCCGCGGCCGGCGGCGCAGGTCTGCCCGCGGCCACGGCCGCGTTCCTGGCCAACAGCACCGGCCTGTTCAACTACGCCAACGGCTTCTCGATCGAAGGCGTGGCGGCGAACCTGTCGGGCAACGAGCTGCCCAACTCGCCACATTGGACCACCTCGGTCGGCGCTCAGTACACGTTCGAGCTCTCGGGCGGCTGGTCGGCGACGCTGCGTGGCGACTACTACCGCCAGAGCCAGCAGTTCGCCCGCGTCTACAACACCGAGTACGACCGCCTGAAGGCCTGGGACAACGGCAACATCACGCTGAAGTTCGACAAGCCGGACTGGGGCGTGACCATCGACGCCTACGTCAAGAATATCGGCAACAAGATCCCGATCATCGACGCCTACACCACCGACGACAGCTCGGGCCTGTTCACCAATGTGATCACCGCCGAGCCGCGCCTGTACGGCATCGCCATCAGCAAGTCCTGGTAGCGTTCACGTCCCGACTTTACGGGGGCGGCGGAGCGATCCGCCGCCCTTCTTGTTTTATCGATGAACAATGCTCCGCGAAAAAGATCAGTCGTTTCCGGCGCTAAAGGTATGACAAGCGCTGTCAACTTAACGACTCCGCAAGGCGAGCCGGGGCAAGCTGACAATCCAAAGTGCTGGCCAAAGGTCCTGGCGACGTCCGTATGGAAACGCTGTCCCGTCTGATCGATACCCGCGCGCCGATCGCGCCCGACACGCCCTGCGGCGAGGTCGCGGCGATGTTCGACGCCGAACCGGCTTTGACCGCCATCGCCGTGGTCGAGGGCGACGCACCCGTCGGCCTGGTCTATCGCGACGTACTGCAAGGCCAGATGCGCGTGGCCGACCTGACCACGCGTCCGGTCCGCGATGTCATGGACACCGCGCCCCGCGTCATCCGCGCCGACACCGACGCCAGCCTATTCGTCAACATGCTGGCCGACAGCCCGACCCCCGTCTTCCGCACCGCCTATGTCACCATCGACGCCGCCGGCCGCTATGCCGGCGTGGGCGGCCTGACCTCGCTGCTGGCCTCGCACCGGCGCCGTCAGGGCGAAGCCCGCGACGCCCGCGCCATGGTCGACCGCATGGCCGTCGAGATCGGCTCGCACCTTGACGGCGTGCTGGCCATCACCGAACGCCTGGAACAGCAACGCCTGACGCCGGACGCCGCCGCCTTCGTGCGCGCCATCGGCGACACCAGCCGCGACATGGGCGAGACCCTGCGCCGCGCCATCGACCTGCACCGCTCGGCCCAGGGCCAGCTGGCCTTCACCACCGCCCCCACCCGCCTGCGCGACCTGGCCGACGCGGTCGAGGCCCGCTGGGCCGCCCGCGCCCACGAAGGCGGCTCGACCCTGCTGGTCTCCTATGACGGCGATCCCGAGTGCGGGGTCGAGGTCGATGGCGAGCGCCTGCTGCAGGTCTATGACATCCTGATCGAGAACGCCCTGGCCGCCGGCCGCGGCATGATCGAGGCCCGCCTGACCGCCCGCGCGGACGGCGAACGCATCCGCCTGGAAGGCCAGGTGCGCGACAACGCCGAAGGCCAGGCCGCTGATCGCCTGGCCTGGGTCAGCGCGCCGCTCAGCGCCGCCAGCCTGCAGGACCATCACGAAATGGCGCTCAGCGTCGGCCTGGCCCTGGCCCACCGCGTCATGCGCGCCATGGGCGGTCCGCTGGTCGCCGAGGCCAATCGCGGCGCCGGCCTGACCGTGGGCTTTGGCCTGACCGCCGCCCCCGCCCAGATCATCGCCGCCCAGGACGCCGAGCCCGCCGTCGCCGGCCGCGCCGCCCATATCCTGATCGTCGACGACAACGCCACCAACCGCATGGTCGCCGAGGCGCTGTGCGACATGTTCGAGTGCACCTCGGAACAGGCCGTCGACGGCGTCGAAGCCGTCGAGATGGCCCGCACCGGCCGCTACGATCTGGTGCTGATGGACATCAAGATGCCGCGCATGGACGGCATCGCCGCCACCCGCTCCATCCGCGAGATGACCGGCCGCCCCGGCGCCGTGCCGATCGTGGCCCTGACCGCCAACGCCGACCCCGCCGACGTCCAGACCTATCTGGCCGCCGGGATGCAGGACGTGGTCGAAAAGCCGATCAAGCCCGAACGCCTGGCCACCGTCCTGAACGCCCTGCTGGGCGGCGAGGACGAGGGCGCCGAAGCCGCCGCCTGATTTTTTACCGATCGGCGACTTGCGACCGATCGCCGCCGCTTGATCCGTCCGCTTGGGATTGTGGCCGCTTTACGTCAAGGTGGCCTCGCGCCTAGCTTAACAGGGCGTGAGTTCCGGAGCGGCGAGTGCTGACCACCGCTGAGCAACAGGCCTGGGCTTTTCTGAGCCAAGCCCCTCACCTGGCCTCCGCCCAGGAGGTCGAGGCGCGCTTTGCCGAGGCCATCGCCGCGTTCGGCTACGATCGTTTCGCCGCCACCCTGGTCAATGCCGAGCACTACGGCAAGGAACCCCAGACCCTCAGCCGGCGCGACTTCGACGCCTGGGACGAGCGCTACTGGAGCGAGCGCTACGTGGTTCATGATCCCTGCGTGAAGCTGCTGCTGACCTCGCCGCGCGCCTTCGCCTGGTCCGACGCCCGGCCGCTGGGCGACAGCCGCGCCCAGGCCATGTGGGGCGAGGCCGCCGATCAGGGCATGAACGACGGCTATGTCGTGCGCGTCTTCGGCCCGGCCGGCCAGGAGGTGCTGATCCGCATGTCCACCCCCGCCCCCGACACCGACCCGGCCCACCGCGCCGTGATCGACAGCCTGGCCACGGTGTTCGGCACGACCATGCTCAAGCACTGGGAAATGCAGGACGACAATCCCGACTACGGCATCATCTCCGAGCGCCAGGCCGAATGCCTGCACTGGGCCAGCCGGGGCAAGACCGACTGGGAGATCGGCGCGATCCTGGAGCTGTCGCCACGCACTGTCCATCACCACATCGAGGCGGCCAAGAAGCGGCTGGGCGTGGCCAAACGCCAGGAGGCCGTGCTGAAGGCCGGCGAACTGGGCCTGCTGCGTAAATTCTAGGCTCCTCCCGGACCTCGCGGACGATCCGAATAGGCCGTTTGGCCTATCGTCCATTTCGCTGACCATGAGGCTTAATCGCCCCTGTTGAACGCCAGCGCTTGGGGGCAGGCCATGATCCACATCATCACGTCAGAGAACCGCCACCTGTACGGCCCGCAGCTGTGGGCCATGCACGAGGAGCGGCGTCGTCAGTGCGTCGAGAAGAACGGCTGGGTCGACCTGGTGGTGCTGGAGGGCGGTGAGGTCGACGACTATGACGACCACCGCGCCATCTATCTGCTGGGCTTCAATCCCGAGATGGAGCTGGAGGTGGGCCTGCGCCTGCGCCCCACCGACGACCGCTGCATGCTGGCCGACAAGTTCCCCCACCTGATCGCCCCAGACGAGACGCCCAAGAAGGGCGCGGACGTCTGGGAGGCCACGCGCCTGTTCACCACCGACGCCTATCGCCGGCGCAAGGGCCCGGGTCGCGGCGAGCGGGTGTTCGAGGTCTGGGCCGCGGCCTTCGAATACGCCCTGCGCAAGGGCGTCACCCGGTTCGTGGGCATGATCGACATGCAGCTGTATCCGGGGATCCTGAACTCGCCGATCGACACCCGCCTGGTCGGCATCCCCCGCGCCTATGAGCATGGCGTGGTGGCCGGCTCGGAGATCGCCCTGTCCCAGGACCTGCTGGACCGGGTGCTGGAGGCCGTCTGCCGCAAGTCGCCGGTCGGCTACGAGATCGACGCCATGGACATGCTGGCCTTCGGCGACCTGTCCTGCGTGCAGCGCCAGGTGCGCCGCGCCATGACCCCGCAGCTGGTGGCCGGCGCCGAGCGCGACGAGACCCTGGCGGCCGAAACCCTGTTCCGGCTGCACGACGCCACGGGCCGCGCCCGCCACATCTGGAGCCAGCGCGAACAGCGCCTGCACGCCTGAACTTCGCTCATTTGACTCCCGCCCGCCTCCAATTTCGCGTTTGACGAAAGCGGGACCCGCCAAGGTTGGCGGCGAATCACCTCACAGGCGACTAACCTCCTGGAATCGGGGAGGAAAGGGAAACCAGCGCGACGTAACGCCGCGCGACGCGAGCTTCGCTTTCACCAGCGTCACGGTCGTGTCATTTTCCCCGAACAACCGTTGGAGGCGGAATTACCCACATGAGCGAAGAAACTGAAGGCCGTCGTCCCAATCCCGTCGATCTGCACGTCGGTGGTCGGGTTCGCATGCGTCGCAAGCTGCTTGGCGTCAGCCAGGAACAGCTCGCAGACTCTCTCGGCCTGACCTTCCAGCAGGTCCAGAAGTACGAGCGCGGCGCCAACCGCGTGAGCGCTTCCAAGCTGTACGAGATCGCCAAGACCCTGCAGGTCCCGGTGTCGTTCTTCTTCGACGGCCTCGCCGATCCGATGAGCGGCGCTGAAGTCGACGACGCCACCCAGCACGCCGAAAAGGTCGTGCAGGAGTTCCTGACCACGCCGGAAGGCCTGGAACTGGCTGAGGTGTTCCCGCGCATCGGTCGCGGCCGCGTTCGCCGCCAGGTCCTCGACCTGGTCCGCGCCATGGCCGACGAATCCTCGCGCAACGAACCCGCCTAAGGTCTGCAGAGACCGCCTAAGAACGACAAAGGCCTCGGTCCGCTCAGCCGAGGCCTTTTTTGCGCCTGTGTCCGTTCGAACGCTCCGTCGCCTTCGCGCTAAATTCCGGCCCGCGAGGCCAGGGTCGTGATCAGCGTCGGTCGATAGCGGCGACTAGCCGAGATCGTGCCGCCATCCGCCAGCACCAGGGTCGCGTCTCCAGACGGGTGGCTCTCGACGGACTTGACGCCGGTGGCGTTCACCAGGCGCGAGCGGTGGATGCGCAGGAAACCCCAACCCTCCAAGCGCTTCTCCAGGCTGGCCAGCGTGGCGCGCATCAGGATGGCGCGCCCCCCGACGACGTGCAGCTGAACATAGTTGCCGGCCGCTTCGACCCACAGGATTTCGGCGATCGGGATGTACAGGGTCTGGGCGCCGTCCCGAACCTCCAGCACCGGCGCGGCGGCGCTTTCGCCTTCCGGCGCCTTGCGCCTGGCGACCAGCAGGGCATGGGCGCCGCAATAGAACAGGCCCAGCAGCACATAGGTCAGAGCGTCCCGATAGAGGTCGGCGACATAGCCTTCCCACGTCACCGGCAGGCGGAAGTCCTGCCCCGACGCGACATGGACGATCGCGCGAAACAGCCGCGTCAGGCCGTAGTGGGCCAACGAGATCGCCGCGGCGCCGACGACATGAAGCAGCGCGGCAAGCGGCCAGGGAAAACGCGGCGGGACCAGCCGGCGGAAGGCCATGACGATCAGCGGCGCCAGCGCCAGCCAGACCAGGGAGCTGCTGACCTCGTCGAGGATCGGAATCGAGGGCGAAAGCGGCAGGCCGGAGCGCAGCTGGCGGTCCAAGGTAGCGGCCAGATTACCGGCGGCGGCGACCGTCACCAAGGCGACCGTCATCGCGGCCGGCGCCCAGCGTCGCAGCCCGTCGCTACCGTTCGTCACGTCTCGTCCGCCATTCGTCCCAGCCCCCCGACCGCCCGTCCCGGACGCTCCGTCGCGCGGCCCATCGCTGTGGCGCGCTCGCCTCGGCTGTCTATCTCGCGACGCTGCAAAACACCAAGGGACGCAGCGTCATGCCCACTTCAATCCTTCACGGCCTCATGGCCGCCGTGGCCATCACCGGCCAGGCGGACATCGGACAGGAGACCTACCCGGCCGCCTTCTTCGCCCCCTATGCGCCGCAGAACGCGCTCGAAATGGTCCAGCGCCTGCCGGGCTTCCAGCCGGACCTCGGCGACTCCGGCGTGCGGGGCTTCGCCGAGGGCGGCGGCAACATCCTGATCGACGGCGCGCGTCCCGCCAGCAAAGCCGGCGGGCTCTCGTCCGCCCTGGCCGCCATCCCCGTCGGACAAGTGGCGCGGATCGAGATCAACCGGGGCGCCGCGACAGCCAGTGAGGCCTCGGGCCAGACGGTGGTGGCCAATATCGTCCGCCTGAAGCGACGCGGCGGCTTGGCCGTGAACGCCGAACTGTCCAGGCGCGGAGACAACGTGCGCGGCAAGGCGTCCGTCATCGTGACCCGCAGCCTGGGCGCCCTGGAGATCGTCGCCAAGACCAGTTTCGACGCGCCCGGCGAGCGCTCGCACGGGACCCAACGAACCTTCGACCTGTCCGGTCGCGCGAAGGAAGGATCGGCTCTGGCCTACGCGGCCGACTTTCCGGAACTGAGCCAGCGCCTGAACCTGTCCAGCTCCTTGGCCGGCGGCGAGATGAAGGTCGCGGCCACCCTCGCCCGCGCCCAGCTGTCGGAAGGCTTTTCGTTCAGCGACGCCGTCCAGGCCCAGAGCTTTCCCAAGCGCACGGCCCGCTGGCGCGGTGAAATCGGCGGCGACTGGTCTCGTCCGGTCGGCGCCGGCTATGGGCTGAAGCTGCTGGGCTTCGCCAGCATCATCGACCTCGACGCGCGGTCGTGGAGCCAGATCGACACCGGCGGCTCAGTCTCGCTGACCGACAGCTTCGAGAGCCAGGCGACCTCGCGCGAGACCATCGCCCGCGTAGTTGTCGCCAAGGCCGCCGGCGTGCTCCAGCCGGAGATCGGCGCGGAGATCGCCTGGAACAGCCTCGAGAACCGGTCGATCTCCTCCCGGTTCGGCGCCGCCCCGTCGCGGTCGGTCTCGGCGGTCGATGTCTCGGAGACCCGCAGCCAGGCGTTCGCGACGCTCAACTGGCGACCGGGGCCGCGCTGGACGATCGCGGCCGGCGCCGCCTATGAGGCCTCCCACCTCCAGTCTGGCGATGGCGAGCGCGACTTCGGCTTCTTCAAGCCCAGCCTGACGGCGACCTATCGCCCGGACGACCGCAGCAACCTGCGCCTGTCGATCCGGCGTTCGGTCGGACAGCTGTCGTTCGGAGACTTCGCGGCCTCGGCCAGCCTGGCGGAGGGCCGGACCAACGCGGGCAATGCGCAACTGGGCCCCGACCACAAGACGACGGCGACCCTGGACTATGAGCGCCGCTTCTCGCAACGCGGAGCCATCAGTCTGAAGGTGGCCCACGAATGGCGACGCGACGTGCTGGAGGCGTCGGTCCTGCCGTCGGGCGCGTTCGGAACCGTCAATGTCGAGCAGGCCAAGGTCTGGAGCGTCAGGGGCAATCTGGCGCTGCCGCTCGATCGGATCCTCCGCAACGGGCTCCTCAATGTGAAGTACATCCGCCAGGGCGCGCGGCTGAACGACCCGCTCACTGGCGAGCGACGCGCCCTGACCAGCTTCCAGCCCGAGACCTTCGAGGTCGAGCTGCGCCAGGACCTGGCCACCGCCTCCTGGGGCGTGGACTATGCCCGCGGCTTCCAGCGGCTGTTTTGGTACCAGGACGAGGCGCGCGTCCAGGATCACGGGGCCAACCTTGGCCTGTATGTCGAGACGCGTCGCGTCCGGGACGCCCGGATCACTCTGCGGCTCGACGGTCTGCTGGGAACCCGCACGACCTACAGCCGGCTGCAGTACGCCCCCAGCCGCGCTGGCCGACCTATCCAACGTGAGGTGTGGGACATCCGAACACCCTTCGTGGCGACCGTCGCCGTCAGCCGAAACTTTTGATCGGCAAAGGCGTCGGCAACACGTCGCAACCCACGCGCTTCGTGGATGGGGGCTCCCCCGCTACCCCGCCGAGACGTTCGACTGCGAGGCCAGCCAGATGCGTTTGGCTGTGCCCGCGGCGCCGGCCGCCAGGCCGCGCAGGTCGTAGGTGCGGACGATGCGCAGGCCGATTTCGCGGTCCTTCTGCCAGGCGACGGTGACGTCGTGGGCCAGCCCGGCGGCCAAGTCGACCAGCTGGGCCTGTCCGGGCGGCGCGGCGGCGGTCAGCATCTGGACGCGGGCGCCGCTGCTGGACAGGTCGCGGATCACGCAGTCCCACGCGAAGGCGCCGCACAGCACCTTCCCCGACCGTTGGGTCTGGATGCGGACGGCCGACCGCCGCTCATGTTCCCCGCCGGACGCGAACTTCGCCATGAACGGATAAACGCATGGGGCGGTTAATCGGTCGTGCAGATTTAAGATTTTTGCAGTAAAGGTTAACGACCTCCAGGTGCGGCGATTTGCGCAGGCGGCCTCAGGTCGAATTCAGGCCGGCATGCGCTTAGAGACCGCTACCATCGACGAACGATGATCGACGAATCTCCGCCCCTTTCCGCGTCTCCCAGCGTCACCACAGCGCTGAAGCACGCCCCGTTGGGCATCGCCATCTTCGACAGCCAGATGCGCTATCTGGCCGCCTCGCGGCAGTATCTGACCGACCAGCACCTGCCCGCCGACATGCCGTTGATCGGCCGCCTGCACTACGAGGCCTTTCCTGAGGTGCCGCAGAAGTGGCGCGACCTGCACGCCCGCGTGCTGGCCGAGGGCGTCGAGCTGCGCCACGAAGGCGACCCCTATATCGACCGCTATGGCAACATCGAGTGGATCCGCTGGTCGATGGCCCCCTGGCGCACCGACGCCAACGAGCGCGGCGAGAGCGTGATCGGCGGCCTGGTGCTGTATACCGAGGTGGTCACGGCCAATATCGAGGCCCGTCAGAAGCTGGAGGCCGCCGAGGCCCGCTATCGCGCCGTGTTCGACCAGGCGGCGATGGGCGTGGCCCGCCTGACCCCGATCGGCGAGATCCTGGAGGTCAATGACAGCTTCTGCGCCCTGCTGCAGCGGCCGCGTGAGGCGCTGCTGGGGGCCTCGTTCCAGAGCCTGGCCCATGCCGACCATCTCGAGGAGGTGCTGGCCTCCAGCGCGGCCCTGCTGGCGGGCGAGCGTGAGACCTGCTCGGCCGAGCGCCTGTTCGTGACGCCGGGCGGCGACGTCTGGATCCACCTGACCGCCTCGATGGTCCGCGTCGAGGACGAGCCGGCCTATATCCTGGCGATCATCTCCGACATCAGCGCCCGCAAGGAGGCCGAGACCGCCACCCAGCGCCACCAGGGCCAGCTGCGGCTGCTGATCAACGAGCTGAACCACCGGGTGAAGAACACCCTGGCCACCGTCCAGTCGATGGCGGCCCAGACCCTGCGCAACGAACCCCATCCCACCGTGGCCTTCGAGAAGTTCGAGGCGCGCCTGCTGGGCTTGTCGGGCGTACACGACATCCTGACCCGCGAGAGCTGGCACGGGGCGGCGCTGCATGAGGTGGCCCAGCGCGCCCTGCGGCCGTTCGACGAGGCCGGGGTGCGGGTCAGCGTCGCGGGACCCGCGGTGCGGCTGCAGCCCGGCGGGGCCCTGACCATGGCGCTGATCTTCCACGAACTGGCCACCAACGCCCTGAAGTATGGCGCCCTGTCCAACGCTGTGGGCCGCGTGAGCCTGACCTGGACCTATGACCCCGCCACCCGCCTGCTCGAGACGACCTGGACCGAGCACGACGGCCCGACCGTCATCGAGCCCACCCGCAAGGGCTTCGGCTCGCGCCTGATCGAGCGCAGCCTGCGCGGCGAGCTGAAGGGCCAGGCGGACATGGACTATCGCCCCGAAGGCTTGCGCTGCGTGCTGCACGCGCGGCTACCCGAGGCTCCGGACGCCGACCCGGCCTGAGCGGCCGCCGCATGGCGGACGTGCGCCGTCAGTGACGTCATCGCTGCAAAGAGGCCTCGGCGACCCCACCCGCCGCGGCCTTGGCTGGCCGGGGTGTCGTGACCCCGGCCAGCGCCCTTCCCCGCTCTCGACACCGTTGCGCGCCCCTGGATAGGCTGGCGTCATGACGCTCGCCCGACTCACGCGCCGCTCCGCTCTCGCATCGATGGCCGCCGCCGGCCTGGCGCCGTCGCTCGCCGCCCACGCCGCCCCTAGGGCCGCGCCCAAGGAAAACTGGAAGGCCCTGGCCGCCGACGTCCGCAAGGAGTTCCAGTGGGCCTGGCGGGCTTACGTCGCCAAGGCCTGGGGCAAGGACGAGATCAATCCGGTCAGCGGCACGTCGCGCTCGTTCTTCATCGAGGGCCATGACCTGGGCCTGTCGCTGGTCGAGGCGCTGGACACCCTGTGGATCATGGGCCTGGACGCCGAGTTCCAGGCCGGCGTCGATTGGGTGAAGTCGTCGCTCAGCTTCGATGTCGACGGCGACGCCCAGGTGTTCGAGACCAATATTCGCCTGGTCGGCGGCCTGATCGCCGCGCACCTGGCCTGTGGCGATCCCGTGCTGCTGGCCAAGGCGAAGGACCTGGCCGACCGGCTGATGAAGGCCTTCGACGCCTCCCCGCACGGCCTGCCCTGGCGCTATGTGAACCTGCGCACCGGCGCCGTGCGCGATCCCGAGACCAACCTGGCCGAGATCGGCACCTACATCACCGAATTCGGGGTGCTGAGCCAGCTGACCGGCGAGCCGCGCTATTTCGACGCCGCCAAGCGGGCCATGAAGCACGCCCTGGACCGCCGCTCGAAGATCGGCCTGATGGCCGCCAATATCGACGCCCGCACCGGCGAGTTCATCAGCCGCAACGCCAGCATCGATATCTATGCCGACAGCTTCTACGAATATCTCTGGGACGCCTGGGAACTGTTCGGCGACGAAGACTGCAAGCGCTGGGCGATCGAGTGCGTCGACGCCCAACTGGCCCATCAGGCCAAGCGTTATGACGGTCGTCTGTGGTTCCCGATGGTCGACTATGAGACCGGCGCGGTGACCGCCACGGCCCAAAGCGAGCTGGCCGCCTACTATGCCGGCCTGCTCGGCCAAGTGGGTCGCAAGGCGCAGGGCGACGACTATCTCGCCACCTTCACCTATCTGCAGAAGACGTTCGGGATCATTCCCGAGTCAATCGACGCCGCCACCGCCCAGCCGCGCCGCAAGCACACTGGCCTGCGCCCCGAATATCCCGACGCCTGCCTGAACCTGTGGCTGATCGACCGCGACGAGCGCTATCGCCAGCTGTCGGCCATCCACTATCGCGAGATGAAGGCCACCAGCCGCGCGGCGTACGGCTACACGGCGCTGAAGGACATCACGACCCGGCCGATGACCCAGGGCGACAACTGCCCCGGCTACTGGTGGTCTGAGCAGATGAAATACTACTACCTGCTGTTCTCGGACACGCCCCGCATCGACTACGCCCAGCTGCAGCTCAGCACCGAGGCCAACGTGCTGCGGGGTTTCCGAAAGCCGTAGGGACAAAACGACGCACCTGGCGCGTAGCGGTCCAGGTGCGGCCGTGGCGTCACCTCAACAGGTCCGAACTGCCGTATGCCTGTCGCGTGAATCGGTCATGGAAGGGCCGGGAGGCCTCGACACCATGCGGATTTTCGCAATCTTGATCGCTGCGGCCCTGATGGCCGGCTCCGCGTCTGCCAGCGGCCTGCGTGATCGGCTGTATGATCCAGCCGACGGTGTCCTGGTCGTGGCCCACCGCGCCTGCCATCGTTCAGCGCCGAGCCACGGCTTCGATTCCGCTCTGCCCGAGAACTCGCTGACCGCCCTGGAGCGCTGTATCGCCCTGGGCGTCGACCTGGTCGAGATCGACGTGCGCCGCACCCGCGATGGGGCGTTGGTGGTCATGCACGACAAGACCGTCAACCGCACCACCGACGGCAAGGGCCGCGTCTCCCGCATGACCCTGGCCCAGATCCAGGCCCTGCGGTTCAAGGGCGACCCGACCCAGGCCCCGCCGACGCTGGAGGCCTTTCTGCGCGCCGCCCGGGGCCGCATCCTGGTCAATATCGACCTCAAGCGCGCGCCGCTGGCGATCGAGGCCGCAAAGATTGTCCGCCAGGCCGACGCCAGCGACTGGGTGCTGTTCAAGGCCAAGGCCGGCTTCGACGCCCCGCCGCTGGCCGACCTGCCACTCTATCGCGACCTGGCCTTCATGCCGATGGTCGCCAGCATGGGCGGCCGCCGGCCCGAGCGCCTGGGCCAGATCACCGCCCAGCAGGCCTCGGGCGCTCAGCCGATCCCGGCCGTGGAAATGGTGGCTCTAAAGCGCCAGGGCTTCACCGCCGTGCGCGACGCCGCCCGCACGGCCCGCATCCGCGTATGGACCAACACCCTGGCCACCAAGGGCTGGCGGGGCGTGCTGGATCAGTCTGGCGACCGCCGCGCCCTCCGCGATCCGGACAAGGCCTGGGGCAAGCTGATCGACCAGGGCGTCAGCATCGTCCAGACCGATCACCCCGCCGCCCTGATCGACTATCTGGACGCCCGTGGCCTGCGCGGCCACGCGCCCATGCCCGCGCCGGCTATGGCGAGCGCAGACGATTCACGGCTTGCTCCAGGCTCCGACGGCGCTTTGACCACGAACCGCTGAGGGCCTTGGCCTCAGCGTCCAGCTCACGACGCCGACGCTCCAGATCGGCCTCGGCGTAGCGCTGCTCGGCTTCGGCGGCTTCCAGCGCCGCTTCCGCCTCGGCCAGGGCCTTCTTGCGCTTGGCCTCGGCGGCGTCGGCCTTCTTCTTCGGCGCGGCCTTGGGCTTGGGCAAGGTCTCGACCGCCGCCTTCAGCCCGCCCTCGGCCCGGCGGATCACTGCGCCCGGCGCGGCCAGGGCGGCCTTGGCGTCGGGCGCATCGGGCGCCTCGACCGCCACGCCTTCCTTGAAGAGATCGCGATCGGTCTCCCAGGCCGCCAGCGCCTTGACGCGCGACGTCGCCGCCACGGTGTAGCGGTGGAAGCCGTCCGACCAGGTGAAGACCTTGGGTGCGCGCGCCATGACGCGACAACGAGCAGCGCCGCGGCGCTGTTCCAAACTTCTGAATTGTAAGGAGAAGCCAGTCCGTCCTGGTGGCGGGGGGCGGGATCGAACCGCCGACCTGTGGGTTATGAATCCACCGCTCTAACCATCTGAGCTACCCAGCCATCGCCAGGACGGACGGGGGTCATACGCTCAAGAGCGCCCCGCATCAAGCATTAGTGAACATTCCGTCCAGCGCTGCTTCCAAGCGCCGCGCCAGTTGGTCGGGACCGTATTCGCCTAGGACCAGGGCGCGAGCCGCCTCGCCCAGGCGAACCCCGCCTTGCGGGTCGGCCACCACCTCGCCCAGGGCCTCGGCCAGGCGGTCGACATCGTCATCCGGGACCAGCCGGCCGTTGACGCCGTCCCTGAGGATCTCGTTGGGACCGTCGATCTCGGTGGCCACCACGGGCAGGCCCACGGCCATGGCCTCCAGCAAGGTCAGCGGGAAGCCCTCCTGGTGCGAGGGGAAGGCGAAGACGTCGCCCGAGGCCAGGAAGCCGGCGACGTCGTCGGTCCAGCCGACCAGCTTCACGCAGGGCGCCAGGTCCAGCTCGCGGATCAGCGACTCCAGCGCGCCGCGCTCGTCGCCCTCGCCGGCGATCTCGCAGGTGACCTCCAGATCATAGGCGCGCAGCTTGCCGATCGCCCGAATCAGGATGTCGAAGCCCTTCTTCGGGTGCAGGCGGCCGGCGGCGACGATCTTGATCGGGCAGCTTTCGACGCTCCCGCGCGCGAACGGCGTCGCCCGGGCCGTCGGGGGGGTCACGGCGTTGGGAATGAAGTGGACGTGGTCGGCGCTCGCGCCGCGGTCCAGGGCCAGCTGGGCCAGGTGCTGGCCCACGCACAGATAGTGGACGCCGGGCGCGACATCGAACGCGGGCTTGTGCACGCAGACGGCCTGCACGGCGCCCGCCGGCGCGGCCTTGGCGAACAGGCGGGCGGGCCGCTGGCCGTGGCTCAGGATCAGCGCCGGCTGGGCCTCGCGCACCACCGCCTTGGCCGCGCCCAGGGTGACCGGGTCCCAGTCGGTGAAGGCCGGCATCGACACGAACGGCGGCGTGCGCTGGCCTTGCGCTGCGGCGACCTTGCCGCCCTGACGCACCACGCCGACGCAGCGGCCGTCATGCTGCGCCGCCCACGCCTCCAGGATCGGCTGATAGTCCAGGAACACCTGCTCAAGGCCGCCCAAGCCCTTGCCCAGCATGGCGTGCAGGATGTTGGTCAAAGCGGACTCCGGTGCGTCGTCTAACGGGCGGGGACCATCGTGGGGCGCCGCTTGCGTGTCAACGCGCCAGCAGCCGATCCGCAACCTCTTGCCCGATCGCCAGAGAGCTGGTCAGGCCCGGGCTCTCGATGCCAAACAGCGCCATCAGGCCTTCCAGCCCGTGATCCTCGACGCCGCGCAGCTGGAAATCCGGTTGCGGCTCGTCCGGCCCATGCAGCTTGGGCCGCACCCCGGCATAATCGGGTTGCAGGGCGCCGTCGGGCAGGCCCGGCCAGAACTTGCGGATATAGGCCGCAAAAGCCTCGGCCCGCGCCGGATCGATCGCATAGTCGGGCGCGGGGACATATTCGAGGTCCGGCCCGAACACCGCCTGGCCGCCCAAGTCGTTGCGATAGTGGGTGCCCAGCGCCCCGTGGATCGGCGGCGGATAGACCAGGCGCTGGAACGGCGCCTTGCCGGTCAGGCGGAAATAGACGCCCTTGCCGTAGTGGGCCTGGGGGATGCGATCGGCCGGATAGCCCTCAATGCGCCCGGCGACGGCCTGCGCCGACAGGCCCGGCGCAGTGACCAGCAGGCGGCAGGTCAGGCTGGTGGGATCGACGCCGCCGGCCCGCACCTTGAAGCCGCCGCCCGCGAAGGCCTCGGCGCCCTCGAACGGCGTATTGAGCACCACCGCACCGCCGGCCGCCTCGATCTCGCCGTGCAGGGCCAGCATGTAGTCGTGGCTGGCGAAGACCCCGCTCTCTGGCGACAGCAGCGCCGCTTGGGCGGCAAGACCTGGCTCCAGCGCGCGGGCCTGCGCGCCGGTCAGCCGCTCCATGCCCTCGACGTCATTGGCCAGGGCCTGGTCCCAGATGTCGTCCAGGCGCGGGACCTCGTCCTCGCTCGTCGCCACCACCAGCTTGCCGCAGCGCTTGTAGGCCACGCCGTGCCTGTCCAGGAACGGATACAGCAGCCGCCGCCCCTGCACGCACAGCCGCGCCTTCAGCGAGCCGGACGGATAGTAGAGCCCGCCGTGGATCACCTCGGAATTGCGCGACGACACGCCCTGCCCGATGTGCCCCTCGCCCTCTAGCACGGCCACGTTCAGGCCCTGCTGCGCCAGAGCGTATCCGCAGGCCAGGCCGACCGCGCCGGCGCCGACCACGACGGCGTCGAAATCGAATTCGGTCATTTCAGGGTCTTCGGCAGGCGAGCGCCGTGGATGACGCGTTCGATAAAAACGTCTTCGTCGGCAACCCGATAGAGGATGAGATAGGGTCTGACGGAGAGACCGCGAACACCATCGCCGTACACAGGATAGAGCGGTCCCATCTCGGGCGCGTCACGCAAGGCGCTGGTGCGTTCGATCAACCGGCTGACAACCTGGCGCGCGGCGAGCGGCCGATCGGCGGCGATCCAGTCGCCGATATCGAAGAGGTCCCGTTTCGCCTGGCGTGCGAACCGGAGCCGCTTCAACCCTGGCCCTCGCCAAAGCGCTTGCGAAGCTGGCCGAACACCCCCTCGGCGTCTTCGTAGTCGTTCTCGGCGATGGACGTCTTGATCGAAAGGCGGACGGCCTCGACATCCTCGGCGACACCGGCCGGCGGCTCCCCGCGCCCCTCCGCCAAGCGCTCGTATTCGTCGCTCTCTTCCAACGCATCCAGCAGCGCCTCGAGTTTTTCCGAACCGCCGACGATCTCCGCCGCGCGGCGGTAGTTCAGCTCGGCCAATTCCGCGGCGACGCCCTCGTCCAGCGACGCGAACTCGCCGCGTTCGACCCGCGCCTGCAGATCGGCGGCGTCCTCGGCGCTGAGCTGCACCGTCACTTGCACCGGCTTGTTCATGGCGAAAGCCTAGCACGAACCCCTGGCGGCGTCAGTGCGTTGCCTCCTCATGACCGAGCCCGCCAAGCCCACGTCCAAGGAACCGCTGCTGCGCGCCATCGGGCCGATGCAGATGACGCTGTACGCGGCCGGCAGCATGATGGGCGCGGGCATCTACGGCCTGATCGGCAAGGCCGCCGGCCAGGTGGGTTCAGCGGTCTGGGCCTCGTTCCTGGTCGCCCTGGTCGCGGCGCTGCTGACGGGGCTGTCCTATGCCTCCCTCGCCTCGCGCTATCCCAAGGCCGGCGGCGCGGCCTATGTCACCCAGCGGGCGTTTAAGCGCGGCCTGCTGACCCACGTGGTGGGCATCGCCACGGCCTGTTCGGGCCTGACCTCGATCGCCGCCGGGGCCTGGGTGATCGGCGAGAACCTGCACACCTTCCAATGGCTCGCTTCCACGCCGCCGGTGCTGATCGCCTTGGCCTATGTCGTGCTGATGGCCGGCATCGTGTTCCGTGGCATCCGCGAGTCGATCTGGGCCAATCTGGTCTGCACCTTCATCGAGGCCGGCGGCCTGCTGCTGGTGGTGATCGTCGGCGCGAAGTTCTGGGGTCAGGCGGACCTCTTCGACATCCCCACCCCGGCTCAGGGTGCGGCGACCTCGATCGTGCCGCTGCTGCTGGTACAGGGCGCGGCTTTGACCTTCTTCGCCTTCGTCGGCTTCGAGGACTCGATCAATGTCGGCGAGGAGGTCAAGAACCCCCGCACCACCCTGCCCATCGGCATCCTGCTGGCCATGGGGATCACCGCCGCCCTCTATATCGCCGTGGCCATCACCGCCGTTTCGGTCATCCCCTGGCGCGAGCTGGGCCAGGCCGGGGCGCCGTTGGCCATGGTCATGGACAAGGCCGCGCCGTGGCTGCCGGGCTGGACCTTCGTGGTCATCACCGTCTTCGCCGTCGCCAACAGCGCGCTGATCAACTACGTCACCGCCTCGCGCCTTCTGTACGGCATGGCCCGCGACGGCCGCCTGCCCAAGCCGTTGGCCAAGGTCCACGCCCGCCGCCGCACCCCGCACATCGCCATCGCCGTGCTGCTGGCCATCGTTGCGGTGCTGATCCTGTCGGGCAACGTCACCCAGCTGGGCGAGGCCACCACCCTGCTGCTGCTGGCCGTCTTCACCGTCGTCAACGGCGCCCTGCTGGTGCTGCGCAAGCGTCCCGGCGAAAAGCCCGGCGCCTTCGAGCCCCCGGCCTTTGTCCCGGCCCTGGGCGCGGTGGTGTGCCTAGGCCTGATCGCCGTGCGGGTCTCGACCGGCGATCTCGCCGCCCCGCTGACGGCGGGGGCGCTGATCGCCGCAGCGCTGGCGCTGTATTGGGTCATGAAGCGCGGCCACGCTCTCCCCGCTGCCATCGAGCGACAAGCGCCCTCGGAAAAAACTCCGGCGCCCCTGTCACGTTAGCCACACGGCGCTCGTCATCTCCTCGACAGCCATCCGGCAGCACAGGAGAAAACCAGATGAGCCGCTTGAATTGGTCCGAGGTCGCGCCCGACGGCGCCAAGGCTCTGTTCGGTGTCCACCGCTATGTGACCCAGAACACCGACCTCCCCGCAGAGCTGATCCATCTGGTCTTCCTGCGGGTGTCGCAGATCAACGGCTGCGCCCACTGCATCGACCTGCACGGCCGCGACCTGCGCAAGACCATGTCGGTCGACAAGGTCCTGCTGGTTTCGGTGTGGGACGAGGTCCCGCACCTGTTCTCCGACCAGGAGCGCGCCGCCCTGGCCTGGGCCGAGGAAGTGACCCGCGTCAGCGAGACCCATGCCTCCGACGAAGCCTATGCCGCGGCCGCCGCGGCGTTCACGCCCAAGGACCTCGTGGATCTGACCATCACCATCGCGGCGATGAACGCTTTCAATCGGCTGGGCGCGCCCTTCCGGCTGCCGGTGGCGGCCAAGGCCTGAGGATCGACGCAATGGGGGCGGGCTAAGCCGCCCCCCACTGCTCCCACAGCTTGTCCTGGGCCGCCTTGGCCGTCTTCACCGAAGCGTCCTTGACGTGCCCGTAGCCGCGGATCTGCTGCGGGACCTCGGCGATCTTGACCGCCAGGGACAGGCTCTCGGTCGAGAGACCCGCCGCCAGGCGATCGAGGGCCGCTTCGTAGGACGCGATCAGGCCCCGCTCCATCCGGCGCTCCTCGGTCTTGCCGAACACGTCCAGCGGACCGCCGCGCAGGCCCTTCATCTTGGCCATCAGCGGGAAGGCGACGTCCAGCATCCAGCCGCCGAACGCGATCTTCTTGGGCTTGCCGTCGGCGCCCTTGGGGGCCAGCAGCGGCGGCGACAGCCACACCTTGGCCTGGCCGCCCTTGAAGGTCCCGGCCAACTCCTTGGCGAAGCGGCCGTCGGTGTAGAGGCGCGCGACCTCGTACTCGTCCTTGTAGGCCATCAGCTTGTAGAGGTTGACCGCCGCCGCGCGGGTCAGCGGCAGGGCGCTATCCGGACCGCTCACGGCGACCTCGGCGGTGCGGACCTTGGCCACCTTGTCGGCATAGCGCTGGGCATAGGCGACGTTCTGATAGGCCGTCAGCTCGCCGATGCGGTGGGCGATCAGCTCTTCCAGCGGAAGGGTCTCGGGCGTCGGGGTCTTGTCGTCCTTGACCGTGATCGCGTCGGGATCGTGGGCCACGCGGCGGCCCAGCTCGAAGGCCTGCAGATTGGCCTCGGCGTCGACGCCGTTCAGCTTGATGGCCCGGTACAGGGCGCGGCTGGACAGCGGGATCACGCCGCGCTGCCAAGCGAAACCGACCATGATCATGTTGGCGTAGATGGCGTCGCCGAACTCGGTCTCGGCCAGGCGCTGGGCCGGGCAGGCGTCGAAGGTCTTGGTCGCACCCGTCACCCGGCGGGCCATGGCCCCACTGTCGAAGCGCACGTCGCGGCTGGTGACGAAGTCGGCGGTGGGGGCGAAGTCGCTGTTGCCGAAAGCCCGCGTGCGGTCCTTGGCATAGAGCGACAGGCCTTCCGGCGACGCGGCCACCAGCAGGTCGCAGGCGATCAGAACATCCGCACTTGCTGCAGGGACGCGGCCGCCGACGATGGTCTCTTCCGTCTCGCCGATCTTGACGTGGCTGAACACCGAGCCGCCCTTCTGGGCCAGGCCCGTCATGTCCACGACGCTGCCCGAGCGACCGTCGATGTGGGCGGCCATGGCCAGGATCGAGGCCACGGTGGTCACGCCCGTACCGCCCACGCCGGTGAACAGAATCTTGCGCACGCCCGTGAACGGCTCGAACTCCGGCAGCGGCGTCGACTCGGCGGTCAGCGGCGCAGGAGCCTTCTTGGCCTGGGCGCTCTCGGCCCCTTCCAGGGTGATGAACGAAGGGCAGAAGCCCTCGACGCAGCTGTAGTCCTGGTTACACGAGGACTGGTTGATCTTGCGCTTGCGGCCAAACTCCGTGGCCAGCGGCTCGACCGAGACGCAGTTGGACTTCACCGAGCAGTCGCCGCAGCCTTCGCAGACCAGCGGATTGATGAAGACGCGCTTGGTCGCCTTGGGCATCGAGCCGCGCTTGCGGCGACGGCGCTTTTCGGTGGCGCAGGTCTGGTCGTAGAGCAGCACCGTGGTCCCGGGCGTCTCGCGCAGCATCTCCTGCACGCGCATCAGGTCCGAGCGCGGGAAGATCTCGACGCCGGGGGCCAGGTCGGTGACGCCCTGGTAGCGCTCCAGCTCGTCGACGACGATGACGGTCTTCTTGACGCCCTCGGCCGCCAGCTGGCGGGTGATCTGGGCCGGGGTGAAGCCGCTTTCGGCGCGCTGGCCGCCGGTCATGGCGACGGCGTCGTTATAGAGCAGCTTGTAGGTGATGTTGGTCCCGGCCGCGACCGCGCCCCGGATCGCCAGCGAGCCCGAGTGGTTGTAGGTCCCGTCGCCCAGGTTCTGGAAGACGTGCTTCTCGGCCGTGAAGGGCGAGGCGCCGACCCAGGTCAGGCCCTCGCCACCCATGTGGGTGTTGAGGTCGGTCGAGGGGTCGTTGAACCCGGCCATGTAGTGGCAGCCGATGCCGGCCAGCGCGCGGCTGCCTTCCGGCAGCTTGGTCGAGGTGTTGTGCGGGCAGCCCGAGCAGAAGAACGGCTTGCGGGCCTGGTCGGCGGCCAGGCTGACGGCGGCGACGCCGGCGGCCGAGACGCGGTTCAGATAGGCGCGAGCCCGCTCCATGTGCGGCCCGTCCGGCAGGCGGTCGTAGATGGCCAGGGCGATTTCCGCCACCGACAGGGCGCCGAGCTCCGACAGCAACGGGCCGCCCTTGCCGTCGGTCTTGCCGATCACCCGGGGACGCGCCTGGGCGGGCAGATCATAGAGCGCGGCCCGGGCCTGGGGCTCGATCAGGGCGCGCTTGTGCTCGATGACCATCAGCGTCTCAAGGCCAGCGGCGAAGGCGCGCAGGCCCAGCGGCTCCAGCGGCCAGGGCATGCCGACCTTGTAGATCGAGACGCCCAGGTCGGCGGCTTCCTGCAGGGTCATGCCCATGGCCGTGAAGGCCTCCAGCACGTCCTTATAGGCCTGGCCCTGGCAGACGATGCCGAGGCGCGCCTTGCCGGAGCGCACATACTGGGCGCCCAGCACCACGCGGTCGATCTGGTTGGCGCGGGCGAAGGCCAGGGCGGCGGGCAGCTTGTGCAGCCGCATCCGCCGTTCCTTCTCCATCGGCTGATCCTTCAGCCGGATGCCGAGACCGCCGGGCGGGAAGGCGAAGTCGGGGATCACCGCCTTGTGGCGGCCCAGCGAGACGTCGATGGTCACGCCGCTGTCCATGGTGTCGGCGAGTGCGATCATGCCCGTCCACAGACCGCTAAACCGCGACATGGCGATGCCCAGGATGCCGTAGTCCAGCACTTCCTGGACGTCGGCCGGCGACAGCACCGGCATCTCGAAATCCTGGAAGGCGAATTCCGATTGCGACGGCAGGGTCGAGCTCTTGCAGCCGTGGTCGTCGCCGGCCACCGCCAGCACGCCGCCGGTCGGGAAGGTCCCTGCGAAGTTCGCATGCTTGAAGACGTCGCCGGTGCGGTCGACGCCAGGCGCCTTCCCGTACCACATCCCATAGACCCCATCATAAAGCGCGCCCGGGAAGAGATTGGCCTGCTGGCTGCCCCACACGGCGGTGGCGGCGAGGTCTTCGTTGACCCCTTCCTTGAACACCACGTCGTGGGCGGTCAGCAGCTTGTTGATGCGCGCGGCCTGCTGGTCGAGGCCGCCCAACGGCGAGCCGCGATAGCCTGAAAGGAAGCCCGCCGTATTCAGTCCGGCGAGGCGATCGAGGCGCTTGCGATCCAGCAGGACCCGCAGGAGCGCCTGCACGCCAGTGATGAAAGCACGACCATCTTCGAGCACATATTTGTCGTCGAGCGTGACTTCGGAGTGCCGCATAGCAAAAATTTTCCTCCCGGGTCTTCCCGCCCGCAACGCAATATCTTATAGAAGCGCGGAAAATGTTTGCCCAACACGTGCCCGACTCGTGGCGGTTTTGCGCAAAATTGGAGCGTCAACGCCCTCTGGGGGGAGGAATTTCTTGTCCGAACAACTCGACGCCGTGGATGCCAAGATCCTCGATCTCATCCAACACGACGCCGGACTGTCCGTCGCCGAGATCGCCGAGCGCGTCGGCCTGTCGTCCAGCCCCTGCTGGCGCCGGATCAAGCGCCTGGAAGACGCTGGCGTCATCCAGCGCCGCGTCACCATTCTGGACCGCGAAAAGCTGGGCCTGGGCTTCGAAGTCTACTGCACCGTCAAGCTGTCGCTGCCGACCAAGGAAAACCTCGACACCTTCGAGGTCGCCGTCGCCAAGTGGGCCGAGGTCGTACAGTGCGCCACCGTGACCGGCGCGGCCGACTACGAGATGCGCATCGTCACCCGCGACATGCACGCCTTCGACGAATTCCTGCGCGAGAAGCTGCTGTCGCTGGGCCTGGTGTCCAACATCGAGAGCCGCATCGTCATCCGTGGCGTCAAGAACTCGACCGCCGTGCCTCTGGGCCTGGTCAGCCCCTACGTCAGCCCACTGGGCTAAAAGCGTACCGGAGCGTGCTGGGGAGCCGCTCCGGACCATCCTGACATTTTCTAGGGGGAGGCCATCATGGCCCAAGCGAGCGCAGGCAGCGCGTCGTCGCGACGCGTGCTGGCCGCCAGCCTGATCGGCACCGCGGTCGAGTTCTACGACTTCTACATCTACGCCACCGCCGCCTCGCTGGTGTTCGGACCGCTGTTCTTCCCGGCCCACTCGCCGGCCGTGCAGCTGCTGGCCTCGTACGCCAGCCTCAGCGTAGCGTTCATCGCCCGGCCGCTGGGCTCGATCGTGTTCGGCCACTTCGGCGACCGCATCGGCCGCAAGTCGACCCTGGTGGCCTCGCTGATCATCATGGGCGGCTCGACCCTGTTGGTCGCCTTCCTGCCGACCTATCAGCAGGCCGGCTGGATCGCGCCGTTCATGCTGTGCCTCCTCCGTTTCGGCCAAGGCTTCGGCCTGGGCGGCGAGTGGGGCGGGGCGGCGCTGCTGGCCGTCGAAAACGCCCCGCCCGGCTGGCGCGCGCGCTTTGGCATGTTCCCGCAGCTGGGCGCGCCCGTGGGCTTCATCGCCGCCAATGGCCTGTTTCTTCTGCTGGGCGCCCTCCTGACGCCGGAGCAGTTCCTGGCCTGGGGCTGGCGCCTGCCTTTCCTGGGCAGCATCCTGCTGGTCGGGGTCGGCCTGTGGATCCGCCTGAAGCTGACCGAGACCCCCGCCTTCGCCGCCGCCGCCGCCGAGGCCCCGCCGCCGCACGTGCCGGTGGCCGAGCTGTTCCGCACCCACGGCCGCGAGACGATCAGCGGCATCTTCGCCGTCGTCGCGTGCTTCGCCCTCTTCTATCTGACCACCGCCTTCGCGCTGGGCTACGGCACCACCACCCTGGGCTATGACCGCCAGACGTTCCTGGGCGTGCTGCTCTTCGCCATCCTGTTCATGGCCGGCGGCATCGTCTGGGCCGGCTACTGGTCGGACGCCAGCACGCCCCGCCGCGTGCTGATGGCCGGCTCGGCCCTGACCGTTGTAGTCGGCGCCCTGCTGGCCCCGATGCTGGGCGGCGGCTCGCTGTGGCTGGTTGGCGGCTTCCTGTCGCTGTCACTGCTGATCATGGGCCTGGTCTACGGACCGCTGGGCGCCTGGCTGCCCAGCCTGTTCCCGGCCCGCGTGCGCTACACCGGCGCCTCGATCGCCTTCAATATAGGCGGGATCATCGGCGGGGGCCTGGCGCCCGTGGCCGCCCAGTACCTGGCCAGCCGCGGCGGCCTGGGCCTGGTCGGCGTCTATCTGGCCGGCGCCGGCCTGATCAGCCTGCTGGCGCTGTGGCCGCTGAAGAAGACGCCCGACACGCTGTAAAGGGCGCAAGATCGCGAACGATGTGTTGCGGTCTTTGCGCAAGACGACATAGGGCGGCCCGGCTAGGTTGAGCTTACATCTTCCCGGAGCCGCCCCATGATCGACCTCGTCATCGAAGCCCGCCGCCACGACATCGGAAACTTCGAGGTCGGCCGCGTGCTGCCCTTCCACGCCCGCCGCATGGTCGGCCCGTTCACCTTCCTGGACCATATGGGTCCGGCCGAGTTCGCCCCCGGCTTCCCCAAGAGCGCCGACGTCCGCCCGCACCCGCACATCGGCCTGTCGACCCTGTCCTATCTGTTCCAGGGCGAGATCACCCACCGCGACAGCGTCGGCTCGGAAACCGTGATCAAGCCGGGCGAGGTCAACTGGATGACCGCCGGCAGCGGCATCACCCACTCCGAACGCTTCGAGACCCTGCGCCGTCAGGGCGGCCGCATGGACGGCATGCAGGCCTGGATCGCCCTGCCGAAGGAATATGAGGAAACCGACCCCGGCTTCGTCCACATCGAGGGCGACGCCGACCTGCCGACCTATGAAGAGCGCGGCCTGAAGGCGCGGCTGATCGCCGGCGAGGCGTTCGGCGCCAAGGCCAATGTGCCGATCTTCTCGCCGCTGTTCTACGTCCACTGGGAGATGGAGCCGGGCACGACCGCCGCCCTGCCCGCCGAATATGCCGAGCGCGCGGCCTATGTCGCCGACGGCCGGGTCGAGGTCGACGGCCGCGAGCTCTCCGCCCTGCAGATGGCCGTGTTCGAGCCGGGCGACACCGTGGTCTTCAAGGCCCTGGAGCGCTCCACCGTCATGCTGCTGGGCGGCGAACCGGTGGGCCCGCGCTTCATGGAGTGGAACTTCGTCTCCTCGTCCAAGGACCGCATCGAGCAGGCCAAGGCCGACTGGAAGGCCGGCCGCATGAAGCTGCCCGACCTGGACCACGACGAGTTCATCCCCCTGCCGGAAGCCCCCAAGCCCGCGCCCCCGCAGCCGCTGTAGGCCGCAAGCGCAACCGATCGCGCCGATCCGGATTATCTCTCCGACCCGACACTCAAGGTCGGGGTTGGAGGGAGATGTCCATGCGTATCGTGACGATCGCGGCCGTGGCCGCTTTGGGCCTGACGGTGATGGCCTGCGAGAACAAGGCCGAGAAGGCCCAGGAAGCCGCCGCCGAAAGCAGCAACGCCGCCAGCGAAGCCGCCGCCGCCGCCTCGGCCGCCCAGGCCGCTTCGGACGCCTCTGCCAACGCCGCCACGGCGACGACCGAAGCTGGCAAGGAGGCCGCGGGCGACGCCGCCGCCGCTGCCGGTGAAGCCGCCGAAAAGGCTGGCGACAAGGCGGAAGACGCCGCCGAAAAGGCAAAGGACGCCGCGCACTAACACGCTGCGGATCCTGAGATCGCCGAACGCCGGTCGCCCCGTGGCGGCCGGCGTTTTCATTTGCTAGGAATTGAAACGATCGTTTGACTTCACCTGCGAGCCGCCATGCCCAGCTTCACGACCACCGACGGCCTTTCCATCGCCTATCAGGTCTGGGGCGAGGACCAGGACCAGCCGCCGATCGTGCTGCACCACGGCTTCGGGGCCAGCGGCGTCATCAACTGGAAGACGCCGGGCATCGTCGACGTCCTGGTCGCGGCGGGCCGCAAGGTCATCACGATCGACGCGCGCGGCCACGGGGCGTCGGACAAGCCGCATGACCCGACCTTCTATGGCGAGGCGCGGATGGCCAAGGACGTCTCGGCGCTGATCGACCACCTTGGCGTGCCAGCCATCGACCTGGCCGGCTACTCGATGGGGGCCATCGTCGCGCTGATCTGCGCCAGCCAGGAACCGCGCGTGCGCCGGCTGGTCACCGGCGGCGTCGGCGAGGGCGTGGTCGAGAAGGGCGGCGTCGACACCCGCCACGTGCCCAATGACGCCCTGGTCCAGGCCCTGCTGACCGACGATCCCTCGACCATCCGCCACCCGGCCGCCGTCCCCTTCCGCCAGTTCGCCGACGCCATCGGCGCGGACCGCAAGGCCCTGGCCGCCCAGGCCAGCGTCGTCCACGCCCAGCCCATCCCCCTGGACCGCATCACCGCCCCCACCCTGGTCACCGCTGGCGACGACGACCCGCTGGCCGTCCACCCCGACCGCCTGGCCGCGGCGATCCCAGGCGCGCGTTCGCTGCTGGTGAAGGGCGACCACCGCACGGCCGTGGCCGATCCGGTGTTCGCGCAGGCGATGGTGGCGTTCTTCGGCTTAGGCCGTACGTCCTTCGAGGCTCGGCTTCGCCTCGCACCTCAGGATGAGGACTTACAGATAACCTCATCCTGAGGTGCCCACGCCGCGGGCCTCGAAGGACGCACGGCGCTAATTGCCGCGACAGCCCCTTGACCCCACGGGGCGTGAGACCGATCACTCCCCCATGACCGACACCGCCTTCTCCGACTTCGTCCGCGGCCTGCCCAAGGCTGAGCTGCACATGCACATCGAGGGCAGCCTCGAGCCTGAACTGATGTTCGAGCTGGCCGCGCGCAACGGGGTCGCCCTGCCCTTCAAGTCGGTCGACGAGATCCGCGCGGCCTACGACTTCTCGAACCTGCAGGACTTCCTGGACATCTACTACCAGGGCGCCGGGGTGCTGATCACCGAGGCCGACTTTAAGGACCTGGCCCTGGCCTATTTCAAGCGCCTGGCGGCCGACGGCGGCACGCATGCCGAGATCTTCTACGACCCGCAGACCCACACCGACCGCGGCATCGCCTTCGACACGGCGATCAAGGGCCTGCTGGCCGGCATGGACGAAGCCGAAAAGACGCTGGGCGTGACCAGCAAGCTGATCCTCTGCTTCCTGCGCCACCTGTCGGAAGAGAGCGCCTTCGAGACCCTGGAGCAGGCCAAGCCCTGGCTGGGTTCGCTGGCCGGCGTCGGCCTGGACAGTTCCGAGGTCGGCCACCCGCCGGCCAAGTTCGCCCGCGTCCTGCAGGCCGCGCGGGACCTGGGCCTGAAGGTCGTGGCCCACGCCGGCGAGGAAGGCCCGCCCGAATACGTGTGGGAAGCCATCGACCTGGTGAAGGTCGACCGCATCGACCACGGCAACCGCGCCCTGGAAGACGAGGCCCTGACCCAGCGCCTGGTGGCAGACGGCATCACCCTGACCGTCTGTCCGCTGTCGAACCTGAAGCTGTGCGGCGTGCCCAGCCTGGACGTCCACCCGCTGAAGACGATGCTGGCCCTGGGCCTGAAGGCGACCGTCAATTCCGACGACCCGGCCTATTTCGGCGGCTACCTGCTGGAGAACTACCTGGCCACCGCCGGCGCCGTGGGTCTGACGCGCGACGAGATCGTCACCCTGGCCAAGAACAGCTTCACCGGCTCGTTCCTGACCGAGGCCGAGAAAGCCGAGCGCGTGGCGCAGGTCGAGGCCTACGCGGCGGCGCACTAGGCTAGTTCTTCATCAGGTCCGCGCCGCGGAAGAACACCGAGCGGCGCGCGGCGTCGGTATAGAAGAAGCCGCGCTCCACCCGGCCGCTGTCATAGCGCAGGGTCAGGGTGTAGCCGTCGATACGGTAGGTTCCCTGCCGGTCGGCGGCGCCGCCGGGGGTGCGCCGTGAGGAGCCGCCGCCGAAATTGGAGCCCGACACCCCGCCGGCCGAACCTTCGTCGTCATAGACGGTGTTGGCGACCACACGGCTGTCGCCCATGCCCACGGAACCGCCCGCCCCGCCAGTGTTGAAGGCCGAGAACCGGCCGTCGGCCGTGAAGCTGACGCCGCGGACCGACCACGCCCCGGCCCCGCCGCCGATCTGGTACGAGGACGAGGTTTTGTACGACCCCGCCAGGGCCTCGCCCGACCGGCCCGGCAGGCGAACCAGCGCGCCCGGTGGAGTCTCGAAGGCGCCGCCGCCAAAGGCCAGCTGATAGGTCGCGCCCGACTTGCGCCAGCGCCCCCACTGCCCCGCCTCGCGCGCCTTGGAGGCGGCGGCGTCGAAGTCGCGCTCGACCGGCAAGTCGCGACGCACGCTGCCGTCCTTGAGCAGCAGATAGGTGGTCTCGTTCATCTGCAGGCCGCCAATCCCGTAGATCTGGCTCCACGAATAGAGCACCGCCTCGATGTCGCCGTCCTTGACCGCACTGGCGGAGGGCGGTGCGGCCGCCTGGGTCGGGGTGGGCTTGGCAGCTGGCGCTGTCGACGCCGCCGGCGCGAAACAGGCGTAGACGATCAGCTCGGTCGCCGATCCCACATGCGCCTTCAGCGCCGGGTCGCTGGGCGCGGTCAGCAGTTCGGCATAGCGGTTGCGGCCGTCCTGGCCCGCGCAGGCCAGGGTGATGACCAGACTGGCGCCGAAGTCGCTCTTGACCATGGCCATGCCGGAGGTGACGCCGCGATGGGCCGGCTCGGACGCGGGCTTGGAGGTCAGGGTCGTGGCGTCCGGCGCGCGCTGGATGCGCCGGCGAAACCAGGCGTCGATGTCGCCGCCGTCGCCGGGCTCGACATGCAGCCTCAGCTCGACCCTGGGCGCGTCGGCGGGCCGGTAGACTGCATAGGCCGGTGGTCCCTTGACCTGGCTCCAGCCAGCCGGCGTGAACGCCGCCGCGCCGGCGGCCAGCAGGACAACGGATGAGACCACGAACAACCCCTCGCTACAGCTCGCCGGGAGGTTGTCGCTGAATCGTGACCGCTTGGTGGAAGCTTGGCCTTAGGCGTCCAGGACGCTGAGGACCTCGCGGTGACGCGCGGCGTCGATGCCGTCGCGCTGCTCCTGGGCCAGACGGCTCTTGTCGCCCTCCTGCAGGGTCAGGATCGGGCGCTCGTCGGGGTCCTGGAACTGGATCAGCAGGCGGGTGCCCAGGGTGGTCCCAGGATAGGGCGCCAGCCGGTTGGCCAACTTGGCCGGCAACGGCGGCTCGTCGCGGCCGTCGGCCTCATAGAGATCGAGATAGCGCTCGAAGACCTCGGCCTCGACCTCGGCCCAGGCGCCCCAGCCGAAAAAGTCGTCCTCGCCCTTCAGCGGCACCGGCAGGATGCAGCGGATGAAGAAGCGGTCGCCCCACTGGCACAGGTCGTCGTTGTAGCGCGCCTGGGCGTCGCGCTCGTCCTCGGGGATTTCCCACACCTCGTCCGGCAGGGTGAAACCCCAGTCCCGCGACAAGCCCTCATCGTGATGCTCTTCAGCCATGACCCAGAACTAGGCCAAGTCGCTGGCGTTCTCTAGCCCACCGCGTCGCGCAGGGCGTCGCACAGGCGGTCCAGGGCCTCGATGTCCAGGTTCGGATCCAGGGTGATCACCACGGTCGAGGCGGCCAGGTGGTCGGCCGTCGGGGTGTCGTCGGCGGCCAATGAGCGATCACGAACCGCGCAGCTGGCCTGGACGCCCGCGCCTTGCAGCTTCCAGGCGACGGCGCCGGCGTCGTCGGTCGGCAGGCTCAGCGCACAGGTCGGCGAGATCCAGCTCATGCCCCAGCCGGGCTGGAAGCCGACGCCGCTGTCCAGCAGCAGCACGCGCAGTTGCTGGGCGGTGCCGCACAGGCGCTGGCGCAGACCCGGCCAGGCGGCCAAGCCATCCTCGCCGGCGAAGGCCTGGGCGTCGATGTCGTTGATGGTGGCGGCGTCCTCGCAGGCGACGAACACGCCCTCCCCGCCCGGCAGACCGACCAGAACCGGAACTGGGGCTTCGATCACGACATCGAAGGCGCCGGCGGCGTCAATCAGGATCGGCAGGCCGGTCTCGGCGCGGAAGGCGGCCCAGGCGCGCATGTCGGGGGCGCGACCATGGGCGGCGGCGGGAACGATGGCTTCCAGAGCCCCCGGCGCGTCGGGCAGGCGCGCGCGCAGGTGGCCGGTTTCGAACATGGCGCTGAACGGATCGACGTCGACCAGCCAGGCCTTCAGCCCCGCGGCGGCGACGCCGGCCAGGGTTTCGGGATCGGCCAACGCCGAGACAACGCAGACGCCGCCTTCGCGCACGCCCAGGGCCTTCAGCGCCGCGGCGGTGGCCTCGACACGATCGGCGAACGCGCGGACAGCGACCGGACGGGCGAAGCGGGCGGCCAGGCGGCTCTCGAGATCCGAGCCATGACCCGCCACGCCCAGGGCCTTGGCGACCGCATCAAAGTCGATGGGGGCGCCGGAAGCGCGGACAAAGGCCTTCCCTTCCGGGAAAAGGATCGGAACAGCAGCGGGCTTCGGCAGCATTTCGGGACGCATTCCAAGACGAAACCGGGCGACCTGCATGGCCGCACCATATGGTTAAGCAACCGTATTCGCTGATTCCCTCTGGCCTAATGTGGCGCGCCGACGCGGCAAAAACGTCCTTCAGCTAGGCGGAATCTGCCAGCTGTCGCGCAGCTCGCGCTTCAGCACCTTACCGATGTGGCTGCGTGGCAGGCTGTCGACGATCTGCACATCGGCCAGCCTCTGGGTCTTGCCGACCTGGCCGTTGACGAAGGCCTTGATGTCGGCGGCGTCGCCCTCGCCCTTGAGAGCAACAAAGGCCACCGGGGTCTCGCCCCATTCCTTGGACGGCACGCCAACCACCGCCGCTTCCAGCACGGCCGGGTGCTGGACCAGCACCGCCTCCAGGTCGGACGGATAGATGTTGAACCCGCCCGAGATGACCATGTCCTTCTTGCGGTCCATCAGCGTGAGAAAACCGTGTTCGTCGAAGCGGCCCACATCCCCGGTGCGGATGAAGGTCCAGCCCTCGGGCGAGGTCCAGATCGCCTCGGCGGTCTTGTCCGGGCGGCCGTGATAGCCGTTCATGGTCGCGCCCGAGCGGCCGACGATCTCGCCGACCACGCCGGGACCGACTTGCACGCCGTCCTCATCGATCAGGCGGATGTCGTGACCCGGCGCGGGCCGGCCGACCGTGTGCAGCTTGTCGGGATGCTCGTGGGCGATGAGGATGCAGGTGCCGCCGCCCTCGGTCATGCCGAAATACTCGACCAGGCCACCGGGCCAGCGCTGCAGAACTTCGGCCTTCAGCTCGGCGGCGAACGGGGCGCTGGTGCAGAACTTCAGGTAGGTGGACGACAGGTCGTAGTCACCGAAGTCGGGGCGCTCCATCAGGCGGCGGTACTGCACCGGCACCAGCATGGTGTGGGTCATGCGGTGCTTCTGGGCCAGCTCCAGATACTTGGCCGCGTCGAACTTCTTCATCAACACCACGGTCCCGCCGCCCGCCAGGGTGGGGAAGAAGCAAACGAGCGTAGTGTTGGAATAGAGCGGGGTCGACAGCACGGTGACCGCCTCGGGGCCGTAGCCGACGGCGTCGCCGCGGAAGACGTGCTTCCAGCGCATGCCGTGCGACTGGACGATGCCCTTGGGCGTGCCGGTCGTGCCGCTGGAATAGATGATGTTGAACGGCTGGTCGGCGGCGATCTCGACCGGCGCGGGTTTGGCGCCCTCGGGAGCCAGCCAGGCGGTGAACGCGTGGTCCAGGTCGATCTGGCGGACGGCGATCGGGGCGGGCTTCTGCGCCTGCGCCACACCCGCATCCAGGAAGAACAGTCGCGCGCCGCAGTCGGCGACCATGCCGGCGATGGCCTCGGGCGTCGAGGACGGGGCGATCGGGGCGACCGCCACCCCGGCCCGAAGGCTGCCTAGGAACAGCGCCGTATAGGGAATGGACGACAGGGCGCAGACCGCCACCGCCTCGCCCGGCGCGATCCCGTCCCGCTGCAAGGCCGCCGCGACCCGGTCGGCCAGGGCGTCGAACTGGGCGTAAGTGACCGCCTCGCCGGTCTCCATGACGATGGCCGGACGGTCCGGGGCTTCCTCGGCGCGAGCGCGCAGGATGTCGCCCATCACGCCGTAGTCGGCGGACATCATGGCGGCGATGGTGGTCATGGGTGACTCCAACACTCTTGTCATCCCGGCCGCAGCGAAGCGGAGAGCCGGGACCGCCGGAAACGCCGGCGCTTGCTGCGGTCCCGGCTCGGCGCGCTACGCGCTTGGCCGGGATGACAGTCCTTACGGCCTTACGCGTCCTTGAACCCCTTGCCCTCGGCCACCAGCCGCTCCAGCAGGGCCGACGGCTTGAAGTCGTCGCCCAGTTCGGCGTGGAACTGCTTCATCTTGGCCAGGATCTTGTCCAGGCCCACCAGCTCGCCCCAGAACATCGGGCCGCCGCGATAGACCGGCCAGCCGTAGCCGTTGATCCAGACGATATCGATGTCGGACGCCCGGATGGCCTTGCCCTCTTCCAGGATCTTCGCGCCCTCGTTGACCATCGGGTACAGGCAACGCTCCAGGATCTCCTGGTCGGTGATCTCACGGCGCTGGATCTGGCGCTTCTCTGCGAAGTCGCGGATCACGCCCTCGACCTCTGCCGACGGCTTGGCGTTGCGGTTCTCGTCGTAGTCGTAGAAGCCCTTGCCGTTCTTCTGGCCGCGGCGGTCCATCTCGCACAGCACCTCGCGCACGGTCGAGGACGAGGTCTTGGCCGGGTCCCAGCCGATGTCGAGGCCGGCCAGATCGCTCATGGCGAACGGGCCCATCGGCAGGCCGAAGTCGTACAGCACCCGGTCGACATCCCAGGGCATGGCGCCTTCCAGGATCAGCTTCTGGGCCTCGCGCTGGCGCTGGGCCAGCATGCGGTTGCCGACGAAGCCGTGGCAGTTGCCGACCAGCACCGCGACCTTGCCGATCTTCTTGCCGATCTGCATCGAGGTGGCGATCACCGACTTGTCGGTCTTCTCGCCGCGCACGATCTCAAGCAGGCGCATGACATTGGCCGGCGAGAAGAAGTGCAGGCCGATCACGCTCTCGGGCCGCGAGGTCGAGGCGGCGATGACGTCGATGTCCAAGTACGAGGTGTTCGAAGCCAGGATCGCGCCGGGCTTGGCGATCTTGTCCAGTTTGCCGAAGACCTCCTTCTTGATCTCCATCAGCTCGAACACGGCCTCGATGATCAGGTCGCAGTCGGCCAGATCCTCCAGGTTCATCGACGGCGTCAGCAAGCCCATGCGCTTTTCGACGTCGTCCTGGGTCAGGCGGCCCTTCTTGGCGGTGTTCTCATAGTTCTTGCGGATGACGCCGACGCCGCGTTCCAGGTTCTCCTGCTTGGCCTCGATGATCGTCACCGGAATGCCGGCGTTGAGGAAGTTCATCGAGATGCCGCCGCCCATGGTGCCGGCGCCGATGACGCCGACCTTCTTGACCGGCAGGATCGGGGTATCGTCCGGCACGTCGGGGATCTTGGCGGCCTGGCGCTCGGCGAAGAACACATAGCGCTGGGCGGCCGACTGGCTGCCGCTCATCAGTTCGACGAACAGCCGGCGCTCTTCGGCCAGGCCTTCCTCGAACGGCAGATTCACCGCCGCCTCGATGCACTTGATGTTGTTTTCCGGGGCCATGAAGCCGCGGAACTTCTTGGCGTTGGCCTTGCGGAAGTCGGCGAAGATCTCGGGCTTGCCGCGGGCGGCCTCGACCTTGTCGTTCAGCTCACGGACCTTCTTGAGGGGGCGGTCCTCGGCCAGCACCACGCGGGCGAAGGCGATGGCCCCGTCTCGCAGCGCGCCTTCCTCGACGATCGAGTCGAACAGGCCCATCGCAAGCGCGGCCTTGGCCGGCACGTGCTGGCCGCTGGTCACCATCTCCAGCGCCTTCTCGACGCCGACGATGCGCGGCAGGCGCTGGGTGCCGCCGGCGCCCGGCAGCAGGCCGATGTTCACCTCGGGCAGGCCCGCCTTGGCCGACGGCACAGCGACGCGGTAGTGGGCCACCAGCGCCACCTCCAGCCCGCCGCCCAGCACCGTGCCGTGGATCGCGGCGACCACCGGCTTGGGCGAGTTCTCGATCAGCGCCTGGACGTCCTGCAGGGATGGGCCGGTCATGGCCTTGCCGAACTCGGTGATGTCGGCGCCGGCGATGAAGGTCTTGCCGGCGCAGATCAGCACGATGGCCTTGACGGCCGGATCGGCGATCGCGCCCTCGAACGCGCCCTTCAGCCCTTCGCGGACCTTGGCCGACAGGGCGTTGACTGGCGGGCTGTCCAGCGTGACGACGCCGATGTCGCCTTCGACGGTAAGATCGGTGACGTCGTTGATCGCGGCCATGGCGGCTTCCACCCTCTGATTTTCGTTTGAACGATTGTTTGAGAGAAGCCTGCACGGTCCGGCGAAGATGTCCAGACCTCCCTGACGGCGCCCCATTTTCAAGCATCCGCCGTTGACGGCCACGAAACCGTACTCCAAATTCGAAATTGTAGTTTCAGCCGAGATTGTCCGTGGATGCCGATGTCAGGCCGCGACTGTCCGCGCGCCGCATTTGCCTGAAATCCAGAGAGAATGATCCGCGCTGGGAAGGGCGTTCGCGGAAAGTCATGGACTTTGGATGCGCCTTGCACGCGTCCTGACGTTTCGAAGTCGGTGAACCCGCGGGCGCGGCGTGTTGCCCGCAATGCGTCGGACTTTGGTAAAGCGCAACTCGGCGCGGAAGGGGCCCTTCCGCGCCGCTTTCTTGCGTCCCCTACCCCGCCGCTTCCGTCAGCGACGAGTAGACCAGCGTCCGCAGCTCGCGCCGGATCGGATAGGCGTTGGATGGCATCAGCTGGGTCATGAACACCACCGAAAGGTCCTCGACGGGGTCGACCCAGAAGGCGGTCGAGGCCATGCCGCCCCAGAAGTATTCGCCCAGCGAGCCCAGGTTCTTGGTCCGGGCCTGGTCGATGGTCATGGCGAAGCCCAGGCCAAAGCCCAGCCCTTCGAACACCGCCTCGCTGAACAGCGACTTGGACGCCTGGACCAGCTCCTGGCCGCCCGGCAGGTGGTTCATGGTCATCAGCTGAAGCGTCTTGGGGCTGAGCAGTCGCGCGCCGTCCAGCTCGCCGCCGTTCAGCAGCATCCGGCAGAAGCGCATGTAGTCGTCGGCGGTCGAGACCAGGCCGCCGCCGCCCGACTTCACCGACGGGTCGGCCAGGAAGCGGCTCTTCAGCGGATCGTCCTGCAGCACCATCTTGCCCTGCGGGTTCAGCGTGTAGCAGGCGGTGAAGCGGCTGCGCTCGCTCTCGGGCACGAAGAAGCTGGTGTCGACCATCTTCAGCGGGTCGAAGATCCGGCTTTTCAGGAAGGCCTCGAACGGCTGGCCCGAGATCGTCTCGACCAGATAGCCCAGCACGTCGGTGGCCACCGAATAGTTCCAGGCCGTCCCCGGCGAGAACTCCAGCGGCACGGTCCCCAGCGCATCGACGAAGGCCTGCAGGCCGCCCTCGCTGTCGACGCCGTCCAGCCGCAGCTTGCGATAGGCCGCGTCGACATTGGTCCGCTGCTGGAAGCCGTAGGTCAGGCCGGCCGTGTGGCGCAGCAGGTCGATCATCCGCATCGGCTCGGCCGTGCGGGTGGTCAGGAACGCTCCGGCCACGCCGGCCTGGAAGACGCCCAGGTCGCGCCAGGCGGGGATGAAGCGGTGCACCGGATCGTCCAGCGCCACCAGCCCCTCTTCGACCAGCATCATGAAGGCCACGCTGGTGACCGGCTTGGTCATCGAATAGATGCGGAACAGGCTGTCGGCCTTCAGCGGCTTGCCGCGCTCGATATCGGCCGAGCCCAGCACCGTGCTGTACGCCAGCTGGCCGCGCCGCCAGACCTGGACCTGGGCGCAGGGCAGTTTCCCGCTGTCGATATACTTGTCCTTGAGGAAGGTCTCGATGCGCGCGAGGCGCTCCGACGACATGCCTACGGCTTCCGGCGTACTCAAATCCCTGTCCCTCCCAGTTCTGACGACTGTCTCGGTTTTGGATCAGGATCCCGGATTTCAACGTTACGTCGAAACGCAACCTTTACCCGATCCTGTGCATCCTGATTGAAAACGAGGGAGAGAGGATGGGCAAGCGCTTGGACGCCCACGCCGCATCCGGAATTGAGGCCGAGGCCGCCGACTGGTTCTTCCAGAGCAGCCTCGACATGTTCGTGGTGCTGCGCGACGACGCCATCGTGAAGGTCAATCCGGCCTGGACGCTGGCGACCGGTTGGACGCCCGAGGAAACCCTTGGCCGGCCGATCCGCGACTTCCTGCATCTGCACGACACCGAGGTGATCAACGCGATCACCGCGGCGCTGCGGACGATCGGCCATGCCCGCTCCGAGCACCGCCTGGCGCGCAAGGGCGGCGGCTGGCTGTGGGTGCGCTCGCAGTCCAAGCTGCTGCCTGAGCAAGAAGGGTTGGGCGACGGGCTGCTGATCGTCATCCAGGATTTTAGCGAGGAGCGCGCCCGCAATATCGCCCGCCAGCAGGCCGAGCGCTCCAGCGAGCTGCTGCGCAGCGCTGCCGGCGTCTATGCCTGGCGCTTCAACCCCCGCAAGGGCGCCTACGTCTTCGACCAGGAAGTGCCCACGCCCTCGTACCCGCAGGGCGCCAAGGTCATGACCGTGATGGAGATGACCCAGTCGATCCATGCCGACGACCGCGAGACGGTGTGGGAAGGCTTCACCCGCACCCTGCGGACGGGCGAACACGTGACCGTCGACTATCGCCACTTCGATCCGGGCGTCGCGGCCTGGACCCACATGCACGCCGAATGGCGCGGGGTGCGCGGCGGCAGTTCCGACGCCTGGGACATCATCGGCATCAGCCAGGACGTCACCCAGCTGGTCCAGGCCCGCGACGCGGCGCTGTCGGCGGCCGAGGCCAAGAGCCAGTTCCTGGCCAATGTCAGCCATGAGATCCGTACGCCGATGAACGGGGTGCTGGGCGTGCTGCACCTGCTGAAGACCGAGACCCTGACCGACGACGGCCGCCGCCTGCTGAACGAGGCCCTGGGCTGCGGCGAGATGCTGTCGGAACTGCTGAACGACATCATCGACTTCTCGAAGATCGAGGCCGGCAAGCTGGAGCTGGCGATCGAGCCGGTCGACCCGGCCGACCTGCTGCGCGGGGTGGCCGACATGCTGCGCCCGCAGGCCCAGGCCAAGGGGCTGGAGCTGCGCATCGAGGTTCCGCCGCCTGGAGACGGCGCGCTGGGCTGGGTCGCGGCCGATCCGCTGCGCCTGCGCCAGGCCCTGTTCAACCTGGTGGGCAATGCGGTGAAGTTCACCCTGGAGGGCGGCGTGATCGCGCGCCTGACCGGACATCGCGTCGATGGCAGGCTGCGGCTGCGCTACGAGGTGCAGGACACCGGGGTCGGCATCGATCCCGAGGCGGCCCAGGGCCTGTTCGAACGCTTCAAGCAGGGCGACGGCTCGACCACCCGCCGGTTCGGCGGCTCAGGCCTGGGCCTGGCCATCTGCCGGCGCCTGGCCGAGATGATGGGCGGCGAGATCGGCTTCCAGAGCCAGCCGGGTCGGGGCTCGACCTTCTGGATCGAGATGGAGGCCAAGGCCTGCGCCGCGCCCGCCGAGGTCGCCCGCGAGGAGGACGGCCCGCTGTTCGCCGGCCTGCGGGTGCTGGTGGTCGAGGACAACGCCACCAACCGCCTGATCGCCGGCCGGATGCTGGAGGCGCTGGGCGCACGGGTCGTCACCGCCGACGACGGCGTACAGGGCGTGGCCGCCGCCCACGAGGGCTTCGACCTGATCCTGATGGACATCCAGATGCCGCTGATGGATGGGGTCGAGGCCACGCATCGCATCCGCGCTCTGCCCGGCCGCGCCGGCGCCGCGCCGATCCTGGCCATGACCGCCAACGCCATGGCTCACCAGCAGGCGGCCTATCTGGCCGCCGGCATGGATGGCGCGATCGCCAAGCCGCTGTCGCCGACCACCCTGGTCCAGGCGATCGCCCAGGCGCTCACGATGGAACGCCCGGGCAAGCGCAAGGCCTCTTGAGGCCTTAGCGCGCCAGCGCTTCCAGGCGGCCGGTGTTGACCGCGCCGACGGCGCGCTTCAGGTCGTCGACGCTGTCGGCCGTGCCCTGAGCCTCGACCGAGAAGCGGTCGGCGACCACCACCGAGTACTTGCCGTACTTGGACTGGCGGTTCCATTCCTCCGAGACCAGACGGCCGTCGACGGTGGAAACCTTCTCATAGCCGTCATCGGTCTCGCGGGTCTGCTGGGCGCCCATGCCCGAAGCCAGGGCCGCAATCGCGCCCATGGGGCCCAGGTCGGTGACCGCCAGCTGGAACGAGGAGTCGCCCTTCTGGTAGTCGGCCTTGACCACGCCGATCTGCACGTCGCCCGTCCCGCTGGAGCTGGTCTCGAGATTGGCCCGCGTATAGCCGGCCATGTCGCCGGGGATCAGGGCCTTCAGCGCGTCGACCGCGACCGGCTTCTGCGGCTGCTTGGACAGCTGCTCGGCGCGGTTGGCGGCGGCCTGCATCTCCAGATCGACCTTCTGGCCGTTGATCTCGACCGTGCCCGAAGCGCCCGCAGCATTGCCCGCCGCCACGCCGGCCAGGCCGCCGCCGGCGAGACCCGCGCCCATGCCGGCCATGCCGATGACGGCGGTGGTGATCACGCCGATGACGATCGAGATCACGATGGCCACCAGGATCGTGACGATCGCATAGCCCGTGGCCTTCTCGGCTGGGGCCTTCATCACCCGCGGCAGGCCCAGATAGAGCAGGTAGCAGCCGTACAGGCTGGCCAGCAGCACGACGATGCCCAGCGCTGGCATGATCTGCAGCACGCCCGCGACCCAGCCGGCGGTGCCCGAATAGGCGGCGACCTTGAAGGCCTGGACGCGGTTCTTCTCGGCCCCGAAGCTGGGGGCCAGGCCGTCGATGACCATGCCCAGGATGAAGACCATCAGCAGCGCGCCGAGATAGCCCATCACCGCGCCGGCGATGCCCATGCCCAGGCCCGGCTTGACCGACAGGCCCGGAATGCCGACGCCGAACAGCTGGCCGCCGATCAGACCGGCGACCGCCGGGATCGCCGCCAGAATGCAGACATAGCCTGTGAACAGGCCCCCGATCGTGGCGGGCTCCCGCTCGATGCGCTCCCATTCCGCCGACGGCGACAACAGGATGCCCTTGACCCGGGCCACCAGACCGGTCGACGCCGATCCACCTTCAACCACTGACATTTTCGCGAACGCGCTCCCATGCAAGAAGAAACGCCCGCCCCGATGGGGCTATCTAGGCACAGTTCGCGCTAAGGTCGAAACAAGTCTTTGCGACAACAGCTTAGACCGACGGGCAGGTACATCGGGGCCTTGGCTGCGCATGTCGAAGCCGATCACCCGGTACGCACCGCCCAGGTCAAGGAAACTGCGCCCCGGACCGCCCCATGGTCACGCCTCTGTTCAAAGCGCGGCAAGCTCGCTAACCCTCCTGCCCAAGGTTGGGGCCGACGATGCGTCGCCTGGGGGAAGTATGCTGTTCTCGTCGCCGCTGTTCCTGTTCTTCGTGCTGCCGCCGGCGCTGCTGCTCTACTTCCTGGCGCCGAAGGTCCTGAAGAACGCGGTGCTGCTGGTCGCCAGCGTGCTGTTCTATGCCTGGGGCGAGCCGGCGGCGGTGCTGGTGGTGCTGGCCTCGGCGGTGCTGGACTATCTGCTGGGCCCCAAGGTGGTGAAGCCCGGCCCCGAGGGAGGCCGCTGGCTGGCCCTGGGCGTGTCGGCCAACCTGCTGCTGCTGTTCGTCTACAAGTACGCCGACTTCTTCATCGGCACGGTCGAGCCGGTGCTGGGACCCCTGCCCCACCTGAACCTGGCCCTGCCGCTGGGCGTGTCGTTCATCGTCTTCGAGAAGATCACCTACCTCGTGGACCTGCGCCGGGGCGAGAGCCGCACGGCCCGCACCTTCCGCGACTACCTCTTGTTCGTGTTCTTCTTCCCCAAGGTGCTGGCCGGCCCGATCATCAAGTATCACGAGATCGACGACGCCCTGCGCAACCGCCAGGCCGATTGGGACGACCGGACCTGGGGCTTCCTGCGCTTCCTGTGGGGCCTGGCCCGCAAGGTGCTGATCGCCGACGTCTGCGCCCAGGTCGTGGACCGCGCCTTCGATCCGGCCGGCGCCACCCCGGGCTTTACCGGCGCCTGGATCGGGGTGATCGCCTTCACCGCCCAGATCTATTTCGACTTCGCCGGCTATTCGGACATGGCCCTGGGTCTGGCGCGGATGTTCGGCTTCAAGCTGCGCGAAAACTTCGCCCACCCCTATGGCGCGGTCAGCTTCACCGAGTTCTGGAAGCGCTGGCACATCTCGCTGACCACCTGGATCCGCAGCTATCTGTACATCCCGCTGGGCGGCAACCGGCACGGCCAGGCCCGGACCTATCTGAACCTGTGGCTCTGCTTCCTGCTGTCGGGCCTGTGGCACGGGGCAGCCTGGACCTTCGTGCTGTGGGGCGCCTGGCACGGGGCGTTCATGGTGCTGGACCGCCAGAGCTGGTGGAAGTGGACCGAAAAGCTGCCCTCGCCGCTGCGCGCGGCCGGCGTGCTGGTCCTGGTCGCCATCGGCTGGACCATCTTCCGCGCCCACGACCTGCCGCAACTGGGCGCGATGCTGGCGGCCATGGCCTCGCCGGGGCTGGACGGCCGCTTCGTCGCCCTGCGCAGCCATGAGCTGGCCGCCATCGTCATCGGCCTGGGCGGGGCGCTGATCGCCGCCACCCCGCTCGTCCGCCGCGTCGTCGAGGTCGGCGCCAGCCGCCCCGCTGTCCGCGCCGGCGCCGCCGTCTTCATCGTCGCCCTGGGCGGCCTGGCCATCGCCAAGGCGCTGACGACGACGTTCAACCCCTTCCTCTACTTCCGGTTCTGACCATGCGCACGCTGCTCACCTGGACGCCGAGGATCCTGGCCCTGACGGTTCTGGCCGGCCTGGGCCTCATGGGCGCCTCGCCCCTGATCAAGACCCGCCTGCCCGAGCCAGCGCCGCTGCAGGGCATGCAGCTGCCGCCCGAGCGCCCGCCCCTGTCGCTGGCCGCCCTGTGGAGCGGCGAGTACCAGAAGGCCACCGAGGCCAACGCCGCCGCCAGCCTGCCGCCGCGTCCGCAGATCGTGCGCGCCTATAACCAGTGGCAGTGGAACACCTTCGGCACGTCGTACATGGCGTCCGGCTCGATCATCCGCGGCCGCAAGGGGGCGCTGTTCGAGGAGAGCTACATCCTGGCCCACTGCGGGATCATCACGCCGGTCGATCCCGCCAGCCTGCCCGCCTTCGCCGCCCGCGTGCGCAGGGTCCAGGACTGGTTCGCCGCCCGCGGCCAGACATTCGTCTACGTGCTGGCCCCGGTGAAGACGACCTGGCTGCCCGACCTGGTGCCGGCCAGCTATCCCTGCCCCACGAACAAGCGCGACGTCCTCTATCCGGCCGCCCGCAGCGCCTTCGACGCGGCCGGCGTCCATTGGGTGGACGGTCGCGCGGTGCTGGAAGCCCACCGCGGCAAGGTCGAGTACGAGCTCTTCCCCCGCAACGGCATCCACTGGAACCAGCTGGGCGTGGCCCTGGCCGGCGACGCCGTGACCGACGCCCTGCGCCGCCAGGATCCGTCGATCCCGAAACTGACCTGGAGCGTCGCCGCCGGTCCCGACGAGATCGGCCCGGACCGCGACCTGTCGGCCCTGCTGAACCTGCGCCGCCCGCCCCGCGCCTGGAAGACCCCGGCCGTGACGCCCCAGCCCCTGGCCGCGCCCGGCGAGGGCAAGCTGACCCTGACGGCGGTCAATGACAGCTTCATGGACCAGCTGTCGCTGTTCCTGAACCAGAACGAACTGGTCCATCGCGCCCGCAACTACGGTTACGTGACCCTGGCCCCGATCGAGTACCACAAGAGCGGCGCGGCCCTGATCCCGGCCGACGGCCTGACCCAGGACCTGCTGACCTCCGACATCGTGGTGCTGGAGACCGTCGAGACCGCGACCGGCGGCGAGCTGGGCCAGCGCTTCCTGGCCATCGTCGAGGCCGAAATGGCCAAGCCGCCCGCTCGTCCGTGAGCGGAGCGCGATAATCCTGACAGATTTGGGCCTCTCAGGCCGGATATTGCCGTTCGACGGCCGAGGGGCGCCTTTCGGCCGCCCCTCGAAAAGCCTAAATCGGGTATGAGCGTTCGGCCATTCGGCGCGACGGACGCGTCAGGGGTTCTGTTCGATGGATGACGGTCGGATCGCGGGTGCGGCCACGGCGCGTTACGCCCGCAAGAAGGAGACCATCCTGGCTGCGGCCACGGGGATCCTGAACCGTCAGGGTGTGCGCGGCATGACCCTGGCCGACGTCGCCGCGGCGGTGGGCCTGAACACCACCAGCGTCACCTACTACTACCGCAAGAAGGACGACCTGGCCGCCGCCTGCTTCATGCGCGGGCTGGAGCGCTTCGAGGCCATGGTCGAGGAGGCCGCCGCCGAGGGCTCGCCCGCCGCGCGGATCCTGAAGTTCCTGGACCTGTATCTCGACCTCAACCGCCGCGTCCGCCTGGGCGAGGCCACGCCGCTTACCAGCTTCACCGAGGTCAAGGCGCTGAAGGAGCCCCTGCGCGAGTCCGTCGGCGGGGCGTTCACCGACCTCTTCCGCCGGGTGCGGACCTTCTTCGACGACCCGTCGCTGGGCCATCTGGACAAGCGCCAGCGCACGGCGCGCGCCCACCTGCTGATGGAGCAGGTGTTCTGGTCCGGCCGCTGGCTGCGCCGCTACGACATCGAGGACTATGGCCGGGTGCGCGACCGCATGGGCGACATCCTGCTGAACGGCCTGCACGCCGACGGCCGCGCCTGGGCCCCGCAGCTACTGCCCGACCCGACCCCGGCGTCGGACGACGGCCCCGGAGCCGAGGGCCTGGAATGGCGCGAGACCTTCCTGGTCGCCGCCACCCGACTGATCAATCAACGCGGCTATCGCGGGGCCTCGGTCGAGGAGATCTCGGCGGCGCTGAACGTCACCAAGGGCTCGTTCTACCACCACCACGAGGACAAGGACGCCCTGGTCGCCGAGTGCTTCGAGCGCACCTTCACCGTCACCCGCCGCTCGCAGCTGGATGCGCGCGCCTTGCAGGCCGACTGCTGGACCCAGCTGGTCTCCACCGCCGCCGGCCTGACCAGCTACCAGCTGTCCGAGCACGGGCCGCTGCTGCGGGCCTCGTCGCTGGGCGCCCTGCCCGAGCCCCTGCGCAGCGAAATGGCCGACGGCTACATGCGCGGCTGGCAGCGGTTCGCCTCGATCATTTCGGACGGTATTGCGGACGGCTCGATCCGCCCGATCGACCCCAGCATCGCCGCCCACATGATCAATTCGATGCTGAACGCGGCGGCCTCGCTGGGCGCCTGGGTCCCCGGCCTCGAGCAGGACGAGGCGGCCCAACTGTTCGCCAAGCCGCTGCTGACGGGCGTGCTGAACTAGGGCGCGACGCCCAAAGGTTGCGACCTATTAACCATAGGGTGTCGCCCCGCGGAGGCGGCTGCTAGCTTGTAAGCGTCTGATTCGCTTCGAGTCCCCGCGTCATGACGACGATCAACCCGTATTCGTCGACCTACGCCCCCGGCCTGACCGCCGGGCAGACGGCGGCGCAGCGCGCCAACCAGGCCACCGGCTACGGCGCGCCGCGCGACCAGAGCCCGACCATCAACACCCCGGCGGTCAACGTCACCCTGTCGGCCGCGGCCCAGGCGGCGCTGAAGGCCCAGACCGACTCGCGCACCATCGAGACCGTCGTCTCCGAGGCCAAGGCCCAGATCACCGCGCGCCTGAAGGCGGCCGGGGCCAAGGACGCGCTGAAGGACGGCAACGCCACGATCGATCTCTCGGGTCAGGACCGTCGCACCCTCTACGCCGTGGCCAGCAACCAGGGCGGCGCCTTTCCCATGTCACAGCAGGTCGTCGCGGCCCTCGCCCTGAAGAGCCAGGCCGACCAGGTCCTGGCCGGCCCCGCCGCCCAGGCCCGGCTGACCGGTGACTATGCCAGCCTCTACCAGACCGCGCTCGACCGCCTGGACGCCGCCGGCCCGGAGGAAAAGACCACCGCCGCCTGGAGCCAGCAGCGCGAGGCGCTGGTCGAGGGTCGCAAGCAGGCCATCGCCCGCCCGGGCCTGGCCCCGGCCGGCATCGCCAATGACCCCGTCGCCGCCTACATGGCGCAAACCGGCAGCGTCGTGGCCGGCGCCAAGACCCGCGAGTTCGGCAAGGTCGCCACCGACGTCCGCGCCGCCCTCGACAAGCAGTACGAGCTGGCCGTCTCGCCCGGCATGGCCACCAGCGCGGACGGCGGCGAGATCGACTTCCGCCGCTTCGACGACCGCTCGCTGTCGGCCATCGCCCTGAACAAAGACGAGCAGTTCTCGGGTCACGAGATCGCCAAGGCCAAGACCGAGATCCGCCAGCGCGACAGCGCCGCGATCAAGGCCGGCTACCAGTCGTCCGGCGACGAGGGCTCGGCGGGCTTCGGCATGGCCATGATCACCCGCTATGCCGGCATGACGGTCGAGGAACGCGACGCCGCCGGCTGGACCCCGGCCGTCTATTCCAAGATGGTCGAGCTGCAGGCCGCCAGCGACAAGCTGGCCGAGATGTTCAACGCCAACGGGACCCTGGCGGGCCCGCCCAGCATGCTGGACTTCATCTAGGCCGCTGGAATGACAAAGGGCCGGTTTCCCGGCCCTATTCGCGGAAACGGCAAGACTTGTCATCGTCTGATGCCGCACCGGCTACCCGTGAAGGTAGGCTCGCAAGTCCCTTATGGGAACAGCCTCAATTTAAGGCACTCCCAACGCGATTGCAACCGCTGCGCGGATCGCCGCCAGGTCAGCGACAGGCAGTACGGGCACGACATATCTCCCCCGCCCCGCCTTGCAGCGATCCAGCCGCGAGAGACTGACTGTCGCCACCATGTCGCACTTGGCCCAGCAGACGGTCTCGGTCGCATTGGGCAACGGACTTTGAGCCAGTTGATGATGCTGCGCCCCAAGAGGATCGGGCCGTGTCGTCGAGAGTGGAACGATGGTGACGAGTTGGCGATTCTGGCGATTGCGCGCCAGAACAACGACGGGTCGCCGCTTGACCATCTCCGGCACGACATAGCCATGAAAGTCGCACATGACGACTTCACCCGGCCGGGGTTGATAGAGCAGCGCCATTTGATGGTCTTAAGGCAGGCAAACTCCACCTAGAAGAGCATTTCTACTCCGCCGCCATCGGCGTGCGCATCGTCTCGATGTCCTTGGCGGGCGGTTGGCCGTAGAGGCGGCGGTATTCGCGGCTGAACTGCGAGGGGCTCTGGTAGCCGACTTCGAAGCCGGCCGCGCCGACGTCCAGGCCCGCCAGCATCAGGCGGCGCGCCTCGTAGAGCCGCAGCTGCTTCTGGTACTGCATCGGCGTCATGTTGGTGACGGCCTTGAAGTGGTGGTGCAGCGAGCTCTCGCTCATGCCCACGTGCTCGGCCAAGGCCTCGATGCGCAACGGCTGGGCGAAGTGCTCCCGCAGCCAGGCCACGGCGCGGGTCACGCGACGCCCTTGTCCCTCGGCGCCGGCTATGTGCAAGAGGCGCGCGCCCTGCGGTCCGCTCAGCAGGCGATACAGGATCTCCTGCTCGATCAGCGGAGCCACGGCGGCCACGTCCTGCGGCCGGTCGAGCAGGCGCAACAGCCGCAGCGTGGCGTCCAGCAGCTCGGGCGAGGCCGGATTGACCCCCACCCCGCGCACGCCGTCGGGCGCGGCGCTGGCCGCCTCAGGCAGGCGGCCCATCAGGTCGGCCAACCGGGCCGGATTGATCGCCACGCCCACACACAGGTGCGGCCGCGCCTCCGAGGCCTCGGTGATCTGCGAGGTCACTGGCATGTCCAGCGCCACCAGCAGGCAGTCGCCGACCCCGTAGTGCAGCTCCTCGTCGCCGACCGTCACGCACTTGCGGCCCTGCGCCACCAGCCAGAACGACGGCCATTGGTGGGCGTGCAGCGGCAGGGTCGGCGAGGTGCGCCGGACGATGAACAGGCCGTCGATCGGCGAGTGGGTTCCCTCCTCGCTGGCGTAACGGGCGACGATGGCGGCGATCTCGGCGTAGACGCCAGCGGTGGCGGGATCGTTCAAGGTCTTGGTTTTCCAGGCTTTGGAGGCGTCGTCCTTCTAGACCGCCGAGTGCAGGCGCGAAACTGGCGACCGCTGCCTTTGCAGGATCGTGCAAGAGCTTTGCAGGATCGGCGTAACGCCGCCGTCCCGGGCATGGCAAGTATCGCCTCGTCCCGGTCCTCCCCGATCGCGGGCCTCCCAAGCTTCAAGGAACATCCCGATGGCCACTGCCAAAGGCTATGCGGCGCCCGCCGCCGGCGCGCCGCTCGCGCCCTTCACCTTCGACCGCCGCGAACCCAACGCCGACGACGTCGTCATCGCCATCAAGCACTGCGGCGTCTGCCACTCCGACATCCACATGGTCGACAACGGCTGGGGCATGAGCGTCTACCCGATCGTGCCGGGCCACGAGATCACCGGCGTGGTCACCGCGGTCGGGGCCAACGTCACCAAGTTCAAGGAAGGCGACCGGGTGGGCGTCGGCTGCTTCGTCGACAGCTGCATCGGCTGCGCCACCCGCGACCTGGACCGCGAGCAGTACATGCCGGGCCTGGTCCAGACCTACAGCAGCGCCCAGCCGGGCTCGGACCTGCCCACCTACGGCGGCTATTCCGACCACATGGTGGTCAAGGAAGGCTATGTCCTGTCGATCCCCGACAACCTGGCCTTGGACGCCGCCGCCCCACTGCTGTGCGCCGGCATCACCCTGTACTCGCCGCTGCGCCACTGGAACGCCGGCCCCGGCAAGAAGGTCGCCATCCTGGGCCTGGGCGGCCTTGGCCACATGGGCGTCAAGCTGGCCCACGCCATGGGCGCCGAGGTCACGGTGCTGAGCCAGACCCTGTCCAAGCAGGCCGACGGTCTGAAGATGGGCGCGGACCACTACTACGCCACCAGCGACGCGGCGACCTTCAAGACCCTGGCCGGCGCGTTCGACCTGCTGATCTGCACGGTTTCGGCCGGGCTGGACTGGGGCGCCTACCTGAACCTGCTGAAGGTGGACGGGAGCATGGTGCTGGTCGGCGCGCCCGAAGAGTCGGTGTCGCTGAACGCCTTCGCCCTGATCCCCGGCCGCCGCACCCTGGCCGGCTCGATGATCGGCTCGATCAAGGAAACCCAGGAGATGCTGGACTTCTGCGGCCAGCACAACATCGTCGCTGACATCGAGACCATCTCGATCGACCAGATCAACGAGGCCTACAAGCGAATGCACAAGAGCGACGTGCGCTACCGCTTCGTGATCGACATGGCGACGCTGTAGTCGCCATGAACGAAGGCGGCGCACTCTTCCGAGCGCGCCGCCAGCTTTCCTTCGGGAGGGAGCCTAGAACTTCTTCCGCAGGCCGAACTTGTAGGTCCGGCCCAGCGGATCGCCGGTGAACGGGTCGTAGCCCAGGTCCAGGCGGGCGTAGGACGGGTCCTTGTCGAAGACGTTGGTGACCGCGATCGTCGCCGTCGTGTCCCAGGGCAGGAAGACGCGATAGGCCAGGTTGGTCAGCACCTGCTTCTTGATCTGCTTGCCCGCGCTGACCGTCACGCCCGCGCCGGTGGTGTCCTTGTAGGCGTTGGTCGCGAACGGGGCGATGCGCTGGTCGGTATAGCCGTCGATATAGTGGACCGAGAGGCGCAGGTTGTGCGGCCCGGTGTTCCATTCGGCGAAGACGTCGCCCTTCCACTGCGGGATCGGCACGACGGTGGTCTGGTAGTTCAGCAGGCCCACGGCGTCGAAAGCCTTCTCGACCGTGACACCCTCGACCTGGCTTTCGCCGACCTCGTACTTCTGGACGTAGGTGGCGGTGGCGCCCAGGGTCAGGTCGCCGCCGATCACCTCGCGGAAGCGGTACTCGGCGTTGAAGTCGAAGCCCGAGTTCTTCACGCCCGCGCCGTTGACGTAGAAGGTCTTCAGGCGCGCGATGCTGGTGGTGGGCGTGCCGCAAGCGCCGTTGAAGGTGAAGCGCGCCACCAGGGCCGCATAGGCCGGATTGGCGCAGTTGTTCGCGCCCGCCGCGCCGTTCGGATACAGCGCGTTGGTGATGCCCGCGACCGGCTCGGCGACGATCGGGTTGTCGAAGTCGAACATGAAGTAGTCGACGCTGGCCTTGAAGTCGCCGACGTTGAACAGCAGGCCGAAATTGTAGGTCTTGGCCTTTTCCGGCTTCAGGTCCGGATTGCTGAAGATGTCGACGGCGCGGAACACGCCCAGGATGCCCTGCAGCGAGGTCACCGAGGTGGTGGTGGTCAGCGGGTCCGGCGGACCGCGGAAGGTCGAACCGGCCGAGGCGCGCAGGGCCATCCACGGCGTGGCCTGCCAGCGGATCGAGGCCTTGGGATTGAAGGTCGAGCCGATCGAGCCTCCATAGCTTTCGTAGCGGGCGGCCAGCTGGGCCTGGACAGTCTCGGTGATCGGCAGCGACAGTTCGCCAAAGCCCGCCATCACGTCGCTCTGGTTATCCGACGGCGTGCCGACGCCCAGGAACATGAAGGGGCCGTTGCGGGCCGAGCCGGTGCAGGTGGTCACCCCGAAGTCCGGCGTGTTGACGCACGGATTGATCAGGGCGTTGCTGATGTCGTTGTAGTCGGCCTTGAAGAAGCTGCGGCGGTACTGGACGCCGGCCGCCCAGGCGATGTCGCCGCCCGGCAGGCTGATGTTGGTCTTGCCGTTCAGCACGGCCTCGCCGACGAACAGGCGCGAGGACTGCTTGGTCGACAGCTTCCTGAAGAACCAGTCGACCAGGTCCTTGTTGTTGGCCAGGGACGGATTGTAGCCGGGATTGCTGGCGCCGGTGATGGCGTTGCTGGGGATCGCGCTGGCGAAGGGGTTGTAATACATGCACCCGCCGACGCCGGGCGTGCCCTGGATGCCCGGCAGCGACGGATTGGTGTCGCAGGTGGGGCCGCCCAGGCCTTGCAGGGCCAGGGCGAAGCGGTTGACCAGCGTGTCGTAGCCGGTGCGGATGCCGACCTCTTGGCTGTAGGTCAGGGCCATTTCCCAGCCGATGCCGTTGTCGAACTCGCCCTTCAGGTCGGCCGAGACGCGGAAGGCGTCGAACGCCCGCGAGCCGATCGAGGGGCCGTAGCCGAACTTGGGATTGCCGCCGATGCCGAACGGCCGGTTGGCGACGTTCAGGGCCCCGCCGGCGAAGATCGCGCTGGGCGAGGTCGTGGTGACGCCGGTGGCCAGGCTGGTCAGCTGCACCGTCGGATTGGCGGCCATGAAGGCGATCAGGCCGGGGTTGCTGGCCGGCACGAAATAGCGCCCTGCCAGGGCGGCGGCCGGTGCGACTTCCGCGGTCGGCACGGCCAGGGCCGCATAGGACGGCGAGGTGTTCCACTCGGGCACGTCGGTGTGGGCGTACAGCACCTCGGCGTGGAACCTGGTCTTGGACGACAGGTCCGCGTTGATCTCGCCGTAGATCTGCACGGCGTCGGACTTTTCGACCAGATTGTCGAACGGGGTGTAGTGCCAGTAGCAGACCGGGGTCAGGCCGCTGAAGCCCGGATAGCCGCCCAGCCCCTGGCAGGACGGATCGCGCATGCCGCTGGTCGTGCTGGCCAGGGGGATGAAGGACGAGGGATTGCCCGCCGCCGACCAGCCGGCCTCGGGATTGGTCAGATAGGGCGTGCTGGCCCAGTCGCGCTCGGCGACCGACAGTTTGGAGCGGTGCTGCCAGCCGGCGCTGACCAGGATGTTGCCGTTGTCCCAGGTCTTGCCCCAGGTGGCGTTCAGCCCGTAGTCGCCGTTCGAGCCGTCGATGATCCGGTAGTCGCCCGCGACCTCCAGACCGTTGACGTTCTTCTTGGTGATGAAGTTGACGACGCCGGCGATGGCGTCCGAGCCGTAGGTGGCGGCCGCGCCGTCCTTCAGCACTTCCAGGCGGCCGATGGCGGCGGCGGGAATGATGTTGGTGTCGACGATGCCCGCGCCGGCCGCGGCCAGCGGGTTGATCGCCAGGCGCCGGCCGTTCAGCAGCACCAAGGTGCGCTGCGAGCCCAGGCCGCGCAGATTGACCGAGCCCGAGCCTTCCGAGCCCTGGGCGCGGCTGTCGAACTGGTTGGTGTCGCCCAGCACCCCGTTCGATACGGACAGGGCCTTGAGCATTTCGACGGTCGAGGGCGAACCCCGCTTCTGCAGTTCCTCGGCGCCGATCACGTCGACCGGCAGGGCCGCGTCCTCGGGCGTGCCTCGGATGAACGAGCCGGTGACCACCACCTCCTCGACCTGGGTCGAGCTCTCGTTCGATCTCTGCTGGGCGTGGGCCGCGCCACTGGTCAGCGCGATAGCCAAGGCGAGGCTGGAGCCCCCGCGCAGGAAGCTGGTTCGGTTCATCTGCAATTCCCTCCCTCGTTTGTTTTTGACCGGCGTCCGTCTTCGCGGGGCCGGAATGTTCGTTCAGTCGGGCGGCGCCCTCCCCTTCCCCCAAGGTTCCGGTCGAGCGCAGTTAATCCGGACACAGAGCATCACCCGGCCAGCCTGGCCGGCACGCCGCCTGAAGCGTTCGTTTTCGAAACTCGGTGATGCGTCTTCTAGGGTCGACAAGCCTTGGTCTCCGCCGGGCCGGACACTTGAAAAGCAACGCTTACGCACCTCCCCGCCAACGGCGGGACACTGCTCACCCCAAGGAGTCGAACAGCTGTTTCGATGATGCGGTATGTTTTGCCGCGACGTCAACCGCTGACGGGGCGTGCGTCAGGCGTGAAACCGCACCGACACCCTGCTGACAGGTATGGGATCTGAACCGACTAGATCTGGGTGCGTTGCAACATAAGCTTCGCCAAAGCGTGCGCATGAGGGCTTTCCTGCCGGCGCGCGCTCCCCTAAGTGGAAAACGGCCTCATCGAAAAACGCCGGTCGCCCAGGGCGCCCCGGCGGACCGCACTAACCGGGTTTGAATTCATGCGTCTCGCCAAGACCGGCGCCTCCCCGCTGCTGGCCGTCTCGAGCCTGGCTCTGATCCTGGGGGCCTGCACGACGCCCGCACCCAAGGTCGACGTGCCCCTGCCCTCCGCCTACCAGGCGCCGGCCGGGACGCCGCTGGCGACCCAGACCCTGGACCAGTGGTGGACCACCTTCGACGATCCGGTGCTGAACGACCTGGTCACGACCGCCCTGGCCAACAGCCCCGACGCCCGCCTGGCCGCCGCCCGGCTGGACGAGGCCCGCGCCGTGCGCCAGGGCCAGATCCGCGAACTCTACATCCCGCAAACCCCGGTTGTCGGCTCGGCCTCGCGCACCAAGACCGACATCATCGACCAGAGCGGTTCGGGCGCCTTCACCCTGGGCGGGGTGACCAAGACCTATGCGGCCAATTTCGACGTCTCGTGGGAGCTGGACCTGATCGGCCGCCGCCGCGCCGCCCGCAAGGTGGTCGACAACGACCTGGCCGCCGCCCGCTTCGCCTATGAGGGCGCCCGCGCCGCCTTGGCCGCCAATGTCGCCCAGTCCTATTTCGAGGCCCGCGGCTACGCCGTGCAGCTGGAAGACGCCCGCCAGAACGCCCGCATCTCCAAGAGCCTGTACGACGTCTCGGCCGAGAAGGGCCGTCGCGGTCTGTCGGCCGAGTCCGAAGGCGAGCGCACCGCCGCCGATCTGGCCCAGGCCGAGGCCCAGGTCGCCCAGCTGGAAGCCCAGCTGCAGGCCTCGCGCCGCAGCCTGCTGATCCTGGTCGGCAAGGGCGTGGATCCGCTGGCCAGCCTGCCGGTCGAGCCGGTGCTGGCCAAGGCTCCGCCGGTCCCGGCCAGCGCGCCCGCCGCCCTGCTGGCCCGCCGCCCCGACATCCGTGAGGCCGCCGCGCGCCTGGCCTCGGCCTCGGGCAATCTGAACGTCAACGAGCTGGCGCTGTTTCCGACCCTGACCATGACGCCCAGCATCGGCATCACCAAGCAGATCAGCCCCAGCTTCCTGACGCCGGGCGATACGGTGTCGACCACCAGCTCGGCCTGGAGCCTGGGCGGCAACCTGTCGATCCCGCTGCTGAACATCCCCAAGCTGCTGTCCGACATCAAGGCGCAGGGCGCCCGGGTCGAGCAGGCCGCCGTCACCTATGAGCAGACCGTGCAGAAGGCGTTCGGCGAGACCGAGAACGCCCTGGTGCAGCAGGACGCCGACCAGCGCCGCGTCGTGCTGCTGGCGGCCGGCGAGCGCCGCGCCGCAGCCGCCTATGAGGCCAGCCGGAAGGGCTATGCCGCCGGCCTGACCGACCTGACCACGGCCCTGCAGGCCGAACAGTCCTGGCGCAGCAGCCGCACGGCCCTGACCGGGGCCCAGACGCAGGCCCTGCAGCGCGCCGTCCAGACCTACAAGGCGCTCGGCGGCGGCTGGTCGCCCGAGTCCATTCCCGCAAAGCCCAACGCCCAATGAGACCCGCTACGATGACGACCCGCTCCTTGATGATCGCCACCGCCCTGGTCTCGGCCGCCTTTGGCCTTACCGCTTGCGGCAAGAAGGAAGACGCCGCCGAGAAGCCGGCCGCCGGCGCCGAGCAGGCCCGCACGGTCAGCGTCACCCGTGTCGAGAGCCGCGCCCTGGGCGGCGGCTTCAAGGCCTCGGGCCAGCTGATCCCGCGCGAAGAAGCCGCCGTCGGCTCCGAGCTCAGCGGCTATCGCGTCGGCCGCGTCTTCGTCGAGGAAGGCGCCTGGGTCCGCGCCGGCCAGCCCCTGGCCCAGCTGGACAACACCCTGCTGCGCGCCCAGATCGCCCAGCAGGCCGCCGTCACCGCCCAGGCCGAGGCCGAGGCCAAGCGCGTCACCGGCCTGGACGGCCAGGGCATCCTGTCCCAGGAGCAGATCGAGAGCCGCCGCTATACGGCGAAAGCCCAGGGCGCGGCCCTGGCCGAGCTGCAGACCCGCGATCGCCGCATGACGGTGACCGCTCCGGTCGGCGGCCGCGTCCTCGAACGCACCGTGCGTCCCGGCGACGTGGCCGGCGGCAGCACGCCGTGGTTCCGCATCGCCCGCGACGGCCTGGTCGAGCTGAACGCCGAGGTCAACGAAGCCGACCTCTCCAACGTCCGCGTCGGCCAGTCGGTGCAGGTCACCGCGCCCGGCGGCGCGACTGTGTCTGGCAATGTCCGCATCGTCAGCCCCTTGATCAACGCCGAGACCCGCCTTGGCCGCGTCCGCGTGCAACTGCCGCTGCGCGAGGACCTGCGGGCCGGCGGCATGGCCAGCGCCGTGTTCGGCTCGTCGGGCCAGGCGGTCACGGCCGTGCCGGAATCGGCCATCCGCTATGACGCCGAAGGGGCCTCGGTGGTGACCATCGACGACCAGAACCGCGCCCGCCAGGTCAAGATCAAAACCGGCCAGCGCGGCGGCGGCTGGGTGCAGCTGGTGCAGGGCCCGCAGCCCGGCGCCCGCATCGTGCTGAACGCCGCCGCCTTCACGCTGGACGGCGACAAGGTCAAGCCGATCGAGCAGCAGGCGGCGCGCTGATGTCCTCGCAGCTTCGGATCTCCGCCTGGGCGATCAAGAACCCGACCCCGGTCGCGGTCGTCTTCATCGCCCTGCTGATCGCCGGCATCGGGGCCTATCTGGGCCTGCCGGTGAAGCAGTTCCCCGACGTCTCGTTCCCGGCCGTCACCGTCACCGTCACCCAGAGCGGCGCGGCCCCCGGCGAGCTGGAGACGCAAGTCACCCGCCCCGTCGAGGACGCGGTGGCCAGCATCTCCAACGTCAAGACGATCCGCTCGTCCGTGGTCCAGGGCGCCTCGACCACCACGATCGAGTTCGAGCTGGGCGAGGACCTGCAGAAGGTCACCGACGAGGTCCGCTCCAAGATCGACCAGGTGCGCCAGCAGCTGCCGCGCGAGGTCGACGAGCCCACCGTCACCCGCCTGGAAATCGACAGCGCCCCGATCATCACCTACGCGGTGTCGGCCCCGGGCATGTCGAACACCGACCTGTCGTGGTTTATCGACGACACCGTCACCCGCGCCCTGCAGGGCGAGAAGGGCGTGGCCCAGGTAGCCCGTGTCGGCGGGGTCAGCCGCGAGATCAACATCATCATCGACCCGGACCGCATGGCGGCCTTCGGGATCACCGCGCCGCAGCTGAACCAGGCCCTGGCCAACTACAGCCTGGACGCCCCCGGCGGTCGGGCCCTGGTCGGCGGCCGCGAGCAGACGCTGCGGGTTCTGGGCGCCGCCCAGACCCTGGAAGAACTGCGCGCCATCACCATCCCGACTGGCGCCGGCCGCTATGTGAAGCTGACCGACGTCGCCGAGGTCGGCCAGGGCGCCGGCGAGGAGCGCGGCTTCGCGCGCCTGGACGGCAAGCCCGTCGTCGCCTTCCAGGTGATGAAGACCAAGGAAAGCAGCGACGTCCAGGTCGAGGACCGCGTGGTCGCGGCCATCGCCAAGCTGCAAGAGTCGCAGAAGGGCGTGACCTTCACCAAGATCTTCTCGGTCGTCGACGAGACCCGCGCCAGCTTCACCGCCACCGAGCACACCCTGCTGGAAGGCATGTTGCTGGCCTCGCTGGTGGTGTTCCTGTTCCTGCGCGAGTGGCGGGCCACCCTGATCACCGCCATCGCCATGCCAGTGTCGCTGATCCCGACCTTCGCCTTCATGTCGATGGTCGGCTTCTCGCTGAACGTCGTGACCCTGCTGGCCCTGACCCTGGTCATCGGGATCCTGGTGGACGACGCCATCGTCGAGATCGAGAACATCGAGAAACGCGTCAGTCGCGGCCAGCGCCCCTATGAGGCGGCCATGGAGGGCGCCGACGCCATCGGCTTGGCGGTCGTGGCCACGACCTTCTCGATCGTCGCCGTGTTCGTGCCCGTCTCGTACATGCCCGGCATCCCCGGCCAGTTCTTCAAGGAGTTCGGCCTGACCGTCGCCGTGGCGGTGCTGTTCTCGCTGGTCGTGGCGCGCTTCCTCACGCCCCTGCTGGCCGCCTATTTCCTCAAGCCCAACACCAACCCGCATCCGCAAAAGCCGCTGCCGCGCTTCTACAGCCGGTCGCTGGACTGGGCGCTGGACCACAAGTTCGTCAGCTTCATCCTGGGTGGGGTGATCACCTTCGCCTCGCTGGCCGGGGCGATCTTCCTGGCCTCGATCGGCGTACTGGCGGTCGGCTTCCAGCCCCCGGGCAACGCCAACTTCTACTATCTGAAGGTCCAGGGTCCGCCCGGTTCGACGCCCGCCGACATGGACCGCACCATCCAGGCCGTCACCCGCAACTTCGAGACGCGCGAGGAGACCGCCCACGTCTTCGCCCAGGTCGGCTCGAACATCGCCAGCGGCTGGGGCGGCCAGAGCGGCACGGACGTCCGCGACGCCACGGTCACCATCGTGCTGAAGGACAAGCGCGACCTGACCGTCACCGAGATCAAGCAGGCGATCCGCGCGTCCTTGCGCGAGATCCCCGACGCCCGCGTCAACCTACAGAGCGACTGGGGCGCCGCCGACGTCCAGATGATCCTGACCGCCGAGGACGGCAAGCAGCTGGAGCGCGCCGCCCTGGCTCTGGAACGTGACATGCGCAAGCTGAAGACGGTCGCCGACCCGCGCCCGTCCAGCCCGCCGTCGGGTCCGGAAATCCTGATCCGGCCCAAGGCCGACGAGGCCGCGCGCCTGGGCGTCAGCTCGGCCGACATCGCCTCGGTGGCTCGCGTGGCCACGGTCGGCGACATCGACGCCAACGTCGCCAAGATGACCCAGGGCGAGCGCCGGGTGCCGATCCGCGTGCGCCTGCCCCGCGACAGCCGCGGCGACCTGGAGGCGATCAAGGCCCTGCTGCTGCCGACCAGCTCGGGCGGTTTCACCCGCCTGGACACCGTCGCCGATGTCAGCTTCGAGGCCGGTCCGGCCAAGATCGACCGCTTCGGCCGCAAGCGTCAGCTGACCGTCGAGGCCGACCTGCAGGGCGGCGCCCAGCTGGGCCAGGCCCTGAACGAGGTCAACAACACCCCGACCATGAAGAAGCTGCCCGCCGGGGTGCAGTTGGCCGCCGCCGGCGACCAGGAGGCCTTCGTCGAGCTGTTCACCGGCTTCGCCGTCGCCCTGCTGTCGGCCATCGGCCTGGTGTTCGGGGTGCTGATCCTGCTGTTCCGCAGCTTCTTCAAGCCCATCACCATCCTGTCGGCCCTGCCACTGGCCATCTCGGGGGCCCTGGCCGCCCTGGTCGTCACCGGCCAGTCGCTGTCGATGCCGTCGCTGATCGGCTTCCTGATGCTGATGGGCTTGGCGGCCAAGAACTCGATCCTGCTGGTCGAGTACGCCATCGAGGAGGAGCGCGCCGGCAAGTCCCAGCGCGACGCCATCATCGAGGCCTGCCGCGAACGCGCCCGCCCGATCATCATGACCACCCTGGCGATGATGGCCGGCATGCTGCCGACCGCCCTGGGCATCGGCAAGGGCGCTGAGTTCCGCCAACCCATGGCCGTGGCCGTGATCGGCGGCCTGATCACCTCGACCGTGCTGTCGCTGGTGCTGGTGCCGGTGGTCTACGAGATCATCGACGACTTCGAGATGTGGCTGAAGCCGAAATTGGGCCGCCTGACCACGCCGCGTGAAGCGGAGAGCGGCGCAGCGCCGGTGGATCGGCTGTAGGACTTTAAGATCCTCCCCCGCGATGCGGGGGAGGTGGCCCAGAGGGCCGGAGGGGGCTAACGCGGCATACGTCCAGCTTGCCCCCTCAGTCGCTCCGCGACAGCTCCCCCGCAGCGCGGGGGAGCATCTATTCCCCTAGTCCGCCTTCCCCACATAGCTCAGCCGGCACACCGTCCAGCCGTCCTCGCGGGCCATCTCGAAGCGGCCGCCCAGCTGCTGGGCCATGGCGCGCACGATCCTCAGGCCCAGGCTCTTGGACGTCGCCGGATCGAAGCCGTCCGGCGGCCCCGCCCCGTCATCCCGCACGGTCAGCACGTGGGTCTCGCCCGACTGGTCCAGGCTCACCCGCACCCGGCCCGAGCCGGTCTCGCCGAAGCCGTGCTCCAAGGCGTTGTTGAAGCTCTCCAGCATGACCAGCGTCACCGGCGTGGCCTGGTCCGAGTGTAGCGGCGCCTCGCCGCCCTCCAGGGTCAGGGACACCCTCGCCCCGGCGGCCGAGGCGGCGCTGGACAGGATGGCCTCGGCGAAGGCGCGGAACGGGGCCGGCTCGCCGGTGCGGTCGTGCAGCTCGCGCTGGATCTTGGCGATCACCTCGATGCGCTCGCCGGCCTGGGACAAGGCGTGGCGGGCGTCGGCATCGGCGATCCCTTGCCCTTGCAGGCGTAGCAGGGCGCCGGCGACCTGCAGGTTGTTGCTCACCCGGTGATGCAGTTCGCGATAGAGAAGGTCGCGGCTCTCGGCCAGCTGGGCATAGCGCTCGCGCTCGTCCTCCAGCTGGTCCAGGGCCTTGCGCATGCCGTCGATGAAGAAGATGTCGACCGCCACCACGAAGGCGTAGAAGCCCAGCGCCCACAGCACCGGCGGCCCGAGGGCGAAGGCGGCGAACGGCGGGATGAACCAGTACCAGGCGGCCAGGCCGCAGAGCGCCGCGCACAGGATTGCCGGGCGCAGGCCCAGATAGTAGGCGCAGACCACCACGGCCGGGAAAAAGGTCAGGTACGGAAAGCCCGCCGGCAGCAGATCGTTCAGGCCGAACCGGGCCACGATGGCCAGGCCGGCCGCCGTCAGCGCCAGGCCGTAGCGCGCACCCAGATTGCCGTTGATCTTCCGCCGCCAGTCCAAACGCCCGTTTCCCCCGAGACCCCGACGTCGGTGCTGGGCCTTTCCCGCGTCGCCGTCAAGGCGGCAGCCGACATAGCGCGACCGTGCGGGACGTTACCAAACCTTATGTTGCGGGGCGTGGAGCCCACGGCGAAGTTCGATGCCACTGGAAGGACGCCCGCATGAAGTTATCGACCCTGGCCCCTGGCGCACTGATGAGCGCCCTGATGTGCGCGCTGATGGCCGCGCCCACCCTGGTCCAGGCCGAGACGGCCGCCGATCGCCAGAAGGCCGTCGAGACCGGCCTGCTGCCCGCCGTCGTGATCGCCGGCCTGCCCTCCCCCGCCCGGCGGCTGGATGACGCCATGAAGGCGATGAACGTGCCCGGCGTGGCCATCGCCGTGGTGCGCGGCGGACGGCTGGACTGGGCCAAGGGCTATGGCGTCGTCACCCCAGGCGGCGCGCCGATCGGGGCCGACACGCTGTTCCAGGCCGGCTCGGTCAGCAAGCCGGTGGCGGCCGCCGCCGCCATGCGCCTGGTGCAGGACGGGACCCTGTCGCTGGAGGCGCCGATCAACACGGCCTTGAAGACCTGGCGGCTGCCGGACAACGCCTTCACCCAGGCCAATCCGGTCACCCTGCGCCGCCTGCTGTCGCACACGGCCGGGACCACGGTGCACGGCTTCGCCGGCTATGCCGCGGGCGAGACCCTGCCGACCGCGCCGCAGATCCTGGACGGAACCGCGCCGGCCAATTCCGCGGCGGTGCGCGTCGACAGCCCGGTGGGCGCGGCCTACCGCTATTCCGGCGGCGGCTACACGATCGTCCAGCAGGCGATGATCGACGCGGCCGGCGCGCCCTTCCCCGCCATCGCCCGCAAGGCGGTGTTCGGGCCGCTGGGCATGACCCGCAGCACCTACGACCAGCCCTTGCCGGCCGGAACCCGCGACGTGGCCCTGGCCCATGACGGCGCCGGCCGGCCGATCACCGGCGGTCCCCACGTCTATCCCGAATTGGCGGCGGCGGGCCTGTGGACGACCGCCAACGACCTGGCGCGCTTCGTCATCGACCTGCAGCGGTCTGCGGGCAGCGATCAGGGCGAGGTGCTGTCGGCCGCCACCGCGCGGACGATGCTGACGCCGGAGCCGGCCGGCTGGGCCCTGGGCTTCAAGATCATCGGCGAGGGCCGGGACCAGGCCTTCTTCCACGACGGTTCCAACGCCGGCTACAAGGCCACCCTGATCGGCCATCCGGAGACCGGCGACGGCGCGGTGATCCTGACCAATGGCGACCAGGGCTACCAGCTGGGCCAGGACATCCTGCGCGGCATCGCCGTGGCCTATGGCTGGCCCGACCAGCGCCCGATCACCCGCACCGCCATCACCCTGCCGCTGGACGCCCAGCGCGGCTTCGCCGGTGAGTTCGAGATCAAGGGCCTGGGGACCTTCGACGTCCGCGACGGCGGCGCGGCGATGACGATCGAGATCCGCAAGAACCAGGTCTTCAAGCTGATCCCGGCGGCGGCCCAGAGCTTCTTCGTCGTCGAACAGGACGCGGTGGTGACCTTCGACGGTCCGGATAGCGGGACGCTCGAGGCGGACGGTCAGCGGTTCACGTTTGCGCGGGTGGCGGGGAGGCACCCATAGCAAAAGGCCCCGGAGATTGCTCTCCGGGGCCTTCGCATGTCTCAGCCGAGGCTAAGATCGATCGAGACTACTCGATGATCTTGGCGACGACGCCGGCGCCGACGGTGCGGCCGCCTTCACGGATGGCGAAGCGCAGGCCTTGGTCCATGGCGATCGGGGTGATCAGCTCGACGTCCAGCTCGGCGTTGTCGCCCGGCATGATCATTTCCACGCCTTCCTTCAGCTTGATGATGCCGGTGACATCGG
>NZ_JBCNJZ010000008.1:0-285611 GCF_039596335.1 Caulobacter sp. | reverse complement strand
CACCGTATTAATGGTGTCTTCAAGAGACCGCATTCGTCAGCGTCATTGTGGTAAGCTCCTAGAGCCTACCGCCAGAGCGCCGCCGCCTGCGTTTCTCTTTCCAAATCAACAATGTCAAAGACCCGAAACCCCTCCAGAAGCTCCGGAGGCCGTTCCGTCCGGCGGAGATGTCCGCGGCGGAGGCGGCTATTTAGACGACCCCTGAGATTAGTCAAACGCAATTTTCGGGGCCGGACGATTTTTCTCGAATTTTCTTTCCAGAAGGCAGCCGCCGCTAGCCCGTAAGGCCTTGGCGGGGCGCACGTTCTTCGGCGTTGGCGCTGTTGGCCAGGAAGATCGCCAGGACCGTCGCGGCCTGGGCCAGATCGTCCGGCGACAGGCGTTCCAGCGTGTCCAGGTTCGTGTGGTGCGCCCGGCTGTCGTAGTCGAGCGGGTCCTGCAGGAACGAGATTCCCGGCAGACCGATCTCGGTGAAGGTCGATTGGTCGGCCGGCCAATGCGGGCCGTCATAGACTGCCAGTACGCCCAGGTCCTTCAGCGGCGCGATCCAGCCGCGATAGAGCTCGGCCAGGGCCGGGTTGCCGCCGGTGAACACGCCCCGGATCCGCCCAGAGCCGCCATCCAGGTTGAAGGCTGCGGAGAAGGTCTCGTACTCGGGCCCCTTGAGCAACGGACCGATCTTGGCGCGACGCCCCTCTACCGGCAGGGCCAGCTGCTCGGGCGCGGTCGAACGCGGGATATGGCCCAGGCGCTGGCGAGCATAGGCCTCGGAGCCGTACAGCCCCTGCTCCTCGCCGCCATAGAGGACAATGCGGATCGTGCGACGGGGCTTAAAGGCCAGCGCCCTCAGGATGCGCACCGCCTCCAGCGTCGCGGCCACGCCGGCGCCGTTGTCGGCCGCCCCCGCCCCGGCCGCCCAGCTGTCCAGATGCGCCCCGGCCAGAACGACCTGAGCCTTCAGGTTCGGATCGGTCCCCGGGATCTCCGCCACGACGTTGTAGCCCGGCTCGGCGGGATCGCCCTCCTCGGTGATGATCTCCATCTGCAGGCGCGCCGCACCGCGCTCGGCCTGACGCCAGCAGCGAGCATAGCCCTCACCCGACAGGTACAGCGCCGGAAAGGCTGGTCGCTCGGCCGCCAGCCACGGCCGCCCACCCAGTTCGCCGCCATCGATGGTCATGGCCCCGGGATGGGCGCCGCCGCCGGACACCACCACCGCCAGCACGCCCTCGGCGGCCAGAAAGGCGTTGCGGCGGGTCTTGAAAAGCCCTTCCCGCCCCTGCCGAACGCGGCGCTCGGCGACGGTGCGGTAGTAGGCGCGTACAGCCTGGGCGGCGTCGCCCCGCAAAACCTCTTCGTCGGTGTAGCGGACGATGGCCGGCCCTTCCGGCGCCGGCGCGGGCGCCGGGCTAAGCAGCACGATCCTGCCGGACAGTCGCCCCTTGGCCCGCTGGAGATCCTCGTCGGTCGCCAGCGGCAAGGCCACCAGGTCGCCCTCGATCACCCCGTTCGTCGCCGCCGACCAGGGGGCAGCCTGAGCGACGAACGGGGCGCCGTCCGGCGCGGTCGTTCGGGCCCAGGCTCGGATCTGTCGCCAGGACAGTCCGAACGGGCCGATCGGCTCGAGCCTGGGGTCGCTCACCCCCAGCTCGCGCAACCGCGCCAGCGACCAGTCATAGGCCCGCCTCATGCCGGGCGAGCCCATCAGCCGAGGCCCTACGCCGTCGACGAGGCTGGTAGCGTAGGTCATGGCCTGTCCGCGCTTCAGCCCCTCGTCGCGGATGGCCTGGTACAGTGTCAGGTCAGGCCCCGAGCGCGCCCAGGCCGGGCGAGCCAGCGCCAAGGCGCCCAGACCGACCAGGGCCTGACGCCGCCCCAGCCTCATTTCGCGCCGACGCGGATCACCCCGACGTCGCCTTCGATGTCGATGCGGGTGCCGAACTGGACCGAGGCGGCCTGGATGCGCTTGAGCACCCGCTGGGCCTCATCGTGCGTCGGCGAGCGCGGCGTACCGACCAGGCGGTCGTCTTCCAGGTTCTGGACGAAGGGATGGATGCGGATCGCCGCCACGCGGCCGTCCTTGTACTCGCTGACCGCCACGGCCCCGTCGTACCAGGCCTCCGGCAGGGTGAAGCCACGGAACTGGCGCTTCTTGTCGCCGACCTGGAACATCAGGCTGCCCATGCCGTAGAAGATCGGCCGCCCCTTGTAGATCTCGACGCCCAGCAGGGCATGCGGACCGTGGCGGACGATGGCGTCGGCGCCGGCGTCGATCAGCTCGTGGAACAGCGACCGCATGTAGTCGGCCGGACGCACGTCCTCGGGATCGGACGAGGCCGTTTCGTGGGCGTGGATCGAGAACATGACCAGATCGGCCTTGCCACGCGCTTCCTTGACGCTGGCCAGGGCGGCGGCGCGGTCATCGGCATTCAGGTCGTAGGCGAGACCCGCCCCCTCGGCGACCCGGAAGGTGGTCTTGCCGATGGTCAGCTCTTCGCCGGACTTGGCGGCGCTGAACACCTCGGGGTTCTTGGCGGCGTCGGGCGTCTCGGACCGGGCGGCGATGGCGCGCAGGGTCTGCATCTGCTCGGGTGTGACCAGCTGCAGTTCGCGCGAGCGCAGCGGAGCCAGGCCCGGGCGGGCGCGGAAGCCTCGGCCCGGATTGGCGTCGGCGGCGATCGAGAGATCGGTATAGGTGCCGGCGAACGACACCAGCCCCACCACGCCCTTGGCCGTGGTCACATAGGCCGGCGCCCGCGCGGCGGTCAGGCTGTCGCCCGTGCCGGCATGGACGATCCCTGCCGCGTCCAGCGACCTGTGGGTCTCGACCAGGCCTTCCACGCCGAAGTCGGTGGCGTGGTTGTTCCCCAGCGACATCAGCTTGAAGCCCATGGTCTTCAGGTCAAAGGCCACGACCGCGTCGTTGATCGGCGTGCCGCCGCCGTTCTGAGCGGCGGGCCAGCTTTCGAACTTGTCGAGGTCGAAGATCGAACCTTCCTGGTTGCCGAATGCGGCGTCCGCGCCCGACAGCAGCTTGCTGATCCGCTGGGTGCCGGGGTCGCCATAGGCGGTGATCGGCTTTTCGGGGCCGATCAGGTCGCCGGTCACGGCCAGGGTGAAGCCGTTCTTGACGCTGGCCGGCGCCTGGGCGACGGCGGCGCTGGCGACGGTCGAGGCCAGCAGGGCGGCGATCAGTAGACGCATTTCAGGCTCTCCGTCCCCGGCTTGCGCGCCCATTGATAGACCGAGGTCGCCTCCCCGCGCGGCAGATAGGTCAACGGGAAGGTCTTGCCGTCGCGGGTGACCTTGAGGGTCAGGGTCTGGTCGGGGTCGCCCTGCACGGCGTCCATGGCCACGGCGTAGGTGACGACGTCGCCGTCCTTGAGCCCCGCCTTCGCGGCCTCGGAGCCTGCTATCAGTCCACGGATGGTCTTGGTTGTGCCGACCAGCGACTTGGGCTCGAAGCCCAGCTCGAAGCGGCGAACCTGGGCAGTCGTGCGGGTGAAACAGGGGCCGAAATCGTCAGGCTCTGGCAGCATCAGGGCGCCGGCCATCATGCCCTCGTGCAGCTTGCGACCGTCCTCGCCGAGCTCGCGGACCACCAACGCGATCCAGGCGGCGTCGTCGGCCCTCCGGCCAGCGGCAAAGCGATGGTTCATCTCCAGCACCAGATCGTCGACCGAGCGCTTGCCGCCCGTCGCCTTCCGGATGCGGCCGTCCAGCACCGCGAAATAGAGGCCGCCCCGGTCGTAGGGCAGCACGCGGATGCGGGTGTCCTCCCAGAACCGCGGCGCGATCTCGGCGTCCGGCGTGTCGTTCAGCGGGTTGGCGTAGTAGCGGCGCGCGGTCTCGTTCAGGTCGTCGAGGAATTCCTGCGGCGACAGCAACCCGGCGCGGAACGGCAAGAGGCCTTGGTAGTGGACCGCCACGCCCTCGCCGTACCACTGGCCGGCGTCGGAGTCGGTCCAGGTGTGGACCATCTCGTGCGACAGCGTGCCCTTCAGGCTCTCGCCCTTGGTGTCCGCGCCGTAGGTGGTCAGGAACGAGCGGGTCAGGGCCGTGCCGCCGCCGGCGTTGATCGGGTTGTAGCGCAGGAAGACCCGGTACGGCGGAACGGTCTTGTCCTGGAAGAAGCCGCTCATCCAGCCATGCAGCCGGTTGGTCCACGCCATCAGCGGCGCGGGATCGAACGGCGGGGTTCCCATCCAGGCCGAGGAGAAGCCGGTCTCGGACACCACGCCCGGCTCGCGCTTCATCGGGCCGGCCATGAACACGGTCGAGGCCAGCTGACTGGCGGGACCGTCCGGCAGGGCGACGTCGCCCTCGCCGAAGCTGGAGGTGGCGGTCGAGCCCTTGGGCAGGTCGGCGAGGTCCCAGCGCAGGGTGATCTTCCGCGCGATCTTCTCTTCCGGCAGCAGGACGAAGGTGTTGCCCACGCCCGAGACCCCACCGCCTTCGGTGCGCAGGGCGTAGGGCGGGCCCGACCCGCGTGTGGGCGGGGTGTTGTCTACGGGCGCGAGGTAGCGGACCACGACCGGCCCGCGCGTGGCGCGTCCGGCCAGCCAGTGGCGTGACCAGACCAGACCCGTGGCCGGATCGTCCTTGACCACCAGCGGGATCGGACCCGCATCGTCGGCGGCGGTCAGGCCCGTCAGGGTGTCGGCGACCGTGGCGGTGTTGGCGATGACCAGTGGCAGGCTCAGCAGCGGCGCGCCGACGCTCGCCGGCAGTTCGGAGAAGCGCAGCTCGACGGCGAGGCTCCCCTGCCCCTTGGCCTCGTCCATGCGGCCGGGTTTCAGCACCACGGCCAGCGCGGGCTGGGCCAAAGCCGCCGCGCCCGGCGCGGTCAGGATCAGCGCTGCGGCCACGCCGCCAAAGGTCATCGAAAGGGTCATCGCATCTGCTCGTAGAGATAGGCCGCCGCCGCCAGATCCTGCACGGCGTGGCCGATCGACTTGTACACGGTGATGTCGGACGCCGACTGCCGTCCAGCCTGGGTCCCGGCGAAAACCTCGCCGATCTCGGCGGCGATGCAGTCTTCGGTCACGAGACCGGCGGCGATGGCGCGCAGGAACTCGCCGGCGCCGGTGCGGGCCGACTCCCGGCTCTCGACGACGTAGCGGCCAACCGAAACCACGGCGGCCTCGGCCTCGGCGGCGGAGGCGACGCTGGCCCCGACCAGATTGACGTGAGCGCCCGGCGACAGCCAGTCCGCGAACAGCACCGGCTCGACCGCGCCGGTGACGGTGCAGACGATCTGGGCGTCGGCCACAGCCTCGCGGGCGTCGGCGGCGGCGGCCACGGACAGGCCAGTCCTTGCGCTCATCGCCGCGCAGAAGTCCTGGGCTCGCTCGAACGAGCGTCCCCACACCCGAACCTCGCTCAGCGGCCGAACGCGGGCCAGGGCCTCGATATGGGCGCCGGCCTGGTGGCCATAGCCCAGGATCGTCAGCCGCTGGGCGTCGGGGACGGCCAGAAAGTCGGTCGCCGCCGCGGTGGCGGCGGCGGTGCGGATCAGGGTGATGGCGCTGGCGTCGGCGACGCAGATCGCCTGGCCGCTGTTGGCGTCGAACAGTACGACCACGCCCATGTGGGCGCTGCGGCCGGGCTGTTCGGGATCGCCGAACACGCTGACCAGCTTGGCCCCGAAATAGCCGTCGGCCAGCAGCGCCCCCGGCATCTGGCCAAACAGCCGTCCCGCGCCGATCGGAATGATCGAGCGCGGGAGCTGCCTCGTCTCGCCGGCGGACAGGGCGATCATCGCCCGCCGCACCGCGGTTCTGCAGCCGTCCAGATCGAGGCGCTGCAGGACCGCGGCTTCGTCGAGAAACACCATGCCTAGAAGCTGCGGGTCACGTTGACGCCCACGGTGCGCGGCTGCAGGAAGATCGCCTGCGGCGAGCTGGTGCCGCCGCGGGTGGTGGCCTCCACGACGCCGCGCTTATCGCCCAGGTTCTTGATGTAGGCGGCGAAACGCCAGTCGTTGCTGTAGATCCCGGCCCGCAGGTCGACGGTCGTGTACGACGGCAGCTTCAGGCGCGCGCCGTAGGCGGTGCTCGTCCCCGGCGGATTGTTGGAGAACTCGGCGTAGCGCTGACCGACATAGGCCAGGCCGCCGCCGACATAGGCCGAATAGACCTCGCCGATCGCCCAGTTGTAGTCTGCCGACAGGCTGCCCGAGACCTTCGCCGAGCCCGGCAGGCGGTCACCCTTGGCGCCGTAGATCGGCGAGGCGCCCACGGGCCAGCGCAGCGGGTCGGACAGCTTGGCGTCCAGATACGTGCCGGCCGCTTCGATCGCCAGGCCGCGCACCGGCGCCCAGCGCCCCGACAGTTCGACGCCGCGGCTGCGGGCGGTCGAACCGTTGGTGTAGTAGGTCATCTGCGAGGTGATGTCGGTGGTCAGCAGCTGGATGTCGTCCCAGTCGATCTGGAACACGGCCGCTTCATAGGTCGCCTTCAGGCCCGGCAGCGCGCCCTTCAGGCCCGCTTCGTAGCTAATCACCTTGTCCGAGCCGAACGACAGCGGCACGCCGGTCACGCCCGCGCTGTTGGGACCGCCCGGGCGATAGCCGGTGGCGACGCGCAGATAGGCCATGGTGTCCGGCGAGATCCGGTAGCGCGGGGTAACCAGCCAGGTGAAGGCATTGTCTGACGACTTGGCCTGCGGCTCCGACGAACCGGGGCCGAAGAAGCGCTGGGCCGGCGTGGCCACGGTGGTCACGCCACCGCTCGTCTGGTCGTTAGACGAGTAACGCGCACCCACCTGCACGTCGAACTCCGGCGTGAAGTGATAGGTGACGTCGGCGAACACCGCCTTTTCCTCGAACTTGGACGGCGCCAGCGAGGTGTAGGCCACGGTCCCGGCCGGACGAACGGTCAGGATCTGGTCCACCGAGATCGTTTCACGGGTGTAGAAGCCGCCGACCAGCCATTCCAGCGCGCCGTCCGACTTCGAGGCCAGGCGAACTTCCTGGCTGAATTTCTCGGTCTTGTCGGCGTTGATCAGCGAGACGCTGCCGGTCGGGGCCGAGAAGGCGCCGAGCAGGAAGCGGAAGGTGTTGGTCTGGTCGAGGTCGGAAGCGGACTCCACTTCGTTCCAGGCGCTGACCGAGGTCAGGTCGGCAAAGCCCAGGTCCAAGTTGACGCGACCCTGGTACAGCTTGAAGTCCACTTCACGCTGGCTGGGGGCGATGTTGAGCTTCAGGTCGCCGAAGAACGGCGTGAAGTTGGTCGCGCCTTGGTACGCGCCCGTGCCGCACGACTGGCAGACGCGGATCTGTGGGGTGCCGTAGAAGTTCGACTTCTGGCGCATGGCCGACAGGTCGATGCTGAGGTTGTCGGTCGGCTTGATCAGCAGCGCGGCGCGGCCGCCCTTGACCTTGTTCTTGTTGATGTCCCCGCGCTCGGCGGCGACGTTGACGTTGTCCAGATAGGCCGGGTCGCGGCGCGTGAAGCCACTGACGCGCAGGGCGATCTTGTCACGGACGATCGGCAGGTTGACAGCGCCGCGCACCGAATAGCCTTCGCCACCGCCGGCCACGGTGTTGCCGCCGACCTCGACCCGACCGCTGAAGTCTTGCGCGTCCGGGCTGACCGTCACGTACTTCACCAGGCCGCCCAGGCTGGACGCGCCGTACAGCGTGCCTTGCGGGCCGCGCAGCACTTCGACGCGCTGCAGGTCGGACGGGTCGATGTCCAGCAGCGGCGACTGAGCCGAGGCCGCGCCCGAGGTCAGCGGGGTGTCGTCCAGGGTGAAGGCCACGGTGGCCGCCGTGCCGCCGCCGGTGGTGACGCCGCGGATGGCCACGCCGTTGGCGCGCTGCTCGGTGCCGCCGCCGCTCAGCGAGATGCCGGGCACGCGATTATAGAAGTCGCGGAACTGGACCAGGTTCTGCTGCACCAGGCTGTCGGCGGACACCGCCGCCACCGAGACCGGCACGTCCAGCAGACGCTCGGACTTCTTCTGGGCGGTGACGACGATCTCGCTCATCACCGAACCGTCCGCCTCCTGAGCGTGGACGACCGAGCCGGCCAGGAGGCACGCGCCGCCCGAACCCGCCAGCAGGATAGCCTTCAAACCATTGCGCATCACAAACCCCCTGGGCGCGGCGACGGCTTTGCCGCTCACCGAGATCAATGTTCGTTGGAGCTTTGCTACAGATTGAAGACAACTTCAACAGTCTGTTGAAATTCGCAATGAAATGTTGAGGCCATTGAGTTCCCGCATGAAATTCACGCGCTTGCTGTCCAAATGGCGGGCAAGTCGCCCCTCGAACGCTTGGCGACGAGACCGTGTTTACCGGCGGCCGCGGCCGCGATATCAACGACTTGTTGAATTTTCTCCCGCGGAAAGATCGAGCGCCCGTGCAAGACGAACAGGCCCTGCTGGGCGTCCTCCAGGCCGTGGCCAAGGCGCTGGAATGCACCGTCAACCAGCACACCGAGGTGGTTGTCCATAATCTGCGCCAGCCGGAGTCTTCGATCATCGAGATCGTCAACGGCCATGTCAGCGGCCGCCATGTCGGCTCGGCGATCATTGCCGGCCCCGCCGAGGACAAGGCCTTCGACACCTTGGTCGCCAGCAAGGCCGCCGCGCATCCCAACGAGGTGCGCGTGGTGGCCAACTACACGTCCAAGGCCAGCGACGGCCGCGCCCTGCGCTCGTCCTCGGTGGTCTTGTTCGACGCCGAGGGCACGCCGGCCGCCGCCCTCTGCATGAACGTCGACATGGGCGCCATCGATCGGATCCAGCGCGAAATCCAGAGCGCCCTGATCCCCATGGCCCTGCCGCCCCTGCCCGCCCCGCGCGCCGAGACCAATATCGAGGACCTGATCGAGGAGATCATCATCTCGGCCCTCGACGGCGCCGGCGTGCCGGTTGAGCGGATGTCGAAGGCCGAGAAGAAGGAGGCCGTCTCGATCATGCACGAGCGCGGCCTGTTCGTGATCCGCGGCTCGGTCGAGCGCGTCGCCGCCCGCCTGGGCGTGACCAAGTTCACGATCTACAACTATCTGGACGAGATCGGCGCCAAGCGCTCGTAAGCGCCCCGGGGTCAGGCCCCGGCTTCGCTCTCGGTCGCTTCCTGGATCAGCTCCATCACGTCGGCGATCAGCTCGCGCATGGTCGCCGCGGCGGTGACCTCGTCATGGGCGATGATCGCGTCCATCACCGCCTTGTGGGCCGGCAGGCTGGCGCTGCGGCCGCGATAGCGGTTGGTGAACTGGATTGAGGTCTGCAGGGCCGTGGCCACCACGTCTCGGAACTGGGCGTAGAACGGATTGCCCGACGCCTCCAGGATCGAGACGTGGAACGCGATGTCCGAGGACAGCGGATTGTCCAGGCCGGCCTCGGCGGCCTCCATCCGCGCGAAGCCGCGCTGGATCAGGGCGATGCCGGCCGGGCTGGCGGCCTGAGCGGCCAGGGCCGCGGCGCCCGGCTCGATGCTCAGGCGCAGCTCGGTGAACTGGCGCAGCAGGCTCAGCGAGAACTTGCGCTCCAGCAGCCAGCGCAGGACGTCGGTGTCGAACCAGTTCCAGGCCGACGGCGGAGTGATGATCGTGCCCTGGCGCGGGCGCGCGGTCAGCAGGCCCTTGGCGGCCAGCATCTTGACCGCCTCGCGCGTCACCGAGCGGCTGACGGCGTGCTCCTTGGAGAGCTCGGCCTCGATCGGGAACGGCTTGTCGTCATAGGCGCCCGTGACGATCATGCGGCCCAGGACGTCCAGCAGACCGAAGGTCAGGTTGCGCCCCAGCGCCGAACGGGAATCCAACGGATCGGTGGCTCTCATGAGTCACTGCTGTCAAATTTGCCTGCCGCCCGCAACAGATAGTTGCCTCCGGCCAAGGGGTTGCACCTCAAGACCGGCTGGCCGCGAACAGACGCAGCCCCGCCAGCACACAGGCCTCGCCGCTCAGGGCCTGGCTGGTCACGGACGCGGCGTCCAGGGCGGCGCCGTATCGCTCGGCCAGGGAGGCGGCGCCGATCACGGTCACGGCCCGCGCGCCCGAACTCCGGACGGCCTCTGCAACCTCGGATCCGAGCAGCAGGCCGGAGAGATAGCCTTGCGCCCAGGCGCCGGAACGACCGGCGCGCAGCTGAGCGCTGCGGGCCTCGAACAGAGCGCCGATCGGGCGCTCCTCGCGGGCGCGCGCCAGGCCATCGTCGAAGCCTTGGGCGCTGTCGGCGGCGTTCTCCATGCGGTCGGTGCCCATCAGCAGGCTGGAACGCTCGGTCAGCAGGGCGAAAAGCTCGCCGGTAAGGAAGGTCTGGAAACCCAGCACCCGGCCGTCGCGCACGTGGGCCCACTTGCTGTGGGTGCCGGGCAGGACAAACCAGTGCTCGCCTTGCGCTAGGTCGGGGCGCAGCGCCAGGGCGCCGAAGATCTGGGTTTCCTCGCCGCGCATGACGTCGGGCGCGCCATTGGCGGCGGTCGCGGCCAGGCCCGGGGCGACGTTGATCGACAGGCCGTCCAGCGAGAGGTCGGCGGCCTGTCCCGCCCAGTCGGTGACGTCGGCGGGACAGTCCGCATACGGCGCTTCGATTACACCGCTGCGCGAACCGGCCATGCCGCACAGGATCACGCGCTTCAGGTCATGCTCGGCGCGCCAGGGCGCCAGGGCCTGCAGAAGGGTGCCGGCCGGCGACGCGATCAGGGCGCCGATGCCCGGACCGTCGGTCTCGGCCAGCTTCGCACCGCCGTCGAACAGCGATAGGCGCAGGCGGCTGGTGCCCCAATCGCCGAAGACGACGAGATCGCGCATCAAGCGGTGGCCTTCCAGGCGGCGACGAAGGCCTGGGCGGCCGCGCCGACCTGGGCGGCGGTGTGGCCGGGCTTGTAGAGCGCCGAGCCCAGGCCAAAGCCGTTGGCCCCGGCCGCGCGCCAGGCCGCCAAATTGCCGGGCTCGACGCCGCCGACCGGGAACACCGGCGCGGCGGGCGGCAGCACCGCCTTGATCGCCTTCAGCGTGGCGGGGCCGGCGGTCTCGGCCGGGAACAGCTTCAGCGCGTCGGCCCCGGCGTCGATGGCGGCGAAGGCCTCGGTGGGTGTGAAGAAAGCCGGGAACGAGATCAGGCCCGCGGCCTTGGTCGCGGCGATCACGGCCGGATCGCTGTTGGGCGAAATGATGATCTGGCCGCCGGCGTCGGCGACCTCCTGCACGGCGCGCGGCGACAGCACCGTGCCAGCCCCGACGATGGCGCGATCACCCAGGGCGTCACGCAGGCGGCGGATGCTGTCCAGCGGCTGGGGCGAGTTCAGCGGCACCTCCAGGCAGAGGAAACCGGCGGCGACCAGGGCCTCGCCGACCTCGACCGCCTCGTCGGGCTTGAGGCCGCGCAGGATCGCCACCAGCGGCAGGGTCTCGAGCACCGAGGTCCAGGTCGTCATGGCGTCTTATTCTCCGAGAGGCGCGTTCGCCGCAAACTAGCGTCGCCGGACACCTTCTGTCCATATTGACCTATTAATATGATAAAAAGTTTGACGATGTCGCACGTCCCGTCATAGCTAGGCCTACGTCCGGCGTAGACCGGATCGGCTCAACGATCGGGAGTTCATTCGATGCGGTTTCGTCTCCGCTGCGCCAGCAATTCGGCGGTCGGTCTATGACGGGGGCGCGTTTCGGAGACCTCGACGTCGGCGCCGGTCCGACCCGCATCGCCAAGATCGAAACCTTCCGGGTTCCGCCGCGCTGGCTGTTCGTCCGCGTCGAGACCCATGACGGCGCCGTCGGCTGGGGCGAAGCCAGCCTGGAAGGCCATGCCGAAGCGGTGGACGGGGCCTTCGCCTCGCTGCGCGAACGCTTCATCGGCGCCGACGCCAACAATATCGAGGACGTCTGGCAGGTCGCCTATCGCGCCGGCTTCTATCGCGGCGGCCCCGTGCTGATGTCGGCCCTGTCGGGCCTGGACCAGGCGCTTTGGGACCTGAAGGGCAGGCGGCTGGGCGTGCCGGTCTGGCAACTGCTGGGCGGACAGGTTCGCGACCGCGTGCCGGTCTATGCCTGGATCGGCGGCGACCGTCCCGACGAGGTGGGCGAGGCCGCCAAGGCGCGCCTGGCCCAGGGCTTCAAGGCCGTGAAGATGAACGCCACCAGCGACGTCTGCCGCCTGGAAGGCGCGCAAGTCTTCGCCGAGGCGCTGGAGCGGGTGCAGACCGTCAAGGACCAGGGGCTGGACGTCGGCGTCGACTTCCACGGCCGCCTGCACAAGCCGATGGCCAAGCAGCTGATCGCCGCCCTGGAGCCGCTGAACCCGCTGTTCATCGAGGAGCCGCTGCTCTCGGAACATGTCGAGGCCATCGTCCAGATCTCGAAGCTGACCCACCTGCCCATCGCTCTGGGCGAGCGCCTCTACAGCCGCTGGGACTTCAAGCCGTTCCTGGAAGCGGCCGCGGTCGACATCATCCAGCCGGACTTGTCGCACGCCGGCGGCCTGTCGGAATGCCGGCGCATCGCCGCCATGGCCGAGGCCTATGACGTGGGCGTGGCGCCGCACTGCCCGCTGGGTCCGATGGCCCTGGCCGCCTGCTTCCAGCTGGCCGTCTCGACGCCCAACTTCGTGATCCAGGAGATGTCGCTCGGCATCCACTACAACGTGGGCCACGACCTGCTGAGCTACATGACCAACCCTGAAGTCTTCGATGTGACGGACGGCATGGTCGCCGCCCTGCAAGGCCCCGGCTTGGGCGTCGAGATCGACGAGGCCATGGTGCGCGAAGCCGCCAAGGACGCTCCGACCTGGCGCAATCCGGTCTGGCGCGGCCAGGACGGCAGCGTGCGCGAATGGTAGGCGCGGAGTTCAAGGATCGCGGCGTCATCGTCACCGGCGCCCTGGGCGGTATCGGCCTGGCCACGGCCCGCCGCTTCGCCGCCCAAGGCGCGCGGCTGACCCTGGTCGACCTGCGGGAAGACGACGGGACGGTGCGCGACGAACTGCTGGCCCTCGGCGCCGGCGGCGTCCTGTCCCTGGCCTGCGATATCGGCGACGAGGCGGCCGTCGATGCGGCGGTCGAGGCCTCGATGGCCGCGCACGGCGACCTGCGGGTCGTCGTCAATGTCGCCGGAATGATGATCTTCAAGCCGATCGCTCAGTTCACGGGCGCGGAGTGGCGGCGCCTGCTGGACGTCAACCTGCTGGGCGCGGCCTTCTTCACCGCCCAGGCGCTGCGGCGCATGGGTCCGGGCGGAGCGATCGTCAACATCGCCTCGATCCACGCCCGCCAGACCAGCCCCGACATCGCCCCCTATGCGGCGGCCAAGGCGGCCCTGCTCAGCCTGACCCGCACGGCCTCGATCGAGGGCCGTGAGAAGGGCGTCCGCGCCAACGCCATCCTGCCCGGCGCGATCAACACCCCGATGCTGTGGGACAGCCCCAACATCAAGTCCGGCGCGGAGGTGCTCGCCCCGGGCGACGTCGGCGAGCCCGACGACATCGCCGGTCCCGTGCTGTTCCTGGCTTCGAACGACGCCCGCTTCGTCAGCGGCGCCGCCCTCGAGGTGGACGGCGGACGCCTCGCCAAACTCTAGGCTTCGGCCATCGAGATCACCGCCGCCACGGCCCGGCGCCAGCCCTGGATACGGGCGGCGCCGATGGCCGCGTCGGGCTGGCGGGTGAAGGCGCGGTCGCGGCGCCAGAAGTCGTCGCCCGCCTCGCCGCTGATCCCCCGCCGCGCCAACCAGGCGGCTCCCAGAGCGGTGGCCTCGCGCACTTCCGGACGGTCGATGGTCTTGTCCAGGGTGTCGGCCAGGGTCTGCAGCATCCAGTCCGAAGCGCTCATGCCGCCATCGACCCGCAGCTTGATCGACCACTCGGCATCGGCATCCTCGGCCGACATCGCCTCGATCAGGTCGCGGGTCTGGAAGCACACGCTTTCCAGCGCCGCGCGGACCAGCTCGTTGGGGCCTGTGGCGCGAGTCAGGCCGAAGATCGCGCCGCGCGCATCCGGCCGCCAGTCGGGCGCGGCCAGGCCCACGAAGGCCGGCACCATGTAGAGGCCGGGATCGGCGGCCGCCTGACGGGCCATGGCGTCGGCGTTCTCGGCCCTGGCCAGCACGCCCAGTCCGTCGCGCAGCCATTGCAGCGCCGCCCCGGCGATAAAGATCGAGCCTTCCAGCGCATAGGTGCGCTTGCCGTCCAGCTGGTAGGCGACGGTGGTCAGCAGGCGATGGCGCGAGGCCACGGGGCGCTCGCCGGTGTTGAGCAGCACGAAGCAGCCGGTGCCATAGGTGGCCTTGGCCATGCCGGGCGCGAAACAGGCCTGGCCCACCAGGGCCGCCTGCTGGTCGCCAGCCACGCCGCGCACCGGGATCGCCGCGCCCAGCACGTCGATCGCCGTTTGGCCGAAGTCGCCGGCGCTGTCGCGAACCTCCGGCAGCAGGGCTGCGGGGACACCGAACAGGTCCAGCAGGGTCTCGTCCCACTGGCCGGTGTGGATGTTCAAGAGTTGGGTGCGCGAGGCGTTGGTGGCGTCGGTGGCGTGGACCTTGCCGCCGGTCAGCCGCCACAGCAGGAAGCTGTCGACCGAGCCACAGGCCAGTTCGCCCACTTCCGCGCGCGCTCGGGCGCCGGGGACCTTGTCGAGGATCCAGGCGATTTTCGTCGCCGAGAAATAGGGGTCGATCAGCAGGCCGGTGCGCTCGGCGATCAGGGCCTCATGGCCGTCGGCCCGCAGGCGGTCGCAGATGTCGGCCGTGCGGCGGTCCTGCCAGACGATGGCGTTGTGGATCGGCTTGCCCGTGGCGCGGTCCCAGACCACCACGGTCTCGCGCTGGTTGGCGATACCGATGGCGGCGATGTCTTGCGGCACGGTCTGGGTCTTGGCCAGCACCTCGCGGGCGACGTCCAGGGCCGAGGACCACAGGTCCTCCGGATCGTGCTCGACCCAGCCCGAGGCGGGGAAGTGCTGTGGGAACTCGCGCTGGGCCACACCCAGGATCTGGAGCGCCGGCGAGAACAGGATGGCGCGCGACGAGGTCGTGCCCTGGTCGATGACGAGGATCGGCTGGTCCATGGTCTCAGGCGGCCCGCATGAACTGGTCGAGGGCGGCGACCTGGGCCGCATCCAGCCGCAGGCCAAGCTTGCTGCGCCGCCACAGCACGTCGTCCGCGGTCCGCGCCCATTCGGCGGCCATCAGGTAGCGCACCTCGCGCTCGTAGAGGCCCGCGCCGAAGTGTTGGCCCAGATCGCCGTCCAGCAATCGGTCGATGCGGCTGCCATAGGCCTTGGCCAGGCGTCGCAGGGTCGCCCGCTCCAGGCCCGGATAGCGCGCGGGCAGGCCGGCGATGAAGGCGTCCAGGCCGTCGGGCAGGTCGCCACCCGGCAGGGTCGAGGCGTGGGTCCAGGCCGGCGTAAGCGGCACACCGACGTGCGGGCCGATCTCGTCCAGGGCCGCGGCGGCCAGCTTGCGATAGGTGGTGATCTTGCCGCCGAACACGCTGAGGCCAGGCGCGGCGCCGTGGGGCGCATCCAGGCTCAGCACATAGTCGCGCGTGGCTTCCTGAGCGTCCGAAGCGCCGTCGTCCAGCAACGGCCGCACGCCGGCATAGCGCCAGACGACGTCCGGCGGCGTCACCGGCTTGGCCAGGTATTCGCTGACCGCCTCGCAGAGATAGGCGACCTCCGCGTCGGTGGCCGTGACCTGGCCCGGATCGCCGTGGTGGTCGGCGTCGGTGGTGCCGATCAGGGTGAAGTCGTCCTGGTACGGAATGGCGAAGATGATCCGCCCGTCGCCGTTCTGGAAGATGTAGGCACGATCGTGCTCGAACAGCTTGGGCACGACGATGTGGCTGCCGCGCACCAGGCGGATGCCGGCTGGGGCCTTCAGGCCGGTGAGACCGGTCAGCTTGTCTACCCACGGGCCGGCGGCGTTGATCAGGGCGCGGGCGCGGGTGACGACGGTGTCGCCCGCGTCGTTCGTCGTGGTGACCCGCCAGTGGTCGGCCAGGCGCTCGGCGGCGGTGACCTTGGTGCGCACGTAGATGGCCGCGCCGCGCTCGGCCGCGTCCAGGGCGTTCAGCGCCACCAGGCGGGCGTCGTCGACGCGGCAGTCGGAATATTCGAAGGCCTTGGTGAAGCGCGGGTCCAGCGGCGCGCCGGCCGGGTCGCGGCGCAGGTCCAAGCTCTTGGTCAGCGGCAGCTGATGGCGGCCGCCCAGGTGGTCGTAGAGGAAGAGGCCGATTCGCAGCATCCAGCGCGGGCGCAGCCCCTGGTGATGCGGCAGCACGAAGCGCAGGGGCTGTACCAGGTGCGGAGCCATGGCCCAAAGCACCTCGCGCTCCATCAGCGCCTCGCGCACCAGGCGGAACTCGTAGTGCTCCAGATAGCGCAGGCCGCCGTGGATCAGCTTGGTCGAGGCCGACGAGGTCGCGCCAGCCAGGTCGCCCTGTTCGAACAGGACCACCGACGCGCCCCGCCCCACGGCGTCACGCGCGATGCCACAGCCGTTGACGCCGCCGCCGACGACGGCGAGGTCATGGAGGATGTCGGTGGTCATTCTACTCGTACTCTAGCTTCGGTCCTGCTGAACGCACGCGCGCCCTTATGGATCAGGCGGCGGCCGCCTTGCGGGTCAGGATGAACTCGGCTTGCTTGCCGAACACCCAGCGGTTCAGCAGCAGCGCGAAGGCCACCGTCGTCCAGAGGGTGATGAACATCATGTGGATGTAGTGCAGCGGGGTCCAGACGAAGCTGAACACGGCGTACAGCGCCACCCCGAACAGCAGGCCGGCGATGGCGGCGCGGGCGTCCACGTTGCGGAACAGCAGGCCGACGATGAACACCGACAGCACCGGCATGCTGGTCAGGCCGTTCAGCTTCTGCACCAGGTTGATGATGCTCTCAGCCCCGTCATAGACCGGCACCAGCAGCAGCGAGACGATCACGAAGGCGACGCTGGACACCGTCGACAGACGCATCACGTTCGGCTTGGGGTTCACGTACTTCTCGTGCAGGTCGCAGACATACAGGGCGGCCGACGAGTTCAGCACGCTGGCGAAGTGGGCCAGCACGGCCGAGGCGATGGCGGCGGCGAAGATGCCCGACATCCAGTTGGGCAGCACGTGCCAGACGATCTTGCCATAGGCCGCGTCGCCCAGGTGGCCGAACAGCTTGTAGGAGACGATGCCGGGGATCACGACCATCGGCGGCACGATCAGCAGGCGCACGACGGTGGCGGCAAAGACGCCCTTCTGGGCTTCCTTCAAGTTGGGCGCGGCCATGGCGCGCTGGGTGATGGTCTGGTTGGTCGACCAGTAGAACATCTGGATGAAGATCATGCCGGTCAGCAGCACGTGCCAGGGCAGCGGCGAGTCGTTTCCGCCGATCATGGTCAGGCGCTCGGGCGGGATGCCGCTGAAGTCGAAGCCGATCGCCTGCAGCGACAGGAACACCACCAACATGCACATGCCCAGCAGCAGGATGCCGCTGTAGGTGTCGGTGACGGCCACGGCGCGCAGACCCCCGAAGATGGCGTACAGCGAGCCGGCGACGGCGAAGCCCAGGGCCAGCACCATGATCGGAATGTCCAGGCCGAACATCGACTTCATCATCAGCGCGCCGGTGTACAGCATGATCGGCTGGTAGATGACGACGTTGCCGATCAGGAAGATGGTGCCGATCGTCGAGCGGATGCCGACGTTGTTGTACTTCTTCTCCAGAAGCTCGGTCACCGTCGTGCAGTTGTGCTTGTAGTAGATGGGCAGGAACACCCAGGCCAGGATCGACAGGCCCACCACGCCCGACAGCTCCCACCAGGCCAGCAGGGCCATCTGGTTGCCGTTCATGCCGACCAGCTGGTCGGTGCTAAGGTTGGTGATGGTGATCGAGCCGGCCACGAACATCCACGAGAGCCCGCCGCCGGCCAGGAAGAACTCCTTGTTGCCGCCCTCGGCCCCGCGGCCCTGGCCACGGCACTTGAGGTAGGTGATCAGGCCGATCAGGGCGGTGAGCCCCAGCGCGATCCAGGCTTGCGTGGTCTGCAGATGCATGGCGAGGGCGTTTCCGGTGGTTCTTATTTGTTTTGAGTAGAAGCTGCGTCGTGGCGCAGGCGAAGGCCCATGGCCCAGCGGCGTTGGAAGCCCGGCCAGTAGCCGGCCGGGTCGCCCGGCTTGGCGACTTGGTCGCCGACCGACGCGCCCTGGGCCAGCGGCCAGGCGCCGTCCGAGGCCTTCTCCTTCGGCACGGCCAGATAGGCGCCGTGGGCGGTGTCGCCCTTCAGCTTGGCGTCGAGGAAGGCGGTCAGGAAGTGGCTGTTGATCGCCAGGATGCGGTCGCGCCGCCAGACCGGTTCCTCGTGACGCTCGATGGCCTGGAAGTTACCGACCTCTTCGGGCGTCACGCCGTTCAGCGCGATGTTGTGGCGGGCGTTCTCGTAGGTCAGCAGATAGCGGTCGGCGCCGGTCAGGCCAGCATACAGCCAGGAGACGCCTTGCTCGTAGCCGCTGACGTCGTCCTGGTCGCCGACGATGAGCAGGCTGGGCGTCTTCACGGCCGCCAGCCCCTCGGCGCTCCAGGCCCGCAGCGGCGGCGAACCGCCCCACGGGGCGAAGGCGACCATGGCCTTGACACCCTTGGGCGCGCCGGCAGCGAAGCTGGGGTCCAGGGTGGTGAAGGGCTTGAGCAGGGCGTGCGGGACCAGGCCGTACAGCGGGCCTTGCGGGTCCAGGCCCGCGCCCATCGTCGTCAGCGCGCCGAAGCCGCCCATCGAATAGCCGACCAGGGCGGTGTTGGCCGGATCGTAGACGTCCTTCAGCGGACCTTCGCCGGCCTGCTTCTGAAGCTGCGACAGCACGAAGCGCTGGTCGGCGACGCGGGTGATCAGCACCGTGGCGAACGACAGCTGCGGGATCGGCAGGGCCGAGGGCTCCAGGTCGCGGTGCTCGATCGAGGCGACGACATAGCCCTTGGAGGCCAGGTTCTCGGCCAGGTCGCTGAAGCTTGTCGCCCAGTTGCGATAGCCGTGGGACAGCACCACCAGCGGGAAGTGTTGGCCCCGCACCGGCTTGGCGTCGGCATAGGCGCCGCCAGTCTTGTAGGCGACGTCCGGCGCGGTCGGCGTCGGCCCGGGGCGTTTGTACTGGGCCTTGGCCGCGTCGGCGGCGGGCTTGGCGGCCGGGTACCAGACCGTCACCGGCAGCACGCGGTCGCGGCGGGCGATGGTTCCGGCCATCAGGTCGCTGGTCAGCAGATCAGGTTGGCCCAGATTGGTCAGGGTCAGGGTACGCACGCCGACGGGATAGTCTCCCGCCCGCGACAGCAGCGGCCCGTCGGCCAGGACCTCTCTCGCCTGAGCGCTAGAGGCGACGAGCGCTAGGCCTAGCGCCAGGGCGGCCAGGCGGATCACGCGACGCTGGTCCAGACGGCCAAATCGCGGGGTGCGATGGTCTCGCCGCCGATCAAGAACCTGGCGTCCTGCGGCGCTGGCGCGGCGACCGCCTCGGCCCCGTAGTTGAAGGCGAAGGTCAGGTTACCCCGACGACGGATCCGCACATCGGTCTCCAAGCGCTGGGTGGCGACGCCAGCCTCGGCGCACAGGCCTTCCAGGAAGTCGGTCAGGAAGCGGTGATCGCTGAGGCTGGCTACATAAATCGCCTTGCCGGCCCGGACGACGGCGGGGTAGCCCTCGTCGAAGCGAGCCAGGACCTGGACCTCGCCGGCGATCTCGATCTCCTCGCGCCAGGTCTTGCTGGGATAGACCTGACCGTTCCACGCGAAGGCGGCGGGACAGTCGGGACGCAGGGTCTCGACCGACAGCACGCGGACCGGCAGCAGGTCGCGCAGCGGACCGGGCGGCAGACCTTCGGGCAAGGTGACGTCGTGGGTCTTGGCCCCCGAGCGCGGGCCGAACACCACGATGGCCGACGAGGCCTTCAGGCGGGCCAGCGTCTCAGGCTGCGGGTTCATCAGGGCCGGGACGACGACCAGGGCATAGTCCGACACGTCGCCGTTCGGATCGACGAAGTCGACATCCACACCCAGGGCCCGCAAGGCGCGGTAGTGGTCCAGCAGGACGTGGGTGTAGTCATAGCTCTGGGCCTGGCGTTCGATCTCGCCCAGCCACTGGGCCTGGACGTCGACCATCAGGGCGACCTTGGCGCGAGCGGTGGGATGCTGGTCCAGGTCCAGGCCAGCCAGCTCGCGGACCACGGCTTCGACCTCGGGCCAGGCGGCGGCGTGGGTGCTGTCGGGGCGCAGCAGGCCTGCGTGCATCTGCTCCTGGGCGAACGGGGCCTGACGCCAGCGGAAGTAGCTGACGACGCCGGCGCCGTGGGCGAAGGCCTCCAGGGTCCACAGGCGCACCATGCCCGGCAGGGGGCGCGGGTTGTGGTTGGCCCAGTTCACCGGACCGGGCTGCTGCTCCATGATCCAGAAGGCGCCGGGGGCCAGGCCCCGGGTCTGGTCGAAGAAGAAGGTGCCGAAGTCGGGATGGCCGGTGCGCATATAGGGCGCGAACACCTCGGCCGGCTCGTGAGCCATCAGGAGGTCGGTGCGGCCCAGCGGGTAGTTGTCATAGGCAGCGAAGTCGAGATCGGCAGCCACGGCGTGGTTGTCGACGCCGGTCTCGTTCATCGGGATGAAGTTGTGGGTGACGAAGCGGCCCGGCGAATAGGCGCGCAGGATCTTCACCTGGGCGTCGTGGAAGGCCACCACCTGGTCCGACGAGAACCGGCGATAGGCCATGCGGTGGGCGGGGCTGGTCTCGGTGACCGCGCCGACCGGCAACTCGATCTCGTCGAAGCTGCGATACTCCATTGACCAGAAGACATTGCCCCAGGCCGCGTTCAGCGCCTGGACGCTGTCATACTGCTTGGCGCACCAGGCCTGGAACGCCGTGCGGGCGGCAGGAGACGCGCTGAGCGTGGTCTCGTGGCAGCTGAGCTCGTTGTCGGTCTGCCAGCCGACGACGCCGGGGTGCTCGCCATAGCGCTCGGCCAGGGCCAGGACGATCCGCTCGCTCTCGCGCAGATAGGTCTCGCTGGAAAAGTCATAGTGGCGGCGCGAACCGAAGCCGCGTGTGCGGCCGGTATTGGGATCGACCGGCAGGATGTCGGGGTGGCGATCGATCAGCCACTTGGGCGGCGTCGCGGTCGGGGTGCCGATGACGACCTTCAGGCCGGCCTCGGTCAGAATGTCGATGATCTCGTCGAACCAGGCGAAATCGTAGGACCCGGGCTCGGGCTCGAAGCGCGACCAGGCGAACTCGCCGATCCGGACATAGGTCAGGCCCAGGGCCTTCATCCGGCGCGCATCCTCGCGCCAGAGGCTGGTCGGCCATTGTTCCGGGTAGTAGCAAACGCCCAGCATGTCTCACTCCCGGCGCCCTTAAATGAGCGCCTTTTCTTCAGTCTTATTTATCCTATAAAAAGCGAGCGTCAACCTTCGCCACGTCGCCGACGCCCCCTCTCCATCTCTGCCTTGCAGGTCCGCCATGTCCAGTTCTCCGTCCTTCGTCCGGCTCGATGGCAAGGCCTCGACCCTGATTGTCGACTGTCGCGACGGCGCTCCGGCCATCCTGCATTGGGGGCCGAAACTGGCCGGCGACCTGGACCCATTGTCGCTGGCGCTGATGGCCGCGCGCGAGGAAGCGCCCTGTTCGCCCGCCGTCGCCGCGCCCCTGTCGCTGACGCCGCTGGCGGGCCAAGGCTTCCCCGGCACGCCGGGCCTGCGAGCTCATCGCGACGGCCAAGGGTGGGCGACCTGGACGCGCATCGAACGCGTGGACCAGATCGACACGGCCACGGTCGAGATCGCCTCGCGCGACGACCACACCGGCGTCGTCCTGACCCACCGGCTTGAGCTGCGCGCCGACCAGGACGTGCTGGTCGCCTCGACCACGATCGCCAATGTCGGCGACACGGTGCTGATCGTCGACGCTTGCGCGGCCCCGACCATCCCCCTGCCCGCTTCGGCCCGCCACCTGGTCAATTTCGACGGCCGCTGGGCCGGCGAGTTCCAGATGCGCCGCACGCCGCTGCAGCAGGGCAGCATGGTGCGAGAGAACCGTCGCGGCCGCACCTCGCACGATGCCTTCCCCGGCCTGATCGTCGAATGCGCCCCCGCGGGTGAAGCGGTGGGCGAGGTCTACGGCTTCCACCTGGCGGCCAGCGGCAACCACAAGATCGTCGCCGAGACCCTGTCGGACGCCCGCGCCTTCGTGCAGATGAGTGAGCTGTTCATGCCCGGCGAACTGCGCCTGGCGCCGGGCAGCGAGTATCTCTCTCCGACGCTTTATGCCGCCTATTCCGAAGCCGGCCTCAGCGGCATGTCCCAGGCCTATCACGCCTGGATGCGCGCCCGGCCGCAGCACCAGCGCCTGCGGGCCAAGCCGCGCCCGGTGCACTACAACACTTGGGAGGCGGTCTACTTCGACCACGACCAGGAGCGCCTGGCGCAGCTGGTCGACGCAGCAGCCGCGATCGGAGCCGAGCGTTTCGTGCTGGACGACGGCTGGTTCAAGGGTCGCCGCAGCGACAAGGCGGGCCTGGGCGACTGGACGGTCGACGAAGGCGTCTATCCGAATGGCCTCAAGCCCCTGACCGACCGCGTGCTGGCGGCGGGCATGGAATTTGGCCTGTGGGTCGAGCCCGAGATGGTCAATCCAGACAGCGACCTCTTCCGCGCGCATCCCGAGTGGGTGCTGGGCTGTCCGCCGGCCCCGCAGCTGTCATTCCGCAACCAGCTGGTTCTGGACTTCGGCCGGGCAGAGGTGCGTGAGCATCTCTACGGCCTGCTCGACGCGCTGCTGACCGAGCACCCGATCAGCTACCTGAAGTGGGACATGAACCGCGACATCAGCCACCAAGGCGACGCGGACGGGGCGGGCGGCGTCCAGGCCCACATCGCGGGCCTGTATGAGGTGCTGGATCGCCTGCGCGCCAACCACTCGGCCGTCGAGATCGAGAGCTGCGCCTCGGGTGGCGGCCGCGCCGATTTCGGGATCCTGGAGCGCACTGACCGCATCTGGACCTCGGACAGCAACGACGCCCTGGACCGCCTGTCGATCCAGAAGGGCGCGTCGATGTTCATCCCCGCCGAGCTGATGGGCGCCCACGTCGGCCCGACCGATTGCCACATCACCGGCCGCCGGGTGTCCATGGCCACGCGGGTGCAGACGGCCCTGTTCGGCCACTTCGGCATCGAGGCCAATATCCTGACCCTGACGCCCGAGGAGCGGGCCGAACTGGCCCAGGGCGTGGCGCTGCACAAGCTGTTCCGCGACCTGATCCACACCGGCGCCCTGCACCGCCTGGACCGCCCTGAGAACGAAGTGGCCTTCGGGATTGTCGCCGAGGACCGGTCGCAGGCGCTGTTCGCCTACACGTTGCTGCACGAGCAGGACGCCTATTTCGCTGGCCGGCTGAAGCTGGCGGGCCTGGATGCCGCCGCAGCCTACGTCGTGACCCTGGTCTGGCCCAAGGCCCCGCCGCTACGTTCGCCCCTGATCGAGGCGCTGGTCGATGGGGTCGTGCTGGACGGTCGTTCGCTGATGGCCGTTGGCCTGCAACTGCCGCGCCTGCACCCCCAGTCAGGCTTCATTCTGCACCTGTCTCGCCAGGGCTGAGGCAACCGGAATCGAAGACAAAAAGAAGGGCGGCTCTGAAAGGAGCCGCCCTTGCCGCAGGTAGGTCTTGGGGAAGAAACGCGCGCCCGAAGACGCGCCTCGAGGCCGGCCGGGGTGTTGGCCCCGGCCGTTCGACTTAGAACTGAGCGCGCAGGCCGACCGCGTAGCGCGGGCCGGTGTCCACCAGGCTCAGGAACTGGTTCTCGTAGTTGCCCACGGTCCGGGTCTCGGCGCCGTTGAGGTTGGTGCCCTCGACGAAGACCGAGAAGTTGTCCGAGACCTGATAGCGGGCTTGGGCGTCGATCTGACCTTGGGTCTTGGTGAAGATCGGCTCGCCGCCGGTGCCGTTGGCCGCGGTGCTGATGAAGCCGTCGCGGCGGTTATAGGCCACGCGCACTTCGATCGGCCCCTTGGCGTAGAAGCCGACCAGGTTCTGGCTGTCGCCCAGGCCTTCCAACGCGAAGGTCGAGGCCGCGGCCGTCAGGTTGGCCTTGCTGTCAACGATCGTGGCGTTGGCCGTGATCCCCAGGCCGTCAAACGGCGCGGGCAGGTAGCTGAAGGTGTGCTGGAAGCCCACTTCCAGGCCGTAGACGTCGGCGCTCTGAGCGTTGCGCGGACGCAGCACGTTGAACGTCGCCGAGCCGCCCGGGAAGTTGCCCGCCGAATTGGCGACGGTGAAGGTTTCCGCGCCCAGCGAGCTGACGATGAAGTCGTCGATGCGCTTGTAGAACACGCCCGCCGTCAGATAGCCGGCCTCTTGGTAGTACCACTCGGCCGAGGCGTCGAAGTTGGTCGACTTGAACGGCTTCAGCTGCGGGTTGCCGCCGCTGGCCGCCAGGTTGCCCGGGCGCAGGCTGGTGAAGGTGATGCGCGGGGCGACATCCGTCAGGTTGGCGCGCGACAGCGTCTTGGTCGCGGCCAGGCGAACCACGACGTCGGGCGTCACGTCGACCTTGACGTTCAGCGACGGCAGGAAGTCGTCATAGGACGTGCTCTGCGACACCGGGGCCGAGGTGGCGGCGAACACCGCCGTGTAGGCGGTGCTGTCGCCGATGATCGGCAGCAGGTCCAGCAGCGTCTGCTGGGTGCCGTTCGAAGTCAGCTGGGTGTGGACGTAGCGCAGGCCGGCCGTGGCGCTCCAAGGCAGGCCGCCGATGGTGGCCTCGAAGTCAGCCTGGACATAGCCGCCGGCGATCTTCTCGCGGACGTCATAGGCCGAGGGCTGGCGGGTGGCGGCATAGCCGTTCTTCGACGCGACGAAGGCGGCGGTGGCGCCGGCCGGACGACCGGCGGCGACGTCCTGGGCGTTGCCGGCCGCGGCCGACTCCAGGAATTTGAAGTAGTCCTCGGCGTTGAACGACAGCCACTGGCGCGGGAACGTGCCGCTCTCGCCACTCAGGAACGACCCCGGATCGAACGTCTTCAGCAGGCCGGCCGGGACGGGGATGCCATAGCCGCAATAGGCGCAGCCGACGTCGTTGTCCGAACGGACCAGGGCGTTCTGCTTCTTGCGGTCGGTGAAGATGCCGCCGAAGCGCAGCTTCTTGAACACGTCGTAGTCGGTGCGGAACTCGGTATCCAGGCGGGTCTCATAGACCGACTCCGACACATCAACGCCCTCGCGGGTCGCGAAGTGGGCGCGACCGACGGCGGGGTTGGTGATGCTGGAGCCCGTGGTCAGGCTGGGCGCGTTCGAGCCGTTGCCGCTGAAGGTCGCCGGGTTGGTGAAGCCGATGACCGCGAAGATCTCGTTGCCGCCATTGTTGGACTCGGCCTTCGAATAGGCGGTGTCGTACTTGACGGTGATCTGGTCGGTCGGGTTCCAGTCGGCGTTGAAGCCGATGGCCCGCAGCTTGGTCGGCCGGTTGAACGTGCGGCTGACATAGTCCGTGTGCGAATTGGTGTTCTGCGAGAACTTGGTGACCGTGCGGTTGGCGTCCAGCGTGATGGCGCTGGCGTCGGCCGGCGAGAAGAAGTGGCCGACGCTGTTGGCCTGCGAGGCCACGGTGAACTTGTTGTACAACGCGTCGACCGACAGGGTCAGGGTGTCGCTGGCCCGGAACTGGGCGGTGCCGGTCACGCCGATGCGCTCGCGGTCCTGCAGGTCCGAGATCTGGTCGTAGTTCGACGGGAACAGCACGTTGGTCAGGGCGCCCGCGCCCGAACCGGCCGTGGTGCGGAAATAGCCGTTGGTGGCGGCCGTATCGACCCGCGCCTTGCGCTTCTGGTACGAGACCGAGCCCAAGAGGCCGATGCGATCGTCGGCCAGGCGCGTCGAGAACAGGCCGAACACTTCCGGCGCCGACTTGCCCGACAGGTCCTCATAGTTCGCCTTGGCGCTGAGGATGGCCTTGGAGCCGCGCGTGTCGAACGGGCGGGCGGTCTTGACGTTGATGGTCGAGCCGATGCCGCCCTCTTGCAGGGTGGCGTTGTTGCTCTTGTAGACGTCGGCGCCCGAGATCAGCTCGGCGGCCAGAAGGTCGAAGCTGAACTGGCGGCCGGCGTTTTCCGTGGCCAGGGTGCGGCCGTTGACCAGCACGTTGTTGAACGAGGGGCCGAAGCCGCGGACCGTGACGAAGCGACCTTCGCCGCTGCTGCGGTCGATCGAGACGCCGGTGATGCGCTGCAGCGACTCGGCGACGTTGCTGTCCGGGAACTTGCCCAGGTCTTCCGAGGCGATGGAGTCGACGATGACCGAAGAGTTACGCTTGACGTCGATGGCGCGCGTCAGGCTGGCGCGCAGGCCGGTGACGACGATTTCGTCGACCGCGTCCGGCTCGACGGTCTGAGCCCAGGCCGCCGTCGGCAGGATCGCCAGGCCCAGCACGCCCAGGCTGGCGCCGATCATCAGCTTATTGAGAGCACGGCCCCGACCGCCGTTGCTGCTGCAAGTCATAGTTCCCTCCACATGCAAGGGATCGCCTCGGCGCGGCCGAGCGACCTCATTTTGTCGAAACGTCGTTGCGTCTCATTAAAATGATAAATCAGAATAATACGAGATCGTCAAACGCCCTCGTGCGTCTTTGCGCCGTGCGCGGCGTTTTCCGTCAGGCTTTCTGAGGCCGGCTCAGTCCCCGCACAGGACCGGCGCGGGGCGCTGGGACAGGGCCAGGGCGGCGGCGATCAGTCCGCCCAAGGTGGCCAGGCCGGTCGCGCCGCCCAGCAGGACCAGCACACCGCTCCAGTCGACGCTCCAGCTGGCCCTGAACACCTTGACCACCACGGGCCAGGCGGCCGCGAAGCCGAACAGGACGCCGGCCGCCCCTGCGATCAGGCCGACCGCGCCATACTCGATGACATAGGCCAACAGGATCTGGCCGCGCGTGGCGCCGAGAACCTTCAAAGTGGCGGCCTCACGCGCCCGGGCCCGCGCCCCGGCGGCGATGGCGCCGGCCAGGACCAGGAGGCCGGCCAGGGCGGCAACGGCGGCCGCGCCGCGTACGGCCAGCGCAAGACGATCGAACAGCGCCGCCGCCGATTCCAGCTGCTCGCGGACGCTGATCACGTTCACGCCCGAAAAGGTCTGGCCCAGCACGCGAGTCAGGGTCGCCTCGTGATCGCGGCTCAGGCGGGCGATCGCCACGCTGCGCAGCTCGGCCCCCTCCAGCATCGAGGGGTTGAAAATCAGCGCGAAGTTGGGCCCGAAGCCGCCGAAGTCGACCTTGCGCAGGGCGACGATCCTGGCCTCGATCTCGCGGCCCAGCACCAGGACGGTGATCGTGTCGCCAACCTTCAGCCCGGCCGCCTCGGCGATCTCGATGTTCATCGCCACCTGGGGCGGACCGGCATAGTCCGCGCCCCACCAGCGGCCCTCGACCACGGCGGCATTGGCCGGCTCCGTGGCGAACAGGGATAGGCTGATGTCGTTGTCGAACGCCCAGCGTTCGGACGCCTTCACCGACTGGACGTCGACCGGCTTGCCCTTCAGGGCGACGATCCGGCCGGTGGCGAACGGCATGCGCAGATAGGCTTCCGGCTTCAACGGTCCGGTGACGCCGGCGACCGTGGCGTCGAAGGCGCTCGCGCGATCACCGGGGATTTCGGTGAACACCATGGCCGGGGCGGTGCGCGGGGCCACGTCGCTGACCTGGGCCAGCAGGGCCGACTGGATCAGCACCACGCAGGCCAGCAGCGCCACGCCCAGGCCGATGGCGGGGGTCGCCGTCCTGGCCGCCGAGCGGGGTCCAGCCAGATTGGCCAAGCCCAGCTTGGCGGGACCGCGGGTCAGCACCCGCACCTTCCCCGCGATCCAGGCCGCCAGGCGTCCCAGCGCCGACAGCAGGCCGAAGGCGACCGCCACGCCGGCGATCATGATCCCGGCCGCCATCGGCGTCGGGGCGGTGGCCACGGCGAGAGCCGCCAGGCCCAGGCCGGAGACGACGGCCGCGATGGTCTCCAGCCCGAACGTCAGGCGCGCACGGGGCGCGCGGCGGAACAGGGCCGACGGCGGGGTGCTGCGCGCGCGCGCCAGGGGGATCAGCGAGAACGCCGCCGCCGCCAGGATCCCGAACAACCCGGCCTTGGCCAGCGGCCACGGATACACCTTGAACAGCGCCGGGATCGGCAGGCTGGATCCGGCCAGCTGGCCCAGGATCAGCGGCGCGGCGGCCCCGATCGCCAGGCCGATCGCCACGCCCAGCAGGGCCAGGACGCCGATCTGGATCAGGTGCAGGTCGCGGATCAGGCCGCTGCGCGCGCCCAGGGCTTTCAGGACCGCGATGGCTGGCTCGCGGGTCGACAGATAGGCCGACACCGCGCCGGCCACGCCAAGGCCGCCGGCGACCAGCGAGGCCAGGCCGATGAAGCCCAGGAAGTACTCCAGCTGGTCGATCAGCCGCCGAGCGCCGGGTGCGCTGTCCAAGCGGTCGCGCACCCGCAGATGCGCGTCCGGGAAAGCGGCCTGCACGGCCTTGCCCGCCGCGCGCGGATCCTGGTCGGCCGGCATGGCCACCCGCACCGCGCGGTTCGAAAGACCGCCCGGCGCCAGCAAGCCCGAGCGCTCCAGCACGTCCTCACGCACCAGCACGCGCGGTGCGATCGAGAAGCCGCGCGACAGGCCGTCGGGCTCGCTGATCAGCCGGGCGCGGACGACCAGGGTCAGCGAGCCGACCTCGAACCGATCGCCGATCTTCAGGTTCAGACGATCCAGAAGCGCAGGCTCGACCACCGCCCCGGGCAGGTCGTCGCGGTCGGCCAGGGCGCCGGCCAGGCTCGGCGCGCCCTCCAGCTGCACGGTCCCGGCCAGGGGGAAGCGGCCGTCGACGCCGCGCAGGCTGACCAGGCGGCGCTCGCCGCCGGGGGCCTGGGCCATGGCCCGCGCGCCCGCGGCGTAGGTGGTGACACCCAGCTTGTCGAAGGCCGCGCGTTCCTGCTCGGTGAAGTCCCGGTTCTCGATCGAGAACGACAGGTCGCCGCCCAGGATTTCGCGGGCCTGGCTGGCCAGGCCGTGACGGAAAGCGTCAGCCGTAGAGCCGGCGGCGGCGATGGCGGCCACGCCCAGGGCCAGACAGGCCAGGAAGATGCGAAAGCCCCGGACGCCCGAGCGCAGTTCGCGGGCGGCCAGACGAAAGGCGAGCGGCGCCTTAGACAGAGAGGGGCTCACGCGACGATGCGCCCGTCGGCCATGCGCACGATGCGGTCGGCGCGCGTCGCCAGAACAGGGTCGTGTGTGACCATGACCAGGGCCGCGCCCACCTCGGCGACGAGATCGAACATCAGGTCTGCGACCGAGGCGGCGGTCGCCCCGTCCAGATTGCCGGTCGGCTCGTCGGCGAACAGCAGGGCCGGACGCGCGGCCAGGGCCCGGGCCAACGCGACGCGCTGCTGCTCACCGCCCGACAGCTGGTGCGGATAGTGGGTCAGGCGTCCTGCCAGGCCGACGCGGGCCAGCCAGTCACGCGCGGTCGGCAAGGCGTCGGCGGCGGCGGCGATCTCCAGCGGCGTGGCGACGTTCTCCTCGGCCGTCATGTTGGGCAGCAGGTGGAAGGACTGGAACACCAGCGCCGCGCGGCCGCGCCGCAGCCGCGCCCGGCCGTCCTCGTCCAGCTTGGCCAGGTCCTGGCCGAACAGGCGCACCACGCCGGCGGTCGGTTCTTCCAGTCCGGCCCCGACGGCGATCATCGACGACTTGCCCGAGCCCGACGGACCGATGACCGCCACCCGTTCGCCCGGCTTTACCACCAGATCCACGCCGCGCAGGATGTTCACGGGGCCCGCCGCGGACGGCAGGGTCAGGGCGACGGCGTCGAGAACCAGGGGCTCGGTCATGGGCGTTCCAGCAAGACCGGTCCTTGTTCCGCCGGCAGCAGACCTACATAGGAAGGCATGAGCCCGACCGCACAGCGTTTTCCCAGCCGCCGCCGTTTTTTGCTGGGCCTTGGCCTGCTGACGCAGATCGCCGCCGCGCCCAAGGCGCCGGTCGTCACCGTGCTGGGCGATTCCATCACCGCCGGACTGGGCCTGCCGGCCAAGGACGCCATGCCGGCCCAGCTGCAGGCGGCGCTGGGGCGGCTGGGCGCCTCGGCGGTCGTCCGAGCGGCCGGGGTCTCGGGCGACACCAGCGGCGGCGGCCTGGCGCGGGTGGGCTTCAGCGTCGCTCCCGACACCAAGGTCTGCGTGGTGGCCCTGGGCGGCAATGACCTGCTGCAAGGCGTCGAGCCCAACCAGACCAAGGCCAATCTGCGCGGCATCCTGCAAAAGCTGAAAGCCCGAGGCGTCAAGGTCGTGCTGGTCGGCGTCGGCGCGCCACCCAGCATCGGCGCCACCTACGCCCGCGAGTTCAACGCGGTCTATCCCGCCCTGGCCAAGGAGTTCGGCGCGCCGCTGTACGCCAACATGCTGGCGGGAGTGCGCGGCGATCGCGCCCTGATGCAGCGCGACGGCATCCACCCCAACGCCGCCGGCGCCAAGCGGATCGGCGAGGCCCTGGCCCCGATCGTTGCCCGCGCGCTCAAGACCTGATGACGATCGCCCGCTGAGGCTTTTGCACCGGCAGGATCAGCGCCAGGATGCTGCCTTGGCCGGACGGCTCCCAGCGGATGACCCCGCCGATCGCCTCGGCGCGACGACGCTGGTTGGCCAGGCCGCGCCCGCCCGATGAGCGCGCCGGATCGAAGCCACGGCCGTCGTCCTGCACCCGCACCACCACCTGGTCGCCCTCGACCCGCACGGCCACCGCCACCTCGCGCGCCCCGGCGTGCTTGAGGATATTGGCGAAGGCCTCCTGCAGGATGCGCAGGATGTGCAGGGCGTGACGCTGGTCCAGCCATTCCAGCGGCGGCGCCTCGCCAACGCTCCAGACCAACTTGACCCCGGCGGCCTCCAGACGCGGCTGCAACCGGAAGCGCAGGGTGGCCAGCAGCAGCAGCAGGTCGGTCTCGACCGGCTCCATCGAGTCGATGGTCAGCTTCAGGTCGTCGATGCAGCCGCGCAGGATGTCGACGGCGTCCAGATTGGTGGCGCGGTCGTTCTCGAAGGCTCGCAGCGCGGTGACCAGGGTCGAGCCCAGGCCGTCGTGCATGTCCTGCATCAGCCGCTGCCGCTCCTGGTGCAGCAGTTCGCGATTCTCGACCTCGCGCAGGCGAGTGTGGCTGGCGGTCAGCTCGACTTCGCGCTGGGCCAGGCGCCGGGCCAGATCGGCTTTTGCCTGGGTCGCGGTCGCCAGCGCCTCGATGTAGCGGCTGAGCATGATGTACCAGAACAGCAGGGTGAACCCGACGCCGGTGAAGTTGGTGAAATAGACGCTCTCGATATCGACCAGGTTCTGCTGCAGACCCAGGTCGTAGACCCCGGCCATGACCGTGACCAGGCACCAGGTCGACAGCAGCAAGGCGAAGCGCGAGCCGGCCCGCACCGACTGGCGGATGCCGTTGAACGTCACCAGCAGGCCCAGGGTCAGCATGTTGGCGTAGATCGGCGCGGCGATCATCGTCGGGTCCAGCATCCCCGGCAGGGTGACCACGCCCCAGCCGCCCCCGATGACGACGATGGCGGCGGTCAGCCGCGGCTGGCGCACGCGGTGCAGCTCGGCCACGAACAGATGCAGGGCCAGCATCATCCAGAAGGTCGAGTTGACGGTCACCCAGCCAAACCAGGCGTCGGACAGGACCAGCGGCTCGCCCCCTACAAAGGTGTGCAGCATCCGCAGGAAGCACACCGCAGAAGTCAGGAAGTAGAGGAGATAGATCCGCTCGCCCCGACGGCTGAACCAGACGAACAGCGCGAAGACGCCGGTGGCCAGGAACGCGACCGTCGAGAAGGCCGGCAGGCGCACCTGGAACAGGTCGCGCGCGAAGTAGCGCGGGGCCAGCTGATGGTAATCGCCGATCCACACCGACGAGAACGCGCCGCCGATACCGCGCACGTGCTGCAGCCGCAGGTCCAGCCTCGCGGGCGGGTGCGAGGTCGCCGTGCGGGGCAAGGCGATCCAGAGCGGCTGGTTCGAGCCATTCCATTGCAGGTTGGCGTGCGACTGGCGGATCAGCTGGCCGTCGGCATAGATCGCCAGCGTGCCATCCGACTTCCATCGCGGAATGTAGAGATAGAGCTGCTGGCCGGCGTCGGGCAGCGGAGGGACCTGCAGCGCATACCAGGTGATCTGGGTGGGAAGGTCCTCAGGCGCGGCATGGATCCTGGGCGCCCACAGCGGCGTGGGCGCATGAGGCAGACGTACGCTGTGACCGCCCTGAGGCCAGTCCGTGATGATCGCCGGCGGAGATTGATATCCGACCGTGGCGGTCGCGGTCATCTGTGCGGCGGTGATCCGCTCGCCGCCGCGATCCTCGATCGCCAACACCAGCATCAGCGCGACGATCGCCGCGACCGCCCAGGCCGTCCCGGTCAAGATCCGTCTAGACGAGACCATAGGCCCGGGCTTCGAACACCGCCTCGGTCTTCGAGCGGACCTCCAGCTTGGCGTAGATGCGCCGCACGAAGGTCAGCACGGTGTTGCGCGACACGCCCATCAGCTCGGCGATCTCGTCGAACGAGAAGCCGCGCGTGATCAGCTGCAGCGTCTCCTTCTCGCGGTCCGACAGGCTAGGAATGGTCTTGCCTTCGACCTCTCCATCGCTCGCCTCGGCCGGCCGCTCATCGGGGCGGAAGCGCATCAGCACCTGGCGGGCGATGCGCGGGCTGATCGGGCTGCCGCCGGCGTGCAGGATGCGGATGTCCTCGGCGATGGTCGGCAGCGGACTGTCCTTCAGCAGATAGCCGCTGGCCCCCGCCTCGATGGACGCAATGACGTGGCGCTCGTCGGCAAAGGTGGTTGCGACCATGATCGCGCAGCCGGGCCAGCGGGTATTGGCCTCGCCGATGATCTCGATGCCCGAGCCGTCGGGCAGCCCCAGATCCACGACCAGGACGTCGGCGGGCGAGGCCGAGAGCAGGCCGCGGGCCTCGGCGGCCGTGGCCGCCACGCCGGTCATGGTCAGGTCGGGCGCGCCGGCCAGGGCGGTGCGAAACGCCTCCTGGAAGGCGGTGTCGTCCTCGACCAAGGCGACCTTCAGCGGCGTCGACGACGCGGCTTCGCTGCTCATTCCGCTTTCTCCGTCTCTCGACGAACTCCTTGCCCCGGAAGCCATCGCAGACTCCGCGCCAGCCGGCGTCATCACATCTTGCGACAGGCCGGACATTGCTCCGCCAGCCCTCGCGCGGCAACTAGACAGCGTCAATGGTCGCCGTGAGCAGCGGCTTGCGAAGGGCTCGCGTCGGTGGGGGCGCAAAGGAGAGGGGCATCGCGCACCAGGGCGAGCCCCTCCCCGGCTCGCGGCGGACGACGCCCCGAGCCGTTAGCCGCGCGGCAGATCAACCTTGGCGAAGACGATCCGCGAAACGCCCTCGCTGGCGATGACCACGCCGGCCGCGAAGTCCAGGCGCTTGGCCTTGGCCGTGACCGACGGCTTGCGGAAGACCAGCGCGTTCGTGCCGCTGCCCTCAACATAGGCCCCGGTCTCGCCGCCCTCGAAAGCCAGCGTCGGCGCGCCCTTCACAGTCACCAGGCGGTCGAAGGTCAGGCGCACGGTCTGGCCCTGCTGGGCGACGCCGGTGACGCGTGGACCGTCGGTGCGGGCCGGATCCCATGTCCCTTTGAACGTCCAGGCCGCGTCGATCTTGGCGGCCGTCGGCTTGCCCACGGCGGTCGACAGGTTGTCGGCCATCCAGGCGTAGTCGCCGCCGTCACGGTGGCTGTTGTGGAAGTAGTTGCGGTCGCCCCACAGCGTGTCGGCGGCCACGACCTTGTTGCGCTCGACGTCGGCCGGGGTCGGCGGGCCGCCGTCCAGCGGATACGAGACGGTGTAGGGAGCCTTGTCGCGTGTGCGCGCCGAGAAGCTGCAGTCAATGAAGTAGAACTGGGCGTCGCGGTGATGACGGCCCAGGAAGTAGTTGTCCGGCCCGTCGAAGCGGCAGGCCTTCATGACGAACTTCTTGTCCGGATCGCCCTTGCCGTCGTGCCAGACGGCGGCCTCGGCGCGGGGATAGACCTGGACGATCTCGCTGCTCTCCATGAAGCACCAGCCGCGCGGGCAGACGAAGTCGACCGAGCCGATCACCCTCAAGCCATTGTGATAGTAGCGGCCGCCATCCTGGGTCAGCGGCGTCGCGCCCGGACCTTCCGACAGACCATTCTCGGCCGCGCTCTTGGCGGTGCGCCACATCGACAGTGTGTCGGCGCCGAGGCTGAGGACGTCGGCGTCCTGGATGATCGAGCGGTCGGCGCGGCCCAGCACCGCGAACGCATGGGGGCCGGCCTTGGTGACGGTGTTGTGCACCGTCATGGCCTCCAGCACGAAGTCGTGGGCCGTCGGAACAATGTTGAGCACGCCCTGGCCGACGTCGCCGCTGATGCCCTCGGCCGGACGGTTGGACTGCAGTCGCACGCCCAAGCGGCTCTCGCCGCGCAGGGTGAGATAGGGCGCATCGACCCGGACGACCTCGTCGTAGAAGCCGTTGCGGACGAAGATCACCTTGCGCTCGCGATTGCTGGCCGGGATCGACTTCAGCGCCGCCTGGATGGAGTCGAACTGGCCCGAGCCGTCCTTGGCCACCACGATGTCGGGAACCAGGGCGTAGCGCTCCTCGGCGGCCTTGGGCGCGGCCATGGCCGCAGCCGGAAGCGCCGAGATACCGGCCAGCGCCGCGCGGCGCGTCATCGCGAAAGTCGTCATGCCTTTTGAGTCCGCAGATAGGCGATCAAGCGCGCCATGTTGTTGATGTAGGCCCCCGTCGAGATGCCCATCGGGCCGCGCGGCAGGGTGAAGGGCGAGGTGTCCCACGAGTCGCCGACCTGCCCAGGATCGACGAAGCCCGGCGGCGGCTGGGCGGGACCTGGCCCCTTGTAGGGATGGCTGGTCGTGCGCAACTCCACCGGCCAGTAGCCCTCGGCGTTCAGGCCCGCGACCAACTCGGCCACGGCGGCGGTCTTCTTGTCGTCGTAGACGGTGACATTGAGGTCAGAGCCGCCCACGTGGCTGACCACATAGGGCGGCAGCAGCGAGGGCCCGCGCCCCAGCAGCGCCGAGTCCTTGGTGGCCTGCTCGGGGGTCATGGCCGCCACCCGCTGGTAGCGGGCGCGCAGGGCGGCGACGTTGATGTGCTTGGCCGGGGTCGCGTCATCTTTGGCGAACTCCGACCAGAAGCGACCATTCTGGCTGTTGGAGCCGCTGCGATGGCCCGTCAGCAGTCGCCCGGTCCCCGGCTCGTAGTCGCGATAGAAGTTGCGGCCGTCCGAGCCGCGCTTGGCGAGCGGGATCTCGACGCTGGCGATCCAGTCGATCGCCTCGCTCACCCGCGCCAGGTACTTCGGATCGCCGGTCAGCTGGTAGTAGTCGAGCATCTGCCCGACCGCCGCGGCCGTGCCGTGCGGGGTGATCGAGGCCGGCTCGTAGGTGCGGCCGGTCGCGGGCTTGAGGTCCATCGTATATTGCATCGCCCAGCCCGGCGTCGGCTTGGGCTGCTGCAGGTCGACCATCAGTGACATGGCCCGCATCAGAGGCGCGCGCACCCGCTCTTCCTTCAGCTGCTGCAACACCAGCAGCAGGAACGAGATGTTCTCCTCGGCGACCTCGTCGTTCAGGGTGATGAAGCCGGTGTAGTCGGGCCGTCCCTGCTTGGAGAACTCGCCCATGCGCGGCCAGCGCTGGGGCCAGCCGCCGTTCGGATATTGGCTGTTCAGGACGAAGTCGACGCAACGGTCGACGGCCGCGCGGTACTTCGGATCCCCCTTCTCCAGGTGCAGGCGCAGCAGGAAGCGGCCGCACTCGATCGTGGCGTGATCGTCGAAGGTGGCGTTGCCGTAGTAGTGCTGGAATTCCTCCAGCCGCCAGCCGTTGGCGCCGATGGTCTCGTACCAGCGCTTCAGCGACGCCTCGCCGGCGAAGTCGATGATGTAGTTCCAGCCGCCGGCCGGGTGCTGGCCGGCGATCAAGGCCGAGGCCACCTGCTCGGCGGCGGCGTAGTACATCGCGTCGCCGGTGGCGCGATAGGCGTCCAGGAAGGTCTGCCCCATCTCCGTCGTGCCCGGGGCCTGGGTCCAGATCATGGTCGGATAGGCCTCCATCTCGCCCCAACGGCGCGAGAAGTCGGCGAGGTAGGACCAGACGTAGCCGCCCTTCACCGCCACCTTGTCGGTCATGAAGCGCGTGGCCCGGGCCATCGTCGCCTTAACTTCGGTAGCGGTAACATTTTTGGCCAAAACAGGACCGGCCCAGAGCGAGAGTCCAACGGCCGAAACGAGCAGCCTGCGTCGCGAAAACATGTTTCCTCCCCCGTATTCCAACGGATTTGCCGTAGAGAGCACCGCGAAAGCACTGGTATGACAAGCGCTATTTTCGGTTGATCTCACGGACAACGTCCAGGAAGGCCCGCAGGGCCGGCGGCACGGCGCGATGGCCGGGATAATAGAGGGCCAGACCCTCGGCGGCCTGCGTCCATGGGGCCAGCACCTCGAGCAGCTGGCCCGCAGCCAGGGCGGCCTCGGCGGCCGGGGCGACGACATAGGCGATGCCCAACCCCCTAACGGCGGCCTCGACCATCAGCTCCTCGTCGTCCAGCACCACCGCCCCGGTCGTCTCGATAATGACCGCCTGCCCGGCCCGCTCGAACTCCCAGCGATAGAGCTTCCCGCCCGGCAGACGATGGCCGATGCAGCGATGGCGCTTCAGATCCTCGGGCGCCTGCGGGACGCCGGCCTGATCGAGATAGGCCGGCGCGGCCACGCACTGGAACCGCACGGCCTCGGCCAGCGGCGCGGCCACCATGTCCCGGGGGATCGAACCCACCAGCCGCACCCCGGCGTCGAAGCCGCCCGCCACGATGTCAACCAGCTGCCCCTCGACGACGATGTCGACCGTGACGTCCGGATAGCGCTCGGCCATCACCGGCAGGACGTCGCGCACCAGCATGGCGGCCGGAATGCGCGGGGTGTTGATCCGCACCGAGCCCACCACGCGCCCCTGGGACGCCATGGCCCCTTCCAGCGCCTCGTCTAGCAGGGTCAGGGCCGGTTGCAGGCGGTCCAGCAACTGGAAGCCGGCCTCAGTGGGCGAGACGCTGCGGGTCGTGCGGTTCAGCAGACGCACGCCCAACCGCTCCTCCAGCCCGCGCACCGCATGGCTGACGGTCGAGGGCGCCGCGCCCAGCTCATCGGCGGCGCGCCGGAAGCTGCGATGGGTGGCGACGGCCAGGAAGGCGGAGAGATCGTTGAGGGACGGGCGCGGCATTGGTGGTGATTTCACATCAGTTCATGCCGATTTCAACGCCTAGTGCGCAGATCTCGCCGCTCATAGGTCATGCCGGCCAATCCAAACGGAGACCCCGACATGTCCCAGCGCCAAGCTGTCTTCCCCGCCGACCGTCACGCCCTTTACGACCTGCACCAGTACTCGGCGGCGATCCGCTCGGGCGACCTGCTGTTCGTCTCCGGCCAGGTCGGCAGCCGCGCGAACGGTTCGCCTGAGCCGGTGTTCGAGGACCAGGTCCGCCGCGCCTTCGCCAACCTGCGCGCGGTGCTGGCCGCCGCCGGCTGCGGCCTGGAGGACGTAGTCGACATCACAACCTTCCACACCGATCCGCAGACCCAGCTGGAGGCGGTGATGAAGGTCCGCGCCGAGGAGATCGGCCCGGCGCCCTATCCCAACTGGACAGCCGTGGGCGTGACCTGGCTGGCGGGCTTCGACTTCGAGATCAAGGTCGTCGCCCGCATTCCCGGCTAGGGAAGCAGCGCCTTGCGACGGTCCGGCCGGCGCTCGACGATCAGCACCGGCCGCATCGCCGGGACCGTGTCAGCCAGGGCCTGGGCCATGATCGCGGCGATATAGTCGGCGCCCTCCTCGCCCAGGTGGGTGTCGTCATAGGACAGACGATAGGTCGCCGTCGGCTGGACATTGACCTCGGTCTGGGCCCGGGCCGGCGCCGCCCCCTTGGGCGCGGTGTTGCGCGGCAGCTGGGCGAACAGTTCCGACTTCTGCGACCCCAGATCCTGGGCGGCCTTGGCGCTCAGGGCGTTGAGATCGATCAGCGGCGCGCCGGTCTCGGCGGCGACCTTGCGCACGGCCTCGGCCCAGGGCGCCAGGTCATTGATCTGCTGGCCGTCCTTGAAGGCGCGGCGCACCAGCGGCGTCACCAGGATCGGCGTCGCCCCGACGGCGCGCGCGTCCTCGACATAGCGGCGGATATAGCCGGGAAACTCCTGCGCCAGCTCGGTCGAGCGCGAGTTGCCCGGCTGGTCGTTGTGGCCGAACTGGATCAGCACCCAGGTGGTCTTGTAGCCCGCGACCTTGGCCTCGTTCAGCGCCACGGTCCAGGATCCCTCCTGCATGTAGGTGCGCGAGCTGCGGCCGCCGCGCGCCAGGTCGACGCAGGCCGCGAACGAGGTGACGTGATAGGCGCAGAAGCTGGGGCCCCAGCCGCCGATCACCGCCGTGGTGGAGTCGCCCACCAGGATGATCTTCGACGGCGCGATGGCCTTGGGAAACTCACGCGCGACGGGCTCGGCCGCTTGCGCCGAGGTCGCCACGCAAGCCAGGGCCGAGAGGGCCAGCAGCGTCCGCCTGAACATTCGAAAGCTCCAAAAAAGAAGGGGAAGGCCCGTGCAAGGCCTTCCCCAGGGGAGGTTAGGGAAACGCCTTAGAAGGTGATGCGCGCGCCCATGAAGATCTGGCGGCCGGTGGCGATGTAGCCGGTCGGCATCGGATCGTTCGGATAGGCGTAGCGCTCGCTCTTCTGGTTGGTCAGGTTAAGGGCGTCGATCGTCAGGCTGACCCGCTCATTGATGTTGTAGCGGGCGGCCATGTCGAAGTTGGTCGTCGCCTTGCTGCCCAGGAAGTCGTTGACCAGCGGGCCGTCGCAGAAGCCCGGATCGCAGCTGCCCGCCGACACCGGATAGTTGGTGTAGTAGGCCGCGCGGTGGGCCACCGAACCGCGGATGCTCCAGGTCGGGGCTTCATAAAAGAGCGTGAAGTTCAGCGAGTCCGGCGAGGCGCCCAGGAACGGACCCTTGGCGATCACCGCCGGACGCGCCGCAGCCGTGGCGGTGGCCAGGGCGCCGGGGTCCAGGATGTAGTTCAGCTCCGACTTGATGTGGGTGTAGTTGGCCTGGATGCCGAAGTTCTTGGTCCACTCGGGCAGGAACGAGAAGGTCTCCGGCAGGAAGGTGAAGTTCTGCTGGTAGCTGACCTCGACGCCGTCGATCGTGCCGCCGGGCGCGTCGCGGTACTGGCGTACGTTGAAGACGTTGTCGGCGTTGATGTAGTTGATCGACTCCACATTGGTCTGCGAGGCGCGCAGCGACTGGATGATCTCCGGGGTAAGGATCTGCGACAGGCGCGCCTCGGCCACCACGGTCTGCGGATAGCTGGACAGCTCCTTGCGGAACACGGCCAGGGCCAGCAGACCCCCGCGACCGAAGTACCACTCGGCCGAGAAGTCGTAGTTGGTGGCGCGGAAGGGCTTCAGCTTGGTGTTGCCCAGGGTGATCGAGCCACCGGTGACCGCGCCCGGCGCCGACGGGGCCGAGAACGAGGTCACGCTGGGGGCCAGGTTGTTGAGGATCGGGCGCGCCATCACCTCGGCCGCGGCGAAGCGGAACAGCAGGTTGCTGGTCGGCTCGAACACCACGTTCAGCGACGGCAGCCAGTCGGTATATTCGTTGCTGTTGGACACCGGACGCGAGGTGTTGGTCAGGCCGGTGGCCACGACCTCGGTCTTGGCATAGCGCAAGCCGACGTCGCCGCGGACCGTGCCGCCGAACAGGTCGCGCTTGAAGTCCAGCATGCCGTAGCCGCCGGTGTCGACTTCACGCACGCCGAACTGGTTGGCCGCGTTGTTCAGATAGGTGATCCGCCAGTCGCCCCACTTGTTGATGCAGTTGCAGGTGAAGTCGTAGGTCTTCTTGAAGGCCTCCAGGTCCGGCGACAGGTACGAGGTCGTGCTGCCGGCCGGCGCCTTCAGGCCCTCGCCCCAGTTGGTCAGGCGCGTCATCTCCTGCATCGTCACGCCGGCTTCCAGGAAGCTGGGGTTCAGCGTGTCGTTCAGGGTGCGCTGGAACTGCTGGTTGCTGAAGGTGTAGGTGCGGCGGGTGAAGCCGGCCTTGATCTTGTAGTCGGGATGGATCTCCCAGGTCAGGTCGATGCGGCCGCCCTCGTAGGTGTTCTTGATGATCCGCTGGAAGTTGCGGATCGACGAGTGGCCCTTGATGTACTCCCAGTTGTTCGGGTCGGCGGCGTTGAAGCCGACGTTCAGGATCGGCATCGCGCCGCCTTCCCGGTAGTCATAGATGAAGTAGTCGCTGGGGTTCGTGCCCTGGCCGGCGTCCAGATGTTCGATCTCGGCCAGCAGGCCGGTGCTGTGGTTGTTCGACTCCGAGCGCCCGTAGAGCGCACTGACGTAGAAGCCGTTGCCGAAGTCGTGGTCGAGACTGATCGAGCCCTGCTTGAAGGTGGTCTGGTAGCTGTTCTGGTCGGTGACCGACGAGATGTCGACATTGCCCAGCTTCAGGTACTCGGCCGTGCCGCCCGGGGTCAGCTGGCCGTCGATGACGCGCACGGCCTGCTTGCCGATGAACGACACCCGGCGGGCGATGCCGGCCGCATCGGGGATGTAACCGCGCGAGGTCGGGCTGTTGTAGTAGTCGTAGGGGTCCCAGTTGTTGGGATTGAAGCTCATGCCGCTGATCGCGCCGGGCAGCGGGGTGGCGCTGTTCATTGACTGGCCGCAGTCGATCGGGGCCAGGATGTCGGTGCCGGCGCGGGCGTCGCAGCGGTTATAGAAGCCACGCTTGGTGGCGACCGGCGTGGCGGCCGAGACCTGATAAAGGCCGTTGACCAGGTCGCCACGCACCAGGCCGAACGGGGTCAGCTGGTAGTTGGTCGACTGGCTTTCCAGCTTGGAATAGAGGCCGTCGACGCTGATCGAGGTCCGCGACGTCGGCTTCCACTGCAGCGAACCGGTGAAGCCGCGACGCTCTTCCACCACTTCACGCGACTGGATCATCGGCAGGGCCGTGAAGCGCTTGGTCGAGCCTGGCGCGGTCGTCACGCCGTTGGTGACCGTCGAGCCAATCGGATTGTTGATCAGGTTGTAGGCGCCGGGGTTGGAGCCGCTCAGCGCCGCGCAGACCGCCGCATTGGTGATGTTGGCGCCGGGCACGATCTGGTCGCAGGGCGTGCCGGTCGGGGCCGAGAAGCCCTGACGGTTCTGGCCATTGGTCAGGGTGGTCAGCGTCGGGAAGGTCGCGCCGCGATAGACATAGTCGGCCGAGCCGGGCTGCTGGGCATAGCCGTCTGCGCGCTGGCGGCGCTTGTTGTAGGCGCCCGAGAACAGCACGCCGAACTCGCCGATCTTGGTGTCGAAGCGACGCGTGGCCAGGCCCGCGACGCGCGGATTATGCTGGTTGCCGTTCTCGTAGTAGCCGTCCTGCAGCGACAGGGCGAGACGGTTTTCCTTGTAGTTCAGCGGCTTGCCGGCGGTCAGGTCGACCGTTGCGCCCAGCGAGCCCTCGTCGACATCGGCCGAAGCCGACTTGCGCACGGCGATCTGGCTGAACAGCTCCGAGGCGAAGGTGTTGAAGTCGAAGCCGCGCGAGCGGTTGCCGGTCGACTGGGCGTAGCTGTCGCCGGCGGTTGACAGGGCTTCCAGGCCGTTGATGCGGACGCGGGTGAAGTCGCCGCCCAGGCCGCGGACGGTGATCTGGCGGCCTTCGCCGTTCTCGCGGTCGATGGTGATGCCTGGCAGACGCTGGATCGACTCGGCCAGGTTGGCGTCAGGGAAGTCGGCTATGTCCTCGGCGTTGATGACGTCGATGGCCGCGTTCGACAGGCGCTTCTGGTTCAGCGCGCTGGCCAGGGCCTCGCGATAGCCGGTGACGACGATCTCTTCGACGGCGGTGTTCTCCGCCTCTTGCGCCTGGGCCTGCAGGCCGATCAGGCCGGCGCCCAAGGCGGTGGCCAGCAGCAGGGCCGTCTTGGAATGTGTTCTGGTCATTTGGTTGTCCTCCCCTGTTTCTTGAAAGTCGTTGGCGAAGCTCAGACCGGCGGGCGCCAGTCCCCGAACATCCGCTGTCGTGAGAAGCCCTCGGCCTCGGCGGCCGTGAGCAGTCGGCCTCGCCGCTTGGCGCCTGGGCGCGGCGCGCCCGGACCGGTGCTGGCGAACTCTGCAAAGCGCGCGTCTTCGGGCTCGAACCAGGCGCGCTGGCCGTCGGGGCGGGTGAACCACATGCGGGTCCACCCCGTAGGCGCGATGTGGCGGCCCATGGCGCAGCGCAGATAGGTGGCCATGCCGACGGTGCGCACGCGCCTGCCGTCGACCACGGTCGAGACGCCCCAGGGTCTGGCCAGGAACACGCTGCCGTCGGGCACGCCGGGCGCGGCGGTCAGGCGGCAGGCGTCGAACACCAGGCCGACGGGCTGGTCGATCACCGTGTTGGGCGCGCCGATATAGCCCTCGACCGGGTCCAGGCGCGGTAGAGACCGGATCTCGCAGCGCTCGAAACGCGCGGCCGCCCCGCCGAAGATGAAGTCGTAGCTGCCCAGGATCTTGCAATCGCGGAACAGCGCCCGGCCGCGCGCGACATAGAGGGTGTCCTGGTGGCTGGTCAGCTCGCAGCCGGCCACCACCGAGCGATCCGCACCCGCGCCCAGCGACAGGGCCAGGGCCTGCTGGCTGCCGCCCTCGTCCGAGCGCATGCCGCCGGGCCGGCGCATCTCAGCCGGCGCGTCGAAGGTGTTGGCGATGGTCAGGCCCTGCAGCCGCACATCCGGCGCGGTGACGCTGACGCACCAGGTGCGGAAGGTGCCGTACGGCTTGCCATCGGGGGCGATGTGACCGGCGGCGGCGTTGAAGAACAGTACGCTGCGGCCCATGCCCCGGCCTTGGATCTCGACATTGGGCCGGTCGATCCGGACCTGGCCTTGGAAGCGGCCCTCGCCCAGCCAGATGCGATAGCGGCGCTCGGCCGGGAACGCCTTGGCTGCGTCGATCGCCTCCTGAAGCGTCGCGAACGTGCGACCCGCCACGGCGCGAGCACCCGGGCCGACGGCCGCGTCGAACGGCTCGCGCGCAGCGATCGTCGGCAGCACCAGAGCGCAGGCCCCGGCGCGCAGGACGGTACGGCGGATCGGCTGGATGGGGGTCGAGGTCATGCAGGCCTGCAGAGGACGCGCGAGCTCGCACCGCCGCGCCAGAAGCTGACGCCGGTCCGCGCGATCGCGCCGGGAATGGGTTTTGAAAGAGAGGTTTGCGGAGCGGTTGGCCGGCTACCGGCCTTCGACGCCCAGCACGACTAGGATGTGAGCCGCTTCATGGTTGATCTCCCTGTCGTTTGCTTTTGAGCGAGGAGACATTCTCTCCGCTCCGGGGTCTTCGCCGCCGTACAGATCACATAGCGCCGAAAATGACGCCATCAAAGCAAAAAGGTAGCGGTATCATGATAATTTGCAGGAAAATTATTCCAATTCACTCACCCCAAACTATGTAAGACGAAACCCAAATCCGCGTTCGCACAACATCGGCCGAGAAGAACTCAAAATGGTGCGAACGCGGAGCGTTGCCCGCCTCACTGAAACCCCATGACGTCAACAGATACTGGGTTTTTGGCTCGCATCACCATGGAAGTCGCCGCGACAAGGCCTCGCGCGCGCGCAGACGAAAACGCCCTTCGAAATCGCACAAACTTTCCGACAGCCGTTGAAATATTTTTGCTGGCGTTGATCCGCTACCGGACTGCTGGCACGTTCTTTCCAAGCTCTGAAGAACAGAAATGGAGCTGGGGAGGTAACCGGTGTCGGAAACGATGCTCCCTTACCGGCGGGATAGGGGCCTCGAGACGGGGCTGGAAACCCGCTGGCGGGACAGTTCGGCTTTCGCCGAGACGTATGCGCGCCACTGGAGCGAGGTCTGCGCCTTCGTGCAGCGCCGCTTCGGCCTGGGCCCGCCCGACCCGGAGGACATCGCCCAGATCGCCTTCGTGCGGATGGGCGAGCTGCCGCAGTCGAAGACGATCGACAATCCGCGCGCCTTCCTGTTCCGGATCGCCGCTAACGTCGCGATCGACGCCCGCCGTCAGCAGCTGAGCCAGGGCCGTCATCTGGTCGCGGTCGAGGACGTCGCCTCGCCGGCCAACGACGCCCAGACCAATGTCGAGCGCGCCCTGATGGCCCGCGAGACCCTGACCTTCCTGGAGGACGTCGTCCGAGGCATGCCCGAGCGCCACCGCAGCTTTCTCCTGGCCAATCGGCTGGAAGGCTTGACCTATGCCGAGATCAGCCGGCGCACCGGGGCCTCGCAGTCGCTGGTCCGCAAGACCGTCGAGGAGGCCCTGGCCGTCTGCGAGCGGGCCCTGGCCAGCGGCGTGGCCGACTATCGTGGACTTTCGCGAGCGCGTCTTGGCCGATCCTGACTCCGATATCGCTCGTCAGGCGCGGCGCTGGGCCGTGGCCCTGGGCGCCGGTCCCCTGCCGCCCCGCGAGCAGAAGCGCTTCGAGCAGTGGCTGGCGGCCGATCCCGCCCACGCCGCGGCTTTCGCCGACTCGCGCGCCGTGTTCGAGGACCTGGGTCGCCTGCAAAACCTGCGCGCCTATGCCCGCCTGCCCGCGCGCCCGCTTTCGCCCGTCGCGCGCCTGCAACTGTGGTGGGAAGGCGCGCACGCCGCGCCCAAGTTCGCCCTCGCCGCCGCCAGCCTGGCCCTGGCGGTCGCCATCACCTGGCCATTCATCAGTATACGAACCGATAGCTACCAGACCAGCGTCGGCCAGACACGCCAAGTGGCGTTGGCGGATGGCAGCCAGGTCGATCTGGGGCCCGCCTCCAGCCTGCGGGTCCGCCTCTCGCATGGTCGCCGCGACGCCTTCCTGGACAGTGGCGAGGCCTTCTTCACCGTCGCCAAGCAGCATGATCGCCCCTTCTATGTGGACGCCGGCGAGGCCCAGGTGCGGGTGGTCGGCACCCAGTTCAATGTCCGCCGCGACGCCAAGCTGGTCCGCGTAGCGGTGCAGGAGGGCGTTGTGCAGGTCGGCGCGAAATACGGAGGCCAGGCCCTGACCCTCCGGCGCGGCCAGGACGCCACGGCGAAGGATGGCGCGCTGTCCGAGGGCAGCATCGACGCCGCGGAGGCCGGCGCCTGGCGCGGCGGTCGCGTGTATTATGCCGGCGCGCGCCTGTCCGAAGTGGTGGCCGACGCTCGCCGCTACACCAGCCGCCCGATCACCTTCGCTTCGCCGGAGATCGCCGAGCTGGAGGTCACCGCCTCATTCCGGACCGAGGGCTTCGAGGCCTTTATCACCGGCCTGCCGGCCGTGCTGCCGGTCGCGGTGGCGGCCCAGCCCGACGGAAGCCTGCTGATCCGGACCGCGAAGGCGAGCTGACCCGGTCATGTCCGCCGTCCGGCCGGCCCTTGCACTCCTTGTCGCCGTCCTGATCGCGCCCGGCGTCGCCGCCGGCGCCGAGCAGGCCAGTTTCGACATTCCCGCCCAGGACCTGAGCCGGGCCCTGCTGGCCTATTCGCGGCAGTCGGACGTCTCGGTCAGCGCGCCCGCCAGCCTGCTACGCGGTCGGCGGTCCAGCGCGGTGAAGGGTCGCCTCTCGTCGCAGGACGCCATCGATCGCCTGCTGGCCGGCAGCGGCCTGCGGGCAGCGCGCAAGGCCGGCGGCGGACTGGTGATCGAACTCGCCCCGCCCGCGTCCGCGCCCGAGCCGGCTCGCCAACGCGCCGTCGCGCCACCGCCCGCTGCGCCTCCCGCGCCACTCGAGCCCGACGCGCCGGTGGCGGTCAGCGGCGTGGTCGTCACCGGCTTCCGCAGCGGCCTCGTGAAGGCGTTGGACATCAAACGCGAGACGGCTGCGGCGGTCGACACCATCCTGGCCGAGGACATCGGCAAGTTCCCCGACCTGAACCTGTCGGAATCCATCCAGCGCATCCCCGGCGTGGCCATCACCCGCGACGCCGGCGAGGGTCGCCAGATCGCCGTGCGCGGCCTGGGGGGCGTCTTCACCCGCGTGCGCGTCAACGGCATGGAGACGGTGGCGACCTCGGGCGGCGCCAATGCCGGCGGCGGCACCAATCGCGGCCGCTCGTTCGACTTCAACGTCTTCGCCTCGGAGCTTTTCAGCCGCATCTCAGTGCAGAAGACCGCCTCGGCCAGCGCCGAGGAGGGCTCGCTGGGGGCCACGGTCGACCTGGCCACCGCCCGCCCGTTCGACAAGCCCGGCTTCACCTTCGCCGCCTCGGCCAAGGTCGGCTACAACGACCTGTCCCAGACCCGCAGCCCGCGCGCGGCGGCGCTGATCTCCAACACCTTCCTGGACGGCCGCCTGGGCGTCTTGGCCTCAGTCGCCTACACCGAGCGCGAACTGCTGGACCTGGGCTACAACGCCGGCCTCTGGCAGAGCGGCGCGGCCGCCGCGCCGGGCTTCCGCAGCGCCGCCGCCGGAACCACGCCAGGCCTGGTCGCCGTCAACGCCGCGGTCCATCCGCGCATTCCGCGCTACGACTACATGCACATCGATCAGGAGCGCCTGGGGGCCACCGCCGCCTTGCAGTGGCGGCCCAACGATCGCACCGAACTGACCCTCGACCTGCTGCACGCCGACTTCCGGGCAAAACGCAACGAGGCCTATCTGGAGACCTTTACCTTTCTCTCGGGCGGCGTGTGCGGTCCGGCAGCGCCGGCCAGCTGCGGCCTCAACCAGGTGGATGTCGTCTCAGCCACAGTCGAGCAGACCCGCCCGGGCCTGACGGCTCTGACCCAGGGCGTGTTCAACAACATCGATCTGAAATCCGAGGCCCGCTACGATGAACTGGAGACCCGGTTCGACCAGGCCACCCTGCGCCTGGATCACAAGGTCTCGGACGCCTTCAAGATCAGCGCCCTGCTCGGCGCCTCGCGGTCGGACTTCGCCAACGACGTCCAGTCAACCATCCAGCTCGACCAGTACAACGTCCAGGGCTACGCCTACGACTACCGGCGCGGCGTCGATCCCGTGCTGAACTATGGCGACGCCGACCTGTTGAACCCCGGGGCCTGGACTCTGTCGGAGATCCGCAGCGATCCCAACTGGGTCGACAACCGCTTCGCCACCGCCAGCCTGCAGGCCGAGTGGACCATGACCCCGGGCTGGACGCTGAAGGCCGGCGCCTCACGCAAGCGCTATCGGGTCGAGGTCACCAGTTACAACCGCTCGAACGGCACGGCCACCAACGTCAATGGCGTGCTGCCCGACGCCCTGCGCCAGGTCCCGGTCTCGGCCTTCACCGACATCCTGGCCTATCCCGGCTCGTGGCCCGGCGGCGGCGCTGGGCGCTGGCTGATCCCGTCGATCAAGCGCAGCCTGGCGGCCCTGCGCCTGAACGACCCGGCCTATCTCCCGTCCGTGACGCCGGGGTCGGCCCCGCCCTCGCCGTTCGCCGGCCTCTGCTTCACCACCGGCTGCGGCGTCTACAATGTCGGGCCCGAGCCGGTGCTGGGCGCCAATTTCGGCGTCGAGGAGGTCACCGACGGGGCCTTCGCCCAGTTGGACTTCCGCTTCGATCTCCTCGGCGCGCCCGCTTTTGGCGATGTCGGCCTGCGCTATGTCACGACCCGCCAGGAGGTCAGCGGCTACGGCGTGCGCTCGGCCCTGGCCGAGGGCGGCGCGGTGCAGGCGATCTTCCGCGACGTCGACCGCCGCCGCTACGACGACTTGCTGCCCGCCCTGAACCTGGTCGTCGAGCCCGCGCCCGACCTGCTGCTGCGCTTTCACGCCTCCAAGGTGATGTCGCGGCCCGAGCTGGCCATGCTGCGCCCGGGGGTCAGCATCGCCACGATCAGCTACAAGATGGTCTCGGCCGGCAATCCGGATCTCGCGCCATTCCGGGCCCGGACGATCGACCTGGCGGCCGAATGGTACTTCGCGCCCCAGAGCCTGCTGTCGCTGGCCCTGTTCTACAAACAGATCTCCAGCCTGGTGCAGCCGTCGCTGTCGCCGCTGTCAGTGTTCTCGGCCAATCCGTTCGGCCTGCCGGACGAGGTCGGTCGCGCGGCCTGCGGCACCTCGGTGGGCTGCGCGCCCGAACTGCCGGTCTGGCAGTTCAACCAGCCGATCAACACGCCCGGCGGCCCGCTATACGGCGCCGAGCTGACCTACCAGCAGCCTTTCACCTTTCTGCCCGCGCCGTTCGATCGCTTCGGCTTCATCGGCAATCTGACGACCGTGCGCTCGCGCATCCGCTACCTTACGCCCGACGGCGCGCTGATCGCCACGGGCGACATCAACGGCCTGTCGCGGCGGTCTTACAACGCCACCCTCTATTACGAGAGCAAGCCGCTCAGCGCCCGCGTGTCCCTGGCCTATCGCAGCCGCTACACCACCAGCGTGCCGGGTCGCGCCGGCACCAATGTCGAGGGGGCCAATGGCGCGCTGAACGTCGATTTCGCCCTGCAGCACCGGATCAGCCAGCGCCTGGCCCTGACCCTGGAAGGCCTGAACCTGACCAACCAGCCGCAGAGCCTCTATGCCGACACCTCGGGCCTGGCCAACTATCGCCACGTCACCGGGCGGCAGTTCGTGGTCGGCCTGCGCTTCGCCTACTGAGCCGGGGCGACCACGGCCTCGCGCAGGACCTGATGCTGCGGCGTGCGGCCCGCCTCGATCTCGGCAAGGCTGCCCAGCGTGGTTTCGGCGATCGCGCCCAGCGCCTCCTCGGTCAGGAAGGCCTGGTGGCCGGTGACCAGCACATTGGGGAAGGTCAGCAGGCGCTGGAAGACGTCGTCCTGGATGATCTCGTTGGACAGGTCCTCGAAGAACAGGTCCGCCTCCTGCTCGTAGACGTCCAGCGCCACCCCGCCGACCTTGCGGCTCTTCAGCCCCTCGATCAGGGCCGAGGTGTCGATCAGCGCGCCGCGGCTGGTGTTGACAACCATGACGCCGTCGCGGGCCTGGGCGATGGCGTTCGCGTCGATCAGGTGGCGAGTCTCGGGCGTCAGCGGACAGTGCAGCGAGACGATGTCGGCCTCACGCAACAAGGTCTCGACCGGCACGTAGCGTACGCCGGCCGCAATCAAGGCCTCGTCCTGATAGACATCCGAAGCCAGCACCTCGCAGCCAAAGCCCAGCCGCAGCATCCGCGCGACCAGCGCCCCGATCCGGCCCGTGCCGACCACCCCGGCGACGCGGCCCGACAGGTTGCGGCCGATCAGGCCATCCAGGGCGAAGTTGTTCTCGCGCACCCGGTTCCAGGCCCTGGGAATGTTACGGTCCAGGGCCAGGATCAGGCCCAGGGTGAACTCGGCCACGGCCTCGGGCGAATAGGCCGGCACCCGGACGACCGTGATCCCCAACCGCTCGGCGGCCGCCAGGTCGACATTGTTGTAGCCGGCGCAGCGCAGGGCCACGGCCCTCACACCGACCTGGGCCAGCGCCTCCAGCACGGACGCGTCCAGGCGATCGTTGACGAAGACGCAGACCGCCGGACGGCCGGCAGCCAAGGCGGCGGTGGAGGCGTCCAGCCGCGCTTCGAAATAGTCCAGCTCGTGGCCGAAGGCGGCGTTGGCCGCGTCCAGGAACCGCCGATCATAGGCCTTGGCCGAGAACACCGCCACGCGCATGGGTCGCTCCTGGAACCGTCGCGATCATCCGCGACCAGGCCCGACTTCTAGAAGCCAGGCCCGGCCCCGCCTAGCCGGGATTGTCCCTTAGCCCTTGGGCGTCGCGTCGCGCTTGATCTTCTTGGCCAGGCTCCATTTGTGGACCTCGGTCGGGCCGTCATAGATGCGGAAGGCCCGGACCTCGCGGAACACCTGCTCAACGATGGTGTCGCCGGTGACGCCGGTTCCGCCCATTACCTGCACGCAGCGGTCGGCGATGCGCATCAGGGCCTCGCTCACGGCGACCTTGGCCATCGAGCTTTCGACAGTGCCCAGGGCGCCGGTGTCCAGCACGTCGGCGCACCAGTCGATCATCAGTTCGGCCTGCTTCAGCTCGATCAGGTTCTCGGCCAGCATGAAGCCGACACCCTCGTGGTCGATCAGCGGCTTCCCGAACGCGTGGCGCTTCACGGCATAGGCCGTGGCGATCTCGTTGGCGCGGATGCAGGCGCCCAGCCAGCGCATGCAGTGGGTCAGGCGGGCCGGCGCCAGCCGCACCTGGGCCAGCTTGAAGCCATCGCCGGGCTGGCCCAGCACCTGGTCGGCCGACACCCGCAGACCCTCGATCGCCACCACGGCGTGACCGCCGGGCATGGAGCTGTCGATGGTGTCCAGCACCCGCTCGATGCGGATGGCGGGATCGGGCAGGTCGACCAGGAACAGGGTCGCGCCGACCTCGGTCTTGGCCATGACGATGCCGACCTTGGCGCCTTCGGCCCCGGTGATGAACGCCTTGCGGCCGTCGATCACCCAATGATTGCCGTCCTGCCGCGCCGTGGTCATCAGCATCGACGGGTCAGAACCCGCCCCCCCGTCAGCCGCCGGCTCGGTCATGAAGAAGGCCGAGCGCGCCGTCCCCGCGATCAGCGGATCCAGGAACCGCGTCCGCTGCTCAGGCGAAGCGACCCGACCCAGAAGATACATGTTGCCCTCGTCGGGCGCGGCGACGTTGACCGCCTGCGGCCCCAGAGTGGACAGGCCGGCGGCGCGCAGCACCTGGGCGGTCTCGCGATGCGAGATGTGACCGCCATCGGCCAGGATATGGGGCGTCAGCACGCCCGCCGCCCTGGCCTTCTCGCGCAGCTCGCCGATCAGCGCGTCGGACGGGCCGTGGGCGCCGCAGCGGGGATCGCGCTCATAGGGGGCCACGACCTCGCGCACGAAGGCCTCGACCTTGGCGGCGATGGCCGCGCCGCGTTCGGCGTCATGCGTGCTCAAAGCGATTGCCCGTCATCGATGGTGAAGTCGGCGCCGGTGACGCCCTTGCTCTCGTCGGACAGCAGATACAGCAGCATGGGGTCCAGCGCGTCCTCGTCCAGGATCCGCCGGCGCGGCCATTTGCTCATCTGCTTGGCGCCGCCCTCGGTGTCGAACCAGTCGCCGGCCAGCTCCGACTTGATATAACCGGGGCACAGGTTGTTGACGTTGGGACCGGTGCGCGCCCACTCGCGGGCCAGCAGCCGGCCCATGTGGCTGACGGCCGCCTTCGAAGCGCTGTAGGTCACGATGCCCGGCGTGATCGTGTTGGCCGTGATCGACGAAACAAGCACGATGCGGCCCTTCTCGGCGATACCCGCCGCTCGCATCCGCCGCGCGCCCTCGCGGGCGGTCAGGAACACGCCGCGCACATTGACCGCGAACACTTGGTCGAAGTCCTCGACGGACAGCTCTGTCGCCAGGCCCTCGACCTGGATGCCGGCATTGGCCACCACCCCGTCGACCGGCCCGAAGGCGGCCTCGGCGGCGTCATAGGCGGCGATCACCGAGGCCTCATCGGCGACGTCCAGCGCCACCGCCAGGGCCTTGCCGCCGTCGGCGACGATGTCCGCGCGCAGGGCCTCCAGCCGGTCGACGCGACGCGCGCCGATGACGACCGACGCCCCCTCACCCGCGACAATGCGGGCGAAGCGCGCGCCGATGCCGGACGAGGCGCCGGTGACCAGCACCGTGCGCCCGGCCAGACGCTTGCCTTGGCTCATCGCGGGGCCATGCGGATGCCGCCGTCGAGACGGACATCCTCGCCGTTGAAGTAGCCGCAGGTGATCATGGTCACCGCCAGCTGAGCGTATTCCTCGGGATTGCCCAGGCGCTTGGGGAACGGGACGCTGGCCGCCAGGCCCGCCTTCACCGCTTCGGGCGCGCCGCTCATCAGCGGGGTGTTGAAGATGCCTGGGAGGATGGTGTTGACGCGGATGCCCTCGCCCATCAGGTCGCGGGCGATCGGCAGGGTCATGCCCACCACGCCGCCCTTCGAGGCCGAATAGGCCGCCTGGCCCATCTGGCCGTCTTCAGCCGCCACCGAAGCGGTGTTGACGATGGCGCCGCGCTCGCCGTCTTCCAGCGGCTCCAGGTCCAGCATGCCCTTGGCCGACTTGGCGATGCAGCGGAACGTGCCGACCAGATTGATCTGGATGATGCGGTCGAAGGCGTCGAGCGGGAAGTGCTTGGTCTCGCCGGTGGCCTTGTCGCGGCTGGCGGTCTTGGCCGCGTTGCCGGTGCCGGCGCAGTTGACCAGGATCCGCTCCTGGCCGTGGGCGGCGCGGGCCTTCTCGAAGCCGGCGTCGACGTCGACATCGCTGGTCACATTGACCTTGCAGAAGACGCCGCCGATCTCCTTGGCGACCTGCTGGCCGCGCTCTTCGTTCATGTCGAAGAGGGCGACCTTGACGCCTTGGGCGGCCAGGGCGCGAGCGGTGGCTTCACCCAGACCGGAAGCGCCGCCCGTGACGACGGCGGCGACGGTGTTGTCGAGTTTCATGGATCAGTCCTCGAGGCTTACAGACGTTCGATGATGATGGCCGGGGCCATGCCGCCGGCCGCGCACATGGTCACCAGGCCGTAGCGGCCGCCGGTGCGTTCCAGCTCGTCCAGGACCGTGCCGATCAGGATCGCGCCGGTGGCGCCGATCGGGTGACCCAGGGCGATGGCGCCGCCGTTGACGTTGACCTTCGAGCGATCGAGCTTCAGGTCGCGGATGAACTTCTCGGCGACGACGGCGAAGGCCTCGTTGATCTCCCACAGGTCGATGTCCTCGACCTTGAGGCCGGCCTTGGCCAGCACCTTGCGGGCGGCCGGCACAGGGGCGTTCAACATCAGGGTGGGATCGTCACCGATATTGGCCATGGCCACCACGCGGGCGCGGGCCTTCAGCCCGTGCTTCTCGGCATAGTCGCGCGAGGCCAGCAGCACCGCCGCCGCGCCGTCCACGACGCCCGACGAGTTGCCGGCATGGTGCTTGGCCTCGATCTGCAGGTCTGGATAGCGACGATTGATCTGCTTACGGAAGGTCGTGCCCTTGTCGTCGTACGGGAAGTCGGCCAGGGCCGCGAAGGCCGGCTTCAGCGAGGCCAGGCCCTCGGCCGTGGTCTCGGGCCGGGGATACTCGTCGCGGTCCAGCGCGACCTGGCCGTCATCGTTCAGCACCGGCACGATCGACTTGGCGAAGCGGTTCTCGGCGATGGCCTGGGCGGCGCGGCGCTGGCTCTCCAGGCCCAGGGCGTCCAGGTCCTCGCGACGGATGCCTTCCATGCTGGCGATGGCGTCGCCACAGACGCCCTGGTGCGACTGCGGGTGCAGTTCGTCCAGATGCGCATTGCCCGAGCCCATCAGGCCGGGCGGGAAGCCGGCGGCCTGCTCCTGGGCGGCCATGCTCGCGGTCAGACTCATCATCTCGACGCCGCCGGCGACGACCAGATCTTCCATGCCGCTCATGATCTGGGCCGCGGCCAGGTTCACCGTGGTGATGCCGCCGCCGCAGAAGCGGTCCAGGGTCATGCCCGAGGCCTTGATGTCGTAACCGGCGTCCAGCGCCGCCATGCGCCCCAGGTCACCGCCCTGCTTGCCCTTCTGCGTCGAGGTCGACCAGATCACGTCGTCGACGTCGGCGGTGTCCAGCTTGTTACGCTCGGCGATCGCCTTCAGGACCGTGGCCGCCAGATGCTGCGGATGCAGGTGGGCCAGCGCCCCCTTGCCGACCTTGCCAACGCCGCGCGGCGTGCGGACGGCGTCGATGATCAATGCCTCGGCCATGACGGCTCCTCCCTTATCCTTGTTCAGTTACAAGGATAGGGCCGCCGCTAACGTGACGGAAGACAAGCCCCTTCGTCGGGAGGGTTTCAGGCCGGCAGCTGGCAGCGCAGCGCCGCGCCGATCCGCTCGGCTTCCGGACCCAGCACGATGTGGACCGCATGGGCGCCGACCCGCACCACGCCGCGCACGCCGACGGCCTTCAGCGCAGCCTCGTCTACGACGTCCTGGTCCCGCACCACCACCCGCAGGCGGCTGGAGCAGGTCCCGACCTCGCGCAGGTTGGCGACCCCGCCGAGGGCCGTGGCCAGTCGCTCGGCCTTGCGATCGTCCTCGATCGAGGGTGTGGCGACCTTGGCGGCGACCGGCTTGGCGGCTACGACCGGCGCCGGCGCACCCATGGCCGCGCGAATTTCACCCGCAACACCGTCGGCGATCGGACCCAGCACCACCTGCAGAGCCTTGTCGGACGGTTTGACGATACCCCGCGCGCCCAGCGCCTTAAGGGCCGGCTCGCTGACCGCGCCCTGGTCGGCGACGATCAGGCGGAGGCGGGTCGTGCAGGCATCGACGCTAACGAGATTGCTCGCCCCACCCAGCGCCTGGACGAAGTCCGCACCGCGTCCGCCGCCGGTAGCGACGATCGGCGCGGCGGCAGCGTCGTCGAGTTCGCGGCCCGGGGTCTTCAGATCGAACTTCTGGATGAAGAACCGGAACAGGCCATAATAGACCCCGCCATAGACGAGGCCGATCGGGACCAGCAGCCACGGATTGGTCGCCTTGCCGAAGTTGAGCACGTAGTCGAACAGGCCGGCCGAGAAGGTGAAGCCCAGCTTCACGTTCAAGAGGTTCATCAGCGCCATGGCCACGCCCGTCAGCACCGCATGCACGGCGTAGAGCACCGGCGCCAGGAACATGAAGCTGAACTCGATCGGCTCGGTCACCCCGGTCAGGAACGAGGTCAGGGCCAGCGAGAACAGCATCCCGCCGACGGCCTTTTTCTTCTCCGGGCGGGCGGTGTGGTACATGGCGAGGCACGCGGCCGGCAGGCCGAACATCATGACCGGGAAGAAGCCGCTCATGAAGGCCCCGGCGGTCGGGTCGTCGGCGAAGAAGCGGCGCAGGTCCCCGGTCGCGCCATGGAAGTCCCCGACCACGAACCAGGCGATGTTGTTCAGCACATGGTGCAGGCCGGTGACGATCAGGATCCGGTTCAGGAAGCCGAAGACCAGCAAGCCCAGCTCGCCCGAGCCAACCACGGCGCGGCTGGCGGCGTCGACCGCGCCGTTGACGCCGTCATAGCCCACGCCCAGCAGGCCGGCGATGACCAGGCCCGCCAGGCCCGAGACCATCGGCACGAAGCGGCGGCCGCTGAAGAAGGCCAGGTACTCGGGCAGCTTGAAGGTCGAGAAGCGGTTGTAGAACAGCCCGCCGATGACGCCGGAAATGATGCCGATCGGCGCGCTGAGCTTGGCCATGGCCTTGGCCTTGTAGGCAGCGGTCGCCAGATCGGCGTGCGCCTTCACAAGGCCCGCCGTGACGTCGGCCGGCACGTGCAGCAGGACCTTGGTGCCCTCGGTGGCGATCAGGAAGCAGACGACACCGGCCAGACCCGCCGCGCCGTTGTTCTCCTTGGCCAGGCCCACGGCGACGCCGATGGCGAACAGCAAACCGAGGTTGGAAAAGATGGCGTCGCCGGCGGCGGCCATGAAGCTGATGTTCAGCAGATCGGGCTGGCCCAGGCGCAGCAGCAGGCCGGCCACCGGCAGCACCGCGATCGGCAGCATCAGGGCCCGGCCCAGGGGCTGGAGGATCTCGAGCGGAGACTTCATCGGCTTCAGGCTCCGAAGGACTTGGAGAGCGCACGCACGGCTTCGGGCGAGGTCTGGGCCAGCGCCTGGCTGGCCAGGTCGCGGCAGGTATCCAGCGACAGGGTCCGCACCTTGGCCTTCACTTCCGGCGCGATGCTGGCCGTCGTGGAGAACTCGGTGACGCCCAGGCCCAGCAGGATCGCGGTCGCGTCGAGGTCGGAGGCGAGACCCCCGCAGACGCCGACCCAGCGATGATGCTTCGCCGCGCCCCGGCAGGTCTGGTCGATCATCCGCAGCACCGCCGGGTGCAAGGCGTCGATGCGGGCGGCCAGCTCCGGATTGCCGCGATCCATGGCCAGCACGTACTGGGTCAGGTCGTTGGTGCCGATCGACAGGAAGTCGGCCTCGGCGGCGATCAGGTCGGCGGTGACGGCGGCGGCGGGGGTCTCGATCATCACGCCCAACTCGATGCGCTCGACCACGCCCATCTCGCGCTTGGCCTCGTCCAGCACGGCACGGACGGCGCGCAGTTCGTCCAGGCTGGCGACCATGGGGACCATGATCTTGCACTGGCCCAGCGGCTTCACCCGCAGGATGGCGCGCAGCTGGGTCTTCAGGAGATGCGGCCGCCACAGGCTGACGCGGACGCCGCGCAGGCCCAGGGCCGGGTTCTCCTCGGTGGGGATCGGCAGATAGGGCGCGGCCTTGTCGCCGCCGACGTCCAGGGTGCGGATGATCAGCGGCTTGCCGTCCAGGGCCGAGGCGATGGCCTGGTACTGGCGGGCCTGCTCGTCCTCGTCGGGCGGGGTCTCGCGGTCCAGGAACAGGAACTCGGTGCGCAGCAGGCCCGAGCCCTCGGCGCCATTGGCCACGGCGGCCAGGGCGTCGTTGATCGAGCCGGTGTTGGCGAACACCTCGATGCGGACGCCGTCCTTGGTTACGCACGGATCGTGGGCGGCGGCCTGAGCAGCGGCCTTGCGCTGCTGGCGCTGGGCCAGGGCGGTCTGGGCGGCTTCCAGGGCCGGGGCGTCGGGAGCGACGCGCAGGGTCCCGCTGTCGGCGTCGAGGATCAGGGTCGCGCCGTCCTTGACGTTGAGCAGCGCGCCGCCGACGGCGACCAGGGCCGGGATGCCCATGGCGGCGGCTAGGATCGCCACGTGCGAGGTCGGGCCGCCGCGCGCGGTGGCGAAGCCGGCCACGGCGGCGGGGTCCACGCCCATCAGTTGCGAGGGCAGCAGTTCGTCGGCCAGCAGGATCGAGCCGGGCGGCAGGACCGCGCCCTCATCCTCTTCACCGGTCAGGGCGCGCAGGACCTGGCGCTCCAGGTCCACGAGGTCGTCGACGCGCTCGGCCAGGCGGCGATCGCCCAGGCCGCGCAGCGCCTCGACATAGCCGCCGACCGCCTTGCGCCAGGCAAAGCCCGCGCTCTTGCCCTCGGCGATCAGACGGCGGGCGCCGGCGGCCAGTTCGGGGTCTTCCAGGAAGGCAAGGTGGGCGCCGAGGATGGCCTTGCGAGCCTTGTCGCCCTTGGCGGCGTTGCGTTCGATCCGCTGACGGACGACTTCGAGGGCGGCGACCAGCGCCGCTTCCTCGTGGGCTGCGCCCTCGCCCTGCTCGCGCACCACGATGTCGGTTGAGGCCAGGCGCACGGCTTTGCCGATGGCCAGGCCTGGCGCGGCCAGCACGCCCTTCAGCACGCCGTCGCGTGGCACGTCGACGGGACGAGCCGGCTCGACCGTCACGGCCGACGGAGCGGAGGCTTTGGCCGAGACCGGAGCCCCCTCGCCCATGCCGCCTTCGATCAGCTCGACGATCGCCGCGACGGCGGCCTCGGCGTCCAGGCCGGAGGCCACGACCTGGATGGTGTCGCCGTGGCGGATGGCCAGGGACATCACCCCGACCGGGCTCTTGGCGCTGGCGCGGCGATTGAGGGCGACCAGGGCGATCTCGGCCACGAACTTGCGGGCGGTTTCGGCGATGCGCGCGGCCGGGCGGGCGTGGATGCCATGGACCAGCGGCACGACCACCGCGCGGGCGATCTCGCCGTCGGCCACCAGGCCTGGGGCCACCGCGCCGCCGATCGGCGACAGCTCCATCAGGAAGTCGCCGACGCCGATCTCGCGATCCTGGTCGCGGCGGACGATTTCGAAGGCGTCCAGATTGGTCACCACCACCGGGGTGATTAGGCTACGAGCCTTCTGGGCCAGCAGGTCGAGGTCGAAGCCCAGGAGCCGGTCACCGGCCTTCACGCCCTGGCCCTCCTTGACGAAGACGCTGAAGCCCTCGCCGTTCAGCGCCACCGTCTCCAGCCCCACATGCATCAGGATCTCGGCCCCGTTGGCCGCGCGCAGGGTCACGGCGTGGCGGGCGCGATGCACGGTGGTGACCACCGCGTCGCAGGGCGCATGCAGGGTCGAGTCCAGCGGGTCGATGGCCAGGCCGTCGCCCAGCATCCGCTCGGCGAACACCGCGTCGGGGGTCTCGTCGAGCGGCGCGATCCAGCCCTTGAGCGGCGAAGACAGAACGAGGTTGGACACGGTCTACTCTTTCGAAAACTCAGGGCGTCAGGGTCACGCGCTCGATCACCCAGAAGGGATCGACGCTCTTGGCCGTGAAGGTCAGGCAAAGATCGACCTTGCCGGTTCGGGCGGGCAAGCGGCCGGTGATCGTGGACAGGCCCGGATTGTCCGACGCCTTGCCCAGGGGCAGGACGGCCAGCTTTTCGCCGTCGCAGCCTGCACGGATCTCCAACTCGCCGACCGGGGTCGCGGGCGCGCGCAGCGGGATCTTGTCGCGATCGGCGCCGACCTGGAAGTTGAACGGGATCTGGCTGATCTTGGCGCTGAACGCCGCGCCCTTCTCCAGGTCCGCGCCCTGCCAGATCCAGCAGGGATTGAGCACGTTGACGAACATCATCGGCCGCTTGGCGAGATCGACGGGGGCGTCGTCGATCATGGTCAGCGGCACCTTGTCGGTGCACAGCTTCAGCTGGCCGCTGAGACGGGTGCGTAGCAGGGCCGGATCGATCGTCCAGCCGCGCTCGCGGCCCAGGGCCTGGCCATCGACGAAGGTCCGGGCCTTGACCACCGCGCCCTTCGCCAAGTCCAAGGCGCCGGTATAGAGGGGCGAGGTCGCGGTCGGCGTCTTGCCGTCGATGGTGTAGCGGATCTCTCCGATGCCAAGACCCGTCGACAGGGCCAGATTGGTCTTGCCGCCCTCGCCTGCCGACAGGGCCGGTTGCGGCTCGAACGGCACGGTGTTGGCGGTGACGCCCAGCACCTTCAGGCGGGCCATCTCGGCGGGCATGCGGCGGGCGAAGTCGTCCCAGCCGACCGCCTCTTCCGGCGACCAGGCGCGCTCGGCCAGGGCCACGGCGCGCGGGAAGGCCATCTGCTGCATGCGGACGTCGGTCTGCATATGCTCGGTCCAGACATTGGCCTGGACGCCTAGGATGTGCTTTCGCTGGTCTTCCGTCAGCTGGGCCGGCGCGGGATCGAAGGCGTAGACGTCCCTCAGGGTCGACAGCACCCCGCGGCCGGTCGGCTCTTCGGGCGAGCGGCTCTGACGATGGTCGAGATAGAGGATGGGGTGCGGCGACAGCACGGTGTCGTGGCCGGCCTTGGCGGCGGCGATCGCGCCGTCCAGCCCGCGCCAGGACATCACGGTGGCGTTGGGGGCCAGGCCCCCTTCCAGGATCTCGTCCCAGCCGATCAGGCGGCGACCGCGCCTTTCCAGGCTTCTCCCGACGCGCTGGATGAACCAGCTCTGCAACGCGTGCTCGTCCTTGATCCCCAGCTCTTTCATCCGGGCCTGGATCTTGGCGTTGGCCTTCCACTGGTCCTTGATCGCCTCGTCGCCGCCGACGTGGATGAAGGTTGACGGGAAGATGTCCATCACTTCGCCGAGCACGTCGTCGAGGAAGGCGAAGGTGCTGTCGTCGATATTGTAGAGCCAGGGGAAGACGCCCCAGTCACCCATCTTGCTGGCGTCCGGCGCGGCCGAGCCCAGCTGCGGATAGGCCACGATCGGCGCCAGGGCGTGGCCGGGGGTCTCGATCTCGGGCACGACGGTGATGTTGCGGGCGGCGGCGTAGGCGACGAGTTCGCGGGCCTGGTCCTGAGTGTAGAAACCACCGTACTTCGGATAGTTTCGGGCTGCGCCGGGGTCATGCCGCCAGGCCGCCACGTCCGTCAGCTTCGGGTATTTCTTGATTTCCAGCCGCCAGCCTTGGTCGTCGACCAAGTGCCAGTGGAAGGTATTGAGCTTGTGCGCCGCCATGGCGTCGATCACCGCCTTCAGCGTGTCGATCGACTGGAAGTGGCGGGCGCTGTCGACCATCAGGCCGCGCCAGGCAAAGCGCGGGGCGTCCTCGATCGCGGCGGCGGGGATGGCGACCGGGCCCTTGGCCGCGTCCGGCGTCGCCAGCTGCCACAGCGACATCGCGCCGTAGAACAGGCCTGCACGCTTGGCGGCGGCGATGGTCACGCCGGTGGGCGAGACGTCGAGCTTGTAGGCCTCGCCGTCCGGTCCCTGGCGGGTCAGGACGATGGCGTTGGCAGCGGGCGCGCCCTCGACCACCGCGGGTCGGAAACCGCGCGAGCGTTGGATCAGGTCGGCCAACTGCAGGGCCACGCCCTTGGCCTCGACATCGCCCTTGGCGACGTGAATGCGGGTGGCGGCGGAAAGCTTGAAGGTCCCCTCGGCGCGGACCGCCTTGGCCGGCGCGGGGGTCAGGGTGAGGCCATCGGCCTGGGCGCTGGTCGCCAGGGTCAGGGCGATCGCGGACACAGCGGCGATGCGGAGCGGGGTCAGGGTCACGCGGCCTCGCAGGAAATGGACTCGCGGCAAAAAGCGGGCGGGACAGCCAGGCTGCCCCGCCCCAGCTCCATGCTTGCAGTCAGGAGGGGTTCAATCAATGGGCGTGACGGAGGGCTCAAAGCCCTCCGCCCGCGGATCGTCAGAAGCTGACGTTCAGCGTCGCCATCAGCTTGCGGCCCGTGCGATAGACGCCGCGCGGCAGGGCCGGGGTGTTGGCGTAGCCGTAGTACTCGCTGTCCAGCAGGTTCTGGCCGGCGACCGACACCGAGATATTCTGGTTCACCGCATAGCCGACAGTCGCATCCAGGTTTTCCGAGGCGCGGACGAACATGTCGTCGCCGCGGTCGACGCCAGTGAAGTACTTCGAGCGCCAGGTGTAGGTGACCCGGGCCGAGAACGGTCCGTTCTCGTAGAACGGGCTGACATTGACCTGGTGCTTGGAGTTGTAGGGCAGCGGCGCGCCGCTCGCGCCCTCGCCGTCGGCATAGGTGTAGTTGGCCAGCAGACCAAAGCCGTAGGCGAAGTTCTGCTGGTAGGCCACCGCCACGCCCTTGACCTCGGCCGAGCCCGCATTGAACGGACGGCTGATCTGATAGGTCGTGACCCGGTTCTGCGACTGGTTGAAGTACGCTTCCGGCTGGGTCTGGGTCAGGATGTAGTTGGAGATGTCCTTGTAGAACACTTCGGCCGACAGGATGGCTTGCGGCTGGAAGTACCACTCGGCCGAGGCGTTGAAGTTGCTCGACTTGTAGGGTTCCAGGTTCGGGTTGCCGCCGCCACCGGTCAGGATGCCGTCCGACAGCCAGAAGTAGTTGGTCATGTCCGCGTAGTTCGGGCGAGCGATCACCTGGGCGGCCGCGAAGCGAAACACCAGGTCCTCGCGCGCGTCGACGATGATGTTCACGCTGGGCAGGACGTTGTCGTAGCTCTTCTTGGTGACGTTCCAGGTCCAGTCGGCCTGTGCGTTACACGCCGCGCCGGGCTTGCAGACGTAGCCGGCGCTGTCGACCGAGGTCTTCACGTAGCGGACGCCGAAGTTGCCGCGAATGTTGTCGGCCTTGAAGCTGGCCTGGGCGTAGGCCGCGTCGATGTTTTCCTGGATGTTCCAGTTGCCGGCCGTGAACTCGGCGGCCGCGAAGATCGAGGGCTTGGGCATCGAAGCGCCCGGGGCCAGCCACTTGCCGCTCTCGACGTACGAGACCATCGACTGGCCGTCGATGCGGAAGCGGGTCTTCATCTGGTCGCCGACGCCGTCGAAGCCCTTCAGATAGTTGCCGGGCGCCTGGCTGGGATTGAACAGCGTGGCGGGGGCGGCGACGCCGGTAATGGCGATGCCGGCATATTGCTGGCCAGTCGCATGCTCACGGCGCTTGTAGCCGACCTGGATGCGCTGGATGACGCCGTCGAAGTCCTTGCCAAAGTCGATCTGGGCGTACTTTTCCTCGTCCGAGGTCGGCTTGGAGACCAGGTTGCCGCTCCAGCCCGGATCGGTCGCGAAGGCGGCCGGGTTGCCCATCACATTGGTGGTGTAGGTCAGGCTGCCCGGGCTCTTGGGCGCGCCGCTGATGTCGACGGTGTAGTTGGCCCAGTTCAGGAATTCGAGGAACACTTGGCGCTTGGTGCCGCCGTCAGCCTTGGACTGGCCGATCTCGCCGGCGACGTCCCAGCCATCACCCTTGTACTTGCCACGCAGGTGGTAGGTGTCTGAGTTCAGCTCGGCTTCGCGGTACTGCACGTCCAGCACCGACAGGGCGTTGTTGAACGAGGCCTTGCTGACCACGCCGTTGTTGACCGTCAGGCCGGTCAGGGCGCCCAGGCTGTTCCAGGTGTTGCCCTGGAAGGCGTACATCGACTGGTTGGTGTTGTCGTAGGTGGCCTTGATCTTCAGCCAGTTGAAATCGACTTCCAGCGCGTCGGTCGGCTTCCATTGCAGGCCGGTGGTGTAGGTGGTGCGCTTGCGGCCCTGCTCGAAGTACGAGGCGCCGAACGCGTTCGGGCTGCGGGCCGTCAGGTTCGAGGTCAGGGTGGTGGCGCAGGTTCCGGTGCAGCCGCGGGTGCGCGAGTCGACCGGATTGTCCGGATTGCCGCCGGCCCACTGGTTGGCGGCCATGGTGCCGTAGCTTTCCAGGCCGTCGCGACGCAGTTGGTCCTCGGCGCGCTGGACCGAGAAGCTGGCGCCGAAGGTCTCGGCGTCATTCTTCCAGCTGACCAGCAGCGAGCCCTGAACATCGCCCTTCTTGGAGCGGTCGTTGTGCAGATAGCTGACCGCGCCGGCGATCAGGCCCGACTTCAGGTCCAGCGGCTTGCGGGTGTTGACGATGACGGTGCCGCCGATGCTGCCTTCGTCGATGCGCGCTTCGGGCGACTTGAAGACCTCGACCTTGCCGACGATCTGCGGGGCCAGCAGCGCATAGTTGAAGGTGCGGCCCGGGGAATCGAGAATGAACCAGTCGGCGGAAGCGACGGTCTGGCCGTTGAGCAGGGTGCGGTTCAGCGCCGGGTCGGTACCCAGGATGCTGACCTTCTCGCCCTGGCCGAAGGCGCGGTCGACGGTGACGCCAGGAACGATGGTTAGGGCTTCGGCGACGTTGGCGCTCGGAAACTTGCCCACATCCTCGGCGGTGACGACGTCGACGATGGCGTCGGCGCGGCGCTTGGATTCGATGGATTGCAGCAGCGAGGCGCGGATGCCGGTGACGACCACCTCTTCCACGGCGCTGCTATTGTCTTGCGCCAGAACCGGCGCGGCGGCCATGACGGCCATGGCGCTGACCGAGGCGGCCAGCACGGACTTCCTGAAGGTATTCATAACTCGGCTTCTCCCCATTATGCCGGGCCATTGGACCGGAGCCGAACCCCAAGCCCAATCCGATACCAATCCTTCTGGGAGGATCCGCAGAAAGTGGTACTTCTCAGGCCTCGGGAGGGAACTGTGACGGAAATTTTGCAGCTGACAAGTCCAAAAAGAAACCAATTGCGGACCACGTTCTTATTGGTATGAAAATGGTCATATGCTATCGAAGCGGCGCCGAGGATTTGCGCGACGTGTTGATCACGGGGAGGGCTGGACATGACGTTTGCTGAGCGCATCGGACGGCTCGACGCCAATGGCGACCACGCCCCGCTCTACAAGCAGCTGCAGCGCGCCCTGCGCGAGGCCATCCAGAAGAAGGTGCTGTCGCCCGACGACGCCCTGCCCGCCGAGCGTGACCTGGCCGACGAGTTCAGCATCTCGCGCATCACCGTGCGCAAGGCGCTGGACGGCCTGGTCAGCGAGGGCCTGCTGACCCGCCGGCAGGGCGCGGGCACCTTCGTCGCCGCCCGTGTGGAGAAGAGCTTCTCCAAGCTGTCGTCGTTCACCGAGGACATGATCTCGCGCGGTCGCGTGCCGCGAAGCGAGTGGATCAGCCGGGCCGAGGGCCAGGTGACGCCGGAAGAGTCGCTGATCCTGGGCCTGTCGCCCGGCACGCCTGTCTATCGCTTCGCCCGCATTCGCTATGCCGACGGTGCGCCGATGGCCGTGGAATACACGACGATCGCCGCCTTCGCCCTGCCCTCGACCGAGGTGGTCGGCGTCTCGCTGTACGAGGCGCTGGAAACCACCGGCCATCGTCCGGTGCGCGCCCTGCAGCGCCTGCGGGCCGTGCTGTTCAACGCCGAACAGGCCGACCTGCTGGGCGTTCCGATCAAGGACGCCGGGCTGCTGATCGAGCGCCGCGGCTTCCTGCGCGACGGCCGGGCGGTGGAAGTCACGCAGTCCTACTATCGCGGCGATGCGTACGACTTCGTCGCCGAATTGAACGCTTTGTCCTAGGAGCAGCGCTTGGAGGCGACCGTCTTGATCCGTCCAGAGACCACCAAGATGTTCCTGGAAGCCGGCCAGGCTTCCAAGGTCGCCGCTGCGCAACTGTCGGCCAACGCCGCGAAGATCCAGGCCCTGGCCGCGCGCCTGCGCGCCAACCCGCCCCGCGTGGTGGTGACCTGCGCGCGGGGCAGCAGCGACCACGCCGCCACCTTCGGCCGCTACCTGATCGAGACCAAGGCCGGGGTGCTGACCTCGTCGGCCGGCCTGTCGGTCAGCTCGGTCTACGACGCCTCGCCCAATCTGGAAGGCGCGCTCTATTTGGCCATCTCACAGTCTGGCAAGAGCCCCGATCTCTTGGCGGCCGTGAAGGCAGCCAAGGCCGCCGGCGCCTATGCCGTGGCCCTGGTCAACGTCGTCGACTCGCCGCTGGCGGAACTGGCCGACGAGGTCATCCCGCTGCATGCCGGACCCGAGCTGAGCGTCGCGGCCACCAAGTCTTACATCGCCGCTCTGGTGGCCATCACACAGCTGATCGCCGCCTGGACGGAAGACGCCGAGCTGGCCGAGGCGCTTTCGACCCTGCCGGCCGCTCTGGAGACGGCCTGGACGCTGGACTGGTCCCCGGCCGTCGACCGCCTGAAGACGGCCAGCAATCTCTATGTTCTGGGGCGCGGCGTCGGCTTCGGCGTGGCGCTGGAGGCGGCCCTGAAGTTCAAGGAAACCTGTGGCTTGCACGCCGAGGCCTTCAGCGCCGCCGAGGTGCTTCACGGCCCGATGGCGCTGGTGAAGGACGGCTTCCCGGCCCTAGTCTTCGCCCAGAACGATGAGAGCCGCGCCAGCGTCGATGACATGGCCAAAGGCCTGCGCGCGCGCGGCGCCGACGTACTGATGGCCGGCTCCGGCGAAGCAGGCGTGGGAGCCTTGCCCTGCCTGGCCAGCCACCCCGTGCTCGAGCCCATCCTGATGATCCAGAGTTTCTACCGAATGGCCAATGCGCTTTCGGTCGCCCGCGGTTACGATCCCGACAGCCCACCCCATCTCAACAAGGTCACCGAAACCGTCTGATGCTGGCTGCTCTGGTAAATGGCCGCGTCCTGACGGAAACCGGCGTCGTCGACGGCAAGGCCGTGCTGGTCGAAAACGGCGTGATCGCCGGCGTCGTCGATGCGCGCGAGGTTCCCGCCCACGCTGCGCGCCGCGATCTGGACGGCGGCCTGCTGGTCCCGGGCTATATCGATACCCAGGTCAATGGCGGCGGCGGGGTGCTGTTCAACGACCAGCCTACGGTCGAGGCCATCGCCGCCATCGGTGCGGCCCACCGCCCGTTCGGCACCACCGGCTTCCTGCCCACCCTGATCAGCGACGACCTGGCCGTGGTCGACCAGGCCATGCGGGCCACCGAGGCCGCCATCGAGCAGGGCGTGCCCGGCGTTCTGGGCATCCACATTGAGGGCCCGTTCCTCAATCCCAAGCGCAAGGGCATCCACGACGAGGGCAAGTTCCGGGTCATCGACGATGAGGCCCTGGCCCTGCTGACCTCGCTGAAGGCCGGCAAGACCCTGGTGACCCTGGCCCCCGAGCGCACGACCCCGGAGATGATCCAGCGCCTGGCCGACGCCGGGGTGATCGTCGCCGCCGGTCACACCAACGCCCACTACAAGACCATGCGCCAGGCGCTGGACCATGGCCTGACCGGCTTCACCCACCTGTTCAACGCCATGTCGCCGCTGACCAGCCGCGAGCCCGGCGCAGTGGGCGCAGCCCTGGAAAGCCTGACCGCCTGGTGCGGCCTGATCGTCGACGGCCGCCACGTGGATCCGGTAACCCTGAAGCTGGCCCTGCGAACCCGGCCGCTGGACCGCTTCATGCTGGTGACCGACGCCATGCCGACCGTGGGCATGGCAGACAAGTCCTTCGACCTGCAGGGTCGCCACATCCGCGTGGTCGACGGCGTCTGCGTCGACGACAAGGGCACCCTGGCCGGCTCGGACCTGGACATGGCCACGGCCGTGCGCAACGCCGTCGCCATGCTGAACCTGCCCCTGGAGGACGCCGTGATGATGGCCGCCGCGGCCCCGGCGGCGTTCCTGGGGCAGAACACTGTCCGTGGGCGGATCGCCAAGGGCCAGGCCGCCGATCTCTGCTTGCTGGACAACCAGCTGAACGTCATCGCCACCTGGATCGGCGGAGCCTAAACCCTCCCCTTTCCTAGCGCCGAAACGAAGAAGGCCGCCGGTTCCCCGGCGGCCTTTCCAGTCTTTGTCTTGCGACCGAGACTACATCTTGTAGCGGACGCCGACCATGATCGTGCGGCCAAAGTGGTTGTATTCGTAGTTGCGGTCGGCCGCGAGGTCGGTGAAGCGGTCGCGGTACTCGTCCGTCAGGTTCACGCCTTCCAGCGAGAACTCGAGATGATCGTTCCAGCGATAGCGCATCGAGGCGTCGACGTTCACCGAGCTGTTGTAGCCCTCGAACACGTTGCCGGTGGCGCTGGTGCCGTCGATGAAGCCGCTGCGATAGGCCGCCGAGGCGCGGGCGCTGAACTTGTCGGCTTCGTAGTAGAGCGTCACGTTGAACGCCCGGCGCGACAGGTTGAACAGACGCTCGGTCGCCGTGCTGTTGACCAGCGACGGGAAAGCGCCGGTCGGGGTGGCGTTGGTCGCCGGGCCCTGTACGCCGTAGTCGACGTCGGAGTCGACCAGGGTCAGGTTGGCGATACCGCCGAAGTTCGACCAGAAGCCCGGCAGGAAGGTGAACGGCCCCTGCACGGCGAACTCGACGCCCTTAAGCTTGCCGCCTGCGCCATTGATCGTGGTGTTGATCGACCAGGGCTGACCCTCGGGATTGCTGGCCGCCGGCGAGCTGGGGATGATCAGCGACAGCGGCAGACCGGTCGAGGCGTAGGTGCCTTGCGTGGTCGCTGCGATCGGGAAGCTGCTGATGTCCTTCTGGAACACCGCGACCGAGAAGATCGACTCGCGGGCGAAGTACCATTCCAGGGCCGCGTCGTAGGCCTTGGCGCGGTAGGGGTCCAGCTGCGGGTTACCGAAGTTGATCCGATAGTTGAAGCCGTCGACCGAGCCGCCCGGGGTCAGGCTGCCCAGGTTCGGACGGGTCATGACCTCCGACGCCGACAGGCGCAGGATCAGCTTCTCGGTCGGGAACAGCGCCAGGTTAACGGCCGGCAGCCAGTCGTTGTACTCACGGTCGACCGTGACGGTCTGGCTGTTGTTGATGCCCGTCGAGGACTGTTCGGTCTTCACGTAGCGCACACCGGCGTTCAGGGCGTAGTCGAGACCGGCGATCTGGCTCTTCACGTCGAATTGCAGATAGGCGCCGCTGTCCTTCTCGGTCACCGAGCGGGTATTGCCGGCCTGCTGGATCAACGGACGCTGATACAGGTTGATGGAGGCAGCAGCCGCCTGCAGGTTCGGCACGACCCAGCTGGTCGTGGTGCCCGCCGGGGCGCCGGCGCCGCGCAGGTTGAACACTTCGGTCAGGGCCGAGGTGACCGGAGCACCGTAGGCGCCGGCCGCGCAGCTGAAGGCCGCGCAGTAGGTCGAGTCACGAGCGCCTTCCACCAGGTTGAAGTCGAACTGACGGAACGAAGCGCCCCCCTTGACGGTGATCGCCTCGTTCAGGCCCCACTCGGCGTTCAGCGCGGCGGTGCGGAACTTGTTGGTGTTGTTGGACGGACGGTCGCGGAATTCGGCGAACTGGAAGTTCGTCGGGTCGGTGACGCTGGTGCCGAACGCCAGCACCGGCTTCTTCATGTCGGTGTAATCGTAGCGATAACCGTTGGCGTCACGATCATCGAAGATCATCGTGGTTTCATACGGAATATCGGCGTCCGACTTCGAGACGCCGCCCAGGAAGTTGATCTTGAAGTTGTCCGAGAACTCGTGCGTCAGGTTGGCGCTGAGTTGCTGGAACGTCGTGTCCAGCTGGCGCTCATAGTGTTCGATCCGCACCCAGGCGTTGTCGAACGTACCCTTGATCAGGTTGTTGTTACCGTCGATCGTGTAGTCGCGGACGCTGATCCCGCGCTCGTTGCCGCGGAACAGAACTTCCGCGTACTTCTCGTTGCGGGTGGCCTTGTAGCTGGAGAACAGACCGTCGATCGACAGCGAGGTGCGGTCGGTCGGCTGGAACTGGACGCTGGCGGTCACGCCCAGGCGCTCGCGGTCATGGTTGATCTCGCCCCAGCGCGGGATACGCGGGTGGAAGGCCAGGGCCGTCGCATTACAGTTGGCGCTCGGCACATAGACGCCGCCCGAGTTCTGCGTCGTGAAGCAGTTGACGCCGTTCGCCGAATTGAAGCGGGCCTGCTGCCAGCGCACGGTGTTGTTGGTCGATTCGACCTGGTTCTGCTGCGAATAGGCGGCCGAGACCGAGGCGCCCCACATGCCGCTCGGGTGGCGATAGTTCACCAGGCCGGCCAGACGCGGACCCCAGTCCTTGGCGAGGTCGTTGTATTGACCCTGGGCGCTCAGGGCCATCGTGAACCCGTCCTTGCCGCGCATCGGGTTGCCGGTGTTCAGGTCGACGACCGCGCCCAGCGAACCTTCGTCCAGCGAGGCTTCGGCGGTCTTGTGCACGACCAGCGAGCTGAACAGCTCCGAGGCGAACACGTTGAAGTCGAAGCCGCGCTCGCGGTTGGCGCTGGCGCCGTCCGAGGTGGTGGCGATGGCTTCCATGCCGTTGACGCGCACGCGGGTGAACTGCGAGCCCAGACCGCGCACGGTGATGGCGCGACCTTCGCCGCCGTCACGAACGATCGAGATACCCGGCACGCGCTGCAGCGACTCGGCGAGGTTCTGGTCGGGGAACTTGGCGATGTCTTCGGCGACGATCACGTCGACCGACGAGATCGAGTCGCGCTTGGCGTTCAGGGCCTGGTCGAGCGAGCGGCGGAAGCCGGTGACGACGACTTCTTCGACCGCGACATCATCGGATTGAGCCGGAGCGGCGGTCTGGGCGTGAGCGCCGCCGGCGCACAGGACGGCCAGGGCGAGAGCGCCGCTGGAAACGCCGTTTTTCAGGATGCGCGCGCGCGCATGGGTAGCCTGGAACATGTAGCCTCCTCCCGTATGACAGTGGACGACGTCACCGCCGCCTCGGGCCTTGTGTCCGGCTCCGCGTCCTCCCGCGAAATCCGGCCTCAGCCCTGATCTTCGTTTTTGTCACCGGTGTCAGATCGGAACATCGATATTTGACACCGGTATCAGACAGCTAACAAAGGCCACGTTCGGTCACAAGACCGCAATCTCGTTGCAATCGGGAGAGTTCGTCCGGCGTGGCGTTTGCGACACAGATAAGGCCGCCAAAAGCTGCGCCGTAACGGCTTTAGGCGTCGTCGGGGCGGTAGTGGCTGACCTGGTACAGGCCCTGCAGCATGGCGTCGCGCTGGTCGACCGGCAGCTGGGCGCCGACGGATCGCAGCAGCTTGAGCGCGTTCAGGTGGACATCCACGGCGTCCCAGCGCCAGGCGCCGGCTTCCGCGCAGCTGTCGGCCAGGCCGCACAGCGACATCGCCGCCTTGTCGATGCCGGCGTCCGAGACGAACAGGCTGACGTCGATGACCTTGGAGGCCAGGTGGTACAGCGCCTCGAAGCTCTCGTCGGCGCGGCCTTCGGCGGCCTTGCCGAAGCGGCGCTCGATCTCGCCCAGGCTCTCGTCCAGCGCGGCCATCGACGACTCGCGCAGGGTCTCGACGCCGGCCTCGGCGGCGATCAGGGCGTCCTTGGCCAGGATCCCGCCCTTGTCCTTGATCAGGGCGGCGAGGCGGTTAGGCGGGCGGAACTTGCGAACGGTCATATCTGCACCTTGGCTGGGCGCATCATATTGGCGATTTCGTCATCCGACATGTTGGGCGTCTGCGCTTCGCCCACCTCCGCCGGGAGGTCGTCCCGCCGCCGGCCGTCCGTACCGGGCGGGGGTCCCTCGTGCTTGAAGCGCCGATCGGGTCCGATGTAGTTGTCGCACTCGATAAAGGCGCGCTCCTCGCGCGCGACCCAGAAGATGCGCTCCAGCAGCACCTTCGGCGTCAGCGGCTTGGCCACGACATAGTTAGAGCCCGCGTCGCGCAGCTTGAAGATCTGCGAGGTGCGGGTGTGACCGGTCAGCAGGATGACCGGGATGTAGCGGTTCGTCTCGCCGCCATCCTTGCGCAGCCACTCGATGAACTCGATGCCGTCGGTGACCGGCATCTGCACGTCGCTGACGATCAGGTCGAAGGTCTTGGTGCGGATCAGCGACTGGGCGTCGGGCACGCTCTCGGCCCGGAACAGCTGCTTGACGCCGAAACCGGAAACGACCTGCGACAAAATGTCCAACGACGGGCCGTTGTCGTCCAGGACCAGCACCGTGGCCCGCTCGAGATTGATCCGCGTCGAGGGGAGGAGCGCGTCGGCCATCGTGACCTAGAAGAAGTCCAACTCGCCGGCTTCGGCCTTCTGGCCCTTCTGCTCTCGCATCGTCTCGTCAGCGCGCAGGCGTTGGGCCATGTCGGCCAGGCCCAGCCCGCTGAGGACCGGGGCGATCGACATGCTCCATTCGCCCGAGGCGTGCTGGCCGATGCGCTCGAGCACTTCCGACAGGCCGTGCAGGCGCTGGCTCAGCTCGTCCAGGGCCTGCAGGCGCGAGAGGTTCTCCAGCGTGGCGCCGCCAGTGGCCAGATCGCCGGCCAGATGTTCGCAGTCTCGACAGATGGCCGCGGCCGAGGCCAGCTCCGCCGCCAGCCGACGCGACAGCTCTCCGACCGGAAGATGCTCTTCCAGGGAGACGATCGGCGACGACGGCAGCGGCAAAGCGGTCATGGGCGTCAGAACAGGTCCACGTCGCCGCTGGACGCGGCGGGCATCGGGGGAGGCGTGGGACGACGGACGTCCTGCGGCGCGTTGTCGACGGCCACGAGACGTTGGCGCACCCGGCCCGAGGTCGGCCAGAACTCGACGCGACGGGCCGAGACCCCGCCGGTGCTGGACGACACGATCGGAATGCCTTCGTCGCGCAGAAAACGCTCGGCGAAGGCGGCGTTGCTGGCGCCGACGTCCGACAGACCGTCGAACAGCTTGGCCCCGCCGAAGATCTTGGCTTCCAGCCGCTCGCGGCGGGCGCCGCGCTTCAGCAGGTCGTTGATCAGCAGTTCCATCGCATAGGCGCCATAGCGCACGGCGTCGCCGCCGGTGCCGCGCCCGTCGCCGGCGTCCGGCAGCAGGAAGTGGTTCATCCCGCCCACGCCCGCTTGCGGGTCGCGGATGCACGCGGCGATGCAGGAGCCCAGCACGGTGGTCATCACCACCTGCGGGTCGGTCGACACATGGCTTTCGCCCTGCGTGACGTGCACCTTTACCGCGCGTTCAGGATCATCGTGATGAGCGAAATGCGTCATGTCAGGGGCCCGAACACCTGTTCGATCTTCTCTTTCAAGCCTTGAACGGTGAACGGCTTGACGCAGTAGTTGTTGACGCCGAACTGCACGGCGCGCTGGACCAATTCACGGTCGGCGCGGCCCGTCAGCATGACGAAGGCGGTCTGACGGATGGGCGGGTGCGAGCGCACCGCGCGCAGCAGCGCCAGGCCATCCATCTTCGGCATGTTGAAGTCCGAGATGACGAGGTTGGCCGGCTTGGCCAGGAGGTTCTTGAGAGCCTCCTCGCCGTCGGGCGCCTCGCGGATGTCCTTGAAGCCGATCTGCTGCAGCGCGTTTCGGATCAGCGCCCGCATGGTCAGCTGGTCGTCGACGACCAGAACGGAGATGGTGCTTGCTTGGGGCATGGGTTCAGCGCCTCGCCGAGGCCAGATCGAGGATGGATTGGCCCATGTGGGACAGGGAAACCTGCTTTTCCACAGCGCCGAGTTCGAAAGCTGCGCGCGGCATGCCGTAGACGACGCACGAGGCTTCGTCCTGGCCCAGCGTCTTGGCGCCGGCCTTGCGCATGGCCAGGAGGCCCTGGGCGCCGTCGCGACCCATGCCGGTCAGGATCGCCCCGACCGCCTTGTCGCCGACGGCCTGGGCCACCGAGTTGAACAGCACGTCCACCGACGGGCGGTGGCCGCTGACGGGGTCGCCCTGGACCAGGCGGCAACGCAGGCCGGCCGAGCGAACGACCTCCAGGTGCGTGGCGCCGCCGGGGGCGACATAGACCTTGCCGGGCTCCAGCAGGGCGCCGTCCGTGGCTTCCTGCACCTTGGCCCCGCTGGCGCGATCCAGGCGCGCGGCGAAGCTGGCGGTGAAGGTGGCCGGCATGTGCTGGGTGATGACGGTCGGCGGGCAGGTCTCGGGGAACAGCGTCAGGATCGACAGCAGGGCTTCTACCCCGCCGGTCGACGAGCCGATGGCCACGATGTCGCCCGAGGGCATGAAGTCCTTGCGGCGCGGCGGGGCGGCGACCGCGGCGGTGTCGGCGCTGGTGCGCACCGAGGCGCGAGCGGCGATCTTCACCTTGGTGACGATGTCGGCCAGGGCTTCCTGGGTGCCGGTGGCGTCGGCGGGCTTGCCCACGCAGTCCACCGCGCCCAGTTCCAGGGCTCGCAGCGTCATCTCGGCGCCGGCCTGGGTCAGGGTCGAGACCATGACCACCGGCATCGGCCGCAGGCGCATGATCTTCTCGAGGAACTCGATGCCGTTCATGTTCGGCATCTCGATGTCGAGCGTGACGACGTCGGGGTTCAGGGCCTTGATCATGCCCCGCGCCTCGAACGGGTCGCCGGCGCCGCCGACCACCTCGATCTCGGGATCACGGTTGAGAGCCGCCGTGATCAGACTCCGCATCGTGGCGGAGTCGTCTACGACGAGGACGCGAATCTTTGGCATCAGCGGCCGACCTTTCTATAGGCGGTCAAACCGCAGCTCTCGAATGCAGTCACCGAGGCGCCGACGCGCTCGGAATGGCCGACGTACAGGCGGCCGCCAGGAGCCAGGAGCGGCGCGAAGCGGCTCCAGACGCGTTCCTGGGTGGGTTCATCGAAATAGATCACGACATTCCGGCAGAAGATGGCGTCGAACGGCCCCTTCATGGGCCAGGACGGGCCGTTGAGATTGAGTTCACGGAACGCCACCAGGCTGCGCGCGGCCTCGCAGACGCGCCAGTTGCGGCGATCGGCAGGATCACGCTCGAAGTACTGGCCCCGCACATTGGCGGGGATGCCTTCCAGCAGACTCTCGTCGTACGAGGCCGCCCGGCCGGTCGCCAGCACGTTGGTGTCGATGTCCGTGCCCAGGATGCGGATGTCCAGCTCGGCCGCATTGGGCCAAACCGACAGCACCGTGAAGGCCATCGAATAAGGCTCCTGGCCCGACGAGCTGGCGGCGGACCACAGGCGCAGGCGGCGGCCGGCGCGCACCTGGTCGGCGATCGGCTCCAGCACGTTGGCGCGCAGGTCGTCGAAATGGTGCGGCTCGCGGAAGAAGCGCGTGACGTTGGTGGTCAGCGCCCGGAGCATTTCCTGGCTCTCGGCCGCGCCCTGGTCGCTGGCCACGAAGGCGCAGTACTCGGTGAACGAGCGCAGGCCCAGATTGCGCAGGCGCTTGGCCAGGCGCGAATAGACCAGCGTCGCCTTGCTGTCGGGCAGGCTGATGCCGGCCAGGTCGTACAGCAGCGCGGCGATGCGCTTGAAGTCCTGGGTCGTGAACGCGAACTCGCCATCGACAATGGCTTCGCGGCGTTCGGAAACGGAAGCGGAGGAAGTCGGCATCAGGCGGCCACAGCCTCCCGTTCGGGCAGAATACGGTCCAGCGAGATCTCGCTGATCATGCGGCCTTCGATCGAAACGATGCCGCGCACGAAGTTGCGGACCGTGTCGCAGGCCATGTCGGGGGTCGGCTGCACCATGTCGTCGTTGATCGACAGGATGTCCGAGACCGCGTCGACCAGCAGGCCGACGGTGCGGTCGCCGGCCGCGACGACGATGAAGACGCTGCGCACGGTCGGCTCGATCACCGGCATGCCCAGACGGCAGGCCAGGTCCATGATCGGCAGCACCGCGCCGCGCAGGTTGATGACGCCGCGCATGAAGCCCGGGGTCTGCGGAAGCACGGTCGCCGGGCTCCAGCCGCGGATCTCGCGGACGGCCATGATGTCGACGCAGTACTCCTGCTCGCCCACGCGGAAGGAGATCAGTTCGCGGCGGTCAGCGCCGGTGGCGGTGGCAAGGTCGGTCATGACTTACTCCGCGGCGATGAGAGTGGGTTCGGTGGGACGCGGGGCCCCGCCTTCACGGCGGCGCATCGCGATGGTGGCGTCGACGTCGAGGATCAGCGCGACGCGGCCGTCGCCCAGGATCGTCGCGGCGGCGACGCCCTCGACCTGCTGGTAGTTCTGCTCCAGCGACTTGATGACGACCTGGCGCTGGCCGTGGATGGCGTCGGCCACCAGGGCGGCGCGCGAGCCGTCCTCGCCCTCGACCAGCAGCACGACGCCGTCGGTCGGATGCGGGCTCTGGTCGCGGTAGCCGAGCGTCAGGCCAACATCAATCAGCGGCACGAAGCTGTCGCGGACGGCCAGCACCGAGCCGACCGGGCCCAGCGGACGAACTTCTTCCGGCTTCGGACGCAGGCTTTCGACGATGGCGGCCAGCGGCACGACCAGGGTCTCGCCGGCGACGTCGACCACCATGCCGTCCAGCACGGCCAGGGTCAGCGGCAGACTGAGGGTGAAGGTCGAGCCCAGGCCCGGACGCGAGGCGATCGAGATGCGGCCGCCCAGGGCCTGCACCGAGCGCTTGACCACGTCCATGCCGACGCCGCGGCCCGACACGTCCGAGATCTTGTCGGCGGTCGAGAAGCCCGGGAGGAAGATCAGGTTGTCGATCTCTTCGTCGGTCAGCTGGGTGTCGGCGGCGATCAGGCCCTTCTTGACCGCGATCGAGAAGACCCGCTCGCGGTTGATGCCCTTGCCGTCGTCGGAGACCTCGATGACGATCCGGCCGCTGCGGTGCAGGGCGGCCAGGCGCACGACGCCTTCGGGATTCTTGCCGGCCGCCTTGCGCTCCTCGGGGCTTTCCAGCCCGTGGTCGATGGCGTTGCGCAGCATGTGGGTAATCGGGTCGGACAGACGCTCGATGACCGTCTTGTCGACCTCGGTGTTCTCGCCGTCCATGACCAGGCGAGCCTGCTTGTGCGTCATGTTGGCGACTTCGCGGACCAGACGCGGCATGCGCTGGAACACCGACTTCACCGGCTGGGCGCGGATGGCCATGACGCTGTCCTGAATCTCGCGCGTCAGCTGTTCCAGCTCGTCGAGACCCATGGCCAGGTTGGAGGACGGGGCGATGCCATATTCGCCGACGCGCTGCGCCAGCATGGCCTGATTGATGACCAGCTCGCCGACGAGGTCGATCAGGCGGTCGATGCGCTCGGGGTCGACGCGGATGACCGACTGGCCCGGACCGGGCACTTCGACCGGCGTGGCCTTCTGGGCCGGCGCGGCGGCGGCCGGCGCGGGCGTCGGAGCAGCCGCGACGGGCGCGGGAGCGGGCGTCGGCGCGACGGGCGCGGCTTCGACGACGGACGGCGGCGCAATGGCCTCGACCACGACGGGGGCCGGAGCGACAGGCTCAACGGCGGCAGTATCGTGGATCACCGGCGCATCGGCGATCGTCAGCAGCGAAGCTATGGTGTCGACGGCGGCGCCGGTCCCACGGGTGATTTCCAGGTCGCAGTCGCCGTCGACGAATTCGAAGACCTCGCGGATCGCGGCCTCGTCCTCGTCGGTCTCGACCGTGACGCTCCAGGTGACATAGGCGGCTTCCGGATCCAGATCCTCGAGCGCCGGCAGGGCGCTGTCGTCCAGCGTCGCCTTGATCGGGCCCAGGCGGTTCAGCTCGCGCAGCAGCAGGGCCGTCTCGTTGGCCTTGCGATAGAGGTCCGACTTCGGACGGATCGACACCGTCCAGGTGTTGGAGCTCTCCAGCTCGGCGTCGGCGGCCTGCGCCTCGACCGTGATGGTCTGGGGCACGAAGATGAAGCCCAGATCGTCGTCGTCCATTGCATCGTCGACGGCCACGACGGGAGCCGGGGCGGCTTCCTCGACGACCGGCGCCGCGGCGGCGGGGGCCGGGGCGGACGAGGGATCGGTGCAGTGGGCCAGTTCCTCGGCCATGGCGGCCGAAGCAGCCATGTCGACATCGCCCAGGCCGCGAGCGGCGCTGACGTGGTCGGCCAGGATGTCGGAAGCCCGCAGCAGGACGGCGGCCAGGTCGGTCGTGTTCGGCACCGAACCGCCGCGAACGGCGTCCAGCAGAGTCTCGAACACGTGGGCGAAGCGCACCAGCGGCTCTAGGCCGAAGGCGCCGGCGCCGCCCTTGATCGAGTGGACGGCGCGGAACACGGCATTGACCGTCTCGAGGTCGCCGGCCCCTTCCTGCATGGCCAGGAGACCGCCCTCGAGGTCGGCGAGGAGTTCCTCGCATTCCTGGAAGAAGGTGACCTTGATGGCCTCTAGCTCGTCCATTTCCCGTACGTCCTAATTCGCGTCTAGCAACGGGTGCTCAAACAAAGCGGCACTGAGTTCTTTGACCTGGATCAGATCCAGGCCCGGTATCCGTCAGGCGGCGACGCGGCGGATGGCGTCGACCAGCTTTTCCGGATTGAACGGCTTGACGATCCAGCCTGTCGCGCCGGCTTCGCGAGCCCGCTGCTTCTTGGCCGGGTCACTTTCCGTGGTCAGGACCAGGATCGGGATGGCGCGATAGTCGTCATCGACCCGCACCGCCTCGATGAAGCCGAAGCCGTCCAGCTTGGGCATGTTGATGTCCGTGATGATCACGTCGGGGCGATGGGCGGAGAGAACCTCCAGACCATGCTCGCCGTCGACGGCCTCGACCACGTTGAACCCGGCGCCGGCGAGCGCCATGCGCAGCATGTCCCTCATCGTGCGGGAGTCATCGACCGTGAGAATCGTACGCGTCACGATTCAGCTCCTTGGAATTCCGCCGAGAGGAGCGCCCCTTCGGCGCCGAAAAGACGGGTGGTTTCGACAAAGGCCTCGGAAGGCCCCTTGATGGAGAAGGCTTGGCCATCGCGGCTCCAGGCCTTGCGGGCCGCGAGCAGCACCTGAAGGCACAGGCCGCCCAGGCGACGGACTTCGTCGGCCTGGATTTCGATCGGACCGCCGCGGCGTTCGATCAGAGCGGCCTTCAGAGGCGCGGCGGCCTTGAGGTCCAGGTTTTCAGGCAGCGCAATGGCAGCCATCAGAACTCCTCCCAGCTATCCGACGCGGGGGCCTGGGCGACAGCCGCCGAACCACTGCTCCGGCCCGGGCGGGCGAAGGCGTTCAGGCGAGCCTGCTGCTCGGCCACCGGATTGCGCGCCGGGGCATGTTGCGTCGTGTCGGCCACCGCCGGACGGGCGTAGGCGCTCGAGGATCCACCGACCTGGAAGCGGGCCATCAGACGGACCAGCTCGGCGGTTTCGCCCTTCAGCGAGTGCGTCGCAGCGGTCGATTGCTCGACCATGGCGGCGTTCTGCTGGGTGACCTGATCCATCTGGTTCACGGCCGTGTTGACTTCGTTCAGACCGGTCGCCTGCTCCGCAGCCGAAGCCGCGATCTCGGTGACCAGGGCGTCGATCTCGCCGACCTTCGCCACGATCCGTTGCAGCGCCTCGCCCGTCTGGCCGACCAGGCTGACGCCTTGGCTGACCTGCTGGGTCGAGCTGGAGATCAGGGTCTTGATCTCCTTGGCCGCTTCGGCCGAACGCTGGGCCAGGGCCCGGACTTCCTGGGCGACCACCGCGAAGCCGCGGCCCGCCTCGCCCGCCCGCGCGGCTTCGACGCCGGCGTTCAGGGCCAGAAGGTTGGTCTGGAAAGCGATCTCGTCGATCACGCCGATAATCTGGCTGATCTGGCCCGAGCTCTTCTCGATTTCGCCCATCGCGGACACTGCCTGATGGACGACCTGACCGGAATGCGTCGCTTCGCCACGCGTCGTCGAGACCACGTCCGAGGCCTGACGGGCGCCCGAGGCCGTGCGGCGCACGGTGGCGGTCAGCTCGTCCAGGGCGGCGGCGGTTTCTTCCAGGCTGGCGGCCTGTTGTTCGGTGCGGCGCGACAGATCGTCCGAGGCGTGAGCGATCTCGTCGGCGCCGGTGCGCAGGCCGTCGGTCGAGGCGGCGATGACCTTCATCGTCTCCTGCAGCGAGCCCATGGCGCCGTTGAAGTCGTTCTTCAGCTTGGCGTAGTCGCCGGGGAATTCGGCGGTGACGCGGAAGGTCAGGTCGCCCTGAGCCAGACGCTCCAGGCCTTCGGCGAGGCTGCTGACCACCAGGGCGCTTTCCTTGGCCGAGGCGGCCGAGGCGGCTTCCTTGGCGCGGCGCTCGTCGGCGGTCAGGGCGGCGGTCTTTTCCTGCTCGGCGCGCAGCTGGTCCAGGTGCAGTTGGTTGTCGCGGAAGACCTTCAGGGCCGAGACGATGGCGCCCAGTTCGTCGCCGCGCGTCAGGCGCTCCAGGTCGATGCTGTTGTCGCCCTTCGACAGCTTGTCGGTGGCGCCGGCGATGTCGTTGATCGACTTGCGGGTCGTCATGACGGTGAACCAGGCCAGACCGCCGACGGCGGCCAGGGTGATCAGCGACAGGACGATGGTGACGCCCATCGCGGCGGCGGCCTCGGCCTGGCGCTTGGCGGCCTCGGTCTCGATGCGCTTGTTGGCGGTGGCGACGACCTGATCCAGCAGACCGGTCATCTTCGCGTACTGTTCCTCGAACGGCGCGATGAAGCCGACGGCCATGTTGAAGTCGACGCCGATCATGCCCGACACGGTGTCGATGGCGCTGCGGCACTCTTCAAGCGACTTGATCAGTTCGTTGATCTTGGGTTGTTCGGCGGCGGGGAGCTTGGCCTTGAGCGCGGCCAGATCCTTCTTCACCGCATCGGTCTCGGTCAGGATCGCCGCCATACGGGCGTCGTTCTTGTCCAGATCGATGTTGCCGGCCTTGTGGGTCATCACGGTGTAGAGCTCACCGTTGATGTTCGAGATGCGCTTGGAGACCGCCTGGATCTCCATGTTCTGGCGCATGTCGGCTTCCACGACCTGCTTGAGCGCGGCCGACTGATTGTTCTGCACGACGATTGAGCCGGCGGCCATCAGGGCCAGCATCAGCAGTGCGAACGCCGGCGCGAAGCCGATCTTTATGATCAACGGCAAATCGACGAGACGAATCCGTTTCATCGCGAGGTCCCCTCCAACCAGCGCTCCGTGCACACGGCTCGCCAACATGAAGCGGGATAATCCCGATAGATTCCTAACAACCTCTGACTTGGTTAAAAGGAATTCGAGATAAGTCGCGCAGGTGCTCTCGGGCCGTTCGTTTGGCCACGCCACCCCCATTCCGGAGTCTATAAAGAGGGACGACTCCGGGAGGACGGAAATTAATGAATTAGTATGGTTATTTGAAAGTAAAAATCGAATATTCTTCGATGACTCAGGATATCTTAACTGGCTTCGGCGAATTTGCCCCTGCGTCCGATTGGCGCGTCGTCCACCGGACGGGACAACTTTACTGGGAGCAGCGGGATGAAATATCCGATCGCTATTGCCGCGGGAATCGCTGGCAGCTTGTTCGTCGCTCAGGCCGCTTCGGCCGCCGGCGGTTTTGAAGACCAAATGGGCCGTTGCCTGCAGCAGTTCGCGAACACCCGCGACGCCGCGCAAGTGATGCTCGAGTGCAATGCCGACGCCGGCAAGCTGTCGGGCTGCAAGGTCGTCGACAACAGCGCCGCGGGCAAGGGCTTCGACAAGGCCGCCATGTGCATCGCTGAAAAGCTGCCGATGGGCGCCAAGACCGGCACCGTGAAGGTCCCGTTCCGCTTCCCGGGCGGCGCGTAAGCTTCTTCTCCCCTCAAGGGGAACATGACGCCCTCGCCGACACGGTCGGCGGGGGCGTTCTGCTGTCTGGAGGACGGCGCGCAAGGTCATGGTCTTTCGCTAGACTTGCCGTGTCCTAGAATTCTTCCCACTCGTCCTTGGCCACGGCCAGGTTGCCGCGCGAGACCGGGGCCGAGACGCCGGGGCGGCTGGCGGGACGCGCAGCCTGCGGAGCCGGGGCGCGGACGGGCTCGGGACGAGCGGCCACGGCCGCCGGCGCACGAACCGGCGCGGCGCGGCTGGCGGTGACGCGGAAGCTCGACACCTGCTTGATCAGTTCCGAGGCCTGCCCCTTGAGGGAGTGGGTCGCAGCGGTCGTCTCCTCGACCATGGCGGCGTTCTGCTGGGTGACCTGATCCATCTGGTTCACGGCCGTATTGACCTGGTTCAGGCCCGTGGCCTGCTCCTGGGCCGAAGACGAAATCTGGGCGATCAGTTCGTCGATCTCGGCGACCTTGCCGACGATGCCGCGCAGGGCCTCGCCGGTCTGGCCCACCAGACCCACGCCACGATCGACCTGAGCGGTCGAGTTGGCGATCAGGGTCTTGATCTCCTTGGCCGCATCGGCCGAACGCTGGGCCAGGGCCCGGACTTCCTGGGCGACCACCGCGAAGCCGCGACCGGCCTCGCCCGCACGCGCAGCTTCGACGCCGGCGTTGAGGGCCAGCAAGTTGGTCTGGAAGGCGATCTCGTCGATCACCCCGATGATGTTGCCGATCGAGCGCGAGCTGGTTTCGATCTCGCCCATGGCCGCAACGGCCTGGTCGACGACGACGCCCGACTTTTCGGCCTCGGCCTTGGCGCCGGCCACGACGTCCTGGGCCTGCTTGGCCCCGGTGGCCGAGCGGCGGACGGTCGAAGTGATCTCGTCCAGGGCGGCGGCGGTTTCTTCCAGGCTGGCGGCCTGCTGCTCGGTGCGGCGCGACAGGTCGTCGGCGGCGACGCCGATCTCGTCCGTGCCCGAGCGGATGCCGTCGGTGGCCTCGGCCACGCGGCTCATCGCCTGCTCCAGGATGCCGACGGCGTTGTTGAAGTCGTCCTTCAGCTTCTGGAATTCCGGGGTCACATCGCTGTTCATCCGGCCGACCAGATCGCCCTGGGCCAGGCGGTCCAGCGCATCGCCCAGCGCCTGAACCACGGCCATCTGGGCCTGCTCGTTGGCCTGGCGGGTGGCTTCCAGGCGCCGACGCTCAGCCTCGATGGTTTCGAGATAGATCGAGATGGCGAAGTCCATGTCCAGCATGACCGCCTTCATCAGGGCGCTCAGGCTGTCGCCGGCCTTGGCCGGGTCGCCCTTGGCCATGAAGCCCTTGGGCCAGACCTCGTCGATGGCGGCTCGGATCAGGTGCTCGCTGACGATGGCGTAGCCGCCGATGTACCAGCGGGGCTCCAGGCCGATGCGGGCGTGGGTCTGGCCGATGGTGCGCACGGCCTGGACGTAGCTCTGGTCGAACTCGGCGCTGGAGATCAGGTCCCAGTGCGATTGCTGGCGGCCCGAGGCCGACTGCATGTGGCTGTCGCTGCCGAAGAACTTGCGGGTCTCGGGCGTGGCGCGGACCTTGGCGTAGAAGGCGTCCAGCGCGGGGCCGATGTTTTTGCGGATGACGGGCTGCAGGTCGCGCAAGGCGCCCCGCGCCTTGTCGTCCAACCCCATGAACGCCACCCGTTCGCTGATCGCGTGATCCTGGCTCATAGCCGCCCCCGTTGATATGGGCGCAAGGCTCGGCGGTCGTGCTTAACGCGAGCTTAAATCTTCATCCGGACGACGCGGCGGTTCGACGCAACACCTTCGACGTGCATGGGCCCGCCCCGGAAAGGCGCCCGCGCTGAAAACCTTTGCACAACAGAGGTCAAAGCCCCCGCCTCTAAGTCGGGAGGCCGTCACGACCAGAGCTTGGCCGTGACGAAGCGTCGCACCCCTAGCCGCCGCGTTTCAGGGTCTCGCGGGCGATGACCAGCTGCTGGATCTGGCTGGTGCCCTCGTAAATCCGGAAGATTCGGACGTCGCGATACAAGCGCTCGATTCCATAGTCGGCGACATAGCCGGCCCCGCCGAACACCTGCACCGCCCGGTCGGCGACCCGGCCGACCATCTCCGAGGCGAACAGCTTGGCCGCCGCCGCCTCCAGGACGATGGTCGCCCCACCGTCGCGCTTGCGGGCGGTGTCCATGACCAGGGCCTTGGCGGCCAGGGCCTCGGTCTTGCTGTCGGCGATCATCGCCTGGATCAGCTGGAAGCTGGCGATCGGCTGGCCGAACTGCTTGCGCTCGGTGGCATAGGCCACGCAGTCGGCGATCAGGCGCTCGGCCACGCCCACGCAGACGGCGGCGATGTGCAGACGACCGCGATCCAGCACCTGCATCGCGACCTTGAAGCCCTCGCCCTCCGCGCCCAGGCGGTTCTCGACCGGTACGCGGACATTGTCGAAGGTGACGTCGTGGATGTGGGCGCCCTGCTGGCCCATCTTCTTCTCGGGCTTGCTGACCGACAGCCCCGGCAGGTCACGCGGCACCAGAAAGGCCGAGACCCCGCCGCCGCCCTTCACGTCCGGATTGGTGCGGGCCATCACCGTGAACAGCGAGGCCTTGCCGGCATTGGTGATGAAGCGCTTGCCGCCGTTCAGGACGTAGTGGTCGCCGTCCAGGGTCGCGCGGGTCTGGACCGCGGCGCTGTCGGAGCCGGCTTCCGGCTCGGTCAGGGCGAAGGAGGTGATCACGTCGCCGGACGCGATGCCGGGCAGCCACTTGGCCTTCTGGGCGTCGTCGCCGAACATGACGAGACCTTGGCTGCCGATGCCGACATTGGTGCCGAACACCGAGCGGAAGGCCGGCGAGGCGCGGCCCAGCTCCATGGCCACCAGCGCCTCTTCTTCCATGTTGAGGCCCAGGCCGCCGAACTCTTCAGGGATGGAGAGACCAAAGAGCCCCAGGCCCTTCATCTCCTCGATCACGTCGGCCGGGACGGCGTCATCCTCGGCGACCTTGGCCTCGATGGGGCGCAGGCGCTCGGCCACGAAGCGCGCCACCGTCTCGAGCAGTTGCTCGCGGGTTTCCAGATCGAGGGCCATGCGCTTCCTTCCCGTCAAACGCTTGTTTTGACGCGGACTGTAGCGATGGCCCCCGAGAATGGAAGCCTTACCCTGCGGCCTTTTCCTGTTGGGCCAGCACGCTCTTGCGCTTGCCGTAGGCGAAGTAGATCACCACCCCGATGATGTGGGCGTACAGGAAATAGAGCTGGGTCTTGGCCGGCAAGCTGTAGAACAGATAGAGGCAGCCCAGGACGCCGGCCGGGGCCACGACCTGCCACAGCGGCGTCGAAAACACCCGAGGACGGTTCGGCTCACGGCGACGCAGCACGATCACCGAGACGCCGACGGCGATGAACGCCGCCAGGGTGCCAGCATTGGCCAGCTCGGCGATGTCCTTCAGCGACAGGAAGCCCGAGATCACCGCCGACAGCACGCCGGTCAGCAGGGTCATCAGCACCGGCGTGCCGGTCTTGGCGTTCACCGCCGACAGGGCGCGCGGCAGCAGGCCGTCGCGGGCCATGACGAAGAAGATCCGACTCTGGCCATACATGAAGGCCAGGATCACGGTCGGCAGGGCGATGACCGCGGCCAGGGCCACGAAGCCGGCGACCTTGGCCTGGTTCAGGGTTTCCAGGATGAAGACCAGCGGCGCTTCGCTCTGCGAGAACACCTCTGCGCGCGAGGCGCCGATCGCGACGGCGGCGACGATCATGTAGATCGCCGTGCACGCAGCCATCGAGCCGACGATGCCGATGGTCAGGTCGCGCTTGGGGTTCTTGGTCTCCTCGGCGGCCGTCGACACCGCGTCGAAGCCGTAGAAGGCGAAGAAGATCAGGCTGGCGGCGGCCATGACCCCGACCTTGGCGGCGTCCGCCGCGGCGCCGGCCGGGACGTGGGCCTGGAAGCCGTTGGGCATGAACGGCGTGAAGTGGCTGGCGTTGAAGGCCGGCAGGCACAGGGCCACGAACACCGCCAGGGCGATGATCTTCACAAACACCAGGATCATGTTGACCGTGGCGCTCTCGCGGGTGCCCAGGGCCAAGAGGCCCGCGACCGCCATCGAGATGAATACGGCCGGCAGGTTGACGATGCCGCCCTGGTGGGGACCGGCCAGCAGGAAATCGGGGAAGCCGGCCGCCTTGAACAGGCCCGTGGCGTGCGCTGACCAGCCGACGGCCACGGCCGCGCAGACCAGGGTGTATTCCAGGATCAGGCTCCAGCCGACCGCCCAGGCGACCGGCTCGCCCATCGCCGCGTAGCTGTAGGTGTAGGCGCTGCCCGCCGCTGGCATCATCGTGGAGAGCTCGGCGTAGCACAGCGCGGCACAGGCGCAGACCGCGCCGGCGATCAGGAACGACAGGATGACGCCCGGCCCGGCCAGACCCGCCCCGACCCCGGTCAGGGTGTAGATGCCGGTACCGACGATGGCCCCGACCCCGAGCGCGACCAGATGGTACCAGCTCAGGGTCTTCTTCAGTTGATGGGCGCCGTCGTGCCCGGCGGTGATGGTGTCGATCGCCTTTCGGCGCGTCCAGAAGCTCAAGTCTTAGTCCCTCCGACTCTTGAGCCGGACCATGAAGGCGCTTTTCGTCCCCGCCAATCCCTTCTGGTTAGAAGAATATTGTCGTCAGGGCATAAGCCAGGATGGCGACGGCTACAGTGACCGTCGCCAGCATCACCGCCAGGCGCGGCTTGACCTGCATCAGGGCCTGCGGACCCAGCTTGGCCGAGATGGCGCCGACGCCGGCCAGAAGCAGGAAGCTGGAGCAAACGGCCAAGACCTCGACCAGACCCGGCGGGATCAGGTTCAGGCCGCGGGCGGCGGCCAGGGCCGCGAAGCCCAGTACGAACAGCGGCGGGGCCTTCAGGCCCGAGACCACCCCGCCCTCCTTGGAGCGCGTCAGGAGCAGGCCGATCAGCACCACCGCCGGGCCCAGCCAGACGATGCGGGCCAGCTTGGCCAGGGCGGCCGTGCTGGCGGCCTCCGGCGAGACCGAGGCCCCGGCGCCGGCCACCTGGGCGACGTCATGGATCGACAGGCCGAAGAACACGCCGGCCTGGTGGGCCGACAGACCCAGGGCCTGAGCCAGCGGCGGATAGGTCAGCATGGCCACGGTCGACAGCAGGTTCACCCCGACGATGACCAGGGCCGTGGTGCGCTGGTTGGCGGGACTGGCCGGCGCGGCCTGCGAGGCGGCCAGAGCGGCCGACGCGCCGCAGATCGAGCAGGCGGCAGCGGCGATCAGGGCTTCGGCGAAGGGCAGACCCAGGGCCAGACCGGCAGCCGCGCCAATGGCCAGGCCGCCCAGCACGACGACGCCGCTGGCCAGGATGGCCGGACCACCCAGAGCGGCGAACTCGGCCCAGCTGATCTGCGCGCCCATCATGGCCACGCCGAGGCGCAGGCCGGGCTTGGCGAAGATGTCGAGGCCGGCGGACAGTTGGGCTTGCAGGTTCAGCGCACCCAGCATCATGCCCAGCACCACCGCGATCAGCGGGGCCGGCGCATGCAGGCTCTGCGACAGGAGCTTGGCCAGGACCGCCAGCACCAGGCCGGCCATCAGGCCCGGCCCCAGCTTGCCGGCTTCGAGACGAAGCGCTGCGGCGGTCATCCGCGGACGGTTTCGCCAGCCGAGAAATGAGCATCGGCGCGCGCCGTGCGGTTCGACAGCCGCTCGTTCAGGCGGCGGACGGTCTGGCTGCCGGTGCGCTCGAAGGCGAAGGGCAGGATGCCGTGGACGATGCAGGCCAGGCCAGCGCCCAGCAGGGTGAAGCCGAAGCTCCAGGCCACGCCCATGTGCTCGCCGTAGCTTTCGCCGACCGACTTCGGATGACGCGTAAAGGACCCAAGCATGGCCGCCTCGCTGAATTGCCAGGCTGCCTAGGATGGCGGGGTTTCAGAGAAAGGCATTACTGGATTGACCGCCAATCCGGGCGTAGAGAGAATTCTATTCTCGCACAGGGACATGGCGGAGATGATTGATCTTGATCATATCGATCGGCGCCTGCTGGCGATTCTCCAGGAGGACTCCACCGTCCCCATCGCCGACCTGGCCGAGCGGGTGGGCCTGACCCAGACCCCGTGCTGGAAGCGGGTCAAGCGCCTGCAGGACAGCGGCGTGATCACCGCCCGCGTCGCCCTGCTGGATCGCGAGGCCCTGGACCTGGGGCTGACGGTGTTCGTGGCGGTCAAGACCGGCCGGCATGACGAGGACTGGCTGACGACCTTCGCGTCCGGCGCCAGGACCCTGCCCGAGGTCGTCGAGTTCTACCGGATGAGCGGCGACGTCGACTATCTGCTGAAGGTCGTGGTCCGCGACATCGCCGCCTATGACCGCTTCTACAAGCGCCTGATCGCCACCGCCCCGCTCACCGACGTGTCGTCCAGCTTCGCGATGGAGCAGATCAAGTTCACGACGGCGCTGCCGATCACGCCGGGCTGACAGCGCCTATTCCGGCCAGAGATCCTGGATGTCGCCCTTGCGGTTCAGCATGTGGGTAGCGCGCTTGATGACGGCCAGCAGCCGCTCTTTCCGGCCGTCCTTGTCGTAGGTCAGGGTCGAGCGGGCCAGGCCTTCCAGCATGAAGCGCGCCAGGTCACGACTAGCCTGGAAGCGCGGGCCCGCGCCGGCCTGCAGGATCTTGAACGTGGTGTGGTCGCCGGCCTGGGCGCGGTCGAACTCGGCCTGGGCCGGGGCCAGCAGCGCCTGGATGGCCGGGTCGGCGCGGCCCGCGGCCTCCAGCTCGGCGAAGGCCTGGAACGGCACGCTGTGCAGCAGGTCCCAATAGCTGTCGATCGCATGTTCGGTAACGTCGGCGCCGGCCGGAATGCTGTCGGCGGCGGCGCGGAACAGGGTCGAGCGCTCGGCCTGGATATGGGCCACCGCGGCCTCGACCAGGGCTTCACGCGTCGGGAAATGGTACAGCATCGCCCCGCGCGTCAGGCCGGCGGCGTCGGCGATCGCCGGGTTTGAGGCGGCGTGATAGCCGACCTCGGCGATCAGGCGCATGGCCTGGTCCAGAATGCGCGCACGCGTCTTCTGCGACTTGGGGGTGTCCTTGGCGATGCGGGCGACGTCCATGGACGGTGATCTAGTGCGAGCGATATTGCACCGCAACAGCTAGCCAACCCCAAGCGGTAAAAGGGATTGCTATTGCGTCCAGTTTTTTGACGAAACCGCCGAAACTGTGCATTTCGTAGGCTTCCGCCGAGGAAGGAAACCGTTGATCTCCAGTTAAGCGGGGCTGTTCGGCTTCATTAAAGCGACACGCAATCAGCTTAATCGCCAGCCGTTGGCCGCCATCGCACCGATCCGGGGACGGAGCGAACAAAGCGGCGCCAAACGGGGGTTCGACCATGAGCGCCGACGTCGCCGTCCGCCGCTACCGTTCCGTCTTCATCAGCGATCTGCACCTGGGCACGCGAGGGTGCCAGGCCGAGCTGCTGCTGGACTTCATCCGCCACATCGAGTGCGACAAGCTCTATCTGGTCGGTGACATCATCGACGGCTGGAAGCTGCGCAGCGGCTGGTACTGGCCCCAGGTCCACAACGACGTGGTCCAGAAGATCCTGCGCATGGCCCGCAAGGGCACCGAGGTCATCTACGTCCCCGGCAACCACGACGACCGCATCCGCGATTTCTGCGGCGTGCACTTCGGCGGCGTGATCGTGGCCCGCGACGTGATCCACGAAGCCGCCGACGGCAAGCGCTACCTGGTCGTCCACGGCGACGAGTTCGACGGCGTCGTCCAGCACGCCAAGTGGCTCGCCTTCCTCGGGGATTGGTCCTATAGAACCATCCTCATGCTGAACACTCTGGTGAATCGCCTGCGGCGTCGCCTGGGGTTCGGCTACTGGAGTCTCTCGGCGTATTTGAAGGTCAAGGTGAAGAACGCTTTGCATTTCATCGAGAACTTCGAAGCCGCCGTGGCCGACGAGGCCCGACGTCGCGGCGTCGATGGCGTCATCTGTGGCCACATCCACAAGGCCGAGATGCGTGACATCGACGGCATCAAGTACATCAATGACGGCGACTGGGTCGAAAGCTGCACGGCCTTGGCCGAGCATGCCGACGGTCACCTCGAGATCCTGGAGTGGGCCAAGCTGCGCTCGTGGTCGGTGATCGACCGCACCACCGCCCAGCTGTCGCCGCTCACCGAAGGGGCCGAAGAGCCGTTGCCGGAGCCGGCCGCCGCCTGATGCGAATTCTGCTTGCTACCGACGCCTGGGAACCGCAGGTCAATGGGGTGGTCCGCACCCTCAGCCGCGTGACCCAGGAACTGCGCGCCATGGGCCACATCGTCGATGTGGTCAGCCCGGACCAGTTTCCGACCTTCCCGCTGCCGACTTACCCTGAGATCAAGCTGGCCATCGGCGCCTATGAGCCGGTGCAGGAGCGCTTCAAGTCGTTCGAGCCGGAGGCGATCCACATCGCCACCGAGGGTCCGATCGGCCTGGCCGCGCGCCGGATCTGCCTGGAGTGGAAGCTGCCGTTCACGACCAGCTATCACACCAAGTTCCCGGAGTACGTCTCCGCCCGCCTGCCGCTGCCGCTGGCGGCCGGCTACACCTACATGCGCTGGTTCCACAAGCCGTCGGGCCGCCTGATGGTGGCCACGCCGACCATGCGCGACGAGCTGGCCAAGCACGGCTTCCGCAACCTGTCGCCCTGGTCGCGCGGCGTCGACACCGACATCTTTAAGCCCCGCGAAGCCGGCGATCCCGACATCTTCGAGGGCTTGGCGCGTCCGATCTTCCTCAATGTCGGCCGGGTGGCCGTCGAGAAGAACATCGAGGCTTTCGCCAGCCTGGACCTGCCCGGCACCAAGGTCGTCATCGGCGACGGCCCCCAGCGCGAGGAGCTGGCCGAGAAATATCCCGAGGTGAAGTTCCTGGGCGCCAAGTTCGGCGACGAACTGGCCCGCTACTTCGCCGGCGCGGATGTCTTTTGCTTCCCGTCCCTGACCGACACCTTCGGCCTGGTGATCCTGGAGGCCATGGCCGCCGGCGTGCCGGTGGCGGCGTTCTCGGCCCCGGGCCCGGTGGACATCATCCCCGGCTCCAACGCCGGCGTCCTGGCGCCGGGCCAGACCGACGGGCTGAAGGAGGCCTGCCTGGCCTGCCTGGACATCGACCGCGTCGTGACCCGCAAGTTCGCCGAGAAGTTCTCGTGGCGCTCGTGCGCCGAGGAATTCTACCGCAACCTCCAGCCCTATCCGGAGCCGGAGAAGACCCGCTTCTGGCGTCGCCTGCGCCGCCTGGCGCGTCTGCGGAAGAAGACGGCGGCCTGAGCCGAAACGGACCGCCGCCCAGGGGGCGACGGTCCGATCTGATCCTTAAGCCCGCGCCGCCAGGCGCTTCAGCAGCGCATGGGCGACCGCGTCGCTGCTGGCCGGGTTCTGGCCGGTGACCAGGTCGCCATCCTCGACGACATAAGGCGCCCAATCCGGTCCCTTCTCATAGAGCCCGCCGTTGGCTTTGAGCATGTCCTCGACCAGGAACGGCACGATGTTCGTCAGCTCGACGGCGTCCTCCTCGCCATTGGTGAAGCCGGTGACCTTGCGGCCATTCACCAGGGGAAGGCCGCTGGCCGCCTTCACGTGACGCAGAGCGCCCGGCGCGTGGCAGACCGGGCCCAGCGGCTTGCCGGCGCGGTCGAACGCTTCGATCATAGCGATCGAGACTGGCGATTCCGCCAGGTCCCACAGCGGACCGTGGCCGCGCGGGTAGAATACCGCGTCAAAGTCGGCCGCATCGACGGTGTCCAGGGCGACGGTCTGGGCCAGCGCCTTCAGCGCATCGGCGTCGGCCTGGAAGCGGCGGGTCGTGTCGGTCTGGAAGTCGGGCAGATCACTCTTCGGATCCAGCGGCGGCTGACCGCCCTTGGGCGAGGCCAGGACCAGCTGCGCGCCGGCGTCCAGGAAGGCGTAGTAGGGCGCAGCCAGCTCCTCCAGCCAGAAGCCGGTCTTCTTGCCGGTGTCGCCAAGGGTGTCGTGCGAGGTCAGGACGATCAGGATTTTCATGGCGTGTCTCCGCAGAAATGGGTCAGGTCAGGGCGGCGCGAAGCGCGTCGATCTTGTCGGCATAGGGCGCGCGAAGCCGCAGACTGGCCCCGCCGTCGGGGGCTTGGGTCACGACCGGGCGAGCATGGCTGAAACGCTCGAAACCGTGCTTGCCATGATAGGCGCCCATGCCCGACGCGCCGACCCCGCCGAAGGGTAACGTCTCGATCGAGACATGGGTCATGACGTCGTCGAACACCAGGGCGCCCGACGTGGTCCTCGCGGCGAAGTCAGCCCGCAGATCGGCGTCCTCGCCGAAGTAGTAAGCCGCCAGGGGCTGGGGGTGGGCGTTGATGTAGTCGATCGCTTCGCCGGGGTCCGCATAGGCGCGGATCGGCAGCAGCGGACCGAAGATCTCCTCCTGCATGACCCGCATCGCGTCGGTCGCGCCCAGGATCAGCGTCGGCGCGATCTTGCGCGTCCTCGGGTCCAGCGCCGGCTCGCCGGCGGGCGACATATGCACGATCTGAGCCCCCTTCTCGCGGGCGTCGTCGATCAGGGCGACCAGCCGGTCATAGTGGCGCGGGCTGACGATCGCCGTGTAGTCGGGATTGGCCTGGATCGTCGGCAGGGTGCGCGCGACGAACGATCGAGCCGCGGCGGCGAACGCCTCGACCCGCGCGGCCGACATCATCACATAGTCGGGCGACACGCAGATCTGGCCGGCGTTGAAGGTCTTGACCGTCAGGGTCCGCTCAGCGGCGATGACGATGTCAGCGTCGGGCGCGACGACCACCGGGCTCTTGCCGCCCAGCTCCAGAGTGACGGGCACCAGATTGTCCGATGCCGCCCGCATGACATGGCGACCGACCGCGGAGCTGCCGGTGAAGACCAGATGGTCGAACGGCAGGGCGGAGAACGCCGCGCCGACCTCGGCGTCGCCCAGCACCACGCCGAACTCCATCGGCGAGAAGTAGCGGCCCACCAGCTCGGCCAGCAGCTGCGAGGTGCGCGGCGTCAGTTCGGACGGCTTGAGCAGGGCGACATTGCCGGCGGCGAACACGCCGGCCAGCGGACCGAAGGCCAGGTTGATCGGGAAATTCCACGGCGAGATGATGCCGACGACGCCCAGCGCCTGGCGATGAATTTCGGTCGTCATGCCGCTCAGCGGCGGTTCGACCATCTCCGGCGCCATCCAGGCGTCCAGGTGCTCGCTGGCGTAGCGCAGGGATTTGACGGTCGTGGCGACGTCGGCGGCCAGGGATTGATAGGCGCTGCGATGGCCGAAGTCGTCGCTCATCGCAGCGGCCAGGGCCTGATGATTGTCCAGGATCAGGCGCGCGCCGCGCTCCAGCCGGTCGCGGCGCAACGCGGCGTCGGCCGGGCCGGCGTCGCGGTGGCTCTGCTGCATGGACCGGACGATCGAGGTGAGGGTGGCGATATCGTTCATGACGGTTCTTCGTGTCGGAAGGAATGCCGTGGGTGTATCGCCGCCTGCCGCCGCACGCCCCGAAGAGGAATGACGACCACCCATAAAATATCTTATGGATGACTTATGTCCGTCCAACGTCTGCGCACCTTCGTCGAGGTCTATCGCCAGCGGTCGATCAGCAGCGCGGCCCGATCACTGGGCCTGACCCAGCCGGCCGTGTCCCAGCACATCGCCGCCCTGGAAACGGCGGTCGGCCATCCCCTGTTCGAGCGCGAGAGCCGCGGCGTCCTCCCGACCGCCGCCGCGCGGGAGCTGGCGGCCGATCTGGGCGACACCCTGGATGTGGCCGAAGCCGCCCTGGCGTCCGCCCGCGCGCGATCGGCGGACATGTCGGGTGTGATCCAAATCGCCGGCAATGGTGACTTCCTGTCGGAGGTGGTCGCCCCGCGCCTGATCCCGTTGCTGGAGATCGGCATGCGGGTTCGACTGCAGGCCGGCGACCGCGTCCAGGTCGAGGAGATGCTGGTCAACGGCGCCTGCGACCTGGGGATCTTCGCCTATCCGGTCGAGGACCAGCGACTGCGCAGCGAGAAGATCCGCGACGAGACCATGTCGGCCGTCGCCGCTCCGGCCGTGGCGGCGCGGATCGCCGCGGCGGCCGACCTGAGCAGCGGCCTGGCCGCCGAGCCGATGCTGACCTACAGCCTGGAACGCCCGCTGCTGAACGACTGGCTGGAGCACAATGCGCTGACGTCCAGCACGCGGTCGCCCGCCGTCATCGGCCAGGATCTACGCGGGCTGTGCAGCCTGTTGCGGGCCGGCGTGGGCTGGTCGGTGCTGCCGCGCTATCTCTCGAGCCCGTTCGTCGCGCGCGGGGAACTGGCGGAGATCCCCTCGCCCAACGGCGCGATCCGTCGGCCTTACTTCCTGGTCTGGGCCCCCAGCGCCCTGCGCCAGCCCCGGATCGCCCACGCGCGCCAGACGCTGCTGTGGGGCCTATCCCAGGACGTCCGCCCCTAGAACACCCGCGCCTGCAGCCACAGGATCGCCGGATAGGTCGCCAGCCACGTCCAGAAGAAACGATTGAGGCCGAACAGGCAGGCATTGGCCAGGTGGAAGGTCGCGGCGATGGCGAGACCTGCATAGAGGGCCGGCGGCCACAGCAGAGTCAGCGGAAAGGCCAGCTCGAAGCCCATCACCGCCCACGACATGGCCCGCAGCAGACGCGGACGGTCGGCGAAGGCGCGCAAGGATTCGGCGACCGGATAGGCCGAGAACTGGAAGACGTCGCGCAGCGCCCGTCCGGCTCGCCAGTCGGGATTGATGATCTTCACCCAGCCCGAGATGAAGTAGGACAGCACCAGCTGCGCGCCCAGATAGCCGAAGGCCAGCTCCTTCAACGCCGGCGTCGGAAGGAGATGCGACAGAGTCAGGCCCCACAGGGCCAGCAAGCCCATACGGTCGCTGCCGCCGTTATAGGGCCCTTGGAAGCGTTGGAGGATCAGCAAAGACAGGCCCGCCAGCGCGACCAGCGGCCAGGGCGCGGCCAGGCCGGCGACAACGAGGCCGCAGAGGACGATGCGGACGCCGAACAGCACCTTCTCATCGCGGAAGCCGCGCAGGTGCTCCAGGCTCTGCTGGATCAGCGCCAGGGCCAGCAGCACCTCGGTGTAGCGGGCGGCGAGCTCCAGGGTCATCGGATCACGATGTCGGCCAGCAACCGCGGCGCGGGCTGGAACATCACCTCCTCGACCATCGCCTCGCCCTCACGACGAACAAAGACCAGGCGGAAACCCAGCCAGGGATGCTCGGGATCGGCGGGCAGGTCGGCGGCGATGCGCTTGAAGAGCTCGTCTTCGCTGTGCTGAGGATTGCGGTCCTCGACCAGGCGCTCGGCCAGGCTCATGACGAACAGGGTCTGGTTCCAGCGCGGGTTCCAGACCAGGCGCGCCAGCATGGCCGCCACGGTCACGCGCGCCGCCTTAGGCCGAAATTCCCGCCAGTCGTCGGCGACGTGACCGCGCGTCGGTAGAAGGGCGTACTCGACCCGCGGCGAGGGCGCGATCACGTCGAAGAAGTTCCACGACGGGATCAGCGCCGGCGCCAGCAGCTTCAGCGGGCCGAGCATCACCGACTAGTCCTCGGCGTCGTCGGTCTTCCGCTTGCCGTGCTTGAGGATGATCTTGTCGATCCGCGAGCCGTCCATGTCGACGATCTCCAGGTCGAAGGCGCCGATCTCGACATGCTCGCCCTCGATGGGCAGGCGGCCCAGGCGGTCCAGGACCAGGCCGGCCACGGTGTGGTAGCCGCCCTCGGCCTCGAAGTTCTCGCCCAGGTGATCATTCAGTTCCTGGATGTCCAGGCGCGCGTCGATCAGCCAGCTGCCGTCGTCGCGGCGCAGGATGCGCTTCTCGTCGTCGGCGTGATCCTCGGGGAAGTCGCCGGCGATCATTTCCAAGAGGTCCAGGGGCGTGATCGCGCCCTGCAGCGAGCCGAACTCGTCGACGACCAGGGCCATGTGCAGGCTGGTCGACTTGAAGACCGCCAGGGCCTTCAGCAGCGACATGGTTTCGGGAATGGCCACGGGCTGCTGCACGTGGGCCTTCAGGTCCAGCGGCTCGGCGCCCAGGCAGGCGTCCAGCAGGTCCTTCTTGGAGACGACGCCGATGTCGCCGTCCAGGTCGCCCTCGGTGGCCACCAGGATGCGCGAGTGGGCGCTGGCGCGGATCTCGGCCAGCACGGTCTCGGGGCTGTCGGCCAGCGACACCCAGAAGAGGTCGCGGCGCGGGGTCATGGCCACGCGGACCGGGCGGTCGCCCAGGCGCAGCACTTCCTGGATCATCGAGCGCTCTTCGGGCTCGATCAGACCGGACTCGGCGCCTTCGGCCAGGACGGCTTCCACCTCTTCGGTGGTGACGCTGTTGTTGCGCTCGTCGCGCACGCCCATCAGCTTCAGCACCGCGGCGGTCGACACCGTCAGCAGGGTCACGAACGGACGCAGCACCGTGGCCACGACCGACAGGAACGGGGCCATGCGGCGGGCGATGGCGTCGGGGAACATCAGGGCCAGGCGCTTGGGCACCAGCTCACCCAGGATCACCGAGACGTAGGTCAGGCCGATGACGACGATGCCGGTGGCGATGACCTCGGAATATTTGGCGACGAGCGGAAAGCCCTCGAGCCAGGTGTCGAGGGCGCCGGCGATGGTGGCCTGGCCGTAGGCGCCGGCGAAGATGCCGATCAGGGTGATGCCGACCTGGACGGCCGAGAGGAACCGGGTCGGGTGCTCAGCCATGTCGAGGGCCAGCTTGGCCCCCTTGTCGCCCTTCTCGGCGAGGCCTTGCAGGCGAGCTTTGCGGGCCGAGACAACGGCCAGTTCGGACATGGCGAAAACCCCGTTCAGAAGAACGAGGAGGAGAACGACGGCGAGCGCGACGAGTATCATGGCCCTTCAGGGTCAGGGACGCGTCGCCGGACGGCGACCGCGGCGCGGGTATGGGAAGGCCCGGCCCCGGTACTATACAAAGAAAAACGCCGCGGCCTATAGAGCCACGGCGTTTGATGTTCTTTGACGCGAATGTCGGCGAAACTCGACTAGAGCAGACGCGTCCGGATCACTTGCGAAAGCAGGTCGATCAGCGAGACCGCCACGACGATCACCAACACGATGCAACCGGTCTGGTCGTATTGGAACGCATTCACCGAATCGAGCAGCACCTGGCCGACGCCGCCGGCCCCGATCAGGCCCAGCACCGTGGCCGCGCGACTGGATGATTCGAAGCGGTAGAGCGCGTAGCTGGTCCACAGCGGGGCCACCTGCGGGATCACGCCCCACACGATCTCCTGCAGCTTCACAGCGCCGGTGGCGCGAACACCCTCGACCGGGCCCTTGTCGATCGACTCGACGGCTTCGGCGAAGAGCTTGGCCAGCACGCCGCCGGTGTTGAACATCAGCGCCATCACGCCGGCGAAGGGTCCCAGGCCCACGGCGGTGATGAAGATCAGGGCCACGACCAGGTCGGGGATCGAGCGGATCAGGTCCAGCACCCGGCGGACCGGCTGCTGCACCCAAACGGGCGTGATGTTGCGCGCGCCCAGCAGGCCCAGCGGAATGGCCACGATGATCGCCAGGAACGTGCCCCACAGCGCCATCTGGATCGTCTGCCACATCTTGCCGATGTAGAGCGACCAGTCGGCGGCCATGAACGCCTTGGGATCGGAGAACGGCGAGAAGAAGCCTTCCGCGAACTCCCGCATCCGCCCCGCCTCGGTGAACAGCTGCGGGAACTTGTCGATCTCGGCCGGCTTGAAGCTGACGATCAGCAGGGCCGCCACGCCGCCCCAGATCAGGGCGTCGAAGATCAGCGCCGTGGACGAGCGTTTCGGCGCGGCCGGAATGGTCTCGCTCATCGACGGTCTCAGTCGGCGGCCGGAGCCGGCAGACCGGCCTTGCCCTCGGCGGCGACGCGCTCGGCCTTGATGCCATCCAGGGTCTTCTGGGCGGCGGCGATCTTGACCTGGTCTCCCGTCTCCTTGGCCAGGCCCAGCTGCTCCAGCGCCTCCATCTCGCGCACCACCAGTAGGTGGCTGTTGTCAGCCGGCTTGAAGCCGCCCATCGACAGGCGCGCCAGATGTTCGCGTTGCTGGGCCGCCTGCGGCGTGTCGCCCTGGCCGTAGGTCAGGAAGAACTGGCGCAGCTTCTCCTTCACGACCGGATCGAGGTCCTTGCGCCAGACGATCGGATCCTCCGGCAGGGTCGGCGACTCCCAGATCACCTTGACCTTCGAGGTCTTGTTGTCGCTGCGCTCGGCGTTCAGGCGCAGGGCGGTCGAGTTGTTGGTCGAGGCGTCCAGCTTGTGGTTGGCCACGGCCGCCAGGTTGGCGTCATGGCTGGCGCTGAGCACGGTCTTGAAGCAGGTCTCGGGCTTCTTGCCGGCCGGGATGAACACATAGGTCATCGGCGCCAGGGTGCCCGAGGTCGACTTCTTGTCGCCGATGCCGAAGTTCAGCGTCTTGTCGCACTTGAGCAGGCCTTCCAGGGTCAGCCTGCTGTCGGCCGGGACGATGATCACCGACTTGTAGCCGTCGGTGCCCGACGGGTCGAAGGTGCGGGCGAACACCTCGCCGCCCGAGCGGCGCACGGCTTCCAGGCCCGACTGGTTCGAGAACCAGCCCAGGTCGGTCTGCTTGGCGCCCATGGCCACGATCAGCGACGAATAGTTCGACGAGAAGAACGGCTTCACCTTGAGGCCGGTCTGCTTCTCCATGTCGGCCAGGATCGGCTTCCAGTAGCTCTCCATGTTCTGGGCCGACTCGGTCGACAGGATGGAGAAGGTCACCGTGTCCTTGGCGGACGTGGTCGCGGCCTTCTGGCCGCATGAGGCCAGGGCCAGGGCCGAGAAACCGGCGGCGATAGCGAGGGCCGAACGGCGGCTGATCATTGCGGGGCTCCTTCCCAGAACACGTCCTCGAATTCCGGGCCGTAGATGTCGATGAGTTTCTCGCGCTTCAGGTCGGCGGCCGGTCCGTCATAGACCTTCTGGCCGGCCTTCAGGGCCACGACCCGGTCGCAGTAGCGCAGGGCGTAGTCCACCTGGTGCAGGGTTACGACGACGGTCAGACCGTCGGTTTGATTGAGATCACGCAGGATCTCCATGACCTTGCGAGCCGAGACCGGATCCAGCGAGGCGACGGGCTCGTCGGCCAGGATGATCTTGGCCTTCTGGACTAGGGCGCGGGCGATGGCGCCGCGCTGCTGCTGGCCGCCCGACAGGGTGTTGGCGCGCTGGGCGGCGTAGTCGGAGACGCCGACGCGATGCAGGGCCGCCATGGCCGCCTCGCGGGTCTCTCTCGGCCAGCGGCCGAACAGCCCATACAGGAACGGAATGCGGCCCAGCGACCCCAGGGCCACGTTGCTGAACAGCGACAGCCGGCCGACCAGATTGAACTGCTGGGCGATGAAGCCGATGCGGATGCGCGCCTTGCGCACCTGGTCTGACACCTTGCCCTTGGCCTGGACGGGACCGCCAAACGCGGTGATGACGCCCTCGCCTTCATCGATGGTCTGCAGACCGTCGATCGAGCGCAGAAGCGTGGATTTCCCGGAGCCCGAGGGGCCGATAAGCGCGATCATCTCGCCTCGCGCCACGTCGAGGGAGACTTGGTCCAGCGCCCGTCGCGACCCGAAGGTCTTGGACGCGGCGCGGATCGAGAGAACTGGGTCCGACGTCATGGTCGGGGCGAATCCTTAACGTGGTTTCGATGCTTGGGAAATGCGATCTCCGGTTTGGGGGCGGTTCGCAATGGAATTGTGACGTTCGGCGAAGCAATTCACCCCGAAACGGAGCCGCAAAAGGGTCTTTACATCCCTGTCCAATGACCCTATTTCGCTCGCTCCGGCGGACCCGAAGTCCTCTAAAACGCTGCTAACGCCGGCCTGGGTTTAACTTCCAACAGGGGGTTACGTGAATTGCGCACGTACCAACTTCCCCTGGACCTGGTCCGTGAGCGGTCACCGGAACGTCCCGTCGCACTCGTGCGGCCTGACGCGGTTTCCGTAGCTGCGCGCTGGTTCCAGTCCGAATTTAAAGGCGATGTCTTCTACGCGGTGAAGGCCAATCCTTCGCCGTGGGTGATCCGTGAGCTGGCCCAGGCCGGCGTGCAGTCGTTCGACGTCGCGTCGCTGAACGAGATCGAGTTGGTGGCCCAGGAGGCCCCGGGCTCGCGCATGGCCTTCATGCACCCGGTCAAGAGCCGCAAGGCGATCTCGGCCGCGTATTTCGACCATGGCGTGAAGACCTTCTCGTTCGACACCCACGAAGAGCTGGCCAAGATCCTGGACGCCACGGGCAACGCCAAGGACCTGAACCTGATCGTCCGCATGGGCGTGCAGGCCGAGGGCGCGGCGTACAGCCTGTCGGGCAAGTTCGGCGTCGAGATGCACAACGCCCCCGCCCTGCTGCTGGCCGCCCGTCGCGCCACCCAGGACCTGATGGGCGTCAGCTTCCACGTCGGCAGCCAGTGCATGCGCCCGACGGCGTACCAAGCCGCGATGGCCCAGGCCAGCCGCGCCCTGGTGCGCGCCGGCGTGCTGGCCGATGTCGTCGACGTCGGCGGCGGCTTCCCGTCGATCTATCCGGGCATGGTCCCGCCGGATCTCTCCGAGTACCTGGCGGCCATCGACCGCGGCTTCGCCGAGATGATGGTCCACGAGACCACCGAACTCTGGTGCGAGCCGGGCCGCGCCCTGGTGGCCGAGGCCTCGTCGCTGCTGGTCAAGGTCGAGCTGAAGAAGGGCGACGCGCTCTATCTGAACGACGGCTCGTACGGCTCGCTGTTCGACGCCGCGCACATGAAGTGGCCGTTCCCGGTCAAGGCCTACCGCAAGACGGGCGAAGTCGTGGAAGAAGGCCTCAAGCCCTTCCGCTTCTACGGCCCGACCTGCGACAGCGTCGACCACATGCCCGGCCCGTTCTACCTGCCGGAAAGCGTGGACGAGGGCGATTACATCGAGATCGGCATGCTGGGCGCCTATGGCGTGGCGATGTCGACCCGCTTCAACGGCTTCGGCGAGACCGACACCGTGGAAGTGCAGGACGCTCCGATGGCCTCGATGTACGGTCTGGCCAAGCGCTCGATCCCGGCGGTCCGCCAGGAGAACGAAGAGCGCAAGATCGTGCGCTTCTCGCGTCCCAAGGGCGCGGCCGGCAAGCGCAAGCGCCGCCGCTAGACAGACCCTCTGTCCGGCAAGTTCAAAAGGACCGAAGCGCCCCGGCGTTTCGGTCCTTTTTCTTTCCACCGCCGACAGTTTCGCCTAAGGCGCTCTCAACCGGAGGGGCACGTGGAATTCCTGACCAAGAAGAAACTGGGCTGGACGTTCGCCCTGGCCGTGCTGGTGCTGCTCAGCTTCATCCTGCTGCGCAAGCCGCTGCTGCAGGGCACGGGCTGGAACCACAGCTACTTCTTCAACTCGGCCTGGATCCTGGAGTTCGACGACTCCCTCAAGCGCGGGATCTTCCCGCCGCGCTGGCTGCACGGCGCGTTCGGCGGCATGGGCGCGCCGTCGTTCTACTACTACCCGCCGCTGGCCTTCTACATCACCGCCGTCGTGGCCTTCTTCTCGGAGTCGAAGCTGGCCTACGCGCACATCGCCGCGTGGGGCGGGTTCTACATGACCCTGGCCTCGGGCCTGACCATGTTCGCCTGGCTGCGCCGGCAGACGGGTGAGATCCTGGCCCTGGCCGCGGCGGTCGCCTACATCCTCGCGCCCTATCACCAGGTCGACTATTTCGTGCGCGGCTCGATGGGCGAGACCGTCGCCTATATCGTGCTGCCGCTGCTGGCCATGTGCCTGCAGGGCGCGGCGGCCACGCCCCGCTCGACCGCCAGCGCCCGCGCCTGGATCGCCGGCCTCGCCGTCGCCTACGCCCTGCTGATCCTGTCGCACCTGACCACGCTGCTGCTGGTCTCCATCACCCTGTTGCCGATCTATGGCCTGAACCTGGTGTTCCAGGCCCCGGTCGGCGAGCGCAAGGCCGCCTTCCTGCGCTGCGTCGCCGGCGGCGCCCTGGGCATCGCCCTGGCCGCCAGCTACCTCGGGCCGGCGGCCTTCATGCAGAAATACGCCTCGCTGGAGTGGATGTCGGTCGGGGTCTACGAGCCCCACCGCTGGACCCTGTTCCAGTGGTCGCTGTGGCCCAGCCCAGACTTCGCCCTGTCGATGGCCCTCATGGGGTGGGGGACCGGCGCCCTGGCCCTGGCGGCCATGCTGGCCGTGGCCGGCAAGGGCCTGTCGCCGCGCATGAAGGACGCCCTGGCCCTGGGCGCCACGGTGCTGCTGGCCGTGCTGCTGTACGCCCTGCCATGGGTCTGGGTCGGTCCGCTGGGCAAGGTGCAGTTCCCGTTCCGTCTGCTGGTCGGCATGGAGTTCGCGGCCATCGCCGCCGTGTTCCTGGCCCTGGCCAGCGGCCGCTGGCTGCGCCTGCTGGTGCTGGTCCCGCTGGCCCTGATCCCGATCGAGCGCGGCTATCGCCTGCAGGTCCCCGGCATCGTCATGCACGAGGCCCAGTCGGGCGAGATCGACGCTAATGTCGTCACCCGCATCGCCATCCGCCGCGCGCCCGACGAGCACCTGCCGGCCGGCTTCGACCCGGCCACGCCACGCTTCACGGCCGACTCCATCGGCTTCACCGGTCTCCTGGCCATGCCGCTGGCGACCCCGTTGGGCCCGGCCAAGATCGGTCCCGCCGACACCTTCCCGGACGGCAGCGTGGCGGTCCAGGTCGACGCCGCCCAGTCGACCCGGATCGTGCTGCGCAAGTTCTACTTCCCGACCTGGGAGGTCGGCCGCGTGCAGGACGGCCCCGATCCGAAAGTCACCGCCGAGCCCTACGGACCCGAGCGCCTGCTGTCGTTCACGGCCGAACCAGGGGTCCACACCTATCGGATCCGCATCGTCCGCTCGACGTTGGAGAAGGCAGCCGACACGATCTCGATTCTGGCGCTTCTTCTGGCGATCTGGCTTGTGATCCCGGCCCTCTTGGAAGCGCTTAAAAAAATTCGCAAACCGGCTATATAGCCGCCGCAACGAACCAAATCCCTTCGCCGGTCGCTCCGTCCCGGCGTGCTTTCGGGTCACGACGGGCGCTCACCTTCAGAGGACTCTCTGTCATGAACGCTCCCGTTCCGAACAACCAAAAGGCCGAACTGCTGCAGAACGTGGTCGAGCACATCGACATCACGTCGTTCGACGCCCGCCCGATCATCGACTCGATGCGCAAGATGTCGTTCAGCTCGCGCGACACCGCCCGCGCCGCCGACATCTTCAACATGGCCCTGGCCGACAAGGGCTGCTCGCCCTGGCTGATCCTGGCCGGTTCGACCTCGGCCGGCGGCTGCATGCACGTGTACCGCGACATGGTGAAGACCGGCATGATCGACGCCGTGGTCGCCACCGGCGCCAGCATTGTCGACATGGATTTCTTCGAAGCCCTGGGCTTCAAGCACTACCAGGCCGCCGGCCCGGTTGATGACAACGTGCTGCGCGACAACTACATCGACCGCATCTACGACACCTATATCGACGAGGAAGAGCTCCAGAACTGCGATCACACGATCCTGGAGATCTGCAACCGCCTGGAACCGCGCGCCTACAGCTCGCGCGAGTTCATCTGGGAAATGGGCAAGTGGCTGTCGGAAGGCAACGCCAAGAAGCCCGGCTCGCTGATCCAGACCGCCTATGAAGAAGGCGTGCCGATCTTCTGCCCGGCCTTCGTCGACAGCTCGGCCGGCTTCGGCCTGGTCAAGCACCAGAAGGAAAAGATCGCCGCCAAGCAGCCCTATCTGATGATCGACGCGGTCGCGGACTTCCGTGAACTGACCGACATCAAGATCGCGGCCGGCACCACGGGCCTGTTCATGGTCGGCGGCGGCGTGCCCAAGAACTTCGCCCAGGACACCGTCGTCTGCGCCGAGATCCTCGGCGTCGAGGCCGACATGCACAAGTACGCCGTCCAGATCACGGTGGCCGACGTGCGCGACGGCGCCTGCTCGTCGTCGACGCTGAAGGAAGCCGCTTCGTGGGGCAAGGTCTCGACCACCTACGAACAGATGGTCTTCGCCGAAGCCACCACCGTGGTGCCGCTGATCGCCTCAGACGCCTATCACCGCGAAGCCTGGAAGGGCCGCGAGAAGCCGCGCTGGAACAAGCTGTTCGGCAAGTAGGCTTGATCCTTCTGAGCTGAAAATGCAGGGTCCCCGGACGCGAGTTCGGGGACCTTTTTCATGCGTACGATCTGGATCGGTCTGGCCGCCCTGACGCTGTCCAGTTGCGCCACCGCACCGCACGGCATCCAGGCCGAACGCGGCCGCTACCTGGCCAAGGGCGCCTATGACGCCAAGGCCATGCTGCCGCCCCCGCCCGCCAAGGGTACGCCGCTGGCGGAGCGCGATCGCCAGATCTTCCACGCCACCCGCGCCCTGAAGGACACCCCGCGCTGGTCGCTGGCCCAGGCCGACAATGTCGAGGAGAACGTCCTGGAGGGCTATGCCTGCGCGCTGGGCGTGACCCCGACCCTGCAGGCCAATCCGAAACTAGCCGGGCTGCTGCTGCGGATGAGCCGCGACGTGCGCCCCGCCGTTAGTGGCCCCAAGCTGAAGTATCGTCGCCCCCGCCCCTACCTGGCCGAAGGCGGCCCGATCTGCATCAACCGCAGCCTGGGTTTGTCAATCGCCCCCGACTATCCGTCGGGCCACTCGACCTGGGGCTGGAGCGTCGGCCTTCTGTTGGCCGAGATCGCGCCTGACCGCGCCGACGCCATCCTGGCCCGCGCCAAGGCCTTTGGCGAAAGCCGGGTGGTCTGCGGCGTCCACAACATGAGTTCGGTCGAGGCTGGGGCCCAGAACGCCCGCAACCTGTTCACGACCCTGAAGGCCTCGCCGGCCTTCCAGGCCGACCTGGCCGCGGCCCGGCTTGAATTGGAAGCCGCCCGCGCGAAAGGCCCCGCCCCGGACGCCGCCCGCTGCCAGGACGACGCGGCGGTGCTGGCCCGCCCTCTCCTCTAGCTTGCGCGAGACGGTCCGGCCCTCTACCTCTTGGCCATGGCTCACGGCGAAACTTCCTGCGGACACGACCATCACCATCACGGCGTCGCCGGGGCGGCCCTGGCGGCCGAGCTGGCCGCGGCCGAGGCCCGCTGCGTCGCCGCCGACCAGCGCCTGACCGCCCCGCGCCGCCGCGTGCTGGAACAGCTGCTGGAAGCCGGCCAGCCGGTGAAGGCCTATGACCTGATCTCGACCTTCGGCGGCGAAGGCCCCCCCGCCAAGCCGCCGACCGTCTATCGCGCGCTCGACTTCCTGGAGAAGCAGGGCTTCGCCCATCGGATCGAGAGCCTCAACGCCTATGTCGCCTGCCGCAAGGAGGCCGACGGTCACGCCGCCGCCTTCCTGATCTGCGACTGCTGCGGCGCGACCCGTGAGATCGAGCCCGCCGCCAGCGCCGAGATCATCGCCGCCGGGGCCGCGGCCGGCTACGCCCTGACCGGCGTCACCATCGAGGCCCACGGCCTCTGCGCCGACTGCCGCGGCGCCTGATCCGCTTCCAGAACGGGAAAAGCCGCCGACGCTGACAGCGACGGCGGCTTTCGTTTGTCCGGCAGCGCTTGACTAGTACTTCAGACTGACTTCCTGGCCGAAGGTGCGCGGCTCGTTGAAGTGGGCGTAGTCGCCGATCGCGTTTGAACCCGAACGACCTTCCGTCGAGCGACGGTAGATGTAGTCGGCGTTCAGCAGGTTGCGCGACCACAGCGACAGGGTGATGTCCTGACCGTCGGCGACCCGCCAGTTGGCCAGCGACGCGCGACCGTTGACCACGAAGGCGTCGTCGGTCTTCTGGGCCGACTGCTCGAAGCTCTGGGCGCCGGTCGAGAAGTTGGTGTCCGACCCGCGAGGCGTCATCGAGCTGATCTGAAGTCCGGAACAAAGGATCCCGCGCATAGCGCCGTGACCGGCTCCGGCCCGTCAGGCCTCGAGTTCCTTGCGGACGATCGCCGCGCCGGCGCCCAAGGCACTCAGCTTGCCTCTCGCCACCTGACGCGACAGGGGCGTCATCCCGCAGTTGGTGCAGGGATAGAGCTTGTCGGCGTCCACATACTGCAGCGCCTTGCGCAGGGTGTCGGCGACCTCTTCAGGGGTCTCGACGGTGTCAGTGGCCACGTCGATGGCCCCGACCATGACCTTCTTCCCACGAACGAGCTCGATCAGCTCCATCGGCACGTGCGAGTGCTGGCACTCCAGCGAGATGATATCGATGGTGGACTTCTGAAGGTTGGGGAAGGTCTGCTCGTACTGCCGCCACTCGGCGCCGAGGGTCTTCTTCCAGTCGGTATTGGCCTTGATGCCGTAGCCGTAGCAGATGTGGACGGCCGTCTCGCACTTCAGCCCCTCGGCCGCTCCCTCCAGCGTGGCGATGCCCCAGTCGTTGGCTTCGTCGAAGAAGACGTTGAACGCCGGCTCGTCGAACTGGACGATGTCGACGCCGGCCGCTTCCAGCTCCTTGGCTTCCTCATTGAGGATCTTGGCGAACTCCCAGGCCAGCTTCTCGCGGCTCTTGTAGTGGGCGTCGTACAGCGTATCGATCATCGTCATGGGACCCGGCAGGGTCCACTTGATCGGCTGATCGGTCTGGGCCCGCAGGAACTTGGCGTCCTCGACGAAGACCGACTTCGGGCGAGAGACCGCGCCGACCACCGTCGGCACGCTCGCGTCGTAGCGATTGCGGATGCGCACGGTCTCGCGCTTCTCGAAATCGACCCCGTCCAAGTGTTCGACGAAGGTGGTGACGAAGTGCTGCCTCGTCTGCTCACCGTCGCCGACGATATCGATGCCCGCCTTTTCCTGATCGTCAACGGCGAGGCGCAGGGCGTCCTGCTTGCCGGCGACCAGCGCCTCGCCCTCCAGCTTCCAGGGCGACCAGAGCGTCTCGGGCGTCGCTAGCCAGGAAGGCTTGGGCAGGCTGCCGGCGGTCGAGGTGGGCAACAGCGTCTTCATGATGGGGAACCTTGTGACTTTGGACGGATCAGGCGGCGAAGTGGGCGGACCACTGCGCCAGCACCGCCTGGTACGGCTTGATGAACCGCTCTTCGGCGAACTTGCCCTGCTCGACAGCCAGCCGGCTGCGCTCTTCGCGGTCGTAGACGATGCGCGTCAGCGAATAGTCCTGGTTCTTCAGGCTGGGCTTGAAGCGTTCCGCGGCCACGGAATTGGCGTTGTAGATCTCGGGACGGTAGATCTTCTGGAAGGTCTCCATCGTGCTGATGGTGCTGATCAGCTCGATGTTGGTGTAGTCGGCCAGCAAGTCGCCGATGTGGTAGAAGGCGAACGGCGCGACGCTGTCGCGCGGCATGAAGTAGCGAACCTTCATGCCCATCTTGGCGAAGTACTCGTCGGTCGGAGAGAACTCGTTGTTCTCGTACTCGAGGCCCAGGATGGGGTGTTCGTTGCCGGTCCGGTGGTAGATCTTGTTGCTGGATACGCTCAGACAGATGACCGGCGGCTTCTTGAAGCGATCCTTGTAGGCGCTGGATTCCAGGAACGACTTGAAGAGGTTGCCGTGCAGGTCTCCGAACCCCTCCGGCGCGCCCGCGCCCGGATGGGCCTTGAGGTGGTCCAGCAGCACCACGCTGAAGTCGTAGTCGCGGACATAGGACGAGAAGTTGTTGCCGACGATCCCGTCGATACGCTCGCCGGTCTTCTTGTCGACGATGGTCGTCTGAAGGATCTCGATCAGCGGAAACGCATCGATCTTGCCGTCGGCGCCGACATTCATCTCCACCGAGACGATAGTCAGCTCGACGGCGTAGCGGTCCCCTTCGGGGTTGTCCCAATGGGCCAGGGCGTTGAAGCGGTTGTCGATCATCCGCAGGGTGTTGCGCAGGTTCTCTTCGCGGCTGTCCCCCCGGGCCAGATTGGCGAAGTTGGTCGTGATGCGCGTGTTGTCGGCGGGACAATAGTCCGCGTCGAAGACGGTGCTCTTCAGGGTGAATGTAAATCCGCTCGTCGTCGTCATGGCCACACACCTGCTTTTGCCGGGCGGCGGGGCCATAGGAAGAGCGCGCAAGGGCAGGCAGGTCCGGACGGCGTTTTAAGCCACGAGCCACGCTTCAAGCGCGATCCGCCGGAGGAACCCCCGTCCGAGGAACGTTATCGCGCCGAAGGCAGGTCTCCTGGCTTGCGGGTCATCGCGACGGATCCGGCCTTCCCGAGCCTCGTGCAAAGCTCAGTGACACAAAATGGACCCGCCACTCGCCGCTTACAGTTGCGGGGGCAGCGCCGGACTCTGTCCCGAAGGACACCACCGGCTTCCCGTCTTAGCCCCATCGCCATGCCTGGGATGGGGAACCTCGACATTGTCGTTCGACACCATCGCGAGACATTCGTCAAGAGTCATATAAAGATATCTTTATGCGATTTTCCGCTGCGCGAGGATCATGCGACCGGGGGAGGTGTCCGCCCACGAGCGGCAAATCAGCCGCCGCTAGCCATTGGCGCGCCCTCGCTCACGATGTCCACTTCCCGGCGTGCTACGGCCCTAAGGAGCGCATCGAAGCCCGGCCGCTTGTCCCGGCCCTTGCTGCCGCTGATGCCCTCGTCGGAGAAGGTCTTGACGACGGTCCATCCAGACCTTTGGGCGACCTCGGTCAGGGCCATGATCTGGTTCTCGACGGTCTGCTGATCGGTCGAGACGCGGACGTACAGGGCGGCGCGCTTCAGGAGAGGTCTCCGTGGTCGTTGTCGGGACGGGTCAGATGTCTATGGCCCGGCCTACAGGCAAGGCCTCGGTTCGCTATCCCCGCTTCTTCGGCTTCTTGCTCGGGCGAGAGGCCTTCAGGACATTGACGGCCTGTCGATTGACCGGGCTGCTTCCTTTCTCAGCGAGGATCGCCAGAGACGTTTTGATCGGCGGTAGCCCTTCCAGATGCTTGTTCGCCTTAATGCGGGCAGCCCGTTCTGGCGTCATCTTCGTCTGCTTGACCATGCTCCCCCGCGCCCCCTGCCTGTAGGAGATGAGTGCGTAACAAAACCGGGTCTGTAAAAGCCGTCCAGAACTCGTTGTCTGGCCTCGATCTGGCGCTCTCGAAAGCCCCGTTTCAAAACCGAGTGATTGAGTCACGCCCGGGGCAGGCGCCATTGGCGCCAATAGCGCCGACAGGGCGACGCTGAACAACCCGTCCGCGACGTGCTTGCTGGGCCTGCGGCCATGAGGGCAAGGGGATGTAAGAGCCGGGAGGGAAGCAGCGGGGCGAGAAAAGGCGAGCCGACAGGCGCTGCCGTCTCGTCTCGCTACGACGCCGACCAGTTGGTCGGCTCGTCACATTGTCACCGTCGTTGCCGACGGCGGGCCGCCGCTACGCGGTGGCCCTACGGCGTGATCTGATCGCTTGCCGCGATCTGGCAGCTCGCCGCCAGATCGCGGCAAGCGATCAGACCCGCAAGTCCAATCTGCCCGGCGCCAATCCCTTGCCGGAAAAGGCGTCCACCTCTTCTCTCTATAAGAACGTCGCGGACGCTTTTCCGCGTCCCTGCTCACGGCCGGTTAAGACCGTCCACGCCAACGTCCAGCCCCACCCCCCATGCGACCTGCTTGCTCACTGGCCAACTCGAAGTCGCGCTCGATGGCGGCGGCAATCTGGTGGGACCGTCGTAGGGCGACCGTGGGGCTGTCCGTCTCCAACGACCGCCAAATTTCCTTCTTACCGAAAATGCCGGTCAGCGATCTGGGCACACGTCGTCGATAATAGAAGCGACTACCCCTTCTGACGATGTGCACTCGAAAAATGTGGGGTGGCTTTGTGTAACAGTCGCGCGCGCGATTTCTTGAACGTTGTCCGGCTGTTAGGGCTGGATCGACCGCGTGATTGTGTAGCTGGTTTGTGTAGCAATCGCCCGGAGGCGGTTCCCCAGACGGCGGAACTGCAACGTTTTCAACGATGCTTGGAGAAATGGCGCGCCCGGAACGATTCGAACGTCCGACCCTCAGATTCGTAGTCTGATGCTCTATCCAGCTGAGCTACGGGCGCGCACTGCCTTGCGGCGAGGCGGGGGAAATAGCCCGGGCCTTTCGGGGACGCAAGCCCCGTTTTTCGGAAAGTGTGGAAAACTTCACGCAACAACGTTCGGCCGCGCGTAGCGGCGTGCCTCAAGCCCAGCCAGGACGGGCAGGTTAGGCCGTCTTCAGAGGATCTGGGCGTGACAGCACCGCATGATTGGTGTCCATGGATCGTCTCTTTCGGGACGGCGGGCAGGTCGTCTCGCCCTCGCCTGTTCATGAGGACACTTCCCCGATGCGTCATCTGCTCGTCCCATCCCTGCTGACCCTGGCCCTGCTGGCGCCGGTCGCCGCCTGCGCGGAGTCGATCCCGCTGGCCGCGGTCCCGGCCAAGCCGGCTCCGACCTCGACGGTCGCCAAGGGCATGGTGGCGGCGGCCAATCCGCTGGCGGTCGAGGCGGGCCTGCGGGTGCTGCGCGACGGCGGGTCGGCGGTGGACGCGGCCGTGGCTATCCAGGCGGTTCTGAGTCTGGTCGAGCCGCAGAGCTCGGGCCTGGGCGGCGGCGCGTTCATGGTCTTCTACGACGCCAAGACCGGCAAGGTGACGGCCTATGACGGCCGCGAGAAGGCCCCCAGCGGCGCGGGGCCGGACATGTTCATGGGCGCGGACGGCAAGCCGCTGCCGTTCGTGACCGCCCTGCTGTCGGGCCGTTCGACCGGCGTGCCCGGTGCGGTGGCCATGCTGGCCCACGCCCAGAAGGCGCACGGCAAGTCGCCCTGGAATACCCTCTTCAAGGACGCCGAGACCCTGGCCGCCAACGGCTTCAAGGTCAGTCCGCGCCTGGCCGGCATGATCAACGGCCGCTCGCCGCAGGCCGGCGCGCCCGATGCGGTCAAGTACTTCACCAAGCCGGACGGGACCCGCTACCAGGCGGGCGACACGCTGAAGAACCCGGCCTATGCCGAGACCCTGCGCCGGATCGCGGCCGAGGGCCCGTCGGCGATGTACGAAGGCCCGATCGCCCAGGCCATCGTCGACCGCGTGCACGAAGGCGAGCTGCCGGGCAGCATCAGCCTGGCCGACCTGAAGACCTACAAGCCGCGCGAGGCGGCCGCCCTGTGCCGGCCGTGGAAGGTCTACCAGGTCTGCGTGCCCAACCCGCAGTCGTCGGGCCTGGCGGTGATCCAGGCGCTGCAGATGCTGGAGCACACCGACATCGGCAAGCGCGGCCCGACCGATCCGGTCGCCTGGACCCAGCTGGCCCAGGCCGAGCGCGTCATGTACGCCGACCGCGACCGCTATGTCGGCGATCCCGACTTCGTCACCGTGCCGGTCGCCGGCCTGCTGGACCCGAAGTACGTCGCCCAGCGCGCCAAGCTGATCACCGACACCGCCGGCGCGCCGCCGCCGTTCGGCCACCCCAAGGGCGCGCCCAAGGTCGGGGTCGACCTGACCCAGGAGCCGGGCGGCACCACCCACCTGGTCGTGGCCGATCCGCAGGGCAACGTCGTGTCGATGACCACCACGGTCGAGAGCATCTTCGGCAATGGCCGGATGGTGGGCGGCTTCTTCCTCAACAACCAGCTGACCGACTTCTCGTTCACCCCGACCGAGAAGGACGGCGCCCCGGCCGCCAACGCCATCGCGGCGGGCAAGCGGCCGCGCTCGTCGATGGCCCCGCTGATCGTCTTGGACAAGAAGGGCAAGTTCCTAGCCGCCGTCGGCTCGCCGGGCGGCAATGCGATCCTGTCCTACAATCTGAAAGCCATGGTCGGCTTGTTCTACTGGGGCCTGAACATGCAGGAGGCGGTGTCGCTGCCCAACCTGGTGGCGCGCGGCGAGAACTTCTCGGGGGACGCCGACCGCTTCGGTCCGGCCATGCTGGACGCGCTGAATGCGCGCGGCGTGAAAGTGAAGGTCGGCCAGCTGGAGACCTCGGGCCTGCACGGCGTGATCGTGCGTCCCAATGGCGTGCTGGAAGGCGGGGCCGACCCACGCCGCGAAGGCGTCGCAAAGGGCCTCTAGGGGGCTTCTAGGTGCGGGCCTGGTGTTCACCCAGGCCTGCCTCCACCTCGGCGCGGGAGAAGACCTCTTCCTGGCCGTCCTGCAGCAGGTCCGCTGCGGCGGCCTCCTCGACCGCGACCATCGCGGCGACGCGGCGCAGGGCGGTGGAGGCGTCGGGGGCCTCGACGGTGATCTCGTGGATCGGCAGGCCGTCCGGCGAAGCGCCGATCTTCACGGCGATGGTCCAAGTCGTGGTCATCTAGCCCTCCCTCAGGGGACGGATGCGTCCGCCTGATCATCCGCGTCCGGCAGCGCCTCGGGAACGCCGGCCAGGTTCAAATCGAACACCGAGCCGCCCGGTCCGGTTTCCACCAGGGTCAGGTCGCCGCCGTGACCCTGGGCCAGCTCGCGGGCGATGGCCAGGCCCAGGCCCGTGCCACCGCGCCGGGCCGAGCCGACGAACGGCTGGAAGAGATTGGCCCGCGCCCGCTCGGGCACGCCGGGGCCGTCGTCCGACAGGCGCAGGATGCTGTGGCCCTCGGCGCGGCGCAGCTCGACGAACACCTTGCCCTTGCCGCCGCGATCCGGCGCACCTTCGATGGCCTCCCGGGCGTTACGGAACAGGTTCGTGAGAATGCGGTGCAGCTGGTCCGGGTCGGCCTGGACCTGGGCGCGCGGGTCGATGGCGGTCTCCAGCGCCACGCCCTGCGGCGTCAGGCCGGCGTCCTCGGCGGCCATGTCCAGCGCCGGGCGCAGCGGGGTGATACGGACCACCGGCGCGGGCTCCTTGGACTTGCCATAGGCCATGACGTCCGAGGCCAGGGTGATGGCGCGGTCCAACGCCCTTTCAAGACGAGGCAGCGCCTGGGCCACCTTGGGATCGCCCAGGGCGGCCAGGCGGTCGGAGGCCATCTGGGCGCTGGTCAGCATGTTGCGCAGGTCGTGATTGATCTTGGCCACCGCCTCACCCAGGGCCGCCAGGCGGGCCTTGGACGATAGGGCGGCCAGCAGGTCGGCCTGCATCCGGTCCAGCTCGGCCTCGGCGCGGCCGATCTCGTCGCGACGCTTGGAGACCACGATGCGGGCGGCCGGGTCATCGGGGTCGCCGCGGAAGGCTTCCATGGCGCGGGTGATGCGCTGCATCGGCCGGACCAGGAAGATGTTCAGGAAGGCGTAGACGAAGAGCCCCGCCAGGGCGGCGACGAAGAAGGTGATCCCGGCAAGGCGCCAGAAATAGCTGACAAGCTGGGCCTTCAGCGGCGCATCGGGCAGCACGACCTCGACGAACTCGGCCTTGCGGTAGCGCGGCTCGGCCATCACGCGGACCATGCTGCCCTTGGGGCTGGTCAGGGTGAAGAACGGGGCGGCCAGCCACGAGCCGGGGTTCTGGCGGCGCAGGTCGACCAGATACGGGACCTTGAACGGCTCCTTGGGCGGCAGGACCAGGCGGCGGGCGCCGTCGGCCTGGACGGCGACGGTGACGGCCCCGGCCTGGTCAAACATCTGGTTGGCGACCGCGTCGCTGACCCGCAGCTCGGGATCGGATTCGGCGATGGTCGAGGCCAGTTCGCCGGCCCGCACGCGGTCCAGCAGCCACTGCTCCTCGTAGGCCGCCAGGGTCGGCGGAACGATCAGCAGGCCGCCGAACGCCACCACGATGGCGGTGAACAGCAGCAGGCGCGCCGACAGGCCGCCGGGCCACGGAAAGCGCTTCCGGGGCGGGGCGGTGTCAGTCTCCGACGGCGAAACCGTTTCGACCATCCGGGGCGGCTACTTCTCTTCCAAAGGCATCGGCAAAGGCGCGGTGCTGCGCCCTTTGCGCCAATGGCGCCACAACGGCGGCAGAAAGGCCAGAACGCCCATGCCGATGATCGGAAGATAGATCCGCGGCGACAAGAGGGTCTCGACGCTGACGTCGCCGCCCTTTGCGAAAATATGGCCCAGGCCCGCGCCGATGCCGGCATAGACGAACGAGCTGGGCGCCATGCCCAGGAAAGAGGCGGGCAGGAAGGTCCGGATGCGGAGGTTCATCACTCCGGCGGCGATGTTGACGATCAGCAGCGGAAAGGCCGGGATCAGCCGCAAGGTCAGCAGATAGGCGAAAGCGTCCTGCTTGAAACCCGCCTCGGCGCGGGTCAGGAACGCGCTGGGCTTACGGCGCAGAGAGTCACCGAAGGCGGTGCGGAAGACCAGATAGGTGACGGCCGAGCCGCCGGTGGCGCCGGTCACGGCCGCGAAGCCGCCGGCGATCGGGCCGAACAGGAAGCCGGCGCTGAGCGACATGATCAGGGCGCCGGGCAACGACACCGCGACCAGGCCCACATAGAGCGCCAGATAGATCGCCGCGCACTGCAGCGGCTTCTCGGCGGCGAAGGCCTGCAGCTCGGCGCCACGGGCCCGCAGTTCATGCAAGGACAGGTGCTCGGTCAGGCCGCTGGCCAGAACTACCGCAAACAGGACCACGATGACCGCGAGCGGCCCGAAGCGGCGCAGCAGCATCAGGGCCTTGTCGCGTGTCATTTCTGGCCGACCGCGTCCTCGACCGCCGCGAAGCCGTCGGCCCGCAGGCGGGCGGCCAGGTCGCGCTTGATGCGGGTGACCAGACCGGGGCCGCCATAGACCAGGGCCGAATAGAGCTGCACGGCGCGAGCGCCGGCGCGGATCTTGGCATAGGCCCCGGCGCCGTCGGCGATACCGCCCGCCCCGATCAGGGCCACGCGACCGGCTGCGGCGGCGTGGAAACGGGCCAGCACCGCCGTCGAGGCGTCCAGCAAAGGCGCGCCCGACAGGCCGCCGCCCTCGCCCTTCTGCGCCGACCTCAGGCTGTCGGGACGGGCGATGGTGGTGTTGCTGACGATGATGGCGTCCAGGCCCGAACCGACCACGGTCTCGACGATGGCCTCGACCTCGCCGTCCTCCAGGTCGGGAGCAACCTTCAGGAAGATCGGATAGTCGCGACCCGAAGCGATCTTCAGCGCCTCGCGGGTCTCGGAGATCCGGCCCAGCAGATCCTCCAGCGCTGCCTTGGTCTGCAGGGCGCGCAGGCCCGGCGTATTGGGCGAGGAGATGTTGGCCGTGAAATAGTCCGACAGGCCCCACAGGCGCGACAGGCCGGTGACGTAGTCCTGGATGCGGTCGCCGGCGTCCTTGTTGGCGCCGATGTTCGCGCCGACCAAGCCGCCCTTGTCCTTGCGGGCCGACAGGCGCTGGGCGAACGGCTCAAGGCCACCGTTGTTGAAGCCCATGCGGTTGATCACCGCCTGGTCCTCGGTCAGGCGGAACAGGCGCGGGCGCGGATTGCCGGCCTGGGCCAGGGGCGTGACGGTGCCCGCCTCCACGAAGCCGAAGCCGGCGGCCAGCATGGCGTCCGGCACCTCGGCGTTCTTGTCGAAGCCTGCGGCTAGGCCCACGCAGTTGGGAAGATCGAGGCCCGCCAGCTTCACGGCCAGGATCGGATCATCCGGACCGCCATCGCGCGGACCCAGACCCCACTTCAGGCCGCGAATGGCCCAGCCGTGCGCGTCTTCCGGGTCGAAGGCGTGGAGAGCCCGAGCGGCGACGTCGTGAAGGCTCATGCGAGATGGTCGCTCAGTTGGGGCACGCCGTCGGCGTCCAGGGTCAGATCGTTTTCGGTCAGCACTTCGCTCACCAGCAGCGGCCGGTAGAGGTGCGGGAACAGCGCCCCGCCGCGCGAGGCTTCCCACTTCAGGTCCGCGCCCAGGCTCTCGGCCTCGACGCCCAGCAGGACCAGATTGGCCTGGTCCTTGAAGTATTTGGCGGCGGTTTCCTGGGCCTGGTCGTGGCCCGACAGGTGGATGTAGCCGTCCTGATGGTCGACGGCCGAGCCCTCGAACTGGCCTGCGACCTTGGCGGCATCCCACTCGGCGCGGGACAGGATCTTGTAGATCAGGGTCATTCGCCGCCGGCTCCGCCGTTCTCGCTCACGAACAGGATGTGCTCCAGCACCGGGGCGCTCTCGTCGCGCCAGACGAAGGTCACGACGGTCGAGGTCGGGAAGCGGCCGCGCAGCTTGTTGATCTGGATCGGCGTCGCGCCCGCCTGCACCGCCAGGCGCAGCGCCAGTTCGTGCATGCCGGGATTGTGGCCGACGATCATCACCGTGCCGTCGGGGTCGTGATCCTCGACCGCCTGGACGATCTCTTCCGGGTCGGCGTGATAGAGGTCGCGCAGGTGCTCGATCCGGGCCTGCGGGAAGCTCTCCGAAACCATCTCGGCGGTCTGCCGCGTACGGCGGGCCGAGGAGACCAGCATCAGGTCGGGGGCGTAGCCGAGACCGGCCAGCACGCGCCCCATGACGGCGGCGTCGGCGCGGCCGCTGTCGGCCAGCGCACGCTCGAAATCACCGCCGCTGTGGGCGTGCCGCTCGGCCTTGCCGTGGCGCATCAGGATCAGTCGGTCCATGCGCCCTCCATAGCCGTCCGTCGGCCTATCAGGAAGCCGGGTTGACACCTTCTTCGCCAAGCGCTCCAAGGCGACATGGCTGCGCTCGATCTGTTCACACCCGTCCTGTCCGGCGGGGGAACCTGGCGGTTTCCCGCGAACGAACCCTTGCGGCTCGATTCCGGCGGCATGATCGAGGGGCTGGAGGTCGGCTACCAGACCTACGGGACCCTGAATGCGGACAAGTCCAACGCCATCCTGATCTGCCACGCCCTGACCGGTGACCAGTACGTAGCCTCACCACATCCGACCACGGGCAAGCCCGGCTGGTGGCTGCGCCTGATCGGCCCGGGCAAGCCGCTGGATCCCGAGCGCCACTTCATCATCTGCTCGAACGTCATCGGCGGCTGCATGGGCTCGACCGGTCCCGGCTCGATCAATCCGGCCACCGGCAAGCCCTACGGCCTGACCTTCCCGGTCATCACCGTGCCCGACATGGTCCGCGCCCAGGCGATGCTGGTGAGGGCCCTGGGCATCGACACCCTCTTCGCGGTGATCGGCGGCTCGATGGGCGGCATGCAGGCCCAGCAGTGGGCGGTCGACTATCCCGAGCGGGTGTTCAGCGTCGTGGTGCTGGCTTCGGCTTCCAGGCACTCGGCCCAGAACATCGCCTTCCACGAGGTGGGCCGCCAGGCGATCATGGCCGATCCCGACTGGCGCGGCGGCGCCTATGCCGAGCACGGCGTCCACCCGGGCAAGGGCCTGGCCGTGGCGCGCATGGCCGCGCACATCACCTATCTGTCGGAACCGGCCCTGCAGCGGAAGTTCGGCCGCGAGCTGAAGCGCGACGGCCTGTCCTGGGGCTTCGACGCCGACTTCCAGGTCGAGAGCTACCTGCGCCACCAGGGGGCCAGCTTCGTCGATCGCTTCGACGCCAACAGCTATCTCTACATCACCCGGGCCACCGACTATTTCGACATCGCCGCCGCCCATGGCGGGGTGCTGGCCAAGGCCTTCACCGCCGCGCGCGACGTTCGGTTCTGCGTGCTCAGCTTCTCCAGCGACTGGCTCTACCCCACCGCCGAGAGCCGCCATCTGGTGCGCGCCCTGACGGCGGCCGGAGCCCGCGCCGCCTTCGCCGAGATCGAGAGCGACAAGGGCCACGACGCCTTCCTGCTGGACGAGCCGGTGATGGACGCGGCGCTGGAAGGCTTCCTGGCCTCGGCCGAACGCGATCGGGGACTGACGTGAGCGACATCACCATCCGCGAGGACTTCCGCGAGATCCTGCGCCTGGTGCGACCCGGCGCGCGGGTGCTGGACGTCGGCTGCGGCGAGGGCGTGCTGCTGGACCTGCTGGCGCACGAAAAGCAGGTCGACGCGCGGGGACTCGAGATCAGCGCCAGCGGCGTGGCCGCCTGCATGGCCCGCGGCCTGTCGGTCGTGCAGGGCGACGCCGACCAGGACCTGGACCACTTTCCCGACCGCTCGTTTGACTACGCGGTGCTGTCCCAAACCCTGCAGGCGACGCGCAATCCGCGCCACGTGCTGGACGAGCTGCTGCGCATCGCCGACCGGGCCATCGTCTCGTTCCCCAATTTCGGGCACTGGCGGGTGCGCTGGTCGCTCTTGAGCCGCGGCCGGATGCCCGAGACCAAGGCCCTGCCGCTGCCCTGGTGGGCGACGCCCAACATCCACCTGTGCACCCTGGCCGACTTCATGGCCCTGACGGCGGACCTGAACCTGCGCGTCGACGCCTGCGCCGCCTTCGCGGGCAACGGCCCGGCACGGTCGATGAACCCCACCGGCGCGCTGGAGAACTGGCGGACGGAAACCTGCCTGTTCATGCTCAGCCGCAACGGCGTGACGCCGATCCAAAAACTTCCCGAGGGGGAACTTCCGACGGCTTCGGGCGATCTCTTCGACGGATGAAGACGCTTCGTCTTATGACCTACAACGTCCACCGCTGCGTGGGCACCGACCGCAAGCTCGACGTCGAGCGTGTGGCCGAAGTCATTGCGGCTGAACAGCCGGACGTGGTGGCCCTGCAGGAACTGGACGTCGGCCGGCTCCGCACCCGCAGCGTCGACCAGGCCCACCGCCTGGCCGAACTGCTGAAGATGACCTTCCACTTCCATCCGGCCATGACGGTGGAAGAGGAGCTCTACGGCGACGCCATCCTGACCGCCCTGCCCGAGCGCCGGATCAAGGCCAAGGGCCTGCCCCTCTATCGACGGGTGCCGGGCCTGGAGCCACGCGGCGCCCTGTGGGTCGAGGTCGAGTTCGAGGGCCAGAAGGTCCAGATCATCAACACGCACCTGGGCTTGGTGCCGCAGGAGCAGAAGCGCCAAGCCGCCGCCCTGCTGGGCCCCGACTGGATGGGCGCCGACGAGTGGATCGCCCCCGGCATCGTGCTGGGCGACTTCAACGCCACGCCCTATTCGGCGACCTATCGGATGCTGCGGACCGCCCTGCGCGACGCCCAGGCGCCGACGCCGACCTGGCCACGCCCGGCCACGGCGACCTTCCCGTCCAACTTCCCGTTCATGCGCATCGACCACGTCTTCCTGACCAAGGGCCTGGAGACGCGCGGCGTGCGCTCGCCCTATGACGCGCGGGCCCGGGTGGCGTCTGACCACCTGCCGCTGGTGGTCGACCTGGAGATCACTCCTGCAGCCGCTCCGGAGGCAAGGGCGGCGGCTCGGTAAGCCGGGCGATATCCCGCTTCAGGCGCGCGCGGCGGCCCCACGGACGCCAGGCGTCGTCGGGGGCGATGGCGTCGCCCAGGCTCCAGTCGGCGATGAACTTCTCCACGCCGCTCAGCTTGCGGGTCGGCACCGGCTGCAGACGACGCGGCGGACCGCCTCGGACGTCCAATCTGTTGATCGCCGCGGCCAGGCCACCTTCCTCCTCCATGGCCGTCAGCACGTCGCCGGCCGAGCGGCCGATGAAGTGACCGACCAGGCGGCCCAGGAAGGCGCGGATCGTCTCGCGCTCACGATCCGAGTGGCCCTCCAGCGCCAGGTCGCACTCGCTGTCCAGGCCGATCGAGCGGTTGTTGAGATTGGCCGAGCCGATCCGCAGCACTTGGTCGTCGATGATCGTGACCTTGGAGTGGACGATGATCGGCGCGCCCTTTGGCGTGTGGGCGCTGAAGGCCGAGAAGCGCTTGTGGACGTCGACGGCGCGCAGGCGGTTGATCGCCGACGTGCGGGCGCTGTCCATGGTCATCTGGTCGAAATAGCTGGGGCTGCGCGCCGGACCGATGGTCACGACCTCGGGCCCATCCGGCTCGACCAGGCGTTCGGCCAGGGCTTCGACGATGATCGGTGAGGTCAGGTACTGGTTTTCCAGATAGATCAGCCGCCGCGCCCGCTTGATCGCCGCCAGGTGCAGCAGCAGGCACTCGATGACCTCGGGCCGCCCCTGCCAGGCTGCCGAGGTACGCGCCACCGCGATCGGCGTGCGGCGCAGGTCGGGGATCAGGTCCTCGGGCCAGGGCGTCTCCTCGGGCCGCTCGGGACGCTCGATCGGTTCGCCGCCGGACGCGCGCCAGCGGTCGATGAACAGGTCGGCCATCGCCTCGCCCGCCCGGCCGTCGACCAGCATCGCCACCTCGTGCCGGGGCGGATAGTGGCGCCCCGTGGGCAATCGGCGCAGCGGGTTGTTGTCCAGGTGACGCTGGTCGTCCCAGCGATCAACGCCGATGTCGCCGCCGCTGATCAGCGCCGAAACGCCGTCGATGATGACCGCCTTCTGGTGATGGCAGGCGCTGGCTGGCAGGGTCGCGTCCAGGCGGTACTTGACCCGCGAGCCGGCGAAGAAAGCCGCGCCGCGATGGGGACCGAACAGCTGGGCGGCGGCGATCGGGAACGGCATGTCCCAGGTCAACACGCGCACGTCCAGGGCCGGATTCAGCGCCGCCTGACGCCGCAGGATCAGGCCGATGCGGTCGGCGTGGGTCGGATCACGGCTCTTGCGCACCCGGTCGGGATCCAGGCGCGTCAGGGGGTCGAACACCCACGCCAGGATCCAGATCGACTTCTTGGCCGACAGGATCAGCGGCTTGAGCGCGTCGAACGTCTCGTCGTTGTCGATGAACAGGGCCGTACGGTCGGAGGGTTCGACCCGCCAACAGTTGTAGCCTGGTTGGAAGACGGAAGACCGTGGATCCATGTCGCCCCAAACGCCCGCACACTCACGCCCGTGACATTCGAGAACGCGCGGAACCGTTTATGGCTCCGCTTGGATATCCCGTCGCGTGAAAAGCGGCGCCTTAAGGGGCAGGATCAACCGGCGATGGCGGCGGCGTCGCGCTCGCCGGTGCGGATGCGCAGGGCTTGCTCCAGGTCCATGACGAACACCTTGCCGTCGCCGATCTTGCCGGTGTTGGCCGTGCGCTGCAGGGCCTCGACGACGGGCTCAAGCACGTCGGTCGGCACCGCGATCTCCAGCTTGACCTTCGGCAGCAGCTTCACCTCGTACTCGGCGCCGCGATAGACCTCGGTCTTGCCCTTCTGTCGGCCATAGCCGCGCACCTCGGTGACGGTCAGGCCCGACGCGCCGGCCTCGGTGACCGCCTCTAGCACCGCGTCCAGGCGGCTGGGCTTAATCACGGCGACGATCATCTTCATGGCGCGGCTCCCGCCTCGAAACGGTTGTTACGGATACAAGCTAGGCGTCCGCGCGCTTCGCTCCAAGCCCGATCAGTCCTCGCGACCGCTCGGCGCCTGATGAACGGGCGCCGAATGTCGCTCGGTGTGGCGTACGGGCGCCGGTCCCGCCGGGCTGGGCAGCAGGACACCCGGCGCGAAGACCCGCGCCCGGGCCCGATGTCCGCGCGGCTTAACCGCGAAGGTCTGCTTGATGGCCTCCATCAGGATCACCCCGGCGAAGCGCGGCCAAAGACGGGCGCCGACCTGCTCGAAGCCCTCGGCCCAGCCAGCCATGGCGTTCACTGGCGGCACATAGAGCGCGCGGGTCCAGCCGGCCGGCTCCAGTTCGGCCTCGCGGATCAGGCTTTCCAGCTGGCTGCGGCTGTAGGGACGACCGTGGCCGAAGGGCGTCCCCTCGGCCCCGGTCCAGACGCCGTCGCGCGACGAGACCGCCACGATCAGTCGCCCCGTGGGGGCCATCACCCGACCGATCTCGGCCAGCAGGGCGGCCGGGTCGTCGGCCTCCTCCAGGGCATGGACGGCCAGCACGCGGTCGAACATGGCGTTGGGCAGAGGCAGGCTGGTCTCCTCGACCAGGCAGGCCTGGTTGCGGTGACCGTGCGGCCAGACCTCGACGCCCTGCTGGGCCGGCATGGCGGCGACCACCCGGCGAGCGTTGGTGCGGGCCTTGTCGAGGAACGGGGTGGCGTAGCCGACGCCCAGCACGTCGAGATCGCGCGTGTCGCCCCAGGCCTCGTCCACCTTGCGCGTCAGCATCGTCCGCGCCGCGCGCCCTAGGGGGGCGGCGTAGAAAGCGCGCAGGTCCAGCACGTCGCGGCGCATTGAGTCTCCCAAGGCACAGGGCCATCTTTGTAGGCGCGCCAGGGCCGGCGCGATAGAGCAAGCGCCGATGACCCTTACTGTTCACCAGTTCCCCTGCCTCTCCGACAACTACGGCTTCCTGATCCGCGACGAGGCCAGCGGCCAGGTCGCCACGATCGATACGCCGGACGCCCAGGCGATCCTGGCCGAGCTGGACAAGCTGGGCTGGAAGCTCGACCTGATCCTCAACACCCACTGGCACCCCGACCACGCGGGCGGCAACGAAGCCCTGAAGACCGCCACCGGCGCGACCATCGCCGGACCGTCCGAGGTGACCCGCATCGCGCCGCTGGACCGCGTGGTCCGCGATGGCGACGTCGTGATGCTGGGCGAGACCCGGTTCGAGGTGATCGACAGCGGCGGCCACACCCTGGGCCATGTCGCCTATCACGACGCCGCCGACGCCCTCGCCTTCGTCGGCGACACCCTGTTCGCGTTAGGCTGTGGCCGACTGTTCGAGGGCACGGCCGAGCAGATGTGGGGCTCGCTGGCGCGCCTGACCGCCCTGCCCGACGCCACCACGATCTACTGCGCCCACGAGTACACCGCCAGCAACGCCCGCTTCGCCCTGTCGGTCGACGACGACCCGGCTCTGAAAGCGCGCGCCGAGCAGATCTTCGCCGCCCGCGAGCGCGGCGAGGCCACGGTGCCGACCACCATCGCCGCCGAGAAGGCCACCAACCCGTTCCTGCGCGCGCCGCTGCTGCGCCCGGACGCCGCTTCGCCCGCGCAGGCCTTCGCCGAGATCCGGGCCGCCAAGGACAGCTTCAAGGGGTGACCGTGCACGACAAGGCTATTTCCGGCGACCTGGGCGCCAAGGAAATCATCCGGATGCTGGACATGGCGCCGCATCCCGAGGGCGGCTGGTACCGTCGCACGTTCGAGGACGCCCCGGGCCCAGACGGCCGCGCGCTGTCGACTTGCATCTACTATCTGCTCGAGGCCGAGCAGATGTCGGCCTGGCATCGGGTCGACGCCGTCGAGACCTGGCACTGGTACGCCGGCGCGCCGATCTCGATCAGCCTGTCGCCGCCGGACGGTCAGGGGGTCACCGCTCACGTGCTGGGTCCCGACCTTCGCGCCGGCTGTCGGCCGCAGGTCGTGGTGCCGACTCTGTGGTGGCAGACGGCGGTCAGCCTGGGCGCCTGGACCCTGGTCGGCTGCACCGTCGCACCCGGATTCCGATTCGAAGGATTCGAGCTCGCAGCGCCGGACTGGAGACCCTCAAGTCGCTGAAATGGCGCCAGAATTTTACAATCCACAACCCTTGGCTGGATTACTGCGCTGTCAGCCCGCGTCAGTTCGTCGCAGTGGCTCAATAAGGGTACCCATAGTGGGCAACTTGGTCGCATGGCGTCGGTATCTGCACCGTGCAATCCTTTTCACGTCGCGGTGAAATGCCGGCCAGGGGAACCGAGTACGAATGTCTGAAGAGTACGCCAATGCTCGCTCAGCGAGCCGTTACGCGACGGATTACATCCTGCGCTGGGTCGAGATCGCCAACGAAGTTCACGGATCCGATCTGCTCTATGCCTTGGTCTTCACTACCCTCTGGGCTGGCAACTGCTCGCACATCCGCGGCGGCCTCTATGCCGACGTCGATGACATTCCGCCCGACCACGAGCGCCGCCCCCTGACCGTGCGTCAGGTCGCCGACTCCCTGGGCCTGCCCTACGAGACCGTGCGTCGCCGCTTCGTCGAGATGCTGGAGCGCGGCATGGCCCAGCGCGTCGGCCGCGAAGGCTTCATTGTGCCGCAGTCGGCCCTGTCCAAGCCCGAGGTCGTGCACGGCCTGCGCCGCTCGCACATCAGCCTGACCCGCTTCCTGAAGGAACTGAAGACGATCGGCGTGGAAGCGGCCTAGACGCTGCTTTCGCGGACGACCAGACGCACCGGCGCCAGGACGCCGGTCGCGTCCTCGCCCGCCATGCGCCGGAACAGCAGGTCGACCATCGTCCGCGCCCCGACCTCCAGGTCCTTGCGCACGCTGGTCAGCGGCGGCGTCGCCAGCCGTCCCGGGACGCTGTCGTCGAAGCCGACCACCGCCACGTCGCCAGGCACGCTGCGGCCCGCCTCGGCCAGGGCCCGCATCGCCGCCAGGGCGATCACGTCCGACCGCGCGAAGATGGCGTCGATGGCCACGCCCCGCGCCAGGAAAGCGGTCATCGCCGCGTACGCCGCCTCGGCGCCCTGCGCGGTGGGAACAACCAGCGCCGGATCCGGTGTCAGGCCGGCCTCAACCAGCCCCTTCTGATAACCCTCGAACCGTCGCGCCGCTTCGGGCGTGTCTGCCTCGCCCAGGAAGGCGATGCGCCGACGACCGCCGGCGGTCAGGTGCTCGACGGCCAGACGGCCGCCCTCGGCATTGTCGCCGCCCACGCCGCAATAGCGCTGGCCGGGCAGCGGGGCGCCCCAGACCACCATCGGCCGATAGGTGTCGGCGACGCTGTTGAGCGCCGCCTGCTGGGCGCTGCGGCCGATCAGCAGCAGGCCGTCGGCGCGATGCGACTGGATGATCCGCTCCAGCCAGCCGGCCTCCTTGACCACCACCTTGTTCAGCAGCACCGAATAGTTACGCAGGGTGATCTCGTCGGCCAGACGACCGACCATCTCCAGCAGGAACGGGTCGGCGATCAACTGCCCGGCCTCGTCGGCCAGGGGGATGATCACGCCGATGGTCTCGGTCTTGCGCAGGCGCAGGGACCGCGCCGACTGGTTGACGACGTAGCCGTGGGTCTGAGCGATCTGGACGATCTGGTCGCGCAGGGTCTTGGGGATCAGGGGATTGCCGGCCAGGGCCCGCGACACGGTCGAGATCGACACCCCCGCCATCCGCGCGATGTCGGCCATCTTCAGGCGACCGCGTTCCGGCGCCTCGGAGAGGTCGGGACTGTCCATGGTATTACAATACAACCCTGAGCACACACGAACAGCCACGTTGGCGTCGCAGGACCCGCGGTAGAGCGCAGGCGACAACAACAACGAGGCCGGGAAGAGCGAACATCGCTATCCGAAGCCGATTAATGCCTCTTTAGACTTTATGGTTACGCTTGCGGCAGCCGCTGTTCAGCGGTTCATGACCTTGAAGATCCGCTTCGAGGACGGCCGTCCCGCCAGGCCTTCGCCGGGCGCGTAGGTCACCACCAGCGATCCGTCCTTTAGCTGGGCGCTGGGCTTGCCCCCTTCGGTCAGCAGCACCCGCAGAACCCGCGACAGCAGGGAGCGATCCTTGCGAGCCGCGCGCTCGAACGCCTCGGCCGCCAGGCTCGCGGCGTCGGCGATCAGCACCGAGGTCTCGGGCCGAGCGTCCTGTAGGGTCTCGAACGGCACCTGGCGCTGGGCGGCGCGGCTGGCGCGCACGCTGGCCTGGCCCATGCGCTGGTAAAGCGCCACCGGCGACAGCATGACCGGCGGCTGGATCGACGCCGCTCGCCCCGACAGCGCCGCGGCCACGCCCATGGGCGCGTCGTCGCCGTACAGGATCATGCCGCCCAGCTTGGTGATCCGCAGGACGGGCTCACCCAGGTCGTTGCGATAGATGACGTCGCCACGCGAGGCCGGCTGGCGCGACAGCACCCAGACCTCGGTGCTGTTGTCGAACTTGATCAGGGGACGGGAGGCGGCCTGGTCGAAGATGAAGGCGCCGCCGCTCTCGGAGACGTAACGGGCGACGGGAGGCGCGGGAACACGACGCGCCTCGGCGGCGCCCTTGTGGCCGAGCAGGGCGTCGCGCAGCGAGTGCGGCAGCTGCTGGGCGTTCGCGCTGCCTGGCCACAAGGGCGCCGCCATGAGCATCAGAGCCGCGATCGCGAGGGCCGTCCCGGCCCCAAGCTCGCTCAACTCCGCCTTACAGAATTTCATGCGATCCGTACTGCTCGCCGAGTGGGGCGAATCTTGGACGGGTTAAGGTCCATCCCCCGAAGCAGGGCGCATGAGGCCAAAACGCCACAGCGACCGTCAAGCCCAGCTTCGGAGGAAAACGCTTTCAGGCGGTTAAGCCATGTACTGGCCGCCGTTCAGGCTGAGCGTGGCGCCGGTCACAAAGCCCGCGCGCTCGCCGGCCAGGAACGAGACCATGTCGGCGATCTCCTCGCCCTTGCCCAGGCGACCGACGGGGATTCCGCCGATAATGCCGGCCAGGACGTTTTCCGGCACCGCCGCCACCATTTCGGTGTCGATGTAGCCGGGGCAGATCACATTGACCGTCACGCCCTTCTTGGCGTTCTCCAGGGCCAGGGCCTTGGTGAAGCCGATCAGGCCGGCCTTGGCGGCCGAGTAGTTGGTCTGGCCCATCTGGCCCTTCTGGCCGTTGATCGAGCTGATGTTGACGATCCGGCCCCAGCCGCGATCGCGCATGCCCTCGATCACAGGACGGGTCATGTTGAAGGCGCTGTCCATGTTGACCCGGATCACTTCGGACCACTGCTCGTAGGTCATCTTGTGCAGCATGCCGTCACGGGTAATGCCGGCGTTATTCACGAGGATGTCGACGGGGCCCAGCTCGGCCTCGACCTTCTTCACGGCCGCCTGGCAGTCTTCGAAGTGGCCGACATTGCCCTTCACCACCATGACGCCCAGCTCCTTGGCGCAGGCCTCAGCCGCCGCCTCATTGCCGGAATAGCCCGCAGCCACCTTGTGGCCGTCGGCGATCAGCCGCTCGCAGATCGCCCGACCGATGCCGCGGGTGCCGCCGGTCACGAACGCAACTCTCGTCATATCTGTCTCCCGGATATTCTTATGGTTGCGCCGGTCCGCGCACCCCCTACCGGAAGGTAGGAGCGTGCGGTCACGGCTAAGGTTGCGTATCGAAAGGTATCAGATGGCCTCGACGCACATGGCCACGCCCATGCCGCCGCCAACGCACAGGGTCGCCAGACCCTTCTTGGCGCCCGAGCGCTTCATCTCGTGCACCAGCGTGGTGAGGATCCGCGCGCCCGAGGCGCCGATCGGGTGACCGATGGCGATGGCGCCGCCGTTGACGTTGACCTTGGCCGGGTCGAGGCCCAGCTCGCGGACAACGCACAGCGACTGGGCGGCGAAGGCCTCGTTGCTCTCGACCAGGTCGAGGTCCGAAACACTCCAGCCAGCCTTTTCCAGCGCCTTCTTCGAGGCCGGGATCGGGCCGGTGCCCATGATCTCGGGATCGACGCCGGCATTGGCCCAGGAGGCGATCTTGGCCAGGGGCTTGAGACCGCGCTTGGCGGCTTCGTCGGCGCTCATCAGCACCAGGGCGGCGGCCCCGTCATTCAGGCCCGAAGCGTTGGCGGCGGTGACCGAACCGTCCTTGGTGAAGGCCGGGCGCAGGCCCGACACGCTTTCCAGCGTCGCGCCGTGGCGGATGTACTCATCCTTGTCGACCACGGTGTCGCCCTTGCGGCCCTTGATGGTGACCGGGACGATCTCGTCGTCGAACTTGCCGGCCTTCTGGGCGGCCTCGGCCTTGTTCTGCGAGGCGACGGCGAAGTTGTCCTGGTCGGCGCGGGTGATCTGCCAGCGGCTGGCGATGTTCTCAGCCGTCTGACCCATGTGATAGCCGTGGAAGGCGTCCCACAGGCCGTCCTTGATCATGGTGTCGACGAACTGCAGGTCGCCCATCTTCTGGCCGCCGCGCAGGTTCTGGGCGTGCGGCGCCTGGCTCATGCTCTCCTGGCCGCCGGCGACGACCACCTTGGCCGAGCCGTCGGCGATCTGCTGGGCCGCCAGGGCCACGGCGCGCAGGCCCGAGCCGCACAGCTGGTTCAAGCTCCACGCCGGGCTCTCGACCGGCACGCCGGCCTTCACGGCGGCCTGGCGGGCGGGGCCCTGGCCGGCGCCGGCCTGCAGCACCTGGCCCAGGATCACTTCGTCCACGTCGGCGGGCGCGAGACCCGCGCGGGAGACCGCGGCCTCGATCGCGAGCTTGCCCAGCTCGGCGGCGGGCAAGCTGGACAGCGCCCCGTTGAACGAGCCCACCGGCGTGCGGGCGGCGGAGACGATGACGATGTCGCTCATGCGGATAGCTCCCGTGACGATCTGATGTGACGCCGTCTGGTTCGTGGCGTCACTTCGCAGTGCAACACCAGCCTTGCATGCCCGAACCACGTTCGTCACGGCCACATTTTCACGGGTTGGCGACGCTTCCACGACATCACCCTACTGGCGTCATGGCTTTGCATTAGCGATAGTGCGATGCGAAAAGGCGGACGAAGCCGCATCTAGGGAACGAAATGTCCGAGAACCCTGAAAAAGGCGAAACGGCCACCGGCGGCGAGAAAGCCTCGGCCCAACGCGTGATCATCAAGAAATACGCGAACCGTCGCCTCTACAACACGGCCTCGTCTTCTTACGTCACTTTGGAACACCTGTCGGACATGGTGAAGGAAGGCGTCGACTTCGTGGTCTACGACGCCAAGACCAATGACGATATCACCCGCTCGGTCCTGACCCAGATCATCTTCGAGGAAGAGAACCGCGGCGGCGGCCAGAACCTGCTGCCCATCCAGTTCCTGCGCCAGCTGATCGGCTTCTACGGCAACTCGATGCAGGCCTTCCTGCCGTCGTACCTGGAGATGTCGCTGGAGAGCTTCGCCAAGCAGCAGGAGCGCCTGCGCGGCCAGCTGTCGACCATGGCCCCGGGCAAGATGCCGGGCATGGGCGTCTACGAAGAGCAGATCCGCCAGAACATGGCGCTGTTCGACCGGGCCATGAAGATGTTCTCGCCGTTCGCCTATGTGCGCCCGGAAGACGCCGCGGCCGCCCAGGCCGAGCCGCCGCCTGCGCCGGCCGCCCCGTCCAGCGACGACTCTTTGGCGGACCTGAAGCGCCAGATGGAAGCGATGCAGGAGCAGTTGGCCAAGCTGGCCAACAAGCCTTAACCCCAACCGGTTCTTAACCAAGCCGATCCAGGCGTTCTTAACCGTCCCCGTTCTAGGTTTCCGACCATGAACGACCCGATCGATCCCATTCGACGCTCCGGTCCCGCACGCCGCGCTCTGCCGGCGCCGCGGGACAAGTCGCGTCCTGAGACCGAAGAAGAGGTCGTGTTCATCGTGGAGGAAGACGCCCCCCCACCGCGCACCGAACCGCCGCCCCGGCGCGAGGGCTTCGCCGCCTTCGCCGCTCACGTCATGGGTCAGTCGGGTCAAAAGCGCGGCCTGCGCGGTGGGCAGGAAGTGCTCGACACGGCCAGATCGACCTATCTCGGCACGGAATATTCCGGCCCGGCCGACCGCCGTCCCAAGGCGGGCCTGCTGAAGAAGACCAACATCTAGGCCCGCACGGGGTTCTTGGCGGAACCCACGGGCTGGCGCGGTTCTTGCTTAAGCGTTGATGAACTCAACGCTGTGAGCGCCCATGCTGTCCCTCGCCATCCGCATCTTCGACGTCACCGTCGTGGCTCTGATCTTCACGGCTTTGACGTAGGCTCAGGCAGACTCCAGCAGCATCATCGTACCCTGGCCGCCGTCGGCGCAGATGCTGACGATCGCCCGCTCGCCCTTGGGGCGGGCCGCCAGCTCCTTCACCGCCTGGCTCAGGATCCGCGCGCCGGTGGCCCCGAACGGGTGACCCAGCGCCAGGCTGCCGCCATTGGGGTTCATCCGCTCGTGCGGGAAGCTGCCCATCGGCGCGGCGACGCCCGCCTTCTCCGACAGGAACTGCGCGCTCTCCCAGGCGGCGATGTGCGACAGCACCTGCGCGGCGAAGGCCTCGTGGATCTCCCACACACCCACATCGGCATAGGTCATGCCGTTGCGCGCCAGCATGCGCGGCACGCCATAGGCCGGCGCCATCAAGAGACCCTCGTGGCGCAGGTCGATCGAGGTGACCTCGTAGTCGACGATCTTCACCTTCGGCGTCTCGCCGGGCAGGCGGTTCATGCCGTTCTCCGAGCCGACCCAGATCGCGGCCGCCCCGTCGGTCAGGGGCGAGGAATTGCCGGCCGTCAGCGTGCCCTTGCCGCTGGTCTTGTCGAAGGCGGGGCCCAACTTGGCCAGCTTCTCGGGCGTGGAATCCTTGCGCGGGATGGTGTCGCGCTGGGTCTCGCCCACCGGAATGACCAGGTCGTCGAAGAAACCGCTCTCCCAGCCCTTCACCGCGTCGCGATGGCTGGCATAGGCGATGGCGTCCTGGTCGACGCGGGTCAGGCCCCATTCCTTGGCGGTGATCTCGGTGTGCTCGCCCATCGACAGACCGGTTACGCGATTGGCGACCTTGGGAATGAACAGGCGCACGTCCTTCAGGTTCAGAGCGCCCAGGGCCGCCAGGCGCTGCTGGCCGGTGCGCGCGCCCTGGAACTTGCGGATCCAGTCCGACAGCGCCACCGACAGGCCGATCTGCACCCGGCTCATGCTCTCGACGCCGCCGACCAGGGCGAGGTCCCGGCCGCGTCCGTCGATCATGCCCGCTGCCTCGATCGCGCCGATCATGCTGGTCGAGCAGGCCATGATCGTCGAGAAGGCCGGAATGGTTGGGTCGGCCCCGGCGTCCAGCAGCACCTCGCGCGCCAAGTTGCTCCATGTCAGGTTCGGAATGACCGTGCCCCAGACCGCGAAGTCGGGCCGCGCGCCTTTGGCTAGCATCGCCTTCACCACCGGCACGGACAGGCCGATGGCGTCATAGTCGGCCAGCGCCCCCTCGACCTTGGCGAAGGGCGTGCGCACGCCCGAGGCGATCCAGACATCAGTCATCACAAGAACTCCGAAGGACGGAAACCTCGACCTATATGGGATCGCCTCTCGCCTCTTGTCGAATATCGGCTTAATTGCGCGCCATGAGCAGCGATCACGACCTCGACACCAAGAAATCCCGCGCCAAGGCGTGGTTCGAAAGCCTGCGCGACCAGATCTGCGCGGCGTTCGAGCAGCTCGAGGACGAAGCGCCCGCCGACCTCTATCCCGGCGCGCCCGGCCGCTTCGAGAAGAAGCCCTGGGACCGCGCGGCGGGCGGCGGCGGCGTCATGGGCATGATGCATGGCCGCCTGTTCGAGAAGGTCGGCGTCCACGTCTCGACGGTGCACGGCAGCTTCACGCCCGAGATGGCCAAGAACATGCCCGGGGCCGGCGAGGATCCGCGCTTCTTCGCCACCGGCATCAGCCTGATCGCCCACATGGTCAGCCCGCGCGTGCCGGCCGTGCACATGAACACCCGCTTCATCGCCACGACCAAGAGCTGGTTCGGCGGCGGCGGCGACCTGACACCCCTGCTGGGCTATCAGCGCCAGCAGGACTTCCCGGACGCCGTCGACTTCCACGCCGCCTACCAGCGGGCCTGCGACAAGTACGATCCGACCTGGTACGCCAAGTACAAGGCCTGGTGCGACGAGTACTTCTTCCTGCCCCACCGCAACGAGCCGCGGGGCATCGGCGGCATCTTCTACGACCACCACGACAGCGGCGACTGGGACCGCGACTTCGCCTTCACCCAGGACGTCGGCCGGGCGTTCCTGGAGATCTATCCCGACCTCGTCCGTCGCCGGATGGGCGAGGCCTGGACGGCGGAGGAACGCGAGCAGCAGCTGGTCCAGCGCGGCCGCTATGTCGAGTTCAACCTGCTGTACGACCGCGGGACCATGTTCGGCCTGAAGACCGGGGGCAATGTCGAGTCGATCCTCAGCTCGATGCCGCCGACGGTGAAGTGGCCCTAAGGGCAGCATTCACCTCAAACCATGGAAACCCAGAACCGGTAAACGATTGCGAACGGTGTTTTTCGAGCAAGAAACGCCCATCTCGCCCCTAGACCTTGGTCTAGAGGTTCGCGCTCCGTTCCACCTCTTAAAGGTCTGATTAGCCGTCATTCCCCTAGGGCATGGCGCCTGAGTTCAAGACCGATGAGCGCCCTCCCGCCTCCCGCCCAGCCTCGACGGCGCGGGACGGTACGACGCCCACGCCCCTGACCTGAGAACCCGCGCGGCGTCGCGCGCCGCGGTGTCGTGAGACGCCGCGCGCGATGACACGCGTCCCTCCGATGCGTCGCCCGTCCGGGCGGGGCGCGGGCCATCTTGCAAGAGGACTTTCCGTGAAGACGACGCATCGGTGGATGATCGCCAACGCCCTGGCCGCATTGGCCGCTGCTTGGGGCCCGATGGCGTCGGCGGCGACCGGGGCCCAGGCCGGCGCGAACGTCAACAACACCGCCACGGTCGCCTACAGCGTGGGGGGCATTCCGCAGGCGCCGGTCAGTTCGAACACCGCCAGCTTCGTGGTCGACCGCAAGGTCAATCTGACGGTCGCCGAAGTCGGCGCCGCCGCGACCCTGGTGAGCTTTGGCCAGACCGACCAGGTCACGACCTTCACCGTCACCAACACGACCAACGCAACGCAGGATTTCCGGCTGTTCGCCCTGAACACCACCCTTGGCGTCCAGACCCAGCTGGGGCGGGTCGACAACTTCGGCGTCAACAACATCCGCGTCTTCGTCGATGGGAACGGCAACGGCGTCTATGACGCGGGCTTCGACGTCGCCACCTATATCGACGAGCTGGCGCCAGACGGGACCAAGACCGTCTTCGTCGTGGCCGACATCCCCGCCTCGGGTCCTGCCGGCGGCGTCGCGGGCGTGGAGCTGACCGCCGTCGCCGCGACGGGCGGCGCGGGCGGCGTGCTGGGGGCGGACCTCGTCCAGAGCCTGGTCGACAATCCCACGCAGATCGACACGGTCTTCGCCGACGCCGCCGGCTATGCCGATCTCGTCCGCGACGGCCGCTTCAGCGCCAGCGACGAGTACGACATCGCCGCGCCGACCGCCCAGGTCATCAAGACCGCCGTCGTCATCAGCGACCCCTTGAACGGCGTCCTCACGCCCAAGGCGATCCCCGGCGCGGTCATCGAGTACTGCATCCAGGTCAAGAACATCGGATCCCAGCCGTTGACGGGCGTGGCGGTTACCGACGCCATCCCGGCGGACACGACCTATCTGGCCAACAGCACCTATGTCGGTGGCAATGTCCTGCTGGGCGCCTGCCTGTTTGACGGGGCCCAGGCCACCGACGCCAACGTGTTCAACGGCGCGCGCGTCGCGACCACGATCGCCAACATCGGCATCGGGGCGACGGTGACGACGCGCTTCCGCGTTACCGTGAACTGATCCCTAGGCCTTCGGGCACTTCGCGCCGGTGTCGATCCACGCCTTGATCAGTTCGCCGAACTGAGCCTGGGTGCCTGGGGCCGGCGTGCGCCCGGCGCCGGGGTTCCAGCCCCAGCCGACCAGGTGGTCCTCGGCCATGTGGTGGTGGATCTGGGCCATGGTCTTGCCGCCGTTGCGGGCGGGATCCTTCAGCTGGGCGCAGATCTGGCCCAGGCTCTTGCCCTGCCAGGCCATCTCGGCCGGGGCCAGGGCCCATTTCGGATCGCCGGGGATGCTCTTGATGTTCTGGCCCCAGGTTGGGACGTTGGCCTCGCCATGGCACGAGAAGCACGGCAGGCCGGCCGGACCATGGCCGCTGTCGCCGGCCTTCATCGGCGGATTGTGCGGGTGCAGATCATCGCCTTGCGTCGGGGCGCGCTCGACCGGGTGGCAGTTCAGACAGCGCGGGCTCTGGATCACCTTTCCGGCCTCTGTGAACAGGGCAACCGAGCGCGCGCCCGGATCCTTGATCGACTGGAAGCTGGCGGCGGTCTTCAGGGTCGCGGCGGCCGGCTTCGACGCCGTCTCCGGCGCGGCCTGGACGCTAGCCACGACTGCGCCAGCGGCGGCCAGGGTTCCGGCGAGGATCACCACGGTAGCAACGCGCATGAGAAATCTCCCGGATGTCGGCTGTCTGGGATGTAGGTCAGGAAACGTTCGAGCTTGGCCTCAGGTTGCCTGCGCCAGGAAACGGCCGATCCAATCCGCCAGGCGATCGCGGTCGTTGGGCGCGCCCAGGCTGGCGATGGCCGCGTCGGCCTGCTCGTCGGTGAACCGCGTGCCGCGCCGAGCCTCTATCAGGGCCTTGGCGTAGGCCGGCGAGAACTCGGGGTGGAACTGCATTGAGATCGCCTTGGCGTCGTCATAGGCCAGGATGCCGTAGGGAGTGAAGGCGCTGCCGGCCAGCACCCGCGCGCCCTCCGGCAGTTCGACCACCTGGTCCTGATGCGAGCCCGGAACCGACACGTGGCGGGCGTCATCCATCCACGGCGCATGCTCGGCGACCTCATAGGCCTGCAGGCCCACGCCCCAGCCCTTGTCGGATTTCTCGACCTTGCCGCCGAACGCCTCGGCCATGATCTGGTGGCCGAAGCACACCCCGACCATCGGCGTCTCGCCCTTGGCCGCCCTCAGGAACGCCTTCAGCGGTTCGATCCACGGCAGCGGGTCATAGACGCCGGCGGCCGAGCCGGTGACGACATAGGCGTCGTTCTCGGCCGGATCGGCCGGCAGCTCGCCCTTCTGCACGTCATAGACGCGGTAGGCGTGATCGCCGCCCAGCAGCGCCTCGAACATCGAGGCGTAGCTGCCGTACTTTTCCAAGAGGTCGCCCGGCGGTTCGCCGGTTTCGAGCAGGCCGATCCGCATCAGTAGACCATCCCTTGGGCGACTGCTTTCAAGCGCTCGATGGCGCTGAACTTGTCCTCGATGAAGTCCTGATCGATCCACCAGATTTCGATCTCGCGCATCACTTCCCCGACCATCGGGCCTTTGGGCACGCCGGCCTGCAGGATCTCGTCGCCGCTCAGCGGGAACGTCGGCGGGTTCCAGGTCTCGGCCAGGGCCAGCAGGGCCCGCCATTGCGGCGCGGTCGACGGACGACCCGAACCGGCCCAGGCAAGCTTGACCCGATCGCAGAAGGCGCGGACGCCCAGGCCGTAGACAGCGCGGCGGGCTTCGCGCGGGCTCATCCACGATACGACGCGCGGATTCTTGCCTACAGCGTCGACAATCCGATCACGGACGTTATTGGGTAGGCGCAGGCGCTCAGCCGTCTCTGCTGCGATCTTGGCGTCGTCGGGGATCAGGGCCGCCAGGCGCAGCACCGGGTCGTTCTCGAACAATTGCTCGGTCTCGATGCCCACCAGGGCCTCGAAGCGAGCCAGTGACTTCACCGACGGCAGGATCGAGGACAGCACCCCGGTGGCGGACATCAGCCGGAAGGTCGGGCGCGGATCGTCCGACGCCAGCATCTTCATCAACTCTTTCTGGGTGCGCTCGGCGGCGCGGCCCGAGACCATGCCCTTCAGCGCCTTGCAGGCGGCCAGGGCCTTCTGGTCGGCCTCGCCCTTGCCGTACCAGGCCTGGAACCGGAAGAAGCGCAGGATCCGCAGATAGTCCTCACGGATGCGGGTCATCGGATCGCCGACGAACACCACCTTGCCATCGCGGGCGTCGTTCACGCCCTCGCCGGTCGGATCGTAGATATGGCCTTCCAGGTCGGCATAGAGCGCGTTGAAGCGGAAATCCCGCCGCTCGGCGTCCTGGCTCCACTCCTGGGTGAAGGCCACCACCGCCCGGCGGCCGTCGGTCGAGACGTCCTTGCGCAAGGTGGTGATCTCATAGGGCCGACCGCCCGACAGCGCCGTGATGGTGCCGTGATCGACACCAGTTGGAATGGCCCGCAGGCCCGCCTGCTCCAGGGCGTCGATGATCAGGTCCGGCGTCAGGGTGGTGGCGATGTCGATATCGTCCACCGGCTTGTTCATCAGCGTATTGCGCACACAGCCGCCGACGAAGCGCGCACAGCCCGGATAGCCGCGCGCCTCCAGCGCCGCGATCACCGCGCGCGTCTCCGGTAGCGCCATCCACGGCGGCGCGCCGATCGTCATAGTCTCCAACGCCTGACTCCCACCCACGCGTTCGGAGTCGGCGAACGCTGCCGCCGTACTCCCAAGTCCTTCTGAAGGGACTGTCATCGCATTTCAGATGCTTCCACCTGAAAGGACAGACCCGATCCCCAAATCGGGGCGATAGTTAGGGCAGGAGCGCCCGACTCCGCCAGAGAGGAAACGCCTTACTCGCCGGCGGAATCGTGCAGGCGCTCGTAAAGCGACCGCAGCATCCCCGCCGTCGCGCCCCAGATGAAGCGGTCGTTCCACGGCATGGCGTAGAAGTTGCGCCGCTCGCCGCTGGGCGTCTCGCGATGCTGGCGCTGGTGGTTGGCCGGGTCCATCAGGAAGGCGAACGGCGTCTCGAAGACGTCGGCCACCTCCTCGGGACTGGGCACGAAGGTCGCCTTCGGATCGATGAAGCCGACTACCGGCGTGACGTGGAAGCCGGTCACCGTCTGATAGCCGTGAAGCAGCCCCGCCACCGTGACGAACGACGGGTCCAGGGCGACCTCCTCCTGGGCCTCGCGCAGGGCCGTGCCCCACGGCGTCTCGCCCGGATCGCAGCGACCGCCCGGAAAGGCGATCTGGCCGGTGTGGCTGCGCAGGGTGTCGGCGCGGCGGGTCAGCAACACGGTCAGGCCGTCGTCATGCTCGATCAGCCCCACCAGAACCGCGGCCGGCCGCAGGGCGTGGGGATTGTCGAAGGTCAGGCCCGGATTGAGGTCGAAGTCCGACTTGATCGGATTCGCCAGGCTGGGGTCGTAGTCGGCGATCGGGTCCAGGCGGTCGCCGATCCAGGCCCGCAGGTTCTGCCCCTTTAGATCCGGGATCATGCGATGTCCGCTCCGGGCGGAGCGATCGCAAACACTGCGCCGTTCGAGCTGACGCCCCACGCATCCCCGTTCAGCGTCGCCATCTCGGCCAGCTCGTAGAACACCGGCCGGGCGATCAGGGCCTCCAAACCGCGGCGCACGTGCAGATAGGGGCGCGGCTCACCGGTCGCCGGGTCGATCTCGACGCGGATGGCGTTGTCTGGGCCGGCCTCGACGGTGTCGCCGACATTGGTCTGGAAGACCAGGGCGTCGCCCTCTCGATCCACGCGGGTGGCGATGAAGGGCGCGTCCTCGACGACGATCTTCATCTTCTCGACCGGCGTGACCAGGTGATAGCCGTCCGGGTCCAGCCGCAGCACGGTCGAGAACAGCCGCACCAGGGCCTCGCGGCCGATCGGTGTGCCCTCGTGGAACCAGACCCCGTCCTTGCGGATGCGGATGTCGATCTCGCCGCAGTGCGGCGGGTTCCACAGGTGGACCGGGGGCAGGCCGCGCGCGCCCGCAGCCTTGGCCGCCTGGGCGACGCCTTCCAGTCCAACTTTGGGGGAAACGTCGGTCATCCCCGATCAGTTAGGCCCTTCGGTCCCCCGGCTCAAGCGCGGGGATCGATCGCCACCAGACCCGACAAACCTTCGTCGCCGCCTTGACGCAGGGGCAACAACAGCACCCGACGCTGGTCCACGGGACCCGGCATGACGACCCAGGCGGTGTGGGCGTTGTTGAAGCCGACGCGGCCGAAATAGGGCCCGTCGCCGACCAGCAGCACGGCGCGCCAGCCCGCCGCGCGGGCGGCATCGACGGCGCTCTCGACCAGGGCTTGGCCCAGGCCGGCGCTGCGCTCGTCCGGATCGACGGCCAGCGGCCCCAGGAACGCCACGCCCTCGCCGCCGATGGTCACGGGCCACATGCGGCAGCAACCGACCGGCTTGTCGTCGCGCAGGGCCACGAACGAGCAGTCCGGGAGCAGGGTGTTGCCCTCGCGCAAGCGCTCGGATGACTTGGCGAAGCGGCCCGGGCCGAAGACCCGGTCGATCAGATGGGTGACGGCCGCCTCCATCGCCGGGGTCTCGAGGACCAGCGACGGATAGGCGGGCGCGGAAGAAACAGAGGTGGAAACGGAGGTCATCGGCCTTCGAAGTGCGAGAGACGTCGGGGGCTCCCGACGCGAAGGCGCGCGGGAGAGCTTCAGATCGTGGCGCGTTCGCGCAGGATTCGTCGCAGGCGCATGGGCCAAAAGCTCCGGATGACTGCGCGCGCTGTAGGGCCAAGCCTTTCTCAGGTCAATAACGTTGCAGCGCGACGCGTTGCCCCTATGTTGCTGGCCGATGTCAGACCCCGACCCAGCAGACGCGCCCGCTTCCGACTCCTCTAGCCGCGCCCTGTTGCGGGAACGTGACTTTCTCCTGTTCCTGGTGGCGCGGTTCTGCTCGACCCTGGGGGTGCAGATCCAGTCGGTAGCCCTGGGCTGGCAGGTCTACGCGATCGCCCGCCTGACCCACTCGGTCGGCGAGTCGGCCTTCCTGGTCAGCATGATTGGCCTGGCCCAGTTCACGCCACTGCTGCTCTTGACCCTGATCGCCGGCGAGACGGCCGACCGCCGCACGCGCAAGCGGATCATCGCCGCCAGCCTGACCCTGGACGCCATCAGCGCCGGCACGCTGCTGATGCTGGCGCTGTCGGGTTCGCACCATCTGTGGCCGATCTTCGCCATATCGGTGCTGTTCGGGGCCAGCCGCGCCTTCCTATCGCCGGCCAGCAGCGCCATGGGGCCGATGCTGGTGCCCCGCGCCCTGCTGCCCCGCGCCATCGCCTGGAACTCGCTGGCCTGGCAGGGCGGCGCCATCGCCGGACCGGCCCTTGGAGGCCTGCTGCTAATTCACTCGCCGGAGCTCGCTTTCGGCGGCTCGGTGGTTCTCTATCTGCTGGCCGCGACCCTGGCGCTTCTGGTGCGCCATTCCACCAAGCCCGAACGGCAGGACGGCTCGCGCGTCGAGCTGATCAAGGAGGGTCTGGCCTATGTCTGGAACAACAAGATCGTCTTCGGCTCGATCTCGCTGGACCTGTTCGCGGTAATCCTGGGTGGGGCCACAGCCCTGCTGCCAGTGTTCGCCAAGGATGTACTGCACATCGGCCCCGGCGGCTTTGGCCTGCTGCGCGCCTCCCCCGCGATCGGGGCCGCGCTGGTCGGCATCTACCTGGCCAGCAACCCGATCCGTCGCAACGCCGGCAAGATCATGTTCACGGGCGTCGCAGTGTTCGGCCTGGCCACCGTGGTGTTCGGCCTGTCGAAACTGCAGTGGCTGTCGGTGGGCGCCCTGGCCGTGCTGGGCGGGGCCGACATGCTGTCGGTCTATGTTCGCCAGACGCTCGTTCAGATCGTCACCCCCGACACCATGCGCGGCCGCGTCGCCGCCGTCTCGGGCGTGTTCATCAGCGCCTCCAACGAACTGGGCGAGGTCGAGAGCGGGGCCGCGGCCTGGCTGCTGGGCCCCGTTGGCGCGGCGGTGTTCGGCGGCGTCGGGGCCATGGCCGTCACAGCCCTGTGGGCCTACCTCTTCCCCGACCTGCGCAAGGCCGACCGGCTGGAATAGTGCGTCCTTCGAGGCCCGCTGCGCGGGCGCCTCAGGATGAGGAAATCAGAGAATCCCTCATCCTGAGGTGCGCGGCGAAGCCGGGCCTCGAAGGACGCAGAGCGCCTAAACCCCCGCCAGTTTCTTCAGCGCGTCACCGGTCAGGCGACGGGTGATCCACTCGTTCATCGCGGCCGCGTCCAGGCTGTCGTAGAAGGCGATCGACGGGGCGTTCCAGTCCAGCACCGACCACTCCAGCCGGCCCAGGCCCTCGACGACGCAACGCTTGGCCAGGTTGGCCAGCAGCGCCTTGCCGGCCCCTGAACCCCGCGCGGCCGGCCGCACGAACAGGTCCTCCAGATAGATCCCGTGCCGGCCCACGAAGGTCGAGTAGTTGTAGAACCAGAGCGCAAACCCCACCGGCTGGCCGTCGATTTCGGCGATGTCGGCGAAGGCGCGCGGGTTGTCGCCGAACAGGGCGGCGGCGGTGTCGGCTTCGCTCGCCTCGACCGCGTCCAGCAGCTTTTCATACTCGGCCAGATCGCGGATGAACTGGTGGATGAGGCTCGCGTCGGCGGGCGTGGCTGGACGGACATTGACGGACATGGCGGTCTCTTCGGACTATCTGGACTTCGTGGTCGAGCAGCTGGCGCCGCTGGGACGGATCACCACGCGCCGGATGTTCGGCGGCGCGGGGATCTACGCCAACGGCCTGTTCTTCGCCCTCATTGCCGATGACGTGCTCTACCTCAAGGGCGATGAGGGCCTGAAGGCAGAGTTCGAGGCGGCCGGCGCGCAGATCTTCGATCCGTTCGGCGACGGCAAGACCCTGAACTACTGGTCGGCCCCGGCCGAGGCGCTGGACGACCAGGAGATCCTGATCGACTGGTCCCGAAAGTCGCTGGAGTTCGCCGCCCGCAAGAAGCGCTAGCGCTTGCGCAAGAGCTCCAGCCCGACCACCGCGAAGCCGCCGATGAAGGCCCACTTGGCCAGGTGCGCGATGGTCCCGCCGTCCTTGACGACAAGGCCCGCCAAACCGACCACCAGCGCGGCGATCCAGAGACCGGCGGCCAACCGGAACGTCTTGGCCTTCAGCAGGTCGACCGCCCACAGCACCATGCCGATCGACCAGGCGCTGGAAGCGATCATGTACGAGGCCTCGCCGAAGATCCGGGCCTCGGACGTGCGCACCAGCATCACGCCCAGCAGGGCCAGGACGAAGCCGGTCAGCGCCAGCGCGCCCGTTGATCGCGCCGTTACGGCCCGCAGGCCCAGCATGCCGATGACCAGCAAGAGGTCGATGATCACATAGACCAGATGCGGCCAGGGCTGGCTCAGCCGCGGATAGATGACGAACGGTGCGACGACGTCGATCGCCGCCCCGGCCAGGGTCGCGACCCCGGCCAGGCGCAGGGTGGATCGGCTTTCCATCAGGCGCCTGTCACCGTCATCGAATAGTCCCACAGGCGGTCGGCCGCCTCCGGGTCCAGAGCGTGGGGCATGACGCCGACCCAAGCGTGCTCCTTGCTCCACGGGACCGCCTGGTTGCAGTCTTCCAGATAGAGCCCGCCCACACCTTCCAGTTCGTCGCCGACCGCCGCCCAGACGCTGGTCGCCGCGCCCTGCTCGGGGGTCTTGAAGCCGGCGCGGGTGTTGCCGTGCTCGTCGATCCAGCCCAGCGCCTTCTGCTCCTCGATCGGAAGGTGGCGCTGCAGCGGGGTCATGATGCCGCCCGGCATGACGGCGTTGGCGTTGACGCCCTGACCCTTGAAGCGCTTGTCGAAGCCGACCGCGAACAGGCTGTTGGCGGTCTTGGCCTGACCGTAGGCCTCCCACTTGTCGTAGTCGCGATGTTCGTAGTTGGGATCCTCGAAGGTCACGCCCGCGCGGCGGTGGCCGATCGACGACAGCGACACCAGCCGCGAGTGTTTTCCGCTGGCCTTGGCGCCGGCGACCAGGTTCGGAGCCAGCAGCACCGACAGCAGGAAGTGGCCCATGTGGTTGGTGCCGAACTGCATCTCGAAGCCGTCGGCGGTGCGCATCAGCGGACTGGCCATGACCCCGGCGTTGTTGATCAGCAAGTCGATCGGCCGCTCGCCCCAGCGGTTGGCGAAGTGGCGAACCGCCTCAAGGCTGGAGAGATCCAGCATGCCGAAGCTGACACGCTTGGAGCCGACCTCTTCGTTGATCTGGTTGGCGACCTCTTCGCCTAGGTCCGGCTTGCGGGCGGCGATGATCACTTCGGCGCCGGCGAGAGCCAGGGCCCGCGCGGTCTCGACGCCGATGCCGGTCGCCGCGCCCGTGACGATGGCTACGCGGCCCGACAAGTCATGGCCCGCGACAACCTCGCGCGCCGTCGAGATCGCCCCGAAGGGCGAGGTGATCCGTTCAGCCATGGCGATCCTCCCAGATCGTTTCTTCGTTATGCGGCGAGGCTAGCCCACCTTGGTGAAATCCGGCGGCCGGCGCTCCATGAAGGCCATGAAGGCCTCGCGGGCTTCGGCGGTCTTCAGGCGCTCGCCAAACAGCGCGCCTTCGGTGTCCATCAATTCGGCGATCTTCTCGGCGTCGCGCATCAGGCGCTTGGTGGTGGTCAGGGCGCCCAGCGGACGCGTCGCCAGGCGGTCGGCCGCCTCGCGGGCGCGGGCGCGCAGGTCGCCGGCTTCGGCCGCGCCATTGGCGATGCCCCAGGCCACCGCCGTCGCTCCATCGATCGCCTCGCCCAGCGCAAACATGGCGTAGGCGCGGGCATAGCCGATCCGAGCCGGCAGCAGCCAGCTCGAGGCGGCCTCGGGCACCAGCGCCAGGTTGACGAACGGCACGGTCAGGCGGGCGTCCGGCGTCACATAGACCAGGTCGCAGTGCAGCAGCATGGTCGTGCCCACGCCCACGGCCTGGCCGTGAACGGCGGCGACCAACGGCCGGGTGGCGTGGGCCAGGGCCTTCAGGAAGCGGCCGACGTGGCGCTCCTCGGTGAAAGCCCCTGAGCCCTGGGCGGCGAAGTCCTGCAGGTCGTTGCCGGCCGTGAAACTGTCACCCTCGGCCTGGAAGACCACGACGCGCACGGCGGGGTCCTTCTCGGCGGCCTCCAGGCTGTCGGCCAGCACCTTGTACATGGCGTTGGAGAGGGCGTTCTTCTTCTCGGGCCGCGCCAGGGTGAGGGTCATCACGCCGGCGTCGATCTCGACCTTTACGTGATCGGTCATTGCGCTTCTCCCTTGGGAAACTTGGTCTGCAGGCTGGCCAGCCAGCGGGCGACGACGGCGATCTCGTCGTCGGTGAAACCATCGGTCAGGTGGGCGTTGATGCCGTCCAGGCCGGACTTGGCGTCTCGCCGCGCGGCGCGACCCTTGTCGGTCAGGTGCAGGCGCATGGCCCGGCCGTCCCTGGGATCGGACTGGCGCTCGACCAGCTCGGCGCGGGTCATGCGGTCGATCAGGCCGGTCATCGCCGAGGGGGCCAGGTCCAAGGCATCGGCGGCCTCGCCGATCAGCACGCCGTCCTTGTCGCCGAGATAGAACAGCACGCCGGACTGGGCGGCAGTCAGCCCCCCCTTGGCCGCCATCTTGGCCTCGATCCAGCGCTGCACGCGCCGTTGACCGGCGTTGAGCAGGAAGATCAGTCGGCGATCAGTGGGCACGGACATGCCCGCCAGATTATGTTTCGCACGCGAAATGTCAAACGAGCGTTTTCAGGCGCTGTACCAGGCGACGCCGTCGTCATTGACATCGCGGCGGATCAGCCCCCGGCCGATCAGGCAGTTGAGATGCGCCAGCGCCTCGCCGGTGGCCATGCCCAGCAGGTCCGGCCCGATCGGCCGCGCGAACAGCGCCCCGAAGGTGTCGACCACCCGCTTGGGTTCGGCCAGCTTCTTTTCCAGCCGCCCCAACCCGCGCTCGTGGCCGGAGATTAGCCCTTCGATTCGGGTGTGCAGCCCTTCGAACGGATCGTTGTGGGCCGGCAGCACGACCACTTCGTCCGGCACGGTGTCCCGCACCTTGGCCAGCGACCGCAGCCAATCGCTCAACGGGTCGGCGTCGGGCTCGGTCGGGAACACCGAGACGTTGGACGAGATGCGCGGCAGCACCTGGTCGCCTGAGATCAGCAGGTTCAACTCCGGGCACCACAGGCAGGCGTGGTCAGGCGAGTGCCCCTGCCCCGTCACCACACGCCAGGTCTTGCCGCCGATCTCGAAATCGTCGCCGTCCGACAGCCGCCGATAGCTGTCGGGCAGGGCGTAGATCGCCTTGCCGAAGCCGCCGAAACGGGCCTTGTAGTTCTCTATGGCGTCCTCGTCCCAGCCGGCGGCGTGGAAGAACTTCACACCGTCCTCGGGCGCCTCGCGGCCAGTGTCGGCCACGAGCATCCGGCACTGGAAGTATTCCAGCCGGGTCATCCACAGGCGGCAATCGAACTTGCGGGTCATCCAGCCGGCCAGGCCGATATGGTCGGGATGCAGGTGGGTGACGATCACCCGGGTGATCGGTTTGCCGCCCAGCGCTCCGGCGAAGGCGTCGCGCCAGGCCTGGCTGGTCTCGCGGGTCTGCAGGCCGGTGTCGACCACCGCCCAGCCCTCGCCGTCCTGGATCGCCCAGACATTGATGAACTGCAGCGAGCCGCCCAGCGGCATCCGCAGCCACAGGACGCCCGGCGCGACCTCGACGGCCTCGCCCGTCCCGACCTCCGGCGCGGTCTCGAACGGATAGATCAGGCGTCCGACCTTCTTCGGGGCCTCGACCGCCGCCCCGGCCTCTGCTTCGTCTTCGAACCCGTCCCGCATCGTGTTTCCTTCCCCGGCCTTGCTCGTAAGGCAAAGCTTCTACCGACCCATTTTTTGCCCGCAGGCGCGGTCATCATCGCGCCTATGTCGGACGGTATCTTGACCCCCGATGCAAGCACGCGCTTATGTCCGCGCGAGGAATCCACCCAGGAGATGTTTCCCATGAAGCGTTTCGCGATCGGCCTGTCGGCCGCCCTCGCGGTCGCCGTTCTCATTCCGGCCGTCGTCATTTCGGCGCCGAAAGAAGAGAAGGGCAAGCCCGCTGCCGTCGACGCCAAGTCGCGCGAAGCGGGCATGAAGGAAGCCCCGGCCCTTATCCAGGCCGCTGGCATCGCCTGCACCGTCTCTGACGCCCGTTTCATCGGCGAGGACAAGAAGGCGGCCACCAAGTACTACGAAGTCGCCTGTAACGAAGGCATGGGCTTCGCGGTCCTGGCCAAGAAGGACGCCCCCGTCCAGACCTACACCTGCCTGGAATCGAGCGCCCCGCAAGCCGACGGCAAGGCCGGCGGTCTCGCCTGCGTTCTGCCCGGCAACGCCAATCCCGGCGCCGCCCTGCAAGCCTACGCCACCAAGGCCGGCGTCAACTGTGAAGTCGAGAACAGCCGCGCCATTGGCTCGTCGGCCAAGAACTCGTTCTTCGAAGTCGCCTGTAAGGGCGGCTCGGGCTACGTCATCCAGACGGCCAACCCGCTCAGCCTGAGCGGCGAGATCATCGCCAACAGCTGCCTGCTCTATGACGAAGGCGGCAACGTCAACTGCAAGCTGACCAACCGCGAAACGCAGCTGAACGTCGTCAACACGCTGAACACCTCCGCGGCCAACAACTGCGCCGTCAAGGACAAGCGCTACGTCCTCAGCACCAAGACCGACAACTACTACGAGGTCTCGTGCCAGGACGGTAAGGGCTACATGTACCAGCAGACCGCCGCCACCGGTGCGTTCGCCAAGGCCATTCCGTGCGCCCAAGCCGGCTTCGTCGGCGGCGGCTGCACCATGACCGACGCTGTGGCCGCCCAAACCGAACAGGCCGGCTTCTACGGCAAGCTCGCCACCAAGGCTGGCTTCCCGTGCGACGTCGAAAAGTACGGCATGCTGCCCAGCCAGGATCCGAAGAAGGAAGTCGTCGAGCTGAAGTGCAAGAACAGCGACGTCGGCGCCATCGCCATCTTCACGGCGAATGACGGCCAGGTGTTCGACTGCATCACCTCGGAGCTGAACGGCTACCGCTGCACCTTCACCAAGAAGGACAGCCAGTACGCCCGTCTGTCGGCCGACCTGGTCAAGTTCAACAAGGGTTCGTGCAAGGTCTCGGACGCCCGCATCATCGGCTCGACCGACAAGGAAGGCTTCGTCGAAGTCGCCTGCTCGGACGGTCTGCCGGGCTGGGTGCTGGCCTATCCGCTGAACGTCGCCAAGCCGGCCTCGTCGCAGTTCCTGTCCTGCGTGCAGGCCAAGGGCATCGGCGGTGGCTGCAAGCTGCCGACCAACGCGACCAAGAGCTGATCTGATCAGAGCTTGAAATGACGAGGCCCGCCGGGAGCGATCCCGGCGGGCCTTTTCTTTTGCCCGAAGGCCTCGAGCGCTAGAGCGCCGCCTCGATCAGGCGCGGGCCGGGGGCGGCCATGGCGCGGGCGAAGGCGTCCTCGAAGGCCTCGGCGGTTTCGGCCCGCTCGGCGGCCATACCCATGCCGGTGGCCACCGCGACCCAGTCGATACGCGGATCGCCCAGGTCCAGCAGCTTCGAGGCCGCGGGACCCGGATTGCCGGCCCCCGTGCGGCCCAGTTCGATGCCCAGGATGCGATAGGCGTGGTTGGCGAACACCACGACCGTGACGTCCAGCTGCTCGCGGACCAGGGTCCAGAGACCCTGCACCGTGTACATCCCCGCCCCGTCGCCGGTCAGGGCCAGCACCTTTCGGTCGGGACAGGCCACGGCCGCGCCGATCGCCGCCGGGATCCCCTGTCCGATGGCGCCGCCGGTCAGGGACAGCCAGTCGTGGGCGCGGGCGGCGCGGGTCTGGGTGAAGATCGGCAGGCCGGCGGTCACCGCGTCGTCCGAGACCACGGTGTCGATCGGCATGTGCCGGGCGATCGACGCGCCGATGGCCCAGGCGTCCAGTCTGCCGGCAGGGGCGTCGATCGGGGCGTAGGTCTCGACTGGTCCGGCCGCCGGCGCGCCGACCGCATCGGCCAGGGCGATCAGGGCGGCCTCGGCGTCGATCTCACGGCCGCACAGGGTCTCGACCGAGCAGCCTTCGGGCACGAGCACGCTGGGCCGGTCGGGATAGGCGAAGAAGGCGACCGGACGCTGGGTCGAGACCAGCACCATCAGGTCGACGCCCTCCAGATCCTGCAGGGCCAGTTCGGCGAAATAGGGCAGCTTGTCGGGGCGGAAGCGTCCCTCGCCCCGCGCCTGGCGTGAGGTGAAGGTGTCGGTCAGGACGCGCACGCCGTGGGCCGACAGCCGCCCCGCCGCGGCTAGGGCCGCCTCGCCACATGCGCCCGAACCCAGCAGCAGCACCGGCTTCTTGGCGAAGGACAGGGCCTTGGCGACGGCCTCCACGGCCGCCGCATCGGGCTGGGCGAAGGCCGGCGGCGTGACCACCGGGCCCTTCACCGTCGCCTCGTTCCAGGCGCTGTCGGCCGGCAGGATCAGGCTGGCGTTGCCGCCCGGCGCGCCATAGCTGGCGACGATGGCCTCGGCGGCCAGCGGTCCGACGCTGTCGGCGCTCTCGGCCGACTTGACCCACAACGAGTTAGGCGCGGCCAGAGCGGCGATGTCGCTGTTCAGCGGCGCGTCGAAGCCGCGGTGATAGGTGGCGTGATCGCCGATGACATTGACCACGGGCGTGAAGGCGCGGCGGGCGTTGTGCAGGTTAGCCGCGCCGTTGGCGTAGCCGGGCCCCAGGTGCAGCAGGGTGCAGGCGGGCTTTCCAGCCATCCGCCCGTAGCCATCGGCGGCGCCGGTCGCCACGCCCTCGAACAGGCACAGCACCGAGCGCATGCGCGGCTCGCGATCCAAGGCCGAGACGAACTGCATCTCGCTGGTGCCGGGATTGGCGAAGCAGGCGGTGACCCCGTTGTCGGCCAGGGTGGTGACCAAGGCGTCCGCGCCGTTCATGCTGTCCTCCGTTTTGTTATGTCCTTTGTCTCCGACATTTCGACGCCCCCCTCAACACGATTGCATCCACAGCAAAGCTCGTCGCAATCTCGAGAAAAAATTGGGGGAAACGGTTCATGCAAGGAGTGAGCGCGGTCGCGCGCTGGACGCTTGTCGCGTCGGTGGTCGCCGGTGTCAGCTACGTGGCGACCTGGACGGCGGACCTGCCCCAAGCCGTCGAGACGGCGTGGAAAGGTGCGGGCGTGGGGCTGCTGGCGGTCCATGCGGCGCTGCGGGCCAGAGACCTCGACGGCTGGCTGCTGGTTGCGGTCATGGCGCTGGGCGCGGGCGGCGACGTCCTGCTGCAGACCCACGGCCTGACGGTTGGAGCGGTGTCGTTCCTGCTGGGCCATCTGGTGGCCACGGGTCTCTATCTGCGGCAACGCGGGACGGGCACGCGGCTGCAGCTGCTGCTGATCCCGGTGGTGACGATCGCGTCGTACCTGCTGCCCGCCGACCGCGCCGCCGCGCCCAGTGTCGCCCTATACGGCCTGATCCTGGCGGTGATGGCGGCAACGGCGTTGATGAGCTGCTATGCCCGCAACTGGGTGGGACTAGGAGCGCTGATGTTCGTGGTCTCCGACCTCCTGATCTTCGCGCGGCTGGGCTCATTGCCCGACACCTTCGCGACCGGCCTGGCGGTCTGGGGCCTCTACTATTTCGGCCAGCTGCTGATCTGCCTGGGCGTGGCGCGGGGTCCCGAGCCTAGAACCGCATGACCCCGGCGTCCGGGTTCTCGGCGAACAGGCGCGCCAGCTCGGCCGGACGCCGGTCGCGAGCCAGGGCCTGGTTGATATAGCCCTTGTCGGTCAGCTCACCGCTGGCTGCATCAGGCGCGCCGTCCAGGATCAAGGCCCGCAGCACCTTTCCGCCGCCGCCCTTGGCCGCCGCGTTCAGGCGTGACAGGCCCTCGGCGATCGCCGTCGTGACGGCTGCCTGGTCACCCAATCGCTCGCAGGCCTTGGCGTCCAGGAACAGCATCAGCCCGACCCCGTCCTGCCCCTCGCCGCAGACCACCGCGTCCGAGACCACGCCGCCGATCGCCGACACCGCCGCCACCCGCAGCGCCCCGGCCGCCACGAACGTCCCGCTGGCCAGCTTGAAGTTCTCCACCAGCCGTCCGTCGAAGACCAAACCCGCCGACGGATCCTCCGGATCGGCCAGCCGCGCGGCGTCCCCCAGCCGGTAGAAGCCGTCCTCGTCGAAGGCCTGGGCGGTCGCCTCGGGCTGGTCCAGATAGCCGGGCGAGACCTGCGGGCCCTTGACCCGGATCTCGAACTTGCCGCCCTCGCCGGCCGGGACCAGCTTCACCGCCGTGCCCGGGGTCGGCAGGCCGACCATGCCCGAGCGGGCGTTCAGCCAGTGGATGTTGCAGGCCGTCGGCCCGGTCTCGGTCGCGCCGTAGCCGGCCGCGAAGGTGATCCGTTCGCCGACCGTGCGCACCGCCACCGCCTGGACGCGGTCCAGGATCGACTGGGCCATGGACGCGCCGCCGTACTGCAGCACCCGCACCTTTTCGAAGAACCTGGCCGCCAGGGCCGCGTCGCGCTCCAGCTCGCCGACCAGCAGGCCCCAGCCGGCCGGGACCATGTTGTGATAGGTCGTGGCGACCTCGCGCAGATTGCGGACGGTCTCGGCGAACTTGCCAGCCAGCGGCTGGCCAGCATCGATGTACAGCGTCCCGCCCCGGTGCAGCACCATGTGCAGGATGGCGTTGGCCCCCAGGCTGTGGCTCCAGGGCGCGGAATTGACCAGCACCGGCGGATCGGGATCGGCGTAGCAGCCCTGGATCTGGCAGGCGTTGAGCGCGATGTTCGAATGAGTGCAGATGACGAGCTTTGGCCGCCCCGTCGAGCCAGATGTTAGCAGTTGTTTGGCGACATCATCGGGCTCAGCGACCGCGGGAGAGGGTGTTGAGAACAGCAACTGACCAAACGAAATATCGCTAGGTCGGGGATTGCGGCTCGCGACGACGGAAATCCCCTCGAGAAACAGCGCCGCCAACGCTTCGGCAAAGTCCTCGGCGTCATCCACATAAATGAGTGATGGTCGAAGATGCTCAACTACGGCCTCAAGTCGCGATAGGTTTGCGCCTTTCAAACCATATTGCGGCGAGACAGGCGTAATCGGCGCGCCGATACTCATCGCCGCATACGAGATCAGAGCGTGGTCGATGCCATTGCGCGCTAAGATCAATAGCGGCTGGCCCAGCATAAGCCCCTGCTCATATAGACCAGTAGCCAACGCCCCGACCTGCTTGGCAGCCATCTCGTAGGTCACCGTCCGCCAGCCCTCGCCGTCGCGCTCGGCCAGCCAGACGCGATCCGGCGCTTCGACGGCCCAGCGCGCCAGCGGGGCCGTGGTCGTGCGCATGTCGGCGACATACGGCATCGGATTGCGCAGGATCAGCGCGTCGTCCCGGCGTTCGACCTCCAAAGCGCGCGGGGCGTAACGGGCGTCACGAAACGGGGCGTCGACGGATGCGTTCATGCCCGACTATCCCGTTTCAGATCACGCCGTTCAATCGGGCCTCGACTTTTTTCCGAGAGCCTGTCGAATCCGGGCCGGCTCGCGCGTCTCTCCTGTCGAAACGCCGCGAAGGAGACGTGACCGTGCAATACATGCTGCTGATCTACGAAGACGAGAGCCTCTATCAGGACGACAGCCCCGATCTGGAGGCCATCATCGCCGCCCATCAGGCCCTGGCCGGCGAGCTGGCCGAGCAGGGGATCCTGCGCGGCGGCGAAGGCCTGAAGACCACCGACACCGCCACCACCGTGCGCAAGACGCCCGAGGGCCACGCCCTGCACGATGGCCCCTATGCCGAGGCCCGCGAGCAGCTGGGCGGCTTCTACATCGTCGACGCTCCTGACCTGGACGCGGCCCTGGCCATCGCCCGGCGGATCCCACTGCTACGCGATGGCGCTGTCGAGGTCCGCCCCGTGATGGAGATGGATTGAGCGCCTTAGACCAGACCGCGCGGGAGGCCGGGGGGCGGATCATCGCCGCCCTGGCCGCGACCTTCCGCGACCTGGACCTGGCCGAGGAGGCCTATGCCGAGGCCTGCGCGCGGGCCGCCGCCGTCTGGCCGGCGGCTCTGCCATTGGACCCGCCCGCCTGGCTCTACGCCACTGCGCGGCGGCATGCGGTCGACATGATCCGTAGACGGAGCATCGGGCAAAAACTGACGCCCGATGCGCCTGAACCCGAGCCTTCGGCCGAGGACATCCTGGCCTCGGACGCCCGCCTGATCCCGGACGAGCGGCTGCGGCTGATCTTCGTCTGCTGCCACCCCGCCGTCGCGCCCGAGGCCCGCGCGGCCCTTACCCTACGACTGGTCTGCGGCCTGTCGGTGCAGGAGATCGCCCGCGCCTTCCTGGTCGCCGAGCCGGCCATGTTCCAGCGGCTGACCCGCGCCAAGAAGAAGATCGCCCAGGCCGGGGTATCGTTCGAGGTCCCCGGTCCCGAGGCCTGGCCCGAACGTCTGACCGCGGTGCTGTCGACCCTCGATGTGGCCTATGCCCGCGCCCACGAGGACGCCGCCGGGGCCGGGCCGCACGCCGGCTATGGCCGCGAGATGCTGGAGCTGACGGCCGTGCTGGCCGACCTTCTGCCCACCGAGCCGGAATGCCTGGCCTTCGCTGCCCTAGTGCGTTTCGCCGAGGCCCGCCGACCGGCGCGGCTGGACGCCGACGGCGCGATGGTCCCGCTGTCGGAGCAGGACCCCATTCGGTGGAACAAGCCGCTGATCCGCGAGGGAGAGGCACTGCTGCGCCAAGCCGCACGACTGAACCGCTCGGGTCCGCGCCAATTGCGCGCGGCCTTGCATGGCGTGTGGTGTGTGCGCCGGTCGCTGGCCGAGCCGCCGCCCTGGTCGGCGGCCCTGGCGCTGTACGATCTGCTGCTGGCCTTGCGCGAGGACCCGTTCGTGCGGATCAATCGCGCCGTGGTGCTCTCGGAAGTCGCCGGCCCCGCCGCGGCCCTGGCCGAGATCGAGGCGCTGGATGTCGCGCGGCTGGCCGATTTCCAGCCGTTCCACGCGGTGCGCGCCGACCTCCTGGCGCGTCTGGGACGGCGCGAGGAGGCGCTTTTGGCCTATGACCGCGCCGTGGATCTGGTGCCCGGACCGGCTGAGCGCCTTTGGTTGATCCGTAGACGGAGTGAAATTTAGCGCACGAGCGTTTCCAGGAAGCGCACCGGCTCGCCACGGCCCTCGGCGATGATCTCGTCGTCGCGCATGACCACGATGCCGCGCACGATGGTCGCTACCGGCCAGGCCTTGGCCTCGAAACCGTCGAACGGGGTCCAGCCGGCGCGATTGGCCATCTGCTCGTGGGTGATGACCTTGCGGGCCTTCATGTCGACGATGGTGAAGTCGGCGTCGAAGCCCTCGGCGATACGACCCTTGTCGGCCAGGCCGAACACGCGGTTCACGCCATGGCTGGTCAGGTCGACGAAGCGCTCCAGGCTCAGCTTGCCGTCCACCACGTGGGTCAGCATCACCGGCACCAGGGTCTGGACGCCCGGCATGCCCGACGGCGAGGCCGGATAGGGCCGGGCCTTCTCCTCGCGAGTGTGCGGGGCGTGGTCACTGCCCAACACGTCGGCGATGCCGGCCTCGATGCCGCGCCAGACGCCGGCCACGTGGTCGGCGGTGCGGATCGGCGGGTTCATCTGGGCAAAGCCCTTCAGGCGCTCATAGGCCTCGGGCGCGACCAGGGTCAGGTGCTGGGGCGTGACCTCGACCGAGGCGACGTCCTTGTTCATGGCCAGGAAGTCGATCTCTTCCTTGGTCGTGACGTGCAGCACGTGGATGCGCTTGCCCAGGGCCTTGGCGATGCGGACCAGGCGGTGGGTCGATTGCAGGGCGGCCTGGGCGTCGCGCACCTCGGGGTGGCTGGTCCAGTCGCCGGGACGGGCCAGGTGGCGGCGGTCGGCCAGGCGGTATTCGTCTTCCGAGTGGAAGGCCGCGCGGCGGTTGACGTGGCGCAGCACGTTCTCGACGCCCTCGTCGTCCTGCACCAGCAGGGTGCCGGTCGAGGCGCCCATGAACACCTTGATGCCGCAGCAGCCCGGCAGGCGCTCCAGCTCGCCTAGGAACTGGGCGTTCTCATGCGTGCCGCCGACATAGAAGGCGTGGTCGGTGTGCATGCGGTTCTTGGCGCGCGAGAGCTTGTCGGCCAAGGCGTCCGGATCGGTCGTCGTCGGCTCGGTGTTGGGCATCTCGAAGACGGCGACCACGCCGCCCAGGGCTGCGCCACGCGACCCGCTTTCCAGGTCTTCCTTCCACTCCAGGCCCGGCTCGCGGAAGTGGACCTGGCTGTCGATCACGCCCGGAAGGACGGTCAGGCCGGAGGCGTCGAAGATCTCGCCGGACGAGGCTTGGGAAAGGTCACCGATCGCGACGATCTTGCCATTGCGGACGCCAATGTCGGCAAGGCCCCGGCCCGCGTGGTTCACCACCTCGCCGCCACGCACGATCAGGTCGAAGGTCTGGGTCATGGGACAGCTCCTGCGGTGAGTTCTGCGCGGTCGTAGGAGTCCTGCTTCCGCCCCGCAAGCCTTATCCGCTCATCCCTGCGAGGCGGGGCGTTCCTCGGCCAGCGCTTCTTCGACCGCCTCTTCCTGGGCGGAAGGCTCTTCCACCACCAAGACGTGTTCCGGCGCGATGTCCTCGGCCGGCGGCGCGGCTTCGACACCGGCCTCCTCCTCGGCGATCGCGGCCTCGACCACCGCGGCCTGGGCCGAGACGTCGGCGGGTGCGGTGCGAGCCAGCAGGGCCTTGGCTTCACGGACCACCTGGGCCACCGGCAGGTCGCTCATGTGGCGGATGGCCTGGGAGAGATCCGGGTCGACGGCCAGGAACTGCTCGAAGCCGCGCGGGCCGCGAATGGCCTGGGCGTGCTCGCCCCACGGGGCATAGCGGCGCTCGTCCGAAGGCCCGAATAGGCCCAGGGTCGGCGTCCCGGCGGCGGCGCTGATGTGCATCAGGCCCGAGTCGTTGCCGATGAACATTCGCGCCCGCCGCAGGCAGGCATAGGCGGTCAAGAGATCCACCTTGCCGGTCAGGTCGATGCAGCGGCCGCGCGCGGTGGCCATGCGCAGCTCCTCGACCATGCGCTGGTCTTCCGGACCACCCAGGATCAGCAGCCGCCCGCCGGCCATGGGGCCGTCCTTGTCCAGCAACTGGGCGGCGGTCTGGATGAAGCGCTCGATCGGCCAGACCTTGCCGATCCAGTTCGAGGCCGGCCCCATGGCCAGGATTGGACCGCCGTCGCCCAGCAGGCCGTCGGCCAGGGCTTGGACCTCGTCGTTGATGTAGAGATGCGGGGCCGGCGGGTCGCCTTCCAGCTTCAGGGTGCGGGCCGCGTCGATGACCTTGTGCACCGGCTCGCCGGCGGTCTTCTTCCAGATCGCCCGCTTCTCGCGGCGCAGGAAGAGGGCCGTGCCCGAGCCGCGCAGGTCGACGACCAGGCCCCACTTCTTGTGGCGCACCTGGTTCCAGAGCTTGAACCAGTGGCCCTTGCCCTTGCCCTTCTCCATGACGATCACGCGGTCCAGGCCCGGCACATGGGCGAACAGCGGCGCGGCCAGGGGGCCGGCGACGATGCTGAAGCGCGCGTTGGGGATTTGGTCGGCCAGCATCTTAATCAGGCCGGACGACAGCACCGCATCGCCGATGCGGGTGGCCGTGATGAAGAGAATCGGGAAGGCCCGCTGTGTCATCGGTCCATCTATAGATGCGTCTGTGAGTCGACGCATCCCACGTTAACAGTTGAGCTTTCGGTCTTTTTCAGGACTGGCGGAGGTGCGCTCTCGGCGCCACATGTGCGGACATGAGCACGCTTACCGTCGCCCCCCTCGCCTCCCGCGCCGTCATCGCCGTATCCGGACCGGACTGGAAGAGCTTCCTGCAGGGCCTGCTGACCCAGGATGTCGAGGCCATCCAGCCTGGCGAACTGCGCTTCGCGGCGCTGCTGACCCCGCAGGGCAAGGTGCTGTACGACCTGTTCGTGGCGGCGACGGAAGACGGCGGCGCCCTGCTGGACGTGGCGGCCGAGCATCGGGCCGCGATCCTGACCCGGCTGATCATGTACCGCCTGCGGGCCAAGGCGACGCTGGAAGCCAGTGACCTGCCGGTGTTCGCGATCTGGGGCGGTGAAGCCTCAGGCGACTATGTCGACCCGCGCCTGCCGGGCCTGGGCGCGCGGGCCTATGGCGAGCGCGAGGCCAATGCCGACGAAGAGGCCTATGAGGCCCATCGCCTGGCCCTGAGCGCCCCGGGCCCCGCCGACTGGGGTAGCGAGGCGACCTATCCGATCGAGGCCAATTTCGACCTCTTAGCCGGAATCGACTTCAAGAAGGGCTGCTTTGTCGGCCAGGAAACCACCAGCCGGATGAAGCGGCGCGGCACGATCAAGAACCGCATGCTGCCGATCACCTTTGAGGGCCCCGCCCCGGCCTTCGGGACCGAGGTATTGGCCGGCAACCTGCGGGCCGGCGAGGTGCTGAGCGGCCGCGACGGCCGGGCCATGGCCATCCTGCGCCTGGACCGCATCGAGGGCGCGGACCTGACCGCCGACGGCCGTCCGGTGACGGTCGAGCGTCCGGCTTGGCTTGCCTAGGGGCTTTCGTTCTCGAAAAGTTCTGGTAGCGTCGCCGCATGACCGAGCACGCGCGCTGCACCTGGAAGGGCATGAACGGGGACCCGTTCTACGAGGCCTATCACGACCACGAGTGGGGCGTGCCCGAGTGGGACAGCCGCGCCCTGTGGGAGAAGCTGGTGTTGGACGGCTTCCAGGCCGGGCTGTCGTGGATCACCATCCTGCGCAAGCGCGAGGGCTTCCGCGCGGCCTTCGCCGGCTTCGATCCGGAGAAGGTGGCGCGCTTCGACGAGACCGACCGCGCCCGGCTGATGGCCGACGCCGGCATCATCCGCTCTAACGCCAAGATCGACGCGGCCATCTCGGGCGCGCGGATCTATTTGGACATGCGCGAGCGGGGCGAGGACTTCGGGACCTTCCTGTGGGACATGGTCGGCGGCGCGCCGATCCAGAATGAATGGCGCGCGGGTGAGGTCCCGACCCAGACTCCGCTGGCCGTCGACATGGCCAAGGCTCTGAAGGCCAAGGGCTTCAAGTTCTGCGGTCCGGTGATCACCTATGCGTTCATGGAAGCCACGGGCCTGGTCAACGACCACCTGACCACCTGCTTCCGCCACGCAGAATGCAAGGCGATGGCCAAGCGGGTCTAGGCCGCCGCGCCCTTCGCATAGGTCGCCGACAGCCGCTTGTAGGCCCGCGAGTTGAAGGCCAGCACGGTGGCGACCACGCCGACCACCCCGGCCAGGGTGAAGACCAGGGCGATGCCCCGGTCGGCGCCGCGTCCGAACCAGTCGCCGATCGCTGCCGCGCCGGCGCCGTGGGTCATGAACGGAATGACCACGAACTGGGTCAGCGGGCCGATCAGGAAGCTGTCAGCGGCGAGGCCGCCTGCTCTACCGACTGGGCAAAGCCGAAGACGCGGCCCTGGCGCTCCAGCGGCACCACCTTCTGCAGGGTGGTCTGCTCGGCGGCCTCGGCGACGGGGCCCAGCAGCATCCAGACGAAGCAGCCGGCCGCCAGCAGCACGATCGACGCCTTCAGGGTGAAGACGCAGCACACCGCCCAGGTGATCAGATTGACCAGTAGCAGGGTGCGCAAGGGGCTGGCCCCAAGGCCCACGCGGCTGACGACGATGCCGCTGAGGATGAAGGCCACCGACAGCACGCCGAACAGCAGGCCCCAGACCTGCACCGACACCAGCGACAGGCCATAGGCGTCCAGCAGCGCCATGAAGATCCCGCCCAGGAAGTTGTTGAAGGTCGCGAAGAAGATCAGGGCGAACAGGCCCGGCACAGCGGCGATCACCCGGATGGTGCCGCGCAGGTCGACCTTGCGCGGCTCGGCCGGCGCGTCGTCGGCCGGCTGGGCGCGGGGTTCGTCGATCCGGATGGTCAGCAGATGGGCCAGCGCCGCCAGGGTGAAGGCCAGGGCGAAGACCAGCACGTAGGTCATGCCGCCCCAGGCCACCAGCAGGCCGCTGATCACCGAGGTCGTGAGAAAGCCGATGCCCGACACCATGCCGACCAGGCCGTTGGCCTTGTCGCGCTCTTCCTCGGGAATGAGGATGGTCACCAGCGTCGGCAGGGCGATGCCGCGGACATTGCCGGCGATGACGCCCAGCATGGTCAGGCCGATCAACCCCCACAGCCACGGCGCGCCGACATCGGCCATCGCCCCCTTGGGGGCCAAGAGCAGCAGGATCAGGGCCGGCAGGTAGAAGGCCAGAGACGCCACGCTGGACCCGGCCATGGCCACGGTCTTGCGGTGATGGTCCACTAGGCTGCCGAACCAAAAGCCCGAGACGGCGGTCAGCACCAGATAGACGCCGGCGATCATGCCGGTGGCGAACACCGAACGGGTCTCCAAATAGACGTAGAAGGTCAGGGCGAACCAGACCGTGAAATTGGTGATGTTGGCGACCAGGTTGTTGACCAGCAGCTGGTGAAACGGGGTCACGACGGCTCCTACGGTTTGGGGACGCGCTGGCTGACTCTCACCCAGTCGACCTCCATTGTCGCCGGCAAGGCCGTCTCGTCGATTCCCTTGGCGTTGGCGCCCTCGGGCCAGCGGCCGCCAAAGGCCAGGTTCAGGATCAGGTGGAAGGGCTGGTCGAACGGCGCGGGACCAGCCGCCTGATCCTTGCGCTTCCAGTCGGCGGCCTTGGCCTGGGCGTACTGCACGCCGTCGACGAACCAGGTGATCGCCTCGGCCGACCACTCGACCGCATAGACGTGGAACCCGTCGTCGGACACGGGCATCAGCGTCCCGGTGCTGCGCTGGCTGTGCGATCCGGTCTCGTCGCCGGCGAAGTGGATCGTCCCGAACACCCGGTTCTCACGCCCGCCGTCGCACGCGCCGCATGGCGCGCCCAGGTTCACCGCCTCCAGGATGTCGATCTCGCCCGAGCGCGGCCAGCCGCCATAGGTCGAGAAGTCCGGCATCATCCAGATCGCCGGCCAGACGCCCTGTCCGCCGGGAACCTTGGCGCGGGCCTCGATCCGGCCATAGCGCCAGCTGACCTTGCCCTGGGTCAGAATCTTGCCCGAGGCGTAGTCGCCGGTCTTCATCGGTCCGGTCGGGCCGGCCCAGGGATTGGCCAGGCCCGTGGTCTTGCGCTTGATCGCGGTCAGCTTCAGTACGCCGCCGCCAACCGACACCGTCTCGGCAGTGACGTCGTAGCATTGCCGCTCGTCGTTGCCGCCACCGCCACAGTCAGCCGCATAGGCCCACTTGGTTTCGTCCAGCCGATCGCCATCGAACTCGTCGGACCAGACCAGGGTCCAGTCGCCCGCCGCCGACGACGCGATGGCGTCCTGAGCAAGGGCCAGATCCGCGTGGGCCAGGAACATCAGACCCGTCGCGGCCAACACCGCAGCCCCATGTCGCGCCGTCTTCATCGTCACCAAGAAAACCTCGTCCGTCAGCTCTTGGGCGCACCATAGCCCAGGAACGCCGCCAGCATCGCCTCCATCAATTCGCCTTGGGCCCGGCCGTTGAAGTGGATCAGGGCATGCCGAACGGCGCTCTGGTCGCCCGGCGCCTTCGGGTCCAGCTTCAGCGCATTCAGAAGCTCCAGCGGCGCCTTGGGATACGCGCAGGTCTGGCCGCTCAGAACCTTGTCGGCCATCGGGCCGAACACCTTGGCGGCAAAGACCCGCGTGCACGTCCTGGCGGTCTCCGAACTTGCCGTCCAAGTGCGTTCGAGGGCCGAAGCGTCCAATCCTCGCTCGCTCTGGAGCGACCGGCTCGAGACAGACCGGATCATCGCCGAGGCCGCGGCGCCCTTCAATAACAATGCGGGCGCGCCCTCGGCTCCAACGCATCGCGGCGCGGCCGCCTGCACCGTCGCGTCGTGCTGCGCCAAGGTCGAGGTGGCTGCCCCCATCCCCTTGCCGTAGGCGACGAGGACCTCCTGCTGCTGCGCCGTCGACAGAGCGTCCCATAGACAGTCGCCGACGCGATAAGGCGAAGCGCTCGCGGCCGTGTCACCGGCCAGCGCCACGGCCAAGGCCACCCCCACAAAGACCCCCATCGCGCCCTCCCTGAACTCTACCCTGTGTTGTTGAGATATGGCGCAAACTCAGAGCGCGATGAAGACGCCGTTTGCATCCCCGTCAAATCCGCCTAGACCTCGAGCCATGCGCACCGGGCCCGACATGATGCTGGAACTGGCCTGCGGACAGGGACCTGTCTGCGGGGTGGACGAGGCCGGGCGCGGCCCCTGGGCCGGGCCGGTCAGCGCCGGGGCGGTGATCCTGGATCCCGACCGCATCCCCAAGGGCCTGAACGACTCCAAGAAGCTGACCGCCAAGGCCCGCGCGGCCCTGGAGGAAGAGATCAAGGCCGTCGCCATTTCGTGGTGCGTCGGCATGGCCTCGATCGAGGAGATCGCCGAGCTCAACATCCTGCACGCCGCGGGCCTGGCCATGCATCGCGCCGTCTCGGGCCTGTCGGTGACGCCGGTCTTCGCCCTGGTCGACGGCAACTACGCCTTCAAGCTGCCCTGCACGGTGAAGACCGTGGTCAAGGGCGACTCGTTGTCGTGCTCGATCGCCGCGGCCTCGATCCTGGCCAAGGAAGCCCGCGACCGGATCATGGTCGAGATGGACACGGTCTATCCCGGCTACGGCTTCGCCGGCCACAAGGGCTATCACGCTCCGATCCACGTCGAGGGCCTGCGCAAGCTTGGCCCCTCGCCGATCCATCGCATGGGTTGGGCGCCGGTGAAGGCCGCCCTGGCCGGCGAAATTATCCGTGGCGACCTAGACGCCTGATCGCGCAAGGGTTTTGAGTCCAACCGGACTCAAACGGTAAGGTTAATCGCCCGGTAACCACGTCTCTACACACCGCATTTACCAGAAAGACTCATGATTCCGTTCGCTTTCTAAAGGAACGGGACCATGAAGTTCGGGCCGGAAACCATTATCCTGGGCGACTGCATCGAGCAGATGAATGCCCTGCCGGAGAAGTCGGTCGACCTGATCTTCGCCGACCCGCCCTACAATCTGCAGCTGGGCGGCGACCTGCTGCGTCCCGACAATTCCAAGGTCGACGCGGTCGACGACCATTGGGACCAGTTCGAGAGCTTCGCCGCCTACGACAAGTTCACCCGCGAGTGGCTGAAGGCCGCCCGCCGCGTCCTGAAGGACGACGGCGCGATCTGGGTGATCGGCAGCTATCACAACATCTTCCGCGTCGGCGTGGCCGTGCAGGACCTGGGCTTCTGGATCCTGAACGACATCGTCTGGCGCAAGTCCAACCCGATGCCCAACTTCAAGGGCACCCGCTTCGCAAACGCTCACGAGACCCTGATCTGGGCGTCGAAGAGCCAGAACGCCAAGCGCTACACCTTCAATTACGACGCCCTGAAGATGGCCAATGACGAGGTGCAGATGCGCTCGGACTGGACCATCCCGCTATGCACCGGCGAAGAGCGCATTAAGGGCGCCGACGGCCAGAAGGCCCACCCGACCCAGAAGCCGGAAGCCCTGCTCTATCGGGTGATCCTGTCGACGACGAAGCCGGGCGACGTGATCCTGGATCCGTTCTTCGGCGTCGGCACCACCGGCGCGGCCGCCAAGCGCCTGGGCCGCAAGTTCATCGGCATCGAGCGCGAGGCCGAATATATCGGCCACGCCAAAGAACGCATCGCCAAGGTCGTGCCGATCGCGCCGGAAGACCTGGACATCATGGGCAGCAAGCGCGCCGAGCCGCGCGTGCCGTTCGGCACGATCGTCGAGAGCGGCCTGCTGTCGCCGGGCGACACCCTCTACTGCGCCAAGGGCAACCACGCCGCCAAGGTGCGCCCGGACGGCTCGATCACGGTCGGCGACCTGTCGGGCTCGATCCACAAGATCGGCGCCCTCGTTCAATCCGCTCCGGCCTGTAACGGCTGGACCTACTGGCACTTCAAGACCGACGCGGGCCTGGCCCCCATCGATGTCCTGCGCGCTCAGGTCCGCGCGGGGATGAACTAGATCAGCCGCTCGGCCGCGCGCGCCGCCTTCAGGAAGACGCTGGGCAGCGCGCCCAGCCCTTCCTTGGGCGTCCAGACGAAGTCACCATCGTTCGCCCCCTGGGCTGCGAACACGCGCAGGGTCAGGGAGAAGTGCGTGAAGACGTGCTCGACCGCGCCCAGGTCGCGCCAGGCGGCGGCGACCGGCCCGGCGACGGCGGCTTCCGCATCGGAGAACGGTTCGGCCCGCCACTCGCTGGTCGGCAAGCCCAGCATCCCGCCCAGTAGGCCCTTGGGCGGACGGCGGACCAGGGCGACCTCGTTTCCACGCGTCAGGACATAGGCCACGCCGTGACGGCGCGGCCGGTCGGCCTTCTTGGTCTTCTTTGGATAGGTCTCGGGCGCGCCGCCGGCATAGGCGTCGCACCAGGTCGAGACCGGACAGCGGTCGCACAGTGGCGACTTCGGCTTGCAGACCGTCGCGCCCAAATCCATCAGCGCCTGAGCCCAGTCGCCGGGCCGATCGCCGGTGACCAGCTCGGCGGCCAGGGCTTTCAGCTCGGGCTTGGCGTCGGGCAGCGGCGTCTCGACCGCAAACAATCGCGACATCACCCGCTCGACATTGCCGTCGACGACATTGGCGGCGCGGTCGAAGGCGATCGCGGCGACAGCGGCGGCGGTATAGGCCCCCACGCCCGGCAGGGCCCGCAGGCCGTCCTCGGTATCCGGAAAGACCCCGCCGTGCTCGCCGGCTACCGCCCGGGCGCAGGCCAGCAGGTTGCGGGCCCGGGCGTAGTAGCCCAGCCCCGCCCAGGCGGCCATCAGCTCGCCGTCCTCGACCGCGGCAAGGTCGGACACCGTCGGCCAGCGCTCGGTGAAGCCCAGGAAATAGGGCGTGGCGTGCGGCACGGTGGTCTGCTGCAGCATCACCTCCGACAGCCAGACGCGGTAGGGATCGCTACGCACGCCGGCGCGGCGATCGCCGGGCGAGGTCCGCCAGGCCAAGGTGCGCGCCTGGGCGTCGTACCAGGCCAAGAGAGCAGAACGGAGGGCGTCGCGGTCTTTCATCGTCTCCTTGCCTACCCCGAAGGCCGGGCGTCGTGCTAGCTTTCTGGTCATGCGCCGCCCCTTGCCCACGCCGGAAGAAGCCCTTGCGATCCTGAGCAAGAAGCGCACTCGGCCGCAGTTCCGTTCGCCGCCGCCGGCCGGCAAGAACCTGGCGCCGCTGCTGAAGTCGCTGGAAGAGAAGTACGGCAAGGGTCCGGCCGCCCTGCAGGCCCGCTGGCGCGAGATCGTCGGCGACACCCTGGCCCGCCGTACCGAGCCGGTCCGCATCATCAAGGGCCGCAACGGCGACGGCGGGGCGCTGGAGCTGCGCGTCGACGGCCCTGTGGCCTCGCTGATCCAGCACCAGGCGCCGCAGATCACCGCCCGCCTGGACATGCTGCTGGGCAAGGGCGTGGTCACGCGTCTGCGCATCGTCCAGGGCCCGGTGAAGGCTCCCGCTGCGCCCGTGGCTCAGCGTCCACGCCGCAAGCCGCCCCTGGACGCGGCCTTGGAAAAGCAGCTCTCCGACAGCCTGTCCGAACAGCCCGACGGCGATCTGAAGCAGGCCCTGCTGAAGCTGGGCCGAGGCGTGCTGGCTTCGGAGCGCTGAACGCCCGCTCACGCCATTGACAACCGCTTCGCCGTGAAGCTCATGCGCTGTCACGGTTTAGGCCCTTTTCGCGCGATAACGAGAATCGGGCTTAACTTTCCAATCGACCGTCGAGGGCCAAATTCCATGCGTTCGCTGATCAGCCGAGTCACTGTCGTCGCCGCGCTCGCCGCCGGGCTTGCCGCCTGCGGCCCCAAGGGCGAGACCGTCACCGCCGAGGACATGACCCAGGGCAACGCCAGCGCCAAGGTCACCGTGGTCGAGTACGCCTCGGCCTCGTGCAGCCACTGCGCCGAGTGGAACGAGGACGTCTATCCGGCCTTCAAGGCCAAATATATCGACACCGGCAAGATCAACTACGTCTACCGCGAGATCCTGACCCCGCCGCAGGAAGTGGCCGCCGCCGCGTTCCTGATGGCGCGCTGCGCCGGCAAGGACAAATATTTCCAGGTCGTGGACTCGGTCTATCGCGCCCAGGGCGAGATGTTCCAGACCGGCCAGTTCCGTGAAGGCCTGCTGCGCGTGGCCCAGTCGGCCGGCATGAGTGAAGAGCAGTTCAACGCCTGCGTCACCGACGAAAAGGGCCTGAAGGCCCTGAACGCGCGCGTCGAGAAATACAGCAAGGAAGCCAAGATCCAGGGCACCCCCACCTTCGTCGTCAACGGCAAGAAGGTCGGCGGAGACGAGGGCGGCGCTCGCAGCCTGGCCGAGCTGGACAAGGCCATCGAGGAAGCTTCGAAGTAATGACCCTGGACCGGCGCGCGCTGATCGTTTCCGGGCTGGCCGTCGCGACGGCCAGTCCTGCCATGGCGCGCGCTGGCCAGATGCCGCCGGTTCCCGGCGAGATGTTGCTGGGCTCGCCCAAGGCGTCGGTGCAGTTGGTGGTCTACGCCTCAGCCAGCTGCCCGCACTGCGCCCACTGGTGGACGACGGTGCTGCCCCAGGTGCGCAAGAGCTTCATCGACACCGGCAAGGTGCGGTTCGTGTTCCGCGAATTCCTCACCCCGCCGAACGAGTTCGCTGCCGCCGGCTTCATCCTGGCGCGCCGCGTCCCGGGCAAGTACTTCGAGGTGCTGACCACGGTGTTCGAGCGCCAGGCGTCGATCTACGAGAGCGGCAAGCTGTTCGAGGGCCTGCTGGCCATCGCCAAGCAGTACGGCCTGACGGACGCCCAGTTCTCGGCGGCGCTGAACGATCCGGCGGCCCTGAAGGCCGTCAACGAACGCGCCGCCCGCGCGGTCGAGGTCGAGCACGTCCAGAGCACCCCGACCTTCTTCGTCAACGGCGTCCAGCACGTCGGCGACACCGACTTCGCCACGTTGTCCAAAGCCTTCGCCGCCAAGGCGAAGGGCTAGGGACCCCAGACGGGACCGCCTCGTGCAGTTCCAGCGCCTGCGCCTTTCGGGCTTCAAGTCCTTCGTCGAGCCGACCGAGTTCCGGATCGAGCCCGGCCTGACGGGCATCGTTGGGCCGAACGGCTGCGGCAAGTCCAACCTGCTGGAAGCCCTGCGCTGGGTGATGGGCGCCAACTCGGCCAAGGCCATGCGCGCGGGCGGCATGGACGACGTGATCTTCGCCGGCAGCGGCGCGCGACCGCCGCGCAACCACGCCGATGTCGCCCTGACCATCGACAACGCCGACCGCACGGCCCCCGCCCAGTTCAACGATGACCCGATCCTCGAGGTCGTGCGCCGCATCGACCGGGGGGCCGGCTCGACCTACCGCATCAACGGCCGCGAGGTTCGGGCCCGCGACGTCCAGCTGTTGTTCGCTGACGCCTCGACCGGGGCCAACTCGCCGGCCCTGGTCCGCCAGGGCCAGATCAGCGAGCTGATCGGCGCCAAGCCGCAGAACCGCCGCCGCATCCTGGAAGAGGCCGCCGGGGTCTCGGGCCTGCATACCCGCCGCCACGAGGCCGAGCTGCGGCTGCGGGCCGCCGAAGGCAATCTCTCGCGCCTGGACGACGTGGCGCGCGAGCTTGAGACAGCCCTGAACCGCCTCAAGCGCGAGGCCCGCCAGGCCGAGAAGTACAAGCGCCTGTCGGCCGAGATCCGCGCCGTGCAGGGGGCGGTGCTGTACAGCCGCTGGACCGAGGCTCGGGATGCGCTGGAGCGCACCCAGCGTGAGGCCACAGAAGCCGCCCGGGCCGTCGAGGAGACCGCCCGCGCCAGCGCCGCCGCCCAGGTCGCCATTACCGACGCCGAGGCCGCCATGCCGCCCCTGCGGGAGGAAGCGACCATCGCCCAGGCGATCCTGGGGCAGCTGGCGATCCAGAAGGACCGCGCCGAGCGCGAGGCCGAGGCCGCCGCCGCCGAATTCGAACGCCTGTCCAACGATCTGGCCCGCATCGACGCCGACCGCGGCCGCGAGGAGCAGGCCACGGCCGACGCCGCCGCCGCCCTGGCCCGGATCAACGCCGAGCTGACTGAGGTCCGCGCCCTGGTCGCCGCCGCGCCCGAGCGGGGTCCGGAACTGGCCGCTGCCGCCAAGGCCGCCGAGGAGGCCCGCGCCGCCGCCGAAACCCAGGTCGAGCAGTTGGCCGCCCGCGTCGCCGCCGAGGAGGCCCAAGGCCGCGCCGCCGCCGCCCGCCTGTCCGAGGCCGACGCCCGCGCCAACCGCACCAACCGCGCCCTGGACCAGGCCAAGGCCGAGCGGGCCGCCGTCGGTCCCGAGATCGACCCGGCCGCCGCCGACGCTCGCCAGCGCTTCGCCAATGCCGAGACCGCCCTGGCCGCCGCCCGCGCGGCGCTGGAAGAGGCCGAGAACGAGCGCGTGAAAGCCGCCGAGCAGGAGGCCCAGGCCCGCCAGCTGGCGCGCAATGTCGAGGACCAGCTGGGCCGCCTGCGCACCGAGGCGCGCGGCCTGGCTCAGCTGACCGCCCCGCGCAGCAAGAGCGGCCACGCCCCGGCCCTGGACAGCGTCGCGCCCGACAAGGGCTATGGCGCCGCCCTGGCCGCCGCCCTGGGCGACGACCTGGACGCCGCCCTCGACGCCAAGGCGCCTTCCTACTGGGGCGGCGCAGAAGCGCCCACGCCGAGCTGGCCGGAGGGCGCCGAGCCGCTGGCCCCGCTGGTGAAGGCGCCGCCGGCCCTGGCTGCCCGTCTCTCGCACGTAGCCGTCGTGGCCCGCACCGACGGCGATCGCCTGCAGAAGGACCTCAAGGTCGGCATGCGGCTGGTGTCGCGCGAAGGCGACCTGTGGCGCTGGGACGGCTTCGTGGCCCGCGCCGACGCGCCCAAGCCAGCCGCCATCCGCCTGGAGCAGCGCACCCGCCTGGCCGAGGTCGAGGCCGAGATCGACGTGCTGGCGCCGCGCGCCGACGCCACCAACGCCGCTCTGAAGACCGCCGCCGACCGCATGCGCGCCGTCGAGGAGCTGCTGCGCGACAAGCGCCGCGGCCCGCCCGACGCCGAGCGCCTGCTGAACGGGGCCCGCGAGCAGGTGGCCAAGTTCGAGCGCGAGCAGGCGATGCGGGCGGCCCGCGCCCAGTCGTTGGACGACACCATCGCCCGTTTCGAGGCCGAGAAGGTCGAAACCGACGAAGGCCTGGCCCAGGCCCGCCAGGCCCACGCCGCCGCCCAGACCTCGGGCGACCTGCAGCCGCAGCTGGCGCAAGCCCGCCAGGCCTCGGCCCAGGCCCGCGAGGCGGCCAGCGCCGCCCGCACCGCGCTCGATGTCGAGACCCGCGAGAGGGCCGGCCGCCAGCGTCGCCTGGAGAGCCTGGAGCGCGACCACGCCGACTGGTCCAAGCGGGCCGAGAGCGCCGCCAAGCGCACCGAGGCCCTGGACGCCGACCGGGTGAAGGCCGCCGCGCTCCTGGAAGCCGCGCGCGAAGCGCCGGTGGTGCTGAAGGAAAAGCTGGTCGCCCTGCTGGACGAGTTCACCGCCGCCGATACGCGCCGGACCAAATCCAGCGACGCCCTGGAAGCGGCCGAAACCACCCGCCTCAACAACGACCGCGCCGCCCGAGCCGCCGAACAGGCCGCCGGCGAGGCCCGGGAAAAGCGCGCGGCCCTGGTCGCCCATCTGGACGGCGCCCGCCAGCGCTTCGCCGAAGTGGCCTCGGCCATCCGCGAGCAGGCCCGCATGGAGCCCGAAGAGCTGGGCCGCCACGTCGCCGGCGAGGCCGTGGCTGTCCCGAAGGACGCCGCAGGTGTGGAAGCTCACCTTTTCGCGCTTGAAAGAGAGCGCGACTCCATCGGCCCGGTGAACCTGCGCGCCGAGGAAGAGGCCCAGGAATATGCCGGGCGCCTCGAGATCATGAGGACCGAGCGGGCCGACCTGTCGGGCGCGGTGACCAAGCTGCGGGCCGGCATCGAGGAGCTGAACGCCGAAGGGCGCGAGCGCCTGCTGGCCGCCTTCGACGTAATTAACGCAAACTTCCAGACGCTCTTCCAGGCGCTGTTCGGGGGTGGCCAGGCCGAGCTGAAGCTGATCGAAAGCGACGACCCGCTGGAGGCCGGCCTGGAGATCTTCGCCTGCCCACCCGGCAAGCGCATGGCCAGCATGAGCCTGATGAGCGGCGGCGAGCAGGCCCTGACGGCCAGCGCCCTGATCTTCGGCGTCTTCCTGGCCAATCCGGCCCCGATCTGCGTGCTGGACGAAGTCGACGCCCCGCTCGATGACGCCAATGTCGACCGCTACTGCAACATGCTGGACGAGATGCGCCGGCGCACCCAGACGCGCTTCATCGCCATCACGCACAATCCGGTGACCATGAGCCGGATGGACCGTCTCTTCGGGGTGACCATGGCCGAGCGCGGCGTCAGCCAGCTGGTCAGCGTCGACCTGTCGACCGCCGAGAAGCTAGTCGCCTAGCTAGACGCCGACCAAGAGGCCCTGGACGGCCTGGCGGATGGGGTTGGTCGGGTCGGCCAGCAGCTTGATGGCCATGGCGCACGAGATCGTCACCAGCAGCGGCCGGATCAGCTTGGGCCCGAAGCGCACGGCCAGGCGCGAGCCGATCTGGGCGCCCAGGAAGGCCCCGACCGCCATGACAAGGCCGATCGGCCAGACGACCGCGCCCTTGAGGATGAACAGCGAGAGGCCGCCCAGATTGCTGGCGGCGTTGGCCAGCTTGGTGTGGGCCGTGGCCTTCAGCACGCCGTAGCCCAGCAGGGTGACGATCGCGATCATGTAGAAAGCGCCTGCCCCGGGGCCGAAGATGCCGTCGTAGAAGCCGACCAGCGGCGCGACGAAACAGGCGAACGGGATCAGCGCCATGCGCGGCGCGACGTCCTCGCTCTTGAGGGCGCGCGAGAAGCCGAAATTGAGGGCGATGGCGATCAGCATCAGCGGCACCACGGCCCGCAGCAGCTGTGGCGACAGCAGGCTGGCGCACAGCGCGCCGCACAGGCCGGCAATCCCGGCTCCGAGGGCGACCGGCCAGGCGGTCTTCCAGTCGATCATGCCGCGACGGGCGAAGGCGGTCGTCGCCGACAGCGCGCCGAATGTGCTCTGAAGCTTGCTGGTGCCCAGGGCCTGAACGGGCGACAGCCCCGCCAGCAGCAGGGCGGGCAGGGTCACCAGGCCGCCGCCGCCAGCGATGGCGTCGAGCGCGCCAGCCAGGGTGGCGACCACGAACAGGGTGGCGATGACGTCCAGGGAAACCATGAGCGCCTCATGGTCCCGTTTCGCGCATCACGCAAAGAAAAAGGGGCCCCGAAGGACCCCTTGTCTGATCGTCAGGAGATCAGCTGCTCCAGAGGCTGGCCCACTGGTGGGCGCGGTCAGCCTTGCTGTTGCTGGTCTTGCCCAGGGCGCGCAGCTCTTCGCGGGCCTGCGCCTTGACTTCCTTGCGCTCACGCTGCTCGGCGGCTTCGGCGACCTTGCGTTCTTTACGCTCGGCGCGCTTGACGGCCATGATCGCTTCTTGGCGCGCGACAGCTTCGAGGCGTGCCGCTTCCTTGGCTTCGGCGCGAGCGGCGCGGACAGCTTCGAGTTCGGCAGCGCGTTGCTCTTCGCGCTTGTCGAAATCGGGGTCCTGGACGGTCGGCTTGGCCTTGAACTTGGCCAGCATAGCCTTCTTGGCTTCCTGCTGAGCGGAGATACGATCGGCGAAACCGGTGTTTTTCAGGTGCGACATGAATCTTCGTATTGTTTGGAGGCGGCGGCTCTAAAGCCCAGATTGACGAAAAAATCAATGCGTCATCGGGCCCGGCGCTCCGTGCCTAGGGGGAGCGACGTCGGGAGAACGCGCGATATGTAGGAAGCCGTTCCCACTGTCGGTAGGGGCTGGCGCGCCAAAGATCGGGGACGGTTTTGCCCCTTCCCGAACGGAAAGACGATTTCCTCAAGGATTACCGGGGCTTGCGACTCGGCTAGGTCGTCTTGACGCACTGCAACGAGGTCTATAGGTTCCGCGCCGATCAAGCCGGCCGGAAAAGCGCCTTTTTTTGGCGTGTCCGCGGCGTTTTCGGACCTGCCGCTTCCCATGCCCAAGGCCGACGAGACGAACGACAAGGCTTTCGACAGCCTGGACGCTCGGCTCGCCGCTTTCGAGGCGAAGAAAGCGGCGGAAAAACCCGCCAAGGCGGCGTCCGAAAAGGCCAGCCAGGACGGCTACCGCCTTCTGGCGGATCTGATCGGGGGCGTATTGGTGGGTCTCGGCTTCGGCTGGCTCCTCGACCATTACGTCCACACGAGCCCCTGGGGCATGGTCGGCGGTCTGCTGATCGGTCTGGGGCTCGCGATTTTCTCCATCGTCCGCAAGGCGATGAAACTGAGCGCGCAGGCGTCGGCGAAAGCTGACGAACACATGGGAGACGGGCCAACCGTCCCCAAGCAGAAGAGAGACTAGGGCCAATGGCCGATCCGATGCACCAGTTCCAGATCAGCAAGATCGTGGAACTGCCGACCGTGACCGTTCCCGGCCTGGGCGCCATCGACCTGTCGATCACCAATTCGGTCGCTGCGATGATGTCGGCCGCCCTGCTGGTCATCGGCTTCTACAGCCTGTCGGCCCGCAAGGCTGTGATCCCGGGCCGCCTGCAGTCGGTGGGCGAGCTGCTCTACGGACTGGTCGACGGTCTCGCGGAGTCGATCATCGGTCACGAAGGCAAGAAGTTCCTGCCGTTCGTCTTCACCCTGTTCGCGTTCGTGCTGTTCATGAACCTGCAGGGCATGTTCCTGGTCTTCACGTCGACCTCGCAGCTGGCCGTCACCCTGACGCTGGGCCTGCTGGTCATCCTGACCGTGGTCGCCGTCGGCTTCGCCAAGAACGGCCTCAAGTTCTTCAAGCTGTTCGCCCCGTCGGGCGTCCCCGGCTGGATCCTGCCGCTGGTGGTCCTGATCGAGATCGTCTCGTTCCTGGTCCGCCCGCTGACCCTGGCGCTGCGTCTGTTCGGCAACATGGTCGGCGGCCACGTCGTGCTTAAGATCTTCGCCGGCTTCGTGATCGCCCTGGGCGGTCTCGGCATCCTGGGCTGGGCCGGTGCGGCCCTGGCCCTGACCTCCGTCGTCGCCCTGACGGCCCTCGAGTTCATGGTGGCCTTCCTTCAGGCCTTCGTGTTCGCGGTGCTCACCTGCGTCTATCTCAACGACGTCGTGCACCTCGACAGCCACTGATCAACCACTAGTCTTTCAACCTACATACCCTTCCTAAGGAGTCTCTATCATGGACGCTGCTGCTGCTAAGTACATCGGCGCTGGCCTGGCCATGCTCGGCATGATCGGCGCGGGCGTTGGCCTGGGCGTGATGTTCGGCAACTACTTCCAAGGCGCCCTGCGCAACCCGACCGCCGCCGCTCAAGAGCGCCCGATGCTGTTCCTGGGCATGGCTCTGACGGAAGCCCTGGGCATCTTCGCCCTGGTCGTCGCCTTCCTGATCCTGTTCTCGTAATCCGATCCTTGAAGCGCGGCGGTCTCGTCCGGAGACCGCCGCGCTTCATGCTTTTTATTTTCCTAGCGTCGTGTGGGCCGGGTCGATCTTTCACCCGCATGCGGCGCTCTAGCTGAGAGGCGCCTTCGCCCATGGCGACGGAACATCACGGCACGACCGAGACGACGGAAGTCGCTCAGGGGCACGAAAGCAGCGGCGGTCTTCCGCAGCTGCAATTCGAGCACTGGGGCGGTCAAATCGTCTGGCTGCTGATCATCTTCGCCGTTCTCTACGCGGTGCTGTCGAAGGGCCTTCTGCCCCGCGTCAGCGGCGCCATCGACGAGCGCGGCGCCAAGATCGCCGGCGACATCGCTGACGCCCGTCGCATGAAGGACGAAGCCGAGGCCCAGGCCCGCGCGGCCGCCGCCGAGGTGGCCGAGGCTCGCGCCAAGGCCCAGAAGACCGCTGCCGACGCCAAGGCCAAGGCCGCAGCCGAGACCGCCGAGCGTCAGGCCAAGGAAGAGGCCGTGCTGGCTGAGAAGCTGGCTGCGGCCGAAGCTTCGATCCAGACCGCCCGCGACCAGGCCCTGAGCCAGGTCCGCGTGGTGGCAGAGGACACGGCCGGTGCGATCGTCGAGAAGCTGACGGGCAAGGCGGCTTCGGCCGCCGAGCTGAAGTCGGCTCTGGCCTAAGGAGCGCTGAAGATGGAACACGAATCCCTGTTCAGCGTCTCGAACCCCGAGTTCTGGGTTCTGGTCGCCCTGGTGGTCTTCTTCGGCCTGCTGGTCGTCCTGAAGGTCCTGCCGGGCGCTCTGTTCGGCGCCCTTGACGGCTACGCCGCCAAGATCAAGGCCGAGCTCGACGAAGCCCAGAAGCTGCGTGAAGAGGCCCAAGCTCTGCTCGCGGACGTCAAGGCCCAGCGCGAGGACGCCGAGCGCCAAGCCGCGGGCATGCTGGAAGCCGCCAAGGCCGACGCCAAGCGTCTGGCCGAGGAAGCCAAGGAAAAGCTCGAGGAGCAGATCAAGCGCCGCGCCGAGATGGCCGAACGCAAGATCGCCCAGGCCGAGGCTCAAGCCGCCGCCGACGTGAAGGCCGCCGCAGTCGACATGGCCGCCCAAGCTGCCGAAGCCGTCCTGGCCGCCCGCCTCGCCGGCGCCAAGAGCGACCCGCTGATCGACACCGCGATCGGCCAGATGGGCGCCAAGCTGCAATAGCAGCCAGGTCCATCGGACAAAGACAGAAGGGCGCGGATCGCAAGGTCCGCGCCCTTTTCTTTGGACGATGTCCGTGCAGACCGACTGGCTTCGCGCCCGTATCGAAGAAACGCTGAACGCCTACTCGACGGCAAAGGACGACGTTCAATCAATCTTCGCGGGACCCTTACGGCTCGATAGCCTGGATAGAGAAGCTCTGCTCGATCAGGCAGGCCCGACCGAAGATGGTCATGAAGGCGATGTCGGCCGCGTCTCGTCCCGTCGCCACTCGAACCAGGCCGTCGATGGGCGCCAGGCCCGTGGCGTCGATCAGCCGCCAGCGGCCGCCCAGATAGACCTCGGCGATGGCATGCAGGTCCGGTGGTTCGAGTCGCCAGGCATAGGCGCTGACGGCCCGCGCAGGGATGTTGGCGGCCCGGCACAGGCCGATGACCAGGTGGGTGAAGTCTCGACAGACGCCAGCCCGGTCCACAAGGGTGTCGACCGCCGTGCTGGCCCCGTCGCTGACCCCGGCCCGATAGTCCAGGTGGGTGGCGATTCAATCCAGGATCGCCTGGACCTTGGGTCCGCCCTCCAGGCCCTCGAACTCCCGCTCCACGAAGCGCTCCAGCCGGTCTGAGGGGCTGTAGCGGCTGGCCCGCAGGAACGGCAGCACCTCGCTGGGCAGGTCGCGGATTAACATGGCCGGCGCATCGGCCAGGTCGTGGGCGCGCGGCATGACCTCGATCTCGGCGCGGTAGAGGGCATTTACGCGGCTCGAGGCGGTGAACACCGTCCGCCGCTCGAAAGTGATGGGATCGTCGACCCGCACTGCGTCGACATTGGGCCAGAAGGTCAGGGCTTCGGCATGCGCGACTTGGTCCGGTCCGTGCGCTGCCTCGACAAGGAGCAGAACCTCGCACGGACCTGCAAAGTCGTAGGTCAGCGAGGCTTCGACCGCAAAACGCATGGATTGTCCTGAGATGCCGACGGACCCAAGCGGCCCTGACCGTCCCTCAATCCCCAAGACGACAAAGAATTCAGAGCGAGAGGTTCAGGCCGGCGCCCTATTGTGCTGGGCGATCTTGCGAGCGACGTAGCGCTTGGCCTTCTTGCGCGTGCGCTTCAGCAGCCGCCAGCGTGCCTTGCGCAAAACCAGCTTCTCGGTGCGCAGCATCTGCTGCCAGACGACCAGCAGCACCTCAGGCTCGCGGCGCATCAGGCGGCGGATCGGGAAGACCAGCTTGGGATGCCGACGCTGCCAGCGGATGAAGGTCTAGCGGGCCTGGAACGAGTAGCGCAGCACCACCATCAGGCCCAGCACCAGCAGCGGCAGGCCCACATGCCCCGGCAACGGCGTCAGGATCGCGCCGGCCAGGATCACCAGGGCGCCGAAGCCGATGGCGACCCAGCGGAACGCCCGAGCCGCGAACTCGCGCAGCAGCAAGGCCAGCCGCGCGCGGCGCCGGACCCGATGCTTGATTTCGATCGCTGAAACCGTGGCGGTCACCGCCCGGCCGACTTCATGGCGCGGCGGCGCTTGCCCGCCTTGCGCCAGCGCACGGCCATCCGCCACTTGCGCGGCACGATCAGGCGCTCGACCCGCAGCGCCTGCTGCCAGGCCACCAGCACCACCTCGGGCTCGCGACGCAGCAGGCGACGCAGCGGGAAGATCAGCTTGGGGTGGGCGTGCTGGAAGCGGACGAACTGCTTGCGCGCCTTGAACGAGTTACGCAGCACCAGCATCAGCCCAGCCACGGTCAGCGGCAGGCCCATCGGTCCTGGTAGCGGGGCGATCAGCGCGCCGCCCAAGATCAGGAGCAGACCCACCGTGACGAGCAGGATACGGAGCCCACGCGCAATGAGCTCTCTAGCGAGGTCATCGGTCGTGCGGCGTGTGCGCGGCATGGCGAGGGCGATGGCAATCATGGGAGGGGCGAAACGAAGCTCGCGTTCGCCTGCTGCCTGGATCAACCAAGCAGCCCCGATGCGCATCCCCGATATGTGGAGCGGCGAGGACGCCGTAAAGGCGCCCTCGCCATGATCAGGGGTATGGACTTTACTATTCAGCCGCCAGTGGCGCCGCAGCCACAGGTTTCCACTTCAACCGGGGCTTGCGGGCCGCCTGGGTCTCGTCCAGGCGCTTGAGCGGCGCATGGAACGGCGCGCCCTTGAAGCGCTCGACCTCGCCGGCCTTGGCTGCGCCGGCCAGGAGACGCAATGCTTCGATGAAGCGATCCAGCTCCTGCTTGCTCTCGGTCTCGGTCGGCTCGATCAGCATCGCGCCGTGGACGACCAGCGGGAAGTACATGGTCATCGGATGGAAGCCCTCGTCGATCATCGCCTTGGCGAAGTCGAGCGTGGTCACCCCGGTGCCTTCCAGCCAGCTGTCGTCGAACAGGGCTTCGTGCATGCACGGCCCTTCCGGGAAAGCCGGGCTCATCACGTCGCTGAGCTTGGCCTTGATGTAGTTGGCGTTGAGGACGGCGTCCTCGGCCACCTGACGCAGGCCGTCGGCCCCGTGGCTCAGCATGTAGGCATAAGCGCGGACATACATGCCCATCTGCCCGTGGAAGGCGCTCATGCGGCCGAAGGCGGTCTTGGCGCCTTCCTCGCCGGCGTGCTCGACCATCTCGAAACCGTCGTCGCCATGGACCAGCCAGGGCGTGGGCGCGAAGGCGGCCAGCGCTTCCGACAGCACTACCGGACCTGCGCCCGGACCGCCGCCGCCGTGGGGCGTCGAGAAGGTCTTGTGCAGGTTGATGTGCATGGCGTCGACGCCCAGGTCGCCCGGGCGAACCCGGCCGACGATGGCGTTGAAGTTAGCGCCGTCGCAGTAGAAGTATGCGCCCGCCGCATGGGTCAGGCGTGCGATCTCGACGACGTCGCGCTCGAACAGGCCGCAGGTGTTGGGGTTGGTGACCATGATGGCGGCCACGTGGTCGCCCAGCTTGGACTCAAGGTCCGCCAAGTCGACGCGGCCGTCCTCGGTCTGGGCGATCTCGACGACGGTGTAGCCGACGAAGGCCGCCGTGGCCGGGTTGGTGCCGTGGGCGCTGGTCGGGGCCAGCACGGTCTTGCGGTGGCCGTTGCCGGCCGCCTCGTGGGCGGCGCGGATGGCCAGCAGACCGCACAGCTCGCCGTGGGCGCCGGCCTTGGGCGACAGGGCGACGGCGGGCATGCCGGTCAGGGTCTTCAGCCAGTGGGCCAGGCGGTCCATCAGCTCCAGAGCGCCCTGAACCGTCGACTGCGGCTGCAGCGGATGGATGTCCGAGAAGCCCGGCAGGCGCGCCATCTTCTCGTTCAGGCGCGGATTGTGCTTCATCGTGCACGAGCCCAGCGGATACAGCGCCAGGTCGATGGCGTGGTTCTTTTGGCTGAGGCGCACGTAGTGGCGGACAGCTTCCGGCTCCGACAAGCCCGGCAGGCCGATCGGCGCGGCGCGCAGCAGGCCGGCCAAGTCGCTCGAAGGCGCGGCGGCTTCCGGCAGGTCGACGCCGGTCTTGTTCCAGCCGTCCAGTTCGAAGATCAGGGCTTCGTTCTGGAGCAGACCGCGGTTGCCGGTCAGGGTTTCATGACCGCCGGCGTCGTTCGCGGCAGCTTCCGGGCGCGTGGGGCGGCCGACGTTGTTCATGCTCATTGGCCCACCACCTTGGTCAGCAGCTTGGCGAAGAAATTGATGTCGATGTCGAGCGTGGTTTCGGTGGCCGCGACCAGCAGCACGTCGTCCAAGCCCGCGCCGTCGTCCAGGCGCGAGAACGGCACGCCGGCGATGACGCCGTGGCCGGCCAAGGTCTCGACGACCTCGGCGGCCTTGCCCGGCACGCGGATGGCGAACTCGTTGAAGAAGCGCGGGGTCAGAACCTCGACGCCAGGAACCGCCTTCAGGGCGTCGCGCAGGGCCACGGCCTTCTGGTGGTTCAGGGCCGCCAGCTGGCGCAGACCGGTCTCACCCAGCAGGCTCATGTGGATCGAGAAGGCCAGGGCGCACAGGCCGCTGTTGGTGCAGATGTTCGACGTGGCCTTGTCGCGGCGGATGTGCTGTTCGCGGGTCGACAGGGTCAGGACGAAACCGCGCTTGCCGTCGGCGTCGACCGTCTCGCCACACAGGCGGCCCGGCATCTGGCGGACGAACTTTTCCTTGCAGGCGAAGAGGCCGACATAGGGACCGCCGAAGTTCAGGCCGTTGCCGATCGACTGGCCCTCGGCCACGGCGATGTCCGCGCCCATTTCGCCGGGCGACTTCAGCAGGCCGTACGAGACGGCCTCGGTCGTCACGACGATCAGCAGCGCGCCGGCGGCGTGGGCGGCCTCAGCGATCTTGGTCACGTCGGTGACCGTGCCGAACACGTTCGGGGTCTGGACGACGACGCAGGCCGTGTCGGCGTCGATGGCGGCGATCACCGCGTCCTCGGCGTCGACGGCCGGGGCCATCGCCTGGGTCGACACGCCGGCCGCGTGGGCCAGGGTGTTGATGGTCTCGATGTAGTGCGGGTGGACGCCGCCCGACATCACCGCCTTGTTCCGACGGGTGACGCGCTGGGCCATCATCACGGCCTCGGCCGCGCCGGTCGAGCCGTCATAGAGCGAGGCGTTGGCCACTTCCATGCCGGTCAGGGCCGCGACCTGGGTCTGGAACTCGAACAGGACCTGCAGGGTGCCCTGGGCGATTTCCGGCTGGTAGGGCGTGTAGCTGGTCAGGAACTCCGACCGCTGGATGATGTGGTCGACCGTGGCCGGCACGTGGTGGCGATAGGCGCCGGCGCCGCAGAAGAACGGTCCCTCCCCCGCCGAACGGTTGCGACGGGCCAGGCCCGCCATCTCGCGCTCGACTTCGATTTCGCCGGCGTGCAGCGGCAGGTCGACGGTTCCGTCGCGGCGGGCCGAGGCCGGCACGTCGACGAACAGGTCGTCGATCGACTTCACGCCGATCGCGCCGAGCATCTCGACGCGGTCTTCGGGGGTCAGGGGGAGGTAACGCATGGTCTGCTTTCGCGAAGGTCCCGGCTCGGCGCGCTTCGCGCTGGGCCGGGATGACAGGATTTTACAGCGTGGCGAGGAACGCTTCGTACGCGTCGCGGTCCATCAGGGCGTCGACCTCGGCCGGGTTCGACAGCTTGATCTTGGCGAACCAGCCGCCGCTTTCCGGCAGGGCGTTGACGGTTTCCGGGGCGTCGCCGAGCTCGGCATTGCCTTCGACGACCTCGCCCGACACCGGCGCGTAGACGTCCGAGGCCGCCTTGACGCTCTCGACCACGGCCAGGCCGTCGCCTTGCTTCACGGTCTTGCCGGCTTCCGGAACCTCGACGAACACCACGTCGCCCAGCTGTTCGGCGGCGTAGGCGCTGATGCCGACGGTGGCCACGTCACCTTCGACGATGACCCACTCGTGATCCTTGGTGAAACGCATCTTGCTGGCCCTTGGTTTGATTAGAGTTTGCGGACGTAACGGCTCGGGACGAACGGGCTGGCCACCACTTCGGCGGCCGCCGGCTTGCCTCGAACGATAACTTTCAGTTTCGTCCCGACTGCGGCGAAGGCCGGCGGGGCGAAGCCGATGGCGATCGGGAAGCCGAGCGAGGGCGCGAAGCCGCCGCTGGTGATCTTGCCGATCACGTTGCCGGCGTCATCGGCGATCTCGGCGCCTTCACGGGCCGGCGCGCCTTCCAGCACCTTCAGGTTCACGCGGATGCGCGACAGCTCGCCGGCCAGTTCCTTGCCGATACGATCTGCGCCCAGATAGTCGCCAGCCTCGCGGCGCGACTTGCCGACGGCGAAGTTCAGACCGGCCTCGATCGGCGAGACGCCTTCGTCCAGGTCATGGCCGTACAGCGGCAGGCCGGCTTCCAGGCGCAGGCTATCGCGGGCGCCCAGGCCGATCGGCTTGACGCGTTCGTCAGCCAGCAGGGTGTTCCAGATGCGCTCGGCGGCGTCGGCCGGGACCGAGATCTCGTAGCCGTCCTCGCCGGTGTAGCCCGAGCGCGAGACGATGGCGTCGACACCGAAGGCGGTCAGGGCGCGGGCGTCCATGAACACCATCTCGGCGGCTTCCGGCACGTGGGCAGCCAGGACGGCGGCGGCCTGCGGACCTTGCAGCGCCAGCAGCGCGCGGTCTTCCAGGCGGGTCACCGTGGCCTCGCCGGCCAGTTCGCGGGCGATAATCTCGTAGTCGTTGTCCTTGCAGGCGCCGTTGACCACGACGAACAGGCCGTCGTCGTCGGGACGCGCGGCCATCAGGTCGTCGATGATGCCGCCGTCGGCGTTCAACAGCACGCCATAGCGCTGCTTGCCGGCCTTCAGGCCCTGGTAGTCGGCCGAGACCACCTTCTCGAAGCTCTTGGCGGGGTTGTCGCCGCGCAGGCGGGCCTGACCCATGTGCGACACGTCGAACAGGCCGGCATGCTCACGGGTCCAGAGGTGCTCCTTCAGCACCCCGTCCTTGTACTGCACGGGCATGGAATAGCCTGCGAACGGCACCATGCGGGCGCCGGCCGCCACGTGGGCGTCGTACAGCGGGGTCTTCTTGAGGTGTTCGGACACTGGACGGGCTCCAAGCGGGGTCGGCGACGGGACCGGCGTTCGCCGGCAAGTCGCCCCCGCTGTCCCTTTGGCCTGAGAGATTCCGGCCTCGCCCCTCTGCCGGACGGGTTTGGCCTTGCTCCTTCGGCGAGCCGCCCTCTCGGGAGGCTGCTTTCCAGCGTTTCTAAAACCCGCGCGGTCCGTTTGCCTGAGCGTTTCCGGGGCGGTTGCGCCTTCGGCCTCGGGATCGAATCCCGATGTCTCCCGCGGGGGTCGTCGGCTCAATGCGGGAGGGGCGGGTCCGAGTCAAGCTGGGCCTGCCCAGCGATCCCCGTTTCCCGGAGAAAGCAGCGCCCCTCTCCCATCCGGGAAAGGGGCGCGCCGATTACATCCGCTCCGGCGCCTCGATGCCGAGCAGGTCCAGGGTCAGCTCCAGCTGACGCAGGGTGGTCTCGGCTAGCGACAGGCGCGAGGCCCGCAGCTCTTCGGTGTCGGCGCCCATGATCGGGCAGGCGGCGTAGAACTTCGAGAACGACTGGGCCAGCTTGTAGGCGTGCTCGGCCACGAAGTTGGGAGCCTTCTTGTCGTAGGCCTCCTGCAGGGCGCCCTCGAAGGCGTCCAGCAGCATGGCCAGGTCCCGTTCGGCCGGCTCGTGGATGGCGATGCGGCCGGCGACGGCGCCCGCTTCCGACGCGCGACGCAGCACGCTCTTGATGCGCACCGACTGGTACAGCAGGTACGGGCCGGTCTTGCCCTCGAAGCTGGTGAAGCGGTCGAGGTCGAAGACGTACGAGGTGCCGCGGAAGTTCTGCAGGTCGGCGAACTTCAGGGCGGCCACGCCCACCTTGTGGGCCGTCTCCTCGAAGGCCTCTTCGGACAGCTCGGCGCCGAGGCCGGCTTCGCGCAGGCGCTCCCGGGCCTTTTCGCGGGCCATCTCGATCAGGTCGTGCAGCTTCAGGACGCCGCCGGCGCGGGTCTTGAAGGGCTTGCCGTCCGTGCCGTTCATCGTGCCGAAGCCGATGTGCTCCAGCCCGCCCTCTTGGGCGTAGCCGGCCAGGTAGGCGGCGCGGAACACGGTCTCGAAGTGCAGGGCCTGACGCTGGTCCACGCAGTAGAGGATCAGGTGCGGGTCGAACGACTTGCGGCGGTCCAGGATCGTGGCCAGGTCGGTCGTGCCGTACATGGCCGAGCCTTCCGACGACACCACTAGCAGCGGCGGCACGTCCTGCTTGTCGTTCTCGCGCGAGACGCGGACGATGCGGGCGCCCTGGTCATCGACCAGCAGGCCCTTGTCCTCCAGCTGGCGGACCATCGGCTCGATCAGGTCGTTGACGTCGCTCTCGCCCTTCCACAGGTCGAAGTCGACGCCCAGGGCGTGGAACTCGCGCTCCAGGGCCACGCGGCTGACCTTGACGAAGTGGCTCCACAGCAGCCTGTAGCCAAAGCGGCCGTTCTGCAGCTCGGCGGTGGCCTTGCGGGCGCGCTCCTTGAACGCCGGATCTTCCTTCTGGCGCACCGAGGCGGCCGGATAGATGCGGTCGAGGTCAGCCAGGGTGATGCGGCTCTCGAACTCGGCCATCACCTTGGCCTCGTCGGCGGCGCTGAAGCCGCGCGGCGCTTCCGGCAGCTTGTCCATCAGGGCGCGGATAAAGGCGTCCTCGTCGATGATCGCCGAGATGAGCAGGCCCATCTGGAAGCCCCAGTCGCCGAAGTGGGCGTCGCCCACCACGTCGTCGCCGCGGAAGCGGTACAGGCGCTTGATCGACTCGCCGATGATCGAGGCGCGCAGGTGGCCCACGTGCATCGGCTTGGCGACGTTGGGGCCGGCATAGTCGATCAGCACCCGGCGCGGATCTTCCAGCAGCTGGGCGCCGGCGCGGTCGTCGGCGGCGATCTCGCGGGCGCGGGCCGACAGGGCCTCGTCGCTGACGCGCATGTTGATGAAGCCGACGCCGGCGATCTCGACCGAGGCCAGGCGCGGGTCACCCTTGAGGATGTCGACCACCTGGACGGCGATCTCGCGCGGATTGCGCTTGGCGCTCTTGGCCGCCGCGAGGGCGCCGTTGCACTGGAAATCAGCCAGGTCGGGACGGTCGGACGCGGTGACGCGACCGAATTCGGGCGGCAGTCCGGCGGCCTGGAAAGCGGCCGCGGCCGCCTCGCTCAGGGACCGCTTCAAATCGTTCATGGGTTAGGCGTCGTCCCTGCTTGGGTCTTGGCTTGCTGCGCCGGGGCGGCCTGGCCGGCATTGACGCGGAAGCGCTTGCCGTCACGGTTGAAGGCCGCCATTTCCGGCGTCACGTCGAAGCCGATCAGCACTTCGAAATTGCCGCCGCTGACCTTCTCGTCGGCGCGCGGGATGATGATCGACTCGATCGTTTCACGGGTATAGGCGCGGTCCTGGCCCGACGCGAAGCTGACCGGCAGGTCGAAATATTCCTTGGCGATCACGGCCTGGTTCCGCTCGGTGACGGCCACCCAGTAACGGTAGGTGTGCTTGTCGCCCTGGGCTTGCGGGCCACGGCCCAGCTGGAATAGCGCCTCGATGCGGATGCGGATCGGCTCGTCGCCCTTGTAGGCGCAACCCGACGACAGGCTCTGGATCTCACCGGTGAAGCCGGCTTGAGCCGCCGATTCCTTGCCGTCCTTGAATTCGATGTAGCGGCTGGCGTCGTACAGCACCTTCACGAAGGGGCACGGGCCGGCGTTGCGCAGCTGCATCAGCGGCGCCTTGGGCTGGTTCCACTCGGCGTCGCGCTTCTTGCGCTTGGCGGCCGATTCATCGTCGCCACCGCCGCCCGGACCTTGCTGGGCGTGAGCGATCGAGGCCGTCGCGGCGAGCGAGGCGACCATCAGGGCTCTGAGGGCGAGCGAGACTTTGCGGCGCATGAAACGTCTGGTCCGGAAGAAAAAGGAGCCAAGCGGGACCTTAGGGCCCCACCGGCGTCATGCAGCCTGATAAAGGCATATGCGTGACGTCGCAACGACGCAGACTCCTGGCGCCGGGCCGCTCAAGCGACTAGTTTCCGCGCCATGAACGCCCATACGCCCGCCCCTATGCCGGTTCGCCGTCCGATCTCGCTCGTGCTGGCCAGCCCGCGCGGCTTCTGCGCCGGCGTCGATCGCGCCATCCAGATCGTCGAACGCGCCGTCGAGAAGTTCGGCGCGCCGGTCTATGTGCGCCACGAGATCGTCCATAACCGACACGTGGTCGACCGCCTGAAGGCGATGGGCGCGGTGTTCATCGAGGAACTGTCCGAAGCCCCCGACGACCGCCCCGTCGTGTTCTCGGCCCACGGCGTGCCCAAGTCGGTGCCGGCCGAAGCCAAGGCCCGCGAGATGATCTTCCTCGACGCCACCTGCCCGCTGGTCTCCAAGGTTCACGTCGAGGCCCAGAAGCATTTCGACGCCGGCCGTGAGATCGTGCTGATCGGCCACGCCGGCCACCCCGAGGTGATCGGCACCATGGGCCAGCTGCCCGAAGGCTCGGTCACCCTGATCGAGGACATCAACGACGCCGCCGCCTGGACCCCGAAGGACGCGTCCAACGTCGCCTTCCTGACCCAGACCACCCTGTCGGTCGACGACACGGCGGATATGGTGGCTTTGCTGCGCGAGCGCTTCCCGGGCATCGCCGCCCCGCACAAGGAAGACATTTGCTACGCCACCACCAACCGCCAGGACGCGGTCAAGCATCTGGCCGAGCAGTCGGAGTTGGTGCTGGTGGTCGGCTCGCGCAATTCGTCGAACTCGGTCCGCCTCAAGGAAGTGGGCCTCAAGGCCGGCGCCCGCGCCGCCCACCTGATCGACGACGCCAAGGACATCGACTGGGTCTGGTTCGACGGCATCGACCGCGTGGGCCTGACCGCCGGCGCCTCGGCCCCGGAAGACCTGGTGCAGGGCGTCATCGACGCCATCTCGGCCCGCTTCGACACCCGCGTCGAGGAACTGGTCGAAGCCCGCGAAACCATCACGTTCAAGCTGCCGCGCCTGCTCACCGCATAAGGGCGGCTTGACCGGACGGCTCGCGTCGCGCATCCCCGCGCCATGGCCGTCTATACCGACATCACCGACGAAGAACTCGCCGCCTTCCTGCAAGGCTACGACCTGGGCGCCCCGCTGGCGTTCAAGGGCATCGCCGAGGGCGTAGAGAACTCCAACTTCCTGCTGGAAACGGAGAAGGGCCGCTACATCCTGACCGTCTACGAGCGGCGGGTGAAGGCCGAGGAGCTGCCCTACTTCCTCAACATGCTGACCTGGTTGGCTCACAAGGGCTACCCCAGCGCCCGGCCGGTCCCGGACCGCAGCGGCGCGACCCTGTCGACCCTGCGCGGCAAGGCGGCGGCGATCGTCGAGTTCCTGCCCGGCCTGTCGGTGCGCAAGCCCACCCCCGCCCACTGCCGCGAGGCCGGCGAGGGCCTGGCCTGGCTGCATCTGGCCGGCGAAGGCTATCCGGGCCGCCGCGCCAACGACCTGGGCCAGACCGCCTGGGCCCCGCTGTTCTCCAAGCACCGCAAGGCGGCCGAGGACCTGAAGCCCGGCCTGGCGACGACGATCGACCAAGACCTGGCGCAGCTCTCCTTGATGTGGCCCCGCAACCTGCCGTCCGGCCCGATCCACGCCGACTACTTCCCGGACAATGTCTTCTTCCAGTCGAACGGCAAGTTCGCGGCGGCGATCGACTTCTACTTCGCCTGCGACGACGCCTACGCTTACGACGTGGCCGTGACCCTGAACGCCTGGTGCTTCGAGGCCGACGGCAGCTTCAACATCACCGCCGCCAAGGCGCTGCTGAACGGCTATGAGCGCCGCCGGCCGCTGAGCCCGGCCGAGAAGGAAGCCCTGCCGATCCTGGCGCGCGGCGCGGCCATGCGCTTCTTCCTGACCCGCCTGGCCGACTGGGGCGCGACGCCCGCCGGCGCCCTGGTCAAGCCCAAGGACCCGCTGGAGTACGAGCGCAAGCTGGCCGTCCACCGCGAGGGCCTGGTGCTGTTCTGATGACGCCCAAGGTCACGATCTATACCGACGGCGCCTGCAAGGGTAACCCCGGCCCGGGCGGCTGGGGCGCCATTCTGTTCTATGGCGACAAGAAGAAGGAAATCACCGGCGGCGAGCCGGCGACAACCAACAACCGCATGGAGCTGATGGCCGCCATCCAGGCGCTGGAGCTCCTGAACCGCCCCTGCAAGGTCGAGCTGCACACCGACAGCCAGTACGTCATGAAGGGGATCCAGGAATGGATCCGCGGCTGGAAGGCGCGCGGCTGGAAGACGGCCGACAAGAGTCCCGTCAAGAACGACGACCTGTGGAAGCGCCTGGACGCCGCCCGCGAGCGCCACGACGTCGACTGGCGCTGGGTCAAGGGTCACGCCGGCCACCCCCTGAACGAGCGCGCCGACGCCCTGGCCAACGAAGGCCTGCGCAAGGCCAATCCGCGCTACTGAACCCAGCTGTGGACGCTTGGACAAAGCCCTCGCCAAGCCGCGCGGGGTTTGCCAAGCACGGCCGATGAACCTCGTCGGCTACTATCGCGTGCCGCCCGTGCGCGGGATCTTCTTCAGCCCCGCGCAGGAGGAGCGCCTGCTGCTGCTGGGCTGCCAGGAGGTGTTCAGCGACCGCTGCCTGGCCTCGGGCGTCGTCCGCCCGGGCTTGCAGCGCGCCCTGGACGCCCTGGAGCCGGGCGGCGCAGTGGCGGTGCCCAGCTTCCACGCCCTGGCCGGCGACATGACCGGCCTGGTCGAAGCGGTGCTGAAGCTGCAGGCGCGCGGACTGCACCTGATCGTCCAGCAGCCCGAGGTCGACACCCGGACCCAGCCCGGCTTCTTCGAGACCTGCCAGATGCTGGCCGGCTTCAGCCGCGAGCGCCCGATGGTCCGCACCGCCGAAGCCGCGCTGATCGCCAAGGGCGGCAAGGCCGGCGGCATGAAGGGCCTGAAGAGCAGCGCTCCCTCCCCTTCCCCGGACGAGCCCGAGGAAGAGGACGAAGACGACGGCTAGACCTTCAGGCGGTAGCCGGTCTTGAAGATCCACCAGACGGCGGTCAGGCAGATGACCAAGAACAGAGTGGTCATGCCCAGGCTGATGCCGACCCCGACGTCGGACTGGCCGTAGAAGCTCCAGCGGAAGCCGCTGATCAGATAGACGACCGGGTTCAGCAGGGTGATCTTCTGCCAGATCGGCGGCAGCATGTTGATCGAGTAGAAGCTGCCCCCCAGGAAGGTCAGCGGCGTGATGATCAGCGCCGGCACGATCTGCAGCTTCTGGAAGTTGTCGGCCCAGACGCCGATCACGAAGCCGAACAGGCTGAAGGTCACCGCCGTCAGCACCAGGAATAGCGCCATCACGAACGGGTGGGCGATCTCGAACGGCACGAACAGGCGCGCCGTGGCCAGGATCAGCAGGCCCAGCAGCACCGACTTGGTCGCCGCCGCCCCGACATAGCCGGTCACCGCCTCGGCCCACGAGACCGGGGCCGACAGCAGCTCGTAGATCGTGCCGGCCCATTTGGGCATGTAGATGCCGAACGAGGCGTTGGAGATGCTCTCGCTGAGCAGCGACAGCATGACCAGGCCCGGGATGATGAAGGCCCCATAGCTGACGCCGTCGATCGACTGCATGCGCGAGCCGATGGCCGAGCCGAACACCACGAAATATAGCGACGTGGAGATCACCGGGGCCAGGATGCTCTGCAGCAGGGTGCGGAACCACCGCGCCAGCTCGAAGCGGTAGATGGCTTTGATCGCATGGACGTTCATTTCGCGCCCCTCACCAGGCTGACGAAGATTTCTTCCAGCGAGCTCTGGCTGGTATGCAGGTCCTTGAAGTCAACGCCTTCGTTGCTGAGGCGGCGCAGGAGGTCGGCGATGCCGGTCTCCTCGGCCTGGGCGTCGAAGGTGTAGATCAGCTCGTTGCCGTCCTTGGCCAGCTCCAGGGCGTGCCCCCGGAGATTGGCCGGCAGGGCTTCGAGCGGGCTCTGCAGCTGCAAGGTCAGCTGCTTCTTGCCCAGCTTGCGCATGAGGACGTCCTTGTCCTCGACCAGGATGATCTCGCCCTTGCGGATCACCCCGATCCGGTCGGCCATCTCCTCGGCCTCCTCGATGTAGTGGGTGGTCAGGATGATGGTGACGCCGCTTTCGCGCAGGCCCCGGACCATCTCCCACATGTCGCGGCGCAGATCGACGTCGACGCCGGCGGTGGGCTCGTCCAGGAACAGGATGGTCGGCTCGTGGCTCAGGGCCTTTGCGATCATCACCCGGCGCTTCATGCCGCCCGACAGCGCCATGATCTTGCTGTCCTTCTTGTCCCACAAGGAGAGGTCGCGAAGGATCTTCTCGATCAGGGCGTCGTTGCGCGGCTTGCCGAACAGGCCGCGCGAGAAGCTGACCGTGGCCCACACGGTCTCGAAGGCGTCGGTGTTCAGTTCCTGCGGCACCAGACCGATCTTGGTCCGGGCGGCGCGGTACTCCTTGACCACGTCGTGGCCGTCGGCCAGCACCACGCCCTGGCTGGGATTGACGATGCCGCAGATGATGCTGATCAGCGTCGTCTTGCCCGCCCCGTTGGGGCCGAGCAGGGCGAAGATCTCGCCCTTGCGGATATCGAGGTCGATGGTCTTCAGGGCCTGATGGCCCGAGGCATAGGTCTTGTTCAGACCCTTTACCGATATGATGGAGGTCACGCGGTCTCCCTTGAGCGCAGCGAGCCAGCGGCCGCCTTGCTCCCCCTTTTCAAAAGCCGGCCTCAGATGGTGTCGCTTGGCCGATATAACAGGGGGTCATAACAGGGCGCCCGCAGACTTCTGTCAGCAGCCGCGTTAGGGCGCGACCGTGCGCACCTTCAGAACCGATCCGTCGACGCCGGTGACCACCACCTCCTGGCTGATCGCCGGGATGGCTTCTTCGGTCTGGGCAGCCCACTCCTTGCCGTCGACGAACACCCGGCCGCGGCCCTGTTCGAAGGGCGACAGCACCTGCCCGCGCTGGCCCACCAGGCGCAGCAGCGGGTCGTTGAGATCGGGCTCCTTGGCGTCCAGCACCGGCCGCAGGAAGCGTCGGGCCAGATAGGTCGAGGCGATGGTCAGCACCGCGAACAGCCCCAGCTCGGCCACGAAACCGGGATGGACCGCCTGGGCCAGCAGGCCGACGACGAAGGCGCTGGCCGCCGGCCACAGCAGCCAGCCGGTGCCGCTGGCCACCTCGATCGCCAGGAACAGCGCCGCCAGTCCCAGCCACAGCCAGAACGGTTGCAGGGCGTAGAAACCGGCGACGGCTTCCATGGTCTAGGCTCCGCGCTTGCCGCCGGGCGGCGTGATGGTGGGCGGGGTCGGCGCTGTGGCGACCGGACGCGGACGGGGCTGAGGCGCCGCCGGCGGCGGCGAGCGCGGCGCATCCTGGCTGAGCGACTTCACCAGTTCGCCAACGCCGGCGACCGTACCGGTCAGGCTCGCGAAGTCGGCGGGCACGATGACGGTCTTCTGCTGCGGGCTGCGCGCCAGCTCGCCGAAGGCCTCGACGTACTTCTGGGCCACGAAATAGTTGATGGCGTTGACGTCGCCTTGGGCGATGGCGTCCGACACCAGGGTCGTGGCCTTGCCCTCGGCCTCGGCTTCGCGCTCGCGGGCCTCGGCGTCGCGGAAGGCGGCCTCGCGGCGGCCCTCGGCTTCCAGAATGGCGGCCTGCTTCTGGCCCTCGGCGCGGGCGATCTGGGCCTGCTTCTCGCCCTCGGCCTCGGTGATCACCGCGCGACGCTCGCGCTCGGCCTTCATCTGGCGGGCCATGGCGTTGGTGATGTCGGCCGGCGGCGACAGGTCCTTGATCTCGATGCGCGCCACCTTCACGCCCCACGGACCGGTGGCGTGATCGATCGTCGACAGCAGGCGGGTGTTGATCTGGTCGCGCTGGCTCAGCACCTCGTCCAGCTCCAGCGAGCCGACGACGGTCCGCAGGTTGGTCTGGGCCAGCTGGGTAATGGCGTACATCAGGTTGTCGACACGGTAGGCGGCCTGAGCGGCGTCCATCACCTGGATGAAGACGATGGCGTCGACCTTCACCGACACGTTGTCCTTGGTGATGACCTCCTGCTGGGGCACCTCCAGGACCTGCTCCATCATGTTGACGCGGCGGCCGATGGTCTCGACGAACGGGGTCAGGATGCTGATGCCGGGCTTCAGGGTGCGGGTATAGCGGCCGAACCGCTCGACGGTGAACTCGCGCCCCTGCGGGACGATCTTGATCACGCTGAACACCAGCGCGAACGCCAGGATCAGCAGCACCACAACGACGATCGACGTGCCCAAAACGCTCTCCCTCAGTTACCTAAGGTGGAGGTTAGCGCGCGCTTTCGTCTTCCGCCACGGAATCCGGCGCTGGCCGTTTTGCCTGTCGCACCGATTGCGAGAGCTTGCGGGCCAGGGCTTGGCCGCGGCGAGCGGCCTGCTGCTCGGCCTTGCGGCTGGCGTCGTCGCAGGTCGGAAACTCGCTGCGGCGCGAGGCGAAGCCGGTGTTGAAGCGCTCGCGCATCTGTGCGTCGAAAGCCTGGTCGGCCTGTTCGACCTCGGTCATCCGCACCATGCGGGCGCGCCAGTACTGGTCGCCTTCGCCCTGGCAGGCCTGGCGCAGGGCATGGCTCTCGCCCAGGGCATAGGCGATGTCGAGCAGACGCTGGCGCTCGCTCGCGTCCCGCTCCTGAGCCAGAACGGGGACCGCGAGAAAGGCGCTCAGAAAGACGCCGATGAGGAACGGACGCGACATGGCGCTGTTATCGCCAAACCGCGCCCGCCTGTCACGATCCCGCCCGCAGGAGGCGAACGCGCACCGGCGGCTCTGGGGACAATTGTCCATCGGTGTCAGGAAAAAGCTTGAGCGATAAAGGACTTGCGCCATTCCCGGATCGGGGCTTCCCTGTGGATTACTGCAAGGAGGTCACGCCCATGACTGAGGTGCATTACGGCGTTGTTCGCGTTGGCCAGCATTGGTCGATCATCGGCGACAACCTGCGCTTTGGAACCTACGACACCCGACGCGAGGCCCGCGAGGCCGTGCGCCGCCTGGCCGCCCACTCGTCTGGGCTCGGCCTGCCCGTCCTGATGCATGAGCAGCAGGATGACTGGACCCTGCCGCACCCCATCCAGCTCAGCTAGCCTCCTCGACCTCGTCGTCGTCGTACAGATACGGACGGATGACGCGCAGCACCTGGGCGATCGAGGCCACGGCCCCGACGACCGAGGCCACCACCTGGAAGCCCTGCCAGATCAGGCCGATCAGCGGGTCCTCGCCCAGCAGGGCGGCCAGCGGATAGATCAGGCGGCTGACCACGATGCGGAAGCCCGCATAGGCGGTGGAGTATTCGACCGAGGCTCCGGCCAGGGCGGCCGAGACCACCACCGCCAGCACCGGCGCCCACAAGAGCGGCAGGATCAGCAGCAGGGCCAGGGCGGTGATCAGCAGCTTGGTCGACAGGCTGACCTCCCGCGCCAGGGTCAGACCGACACCGATCAGAACCAGGACGCCCAGGGTCATAAAGGCGACCGGCAGCGCCATGTCCGCGGTTTCCGCCAACGGGACCCCGACGCCGAACACCATGGCGGCCATCACGATCAGGGTGAGAACGAAGGAGCCCAGCCACAGCGCGCCATACTGGCCGAGCCTGCGCCGGACATGCCGCTTGGCGATCATCACCGCTCCCCCCGAGGTCAACGGAGGGTGCGTCGGAAGAGTCTCGCCGTCCACGGGAAACTAAGCCGTTCGACGCGCGCTTTAGGAGTCGAAGCGCCACCGGAGAGCCTGATGAGCCTCATCACCCGCATCGTCCGCAGCGCCGCCGACGGCGACGCCGCCCCGCCCTACGCCTCCAACCGTCTGCTGGCCGCCCTGCGCCCGGACGCCCTGGCGGCGCTGGCCCCGCACCTCGTCCTGGTCGACCTGCCGGCCGAGGCGGTGCTGTTCGACGCCGGCGACGACGTGCAGCACACCTATTTGCCCTGCGGCCCGACCCAGGTGTCGCTGCTGGTCGTCACCGCAGACGGCCAGGAGATCGAGACCGCGAGCATCGGCTTGGAAGGCGCGATCGGCGGCGTGGTCAGCGCCGGCTTCAAGCCCGCCTATGGTCGGGCCGTGGTCCGCACGCCGGGTCACGCCTTCTGCATCCCGACGCAGAAGCTGGAAGAGGTGAAGACCGCAACCCCTTTGATTGCGGACATGTTCGACCGCTATGCCGACGTGATGATCGCCCAGATGATGCAACTGGCGGCCTGTAACGCCCTGCACCCGATCGAGCAGCGGGTCGGCCGCTGGCTGCTGTTCGCCCACGACCGGGCCGGCGACGAGCCGATCCGCCTGACCCAGGAGACCCTGGCCCAGATGCTGGGCGTCCAGCGCACGACGATCAGCGCCGTGGCCCGCACCCTGCAGGACGCCGGCGTCATCGACATCGGCCGCGGCAAGGTCACCATCCGCGACCGCGCCGGCCTGGAACGTCGCGCCTGCGAATGCCACGACGCGGTCGAGGCCCACTTCCGGCGCGTGCTGCCGAAGGTGGAGACCTAGGTCCGGAAAGCCGCCGCCTTCGCCAGCGCCGCTTCCGCCTCGCTGACCAGTCGCGCCACGATCTCGCCGGCCGGCGGGACGTCGTGGACGCCGCCGGCGCTCTGGCCCATGGCGAAGCAGGACTTTTCAGGATCCAGCCCCTCGATCTGGCCGCCGATGCCGCCCATGGCCTGGTTGCGCACCGAGATCATGGCCTGCTGCGGGAAGGGCTGGATGTCGGCCGGGCGCGCTTCCCAGTCGTCGACATAGCCGTTCTTGCGCACCCGCATCGGCTTGCCCGAGTAGCAGCGAGTGCGGACGGTGTCCTCGTCGGTCGCCTCGATCACCGCCCGGCGATAGAGCTCGCCGGCGTGGGCCTCCTGGCTGGCGATGAAGCGGGTGCCCATCCAGACGCCTTGGGCGCCCAGGGCCAGGGACGCGGCCAGGCCCCGGCCGTCATAGAGACCGCCGGCCGCCACCACCGGGATCTTCACAGCCTCGACCGCCTGGGCCACCAGCGGCAGGGTGCCGACCAGGCCCGTATGGCCCCCGCCCTCGCCGCCCTGGCAGATCACCGCGTCGCAGCCGGCTTGCTCGGCCTTCACCGCATGCTTCACCGCCCCGCAGACGACCATCACCTTCAGGCCGGCCACCTTGAGCCGTTCGATGATCGGCAACGGCACGCCCAGTCCGGCGATGAAGGACGAAGCGCCCTCCTCGATGATGACCTCGACGCTGGCGGTCAGGGCCTCGGGCGTGGCGGCCAACAGGTCGACGCCGAATGGCTTGTCGGTCAGGGTGCGGACCTCGCGCATCTGCTGGCGGATGAAGTCCGGCGTCGTGCCAGCCATGCCCAGCACGCCGTAGCCGCCGGCGTTGGAGACCGCCGCCGTCAGGGGCGCATAGGAAACCCCGCCCATGCCGGCCAGCATGATCGGGTGCTCGATATCCAGAAGATCGCAGAGCGGCGTGCGCAGTCCCATGCCGGTTCCTCCCTGTTGTTTTCAGGGAGGATTTCGGGGCGCGGCCGGCGCGGCAAGCGTGCCGCGAGGTGAACCTCAGCCCTAGCGGTGCTTGGCCAGCTCGGTCTCGACGTCGGCTTCGGACGTCCAGAAGCAGCTGGCCATGGCCGTGATGATCATGGCGACCAGCATCAGGAAGCCGCGCGGCGGCGCCAAGCTGACAACGTCTTGGGGCGTCATCGGTGTTGTTTCCTCATCAGCGCCCGGATCTGATGTCCAGGCTGCCGTGAAGAAAGCTTCTCACCGGATCGCCAGCTCCGCAAGAGGCTGTTTTTCATACGCTTTTCCTGGACCCAAGAGTCCAAGATACGAAGCCCTAGAAGATCGAGTATCCGCCATCGATCACCAGGGTGGTCCCGGAGTGATAGCTCGATGCGTCCGAGGCCAGATAGACGGCCATGCCGCCGAAGTCCTCGGGTTCGCCCCAGCGGCGGGCCGGCACGCGGGGGATGACCTTCTCGGAGAAGACCGAATTGGCCTGGGCGCCGGCGGTCATGTCGGTGGCGATCCAGCCGGGCAGGATGGCGTTGGCGCGCACCCCGTAGCGGGCGTGTTCGACGGCGACCGACTTGATCATCGAGATCACCGCGCCCTTGGTGGCGGCATAGGCCTCGTTGCGGGCCGCGCCCTCGATGGCGGCCAGCGAGGCCACGCCGACCAGGGAGCCGCCGGCGTCGCCGGTCTTGGCCCGCTCGACCATGTGGCGGCAGGCCTCGCGCAGGGTGAAGAAGACGCCGTCGAGGTTCACCGCCAGCGTCTTGCGATAGGTCTCGGTGGTCATGTCCACGAACGAGGGCGAGCCGAAGCCGACGCCGGCATTGGCGAACACGCTGTCGACCCGGCCCATGGCGGCCACGGCCTCTTCCATGCCCTCGCGGACCTGCGCCTCGTCGGACACGTCGACGGTCTGGGCCTTCACCCGGACGCCTAGGCCGGTCAGCTGCTGCTCGGCGGCCTGGTTGCGCTCGGCGTTGGAGCCCCAGATGACGATGTCGGCGCCGGCTTCCGCCATCGCCTTGGCCATGCCGAAGCCGATGCCCCGGTTGCCGCCGGTGACGAGGGCGACCTTGCCCGACAGGTTGAACGGCGCGTAGGCCATGGCGAAACCTCCCTCATTCTTCTCGAAACATTTGTTTGAAGAAGGAAGGCTGACGCGACGTCGGTCAAGTCCCCCAGAAGTGGAAGGCGTCCCAGCCCGCCGCGATCGCCGAGCGCGGCACGCCCAAGAGGTCGGTGATCGCCAGGGCTGCGCCGAAGATCAGGCGGCTGGCGCCGGGCACGAAAAAGATGAGGCCCAGCAGCAGCAGGATGCCGACGGGCTCGAACCGGCGGATGGCGTTGCGGATCCCGTCCGGCAGGAACGGCCGCAGGACGCCGTAACCGTCCAGGCCGGGGATCGGCAGCAGGTTCAGCACCAGCGCGCTGCCCTGCAGCATGGCCAACAGGCTGAGCGCGTTGCGCAGGTCCGGCGAGGCGACGAACGGCAGGGTCACCGCCAGCACCAGCAGCACGACCAGCGTCCCCAGCGGTCCGGCCAGCGAGGCCAGCGACCGCCAGGTCCTGGACCGCATCAGGTCCTCGCGCAGATAGACCGCCCCGCCCGGGAAACCGATCCCGCCCATCGCCAGGGCCAGAAGCGGGATGACGATGGTGGTGACGAGGTCCGAGTACTTCAGCGGATCGAGGGTCAGGTAGCCCTTCTCGACGATCGTGTGGTCGCCGGCCTTCCACGCCGTGAACGCATGGCCGAACTCGTGGACGCCGACGCTCAGCACCCAGGTCGCGGCCACGAAGGCGAAGGTGAACGGTCCCACCGGCGGCAGCTGGGCGACGACGGCCCAGCCCAGGCCCACACAGGCGGCGATCAGGATCAGGGCGTTGGGCGACAGCGGCGCCTTGGGCGCTCGGGCTTCGAGAACGGTCATGGGGCCGATGTGAGCAAGCCTGGCCGCCGGGTCAACCGCCCATCCGGTCGTAGGCCTGGGCGATCACCCGCCGGGTCTCGTCCCATTCGACCAAGGCCATGGCCTCGTCGCGGGAGACGAAGCGCGCCTCGGCCGCGTCGTCGCCAGCCACCGGCTCGCCGCCAGTCCAGCGGGCGGCGTAGTCGATCAGCACGTAGTGGCGGGTGATCTCGCCGCCCCTTCCATCAAGAGAGGGGCGAGCGGGAAACACGCCGTCGACCACGTCGAGCAGGCCGGTCAGCTCGGCGTGTACGCCGGTCTCTTCCTTCAGCTCACGCAGGGCGGCGACCTCCAGGGTCTCGCCCCATTCCAGCCGGCCGCCGGGCAGGCTCCACTGGCCCAGGCGCGGCGGCGTGCCCCGGCGGATCAGCAGCACCTCGTCGCCCCGCAGGCAGACGACGCCGACGCAGGGGACGGGATTGCTCACGGAAATCCGACCTTCAGATCGACGCTGGATGTCACGCCGATACACGTCCCGCAGTCGGCCAGCCACGCTTCCGCCGCCGTCCGCCCTCGTTCCTTCAGGTCGGTCAGGAAGCTCCACTCGGTGTTGAACTTGCTCGACATGGAGAGGTCCGCCAGCGGCTTGTCGGCGGTGATGGCATGGACCAGCATCCGGCGGTAGCGGCCCCGGGCGTTGTCCTTCAGCAGCCCCTCGTCCAGCAGCTTCTGCACGAAGCCGATGGCCCGCAGTTCCGAGGCCAGCGAGGCGTTGAAGGTGATCTCGTTCAGGCGGTCCATGATCTCGCCTGGCGTGCGGGGCGTCTCCTCGCGGACGAACGGATTGAGGCTGACGATCAGGATGTCGTCGGGCGTGTCGTCGTAGAACAGCGGCCATAGCGGCGGATTGGCCAGAAAGCCGCCGTCCCAGTAGGGCTCGCCGTCGATCTCCACCGCCTGGAATACCTGCGGCAGGCAGGCGCTGGCCATGATGTGGCGCACGGTCAGCTCGGTCTCGCGGAAGATCACCGACTTGCTGGTCCGCACCGCCGTGGCGGCGATGTAGAGCTTGATCGGGCTCTTCTCCCGCAGCTGACCAAAGTCGATCTCGGCTTCCAGGGTGTCGTGCAGCGGGTTCAGGTTGAACGGATTGAACTCGTAGGGGCTTAGCGACAGGGCGAAGGTTTCCGCCATCCGCCAGCCGGGAAGGCTCTTCAGCCAATCCGCGCCGCCGGCGAAGGCGTTGGTCCAGATCGAGGTGTCGCCGAAGACATTGCGCCCGCCCTGGCGGTTCACCTGCTTCCAGAAGGCGTCCAGCTTGGCGCGGGCCCCGGCCTTGCCGTCCTCGATCAGCCCTTGCGCCAGGCAGACCGCGTTCATCGCCCCGGCCGAGGCGGCGGTCACCGCCCGGATCTCCAGGTCCTCTTCCTCGAGCAGGCGATCCAGGATCCCCCACTCGAACGCCCCGTGGGCGCCGCCGCCCTGCAGGGCTAGGCTCAGGTTTCGGCCCGAGGGCTTCTTCTTGGTGAAGGGCGGGATCGGCATCGGGCCTGTCCCGCTATTGCGCCACCCAGCCGCCGTCGACCTGGAAGGCCGCGCCATTGGCCGAGGCCCCGGCGTCCGAGACCAGATACAGCAGCATGCCGCCCAGCTGCTCGAAGGTGACGAACTGCTTGGTCGGCTGGCTGGCCAGGATGACGTCGCGCATCACCGCCTCTTCCGAGATGCCGCGGGCCTTGGCCTGGTCGGCGATCTGGGCCTCGACCAGCGGGGTCTTCACGAAGCCCGGGCAGATGGCGTTGCAGGTGATGCCGGCCTGGGCGACCTCGAGGGCGACGGTCTTGGTCAGGCCCATGATGCCGTGCTTGGCGGCGACATAGGCCGCCTTGAACGGCGAGGCGATCAGGGCGTGGGCCGAGGCGATGTTGACGATCCGTCCGCGCCCCTGCTCCTTCATGATCGGCACCGCCGCCTTCGTGGCGTGGAAGGCCGACGACAGGTTGATGGCGATGATCAGGTCCCACTTGTCGTCGGGGAAGTCCTCGATCGGGGCCACATGCTGGACGCCGGCGTTGTTCACGAGGATGTCGAGTTCGCCGAACTCGGCCTTGGCCTGCAGCACCATGTCGGCGATCTGGGCCGGCTTGGTCATGTCGGCGCTGTTGTACAGCACCTCGACGCCGTGGCGTTCGGCCATCTCGGCCCGGGCCCGCTCGATGGCGTTCATCTCGCCCAGGCCGTTCATGACGATGTTGACGCCCTGGGCGGCGAGCGTGTCGGCCAAGGCATGGCCGATGCCGCTGGTCGAACCGGTGACGATGGCGACCTGACCCTGCAAACCGAAATCGACGGCCATGCGAGCGCTCCCTATATTGCTGCAGCGCAGCATATAGCTCGCCCTTGCGGTGAGCGAGCCCTTATAAATTCACCACTAGATGAATTCAGGGCTGCAGGCGAGCGAAAACCCAGTCGGCGGCGGTCGAGAGGTCCGCCCGGAAGCCGTAGCCGTCCAGATCGAAGCCTTTCAGCCCTTCTGCGCGGTCGATGCGGTTGTCGATGATGTAGCGGGCCATGCGGCCGCGGGCCTTCTTCGCGAAGAAACCCAGGACGCGCAGCTCGTTGCCCTTCTCTTCCTTGAAGTGGCAGGTCACGACCGGCAGCTTCAGGGCCTTGGCGTCGACGGCGCCGAAATATTCCTGGCTGGCCAGGTTCACCAGGGTCGGGTCTTCGTGCCCCTCGGCCGCCTGATTCAGGGTCTGCGAGATGGTCTCGCCCCAGAAGTCGTAGAGGTTCGAACCGCGCTTGGTCTTCAGGCGCGTGCCCATCTCCAGGCGATAGGGCTGCAGGGCGTCGAACGGGCGCAGCACGCCATACAGGCCCGACAGGATCCGCAGGTGGTCCTGGGCCCAGTCCAGAGCCGGACGGTCCAGCTCGCGCGCGGCCAGGCCGCCATAGACGTCGCCGTTGAAGGCGATCACCGCCTGCAGGCCGTCTTCCAGCTCGGCGTCGAAGGCCTGGAATCGTTCGCGGTTCAGCTTGGCCAGGGCGTCGGAGATGTGCATCAGGCGCTTGAGGTCGGGCGCGGTCAGCTTGCGCGTGACCTTGGCCAGCTCGGCGATCTGGGGCTTCAGCTCAGGCGTGGTGAGCGGCAGCACCGTTTTCGGGGCGGTGAAGTCCAGCGACTTGGCGGGCGAGATGACCATCAACATGGGCCGGGAGATAGAGGCTTCGAGGGAGCTTCGCTAGCGGGGTCACTACGGAATGGCGCACGGACCCGCCGCTTCACGCGGCCAGCCGCTGAAGGGGATGGAAAGGGCTGCGGAGCGCCGGACAACGTCCGGGTGTGAGTTTGTAAGTACCGTTTCGACGAAGCCCGAACGCTCCGCGCAGCCGTTATCCGCCAGCGTCCCGACAGGTGGCCTTGTTCAGGCCTTACCGGGACCCGGGTCTCGCCGTTTCCAGCAAACCCCGAAGGTCGAGGAGGGCGAGCCAATTCAGGCTAAGACACACCCCTTGGTCTTCGACCACGCCGACGACGGGCGGGCCTGGCAGCGAACCAGGTCCCCGGACCGTCCGAGTATCCCCCTCGGACCTGTCCCCGCTCGACCACACCCCGCCGCCGCAATCGGTCGCTGGCCATGCGCCCTTTCCCCGCGACGAGGTGAAGAGAGGATAGGCCAGGTTTTTAGGACGATGCGAAAAACGGCTGAGCGCTCGTGAACACCCGAACCCCTCTCTCTTTGAGAGAGGGAGGGGCCCATGCGCAGCATGGGAGGGTGAGAGGTTACACCGCTCACCGAATAGTCCTGAAAAACCAGCGAGATGTGCGAAGCCACCCACCGGCTTCGCCTAACCTCTCACCCTCCCACGCCTGCGGCGCGGGCCCCTCCCTCTCTCAAAGAGAGAGGGATCTACACCCGTGCCTCGGCGATCAACTTTCCACCTCGGAAAGTTGTCACTTGCCAACCCGGAAAGTTATGATCATAACTTTCCACCACGGAAAGCGAGGAACCCGCCATGACCCGCAACGAAGACGCCCAGCGCATGCTGGCCGAGATCGACGCCGCCAATGCCGATCTGGCCCAGAGGGCCAAGGCGCCGACCTGGTATCATTCGGCCCTGGGCCTGCTGATCGGGGGGTTGATCGCGGTACAGGGCCTGCCCCTGCCCCTCGTGGCCGCGTTCTACACCGCCTATGTCGTTGGCCTGGTGCTGCTGGTGCGGGCCTACAAGCGTCACACCGGCCTATGGATCAATGGTTACCGGGCAGGCCGCACCCGCTGGGTCGCCATCGGCCTGGCCGCGTTGAGCATACTTTGCGGCCTGATCGCGGTCTGGCTCCAACGTGAGCGAGGCCTGGCCCTGGCGCCGCCGATCTTCGGCGCGATCGTCGCCCTCATCGTCACCATCGGCGGCTTCGTGTGGGAGGCGGCGTTCCGCGCCGACCTGCGCGCCCGATGAGCGCCGAACTTGACCCGGTGATCCACGCCCCCAACCGCCTGCAGATGTGCTGCATGCTAGCAGCGGTCGACACCGTCGACTTCGCCACCGTCCGCGAGGCGCTGGACGTCTCGGAGTCGGTGCTCAGCAAGCACGTGAAGACCCTGGAGGAAGCCGGCTACGTCAGGGTGCGAAAGGCCGCCTCGGCCGGCCGCCAGCGCACGTGGCTGTCGCTCGCTCCGGACGGCCGCAAGGCGCTGAAGGGACATCTGGCTGCGCTAAGGACGATGATGACGGAGGCGGGCGAACTCTAGCTCGACGCCGGTCTGGGTCCCAGCTATCTCCGCGCCATGACCCAGACCCTCGGCCTGATGGCCGCCCTGACCTGGCCGCTGCCGATGATCGTGGCCCTGGTCCTGGTGGCCCGCGACAAGACCCTGAAGTATCGCGTGCTGTGGGCCGTGCTGTGCTTCGTTGGCGTCGGCGCCTTCTGGATGCAGGCCTCGACCGGCCGGTGGGGCTTCGTCCCCCTGGCCATCAACCTGCTGGGGCCCAATTCGCAACCAGGCTTCTACAAGGCCGTGATCCCGGCTGGGGCCATCGGCGTGCTGATCCTGCAGACCTTGAGAGCCCGCAAACGTCGAGCACTTAAAACAGAATCCGCGGGTTCATGATCCGCGCCGGGTCCAGGGCCTGGCGGATCGCCCGCAGGGCCGCGACCTCGATCGGATCCTTGTAGGCCAGGGCCTCGCCCGTCTTCATCGCCCCCAGGCCGTGTTCGGCGCTGATCGAGCCCTGGAAGGTCGCGGTGATGTCATGGACGATCTTGGCCCCCGCCTCACGCTGGGCGTCATGGGCGTCGTCGTCCCCGCCGGCGGGTTTGAGCACGTCGTAGTGGACATTGCCGTCGCCGACATGGCCGAAGGCGACGATGCGCGCGCCGGGGAAGGCCTTGGCGATCGCCGCGTCGGCCTGGCCGATGAAGTCGGGGATCTTGGAGACCGGCACCGAGACGTCGTGCTTCCACACCGCGCCCTCTGGCTTCTGGCCGGCCGAGTGGCCCTCGCGGATATGCCAGAAAGCCTTCATCTGGGTTTCGGTCTGGGCCACGGCCGCGTCGGCGATCAGGCCGCGCTCGAACGCGCCGGCCAGAAGACGTTCCAGCGCCGCCTCGGCCGCGCCGGGCTCTCCGCTGGCGATCTCGATCAGCACGTACCAAGGGTGCTCGGTCGATAGCGGGTCGCGCAGGCCCGGCACGTTGCGCACCGTGAGGGCAAAGCCCAGGCGGCCCATCAACTCGAAGGCCTCGACCGCGCCGCCGGTCTCGTCCTTGGCCCGCGCCAGCAGCTGGATGGCGTCGGCCGGCGAGGCCAGGCCCACAATGGCCACGGCCCGCGAGGCTAGGGGCGCATGCAGCTTCAGCGCCGCCGCCGTGACGACGCCCAGTGTGCCCTCGGCCCCGATCAGCAGCTGCTTGAGGTCGTAGCCGGTATTGTCCTTGCGCAGGCGCTTCAGGCCCTTCCAGATCTCGCCGTTGGGCAGGACCGCCTCGATGCCCAGCACCTGCTCGCGCATCATGCCGTAGCGCAGGACGGCCGTTCCGCCGGCATTGGTCGAGATCAGCCCGCCGATCGTGCACGAGCCTTCCGACGCGACCCCCACCGTGAAGCGGCGGCCGACCTTGGCAGCCTGCTGGTGGGCCTCATGGAGGGTGACGCCGGCCTCCAGCACCATCACGTCGTCGATCGGGTCGACGTCGCGGACGGCGGTCAGCTTCTTGGTCGACAGCAGGATCTCGCCGTGCGGGATCTGGCCGGCGACGAGGCCGGTATTACCGCCCTGCGGGGTCATAGCCACGCCGTCGGCGGCGCAGATGCCGACAACGGCCGCGACCTCGGCGGTCGTGCGCGGGGTGACCAAGAGCGGCGTCTCGCCTTTCCAGCGCCCACGCCATTCGACCAGGTGCGGCCCGACCACATCGGGATCCTGGCTCCAGCCGCCTTCGCCGAGCACGGCCTTCAGGCGGGAGACGGTAGCCGTCAGATTTGGGGTGGGAACGGGCTTGTTCATGGTGCTGATCCTACGCCTGCGGCGTCAGCCGATATAGCCCGCCGCGCGGCGCAGGCGGTCGTTAATGGCCTCGCCCAGGCCGTCCTCGGGGATCGGCGCGACGGCGATGGCCGAGGGCTTGGTGCGGTCGGCGGCGCGCAGATACGCGAAAAGATTGGCCGCGGCCTCGGCCAGGTCGCCGCCGGGGCTGAGGTTGAACACCCCCTCCCCCGAGGCGCCGCCGCCGAAGGCCAGGAACGCCTCGCCGGGCTGGGCCGAGCGGGCGTTGATCCGCACCGGGGCGTCAGGGGCGTAGTGCAAAGCGAGCCGCCCGGGCGAGCGCTTGGCGTCATCCTCGGCTTCGGCCAGCGGGCCGACGATCTGCTGCAGCTGGACGCGGGTAACGGCGCCGGGGCGCAGCAGGCGCACCTGGCCTTCCAGCACCGAGACCACGGTCGATTCCAGGCCGACGGCGCACGGTCCGCCATCCAGGGCGGCGGCGGCCTTGTCGCCGGTCTCGCTGACGGCGTCGGCATAGGTGGTGGGGCTGGGTCGACCCGAGCGGTTGGCCGAGGGCGCGACGACCGCGCCGCCGAACGCTTCCAACACCGCGTGCGACACCGGATGGCCCGGCACCCGGATGGCCACGGTGTCTAGACCGGCGCGGGCCAGATCACAGACGGCGGCGGTGTCCTTGATCGGGGCGACGATGGTCAGGGGGCCCGGCCAGAACGCTTTCGCCAGGGCGTAGGCCCGGTCGTCGAAATCGGCGATCCGCGCGGCGGTCTCAAGGTCGGCGACGTGGGCGATCAGCGGGTTGAAGCGCGGCCGGCCCTTGGCCTCGAAGATCGCCGTCACCGCCGCGGGATTGGCGGCGTCGGCCCCCAGGCCATAGACGGTTTCGGTCGGCAGCAGGACGAGCCCGCCCGCGCGCAGGGCGCGGGCGGCGGCGTCTATTTCCGCTTCGCGACCAGCGAGAAGCTGACCTGCACCTTGCCTGCGATCTGATCCGTCGACGCCCATTCGCCCTGTCCAACTCCGAACGTGGTCCGGTCGAGGCTGGTTACACCGCGCGCGGTCGCCGTGTCGCCGTCGATCTTCAGGCTGAACGGCAGGCTGAGCGGCTTTTTGGCGCCGCGCAGGTCCAGGGTCCCGTCGGCGACGAACTTGCCCTCGCCGGTCTTGCGGAACTTGCTGGCGGTGAAGGTCGCCTTCGGATGGGCGGCGGTGTCGAAGAAGTCGCCGCTGGGCAGGCTCTGGTCGCGCTGGTCGTCGCCGGTGGCGGCCGAGGCCATGTCGATGCTGACGGTCAGCTTCGAGCGGTCCAGGGCCTCGGGCGAGAACAGGATGTCGGCGGTCCAGCGGGTGAAGCGCCCCTCGATGGCGCTGCCCGACCAGTCGGCGGTGAAGGCCAGGGTCGCGCCCTTCTGGACGGTCCAGGCGACCGGATCCTTCAGCGGCGATTCCTCGACCGGCGGGGCGGTCTCGGTCGTAGCGGGCGCAGCCTCGCTGGTCGGCGCCGCGGGCGTCGGGGCGGTCGGCGCTTCGACGGGCTCCTCGACCGGCGCGGGGGCGACGGGCTTGGCCGTGACGGCGGGGGTGTAGAGATAGCCGGCGGCGATCACCGCGATGAGGCCGGCGGCGGCCAGCCAGGCGCGCGGCTCTTTCCAGCCGGGCCGGGCGCCGGGGGCCATGTGACCCAGCACCTCGTCCTTGTCGAGGATCTGGTGCTTGGCCACCGCGCCCAGGTGCAGGGCCAGCAGCAAGTAGGTGGTCTTGACCAGCACGCCGTGGCCGATGTCGCCGAACTCCCGCCAGGCCTGCTTGGCGCCGGCCGCCATCTCGGGAATCAGCGGCAAGTGCGGCCAGGGGATCGCGCCGTACAGCAGGGTCGGGATGGCTACGCGGCTGGCCGAGACCATGATCCAGCCGGTCAGCGGCAGGCCGATCATGATCACGTAGAAGCCGCCGTGCACCACGTGCGAGGCGATCCGCTCCCAGCGCGGCTGGCCCTCGGGCGGCGGCGGCGACTTGTGGGTCAGCTTCCAGCCCAGCCGGAACAGGCTGAGCAGCAGGATGGTGATGCCGATGGACTTGTGCAGCTGGACCATCGCGAAGGTGGACGGCCCCTTCGGACCATCCCCCATGCGCCAGCCCAGGATGACCTGGAAGATAAGGGCCGCGGCGATCAGCCAGTGAACGGCGATCGCCACCGTCGTGTAACGCGTACGGGTGTCGGCCATCCGTATCTCCCAGGGCATTCAAAAGCGGGGGTGCGGCGAGCCGACATCGACTCGCCGCACCGGTAGAGCTTACTTCTTGTCGAACTCGACTTCGATGTTCAGCGTCACGTCGTCGCCGACCAGCGGGGCGTACTTGCTGACGCCGAAGTCGGTGCGCTTGATCGTCGTGGTGGCCGAAAAGCCGGTCTTGACGCCGGGGCCCATGCCCGAGCCGACGCCGTTGAAGGTCACGTCCAGCACCACCGGCTTGGTGACGCCGTGCAGGGTCAGGTCGCCCGTAACCTTGCCCTTCTGGCCCGCGCCCGGCTCGACCTTGGTCGAGACGAAGGTGGCGGTCGGGAACTTGTTGGCTTCCAGCCAGCCGTCGCCGGCCAGTTCCTGGTTGAACTTCACGCCGAACGCGTCGGGGCCGGTCGAGGTGTCGATCGAGGCCGGGTCAATGGTCACCGAGATCTTCGAGGCAGCCGGGTTCTTCGGGTCATAGTCGAAGTGGGCGTCGACCTTGGTGAAGCGGAACTGGTAGTTCGAGAAGCCCATGTGGCTGAGCTTGGCGACGACCGAGGCGTGGGTCTTGTCCAGCACATAGTGGCCGGCCGGCAGGTCGGCGGGCTTGGTCGAGGTCACGCCCGGCGCGGCCAGCGCGGCGGGGGCCGTGAACAGGGCGACGGCCAGGGCCGCGGAGGCAATAGGACGAAACATCGGGATTTGCTCCAGGCAAATTAAAACAGGACCAGTTACGGTTTCCCCGACTTAGGAACTTAGCCATGCGATGGAAGGGCGCGGAGATCACGAGGCCGTGATCTGACGCATAAATCAACCCGCCTCTTGGCGAGCCCGGACCGCCCTGCCAAACAGATCAGCGATAACCTGGAGTTAGCCGGCATGACCTACCGCGCCCCCGTCCGCGACCTTGCTTTCTCGCTGCGCCATGCGGCCGGCTTCGACCGGCTGGCCGACGCGTTCCCCGAGGCCGATGCGGACACGGTGGTGGCGGTGCTGGAAGCGGCCGGCGCCTTTGCCGCCGACGTGCTGGCCCCGCTGAACCGCGGCGGTGACCTGGTCGGGGCCAAGCTCGAGAACGGCGTAGTCCGCTGCGCCCCCGGCTTCGCAGACGCCTATCAGCAGTTCGCCCACGGCGGCTGGGCCAGCCTGGCCGCGCCGGCCGAGCACGGCGGCCAGGGCCTGCCCAAGACCCTGGAAGTGGCCGTGCTGGAAATGGTCCAGGCCGCCAACATGGCCTTCGGCCTGTGCCCGATGCTGAGCCTGGGCGCCATCGAGGCGCTGGAGCACCACGGCTCGGCCAGGCAAAAGGAAACCTACCTGCCCAAGCTGGTCTCAGGCGAGTGGACCGGCACCATGAACCTGACCGAGCCCCAGGCCGGCTCGGACCTGGCGGCCCTGACCACGGTGGCGACGCCGGATGGCGACGGCGGCTGGCGGATCACCGGCCAGAAGATCTTCATCACCTGGGGCGACCACGACGCGGCCGACAACATCGTCCACCTGGTGCTGGCCCGCACGCCTGACGCCCCTCCGGGCGTGAAGGGCATCTCGCTGTTCCTGGCGCCCAAGGTTCTGGTCGATGCGGACGGCAAGCTCGGCGAAGCCAACGGCGTCCGCGTCGGCGGGCTGGAGCACAAGCTGGGCATCCACGGCTCGCCCACCTGCGTGATGCTGTTCGAAGGCGCCAAGGCCGAGCTGGTCGGCGGCCTGGGCGCGGGCCTGCCCAACATGTTCACGATGATGAACGCCGCGCGCCTGCAGGTCGGAACGCAGGGCGTGGCCATCGCCGAGCGCGCCTATCAGCAGGCTCTGGCCTTCAGCCAGGAACGCGTCCAGGGCCGCTCGGCCTGGACCGGCGCCTATCCCTCGCGATTGTTCGACCATCCGGACGTGCGCCGCACCCTCGTCCTGATGAAGGCCCATATCGAGGCCGCCCGCGGCATCTGCCTGTCGACCGCTGTCGCCGCCGACCTCTCGCGCGCCGCCACCGACGAGGCGACCCGCACCGCCGCCAAGCTGCGCGAGGAACTGCTGACCCCGATCGCCAAGGCCTGGTCCACCGATGTCGGCGTCCAGGTCGCCTCGCAAGGCGTGCAGATCCACGGCGGCATGGGCTTCATCGAGGAGACCGGCGCGGCCCAGCACTATCGCGACGCCCGCATCGCCCCGATCTACGAAGGCACCAACGGCATCCAGGCCATCGATCTGGTCGGCCGCAAGCTGATGCTGGGCGAAGGTCAGGCCGTCGCCGACCTGATGGACGACATCCGCGACACCATCGAGGTGCTGCGGGCGGGTGATCTGAAGGCGGTCGGCATGAGGCTGGAAGCGGCCCTGAACGCCACGGCTTCGGCGACCGCCTGGCTGATCGAGCGCCGCGCAAAGGCCATGCCCGACGCGCTGTCGGGCGCCACGGCCTATCAGAAGCTGCTGGGCGATGTCGTCGGCGGCTGGATGCTGGCCAAGGGCGCCCTGGCGGCCGACGGCGAGGCCGATGCGGCCTGGGCCGAAAGCAAGCGGGCCCTGGCGCGGGTATTCGCCGAAAGCGTCCTGGCCCAGGTCCCGGGCGCGGCCGCCGGCGTCATGCTGGGCGCGGCGGATCTCGAGGCGATGACGCCTGAGGTGCTGGGGGCGTAGTCGAGATGCTCCCCCGCGATGCGGGGGAGCTGTCGCGGAGCGACTGAGGGGGCACGTGCTGCTTAGGCCGAGCTGCCCCCTCCGGCCCTCTGGGCCACCTCCCCCGCATTGCGGGGGAGGATCTAACGCCTTAAAGCTGCTCCAGCAGGTACTCGGCCGACGAGACCTTGAACTGGCCGGCTTCTTCGACGTGCAGCTGGGTCACGACGCCGTCCTTGGCGATCAGCGAGTAGCGCTGCGAGCGGCCGCCCATGCCGAACTTCGAACCGTCGAAGTCCAGGCCGATGGCGCGGGTGAAGTCGCCGTTGCCGTCGGCCAGCAGCAGCACTTCGCCGTCGATGCCCTGGTCCTTGCCCCAGGCCTTCATCACGAAGACGTCGTTGACCGAGACGCAGGCGATCGTGTCGACGCCCTTGGCCTTCAGCTCGTCGGCCTTCTCCTTGAAGCCCGGCAGGTGCTTGGCCGAGCAGGTCGGGGTGAAGGCGCCCGGCACGGCGAACAGGGCGACGGTCTTGCCCTTGAAGATGTCGTCACCGGTGATCGGCGCGGGGCCTTCGGCGGTGCTGGTCATGAAAGTCGCTGCGGGCAGCGTGTCGCCAACCTTGATGGTCATCCGTCCCTTTTCCTTGCGTTCGAGAAAATCGCGCACCCGAGATAGACCTCGCGGGGGCAGACGCCAAGGAACAAGCGAGCGGGCCGCAAGGTTTCCGTGATCCTCCCTTGAAACCGACGCATTGAGGGCCAATCCTGCAGCCATGGCCAGCTTGATCGAAGACGACGCAGACACCGACTTCCTGACCGGACGGCTGCTGGTCGCGATGCCCGGCATCGACGACGAGCGTTTCGAGCGCACCGTGCTCTATCTGTGCGCCCACGACGAGGAGCAGGCGATGGGCGTGGCGGTCAATCGACCGATCGACGGCCTGTCGGTGTTCGAGCTGCTGGACCGGCTAGGCGTGAAGTCCGAGATCCAGGCTCCCGGCGATCTCGTCCTGCTGGGCGGGCCGATCGAGCGCGAACGCGGCTTTGTCTTGCACACCGACGACTTCAACTCGCCGGACTCGACCCTGCCCGTGGCCGACGGCGTGGGCCTGACCGCCACCCGCGACGTGCTGGACGCCATGGCCAGCGTCATCCACCGCCCGCGCAAGGCGGTGCTGGCCCTGGGCTATGCCGGCTGGGGTCCGGGGCAGCTGGAACAGGAACTGCGCGACAACATCTGGCTGATCTGCGACGCCGACGAAGGCCTGCTGTTCGACGAGGACCACGAGCACAAGTGGACCCGGGCCCTGGCCAAGCTGGGGATCACGGCGGATCATCTGTCGGCGACGGCGGGGCGGGCTTAGGGCGAAATAGATGCTCCCCCGCGATGCGGGGGAGCTGTCGCGGAGCGACTGAGGGGGCGAGCTGGGCGGAAGCCGCGTTAGCCCCCTCCGGCCCTCCGGGCCACCTCCCCCGCATCGCGGGGGAGGATCTTGAGAGCTCTACCCCCGCGCCTTCACCGGCGCCGCGCCATCCACATAGGCCTCGTTCAGATAAACCTCGGCCTCCTGCGGCGACAGGGCCGGCGCGTAGCCGAAGCCCTGGCCGTAGTCGCAGCCCAGGGCCTGCAGGGCGCGGGCCATTTCGGCGTTCTCGACGCCCTCGGCGACGACTTCCAGGTCCAGATCCTGGCCCAGCTTGACGACCGAGCGGACGATCTTGGCCGAGCCGGCGTTGCCGCCCATGGTGCGCACGAAGTAGCGGTCGATCTTCAGCGTGTCGAACGGCAGGCGCGTCAGGTACGACAGCGACGAGAAGCCCGTGCCGAAGTCGTCCAGCGCCAGGCCGGCGCCGGCCTCACGCAGGGTCTTGAGGATCACCGCGGCCCGCTCGGGGACGCGCATGATGTCGCTCTCGGTGACTTCCAGCTTCAGGGCGCCGCGCGGCAGGCGGTTGATGCGCAGGGTCTCGGCCACGTCGGCCACCAGGCCCGGGCGGTCGATCTCGCCGGTCGAAAGGTTGACGCTGACGGTCAGGCTGCCCATCGCCGGGTGCGCGTCGCGCCAGGCGGCCAGTTGCTTGGCGGCCGAGTGCATCATGTGCGCGCCCAGCTCGCTCATCAGCCCCATCTCTTCGATCAGCGGCAGGAACTCGTCAGGCGGCAGCATGCCCCGGCGCGGATGGATCCAGCGGGCCAGGGCCTCGAAGCCCGACAGGGCGCCCGTCGACAGGCGCACCACGGGCTGGAAATACGGAACGATCTCGCCACGGCCGATGGCACCGCGCAGGTCGGCCTCCAGCGCCAGGCGCGACAGGCCGTCGGTCTCCATCGAGCGGCCATAGGCGGCGGCCCCGCCGCGACCGGCGGCGGCGGCGGCTTCCACGGCCAGTTCGGCGCGACGGATCAGCTCGGCCGCGTCGGGCGCGTCCAGGCCGCCCTCGGCCGAGACCGCGCCGATCGACAGGGTCGGGTGAATATCGAAACCGGCAATGCGCAGCGGCTGTTCCAGCGCCGCGCGCAACATCTCGGCCGGCTCATAGCCCTTGGGCGCGCACAACACCGCGAACTCGTCCTCGCCGATGCGGCCCAGCAAGGCGTCGCTCGGGAAGGCCGCGACCAGGCGCGAACCCAGGGCGGCCAGGACCAGGTCGGCGCGCTCGTGGCCCAGAGCCTCGTTCAGGCGGCGCAGGCGGTCCAGATCGGCGACGACCAGCTCGTGCATGCCGTCGCGCGACAGCCGCTCGCGGGCGCGGGCGATGAAGCTGCGGCGGTCCAGCAGGCCCGTCAGCTCGCAGCGCTCCGAAGCGGCGAATTTGGTTTCGGGGGCGACGACGCCGGCGGCGCGCACGCCCTCCTCCAGCCACACCCCGCGCCACAAGCAGGTCTCGCCGCCACGCACGCGGAAGCGGGCGACGACTTCACTGCCGGGCTCACGGATCTTGAGAACTTCCTCGGCCTGCGCACGGTCCTGCGGCAGGGCCAGGGCGCGGAAAGCGGCGGACGAGCACTCTGGGGCCAGCGGCCCCAAGCCCAAAGCGCGAGCAGCGCCGTTCAGGCGCAGCCGGTCGGCTTCAGGTTCCCAGATCCACAGCGCGACGTCGGCCCCGCCCAACGCTTCCAGCGTGGCCGTGGTGTCCCAGATCCGTCGCTCACCCGTGCGAAAAGACATACGCGTTCCAAAAGTCCGCGCATGGGCCCCAGCGCCTAATCGGGCGCAACCATGCCGAACAGACGATGATCTCGCCAACCGCCGTTAATTTTCAAATAAGCGGGCGCGTATCCTTCCTCGCGGAAGCCACATTTCATCAACAGGCCGGCCGACGCATCGTTTTCCGGCATGCAGGCCGCTTCCAGCCGGTGAAGCCCCAAACCCTGGAAAGAAAAGCGGATCAGCGTCTCGACGGCGTCGGCCATGTGGCCCTGGCGCGTGAAAGGCTGGCCGATCCAGTAGCCGATGGTCCCGGTCTGGGCGACACCACGCCGCACGTGGAAAAGTCGCACGGCACCGATCAGGGCGTCGTCTTCCCGACGGAAGATGAAGAACGGATAGGCCTCGCCCAGCTCCAGTTCGCGAGCATAGGCGGCCAGGCGGGCGCGGAAGGCGGCGCGGGAAAGGTCGTTCTCCGGCCAGGTCGGCTCCCACGGCTCCAGGAAGGCGCGCGAGCGGGCGCGCAGGGTCGCCCACGGCCGATGGTCCTGCGGCCGGGGCGGCCGCAGATAGACGCCGCGCCCTTGCAGCTGCAGACGCGGACGGATCTTCAGGAACGGCAGCAAGGCGGACACGTCAGGCGGCGTTGGGGACACGGTTCTGGATCAGTCACGGACGCCACCTTTCACCGTCAGGACGCGGAGAACAACGCCTTGTCGAACGCCTCGCCGGCCTTCAGAGCCGACTTGGCCCCCAGCACGGCGGTGGCGGCGCGACGGCCCGACAGCAGGCGGGCGGCCAGGCGGGCGACGTCGGCGGGCGTCACCGCATCGACCTCGGCCGCCAGCTCGGTCGGCGGATAGAGCCGGTCGAACAGCAGCACCTGGCCGGCGCCCTGCTCAGCGCGCGACAGAGGCTGCTCGCGGGCCATGAACATGTGGGCCTTCAGCTGGGCCTTGGCGCGGGCCAGTTCGGCGTCCTCGATGCGGTCGGCCAGCTTCAGGATCTCGCCGGCGCAGACCTTGGCGGTTTCCACCGCATCGCCGGCCGCGCAGCCGGCATAGACGCCCAGCGCGCCGTGGTCGGCATAGGTGTCGGCATAGGCGTCGATATTGTAGGCCAGACCGCGCTTCTCGCGGGCTTCCTGGAACAGGCGCGAGGACATGCCCCCGCCCAGGCACTCGGCAAAGATCCGCAGGGCGAAATAGTCGTCCTCGCGCGAGCCGCAGGCCGGCAGCATGAAGACCAGATGCGCCTGCTCCAGCTTGCGGGCCTCGGCCTGCGGGCCGCCGACGAAGGCGGCCGGGGCCGGCACGGCCGCGCCGGGCGTGGCGGGCAGGTCGCCGAACGCCCGCTCGGCGGCGGCCATCAGTTCGGCCTCGCTGACCGCGCCCGTGGCGCTGACCACCAGGCGGTCGGCGGCATAGAGCGAGGCGCGCCAGTCGGACAGGGCCTCGACCGTGGCGGCCTCGACGGTCGCGTCGCTGCCCAGGATCGGACGGCCCACCGGGTGGTCGCCCCAGCTGGCGCGCTGGATCAGGTCGAAGACATAGTCGTCGGGCGCGTCGGCGGCCTCGGCGATCTCCTGGGCCACGACCTGCTTCTCGCGGGTCAGGTCGGCGGGATCCAGCGTGGGGCGACGCACCAGGTCGGCGACGACGTCCATGCCCAGATCCAAACCCCCTTTGAGGGCCCGCACCTGGAAGCTGGTGCGCTCATAGCCGGTGGCGGCGTTGATCGAGCCGCCTTCGCTCTCGATGACCTCGACGATGTCGCGCGAGGAACGCTGGCCCGCGCCCTTGAACACCATGTGCTCCAGAAGGTGCGACCAGCCCGACCGCGCCGGATCCTCATAGGCCGCCCCGCGCCCCGCCACGACGGTCAGGGCCAGGGTCTCGAGGCCGGGCATCGGGTCACAGACGACGCGGACGCCGTTCTTCAGGGTGCGGAGGGAGGCGGTCATGTGGCGGGGTATCTAGGATGCCGCGCCGCTAAACGCCAGCTTTCCCTCAGCTATTGGCCGCGAAGGTCCGCACGAAGGCCTTGATCGTCCCGCCGTCGGCCGGCAGGCGCTCGAACTTTTCCGGCTTCTTGGAAAGGTCAGGCGTGGCGCGCGGGGTCGAGGGCAGCAGGCCCGTGGCGGCCTGGACCGCTTCGGGGAACTTGGCCGGGTGGGCGGTCGACAGCACGACGACCGGCACCGAGGCCGGCACGTCGACGCCCTGCGCCGCGGCCAGGCCGACGGCGGTGTGGGGGTCGATGACCTCGCCGGTCTCGTTCAGGGTCGAGAGCATGGTCTTGGCGGTGTCGGCCTCGGTGACCGACGCGCCGCGGAACAGCTCGCGCATCCAGGCATAGGCGGCCGGCGGGATGTCCAGCAGGCCGGTGTCGGCGAAGGCGCGGAAGGCCCGACCGGTCTCGGTGCCGTCGCGGCGGACGGCTTCGAAGTACAGGCGCTCGAAGTTCGACGCGACCTGGATATCCATGGCCGGGCTCTGGGTCGCCGCCACCGCGCCGCGCGCATAGCGGCCGGTCTCGAAGGCGCGGGCCAGGATGTCGTTGGAATTGGTCGCCGCGGTCACCGAGTGGATCGGCAGGCCAAGCTTCTTGGCCACGAAGGCGGCATAGGCGTCGCCGAAATTGCCCGTCGGGACCACGAAGGCCACTTCGCGGTTCGGCGCGCCGAGCGCGACGGCCGAGGTGAAGTAGTAGACGCTCTGGGCCGCGATCCGCGCCCAGTTGATCGAGTTGACGCCCGACAGGTCCACCGCGTGGCGGAACTGGTCGTCCTGGAAGGCCTGCTTGACGATGTGCTGGCAGTCGTCGAACGAGCCCAGCACCGAGACGCAGGCCACGTTGGCGTCGGCGGCCGTGGTCATGAACCGGCGCTGCACCTCGCTGATGCGACCTTCCGGGAAGAGGGCGACGATGCGGGCGTTCTTGCGACCGCGGAACGCCTCGACGGCCGCGCCGCCGGTGTCGCCCGAGGTGGCGCAGATGATGGTCATCTTCCGCGACTGGCGCTCCAGCACGTAGTCGTACAGGCGACCCAGCAGCTGCATGGCGACGTCCTTGAACGCCAGGGTCGGGCCGTGGAACAGCTCCAGCAGGTAGCGGTTGGCCGTCAGTTGCTTGACCGGGACGACGGCGGTGTGGGCGAAGCTGGCATAGGCCTCCTCGCACATCTGGCGCAGGTCATCGGCCGGGATGTCGTCGCCGACGAACTTGCCGACCACGGCGGCGGCCACCTCGGCGTACGGCTTGCCCGCGAAGCCCGCGATCTCGGCGGCCGAGAAGGCCGGCCACTCGGCGGGCACGTACAGGCCGCCGTCGGGCGCCAGGCCGGCCAGCACCGCGTCGAGGAAGCCGATGGTCGCGGCCTGGCCGCGGGTCGATACGTAGCGCATCAGGGTCTCAATCTCCGCCAGAGCATGGCGGCATAGATAAACAGCAGGGTTACGGCAAGACCGAACCACGTCAGGGCGTATTCCAGGTGCCGATTGGAAATTTCTACCGGCAAGGGCGCCACGGTGACGCCATCGACCTTGGGCGAGACCTGCTCGGCCATCAAAATGTAGGAAGACGGGTTCTCGCCCATCACCGAGAGCAGCGTCTTGCGGCGTTCCTTGCTCATCTGCTCAGGCTGGACCAGCACGCCGACGACGCGCCCCGGTGCGCGATAGGCGACGGGGGCCGGATTGGGATTGCCTGTCAGCGCGTCGATGACGCCAAGATCAATCAGGATCACATCGTTGACAGCGCCGCTCAGTTCGCAAGTGACCGTAGGTCGCCAAACCATCTGGCCCTCACGCACTGCATAGGTCAGCGGGAGGTTGGCGACGCGATCGGGCTTAGCCGGTCCGCAATCCGTTTCGACTCGGGTCCAGGAGACGTCATCGCCCTTGGCAGAGGCGGCCAGCACGGGCGCCAGCGGCACGGCCGGCGCGGCCTTCAGCTTTTCCAGGCGGACCAGCAGGTCCTCCTTCCAGCGCAGGCGCTGCATCTGCCAGGTCCCGAGACCGCACAGGATCACGAACGAGATCCCGACCGCGATCGTCAGGCCGATCGGGAAGCCGGGCTTCTTGGTGGGGTTCTCAGACATGATCGCGCCCCGCTTCGGAAGCCTTCTGGGCGACCTGGGCGGCGACCATCAGGCCCTTGGCCGGTCGCATCAGGCCCAGGGTGATGACGAACACCGCCGGCAGCCAGACGATCAGCAGCGCCCACACCGGCCAGTTCCAGGCGAACATCGAGAACAGCGCCCCGAACGCGCAGATGGTCCCGGCGATCAGGATCACGAAGGTCGCTGCGCCGTCGCCGGTCTCGTACTTGCCCAGCTCGAAGCCGCAGGCCTCGCAGGTCGGGGCCACCTTCAGGAAGCCCTCGAACAGATGCCCCTCGCCGCAGTGAGGGCAGAGGCTGCGCGCGCCGGCGCTGTAGGGGTTGGTCTTCGTCATGCACAGGCCTTGAAACGAAAAAGGCCCGGAACGCTGGTCGGCGTTCCGGGCCCCTTTGATCCTTGGATCTTAGTGGGCCGAGGCCCCGAAGATCACGTAGATGAACGCGAACAGGAACAGCCAGACCACGTCCACGAAGTGCCAGTACCAGGCGGCGGCTTCGAAGCCGAAGTGCTGCTTGGGCGTGAAGGCGCCATTCATCAGGCGGATCAGGCAGACGATCAGGAAGATCGTGCCAACGAACACGTGGAAGCCGTGGAAGCCGGTGGCCAGGAAGAAGGTCGAACCGTACAGGCCCGAGTTCACGGCGGCTTCCGAATAGAACAGCTGCTCGTGGTTGATGTGGGCGTATTCGACCACCTGGATGCAGGTGAACAGCGCGCCCAGCAGCACGGTCAGGATCAGGCCCCACTTGGCGCCCTTGCGGTCGCCGACTTGCAGAGCGTGGTGAGCCCAGGTCACGGTCGTGCCCGACAGCAGCAGGGTCAGGGTGTTGACCAGCGGCAGGCGCCAGGCCGAGACGGTCTCGACGCCGGCCGGCGGCCAGGTGGCCCAGGCGGTGCGGACTTCCTCGATGGTCGAGAGTTCACGATGGCCGTGGAACAGGGCCATTTCGAAGAACATCCAGAACCAGGCCACGAAGAACATCACTTCCGAAGCGATGAACAGGATCATGCCGTAGCGCAGGCCGATCGAGACGACCGGGGTGTGATCGCCGGCCTTGGCTTCCTTGGCCACGTCCGACCACCAGCCGAACATGGTGTACAGCACGCCGGCCAAGCCTGCGGCGAAGATCGCCCAGTTGCCCTTTTCCATGCCGAGGAAGCCGCCCTTGACCCAGCCGATCAGGCCAACGGCCATGACGACCGAAGCCATCGAGCCGACGAACGGCCACGGGCTGGGCGGAAGGATGTGGTAGTCGTGTTTGACTGCGCCGGCCATGTTGCTGCTAACCCTTATATCCCTCTGACCACGGTCGCCGGTCCCCCTACGCCGTAGTCCTTAAGTGAACGCTATAGCCCTCTCGACGGCGTGCCGCCAAGGGGTTCCACGATGCGAGGCGAAGCCGCCGCGGCGACTTTGCTATTCTTGTCGTCATCCACCGCCGGGAAGAAGGTGTAGCTGAGCGTGAGCTCGCTCTTGCCCTTGGTCTCCGGGTCGTCGACGAATTTCGGATCGATGAAGTAGACGATCGGGAATTCCACCGTCTGGTGAGGCTGGATCGTCTGGCTGGTGAAGCAGAAGCATTCCAGCTTCTGGAAGTACGGCCCCGCCGATTCCGGCACCACATTGTAGAGCGCGCGGCCGGTGATCGGCTTGTCGGTGGGGTTGGTGACCTTGAAGAAGGCCAGGCCCGTCTCGCCGATGCGCAGGTCCTGGCTGGCCTGCATGGTCTGGAAGGTCCAGGGCAGGTCGCGCAGGTTGGCGTCGAAGCGGACGGTGATCTTGCGGTCCAGGATCGTGGTCGGGGCGACCTCGGCCTTGCGGACGGTGCCGTCGAAGCCGGTGACCTGGCAGAACAGCTTGTACAGCGGCACGGCGGCATAGGCCGCGCCGACCATGCCGAAGAAGGCGACGCCGCAGATCAACGCCACCCGGCCGTTGCGGCGGGCCATGGCCTCTTGCGGCGTCAGCGGGGCCGCCTTCCCCTTTGGCGGCGCCTTAGGCGTGCGGGTGAACATTGCCAGCGAGCCTCACCAGGGTGACCACGAACACCAGGATGACAAAGCTGGCCAGGCCCAGGGCCAGGGCCAGGTTGCGGCCGTTGCGCGCCTTCTTGGCCGCGTCCTTGTTGTCGAGCGGTTGGTTCACTTCAGCAGCTCCAGCGCATGCACCCCGGCCACGGCCTCGCCCAGCAGGGCGGCGAACAGGGCGAAGAGATAGAGGATCGAGAAGGCGAACAGGTTACGGGCGGCCTTGGCGCCGGCGGCCTTTTCGTCCTCGGAGACGTCGTACAGGGCCCGGTCGGCCACGCGCGGATCCGCCGCGTCGCCGGCCTTGCTGGCGAACACCCGCCAGGCCAGCAGCAGGAACACCAGACCGCCCAGGGCCGCGACGGCCAGATACAGCGGGCCGCCCAGGCCGGTGAAGGCCGGGATCAGGCAGATGGGCGTGAAGATCAGGCTGTAGATCAGGATCTGCTTGCGCGTTTCCTTGGCGCCCTTGACCACCGGCAGCATCGGCACGCCGGCCTTGGCGTAGTCGGTGGTGACGTACAGCGACAGCGCCCAGAAGTGCGGCGGCGTCCAGAAGAAGATGATGGCCACCATCAGCCAGGCGTTCAGCGGGGCCGAGCCCGTGGCCGCGGCCCAGCCGATGGCGGGCGGCAGGGCGCCGGCCAGGCCGCCGATGACGATGTTCTGCGCCGTCCAGCGCTTGAGCCACATCGTGTAGACGACGGCGTAGAAGACGATGGTGAAGGCCAGCAGGCCCGCGGCGAACCAGTTGATGGCGAAGCCGAGGAACATCACCGAGAGCAGGGACAGGACCACGCCCAGCGTGGCGGCCTCCTCGCCCTTGACCTTGCCGGCCGGGACGGGACGGCCGCGGGTGCGGCGCATCTGCTGGTCGATGTCGGCGTCGTACCACATGTTCAGCGCGCCCGAGGCCCCGGCCCCTACGGCAATGCACAGCACGGCGATCGCGCCCAGGACGGGATGGATGGGCGCGCGGGCGGCCAGCAGGCCGGTCAGACCGGTGAACACCACCAGCGACATCACGCGCGGCTTCATCAGCTGGAAGTAATCCTGCCAGCGCGCGGTGCTCGAATTGTCCGGGATGGTCTCCGGGGTCATGGCGGCGATCTTCGACATGTCGGCTTCAATATCGGTCTTGATGGGCGAAGGGCGCGGCCCGGACCCTGGTTCGGATCCAGACCGCGCCCCCGCTTGGTCCAGGTTGGGAGGCAGCCCGTTAGTGGTGGCTGTCTTCCTTGATCACCGGCGGTTCGCTGAACTGGTGGAACGGCGGCGGCGACGACAGGGTCCATTCCAGCGTGGTGGCGCCTTCGCCCCACGGATTGGCTTCACCCTTGCGGCGACGGATCGCGGCTTCCAGCAGCATCAGCAGGAAGATGCCCACGCCGACGACGGTGATCATGTAACCGACCGACGAGACGTAGTTCCACTTCGTGAAGGCTTCCGGATAATCGATGTAGCGGCGCGGCATGCCCTGCAGGCCCAGGAAGTGCTGCGGGAAGAACACCAGGTTCACGCCGACGAACATCACCCAGAAGTGGGCGGCGCCGAGGAACTCGTTGTACTTGATGCCGAACATCTTCTCGAACCAGTAGTAGAAGCCCGCGAAGATGGCGAAGACGGCGCCCAGCGACAGCACGTAGTGGAAGTGCGCCACGACGTAGTAGGTGTCGTGCAGGCTGTAGTCGATGCCGGCGTTCGACAGGACGACGCCGGTGACGCCGCCGACCGTGAACAGGAAGATGAAGCCGATCGCCCACAGCATCGGGGTCTTGAAGCTGATCGAACCGCCCCACATCGTGGCGATCCAGCTGAAGATCTTCACGCCCGTCGGGACGGCGATGATCATCGTGGCGGCCACGAAGTAGGCGCGCAGGTTGATGCTCATGCCGACGGTGTACATGTGGTGAGCCCACACGACGAAGCCGACGAAGCCGATGGCGACCATCGCGTAGGCCATCGCCAGGTAGCCGAAGACCGGCTTCTTGGAGAAGGTCGAGACGATGTGGCTGATGATGCCGAACCCGGGCAGGATCAGGATGTACACTTCCGGGTGACCGAAGAACCAGAACAGGTGCTGGAACATGACGGGGTCGCCGCCGGCGGCCGGGTCGAAGAAGTGGGTGCCGAAGTTACGGTCAGTCAGCAGCATGGTGATGGCGCCGGCCAGGACGGGCAGCGACAGCAGCAGCAGGAAGGCGGTGATCAGCACCGACCAGGCGAACAGCGGCATGCGGTGCAGGGTCATGCCCGGCGCGCGCATGTTGAAGATCGTGGTGATGAAGTTGATCGCGCCCAGGATCGACGAAGCGCCGGCCAGGTGGAGCGACAGGATCGCCAGGTCCATGGCCGGACCCTTGTGACCGATGGTCGACAGGGGCGGATAGATCGTCCAGCCGCCGCCGAAGCCGTGGCCCGGGCCGCCGTCGACGAACATCGACAGGCAGAGCAGGATCCAGGCGGCGACCAGCAGCCAGAACGAGATGTTGTTCATCCGCGGGAAGGCCATGTCCGGCGCGCCGATCATGATCGGAACGAACCAGTTGCCGAAGCCGCCGATCATGGCGGGCATGACCATGAAGAAGATCATGATCAGGGCGTGGGCGGTGACGACGGCGTTGTAGCCGTGCTTGCCCTTGAAGATGCCCATCTGGGCCAGCAGGCCGGTGTCGGAGAACACCTGGATGCCCGGCTCCATCAGCTCCCAGCGGATCAGGCCCGACAGGGCGCCGCCGACCAGGCCCGCCATGATGGCGAACAGCAGGTACAGGGTGCCGATGTCCTTGTGGTTCGTCGAGAAGAACCAGCGGGCGAAGAAGGGCGGCTTGTGGTCGGCGTCGTCGTGACCGCCGTGGCCATGAGTGTCTGCGGCGTGAGCCATCGGACTTCTATCCTACAGGTATCTTAGGCCGCCGGCGCGGCGGGAGCCGCGGCCGGGACGGAAGCGGGAGCGGCGGCCGGAGCCGAGGCGGGGGTCGCGCCAGAAGCCACGGGGGCATCAGCAGCAGCAGCCGGCGCGGCGGCCGGAGCCGGCGGAGCCTTCTTGGCGGCGACCCAAGCGTCGAACTGCGCTTGCGTCACGACCTGGATCTCGATCGGCATGTTGGCATGGTCGACGCCGCACAGTTCCGAGCACTGACCGTAGAAGACGCCGGTCTTCTCGGCCTTGAACCAGGTTTCGTTCAGGCGGCCTGGGATGGCGTCGATCTTCAGACCGAAGGCCGGCAGGGCGAAGGCGTGGATGACGTCGGCGCCGGTGACCTGCACGCGGACAACCTGGTTCACCGGGACGACCATCGCGTTATCGGCGGCCAGCAGGTACGGGACCTTCTTGGCTTCGGCCTGTTCCTTGGTCAGCGGCAGCGACACGATCTCGCTGACCTCTTGGTCAGGATACTCGTAGCCCCAGTACCACTGATAGCCCGTGGCCTTCACGGTCATGTAGGGCTTGGGCATGTCGTTGTAGTGGAACAGCAGCCGGAACGAGAAGATGGCGATGACCATCAGGATCAGCACCGGGACCAGGGTCCAGATGATCTCGATCGTGGTGTTGTGGCTGAACTTGGCCGGGACCGGGTTCGCTTTCTTGTTGTAGCGCACCGCGATCCAGATCAGCAGGCCCAGCACCAGCAGGGTGATCAGCGTGATGATCGGCAGCAGGATGATGTTGTGGAACCAGATCGCGTGGTGCTTCAGCTCCGACGCGGCGGGCTGCAGATCGATGGCCCCCGGAGTCGGCTGGCCCATCAGATCTTCGGCGAGGGCGTGCCCCGCGAAAACGACACTGGCGGCGAGCGCGCTGGCGCCCGTCAAGACCCGCCGAATCCCCGAAAATTGCGCCTTCATATCCCTCACGGCCCGTTTCGGCGGCGATTTGACATCAATCAATGTCACGCCGCGCCGACTTGATTAGTACGACCCCGATGATGGCGGGAGCCACGACCGGCGCGGTCCAAAAGGACACACGTCGACGCCCAGCCCGCCCCAAAAAGGCCGATCCGCAGGCTGCATACGCGCATCGTCCCCTGTTGCCAAGCGCCAGAGACCACGCTCTGAGCATGGGATTGGCGCGCCTCGCCTCCAGCCCCCGGAAAACCTGCGCCGCAACGGCTTCCCGCAATTTCCGCATCATTACGTATCGTTCATGAGTAGGTACCTTGCGATGCGCAGTACCTGGCGGTAGAAGAGAGCATCCAAGGAGGCGAGGACGACGTGCCGGAAGCCATTGAAATTCAACTGAAGAAAGGCGTGCTGGCGCTGTGTGTGCTGGCCTTGCTCTCGCACGCCGACAGCTACGCCTATGAGATCGCCAGCAGGCTGACGAAGGACATCGATATGGGGGAAGGGACGATCTATCCGCTGATGCGTCGCATGCAGTCGGATGGTCTGGTGGAAACCTATCTGGTCGAGAGCCAGAGCGGCCCGCCGCGCAAATATTACCGCCTGACGGCCGCCGGCCGTCGCAGCTTCGAGCAGCAGAAGGCCGAGTGGGCGACCTTCTCGAACGCCGTCAACGCCATCGTGGGAGCCGCCGCATGACCCGCGCCGAGTTCATGACCCGCCTGCGTCGCGGCCTGGCCGGCCTGCCGGTGACCACCATCGCCGACATCGTCGCCGACCACGAGGCCCACTTCGCCGACGCCCAGGAAGCCGGGCGCAGCGAAGAGGAAGTGGCCGCCGCCCTGGGCGATCCGGACCGACTGGCCCGCGAGCTGCGCGCCGAAAACGGCCTCAAGCAGTGGGAGGAGCGCAAGAACCCCTCCAACGCCATGGCCGCCGTCATCGCCCTGCTGGGCCTGGGCGCGCTGGACATCATGATCCTGCTGCCCCTGCTGATGGGCGTGCTGGGGACCCTGTTCGGCATGCTGGTGGCCGTGGTCGCCGTCTTCGTCGGCGGCGGCCTGGTGTTCGCCGTCGGCCCGCTGACCGGACCGCCTGGCGGCCCGATCACCGCCTTCCTGACCGGCCTGGGCCTGATGGGCGTGGCGACCTGCCTGGGCGCCCTGCTGACCATCGTCACGGTCGGCGTCTTCAACGCGGTCGTCTGGTACGCCCGCCTTCACTTCCGGCTGCTCAAGCCGGCCCTTGAACAAGCCTAAGCGGGACAAGGAGGGGACACCATGTTGATCCGCAATTCACTGATCGTCGCCGGAGCCAGCTTCGCGCTCGCCGTCGGCTGCTTCGCCGGGGTGGCGGCCATCGCCGGCCCTGAAATCCTCAAGAACGGCTGGACCATCCCGCTGAACCAGGACGACACCATCGTCATCCGCGAGAACGGCAAGGTGATCCGCGCCAGCGGCAGCCACTTCGTCCGGGGCGAGCGCATGACGCCCAGCATCGATCGCACCTTCGCGTGGACGGGCAAGGACGAGCTGCGCGTCGACCTGCCGATCGACGTGGTCTTCGTCCAGGGCGCAGAGGCCAAGATCGTCGCCTCGGGCCCCAAGGCCTATATCGACCGCCTGAAGGTGGACGGCGGCCACATCAGCCTGGACGGCAACGACGGCGTTGACCAAGACAGCGTCACGATCAGCGCCTTCGGCGTGCATATCCGCAGCGATTCCGACCGGGTGAAAATCACGGTCATCGCGCCGGACGTCACCAAGTTCGACGTGCGCGGCTCGGGCGACCTGGACATCCGCAAGTACGACCACCCCGCCTTCGCCGTGTCGGTCAGCGGCAGCGGCGATGTGGACGCCTCGGGCCGGGTCGACGCGGTGACGATCGACAACTCGGGCTCGGGCTACGTCAATCTGGCCGACCTGAAGGCCAAGACGGCGAGCGTCGACATCTCCGGCAGCGGCGGCGGCGCGCTGTTCGCCACCTCCCTGGCCAAGATCGACATCTCGGGCAGCGGCGATCTGGAACTGCGCACCGAACCCAAGACGGTGAACAGCGAGATCAGCGGCTCGGGCGAGATCCGCCGGGAGTACTGAGAATCGGGAGCGGGGTGACGGACGCGTTCGGAAGGCCTACCTGTAGGCGCATGAACGCTCCCATCTCCGCTCCTTCCCTGCTGGACGCCGCTGGCGTCGATTCCGAACGCGCCCGGGACATCCTGGGCCAGGCCCTGGCCGGCGCCGACGACGGCGAGCTGTTCCTCGAGCGCTCCGAGAGCGAGGCCTTCGTCTTCGACGACGGACGCCTCAAGAGCGCCTCCTATGATTCGGGCGAGGGTTTCGGCCTGCGCGTGGTGGCCGGCGAGACCGCCGGTTACGCCCACGCCGCCGAGATTTCCGAAGCCGCCATCGGCCGCGCCGCCGATTCGGCCAAGCTGGCCAAGCGCGGCTATGCCGGCGTCAGCGCCGAGGGCCCGCGCTCGACCAACGAAAAGCTGTACGGCGAGGACAACCCCGTCAGCGCTCCCGACTTCTCCGACAAGGTCGCCCTGCTGCAAGAGATCGACGCCTTCGCCCGCGCCCGCGATCCGCGCGTCGTGCAGGTCATGGCCTCGATGGCCGGCGAGCGCCGCGTGGTCGAGATCCTGCGCGCCGACGGCAAGCTGATCCGCGACGTGCGCCCGCTGGTGCGGGTCAATGTCCAGGTCACCGTCGAGAAGGATGGCCGCCGCGAGACCGGCAATTCGGGCGCCGGCGGCCGCGCCGGCTTCTCGGCCTGGATCAGCCCCGACAAGTGGCAGGGCCAGGTCGACGAGGCCCTGCGCATGGCGCTGGTCAACCTGGACGCCGTCGCCTGCCCGGCCGGCGAGATGGACGTGGTCCTGGGCCCGGGCTGGAACGGCGTGCTGCTGCACGAGGCCGTCGGTCACGGCCTGGAAGGCGACTTCAACCGCAAGGGCATCAGCGCCTTCTCCGGCCGCATCGGCGAGCGCGTGGCCGCCAAGGGCGTCACCGTGTTCGACGACGGTTCGATCGCCGGCCGCCGCGGCTCACTGACCGTCGACGACGAGGGTACGCCCACCGAGCGCACCGTGCTGATCGAGGACGGCATCCTGGTCGGCTACATGCACGACCGCATGAGCGCCCGCCTGATGGGCATGAAGGCCACCGGCAACGGTCGTCGCCAGTCCTACGCCCACATGCCGATGCCGCGCATGACCAACACCGGCATGCTGGCCGGCAATGACGATCCGGCCGAGATGATCGCCTCGCTGAAGCGCGGCCTCTACTGCGCCAATTTCGGTGGCGGCCAGGTCGACATCACCAACGGCAAGTTCGTCTTCCAGTGCACCGAGGCCTACCTGGTCGAGGACGGCAAGATCACCGCCCCGGTCAAGGGCGCGACCCTGATCGGTGACGGCCCGTCGGCCCTGACCCGCGTGACGATGATCGGCAACGACTTCGACTTCGACCCCGGCATCGGCGTGTGCGGCAAGTCCGGCCAGGGCGTGCCGGTGGGCGTCGGCCAGCCATCGCTGAAGATCACCGGCCTGACCGTGGGCGGCACGGCGGTCTGATCCCTCTCCGCTTCCCCGGCGAAAGCCGGGGCCCAGATGCAAGAGCGCCCGCGGTCCCGACAGGATCGCGGGCGTTTCTGCATGCGCCTCACCGCCCTACGACCTGGGTCCCGGCTTTCGCCGGGAAGATCGGGATGGGAGAGGCGAACCTGTCGCAGGTTTAATCCACCTTTCGCGCTTGTAACTGTCCTCGAAGCGCCGCCGCACGCACGGTGCGCGGGCTTCGGGTCGGAGCGGAAAGCGGCCTTCGCCGGTATTGAGCCACCGCGAAGGCCGTTCCACCCGAAGGTGAGGCGCGGCCCCTCTGCGCCTCGGTGAAGGGCCCCGGTGAGCGCCGGGGCCCTTCGATCTTTAGGCCTGGCCCGAGACGCTGGGATCGGCCACCAAGCTGGCGTCGGTCTCGTCGGCGCCGTGCGACCACTTCTTGAGGACCGGCGCCAGCGCCAGGAACACCACGCCCAGGCCGATGGCGGCCAGGCCGATCACCTTGAAGACCAGCAGCGACTGGGCCATGGCGGCGGCGGGGTCCAGGACCTGGCCGCCGATGGTCTCGGTCGAGGCGATGGCCGCGATCCAGCTGCCGAACAGGTTGGCCATGGCCAGGGCCATGTACCAGACGGCCATCACGAAAGAGACCATCTGCAGCGGCGACAGCTTGGTCATCTGCGACAGGCCCACGGGCGACATGCACATCTCGCCGGTGGTGTGCAGCATGTACATCAGCACCAGGAAGATCAGCGGCATCTTGAAGGCGCCGTCGGCGAACGTGGCGCCGACCAGCAGGATCAGGAAGCCCGCCCCCACCTGGATCAGCGACAGGCCGAACTTGACCATGGCGCTGGGGTTCTTGCCGCGCGCCGTCAGCACCGTCCACAGGGCGGCGAAGACCGGGGCGAAGATCAGGATCCAGCCGGCGTTGATGGCCTGGGTCTGGGCGGCGTTGAAGTCGGTGTTGATCCAAAACTTGCCGGCCGTCGAGATCCCGGCCGCGGCCAGCTGGGCGGGCGCGCCCAGCACCACCGCCCCGCCGAACCACTCGACCGGCTTGGACAGCAGCTTGAGATCGACATTGGTGGCCGCGAACAGGTTCAGCGACGAGCCGGCCTGTTCGAACAGGGTCCAGAACACCACCGCGCCCAGCACCAGCACCGTGGCCAGCAGCAGGCGCTCGCGCTCGACCTTCTCGCACTTCACGAAGGCGAACCACAGGATGTAGCCCAGCGAGCCGAACATGCCGGCCAGCAGGGTGACATTGACCACCGGGGTGCGCTGGACCACCAGGAACACCGCCAGCACGGCCAGCAGCGACACGCCGTAGATCACCACCTCGCGGGTGATGGGGCCGGCGACCTTCTCCTTCAGCTTGGCGTCCGCGGGCGGCTCGCCCTTGCCCAGCAGCCAGGGCTTGCCCAGCACGAAGATCACGAAGCCGGCCAGCATCCCCAGGCCCGCCGCGCCGAAGCCGGCCCACCAGCCGAAGTTGACGCCCAGGATGCCGCACAGGATCGAGGCCCAGAACGAGCCCAGATTGATGCCGTAGTAGTAGAGGGTGAAGCCCGGGTCGCGGCGTGGATCGCCCTGCGGATAGAGCTGGCCAACCAGGGCCGCGACGTTCGACTTCATGAAGCCCACGCCGACGATGATCAGCGACAGCGCCAGCCAGAAGATGTTCAGGTACAGCGGGTCGCGACCGGCCACGTCCAGCTTGTACTCGCCCTTGGGCAGCACGGCCGGCAGCGGCGCGCCGGGGGGCAGGTCCTTGATCGCGAAGTCGCCCTTGGGGGTCGCGGTGACGTCATAGGGCTTGCCGGCCACGATCAGCTGAGCGGTGCGCGCGTCGCCGCGGCCCTCGGACTGGAACTCGTAGACCTGGCCGCCGAAGGCCAGGGTCTGCACCGCCGGCTTGCCTTCGACCGCCATGGCCAGGTGGCCGGCCACCAGCAGCAGGGCGCCGAACGCCACGGCCTTGCGGGTGCCCAGATAGCGGTCGGCCAGGAAGCCGCCCAACAGGGGCACGATATAGACCAGCGAGGTGTAGGAGCCGTAGTGGCCGCTGGCCGCCTTCGGGTCGAACAGGAAGTGCTGGGTCAGGTAGAAGATCAGCAGCGCCCGCATGCCGTAGTAGGAGAAGCGCTCCCACATCTCGGCCAGGAAGCAGATGATCAGGCCGCGCGGGTGGCCCTTCAGCAACTGCACGAGAACGGGGATGCCGGTCACGAGCGTGACCAGTATGCCGCCGGCGATGACGATGTTCATACGCGAACCTTGAAACGTGACGGGGCTGAGTTTTGACCCCCGGTCAAATCGCCCTCGCCTCCCCTGATTGGCGGGGAGAAGATCACGCAGCGGATGGTTTCACAAGCAACGGCATGCCGCCGACGCCGCGAACTTTCACCCCTGCGCGAGCCTCGGTTGAAGCTTTGCGGTGATTTCGTGCGTTTCCCTTGCGAACCCTTTCATGCGGAAGCGCCCGATGAAGATTCCAGACGAAAGCCATCCGATCACGCTCAGCCGCGCGCCGACCACGGTGCGCGTGCTGTTCGAAGGTCACGAGATCGCCGATAGCGACGATGTCCTGGTGCTGAAGGAGGCCGACTATCCGCCGGTCTACTACTTCCCCCGCCAGGACGTTGAGATGCTGTTCCTGCGCCGGACCGACAAGAAGACCCACTGTCCCTACAAGGGCGACGCCAGCTACTTCACCATCTATCGCGACGCCCAGGTGATCGAGGATGCGGTGTGGTCCTACGAGACGCCGTTCGCGGCTGTCGATCGGATCAAGGAGCGCGTGGCCTTCTATCCCGAGCACGTGGAGTTCCAGCTGGGCGGCCTGACGGCGGCGCGCGAGGTGGACGAGATCGTCCGCCACACCGACAGCGGCTCGGGCAGCAGCCAGGCCGCGCACTGGGAGCCGAACGTCTCGATGCCCGATCCCGACAAGGCCGAGCACGACATCGACGAGCCGCTGGTGCAGCAGCCCTACAAGGGCGTCGGCGCGATCTAGACGACGATTTTCAGGAGGGAAGCCGGGCTTAAGCCCGCCTTAACCGATGGGAGCGTGACCATGAGGTTCAGCTCCCGGCAGAGGGGCGCGGAGGAAGAAACCATGGCCTACGTCACGTCTCATCGGACGGACGCTGCTGTTCACGCGACGATCAATCCCCAATCCAAGTTGGTCGGGCGCAAGCTCGCCTGGGGCCGCTTGTTCGCCCTGGCCGCCACGATCGGCCTGTGGGCAGGCTTGATCGCCGGAGCGAGAGCGATCTTCTAATGCTTGTGCGCGGGCGCGCTGGGCGCGGCCTTGTCGCCCAGGTTCAGGACCTTGATGGCAGAGACCATTCGCGCGCCGCGCGCGGGACGCAGATCGCCCTCGACGATCAACCGGAACGGCCCTTGACCTTCGCCCATAGGCGCGCCATCGGCCTTGTCGGCGAGGATCATGCGGTTGGAGCGTGTGCCCGGATCTGATTCCGCCAGGCCGAAGGCGACCTTGTAGCCGTCGCTGCTTTCGACCAGCACCACGTGGGCTAGGTTCGGACCGCGCAGCGCCTTGCCCGTCGGCGCGCCGGCCTTGGCCAGCACGTCAATCAGCAGCGGACCTTCATAGACGTGCGATTCGCCGTGGCCGGCGAAGGTCACCGTCTGGCGCGGCAGGGCGGCGATATCCGCGGCGCTCAGCGTCAACGACTGGCCCTCGGGACCGGTCACGGCGATGGTCTGGGCGGCGGCCGGAGACGCCAGCAGCGCCATGCCCATAAGACAAGGGACGATGAGGGACGAGACGATCCGCATCAGTAGGCGCAGTCGGTGAAGACGCGGCCGATGTCGCCCTTCCAGTCGCCATTGTAGAGCGACAGCAGCTTTTCGGCCGGCGTGATCCCGCTGTCGGCGATCTCTTCCAGCTCGCCCAGATAGATGGTCTCGTCCAGGAAGCCGCCGTTCATGTGAGCGCGGCCCTTTAGGCCCGACTTGGCGATGGCCACGAAGTCCTTGGCCACGTCCTGGGCGCTGCGGCCGGCGACCTGCGCCTTCAGGCCCAGGCGCGGGACGTCGCGGCGCAGGCCTTCACGGTCCTCGATCGTCCAGTCCTTGCAGAGGTCCCAGGCCGCCGCCAGGGCCGCGTCGTCGTAGAACACACCGGTCCACAGCGCCGGCAGGGCGCACAGGCGGCTCCAGGGACCCGCATCGGCGCCGCGCATCTCCAGATAGGTCTTCAGGCGCACTTCCGGGAAGGCGGTCGTGGTGTGGTCGGCCCAGTCCTTCATCGTGGCGATCTCGCCCGGCAGCTCGGGCAGCTTGCCTTCGATGAAGTCGCGGAACGAGCGGCCGGCGACGTCGATGTACCGGTCCCCGCGCTTGACGAAATACATCGGCACGTCGAGCGCGTAGCGGGCGTAGCGCTCGAAGTCGAAACCGTCCTCGAACACGAAGTCCAGCAGGCCCGTGCGGTTCGGATCGGTGTCGGTCCAGACATTCGCCCGCGCGGAGAGGAACCCGTTCGGCTTGCCTTCCGTAAACGGCGAGTTGGCGAACAGCGCCGTGGCGATCGGCTGCAGGGCCAGGCTCATGCGGAACTTGGCGACCATGTCGGCTTCGCTGGAGAAGTCGAGATTGGCCTGCACCGTGCAGGTGCGCAGCATCATGTCGAGGCCCAGATTGCCGACCTTGGGCATGTAGTTGCGCATGATCACGTAGCGCCCCTTGGGCATCACCGGCACCTGCTCGCGCGTCCACAGCGGCGAGAAGCCCAGGCCCGTGAAGCCCAGGCCCAGCTCGTCGGCGACGGTCTTGACCTCGTCCAGGTGCTGGCCGGTTTCCTCGCAGATGTCGTGCATGGTCGCCAGCGGCGCGCCCGACAGCTCGAATTGACCGCCCGGCTCCAGGCTGACATTGGCGCCGTTGCGCTCCAGGCCGATGATGACCTCGCCTTCCATGACCGGCTTCCAGCCGAAGCGCTGCAGCCCGGTCAGCAGGGCGTGAACGCCCTTGTCGCCCTCGTACGGAACAGGCGCGTGCGAGCCCAGGTAGAAGCCGAACTTCTCGTGCTCGGCGCCGACACGGAAAGCCTCCTTGGGCTTGCTGCCGCGGGCGAAATATTCGGTCAGGTCGGCCAGCGTCAGCTGACGATCTTGAACGCTAGCGGTGTCGGCCATGCAAGCCGCCCCTCCCCAGGGAATGATGCTGCGGGAGGATGGAAACGAAGTCCCTCCGCCGACGGCGAAACGCGATGTCACGCCCAGTTGGGCGTTTTCTTTCAGAACCTCAAGGGGCGACCTTGAGCATATCTCGCTAACGCCAGTCGCCGGCGGCCGCCTGCCACAAGGTCATGGCCGCGATCGCCGCCGTGTCCGCACGCAGAATGCGCGGGCCCAGCGACACCGGCGTGACGAAGGAAAGCCCCCGCAGCCGCTCGCGTTCCTCGGGCGCGAACCCGCCTTCGGGACCGATCAGAATGGCGGCCGGACCGCCCGTCCCGGCCAGCGCTTCAATCGCCGGCTTGGCGTCGCCGCCCTCGTCGCAGAAGACGAGGCGACGGGCTGGGTCCCAGGCGTCGAGGATCTTGTCCAGCTTCTCGGGGTCGGCCACCTCGGGCACGTCCAGGCGGCCGGTCTGCTCGGCCGCTTCCATGGCGATGGCGTCCAGGCGGCCCAGCTTGACGAAGTCGACGTTCGTGCGCCGGGTCATCGTCAGCCGCACGCGACGCGCGCCCAGCTCGGCGGCCTTCTCGACGATGGTCTCGACCCGGCTGCGCTTGACCATGGCGATGATGAGATCCAGGTCCGGCCCGCTCTCCATCGGCCGGACCTGCTCTTCGGCCTTCAGCAGGCAGCCGCGCTTGGTGGCTTCAACGATGGTCGCGCGCCACTCGCCGTCGCGGCCGTTGAACAGCAGAAGCTCGGCCCCGACGGCCAGGCGCATCACCGAGGTCAGATAGCGCGACTGGTCGACCGTGGGCGCGACGCCGGCGCCGGCGGAAAGGGCGTTGGGAACGAAGAGACGGATCATGGCGTCCTTCTAGCCTAATCCAACAATGCGGGGGTAGGCTGACGTCATGAGCAAGTCCGACGACTACGAGAACGAGCTTCGCCAGCTGCAGCTCGCCCTGATCGAGATGCAGCGCAAGGCCATCAAGGACAGCTGGAAGATCCTGGTGATCTTCGAGGGCCGCGACTCGGCCGGCAAGGACGGCACGATCGCCCGCGTCACCGAGCACCTGTCCAAGCGCGCCACCACCGTCGTGGCCCTGCCCAAGCCCAACGAGCGCGAACGCAGCGAGTGGTACTTCCAGCGCTATGTCGACTACCTGCCGGCCTGCGGCGAGGCGGTGATCTTCAACCGCTCCTGGTACAACCGGGCCGGGGTCGAGCGGGTGATGGGCTTCTCCACGCCCGAGCAGCAGGAGCAGTTCCTGCGCGACGTGCCGGCCTTCGAGCGGATGCTGGTCGAGAACGGCCTACGCTACGTGAAATTCTGGCTGGATATCAGCCGCGACGAGCAGGCCGAGCGCCTGAAGGCCCGTCGCGAGGACCCGCTGAAGGCCTTCAAGACCAGCGACCTGGACGCCGTCGCCCAGGCCAAGTGGGATGACTACACCCAGGCCCGCGACGAGATGCTGATGCGCACCCACAGCGACGTCGCGCCCTGGATCTGCGTGCGCGCCGACCACAAGAAGACCGCCCGCCTCAACGTCATCCGCTGGCTGCTGCACGCGGCCGGCGACAAGAAGCTGGTCAAGAGCGTCGCCAAGCCCGACCCGGCGGTGATCTTCCCGTTCGAACCCGCCGCCCTGGAGGATGGCCGCCTGGCGCGATAGGCGATTGCTCCCGTCCGCAACAGCCCGCTAAACTACAGGCTGTATTGTTGTTGCAGAGGGCGTGCCTTGAAACGGTTGGCTGGTCTGGCGGCTGCGGCTTTCTTCGTGGCGGGTCCGAGCGGGGCCGCCGCCCCCGTCTCGAACCTGCAGATCACGCTCTACAGCTCGGCCCAGTCGGCGGAACAGGTGCGCGCCTGCCTGCTGAAGACGCTGACGGCGGACGCGCGCCGCAAGAAGGCGCCGCCGCCCACCGAGGAGCCGTTCACCCACTCCCCGGCCAACGCCAGCTGGACGATCACCTTCCGCCACGCCGACGGCCCCGCCTCGATCGTGGTCAACGCCCAGCCTTCGGGCTCGCAGGTGCTCTACCCCAATCAGGTCGCCCGCGCGGCCCCCGCCCTGGCCCAGGCCATCGAGGACTGCGGCTGAGGCTCACCGCTTCTTCTTCGCCGCCCGTTCGGCCGCGATTTCCAGGTTCTCGGCCACGCGATATTCGACGATCTCGCGGATCAGGTCCGGCGGCAGCGGCGCCTCGGGCTGGAAGCGGATCGTGCCCTTGCTGGTGTCAAAGCCCTTCAGCCGGTCCGCGAACGCCTCGACCGAGCCCGGATAGAACGCGCAGTGCTTCGCGGCCGCGCCGAAATGCACGAGATTGCCATGCAGCTTGAAGGTCGGCAGGCCGTAGCTGATGACCTCCTCGGCGTCGGGGACGAGGGCGCGGATCTGACCGCGCAGGGCTTCCAGCGCCGCGCGCTGCGCGGGCGGCAAGGCGGCCAGATAGGCGTCGATCGAGGCGGCGGGCGGCTTCATCATCGGTCGTCACTCCCAGGCGCGAACATCTGATCGCCAACAAGGACGTTCGAAAAGCCCCCTTCCCGACATCGGCGCGGCGTGGTGCTTTACCCGAAACGGAGAGACGCCCCGCATGGACGACGCGCCCACGCAGAACACCACGAACCGGACCACCGCCTTCACCCGCCTGGGGATCGGTCTGGCCCAGGGCATCGCGATGTTCCTGCTGCAGAAGGCCGACGAGTCCAAGGCCTGGCCCGCGACGCAGCCGATGCTGTACGCGCCGTTGCTGGTCTGCGCCCTGATGGTCCCGATGATCCCGCTGGCGGCGCTGTCGGCCATGCGCCGCCGGGCCCTGATCGCCTGGAGCCTGATCGCCGCCGCCCTGGCCGCAATCCTGGCTGTCCACGCCGCCTGGACCGGGGCCGCGCCCGAGCGCTATGGCGCCGGTCCGCTGTCGCCGCCGCTGTTCATCGCCGTGGCCGCCCTGCTGTTCATCGCCCATCACCTGGTCCAGCCGGCCGAGGCCGTCCGCAAGCCGGTCGCGCCCTATGACCACTATTTCGACCTGGTCGGCACCAACGCCGTGCGGCTGTTCCTGTCCCTGGCCTTCACCGGCGCCTTCTGGCTGCTGCTGTTCCTGGCCGGGGCGCTGTTCAAGCTGATCGGCGTCAACGCGATCCAGAAGCTGATCGGCGAGACCGCCTTCGCCTTCCCGGCCACCGGCCTGATGTTCGCCGCCGCCGTGCACATGGCCGTGCAGCTGACCGAGGCCCGCGCCGGCCTGGTGCGCGGCGTGCGCACCGTGGCCCTGGTGCTGCTGGCCTGGCTGCTGCCGCTGATGGTGGTGATCGCCGCCGGCTTCCTGGCCAGCCTGCCGTTCACCGGCCTGGCCCCGCTGTGGGGCACCAAGGCCGCCGCGGCCCTGCTGCTGTCGGCCGCCGCCGCCCTGATCATCCTGATCAACGCCGCCTATCAGGACGGCATCGAGCCGCCGCACCTGATCCTGCGCTGGGCCGCGCGCCTGGCCGGCCTGCTGCTGATCCCGATCGTCATCCTGACCGGCTATGCCCTCCATCTGCGGATCGACCAGTACGGCCTCACCCCCGACCGGGTGCTGGCCTGCGCCTATCTGGTCGTCGCGGCCGGCTTCACGGTCGGCTACACGCTGGCGGCCCTCAAGCCCGGCGTCTGGATGAAGCCGCTGGAGCCGACCAACCTGATCATGGCCGCCATCTCGGTGCTGCTGCTGATCGCCCTGTTCACCCCGATCGCCGATCCGGCCCGCCTGTCGGTGAACAGCCAGGTCAAGCGCCTGGAAGCCGGCAAGGTCGCGCCCGACAAGTTCGACTTCCAGTTCCTGCGCTTCGAGAGCGGACGCTACGGGCGCAATGCGCTGGAACGGCTGGTGAAAAGCGGAAACCCCGACATCGCCGAACGCGCCGACAAGGCCCGGCTGCTGACCGCCAAGGCCTCGGCCACGCCGGGCGGGCCGGACATCGCGGTGATGCAGGTCTACCCCTCCGGCAAGACCCTGCCCGACAGCTTCCGCAACCAGGACTGGACCAAGAACGACTCCGGTTCGGTCTGCGGCTATGCCGGCATGCGCTGCTCGGCCCTGATGCTGGACGTCGATGGCGACGGCGTCGACGAAGTGCTGCTGACCAACGGCGCGATGCTGGACGTCATGAAGCTCACCGGCGGCCAATGGCTCAAGGTGGCCGATGCGTCCTCGTCGTGCGAGGGCGTCGACCTGGACGCCGCCCTGAAAAGCGGCCCGGCCCAGCTGGTCGAGCCTGAAGCCCGCCGCGATCTGATGCTGGGCGGCCAACGCTTGATCCTGCGCCCGGCGGCGAAGGGCTGCGGGGTGGCCCCTACGCCATCCCCGCGCTGATCGCGTTCAGCCGCGCATAGACGCCGCCCTGGGTCGCCAGGTCGTCGTGGCGGCCTTCCTCGACCACCCGACCGTTCTGGAAGACCAGGATGCGGTCAGCGCCGCGCACGGTCGACAGGCGGTGGGCGATGACGATCGTGGTGCGGCCGTCCATCAGCGCCTCGGCGGCGGCCTGGACCTGGCCTTCGGTCTCGACGTCCAGCGACGAGGTCGCCTCGTCCATGACCAGGATCGGCGCGTCGGCCAGGAAGGCGCGGGCGATGGCCACGCGCTGGCGCTCGCCGCCCGACAGCTTGACGCCGCGCTCGCCGACCAGGGTGTCGTAACCCTTGGGCAGGCGCAGGATGAACTCGTGGGCGCGGGCCTTCTTGGCCGCGGCCTCGATCTCCTCGCGGGTGGCGTCCGGCTTGGCGTAGGCGATGTTCTCCAGCAGGGAGCGGTGGAACAGGGCCGGGTCCTGCGGCACCACCGCGATGGCGCGACGCAGGGACGTCTGGGTCACCTTCGAGACGTCCTGGCCGTCGATCAGCACCGCCCCGTCCTGCAGGTCGTGCAGGCGCTGGACCAGCTTGACGAAGGTCGACTTGCCCGAGCCCGTCGGCCCGACCAGCGCCACCCGCTCGCCGGGCGCGATCTTCAGGCTGAAATGGTCGTACAGCGGCGCGCCGGCCGCCTTGTAGCGGAAGGTCACATCGCGGAATTCGATGCTGCCCGAAGCCGGCTTGAAGTCAGGAGCCTCGGGAGCGTCAGCGATCTGCGGCGACAGATTGGTCCAGGCGGCGACGTCCTCGGCGTCGTCCAGGCCCTTCTGCAGCATGCGGATGTTCTCGCCGAGATTCCGCAGATAGCCGCTCATCAGCATGAAGGCGGTGATGGCGAAGGCGACGTCGCCCGGCGTGGCCGTGCCTTGGGCCCAGCCCCAGACCATGGCTCCGGTCAGCCCTGCTTGCAGCACGACCAGCAGCAGGTTCTGGCCCAGCCACACATTGGTGAAGCGGGTCCAGGTGACCATGATCGCCTCGCGCCAGGCGGCCGTGACCTGGGCCAGGCGCTCGGCCTCCCGCGTCTCGGCGCCGAAGCTCTTCACGGTCGGATTCGAGGTCACAGCGTCGGCCAGGGCCCCGCCGATCTTGGAATCCAGGGCGTTGGACCGCAGGTTGCTGGGCCGCACATAGCGCTCAGTGATGACCAGATTGACGGCCAGATAGGCCACGACGACCACCAGCGAGATGACGCCGGCCAGGGGCTGGCGCAGCAGCATGGCGAACGACAGCCCGACCAGCACGATGATGCCCGGCCCCAGCCAGATGGTCACCGCGTCGGTGACGCTGTCATAGCCCCACATGGCGCGGGTCAGCTTGCGCACGGTCGCGCCGGCGAAGCTGTCGGCGTGCCAGTCCGACGAGAAGGCCTGCACCTTGGCGAAGCTCTCGTTGGTCATCTCCTCCATGTTCCGGGCCGCCAGCGGGATCCAGAACCGGTGGGAGATGTTGCGCACCAGCGCGAAGGCGAAATAGACGCCGACGAAGGCGGCCAGGGCCGACCAGGCCTGGGCGTCGCCGCGCGGCTTGCTGGCGACCGTGTCGACCAGGTAGCCGGAGGCGTAGGGCAGGGCCAGGTCGAAGGCCACGGCCACCAGGGTCAGGCCGACGCCGAACCCGAACAGCACCGGCCGCCGCTTCCAGAACCGGGCGACAAAGCCCAGCACCTGGCGGTTCGACAGGGCGCGCTTGCGGGGCCCGGTTTCGTCTTCGTCGTCGAGAATGTCGGTCATGGCGCGGGGTAGATAGGCGCTTTCGCGAGCCTGCGCGACCCGTCAGGTGTCAGCAGAAGGACGCGACTTGCGCCCGCCGCCGAACGGCCGCCAGCGCAGGAACCAGATGATCGCCGGCCCGACGACCGGCGTCCGCAGCAACGGACGCACCGTATGCGGACGGGTCTTGAGGAAGCAGACCACCGCCCCGATCCAGAACACGGTGGTCGGCATGCCCGGCACGACGACGCCCACCGCCCCGGTCGCCACCAAGGCGCCGCCCAGCCCGTCCAGCGCCCAGCGTTCGGCGCGGGTCAGGCGGCGACGCGGCTTGCGGCGAGGCTTGAGACTCATTTGCAAGAGTTAGCGCGTCGCGGGGCCGGTTCAAACCCCGGAGCAACCCTGATCAAGCCGCCGGGATCAGCCCGCCGAGACGCGGCGCCGGTCGGCGCGCCAGGCCGCGACGAATGCGCGGCCCGAACTTGGTCGCCGAGGTCAGGCGCGCGACCATGGCGCGGTCGCCGGCCCGGGTGAACAGCCTGGCCGCGGCGGTCCACAGCGTGGTGGTCACCGGATGGGGCAGGACGATCCCGGCCCCGGCGCCGGCCAGCAGCAGGCTCCAGCCTGAAACGCGAAGGGCGGCGGTGGTCATGGAGAAACTCCTTCGAAGGATTGGGAAGGGCCGCGCGGCCGCTCAAGTCCGGCGGCCCTTCCCGCTCGTCGCCTATTCGGCGGCGATGGCGATGTCGGCGATCGGTACGCCGACCCGTTCAGCGACACCGGCGGCATAGGCCGGATCGGCGCGGTGGAAGTGGACCAGCTGGCGCTTGATGATCTCCACCGGCACGCCCTGCATGGCCGCGGCGATGTTGTCGAACAGCTGGCGCTGCTGGTCGGGGTCCATCAGGCGGAACAGGTCGCCCGGCTGGGCATAGTCGTCGTTGCCGTCGCGGTGATTGAACCGGTCGGCGTCGCCGTGGATCGGCAGCGGCGGCTCGGCGACGGACGGATCCTCGACCGGCCCGCCGAAGCTGCTCGGCTCATACCAGGCGTTGGTGCGCGGCGGGGCGTCGAAGCGCATCGCGCCGTCGGCGTGATAGTGGTTCACCGGGCAGCGCGGACGATTGACCGGCAAGGCCTCGTAGTGCGTGCCCACGCGATAGCGGTGCGCGTCGGCATAGGCGAAGATCCGCGCCTGCAGCACCTTGTCCGGCGAGAAGCCGATGCCCGGGACGATGTTCGACGGCGAGAACGAGCTCTGCTCGACCTCGGCGAAATAGTTGTCCGGGTTGCGGTTCAGCTCCAGCACGCCGACCTCGATCAGCGGATATTCGCCGTGCGGCCAGACCTTGGTCAGGTCGAACGGATTGAAGCGGAACGTCTCGGCCTGCGCCTCGGTCATGATCTGCACGTAGAAGGTCCAGCGCGGGAAATCGCCGCCCTCGATCGCCTCGAACAGGTCGCGCTGGGCGCTCTCGCGGTCATTGGCGATGACCGAATTGCCCTCGGCGTTCGTCCAGTTCTTGATGCCCTGCTGGGTCTTGAAGTGGAACTTGACCCACACGCGCTCATGGGCGGCGTTGATGAAGCTGTAGGTGTGGCTGCCGAAGCCGTGGATGTGGCGATAGCTCTGCGGCAGGCCGCGATCCGAGAACAGGGTCGTCACCTGGTGTAGGCTTTCCGGCGACAGGCTCCAGAAGTCCCACATCGCCGTCGGCGAGCGCAGGTTCGAGACCGGGTGGCGCTTCTGGGTGCGGATGAAGTCGGGGAACTTCAGCGGGTCGCGGATGAAGAACACCGGGGTGTTGTTGCCGACCAGGTCCCAGTTGCCCTCTTCGGTATAGACCTTCAGGGCGAAGCCGCGCACGTCGCGCTCGGCGTCGGCCGCGCCGCGTTCGCCGGCCACGGTCGAGAAGCGCAACAGGATCTCGCTTTCCGCGCCTGGTTGCAGGGCCTTGGCCTTGGTGTAGGCGCTGATGTCGTGGGTGATCTTCAGCGTGCCATAGGCGGCCGAGCCCTTGGCGTGGACGACGCGTTCGGGGATGCGCTCGCGGTTCTGGTGGGCCAGCTTTTCCAGCAGCTGGTAGTCCTGCATCAGCAGCGGACCGCGCGGGCCGGCGCTCTGGGAGTTCTGGTTGTCGGCGATCGGCGCACCGGCCGTCGTCGTCAGGGTGGTCTTGGTCATGGTGGCGTCCCTCTCGGCCGAGTTCTTGGAAGGAACCTTGGCCGCCCGGCAACGACAAATCCAATTGATCGTTTTTGGCGACAGGATCGGAATTATCTATCGCCGCCCGCGCGCTCGGCGGGGTAAGCCTCGCCACATGAGCGACACCGCCATCCTGCCCGACGCCGCTGCCACCAACTGGGTCGACCGTCACGCGCCCGCCGCCTTGCGGCCCTGGCTAAAGCTGGGCCGGTTCGACCGGCCGGCGGGGATCTGGCTGCTGATGCTGCCCGGCTGGCAAGGCATCGCCCTGGCCGCCGCCGAGCAGGGCCGCTGGCCCAATCCGTGGCTGCTGCTGGCCGTGTTCATCGGCGCGGCCCTGATGCGCGCGGCCGGCTGCGCGTTCAACGACATCGTCGACCGCGACTTCGACGCCCAGGTCGCCCGCACGGCCATGCGCCCGATCCCGGCCGGGCTGATCAGCGTCAAGCAAGCCTGGCTGTTCCTGGTCGGCTGCAGCCTCATCAGCCTGCTGATCCTGCTGACCCTGGGCTGGTTGGCGATCGGTCTGGGCGTGCTGTCCCTGGGCCTGGTGGCCGGCTATCCGTTCATGAAGCGCATCACCTGGTGGCCGCAGGCCTGGCTGGGCCTGACCTTCAACTGGGGCGCCCTGCTGGGCTACGCCGCCGCCACCGGCCACCTGTCGTGGTCGGCCGCCCTGCTCTATGCAGCGGGCATCTTCTGGACCCTGGGCTACGACACGATCTACGCCATCCAGGACATCGAGGACGACGCCCTGGCCGGCATCAAGTCCTCGACCCGCCGTCTGGGCGCCCACGTCCAGCTGGGCGTAGCGGGCTTCTACGCCGCCGCCTTCGTGCTGGTGATCGCGGCCGCCTGGGCCGGCAATCTAGGCCCGCTGTTCCTGCCCTTCGCCGGCCTCTTCGCCCTGCACCTGTCGCGCCAGGCCGCCGCCGTGAACGTCAATGACGGCCCCGGCGCGCTGAAGCTCTTCAAGTCCAACGCCATCGCCGGCCTGCTGATCGTCATCGGCCTGACGGCGGGCCTTTGGAAGCCGGGCGTCAGCTTCTGACTAGAACGGCCCCTGGCTGTAGACGCGGTCCATGACCGTGTTCAGCTGGCGGATACGCTGGTCGTAGCTGCGCGCCAGGCAGGTCTGGTTGGCGCCGCAGGACTTGCGCGACTGCAACCACGAGCGCTGGTCGTCCATGATCGCACCGCGACCGCCCATCGGCACGAGGTGGCGGGTGATGCCGTACAGCTGGTCCATCCGCACGTCCTGGTCGTTGAGGTCGCGATTGGCGCAGATCGCCCGCTCGTCGGCGGTGCGGGCCTTGCGGCAGTCGAAGCTGGCGGCCGCAGCGGGCAGGGCGACCATCGAGGCCAGGAGAACTACAGGGACTAGGCGGCGCATCGTGAGCTCCAGAGTGTGACGTCGGGTCATGCTGTCAGCGGTAATCTGAACGTGCGATGATCCGTTCCATGGCAGTCGCGCCGCGTGTCAAACCGCAAGATCTGTTCACGCCCGCCGAATGGACGCGGATCTCCGCGCGCTCGTCCTGGCGGGGCCTGCTGATGGTCGCCCATGCCTGGGGCGTGATCCTCGCCGCTGGCGCGTTGTTCATCGTCTTCCCCAATCCGCTGACCTACGTGATCGCCGTGATGCTGATCGGCGCGCGGCAGCTGGGGCTTGCCATCCTGATGCACGAGGCGGCCCACGGCGGGCTGCACCCGAACCTCAAGGTCAATGACTGGGTCGGCGAATGGCTGTGCGCGGCCCCGACCGGCGCGTCCCTGGCCAGCTACCGCCCCTATCACCTGACGCATCACAAATACGCCCAGCAGGCCGAGGACCCCGACCTCGTCCTCTCGGCCCCCTTCCCGACCACCGGCAAGTCCCTGCGTCGCAAGATCGTCCGCGACCTGACGGGCCAGACCTTCTTCAAGCAGCGGTTCGGACCCCTGCTCGGCAAGATGAAAGGCGACCAGCCCAAAGGCGCGATCTTCGCCGGCGAGATGGCGCGGCAGAAGCCGTTCCTGCTGTGGAACCTGGCCATCCTGGTGGCGCTGTCCGCGTTCGGCCTGTGGTGGGCCTGGCTGGCGCTATGGATCGTGCCGATGGCCACCTGGTTCCCGCTGGTGACCCGCCTGCGCAACATCGCCGAGCACGCCCTGGTGGCCAAGGACGAGCCCGACCCGTTCCGCCACGCGCGCACCACCCGCGCCAACTGGCTGGAACGCGCCCTGATCGCGCCCTACCACGTCAACTTCCACGCCGAGCACCACATGTTCATGCACACCCCGTGCTGGAACCTGCCCCTGGCGCACCGACTGCTGGAAGAGAAGGGCCTGACGAAGGGCATGCTGACCGCCCCGGGCTACCTGACCGTGCTGAAGGCCGCCTCGAGCAAACCGGCGGTCGCCGCCTGACCCTTCACGTGCTCTAAGCGCGGCATGATCGTCCAGACCCTGGAAGGCCGCCGGGCCTTCATCCTCGACAATACGCGCCTGCAGCCGACCCGGCACACGCCGGAGCTGTCGCTGCACCTGGCCGACGAGGTCACGCCGATCTGGAAGCTGACCGAGGAGGCCCTGCAGGAGATCGGCCTGCCGCCGCCGTTCTGGGCCTTCGCCTGGGCCGGCGGCCAGGCCCTGGCGCGCTATATTCTCGACCACCCCGAGATCGTCGCCGGCAAGCGGGTGATCGACTTCGCCACCGGCTCGGGCATCGTCGCCATCGCCGCGATGAAGGCCGGCGCGACCAGCGTCCTGGCTGCCGACATCGACGTCTTCTGCGAAGCGGCCGTGGGGCTGAACGCGGACGCCAACGGCGTTGAAGTGGCCTTCACCGACGTCAACCTGCTGGACGCCCCGCCACCCGAAGCCGACGTGCTGCTGGCCGGCGACATCTGCTACGAGCGGCCGATGGCGCAGGCCGTGATGGCCTGGCTGCGCCAGGGCCGCGAAGCCGGCGCGGCAGTGCTGATCGGCGATCCGGGCCGCACCTACTTCCCTAAGGACGGGCTGGAAAAGCTGGCCGAGTACCAGGTGCCCACTACCCGCGAGCTGGAAGACCTGGCCGTGAAGCGCACCAGCGTCTGGACTCTGCCCTGACGCCAATCTAGAACATTTGCAGAACATCGTTTCAGGAGAGCGCCATGCGCGAAGACGGCAAGATCGACTACATCGAATGGCCCGGCGGCGATCTCCCGGCGACCAAGAGCTTCTATGCCGACGCCTTCGGCTGGAGCTTCGTCGACTACGGTCCCGACTATGTCGCCTTCGAGGGCCAGGGGACCGACGGCGGTTTCGCCAAGCCACAGGAAGGCTCGTCCGACCGCCCGCTGGTGATCCTGTTCGCCCACGACCTGGAAGCCATGCTGGACAAGGTGACCAAGGCCGGCGGCGTGATCACCGCCCCGATCTTCAGCTTCCCGGGCGGCCGCCGCTTCCACTTCACCGACCCGTCGGGCAACGAGCTGGGCGTCTGGAGCGACACGGGGGTGGCGTAGATCCGCCCCCTCTTGTCATCCCGGACAAGCGCATAGCGCGCCGATCCGGGACCGCAGGAAGCGTTGAGCTTTCGGTGGTCCCGGCTCTTCGCTGCGCTGCGGCCGGGATGACAGCCTTCTCTAGAAGCGCGGGTGGAACGCCCTGGGCGTCCACCCGAAGTCGCGCGTCGCGTCGCCGGAGTCGAACACTAGGTCCTGGCCCATCCGCGCGCCCATGGCCGTGGTGGCGCCAGGATAGAAGGGCTTGGCCAGCCGCATGACCAGGCCAAACAGCCAGACCGGCAGCGGCAGCACGCGCGCCGGCTTGCCCAGCCCTTCGAAGATCCGCTCGACCATCACGCGGTAGGTCACGGTCTCGCCGCCGACCAGGTCATAGGCGCGGTTGTGCGCCGCCAGCGAGCCGGCCGCCGCCAGGGCCCCTGCCGCCAGGTCGGCCGCGTGGACCGGCTGGCGCAGGCCCTGGCCGCCGCCCAGCAGCGGCATGATCCCGACACGCTTCACCAGCCTGGCGATGCGGCTGACATTGCCGTCGCGGCCTTCGTCATAGATCAGGGTCGGCCGCAGGATCGTCCAGGCCACGCCGTTGGCCGCGCACCAGGCCTCGACCGCGCCCTCGGCGTCGCTCAGCGCCTTGGCCACGGCCCGCTCGCCGGCGTCCGGAGAGCTCTCCTTGGTGAAGCGGCTGGTCGACGAGAAGGCCACGACCCGCGTCACCCCTGCCGCCTTCAGGGCCGCCAGGGCGTCCGGCAGCAGCCAGATCGGCGACAGCGAGAACACCGTGGCGATGGGCGGCAGGACCAGATCCGGATCCTTCAGGTCGCCGGCGATCCACTGCGCGCCACCCGCAGACTGGGTGCGGCTCAGGGCGATCGCGTCCAGCCCCGCCTGCGCCAGGACGGCCATCAGCCAGCGGCCAATCAGGCTGGTTGCGCCCAACACCAGGACGGGAGTCTTCAAGCTGTTCGCGGACGTCATTCCGCTCCTATAGTCCGCCGCGACGGAGGTTCCCATGACCTACGAGGAAGTTCGCGCCTTCGCCTTCAGCCTGCCCGGCGTAGAGGACAGCACAGCCTATGGCCGTCCCTGCCTGAAGGCCCACGGCAAGTTCCTGACCCGCATGTTCGAGGACGGGATCAGCCTGGTCTGCCCCGCCGTGCCGTTCGACGAGCGCGAGATGCTGGTCGAAGCCGAGCCCGAGACCTTCCATTTCACCGACCACTTCAAGAACTACGCTTACGTCCTCGTCCGCCTGCCCCACGCCGATCCGGCCGTGGTCCGCGGCCTGGTCACCCGCCAATGGCGCGCCACCGCGCCAAAGAAGGTGCTCAAGCTCTGGGACGAAACCCATCCGGCGCCTATATCGGCTTGACCGCTTTTTCGGAGCCTTCCATGTCCAAGCTCGTTCCCGCCGTCCGCTCGGGCGACGTCCTCATTCCCGCCCTCGGCTTCGGCACCTGGCAGCTGGAAAACGGCACGGCCGTGCCGCTGGTCGAGAAGGCGCTGGAGGTCGGCTATCGCCACATCGACACCGCCCAGATCTATGGCAACGAAGCCGATGTCGGCGCGGCCATCAAGACCAGCGGCGTCAAGCGCGACGACATCTTCCTGACCACCAAGGTCTGGATCGACCAGTTCCACGACGGTGATTTGCAGCGCTCGGCCGAGATCAGCCTGGAGAAGCTGGGCGTCGACCACGTCGACCTGCTGCTGCTGCACTGGCCCAAGCCCGAGGTGCCGCTGGCCGAGACCCTGAAGGCCCTGAACGAGGTGCAGTCGCGCGGCCTGACCCGCGCCATCGGCCTGTCGAACTTCCCGTCGGCCCAACTGGAAGAAGCCGCCAAACTGTCGGACGCCCCGATCGCCACCGACCAGGTCGAGTACCACCCCTATCTGTCGCTCAAGGCCGTGAAGGCTAAGGCCGACGCGCTGGGGACCTCGATCACCGCCTGGTCGCCGCTGGCCCAGGGCAAGGTGGCCCAGGACCCGGTGCTGATCGCGATCGGCCAGGCTCACGGCAAGACCCCGGGCCAAGTCACCCTGCGCTGGCTGATCCAGCAGGGTGTCATCGCCATCCCGCGCACCAGCAACCCGGCCCGCATCGCCGAGAACTTCGACGTCCTCGACTTCAGCCTGTCCGAGGACGAGATGACCCGCATCCACGGCCTGGCCCGTCCCGACGGCCGCCTGGGCGACTGGCTGGACAAGGCTTACGCCTGGGACGCGGAATAGTCCGCGTCCGGCCCTTCTACCGTCATTTCGGGCCTTGCGCCCGGAATGACGTCAGAGGCTGGGCCAAGCAAAACTCCCTCCGCTTCCAGACGAAAGCCGTTCCCTCCGTGCTGGAAAGCGCCTAGGTAAGCCTCAACCTGAGCATAACTTACCAGGCCTCTGGATTAGGATCGGGAACGATGGACGACGCGGGCATGAGCTTGCAGGCGACGATGGCGGGGATGGGCCGGACGGCTCGCGAGGGCGCGCGCGCGCTTCGCCTCGCCACGCCAGAGCAGCGCACCGCCGCCATCCGCGCCATGGCCGCCGAGATCCGCAAGGACGCCCTGGCCATCCTGACCGCCAACGCCAAGGACCTGGGCCGCGCCGAGGCCAATGGCGTCTCGGGCCCGATGCTGGACCGCCTGGCCCTGGATGAGCAGCGCCTGGAAGACGTCGCCGCCGGCGTCGAGGCCGTGGCCGCCATTCCCGATCCCGTGGGCGTGGCCACGTCGCAATGGACCCGGCCCAATGGCCTGGACATCAGCCGCGTGCGCACGCCGATCGGCGTGATCGCGATGATCTACGAGAGCCGCCCGAACGTCACCGCCGACGCCGCGGCGCTGTGCGTGCGCTCGGGCAATGCGGTGATCCTGCGCGGCGGGTCGGAGTGCATCCACTCCAACCTGGCGATCCACGCGGCCATCGAGCGCGGCTTGAAGGCCGCCGGTCTGCCCGCCGCGGCGGTCCAGGCGGTTAAGACCCCCGACCGCGCCGCCGTCGGCTTCATCCTGGCGGGCCTGGATAAGGCCGTCGACCTGATCATTCCGCGTGGCGGCAAGAGCCTGGTCGCCCGCGTCCAGGCCGAGGCCCGCGCCCCGGTGCTGGGCCACCTGGTAGGCCTGAACCACGTCTTCGTCCATGCCGGCGCCGACGTGAAGAAGGCCGTCGACATAGTCGTCAACGCCAAGCTGCGCCGGGTGTCGGTCTGCGGCTCGGCCGAGACCCTGCTGATCGACAAGGCCGCCGCCGAGACGCTGCTGCCGCCGATCGCCGACGCCCTGATCCGGGCCGGCTGCGAACTGCGTGGTGACACGGCTGCCCGCGCCATCGAGCCCTCGATGAAGAAGGCGACCCCGGAAGACTGGACCACCGAATATCTGGCCGCGATCCTGGCCGTGGCCGTAGTCGACGGCGTCGAGGGCGCGGCCCAGCACATCGCGGCCTATGGCTCGGGCCACACCGACGCGATCGTCACCGAGGACGCCGCCGCCGCCGACGCCTTCGTGGCTGCGGTCGACAGCGCCATCGTGCTGGTCAACGCCTCGACCCAGTTCGCCGACGGCGGCGAGTTCGGCTTCGGGGCCGAGATCGGCATCGCCACCGACAAGCTTCATGCCCGCGGCCCGGTTGGGGCCGAGCAACTGACGACGTTCAAATATGTGGTTCGCGGGACCGGCCAGACTCGTCCCTGAGGCCGGCCGGCCCAACGCCCAGCGCCTCGGCTTCCATCTGGAGCCGGGGATGCGCGTGGGCCTGTTCGGCGGCAGCTTCAATCCGGCGCACGAGGGCCACGCCCACGTGGCCGAGACGGCCATGCGTCGTCTGGAGCTGGACCGCGTCATCTGGCTGGTGTCGCCGCAGAACCCGCTGAAGTCCTCGCACGAGACCAAGCCGGTGGCCGAGCGCATGGCCGGCGCCCGCCGCTGGGCCCGCGGTTCGGGGATGATCGTCTCCGACGCGGAAACTCGTCTGGGCTCGCAATACACCATCGACACCCTGCGTGTGCTTCGCGCGCGTTTCCCGGGCGTGAAGTTCGTCTGGGTGATGGGAGCCGACAGTCTGGCCACCTTCCACCGCTGGCGCGGCTGGACCCAGATCATGCGCGAGGTGCCCGTGGCGGTGATCTCGCGTCCATGGATCTCGCTGAAGGCCCGCACCTCGCCGGCCGCCCGCCGTTTCGCCTTCGCCCGCTGGCCCGCCAGCGCCGCCGCCAAGCTGCCCGACGCCAAGTCGCCGGCCTGGGTCTATCTCACCGGACCGCTGAATTTCGCGTCATCGACGGCGATGCGAGCCCGGCAAAAAGGCTGAGCTTGGGCGTTGCCTGAACGCCTCGTCTCGGAAGACGAATCGACGCGTTGAACGCGCCCTCTCACTTTTCGCCCAATTCCATGCTATGGGGGATGTCCACAGCGACCCCATAAGGAGCAATACGCTGCGTAGCGACCCCGCGCTTAATGCGCACGAAGGCCCGGCCGGCGCCGAGTCCTCGACTGAATCCCCGGGCCTGAGTCTGCCCCTGGACCTGAAGGCGCTGGAGCGCCTGATCCTGGAACGCCTCGACGACGACAAGGCCCAGGACATCGTCCACATCGATCTGGCCGACAAGAGCTCGGTCGCCGACAGCCTGATCGTGGCGTCGGGCCGTTCGCACCGTCACGTCGGCGCTCTGGCCGACCACCTGCTGCGCGCCCTGAAGGAAAACGGCTACGGCAAGGCGCGGGTCGAAGGCCTGCCGCACTGCGACTGGGTGCTGATCGACGCCGGTGACGTCGTCGTCCACCTGTTCCGTCCAGAAGTGCGCAGCTTCTACAACATCGAGAAGATCTGGGCGGTCGACGCCCCGCACCGCACCGCGGCGAACTGATCTTCCGCGCGCGGCGATGGCGCCTCCTCACGGGAAGGCGCCATCGCCGCGACGGCCTCTCTAGGCCAATTCCAAGACATAGAGATGGGTGTCGTCCTCGCCCTCGTACGCCGTGTCGGCCAGGGTGAAGCCCGCGCGCGTCAGCATCGCCGCCGAGGCGTGGTTGTCGGGATAGATCAGCGCCCTTAGCCCCGTCGCGCCGCGTTCGCGCGCGGCCCCGATCAGGCCGTTCAGGATCTCGCGACCCAGGCCTCGCCGCTGCCAGGCGCGGGAGAGGCCGTAGATCAGCTCCTCACCGCCTTCGAGTGGTCGCGCCATGCCGGCCCAGCCGATCAGCGCGCCGCTCGCGCGGTCCAGCACCGCCGCCGTGCCGTAGCCGTGGCGGTCTACGTTCTCGCGCGAACGGGCGATCCACTCGGCGCAGGCCGCTCGGCTCAACGCCTGACCGTCGCCGACAAACCGCATCACTGCCGGATCGCCGGCGATGGCGGCCAAGGCGTCGAGGTCGTCCAGCTGGAACGGGCGAATGGTCAAGCGGGGCGTCTGGAAGGCGGTCATGACGAAGGTTTAAGCTGCGCCTTTCGATAGAACCAGCGATGTTGCTCGCGTGTAGGGGGCTTGCATGAAGACTGGTATTCTGGCGGCGGTCGCGTTGGGACTGGCCGTTCTGGTGGGCGCGCCGACCGCCCAGGCCGCGCCGTTCGAACATCCTGAGGACGCCTTCGAGCCCTGCCCCGACGCTGACGGCGTCCTCGCGGGATCGCAGTGCGCCCGCTTCCTGTCGCCGCTGGACCCGGACGATCTGAAGCTGGGCCATGCCGAGCTGTTCGTGCGCCGTTTCCCGGGCCAGGGCGCGTCCCGCGGCCAGGTCTGGCTGATCGCCGGCGGACCAGGCGAGTCCGGGGCCAGCTTCTATCCGTTGCTGAACACCTTCCGCGCGGCGTTCCCAGGCTACGACCTGATGATCCCGGATCATCGCGGCACGGGGTTCTCGACGCGCCTGTGCCCAGCGGAAGAAAGTCCCGAGAGCCCGGGCGGGACCGCCCTTCAGGGCGCCGAGTGGGGCACCTGTCTGCCGGCCCTGGCGACGCCTCGCACCAAGACCTTCACCGTCAGCAACGCCGCCCGCGACCTGTCAGCCCTGATGGCGCGCTATGGGGAGGAGCAGCCGACCTTCCTCTATGGCGTGTCCTACGGAACCCAATTGGCGTTGCGGACGCTGGCCATCGCCCCGCCCAAGCGCCTGGACGGCGTGATCCTCGACTCGCTGGTTCCGCCGGATGGCGATGCGACCTTCGATCTCAGCCATCGCTCGGTGGTGGTCGATCGGGTCGGCCGGCAGGTGTTGGCCGCCTGCGACGTCGATTCCGCCTGCCGCGCCCGCCTTGGCGGCTCGGCGGTCGAGGCCTATCGCGCGGTGCTGGCCGATCCGGCCAAGGCGGCGCTGGTTCCCGGCGGCAGGCCGAAGCGGTTCTTTGGCGCCCTGCTGGACGCTCCGCCCTTGCGCGCCCGCATCCCGGAGCTGATCGCCGCACTGCGCGCCGGCGACGGCGAACCGCTCAAGCAAGCCCGCACCGATCTTGAGGCGTTCGGCGCCCCGTTCGGCGCTTATGCCCAGGCGCCGCTGTCGATCCCACTGGTCAGCCTGATCAGCGCCTCGGAAAACAACGCCCGCCCCGCCATGACCCAGGCGCAGGTGGACGCCGAAGCCGAAGGCCTGCTGTTCGTCAGCAGCCTGCCCGGCCAGTTGGTCGGCGGCGCGGGTAACGCCTATCCGCGCGACGCCTTTTTCGGAAAGCACCCCGGCAAGCTGCCGCCGACCCTGGTGCTGCAGGGAGACCTCGACCCCAAGACGCCGCTTGCCGGCGCAGAGGCCCAGGTCGCGGCGCTGAGGACCGCAGGACCGATCGCCCTGCGCACCGTTCAGGGTGGGCCGCACTTCCTGGCCTTCACCGCGCCGGACTGCTTCGTCGCCGCTGTACAGGCTTTCGTCGCGACGAAGCGGCCCGTTCGTGGCACATGCTCGCTGGAATGAAGATCACCATCCTCACCGTCGGAAAGCTGGGCCGCATGGTCGAGGCGCAGCTGGCCGTGGACTACGCCGCGCGCGCCACCGCCTCGGGCCGCGCCCTGGCCCTGGGCCCCGTCGACATCCTCGAGGTCGAGGCCCGCAAGCCCGGCAAGGCCGCCGAGGCCGAAGTCCTGCGCCCCCATCTGGAGGGCGCCTATGTCGTCGCCTGCGACGAACACGGCAAGGCCTGGAAGAGCCGCGCCTTTTCCGACCACCTGGCCCGGCTGCGCGACGACGGCAACCGCCGCGTGGTGTTCCTGATCGGCGGAGCCGACGGCCTGGATCCGTCGATCCTGTCGGCCGCCAACGAGACCATGGCCTTCGGCGTCCAGACCTGGCCGCACGCCATGGCCCGGGCGATGCTGGCCGAGCAGATCTATCGCGCCGCCACCATCCTGTCGGGCTCGCCCTATCATCGGGATTAGGGCATCAAGACCTTGATGCTTCGCCGCCCGTCGCGCCTTCTGCTGATCCTGTGCGCCCTCGCCGTCCCGACGGCTGTGGTCGGCTGGCAGCGCGCCGAGAAGGGCGTGCTGGAGCAACGGGCCAAGGACCGCCAGCAGGCCGCCGACACCCGCCGCGAGATCCAGGACCTGCGGGCCGAGCTGGACCGCCTGGACCACGCCCGCATCGCCGCCGGGGCCGATGTCGACGCCAAGCGCGCGCGGCTGGAGACCCTGAACGCCCGCGAGCGCTCGATCCTGGCGGACCTGGGTCGCAACCGGCAGCGGCTGTCGCAGCTGCTGTCGGCCCTGCAGTTCTTCCGCCGCGATCCGCCGCCGGCCCTGCTGGTCTCGCCCGACAACGCCCGCGACGCGGTGCGGGCCGCGATCCTGATCCGCGCCATGACCCCGGACCTGCAGCACCGCGCCGAGGCCTATGCCCGCCAGGCCACCGCCGTCGGGACCCTGCGCCGCGAGGCCGCCGCCGCCTCGGCCGAGCTGTTCACCGCCGAGAGCGTGGTCGCCGACCGCAAGGGCGAGATCGAGCGGCTGATCATCGAGAAGACGCAGCTGGAGCGCGCCTACGCCCAGCAAGCGATGGCCGAGGAGAGCGAGCTGCGTACGCTGGGGGCCCTGACCGACGGCCTGGGCCGGACCGAGCCGACCGGCCCGCTGCACCTGCGCACGCCGGCGGCCGGGGCCATCGTCAGCCGCTTCGGCCAGGAGACGCCGGCCGGCGGCAAGTCGCCCGGCCTGACCATCCGCACGACCAAAGGCCAGGCCGTTACCGCCCCCGCTGCCGGAACCATCGAATATGCCGGCGCGCTGAACGGCTGGGGCGCCGTGGTCATCCTTCGGTCACAAGGCGCCTACCATCTGATCCTGGGCGGCCTGGACCAGGTTACCGCCGCGCCCGGACAATCTGTCGCGGCCGGCGCCCCGATCGGAAAGATGGCTAACGATGTATCATCCGATCCGGAGCTCTATATGGAGGTCCGGGAGAACGGCGAACCGGCGGATCCGGAACGCTGGCTCAAACAGGAGTCGCGGTAGGCGGCTCTTTTGATAAGGTGAGCTTCACACGAAGGTCACCGTCGGGTTGGACGGGGCTAACATTGGTTGCGGCGCCGCGCGCCGCGTAGGGAGCCTTCAGGGCCTTAATGCGCAAGTACCTGCTCATCGGTGTTTCGGCTTTCGTCCTCGGTGCGGGGGCCATGGCTTATGTCAGCCCCATCGCCCAGGCGGACATCGCCCCCAAGACCAAGACCTACAAGCTGCTGGAACTGTTCGGCGACGTGCTGGGCACCGTCGAGGACCAGTACGTCACCCCGGTCGACGACAAGAAGCTGATCGAGGCGGCGCTGGACGGCATGCTGACCAGCCTGGACCCGCACTCCGGCTATCTGTCGCCCGACAGCTACGAAGACATGCAGGACACCACCCGCGGTGAATACGGCGGCCTCGGCCTCGAAGTCACCAGCGAGGACGGCGTCGTCAAGGTCGTCTCGCCGATGGACGGCACGCCCGCCGACCGCGCCGGCGTCAAGGCCGGCGACTACATCACCGCCGTCAACAGCCAGAGCGTTCTGGGCCTGACCGTCAACGAGGCCGTCAAGCAGATGCGCGGCGCGCCCGGCGAGCCGGTCACCCTGACCATCGCCCGCGACAAGACCGACCCGTTCGACGTCAAGCTTGTGCGCGAGATCATCAAGCCCAAGGCCGCCATCGCCCGGATGGAAGGGTCGTACGGCTATGTCCGCCTGCCCGGCTTCAACGAGAAGGCCACCGACGCCGTCTCGGCCGCGATCACCGACCTGAAAGCCAAGAACCCGCAGATGAAGGGCCTGATCCTGGACCTGCGCAACAACCCCGGCGGCCTGCTGGACCAGGCGGTCGGCGTGTCCGACCTGTTCCTGGACGGCGGCGAGGTGGTCAGCCAGCGCGGCCGCGATCCGCGCAACATCCAGCGCTACAACGCCAAGCCGGGCGACCTGCTGAACGGCATGAAGATGGTCGTGCTGATCAACCAAGGCTCGGCCTCGGCCGCTGAGATCGTCGCCGGCGCCCTGCAGGACCGCCACCGCGCCGAACTCGTGGGCCTGACCAGCTTCGGCAAGGGCTCGGTGCAGACCGTGATCCCGCTGCGCGGCGGGGCCGACGGCGCCCTGAAGCTGACCACGGCCAAGTACTTCACGCCGTCGGGTCGCTCGATCCAGAAGACCGGCATCGCGCCGGATCTCGAGGTCGCCCAGACCCGCGACCAGGCCCAGGACATCGCCAACCGCGTCTGGTTCAGCGAAGCCAGCTTCAAGAACGCGCTGAACGCCGATGAGGGCAAGTCGCGGGTCGCCCCGCACGCCCCGGCCGAGGCGCCGCCGACCGGCTTCGACGACAAGAAGGACGACTTCCAGCTGCAGCGCGCCATCGCCGTGCTGAACGCCGGCTCGGTCGCCGCCACGCCGAAGCTGCCCAAGCCGGCCGCCAAGGTCGCCGACATCACGGCCAAGGCCGCCACGGCCGCGGGCAAGGCCGCGCCGTCGCAGAACAAGTAAGCACGGTCCCTTTCAGGACCGATGAGACGCCGCTCCGGGAGACCGGGGCGGCGTTGTTCGTTTTCGGACCCCGCGTCCCCACGCCGCAGGCCGGACGGCGTTCCTAAGGGTCTCGTTAACCATATGTTCGAAGCTTCCCCGCTAGCTTCCCCGGGTCATGGCCGTCACGTTCTCGCGCAAGCCCGCCTACGCCGCCGCCGCGCCCGCCTCGGGCCGGACCGGCGACCTGCGCGCCAAGCTGATGGGCGCCCTGAGCAATCCCTATATCGGGGCCAGCGCCGCGGCCTGCCTGTTCCTGGCCTCCGCCGCCGCCCTCGTGCTGATCACCAGCGACCCCAAGGCCGGCGCGCCGACGATCCGGCTGCCGCTGACCGACATCGGCGCCACCAAGAACGCGCCCGAAGGCTGGCGTGACGCGCTGGGCGCGGGCGAGCACGAGACCGGCCTGGCGCCGGGCCAGCTCAGCCTGTCCAGCAATCCGTTCGGCCCGGTGACCAGCGAAAGCAGCGAGCCCGCCATGCCGGCCATGGGCGAGGAGCTCCTGCCGCCTGTCCAGCAAGGCCCCGGCCTGGCCCAGGCTCCGATCGCCGGCCTGACCGCGCCGGGCCCCAGCGGCGGCCCGCTGCCGATCATCGCCGCCGACGGCCGTACCGCCGCCGACGCCTATGCCCGCCCCTTCACGCCCAACGGTCGCCCCAAGGTGTCGGTCGTCATCGGCGGCCTGGGCCTGAACGCCCAGACCACCCGCGCGGCCATCGAGACCCTGCCGGGCGAGGTCACCCTCTCCTTCGCGCCCTATGCCGACGGCCTGCAGGGCTGGATCGACCTGGCCCGCGCCCACGGCCACGAAGTGCTGCTGGAGACCCCGATGGAGCCGGCCGACTATCCGGCCAACGACCCGGGTCCCTACACCCTGATCGCCGCCAACCGGCCTGAGGACACCGTCCGCAAGCTGGAATGGCTGATGTCGCGCGCCACCGGCTATTTCGGCCTGTCCAACTATCTGGGCGCTCGCTTCGTCGACAACGACCAGGCGATGAACACCTTCAACGCGGTGCTCAAGGCCCGTGGCCTGGCCTTCGTGGACGACGGCTTGGCCGCCCGCCGCGCCGGCCCGATCCCGCGCGCCTCGGCTGACCGGGTCATCGACGACGAGCTGGCCGCCGGCGCCATCGACGCCCAACTGCGGGCGCTGGAGAACGGCGCCAACGGCCGTGGCCAGGCCCTGGGCTCGGGCTTCGCCTATCCGGTGACCATCAATCAGGTCCGCGTCTGGGCCGCCGGTTTGCCCGCGCGCGGCCTGCAACTTGCCCCTGCGTCAGCCTTGGCGCATCGCTAGCTCTGGCGTACCGGCGTTTCTCCTGATCTAACGCTTGCATGAGCGAGCGTGAGTACCCCAAGCATCGTCCCAATGTCGGCGTGGTTCTGTTCCACCCCGACGGCCGCGTGTGGCTGGGCCGGCGCTATCGGCAGGCTCCCCCCTACAACTGGCAGTTCCCGCAAGGCGGCGTCGACGACGGCGAAGACCTGGAGGCCGCCGCGCGTCGTGAGCTGGCCGAGGAGACCGGCGTCACCGCCGTGGAGCTTCTGGCCCGCACAGAAGGTTGGATTACCTACGACTTCCCGCCCGAGATCCTGGCCGACCCGAAGTTCTCGCGCGGCTGGCTGGGGCAGAAGCAGGTCTGGTTCGCCTATCGCTTCGTCGGCGAGGAGTCCGAGATCGATCTGGCGGCGGACGACCACATCGAGTTCGACGCCTGGAAGTGGGGCAGGCTCGACGAAACGCCCGAACTGATCGTACCTTTCAAGCGCGGGGTCTACGAGGCCGTGGTCGCCGCGTTCCAGGGGTTCGCGCGCGGCGTCTGACCGGCGCGCTGGGGAGAACGGTATGGCGGGTACGGTTCTGTTGATCCACGGTTACGGATGCGGCGGCGACGTCTGGGCGCCGGTGGCTGCGCGCCTGCGGGCCGCGGGCTATCGCGTCGAGGCCCCGACCATCCGCTCCGCCGTCCGCACCGTCGAGGGCCCCCGCGCGGGGCTGGCGGGCCTGACCCTGGCCGACTACGTCGCCGAGATGAGCGCGCTCGCGCAAAGCCTGGCCAAGGAGACCGGCGAGAAGCCGATCGTCTTCGGCCACTCGATGGGCGGGCTGATCGCCCAGAAGATCGCCGAGGCCGGCCACGCCGCCGCCCTGGTGCTGTTCGCCCCCGCCTCGCCCGCCGACGCGCGCGGCAAGCCCAAGCTCTCCCCGGTCTTCACCTTCCTGAACCTGGCCCTGTCGTCCAAGCCCGAGACCAAGGCGGGCAAGATGTGGAAGCCGGGCTTCAAGTTCGGCGTGGCCAACGCCGTGCCGGCCGACCGCCACGACGCCCTCTACGCCAAGATGGTCCATGACAGCGGACAGGTGCTGGCCGACCTGGCCTGGCCGCACAAGGACCCGAACAAGGCCGCCCACGTCGACGCCGCCAAGGTGACCGTGCCGGTTCTGGTGCTGGCCGGCGCCCAGGATCGCACGACGCCCGTCGAGGACGTGCGCCGCGTCGGCCAGAAGTACGCCGGCGCCGACTACCGCGAATATCCCAACAACGCCCACTACCTGATAGATGAGCCCAACACGATGAGCATCCTCGACGACGTGCTTGCCTGGCTGACCGGTAAGCCGAAGGCCAAGGCCCCCGAACCGACCAAGACTGAACCGCCGAAGGCCGCGACGCCTGCCCCGGCGCCGACGCCGGCTCCCGCACCTGCGCCCGAGCCGGTGAAGACGCCCGAGCCCGCGCCGGTCGCGGCCGCGCCTGAACCCGCGCCGACCCCGGCTCCCGCGCCGAAGGCGGCTCCGGCTCCGAAGGCCGCCGCCAAGCCCAAGACGGAAGCCAAGCCGAAGGCCCCGGGCAAGCCCAAGGCCGCCGCTGCGCCGGCCGCCAAGCCCGCGCCGAAGGCCAAGGCGCCCGCCGCCGAAAAGGCCGTGCCGGCTCCAAAGGCCGCCGCGCCGAAGAAGGCCGCTGCTCCGGCCAAGGCGGCCTCCAAGCCCGCCGCCGAGACCGCCGCCAAGCCGAAGGCCGCGCCGAAGGCGGCGCCCGCGGCGAAGGCCCCCGCGGCCAAGGCTGCTCCGAAGGCCGCCGCCAAACCCGCGCCGGCTGCCAAGGCCGCGGCCGTGAAGGCGCCCGCCAAGCCGAAGGCTCCCGCCGCCCCCAAGGCTGCTGCCACCAAGCCCGCCGCCGCTGCCAAGGCTCCGGCGACCAAGGCCGCTCCGGCCAAAAAGCCTGCGACAACGGCGACCGCCAAAACCTCGCCCAAGTCCAAATAGACGGTGTAGGCTCGCCCTGTCGGCGCTTCGCCGACAGGGGTCAGGTCAAGGGCGTTCATGCGCGCACCGGTTATCATGGTCCACGGCGCGTTCTGCGGCGGCTGGACCTTCGACGCTTTCCGCCAGCCTTTCGAGGCCGCCGGCCATCGGGTGATCACGCCTGACCTGGTCGGCCATGACGGAGTCGCCGCCGTCGCCGGCGTGTCGATGAGCGACTATGCCCGCCAGATCGCGCAGCTGATCCGGGGATGCGAGACGCCTCCCATCCTGATCGGCCATTCGCTGGGCGGCCTGGTGGCCCAGATGGCCGCCGGCCGCGCCCGCGTGTCCAAACTGATTCTGCTGGCCCCCTCCGCCCCCTGGGGCGTGTCGGGCGCGAGCCTGGAGGAGGCGGTCTCGGCCGTCAGCCTCTACACCCTCGGTCCCTACTGGATGCAGGCCATCGCGCCGGACTACGGCGTCGTGCGCCGCTACAGCGTCGACAAGCTGGAGCGCCCCGAACGCAAGGCGATCTTCGCCCGCATGACGGCCGAGAGCGGCCGGGCGCTGTGGGAGACGCTGAACTGGTGGCTGGACCCGTTCATGACCACCTCGGTGTCCTCGCCCGGCTGCCCGGTGCTGGCCATCGCCGGCGGCCGGGACGTCATCCACCCGCCCGCCACGGTCCGCCAGACGGCCGCGCGCCTGGGCGGGTCGGTCGAGGTCTTCCCCGAGATGAGCCACTGGCTGCCGGGCGAACCGGGCTGGGAGGCCGTGGCCGCCCGCTGCCTGACGTTCATCGACGCCGAGAACCGCGCGGCGGCCTGAAGCCCTACTGCGGGCTGAACACCTTCAGCCCCAGGATGCCCGAGACGATCAGAGCCAGGCAGGCCAGGCGCGCAGCCGTGGCCGGTTCCTTGAACAGCACGATGCCGACGATGGCGGTGCCGACCGCCCCGATGCCGGTCCAGATGGCGTAGGCCGTGCCCAGCGGCAGGGTCCGCACGGCCCAGCCCAGCAGGCCCATGGACAGCGCCAGGCTGATCGCGGTGAATACCGTGGGGACCAGCTTGGTGAAGCCCTCGGTGTATTTCAGGCCAACGGCCCAGCCGATCTCGAACAGTCCGGCGATGAAGAGAATGATCCAGGCCACGACGAGCCCCTTTTCTGAAAAAGGTGGGGTCGTCCCCGGGGTAACGGCAGTTGCGAAAAGCAAAAGGCGCGGGGGTCGTCCCCCGCGCCTCGCCTAGATAACGGCCATGGTCTCGCCCAGCAAGGGCGCGAGCCTTAGCGGCTGGTGGTGCTGTACAGGATCTGGGCGCGCTCGAAGTTCTTGCCGACCGAGGTCTCGTCCAGCTTCTTCAGGCGCATGTAGACCAGGCCCGCGCGGCCGCCGGCCCAGGCGTCGTCCCACGACACGGTCAGGCGGCGGTAGTCGCTGCCGACGGTCTGGTCGTTGCGGATCAGGCGCAGCTGCGGGCTGTTTTCCCAGGTCGCCCAGTCGTGCAGGGCGTCAGCCAGAGCCTGGGCCTGGGCTTCGCCTTGCGCATAGTCGATGGTGACCGTGCAGACGTTCTTGTTCGAGCCCGGATTGTCGAGCGTGATGTTGTAGGGCTTCTCGAGCGCGAGGACCCACTGTTCCTTCTTCTTCTTCAGGCCGACTTCCTTCACCAGGGCGGCGAAGTCGCCACCGGCGACCGACGGCTTGCAGATGCGGTCCAGCACGTCGAGCAGGCGCAGCGACAGCGGGTCGGTGGTGCGCGGGCCGCGGACCGGCGCGGTGTATTCGGCAGGCGCGCCGGCGGCGGGCGCGGCGACCGGCGGCGCGGCCTGATCGGCTGGCGCGGCCTGGTCGACCGGAGCGGCCTGGGCGGCGGGAGCGGCAGCAGGGGCGGCGGCGGGCGCGGCGGTCTGCTCTTGGGCGACGGCGGTGGTCGAGACCGCGCCGATGGCGATCAGGCTGGCGAGCGCAAGGCGCATAGGCTGGATATCCCCAACTAGACAGAGGTCGGCATTAAAACCGACGAGCGGTCCCTCGCAACCCTTATGGCGACAGATTGGGGCGGAGATTGGGTCACAAGTGTAATTTTGTGGCCTGGGCGCCCTCCAGCATGACGATTGGATGACAAACATGCTCCGCGTCGTGACGAACGCGGGGCGCCGGAAGGGGGCGTACGAACGAAAAACGCCCCCGGTCCGCGAGGACCGAGGGCGCTTTCGAAAGCTCTGGGAAGAAGCGCTTAGGCCGCTTCGACAGCGTGCTCGGCCAGGATCGTCAGACCGTCAGGACCGACGTCGGCGAAACCGCCCTGGATGTTGAACACCTTGGTCGTCGCGCCGTCCTTCACGGTCACCTGGCCTTCGCGCAGGGTGGTCATGAACGGGGCGTGGCCGGCCAGGACGCCGAAGTCGCCTTCCGAACCCGGAGCCTGGACCAGGTCCACGTCGCCGGAGAACAGTTCGCGCTCGGGCGCGACCAGGGAAAAGTGCAGCTTGGCCATCAGTTGAAGGTCTCCTCGACGCCGCCATCGACGTCGCCCAGGGCGGCTTCGATGTCTTCGTCGGTCTGGATCTCGGTCCCGCAGAACGGGCAGAAGTGGATCGTGGCCAGCAGCACGCCGGTCTCACCCTCTTCTTCCCGCTCGCCGAGGTTCAGCAGGATCAGGCCGCTGTCATGCTCGATGAGGCTGGCGGTCGGGTCCGGAGACACGGCTTCCGCCAGCTCTTCGCAGCAGAATTGGCCCAGATCGGCGTCTTCGGTCATCAGGCTTCCGCCGCCATCTTCTCGGCCTTGGCCACGACTTCTTCGATCGTGCCGACCATGTAGAAGGCGCCTTCCGGCAGGTGGTCGTACTCGCCGTCCACGATGCCCTTGAACGAGCGGATCGTGTCCTTCAGCTGGACGAAGGCGCCCGGCGTGTTGGTGAACTGCTCGGCGACGTGGAAGGGCTGCGACAGGAAGCGCGAGATCTTGCGAGCGCGCGCCACGGTCAGCTTGTCGTCTTCCGACAGCTCGTCCATGCCCAGGATGGCGATGATGTCCTTCAGCGACTTGTACTGCTGCAGGACTTCCTGGACGCGGCGAGCGACCGTGTAGTGCTCTTCGCCGATGATCAGCGGGTCCATGATCCGCGAGGTCGAGTCCAGCGGGTCCACGGCCGGGAAGATGGCCTGGGCCGCGATGTCACGCGACAGAACGGTGGTGGCGTCCAAGTGGGCGAACGAGGTGGCCGGAGCCGGGTCGGTCAAGTCGTCGGCGGGCACGTAGATGGCCTGGACCGAGGTGATCGAACCCTTGTTCGTCGAGGTGATGCGCTCCTGCAGGTTGCCCATCTCGGTGGCCAGGGTGGGCTGGTAGCCCACGGCCGAGGGGATGCGGCCCAGCAGAGCCGACACTTCGGCGCCGGCTTGGGTGAAGCGGAAGATGTTGTCGACGAACAGCAGCACGTCCTTGCCTTCTTCGTCGCGGAAGTATTCCGCGATCGACAGGCCGGTCAGAGCCACGCGGGCGCGGGCGCCCGGGGGTTCGTTCATCTGGCCGTAGACCAGGGCGCAGCGCGAGCCTTCGGTCGAGCCGTTGTTGGCCTTCGGGTCGACGTTCACGTTCGACTCGATCATCTCGTGATACAGGTCGTTGCCTTCGCGGGTGCGCTCGCCCACGCCGGCCAGAACCGAGTAACCGCCGTAAGCCTTGGCGATGTTGTTGATCAGTTCCTGCATCGTCACGGTCTTGCCGACGCCGGCGCCGCCGAACAGGCCGATCTTGCCGCCCTTGGTGTAGGGGCAGATCAGGTCGATGACCTTGATGCCCGTGACCAGCACTTCAGCGGTGTTGGTCTGCTCGGCGAAGGTCGGGGCGTCGCGGTGGATCGGGCGCGACAGGTCCGACTGGATCGGGCCTTGTTCGTCGATAGGCTCGCCGACGACGTTCATGATGCGGCCCAGGGTGCCCGGACCGACCGGAACGCGGATGGCTTCGCCGGTGTCGCGCACGGGCTGGCCACGAACCAGACCTTCAGTGGCGTCCATGGCGATGGCGCGGACGGTGTTCTGGCCCAGGTGCTGGGCGACTTCGAACACCAGGCGCTGGCCGGTGGCTTCGTTGACGGTCTCGACGGCGTTCAGGATCGCCGGGAGGGCGCCGGTGAACTCGATGTCGACGACGGCGCCGATGATCTGCACCAGACGGCCGGTGGCGCCGTTCAGCGACACGGCGGTGTTGGCAGGCGTGGCGGCCTTGGGGGCAGCCGGCTTCTTGGCGGCCGGAGCCTTCGGAGCGGCGGCGGCGGGAGCCTTGGTCGCGGCGGCGGCCTTCGGAGCAGCAGCGGCCTTGGGGGCGGCGGGCTTCTTGGCGGCGGCGGCGGCCGGCTTTTCAGCGGGGGTCTTGGCCATGGCGTGCGGGTCTTTCGATCTCTGCGTGCTTGTGTCGTTAGGCTAGATCAGACGGCTTCTGCGCCGGAGATGATCTCGATCAGCTCTTTGGTGATCTGGGCCTGGCGGGAACGGTTATACTCGAGGGTGTAGCGCTTGATCATGTCGCCCGCGTTGCGCGTGGCGTTGTCCATGGCGGTCATTTGGCTGGCGTAGAAGCCGGCCATGTTGTCCAGCAGGGCCGACAGGATCTGGACCGTCAGGTTGCGCGGCAGCAGGGTCTCGAGAATGGCCTCTTCCGAGGGCTCGTACTCATAGACCGCCGTCGCGCCCGAGGCCGCTTCCGCGCCCTCGACCACGGCCGGGATCAGCTGCAGACCCGTCGGGATCTGCTGCACCACCGACTTGAAGCGGCTGTAGAATAGCGTGACCACGTCGGTCTCGCCGGCTTCGTACAGGCGCGTCACCACATCGGCGATCGGCTGAGCCACCGACAGCGTCAGCTGGCGATAGGCCGACAGATCGAAGGTCTCGACGACCTTGCCGGCGTAGGGACGGGCGAGCTGCGCCGTCACCTTCTTGCCGACGCAGACGATCTGGACCGTCTTGCCTTGGGCGATCAGGCCGTCGATGTGCTGGCGCGCGGCGCGAACGATCGACGAGGTGAAACCACCCGCCAGGCCACGGTCGGCGGCGGCGACGATCACCAGATGGCGGTCGTCGCGGCCCGTGCCGGCCAGAAGCTTCGGGGCGCCGTCACCGGACACGCCCGTGGCGAGGTTGGCGATGACGCTGGCCAGACGCCGGGCGTAGGGGCGCGCGGATTCCGCGGCCTCCTGGCTCCGGCGCAGCTTGGCTGCCGCCACCATCTGCATCGCTTTCGTGATCTTTTGCGTCGCTTTGACGCTCGAGATCCGATTGCGCATTTCCTTCAAGCTGGCCATTCGGCGCTACTCTCTCCGAGCGGTTCCGAGGGCTTAGGCGAAGGTCGACGAGAAGCTGTCGAGCGCGCTCTTCAGCGTCGCTTCCAGATCCTTGTCGAGGGCCTTCTTCGTGCGGATGCCTTCCAGCAGGTCGGCGTGCTTGCTGTGCAGGCGGGCCAGGAACTCGGTCTCGAACCGGCGAACCGACGAGGTCGGGAACTGGTCCAGATAACCGCGCGTGCCGGCGTAGATCACGCAGACCTGCTCTTCGACCGACTGCGGCGCGTACTGGGGCTGCTTCAGCAGCTCGGTCAGGCGCTCGCCGCGGGCCAGCATCTTCTGGGTCGAGGCGTCCAGGTCCGAGCCGAACTTCGCGAAGGCGGCCATTTCACGGTACTGGGCCAGCTCGCCCTTAATCGGGCCGGCGACTTGCTTCATCGCCTTGATCTGGGCCGACGAACCGACGCGCGACACCGAGATGCCGACGTTCACGGCCGGGCGGATGCCCTGGTTGAACAGGTCGGTTTCCAGGAAGATCTGGCCGTCGGTGATCGAGATCACGTTGGTCGGGATGTAGGCCGACACGTCGTTGGCCTGGGTTTCGATGATCGGCAGAGCCGTCAGCGAGCCCGAACCGTTGTCTTCGTTCAGCTTCGCGGCGCGTTCCAGCAGGCGCGAGTGCAGATAGAAGACGTCGCCCGGATAGGCTTCGCGGCCCGGCGGGCGGCGCAGCAGCAGCGACATCTGACGGTAGGCGACGGCCTGCTTCGACAGGTCGTCATAGATGATCAGGCCGTGCAGGCCGTTGTCGCGGAACCACTCACCCATGGCGCAGCCCGAGAACGGCGCGATGTACTGCAGCGGGGCCGGCTCCGAGGCCGAAGCCACGACGACGATCGTGTATTCCAGGGCGCCTTGCTCTTCCAGGGTCTTGACGATCTGGGCGACGGTCGAGCGCTTCTGGCCGATGGCGACGTAGACGCAGTAGAGCTTGGCGCTCTCGTCCTTGCCGGCGTTCACGGCCTTCTGGTTCAGGATGGTGTCGATCGCGACGGCGGTCTTGCCGGTCTGACGGTCACCGATGATCAGCTCGCGCTGGCCACGGCCGACCGGGATCAGGGTGTCGATCGACTTCAGGCCGGTCTGCACGGGTTCGTGCACCGACTTGCGCGGGATGATGCCCGGAGCCTTGACGTCGACGCGGCGACGCTCGGTGTATTGGATCGGGCCCTTGCCGTCGATCGGCTCGCCCAGCGGGTTGACGACGCGGCCCAGCAGGCCCTTGCCGACCGGCACGTCCACGATCTCGCCCAGACGACGGACTTCGTCGCCTTCCTTGATCTCGGCGTCAGCGCCGAAGATCACGGCGCCGACGTTGTCGCGCTCGAGGTTCAGGGCCATGCCCTTCACGCCGGCCTTCGGGAATTCCAGCATTTCACCGGCTTGGACGTTGTCCAGGCCGTAGATGCGGGCGATGCCGTCACCGACGGACAGCACTTGGCCGACGTCCGAGACGGCGGCCTCTTCGCCGAAGTTGGCGATCTGCGACTTGAGGATGGCCGAAATCTCGGCGGCGCGGATGTCCATGGTCTTCTGGGCTCTCTGCGATCTAATTTTTTACGGCGCGCTTAAGCGCGCTTGAGGGCGAATTTCAGGGAATCGAGCTTCGAACGGAGCGAAGCGTCGAAGAGACGCGAACCGACGCGCACCTTCAGACCGCCCAGCAGGGACGGGTCGACGCGCGTGGAAACTTCGGGGGTCTTGCCCAGGGCCTCGGCGAGGGCGGTCTGCACGCCCTTCAGCTGAGCGGCCGACAGGGCGGTGGCCGAGACCACCTCGGCGGTGACGACGCCGCGATGCTTGGCCGAAAGCTCGACAAAAGCCGCGATCGCGCCCAGCAGGTCGCCGGTGCGGCCGTTCGAGGCCACAAGGCCCAGGAACTTGGTGGTCAGCATGTCGAAGCGGGCCTTCACGGCCACGGCCACCAGGCCCTTGCCCTTGTCCTCGGCCGAGAAGGCCGGGGAGTCGATCAGGCGGCGCAGGTCGGCGCTGTCGGCCACCATGGCCTTCAGGCTCTTCAGATCGGCTTCAACCTTCTGCAGGGAGCCGTTCTCGATCGTCAATTCGAACAGGGATTGCGCGTAGCGCTGACCCGCATCCGTCGCCTTGGTTTCGTCCGCCACTTGTTATCCGCCCGGTGCGTTGCAATGGCCGCCGACAAGAAGTTCAACTCCTGTCGCGGCTTAAGAGCTTGAGCGCGCTTGTAAAAAGCACATGGACGGCCGGCGCTCTCGCACCGCCCCGTCCGAAGCCGCGCGCCTGATAACACGGGCCTTTCGCAGTCGCAACTAAGCCTGCGTGTTCACGCCCCGGCGCGGCGGAACACAGCCGAAGCCGAAGCGGCCAAGGCGCCGTTGGGGCAACGCAGCTCGCCCTGGGCGAAGACCAGGCTGCGCGTGGCCCGTTCGATCCAGGCCTTGGGCTCCAGCGCGGTCTCGTCAGAAGACGGACCATAGTCGACAGTCATCGACGCCAGGGCCGCCCCCTCGCCCGCGGCTTGCCGCAGAACGGATTCCAATTGGGAGGATAAGGTGACGGCCATACGCTTCAGCTAGTCCCTGGTTTGGAAAAGAAAAGAGGCGACGGACAAAATCCGCCGCCTCGTGAAGTCGAATGCTCGAGGAAACAGCCAGACAGACCGAGCAAGTTCAGTCCTTAAGCGGCTGGGTACAGGGTAAAGCGATAGGTATTTCTACTTAGCCGCCCATTCCTACTTGGCAGCCAGGGTCGCGGCGCCCTTGGCCGCGGCGTTGCAGCGGGTCAGGTCGTCGGCGTCCAGCGACTTGGTTTCGCCGCCGAAGGCCGAGACGCGGCCCACTTCCTTGGCCAGCGCCTTGCAGGCGACGGCGGTCAGGGCCCGCGACGGGGCCTGGGCCGAGACGCACTCGGCGCCTTCGCAGACGAAGACGGCGCCGCCGGCGACGACCTTGGTCTTGGCGGCGACCGGCGCGTCCAGGGCGACGGCGATGCGGCCATCAGCCAGGGCCTGGCCAGCGAAGATGGAGACGGAGATGGCGGCGACAGCCGCCAGGGTGCGGAGCTTCATCGAGGAGCCCTCCAGCGTGTTGGGGAAGTTGCGGTCAGATCGTTGATCGGTGAAACGCGTGCTCAGCAGGCCATACTGGCGGCCCGGACCCAGCATCCCCATCTGGGCGATGACGCACCGGGTATCCCCACCCAGTGCTTCGGATCCGAACTAAGCATCGCTTAGATATCAGTGATCAGGAATGGCGCAAGCAGAATTTTGCCGACGCGTTGATTTTGCTTTCGACGGCCTTTGACTCAGAGATCCAGGATCTTGTCGATCCGGCTTTCGGCCTGGGCGTGGATGGCGCGGTCCTGGACCATGCCTTCGGCCCGGGCGTAGCGGCCGTCCTTGCCGACGCGGCGCTGAATGCCCTCGGCGCTGAGCACGGGCGCGGACGTCTTCGGATCGGTGAAGACGCCCAGGATGGCGGCCAGCACCGCGCCGATGGCGGCGGCGGCCACGGGGATGATCATGTCGATGATCTCGTCGCCGAAGATCTGCTGCACGCGCAGGATCAGCACTTCGCGATTGGGCTGATGCTCCATCACCCCGGTGGCCCAATACGCCCCGCCCTCGACGGCGCCGGCCAGCAGGACCGCCAGGATCACGCCCAAGAGACGCGGCCGGACGAACAGTCCGAGCGCGGCGCCGAGGATCGCGAAGACGGCCATGATGATCATGAACCAGCCTTGCGCCCGCGCTGGTCAAGACACGGTTAAACGGTCGTTCCCCAAGGGCACGATTGGCCGCGACGCGTCGTCGCGCTTTAGTCGTGGGACATAACGAGAAAAACCGCAAAAACGCTTCAGGGAGGCCTTGGGCATGGACTTCAATCCGCCGCCGGAACTGACCGCCTATCTCGCCGAGCTGGACGCCTTCATCGAGAAGGACATCGCGCCGCTGCAGGCCCGCGACGACAACCAGCGCTTCTTCGACCACCGCCGCGAATGGGCCCGCACCGACTGGGACGCCGGCGGCCTGCCCAAGCACGAATGGGAAGAGCTGCTGGGCAAGGCCCGCAAGCTGGCCGACCAGGCCGGCCACTTCCGCTTCGCCTTACCGAAAGAGTACGGCGGCAAGGACGGCTCCAATCTCTGGATGGCGGTGATCCGCGAGCACCTGGCGTCCAAGGGCCTAGGCCTGTTCAACGACCTGCAGAACGAACACTCGATCGTCGGCAACAATCCGTTCGTGCTGATGCTGCGCGACTTCGGCCGGCCTGATCAGCAGCACCTGATCGCCGACATGCTGGACAAGGGCGCCTTCCGCCCGACCTTTGGCCTGACCGAGCCCGACCACGGCTCGGACGCCACCTTCATGGAGACCCGCGCGGTGCGCGAAGAGCACCACGGCGAGGCCGGCTGGCGGATCAATGGCGAGAAGATGTGGACCACCGGCATGCATGCGGCCACGCACTGCTGCCTGTTCGTCCGCACGTCTGGCGAGGACGGCGACGCCCGCGGCATCACCGCCTTCCTGGTCCCGGCCCATGCGCCGGGGGTCAAGGTCGAGGAGTATCTCTGGACCTTCAACATGCCGACCGATCACCCAAGGGTCAGCTTCACCAATGTGTGGGTCCCGGAGTCGGCGATGTTCGGCCCCGAAGGCGGCGGCCTGTCGATCGCCCAGCACTTCGTGCACGAGAACCGCATCCGTCAGGCGGCCTCCAGCCTGGGCGCGGCGGTGTACTGCATAGAAGAGAGCATCAAGTACGCCCGCGCGCGTAAGCCGTTCGGCAAGGCCTTGGCCGAGAACCAGGCCATCCAGTTCCCGATCGTCGAGCTCTCCACCCAGGCCGAGATGCTGCGCCTGCTGATCCGCAAGACCGCCTGGGAAATGGACCAGATGTCCAAGGTCGAGGTGGAAAAGCGCCTCTCCGACAAGGTCTCGATGTGTAACTACTGGGCCAACCGCCTGTGCTGCGAGGCCGCCGACCGGGCGATGCAGATCCATGGCGGCATCGGCTATTCGCGCCACAAGCCGTTCGAGCACATCTATCGCCACCACCGCCGCTACCGGATCACCGAGGGCAGCGAGGAGATCCAGATGCGCAAGGTCGCCGCCTGGCTGTTCGGCTATGTCGGCCCGCGCAAGAAGGCGTTTGCGGAGGGCTGAGCAACCTTCACCACATGTCGAAGGTTTAATCCGCCGCGACCTGACGTAGTGTCGCCAAGACGCTATCTAAGTCACGCTATCTAACAGGGGTCGGCGAGCAGGATCGCTCGCGTGGAGGACACATGAACCGTCTGGCTCGTAACGCCGCGCGTGCGGCCCTGATCATCGCGATCCCGGCCACGCTGGCCGGCTGCGGCGTCAACACCATCCCGACCCAGGACGAGGCGACCAAGACCGCCTGGGCCGAGGTGCAGAACCAGTACCAGCGCCGCGCCGACCTGGTGCCGAACCTGGTCGCGACAGTGAAGGGTTACGCGGCCCAGGAAAAGGACGTGCTGACGGCCGTCACCCAGGCCCGCGCCAGCGCCACCCAGGTCAAGGTCGACGCCTCGACCATCACCGACCCGGACCAGTTCCAGAAGTTCGCCGCCGCTCAGGACCAGCTGTCCGGCGTGCTGGGTCGTCTGATGGTCATCCAGGAGCAGTATCCGGACCTGAAGTCGAACCAGAACTTCATGGCTCTGCAGAGCCAGCTGGAAGGCACCGAGAACCGCATCACCATCGCGCGGCGCGACTACAATCAGACCGCCCAGGTCTACAACACCACCCTGCGCACCTTCCCCAGCGTGCTGTGGGCCAAGACCCTGTACAGCAGCCAGAAGCCGGCCCAACTATTCCAGGCCTCGGCCGCCGCCCAGAGCGCCCCGACCGTGGACTTCTCGGCCCCGCCCAAGGCCAACTAGATTGAAAATTCTCCGCTCATCCCCGCGAAAGCGGGGACCCAAGCCGAGCTCGACGATCATACGCGGAGGCACAGCGGCAAAACCCGCTTGGCTCCCCGCTTTCGCGGGGATGAGCGGCTTTTGGGTGGCTTTGGTGTTGGCCGTCCTGCTGGCCCTGCCCGCCTTCGCCGCGCCCAAGTTCCCGCCGCTGTCGGGCCGCGTGGTCGACCAGGCCCAGATCCTGTCGCCGGACGCCCAGCGCGACCTGACGACCAAGCTGGAAAACCTCGAGACCACGACCGGCCGCCAGCTGGTCGTGGCCACCGTGCCCAGCCTGCAGGACTATCCGATCGAGGATTACGGCTACCAGTTGGGCCGGGCCTGGGGCATCGGCGAGAAGGGCAAGAACACCGGCGCGATCCTGCTGGTCGCCCCCAACGAACGGAAGGTGCGGATAGAGGTCGGCTACGGCCTGGAGCCGGTGCTGACCGACGCTCTTTCCAGCGTCATCATTCAGAGCGCCATCCTGCCCAAGTTCCGCGACGGCGACATGGAAGGCGGCATCGTCGCCGGGACCAACGCCATCGTCGAGCAGCTGTCCCTGCCCGCCGACCAGGCCAAGGCCCGCATCGCCGCGGCCAGCCAGCCAGAACGCCACAAGGCCAAGGGCTCGCCGTTCATGGCGCTCTTGATGTTCGCCTTCGTGATCTTCCTGTTCTCCGGCCTCTTCCGGCGGCGGCGTCGCGGCCGTAGCGGCTTGGGCGAGGCCCTGCCGTGGATCATCATGAGCGCGCTCAACAGCAGCAGCGGACGTGGCGGCGGCTGGACCGGTGGAGGCGGCGGCGGCGGCGGCTTCTCCGGCGGCGGCGGATCGTTCGGCGGCGGCGGCAGTTCGGGGAGCTGGTGAGATGGCGGTGAACATGAGCCCGCAAGACCTGGACCGCATCGCCGATGCGGTGGCCCAGGCCGAGAAGACCACCGCCGGCGAGATCTTCTGCGTCCTGGCGCCGGAGGTGTCGGACTATCGCGAGACCCCGCTGGTCTGGGCGGCGGCCACGGCCTTGGTGCTGCCGGCCGCGGCCCTGTTCGCCGGCTTCCGGCCCGAGATGCTGACCCGCCTGTTTGGCGGCTGGAGCATCGGCCATCAGTCGGCGCTGGACGGCGCGATCCTGTCGGCGCTGTCGACCTATATCGTCCTGCAGGCCGTGGTCTTCGTGCTGGCCGCCCTGGTCGTCTCGATCCCGCCGGTCCGCCGCGCCCTCACCCCCGGCTCGCTGAAGGCTGCTCGGGTCCGGCGCGCCGCCATGGAGCAGTTCCTGGGCCACGGCCTGCACGTCACCCGCGACCGCACCGGCGTGCTGATCTTCGCCGCCCTGGCCGAGCACCGGGTCGAGGTCATCGCCGACGAGGGAATCTACGCCGCCGCGCCCAATACGGTGTGGGACGAGGTCGTCGCCGACCTGGTCGGCGGCCTCAAGCAGGACCGCATCGCCGACGGCTTCGTCGCCGCCGTCACCCGCGCCGGCGCCATCCTGGCCGAGCACGTTCCGCCCCGCGGCGACAACCGCAACGAGCTGCCGGATGGCCTGACGATTCTTACCAAGCGCTAGAATGGAAACCTAAGCCGTCTCGTGCGCTTTCCTCATGACCAGCAGGAGGAGAGCCGCGACATGTCCGACTTCGATACCTTCCTCGAGATCCGCCGCCACGCCGCCCAGGCCCATGTGAATGGCCAGGCCGGGCCGCTGGATCGGATGGCCGCCACCGCCTGTCCCGCCAGCGTCTTCCCGCCGCGCGGCGGCCATGAGGAAGGCGCCTATCGCGTGGCCGACGTCTATGCTGACGAGTCGCGCTCGTTCGCCGGGGGCGGCGACACCACGCTGGAGATCCTGCACAGCGACTCAGTGGGCGATCTGGCCTACTGGACCGGCCTGCAGCACGCCCGGGTGCGGGTGGCCGGCAAGGACGAGCCGGTCGAGATGCACCTGCGGGTCACCGAGCTGTTCCGCCACGAAGACGGCGCCTGGAAGCTGATCCACCGCCACGCCGATCCGCTGGCGGAAGCGGCGGACGCCTGAGCCTACTCCGCCGCCATCGCCTTGAAGGCCTCGTGGGGCGCCGCCTGCGCCCCACGCACCAGCCGGCCCGGCAGCGCTCCAGTCGGCTCACCGTCCCGCTGGGTGACGATGCCGGCGACGATCGTGGCGACATAACCATGGGCGCGCTGGACCAGGCGTCGTCCGCCAGCCGGCAGGTCGTAGGCGACGCTCGGCGCCTCCAGCCTTAGCGCCTCATAGTCGATGACATTGAGGTCAGCGCGATAACCCGGCGCGATCAGGCCGCGATCCATCAGGCCGACGGCGGCGGCGGTGTCGCGGGTCTGCCGAGCGATCATGGTCGCCAGCGGAATGGTCGGGCCGCGCGTGCGGTCGCGCGTCCAGTGCGTCAGGTTGGTGGTCGGGAAGCTACCGTCGCAGATCATGCCGACATGGGCCCCGCCGTCCGACAGTCCCGGCACGGTATCGCGATGGCTCAGCATGGCGAAACTGGGGTCCAGCGAGCCGTCGGCATAATTCAGGAACGGGTGATAGAGCATGCCTCGGCCGTCGTTCGCGAGCAGGGCGTCCAGCGCGACCGCCGCCGGATCGCGGCCCTCGCGCGCGGCGATCGCGGCCACGGTCTGGTCGGCGGTCGGCTCGTAGTCGGGGATGCTCCCCATCGGAAAGAGATTGTCCCAGGCCCGCAAGGCGCTGCCGGCGAACGGCCCCTTGGCGTCTTCGTCGTGGGCGAACAGGCGGGCGCGGAAGTCCGTATCGCTCAAGGCGAAAACCTTGTCGCTTAGCGTCCGGCCCTTCAGTTCGGCGAAGACCGGGTTCTGGCTGAATGGATTGAGGGTCAGTTCCAGGCCGAACAGCACACCCACCGGCCGGCCGCAGACCTGGGCCTTCATCGGGAGGCCGGCGTCGACGGCGGCCGACAGCCCGGCCAGCATCGCCTTGTAGCCATCCGGCGCCTTGGGGCTCTGAACCAGCGAGAACGACAACGGCCGGCCCGAGCGCTCGACGATCCGCCGGACCATGGCCAACTCGGTCACGCCGTCGGGAAAGAAGTCCGAGACCAGCTGCAGCACGCCCTTCCCCGCCGCCGCCAAGCCCAAGGCAATCCCGGTCAGCTCGTCCTCGCCGGCGTTCGGGGTCGGGGTCGGCTGGCCGTCGCTGGTTCGGTGATTGAGGGTGCGCGAGGTCGAGAAGCCCAGGGCGCCGGCCTCCACCGCCCGCTGGGCGATCGCGGCCATGGCGGCGATGTCGGCTTCCGTCGCCGGCTCGCGATCTGCGCCGCGCTGCCCCATCACATAGACCCGCAAGGCCGCGTGGGGCAGCTGGGCGCCGATGTCGACGTCGAAGGCCCGGCCCGCGAGAAAGTCGAGATAGTCGGGGAAGCTCTCCCAGGCCCAGGGCAGGCCCTCGGTCAGGACGGGAAACGGAATGTCCTCGACACCCTCCATCAACCGGATCAGCCGGTCGTGGTCTTCCGGCCGACACGGCGCGAAGCCCACGCCGCAATTGCCCATCACCACCGTAGTGACGCCATGGCCGGAGCTGGGCGTCATCCGCTCGCCCCAGGTCGCCTGGCCGTCATAGTGGGTGTGGATGTCGACGAAGCCGGGGGTGACGATGTGGCCGGTCGCATCGATTTCCTCGGCGCCGGCCGCAAAACCCGGGCCCACGGCGGCGATCAGGCCATCCTTGACCGCGACGTCGGCGACCATACCGGGACCGCCCGTGCCGTCGAAAACCGTCCCACCACGCAGCACGAGATCATAGGCGCGCTCGGCCATGCCACTTCCTCCCGCTATATTATCGTTGTTCACCAGCGTCCGCCCGCCTCGCCGGCCCGTCAAGCCGCTTTACGTTCGCGTGACCTTTCGCGCCGGGAAATCCCGGTCTAGGGTGGAGCCAATTCAAACTAACGTTTAACGGGGAGTGCGCCTCAATGCGCGAAGCGGTCATCGTCTCTTACGCCCGCACGGGCCTGGCCAAGTCGGTTCGGGGCGGCTTCAACAACACCCATGGCGCGGCCATGGCTGGTCACGCCATCCAGCACGCCGTCTCGCGCGCCGGCCTGGAAGGGGCCGAGGTCGAGGACGTGGTGCTGGGCTGCGGCGGCCCCGAAGGCGCCACCGGCATGAACGTGGCCCGCAACGCGGCGATGTGGGCCGGCCTGCCGATCACCACCTCGGGCCAGACGGTCAACCGCTTCTGCTCGTCGGGTCTGCAGGCGATCGCCACGGCCGCCAACTATGTCCGCAACGACGGCGCGGACGTCGCGGTCGGCGGCGGCGTGGAGTCGATCTCGCTGGTCAACGCCGGCGGCCACATGAACCGCTTCCACATCACCGAGGAGAAGCTGCTCAAGACCCATCCGGCCCTGTGGATGGCGATGATCGACACCGCCGACATCGTCGCCAAGCGCTACAACGTCAGCCGCGAATATCAGGACGAATACGCCCTACGCAGCCAGCAGCGCATCGCCGCCGCCCAGGCCGCCGGCCTGTTCGATGATGAGATCGTGCCGATGGCCACCAAGATGAAGGTGGTCAACAAGGAGACCAAGGAAGAGAGCCTGGTCGACTACGTGGTCACCAAGGACGAGTGCAATCGTCCGGAAACGACGCTGGAAGGCCTGGCCAAGCTGGAGCCAGTCAAGGGTCCGGGCAACTTCGTCACCGCCGGCAACGCCAGCCAGCTGTCGGACGGCGCCGCCGCCGTCGTCGTCATGGAACGCAAGGAAGCCGAGAAGCGCGGCCTGGAGCCCCTGGGTCTCTTCCGCGGCTTCGCCGTCGCCGGCTGCGAGCCCGACGAAATGGGCATCGGTCCGGTCTTCGCCGTGCCGCGCCTGCTGGAGCGCCACGGCCTGAAGGTCGACGACATCGACATCTGGGAGCTGAACGAAGCCTTCGCCTCGCAGTGCCTCTACAGCCGCGACCGCCTGGGCATCGACCCGGAGAAGTACAACGTCAACGGCGGCTCGATCGCCATCGGCCACCCCTTCGGCATGACCGGCGCCCGCTGCGCCGGCCACATCCTGCTGGAAGGCAAGCGCCGCAAGGCCAAGCTGGGCGTCGTCACCATGTGCATCGGCGGCGGCATGGGTGCGGCTGGGCTCTTTGAAATCTTCTAAGATCGTTCCACTGAGCCGTTGAAATAAGGCCGGGAACCGCAGAGGCGGTTTCCGGCCTTTGTTGTTGGATCACGAGAGCACGTTCGTACAACGTCGGTCTCTTGAACCCGGCGCGGGACGGGCCATCTGAAGCTCCGTCGGCGCCGCGATCACCGCAACACCAACGCCAGACCCGAGATTTGACCATGGCCGCCAAGGCCTTTTTCGCCGCCGCCCTTCTGATCGCCGCCGCTGTCGGCCTGGCCATCCCCACGCCCGGCGCGACCCATCAGAAGCCGCAACCCACGCAGTCCGCGTTCGAGACCATCGCGCTGAACAAGGGCTGATGCGAAACGGGCTCCCCGGTTTCCCGGAGAGCCCGTCTTTGGACTTCAGCTGATCAGGGCGATCAGAACTCTTCCCAGTCCTCGCTGACCGCCACGGCGGCCGAGCCACGGCCCGGTCGCGCGATCGGGCGCGGCTGGGCGGCCGGACGCGGCGCGGGCGCGGGCGCGGCGGCCGGACGCGGCGCGGGCGCGGGCGCGGCGGGGCGCTGAGCGATCACCGGCGCCGCCGACGGACGCGCGGTCGGAGCTGCCGTCTGGGCCACGCGGAAGCGGCCGACCATCTCCATCAGCGACCGCGCCTCGCCCTTCAGCGAATGGGTGGCGGCGGTGGCTTCCTCGACCATGGCGGCGTTCTGCTGAACGACCTGGTCCATCTGGTTCACGGCCGTGTTGACCTGGTTCAGGCCTGTGGCCTGTTCGGTGGCCGAGGCCGAGATCTCGTTGACCAGGGCATCGATCGCGGCGACCTGCTCGACGATGCGGTGCAGGGCTTGGCCCGTCTGGCCGACCAGATCGACGCCGGCCTCGACCTGCTGGGTCGAGACCGAGATCAGGGTCTTGATCTCCTTGGCAGCATCGGCCGAGCGCTGGGCCAGGGCCCGCACTTCCTGAGCCACGACCGCGAAGCCGCGACCGGCCTCACCCGCGCGGGCGGCTTCGACGCCGGCGTTCAGGGCCAGCAGGTTGGTCTGGAAGGCGATCTCGTCGATGACGCTGATGATCTGGTTGACCTGGGCCGACGAGGTTTCGATCTGGCTCATGGCCGCGACGGCCTGGCTGACGATCTGACCCGAGCGCTCGGCGTCGGTGCGGGCGGTGGCCACGACCTGCGAGGCTTCCTTGGCGCCCGAGGCGGTCTTGCGCACCGTGGCGGTGATCTCGTCCAGGGCGGCGGCGGTCTCTTCCAGGCTGGCGGCCTGCTGCTCGGTGCGGCGCGAGAGGTTGTCCGAGGCCTCGGCGATCTCGTCGGCGCCGCTGTTGACGCCGCCGGTGGCCGAGTTGATCGACTGGATCGCCTGCTGCATGCGGTCGGCGGCGGCGTTGAAGTTGCTCTTCAGGCTTTCGGCCTTGGGCGTGAAGGCCGCGGTGATGCGGTGGGTCAGGTCGCCCGAGGCCATGTGGTCCAGGGCTTCGTTCAGGGCGGTGATGGCGATCTGGTCGGTGCGGGCCACCTCGGCCTTTTCCGACTCGTTCAGAGCGCGCTCGCTGTCGGCGGCTTGGCGCTGGTCGGCGGCGGCGGCCTCGACGCGGATCTTCTCGATGCCGGCGTCCTTGAAGTAGACGACGGCGGCGGCCATGTCGCCGATCTCGTCCTTGCGGCCCGTGGCCGGAACTTCGACGGTGTTGTCGCCCGTGGCCAGCCGGCGCATGGCGTTGGTCATGGCCGCGATCGGCTTGGCGATCGCGCCGGTCAGCAGCAGCCCGCCGGCGATGGCGATGGCGGCGGTGATCAGGATGCCAATGGCCAGGACCATGGTCGACTGGGCCGAGGCCTTGTCCTGAGCGGCGGCCTCGATGGCCAGCTGGGCTTCGGCGGTCTTGGTGATTTCTTCGATGGCGTTCTCGACCTGCTCAACGGCCTTGTCGGCGACGCCGTCGCGCTTGACCAGATCGGCGGCCTGGGCGCGGGTGGCCGGGTCGGCGCCCAGCTTCTCGGCCGGCTCGATGACCGACGCGCGCAGGGCGGCATAGGTGGCGTGGACGGCGGCGACGCGCGCCAGATCGGCCTCGTTGCCGGCCGACAGGGCCTTCAGCTCGTCCAAGGCCTTCAAGAACTTGGGCTTGTGAGCCTCTTCCAGACGCTTGACGTAATAGCCGTCGCCCGACAGCAGGAAGCCCCGCAGCGAGTTCTCCTGCCGCGTCAGGCGGAAGGCGGCGGTGTCGGCCATGCGCAGCGTCTCATAGGCGCGCTGCGTGCGGTCCACCGACTGGGCCAGGTTGGTCTTGTTGGCGTACAGCGCCGCGCCCATCAGCATGATGGTCGCAAGCATGACGGCGAACACCGCCATCAGTTTCTGGGGGATCTTCAGGTCGCCAAAAGACACCGCGCGGGCTCCTCGTCTCGGATGGACCGCCCGCTAAGATCCAGATAACGCGGATATTTCTATGCCGCGAGATCTGTTGCAGACGTCATCATACAAGTCGCTCGCAAGCATTGCCGAGCCATTAACCCTGACGCGGCGGAATGTCGCAGTTTCGACATTCCGGCGATTTTTGAACCCGTTTCGGGGTCAGTGCGCCTCGTCCCAGTTGAGTGCGGCCCGCGCCTCGACTGTTAGCGGTACCGAGATCGCCACGGCGGGCTCGGCGGCCTTTTCCATGACCGCGGAGATTACCTGGCAGGCGCGCTCGGCCTCGGCCTCCGGGGCCTCGAACACCAGTTCATCGTGCACCTGCAGCAGCATCCGCGCTTCCAGGCCGGCGGCCTCGAGGGCGGCGGGCATGCGGATCATCGCCCGGCGCATGACGTCGGCGGCCGCGCCCTGGATCGGCGCGTTGATCGCCGCCCGCTCGGCGAATTGACGCTGGCCGACCGACTTGGACTGGATCTCCGGGATGTTGATCTTCCGGCCGAAGATGGTCGTGACGTAGCCGTGCTCGCGCACGAAGGCCTTGGTCGCGTCCATATAGGCCTGGATGCCCGGAAAGCGCTCGAAATAGGTCTTGATGTAGGCCCCAGCCTCGCCCTGGGCGATGCCCAGCTGGTTGGCCAGGCCGAAGGCGCTGATGCCGTAGACGATGCCGAAGTTGATGGCCTTGGCCCGGCGGCGGATCATCGGGTCCATGCCCTCGATCGGCGTGTCGAACATTTCCGAGGCCGTCATGGCGTGGATGTCCAGGCCTTCCTGGAAGGCGCGCTTCAGCTGCGGAATGTCGCCGATGTGGGCCAGCAGGCGCAGCTCGATCTGGCTGTAGTCGGCGCTGATCAACACCTTGCCAGGCGGCGCGATGAAGGCCTTGCGGATCTTGCGGCCTTCCTCGGTGCGGACCGGGATGTTCTGCAGGTTCGGGTCCGACGAGGACAGGCGGCCCGTCGTGGTCGCGGCCAGGGCGTAGGAGGTGTGGACCCGGCCCGTGCGCTCGGCGATCGCGGCGATCAGGTTCTCGGTATAGGTGCCCTTGAGCTTGGAGAGCTGACGCCAGTCCAGCAGGACGCGGGGCAGCTCGTGCTCATTGGCCAGGGCTTCCAGCACGTCGCTGTCGGTCGACCACTGGCCGGTGGCGGTCTTCTTGCCGCCCTTCATGTTCAGTTCGCCGAACAGCACGTCGCCGATCTGCTTGGGGCTGCCCAGGTTGAAGGGCCGGCCGACGATCTCCTGGGCGCGCTCCTCGAACTTGGCCATGCGCAGCGAGAACTCGTTGGAGAGAAGTCGCAGCGCCTCGGGATCGACCATGACCCCGTCGTTCTCCATCGCCGCCAGCACGGTCGGCAGCGGACGTTCGAGGGTCTCGTAGACGGTGGACAGGCCTTCGCGCGCCAGGCGGGGCTTCAGGATCTCCCACAGGCGCAGGGTGACGTCGGCGTCCTCGGCGGCGTAGGCCGTCGCCTCGGGCAGGGCCACGTGCTTGAAGCTGATCTGCCCCTTGCCCGTGCCGCAGACCTGCTTGAACGGGATCGGCTTGTGACCCAGGTGCAGCTCGGACAGCTCGTCCATGCCGTGGGCGTGCAGGCCCGCCTCCAGCACGTAGGAGATCAGCATGGTGTCGTCGATCGGCGCCACCTGGATGCCGTGACGGGCCAGGACGGCGATGTCGTACTTGGCGTTCTGGGCCACCTTCAGCACCGCCGGATCTTCCAGCAGCGGCTTCAGCGTCGCCATGACGTCGGCCAGCGCGATCTGCTCGATGTCGGCGGGAGCCTCGAACGCCAGACCGTCGGCCTTCTCGCAGTGGCTGATCGGGATGTAGCAGGCCTCGCCCGCCGCCACCGCCAGCGACACGCCGCACAGGCCGGCATTGGCCGAGGACAGGGCGTCGGTCTCGGTGTCGAAGGCCACCACGCCCTTGGCCGTCGCCTTGGCGACCCAGGCCTGCAGGGTCGGCAGGTCGCGCACGCAAACATAGGCGGCGTGGTCGATGCTGACCGGCTCGGCCACCGGATTGGCGGCGGCGCGGGCGGCCGCGCCCATGTAGGAGACGGTGCTGACCGGGGCCTTCGGTTGGCTCGGAGCCCGATCCAGCGAGCCCGGCGTCGCCGCGGCCGAACCATCGCCGACCCGGCGGGCCAGGGTGCGGAACTCCATCTGCTCCAGGAAGGCCGACAGCGCCTCCTTGTCGGGCTCGCGCACCACCAGGTCGTCCAGCGGCTCGGGCAGCGGGGTGTCGCAGTCCAGCTTCACCAACTGGCGCGACAGGCGGATCTGGTCGGCGAAGTTGATCAGGGTCTCGCGGCGCTTGGGCTGCTTGATCTCGCCCGCCCGGGCCAGCAGCGAGTCGAGATCGCCATATCCCGTGATCAGCTGGGCGGCGGTCTTGATGCCGATGCCCGGCGCGCCCGGAACATTGTCGACGCTGTCGCCGCACAGGGCCTGAACGTCGACGACCTTGTCGGGATAGACGCCAAACTTCTCGAACACCTGCTCGCGATCGATGCGCAGGCCCTTCATGGGATCGAACATCGAGACGCCGTCGCCGATCAGCTGCATCAGGTCCTTGTCCGACGAGACGATCACGGCCTCGCCGCCCAGGTCGCGGACCTTGCAGGCATAGGCGGCGATCAGGTCGTCGGCCTCGTAGCCGGCCAGCTCGATCGCCGGCACGCCGAACGCCCGGGTGGCCTCGCGCACCAGCGGGAACTGCGGGATCAGGTCTTCCGGCGGCGGCGGACGGTGGGCCTTGTACTGGTCGTACAGGCTGTTGCGGAACGTCTTCTCCGAGTGGTCCCAGATCACCGCCAGGTGCGTGGGCGCGTCGCCCTGCATGTCGCGCATCAGCTTCCACAGCATGTTGCAGAAGCCCTGGACGGCGCCCACCGGCAGGCCGTCGCTCTTGCGGGTCAGCGGCGGCAGGGCGTGATAGGCGCGGAACAGATAGGCCGACCCATCGACCAGGAACAGCCGTACGGCGGGCCCGTCCTGGGTCAGTTCGGAAGTCTGGGGAAGCGAGGGAGCGGCGACGTCGGTCATGGCCGGCAACATAGGAGGCAAGCGGCGGCGCGGAAAGCCTTCGCCGCCCCCTTGGCGAACAGCAATCGGATCGCATAAACTACCTCAGGTCGCGTCATGGCATTTCGTCGCGCGCCGTGTGGGGGTCTTATCTTGCTGTTGCGTCATGTCGCGCTGATGCTGTTGGTCGGCGCGCCGATCGCGGGCTCCGCCCACGCCCAGGCCGGACACTCTGGCCAGGTCCCGCAAGCCATCGCCGACTGGAAGCCGGAGTTCATCGCGCACGTCCCCAAGGACCGGCTGAAGGCGGCCTTCCCCAAGGGGGCGACCAGCACCGGCCGGGCCGTGCTTAGCTGCACCGCGACCGCCGAAGGCCGGCTGGCGGACTGCCGGGTCATGCGCGAGGACCCCGCCGGCCAGGGCTTCGGCCAAGCCGCGCTGTCGGTGGTCGGCTACGAGCGGATCAAGAAGAAGGACAACGCCGGCGCCTCGGTGGCCGGCCGGCAGGTGCTGAGCCGCTTCGAGTTCCTCGCGCCCGGCGACGCGGATCCCAACTGGATCCGCCAGCCCAGCGGCGCCGACATGGCCAATGTCTTTCCCAAGGGCGCGATCGACAAGCGCGTGGGCGGCAAGGCGGTCATCACTTGCCAGGTCACGGTCGAAGGCTTTCTGCAAGCCTGCAAGGCGCAGTCGGAATCGCCGGAAGGCCTTGGCTTCGGCGCGGCCGGCCTGCAGCTGGCCCCGCAGTTTCGCATGTCGCCCAAGATCCGCGGCGGCAAGGCCGTGCCGGGCGGCGAGGTCAGCATCCCGATCACCTGGGCCGCCCCCGACGCCGGCGCGATCATCACCAGCACCTCCGTCGTAATGGATCCGCCGTGGAGCCGCGTGCCCACCCAGGCCGAGATCGACGCCGTCTGGCCGGCCGCCGCCAAGGGCCTGTCGAGCGGCCAGGCCGCCCTGCGCTGCCGACTGCAGGCCAGCGGCGTACTGAACCAATGCGACGTGATCTCCGAGAACCCGCGCGGCAAGGGGTTCGGCAAGGCCGCCATGACGCTATCCAAGCTGTTTCAGGTCAGCGTCGATCCGAACCTGGGCAAGACGCTGAAGACCCTGAAGATCGACGTGCCATTCCGCTTCCGCGATCCAGCCGCGCCCGAGAGCCGCACGCTGAGCAAGCCGCGCTGGACCCGCACGCTGAGCCCGGAGAGCATGACCACCCTTTATCCGGAGGTCGCCTTGAAGGCCGGGGTCAAGGCCGGCGTCGGCGTGGCCGCCTGCGTGATCACCGCCGGCGGCGAGCTGGCCGACTGCTCGGTGGCGCGCGAAACGCCCAAGGACCTGGGCTTCGGCGCGGCGGCGCTGAAGGCCGCCGGGGCGATGAAGATGAACCCATGGACCACGGAAGGCGACGGCGTCGACGGACTGAGGGTCACCATCCCGTTCGAGTTCACCTGGAGCGGTCCCATGCCCAGCGAGCCCGACAAGGCCCCCGGCCAATAAGTCTTCCCCCCGCCCCAGAAACCCTCGCCTTGCGTGAGGGGGTCTGGAGGCGTACGGGAACGACGCTCCGCGAGATCGGCGGGAGCACAGTATTCAGGAGAGCGCGATGGGTTACCGGGTCGCCGTGGTCGGCGCCACGGGCAATGTGGGCCGAGAGATGTTCAACATCCTCGAGGAAGTCAAATTCCCGGTCGACAAGATGCACGCCATCGCCAGCCGTAAATCGATCGGCGTCGAGGTCTCGTTCGGCAGCCAGATCCTGCACTGCGAGGACCTGGAGCAGTTCGACTTCTCGACCGTCGACCTGGTGCTGATGAGCGCCGGCGGGTCGATCTCGGCCGCCTGGGGCGAGAAGATCGGCGCGGCCGGCCCGATCGTCATCGACAACAGCAGCCACTTCCGCATGGATCCGGACGTGCCGCTGGTGGTGCCGGAAGTGAACCCGGGCGCCGTCGACAAGCTGCCCAAGAACATCATCGCCAACCCCAACTGCTCGACCGCCCAGCTGGTGGTGGTGCTGGCCCCGCTGCACGCCGAGGCCAAGATCAAGCGCGTCGTCGTCTCGACCTACCAGTCGGTGTCGGGCGCCGGCAAAGAGGGCATGGACGAGCTGTGGGACCAGACCAAGGGCGTCTTCGTCCTGGGCGCCCCGCCGCCCAAGAAGTTCACCAAGCAGATCGCCTTCAACGTCATCCCGCACATCGATGTGTTCATGGAGGACGGCTACACGAAGGAAGAGTGGAAGATGATGGCCGAGACCAAGAAGATCTTGGATCCGGCGATCAAGCTGACCGCCACCGCCGTGCGCGTGCCGGTCATGGTCGGCCACGCCGAAGCCGTGAACATCGAGTTCGAGACCCCGCTGGACGAGGACGACGTCCGCGAGATCCTGCGCGACGCCGACGGCGTGGAAGTCATCGATAAGCGCGAGGACGGCGGCTACATGACGCCGAAGGAAAGCGCCGGCGAATTCCCGGTCTATGTCTCGCGCATCCGCACCGACGCTACGGTCGAGAACGGCATCGCCCTGTGGTGCGTCGCCGACAACCTGCGCAAGGGCGCGGCGCTGAACGCGGTGCAGATTGCGCAACTGCTGCACGACAAAGGTCTGATCAAGCAGAAGACCCCGGCCTGACGCCATCACCCGCAACAAGCGGGTTGAAATCAGGGCTCCCGGGGCAGACGTCCCGGGAGCCTTTTTCGTTTCTGACCATGAAGGACCCGCCCACATGTCGGCGAGCGTGAACGAGACTCCGGACCAGACGCGGTCGGCCTATATCGCCGGGGTCGGCTGCTACCTGCTGTGGGGCTTCCTGCCGCTTTACTTCCACCTGCTGTCGCAGATGGGCGTGACCTCCTGGGAGATGATCGCTCACCGCACGATGTGGTCGGTGCTGTGGGCAGGCGGGCTGGTGCTGCTGGCCAAGCAGGCGACCCAGGTCGGCCAAGTGCTGCGCCAGCCCAAGACCCTGGGCATCCTGGCGCTGTCGACCCTGATGATCTTCGCCAACTGGACGATCTATGTCTTCGCGGTCAACGCCGGCAAGGTGATCGAGGCCAGCCTCGGCTATTACATCAACCCGCTGATGAACATGGCGGCCGGGGCCCTGCTGTTCCGCGAACGCCTGTCGACCGAAGGCAAGGTCGCCATCGGCCTGGCGGCGGTCGGCGTCGGCATCCAGACCCTGGCCCTGGGCCATCTGCCGCTGGTCTCGCTGGGCCTGGCCGTGTCGTTCTGCGCCTATGCCATCCTGCGCAAGCAGGTGAAGGCCGACGCCCAGACGGGCCTGTTCTTCGAATGCGCCTATCTGGCCCTGCCGGGCCTGTTCTACGTCCTGCACCTGCAGGCCACCGGCCAGGGCCACTTCGGCCAGGGCGCTGGCGTCAGCCTGCTGCTGGCCCTGGCCGGCCCGGCCACAGTTGTGCCGCTAGCCCTGTTCGCCTGGTCGGCGCGCCGCCTGCCCCTGTCGGCGGTCGGCTTCCTGCAGTTCATCGCCCCGACCCTCCAGTTCCTGCTGGGCGTGGCCCTGGGCGAGAGCTTCACGCCGCTGCGGGCCCTGTCGTTCCTGTTCATCTGGCTGGGCGTCGCGGCCTTCGCCTACGGCGCCTGGAGACGGACCAAGGTCGCGGCGGCCACGGCCTAGATTACGGCGAATTCACCGTGATTACGGGGAGTTAAGCGGCAAGCAGGGCCTTGGCGTGCGACAGCCTTCGGGACTGCAACCCCCGGAGGCGATCGTGCCGGCCCTCTCCCGTCGCGGCCTGTTGGCCGCCCTGCCCCTGCTGACCCTGGCGCCCCGCGCCTTCGCCGCGCCCCTGCCCGGCGGCGACGTCACGGGTCGCGCCCTGGTCGCCGCCCTGAACGGCGAGAGCGACGTCCAGGCGTTCCTGGCCGCCCATGCCTCGCCCGCCGGCCAAGCCCGCGCCGCGCGCTGGACCGAAACCCTGCAGCGTCTGCGCGCGGCCTCTGGCGGAGCCGACTATGTCGGCAGCTTCGACGGCGGCCCGGGCGAGGCGCTGGTGCGCATCCGTACCCGCCGCCAGAAGGTGGTCCGCGACCTGCTGGTGCGGCCAGACCGCGACGCGCCCGAGCGCCTGTACGACCTGATCGCCGTGCCGCGCCCCCTACCCTATGCCGGCGAGGTCCCGGCCAAGCCGCTGAGCCGCCCGGCCCTGCGCGCGGCCCTGGCCCGCCGGGTCGAGGCCGCCGTCGCCCAGGACGCCTTTTCCGGTGTGGTCCGGGTGGTCGCCCCCGACGGCGCGGTGGTCTACGAGGCCGCTCATGGCTTGGCCAACCGCGACGACGGCGTCCGCCTGACCCCAGACAGCCGCCTGCATCTAGGCTCGGCCGACAAGAGCTTCACAGCCCTGATCGTCGGCGGCCTGATCGAGCAGGGCAAGCTGACCTTTGACACCCGGCTGATCGACGTCCTGCCGGACTATCCCAACGCCGAGGCCGCGCGGGCCATCACCGTCCGCCACCTGCTCAGCCACTCGGCGGGCCTGGGCACGCTGTGGGATCGCCCCCTGTACGATGGTCGCAAGCCCTATCGCCGGGTCGCCGAGCTGCTGCCGGTGTTCGCCGCCGAGCCGCTGCTCTACGCCCCGGGCAGCCGCGCGGCCTACAGCAACGAGGGCTTCGTGGTGCTGGGCGCGGCGATCGAGGCGGTGACCGGGACCGACTGGTGGACGCAGCTGGACCAGCGCATCTATCACCCGGTCGGCATGGTCCGCAGCGGCCACTTCACCCTGGATCAGACCGTGCCTGGCCGCGCGGTCGGCTATCGCTATCCGCCCGAGGACCTGCTGGGCCTGGGGGAGCGGCAGCCGAACTGGGGCTTCCTGGGCTGGCGCGGCAACAGCTGCGGCGGCGGCTATTCCACCGTCGCCGACATGACCGCCTATCTGCGCGCCCTGCGGGCCGGCAAGATCGTCTCGCCGGCCATGGCCGAGACCCTGACCGGCCGTAATACCGGCGGCCTCGCCAACTACGGCCTGGGCTTCACCCATCGGACCGTGGGCGGCCGCACCCTGCGCGGCCACGGCGGCGGCGGGCCCACCTCGGGCATCGAGGGCGACACCCAGATCGTCTGGGAGACCGGCTGGGCCTATTCGATCCTGGGCAATTACGACGCCCCGTTCGTCACCGCCATCAGCCGCGACATCGCCACGATGCTGGCGGCCCAGGACGCCTAGAACCGGTGGGCCAGGCCGACGGCCAGCTCCAGGTCCGGGGTCTGGCGGTTGAGGCCGACATAGGCCGAGGCGTCCAGCTGGACGTCGTGCAGCGCCTTGGGCGTCCAGGCGGCCGTCAGGTCGAGGCTGGTCTGGGTGACGGGGCCGGCGGGATCCTCGTCGCGGTCGACCCAGAGCTCGACGTCGAAATTGACCGGCCCGATGGCGTGGCCGACGCCCGCGGCCAGGGCGTAGCCGGCGTGGCGGCCCGTCCCGCTGGCGTTCTCGCGCGCCTCGACCTGCGGCGACAGGTTCAGCGACCAGTCCTGGCCCAGCGGCACGGACAGCGGAACGGCCACCCCGCCCTGCCACAGCTCACCGCCGACGCCGTGCGCACCGGTCGGGGCGGTGACGAAGGGCTCCAGGGCCAGGGAGACGCCGTCGCCGGCCGGATGTCGCAGCGACCACCGCAGGGCCAGCCCCAGGTCGCCGTCGCCTGAGACGGTGTCCACGGTCCCGCTGGCGCGATCCTTCGTCCGCACCCGCTCGTGGGCGGTCCAGGTCATCTGGCCCTCGACGGTGGCGGAAAGGCCCAGGCGCAGCTCCAGCGCACCATAGGTCACGTCGTCGACGGATGTGCCGCCGCCGCGGCTGAAGCTGGCGTCGACCCCGGCCAGTTCAGCCTGCAGGCGGCCCGCGTCCAGTACGCACGGCGGCGAGCCCTTGCCCGGGCGGTCGGCGCAGAAGTCGCGCTCTTGCGCCTGGACGCCGCCAGCGGCGGCCAGGACGGTCAACGTCGTCAGAACGATCGCGGCGATGCGGGCCATGCGTCACTCCTTGAAGCGACGATCCTAAGGCCCGAAGCTTCAACGCCGCCTAAAGACTGGCGTAGGCCGCCTTGATCAGGCGCACCGCGCGCGGGTCGCCGATCAGGGCGTTGCCCTGCTTGTTCATCACATACGAACCGGACACGCCGCGCGTCGGATCGGCGAAGGCGCACGAGCCGCCCCAGCCGGAGTGGCCGAACGCCTCGGCCGTCGGGCCGTAATAGAAGTTGGGCGCGTTGCGCATGAAGCCCGCGCCCCAGCTGATCACATAGGGCAGGACGAGGTCCTGGCCGACGATGCGTTGAGCGGCGGCGGCCTTGATGCCGGCGGGCGTGATGATCGAGCGACCGTCCAGCGTACCGTCGCCGGCCAGGGCGCTCATCAGCCGGGCCAGGGCCGGGGCGGTGGCGTGGCCGTTGGCCGAGGGGATCTCGACCCGCCGCCACTCGGCCGCGCCCTTGCCGCCGGGCGAGGACCACGGCTTGAGGAAGGCGGCCTGCACCGCGTCGTTCAGCTCGCCGAACTTGGGCATGGCGGTCGGGCGCATCAGCTCGGCGACGCGGCCGTGTTCGCTGTCGGGCAGGCCGATCCAGATATCCAGGCCGAACGGCTCGCACAGGTCCTCACGCAGCGCCGTGCCCAGGGTGCGGCCGTCGACGCGGCGGAAGATCTCGCCGGCCAGATAGCCGTAGGTCACCGGGTGATAGCCGCTGGCCGAGCCGATCGGGAACAGCGGGGCCATGGCGGCGAGTTTCGCGCAGGTGGCGTCCCAGTCGAACCAGATCGCCGGGTCGGTTTCGTCCGGGAAGCCCGACAGGCCGGCCTGGTGCGACAGGGCCTGCTCGACGGTGACCGCCTCCTTGCCCGCCTGCGCGAACTCGGGCCAGACGTCGGCGACGGGCTGGTCGTAGGCGAGGCGGCCTTCGTCCACGAGACGGGCGACCATCAGGGCCGCCACGGCCTTGGTCGTCGAGAACAGGGCCGTCAGGGTGTCGGGACCGAATGGCGTCTCGCGCTTGCGGTCGGCATGGCCGCCCATCAGGTCGACAACGATCTCGCCATCGATGGCGAAGGCGAAGCGCGCGCCCAGCTCGCCATTGTTCTCGAAATTGGCTTCGAACGCCTCGCGGACGCGGGCGAAGCGGTCGGGGCAGAGGCCGGTGATCTCGGTCATTGTTCTAGGCCAGGCGCTCGATGCGGACGGTCGGCGAGGTCTGCTTGATGCGCGCGCCCATGGCGACGATCGGCAGCTCGGGCGCGTTCCAGATGTTGGCGGCGGTGATGGTCTCGGCCACGCCGCCGACGGCGCGGGCCAGGCCGTACGAGAAGGTCTGCCCCTCCAGGATCGAGGCGGCGTAGAGGGCCGTCAACAGGTCGCCCGTGCCGTTGGGCGAGCGCTCGGCCTTGGCGTGGGCGGCCAGCCAGGCTTCCTTCTTGTCGGCCAGGACGGCGCCGATCTCGGTCCCGCGGAAGACAGAGGACACCAGGGTGGTCTTGCCCAGCAGGCGCGCGGCCTTCATGGCCGAGACCGGGTCGCGGGCGTCGGTCCCGGTCAGCTTCTGCAGCTCCCAGGCGTTGCAGGCTACGACGTCAGCGCGCGGGATCAGGTCGGCGATGATCTCGTCGGCGGTCTCGGTCGGGATGTAGAGGCCCTTGCCGGCGTCGCCCATGGTCGGGTCGACCACGACGATCGGCCGGCGGGTGGCCGCGCCCTGCGGACGGGGTGTCTCGCGCACGGCGTCGATGACCCGCGCGGCGGCCCGGGCCTGGGCCGGAGCGGCGAAGTAGCCGGTGATGACCACGTCGACCAGGCCGAACAGGCCGTTCGCCTCGATGCCGTCCAGCATGCCCTCGAACACCTCGATCGGCACGGGCGCGCCGCCGGGGATGCCCCAGCCGGGATGACGGCCATACAGCACGGTCGGCACGACCATCGAGTCGATGCGGAACTGCGCCAGGGCGGTGGCCTGCGCCGTCGCGCCCACCTGGCTGCCGGCGACATGGCTGGAAAGGATCAAGGCTAGCGGCATGCCAAAGCGATTAGCCGAGCATTGCGGACTTGAATAGGGCGTCGCCAAAAAGAAAAGGCCCGCCGTGATGGCGGGCCTTCCCCTTGGGAAATCAGACGATTTCTCGCTTAGTAGCGGTAGTGGTCCGGCTTGAAGGGACCAGCTTCCGGCACGTTGATGTAGTCGGCCTGCTCTTTGCGCAGGGTGGTCAGCTTCGCGCCCAGCTTTTCCAGGTGCAGGAAGGCAACCTTCTCATCCAGGTGCTTGGGCAGGGTGTAGACCTGGTTCTCGTACTTGGAGGCGTTGGTCCACAGTTCGATCTGGGCCAGCGTCTGGTTGGTGAACGAGGCCGACATCACGAACGAGGGGTGACCCGTCGCGTTGCCCAGGTTCACCAGACGGCCTTCCGACAGCAGGATGATCTTCTTGCCGTCCGGGAATTCCACGTGGTGGACCTGCGGCTTGATCTCGTCCCACTTGAAGTTCTTCAGGCCGGCGACCTGGATCTCCGAGTCGAAGTGACCGATGTTGCAGACGATGGCGTTGTTCTTCATCCGGCGCATGTCGTCGACCGTGATGACGTCCTTGTTGCCCGTCGCCGTGACGAAGATGTCGGCCTTGTCGGCGACGTCGGCCAGGGTCTGGACCTCATAGCCTTCCATCGCCGCCTGCAGGGCGCAGATCGGGTCGATTTCGGTGACGATCACGCGGGCGCCGCCTTGGCGCAGCGAGGCGGCCGAGCCCTTGCCCACGTCGCCGTAGCCGCAGACCACCGCGACCTTGCCCGACAGCATGACGTCGGTGCCGCGACGGATCGCGTCGACCAGCGATTCACGGCAGCCGTACAGGTTGTCGAACTTCGACTTGGTGACGCTGTCGTTGACGTTGATGGCCGGGAACGGCAGCTCGCCCTTCTGGGCCATGTGGTACAGACGATGGACGCCCGTGGTGGTCTCTTCCGAGACGCCGCCGATGGCCGAACGGATGGCCGAGTAGAAGCCCGGCTTTTCGGCCAGGTACTTCTTCATCACGGCGAACAGGGCTTCTTCTTCCTCGTTCTGCGGGTTGTCGAGGATCGAGGGATCCTTCTCGGCCTTCGGGCCCAGAACGCAGAGCAGGGTGGCGTCGCCGCCGTCGTCCAGGATCAGGTTCGGGTAGCCACCGTCGTGCCACTCAAAGATCTTGTGGGCGTATTCCCAGTACTCGACCAGGTTCTCGCCCTTGAAGGCGAAGACCGGGATGCCGGCGGCGGCGATGGCGGCCGCGGCGTGGTCCTGGGTCGAGAAGATGTTGCACGAGGCCCAGCGGACTTCGGCGCCCAGGGCGACCAGGGTCTCGATCAGGACGCCGGTCTGGATGGTCATGTGCAGGCTGCCGGCGATGCGGGCGCCCTTCAGGATCTGCTGCGGACCGTACTCGGCGCGCGTGGCCATCAGGCCCGGCATTTCGGTCTCGGCGATAGCCAGTTCCTTGCGGCCGAAGTCGGCGAGCGAGATGTCCTTGACGATATAGTCGGCCACGTGCGGCTCCTGCGTCGTTGGGGTCTTAAGAATGGGGTGTTGGGCGCGGCTTATAACCCGGCAGGCCCTTCCGAGCAATTAACGCATAAAGATATCTTTATGTCCGAAGGCTGGATAGGCCGCAAACCCTGTCGCCGCCTGGCTTGACAGGCTTTCAGACCAGGCGCTTTCTTAAGCGAGCAGGACGGGAGACGCTCTATGCTGGGTAGCATTCTCTTCGCCGCGGCCCTGATGGCCGCCGATACGCCGCTGGACGCCGCCGATCTTAAAGCCGCCATGCAAGGTGACCGCCAGCCCGGCGCCGTCACACCCGTGGGTCGCCCGTTCCGGATCGAGATTCCCTTCGTCGACGGCCGTAAGCGCAACGTGCCGACGTTCCAGAGTCCTGCCCGCTGGGTCTATGACTACAAGCGTAGCCAACTGGACCTGATCATCGGCCCGGGCGAAATTACCGCGACGAACTACGATCAATTCGCGCCCCAGGGCCTGGACCATCTACCGCCGCTGCAGAGCTTCGTCTTTGACTCGCGCCAGATCACGGACATGACTAGCTTCAACATCGACAACCAGACCAGGGCGCATAACCGCGCCAATGACGGGCTGGGCGACGGGCGCGGCGACGCCTATGAGCTAGGCACGGTGTCCCGGGTGACCAGTTTTGCACTCGCCGTCCCCTACGACGCCAAGGGCGTGTCCGGCCTGCCGGACGGCATGAAGCCGCTGGCCATCCACAAGGTGGCGCGCCTGCCTCAGAGCGAACTGCGCCGCTTCGTCGGCCAGATGGCGCTGGTGCTGGAGGGCGAGACCACCGATCTGGGCCAAAAGCCTCCCACCTTCTGCGGCGGTTTCCGAGGCGGCGTGCAATCCCAGGTCCTGGCCAATCGGGAAATGTTCTCGATCTTCTCCAAGCAGTGCTTCGTCACCGCCCACATCACCAAGGTGACCGTGCTGCGCGGCAACGAGGTCCTGGCGTCCTGGCCGCGCCCGCCGGTCGCCGCCGACTAAGACCGACCTAAAACCCCAGCTCCGGCTGCATAGCCCCCGGCTGCTGGGTCTCGGGCAGGTGGCAGGTGAAGGTCGAGCCGGCGCCCGGCTCGCTCTCCAGCGCCACCCAGCCGCCATGCAGCTCGACCAGCGCCTTGACCAGGGCCAGGCCCAGACCCGGACCGCCGCGATCGCGGCCGACGAAGCGGTCGAAGATGTGGGCCTGCACGTGGAAGGGCACGCCGCGGCCGGTGTCGCGCACGTCGAGGCGAACCTCGCCCAGCGCGCGGCGGGCCGACAGGGTGACCTGACCGCCGGGCGGGGTCTGGCGCAGGGCGTTCTCGACCAGGTGGTCCATGGTCTGGGTCAGGCGCTTGGCGTCGCCGCGGATCAGGCCGACGTCCTCCTCGCACTCGACCACCAGGGTGACCGCGCCTAGCTGGGCGTCCTTCAGGGCGCGCTCCTGGGCGTTGAGCAGCAAGTCGGTGACGCGGATGTCCTCGATCTCCAGCGCCATTTCGCCGGCGTCGATCTGGGCCATGTCCAGCACGTCGTCGATCGAGCGGGCTAGCTGGGTGGCGGCGGCGCGAACGGCGGCCACGTGGTTGCGGCCGCGCTCGGAGATGCCGTCGGCGCGCTCCAGCAGTTCGGAATAGCCGATGATCGTCGTCAGCGGTGTGCGCAGTTCGTACGAGACATTGCCGACGAAGTCGCGCTTCAGCCTTTCGGCCTCGGCCAGGGCGGCGGACCGGTCGGCCAGGGCGCTCTGCAGGTCGCGGGTGTCGGTGACGTCGGCGAAGGCGATCAGCGTCGCGCCGTCCGGCAGCGGCCGGCTCTGATAGACCACGATGCGGCCGTCCGAGGTACGGACTTCGCCCGAGGTGGGCGCGCGCATCTGCGGATCCGGGTCAGCGACGCGGCCCTTCAACTCGCGCCAGAAGGCCAGGTCGTGCAGGCGCGGCACGCAAAGGTCCACCACGCCCTCGAAATCGCCGGCCGCCTCCAGGGCGAAGGCGCTGACGTTCCAGAAGGTCTCGAAGGCTTCGTTGTGCAGGCGCAGGCGGCCGTCCGAGCCGAACACGGCGACGGCGTCGTTCAGCTTGTCCAGCGTGGCCTGCTGCACCTGGATCAGGGCGTTGTACTGGGCCTTCAGGCGCAGCTCGCCGGTGATGTCGGAATAGATCAGCAGCATGCCGCCCAGCGGGTGGGGCTGGCGGACGACCTTCAAGGTGCGCCCGTCGGGCAGGTGCCACAGGTCGTCGGCCTGAGGTCCCAGGTCCTCGTAGCGGGCCAGCTCGGCGGCCTTCCAGCCGGCATAGTCGATGGTCTCAGGCAGGCGGCGGCGCTGGCGCAGACGGTCCAGCACCTCGCCGTGGGTCGGCCGCTCGGCCAGCCAGGCCGGCTCCAGGCCCCACAGGGTGGCGAAGGCGGTGTTGTGATACGACAGGCGCCGGGTCTGGCTGAAAATCGCCACGGCCTCGGCGATGTGGTTCAGGGTCTCGTCGTGGGCCTCGACGTGCTTCTTGAAGGCGTCGCGGACGTCCTCGATCTCGGTGACGTCGGCGCAGAACACGCCCACCCCGCCGCCTTCCAGCGGTTCGGCCGACAGGCGGAAGGCGCGGCGGCGGCCCTCCAGATTGATCCAGCGCAGGGCCTCCTTGCGAACGCCCGCCTTCGCCGCCTCGGCAATCATGGCGTCGGCGGCGCGGTCGAAGCTCTTGCCGGCCAGGGCCGCGGCCGTCGGCGCGGTCGCCCCCACAGCGCGGATGAAGGCGGTGTTTCCCCAGACGGCCTGGCCGTCGGCGCCCGCCACCCAGGCCGGCTCGAACACGCTGTCGACCAGGGCCGCGAAACGGGCCGCCGAAGGCAGACCGACATCGCCGCCGCTGACCGCAGATAGGCGCAGCCAGGCCAGGGCGCCCGACGCGCGGCCCTCGACCGCCACGGATCCGGCCTTGCCGCGCGCCTCGAACCCGCAGGCCTCGCCGCGTTCGAACAGGGCCGTCAGCTTCTGGGCGTGATCGGGATCGGCGCGGCCGATGGCGGTGACCACCGCCTGCACCTGCGCCTCGACATCCAGCACCCTGGCGCAGGCCGAAAGGCCTTCGCCGCCAGCCGCCAGCCACGACTGGTCGCCCTCGACCGCCACGATGGCGGTGTCGAAAGCCTCGACCCAGGCCGGCGCGTTCGGGCTGTCGCCGCCCGGCTGTTCGACCAGACGGGACTTCAGCGCGGCGATGCGGGCCTCGAAACTCCGGCGCTGGCTCAGCGACCACAGGCTGACGCAAATGGCGAGGCAAACCGCGCCGGCCGTCGCCGCGAGGATCAGATCAAAGGGAGTCATCAGGCGCGTCGTTACCCAGCGGGTCAGCGAATCAGACTTTCAGAATAGTCCGCCCATGACCAGAGGGCGACCACTCGCTCCCCCCTGGCGCCGCGCGCCAATCGGTCTATGTGGAGGCCATGACCTGGACCGATCGCCTCGCCCCGTCGCTGGACGACTTCGCCTTGCTGGCCAAGCAGGCTTTCGACGCCCTGCCCGACGACTTCCGCAAGCTGTCGGGCGACGTGGTCATCCGGGTCGACGACTTTCCCACCGAGGACGTGCTGGAAAGCCTGGGCATCGAGGACCCGTTCGAGCTGACCGGCCTCTACCAGGGCGTGGACCTGGGTCACCGCTCGGTGCTGGACTACGGGACCGAGCCGTCGCGGGTCTTTCTCTATCGCCGCCCGATCCTGGACGAATGGGCCGAACGCGGCGATGTCGCCCTGGGCGAGCTGATCACCCACGTGTTGGTCCATGAATTAGGTAAGGTCGCAACTGTAATCGGGCCGCCAAGCGCGGTTTTTGAGGAGGGATGGGGTGTAGTCCAGGCGCCGTCCCTAGCGGATTTTGCGAATGTCGCGGAGCAGGCATTGGCCAACCTGCCGTCGGCGATAAGAGCGGCCGTTGGTGATGTTCAGATCAGAATTGAAGAGTTCGCCGACCGGGAGACGCTCGATGCGCTTGAGATCGACGATGCTTTCGAGCTCACAGGAGTCTACGAGGGCATCGATCTAACCAAGCGAAGCTTGTTTGACGTTGCGCCGACGCCCTCCAATATTCGTCTCTTCCGCCGCCCAATCTTGGACGAGTGGAGCGAGGGCGAGGAGGGCTTTCAGTCCCTGGTCGAACATGTCTTCGTACATGAGGTCGCCCATCATTTTGGCTTCACCGACGCGGGTATCGAGTACGTCGAACAATCCTAGAGACCGATATTCAGTTCGTCCTTGCAGCCCATATTATTTCTCGCCACTCCAAACACGAAAGCATGCTCGGATCAGATGTTCAGGCTGGACGCCAAGTGCGGCGGACAGTTCAAATAGTTCGATCAAGTCAATCCGACGCTCGCCCCGCTCCAACTTGGAAACGTAGGATTGTGGCTTTCCTAAGCGCACAGCGAGTTGGACCTGCGTCAGCCCTTGGCTGTGCCGAGCATCGACGAAAATCTCGCGGAGCTTTACATACTCTGCGGCAAAAGTGCGGTTTGCCATTATCGCCGACGCTGTTGACGTCTGGCTTGGCTAAAACCGATTTCAGGATATCCCAGATCGGGTTATTTTGACGCCCGTGAAGAGCCAATGCGCAGACGAACGAGCCGCCGTCGATTTGCCGGGATGCTGGGAATACCTGCGCCTCGTCCTCCCGTTGCTACAATGGGAGCGGCGTGGAGGGCCCGAGCTTCTGGCACCCGTTTTCATGGACGAGGGGCTGTCGCTGCTCGCGGCTCAGACCGAAACCACAGCCTGCGCTCTTGTCGGCGAGCTCAACTTCAACAGCCGGTCTGACCTGCGCGTGTGGGTTCCCTGGTCACTCTGGGCGAGAGCCGACGCCTTGAGAAGTCGCTTTTCCAGAGAGGCCTTGCTGGCGGGTCGGGACGAATGGACCACACGGAGAGTGCTGCTTTGCGCGCTGGGGGCACGCGCCGCGAAAAGCCGGGAGCAATGGGGATACGAGGATGGAGCCGGCGATTACCGGAACCGAAGATCCCAACGGCGATCTACTTCTTCTATAAGCGCAGAATTGTAGCTTGGAGGCTTGGATATTGTCATTTGCTCGGCGTTGGTGCCGTTGTCAGGGGACAGAAATGCCTCGTCAGAACGTAACTGCGGAAGCACTTCTAGGCATCGAGGGCTTAGAGCCTGCGTCGCCGTGGGCACTGGCCCATTCTATCGAGGCGGGGTTGCCCGTTGCGGCGCTGGAACAGTTCACCGAAATCATGGCGCCCGATGATGCCCTCTTCAAATATCGTCTTGTTCCAAAGGCGACCTTGCAGAGGCGGAAAAAATCCACAGGTCGACTGACGACCGATGAAGGTGACCGCCTCGTGCGACTCGCAAGGGTCTTCAGCTTCGCCATCGAAATTTACGGGAGCCCGGATCGGGCTCGCGAATTCCTGCGTCGTCCTCACACAATGCTGGGAGGCAAGCCCCCACTCGACGTAGCTTTGACCACGAGCCCCGGCACCGATCTGGTCATCAACCTTCTGGGAAGACTGGCCTATGGGGGGACAGTTTGACCAGCAAGCTCGGTGAGCGAAGGCCGCAATCGCTGCGCTGGTTCAGCCGGTTTGCGCCATGTGTGGACGGCTCCCCGTTGGCAAGGGTGATCTGACGTTCTGCGAGGCTTGGTCGGTGCGGCCATGTGTTCGACCTGTTGGTGCGGTACGCATGACCGCTGGCCATAATGCCTTCCGCGAAGATGGGTCCCTACCAATTGCACGCGCTCGAGGCGCGATGGCGCGAGTGGGTTATCCCGCCTTCCGGTATCGACCGGCTGTCGCATTACATCTCATCCGCCCTTCCCAAGTTCGGTGGCCGCAGCGTGGCGCTGGACCTGTCTCTAAGCCGGCTGCGGCTCCCGATACCGCTCGCCGCTGGTCATGATTGCCCAGATCATCCGGGCGTTCTTGTTAGCCAAGGCGACGGCCACGACCTTCGGCGTTCGCCGCGCCAGTAGCTGCAGGAGCCACGGTCGACGCGTGCCGTTGCGCTGGGCGTATCGAACGACGGCAAGGGCGCCGACCCATGGCTCTCCTCCAGCTCAAACCGGAAGCCAAGGCTGCCGGTGGGGTGGAGAGCCGTCCACAGCATCATTTGCGGACGTTGACGCCCCACCATGTTCCGGACGCTCCCTGGCCCGGTGCTACCCTGATTTGATCCGCTAAGGCTGTGTTTCGGCTTGCAAAAATGACCCCCATCTCGGGGATATCGGCGTCCAAAAATGACCCCCTGTCCTTGAGGCTTTGATGGCCAGATCGGCGGCTTGTGTAGCCGCGGATCGAGACGGGGATGTTG
>NZ_JBCNJZ010000007.1:0-437451 GCF_039596335.1 Caulobacter sp. | reverse complement strand
ACATCCCCGTCTCGATCCGCGGCTACACAAGCCGCCGATCTGGCCATCAAAGCCTCAAGGACAGGGGGTCATTTTTGGACGCCGATATCCCCGAGATGGGGGTCATTTTTGCAAGCCGAAACACACTTTTCGACAAGGACATCTATGTCGGCGCCGGCTCCAAGGTCGCCGTGGAGCTTGCCCGATGACATTGCGCGCCCTGACACTTTTGGCAGTCCTTTCGGCCAGCAGCGTGCTTTGCGCCTGCGCCACACCAGCCCGCTTTGAATGGGGAGCTTACGAAAGCGCCCTCTACATCTATGCGAAGAAGCCGGATCGCCGCCCAGACTATCGCGCCGCCCTCGAAGCGGCCGTGGAGAAGGGGCGCAAGACAGATCGCATTGCACCCGGCCTTCTTGCAGAACTCGGCTACCTGCATCTGGAGGACGGCGATACCGACAAGGCCGTCTCGCTCTTCGAGGAAGAGATGCGCCGCTTTCCTGAAGCCCGGCCCTTTCTCGGCGGCGTGATCGCGCGCGCCAAGAAGAACAACGCCACCACGACCGAGTGAGGGGATGATGTCCATCAAAGCCTGCCTGCGACTGATAGCTCTCGCTGCCGCGGCCGTGTCGATCACCGCCTGCGCCGCCGCGCCAAAGGTCAAGGATTACCAGGCGTTTCGCGCCGAAAGCCCCCGCAGCATCCTGGTGGTGCCAACGCTGAACAACACCGTCAGCGTGACCGCGCCGGACTTCTTTCTCTCGACCATTAGCCGCCCGTTCGCCGAGCGCGGCTATTATGTGTTTCCAGCGCACATGGTTCGGCAGCTGCTAAACGCGGACGGGCTTTCCGATCCTGGCCTTGTGCACGCGGCCGACCCGCGCCGCCTGGGCACGCTCTTTGGATGCGACGCGGTTTTGCTCGTCGCCATTCAACAATGGGATTCAAAATACGCGCTGATAGCGACCACTACGACGGTCAAGTTCGACTACACGTTGAAGAGCTGCAAGACCGGCGCGACGATCTGGGAAGACACCCAGACCATGGCCTACTCACCTCAAGGCGGTTCAAGCGGCAATCCGCTCGCCGACCTGATCGCCGCCGCCATCACGGCTGCCATCGAGAAGGGCATGCCCAACTACATGCCGCTCACGGTCCAGGCCAATGCGCTGGCGGCTGGCGCGCCCGGGCGTGGAATTCCAGCGGGGCCGTACCTTCCTGCGCAGTTCGGGAAAGATCAGAAGGTGTTTCCGTGAAGTTGCATCGGCGTTTGAGCGTGAGCTTTCCTGGACTGCGATCTGACGGCCAGTACGGCCATCCGATTCTAGCACGTGGTCTTGGTAGGTGAGCGTACGTCAGCTCGTCGGTGTTGCCCTTGTCCTCCTGTTGGGGGGCTGTGGCGAAGAACCGGCCATGGCTCCGGAAGCGGCGGCCAAGGTGCCCGTGCAGTGGAACCTTCAGGCTAAGTCAATTAGCCAAGCGGATGCCGAGCGCGCTCTGGATATCTTCCTGAAAAGCTGCCCCGATCTCGGACAGCGAGCCGGAAACGACATCGAGAGCATCCGAGTCCGAACTACGGATGAGTACGCCGATCACCGCCTCAGGCTGGGTTGGAAAACCAGTTTCGAAGTGTCGGTCGCGCTGCGGGACGACTTGAAGACACTGCCCAATTTTACGAGTGATGGGTCCGGGCTTTCCGGTCAAACCCTCTGGTACAATCTGGGTGGTGGGTTGCGGCCGGGTGCTCTGTCAGGCAAACGCGCTGCCCAGGCGCTGTGCGGATTTCCGATGGGCGAGGGGGCCGATACCTTCAAGTCGATCTCGGCGCTCGGTTTCCTTGACTCGCCAAGCTAGGCAAAGGTCGAGTTTCTGGAGTTGGGCCAAGGTCCGCTTTTGGCGCGACGTCGCCGTCGAAGCTCCCTATCGTCGCCCCTAGTGAGCCGTCATCCGATCGCGTCTCTCATGACCTTCGCTCTTCGGCGAAGTTCCGCGGCGACTTCACGCGCCAGCGCGGGTCCACCTTCGAATGTGCCAGCCCCTTTGTCGCACTCTGCCGCTATTCGGTCGAAGTGGTCTGGTGATGATGGAGCCATCTCCTCAAGGATTTCCCTGATGATGAACTCTGCATCCGAGGAGAGATGAAATGGCGCATCATCATTAGGGGAGCGGGTCATAGCTACGTAACGTGCCAGCTCGCCCAGTAGAGCAAACTCTCCCATTTGCGGCTCAAATGAGGGCGTCGCGTCCCCGAGCAGATGGTCGAACTTGCAGTTGGGTCGCTGCGGCTGTCGCGTGGCGCAAAAACGTCCAGTTTCTGCCCGGATGCCAACGGCGGAAAATGGCGCAGGCCGGCAACGTTACAGGCTGCGGATCGGCGGGGGAGGATAGGAAGCGGCTCTCTTCCATGCCACCCTCGGGCGAACAAGGAGCAGCGTATGCGCATTCCACTGGTCGTCTTTGCACTGACCTGCTTCGTCGCCCACGGCGCCGCAGCTCAAAGCGCGCCATCGATCCGCATGCCGCCAGAAATAGGCGCTGCTTACGGTCGGCTGGGTAAGACTATCGTCACTCACGACGCGGAGGGCGTGAAGTCCGTTTGGGCCGAAGACTTCATCGTCAACTCGCCCAACAACACGGTATTGCGCCGCGACGAGGTGATCGCGGCGATGAATGAGGACCTGCTCGACTACAAAGACTTTCGCAAGAACATCACCGTCGTCGATCAGAAGCCCGGCGCCGTCATCGTGATGGGCTACGACACCCTGGTCCCCCTCAAAGGACCAGGCGCAGGCAAGCAAGTTTCGCGACCATTCACCGACGTCTGGATGAAGCGTGGCGAGGCGTGGATGCTCGTGGCCAGACAGGCCACGATTGCCGCCGCCAACTGAAACAAGGAAGATGTCAGCTTAGGTCTGACGTGGATCTCGCCGTTACACGGCGTGCCGAAGGTCCAGTTCCCGGAATTGACGACAGCAGCTCATCGTGCTGCGCAGCCGCCTCGCGCTTCCAGACCGCCAATACGAGCGAGATGGCCGGCAAAGGGTGCTGGTTGTCCACCGGCTAGGTCTATCCAATCGTGAGTTGGCGCCATCTGCCAGTAGACTGGCGCGCTCGGTGAATGTTCGAATTCTTGGGCGGCCTAACTTCGGGTCATCGGCGTCGGCGCTCTTCGTGATCGCCAACGCGTCTGATCCGGAGACGTCAGCCATGAACAACCTCATCAAACAAGCGCAACACATCCCGGTCGACGAGGCCAGGACCACAATTTCGATCAGCCCGATCACGCTGGCCGCGCCCGGCCGGGGTCTGCCGCTTGAGCTGCGCATCACCGGGCCTGTTTCGGGCGAGGCGTTGCCCATCGTCCTCTTATCGCACGGCCACGGCCCATCGAACTACATCCCCTCGAAGGACGGCTATGGCCCGTTGGTCAACTTCTACGCCGAGCGCGGCTTTGTCGTGATCCAGCCCACCCACCTCAACTCGAAAGTCGCTGGGCTGCCGGCCGGCTCCGCAGGCGGACCGCTCTTCTGGCGCTCGCGCGTCGAGGACATGAGCTTGATCCTGGATCGTCTGGACGAGGTCGAGGCTGCGGCGACAGCTTTCAGGGGGCGACTGGATCGCGCCAAGGTCGCTGTGGTCGGCCATTCGATGGGCGGCCAGACCGCTGGCTTGTTGCTCGGCGCGCGGCTCACCGACCCGAAGGATCCGGCGGCCCAAGACGTCAACGTGCTGGAGCCGCGCATCAAGGCCGGCGTGCTGCTGACCGCGCCTGGCAATGGCGGCGACAGCCTGACCGAGGCGACGGCCAGCAACTATAGCTGGTTCAATCCCGACTTTTCGCACATGACCACCAGGAACCTTGTCGTCGTCGGCAGCGACGACGCCTCGGCTCACCTCACGGTCCGCGGTCCGTCCTGGCACGCTGATCCTTACCATTGCAGCCCCGGCGCCGAGGCGCTCATGACCGTTCTGGGCGGCAAGCACGGTCTTGGTGGCATCTCCGGCTACGACGCCAAGGAAACCGATGACGAGGAACCCGAGCGCCTGGAGGTTGTCCTGCGCATGACCTGGGCCTATCTGCGCTCGGCGTTCGATGGTGACGATCGCGCCTGGGCCGCCGCGCGGGCCGCGCTGCAAACCCATGCCCCGTCGCAGGCGCGGGTCGACCTTCGCTAGCGGAGCAGAGCGTTCTTGACCATGTTTGGGCGCATGGTCAGGGACTCGCGCGAATGACGGGCAAGGAGCCACGTATGACCTCTCAAGTGTTGGATAGAGGCCGGTTTCCGCCAACGCTTTGGCGAGCGATGCAGAGCGCGGGGCTGAAGCCTTCCAAGGTCCTGCGCGCGGCCCGGCTTCCCTCGACCCTGCATCTTGACGCCTCCGCAATCTTTTCCACGACCCAGCTGTTCGCGATCTGGAAGGCGCTTGAGGCGATTGCAGATGACCCAGGCGTGGCGCTTCGGCTGCTCGACGGGGCCGATCGCTGCGGCCACCAGCCCGCCTTCATTTCCGCGCTCTACGCGTCCGACTTTCGGGACGCCATCCAGCGTATCGAGCGCTTCAAGCGGATGGGCGCCTGCGAGGTGTTCACCACTGAGGAGGCGAACGGGCGCTGGACGATCATTAAGGAGTGGCCGTTCGCGATGGAGACCGAGCCGGCGGTCTCGGTGGATCTGAGCTTCATGTTCTTGCTGGAGCTTGGCCGTCGAGGAACCGGCCGGCGTATTTGCCCGGCGCGAGTTGAATATCAACGAGCGGGCCCCAGGAACCGCGAACTTGAGGACTACTACGGGGCCCCGTTGGTGTTCGCGGCCCCGCGAAACGCGATGATCTTCCATGTCGAGGATCTAGCCGCGCCGTTCCCCGGGCACAGCCCTGAGTTTCTCGATCTCGTCACGCCGGGGCTGGCGGCCGCGTTCGCGGAAATGCATGAGGACCACACAATCGCCGACCGTGTGAAGTCGGTGCTCAAGCGCGCGCTCGCCAGCGGCCGCCCCGAGGTGGCGCACGTCGCGAGGGATCTGGGGATGAGCGAACGCACGCTGCAGAGGCGGATAACCGATGAGGCCACGACGTTTCGTGCGCTGCTCTCGGATGCGCGACGCGAGCTCAGCCAGCAACTGCTCGCCGATCCCGCCATTCACATCGACGAGGTGACCTACCTGCTCGGGTATCAGGACACCACCTCGTTCTATCGGGCCTTTAAGGACTGGGCGGGCGTTTCGCCGGGCGAGTGGCGATCAGGGTTTGGAGCGGAATCCAAGACGGCCGAAGGTCTTCACTGAATATGGGCCTGCCTCGTTGCCGGACCTGCCAAAGGCATTGAGGGGCTCGCAGGGTTTCAAGCGGCTAGGCCAGAGTCGTGTCGAACGCCAAGAGGCCGCGGTCGGCGCACCTACGCTTTGTGCTCGTCCCCTTCGCGGTCGATCGAAGCGGCCATGGCTTCCGGATCGGCGGGCTTGGCCATGTCGGCAGTCTCCGCATCGACCCGATCGGCGACCCCGGGATCGTCACGACGAAGCTCTTCCAGGAGCTGAATGATCTTGGCGCTGCGCCGATCTGCCAGGAGGGCCACTTCCAGGGTCAGTTGAGCGCGGCGGTCGGCGAGCAGGTCTTCGCGCCGTTGCGTGACCAGGATCAGGATCGATACGATGAGGGCTGCTACGGTCGCGGCCAACTCTAGCCACGCGAAAGCCGGCTGATCCACTTTGCCGCCACCCCGCACAGCGGCAAACAGCGTCCAGGCGCCGACGACGCATAGCAGGATGAGCGGCGCGCTCGGGCGCCCCAGGCGCTCGGTGATCTTGTCGATCGCCCTTTGCAAGCTTGTTGCCTTGCTATCGTGGTCGCGGTGGAGTTTGACGACGGACTCCACCGTCTCCTCGACATGCTGGGCCAAGACGCCGCCAGGTTTCGAAGCCGCGTCGCTCATGACCGCTTGGCCTTCGCGCCAGAACGGGGCGGGGCAGGGCGTTTGGCCTTCTGGTTGGAGCGCGCCGGCTTGGACTTGGGCGCCTGCCGCGCCGTCCGTTCCGCCGTTGCCCTGGCGGCGATCTTGGCGCTGCGTTCAGCGTCGCGCTGACAGCGCGCGTGCAGGGCTTCCAGCTCTTTGTCTGTGAGCTTCTCGATGCCCATGAACTCGTCCATCGCGTCGGAGGCGCGGATCAGCTCATCAAGCTTGGTCTGCAAGGCGACGCCGTCGCGATTTTGGGTGTTCTGGATCAGGAACACCATCAGGAACGTGACGATCGTCGTGCCGGTGTTGATGACCAGCTGCCAGGTCTCGGAGAATTTGAACACCGGGCCGCTTACGGCCCAGATCACGACAGCTGCGACGCAAAGCAGAAAGGCGACGGGGCTTCCCGTCGCCTTGGCCGTTGCGTTCGCGAATTTGGCGAACAGCTTGTCCATCAGTGCTGCGCGAGCGTCGTGCCTTCCAGGGTCGGCGTCTCGGGAACGGGAAGGCCGCCAGCCTTGTAGTTGGCGATCAGCTGCGCCTTTTCGGCCGCCATCTGCTCGCCCAGCGCATCCATGTCCAGTCCCGCCTTGCGCGCCTGGCTGAACATGCCCTCCACGCGCTGTTCCTCTTCCTTCACGTGGTGCTCGATCATCTCCGAGAGCACCTTGACCTTGGCGTCATAGAATTCGTCGTCGGGACCGCCAGCCTCGATTTCGGCGATCAGCACCTTGGCGCCGTCGTGCTCGACGTAGGCCTCTTTCAGGAGGTCTTCCTCCACCTTGCCCTCACAGGCCGGGTAGAAGATGTCTTCCTCGATCTTGGTATGGACAGTGAGTTCCATGCAGATCTGTTCGGCCAGCGCCTTCTTCTTGCCGTCGCCCTTGGCGGTCTCAAACTTGGCGAACAGATCCTCGACCTTTCGGTGATCGGCTTTCAACAGCGCGATGGCGTCGAGTTTACCGTTGTCGGCCATGGATACATCTCCTCAGAAACAATCAGGGTCGTCGTCAGCACAGCAACGATAGGCGTCAGCGGTCGTTCCCAAGCAGACAGCAGTTGAGAGGTGTTCGCGACTGGGCCGTTGGCGTGGAACGCGGGCGAGGGGCAGGGGTTGTCACTCAAGTCGTGTTCGACGACGCCTACGCGTCGCCGTGGCGTAGCCAGTTTCCGCGTAACTTTCCCTACAACTCTCCGCGCGCGTAACCGGACCGCCATGGCCATACACTTCGACGGCATAGACATTGATGGGCTGGGAAACCTCATTGATGTGCTCGAAGCCAGTCCCGACTGCGTGAAGATCCTGGATCCCGATGGCCGAATTCACGCGATCAATTCGGCTGGTTGCGCCTTCCTCTGCGAGACGAGCGCTGTCCTGGAGGGACGCCTGTGGGCGGATTTCCTGCCCCAGGGCTTCCGGGACGCGGCGCAGAACGCCGTCGCCGGCGCGCTGACCGGGGCAACGCTGCGCTTGTCCACCCCCTGCCAGACGCCGAAGGGGCCTCGATACTGCGATCTCACAGTCTCGCCATTGCGCAGCCCCGGCGGGCACGAGGTCGTCGCGGTCCTTGCCAGCACGCGCGACGTCACCGACCTCGTGACGGGCCGGCTCACCGCCGAACAGGTGGCGCGGGATATGGCGCGCCAGTCCGCCGCCCTGCGTGCGGCCGGCCTCGTGGCCAAGCTTGGCGCCTGGGAAATCGACTATCAGCGAGACGAGATCTTTTGGTCCGACGAGATCTGGATGCTGATGGGCCAGCAACCGCGCCGGCTTGCCCTGGAGGATGCGGACTCGGTGCTGACCGGCGAGAACCGCCGGCAGTTGCGTCAAGCCCTTCAGGACTGTCGTGAAACGGGCCGGCCGTTCGCCCTCGACGTGCCCATCACGCGCAATGATGAGACGATCATCTGGGTTCGGATTTTCGGCGAGCTTGATCCCAGCGGTCATATTCTGCGCGGCGCGGTCCAGGACATCACGGCGCAACGCACCGCCGAGGCCGAACTGGTGGCGGCGCGCGACGCCGCGCAGGCCGCCAGCGCGGCCCAGAGCGCCTTTCTAGCCAACGTGTCCCACGAGATCCGCACACCCTTGCACGGGATCTTGGGGATGGCGCAAGTCATGGAGACAGAAGGGCCCACGCCCCTGCAACGCGAGCGCCTGACGATCATCCGCCAGTCGGGCGAAACCTTGATGGCGCTGCTCAACGACATCCTGGACCTGGCCAAGATCGAGGCGGGTCACATCGAGATGCGGGAGCGGGCGTTCGACCTGCAGGCGGCATTGACGGCCGCATGCGGTCCGTTCACCTACCTCGCGGCCCAGCGTGACCTGCCGCTCGACCTTACAGTGGATCCAGAAGCGGCCGGGCGTTGGATTGGCGATGAGCTTCGGCTGCGCCAGATCATTTCGAACCTTGTCTCCAACGCCGTGAAGTTCACACAGGCGGGGAGCGTCACGGTGTCGGCGCGCGCCACGCAGCTGGGTCTCTGCGTTGCGGTGTCCGACACTGGGCCCGGCATCTTCCCCGGTGACGTTGACCAGCTTTTCGAAAAGTTCACTCAGGGGCATGGCCCAAGCCGTGGCGGATCTGGCGCGCTCAGCGGCACGGGCCTTGGCCTGGCGATCTGCCGGCAGCTGGCCAGGCTCATGGGCGGCGACGTCACGGTCGATAGCGAGCTTGGTCGAGGATCAACGTTCGAGGTCTGCGTGCCCCTGGAACGCGTTGCGCCGTTCGATAGCGCGACGGGTGCACAATCACCGTCCGCGCCGATCGCCGAGGCGGCGCCATTGCGCATCCTGGCGGCCGAGGACAACCCCACCAACCAGTTGATCCTGCGATCGATGCTCGCCCCCTTGGGGGCTGAGCTCCTGATCGTGGGCGACGGCCTATCGGCGGTGGAAGCCTTCGACGCCGAGCCGTTCGACGTGATCCTGATGGATATCCAGATGCCGCGGCTCAACGGTGTGGAAGCCACCCAACGAATTCGCAGCATCGAGTTCGACCAGCGTCGTCGGCAAACGCCTATCGTGGCGCTCTCGGCCAACGTGATGGCGCACCAGGTCGAGGCCTATCGCGCCGCAGGCATGAACGACGTCGTCGAAAAGCCTATCGATCTGGCTCGTCTCTACAGGGTGCTCGAAGGGGTGGTCGATCAGACATGACCGGGCAGGGCAGCAACCGTCCGGGCTGGCGTCGGAAGTGGAGCGTGACTAGCCGACAATGAGTTGGCCCTCGACGCCCTCGGTCTTGCCCGAGAGGCCGGGGACTTCGTCGAGCTGGCGCAGGCTCGTGAAGCGGCCGCGTTCTTCGCGATAGCGCACGATCTCGAAGCCGTGACCGTGAAGGACCTCAATGGTGTCCAGCTCATCGGCCGTGGCGGTGTTCAGGTTCAGCATGGTCGTGGTCCTCAAACCTCGGCGAATCCGACGAACGCCCGAGAAGACCGCTGGGTTCGCGTCCGAACGGCGCGGCCGCGCGTTGCAAGGCCATGAGCCACGTTGCTGAGCGGACCGGCGGCTGCGCCTGTGGCGCAGTGCGTTTGAAAACCACCGGCGAGCCCAAGCGCGGCGGGCTGTGCCACTGCCTGACCTGCCGGAAGGCCCACGCCAGCGCCTTCAATCCGTTCGTGGTCTTCGCGCCGCAAGCGGTCGAGGTGCTCGGGACCACCCAAGCGTGGCTTAGCTCGCCTGGCTACGTCCGGCGGTTCTGTCCCGAGTGCGGGTCCCGTGTTCTCGCCGAAAACAGCGACGGCGCGGGCGGCCGCGAGATCGAGCTGTCGTCGGGGAGCTTCGACGAGATCGGCTTGTTCTCCCCGCAGTATGAAAGCTGGACGGTGCGGCGAGAACCTTGGCTGGATCACCTTGAGGCGCCGCAATACGACGAGAACCGGCCAGCGCTGCCCGAGCCCGCCGACTAGACCGATCTGCGGGACCTGCGGTTCGGTGCTCGCTCCGGGCGGGCGTCAGGATAGGCGAGCGCTTACCGGATCGATCACAGCGCCGGCCACGTCTGGTCGGGATCGGCGGAGGCGGGGCCTTGCGCCTTTAGCGCGCGAGGTCGAGGCGCGGATGATAGGGCGCATCGCCGCGAGCCATCAAACCCGCCTCGGGGCGCTGGGGGTCCCTTCGCGGCGTCATTTGCTGGTGACATTGGTCGGCCTCTTGACCAGGGCGAAGGACGAACTAATTCATCGCCTGCTTGCCGGGGGCCGACAGGGTCCCGGCTCTGGGGCGCCGACGTTTCGCGCGGCGCTCTTCATGTCCAGTTTTCTTTCGAGGAGATGGAAATGAGCACAGCGTTTCGGTTCCGAACACCAACTGCCGCAAGGGTCCGTGTCGGTCACTCGGCCGCGTGCGCCAGGACTGCGCTGGCCACCTGCGGGGCTATAGCCCAGCCGCCACATCGCCTGGCCGAAACGGGGCACGACGCCAGGCGCGCGCGCCAGGCGACCGGCGCACCGGTTCCGACGGCTCGTCCTCGCGCCGCTCAGGCCTCGGTCGCGACAGCGGCCGAACTGGCGGCCTGAGGAGGTCGCGCCATGCACGTCGATCCGAAGGCCAATGAGCGCGTGCGGTCTTGGCCCGTACGCCCTGCGGTCGGATTCCTGCATCCGCTGGAGGTCGTCAAGGACACCGAGCTTGATCTTGCCGAGAAGCGCGAGATCCTCGCGGCCTGGGCGTCGGACGCCAGTGCTGTCGAGCATCGTCCAAGTCAGAGATGGCTCTTGGGAACACCGGCCCCCGTGCCGCTCAGCGAGGTCCTGTCCGCGCTGAAGCGGTTGGACCGCGAAACGTTCTCTTGAGTTGGGGCGGCGGCCGGCCCGTGAAGGGTCGGCCGCTACCCGTCCCATCCTGCCTGACCCTGTTATGACAATGCCCTGCTACGTGTTTGTCGAGCCTTTAGAGGACGGCTGGAGCGTGCGCGGCGACTTCGAAGACAGTCCCACGCGCTTTCCGACCGGCGCGCGCGCCGAACAGGCCGCTCGCGAAATTTGCCACCGGTTGGCCGATGCCGGCGATCCCGTGGTCCTGGAGATCCGCTTGCGCGACGGCGCGCGTGCCGGTCGGTTCCTCTTCCCGCCTTTTGGCGGCGAGCCGAGTCGCGCCTGGCCGTTGCGGGCCTAGCCTGGCGACCCTCGAGCGCCCTGGTCGATTGTTTCGGGCGCCACGCAACCAGGCTGGGGGGCGGTGGAAGCGATCGCATCGCCGCGTTTCTTCGCCGGTCGATCGCTGCCGTCCGCCGGGGGACTTGCATGACGGATCAAAAGATAGCGCCCCGGAAGGTCCGGGGCGCTGGTGTCGCTCAAGCCCATGGCGAGCGCTTAAGGCCGGAGGCCTCGTGGTCGACGTCGGGATGCGGCCTGACGCGGGTGGGCGTCAGGCCATCACGGCTCGAGGACGGCGGCGGCGCGGCGGCGCGGCGATGTCCGATCGCGCCGCGTCGTAGGAGCGCTGCAAGTGGCGACCAAATTCCTGATGCTGACGTGAGCGGACATTGTCGGACCTCCCGCTGATTTACATCGACACGCTCGCCCTGATCCAGCGACAGCGGCCCGGAGGGCGAGGCGTTTAAACTACGCTCGAGTCGCCCATCGCGTTCCCGGTGCTGATCCGTGATCGGACGAGCTTGGTCTCACAGATCGACCTTGGCGTTGTCGCCCATCTGCGGCGCCGCGCCTGTCACCGCCGCCACCACCATCTTGACCAAGGCCACGGTCTTGCCGGGGCTGTCCCAAAGTTCGCCGTTGTGGGGCGTGAAGGTGATCAGGCGGATCGACGGGTCGCTCGCGTCTTCCCACCAAGCCTTGTCGAAGTCCGTCCAGAGCGACGTGATCTTGGCGCGGTCGTTGCTAACCCGCGCTGATCCGGCCATCACCGCGTACTTGTAGTGGCTGTTGTCGGCCCAGGCGCACGACACGGCGGGGAAGTGCTCGACCTGGCCGTTCTTGTCGCCCTCGACGTCGACGAGAAAATAGATCGCGTGCTCGTCGCGGCGAACGCGGGCCGACAGCGGCCGGCTGTGCTGATGCTCGCCGTCCCAGGTGGTGAACATGCCGATGTCGATCTTCTCGGCCAGCTCCCAGATCCGGTCGGCGACCTCTTGCGGCGACTTGGTGTTGTCATCGCTGCGTTCCTTGGTCATCGGGTCTCCTCATGGCTTGGACAGAGCCAACGCGCCCGGCCGGGCGGCGTTGCGCAGCGGCCCAGCCCAGCCCACGACCGATCCTGACGGGGCAACACGACATTTTGCATGGGGCGGGCGACTCGGCTGATCTCACCGCGACGAGGCTTGCGATGACCCCTGACCAATTTTCCGCACTGGCGCTGGCGCTCGGACCTGCCGTCCAGGTCAAACCGATCCTGGAGACGGTTCAGTTCCGCGTGGGCGGCAAGGCGTTCGCGACCTTGGGCTGGCCGGCGGAGGGCTGGGCCGTGGTCAAGGTCGCGCCGTCTCGCCAGGCCTGGGCGCTGTCACTGGGAGCAGGTGTCGCCCCCGAGCCCGGTCGGCGTCGCAAGGCGGGTATCGTGCTCATCCGCTTGGCGGCGATAGACGCGGGCGTGACGGCAGACCTTCTGGGTGACGCCTGGTCCTTTGCCCATCGCGCCAGTCGGGCTTCTCGAGACGGCGGTGTCGCAGCGGCCGAGACCGCGCTTTTCGCCTGACAGGAAGGGGCGCTCGCCGCCGTTTGCCTGTCTTTCTACGCCACTGTCCGATCCGCCGATTTGGCTGTTGAGATCGGCCAATTCACGGTCTTCTTACTCATCCCCGTAGCCAACGGGGATCTGTCGTGGACCTTTCCGAAACCCAAGCAGGACGTGAGCGCAGCCGCCAGATGCTGCGCACCGCCCTGGGCCCGCTGCTCCTGGCGCGGCTCGAAGACCCCGGCGTCGCCGAGGTCATGCTCAATCCCGATGGTCGGGTGTGGATCGACCGCTTCGACGCGGGCCTGATCGATGCTGGCCTGTCGGTTTCGGCTGATGACGCCGAGCGGATCCTGCGGCTGGTCGCTCACCATGTGGCCGCCGAGATCCATGCGCAGCAGCCGCGGCTGTCTGCCGAGCTCCCCGGCACGGGTGAGCGCTTCGAGGGCCTGATGCCGCCGCTGGCGGCCGCCCCGACCTTCTCCATTCGCAAACCCGCGAGCCTGGTGTTCCGGCTCGATGACTATGTTCGCGCCGGCGTCATGACCGAGCGGGAAGGGCGGGTGCTGGCCAAGGCCGTCGCCGACCGCGCCAACATCCTGGTGGCGGGCCCGACCTCCAGCGGCAAGACCACCCTGGTCAACGCGCTCCTGGCCGAGATCGCCATGGGCGGCGACCGGGTGATCCTGCTGGAGGACCTGCGCGAGCTGCAGTGCACGGCGCCCAACCAGGTGGCCCTGCGCACTCGCGAGGGTGTCGCCAGCCTGACCGATCTCGTCCGCTCGTCCCTGCGCCTGCGGCCCGACCGCATCATTATCGGCGAGGTGCGCGGGCCCGAGGCCCTCGACCTGATCAAGGCCTGGGGCACTGGGCACCCCGGCGGCGTCGGCACCTTGCATGCCGGCTCGGCCCTGGGGGCGCTGCTGCGCCTGGAACAGCTGATCCAGGAAGCGGTGGTCACCGTGCCGCGAGGCCTGATCGCCGAAACCATCGATGTCATCGCCGTGCTCGCCGGACGCGGGCGAGCGCGACGCTTGATCGACCTTGTCCGCCTGGAGGGCCAGGCGCCCGACGGCGCCTACCAGCTCAGCCCCGCCTGAGACCCTAAGCCCCCCAAACCCCGACATCGTTGAAGGAGATGGTTTCGTGTTCACGAGCCTTGCCCTGCCGCGCGCCCCTATGCCTGCTCATCGGCCGCCCGGCCTGCCGTCCCGTGCGCGTCGTTTTCGCGATCGGTTTCCCCAGCTCAAGCCCTGGATCATCGCCGGCCTTGCCGGCGGGCTGACCCTGCTCAGCGCCCAGGCCCAGGCCGCCGGCTCGGGCATGCCCTGGGAAGAGCCGCTGCAGCAGATCCTGGAGTCCGTCGAAGGGCCGGTCGCCAAGATCATCGCGGTGATCATCATCATCGTCACGGGCCTGACCCTGGCGTTCGGTGAGACCTCCGGCGGCTCACGCAAGCTGATCCAGATCGTCTTCGGCCTGTCGATCGCCTTCGCCGCCAGCTCCTTCTTCCTGTCGTTCTTCTCGTTCGGCGGCGGAGCGCTGGTCTGATGGCCGGCGATCGCGCTCTGGGGTTCGCCGCGCCCGTCCATCGGGCCCTGACCGAACCGATGCTTCTGGCCGGCGCCCCACGCGCGATCGCCTTGGTCAACGGCACCCTGGCCGCGGCCCTCGGCCTTGGCCTGCGCCTTTGGATCGTGGGGCTTCTGGTCTGGCTGGTCGGCCATGGGCTGGCCGTCTGGGCCGCGCGCCACGATCCGCAGATCTTCGATGTCGGCCGCCGCCACGTGCGCCTGCCGGCCCACCTGGAGGTCTGAGCCATGCTCGACCTTCGCGAATATCGCCGCCGACCCACGCTTCTGGCCGACTACCTGCCATGGGTGGCTCTGGTCGCCCCCGGCGTGGTGCTGAACAAGGACGGAAGCTTCCAGCGCACCGCCGAGTTTCGCGGTCCTGATCTCGACAGTTCCACCGACGCGAAGGTCGCCGCGGTCGCTGCTCGCCTCAACGGCGCCTTGCGGCGTCTGGGCTCGGGCTGGGCGATCTTCGTCGAAGCACGGCGTGATCCCTCGGCGGCCTATCCGACCAGCGTCTTTCCCGATCCGGTCTCGGGTCTCGTCGAGGAAGAGCGGCGCGCCGACTTCGTGGAAAGCGGCGAGCACTACGAGAGCCGCTATTTCCTGACCCTCAGCTACCTGCCGCCGGCCGAGCAGCGGGGGAAGATCGAGCGGCTGTTCGTCGAGGGCAAAAGCAGCGCCCAGGTGGACTGGCGCGCCGAGCTGGCCGCCTTCATCGATCGCACCGACCGCTTCCTGGCCCTGCTCGATGGCCTGATGCCCAGCCTGGCCTGGCTGGATGACGCGGCGACCTTGAGCGTCCTGCACGGCGCTGTCTCGACGACCCGCCAGCGCGTGGCGGTTCCACAAACGCCGATCTATCTCGACAGCCTCCTGGCGACGGAGGCCCTGGCCGGCGGTTTGGAGCCGCGTCTGGGCCGCGCACACCTGCGAGTCCTCACCATCGTGGGCTTCCCGCCCGCGACGACGCCGGGCCTGCTGGACGATCTCAACCGGTTGGCCTTCGCCTACCGCTGGTCGACCCGGGCCCTGTGCCTGGACAAGACACTCGCCACGGGCCTGCTGACCAAGATCCGCCGCCAGTGGTTCGCCAAGCGCAAGTCGGTGCTGACGCTGCTGCGCGAGGCCCTGACCCAGGAGCCGTCGGCCCTCGTCGACAATGATGCGGCCAACAAGGCTGGCGAGGCGGATCTCGCCCTGCAGGACCTCGGCCGGGACGCCGTCGCCTACGCTTATGTCACCGCCAGCGTCGTGGTCTGGGACGATGATCCCGCCCGCGCCGACGCCAAGCTCGCCCTGGTCGAGAAGGTCATCCAGGGCCGCGAGCTCACGGTCATCCGCGAGAGCGTCAACGCCGTGGAAGCCTGGCTGGGAACGCTGCCGGGTCATGCCTACGCCAACCTCCGTCAGCCGCCGCTCTCGACCCTGAATCTGGCCCACCTGGCGCCGCTCTCGGCGGTCTGGGCCGGACCCGAACGCAACCGCCATCTCGACGGGCCGCCGCTGCTGATCGCCCGGACGGCCGGTTCGACCCCGTTTCGTCTCAGCCTCCACGTCGACGACGTCGGCCACACCCTGGTGGTCGGCCCCACGGGCGCGGGCAAGAGCGTGCTTCTGGCCATGCTGGCCATGTCGTTCCGGCGCTATCCGGGCGCCCAGGTCTTCGCGTTCGATTTCGGCGCCTCCAGTCGCGCCGCCGTGCTCGGCATGGGCGGCGACTTCCATGACCTGTCGGGCGAGGGCGGCAAGGCCCCGACCCTTCAGCCGCTGTCGATGATCGACCAGCCCGAGGAGCGCGCCTGGGCCGCCGAATGGCTAGCGGCGATCCTCGCCCGAGAGGGCGTGACCATCACCCCGGCGGTGCGCGAGCACCTCTGGGCGGCGCTGGGCAGTCTGGCCGGCGCGCCGACCGCCGAGCGCACCCTGACGGGTCTGGTGGCGCTGCTGGCCAGCCCGCCTCTGAAGGCCGCGCTCGCGCCGTTCGTCCTGGGCGGCCCACACGGCCGGCTCCTGGATGGCGCCGGCGAGCGGCTAGGGGAGGGCGACGTCCAGGTCTTCGAGACCGAGGGTCTGGCGCGTCTGGCGGCCGCGCCGGCGGTCCTGGCCTACCTCTTCCATCGCATCGGTCGGCGCCTGGACGGCCGGCCGACCCTGATCCTGATCGACGAGGGCTGGCTGGCGCTCGACGACCCAGCTTTCGGCGCGCAGCTGCGCGAGTGGCTGAAGACCCTGCGCAAGAAGAACGCCTCGGTCGTCTTTGCCACCCAGTCCTTGGCCGACGTCACCAGCAGCGCCATCGCCGCGGCGATCATCGAAAGCTGCCCGACCCGGATCTTCCTGCCCAACCCCCGGGCGCTGGAACCGCAAGGCGCGGCCGCCTATGCGCGGTTCGGTCTCAACGCGCGGCAGATCGAGATCCTGGCCCGCGCCACGCCGGCCCGTGACTACTACCTGCAATCGCGGGTCGGGGACCGCCTGTTCGATCTTGGTCTGGGGCCCGTGGCGCTGGCCTTCAGCGCGGCGTCTTCGAAAGCCGACCAGGCGCTGATCGGCAAGGTCCTCAAGAGCCATGGCAAGCGCGGCTTTGCCGCCGCCTGGCTGCGCGCCAAGCGCCTGACCTGGGCCGCAGCCCTCCTGCCGGGCGGATCGGCCGTCCCGGCGAGCACCTCCCCGGAGACTTCGTCATGATCCTCAACCGTCGCCGCCTGGCGGGCGTCGTCGTTGCGAGCCTGCTCGCCGCCGGGCCGCTCGCGACCTCCACGGCTCGAGCCCAGTTCACGGTCTTCGATCCGACCAACTACGCCCAAAACGTCCTGCAGGCCGCTCGCGCCCTGCAGACCATCAACAACCAGATCAGCTCGCTGCAGAACGAGGCGCAGATGCTGATCGGCCAGGCCAGGAGCCTGGCCAGCCTGCCATACTCGTCCCTCGCGGCGCTGCAGGCTCAGGTCGATCGCACCCGGGAGCTTCTGGGGCAGGCCCAGGGCCTGGCCTACGACGTCACCCAGATCCGCGAAGCCTTCCGCACCCAGTACGGGGCCGTTGACCTATCGGTGACGGACGCGGCCCTGACGCAGCGCGCCGATGCGCGCTGGGGCGCGGCCGTGTCGGGGTTTCAGGACGCTCTGAAGGTCCAGGCCGGCGTGGTCGGCGGCATGGGCGCCAGCCGCGACCAGCTGGCGGCCCTGGTCGGCCAAAGCCAGGGCGCGGTGGGCGGGCTGCAAGCCGCCCAAGCCGGCAACCAGCTCCTGGCCCTGCAAGCCCAGCAACTGGCCGATCTTCTGGCGCTCAGCGCCGCCCAAGGACGGGCCCAGGCCCTGGAAGCCGCCGACCGCGCCGCCGCGCGCGCCGACGCCAAGGCCCGCTTCTCCAAGTTCATGGGGAGCGCCGGCACGCCGTGACCAAAGCCCTCGTTTGGGGGACAGCACTCATCATTCTACTGGGCGCCGCTGTCTTGGCGGGCGGGGCGTCCCAGCCTTCATCGGTCACGAAGCCGGCCATCGGCCCGCGTGATCCAGAGCTGTCGCGCTGCCAGGGCCTCGGCGAGGCCGGCGGACAGGACGCGCGCTGCCGGGCCGCCTGGGCGTCGGCCCGCACCCGCTTCTTCGGCGGGGCCGCGTCATGAGCGACGTCGGCGTCATCGATCGCTTCTTCGATACCTTCAACCGATACCTCGATAGTGGCTTTGGGCTCCTGGGTGGGGAGGTGGCGTTCCTCTCCACGACCCTGGTGGCGATCGACGTCACCCTGGCGGCGCTCTTCTGGGCCTGGGCGTCGAATGAGGACGTGCTGGCCCGTCTGATCAAGAAGACCCTCTATGTCGGGTTCTTCGCGTTCCTGATCGGCAACTTCCAGACCCTGTCTTTCGTGGTGTTGAAGAGCTTCTCGGGCTTGGGCCTGAAGGCCTCGGGCGCCGGGATTTCGGCCGACGACTTCCTTCGGCCGGGCAAGTTGGCGGCGCTGGGCGTGTCCTCCTGCAAGCCGCTGCTGGAAGCGGCCGCCGAGCTGGGCGGCTTCCCGGGCTTCTTCGAGAACATCGTCCAGATCGTTGTCCTGCTGCTGGTGGCGCTCTTCGTGATCGTCGCCTTCTTCATCATCGCGGTTCAGATCTTCGTCGTACTGATCGAGTTTAAGCTGGTCACCCTGGCCGGCTTCGTCCTCGTCCCGTTCGGTCTCTTCGGCCGTACCGCGTTCCTGGCCGAGAAGGTGCTGGGCAACGTCATCGCCAGCGGCGTCAAAGTCATGGTGCTGGCCATCGTCGTCGGCATCGGCTCCTCGCTTTTTTCCGAGTTTACCCGCGCCGCCGGTGGCCAGCCGACGCTCGAAGAGGTCCTGGCCATGGCCCTCGCCGCCCTGACGCTTCTGGGGCTGTCGATCTTCGGGCCAGGCGTGGCCTCGGGCCTGGTGTCGGGCGCGCCGCAGCTGGGCGCGGGCGCCGCCGTCGGGACAGGCGTGGTCGTTGGGGGCATTGCGATGGCCGGCGCCGCCGCCGCGCAGATGGTCGCCAGTGGCGTGGCCAGTTCGGGCGCCGGCGCGGCGGCTGCGGCTGGCAGTGGCGGACGTCCGCCGCCCGCAGGCTCGGCGCCCTCGGGCGGCTCGCCGCCCAATCCACCGCCGGGCGGCGGCGGCGCCAGCGCGGCGCCGTCAGGCGGCGGTCCGTCCTCGCCGCCGCCGAGCAGCGGACCCGGCGGCCAGGGCGGGGCCAATGCTCCGAGCGGACCGGCCTCGTCGGCCAAACCAGACGACCCGTCCGAGCAACCGGCCTGGGCTCGAGACCTCGAGCATCGCCAGACCCTGACCCATGGCGCGGCCATGGCCGTCCACGCCGCCGGCAGCGGCGATGACCACAGCGCCGGCGCGGCGCCCAGCCTTTCGGAGGATCGATCATGAGCCCGCTCAAGGGACCGGCGCGCTATGGCGCGACGCCGGAGGCAGAGACCGCCTACCAACGGGCCGGGCAGGCCTGGGACGCAAGGCTCGGCTCAGCGCGCGTCCAGGCCTTCAACTGGCGCCTGGTGGCCATGGGACTGCTGGCGCTGAGTGGCGGCCTTTCGGCCGGCCTCGTCACCCTGTCCCTGCGTGGTGGCGTCACGCCGTGGGTCGTCGAGGTCGACAAGTTGGGCGAGCCACGGATCGCCGCGCCGGCCGTCCAGGGCGCGCGGGCTACCGATCCGATGATCGCCTGGACGCTGGCGCGCTTCGTCACCGACGTTCGCACCGTCTCCACTGATCCGGTGCTGATGCGGCAGGCCTGGCTTCGAGCCTACGACTTCACCTCGACCGAGGGGGCGGCGGTGCTGTCGGACCACGCCCGGCGCGCTGATCCGTTCAGCCAGGTCGGCAAGACCCAGACCACCGTGGCGGTGACCAGCGTGGTTCGCGCCTCGCCCGACAGCTTCCGGCTGGCCTGGACCGAGCAACGCTTCGCCGATGGCCAGCTGGTCGCCACCGAGCGATGGACCGCCATCCTCACCGTCGTCGTCAAGCCGCCGCGCACGGCCGAGGGCCTACGGGCCAATCCGCTGGGCGTCTTCGTCACCGCACTGTCCTGGTCCAAGGAGTTTGGCGCATGACCCGCCTGGCCTTTTGCGCAGGCTGGGCCTGCATCCTGCTGGCGCCCTCCGCCTGGGCGCAGCCGATCGAAGGCGACGCACGCCTTGCCGCGCCGGCGGGCATGAAGGATTTCGACTGGCAGGAGACCGCCGTCTATCCGGTGATCGCCACACCGGGACGGATCACCGACATCGTGCTGGAGCCGGGGGAGGCTCTGGTCGGAGCCGGCGCGATCGCCGCCGGCGACACCGCCCGCTGGGTCATCGGCGACACCGCCAGCGGCGCGGGCCTTGGCCGGCGGGTGCATGTGCTGATCAAGCCGACGGCGGCAGGGCTGGCGACGAACCTGCTGATCAACACCGATCGCCGCACCTACCATTTGGAGCTTCGCGCCTCGGCGCGGACCTGGCAGGCCCAGGTCTCTTGGACCTATCCGGCGCCGGCGCCGGGTCCGGTCGATGCGCCGCCGGCGCGGCCCGCGCTTGACCTGATGCGGGTCAATCGGGGCTACCGCGTCGAGGGCGATCATCCCGTCTGGCGCCCCGTCGCGGTCTTCGATGACGGTCAGCGCGCCTATGTCGAGTTCGGCCCCGGCGTCGTGCTGGACGACCTGCCGCCGCTCTATCGGCTCAGCCCCGACGGCAAGGCCAGCGAGCTGGTCAACTTCCGTGTCGAAGACCGCCGGATCGTGCTCGATCGCCTGTTCGACCGTGTCGAGCTGAGGCTGGGGATCAAAAGCCAGGCAAAGCGGGTTCGGATCGTTCGCCTAGGCGCCGCGCCGGAGGCGTCGCAATGAGCGCCGAGCGCACCGAGGCCGAAGAGGCCGTCGCCAAATCCTTACGCCTGCATGCGAGCCCGGCCCCCGTCGCTCGGATCTCGCGCCGGGCCCTGATCATCACCACCGCGATTATCTCAATCGGCCTGTTCGGTGCGGTGAGTTGGTCGATGCTCGATCATCGGCGCGCGGCCCAGCCCAAGGCCGACACGGCGCCGGTCGCGACGCCGTCGGAGCGGGTGACGGCTCTGCCCAAGGGCTATACGGGCCCGGCCGGCGTACCGGCCCTGGGACCGCCGCTGCCGGGCGATCTTGGCCGGCCGATCCTGGCGGCGCAAAGGGCGCAAGCGCCGGATGGGGCAGCGGCTGTGTCGACGGTTGATCCGTCGCCGAGGACGGGAGCGATCGCTCGGCCTGTCGACCCGGAGCGCGAGGCGCGGGCCGCTGTCCGTCGCGCCGCGGGGCAGAGCGGCCTCTTCGTCGCGGGACGCGCCGAGGCTGGTGGCCCTGCCGGGGGCGAAGTCCCGGAGAAGATCGCCGGGCAGGATCCTCGGACCACGAGCATCGAGCGGTTGCAGGCTCCCGCTTCGCCCTACCTGTTGCAGGCTGGCGCCGTAATCCCCGCCGCCTTGGTGACCGGCTTGCGGTCCGATGCGCCCGGTGTCGCCATCGCCCAGGTCACCCAGGATGTTTTCGACAGCCTGGGCGGCGGCTTCCTGCTGATCCCGGCCGGCGCGCGCCTGGTCGGCGAATACGAAGCCGAGGTGAAGAGCGGTCAGAGCCGCCTGCGTGTGGCCTGGACCCGCCTTATCCTGCCCTCGGGTCGCTCGATCATCTTGGACAAGCTGCCGGCCGCCGACGCCCAGGGCATGGCCGGCCTGCAGGACGGCGTCGATCGCCATAGCGGTCGCATCCTGGCGGCGGCGGGCTTGAGCACTGTGCTGGCGATCGGCGCGGAGAGCGGATCGTCCAGCGACGAGTCCGATCTCGTGCGCGCCATCCGTCGCGGCGGCGCCGACGCGGTCACCGATGTTGGCCGCCAGGTGGTCGGCGCCAGCCTCGATCGCGCCCCGACCCTGACGATCCGCCCCGGCGCGCCGCTGCGCGTCCTGCTGACCAAGGACCTCGTCCTGGAGCCCTACAGCGCGGGAGCAGGCCGATGAGCAAGCTGAAACTGCGCCCCCTGGAGGATGAGGCGCCGGTCAAGATGACCCTGGACGTTCCGCCGGCGACCTACCGTAACCTCATGGCCTATGCCCAGGCCCACGCCGCCCAAACGGGTGGGAAGGTCGCTGAGCCCGTGCGGTTGGTGGTGCCGATGCTCGACCAATTCATGGCCAGCGACCGCGTCTTTACCCGAGGCCGCAAAGGACGGGCGGACTAGACCACGCTTGCGGCCGGTCAAGCGCGGGTTCTAGCTAGCCGCATGAAGCCGCCACCGCCCTTGGACGAGATCGACTGGGACCAGGCGGCGCGCCATCTGATCGCCGCCCTTCCCGGCGCGTCCCTGGCCGACGTCGTGGCCCGGGCCGAAGCGGCGGCGACAAGACTGGCGGCCTGGGGCAAGGCGCGTGACGCAGAGTGCATGCGGCGCGCCGCGGCCCACATCCGCAAGCGCCTGATGCACTAGCCCTCAAACGATAGGCAGGGAACGCACGACAAGCCGCGCCGTTGAGACGTCACCGCAACCGATGGAGACGCCGACCCATGGCCCGACACTCTCTGCTTGCCGCCGCCGCGATGATGGCCCTGTCCCTGGCTGCTTGCCAGAAGAAGGACGCCGCGCCCGCCGCGACCGATCCTGGCACCAGCAACGCCGCCGTCAACGCCGCCCAAGACGCCACGGGCGCCGCCGTTGGCACGGCCGCCGCCGTCACCGGCCCGATGTCAACCGACGCCTTCGTCACCAACGCCGCGATCAGCGACATGTACGAGATCCAGGCCGGCCAGATCGCTCAGGCCAAGGGGCAGAGCCAGGCCGTCAAGGACTTCGGCAAGCAAATGGTCACCGACCACACCGCGCTGTCCAATGCGATGAAGCCGCTGATCATCGCCGCCGGCAAGACCGCTCCGACCGGTCTCGACGAGCGCCGCAAGGGCATGATCGACAACCTCAGCGCCGCCGCCCCGGCCGACTTCGACAAGGTCTACACCAGCCAGCAGGAAGCCGCCCACAACGAGGCCCTGACCCTGATGCAGGGGTACGCCGACCACGGCGACGACGCTGGCCTCAAGGCCGGCGCCGCCAAGGCCTTGCCTAAGATCAAGGCCCACCTCCAGCACGTCCAAGGCCTGACCTCGGGCGCTCACTAACCTCACGCAAAGGAGCGCCTGATGGGTCTCTTCTCCAAAATCGTCGACAAGATCTTCCACCACGACAAGGCCAAGCCCGCCGCCCCGGCGCAGGCTCCCGCGCAGGCTGCGCCGACCGCCCAGGCCGCGCCCAGCCCCGCGACGCCCGCGGCGCAGCCCGCGCCCGCACCGGTCGACGTCGAGGCGGTCTTGACCTCGATGGCCGAAATCGAAGGCGGCGGCGGCAACTGGCGCACCTCGATCGTCGATCTCCTCAAGCTGCTCAAGCTGGACTCCAGCCTGGAGGCCCGCAAGGACCTTGCCGACGAACTGGGGGTCCATGCCGGTGAGCACGGCAGCGCCGAGCAAAACATCGCGCTGCACAAGGCGGTGATGAAGAAGCTGGCCGAAAATGGCGGCCAGGTTCCGGCCAGTCTCTACACCTGACGTCCACCGAGCCGGCCGAGCCATCGGCCGGCTCGCGTTTGGCGCGCCCGCGATGGCCGCTCGTGCGGGCCCGTCGCGAACCGCCGACACTGGGTTCAGGGCCCGTGGGTTTGAGAGACCGCGGAGCGTTCGCGGAGGCTGGAGCCTTCGACGTCAAGGTCCGCTGCGTCCGGTGTCTCCGCCATAGAGGTCTGGGCCATAGAGGTCTGGGCCATAGAGGTCTGGGTTCTGGCCGAGCGGCGCAAGGCGGGGGGCGCCAAATAGACTGATCGGCTTCGCATCCAGGGATCAGCCAGGCGACTTGACCGTTTGGCCTCTCGAAGGGAGACGGCCATGGCCGCCAGCAAGCTCGCGAAATACCAGGAGATGCGGGACTTCTCGCAGACGGCCGAGCCGTCCGGGAACGACAAGGTCGTCGCCTCCGAGGCGCTGCGTTTCGTCATCCAGAAACACGCGGCCTCGCACCTGCATTTCGACCTGCGTCTCGAATACGAAGGGACCTTCAAGTCGTGGGCCGTGCCCAAGGGGCCCTCGCTGGACCCGGCCGATCGTCGCCTGGCCATGGAGGTCGAGGACCATCCCCTCGACTACGGCGACTTCGAGGGCACGATCCCCAAGGGCCAGTATGGTGGCGGCACCGTGATGCTGTGGGATCGCGGCTATTGGGCGCCCGAAAAGGGTTTTGAAAAGATCGGCGCGGCCCTGGCCAAGGGCGAACTGAAGTTCGTCATGGAAGGCGGCCGCATGCACGGTTCGTGGGTGCTGGTGCGCACCAAGCGCGACGGCCGTGGGCGCGCCTCCTGGATGCTGATCAAGCACCGCGACCAGGCGGCCGAGCCCGGCAATCCCAATGGTCCAACCGACGCCGATCGCTCGATCGCCTCGGGGCGCACGCTCGTCGAGATCACCCATGGCAAGGGCAAGGCGGCCACGCCGTTCATGACGGGCGAGAGCACGCAGGCTGGCGCGGTCTGGCAGAGCGACCGGGACGACAGCGCGCCGGCCGGCCTCATCAAGCCGGCGAAGGCCAAGGCGCCTGCCAAGCCCAAGGCGGTCAAGGTGCTGCCCGACTTCATCGAGCCCCAGCTGACCAAGCCTATGGAGAAGCCGCCGGCCGGTCCTGGCTGGGCTCACGAGATCAAGTTCGACGGCTATCGCATGCAATTGCGCACCGTTGGCGGCAAGGCGAGCCTTCGAACCCGCAAGGGCTTGGATTGGTCGACGAAGTTTCCGCAGATCACCGCCGCCGGCGCGGCGCTGGGCGATGGCATAATCGATGGCGAGGTCGTGGCGCTGGATGAGACCGGCGCTCCCGATTTCGCCGCGCTGCAGGCGGCGATTTCCTCGGGCGACACCGAGCGCCTGGTGTTCTTCGTCTTCGACATGCTGTTTGACGGTCTCGAGGATCTTCGCGACCTGCCGCTGGCCAGCCGCAAGGACCGCCTGTCGGTTCATCTCCGCGGCCAGGCGCCGAACCTGCGGTATGTCGATCATTTCATCACCGCGGGCGACGCGGTCCTGCTGTCGGCCTGCCGGATGGATCTGGAAGGCATCATCTCCAAGCGCCTGGACGCGCCCTATCGCTCGGGGCGCGGCGAAACCTGGACCAAGTCCAAGTGCCGGGCGGGGCATGAGGTGGTGATCGGCGGCTACACCACGACGGGCTCGGCCTTCCGCTCCCTGATCGCCGGCGTCTATCGTGATGGCAAGCTCGTTCATGTGGGACGGATCGGCACCGGCTTTGGTCGGGACAAGGTCGCCGCGCTCCTACCGCGCCTGCAGGCCCTGGAGATCAAGGCTTCGCCGTTCGAGGGCAAGGAGGGGCCCAGCCGGGCAGGGCGCCTGGGGGAGGTTCACTGGGTGGCGCCAGAGCTGGTGGCCGAGATCGAGTACGAAGGCTTCACAGGCGACGGCCAGCTCCGCCAGGCCGCGTTCAAGGGCCTGCGCGAAGACAAGCCCGCCGCCGAGGTCGAAACCGTCGAGCCCGCGCCGGCCACGACAAAGCTTGCCCAGCCCAAGGCTCAAAAGGCCAAGCCCGCGAGCGCCGCCGCCAACGTCAAGACGACCCTGGTCAGCCCGCGCGGATCGGCCGTCGTCATGAGCCAGACCCTTTCCAACGCCGGCAAGACCCTGTGGCCGAATGCCGGCGACGACGCCCCGGTGACTAAGCTCGACTTGGCGCGCTACTACGAGGCGGTCGGCGAATGGATGCTCGAGCATATCCGGGGTCGGCCCTGCTCGATGATCCGCATGCCCGACGGCATCGAGGGACAGCAAAAGTTCTTCCAGCGCCATACGAGCCAGGGACAATCGTCCCTGATCACCGAGGTCGAGGTCTGGGGTGATCGCAAACCCTATCTCCAGTTCGACCGAGTCGAGGCGCTGGTCGCCGCCGCCCAGGTCGGCGCCCTCGAACTGCACCCCTGGAACAACGAACCGTTCCTGCCCGAGCAGCCCGGGCGGCTGATCTTCGATCTTGATCCAGCCCCGGACGTCCCGTTCGAGCGGGTGATCGAAGGCGCCCGCGAGATCCGCGACCGGCTTACCGACCTTGGCCTGGTGTCGTTCTGCAAGACCACCGGCGGCAAGGGTCTCCACGTGGTCACCCCGCTCGCGGCCGAAGGCCTCAACTGGGACATCGCCAAGGCCTTCGCGCGCGATGTCTGCAAGGCGATGGCGGCCGACGATCCCGACCGCTACCTGATCGTTATGAGCAAGGCCAAGCGCACCGGAAAGATCTTTCTGGACTACCTGCGCAACGACCGCATGGCCACGGCGGTCGCGCCGCTCTCGCCGCGAGGACGGCCTGGCGCGCCGGTGTCGATGCCGTTGTCGTGGACCCAGGTGAAAAAGGGCCTGGATCCGGCCAGGTACACCGTGCGCACCACGCCCGCGCTCGTCGCGCGCCTCACCGCCTGGGAAGACTACTGCGACGGCGAGCGGCCGCTGGAAGGGGCCATCGCAAGGCTGGGCAAGCTCTAAGGTGTTATGGCTCGCTCGCCGCGCCTGAAAGTCTACGCCGCCCAATTTGGGTTCCACGACAGCGTCGTGGCCGCGCGCAGCCAGGCCGCCGCCCTGGAAGCCTGGGGAACCCGGCAAAACCTTTTTGCGGAAGGCAAGGCGGCCGTCACCGATGACGCGGACGCCATCGCCGCGGCGATGGCCCATGCCGGGATCCCGCTGCGGCGCGCCGTCGGATCGCGCGATCCCTTCAGCCTCGCGCCGGGCCTGCCCGATGTGCCCGACGATCCCCGACGCAAGACCCCGGCGTTGAAGGTGGTGGCCAGGACGCGCGAGCCTCCAGCGGATCGCGCACGCGATGTGGCGCCCAAGCCCCGGCCGCCTGACCGTTCAGCCTTGAACGCCGCGCAAGCGCGGCTCGCGGCGATCAACGCTCAGCGCCTCGACGAGGTCGCTCGATTGGCCGAGCGGCGCGCGGCCCTGGACACCGAGGACGCCGCAGCCCGCCGTCGCTGGATCGCCGAGCGCAAGGCCGCGCAGGCGGCTGTGGCGCAAGCGCAGCGCGCCTTCCGCGCGGCCGGCGGAGAGCCCTAACTGGCCTTCTTGTGAGCCGCCTTGGCGGCGGGCTTGGCCTTTGCGCCCGCGCGGGCCGGAGCCTTCGCCGAGGTCTTGGCCTTGCCGGCCGGTTTGGCCGAGCCTTTGGCCGGACTGTCCTTGCCGCCCAGGCTGGCGCGCAGGGCCGCCATCAGGTCGATGACATTGGTGTCCTCGGGCTCGGCGACCTTGGCGACCTTGTGGCCCTTTTGCTTGGCCGCGATCAGGTCCTTGAGCGCCTCTTCGTAGCGGTCGACGAACTGGCTGGGATCGAAGGGGCCTTCCTGCTGCTCGATGATCTTCTTGGCGATGGCGATCATCTGCGGATCGGCCGGCTTGTCGCTGATGGCGCCGAAGATCTCGTCGGCCTGGCGGACCTCCGCGTCCGTGCGCAAGGTGTAGACCAGAATGCCCTTGTCGCGCGGTTCCAGCGCCACGATGCGCTCGCGCGTCGACATCACCACCCGCCCGATACCGATCTGGCCAGACTGAGCCATGGACTCACGAATGACCGCGAAGGCCTCCTGGGCGAGCTTGCCGTCGGGCGCCAGATAGTAGGGGCTGTCCCAATAGATGCGATCGATGTCCTCGGCCGGCACGAACCGCTCGATATCGATGGTCTTGGTGCTCTCCAGCTTGACCCCGTTGATTTCGTCCTGGGTCAGCAGGATGTACTCGCCCTTGGAGACTTCGTAGCCCTTGACCAGCTTGGACCGCTCGATCGGCCCGGTGTCGGGATCGGTGGTGACCATCTTGATCCGGTTGTTGGTCTCCGGATTGATCAGGTTGAAGTGGACGTCGCCGCCGCTGTTGGTGGCGGTGTAGAGCGCCACGGGGCAGGTCACGAGCGAGAGCTTCAAATGTCCTTGCCAGGTCGGGCGGTAAGCCATGATCGTTGATCCTCATGCCCTGCTTTTGTCGGGCGCAGGGACTCAACGGCGACGAAACTGATTCGTTTCGGTCACCCGCATGGGGCCGTCTCGCCCGTCTCCAGATCGATGCGGAAGCAGTGCTCGCCGCCAGTGTCGAGATCGCGCACGATCACCCGGATGGCCTCGTCGTCCTCCGGCGCGATCGATAGGTCCTCGACATAGGCCACGGCCGCGGCCTCGAAGCTCGGCTCGTGGAGAATGCGGGCGTGGTGGCGGCCGGCATGGTCGGCGTGGACGCTGAAGCGGCGGTCGTCGTTGGCGGCGTTGGTCATATCGCACTCCTTGGCCAATCAACGCGCGACCCGCTTAAAGGATTCAGGGCGCCAAGGCGCGATCAGCGCGCTTCGGGCACGCTTTCGAAATAGGCCGTCGCACTGCCTTCTGCATGAGCGACGATCGAAACGTCGAGCGCCTTGCCGTTGTCGAGCGTCAGGACAACGCGGCCCTGCCGAAACGCCTCGCGCATGGTGTCGGGCTCGCCAGTCACTCCGCCCTTGGCGGCGCGAAGGCCGCGGTTGCTGTCGAGATAGTGCAGGGAAAAGGCCACGGGGTGGACCTGGCGCGCAACGGTGATGGCGCCTTGACCGGTTTGCGGAGGCTTGGCTGTTCTAGGCATCCCCGCTGAACGTTCCAAACGCCTCGCGGGTCCCGCCAAATCTGTGGACAATCAAGGAAGGGCGGCCCGGCGATCGTCGGGGGGGCGTCTGGCCGGGCCGCTGTCGTCCTCAGAGCCTGAAGACGCTTCCATGATCCTAAAGGTCGCGAGGGCTCACCGCGTTCCAAGCCGGGCCGCACTTTCAGTCGTCCTCGTCGTGCACCGCCAGCGCTACGTCGAAAACGGTGATGGCGATCACCGCGATCGAGGCGATGGCCAGAAGCTTGCGATCGGCCGCCGGCTTGCGCGCGGCCAGGGCCAGGCCGCCAAGATCCATGGCGTCCCCCGCCACCCGCATCCACAGGAAGGGCCCGAACTTGACGGGCGCCAGCAGGGCCGCGCCAGCGGCGAGCTCGCGCGACCCGAAGGCGGCGATCGCTTCGGCCGAGGTTTGCGCCGACGCGCCGATGGCGCCGGCAAAGCGTCGCGGCGCGATCAGCGCCGCCAAGCCCAGCAGCACGCTGGCGATGCCGACGCCCTGTTTGACCCTGGTCAGCAGCGCCATGTCTAGGCGTCGGACCGCTGGCGCGGCGAAGCCGACCCGCCGCTTCGCCCCGCGCGCACGGCAAGGTCGCGGTTCTGGGAAAAGCTGCGCTTTTCGGCGGGCACCGCGGCGCCGCCTTTGGCGGCGATTTCCCGCCGACGTTCGGCCGACAGGGAGGCAAAGCCGCGTTTGGACTTGGAGGGGGGTTGCGATTGCAGGGCCATGGGGCGCTCCGGGTTGCTGGTCCAGAAACAAGTCTGCGAATCGGTCAAGGGTTCCAATGGCTTAGCTGGAGGGTAGGGGCAGCGGCGCGCTGGGCTATTTGACGCCGCAGGCCTTGAGCATGGCCGTGGAGAGGGCGATCGCGTCGCCTGCGGGAAGGCCCTGCGTGTCGCGCGCCTTATCCAACGCCGCAAGGCAGGCGGGATCTCTGGCCTTCACGATCGTCGGCGCGGGCGCGGGATCATGGGCAGGCGCACGCTGCACGCCCAAGGCGACAAGGGCAGCGATCACGGCGACCAGCAACAGGCTTGCGAGGGCCATGGCCATGAGCGGTCCGTTGGCGCGGGTCGAAGGGCGAGGGGCGTCGAGGGCTTGAACCAAGGTCATGGCGTGCATCCCGCGCCTGAGCCGATTGCGCCCTGGCCAAGTCTCAACGCGCGAGCGGCCCAAACGTGGCGACGCTTCCGCCAAGCTGCAGATTTGGACGCCGATGGTGGGAAAAGCACCTCTGGCAGGCCTGCGTGCGACGACACGCCGCGAGGCGCGGCGAGGACTTGTTAGCCATGGCCCGGGCAATGTCCGGCGCGTGTCAGAGGTGTCTAAAGTGCAGATATCAAATGTTATTTCGCTTTCGCAGCGCCGGCCGGGACTGGAGCCCGAGCTGATGCTGACGGCCTTGTCCAACATGCCGCACGGCCTGTGCATGGTCGGCGCGGACGGGCGGCTGCTGTTTGGCAATCCCGCCTTTGTCGGCATGTACCGGTTGCCCGAGCCTCTGGCCGCGCCCGGCGCGCACCGCGAGGCGATCATCGCCTACTGTATCGAAAGCGGGCAGGGGCCTGTGCGGGGCGTGGCCGAGCATCTGGCCCAGAGCGCCAAGGCTGCGGCAGGCGAGACGGTGATCGGAGAATACGAACTGGCCGACGGCCGCACGGTGCGGGTGTCCCATACCATGCTGCCCGGTGGCGGCTATGTCGCCACCCATGAGGATATCTCCGATCGCATCGCCGCCAGCGCCCGGATCGAGTTCCTGGCCTATCGCGACACCCTGACCAGCCTGCCCAACCGCGCCGCCTTCCAAAAGAGCTTCGAGGCGGCCGTCATCGCCGCCGAACAGAGCGGGGAGATGTTCGGCGTCATGATGATCGACGTCGACCACTTCAAGGACATCAACGACACCCTGGGCCACGACGCGGGCGATGCTTTGCTGCTTCGTCTGTCGGATCTCCTGCGGCGGGCTTTTCGCAAATCCGACACGGTCGCGCGCCTGGGCGGCGACGAGTTCGCCGTCGTGCTGCGCGACCTTGCCGGACCGGCGGACCTGGTCCGGCCGATCGAGGCCCTGCAGGCGCTGCTGCGCTCTCCCATCGAACATGCCGGCCGCAGCTTTGCGATCAGCGCCAGCCTCGGCGCGGCCCTGCACGAGGATCGCGACGCCGATCCGCTGCATCTCCTCAAGAACGCCGATGTCGCCCTCTACGAGGCCAAGACCGGCGGGCGCAATCGCTGCGTGGTCTTCCAACCGTCGATGCGCACCCAGGTCGAGCAGCGCGTGGAGCTGCTTCGGGAAGTCCGACTGGGCTTGGCTCAAGGCGAGTTTGATCTCTACTACCAGCCCGTCGTCGATATCGGCGCCAACCAGGTCGTGGGGTTCGAAGCGCTGATGCGCTGGAACCACCCCGAACAAGGCGTACTCACGCCGGGCGCTTTCATGGCCGCGTTCGAAGACACCGATCTGGCGCTGAAGCTGGGTGAGGTCGCGTTCGACCGCGCCCTGGCCCAGATGCGCGCCTGGCTCGACGCCGGCGTCGCGTTCGGCCGCGTGGCTATCAATGTCTCCACCGAGCAGTTTCGCTCCGGGCGTCTGGCCAGCGATATCGCCGCGAAGTTGGCGCGTTGGGACGTGCCCGCCAGCTGCCTGACCATCGAGGTCACCGAAAACGTCTATATGGGCTGGGGCGCGGATGTCGTGGCCAGCACCGTTTGCCAGCTCCATGACGCAGGCGTGATGATCGCTCTCGACGACTTTGGCACCGGCTACGCCTCGCTGGCCAATCTGCGTCAGTTTCCGGTCGATCGCCTGAAGATCGACAAGTCGTTCGTTCAGAACGCAGAGGACGACGCCATTGTCCGGGCGGTGATCAACCTGGGCGCCAGCATGGGGATGAAGGTGGTGGCCGAGGGGGTGGAAAGGCCTGACCAGCTGGCCACGCTCAGCCGGTATGGCTGCGACCAGGTGCAGGGCTTCCATTTCGCCAGGCCCATGCCGGCCGCCGACGTCGCGGGCTTCATCAGCGGCTTTGGCCTGGACTGACGCCGATATCAGCCAAGCGGCTTTTGATAGGTTTCGTCGGCTTGCGCCTGACCGGCGGCGGCCAGCAACCGCCGGGCCGACGCGACCGCCGCCTCCAGCGTGAAGGCGGCGCTGAGGCCATCGGGCCCGGTGATCGCGACTTCGCCGTCAACGGCTTGGACTTCCAGCGGGGTGTCGAAGGCCTTGTGATGATCGTCCATGGCAAGCTCCCTGAGATGACGCTTCACGCGCGCCATGGGCTCGTGAACGCCCGATGCGGCGGGAAGGGTTCCCGGCCGCCTTTATGATGGTGGCCAACGGTTAAAAGGCCTGAAGGCGTCGACTCGACATGCGACGTTGACGGGGCCGCGTCTTGAGTGGGCCTGGGTTGCGGCGCGGGCCAGCCCTGAAAACTCATCTTGGTCCAGAAAAGGCAAAGACGGGGAAAGGCAGGGTCAGTACACGCCGAGCAGACACCAAGAGCGTTGATCGGCGACTTGCGAGCTGGCTGCTTTGTTTGATATTCGCCGTGGCAGGGCTTGGCGGCGAAAGCTCAAGCGCCATTGACCGCAGGTTTCCAATCGCCGTACGAGCGCCTGATGTCCTCCAACGACCGTGCACCCGTGGCTCGCCCCCGTCCGTTGAACGAGCGTCAGTCGGCTGAACGAAACCAGCTGCTGATCAACGCGGTCACCGACTATGCGATCTATCTGCTCGACGCCAACGGCGTGATCGCCACCTGGAACACGGGCGCTGCACTCTTCAAGGGTTACAGCGCCGAGGAGATCATCGGCCGATCCTTTACGGTGTTCTACACCGAGGCAGACCAGGCCGCCGGCCTGCCGGCCCGCGCTCTGGAGACGGCTCGTCGCGAGGGACGCTACGAGTCGGAGGGCTGGCGGGTGCGCAAGGACGGCTCGCGGTTCTGGACCCACGTCGTCATCGATCCGGTGATCGAGGACGGCGTCGTCATCGGCTTTGCCAAGGTCACGCGCGACGTCACCACCCGCAAGGCCTCGGACGTGGCCCTCTACGAGAGTGAGCAGCGGTTCCAGCGGCTCGTGCAGAGCGTGCGCGACTACGCCATCTACATGCTCGATCCGGTCGGCAACATCACCAACTGGAATTCCGGGGCCGAAGCGATCAAGCGCTACAAGGCCGGTGAGGTGGTAGGGCGCCATTTCTCGATCTTCTACACGCCGGAAGATCGCGCGGCGGGCGCGCCCGCGCGCGCTCTGGCCACCGCGGTCGAAGCGGGCAAGTTCGAGGGCGAGGTGGTGCGGGTGCGCAAGGACGGCGAGCGCTTCTGGGCCCATGTCCTGATCGATCCGATCCATGACGACGACGGCAAGCTCCTGGGTTTTGCCAAGGTGACCCGCGACATCACCGAAAAGCGCAAGGCTCAGGAAGAGATCGAGCGCACCCGCGAAGCCCTCACCCAGGCCCAGAAGATGGAGGCGATCGGTCGGCTGACCGGCGGCGTCGCTCACGACTTCAACAACCTGCTGACCGTGATCCGCTCTTCGGCCGAATTCCTTGGCCGCGCCGAGCTTGATGGCCGCTGGCGCAAATATGTCGACGCCATCGCGTCGGCCTCCGAGCGCGCGGCCCTGCTGACCAGCCAGCTCCTGGCCTTCGCGCGGCGTCAGCCCTTGCAGCCTGAAAGCTTCAACACCGTCACCCGGCTCGAAGGCCTTCGTCAGATCATCGCCGCGTCGGCCGGCTCGTCCATTGCCGTCGATATCGCTCTCGGCGCGGACGCGCTTTGGATCAAGGCCGATCCAGGCCAGTTCGACACCGCCGTCATCAACATGGTGGTCAACGCCCGCGACGCCATGCCCGACGGCGGGACCATCACCGTGCGCGCGAGCGCCACCGAGGGCGTGCCGGCCGTTCGGGGCCACGCCGCGGCGGCGGGGCAGTTCGTGGCCATCTCGATCGCCGACACCGGCACGGGGATGTCGGCCGAAACCCTCGGCCATATCTTCGAGCCGTTCTTCACCACCAAGCCGATCAATCAGGGCACCGGCTTGGGGCTCAGCCAGGTCTACGGGTTCGCCAAGCAGTCACGCGGGGAGGTCGCGGTCGACAGCCGCGAAGGGCAGGGCTCGACCTTCACCCTCTACTTGCCGGTCACGACCACGCGTGAGGAAAAGCCGGCGCCGCGCGAGGCTGACGAGCGCCCCTTCAAGCCCCTGCGCATCCTGCTGGTGGAAGACAATCTCGAGGTTGGTCAGTTCGCGGCCGGCATGCTCGAAGAAATGGGCCATACCGTCACGCGGGTCGGCGATGCGCAGGCGGCGCTCGAAGCGCTGGAGGTCGGCGCCGACCGCTTCGACCTGGTGTTTTCCGACGTGGTCATGCCCGGGGCCAGCGGCGTCGAGCTTGGCCGCACGGTCAGGACGCGCTGGCCGAGCCTGGCGGTGATCCTGACCAGCGGCTACAGCCACGTCCTGGCCGAGGAGGCCGGTCACGGCTTTCCCTTGCTCAGAAAACCCTACACCCTCGACAGCCTGATCGACATCCTGCGCAACGCCGGCCGATAGCCGCGTGTCGGCATTTGCGAAAGGGTCAGGCTCCGGTCTTGTCGTTTGGGGCGGCCACCGGCTTGGATTCCGGCGAATTCTTCTGACGCAGGAAGATCGACAAGACCACCAGCACCGCCGTCGACAAAAACTCGCTCTGCCAGTTTTGGAAGGACTCGAACCAAAGCTGGGCATCGGCGAGATAGGCCAGCAGGGTGGGCGGCGTGGCGCCATGTTCGAGCGCCGCCTGGGCCGCCTCCTGGGCGCTGAACGTCCAGTGCAGGATGAACGAGGCCACGAAGAGCAGCGCCAACGCGATCCCCAGGCTGTGGGCGTAGAGCCATCCAGCGCCGCCGCGCGCTCGCGCCAGCGGCGGCGCCTTGGCCGCGCGGCTGGGCAGCACGTCGCGCTCGGGCGCGTCGGGATCCTTGGATTCCGATGATCCGCGCTGAACGAGATAGGCGGTCAGAACGACATACACCGACATCTGCAGGAACTCGCTCTCCCAGTTCTCGAACAGCGTGGAGAGAAAGGCCGGATCGGCGAGATAGGCCAAGGCGCCGATCGACGGCTGGCCATGGCGCTGGAGGTCCTCCACCGCCACGCGCCAGCCCGTCAGCCAGTGTCCGAGCAAGCTGGCGGCGAACATCGCCATCAGGGCCAGGGTCAGGCCGTTGTTTTTCAGAAACCGCATCATGCCCGCTTAAGGCTCACCGCCGGACCACGGTTCCACCCGGACCCATTCCACGCCAAGCGCTTGGGGCTCCGCCCCTGGCGCGCTTCGGAGCGCCTTCCGCCCAGCTTCGGCCGGCCTGCGGCCGTCCTGCAGCCGGGTCCCCGCGAAGGCGCCCCTCCGCTTGCACCCCCGGTCTCGCCGACGGGCAAGGGTTCGTGACCGAACCCCTGCCTTGAAGGAGGCTCTGATGGGACAAGCTGAAGAAGACCTGTCGCCGCGCATCTATGTGGCCTGCTTAGCCGCCTATAACGGCGGCGTGCTGCATGGGGCCTGGGTCGAGGTGGGCGAGGACGTCCAGGCCTTGCGCGCGGCCATCGCCGCGATGCTGGCGGCATCTCCCGCGCCGATGGCCGAGGACTACGCCATCCATGACATCGAGGACTTCTGCGGCGTCGAGATCGGCGAACACGCCAGTCTAGCGCGCGTAGTGGCGGTAGCCGCCTTCGTGCGCGAGCGCGGCAGGCTCGGCGCCCTGGTGCTCGCCGAGCTGGGCGGCGATCTCGACGACGCCCGTAAAGCCTTCGACGACTATCGGGGCCTCTACGCGGGGCTCTGCGACTATTTCGCCGAACTGACCGAGGATACGGTCCAGATCCCCAAGAGCCTGGCGCCCTATATCGACTACGAGGCCATGGCCCGCGACGCGCGGCTGAGTGGCGTGGTCTTCACGATCGAGACCGGCTGCGACGAGGTCCACGTCTTTGGGGCGCTCTGAGGCCCAGCCCTCGTCAGCGCCTAGAGACGCGGCAGGATGAAGACGGCGGCCAGCGCCAAGGCGGACAGGACGGCCACGGCCAGACCCGCCCAGCCGGAGGGGGTCAGTAGACGAGCGGTCGGGCGAGAGCGGCTGGGCATGGGCGCCATGGTAAGGCGTCGCTAGCGGCCACGCTAGGCCTGCTTGGCCCACCAGTCCCCGTAGGGCGTGTTCCTGGCCATGTGGCGATTGAGGTCGGGGGCGGCGTCCGTCCACCAAACCGGCCCGCGCTCGCCCAGCCCCACCTTGGCCGCGTCGACCAGGGCCCGAGCCCTCGCCAGGCCGTCCGCGTCGCCCGCCCGCAAGGCCTGGCCCACGGCGCGGCGGGCCGCCATCAGCTGATCGACCAGGCGGCGACGCTCGTCTGGATCTAGCGCGGGATTGCTCCGCCGCCACAAACGGCCGCGGACGACGATATAGCGACCATCGGGCGTGATCAGCGGCGGCGCGCTCATCGCTCGACATCGATCCAGGCCGGCGCGTGGTCGCTGGCCGCCTCTAGACCGCGCACCCAGCGATCGACACCGGCATTGGTCAACTGACCGGCAAGCTCGGGCGAAACCAGCAGGTGGTCGATGCGCAGGCCTTTGTCCTTGGGCCAGCGAAAGCGCATGTAGGACCAGAAGGTCCACAGCGGACCATTGGGATGGACCGCCCTCAGGCTATCGGTCCACCCCTGGTCAAGAAGGCGCTGGAACGCGGCCCGGGTTTCGGGCCGCAGGAGCGCGTTGGCGCCGAAGGAATGGTTGGCATAGAGGTCGGCCTCGGTGGGCACGACATTGTAGTCGCCAGCCAGGACCACCGGGACGCCGGCGTTCAACAAGCTCTGGGCGTGGGCCAGGAAGGCCTCGAACCAGGCCAGCTTGTAGTCGAATTTCGGTCCCGGCGCCGGGTTGCCATTGGGCAGGTAGAGGCACCCGACCAGAACGCCGCCCACCGCCGCCTCGATATAGCGCGCCTGGCTCTTGTCGGGCTCACCGGGCAGTGCTGTGCGCGTCGTGACCGGCGTCATGCCGCGCGCCAGGATCGCCACCCCGTTCCAGGTCCGCTGACCCTTCCACACCGCGTCATAGCCCAGGGCTTGGAGAGCGGCGAGGGGAAAGGCGGCCTGGTCGGCCTTCAGCTCCTGCAAGCACACCACGTCCGGGGCCTCGGCTTGCAACCACGCGGTCAGCGCGGGAAGGCGCGTGACGATGTTGTTGATGTTGTAGGTGGCGATGCGCACGCGGAGACAAGGCCCGAGCGCCGCCGGCGTTCCCGCGGCCGCTCATCCGCTCGGTGGGAACAGTTTGGCTGAGTCGCGGATTCGTCTGTCACAGGAGGACTTCATCATGTCGAAACGCGAACTGATCGAGCCGAACGCCGGCGACAAGCGCTACATCCGCCGCGACGACCAGGGCCGCATCAAGGCGTCGGTCGATGTCGGCAAATCGCTCGCCGCCGACCAGCGCCAGCACGCCCAGCACGACGCCGGCAAGGGGCAGGGCGACGAGGGCGATCGTCAAAAGCATTAGGACTATCGGCGGGCGCACCTGGGGCAACGCCCCGCGCCCGCCGGGCCCGGCGCCGCGCCGCGAGCGCTTTTGACGCACCCGCGCGCGCTAGGGGCTCGCCGCCCGCCTCCCCATATATCCGTCATGGCCAAGACCCGCCCCGCTGCGGTCGCTCAAGACCCTCGCGCGTGCCACGTTGAGCCGCTTATCGTCGGCGCGCGCGATGAGGGCGCGGTGATCATCGATCTCGACGACGTCGCCGCGCGGCGCGAGCGGCTGGACGCCTACGCGCAGGCGACGCGCGCGGTCAATGTCTACCGGTTCCTGATCCCGCGCGATGCGCTCGTCGCCCCATCGCGCGCGGACGGCGCGCCGCGCGATGCGCTGCGCCAGCTGGAGATGGTCGTTGGCCTGACGGGTGGCGCCTTGGCCAAGGCGCAAGGCGGCCTGGCTGCGCGAATTCCAAGATCGCTGGCCGACAAATTCGAGGGCCTGGCCCGTCCGCTGATCGCCGCCTACCTCGTATCGCTGGAACTGGCGCCCGACGCCGAAAGCCCGGACGCACCCTAGCCGCCCGGCGAGCGCGCCCGGGTCGGCCCGCCGGCGCCGGGTCGGGCCGCGGGACCCGCCGCGGCGTTGTGCGGAACAGACTTTTGGCTTGGGCGCTTGAAGAGTTCCCCGCGATTTCGGGCCGGGCTTGGCGGCGGCGCGCGAATGACGCTAAGCCTTCGAGCACGGTCAGGCGGGGGCTTGGTGCGAGACGACTTAGGGCTGGGTTGATGACCGATAGGGGAGCGCGCGACGCGTCGGGGGACGACGATCGCGCAGGGCCGGGCTTCTTGGCCGGCGGCGGGCAGATGGGCGCGCGGATGCGCGCTCACGACTGGACCGGAACGCCGCTTGGCTTGGCTGAGGCCTGGCCCCAGTCGCTGAAGTCGGCGGTGAGCATCATGCTCAATTCGCGCTTCCCGATCGCGATCTATTGGGGCGACGCCCTTGCCCTGGTCTATAACGACGCCTGGGCGCCGATCCTTGGTGAAAAGCATCCCTGGGCCCTGGGCCGCGCCGGCCGCGAGGTCTGGCCCGAGATCTGGGACACCATCGGCCCGCTCTACGCCCAGGTGATGTCGAGCGGCGAGGGCGTCTGGCAGGAGGACGAACTCCTGCCCATGCATCGCCATGGCTACCTCGAAGAGTGCTACTACAATTTCACGTTCAGCCCGATCCAGGGCGAGGACGGTCGGGTGGCGGGCATCTTCAACGCCGTGGTCGAGACCACCGAGCGCGTGCTGTCCGAACGACGCTTGCGCACGCTCAGCCGCATGGGCGAGCGGGCCGACGCGGCCCTGTCGATCGACGCGGCCTGCCGCTGGGTCGCCGACACCCTGGCCAGCAGCGCCGTGGACGCGCCCTTCGCCCTGATCTATCGGCGCGAAGGGGAGGTCGCCAGGCTGGCCGCGGAAGCCGGACTGGAGGCGGGCGCCCCGGGCGCGCCGACGGTCTTGCCGTTGGACGGCGAGGGCCAATGGCCGCTGAGCGCCACGGGCGCGGCGGTGGTGACCGCGCCACCGGAAGGTCTCGTCCTGACCAAGGCTGCCTGGCCCGAACCGGTGGTCCAGGCCATCGTCTTGCCCGTCACCCTGGCCGGCGACCCCTCGCCGGGGGCCTACCTCGTCGCGGGGGTCAATCCGCGCCGTCGTCTGGACGAGAGCTACCGCGCCTTCTTCGACCTGGCGGCGGGCCACGTGGCCACGGCCATGACCGCCGCACGCACCTACGAGGAGGCCCAGGCCCGCGCCGAGGCCTTGGCGCAGATCGACCGGGCCAAGACCGCCTTCTTCTCCAACGTCTCCCACGAGTTTCGGACGCCCCTGACCCTGATGCTGGGTCCGCTCGAAGACGCCTTGGCCCCAGGCGAGCCGCTGTCGCAAACCCAACGGCCGCGGATCGAGGCGGCCCATCGCAACGCCCAGCGCCTGTTGCGACTGGTCAACACGCTGCTGGACTTCTCGCGCATCGAGGCGGGGCGGGCGCGCGCCAGCTTCGCTCCGACCGACCTGGCGACCTATACGGCCGAGCTGGCGTCCGCGTTCGGTTCGGCGACCGACAAGGCCGGCCTTGCCTTGCGCATCGACGCCCCGGCGCTGTCACGGCCCGTCCACGTCGATCCGGAGATGTGGGAAAAGATCGTCCTCAACCTCGTCTCCAACGCGTTCAAATTCACGCACGAGGGCGAGATCGCCGTGGGTCTGACCGAAGTCGGCGACAATGCCGTCCTCACCGTGCGCGACACCGGCGTCGGGATCGAACCAAACGAGCTTCCCAAGCTCTTCGATCGTTTCCACCGCATCGAGGGCGTCAAGGGCCGCAGCATCGAGGGCTCGGGGATCGGCCTGGCGCTGGTCAAGGAACTGGTGGGCCAACACGGCGGCGAAATCAGCGTCGACAGCCGCCCGGGGCAGGGCACGACCTTCACCGTGACCCTGCCGATCGGGACCCAGCACCTCCCCGCCGAGCAGGTCGTTTCCACGTCGAGCGCCGCGGCGGCACCAGAGCGAGCGCGGGCCTTCGTCGACGAAGCGCTGGGCTGGCTGCCCGAAGCGCTTGGCGCCCCCGTGCAGGACAGCCTCGTCGCCGGCCAGGCGCCGCCGGTCCCGGGGCAGACGCCCGCCGACCTTCCGGCCGTCCTCCTGGCCGACGACAATGCCGACCTGCGCGCCTATATCAGCCGCCTCCTAGAGGCTCAGGGTTACGCCGTGCACGCCGTCGCTGACGGCCACGCCGCGCTCGCCGCGGCGCGCGCGGCCCGGCCCCAGCTGCTGGTCACCGACGTGATGATGCCCGGGCTCGACGGCTTTGGGCTTCTGGCGGCCATCCGCCAGGACGCCCAGCTGCGCGACCTGCCGGTGATCATGTTGTCGGCCCGCGCCGGCGAAGAGGCCAAGGTCGAAGGGCTCGATGCAGGCGCAGACGACTATCTCACCAAACCGTTCTCGGCGCGCGAGCTGGTCGCCCGCGTCGCCGGCGCCATCGCCACCGCGCGCCTGCGCCGCGAGATGACCCAGGCGCTGAGCGAGTCCGAAAGCCGCTTTCGCAACATGGCCGACCATGCGCCGGTGATGATGTGGATGACAAACGCCCAAGGCGCCTGCACCTACCTCAATAAATCCTGGTACGCCTTCACGGGCCAGGACGAGGCGCAGGCCTTGGGCGAGGGCTGGCTCGACGCCGTCCACCCCGAAGACAGCCCCGCCACCGGCGAGACATTTCTGGCGGCCAACGCGCGCCAGGCGCCGTTCCGCCTGGAATATCGCCTGCGCCGCGCTGACGGCGCCTACCGTTGGATGATCGACGCGGCCGCCCCGCGGTTTGGCGCCGAAGGCGAGTTCCTGGGCTACATCGGCTCGGTCCTCGACATCAGCGACCGCAAGGAGGCCGAGATCCGCGTTCGCGCCAACGAGGCCGCGCTCGCCGAGCAGACCCAGGCGCTGCAGATCCTCAACCGCGCGGCCCAGGCCGTCTCGGGCAATCTCGACGTCGAGCGCCTGGTGCAGACCGTCACCGATGCGGGCGTGGAGTTGTCGGGCGCGGAGTTTGGCGCGTTCTTCTACAATCTCGTCAACGCCGCGGGCGAAAGCTACGTCCTCTACACGCTGTCGGGCGTGGATCGTTCGGCCTTCGAAGGCTTTCCGATGCCGCGCAACACCGCCGTCTTCGGGCCGACCTTCGCCGGCGAGGGCATCGTGCGCTCCGACGACATCACGCTGGACCCGCGCTATGGCCGGTCCGAGCCCCACAAGGGCATGCCCAAGGGCCACCTGCCGGTGCGCAGCTACCTGGCGGTCCCGGTGCGCTCGCGCACCGGCGAGGTGCTGGGCGGCCTGTTCTTCGCCCACTCCAAGCCTGGCGTGTTCGGGGTTCTGGCCGAAGAGCGCCTGGTGGGCCTGGCCAGCCAGGCGGCCGTGGCCATGGACAATGCCCGCCTCTTCCAGGCCGCCGAGCAGGAACTGGGCCAACGCCGCCAGGCCGAAGCGGCCCTACAGGCCCTCAATGCCACCCTGGAAGAGCGCGTCGCGGCTGAAATCGCCGAACGCGCCAAGGCCGAGGACGCCTTGCGCCAGGCCCAGAAGATGGAGGCGGTCGGCCAGCTGACCGGCGGGGTGGCCCACGACTTCAACAACCTCCTGACCGTCATCATCGGCGGTCTGGACACGATCAAGCGCAGCCGGCCCAGCGATGAGGCGCGTGTCCAGCGCGCCGCCGACATGGCCCTGCAAGGCGCCCAGCGCGCCGCCAGCCTCACTGAACGGCTCCTGGCCTTCTCGCGTCGCCAGCCCCTGGCCCCAAAGCCCGTCGACGCCAACGCCCTGGTGCGCGACATGACCGAGCTCCTGCACCGCACGCTCGGCGAACAGATCGAGCTCGAAGGCGTGCTGACGCCGCGGCTCTGGCCGATCGAGGCCGACCAGAACCAGCTGGAAAGCGCGATCTTGAACCTGGCCGTCAACGCCCGCGACGCCATGCCCGACGGCGGCAAACTGACCATCGAGACGGCCAACGCCCTGCTCGACGAAAGCTACGCGGCCATCGACGCCGAAGTCATCCCCGGCCAGTACGTCTCGATCGCCGTCAGCGACAGCGGCGCGGGAATGTCGCGCGAGACCCTGGCGCGGGTGTTCGAGCCGTTCTTCACCACCAAGGAAGTCGGCAAGGGCACCGGACTTGGCCTCTCGATGGTCTATGGCTTCGCCAAACAGTCGGGCGGCCACGTCACGGTCTATTCGGAAGAAGGGCAGGGCACGACGGTCAAGCTCTACTTCCCGCGTCATTTCGGCCAGGCCGCGCAAGGCCCCGAAGCCAGCGCGGTGATCGCGCCGTCGAGCAGCGAAGGCGAGATGGTGCTGGTCGTCGAGGACAACGACGATGTGCGCGCCTATAGCGTGATGATCCTCAGCGAGCTGGGTTACGGCGTCATCGAGGCGGCCAACGCCGAGGCGGCGATCGCCGTCCTGGCCTCGGACGCACGGCTGGATCTGCTGTTCACCGATGTCGTGCTGCCTGGCAAGACCGGCCGCTCGGTCGCCGACGCCGCGGCGCAGTTGCGGCCCAGCCTCAAGGTGCTGTTCACCACCGGCTATTCGCGCAACGCCATCGTTCACCACGGCCGGTTGGATCCTGGCGTCCAGCTGATCACCAAGCCGTTCACCTTCGAGCAGCTGGCCGTTCGAGTGCGTGAGGTGATCGACCGGCCTTGACCTAGTCGCGCGCCGGCAACTGGGCCTGGATCTGGCAAACCAGGCCTTCGGGGCGGAAGTCGAGCGCGGCGTGGCCCTTGAGCTCGCCCGCCAGGCTGCGCTCGATCATGCGCGAGCCAAATCCGCGTCGGGTGGGCGGGCTCACCCTGGGGCCGCCGGTTTCGCGCCACTCGAACGCCAGCGCCCCAGGCGCCTGCGCCGACAGGCGCCATGAGATCGCCACGCGGCCGGCCGACCCCGACAGGGCGCCATACTTGGCCGCGTTGGTGGCCAGCTCGTGCAGCGCCAGGGCGAAGGGAACGGCCTGGGCGTCGTCCAGCCGCACCAGCGGCCCCTCAATGGCGATGCGGCCACCGGCCAGGAAGGGCGCCAGCGCCGTGCGCACCAAATCCTCCAGGCTCCCGGCCCAGCCGGCCGTGGTGATCAGGTCATGGGCCGCTGCCAGGGCCGTCAGGCGCTGCTCGAAGGTGTCGCGCAGCGGCAAGGCCCCAAAGGTCTGGACCGAGATCGCCTGGATCGTCGACAGGAGGTTCTTGATCCGGTGACTGAGCTCGTTGTTGAGCAGGGTGGCCCGTTCCAAGGCCGCGACATAGCGCGTCTCGTCGGTGAAGGTGCACAGCGCGTAGCTGTCATAGGGCGTGTCGACCGGCGTGGCGCTGACCGACAGGGTCACGACCTGGCCATCGGGCCGCCTATAGCGCAGCGGCTCGTCGACGACGGTCTCGCGATGCAGGATGGCCCGCGCCGTCGGGTAGTCCTCTGGCGCATAAGCTTGGCCATCATCGTGCAGGCCGCCGTAGGAGCCGTAGTCCGACAGGACTTCGCCCCGCATATCGTGACCCATGATCCGCGAGGAGGCGCTGTTGTAGACCAGCAACTGGCCATCGGGGATCGCCGCCAGGATTACCCCGACCGGCACCTGCTCGATGACCGCCGTCAGCCGCGCCTCGCGCTCGCGCAGGCGCTCTTCGGCCCGAGCCCGCTCGGCCGCATGCCAGGTGCGCCGCGCCGTCTCGGTGATCAGGCGCAGGTCCAGCGCGCTCCAGGCGCGCGGCGCGGCGCTGCTGACATAGAGCCAGCCGCGAAGCTGGCCGTCGACCACCAGCGGCGCCTCGACGAAGGCGGCCACGCCGATGGCGGCGAAGGCGGCGCAGACCTTGGGCTCGCCGGGTAGAAACGCAGAGACGTCGTCGACGACGAGAGGCGTGTTCTCGGCCAAGGCGGCGAAGCGCTCGCAGCCATAGAGATCGACGGCGTGGCGTCCACGCATCGACGGGGTGGCGCCCGAAAGCCACTCGCTGACGACGAAGCCGACCCGGCGATCGGCCTCCAGTTCGACCACGCCGACCGCGGCCACGTCGAGCTTCCGGCCGAGCAAAGCACAGGCAAAATCGACGGCCGCGCGCGCTTCGGCGCGGGCGATCAGGCCGTCCTGTAAGCTCAGCAAGAACTGGCTGACCTCAAGGTCGGCCAGGGCCTCATTCATTCGCAACGTCATGCCCCTTGAGCGCCCCGTCGGCCGCCAAACCTTGAGTGTGATTGTGCCCCGCGCCGCTGCCCGACTCCAGCAACATTCCTTGACAATTGGCGGCAAGATAACCGCTTGCGGCGGCGCGTCCGTCGCCCTCCCGACGCGAGACGAGGCCGTTGCGCTTCAGTACGGCTTAGCCGGCATAGGGACGAGCGCTTGGCTCGGGGCCGGCGCCGAGGGGCAAGGCCGAGGTCGCTAGGCGCTGAGCGCCTGCAGGATGTGCTGGGCCATGACACGCCGCGCCGCCTCGTCTTCGAGGACCGCGGCGATCATGATCCGGTCGCCGTCGGACGACGCCGCCTCGCGCCAGGGCGCCAGCACTTGCATCGCACGATCATGGGATCGGGACGGCAAGGTCAAGGACACGCCCTTTGGGCCGCCGCGCACCCCCCGCACGCCCGCGCTTCTGGCCAGGGTCACCAGGCGCGCGTTGTCGAGAAGCGCGAGCGCCGGGTCGGGCAAGGCGCCGAACCGGTCAGTCAGTTCTTCTTCGAAATCGTCGATCTCTCCGAGCCTTTCGAGCCTGGCAAGCCGTCCGTAGAGATTGATCCGGGTCACCGCGTCGGGGACATAGTCGTCCGGTATGGCCCCGGGGGCCCCGAGATTGATCTCGGGCGTCCAGTCGTCGTCGGCGGGTTCCCCGCCGGCGATCTTGACCGCGCGCGCCAGAAGCCGCTGATAGAGGCCCGCGCCGATCATCGCCATGTGGCCCGCCTGGTCTTCCCCAGCCAGGTCTCCAGACCCCCGCAGATCAAGGTCGCGCGCGCTGATCGCCAGGCCCGAACCGAGGCGATCGAACGCTTCAAGCGTCGAGAGGCGGGCTCGGGTGGCCTCGGGCAGCTCTTCGTCGGGATCATGCAAAAGGTAGGCGACGCCTTGGATCCGCCCCCGGCCGACGCGGCCGCGCAACTGGTGCAGCTGCGCCAGGCCGAAGCGATCCGGGCGCCAGACGACCATGGTGTTGGCGCGCGGCACATCCAGCCCGCTTTCGATGATGTTGGTCGCCAGCAGCACATCGCCATCGCCGTCGGCGAAGCCGACCATCACCGCGTCGGCCGCGTCGGGGGGCAGTCCGCCGTGCGCGACGCGAACCGATAGCTCGGGCGCGAGATCGGCCAGTTTGTCCGCCAAGGGCGCGATGTCCTCGATCCGCGGCGCGACGATGAAGCTCTGGCCGTCGCGACGCTTCTCGCGCAACAGGGCGGTGCGCAGGCTGGCGGCGTCGAACGGGGCCAGGAAGGTGCGGATCGGTCGCCGACGAGCCGGCGGGCTGGCGATCAGGCTGACGTCCTGGACGCCGATCATCGCTGACTGCAAGGTTCGCGGGATCGGCGTGGCCGTCAGCGTCAGCAGGTGGCCTTCATCGCACAAGGCCCGAAGTTTGGCCTTCAAGGCCGCGCCGAACTTCTGTTCTTCGTCGATGATCACCAGGCCAAGCCTGTCGAAGGCGATGTCTTTGCCCGCCAGGGCCTGGGTGCCGATGACGATACCGATGTCGCCGCTTTCAAGGCCTTGCTTCACAGCGCGCGCCTCGGCCGGCGTGACCAGGCGCGACAGGTGGGCCACGCCAATGCCTGTGCCGGAAAAGCGGCGCTTGAAGGTCTCGACGTGCTGGCGCGCCAAGACCGTGGTCGGCGCGGCCACCGCGACCTGCCGGCCGCTGAGCGCCACGGCCGCGGCTGCGCGCAGGGCCACTTCGGTCTTGCCAAAGCCGACATCGCCGCAGACCAGCCGGTCCATCGGACGGCCGCAGGCCAGATCGGCCAGCACCGCCTCGATGGCCGCCGACTGATCCTGGGTCTCTGGATAGCCAAAGCGCGCGGCGAACTTGGCATAGGCCGCCTTGGGCGGGACGATCGGCTCGCAACGCCTGACCTGGCGCGCCTGGGCCAAGGCCACCAGACTCTCAGCGGTCTCGTCGATATGGCGGCTGACCTCGGCGCGCCGTTTGGCCCAGCCCTCGCCCTTGAGGCGATCCAGCGTCACGGCGCTGTCTTGCGCGCCATAGCGCCAGATCCGTCCAATCTCCTCGATCGGTGCGAGCAGCGTGTCGCCGCCGTTATACTCCAGCTGCAGGGTGTCGCGGCCCACGCCGTCGATCTCGATGCGCTTGAGGTCGCGCAGCACGCCAATCCCATGATCCTCATGCAGCACGACATCGCCGGGCCTCAGGTCGGGCTCGGCGAGGAAATCCTGGACGTTGCTCTTCTTGCGCGCGGCGGCGCGGCCGCCCGCGACGTCGCCCGCCGCGATCACGGCCAGGCCAGCGACCGGGTCGACGAAGCCGGTGTCGAAGTCGATCTCGACGGCGACGACGGCCCCCGGTTCGATCGCCGCCACCTGGGTCCAGTCGGCGACCGGTTGAGGTTTCAGATCAAGCCCTCGCGCCAAGGCGCGGGCAAGGGGACGAAGTTCATGCTGAGCGCCGGTCAGCACCACGCGGCGGTGGGCCAGCCGATGGCTGTCCACAAGGTCACAGAAGGCGCGGCCCGGATTGCGCGACAAGGCCAGGTTCGGCACAGCCTCGATGCCGGCAAGGGCAAGGCGGACCTTCGACCAGGTCTTCAAGCCCGCCTGAAGGGGCGCGCCCAGGAGATGCAGCCGATCGGCGGCGGTCGGGGAAGAGACCGTAGCCGACCCGAGCGTGCGTCGGGCTTCGAAGGCTTCGGTGACGTGGACCTCTACCTCTTCGAGACGGGCCAGGGCCTTGGGATCGGCGGACAACCGCGCCTTGGGAAGCAGTTCGAAGAGCGAGACAAGCTCGCCATAGTGGTCGGCCAGGGCGTGCTCGCACCCTGGCTCGCGCTCAGGCAGGGCCGCGTCATCGCCGGCTTGCGGAAAGATCAGCTCGCTGGCCGGACCAAGGTCCAACACCTCGATCTCGGCCTCCGACCTCTGGGTCAGGGGGTCATAGATACGGATCTCGGCGATGGCGTCCTGTCGCACCACGATGCGGGCGGGGCGGGGGGCGTCGGCGGGAAAGACATCGATCACCTCGCCCTGGAAGGCGATCTCGCCCGGCTCGTCGATGCGGTCGTCGGCGACGTGGCCGGTGCGCGCGGCGAAGGCGGCGAAGGCGTCGCGGTCCAGCGGTTGACCGGGCTTCAATTCGAGAAAGGCGCCGTCCAGCGCCGCGGGTGGCGGCAGCTTCTGAATGAGGGCCTCGGGCGAGGTGATGACGATGCGCGGCGAGCGCGTCTGCGACAGCTGCTTGAGCACGCGCATGCGCCGGCCCATCACGTCGCGCGAGGGCGAGGCGCGATCATAGGGCAGGCAGTCCCACGGCGGCAGCACCAGGATGTCCAGGTCCGGGCACAGCCCGGCCAAGGCCCGCCCTATCTCTTCGGCGCGCCGCTCGCTCGAGGCCAGATGGACGAGGCTTGCGCCGCGCAGGGTGGCGATCTTGCGCGACAGCGCCAGAGCCGCCGCCGAGGCCGGCGGCTGCGTGCTGACCCGGTCGGGCTGGCGATGCGGCCGAGCGCCCGGAACCAGGGTCTCGCCAACGGCGGGCGACGGCGGGGCGGATGCAGGCATGCGCAACTCGAGGGACTGGCGCTCGACGATCCGCGAGCACGGCCACAACACCGGATGGTCGAGGAAGTTGCAGGGGGCCTCGCGCGCCTTAGCCTTGGGCGCCGCGGCGATCTTTTGATCTGACGACGGCGGATCAGGGAACGCCCACGGATCGGCGCCGTTTGCTTGCGACCGGTGACGCTTGGGGATTGCGCTGCATCGCCCGCGCCGGCGACAGGGGCCGACGACGACCGATGCAACCGGAGAAAATCGCCAAAGCGGCGTCGCACTGGCTGGCGAGGGCGGACATAAGGCGCGTGCTCGAGGGCGCGTCCCGACTAGGATATGCGGCGCGCGGTCTGGTTTATCTTGGTCTTGGCGTGATCGTCCTGCTGGCGGCGAGCGATGTGACCCCGCGCGCTCAAGGCGCCAAGGCGATGCTGGCGGCCTGGGCCGCCTGGCCGCTCGGCCTGGTTCTGGTCGGCGCCGTCGCTGCGGGCCTGCTGGGGTTTGCGCTCTGGCGCGCCTTGCAGGCGGTCTTCGATGCCGACCAGCACGGCGCCTCGCCCAAGGGCGTGGTGGTGCGGATCGGTCAGGCGATCAGCGGCCTGATCTATGGCGGCCTTGGCCTCTGGGCGCTGGAGCTGCTCGACGCGTTCGAGGATGTTGGAGAGGCCGACGAGGAGCAGGCCGCGCGCGGCGCGGCGGCCACGGTTCTGGCTCTGCCCTATGGTGAAGTCCTGCTGCTCCTGGCCGGCGCGGTGATGCTGGGCGTGGGGGTTGGCAACATCGTCCAGGGCCTGGTCCAGGACTTCGCCAAGCGCCTGCGCTGCGACGACCGGCTGTGCCGATGGGTCGTGCCGATGGCCAAGGTCGGCTACGCGGCAAGGGGACTGGCGACCCTTCCGGCCGGCCTCTTCCTGATCCAGGCGGGCCTGGAAGCGCGCAGTCGCGACGCGCACAGCTGGGGCGGCGCGCTGCAAGCGCTCGAAGCCCAGCCGTTCGGATCGTGGATGTTGGGCCTTGTGGCCCTGGGCTTGATCGCCTTTGGCCTCTTTGGGTTCGTCGAGGCCCGCTTTCGGCATATTCGTCCCAGCCTGGAGCTGACCTCTTGAGCAAGGCTGACCGTGCAGAACGCCTGAAGGCCGCGCGGCGCGCCCAGGCGGTCAAGCCTAGCGACCGCGGCCCGGTTCTGGCCCGCACGCGCAATCTGAAGATGGCCCGCTCGGCGCACGCCTATGTTCGAGGCAGCACGATCAAGTTCTATGAGTGGCTGGAGACGCGTCCCTCGGCCTTGCCGAGCGGACCGCCCGTGTGGATCTGCGGCGATTGTCACCTGGGCAACCTGGGTCCCCTGGCCAACGCCAAGGGCCGCGTCGACATCCAGATCCGCGATCTCGACCAGACCGTGGTCGGAAATCCCGCCCATGACCTGATCCGGCTGGGGCTGTCGCTGGCGTCGGCCGCACGGGGATCGGACCTGCCGGGCGTGGTCACCGCCCAGATGCTCGAAGCCATGATCGAGGGCTACGAAGAGGCCCTGGCCGCCGACTTCGATCAGGATGCGCCGCACCCGCCGATGATCGGCGCCGTCCTGCGCGAGGCCGAGCGCCGAACCTGGAAGCACCTGGCCAACGACCGGTTGGCGGGCGTGCGGCCCGAGATTTCGATCGGCAAGCGCTTTTGGCCCATCACCCGCACCGAGCGCCACGAGATCGAGGAAATCTGCGCCGGCGCGCCGGTGCGCGACCTGGTGACCAGCCTGAAGTCGCGCGGGCGCAAGGACGAGATCCGCATGCTGGACGCGGCCTATTGGGTGAAGGGCTGCAGCTCCCTGGGGCGCCTTCGGTTCGCCGTGCTGCTGGAGGTCGATGGCGGTGATGGTCCGCCTGACATCTGCTTCCTGGATATCAAGGAGGCGATCAAGGCCGCCGCGCCGAGAGAGGAGGGCGCGGCCATGCCGCGCGGCAATGCCGAGCGGGTGGTGGCCGGCGCGATGGCGCTGTCGCCCAACCTTGGTCAGCGCATGGCCGCCGGCCGTCTGCTCGACAAAGCCGTCTTCGTGCGCGAGCTGATGCCGCAGGACATGAAGCTGGAGATCGTGGGCCTGGCCCCCGCCGAGGCCATGGATGCGGCCCGTTCCCTGGCGCGTGTGGTCGGCGACGCCCACGGTCGCCAGATGGACGCCGCCATGCGCAAGGCCTGGATCGCCGACCTGGCGCGCAATCGCTCGGGCACGCTGGATGCGCCCTCCTGGCTGTGGTCGAGCGTCGTGGACCTGATGGCCGTCCATGAGGCGGCCTATCTCGAGCATTGCCGGCGCTACGCGCTGGGTCTTCGACGCGAGGGCTAGAGCCTTGCCTGCGCCTGGGCGTCGCGCGCGCGAAGGCGTTTATGGATGTCGGTGGCGGCGATGGCGGCTTCGGCGGCCGCAACCGCGATCTGGTTGAGGCCACGCACCACATCGCCCGCCGCGTAGAGACCCTCGATCGAGGTCTCCTGATGGCTGTTGACGATCAGGTTGGCCTGGTCGTCGTGGGCCGCGCCCCATTGCACCGCCAGCCGACTCTGCATCTCGCAACCAAGCGCCAGGTAAAGGCAGTCGAAGTCCTGGACCGGCGCGCCGGGCGAAGACAGCCTGACCCGCTCAGAACCGACCGACAGGTCCGCGAGCGCGATCGGCTCGACCCTCACCTTGTGCGCGCTGAGGCTGGCCAGATCGCTCAGCGTTTCTGTCGCGCCCAGATGCAGGAGGGTGACGTCCGAGGAGTAGGTGGTCAGGAACGCCGCCTCGCGCGCGCCGAGATCACCCTCGCCGAGAACCGCGATCCTCTGGTCGATCGCTTCATAGGCGTCACAGATCGGGCACATGCGCACCCGAGCCGCGCCGATGGCGGCCTCGATCTCGGCCAGGTCGGGCAGGCGATCGACGACGCCTGTGGCCAGCAGCACGAACTGGGCTTGGATCGTGACCTCGCCCTGCGCGGTATCGATGAGAATCTCAAAGCCGTCCGCCATCCGCGTCAGCCGCCGCGCGCGCGCTTGACGCCGTTGGGCGCCGTAGAGGCTGGCCTGTTGCGACAGATTCTCCAGGAGCGCTGGGCCGCCCACGCCCCGGGGAAAGCCGGGCGTGTTGTGACTTTGCGGAATCCACGCCGCGCGGGAGCGGCCGCTATCCAGGATCAGGACGCGGCGCCGATAACGGCCAAGATAGGTCGCGGCGGTCAGGCCCGCCGGACCAGCGCCGATGATGACGACCTCGTAGCGGTCCATGCGGTCTCCCCGTCGCTGGCCTGATCCGCTAACGCGCAAAGGCGGTCCATGGCTCAGTGTCGCCCAAGCCATGGACCGCGGCGTTTAGAACACCTTGCGCACCAGGGGTTCGCGCGCCCAGATGCGGCCGGTTTCAGCCGTCGCGATAAAGTCGGCGATCGTCTTGGTCGGCAGGTTGATCAGTCCGGCGTCGGCGTCGGGATTGGCGTCGGACAGGCCGCCCTTGACGAACAGCGGCGCGGCGGCGGGCAAATAGGCGATGACCTTCAGGTGACCGAAGGCGTCGCGCACGAAATTGACCGCCGCGGCTTCCAGCGCCAGCGCCGCGCCGCCTTCGTCAGACGGCAGGACCGCCACGGCGTCGAACAGCACCGAAGGCCCACCGTCGACCCGGAAGTCCGCCGGGACCAGGACGCCGCCCGCTGTCACCACGCCCGTGATGGTCGGGGCGACGATCGCCAGTTTCGCGCCGGCCGCCTGGGCAGCCGCCTTCAGGTCATCCAGCAGGGCGTCGTCGACGCCGTCGCTGACCAGGACGCCGATCTTGCGACCCACAAGGCCCGGCGCGGACTTGGCCAGGATGCTGAGGGCGGGGGAGAGGTCCATCTCGGACGCGGGAACCTCGGTGGGCGCCGGCGTGATCGGATCGCGAACGCCCAGGCCGGCGGCGACCCGCGCCGCCAGGCTCTCGTCGATATTGACCAGGCGCGAGAGCATCGCCTCGCGCACGCGCGGCACATTGCACCGCGACAGCTCGAAGATCAGGGCCGCGACGATGTGGTCGCGTTCCGGATCGGTCTGGCTGAGGAAGAACAATCGCGCCTGGCTGTAATGATCGGCGAACGTCTCGGGCCGCACGCGTAGCTGCTCGCCAGCCTCGCCATTGGGGAAGGTGCGATAGCCCTGAGCCTGGCTCTCGCGCTTGACGTCCGCGCCCAGGCTCGAGGGTTCATAGTTCACCTGGCCCTTGGGGACGGCCATCTGCATGTGGCCATCGCGCTGCAGATTGTGGAACGGGCATTTGGGCTGGTTGATCGGGATCTGGTGGAAGTTGGCCGAGCCCAGGCGCTTGAGCTGGGTGTCCTGGTAAGAGAATAGCCTTCCTTGCAGCAGCGGGTCGCTGGTGAAGTCGATGCCGGGCACGACGTGGGAGGCGCAGTAGGCGACCTGTTCGGTCTCGGCGAAGAAGTTGTCCGGGTTGCGATCCAGCACCATGCGGCCCACGACACGCAGCGGGATGACTTCCTCGGGAATGAGCTTGGTGGCGTCCAGCACGTCAAAGGCCAAGCTGTCGGCGGTCTGCTGGTCGAAGGTCTGCAGGCAGAACTCCCACTCGGGGAAGTCGCCGGTGTCGATCGCCTCCCAAAGGTCGCGACGGTGGAAGTCGGGATCGGCGCCGTTGATCTTGACCGCCTCGTCCCAGACCACCGACTGGGAATTGAGTTTGGGCCGCCAGTGGAACTTCACGAAGGTGCTCTGGCCCGCGGCGTTGACCAGCCGGAACGTGTGGACGCCAAACCCCTCCATCATCCGGTAGGAGCGCGGGATGGTCCGGTCCGACATGATCCACATGATCATGTGCATGCTCTCGGGCGTCAGGGAAATGTAGTCCCAGAAGGTGTCGTGCGCGGTCTGCGCTTGCGGGAACTCGCGGTCGGGGTCCTGCTTGGCCGCATGGACGAGGTCGGGAAACTTGATGGCGTCCTGGATGAAGAACACCGGGATGTTGTTGCCGACGAGATCGAAGTTGCCTTGCTGGGTGTAGAACTTGACCGCGAAGCCTCGGACGTCGCGGGCCAGGTCCATCGATCCCTTGTTGCCTGCCACGGTGGAGAAGCGGGTGAAGACGGGGATGCGCTCGCCGGGGCGCTGCAGGAAGTCGGCGGTGGTGATGTCCGACAGGTCCTCCAGGCACTCGAAGAAACCGTGCGCGGCCGAACCGCGGGCGTGGACCACGCGCTCGGGAATGCGCTCGTGGTCGAAGTGCATGATCTTCTCGCGCAGGATGAAGTCCTGCAGCAGCACCGGACCACGGGCGCCGGCCTTCAGCGAGTTCTGATTGTCGCTGATCGGCACGCCCTGATTGGTGGTCAGCTGGGTCGGCTCGCCATCAGATTGCTGATGCAGTTCGCCGCCGGCGGGCACGAGCGTTTCGATGCCGGTGGTGGTGTCGGGCGCGGCGATCGGCGGCGCGGCGGGCGCCTTGGACTTGGTCGGCATGGTCGGTCCTGACTTCGAAAAGGGGCGGCGAGAGCGAAGGCGTTGGTGCGAGAAGCGGTGTTTAGGCGCGCGGCGGCGGGGCCAGCTGGGCCATCAGTTCGGCCTTACGGGCCGAGAGCTTCGCGCCCAACGCGATGAGATCCAGATCGGTGGCGCGGACCTCGGGAAAGAGCTCGCTTTCCTCTTCCTCGACATGGTGGCGAACCTGCTCGCCAAGCACCTTGACCTTGGCGTCGTAGAGCGGCTGGTCGGGCAGGCCGGCCTCGATCTGGGCGATCAGAGTCTTGGCGCCCATGTGCTCGACGATCGCCTCGTCGATCAGGTCGCCGTCGCCGGTCTTCTCGCGGGCCGGCGGATAGAAGAACTCTTCTTCGATCTGGGTGTGGACCTTGAGAGCCAAGCAGATCTTGTCGGCCAAGGCCTTCTTTTCGGCCGCGTCGGTCAGGCCGTCATAGGTCTCGAAATAGTCTTCGACCTCACGATGGTCGGCTTCCAGCAGCGCGATGGCGTCGGGGCCTTTCGCCTTCGGCGCGGCCTGGGCCTTGGTCGCGGCGCGCGCGGTCTTGCGGGTGGCCTTGGTCTTCGCCGTCGTAGCCATGGATCAATGTTCCGGATGTGAAGGGGCGATCCTTCAACCGCCCGCCTGGCGGGCCGTTCCGGTAACGATCAAACGATGGGTCTATGGTGGCGCTTGGGCTGACCGGCTGGTCAAGCCGCCGCGCCCGCTCGCAAACTGACCGACAGGCCGGCGGCGTCCCAGTCGAAGACGATCTGGCCGTCCAGCTGTCGAGCGAGGTTGGCCATCAGCCGCGAACCGAACCCCGAGCGCGACGGGGCCGTCACCGGCGGGCCGCCGCGTTCCTCCCACGACAGCGACCAACCCTGCGGCGCGCTGGCCCAACTGACTTCCAGCACACCCTCGCGAACCGACAACGCCCCGTACTTGGTCGCGTTCGTCACCAGTTCGTGCAGGATCATGCTCAGCGGCTGGAGGTGGTCGGCCGGCAAGGCGATCTCGCCGCCCGCCAGACGCACGCGCGCGCCGGCGCTGATCGAGGAGGCCAGCTCGTCGCGCACCACCTCGGCGATGGTTCCACCGCGCCATTGGGTCTTGGCCAGCGTCGATTGGGCCCGCGCCATGGCCTCGATGCGGCCGTGGATGGCGTGGCGGAAGTCGGCCGGGTCGGCCGCGTCGGTCAGGCGCACCACCGACTGGATGATGGCCAGCGAATTGCGGGCCCGGTGGTCGACCTCGCGCATCAGTAGGTCACGCGCGGCCTCGGCCTGCTTGCGGGCGGTGATGTCGATGGCGGTGCCGACCACGCGCAGGCACTGTCCCTGGTCGTCGAACACCCCGCGCCCCTTGGCCGCCACCCAGCGTTCGACGCCGTCCTCGGCCCCGATGGTGCGATATTCGACGTCGTAGAGGCCCTGGGTGGCCGGATCGGCCGCAGCCGCGTACGCCCTGGACGTGGCCTCCAGGTCGTCGGGGTGTAGGCCGCGATAGAAGTCGTCCAGGGTGACCGGAGCGCCAGGCGAATGGCCAAAGAGCGCCCGGACCCGGTCGTCCCAGTAGAGGGCGCCATCGCCATTATCGACGTCCCATAGCCCGACCTCGCCGAACTCGGTGGCCAGGCGCAGCCGGGTCTCGCTTTCCAGCAGGGCGCGTTCGGCGTCCATGCGCTTGGTGACGTCGGAGATCACCGCATAGAGGCCGATCACGACGCCGTCGGCGCCGCGCCGGGGCACATAGTCGACGTGAACGTCGCGAAGGCCGCCGGCTGGATAATCGACCCGGCTTTCGAAGGTCACACGTTCACCCGCCAGCGCCGCGTCGAGGTGCGGCCGGACAGGATCATAGGCCGCACCCAGGACATCCTCGACCAGACGTCCCTGCAGCGCCTCGCGCGGCTGACCAAACCACTGCTCGTAGGCGCGGTTGAGGAACCGATAGCGCTTTTCGCGGTCGACATAGGCTATCAGCAGCGGCGCGGCGTCGGTGATCCTTCGCAGCTCAGCCTCGCTGTCGGCCAGTTCAGCCTGGGATCCGACCCGTTCGACGAAGGCCCATGACCGCTCGGTGACCTCGCGGACTAAGGCAAGCTCCCGCTCCGTCCAGACATGCGGGCCCTTGTGGTGGACCGCCATGAGCGCCCGCAGCCGCCCATCGCGCACCAGCGGCATGCAGATCGTCGCGCCGATCCCGATGGCCTGGAACGTTTGCGCTTCGTGGGCGGCGATCTCGACCAGGTTGTCGTTGATGATCAGCGGCAGGCCGCGAGAGAGATTGGCGACCGCCATCTGGCCAAAGTCGGCCAGACGATAGCGGCCCACGATCGAGGTCGAACCGGGCCCGGCCCAGTCGCCGCGGATGGTGAAGCCGTCCTGGTCGGCGTCCATGTCGGCATAGGCGCAGATCGCCACGCCCATGTGCTCGCCGATCATCTGGGCCGCGCGCATCATCACCGCCTCGGCGCTGGACAGGGCCGAGGTGGCGCGGGTCAGGCGATCCAGGAAGAGCAGGGTGCGCTCGCTTTCTTCGCGCGCAGCGCGCTCCTGGGCCGCCGAGGTGGTCTCGACGCAGACGCACAGGATGCCCGGTATCTCTCCTGCGACCGGAATAGGGCTGTAGGAGAAGGTAAAACAAGCGCGTTGGGCCTGACCATTCCGGTGCAGCACGACCGGCAAATCCTCGTAAAAGGCCGCCGCGCCGCCAAACGCCGCCTCGATGATCGGCTCGATCGTGGGGCGGACCTCGGGCCACACCGTCCAGAATGGCCGGCCCAGGGCGCTTGGATGCTTGTCGCCGAGGATGGGGCGGTAGGCGTCGTTATAGATCAAAAGCCGGTCGGATCCCCAAACCAGGAACATCGGAAAGGGCGCGCTCAAAAGCACATCGACCTGTTGACGCAAGGCCTGGGGCCAGCCCTCCAGCGGACCCAAGCGTGCGCGGACGGCCTCGTCCGCAAGCAAGTCAACCACTTCGCCGCGCGCGGGGACTTGAGGGGCGATCAAGCTCATCAGGGGCGGGGATCCGGCAAGGCGACGTGGAGAGTCGGGCCGTCCTTGCATGCAGCAGCCCATCCGCAACGACAACGTCAAAGCCAAGCTTCGGTTGCGGCGCGCTATCTTCTGATCGGGGATGTGCGACGACCGAGCGGCGCTGTTGGAACGCGCCCCAGGCCGGCGTGTTGATTTTGCGCACGAAGCAGGAGGAGATCGTCATGAACGATCAAAGCACCAACCAAGACCGCAAGCCGCAGCAGCAGGACCAAAGCGGCCAGCAGCGCGCGCCCGAGCAACAGAACGAGCAGGGCCAAAACCGCGGCGCCGAGAAGACGGGTGAGCGGATCGACACCGACGGCGATGGTCGCACCCGCGATCCCAACGACACGCGTCCGACCGACGACGGCGGGCGGGGCGAGCCGGTTCAGCGGTGAGCTGCTAGATCACGAAGGAGGCCGGGTCTCACGCCCGGCCTTTTTTGTTTCCAGGGCGGCGCGATCGAACGCCGCGCCACCACGGCGGTGTGGGACGGGGCGAGAATGCGCAACGCGCCGATCCTCGCCCCTGACCCCAGTGCGCCGGCTCCGAGGAGGGCCTTAGGGCTAAGGCAACGCTAGCGAAGAAAGCTTGGCTTGTCTGTCTGCTCGCCAACGAAACAAAGCCTTCAGCCGCCAGGCGCGACAGAACGGATGGCTTGGGGCGGCGTTGTCTTTCCACAGACTATAGGAGAGACAAACATGGCCACCGGCAAGGATCCGCAAACCGCTGACGGCCTGGGCGGCGTACACAACGTCACCCAGCCGCGTGCGCCGGTTCCGGACTATCCGGCCGCCGCGCCGCCAAAGGCCGCTGCGCCCGGTCCTATCCCCGCCGTCGACAGCGTCATGGTCGAAGACTCCGATCAGGTGGGTAAGGTCGTCCATGCCCAGCCGGTCGCGCAGGCCGCTCCCTTTGATGGGCGCACAGCCGCCGACGAGGCCTCGGCTTGGGCCGCCGAAAAGGATCGCGAACGCGACTAGACCGAGCCGCCGAGCGTGGCGACGAGCGCCGCGTGGCCGGCCTGGGCGTCTTCCCAGCTTGTATAGCCGCGTGTGTCGACGACCTCGCCATCCTCAAAAGTCGCCGACTCGAAAACGATCGGGCGCTCAAAGCCTGGTGATGCGGCCGGGCCCCGGTCCATGCCGGTGAACACCGTCGAGACCTCAAGGCGCGGGTTGATTTGCGTCTTGGCCACGATGCGCCGGCCGTCCAGCTGCGCCGCGCGCATCCAGGCGCGCCAAGCGTCAGGATCGGGCTCGGCCACCGGGACTGGGCCGTCGAGGATGTAGCTGAGGGTCGTGGCGGGGATCATCGTCGCCAGCCTAGCAGAAGTTGCGGCTACGGCGAGCCCAGGCCAGGTCGCCGCCGTCCGCGCCCTGATCCTTCAACGTCGCCAGCACGCCCGTCAGGTCATGGAGCTTGTAGGCCACCAGGTGGACAACCTCGCCCTCGCGCTGGATGCGGCCATCGACGCCGAGCAGGTGCGCGCCCAGCGCGATGCGGGTCTGGGCCTCATAGAGCGTGCGCCAGACGATGACATTGGTCTCGCCGCTCTCGTCCTCCAGGGTCATGAACATCACCCCCTTGGCCGTGCCGGGCATTTGACGCACCAGCACAAGCCCCGCGGTCCGCACGAATTGGCCGTCACGCGCGGCAGTGGCGGCCTGGCAGCTGACAAGGCCAAGGTCCTTGAGCGCCGGGCGCAGCAACGCCAGCGGATGGCGGCGCAGGCTATGGCCTAGGTGGCTATAGTCCTCGACGATCTCGCGTCCTTCGGTCATGGCTTTCAGGCCGGCCGCCGGCTCGTTGAGTTCGCTGGCGCCGGCCTGCTCGAAGAGGGGCAGGGCCGCTTCGCGCAGGCCCTTGATCGCCCAGCCGGCCTCGCGGCGCTGCAAGCCAAGGCTGGGCAGGTACGCGTCGGCCTCGGCCAGGCGCGAAAGCGCCCCGGTCGGGGTTTGGGCCCGCCGCCAGAGGTCCCGCAGGGAGGCGTAAGGGACATCGCCCCGCAGCGCCACGAGACGCACGGCGTCGGCCTCGGCCAAGCCCCGCACGCGACGAAGTCCAAGCCGCACGGCGAATGATCCGTCGGGCTTTTCCTCCAGGGTCGTGTCCCAACGCGAGGCGTTGACGCAGACGGGCCGGATTTCCACGCCGTGGCGCTGGGCGTCCCGCAGGATTTGCGCGGGCTGATAGAAGCCCATCGGCTGGCTGTTGAGCAGGGCCGCGCAGAAGACGTCGGGGTGGTGGCACTTGAGCCAGGAGGAGGCATAGGCCAACAGCGCGAAGCTGGCGGCATGGCTCTCTGGAAAGCCGTAGCTGCCAAAGCCCTCCAGCTGGCTGAAGGTGGCCTGGGCGAAGTCGGCCGGATAGCCGCGCGCCACCATGCCGCCGACCAGCTTGTCCTTGAAATGGCTCACCCCGCCAGTGAACTTGAAGGTGGCCATGGCCCGGCGCAGCTGGTCGGCCTCGCCCGGGGTGAAGCCGGCGCACTCGATGGCCACGCGCATGGCCTGCTCTTGGAAGAGCGGCACCCCAAGCGTCTTGCCCAGCACCTTTTCGAGCTCCGGCGTGGGGTAGGTGACCGCCTCCTTGCCCTCGCGTCGGCGCAGATAAGGATGGACCATGTCGCCCTGGATCGGTCCTGGCCGTACGATCGCCACCTCGATGACCAGGTCGTAGAACGAGCGCGGCTTGAGCCTGGGCAGCATGCTCATCTGGGCCCGGCTCTCGATCTGGAAGACGCCCAGCGTGTCGGCCCGGCGGATCATCGCGTAGGTGCGCGGATCCTCAGGCGGCACGCTGGCAAGATCCAGCGCCACGCCCTTGTGATCCTTGAGCAAATCAAAACCGCGCTTGAGGCAGGTCATCATGCCCAGCCCCAGGACATCGACCTTCATGAATTTCAGTTCGTCGATATCGTCCTTGTCCCATTCGATGATCTGGCGGTCCTTCATCCGCGCCGGCTCGATGGGCACGAGCTCATCGAGGCGGTGCTCGGTCAGGACGAAGCCGCCAGGGTGCTGGCTGAAGTGGCGTGGGGTGTTGAGCAGCTGCTGCGCCAGCTCCAGGGTCAGGCGCAGGCGCCGGTCGGAAAGGTCCAGCCCGATGCCGCGAGCATGCTTTTCCTCGATCTGCTCGCGCGAGAAGCTCCAGATCTGGCTGGAAAGGCCCTTGGTCATGTCCTCGGGCAGGCCCAGCACCTTGCCCACGTCGCGCACGGCGCCTCGCGGGCGAAAGCGCTGGACGACCGCGACGATGGCGCTGCGCTGGCGGCCATAGGTCTCGAAGATCCACTGCATGACGGTTTCGCGGCGCGCATGCTCGAAATCCACGTCGATGTCGGGCGGCTCGTCGCGCTCCTGGCTGACGAAGCGCTCGAACAAGAGGTCGTTGCGCTCGGGATCGATCGAGGTGATGCCCAGGACGTAGCAGACGGCCGAATTGGCCGCCGAGCCGCGGCCCTGGCAGAGGATGTCCTGCTCGCGCGCATAGGCGACAATGGCGTTGACGGTCAGGAAATAGGGCGCATAGCCAAGCTCACCGATCAGCCGTAGCTCATGGTCCAGAAGTTTGCGAACCTCTGGCGTCACCCCGTCGGGAAAGCGCCGCGCCGCGCCCGCCCAGGTCAGACGCGCCAGGGTCTCCTGGGCGGTCTCGCCTGCCGCGCCAACTTCGCGCGGATACTGGTAGCTCAGTTCGGCGAGCGAAAAGCGGCAGCGGCGGGCGATCGCCAGCGAGGCGGCGATGGCCGCACCATGGCGAGGGAAGAGCCGCGCGATCTCGGCCGGGGCCTTGAGGTAGCGGTCGGCGTGACGATCGCGCTTGAAGCCGACATCGTCGATGGTGGTGTTCTCGCGGATGCAGGTGACGACGTCCTGCAGGAGACGGCGATCGCGATGGTGGAACAGCACCCGGTTTGTAACCACCGGCGTCACCCCCGCCTGCCGCGCCAGGCCCTCCAGCTCATGCAGGCGCAGCGCGTCGCCCGGCCGCCGGCGCAAGGTCAGGGCCAGGTGTGTGTCGGAGCCGAAGATCGCCGCCAGGCGCTTGAGTTGCTGGGCGCAGATGTCGTCGGCCTGATCGGGAACCAGGATGGCGATCAGCCCTTCAGCGTGGGCGGCCAGGTCGGTCAGGTCAAGGTCGCACGCGCCCTTACCGGCCCGCAACTTGCCCAGCGACAGCAGCCGGCAAAGCCGTCCATAGGCGGCGCGATCGGTGGGATAGACCAGGACCGTCATGCCATCGCGCAAGACCAACTCGCAGCCGACGATCAGCCGCACGCCCGTCTCCTTGGCCGCGATGTGGGCGCGCACCATGCCCGCCAGGCTGTTGCGGTCGCAGATCGCCAGGGCGCGATAGCCCAGCCGCGCGGCCTCGTCGAAAAGTTCGCCAGGCGAGGAAGCGCCGCGCAGCAACGAGAAGTGCGAGGCGCATTGCAGCTCGACATAATCACCATCGTCGTCATGGACTTGCGAGGCTTTGCTCATCCAAATACTCCGGCCATGAACCAGCGCTGTGAGCCCGTGGCGGCGTCCTCGCCGTCGCCATCGCGATAGATCCAGTAACGCTCGCCGCCCTCGTCCTCGACCTGGAAATAGTCGCGGGTGCGGGCCAGTTCGGCATCGGCCTTCCACCATTCTCCAAACACCCGCTCGGGGCCGTCGGCCCGCCGCACACGCCGACGCACGCCGCGCCAGGTGAAAGCGGCCGGCGGCTGGTCCGGGAGCAAAGCGACCGTCTCGATCGGTTCGGGGCGAGGAAAAAAGCGCGTGGGCCGCGGCCAGTCGATCGGCCAGGAAAAGGCCGCCGGGCTCTCCAGAGGCGGGGCCTTGCGAACGCTGCGCTCGGGAATGTCGCTGTCGGCGCTGGCCAGGCGGTAGACGTGCTCGGGGCCCAGCCGATTGGCCAGGGTGTCGATCAGCCCCGACAGATCGGCGGACGCCGGGCCGCCCAGAGCATCGTCCTGGCGATAGGCCAGGGGCTCAGCGCCGGGGGCGGCCAGCACCATCCGATCGACGCCAAAGCCTGGGTCGATGGTCTCAAGCTTGTCGCAAAGCAGTTTGGCGAGCCGGGCCGCGTCGCGCGAGGGCGCCGCCAGGCCCAGCCGCGCGGTCTCGATGCGGTTGTCGACCCGGAAGAAGAAGGCGTCCAGGCCCTTGGCCCCCAGACCCGCGGCCTCCAGCGCCGCGCAGAGTTCCACGGTGAGCGCGCACAGGTAACGAGCCAGGGTTTCGGGCGCGCCGATCGGCTCGGCGAAGACGCGACTGGCCCGAAGGGTTTCGGGCGCCAGCACCGGTTCGATCGGCTCGCGCTCGCGTCCCAGGGCCTGGTCCAGGCGCCGGATGGGCTCGAACCCGAAGCGATGGGCCAGCGGTCCCTTGGCCGTGGCCTCCAGTTCGCCGATGGTGTCAAAGCCGGGCTTGGCCAAGGCCTGGACGAGATCGGCGGGCAGTCGCAGCGCCGCCACCGGCAGGGGATGAAGCTCGCGTCCCAGCGCGCCGGGCGGCACGACGAAGATCGGCCGCGGGCTGTAGCGGGCCAGGGCGTGCGCGCCGCCCCAACTGTCGGCGATCGCCACCTTGACGCTCAGGCCCGCCTTGGTGAGCCGATCGCGGATGTCGATCAGCATCTTCTCTTCGCCGCCAAAGAGATGGGCGCAGCCGGTTGCGTCGATGACCAGGCCATCGGGCGGATCGGCGGCCACGGTGGGCGAATAGAGCCGCTGGGCCCACAGCGCCAGGCGCTGAAGGGCCGCAAGGTCGCCGGCCGCGTCGAGCTCGTGCAGGACAAGGCCGGGGACCAGCGCGGTGGCGTGGGCCACGGCCTGGCCCACCCGCAGGCCCGCCTGGGCGGCGAGGCGATTCATATGGGCCACAGCGCGCCGACGGCCGATCCGCCCGACCATGACGATCGGGCCCTCGACCCCCTCAGGCGACGACGCGGCCGGGCTCGCCCGGCGCTGGCCACGGGCCAGCCGGTCGGTGGGCCAGCGGGGCAGGAAGACGGAGATGACCCTTTGTGTCACAGGCTTCTAGCTCGATGTCGAAGGCGTCGCCGGCGCGGCAGCGGAGGAGTTCGAGGAACCAGCGGGAGCGGCCAAGGCCGGGCACCCGTGGCGGAAGGGGCGAAGAGGGCAGGGGCGAGACCCGCCAGCGTGTTTCGGCCGCGGTCGGCTGGCCCAGATCCGCCGCGTCCGCCACCCGTTTCCATCTTCGGACCGCGATGCACAGCGACCCGGTCTTTTCGGCCGCCAGCTGCAGGCGCCGCGAAGCGGTCATGGAGAGTTTGCCGACCTCGCCGACCACCCCAGCCAAGCCGCGCCAGCGCAGGCCTTCCTCCATCGCCGCCAGCACGCCGGCTTCATCGCCGGCGTCGGCGAAGATCACCCGCTCAGGCGCCAGGCCCACTTGCGCCAAGGAAGGAGCGAAGAGATCGGCCTGGCGGCGGCACCAAAGGACCTGGCCGCCGGCCCGGGCGACCACCCCTGCCGCGAACCTGGCCGCGGCTGCCCCATACAAGGCCTCGTTGGCGCCGCCGGCCACCTCGTGCAGCGCCCCCAGCGCCAGGCCCCCGCCCGGCAGGCGCGCGTCCAGCGAGGCCACGCCAAACGGCAGGACCGCGCGGGTGACGCGGTCCTGGGCTTCCAGGGCGCGGACCTGACGGCGCACCGCGGCGAGCGCGGCGCGGCGTGAAGACGGCGTGAGGAGCGGGGCGGGTGTCAGGGTCATAGCCGGGATCAAACGAAGTTGTTCTAGCTTTGTTCTCGGCTTGGCCGTGGAGTCAATCAGCTCTCGGCTGCGGCGCAGGCGCGCGCCCCATCTGAAATCCAGGCCCGGCAAGGCCTGGGGCGGAATCGGAATTTTTCACTGGCGACCGAAGCTGACGTAAGCGTCGCCTTGTCGGGCCCGCCAGCGAGGTTCGTCCGCGCCATCGCTGTGGCGGAAAGGCGCAATGGGCGCCATGGGGGAGGAGGCGAGAGACCCCGGTCTGGAGACCTGGGCCAGGACGGGCTTTAGGACTCTGACTTGGACTTTTACGCTGGGAACGTGCCTCGTCCCCCTGGCCCGTGGGTTACTCCTCGTGCGGCGCCGCCAAAGCCGCCAAGCGCTGGGCTGGATCAGGTTCGATCTCCTGGCAAAGGCGTTCGACCAGCAGCGCCTGATAGGCGGCGGCTTGTCGTGGCGCGGGCCCTTGCGCCAGGGCCTGGGCGAAGGCCTGGCGCACGGCCTCATCGGGGCCGGACTCAAGGGCGATGGCCTTGTCGATCTCCAGGGCCGCGTGAGCGGCGCGACGCACCAATCCCTCGGGCGCGCCTTGGGCCTCCGCGCCCAGCCACGTCTCGCCGGCGAACCGCCAGACCGTGAACCGCAAGGCCATCACGCCGCGCCGGGCAATGGCGCGCCAATAGTCGATTGGCGCTTGGTTTTGCGACAGCAGCGACCTCATCGCGATTCAACGCGTATGAGGCGGCATAGGTTTAAGCCGTCGAGCCGGCGAGCGCGCCGTCCTTGGTCGCCAGCCGGCTCATTCGTGACAGGCGCGCGTGAAAAGGCGCCAGGTCGGGCCGCTGGGCGACCAGCGGCTGTAGGGCCGCGGCGACCGGCAGGGCCAGGGCCGGGGTTTCTTCGGCCAATCGCGTGGTGACCGCCACGATCGTGCGCAGATCAGGCGCCAGCAACCGGCGATGCTGGTCTTCCAGCCGCCAGTACCAGCGCCGGTCACCCTCTTCGGGAAAGTCGGCTAGGGCCTTCTCGCAGTCGAGGATCAGGGCGGCCAGGCGCTGTTCGACGCCGATGGTCTGCGCGCAAAGGCGAAAATCGTGCTCAAGCATGGCGTCCCCCTGAACCGATGACGTCGCCGACCAACGCCTCCCGCCCTGAGCGGGGGAAATCCGATGGGCTAAGCGGCCGCGACCTCGCGCTTGGGCGGCGGGTCGATAACCCGCAGATCTGTCTCCGGCAAGGGCCGCTGTAGAGCGATGGCCTCAGTCCAAGGAGCGCGCAACCAGACCTCGACCTCCTCGGCGCTGCGCAGGAACACGGGCATGGCCTTCTTGTGATATGGCGCGACAATGGCGTTGGGGCTGGTGGTCAAGAAGCCGAACACCTCCATCTCCTCCCAGCCGGCCTTGATGGTCTTGACGCAGGCGTGCGGCGTCCAGACTCCGGCGAAATAGGCGAACGGCGCGCCGACCTGCGCGAACCACACCGGCTTGAGCGAGCGTGTCAGGTCTTGGTCGGGTTCGCTGAAGGCCGTGATGGGGACGACGCAGCGGTTCTCCACCGCCTGCCAGCGTCGCCAGTGTGGGTTTTCCAAGTCGCGGATGTTGGTGATCCCCGGATCCGGCTCCATCCGCAGCAAGCTGTCGTAGTCGTAAGGCTTGCCCTGGCTTTGCAGACGGGCGACGCGCTTGTCGGCCAGCTCGGTCATGCGCTTGCGCGACGAGGGCATTCCCCAGCGGGCGAAGTGCGCCTGGTGTTCGCCGGCCGGGCCGAGCCGGACAGTGGGCGCCAGGCGGTTGGGGCCGATGAACTGAGGGTAGGTGAGATCGACGTTCGAGGCCTCGAACGCCACCCCGCCGGGAAGGCTCAGATGGGTCTTCAGCAGCTCCTCGTGGGCCTTGGCCCAGCCGAAGATGTCGTAATAAAGCTCATAGAGGTTGCACATCGCGCAAACGTCTCCGAGAGAGGTCGCCAGCCTAGGGCGCCGCCAGGGGCGGGGAAAGCCGACCGCCGCTCAGGCGGCCGGCCGCAGCCAGACCCGCGCATGCCACCAGCCCCGCGGCGCGAACACCGGATCGCCAAGGCCGTCGAAGAACATCTCGACATGCTGGGCGCGCGGATGGGCGATCAACGCCTCGCAGGGCGCGCCGGGTCCATGCAGCTCGACGTCGGCGGGACGGGCGGGAGCCTCGTCGGCGAGTGACGGCGCGCAGGCGTTCGCCGGCTCCAGCCAGACGACAAGCCCGCCATTAGGGGCGGACTGGACATGGCGCACGAAGGGCAAGGCTTCGAGGTAGCCAGGATCGCCGCTGACGCCGTCGAGTTCCACGGCGCTCAGCGACAGCACGGTCGCGGGATGAGCGGGGGTCATGTGAACGAATATAGAACATTAACGAATGGGTGGCGAGTCGCCAGGGTGTCGCAGGCCATGTCACTGTTCAGCGCAGCTGGCTGTCCTTGCTGCCGCGCCGATTGATGCCCCCGATCACATGGCGCTTGTCGCGACCCGCCTGACAGGCGACGCAGGTGCGCACGCCGGGCAACGCCTGACGGCGGGCGAGCGGAATGTCTTCGTCGCATTCGTCGCAGGTCAGCGCGCTTTCGCCACTGGGCAGGCGCGCGCGGGCATGCAGGACGCCATCGATCACCGTGTCTTCGATTTGGTCCAGAACGCCCCCGTCATGGGTCCAACCACCGGCCATGGAAATTTTGATCTCCCGTGTGTTGTCAGGGCCTTAGATGGGAAGTCCTAACCCTGCCCACCAGACCGCGGACGGCTTGAGGAGGCTGGCGAATTGTCGCGGCGGCGCCTAGATCACCGCCCGGATCAGCCCTAGCGATCGGGCCTCCTCGGCCTCGATGTACCAATTCTCCGGGGCGCGCTCGAGTACGGTGCCCATGTCGACCGAGGACCCAGCGATCAGGTTGGCGAAGCCCTCGTTCTGGATAGCAATCGAATGTTCGATCTCATGCAGCACCGCCTTGACCGAGGCGACGCACGAGGTCAGCGGTCCGTTAAGCTCAAGCGTCTTGTTGAGCTTGCGCTCGTGGATCATCAGGCGGGTCCCGCGCGTCAGGTAGCGGTTGGCGGGGGCAAAGAAGCTCATGAAAGTCGCGCCGGCCGAATAGATCGCCGCCTTGCCCAGGAATGCGAAGCGCCGGTCGGGAGAAACCTCGCTGTGAAAGCGGACGTCCTCGCCCATCATTCGGGCGACCTCGGGGTCGCCGCCCAAGGTCGACAACTCCACGATCACTAGGTTCTGGTCGGCGCTGGCCAGTTGCTCGCGGAAAGCCTTGTACATGTCGTAATCGACCGGTCCGGCTAGCAGGATGCGGGGGCCGGCGAACGCCGCCGGCGGCAGGGTGAGGCCATCGTCAGCCATGGTGACGAACCCGTCGCTCATGCGGCCAAATCCCGAGCCGGGGCCGCGGCCGGTGTATAGGTCTCGGCCCACCAACGGCCAACGCGAGCGCCCGCCGCGTCCAGCAAGACGATCTCGCTTTCATGTCCGCGGACGTTGGCGCGTGCGGCCAGCCAGCGCGCGCGACGTTCGGCGGCTTGGAAATCAGGCAGCAAGGCCCACTGCGCCGCATCCTGCAGCTGGACCCGCCAGCCGTCAGCGGCGGGGTAGACAAGGTAGGTGAACACGAAAAGCGCTCCGGCCAGATCTGGGCGAGCAGCAACGAATTAGGGCAGCTTGCGGTTCCGATGGCGCCAGGCCGGCTCCGAATCCTCGCGCGCAAAGATCAAATGATCGCCTTCGCGGCGGCGAACGCGGTTCCGCGTCCAACGCATGCTTTCGCGCGTTTAGGCCGACGACACCCGCTAGGCCCGAACGCCCATCGCAAGGAGGCTTTGATGCTCGAGACCCCGTCGGCTGATCCCGCACATGCCGCGCCCATCCCCGCGCCGGCCGCGCCGGAAGGAGCGGATCTGTTGGTCCTCGGCAAGCCTCATGACGAGGCGTTTTGGGATCAGCATCCCGATGTCGAGCGCTACAAGGTGACGATGAAGGCCGGCCAAGCGCAGGTCGAGGATTGGGAGGTGCTGGTCTGGCTCAAGCCTGGCCAAGAAGGCGCCACGGGCGTGGCCGAACGCGGCGAGGTTCCCGATCGCCCCGCCGATGCGACTTTCGAGGTCCACGCGGCGCACGACCTGTCTTTCTTTGCCCGTCATCCGCAAATCGCCGCCTGGCGCGCGGCCATCGCCCTCAACGAACACGGACCCGGCGCGGTCCATACCGTGGAGGTGTGGATGCGGCCCGCGCGCTCGGCGAACGGTCTACAAGGTTAGGCGATTTGGTCCATGCGGCACTGCTCGGGCGCCTTGTCGGGCCGAAAGCGGATCAGCCGCGTGCCATGGCGAAAACGCCCGCCCGAGACGTGGTCGAAGGAAACCTCGACCACGACCTGGGGCTCCAGCGGCGTCCATTGGCTGGATCGCGCATCCGACCAGCGACTAGGTCCGCCCGGCGCATCGCCGGTGAAGCCCGTGCCGCCTGCCAGGGCCTCTAGGCGCTGGGTCAACGCGGTCCGGTCGACGCCGGCCAAGCCAGAGGTATGGCCGACATGGTCGAGGCGACCAGCCTCGTTATAGAGGCCCAGCAGCAATGAGGCGACAAGCTGGCTGTCCTTGCCATAACGAAAGCCGCCGACCACGCAGTCGGCCGTACGCTGGCGCTTGACCTTGATCATCGCCCGCTCGCCCTGGGCGTAGGGGCCATCCAGCCGCTTGGCTACGACCCCCTCCAGCTTGCCCTCGTCGAGCCAGGCTTGAGCGACGGCGAGATCGGAGGTTCCCGGCGTTAGGGTGATGTCGGTGGTTGCTTGACGGGCCAGGAAGGCGGCCAGCGCCGCATGGCGATCACGCAGCGGGCGGCCACGCAGGTCCTCGCCATCCGGCGCCTGTAACATGTCAAAGAGCGCCAGGACCGCCGGGGTCTCTTGGGCCAGACTATCGATGCGGCTCTGGGCCGGATGCAGCCGCAGTTGCAGGGCCTCGAACGAGAAGGCGCCATCCACAGGGATCAGCAGCTCGCCGTCGATGGCGAAACTGTCCTGCGGCAGCGCCGCAAGCCGAGCGACCACTTCGGGAAAGTAGCGGGTCAGTTGCTTGCCTGACTTGGCCTGCAAGACGACGTTGGGGCCTTGGCGGAAAGCCAAGCACCGGAAACCATCCCATTTTGGCTCGAACCACCAACCGTCGTCAGCGGGAAGGACGGCCGCCGAGCGTGCTTCCATGGCCTTGGCTTCCAGAAGGACAACCCTGCTCATCAGGCTTGGCGCCTGCCTTCAGCCGGATCGCCCGCCGGACCAAGTCGACCATCATTGGGCGAGGCTGGGATCTTGCCGGGCGCCGCGGGCGCGGCCTTCGGCGGCGGAGCGGGGTCCTTATCAGGCTTGGTCATGGCGGTATCTTTCCAGCCGTCTACGAAGCGCCCCGCGTCGCGGCCTGTTCCACCTCGGAGCCAGGTTGGCAGCCGCTGGCGCAGCCACTCCACACCATCTGGCCGGCCTCTCCGCGGACGCAGATCCGCAAGGAAATGGCGGTGTGACTGGAAAGGCCGTGATCGCGAAGAATTTCCGAGACCAGCAGCAACGCTTGTCGGATCGCCGCGTTCTGATCCGCTGCCTCGACGATTTCGGTGGTCGCCGCGCCGTCACTGTCGATGTCGAAGTGATAGGTGCTCATCGCTGCACGCTAGGCAGCCTTTGATGAACAGGAGCTGATGGGAGATGGAGGCATAGATGGGTGATCGATTGATCTCCAAGCTTAACCTTCGAGACGACCTTACCTCCGCCGAGCAGGACATTCTCGCCGATGTCCTGGGGCCCGAACGCCACCATCCGGCCGGCGTCGACCTGGTCGAGCCCGGCGCCAGGCCCGACCACGTGACCCTGCTGGTCTCGGGATTTTGCGGGCGCTACGGCATCTTGCGCGGCGGGCGACGCGTCTTCTCCGCGATCAACGTAGCCGGCGACTTCATCGATCTGTTCGGCTTGCTGATCCCTCAACTCGATTATGGCGTAGTGGCCCTCACACCCTGCGTCACCGCCTCGGCGCCACACGAAAAGCTGCGGCGCATCAGCGAGGATCATCCGCACCTGACGCGCATGCTGTGGCTGGAAACGGCGCTCGAGGGCGCGGTCCATCGCGAGTGGCTCTTGGGCATGGGCCAAGACGCCGTGGGGCGCCTGGCCCGCTTTCTTTGCGAGATCGTCGCCCGCTTGGACGTGGCCGGCCTGGTCGAGGATAACGCCTTTGAACTTCCCCTGACCCAGACCCAGCTCAGCCAGATTCTGGGCATGACCTCCGTGCACCTGAGCCGCACGCTCAAAGCGTTGCGAGCGACCGGTTCGGTGGCGTGGCAAGGTCATCATATCCAGATCCTCGATCGAGAACGGCTGATGGCGGCGGGCCAGTTCGATCCGACCTACCTGCGGCCGTATCGTGAAGCGGTCTGAGGATCGGCCGCTTCACGACAGCAGTCGTCCTAACCCAAGCCTCCGCCGCGCCGCGCGTTCCCGATAGGCTCGGCGGACGATCAATTGATCGCGTCCGCCCAATCAGGAGCGCCGACCGCGCGACGGCGCCGGCTTCACGGGCGGCTCAACCTCGGGATCGGTTTGCGGCCGAAAAGCCTGCGGGTCGAAATCGCCGAGCGCGGCCAGCCGGTCCCAGTCGAGGATTTGCAGGCCGCCATTCTTTACGACAGCCAAGCCATCGTCGCGCAGCGCGCGTAGCACTCTATGGATATGGACCACCGACAGGCCGAGGGCATCGGCGATGTCTCCTTGCACCGCGGGGAAAGCGCATCGATCGTCCTTGGCCAAGCCCAGGGTCTTCTGGCGCCAGTAGATCTCGCAAAACAGGTTGGCGGTGCGCGCCGCCGCAGACCGCCGTCCCAGGCTGATCATTCCGTTTCGGTGGGCGCGAGCTTCGGTGAGGACTGCCCGGCAAACCGCCGCCAGGAAACTGCCTTGGTCTTGCAGAAGGCCTTGAAGCTCCCGCCCATCGAGCCTGCGGACCTCACAAGGCCCGAGCGCTCGCACTTCGTAATCGGTCACGGCAAAAAGGCCGGCCAGGTCGATCAGGTCTCCGGGGGTGGCCACACCAAAAATCTGCCGCGCGCCATCGCTCAGCATGGTCTGTTTAACGGCCAAGCCTCGGGCCAGCAGGCGCAGTCGAGAGCGCTCGCCGGCGGGCAGAATGACCTGGCCGGCTTCGAACGTCTCCGACGTCAGGACGCACTCGGAAAGGCGCTCGCGCACGCCCTCCCGCAAAGGACCAAACCGATCCAGGCTGGCGATCAAAAGACGGTTCAAGCCGCCGGACCCAGCTCAGCGCGACCCACCACAGCGATACAGTTTTCTTGACGCCAAACCTCGACCGCCTCGCAGCTGAGATGCTCGACAAGAAGCTTCCGGGCGCGCTGGGCCGGGTCTACGGTCTCGACGTCGAGATCGACGAAGGTCGTCCGTTGGTCGCCGGCGACGCCGATGAAGATGAGCGGTTCGAGCAATGAGACCTCCGGATGGTCGAGAGTCTAGGCTCATCACCCGCGGTGCGCGTTGATCTAGGTTATCGGGCCGATCTTTTGATGGCCGCGCCGGTCTTCGAAGAGGAGAGGGGAGGTTTCCCCGTACGCCATGTCACCAGCCCCCGTGATCACCCCGCTGATCGAAAAGATGGCCCGCCGCGACGTCATCACGCCGGTCGAGCGCGAAGCGTTGGCCAAGCTGTTAGGACCTACGCGAAGAGTGCCTGCCGGCAAGGCCTTGGTTGAGCCGGGCGACCGCCCGCATTTCAGCACGTTCGTGGTGAGCGGCTTTTGCGCCCGCTTCACCTTGACGCCCACCGGAGGGCGGCAACTGACCGAGATCAATGTCGCCGGCGACTTCGTCGACCTGCACAGCCTACTGATGCGCCAGATGGACCACGGGGTGGTGGCGCTGGCCGACTGCGTCGTCGCCCCGGCCGCCCATGAGGATCTTCGACGCCTTACCGAGCAGCACCCCCACTTGACCCGTCTGCTGTGGCTAGAAACGGTGGTCGATGGAGCCATCCATCGCCAGTGGCTTGTGGCGCTTGGCCAACAGAACGCCGCCAGCCGTTTGGCGCATCTGATCTGTGAACTTTATTTGCGTCTGGAAGCGGCGGGCATCGCTCGGGACCTGACGTTTAGCCTCCCCATGACCCAGGTGGATCTAGGCGATGTCCTGGGTCTAACCCAAGTCCACGTCAATCGCGTCCTGATGGACCTTCGCCGCCAGGGTCTCGTCGAATGGAAATCCGGCCAGGTGACGATCAACGATTGGGACGCGCTCGTGCGTCTTGGCCAGTTCAACCCGGTCTACCTGCGTCTGCAGAGCGATCCGGTCTGACGCTCAAATGATCCTGGCGGAACGACGCCATTTCCGAGCGCGTTGCCGCCAGCAGCCATTCGGGGAGAACCCCGTCGAAGGCCGGATAGGTGGGGTCGACGTGTGGAATGATCATAGCAGGCCCGTGGCGCAGGCCGCGGTCGGGGACCCGAGCTTTGGGGATCGAGGCATGTCGGCCAAGACTGCGGCGCTGCTCGGGTTGCTTACGGCGCTCGACGCGGCAGGCTACGACTTCATCACGCCGACCCCGTCAGTCAGTCGCCGAGGCCTTGAGCGGCGCCTGTCGCAACACTCGCGATTGCGGGCCATCTTCGGCTGGAGCCAACCCTTCGCCCCCTGTGACCTGGACCCCGCGCTGCTGGCCCTGGCCGAGGAAGCGCAGGTCTTGGTGCAAGAGGGTGATCTCTACCGCTGCCAGGTGAGGGTTTCCCGGTTAGCCGGCCTGCTCTTTTTGCACTCGGCGTTTCCGGCCAATGCGAGCGACGCGGTCTTCCTAGGGCCCGATTCCTACCGTTTTGCCCGCCTCATCGCCCAGGCGACGTCGGATCAGGCTGTCGCCGCGATCGCCGAGATCGGATGCGGCGCCGGGGTTGGCGGGCTGGTAGCCTCACGTCTCCACCCCACCGCGCGGCTGGAGCTGGGCGACGTCAATCTGGCGGCGCTGGAACTGGCGCATGTGAACGCGACCCACGCCGACGTGGCCGCCCAAATCCGCAAAAGCGACGGCATGACCGCGTTAAACGGCCCCTACGACCTGATCGTAGCCAATCCGCCCTATGTGGCAGGGGTGTCTGGGCGCGCCTACAAGGACGGCGGCGACATGCACGGCGCCCGTCTGGCGCTCGATTGGACCCAACAGGCGATGGAGCGGTTGAGCCCAGGCGGCCGGTTCGTGCTCTACACCGGTAGCGCCATTCTCGACGGCGGCGTCGACGCCCTGCGCCAGGCGCTGGAGGACCGGGTGTCAGCCGCGTCTCTGCGCATGCGCTATGAGGAACTCGACCCCGACATCTTCTCGGGCGAACTGCGACGCGAAGCCTACGCCGACGTCGAGCGCATCGCGGCGGTTGGCGCGGTGATCGAAAGGCCGGTCTAGTCCAGTGCGCGCGGCTGGCCATGCGGCCGTCGCGTCGTCAGGTTCAGGCCATCGCCACTGGCCAGCACATGCAGCCGGACGTCGAAGATCGATAAGGCCCGTTCGGCCCTCGCCTCTGCGATGTTCGACGCGCTGACGCCTTCGGCGTCGACGACGTAGACCGCCCCGCTGCCGATCACCTTGAAGTCATCGCCCTCCAGCACGATGGCGGTGTCCTCGTCGATGCCGACGCCCAGCACGCGGGGGCTTTGGGCGACCGCGCCGAGCAACCGGCCGATGCGGCCGCGTTCGGCGAAATGTTGGTCGATGATGGCGTCACGCACCAGTCCCAGACCCGGCGCCATCTGCAGGTCCCCGATGCGGTGGGTCTCGGCGCTGGCTCCGCGCACCATCATGGTGTCGCTCATCACCGAGGCTCCGGCCGATGTGCCGGCTAGCACCCCGCCACCGCGCCAGATGTCTCGGATGCGGGCCTCGATGGGGGTGTCGCCGATCTGGCTGCTGATCCGCAGTTGGTCGCCTCCGGAAAAGAACACGCCGGCTGCCCCGTCTAGAAGCGCCAGCTTTTCGGCCGCGTGGGTCTCGGCGCGATCTTCGATGTAGAGCTCGACGAGGTCGGTGACGCCCAGCGATCCAAAGGCCTTCTGATACGTTTCGAAATAGCCCTCCGGCGCGTGGGAGGCGATGGTGGCCAGCACCAGGCGTCCGCCGTTCAGGCGCTCGGCCACCGCCTTGAGAATAACCTTGTCGCCTTCCTTGTCCTCATGGCCGCCAATGATGATCAAGGGGCCTTCGGTCGAGCGGATGGTCATGCGAGGTCCTTTTCAGCGTCCTGGCTTCTGTGGGTGAAGGCTTTGGCGGGCGTGTCCTGACGCGCGTGGGCGACGGCGAACTGAGCGCTGGAATGGCCCCAGCCGACCCGTCCTTCGGCATCGATCACGATCAGGCCAGCCTCGCCGCCAACCTTCTCCAGGCGACCTAGGGCCGCCTTGATGGCAGCGTCCGGCGGCAGGGCTTCCAGGCTCTGCATCAGGCGAGCGGCCAAGGTCGTGCGGATCAGGCTTTCGCCATCGCCCGAAAGCGACACGCCACCGACGGCGTTGTCGGCATAGAGGCCGCAGCCGGGGAGGGGACTGTCTCCCACGCGGCCTGGATGGCAGCCGCTCAGGCCCCCCGTCGAAGTGCCTGCGGCAATGTCGCCGTGGCGATCGAGGGCCACACAGCCAACGGTGTCGCAACCCGGATCGCCGGCGCGCTCGATGATCAGGTCCGCCGGCTCGCAAAATTCGCCGCCATGGGCGCGGGCGAAAGCCTCGGCCCCGTCGGCCACGAGCAGCACCGGGGTTTCGTCCAGCATGGCTGCGGCAACAGAGATGGGGTGGCGCAAGGTCCTGACCCCGGCCACGCCGCCGACCGCCAGGCTCGCCCCGTCCATGATGGCCGCGTCGAGCTCGACGACGCCGTCCCCATTGCGCACCGCGCCGTACCCGGCATTGAAAGTCGGATCGTCCTCCAACGCCCGGACCGCAGCTTCTACGGCGTCGACAGCATGGCCCCCGGTTTCGAGGATCGCACGGCCGGCGGCCAACGCCCTCAGGCAGCCGTCCCGATGGACGTCTTCCTGGCCGGGCGGGATGTCCTTGGCGCCGCCATGCACGATGATGGCCCAGCCGCGTGAAGCGACGGTCTCAGACATAGGCAAGGCCCTGATCCGAATAGAGCCCCTGGCTCGCCGCGCCGGCCGGTTGGAAGTCGGTCACCTGTTTCCACACCGCATCCACCGCCGTTGGAAAGACAAGAACAAGATCTCCGGGTTCGGCCATGCGCAGGGCGGCATCGACCGATCGCGTCTCGCTGAGGATGCGGTGGATGCGTTGGTCGGGAAAGCCGGCCGCCAACGCGCCGTCGGTGAGCAAGGAGACCACCGTGCCGGCTGGACGTCCACGGCCGTCTGGGCGCTCGCGGAAGATCAGCTCATCAAACATTTCCGCGGCGATCGCGCCCATCTCCAGGATGTCCTCGTCGCGGCGATCTCCTGGAATGCTGACCACGCCGATCACCCGCCCGACTTTGGGCCGCAGCTGGGCGACCAGGTCGCCCATGGCTCGCATGGCGCCGGGGTTATGGGCGTAGTCGACGATGACCCGAAAACCATGGGCGTCATGGACATTGAACCGGCCTGGATTTTCGGCATGCGACGACGTGAACGCCGACAGGGCGCTGGCGATGACCTCGGGGCTGGCTCCAAGCGCATGACCCGCCAGGATCGCAGCCAAGGTGTTGGCGATGTTGAATCGCGCCATGCCGTTCAGGGTGGCGGGCAGTTGGTCTGCGTGCATCAGCGACCAGCGCTGACCCTTGTCGTGAAGCACGAGCTCGCCGCCTCTCACCGAAGGATCCAGCACGGCCAGCAACCCGCCCTGGGCAACATGCTTTTGCAGGAACGGGCTGATCTCGAACCCACCCTTCAGGGTGAAATACCCCACACGACCCCCAGCGTGGCGGGCCATGCGCAGCGTGAGCGGATCGTCGGCGTTCAGAATGCTGACGCCGCGTCGCGACACCGCTTCGGCCACGATCGATTTGACCGCCGCAAGGTCTTCCAGCGTGTCGATCCCCTTGAGCCCCAGATGGTCGGCAGAGACGTTGAGCACGATCCCGACATCGCAGCGGTCGAAAGCCAGTCCCTCACGTAACATGCCCCCGCGCGCGGTCTCAAGGACCGCCACGTCAACAGTGGGGTCGCGCAGCACCATGCGGGCGCTCTTGGGGCCGCTGGCGTCGGCCTGCAGAACCCGCTCATCATTGACGTAAACGCCGGTGGTGTTGGTTAGGCCCACGGTCTTGCCCATCTCGCGGGCGATCCGCGCGACCATGCGCACCACGGTCGATTTGCCGTTCGTGCCGGTGACTGCGACGATAGGAATGCGGCTGCGCACGCCTGGCGGAAAAAGGTTGGCGATGACGGCCTTGGCGACGTCGCGAGGCTGCCCTTCGGACGGTTCCAGATGCATGCGGAAACCAGGCGCAGCGTTGATTTCGACGATGCCGCCACCGGTTTCGCGCACCGATTGGGTAATGTCGGGAGCCATGAAGTCGATGCCGGCGACATCCAGGCCCACGGTGAGGGCAGCGCGGCAGGCGATGGCGGCGTTGTCAGGATGGATAACGTCCGTGCGATCGATGGCCGTCCCGCCAGTCGACAGGTTGGCCGTGGCCTTCAGGGCCACAATGGCGCCCGGCGGGGGGACGGCGTTCAACGAAAGGCCCGCGCGGGCCAGCATTTCGCGCACTTGGTCATCGACCACGATGCGGGTCATCACCTGCTCGTGGCCGGCGCCGCGACGAGGGTCCTGGTTGACGATCTCGATCAATTGTCCGACCGAGTGTTGCCCGTCGCCGATCACGCGAGCAGGGACGCGCTCGGCCACGGCGACGAGGTTGCCGCCCACCACCAGGATCCGGTAGTCGCGGCCAAGATATTGCTCTTCGACGATCACGCGGCGTCCATGCTTGATGGCCTGGTCGTAGCCCCAGGCGACCTGCTCGGGCGTCGAAAGCCCTAGGCTGACGCCGCGGCCGTGGTTGCCGTCGAGAGGCTTGAGAACGACCGATCCCTTGATCTTCGCAGCTTGAGCCTGGGCCTCTTCAAGCGTGCGCACGACGCCGCCACGCGGAACCGGAACCCCGGCGGCGGCCAGCAAGGTCTTGGTCAGCGCCTTGTTGCCGGCGGTCTCCACGGCGATGTGACTGGTCTGGCCGGTAATGCTGGCGCGGATCAGCTTGCGCCGTGCGCCCCACCCCAGCTGAACCAGGCTTTGGTCGTCGAGGCGCTGGACAGGAATGCCGCGGCGACGGGCCTCACAGACCAGCGATCGCGTGGTTGGACCCAGGGCCTCGCCCCTAGCGATCGCCCTGAGCCGCTCGAGATTGTGCTTGAGGTCAAACAACGGCGGCGTCAAATCGCCGACGGGCGGCGCGATCTTCTCGAGACCCTCGACGCCCTGCAGCTCGTGGGGCAGCAGGTTGTTGACCAGCTCGATCGCAGCACGGCCGGCCGCGCGACCAAGGCCTTCGCCCTCATACACATAGAGGATGTTGTAGACGCCCGGTCGGCCCTTGACCGACCGGGTCTTACCGCGGCCCACCTGCACGCCGGCCAGCTTCTGCAGTTCCAGAGCGACATGCTCAATCACGTGTCCTAGCCAGGTGCCTTCGCGCATCCGCAGAACGAGACCGCCTGGCGCCTTGTAGGAACAGCCGTGGTTTTGCAGGCCCGGAAGGGCCAGCAGCAGACGGTCGGTGAAGCCGGGCAGGCGGTGTGTTGGCCAAAATTCCAACTGGCCTAGATCCAGCTGGATTCGCACCATTGGGCGCGAGGAATAAAGGTGGGGACCACGGTAGGTCGCCGCTTCGAGGACACGCATACGTCAGGCCGCCTTCGCGGATACTTGACCGTCGAGGTCGGCGACGGACGGGCGCCGCGTCAGGAGAATGTCGCGGATGACCAGGGCCGCGGCCTGCTTGCGGGTCGCCGCCAAGCCTTGGGCGCGCGTGTGGCCGTTTTGCAGGAAGGTACGCCACAGCCACGCTCCAGCAGCAGTGGGGGCGATCGAGAACCGGATCATGTCGATGTCTCCAGTCTCAAGGCCCTGCGCGCCCCGTGCAGCGCTCAGGGACTGCAGTTGCGCGTTCATGCCGGAACTCCAAGCGGATAGGGAAATGCCGCGAGATCCTTGGGCCAAGTCTCTGCAGGTTGGGTGCGCCGGCCGCGGACCTTGACCTGCGTCTCCTCGGGCCAAACGCGCGCCATCGCCCGGGCTTCGGCGATCGCGCGCCGCCGCGCGGTGAAGAAGAGGACCTCACCAGTATCGGAGATCTTCACGCACCATCCGCCGTCATAGGGCGAAACATCGAAGATGCAGGCCATGGCGATCACTCGGCCGCATAGACAAGCGGATGCGTGTGGGCCCAGAGATGGGCGCGATAGGTGTCGAAGCACTGCTCGCCACAGATCAGGCGCATCACCGCGCCCTCGGCGATATAACGGGCCCGCGACGCATCCTCCGCCACCAGCGGGATCAGCGCTTCGGCGTTCCAGGCCTTGGAGTGCTCGATATCCAAATGCGCGTGTAGGGCGAAGTATTTGCGGGCCTCGGGCGAGACACCGTTACGCTTGAGGCCGGCGTCGACGCAGGAGACTCGCGTGGGCGCGGTCAACTCCACCACGCCCAGGGCGCCGATCGAGTGCCAGGCGTACCGGCGTGTGGTCGCGAAGGCGGTCATGGTGTTGGCCAGGCAAAGCGACTGCCAAAGAGTGGTGTCTATCGTCGGGTTCAGACCGAGGGTGGCGGTTGTCCGCGACAACATCGGCCCGTGCATGCCCTTGACGCTCCCGCGTCCCATCTCGTCCCAGTAGTTACGGGCGAGTTCCAGCTTGGCTCGGTCGGGGACCTTGACCTGCGTCATGGCCACCAGATCCTCAAAGCCGGCCTCGCCGGCCGCCTCCTGGGTCAGGAACCATTTGATGTCCTCCAGGCTGGCTGCGCCCTCGAGCCAGTCGAAGAGCGGGTCCCATTGGCCGGGCCCGTGATCCTTGAGCGCTTCGAACCAGGCGACGAAGGCTTCAGCCTCTTGGGGAACCGTCGCCACGAACGGAGCGACATGGTCGCGGAAGGCCTCGATGAACTCGCCTTCCACGCGCTTCATGTGGCGCTCTTCGTCGATCGCCTCGCGCCAATCTGCGCTCGGCGCCTCTGGCGATAGGCGACGATGGTTCCAGTGGGCCAAACCCTTGTGCAGCGCGTCGGCGTCGGGGAACTGCGGGCAGAATGCGCCAAGGCGCGACAGGCGATCGCCACCAAACATGGTTGCTACTCCAAACTGGCGGGAGGCGGCTCGGCGCGAGTGCAGAATGCGCATGCTCGCCACCTCCCAGGTTGCGTTGGCCGCGTCTTGGGCGGCGAGCAGCACAAACGGAGGCGTTCAAGCGCGCGTTCCAATGTCGGAGAGCCGGCTCTTCGTAGAGGTCCAAAAACCCTTAAGCGCGCTGGACACAGGGCATTTTATGCGCGTCTGACCCCGTCATTTGATGGGGGCGGCGCGCTTGGACCTTGACCTTCGGAACAACGGTGGCGGCGGGCGGTTGATCGACCAAACCGAGGAGATCAACGATGTCCGAAGAGACCGTCGAGCGGGCGCTGGAAAGCGACGCGCCGCTCACCGCCGCCGTCCACCAGCGCGCGGTCGCCCACCAGGTCGCCGAGGAGAGAGGCTGGCATGAAGCAGCTCTCGTAGGCCGCACGGTGACCATCAACCGGCCCCGCGCCGAACTCTACGCCTTCTGGCGCGACTTCCGGAACTTGGCGCTTTTCATGGAAAACGTTGAAAGCGTCACGCCAGGCGATGGCAAGCGCTCGCGCTGGGTGGTCAAGGCTCCGGCCGGCAAGACTGTCCAGTGGGACAGCGTCCTGACCGAGGAGGTCGAGAACGAGCTCCTAGCCTGGGAGTCAGCTGAAGGCGCCGATATCAAGAATGCAGGGCGCATCGAGTTTCGCGATGGTCCGCCCGGTCGCGGCACGGAAGTGACCGCCACCATCGTCTACGAACCGCCTGGCGGCGACCTTGGCAAGCTGATCGCTAAGCTCTTCCAGAAGGAGCCGAAGATCCAGGCGCGCCGCGAGCTGCGCCGGTTCAAGCAGCTGATGGAGACAGGGGAAATCTCCACCGCAAAAACCCCTGACGCCGCGCCGCAAGGCTGATCCGAACTCACTTCATGGGAGACGCCGATGCGCGCTCTGACTTGGCACGGCAAACACGACGTGCGCATGGACACCGTTCCAGACCCCAAGATCGTCAATCCTCGCGACGCGATCATCAAGATTACCTCCACGGCCATCTGCGGCTCGGACCTCCATCTGTACGACAGCATGATCCCGTCGATGGAGAAGGGCGACATCCTGGGCCACGAGTTCATGGGCGAAGTCGTCGAGACGGGGCCGGGCTCGACCCTGCAGAAAGGGCAGCGCGTCGTTGTCCCATTCGTCATCGCTTGCGGAAAATGCTTCCACTGCGAAAAGCAGCAGTTCTCGGGCTGCGAGAACTCCAATCCCGCCGAAACCCAAGACCTGGGCGAGATCGCCTACGGCACGGCGATGACCGGCCTGTTCGGCTATTCGCACATGACGGGCGGCTATGCCGGCGGTCAGGCCGAATATGTCCGCGTGCCCTACAGTGACGTCGGTCCCATCGTCATCCCCGACGGCCTGGAGGACGAGAAGGTTCTGTTCCTGTCCGACATCCTCCCCACCGGATGGATGGCGGCCGAGAACTGCCAGATCGAACCGGGTGACACGGTGGCGGTCTGGGGCTGCGGTCCTGTCGGCCTGTTTGCGATCCAAAGCGCCCTGATCCAGGGCGCGCACAAGGTGATCGCCATCGACCACCACCCGCACAGGCTCGAGTTGGCCAAGTCGCTGGGCGCACAGGTGCTGAACTACCACGACGTCAAGGTGCGCGAAGCGCTGATGGCCATGACTGGCGGGATCGGCCCTGACGCCTGCATCGACGCCGTCGGCATGGAGAGCCACGGCTTCTCGATCGACAACATCGTCGACGCCGTCAAGGTCGCTACCCGCCTGGGCACAGATCGCGCTCACGTGCTGCGCGAGGTGCTGATGGCCTGCCGTACGGGCGGCCGTGTATCGGTTCCGGGCGTCTACGGCGGAATGGGCGACAAGATCCCGATCGGCGCTCTGATGGAGAAGGGTCTGCAGATCCGCACAGGTCAGACCCACGTGCAGAAGTATCTGCGCCCGCTGCTCGACCTGATCGGTGAAGGCGTCATCGACACCACCTTCCTGATTAGCCACCGGTTGCCGCTCGAGAATGCGCCGGATGGCTACAAGATGTTCAAGGAAAACCAGAACGAGGTGACCAAGGTCGTTCTCAAGCCCGACTGGCAGAAGGAGGCCGCGTGATGATCGAAGATCTTCGCCCACTGGCCGTGGTCACAGGCGCCTCATCCGGCATCGGCTACGAGTTGGCGCGCCTGGCTGCCGAAGATGGCTATGACCTGGTGATCGCCGCCGACGAACCAGCCATCGTGGAGGCCCAGGCTGGCCTTGAGCAGCATGGAGGCAGGGTCGAGGCGCTGCAGGTCGACCTGTCGACGACCGAAGGCGTCGACGGTCTGCTGGCTCTAATCGGCGACCGACAGGTCGATGCCCTCATGGCCAACGCCGGTCGTGGCCTGGGTCACGGCTTCCTGGATCAGGACTGGACCGAGGCGCGGTTCGTCATTGATACCAACATCACCGGCACGGTCTATCTGATCCAGCAGGTGGCGCGCGATATGCGCGAGCGCGATCGCGGAAGGATCCTGATCACCGGCTCGATCGCCGGCCTGATGCCGGGTTCGTTCCAGGCGGTCTACAACGGCACCAAAGCCTTCCTGGACAGCTTCGCTTGGGCGCTGCGCAATGAGCTCAAAGATACCGGTGTTTCGGTCAGCTGCCTGATGCCAGGGCCGACCGAGACCGAGTTTTTTGAACGCGCCGACATGCTGGACACCAAGGTCGGCGCCGATCCCAAGAAGGCCGATCCGGCGGACGTGGCCCTGGTTGGCTATCGGGCCATGCAGAAGGGCGAGGGCGATGTCGTCGCCGGCTTCAAAAACAAGCTGCAAGCGGCCGTGGCGGCTGTAACGCCTCAGAGCGTCCTGGCCGAGCAGCATCGCAAGATGGCCGAGCCCGGCTCAGGAGAGCGCTAGTGGACGGTCCAGACAGCGCGTCCGACCCAAAGCCTGTGGACACGGACGCCGGTCTCGAGGCGCCGCCACCACCGGCTCTGGATCCCAATCGGAAAACCGGGGCGACCTCAGACCCTACAGCCGACGATCCGGGCAACGGCGCGGACTGATCCGAAAAGGACCAGCAACCAAGAACGGCTCGACGATAGGAGAAAGTGATGAGTGACAAGCCCAATACCGAAGGGCGCGAGGCCAACGCGGCGCTGCCACTCGGCGACCGGCCTGGCTTGGTCTCCGAGAAGCAAACGGTTCGAACCGGCAAGGCCGAGCAAAACTCTGCGGGGCCTGATGGGCCCAGCGCCGCCGAGGTCGGCGACACCTTCAAGGGTAAGGCGCCGTAACGCGGCGGCAGGGCGCCCCCTATGCCTGAACCCATCAGCCCCGCGCCCGTTCTCGGCGCCGGAGGACCAGATCTCCCGGCCTATGTCAGCAACGGCTTGGTGGGCCTGCGTGTGCGGAGCCAGCCGCTAGAGCCGGGCATGGCGTTGGTCAACGGCTACACCGGCGAGGATCCCGAACGCCTAATCGAAGCTGCGGCCCTCGCGCCCTATCCGCTCGCCGCTGACCTGGCGATTGATGGTGTCTGGCTCTCGGACATTGGCCACGAAGGCGATGGGGAGCAGCGCTACAACTTCTCAGCCGGCGAACTGACGAGCCGCTTTGCTTTCGCCGCGAACGATCGACGCCTGCGTTGTTCAGTCCTGACGTTCGCCAGCCGGGAAGATCCGACCCTGGTCTGCCAGGAGATCACCTTGCAGGCCGAGCAAACCTGCGAGGTCCAACTGCGGGTCGGAATTTCAACGTCAGGCATCGCTGGGCGCGCCTTGCGATCCTTGCGTCAAACGCCGGGGGAGGGCGTCTGGCACAGTGATGGCGGTCTTTTGTGGGAGTCAGCTGGCAGCCTCAGTCGCGTCGGCTTGGGATATTTCAGCGCGCTGTCTGGATCGGGCGTCGACCGGATCGAACCTGCGCATCCGGCCTTGGACGGGGGCGGCCTCTTCAGCGTCTACAAATTCAAGGCTCGGGCCGGCTCAACGTATCGGCTCGTCCAGGTCACCAGCCTTGTTGCTAGCGCTCTACATTCATGTCCCGAAGAGCAGGCGGCACGGCTGGTCGCTAAGGCGAAGTTCGACGGCTTCGAGGCTCTGCGGGAGGAAAACCGTGCCGCCTGGGACGAGCTCTGGAAGGGCCGTATCAGGCTTGTTGGCGCCGAGCCGCGCTGGCAGGCCCTGGCGGATGCGGCGTTCTTTTACTTGAACAGCTCGGTGCATCCATCCTCGTGCGCGTCGACCTCGATCTTCGGCCTCGCGACTTGGCGGGACTACCACTACTACTACGGCCACGTGATGTGGGACATCGAAGCCTTCGCCGCGCCCGTGCTTACCTTCGTCCAGCCACAGGCCGCCGCCAGTCTCCTGGACTATCGCTTTCGAAACCTTGATCGGGCCCGCGACAACGCCAAGATGATGGGCCGCCTGGGCGCTCAATTTCCCTGGGAAAGCTCAGCCTCAGGAGAGGAAGCCGCGCCTCTACCAGGGACAGCAGCTTGGCATGAGGATCACGGCTCTCTGGACGTGGCGCGAGCCTTTGCGCTTTTCGCCGATGTGACAGGTCAAGCCGAGTTCCGGCGCGAGAAAGCCTGGCCGGTGCTGTCGGCCGTGGCCGAGTGGATTGTCTCACGCGTCCACCGCACCGAGGCCGGCTATGAGATCCGTAGCTCGATGGGGATCGCGGAACGCAAGATGCCTGCAGACAACGCCGCTTTCACCAATATGGCCGCCGTCGTCGTTCTCAAGGACGCAATCCGTTGTGGCGAGCGGCTCGGCCGACACATTGATCCGGCATGGCGAGACATTGCCGACGGCATGGTCGTGCCGAAACGAGGCCACATCATTGTCTCTCACGACGCATACCGAAAGACCGAGGAAAAGGGAGCAACGCCCGACCCCTTGATGGGTCTGTGGCCGTTCGGATTCGAACTGACGTCGCAGGAGGAGCAAGCCACCTTGGCCTTCTACCTCGAACAAGCCGACGACTATTTGGGTAGCCCCATGCTTTCGGCGCTCTACGGAGCATGGGGCGCTCGTACTGGTGATCGCGCGCTGTCCTTGCAGCTCCTTGAAGACGGTTACGCCAAGTTCGAGACCGGACGTTTCAGCCAGATTATGGAGTACCGGCCGGATCGCTTTCCTGAGCAACCCAAAGCCGGTCCGTTCTTCGCCAATATGGGGGGCTTCCTCAGCAGCCTCCTGCTCGGGTTTCCTCGATTGGAGCCTGCGGAGAATACAGCCGACGGGTGGGCCCGCGCCGACGTCGTTCTGCCTGAGGGGTGGGAAGCAATCGAGGTAGACCGGATCTGGATTCACGGGCGAGCGATGAAGCTCGCGGCGCGCCACGGCGAGAGAGCACGCCTCACCGATGCCGAGGTCTAAAAGCTGGATAGGATGGAAGGGGCTTCATCGGCTATCTCACGCGCGAGATAACCAAGCTTACCGACCTTCGCAGCGAGCTGCGCGCCGCTTTCGCCGTGGACGAATACGCCCCAGGCCGAGGCTAGGAACGGGTCCGCTCCGCGCGCCAGGAGACCTGTGATCAGTCCGCCCAGCACGTCGCCGGAGCCCGAGACCCCTAGGCCCGGACCTCCGCCCGCGTAGCGCGCGGCGGCGCCATCGGGGCCGACAACAAATGAAATCGCGCCTTTCACCACCACCACGGCCTTGAACCGTTGAGCGGCGCGATGGCCAGCCGCGAGGGGGTCAGCGTCGATCGCGGCCTTCTCCTCATTCAGCAGGGCGGCCATCTCGCCAGCGTTGGGCGTGAGAACGAGGCCTTGCTGCGGCCTGGCATTTGGAACGGCGCGAAGCGCGCCGGCATCGACAATGGTCGGCCGTCCTGTCCCGAGAGATAGAAGAGCTGCTGCCCTCCCTTTGCTATCGTCGATCATGCCGGGGCCGATCAACAGCGCGTCGCAACGCGAGGCGTGTTGAGTCACAAGATCGGCGGCGCCATCGGCTTGGTCCTTCGGCAATGCTAAGACACGGGCTTCGGGAAGGGCCACGCTCAAAACGGCCACCGCGTCGCTCGCGACCGCGACCTGCAGCTTTCCAGCGCCCGAACGCAGAGCTGCTACTCCCGCCAACATCGCCGCCCCGGCGAGTTCAGCCTCTCCACCGACAACTAGGACTTGGCCTCGCCCGTGCTTGCCTTGATCGCCAGGGTCGGGGAGGGGATGGCCCCGCATCCAAGATGCGTCGAGGATTTCGAATTCGCTCATCGGGCGGCAACGTTGGCATCTGGCGCCGCCGTGACCGGCGCGGCCTCGTCTTCCAGCGGAGCGGTGAAGTTATACCGGTGGAGGACAAGTTCACCGTGGGGACCGCTCGCCGGATCGAACCGATATTCGGTGACCCCGCAGTTGGCGATATCGGCTTCTCGATCGATCGCAAGAATCTGCTCTTCGCTTAAGCCTTCCAGCAGGTAGCGCATACAGAGCACCACGACCTGGTGCGCGATGATCAGGACACGGTCGCCGCCATGATGGAGGCTCAAGGTGTCCAGCAGGCTGCGCAGGCGAAGTACGACGTCGCACCAGCTCTCACCGCCTGGGGGGCGATGATAGAACTTGCCCAGCAGGCGCCGAAACTCAGCCTGTTCGGGAAACTGCGTCTCGATGCCATGGCGGGTGAGACGATCGAGGATTCCGAACTCTTTCTCGCGCAGGCGCTCATCGGCGCAAAACTTTCGGTCGGGCTCGATTAATCCTCCGACCTCGCGCACCGCTTGGCTCGTCTGAACCGCGCGCAGATACGGCGACGACATGACGGTCCGTGGCCTTTCGTCAGCCGGAAGTCTGGCGAACCATCTGCCGAGCGCGTGGGCTTGCTCGTGCCCCAAGTCACTGAGGGGGACGTCCATATCGCGATCGGCGATATCGATGCGAGGGAGACCGGCCGCGTCAGCGGCGTCGCGGGCGACGTTCCCCGCGCTCTGTCCGTGGCGAACGATCCATAACCGGGTGGGCCAGCGCTGTTCCATGACCCAAGAACTCGCGATGTACCGACTTGGTTCTAGGTTCCGCTTTCAATGTTGGCGTCAGGAGAGCATTTTGACCCATCTTGATGTTCTGGAGTGACGGGGCGTCTTTCAGGAGCGTTCGGCTGTGATTGAAAATACGGCGTAAGTTTCTGAAATAAAAAGTGTTTTCATTCGTTTAGGAGCGCTGGCAATCGCCAGCGCTCTTTTCGTTTGTCGGCACGGGCGACGGCGTTGCGCTGGGGTTGTCCAATTGACCTTAGCGGTTATACCGTCAGCCAATCACGTCGTGACGGCATTTTTTCTCAACTTAACTCTCTGAAATCGTTGTCGAAAGATCGATCTCGGCAGGCCAAAGTGGCCTGACGGCATTTTCGCTCGCTTTCAAGCGCTTTTCAGGGGGCTCAGAGGACCGTCCATGCTGACTGAAAGCAAACTCAAATCTCTGAAACCTAAGCAGAAACTGTACAAGGTCGCTGACCGTGACGGCATTTACGTCACGGTCTCCACCACGGGGGCGATTTCCTTCCGCCTCGACTACCGCCTGAACGGCCGGCGCGAGAGCCTGACGCTGGGTCGATACGGCGCGGACGGCATCAATCTGGTGCGCGCCCGAGAGCTGGGAATGGCGGCGCGGGCCACGGTCCGCGAGGGCCGTTCGCCTATGATCGAGAAGCAGCGGACCAAGGCCAGGGTGAATGACGCCAAGACCTACGGGGAATGGGCCGAGAAGTGGCTCGAGAAAGCGCCGATGGCCGACAGCACCCGCGCCATGCGCAGGAGCATCTACGAGCGAGACATCAAGGCCATCTTCGAAAACCGCCTACTAATCGAGATCGAGCCGCAGGACATCCGGCTGGTCTGCGAGAAGATCGTCGCGCGCGATGCGCCGGCCACAGCGATCCACGTGCGCGAGCAGATGAAGCTCGTCTTCGCCTATGCCCGCCTCTACGGCGAGAAGGTGGACAATCCCGCCACCGATGTGGCCCCGGCCTCGATCGCCAGGTTCGTTCCCCGCGAACGCTCCTTGTCGCCGCGCGAAATCCGCTTGTTCTATCCGCTGCTGGAGCAGGTGCCGACCCTGCCTACCATCCGGCTGGGCATGAAGCTGATCCTGCTCACGCTGGTCCGGAAGAGCGAGTTGACTTTCGCTACCTGGGACGAAGTCGACTTCGCCAACGCCATCTGGCGCATCCCCGCCGAGCGCATGAAGTGCGGCCGGCCCCACAATATCTACCTCTCGCGCCAAGCGCTCGACATCATGATCGCGTTACGCACCTGCGCCGGGAACTCTCCTTACCTCCTGCCGTCGCGGTACGAGGCCGACCAGCCGATGTCGCGCGCGACGTTCAATCGAGTGACCACGGCCATCACCGAACGGGCAAAGCAAAACCAGCAACGCCTTGAGGCCTTCACCGTCCACGACCTACGTAGGACGGGCTCGACGCTGCTGAACGACGTGGGGTTCGACGCCGACTGGGTCGAGAAGTGTCTGGCCCACGTAGACCGCAGGACCTCGCGGAGGGTCTACAACGTGGCCGAATACGCCCACGCTCGGATCCATATGCTGCAGGAATGGGCCAACATGATCGATGCCTGGGTGGCGGGGGAGAAGTACACGCCCACCCTTCAGCCCTCCGTGACCCATGGGGTCGTTCTGGACCCGGCGGCATGATCGGCTACAACTGGCAGTTCAGCTTCGCAGTTGGTGACCGCGTACGGAGATTGCGTTGAGCGTCACGATCAAAAAAACGGCGGCCTATACGCTTCGGGACGCGCTCAGGAGTCTCTTTCCAAGGGGTTACCTCGACCACAAGGGCTATCAGACGCGCCTTGAGCTCACGGACACGAAGCGGCTGCCTCCGAAGCTGCACAAGACCTTTGAGAACCCGCCCTATTTGGCGGTGGACCTCTTCGCGATCGCCGGCTTCCTACTTCTCAAAAGTGGTGGCTACCATCATGTCAGTCCCGAAGTCGGTGGGGCTGCTAGCCCCAGGATGATCACCGTTACGGCCGCTCAACGAGATGCTTGGAAAGCAGCCGGACGTCAGTGGCGAGAAGCGACTGGGGGTGTCGTTCCGCCTCCACCGCCCGAACTCATCGCGGCGTGGGATGAGCTCAAAGAGTGGTTCCGCAACGACCTCTTCCGGGAAAAGCTGCCGTCGGCCAAGCCGCGACCGTGGTGGCCCGCATGCGTCGCGCTTTTGGCGATCGCCGATGAAGCCGCGGCCAATGTCGGGTTTGAGGCCAGTGCGTCCAACGCCCAGGCGTTCACCGCCGACGTGCAGATGCGCAAAGAGATCGCCGCCAATCGCAAGGTCTACACGCTGTCGAGCGCCGACCCCGACCACATCTGCGTCCTGCCCAAGAGCCGTACACCGAAGGTCGGTTGCACATTGCGCTCGCTCTCGCATCATCTGGCGCTGTTGCCTTCGCGGGGCTTGGCGCGCGCCTATTGGAGTCCGGCCCCGCAGATCAGCGGCGAGAGCGCGACCGTCGCCAACGCGCCGTTCAACCTCGTGATCATTCCCTCGCCGTTCAAGGTGAGGGCCGAGGCTTTCAGGGGGACACCGGCGACGGACGCCACTTGGGGATGGTTCCACATCAAGTCCCATTGGTGTCCAGCGAGTGGAGCGAAGAAGGGTAAGGCCTTCAGGGATGGGTTTGAGCCGTTTCTGAAGTTCGTGACCGATGTGCTCGACGAAGCCGCGCGCGACGTGGGCACTGTTCATGGCCTTGTCTTCCCAGAAGCTGCGCTGAGCTACGAGGTGTTTCAGAAGCTTTGCCTCGAACTCCAGCAGCGGCCGGGATTGGAACTCTTGGTGGCAGGACTGTTCGACGCGCGAGACCCGACGGGCGGATACCGCGAGGGCAACTTCGCGGCGATGGCGCGCTTGGACGAGGACGCAAAGGGCAAGAAGAAGTTCGACATCGCTACCCGCGAAAAGCACCATCGGTGGCGCATAGAGAAGTCGCAGATCGACGCCTACGCCTTGGGCTCCGCCCTCGACGCCAATTCAGGCTGGTGGGAGAAGATCGACATTCTCAGCCGCAGCCTCGACGTCTTCGTGCTGCGCGGCGGTGCTACGGTCACGACCTTGATTTGCGAGGACCTCGCGCGCAATGACCCTTGCCAAGAGCTGGTCCGGGGCGTGGGTCCCAATCTGTTGATCGCGCTCCTGATGGACGGACCGCAATTGAAGGATCGCTGGCCAGCGCGTTACGCCACGGTTCTCGCCGAGGATCCGGGTTCGTCAGTGCTGTCGGTGACGTCGAAGGGCCTGATCGCCAGGTCCAACGCCACCAAGCGCTTCCCGGCTTCGGACAAAATTGCATTGTGGCGGGACGACTCGGGTCGCACCGAAGAATTATCGCTGCCCGACGGGGCGCACGGCTTATGCCTTACCCTTCAGCCGGGCGCCGTCAGCGAACGCAGTCTCGATGGACGCCTCAACAGCAACGCGCAGTCCTGGCGGCTGACCGGTATTGTACCGGTGACGGCCACGCCCGATGTCGATATTCTCGCGGGAGAGTGGCCTGGTGGGCTGTAGCCGCGTTACGCGGCTACAAGCTCTTCTTCGTCTTCGTCGACGACCTCAGCTTGGTGGGGCGCCATTTCGGCGGCCACGGCGAAGGCGGCAGGCGACATCGCTTCGAGAGCCTTCAGGGCTTCGCGATTTTGTTCAAGGAATGCGTCGCCATATTCCAACATGTTTGGCTCCTCAATCCCGTGATGGAATCACACTGTGAATTCCAACGTTGAAGACGATACTAATTTGGCCCCTCGTGTCACGACGTACAAGAGCGACCAAACATCCAACGCGATGTTCACGTTGGATGTTGCGTACATAATCCAAGTTGGTGTCGGAACACGCATTAAATCGGTTTCAAATTTCGTATCAAAACCCTGGCGAAAATAGTTCGTGGCCAACGACGAAGAAGTTCGCGGCAATTTCGAACCGGCGTCGAAGCGTACATGGCGACCGTGTCGACATCGCTGGCGAGGGCCTCGTTCTGATCTACCGGTGAACAGGACGCGTGCGGCGTGCACGCACGTCAGGGCCCTCGGCGGGCTCTGCCGAGTCGTGGGCGGCCTTTTTGCGCTGGGCCAGCCAGGTTTCGATCTCGCCCAAATCCCACACCACGCAGCGGCGGGTGAGAGGAAAGCGGCGGGGGAATTCCCCGCGCTTTTCCATTTCGTAGATCGTGGTGTCGGCCAGAGGCACCATTTTGCGCAGTTCCGGTCGACGGATGGCGCGGGTGGTGGGCATAGAGCCGAGCGAGCGAGAAGGCGACACGGTATTCTGCGGCATGGCGTACTCCTTCGCCATCAGTAGCCACCGCAGCCGATAGGCCCGCAAGCGTCAGGCCCGCCGGGGCGGGGCCTGGCGTAGAAAGACAGGCATTCGACGGGCCTTCGGGTCGTCAGGCCTCGGCCGCGATCTGGCGAAGGGCCTGTTTAAAGTACTTGGCTGGGTGGCCGCCAAAGATCAGGTAACGGTCGTTGATGACCACGGCCGGCATCGAACCTTGTCGGACGTTCCGCTAGACTGCTGATGGGCTATCCGCCTAAGCGACGCGGCCGTTTCCACGCATGCTGCTGCTGCCTCGCGGCCCTTGTTGCCGGCGTCGTCGCGGGAGCGAGTCTCCGCCTGTTGGTCGGTGTAGGTCGTCAGCACGCCGAAGGCGATTGGCGTCTCCGTCGCCAGGCTAGCGCTGACCAGGCCCCAGGCAGCGCCAGCACTGATGAATTCGAAGTGCGCAGTGTCGCCCTTGATGACACAGCCTAAACAGGCGACCCCGGCATATCGGCCCGTGCGTGCCAGAGTCTGGGCGATCAGCGGCAGCTCGAAGGCTCCGGGGGCTTCGAAGATGTCGGCCTCTTCGACTGGTGCGCCGTGTTCGGCGAACTCGGCCAGGGCGCCAGCCAGCAGGCCGCCGGTGACCTCAGGGTTGAAGCGGCTGATGGCGATGGCGAAGCGCGGAGCGGTCATGCGGAGATCCGGGAAGGCGGCAGGGAAAGGCGGTGGCCCAGCTTGGCGCGCTTGGTAGCCAAATAGTCAGCGCGGTGCGGATCGGGCGGGGCAACCAGCGGCAGGATCTCGCGTACCGTAATGCCCAGGTCTTCCAGCGCTGTGACCTTGCGCGGGTTGTTGCTGAGTAGCCGGACCTTGTCGGCACCCAGCGATCGCAAGATGTCGGCGGCGGCGGCGTAGTCACGCGCGTCGTCGGCGAAGCCCAGGGCGTGGTTGGCCTCCACGGTGTCCAGCCCCCGGTCCTGCAAGGCATAGGCAGCAATCTTGTTGGCCAGACCGATGCCGCGCCCCTCATGACCGCGCACATTGACCAACACGCCGTTATCCGACGCGGCGATCGCCGCCAGCGCTGCGTCCAACTGGGCCCCGCAGTCACAGCGGCGCGACCCTAGAGCGTCGCCGGTCAGGCATTCGGAATGCACCCGTACCAGTGGCGTGCCGGTGAGGGGGCCGCGCACGAGGGCTAGGTGTTCGCCGCCCTCTAGGCGGCTTCGAAAGGCCTGGACCTCGAAGGTCCCGTGGCGGGTGGGAAGCTTGGCGGCGCCTACCGCTTCGACCGGCGGATCGATGGCGATCAGAAAAGCGCGCAGTTCGGCGATGCTGAGAATCGGCAGGTCATGGCGGGTGGAAAAGATGGTCAGGTCGTCGCCCCGCGCCATCGTCCCGTCGTCGTTCATGACCTCGCAGATCACCGCCGCTGGCGTCAGGCCCGCCATACGCGCCAGTTCCACCGAGGCCTCGGTGTGGCCGGCTCGCGCCAACACCCCGCCGGGTACGGCGCGCAGCGGGAAGACGTGGCCGGGTGAGACCAGATCGGTCGGATTGGCGTTTGCCGCGACCGCCGCCTGGATGGTCCGCGCGCGGTCGGCAGCCGAGATCCCGGTATGGATCCCTTCGGCCGCCTCGATCGAGACGGTGAAGGCCGTGCCGCGACGGGTGCGGTTATCGGCGACCATGGGTGGAAGGCCCAGCTGGTCAATGGTCGGAGCGTCCATGGCCAGGCAGATCAGGCCGCTGGCCTGCTTGGCCATGAAGGCCACCGTATTCGCGTCAGCGAACTGGGCGGCCAGAACAAGGTCGCCCTCGTTCTCGCGGTCCTCGTCATCAACGAGAATGATCATGCCGCCGGTCTTCAGGCGTTCGATGGCGACGTTCAGGCGTTCAGGGAGGCGTGGCATAGCCGCTCCACATATTTGGCCAGCACGTCGACCTCGACATTGATCGGGTCGCTGACGCGGGCGTGCTGCAGGTTGGTGTGGGTCCAGGTGTGGGGGATCAGAGTGATCCCGACGGCGAAGCGGCCAGCATCGACCGGCTCAACAGAATTGAGTGTCAGGCTGACGCCATTCAGGGCGATGGAGCCCTTCTCGACGCAGTAAGGGGCCAGTGACGCCGGCAGGTCGAAGCGGACTTTCCTGGCTCCATCCTCTTGGACGGCCGAGGCCAAGCGGGCCTCGCCATCGACATGGCCCTGTACGAGGTGTCCCGACAGCCGCGTGGCCAGGGTGACAGCCCGCTCCAGGTTGACGATGTCGCCGACCGCAAGAGTCTTGAGGTTGGTGCGCGCGAGGCTTTCGGCGCTGACGAACACCTCAGCGTCACCGGTCTCGTCGCTGGCGACGATGGTCATGCAGGCGCCGTTGACCGCCAAGCTTTCGCCCAGGGCTAGATCAGGAAACGCCGTCTGTAAGGTCAGGCGCATGGCCCCGTTGGCCACCGGCTCGACAGCCGTCACCTCGCCCAGGCGCTCGATGATTCCGGAAAACATCGGCTCTCCCCCTTTAGGCCAGCCGGCGGCTGACGGTGTCGCCGCCCGCGCGCTGGCGAATGATCACGTGCTCGTCCCACAGGCCGGCCTCCAGAAAAGCGGACAGCAGGGTGGGACCGCACTCGACCAGGGCCTCCATGACCCCGTCCTCGGCCAGGGCGGCCAGCATTTCGGACATGTCGCCGTGCAGGCTGGGGACAAAGCCTCGCTCCCGCGCCGCGTCGAGATAGGCCGGGGCGGTGCGCCCGCGACGATCGAGGATGGCCAGGCGGCGCGACTGACGGCGCGGATCCTTGACGTGCCGGACGGTGAAGAGCGGCGCGTCGGCCAGGATCGTGCCCGAACCGGTGATCACTGCGTCGGCCCGTCGGCGCAGGTCGTGGGCCAGGGTCAGCGAAGTCTCGTTCGTGAAGGTCTTGGCGCCGGCCGGCGGCAGCATCGAGCCCTCAGCGTCCAGGGCCTGCTTGATCGTCAGCCATGGCCGCGCCTTGGTCAGGCGGGTGGCGAAGGGCGCGATGAGGCGGGAGGCTCTGGCGGCAAGTGCGCGTGCGTCGCGGTGATCGAGGTCGGTGATTGGACGGGTGGCCACGCCCATGGCCTCCAGCCTCGCCGCTCCGCCGGCGGCCGTCGGGTTTGGGTCGGTCGCCCCGTACCACACCGCCCGAGTGGGGCTGGCCAGGATCGCCTCGGCGCAGGGCGGGGTGCGGCCGCGGTGCGTGCAGGGCTCCAGGGAGACGACCAGCGTATGAACGGCGTCGAAGCGTCCTTTGGCGTGGCAAGAGGCCAGTGCAGCGCCTTCGGCGTGGGGCCGCCCTGCGGCCTCGTGAGCGGCGACTGCCAGCACCATCCCGTCCGCCGCCAACAAGGCGCAGCCCACCGGCGGGTTGGGCGCGGTGGCGCCGGTGAAGCGGTCGGCGGCGTCCAGGGCTAGCCGGAAGCCGGTCGCGATCTGAGCTGGGGTCGGGGAGGGGGCCGTCATGGGCCGTCTACTAATGACGGGATCGGCCGCGTCTCAAGCAAGCATCGCCAATCTCGCGCCTAACATGTTAGGCGGCATTGGGAATGACGATCGCGCCGTTATGGCTTAACTGCCCCGTATGATTGACGATGTCCGAGCGCCACGATGAAGGGGCCGCGCAACAGCGTGCAGCCGCATGGCGCATGGTCGCCGGGGCTCCAGAAGGCCCGACTCTACGAGGCGATCCTGCAGGATATCCTCTTGGGCGATCTCGCCCCCATGCAGGTCCTGGAGGAGAGGGCGCTGGCCGTCCGCTATGCTGGCGGCGTGGCTGGGGTGCGTGACGCCCTAGGGCGTCTAGCGATAGAAGGGCTAGTCGTGCGTCGGCCGCGCGTCGGCACCGTCGTCGCGCCCCTGGACCTCGCCGAGATCGAGCACGCCTTCCAGGTCCGGCGCATGCTGGAGGCCAAGGCCGTAGGTCTCGCGGCACGCAACCGTCGCGAGGATGACCTGCCCGGCATCCTGGGCGCCTTCGACGGGGCCGAGGACGCCATCGCCGCAGGCGACTTTAGGGCCATGCTGGCCATGGATCTGGCGTTTCACCGCGCGGTCGCCTTTGCCGGTCAGAACTCGACGCTGGCCCGCTTCGTCGTCAGCCTGCAGAACACCGCCACCCGCTTCTGGGTCTGGCAGATGGAGCAGCAGACGCCCGAGGCGCAATTGGTCGATGTAGGCCTGCACAGGCGGATGGCGGACGCGATCGCCGCGCGCGACGTCGTTCGCGCCGAGGCCCTTTGCGAGCAACTGATCGGCCTCCCGCCGGGCGCTTGGCGCTCCGAGTAAAGGCGCTGCTTTCACTAGTCGGTTGTTTTCGGCGCGCAGCCAAGCAAAGGCAGACTTCCGGAGATGCGCTAACGTCTCCTAACGACCCCTCCGAGACTTTCGGAAGGTCGGCTAGCTGGCTGCCTCGTGCCTCATAGCCTCCGCGCCGAGCGCCAGGTGCTCCGGGATAAGCCCGCCGGCTTTGCGTTCACTGTAGCGATCAACGAGGTAGTCGGCCCGGTCGCGGGTCAGCAGAGTGAACTTCACTAGCTCTTCCATCACGTCCACGACGCGGTCGTAGTAGCTGGACGGCTTCATCCGGTCGTTCTCGTCGAATTCCTTGTAGGCCATGGCCACGGACGACTGGTTGGGGATGGTGATCATCCGCATCCAGCGGCCCAGCAGGCGCAGTGTGTTGACCGCGTTGAACGACTGCGAGCCGCCGCTGACCTGCATGACGGCGAGTGTCTTGCCCTGCGTGGGGCGGACGCTGCCGATCTCCAGTGGGATCCAGTCGATCTGAGCCTTCATGATCCCGGAGATCGCGCCATGGCGTTCCGGGCTGCACCAGACCTGCCCCTCTGACCATTGCGACAGGGCCCGCAGTTCCTGGACCTTGGGATGATCAGGGCCGGTGGCGTCGGGCAACGGCAGGTCGCGGGGATCGAAGACGCGGATCTCGCAGCCTAGGGCTTGAAGGATGCGCGCGGCCTCCTCGACGAGCAGCCGGCTGAACGAGCGCTCCCGCAGCGACCCGTAGAGCAGCAGGATGCGTGGCGGATGCTGGGCCGGCGCGGCAACCTCCAGCCTTCCCTGATCGACCTGGGCGAGGAACTTGGCGTCGAGGGCGGGGAACTCGGTCACAGGCGACTCCAACGTGGTCATTGAACTGTCGAATAATTCGAGCATATTGGAAATATGGAAACAAAGGCCGCTGTCAACATGCTCTCCGCACTCGGTCACGAGGGACGCCTGGCGATCTTCCGCCTGCTGGTGAAGGCTGGCCCGGAGGGGATCGCGGCGGGCGAGATCGCGCGAACGCTCGATGTGCTGCCCAATAGCCTGTCGGCAAATCTCAATGTCCTGTCCCATGCCGGCCTGATCGCTTCGCGCCGGGAGGGACGCTCGATCATCTACTCGGCGGACTATGACGCCATGAGCGGGATGCTGGGCTTCCTGATGGAGGACTGCTGCAATGGCGCGCCTGAAATCTGCGCGCCTCTGGACTCGATCCTGGCCCGCGCGAAGGCCTGCGCCCCCGACTCGACCTGCTGATCATGGATGCCTTCAGCACGTCTCGTCGGCTTGTCGCCGAAGGACTGGGCACGGCGCTGCTGTTGGCCGTGGTGATCGGCTCTGGGATCATGGGCGAGCGCCTCGCTGGCGGGAACGTGGCCATCGCCCTGCTGGGCAATACCCTGGCGACCGGCGCGGCCCTGGTCGTGTTGATCGGGGTGTTCGGCCCGATCTCGGGCGCCCATTTCAATCCGGCGGTGACCCTGGTCGCGGCCCTGCGGCGGGATCTGCCTTGGCGGCTGGCGCTGGCCTATTCGGTCGCCCAGATTGCGGGCGCAGTGCTGGGCGTCTGGGCCGCCCACGCCATGTTCGGCGAGCCGGTCCTCCAGGTCTCGACCAAGCTGAGGGCTGGTGGCGCCCAGGCCTTTTCCGAGGCCGTTGCGACATTCGGCCTGATCGCGACGATCCTGGGAACGGTTCGTTTCCGGTCCGAGAGCACGCCGATGGCCGTCGGTCTCTACATCACTGCCGCCTACTGGTTCACGGCCTCGACGTCTTTCGCCAATCCGGCGGTGACGATCGCGCGGAGCCTCTCGGACACCTTCGCAGGCATTGCGCCCTCCAGCGCGCCAACCTTCATTCTGGCCCAGATCGTCGGCGCGCTGCTCGCGGCGGGCGTCTTCGCCTGGCTTCTCAAAACGGAAAGGACCTCATGAGCCACGCCGACTTCCCGATCACCATCTTCCACAATCCGGCCTGCGGCACCTCGCGCAACACCGTCGCCATGGTTGAGGCTGCTGGCTACGCGCCGAAGGTCGTCGAGTACCTGGAGGCTGGCTGGACCCACGAGCAACTTCGGGAGCTAGCCAGCGAAGCGGGACTGACCTTCCGCCAGCTCATGCGCGAAAAGGGAACGCCCGCCCAAGAGCTGGGCCTTCTGGCCGACGGCGTGAGCGAGAACAGTATCCTCGACGCCATGATCGAGCACCCGATCCTGGTCAATCGGCCAATTGTCGTCACGCCGAAAGGCGTGAAGCTCTGCCGTCCATCGGAGGGCGTGCTCGATCTGCTGGATCGAAAGCCTGAGAGCTTCACAAAGGAAGACGGCGAGGTCGTGAAGCTCTGATCGTCTAGTTCCGGGTGGGAGGCCAATGGCCGCTTTCCACCCTTAGCGGACCTATTGTCCGCTTCGCCGCGATGTCTGCTTAGGCGGCGAGCCTCCAACCGATGTCGGAGAACAGGGTTCTCGCCGGGCGCTTGCGCGCCCAGCTTCACCCGAAATCGAGAGCGCCCGGCGGTCACGCTCGGTCCCGCAGCTTTCGCTGCTCCTACGGGCGCGACCCTGCGGGCAGGCTTTGGCCTGCCGCCGGGCCCTCAACGCCGCTTCCCACCACGCGCGGTGCGCGGGCTCCTGTGCAGGCTTCATTGTTACAGGGCGTCCGCTTCTCGGCCGCGTGGCTTAGGGCTCCGCCCTCGGCGCACTTCGGATCGCCTTCCGCCCAGCTTCGGGCGTCATGACAGGCGGGTAGGGCGACAGGGCGCGCCCTGCAGCCGGGGCCCCGCGAAGGCGCCCCTCCGTTTGCACACCCGGTCTCGCCGACGGGCGTCGGGGTCAGGCGAGCTTTTCGCCCTGACCCCGGACCCTGAACTGGAGACCAAGATGACCGAAGCTGAACATGTCGCCGCAATCGCGGCCCTTAACGACGCCCTGCGCGCCGAGCCGGGCGCCCGTTGGATGCTGACCCCTGGCGTGCGCGCCATGCCGTTCGCCAAACAGGCCGTCGCCTTCGCCCTGGTCAGCGCCTTCTGCGAGTTCAACGCCGACAACGACCCTCATGGCGAGCGCGACTTCGGCGCCTTCGAGGCTGATGGGCAGCGGCTCCTCTGGACGATCGACTACTACGATCTCGACATGACCCTGGCCTCGCCCGATCCGGCTGATCCGGCCGTCACAAAGCGGGTCCTGACCTTGATGCTGGCCGAAGAATACTAAGGCCTGGGCGCGGCTGCGCTCTATCGGGGCGGCGGCGGACCCTGGCGCGATGCCAGCGACGCTGGTGAAGGGGGGCCGATCTTTCGGGATCGGCCCGCCTTTTTGGCAATCAGAACTGGGCGGTGGGAGGCGATCCGCTGATCGGGACGAGGCCATGGGACGCTGGGGCATGTCGGCCGATAGCGCTTTGATGGCGTTCGAGGCGTTTTCCGCGCCCGAATTCTCCATCACGATACCCCCTAAAAAACTCCACGATTTCTCAAAAATTCTTTATGACAAACCAATGGTTGCTCTTGCAGAATTTCTACCTTGAGTAATGATCCCTCCTAGGTAGAGTTTGGGAGGGCTTCATGGCGACGATCAACGGCACCAACGGCGACGACACGCTTACCGGCACGGCAGTAGCCGATATCATCAACGGCCTCGCCGGCAACGACATCCTCAATGGCGGTGACGGCAACGATGTCCTGTCTGGGGGATTGGGTGCGGACGCGTTGTTTGGGGGCGCAGGGACCGACACCGCCGTCTACAGCTCCGCCGTGACGATCAACACCGCGACCGGCGTTCATATCGGCGAGGCGGCTGGCGACACGTTCGATAGCATTGAGATTATTGCCGGCTCCAATTCGACGGACACCTTCGTCTCCGGCGCGGGCGCCGACAACTTCGATGGCGGGGGCGGGACCGATATCCTGAGCTACGCGGCCTCAGATGCGGCGGTGAACGTCAATATCGGCACAAACACCGCGTCGGGCGGCTACGCCCAGGGCGATGTTATCAAGAACTTCGAGCGCCTGGTGGGCTCGGTGTTCGGCGACACCCTGGGGTCCAGCGGCAATGGGCACGTTCTGGATGGTGGGGCGGGGGATGACCTCTACATCGTCAGCGGCGCCGGCGTCGTCGTCAGTGAGGCGGCTGGAAGCGGTGACGACACCGTCCAGACCGCCCTGGCCACCTACACTCTGGGCGTGAACCTCGAGCGTCTGACCTATTCGGGGGCGGGCGCCTTCTCAGGCATCGGCAACAACGACGCCAACGTCATGACCGGCGGGGCCGGCAACGACACCCTTCAGGGGATGGGCGGCGACGACACCCTCTACGGCGGGGACGGCAATGACGTCCTGATCGGCGGCGCGGGCGTGGACAAGCTCTTCGGCGGCGCGGGGATCGCCTCGGTCGCCTTCGCGGGCTCGGTCACCATCAACACCGACACCGGCGTGCACACCGGCGACGCGGCGGGCGACATCTTCGACAGCATCGAGATCATCCAGGGTTCGGCGTCTTCCGACACCTTCATCTCTGGCGCAGGCGCTGACAATTTCGACTCCGCCGGTGGTGTCGACATCCTCAGCTACGCCGCTTCGAATGCGGCCGTCAGCGTCAACATCACCACCAACACCGCCTCGGGAGGCTACGCCCAAGGCGACGTGATCAAGAACTTCGAGCGCGTGCAGGGGTCGGCCTTCAGCGACACCCTGGGTTCGACGACCAGTGGCCACGTGCTCGAAGGCGGCGCGGGCGATGATCTCTATATCGTTGGCACGGGCGTCACCGTCATCGAGGCGGCAGGGGGCGGCGACGACACCGTCCAGACCGCTCTGGCCACCTACACCCTGGGCGTCAACCTCGAGCGCCTGACCTACTCGGGCGCAGGCGCCTTCTCGGGTCTCGGCAACAACGACGCCAACATCATCACCGGCGGGGTCGGGAACGACACTCTGCAGGGCATGGGCGGTGACGACACGCTCTACGGCGGGGACGGCAACGACGCGCTGATCGGTGGCGCCGGCGCCGACAAGCTCTTCGGCGGCGCGGGGATCGACTCCGTCGCCTTCGCCGGTTCGGTCACAATCAATATGGCCACCGGTGTTCACACCGGGGATGCGGCTGGCGATATCTTCGACAGTATCGAGCTCATCCAAGGCTCGAATGCGGACGACGTTTTCGTCGCGGGCGCCGGAGCGGACAATTTCGACGGCGCCACCGGCTTCGACATCTTGAGCTACGTGGCCTCGGACGCGGCCGTGAACATCAATGTCGTAACCCAGACCGCGTCTGGCGGTTACGCGACCGGAGACACCTTCAAGGGTTTCGAGCGCTTCGTCGGCTCGGCCTTCGACGACACGTTCACCGCCACGACGGCGAGCGCGCCCCTGGAAGGCGGGGCGGGCAACGACACCTACTTCGTCACCAGCGCGGTTGCCCTCATCGAATCGGCTGGCGGTGGCGAGGACAGCGTGGTCACGACTTCGGCGTCCTATACCTTGGGCAACAATCTCGAGCGGCTGACCTATACCGGCACGGTGGCCTTCACCGGCACAGGTAACGCGGAGAACAACGTCATCACCGGTGGGACCGGCAACGACACCCTTCAGGGGCTTGGCGGCGACGACACTCTCTACGGCGGGGACGGGAACGACGTCCTGATCGGCGGAGCCGGCGCGGACAAGCTCTTTGGCGGCGCTGGGACCGATACGGCGAGCTACGCCAGCGCCGTCACCATCAACATGGCCACCGGCGCGCACGCCGGCGACGCGGCCGGCGACACCTTCGACAGCATCGAACTGATCCAGGGTTCGGCTGCGGCCGACATCTTCATCGCCGGCGCGGGCGCGGACAATTTCGACGGCGCGGCCGGAACCGACACCCTCAGCTATGCCGCGTCGGACGCGGCCGTGAGCGTCAATCTCCTCACCGGCGCGGCGTCGGGTGGATATGCCGCCGGCGATACCGTCGTGAACTTCGAGAAGGTCGTGGGCTCAAGCTTCAACGACACCTTCACATCGTCCAACGCGACCCTGGAAGGCGGCGCTGGCGACGATACCTATGTTGTCAGCCACCAATCGGTGACCATCATCGAGGCGACCAGCGGCGGCAATGACCTGGTGCTGACCTCGACCGTCTCTTTCACGATCGCCGACAACATCGAGCGGCTGACCTATACGGGCACGGGCTCCTTCTCCGGCTATGGCAACGCTTCGAACAACATCATCACGGGCGGCGTCGGGGTCGATACCTTGCGTGGCCTGGAGGGCGATGACGTCCTGAATGGCGGCGACGGCAACGACATCTTGATCGGCGGCCTGGGCGCCGACGTCCATAACGGTGGCGCGGGCACCGATTTGGTCACCTACGCCGCCGCCGCGGCGGCCGTTACCGTCGATCTCGTCGACGGCGCCAATGCTGGCGAAGCGGCAGGCGACACCTACAGCGACATCGAGAACTTCACCGGTTCCACCTTCAACGACACCTTCGTCTCGGGCGCTGGCATTGACCGTCTCGACGCCGGGGCTGGCACGGCCGACGTCATCAGCTACGCAAAGTCGACGAGCGGAGTGAACGTCAACCTCACCACCAAGGTGGTTTCGGGCGGCTTCGCCGAGGGCGACGTGCTGACCAACTTCGAAAGTGCCGTCGGATCCAACTGGAACGACACCCTGGCCAGCAGCACGTCCGGCCACGTCCTGTCGGGCGGCAAAGGCGACGACACCTATGTCGTGGGCCATCAGCTCGTCACGATCAACGAAGCAACGGATGAGGGCGATGACCTCATCATCACCACGCTGGCGACCTGGACGCTGGCCGCCAACTTCGAGCGGCTGAGCTATTCGGGGACAAGCGCCTTTACCGGCATCGGCAACGGCGACGACAACGTCATCACCGGCGGCGTGGGGGCGGACACCCTGCGCGGGATGGTGGGCGACGACACCCTGAACGGCGGCGACGGCAATGATATCCTGATCGGGGGCGCGGGCGCCGACCACCTGGTTGGCGGGGCAGGAACCGACACCGTCCGCTACGAAAGCCAAGTGACGGTCGACATGGCGACGGGGCAGCACGAAGGCGACGCCGCAGGCGACACCTTCGATGGCGTCGAGCTGATCCAAGGCTCGACCAGCAACGACGTCTTCATCTCCGGGGCCGGTGCGGACAAGTTCGACGGTAACACCGGCGCCGACACGCTGAGCTACGAGGGTTCCGACGCAGCCGTGGACGTCAATCTGACGACGGGGGCGGCGTCGGGCGGCTACGCGCAGGGCGACGTCATCACTAACTTCGAGCGCGTGGTCGGCTCGGCCTTCGGCGATACCCTGCGCTCCAACACGACCGGCCAGACGCTGGCTGGCGGCGCCGGCGACGACGTCTATTACATCAGCGGCGCCACGGTGACGGTCGAGGAGGCGGTCGGCGGCGGCATCGACACCGTCATGACTACCGGCGGGGCGTCCCTGTCGAGCATGACCAATGTCGAGAACCTGATCTTCATCGGCACAGGCAATTTCAACGGCTTCGGCAACGCCGGCGACAACACCATCACCACCGGCGACGGCAACGACAATCTCAATGGTCGTGACGGCGACGACATCCTGAACGCTGGCGCCGGCAACGACGAACTGCTGGGCGAGGCCGGCGACGATATCCTCAACGGCGGGGACGGGGACGACAGCCTCTACGGCGGCGCTGGCGCGGATCAGCTCAACGGCGGGGCTGGGACCGATACCGCGCGCTACCAGACCGCCGTCACCATCAACATGCTCACCGGGGTGCATACCGGCGACGCCGAAGGCGACACCTTCAACAGCATCGAGGTCATCCAGGGCTCCAGTCTCGCCGATGTCTTCGTGGCCGGCGTGGGCGCCGATGGCTTCGCGGGCGGGGGCGGCGTCGACATTCTGGACTACGCCGCCTCGACCGCAGGGGTGAACGTCCATCTGACGGCCAACACCGCCGCCGGCGGCTATGCCGAAGGCGATACGATTTCGGGCTTCGAGACCCTGATCGGAACAACCTTCGCCGACACGCTGGGCTCGGCGACCGCTGGCCATAGCCTGCAGGGCGGAGCGGGCGACGACACCTACGTCATTGGCGCGACCGGTGTCGGTATCGTCGATACGTCCGGGGACGACACCATCCAAACGACCCTGGCCACCTTCAGCATGGCGGCCCTCCCGCAGATCGAACGTCTCAGCTACGCGGGTGGCGCCAGCTTCTCCGGTACGGGGAACAGTCTCGACAACGTCATCACCGGCGGTGGCGCGGCCGACACCCTCCAAGGCGGGGGCGGCGACGACGTGCTCAACGGTGGCGGCGGCAACGACACGCTGATCGGGGACGCCGGCGCGGACACCTTCAATGGCGGCGACGGCATCGACACGGTCAGCTACGCCAACGCCACGAGCGCGGTGACCCTCGACCTGGCGGCTGGGGTCGGCAGCGGCGATGCGCAAGGCGACACCTTCAATTCCATCGAAGGGTTCATGGGGACCGGTTACGGCGACACGATCGTCTCGAGCGCGGCGGCCGAGCGACTGGACGGTGGCGCTGGCCCGGATCTTCTGAGCTATGCGGCGTCGACCGCAGCGGTGAACGTCAACCTGACCACCAATGTGGTGTCCGGCGGCTACGCCGAAGGCGACGTCATTAAAAACTTCGAAGTCGTCCTTGGTTCGGCGTTCAACGACACCCTGACCTCGACCACCAGCGGTCACTGGCTACGGGGGGGCGATGGCGACGATACCTATGTCATCACCACCACCGGGATCACGATCACCGAAGGCGCGGGCCAAGGGAACGATCTCATCAGCACGACCCTTGCGAATTACTCGTTGGGCGCCTGGGTGGAGATCGAGCGGCTCACCTACACGGGGAGCGCGGCCTTCACCGGGACCGGCAGCGCCGGCAATAACGTCCTGACCGGGGCCAACGGTAACGACATGCTGTACGGCATGGCCGGGGCCGATGAGCTCAACGGGGCCGGCGGCGCCGATCAGCTCTTCGGTGGCGACGGCGACGACACCCTCAACGGCGGGGTCGGCGACGACATCCTCTACGGCGGCGCGGGGGCAGACGCCTTCTTCGGCGGCGATGGCACGGACACGGTTTCGTTCGCCGACTCGGCAAGCAGTGTCGTGCTAATTTTCGACGGCTTCCAAGGCGGGTTCACCGGCGACACCTTCGACAGCATCGAGATTTTCGCCGGGTCGAACTTCAACGATACTTTCATCGCGGGCGCGGCCGCCCACGCCATTGACGGGGGGCAAGGCGTCGATCTTGTCAGCTACCTTTCTTCGACGTCCGCTCTAACGATCTCCGTCAGCGGAACGGGAAGCTCGGGGATCGCGGCAGGCGACACCTACGCCTCTATCGAAATTTTCGAGGGGTCTTCCTTCAACGATGTCTTTCTCGGTGGGACAGGCGACGACACCTTCATCGGTGGCGCTGGCGCCGACAGCTTCTTCGGAGGTGGCGCGGGTAGGGATATGGTTTGGTATTTGACCAGCGCCGCAGCAGTCGAAATCGACCTATCCACAGGCGCGGCGTTTGGCGGAGACGCCACCGGCGATAGCTTTGATCATATCTTCGGGATCATCGGTACGAATTTCGCCGACAAATTGATTGGCAACGGCAACGACAACACCCTTGAGGGCGGGGCTGGCGATGACGAGATCCGTGGTGGGGCCGGGAACGATATCATCTTCGGCTATCTCGGCAGCAACACGGGTCCAGTTGGGGCGGCGCAAGCAGGTGCGCAGGCGGATCTGCTCTACGGCGGAGACGGTAACGACCAGATCACTACGTCAGTCGACGACATCTTCAGTATCGCAGATGGCGGAACGGGGAACGATATCCTGACGGTTTACGGTGGCGTGGCCCTCGGTGGGGCTGGCGCAGATCGATTGGTTGGTCTCGGAAGCGCCTATATTCTGGATGGGGGAGATGATGGCGATCAGTTCGAGCTTCGTGGGGCGGGGGAAGCCCATGGTGGAAATGGGGGTGATCGCTACTACGTCGAGACTTCGGCTCGAACCTATATTACCGACACTGGCACGTCTGGAATGGATGTCGTGTACTTGAATACGTTCAATTCCGCGTCTGAGGTCGCTGCGGTCGCTGTAGGTTCAGATCTTTATATTTCGACCTTTAACGACCTGAATGACAACGGGCAGATAGATTCAGGTATCGTCATAATCGGTTACTTTGGTGCGGGCGGCTCGAAGGCAATTGAGCAATTCTACACGCTAGATGGCTTTGGTTTCACGATTTGAGGTTACCCGGCGGCGCTTCGACCCTTGAAGCGCCGCTTTTCCTTTTTCCGTAACGCAGCCTGCTAGTTCAGCTGGAAACATTCTGCCCACCGGGTTGGAATTGCCGGTCAGGATTGAGCGTTAGTTCGACAATCTCTTGAAAAATTCATATAATATAGTGTGTTATGCCGACGGCGGGTTGGCTCAATTTTTGCGGGAGCTGTGTCGTAGTCTCACGTCACGGTGCCGTCATGAATGTCAGCAACAGGGATATCGCGGTCACGATCCGCGCAAACTATCCGACGCCAGCGACCGCCGATACCGGGGCGGTAGGTGTTCGACTCCAGCCCAAGGAACTTCCGAGCCAATCCCAAGCGCAACGGCGAGAGAGTCGCCCAGACCCGTTCATTGATGCGCACGAGGCGATAGCGCGTGCGCAGGCCAATCGATCATCTTCGGGTATGCGCCTTGGCGACGTCTCTGGCTTCTCCGAAAAGGAGGCGAAGGGTTCTCTCGCCACAATCGAGAAACTCATTTCTCTGGGGGGCGCGGAGCGCTGGGCCGTCAGCGCATCGAATGGTGACCAGAGCACCAACTCTCTGAATACCTTGGCAGATTGGTTACGCGAACGCGTGGGGGCAGGTACCGCTGACCCATCAGAGGTAAACGCTGGAGCCCTGCTCGACGTCTCTGCATAGGCGTCGCTGGCGGCGGCTAGTGACCCAGGCTTGCTCCGCGCCGCGACGACCGGAAATCCGACTAGTCGCGGGCATTGCGCAGGCGAACTTCGCGGTCCTCGCGCTCAGCCGTGCCTCTATAGGTCTCGGCGATGGACTCCAGAATCTTGACCGTTCTGGGATAGCCACGCGCGGCTTTCGCCCAGGCTTGGTAGCGCTCGACGAGCGTCCATTCCTGGGCCCCGCCGTCGTCCATGCCCCGGGATGTGACGCCGCGCTGGTTGAACCGACCAACCTCGACGCCGGTGTCGACGTCTTGGTTCTGCGCCCGTTCGATTTCGGCTGCGACGATGGGGCCGGGCCAGAACGGCTGGATCTCGTGGGAATTGGCTAGGGCCTGGCCGACATATTGGTCGGTGATGGGGCCGCGAGCATTTTCCCGGCCAAGCCGGCGCACTCCGTCGACCCAAGCGGCGAGCGCGGCGGCGTCCACGCCGTCCTCGCCAGAGCCCGGGAGCGTGTCGAATTTCATCAGCAGGCGGAAGCACAGGGTCGCGACGTTGACCTCTTGTTCCGATGCTCCCTCGCGCACCGGATCGCCTTCAGCGCGGAAGACGGTGTGGATCAGACTGAAGAAGAAGTCTGGATCGGACGCCATCAGGCGTTCCAACGCCAAGCGGCGCGAACGGTACTCGATCACCGACAACAGAGAAAACTCCCGACGGGCGATGTCTTGGTCGTCGGTGTCAGCGGCCTTGTCGAGCGCGCCCAGGGCGCCTTCGACATAGAAGCCCGTCATGGTGTCGGGTTGAACGCGGCCGGCATTGATCTCCAGGACCAACATGTCGAGCATGTTCAGGATCAGGGCGGCGGGGACCTGGTCGCGGTGATTGTGGGCGACCCGCAAGGCCGCGCTGCCGCGTTCGACCGCCAGATAGAACAGGATGGCGGCGATCAGATGTTCGAGCGCCACGGATACGGCGGGCTTTTCACGCCAGTAGGCGAGGGCCACTTCGCCGTCCAGTTCGATCAGGAACGACCAGGTCTCGGGCGTGTCGGGCCAATGGAAACACACGCTGGCGATATCAAGTGGGGGGGCGCCGAAGTCATGCATCGTACGAACGACGTCGCGCCACGCGATCTGACGTTCGGGTCTGTCGCGCCAGCTATTGTAGCTGATGCCGCTGAGCATGATGGCGAAAGGACGCAGCGCCGGATCGTGACGCGCGGCTTCGAAGAGCTCGAACACGGCCTCGGGCGTTTCCAGGATCTCGACGGCCGCCATGGCCACATCGTAGCTGACCTCAACATTGATACGCGCCAGCGCCAGGATGCCGGGGACGCCTAACGCGGCGTGGAGCTGGCCCAAGGCGTCGCGGCGCTTGACCTTGAGGTCGGCCATGGCCTGGTCGAAGTCGTTCATCGCCAGCGGCAGCTCGGTGAACAACGTGCGCGTCGTCACCAGGATATCCTCGACGCCGAAGCGTTGGGTAACCTCCTGATAGGCCCGCAATTCCTCGGCGGGGATCGCCCAGGCCGTCGAGGCAAACGCTTCATGACGGCGCAGCTCCTTGCGCAACGCCTCCCAGATCGCGGCCTTGGCGTCGGCGGGCAGCTGCGGACGCGCCGCGTCGAGGCCCTCGAAGACCTTGGCGCGATACTCAGGGGGAAGATCGGTGAGGCGGCGGATCAGCGCCGTCCAGCGCTCGGCGTCGAGTCCGGCATGGTCGATGAGCAGATCAGCCACGTGGCGCGCACCCTGGCCGACCATGGCGTTGGTCACATGTTCACTGCGGCCGCCCCCGTCGCGGAACCGTGGGCGTACCGTGGCCAGGGCGGACTCGTGGCGGCCTGGCAAAAGGCTCAGCAGTAGCGTCCAGCCGACCGAGGGGTAGGTTTCCACCACGATCGACAAGGCGTCCTGGCGCTCTTCCCAGGTGGCGTTGGTTCCAGGATTCCAGAGCAGGAAGATGGACCGCAGGGTGCTCTTGGGGCGGTTGGCGTATCGACCGCCCGGGTCGATCTCGGCGAGCCGCGCCAGCACCAGGGCGACGCGCGGGAAAAGCTCACTGGGCCAGGCCAGGGCTTCGAGAGCCCAGAGCACGTTCGAGTAGGGGCCCGAGCGGCCGAAGATGTCGGGGCTTTCGTCAAAAAGGGCTAGGGCCTTGGGCTGTTTCCCCTCGAGCAAGTGCTCGAGGGCCGAGAGGAAAGGGTCGGGGGCGGCCTCCGCCAGGACGATCAGTTCGTCGCGCAGGCTGGCCATCAGCCGGGTATCCGTCCGCAGGCCCGGCAGATTGCTGATCAGGTCGTTGACGAAGGCCTGAGGCGTCTTGTGCGGCACCGTCAGTCGGGCCTCGTCGTGCAGCATCGCGATCTGCAGCAGCGTCTGGGCCAGACCTTGTCTCAGGAAGTCGCTGTGGGCGTAGCCGTCGTTGTGAGGCGCGAACGGCGCGTCCGAGGGCGCGACCACCTCGGAAAAGACGGTGGTGGCGATCTTCTCCAGGCGTTCCAGGTCTTCCAGCGTCAGAAGGCTGCCAAGCTGGATAAAGGCGTCGACGGGCGCGCGCGTCAGCCAGATCGGGTGTTCCTGCTCGATGAACGGATCTTGCTCGGCGGTCAGGGGCTGCAGGGTCCGTAGCAGCTCGAGGTAACTGCCCGGGGCGTTGAGGTCGGCCAGGCGTTCGCGGTCGGGTTCGAGGTTGGCGTTCCAGGCCCCGGCCAGCATGGCCGGGAGCAGGGCGCGGCCCAACTTGGCCCAGCGCGGCCGCTCCACATTGGCCGAAGCGATCTGGCGTTCCAGGATCGTGACGCTCCGACCCACGGCCTTGCCCAACGCCCGACTCTTGGCGCTATCGAAGCCCATCGTCTCCAGCGCCTTGGCCATTTCGTCGGCGCTCGGGCGGGGCAGGGTGCTCTCGCGGCGGCCCTTCTGGTCCTGACCCAGGGCGACCACCGTCGGGCCGTCGTTGGAGAGGAGGCCGGCCAGGCTGACGGCGCTGCCCATCGGCAGGAACACCAGATTTTTGTAGCCCGCCAAGTCCGCGGCGACTTCTTCGTGCTTCAAGACCAAGGTGCGGGCTTCAAGATGGTCGCGCTCTTTGGCCGGAGCGCGCCGGATGGCCGCGACGGCGAAGGCGATGACCTCGGCGGGCGAGTCGGCCATCAGCGGATAGCGGCCAGGATCACCCAGCAGCGCCTTCACCAGATCCGCGGCGGCGGCGTCTCGCCCAGCCAGGAGGACATCCTCGGTCAGCTGCGGGTCAAACCGGCGCGAATAGGCCTCCCAGAACTCGTCGGTGCTCAGGGCGCCGGACTTGGGATAGTTGCCGATCACCTCGCGGGCCCAGCGCGAGGCCACGGCCGGGCGCTCGTCCAGCCAGGTCTCCAACTGGGAGCCATCGATCAGGCGAACGTCCTTCCAGACATAGGCCGCCTTCATCTCGTCGATGAGATCGTGCAGCTTCTCCCTGGGCGTGTCCCAAGTCTGGGGCGTGACGAAGACAAAGCTCAGGTCCTTGCGCTCTTCCTCCGGTATCGCCTTCGAACGCTTGTCGAAGTCGGACCAGGCCTTGGTCGAGATGGTCTTCTCGACCCCAAATTCCCAGATCGAGCGACCGTCCGGCACGAAGGCGCTGGTGGTGATGGCTTCGACTACGCCGTCAAAGCCGCGCACCTTGCCCTTGTCGCCCTCGGGGAAGCGGTAGTGGGAGAGGTTGGTGACCGTGGCGCGGATCAGGGCGCCCACCAGACCCGGCAGATTGATCGGGCCCTGGGCGGTGCCCGCCCAGGTCTCCAGGTTCTTGGCGTTGATCCACTTCATCGACGATCGCTCCACAATCTAAGCGTGGCCATAGCAGGCCTGTCGCGTACCGGTCGAGATCGCTAGACCCACCTTGAGGTCGCCGGCGTGGTGGCGATGGCCGCGGCCAGATCGTAACCTCGGGGCTGAGGCTTGGGCCACCACCCCACCGGCTGGGGACGACCGGATCTGTCGTGCCGCCCGATGACTTTTGCATCGCGGCGACGACTCGGATTTTGATCCGCGCCGCAGCGAGGATCCGATGACCCCTGACGATTTCACCGCCCTGGCCCTGGCCTTGGGACCGAATATCCAGGCCAAGGCCATCCTCGAGACCGTGCAGTTTCGGGCGGGCGGCAAAGCCTTGGCGACCCTGGGTTGGCCGGCGCCCGGCTGGGCGGTGGCCAAGATCGCCCCCGCGCGCCAGGCCTGGGCGCTGTCGCTGAGTGACGGCGTAGCCTGCGAGCCCGGGCGGCGGCGCAAGTCGGGCATCGTCCTGCTACGCCTGGCGGCGATCAACGAGGCCGTCGCCGCCGAGATCTTGGCTGACGCCTGGTCGTTCGCCCAACGCGTGGAGGCCAAGCGCGCCAGGACGACCGCCGCGCCCATCGTCAGGCCGGCCGCCGCCGCCTGACGGCGTCTAGGCCTGCGACCGCTCTGAGGTCGATCCTTTCACGACGAGCCATCGCCCCCCGGGGGCCGCGCGAGGGACCATCTCTGCGACGGCCGGATTCGGATGGGCCGCGCCTCGTGCTGTTCCAATCCAGCGTTTTGGGTGCTGCAAAGGCCATTATCGCGCGCTGGGCGGGGCGCTTTCTCTTTCTCAAGCCGCTTCCGCGGCCGGGCTTAGGGCTCCGCCCTCGGCGCGCTTCGGATCGCCTTCCGCCCAGCTTCGGGCGTGACGACAGTTCGCCACCGCGACAGCGCGCGCCCTGCAGCCGGGTCCCCGCGAAGGCGCCCCTCCGCTTGCACACCCGCGCTCGCCGCTTGGCAGGGTTTCAGGCGCGCCTTGCGCCTGCAACCCAGCCCCAAGGAGGCACATCATGTCCACCTCAGCAGCATCCGCGAGCCTCAAGGCCCCGCGACCCGCGCAGGTCGTCGTGCAATACGGCGAAGTTCGCGACATCCCCCTCAATCGTCTGAAGGCCTCGCCCAAGAATGTCCGCCGGGTCGGCCACAGCGCCGAGGTGATCGAATCCCGCGCGGCCTCGATCACCTACAAGGGCGTCCTGCAGCCGCTCGTCGTCGAGCCGGAGGTCAAGGACGGCCAGGAGACCGGCTACTACCTCGTCAGCGCGGGCGAAGGCCGCTGCCAAGCCTTGCGCCTGCTGGCCAAGCGCAAGGCCCTGGCCAATGGTGCGCCGGTCCGCTGCGTGGTCGACACCACCAACGACCCGGCCGAGGTGTCGCTGGACGAGAATTTCAGCCGTGAACGGCTGCATCCCGCCGACGAGTTCGAAGCCTTCAAGGACATGGCCGAGCGCAAGGGCTACGGCGCCGAGGAGATCGCCGCGCGCCACGGGATCAAGCCCGACGTCGTGCGCCAGCGGCTGCGCCTCGGGGCGGTCGCCCCCGCCTTGCTCGACCTTTACCGCGAAGAGACCCTGACCCTCGAACAGGTCACGGCCTTCGCGGTCAATCCCGACCCTATCCGCCAGATGCAGGTCTATGAGCAGATGGCGCCGCATAACCGTCAGCCCTTCGCGATCCGTCGCGCCATGACGGAAATGAAGGTCGGCGCCGACGACCGCCGGGTGCGCTTCGTGGGCCTGGACGACTATGTCGCGGCGGGCGGTCCGGTGCTGCGCGACCTCTTCACCGAGGGCAATGCGGGCTGGGTCGAGGACGTGGTTCTGCTGGACCGTCTGGTCGCTGAAAAGCTGGCCGCCGTCGCTCAGGAGGTTCGCGACCGCGAGGGCTGGAAGTGGGCCAGCGTCCATCTGGACTACCCGCACGGCCATGGCTGTCGTCGGATCTGGGAACATCCCCTGGCCCGGAGCGCCGAAGACGTCGCGGCCATCGCCGCCCTCGAAACCGAGGAAGCGGCCCTGACCGATCAGTGGGCCGATGTCGAGCCGCCGCCGACTGAGGTCGCCGCCCGCTTCGCGGCGATCGCGGCGGCCCTGGAGGACCTGGGCGACACCTTCGGTTTCGAGGCCGAGGAGAAGGCCAGGGCCGGGGTGCTGGTGATCCTGACCCATGACGGCGACGCGCGCATCGACCGGGGCCACGTCCGGCCCGAGGACGAGCCCGCCCCCGAGCCGCAGCCCGAAGACGAAGAGGCGCAAGAGGATGATGGCCCGCAGTCGGACGAGGCGGTCCTCGGGCAGGCCGAGGGCGCGGATGAAGACGGACGGCAGGCCCCCGTCGAGGACGATGAGCCCACCGGCGATCCGGCGGCGCCGCTGCCCGATCGGGTGATCGCCGAGCTGACGTCCCACCGCAGCGCGGCCCTCCGCGACGCCCTGGCCCAGAACCCCGACCTGGCCCAGCTCGCCCTGGTCCACGCCCTGGTGTCGCGGGTGTTCGGGACGTCGCCGTCCCCGACCTGTCTCGACATCCGCTGGGCCTCGCGCGACCTGGGGCAATTTGGCGAAGGCATCGAGGACAGCCTCGCCGGTCTGGCCATCGCCGAGCGTCACCGGGTCTGGGCGCGGCAAATCCCGGCGTCCGGTCCCGATCTCTGGGCCTTCATCGTCGGCCTGGATCAGGACAGCCGCGCCGGTCTGCTGGCCCACTGCGTGAGCCTGTCGCTGGACGCGGTGCGGGCCTGGGAGCGCAAGCCCCACGCCCTGGCCCATGCCGAAGTCCTGGCCACGGCCCTGGGGCTCGACATGCGCGCGTACTGGAAGCCGACCGCCGTGCGCTATCTCGACCGCGTGACCAAGGCCCAGATTGTGGCCGCCGTCACCGACGGGGTGTCGGCCGAGGCGGCGGGGCGCCTTGCGGGCCTCAAGAAGCCGCAGATGGTCGAGGCGGCCGAGCCTTTGCTGGTGGAGGCCGGGTGGCTGCCGGTGCTGCTGCGCACGGCCCCGGCCTGCGCCGTCGATCCCGAAGTGGGCGCACCGGGCGTCGGGGACGGCGACCTGATCGCCGATGAGCCCCTGCCGTCGCCGGACGCGGCCTTGGTCGATGACCAAGAGCCGGTCGCCTCCCTGGAGGACCCCGTTCTGTCCAAACCCGGCCAGTCCGACGCCGAGGCCGCCGAGGTCGAGGCTTTATTGCCTGCGGCGCAGTAGGGGAAGCGGGCGGCCTTCGGGCCGCCCGCTTCGACAATCTCGTGTCTCGTGGCGCGGCCGATCCTTTGGGATCGGCCGCGTTGGATAGCGCACGGCGCCAAGGGGGCGATCGCTGTGGACGGCGGCGCCATGTCCGAGCGGCGACGATCCGCCTGGACGTGGAATCGTCTAAGCGTGGGCCATGATCACCCAGGCCGAAATCGACACCCTTCTGGAGGCCATGCAGGCCGAGTTTGAGAAGACGGGCGACGACAACGACCGGCCCGGCGTCATCACCCTCCAGACCGACGACTGGGTCGGCTTTCGTTTGCCCATCAGCTGCACGGCGATCTGGCGCGGCATTCGCTATCGCGGCATCCGCATCAATGTCAGCCGCGAGCGCGAGACCCGCGTCTGGACGCGCGGCGAGGCCCTGGCGGCCGGCGAGGGGGCCGAGCCTTACGAAGACCTCAGGAGCGTGGCGGACGCGGCCGTCTAGCAGTCGCGTCCGCCGAGACGGCGTCGAGCGCGTCTCGAACGTCTAGTTGTTGCTCTTGAAGATGACGCGGCCGCCGGATTGCTCCTTGAACGTCAGGGTGACGCTGTAGGATTGGCCGTTCGTCTTGGTCTGGGTGCTTTCCGCGCCGACCTTGAAGACCACCAGGGTCAGGCCGCCACTGGCGCCGCCCGAGCGCTCGACCTTGAATTCACCGGCATAGGTCACCGAACGGATGGCGATCGTGGCGCCGCCCGGGTCGACCTGCATGGTCGACAGCGGCGTGTAGGTGAACAGCGGCGCCTGGGTCCAGGGCACGTTGGCCTCGGCGCCGCCCTTGGTCTTGACCTTAGCGGAGACGCACCCGGCCGGCGCATTGGGCAGTTTCGCCGCGTCGAACCCCAGGGTCATGGTGTAGCCGCGCGTCGACTCCTTGCCTTTGGATCCCTCGACAGTGGCTTCGGCCAGGACCGGCGGTTCGACGGTGACGCCGATCGTCCCGCTAAGCCCGTCGACGACCTCGGCGCTGAAACTGACCTCGCCGGTGATGGTGAAGTCGCGCTGCTCCTTGTCCTGGGCGATCTTGACGGCGTTGTAGATGTCGCACTTGAGGCGGTTGAGCACATCGGCCACCGCGACATACTGGGTTTCGGTCGCGGGCGTGGTCTGCGCCGCGGCGATCGACGGTATCGCAGCGGCCGCCAACGCGGTGATGATGATGGCTTTCAAGATTTCCCCCATTTGCCCTATGGCGACCCGATGGTGCTGTATGCGGGTGGGAAATCAAGTGAACATCTAAAGGTTGAAGTGGCCGACGGGGCGTGGCCCCGCCTTCGGCGATGAGGTGGCGGGCGTCGGTTGCGACCCTGGCCAGAAGACGGGAGTTTGGGGGCAAATCATGGATAGCGACGATCGCCGCCTTTGCGTCGAATGCATTGGCGAGGACTATGTCTGTAGGCTGATCATTGCCGGCGGGGCGTTGAAGGTCTGCGACTACTGTGGACGCCTGGCCGAGACCGAAACCCTCGAAGCACTCGCCGACCAACTGGAGGGCGTGTTCAAGGCCCATATGCGCCGCACCCCCACCGATCCGGTCGGCTACGAGGTGGCGCTGGCGGCTGAAGACGGGTTCGAGCGGCGCGGCGATCCCACCGCCCAGGCGATCGCCAACCTGCTGGGTATCGACGAGGCCCCGGCCAACGACCTGCAGGCTCTGCTTTCAGAGCGCCACTGGGACATCGAGCGGGCCAAGATGGGGGAGGAGTCGGAGTTCGACGCCCAAGCCCACTATGAAGAGAGCCGGATCAACGATCTCGAATTCCAGCTCGGCTGGAGAGCATTCGAAGCTGGGCTTCAGACCCGAGGGCGTTTTTTCAATCGCGCCGCCGAAGCGGTCCTGGCCGAGCTGTTTGACGGTGTCGAAGGCCATGCGACCCACGACGGGCGCCGGGTGGTGTGCGACATCGGACCCGGCAGCGACATCGAGAGTCTGCATCGGGCGCGGGTGTTCCAGGCCAGCGCCCCGCTGGAGGCGGCCCTGACCGCGCCCGAGAGCCTGATCGGCTCGCCGGCCAGCGCCTTTGCCAGCGCCGGACGCATGAACGCCCGGGGCATCTCGGTTTTCTATGGGGCCACGGATCCGAAACTGGCCCTGGCCGAGGTGCGGCCGCCGGTGGGCAGCCGGGTCATCGTCGGACGTTTCGACATCCTGCGCCCGCTGCGGGTGCTTGATGTCGAGGCTCTGGAAAACCTCTATGTCGACGGCAGTCTCTTTGACCCGGCCTTCGGCAGGCGACTGGAACTGGCGAAGTTTCTCGAGCGGCTGGCCAACCGCATCCGCATGCCCGTGATGCCCAATGACGAGGCCACCGACTATCTGGCGACCCAGGCGATGGCCGAGTATCTGGCCGACCGCCTCGACCCCGGCCTGGATGGCGTCGTCTATGGCTCGGCCCAGGGCGTGGCCGGCGCGTTCAATGTGGTGCTCTTCCATCATGCGGCCATGGTCGAACCCGGCCCGCCCCACGTCGGCGCGGTCGATGTCTGGCACCCGCAGGCCGAGGACGCTGTCTTTCCCGCCCACTACACCGTCTGGTCCGAGCCTGAACCGCCCGTCGCCCCGGAGGCTGCTCAGCCGGCGACGTTCATGCCGCTCCTTGCCTTCTTCGAGGAGCCGGTGATCGACCGCGAGCCGACCTTGCGGCTGGATCGCGACAGCCTGACGGTGCGGCTCGTCAAGGCGGTCAAGGTTTGCACGGAAGACTTCGAGGTTGAGCGCCGGGTTTCGCCGGGACGTGACGCTCCGTTCTAGTGTTGGGTCCGGACGGGTGCGGTCCGGGTCCGGCGTCCGTCGCCGGTCACATGGCGGTCGGTAACGATCAGGTCAGGGTTGTGCGCCATATCGACGCCTCACGGACGTTGAGGGGCGCGATGACGGAGCAGAACACCACGGACGGCGTCGGCGGGACGTCGGCGCACTGGCTGGACGCCTGGCGGGCCTTTTGGCGCAGGGCCGAATGGTTGTCGGTGTTCATGGGGCTGGCCTTCCTCGGCTCGACCCTGGTCAACACCCTGGTCTTCGACGTCTGGGGACACACCTTCCTGATGATCGCCACGCCGACGGACGTCCTGATGTCGGGCCTGCATCTGGCGATCGCGCCGGCCTTCATGGCGGTCGGCTACGCCAGCGCCTACACCGGCATGGCGTCTCATCCGAGCAGGAGGCGCGCTTCCTTACTGTACATCATCATGATGGCCTTGGGCCTCATCACCCTACGTTTGCTGTTCGAGCATGGACCTGCTGTCGCAGGACTATGGGGGCTCTCTGGTCTGGTGGGGTGGTTTGGCGGCGGCTGGGTCGTACTGGATGACTGGCGCGCGCGACGTACGGTTTTGGAACCCGCGACGGGGTTCCACGGGCGCCTGCGGGACGCGTTTGAAAAGATCGACCGCGGCGTGACCTACGGGATGTTCTTCGCGGCCTATCTGATCGTGGCCGGCATGATGCTCTGGTTCGCTCAGAAGGATGGCTATCTCTTCCATCCGTTGCGCTTAAGCCTGAAGGACACGCCGACCGACTGCGCGGGGCGCGTGTTGTGGGCCGGCGAACGCGCCATGCTGATCGACTGCAGCAACTACCCCGCTCGCGACGTGCAAGTCTTCTATGACCCTGAGGGGCTGCGTCTGGTCCGGGACGATCGCCCTCGACCCAGCACGCCCCCACCGCCGCTTGTCGTCGTCATCGAGGCCTCGTTGCGCGCCCGGCCCTTCACGCGCAAAATCCTCGATGCGGTTGTCGATGACCTGAAGGCGTCGCCGGCCGAGGCGCCAGAGCATGGACCGGCGCCCGCCCGTGGTAGGGCGAGCGGCGCCTAGCGCAGCCGGCGGGGCGGGGCGCCGGGCGCCCAGAAGCCGCGTCCGGCGCGCCGGGCGTCCTCTTGCGCCGTGGCATAGGCCCCCTTGCTGTAGCGGCGCCATTCCGTCGTCAGGCCTGACCGGATCATCGCCGCGTTGATGTCGGGCGTGGCGTCCGACCAGCAGCGCGCGACATGACGACCATACCGGTCCTGCTCGACGACCCGGCAACCGACCCGGCGGCGCGTCAGGCGATGGAGATGGTCGCGGGCCTCATAGGCCAGCGGCTCGGCGGCCTTCTGGCCCCGGCGGACTTCCGGCGCGTCCACTCCAAACAGTCGGATCCGATCCTGGCCGCAGCGCAGGGTGTCGCCGTCGTGGACGGTCGGCGCGGTGCAGGCGATCACGGCGCCGGCGAGGAAGGCGAGGGCGGTCATGGCGTGGCTATAGACTGCGTCGCCGTTTTCGCCACGGCGGCGACCTGTCGTTTCGACCGCGCTTCTCGCGCGCCGCGCCCGCCCCGCCGGGATAGCAGGGCGAGCCGGCCGCCCCATCCCCTTGGGGCCGGTGCTACGCCACCAGTCTAGGGTCTGGACCCCAACGATCTCGACCAGGGCGGCGTCAAGCGCCGCGCCGAACGGGGTGTCCCACTTGACCGAAAAAAGGCGTCGATCCTGGCCGGGCTTCTTCCGGTCCTGCCAAGCGCGACCTTGCCGGCCGAAACGCGATAGTCGGGCGCCTTGTCGTTGGCCTTGTCAGCGACGGGGCGGAGCCGAACCGTCGTGGAGTTGATGGCCAGGGTGGCGCCGGCTTCGGTGAGCGACCCATCAGCGGGCCCGTGGCGGCGCCTTAGGTCGCCATCGGGATTTCTCCGACAGATCTTTGCCGGGCGCGTCGAGCGCGTCCTCTTCTGGCCGGATCTGACCGGGGCCGGCCCGCCACCGCAACCTCGTGGCCTAACTTTCTTCCCCTGGGGCGCACTGCGTGCTTCGGCCCCATTCCTCGCGAGGCAAGAAAGTTCGCCTCTTCAGTCCTTCGCCAAAGGCTTCGGGAGCGCACCCCCATGCTCGAGGCCTGAGGGCAGGGCGCGCTCTGCGGAGCGGTCTGCGGCGCCGGTCGAACGATCGCCATCGAGGCCGCGATCGGCGCGGCCCGGACAAGATCGGAGAGACCCCCATGGCTACCATCGGCACCTTCAACCAGATCGCCAAGGCCTATGGCGAGAACAATTCCATCCTGGACAACTGCCATGTCCGGGTCGCGTTCTCGACCAATGATGAGCGGACCGCGCGCAGGATCAGCGACAGTCTGGGCACAGCCACCGAGATGAGGGCGATGAAGAATTACGCCGGCCATCGGCTTTCGCCGTGGCTGGGACACCTGATGGTCAGCCGCCAGGAAACCGCCCGACCGCTGCTGACCCCTGGCGAGGTGATGCAACTGCCCGCCGACGAGGCCCTGGTGCAGGTGTCGGGGGTCTCGCCGATCCGTGCGATCAAGGTGCGTTACTTCAAGGACCGGGCGTTGGCCGCCCGGGTGGCCCCGCCGCCCGTCAGCCTGGAACCGCTCGTGGGCGGCGAGCCGTCGGACTGGGTCGCGTCGATCGCGGGCGCAGCGCCGCCGGCTCCGGTGAATGGGGAGCCGGCGGATGAGGGCGGCCATCGCCTGGAGCCCGAGCTGGAGGCGCCGGTCCCGACGCCGCCTGAGCCGGTTGTGCCGGAGCCATGGCTCGATCTCGAACTCGATGGTGACGAAGCGGCCCAGGCCGACCAGGCGCGACGGTTCCGTTCTGTCGCGCGCCAAGCGGCCCTCGATCCTGATGACGGCATTCCGTTGTGAGCGCGGCCGTGAAAGTCCAGGCCAAGGTTTTCCTGTCGCGCGATCTGGTCCTGGCCCTGGACGCGGCGGCGGGCCGGATGAAGCGATCTAAGTCGGAGATCATCCAAGCGGCGCTGGCGTCCTACCTGTCGCCCGATGGGGATGAGGCCAGCGAGGCGGCGCTGACTCGGCGCCTGGATCGGATGAGCCGGGGCATCGAGCGCCTGGAGCGCGATCTGACCATATCCAACGAAGCGATCGCCTTGTTCGTGAAGGCATGGTTGACGGCAACGCCCAGCTTGGGCGCAGGCGACCAGAAGGCGCAGAACGCCAAGGGGCAGGAGCGCTACGCGGGCTTTCTCGATGCCCTGTCCCGGCGTCTGGCGTCGGGCAGGCTGTTACGGACGGAGTTCCAGGAGGAGCGGGAGGAGGGGGGCTGATCGAGGCGGCGAGTTTCTTGCGCCTCGGCCTAGGTTTATAAGGGAAGCTGTCGACTTCGGGGGGGCAGGATGAAAGATGAACGTATCGAGCGCCTGCAGCGCATGATCGCGGCCGCCAAGCCCTTCGAACAGCACATCAAGTTCGTCCAGCAGTTCAAGTCGCCCTTGAGGCTGGAGGTTGTGGAGCAGGCTCGCAAGCTGCAGGAGCGGATGGCGCTGACCCCGCGCCTGACGACCCTCGTGAACCTGAATAACGACCTCTTCCGGTTTCAGCGGGAATGGCGGGTCTTTTCAGAGACCATCAGTCCTAAATGGCTCGAACTGGGCTTACGTCACTCCCAGCTGGTGCGTGGGATCACGCCGGCGTTGGAGAGCTTCCGAAAAGCCACCGAACTTTTTCAACCGCTTTTCGAGCCGCTTTATCTCAACGACGAAGGCGCGCGTCGTAGCGAGGCTGCGGGGTGGCTTCCGCATCGCACGACGCCTTTCGATCAATTGGCGCTGCCTGACCTGTCCGACACGGAGGTGGCCGCAATTCTACATGCGCACTACGTCGAGGGGTGGGATGCGGTGCGAGCGGCCTTTATGTTGGCGCTCGACAGCTATGCGATCGACGACATCGCCAAGGCCGCCGTCGTCGAAGCTTTGGACAACCACCAGGACGGGCGGCATCGTTCGGTGGTGGCGTTGATGTTCAACGAAATCGAGCGTGTGGTCCGTGTCGAGCTTTACGGAGGCGGGCCGGCCATGATCGGAAGCCTGCCCAGGCTGCACGACCTGGCGGGGGATATCTTCCTATCGTCGATTGAACCCAGCGGCGGCGCAGGATTGCGACTGTTCGAGCGCTTGGTTGGCCACCTCTACAGCCAAGTCAAAACGGTCGAGGACGTTGCGGGCTTCGCGGCTGATCCGGTGCCCAATCGTCATGCCGCAGCCCACGGACTGGTCGTCTACGATACAGTGCAAAACAGCCTAAACACGCTGATCATGGCCGACTATGTCTTTCAGGTGATCACCCTCGCCAAGATGCAGGCCAGCGAAGATCAAGCCGCGTAGGCGAGCGAGGCGGGCATGACGGACGACCCCACGCCCAAGGCGTTGCAGGAAACCTTCAACGACCGCGCGGCCAAATTCCTGCGCGCGACCTTGGGCAACATGCCTGTCGGCGGGGCCTTCGTCACCGAGGTGGTCGGGGTGATTATCCCCAACTTGCGCGAGGAGCGGATTGTTCGGTTTCTAGGCCGTTTGGCGGCGAAGCTTCAGGCGACCGAAGCAACCTTGGAGGCGCTGCGCGCGGACATGGATGCGCAGAAGGCCTGTCTTATCGAGGATGGGGCGATGGGCGCGGCGCGGGCGACCGCCGACGAGCGCATCGAACAGCTCGCCGATCTGGTCGCTCAAGGACTGATGGGAACGACGCGGGAGGCCGAAGATCAGAGAGCGGTCGTTCGCCTGCTCAACGACCTGACGGAGGCCGATGTCCGCTACTTGATGCTCTGGACCAAGACCTATGGCGACGACAAGGCCTGGCTTGAGGCCAACGGCTACAATTGCCATTGGGAGCAGCGCGAGGGAGCCTGGATCAACACCGGCCACAGCATGGATGGGCTGGTCGAGATGCACATCCAAGGACGGCTGATCGCCAACGGCCTGTTCGAACGAAAGCTCAGTCTCAAGAGGAGCGAGCTAAACGGTCACGAGATCGACGAGGATCCAGAGGTGTCGTTCTACGGTCTGGACCTGCTACGTCGGTTGGGATTGCTGCAGGCTGGACAGAGCTAAGGCCAGCGGCATCCTATCCTGATGCGGCAGCGCCAGGAGCACGCCCGCCACCGGCGAAGAACGGACTCCACACCCCGCCGGCTTGCGCGCCCATGCACGACTTTCCCAACCCGATCTGTGGATCTAGGGTAGCGCTGAAAGCTTGACGGCAGCTCATGCGGGCAAACAAGCTAGAGCATGGCCTTGATCCGTCTTCTCGAAATCGAACGCTTCCGGGGTATCGCCGCGGGGGCTCTGGTCCCAACCGTTGGGGTCAACGCCCTGATCGGCCCTGGCGACTCGGGGAAGTCGACCCTGCTCGACGCCATTGAACTGGTCCTGCAGCCGAGACGGTCGGCCACGTTCGGCGACGCCGACTTCCATAATCTTGATGTTAGCCAGCCGATCGTCATCACCGTGACCTTGGGCGGTCTGCCGCCCGCCCTCCTGGATCTCGATGCGTACGGGCTTTTCTTGCGTGGCTGGGATGCGGGGCTCGGCGGCGTTATGGCGGAACCCGGTCCAGGCCTGGAGCCGGTGCTGTCCATGCGGCTGACCGTCAACAGCGACTTGGAGCCGCGATGGTCGCTCTACTCGGAGCGCGCCGACGCCGACGGCGTCACCAAAGATCTCCCGTGGAACGATCGGGTGGCCCTGGCCACCAGCCGGCTGGGCGCGGTGGCCAATCACCACTTCTCCTGGAGCCCACGCTCGATCCTGAACAGGCTGTCCGAGCAGCGGGCCAACGCCAGCCAGGCCCTGGCCGAAGCCGCGCGCCAGGCGCGGTCCGCGTTCGGCGACAGCGCCAGCGCCCAGGTCGCCGACACGCTCAAGATCGTCGACGAGACGGCCAAGGCCGCGGGGGTGCCGGGCGGGGAGGGGGCGCTGGCGCTCCTAGACGCTCATGGCGTCAGCTTCTCTGGCGGGGCCATCGCCCTGCATGACGCCCAGGGCGTACCGCTGCGCAGCCTTGGCGTCGGCAGTGCGCGCCTGTTGGTCGCCAGTTTGCAGGCGGTGGCCGGTGAGGCAGCCGCCATCTCCCTGATCGACGAGGTTGAACACGGTCTGGAGCCCTACCGGATCAGCCGCCTACTCCAGCGGTTGGGGAGCAAGAGCCCGCCTGCCGACCGGCAAGTGTTCCTGACCACCCATTCGGCCGTGGTCCTTCGGGAACTGGCCTCCAGCCAGCTATGGCGCGTGCTGCGTGGGGCGGATGGAACGGTCAGCGCCGAGGGGATCGGCGGCGACGAGGAGAGCCAGAAGACAGTCCGCGCCAATGCCGAAGGGTTTCTGGCGCCGAACGTCTTGGTGTGCGAAGGGGCGACCGAAATTGGCCTGGCCCGAGGCCTGGACCTTTATTGGACCGAACAGGGCGAGGATGCGCTGGCCTATCTAGGGGTGGCGGTTTGCGATGGCGCTGGCAGCAGCATGTTTTCCCGAGCGGCCGCCTTCGGCCGCATGGGGTATCGCACGGCGCTCTGGCGCGACTCCGATGTCGGTCCAACGCCCGAACAGGCCGCCGCCCTAGAAGCGGCCAATGTGGTCGAGTTCGCCTGGGACGGCGCGAACTCAACAGAGATGCAGCTCTTCGCATCCTTGCCGGACGCGGCGGTGCTGGCCCTGGTGGCGATGGCGCGTGAGCTTCACGGCGACGATTCCGTTCTTCAGCGCTGTACCAACGAGGGGTTGGACTTCGATCCCGTGATCCTGGAGGTGCTCGGCCTGGACGACATCGACAGGGGCAAGCTGGGGCGGGCGGCCGGCAAGGGCAAATGGTTCAAGGCGATCGAGCCGGCCGAGCAGGTCGGACGTATGATCCTGGGTCCATACTTGGCGCAGAGCACCGCGCCGCTGCCCGCAATCCTGGGAGCGCTGCGCGCTTGGATGATTGGGGGGAGCGACGTCACCCCGGGCGGTGACGAGGAAGATCTCGTTGTCCTTTGACCTGACGTCCGTTCGCCGGGGTTTGGTGGTCGCGCCAGCCGGGTGCGGCAAGACCCAAACTATCATCGAAGCCCTGAAAGCGGGTCTGGACGGGACCACCTTGGTCCTGACCCACACCAACGCTGGCGTTTCGGCCTTGCGCGAGCGGCTTAAGAAGGCCGGCGTGCCGGCCAGCGCCTATCGTTTGGCGACCATCGACGGCTGGTCGATGCGCCTGGTCGGTAACTTCCCGCAACTCTCCGGCATGGTCATCGCCGGCCTTGCGCGGATGGATTACCCGGCCCTACGCAAGGCGGCGTTGCAGGCGGTCACCTCTACGGCGCTGGATCGGCCGCTACTGGCGACCTATCAGCGGCTGATCGTCGATGAGTACCAGGACTGCTGCCACGATCAGCATGCCCTGATCGTCGCTTTGGCTCAGCATCTGCCGACCTGCGTGCTGGGGGACCCCCTCCAGCGCATCTTCGATTTCAGCGGGCCGTTGCCCGACTGGGACACGCGCGTGGCCATCGATTTCCCGGTCGTGCGGACCTTCGATGAGCCGTGGCGCTGGAACAATGCGGGCGAGGGCGCTTTCGGGCGCTGGATCCTTGAGGCGCGAAAAGGGCTTCTCGGCGGGACAGGCCTAGATTTGCGCGGCGCGCCGCCTAACGTCATCTGGCGCCAGAAGCCGGCCGACGCCACGGCCTTGGCCGTAGCCCAACGGGACGTCGTCCTTCGCCTGCGCAGCGCCGATGGCGAAGGGCTCCTGGTGATCGGCGACTCTCGACGCCCCACGTCGCGCTCGGATTTCGCCCGCCAGACCGCGGGGATGCATGTGGTCGAGCCGGTGGAGCTCGGCGACCTGATCACCGCCGCCTCGGCCATTGAAAGATGTCGTGGGCAGGATCGTCTTGAGGCCGCACTAGCCGCAGCCAAGCAGGTCATGACCGGCATCGATATGACCGCGCTGCGCACCCGCCTTAATAGCTTGCACAACGGCACCGCCCGTATTCCCGCCAGCAAGGCCGAGGCTGCGTGTCTCGCCATGCGCGCCGATGATGGACCCGCTGCGGTCGCGCGGGTGATCGAGGCCTTCGCGGCCGAGCCGGGCGCTCGGGTCTTCCGCCGCCAGATCCTGACCGCCATGCTCGATACGCTTCATCGCTCGGCTCACAAGGGCGTCTCGCTGAGCGAGGCGGCGATCCATGTCCGCGAACGCCACCGGGCGACGGCCAGGTCGCTGCCGAAGCGAGCGGTGGGAAGCACCCTATTGCTGAAGGGACTGGAAGCCGAACACGCCGTCATCCTGGACGCCGACCAGATGAACGCGCGCCATCTCTATGTCGCGATCAGCCGGGCGTCCAAATCCCTGACCCTGTTCTCGTCGAGCAATGTGTTGCGCGCAACTTAGCGCGACCAGCGCGGCGCTTCGGTCAGCGTCGCAGCCGTTCGGGGGCACCGCGTGAACGCCGCGAGCGCCGGACCCCGTCGGGGGAATCGTCAAGAGTGGTATGTCTAGAGCCATGGACACGCAGAGCGTCGATCTTGAAACCATGGCCGCGATCCTGGAGGACAGCGGCGATTATCGCGTGCTGCGCCGTCTGGCGCCGCGCGTCGCGATCCCCGTTCCCGAGGGCGTTCCGATCCGAACGGGTCTCTTCGTTGATGTCGAGACGACGGGCCTGGATTGGCGCGCCGACGAGATCATCGAGTTGGCCATGATCCCTTTCCATTACGGGATGGATGGGCGGATCTATGAAATCGGCGAGGCTTTCCAAGGCCTACGCCAGCCTGCTGGTCCAATCTCGGCGGAGATCACGGCGCTGACCGGCATCGACGACGCCATGGTCGCTGGCAAGGCGATCGATGTGGACGCCGTAGCGACCGTGGCGTCTTCGGCGGATTTGATCGTCGCCCACAATGCCGCCTTCGATCGACGCTTCCTGGAGCGGTTTTGCGAGGTTTTTCGCACCAAGCCCTGGGCTTGCTCGATGAGCCAGGTCGATTGGGCCGCAGAGGGGCACGAGGGCGTCAAGCTCGCCTGGCTCGCGGCCGGGGCAGGGTTCTTTTACGACCGCCATCGCGCCGTGAACGACTGTGCCGCGGCCATTGAGCTTCTGGCCGCCGACCTCCCGCGGAGCGGGGGGCCGGCCATGGCCGCCTTATTGGAACGGGCGCGGACGCCGACCTGGAGGATTTGGGCGGAGAACTCGCCCTTCGCCATGAAGGACCGATTGAAAGCTCGCGGCTACCGCTGGAACGGCGACGACGTGGTCCCTTCGCGATGCTGGTACATCGACGTCACGGATGCCGACAAGGACGCCGAATTGACCTACTTGCGTCAGGAAATCTACGCCGGCGAGATCGACCTGCGTACGCGATGCATCGACGCTTACGATCGATTCTCTGAGCGGTGCTAGGGCCACACTGAGAGATCCCTCGGCTGGCCTAGCGTCGCGACGACCGACGTTTGCCTGTCTTTCCACGCCACTCTACGACGCGCCGATTTGGCGGTTGAGACCGGCCATTTCCAGGTCCCTTTAGTCATCCCCGTAAGCAACGGGGATCCGTCGTGGACCTTTCCGAAACCGAAACCGGACTCGCGCGCAGCCGCCAGATGTTGCGCACCGCCCTGGGCGCCACGCTCCTGGGGCTACTGGAAGACCCCGGGGTCGCCGAGGTCATGCTCAATCCCGATGGCCGGGTCTGGATCGACCGCTTCGACGCTGGACTAGTCGACGCGGAACTGACCATCCCGGCCAAGGACGCCGAGCGGATCCTGCGCCTAGTCGCCCACCACGTCGCGGGCGAGATCCATACGGCACGGCCACGCCTGTCGGCCAAGCTCCCCGGCGCCGGCGAGCGCTTCGAAGGTTGGATCCCGCCCGTGGTGACCGCGCCCACCTTCGCCATCCGCAAACCGGCCGGCTTGGTCTTCGGTTTCGAAGATTATGTTCGTGACGGGGTGATGGACGACCGGGAGGCGCAGGTTCTGGCCAGCGCCGTGCGCGAGCAGGCCAATATCCTCGTGGTCGGTCCCACCTCCAGCGGCAAGACCACCCTGGTCAACACCCTGCTAGCCGAGATGGCGCGCACGGGTGACCGGGTGATCATCGCCGAGGATCTGCCGGAGTTAAGGTGCGCGGCCGACAACCAGGTGGCGCTGAGCACCTGCGATGGCGTGGCCAGCCTGACGGATCTGGTTCGCTCGGCCCTGCGGCTGCGGCCCGACCGCATCATCATCGGCGAGGTCCGCGGGCCCGAGGCCCTGGACCTGATCAAGGCCTGGGGCACGGGCCATCCGGGCGGGGTCGGGACCCTACACGCGGGATCGGCCTTGGGCGCGGTGTTGCGCCTGGAGCAGCTGATCCAGGAAGCGGTGGCGATCGTGCCGCGGGGCTTGATCGCCGAAACCATCGACCTCATCGCGGTCCTCCAGGGTAGGGGGCGGCAACGCCGTCTGGCGGACCTCGCGCGTCTGGAGGGTCTGGGACCCGACGGCGCCTACCAGCTCAGTCCCGCCTGAGACCCTAGCCCCCAATCTCGGAGATTTTCAGATGTCCACGCGAGAACCCTCGCGCCTGCGCGCACGCCTGTTGTCCGGCTCGATGCTGGACGGCCTGGGCCATCTCACCCGCGCTGCGCCCCTGCTGGTGGCGTCCCTGCTGGCCAGTCAGCCGGCCCAGGCCGCGGGCTCGGGCATGCCCTGGGAAGAGCCGCTTCAGCAGATCCTGGAGTCGGTTGAAGGTCCCGTCGCCAAGATCATCGCGGTGATCATCATCATCGTCACGGGCCTGTCCCTGGCCTTCGGCGAGACCTCCGGCGGGGCGCGCAAGATGATCCAGATCGTCTTTGGTCTGTCGATCGCCTTCGCCGCCAGCTCCTTCTTTCTGTCGTTCCTCTCGTTCGGCGGCGGGGCGGTGGTCTGATGGCCGGCGATCAAGCGATGGGGCTGTCCGCGCCCGTCCATCGGGCGCTGGTCGAGCCGATGCTGCTGGCGGGCGCGCCGCGCGCGATCGCCCTGGTCAATGGCACCTTAGCCGCGGCCCTGGGGCTGGGCTTGCGGCTGTGGGTCGTGGGCCTGCTGGTCTGGTTGGTCGGCCATGGCCTGGCCGTCTGGGCCGCCCGGCACGACCCGCAGATCTTCGACGTGGGTCGCCGGCATGTCCGGCTTCCGGCCTATCTGGAGGTCTGAGCCATGCTCGATCTTCGGGAATACCGCCGGTCGTCGTCGCGACTGGCCGACTATCTGCCGTGGGCGGCCCTGGTCGCGCCCGGCGTGGTGTTGAACAAGGACGGCGGATTTCAGCGGACCGCCGAGTTCCGTGGTCCCGATCTGGACTCGGCGACGCAAGGCCAGATCGGCGCGGTCGCCGCGCGGCTGAACGGCGCCTTGCGCCGGCTCGGCTCGGGCTGGGCGCTGTTTGTGGAAGCCCGCCGCGACCCCGCCGCGGCCTATCCGATCAGCCGCTTTCCAGACCCCCTGTCGGCCCTGATCGACGAGGAGCGCAAGGCCGCCTTCGTCGAGGCCGGCGCCCATTTCGAGAGTCGCTACTACCTGACCCTGACCTACCTGCCGCCGGCCGATCGGCGCGGCCGCATCGAGGGATTGTTCATCGAAGGCCGCGTCGGCGGCGGAATCGATTGGCGCGCGGAACTGGCCGCCTTCATCGATCGCGCCGACCGGCTGCCGGCGCTGCTCGACGGGTTGATGCCCAAGGTCGGATGGCTGGATGACGCAGGGACCTTAAGCTTCTTGCATGGCGCGGTCTCAACCGACCGCCAGGGTGTGGCCGTCCCCGAGACGCCCATGCATCTGGACGCGCTCCTGGCCACCCAGCCGTTGGCCGGCGGGCTGGAGCCACGTTTGGGCGATGCCCACCTGCGGATCCTGACCCTGGTAGGCTTTCCGCCCGCGACCCTGCCGGGGCTGTTGGACGACCTCAACCGCCTGGCCTTCGCCTATCGTTGGACGACCCGCGCCCTTTGCCTGGACAAGACCGAGGCCGTCGGCCTCCTGGGCAGGATCCGTCGCCAGTGGTTCGCCAAACGCAAGTCGGTGCTGCTCCTGCTGCGCGAGGCGCTGACCCAGGAGGCCTCGCCTCTCGTCGACAACGACGCAGCCAACAAGGCCGCCGAGGCCGACCTGGCCCTGCAGGATCTCGGCGGCGACGCGGTGGCCTATGCCTACGTGACCGCCAGCCTAGTGGTCTGGGACGTCGATCCGGCCCTAGCCGACGCCAAGTTGGCCCTGGCCGAGAAGGTGATCCAGGGGCGTGACTTCACCGTCATCCGCGAGAGCGTCAACGCGGTCGAGGCCTGGTTGGGCAGTGTGCCCGGCCATGTCTACGCCAATGTCCGCCAGCCGCCGCTGTCGACCCTGAATCTGGCCCACATCGCCCCGATGTCGGCGGTCTGGGCGGGGCCCGAGCGCAACCACCATCTGGCGGGCCCGCCGCTGCTGATCGCCCGCACGGCCGGCTCAACGCCGTTTCGAGTGAGTCTGCATGTCGATGACGTCGGTCACACCCTGATGGTGGGGCCGACAGGGGCGGGCAAGAGCGTGTTGCTGGCGGTCCTGGCCCTGCAGTTTCGACGCTACCCTCGCGCCCAGATCTTCGCCTTCGACTTCGGCGCGTCCAGCCGTGCTGCGGCCCTCGGGATGGGCGGTGAGTTCCATGATCTGGGCATCGACGCGGCCATGGCTTGTGGCCTCCAGCCCTTGGCCTTGATCGACGACCCCGCCGAGCGCGCCTGGGCGGCCGATTGGCTGGCCGCGGTGCTCTCGCGAGAGGGCGTCGAGATGGCACCGGCCGAGCGCGAGCACCTTTGGGCTGCTCTGGGCAGCCTGGCCAGTGCGCCGAGCCCCGAACGGACCCTGACCGGCTTGGTGGCGCTCCTGGCCAGTCAGCCGCTCAAGGCCGCGCTGGCCCCTTTCGTGCTGGGCGGGCCGTGGGGCCGGCTGCTCGATGGCGCTGACGAAAAACTCGGCGAGGCCGACATCCAGGTCTTCGAGACCGAGGGGCTGGCGCGCAGCGCCGCGGCCCCTGCGGTTCTGGCCTACCTCTTTCATCGCATAGGTCGGCGACTGGATGGTCGGCCCACGCTGATCCTGATCGACGAAGGTTGGCTAGCCCTGGACGACCCGGCCTTCGGCGCTCAGTTGCGCACATGGCTGAAGACCCTGCGCAAGAAGAACGCCTCGGTCGTCTTCGCCACCCAGTCTCTGGCCGATATCGACCACAGCGCCATCGCGCCGGCGATCATCGAAAGCTGTCCGACGCGTATCTTCCTGCCCAACCCCAGGGCCTTGGAGCCACAGGGCGCGGCCGCCTATGCGCGCTTTGGGCTCAACGAGCGACAGATCGAAATCCTCGCCCGGGCCACGCCAACCCGCGACTACTACCTGCAATCGCGGGTCGGTGATCGTTTGTTCGACCTGGGCCTAGGACCCGTGGCCCTGGCCGTCTGCGCCGCATCCTCGAAAACAGACCAGGCGGCGATTGGGCAGGTGCTGGCCGACCATGGCGCCAGTGGCTTCGCGGCCACCTGGCTACGCCGCCAGGGACTGGCCTGGGCCGCCGATCTGGTCGCCGCCGATCCATCCCCCATTCCCAGCTTCTCAGCGCAATCCACGGAGATCTCGCCATGAACGCCTCCCGCCGCCTGGTCGCGACGCTGCTCGGCGCGCCCATCCTCGTGGGCCTGGCCCTGACGCCGCCGCCCGCCCAGGCGCAGTTCACCGTCTTCGACCCGAGCAACTATGCCCAGAACGTGCTGACCGCCGCGCGTACCCTGCAGACGGTCAACAACCAGATCAGTTCGCTGCAGAACCAGGCGCAGATGCTGATCGGTCAGGCCAAGAGCCTGGCGGGCCTACCGTACTCGTCTCTTGCCGCGCTACGGGGGCAGGTAGAGCGGACACGCCAACTGCTCGGCCAAGCCCAAGCCCTGGCCTATGACGTCGACCAGATCCAGCAGGCGTTCCGTTCCAACTACCAGGCCGTGGACCTGTCCGCCGGCGAGGCCCAGCTGACAGCGCGGGCCGATGCGCGCTGGACCGCGGCCGTGGCCGGGTTCGAGGACGCCCTGAAGGTCCAGGCTGGCGTGGTCGGGGGCCTTGGCGCCAGTCGCGGCGAGCTGGAGAGCCTGGTGGGCGCCAGCCAGGGCGCGGTCGGCGGATTGCAGGCGGCCCAGGCGGGCAACCAGCTTCTGGCCCTGCAAGCCCAGCAACTCTCGGACCTGATCGCGCTGAACGCCGCCCAAGGCCGCGCCCAGGCCCTGGAGGCGGCCGACCGCGCCGCCGCCCGCGCCGACGCCAAGGCCCGTTTCGTCAAGTTCATGGGGAGCGCCGACCAGCCATGACCCGGGCCCTCGTCTGGGGGACCGTTCTTCTCATTCTGGTCGGGGGCGCGCTCGTGGCGGCGAGCCGGTCCCAGGCCCCGTCGCCGATCCGGCCGCCGGCCACGATGTCGGACCCGCAGCTGGCCCGCTGTCGCGCGCTGGGCGAGGCGGCCCAGGACGATCCGGCCTGCCGGGCGGCCTGGATCGCGGCCAGGCAGCGGTTCTTCGGCGGGGGGCGTCCATGAACGACGCCGGCGTCATCGATCGCTTCTTTGACACCTTCAACACCTACATCGACAGCGGCTTTGGGCTGCTGGGCGGTGAGGTCGCGTTCCTCTCGACCACCCTGGTGGCCATCGATGTGACCCTGGCGGCGCTCTTCTGGGCGTGGTCGCAGGGCGAAGACATCCTGGCCCGACTGATCAAGAAGACCCTTTATGTCGGGTTCTTCGCCTTCCTGATCGGCAACTTCCAGACCTTGAGCAGCATCGTGATGCGCAGCTTCGCAGGGCTGGGGCTCAAGGCCAGCGCCGCCGGCGCTTCGGCCGAAGACTTCCTGCGGCCGGGCAAACTGGCCGCGCTTGGGATCGAGGCGTGCAAACCGATTCTGCAAGCGGCCGCCGAGCTGGGCGGGTTTCCCGGGTTCTTCGAGAACATCGTCCAGATCGTCATTCTTCTGGCCGTGGCGCTGCTGGTGATCGTCGCCTTCTTCATTATCGCCGTGCAGGTCTTCGTGGTGCTGATCGAGTTCAAGCTCGTCAGCCTGGCCGGCTTCGTGCTCGTCCCCTTCGGCCTCTTCGGCCGCACCGCCTTTCTGGCCGAGAAGGTGCTCGGCAACGTCATCGCCTCGGGCGTGAAGGTCATGGTGCTGGCCGTCATCGTCGGCATCGGCTCGTCGTTGTTCTCGGAGTTTACCAGCGCCTCCACTGGCCAGCCGACCCTGGAGGAGGTCCTAGCCATGGGCTTGGCGGCCCTGACACTCCTGGGGCTGTCGATCTTCGGGCCTGGCATCGCTTCGGGTCTGGTCTCGGGCGCGCCGCAGCTGGGCGCGGGAGCGGCGGTCGGTACCGGCCTGGTGGTAGGAGGCATGGCCATGGCCGGCGCGGCCGCCGCCCAGATGACCGTCGCTGGAACGACGGCGCTGGGCACAGGCCTGGCTGGCGCGAGGGCGGCGGGGGGCGGTGCGCCGCCGGCTGGTCCGAGCGGTGGAGCCCCGCCATCGCCATCCGGCCCGTCCGATCCCTCAGGGCCATCCTCGCCCAATGGCGGCGGCTCTGGCGGCGGCGCGGCCAGCACCGCGTCACCCTCCAAGCCTACCGGCGGCGCCAGCGGCGATCAGGGCGGAGGGCAGGGGGGCGGCGGTTCGTCTGATGCGCCCGCCTGGGCGCGCGACCTTCACCAAAAGCAGGCCCTGGCCCACGGCGCGGGCATGGCCTTGCACGCCCTCGGCAGCGGCGATGGATCCAGCGGCGGCGCCGCGCCCAGCCTCAAGGAGGACTGACCATGAACCCCTTCAAGGGATCGGCGCGCTACGGCGCGACCCCGCAGCCGGAAACACCGTACCAACGCGCCGGCCAGGCCTGGGACGATCGGATGGGCGCAGCGCGTGTCCAGGCCGCCAACTGGCGGATGGCGACCCTCGGGCTGCTGGCGGCCAATCTTGCCCTTGGTGGTGGCCTGACCTGGCTAGCCACGCGCGGGTCGGTGACCCCCTGGGTGGTCGAGGTTTCGCGCGACGGTGGGCCGCGGATCACCGCCCCGGCCGTGCAGGGCGCCCGACCCACCGATCCTATGATCGCCTGGACCCTAGCGCGGTTCATCGCCGATGTGCGGACCATCTCCACCGACCCGGTGGTCATGCGCCAGGGATGGCTACGCGCCTACGACTTCGTCGACACCGCGGGCGCGACCGTGCTGTCCGACCATGCCCGTCGTCAGGATCCCTTCGCCCAGGTCGGCCGTGCTCAGGTGACGGTTACGGTGACCAGTGTGGTGCGCGCTACGCCGTCCAGCTTCCAGGTCGGCTGGGTCGAGAAGCGCTACGCCGACGGCCAACTGGCCGCGACCGAGCGTTGGACGGCTATCCTGACCCTGGTGATCAAGCCGCCGCGCACCGCCGAGGCGCTGCGTGCCAATCCGCTGGGCATCTTCGTCTCGGCGATCGCCTGGTCGAAGGAGTACGGCGCATGACCCGGCGGCGTGATTTCCTGGTGGCCGTGGTGGTCGCTGCCTGGCCGCTGGGCGTACTGGCCGCGACGCCGGCCCAGCTGCAGGTTCCGGCCGGGGGCAAGCGCTTCATCTATAATGAAGAGACGGTCTATCCGATCATCGCCACGCCCGGCCGCATCACCGACATTGTCCTGGAGCCTGGAGAAGCCCTGGTGGGCGAGGGCGCTATCGCCGCCGGCGACACCGCCCGCTGGGTGATCGGCGACACCGTCAGCGGCCTAGGCGCCGCGCGGCGGGTGCATGTTCTGGTCAAGCCGACGGCGGCAAACCTGTCCACTAATCTCCTGATCAACACCGACCGGCGCACCTACCACCTTGAGCTTCGAGCCTCGGCGCGGACCTGGCTTTCGCAAGTGGCCTGGGTCTATCCGCCGCCGCCGGTCGTGCTCGTGGCCGCGCCGCTGGCTCTGGCAAACAGGCCGCCGACAGGGCCGTCGGAGCGCCGCATCAACATCGGCTACAAGATCGAAGGCGCCCATCCGCCCTGGCGTCCGGTCCGACTCTTTGACGACGGCCGCCAAGTCTACGTCGCATTCGGCCCTGGGATCGACGTCTCGGACCTGCCGCCGCTCTATCGCCTGGGCCCGGACGGCAAGACCGCCGAACTGATCAACTACCGCATCGAGGACCAGCGTCTGGTCACGGACCGTCTGTTCGACCGCGCGGAGCTGCGCCTAGGCGGCAAGCGGCGCGCGATCGCCGTGCGCCTGACCCGCAAGGCTCAGCCTCAGTACGTCATCCAGGAGTCGACCCCATGAGCGAGGAACGCGACGCGCACGAAAGCCAGATCGCAAAGACGCTTCGACTGCGGACCGCTTCGGCCCCAGTAGCGCGGGTGTCGCGGCGGGCCTTGATGGTGGTCTCGGTCATTCTGGCGCTAGGGCTCGCTGGAGCGCTGGGTTGGTCGCTGATGGAAAGGCGCAAGCCCGCAGAGCGCGAACCGACCTTCACCCCACCCCAGCCGCCCGAGCAGGTCAGCGCCTTGCCTGGCGGCTATGTCGGCCCCGCCCACGTGCCGGCGCTGGGGCCGCCCTTGCCCGGCGACCTGGGGCGGCCGATCCTGGCCGCCAGCCGGGCGAAGGCCGGCGGAACGCCTGCGACGCTGCCGGAGCCGATGGGCGCCTCGCCTGGGTCGGCCGCGACACCGCTGGCGGATCCGCGCCGGGCGGCCGAGCGCGACGCGCGCCAGGCGGCGATCGCCAGCGGTCTCTTTCTGCCGGCTTCGTCGCGCCGGACATCCGCGACGACGTCCGGGCTGGACGCTACGTCGCCGCCAGCTGCGAGCGCGGCAGTCGATGCTCGAACGACCAGCACCGAACGGCTTCAGGCTCCGGCCTCGCCCTACATCCTGCAGGCTGGCGCGATCATTCCGGCGGCCTTGGTCACCGGCCTGCGGTCGGACGTCTCGGGCCTGGCCATCGCCCAGGTCACCCAGGATGTGTTCGACAGTCTCGGGGGCGGCGTGCTGCTGATCCCGGCCGGGGCCCGCCTGATCGGCGACTACGAGGCCGGCGCGCGCGGAGGGCAGTCCCGGTTGGCGGTGACCTGGACGCGGCTGATTCTGCCATCGGGGCGCTCAATCGTGCTGGACAAGCTACCGGGCGCCGATGAGCAGGGCATGGCTGGCCTGCAGGATGGCGTCGATCGTCACGGCCGCCGGGTGCTCGCTGCCGCCGGCCTCAGCACGCTCCTGGCCATTGGAACCGAGATCGGATCGTCCCGCCAGGATGACGATCTGCTGCGGGCCCTGCGGCGGGCCGGGCGCGACACGGCCAACAGCGTCGGCCAGCAAACGGTCGGTCGATCTCTCGATCTGGCGCCGACCCTGACCATCCGCCCCGGCGCGCCCCTGCGGGTGCTGCTGACCCGCGACCTGGTTCTTGAACCCTATGTCGAAAGGAAGGTCCCATGAGCAAACTGAAGCTTGGTCCACTGGAGGACGAGACACCGATCAAGATCACCCTGGACCTGCCAGCCGCCATCCATCGCGATCTGCTGGCCTATGCGCAGGCTCACGCGGCCGAGACTGGCGGCAAGGCGCCCGAACCGGCCAGGCTGGTGGCGCCGATGCTGGCGCGGTTCATGGCCACCGACCGGGCGTTTGTGCGGGGGCGCAAGCCCTGACGTTAGCGACCGGTCCTGGCGGCGCATGGGTCCTCGGTCTGGGCATCGCTTTTTCCGTCGAAATCGAGCGCCACATGGCTATTGTCAGGCCCCAAGAACAGACTCGGGGGCGGGATGTTGGCCAAGGATCTAGGGAACGTGGGCGAGAACGTGACTCGACGCACCGTGGGCGTCGCCTGATGACCTCGCTCCGGCCCAATCTGGTCAAGCGCATCGACCGTCTGCCCAAGCCGACCAACGTCGCCGCGGCAATGCAGCCGCTTTTTGAGGCGATCAGCAACTCGATCCATTCGGTCCAGGCCAAGTTTGCCGATCAGGTGACGATGCAGGGGCGCATCGTCGTCACCGTTAATACCGAACGAAAGAAAGAGAACGTCTGGGCCACCGTCGAAGACAACGGTGTGGGTCTTGATGAGCGTAACTGGGAAGCCTTCACGACCACCGACAGCGACAACAAGATCCTTATTGGTGGGAAAGGTGTCGGTCGCCTTTTGTGGCTCGACTGTTTCCAGCGCACCAACGTCACAAGCGTCTTTGATGAACCGAACGGCGCCCGCAAACGGCGGCGCTTCGAATTCGTGCTGGCCAATCAGGACCAGATTCAGAACCACGTGATCGAGGACGCGTCGGACGCGCGCGAGACCTCATTCCACGTCAAGTTCACGGGTCTTCGCGACAACGCCTACTTCACCAAGTTCCCCGGGCGCGACAGCTTCGTGTTCCAGCACCTGACGTCGCACTTTCTGCCGACCTTCATCGGCGGGCGCTGTCCGCAGGTCACGGTGCATGTCGGCGATGAAACGCGGCAGTATCCGGCCGATATCGATAAGATCGTCCATCGCAAACAAACTGCGGTGAAGCTGGAGACCGAGGCCTACGGCACGCTCTTCCTCACCTTGATGGAATGCGACAAGGTCGCCAGCACCGACCTGAAGGGATCGCACTTCGTCCACTTCATTGCCCACGACCGCACGGTCCACTCCCAAAGCATCGATGGCAAGCTTGGGCTCAAATATTTCGGCGAGGCCCATGATCGGGTGTTTCACGCTATCCTGACGGGCGAATTCCTAGACCGGAATGTCAATCAGGAACGCACGGCGTTCATGTTCGAAGACGCTATCCTTGAGAAGATCATCAACGACGTGTGCACCCAGCACATCGAGGCTTTTCTCGCTGAGCCTTTGTCCAAGCTGAGCGGCGAGCAGCGGATAAAAATCGAGGAGATTACTGAGACCTATCCCTCGGTGGCCTTCGGCGACACCGCCGAATTGCAGGCAAAGCTTCCGTCGGGCGAGTTAAATGGCGATGCAATCTACGGGCATCTGTCACGAGAGCGTTTCCGTCGTGACCAGCGTCAGGCGGAAAAGATCCGAAACGTTCTGACACGGCTGAAGGATGGCGCCGCGGACGTGTCGTCCTTCTCGGCGGCTATTGCTGAGGCAGGAAAAGCTCTGGAGGACTCTGAGCAGCGAAGTCTCGCCGAGTACGTGGTTCGCCGTAAAGTCGTCTTGGATTTTATCGAGATCCTGCTCGAGAAAGTTCGCGACGATACGCGCGACAGCGCCTACCAGCGCGAGGACGTCTTGCACTCGTTCATCTGTCCGCTGCGGGTCAACACCCTTGAGGATGGCAGCCGCAAGGTCGAGGCCGCGGCGTCCCACGACCTGTGGATCGTCGATGAGCGGCTGACCTTCGCGCAGTACTTCAGCTCCGACGAGGAGTTCTCGGTCCTCTCGGATGCGATAGACAGTGATGAGCGGCCGGACGTTTTGATCTTTGATCACGTCCATGGCTTGCGTCAGGTCGAGGAGCCGTCAAAGGTTCTACTGGTCGAGTTCAAGCGACCGGGGCGCTCAAGCTATGCCGATAGCGAGAACCCAGCGCTACAGGTTGAACGTTACGTGCGCCGGCTTCAGACTGGTGATATGCGCGACGTCAAGGGAAGGCCTATCAAGCTCGACGAGCGCACCGTCTTCTACTGCTTCGTCGTCGCCGACATCGTCGGTAAGCTAGATGAGTGGACGTTCTCCTGGCAGCGGACGGCGGATGGTCGCGGGCGCATCTATCAACCCCGTGACGGCTTCCGGGGCTCCATCGAGTTGATTGGTTGGGACGCGCTACTGACCGACGCGCGCGGTCGTAACCAGGCGTTCTTCGATCGTGCCGGGATTTCGGGAAAGAGCTTCTTCACGCCCAAATAGGCACGCTCTTTCTACGGGCCATCATGGGAGCAGGGTTGATTTGCCGACCCGCTGCAGTTCCCGCTTAAACCACTTCTTGTACGACGCGCTATTGTCGTTGAGGGCGTCATTCAGGTCGATCTCGGTGATGTTGAAGTCGTCGGGCACGGTGAACTTCAGTCCGGCGTAAAGTACTTGCTGGACGACGTAGTCGTACCCCACGCTGTGGTCTTCGTGATGTTCGATCGCGATGAGGTTGAATTCCTTGGCGATCAGGGGGTCGATAATCTTATAGATGAACTCCAGCGACAGAGCTCGAAAGTCCTCCTGTTCTGGCGCGCAGAAGTTGGATGGCGTTTCTGGCTCTCCGTAGCCGTTCAAAACACTGCATATCTGGCACGCGCAGGCCCGTCGTAGCCCATAGGACTTGCGGCAGCTTCTCGAAATCGTGCGTGCGGCCACGGGTCAGCAGCGTCGGCATGTCGAGTTGTTTGGCTTGGTTGTCGTCTAGGCTGGCGACGTCCTTGAAAATTAGTAGTGGGTGACGTTTGGCGATGATCGCCTTGAGGAAAAGCTCGCCGGCGTGGGCCGTGTTCAGCACCGAGATGAAGTCCCAATGTTCGTTGCCGGGATCGGCGAAAGCCGCATGCTGGTTCGCCTGAGCCAACGCTCCTGTTGCCAACCCCAAGATCCGCGCGGGGATTTGCGTCAATTCCGGATTCACAAGAGCATCCCTTCTTTCGCCGATCGGTGCCGGTTTGGGCGCGACGCCCGTAGGAGAGCGCGTGTTTGATCCTAGCTTCACCAAAGAGCAGTTAGCCGACACGATCGCCAGCATGGACGATCTTGATTTTCGTCGTCTGATGTACTGTCAGCACATCGCCGCGACCCATCTGGCCGTTGGCCAGTTCGAGGAGATGCTGATCTCCGCGATGATGATGTGCAATCGCGTCCGCTTGGAAAAAGCCTTGGGGCCGGACATGAAGCGCTGGGAGCAGTTGGTCGCTAAGCGCGACTTGCTGCAGGGCTCGACCATCGGCTCACTCATCAAGATCCTGGAGCGGCATGGCATTGCCGCAACCGACATCGCCTATCTGAAATGGGTCAAGGACAAGCGCGACTACTTTGTCCACCGCCTGTTTCACTATGGCGCTTGGCCTGGCGATCTGGACCACTATGGATGTGAGGCGATGACGCGGCGGCTGATCGCTATCCAAAGGTGGCTGGAACGCGCTCAGGGCAGAATCTGGCGTATTCTGGAGTCCGCTGGCTTCCTGCTTCTGCAGCCCTTCGCGGAAGGCGGCTATCTCGCGATCAATCCTGACCTGCTCGAAGTGCTTCAGTCAGACGACTAGGCGACTAGACGAGGGCGGCCTGGACGGCCGGAGGCGCGCTGGCGAAGCTGGAGACGGTCACGCCCAGAAGGCGCACGCCGGCCCGCAGGGGATAGACCGAGCGCACCAGATCCCGGGCCAGCTGGCGCAAGGTCGCGGCGTCGACGATGGCGTCGGCCAGGGACCGGCGGCGGGTGGCCTGCTCGAAGTCGGCGTACTTGATCTTGACCGTGGCGGTGCGCCCGTAGGCCTGGGCCGTCTCGCACCAGGAAAACACCTTGTCGGCCAGGGCCGCGACCTCGGCTTCGATCCGGGTGGTGTCCAGAAGATCGGTCTCGAACGTGGTCTCCGAGCCCGAGGACTTGCGCTCGCGATCGGGATTGACCGGACGCTCGTCGATCCCGCGCGCGACGCCGTAAAACCAGGGACCCGATCGGCCGAAATGGCGGACCAGCAACTCCAGGCTCTGGCGGTGCAGGTCTTCGCCGGTCTCGATCCCCAGGGCCTTCATCTTGCGCTCGGTGACCTCGCCGACCCCGTAGAACCGGCCGATCGGCAAGCTGGCGACAAAGGCTTGGCCCTTGCCCGGACCAACCACGAACTGGCCGTTGGGCTTGTTCTGGTCGCTGGCCAGCTTGGCCAGGAACTTGTTGTAGGAGACGCCCGCCGAGGCGGTCAGGCCGGTCGCTTCGTGGATGCGTTGGCGGATCAGCCGGGCGGTGTCGGTGGCGTTGCCCAGAGCGGCCTTGTCGGCGGTGACGTCGAGATAGGCCTCGTCCAGCGACAAAGGTTCGATGAGATCGGTGAAGTCGGCGAAGATCGCGTGGATCTGGCGCGAGACGGCCCGGTAGACCTCGAACCGGTGCGGCACGAAGATCAACTGCGGGCATTTGCGCAGCGCCGTGCTGGAGGGCATGGCCGAGCGCACCCCAAACTGGCGCGCCTCGTAGCTGGCCGCGGCGATTACCCCGCGCGCGGCCGGCGAGCCGACCACAACAGGCTTGCCGCGCAGGTTGGGGTCATCGCGCTGTTCGACCGACGCATAGAAGGCGTCCATGTCGATATGGATGATCTTGCGGGGCGGCGACTCCATGGCCCGGCCTTCTATCACGAATGCGAACAAAATTCGAACATTGACGCGTGGCGCTAGGCTCGCACCGTGCGGAAGGTCACCGAGTAGCGCAGGGCCTCGACGGGCGGGATGCTGTGCTGCCAATCCCTGCGGGAGGGGCCAGACATCAGATAGGCCGAACGCGGCTCTGCCTGCAGCGTCGCCCGCGCCCAGCGCTCGCCGGTCTTGCGGCGCAGGCGAAAGGCGCAGGGCGAGAGGAGCGAGACCCCGGCGATCGCCACGGCCGGCGGGCGATCACGATGCCAGCCGATCCCCGCGCCCGGGGCATATTCGGTGACCAGGGCGTGGCGGAAGCTGCTGATGGCCAGGCCGGTGAAGCCGGCGACCTTGGCCAGCAGCGGCCGCAGGAGGTCGGGGATCGGCTCGCCCGTCTCGACCATGTGGCCGTGGGCGTCGCGTCGCCATCCGAAAGCGGCCACGCGGCGATGGCCCAGATAGCCCTGATGCTCATAGGGTTGGAAATCCAGATCCTGGAAGCGACCCACCAAGTCGCGCTCCTCGTCCTCGCCGATCAGGTCGGGCTGGTAGAGAAAGCCCTCGGGCATGGCGGGCGGCGGGGGCGCGAACAGGCTGAGCTGACCGCTCATCGGCTGGGCGCTTCGACTTGGCGGACGGCCCGCCACCAGGACCAGGGAACGCCGGCCACCAGCTCCATTTCGAACCAAGCCTCATCCCCCTCGAAGTCGGGCACGTGCTCGGTCGACACGAAGGTGACTTGGCTGCGCAAGGCCCGGCGACTGCCCGGGAAGGTAAAATAAAGGGTGCGGGCAGTCGGATCGCCGTATCGCTCGCGGTGACGGGTCAGCTTCTCGACGGCGCGGCGATAGACGCGCGGCGGCTTGTCCGCGGACGCGATGCGCCCGGGGTGGGAGGAGGTCGGCATGGAGATTTCCTTGAAGTTCTCTAATTGTTCTTCTTGGGGCTGCGGAGTCAATCGACCAGGGCGCGAACCCTGGACCGACTGCCAGGTCCCTCGGCCGCTAGCGCAGGGCGCCGTCTTGGGGCTCCGCCCCCAGCGCGCTGCGGATCGCCTTCCGCCCAGCTTCGGCCGGCCTTGCCGGCCTGCAGCCGGGTCCCCGCGAAGCCGCCCCTCCGCTTGCACCCCCGGTCTCGCCGACGGGCAAGGGTTCGAGTGATCGAACCCTGCCTTGAAGGATGAGGATGATGGGACAAGCTGTTGATGACCTTGGCTTTGGTGCTCTGGCGCCCCGCATCTATGTTGCGTGTCTGGCCGCCTATAACGCTGGCGTTCTGCATGGCGCCTGGATCGAGGTCGAGAGCGACGCCGAAGCAGTTTGGGCCGCGATCCGATCGATGCTGGAGGCCTCGCCCGAGCCAATGGCCGAAGAGTTCGCGATCCACGACCACGAGGGATTTGGCGGGGTCGAGATCGCCGAATATGCGGGGATCGCGCGGGTGGTCGAGATCGCGGGCTTCCTGCGCGCCCGTGGACGGCTTGGCGCCTTGGTGCTGGCGGAGGTCGGTGGCGATCTGGAGGCGGCAGAGGCCGCGCTCGAGGGCCAGTATCGCGGTTGCTTCTCAAGCCTCGCCGACAGCTTCCAGGACCTGACCGAGGAGACCGTCGAAATCCCGCAGGCCCTGCGGCTTTATATCGATTACGAGGCCATGGCCCGCGACGCGCGGCTGAACGGCGAGGTCTTTACCGTCGAAACCGCGCCGGACGCGGTGCATGTCTTCTGGACGCGCTAGGCGCGCGTCACGACCGTGACCATCGCGGCGGCCAGCAGCGCCACGGCGGCAAGGGCGGTCCAGCCGGCGGGGGTGAGCAGGCGGGGTGTCGGGCGGAGGCGAGGGGGCATGGCGCAAGGATAGGGCGGGGCCTGCGGCGACGCTAGACTTGGTCGGCTAAGGCTACGCTTTACGTCTATGGGGTGGCGCCGGGCCTGGAAATCAACCTATCGTCAAGCTTGACCATTGGAAGCGAGGCAGGGCGCATGGTGATGACGGACGGCGAGATCGAAATCGCCTCAAAGCAGTTGTTCGCCCAGGACCGGGAGGCCCGGCAAAAGGCGACCGAAACCACGCCCCCGGCCTTGACGCCGTCCATCCTGGCCTTCTGTCAAGCACTGGGAGGTGTGCCGGCGGCGTTCATCCCCGTCGTGTCGGATCCCCTCGGCCGCTACGGTTGGTGCAGCGACGGCGTGCGGTTGAAGGTGGCGGCCGATGGTGGCGCGCCGGTCTATGGCTGGACGATCTGGGAATGGCCGCCGGCGATCGTCACGGCGGAGTTCCATTGCGTCTGGCGCAGTCCCCAAGGCGATCTCGTCGACATCACGCCCAAACCGGCCGACGAGAAGACCATCCTCTTCGTCGAGGATCCCAGCTACGGCGTGGACTTCGATTTTGACCTGCGCCCGCGCAATCGGCGCGTCCGCATCTACGAACCGACTTTGCCCGATCCTGCGGCCCTGATCGCCGGTTTCTCCGAAACCCAGCGCGCCTACGAGACGCGGCGCGCGACCAAGGCAAACCTGAGCCTTGAGGACTGGCTGACGCAGAAGGCGCCCAAGGATCCGCTACCGGACGAGATCGACGCGTTTATCGCCCTCTGCGCCGAGCATGACGAACGGATCGACGCGGCCGGATCCAATGAGATCATCGACACCGACCCGACTTTCAGGGCTCTCCTGCGGCGGCGAATGGCGGTCGAGGAGCGCATCCGGACTTGGGGCCGCGCCTACCTCGCCGGCCGAGGTGTCGTATAGTTTGGTTGCGGCGGGCTTGGCCTCCCAAGCCCGCCGCAAGGCCTAGCCGGTCACGATGTCCAAGGCGTGGCCGAGGACGCAGGACGCCGTCGTCCGATCGATCAGTTGTCCTGTCTGAGCGGCCCTGATGCTGGGCGTCGTGGCGTTGATGAAGCCGTTCAAGTCGTCGGGCTGGCACCGCTTGACCGTGAAGCCGGCCGAGATCGCCGCGGCGATGAACACCCCGTTGGGTACGTAGTTGCCCAGGTGCGCGGCGATCCCCCGGTCGCGCGACAGGCGCTCGGCCTGGTGCTTGAGGCCATAGGTGCTGAAGTCGCGGTTCAGCGTCTTGCGTGGGACCAACTGGTCGACATAGAGCCGCGCCAGTTCGAACTCGTCGGCCGAAACATCGTGCAGCAGGTCCGCGCGCCATTGCCTCTTCTTCTCCCGACGCACCGCAGCCGTCTCACGCCGGTCCCAGCCCACGCCGAAGCCCGCCGTCGTCAGGTCGGCCTCGCGGTCCATCGCCCGCCGCAGATCAAGCTTGGCTAAGGTTCGGCGCAGAACCCGGTCGTTCGGTGGGTCGCCGCGCGCGGCCAGATAGGCCTGGAACGCCAGGTCGTCCAGTGCGACCAGGACGCCGCCACGGGCTAACGCCGCTCTCAGGGCGGCATAGGTGTTGTAGCCCAGGCCCCGGGCCAGGGCTTCGATGCGGTCGGAGGCGCGCGCGCCGGGCAGGGCGTGGCGCAGGTCTTCTTTCAGCGCCGGCAGCGCCGCAAGGTCGAGGAACGTCTTCATCACAGCCTCAATGGTCGGCCGCAGATCGTCGATTATGCCGCGACCGCGATCATCAGGGCTGCGGTAGCAAACGGTCTGAAGCAGTGTTTGACCCGACGACTCGTCTGGAACTGCGATCCGCGTTCAATTTGTGCGCCCGCGGGCCAGGCGTCAATGTGCCCTGGCGTGACGGCGCGTCGGCGTTCGAGCGTCGTTCGGTCTGAGTGAGGTCGGCCCACCAGTCGGCATAGGGCGTGGTCTTGGCCAGATGGCGATTGAAGTCTGGCGCGCCATCGGTCCACCACACCGGTCCCCGCTCACCCAGCCCGACCTTGGCCGCGTCGACCTGGGCGCGGGCCAGGGAAAGCTGCTGGGGATCGCCGGCCGCCAAGGCCGCGCGCACCGCCCGGCGGGCCGCCATCAAGGCGTTCACTAGCGCCTGACGACAATCTGGCGGCAGCGCCGGGTTGCTGGCCCGCCACAAGCGGCCACGAACGACCAGATAGCGGCCGTCGGGCGTGACCGGGACGGCCGCCTTCATCGTGACAGCACGATCCAGGCGGGGGCGTGGTCGCTGGCGCCGTCCAGGCCGCGGACCCAGCGATCGACGCCCGCATCCTGGAGATGATCAGCCAGATTAGGCGAGACCAGGAGGTGGTCGATCCGCAGACCCTTGTCCCTGGGCCAGCGCTCGCGCAGATACGACCAATAGGTCCAAGGCAGCGCATCGGGATGGAGCGCCCGCACAGCGTCGGTCCAGCCCTGATCCAGCAGGCGCTGGAACGCAGCCCGGCTTTGCGGCCGCAGCAGGGCGTCGTCGCCATAGGAATGGCGGGGGTAGATGTCGGCCTCGGTCGGGACGACATTGTAGTCGCCGGCCAGCACGACGGGCGCGCCGCTGTCCAGCAGGGTCTGGGCGTGGACGTTGAAGGCGTCGAACCAGGCCAGCTTGTAGTCGAACTTTGGGCCGGGATTGGGATTGCCGTTGGGCAGGTACAGGCAACCGATCAGCACGCCGTTCACCGCCGCCTCGATGTAGCGGGCTTGGCTCTTATCGGGATCGGCCGGCAGGGCGGTGCGAGTGAGAACCGGCGTCATGCCGCGCGCCAGGATCGCCACGCCATTCCAGGTCCGCTGACCTTTCCAAACCGCGCCATAACCCATCTGCTCGAGGGCCTCGACCCGAAAGCCGGCTTGCTCGGTCTTCAACTCCTGCAGGCAGACGACATCCGGCTGGGCCGCATCCAACCACTCCAGCAGGATGTCGAACCGGCTGCGCACATTGTTGATGTTGAAGGTCGCGATCCGCACCCAAGCTCAATCGGGTTCAAGCCGAAGGCGTTCCAGCGGGCGACGAGGGCGCTGGGTGGGCGTTCAGCCCGATGGCTTGCGTCAGGCGACATGCGATGGGGTGTCGCAACCCACGCAAACGCTTGATGTAAGTCTATCCAAGGTCTGAAAATCAGACGTTTTCAGTCTTCGCGTCCGCGAAGAAAGACATGATGGGGTGTGATTATGTAACATGTAATTAAATAACGCATTTCGAAGGCCTCATCGTGGCGGTATAGGTTCGGTGATGGCGGCTATGGCTTTCCATGCTCGGGCACTTAGCGGCGAGACCGCTTTGCGGATTTCACGCCGTGGGGGAGCCGTGCGACGCGCCGTCGCCAAGCTCATGGTCATGCTTGTCGCGATGGTCTTTGTTTTCGGCGTCGTGGTCTGCGGTCCAGCCGAGCACGAGGCTATGGAATCCCTGCGCTCGGCGGCGCCGCTAACGCTCACCATCCAGGGTAGTGCGCCAGCTGTCCTGAAGGACTCTGGAGAACGCCAAGCGCCTGCCAAGAGCACCGCCATTGCCTGCACGGGCCACTGCGTGACCCACGGCTTGAGCCTGCCGACGTCCTTCGCCGCCGAGGCGGTCGCCGTCGCCAGCCCCGCCGACTGGCGGCCAGAGCAAGATTCGCGACCGCTGACCGCGCGCGCCGACTTGCTGGATCGCCCACCCAGGGCCTGACCCACGCCTTCCGCCGATCGGCGGATTGTCCGCGTTTAAGGCTCTAGGGTCCAACCCCCATGCTGTTCGTCCTGCGTGACCGGTCGCCTCAAGCGGCTGCACGCCGGCGCGTTGTGAGACTTCGCGCCTGAACCGCTCTGGTTTCAGCCCCAGCGCCTCATCGCACACCCGATCCTCCAACTGGGCCCCGGTCGCCAGACCCCAGTTGAGGAACCGTCAGCGTCGCTGAGCAGAGCGTCGCTGGTCGGGGCGCCGGCGTGATCTCAGCCCCCCTTGCATCACGCCGGCGCTAAGCCTTCCAACCCCACCGTCGCGCGCAGAGCCCGCGACGGGCGTGACGAGACTGGAGACACTTCATGCAGATTCCCGGACAAGCGGTCCTGCTGCGCATCTATACCGACGACAACGCCTCGGTCGGCGACCGTTCCTTGCGGGACGTCATCGTCCAACGCGCCCGCGAAGCGCGCTTGGCCGGCGCAACCGTGCTGCGCGGCAATAAGGGCTTTGGCGAGTCGGCCCGCGTCCACGAACCGCGCCCCTTCGAGTTCAACGACAATCTCCCCATCGTCATCGAGATCGTCGATGAGGAAGCGCGGTTGCGCGCTTTCCTCCCGGCCCTGGCCGATCTGAAGGACATCGGCCTGATGACCTTCGAGAAGGTCGAGGTGCTGCGCTACGGCGGCCATCGCGCGCAGCCGCACGCCGAGTAGGAGACGCGCCATGTCCGACAAGCTCCGCCTAGCCCTTCCCCTGGTCTTGCCGCGTGACGCCGACGCCTGCGGGGCCTGCGTCTCGAGTCTGATCACCGTGCTGGCGGGGCGACCCGGCGTCCTCGACGCCCATGTCGATCACGAGGCGCCCGGGCAGGGCGTCTTATGCATCCACTACGACGACACCCAGATTGCTCTGGGACAGCTTCGCGCCTTCGTACTGCAGGCGGGCGGAACGATCAGTGATCGCTTCGGCCACTTCACCTTCAGTCTAGCCAGCACCCTGACCGTCGCCAATGCGCGACGACTGGCCGCCGATCTTTGTGCGCTGCCGGGCGTGGTGACGGCCGAGGTGGCCGCAACAGGGCGCGGCTTTGTCGAATTCGATCGCGAACAAACTAACGAGACCGCTTTGCGCGCGGCCATCCGGTCGGCCGGGGGCAAGCTCCAGAGCGATCAAACGACGACGGGCGCAGGCGTGTCGTCATCCAAGGTCCATGGCCGTGACCACGATGGTCACGCGCATGGCGCTGGACACAAGCATGCCAGCGGCGGCGTAAAGTCGGAAAAGTCCGGCGCCCACGACGGCCACGACCATGGCCAGGATCGGCCAGGATCGGGCCAGGACCACAACCACGCGCATGGCGGCCTGCTGGGCGAGAAGACCGAGCTGATCTTCGCGATCTTGTCAGGGGTGATGCTTCTGGGCGGCTGGTTGATCAGTCTGAAGAGCGACAGTTGGATCCCGCTGGTGTTCTACGGCGCGGCCTATGTGTTTGGCGGCTGGTTCACCCTGACCGAGGCGGTGGAGAACCTTCGCAAGCGACGCTTCGAGATCGACACCCTGATGCTCGTGGCCGCCGCCGGCGCCGGGGCGCTGGGGCAATGGGCCGAAGGCGCGCTGCTGCTGTTCCTGTTCAGCATCGGTCACGCCCTCGAACACTATGCCATGGGGCGTGCGCGCCGGGCGATCGAGGCCTTGGCCGAACTAGCTCCGGAGCGGGCTCTGGTGCGGCGTGAAGGCCGTGTGGAAGACGTCCCGGTCGAGGCCTTGGCGATCGACGACATCGTCCTGGTGCGCCCGAATGAGCGCATCCCCGCTGACGGGGTCGTCGTCAGCGGCGAAAGCAGCGTCAACCAGGCCCCGGTAACGGGCGAGAGCATTCCCGTCGACAAGCGCGCCAGCCAGGAGACCGCCTTGGACTTCGCCAAGGCCGGCGCCGAGCACCGCGTTTTCGCCGGCACGATCAACGGCGCGGGCGCGCTCGACGTGCGCGTGGCGCGCAAGGCCGGCGAAACCACCCTGGCGCGCGTGGTGCGCATGGTCGCCGAGGCCGAGGCGCAACGCTCGCCAACCCAGAGGTTCACCGACCGGTTCGAGAAGGTGTTCGTCCCGCTGGTGCTGGTCTTCGTGGGCCTGCTGATGCTGGCGTTCCTGGTGATCGACGAGCCGTTCAGCGTCAGCTTCTACCGGGCTATGGCCGTTCTGGTCGCCGCCAGCCCCTGCGCCCTGGCCATCTCTGTGCCCAGTGCGGTCCTGAGCGGTGTCGCCCGCGCAGGGCGGGGAGGGGTCCTGGTTAAGGGCGGCGGGCCCTTGGAAAACCTCGGGACCCTGACGGCCCTGGCCTTCGACAAGACGGGCACCCTGACCGAAGGGCGGCCCAAGTTGACGGACGTGGTTCCCGCCGAGGACGTCGAGGACCATGAATTGCTAGCGGTCGCCGTGGCCGTCGAAGCGCTCAGCGACCACCCCCTGGCCGCGGCCATCGTCCGCGACGGTGAGGCCAGGCTGGAGGGGCGACCGCGTCTGGAGGCCACCGATATCAAGAGTCTGACTGGCCAAGGCATTCAGGCCCGGGTCGGCGGGTTGGCGACGGTGATCGGCAAGCCCAAGTTCTTCGAGAGTGGCGAGGGGCACCGGCCGCCAGAGGCGGTGTGGGCTGATGCCCAGCGCCTGGAGGCGAGCGGCCGCACGGTGGTGATGGTGCGCCAGGGAGAGCGCTATCTGGGCGTTCTGGGCTTGATGGACACCGCCCGGCCGGCGGCCCGCGCGGTGATCCAGCGTCTGCGGGCGCTGGGTATCAAGCACATGGTCATGCTCTCGGGCGACAATCAGTCGGTGTCGGACGCGATCGCGCGCGATCTTGGCCTGGACGAGGCTCGCGGCGGCCTGATGCCGGAAGACAAGGTCGAGACCATCAAGGCCTTGCGCCAGAAGTTCGGCAAGGCGGCCATGGTCGGTGATGGCGTCAACGACGCCCCGGCGATGGCCAACGCCACCGTCGGCGTGGCCATGGGCGCGGCCGGCTCGGACGTGGCGCTCGAAACCGCCGACGTGGCGTTGATGGCCGACGATCTCAATCATTTGCCGTTCGCGGTCGGTCTTAGCCGGCGCACCAGCGCCATCATTCGCCAGAACCTCTGGGTCAGTCTCGGTGTCGTGGCGTTCCTGATCCCGGCGACGATTTTCGGCATGAAAATCGGCGAGGCCGTGATCTTCCACGAAGGCTCGACGCTGTTGGTGGTGGTCAATGCGCTACGCCTGCTCGCTTTCCGCGAGCGCGGCGCCCAGCCCGCCCAGCTGGCCGTGGCGAAAACGATGCGTGCGCCATGACCGGGCCTGATCGTGGAGAGGATCTCGCGACGGCGTTAGCCAGGCGCAGCGTCCGGCGCGCCTGGATCGATCTCGGGGCGGCGCTGGCGTGCATAGCATTGGCGCTCGTTCTGCTGGGTGTCGGCATCGGTTACCGCGCGAGCGATCCGGGTCACCCGGCGCCCATCTCCGCCTCCAGCCGTCAACCCCAGACAACCCACGTCGCCCCTCACCCGGCGTCCGCCCCTTGAGCATCGCCATTCCAGAGCCCCCGCCTGGGCGGCCAACATTGCAAAGGTAGGCCATGATCCTTCAGACTGAGACCGACATCGCAGCGCCCGTGCCGAAGGTCTGGCGCGCTTTGACCGAGTTTGGCTGCTATCCGAACTGGCATCCGCATTGGGAGATTTCCGGCGTGCCGGTGCTCGGCGCGCGCGTACATCTCGGCGTGGGCGTCAATCCCGACAAGCGGGTTAGGATGCGCGCTAGGATCATCGCTCTGAAGGACAATGAGGAGCTGGCCTTCTCGTCTGGCGTGTTCTTCGCCAGGGCGCGAGAATACTTCCTGCTGGAGGCGGCTTCGAGCGGAACGCTCCTCTATCATCGCACCGAAATCACCGGGTTAGCGGCGCTTCAGTTTCGCAATCAGGCCGAGCGGGACAAACTCCAGGCCGTGTATGCGCGGCGCATCGACGCGCTGCGCAAGTATGTCACCGCCGGCGCCGCTCTGAAGCTGGTGAGCCGCGGTCGCCCCCGCACGCGGATTTGATCCAACCGAAGTCTTGATCTGACCTTTCGCAGACGAACTGCGCCAGAAGGTCGCGTGATTTTGTAACATATTTCCTTGCTGCGGCGCGAAAGCTATACGGCTAATCGATGTTGGATTTGAGCACATGGCTGAAGACCTTCGCGGGGGCGCTTATCGCGTGCCTGCTGGTGATCGGCTTGACGGCGCCTTCGGTGCGCGCCGGCGAGTGCCTGGGCGACACCTACGTCGCTGCCCAGCAGTTCGAGGCGGGTGACACGCCCGTCTTCGTCGCGTCCGATCTCGGTGCGGATTCCGACAGCCATGGCGCCGGCAAGATCAGTGGTGGGGAAGTCTGCCACAAGGGTCATTGCCATCACGCGCCCGCGCCGGCGCCGCCGACCGGCGCGCTGATCGCTGAGATTCCGCAAGGCAGTGTTCGTCTCGTTCCGCCTGCGTCGACCATTCCGCCGTCGCGGATTCCCGACGGCGCCAAAGAGCCCCCTCGAGCCTGACCCCGGCCGCGCCATCGCGCGCGTGATCGCCATCGTCAGTTCGTAAGCAGGGACTTCCCATGCACTCCCGATATGCCCGGCCCGCCGCCATTTTTGGCGCGGTCCTGGCGCTCGCCGGCCTCGGCGCGCCTTTGCGCGCCGCCGCCGAGCCGCTCACCCTGAGCGCCGCCACCGCGCGCGCCCAATCCCAGTCACCCCTCGTCACCGCCGCCGAGGCCACGGTAAGGGCGGCCGAAGGCCGCGCCCGCCAGGCCGGTCTTATCCCCAACCCCGAAGCGGGCCTGCAGACCGAAAACGTCGCCGGCTCGGGCCAGTACAGCGGTTTTGGTGTGGCCGAGACCACGGCCACGATCAGCCAGCGGCTGGAATTGGGCGGCAAGCGGCGCACTCGCGTGGCCGCGGCCACCGCCGAGGTCGACGCTGCGCGCATCGGCTTCATCATCGCCAAGGCCGACCTCACCCGCGACGTCTCGGTGCGCTACGCCCAGGCCATCGCCGCCGAAGATCGCTTGATCTTGGCGCGCGAGACCGCCGAGCGGGCCCAGGGGCTCTCTCGGGTCGCCGGCACGCTGGTTGAGGCCGGGCGCGAACCGCCGCTTCGAGCGATGCGCGCGGAAGCCGCCAGCCGCGAAGCCGCCGCCGCCGTCGTCACCGCGGAGGCCGATGCGGCCGCCGCCCGCCGCGCCCTCGCCACCCTGTGGGGGGAGGCGGACGACGCGGTTGAACTGACGCGCGAGGCCCCGATCGCCGAACCCGCGCCAGGCCTCATCGACCCGGCCGAAACCCTCGACGTGCGTCTGGCGCGGGCCGAGCGAGAAACGGCGCGCGCCGTCATCGACCGCGAACGGGCCATTGGCCGCCCGGACGTCACGGTCCAGGCCGGTGTTCGCCGGTTCGAGCAGACCGGCGACTCGGCGTTGATCGTCGGCTTCACCGCCCCGATCCCGATTTCGAATCGCAACCAGGGCACGGTCGCGGCCGCGCGCGCCGACGCCACGGCGGCCGAGGCGCGAGAGCGTCTAGCCTTGGCCAACTCGGTTCGAGCGGTCCGCGACGGGGAGGCTTCGTTGCGGGCGGCCAACGCCCGGCTCGAGGCGCTTGAAACCAAGATCGTGCCCCAGGCCCAGACCGCCGTGGATTTGGCGCGTAGCGGCTTCGAAGCGGGCAAGTTCTCCTTGCTCGACGTGCTCGACGCCCAGACCGCGCTGACCACTGCTCGCACCGACCTCATCGCCGCGCGCCTCGAGCGCGCCCAGGCGCTGGCCGCGCTCGAACGCGCCGCAGCGCAATAGGAACCTCATCATGAAGTCCAACGATAGAAAGACCCTGTTGACGGCCGTGGCGGTCAGCAGCCTGCTGGCCGCGGGCATCGGCGCTTTCGCCGGTAAGGCCCTGCTGGCCCCCAAGGCAGCCCCGGCCGCTGAAGCCGGCGAAGACCACGCCGGGGAAAAGCCCCACGTCAACATCACCCCCGAGCGCATTACCGCCGACGGCATCAAGCTGATGACCTTGGCCGGCGGCGGTCTCGACGCCGCCGTTCCGGCCCAGGCCACGGTGGTGGCGACGCCCCATGGCGCGGCCACCTTGGCCGCCCGCGCCGATGGCGCGATCGTGCGCATCAACAAGCGCCTGGGCGACCCCGTCGCCGCCGGCGAGGTGATCGCCACGATCGAGAGCCGCGACGCGGCCACCATCAGCGCCGATCGCAGCGCCGCGGCCGCCAAGGCCGCGGCCGCCCGCCAGGCCCTGGCCCGCGAACGCAAGCTGTTCGACGCCAAGATTACGGCGCGTCAAGACCTGGAAGCCGCCCAGGCCGCGGCGGCCATCGCCGAGGCTGAACTGGGGCGCGCCAGCAGCGCCAGCGCCGCCGCTGGCGTCAGCGGCAACGGCCGCACCCTGGCCGTGACCAGCCCGATCTCGGGCCGGATCACCGCCGCCACCGCGACGCTGGGCGCCTATGTGACCGCCGGCTCGGAGTTGTTCCGGGTCGCCGACCCCGGCAGCATCGAGATCCAGGCCGCCCTGCCGGTCGCCGACGCCCAGCGCGTCAAGCCGGGCGACCCGGCCGTGGTCGAAACGGCCAATGGTTCGATCCCGGCCGTCGTGCGCAGCGTCACGCCGGGCCTCGATGCAGAGAGCCGTTCGGCCACGGCCGTGCTGGCCCTGGCCGGTCCGTCGCAGATGCTGACGCCGGGCCAGGCCCTGCGCGCGCGCATCACGCCCCGCAACGCCACGACGGGCGCGAGCGACCGCTTCGCCGTGCCGGACGAGGCCGTCCAGTCTGTCAACGGCAGCGACGTGATCTTCGTTCGCACCAAGACCGGCTTTGAGCCGCGTCCCGTGCGCGTCGGCCGCCGCGGCGGCGGCCAAGTCGAGATCGTCTCGGGCGCACGCGCCGGTGACCAGATCGCCGCCAAGGGCGCCTTCCTGCTGAAGGCCGAACTGGGCAAAGGGGAGGCGGAACATTGATCGGACGCGTCCTCGACCTTTCGGTCCGCTTCCGCTGGGCCGTCATCGCTCTGGTCACGCTGGTCGCGGCCCTGGGCGTCTACAACCTCGTGCGCCTGCCCATCGATGCGGTGCCCGACATCACCAACAAGCAGGTGCAGATCAACACCGTGGCCGGGACCCTGGCCCCGGCCGAGGTGGAAAAGCTGGTCACCTATCCGGTCGAAACGGCGATGGCCGGCATCCCCGGGCTGGACACCACCCGCTCGATCTCGCGTAACGGCTTCTCGCAAGTGACCATCGTCTTCCAGGAGAAGACCGATATCTACTTCGCCCGCCAACAGGTGGCCGAGCGCCTGACCCAGGTTCGCCAGAGCCTGCCGGCGGGCGCCGAGCCGGCCATGGGTCCGATCTCCTCGGGCCTGGGCGAGGTCTTGATGTGGACCGTGGCCTTCGAGAATCCCGGCGGCAAGGGCGCCAAGATCACGGAAGGCGGCACGGGCTGGCAGGGCGATGGGTCCTATCTCACCCAGACCGGCGAGCGGCTGTCGGATCCCACATCTCAAGCGGCCTATCTGCGCGAGGTTCAGGACTGGATCGTTCGGCCGCAGATGCGCTCGGTGCCCGGCGTCGCCGGCGTCGACTCCATCGGCGGCTTTGAAAAGCAGTTCATCGTCCAGCCCGATCCCACCCGCATGGCCTCGCTGGGCGTGTCTTTCAGTGAACTGGCCAAGGCGCTGGAAGCGGCCAACCTCGCGGTCGGCGCCAACTTCCTGGAGAAGGGCGGGGAAGCCTTCCTGGTCCGCGCCGACGCCCGTGTGCGCACGGTCGACGAGATCGCCAACGCTACGGTCGCCGCGCGCGAAGGCGTTTCGGTGCTGGTGCGCGACGTCGCTAGCGTCAAGATCGGCGGCGCTCTGCGCACTGGCGCAGGCTCGGAGAACGGTGAAGAGGTCGTCGTCGGCACCGTCTTGATGCTGACCGGCGAGAACAGCCGCACCGTCGCCGGCGCCTCGGCCGAAAAGCTGGCCGAGGTCGCCAAGTCCCTGCCGCCCGGTGTGAAGGTGCAGGTCGTCTATGACCGGTCCAAGCTGGTCGGCGCCACCATCAAGACGGTGGAGAAGAACCTGGTTGAAGGCGCGCTGCTGGTCATCGTGGTGCTGTTCCTGCTGCTGGGCAACTTCCGCGCCGCCCTGATCACCGCCCTGGTCATTCCGCTGTCGATGCTGATGACCGCCATCGGCATGAACAAGCTGGGTGTTTCGGGTAACCTGATGAGCCTGGGGGCTCTGGACTTCGGCCTGATCGTCGACGGGGCGGTGATCATCGTCGAGAACGCCTTGCGGCGCCTGGCTGAGCGCCAGCACCACGAAGGCCGCCTGCTGACCCTGTCCGAACGCCTGACGGAAACCCGTGAGGCCGCCCGTGAGATGATCTCGCCCACCGTCTATGGTCAGGCGATCATCCTCTTGGTCTACGCCCCGCTGCTGACCTTCACTGGCGTCGAGGGTAAGACCTTCTCGCCGATGGCGATCACGGTGATGCTGGCCCTGGCCGGCGCCTTCGTGCTGTCGCTGACCTTCATCCCCGCCATGATTGCCCTACTGATCACCGGCAAGGTGGCGGAAAAGGAAGTGGCCCCAGTCCGCTGGACCAAGGCGCGTTATGAGCCGCTGCTGCACAAGGTGGTGGCCCGTCCCTGGCCGGTGATCGGCGGCGCCGTGGCGATCTTCATCGCGGCTGTCGTGACCTTCGGGTTCCTGGGCCGCGAGTTTACGCCGCAGCTGGACGAGAAGGACATGGCCGTTCAGGCCCTGCGCATTCCGTCGACCTCGCTGGAGCAGTCGCTGCGCATGCAGCGGCGGATCGAGCGGGTTGTCGCCAGCTTCCCGGAAGTGAACTTCGTCTATTCCAAGACGGGGACCGCCGAGGTGGCCAGCGATCCGATGCCACCCAACGCCTCGGACGCCTTCATCATCCTCAAGCCGCAAAAGGAATGGCCCAACAAGGGTGAGACCAAGGCCGAGCTGATCGGCCGCATCGAAGCCAAGCTTGAAGGGCTTACCGGCAACGCCTTCGAGTTCAGCCAGCCAATCCAGATGCGCTTCAACGAGCTGATCGCCGGCGTGCGCGGCGACGTGGCCATCAAGGTCTATGGCGATGATCTGGACGCCATGAGCCGGACCGCCGAGGAGATCGCTACGGTTCTGCGCACGGTGCCGGGGGCCGCGGACGTCAAGGTCGAGCAAACCTCGGGCTTCCCGACCCTGGACGTCCAGCTCAACCGCGACGCCATCGGGCGCTTCGGCCTCACCGTCGAGGAGGTCGCCGACACCCTGGCGGTGGCGATGGGCGGGCGCGAGGCGGGCCTGGTCTTCCAGGGGGACCGCCGCTTCGACGTGGTAGTCCGTCTGCCGGACGCCAGCCGCAACGACCTGGACGCCGTCGGCGCCCTGCCGGTCATGCTGCCGGCCGGCGCTGGCGCCCGCACCTCGGTTCCGCTACGCGACCTGGCCCAGTTCAACTTCTCGGAAGGCCTCAACCAGGTCAGCCGGGAAGCGGGTAAGCGCCGGGTGGTGGTCCAGGCCAATGTCCGCGGGGCCGATCTCGGCTCCTTCGTGACCACGGCGCAGGAAAAGATCGACGCGCAGGTCAAGCTTCCGTCCGGCTCCTGGCTGGTCTGGGGCGGTCAGTTCGAGAACCTGAAGGCCGCCCAAGCGCGCCTGGCGCTCGTCGTGCCGCTCTGCTTCCTGCTGATCTTCGGCCTGCTGTTCATGGCCCTGGGCGGCGTCGCGCCGGCCGCGGCGGTGTTCTCGGCCATTCCGCTGGCGCTGGCCGGCGGGGTGTTTGGCCTGGCGCTGCGGGGGATCCCGTTCTCGGTCTCGGCCGCTGTGGGCTTCATCGCGCTGTCGGGCGTGGCGGTGCTGAACGGCCTGGTGATGATGACCGCCATCAGACAGCGCCTGGCCACTGGTCTTGCGTTGGAGAAGGCGATCATCGACGGGGCCATGGAGCGCCTGCGGCCGGTGATGATGACGGGCCTCGTCGCCTCTCTGGGCTTCGTGCCCATGGCCCTGGCGACCGGCACCGGCTCGGAGGTCCAGCGGCCGCTGGCCACCGTGGTCATCGGCGGTCTGATCACCGCCACCGCCCTGACCCTCTTCGTGCTGCCGGCGATCTGCCGCTTCGTCCTGCGCAAGAGCGAAAGGAGCGCGGCGACCGAAGCCTAGGTGAAACGCGGCGCGTCGGATCGTCCGGCGCGCCGCCCCTTTTCTTCAACCCCAGAGCGGAGCCATCCGATGAGCAAGCCTGGAATAGAAGGTGGAAGCACGGCCATCGCCGTGTCGGGGCTGCAGGCCCAGAAAAAGCGTATCCAGCTCCTGGCCGAGAATATCGCCAACGCCAACTCAACGGCGCGTACCGCGGGTGGCGAGCCCTACCGGCGGCAGATCCCCGTCTTCAAGGTCGAAGAACTGGGGGACGGCAAGGGCGTCGCCTTGAGCGGAGTTCGGCTGGATCCCAAGCCGTTTCCGCAGGCCTACGACCCAGGCCATCCGGGCGCCAACGCCGCCGGCTACGTCCTGCTGCCGAACGTCAATTCCCTGGCCGAGAGCCTGGATCTGAAACAGGCCATGCGTGCCTACGAGGCCAACCTCAACGTCCTCGAAAACCAGGACGCGATGGACGCCAGCACGCTATCGATTCTGAAGAAGTGAAACCGCAAAGGCTGCTTGCCGCGGTCGTCAGTACGCTTTGAACCTTTTGATCTGATCAACGCGGCGGCCTCTAGGCCGCCCCTGGAGAACCCATCGCATGGGAGCCGGACACGACCACGGAGCAGGCCAGGCCAATGGCCGCCGGCTCGCCATCGCCCTGGCCCTGACCTCCACCTTCCTGGTGGCCGAGGTCGTGGCCGGTGTCGTCTACAACAGTCTCGCCCTGTTGTCGGACGCCGCCCACATGTTCACCGACGCCGTGGCGCTGGCCATCGCTCTGGCGGCCATCAAGGTGGGCCAGCGCAAGGCCACCGAGGACTTCACCTTCGGCTACCGGCGGTTCGAAATCCTGGCCGCGGCCTTCAACGCCATCCTGCTGTTCGCCGTGGCGATCTACGTGTTGGTCGAGGGGATCAAGCGTATCGTCGAACCCGAGCCCGTGCAGTCGCTGGGCATGTTGGTGGTGGCCTCTCTTGGCCTGATTATCAACCTGATCTCCATGCGTCTGCTCTCCAGCCACAAGGATAAGAGCCTCAACGTCAAGGGCGCCTATCTGGAAGTCTGGGCCGACATGCTCGGCTCGGTCGGCGTTATCGCCGGGGCCCTGGTCATCCGCTTCACCGGTTGGCGCTTCGTCGATCCCATCGTCGCCATCGGCATCGGTCTGTGGGTCCTGCCCAGAACCTGGATCCTCCTGAAGGACACCACGCGCATTCTTCTCGAAGGCGCGCCTTCGGGTTTGGCCCTGGCCGGTGTGCGCAAGGTCATCGCCGAAACCCCCGGGGTGGCTGGTGTTCACGACCTGCACATCTGGACCAGCGGCGCCGACCAAGCCATCTGCACCGCCCATGTCGTCCTGACCGAGGGCGCGGACGGCGAGAGCGTGCGCCTGGCGATCGCCGAACGGCTGGAGACCGATTTCGACCTTCATCACGTCACCATCCAGACCGAACGCGTCGAATGCCTGGAAGAAGGCGGCCACACCTAACGGTGAAGATTCTCCTGAGGGGAAGGACATGTATCCAGCCGATATCCGCTCCCTGACGGGCCTGCGTATCGTCGCGGCCGCCTGGGTGTTGGTCTATCATTTCCGAAACCGTCTGGGCCTGGATCTGGAGCGGTTTGGACTGGTGGCCAAGGGCTACCTCGGGGTCGATCTGTTCTTCATCCTCTCCGGCTTCATCCTGACTCATGTCTATCTGCGCGCCTGGGAAGAGGGGCGGTTTCAGTACCGCGCCTTTCTCTGGGCGCGACTGGCGCGTCTCTACCCGGTGCACCTGTTGACCCTGGCGGGCACGGTAGCGTTGTGGGCGGTCGGACGTTGGCAAGGCGCCAGTTTTGATCCCATCGCCTTCGACCCGGCCGTACTGCCCCAGCAAATCCTGCTGATCCACGCTTGGTGGACCACGCCGACGGTGCAGTGGAACTTTCCGTCCTGGTCGATCTCAGCCGAATGGTTCGCCTACCTGGCCTTCCCGGCTGCGGCCGTTGCGGCGATGGCGCTGCGCGCCCGACCGGTGCTGGCGGTTCTTCTGGCCGCCGGCCTGTTCTTCCTTCTCGACGCTCTCGTTGGGAGGGGAGGTGGCGACCTGACCCAGATGACCGCCCAAGGCGGGGCGTTGCGCATCGTCCCTTCGTTCGCCATGGGTGTGGCCCTGCACCGGCTTGGCCGGACACGATCAATGACCCTGGGCCTCGCCCGGATCGGGACGGGCGCGGCCTTGGCCTGGATCGTCGTTTCGACAAGCCTTGGTCTGGCCGACATTTGGATCTGGCCCGCCCTGGCGGCTTTGATTTTCTGCCTGGCTGAGCGCGATAAATCTGGCCGCGTCGGGATGCTGGCCGTGCCTCTGGCCGTCTACCTCGGCGAGGTCTCCTACGCGGTCTACATGACTCACCTACCGGTCGACATCGCCTATTTCGAACTGCTCGGCCGTCTGCCTGTTCAGCCGGTCGGAGCTCTGGCCTGGGCGGCCTGGCTCGGCGTGATGGTGGCCTGTTTCCTGGTTTCGGTGATCGTCTATCACGCCGCCGAACGGCCCGCGCGGCGCTGGCTGCGAGCCCGCGATCCCTTCGCCCGTCGTCCCCACCCCGGTCAGGCGACGATTTAGGCCAGGATCATCCGTTTTCACGGGCCAACTTCGATAACCCATGCGCGTCGCCGAAGGCTTCGCAAAGAGAGGCTGGATGCCGCCGACCACGACGCCGCATTTCGTAGACCTGTATGTGGGCGCGCGCCTGCGGGGACGACGCAGAAGCCTTGGGCTTAGCCAGGCCCACGTCGCCAAGGCCGCTGGCGTGACCTTTCCGCAACTTCAGAAGTACGAGCGCGGCGCCAACCGGATCAGCGCTTCCAAGCTCTATGCGCTCGCCGCGGTGTTGAGGTGTGGTGTCGCCTGGTTCTTCGAGGGCCTGCCGGACACAGCGCCGGACGCGTCCGCGGCGTCCGCGCCTGGCAATGGGTGGGGCGGAATGGTCCATCCCCTTTTAATGCACCCCGAGGGCCTGGCGCTTGTCAGGGCCTTTCAACCGCTGCCGCCCAATTGTAAGGCGCAGGTTCTGGCGCTGGTCCGCGCCCTCGTCGACGAGGGGAGCTGACGTCCACGCTGGCCAACGCCACGCGATTAATTCGCGTTTTGGAAGGCCTGCAAGACGCATTGCAAGGCAAAGGAAATGTCGAACTCCTCGGCCGTCTGTGCCTCTAGCCGGGGCTCAGCAGACCTCGGGGAGGGGGAGCCAGGGCTGTTTTTGCAGGCCGAGCCGCGGCCCGGCCTGCAAGGCCACGCGCGTAGAAACGCGGCGTGTCGGCTCGGTCAGTCCTCCGGCCCGGGCTTGGCCTTCGAACGGCGTGCGACGTCATGGAGCCCGCTACTCGCGCGATCTCCACCGAACGATACGACGAACTCTCTGCTTCGTTCGTGGCCGACCGACAGATGCGCCACAAACACGTGGGGGAGGTGAACCTTCGTGATCGACAAGAAGTCGCGTCCGCGTTTCTCGAAAGTGAAGGTTTCGCTCGAACCGTCCGGGCGAAGCGTCACGATGGCGATGTCCTCGACCTGAAGAAGGCCCAGGAGTGGCTTGACGCGAAACCGCCAGGCCGCACGCCGACGGATGATGTCCAGCCGCAGCGTTCCATTGTCGAGATATATGCAGCGAGTTTCCGGATCCGGGTCTGTATAGAGCGCGGCGATCTTGTCCGCGCGCAGTTGCCAGCTCCAGATCATTGCGCCGATCACGCCACCGGCGATGGCGAAGAAGGCGATGGTGAGCACCCAGGGATAGGTGAAGACGTAGGTCGCGAAGGTGAGGGTCATGCGAAAGCCCCCCCTGTGCTTGGTCGAGCGTGCTGGAGGTGGAAGCGCACGCGTAGGCAGATCCGCGCGAAGCGGATGTTGAATCTCATAGACATGGAGAGTCCTCGAACAGGCGGAGCGCGACAAAAGTCGCGCAGGTCTAGGCAGCGCGTTCGAGAAGAGATCTGGGCGGCCGGTCCTGTGGATTGGCCCCTAAGCCTGGCCGATCGTCGTTTTCCAGCGGGAAGGCCGTGATCGGCGCTTCCTTCCAGGATGGCGTTAGTGCGTCCGTCGCCACCCGGTAGAGGGAGGCGCCGTCGGTATGGTGGTGATGAGCGCCGGGCGGGGCAGGAGCCGCGGTTTGGGGCTCACTCGACGCCTGGACCCTGACGGTCGGAACGGGGGTTACCTCGAGGACCAATCCAGGCTGCTCCCGCGCGTCCGCGGCAGGATCCGCCAACTGATGTGTCTCGGCGCTGGCGGTTATGTGGAGCTCGGCTCCATGGCTCAGGATGTCCATCTGGGCCTGCAGCGCCACAAGCATCGTCAGCATGGTGGCAAAGGCCACCATTGCTTGCCGAACTGTTTTAGGGAGGCGGAAGGCCACAGCGACTCCGAAAGGAATCCAACGCCGCCATTGTCGCGATTTCGGCCGCCATCGACAACGCCGCAGACCCATAGTGAGGGGGTATAGTGCGATTGGTGGTTTGGCCTGTTGAGCGGATCACCCGATCGGGAGCTTAGACGGGCGTTTCTATGGCTTTGCGCGCTTCGTTGCGCGCATCCTGGAGGATTTCGATACCGCCCTTGACGGCGACGAGGGCAGTAGCCAGGCCCACAAGAAGATCCGGCCAGTTAACGCCCAACCAAAATACCATCGCGCCGGCGATCAGGATGCCGCCGTTGGAGATGAAGTCGTTGAAGCTGAAGGTCGTCGCGGCGCGAAGGTTGACGTCGGGGGCTTCCAGCCGCTGCAGTCGGCGCAGGCAGTAGAAGTTCACCGCAGCGGCGATCGCCGACATCACCATCATGGTCGGGCCGATCGGTTCGCTACCTTGGAAGAAGCGGCGCGCGACGTCGATGGCGATGCCGACAGCGAACACCAGAAGCATGAGGCCCGAGACCGTCGCGGCCCGGCGCTTCCACAGCTGTCCGCGCGTCAGGGCCAGCAAGCTCAGCGCATAGACTGCCGCATCGGACAAGTTGTCGACGCCATTGGCGATCAGGGCGCTGGAGTCGGCGATCACGCCCGTCATGAAGAAGCCGGCCGCGATGGCCCCATTTAGGAGCAGCACGACCCACAGGGTGCGCCTTTCGGCCTGATCTCTCGGCTTGCCCGACGCGGTCATGCTGGCTCCTTGAACGCCTGGGCGAACCGGAACTAAAGCGAGCGATCGTCACCGAGTGTTCCCGGGCGGATCGCCTCAATCTGCGCGGCCTTCTTAAGGGGCTGGGACCAGCGCAGTGTCAGGAACGTGGTCAGGGCCAGCACCACGGCGATGTCGTAGAGGCCATAGCCTACCGCCGCGCCCAAGGCGCCTGTCGCCCACAGGCTGGCGGCGGTCGCAGTGCCCGATGCTCGACCGCGCTGCTTGAGGATGGCGCCGCCGCCGATGAATCCGACACCCGTGATCAGACCTTCCATGATCCGGGCCTGGCCCATGGATTCTCGGCCCAGAACGGCGATGCCGACCAACACGAAGCCGCAGGCGGCGATCGCCACCAGGGGAAAGGTGCGAAGCCCCGCGCTCCGGTCGCCGCGCTCGCGATCCCAGCCCACCGGCAGGGCCAAGGCAAAGGCCAGGGCCAGATTGAAGATGTGATTGGCCGCTTCCCAAAAGCTGGCTGAATTGAAGGTCATCATGCCTGGGGTCTCCGGCGCGTCCAGCCCCTGTGGCCGAGGCCTTTGGGGGCATGTTGCGCTGATCTTTCGAAGCGACAAGGCCTGGCGCCGCGCATACGATCACCGTGTGTAGCGCGGCGGCCTATTCTTCGGAAAACACCAGGAGCGCCACTATGTCGCCGCCTGTGGGACGTACTGTCAGTCAAGCGCGTCGAGCTTCGAATTTCGCCGGCTTTGCGCCCGCCCGCGTCTGGTCTCCCCAAGGAGAATGCGAATGACCGACTCCACCTTTGCTCCGGCCGCCCACCACGAGGGAGGACTGCCTTGCCCGGTCTGCCGGGTTGATCTGGTGATGACCGATCGCCAGGGTATCGAGATCGACTATTGCCCGAAATGTCGAGGAGTTTGGCTGGATCGCGGTGAACTCGACAAGATTATCGAGCGAAGCCTCGCCTATGAGACCGCGCCTGCGCCGCAGGCCGCGCCGGCGCCGCGCCAGCCCGCGCCGGAGCACGGCGGACCATGGGAGAGCGATCACCAGGGCAGCCATGGCGGCAAGCACGGAGGCAAGCATGGCGGAGGGCATGGCGGGGGACGCCACGGCGGACGCCGGGGCTTTCTCGGGGGACTTTTCGACTAGGGTTGGTGTGGTCCGCGTTCTCTCTCGCTAAGCGCTTAAGAGCAGGGCGCCCCGCGTGCTCGTGGCGGTGATGACAACGGCGTGTCGTCCGTCATTGTGTAAGCGTTCGTCCAACGAGTTAGCCATGTGTGGCAAAGATGCGTGTGCGTCCGGCGCGATCGAGAACCAGCAAGGTGCTAAAGCGCTGGCGGGCGCCGTCTGGTTGTTCCATCCCGGGCGATCCCGCCGGCATGCCCGGTACGGCTAGACCCAACGCCTGCGGCTTATCCTTCAGCAGCCTCAAGATATCTGCGGGAGGAACGTGACCTTCGAGCACATACCTGCCGACAATGGCCGTGTGGCAAGAGGACAGCGTCTCGGGAACGCCGTGCTTGGCGCGGATAGGCGCGAGATCATCTCGCTCTATCACGGTGGGCTGAAAGCCGGCGCGCCGCATGTGGGTGATCCACCCAGAGCAACAACCGCAATAGCGCGTCTTGTAGACTAGCAAATTGCGGGTCTGAGCACCTACCGGTGTTGCAGTCAGAGCCGCGCCTGCACCGAGAACGAAGCGGCGAGTAACCATCGACGTCGTCCCTTGAGCGAATGTCATGGAAGGGTCCCAAGGAGCCGGCAAAGCGGCGCGGTGCAAAGAGCTGCCGGTGGCGATAGTTCAGGCCCTTAGCCTTACCCTAGACATAGATCGACGCGGTAGGTTTTGAGGAAAATCAAAGAGGAAAGGCACTGGGAAGCTGGTTGGGAAGCGCTCCGTCGTCGATGGAGCGGAAAATTCCTGGAAGTGCGCCTCTTGGTGAAATCACACCAAGTTTACCGCCAAAAAAGTCTGTAAAAACAGTCGGTTATTTGGCGGCATTTCTGACGGCGCTTTGGACGGCATCGCGCGAAATGTTCGTGGAAATGTCCTTTTCATTCAACAGCTTGTGCGATTGATTGATGATCGAATGGGAGTGAGTTTCTCACTGCTGAGCGTCGCTTCGCAGTCCCGTCCGTGAGACTGCGAAGCCGCTTCTAGCTAGGCCTTTGCCAGCGCGCTGGCCGTCTTGCCGTCATACTGGCCGCCGAAGCTGGTCTTCAGGTGGGCCATGATCTGCCCGACGTTGGCGCCGGGGTTCTTGGCGCGGAAGTCGTCGATGGCTTCGCGCAGTTCCGATTCCGTCATCTGCTTGGGGCCATACGACGACAGGATCGCCAGTTCGGTTTCGGCCGCCTTGGTGCGCTCGTCCACCTTCGACGCATCGCCGCCGGCTTCGATCAGGCGCGCGCGTTCGGCCGACAGGTTTTCCAGCGTCAGCTTGGTGTTCTTCAGGAACTTCGCGACGGTGGCGACGACCTTTTCGTCGGAGACTTCCGTCACACCGCGCTTGAATTCCTCGGTCGTGATCTGGGTGGCTTCGCCGATCAAGGTGGTGAGCAGGTCAGCCTTCAGACGGTCGCTCATCTTGCGCGCCGCGAGTTGGTCAGCTTTGAGCTCGTCGAGCAAAGCCATGTCGTCGTCCTTCAAGTTCACTATGCGATAGCGCTAGGTGGATGTTGAGCGCAGCGCTTCAAGAGCGCGGGCGACGTGTAAGTCACGCGGGGTTGTCCGAATTAAATCCCGTTCGCGCAACAATCTTACAAGCCTCGGACGAGGCGAAGGTGTTTCGCAAGGTCTGTGAACAAAGCATCCAGGTCGAGGTTGGCGTTCGTCAATCGTCCTGCGGTCCGTATATGATAACATAAAGGGTTGAGGCCGTCCGCCGCGCAGAGATCCGCGCCTGAAGGTCGCGTGACTATGTAACATATTTCCTTGCTGCGGCGCGAAAGCTATACGGCGTGTCGATGTTCAACCTAAGCACATGGCTGAGATCTTTCGCCGGCGCGCTGATCGCGTGCCTGCTGGTGATCGGCCTGGCTGCGCCCTCGGCCCGCGTCGGAGAGTGCATTGGCGACGCCTATGTCGCCACTCAACATCTGGAGGCCGGCGGAGCGTCGGTTAGCGCCAGGGCTGAGACCCACGGCAAGTCGGACGTCGGCGGCGGTGAGATCTGTCACAAGGGCCACTGCCATCACGCCCCGGCGCCGGCCCCGCCCATTGGCGCGGTCATCGCGGACATTCCGCAAGGCAGCGTTCGCCTCATGCCGCCGGCGCTGGCCATCCCGCCGTCGCGCATCCCCGACGGCGCCAAGGAGCCCCCTCGAGCCTGACCCTGGCCGCGCCTGAGCGCGCGTGATCGCCATCGTCAGTTCATAAGCAGGGACTTCCCATGCCTTCCCGATATGCCCGGCCCGCCGCCCTCGTTGGCGCGGTGCTGGCGCTCGCCGGTCTCAGCGCGCCTTTGCGCGCCGCCGCCGAGCCGCTCACCCTGAGCGCCGCCACCGCGCGCGCCCAGTCGCAATCGCCCCTTGTCACCGCCGCGGAGGCCTCGGTGCGGGCCGCCGAAGGCCGCGCCCGTCAGGCCGGCTTGGTCCCGAACCCCGAAGCGGGCCTGCAGACCGAAAACGTCGCCGGCTCGGGCCAGTACAGCGGCTTTGGCGTCGCTGAAACCACGGCCACGATCAGCCAGAGGCTAGAGTTGGGCGGCAAGCGCCGCACGCGCCTGGCTGCGGCCGAGGCCGAGGTCGACGCCGCCCGCATCGGCTTCGCGATCGCCAAGGCGGATCTCAGCCGCGAGGTTTCGGTGCGCTATGCTGAGGCGCTGGCGGCTGAGGATCGTCTGAGCCTGGCCCGCGAGACAGCCGCGCGCGCCGAGGGCCTGTCCAAGGTCTCGGCCACCCTGGTCGAGGCAGGTCGCGAGCCGCCGCTACGGGCGATGCGCGCTGAGGCTGACAGCGGCGAGGCCGCCGCCGCGGTCATCGCCGCCGAAGCGGACGCCGCCGCCGCCCGCCGGGCTCTGGTCACCTTGTGGGGCGACGCCGAGGGGACGGTGGAACTGGTCGCCAAACCGCTGGCGCCGCAATCGACGCCGGCGCTGATCGATCCGGCTCAAAGCCTGGACGTGCGTCTGGCGCGGGCTGAGCGGGAAGCGGCGCACGCCGTCATCGACCGGGAGCGCGCCATCGGCCGCCCGGACGTTACGGTCCAGGCCGGCGTACGCCGGTTCGAGCAGACGGGCGACTCGGCGCTGATCGTCGGCTTCACCGCCCCGATCCCGATCTCCAACCGCAACCAGGGCACGGTCGCGGCGGCGCGCGCCGACGCCACGGCGGCCGAGGCGCGCGAGCGTCTGGCACTGGCCAATTCGGTCCGCGCGGTCCGCGATGGCGAAGCCGCGTTGCGGGCGGCGAACGCCCGGCTCGAAGCGCTGGAATCCAAGATCGTGCCCCAGGCTCAGATGGCCGTGGACCTGGCGCGCGGCGGCTTTGAGGCCGGCAAGTTCTCCTTGCTCGACGTGCTGGACGCCCAAGGCGCGCTGACCACCGCCCGCACTGCTCTCATCACTGCGCGCCTGGGTCGCGCCAAGGCGCTGGCCGCGCTCGAACGCGCCGCCGCCCAGTAGGAAAACCCAGATGATGTCCAACGATAGAAAGACCCTGCTGACGGCCGTGGCGGTCAGCAGCCTGCTGGCCGCGGGTGTCGGCGCCTTCGCTGGTAAGGCCTTGCTGGCCCCCAAGGTCGCTCCGGCCGCTGAAGCGGGTGAGGATCACGCCGGCGAAAAGCCCCACGTCACCATCACGCCCGAACGGATCGCCGCCGACGGCATCACGCTGATGACCCTGTCCGGCGGCGGGCTGGACGCCGCCGTCTCGGCTCAGGCCACTGTGGTGGCCACGCCTCATGGCGCGGCGACCCTGGCCGCCCGCGCCGACGGGGCGATCGTGCGGATCAACAAGCGTCTGGGCGACCCCGTCTCTGCGGGCGAGGTGGTCGCCGTCATCGAGAGCCGCGACGCCGCGGCCATCAGCGCCGAGCGCAGCGCTGCGGCCGCCAAGGTCGTCGCCGCCCGCCAAGCCCTGGCCCGCGAGCGCAAGCTGTTCGACGCCAGGATCACGGCGCGCCAGGACCTTGAAGCGGCTCAGGCCGCGGCCGCCATCGCCGAGGCCGAACTGGGCCGCGCCACCAGCGCCAGCGCCGCCGCCGGCGTCAGCGGCAACGGCCGCACCCTGGCCGTGACCAGCCCGATCTCGGGCCATATCACCGCGTCCACCGCCACGCTTGGGGCCTATGTGACGGCGGGCTCGGAGCTGTTCCGCGTCGCCGATCCCGACAGCATCGAGATCCAGGCGGCCTTGCCGGTCTCCGACGCCCAGCGCGTCAAGCCGGGCAATCCGGCCGTGGTCGAAACGGCCAATGGTTCGGTCCCCGCCATCGTGCGCAGCGTCACGCCGGGGCTGGACGCTGAGAGCCGTTCGGCCACGGCCGTTCTGGCCGTGACGGGGCCCTCCCAGATGCTGACGCCGGGCCAGGCCCTGCGCGCGCGCATCACGCCGCGCAACGCCGCGACGGGCGCCAGCGATCGCTTCGCCGTGCCGGATGAAGCCGTTCAATCGGTCAACGGCGCCGACGTGGTCTTCGTGCGGACCAAGGCCGGCTTCGAGCCGCGTCCCGTGCGGGTGGGCCGTCGGGGCGGCGGCCAGGTCGAGATCATCTCGGGTGTGCGCGCCGGCGACCAGATCGCCAGCAAGGGCGCCTTCCTGCTGAAGGCCGAACTGGGCAAAGGGGAGGCGGGACATTGATCGGACGCGTCCTCGACCTTTCGGTCCGCTTCCGCTGGGCCGTCATCGCTCTGGTCACGCTGGTCGCGGCCCTGGGCGTTTACAACCTCGTGCGCCTGCCGATCGACGCGGTGCCCGACATCACCAACAAGCAGGTGCAGATCAATACCGTGGCCGGGACCCTGGCCCCGGCTGAGGTCGAAAAACTGGTCACCTATTCGGTCGAGACGGCCATGGCCGGCATTCCCGGCCTGGATTCGACCCGCTCAATCTCGCGCAACGGCTTCTCGCAGGTGACGATCGTCTTCCAGGAGAAGACCGACATCTACTTCGCCCGCCAGCAGGTGGCCGAACGCCTGACCCAGGTTCGCCAGAGCCTGCCGGCCGGGGCCGAGCCAGCCATGGGCCCGATCTCGTCGGGCCTGGGCGAGGTCCTGATGTGGACCGTGGCCTTCGAGAACCCGGGCGGGAAGGGCGCCAAGGTCACCGAGGGCGCGCCAGGCTGGCAGGATGATGGTTCGTACCTGACCCAGGCCGGCGAGCGTCTGGCCGACCCCACTGCTCAGGCGGCCTATCTGCGCGAAGTCCAGGACTGGATCGTCCGGCCGCAGATGCGCTCGGTGCTCGGCGTCGCCGGGGTCGACTCGATCGGCGGCTTCGAGAAGCAGTTCGCCGTTCAGCCCGATCCGACCCGCATGGCCGCGCTGGGCGTCTCGTTCAGCGAATTGGCCAAGGCCCTCGAGGCGGCCAACCTCGCGGTCGGCGCCAACTTCATCGAGAGGGGCGGGGAGGCCTTCCTGGTCCGCGCCGACGCCCGCGTACGTACGATTGACGAGATCGCCAACGCTACGGTGGTCGCGCGAGCAGGCGTGTCGGTCTTGGTGCGCGATGTCGCGACCGTCAAGCTGGGCGGCGCCCTGCGCACCGGTGCGGCGTCCGAGAACGGTGAGGAGGTCGTGGTCGGCACGGTCCTGATGCTGACCGGCGAAAACAGCCGCACCGTCGCCGGCGCGTCCGCCCAGAAGCTGGCCGAGGTCGCCAAGAGCCTGCCGCCGGGCGTGAAGATCCAGGTCGTCTACGACCGCTCAAAGCTGGTCGGCGCCACCATCAGGACGGTCGAGAAGAACCTGGCGGAGGGCGCGCTGCTGGTCATCGTGGTGCTGTTCCTGCTGCTAGGCAACTTCCGCGCCGCCCTGATCACCGCCCTGGTTATTCCGCTGTCGATGCTGATGACTGCCATCGGCATGAACAGGTTGGGCGTCTCGGGCAATCTGATGAGCCTGGGCGCCCTGGACTTTGGCCTGATCGTCGACGGCGCGGTGATCATCGTCGAGAACGCCCTGCGGCGTCTGGCCGAGCGCCAGCACCACGAGGGGCGTCTGCTGACCCTGTCCGCGCGCCTGACCGAAACCCGCGAAGCCGCCCGCGAGATGATCGCCCCGACCGTCTACGGTCAGGCCATTATCCTGCTGGTCTATGCGCCGCTGCTGACCTTCACCGGCGTCGAAGGCAAGACCTTCTCGCCGATGGCGATCACGGTGATGCTGGCCCTGGCCGGCGCCTTCGTCCTGTCCCTGACCTTCATCCCGGCCATGATCGCCCTGCTGATCAACGGCAAGGTGGCCGAGAAGGAGGTGGCGTCGGTCCGCTGGACCAAGTCGCGCTATGAGCCGCTGCTGCGCAAGGTGGTGGCCCGTCCCTGGCCCGTGATCGGCGCCGCCGTGGCGATGTTCGTCGTGGCCGCCGTCACCTTTGGCTTCCTAGGCCGCGAGTTCACCCCACAGCTGGACGAGAAGGACATGGCCGTCCAGGCCCTGCGCATCCCGTCGACCTCGCTGGAGCAGTCGCTGCGCATGCAGCGGCGGATCGAGCGGGTGGTGGCCACCTTCCCGGAAGTGTCGTTCGTCTATTCCAAGACCGGTACGGCCGAGGTCGCCAGCGACCCGATGCCGCCCAATGTCTCGGACGCATTCATCATCCTCAAACCGCAGAAGGAATGGCCCAATACGGGTGAGACCAAGGCCGAGCTGATCGGCCGCATCGAAGCCAAGCTGGACGGGCTGACGGGCAACGCCTTCGAGTTCAGCCAGCCGATCCAGATGCGCTTCAACGAGCTGATCGCCGGCGTGCGCGGAGACGTGGCGATCAAGGTCTATGGCGACGATCTGGACGCCATGAGCCGGACCGCCGAGGAGATCGCCACGGTTCTGCGCACCGTGCCGGGCGCCGCGGACGTCAGGGTCGAGCAGACCTCGGGCTTCCCGACCCTGGATGTCCAGCTCAACCGCGACGCCATCGGACGCCTTGGCCTTACCGTCGAGGATGTTGCCGACACCCTGGCCGTGGCCATGGGCGGCCGTGAGGCGGGCTTGGTCTTCCAGGGCGATCGCCGCTTCGACGTGGTGGTGCGTCTGCCGGACGCCAGCCGCAACGACCTGGACGCCGTTGGCGCCCTGCCGGTCATGCTGCCTGCCGAGAGCGGAGCACGCGCTTCGGTTCCGCTGCGAGACCTAGCCCAGTTCAACTTCTCCGAAGGCTTGAACCAGGTCAGCCGCGAGAACGGCAAGCGCCGCGTCGTGGTCCAGGCCAATGTCCGCGGGGCTGATCTGGGCTCGTTCGTGAGCACCGCTCGGGAGAAGATCGACGCGCAGGTCAAGCTGCCGTCGGGCTCCTGGCTGGTCTGGGGCGGTCAGTTCGAGAACCTCAAGGCCGCCCAAGCGCGCCTGGCGCTCGTCGTGCCGCTCTGCTTCCTGCTGATCTTCGGCCTGCTGTTCATGGCCCTGGGCGGGGTCGCGCCGGCCGCGGCGGTATTCTCGGCCATTCCGTTGGCCTTGGCCGGCGGGGTGTTTGGCCTGGCGCTGCGGGGCATTCCCTTCTCGGTCTCGGCCGCCGTCGGCTTCATCGCGCTCTCGGGCGTGGCGGTGCTGAACGGCCTGGTGATGATGACCGCCATTCGCCAGAGGTTGGCCACCGGCCTGCCGCTGGAGACGGCGATCATCGACGGAGCCCTGGAGCGCCTGCGGCCGGTGATGATGACCGGCCTCGTCGCCTCACTGGGCTTCTTACCCATGGCCCTGGCGACCGGCACCGGTGCGGAGGTCCAACGGCCGCTGGCCACTGTCGTCATCGGCGGCCTGATCACCGCCACGGCCCTGACCCTGTTCGTGCTGCCGGCGATCTGCCGGTTCGTACTGAAGGAGGATTCCCGGACCACCTGACCCTAGACCGGTCGGCGACGCCGCCAATCGAACGCGCAGGAGGCGTCGCGCGGCTTCAAGTGCTTGTTCGTGCGGCGCCGAACCTCAGGTGGCGGGCTCGGGGCGTTCCTGCCGTTGCGCGGCGCTGCGTCGGTTCCGACCCTCCAGGCCTTCGAGGTTTGCGCCGTCGAGGGGATGGTGAAACAGAGCCGCGCCGAGATCGTCGCCTTCGTGGGCGGCCAGATCCTTCCGCACGAGGGAGACGTGCGCGCGTGGCTGCGCCGATCCGGCAGCGCCGCCGCCGACATCGACGACGTCATCCAGGAGACCTATTGCCGGCTGGCCGCCCTGGAGAGCATCGCCCACATCTCCAGCGGCCGGGCGTACTTCTTCCGGACCGCCCGCAACATCTCCATCGAGAAGATCCGCCGCGCGCGCATTGTCCGTATCGACTGCATCACGGAAATCGACGCCCTGAACGTCGTAGATGAAGAGCCCTCTCCGGAGCGCGTGGTGGCTGGTCGCCGCGAGCTGGGCAGGGTGCAGCGGTTGATCGAGGGGCTACCCGAGCGGTGTCGGCAGATCTTCACCCTTCGCCGGATCCACGGCCTGTCGCAGCGCGAGATCGCCGCACGGCTGGGTGTGACCGAGAATGTCGTGGAGACTCAGTCGGCGCGGGGCTTGCGTTTAATCCTGCGGGCCTTATCGGAAGCGGCAGCGCAAGACGATCACCCGGCAGTCGGCAAGGCTCATGAGCTCCATCCCGTCCGCAAGCGAGATTGACGACGAGGCGGCCGACTGGGCCGCTCGCGTCGACGCGCGTGGGCTGGATGTCGAGCACGATCCCGAACTTCAGGCCTGGCTCGAGGGCGACCCGCGCCGCGCGGGGGCGCTGCTGCGCGCCCAGGCGGCCATCAGCTTCCTGGACCGGGGCAGGGCGCTGGCCAGCGTGTCGCCGTCCGTCGAGGCCGTCGTCGCCGAGCGTCCCAATCGCCGCACCTTGATCGCCGGCGGGGGCGGCGGTGTCGCCGCGGCTCTCGTGGGCGGGTTGGGGCTCTGGTCGATGCGGCCCCAGCGGCTGGATACGCGCCTGGGCGAGATCCGTCGGGTGCCGCTGGCCGACGGCTCGCTGGTGGCGATCAACACCCGCACCGCTCTTGAAGTGGCTATGAAGCCCAAGTCCCGGCAGGTCGTGCTCAAGGAAGGCGAGGCCTGGTTCCAGGTCGCCAAGGATGCGGAGCGTCCGTTCGTCGTGGCGGCCGGATCGGTCCGGGTGCGCGCGGTCGGCACGGCCTTCTCGGTGCGCCGGGACGAGGCGGTGGGCGCGGGCGTCGACGTGATGGTCACCGAGGGCGTGGTCGAGGCCTGGATCGAGGGCGACGAGGGCTCGCGCCGTCGGGTGTCGGCGGGCAGCCGCATCGTGCTGGCCGGGACGGTCTCGCCGACGGTGGCGGAGTCGCCGTCGCAGATCGAGCGCAGCCTGGCCTGGCGCAATGGCGAGATCGCTCTGGACGGCGAAAGCCTCGAACAGGCCGCTCGGTTGTTCAACCGCTACAACGCCCGCCAGATCGTCATCGAGGATCCTGAACTGGCGCGCGAGCGGTTCGTCGGCCTGTTCCAGACCAACGCGCCTGAGAGCTTCGCCGCGGCGGTCGCCGCGACACTGGGCGCGGTCATCACCGACGATCCGCACGCCATCCGCATCAGCCGCGCCCAGGCGTCCTAGGCCCGCATCCCGCATCAGAAACGGGCGCCACCCTCTCCAGCTGGCGCAAAAGCGGGCGAGTTGGGCCGTGATCGGACCAAACACCGAACCCTCCGCCGGAAAACAGACCCGCACCCTTCGTCCTGTCAGGAGGCCGCGTTTGGCGCGCCTCCGAGCGATGGGGGATTGTCGATGCGTGATTGGACGAAGCGTTCCGCCAGGCGAGGGAAGTTGCTCGCGGCCTCGGCCGTGTGGGCGCTGAGCGCCGGAGCAGCCCTGGCCCAGACGCCTTTCAAGATAGACGCCCAGCCGGCGGCGGCGGGCATCCGCCAGTTCGCGCGTCAGGCCGGGGTGCAGATCCTGGTTCAGTCCAACGCCGCGGAGGGAAAGCGCACTGCGCCGGTCCAGGGCTCCTTGCCGATCGACCGGGCGCTGCAGCAGCTGCTGACTGGCACGGGCCTGACGGTGGTGTCGAACGACGGCAAGACGATCATCCTGGCCCCGCCGCGCGGCGGCCTGATCCGCACCGGCTGGTCCGCCGGCAGCGCCGTGGCCGCGTCGCCGCCCGAGCCGGCGCCGCCCGAGCCCGAGACGCCCAGCGTCATCGAGGAGGTGATCGTCACCGGCACCCGCTCGACCTCGCGCACCGTCACCGAGAGCATGGCGCCGATCGACGTGATCTCGGCGGCCGAGTTGACCAAGAGCGGCAAGCAGTCGACCCGCGACCTGATCTCGACGCTCGTGCCGTCGGCGAACACGTCCAACAGCGGCGCGGGCGCCAGCTTTGCGATCAAGACCGTGTCGCTGCGCGGCCTCTCGGCCGACCAGACCCTGGTGCTGGTCAACGGCAAGCGCCGGCACAACACCGCCATCCTGTTCGTCAACGGCACGACCCAGAACGGCCAGTCGCCGCCGGACCTGGACCTGATCCCGTCGGCCTCGATCGAGCGGATCGAGGTGCTGCGCGACGGCGCCTCGGCCCAGTACGGTTCGGACGCCCTGGCCGGGGTCATCAACGTGATCCTGAAGAAGAGCCCCGAGGGCGGTTCGATGACCGCGCTGTACGGCAAGACCGCCGCCGGGGACGGTGAGACGGGCCAGTTCTCCGGCAATCTGGGCCTGAAGCTGGGCGAGGCCGGGTATCTGAACCTGACCGCCGACGTGCGCCTGACCGACCTGACCGACCGTGGCGACAAGACCCCGAACACGACCCAGATGTATTTCCCGCTGAACGCCGCTGGCCAGCCGGTGCGGGTGGGCACGGTCGGGGCGACGCCGGACCCGCGCGAGGCCACGGCCAACCGCTTCACCAGCCATCCGGGCTCGCCGCAGGTGCAGCTGTTCTCGCTGGGCTACAGCGCCGGCTCGCCGATCACCGATAAGATCGACCTCTACTCGTTCGGCACGGTCTCAAGCCGCAACACCGCCGCCTGGCTGACGTTCCGCAATCCCAACGCCAGCAACAACATCACCGCCGTCTTCCCGGACGGCTACACCCCGCGTCTGTTCCTGAAGGACCGCGACTTCCAGGTCGCCTTCGGGGCCAAGGGTACGGGCGTCATGGGCTTCGACTGGGACCTGTCGACCACCTTCAGCCGCGACGACGTCGACTATTACGAGAACTCGCTGAACGCCTCGTTGGGCCCGGCCAGCCCGACTTACTTCTATCTGGGCACGCTCAAGTTCCAGGAGTGGACCTCTAACCTGGACCTGACGCGCGAGGTGTCGACGGGCCTGTTCGCCGAGCCGCTGTTCGTGGCCCTGGGCGCAGAGTACCGCGACGACAAGTTCGAGATCGTGGCGGGCGAACCGGCCTCCTACATCAACGGCGGCTATGTCGCCCCGGCCGGCAGTCCGCAGGCGGGCGTGGTGTTCGCCGGCGGCTCGCAGGGCGTGACGGGCTTTCCGCCATTCTCGGCCGGGACATTCTCGCGCGACAACATCTCGGCCTATCTGAACGTCGAGCAGAAGGTCACCGACAAGCTGGAGTTCGCCCTGGCCGGTCGGTTCGAGCACTATTCCGACTTCGGCGACGCCAAGACCTTCAAGCTGTCCAGCCGCTACGCCCTCCTGCCGGGCCTGGCGATCCGGGGCACGGCCAGCACGGGCTTCCGCGCGCCGTCGCTGCAGCAGCAGCACTACGCCTCGTCCAGCACCATCGGCGTGATCGTGCCGCCGGCCACCACCACCCAGCTCTATCCGGTGCAGCTGCTGCCGCCGGACAACCCGGCGGCCATCGCCCTGGGCGCCAAGCCGCTACGTCCCGAGAAGTCGGTGAACTATTCGATCGGCCTCGTCGCCAAGCCGCTGCCGGGCCTGAACGTCACGTTGGATATCTACCAGATCAAGATCGACAACCGGATCCTGCAGAGCGGCACGCTGGGCCCCAATGCGGCGGTCAGCACCGCCCTGGCCAGCCAGGGGCTGAACCCGCAGCAGGCGGCCTTCTACTATGGCAACTTCGCCGACACGAAGACGCAGGGCATCGACTTCGTCGCCGACTACCGGACCGATTTCGGCGACTTCGGTTCGGTGCGCTGGACGCTGTCGGCCAACCACACCAAGAACAAGTTCACCCGCGTGGTGCAGCCCCCGGCGGCCCTGGCGGCGGCGGGCATCGTCTATATCGACCGCGTGAAGATCGGCGACCTTACCGTCGGCACGCCCAAGGACAAGTTCATCCTGGGCGCGGACTGGACCCTCGGAAAGTTCAACAGCAACCTGCGCCTGACCCGCTTCGGCGAGGTCATCCAGCGCACCTCGCTGGCGGCCAATGACGAGACCGTCTCGCCCAAGCTGATCGTCGACCTGGATCTCAGCTACGCGGCGACCGACAACATCACGGTCAGCGTCGGGGCCAACAACCTGCTGGACGCCTATCCCGACAGCGTTCGCGCCGCCAATCGCGGCACGCCCGCCTTCGCCTACTACAATCAGTACTCTCCGTACGGGATCAGCGGCGGCTTCTACTACGCGCGTATCGCCGCCCGGTTCTAAGGTTCGCCTGGCCGGTCCGGCAGCCCCCGGATCGGCCCTTTTTCGCGAGTTGACGATGACCAAGACTTCCAAGCGCGGCGTCAGCCGTCGGCGGCTGTTCTCGATCGGCGGCGGAGCCATCGCCGCCTCCGGCGTCGCCGCCCTGACCCCGCCCGGCGCCAAGGCCGACCAGCCCCTGGCCGCCGACACGCGCATGGTGACGGCGACCGAAGGCACCAATATCTGCGCCACCGTCTCGCCCGACGGGAAAACCGTGGCCTTCGACGTCTACGCCATGCTGTGGCTGGTCCCGATCGAGGGCGGGGTCGCCCGGCGGCTGACCGAGGAGATCTACGAGATCGCCCAGCCCGACTGGTCGCCCGACGGTCGGACGATCGCGTTCCAGTCCTATCGCGACGGCAATTTCCACATCTGGACCATCGGCGCTGACGGGCAGGGGCTGAAGCAGCTGACCAAGGGCCCGTTCGATTGCCGCGAGCCGCGCTGGTCGCCCGACGGCAAGACCATCGCCTTCTCGTCCGACCGTGGCGGGCGCTACGGTGTTCACCTGTTGGACGTGGCCGGCGGCGCGATCACCGCCTTCAGCTCGGGCCCCGGCGACGAGTTCGAACCGTCGTGGGCGCCGGACGGCAAAAGCATCGCCTTCACGGTCGACAAAGCCCGCATCGACGTCCAGGGCCTGGACGGGGCGCGGCGGACGCTGGCTCAGGTCAAGGCCTCCGCCGACCGCTTCAGCGCCGCGTCGCTGGCCAGCCCGGCCTTCACGCCTGACGGCCAGGACGTGATCTTCACCGCGATCGAGGGCGGCAAGGCCGAGCTGCGCAACGCCGCCGGCGTCCTGGTTGGCGGCGAGGACGTCTTCCCGTTCCGCATCTCGCCGCTGGCGGGCGGCGGCTTCCTCTATACTGCTGACGGCAAGATCAAGTTGCGCAAGCCGGGCGCCGCGCCGACCGAGGTGGCGTTCACCGCCGCCGTGCCGGTGCTGACCCCGCGCTATACCAAGAAGAGCCGCGACTTCCTCTCGACCAAGACCCGGCCCGTGGTCGGCATCGGCAGTCCGGCCCTGTCGCCCGACGGCCGCCAGGTGGTGTTCCGGGCGTTGAACGACCTCTACCTGCTCGACATCGGCGGCGGTCCGGCCAAGGCGCTGACGAACGACGGCTTCAGCAAGGTCGATCCGGCCTGGTCGCCGGACGGCAAGACCCTGGCCTATTCGACCGACAAGGGCGGCTCGCTAGACATCTGGCTGCGCGACATAGCCTCGGGCCAGAGCCGCCAGCTGACCCGCTTCGACGGCGCGGCGGTGTCCAGCGCCTGGTCGCGCGACGGCAAGAGCCTGGCCTTCCTCAGCCAGAACGGCGGCCTGTTCGTCGCCGACGCCGCGACCGGCGAGACCCGCCGCGTCTATGCCGACCTGTGGGAGCCGGGCAAGCCCAGCTGGGGGCCGGGTGATGCGACCATCGCCTACGCCGCCTTCAAGCCTTACTCGGCCCGCTTCCGCGAAGGGCTCAGCGAGATCCTGACCGTCGACGTGGCCAGCGGGAAGGGGAGCTACGCCCCGATCCTGCCCGACCGCTCGCTGGGCACTCGTGGCGACGATGGCCCGGTCTGGTCGCCGGACGGCAAGAGCCTGGCCTATGTCTTCGCCAGCCGGCTGCACGTCTCGCCGGTGGATGCGACTGGCAAGCTGCTGGGCCCGCCCAAGGCGCTGAACGACGAGGTCACCGACGCGGTCAGCTGGAGCGGCGACGGCCAGAGCCTGATCTATCTCTCGGCGGGCCAGCTGCGGCTGATTTCGGCCGCTGGCGGCGCGCCCAAGACCGTGCCGCATGGTCTGACCTGGGCCAATGTCCGGCCCAAGGGGCGGATGGTGGTCCGCGCCGCCAGTCTTTGGGACGGCAAGTCGCCGGAATTGCGCAGGAACGTCGACGTCCTGATCTCGGACGGCCGCATCGCCGGGGTAGCCCCGCGCGGCGAGGTGACGGCGGATGTGAGGGTGATTGACGCGCCGACCGGGACCGTGATGCCCGGCCTGATCGACATGCACACCCACCGCCAGATGCAGGGCTACGGCTATGGCGACCGGGAAGGGCGCCTTTGGCTGTCGCTGGGGGTGACCACCACCCGCTCGCCCGGCGGCCCAGCCTATCACACGGTCGAGGACCAGGAGGCGATCGAGGCCGGCAAACGGGTCGGCCCGCGCTACTACGCTACCGGTGAGGCCATCGACGGCTCGAGGATCTTCTACAATTTCATGCGGCCGGTCACCGAGCCCGGCCAGATGGCGTTGGAGCTGAAGCGGGTCGAGGCGCTGTCATACGACCTGATCAAAACCTATGTCCGCCTATCGGGCGAGCGCCAGAAGGAGGTCATCGCCTGGGCCCACGCCAAGGGCCTGCCGCTGACCTCGCACTACCACTATCCGGCCCTTGGGTTGGGCATGGACGGCATGGAGCACCTGGGGGCGACCAGCCGCACGGGCTATTCGCGCACGGTCAGCGCCCTGGGTCACACCTACCAGGACGTCAACGCCGCCTTCGTGGCCAGCAGGGCCGCGCGCACGCCGACCCTGTTCACCTCGACGGCCCTGCTGGGCGACGACCGCTCGCTGGTTGATGATCCCCGGGTGAAGGCGCTCTATCCGCCCTGGGAATATGCCCGCCTGCTGGAGCGGGCCAAGCAGATCGCGAGCATGGACCGCACCGCGACCCTGGCCTCGCTGTCGCGCAACGTGGCCGAGGTGGCGCGGACCGTGCGGGCGGGCGGCCGCATCACCACCGGCACAGACTCGCCGATCGACTTCAACGCCGTCAGCCTGCACATGAACCTGAGGGCCATGGTCAAGTTCGGCATGACGCCGTTCGAGGCCCTGGTCACCGCCACTAGCGCTTCGGGCGAGTATCTGGACGAGCCCCTGGGTGCGATCGCGGCAGGCAACTATGCCGACCTTGTCTGGGTCGACGGCGACCCGTTGGCTCGCATCGAGGACGCCGCCAAGGTCACGACCGTGATCAAGCACGGCGAGGTCTATTCGATCGCCGACCTGATCGGTCCGTTCGCCGAGCATGCCCAACACGCGGTGCTGGGCGCGCGGCGGCGGTTCGTCTGCGAGGCCTCGTCGGAATACTGGTGGCACGAGCCGGCGTTCCTGAGCCAGGCCCGGACCACCTGCTGTGACGGGCCTTGCGGCTACACGCCGTCCTTCGGCATGGCCTGACGCGATCCGCCGCGACGCCAGTCACACCTTGCAGGCAAGCGTCACAAGACATTGAGCGGCTTGGCCGAACCGTGCTTTGATACCCGTCCGACAGCGTCGGCCGTGACGGGCGGCGGCGCGATGCTGGCGTAGAGTCGAGATTTGCCGAATGGCGCTTGTGAAGACGACGCGGCTAGTGGGCCGTGCGAAGCATCGTGGGACGACGTCCGTGGACGATGCTGCGCCGGCCTCAGCCCTCGTCCCGGCCCCCGCGCCCAGCCGCAAGGCCAAGCCCCGGCGGGAGACCGCCGAACAGCGCATCGGCTCGGCGGTGCTGGAGCTGCGCACCGGCCTTTCGGAAGCCGCCAGCGCCGTCGAGGAGTTGGGACGGGCCCTGGCCCAGATCTCCAGCGGCGCCGAGGAAGCCGCTGGCGCGGCCCATGAATCCCTGGCCGCGGTCACCTCCATGGCCGAACTGTTCGCCGACGCCCGCGAGCGTGCGGAGACGGCTCGCCAACGCGCCGAGGCGCTGCAGGCGCTGCTGGCCGAGACCGGAGGCGCGGTGGCGGCGTCGGTGAAGGCGGTGCTGCTGAACGCGCGCCGGCAAATGGCCACGGTCGAGACCGTCGGCCTGCTGGACCAGCACGCTTCGCGGATCAACGAAATCACGGTTGGGGTCGCCGACATCGCCGACCAGACCAATCTGCTGGCGCTGAACGCCGCGATCGAGGCCGCGCGGGCCGGCGAAGAGGGACGCGGTTTCGCGATCGTCGCCGACGAGGTGCGGACCCTGGCCGAGACCGCCGAGCAGCGCTCACGGGCGATCCAGGCCTCGGCTGAGCGGATGGCGAACATGGTTCGCGGGGTCGGCGACAGCCTGCGTCAGGCGGCCTCCAGCGCCGAGGTCGAGGCCGAGGCTGCGAGTGCGGTGACCGTCACGCTGGACGCCATTCGCCAAGACATGGCCAAGCTCAGCGAGGACAGCCAGGCCATCCTGATCGCGGCTGTCGAGGCGTCCGGCGCGATCGGCGAGACCCGCCGCGGGGCCGAGAGCATTTCCAGCGCCGCCGAGGAGCAGGCCGCCGCCGCAGCCGAGGCCCAGCGCGCGGTGCGCCAGCAAGGCCAGTCCCTGGACCAGAGCCAGATCGCCACCGAGGCCGTGGCCGAGCAGGTGGAGTCCGGCGTCAACGACGCGGAGGCCAACAGCGAGACCGCCGCGGCCGCCGAGCAGTTGTCGGCGGCGATCCAGCAGATTTCCGGCTCCGCGGGCGAAATCCTGGCGGCTATCGACCAGATCAGCCGTGGGGCCCAGATCCAGGCCGCCGCGACCCAGGAGGCCAGCGCCGCCATGGCCCAGGTCGAAAAGGCTGCGCGCCTTTCCAGCGCCAACGGCGTGGAGAGCGCCAAGCGGATGCGGATCATGCAAGGCCTGCTAGGCGAGAGTCGCGGGGCCGTGTCCTCGCTGATCGCCAATGTCGGCGCCGCGGCCGGCGAGAATCGCACGGTGCTGGACGCGATCGAGGCGCTGGAGCTGGAATGCGCGACCACGGCCAAGCTGGTCGATGGCCTGGCCCTGGTTGCGGTGCAGACGACGATGCTGGCCACCAGCGGCGCGGTCGAGGCCGCGCGCGCCGGCGAGGCTGGCCGAGGTTTCGCCGTGGTGTCGGGCGATATCCGCACTCTGGCCCGCGACGCGGCCGCCAACGCCGAGACCGTCCAGACGCTGGTTGCCGCGATCGGCGTGCAGATCGGCAAGGTGCGGCGCGAGGTGGAGCAGACAGCCGCCGTCGCCGAGATCGAGGTCGACCGCAATCGCGACATCGAAGCGCGTCTGGCCCAGGTGGCCGGCGACGCCCGGGCCTTGGGCGACGGCGCCGACGAGATCGCGCGCGGGGGCGAGGTGATCCTGTCTGCCTCGGTCCAGGTGCTGGCCGGCATGAACCAGATCGCGGCGGCAGCCGAGCAGGCCAGCACGGCGTCGGCCCAGGCGGCGGTCGCGGCGCGGCAGCAGTCGCACGGGGCCGAAGGGCTGGCCGCGACGATCGAGGAAATCGCCCTGCTGGCGGCTGAACTGCAACGCACGTCGGCGGCGTGACCATGGGCGAGGGCGCCCAGCGACGCCTGACGGTCCGGGCCGGCGACGCTCTCGTGAGCCTGCCCGCTCAGGTCGTGGCCGAGGTGATCCGTCGGCCGCGCCTGACCCGCATGCCCTATGCGCCGGACGGACTGCTGGGCGTCACGCACCTGCGCGGTGCGGTGCTGCCGGTTCTGTCGCTGTCACGGCTGATGGGCTTGCCGGCGGGCGAGGCCGAGCGTGTCGTCGTGCTGCGCCGCGAACCGCCGGTGGGCTTGGCGGTCGATGGCGTCGAGGCGCTGTCGGAAGAGGATGCCGGCGACGCCTGGCCGGCGCTGGAAGAGGCGCTGGCCAGCCGCTTCGCGCGGGATGAGGGGCGGCGGTCCCCGACCAAGATCGCCGCGACACCGACGCCGATCACGCGGGACCATGCCAAGCAGCGCGCCTTCTTCCGCGTCGATCTGGCGGGGCAGGGCTACGGCTTCCCGCTGGACGCCGTGGTCGAGGTCACGGCCGTGCCTGAGACGATCGCCGACCTGCCGCGCACCGACGCCGTTCTGCTGGGCGTCTGCGCCTATCGCGGCGACCTGCTGCCGGTGCTGTCGGGCCGCGCCTTGCTGGGGCTGCCCGAACGTCCGGGCGATCGCGCCGAGCGGCTGGTCGTCCTGAATCTGGCCGGCGCGCGGTTGGGCCTGGTGGTCGATCGCCTGGAGGCCATCGTTCGCGCCTCGCCGGACCGACTGTCGCGCGCGCCCAGCCTGTTCAATCGCGGCGGCGGCGAGGCGCGGATCGACACTGTGCTGCGGCTGGCCGACGATCGCGGCGTGCTGGCCATTCTCACGCCCGAACGCCTGCTGGCCGACGAGCGGGTGACCCAATGGCTGGCCCTGGCCGCCGGAGATCAGGAGGCGCGGATGACTCAGGTTGAGACTGACCTGACCCGCGAACGCTTCATCGTTCTGCGCCTGGGCGAGGAGCGCTACGGCCTGCCGATCGCGGCGGTGGATGGGGTGGTGCGGTCGCCCGAACAACTGACGCGCCTGCCCAAGGCTCCGGCCTATGTGCGCGGCGTGATGAGCTTGCGCGGCAAGGCCGTGCCGGTCATCGACCAGCGCCTGCGGCTGGGCGTTTCGGGGCGACCGGCCGAGCGCGAGCGGGTGGTCGTGGTCACGGTCGACGGCCTGCAGGCCGGCTTTGCGGTCGACGCCGCCGGTGAGGTGCTGGAGATCGCTGCCGATGAACTTCTGGCCGCGCCGGAACTGACTGGCCCTGAGGCTCGTTTGTTCGACCGCGCCGTGGAGCGCGGGGGCGAACTTATTCTTCTGATCGATCCAAGGGCGCTGCTGGAACGCGCCGAGGCCGACCTGTTGCGCGACCTGGCCGGGGCGGCCCCGGCGTCGTGACCAAGGTCCTGGTCGTCGACGACTCGGCGCTGATCCGGCGCGTGCTCAGCGAAATCCTGTCCGAGGCGGGTTTCGAGGTGGCGATCGCGCGGGACGGCGTCGAGGCGCTGGCCATGCTGCACGCCTTCGAGCCTGACGTGGTGACCCTGGACGTGCAGATGCCGCGCATGGGCGGGCTGGAGTGCCTGGACCGGATCATGGTCGAGCGTCCGCGCCCGGTGGTCATGGTCTCGTCCCTGACCCGCGAGGGCGCGGAGGAGACCCTGGCGGCTCTGGATCTCGGCGCGGTTGACTTCCTGCCCAAGCCCGACGGCGTGATCTCGCTGGCCATCGATGAACTGGCGCCCGTGCTGATCGAGAAGGTGACGGCCGCGGCCTCGGCGCGGGTGGGCCCCGCGCGCCGCCTGGTCGAGCGCCTGCGCGCACGCCGGACCGAAGAGATTTTGCCGAAGCCGCAGCGGCGCAGCGGCGAGCCCGACGGGCTGGTGCTGGTCGGGTCCTCCACGGGCGGTCCAGGCGCTCTGGAGACGGTGCTCGGCGACATCGGCGGCGACTTTCCCTGGCCGATCCTGGTAGCCCAACACATGCCTGCGGCCTTCACGGCGTCGCTGGCGGCGCGGCTGGACGGCCTGTGCGCGCTGGACGTGCTGGAGGTAGCCGCGCCCACGCGCCTGGAGGCCGGCGGGGTCTATGTGGCGCGGGGCGGGGCGGACATAGTCGTCAGCCGTCGCGCCGGAACCCTGGTGGCGTTGCCCGCGCCGACCGACCCGGCGTTCCGCTGGCATCCCAGTGTCGAGCGCATGGTGCGCAGCGCCATGGGCCACGTCGTCGCCGAGCGTCTGGTCGGGGTCCTGATGACTGGCATGGGCGACGACGGGGCAGGGGCGATGTCGGCCCTGCGCAAGGCCGGCGGTCGCACGATCGCCGAGGCCGAGGCGACGGCCGTCGTCTGGGGCATGCCCGGCGCTCTGGTGCGGGCCGGCGGGGCCGACCTGGTGGAGCCGGTCGGGCGGATCGGCGGGCGGCTGTCGGCGATGGTCGCGCCATGACCTTCACCGACCAGGAGATCGACCGCTTCCGCGAGCACCTCTACCGGCGCACCGGCATGTGGTTCGGCGACGCCAAGCGCTACTACATCGAGCGTCGCGCGGCCGAGCGCCTGGTCGAGACCGGCAGTCACGACGTCGCCGACTATTTCGCCCGGCTGCGCGTCGACGCCGCCGAGCGCCAGGCTCTGGTCAACGCCTTCACCGTCAACGAGACCTATTTCTATCGCGAGGAGCACCAGTTGGCCTGTCTGGGTCGCACGCTCCTGCCCGACATCGTCTCCACCCGCCGTCCGGGCGACAAGGTGCGAATCTGGTCGGCGCCATGCTCGACCGGCGAAGAGCCTTACTCCATCGCCCTGTGGCTGCTGGAAAACTGGCGGATGGTCGACGCCTACAATGTCGAGATCGTGGGGTCGGACATCGACAGCCAGGCGTTGGAGGCCGCGCGGTCCGGGATCTATGCCGAGCGGGCGCTGGCCCGCCTGCCGGCGGCGGTGCGCGGCGCCTATTTCGAGCCGCTCAAGCGCCATCGCTGGAAGATCATCGACGACCTGCGCGAGTCGGTGACCTTCACCCACGCCAACCTGATGGAGAGCGCCGGGCTGGGCGAGCAGGGCCTGTTCGACATCATCTTCTGCCGCAACGTGCTGATCTATTTTGACGACGCCTCGCGCGAGATCGCGGCCGCCAACCTTTATGACCGTCTGGTTCCAGGCGGCTATCTGTGCCTGGGCCATACGGAGTCGATGAGCCGCATCGACGACCGCTTCGTCTCACGGCGATTCGACGACGCGATCGTCTTCCAGCGTCCGGGAGTGCCGTCGTGATGGATGAGCTCCTGGCGCAGTTCCTGGTCGAGGGGCGCGAGCAGACGCTGGAGGCCGGCGTCGAGCTGACCGCGCTGCATCGTGGGGCGAACGACTCGGCGCGCCTGGAGCGCTGTTTCCGCGCCGTCCATACGCTGAAGGGCTCGGCTGACCTGCTGGGCCTCCGGCCGATGGGGCGGATGCTGCATGTGGCCGAAGACCTGCTGGGCGCCCTGCGCCAGGGCGAGGACGGCGCGTCGCGTTATCCGGCTCTGCTGGAGGCCATCGACCAGGTCGATCGCTGGCTGGACGCACTGGAGGTCGGCGGGGCGCTGCCGGACGACGCCGAGGCGGTCGCTGACCGGCTGATCGGGCAGCTGGGCGCCGAGGGCGGCGCACGGACCACGCCGACCGCAGCCAGTGACTGGGACGGCGGGACGGCCTTCGCCGGGCGCACCGGCGTCGCCATTCGCTACACGCCCCACGCTGACAGCTATTTCTCTGGCGACGATCCCTTGGCGCTCATCGCCGCCGTGCCCGGGCTCGCCGACCTGCGCGTGTCCCTGGCCGAGCCGGTCGCCGATCCCGTCCTCTACGACCCATTCCGCTGCAACATGGTGATCGAGGCCCTGTCCACGGCGGCGCTCAGCCAGGTCGAGGCCGCGCTTCGGCTGGTGCGCGACCAGATTGCTCTGGCGACGATCGCGCCTTCGGTCGTCGTCGAGGCCGAGCCTGCGCGCCGGACGGTGCGGGTCGACGCCGAGCGGATTGACCACCTGGCCGAGCTGGCCGACCAGCTGGTGGTGGCCAAGGGGGGGCTGGCCGAGTTGGCCGATCAGATCGAGCGTCTGGCCGGCGGCCAAGCCTTGGGGCTGGCCTTGCGCGCCCGCCGCCTGGAGCTGGACCGGCTGGTGGAGTCGCTGCACGCCACCGTCGGCCAGGCGCGGATGACGCCGCTGGCCCCGCTGTTCGGTCGCTTCCCCCGCCTGGTGCGCGAGACCGCCGCCGCCCTGGGCAAGACCGTGTCCCTGGAGATCACCGGCGGCGAGGTCGAGGTCGACAAGGCCGTGGTCGACGGCCTGTTCGAGCCCTTGCTGCACGTGCTGCGCAACGCTGCGGACCACGGCGTCGAGACCGCAGAGGTCCGGGTGGCGGCCGGCAAGTCCGCCGAAGCCGCCATCCGTCTTTCCGCCAGGACGGAGGGCGACCAGGTCGTGCTGGAGGTCGCCGACGACGGGGCCGGGGTCGATCCCGCCCGCGTCCGTGCGCGCGCCGTGGCGCGAGGCCTGATCGCCGCCGACGCCGAGATGGGCGAGGGGGAGATCATCGACCTGATCTTCCGACCCGGCTTCTCGACCCGCGACACCGTCAGCGCCGTCTCGGGGCGCGGGGTGGGCATGGACGCGGTGCGGGCCGGCGTTACGCGCCTGGGCGGACAGGTCGAGGTCCAGAGCCGCGCCGGCGCCGGGACGACCGTGCGCATGACCCTGCCGATCCGCACCGTTCTGGCCAAGCTGATGGTCGTCGCTTGCGGGACCGAGCGCTTCGGTCTGCCGCTGGAGAGTGTTGTCGAGGTCGCTCGCGTGGAGGCCCGGAACCTGATCCCGATCCGCGCCGGTCAAGCCTTTGTATTGCGCGACCAGGTCGTGCCGCTGGTCGATCTGGCCGAGGCCTTGGGCGGGGCCGTGACGCCGGCGCGGTCTGGTCCGCGTCGCGTCGTGGTGGGCTGGGCGAATGGCGAGCTGGTCGGCTTCGCCGTCGACGCGGTGTTGAGCCGCACGGACGCCGTGGTCCGCCCGATGACCGGCCTGCTGGCCGGCGCCCGGGGCGTGGTCGGCTCGACCCTGGACGCCGACGGCGCGGTGCTGCTGGTGCTGGATCTGGCGGAGCTGCTGACATGAACATCATCCGCGACGGCGATGTCATCGCCCTGCAGGGCCATTGTCGGGTAGAGGACGCCGAGGCCCTGGCGACGCTGCTACACGAGGCGTCGGGCGCGACGATCGATGTCTCGGCCTGCGAGAGCCTGCATTCGGCGGTCGTTCAGGCGATCCTGGCGTTCGGCGGCCCGGTCGTCGGGCGGCCCGTCGACCCATTTCTGGCGTCTCTGTTGATCCCCGCCCTGGCGCGGAGCGCGACAGCGACCCCGGCCGAAGTCTAGAGTGTTTTCGCCGTCGCCTTCGGGCGCGGTCTGTTGGAGAGGCATATATGGTGACGACGGTTCTGATCGTCGATGACAGCAAGCTGGCCCGCATCGTGGTCGGCAAGGCCATCGCGGCCCTGCAGCCCGAATGGCGGCGGCTGGAGGCTAGCGGGGCCGATGAGGCGGTCGCCCTGTTCGACAGCGAGCAGATCGATCTGGTGATCCTGGACTTCAACATGCCCGGCCGTGACGGGCTGGAGCTGGCCGAGGAGTTGCGCGGCCGTTACCCGGACATGCCGATCGCAGTCGCCACGGCCAATGTTCAAGACGAGATCATCGCCCGGGCCCGCGCCGCCAACGCCGCCTTCATCGCCAAGCCGGTGACCGAGGACGGGATGCGCGGCTTCATTTCGGGCGCGGCGCTGCGCCTGCGTTCGGCTGCGCGATGAGCCTGCACGCCGTCTTCCTGGAGGAGCTGGAGCGCGACGCGCTGACCGAGCTGGTCAATATCGGCGTCAGTCGTGCGGCCAGCAGCCTGCGCAAGATGGTCGGCGAGCAGGTGCTGCTGTCGGTGCCGTCGGTCGAGGTCGTCAGCCGGGAAGGCGCTGCGACTCTGATCCGCGAGCGGGAGAACGGCGAGCTGGTCGCTGTCCGTCAGGATTTCGAGGGCGTGTTTTCAGGGCGGGCCCTGCTGATCTTCCCACAGGCCAACAGCATGGCCCTGGTCCATGCGGTCACTGGCGGGGCGCTGTCGCTGGGTGAGGCGGCCGAGATGGAGGACGAGGCTCTGGTCGAGACCGGCAATGTCGTCCTCAACAGCTGTCTGGCCACGATGGCCAACATGCTGAAGAAGCCGCTGCAGATGTCGCTGCCCGAGGTGATGCGCGGCGACGGCGAGGCGCTGTTCAGCCTGTCGGACCAGCATGCCGATGGGGGCGTGGTGCTGTTTCTCTATATCAACTTCGCGATCAACGACCGCGACATCCGCGGCTACATCGCCATGCTGATGGACCTGCCGTCGCTGCAGGCGCTGCGAGCGCTGATCCACGATTTCATTGAGCGCGTGGCAGGCGATATAGGCTGATGATCCGAGGATGAACCTATTGCTCAGCTTGGCGTTCTGACCGCGTCATGACGCAGCTTGTCGACACAGCTTCCAGCGATGACCGCGACGCGGCCGTAGCCCGCGAGCGGCTGCGCATCGCCCAGATGGCTGCCGGCGCTGTCGGGGCCTGGGAGTGGGACATCGCTTCCAGCCGCCTGGTGGCCGACGCTCGCTTCGCCAGCCTGTATGGCTTGGATCCTGCGGCCGCGGCCCAAGGTCTGCCGACCTCGGCCTTCTTCGACACGGTGTTCTCCCCCGACCGCATGCGGCTGAAGATCGCCGTGGCGGGCGCGCTGAACGGCGCCGAGGTGTTCGGGCGCGACTATCGTGTCGTGGTCGACGGCGACGTTCGCTGGGTGTCGGCGCGCGGGCGCACCTATCTGGACGCCGAAGAGCGGCCGACCCGCTTCGCCGGAGTTCTGGCCGACATCACCGACCAGAAGCGCGTCGAGGAACGGCTGCGCATCGCCCAGGCGGCCGGCGGCATCGGCACGTTCCAATATCTGAGCGGTTTCGGCACGGTCGACGTGTCCGACGAGTTCTGCCGTCTGCTTGGCCTGCATCCGGCCCACAGCCTGCCGGTGCGGACCATCAATGCGGTCGTCCGGCTCGGCGACCCGCCGCTGATCAGCGGCCGCGAGGACCAGACGCCGCTGGGCCCGACGGTCCACGAGTTCCGCATCGCCCGCGCCTACACCGGCGAGGAACGCTGGCTGGCCTGCCGTGGCGAGTACCAGGCCGTTCCGACGGGCGGGGTCAGCTTCATCGGCGCCATCTATGACGTCACGGCCACCAAGCAGGCCGAGGCCCGCCTGCGAAGCCTGGCCGCGGCCCTGGAGGCCCGGGTCGAGGTCAGTACGCAGGAACGAGACCGGATCTGGAACCTGTCGCGCGACCTGCTCAGCGTTTCGGGACGCGACGGCGTGTACCGGGCGATCAATCCGGCGTGGAAGGACCTCTTGGGTTATGACGCCGCCGATCTGGTGGGCGTCACCATGGGCGGTCTGGTGCATCCCGACGATTGGGACCCGGCCGTGGAGCAGACAGCGGGGATCCGCGCCGGCGGCTCGGTGGCCGATTTCGACTGCCGGGTGCGCACCAAGGACGGCGACTACCGCTGCATCAACTGGACGGCCGTCGTCGAGGACGACCTGATCTACGCCGTCGGCCGCGACATCACCCAGCGCAAGGCGCTAGAGGACCAGCTGCGCCAGAGCCAGAAGATGGAAGCCGTCGGCCAGCTGACCGGCGGCCTGGCCCACGACTTCAACAACATGCTGACCGGCATCCTGGGCGGCATCGACATGGTCCGCCGCCGCTTGGCCGAGGGCCGGCTGGAGGACGCCGACCGTTTCCTGGAGGCGGCCATGCAGTCGGGCCAGCGGGCCGCGGCCCTGACCCACCGCCTGCTGGCCTTCTCGCGCCGTCAGTCGCTGGACAGCCGACCGCTGGACGTCAAGGCGCTGGTGGGCTCGATGGAGGACCTGCTGGCCCGAACCCTGGGCGAGCAGGTGCGCTTGGCGACCGATGTCGCGGACGAGGTCTGGACCGCGGTGGCCGACGACAACCAGCTGGAAAGCGCCATTCTGAACCTGGCGATCAACGCCCGCGACGCCATGCCCAGGGGCGGCCTGCTGACCATCGCCGCGCGCAATGTGCAGCTGTCGGCGGCTGAGCTGGCCAAGAGCGACCACGCCACACCGGGCGACTATGTCGAGATCCGCGTCACCGACACCGGCCTGGGCATGGCGCCGGACGTGCTGAACAAGGTCTTCGACCCGTTCTTCACCACCAAGCCGCTGGGGCAGGGCACCGGGCTGGGCCTGTCGATGATCTATGGCTTTGTGCAGCAGTCGCGCGGCCATATCGAGATCCAGAGCCGCGAGGGCGCGGGCACCACGATCCGCCTCTTCCTGCCACGCCACCGGGGCGAGCTGGAGCAGCAGCCGGCCGATGGCCAGGGCGCCATCCATGCCGGTTCGGGCGAGACGGTGCTGGTGGTCGAGGACGATCCGGCCGTGCGCCTCTTGGTGGTCCAGGTGCTGGAAGAGCTGGGCTACAACGCCATCGAGACCGAGAGCGGCCGCGACGCCACACCGGTCCTGCAGTCGGGACGCGCCATCGACCTGATGGTCAGCGATGTCGGCCTGCCCGGGCTGAACGGCCGGCAGTTGGCTGAGATCGCCCGTGAAGGCTGCCCGGAGCTGCCGATCCTGTTCATGACCGGCTATGCCGAGCAGGCCGCCGACCAGGCCGCGTTCCTGGACGACGGCATGGAGATCATCACCAAGCCCTTCGCCATCGATCAGCTGGCGCGGCGCATCGGCGAAATCCTGGAGCGCGCGCGAAAGCGCTGAGACTGCGGTTGGCGGGAACGCGGCGGGCGCATCGCACGTTGCCATCCCGCCGCCACAATCGCGGCGCTCGAACGGTGACCCGCGTGCCCTACATCCTGCGTATCGACCCGACCTCCGACGGCTGGCGCGTGAGCGTCGAGGATGGCGAATTGATCGCCGTCGTGCCCGATTTCGAGACGGCCGAGCGCCGGGCGAGGTTCTTCGCGGCCCGGGTCGCGGTGCGCGGCTGCGAGAGCGAGATCAAGGTCCACGACGCCGCCGGCGCCTACTGCGGCTGCTGGCGCGCCGAACGTTTCGAACCCGCTCAGGCTGACGACCGCCTGGCCGCCTAGAGCGTTGGCCACGGCCGCTGGGCGGGCCTCAATTTCTCGTAAAGCGCCGAGAGGCGCAGAACGCCCAGATCGTCGAAGCGGCGGCCGATGATCTGCAGGCCGATCGGCAGACCCTCCGATGTGTAGCCGCAATTGATCGAGGCGGCCGGCTGCTCGGTCATGTTGAACGCCACCGTGAAGCCGATGTGCTCGAAAGGCCGGGACGGGTCATTGGTCGGCGACGGCAGCTCGGCCGGGAAGGCCGGCATTGGCGCGGTCGGTGAAATCACGAAGTCATACGGCTGGAACGCCTTGGCGCCGGCTTCGCGCATCCGCTGGATCTGGTTGAAGCCCTGATAGACCGCGATCCCGTCCGCGTCCCGCGCGGCCTCGGTCCAGTCCCGGATATAGGGCAGGGCGCGCTGAGCCCGCTCCGGCGACAGGGTCGACAGGTCGGACAGCGACCGTGTGCGCCAGAAGAGGTCCAGGCCGTCCAGCATCTCGCGGGTCAGGAACGGCGCGAAGGGCTCGAGGCTGGCGCCGGCGACCTCCAGCGTCTTTGCCGCCGCCGTCACGGCCTGGGCGACCTCAGGCTCGACGGGTTCGCCGACGCCGGCGTCCAGCATCAGACCGATCCGCAGGCCCTTTGGATCGAAGTCCAACTTCTCCCAGGCCAGGTCCGCTGGCGGCAGGCTCATGTGATCGCGCCAGTCAGGCGCTGAGAGCACGCGCATCATCAGCGCGGCGTCAGCCACGGTGCGGGTCATCGGCCCGGCGCAGCGGCCGATATAAGGCGGATCGATCGGCACGCGGCCGTTGCTGGGCTTGAGGCCGTAGATCCCGCACCAGCCAGCCGGCAGGCGGATCGAGCCGCCGATGTCGGTGCCCACATGCAGCGGCCCGTAGCCGCCGGCCGCGGCCGTCCCCGCACCGGAACTGGAGCCGCCGGGGGTCCTGGAGAGGTCCCATGGGTTGCGCGACAGCTTGTGGAAGCTGGACAGCCCTGACGACAGCATCCCGAAGTCCGGCGAGGTGGTCTTGGCCAGGATCACCGCGCCGGCCTCGCGCAGCCGCGCGGCGGGTGGTGCGTCGACGGGTTCGGGGACCAGGTGGGTGGCGGCCGAGCCAAGGGGTTTGGCGACGCCCTTCGTGGCGATCAGCTCCTTGATGGTGGTCGGCGCGCCGTCCAGGGCGCTGAGCGGCTGGCCGGTCCGCCAGCGCGCCTCGGAAGCTCGAGCAGCGGCCAGGGCCTCGTCGGCGTTTAGAGCCCAGAGCGCGTTGAGCCGCGGCTCCCAGGCCGCTACCCGATCCAGCACCGCTCGCGTGACCTCGACCGGCGACACCTCTCCCTTGCGGTAGAGGTCCGAAAGATCGCTGGCGGTCAGGTCGGCGAGGTCGGTCATGCGCGCAGCCTAGGGCGCCCGGACGGCTTTCCGCTAGAGTGCCGGGGTTCGACGAATCCCCCCGTTCTTGAGCCATGAAGGACGCCGCCTTGCTCCGACCCGGTCCGCGTAACCTGATCACCGACGTCCCGGGCCTGCTGATCGGCAACGCCACCGACGAGAACGTGGCCAGCGGCGTGACCGTGGCCCGCTTTCCGGGCGGCTGGAGCGCGGCGGTCGACGTGCGCGGCGGCGGTCCCGGCGTGCGCGAAACCGAGACCCTGTCGCCCGAGAACGGCTATGCCCGCCTGCACGCCCTGACGCTGAGCGGCGGTTCGGTGTTCGGCCTCGGCGCGGCTGACGGCGTCACGTCGGCGCTGTCGGCGGCCGGCGAGGGCTTTCCGGTGCGTCCCGGCGCGCCGACGGCCCCGATCGTGGGCGGTGCGGTGCTCTACGACCTGGCCAATGGCGGCGACAAGGCCTGGGGCGTGGATCCGCCTTACCGCCGGCTGGGCCAGGAGGCTCTGGCCGCCGCCGGCGAGGCGTTCGAGCTGGGCTCGGTCGGGGCTGGGCGCGGCGCCCGCGCCGGCCTCGTGAAGGGCGGTCTGGGCTCGGCCTCGCTGGACCTCGGCGATGGCCTGATCGTCGGGGCTCTAGCGGCGGTCAATCCGGTCGGCTCGGTGTTCATGCCTGATGGCGAAACCTTCTGGGCCTGGCCCTTTGAGATCGACGGCGAGTTCGGCGGCCGCGTCCCAACGTGCCCTCAGAGAGCCATCGAGCCGATGCCTGACGACTCCCGCCTGGCGGGCCAGGGCCGCCTGACCCAGGGCGCGAACACCACCCTGGCCGTGGTGGCGGTGAACGCCGACCTGACCCCCGCCGAGTGCAAGCGCCTGGCGATGATGGCCCAGGACGGTCTCTCACGCGCCGTCCGCCCGGCTCATACGCCGTTCGATGGGGACGTGGTGTTCGCCGTAGCCTCGGGCGCGGTGGATCTGGGTCAGGACGAACGCCTGCGCCGGCTGGCTCGTCTCGGATCTGTGGCGGGCGACTGCCTGGCGCGAGCGATCGCGCGCGGGGTCTATCTGGCGCGCTGAGCCAGAGCTCTTTTCAGATCCGGCGTCGCGGCGATCAGTTGCGCTGTGTACGGATGTTGAGGCGCGGCGAAGACCTCGGCGGTTGGGCCCTGCTCGACGATGATGCCGTCCTTCAGCACCAGCACCCGATCGGTCAGGCCGCGCACCACGCCCATGTCATGGGTCACGAACAGATAGGCCACGCCCAGCTCGTCGGAGAGCCGCGCCAGCAGGTCCAGCACCTCGGCGCGCACCGAGACGTCCAGGGCCGATACCGCCTCGTCCAGGGCGATGATGTCTGGCTGGACGATCAGGGCGCGGGCGATGGCGATGCGCTGGCGCTGGCCGCCGCTGAACTGGTGCGGATAGCGGTCGGCGGCCTCGGGCGGCAGGCCAACCTGGGCCAGCACGGCGTCGACCTTGGCGCGGCGCTCGGCGGGCGGCGTGTCCAGCAGGTGCAGCGGCTCGGCGACCAGGCGCTCGACGGTCCAGCGCGGATCGAGGCTGCCTTGCGGGTCTTGGAAGACGATCTGCAGGTGCTTACGACGTTCTGCCGGCGAGTGCGGCGAGAAGGGCTCGCCGGCAAGCCGCACTTGGCCGGCTTGAACAGGTTCCAGAGCCAGCAGGGCGCGCAGCAGGGTCGACTTGCCGCTGCCGGACTCGCCGACCAGGCCGACGATCTCGCCGGGGCGGATGGCCAGGGAGACGTCGTTCAAAGCGCGATGCGCTGGAGTGCGGCCCAGCAGGCGACGGGCGCCCGGATAATCCCGCGTCAGGCTCTGGGCCTCCAGCACCGGCGCGGCCGCCGGATCGGGCTGGCGCGTGCGGACCGGGGCGCGCTCGGCGTCGGCGGCCAGCTTGCGGGTGTAGGGATGGGCGAGGGCGGCGAACACCGCGGAGGTTTCGCCGCCCTCGACGATTGAACCGTCCTGCATGACCGCCACCTGGTCGGCGACCTGCGCCACCACCGCCAGGTCGTGGCTGACCAGGATCAGGGCGGCGTCGTCCTCGCGGGCCAGGCGCTGCAGCAGGTCCAGGATTTGGGCCTGGGTGGTCACGTCCAGGGCCGTGGTCGGCTCGTCGGCGATCAGCAGGCGGGGCGTCAAGACGATGGCCATGGCGATCGCGACCCGCTGTCGCTGGCCGCCGGACAGCTCGTGCGGATAGCGGGTCAGCGGGATGGCCTGGAGCCCGATGCGGTCCAGGGCCCGACGCGCCGTGGCCAGAGCCTCCTTGCGCGAAGCCTTGCGGTGGATGCGGACCACCTCGGCCACCTGGGCGCCGATGGTCATGACCGGGTTCAGGGCCGTCATCGGCTCCTGGAAAATCATGCCGATGCGGTTGCCGCGCAGCCGGGCCAGGGCGTGGTCGGGCAGGGCCATAAACTCCTCGCCGTCGAAGGTCACGGCGCCGGTGGCTTGAGCGCCCGCCGGCAGTAATCCCAGGATCGAGAGGGCCGTCATCGACTTGCCCGAGCCGGACTCGCCGACGACGCCCAGCACTTGGCCGGCTTCGAGAGAGAGGTTGAGCTCGCGCAGGATCGGGCGTTCGCCGATGGTCACCGAGAGGTCGCGGATCTCCAGCAGGGCCATGTCAGCGGCCCTCCGTCAGGCGCGGGTCGAGGCGGTCGCGCAGGCCGTCGCCCAGGAGGTTCAGGCCCAGTACGGTGATGACGATGGCCAGGCCGGGGAAGATCGCCTGCAGGGGCGCGACGGCGACCAGGGTCTGGGCGTCGGCCAGCATCTTGCCCCAGCTGGCGGCCGGCGGCTGGGCGCCGAGGCCGACATAGGACAGGCCTGCCTCGGCGATCACCCCCAGCGAGAACTGCAGGGTCGCCTGGACGATCAGCACGCTCGCGAGCCCCGGCAGTACGTGCTCCAGCGAGATCCGCGCCGCGCCCTTACCGGCGGCGCGAGCCGCCAGGACGTAGTCGCGGGTCCACAGGGACAGCGCCGAGCCGCGCGTCAGGCGGGCGAAGACCGGGATGTTGAAGACGCCGATGGCGATCACCGCGTTCAGGGCGCCGGGGCCCAGCACGGCCGTCAGCAGTATGGCCAGGATCAAGGCCGGGAAGGCGAAGACGACGTCGGCGCCGCGCATGACCAGCTCGTCGATCCAGCCGCCTCGCGCGGCAGCCAGCAGGCCCAGCGGCACGCCCAGGCCCGCGCCCAGCAGCACCGCCACTAGCGAGACCAGCAGGGCGTTGCGGGCGCCTAAGAGGATCAGCGAGGCGACGTCGCGGCCGAAATGGTCCAGGCCCAGCCAGTGCGTGGCCGATGGTGCTTGCAGGCGATGAGCGATGTCGAAATCGGTGACGGCGTAGGGCGTCCAGATAAACGACAAGAGGGCCAGGGCGACGAACACTGCGCTGATCGCGCCGCCGATAAGAAGGGCAGGGCGGCTCATCGGCTGCGCCCCAGACGCGGATCGACTAGGCGATAGGCGACGTCGACCAGGAAGTTGGTGGCGACCACGGCGAAGACCAGCAGCATGACCACGCCTTGGACGACGATCAGGTCACGCTGGCCGATGGCCTGCAAGACGAGGCGGCCCAGACCTGGGAGGAAGAAGACATTCTCGATGATCACCCCGCCGGCCAGTAGGAACGGGAACTGCAGGCCCAGGATGGTCAGGATGGGAATCAGGGCGTTGGGCAGGCCGTGCCGCCACAGGGCCTGGCTGGCGGTCAGCCCCTTGGCGCGGGCGGTGCGCATATAGTCCTCGGCCAAGGTGTCGATCAGGGCCGAGCGGGTGACACGGGCCAGGATCGCCGCCTGCGGCGCGGCCAGGGCGATTGCGGGCAATGTCAGGGCCTTCAGAGCAGGCCAAAGGCCGGCCTCCCAGCCCGGGAAGCCGCCGGCCGAGAACCAGCCCAGGCCGATCGAAAACACCATGACCAGTAGCACCGCGAACCAGAAGTTTGGGATCGCCACCCCGACCTGGGTCAGGCCCATGACGACGGTGTCGGCGGCCTTGCCGCGCCGCGCGGCAGCCAGAGCCCCGATCGGCGCGCCGATCAGGATCGACAGGATCACGGCCAGCAGGGCCAGCGGCAGGGAGACGCCCGTCCGTTCGGCCACCAGGGCCGCGACCGGGGTCTGGTAGGTGTAGCTGACGCCCAGATCGCCATGGGCCATGCCGACCAGCCAGGCGAGGTAGCGCTGCGCCGCCGGCCCCTCTAGCCCCATCTGCTGACGCAGGTTGGCGGCGGCTTCGGGACTGGCGTTCAGGCCCAGCATGAAGGCGGCCGGATCGCCTGGGACGACCTGGATGATCGTGAAGATCACCGCGCTGGCGGCCAGCAGGGTCACGGCCATGATCGCCGCTCGACCGGCCAGCCAGACCGCACCGAAACGAGCCGCCAGCCAGGCCAGGCCGCCGACAACGGCGATGACCACAACGAGGCCTCGGATCGCACTGCCGCTGCTCCGGCCCGAAGTGACCTCGCCGCCGCCTGCGCCTTCGAGCGAGGCGCTGGCCAAGTCGATGCTGCGGGTCGGCGAATTGACCCAGAAGTCCTTCAGCCGCGCATCGAACACGCCCAGGCGCGGGAATTGGAACAGGAAGCCGTTGACCGCGTCGTCGGCGATACGGCGCTGAATCTGGCCCAGGATCACGGCGCGCTGACCCTCGTCAGTCGCGGCCTTCAGCTGCGTCATCAGGTCGTGAAAAGACGAGCTGCTGTAGCCGAAATAGTAGTCAGGCCGATCGTAAATGTCGTAGTCCATCGGCTCGGCGTGGCTGACGACGGTCGCGTCGAAGGCGTGGCGGCCGAACACCTGGTCCAGCCACTGGGCCCACTCGACGTTCTCGATCTTCACCTTGATGCCGACCTGCGCCAGCTGGGCGGCTATGATCTCGCCGCTGCGACGGGCGTAGTTGGGCGGCGGCAGCTTCAGGGTCAGGGAAAGGCCGTTCGGATACCCGGCCTCCGCCAGCAGCGCCTTGGCCTTGGCGACGTCGTGCGGATAGAGGCCCGTCAGGTCGACATAGGCGGCGTTCTGCGGCGGAAAGTGGCTGCCGATCGGCGTGCCGTAGCCGTACATCGCCCCGTCGATGATCGCCCGGCGGTCCAGGGCGTGCTGGATGGCCCGCCGCACGCGAACGTCGGCCAACGGGCCGGAGCGCTGGTTGATGGCCAGGATGACCTCGCCCTCGCTGGCGGCGGCGATGACCTTCAGCTTGGGATCAGCGCGCAGTTGGGCCAGGTTCTCGGGCGCGGGATAGTCGGGAAAGGCGTCGATCTCGCCGGTCTTGATCGCCGCGAACGCCGCCGCCGGATCGCCGATGAACCGAAAGCGCACCTGGGCCAGCTTTGCGGCCTTGCCCCAATAGCCGTCGTTGAGGTCCAGGGTCACGGAGTCGCCGCGCCGCCACCCGGCGAACTTGAAGGGGCCGGTGCCGATCGGAGCGGTCGCCAGCTGGCCGGCCGACTTCGGCGAGACCATCACCGTGTCGCCCAAGGCCAGGACGTTCAGCAGATTGCTGTCCGGCCGAGCCAGGGTCAGGCGCAGGGTCTGGGGATCGACGGCCTCGATGCGGCTGATGGCGCCCAGGGCGTGTTTCTGGACGTTGGTCGAGGTCGCGGCCAGAGCCCGATCCAGGCTGAACTTGGCGACGCTGGCGTCGAAGGCTGTCCCGTCCTGGAAGCGCACGCCCCGGCGCAGGTGGAAGGTGTAGCTCAGGCCGTCGGGCGAGACTTCCCACCAAGTCGCCAGCAGCGGCTTGACCGCGCCTTGCGGGTCCAGCTGGACCAGGCCTTCGAAGATGTTGCCGTAGACGACGTCGTCGGTCGCCACCGCCGCGCCGGAGGTGGGGTCTAGGTTCGGCGGCTCTAGTTGCAGACCGATAGTCAGGCTGCTTTGGGCCTGGACGGCCAGCGGCGCAACGAGCAACGCGCAGGCCGCAAGCAGGCCGGAAAAGAGCGCGGAAAGCCTCACGCCAGGGCCGCCCGCCGGCGTTCGACACGAGCGCGGGCCTTGGCGGCCTCGGCGGGCAACTCCAGCTGGTCGTAGACCTGCGCCAGGGTGCGGTTCAGCGGCACGCCGTCGGGATCATGGGCGCGGCGCAGCTCCAGGGCCTGCTGGGCTTCGGCCAGGCGGCCCGCGCCGATCAGGGCGTCCAGCACGATCTGCTCGAAGAGGTCGCGCTGAGCGTGGCTGCCGCCGACCTCGATCAGACGGGGCAGGGCGATGCGCAGACCACGCAGGGCGCCGGCATGGTCGCCGCGGGCATGGGCGACCAACCCCTCGGCGGCCGGCAGGGCCACCTCGCGCCAGGTCGGGCGGACGAAGTCGGGGGCTTCCAGCGCCGCGCGACGCACGGCGGCCAGCAGGGCGTCGGCCTCGGGCCGGCCGGCGCGGGCCAGGCCGTACAAATATTGCAGCGTCAGGAACGGCTGGACCACGTCGTCGGCGCGGACGGCCAAGTGATCGGCCAGGTCGCGCCAGCGGTCGCCGATCTGGACCCCGGCCAGCTCCAGCCGCACCAGCAGCGACACGGCGCCGACCTGGTCCTGGGAATAGTCCTTGGCCTGGGCCCAGACGTGGCCGTCATAGGCCGCCAGTGCGTCGGTCTCACGGCCCTGGCTGAGGTGGAACAGCGCCAGATGCCACCACAGATGGGTGTCCATGAACGAGTTCAGACCGGTCCAGGTGTCGCGCACGCCTTCCAGGAAGGCCGCGCCCTCGTCGATACGGCCTTGGGTCAGCATGACGTGGGCGATGGCGTGCTGGGCCCATGGCTCCTTGCGCTTGAGCGTCAGGGCGTGGCGGGCGGCGGCCTCGGCCTCGTCCAGCAGGTGGCACTGCTCGTAGGCGAAGGCCAGCATGCCGTGCAGCTGGGCGACGTCGCCGGCGTGGGGCAGGGCGGCGCTGGCCACGCGCAGCATGGCCGGGAAGTCGCCGCGGTTGAAGTCGTGGTACTGGCGCAGCTTCAGGATCAGCAGGTCGCGCGGCCAGGCGGCCAAGATCGCGTCTGCGATCGTGAGCGCGCCGGGGATGTCGTCGGCAGCCCAGGCGTCGGTAAAGGCGATGATCTTCCGCTCGCGGTCATTGGCCGGCGCAGCCCGCGCCCGGTCGAGATAGGGCGCGGCGCGGTCGGCCGCCTCGGGCGCTTCCAGCAGCAGCCACAGGATCGCGGCATAGACGTTCAGCAGCGCGCTGCCCGGCTCGGCCTCGGCGGCGGCGATGACCTCGGCCGCGCGGGTCTCGTAGCTGAGGAAGCCGTCCAGGAAGCCGTCGACCGCCGCGAGGGCGGCGGTCGAACTGCTGACCGGATTGCCGAGATAGTCGGTACGCATGCGGGATACTCTAGCGGGCGGCGGTCTCGGAGAGGAAGGTGGCGACGTCGTCGGCCGAGCGTTGCGGAATCTCGACCTGCGGCAGGTGGCCGACCTTGGGATAGACGATCAGCTTCGCCCCCGGGATGGCGTCGGCGAACTTGTGAGCGCCGTCGACCTCCAGCAGCGGATCGATCTCGCCCCACAGGATCAGGGTCGGAACCTTGATCTTGGCCAGAACCTCCTTGGTCGCCTGGCTGTGTTTGCCCGGCTGGATCGACATCAGGATGGCGCGGTGGCCCGGCGCGCGCTGGAGTTCCGCCCAGCGGTCGATGAAGGCGTCGGTGATCACGTCCGGATCGCCGACCTGGCCGAGCAGGCCCGAGCGGATAAGCGGCTTGTTGTCGATCGAGCGCAGGAAGGCCCGGCCCCACGGATACTGCAGCAGCTTGAAGGCCAGGGGCGGCTTCTTCAGCGTGCTGGCCGGCCAGCCGGCGGCGTCGACGAGGATCAGTGCCGAAAGCCGCTCGGGATGGCGGGTGGCGACCTGCCAGGACACCCCGCCGCCCATCGAATTGCCGGCGATGGCGAACGGCGGCAGGGCCAGCTTGACGGCCAGGGCGTCGATCAGATCGGCATAGCCGTCGGCCGTGGCCTGATAGCCGTCTGGGGCGCGGGTCAGGCCGTGGCCGGGTAGGTCGACAGTGATGATCCGGTAGCGATCGCTAAGCCGCGCGACCCAGCCCTCCCACGAGAAGTGGCTGTCGCCAAAGCCGTGGACCAGCACCAGCACCGGGCCGTCGGCCTTGCCCTGGTCCTTGTAGTGCAGCCGCACGTCGCCCGGCAGATCGGCATAGTGCGAGGCGCTGTTGGCGTACTGGGCTTCCAGCTTGTCGTAGGGGATATCCGGCCCGCGCAGCGCCAGCCAGCCGACGAAGGCGATCAGCACCACCAGGGCCACGAGGCCGCCCAGGCTCAGCAACAGGATCTTCAGCATGGGCGGTTCTCTCCGAGAGCCTGATTAGAAGGCGTAGCTGGCGCGAACGCCATAGGTCGCTGGACGTCCGGCTGCGCCGATCTTGGCCGAGGCCAGGAAGTAGTTGCGGGTCACGTCGTACTTCTCGTTGAAGATGTTGCGGCCCCACAGGCCCAGGCTCCACGGACCGTCCTTGGGCTGGATCGTCAGATTGGCGTTGGCCAGCCAGAACGAGTCGACCGTGAACTCGGTCCCCAGGAACGAGGTGGCCGTGTCGCGATAGGCGTAGTCGGTGGCCGCCTGGACGTCGAAGTCGCCGACCGCCCAGGTGTAGCTGACCGAGCCGCCATAGCTGAGGCGCGGGAAGTTCAGGCGCTGGCCGGCGCGGTCGATGGTCTGGGCCGACCACAGGCCGGTCGTTGGGTTGCGGACGGCGGTGTTGGCGTCGACGTCGTCGAACTCTTTGTACGTGCCCTTCTTGAAGCCGGCGTTCTGGGTGATCTGCAGGCCCGGGACCGGGCTCCATTGCAGCTCAAGCTCCGCCCCGAAGATCTCGGACTTCGGCGCATTGGTGATGCGGCCGATGGCGCCGTTGGTCGGGTTGATGACCACGGCCAGCACCTGCTGATTGCGGTAGTCGTAGTAGAAGGCCGAGCCGTTCAGGCGCAGGTTCGGGGCCAGGTCGCCCTTGAAGCCGGCCTCATAGGCCCAGACGACCTCGGGCTGGAAGGCGTTGATCTGGTCGGACTGCGGCGAGTTGTACACGGTGAAGCCGCCCGACTTCACGCCGCGGCTGACATTGGCATAGAGCAGCACGTTGTCGTCGGCCTGGAACTCGAAGCCGGCCTTGCCCGACCACTCGTTCAGCGAGGTGTGGCGATCGCCGTTGTTGAACAGCGGCGCGCCGCCGATCTTGGTGGCGAAGTTTTCGAGGTCGCGTTCCTCGTGCTCGTAGCGCGCGCCCAGGATGGCCTTCAGGCGCGGGGTGACGGCGTATTCCAGTTGGCCGAAACCGCTCAGCGACTCGACCGTCTGGCGGTAGCCGGTGTCGGTGATGAAGCCCAGGCTCTGGGTGAAGTCGGTCAGGAAGGTCTCGTCCAGGGTCTGGCGGCTGTAATAGGCGCCGGCTACCCAGCTGAGCGGACCCGGACCCTGCGAAGCCAGGCGCAGTTCCTGCGAATAGATGTCGACGTCGCTGCCCCAGAAGGTGTCGGACTCCGAGGTCGGCTTGGCGTCCCAGTCGTTCAGCTCGCGGCGCTTGAGGGTCTCGTAGCTGCTGATGCTGGTCAGCTTGGCGAAGCCCAGGTCGATATTGGCGGTGATCGCGCCGCCACCCGACTCGTTGTTGCGCGAGGGGGCTTCAGTCGCCGTGACGCCGGCCAGGGCGGCGAAGGCGGCCGAGCGGCCCCAGCCGGTGGCGTTGTAGCGGGTGTCGGCGGTCTGGCCGGGCACGTTCAGCAGATAGAGGCCCTGGCCGTCGGACTTGTCGCGGCCGTAGTGCGCGTTCAGCAGCACATCGACCTTGTCGGAGGGCGTCCATTGCAGCTGGCCGCGCACGGCGGTGCGGTCGGCGTCGCCCAGCTTCTCGCTAGTCGTGCGATTGCGCTGCCAGGCGCCGCCCTGTTCGGTCACGGCCGACAGGCGGCCCTTCAAGGTCGCCGACAGCGGACCGGAGATGAAGCCTTCGACCTTGGCCGAACCGAAGCGGCCATATTCGCCGACGATGCCTGCCGACAGCTGATCGGTCGGGCGGTTGGTGATGAAGTTGATCGCCCCGCCGGTCGTGTTGCGGCCGTAGAGCGTGCCCTGCGGCCCGCGCAGCACCTCGACGCGGGCGATGTCGAACAGCACGCCCTGCGTGGCGGCCGGCACGGGGTAGGCGACCTCGTCGACATAGACACCGACGGTTGGGGTGTTGTTCGTGGCGTAGTCGTCGAAGCCGACGCCGCGCAGGCGGAACTGCGGCTGGCCGCCGCCGAAGGCCGGGATCACTTCCAGGCTAGGGGTCTGGAACTGCAGCTGATTGACGTTGGTGACACCGCGCGCCTCCAGCGTCTCACCCGACAGCACCGATAGGGCCACGCCGACGTCCTGGGCCGACTGCTCACGGCGCTGGGCGGTGACGATGACCTGCTCCAGCTCGGTATTGTTGGTCGCCTGGGCGTAGGCGCCGCTGGCGAACGCGACGCCAAGGGCGCCGACGGCGGTCCCGATGAGAAGACGCTTGATCACTGGACTTATCCCCATTGTCGCCGTGCGGTCTCAGCCGCGTGTTCCAATTCGCGAAGAAACTCCTATCGAATTGGTAGGATTTGAAGCCAAGTTTTCCTTCGTCTCATCCAAGGTTCTCTATCGGCCCTTGGCGCCGTCAACCTTCCCCGTCGGAAACCCAATGCCAGCCAGGGCATTGGTGTCTGCGGCGGAAAGCCCCTCTGGCTTCCGCCCGCCCGAAGCCTTAGGTTCCGCCCGGGCGCTGGCGTAAAGTGAACTAGGGAAGGACGGCTATATGAGCCGATCGATGTTGCTCGGAGCGATCGCAGCTTTGGGCATGACCGCCGGAACCGCCATGGCGCAACCCGCCGGCAATACCGGCGACCTCTACGGCGTCTGGCGCAATCCCAAGGGCAGCGTCCATATCGAGATCAAGGGCTGCGGTCAGGAGACCTGCGGCTTTGTCGTCTGGGCCAACGCAGACGCGCAGGCTGACGTGAAGAAGGGCAGCAACCAGGGCCTGATCGGCATGCAGCTGCTTCGCGACTTCACCGCGACCAAGGACAACAACGAGTGGAAGGGCAAGGTCTTCGTGCCCGACCTGAACATGACCTTCTCGGGTCAGGTGCGCCTGCTGGACCGCGCCTCGCTGCGCGCCAAGGGCTGCCTGCTGCCCAATTTCCTGTGCAAGTCGCAGACCTGGACTCGGGTCGAGGCTTCGGCCGTTCGCCGGGCGTCTTAGTGAGCGCGGCCTGAGCCGCCGGGCGCCTTGCCGCCGCCGTCCTGCTTGTTGACGGTGGCCCAGGCCCGGCGCTCGGCTTCTTTCTCCGAGACGCCACGCTCCTCGTAGCCTTCGGCGATATGCTCGGCCTTGCGCTCCTGCTTGTCAGTGTACTTGCTCTTGTCGCCCTGGGGCATGGCGGATCTCCTCTGCTAGGGGAGGCTAACCGGCCGTCGCCGCGCGGGTTCCTGGGCCTAACCTTCGAGGGACAGCAGGGCGAACAGCGCGCCCTCTGTGTCCGACAGCCGCCAGCCGCGATAGGCGAACACAGCCCCGCGCCGGAAGTCGGCCGCCGCCTGTTCGCGCAAGCGGGGCAGGGCGGCCTTGCCACGTCCGCCGGGGAAGAGGCGGGTCTCCAGTGTCTGACCGGCGACGCCGGGATGGGCGACGCGCCAGGCCTGGCCAATGCGTTGGACGGCGGCGGGATCCAGGCCCGGGAACAGCACCTCCGCGCGGGCCAGGGCAGGCGTGGCGGCCAGCGCCACCAAGGCGGCCAGCAGGTCGCGGCGGCTGGTCATCGGGCGGCTCCCATCTCGGTTTTCAGGTGATCGGCCAGGCGCATGACCAGGGCCAGGATGGTCAGGGTCGGATTGGCTATGCCGGAGGTCGGGAACACCGAGCTGCCGGCGACATAGAGGTTGCCGGCCTCGTGCAGGCGAAGGTCGGCGTCGACAACGCCCTTGGTCGGATCGGCATGCATCCGCGTCGTGCCCATGTGGTGGCGCGAGGCGCTGGAGACGGCCAGCAGCTGTTTGCGCGGGATCGACCAGCACATCCGACCTTCGCCCGAAGCCCCCAGGGCGTCGGCCAGCCCCTCGACCGAGCGCACCAGGTCGTCATGGTCCTTGGCGGCGTAGGCCCAGGTCAGCCGTACGCGGGGCACGCCCAGCGGGTCCTTGTGCTCGGGATCCAGGGTCACGCGGCTGTCAGGATTGGGAAAGTGCTCGGCCATCGCGAAATAGCCCAGCAGCTGACCTTCGCCGTCCCGGGCGGTCGTCTTGCCGATTGTGCGGGTGTCGGCGCCGACCTTGGTCTCTGGTCCTGAGAACGTCGCCTTGAACAGGGTGGCGGTGAAGTTGCCGGTCTTCAGCCGTTGCTGGGCCGCCTGGCCTGCGCCGATCACGCAATGGGCGGCCGCGCGCTTGGGTGGGGCGTAGAGGTCCATCGGCGCGTTGCGGGCGATGGCCACGACCGAGCCCTCCGTTTCGGCGTCACCGTCGTTGGAATAGGTCACGTGGCCCTGGAAGAAGCGGCCGACCAGGTCGTGACGGTTCCCCAGATCGTCGGAGGCCAGCAGCAGCCGGACGTTCTCGATACCGCCGACCGCCAGCACGTAACGCTGAGCGACCGCCGTATGGCGCGGGCCCGACAGGCAGGCGACGTCCAGGCCGGTGATCCTGTCGCCCTCGCGACGGATGCGCGTGACGTTGGCGTTCAGATAGACGGTGATGTTCGGCGCCTGGGCGAAGTCCGTGCGGAAGCGGTCGAAGGCGGCCTTGTCCGCGCCGCCCGAGAACTTCGAGAACTCGCGGGGCGCGGGGAAGAAGCCGTCGGCCGGGTCTAGGTCCAGCGGCTGTCGAGTCGGATCAGTCGGTTTGGCCATCTCCAGCGGGAAGCGCGGGATCTCCAGCAGGTCGCAGGCCCGGTCGTAATAGGGCTGCATCTGCTGGCGGGTGATCGGCCAGCCGCTATGGGCGATCCACGGGCGTTCGGCGAAGTCGGCTGGGTCCAGCGGCGCGCACTTGCCGCCCCAGACCAGGCCCGAGCCGCCCAGGGCTCGCACCCGCGACTGGATCGGATAGTCGTCGAACGGCCGGTCGGGCTGACCTGGAGCCTTCTGGACGGCGGAACCGGCGTAGAGGGCCTGGACCTCCATGTCGATCTCCAGGCCGCCGCTCTCCAGGATGGCGACCTTGAGCGGGCCGCCGGCCAGTTCCTTGGCTAGGGTGATGCCGGCCATGCCGCCGCCGATGATCACCAGATCGGCCTCGATCCGGCTGGCATGGGGCAGAGTCCGGGCGTCGATGATCGCCATCGTTGAAAAACTCGCTGATTTTGCTGGGGAAGTTGGGGCGGGTCCTTAGGACCGCGCGCCCCGAGCCTTCAGATAGTTCACGACGGCGCCGTGGCCGTTCTTCTGCGCCTGGCTGAGCGGCGAGCGCATTTCGCCGGGATTGGCCAGCACCGCGCGGTTCACGTCGGCGCCGTGCTCGACCAGATAGGTGACGATGTCGAGCCGGCCGGCCTGGGCGGCGTTGATCAGCGGGGTCTCGTCGCCGGGGACGAAGATCTCGACATTGGCGCCGCGCGCCACCAGGGCCTGGACGATGTCCAGCTTGCCCGACAGCGAGGCCTGGATCAGCGGGGCGCCGTCGCCGCGCACGGCCAGGTTGGGATCGGCGCCAGCCGCCAGCAGGACCTGGACGATCTGGCTCTCGCCCCGACGGGCGGCCTCGATCAGCGGCGAGCCGTCGCCGGGCAGGACGGCGTTTGCGTTTGCGCCCAGGGCCAGCAGTTCGCGGACAGTGTTCAGGTCGCGGGCCCGCACGGCTTCGAACAGGGGCTGGTTCAGGTGGCGGGCGACGGCGCGGTTGGCCGCCTGCGGCGATTGCTGGACGACCTGGGCCGGTTGAGCGGCCCAGGCGGCGACGCCGGCCGACAGGCCCAGCAGGGCGACGGCGGCCGCGCCGGCCAGGTGACGGCCGCGATGGGCATGGTGGCGGGAGAGCATCGTGAAGCGTTCCTTCAGTTGCTGGTTGGCGGAGGCGGGCCAGTGACAGCCCAGCGGGGGCGCGAACGGCGCCAGCTGGGTCTTCAGCATGGCTTCGCCATAGGCGCGGCGGGTCTTGGGATGGCGGGCCAGAACGGCGGCGTCGCAGGCGATCTCCTGGTCGACGCGCAGGGCGGCCGCGCCCAGGTGGATCATCGGGTTTAACCAGAACAGGCACTGCAGGCCGGTGACCACAGCGTTGATCTGGGCGTCGCCGACGGCCAGGTGGTTGTTCTCATGAGCCAGGATCAGATCCTGCTCCTGCGGCGTGAAGCGCTGGGCGAAGTCCGCCGGCAGCACCACGCGTGGGGCCAGGGCGCCGATCACCGCAGGTCCGACGCCGGGACGCTCGGACCACAGCAGGCCGTCCGCGGGGCTGAGCCAGCCCAGCGAGCGGACGAACCGCCGCTGGCGCTCGGCCTGGACGACCAGCGCCGTGAGGGCGACCAGCGCCCAGAGGCCCAGAGCGATCTCGGTCAAGGGGAGTGACAGGTCAGGCGCAGCGGCTTCGGTCGTCGCTGCGGGCGTGGGCTGAGCCGGAGCGGGGACCGTCGGTAGGGCCGGCGCCGGCTCGAAGGGCACGACGACCGTGCGCGCCGGGATCAGCAGGGCCAGGACCGACAGCGGGACCACCAGCCACAGGGCATAGGCGCTGCGAGCCCCGAACGCCGCGCGGACCGGCAGGCGCAGGGTCAAGACCAGCAGCACCGCCGCGGCCAGCACCAGATTGGTCTTCAGGAGGAAGGGGGCGAGCTCACTGGCCATCGTCGAGCTTCTCCAGCAGGCGGCGCAGCGCGGCGACGTCCTCGGGGTTCAGCTTCTCGCGTTTGGAGAAGTGGCTGACCAACGGCGCCAGGCGGCCGTCGAACAGGCGGTCCAGCAGGCCCTGGCTCTCGGTGTCGACATAGTCGTCGCGGCCGATCAGCGGGCGGTAGAGGAAGCGGCGGCCGTCCTTGTCGGCGGCGATCGCGCCCTTCTTCAGCAGGCGGTTGAGCAGGGTCTTCACCGTGCCCTCGGCCCAGCCCTGGTCCGTGGCCAGGATGGCCAGCACGTCCTCGGCCGGCTTGGGACTGTCGGCCCACAGGACCTTCATGACTTCGCTCTCGGCGGCGCTGATGCGGTGCGTTTCCATGCGTCGACGATTACGCACGTAAACGTTCCCGTCAAGCGATCGATTACGCGCGTAAACGAAATGTAATGCGGCGTTGGTCGGATCTGTTGGATGGGCGCGCGAAGCGGGCTAACCGTGACGCTCGCCAAGGAGAGACGCATGACGCAGCAGATGGGCCTGCCGGGTTTCGACCCGCCGACGCCGACCGACCGGCTGATGTTCCTGCTGTATCCGGATGCGGCGACCGCCGAGCGCATCGCCGCCGAGGCTCGCCGGCTGAAGGACGCGTTGGGCCTGCGCGGTCCGCCGATCCTGACCGACCGCTTCCATATCACCCTGCATCACCTGGGTGACTATGTCGGCCTGCCCAATGACATCGTCACCAAGGGTAAGGAAGCCGGGGAAGCGCTAGCCCACGCGCCGTTCGAGGTGACCCTGGATAGGGCCGTCAGCTTCGCCAACCGTCCGGGCAACAACCCCTTCACCCTGCAGGGCGGGGAGGGCGTCGAGACGCTGCTCGGCTTTCAGAAGGCCTTGGGCCTGACGATGGCCGGCGTCGCGCTCAAGCCCGACAAGTCGTTCGTGCCTCACGTGACGCTGCTGTACGACGGCCAGGTGGTTCCGGCCCAAGCCATCGATCCGATCGGCTGGACGGTCGACCGCTTCGTCCTGGTGCAGAGCAAGTTGGGCCAGACCCGGCATATCGTGCTGGGATCCTGGGACCTGAAGGGCTAAGGAGCGGCCATGACCCTGACGATGTACGGCATCAAGAACTGCGACACGGTCGCCAAGGCCCGCAAGTGGCTGGAGGCCAAGGGCCAGGCCTATGACTTCCACGATTACAAGGCCGTCGGCATCGATCGCGCTCACCTGGAGACCTGGGTGGCCGAGCACGGTTGGGAGGTGATCCTGAACCGCGCCGGCACGACCTTCCGCAAGCTGGATGAGGCCGACCGCCAGAACCTGGACGCCGACAAGGCCATCGGCCTGATGCTGGCCCAGCCGTCGATGATCAAGCGGCCGGTGCTGGACCTGGGCGACCGCCGCCTGGTCGGCTTCAAGCCCGACCTCTATGAGGCCGCCTTCGGCTGAAGGCTTATCCACCCCTTACGTCGCCCGTGGCGCGAAGTTTAAGACGACAACTTCTGGGGGATCAGTCTATCACTGGACGGAACATCTGCATTCGCGGGCAAGGAGGGGGCTGAGCGCGTGGGGGAGGACGTCGTCTCGCGGTACGAACTGGTGATCTTCGACTTCGACGGCACGCTGGCTGACAGCGCCGCCTGGATGATGCGCGCCGTCAATCCGATGGCCCGCCGGTACGGCTTCAAGACCGTCACCGACGACGAGATCGAGATGCTGCGCGGCCGCAGCACGCGCGAGGTCATCCGCTATCTGGGCGTCTCGCCCTGGAAGCTGCCGCTGATCGCGCGGGCCGGCAAGAAGCTGATGGCCGCCGACGCCCACACCATCCCGCTGTTCCCCGAAACCGCCCGCATGCTGCGCACCCTGCACGAAGCCGGGGTCAAGATCGCGGTGGTCAGCTCCAACAGCGAGGCGGTGATCCGCCGGGTGCTGGGTCCGGAGCTGGGCGACCTGATCAGCCTCTATTCGTGCGGCGCGTCGTTGTTCGGTAAGGCCCGCAAGTTCAAGCAGGTGACGGCCAAAGGCGTCAGCCGCGACAAGGTCATCTGCATCGGCGACGAGACCCGCGATATCGAGGCCGCCCGCGCGGTGGGCCTGGACTGCGGCGCGGTCGGCTGGGGCTACGCCAAGCCGGCGATCCTGGCCCAGCACGGCCCGACGGTGTCGTTCAGTTCGATGTCCGAAATTATTTCGTATGTCGGCGCATCCAAGGCGATGGTCGGCGGCGACTAACCTTCGAAAGCGCGAATGATCGCGCCTTGATCGAAGGATCCCCGGCAAATGGCCGACCTCTTCCGCGACTTCTGGTGGCTGCTGTTCCCCATGGGCTTCATGGCCCAGGCCGGCTTTCGCGCCTGGCTGGACTATCGCGCCCGCCAGGAAGTGGTGCGCACCCTGCGCGTACTGGCCGATGCCGGTCGTGAGCCGCCGGCCGCGCTGGTCGCTCAGCTTCAACGCTAGGAACGTCCGATGTTCGAAGACCTTTTTCGCCAGTTCTGGTGGCTGCTCTTTCCGCTGAGCTGGTTCGCCTACGGCGCCTGGCAGAGCTGGCTGTCGTATCGGGCCAACCAGGAGACCCTGGACCTGATCAAGACCTATGCCCAGTCGGGCCGCGAGCCGCCGCCTGAGCTCATGGCCCGGCTGAGCAAGCGCTGGCACGGCGAGGCCGAGGACGAGGACGAGCGCCCCCGCTATCGCCGCCGCCGCGAGCGCACCTGGTATCAGGTGGTGCTGTTCGGGATCCTGGGCGCGGGCTTCGCCTTCGCCGCCGCCACCGACATCTACGGCGCCGGCGAGGCGTTTGTGATCGTCGCTTTCGTGATGCTGGCCCTGTGCGCGGCGACCCTGGTGCAGGTGCTGCTGGACCGGAACGGACCGACGGTCTGATGGAAGCCGCGCTCGTCAGACAGGCGCGCGCGGGTTCCCAGGCGGCTTTCGCCCGATTGGTGGCGATCCACGAGAAGCCCTTGCGGGGTTTCCTCCGCAAGAGCGGCTGGATCGACGCCGACGACATCGCCCAGGAGGCCTTCGTGGCGGCCTGGGCGGGACTTCCGAAGCTGCGCGAGGACGAGGGCTTTCGGGCCTGGCTCTATGGCGTGGCGTGGAAGAAGGCTCTGTCGCAGCGGCGCGGCGCCCAGCGGGCGGCCGCCCGCGACGAGGCCTGGCGGGGCGAGCAGGACCTGGAGGCCGCCGCGGAGGTGGGCCCCGAGGACCGCATGGCCCTTGAGGCCGCCCTGGCGACTCTGCCCGAGGACCAGCGCGCCTGCGTGACGCTGTGCCTGGGCCAGGGCTGGTCGCACGGGGAGGTGGCGCAGGCGCTCGGGCTTCCCCTGGGCAGCGTCAAATCGCATGTTTCCCGCGGCCGGGACCGGTTGCTGGCGGTTATGGGAGGTTCGCGATGAACCTGGATGATCAACTGTCGGCCTTTCTGGGCGAGGAGCCCCAGCAGAGCCGCGCCGACGTCTTCACCGCCGAGGTGATGAAGCGGGCCGAGCGCCAGCTGTTCTTCGAGCGCCTGAGCGCCGCCGCCGCCGGGGCGGTGGTGATCGGCCTGGTGCTGTGGGCCTGCGCGCCGGCGCTGGACCTGGCTGTCTCGACTCTTGCGCCCAGCCTGGCGCCGGTCGCCGCGATCCTGGTTCTGGCCGGGGCGGCGGTGCTGGCTGGCGGGCCTTCGGTTTGGAAAAGACTGGGGCTGTCGATCCGCTGATTCCCGCCTTACGAAAGTTTCATGGCGGCAGGCGCCTCCAAACGGGGCCGTGAACGCCTCTTACCAGTGAAGGCGGCGCAGGGGGCGTCGTCCACAGCATCAAGAGGTCGACATGGAAGACGTCATCGTTCCCATCGCGTTTTTCGCCTGTATCGCCGCCGTGTGCGTCGCGCCCGTTTGGCTCAAGAGCCGTGATCGGCGCGAGATGCAGGCCACCCTTCGGTCTGCCATCGAAAAGGGTCAGCCCGTGCCGCAGGAAGTCATCGACGCCCTGACCCGCGAAGTGAAGCGCCCGCCGACGGCGCTGCGCGACATCCGCGCCGGCGTCATCTGGCTGGCGATCGGCATCGGCCTGGCCGGCCTGGGCGCGATGATCGGCATCCGCGAGGAGGAAGCCCTGCATCCGCTGCTGGGCATCGCCATCATTCCTTCGGTCATCGGCGCGGCCCTGATCGGACTGGGTTTCTTCAATCCGAACAAGGAACCGCGGGTCTAGCCGCGAAAGCCTTGGGAGGGGCTTGAATTCGATGGGCATGGATCGCCCGCCTACCGGCCACGATGTCGAACTCGCCGCCCGCGCGGCGAGCGGGGATCGCCGGGCCTATGGGGAGCTGGTGCGCAGGCACGGCTCGGCCGTCCGCGGGCTGCTGCGCCGCCTGGGCGCCGACTCGGCCACCGCTGACGACCTGGCCCAGGACGCCTTCATGGCCGGCTTCGAACAGGCCGCGGAGTATCGCGGGGAGGGGACGTTCGGGGCATGGATCAAGAAGATCGCCGCGCGGCTGTACCTCAAGAAGGTCAAGCGCGAGGCGCGCCTGATCTTCTCGGACACGGTCGAGCCGACTGAAGAACTGATGGTGCGCGACGCGTCGGGGGACGCGGCCAGCCGCATCGACCTGGACGAAGCGCTGAAGACGCTGTCGCGCGGCGAGCGCCTATGCGTTTCGCTCTGCTACGGCGCCGACTGGTCGCACGCCGAGGCGGCTGAAGCGTTAAATATCCCGATCGGCACGGTGAAATCCCATGTCAGACGTGGTTTGGATAAACTTCGGGCGAAACTGGCCCGACCCGAGGAAGGCGCGAGGAGGGAAGCTCATGGCTGAACCCGATTTCGAAGCCCAGCTGAGCCGGCTGTACGCCGAAGCGCCGTCGTTCCCGGACGCGGCGCTGTTCAACGCCGAGGTGGCTGCAAAGCTCGACCGCGGCTGGGCGATGCGGCGCGTGTTCATTGGTCTGGCCGGCACCGCCGCCGGGCTGTTCGCGGCGTTCCAGATCCTGACGACCCGCTTCTCCAGCGAGGTGGCCGAGCTGTCGCGCAACAGCGGCCGCAATTTTTCGAGCGAGATCGACGCGGGGCTGGGCAAGATCAGCGCCCTGGTCAACGGTGCCCCGGCCAGCGGCGAAGCGATGTGGATGGCGGCCGGCCTGGCGATCATCGCCTTGGCCTTCGCGGTCACGCGGGCGGTCGAAGAGTTGTAAACAGCGTTCAGGTTGCGGCGTGGAACGATCCAGCCCACAACGTCGCCCCTGAAATGCGTCGTTTGGGAGCCTCGTCCTGTCCGCTCACCGTGAAGAGACCGTCCGCCGCCTGGCCGCGCCTGACATCGCCAGCCGCAAGGGCGGCGAGCCCATCGTCTGCCTGACCGCCTACACCGCGCCGGTCGCCGCGGCCCTGGATTCGGCCTGCGACCTGCTGCTGGTGGGAGATTCGGTCGGCATGGTGGTGCACGGCCTGCCCAACACCGTCGGCGTGACCCTGGAGATGATGATCCTGCATGGCCAGGCGGTCATGCGCGGCTCCAAGAAGGCCATGGTCGTCATCGACATGCCGTTCGGCTCTTACGAGGGCTCGCTGGAAGAGGCCTACGCCAACGCCGTGCGGATCATGAAGGAGACCGGCGCCCAGGCGGTAAAGGTCGAGAGCGGTCCGACCGTGCCCGAGACCATCCGCTACCTGACCCAGCGCGGCGTGCCGGTCATGGGCCATGTCGGCCTGCGCCCGCAGGCGGTGCTGGTCGACGGGGGCTTCAAGGCCAAGGGGCGAGACACCGCCGAACGCGAGCGGATCCTGGAGGAAGCCCGCGCGACCGCGCAGGCCGGCGCCTTCGCCGTGGTCGTCGAGGGCGTGGCCGAAAGCCTGGCGCGCGAGATCACCGACGCCATCGACCCGCCGACGATCGGCATCGGCGCCTCGGCCGGCTGTAACGGCCAGATCCTGGTCACCGACGACATGTTGGGCCTGTTCGACTGGACCCCGAAGTTCGTGCGCCGCTATGCCGATCTGAAGGGCGAAATCACCCGCGCGGCCGCCGAGTACGCCCGTGACGTGAAGGACCGGAGCTTCCCCGGCGAAGCCGAGACCTACTACGCCAAGAAGGGCTAAAACGGCTCGTTGCGGCTAGGCGCGGCACGCTATAGGTTCGCCGCCTCGACGGGCGGCCCTCCGCTCGCCACAATCAATGTTAAACCAGCGATGTCGGCCGGGTTTCGGCTACGACGTCCAAGGCGTCAGCGCCTGTTTCGGAGCCTCGTTTCGTGGTCGATGTTTTTGACGAAGTCGAAGAGCAGCTTCGCGGGGAGCGCTATCGCAGCCTGGCGAGCAAGTCGCTGCCCTGGGTGGCGGCGGCTGTCGCGGCGGCGGTGATCGGCGTCGGCGGCTACTGGGGCTGGGATTCGTACCAGACGTCGCAGGCCAACAAGGCCTCGGAAGGCTACCAGGCCGCGCTGGAAGCGGCGCAGAAGAACGGTCCGAGCAAGGCGTTCGACCAGTTCAAGGTCGTCGCCGACGGCGGCGCGCGCGGCTACAAGGCCCTGGCCCTGATGCAGATGGGCGACATCCGCATCGAGGAAAACAAGACCAAGGAAGCCATCGGCTACTTCGACGAGGCCGCCAAGGCCGCGCCGGACGCGCTGATGGGCGACCTGGCCCGCCTCAAATCCGCCTTCGCCCTGATGGACACGGCGTCCTACAAGGACATCGAAGCGAGGTTGACGCCTTTGGCGGGGGAAAAGAGCCCGTACCGCGTGTACGCCAAGGAAGCCCTGGCGTTCGCGAAGCTGCAGGCGGGCGATCAAGCCGGCGCGCGCGGCGATTTCGTGGTCCTGGCCAACTCGCTGGACAACACCTCCGAGGAAGTCCGCCAGCGCGCCCAGGCCGCCATGCAGATGATCGATTCCGGCTCGGCCAAGGAACTGGCGGCCGCCGTGAAGGCCGCCGCGGCCCTGCCGCCGACGCCGCCGATCGGCCTGGCGCCGCCGGCTGCCGCTCTTAACGCCGCTCCCAACGCCCAATGAGCCGCCTGATGATTTCCAAGCGTTCCGTCGCCCTGGTGGCGCTGATGTCGGCCTCGATGGCCGTCACCGGCTGCTCGACGGTTTCCAAGCTCAATCCCTTCGGCGGCAAGGACAAGAACAAGTCCACGGCCAGCCAGGGGCAGCGCATCTCGATCATCGCCTTCGACCAGAAGGTCGAGGCCAACGAGGGCCTGAAGGGCGCCGACTTCTATCTGCCCGAACCGGCCGTCCAGGCCGAATGGCGCCTGCCGGGCGGCAATGGCGAGCAGTCGGTCGAGCACGTCGACGCCGGCAAGGACTTCCAGATCGCCTGGAAGCGCGGCTTCGGCAAGAAGAGCGGCCGCAAGTTCCACGTCACCGCTCCGCCGGTGGCCTCGGGCGAGCGCATCTACGTCATGGACGGCATCGCCGAGGTCTCGGCCATCGACGCCAAGACCGGCTCGGTCCTGTGGAGCAAGGACCTGCGTCCGGCCGCCGGCCCGACCCGCAAGGGCGGTTTCCTGGGCCTGATCCCGCAGAAGAACGACCGCTCCGGCTTCGGCGGCGGCGTCGCCCTGGGTCCGGACAACAAGCTCTATGTCGCCTCGGGCTTCCGCTTCGTGGCCCAGATCGATGCGACCAACGGTAATCTGAACTGGACGCAGCCGGCCTCGACCCCGATCCACGGCGCCCCGACGGTCGTCGATGGCCGGGTGTTCGTCGTCTCGACCGACAACGAGCTGCTGACCTTCAACGCCGAGACTGGCGCGCCGGGCTGGACCTACCAGGCCCTGAGCGAACCGGCCCGCATCCTGGGCGCCTCGACCCCCGCCGTCAGCGGCGACACCGTCGTGGCCGGCTTCGCCTCGGGCGAACTGGTGGCCCTGCGCGCCGCCAACGGCAACGACCTTTGGAACGAGGCCCTGTCGCGCGCCAGCCGCACCAATGCGCTGTCGGAAATCCGCGACATTCCGGGCCGTCCGGTGATCTACAAGGGCGACGTCTTCGCCGTCAGCCACTCGGGCGTCTTCGCCGCCACCGACCTGCGTACGGGCCAGGCGCGCTGGACCCTGCCGGTCACCGCCATCACCACGCCGTGGGCCGCCGGTGACGTCGTCTACGTGGTCGACAAGGCTGGCCAGGTGATCTGCGTCTCGCGCGAGAACGGCTCGATCTACTGGATCCAGGACCTCAACAACACTGAGGCCCTGTCCAAGAAGCAGAAGAAGAAGCGCGCGAAGCATCCGATCCTGTGGTCGACGCCGATCCTGGCCAATGGCCGCCTAATCACGGTGTCCAGCGCCGGCGAGGCTGTGGCCCTGAACGCCAAGACCGGCGCCAAGGAAAAGACGCTGAAGATCGGCTCGTCGGTTCTGCTGAACCCGATCGCGGTCGGCAACATGATCTACCTGGTCACGGACGACGCCGAACTGGTCGCCATCCGCTGATCCTTCGGCGGGGCGACCCGCCGGATACTCTGAAATGCTTGCAGCCCGGGTCCGCGAAAGCTGGCCCGGGCGTTCGCTTTTCCGGCTTCTTTTGCGGGAAACGCGAAAATCGACTACTGGACGCCTATGCCTTTGAAACTCGCCATCGTCGGCCGCCCAAATGTGGGCAAGTCCACGCTGTTCAATCGTCTGGCCGGCAAGAAGCTGGCGATCGTCGACGACCAGCCGGGCGTTACGCGCGACCGCCGCTACGCCTCGGGCAACCTGGGCGATCTGGAACTGGAACTGATCGACACCGCCGGCTTCGAGGACGTCGCCGACGAGAGCCTGGAAGCGCGGATGCGCGCCCAGACCGAGCTGGCGATCGAGGAAGCCGATCTCTCGCTGTTCATCTATGACGCCCGCGAGGGCGTGACGCCGCTGGACGAGGTCTTCGCGGCCCTGCTGCGCCGTCGCGGCAAGCCGGTGATCATCGCCGCCAACAAGGCCGAGGGCAAAGCCGGCCAGTCGGGCATCGGCGAAGCCTACAAGCTGGGCCTGGGCGAGCCGATCCCGATCTCGGGCGAGCACGGCGAGGGCATGGCCGAGCTGTACGCCGCCATGCTGGCCGCCGTGCCCGAGGAGCTCTACACGGGCGACGAGGACGACGAGGACAAGCCGATCCGCCTGGCGATCGTCGGCCGTCCCAACGCGGGCAAGTCGACCCTGATCAACCGCCTGATCGGCGAGCAGCGCCTGCTGACCGGTCCGGAGGCTGGCATCACCCGCGACTCGATCTCGGTCGACTGGGTCTGGGGCGACAAGAAGGTCCGGCTGGTCGACACGGCCGGCCTGCGCAAGAAGGCCAAGGTTCAGGAGAAGCTGGAAAAGCTCTCCACCCAGGACACCATCCGCGCCATCACCTTCGCCGAGGTCGTGGTGCTGGTCATGGACGCCACCCACCCGTTCGAGATCCAGGATCTGCAGATCGCCGACCTGACCGAGCGGGAAGGGCGAGCCCTGGTGTTCGTGCTGGCCAAGTGGGACCTGATCGAGGACCAGGCCGCGACCCTGGCCGCGTTCCGCGAGCACGCCGAGCGCATGCTGCCCCAGGTGCGCGGCGCGCCGGTCGTGGCGCTGTCGGGCGAGACCGGCAGTGGCGTCAACAAGCTGATGCCGGCCGTGCTGAAGATCCACAAGGACTGGTCGACCAAGGTCAAGACCCGCGACCTGAACGACTGGCTGCAGATGGCCATGCAGCGCCACCCGCCGCCGGCCGTCAGCGGTCGCCGCGTGAAGCCCAAGTACATGGCCCAGACCAAGGCCCGTCCGCCGACGTTCGTGCTGTTCTCCAGCCGCGCCGACCAGATGCCCGACCACTACCGGCGCTATCTGATCAACAGCCTGCGCGAGAGCTTCGACCTGCCGGGGGTGCCGCTGCGCATCACCATCAAGTCGGGCGCCAACCCCTATGCCGACGGCGAGGCCAAGGGCCACTCGGGTCGCGGCAAGCGTGAGTTTGAACGCCGCGAGCGTGAGGAGGAACGCATCCGCGCCTCGCGCAACACGGTCAAGAAGTCCAAGCGCCTGGCCGAGGAAGCCGCCGCCAAGGCCGCCATCGAGGCGGGCCTGCCCGATCCGCGCGAGGCCAAGCCGGTCAAGAAGAAGGCCACGCCCAAGGCGGCTCCGGCGACCGCGCCCGTCGAGGGCGCCGCCGCGGCCGAGCCCGGCAAGGCCGCCGTCAAGTCGGTCAAGAAGCTGGGCCCCAAGGTCCAGAAGAAGGTCTCGACCACGCCCAGCTACAAGGTCGGCGCCAAGTCGGCCGGCGGCAAGGCCGCCGCGCCGCGCCGTCCGACCGCCGGGTCGCGCACCGTGCGCGGCAACACTGGCCCCGCCAAGAAGCGCTGAGCCTAAACTTCGCCATAAGCGTTCAGCCTCTTGAGGGCTGAACGCGGAGGTGGGTGATGCGAGGACTAGGGCTGGCGCTGATCGTGGCGGCGCTGCCGGCCGTGGCCGGGGCGCAGGACTACAAGCCGGTCGTCTGCAAGAGCGCGGTGACCTATGCCGGTCCGCCTCTGCACGCGCCGGTGACGCCGCCGCTGCTGGCGGAGGTCCCCAAGGCTGAGCTCGGACCGGTTCTGGAAGCCCGCTTTGATGAGGCCTTTGTCCAGGCCAAGACCGCGCTGAAGGCGCCGGCCATGACCGCCGCCGTGCTGATCCCGGGCAAGGGCGCCTGGGAGCGCACCGACAGCGGCGACCAGCCGCCGCTGCTGTTCTGGGCCAGCGCCGGCAAGAGCCTGACCGCCATCGTGACCCTGCAGCTGGTCGAGGCCGGCAAGCTGAAGCTCGAAGACCCGATCTCGAAGTATGTCGCGGGCGTGCCCAATGGCGACGTTGTGACCCTCCGTGACCTGCTGGCCCACACCGGCGGCCTGTTCAGCGCCAACGAGGACCTCAAGGCCCGCGCCGCCCGCCGCGCCTTCACCCTGGACGAGGACGTCAAGATCATCGCTCGTCACGGCGCCATGGCCTGCCCGGGCGAGCGCTGGCGCTATTCCAACACCGGCTACGCCCTGCTGGGCAAGGTGATCGAGACCGCCGACGGCCGCTCCTGGCAGGAGGCGGTCGACGCTCGCATTATCCAGCCGCTGGGCCTGAAGACGCTGCGGATGCTGGAGGCGGGCGACAAGGCCGAGGACACGGCCCGGCTGGTCTCGGCCAAGGAAGCGCCGATCGAGCCCGCCTGGGCCGGTCCGGCGGGCCCCGCCGTGGGCTCGGCCGGTGACATGGCCCGGGTCTGGGCCGCGCTGCTGGGCGGCAAGCTGCTGAAGCAGGAGACCGTTCAGACGATGTTCGGCAAGCTGTATCCGATGTTCGACGCCGGCAGCTTCTACGGCCTGGGCGTGATGGCCCTGGAGGTCCCCGCGCCGCACGGCGGCAAGGATCTGTGGCTGGGCCATCTGGGCGGCACGCCCGGGGCCAGCGCGATCGTGGCCTATTCGGTCCCCCAGGGGACGGTCGTGGCCGCCGCGATCACCGGTGACGGTTCAGCGGCGGCCGTGGCGAACCTGCTGCTGCGGCAGGTTCTGATCGTTCACTAGAACTCTTCCCACTCCGGCGCTGCGGCGGCGGCCGTGGCGGCCGAGCCCGGGCGGGCGAAGGCCTGGATGCGGGCGCGCTGTTCGGCCACCGCGTTTCGGGCCGGCGCGCGGGGTGCAGCGGCGGCGGCGGGTTGGGGCCGGCGGGCCACGGCGACGTCGCCGACCTGGAAGCGGCCCACTTGGCGGGCCAGGTCCTGGGCCTCGCCGCGCAGATTGGCCGAAGCGGCGTTGGCCTGCTCGACCATGGCGGCGTTCTGCTGAGTCACCTGGTCCATCTGATTGACCGCGGCGTTGACCTGGTTGAGGCCCGTGGCCTGTTCCTGTGAGGATTCCGCGATCTCGCGGATCAGGCCGTTGATCTCACCGACCTTGTTGACGATGCCGGCCAGCGCCGTGCCGGTCTCGCCGACCAGCTTGACGCCGCGATCGACTTGGGCGGTCGAGCTGGAGATCAAGGTCTTGATCTCCTTGGCGGCGTCGGCCGAGCGCTGCGCCAGGGCGCGAACTTCCTGGGCGACGACCGCGAAGCCGCGACCGGCTTCACCGGCGCGGGCCGCCTCGACGCCGGCGTTCAGGGCCAGCAGGTTGGTCTGGAAGGCGATCTCGTCGATGACGCCGATGATCTGGCTGATCTGGGCCGAGGACTTCTCGATCTCGCCCATGGCCGAGACGGCCTCGCGGACAACCTCGCCCGAGCGGTCGGCGTCGGTGCTGGCGGCCGAGGCGGCGCTCAAGGCCTGCTTGGCGCCGTCGGCGCTGCGGCGAACCGTGGCGGTGATCTCGTCCAGAGCCGCGGCCGTCTCTTCCAGGCTGGCGGCCTGCTGCTCGGTGCGCTTGGACAGGTCGTCGGAGGCGCTAGCGATCTCGTTGGCCCCGCTTTCCATGCCGCGCGCGCCCTCGGCGATGGCGGCCATGGCGCTGCGCAGGCTGTCGATGGCGGCGTTGAAGTCCTCGCGCAGCTGGGCGTAGCGGCCGTCGAACTGGGCCTCGATGCGGGCGGTCAGGTCGCCTTGCGCCAGGCGGCCCAGGCTTTGGGCCAGGACCGAGACGACGTGCTCCTGCTCTTGCTGGACCTGTTCGCGTTCACGCTCGACGCGCTGGCGCTCGACCTCGACGTCGGTGATGTCGGCGGCGAACTTGACCACCTTCACCGGCTTGCCGGTCTTGTCGAAGATCGGGTTGTACGAGGCCTGGATCCAGACGGCGCGACCGCCCTTGCCGACGCGGCGGAACTTGTCGGCGAAGAACTCGCCGGCGTTCAGGCGGCGCCAGAAGTCGCGATAATCACTGCTGGCCGCGTACTCGGCGTCCACGAACAGTCGGTGGCTCTGACCCTGGATCTCCGGCAGCGTGTAGCCCAGGGTCTTCAGGAAGTTCTCATTGGCCGTGATCACCGAGCCGTCGAGATTGAACTCGATCACGGCCTGCGAACGCTGCATGGCCGCCACGATGTCCTCGAGGTCGGCCAGGCGGGCCGACGCGTTGCCATCTTCGCGATTGAAGGAGAACAGCGCCATGTAAATCCAGGTCCCGGCCGCAAGAGAAAGGAGAAGTTGCAGCCAAGCTCTCGTTTAGGGTGGTTAACGAGAAACTAATTTTGGATCCAGTTTACACAATGTCACAAAACTACGTTCTTCAATGATCGTTACGGTTGGAATTTCTGTTTTGAAGACAACTTTGAGGTTTATACTGCTTGATAGCGATCACTTTGGAACTTGATCGCTACTAGGCGTCGATCGAGGGTGATTCTTGCCCGCGCTCCTTGAACCGCACCACGCCCTTCGGCGATTCGCGATCGGGGCGCACCAAGTCGACGATGAACGGCACGATGGTCTCGGGGGCGGGGACGGTCTTGGGATCCTCGCCCGGGAAGGCGCCGGCCCGCATCTTGGTGCGCATGGCGCCGGGATCGACGCACAGGGCGCGAACCGAGGTGTTCTCCATCTCGTCCGCATAGACGTCGACTACCGCTTCCAGCGCCGCCTTGGTCGCCGCATAGACGCCCCAGAAGGCCGGGCGGGTCTTGGCGACGCTGCTGGAGAAGAACAGGGCCCGGCCGGCGTCCGACGCGCGCAGCAGCGGGTCCATGGCCCGGATCAGGCGCCAGTTGGCGGTCAGGTTGGTCGACAGCACCATGTCCCAGCCCTTGGGGTCCAGATGGCTGACCGGGGTGAGGGGGCCCAGCAGGCCCGCCGCGCCGATGACGATGTCCAGCTTGCCCCAGCGCTGATGGATGGCGGCGCCCAAATGGTCCAGACCATCGGCCTCGCGCAGGTCCAGCGGCACCAGGGTGGCGCGCTCGCCGGTCGCCTGCAGGATGGCGTCGTCCAGGGCCTCGAGGGCGCCTTGGGTGCGGCCCACGGCGATCACGTGGGCGCCGGCCTCGGCGAGGCCCAGGGCCACCGCATTGCCGATGCCGCGCGTGGCGCCCGTGACGAGGGCGATGCGGCCGGCCAGCGGCTTTTGGGAGTCGGTAGTCATGGCGCGGTTTCTAGAACAGGCCGGGCCAAACGGGAACCTTGGAGGCTCCTTAAGCTTCTGCGGCTTCCGCTTTCTTGGCGTAGTGCTGGGCGATGACCGAGCAGGCCATCAGCTGGATCTGGTGGAAGATCATCAGCGGCAGAACGATGATCCCGGCCGTCGGGCCTGGGAACAGGATGTTGGCCATCGGCACGCCGGTGGCCAGGCTCTTCTTGGAGCCGCAGAAGGTGATGGCCTTCTCGTCCTCGGGCGAGAAGCCCAGGGCCCGCGCGCCATAGGTGGTGGTCGCCAGCACGATGGCCAGCAGCACGCCGCAGACCACCAGCAGGATCGCCAGCTGCCCCGGCGAGATCTTGTGCCAGATGCCGCCGACCACGGCCTCGCTGAACGCCGAGTAGACGACCAGCAGGATAGAGCCGCGATCGACATAGCCGATCAGATCCTTGTGGCGGGCGATCCAGGCGGCGACCAGCGGGCGGGCCAGTTGGCCGGCGATGAACGGCAGCAGCAGCTGGACGACGATGTCGCGCACCGACTCCCAGCCGCCGGCCGCGCCGCCTTGCGTCTGCATCAGCAGGCTGACCAGCACCGGGGTGATGAAGATGCCGAAGAGATTGGAGGCGCTGGCCGCCACGACGGCGGCGGCGACATTGCCGCGCGCGATCGAGGTGAAGGCGATCGAGGACTGCACCGTCGAGGGCAGGCAGCACAGGAACAGAATGCCGGCCGCCAGGGTGGTGGGCAGCACGCCGATCTTGCTGAACACCAGGCCCAGGATCGGGAACATCACGAAGGTGAAGCCCAGGATCAGCAGGTGCAGTCGCCAGTGGGTGAGACCGGCGACGGCCGACTCTCGAGACAGCTTGGCGCCGTGCAGGAAGAACAGCAGGGCGATGGCCAGCTTGACCACCAGATCCAGGCCGTGCGCGACCTCGCCCCGCACCGGCAGGATAGAGGCCAGTACGACCATGCCGAACAGCGCCAGCACATACGGCTCGAGCTTCAGCTTCTCGAGAACGCCCTTCAGCCCCATCCCAGTCGGACGATCTTAGGCGCTGACCAGCAGCGACAGCTGCTTGTCGTTGGTCTCGTTGCGGCCCTCGGCGATTTCGCGGTCCGTCAGACGGGTCGGATAGTCGCCGGTGAAGTAGTGGTCGGTGAACTGCGGGGCGGCCGGGTCACGCGGACCGGCTTCCAGGGCGTCGTACAGACCCTCGACCGAGAGGAAGCCCAGCGAGTCGACTTCCAGGAACTTGGCCATCTCTTCCAGCGACTTGTTGGCCGCCAGCAGCTGCTCACGCTCCGGCATGTCGATGCCGTAGAAGTCGGGCCACTTGATCGGCGGGCTGGCCGAGCGGAGGTGGACCTCCTTGGCGCCGGCTTCGCGGACCATGCGGACGATCTTCAGCGAGGTGGTGCCACGCACGATGGAGTCGTCGATCAGCACCACGCGCTTGCCGGCCAGGATGGCGCGGTTGGGGCTGTGCTTCATCCGCACGCCCAGTTCGCGAACGCCCTGGGTCGGCTGGATGAAGGTGCGGCCCACATAGTGGTTGCGGATGATGCCCATCTCGAACGGGATGCCGCTCTCCTGGGCGAAGCCCAGGGCCGCCGGCACGCCGCTGTCGGGCACGGGCACGATCACGTCGGCCTCGACGCCGGTTTCCTTGGCCAGGTTCCGGCCCATGCGCTTGCGCACGCCATAGACCGAGCGGCCGTTCACGACGCTGTCGGGGCGGGCGAAATAGACATATTCGAAGACGCAGGGCCGCGCGGCCTTGGTCTGGAACGGCTTGGTGGAGGTGATGCCGGTCTCTTCGATGACCACCATCTCGCCATGCTCGATGTCGCGCACGAAGCGGGCGCCGATCATGTCCAGCGCGCAGGTTTCCGAGGCCAGGACCGGCTTGCCGTCCAGGTCGCCCAGCACCAGCGGGCGGATGCCCAGCGGATCGCGCAGGCCGATCATCTTCTTGTTGGTGATCGCCACCAGGGCGTAGCCGCCCTCGATCTGGCCGACGGCGTCGACGAAGCGGTCGACGATCTTGGCCTTCCGCGAGCGGGCGATCAGGTGAAGGATCACCTCCGAGTCCGAGGTCGACTGGAAGATCGCGCCTTCCTGCACCAGGCGCTCGCGCAGGGTCAGGAAGTTGGTCAGGTTGCCGTTGTGGGCGATGGCCACGCCGCCGGTCTCGAGATCGGCGAACATCGGCTGGACGTTGCGGATGCCCGCGCCGCCGGCGGTGGAGTAACGGGTGTGGCCGATCGCCAGGTTGCCGGGGAGGCGCTGCACCAGGTCCGAGCCGGTGAAGGCGTCGCCGACATGGCCCATGTGGCGCTCGGTGTGGAAGCGGTTGCCGTCGAAGGCCGCGATGCCGCAGGCTTCCTGGCCGCGGTGCTGCAGGGCGTGCAGGCCCAGCGCCGCGATGGCGGCGGCGTCCCGGACGCCGAACACGCCGAACACGCCGCACTCCAGGCGCAGCGTATCGTCTTCAGGGTCACGTTGCGGCGTGGACGAATAGCGGTCGGTCGACTGGCCCAGGAAGCTCATCGCGATTTCTCCACCAGGTCGTCGAGTTTGCGACGCTGGTCTGCATCATAGCCTTTTCCGGACGACTTCTCGCCGGACCTATTGTCGCCATCCGCATGGACGGCGTCGGTAATTGCGGGCGCCAGCTTGCCGGCCAGCGCCTTGCCCTTGGGCGCGAAGACCTTCAGCACTTGGCCGCTGGCTTCGGACAGGGGGTAGAACAACGAGTCTTCCACCCAGCGCGGCATCCGATCCGGCGGGGTGGCCAGGTGCAGCAGCAGGTTGAAGACGCCCAGGACCACGCAGGCGCGGATCACGCCGAACGTGGCGCCGACCGCACGATCCAGCGTTCCGGCCGAGGTCTCGTGCAGGCTCGCGGTGACGCGACCGCCGATCAGGCGGAAGATCACGAAGAAGACGACGAACACCACCAGCACCGCCGCGGCGGTCGCCGCCCAGTCGGGGTCCATGAGGTCGCGGAAGATCGGGCCGCTGATCCGCAGGCCAAACAGCGCCACGGCGGCGGCCAGGATGAACGACAGGGCCGAGGTCAGCTCGCGCGAGGCGCCGCGCACCCAGCCCATGACGGCGGAAACCAGCAGCAGAAGTCCGGCGATGATGTCGAACGGCGTCACGCGTGGGTGCTCCAGATCTCGTCGCCGATGCGGCGGACGGCGTCGGCCAGGCGGGCGACCCCGGCCACGGGCAGGACTGTGCCGCCTTCAGGCTGGCCGGCGAGCGGTCCCAGCGCCCGGCCGAATCCCAGTTTCGCGGCTTCCTTCAAGCGTGACTCCATTCGGCTGACCGCCCTGACCTCGCCAGACAGGCTGAGTTCGCCGAACACCACACAGTTCTGGGGCAGGGCCACGTCGAGGGCTGAGGAGGCCAAGGCCGCCGCCGCCGCGAGGTCCGCCGCCGGTTCCGTGATCCGCAGGCCGCCAGCGACGTTCAGATAGACGTCCTTGTCGCCAAAACCAAGGCCGCATCGGGACTCCAACACGGCCAGAACCATGGCGAGGCGTCCGGAATCCCACCCGACGACCGCGCGGCGCGGCGTTCCGTACGCGGAGGGCGCGACCAGGGCCTGGAACTCCACCAGAACGGGCCGGCTGCCCTCGATGCCGGCGAACACCGCTGCGCCCGCCGCGCGCTCGCCGCCTTCGTTCAGGAACAGGGCCGAGGGGTTCTTCACTTCGCGCAGGCCGACGTCGCCCATCTCGAAGACGCCGATCTCGTCGGTGGCGCCGAAACGGTTCTTAGCGCCGCGCAGAATGCGGAACGGATAGCCGCGCTCGCCCTCGAATGAGAGCACCGCGTCGACCAGGTGCTCGACCACGCGCGGGCCGGCGATCTGGCCATCCTTAGTGACGTGGCCGACCAGCAGGATGGCGACGCCTTTCTTCTTGGCCAAGCGCACCAGTTCGGTGGCGCAGGCCCGCACCTGGGTGACGGTGCCAGGGCCGGCCTCGTGGGCGTCGCTCCACATGGTCTGGATGGAGTCGATGACCACCAGGTCGAAGCTGTCGCGCTTGAGGCCATCAAGGATGTCGCGCAGAGAGCTCTCGGCGGCCAGGCTGACATTGGCCTTGGCGAGACCCATGCGCTCGGCGCGGCCGCGGATCTGCTCGACGGCTTCTTCGCCGGAGATATAGGCGCAGGACACGCCTCGCAGGGCGGCGCTGGCGCAGACCTGCAGCAGCAGAGTGGATTTGCCCACGCCCGGGTCGCCGCCGATCAGGAGAGCCGAGCCCGGCACGACGCCGCCGCCGCAGACTCGGTCGAACTCACTGACGCCGGTCAGGATGCGCGGGGGCGGGGGCGTGTCGCTTTCCAACCCGGTGAACTGCAGGCCGCGCACGCGGGTGGCCTTGGTCGACGACAGCGCGCCGGGCGGCTTGGCGCCGACCTCCTCGACCAGGGTGTTCCAGCTCTGGCAGGCAGGGCACTGTCCGGACCACTTGGTCTGGACCGCGCCGCAGGACTGACAGGCGTAGACGGCGCTGTCGCGGGCCATGGGGACTTCCTGATTCTCGAATGACGGGAGACTACAGGGTTGCGGGGCGCTGCGCCAAAGCCGGACGCAGCCAAGGCCCCGCCAGGCGCGTTTGCCTGTGGAGAAGAGGAGAGGCGCATGACCCGAGCTTGGAGCGCGGTCGCCGTCACGGCGCTGATGCTGGCCGGTTGCGGTCCCCAGGGCGATAAGGCCTCGACCGCGCCGGTCGAGGTGAACGGCCAGCAGACCAACCTGCGCGAGCTGGAGAAGGCCTCGGCTCGCGCCGAGAAGGCCGCCGTGAAGGGAACGAGCGCTCTGACGCCTGCGGGGCTCCCGAACCTGCTGCCGGCCAGCGTCGGCCATCATCAGCGCGTCGATGTGCGTAGCGAGACCGGCCCCGAGCCCGACATGACTACGGCGATCGGCCACTACGCCAAGGGGGCGCAGGTCTTCGAGTTGCGAGTCACCGACCTGGGCGCCATCGGCTCCGTCGGCGCCGAGCCCTCGGCCGTGGGCGCGGCCAGCGAACGCAAGACGGCGACCGGCTACGAGAAGGTCTCGACCGCTGCCGGGCGCACGATCACCGAGCAGTGGAGCACGAGCGCCAGGACTGGCCGTTACAGCATCGTCGCCGCCGACCGCTTCGCGATCTCGGCGGACGGGGCGGCGGACGACGTTGACGTGCTGAAGGTCGCTGTCGAGACCGTCAACGGCGCGCGGCTCAAGGCCCTTTCCGCGAAGGACTAGCGGCCGACTGGCTGATCACGACCTTTTGCACGCCCAGGCCTATGCGGCGCTGGTCCTGAGGTGTCGGCAGCTTGGCGTTGGGGATGGCGAAATCCAGCATTACGCCGCCGTCCGGTCCGATCAAGTCGGCCGGGACGATGACGGTGTAGGGCCGCCAGTCGATCCGCTCGACCGTCCAGTCGGCCAGTTTACGGCCAGCCATAGAGACGGCGATCGGCTGCTGGCTTGCGGGAGGCTCGGCGAAGGCCAGGGCGTGCAGTTCGATGACCAGCGGCGCGCCAGGACGGACGCCGGGTGCGCTGAGGCGCATCGCGGCCGCCCCGCCGTCAGACCAGACGCCGGTCGGCTCGGGCACAGACCAGCCCTGGACCAGTTCCGGCGCCTTCTGGCCGGTGTCGAAGCGGATGGTGCCGAGCACGCGCAGGTCGGCCAGCACCGGCGTCAGGCCCGGCAGCAGGCCCAGGTCGCGCCCGCAGATCAGGCCGCGTGGCAGGCGTTGGCAATCGCCGCGCTTGGCGAGGCGCTCGATGTCCGCGCCGAGGCTGGCGGCCAGGGCGACCGTGATCCGGCGGTCGCCCGGCGCGGCGGGGGCGAACAGCTGCGCCTTCGACGTGCAGTCGTGGCCCGGATTCTGGGCCGTATAGGCGCCGTTCGAGGTTCCGCCGGTGCGAGTGGCGGCCAGGGACAGCTGGGCGATCTCCTGCCGGTCGGCGGCGTCGGTCGTGCAGTAGAAGGTCGGGGCGAAAATCCACGGGCGACCTTGCAGGCCCGGCGCGGTCTCCAGTTCCACCGGATGCAGCGGACCGGGCGCGCGCACGAAGCTGTCGCGGGTCCGCAGGCGGATCTGGCTGGTGTCGGCGATCTGCAGGGTCAGGACCAGCACGGTCAGCGCGGCGGCGGTGACGGGCCGTCCCAGCTGCGACAGCCGCAGGGTCGAGACCGCGATCAGCAGATAGGCCACGCCCCAGAAGAACCGGCCATGGGCGCGGAACAGGGCGAGCCACGCCAGCGGCCCGGACGGCTGCGGCCCTTCGAACAGCAGGTGCATGCCCAGGAACGGGCGCGGGCCGATGGCGGCCAGGGTCAAGGCGACGGCGGCCAAGGTCAGGGGCAGCCAGCGTCGCAGCCAGTCGCCGGACGGCTTGGCCACGCGGATCGCCGAGACGATCAGCAGCAGCACGCCCAGGCCCAGATACGCATAGCCCTCGAACGCCTGGCCGCCGCTGGCGTCGACCGTGCCGGTGAACCAGCCGCCGTTGTAGGTCTGACCGAACAGCGCCGAGCCCTGTGGCAGGACCGGGCCCAGGATATTCATCGAGTAATAGCCGATCATCCCGCCGGCGGCGGACTTGGCCGGCGCGGCGCCGTAGCCCAGCACGAAGGCCGAAAGCCCCAGGCTGGCCAGCACGATGACAGCGGCAACGGCCGAGCGGCGTAAGGCGTGGGCGCGGCCCTGGGCGATCTCGGAGACGAGGGCCGCGGCGAAGGCCAGGCCGATCGGTGGCAGGTGATAGGCGTGCAAGCCTGCAGCCGCGGCGGCCAGAGCGGCGAAAGCGGCGATCCGTCGCTTGGTCAGGCCCTCGCGGGCGCTGGCGACCGAAACGGCCAGGGCCAGCAGGATCAGCCAGTGGCCGGTCAGGGCGACGTGACCGTGGCGCAGCAGCCAGGCCGGCAGCAGTAGGGCCAACACTCCGCCCAGGATCTGGAACACGGCCTGGCGCACGCCCAGGGCGCGCAGCAGGGCCAGCATGGCCAGCGGCTGCAGCACATAGGAGGCCAGCAGGAACAGGCCCAGCGGATTGACCAGCTTCCAGGCGCCGGTGGCCTTCAGGACCAGGGTCAGCCAAGGCAGGCTGTCGGTATAGACGACCGAGATCGTCGCCGGGGCCAGCAGCCGGTCCGACAGCGTGAAGGGAAAGCGCCAGGGGCCGTGGAAGATCGCCTCGGCGCCGGCCAGCATGGCGGCCATATCGGCGCTGGGCGCGCGCCAGAACGGCGAGCGGGCGCTGACGATCCCGAGACCGACCAGGTGATGGAAGAGCAGGAGCGCCAGGGCGGCCAGGCCTAGGGCGACGAGGCCGTCACGCTTTTCGATCGCCAGGACGGCCGTCGTGGCGCGGCGCACGCGCTCGCCCAGCGCCCGGATGATCTCAAGCATGGCCTACGTCCCCAAATCGGTGACCGACATAGGGTTGCGTCGGCGGACGCGTCAACCGCGGCCCAGGACCACCTTCCGGGCGCGCGGGGCGATGCGGGTCAGGAGTTCGTAGGCCGAGGTGCCGGCGGCGCTGGCGGCCTCGTCGATCGGCAGATTTGGGCCGAACAGCTCGACCATCGCCCCGGGGCGGGCGACGTCGCAGTCGGTGATGTCGATGGCGATCAGGTCCATCGAGACCCGGCCCAGCATCCGGCGGCGGGCGCCGTCGAACCAGGCCTGGCCGTTGGGGTGGCTCGACCGCAGCACGCCGTCGGCATAGCCGGCCGCCAGGATCGCCACGCGGGTGGTTTCCGACGCCGTCCAGCCGGCGCCGTAGCCGACGCTCTCGCCGCGCGGCACGACGCGGACCTGCAGGATGGGAGCCTCGACCGCCGCGACGGGGCGGATGTCGGGATGCGGGACGCCTTCGGGACCGCCGCCATAGAGGCTGATGCCCGGACGGGCCTGGTCAAAGCGATAGGCCTCGCCCAGGAACAGGCCGGCGGAATTGGCCAGGCTGCGGCGCACGCCGGGCAGCAGGGCCGTGGTCTCCTCGAAGCGCGCCAGCTGGGTGGCGCTCATCGGGTTGTCGGGCGTGTCGGCGCAGGCCAGGTGGCTGATGACCAGCTCAAGATCAAGGCGCTTGAGGCGATCGAACGCGCCCAGCAGCACCTTCAGCTCCTCGGGGCGCAGACCCAGGCGGTTCATGCCGGTGTCGAGATGCAGCGCGGCCTTCAGGCGACCCGATCGGGCCTGGGCGTTCCAGGCCTCGATCTGCGGCAGACTGTTGAGCACCGGCGTCAGACGCGCGCCTTCCAGCGCGTCGCCCGAGCCCGGCGTGGCGCCGTCCAGCACATAGATGGTCGCCTCGCGGTCGCCCAGCGCCTGGCGCAGGGCCACGCCCTCGGACAGACGGGCGACATAGAAGCTGCGCGCGCCGTCCTGCCAAAGGCGGTCGGCGACCAGGGCGGCGCCAAGGCCATAGGCGTCGGCCTTGACCGCCGGTGCGATCTCGGCCCCACCGGCGCGCGCCTTCAGCGTCGCGTGGTTGGCGGCCAGGGCGTCGAGGTCGAGGGTCAGGCGGGCTTCGGTCACGGGTGAGGGGGTAGCTGACGCAGCCCTGGCGTTCAACGCCCTTAAGCGTGATGAGCGGTCAGGAACTTGGCCATCAGGTTCTCGGCGCCCGAGGCGATGATCTGCACGCCGATGCACAGCAGCAGGAACGCCACCAGCCGCGACAGCACCCGGGCGCCGGACGGACCCAGCAGGCGCATGACCCGTCCCGAGGCGCTGTAGAAGCCCCAGACCATCAGGGCGACCACGGCCGCCGCCAGGCCCGCGCCGATGAAGAACGGGGCCACGGCCGCGCCCTCGGTCGGACGCTGCGACGACAGGGCGATGGCGACCGAGATCGAGCCGGGACCAGTCGTGAACGGCATGGTCAGCGGGAAGAAGGCTACGTCCTCATGACTCTGGGCCGGCTCGGTCTGGCTGGCCTTGCGGTCTTCCTGCTCCTGCGGATCCATCAGGAGGCTCCAGGCGCGGATGGCGACCACGAGGCCGCCGGCCACCCGCAGGGCGCCCAGGCTGACCCCGAAGAAGTTCAGGATGTAGCCGCCCAGGAGCAGCGAGCCCAAGAGCACCAGGAAGGCGTAGAAGCCGATCTGCCGCGCCAGCTTGCGCCGCTCGTCGCGCGAGCGGCCGCCCATCGCCTGATGGAAGATCAGCGAGGCCCCGACCGGATTGACGATCGAGAACAGCGCCGGAAACGCCAGCAGGAAGGCGCCGATCAGGCTGGAGGTGGGAAGAGGGCTGAAGTCCATGCGACTCGTCGAACTGAAAGGCGAGGCGGCGACCGTGGCCCTATGGGTCGCCGTTCGTCAAACCACGCTTTACTCGTCCGACGGAATGTTCCGCGCCTGGGCGAAGTAGTGGTCGCGGGCCAGGTTGCCGAAGCGGGTGGTGTCGCTGTTGAACGACAGGCGTACGGTGCCGATGGGACCGTGACGCTGCTTGGCGATGATCACCTCGGCCAGGCCGTGCAGGCGGTCCATCTCTTCCTGCCATGTCAGGTGCTCGGGCGTGCCTTCGCGCGGCTCGGCGCGGCCCACATAGTATGCCTCGCGGTACACGAACCAGACCATGTCGGCGTCCTGTTCGATCGAACCGGATTCGCGAAGGTCGGACAGCTGGGGCCGCTTGTCGTCGCGCTGTTCGACCTGACGCGACAGCTGTGAGAGGGCGATGACCGGGCAGGCCAGTTCCTTGGCCAGGGCCTTCAGACCCATGGTGATCTGCGAGACTTCCTGAACGCGGCTGGCGTTGGACGACAGGTCCGAGCCGGTGACCAGCTGCAGGTAGTCGACCACGACCAGATCCAGGCCGTGCTGGCGCTTCAGGCGACGGGCGCGGGCGGTGAGCTTGGCGATCGAGATACCACCAGTGGCGTCGATGAACAGCGGCGCTTCCTGCAGTTCCATGGCCGCGTCGCGGACCCGGCCGAACTCCGAAGCGTCGATCTCGCCCTTACGCAGCTTGTCACCCGAGACGCCCGAGGCGTCAGCCAGCATACGCAGGGCCAGCTGTTCGGCGCTCATTTCCAGCGAGTAGAAGGCCACCACGCCGCCCTGAACGGTCTTCTTGGTGCCGTCGGGCTGGATCTCGTAGGCGTATTTCTTGGCGATGTTGAAGGCGATGTTGGTCGCCAGCGCGGTCTTGCCCATCGACGGACGGCCGGCCAGGACGATCAAGTCGGAGGGGTGAAGGCCGCCGATCTTCTGGTCCAGGTCCATCAGGTCGGTGGAGACGCCCGACATGCCGCCGTCGCGGCTGTAGGCCTCGGCCGTCATCTCGACGGCGCCGCGCAGGGCGTCGCCGAACGAGACGAAGCCCGACGAGGCGGTGCCGCTTTCGGCCAGGCTGTAGAGCTGCTGTTCGGCCGCCTCGATCTGGTCGCGGGCGGTCTTCTTCTCCTCGTCCTTGCCGACGCCGGCGTGGGCCGTGGTGGCGATGTCGCCGCCGATGCGGATCAGCTCGCGGCGCAGGGAGAGGTCGAAGATCACCCGGGCGTAGTCGCCGGCGTTGGCGGCGGGCGGGGCGCGGTCGACCAGGTCGGCCAGGTAGCGCAGGCCGCCCAGCTCCTCGAACGCGGGGTCCTTCTTGAACTCGTCGGCCAGCAGGATCGGCTCGGCGAGCTGGCCCTTGCGGACGTGGGTCTCGATCGCCTGGAACAGACGCGCGTGGAAGGGCTCGTAGAAGCAGCGCGCCTGCAGGCTGTCGGTCAGACGCTCGTAGGCGGCGTTGTCGTAGAGAAGGATACCCAGCAGCGCTTGCTCGGCTTCCATGTTGTGCGGCGCGACGTTGATCGCGGGCTCGGGAGCGGGGGGCGGGAGCAGGTCGAGGGCAGGCACGAGGGACATCGGCGGAAAATAGCGCGAGGGCGGAGGCAAGAGTCACCGCAGTTACAACAATCCCCAGGACACGAGAGGCTGGGGGTATCCTGTGCATATCTCTGCAAGTGCGAAGATGTGCAAGTGCACCGGCTTTTGTGCGCGACCGCTTCTGACGCAGGTGAAAAGAGGGCGCGGAGATCGCTCTCCGCGCCCAAACGTTTGCAGACCGCCAAGGTGTTGACGGATCTGTGGATAACTACCAGTTGACCGCCAGGCGGGCATAGGCGAAGCGGCCGTTGAAGCCGAACGGCGAGAAGCTGGACCAGGGATTGCCGCCGCTGGTGTTCAGGTTCGGCGGAACCTGGGCGGGATACTGGTCGAACAGGTTGTCGGCGCCGATCGAGACGGTGGTGTGCTGGCCGAAGCGATAGCGCGCCTCCAGGTCGACGATGCCTTGAGCGCCCGTGTACCAGTCGCCGCTGCCGTCGGCGGCGGTGCCGGGCGAAAGGACGTCACCATAGAGCGTGGTGCGCAGGGTGGCGCCCCACGGGCCCTTGCTCCAGTCGCCTTGCAGCGAGACCTTGGTGCGCGGGGTGCCTTCCTCGAAGCGCAGGGTGGCCTGGCGGGCGAACAGGGTGACCGGGGTCGGCAGCACCGTGGTGGTCGGCGTGCGGTTGACCTTGAAGTCGTTGATGTTGGCCGCCGCGGTCAGGTCGAAGTTGCCGGCCTGCTCGTCGGTGATGCGGTAGCGCGCGACGATGTCCACGCCCTTGGTCTTGGTGTCGACGCCATTGGTGAAGAAGCGGCCCGCCGAGGCGCCCGCCGGCGACAGCAGGTCGAAGATCACCCGGGCGTTGGTGCCCGGCGCGGCCGTCGCGCTGCCCGTCAGGGTCTCGGTCAGGACGATGCGGTTGTCGACCTTGATCTGATAGGCGTCGACCGTCAGCTCGAACGGACCCTTGTGGTAGACGAAGCCCAGCGAATAGTTCTCGGACTTCTCGGCTTCCAGCGGCTTGCCGCCCAGGGCGCGGCCCACCAGGCTGACCGACGGATAGGTGCCGGTCTCGAACGGCACGGCCGTCGTCACGCCGCCGACCGTCTGGTTGATGTACAGGATCGAGGTCGAGGTGAAGTACTGCTGCTGCAGGCTGGGGGCGCGGAAGCCCGTCGACGCCGCGCCGCGGATGGCGAAGGCGTCGGTGAAGTCGTAGCGGCCCGACAGCTTCCAGCTCGTATTGGTGCCGAAGTCCGAATAATCCTCGTAGCGGACGGCGGCCGAGCCGGTCAGCTTCTCCGTCAGCTTGCCTTCCAGGTCCAGATAGACGCCCACGGCGTCGCGATCGACGTCGACGACGTTACTGGGCGTGAAGCCGGTGAAGCCGCGCGAGCCGAAGGCCAGCGAGGGCGAGACCGTGCCGCGGGCGTAGGACGCCACTTCGCCGGCGTTGATCTTGTAACCCTCACGGCGGGCCTCGACGCCGAAGGCGACGTTCAGAGGACCGGCCAGGCCGACCTCGAACGCGCGGCTGGCGTCCAGGCCGAACACCAGCTGGTCATAGGTCAGGCCGCCGGCCTGGAAGCTGGTCGGCGAGGTCGGGCCATACGACGGGTTGATGGTGTTCTTGACCCCGAAGTCCAGGTCGTTCTTGCCCCAGACCAGGTTGGTGTCGATCTTGAAGCCGGCCAGTTCGCCGCGCAGGCCGATGGCGGCGGTGGCGTCCTCGGTGTCCGTCGTGATCAGCGGCAGATAGCCGTTCGGATAGACGCTGGGGATGTTCTGGCTGGCGTCGGTCGGCAGGCGATAGGTGGCCGAGGCCTCGGCGTCGCGCTGCTGATAGCCGTACCAGCCATAGGCTTCCCAGGTCTCGCCCAGCGGCTTGCCGGCGTTGGCGTAGAAGCTGACCTGCTCGACTTCCGGATCGCCGAAGCGCGAGGTCACGCGCTGGGGCGTCACGCGGGTGTCGGTGTCGCTGCGGTTTGTGAAGCCGCGGTCCACATATTCGGCCGACAGCGTCAGGAAGCCGTCCGAGCCCAGCTTCAGGCCTTGCCAACCCGAGACCGTCTTGGTCACGCCGTCGCGGCGCTTCTGCTTCTGGCCGGTCTGCAGGCCATCGAAGCTGGTGATGTACTTGCCGGTGGTGACGGTGACGCCGCCGCCGCTGCTGGCTTCACGCAGGCGCAGGTTGATGACGCCGGCGATGGCGTCCGAGCCGTATTGGGCGGCGGCGCCGTCGCGCAGGACCTCGATCCGCTCCAGCGCGACCGACGGAATGGCGTTCAGGTCGACGGCGGCCGAACCGCGGCCCACCGAGCCGTTCAGGTTGACGAGGGCGGTGGCGTGGCGGCGCGTGCCGTTGACCAGCACCAGGGTCTGGTCGGGGCCTTGGCCGCGCAGCACGGCCGGGCGGACCGAGTCGGTGCCGTCGGTGTTGGACGGGCGCGGGAAGTTGATCGACGGGACGGTGGCGGCCAGGGCCGTGGCCAGCTCGGTCGAACCGCGCTGCTGCAGGGTCTTGGCGGTGACCACGTCGACCGGCGCCAGGCTGTCCAGGCGGGTGCGTCCGGCGGTGCGGGTGCCGGTGATGACCAGCTCTTCGACATTGGTGTCGTCGGCGCCGGCGGCCCCGGTCGTCTGGGCTTGGGCCGTGGCGGAGAAGGCCGTCAGCGAGGCGGCGGCCAGCAACAAGCTTCTGTAACGCATGAGAAATCCCCTCTTGGCCGGAGCGCCGACGTCGGCCGTCGCGCTCCGAGGCGGGGGTCTTGATCGCCCCCGACGGAACCATGGATTCCCGTCACAAAAGCTACAAGTGGAACATTTCTAGGCGATAGCGCAGAAAAAAACGGCGCGGATTGCTCCGCGCCGTTTCCTTGAAAGCTTGAAATCCCGAGAGAGGATTAGGCTTCGTAGTGGTCGCCTTCGAACGAGCCGGCGCCGCCTTCCGCCATGTCTTGGGCGGCTTCGGCTTCGGCCGCGCGATCTTCCTCGAACTGCGAGTTGATCACGTTTTCACCGCGCGCTTGACGCTCGGCTTCGTCGGCGCTGCGCGCGATGTTGAGCGTGACCGTGATGGTCACTTCAGCGTGCAGCTTCACCTTCACTTCGTGGACGCCCAGCGTCTTGATCGGCTTTTCCAGCACGATCATCGAGCGGTCGACCTTGCCGCCTTCGGCCTTGATGGCGTCAGAGACGTCGCGACCGACGACCGAACCGTACAGCTGGCCGCTTTCGCCAGCCTGACGGATCAGGACGTACTGGGTGCCGTCCAGCGACTCACCGTTCTTGCCGGCGGCTTCGCGGTTGCGGACGTTGCGAGCTTCGATCTCGGCGCGTTGCGCTTCGAAAGCAGCTTCGTTGGCCTTGGTGGCGCGCAGAGCCTTTTGGCGGGGCAGCAGGAAGTTACGGGCGAAGCCGTCCTTCACGGTGACCACGTCGCCCAGGACGCCGGTGCCTTCAACGCGTTCGAGCAGAATGACTTTCATCGTGGTGTCTCCCTTACTTCACGACGTAGGGGAGCAGAGCCAGGAAGCGAGCGCGCTTGATGGCCTTGGCCAGTTCGCGTTGCTTCTTGGCCGACACCGCGGTGATGCGCGACGGAACGATCTTGCCGCGTTCCGAGACGTAACGCTGCAGCAGCTTCACGTCCTTGTAGTCGATCTTCGGCGCGTTGGCGCCCGAGAACGGGCAAACCTTGCGGCGACGGAAGAACGGGCGGCGAGCGCCACCAGCGGCGGCGGCCGGAGCGGCGGCGCCGGTTTCGGGAGCAGTCGTATCGGTCATGATCTTCAGTCTCCCTTACGCTTGAGCCTGGGGCGCGAAATCTTCGCGCGGGCGGTCCGAGCGTTCCGGACGGTCCGAACGTTCCGGGCGATCGCCACGGTCACGACGGGCCAGAACCGGCGACAGTTCCAGGTCCAGCTCTTCGACGCGGATCGTCATGAAGCGCAGAACGTCTTCATTGATCAGCAGCTGGCGCTCCATTTCCTTCACGGCCGGCGCCGGGGCGTCGATCGCGAGCAGGGAATAGTGGCCCTTGCGGTTCTTCTTGATGCGGTAGGTGAGGTTGCGAAGGCCCCAGTACTCGATCTTGGCGATGTGGCCGCCATTCTCTTCAATGAGGGTCTTCAGTTGCTCGTTCAGAGCTTCGGCCTGTTGCGGCGAGATGTCCTGCCGCGCGATGACCACGTGTTCGTAGAACGCCATGTTTTCCTTCTTCCGTTATGGAAGGCGGCGCAGTCGACGACGGAAGTCCGTCAACCACGATGGATCCTGCAAGCCGAGCGGGGAAATCCCCGGTCCCGGATGGGTGCGTGCAAGACCGCCTTCCGTGAGAACGCGCGCTACTACAGGAGACGCGCGGCGAAGGCAAGCTGCGGTGGGTGTTCGCCGCCTACAAGCGCATCAAAGTGTGGCCTGTCCGACAAATGGCCCGTTCGGGGCTTCAAGCCCGTACCCGATTATGGTAGCTCGCCCCTTATGGTGATTGGGACACGCCATCTTCTGTTCGCGTTTGCGACGGCGCTCGCCGTTGGCGGTCCCGCCTGCGCCGAGATCGTCCAGAAGCCGGTCACGTCGGTTTCGGCCGCCGATGGCCGCTTCACCGGCTATTCCGCCGCCTTGCCGCTGGATCTCTCCACCGACACCGAGAAGGTCAATCTGACGGTCCGCTCGTCGGGCATGATCGAGAGCCCGACCTACGACGTCGATCTGAACCTGCTGCAGAAGCCCAGCGAGGCCAAGGTCGGCCAGCGGTCGATGGCGGTCGGCGCGTCCTGGAACGAGCACGAGGCGCGCCTGCGCTCGTCGATGTCCAAGGCGTTTGGCTTTGGCATGCTGCCCAAGTCGAACTTCGTCAGCGTCTCGATGGACATGAACGCCAGTCAGCCGATGACTGTACCCGGCGCGATCCCTGTGACCCGCGCCAACATCCGCTCGTCTCTGACCCTGGACGGCAAGCCGGTCGGCTCGATCGCCTTCGGCGGCGGCTCGACGGGCGAGGAGGGCGTGGATCTGGCCCTGAACCGGCCGTTCGACATCCCGGCCGAGTTCACCTTCAGTGTGCGTGGGACAAACGCCGGCAGCGAAGCCTGGCGCGTTCAGGACGCCCGCGCGATGGTCAAGCTGCTGAAGACGAACTGGTAAGCCCGCCTTCAGCGGCGCTGTTCCTTACTTCTTACCCTTGTAGGCCTTCACCGCGTCCATGGTCTTGCCGACGTGGCCCATGAAGTTGCCGTCGGTGTGCGACAGCAGGACCTTGCCGTTCGGGGCGATCACGTACGACGTGCGGTTCGACCAGTCCGGCTTCAGGGCCATCGCCACGTCGTAGTTCTTGATCAGGCTGGCGTCGGCGGCGGCGACCGCAAACTTGTCGCGGCAGTGCTCCTTGGAGAAGTCCTTGATGCGGTCGACATTGCCGGCCGTGACGCCGATCACCGTGGCGCCCAGCTTTTCAAACTCGGGCGTGGCCTCGGCGAACTCGTGGGCCTCGGCCGTGCAGCCCTTCGTGTAGGCGGCGGGGAAGAAGTACAGCACCACCGGACCCTTCTTCAGGGCCTGCGAGAGCTTGAAGTCGAAGTCCTTGCCGGCCAGGGCGGCCTTGGCGCTGAAGTCGGGCGCCTTGTCGCCGACCTTCAGGGCGGCCAGGGCGGGGGAGGCGGCGGCCAGCACAAGGGCGGTCGCGGCGATACCAGCGAGCAGACGGGACATCGGAGGCTCCAGGCGGGAGGATGTTTACGGTCCTGTCTTGGATACCCCCATTCTTTCGTCTTCCAAACCGCTACATTGTTCTGGCGCGCCTTTGGCGGCGCGCGGGGGAAAACGTGATGACCGAACCAGCGAACATTCCGACCCTGGCCGCGTGGGCGGGCGGCCCCGAGCGGCTGAAGGCGCTGTTCGAGACCTTCTACGCCAAGGTGCCGAACGATCCCGTCCTGGCCCTGGTCTTCGCGCACATGGACCCTCGCCACGCCCAGCACGTGGCGGACTTCGTCGGCGAGGTGCTCGGCGGACCCAAGGCCTATACCGAGGCAGGTGGCGGCCACGCGTCGATGATCCGCAAGCACATGGGACGGCATCTGACCGAGGCCCAGCGCCGGGCCTGGGTGGCCCTGATGCTGGACACCGCTGACGCCGTGGGCCTGCCCGACGACCCTGAGTTCCGGGCCGCCTTCGTCGGCTATCTGGAGTGGGGCACGCGTCTGGCGGTGATCAATTCGGCCGAGGGCGTTGCCGAGCCGGAAGGCGATCCGCCCATGCCGGCCTGGGGCTGGGGTCCTCCGGGCGGCCCCTGGCTGGGGTGACGGCGACGGGCGGCGAAATGGCGGCGACTTGCCGCCCGGCGGCCTTTGGCCTAACCCTCCCGGCCTTGAATCTACTTAGACGGAGCGGGCTTCGATGAGCATCGCCTTCATTTTCCCCGGCCAAGGCAGCCAGTCGGTCGGCATGGGCGTCGATCTGGCCGAGGCGTTCGCCGCCGCGCGCGAGGTCTTCCAGGAAGTCGACGACGCCCTGGAACAGAAGCTGTCGGTCCTGATGAAGGAGGGGCCCGAGGGCGACCTGACCCTGACCGAGAACGCCCAGCCGGCCCTGATGGCCGTCAGCCTGGCCGTGACCCGGGTCCTGGAGAAGGAATTCGGCCTCGGCATTGACAAGGCCGCCTTCGTGGCCGGTCACAGCCTGGGCGAATACTCGGCCCTGGCCGCCGCCGGCGCCATCACCCTGGCCGACACCGCCCGCCTTCTGAAGCTGCGCGGCCAGGCCATGCAGCGCGCCGTGCCGGTGGGCGAGGGCGCGATGGCTTCGCTGATCGGCCCCAAGACCGATCTGGCCCTGGCCGAAGCCGCTGCTGCGGCGGGTTCGGAAGTCGGCGTCTGCGTCGTGGCCAACGACAACAACAACGGCAATGTCGTGATCTCGGGCGACAAGGCCGCGGTCGACAAGGCCATCGAGAAGGCCAAGGAACTGGGCGCGCGCGCCATTCCGCTGAACGTCTCGGCGCCGTTCCACTGCCCGTTGATGCAGCCGGCCGCCGACGAGATGGCTGAGGCGCTCTCGAAGACCACCATCATCGCCCCGCGTACGCCGCTGGTCGCCAATGTCACCGCCGCCCCGGTCCACGACCCGGACGTCATCCGCAAGCTGCTGGTCGAGCAGGTCACCGGCCGCGTCCGCTGGCGCGAGAGCATGACCTGGCTGGCCACGGACGGCGGCGTCACGCGTTTCGCCGAGGCCGGCGCCGGCAAGGTCCTCTCGGGCATGGCCAAGCGCATCGCCCCGGACGCCGAGGCGACCCCGCTCAACACCCCGGCGGACCTCGAAGCGTTCGCCAAGTCGCTTTAAGCTAAGAAAGACCGTTCAATGTTCGATCTGACCGGCAAGACCGCTCTCGTCACCGGCGCCACGGGCGGCATCGGCGGCGCCATCGCCAAGGCCCTGCACGCCCAGGGCGCCCACGTCGTGCTCTCGGGCACCCGCGAATCGGCTCTCTCGGAACTGGCCGCCCAGTTCGGCGAGCGCGTCTCGTACGTGGCCGCGAATCTCTCGGACGCCGAGGCCGTCGACGGCCTGGTCGCCAAGGCCGAGGAAGCCGCTGGCGCGCCGCTGGACATCGTCATCGCCAATGCCGGCGTCACCCGCGACGGCCTGATCGTCCGCATGAAGGACGAGGACTGGGACACCGTCATCAAGGTGAACCTGGAAGGCTATTTCCGCCTGGCCCGCGCGGCCGCCAAGGGCATGATGAAGCGCCGCGCCGGCCGCATCATCGGCATCACCTCGATCGTGGGCGTCACCGGCAACCCCGGCCAGACCAACTACGCGGCCTCCAAGGCCGGTATGATTGGGTTTTCCAAGGCCTTGGCCCAGGAACTGGCCAGCCGTGGCGTGACCGTCAACTGCGTGGCGCCGGGCTTCATCGCCAGCCCGATGACCGACGCCCTGAACGACCAGCAGAAGGCCGGCATCCTGTCGACCATCCCGGCTGGCAAGCTGGGCGAGGGGAGCGATATCGCCGCGGCGTGCGTTTACCTGGCCAGCGATCAAGGCGGCTACGTCACCGGTCAGACCTTGCACGTCAACGGCGGCATGGCCATGATCTAAAACCGCTGTTCCTCTTTCGGTCTGCCGCTAGCAAGCCGAAAAGGAACGTGATAGGCGGAGCCCGACAATTCCTGCGAATAGCGCGGTTACACCTCGCTGTTCACGGGCCGAAATTTTCATAACGAGGGACTGAACCGAATGTCCGACATTCTCGAGCGCGTGCGTAAGATCGTCATCGAACACCTGGATGCCGATCCCGAGAAGGTCACCGAGAAGGCTTCCTTCATCGACGACCTGGGCGCCGACAGCCTCGACAACGTTGAGCTGGTGATGGCGTTCGAAGAGGAGTTCGACATCGAAATCCCCGACGACGCCGCTGAACACATCCAGACCGTTGGCGACGCCGTGAAGTTCATCACGGAAAAGACCGCCTAATAAGGCGTCGAGTTCGCTAGTCGAACCTGACCATTTCCGCCGCGTCGCACGGGCTCTTGCCATCGTGCGCGCGGCGGTTTTCGTTTGAGGCCAAGATTCGCGGTTGGCATGGCTTTGGGGCGATCCCCACATCCGAGCTCCGCATCGAAGGTTTGGGAGTGATCCATGCGTAGAGTCGTCGTCACGGGTATCGGCCTGCTGACCCCTCTGGGCCAGGGCGTTGACGTTACCTGGAAGAACATCCTCGCCGGCAAGTCCGGCGCGAACCGCATCACGGCGTTCGACCCGACCGACTACGCCTGCCAGGTGGCCTGCGAGGTTCCGCGCGTCGATGGACGCGGCGGCGGCGGCCCCGACGTCGAGGGCTCGTTCGACCCCGACCAGACCATGAGCCCGCGCGACCAGAAGCGCGTGGACGACTTCATCCTGTACGGCATCGCCGCGGCTGATGAAGCCATCAAGGATTCGGGCTGGGTCCCGGAGACCGACGAGGACAAGTGGCGCACGGGCGTCATCCTGGGCTCGGGCATCGGCGGTCTGTCGACCATCGCCGACACCGCGCTGGAACTGGAGGCCAAGGGCCCCCGCCGCGTCAGCCCGTTCTTCATCTCTTCGGCCCTGATCAACCTGATCTCGGGCCAGGTCTCGATCAAGTACGGCTTCAAGGGCCCCAACCACGCGGTCGTCACGGCCTGCGCCACCGGCGCCCACGCCATCGGCGACGCCATGCGCCTGATCAAGTACGGGGACGCCGACGTGATGGTCGCCGGCGGCGCCGAAGCGGCCGTCTGCAAGGTCGGCGTGGCCGGCTTCATCGCCTGCCGCGCCATGGCCACCAGCTTCAACGACACGCCTGAAAAGGCCTCGCGTCCCTATGACAAGGACCGCGACGGCTTCGTGATGGGCGAGGGCGCTGGCGTCTTGGTGCTGGAAGAGTACGAACACGCCAAGGCGCGCGGCGCGAAGATCTACGCCGAAGTGGTCGGCTACGGCTTGTCGGGCGACGCCCACCACATCACCGCCCCGTCGGAAGACGGCGAAGGCGGCGGCCGCGCCCTGGCGGCGGCGATGAAGGACGCGGGCCTCCAGCCCTCGGACATCGACTACGTCAACGCCCACGGCACCTCGACCATGGCCGACGGCCTGGAAGCGGGCGCTGTAGAGCGCTTCCTGGGCGACCACGCCAAGAACGTCGTCATGTCGTCGACCAAGTCGATGACCGGCCACCTTCTGGGCGCAGCCGGCGCGATCGAGGGCATCTTCTCGATCCTGGCCATCCGTGACCAGATCGCGCCGCCGACGATCAACCTCGACAATCCAGACGTGAACGTCGCCATGAACCTGGCGCCGCACAAGGCCGTGCCGATGAAGATCGACGTGGCCGTGTCCAACAGCTTTGGCTTCGGCGGCACCAATGCCACCGTCGTGTTCAAGAAGGTCTCGTGAGCAAAAAGCCGTCGCCCCCCCGCAAAGCAGCCCCTCGGGGTAAAACCTCCCGTCGGGAGACCGCCTCTGTGGGGCGACGGCTGATCCGCGCTGTTCTCGGCGCGATCACGACCCTTGTGGTCATCGGCATGGTCGCCGTTCTCGGCGCGGCCTGGGTCTATAACGGCCCGGGTCCCGCTGCGAAGGCTGGCGACAAGACCTCGGTCGTCCTGCGTCGCGGGGCCAGCCTGCCCGAGATCGCCTCCAGCCTGGAGCAGGGCGGGGTGATCCGCTCTTCCTCGATCTTCATGACCGCCGCCAAGGTCACGGGCGCGGCCCGTACGCTGAAGGCCGGCGAGTACGAGTTCACGAGCCGCGCCTCGATGGCCCAGGTGCTGGACGCCATCCGCCACGGCCGCATCGTGCGCCACTGGATCACCATTCCCGAGGGCCGCACCTCGGACATGGTCATGGACATTCTCAACGCCTCGCCGATCCTGACCGGCAACGCCCCGACCCCGCCGGAAGGCGCGATCCTGCCCGAGACCTACGAGGTCCAGCGCGGCGAGGACCGGGCCGCCGTCCTGCAGCGCATGATGGACGACCGCGACAAGCTGCTGAACCAGCTGTGGGCCAACCGCCAGGCGGGCCTGCCGTTCCAGACCAAGGAAGAGGCCGTCACCCTGGCCTCGATCGTCGAGAAGGAAACGGGCCTGGCCGAGGAGCGCCCGCGCGTGGCCGCGGTGTTCGTCAACCGCCTGCGCACCGGCATGCGCCTGGGCTCGGACCCGACCATCATCTACGGCATCTCGCGCGGTCGTCCGCTGGGCCGCGGTATCCGCATGTCGGAGCTGCAGCGCCTGACGCCGTACAACACCTATCTGATCGACGGCCTGCCGCCGACGCCGATCGCCAATCCCGGACGCCAGGCCCTGGCCGCCGTGCTGGATCCGCCCAAGACCGGCGACCTTTATTTCGTCGCCGACGGCACGGGCGGGCACGTGTTCGCCTCGACCCTGGAGCAGCACAACGCCAATGTCGCCAAGTGGCGCCAGATCGAGCGCGACCGCGCCGGTGAGAACGTGCCCGTGGTCCCGGCCAAGCCGGCGGCGGGGAACTAGGCCATGCCGATCTCGGGGATGACCGGCTTCGCCCGGGTCGAGGGCGCGCACGGCGCCTGGACCTGGGCGGTCGAGGCGCGCAGCGTCAACGGCCGCAACCTGGAGACCCGTTTCCGCGGTCCGCCCAGCTTCGAGACCCTGGAGCGCGCGACCCGTGAGGGCTCGCAGGCCCGCTTTCAGCGCGGCCAGCTGACCGTCAATGTCCAGGCCAAGCGCGCCGAGACCTCGGGCGAGACCCAGGTCAATGTCGCGGTGCTGGAGCGCTATCTGCGCGCTGGCGATCCCTATGTGGCCACCGGCATGGTCGCCAAGCCGACCCTGGACGGGCTGCTGGCCCTGAAGGGCGTTATCGAGGCCCGCGAGGACGAGGACAACGCCGACGAGCGCGCCCTGGTCGAGGCGGCCATGACCCTGTCGATCGCCCAGGCCCTGGACGGGCTGAAGACGGCGCGGCTGGAGGAGGGCGCGGCCCTGGATCCGGTGCTGCACGGCGCGGTCGACCGTATCGAGGCCCTGACGGCCCAGGCCGAGGCCGAGGCCGCCGGTCAGCCGGCGGTGCTGAAGGAGCGCTTCGCCCGCCGCATGACCGAACTGCTGGGCGAAGCCGCCAGCGAGGAGCGCGTCGTCCAGGAAGCCGCCGCCCAGGCCGTGAAGGCCGATGTCCGCGAAGAGCTGGACCGCCTGGTCAGCCACGTCGCCGGCGCCCGGGCGCTGCTGACAGGCGAGGGCGCGTCGGGGCGCCGGCTCGACTTCCTCTCCCAGGAATTCATGCGAGAATCCAATACCCTCTGCTCGAAATCGGCCCTGACCAGCCTGACCGCCATCGGTCTGGAGCTGAAGGCCGTGATCGAGCAGTTCCGCGAGCAGGTCCAGAACGTTGAATAAGCCCCACCATCCCCATCGTGGTCTCCTCCTGATGGTCGTCGCCCCCTCGGGCGTCGGCAAGACCTCGCTGACGCGCCGCCTGGTGGCCGATCACAACGACCTGCACTTGTCGATCAGCGCCACGACCCGCGACCCGCGTCCGGGCGAGCACGACGGCCGCGACTACCACTTCGTTTCGACCGACAAGTTCCAGGGCATGATCCAGGACGAGGCCTTCTTCGAGTGGGCCGAAGTCTACGGCAACCACTACGGCAGCCCGCGCGAGCCGATCCTGGCCTCGCTGGAGCGCGGTGAAAGCGTGCTGTTCGACATCGACTTCCAGGGCGCCATGAAGGTGCACGCCCAGGCCGAGCAGGACAGCGTGCTGGTCTACATCCTGCCGCCGTCGCTGGCCGAGATGAGCCGCCGCCTGCACGCGCGCAGCCAGGACAGCGAGGAAGTCATCCACCGCCGTCTGTCGCGCGCCAAGGACGAGGTCGCCGCCTGGGAGCAGTTCGACTACGTCATTCTGAATGATGATTTCGACCGCGCTTACGCGGATCTGGCCCACATCTATCACGCCGAACGTCTGAAGCGGGCGCGTAACCCGTGGATCGGCGACCTGGTGGGCGATCTTCTGCAAGAAGAGATCTAGCGGCGAGCCTTAGGCCCGCCGCCGAAGCCGTTGGCGCCTAGAGCGCGCGACGGCCGAAGATCAGGTGGTACAGCGCCAGGATCACGACGGCGCCGACCGTGGCCACCAGCAGGCTATAGAGATTGAAGCCGGACACGCCGCTGTTGCCGAACTGGTTGAACAGCCAGCCGCCGACGAACGCGCCGACGATGCCGAGCACGATGTCGAGCAGCACGCCGCTGCCGGAACGATTGACGAGCTTGCTGGCGATGAAGCCGGCGATCAGGCCGAGAAGCAGCCAAGCCAGAATGGACATCTTCGGGACTCCATGAGCGAGCGGCCGCCCTGCGCGGCCTTGCCCAAAGAAGTCCTGAATGGTCTCGTTAGTTCCCGCGCATCCGGCCCTGGACGTACGCGATGAGTTTCTCCGCGGGCGGACGGCCGAACGCAATGAACAGGCCAGAGCCCAGAATGGCTCCGATCAGAAACGGCAGATCCATCGATCAAATCCCCTAAGACGCGAGCGACCTATTGCAGATGCTCCGTGGCCAAGCCAAGGCGACAGTGAGGCGCTGCGACGATCGGTCGTGCGTTGCCTATTCGGCCGCCACAGCGGCGCGGGGCGCGGCCAGGATGGTCAGGGTGCAGGTCAGGCCCTCGGGCGCGTAGTCGAACGCCGCCGAGCCGGCCAGGTCGCCCTTCAGGCTGGCCGCGATCAGGCGCGAGCCGAAGCCGTTGCGCTTGGGTGGCGAGACCGGCGGTCCGCCCCGTTCGCGCCAGACGACGGACAGGCGCGTACGGCCGTCCAGGCTCCAGTTGACCGTGATCCGGCCGGCGTCGGTCGCCAGGGCCCCGTACTTCGACGCGTTGGTGGCCAGCTCGTGGAAGATCATCGCCAGGGCCACGGCCGCGTTGGGCGCCAGGGGCAGGGCGGGGCCGTCCAGGTCGACCTGGGTCTCATAGGGCTCCAGCGCCTCGGCCAGCAGCTCGCCCAGGTCCGCGCCTTCCCAGTTGCGGCGGGTCAGCAGGTCGTGGGCCGTGGCCAGGGCGTGGATGCGGTCGTTGAACTGGGCCAGCCCCCCATATCGGCCAGAATCTTCGCCGCCTTCCCGCAGGCTGTGGCGGGCCAGGGACTGCACGACGACCAGGGTGTTCTTCACCCGGTGATTTAGCTCGTTGATCATCAGCTGCTGACGTTCGGCGGCCTGACGGGCCTCGTCGTCGCGGGCGCGCAGGATCTCGGCGGCGGCCTGCAGCGAGCCGCGCACCTCGGCGATCTCCTGCAGGTGCGACGGGGCTGGATCCAGCGGCCGACCCGCGGCCAGGGCCTCGGCCTCGCCGACCAGGCTGCGCACGTCGCGCGAGATGGGCCGTGAGAAGCCGAACGCCGCCGCCACGCCCAGGGCGATCATCAGCACCGAACCCGCCACGGCCGGACCCAGAGAGGTCAACACAGCCCGGTTCAGCTCGGCCCGCGGCACCCCGACGATGAAGGTCCAGCCATAGGTCGGCGAGCGGCTGAAGGCCGACAGGGTCTGGACCTGATCCAGAGTGTGGGTCTTGACCACCCCGTCATAGGCGCGGGCGATGGCCGCCTGCATGTCGGGGCTGGCGTGCTTGCCCAGCATCTTGTCCTGGTCGCGCGAGCGGGCCACCAGGGCGGCGTTGCGGTCGACGATGCTGGCGGTCCAGCTGCCCGGGAAGGCCTGGGCGGTCATCAGGGCGTGGAAGGCCGCCGGCTGCTGCATGAAGGCCAGCACGCGCACCTCGCCCCTGACCAGCACCGGCACGTTGACGCCCACGATCGGGCCGGCCCCGTGGCGCGGGATCAGGTTACTGACATTGGACTTGCCCGTGGTCATCTCGCGCCAAGAGGCCGGCGTGACGGGGGCGATGGGCGGCGACGCGCCGGGCGGCAGGCGGGTGTTGATCCACTGCCGGTCACGGCTCATCAACACGATCCAGCCTTCGCGGCCCTCCACGGCCTCGCGGGCCTGCTTCTCGAAGGTCGCAAGGTCGCCCTCGGCCAGGGCGGGCGAGACCGCCAGGGCCTGCAGCACGCTCTGGCCCTGGCCGATCTGGCGGTCGGTGGCCAGGGACAGGGCGCGGGTCATCGCCGTCAACTGGGTGGCGAAGCGCCGCTGGCCCTCGGTGTACTGCATGGCGACCAGCGCGCCCATCAGCAGGATGGCCGGCGCCGCCAGGGTAAGCGCCATGAAAAGCAGGCGCCTCGCGACCGTCGAAGGCGCCTTCACCGCACTGTTGGTGGTCACGTTCGCCCCGCTCAGCCCAAGGTCAGGCTGGCCGGGCGCAGCTCAACCGTCAATAGGGTTTGACGTTAGGGTCATCCCTAGTCGTCATACATGTGGCCGGGCCAGCATCCAGACGGCCATGGCGATCATCATCAGGTTCTCCAGCAGCGACACGAAGCCCAGCGGCACGTTGCTGTCGCCGCCCACGCAGGCGCACTTGAGTTCGCGCTTCTCGATGTAGACGGCCTTGAACACCGACACCGCGCCGATGCCGCCGATGACCAGACTGAGGGGCGCGGCCAGGCCGGTCAGGACGCCGGCGGCCATCAGCACACCGGCGGTCAGCTCGGCAAACGGATAGACATAGCCATAGGGGATCCAGCGCTGCGCCAGCAGGTCGTAGTTCAGGAACATGGTCGAGAAGCTCTCGACGTCGCGCAGCTTCTGCTGGGCCAGCAGCACCATGGCGAAGGCCACGAACCACTCGCCGGCCTGCACGGTCAGGGCGCTGCCGAAGGCGGCCTGGCTGGCGGCCAGGGCCAGCAGGGCGGCCATGGCGAACAGCACGATGACCGGCGTGTAGGTGAGGGCCTTGGGATCGCGGACCTGCAGCCCGAAATGCCGCCGCAGGTCATCGTAGCCGCCGATCCGGACGTCGTCGATGAACACCTGGGGCGTGGTCTTGACCTTGTGCAGATCCTTGAAGGCGTTGGTTTCCTCGCGCGTCCTCAGCCACTGGTCCTCGACGGCGTAGCCCTTGGACCTGAGCAGATGCAGCGCCTTGCGGCCATAGGGGCAGACGTGGCTAGGCATCACCATGCGGTAGAGAACAGCCGTCTTGGACGCTGGGGCTTTCATCGCTTCACTCCTGGATTCGCGATCAGACCCATCCCATGTAGGTTCCGTACCATGGTACGGAGTCAAGCATGAGCGGAACGATTGCGAGCCTGGCCCGCGAAGGCGGCGTAGGCGTGGAGACGGTGCGCTACTACCAGCGCCGCGGCCTGCTTCGAACGCCTGAGAAGCCCGGCGGGGTTCGGCGCTACGACGCCGAGGACGTCCGCCGCCTGAAGTTCATCCGCGCCGCCCAGACCGCCGGCTTCACCCTGGAGCAGATCGGCGAGCTGCTGGCCCTGGACGCCGGCCAGGACCATGTGCGGGCGCGAGCCTTGGCCCGCGAGCGGATCGGCGCCCTGGACGACAAGATCGCCGAGCTGCAGGCGGCGCGGGCGGCCCTGACCCGCCTGGCCGACGCCTGTGGCGCGACGGCGGGACCGTGCCCGATCCTCACCGCGTTCGAGACGGCTTGAGACAAATCTGTCCCGCGTTGTCGGCGCGCGTCGTTCTCGCCCGTCCTTGAGCCGCCAACCGCAAGCGGGGAGAACATCATGCGAGAGCTCATTCTAAAGATGGCCATGTCGGTCGACGGCTTCGTCAGCGACCTGTCGGGAACCAACACATGGATGTTCGGAGCCGACGACGAGGCGCGGGCCTGGAACGTCGAGACGTTGTGGAACGCTAGCCTGCACATCATGGGTAGCCGCAGTTTCGAGGCCATGGCCGCCTGGTGGCCGAGCTCGACGGACATCTTCGCGCCGCCGATGAACGAGATTCCCAAGGCGGTCTTTACCCGCCAGGGCGCGGCGATCCTGGACGGCGCGCGGGACAGCTGGGCCCAGGCCCACGTGGCCGGTGGCGACCTCGCCGAGGAGATCGCGCGGCTGAAGGCTCAGGACGGCAAGCCGATCCTGGCGCACGGCGGCGTCACCTTCGCCCGCAGTCTGGTGGCGTATGGCTTGGTCGACCGCTTCGTGCTGGTGGTCGCGCCGGTCGCGCTCGGCGATGGCCTGTCGCTGTTCCCGCCGGTGGAGACGCCGCGGCGGCTCCAGCTGGTCGGTTCAAAGGCCTTCCCCGGCGGCGCGGTGGCCCAGACTTATCGCCCAGGCTGAACCTGTCGCGATTGCGTGATTCCGACGAGCGCCTGTGCGGCCTCCGATAAGGGGCCGCGCGCCATAATTGAGGCGGTCGAAGAGGCCTAGGCGCGCTTGCGCAGGGCGCGGGCGAAGGTTTCCCCGCTCTGGATGAAGCCCGTCGCCAGGCCGAAGGCGCGCAGGTCGTCGGCTGAAGGGGGCGTATCGAGCACAAGATCGCCACATCCGGCCGACCGCGCGGCTTGGGAGGCGGCTTTCAGCAGCAGGCGGGCGATGCCGTTGCGACGACGCTCCGGATCCACGAAGAGCGTGGAAATCGATCCCACCTTCAGGTCGGCCGTCAGGGTGGCGTGCCAGTGCACTACGATGACCCCAGAGGGCGGACCCCATTCCTCGGCGATGAGCAGCGCGCCGGGCTGGTTCAGCACAGCGGTCAGGCGATGCGCAAGCCGGTCCTTGGGGATGGTCTCGCGAGCCGCCGACAGGAGTTCGGCGAGGCCGTCCGCGTCGCTGCTGTGAGCGGTTCTGATCGAGAGGCCGTACCGGTTCGACATGACGTCCGGCTAGGCGAGCGTCGCCTTGGCCAGGGCCAGGAAGCCGGCCAGGTCGACGACCTCGGCGCGGGCGTCGGGATTGATCCCGGCCTTCTCGCACAGCTCGCCGCCGCCCAGCACCTTCAGGCTGGAACGCAGCATCTTGCGGCGCTGGCCGAAGGCGGCGGCGGTGACGCGTTCCAGGGCCGCGATGATCTCGGGCGATGGCGGATCGGCCTTGGGGACCAGGCGCACGACGGCCGAGGCGACCTTGGGCGGCGGGGTGAAGGCCTTGGCCGGCAGGTCCATGACCGTCCGGGCTTCGCACAGGGTCTGGGAGATCACGGCCAGGCGGCCGTAGGCGTCGTCGTCCGTGCTCGCCACGATGCGGTCGGCGACTTCCTTCTGGAACATCAGGGTCATCGACAGCGGCTTGAACGGGCCGGTGAGCCAGTTTATCAGCAGCTGGGTGCCGACGTTGTAGGGCAGGTTCGAAACGACGTGGGCGGGGCCGCCGGCGGCCTTCAACCCGTCGACCTTCAGGGCGTCGCCCTCGACCAGCTCCAGGCGGCCGTCGACGACCTCGGCGACTTCCGACAGCAGGGGCAGGAAGCGGCTGTCCTTCTCGATGGCCACGACGCGGGCGCCGGTCTCGAGTAGGGCGCGGGTCAGGCCGCCGGGGCCGGGACCGACCTCGACCACGGTGTCGCCTTCGCCGATCTGGGCCAGACGGGCGATCTTGCGGGTGACGTTCAGGTCCAGCAGGAAGTGCTGGCCGAAGCTCTTGCGCGCCATCAGGTCGTGGCGTTCCAGGGCCTCGCGCAGCGGGGGAAGGTCGGCGAGGCTCATATCAGGACTCGGGTCAGGACTGGTAAGCCGCGCGGCGAGCGGCGATGTCGGCGGCCATGCGAATGGCGGCGATCAGGCTGTCGGGGCGGGCCACGCCGCGGCCGGCGATGTCGAAACCCGTACCATGATCGGGCGAGGTGCGCACGATCGGCAGGCCCAGGGTGACGTTCACCCCGCTCCAGAAGTCCAGCATCTTGACCGGGATCAGGGCCTGGTCGTGGTACATGCAGATGACGCCGTCGTAGCGCAGGCGCGCTTCCGGGTGGAACAGGGTGTCGGCGGGGGCGGGGCCGAAGCAGTCGACGCCCAGGTCCTTCAGGGCCTGCACGGCCGGCTGGATGACCAGAACCTCCTCGCGGCCGATCGAGCCGCCTTCGCCCGCATGCGGGTTCAGGCCAGCGACGGCCAGGCGCGGGTTGGCGATGCCGAAGTCGCGACGCAGGGCCTGGGCGGTGACCAGGGCGCAGTTGACGATGGCCTCGGCCGACAGGGCCTCGGGGACGTTCTTGAGGGCCGTGTGGATGGTCACCAGGGTGGCGCGCAGGTCGGCGGCGGCCAGCATCATGATCGGGCCGCGCGCACCTTCGAAGCGCTCGGCGGCGGTCAGTTCGGCCAGGAACTCGGTGTGGCCAGGAAACTTGAAGCCGGCCTCGTACAGCGGGGCCTTGGCGATCGGGGCGGTGACCAGGCCGGTGACGGCGCCCGACAGCGCCAGGCCCACGCCGGTCTCGATCCAGCGGATCACCTGCGGCGCATAGGCCGGCGAGGCCTGGCCGGCGACCACGGGCGAGAGCAGGGGAATGTCGATGACCGGCAGGGCGTCCTCGAAGACGCCCACGGCCTCTTCCGGACCCGTGACCGGGCGCACCTTGACGCCGCCGCCGGCCGAGGCCAGTAGCTGGGCGTCGCCGACCACCACGAACCGGGGGCCGTCCTGGCGCAGGGCGCGCCAGGCCTTGGCGATGATCTCGGCGCCGACGCCGGCCGGATCGCCGGCGCTGAGGGCCAGGGGGCGCTGGGGCACCGGCCTATCGGGTCTCGATGGTCGCCTGGTTGCGCAGGTCCCGCAGATAGCGCTTGGCGATCAGCGCCAATTGCTGGCCGCGCAGGCGGTTCTCAATCTGGTCGTGCGACGGGGCGTTGGCGCCGCCCTGGCGCTTGCCGCAGACGGCGATCAGGTGCAGGCCCGCGTCGGTGCGGATCGGATCGGAGATCTGGCCGACGTCCAGCTTGCCGGCGGCTTCCTGGAAGGCCGGGGCCAGATCGGTGATCTCGGCTTCGCCCAGGTCGCCGGCCACCAGGCCGTCGATCTTGCCGGCGGCGGCTTCCAGGTTCGAGCAGCTGCTGATCTTGGGCTTCAGGTCGTTCAGGACCTTGGCGGCGGCGTCGACCTGGGCCTGGGTGGCGTTGGCCGGCAGCGGCGAGGCCACCTGCTTGAGGTCGACGATCGCGGTCTTGGAGCCGGCGCGCTTGTCGCGCAGATAGATGATGTAGACGCCGTCCTTGACCGGGATCGGGCGCGACAGCTGGCCGGGGCGCAGCTGTTCCAGCGCGGAGTCGACCTCGGCCGGCATCTCGCCCTGGCTGACCCAGCCCACGTCACCGCCGTTGGCGGCCGTGGCCGAGGCCGAGAACTGACGGGCGACGGCCGGGAAGGGCGCGCCCTGCTGCATCTGGCCGATCAGCTGGGCGGCGCCGTTGGTGGCCACTTCCATGCCGCCGACGCGGCTGGCGTCCAGGAACACTTCGCTGATCTGGTACTGCGGCTTGGCGGCCGACTCGGCCAGACGGCGCTGATAGGCCTTGATCTGGTCTTCGCCGATGCGCAGGCGCGAACCGTAACGACCCTGGATCCACGACTGCCAGCTCGACTCGGCGCGGATCTGGGCGCGCCAGGTGTCCAGGCCGATGCCCTGCGAGGTCAGCTGCTGCTTCAGCTGGTCGGCGCTCATGCGGTTGCCCTGAGCGATGTCGCCGATCTGCTCGTCGACTTCCTTGTCGGTCGAGATGATCGTAATCTTCTGTTCTTTCTCGACGCGACGTAGCTCCTGCATCTGCAGGCGCTCCTCGATCAGCGAGCGAACGGCTTCCTGCTCGATCTGCGGCAGGTTCTCCTCGGTCGGCTGCATGCCCGAGGTGGCCATCAGCAGGCGCATGCGCTGCATGACGTCGTAGGTCGAGATGATGTCGTCGTTGACCACGGCCGCGACGCTCTCGGCCAGGCCGCGCGGGGCGGCCGCAGCGGCGGCGGGCGCGGCCGCTTGCGGCGCCTGCACCAGCGGCGGCGCGGCGTCTTGAGCCTGGGCGGGCAGGCTGAAAGCCCCCACGGTCAAGGCGAGGATGGACGCGGCGCCGGCCGCGAAAGTCGTCACGCTACGCGCAGACCGCATGGATAGTGTCGTTCCTTTAGGCCCAATCATCGCCCTGACGGGCGCGCGGGTCGTTTATCACGTTTTTGGAGGCGGCGATCGCCGAGTTGGCCCCGCTCGCCCCCCAGGCGCGGTTACTCAAGTTTCGAGCTAGTACCCTGTATCACCCAATGTGGCGAGCGTTAGGCGGAAGACGACCGTTCGATCCGGCTGCAGCCGAATGCCACTGGCCGTCGAGGCGTAGCGATCTTCCTGTTGGTAGATGACGTCGATGCGAATGCAGTCGTCCTGGTAGGCCACGCCCAGGTCGCGGCGACGCCACAGGTCCGAGACCATGTCGCGCGAGCCCAGGGCCGTCAGCGACCACTTCTTGGTCAGCTTCAGCTCGGCGATGGCCTCGAGGCTTTCCTGGCGGTTGCCGTTGGTGTCCAGCTCGTCCTTCAGGTAGCGCACCACAGCCCAGCCGCGGGCGGTCGAGGCGTTCACGCCCGTTTCGATCCGGTGGATCTCCTGGGTCTGGGCGTCGAGGCGGGTGCGCACGAAGCCGGTGATGCCCGCCACCGGCGTGGCCGTCGCGGCCACGACCCAGTCGGACGACCGGCTCTGCAGACCGGCGCGGGCCGGCAGCAGCGGATCGAACTTGGTGCGGAAGCTGCGGCCGACCAGAATGCTGCCGCCGCGGCCCTTCGACAGATTGACCGTGGCCCGACCACCGACGTTCAGACGCTGGCCGCCCTCATAGAGGTCGAAGCCCGGCGACTTGTTGGCCTGGAACAGGTTGGTCTCGTCGAATTCCAGCGTCTGGCTGTCTTCGTTGTAAAGGTACTGGGTCGTGCCGTTGCGGGCCACCACGGTGGGCACGCGCGAGCTTTCCGAGCCGATCGCCACCTGGGCCAGGGGCTCCAGCACCACGCTGCCGCCGCCGCTCAGCGGCTTGTAGAACGGCAGGCTGAAGTCGACGCCGCCGACGCCCAGCGCCCGCGTGTAGTTCTGCTTGGTCTCGTCGCCCAAGGCCGCGGCCTCGGGCGTGACATAGGTCTTGATCGCATAGGCGTCGGCGCGGGCCTGGGCGAAGGGCGAGACCTTCAGGCCGTTGCCGATGATCGCGCTGGTGCGCCAGTCGCCCTGCAGGGTGGCGCGGCTGGAATCGACGCCGCCGCGACCCTTGTAGCTGGGCAGGAAGTAGGGCGCCTCGCCGTACTGCGACTCCGAGCGGTTCAGCATGACGCCGGTGCCCTGCAGGCGCAGCCGCCCGCCCAGGACCGGGGTCGACGGCTCCCAGCGGCCTTCGACCAGCGGGCCGATCAGGGGGAAGGCGCCGCTGTTTTCGAAGGCGTTGGCCGTGCCGGTCGTGGCGTTCAGGCCCACGACGCGCAGGCCCTGCACCGAGACCGCCGAGACCGATAGCCATGAGCGCTCGTCCTGGCGGGTGGTGTACAGCTGCGAGACCAGACGGCGGTCGTCGCTCGTGAACAGGCCGCGCTGCTGGTAGACGTCGTTGATCTTGTACTTGTCGAACAGCACCGCGTCCGAGACGCGTTCGGCCGAGAAGCCCCACTTCCACTTTTCGTCGATGTCGAACTTGCCCTTGGCCAGGATGTAGCTGCGGGCCGTGGACTGGCCGAAACGGTCGCCGCGGTTGTCGAAGTCCTTGTCGTAGGTAAAGCCGCCGCGCGCCTCGACGATTCCCGAGAAGAAGCGCTTGCGGTAGTTCACGTTCAGGAACGGGTTGACCTTGCTGTTGATCTGCGGCGCCAAGACGACATCCGAGGATGGCGAGATCACGTAATAGTACGGTTGATCGTAGGACAGGCCGCGCCCGTTGGAGGCGGTGATCTTCGGCGCCAGGAAGCCCGAGCTGCGCTTGGCCTGGGGGTCGGGGTGCCAGAACAGCGGCATGTAGAGCACCGGCGCGCCCCACAGGCGGATGACGGCGTTCTTGTAGTAGACCAGCTGGCGGGCCTTATCCTGGACGATCTTGTCGGCTTGCACAGACCAGGTCGGGTTCGGCTTTTCGGCGCAGACCTCGCAAGGCGTGTAGATCGCCTGGTTCAGTTCCTGAATGTTCTCGTTGCGGCGCACGGCGGTCACCGCGGCCAGCTTCATGTTCTGGTCCAGGCGCGCGGCGAAGTTGCGGGCGAAACCCGCCTTCATGTCCTTGTCGACTTCCAGGTGGTCGGCGAACTCGGCTGTGCCGTCCGGATTGATCATCTGGACGTGGCCGTTGGCCACCACCGCGCCGGTCTTGCTGTCGTAGACGACCTCGTCGGCGCGCAGGGTGCGGCCCTGATAGCGGGCCTCCACCGAGCCGCGCGCGGTCATCTTCTCGGCCTGCTCGTCGCGGATCAGCAGATCGGCTTCCAGGTAGTAGCCTTCGTCGCCCAGCCCGTCGGACGGGGCGGCCGAGACCACCGGGACCGGCGGAATGTTGACGAGGCTCTGCTGGGCGTTAGCCGCACCGGCGCAGGCGAGCGACAGCCAAGCCGCGCCGCTCAGCAGCAGAGCGCGGCAGACAGCGCTGTGACGCGTTTCAGTCATGAACGACCCTGGCAGCAATGACTCACCCATCTTCCGTATAGCAAAGCAAAGTGAACCCCGCCAAAAGGGCCACGATCGGCGGCGTCCAGGCAGCGATAACCGGAGCCAGAACGTCCGCCTTGCCCAACGTGCTGCAAAGCTCGTTGAAGAAAAAGAACCCGAAGCCCAGCGCGACGCCCGAGCCGGCCAGTGTGGCCAGGCCGCCCAGACGCATCAGGCGCAGCGAGAAGGCCGCCGCCAGCACCGACATGGCCGCAAAAAGCAGCGGCGTGGCCAGGTCCTGCTGCAGGCGCAGCTTGAACGGCGCGGCCGAGAAACCGGCGTCCTCGGTGCGCTTGATCGTCGAGGGCAGGCGCCACAAGGCCACGGCCTGCGGAGTGTTGAAGCGCTCAGAAGCGCTGCGGTCGTCCAGATTGGACGGGATCGACAGGCTGTCCGAGCGGATGGCCCCGGCGCCGGGCGTGGCCTCGCGCACCCCGGTCAGGCGCCAGAAGCCCGGTTCCAGCCGCGCCTCGTTGGCCTCGATGCGGCGGGTGAAGTCCATCACGCCCTTGTTGTTCAGGGCATAGACGAACAGCGACACCCCGCGCAGGCGCACCGAGCCGTCGACCATGTCGCGGGCGCGGGCCCGGATGACGATCTGGGTCTTGTCGTCGCCCTGGCGCAGCCAGGTGCCCTTGGGGACATCCTTGAGATACCCGTTCATCATGTTGTCGCGCTCGGTCTCGAACCGGGCGGTCATGGCCGTGGTCAGCGGGTTCAGCAGGCTGATCGACAGCAGGCCGATCACGAACGAGGCCGTGGCCGCCGGCATGATGAAACGCCAGGCCGAGACGCCGGCCGCGCGCATGGCGATGAGCTCGCTGCGCCGGTTCAGCTCGACGAAGGCCCACATGGTGCCGAACAGGAAGACGAACGGCGCCAACACCAGGATGGTGGCCGGGGCCTGCAGGATGGTCAGATAGAACAGCTGCAGGAAGCCGACGTCCGTGCGCGTGCCGACATTGCGGGCGATGTCGACGAAGGCGATCAGCATCACCATCGCGCCCAGCACCGCCACGGCGCCGACCAGCGAAGCCATGGTGCGGCGCAGGACATAGCGCTCCAGCATCCCCATGCTCAGCATCAGGCGGCTCCCGTCCAGGCGGGCTCGGCCTTGACCGGCTTGCCGGCGCGGCGCGTCGAGACCTTCTGGCGGAAGATCTGCGACAGGCCCCACCACATGGCCGCCAGCGGCACCATGTACTGCAGGACGTTGAGCCAGGCGCCGTCCTCGCACGCGGCCTGCACGCCGAAGCCGACGATACGGACGATGCCGGCGGCTGCGCCCACGGCGGCGATCCGCTTGCCATAGCCCATGCGGCTGAACGAGCCGCCCAGCACGGCGGCCAGGGCCATGGTCATCAGGGCGATGTTGTACAGCGGGCTGGCGAAGCGCGAATGACCCTCGGCCAGCATCTTGTCCTTGTTCCGCTGCTCCCATTCCTGGGTCAGGTCGGGGAAGAACAGCTCGTGCGGATAGCGGTCCGAGATCTTGTAGTGCAGCACCTCGTCACGCTGGACCATGCTGGACAGGTCGAAGGTGTACTCGTCGAACGAGGTGTACTGCAGCACGCCCTGGCGAGAGAACTGCTGGTTGGAGCCGTGGCGCATGATCAGCACCGGCTCGCCGCGCCGCGTGGCGATCTCGGCCTCGCGCGCCGAATAGGTCGAGGCCCCGCCGTTGGGCATGTCCTGGTGGATGAACAGGTTCTGGATCTTGTTGTCGCGGTCGATCGACTGCGCATAGACCGTCAGGCCCGGGGCCGGCTCGGTGAACTGGCCCGGCTGCACCAGGGTGGAGGCGACGTCGGCCTTGATCTCGAACGAGGTCTCGCGGATCTGGCGGGCGCTCCAGGGCTGCAGCCACAGGCCCGAGACCAGCGAGATCAGGGCCGCGATCACCGCCAGGCGCATGGCCGGCGAGATGACGCTCCAGCGACTCATGCCGCCGGCGAAGCAGACGACGATTTCCTGTTCGGTGTGCAGCCGGTTCAGCGCCACCAGCGCGGCCACGAACAGGGCCAGGGGCAGCATGATGGCCAGCAGCTGGGGCAGGGCCAGAAGGATGATCTTCAGGAAAACCAACGCGCTCTGGCGTTGCTCCACCAGAACGTCGAATTCCGACAGGCTGCGCGCCAAGAGGGCGAGCGCCACCAGGGCCGCGGTCGCCAGAAGCGTCGGGCCCAGCAACTGACGGAAGAGATAACGTTCTATGAGGCGCATGCAGAGTCGTTCGGGGCGGATGGATTCGCGGGACGAACCCCGAAGATGGGCCGTTCTACACGGGGGCTTTGTGTCGGCACAACCAGGGACCTAACTTGGCCGTCCGCAGTGGCGACGAACGGAGCCTTTTCTATGGCGCGGCATTGGACTATGCCGCCTAATTCAAGAGAGAGCGGCAGCGCCGTCGCGACGCGCCGTTTCAAGTCGCCCAGATGCAGGAGCGCGGCATGCGTATCGAGTTCGTCCCCGTCGACACCCAGGCCGGCGCCGCCGCCGCCATCGCCGTTCTGGCCCATGAGGGCGCGGCCCTCTCGCCGGAAGCCCGCGCGGCCAATGAGGCCACCGGCGGCGCCCTGGCGCGCGCCATCGCCGGTGGTCGCTTCACCGGCGCCAAGGGCCAGACCCTGGACCTGGTCGCCCCGCACGGCCTGGAAGCCGCCCGCCTGGTGCTGGTCGGCGTCGACGGCTCGGGCGCGGTCGAGCCGGAAGCGGTCGAGACCGCCGCCGCCGCCGCCTATCAGGCTGTGAAGACGACCGGCGTCACCGAACTGGTCCTGAAGCTGGGCGCCGACGCCGAGAGCGCCGCCCGCGCCGCGTTTGGCGCGCGCCTGGCGGCCTACCGTTTCGACCGCTACCGCACCACCGAAAAGGCCGAGAAGAAGCCCTCGGTCCAGGTGGTGAAGGTCGCCGCCGCCGATCCGGTCAAGGCTCAGAAGGCCTATGAGCCGCTGGCGGCCCTGGCCGACGGCATCATCTTCAGCCGCGACCTGGTCTCCGAGCCGGCCAACATCCTGCATCCGGAAGAGTTCGCCGCCCGCGCCAAGAGTCTGGAGAGCCTGGGTCTCGAGGTCGAGATCCTGGGTGAGGCCGAGATGGCCAAGCTGGGCATGGGCAGCCTGCTGGGCGTGGGGCAGGGCAGCGTTCGCGAGAGCCAGCTGGTCATCATGAAGTGGATGGGCGCGGCCGATAAGTCGGCCCAGCCGATCGCCTTCGTCGGCAAGGGCGTCTGCTTCGACACCGGCGGCATCTCGATCAAGCCAGCCGACGGCATGGAAGACATGAAGTGGGACATGGGCGGCGCGGCCGCTGTGACCGGCCTCATGCACGCGCTGGCCGGCCGCAAGGCCAAGGTCAACGCCATCGGCATCCTGGGCCTGGTCGAGAACATGCCCGACGGCAACGCCCAGCGTCCGGGTGACGTGGTCACCTCGATGTCGGGCCAGACCATCGAGGTCATCAACACCGACGCCGAAGGCCGTCTCGTGCTGGCCGATGCGCTCTGGTACTGCCAGGAGCGTTTCAAGCCGCAGTTCATGATCGACCTGGCCACCCTGACCGGCGCAATCATCATCTCGCTGGGGCACGACTACGCTGGTTTGTTCAGCAATAACGATGGTTTGTCAGAGAAACTTCTCGCCGCCGGCAAGGCCGAGCGCGAGCCTCTGTGGCGTCTGCCGCTGCCGGCCGCCTACGAGAAGCAGATCGACAGCCCGATCGCCGACATGAAGAACATCGGCGGCCGCCCGGCCGGCTCGATCACCGCGGGCCTGTTCCTGCAACGCTTCGTCAACAACGTGCCTTGGGCGCACCTGGACATCGCCTCGGTGGCCTGGAAGAAGCCCTCGACCGATCCGACCGTGCCGGACGGCGCGGCCGGATACGGCGTGCGCCTGCTGAACCGCCTCGTCGCCGACGCCTACGAAGGCTGAGCATGACTGCTGGTCCTTGCGAGGTCTGGTTCTACCACCTCGAGCGCTCGCCGCTCGAGGCGGTGCTGCCCGAGCTTCTGGAGAAGACGATGGGCCGGGGCTGGAAGGCGCTGGTGCGCGGGGGCGATCCCCGCCGCCTGGAAGCGCTGGACCAGCACCTGTGGACCTTCCGCGAGGACAGCTTCCTGCCGCACGGCCTGGTCAGCGAGCCGATGGCCGAGCGCCAGCCGGTGCTGCTGACCGGCGAGGACGGCAATCCCAATGCGGGCGATGCGGTGTTCCTGATCGACGGCGCGGATCCTGGAGATCTTTCAGGGGTTTCCCGCTGTATCCTGCTGTTCGATGGCAGGAATGACGAGGCGTTGGCGCAGGCGCGTGGGCGTTGGTCGGTATTCAAGAAGGCCGGGCATCCGGTGTCCTACTGGCGCCAGGGCGTCGAACGTGGTTGGGAGAAGCAGGCATGAAGCGGATCGCATCCATCCTGGCTACGGTCTTGGTTGCCGGGGGCTTTGTCTTGGCGTCGTGCTCCAGCGCGCCCGAGCCGGCTCCGCCGCCGCCGCCCACCACCCCGACTGCGCCGCCCGCCCTGGCCCTGCCGCCCAAGCCGCCGGCCGCCGAGAAGGACCAGTGCGGTCTGAAGGACGCCCAGCAATATGTCGGCAAGCCGCGCACCAGCCTGCCGGCGCCGGTCGATCCCTCGCGCTGGCGCGTGGCCTGCACGACTTGCCCGGTGACGATGGATTTTCGAGCAGATCGCCTGAACATTCTGTTCAATGCTGATACCGGTATCGTTCAGGAAGTTAAGTGCGGGTAGTAACGGTGTTATCCGAGGCTTTGCTGGCGTTTTCGCGCCTCGGATGAAATAAACCGAGTCACCGGACATTCCTGGCCGGTTGGCTCAGTGCATGGTCGACAGCGCGAATATCCGATCCCAACTCGGCGATGATTGGACGGCGACGCTTCTCAGCGGCCTCGTCGCCGCCCTCGGTTTCGGACTTCTCGCCTTCCTGTGCGTCGAGGTCCCCCGTTCGCTGGGGCAGTCCTCGCCGATCTGGCTTTCAAATGGTTTCCTCACCGCCATCTTGCTGACCGCGCCGGGCCGTCGCTGGCCCGTCATCTTTTTGGGCGGGTTGACCGGATCGTGGGTGGCGGGGTGGCATGCCGGCTATGGCCCGTGGTCCTTTCTGCTGATCGGCGGCGCCAGCGTGCTGCAAGGGCTGCTGGCCGCCTATGCCGTGCGGCGTGTGGTCGGCGATGAGATCGACCTGGGCCGGCCGCGTGACATGCTGGCCTTCATCCTGCTGGCCGGCTTCGCGGCGCCGCTGTGCACCGGCCCGCTGACGGCGGGTCTCTACATCTGGTTGGTTGGTCCGGCGCCGTGGGCCGATTTCGCCGGCTGGACGCTCAGCGACATGCTGGGGATGCTCAGCATCGCGCCGGCTCTGCTGGTGCTGATGCGCGCCCCGACCTATCTGCGCGAGCGGCCGCTGACCCGTGACGGTGTGCTGTCGATCCTGATCTGCTGTGTCGTCACGATCTACGTCTTCACCCAGAGCCGCTATCCGCTGCTGTTCCTGGCCCCGCCGGTGATGCTGCTGGTGGCCTGGCGCCAGGAAGTGCTGGGCGCAGCCATCAGCGCGACCCTGGTGGCCGCGATCTCGGTGTCGATGACCATGGCGGGGCTGGGGCCCATCCACATGATCGACGCGGGCCCGGGGCCGCAGTCGATCATGCTGCAGGTCTTCCTGGTGGTCGCCACCTTCGTGACCCTGCCGGTCGCCGCCTTGGAGCGCCATCGCCGCGCCACCCTGGCCATGCTGTTGGAGACCCGCGAGGCCGCCCAGCGCAGCGAGGCCAGCTTCCGCCTGCTGGCCGAGAGCGCGCTCGACATCATCGCCCACAGCGATCTGCAGGGCCGCATGACCTATGTGTCGCCGGCGGCGTGGACGATCACCGGCTATGCGCCCGAGGAACTGCTGGGCCGGGCCTATCTGGACATCGTTCATCGCGGCGACACGCTGCGCCTGGCGGAGGTGGTGCGGGTCCAGCGCGAATGCCCGAGCCTGGACCAGGCCCCCACGGCGGTCACCGTCGAGTATCGCGCCTATCGCAAGGACGGCGCGATGATCTGGCTGGAATCGCGTCCGACCCTGGCTTGTGATCCGGTCACCGGCCAGCCGACCGGCATCACCGACATCATCCGCGACATCACCGCCCGCAAGACGCTGGAGATGGACCTGCGCGCCGCCCGCGCCGAGGCCGAGAAGGCCGCCGCCGTGAAGGGCGAGTTCCTGGCCAATATGAGTCACGAGCTGCGCACGCCGCTGACGGCGGTGATCGGCTTCGCCAACCTGCTGGCCGACGAGCCCGACCTCAGCCCGCGTGGCCGGCGCTATGTCGATCGCATCGCCACCGGCGGCCGCACCCTGCTGGCGACCATCAACGACATCCTCGACTTCTCGCGGCTGGAGCAGGGCCGCATCGCCCTCAATCCGCGTCCGGTGAAGATCACCGACCTGGTGTCCGAGGTGCTGGAGATGCTGGGCCCCGACGCGGCGGCCAAAAACCTGCTGCTGCGCTCGGCCGGCGACGAGATCGCCCCGCCGGAGCTGTATCTGGATCCCGAGCGGGTGCGCCAGGTGCTGCTGAACCTGATCGGCAACGCCGTGAAGTTCACCCAGGTTGGCGAGGTCCGCCTGGACACCGAGTACGACGTCGAGGCCGGCCGCCTGCGTGTGACGGTTACTGACACCGGTCCGGGTGTCACGGCCGAGGACCAGGCGCTGATCTTCGCCCGCTTCGCCCAGATCGACGCGGCCCTGACCCGCGAGCACGGCGGCACGGGCCTGGGTCTGGCTATCTCGCGCGGCCTGGTCGAGCTGATGGGCGGCGAGATCGGCGTCGAGAGCACCATGGGGCAGGGCGCGCGCTTCTGGTTCGAGATCCCGGCCGAGACCGGTCCGCCCCATGACGAGGCCCCGGCGCCGGACGAGGACGGCGACATCCCGCTGCCGCCGCCGGGCAGCCGCGTGCTGGTCGTCGACGACAATCCCGGCAACCGCGAGCTGGTTCGCTCGGTGCTGGAGGCCGTGGGCGTCGAGGTGGTCGAGGCCGTCGACGGCGAGGCCGGCGTCGCCGCCGCGGCCGCCGCGCCCTACGACGCCATCCTGATGGACCTGCGGATGCCCAAGCTGGATGGCGTTTCCGCCGCCCAGCAGATCCGCGCTCAGGACGGTCCCAGCGCCCGGGCGGCGATCATCGCCTTCTCGGCTGATGTCCGCACCGCGCCGCTGGATCCGGTGTTCAACGGCGCCACGCCCAAGCCGCTGACCGTGGCCTCGCTGCTGGCGACCCTGGTCCACGCCCTGGGCGGACCCCGCGCGGCGACCACCTAGACAACGTTGTCAATCTGCGTCACCAAGTGGCCTGACCAGTAGCCGCCCGCGCAAGAGGCGGCCTCTGGACGGGAGAACGCAGCATGAAGTCCTGGCTCGCTTTCGGGGCCGCCGTCGCCCTGGCCATGTCCGCGCCGGCTCAGGCCGAGGGCTGGCTGAAGGCCCACAACGCCCGCATCGTCGACGAGACCGGCCAGCCGGTGATCCTGCGCGGCATGGGCCTGGGCGGCTGGATGCTGCAGGAGGGCTACATGCTGCGCCTGTCCAAACTGGGCCAGCAGCACGTCATCCAGGGCAAGATCGCTGACCTGGTCGGCCCCGAACGCCAGAAGGCCATCCACCAGGCCTGGCTCGACAACCACACGACCAAGGCTGACATCGACGCCATGGCCGCGTGGGGCTTCAACTCCGTCCGCCTGCCGATCCACTACGACCTCCTGACCCTGCCGGTCGACCAGGAGCCGACGCCCGGCGTCGACACCTGGAAGGAGGACGGCTTCAGGCGGATCGACGACTTGCTGGCCTGGTTGAAGGCCAACGGGATCTACCTGATCCTGGATCTGCACGCCGCGCCGAACGGGCAGGGCAACGACCTGGCGATTTCCGACCGCGATCCGGCCAAGCCCTCGCTGTGGGACAGCCCCGAGGCCCGCCGCAAGACCATCGCGCTCTGGAAGAAGCTGGCCGCCCGCTACAAGGACGAGCCGATGGTCGGGGCCTACGACTTGATCAACGAGCCCAACTGGGACTTCGACGGATCCGGCAACAAGAACGGCTGCAAGGACGAGAAGCAGGACGCCCTGTGGGCGTTCTATCGTGAGGCAACGGCGGCGATCCGCGAGATCGATCCGCGCCACATGATCGTCATCGAGGGCAATTGCTGGGGCAACAACTACAAGGGCATGGGCAAGCCTTGGGACGCCAACATGGCGCTCAGCTTCCACAAGTACTGGAACGTCAATGATGACGCCTCAATCGCGGCCCATCTGAAGCTGCGCGAGGAGACCGGCCTGCCGCTGTGGCTGGGCGAGAGCGGCGAGAACTCCAACGTCTGGTTCGCGGACGCCATCCGCCTCGTGGAGAAGCACGAGATCGGCTGGGCGTTCTGGCCGCTGAAGAAGATCGGCTTCAACCAGCCGCTCGAGATCAAGGTCGACCCGGCCTATGACGACGTCGTGGCCACCCTGACCGGGGACGCCAAGACGCCGGTCAGCGCCGACAAGGCCTATCAGGTGCTGATGAAGCTGGCCTCGCACGACGTGCGCTTCGAGCACAACGAGGCCCATCCCGACGTCATCGACGCCATGTTCCGCCAGCCGCACGACACGACGACCCGGCCGTTCGCCAAGCACTTGGTCGGGGCCAAGGGCGCGACGGTCCCAGCCTGGCAGTACGACCTGGGCGTCATCGGCGCGGCCTATCACGACGCCGACGCGGCCAACTATCACGTCTCCATGGGCGGCGAGCGGCAGCTTTGGAACAGCGGCCGCACGGGCCGCAACGACGGCGTCGACCTGGCGCGCACGCCCGAAGGCTGGCTGAAGGTCGTGGACTTCAAGCCGGGCGAGTGGCTGCGCTACACGGTCTCGGCGACGGGAGGACACTACGATGTCAACGTAGTGGGCTCCGGACCGACGGATATCGTCGTCAACGGCGGCGCGGCGGTGAAGAGCGGCGCGGTCGTCAGTCTGCTGTCGGGGACCAACACCCTGGTGCTGAAATCGACGGGGTCTGCGGAGGTGTCGGCTATTCAATTCAGATCCTCCCCCTAGCGGGGGAGGTGGCGCGAAGCGCCGGTGGGGGAAGATCTGCTGAGCCGGTTTCTTCCCTCTCCGTCGGCTGCGCCGACACCTCTCCCTTGGGGAGAGGATTGAGAGTTACCGCTTGCCGACGCCCGGGAACATCGCCGGTTCGCCGTCGAACACGCCCAGATAGCCCAGCTCGCCCAGCAGCGGCGTCAGGTCTTCGACCAGGTCGCCCGATTGCGGCAGGTGGCTGGGACGGCCGGCCTGATCATGCAGGCGGTAGACGGTCCACAGCTTGCCCTTGGGCGCGGGGGCGCCGGGCTGGATGAACTTGTGCTCCCAGCCGACCAGGGCCGGGCTGCGGCCGGGTTCGATATCGAACGGACGGTCGCGGAAAGCCAGGTCCATCTCGACCCGCATGGCCTCACCGATCCGGGCGTTCACCCAGGCGGCGAACGCCTCGAGGACGACGTGAGCGGACAATCCTTCCGGATTGGCCACGACGTGGTTGCGGGGATGGGCGGGACTGCTCATGAGCCCACCATGCGACGATAGGTGTCGCGGAAGCGCTAAACTTCTTGGTTGACAGAGGTTTACCACAACCTGGCCGACTCTCGCCGGGAAGGCGGTCTTATCCCTCGGCTTCCGCTAGCTCTTCGGCCAGTTCCATCCAGGCGGTTTCGGCCTCGTCCAGCTTGGATTTGGCGTTGTCGCGGCGCTTGGTCAGTTCGGCGACCTTGGCGGGGTTCTTGACGTAGAGGTCCGGGTCCTCGAGCTGGGCGTCCAGTTCGGCCAGGTTGCGGGTGCAGCGGTTCATGACCTGCTCGGCGGCCTCGACCTTGCGGCGCAGCGGCTCGACGGCGGCCTTCTTCTTGACCGGCTCGGCCGCAGTCGTCGCCGCAGCCGGCTCGCGGGCGACCTGGGTCGGCTTCACGGCCTGCTTGGCGCGGTCCAGCACGAACTTGGCGTAGTCGTCCATGTCGCCGTCGAACGGCTTCACCGTGCCGTCCGAGGCCAGCCACAGGCGGTCGGCGACCAGCTCCATCAGCGAGCGGTCGTGGGTGATCAGGATCACCGCGCCCATATAGTCGTTCAGCGCGTCCAGCAGGGCGCGGCGGCTGTCGATGTCCAGGTGGTTGGTCGGCTCGTCGAGGATCAGCATGTGCGGCGCGTCCATCGCCACCAGGTTCAGCAGCAGGCGGGCGCGCTCGCCGCCGGACAGAGCGTCGACCTTGGTCTCCTGCTTCTCGAAGCCCAGGCCGAACTGGGCCAGCTTCGAGCGGCGTGAGCTTTCAGAGGCGTCCGGCATGGCCCGGCGGATGATCTCCAGCGGGGTGTCGTTGGGATCCATCGCCTCGATCTGGTGCTGGTGGAACCAGCCGACCTTCATCTTCTTGTCGCGGTGGAACTCGCCCTTCTGCACGCCCAGGGCGCCGGCGATCATCTTGGCGAAGGTCGACTTGCCCGCGCCGTTGACGCCCAAGAGACCGATGCGGTCGTCCAGGTCCATGCGCAGGTTCAGGTTCTTGAGGATCGCGCGGTCCGCCTCATAGCCGACGAAGGCCTTTTCCAGTCGGATCAGCGGCGGGGGCAGGGGCTTGGGCGGCGAGGGCAGGGTGAAGGGCGCGACGCGCTCCTCGATCGTGGTGGCGACCGGCTCCATCTTGGCCAGGCGCTTCATGCGGGACTGGGCCTGGGCGGCCTTGGAGGCCTTGGCCTTGAAGCGGTCGACGAAGGCCTGCAGGTGGGCGCGCTCGGCGTCCTGCTTGGCCTTGGCCGACAGTTGCAGGCGGGCCTTCTCGGCGCGGCGCTTCTCGAAATCGTCGTAGCCGCCCGTGTAGAGCTCCAGCTTGGCGTTCGCCAGGTGCAGCATGTGGGTGCAGCTGTTGTTCAGCAGTTCGCGGTCGTGACTGACGATCAGGGCGGTGTGCGGGTACTTCTGGAGCCTCGCCTCAAGCCACAGCGCGCCTTCCAGGTCGAGATAGTTGGTCGGTTCGTCCAGCAGCAGCATGTCGGGCTCGGCGAACAGCGCCGCGGCCAGGGCCACGCGCATGCGCCAACCGCCGGAGAACTCGCTCATCGGTCGCGCAAGGTCGTCCTGGGTGAAGCCCAGGCCGATCAGGATTTCGGAGGCGCGGGAGGGGGCGGCGTCGGAGTCGATCTCGATCAACCGGCCCCAGATCTCGCCCATCTCCTCCGGATCGGCGGTCTCCAGGCGAGTCAGCAGGCTGTGACGCTCCTCGTCGGCCTCCAGCACCGTCTCCAGCAGGGTGAAGGGCGTGGCCGGGTGTTCCTGGTCCACCGAACCGATGCGGGCGTTCTTGGGCAGGCTGATCTCGTCGTCGCTGACGGCCAGGTGACCCAGGATCAGCTTGAACAGGGTCGACTTGCCCACGCCGTTGCGGCCGATCAGGCCCACCTTCGCGCCCGGCGGCAGGCTGACGCTGGCCTGGTCGAAGAACTTCCGCCCCCAGGCGCTGAAGGTCAGGTCACGGATCTGAAGCATTTTATGAAGGTTACGCGTCGGGGTTGGCGGGGAGGAGGCGCCCGGCTATAAGCCCGCAACCTTCTAATTCACAACTCTTCTGTGAGACCTCTCGTGACCGAACGCACCTTCTCGATCATCAAGCCGGACGCCACCCGCCGCAACCTGACCGGCTCGGTCAATGCCGTGATCGAGGCCGCCGGCCTGCGCATCGTCGCTCAACGTCGCGTGAAGCTGACCGAAGCCCAAGCCAAGAAGTTCTACGAAGTGCACGCCGAGCGTCCGTTCTACGGCGAACTCGTCGGCCAGATGACCGCCGAGCCGGTCGTCGTCCAAGTGCTGCAAGGCGACAACGCCGTGGCCAAGTACCGTGAAGTCATGGGCGCCACGAACCCGAACGACGCCGCTGAAGGCACCATCCGCAAGCTGTTCGCCCTGTCGATCGGCGAAAACTCGGTCCACGGCTCGGACAGCCTGGAGAACGCGGGCATCGAAATCGCCCAGTTCTTCACCGAAGACGAAATCGTCGGCTAAGGCTCACGCCTTATCGACTGCGAGAAGGCCGGGGCGAAAGCTCCGGCCTTTTTGTTTGGGCTGATCCGGGAAACCGCTTCGCGGCGGAAGCGCTATCTCCTCGTAGATTACAGCGCGAGGACCCCATGCCCCTGACGAGAAGCAAGGACATCCTGGACCAGGATCTGATCGGTACGGGAGACAGTAAGCTGGGGACCATCCGCGAGACCTTCGTCGATCTCGACACCGGGCGGATCGAGTTCGTCGTCGTGGAGGCGGGGGGCTTGCTCGGCGGCTCCGGCAAGTACCATCCCGTGCCCTGGTCGATCGTCCGCTACGATCCGATGGCGAAGGAATTCCGGGCCGAGATCTCCAAGGACCAGTTCAAGGGCTCGCCCAGCTATGACCGGGCCCAGATCGCCAGCGCCGACTATGCGTGGGACGAACAGTCGAACCGCTATTTCGACGCGCCTACGGACGTCGTCGTCAGGCCCTGACGGATCTTCTGGATTTCCAGGTTTGCGAGGAGGCCGGGGCGAAAGCTCCGGCCTTTTTGTTTCGACTGTGGCTATGGTTTCGCCCATTGGGGAATCGTCGCGAGGGGGCGATGGCGAGCGTGCGCGAGATCATCGGGGGCAGTGCTCTGGCGGCTGCTCTGTGGCTGGCTGGAGCGCCGACGACGGCCCTGGCCCAGGCTCAGGTCGCCATGGATGACGTGCTGGTGTCGCCCCAGGCCAGCGGTCGATGGCTGCGCGCCGAGAGCGACCACGTCATCGTCTATTCCGACGAAAGCCCTGAGGTTCTGCGCCGCGTGGTCGCCGATCTCGAGGCCTTGGAGCAGACCCTGCGGTCGCTGTACGGCAAGCGCGACGGACCGCCTCCGCGCAAGTATCCGATCTATCTGGTTCGACCCGTCGAGCCCGGCGAGACCGAAAACTGGTCCTATCGCCGCTTCCTGCCGGGCGCGCCGATCAGTTCGCTGTCGATGAACGTGGCCGAGCCCGACGATATCTTCGCGGTCGTGGTGCGGGACAATTTCAGGTTCTTCGGCGCCGTGGACCAGACCGCTGGCGACGACAGCATCCTGGGCGCCTATGCGCTGCATTTCTTCAGCGAGACCTTCCCGTTCCGCCAGCCGCGATGGCTGATCAAGGGCGCGGCGATCTACTACAGCGCCATCGACATCCAGCCTGACAAGGTGGTGGTGGGCCAGACGCCCGCCCTCTACGACGAGCGGCGGATTGCCGGCAGCCTGAAGGGCGTGGCCAACGTTATCGCCGAGACCGGCTATGGCGAGAGCCCCGCCAACCGCCGCCGCTTTGACGAGCGGGCTGCGCTGCTGGTGCGCTACCTCTGGGCGGATGCGGGACGCAAGGCGCGGTTGGACGCCTATCTGAAGCGTCTCGACGAGGGCGAGCGCGATGTCACCGCCGCCTGGACGCAGGCGTTCGGCGAGCCGCCCGAGGCGCTGGAAGCTCGGCTGAAGGCCTTCCTCAGCGCCGAGCCGAGCCTGACGGTCCTGCCGCGGCCGGCCGCGCCCGCGATCAAGATCCGCCGCGCGCCCGGCGGCGCCGATCGGTTGATCCTGGAAATTCAGCAGGTGAAGGCCGGGGCGCCGAGCGCCAACCGGGCCAGCCTGCTGCATCGGTTCCGCACCGCCGCGGCGCGCTCACCGGGGGATCGCTATGTCCGCCAAGGCCTGGCCCGCGCCGAGATCACCCTTGGTGATCGCGACACGGGCGAGCGCCTGTTGGAGGGGCTGCTGGCCGAGGATGGCGGCAATCTGGAAGCCCTGCGGCTGATGGGGACCAGCAAGCTCTATCGCGCCCTGCTCGAGCCCGCGCATCGTCTGGACATGCTGGCCTCCGCGCGGGGATATCTGAGGCGCGCCGACGCGGCCGAGCCGAACGACTACCAGACGCTGTTCTTGCTGGCCCAGACCATGACGGCGGATGAAAAGCCTTCGCCCGAGCGGCTGGCCCTGCTGCGTCGCGCCGTAAACCTGGCGCCGGAAGTGGCCAAGATCCGCCTGGTCGCTGCGGTGGCGTTCCTGTCGGCCGATGACGCCGACACGGCGTTCCAGCTCCTCAAGCCGATGGCGGCCGATCCGAACGGCGGCGAGGCGTCGCGGCAGGCCCGGCGCGTGCTGGAGTTGATGGAGGGCGTTGAGCCCTAGGCCGCGGCCTGGACGCGCTGGCCGCGCTTGAACAGCATGACACCCAGGCCGATGGCCAGGATCAGGCCCAGGGCCAGGCCGCTGGCCAGGGCCGGGTCGCTGCCGAACAGTTGCAGATTGCGGGCGGCCAGATAGCCGGGGGCCAGCAGGGAGATCACCCAGATCGGCGCCGACAGTACGTTGGCGATCTGGAAACTCCACGGACGGCTGCGCGAGACGCCCGCCAGGATGGGGATCAGGGGACGGGCCGGGCCCAGATAGCGGGCGGCGGCGATGGCCAGGGCGCCGTGGCGGCGGGTCAGCAGCTTGGCGCGGGCCAGCAGACGACGCTGACCGGCGAACAGCAGCTTGGTGGCGCGACGGCCGCCCAGGCGGTGGCCCATGAAATACGAGACGGCGTCGCCGGCGGCCGCGCCGGCGCTGCACCACAGGATGGCTTCCACCGGATGCAGGGCGCCGTTGGCCACCAGCGCGCCGGCCGCCAGCATGACGCCGACGATCGGGATCAGCAGGCCCACGACCAGCAGGGCTTCCAGCAGCGTCAGCACGAACAGGATCGCGCCGACGAGGGCGTTGTTGTCCGCGGCGGCGCGGAAAAGGTCGGCGGTGAAGGCGTCCATGGAGACCATCATTGCCCGAAGATAGTGACGAAGTTCTGACCGGACAGCGTTCGCCGATGCGACACGCCGTCTCAGTGGGTCGTCAGCCTATACCGAGAATCGCTGTTCGACGAAATCAGCCAGGGTCGCGGCGTAGAGCTTGTGCTCCTGCTCCAGCACCCGGGCGGCCAGGGCGTGCTCGTCGTCGCCGGGAAGGATGGCCACGCGGGCCTGACCCAGGATCGGGCCCTCGTCCACGCCGGCCGTGACCAGATGGACGGTGCAGCCGGCCTCGGCCTCGCCGGCGGCGATCGCGCGGTTGTGGGTGTCCAGGCCCGGATAGGCCGGCAGCAGGGACGGGTGGATGTTCAGCATCCGGCCCTCCCAGGCGTCGACCAGGAACGGGGTGAGGATCCGCATGTAGCCGGCCAGGGCGATGACCTGAACGCCGCGCGCGCGCAGGGCCGCGTCGATGGCACGCTCGTGGGCCTCGCGGTCCTTGCCGAACGGCTTGCTATCGACGCACAGCGCTTCCACACCGGCCGCGGCGGCGATCTCCAGTCCCTTGGCGTCGGGCTTGTTGGCCAGCACCAGGGCGATCTCGAACGGGCAGTCTGCCGCCTGGGCTGCGCGAACCAGGGCCTCCATGTTGGAGCCCCGGCCCGAGATCAGCGCCGCAACTTTCGTGCGGCTCATCAAGCCTTGACCAGCTGGCCGCAGATGAAGGCGTCTTCGCCGGCGTTCAGCAGAGCGGCCAGAACCGGCTCGGCGTCGGCCTGGGCGACGATGATGATGAAGCCCACGCCGCAGTTGAACGTGCGGCGCATCTCGTGCTCCGACACGCCGCCGACTTCGGCCAGCCAGTCGAACACGGGCGGCTGGGCCCAGGCGTTCCAGTCGAACTCGGCGGCCAGGCCTTCGGCGATGGCGCGCGGCGGGTTCTCGATCAGGCCGCCGCCGGTGATGTGCGCCCCACCTTTCACGCGACCAGACTTAAGAAGCGGCAGCAGCGACTTCACATAGATGCGGGTCGGGGCCATCAGCGCCTCGGCCAGGGTCTTGCCGTCTTCGAACGGGCAGGGGGAGTCCCAGGCCAGGCCCGAGCGCTCGACCACGCGGCGCACCAGCGAATAGCCGTTCGAGTGCGGGCCCGACGAGCCCAGGCCGATGATGATGTCGCCGGCGCGCTGCTTGTCCAGCTTGGGCAGGACCTTGTCGCGATCGACCGCGCCGACCGAGAAGCCGGCCAGGTCATACTCGCCGTCGCTGTACATGCCCGGCATCTCGGCGGTCTCGCCACCCACCAGGGCCGAGCCCGACAGCTTGCAGCCCTCAGCGATGCCGGCGACCACGCTCTTGGCGGTCTCGATGTCCAGCTTGCCGGTGGCGAAGTAGTCCAGGAACATCAGCGGCTCGGCGCCCTGGGCCAGCAGGTCGTTGACGCACATGGCCACCAGGTCGATGCCGACCGTGGCGTGCATGCCCGAGTCGATGGCGATGCGCAGCTTGGTGCCGACGCCGTCGGTCGTGGTGACCAGCAGCGCGTCCTCATAGCCGGCGGCCTTGAGGTCGAACAGCGCGCCGAAGCCGCCGAGGCTGGCTTCCGCGCCCGGACGCCGGGTCGCTTTGGCCAGCGGCTTGATGGCGTCCACGAGGGCGTTGCCCGCGTCGATGTCGACGCCGGCCTGGGCGTAGGTGAGGCCGTTCTGCTGATCGCTCATGTGCGCTCTGGAGCTCGCTTTGGTCTATCGGAAGGCGACGAGACCCTCCGAACACGCGGAAAATTTGCTTTCCCGGTACGCTGGGCGCGTCTTGACGCTTGCAGACTCGGGGGTGCGCGAGGCTATTAGCAGCGGATGAAGCCGATCACCACCACCGCCGAGCTGGCGGCGTTTTGTAATGAGCTTAAGGGCGAGCCTTTCGTCGCTGTGGACACCGAGTTCATGCGCGAAACGACGTACTGGCCCAAGCTGTGCCTGATCCAGGTCGCGTCCCCCACCCATGAGGCGGTCATCGACCCCCTGGCCGACGAGATCGACCTGGAGCCGCTGCTGGCGGTCATGCGCGACGAGAGCATCCTCAAGGTGTTCCACGCCGCCCGTCAGGACGTCGAGATCTTCAACAACCTGAAGGCCATGCCGCGGCCGCTGTTCGACACCCAGGTGGCGGGCATGGCGGCGGGCTTCGGCGAGCAGATCGCCTATGACGCCCTGGTCCGGCAGATGCTGCGGATCGAGATCGACAAGTCCAGCCGCTTCACCGACTGGGCCCGCCGTCCGCTGACCGAGGCGCAGCTGAGCTACGCCCTGGCCGACGTCACCCACCTGGCCAAGCTGTTCCCGACCCTGCGCGAGCGCCTGGAGACCTCGGGCCGCCTGGCCTGGGTGGAAGAAGAGATGACCGCCATCTCGGACCCGGCCGCCTATGACGTGGATCCGGAAAAGGCCTGGCGTCGCCTGCGTCCGCGCAAGACCGCCCCGAAGTATCTGGCTGTGTTCAAGGCCGTCGCCGCCTGGCGCGAGCGCACCGCCCAGAACCGCGACCAGCCGCGCGGCCGCATCCTTAAGGACGAGGCCATCGACGAGCTGGCCACCCAGGCCCCGACCAGCCTGGACGCCCTGAACAACCTGCGTGGCGTGCCCAAGGGCTTCGGCGGCAGCAAGTTCGGTCCCGACCTGCTGGCCGCGATCAAGGCCGCCCTGGCCGATCCGGAAGGCTACGCCCCGGTCGTCGACAAGCCCGGTCCGCCGCCGCCCCAGAACGCCGGCGCCGTCGTCGAGCTGCTCAAGGTGCTGCTGAAGGCCCGCGCCGAGGAAGCCGGCGTGGCGTCCAAGCTGATCGCCACCGTCTCGGACCTGGAAAAGATCGCCGCCGACGACAACGCCGCCACTCCGGCGCTGACGGGTTGGCGCCGTGACGCCTTCGGGGCCGACGCCCTGAAGATCAAGCGCGGCGAGCTGGCCCTGGTGCTGGACGGCGCCAAGGTCCGCGTCGTCGAGGTCCGTCGGGCGGCCAAGGCCGACTGATCCAACGACGCGATGTGGAACCGGACACTGTCCGGATCCTTTGCAGATCAAAATCCCGCGTCTGCGTGGGGTCGTGTTGTCGCTGCGTCAACTCTTGGCGTAATAAGCGGCGGGCGCGGCTCCTCGAGGGCGAGTAGGCCTTGCGGGGGTTAGCGTTGAGTGAGTTCTGGGAGCGTCTGGCGGTCGCGTACCGACCTGCGGCCGTTTCGCGGCGCAAGCAGGTGCCTCTTCGACTCTTCGTCGTTCTGGTGTTGGTGCTGCTGGCGCTGTTCAAGCCCGGCATGAACTTCGTCTTCGCCTGGTGCGGCGTCTATCTGGTCGCCCAGCTGATCGAAGTTCTGGCCCTCAACCGCTATCTGGGCCAGGCGCGCCCCCGCCAGGCGGTCGCGCTGAACCTCTTCGCCGACGTGCTGCTGGCGGTGATCTTCGGCTGGCTTGCCATCCCGGTCTGGGCCTCCGGAACCCCGGTGGGCGCCGCCGGCGCGGTCCTGCTGCTGTGCGGCTCGATCATCACCGCCCTGATGGGCGCCGAGGGCTGCATCGCGGCCTTCCTGGCGTCGGCGGCGCCGCACGTGACCTATCTGGTCGCGACGCCGCTGATCGCGGCCGATCGCGACGACCCCATCCTGCCGTTCTTCCTGGCGGGCGGCGGCCTCTTCTGTCTGACGCTGTCGATGGTCTTCCTGTGGTCCAGGCGCGCCATGGAGGCCGAGCGCCGGGCCCGCCGCGCGGCCGAGGCCCAGATCGCCGCAAAGTCGGCCTTCGTGGCCATGGTCAGCCACGAACTGCGCACGCCGATCAACGCGATCGTCAACGGCGCAGCGGCCCTGGCCAATCCTGGCGAGCGCCCTGGCGAGACCGACCGCACCTCCGCCGTGCTGATCCGCGACGCCGGCCTGATGATGCGCACCCTGCTGACTGACCTGCTGGACCTGTCCAAGATCGAGGCCGGGCGCATGGGTGTGGAGGTGGTCGACTACGATCTGCCAACCCTGATCGTCGACGGCGTCGACCTGTGGCGCAACACGGCCGAGGCCAAGGGCGTGGGCCTTCGCCTCAACGACCTGGAGGGCGCGCCGCAGTGGGTGCGGGGCGATCCGATGCGCACGCGCCAGGTGCTGAACAATTTGCTCAGCAACGCCATCAAGTTCACCTCGCAGGGCGAGATCGTCATTTCGGTGGCGATGAGCGGTCCGGACGGCCAACGCCAGATGGCGATCACGGTGCGCGACACCGGCCCCGGCCTGACCCAGGACCAGATCGCCCGCCTGTTCAGTCCCTATGAGCAGCTGGGCGTCGAGACCGCGCGCGCCTTCGGCGGCACGGGCCTGGGCCTGGCCATCAGCCGCAATCTGGCCCGCTTGATGGGCGGCGAGCTGAGCGCGGCCAACGCGCCGGAAGGCGGCGCCAGCTTCACGCTGCGCCTGCCCGCGCCGGAGGGGACGGCGACGCCGGCCGTCGACGAGGCCGAGGCCGCGGCCCTGGCCTTGCCCGACCGCTCGCTGTCGGTGCTGGTGGTCGACGACCACGACATCAACCGTCGCACCCTGCGCCAGATGCTGGAGGCCTTCGGGGCCCAGGTCGAAACCGTCGACGACGCCCTGGCCGCCCTGGCGATCGCGGAGCGCCAGGTGTTCGACGTCATTCTGATGGACGTGCGGATGCCGGGCATGGACGGGCTGGAGGCCTCGCGCCGCCTGCGCGATCACGGCGCCAACCGGCAGACTCCGATCGTCGCTGTCACCGGCGCGGTCTCGCCCGAAGAGATCGCCGCCTGCCATGAGGCGGGCATGACCGGCTGGGTCGAAAAGCCCGTCAACGCCAAACACCTGTACGCGGCGCTGTTCGAGGGCTGAAGGGCGGGCCATGGGCCTGTCCGCCTCAATTTGGCGCACCTTTTCCGTATGTTGCCGGGCGCATGACGGGGCGAGCAGGCGTAGACTGACGGCTCGCCGAGTCCCTTACCCGTTCCGAGAGTAGCCGTGCCGGACCACCGCATTTTCGACCCCACCAAGCGCCGCCGCCAGCTAAAGCTGCTGGCCGCCAGCCTGGTGGGCGTGGTGCTGGTTGGCGGGGCGATGATCCCGCTGGCCAAGTCGCTGAAGGCCAAGCCTGCGGCGGAAGGCGAGACGGCGTTGACCAGCCTGCCGGCCAGTCCGGACCACTGGCGCGGCCAGATCGACTATCAGGCGCTGAACGACCGCCTAGCCGAGCTGATGACCGATCCGTCGATGACGGGCCTGGCCGTCGCCGTGGTCGAGGACGGCCGGCTGTCGTTCGTGAAGGGCTATGGCCGCACGTCCGTCGACAACGGCGAGCCGGTCGACGCCCACACCGTCTTCCGCTGGGCCTCGCTGTCCAAGACCGTGGCCGGGACCCTGACCGCGCGCCTGGCCGCTGACGGGGTGCTGTCGCTGAACGACCCGCTGCAGACCTTCCACACCACCCTGCGCCTGCCGGGCGACGCCCAGAACACTCTGACGGTGGAGCAACTGCTGTCGCAGCGCACGGGTCTGGGCAAGAACGCCTATGATGGCTGGCTGGAGGATGGTCGCGACCCGATCGAGATCCGCACCGCCCTCGGGCAGCTGAAGCCTGTCTGCCCGCCGGGCACCTGTCACACCTATCAGAACATCGCCTACGACACGATCAGCGAGGTCATCGCCGAGCGTACGGGCGAATCCTACGGCGAGACCGTGCGCCACAAGCTGTTCGAGCCCCTGGGCATGAAGGGCGCCAGCCTCGGCTACGCGGCCCTGACCTCGTCGGCCCATTGGGCTCGGCCGCACCGCCACGGCAATCTGCTGACCCTGTCGGAGGCCTATTACCGGGTGCCGGCCGCGGCGGGCGTCAACTCGTCCATCCTGGACCTGGCCGCCTGGATGCAGGCCCAGATGGGGCTGCGTCCCGACGTGCTGTCGCCGGCGGTGCTGAACGAGGCGCAGCGCTCGCGCGTAGCGACGGCGCGGCCCTTCGGGCGCATGACCTTCGCCCGCGAGCTGAAGTCGCCCGGTTACGGCCTGGGCATGCGCAGCTTCGACTACAGAGGCCACCACCTGATCGGTCACAGCGGCGCCGTGTCGGGCTATCGCTCGACCATGCTGTTCGATCCGGCGACCAAGACCGGCATCGTCATGCTGTGGAACAGCGACGGCAACCTGCCTTTCCGCTTCCAGGCCGAGTTCTTCGACCGCGCCTACAAGCTGCCCTTCACCGATTTCCTGGAACTGGAGCGACCGGCCCTTGCGCCGACCCAGACGGCCGGCGGGGCGCATCAGGCGGAAGAGTAGGGCGGGGGTGCCGGGCTTCGACCCTTCTCAGACCTTGCCGCACTCCTTAGCGTAGCCGAATGACCTCGGCGTCCGATCATCCATTGCTGCGTCGCCTCCGAGGAGGGTGAGTTGTCCGTTCAGGTGAAACAGGGCCTAGTTCAGGCTTTGAACGACCCGGGCACAGCCGAATGGCGGGTCTCCTGCAACACGCTTCAGGTCGACGTCTACAAGGCTGATGGACGTGCCGAGCTGTTTGACTTGCTGGAAGGTCCGGACGCGCCCGCAGAAGCGATCTCGATCGAGGACTTGAAAGCGGCCTTCTAGAAAGCCCGAAAACCACCCTAGTCGGAAGTTTCCGATGTCTGCAGCCAGCCATCGCTCCTTGCAACTAAGATGCGCACGCGTCAGATGCCGCCACTACCCACGAAGAGCCCAGTGGCGAGAAGCGCAGCCCCGGCGGTTAGAACGACGCCGAGTGCGGTTGCTAGTAGGCGAGCCGCCCCGCGTGAGAGCATCACATTTCGCCATGACGAGTAAGCGATCCCAACGACCAGAAGGGGATAGAGGCCGAACATGAAGACGCTTGTCGCCCAGATGAGCGGCAAAGCGAGAATGATCGTTCCAAGAAGTCCTAAGGGTATGATGACGCGATACAACGCGGCACCTACGTTCCCCAAGCGATCTTCATGCCTCAGTTTCTGAGTTAGCATAGCCAGAGCTTGGCCCGTTCAGGTTCACCTGACAAGGAAGGCCACCCATAACCGACCTGGCGACGTCCGCCCTATCCCGTGACGATCTTCGGCTTCAGCCCCAGGTGATGCGCAGCCGTGTTTGCCCGTTTGCTGGTCTGTTCGCCCAGCAGGATGTCGGCGAAGCCGGGTTCGGCCGTCAGGATCAGATGGCTCTTGTCCAAGGTCAGGCGCGAATGAGCCAGCAGGCTGGGGCTGCGGCCCGAGAGGTCGCAGGCCAGGCGCATCGTGGCCCCCAGGGCGCGGGCGCGCTTCAGCTGGGCCGGCGTCAGCAGCCGTTCCAGCGTCGCCAGTTCGGGCGGATGGAAATTGGTGGCGTGACGGGCGTGGGCGGCCGTGGCCAGGAAGCAGCGCTCGGCATGGCCCAGGCCCGCGATCGGGGCGCGCAGCACCTGCTCGAAGACGAGGTCGGCGCGATGGTCCGGGTGCAGGCGCGCGCCAAGATCTGAAAGGCGGCTGGCGGCGGCCACCAGTATGCCGTCGCGCTCGCCGAACAGCGGCGGCAGGGTGGCGAAGGCCGGCGCGATCCAGGCCTCCAGCGCAGGGCCCAGGTCGTCGGCCACGCCCTGGCGCGCGCCCAGGGCGTCGCAGCCCTCGATCAGCGGATCCAGCCCGCGCACGCGCGGCGGCATGGCCTCGAACAGCAGGCCTTCGCGCACGCCGAAGGCCGAGATCTCGATGCGCTTCAGCTGCAGGTGCTCGATCAGCGTCTCCAGGACCACGGCCGCGTAGGGCAGGGTCTCCGAGCGCTTCTTGCTCATGCCCTCGATGCGTTCGAGCGAGCTCTTGGACTGGTGCGCGACCAGGCGCGCGGCCTGCAGGGCCTCCTGGGCGTCGATCTGGTACTGGTGGACGACGTGCAGGGGATAGCCGGACAGCCGCATGTGCAGCAGCGCCAGATTGCGCCAGGCGCCGCCCACGGCGTGGAAGGTGTCGGTGCGGAAGTCGGCGGCCACCGGGGCGATGCGCTCGCGCGCCAGGCGGCGGACACGCTCGGCGTCGAAGCTGCCGCCGTTCGGGCCGGCCAGGCTGAACGGCCCCAGCGGCAGGGTCACGCCCTGGCCCGCGCCCGTGGGGTTCAGGCGGACCAGCTCCAGGCTGGCGCCGCCCAGGTCGCCGACCACGCCCTCGGCGTCGGGCGCCCCGGCCAGCACGCCCACGGCGGCGTAGTGGGCCTCTTCCTCGCCGGTCAGGACGCGGACCGAGAAGCCGGTCTCCTCGCGCACGCGGCGGATGAAGTCGGGGCCGTCCTTGGCCTCGCGGGCGGCGGCGGTGGCGACGGCGAACACCTCGGCCGGCTTGACCGCCTCCAGCACGGCGCGGAAGCGCTTCAGCGCCTGCAGGGTCTGGATCACGCCCTCGGGCGACAGCCGGCCGGTCTTGGCCAGGTCGCGGCCCAGGCCCGCCAGGACCTTCTCGTTGAAGACGGTCCAGATGGCGCGGCCTTCCAGCCGGTACACCACCAGGCGCACCGAGTTGGAACCGATATCGATGACCGCCGCGTCGCGCGGCGCCGGGAAGGGCATGGGGCTGATTTAGCCTATTCGGCGCACGGGGGAAGCGGTGAAAACGCGCGGAAAGCCTTTTCCGATCACGGATTGATCCGGCAAGCCACCGTCTGCCAGCCCTGGCCGTCGTCGCGGTGATAGCAGGTGCCGTAGCCCAGAGGCCGGCCGTTCGCCCGCTGGCCGCCCTTGGTCAGGGCCCAGGGGCCGGGGCCGATCAGGATCATGTCGGTCGTGTCGGCCTGCTTAGGGCAGCGGCCCCACCAGGCGATGCCGCCGCCCGGCAGGACGCCCGGGCCGTAGACGTCGCCCTGCGTTTGGGCCGCCTGCTCGATGTCCGGCGAGGTCCCGAAGGCGTCGACGCCGGGGCGGGCGGGCAGGGCCTGGATCGCGCAGATCTGCGCCTGCCGCCCGGGCTCGGGTGCGCAGGCGGCAAGGGGCAGCAGGGCGGCGAAGGCTAGACGCCTCACCGCTTGCGCTTGGGTCCCACGTGGTCGAACGCCCGCGGCAGGTCGCGCGCGCCGTGGCCGCGGCCCGACAGGCTGGGATTGGTCATGAAGTAGTCGTGGGCCGAGAAGGCGCCCTTGCTGGCCCAGGCCGGGTCGCGGGCATAGTCGCCCTCGCTGTCCAGCTTCCAGCTCTGGGCCTCGTCGTTGAGGTTGGCGACCATGATCTGGTCCAGCACCTGCTGGTGGACGGTCGGGTTCTCGATCGGCACCAGGCTCTCGACGCGGCGGTCCAGGTTGCGCGGCATCCAGTCGGCCGAACTGATGAACACCCGCGTCTGGGCGCTGGGCATGTTGGCCCCGTTGGCGAAGGCCACCACGCGGGTGTGCTCCAGGAAGCGGCCGACGATCGACTTGACCCGGATGTTCTCCGACAGGCCCGGAATGCCCGGGCGCAGGCAGCAGATGCCGCGCACCACCAGGTCGATCTGCACGCCCGCCTGGCTGGCGGCGTAGAGGGCGTCGATGACCTGCGGATCCACGACCGCGTTCATCTTGGCCCAGATCCCGGCCGGGCGTCCTTCGCGGGCGGCCTGGGCCTCCTGCTCGATCATCGCCAGCAGGTCGGGCTTTAGCGTATGGGGCGAGAACGACAGCTTCTCCAGCCGCCCGGGCTGGGCGTAGCCGGTGATGAAGTTGAACAGCTTGCCCCCGTCGCGGCCTAGGGCCGGATCGCAGGTGAAGAGGCTGAGGTCGGTATAAACCCGCGCTGTCTGCGGGTGATAGTTGCCGGTGCCGAAGTGGCAGTAGGTGCGCAGGGCGTTGTCGCCCTCGCGGCGCACCACCACCGACAGCTTGGCGTGGGTCTTCCAGTCCACGAAGCCGAACACCACGTGCACGCCGGCCCGCTCCAGGTCGCGCGCCCACTTGAGGTTATTCTCCTCGTCGAAGCGAGCCTTGATCTCGACCAGGGCCGTGACGTTCTTGCCGTTGTCGGCCGCCTCGATCAGGGCCGCCACGATCGGGCTGTCCTTGGACGTGCGGTACAGGGTCTGCTTGATCGCCAGCACATTGGGATCACGCGCGGCCTGGCGCAGGAACTGCACCACCACGTCGAAGCTCTCGAACGGGTGGTGGACCAGGATGTCCTTCTCGCGGATCGCCGCAAAGCAGTCGCCGCCGTGGTCGCGGATGCGCTCGGGGAAGCGGGCGTTGAAGGGCGGGAACTTCAGGTCCGGACGGTCCGGCGGGATCAGCTCCGACATCTGGGCCAGGCCCAGCTTGCCGTCGACCAGCACCACGTCTTCCGGCTCGGCGCGCAGGCCCTCGATGATGAAGTCGCGCAGGTCCGGCGGCATGGTGGTCTGGATCTTCACCCGCACCACGCGGCCCAGGCGGCGCTTCTTCAGCTGCGCCTCGAACTCGCGCACCAGGTCCTCGGCCTCTTCCTCGATTTCCAGGTCGCTGTCGCGGATCAGGCGGAACAGGCCGCGGCCCTCGACCTCGTAGCCGGGGAACAGGTGCTCCAGGAACAGGATGATGAAGCTTTCCAGCGCCACGATCTTGCGCTGGCGCTTCTTGCCGCGCGTGACGACGCTGCTCAGCTCCCAGAACCGGCGCACCTGCGAGGGGATCGGCGCCAGGGCGTACAGGTGCTTGTCGTCGGCGATCCGGCGCAGCTTCAGCGCCAGGCAGAAGCCCAGGTTCGGGATGAACGGGAACGGGTGGGCCGGGTCGATCGCCAGCGGCGTCAGCACCGGGAAGATCTGGTTGCGGAAGATCTCCTCGGCCCGCTTGCGGTCATCGCCCTCGATGTCCTTGGCGTCCAACAGCTTCAGGCCCTCGTCCCACAGCTCGGTGCGGACCTGGCGCCAGATCTTCTGCTGCTCGGCCATCAGCTCGAAAGCCGAGGCGTTGATGCGGTTCAGCTGCTCGCTGGGGATCAGGCCGTCCTGGCTGATCACCCGCACGCCCTCGCGCACCTGGCCCTTCAGGCCGGCCACGCGCACCATGTAGAACTCGTCGAGATTGTTGGCCGAGATCGACAGGAACCGCAGGCGTTCCAGCAGCGGGTGGCGCGGATTGCCGCTTTCCTCGAGGACCCGCTGGTTGAAGGCCAGCCACGACAGCTCGCGATTGAAGAACCGCTCGGGCGAGGCCATCAGCTCGGCGTCCAGCACCCGGGGCGCGGTGTCGTCAGCTTGCGGAGCGATGGCGGGCGAGAGCGGGGCAGCGATGGGCAGGGCGGTCATCTCGTTCATCAGGTCACTTTAGGCGCGAGTGTGTTCCGCCATGGTGAACGAGGCAAGTGACGAGACGGCGACACCGAACAGACTGTCATCCCGGCCAAGTGCGCAGCACGTCGAGCCGGGACCGCCGGATGCTCGGCGCCTGTTGCGGTCCCGGCTCTCCGCTACGCTGCGGCCGGGATGACAGTTTATTCGGTGTCCTCGCCCTCGAAGTCGCCCAGCACCTCGCGCGCCAGGGCCTTGTTCAGCTCGCGCCGCAGCTGGGCCGCCGCCTCGTCCAAGAGGTCGGCCGCCGCGATCGCCTCGGCCGCCGAACGGGGCAGGCGCGACAGCAGATAGGGATAGAGGTCCGGATCGGGCTTTAGCAGCCGCTGCGCGAAGGCCCGCCGCAGCACCGCCTCCAGCACCGCCTCGTCGGGCGCGTCGATCAAAGCTGCCGACAAGGCGTTCAACCGCGAGCGCAGGTCGGGTACCGACGTGGCCCAGGCCAGCGGCGCTTCGCGGCCGGTCAGCAGCACGGTCCCGCCGTCGACCCCGGCCATATTGAGAATGTGGAACAGGGTCTCGTCGGCCCGTTGGTCGGCGTCCTCGACCAGCACCGCGCGGCCGCGCAGGGCCGGGAGGTCGACCTCGTCGCTGGCCTCGACGACCACAGCATCAACCGCGTCGGCCCAGGCCCGCGCCAGGTGCGTCTTCCCGCACCCCGCCGGCCCGACCAGCGCCAGCCGCCCCTCGGGCCACGCCGGCCACCCGTCCAGCCGCGCCACGGCGTCCGCATTGCTGGGCGAGACGACGAAGTCCTCGCGAGCATAGGTCGGCGCAGCGGTCAGCGGCAGTCTGAACTGGGTAGGCAAGCCTGGAGCTCGGCGTGGTGAACGTCAGGCTAGGGATATAGGCGGCGGCGGCGCGGAGGGGGAGGTGGTGAGGTTGGGGATAGTGGGGATAGGGCGAGGGAGGTGTGGATTGGGCTTTGGCGAACAGCCGCTACGGGGTGCTGTTACCTGGGCTGGGGTAGAAATAGGCGGCTCTCCCGACAATGGTTCGACCCAGGTCGTGGTTCGACATCGACCGTCGTTGTCAGCCTCACAAATGTATGAAAGCGTCCCCGGCAAGGATTGGGGGAATGATGCTTCAGCGTTTCTATGAACAGCGGACGCGAGTCCAAGAGGAAGATGGCCGCACATCCTGGACGATCGCACTAGCTCATGGCGCCGGACTTGCCACACTTGGGGGGCTGATTGGCAATGTCGAGGACGTGAATTTCGCGGTTGCTCAGCTATGGCCAGCGCTAACGTGCTTTGGCGCGGGACTCGCTTTCTCGGTCGCATCCGTCCAGCGACACGCGGTAGTGATGGCGATACAGCTCGGGATCACAGTCAACGAAGCTCATCGTGAACGAATTATCGAGCAGCGAGGGGTTAAGACAACGGACATTTTCGCCCCGTTAGATCTATCTGGAGCTCGCCATATCTATGGCTCCGAGGAGGCTGCCGTCAGGGCCTATCTCGATTTCGTCAAGGCTAGTATCGAACGAGACCGAGAACGCGAGGCGCAGCTTGAAGCTGCATTCGCGTCAAGCGAAGTCGAGCTCAAGCAAAAATTTGCTGAATCGGTGCGAGAAAAGACCTTGTTCTCCAACCTTCAGAATATTGCGGTCGTATGCGCTTTTGCTGCCACCGGCGCACTAGTTTACGCTGGTGTGAATGGCCTACAGCCCAAAGGGAAGTCGAACGACGGGCAGGTGCCGGCCGTAGCTTCCGCGCCGATCAAGCCGATGCTCAAGAACTCCGAGGCATCCGAAGCAGTGCCAGAGCCATCGCCGCCTCTTCCTCCAACTGTAGGTAGACCTGCCCCTCCGGCCACTCCGGACCCGAAACCTCGCCCTTCGACAAGCTCAGGGTGAGGTTTCTACTGAACCGCATTAGCCCTCATCCTGAGCTTGTCGAAGGACGAGGGCGGACCCGCTAGAGTGGCCGACATGACTCTCTCCCCCGACCTCATCGCCTGGCGCGCCGACCTCACCCGCCCGCCCAGCGCTCTAAACGGCGTCGCGCGCGCCGCGCAGCAGCGGATCAACCGGATTATCCCCGAGAAGGTCCATGCCGCCGTCACCGCCGGGATTTCCGGCATGACGCGGGCGATGCTGACGGGGGCAGACTTCGCGACGGGATCGCCGTTGATCGGGCTGTCGCTGGATGAGCGCCGCGCGCGGGCGGCCAAGGCGATCGACGGGTGGAAGAAGGCGGCGGCGGCCGAGGGCGGGGTCACCGGGTTCGGCGGCTTCCTGATGGCGGCGGCCGACTTCCCGCTGCTGATGAGCTTCAAGATCAAGCTCTTGTTCGAGATCGCCGCGATCTTCGGCCATGACGGCGCGGCGCTGCCCGAGCGCCTGTTCATCCTGCACATCTTCGAGCTGGCGTTCTCGGACGCCGAGCACCGGGCCGGAGTGTTCGCGGCGCTGGACGACTGGGAGGCGCGCGAGCACCCCCAGCACCTGAACGACTTCGACTGGCGGGCCTTCCAGCAGCAGTATCGCGACCACATCGACCTGGCCAAGCTGGCCCAGTTCATCCCCGTGGTCGGCGCGCCACTGGGGGCCATTGTGAACTGGCGGCTGGTCGAGCGGCTGGGGCATACGGCGGTGATGGCCTATCGGATGCGGGCGGAGCAGGGCGCTTCTTCGTCGACTGGGACGAGCGTTACGATCCCTCTCTCATAGAGAGAGGGAGGGGCCCGCGCCGCAGGCGTGGGAGGGTGAGAGGTTAGGCGAAGCCGGTATGGGGTTTCGCGCATCTCGCTTGTTTTTCAGGACTATTCGGTGAGCGGTGTAACCTCTCACCCTCCCATGCTGCGCATGGGCCCCTCCCTCTCTCTATGAGAGAGGGTTCGGGTGGAGCACGAGCGTTCGCGGGCTTGCGTCCCCGGCTTCGAAACCTGGCCTATGCTCTCTTCACCTCGTCGCAGGGAAAGGGCGCAAGGCCAGCGACCGGTTGCGGCGGCGGGGTGTGATCGAGCGAGGACAGGTTCGAGGGGGATACTCGAACGGTCCGGGGACCTGCATCGCTGCCAGGCCCGCCCGCCGTCGGCGTGGTTGAAGACCAAGGGGTGTGTCTTAGCCTGAATTGGCTCGCCTTCTTCGACCTCTGGAGCTTGCCGGAAACGGCGAGATCTAGGTCCCGGTAAGGCCTGAACAGGGCCACCTGACGGGACGCTGGCGGATAACGGTCACGCGGAGCGTTCGGGCTTCGTCGAAACGGTATTCTATTCAAACACTCCGGACGTTGTCCGGCGCTCCGTGTCCCTTTCCATCGACCCTTCAGCGGCTGGCCGCGTGAGGACGATGTCACTTGCCCCCACCTGACCGCTTCGCGGTCGTCCGCCCCCGGAGGGGGGCAGACGGAAGCGCCCGTCTTCCCCCTCCGGGGGAGGAGCGCCGCAGGCGCGGAGGGGGCAAGTGCTTGGTCTACAGATCCAGATCCGCCGCCGCGAACTCAGCGTTCTCCTGGATGAAGCGGAAGCGCAGCTCGGGTTTGCGCCCCATCAGGGTCTCGACCAGGCTTTCCACCGCCTCTTCCGAGCGCGGCAGGGTCACGCGGGCCAGGGTGCGCTTCTTGGGGTCCATGGTGGTCTCCTTCAGCTGGGAGGCCATCATCTCGCCCAGGCCCTTGAAGCGGCCGATCTCGGGCTTCTTGCCCTTGAACACCGTGGCCAGCAGCTCGTCCTTGTGGGCGTCGTCGCGGGCGTACTCGCTCTTGCCGCCGTGGGCGATGCGGTAGAGCGGCGGCAGGGCCAGATACAGGTGCCCCTGGCGGATCACGTCCGGCATGGTGCGGTAGAAGAAGGTGATCAGCAGGCTGGCGATGTGGGCGCCGTCGACGTCGGCGTCGGTCATGATGATGATGCGGTCGTATCGCAGGTCTTCCTCGCGATACTTGTTGCCGCCCTGAGCCCCCAGGGCCAGCATCAGGTCCGACAGTTCCTTGTTGGCGGTGAACTTCTCGCCGCTGGCCGAGGCCACGTTCAGGATCTTGCCGCGCAGGGGCAGGATGGCCTGGTACTTGCGGTCGCGGGCCTGCTTGGCGGAGCCGCCGGCCGAGTCGCCTTCGACGATGAAGAGTTCTGCGCCGTCGACCGCGCCGCCGGCGCAGTCGGCCAGCTTGCCGGGCAGGCGCAGCTTGCGGGTGGCGGAAGCGCGGGTGACTTCCTTGTCCTTGCGGCGCTTGAGGCGTTCCTCGGCCCGCTCGATGACGAATTCCAGCAGGGCCTGGGCGTTCTTCGGGCTGGAGGTCAGCCACAGGTCGAACGGGTCGCGCAGGGCCGCCTCGACGAAGCGCTGGGCCTCGGTCGTGGACAGCTTTTCCTTGGTCTGGCCCTGGAATTCCGGGTTCTTGATGAACACCGAGATCAGGGCGCCGGCCTGGGCGACGACGTCGTCGGCGGTGATGATCGTGCCGCGCTTCTCGCCCTTGAGTTCGGCATACGCCTTGAGGCCCCGGGTCAGGGCGGCGCGGAAGCCGCTCTCGTGGGTGCCGCCCTCGGGGGTGGGGACGGTATTACAGTACGACTGCATGAAGCCGTCGTGCTCGCCGAAGCCCTGGGGCGTCCAGCTGACGGCCCATTCGACGGCGCCGGCCTCGCCCTGGCGCTCGATGCGGCCCGAGAAGCTCTCGGGCGTGATCGTGGTCAGGCCCTTGGTCCGCTCGGCCAGGAAGTCGGCCAGGCCGTTGGGGAAGTGGAAGACGGCTTCGGGCGGGGTCTGGTCATGGATCCGCGATGGGTCGCAGGACCATTTGATCTGCACGCCGCGGAACAGATAGGCCTTGGAGCGGGCCATGCGATACAGGCGCGCCGGCTTGAAGCCGACGCCCTCGCCGAAGATCTCGTCGTCGGGCTTGAAGCGCACCATGGTGCCCTTCTTCTTCGACGGGGCGATCTGCTCGATCGGGCCCAGCGGCTTGCCGCGCGAGAAGACCTGCAGATGCTCGAAGCCGTCGCGCCAGACGGTGACCTCGACGCGCTCGGACAGGGCGTTGACGACCGAGGCGCCGACGCCGTGCAGGCCGCCGGAGGTCTCATAGGCCTTGCCCGTGAACTTACCGCCGGCGTGCAGGACGGTCATGATGACCTCCAGCGCCGACTTGCCGGGGTACTTCGGGTGCGGGTCCACGGGCATGCCGCGGCCGTCGTCCTTGACCGACAGGAAGCCGTCGGCGTCCAGCTTGACCTCGATGGTCTTGGCGAAGCCGGCCACGGCCTCGTCCATCGAGTTGTCCAGCACTTCGGCGAACAGGTGGTGCAGCGCCCGCTCGTCGGTGCCGCCGATGTACATGCCGGGGCGCTTGCGGACGGGCTCCAGCCCTTCCAGCACCTCGATGTCGGCGGCCGAGTACTCGCCCGGGGCGCTCGCCTTGGACGGCGGCGGGGGCGGGGCGGCCTTGGAGGGCGGCGGCGGCGGGATCGGACGCGGGGTCGGCTCGACATGCGGTTCGACGCCGCCCAACAGCGGGGCGGCCGGAACCGGGGCCAGGGCGTCGTCGTCGCCGAACAGGGAAGGGGTCTTATCTGAGGACATCAGGGGAAATCTAAGCGATTCGGACGCGGGGGCCTCGTATGGGCCGGGCGACTTCCACTGAAAAGGGAAATCCGCCCCCAGCGCAAGGCCGGGGGCGGGCAGGGATTCAGCGATAGGCGGCGGGATAGCCGCTCTGGTCGCCGCTGGCGTAGCGGTCGCGCAGCTGCGTCTGGCGGCTGTCCTGCGGCTGCTCGACGCCGCCGACGAAGACGTTCAGCGGCCAGCTGGTCGTTTCCAGCGGATCGCCGTTCCAGACTACGACGTCGGCGATCTTGCCCACGTCCAGCGAACCGATCTTGCTATCCTGGCCCCAGATCTTGGCCGGGATCAGGGTCACGCCGGCCAGGCCCGCCGCGTAGGGCAAACCGTTGGCGACGGCCAGGCCGGCGTTCAGCCGCTCCTGGCGCAAATTGTTGAAGTCCCGCGAGCCGTTGATCGCCACGGTCACGCCGGCGGCGTTCAACCGGGCGGCGTTGTCGAGGCGCGAGCCCAGGACCTCGAAGCTTTCCGGCAGGTCGGCCTGGGGATCGACGATGACCGGCACACCGGCCTTGGCGATCTCGGGGGCGACCATCCAGCCTTCCTCGGCGCCTTCCAGGACGATGCGGATCTTCTCGTCGGCGGCCAGTTTCAGGGCCTGGCGGATGTCGGCGGCGCGGGAGACGCGGACCAGCAGCGGCACCTTGCCCTGCACGACCGGGATGAGCGCCTGCAGGTCCAGCCGCGAGAGGCCGAAGTCGCGGGTCGCGCCCTGCTCGAAGGCGGCGCGGCGGGCGGCGAAGGCGCGAGCGTCCTCGAGCGCCGAGCGGATCAGCACCAGGCTCGCGCCGCGCGAACCGCCAGCGGCGCGGGCGCCGCTCTGGCCCAGCGAGACGGTGACGGCCAGCTTGCTGGCCTCGACGATGTCCGGCGCGCCGGCCTTCAGGCGGATGAACGCGGCCTGGCCGCCGAACAGCGGCGGATCGCCGGGTCCTTCCTTGCCGGCGGTCATCTCCTCGACCTCGCCATCGTCGGCATGGACGTGGCTGCCGGCGCCGCTGCCCGACAGGACAGGCGTGACGGCCGAGCTGGTGATGCCGCCGTCGCGGGCGAGACCGATCATCGGCGAGGCCGGGTTGACGCCGTAGGCGATGTCGAAGGCGGCAGACAGGGCGTTGCCGGTGCCGTCGTCGCGGGTCTCACGGACGCCGCCGATCTCGGAGGCGCCCAGGTTCGAGGACGGGGCGACCAGGCCGGGGGTGACGACCCCGCCCTTGGCGTCGATCACCTTGGCGCCGGCCGGGACCGGGACGCTGGCGCCGACGGCGGCGATCTTGCCGTCCTTGATGACCAGCGTGCCGGCCGTGATGGTGGCCGACGAGACGGGCTCGATGCGGGCGTTGACGATGGCGATCGTCTCGGCGGCCGCGGGGAGGGCCAGGGCGCAGGCGGCGCTGGCGAGAAGCAATGACCGGATCATCAGTTGAACGCTCCCTGGCCAGGCTGGCCGAGCTCGAAATCGGACTTGGGCTGGAAGCGCTCGTCCTTGCGGTCGTAAACGAGGGCGCCGTCGACGAAGACCTTCTCGGCCTGGGCGTAGACGCTGAACGGATCGCGGCTCCAGACCACCAGGTCGGCGGCCTTGCCGGCTTCCAGGCTGCCGGTCTTGCCGTCAATGCCCATGGACTTGGCCGGGTTGGCGGTGATCCACTTGATCGCCTCGGCCCGGCTGATGCCGTAACCCAGCTTGTTGCCGGCGGTCATGGCGATGGCGGCTTCCTGGTTCAGCCGCTGGGTCATGGTCGGGTCGTCGGAGTGGATGACGACGCAGGCGCCATTCTTCCAGAGGATGGCGGCGTTGGCGTCGATGGCGTCCAGGCTTTCCATCTTGAAGCCGGTCCAGGACGACCAGGTCGCCGAGCAGATGCCCTCGCGGGCCAGCAGCGGGGCGATCTTGTAGCTCTCCACCGCGTGGTGGAACATCGTGATCTTGTAGCCGAACTCCTTGGCGATATCGACCATCACCGCTTCCTCGTCGGCGCGGTAGCAGTGATTGTGCACCAGGATCTCGCCCTTCAGCACGCCGGCCAGGGTCTCCATCTGCAGGTCGCGCTTGGGAGCGTCGCCCTTTTCGCCCTTCTGCTGTTTGGACCGATAGTCGTCCCACTTGCGGGCGTAGTCGGCGGCGTCGATCCAGGCCTTGCGATAGCCGAACACGTTGCCCATCGCGGTGGAGGGAGAGCGGCCCTTGCCGCCGTAGACGCGCTTGGGGTTCTCGCCGCAGGCCATCTTCAGGCCGTAGGGCGCGTCAGGGAACTTCATGCCCTGCATGGTCAGGGACGGCACGTTCTTCAGCGTCACCGAGCGGCCGCCGAACAGGTTGGCCGAGCCGGGGAGGATCTGCAGGGTCGTGACGCCGCCGGCGCGGGCCCGGTTGAAGCCGGGATCCTGCGGCCAGACCGAATGCTCGGCCCAGACCTGGGCGGTGTTCGGGTCGGTGGCCTCGTTGCCGTCCGAGCGGGCCGAGACGCCGGGCGAGGGATAGACGCCCAGGTGGCTGTGGGCGTCGATGATGCCGGGGGTCAGCCACTTGCCGGTCGCATCGACCTTGGCGACGTCGGCCGGGATCGGCGTGTCGGGACCGCCGATGGCGACGATCTTGCCGCCCGACGTGATCACCACGCCGTTCTCAATCTGCTGGCCGGTGGCGGTCAGCACCGTGGCGCCGACGAAGGCGGTCGGGCGCGAGGGCAGGGGCTGATAGGTCGAGGGGAAGCCGCTTGAGGCCTGGCCGTCCAGGCCCTTGGGCAGCGGCCTGGCCTCGGCCTTTTCGGGCGGCTTGGCGGGCGCTGTCGTCCCGGTGGTGGCGCAGGCGGAAAGCCCAAGCGCCAGCAGGCTCGCGGCAGCCGCCGCGTTACGCCATCTAATCATGAAAAACCCCGACTCTCGAAGAGGCGGGAAGGACAGACGAAAAGAACCGGCTTATCAAGTCACACCCGATAACGGAGGTTGCTCATGCGCCGTCTGCTCGCCTGCCTGGCCCTGATCCTCGTGACCGCTTGCAGCGCGCCGGGACAGTCCACTCCGCCGCCGTCGGGAGGCCCGCGCACGCCGGTCGCCGAGGGCGGTATGTGCGGCGGCTTCGCCGGCTTCCAGTGCCAGTCGGGCCTGACCTGCGAGATGAAGGCCGGCCAATGCCGCACGGTCGCCGACGCCGCCGGCGTCTGCCGCAAGAAGCCGGACATGTGCCCGATGATCTACCAGCCGGTCTGCGGCTGCGACGGCAAGACCTACGGCAACGCCTGCCAAGCGGCCGGCGCCGGGGTCAGCGTCGCCGCTCAGGGCGAGTGCAAGGCATGACGATTCTCGACCGGCGCGACGTGCTGGCCGGCGGTCTCGCCGTCGTGGTGATCGCGCCAGCCGCCCAAGCTCAGGAGAAGAAACCGATGTACGGACTGATTGGTCAGATGCTGGCCGCGCCCGGCAAGCGTGACGACCTGCTGGCGATACTCGGCGAGAGCACCGGCGACATGCCCGGCTGTCTGTCCTACGTGATCGCCAAGGACCCGGCCAATGCTGACGCCCTGTGGATCACCGAGGTCTGGACCGACAAGGACGCCCATGCCGCCTCTCTGAAACTTCCAGCGGTGCAGGCCGCCATCGCCGAGGCCCGGCCGATCATCGCAGGTTTCCCATAGCACTTCGAGACCACGCCGGTCATCGGCCACGGGCTGAAGGCCTGACAAGAAAAAGGCCGCGGATCGCTCCGCGGCCTTTCCGTTTCGAAGTCCCGAAGGGCTTAGAAGCGAGCGTCGACCGAGACGCCGATGACACGCGGTTCGTTGACGAAGGCGGTCAGGTTGTTGAAGTCGATCGCGCCCTTGATGTTGTGCTCGTTGGTGATGTTGCGCGCGAACGCGGCCAGTTCCCAGCCGCCTTCCTTGTTGGCGTAACCCAGCTTCAGGCCGCCCTCGAAGTCGTTCTTCGAGTAGAACTCCTTCGACTGGTACAGGAACAGGTTGGTGTAGCCCTGGCGCTTCCAGTCGGTGAAGGCGAACAGTTCGCCAGAGGCGACCGGGTACGAGTAGCGCGCGGTGAAGTCGAAGGTGTAGCGCGGCGCGTTCGGGAACGGGTTGCCGTTGACCAGGGCCTGGCCGGCGGCGTTCAGCGGGTCGGTGACCGTGCAGGCGGCGCAGGGCGCGACGGCCAGGGTCGCGTCCTTGATCTTGGTCTGGGCGAAGCTATAGCCCGCCGTGACCACGAAGTTCGGGGTGATCACGAACTCGCTGTCCAGCTCCAGGCCGAAGGCCTCGCCCTTCTTGGCGTTGATCAGGCGGTTGGAGTTGCTGCCGCCGCCGACGGCGCTGAACTGCGGGTCGTCGACGGTGTAGGCGAACATCGCGCCGTTCAGGCGGATGCGGCGGTCCAGCAGTTCGCTCTTCAGGCCGACTTCGTACGACATGATCGTCTCGGAGCGGGCGGTCGAAGCGGGCGAGCCGAAGGCGATGTCACGGCCCTGGATCGACGGACCCCGGAAGCCCGAGGCGACCTTGCCATAGACGCTGACGTTCTCGTCCAGTTTCAGGAATGCCGAGACGTCCCACGAGAGATGATCGTCGGAGACCGAAACGGCCGGTGCGGCGTTGCCGAACATGACCTTCAGGTCCTTGTCGTCCTCGGTGTAGCGCAGGCCGCCGGTCAGGGTGAACGCTTCGGTGACCGCGTACGAGGCCTGACCGAACACGGCCCAGGCCTTGTTCTTCTGCTGCAGACGGGTGGGCGGCATGAAGAAGGGGTTGGTCTCGATGGCGTACTTCGTGTCGAAGTAGAAGCCGCCGACCTGCCAGCTCAGCGGGCCGTCGGTGTCGCTGGCCAGGCGGACTTCCTGGGTCCACTGGAACAGGTTCGGGATCGCGTCCTGGGTGTCCGACTGGAACGGGATGAAGCCCGGGCCAGCGGGGTTGCCGCCGTCAATGTCGCCGCGGCTGTAGCCGTGGGTGTTCTCATAGGCGGTGATCGAGGTCAGCTTGGCGCCGCCGAAATCGTACTGGATGTTGGCCGAGGCGCCGTAGCCCTTGTAGCGCTGGTGGTTACCGCCGCCGGCGTCGTAGGCGACCTTGTCGCGGTCGTAGTTGCTGTTCAGCTGGTTGGAGCCCTTGGTCAGCACGTTGGCGCGGAACACCGCGGCGGTGCCGTCCAGGTCACGGGCGTGGACGTTGAACAGGGCCGACAGCTTCTCGGTCGGGGTGAACAACACCTGCAGGCGACCGGCCTTTTCCTCGAAGCCGCCAAGGGCGTTCTCGGTCTTGGTGAAGGTGTTGTCGATCCAGTCGTCGCGGCGCTGCAGCAGGGCCGAGGCGCGGACCGCGACCTTACCCGGGACGATGGCGCCGCCGACGCCGCCGTCGAAGGTGAAGGTGTTGAAGCTGCCGTAAGAGGCGGCGACGCGACCCTTGAACTCTTCGCTGGGCTTGACGGTGTCGAACTTGACGATGCCGGCCGTGGTGTTGCGGCCGAACAGCGTGCCTTGCGGGCCACGCAGGACTTCGACGTGGTCGAGGTCATAGATCGGCGAGCTCTTCAGCACGACGTTCTCAAGGACGACTTCGTCCTGGATGATCGACACCGGCTGCGAGGCGGCCAGGTCGAAGTCGGCGTTGCCCAGGCCGCGGATGTAGAAGCGCGGGGCGGCGCGGCCGTTCGAGGACTCGGCGTACAGGCCCGGGGCCTTGGCCGACAGGGCCAGGATGTCGTCGCCGGCGGCGAAGGTGGCTTGCAGCTTCTCACCGCCGATGGCGGCGACCGAGACCGGGACGTCCTGCAGGTTTTCGCTGCGGCGCTGGGCGGTGATGATGATCTCGCCGACCTTGGAGTCCTGGGCGAAGGCGGCCGGCGCGGCGGCCAGGGCCGAGGCGAGTGCGGCGGCGCCGCAGGAGATCGTCAGGGCGCGACGAAGGGTGCGATGGGCATGATGCATGGAGAGAGATCCTGTCGTGATCGGTCGCCGCGTCGCCAACTCTGAACCGGGGCGTTGGCGGCGATTCCGTTAGGTTTGCGATAGGCCAAGTCTTGGCCGCCCGGATATCTCGCGCCGTCCGATTTCGCCCCGGATAGGTTGATTGCGTCACTTATGTTGCGAACTTGCGACATTTTTGCTCAGCATCTGCCCGTAAGTAATAAGTCGTTCCCAGTCTTGAGGCTGTATCGACCTGCCCGCGCAACGAAAAAGGGCCGGAGATCGCTCTCCGGCCCTTCGCATTCGTCTAAGCGCTTACGCGACTAGCACTTGTAGTACATTTCGAACTCGACCGGGTGCGGGTGCAGTTGCAGACGCATCACTTCTTCCATCTTCAGCTCGATGTAGCTGTCGATGAAGTCGTCATCCATGACGCCGCCGGCCTTCAGGAAGGCGCGGTCCTTGTCCAGGCTTTCCAGGGCTTCGCGCAGCGAGCCGCAGACTTCCGGGATCTTCTTCTGCTCGCGGGGCGGCAGGTCGTACAGGTTCTTGTCGGCCGGAGCGCCCGGGTCGATCTTGTTGATGATGCCGTCCAGGCCGGCCATCAGCAGGGCGACGAAGGTCAGGTACGGGTTGCCCATCGGGTCGGGGAAGCGGGCCTCCAGGCGCTTGGCCTTCGGGCTGTCGACGTGCGGGATGCGGATCGAGGCCGAACGGTTACGCGAGCTGTAGGCCAGCTTCACCGGGGCTTCGTAGCCGGGCACCAGGCGCTTGTACGAGTTCGTCGTCGAGTTCGAGAACGCGTTGATGGCCTTGGCGTGCTTGATGACGCCGCCGATGTACCACAGGCATTCCTGCGACAGGCCAGCGTACTTGTCACCGGCGAACAGCGGCTTGCCGTCCTGCCAAATCGACTGGTGCACGTGCATGCCCGAGCCGTTGTCGCCGAACATCGGCTTGGCCATGAAGGTGGCCGTCTTGCCGTAGGCGGCGGCGACGTTGTGGATGACGTACTTGTAGAGCTGCATCCGGTCGGCCATGACGACCATGGTGTCGAACTTCAGGCCGAGTTCGTGCTGGGCCGGGGCCACTTCGTGGTGGTGCTTTTCCGGCTTCATGCCCAGCTCGCCCATGACGGCCAACATTTCGCCGCGCAGGTCTTGAGCGCTATCGACCGGGTTGACCGGGAAGTAGCCGCCCTTGGGGCCCGGGCGGTGGCCCATATTGCCTTCCGGATAGGCCTTGCTCGAATTGACCGGCAGTTCGGTCGAGTCGAACGCGTAGCTGGTGTCGTGCGGGGCGGTCGACCAGCGCACGTCGTCGAAGATGAAGAACTCGGCTTCCGGACCGAAGTACACAGTGTCGCCCACGCCGGCCGACTTCACGTAGTTCAGCGCGGCCTTGGCGATCGAGCGCGGGTCGCGGTTGTAGGGGGTGCCGGTGTCGGGGTTCACGACGTCGCAGAACAGCGCCAGCGTGGTCTGCTGATAGAACGGGTCGATGATGGCGCTCGACAGGTCGGGACGCAGCTTCATGTCCGACTCGTTGATGGCCTTCCAGCCGGCGATCGACGAGCCGTCGAACATGGTGCCGTCGTTCAGGAAGTCGTCGTCGACCAGATCGATGTCGAACGTGACGTGCTGCATCTTGCCGTGAATGTCGGTGAAGCGCACGTCGACGTACTTGACGTCCTTTTCCTTGATCAGGTCCAGGATTTCCTTGGCGGTGCTCATTCCGTATCCCCTTGGTAGAGTTCTGTAGCGATTAGACGGTCAGGCCTTAGACGGCGGCCGGGCCGGTTTCTCCGGTTCGGATGCGGACCACTTCCGCGATCTCCGAGACGAAAATCTTGCCGTCGCCGATGCGGCCCGTGCGGGCGGCGCGGGTGATGGCGTCCAGAGCGGCGTCCAGCTGGCTGTCCTCGACGACGACCTCGACCTTGATCTTGGGGAGGAAGTCCACGACGTACTCGGCGCCGCGATACAGCTCAGTGTGGCCCTTTTGGCGGCCATAGCCCTTGGCTTCGAGCACGGTCATGCCCTGGACGCCCATCTCCTGGAGGGCCTCCTTCACCTCATCCAGCTTGAACGGCTTGATGACGGCTTCGATCTTCTTCATCGGTTCCACTCGGTCCCGTCGGCGGCGAACCGCCCATTGCTGAGGCGCACCGATCACGCCGCCTTGAGCGCCGCAAGCGAGCCGGTGCGACAAAGGTCGGCGGACGATCGACTTCCAGGCATGTGATCGAAATTTGTGCAGACTTCGCCCGAGAAATGCACATTTCCGGAATGGCGGCCAAATGGCCTTGCTGTGAGCGCTTCGACACCTAGGATCGCATCGAACGTCCGTTCGAACCGGGGCGAAACCCCGTCAGGACGCGCAGCGCGTGTTCGAAGCGGGCCGATTTCGCGAAGGGGCTTTTGTGGGAAATCAGCTTTCTCCCGGAAAATTGCTGAATCTTGCGGCGGAATGCGCAGCCTGGGTTGGCGCGTCAAAAGGGTCGGTTCTTGCCGGTCGTGAAGCTTTGGCGACAGTGAAGATGCGCAAGGCCGGTTGGGGAGCCGCCGCATGAGCCGCGTGTATGTGATCCGCCACGGGCGTCCGGCCTCGACCTGGGGCGGGGCGGACGAGGATCCGGGCCTGGACGCCGAGGGCAGGGCGCAGGCCGAAGCGGTGACGAGAGAGCTTCTGGCGCTGCCGCCGCAGGAGCGGCCGACCCGCGTGGTGTCCTCGCCGTTAAAGCGCTGCCGCGAGACGGCCCAGCCCTTCGCCGACGCCCTGGGCGTGCCGGTCGAGATCGATCCGCGCGTCGGCGAGATCCCGACCCCGGCGGCGCTGACCGCGGCAGAGCGGCCGGCTTGGTTGCGCCAGGCCTTCGATGGCCGCTGGGACGAGGTGGTCGGCGACCTGGACTATGTCGCCTGGACCCAGAGCGTCGCCGCCGCGCTGGCCGAGCACGACGGCGCAGCGGTGTTCAGCCACTTCGTGGCCCTGAACGCGGCGGTGTCGGCGGCGACCGGCGATCCCAAGGTGGCGGTGTTCCGGCCCGACCATTGCTCCCTTACGGTTTTCGAGATCGCCGGTGACCGCTTGATCCTGGCGCGCAAAGGGCGCGAAGCTCACAGTCAGGTGCTCTAGCGTCTCGGGGATAATGGCGTGCCGCGTGAAATCCTGACCGTCGCTGAGATGGCCGCCGCCGACCGGGCGGCCGTGGAGCGGGGAACGTCGACATCGGTGCTGATGGAGCGGGCCGGTGAGGCTGTGGCCCAGGCCGTGCGCGCCCGCTACGCCCACCGACCAGTCGTCATCTGGTGCGGCCCTGGCGACAATGGCGGCGACGGCTATGTCGCCGCCCGTCACCTGCGCCGGCGCGGCTGGCAGGTCGTGGTCGAGGCGGCCTATCCGCCGTCCACCGATGCCGCACGCAAGGCCGCCGCGCGCTGGAAGGGCGAGGTCCGTCCGCTGTCGTCCGAACTGTCGGTCGGCACGCTCTATATAGATGCGCTGTTCGGGGCGGGACTGTCGCGAACGCTTGAGGGGGAGGTCGCCCAGCTGGCGCGGGCCAGCGCCGAGTGGTCGCCAAGCATCGTGGCGGTCGATGTGCCGTCCGGCGTTCACGGCGACACCGGCCGCCCCCTGGGTGAGGCGGTGTTCCGCGCCGACCTGACTGTGACCTTCCATCGTCGCAAGCGCGCCCATGTTCTGGTCGAGGGCCGCAAGGCCTGTGGTGAGATCGTCGTGGCCGACATCGGCCTGACGCCCTCGGACGAGGCGACGCTGTTCGAGAACGGTCCGGCGCTTTGGGCCCGCCGCTTCCCGTGGCCGGCGCTGGACGCCCACAAGCACACGCGCGGCCGGCTCAAGGTGGTCAGCGGCGAGATGTGGAACACAGGAGCGGCGCGACTGGCGGCGCGCGGCGCCCTGCGGATCGGCGCCGGCGCGGTGACCGTGCTGTCGCCGCCGGGCGCCCTAGCGGTCAATGCAGCGCATCTCGAGGCGATCATGCTGGCGCCCTTCGGGGCGGAGGCTGATTTGGCCGTCGCCGCCGAGGAGGCCGATGCGGTGATCATTGGGCCGGCGGCCGGGGTGGGGGAGGCGACCGCGCAAAACCTGCAGGCCCTGGCCCGCACCGGCGCGGCCCTGGTCGTCGACGCCGACGCCCTGACCAGCTTTCGTCACGACCGCGAGGCGCTGTTCGCCTGCCTGGACCGCGACGACGTGCTGACGCCGCATCCGGGCGAGTTCGAACGAATCTTCCCCGGCCTACTGGTCGCCTCCACCGATCGCATCGCCGCCGCCCGGACCGCGGCTGAGCGCGCGGGGGCTGTCGTGCTGCTGAAGGGCGCCGACACCGCGATCGCGGCGCCGGACGGTCGAGCCGCGGTGTCGTTGAACGGCTCGCCCTGGCTGGCCACGGCCGGCTCCGGCGACGTACTGGCCGGCTTCATCGGCGGGCTGATCGCCCAGGGCATGGAGAGTTTCGAGGCAGCCTGCGCCGGCGCCTGGATCCACGCCGAATGTGGGGCGCGCCATGGTCCGGGCCTGATCGCCGAGGATCTGCCGGGCCTGGCGCCGGCGATCCTGGCCGAGCTGCACGCCCGGCGCTGAGCGCGACAGTGGACTTGCGCGGTCCGATGTAAGTCCGTAAGCCCCGACCCACGCGGATGTGGCGAAACTGGTAGACGCACTAGATTTAGGTTCTAGCGCCGAGAGGCGTGGAGGTTCGAGTCCTCTCATCCGCACCACTCTTCTCGCGGGCTTTCCAGGCCCGCGTGAGTTTTATCGCTGCTGCTCTTGGATGCACGCGAACGTCGTGACATAAGAGCGCTCTTTCGCCGCCCCCGGCTCTCGCGGGCGGCGTCGATCTTTTGGACCCCAGGGCGGAGCTCGGGCGCGCGGCGCCCCGGACCCGAGAAATAAGAATGTCGATGCAGATCGTTGAAAAGTCGGGCGAAGGCCTCAGCCGCGTTTTCGGTGTCACGGTGCCCGCGAGTGAACTGGCCACGCGCCTGGAAGCGCGCATCGCCGAAGTCGCGCCGCAGATGAACGTGAAGGGCTTCCGTCCGGGCAAGGTGCCGACGGCCCACGTTCGCCGCCTGTACGGCAAGGGCCTGATGGGTGAAGTCATCGAGCAGGCGCTCAACGAGACGACCACCAAGGTCCTGGAAGACAACAAGCTGCGTCCGGCCGGTCAGCCCGAGCTGAACCCGACCTCGGACATGGAAAAGGTCATGAACGGCGGCGAAGACCTGGTCTTCGACCTGGCCGTCGAAGTCATGCCGGAATTCGAGCCGATCGACCCGTCGACCATCGAGCTGGTCAAGCCGGTCTACAAGATCGAAGACGCCGAAGTCACCGAAGCTCTGGAAGAGCTGGCCAAGCAGGCCCGCACCTATGAGCCGCGCACCGGCAAGACCGCGAAGGCCAAGGACGGCGACCAACTGGTCATCGACTTCGTCGGCACCATCGACGGCGTCGAGTTCGCCGGCGGCAAGGCCGAAGGCGCCGAGCTGGTCCTGGGTTCGGGTCAGTTCATCCCGGGCTTCGAAGACCAACTGGTCGGTTCGAAGGCCGGCGACGACGTCGTCGTGAAGGTGAAGTTCCCGGAAGACTACCAAGCCGCCGACCTGGCCGGTAAGGACGCGGAGTTCGCCACCAAGGTCACCGAAGTCCGCGCCCCGGTCGACGGCAAGGCCGACGACGAGCTGGCCAAGCGCCTGGGTCTGTCGGACCTGGCCGCCCTGACCGACCTGCTGCGCTCGAACCTGTCGGGTCGCTACGACAACTCCTCGCGCTTCAAGCTGAAGCGCGCCCTGCTGGACGTGCTGGACACCAAGCACGACTTCCCGCTGCCGCCGCGCATGGTGGAAGCCGAGTTCGCCGGCATCTGGCAGCAAGTTGAATCCGACAAGGCCCGTGGCGGTTTGCCGCCGGAAGACGCCGAGAAGTCGGACGACGTCCTGAAGGACGAGTACCGCAAGATCGCCGAGCGCCGCGTGCGTCTGGGCCTGGTCCTGGCGGAAATTGGCCGCAAGAACGACGTGGTCGTCACCGACCAGGAACTGACCGACGCGATCATGCGCGAAGCCCGCCAGTACGGCCCGCAAGCCCAACAGGTCTTCGACATGTACCGCCAGCGCGCCGACCTGCAGGCCGCCCTGCGCGCCCCGATCTACGAAGACAAGGTCGTCGACCTGATCTTCGGCAAGGCCAAGATCGAAGAGAAGGAAGTCTCCAAGGACGAACTCCTGGAAGAAGACGACCTGCCGGAAGGCTACGGCGGCTAAAACCTCCGAACGTCAGACGAAGCGAGGCGCGGTTCGCAAGGGTCGCGCCTTTTTCGTGCGTGCTCGAAAGGCAGGGCTCCTTGCAACCTGTTAAGCGCCACGCGATATGCGTGAGCGACGGCGCGCGGGGGCTGATTCGTTTTCGCGCCGCCAGCACCACACGACGAAGGGCGAACCCCATGATGTACGATCCGATGGCGACGGCGATGAACCTGGTTCCGATGGTGGTCGAGCAGACCAGCCGCGGCGAGCGCGCGTTCGACATCTTCTCGCGCCTGCTGAAGGAGCGGATCATCTTCCTGACCGGTCCGGTCGAGGACGGCATGGCCAGCCTGATCTGCGCCCAGCTGCTGTTCCTGGAGTCGGAGAACCCCAAGAAAGAGATCGCCATGTACATCAACTCGCCGGGCGGCGTGGTGACGGCCGGTCTCGCGATCTACGACACCATGCAATACATCAAGAGCCCGGTCTCGACGGTGTGCATGGGCATGGCCGCCTCGATGGGCAGCCTGCTGCTCGCCGCCGGCGCCGCCGGCCAGCGCATCGCGCTGCCGAACGCCCGCATCATGGTCCACCAGCCCTCGGGCGGCTTCCGCGGCCAGGCCTCGGACATCGAGCGCCACGCCGAGGACATCATCAAGACCAAGCGTCGCCTGAACGAGATCTACGTCAAGCACTGCGGCCGCACCTATGAAGAGGTCGAGCGCACCCTGGACCGCGACCACTTCATGAGCTCGGAAGAAGCCAAGGCCTGGGGCCTGGTCGACCACGTCTACGACACCCGCGACGCGGCCGAGGCCGGCGCCGAATAAGGCGCTAAGGTCTCAAAACGACAAAGCCGCTGACTCTCGGGTCAGCGGCTTTTTCTTTGTCTGGATTGTCGGTCTGGGCGAGGCGAGGGGGCTCTAGGACGCCGGCTTGCCTCGGAAGACGCGGTAGCCCTTCTCGTCGGCGATCGCTAGCATCTCAGTGTCGCCGGAGGTGTCGCCGTAGGCGGCCGTCAGGTGGACGTCGGGGCCGAACACTTCGCGCAGGCGCAGCACCTTCTCCTTGGCGCGACAGTTGTTGCCGTCCAGGCCGCCCAGCACGCGGCCGTCCTCGCTGGTCATCAGGCGGGTGCCGATCAGCATGTCCGCGCCCAGGCCGCGGGCGAACGGAGCGACGGTGATCTCGGGTGAGGCGGTGACGATCACCAGCTTGGCGCCCTTTGCCCGCCACGAGCGCCAGACGGCCAGGGCGTCGGGACGCAGCAGCGAAGCGGCATGGTTCTGGGCGAAGGTGCGCGCGTCGTTCTCAATCTGGGCGACGGTGGCGCCCTTCATGAACTCGCGGATCGCCGCGGCCTTCAGCTTGGCGCGGTTACGATCGAAGACATAGGTGATCAGGGCCGGGGTCAGGCGAATGACGCCGCGCGTCCACTTGCGGCCCGCGCGCCACTTCAAGAAGGCGTTGAAGCTGTCCTTGACCGTCAGGGTGCCGTCAAAATCGAACGCCACCAGGGCGGGCTCTTCACCCAGGTCGCCGGTCATCGGACGCGAGGCGCTCAAACCCTTGGCCATCAGAGAACGCTTCGCCATCGATCCTTCCGTGTGAGCTCACCGAACACGCTCCGTTTCAACGATTCCGGCTCTCGTCATACGGGGTTACGCACACCGCCGTAAGGCCCAAGGCGCGGGATGGGTTGCGTCCTGCCGCCAATCGCCCAAATTAGACGACGAGGTCATGACACGATCCGGCGCTTTGAGGCGTTTCAGGCGGAAAGGAGCCGCCAAGGCTTGTGAAGCGAGCCCGGATCGGGGAATGTCAAGGATTAGACAACTCCCGGCGTATATCCTGTCTGCTTCGGTGGCGGTGTGTGCGCTCGGAGGGGCGTCACCGGCGTAAGCCGTAAGTCGCCATAGTGTGAGAAGCGATCATGACGAAAGCCGCGAGCGGCGACACCAAGAGCACTCTGTATTGTTCTTTCTGCGGAAAGAGCCAGCACGAGGTGCGCAAGCTCATCGCAGGGCCGACGGTGTTCATTTGTGATGAATGCGTCGAACTGTGCATGGACATCATCCGCGAAGAGCACAAGATCGCCTTCGTGAAGTCTAAGGACGGCGTGCCGACGCCGCGCGAGATCTGCGAAGTCCTGGACGATTACGTGATTGGTCAGGGCCACGCCAAGAAGGTCCTCGCGGTCGCGGTGCACAATCACTACAAGCGCCTGAACCACGCTTCGAAGAACAACGACGTCGAACTGGCGAAGTCGAACATCCTGCTGGTCGGTCCGACCGGTACGGGTAAGACCCTGCTGGCTCAGACGCTGGCCCGAATCATCGACGTGCCGTTCACGATGGCTGACGCCACGACGCTGACCGAAGCTGGTTACGTTGGCGAAGACGTCGAGAATATCGTGCTGAAGCTGCTGCAAGCCGCCGACTACAATGTCGAGCGCGCCCAGCGCGGCATCGTCTACATCGACGAAATCGACAAGATCAGCCGCAAGTCGGACAATCCGTCGATCACGCGCGACGTGTCGGGCGAAGGCGTGCAGCAGGCCCTGCTGAAGATCATGGAAGGCACCGTCGCCTCCGTGCCGCCGCAAGGCGGGCGCAAGCATCCGCAGCAGGAATTCCTGCAGGTCGACACGACGAACATCCTGTTCATCTGCGGCGGCGCGTTCGCTGGCCTCGAGAAGATCATCTCGGCGCGCGGTGCGGCCAAGTCGATCGGCTTCGGCGCCAAGGTGACCGATCCGGAAGAGCGCCGCACCGGCGAGATCCTGCGGAACGTCGAGCCTGACGACCTGCAACGCTTCGGCCTGATCCCGGAATTCATCGGCCGTCTGCCGGTGGTCGCGACCCTGGAGGACCTCGACGAGGCCGCCCTGGTCAAGATCCTGACCGAGCCGAAGAACGCCTTCGTCAAGCAGTACCAGCGCCTGTTCGAGATGGAGAACATCGGCCTGACCTTCACCGACGACGCCCTGCATCAGGTCGCCAAGAAGGCCATCATCCGCAAGACCGGCGCCCGCGGCCTGCGTTCCATCATGGAAGGCATCCTGCTGGAGACCATGTTCGAGCTGCCCAACTACGAGGGTGTCGAAGAAGTGGTGGTCAATGCCGAGGTTGTCGAAGGCCGGGCTCAACCGCTGCTGATCTACGCCGAGAAGAAGGGCGGGGCCGCTTCGGCGTAAGTCGAAGCGTCACCGCAAGAATTGGGCGCGTCTCCATTTCGGGGGCGCGCCTTTTTCGTGGATAAATCTGAGGCTGATAGCCTTTGGATGACCCGTGCGGCGCCCGCGCCACGGACAGCTTGAGCGAGCAAAAGCCTCGAAAAGTCGGGTGGTTGGCCTAACTTGCCCGTCAAAGGCGGGCAGGGGGCATGGGCGATCCAGCTTCACCAGACACGCGCGACGTGTCGCCGCTGTCGTCCCGTCACGCTTGAACCCTGTTGTAAAACGTCCACATAAATAGCGACCATCCGTCCAGTCACGGGCGGACGGGCCGATCGACTCAGGCGCATCGTCTGAAGTTACGGCGGTCCGCAGGGCCAGGCGCTAGGGGCGCTGAGGCCGGGAGTATAGAGCACATGTCCGAACTACGTACGCTTCCTGTGTTGCCGCTCCGGGACATCGTTGTGTTCCCGCACATGGTGGTGCCGCTTTTCGTGGGCCGCGACAAATCCGTACGCGCCCTCGAAGAGGTGATGCGCGGCGACAAGCAGATCCTTCTGGTGACCCAGAAGAACTCGGCGGATGATGATCCGGCGCCGGGCGACATCTTCGACGTCGGCGTACTGGCCACCGTGCTGCAGCTGCTGAAGCTGCCCGACGGCACCGTCAAGGTGCTGGTCGAAGGCAAGGGCCGCGCCGCGGTCGTCAAGTTCACCGATCAGGAGTCCTACTACGAGGCCCAGATCGGCGAAGTCAGCGAAGACGAAGGCGCCGGCCCCGAGGCCGAGGCCCTGTCGCGCGCGGTCGTCGAGCAATTCGAAAACTACGTGAAGCTGAACAAGAAGGTGCCGCCGGAGGCCCTGGCGTCGATCCCGCAGATCGCCGAGCCGGGCAAGCTGGCCGACAGCATCGCCGCGCACCTGTCGGTGAAGATCGGCGACAAGCAGCACCTGCTGGAAATCTTCGACGTCACCAAGCGACTGGAAAAGGTCTTCGCCCTCATGGAAGGCGAGATCTCGGTGCTGCAGGTCGAGAAGAAGATCCGCTCGCGCGTGAAGCGCCAGATGGAGAAGACCCAGCGCGAGTACTATCTGAACGAACAGATGAAGGCCATCCAGCGCGAGCTGGGTGACCCCGATGACGCGCGCGACGAGCTGATCGATCTCGAGAAGCGCATCAAGAAGACCAAGCTGTCCAAGGAAGCCCGCACCAAGGCCGAGAGCGAGCTGAAGAAGCTGCGCAATATGAGCCCGATGTCGGCCGAGAGCACGGTCGTCCGGAACTATCTGGACTGGCTGCTGTCGATCCCGTGGGGCAAGGCCAAGACCAAGAAGATCGACATGGCCGAGGCCGAGGGCATCCTCGACGCCGACCACTACGGTCTCGAGAAGGTCAAGGAACGGATCCTCGAGTACCTGGCCGTCCAGGCCCGGACCAACTCGCTGAAGGGCCCGATCCTGTGCCTGGTCGGCCCTCCCGGCGTTGGCAAGACCTCGCTGGGCAAGTCGCTGGCCAAGGCCACGGGCCGCGAGTTCGTGCGCATGAGCCTCGGCGGCGTGCGCGACGAGGCCGAGATCCGCGGTCACCGCCGCACCTACATCGGCTCGATGCCCGGCAAGGTCGTCCAGTCGATGAAGAAGGCCAAGACGACCAACGCCTTCGTCCTGCTGGACGAGATCGACAAGATGGGCAGCGACTACCGCGGCGACCCCGCCTCGGCGCTGCTGGAGGTGCTGGACCCGTCGCAGAACTCGACCTTCGGCGACCACTATCTGGAGGTCGACTACGACCTGAGCCAGGTGATGTTCGTCACGACGGCCAACAGCCTGAACATGCCCCAGCCGCTGCTGGATCGCATGGAGATCATCCGCATCCCCGGCTACACCGAGGATGAGAAGCTGGAGATCGCCAAGCGTCACGTTCTGCCGAAGCTGTCGAAGGACCACGGCCTGAAGCCGGCCGAGTTCATCGTTCCGGACAAGGCGATCCGCGATCTGATCCGCTACTACACCCGGGAAGCCGGCGTGCGGTCGCTGGAGCGGGAACTGGGCGCCCTGGCGCGCAAGACGGTGCGTGACCTGGCCCGCGAGAAGCTGACCACGATCACTATCGATGACGAGCGTCTGGCCAAGTACGCGGGCGTCAAGAAGTACCGCTACGGCGAGACCGACGAAGTCGATCAGGTCGGCATCGTCACTGGTCTGGCCTGGACGGAGTTCGGCGGCGACATCCTGACCATCGAAGCCGTGAAGATGCCGGGCAAGGGTCGCATGCAGATCACCGGCAACCTCAAGGAGGTCATGAAGGAGTCGATCGCGGCGGCCAACAGCTACGTCCGTTCGCGCTCGCTGCAGTTCGGCATCAAGCCGCCGGTGTTCGAGAAGACCGACGTCCACATCCACGTGCCGGACGGCGCGACGCCCAAGGACGGCCCGTCCGCCGGCGCGGCCATGGGTCTGGCCATCGTGTCGGTGCTGACGGGCATCCCGATCCGCAAGGACATCGCCATGACCGGCGAGATCACCCTGCGCGGCCGGGTCACCGCTATCGGCGGCCTGAAGGAAAAGCTGCTGGCGGCTCTGCGCTCCGGCGTGAAAACGGTTCTGATCCCGCAGGAGAACGAGAAGGACCTCGCGGACGTCCCTCAGAGCGTGAAGGACGGCCTGGAGATCATTCCGGTCTCGACCATGGACGAAGTGCTGAAGCTGTCCCTGACGGGCCCACTGACGCCGGTCGAATGGAACGAGGCCGAGGAGCCGATCGGCGGGGCATCCAAGAAGGACGACAGCGATGGCGACGCCGTCCTGACCCACTGATTGTAACTTATTGGTGATAACTTGTGCGGCGCGGGAGTTTCCCGCGCCGCTCTCGTTTGACGACAATTTTTCAACAGCCATAATCCCCGCAGAGCGAAGCGCCGTAAGCGAAAACACGTCGCCGCTCGGCTGGGAGAAAAACATGACCACTAAAGCCGAACTCGTTACGGCGATCGCCGAGAAGGCGGGCATCAACAAGAACCAGGCCAAGGACGCTCTGGAAGCGTTCATCGACGCCGTCACCGACTCCCTGAAATCGGGGCAGGACGTTCGGCTCGTCGGTTTCGGCACGTTCAAGGCCGTGGCCCGCGCCGCCGGCACCGCCCGCAATCCGCGTACCGGCGAGACCGTGAATCGTCCCGCGTCCAAGACCGCGCGCTTCCAGGTCGGCGAGGGCCTGAAGTCGTCGCTGAACGGTTGATACAAGTTTCCGCGTCCAGAACGGGCGGGGCGCCGGAGGTTGGCGTTCCGCCTTTTCGTTTTCGCGCTTTGCGCCAGGACTTTGGCCCGTTAGAAGCGGCCTCCCAAGTGGGCAGTTAGCTCAGCGGTAGAGCGTCTCGTTTACACCGAGAGGGTCGGGGGTTCGATCCCCTCACTGCCCACCACTCCTTCCATCTCTTCACGGATTCCACCCCCAGGCGTGCGACCGCCTTGACGAAGCGCTGCGATCAAAGTGATATCACTTTGAAATCGAAACTGGAGGGAGCTCATGACCGACGTCCGAACCATCAACCCCACCACCGAGCGTCCGCATGCGGGCATGAACGGCGGCTTGGCGCTGCTGATCACGCCGCTGCTGTTCGCGGCCGGGATCTGGGCGATCAGCCAGGCCAAGAGCGGCGGCGTGGTGTTCGGGGTGACGGGCGCCGTGCTGGTCGCTGCGGGGCTGCTGATGGCCTGCGGCTTCTATGCGCTGCAGCCCAACGAGGGCTATGTCATCACCCTGTTCGGCGCCTATACCGGCACCGACCGCAAGACCGGTCTGCGGTGGATCCTGCCCTGGTACGGCCGCAGCAAGATCAGCCTGCGGGTCCGCAACGTCACCAGCGAGACGCTGAAGGTCAACGACAAGCGCGGCAACCCGATCGAGATCGCCGCCAATGTCGTCTGGCGCGTGAAGGACTCGGCCCAGGCCCTGTTCGACGTCGATGACTACGCCACCTTCGTGAACATCCAGATCGAGACTGGCCTGCGCGAGGTCGCGACCCACTACGCCTACGACCACGCGGAGGAGGGCGAGCCGACCCTGCGCGCCGACGCCGAGGAGGTGGGCGACCGCCTGCGCAAGGATCTGCAGCAGCGCACCGCCGTGGCGGGCGTGGCCATCGACGAGGCGCACCTGATGCACCTGGCCTATGCGCCCGAGATCGCCGGTTCGATGCTGAAGCGTCAGCAGGCCGAGGCCGTCCTGGCCGCGCGCCGGACGATCGTGGCCGGCGCCGTCGATATGGTGGAAAGCGCCCTGGGCCAGCTCAGCGAGCGGGGCGTCGTCACCCTGGATGACGAGCGCCGCGCCTCGATGGTCTCCAACCTGCTGGTGGTGCTGTGCGCCGACCGCGAGGCCCAGCCCGTGGTCAACACCGGCACGCTGTACGGCTGACGTGGCGGGCGATCCCGCGGGGAAGGGCGGACGGCGTGCGTTCCTGATGCGCGTCCGCCCGGAGGTTCTGGCGGCCGTCGAACGGCTGGCCGGCGCCGAGTTGCGCAGCGTGAATGCTCAGGTAGAAGTATTGCTGCGAGAGGCTCTGGGACGGCGCGGCGTCTCCTTGAAATCGTCCGGGGACGGCGAGGAACCCTGAGCGTCGCAAAAGCTTTATCGTTCCGGGGCCGAATGGGGCGGCTTGCAGTACCGATGAGGATTCGGCGTGACCGATACGAGATCGACCCGGCCGCTCGGCCCGCGCGGTTTTTCTCTGCGTGCCGATCCGCCGTCTGACGGTAGCGCCCGCCTGGTCGACACCACCATGCTCTACGCCCCCCGCAGCGGCGGGGTGCGTCGCTATCTGGCTTCCAAGCGCGCCTGGCTGGCCGCCAATCGTCCGGAAGTGCGCCACACCCTGGTCGTGCCAGGGGCTCGCGATTCCTATGATGGTAACGGTCGGGTCTCGATCTACGCCGCGCCGTTGCCGTTCGGAGCCGGCTATCGCTGGCCCGTCGTTAAGGCCGCCTGGACCGCGCGGCTGATTCGTCAGCGCCCGGACGTCATCGAGGCCGGCGATCCCTACACGCCCGGTCTGGCGGCTCTGCGCGCCGGCGACGCCCTGGGTGTGCCGGTCGTCGGCTTTTGCCACACGGACCTGGGCGCCCTGGCGGCGCTGCACATCGGTGAGTGGGCGGAAAAGCCGGTCCAGAAGCGGTGGGCTGCGATCTATCGCCAGTTCGATCAAGCCGTGGCTCCCAGCCGCTTCATCGCCGGACGGCTGATCGAGGCGGGCGTACATAACGCCATCGGCCTGCCGCTGGGCGTCGACACCGACATCTTCCATCCCACCCGCGCCGACCGTGACGGCCTGCGTCGCCGTCTGGGCGTCGCGCCGGACGAGCGCCTGCTGGTCTTCGCCGGCCGCCCGGCGCGCGAGAAGCGGCTGGACGTGTTGGTCGGGGCGGTCGAGCGCCTGGGCGCGCCCTACAAGCTGCTGTTCGTCGGCGCCGGCGGCGGGGCGCCGGTCAGCGATCGCGCCGTCTGCCTGGACTATGTGCGCGACCCGGCCGAGCTGGCCGGTGTGCTGGCCAGCTGCGACGCCTTCGTCCACGCCAACGATAACGAGCCCTTCGGCCTGATCGTGCTGGAGGCCATGGCCTGCGGTCTGCCCGTGGTCGGCGTCGCCTCAGGCGGCGTGGCCGAATCCGTCGACGACGAGGTCGGCCAGCTAGCGGCGCGCTCGGAACCCGCCGCCTTCGCCGAGGCGATCGAGGCGCTGTTCGCACGCGACCTCTCCGTCGTCAGCGCCGCCGCCCGTCTGCGCGCCGTCGAGCGGCACGGCTGGGACGCGGTGTTCCGCCAGCTGTGCGCGATCTATGGCGGGCTGACAGGCAACGCCGCGTTCGGCGGCCAGGTCCCGCTGCGCGACCACTAGCCTTTCTTGACGTCGGCCAGGATCTCGTAGCTGCGTTTGCGGGCGCCGTGATCGTAGATCTGCGAGGCGAACATCAGCTCATCGGCCTCGGTTAGGGCCAGCACATGCTGGATCTTGCGCTTCACGGTCTCGGCCGAGCCGATCGCCGAGTACTTGAAGGTGTGATCCAGGCCGGCCAGCTCCGCCTCGGAGGCGTGCTCGCGGATGTCGTCGACCGGCGGCGGCAGCAAACCGGGGCGGCCGCGGCGCAGGGCCAGGAACTGCTGCTGAGTCGAGGTCGCCAGGCGCGTGGCCTCCTCGTCGGTGTCGGCTGCGCAGACGCCGATGCAGACCATGGCGTAGGGCTTGTCCAAGGTCTCCGACGGCTTGAAGTTCCGGCGATAGAGCAGCAGCGCCTCCAGCAGGGCGTCAGGCGCGAAGTGGGCGGCGAAGGCGTAGGGCAGGCCCAGGGCCGCGGCCAGCTGCGCGCCCCAGGTCGAAGAGCCCAGCATCCAGATCGGTACGTCCTGGCCTTCGCCCGGCACGGCGCGGACGTTCTGGTCGGGATCGGCCGGCTTGAACCAGTGCTGCAGCTCGACGACGTCCTGGGCGAACGAATCGACGGCCCCGGCATAACGGCGCAGGGCGCGCATGGTGGCCTGGTCGGTGCCCGGCGCGCGGCCCAGGCCCAAGTCGATCCGGCCGGGATAGAGCGCCGCCAGGGTGCCGAACTGCTCGGCGACCATCAGCGGGGCGTGATTGGGCAGCATGACCCCGCCCGAACCGACTCGAATCGTCTTCGTGCCGCCGGCCACGTGACCGATCACGGCTGCCGTCGCGGCCGAGGCGATTCCCGGCATGTTGTGGTGCTCGGCCAACCAGTAGCGGTGGAAGCCGAGAGATTCGGCGTGCTGGGCGAGGTCCAGGCTGTTGTGAAGCGCCTGACCGACGGGCATGCCGTGCGGAACCGGAGCCAGATCGAGGACGGAGAACGGCGGGAAAGCGGTGCTGGTCATAGGCGCTAGATGGCGCGCGCACACAGCAACTCAAGATGTTGCTTCGACCATTATCGATTTGAGGAGAAGATCCACCGGACGGTGGCGCGAATGACGGGACTCGAACCCGCGACCTCCGGCGTGACAGGCCGGCGCTCTAACCAACTGAGCTACATCCGCATCGTAGCGCCAGGGCGCGACGGTCGTCCGTAAACCGAGGGGAGGGCGCTCTCCAACCCCTTGAAAAGGGGGATGGCGCGAATGACGGGACTCGAACCCGCGACCTCCGGCGTGACAGGCCGGCGCTCTAACCAACTGAGCTACATCCGCATATCCCTTCGCCGAAGCGAAAGTGCGACCCGCCCTGCGGCGAGGGGCGTCTGATATGTCGGGCTGAGACTCGTGTCAACGCCGATATCGAAGAAGCGACAATTCGCGTTGTGGACGCCTTTGGATCGAGCTTGGCCCTACGCGTGCGCGCGTCATCGCGGGCGCGTTACGGGTACATTCGTTGCAAAGGGTTTCGGACGATCGACGTTACGGAAAGCAAGACTAGTTGCGATCGTTTCTCAATGTGCTTCGGGCGTTTGAAGCGTTGGCGACACTGGGCTACAACCCGCTCGATTCAAGCCAAGGGCTGTCATGACCGCCTTCCTTCTCCAGTACCTGCCGATCGTGATCTTTCTAGGGATCGCGGCCGTTATCGGCATCGTCTTCATCCTGGCCGCGGCCGTGCTCGCGCCCAAGGCACCGGACCCGGAAAAACTGTCCGCATACGAATGCGGCTTCAATGCGTTCGACGACGCGCGGATGAAGTTCGACGTCCGGTTCTATCTGGTGTCGATCCTGTTCATCATCTTCGACCTGGAAGTGGCGTTCCTGTTCCCGTGGGCGGTCACGCTGATGAAGCTCCCGCAGGACGTGGCCCAGTTCGCCTTCTGGTCAATGATGGCCTTCCTGGGCGTGCTGACCGTCGGCTTTATCTATGAATGGAAGAAGGGCGCCCTCGAATGGGAGTGATCGTTCCCGCCAACTCGGCGCCAGGCTCTTCAGGGGTATCGGCGCTGTCGGCCGGCCGTTCGACGGTCCAGGGCTATGACCCCAAGCTGCACGACCCGTTCTTCGACGGCGTCTCGCAGCAACTCGCCGACAAGGGCTTCATCACGGCTGCCGCCGACGACCTGATCACCTGGGCCCGCACGGGTTCGCTGATGTGGATGACGTTCGGCCTGGCGTGCTGTGCCGTCGAGATGATGCACTCGGCCATGCCGCGCTACGACCTGGAGCGCTACGGCTTCGCGCCGCGCGCCAGTCCGCGTCAGTCGGACGTGATGATCGTCGCCGGTACGCTGACCAACAAGATGGCTCCGGCCCTGCGCAAGGTCTACGACCAGATGCCGGAGCCCCGCTACGTCATCTCGATGGGCAGCTGCGCCAATGGCGGCGGCTACTACTATTACAGCTACAGTGTCGTGCGCGGCTGCGACCGCGTCGTGCCGATCGACATCTACGTCCCGGGCTGCCCGCCCACGGCCGAAGCTCTGGTCTACGGCGTGCTGCAGCTTCAGAAGAAGATCCGTCGCATGGGTACGATCGAGCGATGAGCCAGGACCTCGAAACTCTCGGCCAATCGATCGTCGCCAACAGCACCGGCGCGATCTCCGGCTATGACGTGGCGTTCGGCGAGCTGAACGTCCATGGCCCGGCGCACCGCGTCGTCCAGGCTCTGGAACTGCTGCGCGACCATCCCGACTATCGCTTCCACCAACTGGTGGACCTGACGGCGGTCGACTATCCGGAGCGCGCCCAGCGCTTCGAGGTCGTCTACCACATGCTGTCGATGGTGAAGAACGTCCGCATCCGCCTGAAGGTGCAGACCGACGAGGACACCCCGGTGCCCAGCGCCACGCCGGTGTTCCCGGTCGCCGACTGGTTCGAGCGCGAGGCCTTCGACATGTACGGCGTGTTCTTCGACGGACACCCGGACCTGCGCCGCATCCTGACGGACTACGGTTTCCACGGCCACCCGCTGCGGAAAGACTTCCCGATGACCGGCTATGTCGAGGTTCGCTACGACGATGAACTCAAGCGCGTCGTGTACGAGCCCGTGAAGATCACCGAGTTCCGCGCCTTCGATTTCCTGTCTCCGTGGGAAGGCGCCAAGTACGCCCTGCCGGGCGACGAGAAGGCGGAGAAGGCATAAAGCCATGACTGGTACGAACGCTCCGGCGGCATCCACCGACTTCTTCCGCGACGAACCGACGGTTCCGGGCATCCCGGAAACGCCCGTCCGCAAGTTCAACATCAACTTCGGCCCGCAACACCCGGCTGCGCACGGCGTGCTGCGCCTGGTGCTGGAACTGGACGGCGAAATCGTCGAACGCGTCGATCCGCACATCGGCCTGCTGCACCGCGGCACCGAGAAGCTGATGGAAGCGCGCACCTATCTGCAGAACATCCCGTACTTCGACCGCCTCGACTACGTGGCGCCGATGAACCAGGAGCATGCGTTCTGCCTGGCCATCGAGAAGCTGCTGGGCGTCGAAGTGCCCAAGCGCGGCCAGATCGTGCGCGTGCTGTTCTGCGAGATCGGTCGCATCCTCAATCACCTGCTGAACGTGACGACCCAGGCCATGGACGTCGGCGCCCTGACGCCGCCGCTCTGGGGCTTCGAGGAGCGCGAGAAGCTGATGATCTTCTACGAGCGCGCCTGCGGCGCTCGTCTGCACGCCAACTACTTCCGTCCGGGCGGCGTCCACCAGGACCTGACCCCCGAGCTGATCGACGACATCGAGACCTGGGCGAAGGCGTTCCCCAAGATCTGCGACGACATCGAAGGCCTGATCACCGACAACCGCATCTTCAAGCAACGCAACGTCGACATTGGCGTGGTGAGCAAGGAAGACGCCTGGGCCTGGGGCTTCTCGGGCGTGATGGTGCGCGGTTCGGGCATCGCCTGGGACCTGCGCCGCAACCAGCCGTACGAGAACTACAACGAGTTCGAGTTCGACATCCCCCTGGGCAAGAACGGCGACTGCTACGATCGCTATCTCTGCCGCATGCAGGAGATGCGTGAGTCCACCAAGATCATCCTGCAGGCCGTCGCCATGCTGCGCGCCACGCCGGGTCCGGTCCTGAGCGAAGACAACAAGGTGGCTCCGCCCCGTCGCGCCGAAATGAAGCGCTCGATGGAAGCCCTGATCCACCACTTCAAGCTCTACACCGAGGGCTTCAAGACGCCGGAAGGCGAGGTCTACGCGGCCGTCGAAGCGCCCAAGGGCGAGTTCGGCGTCTACGTCGTCAGCAACGGCACCAACAAGCCGTACCGTTGCAAGATCAAGGCCCCGGGCTTCTCGCACCTTGCGGCCATGGACTGGATGAACCGCGGTCACCAGCTGGCCGACGTTTCGGCCATCCTGGGCTCGCTCGACATCGTGTTCGGCGAGGTCGACCGATGAGCTTCGAAGCGATCGCCCAAGCGCAGCTGGACGCCTACAACGCCCAGGATCTGGACGCGCACTGCGCCCACTTCGCCGACGACGTCGTCGTGGCGAGCCTGAACGGCGATGTGGCGCGCACGGGCCTGGATGCCTACCGCGCCTTCTATGAGAAGACCTTCGCCGAGTTCCCCAAGAACAACGCCAAACTCCTGAACCGCATCGTGGTCGGTTCGACCGTTATCGACCATGAGCATGTCGACCGCGGCAACGGCGATGCGCCGTTCCAGGTCGCCGCCATCTACACCTTCAAGGACGACAAGATCGTCCGCGTGGATTTCGCCCGATGAGCGTTCGTCGTCTCGCCAAAGAGCAGCCCGCCAGCTTCGCCTTCTCGGCCGACAGCCAGGCCAAGGCCGACTGGTGGAAAGCCAAGTATCCCGCCGCCCGCAAGCAGTCAGCGGTGATCCCGATGCTGTGGCTGGCCCAGAAGCAGGAAGGCTGGATTTCCGAGCCGGCGATCCAGGAGATTGCCAAGCAGCTGGAAATGCCGGTCATCCGCGTGCTGGAAGTCGCCACCTTCTACGTGATGTTCCAGCTGCAGCCGGTCGGCAACGTCGCCTTCGTGCAGCTGTGCGGCACCACGCCGTGCCAGCTGCGCGGCGCCCTGGACCTGAAGAAGGTCCTGAAGGACAAGATCGGCGATGCGCACCACGTCTCGGCGGACGGCAAGTTCAGCTGGGAAGAGGTCGAGTGCCTGGGCGCCTGCTGCAATGCGCCGATGGCCGCGATCAACGACTACTACTATGAGGACCTGACGCCGGATAGCCTGGCCCAGATCCTCGACGACTTCGCGGCCGGCAAGGACCCGAAGCCGGGCAGCTACGACGGCCGCGGCGCGTCGGAGCCGAAGGGCGCCATTCACACCCTGACGGATCCGAAGCTGTACGACGGCTCGTACGCCAAGAAGATCAAGATTCCGAACCTGCCCGAGAAGCCGAAGGCGACGAAGGCAAGGCCGGAGCCGACCGCCTAACATGACCGCCGACGCCGTCCTTCAAAAGAAGCGCCTGACCGTGATGCTCGCCATCACCGTGGTCTGCTTCGTGCTGGCCGGCGCGGCGATCTTTGGCGCGGTGTCGCTGAAGATTGACTGGCTTCTGCCGGTCTTCCTTCTGGCGGTCGCGGGCGGCCTGGGCGCGCAGATCTGGTTCATCCTGGGCTGGATGCGCGCGACCAAGCGGGAAGGGGCCTCGTCATGATCGACGATAGCGCCCTGAACCTGCGCAAGGCGGCCTATGCCGACACCATCCGAGGCCTGGGCCGTCGTGAACGCGGCGCGGGTTTCGTGGCGAGCCTGATTGGCGTGATCCTGTTGATCTGGGGTCGCACCGTTGAAGGCGCGCCAACCTGGGCGGTCGCCGCCGGCCTCGTCATCATCGGCGCGGCCTGGCTGCTGTTCGTCTATGTCATCATTCGTCGGGTGAGCTATGTGCGCGCCCATCCATTCGATCCGCAAAGCTGAGTCATGGTCGGTATCCTCGAAGACAAGGACCGCATCTTCACGAACCTCTACGGTCTCCAGGATTGGGGCCTCGAGGGCGCGAAGAAGCGCGGCTGCTGGAATGGCACCAAGGACATCCTGGACGCGGGGCGCGACTGGATTATCGACAACATGAAGAACTCCGGCCTGCGCGGCCGGGGCGGCGCCGGTTTCTCGACCGGCCTGAAGTGGTCGTTCATGCCTAAGGAAGTGAAGGACGGTCGTCCGCACTATCTGGTCGTCAACGCCGACGAATCCGAGCCGGGCACCTGCAAGGACCGGGAGATCATGCGGCATGATCCGCACCTCCTGATCGAGGGCTGCCTGATCGCTTCGCGCGCCATGCTGGCCCATGCCTGCTACATCTACATCCGCGGCGAATACGTGTTCGAGCGCGAGCGCTTGGAGGCGGCGATCAAGCAGGCCTACGAGGCCAACCTCGTGGGCAAGAACAACGTCCACGGCTGGGACTTCGACATCTACGTCCACCACGGCGCCGGCGCTTATATTTGCGGTGAAGAAACCGCTCTGCTGGAAAGCCTGGAAGGCAAGAAGGGCCAGCCGCGCCTGAAGCCGCCGTTCCCGGCCGGCGCGGGCCTGTACGGCATGCCGACCACGGTCAATAACGTCGAGAGCATCGCCGTCGCCGGTACGATCCTGCGTCGCGGCGCGGAGTGGTTCGCCGGCTTTGGCCGTCCGAACAACGCCGGCACCAAGCTGTTCTGCGTCTCGGGCCACGTGAACCTGCCCTGCAACGTCGAAGAAGCCATGAGCATCCCCTTCCGTCAGCTGATGGAAGACCACTGCGGCGGCATCCGCGGTGGCTGGGGCAACCTCAAGGCCGTTATCCCGGGCGGTTCTTCCGTGCCGATGATCCCGGCCGAGCAGTGCGAAGATCTGCCGATGGACTTCGACGCCCTACGCAACCTGCGCTCGGGCCTGGGCACCGCGGCCGTCATCGTCATGGACAAGGACACCGACCTGGTCCGCGCCATCGCCCGCCTGTCGTACTTCTACAAGCACGAGAGCTGCGGCCAGTGCACGCCGTGCCGTGAAGGCACCGGCTGGATGTGGCGCGTCATGGAGCGCATGGCGACCGGCGAGGCCGATCCGAAAGAGATCGACACCCTGCTGGACGTCACGACCCAGGTCGAGGGTCACACCATTTGCGCCCTGGGCGACGCGGCCGCCTGGCCGATCCAGGGCCTGTTCCGCCACTTCCGCCACGAGGTGGAGGAGCGGATCGCTTCCTATCGTAGCGGTCGCCTGCACGTGCAGGGCGCCAAGCTGATCGCGGCGGAGTAACAAGAATGGCTATCGCCAAGGTCAATGGCGTCGAGGTCGAGTTCGAGCCCGGCATGACGGTTCTGCAGGTCGCGGAACTGGCTGGGGAAGAGATCCCGCGCTTCTGCTATCACGAACGTCTGTCCATCGCGGGCAACTGCCGCATGTGCCTGGTCGAGGTTAAGCCCGGCCCGCCCAAGCCGCAGGCGTCGTGCGCCCTGCCGGCCGCCGAGGGCCAGGAGATCTTCACCAAGACTCCGATGGTCAAGAAGGCTCGCGAAGGGGTGATGGAGTTCCTGCTCATCAACCACCCGCTGGATTGTCCGATCTGCGACCAGGGCGGCGAGTGTGACCTGCAGGACCAGGCGGTCGGCTACGGTCGCGACGACAGCCGCTACGAAGAGAACAAGCGCGCGGTCGAAGAGAAGGCCATGGGCCCGCTCATCAAGACCGTGATGACGCGCTGCATCCAGTGCACGCGCTGCGTCCGCTTCATCACCGAAGTCGCCGGCTCGCCGGAAATCGGTCTGATCTCGCGCGGCGAAGACGTTGAAATCACGACCTATCTGGGCGCAGCGGTCACGTCGGAACTCAGCGCCAATGTCATCGACCTGTGCCCGGTCGGCGCTCTGACCTCCAAGCCCTACGCCTTCGAAGCCCGCCCGTGGGAACTGAAGAAGACGGAAAGCGTCGACGTCATGGACGCCCTGGGTTCGTGGATCCGCGTCGACGCCCGCGGCTCGGCCGTGCTGCGCGTCCTGCCGCGCAACAACGACGACATCAACGAAGAGTGGATCTCGGACAAGACGCGCTACGCCGTCGACGGCCTGGGCCGTCAGCGCCTGGACCGCCCTTATGTCCGCGACGCCGCCGGCAAGCTGAAGCCCGCCACCTGGAACGAGGCCTTCGCCGCCGTCGCCGCCAAGATCAAGGCGACCGCCCCTGAGCGTATCGGCGTCATCGCCGGCGACCTGCAGGACGCCGAAAGCCTGAAGGCGACCAAGGACCTCTTCACCGCCCTGGGCGTGAAGAACCTGGACAGCCGCCAAGATGGTTCGGCCCTGGGTCAAGGCCCGCGCGAAGGCTGGCTGTTCAACTCGACCATCGCCGGCATCGAAGACGCCGACGTCGTCCTGTTCGTGGGCGCCAATCCGCGCCTCGAGGCTCCGGTCCTGAACGCCCGCTTCCGCAAGCAGTGGATCGCCGGCAAGACCCGCTTCGGCGTCATCGGCGAAAAGGCCGACCTGACGTTCGACTACGACTATCTCGGCGCCGGCGCCCAGACCATGTCGAGCCTGGCCAAGAGCAAGAGCGATTTTGTCGCCGCCCTGAAGGCCGCCGAGCGTCCCGCGATCATCATCGGCCAGGGCGCTCTGGCCCGCGCCGACGGCGCCGCGATCCTCAAGGCCGCCGCCAGCCTGGGCAAGACCATCAAGGTCGTCCGCGACGGCTGGAACGGCTGGAACGTCCTGCACACCGCCGCCGCGCGCGTCGCCGGCCTCGACATGGGCTTCGTCCCGGCCGAGGGCGGTCTGGCGACCAGCGACATGCTGAAGCCGGGCGCCGTTGACGTCCTCTTCCTGCTGGGCGCCGACGAGTGCGAGGCCTCGGCCTCGGGCGCGTTCAAGATTTACCTCGGCACGCACGGCGACGCCGGCGCGCACAAAGCCGACGTGATCCTGCCGGGCGCCGCCTACACCGAGAAGAACGGCCTGTACGTGAACCTCGAAGGTCGCGTGCAGATGGGCAAGCGCGCCGTGTTCCCGAAGGGCGAGGCCAAGGAAGACTGGTCGGTCCTGCGGGCGCTGTCGGAAGTGCTGGGTCAGAAGCTGCCTTACGACAGCCTGGACCAGTTGCGCGCCAAGCTGTTCGCCGACCACCCGACCTTCGGCCAGATCGACTTCGCGCCGGGCAGCGTCCCGACGTCGTTCGACATCGGCGCCCTGGGCGCTGACGGCGAGGTTTCGGACGCGCCGTTCGAAAGCCCGATCAAGGCCTTCCACCTGACCAATCCTGTCGCGCGCGCCAGCGTGACCATGGCCGAATGCGCGGCCGTGGCTTCCGGCGCCGCCAAGATCGCTGCGGAGTAACCCGTGGGTCCGACGAATCCGCTTCTCTGGTTTGGTCTCACGACGGGCGGCATCCTGCTGGTCGTGATCTGGGTTCTGCTGAGCCTGGCCTTCCTGCTGCTGGCCGACCGCAAGATCTGGGCCGGCGTCCAGATGCGCAAGGGTCCCAACGTCGTTGGTCCCTTCGGTCTGCTGCAGTCCTTCGCCGACTTCTTCAAGTTCGTGCTGAAGGAAATCGTCATCCCGGCCGGCGCCGACAAGACGATCTTCCTGCTGGCGCCGCTGGTCAGCCTGATCCTGGGCTTCGTCGGTTGGGCCGTCGTGCCCTTCGCGCCGGGCTGGGTCGTGTCGAACCTCAACGTCGGCATCCTGTATCTGCTGGCGATGAGCTCGCTGGGCGTCTACGGCATCATCATGGGCGGCTGGGCTTCGAACTCGAAGTATCCGTTCCTGGGCGCGCTGCGTTCGGCGGCGCAGATGGTGTCGTATGAAGTCTCCATCGGCCTGATCATCATCACCGTGATCCTGCTGGCCGGTTCGATGAACCTCTCGACCATCGTCGAGAAGCAGTCGGGCTGGATCTGGAACTGGAACGTCTTCGGCGGCGGCCTGCACAACATCGTGCTGCTGCCGGTGATGATCGTCTCGATGGGCATGTTCTACATCTCGGCCCTGGCCGAAACGAACCGCCCGCCGTTCGACCTTCCTGAAGCCGAATCCGAACTCGTGGCCGGTTACCAGGTTGAGTACAGCTCGACCCCGTACCTGCTGTTCATGGTGGCCGAGTATTCGAACATCGTTCTGATGTGCGCCATGATCAGCGTGCTGTTCTTCGGCGGCTGGAACCCCGGCTTCCCGATCGACTTTGCCGCCAACTGGCCGCCGTTCCTGGTCAACTTCATGCTGGCCTTGGTGTTCTACGCCAAGATCTGCTTCTGGTTCTTCATGTTCGCCATGGCCAAGGCCATCGTGCCTCGCTACCGCTACGACCAGCTGATGCGCCTGGGTTGGAAGGTGTTCCTGCCGACCTCGCTGGTGCTGGTGGCCGCGGTCGCCGCGTGGCGCGTGTTCGGTCCGGCGGCCTGATGCGCTCAAGCCTTCTCATAACCCTGGGCCTGACCGGCCTGGCGCTCACGGCCTGCGCGACAGGTCCGGCGCCGGTCCGCTCATATTCCCTGGGCGAGGGGGTGGTGGCCTATGACGACCTCAAGCGGGCGGGCGAGAAGTGCCAGTCCGAAGGGGGAACGATCCGGGCCAAGCAGGACGGGGGAGACCCCGCCCAGCTGTCGAACTACAGCTGCGTCATTCCCCCGAGTGGGAAATGAGGCGGCTCGTCCTCGGGATCGTGATGGTCGGCCTGCTGGCTGGCTGTTCGAACTGGGGGCGCGGTATTCAGCGACCGCCGCAGCGGACGCACGATGAGCAGGTCGAGGCGCGACGAGATCGCGACGCCAAGACCAACAAGTGCGTCATCGAGCAGACGATGCGGCGGCAGCAGAAAGAGCAGGGCAGGGACGTCCGTCCTTTCCCCAAGGAAAAGTGTTAGGAGAGCTCTGGTGTTCCAGCGCATCACTCAAGCGGCCAAGGGCGCGGCCCTTCTGGACTTCGCCGGTGCCTTCGGCCTGGCCATGAAGTACCTGGTCGCGCCGAAGAAGACGGTGATCTACCCGAACGAGCGCGGCCCGCAGTCGCCGCGCTTCCGGGGCGAGCATGCCCTGCGCCGCTATCCTTCGGGCGAGGAGCGCTGCATTGCCTGCAAGCTCTGCGAAGCCATCTGCCCGGCCCAGGCCATCACCATCGAAGCCGAACCGCGTGAGGACGGCAGCCGCCGGACGACCCGCTACGACATCGACATGGTCAAGTGCATCTACTGCGGTCTGTGCCAGGAGGCCTGCCCGGTCGACGCCATCGTCGAAGGCCCGAACATCGAGTTCGCGACCGAGACCCGCGAAGAGCTCTACTACGACAAGGAACGCCTTCTCGATAACGGCGACCGTTGGGAGCGCCTGATCGCGAAGAATCTGGAGTTGGACGCGCCCTACCGCTAAACGGTCGGACGAATCCTCGGAGGCGATGCACCGACCGGTTCATCGTCATTGGACTTAAGTTTTCAGGGGAGCACCTGGGCCAATGGCCTTGCAGGCGATCGCTTTCTATCTGCTGGCATTCGTGACCATCGCGGCGGGTCTTCTCGTCGTGTCGGCGCGCAATCCCGTGCACTCGGTGCTCTTCCTGATCACCGCCTTCTTCTCGGCCGCCGGCCTCTTCGTCCTGCTGGGCGCGGAGTTCCTGGCGATGCTGCTGATCGTCGTTTACGTCGGCGCGGTGGCGGTGCTGTTCCTGTTCGTCGTCATGATGCTGGACGTCGACTTCGCCGAGCTCCGCCAGGGCTTCGCCCAGTACCTGCCGATCGGCGGTCTGGTCGGGGGCATCCTGACGCTGGAGATGGTGTTCGTCGCCGCCACGGTGGCCACCAACGGCGCAGCGGCCAAGAACAGCCTGCCGAACGCCTCGCCGGGCGGCGTCCCCAACACCGAAGCGATCGGTCGCGTGCTCTACACCGACTACGTCTTCTTCTTCCAACTGGCGGGCCTGGTGCTGCTGGTCGCCATGATCGGCGCCATCGTGCTTACCCTGCGCCACAAGCCGGGCGTCAAGCGCCAGGACATCGGCGCTCAGGTCGCCCGCACGCCCAAGACCGGCATGGAGCTGGTTCAGATCAAGCCGGGTGAGGGGATCTCCGAATGATCGGCCTGCCGCACTATCTCGTCGTCGCCGCGATCCTCTTCACGATCGGCGTCTTCGGCATCTTCGTGAACCGGAAGAACATCATCGTCATCCTGATGTCGATCGAACTGATCCTGCTGGCGGTGAACATCAATCTGGTGTCGTTCTCGGCCTTCCTGCACGACGTGGCGGGCCAGATCTTCGCCATGTTCGTCCTGACCGTCGCCGCCGCCGAGGCGGCCGTGGGTCTGGCGATCCTCGTCACCTTCTTCCGCAACCGTGGCGACATCGCGGTTGACGACGCCAGCATGATGAAGGGCTAAGCGACGTCATGCAGACGCTTGTAACCATCCTCGTTTTCGCGCCGATCATCGCCGCGGCCATCGCCGGCCTGTTCGGCCGCCGCATCGGCAATCTGGCGTCGCAGTCGGTCACCACCGGCGCGCTGATCCTGGCCTGCGGCCTGTCCTGGTACACGTTCAGCCAGTGGACCTGGGGGCACATGGAGGCCTTCACCGTCCACCTGCTGCCGTTCATCCATGTCGGTGACTTCGTCGCCAACTGGTCGATCCGCATCGACGCCCTGTCGGCGACCATGCTGATCGTGGTCACGACGGTCTCGGCCCTCGTGCACATCTATTCCTGGGGCTACATGGCCGAGGACGACAGCAAGCCGCGCTTCTTCGCGTACCTGTCGCTCTTCACCTTCGCCATGCTGTCGCTGGTCACCGCCGCCGACTTCATGCAGCTGTTCTTCGGCTGGGAAGGCGTGGGTCTGGCCTCGTACCTGCTGATCGGCTTCTGGTTCAAGAAGCCCTCGGCCAGCGCCGCGGCGATCAAGGCCTTCGTGGTCAACCGCGTCGGCGACTTCGGCTTCGCGCTCGGCATCATGACGGTCTACTGGGCCTTCGGTACGATCAACTTCGCCGAGCTGTTCCCGATGATCCAAGGCGGCGCCAGCCGCACCTGGGAGTTCGCCGGCCACACCTGGCCGCTGATCGACATCGCCTGCTTCCTGCTGTTCATCGGCGCGATGGGCAAGTCGGCGCAGTTCTTCCTGCACACTTGGCTGCCGGACGCCATGGAAGGCCCGACCCCCGTGTCGGCCCTGATCCACGCGGCGACCATGGTCACCGCCGGCGTCTACATGCTGTGCCTGCTGTCGCCGCTGTTCGAATACGCGCCCGTCGCCAAGAACATCGTCACGGTCATTGGCGCGATCACGGCCCTGTTCGCCGCGACCGTCGGCCTGACCCAGAACGACATCAAGCGCGTCATCGCCTACTCGACCTGTTCGCAGCTGGGCTACATGTTCTTCGCGGCCGGCGTCGGCGCGTACCAGGCGGCCATGTTCCACCTGTTCACGCACGCCTTCTTCAAGGCCCTGCTGTTCCTGGGCGCCGGTTCGGTGATCCACGGCATGCACCACGAGCAGGACATGCGCCGCTACGGCGCCCTGGCCAAGCTGCTGCCGGTGACCTTCATCGCCATGACGATCGGCACGATCGCCATCACGGGCCTCGGCTTCCCGCCGCTGCACCTGGGCTTCGCCGGCTTCTACTCGAAGGACACCATCATCGAAGCCGCGTTCGCGGCGGGCGGTCACAACGCGTTGGCGATGTTCGCCTGGGTGATCGGCGTGCTGGTGGCGGGGCTAACCTCGTTCTACTCGTGGCGCCTGGCCTTCTTCACCTTCAACGGCAAGGCGCGCTGGGGTCATGACGACCACGGCCATGACGCTCACGCTGCCGACGCGCACGATCATGCGGCCCATGACGATCACGGCCATGGCCACGATCACAAGCCGCACGAAAGCCCGTGGGTGATGCTGTTCCCGCTGGTCGTACTGTCGATCGGCGCCATCGCCGCCGGCTTCGTGTTCACCGGTTACTTCGTGGGCCATCACCAGGAAGAGTTCTGGCGCGGCGCGATCTACACCGCCCCGACCAACCACGTGCTGCATGAAGCGCACGAAGTTGAGAACTGGGTGAAGTGGAGCCCGCTGATCGCCTCGCTGCTGGGCCTGCTGATCGCGGTCTATGTCTACCTGATCAAGGGCAACGAGCGCCTGGGCCTCAAGCTGGCCGAGCGCAAGGGTCCGCTGTACGTCTTCTTCTACAACAAGTGGTTCTTCGACGAACTCTACGCGGCCACGTTCGTGCGCTTCGCCAAGTTCCTCGGCGACCTGTTCTGGAAGGGCGGCGACCAGAAGATCATCGACGGCCTCGGCCCGGATGGCGTCAGCGCGGTCTCGTATGAGGTCGGCAAGCGCACCGGCAAGCTGCAGACCGGTTACGTCTACCACTACGCGTTTGTCATGCTGCTCGGCGTCGCCGGCCTGCTTGGCTTCGCCCTGTTTGCCTTCCGTTGAGGGGGACGGAGCTAATGAGCGGCCTTCTCAGCCTTACGACCTTCGCGCCCCTGGTCGGCGTCGCGGTGATCCTCGCCGCGCGCGCGTTCAATGGAGCCAGCGAAAAGACCGATAACCTGGCCAAGTGGATCGCGCTGGTCGCGACCCTGGTCACCTTCGGCCTGTCGATCATCCTGACCGTCCAGTTCGACCCGAAGAACCCGGGCTTCCAGTTCGTGGAAGACATCGCGTGGTTCGCGGGCCTGCACTACCGCATGGGCGTCGACGGCATCTCGGTGCTGTTCGTCCTGCTGACCGCCTTCCTGCTGCCGATCTGTATCGTGGCCAGCTGGAAGTCGGTCGAGAAGCGGGTCGTCGAATATCTGATCGCCTTCCTGGTCCTGGAGACCCTGGTGATCGGCGTGTTCTGCGCGCTGGACCTGATCCTGTTCTACCTCTTCTTCGAGGGCGGCCTGGTTCCGATGTTCCTGATCATCGGCATCTGGGGCGGTAAGCGCCGGGTCTACGCGGCCTACAAGTTCTTCCTCTACACGCTGCTCGGCTCGGTGCTGATGCTGGCCGCCATCCTGGCGATGATCAGCATCTCGGGCACCTCGTCGATCCCGGACCTGATGACGTTCAAGTTCGCGCCGTGGCTGCAGACCTGGCTGTGGCTGGCCTTCTTCGCCTCGTTCGCGGTGAAGATGCCGATGTGGCCGGTGCACACCTGGCTGCCCGACGCCCACGTCGAGGCCCCGACGGCCGGTTCGGTCATCCTGGCTGGCGTGCTGCTGAAGATGGGCGGCTATGGCTTCATGCGCTTCAGCCTGCCGATGTTCCCGAACGCTTCGGAGCTGTTCCAGCCCCTGGTGTTCGCGATGTCGGCCATCGCCATCGTCTACACCTCGCTGGTGGCCTTCCGTCAGACCGATATCAAGAAGCTGATCGCCTATTCGTCGGTCGCCCACATGGGCTTCGTGACCATGGGCATCTTCTCGGGCAATGCGGCGGGCGAGCAGGGCGCTCTGTTCCAGATGCTGAGCCACGGGGTGATCTCCGGCGCGCTCTTCCTCTGCGTCGGCGTCGTCTACGATCGCATGCACACCCGCGAGATCGCCTTCTACGGCGGCCTGACCAACCGCATGCCGCACTACGCCTTCGTGTTCCTGCTGTTCACGATGGGTAATGTCGGCCTGCCGGGCACCTCGGGATTCGTCGGTGAAATCCTGACGATGACCGGCGTCTACCAGGCCTCGACTTGGACGGCGATCGTGTCGGCCACGGGCGTCATCCTGTCGGCCATGTACGCCCTGACCCTGTACCGTCGCGTGATGTACGGCGAGATCACCAATCCCGAGCTGAAGACCATCAAGGATCTGGACGCTCGCGAGATCACGCTGTTCGTGCCGCTCATCATCATGACCCTGGTGCTGGGCTTCTATCCCAATCTCGTGTTCAACCTGACCGCGACGTCCGTGGACTCGCTGGTCGGCGCCTGGCGCGCCGCCGTGGGTGGGTGAGGAGCCTATGACCTTTACCGCCAACTTCACGCTCGTCCTGCCTGAGATCGTCCTGGCGATCGCGGCGCTCGTCCTGCTGGTCGCCGGCGCGTTCCGGGGCAAGGTCGGGAGCATCTTCACCCTGGCCGCAGTCGCCTCGCTGATCGCGGCCGCCGCCACGGCGGTGCTGGGTCCGCACGGCATGGCCTTCAACGGGGTCTACGCAGCCGACGCCGCAGCGACCTACGCCAAGGTGGCCATCTATCTGTCGAGCGCCGTGGCCATCGTGCTGGGCGACCGCTGGCTGGCCCAGCGCGGCGACCAGAAGTTCGAGTTCGCCGTCCTGGTGATCCTGGCCGCCGTCGGCATGGGCGTCACCGCCTCGGCCGGCGACCTGATCAGCCTGTATGTCGGCGTCGAGCTGCAGTCGCTGGCTCTGTACGTCCTGGCCGCCATGCGCCGCGATGACGCCAAGTCGTCGGAAGCGGGCCTGAAGTACTTCTTGCTGGGCGCGCTCTCGTCGGGCCTGCTGCTGTACGGCTCGTCTCTGATCTACGGCTTCACCGGCACGACCCGCTTCGACCAGATCGCCCTGGCCGCCGCTCACGGCGGATCGCACGGCGTGGGTCTGCTGTTCGGCCTGGTGTTCCTGATCTGCGGCCTGGCGTTCAAGGTCTCGGCCGCGCCGTTCCACATGTGGACCCCGGACGTCTACGAAGGCGCCCCGACCCCGGTCGTCGGCTTCTTCGCCGCCGCGCCGAAGCTGGCCGCCATGATGATGTTCGCCCGCGTGCTGGGCGACGCCTTCCCGGGCTCGGTCGACCAATGGCGTCAGATCCTGGTGATCGCGGCCCTGCTGTCGGTCTTCGTCGGCGCCTTCGCCGGCCTGGCCCAGACCAACCTCAAGCGCCTGTGGGCCTATTCCTCGATCGCCAATGTCGGCTACGCCCTGCTGGGCGTCGCGGCCGGCGGCGAAGTCGGCATGCAGTCGATGCTGGTGTTCATGGTGCTGTACATGGTCGACGTCACCGGCTTCTTCGCCTGCCTGCAGGCGCTGAACCGCGACGGCAAGCCGATGGAAACCATCGAGGACATGGCCGGTCTGGTGAAGCAACGTCCCGGCATCGCCCTGGCCATGACCGCGTTCTCGCTGTCGGCCCTGGGTCTGCCGCCGTTCTCGGGCTTCTGGTCGAAGTTCTACGTCTTCAAGGCCGCGCTCGGCACGGGCGACGTGATGATGCAGTGGGCCGCCGTCCTCGGTCTGGTCGGCTCGGTCGTCGCGGCGTTCTACTATCTGCGCCTGATCAAGGCGATGTGGTTCGACGCCCCGGCCGGCGCCGTCGACGCCCCGTCGCCTTCGGCCCGCGCCGTCGGCTTCGCCGCTGCGCTGTTCTCGTTCCCGGTCGTCCTCGTGGCCCTGGTCTGGCTGGATCCGGCCGCCAAGGCCGCCGCGGCCGCCTTTGGTCACGCGTGACGTGACGGGCGTCCCGCCCGCCACCCTTCCGTCGATCGTCGTCCTCGACGAGATCGACTCCACCAACGCCGAAGCCCGTCGCCGGGCCGAGGCGGGCGAGGCCGGGCCGGTTTGGCTGCTCGGCCTGCGTCAGACCTCCGGGCGCGGCCGTCGCGGTCGCGCCTGGGAGACCGGCGAGGGCAACCTCGCCGCCACCTTGCTCCTCCGCACCGACAAGCCGCCGGCCGAAGCCGCCCAGGTGTCGTTCGTGGCCGCCTTGGCCGTGGCAGACATGCTGGCCCACTATGTGCCGGCCTCGCTGGTCAGCCTGAAGTGGCCCAACGACCCGCTGCTGGGTGGGCTGAAGGTCAGCGGAATCTTGATCGAGTCGGGCGCCTCGCCCCAGGGCGGGCTGTGGCTGGCCGTCGGCATCGGCGTGAACCTGGCCCGCAAGCCGATCGACAGCGAACGTCCCGCCACCTCGATCGCCACCTATCGTGAAGTCCCGCCGCCGCATCCGACCGAGGCCGCCGAGGTCCTGGCGGGCGCGTTCGAGCGCTGGCGCCGCACCTGGACCAGCCTGGGCTTCCCCGCCATCGCCGACGCCTGGACGGCGCGCGCTCACGGCCTGGGCGAGCCTTGCGTTGCCCGCCTGGGCAACGAGACCGTCGAAGGCATCGCCGAGGGGCTGGATAATGACGGCGCCCTCAGACTGAGACTTGACGACGGCCGCGTCCGCCGGATTACCGCTGGCGACGTCTTTTTCGGAGTCGCGTAATGCTGCTGGCCATCGAACAGGGTAACACCAACACCATGTTCGCCATTCACGACGGTCAATCGTGGGTGGCGCAGTGGCGCTCGGCCACAGAGAGCACCCGCACCGCCGACGAATACGTCGTCTGGCTGTCGCAGCTGCTGTCGATGCAGGGCATCGGCTTCCGAGCCATTGACGCGGTGATCATCTCCAGCGTCGTGCCGCAGTCGATCTTCAACCTGCGCAACCTCAGCCGCCGCTACTTCAACGTCGAGCCGCTGGTGATCGGCGAGAACGCCAAGCTGGGCGTCGAGGTCCGGATCCAGAAGCCGTCCGAGGCCGGCGCCGACCGCCTGGTCAACGCCATCGGCGCGTCGATGGTTTATCCAGGCCCGCTGATCGTCATCGACAGCGGCACGGCCACCACCTTCGACATCGTGGCGGCCGACGGCGCCTTCGAGGGCGGTATCATCGCGCCCGGCATCAATCTCTCCATGCAGGCCCTGCACGAGGCGGCGGCCAAGCTGCCCCGCATCGCCATCCAGCGGCCTGCCGGTAACAGGATCGTGGGCACCGACACCGTGTCGGCCATGCAATCGGGCGTCTTCTGGGGGTATATTTCGCTGATCGAAGGCCTCGTCTCGCGCATCAAGGCAGAGCGCGGCGAGCCCCTCACCGTAATCGCCACCGGCGGCGTCGCCTCCCTGTTCGAGGGCGCCACCGACAGCATCGACCACTTCGACTCCGACCTGACGATACGGGGTCTTCTCGAAATTTATCGTCGAAACACCATTTCTGAGACCTGATGAAAAAATCCAAGAGCGACGAGCTCGTCTTCCTGCCGCTGGGCGGGTCGAACGAGATCGGCATGAACTTCAATCTGTATGGCTTTGGCCCGTCGCACGATCGCAAGTGGATCGTGGTCGACCTGGGCGTGACCTTCGGTGACCAGACGACGCCCGGCGTCGAGATCATTCTACCCGATCCGTCGTACATCGAGCCCTATGCTGACGACATCGTCGGCATCGTCCTGACCCACGCCCACGAAGACCACCTGGGCGCCGTGCACTGGCTGTGGCCGCGCCTGAAGGCGCCGGTCTACGCCACGCCGTTCACCGCCTTCCTGTTGCGCGAGAAGCTGCGCGACGCCGGCATCCTGGACGACGTCTCGATCACCGAGGTGCCGCTGGGCGGTGAATTCAAGCTGGGCCCGTTCGAGCTGGAACTGATCACCCTGACGCACTCGATCCCTGAGCCGAACGGCCTGGCGATCAAGACGCCGCTGGGCACGATCCTGCACACCGGCGACTGGAAGATCGACCCCGAGCCGCAGCTGGGCGCCCCGACTGACGAAGCCGCCATCCGCCGCCTGGGCGACGAGGGCGTGCTGGCCATGGTCTGCGACAGCACCAACGTCTTCCAGGAAGGCGAGGCCGGTTCGGAAGCCGATGTTCGCAAGGCATTGGGCGACCTGATCCAGAGCCTGTCGGGCAAGATCGCCGTGGCCTGCTTCGCCTCGAACGTGGCGCGCATGGACACCGTGATCCGCGCGGCCCAGGCCTGCGGCCGCAAGGTCAGTCTGGCCGGCCGCTCGATGCACCGTATGGCCGCCGCCGCCCGTTCAGTGGGTCTGCTGCAGGGCCTCGAGCCCTTCATCAACGACGACCAGGCCAAGCACCTGCCCGAGAACGAGGTCCTGTTCCTCTGCACCGGCAGCCAGGGCGAGGCTCGCGCGGCCCTGTCGCGCATCGCGGACGGCAGCCACCCGCATGTAAAGCTGGGGCAGGGCGACCACGTGATCTTCAGCTCGCGGGTCATCCCGGGCAACGAAATCCCGATCCGCAACCTGCAGAACAAGCTGGCCGACCGCGGTGTGCGCCTGCACACCGAGCGCGACACGCCCGGCATCCACGTCTCGGGCCACCCGTGCCGTGAAGAGCTGCGCCAGATGTATTCGTGGGTGCGACCGCAGATCGCTGTGCCGACCCACGGCGAGCGTCGCCACCTGATCGAGCACGCCGCCTTCGCCAAGGACCTGCAGATCCCGCATGCCGTTAGCCCTCGCAACGGCGACATGGTGCGCTTGGCGCCGGGCCATCCGGAGATCATCGACGAGGTGCCGGCCGGGCGCCTGTACGTCGACGGCGGCGTCATGACGCCCGAGAACGGCGAGGCCCTGCGCGAGCGGCGTCACGCAGCGTTCAACGGCATGCTGGCTGTGTCGATCGTGCTGGACGGCCGCAACAAGATCGTCTCGGGCCCGCAGGTCCGCGGCATCGGCATGACCGGCGACGAGGAGTACTCTCTGGAGGACGCCCTGGACGATCTCGCCGAGGAAGCCGAGAGCGCCTACAAGCGCCTTGGCGGCGACGATCGCGAGATCGACGAGACGATCGAAAGCGCTATCTCCCGCGCCGTGAAGAAGGCCGCGTTCCGCATCTGGGAACGCAAGCCGGTTGTCGAAACGACGGTCCTGCGCCTGTGATCTTCCGCCGCCGTTCCCAGACGCAGGAGGCGAACCCAACCGCCGCCACGGCGGACGGGAACGGCTACGCGGCCCAGATCGTCCGCCATCTCTATCGCGAGTTGCTCAAGCGCGAGCCCGACGAGGACGCTCTGGCCGCCTGCGTGGCTTGGATGGGTGATGGCGCGACGGTCGGGGACATCAAGGCCGAGATCGTCGGCTCGCCCGAGTATCGGCAGAAGGCCGGCAGCCATCCGATCGCCAAGTTCCCGGCCATCTACACGCCGGAGAACATCTCGTACTTCACGCACCGCGGGCGTTTCCGTCCGCTGGCGCTGAGCATCGAGACGGTCAACATCTGCAACAACGACTGCGTGATCTGCCCGTACTCAATCCAGACCCGCAAGAAACAGGGCATGGATATGGCGATCTTCGCCAAGATCGTGTCGGACTATGCGGCGCTGGGCGGCGGCCCGGTCACCCTGACGCCGATGGTCGGCGAGATGCTGCTGGACAAGCAGCTGCTGGAGCGCCTGAAGCTGCTGCGCGCCACGCCGGCGATCGCCCGCGTTTCGGCGATCACCAACGCCACCATGGCCTATCTCTATTCCGACGAGGAGCTGGCCGAGTTGGCCGGCTATTTCGATCGGGTGACGGTGTCGGTCTACGGCCTGGACGCCGAAGAGTTCGCGCTGATGACGCGCAAGGACCAGTACGACCAGTTCATGGAGTCGCTGGGCCGGCTGATCCGGGTCTTCGGCGTCGACAAGGTCGGCCTGGGCGCCCGCCACCTGCGCGCCCGCACGGCCGAAGAGATCGACGCCTGGCTGGCCGAAGTGGCCGAGCGCGCCGGTGTCGATGCGGCCAAGCTGTCGCTGCCGGGGACCAGCACCTATGCCAACTGGACGGTGTTCGACACCTCCAAGCCGCTGCCGCTGGACGCCGAGTGGATGGCGCCGCAGCAGAACACCGAGCAGTGCGCGCTGCCGCTGATCAGCCTGCAGGTGCTGTCCAGCGGCAAGGTGTCGTTCTGCGGCTGTGCCGATTTCGACGGCAAGACCGCCCTCATGCTGGGTGACATCCGCGACGCCAGTCTGGCCGAGCTTCTGAACTCTGAGAAGGTGCGCCAACTTTGGGACTGGCAAGGCTGCGGCGTGCCCGAGCCCTGCAAGGGCTGCAGCTTCTACGTGCCGATCAGCAAGCTGGCCGAACTGCCCTCGGCGTTCCCGGATCCGCTGGGCACCTTCGGCGGATAATCAAGAAACGGGAGGAAAGACATGATCGGCAAACTCAACCACGTCGGCGTCGCCACGCCGTCCATCGACGACTCGGTGAAGATGTACCGCGACCTGCTGGGCGCGACCTCGGTCACCGAGAAGTGGGCGATGCCGGAGCAGGGGGTCTGGGTCTGTTTCGTCAACCTGCCCAACAGCCAGATCGAGCTGATCGAGCCCTATGGCGAGAGCTCGCCGATCCACGGTTTCCTGGCCAAGAACCCGAAAGGCGGCCAGCATCACATTTGCTTCGAGGTCGAGAACATCTACGAAGTGCGTGACGATCTGGTGGCCAAGGGTGCGACCGTGCTGGGCGAGCCCCGCATCGGCGCCCACGGCACAATGATCATCTTTGTACACCCCAAGGACATGGGCGGCCTGCTGGTCGAGCTCATGGAGACGCCCAAGGAAGCTCACTGATGAGCCCGATTACCTGGTTCGCCATCTACATGACCATCTGGTGGACAGTGCTGTTCGCCGTCCTGCCGCTGGGCACGCGCAGCTATTACGACGCCGGCGTCACCCCCCCAGCCGGCGTGGATCCGGGCGTGCCGATGAATCCGAATCTCAAGCGCAAGTTCATCACCACGACCTGGGTTTCGGCCATCGTGTTCGTGCTGCTGTTCGTCACGTTCCACTTCCACCTGATCCGCTTGCCCGACCTGCCGGCTGCCGCCTGACGTGCAGTTGCACAAGCCTTGGGCGCAGCGTGGGCGATTTGCCCGCTTTCGCCCAACTGTTGGGCGAAAGGGTGCGATGTCAGCGCTGCCGTCGCATGACCGTGCCCAACGCCCGTTCGGTGGGTAAGGTGACTTCAGGAGATCGGCCTCGCCGGTCTCGCTCTGTGGCGTCTTCCCCGACGATGAACTGACAGGCCGCGCGGCGATCCGCGCGGCCTTTCTTTTTATTCGCTAGCGGAGCCATACTTTGGCCTCGCGCGTTGCCAAGCTGCCGGGGGAGGGGCTATCTCAGGCCCTTCTCGAATTCCCGGAGTTTCGACGCGCATGCGCTTGTCGCGCTATTTCCTGCCGGTGCTCAAGGAAGCACCGTCCGACGCCCAGATCGTCTCGCACCAGCTGATGCTTCGCGCCGGCATGATCCGCCAGGAAGCGGCGGGCATCTATGCCTGGCTGCCACTGGGCCTGCGCGTGCTGAACAAGGTCGAGCAGATCGTCCGTGAGGAAATGGATCGCGCCGGCGCCATCGAGCTGCTGATGCCGACCATCCAGCTGGCCGACCTGTGGCGCGAGAGCGGCCGCTACGACGACTATGGCGACGAGATGCTGCGCATCACCGACCGCCATAAGCGCGAGCTGCTGTTTGGCCCGACCGCCGAAGAGGTCGTCACCGACATCTTCCGCGCCTCGGTCAAGAGCTACAAGGACCTGCCCAAGAACCTCTACAACATTCAGTGGAAGTTCCGCGACGAGCGCCGCCCGCGCTTTGGCGTGATGCGCGGCCGCGAGTTCTACATGAAGGACGCCTACAGCTTCGACCTCGACGCCGAAGGTGCGCGCAAGTCCTACAACTGCATGTTCGTGGCCTATCTGAACCTGTTCGAACGGATGGGCTTGAAGGCCGTGCCGATGCGCGCCGACACCGGCCCGATCGGCGGCGACCTGAGCCACGAGTTCATCGTCCTGGCCGAGACGGGTGAAAGCGCCGTCTTCTGCCACAAGGATCTGGTCGAGATGCCGGCCCCCGGTCCCGATTTGGACTGGATCAATGGCGACCTGCAGCCGATCGTGAACCAGCGCACGGCGCTGTACGCCGCGACCGAGGAAATGCACGACGACGCCGCCTTCAATGCGCTGCCGGAAGGCGACCGCCTGTCGGCCCGCGGCATCGAGGTCGGTCACATCTTCTCGTTCGGCACGAAGTATTCTGAGCCGATGAAGGCCACGGTCCAAGGTCCCGACGGCCAGCAGGTCCCGGTTCAGATGGGCAGCTACGGAGTCGGCGTCTCGCGTCTGCTGGGTGCGATCATCGAGGCCAGCCATGACGAGGGCGGCATCATCTGGCCGGAAGGCGTCGCGCCGTTCGATGTCGGCATTGTCAACATGCGCCAGGGCGACGCCGCCTGTGACGCAGCGTGCGAGACCGCCTACAACGCGCTCAAGGCCGCCGGCCGTGAGGTGCTGTACGACGACACCGACGCCCGTGGCGGCGCCAAGTTCGCGACCATGGACCTGATCGGCCTGCCCTGGCAGCTGATCGTCGGCCCCAAGGGCATCGCCGAGGGCGTGGTCGAGATCAAGAACCGCAAGACCGGCGAACGTCACACCGCCTCGCTGGAGTCGGTGCTGGACGGCCTGACCAAGAGCAAGAACGCCTGATGCCAGACATCCGCGCCGCCGGTCCCTTCAGTCGCTGGGAGCGCTCTGTCGCTCGCCGGTACCTGTTCGCCAAGCGCAAGAACGGCGGCGTGGCGCTGATCTCGATCATCTCGTTCTGCGCGGTGACCCTGGCGGTCTTCGCCCTGATCACCGTGATGAGCGTGATGAACGGCTTCCGGGCCGAGCTGCTGGGCCGGATTCTCGGCTTCAACGGCCACCTCTACGCCCAGTCGCCGCTGATCAATGGCCCGGACCGCGACACGATCATCCGTCGCATCCGGGCCGCGCCTGGCGTGATCCAGGCCGCACCGATGGTCGAGGCCCAAGCCATGGTCATTGGCCCGACGCAGGTGACCGGCGCCATTGTGCGGGGCGTCAGCACGTCTGACCTCAAGCACATGTCGTTGATCTCCGGGAACATCAAGAAGGGCACGATCGACGGCTTCGGCCAGGGCGAGTACGGCGGCGACATCGTGCTGATCGGCGAGCGTATGGCCCAGAGCGTTGGCGTACAGGTCGGTGACGCCATCACCCTGATCTCGCCCTCGGGCCCGGCCACCGCGTTCGGCTCCTCGACCCGCGAGAAGAACTACATCGTCGGCGGCGTCTTCAGCGTCGGCATGAGCCAGTTCGACGAAGCCTTCGTCTACATGCCGCTGGAGCAGGCGCAGTTGTTCTTCGGCCGCGACACCTCCATCGACTATGTCGAGATCAAGCTGGACGACCCTGACCAGGCCAAGGAGCTGAAGCGTGCGGTCGAGATCGCCGCGGGGCCCGGCTCGCTGGTCAGCGACTGGATGGACAAGAACCACAGCTACTTCACCGCCCTCCAGGTGGAGCGGAAGGTGATGCGGCTGATCCTGTTCTGCATCGTCGCGATCGCCACCCTGAACATCATCTCCAGCCTGGTCATGCTGGTGAAGAACAAGGGCAAGGACATCGCCATCCTGCGCACCATGGGGGCGGGGCAAGGGTCCATCCTGCGCATCTTCCTGATGGCCGGCGCCTCGATCGGCGTGGCCGGAACCCTGTGCGGCCTGGCCCTGGGCGCGCTGTTCTGCACCTACATCACCCCGATCCAGAACTTCGTGGAGTGGGCGACCGGCACGGCTGTGTTCAGCGCCGACGTCTACATGCTCTCGCACATCCCGGCGAAGATCGACTGGACGGAGGTCGCCGGCATCGTCGGGGCCTCGGCCCTGATGAGCATCCTGGCGACCCTGCCGCCCGCCTGGCGCGCCTCGCGTCTCGATCCGGTGGAGGCGCTTCGTTATGAATAACCCAATCCTGGCCCTGCGTGGGGTCGAGCGCGTCTACAAGACCGAGGCCGGCCCGCTGCCGGTGCTGCGCGGCGTCGACATCGACGTCTATCCCGGCGAGGTCGTCGGTCTGATCGGGCCTTCGGGCTCGGGCAAGTCCTCGCTGCTGCACTCGGCGGGCCTGCTGGAACGTCCCGACGGCGGCCTGGTGGCCCTGGAAGGCCGCGACTGCTCCAAGCTGTCCGAGCGCATCCGCACCCGCATCCGCCTGGGCACGGTGGGCTTCGTCTACCAGTTCCACCACCTGCTGCCCGAGTTCTCGGCGCTCGAGAACGTGGCGATGCCGCTAACCATCTCGGGCAAGAGCCGCAAGGAAGCCGACACGCGCGCGCGTGAGCTCCTGGAAGGCCTGGGTCTGGGTCATCGCCTCGACCACCAGCCCGCCCAGATGTCGGGCGGCGAGCAGCAGCGCGTAGCCATTGCTCGCGCCCTGGCCAATCGTCCCAAGCTTCTGCTGGCCGACGAGCCGACCGGCAACCTCGACCCGGCGACGTCCTCGGCGGTGTTCCAGGCGCTGTACCAGATCTGCCGCGACCAGGGCGTGGCCGCGGTGATCGCCACGCACAACATGGAACTGGCCCGCTACATGGACCGCGTCCTGGCCCTGAAGGACGGGCACCTGGAAGCGCAGACCTTCTAGAGCGTGGCAGCCGAAAGTGTGAGCGGTTTCGGCGCTTGCCACGCTCTAAATGTTTGAATTGGAGCCTTTTTTTGACGCCTCACATGATTCCATGTGAGGCTAAAAGCTCTAGGCGAGCGCCGCCTTCATCGCCGCGAAGAAGCCTGCCTGGTCGATCGCCTTGATCACCCGGGCGTTCGGCGGGCGGCGCTTCAAGGCCGGGTCGGCGATCTCGATATCCGGCAGGATCGAGTGCGACACCGACAGGTATCCGCGCGTCAGCTCGCCCATCGTCTCAACATCGACGACGCAGTCCTCGGCTTCCAGGATCAGGCTTTCGTCCAGAGCGATGGCGCAGGTCAGGGCGTCGGGGTGCAGGCTGCCGTCCAGCCCCTCGGTCTCGCGGGCGAAGGCGAGGGAGGCGCGGTTCACGTCGGTGAAGAACCGGGCCTTGTCGGTGCCCAGCGCCTCCAGCTCGGCCAGCTGCGCCGTACTCCACAGGCCGTCCTGCAAGGTCAGGGTCCAGGTGGCGATCGACAGGTTGAAGCCGGCGTTGACGACGATCTTGGCCGCCTCGGGATCGACATAGAAGTTGTACTCGGCCGCCGGGGTGACGTTGCCGACACCATTGTCCGTGCCGCCCATGACCCACAGGTGTTTCAGCGCCTTGGAGATGCGCGGCTCGCGCAGATAGGCCAGGGCGATGTTGGTCAGCGGGGCCTGGGCGATCAGGGTGATCTCGCCCGGCGCGTCCATGATCCGCCGCACCAGCTCGTCGGCCGCGTGGCCGTCGGACGGGCGCTGGGCGGTCTTGGCGAAGCCGCTATCGCTCATGCCGTCGTGGCCGAACACATAGGCCGCATCCAGCGGCGCGCGGTTGAATGGCGCCTGGGCGCCCAGATAGACCGGAACCTGGCCGGCCTTGCCGCAGCGGTCCAGCGTGACCAGGGCGTTCTCGGCGTGCTGGACGAAGCCCACATTGCCGTGGGCGATGGTGATCGCCTCCACCGTGACGCCGGGGCGGGTGAGGGCGAGCATCAACGAGAAGACGTCGTCGCCGGCGGTGTCGGTGTCGATGATCAGGCGCATGGGCACGGTCTGAACCGATCCGCTCCGCTTGGCCATAGGGCGCCTTTCGAATGACTCGCGGAAAGAAAATGTGGTGGAACGTCGCGGAACATCTTGTGAACAGAACAAAAGCGGAATATGGAACAAAACAAGAAATCTGTGGAGGTTCCGATGATCCGTATCGCGCGTGAGTCTTTGGCCCTTGTGTCGGTCGCCAGCTTCGTCTGGATGATGTGCACGGTCGCCCAGCTGGTGGCCTGAATCATGTAGAAGGCCTGCTTGGTAGGCAGGCGTAACGGAGGATCGGTCATGGCGGACGCGGAAGGACAAGGGTTCGTCCACCTGCGGGTCCGTTCGGCCTATTCACTGCTGGAAGGGGCCATCAAGGCCGACCAGATCGGCAAGTTGGCCGCTGCGGCCGGCATGCCCGCGGCCGGGATCGCCGACCGCGCCAATCTGTTCGGAGCCCTGGAATATTCGTCCTACGCCAAGGATGCGGGCGTCCAGCCGATCATTGGCTGCGCCATTCCCATCACGGGCATCGGCGGCGGCCCAACCGAGCGCTGGGCCCGTGCCCCGACGATCATGCTGCTGGCCCAGAACGAACTGGGCTATCTGAACCTCTCGGAACTGTCGTCGATCGCTTATCTCGATAGCGCCGAACTGCCCGAGCCCGTGGTGCCCTGGGCCAAGGTCGCTGAATATAGCGAGGGCCTGATCCTGCTGTCGGGTGGGACTGATGGTCCGGTCGACGCCCTATTCGCCGCCGGCAAGAGCGCCGAGGCTTCTGCGGCCCTGGCCGAGATGCAGCGGGTGTTCGGCGACCGCTTCTATGTCGAGCTGCAGCGCCATGGTCTGCCCAAGCAGGCGGCGGCTGAGCCGGGCCTGGTCAATTGGGCCTATGACCACGACGTGCCGCTGGTCGCCACCAACGACGTCTACTTCGTCAAGGAAGGCTTCTACGACGCGCACGATGCGCTGCTGTGCATCGCCGACGGCTCTTTCGTCGGTCAGGACGAGCGCCGTCGCGTCACGCCCGAACACTGGTTCAAGTCGCAGGACGACATGCGCAAGCTGTTCTCCGACCTGCCGGAGGCCTGCGACAACACTCTCGATATCGCCCGCCGCTGCGCCTTCATGGTGCACAAGCGCGCGCCCATTCTGCCCAGCTTCCCGACCGGCGATGGTCGTAACGAGGCCGAGGAACTGCGCCACCAGGCTAGGGAAGGCCTGAAGATGCGTCTCGAGGGGTTGACCATGTCAGCCACGCTCGAGGAGTACGAAAAGCGCCTCGAGTTCGAGCTCGGCATCATCGAGAAGATGGGGTTCCCGGGCTACTTCCTGATCGTTTCCGACTTCATCAAGTGGGGCAAGACCCACGGGATTCCGGTCGGTCCGGGGCGGGGTTCGGGCGCCGGTTCGCTGGTCGCCTGGGTGCTGACCATTACCGACCTGGATCCGCTGCGCTTTGGCCTGCTGTTCGAACGCTTCCTCAATCCTGAGCGGGTTTCGATGCCCGACTTCGACGTCGACTTCTGTCAGGAGCGACGCGAAGAGGTGATCTCCTACGTGCAAGAGAAGTACGGCCGCGACCGCGTGGCCCAGATCATCACCTTCGGTTCGTTGCAGGCCCGCGCCGTGTTGCGCGACGTCGGCCGCGTGATGCAGCTGCCGCTGGGCCTGGTCGACCGCCTCTGCAAGATGGTGCCCAACAACCCGGCCGCGCCGGTGACCCTGGCCCAGGCCATCGATCTCGAGCCGCGTCTCAAGCAGGCCAAGAAGGAAGACGCCAACGTCTCGGCCTGTCTGGACGTGGCCCTGCAGCTGGAAGGCCTGTTCCGTAACGCTTCGACCCACGCCGCCGGCGTGGTGATCGGCGACCGGCCGCTGACCCAGCTGACCCCGCTCTACAAGGATCCGCGCTCGGACCTGCCGGCCACCCAGTTCAACATGAAGTGGGTCGAAAGCGCCGGCCTGGTGAAGTTCGACTTCCTGGGCCTGAAGACCCTGACGGTGCTAGACCGCGCCGTGAAGCACCTGAAGAAGCGCGGCTTCGACATCGACCTGGGCAAGCTGCCTTTCGATGACACCACCACTTACGAGTTGCTCGCCTCCGGCCAGACGGTCGGCGTGTTCCAGCTCGAAAGTCAGGGCATGCGCGACACGCTGCGCAAAATGCGCTGCGGTTCGATCGAGGAGATCACCGCGCTGATCTCGCTCTATCGCCCGGGCCCGATGGATAACATCGACACCTTCGTTGACTGTAAGTTCGGCCGAAAGCCTGTCGACACCCTGCACCCCTCGCTAGAGACGGTGTTGAAGGAAACCTACGGCGTCATCGTCTATCAGGAACAGGTGATGCAGATCGCCCAGATCCTGGCCGGCTACAGCCTGGGCGAGGCCGACCTTCTGCGTCGCGCCATGGGTAAGAAGAAGAAGGAGGAGATGGATCTCCAGAAGATCCGTTTCGTCTCCGGCGCCAAGGAAAAGAACGTCCCCGAGGAACAGTCGGGATCGATCTTCGAACTGGTGGCCAAGTTCGCCGGCTACGGCTTCAACAAGTCGCACGCCGCCGCCTACGCCTTCATTTCGTACCAGACGGCCTGGCTGAAGGCGAACACGCCGGTCGAGTTCTTCGCCGCCTCGATGAGCCTCGATCTGTCGAACACCGACAAGCTGGCCGTCTTCCACCAGGACGCCCGCAAGTTCGAGATCACCGTGCGCGCGCCGGACGTCAATGTCTCGGGCGCCGACTTCGAGGTCGAGAACGGCGAGGTGCTGTACGCTTTGGGCGCCATCCGGAACGTCGGCCTGGAGGCGATGAAGCACTTGGTCGCCATCCGCGAAGAGGGCGGGCCGTTCCGCGATATCTTCGACTTTGTCGAGCGCATCGACCCCAAGCAGGTCAACAAGCGCGCCATCGAAAACCTGGCCCGGGCCGGGGCCTTCGACCAGATCCACAGGAACCGCGCCCAGATCGTGGCCTCGGCCGACGTGCTGATCGCCCATGCCCAGAGCTGTCACGCCGACCGCCAGGGCGGGCAGGGCGGTCTGTTCGGTTCGGACCCCGGCGCGGGCCGTCCGCGCCTGGCCAAGACCGAGAACTGGAACCAGGTCGACCTGCTGGATGAGGAACTGTCGGCCGTCGGCTTCTATCTGACCGGCCACCCGCTGGAAGACGTGGTCAACATGCTGCGTCGCAAGCGCGTGGCCATGGTGACCGAGGCCATGGCTCAGGCCGAGGCCGGGATGGAGGCCCTGCGCATGTGCGGCGTGGTGCGCCGCCGTCAGGAGCGCGCCTCGCAGAGCGGCGAGAAGTTCGCCTTCGTCTCGCTGTCGGACCCGTCCGGCGAGTATGAAGTGCTGTTCCCGCCCGAGAGCCTGCGCAAGTGCCGCGACGTGCTGGAGCCAGGCAAGGCCGTGGTCATCAAGGTCCGCGCCAAGGCCCGTGACGGCGAGGTCCGCTTCTTCGGTGACGACGCTGAGCCGCTCGAGAAGGCTATCGAAAACGTCGTGGCCGGCCTGCGCGTACATCTGTCGCCGTCGGCCACCGAGATCGAAGCGCTCAAGCGCCGCCTTGATCCCGCCCAGGGCCATAAGGGCGGGGAAGTGACCTTCGTCGCCGCGATCGGCGGCGGCCGCGAGATCGAGCTGCGCCTGCCGGGCCGCTACACACTGGATGCGGCCCTGCGTGGCGCACTGAAGACGGCGCCGGGCGTGGCGCTTTTAGAGGATGTGTAGGAATATTTTCCTATGTTACTTGCTTTGGCGGTGAGGGATTCGTGCACTCGATGGATTGGTGTCGCCGGCGAAGGTGAGGGAGCGGCTCGTCGCTGTTCCAACATGAGGGGAGAGGTCTGATGGCTCAGCATGAGGGCGGCTGCCAGTGCGGTCGCGTGCGCTTCGCGGTCGAGGTCGTGTTGGACGAGGTCATCAGCTGCAATTGCTCGCGCTGCGGCAAGCTGGGCTCGATCCTGGCCTTCGCGCCGGCGGACGCCTTCGATCTGAAGAGCGGCGAGGATGCGCTGACGACCTACCAGTTTAACAGCCACAAGATCTCGCATCTGTTCTGCGAGACCTGCGGCATCCAGTCGTTCGGCCGCGGCACGGCGCCGAACGGCGCGAAGATGGTGGCGATCAATGTCCGCTGCCTGGACGGCGTCGACGTCTTTGCCCTGAAGCCGCAGCAGGTGGACGGCAAGTCGTTCTGATCGCCTAGGGACAGCTTCGTGAGAGCGAGGAGCTCCTGAGCGCAAGGCCGCTGAAGGGGCGTAAATGCGGGCCGCTGCCTGATCGCGCTTTGGCTAGGGTTGAGGCTTCCGCTAGCGCTGTGTGCTCTTCGGCGCGGTGCATGGATTATCCAGTGTCCGACACAGTGGTGCATAACGAATGCGCCGAACCCCTCTCCGGCGACTAGGACTTGCAATCGGTCCCGTAAGGGACTATCTGCGCCGCCATTCCACACGTGGACGTTCGGCTGCACCGGGGAGACATCCCGGCGTCGCCGTTCCGGTCCTGCTTCCAGAATGGTCTGGAGCGGGGGTGTCCACGGAGGTTCAACCGGAAAAAGGATAAAGGCCCGATGGCTCTTCCCGAATTCTCCATGCGTCAGCTCCTGGAAGCCGGCGCCCACTTCGGTCACCAGACGCACCGCTGGAACCCGAAGATGGACCGCTACATCTTCGGTTCGCGCTCGAACATCCACATCATCGACCTGTCGCAGTCGATCCCGCTGCTGCACCAAGCCCTGGTGAAGGTCCGTGAAGTCGCCGCCGCCGGTGGCCGCGTGCTGTTCGTCGGCACCAAGCGCCAGGCCAGCGACCCGGTCGCCACGGCCGCCAAGCGCTGCGCCCAGTACTACGTGAACCACCGTTGGCTCGGCGGCACGCTGACCAACTGGCGCACCGTTTCGGGCTCGATCGCGCGTCTGCGCGAGCTGGAAGGCGTCCTGTCGGGTGAAGGCCAAGGCCGTTCCAAGAAGGAACTGCTGCAGCTGACCCGCGAGCGCGACAAGCTGGAGCTGTCGCTGGGCGGCATCAAGGACATGGGCGGTATCCCCGACATCATGTTCGTGATCGACACCAACAAGGAAGCGATCGCGATCCTGGAAGCCCGCAAGCTGAACATCCCGGTCGTCGCCATCCTCGACACCAACTGCGATCCGGACGGTATCACCTATCCGATCCCGGGTAACGACGACGCCGCTCGCGCGCTGCAGCTGTACTGCGACCTGATCGCCGACGCCGTTCTCGACGGCCTGGCCGCTGGTCAAGCCGGCGCTGGCGTCGACCTGGGCGCCGCCGTCAACCCGACCGAGCCGGCCCTGGCCCGCGCTCTGGCTCCGGAAGCCGCTGCTGAAGAAGCCCCGGCCGCCGAAGCTGCTCCGGAATCGGCCGAAGGCTGATTTCCCTGCGCGCTTCCGCGCGGCCTAGGGCCGCTCGCGGGAGCCGTCGCGACCCTGACATGCGACCGGGCTACTAGGCCCGGTCGCTCTTTATCGATTAGGCGGGCTATCAAGCCCGGTCGCTAACCGTTTGAATCTGGAGATTTTCGATGGCTGAGATCACCGCCGCCCTCGTCAAGGAACTGCGCGAAAAGTCCGGCGTCGGCATGATGGACTGCAAGAAGGCGCTGTCGGAAAACAACGGCGACATCGAAGCGTCCATCGACTGGCTGCGCGCCAAGGGCCTGTCCAAGGCCGCCAAGAAGGCTGACCGCGCCGCCGCTGAAGGCCTGGTGGCCGTCGCCACCGCCGACCAAGGCGCGGGCGAAACCGCCACGGCCGTCGAAGTGAACGCCGAAACCGACTTCGTGTCGCGCAACGACCTGTTCCAGGGCGCTGCTCGTCAGATCGCCGGCGCGGCTCTGGACACCGACGGTTCGGTCGACGCCATCACGGCGGCCAAGCTGGCCGGCGGCGAAAGCGTTCAGGACCACCTGACCAACCTGATCGCCACGATCGGCGAGAACATGATGGTCCGTCGCGCCGCCAAGTGGACGGTCGAGAACGGCGTCGTCGCCTCGTACATCCACAACGCCACCGCGCCGGACCTCGGCCGCATCGGCGTGCTGGTGGCCGTCGAGTCGACCGGCGACAAGGCCGCCCTGCGCGACCTGGGCCGCAAGATTGCCATGCACGTGGCCGCGACCGCTCCGCTGTCGCTGTCGCCGGACGATCTGGACCCGGCCGCCATCGAGCGTGAAAAGGCCGTGTTCACCGAGCAGGCTCTGGAATCGGGCAAGCCGGCCGCCGTCGTCGAAAAGATGATCGAAGGCCGTATCCGCAAGTTCCTGGAAGAAGTCGTGCTGCTGAAGCAAGCCTTCGTCATGAACCCGGACCAGACCGTTGAGCAGCTGGTCGCCGAGACCGCCAAGACCTTGGGCGCCCCGATCACCATCAAGGGCTTCACGCGTCTGGCCCTGGGCGAAGGCGTCGAGAAGAAGCAGGACGACTTCGCCGCCGAAGTCGCCTCGATGACCGGCCAAGCCTAAAGCGACCGTCGGGAGCTCTCATAAGCTCCTGACAAACAATCAGGGCGCGGCGCGTTTAGACGCGCGCCGCGCCCTTTTTGCGCCTGCCAGGCAGCGCTTCGCGAGAAGGCGCGCTCCGGTTGGCAAAACCCATCCCACTTTTGTAGAACGCACCGTAATGTGCGTCCCGACGACTCAGGAACAGCGGTCCATGTCCGATACCAACGCACCTTCGAAGTACCGCCGCATCCTGCTGAAGGTGTCGGGCGAAGTTCTGATGGGCGACACGGGCTACGGCATCGACACCAAGACGGTGCAGTCGGTGGCCGACGACGTCGCTGAGATCGTCAAGTCCGGCGTCGAGCTGTGCCTAGTCATCGGCGGCGGCAACATCTTCCGCGGCATGGCTGGCGCGGCCAAGGGCATGGAGCGCTCCAGCGCCGACTACATGGGCATGCTGGCCACGGTCATGAACGCCTTGGCCATGCAGGACGCGCTTGAGCGTATCGGTGTCCAGACCCGCGTGCAGTCGGCCATTCCGATGGCCACGGTCTGCGAGCCCTACATCCGCCGCCGCGCCCAGCGTCACCTGGAGAAGGGCCGCGTCGTGATCTTCGCCGCCGGCACCGGCAACCCGTTCTTCACGACCGACACCGCCGCGGCCCTGCGCGCCGCCGAGATGCAGTGCGACGCCCTGTTCAAGGGCACCAGCGTCGACGGCGTCTACACCGCCGACCCCAAGAAGGATCCGTCGGCCGAGCGCTACGACCGCCTGACCTATATGGACGTCCTGGCCAAGGACCTGCGGGTCATGGACGCCTCGGCCGTGGCGCTGATGCGCGACAGCAATATTCCGATCGTGGTCTTCTCGATCAAGGGACGCGGCAACCTGCTGAACGTCCTGCGAGGCGAGGGGACCCACACCGTGGTCGCCGAAGACCGCGCCGCCTAACCTCCAAAGAAGAGAGCCCGACCCATGGCCGCTCCCGAAAAGCCCGTCCTGTCCGGATACAAGGACCGCATGGAAAAGTCCGTGCTGTCGCTGAAGGAAGACTTCGCCGGTCTGCGCACTGGTCGCGCGTCCTCGAACCTGCTCGACCAGATTCTGGTCAACGCCTATGGCTCGATGGTGCAGCTGAACACGGTCGCCTCGGTCAGCGTGCCTGAGCCGCGCCAGATCAACGTCAACATCTGGGACAAGGGCGTCGTTTCGGCGGTCGAAAAGGCGATCCGCAGTTCGGATCTGGGCCTGAACCCGGTCGTCGAAGGCAACAATCTGCGGATCCCGATCCCGCCGCTGACCGAAGAGCGCCGCAAGGACCTCTCGAAGATCGCCGGCAAGTACGCCGAGACCCAGAAGGTCGCGGTGCGGAACATTCGCCGCGACGCCAACGACGACCTCAAGAAGGCCGAGAAGGCCAGCGTCATCAGCGAAGACGACCAGAAGAAGATGGAGACGGAGGTCCAGAAGATGACCGACGAAGCCATCAAGCGCATCGACGAGGCCTTGAAAATCAAGGAACAAGAGATCATGCAGGTTTGATCGCCTTCCCGGTGGGTTTTGGGGAGACGACGAGGGAAGGTTGAAGCGAATGCCGCTGACCACCGGCCTGCAGAACGTGTCGGCGCGCGCTGGGGGCGACGCGCCGGAGACGCGGCTGCATGTGGCCATTATCATGGATGGCAACGGCCGCTGGGCTAAGCAGCGGGGGATGCCGCGCGTCCTGGGCCATCGCGCCGGGGTCAACGCGCTGAAGCGCACCGTCGAGGGCGCTCAAAGCCAGAACGTCGGCGTGCTGACGGTTTTCGGTTTCTCGACCGAGAACTGGCGCCGGCCGGCGCACGAAGTGTCCGAGCTGATGAGCCTGCTGAAGGCCTATGTCGAATCGGACCTCGAGCGTCTCGCGCGGGCCGGGGTGCGCGTGCGCATCATCGGCCGCCGCACCGGTCTGTCGGCCGACATCGCCGAGGTGATCGAGCGCGCCGAACAGCGCACCGCTCAGAACACCCAGTTCACCTTGCAGGTGGCGTTCAACTATGGCGGCCAGGCCGACATCACCGACGCCGCGCGCGCCTTTGCAGAGGCTGTGGCGCGGGGCGAGGCCCAGCCTTCTGACCTCACCGAGGCGACGTTCGAGCGCTATCTGTCGACCGCCGCCGCTCCGGCGCCGGACCTGATCGTGCGCACCAGTGGCGAGCGTCGGATCTCGAACTTCCTGCTGTGGGAATGCGCCTACGCTGAACTGATCTTCCAGGATGTGCTGTGGCCGGACTACGGCCCCGAGGCGCTGGCCGCGGCCATCGCCGAGTATCGCCGTCGTGATCGACGCTATGGAGGGATCGCGGCCGATGACGTCGCCGTCGCCGGCTAAGCGCTTCAACTGGGGCAATCTGCGGATGCGTGTGGTCTCGGCCACCGTGCTCGTACCCACCGTCGTGGTCGCTGTGTGGCTGGGCGGCTTCTGGTTCCTGGCCCTGGCTCTGGTCTGCACGGCGCTGCTGGCGCTGGAGTGGGGCAAGATCAGCGCGCCCAAGGCTCATCGGGCCGTCGGCGCCGTGGTCGGCGTCTTCTGTGCGGTCGCCGTGGTCGCCGCCTTCCTGCATCAGTTCTTCATCGCCTGGGCCGTCGTGCTGGCCGGGGCTTTCCTGGCGGGGCTGATCGCCCGGGGCGCGGTCGATCGCCGGGCCGACGCGGCCTATGGCGTCGTCTATATCGCGCCGGCGGTCATCGCCCTGGTCTGGTTGCGCTCGCTGCCGGACGGCCTGTGGTGGACGCTGCTGCTGTTCGTGGTCACCTGGTTCGCCGACATCTTCGCCTATGTGGTCGGCAGCATCTTCAAGGGCCCCAAGCTGTGGCCCCAGATCTCGCCCAACAAGACCTGGTCGGGCTTCATCGGCGGTCTGATCGCCGCCACCCTGGGCGCGATCGTCGTGGCCCATCTGGCCAATCTGCGTCTGGTCTGGCCGGCCGCGGCTCTGGTCGGCTTCCTGGGCGGCCTGGCGACCATGGCCGGTGACCTGTGGGAATCGATCCTGAAGCGCCGCTTCGGGGTCAAGGACAGCGGCGACATCATCCCGGGCCATGGCGGCCTGCTGGACCGTGTCGACGGCTTGATGTTCGCCGTGATCGTCGTGGCCGCCATTCGTCTGGTCGACCACTGGGGATGGGCCCATTGACCTTACCGCGTAAGGTGGTGGTGCTAGGCTCGACCGGATCGATCGGCCTTTCGACCTTGAGCCTCTTCGAGGAATCCGGCGTCCCGGTCGAGATCCTGGCCCTGACGGCCGGACGTAATGTCGAGCGGCTGATCGCCCAGGCGCGCCAGTGGCGCCCGGCCGTGGCCGTGATCGAGGACGAGACCAAGCTCGCCACGCTGAAGGATGGCCTGGCCGGAACCGGCGTGCGCGCCGCTGCCGGCGCGGCCGCCGTCACTGAAGCCGCGGCCATGGGCGCCGACTGGGTGATGTCGGCCATCGTCGGCGCGGCCGGCCTGGCGCCGACCGTGGCCGCCGCTCAGACGGGCGCGGTCATCGCCTTGGCCAATAAAGAAAGCCTCGTCTGCGCAGGTCCGGCGCTGCTGGCCATCGCCAAGGCCGCCGGCGGTTCGGTGATTCCCGTCGATTCCGAGCATTCGGCGATCTTCCAGGTGCTGCAGCCCGACTGCGCTCACCGGGTCGCGCGGCTGATCCTGACCGCGTCGGGTGGTCCGTTCCGCACCTGGGACAAGGTCGCCATGGCTGCCGCTACGCCCGAGCAGGCCATCGCCCATCCCAACTGGTCGATGGGCGCCAAGATCTCGGTCGATTCCGCGACCATGATGAACAAGGGCCTCGAGATGATCGAGGCGTCCTATCTGTTCGACACGCCAGAGGCCAAGATCGACGTCGTAGTCCATCCGCAGTCGGTGATCCACAGCCTGGTCGAGTACACCGACGGCTCGACCCTGGCTCAGCTGGGCCCGCCGGACATGCGCAGTCCGATCTCCTGCGCCTTCGCCTGGCCCGATCGCCTGGAATGGCCGGCCGCGCGCCTGGATCTGGCCGCCTATGGTCAGCTGACCTTCGAATCGCCAGACCTGGATCGCTTCCCGCTGCTGAACGTCGCGCGCGAAGCTCTGCGCCTGGAAGGCGGCGCGCCGACGGCGATGAACGCCGCCAACGAGGTCGCCGTTGCGGCCTTCCTTGACCGGCGCATTGGCTTTCTCGATATTGCCGCCGCGGTGGCGGGGACCCTCGAGCGTATGAACAGTCTGGGTAACCTCGCCGTCGCGCAAAGTGATGCGGTCGAGAACGCGATGATGATCGACGCCAGCGCTCGCCGTATTGCGGCCGAGGTTGTCGCGCAAAAGCATCGCCGGCTCTGATCCGGGGGACCCGGCCACCAAATGACCGACGTATTGATCTTCGTCCTGTCCACGGTCTTCGTGCTGTCCGTCGTGGTGACGGTCCACGAGCTGGGACACTATTGGGCGGCCCGCGCTTGCGGCGTATCGATCGACTGCTTCTCCATCGGCTTTGGCGCGGCGCTGATCTCGTGGCGCGACAAGCATGGGGTCGAGTGGCGGATCGCCTCGATCCCCCTGGGCGGCTATGTCCGCTTCTCCGGCGACGAGAACGCCGCCAGCGTGCCTGACCAGAACGACCTGGACGCCATGCGCCGCTCGATCGCCGAGCGGGAAGGGGAGGCGGCCCTCTCGCGCTATCTGCATTTCAAGCCAGTCTGGCAGCGGGCGATCATCGCCGTGGCCGGGCCGGTCGCCAATTTCGTCCTGGCGATTCTGATCATGGCCGTCTTCATGGTCATGATGGGTACGCCGCAGCGCGCGGCCACGATCAGCGGCGTCGTGCCGGGCGGCGTGGCCGAGGCGGCCGGCTTCCAGAAGGGCGACCTAGTCACCGCGGCCGACGGCCGCAAGATCACCAGCTTCCAGGACCTGCAGGGCTACGTTTCGCTGCGGGCCAGGATGCCGATCGACTTCACGGTCCAGCGGGGCGGCCAGGAGCTGCACCTGACCGCGACGCCCCGGCTGGTCGAGGTCAACGACAAGATCAGCGGTCGCATGAAGACCGGCATGCTGGGCATCGAGAACGGGGGCGTCACCCAGTTCAAGCGCTCGACCGTGCTGATGGCCATCCCCGACGCCACCGTCGAAGTGTGGCGCATGATCAAGACGATCGGCTTCTACCTGGGTCGTCTCGTCACCGGTCAGCTGCCGGCCGACCAGGTCAGCGGCCTGATCGGCATCGGCCACACGGCCGGCGCCGTCACCAAGGCCAGCGCCCACAACGCGCCGGACGTCGGCACCATGGTGTTCCGGGTGTTCGTCTCGTCCATGCTGCTGATCGCCAGCCTGTCGGTCAGCATCGGCTTCATGAACCTCCTGCCGATTCCGGTTCTCGATGGCGGCCACTTGCTGATGTACGCCTATGAAGCGATCGCCAAGCGGCCCTTGCGGGCCGAGGTCCAGGCGGCCGGCTTCCGAGCGGGGCTTGCCTTCATCCTGTGTTTCATGCTGTTCGCCGCGTGGAACGACCTCAACCGCTACGACGTGTTCAAATTCATCGGCGGGCTCTTCACGTGAACGCCCGTCCTCCGTCCATGATTGGTCACATGCACAAACTACGCGCCCAAAGCGCCGCCTTCGCCACCGGCGTGGCGCTACTCCTCGGCTCGACGGCTCTGACGGCGCCGCAGCAGGCCTACGCCCAGGCGCAGACCGGTGTCGTCCAGCGCATCGTCGTCCAGGGCAACGAGCGCATCGAGCAGGGCACGGTGCTGTCCTATCTGCCGATCCAGCCGGGTGACACGGTCGACGCCCAGCGCCTCGACCTGGCGTTGAAGACCCTGGCCCGCACCGACCTGTTCGCCGACGTGAAGATCGAGATGCAGGGCGGCGACCTGATCGTGAAAGTCGTCGAAAATCCGATCATCAATCAGGTGGTCTTCGAGGGAAATTCGTCCCTGAAGGAAGACAAGCTGAAGGACGAGGTCCAGATCCGTCCGCGCGGCATCTTCACCCGCGCCAAGGTGCAGGCCGATGTTCAGCGCATCATCGAGCTGTACCGTCGTTCGGGCCGCATCTCGGCGACCGTGACGCCCAAGGTGGTCGAGCTGCCGCAGAAGCGCGTCGACCTGGTGTTCGAAATCGCCGAAGGCCCCAAGAGCGGCGTCCTGGGCATCAACTTCCTGGGCAACAGCGAGTTCTCGGACAACGACCTGCGCGACGTGGTCGTGACCAAGGAAAGTCACTGGTACAAGTTCCTGACCAGCAACGACAATTACGACCCGGACCGGATCGAGTACGACCGCGAGCAGCTGCGCAAGCACTACCGCAACCGCGGCTTCTTCGACTTCCGCGTCGTCGCCTCGGTGGCCGAACTGGCGACCGACAAGAACGGCTTCGCCGTCACCTACACCCTGGAAGAGGGCCCGAAGTACAAGTTCGGCAAGGTGACTGTCGAGACCGAGCTGAAGAAGCTGGACGGCAACCTGCTGGCCCAGATCCTGCCGATCCGCGCCGGTCAGCTGTATGAAGACGAGCGTATCGAGCAGGCCACCGACGCCTTGACCTTCGCGGCGGGCGCGGCCGGCTTCGCCTTCGTGGATGTGCGTCCGCGCTATGTGCCCAACCGCGAGACCAAGACCGTCGACGTCGTCTTCCAGGTCCGTGAAGGTCCGCGCGTCTACGTCGACCGCATCGACATCGTCGGCAACACCCGCACGCTGGACTACGTCCTGCGTCGCGAGCTGGAAGTGGCCGAGGGCGACGCCTACAACCGCGTGCTGGTCGACCGTTCCAAGAACAACATCCGCCGCCTGGGCTTCTTCAAGGAAGTCAACATCGAGGACACTCCCGGCGGCGCGCCCGACCGCACCAGCCTGCGGGTCAAGGTGGAAGAGCAGCCGACGGGCGAACTGTCGTTCAGCGCCGGCTACAGCTCGATCGACAAGCTGGTGCTGGACGTTGGCATCACCGAGCGCAACTTCCGTGGCCGTGGCCAGAACCTGCGGGCCCGCGCCTCGATGGGCTCGCTGCGTCAGCAACTGGACTTCGGCTTCAGCGAGCCGCGCTTCCTGGGTCGCAACCTGGTCGGCGGCCTGAACCTGTACACCTTCCGCTACGACCTCTCGCAGTTCGCGGCCTATGACACCAAGTCGGTCGGCGGCGACATCCGCTTCGGCTTCCCGCTGACCCAGAACTCGTCGATGAGCCTGCGCTACACGATCCGCCAGGACGACGTGAGCGTGGCCGACAGCCTTTGCACCAGCGGTTCGGTCTCGCAGATCCTCTGCCTGCAGCGCGGCGCCTACATCACCTCGATGATCGGCTACGGCCTGCGCATCGATAAGCGGAACGACCCGATCAACCCGACCCGCGGCTGGTTCGCCGACCTGAACCAGGACCTGGCCGGTATCGGCGGCGACGTGAAGTATCTGAAGACCGAGGCCGACGCCGGCATCTACTACGGCTTCACCAAGGACCTGGTGTTCAGCGCGACCGGTTCGGTCGGCTACATCCAGGGCTGGGGCGGCGACAACGTCCGCATCAACGACCGCTTCTACCGTGGCGGCACCTCGTTCCGCGGCTTCGAGATCGCCGGTATTGGTCCGCGCGACATCTCGAGCACGAACAACTCGATGGGCGCCAAGCTTTACGCCATCAGCACCTTCGAATTGACCGTCCCGACCTTCCTGCCCGAGCAGTACGGCATCAAGGCCGCCCTGTTCAGCGACGTGGGTACGGCCGGTCTTCTGGATGATGTGGATCGTCAGAGGTCGCCTGGCGTCTTCGATCCGAACATCAAGGACAACCTTGGTCTGCGCGCCTCGGCCGGTATCTCGATCGACTGGAAGTCCCCCATGGGCCCCATCCGTTTCGACATCAGCCGTATTTTGGCCAAGGAAAGCTACGACCGAGTCGAAACGTTCCGGTTCTCCACCTCCACAAGGTTCCAATAATCATGTCTAAGTTTCTGTCTGCGGCCGCTTCCAGCGTCGTCGCCCTCGCTCTCGCGACCGCCGCTTCGGCCCAGACGGCTCCGGCCGCCGCGCCTGCTGGTCCGGCCGTCACGCACGGTCCCGCCATCGCCGGCGTCTGCATCTTTTCGAGCCAGCGCGCTGTCGGCAGCTCTCTGGTCGGCAAGGCCGTCGACACGCGCCTGAAGACGATCATCCAGCAGGTCAACGCCGAGCTGACCGGTGAGCGCACCGCCCTGGACACCGAAGCCAAGGCCCTGGACGCCAAGAAGGCCACCCTGGCCCAGGACGTCCTGGAACAACAGGCCAGCGCTCTGCAAGTGAAGGCCAACGCCTGGCAGCGTAAGGGCCAGCTGCGTCAGCGCGAAGTCGAGGCCACCGAGCAAAAGGCGCTCGCGCGCGTCTATCAAGAGCTGGATACGCCGATCAAGCAGGTCTACCAGGCCCAGAAGTGCGGCATGCTGATCGATCGTGAGTCGGTCATGCTGGCCAACCCGTCGATGGACATCACCGACGCCGTCGTCACCGCTCTGGACGCCCGCATCAAGACCCTGACCTTCGACCGCGAACGTCTGGACCAGGCCCCGGCCGCCGGCGCCCTGCAACCGACCAATAAGTAAGCGAATCAAGTCCTTTAGGTTTACCTAGGGGAACGAATTCGCTGTGAGGAACCATGCCGGACCCGCGTTTCTTTGACAGCCTGGGTCCGGCATCGCTTTCCGAGTTGGCCCGGGCCGGCGCCGCCGAATTGGCGGCGCCGGCTTCGGCTGATCTCCAGATCGCCACCGCTGCGCCGCTCGACACCGCCGGCCCCGACGCGATCACCTTCTTCTCCGACGCCAAGCGCAAGGACGCCGCCGCCGCCACCCAGGCCGGCGCGTGTTTCGTGCGTCAGGAACATGCCGACGCCCTACCGCCGGGCTGCGTCGCGCTGCTGACCCGCCATCCGCAAGCCGCCTGGGCCGCCGCTGTCGGTCTGCTGCTGATCCCGCGCCGCCACGACCCGTCCGCGCCCGCCCTGCACCCCGAGGCGGTGCTGGAAGAGGGCGTGCTGCTGTCGCCGAACGTGACGATCGGGCAGGGCGCGCGGATCGGGCGTGGCACGCGGATCAGTCCCGGCGCCGTCATTGGTCCGGGCGTGTTGATCGGGCGGGACTGTGTGATCGGCCCCAACGTCGTCATCGGCTTCGCCCTGCTTGGTGATCGCGTGTCGATCTCCGCCGGCGCGGTGCTGGGCGAGGCAGGCTTTGGCGCCGCCCCGGGTCCGAAGGGGATGGTCGACCTGCCGCAAATCGGCCGGGTGGTGATCCAGGACAACGTCACGATCGGCGCCAACAGCTGCGTGGACCGTGGCGCGTTCGCCGACACGACGATTGGCGAGAACACCAAGATCGACAACCTCGTGCATGTCGCGCACAACGTCCGTATCGGGCGCAATTGTGTGCTGGCCGCCTATACGGGGATTTCCGGCAGCACGGTCGTCGGCGACGGCGTGGCTTTCGGCGGCAAGGCCGGCGTGGCCGACCATTTGAAGATCGGCTCGGGCGCGAGCGTCGGGGCGGCCGCCTCGGTGTTCAAGGACGTGCCGAACGGTGAAACTTGGACGGGCTTCCCCGCGCGACCGCTGAAGCGGTGGCTGCGGGAGACCGCATGGCTGTCGCGCAAGGCGGGCGGCCGAGGGACGAAGGACTAGGACCATGAGCGAGAACGCCGAGCAAACGGTGCAGACCAACATCGATATCGCCGAGATCCTGGCGCGTATCCCGCACCGCTACCCGTTCCTGCTGGTTGATCGGGCCGAGGACTACAACCCGCACAAGTCGATCGTCGGCATCAAGTGCGTGACGGTCAATGAGCCGTTCTTCCAGGGCCACTTCCCGGGCAATCCGGTGATGCCGGGCGTGCTGATCATCGAGGCCCTGGCCCAGACCGGCGCGGTGCTGATGAGCAAGAGCCTTGAGGTCGACACCGAGGGCAAGACCATCTTCTTCATGTCGGTGGACAACGCCCGCTTCCGCAATCCCGTGCGCCCCGGCGACGTGATCCGCATGGAGGTCGAGGTCGTGCGTGCGCGCTCGACGATCTTCAAGTTCAAGGGCGTGGCCAAGGTGGGCGACAAGGTCGCCGCCGAGGTCGAGTTCGCCGCCATGGTCGTCGAGACGGGGCCCAAGGCATGACGATCCACCCCAGCGCCCTCGTCGATCCCGCCGCCAAGATCGCCTCGGACGTCGAGATCGGTCCGTTCAGCATCGTCGGTCCCGATGTGACGCTGGAAGCCGGTGTGCGCCTGCTGTCGCACGTCGTGATCGAGGGGGCGACGACGATTGGCGAGAACTGTGTCGTCCACCCGTTCGCCAACCTCGGCGGCCCGCCGCAGCACCTGGGCCACAAGGGTGAGCGCACCGAGCTCTTGATCGGCCCGCGCAACATCATTCGCGAGCACGTGACCATGCATACGGGCACGGCCTCGGGGAAGGGCGTGACCCGGATCGGTTCGGATGGCCTCTACATGGTGGGGTCGCACGTGGCTCACGACTGCGAGCTGGGCGACTTCGTGGTCATGGCCAAGGGCGCGACCCTGGGCGGCCATGTCAGCGTCGGCGACTACGTGTTCATGGGCGGCCTGGCCGCCGCGCACCAGTTCTCGCGCATCGGCCGCTACAGCTTCATCGGCGGCCTGGCCGCGGTGACCAAGGATGTCATTCCGTACGGTTCGGTGTGGGGCAACCACGCCCACCTGGAAGGGCTGAACCTGGTCGGTCTCAAGCGCCGGGGCTTCTCGCGCGAGACGATCAACGCCCTTCGCGCCGCCTATCGCCTGATGTTCGCCGACGAAGGCACCTTCCAGGAGCGGCTGGACGATGTGGCCGAGATCCATGCCGGCAATCCGGAGGTCATGGAGATCGTCGACTTCATCCGCGCCGACGCCAATCGGCCGCTTTGCCTGCCCGAGCGCGAGGTCTAGTCTTCCGTGATGCGTAAGCTTGGCCTGATCGCCGGCGGCGGTTCGCTGCCCGTCGAACTGGCGGCCCACTGCGAGGCCGCTGGGCGCGCCTTTTCGGTGATGCGCCTGAAGAGTTTCGCCGAGCCGACCCTGGCCCGCTATCCGGGCCTTGAGGTCGGACTGGGCGAGTTCGGCAAGGTGTTCAAGACCTTGCGGGAAGAGGGCTGCGAGGTCGTCTGTTTCGCCGGCAATGTCAGCCGTCCCGACTTCGCCACCCTGATGCCCGACGGTCGAGGCCTGAAGGTGCTGCCGGGCCTGATCGTCGCCGCGCGCAAGGGCGACGACGCCCTGCTGCGCCGGGTGCTGGACGAGTTCGAGAAGGAAGGCTTCGACATCGAGGGCGCCCACGAGGTGATGGGCGAGATGACCCTGCCTCAGGGCCGCCTGGGCAAGTGGTCGCCGACCGAGGCCCACATGGCCGACATCGACAAGGCTCTGCTAGTGGCCCGCGAGATCGGCCGCCTGGACGTGGGGCAGGGCGCCGTGGTCTGCGACGGCCTGGTCCTGGCCGTCGAGGCCCAGGAAGGCACCGACGCCATGCTGCGCCGGGTCGAACAGCTGCCGACCGCGATCCGTGGCGTGGCCGAACGTCCGCGCGGCGTGCTGGCCAAGGCGCCCAAACCGATCCAGGAGACCAAGGTCGACCTGCCCACCATCGGCGTCGCCACCATCCAGCGCGCGGCTCGTGCGGGCCTGGCCGGTGTGGTCGGTGAGACTGGCCGCCTGCTGGTTGTCGACCGCGACGCGGTGATCGCCTGCGCCGACGAACTGGGCCTCTTCGTGCTGGGGGTCGATCCGCAGGGGCGGCTCTAGTGGCTCTCAAGGTCATGCTGGTGGCCGCCGAGGCGTCCGGCGACGCGCTGGGCGCCGGCCTTGCCAAGGCGCTGCGGGCCCGGCTAGGTGACGAGGTGACTTTCGTCGGCGTCGGCGGGGTCAAGATGGCCGAGCAGGGGGTGCAGAGCCCCTTCGACATCGCCCAGCTGTCGATCCTGGGCATCTGGGAGGGCTTGAAGGCCTATCCGACGGTCAGGGCGCGCTTGGACGACACGGTGGCCCTGGCGGCTCGGGAAAAGCCCGACGTGGCGGTCCTGATCGATAGCTGGGGCTTCACCATCCGCCTGGCCAAGGCCTTGCGTAAGCTGGATCCAGAGTTGGCCCTGGTGAAGTACGTCGCGCCCCAGGTCTGGGCGCATAGCGAACAGCGCGCCGGCAAGTTGGCCAAGGCGGTCGACCTGCTGCTGTCGATCCAGCCGATGGACAAGGCCTATTTCGACGCCGTGGGTCTGAAGAACGTCTTCGTCGGCAACTCGGCCCTGGCCAAGCGCTTCGACGCCGCTGATCCGGCGCGACTGCGCGCGGCGATCGGCGTGTCGGCGGAGGCGCCGATCCTGCTGGTGCTGCCCGGCAGCCGTCCGTCAGAGATCGAGCGCGTCCTGCCCGCCTTCGAGGGCGCCGTGAAGCGTCTGAAGGCCGACCGGCCGGAACTCACCATCGTCGTGCCCGCGGCCTACACCGTGGCCGAGGCGGTGAAGGCGCGCGTCGCTGGCTGGCCGTTCCGCGCCCATGTGATCGAGGATGAGGGCCTGAAGGACGACGCCTTCGTCGCCGCCGACGTCGCCCTGGCCTGCAGCGGGACCGTCACCACCGAACTGGCCCTGGCCGGCGCGCCGATGGTGGTGGGCTACAAGACCGGCGCGATCACCTACGCGATCATGCGCCGACTGATGAAGCCGAAGTGGGTGACGTTGTTCAACATCGCCGCCGGCGAGGCCGTGGCTCCGGAACTGCTGCAGCACGCTTGCGAGGGTGAGGGGTTGGCCCGCGAGATCGGGCGTTTGCTGGACGATCCGAACCTTCGCCGGACTCAGGCCGCGGAGCAGTCCGCGGCCCTCGACAAGATGGGGCGCGGCATGCCCGACCCATCCGAAGCGGCCGCCGACGCCCTGTTGGGCTTCCTGAAAACCCGCGGGATTTCACAAGCTTAAGCTTGGCGCGCGGCCAATGGGCGCGGCGAGACTTAACGCCTGATTTACGACTCGGCCTCAGTCTCTAAGCATCTGCCGCTTGGAGCCGCGTCGTGGCCATCGACCCGACCACGCCCCTGACCTCGATGCCTCCGACCCTTCCCGTCGGAAAGACGCCCGACGCTGTGGCCATGCTGCAGTCGATGGCGCGCCAGGCCATCGCCAACACCACCCAGCAACTGAGCGAGATCGTCGGGCGTCCACCGGCCACGCTGCAGCCCAGCGCGCCGATCGAAGAGGTCGGGCAGGCCGGCGCCCAGATCGGCAATCTCGACACCAGCCAGACCAAGGCGGCCCCCCAGGCCCCTGTCCAGGGCGCGGTCGTCCGCGATGCCCAGGAAAGCCTCATGGCCCGCGCCGTTCGCGTGGCCGCGGCCGAAGCCGCGCCGCGCCAGGCGGGCCTGGCGCCGTTGATGGCCAATGTCCGCGCCGTCATCGAGCGTCCGGACACGCCTACACCGGTGCGCGAGGCGGGCAGGGCGCTGCTGGCCAGCGCTCCGCCGATCACCGACTTGACTACGCCCCAGGGGCTGCGTCGCGCCGTCGAGCGCTCGGGCGCATTCCTGGAGGCCAACATGGCCCGCGCATCCGCGACGCCCGCCGCCGAGGCCCAGTCGCGCCCGACTGACATGAAGGCGGCGCTGCTCGTGTTCCGCGGCGCGCTGTCGGCCTGGCTTGGCAAGGCGCCGATAGCCAGCGGTGCGCCCGCTGCCGATGCGCCTGCGACGGCGCCGGACGCCGAAGCCGAGCTGCCGACATCGTCTCAGGTAACAACCAGCGCAAAGCCGGTCGCGCCTCAAACCGTCCAGACCGCACAACGCGCTCAGGCCGGTACGCCGCCAACATCCGCCAACGCCGCAACGCCCCAGGGTGAGGCCGAGGCGCCGCAGCCGGCGCTCACGCCTCCGACCGCTGCAGAGCCCAAAGCCGTCGAGGCCGCGCCGCGTCCGCCGCCGGGCCAGACCCCGCCGCCCGAGGACGAAGCGCTGGAAGCCCGCTTTGGCGCCTTTGTCGCCGCGCCCAAGACCGCGCCGACTATCCAGCAGCCGGTTCGCGCCGCGCTGTCGGCGCTCGTGCAACTGGGCCTGATCGCCGAAGAGGCCGTCGCGCCCGAGACGTCGGACGCCCCGGCGGCTGAGCCCAAGGCCCTGGTCCCACGCGGCTACGGCGCGCCGGCCGAGACCACGCGCTCATCGACCCCGCCGCCGCCCTATGCGGGCGGTCCGATGGCCGGTCAAAAGCCGGCGGCGATGTCGCTGGCCTCCGACCTGCCGATCGCCGACGCGGTCCGCAACCTGCTGAAGGCCACCGGCGGCGCCCTGGCGCGGCAGGACCTGATGCAGATCGCTTCGCTGCCCGATGGCGCCCGGCCCGATGCCGATGGTCACGAGGTCCGCCAGCAGGGCGCGCGCCTGAACCTCGACCTGCCGTTCGTGACGCCGCAAGGTGTGGCCGTCGCCCAGTTCGAGATCGGCCACGACGGCGGCGGCTCCGGCGGCTATGCGGGCGGTCCGATCGAGCGCACCTACAAGGCGCGCTTCTCCATCGACCTGGAGCCCATGGGTCCCGTCCACGCCCTGGTCACTCTGACCGGCTCTCGCACCCGCGTGTCCCTGTGGGCTGAACGCGCCGAGACCATCGCCCGCCTGCGGGCTGGCGAGGAGGTGCTAGGCGCGGCGCTGCGGGAGGCCGAGCTCACGCCTGAGGTCGCCGTCCACTCCGGTGCCCCCTCGGTCCCAGGCTCCAGTCCGCTGGGCCATTTCGTGGACCAGGCGTCATGAGCGGGATCACCGGACCTTCGGCGCGGCCGCGCATCGCTGTCGCCTTGCTCTACGAGGAGCCCAACGCCCCCAAGGTCGTGGCCTCGGGGCAGGGCTTCATCGGCGAGAAGATCATCGAGACGGCCCGCGAGCACGGCGTGCCGATCGAGGAAAACCCGGTCCTGGCCCAGGCGCTATCAACCCTGGAGGTCGACGAGGAGATCCCTGAGGACCTCTATCGCGCCGTGGCCGAGGTCTTAAGCTTCATCCTGCGGGGCTGAAACGAAAAAGGCCCCGCCGAAGCGGGGCCTGATCCGTTGTCGCGATGACGAAGCACTTAGCGCTTTTCAACCGGCACGTAGTCGCGTTGCGTGGCGCCCGTGTAGAGCTGACGCGGACGACCGATCTTGCGGGTGGGGTCCTCGAACATTTCCTTCCACTGGCTGATCCAGCCCGAGGTGCGGGCGAGGGCGAACAGCACGGTGAACATGTTGGTCGGGAAGCCCATCGCGCGCAGGGTGATGCCCGAATAGAAGTCGATGTTCGGGTACAGCTTGCGGTCGATGAAGTACGGATCGCTCAGGGCGACCTTTTCCAGTTCCTGGGCGACCTGCAGCAGCGGGTCGTTGTTGTGGCCCAGTTCCGCCAGCACTTCGTGTGCGGTCTTCTGCATGACCTTCGCGCGCGGGTCGAAGTTCTTGTACACGCGGTGACCGAAGCCCATCAGCTTGTACTTGCGGTCCTTCACGCCCTGGACGTAGTCCGGGATGTTCTCGACCGAGCCGATGGTTTCCAGCATCTCCAGGGCTTCCTGGTTGGCGCCGCCGTGCGACGGGCCCCACAGGCAGGCGATGCCAGCGGCGATGCAGGCGAACGGGTGCGCGCCCGACGAGCCGGCCAGACGGACGGTCGAGGTCGAGGCGTTCTGCTCGTGGTCGGCGTGGAGGATGAAGATCCGGTCCATGGCGCGGGTCAGCACCGGGTTCGGCTTCCACTCTTCGGCCGGCACGGCGAAGCACATGCGCAGGAAGTTTTCCGAGTACGACAGGTCGTTGCGCGGCGACACGAACGGCTGGCCCACCGTGTACTTGTAGGCGCGGGCGGCGATCGTCGGCATCTTGGCGATCAGGCGATGGGCGCTGATCTCGCGCTCACGGGCGTCGTCGACATTGATGCTGTCGGCATAGAAGGCCGACAGGGCGCCGACGGCGCCGGTCATGACGGCCATCGGGTGGGCGTCGCGACGGAAGCCTTCGAAGAAGCGGTCGAACTGGGCGTGCAACATCGTGTGGTAGGTGATGTTGTGTTCGAACTTGGCGAACTCTTCAGCCGTCGGCAGTTCGCCGTTCAGCAGCAGGTGGCAGACCTCGAGGAACGAGGACTTCTCGGCCAGCTGGTCGATCGGATAGCCGCGGTGCAGCAGAACGCCGGCGTCGCCGTCGATATAGGTGATCTTGCTTTCGCACGAAGCGGTCGAGGTGAACCCCGGATCGAACGTGAAGTGGTCGCTTTCGCCATAGACCTTGCGGATGTCCAGAACGTCCGGACCCGTGCTGCCCTTGAGGATCGGCAGGTCGTAGTTCTTATCGCCGATCGTCAGCGTGGCTTTATCGGTCATACTTAGACCCCTTCATAATTGGAACGGTCAGTCCAACTTTCGCTTTTCGCGGGTGCGTTATAGCGCCTCATGCGCGCGGCGCCAGGGCGTCGTCAAGACGGCCCAAACTCTCTTCGCGCGTGAGGGCGGCCATGGTCTTGTTCAGATCCGGAGCCTGAGCGCCGCCCGTCAGGACGCCACGCAGGGCCGGACCGAACTTGCCGAAACCGACGCCTTCAGATTCCGCGAAGGATTTCAGCACGGTATCCAGGGTGTCGGCATCGAACGCCGGCGCGGCGGCCAACTGGTCGCGCAGGCGTTTCAGGCGCTCGACCGTCTCCTCGGTCAGCTGCTTCTGCGTCTTTTCCTCGAGCGGGAACGGACGCGTTTTGAGGGCGAATGCGCAGTGATCGACCAGTTCGAGGATGGTCTTGGCGCCTTCCTTGACCTGCGGAACGGTGCGAGCGATGCGGTCCTTGGCGTCGGCGGGCAGGGGCTCGCCACGCTTCTGGGCGGCGTCGAACGCCAGGTCCGTCAGGCGTGCATCGTCGGCCAGGCGCAGGTGCTGGGCGTTGATGTGATTCAGCTTGGCCCAGTCCAGGCGCGCGGGCGCCTTGACCACGTCCTTGACGTCGAACCAGCTGATGGCCTGCTCGTCGTTGAACACTTCGTCGTCGCCGTGGCCCCAGCCCAGGCGGGCCAGGTAATTGCGCATGCCCTCGGCGATGTAGCCCAGGTCGGCGAACTCGCCGACGGCTTGGGCGCCGTGGCGCTTGCTGAGCTTGGCGCCATCCGGCCCGTGGATCAGCGGAATGTGGGCGAAGGCCGGCACGTCCCAGCCCAGGGCCGAATAGATCAGGCTCTGGCGGGCGGCGTTGTTCAGGTGGTCATCACCGCGGATCACGTGGGTGACGCCCATGTCGTGGTCGTCGACCACCACGGCCAGGTTGTAGGTCGGGGCGCCGTCGGCGCGCAGCAGGACCAGATCGTCCAGCTCGATGTTCTTAAAGGTCACCGGACCCTTGACCAAGTCGTCGACCACGGTCTCGCCGTCCAGCGGGCCCTTGAAGCGAATGACGTGCGGGACCGACAGGTCGCCTTCCGGAGCGTCGCGCCAGGGTGAGCGAATGGCGCGGCCTTCGGCGCGGGCCTTCTCGCGGGCGACTTCCAGTTCCTCGACGGTCATCCAGCAGCGATAGGCGCGGCCGGCCTCAAGCATCTGCTGCACGGCCTCGACGTGGCGCGAGGCGCGGGTGTGTTGGAAGACCACCTCGTCGTCGGACTTCAGGCCCAGCCAGTCCAGGCCTTCGAAGATGGCGGCGACGGCGGCTTCGGTCGAACGCTCGCGATCAGTGTCCTCGACGCGAACAAGGAACTTCCCACCCGTATGGCGCGCATATAACCAGTTGAACAGCGCCGTGCGAGCGCCGCCGATGTGCAGGAAGCCGGTGGGCGAGGGCGCAAAGCGCGTGACGACACCGGTGGGGGAGGAGTTCGACATGGACTTCGGGACTTCAGGACGGGGCGCCGGAACGGCGGCGGAAAACGCGGGCCGCAAAACGGCTTGGGCGTGGCGTCTTAGCACGGCGGTTCGGCGTGGGACCAGCGGTTTTCCGCATCGCGGCAAACTTGGCTTAACCGTCAAAAATGCAGCGGTTTCCGAATGTTAGGCGCAGAACTTGCCGAAGCGCCGCCCGTAGTCACATCGCCGCGACTGTCCTGGCGGGCGCTGGCAGAATCGGCGCGCGCCCAGCTCTCGACCAACCTGGAGCGGGTGTTCCTGTGGAGCCCTGTGGCGTTCGGCCTGGGTGCGGCCGGCTATCTGGAGGCCCCCGCCGAGCCTTCGGTCTGGATCCTCGCGGGCGTGGTGCTGGCTCTGACCGCTGCATGGTGGACCGCGCGGCGCTGGACCGCGACGCCGGCCTTGATCGTGCCGCTGAGCCTCCTGGCGTTCGGCGCGGCGGGCGGCCTGGCGGCCAAGGTGCGCAGCGACCGCGTCGCCGCCCCGCTGATGGGCGGTGAGCGGGTCGTACGGCGTGTCGAGGGCTTCGTGATAGACGTTGTCAGCCCCGGGGCGGGCGGAACGCGGTTGCTGATCGCGCCGGCGGCCATCTCGGGCCTCTCGCCGGAGGCCACGCCGCGCCGGATCCGCGTCACCATCGGCGAGAACGAGACCCCGGCGCCGGGTCAGGCTGTGCGGTTGAAGGCCATGCTGGGCCAGCCGCCGCCGCCCGCCGCGCCTGGATCCTACGACTTCGCCCGGGACGCTTGGTTCGACTCGATCGGCGGCGTCGGCTTCGTGATCGGCGACATCGCGGCCGCACGGCTGGATCCGCCGCCGCTGCGCCTGCGGATCTCGATGGCGGTCAACGCCTTCCGCTGGGGTCTGGCACAGCGGATCCTGACGCGAATGGGCCCCAGCAGCGGCGGCATCGGTGCGGCCATGGTCACTGGCCACGAGGCCTGGATCAGCGAGGACCAGACCGAGGCCATGCGCGCCTCGGGCCTGGCGCATATCCTGTCGATCTCGGGCCTGCACATGGCCATTGTCGGCGGCTTCGTGTTCGCCGCCGTCCGTCTGGGCGTCGCGGCCTGGCCGTGGCTGGCCTTGCGTGCGCCGGGCAAGAAGATCGCCGCCAGCGCCGGCCTGATCGCCGTGCTGGGCTATCTGGTGATCTCGGGCGCGCCGCCGCCGGCTGAGCGGGCGGGGATCACGGCCAGCGTCGCGTTTCTGGCCATCCTGTTCGACCGACGCGCCATCACCTTGCATGGCTTGGCCCTGGCGGCGCTGCTGATCCTGGCGCTGAAGCCCGAGACGGCCGGAGAGCCCGGCTTCCAGATGTCGTTCGCCGCCACCGCCGCCCTCGTGGCCCTGGCCGAGTCCTGGCCCCAGCCAGTGAAGGAGATCTCGACACCCTGGTGGATCCGTTGGCCGCAGGCGGCGATGACATGGCTGGCGGCCAGCGTTGCGGCCAGTCTAGTGGCGGGCTTGGCCACCGCGCCATTTGCCATGCAGCACTTCAACCGCGTCGCCGTCTGGGGGTTGCCGGCCAATCTGGCGGTCGCGCCTCTGTCGTCCTTCGTGATCATGCCGTTCCTGGCGATCGGCACCTTGCTGGAGCCGTTCGGCCTGGGCGCGCCATTTCTAGCCATCGCCGGTTGGGGCGTGGACGGCATGGTCGGGATCGCCAATGGCTTCGCCGACGCCCACGGGGCGCAGCGGATTGTGGCCAGCGCGCCGCCGCAGGTGCTGGTCGTGGCGTTCCTGGGCCTAATGATCCTGTGCCTGTGGCGCGGAAGCCTACGCTGGATCGGCGCGCCGATGGCCGTGGCGGTCGCGTTGTGGCCCAGGCCCGCGCCGCCCGACGCCTGGATCGCCAATGACGGGGCCACCGCCGCCGTCCGTTCGGGCGATGCCGCCGTATTGCTGCGGACTGACGCCAAGCGGTTCGGGGCCGAACTGTGGGCGCGTCGCCGGGGTCTCGAGCCGGCGACCTGGAGCCTCTATACCTGCGACAAGCGGATCTGCGCGCCGGCCGTGGGCGCGCCCGTGGGGCTATCCTTGGCCTGGAGCCGCCGGACGCCCGACGCCGAGACCCTGGCCGGCCTGTGTGTGCAGAGCGAGGTGGTGGTGATCCGCGGTTCTGCGCCCGAGCGCGTTCCGCCGTTGTGCGCCGAGACCGTGTTGCTGACCGCCGAGGACTTCGCGCGCGGCGGGGCGGCCGAACTCTATCGCCGGCCCGACGGTTGGCGCATCGTCTGGGCCCAGCCGCTGCGCGGCGATCGGCCCTGGAGCCGCTTGCTGACACCCGCTGTCACCAGCGCCCGCTAGACCTTCAGCAGCGCCATCTGGGAGACGCCGCCATGACCCATCCGTACGCCGCCCGCCGCGCGGCTTTCCGCGCTCTGCACGCCGAAGGCTGTTTCGCCCTGCCCAACCCCTGGGACGCCGGCAGCGCGCGCCGGCTGGAGGAGCTGGGCTTCAAGGCCTTGGCGTCGACCAGCGCGGGTATGGCCTGGGCGCTGGGCAAGGACGACGGCAAGGTCACCCGCGACGAGGTTATCGACCACCTGCGGATGCTGTGCGCCGCCACCGACCTGCCGGTGAACGCCGACTTCGAGGCCGGCTTCGCCGAGACGGCGCAGGGCGTTGGGGAGAGCGTGACCCTGGCCATCGAGGCCGGCGTCGCCGGGCTCTCGATCGAGGACTGGTCGGGTTCGGCGCTGTACGACCTGCCGACCGCCGTGGCGCGGATCAAGGCCGCCCGCGCGGCGATCGACGCCTCGGGCCAGGACGTGGTGCTGGTCGGCCGCAGCGAAGGCTTCCTGCGCGGCGCGCCGGACCTGGCGGCGACCATCGAGCGCCTGCAGGCCTATGCCGAAGCCGGCGCCGACTGCCTGTACGCGCCGGCGGTTACCGCGCCTGACGACATCCGCGCCATCGTCGAGGCCGTCGCGCCCAGGCCGGTCAATGTCCTGCAATGGGGACCGGACATGACGGTCCAGAGCCTGGCCGCCCTGGGCGTGCGCCGGGTCAGCACCGGCGCGGCGCTCGCTGCCGCGGCCTGGGCGGGGTTCGACGCCGCCGCCAAGGCGCTAAGCGACCAGGGGGGCGAGCAGGGCGCCTGATACGAAAAGGCCCCGATCCTCTTGTGAGGTCGGGGCCGATTTCTGGAGCCTTGCGAGGGGCTAGTGGTAGCGGCGGATCAGGCCGACCAGCTTGCCCTGCACCTCGACCTGGTCGGGGCCGAAGATGCGGGTCTCGTACTTGGGGTTGGCCGCTTCCAGGGCGATCGAGCCGCCCTTCTTACGCAGGCGCTTCAGTGTGGCTTCCTCGCCGACCAGGGCGACGACGATCTCTCCCGAGGTGGCGGTGTCGCCCTTCTTGATGATCACATAGTCGCCGTCGAGGATGCCGGCCTCGATCATCGAGTCGCCTTGCACTTCCAGGACATAGTGTTCACCGCCGCCCAGCATGGCCTCGGGCACCGGCAGGCGCTCGCGCTCGTGCTGGATGGCGTCGATCGGCGTACCGGCGGCGATCTTGCCCAGGATCGCCAGTTCGCGGCTGTCATTGGCCGGTGCAGACGCGGCGGGGGCGGGCGGCGCGCCGCCGCCTTCGAACACTTGCGGGCGGAACGAACCGCGGCCCTTGGGCGGCGCGGCCGTCGTCGCCTGCTGCGGCAGTTTCACGACTTCCAGCGCCCGGGCCCGGTGAGCCAGACGACGGATGAAGCCGCGCTCTTCCAGGGCCGTGATCAGGCGGTGGATCCCGGACTTCGACGCCAGATCCAGCGCCTCCTTCATCTCGTCGAACGAGGGGGAGACGCCCGTCTCCTTGATGCGTTCGTGGATGAACATCAGCAGTTCGTGCTGCTTGCGCGTGAGCATGACGACCTCGGCTGGAGCGCGGAACAAACCGCAAACCTTGCGAATGTTCTCTAGGCGTTCCGCGTTAATGTCAAGTCGAGGTAAGGACGCGTCGGAAAAGCCTGCAAAATCAAGGCGTAGCTTGGCCAATAGCGTAAATGTCGACCAGAATCAAAAGCTTAACGAAACCTTTCAGGCTCGTTTGCGCGCCACGACGATGTCCTGGTCCTGCATCGGTTTGCGCCGCCAGACGCCCAACGCCAGATTGACGATATCCAGGCCCAGGGCGTCGTACTGCGCCTGGATCGGGGCCAGGTCATAGCCGATCACCGCCTCGGGCAGGTCGGGCGTGGCGGTCCAGCACCCGTCCAGCGGATGGACGAAGTCGAAGGCGATCTGGCCGTTGCCGGTGTTGGCATGGGCTTCTTCGTCGATCAGGTACCAGGACACGATGCTGATGCCGCCGGGCTTGAGCACCCGGGCGATCTCGCGGGCGAACTGGGCCTGGTCGGCGGCCAGCAGGTGGGTGAACACCGAACCCAGCCAGACATAGTCGAAGCTGGCGTCGGGATAGGGGAAGACGAAGGCGCTGGCCGGTTGCGAGCCTTCCGGATTGTACCGGTCGCTGTGCATGTCGGCATGGACGAACGCGAAGCGCGGGTCGCCGACGGCGATGTTGGCTTTGCACCAGTCGATGGCCTGGGCCATGACGTCGAAGCCGCAGTAGCGGCCGTTCTTGTCGAGATAGTCGACCAGCGGGGCTGCGGCCCGGCCGATGCCGCAGCCGACGTCCAAGATCGCGTGATGCGGCTGCAGGCCGGCCTGCAGGAACAGCTGCTTGAACTCCTGGCCCACGCGCACGAAGTCGGCGTCGGCGGCGCCGACCAGGTGCCACAGTTCCTGCGGTGCGGCGACGGCGTTGGGATCGGTCGGGGCGGCGGCGGCCGGCTTGGCGACGAAGGCGCGGCGCAGGCGGCCCAGCACCGGGCGCAGAGGCGCGGGCGTGGCGTTACGCAAGCTGGTCAGGAAGCCCGACATCCGATTCCCTTTCGGCACTGAAGCGGGCGGACCCTAGCGGCGCGGCGGGTCTCAGCCAACCTTCTGCGCGGGCAGCTTCCGGAACGTACGCTCCAGGCGCAGGCCGCTGCCGGTCCACGAGAACAGGATCCGTTCGGCGCGGCCGACCAGGTTCTCGGCCGGGATGAAGCCCATGCCCAGTTCCGCCGGCAGGTCGGCGTCGCGGGCCACGTCCCAGGCGCAGGAGGCGTAACCCTCGGCCGTCGAGCCGGGGTTGAAGCGGCTGTCCAGCGAGTTGTCGCGATTGTCGCCCATCACGAAGAAGCAGCCCTTCGGCACGGTGTAGACGCCGGTGTTGGCGGCCAGGGTGTCGGCGCCGAAGCTGTTGGTGGCGTAGGTCCGGCCGTTAGGCAGGGTTTCGCGCAGGTGACGAACGGGGATCGGATAGGCGCCGGGCGCGCCATTAGTGTCAATGCCGGTCAGGGTCTGGGAAACCGGCGCGCCGTTGATGTGGACCACGCCGCCGCGCATCTGGATGCGGTCTCCGGGCAGGCCGATGACCCGCTTGATCACATCGGTGCGACCGTCGGCGGGCTTCTTGAACACGACGATGTCGCCGCGCTCGGGCGCCTTGTCCATCAGACGGCCGTGACCGACCGGCGGGCTGAAGGTGAGCGAGTGGCGGCTCCAACCGTAGGGATATTTCGAGACCAGGATGTAGTCGCCGACCAGCAGGGTGGGCTGCATCGACTCCGACGGGATCGTGAACGGCTGGCAGAAGACCGCCCGGGGGATCAAGGCGATGGCCATGACCAGGGCGACGGTCTTGGCGGTCTCGATCAGGCCTTCGGCCCAGCGCGGCTTGCTCATGGTGGTCGTCCCTCCCTGTTCGCGCCAGGGTACGGCCGCAAGCTTGGCTAAATCGTGGCGTCGGATCGCGCTAGAGGACGGTCTTCAGCTCCGGGTGCTTAGGCGTCACCGGCGCGTAGAAGGCCGCCAGAATCGCCAGGTCCTTCTCGTAGTCGCCGCTGGGCATCATCGCCGGCCCCAGGCCCACGACCTTGCGCTCATAGTCCATGAAGCCGGGCACCATCGGTACGCCGGCCTTCAGAGCGATGTTGTAGAAGCCGGTCTTCCAGCCGCCGGCCTTGCCGCGCGTGCCCTCGGGCGCGATCGTCAGCATGAACTCGTCGCGGCGAGCGAATTCGTCGGCCATGGCTTGGACCGTGTCACGCGATTGGGAGCGGTCGATCGGTACGCCGCCCAAGTCCTTCATCAGCTTCTCGAACGGCCATCGAAACAGCGAGGCCTTGCCCATGAAGCTGAGCTTCAGGTTCAGCGCGTCGGCCGCGCCCAGGAAATAGACGAAGTCCCAGTTGCTGGTGTGCGGGGCGGCGATGACCACGAACTTGCGGGTGTCCGTGGGGGCCGAGCCCTCAATGGTCCAGCCTTCACGCTTGAAGAAGGCCACGAGGAACCAATTCACCAGACGGGCGAACCAATGCATGCGCGTTTCCTCGCCTGTCGGCTTCTTGCTTTAGAGAACTTTGAGGGGGCGAGGGGAAAAACGCCAGATGGCGCGTACCCGATCCCTCAGCCGATCAGCGCCTGGGTGGCGGCGGTGACGTCGGCCTGACGCATCAGGCTTTCACCGACCAGCATGGCCTTGGCGCCGGTTGCTTCCATCCGCACGACGTCGTCGTGGGTGAAGACGCCGCTTTCGGTGACTAGCAGGGCGTTGGCCGGCGCCTGGGCCGACAGCCGCTCGGTGACGGCCAGATCGACGACAAAGCTCTTCAGGTCGCGGTTGTTGATGCCGACCAGATCCGAGCCCAGGGCGCCGGCGCGGGCCATCTCGGCCTCGTCGTGCACCTCGACCAGCGCGTCCATGCCCAGGCGCTTGGCTTCGGCCATCAGTTCGGCCGCCAGGACGTCGTCGATCATCGCCAGGATGACCAGGATGGCGTCTGCGCCCAGGGCGCGGCTTTCGGCCACCTGCCAGGGATCGACCAGGAAGTCCTTGCGGATGCAGGGCAGGGTGGTCGCGGCCCGGGCGTCGATCAGATAGGCGTCGGCGCCCTGGAAACTGGGGCCGTCGGTCAGCACCGACAGGCACGATGCGCCGCCAGACTGGTAGGCGCGGGCCAGGGCGAGCGGATCGAAGTCGGCGCGGATCAGACCCTTGGACGGCGAGGCCTTCTTGATCTCGGCGATCAGCGACAGCTTGCCGGGCGCGTGGCCGTCGACCAGGGCCTGCTTGAAGCCGCGCGGGGACGAGGCGCTCTTGGCGGCGGCGTCGACGGCGGCTTGAGCGCGGCGGCGTTTGCGGTCGGCGACCTCTTCGCGCTTGTAAGCGGCGATTTTCGCAAGGATGTCGGTCACGCGGGCACTTCCGTATTGGTGGCGGCCACCAGGCCGGCGAGGGCGGCCTTGGCGGCGCCCTTGTCGATGACGTCAGTGGCCAGGTCGATGCCTTCGGACAGGGTCTCGACCTTGTCGGCCACGAGGAAGGCGGCGGCGGCGTTCAGCAGCACGATGTCGCGATAGGGGCCCTTTTCGCCGTCGAACAGGCGGGTCAGGGCGGCGGCGTTGAAGGCGGGCTCTCCGCCGGTGATGTCGGCCAGCGACGCACGCTGCAGGCCCACGGCCTCCGGCGTGATCGTGAAGAGATGCATGCGGCCGTCGCGCCATTCGGCGACCTCGGTCTCGCCGGTGGTGGTCAGCTCGTCCAGGCCCGAGCCGTGCACCGACCAGGCGCGCTCTGCTCCAAGGGCTCCGAGGGCCTTGGCGATCGGCTCGACGAAGCGCGGGGCCGAGACGCCCACCACCTGTCGCTTGGCGCCGGCCGGATTGGTCAGAGGGCCCAAGAGGTTGAAGATCGTGCGGAAACCCAGCTGCTGGCGGATCGGCGAGACGTGCTTCATCGCCCCGTGATGAGCCTGGGCGAACAGGAAGCAGATGCCGGCCTCGTCCAGGGCCCGGCGCTGCTGCTCGCGGGTGGCGTCGATATTGACGCCCAGGGCGGTCAGGACGTCGGCGGTGCCGGACTTGGACGTGATGGCGCGATTGCCGTGCTTGGCGACCTTCAGCCCGCCACCAGCGGCGACGAAGCCGACCGCCGTGGAGATGTTCAGCGTGTGCAGACCATCGCCGCCAGTGCCGCAGACGTCGATGACCTCGTACGGATGCTCCAGCTGGACGGCGGCGCGACGCATGGCGCGGGCGCAGGCGGCGATCTCGCCGACCGTCTCGCCGCGCAGGCGCATGGCGGTGACGGCCGCGGCCACCTGGGCCGGGGTCGGCTCACCGCGCAGGCAGGCGGCGAAGAAGATCTCGGCGTCTTCGTCGCCCAGGGTCTGGCCGTCGGCCAGCTTGGCCAGCAGCGGCTTGAATGCGTCGGACATGGTGCTGCTCTCGCCCTAGACCCAGGTCGCCGCGTCGCGCTTGACGCCGGCCAGGTCGATGAAGTTGGCCAGCATCTGGTGGCCGCCCTCGGTGGCGATGGATTCGGGGTGGAACTGCACGCCGTGGATCGGGCGGGTCTTGTGCTGCACGCCCATGATCTCGCCGTCATCGGTCCAGGCGGTGACCTCCAGGTCGGCCGGCAGGTCCTCGCGGCGGACGGCCAGCGAGTGGTAGCGTGTGGCGGTGAACGGGTTGGGCAGCCCCTTGAAGATGCCCTTGTCCTCGTGACGCACCTTGCTGACCTTGCCGTGCATGACGGCCTTGGCGCGGATCACCTCGCCGCCGAACGCTTGGCCAATGGCCTGGTGGCCCAGGCAGACGCCCAGGATCGGCAGGTCGACGGGAGCGTGGTTCAGCAGCGGCAGGCAGATGCCGGCCTGGTCCGGGGCCTTGGGGCCGGGCGACAGCAGGACGGCGGCGGGCTGCAAGCCCAGCGCTTCCTGAACGGTCAGGGCGTCGTTGCGGTAGACGACGGTCTCGGCCCCCAGCTCGTTCAGATAGTGAACGAGGTTGTAGGTAAAGCTGTCGTAGTTATCGATGACCAGGATCATGACGCCGCCTTTCGAGGTGCGGTTCTAGCCTGAGCGCGGCCTTTGTGTAGCGGCATTTTCGCGCGCGGCCTTCAGTTACGGTTACAGCGGTCGCGGAGTTGAGCATCATGTGCGCATGGACCCGCGTGATTCCGCCCTGGACCCCGTCGCCGTCGCCTATGCCCGTGCTCTGCTGCGGCAGAAGCAGCGTGTGCAGAAGATGGCGCCGGTGCTGGCCGCCGCGGCCTTCGCCGCGGTCTGTGCGCTCAGCTTCGCCACGGTGATGGTGCTGGCGCCGCCGGCGGTCACCCAGCACCTCCCGGACGACCGGCTGGGCGGTCCGTAGAAGCGGAAGAAACAGCCCTAAGGCTCAGCTGAATCGCCAGGCTTCCTCGGCCGCGCGCTTGAGGGCGCGGGACTTGTGCAGGGTCTCGTCGTATTCTCCGTCCGCATCGCTGTCAGCGACGATGCCGCCGCCGGCCTGGACGTACATCATGCCATCCTTGACCAGGGCCGTGCGCAGCACGATGCAGGTGTCGACCGAGCCGTCGGCGCCGAAATAGCCGACCGCGCCGGCGTAGCCGATGCCGCGCTTCTCGACTTCCAGCTCGTCGATGATCTCCATGGCCCGCACCTTGGGTGCGCCCGACAGCGTGCCGGCAGGCAGGGCGGCCATCAGCACGTCGACCGGATCGACGCCTTCGGGCGCATTGCCCTCGACGTTCGAGACGATGTGCATGACGTGGCTGTAGCGCTCGATCTTGAAGCTCTCGGTGACGCGCACCTGCGGGCCCTTGGCGACCTGGCTGGGCTGGTTCTTGCCGGCCTCGCGCAGCATGGCCACGCGGCCCACGTCGTTGCGGCCCAGGTCCAGCAGCATCAGGTGCTCGGCGCGCTCCTTGGGATCGGCCAGCAGTTCGGCTTCCAGCGCCGCGTCTTCGGCGGGCGTGGCGCCGCGCGGACGGGTGCCGGCGATCGGCCGGATGGTGATCTTGCCGTCGCGCAGCCGCACCAGGATTTCGGGGCTGGAGCCGACCAGGTTGAAGCCGTCCAGGTTCAGGAAGAACAGGAACGGCGACGGGTTGGTCCGGCGCAGCGAGCGGTACAGCGCGAACGGCGGCAGATCGAAGGGGGCGCGGAACCGGTGGCTGGCCACGACCTGGAAGATGTCGCCGGCGGCGATGTAGTCCTTGGCCTTGGCCACCACGTCGGCGTAGTCGGCGCGGCTGACCGGAGTGGTGAACTCCATCGGACCGCGCGGCGGGCGCGGGGCGTCATGCGACAGCGGCCGGTGCAGGTCGGCCATCACCGCTTCGATGCGCGTACGGGCCGCGGCATAGGCGTCCTTGGCCGAGACGCCGGCTTGCGGGCGCACGGCCGTGGTCAGGATGATCTCCTGGGCGATGGCGTCGAAGATGGCCACGATCTGCGGGCGGGTCATGATCCCGTCCGGCAGGCCCAGTGTGTCCTCGTTGATGTCGGGCAGGCGCTCGACCAGGCGCACCAGGTCATAGCCCAGAGCCCCGAACACGCCGGCGGCCATCGGCGGCAGGCCGGCCGGCAGCTCCATGCGCGACTGGGCGACCAGATCGCGCAGGCTGTCCAGCGCGCCGCCAGCTTGAGCGACGTAGCGACCGGCGGCGATGTCGTCGCCCTGGGCGATCTCGGCCTGGTCGCCGCGGCAGCGCCAGACGAGGTCAGGGTTCAGGGTGACGATCGAATAGCGGCCGCGCCAGGCCCCGCCTTCGACGCTCTCGAACAGGAAGCTGTACGGACGCGCCTGGGCGATCTTCAAATAGGCCGAGACCGGGGTCTCGAGATCATCGATCAGGCGGGTCCAGACGACCTGCGGTTTTCCGGACTCATAGGCTTCCGAAAAGGCGTCGAACGCGGGTTCCAGACTCATTACTCGGCTTTCTTTCCGCCCTTGGCCGCCTCGGCCTTGGCCAGGGCGTCCGTGTCGACGCCGATGGCCTGGCGGGCCAGGGTCAGGTTGGTCTTGGTCTTCAGCTGGGCCTTGGCGGCGCTGCGCGAGGCTTCGCCCAAGTCGCGCATCAGGCCGCTGCCCGATTGGGCCTGGCCCATGACGGCCAGACGGGCGACATCGGCGGTCGGCGCGCCGCGCACGGCGTCCAGCTTGGCCACGACATAGGCTTCACCCTGCGGACCGGCGCGCGAGACGAACACCTCGCCCGGCTTGGCGCTGAAGGCCGAGGTCAGGAACTCGCGGCCCAGGCCCATGTGCTGCTGGGCGTTCTGACGCGACAGGTTGTCGACCTTCTGCACCTTCGACTGGGCCGAGGCGGCGATCGCGTCCAGGGTCTCGCCTTTCTTGGCGCGGGCGGCCAGCTCGTCGGCCTTGGCCTTCAGGCGCTTGCCCAGCTCCTGGCCCTGCCAGACGGCGGTCAGTTGCGGCTTGATGTCGGCCAGGGCCGGCATGGCGGCCGGAACGACCTTCTCGACCTTCACGGCGTAGTACTCGCCTTTGCCGGCCTCGATGAGCTCGCTCTCGCCGCCCTGCGACAGGTCGAAAGCGGTCTTCAGGATGTCGGGGGTCAGGCCGGGGACCGGCTGGCCGGTCTGATCGGCGCCTTGGGCGGTAATCGGCGCGGTCGTGACGACCAGGGCGCCGGCCTTGCTGGCCGCGGCGACTAGGTCCGAACCCGCGTCGTGGGCGTCCTGATAGATCTGAGTCTGGTCGTACGCCTTGCTCTGCGCCGTCTGGGCGCGAACCTCGGCCTCGATCAGCGGGCGGACCGACTCGAGCGTGGCGGCGACGCCCGGCGTGACCTTGGTGACCTTGATGACCGAAACGCCCAGCTCACCGGCGATCGGGGCGCTGACCTGGCCGGCAGTCAGGCTGAACGCCGCGTCGGCGACCTTGCGGTCGGGCAGCGCGGTCTTGGGCTTGTCGACGATGGCCACCGGCGTGCGGCTGAACGCCTTGGCGACCACGGCCGGGTCCTCGCCCTTCTGAAGGCGCTGCGAAATGGTGGCGGCGGCCTTGGCGTCGGGCGCCACGATCTGGATCAGCGAGCGCGTTTCCGGCTTCGCCAGAGTGTCCTTGCGGAAGTCAAAGGCCTTTTGCAGGTCGGCCGGGTTCAGGGCCACGGTGGGCTCCAGAGCCTTGGCGCTGACGCGCATGATCGACAGTACGCGCGTTTCCGGCCGCGTCAGGCGCTCGCGATTCTCGTTCATGAACGCGGTCAGCTGGGCGTCGGTCGGCTGACCGGGCTTTTCGACCGAGGCTGGGTTCACGGCGAAGGCCGAGACGTTGCGGCCTTCCATGGCGAAGGCGGCCTGCAGGGCGGTGTAGACGCGCGGGGCCTTCAGGCCGCCGGCGACCGCCGAGAAGAAGTGGCCTTGGGCGATCTCGTCGCGGAGCGAGGCTTCGTACGACTGGGGCGTCAGATTGTTCTGGGCCAGCAGGGCCGCATAGAGCTTGGGATCGAACTTGCCGGTGATCGAGTCGAACGGGCGCTGGCCGGGCGGCAGCTGGCTCATCTGCTCGTGGACGATCTTGGCGACCAAGGCGTCGGACGGGACGACGCCCATCTTAGTGATCGACGCGGCGACCGATTCCTGCAGGGCCAGTTCCTGAAGGATCTGGCGGTCCACGCCGCGCTCGACCGCCTGGTCGGGCGTCATGGCTTGGCCGTTCTGCTGTTCCATCGCCTTGCGATAGTTGTCGAACCGGACCTTGAAGTCCTGGGCCGACAGGCTGCGCGAGCCGGCGCTGATCACGCCCGAGCCGCGCGGCCCCTTAAAGACGTCGCTGATGCCGAAGATGGCGAAGCTGACGATCAGCAGGCCAAACAGCAGCACCGCGAACGGCGATTTGGCGAAGGAACGGAAACCGGCGAGCATGGGAGCGAAAACCTTCCAGTCGGACCGCCAAGCGAACGAGCAAAGCGGTCGAGAGCAGCGGGTATAGTAGAGCCGAAGGCGAGGGGGCAAGCGGCGCGGACTTGACTTCCCCGGCAAGCGTGGCCCCAAGAAGGCGCTCATGACCCTTTTGAGCACGACTCCCCGACCGCTGGTCGCCGGCAACTGGAAGATGAACGGCCTTTCGGCCGCTCTCGACGAAGCCCGCGCCGTCGCCGCCGCCCTGGACCAGAAGCCGGCCGCGGCCCGCGTGGCCATCTTCCCGTCCGCTCTGCTGCTGCACCGGCTGGCGGAAGCGGTGGAAGGTTCGACTGTGCTGGTCGGCGCCCAGGATTGTCACGGCAAGGCCAGCGGCGCCCACACCGGCGACATCTCGGCCGAGATGGTCGCCGACGCCGGCGGGACGTTGGTGATCGTCGGCCACTCGGAGCGTCGCACCGATCACGCCGAAACCTGCGCCCAGGTGGCCGGCAAGGTCGAGGCGGCGTTGGCCGCGGGCCTGGAGCCGATCATCTGTGTCGGCGAACCGCTGGAAAAGCGCGAAGCTGGACAGGCCGTGGACTATGTCGTGGCCCAGATCCGCAACTCGCTGCCGGCCAGCCTGGCGGGGCAGGCGTTCAACGTCGCCTACGAGCCCATCTGGGCGATCGGCACCGGTCACGTCGCCTCGATCGACAATATCGTCGAGATGCACGCGGCCATCCGCGCCGAGCTGGTCGCCAAGTTTGGCCAGCAAGGCGAGGCCGTGCCGATCCTCTATGGCGGCTCGGTCAAGCCCGACAACGCCCGCGAGATCCTGGCCGCGGCCGAGGTCGGCGGAGCCCTGGTCGGCGGCGCATCCCTGAAGGCCAAGGATTTCCTGGCCATCATCGAGGCTGCTTGAGGCGTAAAAGGTCCCAGAATCCTTGACATCGGGGCGCCCACGTGCGCCTGTCCGCGCCTTACAAATCACCGCGTATTCAAGACTTTCATGACCTCCATGCACGCCTATCGCACCCATAACTGCGGCGCTCTGCGCGCGTCCGACACCGGTTCTTCGGTGCGTCTGTCGGGCTGGATCCATCGCAAGCGCGACCACGGCGGTCTGGTCTTCATCGACCTGCGCGACCACCACGGCCTGACGCAGCTGGTCCTGCACCCGGAAACGCCGGGCTTCTCGACCGTCGAGCGCCTGCGCGCCGAAAGCGTGATCAAGATCGACGGCGAGGTCATCGCCCGTGACGCCAGCGTGGTGAACGCCAACCTGCCGACCGGCGAGATCGAGATCCGTGTCTCGGCCGTCGAGGTGCTGTCGGAAGCCGCCGAGCTGCCGCTGCCGGTCTTTGGCGAGCCGGACTATCCCGAAGAGATCCGCCTCAAGCACCGCTATCTCGACCTGCGTCGCGAGACGCTGCACAAGAACATCGTCCTGCGCTCGCGCGTGATCCAGTCGATCCGCAACCGCATGTTCGCCCAGGGCTTCAACGAGTTCCAGACGCCGATCCTGACGGCCAGCTCGCCGGAAGGCGCGCGCGACTTCCTGGTGCCGTCGCGTCTGCACCCCGAGAAGTTCTACGCCCTGCCGCAGGCGCCCCAGCAGTTCAAGCAGCTGCTGATGGTCTCGGGCTTCGACCGCTATTTCCAGATCGCCCCGTGCTTCCGTGATGAAGACCTGCGCGCCGACCGTTCGCTGGAGTTCTATCAGCTCGACGTCGAGATGAGCTTCGTCACCCAGGAAGACGTCTTCGCGGCCATCGAGCCGGTGATGCATGGCGTGTTCGAGGAATTCTCGAACGGCAAGCCGGTCTCGCCGATCTCGGGTACGCACACCTTCACCAACGACGTTGGTCAATCGTTCGAGCACCAGGGCTTCGAGCGCCTGACCTATGCTCAGTCGATGAAATGGTACGGCAGCGACAAGCCCGACACCCGCAACCCCATCAAGATGCAGGACGTCTCCGAGCACTTCCGTGACGGCGGTTTCGGCCTGTTCGCCAAGATCCTGGGCGCGGACGCCAAGAACGCCATCTGGGCGATCCCGGCGCCGACCGGCGGCAGCCGCGCGTTCTGCGACCGCATGAACAGCTGGGCGCAAGGCGAAGGCCAGCCGGGCCTGGGCTACGTCTTCTGGTCGGAAGACCAGGGCGGCTGGGGCGGCCCGATCGCCAAGAACCTGGGCGAGCCGACGCAGGCCCTGATGGAATCGCTGGGCCTGGGCTCGGGGGACGCGGCCTTCTTCGTGGCCGGCGACCCGGCCGTGTTCGCCAAGTTCGCGGGCCTGGCCCGTACGCGCGTCGGCACGGAGCTGAAGCTGGTCGACGAGAACCAGTTCAAGTTCTGCTGGATCGTCGACTTCCCGATGTTCGAGTGGAACGAGGACGAGAAGAAGGTCGACTTCTCGCACAACCCTTTCTCGATGCCGCAAGGCGGTCTGGAAGCCCTGGAGACCCAGGACCCGCTGACCATCCGCGCCTATCAGTACGACATCGTCTGCAACGGCTACGAGCTGTGCTCGGGCGCGATCCGGAACCACAAGCCCGAGATCATGCTCAAGGCCTTCGCCACCGCCGGCTACGGCCCGGAAGTGGTCGAGGAGCAGTTCGGCGGCATGCTGAACGCCTTCCGTTACGGCGCGCCGCCGCACGGTGGTCTGGCCCCCGGCATCGACCGCATCGTCATGCTGCTGGCCGAACAGGTCGCCATCCGTGAAGTCATCGCCTTCCCGCTGAATCAGCAGGGCCAGGACCTGCTGATGAACGCTCCGGCCAACGTGCTGGACAAGCAGCTGAAAGAGCTGCACATCCGCACTGCGCCGCCCATCAAGGTCTAGGCAGCGGAAGCCTGAAACGAAAAAGCCCTCCGGTCTGACGATCGGAGGGCTTTTTCTTGTTTTGATTACCGGCTTAGCGCGGCGGGCGGGGAGGTGCGGGTGGAGCCGGCGGCGCGGGCGGCGCCTTGGGCATGTCGCGCAGCAGGATGATCCGCGTGCTGCGGCCATTGCAGGCCCGGATCGACAGGCCACCCGGCAGCCGCGTGCGGTTGTCGCCACAGGCCTCATCCAACTGGTCCTGGTCCAGGTTGCGAGCGCCGGATAGATCCGCACCGCTCAGCACGACGCCGTCGATGTCGGCATTGCGGAAGTCGGCCCGCACCAGCGAGGCGCCCCGCATGTTGGTGCCGCTCAGGTCGGCGTTGCGAAAGCTGGCGCCGTCGAAGCGACCGTTCTGGAAGTTGGCGTGGTTGATATCGGCGTTCGAGAAGTCGGCGTCACGCGCGTTGACGTTCATGAAGTTCGAGCCGGTCAATTCGATATTGGCCAGCCTGGCGCCCTGCAGGTTGGCGCTTTCGAACTGAGCGCCGTGCATCTCGGCCGACGACAGGTCGACCCGGGCCATCATCGCTTCGGTGAAGTTGGCGCCGCTGCTCTCGATGCCCGACATCTTGGCGCCGGTGAAATTGGCGTAGCTGAAATTAGCGCCGCGCATCTCGGCCCCGCGCAGGTCGGCGCGGCTGAGATCGGCCTTGGCGAAGTTGCTGCCGTAGAACATCGCGCCGCGCAGGTCGGCGCCGATCAGCGTGGCCTTGGCGAAGTTTGCGCCGGTGAACTTGGCGTTCATCAGCTTGCGGCCGGCGAGGTCGCAGTTGGCGCACATGCCCCCGAACGAGGTGAGCTTGGCGACGTCCTTGTCGTCCATCGACGCATGCGCCTGGCCGGTCATGGCCAGCAGGCTCAAGGTCAAGGCGGCAATGGAAACGCCCAGGCGGGACATCGAACTCTCCGTGCAGTCCATACGCGACTGTGTGAGTTACGGTTTGGACCGACGCCGGGTCTGAGACCACTTAAATCGCGGTAATGACGGGGATTTAACGGCAGCGGGGGATGGAGAGACCGCGTGGAGTCAACGTGGAGTCGTCGCCGCAGGCCTGGTTCAGCTGCCCCTGGGTCAGACCGGTCGCACGGTTCATTTCCGCGCCCGAGAAGTTGACGCCCGACAGTCTGGCGCCGGCGAAGTTAGCCCCTTGCAGATAGGCGCCCACGAAGCTGGCGTTGGTCAGGTCGGCGCGGGCGAAGCTCACGCCGGTCAGCACCGCGCCATAGGCGTTGACGTCGCGCAGATCACCGCCGGCGAAGCTGGTGCGGTTCATGACCGCCGTCGAGAAGTCGGCTTGGCGCAAGCGGGCCCCAGCCAGGTTCTTGCCGTTCAGCGTCAGGTTCGACAGGTCGGCCTGGAAGAGGTTACAGCGCGGGCAGCTGGCGCCCTTGCGGACAGACGCGATCTGGCCGGCGTTCTGGGCGCTGGCGGGAACAGCAATGGCGAGCGTGGCGAGGGCCGCGAGCAGGGCGATCGGTTTCATTCTGGCGCAAGTCCTACGCGAAAAGGTCCTATTCACCCTGACGCAGCAAGCTTAACGCCAACTCAAGACGACGCGACAGGCCCCGGACGGTCCGACTGCGCGCCGCAGGTATCGCAGACCGTCATGCCCCCGCGACGGACCAAGGAGAGGTCGCCACAAGCCGGGCACATCTCGCCCTCGTTGCCCGGACGATCGGCGCCCTCGACGCGCGGACGGCCGAACGAGGCGAACACCAGGTTGTCGGGCGTGGCGCCGCGCGAGAAGCCCTTGGAGATGAACCGGCTGGCCGGCACCGGATCGGGTTCGGCGTCGCCAAGCGTCTCGTCGTCCAGGTGCTTGCCTGCGCCCAGGCCGTCGGCGTTGAACTCGCCGGGATCGCCGTTGGCCAGATCGTCGCGGCCCAGATACGACACGCCCAGTTCGCGGAACACATAGTCCAGGATCGAGGTCGCCGACTTGATCGAGTCGTTGCCGGTCACCGGGCCGGCCGGTTCGAACTTGGTGTAGACGAACGCCTCGACGAACTCGTCCAGCGGCACGCCGTGCTGCAAGCCAAGCGACACGGCGATGGCGAAGTTATTCATCAGGCTGCGGAACGCCGCGCCTTCCTTGTGCATATCGATGAACAGCTCGCCCAGCTCGCCGTCCTCGTACTCGCCGGTGTGCAGATAGACCTTGTGGCCGCCGACGGCCGCCTTCTGGATGTAGCCCTTGCGACGGTCGGGCAGGCGGCGGCGCGAGCGGTCGCGCTCGACGATCTTCTCGACCACGCGCTCGGTGACGACCGGCTCTCGGGCGGGCGTCGCCGCGCGGGTCGGTTCGGGAGCCGGCTCTTCGGGCAGGTCCAGCTTGAAGTCGGCCGGGGCCTCGGCCCGCTGCAGGCGCAGGGCGCGGATGCCGGCGCGGGCGGCGGCGGCCTGGGCGCGCACGGCGTCGGCGGGACGGCTGTCGAAGGCCACGGGAATGGTCACGGGGCTGGGGCGGCAGGCGAAGCTCTCAACCGCGGCCAGCATGGCCAGGCGATCGGCGAAGGTCGGCGCCTCCACCGACTGGAAGGCTTCGCGCAGCTCCGGGTTCAGGGCGTCGCAATCACCCAGGCGACCCGCGCCCAGGGCGTGGCGCTCGGCCACGGCGATCTCGGTAGCTGAGAAGTCCGCGAAGGCCAGGGTGTCGAAGTCGCGGCGGGCGACGTCCTCGGCCGAAGCGCCCAGCACGTCGCGCAGGAAGCCAGCACCGACCACGGCCGGGGCGAAGGCGTCGCGCAGGCCATGGTGATCGCGCAGGGCGTTCTCGGCCTTTTCGATCTCGTGGGCGGTGAAGCCGCGGGCCTGCAGCATCACGTGGTCGATGGCTGGGCTCTCGGCCAACGAGCCGTGGCCCAAGGCGTGGCGGCGCGCGGCGTCCAGATCGACGCCCTCGGTCGACAGCGCCTCGAAGGCGGCTGGGCTGAAGGTGGGCAGCAGGAAGCCATCGGCGGTCTGGCTGACCGAGATCGGCGATTGCGCGCCGGCTGCGCCGACGGGCGAGCCGCCCAGGCGCAGAGTGGCCTCGGCGTCTTCGAACGGACCGACCATGGCCGCCGAGCGCAGGCCGTGCTTGCGGGCCAGGGCGTGGGCGGTGGCCAGGGCGGCGGCGGCTTCCGTGGACAGGGCCGAGCGCAGGGCGGCGGCGCGAACGCGGCGTTCGGCCAGGGTCTTCAGCACGCCCTGCTTGTCCTGGGCGAAGACGGGGTCCTGACCCAGCACGGCGGCGGCTTCGGCGCTGGCTGACAGGGCCGCGCCGACGGTCAGGGCCCAAAGCGCCGCGGCGCCGTCGCGGCCCTCGACGCTGGTCTGGGCATAGCCGAGGCTGAGCAGGCAATCGCCGACGCCAGCCAAGGCCAGACGGGCAGGGGCCTCGCCGCGATCCAGCTCCAGGGCCGTGCCCCACAGGTGGCAGACATAGGTGAAGCGCTCGACGTCGAAGCCGTCGGCATCCAGGAAGGCGCTGGCGTCGATGGCCGCGCCGACGCCCACGCCGCGCGAGAGCAGCTCGGCATCATTCGGCGACAGGGCCAGGGTCAGGGCGCTGGTTTCCCAGCCGACCTGGGCGGCCAGGGATGCGCCTTCGTCGCCCGCCGCCACGCTCTGGCGCGTGGCCGAGGCGATCATGGCCAGCTCGGGCTCAGGCACGGCCTCCAGCGGCGCGACGCGCGGGGCGTCTGCCGTGGCGATGGCGTCGAGAATGGTGCGGTCGTCGGCGCCCAGCTCACGCGCCTTGCGAGCGGCGCGGGCCAGGGCCGGGTTCTTGCGCACGTCCATGCAGGCGCGGATGTCGCCCGAGCAGCGGCGGACGGCGTCGGCCACTTGAGCCAGGGAGGCGTCCAGTCGCGCGGCGGCCTGGGCGGCGAGGATCCGGCCGCGACGACGCGCCAGGCGGTCCTTGACCGTGCTTTGGAACTCGAACTCGACGATCTCGGGCAGGAGATCGAGGCCTGCCTGGCCGCCAGCCGGGGTTGCGATGCCCGAGAGCATGGTGGCGAGCAGAGCGTCCTTGAAGGCGGCGGCGTCAGCCTTGTCGCCGAACACGCCGCGTGAAAGGCCGATCTTGGCGATGCGCTCGGCATAGCGGGCGGGGCCGCCGCCCAGCGGGGCCTTGGGCTCGATCTCGCCGGCCCAGTCCAGCCAGGCCTCGACGCGGGCGTCGCTCCAGGCCGGCGGAGCGGAAACCACCACGACGCTGTCGGCGCGCTCGAGGTCGCGCCATTCCATGGCGGGAACCAGTCCGGCGGCTTTGGCGGTCGTGCGCATGGCTACTTCCTGGTCTGGGTCTGCCAGTTCATAATCTTACCAAATCCCTAATGCCCGATTCTAGATGCATGGGATGCGCGTAAGGTCGCACCTCAACGTAGAGCCTTGGTTGACCAGCCTCAATAGATGTTGCGGGTCGGTAGCGCTCGATCCACAAGATGTTGAAGTCGCGCCAAGCCGGGCAGCGCTGGACGCTGAGGGCCTGGAGCCCTATAGTCCGGCCGCTTCGTCGCGCCCGCCGCGACGCCTTTTGAGCCCTCAGATTTTCGGGTGCGAACGTAGTGCTGAAAGCGATCTTTACCTGGTGGAACGGCGCGACCTTGGGTCAGCGCTTCCATATCGGCCGCCGCGGCGTGTTTGTGGGCCAGGACGAGCAAGGCAACCGCTACTTCGAAGCCCGCGATAACAGCGACAGCTACGACCAGCGCAAGCGTCGCTGGGTGATCTACAACGGCTATGCAGAAGCCTCGAAGGTCCCGCCGGACTGGAGCGGCTGGCTGCACTACACCTTCGACGAGCCGCCGACCCAGGTTCCGCTGAAGCGCCGCGAGTGGGAAAAGGATCACCTGCCCAACCTGACCGGCACCGTCCACGCCTGGCGTCCTAAGGGTTCGCTGACCCGTGGCGGTGAACGTGCGGCCGCCACCAGCGACTATCAAGCCTGGAAGCCGGAATAAGCCGCATGGCCCGCCGGGCGTCTCTGGTCGCCGCTGCTGCAGTCTTGTCCGGCTTGGCCGTGACGGGCGTGGCTGTGGCGCGTCAGAACGCCCAGTACCAGCCGCCGGCGGCGCCGATCGCGCCACAAGCGCCCGTCGCGCCGACGCCGCGTCCCGCTGGGCAGACGCCGGCGACCGGCGCCGCGCCGACGGGCGAGCAGCGCGCGGCCCAGCCCGTGCAGGTCTCGCCGGCCGTCGCCAATCCCAATCCCCCGGCCTCACCGCCGCCGACGCCGGTCACAACGCCCAAGCCGCCGGCTGAGGCCAAGCCGACCGAGCCGGCCAAGCGCGGCCGCTACACGATCGCCATCATGCAGGCGCTGGACAAGGTCACGACCGAAACCATGCGGTTCGAGGTCCCGGTCGGCCAGCCGATCCGCTACAAAACCCTGATTTTCACCGTCCGCGCCTGCGAGACGGCGGCGTCGGACGAGCTGGCCCCGGAAACGACGGCCTATGTCGTGGTCGACACCCAGCCCAAGGCCCAGGCCGGGCGCGCCGCGCCGCCCGGACGTCAGGTCTACAAGGGGTGGATGTATTCGAGTTCGCCGGGCCTGCACCCGCTGGAACACCCGGTCTATGACGCTTGGCTGATCGCCTGTAAGCAGGCCGCCCCGGTCGCGCCGCCCGCCAAGCCGTAGAAGTCGCCCGGGACCGCCAGGGCCTTGGCCAACCGCCGGCGATAATCCGCGCGGCTGATCTCGACCGTACCGAACTGCATCAAATGGTCTGTGATGAACTGGGTGTCGAGCAGCTGATAGCCGCCGGCCAGTAGCCGCGCGACCAGATGGACCAGCGCCACCTTGCTGGCGTCCCGCGCGGTGGAGAACATGCTCTCGCCGAAGAACGCCCCGCCTAGCGACACGCCATACAGACCGCCAACCAGCTCACCGTCCAGCCAGGTCTCGACGCTGTGGGCCAGGCCGCGCGCGTAGAGCTGGCCGTAGAGCCGCTGAATGGGGTGGTTGATCCAGGTCTCGACCCGGCCCGGCTTGGACGCCGCGCAGTGCTCGATTACCGCGTCGAAGGCGGTGTCGACCCGCACCTCATAGGGGCCGGTGCGGACGGTGCGCGCCAGGCGCTTGGGGATGTGGAAGTCCCCGAGCGGCAGGACGCCCCGCCGCTCGGGATCAATCAGGAAGACGCTTTCGTCTTCACGAGCGTCCGCCATGGGGAAGACGCCGCGCGCATAGCAGGCGATCAGGTCGTCGACCGAGAAGGTCTCTTCCATCGCCATTCCGGACTTAGGCTTCTTGGGCTTTGATCCAGCGTTCCAGCCAGTGGATGTTGTACTCACCGGCCAGGATATCGGGCTGCACCAGAAGGTCCTGGAACAGCGGGATCGTGGTCTCGACGCCACCGACAACCATTTCGGCCAGGCAGCGCTTCAGGCGGGCGATGCACTCGGCGCGGTCGCGACCGTGCACGATCAGCTTGCCGATCAGGCTGTCATAGTACGGCGGGATCGCGTAGCCGGTGTAGATCGCCGAATCCAGGCGAACGCCCAGACCGCCAGGGGCGTGGAAGTCGGTGATCGTGCCGGGCGAGGGCGTGAAGGTCCGCGCATTCTCGGCGTTGATCCGGCACTCGATGGCGTGGCCCTCGAAGACGACGTCTTCCTGGGTGAACGACAGCGGCAGGCCGGCGGCGATGCGGATCTGCTCACGCACCAGGTCGATGCCGGTGATGGCTTCGGTGACCGGGTGCTCGACCTGCAGGCGGGTGTTCATCTCGATGAAGAAGAACTCGTCGTTCTCCCACAGGAACTCGATGGTCCCGACGCCCAGGTAGCCGATGGCCTTCACGGCATCGACGACGATCTTGCCGATCTTGGCGCGACCTTCAGCCGACAGAGCCGGCGAGGGGGTTTCTTCCAGCACCTTCTGGTGGCGGCGCTGCAGCGAGCAGTCGCGTTCGCCCAGGTGCACCACGTTGCCATGGCTGTCGGCGATCACCTGCAGCTCGATGTGGCGCGGCTTCTGGAGGTAGCGCTCCATATAGACCGTGTCGTCGCCGAACGCGGCGCGGGCCTCGGCGCGAGCCGTCGAGACGGCTTCAGCCAGGTCTTCGCGCGTCTGGGCGACCTTCATGCCACGACCGCCACCGCCGGCGGCGGCCTTGATCAGCACGGGGAAGCCGATGCGATCGGCGGCCTCAAAAGCCTCTTCCTCGGTCGAGACGCCGCCGTCCGAGCCGGGGACAACCGGGATGCCGGCGTCCTTCACGGCCTGCTTGGCGGTGATCTTGTCGCCCATCATCCGGATGTGCTCGGGCTTGGGACCGATGAAGGTGAAGCCGTGCGCGCCGACGATCTCGGCGAAGCGGGCGTTCTCCGACAGGAAGCCGTAGCCCGGGTGGATACCCTGGGCGCCGGTGATCTCGGCCGCCGCGATGATCGACGGGATGTTGAGATAGCTCTTGGCGGCGGGCGCGGGGCCGATGCAGACGCTTTCGTCCGCCAGGCGCACCCACATCGAGTTGCGGTCGGCCTCGGAGTGGACCGCCACGGTGGCGATGCCCATTTCCTTGCAGGCGCGGTGAACCCGGAGCGCGATCTCGCCCCGGTTCGCGATCAGGATCTTATCGAACATGGCCGTTACTCGATGACGACGAGCGGCTCGCCGAACTCGACGGGCTGCGCGTCGGCGACCAGAATCTCGACCACCTTGCCGGCCTTGGGGGCGGCGATCGGGTTCATGGTCTTCATGGCTTCGACGATCAGCAGGGTCTGACCGGCGGTGACGGTGTCACCCACCTTGATGAACGGATCAGCGCCCGGCTGCGACGACAGATAGGCGGTGCCGACCATCGGCGACTTCACGGCGTCGCCACGGACGGCGGCCGGAGCCGGAGCGGCTTCAGCGGCCGGGGCGGGCGCAGCGGCGACCGGAGCAGCGGCAGGCGCCGGGGCGTAGGCCGGAGCCGGCGCCTGGACGTAGTTGACCGGCGCGGCGGTCAGTTCGCGCGCCACGCGGATCTTCAGGCCGGCGTGTTCGACTTCGATCTCCGAGAGACCCGTGTCCTTTAGGATGTCCGCCAGCTTGCGGACCAGACGGGCGTCGATGGCCGGAGCTTCGACCGGATCGGCGGGGGCCTTGGGGTTCGACATGGAAGCTTACCTTGTTCTTCTGTAGCGCCACGGCGGCGGAAAACGCCGGACGTTATCGTTGTTAAACGCCGATCAGGCCGAAAGCGGCCTCGATCGCCAGTTCGTAGCTCGCCGCGCCGAACCCGGAGACGATCCCCGTGGCGGCCAGCGAAACATAGGTGTGGCGGCGGAATTCCTCCCGCGCCGCCGGATTGGACAGGTGGCACTCGATCACCGGGATGCTCAAGGTCTTGAGCGCATCCAGAAGCGCGATCGAGGTGTGGCCGTAGCCAGCCGGGTTGAGCACCAACGCCGAGGCCGACTCACGCGCCTCCTGAACCCAATCGATCAGCACACCCTCATGATTGGACTGGCGGAAAACCACCGAAAGCCCACGCGAAGCCGCCCGCGCCTCGCAGCGCGCCCGGACATCGTCGAGGGTGTCCTTGCCGTAAATCTCAGGCTCGCGGGTCCCCAACAGGTTGAGATTGGGTCCGCTCAGCACGTGGATCGGTTTTACCATGCGGCTCCGCCGTCGATTCCGGGAGGTCTTGTATAGCCGCTTCCTCCGGGTCACAAGCACGGCTCGCTTCGGAGGTGAGATGAGGCTTTTGCTGAACGGGGAAGAACGGGACGTGGCCGGCGTGGTCACGATCGCCGATCTGGTGGCCCAGCTGGGCCTGGACGCCCGCAAGGTGGCGGTCGAGCGCAATCTCGAGATCGCCCCGCGCTCGACCTATGGCGACACCGCCCTGGCCGACGGCGACCGCATTGAGATCGTCACTTTTATCGGCGGCGGCTGATCCTGGACATTTGAAACGGCGGCTGACGGGGCGTAAACCAGCCGTATGAACGCGCACGTTTCCCCCGACTCCGTCACGGCTCCTGAAGCCGAAGAAACCTGGACCGTCGCCGGCCGCACCTTCCGCTCGCGACTGATCGTCGGCACGGGCAAGTACAAGGACTATGCGACCAACGCCGCCGCCGCCCGTGCGGCCGGGGCCGAGATCGTCACCGTGGCCGTGCGCCGGGTGAATCTGACCGACCCGACCCAGCCGCTGCTGGTCGACTACATCAAGCCCACGGAATTCACCTATCTGCCCAACACGGCGGGCTGCTTCACCGGCGAAGACGCCGTTCGCACCCTGCGCCTGGCGCGAGAGGCCGGCGGCTGGGATTTGGTGAAGCTGGAGGTCCTCAGCGACCCCAAGACCCTCTATCCCGACATGGAAGAGACCCTGCGCTCGCTGAAGCTGCTGGTCTCCGAAGGCTTCCAGGTCATGGTCTACTGCTCGGACGACCCGGTCTACGCCAAGAAGCTGGAAGAAGCGGGCGCAGTGGCCATCATGCCGCTGGGCGCCCCGATCGGCTCGGGCCTGGGCATCCAGAACAAGGTCAATCTGCGGATCATCGTCGAGAACGCCAAGGTCCCGGTGCTGGTCGACGCCGGCGTTGGCACGGCCTCGGACGCGGCCATCGGCATGGAGCTGGGCTGCGACGCCATCTTGATGAACACGGCCATCGCCGAGGCCAAGGACCCGATCCGCATGGCCAAGGCCATGAAGCACGCGGTCATCGCCGGTCGCGAAGCCTATCTGGCCGGCCGGATGCAGCGTCGTCTGTACGCCGATCCCAGCTCGCCGCTGGCAGGTCTAATCTAAAACAACTAGCCCTCGCCCAGCGCTTGTCGCGGGGCGAGGGCGGCTGTCTCAGCCTTTGGCCTTGCCGGCCCGGACCTGCTCGATGGCCAGCTTCAGGGCGTTCATGTCCGCGCCGGGGACCAGGGTGTCGCCGACGATGAAGGCCGGGGTGCCTTGCAGGCCAAGGGTCTTGGCCAGGGCGCTGGTGTCGGCCAGGTGCTGGGTCACGGCTTGGCTCTCGCCGACCGCCTTGGCCTTAGCTAGATCGACGCCCAGGCCTTGGGCGATGCGCAGGGCGCCGGCGGCGTCCAGCGCGTTCTCAGCCATCAGCGCCTTGTAGAGCTCCAGGCTCTTGCCCTGTTCCTTCGAGCCCAAGGCGATACGCGCGGCGGCCTCGCTGTCGTTGCCGAAGATCACGAAATCCTTCAGCACCAGGCGCACGTCGGGGTTCTTCTGGACCAGCTCGACGATCTCGGGCGTGGCGTGACGGCAGAAGCTGCAGCGATAGTCGAAGAACTCGGTGACGGTGATCGTGCCCGCCGGATTGATGACGATGTCGCGCGGGTCGCGCTCGATGGCCTGGCGGTACTGGCCGATGGACTTCTGGGCGTCGGCCGCCTGTTGGGCGACCTGCTTCTCCTGCAGCTTGGCGCTGGCTTCCATCAGCACTTCGGGGTGTTCCAGGAGATAGGCGCGGACCTTCTCGCCAAAGCGGTCGCTGGGCTTGGCGTCCGGCCGCTCGCAGCCGGCGAGGGCCAGGCCGGCGACGGCTAGGGGAAGGGCGATGGTCGCGGCGCGACGGAGCAGGGTCATGGAGATCTCGAGTCGGTAGGCGGCCCTAGTGGCCGGCAGGAGAAGGCGCCAGACCGTCCTTGGCCAGGTCCTTCAGGTCCTGGTTGGACGGCCGCGAGGCCAGGACGATGTCGGTGGCGCGGCGCCAGTCGGGGGTGTTCTTGGTCAGCAGCTCGCGGGCCCGCATGGCGAAGACCTTGGCCTCGCTGACCGCGCCCAGGGAATAGTACTGCTCGGCGGTGGCCAGGCGCGCCTCGCCGTCCTTCTTCTGGGTGTCGTAGGCCTGGGCCAGCAGCCGCCAGGCGACCGAGTTGTCGGGTTCGTTCAGCAGGCTGCGCTTGAGCTCCTGGACGCCTTCCTCGACCTTCTTGGGGTCCTTGAGGCCGATCAGGGTCTGGCCCAGATTGACGCGCAGCAGGGCGGCGTCGGGCTTCAGCGCCACGGACTTGCGCTGCGGCTCCTCAGCCTGCTCCACGCGGTTGAACTCGAACAGGACCTGGCCCTTCAGCTCCCACAGATAGGGATTGTCGGGGTGGTCGGCGAGCAGGCCGTCGATCAGGCCCAAGGCCCGGTCCGGGTCCTTCATCTGGTAGTAGGCGATGGCCCGGGCGTAGCGCGCCGGGAAGCCCGTGTCGGTTTCCTTGTACTTCATCAAGGCGACCTGAGGATTGAGGAAGCCTTCCAGCTTGGCCTTCATGACCTCGTGCTGGGCCAGGTCCTCGGGCGTGTCGACGGCGGTGTAGTGCGGCTGGCGCTCGACCCGGCTGCGCAGCACCTCGATCCGTTCGGACGACAGGGGGTGGCTGCGGAAATAGGCAAAGCGGCGGGCCTGGTCGAAGACTTCCTGGTAGCGGAAGTTGTCGAAGAACTCGACGAGGCCGCGGCCCGACTGCTGGGTGGCTTCCAGAAAGCCGGCGCCGGCCTGGTCGGCGCGCGATTCCTGTTCGCGGCTGTAGCCCAGCGCGCCCAAGGCGCCGGCATATTGCGAATTGGCGATCAGGGCCGCGGCGCCGTCGGGCGATCCGGCCAGGGCGGCCAGGATGCCCAGCCCCATGGTCAGGATCATCGGCTTGAGGCCGGCCTTCATCATCTCGTCGGAGCGGATCGGGTGGCCGCCGGCCAGGTGGCCGGTTTCGTGGGCGATGACGCCGCGCAACTGGTTGGGGTTTTCGGTCTGCAGGATCAGGCCGGTGTTCAGGCCCATCTGCAGGCCCGGCGTGGCGAAGGCGTTCAGCGACTTGTCGCCGACGATCAGGATCCGGACGTTCTTGGGATCAAGGCCCGCTGCCGCGAAGATCGGCGCGGAGTCGTGATAGAGGATTTCCTCGATCTCGGTGTCCCGGATCAGGGACTGGGCCGAGGCGGACGAGGCGATGGCGCTCGACGCGAGAACGGTCAACGCGGCCGCGGCCACGCCAATTCGTCCTCCAACACGCGCACTCCGCGAGGTCATCGCATGATCTCCAGATCGCGCCCCCGCGAACCACGACCAGTCTAACTTGGATTTGAAAGGCGAGGGAACAAGGGTTCCGCTTCGCCCCACAACGAAAAAGGCCCGCGCGCCTGGAAGAGCGCGCGGGCCGTCTTCAGATCAGCCTACCGGCGCCACCAGCCCCGACGGGGCTTTTCGGGCGGGGTGGTGATCTCGTTCGGATCCGGCTCGGCCGGGGCCGCAGGCGCGACCTCGGCGACGGGCTCGGGCTCCGGCGCAACGACCGGTTCCGGCGCAGCTTCCACGACCGGCTGAGGCGCCGGTTCCGGAGCCGTCTCGGGCTCGGCAGGCACGACAGCGACGCTCTCGGTCACGGCTTCGGCGACGGCCTCGACAGCTTCCGGCGCCGGTTCAGCGGCCTTCTTGCTGCGCGAGCGGGTGCGCTTGGGCTTCTTCGGGGCTTCCTCGGCCTCAGGCAGTTCCACCCAGACGTCGGCCGGCGGGCCGGCGATCACCGGCGGGGCCAGGATCGGGGCTTCGTACGGCTCGGCCGGTTCTGCCGGAAGGACCGCGACGTTGTCGGTCACGGCTTCGGCGACGACCTCAGCAGCCTCGGCGCGTTCGCCACGGCGACCACGGTCACGACCGCGACGGCCGCGTTCGCGACGACCGCCTTCACGCTCCTCGCGATCGGGACGTTCCGGACGCTCGGCGCGTTCAACAGTCTCGACCGCGTCAGCGCGGGCTTCCAGCGCCGGGCGGCGCGGTTCGCTGTTGCCGCCGACCAGGACGGCCGGATCGTGCCAGGTGAAGACGTTCTCGCCAAACGGGACACGCGGACGGATCCACACGAAGGCGTCAGCCGGACGATCACCATCCTCGCGACCGCCACGGCGGCCGCCACGGCGACCCCGGCGGCGGCGGCGGCGACGGTCGTCGTCATCGTCGCCACCGAACTCGGCGCGGTCGTCGGCGTCGCCCTCGGCGTCGTCATCTTCGGCTTCGATCTCGGCGTCGGCGTCGCGCTCTTCGCGGCGACCACGGCCACGGCCACGATCGCGACGGCCACGACGGCCCTTGCGGTCGCCGCGCTCGTCGTCGCGGGCTTGCTTGCGTGCCGAGGCGTCGTCGTCGTCGGTGTCTTCGCGCTCGAGGTCGTCTTCGTCCTCGTCGTCGATGATCTCGTCGTCTTCTTCCTCGTCGGCGAAGGCGTCGGCGTCGAAGCCGTCATCTTCCTCAACATACGGAGGCGGGGCCACGGCGATACGTTCGCCCAGCTCGGTGCGCTCGATTTCCTGGTCGCCGGCGTGCAGGCTGTCGTCGACCACGACGGTGACGTGCAGGCCGTGCGTTTCCACCAGGCGCTGCAGATAGGCGCGCTTTTCGTTGAGGATGTAGAGGCCGACCGAGCGCGAGACCTTAAGGATCACGCTGCCGGAGCCCTTCAGGGCCTCGGCCTCGACCGCGCGCAGAGCAGCCAGGGCGCTGGACTCGACCGAGCGGACGCGGCCGGTGCCTTCGCAGTGCTCGCAGACGTGGGTGGTGCCTTCCAGGACGCCGGTGCGGCGACGCTGGCGGCTGATCTCCATTAGGCCAAAGCCCGAGATCTTGCCCATCTGGATGCGGGCGCGGTCGTCCTTGAGAGCGTCCTTCAGGACCTTCTCGACCGTGCGGTTGTTCTTGCCTTCATCCATGTCGATGAAGTCGATGACGATCAGGCCGGCTAGGTCGCGAAGGCGCAGTTGGCGCGCGGCTTCCTCGGCGGCTTCGACGTTCGTCTTCAGCGCCGTGGCTTCGATGTTCCGCTCACGCGTGGCCTTGCCCGAGTTGACGTCGATGGCGACCAGGGCCTCGGTCTGGTTGATCACCAGATAGCCGCCCGAACGCAGCGGCACGACCGGCGAGTAGATCTGGGCCAGATGGTCCTCGATCTTGTTCTTCACGAACAGCGGGGTCGGGTCGCGGTAGTTGAAGACCTTCTTGGCCTGGCTCGGCATCAACATGCGCATGAAGTCGCGCGCTTCTTTATAGCCGGCGTCGCCCTCGACCCAGATCCCGTCCAGGTCCTTGTCGTACATGTCGCGGATGGCGCGTTTGACGAGGTCTTCTTCTTCGTAAATCAGCGCCGGCGCCACTGAGTGCAGCGTGTTGTCGCGGATGTTTTCCCACAGACGCAGCAGATATTCGTAGTCGCGCTTGACCTCGGCCTTGGTGCGCTTGGCGCCGGCCGTGCGGACGATTAGGCCCATCCCCTGCGGCACGTCCAGGCTCTGGACGACGCTCTTCAGGCGCTTGCGGTCGGTGACGGCCGTGATCTTGCGGCTGATGCCGCCGCCGCGGGCGGTGTTGGGCATCAGGACGCCATAGCGGCCGGCCAGCGACAGGTAGGTGGTCAGGGCCGCGCCCTTGTTGCCACGCTCTTCCTTGACGACCTGAACCAGCATGATCTGCCGGCGGCGGATCACTTCCTGGATCTTGTACTTGCGCATCAGGCGACGCTTGCGGCGCGCCAGTTCTTCTTCGACGTCGTCTTCATCGTCGTCGATGGCGTGATCGCGACCGTTGCCGTCGTCTTCATCGTCGCCGCCCGAGGCGCGACGCGAGATCGGGGTGTCGTCCTCGTCGTCGCCCGAATCGTCGCGCATCAGCGCTTCACGGTCGGCGACCGGGATCTGGTAGTAATCCGGATGGATTTCGTTGAACGCCAGGAAGCCGTGACGATTGCCGCCGTACTCGATGAACGCAGCCTGCAGGCTGGGTTCGACGCGCGTCACCTTGGCGAGATAGATATTACCGCGAAGCTGTTTCCGGGTTTGGCTCTCGAAATCGAACTCTTCAACCCGGTTTCCGTCCACGACGACCACACGCGTCTCTTCGGCGTGTGCTGCGTCGATCAGCATCTTCTTCGACATTAAGGAAGTCTCCACGGCGCGCGGCGGGCGCTAGGCCCGGTCGCCGATCTGAATGAGGGGCGCGCGCGTCGCCGACCGTCGCACCGTCACTGCGGTTGCGAAGGGTCAGGTGCCAAAGGCGGTCGGGTGCGGCGCAGCCCATGGGGGTTTCGTTTTGTCCTTATCGCGCCAGGCGCGAAGGGGTGTCTGTTGCCGCGCCGGATTGCGCGGATCGGATGGCGCGTCGTCGCCGCTTGGCATGGGCCAAAAAGGCGTGTGAGCCCGACGCGAGCCCCGCGACACGGCGTCGAAGCAGGCGTCTTGCCCACTCGGTCGGCCGTATCTCGAACACTATCTAGTCTGCCGCCTCCGCGCCGGAAGGGGTTCAGGACCACTTTCGAAGCACAGACGGCTCGCGCGGAGACGTGACGATCACGGAACTTCGCGCGCGGCGGGACTGTAGCCACATTGCCGCACAAAAGAAAAGCACCCGAGATCGGCGTCTCGACTTAACCCTTTGGCTACCGCCTTCGAACGATATTGACGATCGGTTCACCAGTTCCGGCTACCGCGGGCGGGTATGCGTAAGGTTCTTATCAGTTTGGCCCGTATGGGCTGGGTTCGGGCGGCTCTGATCATCGGAGGCCTGACGACGGCTGGCGTCGCCGTGGCGACCGCCCAAGGTCCCGCCGCGCCCGCAGGCGTGCAGAAAGTCCGCTTCGGCGGCGACCGCAACGAGACCCGGGTGGTCATCGACCTGGATCGCGCCGCGGCCGGCAAGCTCATTTCCGACGGCATGAGCGACCAGCGCCTGGTGATGGCGCTGCCGAACGTTGTCGTCTCCGGCGATCTGCAGGGTTCAGGCCAGGGCCTGGTCAAGCGCTGGGTCATCGACGAGGCCGCCGGCGGCGCCCGCCTGCGCCTGGACCTGGCCGACAAGGCCGAGGTCCGTCGCCGCTTCCTGCTGCCGCCCGGCGACGGTGCGACGGCCTATCGCTATGTCATCGACCTGAAGGCCGTGGGCGGCGGCGCAACCGCCGCGCCGCAAGCGCTGCCGCGGGTCACCCAGGCCGCGACGCCGATCAAGGCCGCACCGCTGCGCCTGAAGAAGGTCATCGTCATCGACGCTGGTCACGGCGGCAAGGATCCCGGCTCGCTGGGCGCCAATGTTCACGAGAAGGAAGTGACCCTGGCCGCGGCCAGGGCGCTTAAGGACCGCCTGGAGCGCTCCGGCCGTTATCAGGTCGTGCTGACTCGCGAGACCGACACCTTCATTCCGCTGGAATCGCGTGTGCAGATCGCCCGCCGCGCTGATGCGGATCTCTTTATTTCTCTGCACGCCGACTCTGGTCCGGACGCCAGCACCCGCGGCGCCTCGGTCTACACCCTGTCGGACAAGGGCGCTGATCGCGTCGGCCTGGTCCTGGAGAAGGACGACTGGCTGATGAAGGCCAACATGCCGGGCCGTGACCGCGCCGTCAGCCAGATCCTGCTGGACCTGTCGCAGCGCGCCACCAAGAACCGCTCGGCCGCCTTCGCCCAGCTGCTGCTGGCCAATGTCGGTCAGGAGACGGCGCTGCTGCGCCGCAGCCACCGCGACGCCGGCTTCATCGTGCTGCTGGCGCCCGACGTTCCGGCCGTGCTGCTGGAAATGGGCTTCATCACCAATCCCGACGACGAGGCCTTCCTGACCACCAAGTCCAGCCGCAAGCGGATGGTCGATGCGGTGGCGGACTCGATCGAGGCCTATTTCACGCCGCAACTGCGCAAGTCCTGATCCTGGAAGTAGAGCGCGCTTCCCCTTTTTCGCGGCGCGCTCTAATCACGACAGGGACATCGCCGCGCGTCCTCGCAACGAGGGTGCGACTGCAAAACCGCTTACGGTTCTGCGCCAAGCGATCTAGTGAAGTGTGTGCGGCGGGCCAGGGGGCCGCCTGACGGAGGTCGCGTGGATCTGAAACCCACCGAACGATGGATGGCCATCGCGGGCGTGGCGGTGCTGTCGGCCATCGCCGTCGCGGGCTTCGCGATCGCGATCTACGCCGCCTGGCTGTTCCATGACATGCCCGACGCCGGTGAGCTGCAGGACTATCGTCCGCCGACCGCGACTCGCGTTTACGCCTGGGACGGCACCCTGATCGGCGAGTACTCCAAGGAACGCCGGATCTTCATCCCCTACGACCAGATTCCGCCCCAGCTGGCGCAATCGTTCCTGGCCGCCGAGGATCGCAACTTCTTCCAGCACGGCGGCGTCGACGTGGGCGGTCTGTCGCGCGCGATGCTGAACAATGTCGGCAACGCCATGCGCGGTCGTCGCCTCGAGGGCGGCTCGACCATCACCCAGCAGGTCGCCAAGAACGTCCTGCTGACCAGCGACGCCACTGTGGGCCGCAAGTTCAAGGAAGCGATCCTGGCGCACCGCCTGGAGCAATCGCTGACCAAGCAGCAGATCCTCGAGCTGTATCTGAACGAAATCTGGCTTGGCTACCGCTCGTTCGGCGTCGGCGCCGCGGCCTACAACTATTTCGGCAAGTCGCTGCCGGACCTGACCCTGGCCCAGTGCGCCTATCTGGCGTCGCTGCCCAAGGGGCCGGACAACTATCACCCGATCCGCAACAAGGCCAAGGCGATGGCCCGCCGCAACTGGGTGCTGGGCCAGATGGCCGAGCAGGGCTGGGTGTCGCGCGAGCAGGCCAAGCAAGCCATGGCCGAGGACCTGGTCGTGCAAGCCGCCCCCAAGCGCGCCGCCTATCGCGACGCCGACTACTTCGTCGAGGAAGTGCGTCAGCGCGGCATGGCCACGCTGGGTCCCCGCCTGAACGAAGGCGGGTACTACATGCGCACCACGCTGGATCCGCGCCTGCAGACGGCCGCCCGCGTGGCGCTGATGGACGGCCTGGAGAACTACGACCGCCGCCACGGCTGGCGCGGGGCGTGGGGCCATGTGGAATCGACCGACCTGGCCTGGGAAAAGACCGCCCTGGCCAAGCAGATCCCGTCGGAGCGCAACAATTGGCGCCCGGCCCTGGTCACCTCCAATGACGGCCGCGTGCGGCTGGTCAAGAACGAGGGCGAGGGCCAGATCGTCGGCGAGGACGTCACCTGGGCCAAGAACGGATGGGGGCTGAAGGCCGGCGACCTGGTGTTCGTCGAGAAGACCGACGCTGGCGGTTACCGCCTGCGGCAGGCTCCGGCGGTCAACGGCGCCCTGGTGGCCATGGAGCCCTATACCGGCCGCATCGTGGCGCTGGTGGGCGGCTATTCCTACTCGCTGTCGAATTTCAACCGCGCCACCCAGGCGATGCGCCAGCCCGGTTCGTCGTTCAAGCCGTTCGTCTACGCCGCGGCCCTGGAGAACGGCTACACGCCGGCCAGCGTCATCGTCGACAGCGCCATCACGTTGAAGGGCGCCAACGGCCAGGACTGGAGCCCGGAGAACTACAGCAAGCAGTTCTACGGCGCCCAACCGCTGCGCAAGGGTCTGGAGCAGTCGATCAACGCCATGACCGTGCGCCTGGCGCAGGGCGTGGGCATGAAGAAGATCGTCGAGTTCGCCAAGCGCACCGGCGTGACCCGCAACATGGATCCGGTGCTGGCCATGGCGCTGGGGGCAGGGGAGACCACGCCCTTCAAGCTGACGGCCGCCTATGCGCCTTTCGTCAACGGCGGCCGCCGCGTCGATCCGCACCTGATCGAGCTGGTCCAGGACCGCGAGGGCAAGGTGATCTTCCGGGCCGACAAGCGCGACTGCGTGCGCTGCGACGCTGGCTTCAACGGCGATGAAAGCCCGCGCTTCGCCGCCCCGGGCGAGCAGGTCATGGACCCGGTCACCGCCTATCAGGTCACCTCGATGCTGCAGGGCGTGGTCCAGCGCGGCACGGCGGCTCGGGTCAGCTCGCTGGGCCGTCCGCTGGCCGGCAAGACGGGCACGACCAACGAGTACCGCAGCGCCTGGTTCGTCGGCTATTCGCCCAACCTGATCGTCGGCGTCTTTGTGGGCTTTGACGATAACCGCTCGCTAGGCGCGGGCGAGACCGGCGCGACCGACGCCATCCCGGTGTTCATGGACTTCATGAAGGTGGCGCTGGATGGCCAACCGGTCGTCGACTTCAAGCCGCCGAAGAACGCCAAGTTCGCCATGGTGCGCGGCGTGCGCGAAGCTTTCCGCCCGGGCACCGAGCCCAAGCCCGCGCCGCTGCCGACCGGTCCGATCCCCTATACGGACCTGCAGACCGGTCTGCCCAACCCGCCGCCGCAACCTCAGCAACCGGGCAAGCCGGCGCAAAAGGTCGACCCGCTCAGCGGGCTCTACTGATCTCACATTGCGCGGGAGGACGACGCACGCTATCTCCCGCGCCCTTCAACACTGTCACGGAGTTACGTGATGAGACCGGATGTCGAGGCCGCTGCGGCCGACATCGAGCAGTCCGTGGGACTGCTCAGGAGGCGTCTTTGACTGGGATGTCGCCCTCCGCAAGCTCGATGAGCTGAACGCCCGGGTCGAAGACCCGACTCTGTGGGACCGTCCGTCCGAGGCCCAGGCTGTCTCGCGCGAACGCGCCGGCCTGGCCGCCAAGGTCGAGGCCGTGCAGTCGATCGCACGCGACCTGAAGGACGCCCTCGAATATGCCGAGCTGGCCGAGATGGAGTCCGACGAGGACTCCCTGAACGACGCTCGCGCCCAGCTGAAGGCGCTGAAGGAACGCGCCGCCAAGGCCGAGCTCGAAGCGCTGCTATCGGGCGAAGCCGACGGCAACGACTGCTACATCGAAATCAACGCCGGCGCCGGCGGCACCGAGGCCTGCGACTGGTCGCTGATGCTGTTGCGCATGTACACCCGCTGGGCCAACGCCCACGGCATGAGCACCGAGCTGATCGAAGAGACCGACGGCGACCAGGCCGGCATCAAGTCGGCCACGCTGCTGGTCAAGGGCCAGAACGCCTATGGCTGGCTGAAGACCGAGGCGGGCGTGCACCGTCTGGTCCGCATCAGCCCGTTCGACGCCGCGGCCAAGCGCCAGACCAGCTTCGCCTCGGCCTGGGTCTACCCGGTGGTGGACGACACCATCGAGATCGAGATCAACCCGGCCGACGTGCGGACCGACACCTACCGCGCTTCGGGCGCCGGCGGTCAGCACATCAACAAGACCGACTCGGCCGTGCGCCTGACGCACATTCCGACCGGCATCGCCGTGGCCTGCCAGACCGGCCGCTCGCAGCACCAGAACCGCGACGAGGCCTGGAAGATGCTGCGCGCCCGCCTCTATGAGGTGGAACTGCAGAAGCGGGAAGCCGCCCAGCAGGCGCTGGAAGACCAGAAAACCGACATCGGCTGGGGTCACCAGATCCGCAGCTACGTCTTGCAGCCCTACCAGATGGTCAAGGACCTGCGGACCAACGTCGAGACGTCCGACACTCAAGGCGTTCTGGACGGCGACCTGGACGAGTTCATGGGCGCAGCCCTGGCTCAGCGGGTCGGCGCCACACGCGACGGTGGCGCAGAGGCTTAGAGCTTCTCGCAACGGCAAACGAAAACGCCCCGGAGCATTACTCCGGGGCGCTCTTGTTTCTGCGCTCTGAAAAGCCTCAGCCCGCGGCGGGCTTGGCGATCGCCAGGGTTTCGGGATGCGGCGCCGGCTGGGCGGCCGGGGCAGGGCGCTGGAACTTCAGGCTGCGGCCTTGGAAGAAGGCGCCGGTTTCCATGGCCAGTTGCTCGTGGGTGATGTCGCCATCGACATACGAGGTGCCGTGCAGGCGGACCTGCTTGGAAGTGATCGAACCGACCACGCGGCCGCGCACTTCCACAGCCTCGGCATAGACACTGCCTTCGATGTGGCCGGTTTCGCCGACGGTCAGACGGCCGACGCGGACGTCGCCCTTGACCACGCCGTCGATCTGCAGCTCGCCTTCGCCCGTGACGCCGCCCTCGATGGTCAGGTCGGCCGACAGCAGCGAGGCGACCTTCGGCGGCGCGCGACGGGCGGTTTCGACCGGCGGCATGGCCATCGGGGTCGGCAGCGGCTCGATGCGGGCCGGGGTCTTGGACGACTTAGCTTGCTTGCTGAACATACTCACCAGCCTTCAAGAAACGATTGGGGTTCTGGGCCTTGCCGTTGACCCAGACTTCATAGTGCAGGTGCGGACCGGTCGAGCGGCCGGTCGAGCCCATGGCCGCGATGCGGTTGCCGATCGCCACACGCTGGCCGACGCGAACGCCGATGGTGGCCAGGTGGGCGTAGCGGGTCTTGAAGCCGTTGCCGTGGTCAATCTCGACCGTGTTGCCGTAGCCCGAGCGCACGCCCGTGAACGACACGACGCCCGGCGCGGTGGCCATGATCGGGGTGTAGAAGGCGCCCGGGAAGTCCAGGCCCGAATGGAAGGCCGGTCGGCGCGTGAACGGGTCGAAGCGGACGCCGTAGCTGGACGAGAGGGCCGGATTGCTGGTCGGCCGGTACAGCGGCAGCTTCTTAGTGGCCGCGCCCAGCTGGCGCATGTCCGACATGTCATTGGCGGCGCGCTGGATGCGGCTGGCGAAGTCCTCGTCCACGTCCAGCACGGCGGCCAGGGCGCGAGGATCCTTGGCCTCGATCAGCGGACCGCCCAGCGAGGCGCCGCGATTGGTGAAGTTACCGGCGTCCAGGCCCGCCATCTTCATGGCCAGGCGCAGGCGCTCGGCGCGGCTCTTGGCGAAACCTTCTGCCGCGTCGATCAGGCGCTCCTGATCCATGCGGGTGGCTTGGATGCGCTGGACCGGACTGGCGGCCAGCAGGCGCGGCTTAGCGACCTTCAGGGCGTCGGCGGCGCCGGGCACGCCCTTGAAGTCCGAGACGAGAATGGCGAGGGCGGCGTGGCGCTTCTCTACCGAAGTGGCCAAGTCATCCAGATTGCCGTTGGTGGCCGACAGCTGGGCCACGGCGCTGTTAAGGCGGGCCTGACGGTCGGCGTTGAGGCGCTCGTAATAGGCTTTCTGGCGGATGACCTGCTGGTCGGTCGAGCTGACCGCCAGGGCGTTGACCATCATCGAAGCGGTGCAGACACCCATCCACAGCGCGCCGGCGGCGACACAGGTCGCGCCCAGAAGCTGCTTGGTGGTGGAGAAGACGTACCCGCGCATTTCGCCGCCGGAGCGGATGTAGATGTGCCGCTCGGGAAACAGAGCTTCCAGAGAATGCCGCAGCCGCTTGAAGCGCTTGATCGCCATCGTACCAGGAAACCCCCCGTTTCAGGTCTGGGGGATATGCTACGAGAAAGCGGGAACGTGCAAGACTGTTCGCGCCCGAAGTGAGCGTGAGTCGCGAATTAGCACTCTGCGCCTCAATTCTTAATGAGTCCTAACCGTCAAAGCCATGCGTTAAGCCTGAAGCTCTGCCGAAAAGTCACACTCAGAGGCGCGGATACAACACAAGCCGCGCGTGAAGGTTCCCGCGCCAGGCGAATTTATTGTGTGAACTTATTTGATGGCCTTGGCGGCATTCATCACCGCCTTGATGTGGCCTGGCACCTTAACCTTGCGCCAGACTTCGCGGACCACCCCTTCGCGGTCGATCAGGAAGGTCGAGCGGTCGATGCCCATGTACTTGCGGCCGTACATGCTCTTCTCGACCCAGGCGCCATAGGCCTCGACCACGTCGCCCAGCGGGTCGGCGGCCAGTTCGATGGTCAGGTCGTGCTTCTTGCGGAACTTGGCGTGCGAGGCGGCGCTGTCCTTGGACACGCCCACGATCACCGCGCCCAATTTCTGGAACTCCTCGACTTCCGACGAGAACTGCAGGGCCTCGGACGTGCAGCCGGCGGTGTCGTCCTTCGGGTAGAAGTACAGCACGACGTTCTTGCCCTTCAGGCCCGACAGGCTGACCCGGCCGGTGTCGGTCGGCAGGTCGAAATCGGGGGCCTTGTCGCCGGGTTGCAGCATCGAACGCGTCTCCACATGAACGGCCGTCCCGGCCGGGCGCCGCCAGGACGCGAATCCTTGGCTACGCGGCTGCCGGGACGACAATCAACCAGATATCCCGTTAGGGAAACCCGCTAACTAAACAGGCTTCACCAACACGATCTTCTTCTTGCCGGCGGCCAGCTTGACCACGCCCTCGACGAGGTCGGCCGAGGTGATCGTGCGATTGGCGTCGGTTTCGGCCTGGTCGTTGACCTTCACGCCGCCGCCCTGGGCCAGGCGACGGGCTTCGCCGCGCGAAGCGGCCAGACCGGCGTCGGCGAACAGGGCCGCCAGCACAATGCCGGCTTCCAGGTCGGCGGCCGGGACCTCGAAGGTCGGTAGATCGGCCGACAGCACGCCCTGCTCGAAGGCCTTCTCGGCGGTCTCGCGCGCCTTGCGGGCTTCGTCCGCGCCGTGAACCAGGGTCGTGGCCTCGTCGGCCAGCACCTTCTTGGCGTCATTGATCTGGGCGCCTTCCAGGGCTTCCAGCTCGGCGATGCGCTCCAGCGGCAGGTCAGTGAAGAGCTTCAGGAAGCGGCCGACGTCGGCATCCTCCGTATTCCGCCAGAACTGCCAGTAGTCGTAGGGGCTCAGGGCGTCGGCGTTCAGCCAAACCGCGCCCGACATGGTCTTGCCCATCTTGGCGCCCGAGGCCGTGGTCAGCAGCGGCGTGGTCAGGCCGAAAGCGGCCTTCTGGTCGACGCGGCGGGTCAGCTCGACGCCGTTCAGGATGTTGCCCCACTGGTCCGAGCCGCCCATCTGCAGCACGCAGCCGTACTTGCGGTTCAGCTCCAGGAAGTCGGTGGCCTGCATCAGCATGTAGTTGAATTCGAGGAAGGTCATCGGCTGCTCGCGCTCGAGCCGCAGCTTGACCGAGTCGAAGGTCAGCATCCGATTGATCGTGAAGTGCACGCCGTAGTCGCGCAGGAACTGCACGTAGCCCAGCTTGCTCAGCCACTCGTCGTTATCGACCATCACCGCGTCGGTCGGACCGTCGCCGAAGGTCAGGAAGTTGGTGAAGACCTCTTTGATGCCGGCGATGTTGGCCTGGATCTGCTCGTCGGTCAGCAGCGGGCGCTGGGTGTCCTTGAAGCTGGGATCGCCGACGCGGGTGGTGCCGCCGCCCATCAGGACGATCGGCTTGTGACCGGCCTGCTGCAGGCGGCGCAGCATCATGATCTGGATCAAGTGGCCGACGTGCAGGCTGGCGGCGGTGGCGTCGAAGCCGATGTAGGCCACGATCGGCCCGGCCGCCGCGGCGGCGTCCAGATCGTCCGGATGGGTGATCTGATGGATGTAGCCGCGCGCCTGCATGGTGCGCAGGAAATCCGACTTGAAGGACGCGGCGGCGGACATGGCTCGACTCTCTGAATTGGGCAGGTCTGAAACGGACGAATGGCCGTCTAGCACGGCGAGGTCCGCCAAATCGACGACTGAATGTGAGGGTTTCATTTCATACTCCGGGACGGGGCCGGAGCGCATGATCGACTGGAAAAAGAACGACCCCGGCGAGGCGGGGCGGCGACGTGTCTGGTCGGCCTCCCGCTATGGCAGCGGGCGGTAATAGGGACGGGCCAGGACGAAAGCGTCGATCATGGGGCCTAGCTACCCGTTCGCGGCCGTGGCAGTCAACGACGCATGAAGATCCTGGGATTCATGACCGGCACCTCGCTCGACGCGGTCGACATGGCGGTGCTGGAAACCGACGGCGAAGAGATCCAGGGCTTCGGCCCGGCGGGCGAGCGCAAGCTGCGCGAGGCGACCCGCGATCTGCTGCTGAAGACCACCGACATCGCCCGCGCCTGGCCGCGCGGCGAGCCCGAACCGGCGATCTTCAAGGAAGCGCGCTGCGCCGTCGCTGACGAGCACTTCCACGCCGCGACGAGCTTCCTGGACGAGCACGGCCTGGCCTGGGGCGACTTCGACCTGTTGGGCGTGCACGGCCAGACCGTGCTGCACGAGCGACCGACTGCCGAGCGGGTGGGGCGCACGGTGCAACTGCTGGACGCCGAGCGCCTGGCCAAGGCCTGCGGCCGGCCGGTAGCCTACGACTTCCGCACCGCCGATGTGGCGGCCGGCGGGGAGGGGGCGCCGCTGGCCCCGATCTACCACGCCGCTCGCGCCCGGGCCTCGGGCCTGGCCGCGCCGGTCGCGGCGCTGAACATCGGCGGGGTGGCCAACATCACCCTAATTGGCGCGGACGGTTCGCTGCTGGCCTTCGACACCGGCCCCGGCAACGGCATGATCGACCTGATGCTGCAGGCGCGCGGCATCGCCCGCTTCGACCAGGACGGCAAGCTGGCCTCGGTCGGCCGCGTCGACGAACTGGCGTTGAACGCCCTGCTCAGCAGCCCCTATTTCGACGCGCCGGTCCCCAAGTCGCTGGATCGTTACGACTTCTCGCTGGCGCCGGTGGACCACCTTTCGCCGGAAGACGCCGCCGCGACCCTGGTGGCCTTCACCGCCGAGGGCGTGTTCCGGGCCTTCGAGCAAGGCGGCGAGGCGCCCAGCGCCCTGATCGTCTGCGGCGGCGGACGGCACAATCCGGCGATCATGAAGACCCTGGCCGACCGCGCGCCGGTGCCGGTCAAGGCCGCCGAGGATTACGGCTGGCGCGGCGACAGCATCGAGGCCGAAGCCTTCGCCTATCTGGCCGCCCGCACCGCCAAGGACCTGCCGATCAGCTTCCCGGGCACCACGGGCGTGAAGACCCCGATGACCGGCGGCCGGATCGTTCAGCCCTAGTGTAGCTTCAGCCGGCCTGACACCCGCTGTTGCAGCAGCCGCGCCAGGGCCAGGGTGGCCGTGCGGCCCACGCCCAGGATCGCCCGGTGGTGGTCCAGATGAAGCGACATGTAGGCCAACTTGGCGATCAGGCCTTCGACGAAGAAGTTCGGCCCGCCCAGGCCGCCCATCAGCGCGCCGACACCCTTGTCATTGCCCAGCGACACCAGTGAGCCGAAGTCGCGATAGACGAAGGGTCTGGTGACCTGGCCCTGCCGCAGACGGGCCAGCAGCGCCTTTTCCAGATAGCTGGCCTGCTGGTGCGCGGCCTGGGCGCGGGCCGGAACGGTGCGGCCGTCCTTCCATGGCGCGGCGGCGCAGTCGCCCAAGGCCCAGACGTCGGGCGCCGAGGTCTCCAGCCGGTCATTGACCACGAACTGGTTGCTGCGATTGGTCTGCAGGCCAAAGCCGGTATTGGCGTCGGCGGCCTTGATGCCAGCGGCCCAGACGATCAGATCGGCCGGAATGGCGCCCTGGCTGGTTTCCAGCCGGTCGGCATGGACAGCCAGCACCTTGGCGTCGGTCTTAACCGCCACACCCTTGCGCTCCAGGGCCAAGGTCGCCTTGTCGGCGATCTTCTGCGGCAGGCCGTTGAGGATGCGCGGCGCAGCCTCGACCACGGTGATGTCCAGGCGGAAGCGCTGCTCGTCGCCCAGGCTGCCCAGCAGTTCGCGATGAGCCTCGATCAGTTCGGCCGACAGCTCCACGCCGGTGGCGCCGCCGCCGACGATGGCCACCCGCATGATCTTGTCGGTCGAGAACGAGGCCTTGGTGAAGGCAGCTAGCAGCCGAGCGTGGAAGGCCTCGGCGTCCTCGGTGCGCTCCAAGAGGTGGGCTTGCTCCGCGCCAGGCGTGCCGAAGAGGTTCGATCCCGAGCCGATCGCCAGCACGCCATAGGTGAAGGTGATGGCCCGCTCGGGCGCCAGGATCTCGCCGTCCTCGCCGGTGATCGCCTTCAAGGTCAGGCGCTTGGCGGCCGGATCAAAGGTCGCCAGGTCTCCCAGCAAGAAGTTGAAGCCGTTCGAGCGGCCCAGGATCGAATAGGAGATGCCCTCCTGATGGACGTCCAGCGTACCGGCCGCCACCTCGTGCAGGGTGGGCTTCCAGATGTGGAAGCTGGAACGATCAATCAGCAGGACGCGGCGCTTGCCTTTGCGTCCGCCTAGCTTGCGGCCCAGCCGCGAGGCCAGCTCCAGTCCGCCGGCGCCCCCGCCGACAATGACGATGTCGTAGTGCATCACCGCCTCGCTTGATATTCATCAACTGATGAAAACATAGGCGCGAGATCGCTGTTACGCCAGGGGCGTTTTGATGCACCGCACAACGAAAAAGGCCTCCCCGGAGGGAGGCCCCAAAATTCGAGAAATGAAACGTCGTCTAGATCGGGTTTTCCGCCAGGCGCTTGTCGAGATAGTCGCTGACGCTCTTCTCGACGCTGGGCAGGTGCTCGGCCCAGAAGTGGGTGGCCTTGTCGATGACCTCGTAGTCGATCGTGATGCCCTTCTGGGTGCGCAGCTTGGTGACCACGCGCTCCACCTCGACCGGCGGGGTGATGGTGTCGGCCGAGCCCGTCAGGAACAGGCCCGAGGCCGGGCAGGGGGCCAGGAAGCTGAAATCGTACATGTTGGTCGGCGGTGACACCGAGATGAAGCCGTCCGTCTCGGGGCGGCGCATCAACAGCTGCATGCCGATATAGGCGCCGAAGTCGAAGCCGGCGACCCAGGTCTGACTGGCGGCCGGATTGCTGGTCTGCAGCCAGTCCAGAGCCGTGGCCGCGTCGGCCAGCTCGCCGATGCCGGCGTCGAACTCACCCTGGCTGCGACCCACGCCGCGGAAATTGAAGCGCAGGGTCGCGAAACCGCGCTTCATGAACAGGTGGTACAGCTGCACGGCGACCGGGTGGTTCATGTGACCGCCGGCCTTGGGGTGAGGATGCAGGATCAGCGCGATGGGCGCGGTTTCGGTCTTGCCCGGCGAGTAGCGGCCCTCGATCCGTCCAGAAGCGCCGGTCAAAATCACGTCAGGCATATCGCACCCTTCAGCTGGCGGCGGTCCGTATCCGGTCTTTTTGAGGACCAGAATACTTGACCACTGCGCTTGGTCTTCCTAAATCGCGAACCGCACAGCGGGCTTTGAGGGCCCGCGCGCGAAGTCGCGGCTTGTAGCACACGCAAAAGCCGATGCGCGCGGAATCTGCAAGGGGTAAGGCGATGCGCCTGAGCACCAAGGGACGTTACGCGGTCATGGCGATGACCGACCTGGCCAAGCGCCAGGACGAAAGCGAGGGCCGGGCCGTGGCCCTGGCCGAGATCGCCGCGCGCCAGCAGATCTCGCTCTCATATCTGGAGCAGCTGTTCGCGCGCCTGCGCCGCAAGGGTCTGGTGATCAGCGCCCGCGGCCCCGGGGGCGGCTATCGCCTGGCCCGTCGCGCCACCGAGACCTTCATCGCCGACATCGTGCTGGCGGTCGACGAACCGCTGCGCGCCACGCGCTGCGGCCTCTCCAAGAACCAGGCCAAGGGCTGCATGGCCGGCGGCGAGCGCTGCATGACCCACGACCTGTGGGAAGAGATGGGCCGTCAGATCCACGGCTACCTAGCCAGCGTGTCGGTCGCCGACGTGCTGAAGGGCGAGCTGCGCCCGCAAGGCGCCATCGGCGGTCGCCCCATGGAGATGGCGGCCGAGTGAGCATCACCCGCACATCGGTCTATCTGGACTACAACGCCACGGCCCCTTTGCGGCCGGAAGCGCGTGAGGCGCTGTTGCGCGCCCTGGAAAGCCCAGCCAATCCCTCGTCGGTCCACGCCGCCGGCCGCGCCGCGCGCGATGTCGTCGAGAAGGCCCGCGCTCAGGTCGGAACGCTCGTCGGCGTGCCGGCCGGGTCTGTAACCTTCGTCAGCGGCGGCACAGAGGCCAACGCCCTGGCGATCGAAAGCGCCAAGGCCGCGGGCGCCCAACGCATCATCATCAGCGCCGTCGAGCACGACGCCGTGGTTGAGACGGCCAAGGCTTCGGGCCTGCCGGTCGAGATCCTGCCGGTCGACCGCGACGGCGTCGCCGACCTAACCTGGTTGGCCCAAGCGCTTGAAACCGAAGGCAAGGCCCTGGTCTGCCTAATGCTGGCCAACAACGAGACGGGCGTCATCCAGCCGGTTGCAGAGGCCTCGGCCCTGCTCCGCGCCCGTGACGGCTGGCTGCATGTCGACGCCGTGCAGGCTGCCGGCAAGATCGCCATCGACTTCTCCGGCCTCGGCGCCGACACGCTGGCGCTGTCGGCGCACAAGCTGGGCGGCCCGCAAGGCGTGGGCGCTCTGGTCGCCGGCACGCGCGCCAGCGTTACGCGTCGCCAGCATGGCGGCGGCCAGGAGCGCGGCCGTCGGGCCGGCACCGAGAACGTGGCGGGCATCGCCGCTTTCGGCGCGGCCGCCGACGCCGCCCGGGAAGGCCTTGCCTCTCTGGCCGAACAGGGCCAATGGCGCGACGCCTTGGCCCTGCGGCTGAAGGCCGAAGGCGCGGTCGTGCTCGGGGAGGGCGCGCAACGCCTGCCCCAAACCCTCTGTTTCGTCGGCGAAGGCTTCGGCTCCGAGATCCAGGTCATGAACCTGGATCTGGCGGGCGTGATGGTCAGCGCCGGCAGCGCCTGCTCGTCGGGCAAGGTCAAGGCCAGTCGTGTGGTCGAGGCCATGGGCCGCTCGGATCTTGCTCCCTTCGCGCTGCGCGTGAGCGGCGGGTGGGCCAGCACCGAAGCGGATTGGATCAAGTGTGGCGACGCCTGGCTCGTCGCCTGGAAGCGTATCGGCGCTCGTCGCCGGGAGGTGGCTTAATGGCCGCGGTCAAAGAGACTGTTGATACCGTTGCGGCGCTCGAGAAGTACGAGCACGGCTTTACGACCGAGATCGACCAGGAGTTCGCCCCCAAAGGGCTCTCCGAGGACATCGTGCGCTTCATCTCGGCCAAGAAGGAAGAGCCGGAATGGATGCTGGAATGGCGCCTGGAAGCCTATCGCCGCTGGCTTGAGCTGGACGAGCCCGACTGGGCCAAGGTCAGCTATCCCAAGATCGACTATCAGGACACCTACTACTACGCCGCGCCGAAGACCAAGGAAGGGCCGAAAAGCCTGGACGAGGTCGATCCCGAGCTGCTGGCCGTCTACGCCAAGCTGGGCATCCCGCTAAAGGAGCAGGAAGTCCTGGCCGGCGTCGAGGGCGCGCCTCGTTACGCTGTGGACGCGGTGTTCGACAGCGTGTCGGTCGTCACGACCTTCAAGAAGGAGCTTGCCGCCGTGGGCGTCATCTTCTGCTCGATGAGCGAGGCGATCCGCGAGCATCCCGAACTGGTGCGCCAATATCTGGGCAGCGTGGTGCCGACCTCGGACAACTACTTCGCCTGCCTCAACAGCGCGGTCTTCTCGGACGGCTCGTTCGTCTACATCCCGCCGGGCGTGCGCTGTCCGATGGAGCTGTCGACCTATTTCCGGATCAACGCCAAGGACAGCGGCCAGTTCGAGCGCACCCTGATCATCGCCGACAAGGGCGCCTACTGCTCGTACCTCGAGGGCTGCACGGCCCCGATGCGCGACGAGAACCAACTGCACGCGGCCGTGGTCGAGCTTGTCCTGCTGGACGACGCCGAGATCAAATATTCGACCGTCCAGAACTGGTACCCGGGCGATCCGGAGACGGGGAAGGGCGGCATCTACAACTTCGTGACCAAGCGCGCCGACTGCCGCGGCGACCGCTCCAAGGTGTCGTGGACTCAGGTCGAGACCGGCTCGGCCATCACCTGGAAGTATCCGTCCTGCGTGCTGCGCGGGGAGGGCTCGTCGGGCGAGTTCTACTCGATCGCCGTGACCAACGGTCATCAGCAGGCCGACACCGGCACCAAGATGATCCACCTGGGCGCCAACACCAAGTCGCGGATCGTCGCTAAGGGTATCAGCGCCGGCAAGTCGACCAGCACCTATCGCGGCCTGGTCTCGGCGCACCCCAAGGCCAAGGGCACGCGCAACTTCACCCAGTGCGACAGCTTGCTGATCGGCAAGACCTGCGCGGCCCACACCGTGCCCTATATCGAAGCCCGCAACGGCCAGTCGGTGTTCGAGCACGAGGCCACCACCACGCGCCTGTCCGACGACCAGCTGTTCTACTGCCAGCAGCGCGGTCTCTCGCAAGAGGAGGCCGTGGCCCTGCTGGTCAACGGCTTCGTCAAGGACGTGCTGCAACAACTGCCCATGGAGTTCGCCGTCGAGGCCCAGAAGCTCGTGGCGATTTCTCTCGAAGGATCTGTCGGTTAAATGCTTTCCATTAAGAACCTTCACGCCCGCGTCGAAGACAAGCCGATCCTGAAAGGCGTCACGCTGGACGTTCCCGCTGGTGAGGTCCACGCGATCATGGGTCCGAACGGGGCCGGCAAGTCGACCCTGTCCTACGTGCTGAGCGGCCGTGGCGGCTATGAAGTCACGGAAGGTGCCGCCACGCTGAACAGCGACGACCTGCTGGCGCTGGAACCCAATGAGCGCGCCGCCAAAGGCCTGTTCCTGTCTTTCCAGTATCCGCTTGAAATTCCTGGCGTTCCGGCCCTGACCTTCATCCGCACCGCGCTGAACGCCCAGCGTCGCGCGCGCGGCGAGGACGAGATCGCCGCCCCGGCCTTCCTGAAGCTGGCCAAGGAAAAGGCCGCGGCGCTGAAGATCGACTTCGACATGCTCAAGCGCGGCCTGAACGTTGGCTTCTCGGGCGGCGAGAAGAAGCGGATGGAGATCTTCCAGATGTCCATGCTGTCGCCCAAGTTCCTGATCCTGGACGAGACGGACTCGGGTCTCGACATCGACGCCCTGAAGATCGTCTCCGAAGGCGTCAACGCCCTGCGCAGCCCTGAGCGCGGCATGCTGGTCATCACCCACTATCAGCGCCTGCTGGACTACATCAAACCCGACAAGGTGCACGTGCTGGCCGCCGGCCGCATCGTCGCCTCGGGCGGTCCGGAACTGGCCCTGCAGTTGGAAGCCGAAGGCTATGACCGCTACGTCGGAGCGGCGGCTTGACCCTTTCGACCGCCCTCAAGACCGGCGACCTGACCGCGCTGCCCTCGCGGCGCGACGAGGACTGGCGCTGGACCGACCTGCGCGGCCTGCTGCGCACGCTGCCGCCGGCCGCGCCGGCGCATGACGGCGACGTTCCGGCCGGTCCGTTCGCCGAGCTGACCTCGACCGAGACCCTGTTCGTCAACGGCCGCTGCGTCGCCGACGCCGAGGCCGCCTCCGGCGTCGTGGCCCTGCGCTTCGTCGCCCTGGCCGACAAGGCCTCGCAAGGCGCCAGCCACGCCCTAGTGGTCAAGCCGGGCGAGCATCTGGTCATTCTGGAAAGCCATGAAGGCCGAGCGTCGGCCTATGTCTCCGACGTCGTGCTGGACATCGCGGTCGGCAAGGGCGCCAGCGTCGAACGCATCGTGCTGGTCGAGGACGAGGCCGAGGCGGTCAACGTCGTCACCGCCGAGGTCGTCCTGGCCCCCGGCGCCCGCTACGCCCAGACGGTCCTGACCGGCGGCGCGCGTCGGCAGCGGATCGAGACCCGAGTCAGCCATCCCGGCGCCCATGCCGAAGTCCGCCTCGACGGCGCCTATCTGCTGGACGCTCAGCGCCATGCCGACCAGACCACGGTCGTCACCCATGCCGGCGTCGACGGGATCACCAGCCAACTGACCAAGGGCATGGTCACCGACCAGGCGCGTGGCGTCTTCCAGGGCCGCATCGTCGTCGCCGAGGGCGCCGACCAGACCGACGCGCGCATGGGCCACCACGCCCTGATCCTGTCGGACAAGGCCGAGATCGACGCCAAGCCTGAGCTGCTGATCTTCGCCGACGATGTCTCGTGCGCCCACGGCAACACGATCGGCGCCCTGGACGAGAATGCCCTGTTCTACGCCGAGCAACGCGGCATTCCCGAGGTCGAGGCCAAGGCCATGCTGACCGAAGCCTTCGTCGGCGAGGTCGTGGACCGCATCGAACATGAGGGCGCGCGCGAGATCGCTGCGGCCTGGGTCGCCCGCAAGCTGGGCGGTGTCCGCTGATGGCGCTCGATGTCGAAGCGATCCGCGCCCAGTTCCCGATCCTGCAGCGCACCGTCCACGGCAAGCCGCTGATCTATCTGGACAGCGCCGCCAGCGCCCAGAAGCCCGACGTGGTGCTGGACACCATGATGGGCCTGGCCCGCACCTCATACGCCAATGTCCATCGCGGCCTGCACACGCTCGCGAACGAAACGACGGAAGCCTATGAAAAGGCGCGCGAAACCGTCGCCAAGTTCATCAACGCCGACACCAATGAGGTCGTTTGGACCAAGAGCGCGACCGAGGCGGTGAACCTGGTCGCGTCCTCGTTCGGCCTTGGCCTGAACGCAGGCGACGAGATCGTGATCTCCGAAATGGAGCACCACGCCAACATCGTGCCGTGGCACTTCCTGCGCGAGCGCAAGGGCGTCGTCCTGAAGTTCATCCCGGTGATGGACGACGGCCGTCTGGACATGGAGGCCTACAAGGGCCTGCTGTCCGAGAAGACCAAGATGGTCGCCGTCACCCACATGTCGAACGTGCTGGGCACGGTCAACGACGTCGCCGAGATCGTCCGCCTGGCCCACGCGGCCGGCGCGCCGGTGCTGCTGGACGGCTGCCAGGGCGTGGTCCACACCAAGGTCGACGTGAAGGCTCTGGACGTCGATTTCTACGTCTTCTCCGGCCACAAGCTGTATGGCCCGACCGGCATCGGCGTGCTGTACGGCAAGGCCGAGCGCCTGGCGGCCCTGCCGCCGTACCAGGGCGGCGGCGAGATGATCGGCTCGGTCTCCATGGACCGGATCACCTATGCCGACCCGCCGCACCGCTTCGAGGCGGGCACCCCGGCGATCCTGGAGGCCGTCGGCTTGGGCGCGGCGATCGAATGGCTGAACGGCCTGGATCGCGACGCCATCTTCGCCCACGAGCACGCCCTCTATGAGCGCGTCGCCGAGCAAATGCGCGGCGTCAACGGTATCCGGATCCAGGGCGAGGCGCCCGGCAAGGGCGCGGTGCTGTCGTTCACGGTCGAAGGCGCCCACGCCCACGATATCGCCCAGGTACTGGATCGTTACGGCGTCGCCGTCCGCGCCGGCACCCACTGCGCTGAACCTTTGATGCGCCGTTTCGGGGTCACCTCGAGCGCGCGCGCCTCCTTCGCCCTATATAACACCCAAGCCGAGGCCGATGCGTTCGTGGACGCACTGGCCAAGGCGCGTAGCTTCTTCAGTTGAGCCGATGACCGAAACCGCTTCAGCCCTTTCCCAGGACGAACTCAATCGGCTGACCGACCAGCTGATCGAGAAGCTCAAGACCGTCTATGACCCGGAAATCCCGGTCGACATCTATGAGCTGGGCCTGATCTACAAGGTCGATGTCAGCGACGACAAGGACGTGGCCATCGACATGACCCTGACCGCGCCGGGCTGCCCGGTGGCCGGCGAGATGCCGGGCTGGGTCCGCGACGCGGTCATGGAGATCCCCGGCCTGAAGTCGTGCAATGTCGAGCTGGTGTTCGAGCCGCCGTGGGATTCCTCGCGGATGAGCGACGAAGCCAAGCTGCAACTGAACATGTTCTAATCGGTTCGAAAGCCATGGAAACCGCGATCACCGCACGTCCCCGCCGCCCGCGCCCCAAGGTCGTCACCCTGACCGACGCCGCGGCCGCGCGCGTGAAGGAGATCATGAGCCGGGCCGACAAGCCTTACGCCGGCCTGCGGGTCGGCGTGAAGAACGGTGGCTGCGCCGGTTCGGAGTACATCTTCGAATACGCCGCCGAAAAGGCGCCGCTGGACGAGGTGGTCGAGGACAAGGACGTCACCATCCTGATCGACGCAAAGGCGGTGCTGTTCCTGATCGGCACCGAGATCGACTACGAGACCACCAAGCTGTCGTCGAAGTTCGTGTTCAACAATCCGAACGAGACCGACGCCTGCGGCTGCGGCGAGAGTGTGACCATCCAGCCGGCGCCCGAGGTTCAGGACTGATGCTGGCCAAGACCCCGTCCTGCGTCGAATGCGGCCTGCCGTGGGGCGCAGCCCGGTTCAAGCACGAGGACGAGGCGCCGCTGTATTGGTCCGACACCGGCCTGCTGTGCTCCAGCACCTGCGCCCAGACCCACTTCGCCAAGCGCCGCGCCGAGGGCACTTTCAACGGCGTCCCGGCGGAGTGCCCGGTCGAGGTCTAGGCCCGCGCCGACTCGGCCTTGGCCACGTTCTCGCGGCCGTTCCATTCCACCAGCACCGACGGCCGGACCGGCTCGCCGCGCGCCTGGGCGATCAGCTCGTTGGTGCGGCCTTCGATCGTCGCTTCCATCCGGGCCATGAAGTCCTCCTTCTCCAGGCCCTGGGGCAGGGCGGGCAGGAACTCGATGGTGGCCGTGCCCGGGGTCTTCTTGGCCTCCTGCTGCTTCCAGAAGCAGCCGAGGTTGGTCGCCACCGGCACGACCGGCAGGCCGAAGTCCTTGCTCATGTAGTAGACGCCCGTGCGGTAGCGGAACCGCTCGCCCGGCGCGGCCAGGTGGCCCTCGGGATAGATCAGGATCCGCCGGCCTTCCGACGCCACCTGGGCGGCGCTCTTAGACAGGGCGGCGCGAGCCTCGGGTCCGCCACAGCTGTCGACGACGATGGCCCCGAACTTCTTCAGGATCGCCCCGACCAGCGGGAACTTCTCCAGGTGGTCGCCGGTCACGAAGCTGAGGTTATCGACATGGGCGAACATCACGAAGCCGTCGCCCCAGCTGTGGTGCTTGGCGGCGATGATGCAGGGGCCGTCCGGCAAGTTTTCCAGCCCCTTCAGCTGCACCTTCACGCCGGCCAGCGCATCCAGCGTCGCCAGCATGCGCTTGCTGTAAAGGCGCAGCACGAAGGTGACGGCGTCACGCCCCCGCGCCAAGGCGGCCAGCGCCGCCGACAAACCGTAGAAGATCGACAGAACCCAGTAGTAGGCGTTGAACAGCGCGCTGCGCATGTCGGTGTCGTCCTTTAGCGGGCGAAGAGCACGGCCTTGACGGCCGCCGTCATCAGGGGAGCGTGGGCCGACAGGGCGTCATCGCCCAGGCGGCCATAGGCCTTGTTCTGCGCGGTCTGGGTGATGACCCCGATGGCCATGGCCGCCAGCACACGCGGATCGCCGGGCGGCAGTTGCATGTCCATCATGGCGCGCTTAATCAGATCCTCGACAAGGGTGACCGGGTCGCGGCCGTCCTCCTGGTAATAGGGCAGGAAGTGATGCAGCTGCAGCAGATGGAACGAGAACAGCAGCCAGTCCTCGTCGGCCACGGCGCAATAGGCGCGCACCAGAGCCTCAGCCTTGGCCGCAATGCCCTCGACCGCGCCGGCCTCTTCCTCGATCAGGGTCGAGAGGCGTCGGTGGCAGTCCATGAACAGTCCGACGGCCAGGGCGTCCTTGCTCTTCCAGTGGCGATAGATCGCCCCTTCGGAGACGCCGGCGCGGGCGGCGATGGTCTTGGTGGTGGTCGCGTCGACGCCGTCGACCACGAAGGCCTCCAAGGCGGCGCGTTCAATGCGGGGCTTGGCGCTCATGAGCAGACCATCTCATAGCGTGAGATAGATGCAAGTGAGCGATCACTTACATTTTTGTGATCGACATTTTCTTGATGGACAGCGACCGGAGACACAGCGACTAAACGGCCATGGTCCAGACAGTTCTGATCTATTCGATGGGCGAGGTGATCGGCGACGGCCTGATCAAGCTGCCCTTCATCGCCGGCCTGCGCGCGGCGTTTCCGGACGCCCGTATCAGCTGGTGCGCGGCCAAGGTCGAGACCGTCTATGCCGGTCCGCTAAAGAGCGTGGTGGCCGGCTATATCGACGAACTGATCCTGGAGGGGCCAAACGGCGGCGCGCCCTTGGACATGCTGCCCTGGAACCGGCCCTTCGGCGGTCGCAAGTTCGACCTCGTCATCGACACCCAGGAACATGTCGGCCGCAGCGGCGTTGCCAAGCGTGGCGCGCGGGGCCCCTTCGTCTCGGCTGCCCTTCAGGCCCGTAGCAAGGACTGGCCTGTGGCCGTCACCGACCGGCTGGCGCGGCTGCTGAGCCTGGCGACGGACGGGCAGGGCGCGCCGTGCCCCCTGGCGCTGAACAATCCCGACGCGCTGAAGGCCGCCGAGGCCCTGCTGCCGGCCGGTCCCACCTACATCGGTCTGGCGCCCGGCGCCGGCGGTCAGGACAAGCGCTGGCCGCTTGAGAACTACCTGGAACTGGCGCGCCGGATCGACGCCCACGGTTGGACGCCGGTGTTCTTCTTCGGTCCCGACGAAGCCCAGGACGCCGCTATCGCCGCCCGTGAGGTTCCGCAGGCCCTGCAGCCCGAACGCAACCGCTCCGATGGCTTCACGGGCGTGAAGGGCCCGCTGCTGGTCATCGCCCTGGCCGGACGGCTGGCGGCCGGCGTGGCCAATGACGCTGGTCCTGGCCACATGCTGGCGGCCGGCGGCGCACCGTTGCTGTCGTTGCAGCAGGACCGCCGCAAGTCGGTGAAGTTCCGTCCGGCTGCGGAGCGGCTTGAGATGCTGGTCGCGGAGGACTACGGAAGCGGCATGAGCGCCCTGCCGGTCGACGCGGCCTGGCAGGCGTTGCAGACACTGGTTTCCGGAGCGTCCTGAATGTCCATCCTCGCGCCGATCTCGGCGGGCGAACTGGTCGACAAGATCACCATCCTGCGCGTGAAGGCCCAGCGCATCGGCGACCCGGCCAAGGAAGCCAATGTCCGCAAGGAGCTGGCCCTGCTGGAGGCCACGGCCCGCGAGCACCTGCCCGACAATGCCGAGATCGCCCGCCTGACCGACGACCTCACCGCCGTCAACGCCGCCCTCTGGGACATCGAGGACGGCAAGCGCGACTGCGAGCGCCGCCAGGACTTCGGCGAAGGCTTCGTCGCCCTGGCCCGCCGCGTCTATATCGACAACGACCAGCGCGCCGCTATCAAGCGCGCGATCAACGAGGCCGCCGGCTCGGAGATCGTCGAGGAAAAGAGCTACAAGCCCTACCTCTAGCGCCCCTTGAAGGCAGCGGCGCGCTTCTGCAGGAACGCGCTGACGCCCTCCAGGAAGTCCTCGGTCTTGCCGGCGAACTTCTGGGCCCTGCGCTCGGCGTGCAGCTGGCCGGTCCAGTCGCTGTCCAGGCTGTCCCAGACCAGCTTACGGATCGTCCCCAGGGCCGCCGGGCCGTTGGCCAACTCCAGGGCCAGGGCGTGAGCGGTCGACATCAACTGGTCGTCGGGCACGCAGCGATTGACCAGGCCCCATTGCAGGGCCGTGGCGGCCGGGACCTTGTCGCCCAGCAGCATCATCTCCATCGCCCGCGCCTTGCCGATCAGGCGCGGCAGCAGGTAGGTCGAGCCGCCGTCGGGCACCAGGCCGATGCGGCGGAAGGCCTGCAGGAAATAGGCGCTTTCGGCCGCGACGATCATGTCGCCCATCAGCGCGATCGAACAGCCGACGCCGGCCGCCGGACCGTTCACCGCCGTCACGATCGGCAGCGGGAAGTCGCGCAGCAGGGTCATCAGCGGATTGTAGGTGCTTTCCAGCGCCGAGCCGGCGTCGGGCTTGCCGTCGACATCCAGTTCGCGTCCGGCTGCGCCGCCGCCCGACAGATTGGCCCCGGAGCAGAAGCCACGGCCTTCGCCGGTCAGGATCACGGCGCGGGCTTCACGGCTGTGGGCGATGGCCGAGAAGGCGTGGATCAGCTCGCGGGCGATCTCCAGGCTGGCGGCGTTCAGCGTCGAGGGATCGGCGAGGGTGACGGTGGCGACGCCGCCTTCCGTCGAGACACGGATCTTCTGATAGTCCACGGCGCGGCTCCCATCTCTCTGTTCGTTGGGGAGAGTCTAGGCGCCTGTGCCGTTCGGGAAGGCTAGTGGAAATTTCAAAAAGGAAACGCCGCCGATCGTGAGACCGGCGGCGCGATAGGTAGGTCTTCTGCTGAAGCTGGTTAGGCGGCGTTGGCCGAGGCTGGCATCGACTCCGCGGCGGTGACCCGGTTGCGGCCGCCGCGCTTGGAGGCGTAGAGCGCCGCGTCGGCGCGCTCCATGAGCGAGTGGCCGGTTTCGCCCGCGCGACGGTCGGCGAAGCCCGACGAGACGGTGATGGCGCCCAGGTCCTCGTTGGTCGAGCGACGCTTGAGCATGCGCGAGGAGACCTCGACGCGGATCTCTTCCAGCACCGTGGCGACGGCCGAGGCGGATTCGCGCGGGAAGATCATCGCGAACTCCTCGCCGCCGTAGCGGGCGGCGAAGCGGGGCGGGGCGGCCACACGGCCGATCACCGAGGCGACGTAACGGATGACCTGGTCGCCCGTCTGGTGGCCCCAGGTGTCGTTGAAGCCCTTGAAATGGTCGATGTCGAGCACGGCCAAGCAGATGCTGGAGCCTTGCTCGTCGGCGTCCGAGCAGGCGCGATCCAGCTCGTCGTCGAAGGCCTTGCGGTTGGCCAGGTTGGTCAGGCCGTCGGTGGTGGCGTCGCGGCGGACCTGTTCCAGGTGCTCACGCAGGCGCTCGACCTCCGAGGTCGATTCGGCCAGGCGCGATTCCAGCGACTGGTTTTCCTTGTGCACGCGGCGCGTGGCGTCGGCCAGGTTGGTGACGACGGTCTTGATGGCCTCGACGTCGGTCGACGTATCCAGGCTCTTGCTGGCGCCGGCCAGTTGCTGGCCGAAGGCGGCGTTGGTCTTCTGGGCGTTCTGGATGGCCTTGGAGACCGCTTCCAGTTCCTTCGAGAGAATGTCGCCGGCGTCGCGGATCTGTTCGTTCAGGCGCGCCTTGGGCAGGTAGTGGGCGGCCAGTTCCTCGCTGACCAGCTCGGTCATCGGCTCGCCCAGCGAGATCAGGCGCGTCAGTTCGCGGGCCAGGGCGCCGTCCGGATCGGCCACATAGTGGGTCCAGAGCTCGAAATTCAGCGCGGTCGGCCACACCTGGTGGCGTTCCATCAGTTCCACCGCGCGCGAGGCGATCCGGTAGGCTTCAGGACCGCGCAGGATGGTTTCGACGTCCGACATCTTTCTTCCCCGGCTCGACTTTCCCGTACGGAAAGATCGATCGCTTGGAGCCACACCGTAGTCAGAAGAGTCTTACAGGGCGTTAAGCGCGAACAACGTTCGCTTGCGTGCGCTCTTTCCCTCGCTCATGGTGATCGCCGATAAGATGAGCGCCGCGCGGACGGCGTCGTTCGGGCGGAGGGAGCTAAGACCATGAATGCACCGGTGAATCTGGGATTCGAGGCGCATCGAGCGACCATGAACGACGTTCTCCAGCGTCAGAAGGCCGCAAGCCTGCGCGACGGGCCGCCCAGCGTGGAAACCCGGATCGAGTGGATTAATCGCTCGATCGATCTTCTGGTCGGCCACCAGACCGAGATCGCCCGCGCCATCAACGCCGATTTCGGCTCGCGTTCGCCCGAGGCGACCGCCCTGACCGACGTCGCCGGCTCGATCGGTCCGCTGAAATTCGCCCGCGAGAACGTCGCCAAGTGGATGAAGCCGCAAAAGCGCAAGACGACCCCGGCGATCCTGGGTCTGTTCGGCGCCAAGGCCGGCATCCAGTACCAGCCCAAGGGCGTAGTCGGGGTGATCAGCCCCTGGAACTTCCCGGTCAACCTGACCTTCGCGCCGCTGGCGGGGATCTTCGCGGCCGGCAACCGCACCATGATCAAGCCGTCGGAATACACCCCGGCGACGTCCGAGCTGCTGAAGGCCATGTTCGCCAAGGCTTTTTCGGAGGATGAGGTGGCGGTGTTCGTCGGCGGCCCGGAGGTCGGCGAGGCGTTCTCAGGCCTGGCCTTCGACCACCTGGTATTCACCGGCGCGACCTCGGTGGCGCGTCACGTGATGCGGGCGGCGGCCGAGAACCTAGTGCCGGTGACCCTGGAGCTGGGCGGCAAGAGCCCAGTGATCTTGTCGCGCGGGGCCGACATGGCCACGGCCGCGGCGCGGATCATGAACGGCAAGACCTTGAACGCCGGCCAGATCTGCCTGGCCCCCGACTACGTGCTGGCGCCGCAGGAAGAGGTCGAGACCTTCGTCGCCGAGGCCCAGGCCGCCGTCGGCCGCTACTTCCCGACCCTGAAGGACAATCCCGACTACACGGCCCTGGTCGCCCAGCGCCACTACGACCGGGTGAAGGGCTATGTCGATGACGCTCGAGCCAAGGGCGCGCGGGTCATCGAGATCAATCCCGGCGGCGAGGACCTGTCGCAGCAGGAGCACCGCAAGATCGCCCCGACCCTGATCCTGGATCCCACCGACGACATGAAGGTGATGCAGGAGGAGATCTTCGGCCCGGTGCTGCCGGTGAAGACCTACAAGACCGTCGACGAGGCCGTGGACTATGTGAACGCCCATGACCGGCCGCTGGCCCTCTACTGGTTCGGCACCGACGAGGCCGAGAAGGAGCGGGTGCTGAGCCGCACCACCAGCGGCGGGGTCACGGTCAACGATGTGATCTTCCACGTCGCCCAGGAGGACCTGCCGTTCGGCGGCGTCGGCCCGGCCGGCATGGGGGCCTATCACGGCCACGACGGCTTCCTGGAGTTCAGCCACCGCAAGGCCGTCTTCCAACAACTGAAGAAGGACATCGCTCCGATGCTGGGCCTGCGCCCGCCGTACGGGGAGGGGATCCGCAAGTACCTGGCCGGTCAGATCAAGAAGTAGCCATTTGAGGCGCGGCATGCTCCAAGCGGCGCATGACCGCGCCGCTGCCTCTGCGCCTGATCGTCGAAGCCCAGGACCTGCCGCCGCTGCTGCTGGACGCCCTGCGCGAGCGCTTTACTCGGGGCGAGACCGGCGTCGCCTGGCTGCCGGCCACCGACGCCTCGGACGGCGCGCCGGCGGGCCGGATCGGCGGGTCCCAGGCCAAGGCCTGGCCGCATGACATCGACACCCCGCCGCCGGTCAATGCGCCAGCCCTGTGCGCGATCGGCGAGAGTTGGTGGTTCCCGCGCTACGGCGGGCTGATCGGGACCGACGGCGCGCTCTACAACGCCACCATCGTCGAGGCGCGGCAGGGTTCGCGGGATCTGTCGGCCCTGCCAGGCGTCACCGACGACGCCACACACTTCACCCCGCCGACCGATGCGCCGTTTATAGAAAGCGGCGCGGTGTTCCTGCCCTGGGGCGGCACGTTCAACTACGGCCACTTCGTCATCGACGCCCTGACGTCTCTGCTGGCGCTGGAGAAGGCTGGCCTACTGAACGAGACGCCGGTGCTGGCCCCGCCGCTCACGGCCTGGCAGCGCGACCTGATCGCCATGGCCTTTCCGGGCCTGGAGGTCCGCGAGATCGACGCCCCGGTCGTGCGGCTTGGCCGGGCGGCCTACGCCACTAGCATGGATCATTTCCTGCACCATCCCAACGCCTTGCTGGCCGAGGTGGCCGAGCGGGTGCTGTCCCGCGCGCCGGCCGGGCAGAGCGCGCGGCGCGTCTATCTCTCGCGGCGCGGTCAGTCGATGCGGGTGATGGTGGGCGAGGCGGCTTTCGAGACGGCGCTGGCTGCGCGCGGCTTCACCATTGTACGGCCCGAGACCCTGAGCGCCGGCGAGCAGATCGCCCTGATGCGCGAGGCCGAGATCGTGGTCGGCGCCAGCGGCGCGGCCTTGGCCAACGCGGTGTTCCTGCCACGGGGCGCGCGGGTCGTGGAGATCCAGCCGACCAACTTCACCAGCCAGTGGGTGCGGGCGGCCTGCCGTCAGGTCGGCGTCGACTGGCGAGGCTATGTCTGCGCCTCACCATGCCCGCGCTGGCAGGCGCCGCCGCTGGCCCAACTGCGCCGCGGCTTCAAGTTTGCCTATCGGCCGCCGCTGGACGACCTGCTGCGGTTCGTGGACGAGGCGTTATAGGATGCCCTTGCGGCCGCGGGACCAAGGATCCAGCGGCTGCTTCTCCTCGCGCCGGACCATGCCGTAGTAGCCGGCCACCCAGACCAGGGCGAAGACGATCGCGCCGCCCCAGAAGCCACCGGGCGTGGCGAACCACACCGTCAATCCGCTGATCCCGGCCGCCAGGCTCAGCATCGACCAACGCAGCAGCATATTGAAGCCGTGATAGGTTTTCTCGTGCGCGATCAGGTCGGCCTCCTTCGCAGGATCCGGCTCCCGAGCGGCGTTGAAGTCGATGACGGTCATGGGCAGTCCTCCCATTCGTTGGGCGACGCACCGGGCTCCGGCGCGATCAAGCCGAGAACGAGCCCAGGATAACACCGTTCCGAAAGCGCTGCCATCGACGGGGCCCGAAACGAAAAAGGCGCCGGACTGGCCGGCGCCTTTCAAGTCATTCGATCGTGACGCGCTTACTTGCCGCGGGGCGGGCGCGCCAGGAAGGCGGGGATGTCGTTGCCGAAGCCGACCACGCGACGATCGTCGTCGTCGCGGTCGCGGACCGGCTGGACGCCGCGCACTGGGCGCTCGGGACGTTCCGGGCGCTCAGCACGCTCGGGGCGTTCCGAACGGGCAGGGCGCTCGGCGGCTTCGATGGTCGAGGCCGGGGCGGTCGGACGCGGCTCACGCTCGCGCTCGCGGCGCGGCTCACGCTCGCGGCGCGGCTTGCGTTCGCGGGCGGGACGCTCTTCGGCAGGCGCGGCTTCGGTCGCCTCGACAGCCTCGGCTTCGGCCGGGGCCTCGGCGGCGGTCTCTTCCGAACGGCCACGGCCGCGGCCACGACCTGGGCGCTCGCCACGATCGCGGTCGCGATCACGGCCGCCGCGCTTGCGATCGCGGTCGCCTTCGCGCTTCACCGTCACGGCGTTGGAGTAGTCGAGCTCGATCTTCTCTTCGTCCGGCGTCTGGCCGATCAGCTTGATGACCTTGTCGAAGCCCTTGTCGTCGGCCGGGGTCACCAGCATGTAGGCCTCGCCCGTCCGGCCGGCGCGGCCGGTGCGGCCGATGCGGTGGACGTAGTCGTCGGCGTGGTGCGGGACGTCGTAGTTGAAGACGTGGCTGACGGCCGGGATATCCAGGCCGCGGGCGGCGACGTCAGAGGCCACCAGGATCTTCAGCGCGCCCGAGCGGAAGTCCGCTAGGGTCTTGGTGCGCTGGCTCTGGTCCAGGTCGCCGTGGATCGGGGCGGCGTCGAAGCCGTGCACCTTCAGCGATTTAGCGACGATGTCGACTTCGCTCTTGCGGTTGCAGAAGACGATGCCGGTTTCCGGCGCGGCCTTCTCGATCAGGGCCCGCAGCGCCAGGCGCTTGGCCTTGGGGTCCGAGGTCGGGACGCGCAGCAGGCGCTGGGTGATGTTGGCGTTCGTCGTGGCCGGCTTGGCCACTTCGATGCGCACCGGATCCTTCAGGAACTGCTTGGTCAGGCGCGTGATTTCCGGCGGCATGGTCGCCGAGAAGAACAGCGTCTGCTTCTTGGGCGGCGTCATCTTGAAGATGCGCTCGATGTCCGGAATGAAGCCCATGTCCAGCATGCGGTCGGCTTCGTCGACGACCAGGAACTGGACGCCGGTCATCAGCAGCTTACCGCGTTCGAAGTGGTCCAGCAGGCGGCCGGGCGTGGCGATCAGCACGTCGACGCCGCGGTCCAGCTTCTTCTCCTGGTCGCCGAACGACACGCCGCCGATCAGCAGCGCCCATGAGAGCTTGGTGCCCTTGGCGTACTTCTCGAAGCTGGAGGCGACCTGGTCGGCCAGTTCGCGGGTCGGGGCGATGACCAGGGCGCGCGGCATGCGAGCCTTGGCGCGGCCCGACTGCAGCTTGTCGATCAGCGGCAGGGTGAAGGCGGCGGTCTTGCCGGTGCCCGTCTGGGCGATGCCGAGCACGTCCTGGCCGGCGAGGGCCACCGGAATGGCTTGAGCCTGAATGGGGGTCGCAGTGGTATAGCCGGTGTCGGCGACCGCCTGCAGGGTCGTGGGCGAAAGCCCGAGATCGGAAAATTCGGTCATTTACACGCTGGTCTGACGGAGCCGCCCGTGCTTGGGCGAGCGGGCGGCGCGGATTCGCCAGACCTGCTCCGAAGGTGGGGATAAATAGGCCGAAAGTCGGCAAAGTCAATCTCTGCAAGGCTGGCTGAACTCTGCTGACATGTTCGAGCATCCGTTAAGCTGGCGCCTGGGCGAGCACCGCTCTATATCCGCCGACACATGACCATCGACCACGACTCCCGTCTCAAGCGCCTTCGTTTTCGCGCCTGGCACCGCGGCTTCCGGGAAGCGGACCTGATCCTGGGCCCGTTCGCGGATGTTCACGGCCCGAACCTCAGCCCTGAGCAGTTCGACACGCTCGAAACCCTGCTGGAACAGCCGGATCGCGAGATCTACGCCTGGATCGTCGGCCAGGAGCCGACGCCTGAAAAGTTCGAGACCGACGTCCTGGCGATGATCCGCGTGTTCCGGTTCGAAGCGCACGCCGCGCGCCCGATCGGCGACGGCGCCTAAAGCACACTTAGAAGAGACGTCATGGCCTACGACGCCAAACAGATCGCCAAGGCCGCCGGCGGCCTGACCCTGGCCGGCGCGCCGGAGGGTTTCGACGCCCTGGTGATGGCCGACATCGCCCGGGCGCGCGGCGGCCTGACCGCCTTCGTCGCTCGCGACACGGCCCGGGCCGGCGCGTTCATCGACGCCCTGAAGTTCTTCGCCCCCGAGATCGAGGCGGTGCTGCTGCCCTCGTGGGACTGCCTGCCTTACGACCGCATCGGCCCGTCGTCGGGCGTTTCGGCCACGCGGATGGCGACCCTGTCGCGCCTGGCCCGCGGTCTGGGGGACAAAAAGGCCGCTATATTGGTCATCGCCGCGCCAGCACTGCTGCAGCGCGTACCGACCAAGGACGTGCTGCTGCGCGCCTCCTATTCGGCCAAGGTCGGCAACAGCGTCGATATCAAGGACTTGGAGCGCTATTTCGCCGTCAACGGCTACACTCGCGCCTCCACCGTGTCAGAGCGCGGTGAATTCGCCATTCGGGGCGGGGTCATCGACGTTTATCCGCCGGCCGCCGAGGAGCCGGTGCGCCTGGACCTGTTCGGCGACACGCTTGAAAGTATCCGCGCCTTCGATCCCGAGACCCAGCGCTCGACCAAGCAGCTGAAGGAGATCGACCTGCTGCCGGTCAGCGAAGCGCTGCTGGACGCCGACGGCATCTCACGCTTCCGCAAGGGATATGTCGCCGAGTTCGGCGCGCCGGGCGACGATCCGCTGTACGCCGCCGTCAGCGAGGGCGGCCGCCGCGCCGGTCTCGAGCACTGGCTGCCGCTGTTCTACGAGCGGATGTCGACCCTGTTCGACTATCTGCCGGACGGCTCCCTGATCGGCGTCGACCACCAGGCCGCCGAGGCCCGCGACGAGCGCCTCGCGATGATCCAGGACGCCTACGAGGCCCGCGCCAGCGCCGATCGCAAGTCGGCCTACCGCCCCCTGGCGCCCGAGGCTCTGTATCTGACCGCCGCCGAATGGGACCGCGAGCTCACCGACCGCACGCACCGCCTGTTCACGCCGTTCCAACCCCAGGGTCTGGACGTCGTCGATCTGGGCGCGAAGCTCGGCCGGGTGTTCGCCGCCGAGCGGGCTCAGGACAGCGTCAATCTGTTCGAGGCCACCGCCGACCACGCCAAGACGCTGGCCGGGGAGGGCAAGCGCGTCCTGTTCGCCTCGTGGTCCGAGGGCTCGTCTGAGCGCCTCGGGACCATGCTGGCCGACCACGGCCTGAAGAAGGTCCCGTTCGCCGGCTACTGGCAGGCGGCGAAGGCGAACGATCCTAAGACCCCGCAGCGCGTCGTGCTGCCGCTGGACCACGGCTTCGAGACCGATCAACTGGCGGTCATCTCCGAGACCGACATTCTGGGTGACCGCCTCGCGAGGCCGCGGAAGAAGCGTCGCGCCGCCAACTTCCTGGCCGAGGCCAGCGCCCTGACGCCGGGCGACCTGGTCGTGCACATCGACCATGGCATCGGCCGCTACGAGGGGCTGAAGACGCTGGACGTGCAGGGCGCGCCGCACGACTGCCTGGACCTGATGTATGGCGGCGAGGCCAAGCTCTATCTGCCGGTTGAGAACATCGACCTACTGACCCGCTACGGCGCGTCCGATCCTGACAATGTCCAGCTGGACAAGCTGGGCGGCGCGGCCTGGCAAGGTCGCAAGGCGCGGGCCAAGGAACGTCTGCGGGTCATGGCCGAGGGCCTGATCCAGATCGCCGCCGCCCGTTCGCTGAAGTCGGTCGAGGAGACCGACCCGCCGCAGGGCGTGTTCGACGAGTTCTGCGCCCGCTTCCCCTACGAGGAGACGGACGACCAGCTGAGCGCCATCCAGGACATTCTGGAAGACCTGTCCTCGGGCAAGCCGATGGACCGCCTGATCTGCGGCGACGTCGGTTTCGGCAAGACCGAGGTGGCGCTACGCGCAGCCTTCGTCGTGGCGATGAGCGGCAAGCAGGTGGCCGTGGTCTGTCCGACCACGCTCTTGGCCCGCCAGCACTACAAGACCTTCAAGGACCGCTTCCAGGGCTGGCCGGTCAAGGTCACGCGCCTGTCGCGCCTGGTCACCGGCAAGGAGGCGTCGGAGACCCGCGAGGGCTTGGCCAACGGCCAGTTCGAGATCGTGGTCGGCACCCACGCGGTGCTCAGCAAGCAGGTCGCGTTCAAGGACCTGGGCCTGGTGATCGTCGATGAAGAGCAGCACTTCGGGGTCAAGCACAAGGAGAAGCTGAAAGAGCTTCGCGCCGACGTGCACATGCTGACCCTGACCGCCACGCCGATCCCGCGCACCCTGCAGATGGCGCTGTCGGGCATCCGCGAGATGTCGATCATCGCCACCCCGCCGGTCGATCGTCTGGCGGTGCGCACCTATATCAGCCCGTTCGACCCGGTGACCCTGCGCGAGGCCCTGCTGCGCGAGAAGTACCGCGGCGGCCAGTCCTACTACGTCGTGCCGCGTATCAAGGACCTTGAGGACATCGAGAAGTTCCTCCGCACCCAGGTGCCCGAGGTGAAGTACGTCGTCGGTCACGGCCAGATGGCGGCCACCCAGCTGGAGGACGTGATGACGGCCTTCTACGAGGGCCAGTACGACGTGCTTCTCGCGACCACGATCGTGGAAAGTGGGCTGGACATCCCGTCCGCCAACACCCTGATCGTCCACCGCGCCGACATGTTCGGCCTGGCCCAGCTCTATCAGATCCGCGGGCGCGTCGGCCGCTCCAAGGCCCGCGCCTACGCCTATCTGACCACGCCGGTCGAGAAGACCCTGACCCTGTCGGCCGAGAAGCGTCTGCAGGTGCTGCAGTCGCTGGACAGCCTGGGGGCCGGCTTCCAGCTGGCCAGCCACGACCTGGACCAGCGCGGCGGCGGCAACCTGCTGGGCGACGAGCAGAGCGGCCACATCAAGGAGATCGGCGTCGAGCTCTATCAGCAGATGCTGGAAGACGCCGTGGCCGAGCTGCGCCAGCGGCAGGGCCAGGAAGCCCTGATCGAGGACCGGGGCTGGTCGCCGCAGATCAATACCGGCGCGGCCGTGATGATCCCGGACGACTATGTGCCGGACCTGAACGTGCGCCTGTCGCTGTATCGCCGCCTGTCCGAAGCCGAGCAGGCCGCCGATCGCGAAGCCCTGGCCGCCGAGATGATCGACCGCTTCGGCCCGCTGCCGCCCGAAACCGACAGCTTGCTCAAGGTCGTCGCCATCAAGGGCCTGTGCCGCGAGGCCAATGTCGCCAAGATCGACGTGGGGCCCAAGGGCGCTGTGGCCAGCTTCCGGGCCGACACCTACGCCAACCCGATGGGGCTGATGCAGCACGTGGCCAAGAACCACCTGATCTGGAAGGTCCGTCCGGACCAGAAGGTCGTGGTCAAGGGCGAGTGGGACACGCCGGCTCAACGCCTCGATGCGGCCGAGAAGATCCTGTCGGTGCTGGCGCGGCTGGCGAAAGCCTAAGCCGCCGCCTTCGCCGCCCGGGCCGCTTTCAGCAGCGCCCAGGCGCGCAGGGCCATCTCCAGGCGCGAGATGCTGAACAGACTGACGCCCAGCACGACGAAGCCATCGGTCAGCAGGGCGACGCTGAGGTGCATGGCCTCGGCGTGGCTATCCAGCACCGAGCGCAGGGCGAAGCGCGCGACGAACAGCCCCAGCAGGAAGAGCAGGGCGGCCGGCGAGCGCTTGGTGTTGAGGAGGTGAGTTTCGGGATCGATGCTGATCGGGATCAGCTTGCCGCGCATCCAGCCGATGCCCGCGCCGACCGCGAACACCAGGCCCAGCCACAGCCACTCAAGGCCGTGCGGCGGAAACTGCATCAGCAGCGCAAAGGTCGCCAGGACCATCATGGCCGGCAGCACCCACATCCATTCCAGCTTCAGCCGTCGCTCCTGGTTCAGTCGGCGCAGACGGAAGAAGAGCACGAGGCCGACCACCACGCCGGTGATGGCGTAGCTGATCATCTGCTGTTTCGAATGGTCCATGGCGCGCCCCCCGACGACTCTGGTGAGAGGAGATCAGGCCCCGGAAGCCTGGGCCTGGTCAATCGCCTGCACGATGCGCTCGGGCGTTTCGGCGCCGACGACGGCGACCTTGCCGGCGAAGATGGCGAACGGAACGCCCGTCACGCCGCCCTGGACAGCCATGGCGTGCTCACGGGCCACGGCCTCCTTGTCGGCGCCTTCGGCCAGCAGTTGCAGCACCACCAGCCGCTCCATGCCGACGGCTTCGGCGATATCGCCCAGCACCATCGGATCGCCGATGTCGAGACCCTGCTCGAAATAGGCCTTGAACAGCGCCTCGACGACTTGGTCCTGGACGCCGGCCGACAGGCCCCAGCGGATCAGGCGGTGCGCGGCGTTGGTGTTGGGCGCAAATTCGATGGCGTCGAAATTGAAGGCGATGCCTTCATCGGCCCCGCCCTCGACCAGAGCCGCATGCACGGCCTTCAGGCGCTCGGGGTCCTTGAACTTCTGGGCCATATATTCCTTGCGGTCGACGCCTTGCTCGGGCAGCGATGGGTCCAGCTGATAGGCGCGCCAGATCAGCTGGGCCGGAACGTCGGGACGCAGGGCCAGCGCCGATTTCAGCCGTCGCCAGCCCAGATAGCACCACGGACAGACCACATCGGCGACGACGTCGACCAACATGGGCTGGGGCATAGGTTGGGACTGGCTCACGCGGGTCTCCTCGGGAACGCGACTGGACCTAAGACTATATAGGGCGTCAGCCGGCGTCCCGCTTGAGGGCGCTGGAGGCCGCCCGTTCCAGGGCCTTCACCGCGCCTTCGCCGGGCTGGACCTCGGCGACCCCGATGTCGAACTCGCAGACGAACGGCGGGCGGTCCTCACCGGCGTCGAAGGCGGTGCAGCCGATCACGGCGGCGATCCGCTCGGCCGCGGCCTTGGCGGCGTTCAGGTTGGTGGCGGGCAAGGCCAGGGCGAAGACCTCGGTGGCCAGGCGCGCCGGCGTGTCCTCGACGCGCACCAGGCGGCCGACCATCGAGCCGATCTGCGGAATGGCCCGGTCCAGCCAGCCGTTCTGGCGAGCCCAGGCGGTCTCGGGCTTGTCGGCGATGCGCAGCACGCAGATCGACAGCGGCCGGGCGCGCTCGCGGGCGGCCGACGACAACCGCGCCAGGTGGGCGGCGAACAGGTCGCGGGTGAAGAGGCCGGTGGCGGCGTCCATCAGGCCCGAGCTGCGGGCCTTCTCCAGCGCGCCGCGGATGGATTCGCCGCGCCGGAAGCTGCGCGCCAGCTCCATGACACGGACGGCCGTCTCGACCTCGGGCGTCTCGGGCGAGGCCACGTCGGACACGCCGCGATGGAACGCCTCGGACATGGTCACATAGCTCTCGGCCTTCAGATACAGCAGGGCCGGGATGTGGAAGAGGCGGGTGTTGCGGCGCATGCCCGCGGCGATCGACAGGGCTTCCTGTTGGCTGTCGCCAGCCCACAGGACGACGGAGTCGAAGGCCCGCTCGTGCAGATAGTCGAAGGCGGTATAGGCGGTGAAGGCGCCGACCACTTCCGCGCCGCTGCGCTGCAGGGCGTTGGATAGGGCCAGGAATTGCGGGGCTGGCTCGCCGACGGCCAGGATGCGGAACGGCGTCTCGGGGGCTTCGGGCTGTTCCAGCCGGCGGCCACGCTCGCCGAAGGTCTCCAGCCGCAGCTCGAACTCTTCCTCGGCGATGGCGGTGCGGACCAGGGTCTCCAGGCGCAAGGCGGCCTGGGACGGGTGCAGCGGCGGTGACAGGGTCAGGTCGAAGGCCTGGTTGCGATAGTCGCCTTCGGGTTCGCCGATCGCGATGACCGGCAGGCGGCGCGGCGCCACGGCGGCCTTCAGGCGGCGGGCAAGGGTCTGGGTCTCGGGACCGGCGCTGGCCAGGTCGACGATGACGGCTTCGATCGGCAGGTCGCCCAGGGCGGCGAGGGCGGCATAGGGGCCACGCGCGGTGATGGTGCGCCAGCCCAGCCGATCCAGCCCTTCGGCCAGCGGTCCGGCGCGAACGTCGTCGCGCGCCACGATCAGGATCCGGGCGTCAACCGCCAAACCAACCTCCGCCCGAACGCTCGCTTGGTCGGTCATGCAAAACCGCCGAGATTCGACACGGCAACATAGCAGAGGCTCCGCGCGGTCAAAGGTACGGAACGCCGCAGGCTGGGGGTGAATCGAAGTTCGTCGATCCTGTCCCAGCAAGGGCTTGCCTGACCGAACGTCAGGACCGTTCTAGTAGCTCCCGACCGGCCGCGTCGAAGAGCCGACAGGGAGATAACATCATGGGCCAGGGGCCGCTTTCGGGACTGAAGATCGTCGAGTTCGCCGGCATCGGCCCGGGGCCGTTCTGCGGCATGCTGCTGTCGGACCTCGGCGCCGACGTCATCCGCATCGACCGCAAGGGGCAGGGGCGGTCATCGCCGGCTGACATCACCGCCCGTGGCCGCCGCTCGGTGGCGCTGGACCTGAAGAACCCCGAGGCCATCGAGACCTGCCTGAAGCTGCTGGAAAGCGCCGACGGCCTGATCGAGGGCTTCCGGCCGGGCGTCATGGAGCGGCTGGGCCTGGGTCCCGACGTCGCCCTGGCGCGCAATCCCAAGCTGGTCTTCGGCCGCATGACCGGCTGGGGCCAGACCGGCCCCTACGCCAAGGCCGCGGGCCACGACATGAACTACATCGCCATCACCGGCGCGCTGCACGCCATCGGCACGGAGGACAAGCCGGTGCCGCCGCTTAACCTGGTCGGCGACTTCGGGGGCGGGGCGCTCTATCTGGCCTTCGGCCTGCTGGCCGGCGTGATCCATGCCCGGTCGACGGGGCAGGGCCAGGTGATCGACTGCGCCATGAGCGACGGCGCAGCCTCGCTGATGGCCATGTTCTACGGCTTCAAGGCCGGCGGCATGTGGAACGAGGGCCGGCGCACCAACCTGCTCGACGGCGGCGCGCACTTCTACGACACCTACCAATGCGCTGACGGCAAGTGGATCTCGATCGGCTCGATCGAACCGCAGTTCTACCTGCTGCTGCTGGAGAAGACGGGCATCACCGATCCGCAGTTCCAGCATCAGATGAGCCGCGAGGAGTGGCCGGAGCTGCGCGAGAAGCTGGGCGCCGTGATCAAGACCAAGACCCGCGACGAGTGGTGCGCGATCATGGACGCCACCGATGTCTGCTTCGCTCCGGTGCTGGACCTCGACGAGGCCCCCAAGCACGCTCACAACGCCGCCCGCGAGACCTTCGTCGAGCTTTCCGGTGTCACCCAGCCGGCTCCTGCGCCGCGGTTCTCGGCCACGCCGGGCGCGATCCAGGGGCCGCCCCCCAAGATCGGCGCTCACAATGACGAGGCCCTGGGCGACTGGGGTTTCGGGGCCGATGCGATCGCCGGGCTGAAAGCGTCCGGCGCCCTCTAAAGGGATGACTGCCGCGTTCAGGTGCGGTTCAGGCGACGGATCCTAGCTTGCGGGTGTCGATCGATCGCTGCGCCATCCGTCCCTCGATGTGGCGATCGGTTCACAGGCACGTCCTGCGGAGGCGCGCCGTCCGGTCCCAGGGCGGCGCGTCTTTGACTCTGGACCTTACTTTGACTCTGAGGACATGCCCCGCCATGGTCCGGCGGATGCAAGACCCGCTGCACCGCATCCGCTGGCGCGACCTCGACCTTGATCCCATTCACTGGGCCCGCGAAATCCTGCGTGTGCTGGGCCTGGCGCTGTCCCGCCTGTGGGGCCGCGACGTGATGCTATATGTTGGCGGCGTCTCGTTCTTCGCCCTGCTGGCGGTGTTTCCCGGCCTGGCGATTCTGATCGGGCTCTACAGCTTCTTCCTCACCCCCGAAACCGCCGCCCGCCAGGCGGCCAAGCTGGCCGAGCTGGCGCCGTCGGGCGCCCGGTCGATGTTCCAGGACGAGTTCGGCCATCTGGCCCAGGCCTCGGGCCAGACCATCTCTCTGCAGAGCGCCGTGGTGCTGCTGGTCGGCGGCTACGCCGCGCACCGTGGCTTCAAGGCCCTGCTGGCCGGCCTGTCGTTTATCCACGACGAGGAGAACCAGCGTGGCTTCTTCGGTTTCAACATCATGGCGCTGCTGGTGCTGATCGCCGCCTTTGGCCTGCTGTTCGTGATGTCCGGCGTCTTCCTGGCCCTGCGCCTGCTGGCCTCGGCTGTCGACTTGCGGCCGCTGGAAGGCGTGTCGTGGATCCAGAGCGAGTGGACCTGGGCCAGCCTGGGCATCGTGATCGGCATGAGCCTGGTCTATCGCTACGCCATGTCGCGCGAGACCGTCGGTTGGCGCGCCTCGATCGCCGGCGGCGCGGCGGCCGCGGCCCTGTGCGTGTTCATGTCCTGGGCCAGCGCCTTCTATGTCGAGAAGGTCGTCCATCTGGGCGCCACCTACGGCTCGATCTCGGCCGTGATCATCTTCCTGATCTGGCTGTCGTGGAGCGTGAACGCGATCTTCTTCGGCGGCGCCCTGGCCACCGAGGTCGAGATCGCCCTGGACGAGCGTCCTCAGGCCTTGCTGGAAGGCCCCAAGCCGATCCCGCTCAAGCCGCCTTCACAATACGGAACCTGATCACCCCATCGTCCTGGTCGGTGATCTCGAGCACACTGGCGCCGATCTGGCCGGCGAAGTGCGGGACGTCGATGCGCGCCATCGGATCGGTGGCCAGCAGGACCAATTCCGAACCCGGCGCAGCGGCCTCGTGCGCCTTGCGCAGCTTTAGGGTCGGGACCGGGCAGTGATGGCCGCGGGCGTCGATCAGGATCGGCTCAGACATCCGCGAAGACCCCTTCGGCTTCGGCGGCGGGGAGGATGCGGTGCTGGCCCGGCTCCAGGTCGGCCGGCAGGACCAGTCCGCCGATCCGTTCACGGTGCAGGGCGACCACGTGGTTACCCACGGCGGCGAACATTCGGCGCACCTGGTGGTAGCGGCCCTCGGTGAGGGTCAGTCGCGCGGTCTTGTCGTCAACGACGTCCAGTTGGGCCGGCAGCAGCGGCTTTTCCTCGCTATCCAGCATTAACGTCCCGGCGGCGAACAGCTCGCCTTCCGATCCGTTCAGCGGACGGTCCAGCGTCGTGAAGTAGGTCTTGGGCACGTGGCGCTTGGGCGAGATCACCCGGTGCAGGAAGTCGCCGTCGTCAGTGATCAGGATCAGGCCGCTGGTGTCCTTGTCGAGACGCCCCACGGTCGACAGGCCCGGATCGCGCAGCCGCCAGCGGCGCGGCAGCAGGTCGTAGATCTTCTCGCCGTCTTCCTTGTGCGAACACACCACGCCCAGCGGCTTGTGCATGATCAGCACCAGCGGGGCGGGGGGATCTACGGCGACGCCGCGAATGGTCATCCGCTCGGGCAGGGTCGCGTCGACGGCGATGCGGGCCCCGGCGTCCTTCAGCACCTTGCCGTCCAGCACGACCTTGCCGGCGGCGACCAGGGCCTGGACGTCCTTGCGGCTGCCATAGCCCAGATTGGCCAGCAGTCGATCCAGGCGCGCCATCATGGCCTTAGTCATTGGATTGGGGCCATTACTTGCGGGCCTCGAACACCTTGTAGCCGCTGCCTTCCGCGACAAGCCGCACCTTGCTGAAGCTCTCGCCCAGGATCGCCTCGTAAGGCAGGTGGCGGTTGGCCACCATCCACAGCACGCCGCTCTTGCGCAGAGCCGCCGCCGCCGAGGCGATGAAGGCCTGACCCAGGGTCTTGTCCTCGCCGCCACCCTCGTGGAACGGCGGGTTGCTGACGATGAAGTCGAGGTCTTTCAGCTCCGTCTGGCGCACGTCGCCCCAGACGAAGTCGGCGCGCGGATCGGTGACGTTGCGCTTTGCGACGTCGACGGCCCGGCGATCCAACTCGACCAGGGTCAGCTTAGTGACCTTCGGCGACGCCAGGACGTTGAGCGCCAGAAGGCCAATACCGGCCCCGAAGTCCGCGCCCGCGCCGGCAAACGGCGGCAGGACCTGCAGCAGGGCGTTGGTGCCGGCGTCCAGGCGGTCCCAGCTGAACACGCCAGGCTGGGTCCACAGGCCGTTCTCGGCGATCTGGCGCGGCGAACCGGCCTTGATGTCGGCTTCAAACGCCTTGGTGTCGGCCGGGCGGACGGCCAGGCAGATGCGATTGTGGCGACGGGCGCTTTCGCCGACCTCGCAGCCCAGAGCCTCCAGCTCCTTCTTCAGGCGCAGGCCACCGCGGTCCTTCGGGGCGAAGGCGGTCAGCCGGCCGTTCGGCGCGAGGATTCGCAAGGCATGGGCCAGGACATAACGTCGCTCCACGGCGCCCGCGGGCGCGCGGACAGTCACGGCGTTAAGAGATTCGTCCGGCAGCGACGCGATGTCGGTCGAGCTGACGATCGTCGGCGACAGCTGAACGGCGTCCGGCGCGGCGGGCGCCAGATCATGGTCGGCCTGGCCGTAGAGCGCGGTAGAAGTCGCCGACATGCTTGTCCTGAAAGGGTTTTTCGAGATTTGAAGTCTGGCGGGCAGGGTGGGATTCGAACCCACGGTAGACTTTCACCTACGGCGGTTTTCAAGACCGCTGCCTTAAACCACTCGGCCACCTGCCCGGAGCAGGCGGCTATATCAGTGCTCCAGGTCCTTAACCAGACTTCAAAACAAACCAGTGACTCTATCGGCTCGGAAGGGTGTGGGCCCGACTGGACGACGAGAGCATGAACCAGCGCTTCGAACAGGTTTGGCGGAATGTGCGAGTGGCGGGCCTGATGGCCCTGGCCGCCGCCAGTCTGGCCGCCTGCGCCACGCCCAAGTACGGCACCGGCAAGTCCGGCTACACCGCCACGGCCCGCAACGACACCACGCGTGGCTCTGCGCCACGCCATGGCTCGACCGTTGGGCGCGATGGCAAGCCGCTGCGCGGCACGGCAAAGCCCTATCAAATCAACGGCGTCTGGTATTATCCGAAGGAGGATCCGAACTACAACGTCGTCGGGATCGGGTCCTGGTACGGCGATCAATTTCACAATCGCCGCACCGCCAATGGCGAGGTCTTCGACATGAACCGGCCCTCAGCCGCTCACAAGACCCTGCCGCTGCCCAGCCTGGTCGAGGTGACCAACCTGGATAACGGCCGCAAGATGATCCTGCGGGTCAACGACCGTGGCCCGTTCGTCGGCGACCGGGTCATCGATCTCTCCAAGGCCGCCGCCGACGAGCTGGGCTACAAACAAAAGGGCGTGGCCCGCGTTCGCGTGAAGTATGTTGGCCCTGCACCGAAGAACGCCTTTGATGCGCCGCGCCAATATGCCCGCGCCACAGCGTCTCCGCCGCCCCCTCCGCCGGTCCGCAACGCCGCGCGCAGCTTCGATGACATCCAGGAGCCGACCCAGCGCGTGCAGGTTCTGCCATCGCGTCCGGAGCCCGACTGGGCCTCGCCAAATGCGCCGATCCAGCAGTCGGCCCCGCCGATCAACCCGCCCGACCGCGTGTTCGCCAGCGCCGGCAAGTCAGCCTATCGCGTCCAGGCCGGCTCGTTCTCCAGCCGCGAGAACGCCGAGAAGGCCGTGCGGCAGCTGTCCGGCTCGGGCCAGGCCATGATCGACACCATCGAACGGGCCAGCGGTACGCTCTATCGCGTCACGGTTTCGGCCGGCCAGACCGAGGGCGAGGCCTGGAACCTGCGCCAGCGCGTAGAAGCCTTGGGATATCAAGGCGCGACGGTTCTTCGCCCCTAGACATAGCCCCAAAACCGGTCGATGCAGGCCGGGTGACCCAGGGTTCCTTCATCAGTTTCGAAGGCGGGGAGGGGGCTGGAAAGTCCACCCAGATCCGCCGTTTGGCCGAGCGGCTACAGACCGCCGGCCATGACGTCGTCGTCACCCGCGAGCCGGGCGGCAGCCCGGGCGCCGAGGCGATCCGCGAGCTGCTGGTCAATGGCGACGCCGACCGCTGGTCGCCGGTCACCGAGACCCTTTTGATGTACGCCGCCCGCCGCGACCACGTGGAGCGGGTGATCCGCCCGGCCCTGGCCGACGGCAAGTTCGTGCTGTGCGACCGGTTCGCCGACTCGACCCGCGCCTATCAGGGCGCCGGCGGCGACGCCCCGGCTTCGCTGATCGCGGCGCTGGAGGACCACGTGCTGGCCGGCACGGTTCCGGACCTGACCCTGATCCTGGACCTGCCCGCCGAGGTCGGCCTGGCCCGCGCCGAGGCCCGTGGGGGCGCCGCGCGGTTCGAGTCCAAGGGCCTGCCGTTCCACGAGCGTCTTCGCGCCGGCTATCTGGAGATCGCCCGTCAGGAGCCCGAGCGCTGCGTCGTCATCGGCGCCGACGCCGAGCTGGACGCCGTGACCGACGCCATCTGGGCCGCGGTCGCCCAGCGCCTGAATCTCTGATGCCGCCCCATCCGCGCGACGTCTACGGGCTGGAAGGCCAGACGGCCGCCGAGGCCGCGTTCATTGATGCGCTGGAGCGCGGCCGGCTGCACCACGCCTGGCTGCTGACCGGGCCCGAGGGCGTAGGCAAGGCGACCCTGGCCTATCGCATGGCCCGCCGCCTGCTGGGCGCGCGACCCGACCCGTCCATGGGCCTGCTGGGCGCCGCGCCGTCCGACGCCGTGAGCCGCCAGGTCGCCGCCAGGTCGCATCCCGACCTGATGGTGCTGGAGCGCCTGACCGACGACGGCAAGGCCCGCAAGTCGATCCCGGTCGACGAGGCCCGCCAACTGCCCGAGTTCTTCGCCACCACCCCGGCGGTCTCGCCCTATCGGGTGGCTATCATCGACGCCGCCGACGACCTGAACGTCAACGCCGCCAACGCTGTGCTGAAGACTCTGGAGGAGCCGCCGCCGCGCGGGGTGATCTTCCTGATCAGCCATGCGCCCGGCAAGCTCTTGCCGACCATCCGCTCGCGCTGCCGTCGCCTGGCCGTGCCGGCGCCGGGCATCGCCGCCGCCGCCGACATGGTCGAGCGCATGGCCGACATCTCCGGCCGCGACGCCGAGCGCCTGGCCCGCATGGCCCACGGCGCGCCCGGCAAGGCGCTGCAGCTGGCCGCCGCCAAGGCGTTGGAGATGGACGACGCGGCCAACGAGATCCTGCGCGGCCTGCCCAAGCTGGACGAGGGCGCGCTGCTGGCCATGGCCGATACGTTCCGCGGGGCCGAGGGCGCGGCGCGCTTCGAACTGCTGATGGATCGCCTGGCCGACCAGGTCAGGATCTTCGCCACCCAGGTGGCAGCCGACGGCAAGAATTCGCCGGGCCTGGACCGCTGGGCGGCGGCGTGGGAGCGGCTGTCGCGCTGGCCCGGCGAGGCCGAGGCCGTGAACCTGGATCGCGCCGATGTCTTCTGGAGCGTCATCTCGGACTTGCGCGCGGCGGCCAAGACGGCGATTTGAGCGGCATGCTCATCGACAGCCATGTGAATCTGCACGCGCCCCAGTTCGCCGAGGACAAGGACGCCGTCATCGCCCGCGCCCGCGAGGCCGGCATCGCCCTGATGGTCACCATCTGCGACAAGGTCTCCTCGTTCGAGGCGGTTCACGCGATCGCCATGGCCGAGCCGGACATCTGGTGCACGGTCGGCACGCACCCGCACGAGGCCAAGGAAGACCCCGAGCTGACCGCCGCGCGCCTGGTCGAGCTGGCCAGTCGTCCGCGTGTCATCGGAATCGGCGAATGCGGTCTGGACTTCCACTACGACTTCTCGCCGCGCGAGGTTCAGGCCCAGGTGTTCCGCCAGCACTGCATCGCCGCGCGTGACAGCGGCCTGCCCCTGGTGGTCCACACCCGCGAGGCCGACGAGATCATGGGCCAGATCCTCGAGGAGGAGCACGCGGCCGGTCCGTTCAAGATCCTGATGCACTGCTATACCAGCGGCGCCGAGCTGGCTGCCCGGGCTGCGGCGCTGGGCGCGTGGTTCTCGGTCTCGGGCATCGCCACCTTCAAGGCTGCCGAGGACGTCCGCGAGACCATCCGCGAGATGCCAGCCGACCGGATCATCGTCGAGACTGACTGTCCGTACCTGGCCCCCGTGCCGATGCGCGGCCGCCGCAACGAGCCGGCCTATCTGCCGCACATCTACGACAAGCTGGCCGAGATCCGCGGCTGGAGCCGGGCCGAGACCGAGCAACGCACGGAAGACGCCTTCTTCAACCTGTTTGATCGGATCCCCAGGCCATGACCGGACCGCTGGAGTTCACCATCCTGGGCTCCGGCTCGTCCGGCGGCGTGCCGCGCGCCGACGGCAATTGGGGCGACTGCGATCCGGCCGAGCCCAAGAACCATCGCTCGCGCTGCTCGCTGCTGGTCCGCAGGCTCCAAAACGAAGGAACGGGGCAGGGGCCCCAGCACGAGACCACGGTCGTCGTCGACACCTCGCCGGACCTGCGCCTGCAGACCGCCCAGGCGGGCGTGAAGCGGGTCGACGGGGCGCTGTTTACCCACGATCACGCCGACCAGGCCCACGGCATCGACGACCTGCGGCCGTTCTTCCTCAATCAGCGCCAGCGCATCCCGACCTGGATGGACCAGGCCACGCACGACGGCCTGCTGACCCGGTTCAACTACATCTTCGAGACCCGCGGCGGCTATCCGGCCATCCTGGAGCCGCGCCTGATCCCGCCGCTGGGCGAGGATTTCGAGGTCGACGGCCCCTCGGGCCCGGTCCCGGTCCACACCTTCGACGTCGACCACGGCGAGATCCGCGCCGTCGGCTACCGCTTCGGCGGCGTGGCCTACACCCCCGACGTCCGCGCCATTCCCGACGACAGCTGGAAGGATCTGGCCGATCTGGACGTCTGGATCGTCGACGCCCTGCGCTGGACGCCGCACCCGACCCACGCCCATGTCGAGCTGGCTCTGGAGTGGATCGCCAAGGCCAAGCCGCGCCGGGCCATCCTGACGAACCTGCATATCGACCTGGACTTCAACGCCCTGGCCGCGCGCCTGCCGCCGGGCGTCGAGCCGGCCTATGACGGCATGCGCTTCACATTCTGAAGCTGCATCAAGCACTTGTCCGAACACGGACACAAAAATGAACGAAAAACGTGACAGGATAACATCACCGTCACAGGAGCGCGGTACAAGCCGCGCCGCCCGCCTTAACCCTACTGTTCGCTCTCACAGATAGCCATGGCTGAAACCGTCACCATCTCCCGCGAGATCTTCCAGCGCCTGCGCTCAAAGCTGCCCGCGATCACCCGCGAGCATCTGTTCGATTGCTATGCGATCAGCGAGACGACCTGGACCAAGCTGCGCGACGGCAAGCCGGTGAAGCGCTCGACCCTGGACCGTATCCTGGTCAAGCTGGCCGCCCTGGACGCCCGGATCGCCGCCTAGAGCGACCCGGGACTTTCCGCTTTTAGATCAGGTCATAGGCCGGCAGGGTCAGGAACTCTTCTAGGCCGTCAGCCAGCACCATCCGCGTGAAGAGCTCGGCGGCGGCCTCCAGACGCGGCGAGCCGAAGTCGCGGCGCAGAGCCTCCATCTCCTGGGTGAACAGGCTGACGAACAGCTCCGAGGTCAGCACCCGGCCGTCGTCCAGCTCGGCCCCCAGGCGGATCCACTGCCAAAGCTGCGTGCGGCAGATTTCGGCTGTCGCGGCGTCCTCCATCAGATTGTAGAGCGGCACGGCCCCGCGGCCTTCCAGCCAGGCCTGGGTGTAGCGTACGCCGACGCGGATGTTCTCGCGCACGCCGGCCTCCGTGCGCACGCCCTCGTGCAGCTCCAGCATCTGGGCGGCGGTGATCTCCAGCCCCTCCAGCGTCTTGTCGCGCTGGTTGGCGCTCGGCATCAGACGGTCGAAGACCTCCATGGCCACGGGGACCAGATCCGGGTGGGCGACCCAGGTGCCATCGTGGCCGGACCCGGCTTCGCGCTCCTTGTCGGCCTTGACCTTGGCGAAGGCGGCCTGGTTGGCGGCGTCGTCGCCCTTGACCGGGATCTGGGCCGCCATGCCGCCCATGGCGAAGGCGCCGCGGCGGTGACAGGTCTGGATAAGCTTCAGCGAATAGGCGCCCAGGAACGCCTTGCCCATGACCATGGCCGAGCGGTCCGGGGTCAGGAAAGCCGGCGTGCGGCCCAGGCGCTTGATGAACGAGAAGATGTAGTCCCAGCGACCGCAGTTCAGACCGACGATATGGTCCTTCAGCTCGAACAGGATCTCGTCCATCTCGAAGGCGGCCGGGATGGTCTCGATCAGCACCGTGGCCTTGATCGTCCCGACGGGCAGGCCCAGGGCCTCCTGGGCGCGGACGAAGACGTCGTTCCACAGGCGAGCCTCAAGGTGGCTCTCCAGCTTGGGCAGATAGAAGTAGGGGCCCGAGCCCTGCGCCAGCGTCGCCTTGGCGTTGTGGAAGGCGTAGAGGCCGAAGTCGAACAACGCCCCGGCCACGGCCTGGCCGTCGACCTCCAGGTGGCGCTCCATCAGGTGCCAGCCGCGCGGGCGGATCTTCAGCACCGCCGGCGTCGCGCCCATGGCGTACGACTTGCCGGACTTGGGATCGACATGGGTCAACTGGCCGGACCAGCGATCCTTCAGATTGATCTGCCCCTCGACGACGTTCTCCCAGGTCGGGGCCGTGGCGTCCTCGAAGTCGGCCATGAACACCTTGGCCCCGCAGTTCAGGGCGTTGATGATCATCTTGCGATCGACAGGACCGGTGATCTCGACGCGGCGGTCCAGCAGGTCGGCTGGGACCGGCGCGACGCTCCAATCGGCGGCGCGGACATGGGCCGTTTCGGCCAGGAAGTCCGGCAACTCGCCGGCGTCGAACCGGGCCTGCCGCGCCTGGCGGGCCTGCAGCAGCTCCCGCCGGCGGGTGTCGAAGCGGCGATGCAGGTCGGCCACGAAGTCCAGGGCTTCGGGGGTCAGTACTTCCGCAGCTCGGCCAGCAACTGGACCGGTGACCTGAATGTTGGCGGCGATGTCGAGCGGCATGGGAAGCTTTCCTGGCGGTGAGATCGGCTCCCCGGAAGATCCGGGGAGCCGTCGTCGGGACTCTGGTCGGTTATTGTAGTCGGCGCTCTTAGGCGGCGCCGTTGGTGGGGCGGACGGTCGGGACGATCTGGTCACCCCAATTACCCGTTCCGTCGTGGTGGCGCGAGGCGCGGACCAGTTCGACCGAGTAACCGGCCTCGATGGCGCGGCGCACGGCCTCGTTCAGGCGGTGCGAGGCTTCGGCGACGCGATCGACGGCGCGATCCTTGGCGGCGGAGTCCGGCATCGAGGCGGGGGCGAATTGCGTGACAGACATCGACTTTACTCCTGGCTTGGGTGGGGAGGGGAAGAGGGCTATTCGGCCGCGAACTGGTTCATGGTGTTGGCGTGGCCGCCAGCCTTCAGGGCGCGCTCGCCGGCGACCATCTCCTTGAAGGTGTCGCCCAGGTCCGAGCCGACCTCGTGCTGGTGCTTCACGGCCGAGACCCCGCGGCGGATCTCCTCGCGCTGCACCGAATTGACGTAGGCCTTCATCCGATCGTCGCCGAAGTAGCCTCGCGACAGCTCGTCCATGCTCTTGGCCGTCAGGTGGAAGGTCGGCAGGGTGATCAGGTTGTGGAACACCCCGGCGCGGGCGGCGATGTCGACCTGGAAGCGCGCCAGGCGCTCGTCGGCCTCGCGTCCCAGGTCGCTGTTGTCGTACTCGGCCGACATCAGGACATTGCCGTCCGGATAGCTGTCCGCATGGATCTTGCCCTCGGCGATCCACTGCTCGCGCACCTGCTTACGCAGATTGAGCGTCCAGTTGAACGACGGCGAGTTGTTGTAGGTCAGCTTGGCGTTCGGCACGGCCTTGCGGACCTCGGCCACCATCGAGGCGATCTCGTCGACGTTGGGCGTGTCGGTCTCGATCCACAGCAGGTCGGCGCCGCCCTGGGTCAGGTTGGCGATGCAGTCCTCGATGACCCGCGCGCGGCCCGTGTCGTCCTGGAAGGCGAACAGGCCGTTGGCCATGCGCACGGGCTTGTGGAAGGCGCCGTCCTTCATGATCGCCAGCTCGCCGTCGCGTAGCGGGTTCGAAGGCGTGATCTCCTCGGTCTTCAGCCACTTGATGTAGTCGGCGGCCAGATCGCCTTGCCCCTGGCTGACCGGGATCTTCTGGGTCAGGCCCGCGCCCAGGCTGTCGGTGCGAGCGACGATGACGCCCTCGTCGACGCCCAGCTCCTCAAAGGCCAGGCGACAGGCGCGCAGCTTCTCGATGAAGTCCTCGCGCGGCACGGTGACCTTGCCGTCCTGGTGGCCACACTGCTTGGCGTCGCTGACCTGGTTCTCGATCTGCAGGCAGCAGGCGCCGGCCTTGATCATCTCCTTGGCCAGCAGATAGGTCGCATGCTCGTTGCCGAAGCCGGCGTCGATGTCGGCGATGATCGGCACCACGTGGGTCTCGAAGTGGTCGATCGCCTTGATCGCGGCCTGCTCGGCGACCTGGTCGCCGGCTTTGCGAGCGGCGCTCAGCGTCTTGAAGAGGTCGTTGATGGCGACTTCGTCAGCCTGGCGCAGCGAGACGTAGATCTCCTCGATCAGGTCGACGACCGAGGTCTTCTCGTGCATCGACTGGTCGGGCAGGTGACCGAAGCGATTGCGCAGGCCCGCGACCATCCAGCCCGAGAGGTAGACGTAAGCGCCCTTGGTCGTGCCGCGCAGGCGCTTGACCGACTTGATCATCTGCTGGGCGTGGAAGCCCGACCAGCAGCCCAGCGACTGGGTGAACTTGGAGCTGTCGGCGTCATAGGCGGCCATGTCGGCGCGCATGACCGGGGCCATGGCCCGAGCGATGTCCAGATGGGTCGGGAACGTGTTTTGCAGCTTCAGCTGGATGATCGCGTCGATGTCCACGCCACCGGGCGCGACACCGTCGGGATAGCGCGCCAGCAGAGTGTCGCGGTGTTCGGCGTAGGTCTTGCGCTGCGTCATCGTGTTCAATCCCAGAGGAAGTTCGTTGGGATGGAGCTAACGCTGCACTGCGGGAGCGGTCGAACCTATTGAAGGCAATTTGTCAAAGATCGACTTTGTAATTTCTGTAAAGTCGTGACAACTTGACGAAATGGCCGTGCTCGACAAAAAGCAGAACGATAAGAAGCTGTTCCTGGGAGGCCGTCTCAAGCGGCTCCGGCGCGATCTGGGCGTGACCCAGGCCCGCATGGCCGAGGAACTGGGCGTTTCGCCCAGCTATCTGAACCTGCTCGAGCGTAACCAGCGGCCGGTGACGGCCCAGATCCTGCTGCGGCTGGCCGACGCGTATGATCTCGACCTGCGCAGCCTGTCGGCTGACGATCCGGGCGGCGGCGCGGGGCTGGAAGAGGTGCTGGCCGACAAGATGTTCGCCGACCTGGGCGTCTCGCGCCACGAGGCGGCCGAGGTCGCCGAGCTGTCGCCAGGCCTGGCCGAGGCCATGAGCCGCCTCTATCGCGCCTATCTGGATCGCGGCCGCCTGATCGATCTGGGCGTCTTCGAGCGGCCGGACGGGGCAGGGGCCTCCGAGCAATCGCCGACCGACTGGGTTCGCGACCTGGTCGGCGCCCAGCGCAACCACTTCGCCGAGCTGGAGACCCTGGCCGAGAGCATCGTCGCCCAGCTGAAGGCCGATCCGCAGGACCTGGGACCCGCCGTCCGCGAGCGCCTGCAGACCAAGTTCAGCGTCCAGACCCGGATCATGCCCGTCGAGGTGATGACCGGCTCGCTGCGCCGCTACGACCATCACCGCAAGCGCCTGATGCTGTCAGAGACCCTGGCCCCGGCCAGCCGGCTGTTCGGCATGTGCTACCAGCTGGGCCTGATGGAGGGCGAGGCGGTGTTGTCGGATCTGACCGACCGCTTCAAGGCGCCGGACCGCGCCACACGCCAGCTGCTGAAAGTGTTCCTGGACGGCTATCTGGCCGCGGCGATCATGATGCCGTACGAGCCGTTCCTGGCCGCCATGGAGGCCAGCGGCTACGACATCGAGCGGGTGCGTCCGCGCTTTGGCGTCAGCTATGAACAAGCCGCCCAGCGCCTGACGACCCTGGGTCGTTCGGGCGCGCGCGGCGTGCCGTTCTTCATGATGCGACTGGACGCGGCGGGGAACATCTCCAAGCGCTTCGCCGCCGGGCCGTTCCCGTTCTCGCGCTTCGGCGGCGCCTGTCCGCGCTGGAACGTCCACGACAGCTTCAAGACCCCGGGCCGCATCGTCACCCAGGTGATCGAAACGCCGGACGCCGCGCGCTATTTCACGCTGTCGCGCACGGTGCGCCGGGTGTCGGGTCTTCATTCGGGCCTCGAGGACGAACTGGTCGTCGGCCTGGGCTGCGAGCTGAAATACGTCGGCAAGCTGGTCCACGCCCGCGGCCTGGACATGAGCGCGCCGATCACCGTCGAGATCGGTCCGTCGTGCCGGATCTGCGAACGTCCGGCATGCCCACAGCGCGCTGCCGCGCCGATCAACCGGACGCTGCTGGTCGAGGAAAACAGCAAGTCGCTGTCGCCGTTCCCGTTCGTCCTTTGAGATACAACATACACGAAACTGCGCATGGCAACGCGCCACGCCCACTGGCGCCGGCCCCGGACGTCCCGAGGCTAGTGGGTTGCCGCCGCAGCCTTTAGCGCCGCTAGCTGCGCGTCGATCATGATGCGGTTCGGGTCGTGCCCGGTGCGCGGCAGAGAGATCCAAGTCTTTTTCGGCGCCTGGATCGCATCGAAGTAAGGCTTGGAGACCTCCTGGGGCGTCACCAGGTCAACCTCTCCCTGTAGAACCCAAACTGGCATGGCGAACTGGGTCCCTAGCTTTCGTAGGTCAATCTGCGGACCCATGCCGTCGCCGTGCAGGCCGACAAAGTTCAGGAACGAGTAGTCCTCGCCCGCCGTGTAGTCGGCCTCGTAGGCGGGCGTGTCGTAGCCGGGGCCGAAGGTGAACCAGCCTTTCGGCGGGGCTTCGGCGCCTTGCGCCTCGTACTTTCGGGTGATGCGGCGCAGAATTCCGAAGGCGCGCGGATCCGTCCAAGGCGGCGGGCCCAGCGGTTCCAGCTTCGCCAGCGACTGCGCATCGCCGGCAGCCTTCGCCAAAGCCAGCGTCTTGGTGTAGCTGGCCTGCATGTCCAGCTGGTAGTTCACCAGCTGGGCCGTGCCGACATAGGCCTTGAACAGATCCGGCTGCGCCATGGCGATGTTGACGGCCAGGGCCGAGCCCCACGAGCCGCCCATCAAGATCACCTGGCGCTTGCCGAAGCGCTGGGTCGCGTAGCGCGCCATCTCGACGCCGTCGGCGGTCAGCCGAGCCACCGTCAAGGGCTCGTCCTCAGCGGGCTTATTCTCACCATAGGTCTTTCCTGCACCGCGCTGGTCCCATTGAACGACGGTGAAGTCTTTGGACCAGTCGCCGAATAGGTTTCGAGCGAAGGGGGTGTTGGGGTTGCCAGGTCCGCCATGAACAATCAGGACCACGGGATTGGCGCAATCCTGGCCATCCACGGCTACCCATTGCGGAATACCGCCGATCTGGACGAAGCCTTGTTCGCTGACTGGTCGCCCCGGCGCGCCACAGGCCGGATTGAGTTCCGCCGCGCGGGTCGTCTCATTGCCCCCCGTCATGATCATGATGGCTGCGGCGACCGCCCACAATCGTTTCATAAAGCCCCCGAGGTCCATATGGCGAGGAGCTGTCGGGCAGATCGGGCCGCGCTGCAAGCGGCATCGCCCGGTACAGGTCTCCTCAATCAGCTGTAAGTCCGATTCCTGGAGGTACATCAACGTCAGCAAACGGCGCAGCCCAGCAGACGTCGCACCAAGACCGCGACGCATATATTTCCGATAATATATCTTAGACGATAAATGTATAACGAAGGGCGGATTCTATTTTGAAGTGCGATTTGTGAGGGTTTTTATGGACTTACGTCCACGGAGATTTTTCACATGGGATCGCGCTACGACCATATCACGATTGAAGAACGCCACCTGATCTGTCGCTGGC
>NZ_JBCNJZ010000006.1:0-441733 GCF_039596335.1 Caulobacter sp. | reverse complement strand
TGGCTCCGCGCCCGCCCGTCGCCCGACTGCCAAGGCCCTGAAACCCTGACGTGACAGGAGGTCCCCTCCCCGTCATCCTGCCCAGGCCCTTCGTCGCACTTCAGTTAGAACCCACAAAGAAACGCCAGGCGGATTGCGCCCGCCTGGCGCTCTTTTCAGCGCTATCGCGTTCTCAGCGACCCGGCCGCGCGAAGCACCGCTTCAATTCGTCGACCGTGTAGAACAGGCTCCCCGACGCCACCGGACGGCAGTCGGCTTTGAACGGCGTCTCGGCCTCGTTGTAGAACATCCGCACCAGGTACCGATCGCCGTTGCGATAAAGGTCCCACTGGACGTTCGCCGCCATCGGGCTGACCCGCGCGCCGCGCCACGGATTGTTCTGATAGGTGTACAGCGTGTTCGCGGCGGCTTGCTGAGTGCTGCCGGGCAGCTGCATCAGCGCCGCCAGCGGAATGATTTCCTCGGCATGGGCGAAGCGGAACACCGCTCCAGGCCCCCTTCCGGCGATCCGGGCGTCGATGCGGGCGAAGACGTCGTCCAGCAGGACCCCGGCCATGCGGTAGGTCACGTCGCGGCCCGCGAACCCCGGCCCCTTGGCGTAGAAGTCCTCGGCGTCGGTCAGATAAGCCAGCCAGTCGCCATCCTCCGCCGGAATGAAGCGCTCAGGACGCCAGTCGGCGGCGTCGTTCATCGCCGGACCGATCAGCAGAAGATTGTAGATCGCCAGGGCCGCCTCGACCTCGTTGGCCACCACGGCGTCGCCGTCTTCCTTGTCGACGAAGCGCAGCTCGCCGCCCGCCAGCTGGTCGACGAACGCCTTGCTGAACAGGCCTTCCAGCATGTGTCGCGCGAGGATCTTGGTGCGCGGCAGATCATGGATCTGCTTCATCGCCGCCAGCAGCTGCGGATCGTTTTCCTCATAGGCCTGGTAGTCGGCATTGGCCGCCGAGGCATGGAAATAGAGCTGGTCGGCGTCGACGCGCGGCGCATCGATCAGCGGCTTCAGGCTGGGATCGGCCGCGACCAGGCCTTCGGCGAAGTTCAGGCCGCTGTCGGTCGCCCGGGTCTTGCCCGACGACAGGATCTCGATCCGTTCGGATCGCGCCTTGATCTGCAGGAACAGCGCCGGCAGGCGCTTGTGCAGCCGCGCGGCGGTTTCCTGGTGCTCACGCACGCCGCGCGCGGTCAGGTTGCCGTAACCCAGAGCCTCATTGGCGGCCATGATCGCCTGGGCGTGCGGCCCCAGCTGCTGGCCCAGCGGGGTCAAGGCGCCCTGCTCTTTCGCCGCCGTCCAGATCTGCAGCGTCAGGTCATCGTACTTGCGGCTGGAGAGCCCGCGCGAACCATGGCGGGCGACGTGCTGGGTGAAGACCGGCGTGAAACCCTTCGGCGGACGCTGATAGGTCGCCATGTCCTGGGCCGGGGCATACGGCGTCTTGCTGGTGTAGTTCGACTTGGCGGCGGCCAAGGCCGGCTGCGCGACGCTGAAGACGATCGCCACGGCCAGGAACGCCCTGCCGGATCTGGAACGGCAAGCTTGCGGGCTGGGCATCGGCTTCGACTCCTGTGACGCCGGAAGGGCGACGCGCGAGTGCCGGGCTTTAGGGGCGTTAGACGAAGGATTTGCAACAGCGCGGTGGAAAACCCGCCCTGCCCTTCCTGCTCAGGCCAGGGCGTCCTGGACCTCGGCCGAGCCGGCGACGCGCGCCTCCCGCGTGCGGCGGCGGCGCAGGAAATAGACGCCCGACAGCAGCGCGCAGGCCGCGCCGACGATGCTGGTGGCGTAGGCGCTGGCGACGAAGAAGTTCAGCCAGTCCAGGCTGACCATGGCGAAGTTGCGCCAGACCAGCAGCGCCACGCTGCCCAGATAGCCCGAGGCGTCGGCGACATAGATCAGGAAGCCCGCTGTCCCGACCCGGCCGCTGAAGGCGATCATCCGGTCGAACAGCATAGCGTTGTAGGGCGTGTAGGCCATGTAGAGCCCTGCCCCGGTCAGGATCATCCAACTGAGCGGCCCCACCAGATGGGCCTGGAACGCCAGGGTCGACAGGCCCAGCATCGCGAAGCCCGCCAGGATGACGCCGTGCATGACCAGCAGGGCCCGCAGGTTGTCGCGCACCATCATCACCGCGCCCATCACCGCGAGAGACAGCACCGCGACCGGCAGTTCGCTGGCGGTGAAGACGTCCGACGCCTCGCCAAAGCCCAGGGCCGCCCAGATCTCGGCGGCGAAGTTGTCCCGGAAGTCGCGCAGGGCCGTCAGCAGAATGTACGAAAGAACCAGCAGCACGATCCCCGGCGCATAGGCGGCCAGGAAGGCGCGGCGCTGAGCGGCGTCCATCGGCTCGCGACGCACCCGGGCGGCCTCGTCGGCGGCGCTGGGCGGCGGCATCTGCATCAACGCCCAGACCGAGACGGCCAGCAACGGCATGAAGATCGCCCCGGTCGCGGCCGGCATCCAGAACGGCGAGACGTTCAGGTCGACCATCAGCCACTTGCCCACCGACTTCACCACGCCCGACGACAGGATGAAGCTGGCGCACAGGATCGCGCCCAGCACTTCGGAGGTGCGGCGGCCTTCCATGAAGCCGAACACCAGGCCCCAAATCATGCCCAGCGGCAGGCCGTTCAGGAACAGGGCCGCGATGTTCCAGGGCGCGGGCGTGACCGCGAAGGCCAGCAGCGCCAGCCACGAGACGCCAATCAGGCCCAGGATCGCCGCCCCGCGGTGACGCGGCGCGACCTCGGAGATCACCTTGACCCCGATCAGCTTGGAAATGGCGTAGCCGGCCACCTGGGCCAGCACGAGCGCGATCTTGTAATCGACGGCGAAGCTCCAGCCTTCGACCTCTCCGAAGGTCGCCGCGGCGAACGGCTTGCGGAAGGCGTACATCGAGAAATAGGCGCAGAAGCCCGCCAGGCCCGCGAACAGGGTGAAGACCAGCGGATTGGCCCGCTCCAGCCAGTGTCGAGGACCTGCAGCCATGGGAAACGCCTCTTCTTGAGGCGTTTTGGACTATACCAAACGCATGGCGTTTCGATGACGGCCGCGACAGAGCCTCAAAGCCGTCCGCCTACAGACGGAAATGACCTTAGCGAACACGGATGTCGACGCTGACTTTCAGGGAGTCATGGCGCCAGTACTCGCGGTCGAACTCGACCACCCTGCCCTGCGCGTTGTAGCAGGTTCGCTCGACGCTCAGCCCTGGCAGGCCCGACTTGATCCGCAGGTCCTCGGCCTCCTGCCCCAGCAGCGCGCAGGGCCGCATGTCGACCTTGTTGCGAGCCACGCTGATGCCGTAGTCGGTTTTCAGGACGCTGGTCAGCGAGCCGTCCAGGTCGTGATCGATCAGACCCGGCGCCAAGGAGGCGTCAACGACGATGCTCTCGATCAGCACCGCCCGGTCGTCGATCGAGCGCCGACGGCGGATCCAGTACAGCGGCGCGCCGATCGGACGCGAAAAGATCTGCGCCATCATGGCGTCGCAGACGATCTCGGTCTTGCTCAAGGTCTCGGTCGCCGGCCGACGGCCCTGCGCCTCGACATAGGACATGAAGCCTTCCCAGCGGGTCGGGTCGTAGACGACCGGCGGCGGCGAGACGTACCAGCCGCTGCGGTCCTTGCGGTAGATGACCCCCTCGACCTCCAGCTGGAACAGCGCCTCGCGGACCGTGCCGCGCGCCACCCCGCCCCCGACCTGCAGTTGGCGCTCGGACGGCAGGCGCTCGCCCGGCTTGAGGTCGCCATTGGCGATGCTGGCGGCGATGTCGTCACGCACGCTCAGATACTGGAGACTGTCGGGTTGCTGCATGGGGGACCTGGCCAGCGGTCGAATCCCGCCTTCGCGCGAGGATGGGAGGGCGTTTTCTCAGGGTCAAGGAACTGATCAGGCCCGGGGCGGGGCCACCTCATCCCGGCCAAGCCGTCACGAAAGTTTCGCCGAACCGCTCGCCGTTCTGGTCTATACCAAACAACTGGACCGGAGGTGACCATGACGACCGACCGCCGCGCATTCCTGCGCTCCGCCGCCCTGGCCGGCGCGGCTGTCGGCCTGCTGCCATCCACCGTGACGCGGGCCATGGCCATTCCCGCGCGCCACCGCACCGGCACGATCATGGACGTCGAGCACGTCGTGATCTTCATGCAGGAAAACCGGGCGTTCGATCACTATTTCGGCGCGCTGAACGGGGTGCGCGGCCTGGGCGATCCGCGTCCGCAGCGCCTGCCCGGCGGCGGCTCGGTGTGGCGCCAGCCCAGCCAGGAACACCCCGACGGCTTCGTCATGCCGTTCCACGGCGACGCCTCGGCCACCAACGCCTACACCGTCGACGGCTCGGACCAGGGCCACCAGGCGGCGATCACCATCGTCAACGGCGGCCGCTACGACCAGTGGGGTCAGACCGGCGAGCTGCACAAGCGGATGGTCTACTACAAGGCCAGCGACCTGCCGTTCTACCACGCCCTGGCCAGCGCCTTCACGGTCTGCGACGCCTACCACTGCTCGACCCTGACCCAGACCTATCCCAACCGCCTGCACCTGTGGACGGGCTGCAACGGCGGCGGCAGGGTCGGCGGCGACCCGGAGATGAGCAACTACGGCGAGGACGAAACGCCCAGCGCCGACATGGCCGACGACAAGGTCATGGCCAACGGCCCGCATGACTGGACGACCTACGCCGAGCGCCTGCAGGACGCCGGGATCAGCTGGAAGGTCTACCAGGAGCACGACAACTACGGCGACAACATCCTGTCGGTGTTCAAGACCTTCCGCCCTTGCGACAAGGACTCGCCGCTGTACCAGCGCGGCCGCTCGTGGGTGTCGGAGCACAAGACCGGCGCCGACCGCACCCGGGCCGATGGCCAGCAGCTGGTCGAGGCCTTCCGCGCCGACGTCGCCGCCGACCGCCTGCCGCAGGTGTCGTGGATCGTCACCGCCGAGGACCTGTCCGAACACCCCTCGGCCGAACCGTCGAAGGGCGAGCATGTCTGCGCCGAGCTGATCAAGGCGCTGGTCGACCATCCTGAGGTGTTCGCCAAGACCGTCTTCATCGTCAACTATGACGAGGCGGGCGGCTTCTACGACCACATGCAGCCGCCGATGCCGCCCCTGACGCCGCAGCAGGGCTGGAGCTCGGTGCCTGTGACCGGAGAGATCAAGGACTACGGCCAGGGCGGCGAGCACGCCAACAAGGGCGCCCATCCGCTAGGCCTGGGCATCCGGGTGCCGGCGATCATCGTCTCGCCCTGGAGCCGCGGCGGCTTCGTGTGCTCGGAAGTGTTCGACCACACCTCGACGCTGAAGTTCCTGGAGAAGCGCTTCGGCGTACGCGAGGAGAACATCAGCGACTGGCGCCGCGCGGTTTGCGGCGACCTGACCTCGGCCTTCGATTTCGCCACGCCCAATCGGGATTGGTCGGCCCTGACCCTGCCGGCCACCGCCGACTACATGCAGCGCGTCGCCCGCTCCAAGGCCGCGCCCAGCTTGCGGATCCCGGCCAGCCAGGCCCCGTCCGCCCAGGAGGGCCCGCAGCGGGGTGCACGCCCCCTGCCCTACGCCCTGTCGGCCGACGCCCGCGTCAAGGACGGCGCGCTGTGGATCGACCTGGTCAACGCCGGCCGCGCGGGCGCGGTGTTCCAGGTGTTCGACAACACCGACCGCGACGGTCCGTGGCGCTTCACCCTGGGGGCCGGCGAGAAGTACGCCGCCGGGCATTGGAACAAGGCGGGCCTCTCCGCCTACGACCTGACGGTGCAGGGTCCCAACGGCTTCCATCGCCGCTTCGCCGGCGACGTCTCCAAGGTCCAGCCGCTGGTCACGGTCGCCGCCGACGCCCGCTCGCGCCTGGTGGTCAGCCTGGCCAGCCGTCGCACCGGCCTGGTGACGGCCCAAATGGATGGCGCCTATCCCCTGACCGAGGGCGAGGCGCGTCAGGTCTTCACGCTGAAGTCCCGGGGCGTTGTCCGTTCGATCTGGGACCTGTCCGGCAGCGACCACTGGTACGACCTGACCCTGACCCTGGCCGACGATCCGTCGTTCACCCAGCGCCTGGCCGGACACGTGGAAACCGGCCGCGCCAGCCGCACCGATCCCGGCATCGGGCGCATGCGTCTCTAGCTTTCAACTCAGGATATTCGATGACTTCCCGCACCGCGGCCGATGCTTTCGTGGCCGAACTCGCCGACATCTACGCCCGCCTGGGCAGCCTCCACTACGGCGAGAACGTCTCCCAGCTGGAACACGCCATACAGACGGCCCACCACGCCAAGCAGGACGGCGCGCCGCCCTCGCTGGTCGCCGCCGCCTTGCTGCACGACGTCGGCCATCTGATGCAGAAGACCGGCGAAGACGCCGCCGATCGCGGCATCGACACCCGCCACGAGCACATCAGCGCCGGCTACCTGGCGCGCGCCTTCGGCCCCGAAGTCACCGAACCGATCCGCCTGCACGTGGCGGCCAAGCGCTATCGCGTGGCGGTGGATCCGGCCTATCTCGAGCGCCTCAGCCCCGCCTCGGTGCAGAGCCTGGCCCTGCAAGGCGGCCCGATGAGCCCCGACGAGATCGAAACCTTCCTGGCCGAGCCCTGGCTGGAAGACGCCCTGCGCCTGCGGGCCTTCGACGAGGCCGGCAAGGCTCCGGACGCCGAGGTGGCCGGCTTCGAGGCCTATCACGACCTGATGGGCCAGCTGATCACCGGCGCCGGCCGGCTCTAGCCAGGGCGCTCGCCGCGCTCGATCTGCGTTTCGATCTCGGCCAGCACCGGGCCGAGATCGGCGACGCTCTCGACCACATAGTGTGCCCCGGCCGCGCGCAGGGCCTGGGCGGCGGTCTCGATCCGCGCAGCGCGCTCGGCGGCCGGCAGGGCGTCCAGCGCCTCCAGCGACAGGCCCACGCCATTGCCGGACGCCGACAGGCCGACAGTCCAGCCCCCGACCTCCAGCCCCTCGCTGATGCCGACCACGGCGTCGTCGACCTTGACGCAGGCGCGGGCCGGCCAGGCGCCCAGTTCGACCAGGGCCTTCCACATCATCAGCGGCGACGGACGCCCCTGGGCGGTTTCGCCAGCGCAGACCACGGCGTCGGGCGCATAGCCCTGCTCAGCCGCCAGCGGCAGGATGTCGGCCATCATCGGCCGGGTGTAGCCGGTGGTGGAGCCGATCTTCACGCGCTGCGCCCGCAGGTCGGCAGCCAGGGCGGCCGCACCGGGGATCAGCGCCGCGCAGTCGCGGGCCGCAGCGCGCATCCTGGGCTCGACGGCGTCGTGCAGGCGGTCGACATCCGCCTCGGTCGGAGTTCTGTCCCACAGGGCCGCGATGCGCGGCATGGTCAGCAGGGCCCGCACGTGGTCGCGCTTGGCCTTGCCCATGTCGGCCCGAGCCTCGGCTTCGGTGATCTCGACGCCCGCCTCGGCGAACGCCGCGCGCAAGGCGACGACCGGCGCACGACAGCCGAAGTCGATCATGGTGCCGGCCCAGTCGAAGACGACGGCCTGGATAGGGCTCTGGGTCATGCGACGGCTCCATAGAGATCAGTGAGCACTTCTTCGGCCAGGCCGAAGGCGGTCGAGGCGCCGGTGCCGCCGGTGACCACGACCAGGCGCACGCCCGGCAGCGGCGTCTCAACCAGGCTGTGGCCAGGGGCCGAGGCGTAGGTGCCGGTCCAGCGCTCGACCACCGGCGGCGGGGCCTGGCCGAAGACCTGGGCGAACTCGTCCAGGATCAGGGCGTCGACATCCTCGCGGCTAAACGGATCGGGCGTGGCGGCGTAGTGGTGACTGTCGCCGACCACCAGCGAGCCGTCGGCGCTCTGGGCGACGATCAGGTGGACGCCATGGGTCAGGTGCTGGGCCTGTTCGATCTCCAATCGCGCCCGCACGGCGGCGGCCTGCGGCAGGTCGGCATAGCCCTCGTAGCGGACCAGCCCCAGATCCGACATCACCGGCGCCGGGATGCGCCAGCCCGGATCGGCCAACCGCAGCATCTGCAGCTTGCAACGGGTCACGCCCCCCTTGGCGAAGCTGCCGGGGAACAGGGTGATCAGGTCATCGCCCGGACAGACGATGATCGCGTCGGCCTGGATGGCGCCGGCCGAGGTCTCCAGCCGTCCGGTCTCGACGCTGCGCACGGCCGCGCCGCGCAGGAAGGTGACGCCATGGGCCGCCTCCAGCCAGGCGGCCAGCCTCGGGATGGCGGTGCGGGATTCCACGCGCAGGTCGGCCGTGCTGGTCAGAGCGCCCAGCACGTCGCCGCGCGCTGGCAGCCGGTCGTCGAGGTCGCGGGCGTCGCGCCAGGCGCAGCCGTCGGCCATTTCGGTTTCCAGGAAAGCCTCCAGCACCGCCCGGGCCTCGGGACGACGCGCGACCATGGTCAGGCCGCGTTGCAGCACCTCGATCCCGGCCGGGCCCGCGACCTCGGCCCATACCTCCGCCGAGCGCCGGGCGCGCCGCCAGACCGCGCCGCGCTCCTGGCCGGTGACGGTGACGAAGCCGAAATTGCGCACCGAGGCGCCGTTGGCCTGGGCGTCACGATCGACGACGACGACGCGAAGGCCGCGCCGCGCGGCGGCCAAGGCGTGGGCCAGGCCGACAATGCCGGCGCCGACGATGGCGAGATCGAAAGAACGGTCCATGGGGTCAGCCTAGCGCACGCAGGCGCTGCCAGCAGGCCTCGAGGCCCGGCAGCGCGCGAAGAATGGCGTCCTCGTGCCGGCGCCACTTGTCCGGGGCGGGCGCGGTGTGGGTATGGCGCGACAGCGGCAGCTGGCCGGCGGTCCGCGCCTGAAGCGCCTCGTCGAACGCCACGTCGGCGAAGGCGCACAGCCGGCGGGTCACGCCTTCCGGATCGGCCAGGAACTCGTGATAGGCCACGCTGGTCCAGTCCTCGGCCGGGAGCTGCTGCAGGTCCTCCAGCGCGGTCTGGTTGGCGCTGCGCCATTGCCAGGCGGCCACGGCCTCCAGCGGCGCGCCCGCCAGGGCCTGCCAGCCCGAAGGCAGCAGCAGCGACCACGGCCCGTCCCAGCCCGGCAGGCCGCGATAGGTCACCCAGCCGCCCGCCTGCCAGGCGTCGATGATACTGCCCAAGTTCTCGCGCGGGTCGCGCCACAGGAAGATGAACCGCGCATTGGGGAACACCGCCTTCAGGAACGGGATGCGCAGGGCGTTCTTGGGCGTCTTCTCCAGCAGCGGCGCGCCCTCGGTCGGCGCCCTGCCCTGCGGCCCTTCCAGCCTGTCGGCCACGACCTGCCGGATCGCGACGGCCAGCCCCGCCGTGGCGTCGACGGCGGTCAGCCGGTTGGAGTCCACGCCCGGCGCGCCGGGCCTCAGCGCCGCATGATCCTCGACCAGCCAGTGGGCCTCGCCGCCCAGACTGTTGAAGCCCGGCGTGGCGGCCAGGGTTTCGAACAATAGCGTGCTGCCCGATCGCGGCGCGGCGATGATGAACACCGGACGGTCCAGCGGCCCCTTGGCCTTCGGCGCATCGTCGACGACCAGATGCTGCAGCACCCGCTTTTCCAGCACGTGCAGGGCGCTGGCGTCATTGGCCCGCATGACCAGGCCCTCGGCCAGCGGGCCGGCGATCTGGTGCGCCGTCCGCCCCAGCCTCAAGAAGTCATCGCGCCCTCGCCCGTCCACCCCATGCAGGGCGCACAGCTGCCGCCAGTCGAACGTGAAGCTCTCCAGCACCTTATCCAGCCGCGCGGCGCGGCTGCGGGCCTCGGGCGTGTCGACGGCCGGCATCAGGTCCGCCCGCAGATCGTCGACCAGCCACTGCACCTCGGCGGCGGGCATGATCGGCGAGCGCTGATCGTCCTCGGTCAGCAGGTCCGGCTGCTCACTCGGCTCCCAGCCCACCATCGGCCACTGCTCGCGCGGCGGCTGCGGTCCGCAGGCCATCCGCCAGAACGCGGCCGTGCCGGTGGTGTCGGCCACCAGGTGGATGCGGTCGGCGTCGGCGCGGTTCTCGACATGGTGCCGACGCCAGTTGTCGAAGATCCAGGCCTCGCCTGCGGCCATGTGCACGCTCTCGCCATCGCAATGGAAGCGCACCGAGGCTTGCGTGAAGACCGGAATGTGCAGACGCACCCGCGTGTGCCAGTGGTAGTTGATGTCGGCGTGCTCGGGCACATCGGCGCCCGGCGCCAGGCGCATCAGCCGCGATCGGCTCCAGACCACGCCGAAACTGGCCAGCACCTGCTGCAGATACGGCATGGCCTGCAGCCAGCGGGTGGGAAGCATCTGACCGTGGACGCTATCCGTCTCGCCGCCGCCCGCGCTGATCAGCCGCGCGGCGCTGTTGCCGGTCACCTGGTCGGGATGGGCCACCCAGGCTTCGTGCGGCAAGGCGGCGACCTCGGCCTGCAGGCGGGCGATGTCGAACAGCACGGGCAGCTGGAAGAACGGGCGCGACAGTCGCATCAGTCAGTCCCTGTAGCGGGTCACAGCGTCGCCTAGCGCCGCGCGCAGCGGCTCCAGCTGCGCTGCGTAGTGTGTCCATTGCGTCAGCCCCTCGCGGCCCAGCGGCCGGCGCACCTGCTCGGAGCTGGGGGTGCGCACGCTGCGCTGGGTCTCGTGGAAGCTGAGACAGGCCGGATCGAACCGCAGACGGCAATGCGCAAGAAGCCGCCCCACCCCGCCTTCCAGGTCCTCGATCACGTCCTCGTAGTGGACCCGCAGAACCCGCTCGGGCAGCACCCTCTCCCAGTGCGCCATCAGGTCCAGATAGGTGCGGTAGTAACGAGCGATGTCACCCTCGCCATAGGCGAATTCCTGATTGGTCGTGCCGAACAGCTGCTTGAGGTTGGAGAAGCCGCAAGCCATCGGCTCGCGCCGCACGTCGATGATCGTGGCGCGCGGCAGGATCAGGTGGATCAGGCCGATGTGCCAGAAGTTGTTGGGCATCTTGTCGATGAAGAACGGGCGGCCCATCCGGCGATGGACCCTCGTCTCGGCCAGAAAACGCTCGCCCAGGGCCCGGGCCTCCGCCGCCGTCAGGCGCAGCAGGGCCTCCGGCTCCAGCGGCAGGCCGCAGTCGGGATCGCGGCCGCACAGCTCGACGGCGTAGCGACCGATCTCGGTCAGCTCCTGGGTGCCCTCGACATTGGCGTGCGAGGCCAGGATCTGCTCGAACAGGGTTGAGCCCGAGCGTGGCAGGCCCAGGATGAAGATCGGGTCGGGATCGCCCGCGCCCCAGCCCGCGCGCTGAGCAAACACCTCGGCTGTGAAGACCGACTTCAGCCGCTCGGCGCAGGCCTCGGCGACCTCGGGACGCCAGCGGCCCAGGTTGCGCCGCACCGCATTGCCGCGCGAATACTGGGTCCACGAAGCCTCATAGTCGCCCAGATCCTCCAGCGCCTTGCCCAGGGCGAAGGCCAGGTAGACGCGGTCCATGGGCTGCAGGTCCGGAAGGTCCTGGGAGGCGCGCAGACGGGTCAGGTCGTCGTCGGTGAAACGATAGGTCTTCAGATTGGCCAGGCTGAACCAGGCCACGCCATTGTCCGGCCGCGCAGCCAGCGAGGCGCGGTAGTCGGCGATGGCCTCGGCCTGTCGACCGACGATCTTCAGCGCGTTGGCCCGCCACAGGCGCAGGTCGGCGACTTCCTCGCCCGACTGCTGCTGATGGGCCAGCAGGGTCTCGTAGAGATCGATGACCGGTTCGTGGTCGCCCAGGGCGACACAGGCCGCGCCATATTGCTTGAGGTAGTCGCGGTTGCCGGGCGCGTGCTGCAACAGCAACTCGGCCTGCCGGCGGGCCTGCACGGGCTTTTGCCGCTGCAGCAACATCATGCCGTAGTCGAAGCGGGCGGCGTGGTAGTCCGGCGCCCGGTCCAGCACGGCTTCCAGCAAGGCCTCAGCCTCGTCCAGCGCACCCTGCTCCCCCCGGATCCGGGCCAGTAGCCGCAGAGCGCCGACATTGCCATCCTCCTCGTCCAGATAGTCCCGAACGATGTCCTCGGCCGGCTCCAGGTCGCCGTCGGCCAACAGGCTGCTGGCCACCACGATCTGCGGCGGCAGCGCCTGCAGCGTCGCCAGATGCCGGGCGGCGGCGTCCGCCTGGGCGACGTCCCCCAGCATCCGATAGAGCTGCGCCAGCATGTCCCAGCTGGCCGGCAGCGTCGGGTTCAGCCGTACGGCCTCGTGCAGCGCCGCCAGGGCCGCGGGACCATCGCCCAGCAGGATGTGACAATGGCCGCGCTCCTGGTGCAGGCGGCTGAAGCGCGGATGGTCCAGCTCCAGCTGCGCCAGCACGGCCAGGGCGTCGGTCGGGCGCTGGGCGGCGCGCAGATCCTGCGCCTGCCGCAATGAGGCTTCGCGGTCGCTCATCGCGCGGCCGCCAGGAACGGCGCCAGCCACATGGGGTCGGGCTGGTCGGCGTCGTAATATTCGAAGATCAGGTGGATGCGGTCGGTCTGGCCGTCATTGCGCACCCAGTGCGGACCCAGATTGTCGACCTCGACCGCCTCGCCGACCGAGAAGCTGCGCTCCTCGCCGCCGAAGAACGACACCACGCCGGGATTGGTGGTCAGCGGCACATGGATCTTGTGCGGCCACTTGGCGGCCGGATTGGCGTCGATGTGGGGATGGATCACCCCGCCCGGCGGCATTCGCGCCAGCATGACGCGCGGAAAGACGCCGCGCGCATAGCCGTAGTCGCGCACGGCGGCGTCCAGCACTGGGGTCAGCAGGTCGCGCCACGCCGGCCAGGCCGGGCGATCGTGCGAGCCACGCCAATCACGGGGGCTGTCGATAAATCGGAAGACGATATGGCGCGTCGCGCCCAAGGCCTCGAAGCGATTGGGCTTGCTGGCGTTCTCCGCCGCCCAGACGGCCTCGGGCGTGGCCAGCACTGCAGCGCGCAGGGCCTCGATGTCGACGGCGCCCAGCGGGCGCACGCTCGTCGTCTTCCTGGGATTGGCCGCGGGGGCGCTCATGTCTGGCCTTCGAAGGTGTAGCCGAACAGCTCCAGGTCCTGGGCGTAGCGCCTGGCGACGCCATCGATCAGGGCCTGGTCGTAGTACCGACGATAGTCGGCGTGCTGGCTGCCGTTGACGCGATCCAGGGGGCGCGGCGCGATGCCGATCCTCTGGCAGATCGCGTCATACGAGGCTTGCATGTCTTCCACGCGACCGACCGCGTCGGCCAGCACGGTCACGCCGTCATCGTCGACCAGCAGCGAGGCCTGGGACTGGAACAGGATGTGCTGTTCGGGCGGCTCGACGAACAGGAAGTGGTGCATCGCCTCGCGCGGCTGGCGCTCGAAGACGTCGCCGCCGCGCAGCATAAAGGCGCAGTACGAGACGAAGCGGTCGAACGGATTGCGCACGAAGGCGAACTTGAAATAGGCGGCGAAGGCGTCTTCGCCGAGATGCGGTCGCACCTGACGCAGAGCCAGGTGGCCATGGCGGATCGCCGCCAAGTCTTCCCAGGGGAAGCGCTTGTTGACGAACAGTCCCACCTGCTCGACGTCGTGCGCGCTCAGATGCTCGCGCAGGGCCTGGCGCACCGAATGGGTGCCGGTCTTGGGCACCGCGGCGAAGATGAAGCGGTGGTCGTGGGAAACGATCATGAGGATCCAGGCGCTCGGAAAAGGCGCCCCTCCGCAAGGGAGGAGCGCCTGATCCTGGTCGTCTTTAGAACTTGTAGCTGAGACCCATCATGTAGGTCGTGCCGCTCTGGTTCTGGTTATACAGATAGCGGTTCTGACCCCAGAACTGGGTGTCCTTCTGGTTGGTCAGGTTGATCGCGTTGATCGAGGCCTGCAGCTTCTCGGTGATGTTGTAGAAGGCCGAGGCGTCGACATAGGTCGAGGCTTCGAAGCCGCGGGTGCTGGCGCTCATCACGGAGTCGTTGCGGCCCGTGTACCAGCGGTCGCGATGGCTCATCGAGCCGCGCACGCCCCAGGTGTCGGTCTCGTAGTAGAGCGTGGCGTTGTAGCTGCTCTTCGAGATGCCGGTGAACGCCTCGTCCGCGTCGACATAGGTGTAGTTGGCGGTCATGCCCATCTTGTCGAACGGCGCGGGCAGGAACGAGAACTCGGTCTGCACGGCCAGCTCGACGCCGGTCAGCTTCTTGGTGCCGTCCACATTGATCGGCATCGAGAATTCCGTGACGATCGTATTGGCCGTCGCGCCCGGAACCGTGGTGTGCGGCACACCCGTCTGGCTGAAGGGCACGTTCTCCAGCATCAGCGAACCGATGAAGTTCGTGATGTTCTTGCGGAACACGCTGGCCGAGACCAGACCGACACGGCCGAAGTAGTATTCCAGCGACAGGTCGAGCGTCGTGTCCTTGTAGGGCTTCAGGTTCGGGTTGCCGCGCGAGGCGGTGATCTTGCCGAACGTGCCATCGGCGTTCAGCTCGTAGGCCGCGCTGCCTTCGGCCGCCATCGAGCCCATGCCCGGACGGTTCAGGTTCTGGGTGGCCGAGAAGCGCACCAGCACTTCCGGCGTCAGCTCCAGCACCGAGTTCATGGCCGGCAGGACGCCCGAATAGCTGCCCTTCACGTCGGTGGTGCCCAGATAGGCGTAGCTGTCGCCCTGGATCCAGCCGGTGCTGTGGGTGTCGGTCTGATAGCCGCGCAGACCGATATTGCCGCGGAAGCGCTTGCCGAACAGCTGGGTGTCCCAGTCGGCCTGGACGTATTCCGAGATGGTCTCTTCGGTGGTCGTGTAGACGTTCTCGATGTCCTGGATCGCGCCGCCAGTGCCGTCGGTATTGGGCTCCATGCGGTGGTATTCCTTGTACTTCGCGAAAGCCTTGTCGTAGTCGCCGATCAGCCACGAGCCGAAGTTGTTCTTGAACACCGACGTCACGTCGCCGGCGGCCGTGCCGCGCATCTTCGAGCGGGTGCCGTTGACGTTGTCGTCATAGAACTTGTCGATGCCGTTCTGGCTGAAGCGGTGATAGGCCACGCCCGCGCGCAGGGTGAAGACGTCGTTCAGCTCGTAGCGCGCGTTCAGCACGCCTTCCTTCAGCTCGGACTCGTTGTTGAAGGCGCGATAGTAGAACGAGTCCATCGCGTAGTTGGCGGGGTTGGTCATGTCCGAGTTCGGATAGTCGAACGACACCGAGCGGCCGTCGCTGCCATAGTTGGCGACCAGGTTGCCCTTGGCGCGCATGTACAGCTTGTCGTCGTAGGGCGTCTTGTAGGTCGACTTCTCGTAGCCGACATGGCCGTCGAACGACAGGCGGTCGGTGGCGTCCCACTTGCCGGTCAGGGCCAGCTGGTTGAAGCGGTTCTTGTTCAGCGAGCGACGGTTCTCGCTGCCGAACGTCGCGCCCGTGACATCGGTCATGGTGACGTAGTTGTTGGCGTCCCAAGCGATGTTGTTGATCGTCGAGGCCTTCTGGAACATCGCCGGCCAGACGCCGCCGGCGGCGGTGTCGAACGCGATCGAGCCCGACGACGACAGCGGACGCGTGGCCAGGTGCAGCTCGTTGCGGCGGGTGGTGAAGCGGCCGTGCAGGGCGTCCAGCGTGAACAGCAGCTTGTCCGTCGGCTGCCACTGCAGGGCGGTGGTCACGCCCAGGCGCTCCATCTTGGCGTTCCACGACGAGACACGGTTGCCGTCGGCGAAGTACAGGTCACCCGATTGCAGCTTGGCCTGCTGGGCGGCGCTCAGCTTGGAGATATCCAGGCCCTTGGCGACCAGCGACTTCATCGTGTCGGCGCTGGGCTTGGCGTAGTTGTAGGTGTTGCGCCCCTGCTCGGTCGTCTCGCGCTTGCCGTAGGCGACCGAGACCAGCGCACCGAAGGTGTTGTCCCAGTTGTGGCTGAACAGGGCGGCGACGCGCGGCTGCGCGTCCTTGGTGTACTGGTTGGTGCCCAGCTTGACCGAGACCGCGCCCTTCGAACCCGGGGCGTAGTCGAACGGCTTGCCGGTGAACAGGCCGACCGTGCCGGCCATGCCGCCTTCGTTCTGGGCCGCCTGGAAGGTCTTCTCGACCTCGACCTTCGAGAACAGTTCCGAGGCGAAAATGTTGAAGTCGAAGGCGCGGTCGCGCGAGCGTTGGCCGCGGCTGTCCTGCGCCGAGTCGACGTTGCCCAGCACTTCCATGCCGTTCAGCTGCACGCGGGCGAAGTCGGGGCCCAGGCCGCGCAACGAGATCCGGCGACCTTCGCCGGCTTCACGATTGATCTGCACGCCCGGCAGGCGCTGCAGCGATTCGGCCAAGTTCAGTTCCGGGAACTTGGCCATGTCCTCGGCGACGATGGCATCCTTCAGGATCACCGAGTCGCGCTTGAGGGCGCGGGCGTCGCTCAGCGACTTGCGAAAGCCGGTGACGACGATCTCGTCGACGGCGTCGCTGGAGGCCTGCTGGGCCAGCGCGGACGACGAGGCGCCGGCGACCATCACCGAGACGGTGGCCAGCAGAATGTTCTTGTGGTTCGGGCGCATGCCCCGAACGGGATGTTGTTTCGACATGAGAGAGCTCCCCCTGGTCCCAACTGGTATGGACCAGACGGCTTTAAGCAGCTTGTGGCGACACCTCCGTGACAGTTCCTTGTCCAATGCAGGAATTCGCTTCAGAGCGATCAAATCGCATCCAGGGGCTGGCAAAATGGCCATATCCCTAGAAAGCGCGATAGCCGGCCGCACGTCGAAATCCGCCCTGGACTATACCAAGAGCGCTTTTTCAGCCTGAACACGCGCCACCGGCGCTCGGTCGTCGGTTGACCGCCCCGTCCCGCCTCTGCCCCTATTCCAGCTGGAGGATCCGATGACTCGTTCGAACCGTTTGCTGATCGGCGCCGGCGTTGCAGCCGCGCTTGTGCTGGCCGTCGTCTATTTCGCCTCACCGATTCTGGCGTTGAAAGGCCTGACCGACGCGGCCAAGGCCGGGAATCGCGACGAGCTGGCCCAGCGGGTCGACTTCCCCGCCGTGCGCGAGAGCCTGAAGATCCAGCTGAAGGCGGTGATGACCCGGTCGTTCGCCCAGGATCCTGCGCTGCGCGACAACCCGTTCGCGGCCCTGGGCCAGATGCTGATGGTTGGCGTGGTCGACAAGGCCGTGGACGCATACGCCACGCCCGACGCCATCGCCGCGATGGTGGCCGAGTCCCGGCCGCCCAAGGAGATCTCGACGACGGCCCCGCCGCCCGGGCCCCAAACCGCCAGGCCTGAGACGGCTGCGCCGGCCCCACCCGCGCCGGACAAGACCAAGATGGAGACCCGCTACGCCTATCAGGGCCTGAACCACTTCCGGGTCAGCTATCACGAGCCCGGCAAGCCGGAAGACAGCGACTTCCGCCTGATCCTGGAGCGCCAGGGCTTCTTCAAGTGGAAGCTGGTGCGGATCGAGCTGCCCGGCGCCCTGGGCCAGCCCTAGTCCAGCCGCCAGTCGATCGGCGAGCCTTCGAACGCGTCAGCGCCGCGACCCAGGTCCGCGATGGCCCGGCGCATGGCCCCGCCTCGGCGCAGGCTGTCGTCCGCCAGGCTCACCATCAGGGCGTTCGGCGTCGCTTCTGGACAGGCCTGGCGCAGGAAGGCCGCCAAGGCCGCCTCCTCGCCCGCCGGCCGGTGGGCGCAGGCCAGGGCATAGGCCGCCGCCGTCGAGCGGCTGACGCCGGCGAAACAGTGGATCAGCAGCGTGCCGCATGCTCTCAGCGCCAGAATGGCCGCGATGACCTCGGCGTCCGGCGCCACTAGGCCCGGCCGAGGTTCAACGATGTCGTTGAAGCGCAGCACCGTGCGCGGCGCGGCGATCGGCGCCAGCTCGGCGTCCGGCGACACCAGGCTCAGCACGTGATCCACCGGCTCGCGGGCCAAGATCTGCGCCACGTGCGAGCCCGCGGCCACCAACAGCCTCACGACAGCAGCGCCCCGGCGCCCAGCAGGAAGCCAACCTCGAACACCTGCTCGACCCCGCCCAGCACATCGCCCGTGTGGCCGCCGATCAGGCGTTTAGCCGTCAGCGTCAGGGCGACCGCCAGGATCGCGCCGCCCGCCAGCCCCGCCGCCACGGCCTCGCCCGGCATCAGGAACAGCGGCCAGGCGGCGATAGCCAGAGCCAGCAGCACCTCGCCCGTCCGTACGCCCTGCGGCGTCGGTTTCCACTTGCCGGCGTCGCCGCTGGGCGCATAGGGCGTCAGGCGCATGACCACCACGGCGGCGGCCCGCCCGGCCCCATGGGCGGCCAGCAGCATCAGCGCCGCCGACACCGCCGGCGTCTGGGCCAGCACCATCACCTTCAGGCCCAGCACCAGGACCAGGGCGCAGACGCCATAGGTGCCGATGCGGCTGTCCTTCATGATCTCCAGCCGGCGTTGGGCCGTCTGGCCGCCACCCAGGCCGTCGGCGGTGTCGGCCAGGCCGTCCTCGTGAAAGGCTCCGGTGGTCAGGATCCCGACGCCGATCGCCAGCAGGGCCGCGACCGGCCCGCTCCAGGCGTGCTCGGCGGCGACCAGAATGCCGGCGCTCAGCGCGCCAACCATCTGGCCGACCAGCGGAAAATAGCGCGCGGATCGCGTGATCCAGTCGGGCTCGAAATGCGCCAGGGCCGGGGTTGGGGCGCGAGTCAGGAACTGCACCGCGCAGACCAGCAGTCGCAGCTCGTGTCGGACCCGTGCGATCATCTAGAGGCGCCTGCTCAGCACGTCATCCAGGCTGGCGACGTCGCTCAAGAGGCGCGAGGCCGCCCGCACCAGCGGCAGAGCCAGCAGCGCGCCAGTGCCCTCGCCCAGCCGCAGGTCCAGGGTCAGCAGCGGCTCGACCTCCAGCATCCGCAGCATCAGGGCGTGACCCTGCTCCGCCGAGCGATGGCAGAACACGCAATAGTCGGCGACCTCCGGGACCAGCTCGATGGCCACCAGCGCCGCGGCCGAGACGATGAAGCCGTCGACCAGCACGGGGATGCGGGCCGAGGCCGCGCCGATCACCGCACCAGCGATCATGGCGATCTCCAGTCCGCCGAACTCGGCCAGGACCTCCCGCGGCTTGGTCGCGTCCGATCGCGCCGCCGCGCGCTCGATCGCCGCCCTCTTGCGGGCCAGCCCCTCTGCATCGTGACCGGCGCCCAGGCCGACGCACTGGTCCAGCGGCACGCCCGCCAACCGGTGCATGATCAAAGCGGCCGAGGCGGTGTTGCCAATGCCCATTTCGCCCAAGGCCAGCACCTCATAGCCCTCGCGCGCGGCGTCGACGGCGATCTGCGCCCCGCGCACCAAAGCCAACGACACTTCGTCGGCGGTCAGGGCCGGTTCGACGGCGGCGTTGCGCGTGCCGTGACGCACCTTGCGGTCCAGCAGGTCCGGATGGGCCGGCAGCTCGGCGTCCACCCCTGCGTCGACCACCTTCAGATCGGCTCCGACCGCGCGGGCGAAGGCGTTGGCGCTGGCCTTGCCGGCCAGGAAGGTGGCGACCATGGCCTGGGTGACGCTGGCTGGATAGGCCGACACGCCCTCGGCGGTCAGGCCGTGATCGCCGGCGAACACCAGCAGCAGCGCCTTGTCGTAGGCCGGCTGCGCGCCGTCCGCGATCAGGCCCAGGTGCACCGCCAGGGTTTCGATCCGCCCCAGCGCCCCCAGCGGCTTGGCCTTGCCGTCGATCGTGGCGCGCAAGGCTGGCGCAGCGGCGGTGTCGACGGGCGTGACGGACGGCAGGGTCATGACGAGATCTCCAGGCCGGCCAAGGCGGCCAGGGCGGGAATGTCGAAGGCTTGTTCCAGGACGGCGGCAATCTCGTCCAGCGCCTGGTCGATGCGGATGTCCTGGTCGACGCCGTTCGACACCGCGCCCAGCTCGGCCAGCAGCGCCGCGCGGGCCTGCCCCTGGTCGAACAGTCCGTGGACATAGGCGCCGCGCACCCGGCCGTCGGCCGACACCGCGCCGTCCGTCACGCCATCGTCGAACGTCAGCATCGGTCGCTGGGCGCCGGTCGTACGGCCAACATGCATCTCATAGCCGGCGAACGGCGCGCCGCCGGCCAGGTGACCGCTCACGGGCCGCAGGGTCTTGTCGCCCGTCATCACCGTCTCGACGTCCAGCAGGCCCAGCCCTTCCACCGTGTCCGGAATGCTCTCGACGCCATCAAGGTCGGACAGCCGCTTGCCCAGCATCTGATAGCCGCCGCAGACACCCAGCACCCTCCCGCCACGCCGCACGTGGGCCGCAAGGTCGATGTCCCAGCCCTGGGCGCGGAAGAAGGCCAGGTCCGCCAGGGTCGCCTTGGTCCCGGGCAGGATGACGAGATCAGCGTCGCCCGGCAGCGGCGTGCCCGGCGGCACGAAGGCGAACTCCACGTCCGGCTCGCTGCGCAGGGCGTCGAACTCGTCGAAATTGGCGATCCGCGACAGCATCGGCACGACGATGCGCACCTTGCGGCCGTCGGCGCCGACGGCGCGGTCCAGCACTACGGCGTCCTCGGCCGGCAAACGTCGCGCCGCCGCCAGCCACGGGGCCATCCCCAGGTCCGGCCAGCCCGTGCGGCGCACGATCTCGGCCCGGCCGTCCTGGAACAGGCTGGGATCGCCGCGGAACTTGTTGATCAGGAAACCGCGCACCATGGCCCGGTCGGCGTCATCCAGCACCGCGTGGGCGCCGACCAGGGCGGCGATGACGTGGCCACGGTCGATGTCGCCGACCAGCACGACGGGCACGTCGGCGGCGATGGCGAAGCCCATATTGGCGATGTCGCCGGCCCGCAGATTGATCTCGGCCGGACTGCCGGCGCCCTCGACGATGACCAGATCGCTTTCGGCCTCGAGCTTGCGGAAGCTCTCCAGCACCGTATCCAGCAGGGCGGCCTTGCGCTCCTGATAGCCGCGGGCCTTCCACGTCCCGGCCATCTGGCCGCGCACCACCAGTTGGGCGCCGACATCGCTCTGCGGCTTCAGCAGCACCGGGTTCATGTCGACGGTCGGCGGGGTGCGGCAGGCGACCGCTTGCAGCGCCTGGGCGCGGCCGATCTCGCCGCCGTCGGCGGTCACGGCGGCGTTGTTGGACATGTTCTGCGGCTTGAACGGCCGCACGGTCAGGCCGCGATTGGCGAAGAGGCGGCACAGGCCCGCGACCAGCACCGACTTGCCGACGTCGGACCCGCAGCCCTGGATCATCAATGCCGCCATGCCAGTCCTCCTGCAGCCAGCATCAACCAGAGGATCGCGCAGGCCGCCAGATAGACCTTCAGCGCACGGGCAACATCGCCGGCGTCGGGCGCCCTGCCCTGGCCCAGCACCGGACGGTTCGAGACCTCGCCGTCGTACCAGGCCGGCCCGCCCAGCTGGACGCCCAGCGCCCCAGCCATGGCCGCCTCGGGCCAGCCGGCGTTGGGCGAAGAATGCTTGCCGGAGTCGCGCCACATGGCCGTCCAGCCGCCGCGCCCGGCCACGGCGACCAGCACGCCGGCCAGCCGCGCCGGGATCAGGTTCAGCAGGTCGTCGAAACGCGCCGAGGCCCAGCCGAATCTGCGCCAGCGTGGCTCGCGGTGGCCGATCAAACTGTCGGCGGTGTTGACGGCCTTGTAGACGAACAGGCCCGGCAGCCCGGCGACCACGAACCAGAAGATCGGGGCGACGACACCGTCGCAGAAGCTCTCGGCCAGACTCTCGATGGCGGCGGCGGCGACACCGGACTCGTCGAGCCGGGCGGTGTCACGTCCCACGATCATGCCGACGGCCGTCCGGGCGCTCTGCAGGTCGCCGGCGCGGAGCGGCTTGGCGACCGCGCGGACGTGATCGTACAGGCTGCGCTGCGCCAGACCGACGACGCCGACGATGACCACGGCCCAAGGCCCGCCGAACTTCGTGATCAGCCAGCCGGCCAGGCCGCTGACGCCGACGATGATCAGCAGGGTCAGGACGCCCAGCACCCGGCGCAGGGCCTCGCTGAAATCCGGCCTGTTCAGTCGCGCTTCCAGGGTCGAGATCAGCGTCCCGATCCAGACGACCGGATGCGGCACGCGCCTGTGCAGGGCGTCGGGATAGTCGAACGCCGCCTCCAGCGCTGCGGCCGCCAGCACCAGCCAGGGACTAGCCGACACGACCCAACACTTCGATCAGCGGGCCAGCTTCGCCCTCGTGGCGCCGGACCGTGACGCCGTAGACGTCTGCCAGGACATCAGGCGCCAAGGCCGTCTCGGGCGCGGCGTCGATCACCAGCTTGCCATCGCTCAGCACCAGCACGCGATCGGCGAAGCGGGCGGCCAGGTTCAGGTCGTGCAAGGTGACGATGACGCCCCGGCCCTCCTCGTGGGCCATACCGCGAAACAGTGACAGGGCGTCCAGGGCGTGGGCAGGGTCCAGCCCCGTCAGCGGCTCGTCGGCCAGCAGCCAGTCAGTCTCGCCGGCCAGGGCGCGGGCGATCAGGGCCCGGGCCCGCTCGCCGCCGGACAGTCGCGTGACGGCTCGGTCGGCGAAGTCTTCCAGCCGGGCCTTGGCGATGGCGTTCTCGACGACGACCTTGTCCTCGCCGCTCAGCCCGAAAGCCCCCAGGTGCGGCGTACGGCCTAAACCGATGAATGCGCGAACATCGACATCCCACGCGATTTCAGGGCTTTGCGCCAGAAAAGCGATATGGCGCGCGCGCTGGCGACCGGGAATGGCGGCGACGGCGCCCTCGCCCAGCAGCGCCTGCCCGGCGTCGGGCTTGCGCAGGCCGGCCAGGCACGACAGCAGGGTCGACTTGCCGGCGCCGTTGGGCCCGACGATGGCGATCACCTGGCCGCGCGCGAAGTCGGCGGTGACGCCGTCCAGCACCCGACGCTCACCGAAGTTCAGCGTGATGGTCTGGGCCCGAAGGTTCATGCCAGTCTCCGGCGCATGGTGATCAGCATCCACAGGAAGAACGGCCCGCCCAAAATGGCCATGGCCACGCTCAGCTTGATCTCGCTGGCGGCGGGCGTCATGCGCACCAGGATGTCGGCGGCCAGGGTCAGGACGGCTCCGCCCAGGAACGACGGCCACAGCACCGCGCTGGGCTTGGAGCCCAGCAGCGGCCGCAGCAGGTGCGGGGTGATCAGGCCGACGAAGCTGATGACGCCGGTCACCGCCACGCTGGAGCCGACCGCGACGGCGACGCCGATGGCCATCAGCAGGCGGGTGCGCGACAGCTCCACGCCCAGCGACTTGGCGCCCTGCTCGCCCAGGGTCAGGGCGTCCAGCGACCGGCCCAGGGTCAACAGCAGCAGGCCGCCAGCGATCACGCCCGGCGCGGCCAGCTTGACCTCGTCGACGCTGCGATCGGCCAGCGAGCCCATCAGCCAGTTGAGGATCTCGTTCACCGCCCACGGGTTCGGCGCTAGGTTCAAGGCCAGGGCGATGGCCGCGCCGCAGACGGTCTGAATGACAAAGCCGGCCAGCAGGAAGGTGACGATGCTGGAGGTCACCCCGGCCAGGGACAACAGCACGGCCACGCCCAGCGCCGCGCCGATCATGGCGCCGGCCGGCAGGATCCACACCGCCTCGGCGGCCGCGCCCAGATAGAGGGTCAGCACCGCCCCCAGCGCCGCCGAGGTCGAGACGCCCAAGGCCGCCGGATCGGCCAGCGGGTTGCGGGTGTAGCCTTGCAACGCCGCGCCGGAGAGGCCAAGAGCCCCGCCGACCAGGATGGCCAGGATGGTGCGCGGCAGGCGCAGGCCGAAGACGATGGCCCAGCGCGGGTCTTCGCCGTGCGAGGTCCAGGCGCTCCACGGCGTCCAGACGCGGCCGGCGCACAGGCTGAGGCCGAACAGCACGACCAGCGCGGCCGCCAGCACCGCGCAGATCAGCCAGGCGGATCTGATCCTCATGCGCCCTCCTTCAGAGCTTGGGCCCGCGCGCGGGCCATGGCGGCGGCTGTGTCGATCAGGACAGGGCCGCCGCAGTACAGGAGCTTCTCGGGCACGCGGACCAGGCGCATGCGACTGGAGATCGACTTCAGCGCCGGATGGGTCATGACCCGGTCGGCCCAGCTGCGCGCGCCCGGCGCCGGCTCGCCGACCAGCAGCACCTGAGGCGGATCGGCCAGCAGGCGCTCCAGCCCGACATTGCCCCAGGTCTTGAGGCCATAGCGGCGCGCGACGTTCTCGAAGCCGGCCTGGTCCATCATCTCGTCGACCAGGGTGCCGGGCCCCGCCGCGAAACCGTTGGGCTGGTAGATCAGGGCCTGCAAGCGGCGCGCGCCCGCCGGCGGCGCGGACGCGGCGATCGCCGCCTCGATCCGCGCGACCAGGACCTCGCCGCGCTGCGGATGGCCGATCAGGCCGGCGATCTTCCGGACCTGGGCCAGGCTCTCGGCGACCGACTTGGGCACCTTGAAGCGGTGCACCGGCACATGCAGGCGCTTGAGGGCGTTACGGGTGGCCAGGGCCGAGTGCTGACTGGCCAGCACCAGGTCGGGCCGCAGCGAGATGATCTCCTCGGCGCTTTCCCAGGTATAGGGCAAGGTCTTGGCCTGGGCGGCGACGGTCGAGCCGTGCGGCTCGCGGGCATAGTGGCTGAGGGCGGCGATCTGGCCGCGGTCGGCCAGGTGCACCAGCATGGCGTCCAGACAGTTGTTCAACGACGCGATCCGGCGCGGCGCAGCCTTGGACGGCACGGCCAGCGCCAGCGCTCCGCCAATCATGTCGCGACGGGTGCTCATGGTTGAAGCGCCTCGCGAACGCGATTGAAATCCTTACCAGATGGCAGACCAAAACGAAGTCGGCTGGGAAGATCCGCGAACGGCCGCGTCAGCACACCCCGGGCGCACAGTCGTGAGAACAGGTCGTGGGCGTCGGCGACCTCGACCCAGCGGAAGAGATCGCAGCCGCCCAGCACCGTCAGACCGGCCTCGGCCAGCAGTCCGTCCAGCGCCTGCGCCTGGGACGCCAACGACGCCTGGGTCGCCGCGCGCCAGGTCACGTCGGCATAGGCGCCCAGGCCCAGCGCCAGGGCGTCGGCGCTCAGCGGCCAGTCGCCCAACATCAGGCGAACTTTCGCCGCCATGTCTTTGTTCAGAATTAGAAATCCGAGCCGCGCTCCAGGCAGGCCGTAGAACTTGCCGAACGAGCGCAGCACGATCAGCCGCTCGATCTCCAGATCGGCAACGCTGAGCGCGGGCGCGACCTCGCCGAAGGACTCGTCGACGACGGTCCAGCGGCCAGCGGCCGACCGTGTCCGGGCCAGAGCCTCGAGCGCGTCCCGCTCGATCCGGCGGCCGTCGGGATTGTTCGGATTGACCAGCACCAGGATGTCGGCTTCCAGGTCCGGCGCCGGTACGGCCATCCCCCGGTCGCCCCAGGCCTCGGTATGGCCGCCATAGATCGGGCTGACCAGGGCGGCCTGGCCGCCCAGGAAGCCGACCAGCAGCCGCAGCCCCGCCTCGGCCCCGGCAACCGCCACGACCCGCGCGGGGTCAGCGACGCCGAAGGCCTTGGCCGCCACGGCCTCCAGCCGTGCTAGGTCCCGCGGATCGGGCAGACGCGTCAGCGCCTTGGCCGACGCGCGCGGCCCCGGCCACGGATCAGGATTGATGCCGGTCGAGAGGTCCAGCCACGGCCAGGGCGCGTCCGGCCAGGCGGCCATCGCCTCATGGAGACGGCCGCCGTGCCGGAAGGCGCCGATATAGGGGCCCGTTATGTGTTTTTGGGCCGCCATTCTCGGATCCTAGAAGCGAGCCCGCAGGCCCAGGAACGCGCCACGACCCGGCGCGCCATAGTTCAGGATGGTCTGATAGTCCTTGTCGAACGCGTTCTCGACCCGGCCGAAGACCTCATAGGTCTCGTTGATCGGATACGAGGCGCGCAGGTCGACCAGGGTGTAGCTCTTCACCACGACGGTGTTGGCGTCGTTGTTGAAGGTCTTGCCCACGTGACGCGCCGCCACCGTGGTGGTCAGGCCCACAGGCCAGCGATAGCCGACCGACAGATTGCCCATGTTCTTGGGGCGACGGGTCAGCTGCTTGCCGGCGCTGGTACCCGACTCCGACTGGGCGTCGGTATAGGTGTAGTTGCCGGTGATGGTCAGGCCCTCGACGGGCTTCACTTCACCGATCAGCTCCAACCCTTGCGTCTTGGTTTTCTGGATGTTGCGGTAGTAGCCGAAGCGGAAGACGCCGCCGGGCGTGCACAGCGGATCGGTCGAGCCCGACGAGCAGCTGTTGTAGCGGATCTCGTTGTCGGCCTCGCGGTTGAACCAAGTGATCGAGGCGCGGGCCTTGCCCTCGAAGAAGCGCTGCTCGACGCCCGCGTCCCAGCTGTCGAACTCTTCGGGCGACAGGTTCAGGTTACCGTACTCGCTGTACAGCTCGTAGAGGCCCGGGGCGCGGAAGCCCTGGCCGAAGCTGGCGCGCAGCACGGTGTTGCCTTCGTTCAGCGCCCAGGCGGCCGAGGCTTGGCCCAGGGTGTGCGAACCATAGGTGTCGTGGTCCTCGTAGCGGACGCCGGCAGTCAGGGTCAGGCCCGGGATCACCTCAGCCTGCAGCTGACCGTAGACGCTGTCGACGCCGACGCGGCCACGGCTGAAGGCCGGGTTGGGGTTGCTGGGCAGCGGCGAGCGCGTGCGCATGCGCGACTTCTCGCTCTCGGCGCCGAACGTGGCCGAGACCGCGTCCGAAACCGCGAACACGCCCTGATATTCCCAGCGCTTGTTCTTGCCGGCGGCGTCGAAGGTCAGCGGCACGGCGGGACGCGCGGGGTTGATGTTCTCGCGGTCGGTGTCGGTATAGGCGTAACCGACGCGGTTGTTCCAGCGACCGTCCAGCAGGGCGAAGTTCAGGCCCGAATAGACCACCAGCTCGTTGGTGCGGCCGTATTCGACGCTGTCGCCGTTGAAGGCGTCGAAGTCGTTCTTGCCTTTCGAATAGACCGAACGCACCTCGGCCGAGATCGCGTCGCTGAACTTGTAGCGCAGGCGGCCCGACAGGCCGGTGTTGTGATAGCCGTCCTTCTCCTTGCCGGTCTTGTAGGCCGAAAAGCCGTCGGTCGAGTAGAAGCTGCCGGCCACGCGCCAGACGATCTTCTCACTGGCGCCGCCCAGGCCGCCACGGATGTAGCCGGTCTGGCGCGAACCGCCTTCGACGTCCAGCGAGCCGCCGAACGGCGTGGTCGGATCGGCGGTCACGATGTTGACCACGCCACCGATGGCCTGGCTGCCCCACAGGGTCGACTGGGCGCCGCGCAGGACTTCAATGCGGGTGATGTCGCCGACCAGCAGGTTGCCGCTGTTGAAGCCGCCCTGGGTCGAGGACGGGTCGTTCAACTTGACGCCGTCGATCAGCACGACGGTGTGCTGGGTCTCGGCGCCGCGGATGTTGAGGCTGGTGGTCGTGCCCGGACCGCCGTTACGCACGAAATTGACGCTGGGCTGCTGGGCCAGCAGTTCGACCACCGACACGGCCTGGCTGGCTTCGATGGCGCCCTGGGTCAGCACCGTGACCGACGCACCGATCTTCTCGATCGGTTGGGCAGTGCGGGTGGCGGTGACGACAAGCTCGGCGACGCCGTTGGCGCCGGCCGAACCGGCGACGTCGGCCTCGGGAGCCTTCTGGTCATCGGCGAGAACCGGGCTGGCGATCAGGACGGTGGAGATGGCGGTGGAGCTGAGAAATGCTCGGATCATGGTCTTCTTTCCCCTTCTGAACGACCCGCGCGCCAAGCCGGGACGAACACGAAGCGGTAAGCCGCGCGTCCGCCTCGGACCGTCGCGCGGTCCTGTGACTGTCGTTTCTCGGGAAGACCCGTTCGTTCGGCGCACCCCGGCCGAGCGATGAACGACTGCGCCGGGCAGGTCTCCTGGCTCACGGGTCAATGCTCTTGGCGTCGCCTTCCCAGGACTTGAGATCCCAGTGGCGTATGACGCGAGAGCTCGCCGCTTACAGTTGCGGGGGCAGCCGAGGTCTTGAACCTCGTTCCCTTTTAATCCTCTTTCGAGGAGCCTGATGCAGCGCCTGCCGTATATTGTGCGCCGCACACCGTCAATGTGGAGCTTTCATGACCGCGACCCTGGTGCTGGGCGGGGCCCGTTCCGGCAAGAGCGCCTTCGCCCAGAAAGCGGCTGAAGGCGCTGCGGCAACCGGGCGCGCGACGCTGATCGCGACCGGACAGGCGTTCGACGACGAGATGGCTGAGCGGATCGCCCGCCACCAGGCCGACCGCGGCGAATCGTGGATCACCGTCGAGGCGCCGCTGGACCTGCCCGAGGCGGTGGCCGCCCTCCCCGCCGACGCCGTGGCCGTGATCGACTGCCTGACCCTGTGGCTGTCGAACCTGATGCTGAACGACCGCGACGTGGAGGCGGCGGCAACGGCGCTGGTCGAGGCGGTGGCGGCCTGCCCGGCCCGGCTCTGGCTGGTCAGCAACGAGGTCGGCCTGGGGCTGGTGCCCGAAACGCCGCTGGGCCGCCGCTTCCGGGATGAGGCTGGGCGGCTGCATCAGCGTCTGGCCCAGGTGGCGGACGAGGTGTTCTTCGTGGCGGCGGGGCTACCTCTGCGGATGAAGTAGGAAACACCCGCGCGGGCACGAGCATAAATCCCTCTCTCATAGAGAGAGGGAGGGGCCCGCGCCGTTAGGCGTGGGAGGGTGAGAGGTTAGGCGAAGCCGGTCAGTGGTTTCGCACATCTCTCTGGTTTTTCAGGGACTATTCGGTGAGCGGTGTAACCTCTCACCCTCCCATGCTGCGCATGGGCCCCTCCCTCTCTCAAAGAGAGAGGGGACGAGCGCTTCACGAGCGTTCCCGCTCTTCCATCCCCCCCTCCGAAACCTGCCGTAATCTCTACCCACCTCGTCGCGGGGAAGGGCGCATGGCCAGCGACCGGTTGCGGCGGCGGGGTGTGATCGAGCGGGGACAGGTTCGAGGGGGATACTCGAACGGTCCGGGGACCTGCATCGCTGCCAGGCCCGCCCGCCGTCGGCGTGGTCGAAGACCAAGGGGTGCGTCTTAGCCTGTATTGGCTCGCCTTCTTCGACCTCTGGAGCTTGCCGGAAACGGCGAGGTCCAGGTCCCGGTAAGGCCTGAACAGGGCCACCTGTCGGGACGCTGGCGCAGAACGGTCACGCGGAGCGTCTGGCTTCGTCGAAACGGTATCAATTCTACACACCTCCGGACGCTGTCCGGCGCTCCGCGTCCCTTTCCATCGTCCCTTCAGCGGCTGGCCGCGTGAAGCGGCGGACGCTTGAGCGAAGTCAGGACTAGCGTCCGACGCGCATTGCTCGCACACTCGTTTTAAACAGCGTTCAAATGGCGCTCAGTACGGGGAGGAGTACGTCATGACCCAGCGGGTTTCGTCCTGGTCGCTGGCCCGGTTTGCCGGTCCCGCCATCCCCATCTCGGCGATGGGCCTGCCGCTGGTCGTGTACCTGCCCGAATACTACATCAACTCGCTGGGCCTGCCGATGGCGATGGTCGGCGCGGCCTTCCTGATCGTCAAACTGGTCGACATGATGCTGGACCCCGTGCTGGGCGGCATGATGGACCGGACGCGGACGCGGTTTGGCCGTTTCCGCCCCTGGCTGGCGGCCGGCACCCCGATCATCGCGATCGGCACCTTCGCCCTGTTCATGGCCCAGCCGGGCGTCGGCCCGCTGTACCTGTGGTTCTGGCTAGCCGTGCTCTATGTCGGCTATTCGATGGTGGTGCTGTCCCAGACGGCCTGGGGCGCGGTGCTGTCCACCGACTACCAGCAGCGCTCGCGTGTCTTCGCTTGGTGGCAGGGCGCCAATGTCGTGGGCATGATCCTGGTGCTGTGCCTGCCGCCGATCGTCACCGGCATGTTCAAGGGCGACCACCTGGACAGCATGCACGCCATGGGCTGGTTCATCGTGCTGCTGGCGCCACTCACCGTGCTGCTGGCGGTGACCACGGTCGGCGAACCGACCGCGCCGCCCCGTCACGGCAAGACCGGCCTGAAACAGTATCTGAACCTGCTGACCCGCCCCTCGGTCCGACGCCTGCTGATCGCCGACCTGCTGATGGGCCTGGCGCCGGGCATCGCCGGCACGCTGTTCCTGTTCTTCTTCGAGCGGATGAAGGGCTTCGACAAGACCCAGGCCGGCATCCTGCTGCTGATCTATTTCATCGCCGCCCTGGCCGGCGCGCCGCTGTGGCCAATGCTGGCCAAGCGGATCGGCAAGCACCGCGCCCTGGCCGTGGCCTCGGTGATCTATGCCGTCGTTCAGCTGACCGCCGTCATCACCCCACCCGGCGAGCTGGTGCTGGGCATGATCGTGCTGGTCCTGGCCGGCCTGCCCTATTCGGCCGCCCAGCTCTTGGTGCGGGCCATGATGGCCGACATCGGCGATGAGGAGCGGTTGGAGAGCGGCGTCGACAAGACCGGCCTGCTCTATGCGATCGTCACCGGCACCGTGAAGCTGGGCTACGCCCTGGCGGTGGGCGTGTTCATCCTGCTGGGCATGATGGGTTTTGATCCCAAGACGCCGACGCCCTCGGGCGATGCGGCGCTGGTCGGGCTGTACGCCTTCGCCCCGGCGATCCTGGGACTGGTGGTCGCGGCGGTGATGATGCGCTATCCGCTGGATGAGAACCGCCTCGCCGAGATTCAGCGCCAGCTCGCGGCGCGGGACGCGACGGGCGGCCATACGCCGCCTCCAGCCGAACCGGGTCACGATGCCATCCTCCCCGCCCCTGCCGAGTGACGAGAGCCACCCGATCTTCCGCCTCGTGGAGATCATGGCCAAGCTGCGCGATCCGGACGGCGGCTGCCCCTGGGACCTGGAGCAGACCTTCGCGACGATCGCGCCCTACACGGTGGAGGAGGCCTATGAGGTCGCCGACGCCATCGAGCGTAACGACCTGCCGGAGCTGAGGGACGAGCTGGGCGACCTGCTGCTGCAGGTCGTCTTCCATTCGCGGATGGCCGAGGAGCAAGGGGCGTTCGACCTGAAGGACGTGGTCACGGCCATTTCCGACAAGATGATCCGCCGCCATCCGCACGTGTTCGGCGACCACGCCTATGACGACCTGTCGGCCCAGGTCGCCGGCTGGGAGGAGCTGAAGGCCCAGGAGCGCAAGGCCAAGGCCAAGACCGGGGTTCTGGACGACGTGCCCACCGGCCTGCCCTCCATGACCCGCGCCGTGAAACTGACCAAGCGCGCCGCCCGCGTCGGCTTCGACTGGCCCTCGGCGCGTGAGGTGCTGGATAAGCTGCGCGAGGAGACGGCGGAAATCGAGGTCGAGATCGAGGCCGGCGACATGGCCAAGGCTCGCGAGGAGCTGGGCGACATCCTGTTCGTCTGCGCCAACCTGGCCCGCAAGCTGGACGTCGATCCGGAGGACGCCCTGCGCGCCACCAACGCCAAGTTCGCCCGCCGCTTCGCCTTCGTCGAGGCGGGCCTGGCCCAGCGTGGCAAGACGCCGGACCAGTCCGATCTCGCGGAAATGGACGCGCTGTGGAACGACGCCAAGGCGGCCGAAAAGAAGGGCTAGTCGCCGCTACTCTACAGGGCCGACCAGCGCGCCGGGGAACTGGCGCTCAAACCGGCCCAGAGCCTGGCTATCTAGCCGCGTAACGATCGTCACTTCGCCGGCAGGACCGTCGTAGCGGCTCAGGACCCGGCCGTTGCGATAAAGCCAGGCCAGGGCCTGACCATCCTGGGCCAGAAGCTTGATCTCGACCGGCGGCGAGTCGTCGATCAGGCCGCTGATCCGGCGCAGCAGGGCCTCGCAGCCCTCGCCGGTCACGGCTGAAACGGCCGAGGCCTCCTTGCGGCGGGCCTGACCCTCGATGACCTCGCGATCCTCCTCGTTCAGGAGGTCGACCTTGTTCCAGACCTCGACGACGACCTTGCCCTCGTCAAACGTGACGCCCAGCTCGGACAGCACCGTCTCGACGTCACGGGCCTGGGCCTCGCTGTCAGGATTGGCCACGTCGCGGACGTGCAGCACGACGTCTGCCTCCTGCACCTCCTCAAGGGTGGCGCGGAAGGCCTCGACCAGCTCGTGCGGCAGGTCGGAGATGAAGCCGACGGTGTCGGACATGATCGCCGGCCGCCCGTCGGGCAGCTTCACGGTGCGCAGGGTCGGGTCCAGGGTCGCGAACAGCATGTCCTTGGCCAGCACCTCCGCCTCGGTCAGGCGGTTGAACAGCGTGGACTTGCCGGCGTTGGTGTAGCCGACCAGAGCGACCGTCGGATACGGCACCTTCTTGCGGGCGCTGCGGTGCAGGGTCCGCGTGCGGCGCACTTCCTCCAGCTCTTTCTTGAGCTTGATAATCGTGCCCGCGATCAGGCGGCGGTCGATTTCGATCTGGGTTTCGCCAGGGCCGCCGGTCGAGCCGGTGCCGCCCCGCTGGCGCTCCAGGTGGGTCCAGGTGCGGACGAGGCGCGAGCGCTCATAGTCCAGCCTAGCCAGCTCGACCTGCAGCTTGCCTTCGCGGGTCCGGGCCCGGCGGGCGAAGATCTCGAGGATCAGCCCGGTGCGGTCCACGACCTTCACCTTCAGCGCCTTCTCGAGATTGCGCTGCTGGATGGGCGTGAGCTGATCGTCGAAGACGGCGACGTCGATGTGCTCGACCTCGCAGATCGCCGCGAACTCCTCGACCTTGCCCTTGCCGAACAAGGTCGCAGGTGTCACCGCCCGCAGCGGGGCGATCACGGTTTCGACGACGTCGAGATCAAGCGCGATGGCGAGGCCGACGGCCTCCTCGAGCCGGGACTTGGGATCCCGGGCTTCGAGGGCCGCCTGGCCGCGCAGCTGCCGCGCCGGATGGATGACAAGCGCCTTCAGGATCGGCGCGGCGTGGTCAATCGACCTGGATGTAGACTTGGACAAGCGACCCTAGAAATCAGTCGTCGGAGTCGGCGCTGGGCTCATAGAGCTGAACGGGCTGCGCCGGCATGATGGTGGAAATGGCGTGCTTGTAGACCAGTTGCGACTGGCCATCGCGACGCAGCAGGACGCAAAAATTGTCGAACCAGCTGACCACGCCCTGCAGCTTCACGCCGTTGACCAGGAAGATGGTGAGCGGCGTCTTCGACTTGCGCACGCTGTTCAGGAACGTGTCCTGGAGGTTTTGCTTCTTTTCGGCAGACATCGGGGGTTCCCCTCTCATTGTTCTCGGAGGGCCACACGCCCCCCACACAAACAAGTCCATGCTAGAGGATTTTTCGCCGAAAGCGACAAGTCGTCGGCGAAATTTTCCGCATGGTTAAGCGCCACAAGGTCGTCCTGGCCGGATATTGCTCCGATCCCAGACAGCTTTGAGGTCAGACGGCTTTCTGGCGCGCCCGCTCAATATAGAGCGCCCGAAGCTTGGTCGCCACCGGGCCGGGAACGCCGTCGCCCAGTTTCACCCCGTCGACCTGCACGATTGGCGTCACCAGCGAGCCGGCGCCGGTGATGAAGGCCTCCTTGGCGCCCTGGGCCTCGGCGATCGTGAACGGCTTCTCGTTGATCGGCAGGCCGGCCTCGCGGATCACCTCCAGCAGGGTCGAACGGGTGATGCCGCGCAGGATGTTGGCGTTGGTGTCGCGGGTCCGCAGGTTGCCCTCACCGTCGACGATCCAGGCGTTTGACGAGGCGCCTTCGGTGACCAGGCCCATGTCGTCGACGAACCAGGCCTCCAGCGCGCCGCGCTCGCGGGCCGCCTGCTTGGCCAGGGCGTTGGGCAACAGGCCGATCGACTTGATGTCGCAGCGGCCCCAGCGGTTTTCAGGAACCGAGATCACCGACGCGCCCTTGACGGCCTTGGCGTTGGTGGCGGCGCGATCCAGCGCCTTGGCCGTGACCACGACGGCCGGCAGGACCGCCGGGTTCGGGAAGGCGTGGTCGCGCTTGGCGACGCCGCGGGTGACCTGCAGATAGACCAGACCCTCGCGCACCTTGTTACGGCGCACGGCCTCGCGCAGCACCATGGTCAGCGCCGCCTGGCTCATGGGATGAGCGATGCGCAGTTCGTCCAGGCTGCGCCACAGGCGGGTGAAGTGGCCATCGGCGTCGGCCAGCTTGCCGTCGAACACCGCCCAGACCTCATAGACGCCGTCAGCCAGCTGATAGCCGCGATCCTCGATATGCACGGCGGCGTCGCCGTGACGCACGAAGCGGCCGTTCACATAGGCGAAACGCGACATCTACTCTTCCTCTTCGGCCCGAGCGCCGGCGACGCCCAGGGACTTCAGCTTCCGGTGCAGCGCCGAGCGCTCCATGCCGATGAAGTTGGCCGTGCGCGAAATGTTGCCGCCAAACCGCAGGATCTGGGCGTTCAGATATTCGCGCTCGAACAGCTCGCGGGCCTCGCGCAGCGGCAGGGCGATAATCCGCTCGGCGCCGATGGCTCCGGCGTTGCCGGCGCTGGGCTGGTCGGGACCGGCCAGCATCTCGGCGGTGATCACGTCGCCCGGCTCGCCCGATGCCAGGATCAGCATCCGCTCGACGTTGTTGCGCAGCTGGCGGACATTGCCCGGCCAGGTCTGCACCTGCAGCGTGGCCAGGGCGTCCTCGCCCAGGCGGCGGCGCTGCAGGCCGGTGGCCTCGCTGATGCGCTCGACGAAGAAGTTGATCAGCTCCGGAATGTCCTCGCGCCGCTCGGCCAGGCCCGGTACGCGCACCGGCACCACGTTCAGGCGGTGGAACAGGTCTTCGCGGAAGCGGCCGCCGGCGATCTCGTCGCGCAGATCACGAGAGCTGGACGAGATGACGCGCACGTCGACCTGCACGTCGCTGTCGCCGCCCACGCGGCGGAAGCGCTGCTCGACTAGGACGCGGAGGATGCGCCCCTGGGTCTCGCGCGGCATGTCGGCCACTTCGTCGAGATAGAGGGTGCCGCCGTGGGCGCGTTCGAACACGCCGATCTTGCGCGGACGGCCGCCCTCGCCTTCCTCGCCGAACAGCTCGACGTCCAGGCGCTCGGGCGCCATGCCGGCCGAACTGACCGCCACGAACTCCTGACGGGCCCTGGCGCTGGCGCCGTGGATCAGGCGAGCGACCAGCTCCTTGCCCGAGCCGGGAGGGCCGGACACCAGAATGCGGCTGTTGGCGGGGGCCACCTTGACGATCAGCTGGCGCAGGGCCTGGGCCGGGGCCGACTTGCCGATTAGGCCGTCCGGGGCCAGGGTCTGGGCGCGCAGCCGGCGGTTCTCGCGACGCAACCCCGCCGCCTCCAGCGCCCGCTCGACGATCAGCAGCAGGCGGTCGGACTTGAACGGCTTTTCCAGGAACTCGTAGGCGCCGCGCTTGATGGCGCTGACGGCCGTCTCGATGTTGCCGTGGCCGGAAATCATGATCACCGGCAGGTCGGCGTCCAGCGCCTTGACCATGTCCAGAAGCTCCAGGCCGTCCATGCCGCCGCCCTGCATCCAGATATCCAGGACCAGCAGCGCGGGCTTGCGGCCCCGGATCGCCGCCAGAGCCTGGTCGGAGTCGGCGGCCGTCCGCACGGCATAGCCTTCATCCTCCAGGATGCCGGCCACCAGTTCGCGGATGTCGGCTTCGTCATCCACAACAAGAACGTCGGCGCTCATATCATCTCCTCAACGCCACTGATGGCCGCGGCTGGCAGTCGCGCGGTCGTCGGAAACTTCAGGATCACGCGGGCTCCGGGGAGCGCGCGAGCATCGGTCAGGACCAGGCTACCGCCATGGTCCTCCATGATCCGCTTGACGATGGCCAGGCCCAGGCCCGTCCCCTTCTCGCGGGTGGTCACGTAGGGTTCGGTCAGCCGGTCGCGATCCTTGGCCGGCAGGCCTACCCCGTTGTCCTCGACCGTCACGCAGAACTCGTCGGCAGTGGAGGTCAGAATAGCGGTGATGCGGCCGGCCAGCTCGGGCTCGACCGCGCGGCGGCCGCCCACGGCCTCGCCGGCGTTCTTCAGGATGTTGGTCAGCGCTTGGCCGATCATCCGCTGGTCGCACGTGACCCAGACGTCCTCGCCCCCCGGCTCCTCCAGCTTGACCTCGATCTCGGCGTCCTGGAAGCGCTGGGCGAAGACAGCCTGGCGCAACATCTCGGTCAGGTTGGCCGGCTCGAAGCGCGGCGCCGGCATCCGGGCGAAGGCCGAGAACTCGTCGACCATCCGGCCGATGTCGCCGACCTGGCGAATGATCGTGTCGGTGCAGCGGTCGAAGGTCTCCAGGTCGCTGGCGATCTCCTTGCGGTACTTGCGGCGCAGGCGCTCGGCCGACAGCTGGATCGGGGTCAGCGGGTTCTTGATCTCGTGGGCGATGCGGCGCGCCACGTCCTTCCAGGCGGCATTGCGCTGGGCGGCGACCAGGCGGGTGATGTCATCGAAGGTCAAAACCAGGCCCTCGGCCACGTGGCCGGCGGCGCGGACGCGCAGGCGGCGGGTCTCGCCGTCGCGCATGATGTCGACCTCGACGTCAGTGTCGGGCCGGCTCTCACGCAGGGCCTCCATCACCGTCTCGAACTCCGGCGCCAGCTGGATCATGTCCGCGCCAACCGCGTCATCCGACAAGGCCAGCAGCGTCACGGCGCGCCGGTTCAAGGCCGAGACACGGCCGTGCTCGTCCAGGCTGACCACCCCGGCGCTGACGCCCGACAGAACGGTCTCGATGAACTGGCGACGGCTCTCGGCGTCCAGGCTGGCGGCCTTCAGCGCCGCCTGCTGCAGTTGCAGGTCGCTGGTCATCATGTTGAAGGCGTTGGAGAGCGCGCGGATCTCCTCGGGCCCCTTGTCAGCCTCAACCCGGGCGTCTAGGTCGCCGCCTGACACGCGTCCGGCCGCCTCGACCAGCCCCGCGACGGGGCCGGCGATGGAGTTGGCCGCGGCGATGCCGACCCAGATGGCCGCCACCAGCACCAGCAGCGCTGTCTCCAGATAGGAAAGACCGAAGATCGCCTGGATCCGGCCGCGGCTGCGCTCGGCGTCGCGGTACGAGACCAGGGCGTCCTGGGTCTCGATCAGGTGGTTCAGGATGCCCCGCTCGATCGGCCGAACGACATAGAGATAGCCGTCTGGGAACGCCTTCAGCTTGTACAGCGCTCGGAAAAGGTCGGTCGAGACGAAACGCTGGGCGCTGACCTCGCCGCTGTCGGTGCCGTCATAGCTGGACGGCGGCGGCGCCAGGAAGGGCGGCGCGTCGCGCGCCTCGGCCCGGGCCAGGATGCGCCCGTCGCGGTCCAGCACATAGGCGGCCGAAAAGCCGTTGTCCTCGGTCAGCCCGGCCAGGAAGTGGCCGAACGCCACCGGCGACTGCGACAGCGCCGGCGCGGCCTGGTTCAGGGCGCCGGCCATCGGGCCGACGTGCTCGGAGATGTATTTGGTCTGCTGCTCGACGTACGAATTGGCGACCTTGGCCGAGTTGCCGACCACGGTCTGGACGCGCTGGCTGAACCAGCCATCCACGCCGCGATTGACCAGCACGCCGAAGAACAGGGCCACGATCACCGCCGGCGCCACGGCGGCCAGCGAGAACAGCCCCACGAACCGCAGGTGAAGACGGGCGCCGGCGTCGCTGGCCCGGGCGTCGATCAGGTCGTAGAGGCGCAGGCCCACTACGGTGGCGACGCCCAGGATCAGCACCAAGTTGAAGCCCAGCACCACCAGGATGACGGTGCTGGCCGTGCTGATCGAATCGGTGCGCGGCGGCGAGGACGCCAACGCGACGCCGGCGACGGTCAGGATCACCGCCAGCGCGTAGCCGCCACCGACCAGGTAGCGCGATCGCAGAAGCGCCCGCCACCAGTCCCGGCTGAACCGGGTCGGCGGGTCCTCAGGCCGTGTCGCGTAAGCCACAGAAGACATCGCAGCGGACTTTAGGATCGTGTGTCCTAAATTCAACAGTTATGTGCCGAGAAAGGCTCAGCCCAGCAAACTAGCGACGGCCGCGGGTCATCTCCACGCCCAGGTCCTGAATCTTCTTGCGCAGGGTGTTGCGGTTCAGGCCCAGGATCTCGGCGGCGCGGACCTGGTTGCCGCGCGTCGCCGACAGGGTCAGCTGAATCAGCGGACGCTCCACCTCTTCCAGGATCCGGTCATACAGGCCCGGGGCGGGCACGCCGTCCGGCTGGTCGGCGAAGTGCGACGCCAGGTGGCGCTCGACCAGGGTCGACAGGGTGACGGGCCCCTCCTCCGACCGGATGGCCGGGGTGTGGTCCTGCAATTCGCGGTCGACGATGCGGGCGGTGATCAGCTCCTCGGCATAGAGGGCGCACATCCGGCGCATCAGGTTTTCCAGCTCGCGGACATTGCCCGGCCACGGGTGGGTCTTCAGGCGGTCCAGGGCGCTCTGGTCGATGGTCTTGGCCGGCAGGCCTTCACGGGCGGCGCGCAGCAGGAAGGTGCGGGCCAGATCCGGAATGTCCTCGGCGCGGTCCCGGAGCGGAGGCAGGCGCACGGGGGCGACGTTCAGGCGGAAGAACAGATCTTCCCGGAACAGGCCCTGCTGGATCAAGCCGCGCAGGTCGCGATTGGTGGCGGCGATGATCCGCACATTCGGGCGGCGGCCGGTCTTGGGGTTGATCACCGGCTCGGTGCCGTCGATCACCCGCAGCAGGCGGGTCTGGGCGTCCAGCGGCATGTCGCCGATCTCGTCCAGGAACAGGGTGCCGCCGTCGGCTTCCACCAGGCGGCCGTTGTCGCCCTCCCCGCGCCCAAACAGTTCGGCCTCGACCCGCTCACGCGGCACGGCGGCCAGGTTGATGACCACGAACTTGCCGTCGCGACGGCGACCCAGTTCGTGCAGGGCGCGGGCGACCAGCTCCTTGCCGGTGCCGCTCTCGCCCAGGATCAGGACGGTCAGGTCGGCCCCGACCAGGCGGGCGATGGTGCGATAGACCTCCTGCATCGGCGCCGAGCGGCCGATCAGCGGCAGGCGCTCGTCGCGCATGGCGCGCGCCTGGGCCTTGGAGGCCTCGGTGTCGGCCGGACGCGACAGGGCCCGGCGCGCCGCAGCGGTGACGTCGTCGAGATCGAAGGGTTTGGAAACGTACTCGAACGCGCCGGCGTCGGCGGCGTTGACCGCCGTCAGCAGGGTGTTCTGGGCGCTCATCACGATGATCGGCAGCTTGGGCCGCTCCTTGCGGATGCGCGGCAGCACGTCGAACACGTTCTCGTCGGGCATCATCACGTCGGTGACGACAAGGTCGCCCTCGCCGTCCGTCACCCACTTGAGCAAGGTCGTGGCGTTGCCCGTGGCCCGGACCTGGAAGCCCAGACGGGTAAACGCCTGGCTCAGCACCAGCCGCACCGAGCTGTCATCGTCGGCGATCAGGATCTTCTTGCTCGCGGCGTTCATGCTCAGGCCTCTCCGGATACTGTTTCGGGAGCAACAGGCAGCAGCACGCGGAAGACCGTGCGGCCGGGTTCAGATTCGAAGTCGATCAGCCCGCCGTGGGCGGTGACCAGCTTGGTGACCAGGGCCAGGCCCAGGCCGGTGCCGTTGGCCTTGGTGGTGACGAACGGCTGAAACAGGTGGTCGCGCAGCGTGGCCGGCACGCCAGGACCGTTATCGATCACCTTGACCTCAATCGGCGCGCTGGCAGCTGCTTTCCCATCGGCGCCACGCACCCGCACGCCCGGTCGCCAGGCGGTCTGGATCGAGATGATCCCGCGATCGTCGCCGCGCATGTTCGCGGCCTCGGCGGCGTTCTTGGTCAGGTTCAGGAAGATCTGGATCAGGTGATCCTCATCGCCCCAGACCGGCGGCAGCGACGGGTCGTAGCTTTCCTTCAGTTGCAGGCCGTCGGCGACGCCGTTGGCGACCAGGGCCCGGACACGGTCCAGCACCTGGTGGATATTGACCGGCTCGCGAGGGGTCGGCGCCTCGTCGGAGAAGGCCTCCATGCGATCGACCAGGCGACGGATGCGGTCGGTCTCGTCGACGATTAGCTGGGCCAGCGGCTGGTCGACGGCGCTGGCGCCGGTCTTCAGCAGCTGAGCCGCGCCGCGGATGCCGGCCAGCGGGTTCTTGATCTCATGGGCCAGCATCTTGCCCAGGCCGACGACCGAGCGCAGCCCGGCCGCGTCGGCGGCGCGCTCAACGCCCAGCACGCCTTTCACGTGCAAGGTCAGCAGCACCGAGCCGTCGCCCAGCGGCGCAGCGGCGCCGTCGGCCTCGAACGGCGGCTGACCGAACAGATTGACCTCGACGCCGTGCTCGCGGACCAGCGCGCCCTCGAAGATCGCGCGGTCCAGCAGCGACACCAGGACCGAGCCCGGCGGCAGGGCGGCGCGGAAGCGACCGCGAGCCAGCAGCGACAGGCCGTGGCCGAACAGGGCCTCGGCGGCTTCGTTGACGGCCACCAGACCGCCTTCCCGATCGACGACCAGCGCCGGCTCAGGACTGAGGTCGAAGGCGGCGGCCTTCAGGGCTTCGGGGGTGATCCCTCCCAGGACGCGGGCGCGATCGGTCATGCGGCTAATCTCCCGCCCGCCAGCCACAGGTCGCTCAGGGCGGCCTCCACGGCGGCGGGGTCTTCAAGGCGACACAGGCTGGCGCGGGCGGCGCGACGCGCCTCGGCGGTCTCGGGCCACGGCGCGGCCTCGATGTACGAGGCCAGGTGCTTGCGAAACATCTTCAGGCCCAGCCGCTCGCCGTAGAACTCCAGGCTGCGGCGGAAGTGGGTGAGTGCAATCGCCAGGCGCTCCTCAGCCTGCGGCTCGGCAAAGCCCCGGCCTTCCAGCGCGGCCTCAATGGCGCCGGCGATCCAGGGACGACCATAAACGCCCCGGCCGATCATCACGCCGTCGGCGCCGGACTGCTCCAGGGCCTGGCGAGCGCTCTCGCCGTCGATGATGTCGCCATTGACCAGCACCGGCACCGAGACGGCCTGCTTGACCGCCGCGACGGCAGTCCAGTCGGCGACGCCCTTGTAGAACTGGCTACGTGTGCGGCCGTGCACCGTGATCGCCTTGGCGCCGACCGCTTCGGCGCGGCGCGCGATGTCTGGGGCGTTGCGCAAGGCGTCGTCCCAGCCCAGCCGCATCTTGACGGTGACCGGAATGTCGACGGCCTCGACCGCGGCGCTGACCAGGGCCTCGGCTAGGTCAGGCTCACGCATGATGGCCGAGCCCGATTGCTGGCCGGCGGACACTTCCTTGGCGGGACAGCCGAAATTCAGGTCGACGATCTGGGCGCCGGCGTCCGCGGCCATGCGCGCGCCCTTGGCCACCAGCTCCGGATCGCGCCCGACCAGCTGGACCACCATCAGCGGCAGCCCCTCGCCGACCGCTGCGCGGCGCACGACGTCAGGCCGCCCCCGCGCGAACTCGGCGCAGGCCACCATTTCCGTTGCCACGTAAGGCGCGCCGAGCGCCGTGGCGGTCTCTCTGAAGGGCAGGTCCGAGACCCCGGTCATAGGCGCAATCCACACCCGACCAGGGACTTCAACCCCGCCGACCTCGAGCTTGTTGCTCATTTTGTGATCATCCCCGTAGCTTTCTTTTTAGGCACATTGTGCGGCGCAGTAAAGCCCGGATGTGCTGGACAAAGGTCGCCATCGAACTAAACAGCGGCCATGACCTTTTCCGCCGTGATCGTCGCCGCCGGTTCGGGCTCCCGGGCCGGCCCCGGCCAGGCCAAGCAATGGCGGCTGGTGGCGGGCAAGCCGGTGCTGCGTTGGTCGGTCGAAGCGTTCCTGGCGGCCGGCGCGGCCGCAATCGTCATCGTAACGACCGAAGACGGCGAAAAGGCGCTCCCCGAGGTGCTGGCCGGCCTACCGGGCTGGCGCGTCGCCCGTGGGGGTGCGACTCGGGCGCTGTCGGTGCAGTCGGGCCTGGCCGCTCTCGCCGACCGCCCGCAGGACGAGCCAGTGCTGATTCACGACGCGGCCCGGCCGTTCGTCAGCGGCGCGACCATTGAAGGTGTGCTCAAGGCGCTCGAAGCCGCCGACGCCGCCCTGCCCGCTCTGCCCGTGGCCGATACGCTGAAGCGCGCCGAGCCGGGCCAGACCCCGAGCACGACCTCGCGCGAGCATCTGTGGCGCGCCCAGACGCCCCAGGCCGCGCGCCGCCAGACCCTGCTCGACGCCTATGCCGCCTGGTCCACAGGCGAGCCGACCGACGACGCCCAGGTGGTGGAAGCCGTCGGCGGCCGCGTGGCCATCGCGCCGGGCGACCCGCTCCTTCTGAAGCTCACCTATCCCGAGGATTTCGCCATGGCCGAACGGCTCGCCGGCGCTGCGCGCATCACCCGAGTCGGCCAGGGCTTCGACGCCCATCGCTGGGGGCCGGGCGAAGAGGTCTGGCTGTGCGGCGTGGCCATCAAGCACGACGAGACGCTGATCGGCCATTCCGACGCCGACGCCGGCCTGCACGCCCTGACCGACGCCATTCTGGGGGCCATCGGCGAAGGCGACATTGGCGACCACTTCCCGCCGACCGACGACAAATGGAAGGGCGCGGCCTCGGATCTGTTCCTCAAGCACGCCGTCGACCTGGTCACCGCCAAGGGCGGGTCGCTGGTCAATGTCGACGTGACCCTGATCTGCGAGCGCCCCAAGATCAAACCGCATCGCCAAGCCATGCGCGAGCGACTGGCGCAGATCCTGTCGCTGCCGCTGGACCGGGTCAGCGTCAAGGCGACCACGACCGAGAAGATGGGCTTCACCGGCCGTGGCGAAGGCCTGGCCGCTTCCGCCGTCGTCGCGGTCGAGACACCGGTCTAAGATAAAGCGCGAATCCGGAGGCCCGCATGTTCCCGCTGGAAATCGAGACCCTAGCCCGACTGCTGATCGACGAGGCTCGGTCCAAGTCCCTGCGCCTGGTCACGGCCGAGAGCTGCACCGGCGGCCTGGTCGCCGGCGCGATCTGCGCCATCAGCGGTGCCTCCGACGTCTTCGAACGCGGCTTCGTCACCTACACCAACCGCGCCAAGTCCGAGATGCTGGGCGTGCCGGGCGACCTGATCGCCGACCACGGGGCGGTGTCCGAGCCCGTAGCGCGGATGATGGCCGAGGGCGCGCTGCGCGAGAGCAATGGCAATGTGGCCGTATCGATCACCGGCGTCGCCGGCCCCGGCGGCGGCTCGCCGCTGAAGCCGGTCGGCACGGTCCACTTCGCCGTCGCCCGCGCCAACCGCTCGGTCGTCCACCGGCATGAGCGCTTCGACGGCGAGACGCGGGAGGCGGTGCAGCTGGCCGCGATCCGCACGGCGCTGGAGATGCTGCGCGAGGCGGTGGCCTAGGTGCCGGAGACCGCGCCCAGCGACTGGAGACGCTTCTCGGGCGTCAACCTCTCGCAGCGGGCGCTGAAGGCCGCCGCCGCCCGCAAGACCGAGATCCGCCACGCCATCCGCGTCTCGGCCGCCGTCGGCGCGGCCTTCGCCCTGGCCACGGCCCTACGCCTGCCGCAGGGCTATTGGGCCGTGTTCACCGCCGTCATCGTGGTGCAGTCCAGCCTGGGCGCGACCATCACCGCCTCGATGGAGCGGTTGATGGGCACGATCGTCGGCGCGCTGGTCGGCGCCGTCGCGGCCTATTTCCACGCCAAGGCCCCGGACCTGGGCGGCGTCATCCTGTGCGTGACCGTGGCCCTGCTGGCCTTCTTGGTCTCGATGCGCCCGGCCCTGAAGGTCGCGCCCGTCACCGCCGTCATCATGCTGATCGGCACCACCACGCACATGGACCCGCTGCTGGCGGCCGGCTGGCGCGTGGCCGAGATCGCCGTCGGCAGCCTCGTGGGCGTCGCCGCCACCCTGCTGATCTTCCCGGCCCGCGCCCACGCCTCGGTGGTGACCAGCGTCCAGAAGATCGCCGGCCTGCAGGCCCACATCCTGGAAAGCCATGTCCAGACCCTGCGCGGCACGCCAGGGCCCACCGACTATCTCAAGGCCCAGGACGACCTTCGCGCGGCCTTGGCCAAGTTGCAGAGCGGCATGACCGAGGCCGACCGCGAGAGCGCCACCAAGCTGTCCGACCGCTCGGTGTCCGAAGCCCTGCCCCGCACGCTCTGGCGACTGCGCAACGACACGGTGATGATCGGCCGAGCCCTGCGCCAGCCGCTACCGGCTGAAGACCTCGCGCCCGCCGCCGCCGACATGCTGGAAGCCAGCGCCCGCTTCCTGCGCGGCACAGCCGACCTGCTGGCCGGCGGTGCGCGGCCCGACCGCATCGCCTTCGCCCAAGCGCACCAGGCCTTTCACGACAATGTGGAGGTCATGCGCGAGAAGGGCCTGACGCAGGAGCTGGCCTTCGACGACGCCGCCCGCGTGTTCGGCCTGGTCTTCGCGATCGAGAACCTGTTCTCCAACCTCGGCGACTTCGAAGAGCGCATCGAGGAAGCAACGGCGAAGAAGGACTAGGCCTTTACGCCGTAGATCTGCTTGGCCCGGTCCTCGAAGCAACCGATCAGCTTGCCCGCGGCCTTGTCGACATTCGCGGCCAGCATGGCGTCCAGCAGGGCCGACTTGAAAGCGAAGTCGATGACGAACTCGATGCGCGTGGCGTCGCCTTCCGGCACGAAGCGCCAGCCGTTGCTCAGGCGTTTGAACGGCCCGTACAGCAGGCTGACGTCGATGCTCAGGGCTTCGCGGTCGCGGCGCACCCGGGTGGCGAATTTCTCGCGCAGGAACGAGAAGCCGACCTGGGCTTCGGCGTCGATCGTGCTGACCGCGCCATCCTCGCGGCCGTTCCAGGTGCGCATGCCGGTGATCCACGGCACGAACTTCGGATAGGCCTCGACGTCGCCGACCAGGTCGAACAGCTGCGCGGGCGCGTACGGCAGCACGCGCGTGACCACATGGCGGTGCAAGGCTTACGCCTTGCGGGCGTCGAGGGCGCGGCGGGCGGCCTGCAGCTTGGCGAAGTCCTCGCCCGCGTGGTGCGACGAGCGGGTCAGCGGGCTGGACGAGACCATCAGGAAACCCTTGGCCCGGGCGATCGCCTCATAGGCCTTGAACTCTTCCGGCGTCACGAAGCGGTCGATGGCCGCGTGCTTGCGGGTCGGCTGCAGGTACTGGCCGATGGTGATGAAGTCGACGCCGGCCGAACGCATGTCGTCCATGACCTGCATGACCTCTTCCTTGGTCTCACCCAGGCCGACCATCAGGCCGGACTTGGTGAACTGGGAAGGATCGCGCTGCTTCACGCGGTCCAGCAGGCGCAGCGAGTTGTAGTAGCGCGCGCCGGGGCGGATCTTGAGATACAGCCGCGGCACGGTCTCGAGGTTGTGGTTGAAGACGTCCGGGCGGGCGTCGATCACCACGTTCTCGGCCCCGTCCTTGCGCAGGAAGTCGGGCGTCAGGATCTCGATGGTCGTGGTCGGCGCCGCGGCGCGGATGGCGGTGACCACCTCGGCGAAGTGACGAGCGCCGCCGTCCAGCAGGTCGTCGCGGTCCACCGAGGTGATGACCACGTGCTTGAGGCCCATCTTGGCGACGGCCTCGGCCACACGGCGCGGCTCGTCGGGATCCAGCTGCGTCGGCAGGCCGGTGGTGACGTTGCAGAAGGCGCAGGCGCGGGTGCAAATCTCGCCCATGATCATCATGGTCGCGTGCTTCTGGCTCCAGCACTCGCCGATGTTCGGGCAGGCCGCTTCCTCGCAGACCGTGGTCAGACGGTTCTCGCGAACGATGCTCTTGGTCTCATTGTACTGACCCGAGCCCGGGGCGCGCACGCGCAGCCATTCGGGTTTGCGGAGCACCGGGGTGTCCGGGCGGTTCTGCTTTTCGGGGTGGCGCACAGCCCGGTCTTCCGGGTTGCGAGCCTTGAGGGTGTCGATCACCGTGGCCATGGCGCCTAAATCGGTCTTCTTGGCCTCCGGATCAAGCGCTTGATCTTGCTTAAGGCCGCGATGCGCGAAATGACTGGGGCGTATGCGTCGCCGCCTTGTGACTATCGCCCTTGCCCTGAGCCCGATCGTGGCCGTTTCCGCCTGCGGTGACGGAGGCTCGCGCGCGCCGTTTGCAGAGAGCCGGACGCCGCCCGCGCTGAGCGCGCGCTTCTATCCGCCGCAAGGCTGGGCCTGGGGTTTCGTGCGCAGCGGCGAAGGCCCGGTGCAGCGCTACGGCGTCTCGGCCCCGCCGGTCGCGCCGCGCGCCAACCTGCTGATCCTGACCGGCTATGGCGAGACCGCCGAGGCCTGGTTCGAGACCGTCTCGGAACTGAACGCCGCCGGCTTCACGGTCTGGGTGCTTGAGCGCCAGGGTCAGGGCGGCTCCGAGCGCGCCACGCCGTGGCGCGACCTGGGCCATGTCGACAGCTTCGATCCCGACGTCGCGGCGATCCGGGCCTTGCGCCAGGGCGTGATCCGGCCCGACGAGACTATCCCGTTCGTGGTGCTGGGCCATTCCGAGGGCGGGCTGGCAGCCTTGCGCGCCGCCCAGCAGGGCCTGGCCATGGACGGCCTGGTGTTGTCATCGCCGGCCTTCGGCCTCAGCGCCCTGCCTCGTCCCCGCTCCGACTTCGCCAAGTTCACTCCGGCCATGCGGTTCTTGCGCCTGGGCTGGATCCGCACGCCCGATCAGGGCGGCTGGAAGCGCGAGGGTCCCGACGGCGTCCAGTCCGGCCAGACCCACGATCCCGCGCGCGGCAAGGTCCAGGCCGCCTGGATGCTGGCCAATCCCGACCTGCGGATGGGCGGACGGAGCCTCGGCTGGTTCGCGGCCTTCTTCGACGCTTCCGAGGCCGCGGCCCGCGACGCCGGCCGGGTGACCGTCCCGACGCTGATGCTGGACGCCGGCCAGGACAAGGCCGTCACCGCCACGCCCCAGACCCGGATCTGCCAGGCCATGCCGGCCTGCCAGGAGACCCGCTATCCAGCTGCGGGCCATGACCTGCACATGGAATCGGACGCCGTCCGCCAGCCTTGGCTGGCCGCGATCATCGACTTCACCCGGGCCCGCGCCGCCGCCAAAACCCCGCCCCGCAAGGGCTGACCCTCACGGTTTGTGACTCTTTCTTGCAAAGCGGGACCTTCGTCGGCAGTCTCCGCGTTCAAGAAACGAGAGCGCGCTTTCGCTCTTCGGGGAGGTTTCGCCGGCATGCCGGTAGCTTACGATGTGCGTGATGGCGACAAGGCCATCTTCGACGCCCTGATCGACGCCAAGGACAAGTACGGCGCCAAGAAGCCGATCCTTGAGGATCAGGACCGCAACCCGCTCAGCTATACGGACCTGATCCGGGCCAGCTTCGCGCTGGGCCGCAAGATCGCCGCCATGACCAAGCCGGGCGAGAACGTCGGGATCCTGCTGCCGTCGGGCGCGGGTTCGGTGGTGACCTTCTTCGCCCTGCACGCCTTCGGCCGTGTGCCGACCATGCTGAACTTCACCGCCGGCCTGCGCAACATCAAGGCCGCTGTGAAGCTGGCCGGGGTCAAGCGCGTGCTGACCGCTCACAAGTTCATTGAGCTGGGCAAACTGCACGACATCGTCGACGCCATCGGCGAGCAGGCCGAGATCACCTATCTGGAAGACGTGCGCGGCACGATCGGCCTGACGGACAAGCTGTTCGCGGCCGCCGCCGGCCTGTTCCCGCGCCAGTTCCGCGCCCCGGCCAAGCCCGGCGACAAGGGCGTTGTCCTATTCACCTCGGGCAGCTTTGGCGCGCCGCGCGGCGTGGTGCTGACCCAGGCCAACCTGGTGTCCAACGCCCAGCAGATCGCCGCCCACATCGCGCTGGATCCGGACTGGGTGTTCTTCAACCCGCTGCCGGTCTTCCACTGCTTTGGCCTGACCGCCGGCGTGATCCTGCCGATCATGAGCGGCATGAAGGCGTTCCAGTACCCCTCGCCGCTGCACACCAAGCAGATCCCGCCGCTGCTGAAGGACGCCAAGGCCTCCGTGCTGCTGGCGACCGACACCTTCGTCAACCAGTACGCCCGCGCGGCCGAACGCGACGAGATGGCAGGGTTGAAGTTCATCGTCTGCGGCGCCGAGAAGGTCCGCGAAGAGACCCACGACCTGATCCAGGAAAAGTTCGGCGCCGTGCCAGTGCTGGAAGGCTACGGCGCGACCGAGGCCTCGCCGGTCATCGCGGTCAATAAGCCCAAGGACAATCGCCGCGGCACGGTCGGCGGCCTGCTGCCCGGCCAGGAATGGAAGATCGAGCCCGTCGAGGGCATCGCCGAGGGCGGTCGGCTGCTGGTGCGCGGCCCCAACATCATGGCCGGCTATCTGCGCGAGGACGGCGGCGTCGACGCGCCCGAGGGCGGCTGGCACGACACCGGCGACGTCGTCACCATGACCGACGACCTGTGGATCACCATCAAGGGCCGCGTGAAGCGCTTCGCCAAGATCGGTGGCGAAATGGTCTCCCTGACCGCCGCCGAGGATCTGGCCTCGGCTGTGTGGCCCGACGGCCGCCACGCCGTGATCTCGATGCCGGACAAGAAGAAGGGCGAAAAGCTGATCCTGGTCACCGACTGCCAGACCGCCGCCGTCACCTCGCTGGTGGCCCATGCCCAGAGCATCGGCGCGCCCGAACTGGCCGTGCCGCGCAAGATCCTCAAGGTCACCCAGGTGCCCGTCCTGGGCAGCGGCAAGACCGATTATGTCGCCATCCAACGCATGGCCGAGGCCGCCTAATGGAACGTCTTCACGTCTGGTCGCCGCGCGTGCTGAGCGTGCTGCGGATCATCGTCGCCCTGCTGTTCATGGAACACGGCTTCATGAAGCTGTTCCAGTTCCCCGGGCCGCAGCCGGGCGCGCCCAGCCCCCTGCCCTTGCTGCTGACGGCCGCCGGTGCGCTGGAAATCTTCGGCGGGGCGCACATCCTGATCGGCCTGTTCACGCGGCCGTTCGCCTTCCTGCTGTCGGGCATGATGGCCGTGGCCTATTTCACCGCTCACGCCAGCCAGGGCTTTTGGCCCGGCCTGAACGGCGGTGAGCCGGCGATCCTCTACTGCTTTGTCTTCCTGTACTTCGTCTTCCAGGGCGGCGGCGAGTGGAGCATCGACGCCCAGGTCCGCAAGCGGCCCTAGAACTCGGCGCCCAGGGCTTCCAGCTCCGCGCGGAAGCCCAGTTTGCGGCTGTGCATGGCCCGCAGGTCGGCGACGAAGGCCGCATGGTCGGGATATTCGCCGAAGTCGCCGATCATCACCGACAACGACTCCGCCTCCAGCAGCTGGCGCGCGGCCTCGGCATAGCGCGGGGCGACGCCATAGGTCAGCACGTACTGGATCGAGGCCCGTAGCAGCAGGGTCGCGGCCAGCGGATAGCTACCCTCCAGCCGCCGGGCGGCCTCGGTCATCAGCGTGTCGTCTCCGCCGTGGATCTCCCCGGCCCGGTTCAGCACCAGGCGCGAGGCGGCCGGCAGGTCGGGCCATGAGACCAGGAACGCAAGAGCCCGGTCGAACTGCGGATAGCGCTTGGCCACGGCCTTGGCCTGGTCCTCGGCCTCGACATCGTCGAAGTCCGGCAGGCCCTTGAGGTAGGCCCGCAGGCGCGGGATCGACAGCGTGCGCTCGAACTCGGCCCAGCGGCGCTTCTGGGCCTCTTCCTGATGACCGGTGGCCTCCAGGGCCTCCAGCATCGCCTCTTCCCAGGCCGAGCGCTCCTCCAGCGAGCTCTGGTGGCGACCGGCCTTGTCGCTGGGCGCGCCGGCCTGCAGCGTCGCCAGGGCGTCCTCGGGCCGGCCGGCGGCCAGCAGGCGACGGGCGATCTCGGCCGAGACCAAAGGCGTCTTGCGCAGTTCTGGGGCGAAGGTGGCTTCGAAGGCGTCGACATCGCCGCTGGCGTCGGCCAGACGGCGCAGGGCGTCCTTGTAGACGGCAGTACGGGCATCACGAACCGTGCGGGCGGCCAGCAGCTTTTCCAGGGCATCACGGAGGTGTGCCTGTCCCTTCTTTCCCAGGGCGGGCGCCAGGACGTTCACGACAGGTCCGAATTGGGTGTAGTCGTCGCGGCGCAGCAGCTTGGCGATGCGGTCGCCCAAGGCGATGGGATCCGGCACGGCCCCGGCCGCGATGGCGCCGATCCCGTCGCGGGCCGCCAGGAAGACGTCGCCGATCGGTCCTTCGGCCTGGCTAAGCCGATCCAGGGTCGGCGTTGCCATGTCCAGCAAGTCCAGCATCAGGTCGAGGGCGGCGTTGGCGTCGTCCGCCGCCAGCCGCTCGATCATCGTGCGATGCAGGTCCAGGTCCTTGGCGAAGGCCGCGCGCTTGCGCCAATTGATGCGCGACGACGACTTGCCGACCGTCGCTAGGCGCTTGCCGATTTCCAGCGCCAGGCCTTCGGTGTTCGATTCCGCGAACAGCTCCAGCCGCAGCAGACGCTTGACGTGGCTGTCGCTGGAGAGGTTGAGGAGGATGGCGGCGAGGCGCTCGGGACCCAGGTCGACCAGATTGGCCTCGGAAAGGGTCGTCTTGGACCCTTTCCGTGCCTTCGGCTTGTCACCCGTCGTCGCGGCGGCCTTGCGCGCCATCCAGTATCCTTAGATGTGCAGAACGCGACCGTAGGCGTCCAGAGCGGCTTCGTGCATGGCTTCCGACATGGTCGGGTGAGCATAGACGATGCCGTGGATGTCTTCCTCGGTGGCTTCCAGGGTGATCGCCGTGACGAAGCCCTGGATCATTTCCGTGACTTCGTGGCCGATCATGTGGGCGCCGATCAGGGCGCCGGTCTTGGCGTCGAACACAGTCTTCACGAAGCCTTCGATCTCGCCCGCGGCCACGGCCTTGCCGTTGACCTTGAACGGGAAGCGGCCCGCCTTGACCTCGATGCCGGCCGCCTTGGCGCTGGCCTCGGTGTAGCCCACCGAGGCGACCTGCGGGTTGGCGTAGGTGCAGCCCGGGATCGGCGAGTTGACGTTCGGGGTCTTGTAGCCGGCGATGGCCTCGGCGGCGTGGATGCCCTCGTGGCTGGCCTTGTGGGCCAGCCAGGGACCGCCGGCGATGTCGCCGATGGCGTACAGGCCCGGGACGTTGGTCTTGCAGTGCTTGTCGGTCACGGCGTGGCCGCGGTCCAGGTTCAGGCCGACGGCGTCGAGGCCTTCGCTGTTGGGCGCGATGCCGACGGCGACGATGCACTTCTCGGCGGTCAGCTGCTCGATCTTGCCGCCGACGTCGACGGTGACCGAGACGCCGTCCTTGGTCTTCTCCACCTTGGAGACCTTGGCGCCGATGCGGAAGTTGATGCCGCGCTTTTCGAAGGCCTTTTGCGCGGCCTTGGAGACCTCGGCGTCCTCGACCGGCATGATGCGGTCCAAGGCCTCGACGACGGTCACTTCGGCGCCCAGGGCGCGGTAGAAGCTGGCGAACTCGATGCCGATGGCGCCCGAGCCGATCACGACCAGCGACTTGGGCATGCTCTTGGGCGCCAGGGCGTCACGATAGGTCCAGATCTTGTCGCCGTCCGCGACCGCGCCGATCGCCGGGATCTCGCGAGCGCGGGCGCCGCTGGCCAGGATCACGTTCTTGGCCTGGACCGTGCGGCTGCCGCCGGCCTTCAGGGCGATGACCAGCTTCGGAGCGGGATTGCCCTTCTCGAGCTTGGCCTCGCCCTCGATCACTTCGATCTTGTGCTTCTTCATCAGGAAGGCGATGCCGCCCGACATGGTCTTGGCCACGCCGCGCGAACGCTCGATGATCTTGTTGAAGTCGAACGAGGCGCCCTGCACGGCCAGGCCGTAGCCCGACAGGTGCGACAGCTGCTCGTAGATCTCGCCGGACTTCAGCAGCGCCTTGGTGGGGATGCAGCCCCAGTTCAGGCAGATGCCGCCCAGGTTCTCACGCTCGACGATGGCCGTCTTCAGGCCCAGCTGGCTGGCGCGGATCGCGGCCACGTAGCCGCCAGGACCGGCGCCGATGACGACGACATCGAATTCCGTGGACATGTTCTTCTAACCCTAGCTTGAGCGCCGACCGCGAGAGCGGCGGCGTCTGGGAGAAACTAAAGCAGCGCCTCGACCGCGACCTTGAGGTCTTCCGGCTTGGTGGTGGGCGCGAAACGCTCGACGACTTCGCCGTCGCGACCGATCAGGAACTTGGTGAAGTTCCACTTGATCGCCTCGGTGCCCAGCAGGCCCTTCTGCTCCTTTTTGAGGAAGGCATAGAGCGGGTGGGCGTCGGCGCCATTGACGTCGATCTTGCTCATGACCGGGAAGGTCACGTCGTAGGTCAGCGAGCAGAAGCTGGCGATCTCCTCGGCGTTCCCCGGCTCCTGAGCGCCGAACTGATTGCAGGGGAAGGCCAGGACCGTGAAGCCACGGTCCTTGTAGGCCTTGTAGAGCGCCTCGAGGCCTTCGTACTGGGGCGTGAACCCGCACTTGCTGGCGGTGTTCACGATCAGCAGCACCTGGCCGCGATAGTCGGCCAGGCTCGCGTCCTGGCCGTCCAGCGTCTTGGCAGAGTAGTCGTAGACCGACATCGTCGCCCTCCCCGCTACCGGATCAGACGATCAGGGTCAGCGGCTCTTCGATCAGCGGCTTGAAGGCCGCCAGGAACTTGGCGCCGACCGCGCCGTCGACCACGCGGTGATCGCAGGTCAGGGTCACGGTCATCACCGTGGCCACGGCCAGCTGGCCGTTCTTGACCACCGGACGCTGCTCGCCCGCGCCGACGCTCATGATCGCGCCTTGCGGCTCGTTGATGATCGACGAGAAGGCCTTGATGCCGAACATGCCCAGGTTCGAGACCGAGAAGGTGCCGCCCTGGAATTCCTCGGGCTTCAGCTTCTTGGCCTTGGCGCGGGCGGCTAGGTCCTTCATCTCGGCCGAGATCTGGGCCAGGCCCTTGGTCTCGGCGGCGCGGATGATCGGGGTGATCAGGCCGCCGTCGATGGCCACGGCCACGGCGATGTCGGCATGCTTGTGCATGGCGATGCCTTCCGGCGTGTAGGAGGCGTTGGCCTCCGGCACGCGCTTCAGCGCCACGGCGGCGGCCTTGATGACGATGTCGTTGACCGACACCTTCACGCCCTGGCCTTCCAGCAGGCTGTTGATCTTCGCGCGGGCGGCCAGCAGGCCGTCCAGCTCGATGTCGATCGTCAGCGGGAAGTGCGGCACGTCGCGGAAGCTTTCCGTCAGGCGGCGCGCGATGGTCTTGCGCATGCCGTCCAGCGGGACGAGATCGTAGGAGCCGGCGGGAATGCCCATCTGCTCAAGCGACTGAACCTTGCGCGGCTCGGCGGCGGCCGGCGCAGCAGCGGCGGCGGTCGGGGCAGCCTTGGCGGCCGGAGCGCCCGACTTGGCGGCTTCGACGTCAGCCTTGACCACGCGGCCACGCGGGCCGGTGCCCTTGATGGTCTTCAGGTCCAGGCCGGCGGTGGCGGCCAGACGGCGGGCCAGCGGCGAGGCCAGGACGCGCGAACCATCTGCGGCGACCGGAGCCGGCGCGGCGGCGGGAGCCGGAGCAGCAGCGGCCGGGGCGGCAGCAGCCGGAGCCGGCGCAGCAGCGGCGGCAGCCTTGGGCGCTTCGGCCTTCGGAGCCGGCGCGGGAGCCTCGCCCTCGCCCGCCAGTTTGGCGATCAGGGCGTTGACCTTGACGTTCTCAGTCCCGGCGTCGACCAGGATGGCCTCAATCACGCCTTCGTCGACGGCTTCGACTTCCATCGTCGCCTTGTCGGTCTCGATCTCGGCGATCACGTCGCCGGCCTTGACGGTGTCACCGACCTTGACGTGCCACTTGGCGAGGGTTCCCTCCTCCATGGTGGGCGACAGGGCGGGCATCAGGATGTCGATCGACATTGAGCTTTTTCCTCAATCGTTCGGGACGCTCGCGCCCCGATACCCCGCTTTGACGCGGGATGAATTCGTTGGCCAAGACGATGCGGCCCCCGCCCGTCGAGGGTGAGGGCCGCGCCGGTCTTAGCGGTAGCAGACCGTCTTGGCCGCCTTCACGATCTTCTCGACCGAAGGCAGGCTGAGGACTTCCAGGTTCGCAGCATAGGGCAGCGGCACGTCTTCCTGGTGAACCCGCAACGGCGGAGCATCCAGGTAGTCGAAGCCGAACTCGGTGATGCGCGAGACGATCTCGGCGCCGACGCCCATCGGGCCCCAGCCTTCCTCGACCGTGACCAGACGGTTGGTCTTCTTGACGCTTTCCAGCACGGTGTCGTGGTCCATCGGACGGATCGTGCGCAGGTCGACGACCTCCGCCGAGATGCCTTCCTTCTCCAGCTCCTCGGCCGCCTTCAGGGCAAAACCGACCATGCGGCTGTAGGCCACCAGGGTGACGTCCGAGCCTTCGCGACGGATCTTGGCCTTGCCGATCGGCACGACCCAGTCCTCGACATCCGGGATGTCGAACTCGTGGCCGTACATCATCTCGTGCTCGAGGAAGACGACGGGGTTCGGATCGCGGATCGCGGCCTTCAGCAGGCCCTTGGCGTCAGCGGCGTCGTAAGGCGCGATGACCTTCAGGCCCGGGACGTTGCCGTACCAGGCGGCATAGTCCTGGCTGTGCTGAGCGCCGACGCGCGAGGCCGCGCCGTTGGGACCACGGAACACGATCGACGACTTGATCTGACCGCCCGACATGTACAGCGTCTTGGCGGCCGAGTTGATGATGTGGTCGATCGCCTGCATGGCGAAGTTCCAGGTCATGAACTCGACGATCGGCTTCAGGCCGGCCATCGCCGCGCCGACGCCCATGCCGGCGAAGCCGTGCTCGGTGATCGGGGTGTCGATGACGCGCTTGTCGCCGAACTCTTGCAGCAACTCGCGGCTGACCTTGTAGGCGCCCTGATACTGAGCGACTTCCTCGCCCATCAGGAACACGCGGTCGTCGCGGCGCATCTCCTCGGCCATGGCGTCACGCAGGGCGTCGCGGACCGTGATCTTCTTCAGCGGCTTACCGGCGATGTCCGGGTCGGCGAAGGTCGAGGCGGCCGAGATCGGGCCACCAGCAGCCGGAGCAGCCGCGACCGGAGCCGGGGCGGCTTCAGCGGCGGGCGCGGCAGCCGGAGCGGCCGGAGCCGCGGCTTCGCCCTCGCCCTTCAGGCGCGCGATCAGGGTGTTGACCTTGACGTTCTCGCTGCCGGCCGGGACCAGGATGGCTTCCACCACGCCTTCGTCGACGGCTTCGACTTCCATCGTCGCCTTGTCGGTCTCGATCTCGGCGATCACGTCACCAGCCTTGATGGTGTCGCCTTCCTTGACGAGCCACTTGGCCAGGATGCCTTCCTCCATGGTGGGGGAAAGCGCGGGCATCAGGATGTCCGTCACTCGGCGGCCTCCAGGTAGACGTCGGTATACAGTTCCGAGGGATCGGGCTCGGGGCTCGTGCGGGCGAACTCGGCGGCTTCGGCGACGATGCGCTTCACTTCCGCGTCGACGCCCTTCAGGTCGTCTTCGGTGACGCCGGCGGCGGCCAGGCGTTCCTTGATGTGGTCGATCGGGTCGCGGGTCGTCTTGACCTCGTCGACCTCTTCCTTGGTGCGGTACTTGGCCGGGTCAGACATCGAGTGGCCGCGATAGCGATAGGTCTTCATCTCAAGGATGTAGGGACCTTGGCCGCTACGGGCGTGCTCGGTGGCGCGGGCGCCAGCTTCGCGAACCGCTACGACGTCCATACCGTCGACCTGCTCGCCCGGGATCCGGAACGAGGTGCCGCGCTTGTGGAAGTCGGTCTCGGACGCCGCGCGCTCGACGCTGGTGCCCATGGCGTATTGGTTGTTCTCGATCACGTACACGACCGGCAGCTTCCAAAGCTGGGCCATGTTGAAGCTCTCGTAGACCTGGCCCTGGTTCGCCGCGCCGTCGCCCATGTAGGCGTAAGAGACGTTGCCGTTGTTCTTGTAGCTGTTGGCCAGCGCCAGGCCCGTGCCCAGCGCCACCTGGGCGCCGACGATGCCATGGCCGCCGTAGAAGCCGGTCTCGATGTCGAACATGTGCATCGAGCCGCCCTTGCCCTTGGACGAACCGCCGGCGCGGCCGGTCAGCTCGGCCATGACCTCGCGGGGATCCATGCCAGCGGCCAGCATGTGGCCGTGGTCACGATAGCCCGTGATGATCTGGTCGCCCTTCTGCGAGATCGACTGCATGCCGACCGCGATGGCTTCCTGACCGATGTACAGGTGGCAGAAGCCGCCGATCAGGCCCATGCCGTACAGCTGGCCGGCGCGCTCCTCGAAGCGGCGGATCAGCAGCATGTCCTGATAGAATTTCAGGAGTTCGTCCTTGCCGACGAAGGTGTTGACACCGGTTTCCGGCGCCTTTCCCTCAGAGGCCTCAGCCTTGCGCGTACGCGCCATTCAAATCTCCCTGGCCAGTCTTCATCGCGGCCTTAGCCCTGAAGAGCATTTCCCGCCGAAGACGTCGTCGGTTCCGCGAAGGAAACGCTCTGATGCACTGTCAGGCGGCCTGGATCGAATTGATCCGTGGACTGCCCGGCTGTCGTTTCCGAAGCGTACGCGACCGGTCAGCTGGGACGCTTGACGCGGATCACATAGTCTCTCGGGTCGGCATATCCTAGGAGGGAACGCGCACGCTCTTCCAGGAGATCAGCCGACAGACTGCCGCTGCGTAATAAACGAGCGCGGGCCTCCAGGTCCATCCTCTCCGCACGTATCTTCCTGAGTTCCCTTGTTTTCGCTGCGAGATCAGCGCTGCGCTGCGAGATGGACAGCAGGCCCCGATCACCCGTCAGAGCGTGAAAGGCGAAGTAGAAAATCAGGAAAAAGATCGCCGCAGTCGGCAGGAAGGGTTGCAGTCGGGCGAACATCTGAGCGTCCCAGAGAGGGATTCGCAGGATCGCCGACCGTGCTTAACGCCTTCTAAATCTGGGCATTGAGAACGCCGCTCGACATCTCGCCCGCCAGGCGAACAATGCTTTCAGATGAGATGGTTTCAGGCGCATCTAGATGCCGCATCGCCGAAGCCTTTTCGCGACCGCGAACGCAGCCGAAATCGTCTCGTTTGAAACGACTGCTCAGCTTTTAGAAAATTTGTGAGTTAACAGCTCAGCGAGCCTCTCCGCCCCCCGTCATGGCTTCCGTTTTCGCCTGAGAATCGCCACGAATAGCGCAGCCTATGGTGGCGTTCGGGGAGGAACAAAACCGATGACATCGCGTCGAAACGTGTTGTTGAGCGCCTTCGCGGGCGTGGCCGCGCCGATCTGGGCGCACGCCGAGGACCCGGGAATCGTCAAAGGCCGCAAGGGCGGGCCCAACATGATCAAGGGCGATCCGCCCAGGCTGGACTTCGGCGGTGGCCTGCTGATCCCTATGGGACGCACCACCTTCACGGCGGCCGTCTGGGATGGCCAGGACCGCTGGATCACCTATGGACGCGCCTTGGCGGTCAATCAGATGCGCGCCATGGCCCAGGCCGAGCAGAGCGCCATCGCCAAAATGAAGTTCGCGCTGCTGACCCTGGCCTTCGCGCCTGAGCGGCTGGAGCGGTTCGAAACCTGCGGCTGGAAGCTGAAGAGCGGCAACGCCGCCGACTATATCAAGGGTGACATCGCCCTGCCCGGCCGCCCGGTCATGCCGACCGTCGACCGCGTCAACGGCCAACTGGGCCAGAATGTCGAGGACGCGGCCGACGGCGACTCCGGCTTTCACGCCATCACCGGCTACATGGTGATGAAGGCCGACGCGCCGCTGAGTTACGTCAAGCAAAAGGCGCAGCTCCTTTCGGAAGCTGCGCCTTCGTAAAGTCCGATAACTAATAGGGCCTTAGCGGCCCTTCAGCGCCGCGCGAGCGGCATAGACGCCCTGGTCGTCCAGCATCTCTTCGATCCGCAGCAGCTGGTTGTACTTCGCCGTACGGTCCGAGCGGGCCAGCGAGCCGGTCTTGATCTGACCGCAGTTCAAGGCCACGGCTAGGTCGGCGATGGTGCTGTCCTCGGTCTCGCCCGAGCGGTGGCTCATGACGCTGGTGTAGCCGTGGCGGTGCGCCAGTTCGACGGCGTCGATGGTCTCCGACAGCGTGCCGATCTGGTTGACCTTGACCAGGATCGAGTTGGCCAGGCCCTTGTTCAGGCCCATCTGCAGGCGTTCCGGATTGGTCACGAACAGGTCGTCGCCGACCAGCTGGACCTTCTTGCCCAGGGTGTCGGTCAGCAGCTTCCAGCCTTCGAAGTCGTCCTCGGCCATGCCGTCTTCGATCGACAGGATCGGGAACTTGCCGGCCAGACCGGCCAGGTAGTCGACCATCTGGGCCGGATCCAGCGACTTACCTTCGCCTTCCAGCTCGTACTTGCCGTTCTTGAAGAATTCGGTTGAGGCCACGTCCAGGCCCAGGACGAAGTCCTCACCGGCCTTGTAGCCGGCCTTCTCGCCAGCCTTGACGATGAAGTCCAGCGCGGCTTCGGCCGAGGCCAGGTTCGGGGCGAAGCCGCCCTCGTCGCCGACGTTGGTGTTGTGGCCGGCGTCCTTCAGAGCCTTCTTCAGGCTGTGGAAGATCTCGGCGCCCATGCGCAGGCCTTCACGGAATTCCTTGGCGCCGGTCGGCAGGATCATGAATTCCTGGATGTCGATCGGGTTGTCGGCGTGGGCGCCGCCGTTGATGATGTTCATCATCGGGGTCGGCAGCACGCGGGCGTTCACGCCGCCGACGTACTTGTACAGCGGCAGGCCGGCCGACTCGGCGGCGGCCTTGGCGGCGGCCAGCGACACGCCCAGGATGGCGTTGGCGCCCAGGCGGGCCTTGTTCGGCGTGCCGTCCAGCTCGATCAGCAGGGTGTCGAGGCGACGCTGGTCTTCGGCGTCCACGCCCGACAGAGCGTCAAAGATCTCACCGTTCACGGCGTCGACGGCCTGCTGCACGCCCTTGCCCAGATAGCGGTCCTTGTCGCCATCACGCTTTTCGCTGGCTTCGTGGGCGCCGGTCGAGGCGCCCGACGGCACGGCGGCGCGGCCAAAGGCGCCGTCTTCCAGAACGACGTCGACTTCGACGGTCGGGTTGCCCCGGCTGTCGAGAATTTCGCGGGCGATGATGTCGACGATCTCGGTCATGACTGCTCCTCAAGGCCAAAAGGCGCGGGAGCCTTAGCCGCCAAGCGCTCTTCGCGCAACTTGACTTCCCTTCGGGGCAGCCGCCGATCCTCGCCAAAACAGGAGGAAGCCATGCTGGACGTCGAACGCCGCGGCCCGATCGCCATCGTCACCCTGAACCGACCCGAGGCCATGAACGCCTTGTCCAAGGGCCTGCGCAAGGCGTTGCACGAGGCCATGGTCCATCTCGACCAGGATCCGGACGTCAGTGTCGTAATCCTGACCGGCGCTGGCGAAAGGGCCTTCACCGCCGGCCTAGACCTCAAGGAGTTGGGCGGCGATCCGGACGCCATGGGCGCGGCCAATGACCAGGACGCCCGCTCCAATCCGGTGCGCGCCGTCGAGACCTGCCGCAAGCCGGTGATCGGCGCGATCAACGGCGTGGCCATCACCGGCGGCTTTGAACTGGCTCTGGCCTGTGACGTGCTGATCGCCTCGGAGACCGCCCGCTTCGCCGACACCCATGCCCGGGTCGGGATCATGCCCGGTTGGGGCCTGTCGCAGAAGCTGTCGCGCCTGATCGGCATCCATCGCGCCAAGGAGCTGTCGCTGACCGGCAACTTCCTGGACGCCCGCACCGCCGCCGACTGGGGCCTGGTCAATCGAGTCGTCCCCGTCGCCGACCTGCTGGCGACCGCCGTGCAGATGGCCGAGGACATGGCCTCGATCCCGGTCGAGACGCTGGCGTTCTACAAGGGCCTGATCGACGAAGGCTATGCCCAGACCTTCGGCGACGGCCTGAAGACCGAGCACGCCCGCTCCTCCGTGCACAATCGCGAGGTCACGCCGGAGAAGGTCGAGGCCCGTCGCCGCCAGGTGATGAGCCGCGGCCGCTCGCAGTAGCGGCTAGGCGTTGAGGGTCGGGGCGAAACCGCCCTGCCCCAGCCGGAACAGCACCCGATCCGAGCCGAAGTCCAGCTCGACCCGGGCGAACAGGCGTAGCACGTCGACACCCAGCAGGGCGGCGGGCTGATTGTTCAGGCTCCAGTAGTCGAAGATGTGGATGTCGGCGAAGGCCATCGGGATGTTGGTAATCCGCAGCTCGCCCATGACGATGGCCGGGACGATGCGGAACTCGCCCAGCTGCATCTCGCCGGCCGCCGTCAGCAGGCGGGCCTGCCGGACGATGTCGGGCGCGCGGCGGCGGCGCGCGGCGATCGCCCGGGCCAGGGCCATGTTGCCGATGCTGATCCCGCCGCCGGAATCGACGAAGGCCAGCGACCGGGTCCCGCCGATCTTGGCGTTGGCGATGGTCAGGCGGCCGAACTTCTCGTTGGCCACGACGGTGATGTCCCGCGAGGAGTAGAGGAAATCGGGCGTGCGGCGGCTGCGCCGGACCTCCAACCGGTTGCGACCGAAGTCCATGACGACGTTGCGGCCGTCCAGGATGTCGACGCCCAGCAGGCCGTCGGCCCCGACCCGATCGTACGGCAGGATCGGCAGGATGGTGTCGGCCAGCCGCGAGTCGCCGGCGCTGAGGCTGGCGACCATGGCCGTCGGGCACTGGATGGAGCCGGACACGCCGTGGACCATGACATCCGGCCCGCGCGGCAGGTCCAGGCGCTGCACCAAGCCTTCGGTCAGCACCGAGCGGTCAGCGCCCGTGTCGACGGTGAAGTTGAAGCCGTCGATCCCGTTGATCCGCACTGGCGCTGACAGGCGCTCGTCGCGGTCCTGCGAGGTGTCGATGACGAACAGCGGATCTTCGGCGGCCGTGGCCGCGCCCGGCGTGGACGCTGGCGGGGTCTGCGTCAGCGACACCGGCGTGATCGTTTGCGCCAGCACCGCCGGCGCGGCGAACGAAAGCCCCAGTCCCGCCGCGATGTTTCGGCGTGTGAGCATGGGCGCTCCTCCCTGGACGGAGGATAACACCGTTTTTCAAACCCATAACGAAAAACGCCGCCCGAGCGAGTCGGGCGGCGTTTTCGAAAGCCGTCAGTGACGGAAGGAGACCTTAGTCTTCCTTCGGCGTCAGGATCTGCTTGCCGTTGTACATGCCGGTCTTCAGATCGACATGGTGCGGACGGCGCAGCTCACCGGTGTCCTTGTCCTCGACGAACGAGTTGGCGCCCAGGGCGTGGTGCGACCGGCGCATGTTCCGGCGAGAAGGCGAAGTTTTTCTTTTGGGAACGGCCATCGAAGTGACTCTGCTCGCTGAGCTTGAAAATGGGGGGCGGCGACTAGGGTTCGACCCAGGCCGCCGCGTGAGCGGGGGCTTATGCCCGAATCTCTCCCCAGATGCAAGCGCCTGGGGAAATAGGCTTTAGACCAAGCGCCCGTGCTCCTTGGCCGCCGCGATAAAGCTGGCGAACAGGGGGTGCGGGGCGAACGGACGGCTCTTCAGTTCCGGGTGGTACTGAACGCCGATGAACCACGGATGGTCGTCACGTTCGACGATCTCAGGCAGCACGCCGTTGGGCGAACGACCGGTCAGTTTCAGACCGGCGTCCTCCATCAGATGCGCGTAGCCGATATTGACCTCGTAGCGGTGACGGTGACGTTCGCTGATCTCGGTCGAACCATAGATCTCGGCGACCTTCGAACCGGACGTCAGGACCGCGTCATAGGCCCCTAGGCGCATGGTGCCGCCCAGGTCGTCATTGGCGCGCCGTTGGACCGTCTCGTTGCCCTTGATCCACTCGGTCATGATGCCGACCACCGGACGCTCGGTCGGGCCGAACTCGCTGGACGAGGCGTCCTTGATGCCGGCGACGTTGCGCAGGGTCTCGATGACGGCCATCTGCATGCCGAAGCAGATGCCGAAGTACGGCACCTTGCGTTCGCGAGCGAACTGGGCCGCGCGGATCTTGCCTTCCGCGCCACGTTCGCCGAAGCCGCCGGGCACCATGATGGCGTGGGCGTTCTCCAGGCGGGCCGCGGCCGCGCCTTCGTCGCCCTCGAAGGTCTCACTCTCGACCCAGTCCAAGTTGACCTTGACCTTGTTGGCCAGGCCGCCGTGGTGCAGGGCCTCGATCAGCGACTTATAGGCGTCCTTCAGGACCGTGTACTTGCCGACGACGGCGATGGTGACCTCGCCGTCGGGATGCTGGACGGTCTGGTCGATCTGCTTCCAGCGCGACAGGTCCGGGGCCGGGGCGTCGTGCAGGCCGAAGACGTCCAGCACCTCGGCGTCGAGGCCTTCCTGGTGATAGTCGATCGGCACGGCGTAGATGGACGAGCTGTCCAAGGCCTGGATGACCGCACTGGGGCGGACATTGCAGAACTGGGCGATCTTGCGCTTTTCCTCGGCCGGGATCTCCTGCTCGCAACGGCACAGCAGGATGTCCGGCTGGATACCGATCGAGCGCAGTTCCTTGACCGAGTGCTGGGTCGGCTTGGTCTTCATCTCGCCGGCCGTCTTGATGAACGGCAGCAAGGTCAGGTGCACGTAGCAGCTCTGGCCGCGCGGCAGGTCCTGGCGCAGCTGGCGGATGGCCTCGAAGAACGGCAGGCCCTCGATGTCGCCGACCGTGCCGCCAATCTCGACCAGCACAAAGTCGACCGGCTTGGCGCCCGTCTCGTCCATGGCCGGCGACAGGACGAAGTCCTTGATCTCGTTGGTGACGTGCGGAATCACCTGGACGGTCGCGCCCAGATAGTCGCCGCGGCGCTCCTTCTCGATGATCGTCTTGTAGATCTGGCCGGTGGTGATGTTGTCGGCCTTCTTGGCCGACACGCCGGTGAAGCGCTCGTAGTGGCCCAGGTCCAGGTCGGTCTCGGCCCCGTCGTCGGTCACGAAGACCTCGCCGTGCTGATACGGGCTCATCGTGCCCGGATCGACGTTGAGATAGGGGTCGAGCTTACGCAGGCGGACCGAATAGCCGCGTGCTTGCAGCAGCGCGCCGAGCGCCGCCGAGGCCAGACCTTTGCCGAGCGAGGAAACCACGCCGCCGGTGATGAAAATGTACCGCGTCATGGGCGATCAGATTACCCGTGATTCGACGACGCCGGGAGAAAGACCTGCGTTCATCAACAAGATTAAACCCCCGAGGTTGCCCTCGGGGGTCGGTGGAAAGCCTTCGCGAGAAGACGTTAGGGCTTGGGCTGCTCGGCCGGCGCGGGCGCCGGAGCCGTCGGAGCTGGCGCTGCGGGGGCCGAAGCCGCCGGAGCCGACGGCAGGTTGAACTGCGGCGTCGGGGCCTGAATGGCGCCCGGCTGGGCGTCGGCCGGAGCCTGGGTCGACGGCGCGGTCGGGGCGGGAGCCGCCGGGGCGTTCAGCGTCTTGGAATCCAGGTTCTGCATGTCCAGACGATCGACGATCGAGCCGCCGCTGTTGCTGCGGCCAGTCAGGATGGTGAGGATCAGGCTGATCACCAGGAAGATCGAGAACAGGATCCAGGTGATGCGCGTCAGCAGGTCGCCGGCGCCGCGGGCGGTCATGAAGCTGCCCGAGTTGCCGCCACCCATGCCCAGCGCGCCGCCTTCCGAGCGCTGCAGCAGGACCACCCCGATCAGACCGAGGCAGACGACGATGTTGATGGCCAGCAGGACGCCGATAAGCATGCGAATGTGTTCTCGATCCGGGCGCGGTCAAAAAGCCGCGCGAAAAACGAAGCGGCCCCTCTACCACTTGAGGCGGCTCCGCGCCATAGCTGGGAAGCATACCCCCGAACGCAAGACCTGACGCAGCCCTCAAGCCCAGCTTCCGGACCGCATGATCCTCGAAACCGAACGCCTGTCGCTCAGCCCTTTGAAGCCCGAAGACGCGCCGCTGATCTATCCGTTCTTCAGCGACGCCGAGGTGATGTCGAACCTGGATCAGGAGCCGATCGAGGATCCGGACGAGGTGACCAGTCGCGTCGCCGCCCAGGTCGACGAGATGACCGCCGGCGCGGCCGAGTACTGGGCCGTCCGCCATACGACCAGCGGCGCGTTCCTGGGCTATTGCGAGTTCATCGACATCGACAAGCGTCATGACCGGGCCGAGATTCGCTTCGTGATCGCCCGCGACGGCTGGGGCCACGGCTTCGGCGGCGAGGCCGTCAGCGCCCTCCTCGCCCACGCCGCCGCCGGCGGCCTCAAGAGCCTGGTCGCCAGCATCCACGTCGGCGACAACCGCGCCGAACGCCTGCTGGAGAAGCTGGGCTTCAAGGCCGAGGGATACCTGAAGGGCGCTGTGCATCGGGACGGCGAACGGCGTGACCGGCGGCTTTATGGGTTGGTGTTGTAGATCGGACCAAGCCCCCTCCACCGCCGTTCGGCGGTCCCCCTCCCCCAAAAGGGGGAGGATAGATTTCTCCGCCTCCGGATGGGGGCGGACAGACCTGCGCAGCAGGTCAGGTGGGGGCTGGTCATGAGTCCGCCGCCTCACGCGATTCCTCGCTGAAGGGTCAGTGGAAAGGGACGCGGAGCGCCGGACGACGTCCGGTGTGTAGGTTTGTAAGTACCGTTTCGACGAAGCCAGACGCTCCGCGTGACCGTTATCCGCCAGCGTCCCGTCAGGTGGCCCTGTTCAGGCCTTACCGGGACCTGGACCTCGCCGCTTCCGGCAAGCTCCAGAGGTCGAAGAAGGCGAGCCAATTCAGGCTAAGACACACCCCTTGGTCTTCAACCACGCCGACGGCGGGCGGGCCTGGCAGCGATGCAGGTCCCCGGACCGTTCGAGTATCCCCCTCGAACCTGTCCCCGCTCGATCACACCCCGCGCCGCAATCGGTCGCTGGCCATGCGCCCTTTCCCTGCGACGAGGTGGGTAGAGATTACGGCAGGTTTCGGAGGGGTGGATGGAAGAGCGGGAACGCTCGTGAAGCGCTCGTCCCCTCTCTCTTTGAGAGAGGGAGGGGCCCATGCGCAGCATGGGAGGGTGAGAGGTTACACCGCTCACCGAATAGTCCCGAAAAACCAGAGAGATGTGCGAAACCACTGACCGGCTTCGCCTAACCTCTCACCCTCCCACGCCTAACGGCGCGGGCCCCTCCCTCTCTCTATGAGAGAGGGGTTCAGCGCTCGTGCCCGCGCGAGCGATCCCCCGTCACCCCGAAGACACAGCCGCCGCCCAACCTGCGACAAATTGGCCGCCACGCTTGCCTTTGCCCCCGACACAGCGCCATAAGGCTGCTCATCGAGCCCCCTTCCGCGCGGAGGGGGCTATTTTCGTTGGAATTCGACCAAGAAGCGGTCCGAGGGAAGCGTTCAAGGCTTCAGGGGCCCGATTTGGTCATTGGCGCGAGCCACGCGTTTTTGTGTGCGTGGCCGCAGATGAACTGGACCAAGATGCCCTTCCCCGCCTCCCACCCCGCTCTCGAGCGGGCTCTCGCCGCTCAGGGTTATGCCGAGCCCACCCCCGTCCAAGCCGCCGTGCTGGCCGCCGACGCCGCTGAGCGCGACCTGCTGGTCAGCGCCCAGACCGGCTCGGGCAAGACCGTCGCTTTCGGTCTCGCCGCCGCCCCGACCCTGCTGGGCGAAAACGAAGTCTTCGACCGCGCCGCCGAGCCGCTGTGCCTGGTCATCGCCCCGACCCGCGAACTGGCCATGCAGGTTAATCGCGAACTGACCTGGCTCTATGCCGAGGCCAAGGCCGTGGTGGTCAACTGCGTCGGCGGCATGGACGCTCGTCGCGAGCAGCGCGCGCTGAACTACGGCGCCCACATCGTCGTCGGCACGCCGGGCCGCCTGCGCGACCACATCGAGCGCGGCCACCTGGACCTGTCCAAGCTTAAGGTCGCCGTCCTCGACGAGGCCGACGAGATGCTGGACATGGGCTTCCGCGAGGACCTGGAGTTCATCCTCGACGCCGCCGAGCCCGAGCGCCGCACCCTGCTGTTTTCGGCCACCCTGGCCCGCGACATCGTCGAGCTGGCCAAGCGCTACCAGAACGACGCCGTCCGCATCGACACGATCGGCCGCAACGAGCCGCACCGCGACATCGAATATCGCGCCGTCCGCGTGGCCCCCAACGAGGTCGAGCACGCCGTCGTCAACCTGCTGCGCTTCTTCGAAGCCCCGGGCGCCCTGGTGTTCGCCAACACCCGTGAAAGCGTCCGGTCGCTGCACGCCAAGCTGCGCGAGCGCGGCTTCGCCGTCGTCGGCCTGTCGGGCGAGCTCTCCCAGCGCGAACGCGCCGACGCTCTCCAAGCCCTGCGCGACGGCCACGCCCGCGTCTGCGTCGCCACCGACGTCGCCGCCCGCGGCCTTGACCTGCCGGACCTCGGCCTGGTCATCCACGCCGAGCTGCCGATCAACAAGGCTACCCTGTTGCACCGTTCGGGCCGCACCGGCCGCGCGGGCAAGAAGGGCGTCAGCGCCCTGGTCGTCCCCTACACCCGTCGTCGCAAGGCCGAGCAGCTGCTGTTCGCCGCCGGCGTCGAAGCCGACTGGGGCGGCGCCCCCAGCGCCGACTCGATCCGCGAGAAGGACCAGGAGCGCCTGCTCGAGGATCCGATCTTCAGCGAAGCCTCGACCGAGGAAGACGTCGCCCTGGCCGAGGCCATGCTGGCCAAGCGCACGCCGGTGGAAATCGCCGCAGCCCTGATCCGCACCCGCCGCGCCAAGCTGCCGTCGCCGGAAGACATCTATGACGATCCGCGCCACGGCGCCGATCCGGGTCCGCGTTCGCGCGAACCGCGCGAACCGCGCGAGTTCGGGGAACGCCCCGAGCGCGAGCCGCGCGTCAGCATGGAAGGCTCGGAGTGGTTCCGCATCAGCGTGGGCCGTCGCGGCAACGCCGACCCGAAGTGGCTGATCCCGATGATCTGCCGCCTGGGCCACATCACCAAGAAGGACATCGGGTCGATCCGGATCTTCGACTACGACACCAAGTTCGAGATCTCGGCCGAGGCGTCCGTGAAGTTCGGCGCTGCGGTCCAGACGACCGTGCGCGAAGACGTCTCGATCACTCCGACGACGGCCCCGGCCGCTCGCGAAGCCGGTCCGCGTCGCGAGTTCACCCCGCGCCCGCCCCGTGAAAATGGGCCGCGCGGCGACAACGACGGTCCGCGCGAGTACAAGCAGCGCGCCCCGCGTGAAGACCGCGCCCCGCGCGCCAACGCCCCGGGCTCGCGCGACCACACCCCGCGTCCGTCCAGCTTCGGCGACGATGGCTTCAGCAACGCCAAGCCCTACGCCCGCGGCGAAGAGCCCAAGGGCGACTACAAGCCCCGCCGCGCTCCGCGCGACAATGACGCCCCGCGTCCGTACACGCCGCAGGAGCAGGACGAGCGTCCCAAGCGCGCCTTCAAGCCGCGCCACGAGGCCGCTGACGGCGCTCCGGCGCCGCGCGAGTTCAAGCCCCGCGCGCCGCGTGCGGACGGCGACTTCGCCAAGAAGCCGTTCAAGAAGGCCTTCAGCGACAACGCCGCCGGCCCCAAGCCCTACGCCAAGCCGTATGCCGGCAAGCGCGACGGCGACGGCCCGGCCAAGCCGTTCAAGGGCCCCAAGCCCTTCAAAAAGAGCTTCGACGCCAAACCCGGCGGCAAGCCGGCCGGTAAGCCGTTCAAGAAGAAGTAGATGACGAAGAGCCTCTCCCTCGCGGGAGAGGCTTTTTTCTTAGGCCGACTGGCCCGCGGACCAGCCCGACGCCCAGGCCCACTGGAAGTTATAGCCCCCCAGCCAGCCGGTGACGTCGACCACCTCGCCGATGAAGAAGAGACCCGGCACGGCCTTGGCCTCCAGGGTGCGCGAGTCCAGGGCGTCGGTATCGACCCCGCCCAAGGTCACTTCCGCCGTGCGATAGCCTTCCGAGCCGACGGGCTTGAAGGTCCAGGCGTTGACCGCCCCGGCCAGGGCGTTCAGCACCTTGTCCGAACAGTCGGCGATATTGCCCTTCCCGGCCGCGTGCTCGTCGGCAATCAGCTGGGCCACGCGCTTGGGCAGCAGGGTCGAGAGCACCGTGGCCACCGCCTGGCGCGGGCTCGCGGTGCGGGCCGCCTTCAGCGCCGCCAGGAAGTCGACGCCGGGCGCCATATCGACCCGGATCTCGTCGCCCTCGCGCCAATAGGACGAGATCTGCAGGATCGAGGGCCCCGACAGGCCCCGGTGGGTGAACAGCATGCCTTCCTGGAACCTGGTCTTGCCGCGCGCCACCACGGCGTCCAGGGCCACGCCCGACAGCGGGACCAGCCGCGCCAGCATGCCGGCCTCGAAGGTCAGCGGCACCAGGGCAGGACGGGTCTCGACGATGTTCAGCCCGAACTGCTGGGCGATGTCGTAGCCCAGGCCCGTGGCGCCCATCTTCGGGATCGACTTGCCGCCGCTGGCCACGACCAGCGAGGCGCAGCGCACCGCGCCGGAAGCCAGGGTGACGGTGAAGCCGTCCTCGGCCTTGGCGACGCTCTCGACGCCCGTCTCCAGCCGCAGCTTGACGCCGGCGGCCTTCATCTCGGTCAGCAGCATGTCGATGATCTGCTTGGCCGAGCCGTCGCAGAAGAGCTGCCCCAGGGTCTTCTCGTGATAGGCGATGCCGTAGCGCTCGACCAAGGCGATGAAGTCCCGCGGCCGGTAGCGGCGCAGGGCCGACAGGGCGAACTTCGGATTGGCCGACAGGAAGTTATGGATCGAGGCGCCGGTGTTGGTGAAGTTGCACCGCCCGCCGCCGCTGATCCGGATCTTCTCGCCCGGCGCCTTGGCGTGATCGACCACCAGCACCGAGCGGCCGCGCTTGCCCGCCTCGATGGCGCACATCATGCCGGCCGCGCCGGCGCCGATCACCAGAACATCGAAAGTTTCCATACGCGCCTTCGACCGGAGCGGGCGTGGGAAGTCAATCAGCCCGCGCGGCGATGACCCGGACGCGAGGCGATCTGCGGCCGCGCCTTCTGGCTGACCTCAAAGCGGCCGATCATCCGCGTCAGGCCGGCGATCTCGCCCTTCAGGGCGTGGCTGACGGCGGTGGACTGCTCGACCATGGCCGCGTTCTGCTGCACGCCCTGGTCCATCTGGTTGACGGCGGTGTTGACCTCGTTGAGGCCGCGCGCCTGCTCGCTGGCCGAGCTGGCCAGTTCCGAGACCAAGGCGTCGATCTCGCCGACTTTGAGCACGATGCCGTCCAGGGCCTCGCCCGTCTGGCCGACCAAGCGCACGCCCTCGTCAACTTGCTGGGTCGAGGCGGCGATCAGGCCCTTGATCTCGCGGGCCGCGTCGGCCGAGCGCTGGGCCAGGGCCCGCACCTCCTGGGCCACGACCGCGAAGCCCTTGCCGCTGTCGCCAGCCCGGGCGGCCTCGACGCCGGCGTTGAGGGCCAGAAGGTTGGTCTGGAAGGCGATCTCGTCGATCACGCCCACGATCGTGCCGATCTTGGCCGAGGACTGCTCGATGCCGGTCATGGCCTGCACTGCGCCGCGCACCACCTCGCCCGAGCGCTCGGCGTCGGTGCGGGTCGAGGTGACGACGCGGCTGGCCTCGCCGGCCCCTTGCGAGGCGCGACGGACGGTGGCGGTGATCTCGTCCAGCGCGGCGGCCGTCTCTTCCAGGCTAGCGGCCTGCTGCTCGCTGCGGCGGGCGGTGTTGTCGGCTGCGGCGGCGATCTCGTCGGCGCTGGAGCCCACGGCCCCGACCACGGCGACGATGCCGCCCATTGCCTCGTCCAGTTGGGCGATGGCGGCGTTGAAGTCGTCGCGCACGGCCTCGTAGCCGGCCGGGAAGGCGTCGGTGACCCGCACGGTCAGGTCGCCGTTCGACAGGCGCGACAGCGCATTGGCCAGCCGCTCCATGACGAAGGCCTGTTCGCGCGCGGCGGCCGAGCTCACGGCTTCGCTGCGAGCCCGCTCGCTGTCCGAGGCGGCGCTGACCCGGGCCTGCTCGGCCTGGGCGGTGCGCAGGGCCACGGCGTTGTCCTTGAACACCTGGACGGCGCGGGCCATCAGCCCGACCTCGTCCTGGCGCCCGGCCCCGACCACGGTCACGTCCAGCTGGCCGTCGGCCAGGCCGGTCATGGTCCGCGAGAGCGATCGCACCGGCCGCGAAATCTTGAACGACCCGATATAGAGCGCAAAGCCCATGCCGCAGGCCGCCGCGCCCAGGCCGAACAGCAGGGTCAGCCACGAGCCGGCCTTGGCCGACCGGCTGGCGCTCTCGACCATGGCCGCGGTGTCCTTGTTGTAGACGTCGCCCCAGGCCTTGCCCTCCTTGGCCAGGGCGTCGATGGCCGGGTCCAGCCGCGCCAGCATGCCCGCCGCCCCGGCGTCGTCGTTCTTCAGCCCCAGATCCGCGGCCGCGCGGGCGTCGGCATAGGCCGCGTCCAGCTTGGTCTTGATGCCGGCGGTGTAGTCGGCGGTCGAGGGATCGACGGCGGTGATCTTGTCCAGGCTCTCGGCGCCCTCGGCATAGACCTTGTCCAGCTCCAGGGACGCGGCGCTGGCCTGCTCGGCGGCGCCGTCATAGGTCACCACCCGATGGGCGGCGTAGCCCATCATGCTGATCCGGCGCAGGAAACGGGCCGACTGGATCTCGGCGGGCGAGCGCTGGGCCACCAGCACCTGGGTCGCCGCATCGGCGCGCTTCTGTTGCCAGACGCCCAGACCTGCGCAGGCCACGGTGGCGATGGCCAGCACCGCGGCCGGCAGCAGCACCTTGGACGAGATCTTCAGATCGTCGAGCTTCATCGCCGTACTCCCCCTGTACTCTTCGACCCGTCCGCCGACCGCGAGGCCGACACCGGTGTCAGGTCGAATCGTGTTCGCCGACCGTTGGAGCGGAGGGTCCCGCCATGCCCGTAAATGCCGTCTTAAGGCGCTCGTCACTTGACCTTCGCCTCTTGACCTTCATCGGGGAGACGGTACGACGCTCGCCCCTTCCCCAGAACGATCGAGCCCGCAATGACGGCCACCCTCACGCCGTCCACCATCGGCGTCGACTTCGGCACCACCAACACCGTCGTCTCGCTGACCTTCGGCGACGACGCCGCCAAGCTGGTCCGCTTCCAGCTGGACAATCGCGACCTGTTCGCCTTCCGGTCGGCGCTCAGCTTCCACAGCGTGCAGGGCCAGGGCGGCCAGGCCAACGAACGCGTGGTCGAGGCCGGTCCCTGGGCCATCGAATCCTATCTGGAAGACCCGCTGGAGACGCGGTTCATCCAGTCGTTCAAGACCTTCGCCGCCTCGCAGGCCTTCACCGAAACCCGCATCCTCAACAAGCGCTACCTGTTCGAGGACCTGCTGGCCGCCTTCCTACTGCGCCTGAAGGACCATGCCGCCGGTCAGCTGGACGCCCTGCCCCCGCGCATCATCGTCGGCCGCCCGGTGACCTTCGCCGGGTCCTCGCCCAAGGAAGACCTGGCCCTGGCCCGCTACGAAGAGGCCTTCAAGCGCCTGGGCTTCTCCGACATCCGCTACGCCTACGAGCCCGTCGGCGCGGCCTTCTTCTTCGCCCGCCAGCTGAAGCAGGACGCCACCGTGCTGGTCGCCGACTTCGGCGGCGGCACCTCCGACTTCTCGCTGGTCCGCTTCGAGCGCGAGGCCGACGGCACGCTGCGCTCCACCCCGCTGTCGCGTTCGGGCGTCGGCGTCGCCGGCGACGCCTTCGACTATCGGATCATCGACCAGCTGGTCTCGCCCGAGCTGGGCAAGGGCTCGGAGTACCGCTCGTTCTCCAACAGCCTGCCGATCCCGCAGCGCTACTACGCCGCCTTCGCCCGCTGGGACCAGCTGGCCCTGCTCCGCGCCTCCAAGGACATGCGCGACATCCGCGCCCTGGAGCGCACCGCCGTCGAGCCCGACAAGATCGCCGCCCTGATCGAGGTGCTGGACGGCAATCACGGCTACGCCCTCTACCGCTCGGTCTCGGCGCTGAAGGAAGCACTCTCCAGCCAGACGGAAGCCACGTTCCGCTTCGAGGCCGGCTCGGTCCACATCGAAAAGCCCGTCCAGCGCGCCGAGTTCGAGGCCTGGATCCAGCCCGAACTGACCGCCATCGAAACCGCCGTCGCCCAGGCTCTGGACAGCGCCGGCCTCACCGAAACCGGCGTCGACCGCGTCTTCCTCACCGGCGGCAGCTCCTTCGTCCCCGCCGTGCGGGAGATCTTCCTGCGCCGCTTCGGGGCCGAGAAGATCGAGAGCGGCGGCGAGTTCGAGTCGATCGCCTCGGGCCTGGCGCTGATTGGGCGCGAGAAGGACCTGGAGCTCTGGACGATGCGGGCGGGGCAGCCCCGCATAGACGCGCTTACATCCGCTCCGTCAGCGACGCCACAACCCGTTCCGGATGGGTCATCGCTAGAAAACGGCCAGCGTCTTCGATCCGCTGGAAGCGACTGTCAGGAAGCATGGTGCGCCAGTAACGCTCGGTTCGAAGCGGATCATGCAGGGTATCGTGAGCCCCGATCAGCACCGTCCAACCCCGAGCGCCCTTCACGGGTTCGCAGGGGCTGGCCCGCGCCATGGCGACCTGTTCGTTGACATAGCCTTCGATCCGGCCGGTCGCGAACATCCGCACCGATCGCCAGTAGTCGTCCACAATGCCGGGATCTGCGACAGCGGCCTCGTCAGCAGGACTCCCGCGCATCGACTGGCGCAACATGCGCTGCAAGCGCTCGCGGGTCAGGCTGCCAGCCAGCAAGCGGGCAAAGGTTCCGATGAGCTCCGGGCGCCCCTGGTAAGCTTCCTTGAACGCGCCGAGCGGACCCAACCGCCGATCATCGCCCCCGGGTGGCGGATCAGGGTTGACCAGCACGACCCGCCCCACCCGATCAGGCGCGCGCCGCGCCAAGGCCATTACCGCCTGAGCCCCGCCCCGCGCGACGATATCGATGGTCGGCAGCCGCAGCGCGTCCAGCAGCAACAGCACGTCGTCCGCCGCCGCCGCGAACGGATCGTGCTCGCCCGCGCGCAGACCGGGGATCGGGTCGCTCATGCCGAAGCCCGGGCGATCAACGGACAGAACCCGCCGGCCAGCGGCTTGCAGCGCCACCAGCAGTCCCGAAGGGGCCGTGCGTGAGGTCGTACTGGAATGGACGACCAGCACGGGTTCGCCGGCAAACGGGCCGTAGTCGCTCCAGGCTAGCCGCGTGCCGTCGCCCCGCGGCAGAAGCCGCAGCGGCTCCGCTCGGGTGTCGAAGAAACCTAGCCGTCCCCGCGTGGCGCCCAACAGCGCCCCCAAGGCGCTCATCACCGAGACCGTGCGGGCCAATTCGCTGGCTGAGCAGACCCTCAGGGCGGCGAACACATGCTCCAACTCCTTGCGCACCACGGCGACCGACAGACCCAGGGCGCGGGCCGCCTCCTCTCTCGTCGCGCCGTTGGCGATCAGGACCGCAATCGAGGCTTGCTTCGGGGTGAGGCCCCACACGTCGGTCAATAACGGAGCCTGGTCGGATTGGGATGGCATCAGTCCGAAAGCCAAGCCCGATAGCAGGCCCACCAATTCCGGCAGCCGGCGCGCGCCTGTCCGACGATAGACCTCCGAAAGGCTCTCGCGCGCAGTCACATGCGAAATCTTCAGCCGTTCCGCCGCCGCCTTGATCGAGCCGAAACGGACGACCGCCATCACGACCCGGGTCTGCGCCACGGTGAGGCCGAATGCTGAGCAAGCCTCCCCAAGAGGCCCTGCCCTCGCCGCCAGAGTGGTCACCACCACGACCTTGCCGTCAGGGGCCTCGTCCGCCAGCCCCAGTGGCAAGTTCCAAAGCGGAAACGCCAGCGTCGCCGGTGCGTAAACGAAGATGACGGATTCCGCCCCGTCCGCCCGCTCCACGGCGACGGGCGCGGCGACGGGCTTGCCGAACCTGAAGGCGCGGTCAGCCAGGCTGGGATCGATGTAGCGCTCGCCGTGCTCCTCGGCAAACAGGCGCGACGCCGCTTTCACCCCGCCCTGACCATCCAGCACGGCCGCGGCGATACTCTGAGGCGTGAACAGCGGCAGGAACTGCGCTTGCGAGGCGTCGGTCTCGATCAGGCCCGACAAACATTCGGGGCGAGCGCGCGCCATGGCCAGGACAGATTCGGCATCGTCCATCACTGCCCGCAGGAAAGGCGGGAAAGTCAGGCCATCGGCCGCGTCAGCGTCTGTCATGCGCCGCCGATCGGGTCGTCTTGCCGACTAATCTGTCCTTGGAATTCAATCTCGCGCCCCGGTCGCTCCCAAAAGAGCTTGGCGCCCCGCTAGTGCTCCGTCCAGCGCCTGAACACACCCTACAATCGGCGATGTGCTGGGGCGCGCATCGGAATACCTGATTGACCCTGCGGCCCGTTCGGCCGTGTGCGATCAGGGAGATACTTCGTGGCCACCAAGTTCCAGACCCGGGAGCTGAGCTTTGCGTTGCGCAACGGTCTCGCCGGCGCCTCGGCGCATGAGATCGCGATCGCCGACTTCACCGGCGACGGCAAGCTGGACATAGCCTTGGCGTATTTTCTCTACCCGTTGGAGGACCGGGCGACGCCTATTCGCGTCCTGTCGGGCGATGGCGCCGGAGGTTTCACGGACGCGACCGGCGCGCTCTTCGCCGACCAGCCGCCCGCGACGGTGCATGGCCGGCAGATCATCGTTGCCGACTTCAACAGGGACGGTCGCGCCGACGCCTTCTTCGCCGACCACGGCTATGACGCCGCCCCGTTCCCCGGCGCTCGCAACGCCCTCTTCCTGTCGGCAGGCGCGACCGGAACGATCAACGCGACCTCACGCCTGCCCGCCCTCACCGACTTCAGCCACTCGGCGACCAGCGGCGACATCGACGGCGATGGCGACATCGACATCTATGTCGGCAACTATAATGGCGGGACGGAAGAAGCGTCCTATGTCCTCTTCAACGACGGCGCGGCCAATTTCACACTGAGCCGCGCGGGCCTGCCGGCCGATCTTGTGGCGGGCCAATATAACTCCCCCACCAGCCTGCTGTTCGATGCTGACGGCGATGGCGATCTCGACCTACTGCTGACCCCGAACGAAACCCAAAGCCAGAACGCTCGCCTCCTGCGCAACGACGGCAAGGGCGTGTTCACCCAGACGCTCTCGACATTCGCCATGCCCAAGAACGGCGCGAGCGAGACGGTGATCGACGCCAAGGCCGCCGACCTCAATGGTGATGGAAAGCTAGACCTGGTGCTCACCACGGTAGTGGATCTTTTCAAACCCGGCACGACCCAGATCTGGATCAACGACGGTCAAGGTGGGTTCAACAACGAGACCGCCAAGCGGCTTCCGGTGCAGACCACCGAAGACTGGTATGCGCGAACCCAGGTCATCGACATCAACGGCGACGGTTACGCCGACCTCCTGGCCTCCAACAACCACAAGCAGGCGGTGTTTCTCAACGATGGCTCGGGCCGCTTCGTCCAACTGCCGGCCGGTTGGCTTAACATCAGCCAATACGACCGGCTTCAGGCCGCAGACGTCAATGGCGATGGCCGTACAGACGTCATAGCCTGGCGCGGCGTGTGGGACGGCGCCGAGCACATCACCGTCCATCTGGCGGAAAATCTGGGCCCCGTCGCCAATGGGGGTCCCGCGGCCGACGCCTTGGTGGGGGACGTACTGGGCGACACCCTGAGCGGCATGGCCGGCGACGACGTCCTGTTCGGCGGCGGCGGCGGCGACACGCTGAATGGCGGCGATGGCGCCGACATGCTGGTGGGCGGCTCGGGCGACGACCTCATCGACGGTGGGGCCGGCAACGACGAAGCCCGTTTTGGCGGCGCTGCGGTCGACTACCGGATCGGCGTCGGCGCCTCCGGTTGGACCGTGACAGACCTTCGCTCCAATCCCCGCGACGGCACAGACACCCTCAACAATGTCGAGCGGCTGGTCTTCGCCGATAGCACCGTGAGCCTGGGCGACAAGGCGCTGGGGCTGGCGGTCAGCTCCCTGCTCCGGATCAACGCGGCGAGCGGCGCTGGGGGCGCCATGACGGTCGATCTGTCCGCAAAAGTCGCGGCAGGGTCCCTGGCCCAGGCCGCCGCGATCAACAGCCTGATCGCCACTGCCGATGCTACGACCTCGGTCGCGTCCATGAGCTACCAGTTCTTCACCGGCAAGATCCCCAGCGTGATCGGCTTCGATTTCCTGGTCTCGCCGACAGGCCCCAACAGCGCCAACCTGAACAGCGAGGTCTACGCCAAGTTCAACACGGTAAACCGCTATATCAACTTCGCAATGAACCTGGGTCGCAACGGCGAGGCCAAGGACAGCTTCGCCGCGACCTATGGCGGATTGACGCTTTTCGAAGCCACTCGGAAAGCCTACGGCGTCATCTTCGGCAAGGAGCCCGGCGACACCAAGGTCGCGCAACTTCTGGACGGGCGGATCGAATTCCTCGCCAGCTTCAGCGGCGATCCAGCCGAGGGCATAGGGACGAAAGCCGCCATGGTCGGGTTCCTGCTCGCCGCTGCGGCGACGGAGAACTTGGGCGTCCTGGCCCGCTCCAACGATGCTTGGTTGGCGGACCTTGCCGACGGGTCGGGGCCGTATGCGGTGAATATTCTCGACCCGGCCAACGGCTACTACAAGGCCGACTTCATCTTCGGGGGTTAGCCCCTACCCCTTCCCGCCAAGAACCTTCGCCAGATAACCGGCCAGCGCCTCCACCCGCGCTGGCCGGGGCCCGCCAGGCGGCATCACCAGGTGCAAGGCGATCGGGCTCGCCGTCCAGTCGGTGAGGACTTCCTCCAGCATGCCGGCGGCCAGGGCTTCGCCAACGATGAAGTCGGGGAGCACGGCGACGCCGACGCCGGCGATCAGGGAGGGGACCAGGACGTCGCCGTTGTTGGCGCGGATCACCGAGTGGGGGCGGATCGAGACTTCCTCGTGGGCGGCGTTGCGGAAGCGCCAGGTTTCGGGCGAGGCCTGGTGGCCGTAGGTGACGCCGCGGTGCTCGGCGAGGCTGGCGGGATGCGTGGGGCGGCCGTACTTGCCCCAGTAGGCCGGCGACGCCACGACGTGACGTTTCACCGCGCGCAGGCGGCGAGCGACCAGCGAGCTGTCGGGCAGGTCAGCGATCCGCAGGGCCATGTCGAAGCCCATGCCGACGAGGTCGACCGTGGCGTCCGACAGGTGCAGGTCGACCGAGACTTCCGGATAGGCCGCGAAGAAGGCCGGCAGCACGGGCCCGAGGGTGGTGATGCCCAGTGACATCGGAACGGCCAGGCGCACCACGCCGCGCGGGGCCGAGGACTGGTGCGAGGCCTCCTCCTCGGCGGCCTGGGCCTCGGCCAGCACGCGGGTGGCGCGCTCGACCAGGGACTGGCCGGCGTCGGTCAGGGCCAGGCGGCGCGAGGTGCGGTTGAACAGGCGCGCGCCCAGCCGCTCCTCTAGCCGGGTAACGGCCTTGGAGACGGTGGCCTTGGACATGGCCAGGTCCTCGGCGGCGGCGGCGAACGAGCGCAGCTCCACCACCTTGGCGAACACGGCGAGGCCTTCGAGATCGGGAAGCTTGGACATGACGGTAGCGTAGTTTTGGAAACGATGGGTTTCAACAGTTTCCATTTAAGAAATTCGGTCAGCCCCTATCTTCTCCCTCAACAGGACGCGCCGACGCGGCGCTCTCGCAGAGACAAGGAAAGGTTAGAGCCATGATCGACCGCAGACCGTTCGACAAGCTTGGCGGCGCCAACCACGGCTGGCTGAACGCCAAGCACCACTTCTCGTTCGCCAGCTACTACGACCCCAAGAACATGAACTGGGGCGCCCTGCGGGTGTGGAACGACGACGAGATCGCCCCGAACACGGGCTTCCCGCCGCATCCGCACAGCGACATGGAGATCATCACCTATGTCCGCGACGGCGCGATCACCCACCAGGACAACCTGGGCAACAAGGGCCGCACCGAGGCCGGCGACGTCCAGGTGATGAGCGCGGGCACGGGCATCCGGCACTCGGAGTATAATCTGGAGCCGGAAACGACCCGGATCTTCCAGATCTGGATCGAGCCCAAGACCTTCGGCGCCGCGCCGTCGTGGGGCGCCAAGCCCTTCCCCAAGGGCGACCGCTCGGGCAAGTTCGTGACCCTGGCTTCGGGCTTCAAGGACGATGTCGACGCCCTGCCGATCCGCACCGACGCCCGCGTTCTGGGCGCGACGCTGAAGGCCGGCGAGAGCACGACCTACGCTCTGGGCAAGGATCGTAGCGGCTATCTGGTCCCGGCCGTCGGCGTGGTCGAGGTCAACGGCGTCAAGCTGAACGCCCGCGACGGCGCTGGCATCAAGGATGAGGACGTGATCACCGTCACCGCCCTGGAAGACGCCGAACTGGTTCTGGTCGACGCCGCGTAAGCGTTCAAGAAACGGTCGCGAGGCAACTCTAGCCTCGCGGCCGACCTTCTAACCCGACATCCATCGCACGGAGGCTTTCATGGCCAAGGTTCTGGTTCTCTATTACTCGTCGTACGGCCACATCGAGACCATGGCCAAGGCCGTGGCCGAAGGCGTCCGCGAAGGCGGCGCGACCGTCGACATCAAGCGGGTGCCGGAAACCGCGCCGCTGGAAGTCGCCCAAAAGGCCCACTTCAAGCTCGACCAGGAAGCCCCGATCGCCAAGGTCGAGGACCTGGCCGACTACGACGCCATCATCGTTGGCGTGGGCACGCGCTTTGGCCGGATGAGCTCGCAGATGGCGGCGTTCCTGGATCAGGCCGGCGGCCTGTGGGCCCGTGGCGCGCTGCACGGCAAGGTGGGCGGGGCCTTCACCTCGACCGCTACTCAGCACGGCGGCCAGGAGACCACCCTGTTCTCGATCATCACCAACCTGCTGCACTTCGGCATGGTGATCGTGGGCATGGACTATGGCCATGCCGGCCAGATGACCCTGGACGAGATCACCGGCGGCAGCCCCTACGGCGCCACGACCATCGCCGGCGGCGACGGCTCGCGCCAGCCGTCCGAAAACGAACTGGTCGGCGCCCGCTATCAAGGCCGCAAGATCGCCGAGACGGCCGTGAAGCTGCACGGCTGATAGGACCGACCGCTCGCGTCCCTCCCCCATGGCGAGCGGTCATCCAGCCGCTCCGAGGCTTCCCCCAGCTTCGGAGCGGCTTTCTATTTGGGTTTGGGCTGGGTCACCGCGACCAGCCAGCCGCCGCCCCAGGGCGTGTTGATCACCGCCTCGTCCAGCACCGGGCCCATCGCCTTCAAGCGATGCCACAGGCGCAGGGGCTTCAGCGCCAGCCACATGGTCAGGCCGACCGCGCCGCCGGTCTTCAGGTTAGGCGCGTAGTGAGCGACCAGCTCCTCGACCTCGCCCAGGTGCTCGATGCATTCGGAGAACACCACGACGTCGAAGGTCTCGTCGGTGGCGAAGGTGCGGCCGTCGCCCAGCAGCATCTTGACCTCGCCGATGGCGATCTCGGGCGCCAGGCGGGTCTCGCCGCGCTCGATGGCGGGCTTGGAGAAGTCGACGCCGACATAGCGAGCCGGCCGGTGGGCGCGCAGGGCTTCAAAGAACACCCCCTCGCCCGCCCCGATCTCCAGCACGCGCGGATTGGGCCAGCGGTCGGCGATCATGGCGGCCAGCAGGCGGTGATGGTGGCGCTGCTCGGAGCGGTTCAGGCGGTCGTAGATTCCGTCCTGGTACTCGGCGTCCCACTTCTCAACCGGCGCGGCGACGATCGGCTTGCCCCGCTTGCGCATGAACAGCTCGCCCAGCCACGGACGGTCGAGCGAAACCAGTTCCGTGAACCGGCGCCAGCGCAGATAGGCCATGAAATCCCCCGAGATCTGACGTCCCGGATAGGGAAAGGGCCCCGGACTGTCCAGTCCGAGGCCCCTCTCTGGGTTCTAGCCCTTGTTGGCCAGCGCCGCCTGCGCCGCCGCCAACCTTGCGATCGGCACGCGGTAGGGCGAGCAGGACACGTAGTCGAGGCCGACCTTCTCGCAGAAGGTGATCGAGGCCGGATCGCCGCCATGTTCGCCACAGATGCCAAGCTTGACGTCCGGACGGGCCGCACGGCCGCGCTCGGCGGCGATGCGGATCAGGTCGCCAACGCCGTCCTGGTCGAGACTGACGAAGGGGTCCTTCTCGAAGATGCCCTTGTCGATATAGGCGCCCAGGAACTTGCCGGCGTCGTCGCGGCTGATGCCGAACGTCGTCTGGGTCAGGTCGTTGGTGCCGAAGCTGAAGAAGGCGGCGTTCTCGGCCAGGTCGCCGGCCCGCAGGGCGGCGCGGGGCAGTTCGATCATCGTGCCGACAGTGTATTCCAGCGCCACGCCCTGCTCTTCCAGCACCGCCTTGGCGACGCGGTCGGTCAGGTCGCGCAGGTACTTCATTTCCTCGCCCTTGGCGACCAGCGGGTGCATGATCTCAGGGACGGGCGCAGCCTTGCCCGACTTGGCGATCTCGCAGGCGGCCTCGAGGATGGCGCGGACCTGCATCTCGTAGATCTCGGGATACGAGACGCCCAGGCGGCAGCCGCGGTGGCCCAGCATCGGGTTGGTCTCGTGCAGCTCCTTGGCGCGGCGCAGCAGCTTGGCGGCGTCCAGGCCCGTGGCGGCCGCCACAGCCTCGACGTCTTCCTCGGTGTGCGGCAGGAACTCGTGCAGCGGCGGATCCAGCAGGCGGATCGTGACCGGCAGGCCTTCCATGATCGTGAAGAGCTCGACGAAGTCGGCCTTCTGGAACGGCGCGATCTTGGCCAGGGCGGTGCGGCGGCCCTTCTCGTCGTCGGCCAGGATCATCTCGCGCACGGCGGCGATCCGGGTGTCGTCGAAGAACATGTGCTCGGTGCGGCACAGGCCGATGCCTTCCGCGCCGAACTGGCGGGCGGTCTTGGCGTCCAGCGGGGTCTCGGCGTTGGCGCGCACCTTCAGGCGGCGGACCTGGTCGGCCCAGCCCATCAGGGTGGCGAAGTCGCCGGTCAGCTCGGGTTCGATCATGCGCGGCGCGCCGGCCAGGATCTCGCCGGTCGAGCCGTCGATGGTGATGATCTCACCGGCCTTGAACTCGCGCCCACGGACGCGGAACAGGCCTTCCTTGGCGAAGATCGACACGTCGCCGGCGCCCGACACGCACGGACGGCCCATGCCGCGCGCCACGACGGCGGCGTGGCTGGTCATGCCGCCACGGGCGGTGATGATGCCGCGGGCGGCGTGCATGCCGTGGATGTCCTCGGGCGAGGTTTCCTCGCGCACCAGGATCACCGACTCGCCGGCGGCGGCGGCCTTTTCGGCGGCGTCGCTGTCGAAGACGATCTTGCCGGTCGCCGCGCCGGGCGAGGCCGGCAGGCCGACGGCGATCACGTCGCGATGGGCGGCCGGATCGATGGTCGGGTGCAGCAGCTGATCCAGCGAGGCCGGCTCGACGCGGCCCACAGCCTCTTCCGTCGAGATCACGCCCTCGGCCGCCATGTCGACCGCGATCTTCAGCGCGGCCTTGGCGGTGCGCTTACCGTTGCGGGTCTGCAGCATGTAGAGCTTGCCCTGCTCCACGGTGAACTCGATGTCCTGCATGTCGCGATAGTGACGCTCCAGCGTCTCCACCACCGACTTGAACTGGGCGAACACCGCCGGCATCGCTTCTTCCATCGAGGGGGCCACGTCGCCCATTTCCTCGCGGGCGGCCTTGGTCAGCGACTGCGGCGTGCGGATGCCCGCCACCACGTCCTCGCCCTGGGCGTTGATCAGGAACTCGCCATACAGACGGTTGTCGCCGTTCGACGGGTTGCGGGTGAAGGCCACGCCGGTCGCCGAGGTGTCGCCCATGTTGCCGAACACCATCGACTGGATGTTCACGGCCGTGCCCCAGCTTTCTGGGATGTCGTGCATGCGGCGATAGAACTTGGCGCGGTCGTTCATCCAGCTGGCGAACACGGCGCCCACGGCGCCCCACAGCTGCTCCTGGGCGTCCTGCGGGAACGGCTTGCCCAGCTGCTCCTGCACCGCGGCCTTGTAGTCCTTGATCACGTCGGCCCAGTCGTCGGCCGTCAGGCCGGTGTCGACATGGACGTCCAGCCGATCCTTGTGGTCGTCCAGGATCTCTTCGAACATGTGATGCTCGAGATTGAGCACGACGTTCGAGTACATCTGGATGAAGCGGCGGTAGCTGTCATAGGCAAAGCGCCGGTCGCCCGACAGCTTGGCCAGGCCTTCGACGGTGGCGTCGTTCAGGCCCAGGTTCAGCACGGTGTCCATCATGCCCGGCATCGAGGCCCGAGCGCCCGAGCGCACCGAGACCAACAGCGGGTTGGCGACATCGCCGAACGTCTTGCCGGTGATCTCCTCGACCTTGGCCAGGCCGGCGGCGACCTGCTGCGCCAGCTCGGCCGGATACTGGCGGCCATTGGCGTAGTAGTGAACGCAGGCCTCGGTGGTGATCGTAAAGCCGGGCGGCACCGGCAGACCCAGGGCCGACATCTCCGCGAGATTGGCCCCCTTCCCTCCGAGAAGGTTCTTCATCGAGGCGTCGCCGTCCGCGCCGCCTCCACCGAAAGCATAGACCCACCGAGCCTTGGTCAGCGTCTCAACCGGCATTTTCATTCTCACCCTGCGATAAGTGAAAAAGGCCGCGCCCTCTATCGGGGCGTCTCGCCTTGGAACAGCACTGCTACGTCGTGATCTCGCAGTGCAATATCCGCGGTCTCAGTAGCACCTCGGCCAAGAACGCGTCCACTGGCGCTTCGCGTTCCCGTCATCAACAAGAGAATTCGGCAAATATTTCCAATGACACCGCTTTCCCTCCGATGGGTTTGGCGAGATTTCAGACAAATCCATGGCGATCCGGCGACTTCTCGGACACCGCACCGCCCCTGACAGCTTGCCTGCACGTCATGAAATGTCGTCCAGTCGCCGAATGGCGCCAGTCCTCGTCCGACTCGACACGTCCTATGGTGATCCTGACGCGATCGCCGATCTTCACACGCGAAGCCGCCAAGTCGCTTATCGCGGGCTGTATGGCGACGCGCATCTGGATGGCGAGCTGTTCGACGTCTCCCGCGCAGCGTGGCGCGCGCGGTTCGCAGACCACGATCCGGCCCGCGACCTGATCCTGGCAGCCATGGACGGCCAGACGCCCCTGGGCTTGGCCTATGCCTCGTTCCGGTTGAAGCCGGAGGTCGGCGCCCTGCTGGACAATCTGCACGTCTCGCCCGAGCGCAAGGGCGGCGGCCTGGGCACGGCCCTGCTGGCCGGCGTCGCCCGCTGGCTGGTCGAGGACCACGCCGGCGCGCCGCTGCATCTGGAAGTCTACGCCCCCAATGCGTCGGCCCTGGGCTTCTACGAGCGCAAGGGCGGCGTCGAGGTCGCGCGCTATGGCGAGGCGGTCCCCGGCGGCCGCGCAGTCGACGTGGTGCGGTATCGGTGGGAGCGGCCGGAGGCCTTGCTGGCCTGACGCCCCAAAACGAAAGCGGCGGGCGACCGTTTCCGGATCGCCCGCCGCTCGCCCCCGTGGAAGGGCCGTCATCGGCTCAGCCGGCGGCCTTCCACTTCTCTGTCAGGCTGTCGCCTAGAACGGGATTTCGTCGTCCAGGTCGGCCGAGAAGTTCTCGCGCGGACCGCTGGGCTGGCTGCGCTGACCGCCGCCACCACCGAAGTTGGAGCCGCCGCCACCGCCCGAATAGCCGCCGCCGTACTCGTCGCCGCCGCCCGAAGACGCGCCGGCGCTGTCGCCGCGGCCGCCCAGCATGGTCAGTTCACCGCGGAACTTCTGCAGGACGATTTCGGTCGAGTACTTCTCGACGCCGGTGTTGTCGGTCCACTTGCGGGTCTGGATCGCGCCCTCGATGTAGACCGTCGAGCCCTTGCGCAGGTACTGCTCGGCGACCTTCACCAGATTGTCGTTGAAGATCACGACGCGGTGCCACTCGGTCTTTTCCTTACGCTCGCCGCTGTTGCGGTCGCGCCAGGTTTCCGAGGTGGCGATGCGGAGATTGGCGACGCGGTCGCCCGAACCCAGGCTGCGGATCTCGGGATCGGCCCCGAGGTTGCCGACCAGGATGACCTTGTTGACGCTGCCCGCCATGACTTGTTCTCGCTCTCGCCCGGCGACCCTCGCGCCGGAATCTGGAGCGGGACGTTAACGAAAGCCCAACAAGGGCGCAAGTTTTGTTCTCAATACGTTCTTGTGGACGACGCCCGCCCCTGCAGAGACGGCTGTGGACGGACGAACCGCCCTGCCCGTCGCCTCAGGCCTTAAGGAGCCTGACGGATCGCGCCCGGAGGCGCCAGACGACCGTCGCCGGTCGGAACCAGCGACATGTAGCGCGGGCCCTCGTAGGTCTGGCCCAGCAGGATGCCTTCCTTCTCGATGAACAGGAACGAGCCCTGATAGGACCCGACCATCGAGCGGCTGGGGCTGCCCATCCGGATGAAGCGCTGACGCATGCCTTCCAGCGTGCCGGCGCACTCTTCCATGGTCGGCACATTGCGGGCCACGGGGTTGTAGCGCAGCGTGCCGTCCTTGTTGGTCGCCACGTGGAAGCAGACCCCCGTCTCGAACGGCGGCTTGGTCTGCTTTTCGCAACCCGCAAGCGCGAAGCCCGAGACGGTGAGCAGGACGGCGGCGGCGAGAACGGGCGTCTTCATGGATTACACTTATAAATCCTAACCGGCGTTCGGGATAGAGCAGTTCGAACCCTGATCGAACGCGGTGTGGAAGCTTCGGTTGTCCGACGAGATCTCGACTCTCCCCGGAACGAGGCGAAGGGTTTCCTCGCCCCACCGGCCGTAGGTGGCGCCGCCCGGGCGCTCGCAACGGCCGCCGAACAGCTGCTGGGCGCAGGCGTTCAGGGTGATCTCGCCCGGTAGGCGACGCCATTCGCTGCCGGCGTAGCGCCAGCAGGCCGCCAGCGGCGTGTTGGGCGCGCTCGGCGCGCTGGGCGTGGCGACCGGCGGCGCGGCCGGGGCGGAAACGGTCGGGGTCGGCGGCAGCGGCGTCAGGACGGTGCCGGCCTGGTCGGCGGCGGCCAGGGCCCCGGTCTCGTCGACGCCCACGTCCAGAGCGCCGGTGGCCACGCCGTTCTTCTTGGCGCATTCGGCCAGGGTGATCTCGCCGACGAAGGCGCCGCCGACGAAGCAGCGCAGCGGGCGAGCCGGATCCAGCTTGGTGTCGTCGTCGCGACCGGTCTCGACGATCAGGCCGCCGCGCGAGGCGGGCGGCGCCTCGGTCGGCTTCTTGTCATGCCCCGTCATCAGGGCCACGGCGATGCCCAGGCCCGCCACGAGCGCCAGCCCGGCGCCGCCGGCGATGATGACCCGTCGATCTTTGAGAAAGTCCATGCCCCCTGGCTACGACGCGTCGATGACGCTTTCAAGCGCGACGGGGCCGAATGGGCGTCTTAAGCGCGTCAGCCGCCGCCGGTGAGGCGATCCAGGGCCGCCTGGTAGTTCGACAGCTGGCTGGTCAGGTACTTTGGCACCGTGCCGCCGGTCTTGCCGCTGGACGAGCCGGTGTCGGTCTTGATCCCCATCGCCGTGTCGGCAATCTCGCGATAGGCGCTGCGGACCGAGGACATGGCGCGGGTCAGCACCATGGTGGCGTTCTTGCGGCCGGCTTCCGAGGTCAGGTCCAGCTCCGGCTGCAGCTGCAGGCCGTAGACCGGGCCGCCGCCGTTGGCCGAGACGGTCTTGCCGCCGTCGGTCTTGGTGGCGCGCACGACGCCGCCGGGCAGGCCCAGCGACTGCAGGACGTCAGTGCCGCCCTTGCCCGCCACGATCTCGATGGTCGAGGTGTTCGAGGCGGGGCTGACCTTGAGCACGCGGCTGTTGCCGTTGCTGACGACCTCGACCTTGGCGCGGTAGCCCGAAGCCTTCTTCAGCTTGTCGGCCAGGGTCTCGAGCGTGTCGTTGGCCTCGATGGTGATCGTGGTCAGGTTGCCGCGCTCGCGGGTGCGGATCTGGAAGGTGTCGCCGGCCCGGGCCGTGGTCGCCGAGACGAGGCGGTCGGACTGGGTGAAGTCCATCTTGCCGCTGGGCAGGCCGAACAGGTCCAGGCTGGACGCGCCGCCGCCCGACACCGCGACGGTGCTGGGGGTCGCGTAGCCGTCTTTGCCGGTCAGGCGCTGGCTCCAGGCCACATTGCCGGTGCCGACATCGATCTGGGCGACGTAGCCGTCCTTGGTCCCGACCGTGGTCTGGCCGTCCAGGTTCGCGCCCGCCGAGCCGACCAGATAGACTTGGCCGTTCGAGACCGCCATGCCGGTGACGGTGTCGTCGCCGGCCCCGCCGTAATAGGTCAGGGAGTCGGTGCTGGTATCGGACATGTTCAGCGATACGCGGCCCACGAAGGCGTCCGAGCCGCCCGATGCCGCGGCCTTGGTCCCGCCGATCGAGAGCGCGCCGTTGCTGGTGTAGCCACCGACATAGAGCTGCCCGCCGTCGATCTTCAGCCCGACCAGTTCGCCGCCCTTCAGCGAGCCGAGGTCGCGCGAACCGCTGGCGGCGACCGCGGCCGTCTTGGTGTAGGTCACCGGCACGGTCTCATAGGCGCCGTACTGGTTCAGGCGGGTGACGTTCTCGGTGACCACGCCGGGCGTGACGTCGAAACTGCGCAGCTTGGCCGAGCCGTTTTCCTTGGAGCCGACGATCACCTGCGAGCCGTTGACGACGATGTCGGTGACGGAGTCGTTCTCGGCGGTGCCGAACTTCTGGGTGAACAGCGCCTTGGGCTGGCCCGAGGCGTCGGTGGCGAAGGCCGACAGATAGGCGTCCCAGCCACCGCTGGGGTCGGTTCCGACCGAGCTGGGCAGGTCCGACTTGCTGCGGCCGCCAACATAGAGGACGCCGTCCGAGCCGAAGGCCAGGGCCGTGGCCTCGTCTTCCTGCAGGCCGCCGCGGCGCACCGTCCACTGCTCGTCGCCATTGGCGGCATAGCGGGTGACGAAGCTGTCGGTGACGGTCGAGCCGTCGCCGTTGTTGATCGGGCCGTTCACGGCGCCGGCCAGGCGGCCGCTGACCGAGCCGGCCACGGCCACGCTGCCGTCGTCGGCCACCGCCAGCGACAGGCCATTGGCCTGGTCGGTCGCGCCCAGGCTGCGGGCGTAGAGCAGATGGCCGGCGCTGTCGTACTTCAGGAGCGCGACGTCGCTCTCACCCTTGATCGGTTGACCGTTGATGTCGACCTTGCCGTCGACCTCCGTGCCGACGTCGGCCAGCATGTAGACCGAGCCGTCAGGGCCGGTGATCGACTTGCGAACCGTCGAGATCGTGCCCTGCAGGGTCTCGCTGAACACCTTGCCGCCGGGAGCGCCGGCGTTGACGCCGCCGGCGGTTCCAGCCGCGCTGTACTTGGTCAGGGTGGTCTCGAACACGCCGTCATCGGTCAGCGAATTCTTGTCGGGATCCGGATCGCCGGCCTTGGTGGTGACATAGACGGCCGGCGCCGTGGTCGGCGCGGTGAAGGTCAGTTCCTCGACCGAGTCCCCGTTGATCCGCAGGGCGAAGTCGTCGCCGGTAGCCGGCAGGGTCACGGGCTTGCCCGCCACCTGGACCGTGCGCTCCGCGCCGGGTGTGCGCTGCAGGGAGAAGGACGTGCGGAAGCCGGCGTCCTTCAGCTTGTCGTTCATGAAGCTGATGACGTTGGACATGGTCCGGGGCGTCGAGCCCATCTCGGACAGGTCCATGTTCAGGTTCGTCGTCTCGCCGAAGCTCTTCACCGAGACGGTGAACGCGACATTGCCTTTGAACTTGGCGACCTCGTCGTCCATCTGGCCCGTGTGGATCGGGTCGGTGATGTAGGTGTAGGTCGCCTTGGGCACGCCCACGGTGCTCTTGTCCGAGGTCATGACCGCGCCGGTCGTCAGACGCCCCTGGTCCAGCGACATGTTCTGCACATAGGCGCCGACCTCGGTCAGCCCCTTCATCAGCGCCGTCTGCAGGCGCGAGATCTCGCTTTCGGTGACGCCCTTTTCGCTGGCGCGCGCCGCCACGGCCGAGAGGGTGTTCAGCGCCTGATAGGCGGCGAACAGCTTCTTGTAGTCGGCGCTGACGCCCTTGAGGCTGGAACTGTTGGCGCCTTCGTCGACGAACTTGCGGCCCGCAAGGGCCGACCGGACCATCTCGCTGGGCTCGGGAGTCTTCTCACTGAGCCACGGCGCCGAGGGCACCACGGCCTTCGACTTCGATGTCGAGACGGCCGCCGATCCAGACGCAGCGGCGCCCACGCCCGCGCGGGCCTGGTAGTAGCCGAGCAAAAGACTGGAATCGAAGCTGATCACGACCTGTCCCGTGCGGAACCCGAAGTTCCCCGCTGGTACCTTTGCCTGAGGTTCGCTGACGACTCGTTAAGACTTGACGTTAAGCGATCTTAGGCAGCGATGAGATTGGCGTCCGACAGCGCCCGGCGCGCGTCCTCGCGCAGCTCGGCCCACTCGCTGTCCAGGATGCCCAGCAGCACGACGTCGCGCGGCTGGCCGCCCTTGAGCACGTGACCGCGCAGATAGCCCTCGCGGCGGAAGCCCGCCGACGACTGAGCCTTCAGCGCCGCGTCGTTGTCGGCCATGACCTCGGCGAACACCTTGTGCAGACCCAGCTCGCCGAAAGCGCGGTCCAGGCCCAGCACCTGGGCGGCGCGACCGACGCCCCTGCCCCGCGCCTCGGCCGAACCGAGGAACCAGTGCCAACTGGCGCGGCGGTGATGGCTCTTCAGCCCCGTGAGGGTCAAAAGGCCCATCGGCGCGCCAGCGCGGGTGATCATCCAGCCGCGCATGTTGGGGTCGGTGCGCAAAGCCTGGAACCAGGCGGCGTGCGCCGCATGGCTGGGCAGCTCGGCGTCCGACATCCAGCGGTCGACCTCGGGTTCGGAACGCCACTGAAAGAGAACCTCTTCGTCCTCGTCCCGCAAGTCGCGCAGCTCGATCATGCTCGTCGCCGAATCCTCGGTTGGCGTTACGGAACCTTAGTGCGCCGCGCCGCCGGAACCTAGCCTTAGCCCTTGAACAGCGACAGAATGATCTGCGGTGCGCTGTTGGCGATCGAAAGAGCCTGGGCGCCCAGTTGCTGCTTGACCTGAAGGGCCTGCAGACGGGCGCTTTCCTTGGCCATGTCAGCGTCGACCAGATTGCCCACGCCGGTTTCCAGCACGTCCGAGAGCCTGCCGACGAAGGTGTTGTGCGCCTCGATCTGCTTGGCCTGGGTGCCGATGTTGCCGACGGCCTGGTTGACCGCCTTCATGGTGTCGTCCAGGCGCGCCAGGACGGCCGTGGCGTTACCCGGCGTCAGAATGTCGTCGGTCGGCTGCAGGCTGTTGATCGGCCCGCCCAGTGTCAGGTTCTGCAGGTTCAGCGTGATGGCCTGCGCCGCATCGGCGTCGGCCAGGAAGGTCATGTCGGCGGCCTGGCTGCCATCCAGCAGGTTGGCGCCGTCGAACACCGCGCTCTTGACCACCTGCTCGAGGTTCTTGAGCAGGCCCTGGAAGTCGGCGTTCAGCGATTGCAGCGAGGTGCTGGACAGCGAGGTGTCCTTGGCGGCGACCACCTTCTCGCGCATCAGCTTCAGCAGGTCGGAGACCGACTCGCCGCCGGCCAGCGCCACGTCGGCGATCGAGGTGGCACGATCCAGGCTCATCTTGACCGCGCCGAGCGCGCTCATGTCGGCGCGCTGGTCCTGGGCGATCGACCAGATGGCCGCATTATCCTTGGCGGTGGAAATCGCTTCCCCGGTGTTGATCCGGGTCTGAACCGACTGCATGCCCTCGTTGGTGCGGTTCAGGTTCTGAAGCGCGATCAGCGCGGGCTGGTTCGTGTTGACGCTCAGCGTCATGCGCGGCCTCCGATCGGCGATTTTGCCGTTGGTTGCGACCGCCCGCGATTCGGCGAGCGATCTGTTCGCCGCCGAGATTGGGTTCAGAAAGTAAGATTATGGTTAACGGATATAAACCATATCCATTTACCCCTGCGGCCCGCCGTCGCACCCCACTCTAAACACTGGAGACGCAGCGCTCAGAACCGGCTGTGGCAGTCTAGGCCTTGCCGTCGAAGACATCGCCCGAGTGGTAGGCCTCAGCCAGACGCAGCTTCAGAATCTGCTCGCGCGGATACTGATGGAGCGTCTCGCCCGTGCGGCGATCCACGGTCTTGTAGACATAGTCGCCGGAGTCGCCGTCCTGCTCGATCACCAAGCGCAGATCGCTCGGCAGCGGACCGTTGTCGACCGGCGGGGCCGGCTCGGCCTGGTCCGGAACGACTTTAGCGCCCTCGGAAGGCTCCGCGGCGCGTGCAGGCGTCGCCGTAGGCGCGACAAACTCGTTATGAAGGGCCGTTAAAGCGGCTTTCGGTTCCATCCTCACTGCCGGCTTTTGCGGGCCGACCTCCTGGTTGTTCCGTTTATTGGCTCCCCGTCCTGATCTCCGTTTGGAAAAGCGGGGGCGGACCGCGAGGCCCGCCCCACTCTATTCCTTAGCGGAACAGGCTCAGGATCGAACCGGTGGCTTGGTTGGCGATCGACAGCGCCTGCACGCCCAGCTGTTGCTTGGTTTGCAGCGACTGCAGCTTGGCGCTTTCCTTGGCCAGGTCGGCGTCCACCAGGTTACCCACGCCGGCGTCCAGGCTGTCTTGCAGCTTGCCGACGAAGTTCAGGTGAGCGTCCAGGCCGGCCGAGCTGGTGCCCAGCGACGCCAGCTTGTTGGTGGCGGTTTGCAGGGCCTCGGCGATGTCGCCGATCATGGCCTTGGCGCCGGCGGCGTCGGTGAACGTGGTCGCCGAGCTCAGGCCCAGGCCGTCCAGCGAGATCGTCTGGGCGTTGACCGTGAAGCCGTCGCCATCAGCGTTGGCCAGGAAGGTCAGCTTGGTGGTGTCGCCGTTGGCGATCGAGATGCCGTTGAACTTCGAGTTGTCCACGGCCTTCGTGATCTGGTCACGCAGCGAGTGGAAGTCGGCTTGCAGAGCGTTGAACGACGCGGTGTTCAGCGAGGTGTCGGAAGCGGCCAGAGCCTTTTCCTTCATCTTGCCCAGCAGGTCGATCACGGTGTCGCCCGAGGCCAGGGCCACGTCGATGGTCGACTGACCACGCGACAGCGAGTCCTTCACCGCGTTCAGCGATTGGCTGGAAGCCGATTGATTCTTGGAGATAGCCCAGATGGCGCCGTTGTCCTTCGCGCTACCGACCTTCTTGCCGGTGTTGATGCGCTGTTGGACGACGTTCAGTTCCGAGTTGGTGGCGTTCAGGTTTTGCAGGGCGATCAGAGCGCCCGAGTTCGTGTTGATGCTGTTCAGCGCCATGACGAAAAATTCCTTTTCAAGGTATCCGACGCCGTTTTGGCTGCCGGGAGCGTTTTGCTCGAAAAGGTCTGAAGCAATTGCCGGGCCAATTTTGCCGAGCCGCGACAATCTGTCCGATTTGCTGATTTTATTGGGTTTTTACCGACCAGAACGACGAAGCCCCCCGGCAATTTCTGCCGGAGGGCTTTCGACGTAGGCAATTATTGCCGGGCACTTGTTGCGCACCCAGCAGAAAGAGGCCGCCGAACGACTTCCGGAGAAGTCGTTCGGCGTATCGGGCTCAGCCCCTGAACAGCGACATGATCGACTGCGGTGCTTGGTTAGCGATCGAAAGGGCCTGAACGCCCAGCTGCTGCTTGGTTTGCAGCGACTGGAGCTTGGCGCTTTCCTTCGCCAGATCCGCGTCGACCAGATTGCCCACGCCCGCGTCGAGGCTGTCTTGCAGCTTGCCGACGAAGGTCAGGTGCATATCCAGGCCGGTCGAGGACGTGCCCAGCGAGGCCAGCTTGTTGGTGGCCGACTGCAGCGCGTTCGCGACCGTCGTGATCATGGTCTTGGCCTGGGTCGCGTCGGTCAGCGTATCGGCGCTCGACAGACCAATGCCGGTGAGGGCGAGGGTCTGAGCGTTCACCGTGAAGTTGTCCCCGTCCGCGTTGGACAGGAAGGCCAGCTTCGTGGTCGTACCATCCGACAGGCTCACGCCGTTGAACTTCGCATTTTCCGCGGCCTTGGTGATTTGGTCGCGGAGAGAGTCGAAGTCGGACTTGAGCGCGTTGAACGAGGCGGTGTTCAGCGAGGTGTCGGAAGCGGCCAGGGCCTTTTCCTTCATCTTCGTGAGCAGATCGGTGATCGTGTCGCCAGCTGCCAGAGCCACGTCGATCGTCGACTGACCGCGTTGGAGCGAGTCCTTCACGGAGTTCAACGAGGCCGAGCTGGCGCTCTGCATCTTGGCGATCGACCAGATCGCGCCGTTGTCCTTGGCGGTAGCAACCCGCTTACCGGTATTGATCCGGCCCTGGGTGGTGGCGAGCTCCGTGTTAGTTGCGTTCAGATTTTGGAGCGCGATGAGAGCGCCCGGATTCGTGTTGATCGAATTCAGCATTTGGCACCTACCGTTTTGGTCGGATTTATCCGGCGTAGTGCCGGGCGGGCGTTTTGCCCGCGTGACCCATCGCAAGCCGCGGGCCAGTTTGGCCGCGCGCGGCGCTGGAGCGCATCACACTGTATTTGCTGAGTTTTTTCGAGACCTAGGGCCCAAAACGAAACCGCCCGGCGAATGCAACATTCGCCGGGCGGCAGGTTTTTCCGGAAGAGGTAGGCAAGACGTTCAGTCTTGCCTGAAGCGGGGAATCACGCCGCGTCGGCGCGGGTCGCAAGCCCCTGCATGATCATGCGGTTGATCTCGATGAGGGGCTCGAAGTCCTCCTCCTTGCGCATCACGGCGCTGGAGTGACGACCGACCCAAAGGCTCAGCGAAATGATGCTGGCGCGCATTTCCATCGGCAGCTGGTTTTCAGGCTGCGAACAGTCGGTCGCCAAGGTCGACCAGACCTTGCGATTCCAATCCAATGCGTCGATCCGCGTCGCAATGTCGTCCGCCGGGGCCTGGGACGCGTCCATGAGGGCGCGCGTCACCTGACCGAACAGGCGGTACTCCATTTCACGGGGATTCTCAGCCCGCGTCGCCGCCTGCTGATACGCCCGAAGAGACATGCCCCAACCTCTCGTCTTCGTATTCAATCAACTTACGGCTCAACATCAGAGCCTTGTAATACTCACGCGCCATCACGTGCTTCGAAATGGCGATGCAGTCTTGAAGGACTGCAGGATTGCGCACAACACCCATAAAATCGTTAAGGCGCGTCGCGAATTCCTCGTAGAACTTCTCAGCAGCCGCCTCGTCGAGGTACATCATCATCACCGGGAAATAGATCCGACGCGCGGGCGTCGTGACCTGATCCGGCTGCATGATGTCCTTCTCGCGAAGGACGGACGCCTTGTTCTGGAGCACCAGAACACCGCGCCGGTCTCCATTCTGGACCACGGCGCCGTTGAGAACGAATTTTTCGCCGGGCTTCAGCGACAGCTTCAAAGGCACTTAAGGCCGCTCCTTCGTTACGCCGCACAAGCCCGGTCCCGTCATGACGACGGCTCGATCGGCAAGCTAGGCGAACATCAGTTAACGCCATCTTGCCGCCCTTGCGACCGTGAGCCGCAGCTTAGGACTCAATTAAACATAGCGCGTCACAACATGGTTAACAGCAAAGTGTAAGGCCCGCCGCCATGTCCCGTAAACGCGCCCTGGAATTGTCCGCCAGCGCCCTGGCCCAGGCCGATCTCGGCGCGGCGGGGATCCATCGCGCCGTCATCGCGGGCGCGGTCGGCGATTCGGCCTCGGCCGAGGCCATCGAGCGCCTCAAGCGCTCGGCCCAGCAGATCAAGAACAACGACAACGCCAAGGCCGTGACGCGGGCCATCCAGGCCATCCACCTGCGCGACTACGCCAAGGCCGACAAGCTGGCCCTGGCCCTGCTCAAGAAGGACGAGCACCTGGGCCTGGCCTGGCACATCCTGGGCATCGCGCGCGAGAAACAGGGCGATTTCGCCACGTCGCTGCGGGCCTACGAGGCGGCGCTGAAACTGCTGGCGGACCACGGCCCGGTGGCGGGCGACCTGGGCCGCCTGGCCTTCCGCATGAACATGCCGGAGATCGCCGCCCAGTTCTTCGCTCACTACCGCCTGGCCAAGCCCGACGACGTCGAGGGCGCCAACAACCTGGCCTGCGCCCTGCGCGAGCTGAACCGCGAAGGCGAGGCCGTCGAGGTGCTGAAGGCGGCGATCGGGGCCAATCCGACGGCCGCCCTGCTCTGGAACACCCTGGGCACCGTGCTGTGCAACGTCGGCGACGCCGGCGGCTCGCTGGTGTTCTTCGACGAGGCCCTACGCCTGCGCCCCGACTTCAGCAAGGCCCACCACAACCGCGCCTTCGCCAAGCTGGACCTGGGCCAGGTGGAAGAGGCCCTGGTCGACTGCGAGGCGGCGATCAAGAGCCCTGAGTCGCCCGAAGACTTGGCCATGATGCAATTCGCCCAGGCGACCATCTTGCTGGGCCTGGGCCGCGTCGCCGAGGGTTGGGAGGCCTATGAAGCCCGCTTTGCGCCGGCCCTGGTCGAGGCCCCGCGCTTCCAGATCCCCGGCACGCGCTGGTCGGGCCAGGACCTGGCCGGCAAGACCCTGATGATCTCGACCGAACAGGGCCTGGGCGACGAGGTGATGTTCGCCGGCATGCTGCCCGACATCCTGGAGCGCCTGGGTCCGGACGGTTCGCTGTCGCTGGCCGTCGAGCGCCGCCTGATTCCGCTGTTCCAGCGCTCGTTCCCGGGCATCGAGGTTACTGCGCACCGCACCGTGGCCTATGAGGGCCGCACCTATCGCGCCGCGCCCGAGATCGAGGACTGGGACCGCTTCGACTACTGGGCCGCAATCGGCGATTTCCTGCCGTCGCTGCGCGGCTCGGTCGAGGCCTTCCCGCGCCGCGACCACTACCTGACCCCCGATCCCGAGCGCGTCGCCCATTGGAAGGCCGAGCTGGAAAAGCTGGGCCCCGCGCCCAAGGTCGGCCTGCTGTGGAAGAGCCTCAAGCTGGGCGCCGAGCGCGGCCGCCAGTTCTCGCCGTTCGAGGCCTGGCGCGCGGTGCTGCAGACCCCCGGCGCGGTGTTCGTCAATCTGCAGTACGGCGACTGCGACGAGGAGATCGCCTACGCCAAGGAGACCTTCGGCGTCGAGATCTGGCAGCCGCCGGGCATCGACCTGAAGAAGGACCTGGACGACGTGGCGGCCTTGTGCGCGGCCGTCGACCTGATCATCGGCTTCTCGAACGCCACCATCAACCTGGCCGGCGCCGTGGGCGCGCCAATCTGGATGATGACCGCCCCCAAGGTGTGGACCAAGCTCGGCACCGATCGCTATCCCTGGTACCCGCAGGCCCAGGTGTTCTCGCCCGCCGACTTCAGCGACTGGGAGCCGGTGATGGAAGAGGTCGCCCGGGCCCTGGCCGCCAAGATCGCGGGCTGAGACCGTGGCCCTGGCGATTCTGCAGGCCCGGATGTCATCGACCCGCCTGCCCGGCAAGGTCCTGGCTCCGGTCGCCGGCGCGCCGATGATCCTGCGCCAGATGGAGCGCCTGCGCCGGGCCCGCAGCCTGGAGCGCATCGTGGTGGCCACCTCGACCGAGGTCGGCGACGACGAACTGGCGCAGGTGCTGACCGCCGCCGGCGTGCCGGTCCACCGCGGCGACCTGGCCGACGTGCTGGGCCGCTTCATCGGGGCGCTGGACGCCTTCGGGCCGGCCGACACCGTGGTTCGCCTGACTGCCGACTGTCCGCTGGCCGATCCAGGCGTGATCGACGCCACCATCGCCCGCTTCCACGCGACCGGCGCCGACTACGCCTCCAACGTCGTCGAGCCGCGCACCTTTCCCAAGGGCCTCGACGTCGAGGTGATGCGAAGCCAGGCCCTGCGCACGGCGGCGGCCGAGACCGCCGATCCCTACGACCGCGAGCACGTCACGCCGTTCCTCTATCGCCATACCGACCGCTTCAAGCTGGCCGGCCATGCCCAGGACGCCCAGGAGGGCGAGGTGCGCTGGACGGTCGACCGCCCCGACGACCTGGACTTCGTCCGCGCCGTCTATGACGCGCTGTATCCGGCCGATCCGGACTTCACCTCCGAGGCCGTGCGGGCCTTCGTGCGCGGACGGCCGGATCTTCTGAACCTGGGGGGCGATCCGCGTGCCTGACGTCGGCCTGCGTCCCGTCGGCGAGGAGGATCGCGACCGCCTGCTGGCCTGGCGCAACAGCCCGCAGGTCGCCGCCTTCATGTATTCCGACCATCTGATCGGCCGCGCCGAGCACGATCGCTGGTTCGACGGCCTGGACGCCAACGCCCGCCGCCGCGACTGGGTCGTGCTGCTGGGCGGCGCGCCCGTGGGCCTGACCAGCCTGGTCGACATCGATGCGACCCAAGGCCGCGCTACGATCGCCCGCTATCTGGCCGAGGACGCCGCGCGTGGCCTGGGCGTGGGCGGCTTCACCGAGTTCAAGGTCGCCGACCACGCCTTCGGGCCTCTGGGCCTGCGCAAGCTGTGGTCCGAAGTGCTGGCGACCAACGCCCCTGCCCTGGCCTCGCATCTGGCCGGCGGCTTCCAGCGCGAGGCCCTGTTCCGCGCCCACGTGGTCAAGCAGGGCCAGTCGACCGACGTCATCGGCCTGGGCCTGCTGGCCGTCGACTGGCGCGAACATCGTCCGAAAGCCCAGGCCCGCTTGCTGGCGAAGGGCTTTTCCCAGGCCGCTCTCGACGCGCCGCTGTAACGCCGTTCATCGCCGCACTTGCCAAGCGCGTGTGCGCCGGTAGTTTGCTCAGTTCGTTTTGAACACTTGTTCGAACCGGACTCAGATTCCGGCGGAGATGGGCATGAGCCAGCGCTTCGAAGGCACTTCCGACTACGTGGCCACCGACGACCTCAAGGTCGCGGTCAACGCCGCCGTGGCCCTGGAGCGTCCCCTGTTGATCAAGGGCGAGCCGGGCACCGGCAAGACCGTGCTGGCCTATGAGGTCGCCAAGGCCATGGGCGCGCCGCTGATCACCTGGCACATCAAGTCGACGACCAAGGCCCAGCAGGGCCTCTACGAGTACGACGCCGTCACCCGCCTGCGCGACAGCCAGCTGGGCGACGAGCGGGTCAAGGACGTCAAGAACTACATCAAGAAGGGCAAGCTCTGGGAGGCCTTCGAGGCCCCGGTCCGCCCCGTGCTGCTGATCGACGAGATCGACAAGGCCGACATCGAGTTCCCGAACGACCTCCTGCAGGAGCTCGATCGCATGGAGTTCTTCGTTTACGAGACCGGCGAGACCATCAAGGCCAAGGTCCGGCCGGTGATGATCATCACCTCGAACAACGAGAAGGAGCTGCCGGACGCCTTCCTGCGCCGCTGCTTCTTCCACTACATCCGCTTCCCCGAGGAGGCGACGATGCAGGCCATCGTCGACGTCCACTTCCCGGGCATCAAGCAGAAGCTGGTCTCCGAGGCGCTGCGCATCTTCTACGACATGCGCAAGGTGCCGGGCCTGAAGAAGAAGCCCTCGACGTCCGAACTGCTGGACTGGCTCAAGCTGCTGCTGGTCGAGGACATCGACGACACGGTTCTGCGCGAGAAGGATCCGACCAAGCTGATCCCGCCGCTGCACGGCGCCCTGCTGAAGAACGAGCAGGACGTGCACCTGTTCGAGCGCCTGGCCTTCCTGGCCCGCCGCGAAGGCTCGGGCGCCCGTCCCGGCCAATAGGCCGCAACGGCTCGGCGTTACCTGGATTTCACTGGACGCGCCCGGCGAGCGCGCCCACCTTCCCGGCGTTCCGGGAAATTCGGGGGAATCCCATGCGTCACAAACATTCTCTGGCCGCGATCCTGGCGATCAGCGCCTGCGCGGCGGCCCTGGCCGGCTGCCAGCGGCACGAGGCCTCCAGCGAGCGCGAGGCCGAGGCCAAGCCCGGCCGCCGCCAGCCGGTGCACGCCATCGACCGCCTGGACTGCCCCGACCGCCAAGGCGAACTGGTGCTGGAAATCCGTGGCCAGGACGGCCAGTCGTGCAGCTACAGCGCCAAGGACGCCCTGGTCACCCTGCGCCTGGTGAAGCTGAACGGCGGAGACGCCGATGCGGCCCTGGCGCCGATCGAGGCCGAGCTGAAGGACATCATGCCCCTGCCCCCGGCGCCCGAGCGGCCGCATCCGGCCAAGAGCGGCAAGAACCAGACGACCATCAGCCTGCCGGGCGTCAACATCAACGCCAGCGACCACGGCGCCGACATCCGCATCGGCCAGCTGACCATCAACAGCGACGGCGGCGCGGCCGAAGTGAAGGTCAACAAGAACACCAACGTCCGCGGCAACGCCCAGGTCAACGTCTCGGCCAATGACGAGCACGAAGGCGACGTGACCATCAAGGCCAACGACCAGGGCGCCGAGATCCGCACCCGCAAGGGCGGCGACGTGATCCGCTCGACCCTGATCCTGGCCAACGACAAGGCCCCCAAGGGCTATCGCCTGGCCGGCTATGAAGCGCGCGGCCCCAAGGGCGGCCCGCTGGCCGTGGCCGTCGTGAAGGCGCAGAGCCGCAACACCGACGACCACGACCTGTTCAAGGACATGAAGGCCCTGGTTCGCCACAACGTGGGCGGCTGACCGTACAAGCTGTCATCCCGGCCAAGCGCGAAGCGCGCCCAGCCGGGACCGCCGGAAGCTCTGAGCTTGCTGCGGTCCCGGGCCTTCGCTGCGCTTCGCCCGGGATGACAGGTTTTTACTGCTGGACCGGCTCCACCTGCATGACCTTGTAGGTCAGCGGGCGGCCGTCCTCGTCGGTGACGGTGACGTATTCGCCCAGGGCGAAGCGGTGCTCGCCCAGGCGGTGCAGCGGCTCGTCGTCGTTTTCGTCTTCGTCGTCATAGTCGAAGAACCAGCGCGCGCCCTTCTTGTTCAGGCGACCGTCGACCGCGTCCTCGTCGGGGGCGAAGCGGCGGACGCTGCAGTCGCCCTTCACCTTGGCGTAGGCGGCCTCGTCAATGTGGCCGTCCTCGGTCAGCGGGGCGGTCAGGGCGTAGCCGCGGTGGTCGTCGCCGCCGGCGAATTCAGTGCCCGGATTGCGCGCCAGGCGCATGACGATGCGCGAAAGAGACATGCGGTCGTCTCCCTTTCTTGGTTTTGTTTCAGAACCTTAGTGCGACAGGAACAGCGAGGGACCATCGCTGTTGAGCAAGCTGCGGGTCGTGCCCCCGAAGATGAACTCCTGAAGCCTGGGATGACCGAACGCGCCGGCGACCAGCAGGTTCGCGCCTGTGTCACGCGCCGCGCCCAGCAGCAGGCCGGCGGCGTCGCCATTGCCGTCCAGGACCCGCGTCGTGGCGTTGACGCCGCGGGCGGCCAGGAACGCAACCAGGCGCTCCAGCTCAAAAGCGCGCGACGAGGCGCCGGGGGCGCCGGCCACGATCACCGACCCGGCCTTCTGCAGCAGCGGCAGGGCCGTGCGCATGGCGCGGCTGGCTTCCTTGCCGCCGTCCCAGGCCACCAGGGCCACGCCGTCGGTCCGGAAACCGGGACGGGCCACCAGGGTCGGACGCTGCTCGTCGGCGACCAGCTGCTGGAAGGCTTCGGCCAGAGGGCCTTTGCCGCGCGCCGAGGCGTCGTCGAAGACGATGACGTCCGACAGGCGCCCTTCCATGGCCAGGCCCGCCCACACGGGCGATTCCAGCGTCACCACGCGGGTGCGGTTGTAGCCGGTGTCGGCGGCCAGCTTGCCGACGGCGCGCGCGCCCTCGTGAGCGGCTTCCTTCAGGCTTTCCAGCGCGGTGACCTGCACGCCGCCCATGAACCCCTCGCCCATCCAGGGCATCAGGTCGGCCATGTCGGCGGGCGCGTGCACACAGGCCAGCTCGGCCTGGAAAGCGCCGGCCAACGCGGCGGCGGCGGTTAGAACACCCTGGTCGTTCGGGGTCCCGGCCAGCGGAACCATAATTCTCGCCCAACTCATGATCGAACTCCCTTCCAGGGCATTTCCACAGATGACGGCGACCGGCTCATTGATCTTTCTCAATCAATGCTTCAGTCAACACCTTCACCGTGAGGAACGATCTCGTGGCCAAAGGGCTGCATAGGGGCGCACCGCCCCGCGCTTGGCAAAGAATGCTCTCCGGACGACGGCTCGACCTGCTCGACCCGTCGCCGATGGACATCGAGATCGAGGACATTGCCCACGGCCTGGCCCGGGTGGCGCGATGGAATGGCCAAACCGTTGGCGATCATGGCTTTTCCGTCGCCCAGCACAGCATGGTCGTCGAGGAGATCGCCGCCCACATCAAGCCGGACCTGGAGCCCAAGTGGCGCCTGGCCGCCCTGCTGCACGACGCCAGCGAATATGTGATCGGCGACATGATCAGCCCGTTCAAGGCGGCGCTGGGCGTCAGCTACAAGGACTTCGAGGCCCGCCTCGAGGACGCCATCCACATCCGCTTCGGCCTACCGGTAAAGACCCCTGCCCAGATCAAGAAGCTGATCAAGCAGGCTGACCGCGCCTGCGCCTTCTTCGAGGCCACCCAGCTGGCCGGCTTCGAGCACGCCGAGTCGCTGCAGATCTTCGGCGCGCCGCCGGCCGGCTACGAGCTGACCATCAATCCCCTGCCGCCGTTCGAGGCCCAGGCCCGCTATGTGCAGCGGTTTCACGTCCTGTCGCGGGCGGCGGGCTTCGAGTCCGCGCCGGGCGCGGCGTTCGAAACAGAATGACTGCCCCCAGATGAGCATTGCGGTCGTCATCGGCCTTTCGGCGGTGGTCGTCGCGATCCGCGACGGCGAGGCCGTCGTCCTGACCGTGCGGCCGCACGATGCGATCACCGACGTCGCCTCCTCGCTGTCGGGCCTGCCGTTCGGCCCATTCGATCCCGAGGCGCACCGCACCTTCGAGCTGGGCCTGCGGGCCTTCGTGGCCCAGCAGACCCGCTTCCAGCTGGGCTATGTGGAGCAGCTCTACACCTTCGGCGACAAGGGCCGCGACGCCCCGCGCGCCGAGGTCGGGGCCGGCGCCGCGCGCGTGGTCTCGGTCGGCTATCTGGGCCTGACGCCCAAGGCCGTCGACACCGACGCCCCCGACACCGCCTGGGCCCCGTGGACCCGCTTCTTCCCCTGGGAGGACTGGCGCGCCGGCCGTCCGCCCCTGCTGGACGAGGCTATCGCCCCGGCCCTGCGCCGCTGGGCCGGCGAGGACGCCGCCAAATGGTCGCGCGCCCGCCTGGCCTTCGCCCTGGACGGCGCGCCCTGGAACGAAGAACGGGTGATGGAGCGCTACGAGCTGCTCTACGAAGCCGGCCTGGCCCCCGAGGCCGCCCGCGACCGGGCGCGCGCCGACGGTCACGATCCGGCCGAACCGGCGGCCCTGTCAGCGGCGCTGGGCGAGCCGATGATCTCCGACCACCGACGGATCCTAGCCACGGGCCTCTCCCGCCTGCGCGGCAAGATCAAGTACCGCCCCGTGGTGTTCGAACTGACGCCCGAGGAATTCACCCTCTCGACCCTGCAGCGCACGGTCGAGGCCATCGCCGGCGTCCAGCTTCACAAGCAGAACTTCCGCCGCGTGGTCGAGCGCGAGGAACTGGTCGAGGGCCTGGGCCGCATGGACGCCGAGACGGGCGGCCGGCCCGCCGAGCTGTTCCGCTTCCGCCGCGAGATGCTAGCCGCGCGCCAGGCCACCGGCCTGTCCTTGCCCCTGCTGCGGGACTGAAGGCTCCAGGTTGAAGATGGGGCGAGCTTCGCCCTAAGCTCGCCTGATGATGCCGAAGAACAAGACGACAATCATCGTGGGCGGCCTCGCCGCCGTGGTGCTGGCCGCCATCGGCATCGGCCTCAGCATCTATGTGGTGCAGGATTCGCGCGCCGAACTGGGCGGCCAAGCCAAGGGCGATCCGTTACAGGTCGCCGGCGCCAAGATCGCCATGGAGAACCGCTTTCCCGAGGCCCAGCTGACCTTCGGCGACGCCAAGGTGCATTGGGACGGCGACATTCCCTCAGTCTGCGGTAAGGTCGACATCGTCCAGCCGCAGGACATGTTCGACGGCCCCGAGCGCTACGTCTTCTCCAACGGCGAACTCACCGTGGAGGAAGCCGACGGCGCCGACGCCGTGGACCAGAAATGGTCGGACGTGTGCGCGGGCTAGGCTAACCGCCGCTCTTCTCCGCCTCCACGCGCGCCCGCCACTTGGCCTTCAGCGTGTGGGACGTGTCGCGCGAGCCGTCGGGGCTCCAGCCCGGCGGGCCGAAGATGTAGCCCAAGGCGTGGCGCGGCGAGGCGGCGATGTCTTTGGCGATACCGACCCACTCGTGGAAGACGTTGTGCAAGATGTTGAAGTTACCCAGGTTCTTGACCGTCCCATAGCGGCAGGGCTCCTCGTCGACCTCGGGGATGAAGGTGCCGAACATCCGGTCCCAGATGATCAGGATGCCGGCGTAGTTGGCGTCCAGATAGCGGGCGTTGCGGGCGTGGTGCACGCGATGATGCGACGGCGTGTTGAACACCGCCTCGAACCAGCGCGGCATACGCTTGATCGCCTCGGTGTGAATCCAGAACTGGTAGACGAGGCTGACCCCCTTCTGGATCGCCACCATGGCCGGCGGGAACCCCAGGAACGACAGCGGCAGCCACAACAGCCAGGTGCCGGCGACGCCGCCTGTCCAGGTCTGCCGCAAGGCGGTCGACAGGTTGTAGTGGGTCGAGGTGTGGTGATTGACGTGGCTGGCCCACCAGAACCTCCGCTCGTGGGCCAGACGGTGGAACCAGTAGTAGGTCAGGTCCTCCAGCAGGAAGACCGCCACCCAGGCCCAGATCGCCGTCATCGGGATCGTGAACAGCCGGTGCTGATAAACCCAGACTGTGGTGGCGAAGATCACTCCGCCGAAAAACAGGCCCGCCACTGTGCTGCCCGTGCCCATGGTCAGCGACATGGCTGTGTCCTTGGGCTCGTAATGGGCCTTGGCCTTGCCGAAACGGCCCAGCAGGATCTCGAGAATGATCGCCAGCACGAAGAACGGAATGGCCATCTGGACGGGGTCGAAGGGGGCTTTCAGCATCAGGCGAGCTCCTTCGGCGGCCAGGCGTCGTTTTCGACGACGAAGATCGGACGGGCGTCGGACAGGCGCACCTTCAGACGGCCGCCGGTGGGCTTGAGGCCGGCGACCGCACTCCACGGCAGGTCCCGGGCCACATAGCCGTCGCCGCGCCGATACAGGACCAGCGCAAGGGGACCGTCGCGGGCGATGACCGCGGCGCCGTCGACGGCGATCCAGACCGCGTCCGGCTTGTGATCGGGAAATTCCAGGGAGAGCAGCGCCTTGGCCGACTCGGCGTCCAGCGGCGGCGTCGATCGCGCCACGCCCAGCCACGCCGCGAACGCCACCAGCAAAGCCACAGCGGCTACCGAGCCGCCCAACTGCAACAACAGCGCCTTGTCCAAGACCGACGCATCCTCCCGAAACTTATTACTGTTCAGATTGACGTCGTCCGCGTGCGCGTCAAGCCTGACGCAAACGGAAACGGCGCGCCCCGTGAGGAGCGCGCCGTCGGTCATGTCTCGCAGGTCGGGTCGAACTAGAAGCGACGCACGTAGCCCACCGACATGGTGTCGGAGTTCAGGTCGCTCTTGGTGTAGTCCGAGCGGGTGTAGTCGGCCCGGATGCCGTTCTTGTCGTCCAGCTTGTACTCAGCGCCGACGCCGTAGTTCCAGCTGTCGCGGCTGCCGTCGAACTGGGTCGCGGCCGGGTTGTTGGTGCTGAACTTGGTCGTGCCGTAACCGACGCGGCCGATCAGGTCGACATTGGGTGTCACGGGCAGGTAGCCGACGGCATAGGCGGCGACCTGATGCTCCATCTTCACCTTGGCCTGACCCGGCGCATAGGTCTTGTCGCCATCGACGCCGCCGGCCACCTCAGCCTCGACGCCAAAATTAGGCGTAAACTTGGCGCCCATGCGACCTTGAATAGCACCGGTGTCAACGCCCTTGGTCCGAGTTTGACCATAGTTCACCGAACCATAGACCTCGGTCGAATTCTGAGCCTGTGCGAACATCGGGGTCGCGAGAACAGAACCAGCGACCAGGGCAGTGGCGATGAGAGTTTTCATTCTTGTACTCCAATTCTACACGTAGTCTTCAGCTCCCTCAGCCAGCCTAGGGCTAATCGGATAACGCGGCGGGTATGGGGCGGTTCACGGCCGTGTTTGCGGCGCATCCGTGTCGTGACCGAAATGTCACGGTGATGACGGCGGCGTCATCCATGCTATCTACGACTTCAAACGAGCGTCAGAACGCGGACTCGCCCTCGTAGCGGACGAGGTTCGCGCGCATCATCGGGACAGTCGTCTTGCCGCAAGCCGTCATCGCCGCCACCGGCCTCTACACCCCGCCCCACAGCATTTCGAACACCGAGCTGGTCGAGGCCTTCAACACCTTCGTTGAGCGCTTCAACGCCGCCAACGCCGAGGCCATCGCGGCCGGCGAGGTCACCGCCCTCTCCCCCTCCTCGCCCGAATTCATCGAGAAGGCCTCGGGCATCAAGTCGCGCTTCGTGATGAACAAGGACGGCATCATCGACCCCGAGGTCATGCGGCCCAACCTGCCCGAGCGCAGCAACGACGAGCTGTCGATCCTGGCCGAGATGGCCGTCGAAGCCGCCAAGGACGCCATCGCGCGCTGGGGCAAGCCGGTCAGCGAGATCGGCGCAGTGATCTGCGCGGCCTCGAACATGCAGCGCCCCTACCCGGCCATGGCCATCGAGGTGCAGCAAGCCCTGGGTATCGACGGCTTCGCCTTCGACATGAACGTGGCCTGTTCGTCGGCCACCTTCGGCATCAAGACCGCCGCCGACTTCATCACCACCGGCAGCGCCAAGGCTGTGCTGATGGTCAATCCCGAGATCTGCTCGGGCCACCTGAACTTCCAGGACCGCGACAGCCACTTCATCTTCGGTGACGTGGCCACGGCCGTGATCGTCGAGGACGCTGATCTGGCCAAGGGCGGTTGGGAAATCCTGGGTACGCGGCTGAAGACGGTGTTCTCCAACAACATCCGCAACAACTTCGGCTTCCTGAACCGCGCGGCCCCCGAAGGCGTCGGCGCCAAGGACAAGCTGTTCGTCCAGGAAGGCCGCAAGGTGTTCCGCGAGGTGGTGCCGATGGTCAGCGAGATGATCGTCGAACACGCCAAAGACATCGGCGTCGACCCGCATGCGCTGAAGCGCCTGTGGCTGCACCAGGCCAATATCAACATGAACGAGATGATCGGCCGCAAGGTGCTGGGCCGCGACCCCGCCCCGGGCGAGAACGTCATCATCCTGGACGAGTACGCCAACACCAGCTCGGCCGGCTCGATCATCGCCTTCCACACCGCCAGCGACGACTTCGCGCCCGGCGAAACGGGCCTGATCTGCAGCTTCGGCGCCGGCTATTCGGCCGGTACGGTGTTCGTGCGCAAGCGCGGCTGACGCCTGAAAAACAGTCCGGCCCCATCCGTCTTGCGCCACCACGTTCTGGCTGGCGAAGCGCGCTTGCCGGTATAGAACTGCGCAAGATCATTTCGCCGAAGGTTCTCCGATGCGATTCCCCGCCCGCCGCGCCGTCATTTCCGGTCTCGGCCTCGCCCTGCTCGCCGCCTGCGGAAAGAAGCCGCAAGCGGGCGAGAACGCCTGGGACCGCATCAAGGCGTCGGGAACCCTGCGCATCGGCCTGGAGGGCACCTACCCGCCCTTCAATTTCCAGGGCAAAGACGGCCAGCTGACCGGCTTCGAGGTCGACTTCGCCAAGGCGCTGGCCAAGCAGCTGGGTCTGAAGCCTGACTTCCGTCCCGCACCGTTCGCCGGCCTGCTGGGCGCGCTGGAATCGGGTCGCGTCGACGTGGTGATCAACCAGATCATCATCACGCCCGACCGCCAGACCAAGTACGACTTCTCCGAGCCCTACACGATCTCGGGCATCGAGATCATCACCCTGCGCGGCAAGGCGGGCCCGCAGAAGCCCGAGGAGCTGGCCGGCAAGAAGGTCGGCGTGGGCCTGGGCACCAACTACGAGCAATGGGTCCGCGCCAACGTCCCGACCGCCGACGTGCGCACCTATGACGACGACCCCACCAAGTACCAGGATCTGAAGGCCGGCCGCATCGACGCCGTGCTGAACGACCGCCTGGTCGCCGCTGACTTCATCAAGACCTCGCCCGAATATGTCGCCTCGGGCATGCCGTTCGCCGCCCAGGGCGCGGGCGTGGCCATGAAGAAGGATCCAGGCCTGAAGGCGGTGATCGACCAGGCGATCAACGCGCTGCGCGCCGACGGCCAGCTGGGACAGATTTCCCAGAAGTGGTTCGGCATGGACGTCACGCGCTGATCCCATGGAGACGGGGTTCGATCTTCTCGGCCAATCGGCGCCGCTGCTGCTGAAGGGCGCCGGCTACACGATCCTGCTCAGCGTCGTGGGCATGGGCGTGGGTGTGGCGCTGGGCTTCGGCCTGGCCCTGATGCGGCTGTCGCGCACGCCGCTGCTGCGCTGGCCCGCGGCCGTCTACATCTCGGCCTTCCGCGGCACGCCGCTGCTGGTCCAGCTGTTCCTGATCTATTACGGCCTGCCGCAGTTTGGGGTGGAGATGCCCGCCCTGGTCGCCGCCGGCATCGGCTTCTCGCTGAACGTGGCCGCCTATTCGTCCGAGATCCTGCGCAGCGCCATCGACGCCGTCGACAAGGCCCAGTGGGAAGCCGCCAGCGTGCTGGGCATGAGCCGCGGCCAGACCCTGCGTCGGGTGATCCTGCCCCAGGCCGCCCGCACCGCCGTGGCCCCGCTGTCCAACAGCTTCATCGGCCTCGTGAAGGATACGTCCCTGGCCGCCACCATCCAGGTGCCCGAGCTGTTCCGCCAGGCCCAGCTGATCACCGCCCGCACCTACGAGATTTTCACGATGTATCTGGCCGCAGCGGCCATCTACTGGATCCTGTCGACCCTGCTGGCCGCCGGCCAGGCCAAGCTCGAGCGCCGCGCCGCGGAGGGCCGCCGATGAGCGCGATCGACGCCAAGGGCATCCGCAAGAGCTATGGCGACACGCCCGTCCTGGCGGGGGTCGACCTGACCGTCGCGCCCGGCGAAGTGGTGGCCGTGATCGGGCCCAGCGGTTCGGGCAAGAGCACCCTGCTGCGCTGCCTGGCGGGCCTGGAGCCCATCAATGGCGGCGACCTGACCATCGCGGCCGTCACCGCCGGCGGCAAGATCCCGCTGGCCAAGGCCCTGAACGGTCGCGTCGGCTTCGTTTTCCAGAGCTTTGCCCTGTTCCCGCACCGCACGGCGCTGGAGAACGTCATCGAGGGCCCGATCGTCGTCCGCAAGGAAAACCCGGCCAAGGCCCGCGCTCGTGGCCTGGCCCTGCTGGAAAAGGTTGGACTGGCCGGTCGCGCCGACGCCTATCCCGCCGCCCTGTCCGGCGGTCAGCAGCAGCGCTGCGCCATCGCCCGCGCCCTGGCCATGGATCCGGAAGTCATTCTGTTCGACGAGCCGACCTCGGCGCTCGATCCCGAACTGGTCGGTGAAGTCCTGGCCGTGATGCGCGACCTGGCCGCCGAGAAGCGGACCATGGTCGTGGTCACCCACCAGATGGACTTCGCGCGAGATGTGGCCGATCGCACGATTTTCATGGACGGCGGAGTGATCGTGGAGCAAGGACCATCCGGTCAGTTGCTCGCCGCGCCGCGCGAGGAACGGACCCGTCGTTTCCTGGCCAGGTCAGGCGTGCTCCAGCCATAATTTGGCCCACGGCGCGCTTCAGTTCCTGCTGGCGCGTGAAGTCGGTTGCGTAGGCGGCCTCGCTGCTCACACGCGCTCTAATGTTTTTGAATCAAAGCCCTACGCCGGGTGGCTTTTATGGCGAGGACAGCGTGAAGCCTTACATCGAACTCAAGGGCGCCTCGGGCGCCGTGTACCGCTACAAGCTGGCCGAGAACGGTGATCCCAACACCACGATCGCCGGCAACTATGTCTATGTCGACGCCAAGGGGACCGTGGTCTACGCGGGCGAGGCCAACAATCTGATCGACTCCAAGGCCCGCTGGTCGGAGGCCTATGCCCGCCACGGCGCGACCTGGCTCTACACCCGCCTGAACGTCTCGGGCGCGTCGCGGGCCGACGAGTATTCGGACATCGTCATCGCCCTGACGCCGGTGATGAATCAGGCCGAGTAGGGTCTGCGCTCCGGGCGCTTAGTTGGCTAAGGTTGGCCGCGAATGCGCCCGGAGATTCTCTTTCCCCTGTTCACCTCGGTGTCGACGCTCAAGGGCGTCGGCCCGCGCGTCGCGCCGCTGCTCGAAAAGCTGGCGGGCTCGATCACGCGCGACGTGCTGTTCACGCCGCCGGCCAGCCTGATCCGCCGCACGGTGACCACGGTCGACCAGGCCGTCGAGGGCCAGGTCCAGACCTTCGTCGTCACCATCGACGCCCATTTCCCCTCGCAGCGCCCCAGCCAGCCGTGGAAGATCCGCGCCTGGGACGGCACGGGTTTCCTGACGCTGATCTGGTTCAAGGGCCAGGGTCCGCACCTGGAGCGCCAGCACCCCAAGGGCGCGCGCCGCGCCGTCAGCGGCAAGGTCGAACGGCCTGACGGCTACGCTTCCGAACTGCAGATCGCCCACCCCGACTACATCGTCGACGAGGAGCGGGCCGGCGACATCCCGCAGATCGAGACCGTCTATCCGGCGACTCACGGCCTGCCCTCGCGCACCTTCCGCAAGTTCGCCCTGGAAGCCCTGGAACGCGCTCCCGACCTGCCCGAGTGGCAGGACGCCGCCTGGCGCGAGCGCGAGAAGCTGCCCGGCTGGCGCGAGGCCCTGGCGGCGGTGCACGGCCCGGCCAGCGAGGCCGACCTCTCGCCTTTGGCCCGCCCGCGCCGGCGCCTGGCCTATGACGAGCTCTTGGCCCACCAGTTGGCCCTGGCCCAGCGCAAGGCCTCGCGCCGCTCGCATCCCGGCCCGCGCATCCCGTCCGGCGACCTGTCAGACAAGGCGGAGAAGGCCCTGCCCTTCAAGCTGACCGGCGCCCAGATCCGCGCACTCTCGGAGATTCGCGGCGACCTCGCCTCCGGCGAGCGGATGAGCCGCCTGCTTCAAGGCGATGTCGGCTCCGGCAAGACGGTGGTGGCCCTGCTGGCCATGGCCGACGCCGCCGACGCCGGCTTCCAATCGGCCCTGATGGCCCCGACCGAGATCCTGGCCCGCCAGCATTTCGAGACGATCGCCGCGCCGCTGCAGGCGCTGGGCCTGTCGGTGATCCTGCTGACCGGCCGCGACAAGGGCGCGGGCCGGAACGCAAAGCTGCTGGGCCTGGCCGACGGGACCCACCACATCGCCGTCGGCACCCATGCCCTGTTCCAGGACGACGTGGTCTTCAATCGCCTGGCCCTGACCATTATCGACGAACAGCACCGCTTCGGCGTCAATGAGCGCCGCCGCCTGCAGGACAAGGGTCCCTCTAGTGAAGATTGGGGCGTGCACCTGCTGGCCATGTCGGCCACCCCGATCCCGCGCACCCTGGAACTGACCGTCTTCGGCGACCTGGACGTCTCGCGCATCGACGAGAAGCCGCCGGGCCGCACGCCGGTCGCCACCCGCGCCGCGCCCACGCCGCGCGTGCCCGAGATCGTCGAGCGCCTACGCGGCGCCATCGCCAGCGGGGCCCAGGCCTTCTGGATCTGTCCGCTGGTCTCGGAGTCCGACAAGGTCGACCTGCGCGCCGCCGAGGACCGCGCCGCAGACCTGGCCCGCCACCTGCCCGGCGTGGGCCTGGTCCACGGCCAGATGCCCGCCGCGGAGAAGGACGCGGTCATGCAGCGCTTTGTCGATGGCAAGGTCAGCGTACTGGTCGCCACCACCGTGGTCGAGGTCGGGGTCAATGTCCCCAACGCCAGCATCATGGTCATCGAGCACGCCGACCGCTTCGGCCTGGCCCAGCTGCATCAGCTGCGCGGTCGCGTCGGCCGAGGCACGCGCGAGAGCTCCTGCGTGCTGCTCTACGACCCGCCGCTGTCGGAAGTGGCCCAACAGCGCCTGGACATCCTGCGCCGATCCGACGACGGCTTCGAGATCGCCGAGAAGGACCTGGAGCTACGCGGCGGCGGCGACCCGCTGGGCCTCAAGCAGAGCGGCTTCCCCGCCTATCGCCTGGCCGATCCGGTGGCGCACCGCGACCTGATCGCCGTCGCGGCCGACGACGCCCGCCTGATCCTGGCCCGCGACCCCGACCTGACCTCGCCCCGCGGCCAGGCCCTGCGGATGCTGCAGGAACTGTTCGACTGGAAACCCGCCTCGCCGCTGAACGAGGCGGGCTGACGAGGAGCCGATCCTGGCGGACATCTACGACCCGACCTTCGTGAAGGGGGTCTTTGACCGCTGCTCGGGCAAGTACATCGCCTTCAGCTGGATCTGCTCGTTCGGTTTCACCGAGCGCTGGCGCCGGCAGTGCGCCGCCGCCCTGCCCGAGCCGCCGACCGCCACCCCCACCGGCTATGATCTCATGGCCGGAACCGGTGAGCTCTGGCCCCACCTGCTGCGCCGCTTCCCGGACCTAGCGTCGATCACCGCCGTCGACATCTCGTCAGGTATGCACCAACGCGCTCTGGAGCGCCTGCATCGTCATCGCGCCCATCGGATCACCTTCGTCGAGGACGACGTACTGGCCAGCGCCCTGCCGGACGCCAGCGCCGACTTCGTCGTCTCGACCTTCGGCCTGAAGACCTTCGACACCCAGCACCAAGCCAAGCTGGCCGAATTGATCGCGCGCTGCCTGCGTCGCGGCGGCGTCTTCTCGCTGATCGAGGCATCGGACCCGAAAGGCTGGATCCTGCGGCCGCTCTTTCTCCTATATCTGAAAGCCATGCTGCCGCTCATCGAGCGATTGTTCCTGGCGGGTGCCCAGGATTTCACGATGATCGGGACCTACAGCACCAGTTTCGGCGACGCCTCGGCCTTCGGCGACAGGCTGCGCGCCGAAGGTCTGGAGGTCGAGCTTAAGCGTTGCTTTTTCGGTTGCGCGACCCTGGTGGCGGGCCGCAAGCCAAGCTAGTGCGCCGCCGCGCCCTTGCGGCTGTGCCACAGGTGCATGATCCCGGCGATCACCCCGCCGACCACCAGGCCGACGATGGCCGAACCGATCGCGAAGGCCAGCCAGCCCGTCACGGCGCCGATGCCCGGAACGCCGTGGGCCCAGTGCGAGAAGCCCTCGACCCAGTGCGGGATCGGGGTCAGGTGAAACTCTTCCAAGCCGTGGACCAGAATGCCGCCGCCGACCCACAGCATGGCCGCCGTACCGATCACCGTCAGGGCCTCCATGGTGATCGGCATGGCCTTGACCAGGCCACGGCCAAAGCTCTGGACGCCCTTGGGCTCGCGACGCGACAGGTTCAGACCGATGTCGTCCATCTTCACGATCAGCGCCACCGCGCCATAGACCACGATGGTCAGCAGCACGCCGACCAGAGCCAACGCCATAGCCTGCATCGGAAGGCTCAGCTCGGAGACCTCGTTCAAGGCGATGGCCATGATCTCGCCGGACAGGATCAGGTCGGTGCGGATCGCGCCATCGACCTTCTGCTTCTCCAGCTCGGGACCGGCCAGGGCCAGCTCCTCGATCGCCTCGCCCTCGGCCTGGGGCGTGAAGGCTTCCAGAATTTTCTCGGTGGCCTCGAAGGCCAGATAAGCGCCGCCGACCATCAGGATCGGGGTCACCGCCCACGGCGCGAAGGCCGCCAGCAGCAGGGCGCCGGGCAGCAGGAACAAGAGCTTGTTGCGCAAGGACCCCTTGGCGATCTTCCAGACGATCGGCAGTTCGCGATCGGGCGAGAAGCCCATGGCGTAGCCGGGCGTCACCGCCGCGTCGTCGACCACGACCCCTGCGGCCTTGGCCCCGGCCTTGCCGGCCGCGGCTCCCACGTCATCCAGGGAAGCGGCGGCGAGCTTGGTGATAGCCGCGACGTCATCGAGGAGCGCGGCGAGACCGGAGGGCATTGGAAATCCTGAGGAAGGTTGAGCCCTGCTTGCGTAAGGCGCGCCGGGCGCTGCGTAAAGGCCAGGACTCGAAAGGACGTCACGTTGGTCGCTTGCCTGACGTGGCGTGAAGCCTGGAAGCTGAGCGTCATGGATGTCGCCGCCGCCCTTGATCGCCTCGCCCCGCGCCTGTCGCCGAACGCTGTCGGCGTGGTCTCGCCCCGTCGCCTGTCGGGCGGGGCCAGCCTGGAGACCTGGGCCTTCGACCTGGACGACGGGACCCCGCTGATTTTGCGCCGACGCTCGAGCGGCACGGCGCTGCGGGACGAGGCCCTGCCGCTGGCTTCGGAAGCCGCCCTGATCGCCGCAGCCGACGCCGTCGGCGCACCAGTCCCCAGCGTCGTCCATGTCTGTGACGACCAGGACGGCCTGGGCGAGGCCTATGTCATGCGCCGCCTGGAGGGCGAGACCCTGGGCCGCCGCATCGTCCGCGACGAGGCCTTCGCCGGCGTCCGTCCGGGCCTGGCCCGCCGCTGCGGCGCCGTCATGGCCCAGATCCACGGTGTGCCGACCGCAGGCCTGCCGGAGCTGGCGATCTCCGATGCGCGGGGCGAACTGGCCCGGTACGAGGCGGTCTACCGCCAGATCGGCGCCGAGCGGCCGATCCTGGAGGCCGCCTTCCGTTGGCTGGAGGCCATCGCCCCGCCGCCGCCCGAACGCCCGGTTCTGGTGCATGGCGACTTTCGCAATGGCAATCTGATGATCCACCCCGAGCAGGGTTTGGTGGGGGTCCTGGACTGGGAGCTGGCCCATCTGGGCGATCCGGCCGAGGATCTGGGCTGGATCTGCGTCAACTCCTGGCGCTTCGGCGAATGGCGCAAGCCCGTCGGCGGCTTTGGCGACTATGACGACCTGCTGGCCGGCTATGGCCGGGGTGTCGATCTGGAGCGCGTGCGCTTCTGGCAAGCCCTGGGCTCGCTGAAGTGGGGCGTTATGTGCCTGATGATGTACCAGAGCTTCGCCACCGGCGCGGACCGCTCGATCGAGCGCGCCATGATCGGCCGCCGCACCAGCGAGACCGAGATCGACCTCGTCGCCCTGATGGAATCGGCCGCATGATCAGCCACCCGACCGCCGCCGAGCTTTCCGAAGCCATCGCCACGTTCGAGGCCACTCCCGGTCAGCCGGGCGATCCGCGTCAGGTCTTCCTGGCGAGGGTCACTGACAACGCGCGCGCCACCCTGGCCCGCGAAGCCGATCACGGCGCAAGACTGGAGGCCGAGGCGCTGGCGCGCTTGCGCACCTTACTGGGCCAAGACGGTGAATTTTCGCGCCTGAACACCCAACTCTGCCAGGCCCTGCGCGATGGAACCCTGTCGCCACGGGATCCGGCGGTGCTGGCTCACCTGCGCGCCACCGCCATCGGCCAGATCGCCATCGATCAGCCCAGCTATGGCGGGCTAGCGGCGCTCGAGGCCGGCTGAGCTCGCCACGCGGGCCCGGGCGTCGGCTTCCAGGTCGGCATAGAACAGGTTGAAGGCGTCGACCTTGCGCAGATCGGCCCACGAGCCGCTGTCGCGCAGCACCTTGGACTTCGGCTTGCTGGTGCGCAGCACGCCGTTCTCGCAGCGGGCCGAGACCTGTCGCTGCAGGAAGGCCGGCCGCGCGCCCCAGTCCAGTCCGGTGGCGTTGGCCGCCCCCACGTTCAGCCGCGCCGGCGCCCGCTCGGCCGAGACCGCGCCCAGCAGAGGGTTGAAGCACAGCGGCGTGCGGCCCTCCAGATTTACCAGCTGGTCGGCGCCGTCCCAGACCAGCGAGCGGCCTATCAGCTCCTGCACGCGCTGGAAGTCGCCCTCCGGGGCCGAGATCCAGGCGGCCACGCAGGCGGTCTCGCCCTTGCGCTCGCAGGCCGGCAGTGGCGCATCGGGGGCGTATTCGTCGGCTGGTACGGCGGTCTCGATCAGATAGGCCGCCACCAGACGACGCTTCAGCGCCGGATCGACGGCGATCTCCTCGCGCAGCAGCCGCGCGGCCAGGGAGCCGCCTTGCTCCACCCCGACGATGATGAACGGTCGGTCCTGGCCGTCGCGCACCCGCCAGGCGCGGAAGGCCTGCAGCACGTCGCCATAGGCGAAGCGGCGGGCGTCGCGGGCGTCGTCGCGTAGGGTCAAATAGGTGTAGAGGCTGGCCTGGCGATAGCGCGGCGCGAACACCCGACCCACGCGGTCAAACGGTCCGGCATAGTTGGGCAGCACCACCCGGCTCAGGAACCGCTGGGCCTTGGGCTGCTCGATACCGCCGTTCCAGTCGCGGCCGCCGTCGAAGGTGGTCGGATGGACGAAGAACACGTCCACGGGCCGATCGGCCGGCGCGGCCCCGCTGGGCCGCAAAGCCCAGGCGTCGGCCTTGCCGTAGTCCGGCGCGGCCGGCGGATGATAGGTCAGGAACGGGACCTTGGGGTCCAGGGCGTTGCTGAGGATGTCGTAGCGCCAGATGAAGGCGGCCGACAGAACCAGCGCCAGCACGAGGACCGCGCCGGCGAAGATCCAGCGCTTGAAGCCCTTGAAGCGTCCTCGTCCCATGGGCCTTGGGTACACCAAGCCTAGAAGGGGTTTAAGCCCCTTCCTGGCCGATGATCGCCACCGAGCAGACATTGCTGGCCGGCGCGCCGCCCAAGTTGTGGGTCATGCCCAGCACCGGATTGGCCAGCTGCCGCTCGCCCGCGCGCCCTTGCAGCTGCAGGTACATCTCGTACAGCATCCGCAGGCCCGAGGCGCCGATCGGGTGGCCGAAGCACTTGAGGCCGCCGTCGATCTGGCACGGCACCCCGCCGTCGGCGTCGTAGAAGCCGTCCAGCACGTCGCGCCAACCCTGGCCCTCCGGCGAGATGAATAGGTCCTCCATCGTCACCAGCTCGGTGATCGAGAAGCAGTCATGCACCTCCATCATCGAGATCTGCTCGCGCGGCCGCTCGACCCCGGCCTCCTTGTAGGCCTTGCCGGCGGCGATGCGGGCGGTGTGGAAGTGACTGCCGTCCCAGCCGTTGTACTGGCTCTCGTAACCGTTGGAGACCGACAGCTGCAGCGCCTTGACGGTGACCAGGTCGCGCTTGCCCAGGGCCCGGGCGATCTCGGGCGTGGTGACGATGGCCGCGGCGGCGCCGTCCGACACCCCGCAGCAGTCGAACAGACCCAGCGGCTCGGCGATCAGCGGCGCGTTCAGGGCCTGCTCAGCGGTGATGGGTTTGCGCAGATGGGCCTTGGGGTTCTTGGCGCCGTTGGCGTGGCTCTTGACCGAGACATGGGCGATGGCGCGCTTGAGATCTTCTTTCGAGACCCCGTGCTTGGCGCGATAGGCGCTGGCCAGTTGGGCAAAGTTGCCGGGGGCCGAGCCGTTGGGCATCACCTGCGGGCTCAGCGTGCCGGGATTGGCCACCGGCAGGCCGCCATAGCCGGTGTCCTTCAGCTTCTCGACGCCGACCGCCAGGGCGATGTCGGCCGCGCCGGCCGCCACGGCGTAGACCGCGCCCCGGAAGGCTTCCGAGCCAGAGGCGCAAAAGTTCTCGACCCGGGTGACGGCGATGTTGGGCAGGCGCAGGGCGATCGACAGCGGCGTGCCGCCCTTGCCCGTGCCGATCTCGTCGATGTGGGTCGAGAACCAGGCGGCGTCCAGCTGGGTCGGCTCGACGCCCGCGTCCTGCATGGCCTCCAGATAGGCCTCGACCATCAGGTCGTCGGGGCCGGCGTCCCAGCGCTCGCCGAACTTGGAACAGCCCATCCCGAGGATGGCGACCTTGTCCCGGATCCCTTGCGGCATGACCGTCTCCTCTATTCGGCAGCCCGAATTTCGTTGGAATGAGCGATCTGGGCGGCGGCGCGGTCGGGCGCGGCTTTCCAGAAATAGCGAACGAATCCGCGCTTCTCGTCGACCTCCTTGATGCGGAACACCATCCGCACCGGCAGGCCGGTCTCGACATCGCCCGGGGCGACGTCGGTGATGTCCATCATGATCCGCCCGCCGCCCTCGAACACGACCATGCCGTAGTGGTTCGGCGGGGCCATGGAAAAGGTCAGGTAATCAGCGGAGTAGCTCAAGATGCTCGCGCGACGCTCGGCGAAGCGGTACGGCTCCTGGGTGTCGACGGCTGGGTTGTTGGGTGCGACCGAGATGCGGGTGCGCGGGAACTGGATGACGCCGGTCTCGCGGCAGCGGCCGCCGACCAGGCCCAGGACCATGTCCTCGTTGCGATAGAGGGTGGTCAGGGCCGTCTTGTTATCCTTCTCGGCCCGCATGCCCTTGTCCCAATCAACGAGGCCGTTGAAGGTCAGGAACTTCAGATAGTTGGTCTCTTCTTCTCGCGCGGCTAGAGACCCCGTCACGCCCCGCGCGGGGCGCTGGCCAGCGCCGGTGGCGCGGAACACCAGGGCCTCGGCGCCCTGACCAAACTGAGCCACCAGGATAAGTTCGCCCGCCTTGGCGTCCTCCAGCGCGTGGGCCAGCATGATCGGCCCGTGCGCGCAGCCGGCCTCGCCCATCACGGCGGCGAGGTTGTCGCGCACGGCTTCCGGCTTGATCCCGACCGCCTTGGCGACCGTCGCAGCCATGCCGAAAAACGTCGATGGGAAGCAGAAATGATCGATATTCGAAGCGTTTAGCCCCGAAACCTCCAGCGCCTTTCTGATCGCCGGCGGGACCAGCTTGACGATGCCCTCGTCGCGGATCCAGCGCTCTTCCCAGTAGTAGTCGAAGCCGCCGTCGTCGCCGCGGAAGTGGTCGACGAAGTCGGCCGTGACGCTGCCACGCCCCAGCAGCTCGGCCGCGCCCGGCTCGTCGCTGACCACGAAGGCCGCCGCGCCGTCGCCGAAGTCCAGCTCCTGGGTCGAGGCCGCCCGCGCCTTGCGGTGCTCGCCGACGGCCACCAGCGACGTGCCGCCGGCCGCCAGGGCCTGGCCCAGGGCGCTCAGGCCGCAGCGCTGCGAACCGGTGACGTCGCTGGCCGCGATCGTCTTCTCCAGGGTCAGGGCGCCCGAAAGGATCCCCGCGTTCAGTCGATCGGCGAACGGCGCGGTGGTGGAGGCGAAGTAGAGGGCGTCGATGTGGCTGCGGTCGTCGTCGGGCCCCAGGGCGTCGCGGGCCGCCTCGACCGCCATGGTCAGGGCGTCTTCGTCCCAGTTGGCCATGGCGCGCTCGCCCTTGCCCTTGGCCCGCAGGTTCGGCGCGACCCAGGCATTGGCCTCGGTCACCGCCTTGCGGCTCAACCGAAGGCGCGGCGCATAGGCGCCCCAGGCGGCGATGCCGGCCATGTCTCGCTCCCTTTGATCTTGTTGGGACGAGCCTAGGCCGGGGCGTTCGAAGCGTTCAAGCCTGACGCTTCGTCAAGCGTTCGGGCGAGCGGACGCGCTCCATCCGAAAGCCCATGCCGATCACCCGGGCCGGCACGCGACGCAGGATCGGGAACCCGTCGAACAGCTTCAGCACGGCCGGCGGCTTGAGGGTCTGGGCAGCCAGAACCTGACTGATCACCTGTTTCTGGACGAACAGCTGCACGCCCTGGATCGCTTTCACCGCGCCCTCGCGGCGCGCCTGCACGGCCGGGAGGCGTCGGTCCAGCGCCTCATCGTCACCCTCGAAGGCGTCATGCAGCAGGTTGGCGGCGGCGATCGCGTCCTGGATCGCCAGATTGATGCCGACCCCGCCGATCGGCGACATGGCGTGGGCCGCGTCGCCAATGCACAGCAGGCCTGGCTTGGACCACTGGGTGAGCCGGTCGACCGTCACGGTCAGCAGGTGGACGTCGTCGAAGCTCTTCAGCTCGTCGACGCGGTCGGCAAAGGCGGGACTGGCCAGGGCGACCTCGCGGCGGAACGCCTCGATGCCCGCCGCGCGGATGCTATCGAAACTGCCCTTGGCCGCCACGTAGCCGCACTGGAAATAGCCCTCGCGCGGAATGGCGATGAACATGCGACCGGCGCTGAGCCGGCCCAGCGGCGCTTCGGGCGGATCCGCAGGTCCACGCGACAACCGCATCCACAGGACGTCCATCGGCGCGCCCAGGTCCTGCATCTTCAGACCGGCCGACGCCCGGACAGCCGAGCCCCGGCCATCGGCGGCGATCACCAGCCGCGCGCGGATCTCCTGCGGGCCGTCGGGCGTCTGGACCGCCACGCCGGCGACACGGCCGGCCTCGGTCAGCAGGCCGGCGACCTTGGCGTTCATCATCAGGCCAAAGCTTGGAAACCGCCGCGAGCGCTCGACGAGGAAGTTCAGGAAATCCCACTGCGGCATCAGGGCGATGAACGGCGCGGCGACCGGCAGGTGGCGGAAGTCGGCCAGATGCACGACCTGACCGCCGACCTCGCCCGACAGCTGGTCGACCTTGGTGTGCGGCAGCTTCAGGAAGTCCTCGAGCAGCCCCAGGTCGGCCATGGCCTGCAGGGTCGAGGGATGAACCGTGTCGCCGCGAAAATCGCGCAGGAAGTCGCCGTGCTTCTCCAGCACCAGCACGTCGATCCCCGCCCGCGCCAGCAGGTGGCCGACCATGACGCCGGCCGGGCCGCCGCCGACGATGCAGCACTGGACCTGGATCGGCGCGGCCATCTCGCGGCTCCTAGCGGTAGGGATCGTCCGTGACGAGGTAGCCGGCCACATAGTCGGCCACGCCGTCCTCCAGGGCGGTCATGGGCGCATTGTAGCCAGCGGCCCGCAGACGGCTCATATCGGCCTGGGTGTAGTACTGGTACTTGCCGCGCAGCACCTCGGGCATGTCGATATAGCTGATGTCCGGCTCGCGGCCGGCGGCCTGGAACGTCGCCTCGGCCAGGTCGCGGAACGAACGGGCGTGGCCCGAGCCCAGGTTGAAGACGCCGTTCACGGCTGGGCTCTTGCCCAGCCAGGCGATCACGTCGACCACGTCACGAACATAGACGAAGTCGCGCAGCTGGCCGCCGTCCTCGTAGTCTGGATGGTGCGACTTGAAGAGCTTGACGCCTTCGCCGGCGGCGATGCGCGGCCAGATCTGGGCCACGACCGACTTCATGCCGCCCTTGTGGTCCTCGTTGGGGCCGTAGACGTTGAAGAACTTCAAGCCCGCCCATTGGGCCGGGGCGTGGCCGCGATGGGCCTGGCGCACCGCATAGATGTCGAACAGCGCCTTGGACCAGCCATAGGCGTTCAGCGGACGTAGAGCTCGCAGAGTGTCCAGATCATCCTGGCCATCGAAGCCCAGGGTCCCGTCGCCATAGGTCGCCGCCGACGAGGCATAGATCAGACGTTTGCCGCGTTCCGCGCACCAGTCCCACAGGTCGCGCGACAGCACGAAGTTGGACTGCACGATCTTGTCGGCGTCGGTTTCCGTGGTTGAGGAGACCGCGCCCATGTGGACGATCAGCTCGACCTGGTCGCCCTTGCGGGCCAGCCAGTCGAAAAGCTGCTCGGGCGCGACGAAGTCGGCGATCGGGTGCTTGGCGATGTTTCGCCACTTGCCCGAGGCGGCGTCGCGCAGGCGATCGCAGACCACGACGTCGAGCTCGGGATCCTCGCAGAGGCGCGCGACGACATTGCTGCCGATGAAGCCCGCGCCGCCGGTGACGAGAACGATGCGACGGGTCATGGCCTTAAGCGCCCTTGGTCAGGGCGTCGTATTTCAGCAGGTTGCCGACCAGGGCCTCGAACTGGCTCATCGGCACCATGTTCGGGCCATCCGACGGGGCGTGGTCCGGATCGGGGTGGGTCTCGATGAACACGCAGGCCACGCCCACGGCCACAGCCGCGCGCGCCAGAACCGGTACGAACTCGCGCTGGCCGCCCGAGGACGTGCCCTGCCCGCCCGGCTGCTGCACGCTGTGGGTGGCGTCGAAGACGACCGGGCAGCCGATCTCCTTCATGATCGGCAGGGACCGCATGTCGCTGACCAGGGTGTTGTAGCCGAACGAGGCGCCGCGCTCGCAGGCCATGACGTTGGGATTGCCCGCGCCGGTCACCTTGGCGATGACGTTCTTCATGTCCCAGGGGGCCAGGAACTGGCCCTTCTTGATGTTGATCGCGCGACCGGTGTTGGCGGCGGCGACCAGCAGGTCGGTCTGGCGGCACAGGAAGGCCGGGATCTGGATGACGTCGACCGCCTCGGCCACGATCGGGCAGTGGCTGGTCTCGTGGACGTCGGTCAGGGTTGGCAGGCCGGTAACCTCGCGGATCTCCTGGAAGATCGGCAGGCTGTCGTACAGACCGATGCCGCGCTGCGCATTGGCCGAGGTGCGGTTGGCCTTGTCGTAGGAGGTCTTGTAGATCAGGCCAACGCCCAGGTGATCGGCCATCTCTTTCAGCGCATGGGCCGTTTCCAGCGCGTGCTGGCGGCTTTCCATCTGACAAGGGCCGGCGATGATCGACAGCTTCTCACCATTGCCGATGCGAACGGGCGCGCCGTTCGGCGTCTTGATCTCGACGACGGCATTCGGGGCGACGGCTTGCGGCTGATCCAAGGCGAGTATTCCGACGTATTAGGATTTCGGGCGCCCAAGAGGTGACCCTTCGGGCAGGACGGTGCAAGTGCAGAAGAATAACGACAACGGTGAGGCCATCATCGTCTGGTTCCGCAACGACCTGCGCTTAGCCGACAATCCCGCGCTGCGCCATGCCGCGGACAGCGGTCGCCCCGTGATCTGCCTCTATATCCTCGACGAGACCCCGGGCGTCCGGCCGATGGGCGCGGCTTCGCTGTGGTGGCTGGACAAGTCGCTGAAGCGCCTGAACGAGCACCTTGAGAAGCTTGGCAATAAGCTGGTGCTGCGCAAGGGCGTCGCCGCGCAGGTGCTGGACGACGTGCTGTCGCACAGCGGCGCGACCTGCGTGCTTTGGAACCGCCTCTACGACAAGGCCTCGATCGACCGCGACACCGCGATCAAGACCCAGCTGAAGGACGCCGGCATCGACTGCCAGAGCTTCAACGCCAGCCTGCTGAACGAGCCCTGGACGGTCCAGAACGGCTCGCGCCAGCCCTACAAGGTCTTCACGCCCTATTGGCGCGCGGCTCGCGAGCACCTGACCCATGTTGTCGTAGAGCCCGCGCCCAAGAGCTTGAAAGCGCCCGAGCACTTCCCGCGCAGCGAAAGCTTGGCGAGCTGGAAGCTGCACCCGACCAAACCCGACTGGTCCAAGGGCTTCGACGACTGGACGCCCGGCGAGGCCGGCGCGCTGGAGCGGCTGGACGACTTCCTGTCCGCGCCGATCGACGGCTATGGCGAGCAGCGTGACATCCCTGGCGTCGAGGCTACCTCGCGCCTGGCCCCGCACCTGCACTTTGGCGAGATCGGTCCGCGGCAGGTCTGGCTGGCCGCCCGCAACGCCGCGGAGGCTGGCGACGCCCCGGCCGGCGAGGTCGAGAAGTTCCTGTCCGAGGTCGGCTGGCGCGAGTTCAACCACTCGATCCTGTTCCATTGGCCGGAAATCCCCACCAAGAGCTTCCGACCCGAGTTCGATGATTTTCCTTGGAAATCGAACGCCGCCTTCTTCGAGGCCTGGACCAAGGGCCAGACCGGCTATCCGATCGTCGACGCGGGGATGCGCGAACTGTGGGTCACCGGCTTCATGCACAACCGCGTGCGCATGATCGTCGCCTCATTCCTGATCAAGCACCTGCTGATCGACTGGCGCGAGGGCGAGGCCTGGTTCTGGGACACGCTGCTGGACGCCGACCTGCCCAACAATGTCGGCAACTGGCAGTGGGTGGCCGGCAGCGGCGCCGACGCCTCGCCCTATTTCCGGATCTTCAACCCGATCGCCCAGGGTGAAAAGTTCGACCCCAAGGGCGCTTACGTCCGGCAATGGATCCCCGAGCTGAAGGGCGTTCCTGACGACCTGATCCACAAGCCCTGGACCAGGCCCGAGCGCCTGCCCGCCGCGGCCCGACCGCTGTACGGGCGCCCGATCGTCGACCACGCCCAAGCCCGCGAGAAGGCGATGGAGGCCTATCGAAGCCTTTAAGGATAAGGGTTTCCAGAACAGGCGCCCGGTCGGCTAACTATCGAAGCGGACACAGCTGTGGATAATTCTGCAACCCCACGTCCAAGCTACGATTTCAGCTTCGCCTCTGAGGCCTCTTCAGGAAAACTGGGCTTGCGCCGGAGGCGTCGCGCACGATCTACCAGCCACCCACTGCGTCCTCGAAAGCCCGCCATGACAGCCCTGCCCACCGTTCTGGACGCCATCGGAAACACGCCGCTGATCCGGCTGAACCGCGCCAGCGCGGCGACCGGCTGCGAGATCCTGGGCAAGGCCGAGTTCATAAACCCCGGCCAGTCGGTCAAGGACCGCGCCGCCTTAGGGATCATCCGCGACGCCGAGGCGCGAGGTCTGCTGAAGCCCGGCGGCCGCATTGTCGAGGGCACGGCCGGCAACACCGGCATCGGCCTGGCCATGGTCGCCTCGGCCCTGGGCTACAGGACCACGATCGTCATCCCCCGCACCCAGAGCCAGGAGAAGAAGGACGCCATCCGCCTGCTCGGCGCGGAGCTGGTCGAGGTCGACGCCGTGCCCTACTCCAACCCCGACAACTATGTCCGCTATTCCGGCCGCCTGGCCGAGGAGCTGGGCGGGGTCTGGGCCAATCAGTTCGACAATGTCGCCAACCGCCAGGCACACTACCTCGGCACGGGCCCGGAGGTTTTCGAGCAGACCGGCGGCAAGGTCGACGGTTTCATCTGCGCAGTCGGCTCGGGCGGCACCCTGGCCGGCGTCGCTGCGGCCCTGCGTGAGCGCAAGCCGGGCGTGAAGATCGGCCTGGCCGACCCCTACGGCGCGTCACTCTATGCCTGGTACAAGGACGGCGAGCTGAAGGCCGAAGGGACCTCGATCAGCGAGGGCATCGGCCAGGGCCGCGTCACCGCCAATCTGGAAGACCTGGTCGTCGACCACCCATTCCGTGTCACCGACGAGGAGATGCTGGAGGTCCTCTACGACCTGGTCCAGCACGAGGGCCTGTGCCTGGGCGGCTCGTCGGGCATCAATATCGCCGGCGCCATCAAGCTGGCCCGCGAACTGGGTCCTGGCCACACCATCGTGACCATCCTGTGCGACCACGGCTCGCGCTATCAGTCCAAGCTGTTCAATCCGCAATTCCTGGCGGAAAAAGGCCTGCCCACGCCGCCTTGGATGTAAGGTCGCAGGCGAGTCACATCGCAAGAGGCGTCGCCATGGCTATCCCGTCCGATCCGCTGGTCTCCACCGCCTGGCTGGCCGACCATCTCGACGCGCCGGACGTGCGTGTGGTCGACGCCTCGTGGCACATGCCGGCCGCCCAGCGCGATCCCGGCGCGGAGTTCCTGAACGGCCATATCCCGGGCGCGGTGTTCTTCGACATCGACGACATCTCCGACGAGACGTCAGACCTGCCGCATATGATCCCCACGGCGGTGAAGTTCGCCTCGAAGGTCAAGAAGCTGGGCCTGGGCGACGGCTCGCGCATCGTTGTCTACGACAGCAGCGGCATCCTGCCGGCCGCCCGCGCCTGGTGGCACTTCCGCGCCATGGGCCACGAGGACGTCGTGGTGCTGGACGGCGGCCTGCCCAAGTGGCTGGCCGAGGGCCGCCCGGTCGAGGACGGTCCCGCCGCGCCGCAGGAGCGCCACTTCACCCCGCGCTGGCAGGCCGACATCTATCGCTCGCTGGAGCAGATGCGCGGCGTCGTCGACAGCGGCAGCGAACAGGTGATCGACGCCCGCGCCGCCGGCCGCTTCGAGGGCAAGGATCCCGAGCCCCGCGCCGGCCTGCGCGGCGGCCATATGCCCGGAGCCCGCAACATCCCGCTGTCGGCCCTGCTGGGTCCCGACGCGACGATGCTGCCGGCCGATCAGCTGAGGATGGTGTTCGAGAAGGCCGGCGTCGATATCGCCAAGCCTGTCGTCTCGACCTGCGGTTCGGGCATCACCGCCTCGGTCGTGGCCCTGGCCCTGTTCCGCCTCGGCCAGCCGCGCTCGGCGGTCTATGACGGCTCGTGGACCGAATGGGGCGGCCTGGCGGACACGCCGGTCGCGACCGGTCCCGCCGCCTAGCGCTCAAACCCTAGCGTAAGGGCGGCGCGTACATCAGGCCGGGCTTGGGCGCGTTCCACAGCGCGTTCAGGCCCCGGTCCAGCTTCAGGGCCGAGCCGCCGCCGATCTCGTGCTCGAAGATCTCGCCATAGTTGCCGCTGGTGGTGATCGCCCGATAGGCCCAGTCGGCGTCCAGGTTCAGCGCCTTGCCGTAGTCGCCTTCGCCCAACAGACGGCGGGCTTCGGGATCGGCGCCGTCCTTCATCTCTTTCGCATTGGCCTTGGTCACGCCGTGCTCCTCGGCCAGCACGAGGGCGTAGAGCGTCCAGCGGACGATGTCGGTCCAGGCCGGATCGTCCTGACGCACCAGAGGACCCAGGGGCTCCTTGGAGATGGCGTCGGGCAGGATGACATGCGCGTTGGGGTCGTCCAGCACCGAGCGGGTCGCCGCCAGCGCCGAGATGTCGGCCGCCAGGGCGTCGCATTTGTCGCCCTGATAGGCGGCGCGGGTCTGCTCCTCGCTGTCGAACACCATGGCCGTGTAGGCGATGCCGCGGGCCCGGAAGAAGTCCTCCAGGTTCTGGGCGCTGGTGGCGTTGCCTTGCACGCAGATCTTGGCGGTGTTGAGCTCGACGGCGCTGGTCAGGTTCAGGCTGCGGCGCACCAGAAAGCCCTGGCCGTCGAAATACGAGATCGCCGCCATGTCCAGCTGGTCGGCGGCGTCGCGCGAGAAGGTCCACGAGGTGTTGCGCCACAGGACGTCGACCTTGCCCGTACGCAGGGCGGCGATCCGTTCCTCGTTGCTGAGCGGCACAAAGCGGGCCTTGTCGGCGTCGCCCAGCACCGCGGCGGCCAAGGCCCGGCAGAAGGCGACGTTGAAGCCGCGCCAGCGGCCGCTGTTGTCCTGGAACGCAAAGCCAGGCAGGGCCGGATTGACCCCACAGCGCAGCACACCGCGCGCCCGGACAGCCTTGAGGGTCGGACTGACCGCGACCGTCTTGACCGTCAGCGGCGCGACCGCCGCGGTCTCGGACGGCTCCGGTTCGGGCGCGCGTTTGCCGCAAGCGCTCAGCGCCAGCACCGCCACCATCAGCATACCTAAACGCACCGACAACCGATCGCTCCTTGAACCGTGCGCCCAGCGCGCTAGAGCCTGCCTCAGCAGGCTCTACCTCAAAGACTAGAGCGTGACGGCCGCCAAAACCGCTCACACTTTTGGCTGTCACGCTCTAAACCACAAGCGTTACGCTGCGTCGCAAAAGAGTCTCCGCCATGGACGAAGAAACCCGCCTGATCCGCAAGGGCTCCGCGCCCGATACCCTGGCGCGCACCGTCAATCCGCCCATTCAGCGGGCCTCGACCGTGCTGCTGCCCAACGCCGCGTCGCTGTACGACGACAACCAGCTGACCTATGGCATTACGGGCCTGGCCTCGCCCGCCGCGCTGCAGCAGGCCTTGGCCGAGCTGGAGGGCTCGCCGGACGTCACGCTTTATCCGTCGGGCCTGGCGGCGATCACCGGCGTCATGCTGGCGGTGCTGAAGGCCGGCGACGAGATCCTGGTGGTCGACAGCGCCTACAAGCCCACGCGCCGGTTCTGCGACCGGGTGCTGACCCGTTTCGGCGTCAAGACCGTCTATTACGACCCAGCCCTGTCCCCCGAGGCGCTGATGGCTCTGGCCACGCCAGCCACCCGCATGATCCTGCTGGAGGCGCCCGGCTCGCTGACCTTCGAGATGCAGGACATTCCAGCCATCGCCAAGGCGGCCAACGCCAAGGGCGTCATCACCCTGATCGACAACACCTGGGCGGCAGGCTTCTATTTCAAGCCGCTGGCGCATGGCGTGACGATCAGCGTCCAGGCCCTCACCAAATATGTCGGCGGCCACTCGGACTGCTTCATGGGCTCGGCCACGACGATGGACGAGACCATCGGCAACCAGTTGGGCAACGCCATGTGGGACATCGGCTGGTCGGTCTCGCCCGACGACGCCTATCAGATGCTGCGCGGCCTGCGGACCCTGGCCGTGCGCCTGCCGCGCCACAAGGAGAACGGCCTGGCCGTCGCGCGCTGGCTACAACAGCGGCCAGAGGTCTTGCGCGTCCTGCACCCCGCCCTGCCCGACGATCCGGGTCATGCCATCTGGAAGCGCGACTTCACCGGCGCCTGCGGCCTGTTCGGCCTGGTCTTGAAGCCGTGCTCGCAGCGCGCCGTCCACGCCTTCCTGGACGAGCTGAAGCTGTTTGGCCTGGGCTTCTCGTGGGGCGGCTATGAGAGCCTGGCGATCCACTGCGATCCGCAGCTCAAGGATCGCACCGTGCCGGTGAACCTGGAGGGTCCGCTGCTGCGCCTGCACATCGGGCTCGAGGCGGTCGAGGACCTGACCGCGGACCTCGACCGGGCGTTCGAAGCGCTGCGGAACGCCTAGAGGTATTTCACCTCGGCGTCGGACGGGCGCTCCCACCAGAGATTGTCGCGGCCGTTGCCATAGTTGATGGGCGCGGCCGCCAGCTCTTCGGGCTCGGCGTCCAGCGTCGCCACCTGGACCGAGACGACCTCGCCGCCCAGCTCGGCGACATTGGCCTCGCCGAACACCCGCACGCCGCAGGTCGCGCAGAAGCGGTGCGTGCCGCTCATCGTGCCGAACTGATAGCCGCCCAAGCGATCCTCGCCGGCCAGCAGGCGGAAGGCGTCCGGTTTCAGCACCACGCCCCAGGCGCGGGTCTTGGCGCAGATCGAGCAGTTGCAGCGCCCCGTGCCGGCCGCCAGGTCGATCTCGGCCTGGTAGCGGACCGCGCCGCAATGGCAGCCGCCGGTATAGGTCTTGAGCATGGCTTTCGTCCCCCTCGCGATAAGCGTTGTCGAACGCCGGTCTAGCGAGCGACTGCTGACAGCCTGCTGTCAGTATCAGGCCGAGCGCCGCGCCGGTTCGACGATCGTCGCGGCGGCCTGGGCCTGGGCCGCGACCTCGCCGACCACGATCAGCAGAGGGCCGTCGCCGGCCGCGGCGACGCGTTCGCCCAGGGTGGCCAGGGTCGCCGGATAGAGCCGCGCGTCGGCTCCGCCGGCCTTCTCGACAGCCACGGCGGGCGTGTCAGCGGGCCGGCCGGCTTCGATCATTCGCTGGGCTAGGTCGCCGGCGACGTCGCCGCCCATATAGACCGCCAGGGTCGCCTGGGGATCGGCCGCGGCGCTCCAGTCGCCCGACAGCGCGCCGGCCCCCAGCCGCGCGGTCGTGAACACCACCCGGCGCGCCTCGCCGCGATGGGTCAGGGGGAAACCGAACTGGGCGGCGGCGGCGCAGGCGGCGGTGATGCCGGGGACGACCTCGGTCTCGACCCCAAAGCCGTTCAGGAACGCGGCCTCCTCGCCGACCCGGCCGAAGATCGAGGGATCGCCGCCCTTCAGCCGCACCACCTTCAGGCCCTTGCGGGCCAGACGCAGCATCAGGCGGTTGATCTCGTCCTGCTTCATGCTGGGCTTGCCGGCCCGCTTGCCGGTCTGGATGCGCACGCAGCCAGGCGGCGCCAGCGCGATGGCCTCCTCCGAGCAGAGGGCGTCGTACAGCAGCGCCTGGGCGCTCTCGACGGCGCGGACCGCGCGGACGGTCATCAGGTCCACGGGACCAGGGCCGGCGCCGACCAGCATCACCTTGCCGAACGTGCTCTCAACCGACATGGGCGGGCTCCTTAGGGTTTACGGACAAGGCCTTGATCATGCGGGCGATCTCGGGCCGGCATGATCCGCAATTGGCGCCCGCGCCGGTCGCCGCGCCGACCGCGTCCGTGGTGGCCGCGCCGGCGGCGATGGCGGCGTTGACGGTCTTGACCCGAACCTTCAGGCAGGCGCAGACCACGGGGCCGTTATCGACCGCCGCGCCGGGCGCGCGGCCAAACAGCAGGGTCGAGCGCGCATCCGACGGCAGGGGCGCGATGAACAGCTCGGCCAGCCAGTCGCGCGGCGGCAGGCGTCCCGAGGTGGTCGTGAACAGGGCTGCCGTCAGCTGGCCGTCCTCGACCCATGCCTCGCGACGCGCGCCGACATTGGCGTCCTCATAGACGAGGACTTCCCCGGGAAGTCCCTTGGTCAACGCCTTGCGCAAGGCCTCGCGCTGGGCCTGCTCGCCACGGCCGGCGAACTCGTAGAGCTGGCAGGCGTCCTGCGGCAGACGCCGCCAGACAATGTCCAGGTCGGGCGCTGCGATGATGTCGCGAGAGAGGAAGAAGCCCTTCCAGGTCTCGCGATAGGCCCGGATCCGGGCGGGCGTGTGCTTGAACTCCGGTTGCCCGGACGTGGGGTCGATGTTCGGCGCGACCAGAGCGTTGGCGCGGCCGGACGGCGCGAAGGCGTCGGTCCAGTGCATAGGCATGAAGAGATCGCCCTGGCGCTGGCGATCGCTGACCTTGGCCACGGCGACGGCCTCGCCGCGCGCGGTGATCACCCGCGCCAAGGCGCCGTCCTTGAGACCCCGCGTCTTAGCGTCTTCCGGATGGAGCTCCACATAGGGCTCGGGGGCGTGGCGGCACAGGTCGGGGGCTAGGCCCGTCCGGGTCATGGTGTGCCACTGGTCGCGGATGCGGCCGGTGTTCAGCGCCATCGGGAAAGCCGCGTCCGTCGCCTCAGCTGGGCCGCGGGGGCGCGTCGGCGCCATGCGGGCGCGGCCGTCGGGTGTCTGGAAACGGCCGTCGACGAACAGGCGCGGCGTGCCCTGCCCGTCCGCCTTCACCGGCCACTGAACCGGCAGGAGTTCGCTATAAGCCTCTGGCGTCAAAGCCGAAAGACCAGACAGATTCAGAAGACGGTTCGTGTTCTCATAGGCGCTCAGGCGCGCCCATTCGCGGAAGACGCTGGCGTTGCTGGCCCAGCCGAAACCGCTGAAGCCCATGGCCGTGGCGACGTCGGCCATGATCTTCCAGTCGGCCCGCGCCTGGCCCGGCGCCGGAAACAGGGCCCGCTGGCGCGAGATCCGGCGCTCCGAATTGGTCACCGTGCCGTCCTTCTCGCCCCAGCCCAGGGCCGGCAGCTTGACGTCGGCGAAGGCGGTCGTGTCGGTCTCGACGCAGTCGGACACCACCACGAACGGGCACTTGGCCAGGGCCTCGCGGATTGCGCCGCTGTCAGGAAGGCTGACGGCCGGATTGGTGGCCATCACCCAGATCGCCTTGATCCCTCCGTCGCGCACGGCCTCGAACATCTCGATGGCCTTCAGGCCCGGCGCACGAGCGGTGTCGGGCGCACCCCAGAAGCGGGCGACGCGGTCGCGATCCTCGGGCGCGAAGTCCATGTGGCCGGCCAGGGTGTTGGCCATGCCGCCGGTCTCGCGTCCGCCCATGGCGTTGGGCTGGCCGGTGATCGAGAACGGGCATGCGCCCGGCTTTCCGATCCGGCCCGTGGCCAAGTGGGCGTTGATGATCGAAAGCCCCTTGGCCACGCCCTGGGCCGACTGGTTGGCGCCCATCGAGAACAGGCTGACCGTGCGGTCGTGGTCGGCGAATAGGTCGTAGAAGGTCCGCAGGTCCTCGACCGCCACGCCGCAATCGGCGGCGACGGCCTCTACGGACTGATCCATTTCCAGAAGCGCGGCGACCACTTGGTCGAAATTGTTCACGTGCTCGGCGATGTAGTCGCGATCGATCGCGCCGCGCCGGATCAGGTCGGCCAGCAGGCCGTTCCACAGGCGCACGTCGCTCTGCGGAGCGATGGCCAGGTGCAGGTCCGCGCCCTCGGCGGTGTCGGTGCGGCGAGGGTCGATGACCACGTGCTTCTGGCCGCGCGCCTTGGCCGCCTCCATGCGCCGGAACAGCACCGGATGGGTCCAGGCGGCGTTGTGGCCGCTGAACACCACCAGGTCCGCCAGGTCCAGATCCTCGTAACAGCCGGGCACCAGGTCAGCCCCGAACGCCTGCTTGTGAGCGGCCACGGCCGAGGCCATGCAGAGGCGGCTGTTGGTGTCGATATTGCCCGAGCCGATGAAGCCCTTCATCAGCTTGTTGGCGACGTAATAGTCCTCGGTCAGAAGTTGGCCCGAGACGTAGAAGGCCACGCTGTCGCGGCCATGCTTGGCGATCGTGTCCTTGAAGCGCTTGGCCACCAGGGCTGTGGCCTCACCCCAGGACGCGGCCTTGCCGTTGATGGTCGGCTCCAGCAGCCGCCCTTCCAGACCGACTGTGGCGCCCAGGGCCGAGCCCTTGGAGCACAGCCGCCCCAGATTGGCCGGGTGGACGGCGTCACCGGCGATCGCCACCGCCCGCCCCTCGCCGACCGCGCTCGACACCCCGCACCCCACGCCGCAATAGGCGCAGGTCGTCTTGATCGTTCGCAGGGCGCCGGAGCCGTCGGCCATCAGTCGGCCATCGCCGGCTGGGCCAGTAGCACGCGGCCGTCCTTGACCAGCACCGGCACCACGGGCGTGCAGCCCTTGCCGGCGTCGGCCCCGGTCGGCTGACCGGTGGCCAGGTCGATGACCCAGCTGTGCATCGGACAGGTCACGCCGTGTCCGTGGACGATGCCCTGGCTGAGCGGGCCATGCTTGTGCGGACAACGGTCGACCAGGGCGAAGACCTGGCCGTCGCCAGTGCGGAACACGGCGACGTCGCCCTGGGCCGTGGCCACGCGTCGCGCGCCGCGCTCGGGAATGTCGGTCACGGCGCCGATATCCCGCCAATCGGGATCGATGTGAGCTTGCAGGGTCATTCTGCCGCCATCTCCAGAGGAAGGGTCGCCATCGGCTTGAACTCGCCCGCCGCCACGCCGCCGCTGGCGCGCTCGGCCCAGGGATCGATCTGGGCGGTCTCCTGCGAGATCACGAAGCGGTCGTAGAGCGCCGCGCGGTTATCGAGGTCGTCGACCGTGGCGGCGCGGATGGTGTCCAGCCCGATACGGGCCATCCACTTGTAGACCCGCTCCAGGTACCAGCCGCCCTCGCGGTACATCTGCATGATCGCGGCGATCAGCTGGATCGCCTCGGCCTCGGTCGCGACCTTGGTCAGGAGCTGCGTGCCCTGGATGTGCAGGCCCGCCGCGCCGCCGACATGGATCTCGTACCCGCTGTCGACGCAGATCACGCCGATATCCTTGCAGGTCGACTCAGCGCAATTACGGGGGCAACCCGACACGGCCAGCTTGACCTTGGCCGGCGCCCACGAGCCCCACAGGAACTTCTCGAGCTTGATGCCGAGCCCCGTGGAGTCCTGGGTGCCGAACCGGCACCAGTCGGACCCGACGCAGGTCTTCACCGTGCGTAGGCCCTTGGCATACGCATGGCCACTGACCATACCGGCGGCGTTCAGGTCGGCCCATACCGCCGGTAGGTCATCCTTTTGGACACCAAGCAAATCAATGCGTTGGCCGCCCGTGACCTTCACGGCCGGTATGGCGTACTTGTCGGCGACGTCGGCGATGGCGCGCAATTCGGCCGGACTGGTCATCCCGCCCCACATGCGCGGTACGACCGAGTAGGTCCCGTCCTTCTGGATATTGGCGTGGACGCGCTCGTTGATGAAGCGCGACTGCGCGTCGTCCTGGTATTCGCCCGGCCAAGCACATAGCAGGTAGTAGTTAAGGGCCGGTCGACACGAGGCGCATCCGTCGGGCGTCGTCCATTCCATGGCCTGGAAGACGGCCGGCATCGATTTCAGTCCCTGGGCGACGATCGCCTCGCGCACGTCGCCGTGCGGGTGGTGCGTGCACTTGCACATTGGCTTGGGACCCGTCTGGGCCTTGAAGCCATCGCCCAGGGTCAGGCGGATGACCTGCTCCACCAACGGCGTGCACGAGCCGCACGAGGCCGAGGCCTTGGTCACCGAGCGGACCTCGTCCAGCGTGGTCAAGCCCTGGGCCGTGATCGCGCCGGTGATCGCCCCCTTGCAGACGCCATTGCAGCCGCAGATTTCCTGCGTGTCGGGCATGGCTGCAACGGCGGCGCTAGGGTCCAGGCCGGACAGCCCTTCCGTAATCGCCTGGCCGAAGATCAGGGTCTCGCGGATCTCGGCCACGTCCGTGCCGGCCCGCATCAGGTCGAAGTACCAGCCGCCATCGGCCGCATCGCCGAACAGCACCGCGCCGGCGACCTTGCCGCCTTCGATGACCACGCGCTTGTAGACGCCCCGCGCGGCGTCGCGGAACACGATGTCCTCGCAGCCGTCGCCGCCGGCGAACTTGCCGGCCGAGAAGACGTCGACGCCCGAGACCTTCAGGCGGGTGGACAGTACAGAGCCGGCATAAGCGCCTGCGCCGTCGGTCAGCTCTTCAGCCAGGGCCCGGCACATGTCCCAAATGGGCGCGACCAAGCCGTAGCAGTTGCCGCGGTGCTCGACGCACTCGCCGACAGAGAACACCGCCGGATCCGAGGTGCGCATGGCGTCGTCGACGATGATGCCGCGATTGACCTGCAGCCCCGCGGCCTTGCCCAGCGCAGCGTTCGGGCAGATGCCGACGGCCATGACCAGCAGGTCGCAGGGCAGGACGCGACCGTCCTTCAGCTTCAGGCCCGCCACGCGGCCATCCTGCCCGACGATCTCGTCGGAATGGGCGCCCAGCACCGTCTCGACGCCGCGCTCGGCCAGCGCTTCGCGCAGCAAGAAGCCAGCGCTCTCGTCCAGCTGCCGCTCCATCAGCACGTCCATCAGGTGGACGACCGTGGCGGCCATGCCTCGACGGGCCAGGCCGTAGGCGGCCTCCAGACCCAGCAGGCCGCCGCCGATGACCACGGCGCGGGCGCCGGGATTGGCGGAGGCCTCGACCATGGCCTCGACGTCGTCCAGATCGCGGAAGGTCACCACGCCCTTCAGATCCGAGCCCGGCAGCGGCAGGCGGAACGGGTCAGAACCGGTGGCCAGGATCAGCTTGTCGTAGGCGACTTCCAGCCCGCCCTCGGCGACCACCTTGCGGCCGTCCAGGTCCACCGCCGTGACGGCGCGACCAGCGTGCAGGGTGATGGCGTTGTCGCGGTACCAGGCCTCGTCATTGATGACGATGTCCTGGAAGGTCTTCTCGCCCGCCAGCACCGGCGACAGCATGATGCGGTTGTAGTTCACCCGCGGCTCGGCGCCGAAGATGGTGACGTCGTAGCGGGACGGGTCGCGCTTGAGCACTTCCTCGACCGCCCGGCAGCCGGCCATGCCGTTGCCGATGACGACCAGGTGTTCCTTGGTCATGGCTTGTATCTCTCGGAAAATCAGACGCGGACGGTGGCGGCGGTGTCGCCGTGCAAGGTCGGCCAGGCGCGCCAGCGGGCTTTCAGGCCGTGCAGGGCCGCCAGGGCGAATAGGGCCAGCAGGGCAAAGCCGATGAAGCCGGACTGGTAGGAACCGGTCATCTTCTTGGCCAGGCCCAGGGTCGAGGCCAGGTAGAAACCGCCGATGCCGCCGGTCATGCCGATCAGGCCGGTCATGACGCCGATCTCCTTGCGGAACCGCTGCGGGGCCAGCTGGAACACAGCGCCGTTACCCGCGCCCAGGGCCAGCATCGAGAACATCAGCACCGCCAGAGCGGCCCAGGCCGTCGGCAGCTGGAAGCTGGCGGCCGTCAGGCCCAGAGCGGCCAGGGCGTAGACGATGCTCAGCGTCCGCACGCCGCCGAAGCGGTCGGCCAGAGCCCCGCCGACCGGGCGGATGAACGAGCCGGCGAACACACAGGCGGCGGTGAAGAAGCCGGCGACGACCGGGTCCAGGTGGTACTCGGAGTTGAAGTACATGGTCAGCGACGAGGCCAGGCCCACGAAGCCGCCGAAGGTCACTGCGTACAGCAGCATCAGCCACCAGGCGTCCGGGACCTTCAGCACGTCCAGATACTCGGCCAGCTTCTTGGGCGCAGGCTGCTCGGGGGCGTCCTTGGCCAGCAGCATGTAGACGACGAAGGCGACGGCCAGCGGCAGGGCGGCCAGGCCGATGACGTTCTGCCAGCCGAAGTGCTTGGCCAGGATCGGCGCGAACAGCGCCGCCAGGGCGGTGCCCGAGTTGCCGGCGCCGGCGATGCCCAGGGCCAGGCCCTGATGCTCCTGCGGATACCAGCGCGAGGCCAGCGGCAGGGCCACGGCGAACGAGGCGCCCGCCACGCCCAGGACGATCCCCAGAGCCAGAACCTGGTGGTAGTTGTGGATGCCGACCGCCCAGGCCAGCGCCAGGCCCGTCAGCACGATCAGTTGCCCGATCATGCCCGTCTTCTTGGGTCCGATACGGTCGACCAGCACGCCATTGACCAGGCGCAGCACCGCGCCGGCCAGCACGGGGATCGCGACCATCAAACCCTTCTGGGCCGGATCCAGATTGAAGTCCTTGGCGATCGCCACGCCCAGCGGGCCCAGGATCACCCAGACCATGAAGCTGAGATCGAAGTACAGGAACGCTGCGAACAGGGTCGGCGTATGGCCGGCCTTCAGGAAGTCGCGGGAGAGCATGTCGGCCTCGGGGTTAGCGTGTCTGCAAGAGCGGAGCGTCATCGCCCCGGACGGGTGACCGCATCCGAGCGGTCCTCTGGCAGCCGCGAACGCCGTTGTTCGTTGGCCTGGAGACTATGGGAGACCCGATCCGGCGGCGCTGTCACCGGGAACGAAGGGGCGCGGAGCCGACGAAGGCCGCCTCGCTCGGTTGCTCAGCAGACAGGCGCCGGCGGCGCCCAGGAAGCAGGCAGATCAGGCGGGTTCGGAGAGCGACAGGCTCGCGTCGTAATAGAGATCGGACCGATAGACCCGGTCGGCCAGGGCCTCCAGGTCGTGATCGGCGTCCAGTTGCCCCCAACGGACCATCCGCGACAAGAACCACAGCGCGTGCTCGCGTTGCGGCAGGCCGGCGTCGTCGCGATGGAAGACGATCTCGTACTCCAGCGCCCGGATCAGCGCGGCGGGCGCGACGCCCACGAAGTCGGGGCGGGCCAGCAGTTCGACCAGGTCCTGACGGTTCTGGGGCGCATCGGCCCAGGCCGCGCCACGGATCACCGCCCGCAGGCAGGCCCGCAGATCATCGGGGCGCTGGGCGGCCAGGGCGGCGGTGACGCCCAGCACCTTGTCGGGACCGCCGGGCCAGAACTGAGACGAGGCCATCAGGATGCGCCCGACGCCCTGCGCCTCGGCCACCGCGTTCCAGGGCGCCCCGACGCAGAAACCGTCGATCTCGCCGGCCCGCATCCGCTCGACCATGCGCGGCGGCGGAATGACCACCAGCCGCACATCTCGGTCAGGATCGACCCCGGCCCGCGCCAGCCAGTCGCGCAGCAGGTAGTTGTGCATCGACTGCGGGAAGACGACCGCAAAGGTCAGAGGCCCTTGCCCGCTGACGCGCCGCGCCGCCACGATCTGCGCCAGCCCCTCGCCCGACGGCCCGACGGCGCCGGCCAGGGCGGTGGAGACGGTCACGGCGCTGCCGTTGCGGTTCAGGGCCAGCGGCGCCAGCACATCGCCCTCGGCCGCCAGCGCCATCGGCCCCAGCATGTGGGCGCCGTCCAGGGCCCCGACAGCGACCTTGTCGCGGATGGTGGCCCAAGAGGCCTCGCGGACCAGCTCGACCGCCAGCCCCTCTTCCTCGAAGAAGCCCAGGGCCTGGGCGGCGGCCAGCGGCGCGCAGTCGGTCAGCGGAATAAAGCCCAGCCGCAAGTCTGACAGGCCGCTCACGGGGCGTCGCCCTTCAGCACGCCGGCGAAAGCCAAAAGATCGGCGGCCACCGAACCGATCGGCTTGCCTCGATCCATGGCCAACTTGCGTAGCAGGCGATAGGCGCCGTCCTCGTCCAGGCCGCGCTCGCGCATCAAGAGACCCTTGGCCCGCTCGACGGTCTTGCGCGATTCCAGGTCGGCTTTCGCCTTCGCCAGGTCGCCGCGCAGTTGCTGGGTCAGGGCGAAGCGGCTCATGGCCACGTCGAGGATCGAACGTACGCGGCCCGGCGCCAGGCCGTCGACGACATAGGCCGCCACGCCGGCCCGCACCGCCTGCTCGGCCAGGCCAGGCTCGGAACGGTCGACGAACATGACGACGGGACGGCCGCCTCCGCTCTCCTTGAGGCTGTCGAGGGTGTCGCGATCGGGGCTCTCGGCGGCGATCACCACCACGTCGGGCGCGAAGGCCAGGACCTCGGCCTCGTCATAGACGGCCGAGCGGCGCACCTCCAGCGGCTGCACGCCCTCAAGGCCTTGGGCCACGAGCGCGGCGCGGGCGGTATCAGGATCGATCACGAGCACTCGCATCGTCTCGTACCTACGCAGCCGACGGCGCGACGGCAGCCAATTCCCTCCAGCCGACGGCAAGCCACGAGGATTGCCCAGAACGCAGGCGCCAGCGATCAAAGCTTAGGCGCGCGCCGGAACGTCCAAGATCGGCGTTCGCTCTTGCGCTGTCCTGCCCTGACGCGCCAACCTCGGCGCGCGACCAGCCGCGGAGCCTTTCGATGACCCTCTATCTGTTCGCCCTGCTGATCGGCGTCGTCGCCGGCCTGCGCGCCATGACCGCACCCGCCGCCGTAGCCTGGGGGGCGCATCTGGGCTGGCTGGCGCTGGCGGGCCTGCCGCTGGCCTGGTTGGGCGGAACGATCGCCGTGGCGGCCTTCTCCCTGCTGGCGGCATTGGAGCTGTTCGCCGACCAGCATCCCAAGACGCCCAGCCGCAAGGTCCCTCACCAGTTCGGCACGCGCATCCTGAGCGGCGCCTTCAGCGGCGCGGCGCTGATGATGCCGAGCGGCCATTGGGTGCGTGGCGCGGCCATCGGCGCGGTTGGCGCGATTCTGGGCACGCTGGGCGGGGCCGAGGCCCGCGCCAGGCTGGCCGCTCGGTTCGGCAAGGACCTGCCCGCCGCCCTGATCGAGGACGCCGTCGCCGTGATCGGCGGCCTGGCCATCGCAGCGGCGGCCTACTAATGCAGAGCTTCGACGCCATCATCGTCGGCGCGGGCCAGGCCGGCCCCGCCCTGGCCGGACGGTTCAGCGACGCCGGCTGGCGCGTGGCCCTGGTCGAGCGCAAGGACTTCGGCGGCACCTGCGTCAACACCGGCTGCATGCCGACCAAGACCCTGGTCGCCAGCGCCTATGCCGCCCACCTGTCCCGCCGCGCCGCCGACTATGGCGTCACCTTGCAGGGCGAGGTCGGGGTCGACATGAAGCGTGTCCACGAACGCCAGCAGACGGTGGTCCGCAACGCCCGGGGCAATGTCGAGACATGGCTGCGCGGCATGAAGGGCTGCACGGTCTTCCAGGGCCACGCCCGGTTCGAGAACGCCACGACCATCCGCGTGGGCGACGACGTGCTGACCGCCCCGAAGATCTTCCTGAACGTCGGCGGCCGCGCCAACGTGCCGGACATGCCAGGCGTCGAGGACATCGCCTACCTGACCAATGTCGGCATGATGCAGCTGGAGACCCTGCCCGAGCATCTGATAATCGTCGGCGGCAGCTATATCGGGCTGGAATTCGCCCAGATGTTCCGCCGCTTCGGCAGCCAGGCAACCGTGGTCGAGATGGGCCCGCGCCTGATCGGCCGCGAGGACCCGGAAGTCTCGGACGCCATCCGCGAAATCCTGGAGGCCGAAGGGATCGCGGTGCGCCTGAATTCGGAGTGCATCAGCTTCGCCCCCGCCGAGGGCGGCGTCTGCGTCCACGTCACCTGCGAGGATGGCGCGCCGCAGGTCACCGGCTCGCACGTACTGCTGGCCGTGGGCCGCAAGCCCAACACCGACGACCTGAACCTGGCGGCCGCCGGTATCGAGACCGACAAGCGCGGCTACGTCACCGTCGACGACCAGCTACGCACCAACGTCCCGGGCATCTGGGCGCTGGGCGACTGTAACGGCAAGGGCGCCTTCACCCACACGGCCTACAACGACTTCGAGATCGTGGCGGCCAACCTGCTCGACAACAATCCGCGCAGGGTCAGCGACCGCATCACTTGCTACGGCCTGTTCGTCGATCCACCGCTGGGCCGGGTGGGCATGACCGAAGCCGAAGCGAAAGCCACCGGCCGCAAGCTGCTGGTCGGCCACCGCCCGATGACCCGTGTCGGCCGCGCCGTCGAGAAGGGCGAGACGCAAGGCTTCATGAAGGTGGTGGTCGACGCCGAAACCCAGGAAATCCTGGGCGCGGCGATCCTGGGCCTGAATGGCGATGAGGCGATCCACGGCATGATCGACCTGATGTACGCCAAGGCGCCCTACACCGTGATCAAGCGCGCCGTGCACATCCACCCGACGGTGTCGGAGCTGATTCCGACGATGCTGAGCGAGCTGAAGCCGCTTTAGATTTTCAGATTTTCGCCGTCTCGCTATCAGATGAAATCGAAACTGTTTCGATTGCGATAGCCGGACGCGCCCCCAGATAGCTGCCAGACGCCGACGGAGGGTCGGCGCCCCTCTCCAAGGGACGAGCTACTGATGACTACCCTGTTTGACTCGCTGACCGTCGGCGACCTGACCCTGCCCAACCGCGTGATCCTGGCGCCGCTGACCCGCCTGCGCGCCGGTCCGACCCAGATCCCCAACGCCCTGATGGCCGAGTACTACGCCCAGCGCGCCTCGTCGGGCCTGCTGATCACCGAGGGCGTGCCGGTCTCACCGAGCGGCGTCGGCTATGCCGGCGTGCCCGGCATCTGGTCCAAGGAGCAGACCGAAGGCTGGAAGCAGGTCACCAAGGCTGTGCACGCCAAGGGCGGCCGCATCTTCATGCAGATCTGGCACGTCGGCCGGATTTCCGATCCCGAACACCTGAACGGCGACCTGCCGATCGCCCCCAGCGCCATCGCCGCCAGCGGCCACGTCAGCCTGCTACGTCCCGAACGCCCCTACCCGACCCCGCGCGCCCTCGAGACCGCCGAGATCGCCGACGTGGTTGAGGCCTTCCGCCAAGGCGCGCAAAACGCCAAGGACGCCGGCTTCGACGGCGTGCAGATCCACGGCGCGAATGGCTACCTGCTCGACCAGTTCCTGCAGGACGGCTCCAACACCCGCACCGACCAGTATGGCGGCTCGATCGAGAACCGCGCCCGCCTGCTGCTGGAGGTCACCGACGCCGTCGTCTCCGTCTGGGGCGCGGGTCGCGTCGGCGTGCACCTGGCGCCGCGCGCCGACAGCCACGGGATCAGCGACAGCAACCTGGAGGCCACCTTCGGCTACGTCGCCAAGGCCCTAGGCGAGCGCAAGATCGCGTTTGTCTCGGCCCGCGAGTACGAGGGCGCCGACAGCCTGGGCCCGGCGCTGAAGAAGGCCTTCGGCGGCGTCTATATCGCCAATGAGAAGTTCGATCTCGACAGCGCCAACGCCGCCCTCGCTGCCGGCTGGACCGACGCCATCGCTTTCGGCAAGGCCTATATCGCCAACCCCGACCTGGTGGAGCGCCTGCAAAAGCGCGCGCCGCTCAACGCGCCCGACTTCAGCACGTTCTACGGCTTCGAGAACGGCCCCAAGGGCTACACCGACTACCCGACCCTGGCCCAGGTGTCGGAACCCGCCTAACGCAGGCGTGACCGGGGCGTCGGGTCGAGGCGCAACACCTGGGCTGGACGCTCCTGGGCGTCGACATAGTCGGCATCGGCCGCCAGCCGCGCCTGGGCCTCGTCCCAAACGGCCAGGTCGTCGACCCGCGTGAACCAGACGAGCACCTTCTCGTGTTGCCGCACCGGCAAGCGCGGGAAGGTGTTTTCGCTTGTTTCAGGGACATAGGCGCCCAGCACGGACAGGCCGAGCCCCTGCGCGATCTGCTCGGCGAACCGCTGGCCGAAACCTTCGGCCGGATCCTTCCAGAGATAGAGGATGGTGGCCACGACCACGCCCGCGGGCAGTTCGCCGTTCGGCGCAGGCGTGTCGGGCTCGGCGAAAGCCAGTTCAGGCGTCAGGGGCTTCAGCAGCAGGACGTTGTCGTTGTCCAGCAGCAGCGGATTGGCCTCGTCGCGATGCGCCTGCCAGACCGGCCCGAAATAGAAGGCGCTCAGGGCCTGCTCGCGCGCCGCCATGTCGGGAAAGCTTCGCAGCCAGGTGAAGCGGTGGGCGTCGTCGCGATCGCGGAACTGGCCGACCAGACGCATGCCCAGCTCTTCCTGGCTCTCGACGAACCACCGCTCGAAGACGGCGATCATGTCGTCGCGGCGACCCGGGACGATCTTGTACTGGCGAAGTTCGAGAACGGTGTTCATGGCGCGGCTTAGAACAGCGCCTGATCCCTATGCTGTCAGCAGACCCTCGGCGATGTAGGCCTGGGCCACGGCTTCGGCGACCTTGATGCCGTCCACGGCGGCCGAGAGGATGCCGCCGGCATAGCCCGCGCCCTCGCCGGCCGGGAACAGGCCGGCGGTGTTGAGGCTCTGGAAGTCCTTGCCGCGCGTGATGCGGATCGGCGAGGACGTCCGGGTCTCGACCCCGGTCAGCAGCACGTCGGGATGGTCGTAGCCGGCGATCTGGCGACCGAACACCGGCAGAGCCTCGCGCATGGCCTCGATCACGAAGTCCGGCAGGCAGGCCGACAGGTCCGTCAGGGTGACGCCCGGCTTGTAGGACGGCGCCACCTCGCCCAGCTGCGTCGAGGGCTGGCCGGCCATGAAGTCGCCGACCTTCTGGCCCGGGGCCTGATAGGTCGAACCGCCCGCCAGATAGGCCAGGCTCTCCCACTTGCGCTGGAACTCGATGCCGGCCAGCGGATGGCCGGGATAGTCGCGCTCGGGGTCGATGCCGACCACGAAGCCGGAATTAGCGTTCCGCTCGTTGCGCGAATACTGGCTCATGCCGTTGGTCACGACCCGGCCCGGCTCGGACGTCGCCGCCACCACCGTGCCGCCCGGGCACATACAGAAGCTGTAGACCGTGCGGCCGTTCTTGCAGTGGTGCGACAGGCTGTAGTCGGCCGCGCCCAGGTCGGGATGGCCGGCGCAGTCGCCGAAGCGCGCCTTGTCCATCCAGGACTGCGGATGCTCGATGCGCACGCCGATCGAGAACGGCTTGGCCTCGATATGGACGCCGCGATCATACAGCGTCTGGAAGGTGTCGCGTGCGCTGTGCCCCAGGGCCATGACCACATGCGCGGCCGGCAGATAGTCCTGGCCGGCGATATGCAACCCCTTCAGCCGGCGCGAACCGTCCTCGCCGACCGCGATGTCGAAGTCCTCGACCCTGTGCTGCCAGCGATACTCGCCGCCCAGGCTCTCGATCAGCGCCCGCATCTGCTCGACCATGTGCACCAGGCGGAAGGTGCCGATGTGCGGATGGGCCTCGGTCAGGATCTCTTCCGGTGCTCCGGCCGCGACAAACTCCTCCAGCACCTTGCGGCCCAGGAAGCGCGGATCCTTGATCTGGCTGTAGAGCTTGCCGTCCGAGAAGGTCCCCGCCCCGCCCTCGCCGAACTGGACGTTTGACTCAGGGTTCAGCTCGCTCTTGCGCCACAACCCCCAGGTATCCTTGGTGCGCTCGCGAACGACCTTGCCGCGATCGACGATGATCGGCTTCAGGCCCATCTGGGCCAAGATCAGGCCGGCGAACAGACCGCAGGGGCCGGCGCCGATGACGACCGGACGCGGGCCATCGAAGCCTTCCGGGGCCTTGGCTACGAACCTGTAGTCGGTGTCTGGGCGGATGCGGACGTGGTTGTCGCCGTTGAAGCGCTCCAGCACGGCGGCCTCGTCGCGCAATTCGACGTCTACCGAATAGACCATCAGGATCGCGCTCTTGCGGCGCGCGTCGTGGGCCCGGCGCGCCACGACGTGGCTCAGCAGGTCTTCGGGCTTGATCCCGAGACGCTCGACAATGGCGGGCGCCATGGCCTCCGGCGCGTGGCCGAGCGGCAGCTTCAGTTCCGAAATACGCAGCATGGCGCGGTGTTTAGCGGGAAGTGCTGGATTGCGCTATCGGTGCGACGAAACCTCGCCCTTCGACAAGCTCAGGGTGAGGTTTCTAATTCAGCGCTCGCAATAGTCCTCACCCTGAGCCTGTCGAAGGGCGAGGACGGCTCCTCAGCCTTTCGGGTAGCCCCCGACCTCCTGCTCGTCGTCGATCACCTTGCCCGTGCCGGCCTTGACCTGCTGCACGATACGGCGGTCGACGGCGTCGCGATCCCAGGGGCGCGCGCCGGCATTGGCCAGCACATGACCCTGCACCTGGCTGGAGGGCTTCAGCTTCAGCCCTTGCGGCCAGAACGGCGGCTTGGTCAGCAGCTTGATCTTCGGGAATGGCGTCGTGTTCAGGATCCGCACCGGCGGCATCTGCGTCCCGTCCGCATAGTGGGCCGGATTGTCGAAGGCGTAGAGCTCCAGGTCCCCCTGCCCCTCGACGATCAGGAAGGGCAGGTCCGGCCGCGTCGAGGCCCCGCCCTTCACGACATTGCCGGCGATGGCCAATTGACCCACGCGCCATTCGTGGCCGACCCATTCGGAGGCGTTCAACGCGTAGTGCATGCAGCGCGTGCCCGGATCGTAGATCAGGTTGTTCACCGTCACCGCCTCGACGCCGCCCTTGAACAGCTGGTTGCGCTCCAGATTGTGGGCATAGAGGTTGCCGACGATCAGCACCTCATAGGCGTTGTCGTGGATCAGGCTGCCCTTGGAATGCTCGCCCTTCACGTGACTGGCATGGGACAGGCCCTCGGCGACGATGTTGTTGCTGAAGGTGATGCGGTGCGAGGTCCCGTCGCGCCACTTCGCCTGGTCCTCGCCACCCTCGAAGCGCGGACCCGAGGCCGACAGGTTCTCGTCGGTGGCCCAGCTGACCGAGCAGTGGTCCACCACGACATCGTGGGCCTTCCAGCAGGTGATGCCGTCGACTTCCCAGCCGCTCTTGCTGGGCTCGCCGTCGCGGCCGGCCCGCACGCGGATGTGGCGCACGAAGATGTCGTGGCTCTGGATCTCCAGGCTGCCGCGAATGAGGGTGATCCCCGGCGACGGCGCGGTTTCACCGGCGATGGTCAGGAAGGGCTCGACCACCCGGATGCTCTTGCGCGCCAGGTCGATGATCCCGCCGACGTCGAAGACCACGGTGCGCGGCCCCTTGGCGGTCAGGGCCTCGCGCAGGGAGCCCGGACCACCGCCCGCCAGCGTCGTGACCCGGATCACCTTGCCACCGTCGCCGCCGGGCGTCTTGCCGGCCCATCCCAGTCGTTCGAACACCGGCTTGCGAGGCACGGCCAAGGCTAGGCCCGGCGTGGCGGCCAGAGCCGCAACCATCAACGTGTCGCGTCGGTTAAGCATTGTCTCTCTCCTCCCGGCGGGGCGATTATGGCTCGCCTCCGCCCCATTGTGGTTTCTAGCCGTTGGCCAGCCACGCCACCGCATTGGCCAGCCAGCGCTGCTGCAGCGGTTTGACCATGTCCGGCAGGCGGTGGACCAGCACGCGGGCCTTGTCCTTGCGCACCGTGAAGCTGGCCGCGCCGTTCTTGCGATCGTGGTCGCGGCTGTAGGCGGCGATTACCTCGATCCCCTGCCCCTCAATGACCAGACCGTTCGACGGCTGCCCCTCGACCTGGTGCAGCACGCTCATGGCCATGTCGGCCGGCAAGCCGGCGAAGGTGGCGTGGTTGCGGACATAGTTCCAGTTGCCCATCCATGGCGCGCGCAGGCCGCCGACCTGGCCGGAATAGTCAAACAGGCCCAGGCCCGACAGCTGCTTGGCGACACCGTCGGCCAGGCCGTCTTCCTGCACCATGGCCAGCAGCGGCGTGCCGGCCTTGGCGGCGGCCAGCACCTCCGGCGGCAGCTCGCCCAGGACCAGGACCGGCTTGCCGTCCTTGGTGGGCTGGGCTTCCAGGCCGGTCTGCTCGCCCACCTGGCGGCGGATGATCTCGTCGGTCTTCAGGCCAGAGGCGACGATACCGGCGTAGCGGCCGTTTGGCTTGAAGTCCTCGACCACCACATTGGGCAGGGCCGTGAGTTGCTCGCGCAGGCTCTTGGCCACGCCCGAGACGCCGATCCGCACCGGCTTGGCGGGCTTGGCCGCCGCAGCCGTCACCCAGATCTCACGGTCGGAGACGACATCCCCGAAGGCGATTCGCAGGGTGTTGAGGCCAGGCCGCGTCAGGGCCGGCGTGCGCAGGCTTTCGGCGACCAGATAGCTGAACTGATCCGGCGCGGTCTGGGCCGGGGCCGGCCAGCGCTTCAGCTCCTGGACCTCGCCACCCGCGCCCACCAGGCTCAGCACGATCTCGCCCGCGGCCGGCTTGCCGGTGTCGTTGAAGAACCAGATATCCAGTTCGGCGGTCTCGCCCACCGCATAGGCCAGGGCCCGCGGCTTGGTGATCGCCATCACCGGGCGCAGCGCCTGGCTCATCAGGGCCGGATCGGCCTTGAAGCCGCGCAGCACGTCGACGATGCCCGAATGGTTCTCGATCGAGGTGCTTTCCCAGCCAGAGATCGCCGCCACGTCGACCGTCTCACCGAGCCGGATGTTCTCCAGGTAGTTTCGCCAGCTCTCATAGACCTTGCGGCCGACGGACAGATACAGCGCCTCGCTGGTCGGGAAGGCCGACTTGAAGCCCCAGCGCTCGATATAGCTGTTGGTGGCGGCCAGGATGTCCTTGTGATCCTGCAGGTCGTAGCTCTTGCCGCCCTTGGCCAGGATCTCGACGACCATGGCCTCGTGGTTGTCAGCGGTGGCGCAGCCTTGCATCTCGCCGAACTCGACGATGAAGGGCTTGCCCTTCTGCATGTGGATGTAGTCGTTCTGGTTCTTGTAGAACTTGTCGTACCACTGGTCGCCGGCGCCCTGGTGCTCGACCCACCAGCCGCCCCACTCCTCGACGTCCGAGCGGAAGTAGTGGTCGTTGTACGGCAGATACATGGCCTGGGCCGCGCCGCGCTTGACGAAGCCGTCGTTGAGAATGACCGCCCGGCTGGGATCCAGGTCGTGCATGGCCTTCAGCACATATTGCACGTCGGGATTGGCCAGGTTGGCGCCGATCTCGTTCTGCAGGGTGTAGTGCACCAGCGACGGCCGCGAGCGGAAGGCGCGGACCATGGACCGGCACTTCTCGACCATGAAGTTCACACTGAATTGGTCGGCCTCGGACAGCTTCTCGCCGGCCTTCAGATCGCGGCCCACGGCGTGACGACCACCGCCCGGCTCCATGACCCGCAGCAGGCCCATCTCGTCCTGGACGTCGAAGACCTCGGGCTTGCCGACATTGCGGTGGCAATGCAGCGTGTTGAGACCCAGCTTGTGGGCGGCCTCCACTTCGCGCTTGGCCAGCTCCTTGGTCGGCCACAGGCCGTTGAAGCCCCAATAGCCCCACGAGATCGCCGAATAGAGGCGTACGCGGCGGCCGTTCAAACGCGGCATGGCGTCGGTCCCGACGCCGTCGATGCCGAACCAGCGGAAGCCGAAGCGGACCTCCCGCGTATCGACCGCGCCCTTGGCGTGGGTCCACGAGAAGCGCAGGCGATGCAGGACCGGCGTATCCAGGTCCCAGATCCTGGCTTGCGGCGCGGCGACGGCGATCCGCACGCGCAGGCGGCGCTCGTTGATCGCCTCGACGGCCTCGACGCTGGCTGTGGCGGCCACTGGCGCGCCGTCGTCATCGACCAGCTGGACGGCGGCCCGGCTCTTCCATTTCTCCAGGCCCGACTTCGGGAGCGGCTTGTCGAGGACAACCTCCATGAAGGCGGTGATCTGGCGCGGATTGGGCGTGTTCAGCACCCAGGCGTCGTCGATGCGCGCCGCCAGCGGGTGGACGCTCAGCGTCATGCCGCGATCGAGGCCACCAAAGCCGTGCGAGGCGAACAGCTTCAGCTTGCCCCACATCATGGTGGTGGAGTCGCGCCAGTCGAAGCGGCCGCCCGGATTGGTGATGCGGATGGCCAGGCGGTTGGCCTCGCCGGGCTTGATCGCCGCCGTCAGGTCGCAGACGATCGGCAGTTCCGACATGATCGAATAGCCGACCAGCTTCTCGTTCAGGAACACCTCGGCCCGCTTGCGCGCGCCCCGGATGTTCAGCATCACGCGCTGCCCCTTGGCCGAGGCCGGGATGTCGATGCTGCGCGTCCACCACGACACGCCCTTGTAGGCGCCGTAACGCGGAACGTCGTCGTCCTCGGCGTAGCGGTACTCGTCCGCGCCATAGGGCCGGGTGCCGAACTGGCCCCAGAAGTGCTCCTCGACCGTGGTCGGCAGGGTGACGGCGATCGCCGAGGCCGAGGCCGGCGCGGCCCAGCCGCCGGTCGGCGGGTTGATCGGCAGGCTGGCCAGATCGAATGTCCCCGGCAGGTGGATGACATCGTCCTTCCAGGCGGCGTCGCGGTCGATCCACAGACGCCAGCCGTCGTCAGGAATGGCCAGCGAGGCCTCGGCGGCCAGGCTGGCGGCGGGGACCAGCGACGAGGCCGCGGCCACGCCCAGGCTGGAGGTCAGGAAGCTGCGGCGGTCGATACGCATGGGACGCTCTCGCTCTTACGGGTTCCAGCCATCCGGGCCCGCCAGGAAGGTCTTGCGGTCCCAGGCCCTGGCCTGCTCGTCGGTCAGTTGGTGGGAGCGCGGCTCGCGGGTCGATGGGCTGGCGCCCGGACCGGTCGAGGCGTGCTCGGCGAAGGTGGCGGTGTTCAGGGTCTCGGTCTTGCCGGGCGTCCATTCGCGCCAGCCGGCCGGATCCAACCTGGCCTCGATGCGCGAGCGCATGAACACGACGGTGGCCAGCGGCCGCCAGGCGCGTCCGAACCAGATCGACTTTGCCCCGGCGTCGGCGGTGATCAGGCTGCGATCGAAGACATAGGCGCTGTCCTGGTCAGGCCGGTTCTTGCTCTGAGCGGTGATCATCACGCTCTCATGGGCGATGCCGTGGATGTGGCAGCGGTCGAAGAAGGCCTTGGCGTCGCCGAAGATGAAGTCGACGTGGCCCTCGATGTAGCAGTCCTTGAAGTACTGACGGCTGGCCTTGTCCTTCTTGGTGGCGGCATACAGCGTGTCCTGCGCGCCCAGCAGCCGCACCTTCTCCAGCACGGCGCGGTCGGCGGTGATGGCCAGGGCCACGGCCTGGGAAGGGCGCGAGTCCTTCAGGTGATAGTCGTTCTGGATGGTCAGGTTCTTGGCCCGGAAGCCGTCTCCCGAGACGTTCATCGTGAACGACTTGAAGGTGCCGCCGGCGGTCAGCGCGCCGTCGCTCCAGACGATGACGGTGTCCTGGGGCGTCTTGCCCTTGCCGACCAGGCGCACGTTCGGCTTGGCGACCGTGACCTTCTCCCGATACTCGCCGGGAGCCAGCTCGATCGTGCCGCCATCGTCCGGCAGCGCCTCGACGGCGGCGGTCAGGGTCTTGTAGGCGGCTTTGGGGCCAACGCGCAGGGTTTGCGCGGTCGCGACATCGGCGAACGTCAAGGCCAGCAGCAAGGCCAGAAGAATCCTCGGCATCGTTTCCCCCACATCGCGGCCGTGAACAGCCGTCTTGCCGGCCGCTCAAGCTACCGGTGTCATGCGAGATAAGCATGGCCGGGGAGTCTGCAAAAGCGAAAAGTTACCGGTACCTTTTTGGAGCCTCCCTTGTGTCGCGACGCCGAACGGGTGTCATTGCGCCCATGACCCTCGCGGATATCCACGTTCTGGTGCGCATCAATGATGGTGAGGCCGCCCTGCCCCGCCAGGACATCGCCGAGATCCTGCCCCTGGCCCGCCTGGACCGACCGCCGACCGCCCCGCGCGCCCTGGCCGGTTTCCTGAACCTGGGCGGTGTCCCGCTGCCGGTGCTGCGTCTGGGCGTGCTGCTGGGCGGCGCGGTCCCTGAGACCGACGACCTCTACAGCCACATCGTGCGCCTGAAGCCGTCGGAGGACCGTCCGTCCGTCGGCCTGCTGGTCGAGCGCGTACTGGACGCCGCTGTCACGCCGAGCGCGGCCGAGCCCGCCTCGCCCGACGAGAGCCTGAACGGCGTGATCGCCGCCACCCTGACGATCAATGGCCGTTTCGTGCCGGGCCTGGATGCGCAGCGACTGCTGCTGGCCGAGGAGACCGCGCGCCTCGCGGAAATGACCACGGCCATGGCCGAACGCCTCGCCGAGTGGTCGGCCGCTTGAGCCTGAGGCGACCGCCGCCGAGGCCCTTGCCGGACGCGGAGTTTCCTCGCCTGAAGCAGGCGATCATCGCCCGCACTGGCCACTTCTACTACCAGGACAAGGACGACCTGCTGTGGGACCGCGTCGCCAAGCGGCTGGCGGCCACCCGCGCGTCCGGCAGCGGCGACTATCTGCGACGCCTGGCCGACGCCTGCGACGGCGAGGCCGAGTGGGCGGCGCTGGAAGCCGAGATCACCATCGGCGAGACCTTCTTCTTCCGCTACGCCGAGCAGTTCACGGCCCTGCGCGACACCATCCTGCCGGACCTGATGGCGCGCCGGGCCGAGACTCGCCGCCTGCGGATCTGGAGCGCCGGCTGCGCCACTGGGGCCGAGCCCTATTCAATCGCCATCCTGCTGGCCGACATGCTGGGCGAGAGGCTGCCGGACTGGCGGATCTCGATCCTGGGCACCGACATCAACGAGACCTTCCTGGACGCCGCCCGCCAGGCGCGGTTCGGCCGCTGGGCGCTGCGGGCGGTGTCCAATCCCGACCGTGACCGCTGGTTCGTCGAGAGCGGGCGCAGCACGTGGACCCTGAAGTCTGTCTATCGCGGCCTGGTCCGCTTCGAGCGCGGCAATCTGCTCGATCTGCTGGGTCCGGCCCCGCCGCTGGAGCTGACCGACTTCGACCTGATCCTGTGCCGCAACGTCCTGATCTACTTCCACGCCGACGCGGTGACCCAGATCGTCCAGGCCCTGGGCCAGCGGATGGCCGAGGGCGGCTGGATGCTGCTGGGCCATGCCGAGCCGAACCCGGGCTTCAGCGCCTTCCTGTCGACCGTCTCGCTGTCGGGCGCGGTCGTCTATCGACCGCCGGGCGAGGAAGGTCCGGCCAGCGCCGCGCCGATGCCGCAGCCCTGGTCGCCCCGCCTACCGCCCGAAGCGCCGCGATCAACGCCCGTCGCCGCGAAGCCGCCGCCCCGCCCCCGCCCGCAGGAGAAGCCGGCCGAACCGGTTTCCGCCGCGCCCCTGGAAGCGCTGATGGAGCAGATCCGCAGCCGCGCCGACGCGGGCGACTATGCCGGCGCCGAGACCAAGCGCGCCGAGGCCTTGGCGATCGCGCCCGACAACGCCGTGCTGCACTTCTTCGGCGGCCTGATCGGCCAGGCTCAAGGCCATCCGGCCAAGGCCGAGGCCAGCTTCCAGAAGGCTCTGTATCTGGAGCCCGACTTCATCATGGCCCGCTATCATTTGGGCTTGGCCCGCCTGGCGCGTGGGCATTCCGCGGCCGGACGGAAGGCCATCGCGGTTGCGGCCAGCATGGCGGGAACCTTGACCGCAGATGCGCGTTTGCAGGAAGGCGCAGGACTCACCGCGGGTGAACTGCGCGAGTTGGCGCGACTCCATTTTTAGGGAAATGAGGGGCGCGACAGGGGCATTGGGGGCGTTAGAATGGCCAGGACAGCGCGGACAAACGCGCGCCGCAAGACAGCGGCGCCGACCGATGTCGCATTGCGTGACGAGAGGGCGCACAAGAACGTGCTTGACGAGCGCGCCCGCCGCCTCGCCGCGCGCCTCGCCGTCCGGGAAGTCCGGATCGATCAGGACCAGCATCTGATCTGCGAGATCGGCGAAGCCCTCTACGCGCTGCCTCTCTATCAAGTTCTGCGCACCACGCCGTTGACGCGCCTGGGCGCGACGCCCCCGTCCACCGACATGAGCCTGGTCGGCCTGGCCGCCGAGAACGGCCGCGCCCTGCAGGTCTTCGATCTGGCCGCTCGCCTGAACCTGGCCCCGCCGTCGCGCGCGGCCGAGGGCTATCTCGTCATCTTGCGTCGCGGCCAGACCGCCCTGCGTCTCGACAAACGCCCGCAAGTCGCCCTGGGCGCGCTGGCCGAGGACGGCGACCACCTGCGCCTGGCCGACGGCCCGCTGAACGACCGCATGGCGACCCCGCTGTCGCTCGAAACCCTGTTCCCGCTCTCGCCCCGCCCTGTCTCGGAGCCCCAATCGTGACGATCGCCAACCGCATCATCATCGGCTTCGCCGCCGTCATCCTTCTGACGATCGGCATCGGCTTCTACGGCCTGAACCAGATCTCCATGGTCAAGTCGACCACCGAGACCATCGTCACCCGCGACATGGCCGTGCTGCGCGACATCGCCGCCATCCGCAACAACGCCAACGAGATGCGGGCCGCCAGCGACGCGGTGATCACCAGCTATCTGACGCGCTCAGCCGGCGGCGCGGGCCAGTCGGACGAGGATCCGATCACCCGCTGGCGTCAAAAGGGCGTCGACATGGACGCGGCGCTGTCGAAGGCGATCGTCTCGGCCCGAGACTTCAAGGCCACCGCCCAGACCACCGAACGCGCCGAGGCGTGGAGCAAGATCCAGGCGAGCCTGGAACAGACCGCCGCCTCGTCCCGCCAGGGCCGCGCCGACACCGAGGCGCTGTTCTCGGCCATCCGCTCGAATGACCAGGGCGCTATCGCCGCCGCCCAGACTGCCCTCGTCCAGCGCCGGGGCGAGTTCGGTCGCGGCATGCAGACCGCCGAGGCTGTGCTGGACGACGCCATCCTGGTCGGCCAGCGCCGCACCACTGACGTCTACAACACCAGCCGCGTTTCGATCATGGTCGCCCTGGCCATCGTCTGCGTGCTCGCGATCGGGGTCACCTGGGCTATCCGCCGCTCGATCGTCGGCCCGCTGGACACCTTCATGGCCTTCGTCGGCCGCGTCGGCGACGGCGACCTAACCCAGCGCGCCGCCGACCTCAGCCAGGACGAGATCGGCAAGCTGGGCGCCAACCTCAACGCCATGGTCGACGGCCTGAAGGAAATGGCCCGCCAGAGCCGCGAGGCGACCGAGAACCTCAACGCCGCCACCGCCGAGATCCGCGCCTCCACGCAAGAGCAGGCCGCCAGCGTCGAGGAGCAACTGGCCGCCGTCCAGGAGACCGCCGCCACCGTCGACGAGATCACCCATTCGGGCGTCCAGATCGGCAAGCGCGCCCAGGAGGTCATCGCCTCGGCCCAGGCCACCGCCCAGACCTCGAACGAGGGCCTGCGCGCCGTCGACGAGACGACAAAGGCCATGGACTCGATCCGCGAGCAGGCCGAGGCCGTCGCCGAGAACATCGTCGCCCTGTCGGAGAAGACCCAGGCGATCGGCGACATCATCATGACCGTCAACGACATCTCCGAGCGCTCGCACCTGCTGGCCCTGAACGCGGCCATCGAGGCCGCCGCTGCCGGCGAGAACGGCCGCAGCTTCTCGGTCGTCGCCGCCGAGATGAAGATGCTGGCCGACCAGGCCAAGGACGCCACAGGCCAGGTCCGCTCGATCCTCGGCGACATCCAGCGCGGCATCAACGCGTCGGTCATGCTGACCGAAGAGGCCGTCAAGCGCGTCGCCGCCGGCAAGGAGCGCACCGACACCACCCAGCGCACGATCACCGAGATCACCGCCCGGGTGCAGGAGAGTGTCCAGACCTTCCAGCAGATCGTCGCCTCGACCAACCAGCAGCAGTTGGGCATCGAGCAGGTGATGGGGGCGCTGCAGAACATCCGCGACGCCAGCCAGCAGACCGCTGCCGGCACCCGCCAGCTGGACGAAGCCGCCGCCAACCTGAACGGCCTGTCGCGCCAGCTCTTGAGCCTGGCCGAGCGCTATCGCACCTAAGAGGCAGCGCCACTCGTGACCGACATCCGGCAAATGCTGCTGGCGGCCTTCGAGGTCGAGCATCGCGACCATCTGGACGCGATCCGCAAGGCGCTTGCCTCAAAAGCGCCGCTGGACCTGCGCGAGATCTTCCGGCGCGCCCACAGCCTGAAGGGCGCCGCCCGGGCCGTGGACCTGCCGCAGATCGAAGCCCTGGCCCATACGCTGGAAGAGGTGTTCTCGCGCCAGATGGACGCCGGCGGGGCCTTCGACAAGCCGACCCTGGCGATCATCCGCGAGACTCTGGACGCCATCGAGGCCCTGGCGGCCAACGGCGGTGAGTCGGAAGTCGAGGCGACAGAGACGGCCGAGCCCACACGCGGCGTCGAGCTGTTGCGCGTCGAGGCCGAGGAACTGGCCGAGCTGAGCGAGGCGGCTCACCAGGTCTCGACCAGCCTGGCCGACCAGGATCGCGCCCTGGCCACCCTGCGCCGCCTGCAGACCGAAGTACTGCGCATGGAACGGCTGTGGGGCGAGATCCGTCCGCAGACGCAAGGCGGCCGGGAGTCGCTGCGCGCCCGCGATTTCGACCACGGCTTGAGGGAACTGAGCCGCGAACTGCGCGCCATCGGCCAGAGCCAGGCCCGCGCCGTCTGGTCGGCCGGCCAAGCCGCCCAGCGCGTTCGGGAGCAGGCCGAACGCATCGCCATGACCCCCGCCGACGCCGTGCTGGGAACCCTGCCCGGCATGATCCGCCAGGTGGCCCGAGAAACCGGCGTCGAGGTCGAGGTCGAGGTCTCGGGCCTGGAAACCAAGGCCGAGCGCCGCGTGCTGCAGGCCCTGAAGGATCCTCTGAGCCACCTGCTACGCAACGCCCTCAGCCACGGGGCCGAGCCGCGCGCCAAGCGTCGCAAGGCCAGCAAGCCCGAGGCGCTGGGCATCAACCTGGCCATCGCCGCGCGCGGCGGCCGGCTGGAGGTGCGCGTCACCGACGATGGTCCGGGTCCGGACCTGGCCCGCATCGAGGCGGCCGCCATCGCTCGGGGTTTGGCCCCACCGCGCGGTCCCGACGCCGCGCCCGCGACCGACGACGAAATCCTGGCCCTGGCCTTCGAGGCCGGCGTGTCCTCGGCGGCCGATGTCGATCAGCTGTCGGGTCGCGGCATGGGCCTGTCGGTCGTAGCCGAAGCCGTCCGCGCCCTGGGCGGCTCCGCCCGCCTGGCGCCGGCCCGTCCGTTCGGCGCCGAGGTCGTGCTGTCGGTCCCGCTGACCACCTCGCGCCGGGCCCTGGCCCAGCTGGAAGCCGACGGCGCGCTCTACGCCCTGCCGTCCGACGCCAGCCTGCGACTGTTGCGACTGAGCGCCACCGAACTCGAAACAGTCGAAGGTCACCCCGTCGCGCGGATCGAGTCCCAGGGGCAAAGCGTTGTCGCCCCTGTCGTGCCTCTTACTGCTCTGCTTTCCCACACCCCGTCCGCCGTGCCCGTGCATCACGGCGCGGTCCATGTCGCCCTGCTCTCGCGCGGCGACCGTCGCCTGGCCCTGGCCGTCGACGCCATGACCGACGTCGCCCCCGCCGTGGTCGAGACCATTGCGCTCTCCGGCGTCGATCAGGCCCTGACCTTCGGCGCAGCGGTGCTGGCCGACGAGACGCCCGTGGTGGTGCTGAACCCCGACGCCCTGATGGACCGCTGGCTGCGCGACCATCGCCGCCTGGCCAATGCCGGCCTCGGCCTGGCCGAACAGGACGACGTCGAGGCCAAGGCCGCCCGCACCGTGCTGGTGGTCGACGACTCGATCACCACCCGCACCCTGGAAAAGAGCATCCTGGAGGCCCAGGGCTATCGCGTTATTCTGGCCGTCGACGGTCTGGACGCCCTGAACACCCTGCGCTCGGGCGAGGCGGTGATCGACTTGGTCGTCGCCGACATCGAGATGCCGCGCATGGACGGTTTTGGCTTGCTGCAGGCCATCAAGGCCGACGCCGCCCTGGCCGCCCTGCCCGTCATCCTGATGACCTCGCGTTCGGATCCCGAAGATGTCCGCCGGGGCCTGGATCTGGGCGCGGAGGCCTACATCACCAAGCAGAAGTTCGACCAGCGCGAGCTGTTGGCCACGATCGGTCGCGTTCTATGAGTTCTAGTCCCAAGCGTCCCGTTCGCGTGATGATCGTCGAGGACTCCCTCGTCGTGCGGCAACTGCTGGCCTACATCGTCGGCCGTGATCCGCGCTTCACCGTCGTGGCCGCCGTGCCCTCGGCCGAGGAGGCGATGGCCGAGCTGGACCGGGTCAAGCCTGACGTCATCTCGATGGACATCCGTCTGCCTGGCATCGACGGCCTGGAGGCCACGCGCCAGATCATGGCCGAGCGCCCGACCCCTATCGTCGTCTTCGCCGACGCCATCGAGGACAGCTCGCTGAAGATCTCGATGAACGCCCTGCGGGCCGGCGCCCTGACGGTGGTGGAAAAGCCCGTCGGCGTGGCCACGGCCAATCACGACGACCTGGCCGCCACCCTGTGCACCCAGCTCTACATCATGAGCAGCGTGCCGGTGATCCGCCGGCGCAGCATCGGCGGGGCCCTGGCCCGCGATCGTAGCAAGCCGCTCATCGCGGCCGACCTCAATGATCCGCCCCTGCGCGGCGTCGGCTTCCTGGCCCTGGCGGCCTCGACTGGCGGTCCGCCGGCCCTGGCCAAGCTGCTGGACGCCCTGCCGCCCGACTTCGGCGCGCCGGTATTCGTGGTCCAGCACATGGGCGCGGCCTTCATGGAGGGCTTCGCCGGATGGCTGGACAGCCTGTCGCCGCTTCGCGCCGCCATTGCCCGCGAAGGCGAGATCGCCTTGCCTGGCCGGGTCTATGTCGCGCCCGGCGATCGCCACATGACCGTCACCGCCGGCGGCGTCATCCGCCTGACCAGCGCCGCCCCGGTGCGCGGCCAGCGCCCCTCGGCCAGCGTGCTGTTCTCCAGCCTCGCCCGCTCGGTGGCCTCGCGCACCGTCGGCGTGCTGCTGACCGGCATGGGCGAGGACGGAGCCCAGGGCATGGCCGAACTGCGCAAGGCCGGCGGCCACACCATCGCCGAACATGAAAGCTCGGCCGTCGTCTACGGCATGCCCGCCGCCGCTGTGAAGCTGGGCGCTGCCCGTGACGTGCTGCCGCTGGACGCCATCGGCCAGCGCATCATCGACCTCTCGCGCGAGGCCGCATGACCGACGGCGCCCGCATCCTGGTCGTCGAGGACTCCGACACCCAGGCGCTGCTGCTGCGCAGCGCCCTGGAGAAGGACGGTTTCGCCGTCACCCGCGCCGACAGCGCCGAGGCTGCTCTGGAGCTGCTGAACGGCCCGCTGCCGGACCTGGTGGTCGCCGACTTCCACCTGCCGGGCATGGACGGCCGCGAGCTGTCGCGCCAGATCCGCCAGAACAGCCGCACGCGCGCCCTGCCCGTCCTGATGCTGACCAGCGCCCGCGAACAGGACCTGGAGCGCCAGGGCCTGGAGAGCGGCGTCGACGCCTATGTCGCCAAGTCCGCCGACCTGGACATGATGCTGGTGCGGCTGAAGGCCCTGCTACGCCGGGGCGCTGCACCTTCCCGTGAGGGCGGCCAGCAGTTCCGCCGCGCCAAGCTGCTGCTGGTCCACGACAGCCCGACCACCCAGCTGCGCCTGCGCCACTTGCTGGAGCAGGAAGGCTATGACGTCGCCGTCACCGACGACGCCATCGTGGCCGCGGCCCAGGTCGCTGACGGCGTCGACTGCGTGGTCCTGCCGCTGACCGGCGCGCGCCTGGACGGCTTCGCCCTGTGCCGGGCGCTGGATCGCCGGCGCCAGCACGAGGCCATGGATTTCCACATCGTCGCCATCGGCGGCGACGGCTCCGACGTCACCGCCGCCTTCGAGGCCGGCGCCGACGAGGTCGCGCCCAGCGCGGTCGGCGACGACCTTCTGCGCATGCGCATCCGCGCCGTCACCCGCCGCGCCCAGGTGGTCGAGGAAACCCGCCGCGCCGAGGCCGAGGCCCTGCAGCGCGAGCGCGCCATGGCCGCCGCCGAAGCCAAGGCCGCCGCCGCCGACGCCCTGGCGCGGGCCAACGCCGATCTGGCCGCCGCCAACCAGCAGCTCCGCGACGCTCAGGCCCAGCTGGTGCAATCGGCCAAGATGGCCTCGCTGGGCGAGCTGGTCGCCGGCATCGCCCACGAGATCAACAATCCGCTGGCCTTCATCCTGGGCCACCACGCCACCGTAGAGCGCCTGATCGGCGAGGTGCTGGCCGAGCAGGCCGATGCGCCGCCGGCGGGCCTCTCCAAAGCCCGCGACCGCCTGGCCTCCATGCGCGTAGGCCTGCAGCGAATCCAGAGCCTGGTTTTGAACCTGCGCAAGTTCTCGCGCCTGGACGAGGCCGAGCGCCAGGTGCTGGACGTGCCTGAAGCCATCGAGATCGTGCTGGCCCTGCTGAAACCCAAGCTGGGCGACATCGCGGTTCGCCGCGACTTCGCTGGCGACCGCACCTTCGACGGCACCCCGGCCCTGCTGAACCAGGTGGTGATGAACATCGTGGCCAACGCCGCCGACGCTCTGGAGGGCCAGGGCGAGATCGCGGTCAGCACGTCCAGCACCGACAGCGACTACATCATCCAGATCGACGATTCCGGTCCCGGCGTGCCGGCGGACGTCCGCGACCGCATCTTCGAACCGTTCTTCACCACCAAGCCGGTCGGCTCGGGCACCGGCCTGGGCCTGGCCATTGCGTATAGCGTCGTGCGCGCGCATGGCGGCGAGATCGTGGTAGAAGATGCAACCCTCGGCGGCGCCCGCTTCCGTATCGTTTTGCCGAAAGGCGCCCGGCCATGATGGCGCGTCCGCTGATCCTGCTCGTCGACGACGAGCCCGACATCCTGGTGGCCCTGCAGGACCTGCTGGAAGACCGGTACGACATCCTGACCTTCACTTCGCCGGTCGAGGCCCTGGAGCGCGTCGCCCGCGAACCGGACCTGGCAGTGATCATCTCCGACCAGCGCATGCCCGAGATGACCGGCGACGCCTTCCTGACGCAGGCGCGCCGGACCAGCCTGGCCGAGGCGATCTTGCTGACCGGCTATGCCGACCTGCACGCGGTGACGGCGGCCCTGAACAGCGGCGGCATCGTCGGCTATGCGCCCAAGCCGTGGGAGCCCGACGCCCTGCGCGCCATGATCGCCGGGGCGGCCGAGCGCTTCAGCCTCAAGCGTGATCTGCGTCTGCACCAGGCCCTGCTGGAAGGCCTGATGGAGAACGTGCCCGCGGCGGTATCCTTCAAGGACGGCCAAGGCCGGTTCCTGGCCCTCAACGCCCGCAAGGCCCGCGCCCTGGGCGTCGACGCCGGCTCCGCGCGCGGCCACAGCGAGAGCGACCTGAAGATCCGCAGCGGCGCCGCCAAGCTGGAACGCCGCGCGCTCTCGGGCGGCGACGTCGTGCAGAGCGTGGTCGAGACCACGAGCGAGGCCGGCCCGGCCTGGCTAGAAACCACCTGCATCCCAACCCATGACTCGGCCGCGGCCCTGATCGTCATCGAGCGCGACATCACCGCCCAGAAGCTGGCCGAGCAGCAACTACGCCAGAGCGACAAGCTACGGGCGCTGGGCACCCTGGCCGGCGGCGTGGCCCACGACTTCAACAATCTGCTGACCGCCATCCTGGGCTCTCTCGAGCTGGCTTCGCGCCGACTGCCGGACGAGCAGCGCGTGCGCCGCTATCTGGAGAACGCCACCCTGGCCGCCCGGCGCGGCGCGTCCCTGACCCAACGCCTGCTGGGCTTCAGCCGCCAGACCGACGGCGATCCTTGCGTCACCGACATCGCCGGCACCCTGCGCGGCATGGACGAGCTGGTCACCCGCACCCTGGGCGTCACCGCGACCGTGTCGTGGGACGTGCCGGCTCAGCTGTGGCCGTCGCTGGTCGAGTGCGATCAGCTGGAAATGGCGATCCTGAACCTGTGCATCAACGCCCGCGACGCCATGGGTGACGGCGGCGCGATCACCGTCCGGGCGCGCGACCTGGGCCCCGGCCAGCTGCCGTCCACCCTGGACCTGGCGCCCGGTGACTATGTCGCCGTCTCGGTCGAGGATCATGGCGAGGGCATCCGCCCCGACGTGCTGTCGCGCGTGCTGGAGCCGTTCTTCACCACCAAGCCCGTCGGCAAAGGCACCGGTCTGGGCCTGCCCATGGCCTATGGCTTCGCCCAGCGTTCGGGCGGCGCCCTGGATATCGAGAGCGAGGTCGGGGTCGGCACCAAGGTCACCCTGTACCTGCCCCGCGCCGCGGACGACGCCGAGATCCCCATCGTCGCCGAGGACGGCACGGTGACGATCGAGGCCGGGCGGCCGCTGGCGATCCTGGTCGTGGACGACGAGACCTCGGTGCGTCAGGTCACCGCCGGCCTGCTGCGCGACCAGGGTCATCAGGTCACCGAGGCTTCCAGCGGCGCCGACGCCCTGGCCCAGCTGTCGGGCGGGCTGAAGCCCGACTTCGCGATCGTCGATTTCGCCATGCCCGGCATGAACGGCGCCGAGCTGATCCAGCGCATCCAGCCCATGGGCCTGGCCCTGCCGGTGCTGCTGCTGACGGGCTATGCCGACCTCGACAGCGTGCCCAAGGGCGTGCCGTTGGTCGCCAAGCCCTTCACCGCCGACCAGCTGGCCGCGGCTGTCCGCCAGCACGCGGGCGCCTGACAGAAACGAAAAACGCCGCCGGTCCCGAAACCGGCGGCGCTTCTCTCTGCCTAGGCGCGGAAGCCTAGAACTTGCGGCTGAAGCCGATCGACGAGACCAGCGGATCCAGGTCCACCTTGGCCTTCAGGGCGCCGTCGTTGATCTTGGCGTCAGTGCTGAAATAGACCTTCTTGATGTCGGCGTTCAGCATCCAGTCGCCCTTCAGCTTGACGTTCACGCCAGCTTGCAGCGCGTAGCCGAAACCGTCGTCGACCGCGACCTTGAACCCGTTCTTGTTCTTGCCGCTGTAGAACAGCATGTAGTTGATGCCGGCGCCGACATAGGGGCTGACCTTGGCGGCCGGCAGCGGGTGATATTGCAGCGTCACGACCGGCGGCAGGACCCACTGCTTGCGGACCAGAGCGTCGGTGCCCGGCCCTTGCGCGCGGATGTCGTGCTGGGTGGTGCCCAGGATGGCTTCCACGGCGACCTTGTCGGTCAGGAAGTAGGTGAAGCCCAGGGTCGGCATCACGTCGTTCTTGACGTGGGCCTTCAGGCCCGAGTTGACGCCAGCGGCGGTCAGGATGGCCGCGTCGTCGGCCGGCGCGACCTGCGTGGCGCGCACGTGGACGATCAGGTCACCCTTGGCGTTCGGCGAGAAGTCCTGGGCTTGAGCAACGCCACCGGCCAGAGCCGTGGCCGCGATAGCCGAGAGAATAACGGTCTTCATCATCTATCCCCAGATAGTGCGACTGTGTGTTTTGTGCCGCGATGTTCTTTTGGGGGATTCCCGAACGCTCGACCTTGACCTCGATCAGTTTCGAAAAATCTAGATCGCGCGGGAGAAACCCTCTTTCGCATCCGAGCGATGATCGAAAGCCTGAGCCGCCAGGCGCACGAACGGACGGCCGGCCTCGGTGACCCGAACGCCCCCGACGTCCAGCGTCACCAGGCCGTCGGCGACCAGGGCGTCCAGCTTGGGCAGGTCCTGAGCGAACACCGCCGGCGAGACGCCGTGGCGCGCGGCGATGGCGGCGTAGTCGACGGCGAAGTCGCACATCAGCCGCTCGATCACGTCGGCCCGCAGGCGGTCGTCGTCGGTCAGGGCCACGCCCCGCGCCACCGGCAGGCGTCCAGCGGCAATGGCGTCGCGCCAGGCGACCTCGGCGGTCAGGTTCTGGACGTAGCCGCCCGGCATCCGCCCGATCGACGACGCGCCCAGGCCGATCAGCGTCATGTGGCGGTCGGTGGTGTAGCCCTGGAAGTTCCGGCGCAGGGTCCCCGCCTCCAGCGCGATCGCCAACTCGTCGCTGGGCAAGGCGAAGTGGTCCAGGCCGATGGCGACATAGCCGGCGCGCAGCAGCCGCTCGGCGGCGGCTTCGCTCTGCGCCAGGCGGCCCTCGGCGTCGGCCAGGTCCTCGTCGCGGATCAGTTTCTGATTGGCGCGGGCCCACGGCACGTGGGCGTAACCGAACAGAGCCACCCGTTCGGGCCGCAGGGTCAGGATGGTGTCCAGGGTCGAGACCACGTCGTCAGTGGTCTGCTTGGGCAGGCCGTACATCAGGTCCAGATTGATCGAGGCGACCTCGGCTTCGCGCAGCCAGTGGACGGCGCGGGCCACCACCTCGAACGGCTCAATGCGGTTGACGGCTTCCTGAACGTGCGGGGCCAGGTCCTGGACGCCCAGGCTGGCGCGCGTCAGGCCGTGGAAGGCGGCGGCCTGCACCCAGCTCTCTGTCAGGACGGCCGGATCCAGCTCGGCCGAGATCTCGACGCCGGGCGCGAACGGAAAGACGTGCCGCAACGCGCCGAACAGACGCACGAGGTCGTCGCGGGAGAGCATGTTGGGCGTGCCGCCACCCAGGTGCAGGGCGCCGGCCTTGATCTTCCCCGGCAGCCGGGCCTCGACAAGCGCCAGTTCGTCGACCAAGCGCTCGACATACTCGCTGATCAGCGCACGTTTCTTCACCACCCGGGTGTTGCACCCGCAGTACCAGCACAGCCGGTCGCAGAACGGGATGTGCGCGTACAGCGAGACCGGCTCGCCGGGATCGAGGTTCGCCAGCCAGTCGCCGTAGACCTCCGCGTCGACCGCGTTCGAGAACTGCAGGGCCGTCGGATAGCTGGTGTAGCGCGGCGCGCGGCTGTCATAGCGCGCCAGCAGATCTCGGCGCTCTGAACAGGCGCGGGTTTGGACAGTCGCAGCGGTCATGGACTCTCTCCTGGAGAGCCCGTGATTGCGCCGGTGTCCGTGCAAGCGCCCTGATCTAGATCAATCGGGCGCGCCCACTCAGACAGGCGGCTTGTCGTCGAGGTGGTCGTAGAGGATCCGTTCGGCGTCGCCTTTCGGATCCTCGTACTGGCCCGACTTCATCGTCCAGAAGAACGCGAAGAGGCCCATCGCCCCCAGGCCGATCGACATGGGGGCCAGCAACAGGACGATGTTCATCGACGTCTCCAGCTGATGCGCGGACGCGCCGCATTCAGCAGCACCACCATCGACGAGCCGGCCATGGCCAGGGCGGCGATAAAGGGATTGATCAGGCCGGCCATCGCCGCCGGGGTGGCGACGAGGTTGTACAGCGCCGAGAAGCCGAAGTTCTCCATCGCCCGGCGGCGGGCCTCGACAGCGGTGTCGATGGCCTCGACGACGGAATCCAGCCCTTCGCCGGTGAAGACCAGGTCGGCGGCGTTCTGGGCGGCGTCGACCGCAGCGCCCGGGGCCATTGAGGCATGGGCCTTGGCCAGGGCGGCGGCGTCGTTCAGGCCGTCGCCGACCATCAGCACCTTGCGGCCCTCGGCCTTCAGACCTTCGACGATCGCGGCCTTGTCGAACGGGGTCAGGCCCGCGCGCCAGTGGTCGACGCCGACGGCCTTGGCGATGTCACGCACCGGACCGGCCAGGTCGCCGGACAGGATCTCGACCGACAGGCCCATGGCACGCAGGCGAGCGATGGTCTGAGCCGCGTCGTGGCGCGGACGGTCCTCGAACACGAAGCGCATCTTGACGCTGTCCTCGAAGCCGAACCACAGCTCGGTCTCGCGGACGTCACCGCCGGCGACGCCGACGAAGGCGGCGCGGCCCAGGCGGGCGCGGCGGCCATCGATCAGGCCTTCGACGCCCTGCCCCGCCGTTTCCACGCAATCGGTGGCGACCAGGCCCAGGCCGGCTTCGGCCGCCAAGGCCTTGGCCAGCGGGTGGCGCGAGGCGCGGGCCAGCGGCGCGGCCATGGTCACCAGGTGGGCGGGCGCGTCGATCAGCTTGGGCCGCCCTTCGGTGAGGACGCCGGTCTTGTCGAAGACGACGTGGTCGGCCTCGGACAGACGCTCCAGCGCCGCGCCCGACTTGACCAGCACACCCTTGCGGAACAGGCGGCTGCTGGCGGCGATCTGTACGGCCGGCACGGCCAAGCCCAGCGCGCAGGGACAGGTGACGATCAGCACGGCGGCGGCGCGCAGCAGCGCCTCGCGCGGCCCTAGGCCCAGCGCCCAGCCGCCGACGAAGGTCAGGGCCGCGGCGGTGTGGACGATCGGCACGTAAAGGGCGGCGGCCTTGTCGGCCAGGCGGACATAGGCCGAGCGGGTCTGGGCGCCGGCCTCCATCAGGCGGGCGATCGCCGCCAGGGTGGAGTCCTCGCTGCGGGCGGTGACGGTCATCACCAGGCGGCCCGACAGGTTCAGCGCGCCAGCGTGCAGCTTGGCGCCGGCGCCGACGGGCGCCAGCGCCGTCTCGCCGGTGATCAGGGCGTTGTCGATCTCGGACTGACCGCTCTCGACCAGGCCGTCGACCGGGATACGGTCGCCGGGCGCGACGACCAGCAGGTCGCCGATCTTGACCTCGGCCACCGGCACGCCCTGCTCCACCCCGTCGATCAGGCGCATGGCCACCGGGGTCTGCAGGGCCAGCAGGTCGCGGGCGGCCGAGCGGGCGCTGGCCCGCAGGCGGTGATCCAGGTAGCGGCCGATCAGCAGCAGGAACAGCAGCGTCACCGCCGCGTCGAAATAGGCGTGCTGGCCGCGCAGGATCGTCTCGGAGAAGCTGACGATCAGGGTCAGGATCACGCCGATCGAGATCGGCACGTCCATATTGGCCTTGCCGCGCTTCAGCGACGCCCAGGCCGAGCGGAAGAACGGTCGACCGGCGAACAGCGCGCACGGCGTCGCGACGATGGCGGCCATCCAATACATCAGGGTCAGGGTCGAAGCGTTCAGCTCCTGCCCGAAGATGCCGGCCCAGGCGGGCACGGTGAACATCATGACGTTGCCGGCCCCGAAGCCGGCCACGCCCAGGGCGACGGCCAGTTCCCGCCCCTCGCGGTCCTGGGCGGCGTTGGCCTCGCCCGGGTCGAACAGGCAGGCGCGATAGCCCAACCCCTCGACCGTCTCGACCACACGGCCGGGATCAGCCTCACGGCCGCGCAGCTGCACGGCCAGCTTGCCGGTCGTGAGGTTCAGCCGCGCGGCGTCGACGCCCGGGGCCTCACGCACAGCCTTTTCGATCTTGCTGATGCAGGCCGCGCAGCGCGCCCCGCTGACCAGCAGTTCCAGGTGCCCCAGCCCTTCCGCGTCACGGCGGACGAAGGCCTCCAGGTCGCGGTTGAGAGCCAGGCTCTGGGTCATTTCGCGCCCTCGACCAGACGGGTTTCGATCTCGAACAGGTTGCTACCGTCACGCGCCGAGGCGCGCAGGTCCCAGGCCCCGTCCAGGCGGGCGGACGCCTGGTAACGGCCATCGCCCAGCGGCTTGAAGTTCAGCGTCTGACGGCCGACCTCGGTGGCGGGGCGCTCCAGCGTGCCGGTCAGCGACAGCCTGGTCAGCGGCTGGCCGTCGCGGTCTTCCAGGCGAACGATGACCGAGGTCCCGCCTGGGGTCTCGACGCCGGCGCTCCAGCCCAGAGCCGCTTCCTTCTGGCGCTGGGCCAGGGTGCGGTTGAAGGTCAGGCCCGTCTCATACGGATTGGAGGCCACCTGTCCCGAGAAGGTCTTGTAGGCCTTCATGATGAACAGGGTGTCCACGGCGATGATCAGGCCGAAGAACAGCACCATGCCGATCAGCACGTGCCAGCCGGTGATGCGGCCCTTTTCGCCAGGCGTTTTGGGTGGCGGCTTGGAAAGCGAATGCGCGGCAGCGGTCATTGCGGGTTCGCAGCTCCTGAGAGGAAAACGGTTTTGGTCTGGGTCTTGAATTCACCGGACCGGATGACGAAGCGGACGGGCACGCTGGGCTCGAGCTCGGCCTCGGCCGGCGCGGTGACGAACACGCGCACCGCCGCGACCTGGTCGGCCGGAACGACGACGCTGACGGTCCGCCCGGTTTCACCCGGCTGGCTCAGCTTGGCGCCCGGGATGCCCTCGAAGGTCACGTCGAAGCGACGCGGCTTGAAGGTGCGGTTGCCGATCTTCAGCGTGTAGCCATCGCGCACGGCGCCGTCGTGCATGCGCACGAAGGTCGGATTGCGGTCGCGAATGATGTTCAGGTCGGCTTCCGGACGGGTGATCAGCGACCACAGCGTCAGGCCGCCGACTACGGACATCGCCATGGCGTAGTAGATCGTGCGCGAACGGACCACGGGGTACTTGGCCGGCTCGCCCTTGGTGCGGGCGGCCACGGCGTATTCGGAGTCGTAGGCGATCAGGCCCGTGGGACGGTTGATCTTGACCATCACCTCGTCGCAAGCGTCGACGCACAGGCCGCAGTTGATGCACTCCATCTGCGCGCCGTCGCGGATGTCGATGCCCATCGGGCAGACCACGACGCACTGGTGGCAGTCGATGCAGTCGCCGCGGCCTTCCCAGGTCTGGTTCTTCTTGTGCGGGCCGCGCGGCTCGCCGCGATAGCCCAGATAGGTGACCTGCAGCGAATGGTCGTCGAGCATGGCGCCCTGGATGCGGGGCCACGGGCACATGTAGGTGCAGACCTGTTCGCGCATCCAGCCAGCGAAGATGTAGGTCGTGCAGGTCAGAAGGAGACAGGACACGTAGGCCGTAACCGCCGCCTCGCCAGTCCAGAACGTGCGGATCAGGGTGGGTGCGTCATGGAAGTAGAAGATCCACGCGCCGCCGGTGCCGAAGGCGATGCCCAGCCACGCCAGGTGCTTGCCGGTCTTGCGCCAGATCTTGTTGAACGAGGTCGGCGAGGCGTCCAGGCGCATCCGCGCGTTGCGGTCGCCCTCGAACAGGCGCTCGACCACGATGTAGAGGTCGGTCCAGACAGTCTGCGGGCAAGCATAGCCGCACCACAAACGCCCGAAGAGCGCTGTCACGAGGAACAGCGCTAGGGCCGCCATGACCAGGACCCCGGTGAAGAGGTAGACTTCCTGGGGCCACAGCTGGATGTCGAAGAAGTAGAAGCGTCGGCCGTCGAAATCGACCAGCGCCGCCTGCTGCGGGAAGCCTTCCGGACGGGTCCAGCGGATCCACGGCGTGATGTAGTAGATGGCCAGGCAGGCGATCAGCAGCGCCCACTTCACCGCCCGCCACTTGCCATGGACAAGCTTGGGGTAGATCGGCTGGCGCGGCTTGTAGAGACCGCCCTTGGCGTCGCCCTTGCCCTTCGCCCGGGTGGCGGCCGAAACCGCCTTCCCGGGCTTGGGGTCTTGGCCGGACCCAGGCTTAGGGCTCGTATTGTCGATAAGCGTGGGCATAGCCCTTACTGACCACCCGCGTTGGCGTGAATGTAGACGGACAGAGCCTTGATCGTTTCGGGGCTGAGGCGACCGCCCCACGCCGGCATGACGCCGCCGTTGCCCGAGAAGATCTGGTTGCGGATGTCGGCGCGGTCGGCGCCGTACAGCCAGTCGGCGTCGGTCAGATCAGGACCGCCCATCTCCTGGACGCCCTTGCCGTCGGCCGCATGGCAGGCGACGCATTGGGCTTCGAAGAGCGGCGCGGCGCGACCGACAGCGGCCGCATCGGCCTGACGGCCCGACAGCTTGACCACGTACTCGGTCAGGTCGTCGATCTGCGCGGCGTTCAGCATCTCGTCGCGACCGAAGGCCGGCATCGCCGAGAAGCGGGTTTCCGCGTCGTTGCTGCGGATGCCGTGGGTGATGGTGTACTGGATGTCCTCCAGCTTGCCGCCCCACAGCCACACGTCGTCACGCAGGTTGGCGTAACCCTTGCCGCCCGTGCCGCCGATGCCGTGGCAGGTGGCGCAGTTGTCGCCGAAGATCGACTGGCCCACCTGCTGGGCATAGGCGCTCAGCTTCGGGTCCTTTTCGATCTGCTCCAGGCTGGCGGTGCGCAGCAGAGCCGCGCCCTCGCCCCGGTGGCTTTCCAGGGCCTTGAGCTCCTTGCCGACCGCGACGCGGTCGGACTGGCCCAGGACGCCCTTGGTGTAGCCGCTGACGCCGGGCCAGGCCGGCATCAGCACCCAGTAGACGATCGCCCAGGCGATGGTCGCGTACCAGATCCACAGCCACCAGCGGGGCAGCGGATTGTCGAGTTCCTTGATGCCGTCCCACTCGTGACCGGTGGTGTCGACGCCAGTGATCTCGTCGGTGTCTTTCTCGTGAGCCATCAGATGAGCTCCTCGTCGTCCAGCGGCATGCGGGCGGCGTGTTGGAATTCAGCCTTCTTGGAAGGCTTCAGGGCGTAGGCGCAGCCAGCGAGGAAGAGCAGGCCGAAGTAGATCAGGCCACCCTGCTGGGCGATCTGCGCCACGGTTTCGTAGGTCAGGCCGCTCATCGCTGGTTCTCCGGCGACTGGGGCTTGTAGGTCTTGAAGTCGACCAGGGTGCCCAGCATCTGGAGGTAGGCCACCAGCGCGTCCATCTCGGTGATCTTGTCGGGATTACCGTCGAAGTCGCGGTTGACGACCTTGGCGTCGTAGCGCTCGCGCAGGCCCACGGCGTCCGTCGAGAAGGGGTCGGCCTGGGCCTCGAGATCCTTCTTGGCGTTGGCGATCTGGGCGTCCGTGTAGGGCACCCCGACCGTGCGCTGGGTCTTCAGGCGATCGACGATGTCGCTGTAGTCCAGTTCCTTTTCAGCCAGGAACTTGTAGGGCGGCATCACCGACTCCGGCACGACCGAGCGCGGGTCGATCAGGTGGTCGCGGTGCCAGGTGTCCGAATACTTGCCGCCGACCCGGGCCAGGTCCGGACCGGTGCGCTTGGACCCCCATTGGAACGGGTGGTCGTACATGCTCTCGGCGGCCAGGCTGTAGTGGCCGTAGCGCTCGACCTCGTCGCGGAGCGGACGAACCATCTGCGAGTGGCAGACGTAGCAGCCTTCCTTGACGTAGACGTCGCGGCCGGCCAGTTCGAGCGGGGTGTAGGGACGCATCCCGTCCACCTTCTCGATCGTGCTCTGCAGCCAGAACAGCGGGGCGATCTCGATCAGTCCGCCGACGGAGATGACCAGAACGATCCCAACCACGAGCAGCAGCGAGTGCCGCTCGAACTTTGCGTGGTGCTTCCAAAGAGACATCGGGGACCTCAGGCGTTCGCGGTGGCGGGGACAGCCGGCGTGTCGTCGGTCTGTTCGGCCGCAGCCAGATCGAGTTCAGGGCTGGCGATCGTCTTCCAGATGTTGACGATCATGATAAGCGCACCGGACAGGAACATCAGGCCGCCGATGGCGCGGATGACGTTCTCGATGTGCTTGGCCGACACCGTCTCGATGAAGCTGTAGGCCAGGAAGCCTTGGGGCGTGTATTCGCGCCACATCAGGCCTTCCATGATGCCCGACACCCACATCGCGGCGATGTAGAGCAGGATACCGGTGGTCGCGATCCAGAAGTGCCACTCGATCATCTTGGTCGAGTACATGCCCTTCTTCTTCCACAGCCACGGCACCATGCAGTAGATCGCGCCGAAGGTGATGAAGCCGTTCCAGCCCAGAGCGCCGGAGTGGACGTGACCGATGGTCCAGTCGGTGTAGTGGCTCAGCGCGTTGACGGCGCGGATCGACATCACCGGACCTTCGAAGGTGGCCATGCCGTAGAAGGCGATGGCGACGACCATCATGCGGACGACCGGGTCGGTGCGCAGCTTGTCCCACGCGCCCGACAGGGTCATCAGGCCGTTGATCATGCCGCCCCACGAGGGCATCCACAGCATGATCGAGAAGGTCATGCCCAGGGTCTGGGCCCACTGCGGCAGGGCCGTGTAGTGCAGGTGGTGCGGACCGGCCCAGATGTAGATGAAGATCAGGGCCCAGAAGTGCACGATCGACAGGCGATAGCTGTAGACCGGGCGCTCAACGCGCTTGGGCACGAAGTAGTACATCATGGCCAGGAAGCCGGCGGTCAGGAAGAAGCCGACGGCGTTGTGGCCGTACCACCACTGGGTCAGCGCATCCTGGACGCCAGACATGGCGCCGTACGAACGGTGGCTCAGCCCACCAACCGGCACGGCGGCATTGTTGACCAGGTGCAGGACGGCGATGGTGACGATGAAGGCCAGATAGAACCAGTTGGCCACATAGATGTGGGGCTCTTTGCGCTTCCAGATTGTGCCCAGGAAGACCAGCAGATAGGCCACCCAGACGATCGTCAGCCACAGATCGGTGTACCAGACAGGCTCGGCGTATTCCTTGCCCTGGGTCGCGCCCATCAGATAGCCGGTAGCGGCCAAGACGATGAACAGCTGGTAGCCCCAGAACACGAACCACGGCGTGATGCCGCCGGCCAGGCGCGCCTTACAGGTGCGCTGGACGACCCAGAAGGACGTCGCGATCAGGGCGTTGCCGCCGAACGCGAAGATCACCGCCGAGGTGTGCAGCGGACGCAGGCGGCCGAAGTTGGTCCAGCCGGCTTCCGGGAAGTACAGCAGGTTAGGCCAGGACAGCTGGGCGGCGATCACCACGCCGGCCAGGAGACCGGCGGCCGCCCAGAACATCGTGGCGATGACGCCCGCCTTGATGACGTTGTCGGAATACTGGTCAGGGTGGTCCAGCAGCTTGCCGCCGGCGAGGCCGGAGCTGAGGACGAAGCCGGCGATGATGCCGGCGACCGCGAACGTTCCGGCTTGCAGTCGGAAGATCGGGTCGTGTGTCAGCCCCGCGCCCAGGACCGCCAAGAAGGCTCCCAAGACGGAGATGATGAGAAGGACTTTGGACCCGGCGGGCGGGCCTGAACTAGTGAGCGATGGGGCGGACATGCGGACTCCATGAGTCGAACCTGGCAGCCTGGGTCTCACACCCCCTCAACCCCCGCTTTGATCTTGCTCAAAGCGGGAAGCCGCACCCTGGAGCAGCCTGTCGGCCAATCCGGAGTCGGTTCATGCCCATTCGTCATCTCTCTTCGCTGCTCGGCGCCGCCGCCCTGGCCAGCTGGGCGATCGCCCTGCAACAGGCCATGCCGCGCCTTCTGGCCGGCCCCATCTGCGGTTCCAGCCAGGATTCGTGGGCGTTCGCGGGTCATTGCCCGGCCTGCTTCGTGGCCGCGGGCCTGACCGTCGCGTTCCTGGGATCGCTGGCGATGGGCCTGCGCCGTCGTCGCGCGACCGCCTTGATCGCCCGACCTTAAGGGCTCGACGAAAGCCCAACGCCGCGCGAAGACACGTCGGAGCCTGACAAGGAGCCGACGTGCAGATTCACGCCTATCGCCCCGCCCTCGCCGCCGCCCTGACCCTGTCGTTGCTGGCGCCCGCTGCGCTGGCGGCCGAGCCCGCGCCCCACGACGCCACGAAGGCCTACCGCAACCCGGTCCTGGCCGGCGACTGGTCGGATCCCGACGTCGTGCGCGTGGGCGACGACTACTATCTGACCGCCTCATCGTTCGTGAACCTGCCCGGCCTGCCGATCCTGCATTCGAAGGATCTGGTGCACTGGACGATCATCGGCCACGCGCTGGAGCGCCTGCCGCAGGACGACCATCACCGCACGGCGCGCAAGGGCGGCGGCGTCTGGGCCCCGGCCATCCGCTTCCACGACGGCCTGTTCCGCATCTACTACCCCGACCCCGACTTCGGCATCTATGTGGTCACCGCCAAGGACCCGGCCGGTCCGTGGAGCCCGCCGCAGCTGGTCGACGACAGCAAGGGCGCGATCGATCCCGCGCCCTTCTGGGACGAGGACGGCACGGGCTGGCTGCTGCACGGTTGGGCCCGCAGCCGCGCCGGCTTCGCCAACCGCCTGACCCTCAAGCGCCTGAACGCCGACGGCAGCCGCACGGTCGACGCCGGCGTGGTCATCCTGGACGGCGAAAAGCTGCCGCCGGTGAGGACCAGCATCGGCCTGGCTCCGTGGGAGACCATCGAGGGCCCCAAGCTCTACAAGCGCGCCGGCTACTACTACATCTTCGCCCCGGCCGGCGGCGTGAAGCCTGGCTGGCAGGCGGTGTTCCGCTCGAAGTCGCTGACCGGCCCCTATGAAAGCCGCAACGTGCTCGACCAGGGCAAGACGCCGGTCAACGGCCCGCACCAGGGCGCGTGGGTCGATACGGGCCTGGGCGAGCACTGGTTCCTGCACTTCCAGGACACCGACAGCTACGGCCGCCGCGTCCACCTGCAGCCGATGACCTGGCGCAAGGACTGGCCGGTGATCGGCGCCGATCCCGACGGCGACGGCCGCGGCGAGCCGGTCGTCTGCCACGCCGTTCCCAAGACCCGCGGCCAGTCGCAGGGCCAGCCGCAGGATACCGACACCTTCGATAGCGGCCGTCCGTCGCTGGCCTGGCAGTGGAACAGCAATCCGTCCGCCAACTGGATGGAGCCCGGCGCGCGTCCGGGCTGGCTGCGCCTGCGCGCCGCCCCCTCCCCGGCCAATCTCTACGAGGCCGGCGCGGTCCTGACCCAGAAACTGCCGGGCCTGGCCTTCTCGGCGACTACGACGCTGGAGTTTTCGCCCCTGCGGGTGGGCGAACAGGCGGGCCTGGCCATGGTCGGCTACGCCTATGCCTGGATCGGCCTGGAGCGTCGCGCCGATGGGACTTACTTGGTCCAGAAGCGTCGCGACGAAGGCGGTGCGGAAAAGGTCGTGCTGGCGCGCAAGCTGGACGGATCACGCGTGACCCTGCGCCTATCGGCCGAGCCCGTCGTCACGCGCATGGCCGCGCCGAAGGAAGGCGCGCCCTGGCCCTCGAAGGAGCGGAACTTCCAGGCCGAGGTCCGCTTCAGCTACAGCCTGGACGGTCAGACGTTCCAGACCACCGACGACACCTTCCTGTCGCGCGAGGGCCGCTGGGTCGGGGCGCAGATCGGCCTGTTCTCGATCGCGGCCAGCGACACCCCGGCCTATGTCGCCACCAGCAACGGCCATGCGGACTTCGACGACTTCCAGGTCCGCGTCACCGCGCCAACCAAGCCTTCGCCGGACCTGACGCCCGTCCAGACCTGTCCATAGAGAAAAGGCGCCGGTCGCGAGACCGGCGCCAGGATGACCTCAGGGGTGGGGAACCGAGGTTAGAAGGTGTAGGACGCGCCCAGGAAGAACTGGCGGCCGGTGGTGCTGAACACCCGCTGCGCGCGGCGCTCCTTGCCGCTCCACTGGTCGGCTTCCTGGTTGGTGATGTTCAGCGCGTCGAACGTCAGCTTCAGGTGCGGCGTCAGCTGGTACGACAGCGAGGCGTCGACATTGGTCGTCGCATAGCTGCCGTTAGCGTCCGGCACTTCCGACTTGAACGGCAGGGCCGTCAGGTACTCGTCGCGATAGGCCACCGACACGCGGGCCGAGAGCTTCTCGTCTTCGTAGTACAGCGTGGCGTTCACCGAGTGCGGCGAGACGTTCAGGAACTGATCGTGGATCTGCGTCGCTGGGGTCGTCGCCGTACCCGTCGACAGGTAGTACAGCACCGAGCTGTCCACATAGGTGTAGTTCAGCATCGTGCCGGTGTTCTTCAGCAGACCCGGCAGGAAGTGGAACGGCTGCTGGTAGTTGATTTCTAGGCCGCGGATGTAGCCGCCCTGGGTGTTGCGCGAGCGGGTCACCAGGTAGGGCGTCGAGGCGTCCTGGCCTGCCGGCAGCAGGGCCAACGGCAGGCCGGTGTTGCCATAGGCCTCGGTCGTGGCGATCGTCTGGATCGAGCTCGCGATCTCCTTGTCGAAGACCGTGGCGCTCAGGATCACGCCCTCGCTGGGATACCATTCCAGGCTCAGATCGTAGTTCTTGGCGCGGTACGGATCCAGGAACGGGTTACCGATCGACGCCGACTGCGCGCCGAAGGTCGTGTTGACCGAACCGCCGGGCGTCAGGTTGCCGAAGCTGGGACGCGCCATGACCTTGGCGGCGGCGAAGCGCGCGACCAGGTTCGGGGCGACGTCCAGGGCCAGGTTCACCGACGGCAGCCAGTCGCTGTACTTGTTGTTGACCGTGATCTGCGAGGTCAGCGAGGTGTAGCCCGTGGCGTCCAGATCGGTCTTCACATAGCGCACGCCGGCGTTACCGCGCAGGCGGCGGCCGCCCAGAATGTCGGTGTCGAAGTCGACCTGCAGATATGCGCCGGTGTCCTTCTCGGCGACCTTGCGGTTGTTGCCCAGGGCCGAATTGATGGCCAGGGTGAAGTCGCCGTACTTGTTCGAGCAGTTGCAGAGCAGGCCCAGCTTGTCGACATAGGCGGTGACGTCGGGAACGACCCAGCTGGTCACCGAGCCCGCCGGCATGCCCAGTTGCTTGCCGAAGCCCGTGATCGTCTCGCTCAGCGGCGCGCTGCCCGGGAAGTCGGCGGCGAACTGGGCGAAGTTGAACGGAACGGTGCCCGTCGCCGTCACGGCGGTGGAGCTGTTGTTGGCGTACAGGCGCTGGACCTGCTTGCTCTGGAAGTCGAACGACTTCAGCGAGACGCCGGCCTTGACCGTGAAGACGTCGTTCAGGCGGTACTTGGCGTTGGCCTCGGCGGTGGCCAGGGTGTTGAACACCGCCGCCTTGACGATGCGGATGTCGGGGGTCAGGCCCGTGCCGGCGTTGGTGAAGGTGACATTGGCCGGATTGGCGACGTCGTAACCGTAGTTGATGAACGGACGGCGGGAGTCGTTACGCGCGTCCCAGATGTAGCCGGCTTTGTTGAAGCCGTCATAGGACATCAGCACGTCCCAAGGCTGCTGGAAGTCCGAGCCCGAGTGGCCGATCTTCACGTCGCCGCTCAGCCGGTCGCTGAAGTCATGGCGCAGCGTCAGGCCAATCTGGTGGGTCTTGGTGGTGGTCTGGCTCTTCTCGGCGATGTGCTTGATGTCGACATTGTTGATCTTCATGTAGTCCACCTGGCCCGAGGGCTGCACGTGGGCGTCCATGATCTGGGCGTCGACCCGGCCGGCGAACAGCGGGAAGGCCGCGCTGGCGCCGTTGACGTTACGGTTCAGCGACGCGTTCGACAGGGCGTAGTCGGCACGGTCCTGGTCGAACTGCGAATAGACCAGGTCCAGCGTCACGTCGGTGCGGTCGCTCGGGCGCCATTGCAGAGCGCCCGTCATGCCCAGACGCTTCTGATCCAGCTCGAAACGGCCCAGGCCGGGGTTGCGCGGCAGGAAGACGTTGGGCTGGTTGATGGCGGCGTAGGCGGTCGGATCCGACGGCAGACCCGAGAAGCACTGGCCGGCGGGGCGGTTGCCCGCGCCCGACAGCGGGTTCACGTACGGGATCGCGGTGTTGACCACCTGGCTGCCCGCTTGGCTGGCGATGTCGACCGCCGTGCCGCAGAAGCCGTTGTTGGCGTCCGAATAGTCCGACTGGGAGGTGTCGCTATAGCCCTCTTCCTGGGCGCGGCGCTCGCTATAGGCCACCGAGAACAGGGCGCCGAAGTCGCCCCAGGTGTTGCTGATCAGGCCGGCGAAGCGCGGAGCCTTGGTCTTGTTGTTGTCGTAATAGGCGCCCTGAACCGAGGCGGCGGCGCGGAAGCCCTTCTTGTCGAACGGCTTGCCGGTCTGCAGGTCGACCGTGGCGGCCAGCGAGCCTTCGTCCATCTCGGCCGACTGCGACTTGCTGACGGTGACGCTGTTGAACAGCTCCGAGGCGAAGGTCGAGAAGTCGAAGCCGCGCGAGCGGTTGATGCCGGCGACCACGCCCAGGGTCGAGCCGGTGGTGGCCGAATAGGCCTCGATGCCGTTCAGGGTGGTGCGGACGAAGTCGCCGCCCAGGCCGCGCACGGTGATGTTGCGGCCTTCGCCGCCGTCGCGGGTGATCGAGACGCCCGGAATGCGCTGGATCGACTCGGCCAGGTTCGCGTCAGGGAAGCTGGCCATGTCGTCGGCCTTGATGACGTCGACGATGTTGTTGGAGACGCGCTTGGTGTTGATCGCGCTGCTGAGGCTGGCGCGGAAGCCGGTGACCACGACCTCTTCGACGGCCGCCGCGTCGTCAGCCGGCGCCGTTTGAGCCGCAGCGGCGGTCGCCGTCAGCAGCGACGCGCCCAGCGTCAGCGCCAGCAGCGAGCAGCCCGTACGCAGGACGCCATTATTCTTGGCCTGATAGCCCATCGTTCCTCTCCCTTCGCGGCGCTCGACTTTGCGAGCGCCTCTGCTCATCCGGCCGCCCTCTGCGGGGCGGCTCCTGGGCTGGGAGCGCCGAGCGGACCGACCCGCTCAAGCAAATCTCACATAATGAGATAAAATCCCAACTTGTGAGGAATAATAGGAAAGAGCCTTAGTTTGGCCAGAGCATTTTTTGCGCTTCCAGCAATTTCTTTCCATTATGCGACAAGATGTCCCATGATGTGAGAAATTTGACGCACAAAGACAACCGTGAGGCGTGCTCCACACGTTGATCGCGATGCATTGCGGCAGTTTCAGGCCGCTTTGCGCCCCACAACAGCTGAGGCCGCTTCATATGTTATTGACGTCACCGGGCGGGCAGCGCCGCCACGACGCGGTACGCGGACTTCAGATCTCGATCGTCTGGTATTTCGGCGCGGGCGTCGCTTCGAGCGTCGGCGCGGTCGCCGAGGCTGCAACAGCCTTGGCCGGCGGCGTCAGCGCATGGCCCTGGGCCCGCAGCATGGCCTCGACCCGTCGCAGGATATTCTGAGCGGTGAACGGCTTGACCAGATAGCCGGCGGCGCCGGCCTCCAGCGCCACACGGACCGTCATCACGTCGCCCTTGGCGGTCATCATCATCACGGGCGGGCGCACGCGCTGGCGGCGCATGATGGTATGGATGCCCCCGCTCACCCTACCTTGTGTTTCGGCGGCTATCGCCATTCAGCGAAGGAGAGTGAGAGATGTCCAAGGATATTGCGCTCATCGGGCTTGATATCGCCAAGCTCGTCTTCCAAGTGCACGGTGCGGATCGAGAGGGCCATCCGTTGCTGCGTCGGCGCCTGCGACGCGATGAGGTGGAGGGGTTCTTTCAAAAACTGGCGCCGTGCATCGTCGCTCTTGAGGCGTGTCCGAGTTCGCACTACTGGGCCAGATTGATCCGGTCTCATGGTCACGAGGTCCGCCTGGTGCCGGCGCAGTTCGTCCGGCCGTTCGTTAAATCCAACAAGCACGACGCGGCTGACGCCGAGGCGATCTGCGAAGCTATGGTTCGCCCAACCATGCGGTTCGTCCCGATCAAGGAGAGGGAGCAGCAGGAGATCCTGGTCATCCACCGGGTTCGGGAGACGCTCATGCGGCAGCGCACGCAACTCATCAATGCGATACGCGGGCACCTCGCCGAGTTTGGCGTCATCGGCGACAAGCGCGCCCACAACATTGGCGTTCTAACCGCGAGGATCGAAGATCCCGACGATCCTGAGATTCCGGATCTCGTGAAGAGCGCCCTTGGCCATCTGGTAGTCCAGTTGCGCCGCGTAGAAGCGAGCCTCGCGGAGATCGAGATCAAACTCGGCGCGATCGCTCGTCACGTCGAAGCTTGCCGCCGCCTCATGACCATCCCCGGCGTGGGCGTAATCACCGCGACAGCCCTGGTGTCGTCTGTCAGGGATCCGGCTGACTTCAAGTCTGGACGGCACTTCGCTGCTTGGCTGGGCTTGGTCCCGCGCCAGCATTCGACAGGTGGCGTCGATAAGCTCGGAGGCATTAGCAAGCGCGGCAATGGCTATTTGAGGCGATTGCTCATTCACGGTGCTCGGTCCGTCATGAGATGGCGCCGCAAGTCCTGGACCTGGCTCGCCCGGATCAGAGACCGCCGGCCGGCGAACGTGGTCGCAGTCGCTATGGCCAACAAGACCGCACGGGTTGTCTGGGCGCTGCTTCGCTTTGGCGGCGTATATCACCAGCCCCCGCTTCACGCGGCGGCATAGATAGGAGATTCGGCCAGCAAGACCTGCGGGCTGAAGCGGCGCGAGGGACAATGAGCATGTGATGGCGAACGGCGTAACCGAGACCGGAGCAACCCGCTGGGCGCATCGAGCTTCGAGCTCGTGTCGCGTGATTGGGCCCGGTCTGCGGATCGAACCATCACGGCCGGCGATGCAGGGTGCTCGCCACGAGAAGGCCGGATAGATGACTGCAGCCGCTTATCGTGCCGTCGTTGCTTAGAAGACCCTTGCAAGAGCGGGGGCATCCATAGATGACGCCCAGCACGTTCAGGCCGGTCATGTCGGGCAGCTCGATATCCAGCAGAATCAGGTCCCAGCGCGACTCCTGCAGCGCCTCGACGCCCATGGCCCCCGTTGCGGCCGACGAGACCCTGTAGCCGGCCTGATGCAGCACCAGTTCCACGAACTGGCGGATCATCGGGTCATCGTCGATCACAAGTACGCTTCGGCCCATCGCCCGCCGGATCCCCCTGGAACACTGCGGACAACCGAAGCGGCCCGCGCCGTCACCGTGACACGGCCGCGCTCAACGGGGGTTTACACATATGACATCCCGCCTGCGGCAAATTGCTGCACGTGCGACAATCTCCTGTCGCGACAGGGACTTAGTCGCCCGACGGCAGGTGGCTGGACACGACGTCGGCCAGGGCCTTCAGGGCGTCGGACAGCGCCGGATCGAAGACGCGGGGCTTGATGTCGACGACGCAGACCGTACCCAGCAGCCAGCCGTCGGCGTCCCGCACCGGCGCCCCGGCGTAAAAGCGGATGTTCGGCGCGCCGGTCACAAACGGATTGTCGTAGACGCGCGGATCCTCGCGGGTGTCCTCGATCCACAGCAGGTTGCGATAGGCGATGCAGTGGTCGCAGAACGAGACCTCGCGGGGGGTGTCGGCGATGTCGACCCCTGCCCTTCCCTTGTAGAATTGCCGGTCGGCGTCGACGAAGGTCACCATCCCCGCCATCGCGCCGAACAGCGACTTGGCCGCTTCGGCCACCTGGTCGAAGGCAGGATCACGCGGCGTGGCCAGCACGTTGGCGCGCACCAGGGCCGCCAGCCGCAGGAGCTCTTCGTGATCGGTCTGCGTCAGCATCCGCAAGATTCATCTCCTCCTTGTTGTGGTCGCTCGCGCGATCATTGGCGCATCACCCCGAACACCTGCCGGGCGCCCGAGCCCAGGTTTGCGAAGGTGTTCTGGTCAAACTTCACGCGCGCGGTGACGTAGAAGCCCTTGCGGCTGTAGCCGGCCGCGGCGAAGTCGGGGTCGTGGTAGCCGACCACATTGTAGCCGATGCTGATCCAGGTGTTCTCGGCCGGCGAGACGCCGATCGACGGGCCGGCGGCGTAGGCGGTGCCGCCCTGCTTGCCCGCGTGGCGGACCGACAGATTCACGCCCAGGTCAATCTTGCGGGTCAGATCCAGACGAGCCTCGGCGCCGATCACCTGCACCACGTTGGTCCGCACGTCGCCGTCATAGCGGCCGCGCACCAGCTTGGCGCCGTGATAGAACGAGGCCTGCACCGCGCCCGGCGTGTGGTCGCCGCGGTCGCTGTCGAAATTGACGGCCAGGTTGTTGATAACCTTCGAGGTGACGCCGTCGCCGCGCGCGGTCGGGCCATAGCCGGCCACGCCCGTGCCCTGGACGATGCCCCGGGCCTCTTCCTTGCGCACTTCCAGCTTGTCCAGAACCGCCCAGCGACTGTCCAGCGGACGCCAGGCGACCGAACCGGTGACCTCGGCGCCGCGCGAGACAGCGCCCGCATTGGTCACGGTCTCGTCGGCGCGGACGGTCATGGCAGCCGTGACGCCTTCACGCAGCTGGCGCAGATAGGCGGCGCGAACCGCCCAGCTGTCCGCGCGGTCGCCGCGACGGGCTTCGATGCGGCCGTTCCAGCTCCAGCGATCGGCGCGATAGGTCGCGCCCAGGCTGACGGCGGTGAAGTCCTCGGTGATCAGGGCCGAGCCGGTGGCGCGAGGAGTTTCGGTGTTCGGATCCGGCGCCTGGCCGGCCAGGGTCTTGGCCGAGTCCATCGTGGCGTCCAGGGTCCAGCCGCCCTTCAGGTTGACGGTCTGGGCCAAGCCCATCAGCACGAAGGTGCGCGGACCGAAGGCCGACAGGGTCTGCTGGTTCACGGCGCTGGTCAGGCGCGCGCCCTTCCACGGGGCGACCTCGACGCCGGCGCCGGTGACGGCGGCCTTGTAGTCCGTGCCTTCGATGATCTCGCGGATGGCCAGAACCCGCAGGCCTTCGCGCACTTCATAGATGGCGCCCAGGCGGCGACGGACCGGGAAGTCCAGGCTCTCGGCGTCGCCCAGGGCGAAGTCGGACGAGGCGTTCACCTGCAGGCGGCGGTTGAAGAACTCCTTGGTGGCCGACAGGGTCAGCAGGTCCGAACGACGGGCTTCGCCGACCTCGGGCGCATCATTGGCCGACTTCAGGCCAGCGCCCAGGCGCATGCCGTTGCGCTGATAGTTCACGCTGGCGTCGACCACGTCGCGGACGTCGCCGTTGTCCAGGTAGTTCTCATGATAGGCCGAGACGTCCAGCGACAGGTTCCGGGTCAGGCGCGCCTTGCCGTCGACGCCGATCTTGCGCGCGCCCAATTCGGCCTGGCTGGTCTGACCCAGACCGAACGACTCGTCGGCCTGGCGGGCATAGCCCAGAACGTCGAAGTACGCGGAGTGGTGCTCGACCTCGGCGATCCAGGCTTCCTGCCGGCCGGTCGCGACCGACTGGCTGGTGGCGGCCTCCAGACGGATCTCGGTGTCGGCGCGCGGGCGCAGGGTCAGGTCGGCGGCGACCAGGTCGGTGTCGCGGGTGGCTGCGCCCGGGCGGCCGTGCAGATAGGTGACGCCGGCCTTGACCTTGCCGTCCATCAGATTGGTCGACATGCGGGCGCCCAGCTCGGTGGTCCGCTCGCCGTTGCCGAGAACTTCGTAGTTCACGACGACGACGTTGGGGTTCAGGTCGAGATCGCGGCTGGCGACCGGGTCACGGAAGGTGATGGCGCCGGTGACGTAGTCGATGTCGTAGTCGACGTCGCGAACCATGACGCGGCTGGTCAGGATGCGCTCGCCGCGCAGACGGTCGCGGGTCTCGATCGTCACGGTCTCGGTGTTCGGCACGATCTCGCGACGCGACAGCTGGTACAGGCTGGCCAGGCCCGAGCCGGGAAGTTCGTCGCGGACATGGCTTTGCTCGGTATCAGCGGCGAAGCCGGCGAAGCTGAACACGCGGCCCTGACGCTCGAACTTCACGCCGTTCAGGGTGCGGTCGGAGCGGCCCAGGCGCGTGGCGTCGAAGCCCGTGCGGAAGTCGCCGAACAGGGCGTAGAAGGCCTTGCGCTCCAGGCGCAGGTACAGCTTGCGCTGGCTGGCGGCGTCATAGGCCTGGCCCGAGCCGTCGCCATAGACGGTGTAGTAGCGGTCCGGATCGATGGCCGAGGTCAGGCCGCGGTCCTGGTTCGGCGTGCTCTTGCTGTCATAGGCCATGGTCAGCAGCCACGAACCCCGGACACGGCCCTTGGCGTAGAAGGCCAGCTGGCCGTCGACCATGGTCTTGTTGCGGTCGCGACGCGCCAGCGGGGCGGCGTGGCGCGACAAAGTGTTGTAGCCGGCGGTGCCGGCGGCGAAGCCGACGACGATCCAGTCCTGACGCGAGGCGCTAAGCCAGGCGCGGACTTCGCTGGGCGCGGCGGCGGGGCCGACGCCCGGCAGCTTGAAGCGCAGGGTCGCCGAGCCGGCCTGGGTGGTCGGGGCCAGCTCGATCAGGGCGACGCCGTCGTCGCCGGTGATGCGCCAGGTCGCGCCGCGCGCGCCCTCGCCTGCCAGGCGCTGGTCGGCGTTCGGATCGCGGGCAATCATGTACGGGTCCGACAGCTCGAAGCCGCCGACCGCGCCAGCGCGAACCGGATGGCCGAAGCGGTCGGTGAAGCGGACCGCGATGACCGGCGCGCTCAGGCCGTCGGCGATCAGGTGCGAGGCTTCCGGGACCAGGGTCGCGCGGCTCGGCGTATTGGCGTAGGCCACTTCGCGCTTGACCTGGGCGACGGTGGCGCCGCTGCCGTTGGTGACGGTGGCGACCAGGACGTTCGTGCCCTCGACCAGCGGCACCCCGCGCCACAGCGACACGGCCATGGCGCCGTCGGCGCTGATTTCGACGCCGTCGCGGGCCAGGACGTCGACAGGCGCGCCGTTGATGGTCAGGCTGACCCGGTTGCCCGGCGCGTGCTTGACGGCGACGCGGGTCACCGGCGCGACGGGATTATGACCTTGATTCGGATAGACAAAGTCGATGCCCGGTTGCTGGTCGGCGAACCAGTTGATCGCGTCCGTCGAGGCCTGGTCATCGGGAACCACGACGCCGGCCTTGGTCGCCTCTGCCTCAGTGCGGCGCAGGCGGAATTCGACGCGCTGCAGACCGCCGCCGCGCAGGTCGACGAACTGCGAGAAAGCGCGACCGGCGATGCGGGTGTCACGGCCGCAGGCGACGGCTTCCAGGCCCGCGGGCAGCGAGCCCACGTCCATCTGGATGACCTGGAGTCCCGGCGCCACGCCCTCGAAATGGAACAGGCCATCGCGGTCCGAGACCACATAGGTCCCGTCCTGCAGCACCAGGCGCACACCGGCGACGCCGATGCGGCCGTCTTCGCGACGCGTGGCGCAGGCGCCTTCGGTCACGCGACCTAGAATTGTGCCAGAGTCGGTCATCAGCGGCGCCGAGATGCGCACCCGGGCGCGGGCCTCGCCGCTGGAGGCGCCCATGCTGCCGGTGGCGATGGCGCGATTGATCGCCGTGCCGACCGGCGCGTCGGCGCCAATACTGACCTGATACTTGACTTTACTTGATTGAGAACCTCGGAATGTTCCGAGCAGATAGGTCAGGGTCCGCCCGTCGGCGCTGATCGTCGGGTCGGGAAGCGGCACATCGTCGCGGCGCGAGGAGCCCTTCACGTAGCGCAGGCCGCGCGGCAGGGTGTCGACGATCTTCACATCGGAGATCGTGCGCTGCGCGCCGAGGTTGTGGACATCCAGCGTGTAGCCGATCAGATCGCCGAACGAGGCCTTCTGGTGCGACACGGCCTTATCCAGCGACAGGCCCTGGGAGAAGCTGCGCACCACGACCGGCAGGGCTCCGCTGTCCAGCGGGATGTCGATCTGCAGCGGTTCGGGCTGGGTCAGATCGAAGGCCGCGCCCCAGGACGCGTCGGCGATGATGAAGTCGCCGCCTTCGGGCGAGGTAAGCTTGGCGATATCCTGCGCCGTGGCCGAGGACGGCGCCGTGTAGCCCTGCGGCGGCTCAATAAAGAGCGCGTAGCGACCGGGCGCGGTCAGCGGGAAGCGATATTGTCCGTGGGAGGACTGATAGACCGAGCCGCCCTCGTCGACGACATCGTGACCGCTGATCACCGACGACGGATAGACGCTGAAGCCGTCATCGCCGAACACCTTCGCCGGCAAGCCAGTCTCCTGGTCGACGAGGGTGACCCGCGCGCCATCGACCGGCGCGCCGGTGCGCGAGTCGAAGACATAACCGTAGGGGTCGATGAGGGCGTTGACCGTCGCCGAGCTGGCGCCGTCGAAGCCCGCGACGCTGAAGCTCAGCTTGCCGCCGCGCGGCGCGAAGATCTGGCAGTCATAGGGCGTCATCGGCTTGTCGGTGGCCGGGATGTAGCCCAGGAAGCGGCCGCTGTTGCGGGTCGACTCGCTGACCTTCAGCGTTTCCTTGTCGCCCTGCGGGGTCTCGACGGTGATGGTGATTTCTTCGCGGACGTTCGGGTCGCGGTTCACCTCGGGCATCGAGACGTCGATGAACATCGTCTCGCCGGCGTGGAACGACGGCGCTTCGCGCAGCTTCACCTTCATCGGGTCGAAAGCTTCGAGGGCAGAGACGTCGGGGGCCTTAAAGCCCTGCCCTTCGACCTGACACATGGTGCCGCCGGCGTTCAGGACGATGCCGTCCGCTTCGCCCGCCAGGCGCATCAGCAGGATCTTCGGCGCATAGGCCACCTTCACGGTGGTGGTGTTGGAATTGACGCTGAGACGCCCGGCGGAGCCCGCATAGGAGAGCTGGGCCGTGTTGGTCACGACGTCCGTCTGACGCGCATAGGCGGGCGACAGCAGACCGGCGGAGATCGCCAGGCTCGTCAGCGCCAATTTCATGCGGGTCAGGAAGGTCATTCGGTGTCCAAAAGGCCGTCCCGGGCGGCGCGAGCCGCCCGGTCGGGGTCGTGTGGTGCTAGTCGATGGTGACGCGGAAGCGGGTCGTCGCGGTCGCGCCGGACGCGATGCTGGTGATGTTCGTGGCGATCCGCGAGCCGTTGTAGACGTTGCCGTCGGTGGCTTGAGCGCCGTCGAGCACGCACAGACCGCCCGAGAACGTGCCGTTCACGTAGGTGCTGTTGGCCACGTAGGTGGTGTTGGCCGGGATGTTGTCCGTCAGGCCGACATTGGTGATGGCCTGGCCGCCGATGTTCTTGACCGCGATGCAGTACTCGATGATCGCGCCGGGAATGGCCTTGGGCGAGACGATGCCGTTCAGCGGGTCGCTGATCAGCACGGCGAACTTGGTGACTTCAGCGCTGGCGGCGGCGATCAGGTACTCGTCGCCGGCGCTGTGACGGGCGTCGCGGACCAGGTCGGCGAAGCCGGCGCCGTCGGCGAAGACCGTGTCGATCTGGTTCGTGTCGTCCAGCAGGCTCTGGGTCACGTCAGCGCCCAGCGCGCCGCCCGTGCCGCCCGTGGCGACGACGGCCGTCAGGATGACACCCGAGACGCCGTTGGCCGGGCCCGAGGCCGGGATGTCGGCGACAATGAACACGGTCTTGGTCTGACCCGCGCCCAGCTCGTCGATATAGGTCGCGGTGTCGACGCCGGCGTCGTACGTGCCGTTGCCGTTCGTGTCGACGAACACCCGCAGGTTGGTCACGCCGTAGGTGTCGGTGTGACCCAGCTGGGTCGGCGCGCCGAGCACGGTGTTCGCCGCGAACAGGCGGAAGTCCTGTGTGGCGTTGGTGGCGTTGGTCACCGTGAAGGTCGTGACCTGGTTGCTCTGACCGTAGGAGACGCTGGTCGCCGCGCCGCCCACCTCGGCCACGACGACGTCAGCCTTACGGTCGACGACGAACGAGGCGACGTTCGAGGCCACAGGCGTCTGGGCGACGCTGTTGACCGAGTACGACACCGTCGCGGTGTTGGTGATGCTGGTGCCGGCCTGGGTGCCCGGCGCGGCCAGGGCCGCCTGACCCGACAGGATGACGAGAAGCGAGGATGCTCCCGCCAACCACAACGTCTTGGATGATTTCTTCATGGTAGCCCCCGGTTCTGAATGGGATGAGACGCGCGTCACTTCAGGCGCGCGCGGAATGACATCTGGACCTCACCGCCCGCCGGAACGGGTTGAGCGAGGGCCCAGCGAAGGGTGGTGACATCGGCCGTGGTGGCCGGAACGGCCCCGTTGGCGCCGGTCTTGGTCAGGCTGGCCAGCGGCCCGAAGGTCTTGCCGTCGATCGAGACGACCGGCGGCTTGGCGTCGGCCGGACCGGCGTAGATCAGGTCCGTGGCGATCGGGTTGTTGATCACCACGCCCGTGGTCGGGCTGGCGCCGCCGTTGCGATAGGTCAGGACGTAGACGACCTGGTCGCCCGGCGTGACGCGGGCGGCGGGCTTCAGGGCGGTCGTCACCTTGCCATCGGCGGCGCGGGTCTCGACTTCCTTGAAGACGGCGGTGGAAAGCGTGGCCTCGCCGGCGTGGGCCGAATGGGCCAGCAGCCCGGCTACGGCCGCTGCGAGCAGAAAGGTCTTGATCATTCGGTGCTCCCGGTCGGGTTGATGCGAACTCTGAAAGTGACGGTGCGGCTGGACTGGGCGGCGATGTCGCCCAGCTCGACTTCGATGGCGCCGTTGGCGAAGCGCCCCGCGTCGCCGTCGTCGGCGTCGGTCAGGGCCGCGCCGTCGAGGGTCAGGCTGCCGTCGAGGTAGGTGGCGCCGGCGGGGATGGCGTCGGTGATCCGGGCCTGGCGAGCCGCCGCCCCCTCCCCGACCCGGGCTTCCAGGCCGTAGGTGACGATGGTGCCGGCGACGACGCTGCCGTCGTCCAGGGCGTCCACGATGTCCTGCGACTTGATCAGGCGGACGTCGGCCTTGCCCACGCGATAGGTGGCCGGCTGGCTGGTGGCGCCGCCGTTGCCGGTTCCGCCGCCGCCCCGCAGGTAGCGACCGAAGACCATGAACACGCCGCCGTTGCCGGCCTGGGCCATGTCGCTCTCGGTGGCGCCGTTGCGCAGCGCCGCCGGGAAGGCGCGCAGACGAATGCGGCCCAACGCGCCCATGCGAACGTCGCTGGGAATATGGCAGGACACCCAGGCGACCACCGACTGGCCGGGAGCCAGGACCGGGGTCGTGGCGATGACGCGATCGCGCGCCATGTCCAGATGGCCGTCGCCGTCCCAATCCATGATGATGCTGCAGGCGTCGGGATCGAAGTCGTCGTCGATGTGCTCGAACGACAGGTCGAAGGCTTCCCAGCCGTTGCCCAGGTTGCGGATGCGGAACGCCAGGCGCTGGTCTTTCGCATCGGCCTCGACGTCGACTTCGGGGGTCAGGGTCTCGACGCTGACGTCGACGATCTCCTGGACCTTCAGGGACACCTTGTTGGAGGTCCGCGCCTGCGGGCCGAACTGATCGGTGAAGGTCAGGGCGGCGATATTGTCGATCATCGCGCCGGCCGACGTCATCGACGCGGGGTCGGTTTGGGCCTTCGACACGCCCGGCGCGCATACGAGAGCCGCCGCCAGAACACACGCGGCCGCCACCCCACCGCGCGAGGCGGTCGGCTTGTCAGCAGCGATGTGATTCAGGTGGCGCATGAGTCCGTCGAAAAGCGGGTACGAAAAATCTCGACCCACTCACGACGTCAGGACGCCTAATCAGACCTTACCAAAGGAGAACGAAACCAGAAACCTTAGACTATCGTCTAGTGCGAAAGATGACTTCGGACTCGCCTCAAAATGAGTATCGTAAATCGCGATGCGACAGGCCGACACAACCGTGCGACGTCCTGTCGCAATCGTTTCCAGCCCCAGCGATTAGGAAGGTAAATCGCTGAAAAACCACGGAAACCGTGATATATGTGCGATTTGCACCTATTTCGCGTAGCAAAGCTCGCCGAACCACGGACACAACTGCGACACTACGCGCGATGACGTGCGATCGCGTCCGCCTCATGCTCGCCTCAGTTGCTCAACCGGGGCCGAGACAACTTCATGCGCGTTCTGATTATCGACAGCCATCCCTTGATGCGCGAGGCCATTCGAATGGTGACCCTGTCGGCGTGGCCGAAGGCGCACACCGTCGAAGTGGGCGATCTCGCGAGCATCGAAGCCGGCTGCCGCTTCGGCGCCGCCATCGATCTGGTGGTCATGGATCCGGCCCTGCCCGGCGCCACCGGCCTGTCGGCGCTGATCCAGGTCAAGCAGCGCCTGCCCCATACCCCGGTCGTGATCTTCGCCTCGCGCCGCGACGACGAAATGGTCGGCTTCAGCCGCGCCCTGGACGCCGCCGCCTTCATCCACAAGTCGGCCTGCCCATCCGAAATGGTCGACGTCCTGAAGTCGGTCGCCAGTGGCGCGCGCCTGTTCCCGACGTTGAACGGCACGACCACGGTCCAGAACGAACTGGCCGCCATGCGCAAGCGCCTGGACGCCCTGACCGCCACGCAACTAAAGGTGCTGCTGAGCATCGCCGACGGCCGCCTGAACAAGCAGGTCGCCGCCGACATGCATGTGTCGGAAGCCGCCATAAAGGCGCACCTGACCGCCATCTTCCGCAAGCTGGGCGTCCACAACCGCGCCCAGGCCATGCTGGCCCTGCGCCCGATCCTGACCGAAGGCGCGGCCGCCTAGTCGGCCAGGGCGCCGCGCACGGCCAGCGCCGTCAGCCGATCCCGCAAGCTCTTGGGCTTGTTCAGGCCCAACCGGGCCAGAGCGGTCTCGTGACCGCTCCGCTGGCCCATCCCCTTGAAAACCAGGCCCGCCAGCGCTCGCGGCTCGGCCTGAGCCGCCTTCAGCCGCCCCAGGGCCGGCAGCAGGCTCTCCTCCAGCGAATCGAAGTCCGAGCCGAACGGCAGCAGCGGCGCCAAACCCGCGCCCTTCAGCGGCGATAGCGCCTGGGCCACGCGCTCGGGCGTGTTGCGCGTGAAGGCCTCCGGCAGCGCATAGGCCTTCTCCAGCTTGCCCGATTCCTTGGCCTTCTCCAGCAAACCGGTCTGGAAGCGGCTGTCGGTGATCTTCAGCAGGGCGACGATCACGTCGCGATCCGTCCGCCCACGGAGATCCGCCACGCCATACTCGGTGATCACGATATCACGCAGGTGGCGCGGAATGGTGCCATGACCGTAGGACCACAGGATGTTCGAGGCGGCCTTGCGCCCTGACCCACGCACGGACGGCAGGGTGATCACCGACCGCGCGCCCTCCAGCGCGAAGGCCTGGGCCACGAAGTTGTACTGGCCGCCCACGCCGCTGACGACTCGGCCATCCTCAAGGCCATCGGACACTGCCGCCCCCAGCAGGGTCATCATCATGGCGGTATTGATGAAGCGGGCGTCGACTCGCGCGGCGCGCTTGGCGTCCTCGTCGCCGTAGAGCTCGTTGATCGCCGAGATCGCCTGCATCTGGAACTTGGCGCGCTCCGGGCCCGGCATCTCGCGCAGCGCCTGGTAGAAGGCGCGCGGCCCCAGAAAGAAGCCGCCGTGCAGCACCGCCCCGTTGACTTCGCGCTTCAGCACGCCCGCCTTCCAGAGATCGAGCAGGCAGTCGACAAACATCTCGGTCGCCGCGTAGAGGCCGGCCTCGAACCGCTCGCCGTGGATCGGCGACGTTCCGGACAGCGACAGCGCCTTCAGCGCCTCGCCGAACCTTGCGGGCTCGCGGTGGCGGATGATCAGGCCTTGAGCGACGGCGTCGCTGATCGAGCCGATACCCATCTGGATCGTGCCGCCGTCGGGGATCAGGCCGGCGGCGTGCAGGCCGATGGCGTAGTGGGCGTCAGGAATCGGCTCCTTGGGCGGGGCGAACAGCGGAAACTGCACGCCCTGCCCGTCCAGCACATGGCTGAACGTCGCCTCCGGCAGGTCGCCGTCGCCGGGCATGAACGGCAGCTGCTCGTTGACCTGCCCCACCAGCAGGAAGTCGGCCTTGCCGGCCTGGCGCGCCGCCAGCAGGTCTAGGGTGATGTCGGTGTTGCACGACAGGCTGTGGCGGTCGCCCTCGCGCGCCACCAGCTGGGCCACGACATTGACGCCCCGCTCCAGCAGATAGCCGGCCGCGTGGGTGTAGTTGGCCGAGATGTAGCTGCGCTGGGCGCTCTCGACAGAAAGGCGCGTTCCGGCCTGGAAGAAGAACTCGTCGACCTCGATATTGTCCGGCAGGGCGTCGCGGCGCTGGACCTCGGCATAGGCCAGAGCCGGATAGCCGCCCAAGGTGCGCTCAATGACCGGGCCCAGGAACCGGGCCTCCAGGTCCGACTTGGGCCGCGGCGGCTCCAGGGTCAGCGCCGTGAAGATGTGCAGGCGAATCGACCGGTCGGCCATGGCCCGCGCGAACAGGGCGTTGACCACGTGGTTGGCCTTGCCCAGGCCCAGCGGCAAGCCCAGCACGATGCGGCGGCCGACCTTCTCGATAATGGCGTCGGCCAGCCGTTCGGGGTCGGTGAAGCGCTCGGTCATGCCTCCAGCTTGGACCAGCCATCGCTGGGCTGGAAGCGCTCGCCGTACTTACGGGCGAGATCCTCCAGCTTGGCTTTCACGTCGGCGACGCCCCGCTGGCGGGCGTAGTGCAACGGCCCGCCCCGGAACGGCGCGAAGCCGGCCCCGAAGATCATCGCCGCGTCGATGACGTCCGGATCATCCGAGACCCCCTCGCCCAAGATCGCCGCACAGGTATTGACCAGCGGCAGGATCAGGCGATCAGCCATCTCCGGATCAGGCTCGGCGGCGCCGGGCGTCTTCTGCGCGTGGCCGCCTTTCCAGACGTACAGCCCCTCGCCGGTCTTCTTGCCCAGCTTCTTCTGCTCGACCTTGTCGCGCAGCCACTGCGGTGCGTCCGGCATGGGCCAGTTCAGCTCGCGCTTGAGCATGTCGGCCACGGCCAGGCAGATGTCCAGCCCCACCTGGTCGGCCAGCTCGATCGGCCCCATCGGCATACCGAACGCCTCGGCCGCCTTGTCGATGGTCTCCTTGGCCACGCCTTCGTCCAGCAAGGCCATAGCCTCGACTAGGTAAGGCGTCAGGGCGCGATTGACGATGAAGCCCGGCGCGCTCTTGGCCGGGGCCGGCAGTCGGTCGATGGCGCCGGTAAAGGCCCGAGCGGCTGTCTCCACCGCCGGATCCAGACCGTCATGGCGCACCACCTCGACCAGCTGCATCCGCGAGACCGGGTTGAAGAAGTGCAGCCCCACCAGCCGCTCGGGCCGCTGCAGGCCTTCGCGCAGGGTTTCCAGCGGGATCGACGAGGTGTTGGTCGCCAGGATCGCGCCCAACTTCATCTGCGGCTCGATCTGGGCGTAAAGGCCCTTCTTCAGTTCGACCTTCTCGGGCGCGGCCTCGATGATCAGATCAGCCGACTGGGCGCCCTCGCCACGCAGGTCTGGCACGAGGCGGTCCAGAGCGTCGCGCACCTTCAGCCGGTCGTCGTGGGCGATCTTGCCGTAGAGCTCGGCGGCGCGCTTGATCGCTCCGCCGATCGGCTCAGCCTTCACGTCGGTCAAGGTGACGGTCAGGCCGCTCCAGGCGCACCAGGCGGCGATATCGCCGCCCATGGCGCCAGCGCCGATCACGTGCACGCGGCGGATGTGACCCTTCGCGCCGGCCAGCCCCTTCAGTTTCTCGCGCAGGAAGAACACGCGGATCAGGTTCTGGGCCGTCGGCGAGACCATCAGCCGGGCGAAGGAGCCGATCTCCGCAACTTTCATCGCCTCGAAGTCGCCGCCGTGGCGCTCCCACAGCTCGATCAGGGCGCCCGGGGCCGGATAGTGCTCAGGCGGGGCCTGCTTCTTGGCCTCCTCGCGCATCCGGCCGGCCGCCAGCTTGCGGGCCGGCGCGCTGTCCTTGAGCTTGTCGATCAGGCTGGGGCCTTCGCTGCGCAGTTCACCCCGCACAGCCGCCTTGACCGCCGCCCGCACGTGGCGCTCGGGGACGATCGTGTCGACCAGGCCCAGGGCCTTGGCCTTGCGCGCAGGGATGGTCTTGCCGGTCAGCATGAAGCTCATGGCCTGCAGCGGATCGATCAGCCTCGTGAAGCGCGCCGTGCCGCCCAGGCCCGGATGGAGGCCCAGCTGGACCTCCGGGAAGCCGAACTTGGCGCCCTCGACGGCGATGCGGATCTTGCAGGCCAGCGCCACCTCCAGGCCGCCGCCCAAGGCGTAGCCGTGGACCACCGCGATGGTCGGGTACTCCTGACTTTCCAGGCGGTCGGCGATGGCGTGGGCGCGCGCCATGCGCTGCTCGACCTCGTTGACGTCGGTCGCGCTGCGGAACTGGCCGACATCGGCGCCGGCGATGAAGCCCGACGTCTTGGCCGAGCGGATCACCAGGCCCGTCGGGCGGTCGGCCTCCAGCCCGTCGAGAATACGGTCCAGCTCGCCCAGGACCTCGTCGTCCAGGGTGTTGGCGCTGGCGTCGGCCTTGTCCAGCACCGCCCAGGCCACGCCGTCAGGCGCGCGGGACGTCCGCCAATGACGGTAGCCGTGATCGCTCAGCGGCGCCGGACCCAGGTCCAGATCGCGCGGCTCGAGCAGGCTCAGGGCGCGGTCTTGCATGGCCATCCTCCTCAAACCCGTTCGATCAGCATGGCGCCGCCTTGGCCACCGCCGATGCACTCGGTGGCGATGCCGCGCTTGAGGTCCAGGCGCTCCAGGGCGTTGATCAGATGCAGCACGATACGGTTGCCGCTGGCGCCAACCGGGTGACCCAGGCTGATCGCCCCGCCGTCGACGTTCAGCCGCTTGCGGTCGATCGCGCCGGCTGCGCCAGGTAGGCCCAGCACCTCACGACAGAAAGCCTCGTCCTCCCACGCGGCTAGGCAGGCCAGCACCTGGGCGGCGAAGGCCTCGTTCAGTTCCCAGAGCTCGACGTCCCGCAGGGACAGGCCCGCCCGCTGCATCAGCGGCGTCGAGGCCAGCACCGGCCCCAGGCCCATGATCGACGGATCCAGCGCCGCCCATTCGCTGTCGATGATCACCGCACGCGGCGTCAGGCCGTGCTTTCGCACCGCCTCTTCCGAAGCCAGGATCACCCAGGACGCGCCGTCGGTGATCTGGGAGCTGTTACCGGGCGTCACCTTGCCGAACGGCCGCTCGAAGGCGGGCTTCAGGGTCGATAGCTTCTCGACCGAGCTGTCGGGCCGCACGCCGTCGTCCTGGGCGTGAACCTTGCCGTCGTGGGCGAAGGCTGGCTCGACCTCGCCGTCCAGCCAGCCCGAGCTCTGGGCCTTGGCAAGACGGTGATGGCTCTCAGCGGCATAGGCGTCGGCCGCCTCGCGACTGATGTTGAAATAATGGGCCAGCACCTCGGCGGTCTGGCCCATGCCCAGGTCGGTGATCGGATCGGTTAGGCCGCGCTCCAGCCCCACGACCGGGGCCAGCATGTCGGGCCGGAAGCCGGCCATGGCCTTGACCTTGTCGATCGGAGCCTTGGCGCCTTGCAGGCTGGACAGCCACTCGACGGCCGACTGCTTCAGCACCAGCGGCGCATGGCTCAGGGCCTCGGCCCCGCCGGCCAGGATCAGGTCGGACGAGCCTTCGCGGATATAGCGGAACGCCGTGTCGATCGACTGCATGCCCGAGCCGCAGTTGATCGACACGGTGAAGGCGGTCATCTCCGGCCCGCACCCTAGGCGCAGGGCGGCGACGCGGGCGGGATTCTGCTCGTCGGCGATGACGTTGACGCAACCCAGGATCACCTGGTCGAAGGCGTCGGGCGCGAAGGGCTGGCGCAGCAGCAAGGGCCTGCCGCACTGAACGGCCAGATCGACCGGCGTGAACGGTCCTGGACCGCCCCGCGCCTTCAGGAACGGCGTACGCGCGCCATCGACGATGTAGACCGGACGGCCAAAGCCCTGAGCTGCTGCCATGACGCTTCCCAACAAGAGGACAGCGACACAACGCCGGACGGCCCAGGTTGCTCCGCCTCAAGGGCGCATCTTTCCGGCGACTGGGCGGTTCTCACCGTATGACCTACGAACTGCATTACTGGCCGACCATCCAAGGCCGTGGCGAATTCGTCCGCCTGGCGCTGGAGGACGCGGGCGCGGCCTATGTCGATGTCGCCCGCCAGGATGACGGCGAGGACGCTCTGATGGACAAGCTCCACGACGGTCCGCGTCCCAGCTTCGCGCCGCCCTTCCTGGTCGACGGCAATCAGGTCGTCGGCCAGACGGCCAATATCCTGCTGCACCTGGGCCCCAAGCTGGGCCTGGCGCCGACGGACGATCCCGGGCGACTTTGGGTCAACCAGATGCAGCTGACCCTCGCCGATCTGGTGGCCGAGGCGCACGACGTGCACCATCCGGTCGGCATGGGCCTCTACTACGAGGACCAGAAGCCCGAGGCGGCCCGGCGCGCAGTCGAATTCCGCGAGCAGCGGATCGGCAAGTTCCTGGGCTGGTTCGAAACGATCCTGAGCCGCGCGCCCGAAGGCGACTGGCTTACGGGTGCAGCCGCGACCTATGCGGACCTGTCGCTGTTTCAGGCCGTGGAGGGTCTGCGCTACGCCTTCCCGCACGCCATGCGGACGTTGGAGCCCAAGCTGGAACGGGTCATGACCGTGCGCGACGCCGTCGCGGCCCGCCCGCGCATCCGGGCCTATCTGGCCTCGCCGCGTCGCCTGGCGTTCAGCACGGACGACATCTTCCGGGCCTATCCGGAACTGGATCCCCCGAAGGGATGATCAGCGCCCGCCCAGCGAGCGGTTGAAGCCGTCGAAGCGACCTTCGCCGAAGCGGCGATCCTCCTCGACCAGCGACTTCATGCGCAGCTCGCGCTCGGCGGCCGCCTGGGCCCGGCCGGCGGCGGAACGCGCTTCCGCAAGGCGCTCGCGGCTCTGGGCCAGCTCAGCGTGCGCCCTGTCGCGCTCGGCGGCGGCGTCGATGGCCTGGCGCTCGGCGTCATCCAGCCGATCCTCGACCACACGCAGACGCAGGGACAGCCGCGCAATGATCGCGGCCAGGGTGATCGACAGGATCGTCGCCGCCAGCAGGGCGACCAGACCGTACGACATGATGTTCATTCCCCCGAAAACTTGAAGCCCTCCGAAAACGCGAAGTCTGTCCTTGGAGGACCCGGACGTCTCGTCCGGGCCCTCAGCGACAAGCTCCTGCCCCCGCTTGGAAGACATGGCCCGTCGACTTGCCGCCCCCTCAGCCCCACCGAGACGACAGTTCATGGACAGCAGAAAAGACTAGGCGTTGAAGCCCGACCGCAGGCGCTCGCTTTCCAGCGACGACTTGGCGAAATCCAGCACTTCGCTGACAAGGACGGGCAGGTTGTTCTCGATGACCCCATGTTCGCGCGCCCAGACGCGCAGGGCGTGGCGCAGGAAGGCGTTGCCGACTTCGGGTGCGGGCGTGGCGTCGGTGATCTGGTCGAAAGGCACGGCGCGGCTCCTGTTCAGCCCGAACCCCCGGGCGGAAAGATCGAAAAGGAGGACCCGGTCGGCGGGGACCGGGTCCTAGGTCGGTTCACGCGGCCGGCGGCGATCAGGAAATCAGTGATGGCGTCCTGAACGTCGCGGTCGACAGAAGGGATCATGTCCGGGGAAGCGGCGCCTTGGATGTGAGGATCTGCACATCCGGGAAAATTGCGATTTCTTGCGGCGACCAAAATCGCCCGTCCGCGTTCAGTGCGCTCGCGCGAGACTGAAGATCGGCGTGGCCGGAAAGCCTTTGCGCCCCTGAGTCCGGCCCACATAGCCGCAGCGGACCACGTCGCCGTGGAAGGTGGCCAGCGCCCCGGCCAGGGCCTCGCTGACATAGGCTGATCCCGGCGCGGCGTCCGGCTCGATCCGCGCAGCCACCACGACGTGCGCGCCCATCACCGCCGGAGCCTTGGTCAGCGGATTGGTGCGCAGGTGGACCGGCCCATAGTGCCCGCCGATCCGCAGGCCCAGGCCGCGCGGCAGACCAAGAGCGCCCAGGTCCAGCGCCCGATGGGCCTCCAGCAGCGCCAAAGCCGCTAAAGCAGCGTCGATCGGCTGGTCGAACACGAGGAAGACGCCGTCGCCCCAGGTCTCGACATGCTGGGGCGGCGCGTCCAGGGCGCCGACCGCCTCGGCGATCCGCCCCATCACCTCCTCGATGAAGGCCGGAATCTGGTCGTCGCGCAGCGCGCCGAACCCCTGGACGTCGGCAAACAGCATGGCCTTCATCGCCCGCTGCTCGCGCCCAGCCTCGGCCGCGGGTTCACGCGGGAGGGGCGGCGGGCGTTGCACGTCGATCACCGCCAGCCGGCGGCCGGCCAGCGCCCAGTAGTCGAGGTCGGCGGACACGCCGGCCGGGCTCGTTGTCCGGTGACCATCCCAGATCGCCAGCTGGATCGCCTCGGTGGACAGGGTCTGGGCCCGAAGCACGGCGCAACCCATGGCGAACTGGCTGGAATAGGCGAAGACCTGCTCGTCGCCGCGGTAGGGATCCTGCGCCGCGTATCGGATCGAGGCCGCTTGCGCCATGCAGCGCTCGAACCGTTCGACCCAGTGAGCGCCGAACGGGGCGACCGACACCTCTACGAATGAGGCCCGTCCGACCGGCAGGACCACGTGAAGCTCAGCTCCCGCGTCCAGCACCGCCTCGGCGAAAACGATGTCCCCGCCTGCTGCGAGGCCGCCATAGGCGAAGCCGACGCGCTGGGCGGCGAGCAGCGCATCCGCCCGCCCACGCAGGTCCGGACCGTCCAAGGCCCCCGCCCCGCACGGCGCCAGGATATGGCCGGTGAAATGCGCGCAGACCGGCGGCCGGAACGGGTCCAGCCAGGAGCTATCCACCGCCGTTTCGCGTCCGATCATCTCGAGCTGTCGCAGGGTCGAGGCGTGGGCCGCGTAGGCCCTCGGGGCCAGCGCCACGGCCGTGGCCATGGCCTCGCGCGCGGCGTCCCGGTCGCCGGTCAGAAACAACGCCTCAGCGCGGCTCGCCAGCTCGTAATAGGCGCCCTCGCCGGTCGCCGCTGGCGTCCGGGGAATGTCCAGGGCCGCGGCGGCCCGCGTCGCGGCGCCAGCGCGTTCGCCGGCGACCAGCGTCATGGTCGCGGCGTTGATCGCCCCATAAACCCCGCCAAAACGGGCGTAGAGGGCTTCATAGGCCTGGCGCGAGGCCTTGGCGAAGGCGACCCGCCTCTGGCCGCTGGCGCCCAGCGCCACGTCCTTCAGCAGCCGCGCGCCCAGCGCCACGGTGTCGGCATGATCGCGAACCTCCGCTAGCCCCAGCCGGACATACTCGGTGCGCGCAAAATCCAAGGCTCCGGCCCGCGCCAAACAGAGCACGGCCGCGTAGGCGATCTCGGTAGAGGTCTCGCCCGCCTCGAGCGCGGCATGGGCGATATCGTAGGCCGCGAGGATCTCGCCGCGCCGGATCAGCGCGGCGATCTCGTCCCCGTCGAACAGCGACGTGGTCAGGGAATTTGGCCCGCGCCGTTGTCGACGTCCGGATCCAGGTCGATGTTCTGGCCGAACTTGTCGCGCATCAGCAGGCTGTAGTCGTAGACGCCCATGCGCTTGCACTCGTAGATGATCTTGAAGCGCGTGTGCGGGATCGGCTTGTCTTCTTCCAGGCCGTACGGGACCCAGACGTAGCTGGAGAAATTGACCCCGTAGTCGAGCGCGATCGAGATGGGACGGTTCTGGAACGTCCAGCCAGCCTTGATCAGGCTGTCGCTGAGCGTGAAGACGAGTTCACAGCGCTCCTGAAGATCCAGGGTAAGGCGCTCCGGGTTCTTCGGGTCCACCACGTTCATGAACGTGTAGTCTTCCATGCCGACAACGACATAGACGACCTTCGAAGGAACCGGTTCGTCCAACGGACCGGATGCGTTGATAGTAGCCATTTAAGGTGCCTCCCGACTGACAGCGCCACCTGGGGCTGACTCCGCCCAGAACGCAAGGAATGCGGGGTGGGCGTAGCCATGTTTCTGCAGCTCGCCCACTATCGATCGCGCCTCGGCCTTGCGGCCGGTCGCGAGGTAGGCCCGGGCCAGGGTGTCCAGGCTGCCCGGCGGCAGCGCCTGACGTCGCGGTGCCAGAACCGCGATGGCGGCGTCGGCATGGCCGGCCTGCAGATTCGCGAAGCCCAGCATCGCCGAAAGGTCCCCCCGCCCCTCACGCGCGCTTGGGGCGTCGTCGATCTCGTGCAGCAGCGCCTTGGCCAGTGCTCGCGCGCGTCCGGTATCGATCTCCAGAATGGCGAACAGGACCGCCTGTTGCCTCAACCGTCCATCCAGATCCGGACGCCAGACCTTCGCTGATTGGCCGGTGCGGATCCGGGCCAGTTCCGCGGTCGCCTCCTCGTGCGCAGCCTTGGCCTTGGCCAGTCCCGCTGGCCCCAACCAGGTTTCGATGTCGATCGTATCGAAGCGGGCGATCAGCAGATGTTCACGCCAGCGGGCGTTGGTGGGGTCTAGGGCCGCCAGTTCCGACAGTGACTTTAAGGCGGAGGTCGCATGCGTCAGCGCCTGCGTTACGCGGCCCAGGTCCAACTCGAGACGCGCAAGGGCCGACTGCGAAGCCACGGACTTGGCTGCCAGTCGCTTATCCCCCGGCGTAGCAGCCACCGCTTGAGCAAGCAGTCGGCTCGCGACCTCACGCTCGACATAGGCTTCGCGCGGACGCGCCATTATCAGCAAACAATCGGCCACCCAGGCGCGCGCATTGGCGGTATCGCTGATCCGAGCGGTGTTGGTCGGCGTACGCAGCCGCTCAGCCTCTTGCACCGCCAGCCCCGCCCGGAACGCCGACAAGGCTTCCGCGGGACGCCCCTGCTTGAACATCAGCGTGCCCAGATTGGTATTGGCGTAGGCGACCTCGATCCGCCACTCCGGGCGATTGGGGTCGAGCGCCACTAGCCGGCGGGCCAGCTGCTCGTAACGCTTGAAGCCCTGCTCGGCGGCGGCTTCGTCACCGCGACGTTGCCGCATGTAGGCGACCCAGAAGACGTTCTGGGCTTCGTCGAAGATGCGTTCGCCATTGTTCGGATCGCGCTGGACCAGGGCGTGGGTCGTCGCCGCGGCCTGGGCAAAGGCGTCTTCCGCGCCCTTCCAGTCGGATCGCTGCTCGCGGATGGTCCCCAACAGGGTCTGGGCCTTGGCGCGCTGGGCCAGGGCCTTGTCATCCAGCCGATCGTCGCTGGCCTTGGCGTAGTAGGCCAGCACCCGGCCGCCGACGCCGTCCAGCACGTCCAGGCGACCGACCGGCTCCAACTGCTCGCGCAGGTCGCCCAGCATGTAGGCCACCAGCGCCTCTGTCTCGTCGCGCTGGGCGCGGGCGACCTGGCGGGACTTCAGGGTCACGACGGTCATAGCCCCCATGCCCACCGACACCACCACGGCCGCGGCCGTGAACGCCGTCATTACCTGCAGCCGGCGGCGGGCGTCGCGTTGCACCAGCTGGTCCAGACTGACGTCCAACAGGCGCGCAGCGATCTTCAGGCGCGCCAGACGGCGGCCGTCGGCGTTGGGGCGCAGGTCGACGGCCAGGGGCTCGACGCCCTCGGGCAAGGCCGCGAGCAGAGCCTTCGGCAGCACCGTTTCAAGCGCCGCCTCCGCGGGGGTGTCCGGCGTGATCAGGCAGATGACGCGGCTGGCGTCGCCGCCGTCGATGATGTGCGCCACCTCCTGGTCGACCCAGCGCGAGGCAGCCGAGTGAGGCGAGCACAGCACGATCAGGGCGTCGGAACGGTCCAGGGCGTCGCGGATCACCTCGGACAGGTTCGACGACGCACTCAGTTCCTCTCGGTCGCGGAAGATCGGCCGCAGCGCCCCGTCGTCCGCCTTTCGCAGCGCCCGCGGCGCGCGATAGGTCTCCAGCGCGCGATGCAGCCACTCGGCGGTTTTGCGATCCTTGTGGCTATAGCTGATAAAGGCCTTGTATCGCTGTCGGCTGTTCATTCCGTCGTCCCCCGATCGACAGCAGGAGCGTACTTGATGACCGCGATTCCGCCACTGCTCCCCCGCCATACGCCGCCGGACGCCGCCGCCAAAGACTTTCGCGGCAACAAACTGTTTCGGCACATGACCAGCAATGAGATCGAGGCGCTGTCCCCGTCGGTCGAGATGCTGCGCTACGGCAAGGGCGAAATGATCGTGCAGCGCCATGACCAGGACGGCGGCATCTATCTGCTGCTGGACGGCGCGCTTCTGGCCAACCAGTACGCCAAGTCGGGGCGCGAGGTGGGCTATCGCCGGATTGCTCCGGGTGGCTATTTCGGCGAGATCGCCGCCATCGACGGCCAGCCGCGCTCGGCCAATATCGTGGCAATCGAGGACGTCCGCATCGCCCGCGTGCCCCAGACCCTGGCCCGCCGCCTGTTCGAGACCTCGCCGAACTTCATGCGGGCGCTGCTGGAAGACATGGCCGGCCTGACGCGGTCTCTGACCGATCGCCTGTTCGAACTGACCGCCGTCTCGGTGGCCTGCCGGGTTGACATCGAGTTGCTGCGCATGGCCACGGCGGCCGGCGGCGACGGGGTGACGGCGGTGATCAACCCCTGCCCCACCCACGCCGAACTGGCCGCCCTGCTGGGCAGCCAGCGCGAGCCGGTGACCCGCGAGCTGAACCGCTTGGCCGGCCTGAACATCGTCCGCCAGACCGGCCGCACCTTGCAGGTGCTGGACGTTCCGGCCCTCACCGCCGAGATCGAGCGGATCGGCGGCGAGGTCTAGTCGGGCTTAGTGGTTGTCGCGCGGCAGCCCCTTGGTCTGGGCGATGCGCTGGTACTTCACGGCCGGTTCGAGCACTGCGCCGGTCTCCATCTGGCCGACGACGGCGCGCTGCATCTCCTGCCAGGGCGTCTGGCTTTCGGGATAGGCAAAGCCGCCGGCCGCCTCCAGCGCCTTGCGGCGCTCCACCGCTTCGGCCGCTGAGATCAGCACGTCGACGCGCGACTTGCGCAGGTCGAAGCGCACGCGGTCGCCGCTCTTCAGCAGAGCCAGACCGCCGCCCGCCGCCGCTTCCGGCGAAGCATTCAGGATGGACGGCGAACCCGAGGTGCCCGACTGGCGGCCATCGCCGATGCAGGGCAGCTGGGTCACGCCCTGGCGGATCAGGTAGTCGGGCGCGCGCATGTTTACGACCTCGGCCGCGCCGGGATAGCCGACCGGGCCGGCGCCGCGCATGAACAGGATCGAGTTGGCGGTGATGCCGACCGACGGGTCGTCGATCCGGTGGTGATAGTCCTCGGGCCCGTCGAACACGATGGCGTCGCCTTCGAAGGCGTCAGGATCCTCGGCGTTCGAGAGATAGCGATCGCGGAACTCCTGGCTGATCACGCTGGTCTTCATGATCGCCGAGTTGAACAGGTTGCCGCGCATGACCACGAAGCCAGCCCGTTCGACCAGCGGACGCGAGAACGGGCGGATGACATCCTCGTCCTCGATCGTGGCGCCGCGATACTGCTCGCCGATGGTCTGGCCCGAGACGCACGCCGCGTTCTCGCGGATCAGACCCTGCTCGATCAACTGTCCGAACACCGCCGGTACGCCGCCGGCGCGGTAATAGTCCTCGCCCAGATACTCGCCGGCCGGCTGCAGATTGACCAGCAGCGGCACGTCCTCGCCGGTCTGCTGCCAGTCGTCGATCGACAGTTCGATGCCGACATGGCGCGCCAGGGCGTTCAGGTGGATCGGGGCGTTGGTCGAGCCGCCGATCGCCGAATTGACCACCACGGCGTTCAGGAACGAGTCACGGGTCAGGATGTCAGACGGCTTCAGGTCCTCGTGCACCATGTCGACGATGCGCAGGCCGGTCCGGTAGGCGTTTTCCTGGCGGTCGCGGTACGGCGCGGGGATCGCCGCCGAGCCGGGCAGCGACATGCCCAGCGCCTCGGTCAGCGAGTTCATGGTCGTGGCCGTGCCCATGGTGTTGCAATAGCCCGTCGAGGGCGCGGAGCTGGCCACCAGCTTGATGAAGCCGGCATTGTCGATCTCGCCGGCCGCCAGCAGTTCACGGGCTTTCCAGACGATGGTGCCCGAGCCCGTACGCTGCCCCTTGTGCCAGCCGTTCAGCATCGGACCGACGGATAGCGCGATGGCCGGAATGTTCACCGTCGCCGCCGCCATCAGGCAGGCCGGCGTGGTCTTGTCACAACCGATGGTCAGCACCACTCCGTCCAGCGGATAGCCGTACAGCAACTCGACCAGGCCGAGGTACGAGAGGTTGCGGTCCAGGCCCGCCGTCGGGCGCTTGCCGGTCTCCTGGATCGGGTGGACCGGAAACTCCAGAACGATGCCGCCGGCGCTGCGGATGCCTTCACGGACGCGCTCGGCCAGCACCAGGTGGTGGCGGTTGCAGGGCGACAGGTCCGAGCCGGTCTGGGCGATGCCGATGATCGGCCTGCCCGACTGCAGCTCCTCCAGCGTCAGGCCGAAGTTCAGATAGCGCTCCAGATAGAGCGCGGTCATGTCGATATTGTCGGGATTGTCGAACCAGGCGCGCGAGCGAAGGGCGCGGGGCGGAACGGGGCTCATGGCTGACCTCGGAGGTGTCGGTGCGCGTACACGGTCGGAGGCGGAGTCTCGTCCGCGCGGCTCCGACCTGCCGCGTCGTCAATCATTTGTCTGACTATACCTGGTCTGCCGGAGCGTCAATCGAGGCGCGCGTGTCTTCAAGCGCCAGACTGACCAGCCGCTCCATCGCCTCACGGGCCTGGTCGGCGCGACCGGCGGCGATGGCGTCGAACACCTTCCAGTGGTCGGGCATCGGATCGCGGGCCAGTTCGCTATGGCGCTGCTTGAAGATCGTCGTCCAGCGTACGGCCGCCCCGATGCTGCTGCTCAGGGTGAACAGCGGCCCGTTACTGGTCGCTTCCAGCACGGTGTCGTGGAAGTCGCGGTCGGCGGCGCGGCCGGCCTCGCTGGCCAGGGTTTCGTGCTGCATGATGACCAGGGCCGCGCGCATCCGCTCCAACTGGACCTCATCCCGGCGCTGGGCGGCCAGGGCCGCAGCTGCCGGCTCGACGATCATCCGCAGCTCGTAGAGCTCTCGCAGGAAATCCTCGCTGGGCTCTGATTCGAAGAACCAGGCCAGCACGTCCGGATCCAGCAGCTGCCAGCGGGCGCGGGCGCTGACCCGGGTGCCTGTCTTGGGACGGCTCTCGACCAGCCCCTTGGCGGCCAGGATGCGGATGGCTTCACGATAGACGCTTCGCGAGACCTGCAATTGCTCACTAGCGTCGATTTCGTTGGTCAGAACGTCGCCCGGCTGGTGCTGGCCCGAGACGATGGCCACGCCCAGCTTGCGCGCGATGGAGCCGTGGATGCGCTTTGAAGCGGCCCCGCCGCCGTCCGCTTCCCTGGCTTTCGACACGCGCTGCTTGCTCCACCCATGACGCCGATCCCTCGGACCCTAGCGAGATCAATTGTCGGAGAACAGGCAAATTCACGTCACAACGCAAACCCATGATGCGAAAACGGATTCCAGCCCGGCCTTGAAGCGCAGCCATCGCGGGCATTTGACAGGACGGCCCGGCCCTATATTTGTCGGACTATTCTTAGGTGAGGAGATCGGCCATGGCGTTTCGTTTCGTGCAACTGACCGACAGCGAAGCGCGGCGGCTGGCGGCGATCGACGATGAGGGCCGCGCTCGTCGCGTCCAGGCCGCCGACACCCTCTACGCCCTGGCCCAGGTCGCGATCGCCAAGGGCGTGACGCTGGTCGAGGCCGCCACGTTGGGCGAGACGATCGACATCGCCGCCGCCCTAGCCGAAGGCCGCGTGCTGGCCCCGATCGACCATCCTGATCCCGCCCACCTGCAGATGACCGGCACGGGCCTGACCCACCTCGGCTCTGCGGAGGGCCGGGACAAGATGCACAAGGCGGCCCAATCTGGCGAACAGCTGACCGACTCCATGCGGATGTTCCTGATGGGCGTCGAGGGCGGCAAGCCCGCGGCCGGCCAGGAAGGCGTGCAGCCGGAATGGTTCTACAAAGGCGACGGCAGCCAGCTGGTCGCTCCTGGCCAGCCCCTCGCCTCGCCCAGCTTCGCCAAGGACGGCGGGGAAGAGCCCGAAATCGCTGGCGTCTATGTCATCGGCCCCGACGGCACGCCACACCGCCTGGGCTTCTGCCTGGGCAACGAGTTCTCCGACCACGTGATCGAGCGCGGCAACTATCTGTGGCTGGCCCACTCCAAGCTGCGCCAAGCGGCCCTGGGTCCGGAACTGCTGGCCGGCCCGCTGCCCGACGACGTGCGCGGGACCAGCCGCATCGTCCGTGACGGCCAGACGGTCTGGGAAAAGCCCTTCCTGTCGGGCGAGGCGAACATGTCCCACACCCTCGCCAATCTCGAGCACCACCACTTCAAATACGACCTGTTCCGCCGCCCGGGCGACGTGCACGTCCACTTCTTCGGCACGGCCACCCTCTCCTTCTCGGAAGGCTTCCAGACGGAGGTCGGCGACGTGTTCGAGATCGAGGCCGCGCCGTTCCAGTATCCGGTCAGCAACCCCCTGGCCCAGGCGGCCGAGCGCCCGGTGACGGTGAAGTCGCTGTGACGCCGGTCCGCCTCGCTCTGGTCGGCCTGGGCAAGATCGCCCGCGACCAGCACCTGCCGGCCATCGCCGCCGACAAGCGCTTCGTCCTGGCCGCCGTGGTCAGCCGCTCGTCGGGCGTTGACGGCGTTGCGCACTTCGCGACCCTGGCCGAGTTGCTGGCCAGTGACGTGACGGTCGACGCCATCGCGCTCTGCACCCCGCCCCAGCCGCGCCACGCCCTGGCCCATCAGGCTCTGGCGGCCGGCAAGCACGTGATGCTGGAAAAGCCGCCCGGTGCGACGCTCAGCGAGGTCGAGGATCTGCGCCAGGTCTCCGTTGCTCGCGGCCTGACCCTGCAGACCACCTGGCACTCGCGCTGCGCCGCCGGCGTCCAGCCCGCCCGCGAATGGCTGGCCGAGCGCGAGGTCAAGGCCGTGCGAATCTGCTGGAAAGAGGACGTCCGCGTCTGGCATCCGGGCCAGACCTGGATCTGGAAGGCCGGTGGCCTGGGCGTCTTCGACCCCGGCATCAACGCCTTGTCGATCGTGACCGCCATCCTGCCGAGGCCGTTCTTCCTGACGCGCGGCGTGCTGCATACGCCCAGTAATCTGCAGGCCCCGGTCCAGGCCGAGCTGGACTTCACCGACGCCGCCGGCGCGCCGATCCGCGCCGAGTTCGACTTCCTGCAGACCGGTCCGCAGAGCTGGGACATCGAGGTCGACACCGACGACGGCGCGCTGAAACTGACCAATGGCGGCGCCAAGCTGTGGATCAACGACGATCTCGTCTTCGAGGGGCCGGACCGCGAGTATCCAGGCCTCTACACCGAGTTCGCCCGGCTGATCGCCGACCGGGCCAGCGACGTGGATGTCAGTCCCCTGCGCCACGTGGCCGACGCCTTCCTGCTCAGCGAGCGGGTCGCCGCGCCGCCGTTCATCGAATAGCCGGCGTCAGCCAGACAACAAAAATCGGGAGAGGAAACATGAAGCTGCAGACCATCGCCTTGAGCGGCGCGCTCGCCCTGGCCGCGACCTCGGCCCAAGCCGTCGAGCTGTCGCGCAAGCCGTTCGGCCAGATCCCGTCGGGCGAGGCCGTCGAGGCCATTACCTTGACCAACGGCAAGGGCGTCAGCGCCACGGTGATCACCTACGGCGCCACCCTGCAGGCCCTGGTCGCCCCGGGTCGCGACGGCAAGGGCGCCGACATCGCCTTGGGCTTCGCCGACGCGGCAACCTACGCCAAGACCGCCAGCTATTTCGGGGCCACGGTCGGCCGCTTCGCCAATCGCATCGGCAAGGGCCGCTTCACCCTGGATGGCAAGACCTACCAGCTGGCGCTGAACAACAACGGCGTGGCGGCCCTGCACGGCGGCGTGAAGGGCTTCGACAAGGTGGTCTGGAAGGTGCTGGACACCAAGAGCGGCCCGGTCGCCTCGGTGACCCTGGGCTATGTTAGCCCCGACGGCGACGAGGGCTATCCCGGGACCCTGACCACCACGGCGACCTACGCCCTCGACGAGCAGAACCAGCTGACCGTCACCTACGGCGCCACCACCGACAAGCCGACCATCGTCAACATCAGCAACCACGCCCTGTTCAACATGGCCGGCGAAGGGTCTGCGGACGGCGCGATGGGCAACGTCCTGACCATCCCCGCCGACGGTTATTCGCCGGTCGACGCCGAGCTGATCCCGACGGGCGAGACGACGCCGGTGGCCGGCACGGCCTTCGACTTCCGAAAGCCCACGGCGGTGGGTACGCGCATCCGCGACGGCAAGGACCCGCAGATGGTCATCGGCCGCGGCTACGACCACAATTATGTCCTGAACGGCAAGGCCGGCGGCGCGATGCGCCTGGCCGCGCGCCTGTCCGACCCCAAGAGCGGCCGGGTGCTGGAGATCCTGTCGGCCGAACCGGGCCTGCAGTTCTATGCCGGCAACTTCATCGACGGCACGTGGACGGGCAAGAGCGGCAAGATCTATCGCCAGGGCGACGGCATCGCCCTGGAGCCACAACACTTCCCCGACGCGCCCAACAAGCCCCAGTTCGCCCCGGTGCGCCTGGACCCGGGCCAGACCTACCGGAACGTCATGGTCTTCCGCCTGTCGGTCGAGAAGTAAGTCCTAAGCTGCGTGCGAGTGGGCGTGGCGTCGCCGCCAGTTGGCGATGTGCGCGCCCGCCAGCAGCAAACCGCCCAGCAGGGTCAGCGGGCGCTCCCAGTCGTGATTGGGGAACTCCAGCGCGCCAGCCAGCATCAGGCCCAGGCCCGCGGCGGCCACGCCCAGCATCGGCCAGGAATGGGGCCGGCCCGAGCGGTCGATGAAGGCCATGGCTGCGATCGGCACGGCGACCAGCAGCAGGGCCACGTGGATCCACTCGGCCTCGGCCCAGGCGCTCAGGGCCGGCAAGGCCAGCGCCAGAACCGGCAGGGCCAGGCAGTGAGCCAGGCACAGAGCGGAAAGACCGACGGCTGAGGCGTCCAGCGCGGTCGCGGTCGGGTTCGACGGACGATCCGACGCTCGAAAAAATGACGGCACGACGCCTCCAGACGCTACAAGGAGGCCTTATGTTATGTTGTAACATAATGAGTTCAAGGTCAGCGGCGTAAAGAAAATCCAATCTGCACGGTGCGCGGCGCGGCGTAGCTAGTGATACCGTCTGCCGTCTGCCCCACAGCCAAGTCGACATTCAGGGCGTTCTCAGCCAGCACGAAGACCTCGCTGGTCGGCGTCAGCGCCCAGCCGGCGCGCAGGTCCAGGGTGGCGCCAGCCTTCAGGCTGCGCAGGTTCAGGTCATCCTCGAAACGGCGGCTTTCGTAGCGCAGGTCGGCGTCCAGCGTCAGGCGGTCGATCGGCCGCCACATCGTCCCGGCCGTGACTGTCAGGGCCGGCGCCTGGGCCGGGCGCTTGCCGGTCAGCTGGCTGGCCTCATCGCCGCCATCCACGCGAGCCCGTGTGGCCGAGAACGCCGCCCGCACTGTCCAATTGGGCGCAAGATCGGCGGCGATGTCGCCTTCCAGGCCATAGGCCTTGATCGCCCCGACATTGCGCCGCTGGCGCAGCACCCCGCCCGCTGGGATGAAGCCAGCCACGGGGAAGGTCCCCGGCCCTATGCCAACGGTGACGTTGGTGATCGGATCCTCGATCCGGTTGTGGAAGGCGCTGAGGTTCCAGCGCAGCGCGCCGTCCCCCGCCAAGCCTGCTTCCAGGCCGTACAGGGTCTCGGGCTTCAAGGCCGCATTGGCCTCGGTGACGTCGTTGCCCACCCGGAACGGGCGATGCAGCTCGTTCAGGGTCGGCGGCCGGAAGCCGGCATAGGCGGCCGTGCGCCACAAGGTTTCGCCGGACAGTCGCTTGCGCAGACCAATCCGCGCGGTCGGGGTCGCTCCCGAAGCGCTGGCCGGCGGCGCGTCCAGGATCGCGGCGCCGGTCGCCAGGTCGCGCTCACGCCGGAGACCATCATAGGACCGCCAGCCGTCGAGCCGCGCCCCGCCGGCGATCGAGAAGTCCGCGTTGGCATAGGCCGCCTCGGCATAGATGCCGCCGACCAGGGTGCGGCCGCCGGCCTCGCGACCCCGCGTGAAGACGCCGGACTGATAACGGAAGCGCTCGCGCACCCGGCCTTCGGCAGCCCGTACATCTGCGCCCAGCTCCCACATCACCGGGCCATACTGACCTTGCCAGGCCGCGTTGAGGCCGTAGCCGAGCGCGGGGGTCGAATACTGGTCGTTGGCCGGCGTCGTCCCGGTGCGCCCGGCGGCGACGGCAGCCGAGGTGTTCTCCAGATCGCTCTTGCGCGCCCAGGCCTGCAGTCGCCAGGTCTCGCCGGCCAGGGTCAGGGCCCACGAGACGCCGGTAGCGTTCGAGCGCGCCCCGACGAGGCCCGCATCGCGCTTCTCCTGGAAGGCGCCGACCCGCATGGCCCACTGCACCGCGCCGATATCGCCCTGCACGCGGGCGGCGATGGCGGCATCCTCCAGCGTCGTGGGCGTATCGGTCGCGCCGGCCTGACCGTTGCGCACGGGATAATAGCCATCCGTGCGCGAACCGCTGGCGGTCAGCAGCAGATGCTCGGTCCCGAAGGCCGCCGCCCCGCGCCAGCTGTCGCGCTGGCCGCCTTGCAGCGTCAGGGCGGTCAGGCCGCCGCCGGTCGACCGTTCACGCAGAGCAACCGTGCCGGTCAACGCGCCGGCTCCATAGGCCCCGGCCCCAGCGCCCCGCACGATCGTCGCGCCCGACAGGCTCTCGGCCGGAAGCGCACTCCAGATAACCCAGCCACCGAACGGATCATTCTGCGGCGCACCGTCCAAGGTGACTAGCGCTCGCCCCGCACCAGAAGGTGCGATTCCGCGCAAGGAGAGGCCCTGAATGGTCGGATTTGCGGCGTCACTACCAGTTCGGCGAAACAGCGAGACGCCCGGCGTCGCGCCCAGAGCCTGGTCCAGACGCGGCGCAGCCGACAACGCTCGGGCGTCATATCGGGCCGTCGAAAAGGCGTCTTGCCCCAACAGAGGCGGCAATGCCGGCGCCTCGACAATGACGGCGGAGACCGGTGGCGGCGGGGCGTCAAGCAGCACTAAGCAAGCCTCTTACACGGTTGAGCGACACCACAACGCGCGGGGAGCCCTACGGCGCCAAGGCTTGGCTTTTATTGTCTAGCTCGCTCGTCGCCTTAACTGGTGGGCCGGCGCTTGCGCCACGACGTCTCGATATGTTCGCGCATGGCCTTAGCGGCGTTTTCGGCGTCGCCGGCCACGATGGCGTCGTAAACCCGCTTGTGAGCCTCGTGGGTGGCCTGCACGTGCTCAACGTTCAGACGGCCGCTGTAGCCGTAGGTCTTCACGGCCTTGCTCTGGATGCTGTCGATGATCGCCTTGCTGAGGCGGTCGCCTGACAGCCGCATGATGATGTCGTGGAAGTTCACGTCCTCATGCACGTAGCCGGCGGGCGTGGAGATCAGCCCCTCCAGCTTCTCCATCTGCCGGCCCAGTTGAGCGGCGGCCTCGGGCGTGATGTTGCGCGCGGCCTTGGCGGCCATGCTGGCTTCCAGCGAGGCGCGGATCTCCGACAGGTTGTCCAGATAGCTGAGGCCGTCCTCGCGCCGGAACAGGGCGCTGAGAATCATCGGGTCCAGCAGATTCCAGGACGATGGATCCTGGATGATGGTGCCGCGCCCCTGCTGCGAGACGACGAGGCCCTTTTCGGTCAGGGCCGTCGTGGCTTCGCGCACCACCGTGCGGCTGACCGCATACATGTCGCACAGTACGTTCTCGGGCGGCAGGGCCGAGCCGGGCGGATAGATCTCGGTGACGATGGCATTGACCAGATCCTCGACCACGGCTGCCGCCAGACGGGGGCGACGCGCGGCTCTCGCGCCCGGGGCGCTGGTCGAAACGGTCATTTCAGCTGCTCGATCTCGTTGAACGAACGTTCTATCCGACGCCCGCATCGTATCACAATACGAGATTCGAGCGTCGACGGATCAGACGCAAATCCCCCTCCCGCCCCAGAGCGGAAGGCTTGCCAACCCAAAATTCGTCATACATATTACCTGAGACAAGGGGCCGTGGTCCCACATAATGAGTAAAAGACCGACCCATGCGGATTACCGGCTACCGTAGTCTGACCACCGTCCACGATTGGGGCCGCCCGGTGGGCGACGTCAACGGCGTGGTCGAAGCCGGCGTCACCGAGGTGCCGATCCTGCTCCTGGAGACCGACGGCGGCCTGACCGGCGTCGGCCTGGGCCAGCACGCCGACATCGCCCGCGTCTTCCCGGCCGTGGAGGGCGAGGATCCCCGCGCCGTCTCGGCCCTGTACGACCGCATGCTGTCCTATGTGTTCAAGAGCGGCCACGCCGGCGCGACCTATGGCGCGATCGCGGCGGTCGACATGGCGCTGTGGGACCTGAAGGCCAAGATGGCCGGCGAGCCTCTGTGGCGGACTTTGGGCGCGCGCGATCGCTTCGTGCCCGGCTACGCTTCGGGCCTGTGCTACGGCCTAACCGACGAGGCTTTCGAGGCGCACTACAAGCAGTGGGCAGAGCGCGGCTTCACCGCCGCCAAGATCAAGGGCGGCCGCGACGTCGAGCGCGACATCCATCGCCTGGAAATCGCCGCCGAAGTTCTGCGCCGCAATACCGACCGCCCCGGCCTGATGCTGGATGTCAACGAGTGCTGGAGCCGCAAGCAGGCCGTGCGCCTGACCAGCGAAGTCGAGGCCCGCGTCGACCTGACCTGGATCGAGGAGCCGCTGCGCCGCTGGGACGCCGAGGGCCACGCCATCGTCAGCCGCGCGATCAAGGCCGCCGTGGCGACCGGCGAGAACCTGACCGGCGTCGACCAGTTCACGCCGCTGTTCGAGTCCAAGGCCGTCGACGTGGTCCAGACCGGCAGCGTCTGGGGGATCACCCACTTCAACCGCGTCGCCATGGCCGCCCACGCCCACAACCTGCCCGTTTCGCCGGTCGGCTACGACTGCAACCCAGTCGCCCACGCGGCCGCGGCCGTGCCCAACATGGTCGGCATCGAGATCCAGGACTTCAACTTCCCGGTGGGCCTGTCGGTCGACCAGCAGATCATGGACGGCGGCCTGGTGCTCGGCGATTGTCCCGGCCTGGGGATCGAGGTCGACGAAGCGGCGATCACCGCCAATCGACTCAGCGGAACATGGTCAAAGTCCGGAGGGCCGCACGTCCGGCCCCGGCGCGCGGGACTGGGGTTGGTGCCGGCCAGCCGCGCCGCCGCCGAACGCTAAAGACAAGACGTCCTCAGGACGCGATCAGGAAACGAACAGGATGATCAGTAACAGCCTCGGCGCGGCGTCTATTTCGCCCCTGGCCCGATCCCCTCTGGCTTTGGGCGGCGCCTCGCTGGGCGGCGTCTATCACCCTGTGCCGCAGGCCCAGGCCGACGCCGTGGTGGCCGCGGCCGTGGAGGCCGGCGTCACCGTGATCGACGTGGCTCCCTACTACGGCCTGACCAAGGCCGAGACGGCGCTGGGCGCGGCGCTACGCGGCGTGCCGCGTGACGCCTATGTCCTGATGACCAAGATCGGCCGCTATGGCGACAAGGCCTGGGACTTCTCGCGCGAAGCCACCCTGCGCAGCTTGGACGCAAGCCGGGTCCGCCTGGGCGTGGAATTTATCGACGTCCTGCAGTGCCACGACATAGAGCATGGCGACCGGCGCCAGTTGATCGACGAGGCCCTGCCGACCCTGCGCGACCTGAAGGCGAAAGGCGCGATCGGTCAGGTCGGCATCACCGGCTACGACCTGGCCTTGCTGGAAGAGGTCGCGGTGGCCGAACAGGTCGACACCGTGATGGCCTACTGCACCTACACCCTGCAGGACCAGCGCCTGGCCGACGTCGCTCGCCGCTTGGCGCAACACGGCATCACCGTCTTCAACGCCTCGCCGCTGGGCATGGGCCTGCTGACCACCGGCGGGCCGCCCGAGTGGCATCCGGGACACGAGAGCGTCCATGCCGCCGCGGCCGAGGCCGCCCGACGCAGCGCCGCCCTGGGCGCGGACCTGTCGTTCGTGGCCCTGCAGTTCGCACTGCAAACGGCCAGCGAAGCCGGCATCGCCTCGACCGTGGTCGGTATGTCCAAGCCCGAGAACCTGCGCCAGAACCTGAAGGCGCTGACGACGCCGATCGACCCGGCCATACTGGCGGCCGTGGAGGAGGCCCTGGCGCCGGTCCGCGACCTGGGCTGGGACGTCCTGCCCGGCAACGGCGGCAAGGCCGGCGCATGATCGACGCCCACCTGCATCTCTGGGACCCGCGCCGCCTCGACTACGACTGGCTGCAGTATGTCCCCAGCATCGCCGGCCCGCATGGCCCGGACGCCTGGGCCGCGCAAGGAACCGGCGTTCGCCAGGCGGTCTTCGTCCAAGCCGACTGCGCGCCCGACCAGGCGCTGGACGAGGTCGACTGGGTCGCGAGCCTGTCCCATCCAGATCTCGAGATCCTGGGCGCGGTGGCCTTCGCGCCGCTGGAAGTCGGCGAGGCTGTCGGTGCCTATCTCGACCTGCTCAAGGCCCGTCCGATCGTGCGCGGCGTGCGCCGCTCGGTGCAGAACGAGCCCGACGCCTTCATCACCGATCCCCGCCATCTGGACGGCTTGGTCGCGGTCGCCCAGCGCGGCCTGACGATCGACGTTTGCTCCCGCGACCACCAGCTGCCGCTGGTCATCGCCGTTCTGCGTGAGCTGTTCGAGCGCGCGCCCGACGCCCGCATCGTGCTGGACCACCTGGGCAAGCCCGACATCGCCGCCCATGCCGGCGACGTGCGTGGCGCGGACTGGGACGTGAACCTGAAGATCCTGGCCGCCCTCCCGAACGTCTGCGCCAAGCTGTCGGGCCTGACCACCCAGGACCATTGGACCGAGGGCCGCGACGAGGCCCTCCTGCCCTATATCGACCACGCCCTCGCCTGTTTCGGCCCCGAGCGCCTGATGTTCGGCGGCGACTGGCCGGTCGTCGACCTGGCTGGCGGCTACCAGCGCTGGCGGCGGATCTTCGACGCGATCGCGCTGTCGGCCGCCGATCGCCGGCTCATCGAAACCGAAACCGCGACCACCTTCTACACCCTGGCGCCGGAGACGCTCCCATGAGCCTCGACACCACCCTCCCCGCCAGCCCGGCGAGCGCCGGCCGGATGCGCCTGCAGCTGTCGCTGGCGGTCAACTTCTTCCTGCTGATGGCGCTCTACAGCGGCGTTCTGGGCGTGCTGCTGCCCAACCAGATCGCCGCCCTAAACTCGGCGGAAAAGGCCAACAACCTGGCCCTGATGTTCGCGATCACCTCGGTGTTCTCGACCCTGACGACGCCGATCGCCGGCGCCCTGTCGGACCGCACCCGCACACGCTGGGGCCGCCGTTCGCCCTGGATCGCCATCGCCTCGCTGATCGGCTCGCTGTGCCTGTTCGGCGTGTCGTGGCAGACCAGCTTCTGGTCGCTGATGGTGCTGTGGGTGATGGCGACCGTCGCCTACAATTCCATGCAGCCGGCCATGACGACGGTGATCGCCGACCGCTTCCCGCCCGAAACACGCGGCGCGGTGTCGGGCATCGTCGGAGCCGGCATGACCGCGGGCCTGACCGCCGGCACCGTCGTGGCCGGTTATCTGGCCGGCGCCCGAGTGCTGGCCTACAGCCTGTTCGCCGTCGCCATCGCCGTCTCGTGCATCGCCTTCGTGCTGATCAATCGCGAGCCATCCAGCGCCAACGCCCCGGCCCGTCCGTTCTCGTGGAAGGGTTTCTTCTCGAGCTTCTGGATCAGCCCCAAGGAACATCCCGACTTCGCCTGGGCCTTCGCCGGACGCTTCACCGTCTACATGGGCTACCAGGCCGTGGCGGCCTATCTGCTGTACATCCTGCGCGACTATATCGGCCTGTCGGACGTGGGCTCGAACCTGGCCATCGCCAACATGGCGATCCTGACCCTGGTGTGCCTGATCGTGTCGTCGCTGGCCTCGGGCTTTTTGTCTGACCGTTTGCAGCGCCGCAAACCGTTCGTGATTGCTTCCAGCCTGATCATGGGCTGCGCGATGGTCGCCCCTCTGGTCATGCCGAACATGACCGGCATGTGGGTCTATGCCGGGGTGATCGGCGTCGGCTACGGCATGTTCATGTCGATCGACATGGCGCTGATGACCCAGGTGCTGCCCCAGACCACGGCCGGGGACGAGGGCAAGGACCTGGGCGTGCTGACGACGGCGGTGAATATCCCGCAGATAATCAGCCCGGTCATGGCCGCGGTGCTGCTGAACGTCTTCGACGGCAACTACGCCGCCATCTTCATCGCCGCGATCGTCTTCGTGTTCAGCTCGGCCCTTTGCGTGGCCCCGATCCGCTCGGTTCGCTGAACAACGATTCATATTACGTATTATGATAATTTGACAGACAACTGAACTCATCATACAAGTTCAGAACAAGCCGGGGAAACCGGCCGAAGGGGTTGAAACAACAGGATCGAGCATGTCCACCAAGACGACTATGTTGGCCGCCACCGCTCTCGGGCTGCTGGGGGCATGGGCGTTCCCTGCCGCAGCTCAGGACGCTTCCAGCGTCGAAGAGATCGTGGTCACGGGGATCCGGGCCAGCCAGCAGCAATCCATCGATATCAAGCGCAACGCGGTCGGCGTCGTCGACTCGATCGCCTCGGAAGACCTGGGCAAGCTGCCCGACCAGAACGTCGCCGAGTCGCTGCAGCGCATCGCCGGCGTGACTATCGAGCGTAACCGCGGCGAAGGCCGCTACGTCTCGGTTCGCGGCTTCGGTCCCAAGTTCAACGCCGTCACCGTCAATGGCCGCACCCTGGCCACCGACAACAACGGCCGCGAGTTCTCGTTCGACGTCCTGCCCTCGGAGATCATCTCGGGCGCCGACGTCTACAAGTCGCCGCAAGCCAACGTGAACGGCGCCTCGATCGGCGCGACCATCGACGTGCGCACCCTGCGTCCGCTGGAGCAGCGCCAGGCGTTCAGCGCCGCCGGTTCGATCAGCGGCCAGTGGGCCGAGCTGCGCGATAAGTACAATCCGGAAGTCTCGGGCGTCGTCAGCTGGCGCAACGAGGACCGCACCTTCGGCGCGGCCTTGTCGGCCTCGTACATGGACCAGAAGGTCCGCAACGACGAGTTCACTATCGGCGCGGGCCACGTGCGTCGCTCCAGCACCGACTCCTACTACAACGCCGGCGGCGTGGCGGGCGCCCGCATCGGACCGGGCGTCGCGCCCTTCACCAGCGTCTCGATGCCGTCGAACCTGTCGCCCTTCTTCTTCGAACGCGACAAGAAGATGCTCGGCCTGAATGGCGTGGTTCAGTACAAGCCGGTCGAAAGCCTGACGGCCACGGTCGACGTGCTGTACGCCAAGGCCGACTTCAAGGAACAGCAGACGGGCCTGGCCTACGATTTCGCCGGCGGTACGCTGGTCGAGCAGGTCGTGCAGGGCGGCGAAGCCGTCTACCAGCGCTATCAGGGCGGGTTCGTCGACCAGATCATCCAGTATGATCACCGCGACGTCACGACCAACCAGATCGGCCTAAACCTGAAGTGGCAGGCTACCCAGGACCTGACCCTGACCTTCGACGCTTCGACCTCGAAGGCCGAGCGCCGGGGCAAGGAAGACAACGACTTCACGACCATCCGCCGCAAGAACGTCAACACCTGGTTCGACCGCCGCGGCGGGGACCCGATGTACTCGTACGGCTTCACCAGCCCGAACTACGCCAACGCCGCGACCAACCCGCAAGGCGTGACCGCCCACTACTACATCTGGGGCGGCGGTTCGGACGTCGATGACGAGATCAACGAGTTCGCCCTGGACGCCGACTGGAAGCCCGCAGGCGCCGTGTCGATCAGCGCCGGCTTGGCCGCCCAGAACCGCAAGAAGACCATCAACGCGGTCGAGATGCCGTTCGGCGAGCAGTGCGCCTACTGCGACTCCAACCAGCTGCTGCCGACGTCGCTGTTCCAGTCGACCGACCGCAACTTCTTCAGCGGCAAGTACGGCGACAGCATCATCCACGACTGGCTGTACTACGACCCCCGCGCCCTGATCCAACAAGTCAAGGAATACGCCACCCGCGACAACAAGGCCTTCAACCCGGGCGTCGCCTCGCCGTCGGCCTCGTCGGTCGTCGATGAAAAGGTCCTGGTCGGCTACGTCATGGCCGACATCAAGACCGAGCTGGGTTCGATGCCGCTGGCGGTCAATGTCGGCGTCCGCATCGAGGACACCGACTACACCTCGTCGGGCGCCTCGCGAACGGTCCTCAGCGCCCGTCCCAACGGTGCGGGCCAGAACATCATCACCGTCTCGCCGGTCGTCCCGGTCAGCTTCGAAGGCAAGTACACCGACATCCTGCCGTCGCTGAACGCCCGCCTGAACGTCACCGACGACCTGATCCTGCGCTTCGCAGCCTCGCGCGTCATGACCCGCCCGACCCTGTCGGACCTGTCGCCGCGCCAGACGATCCAGACCAACCCCGGCAACGAAACCATCCGTCGCGGCAACCCCGACCTGCAGCCGTTCCGCGCCTCGCAGATCGAAGGCGGCGTCGAGTGGTATCTCGACACCATGTCGCTGCTGTCGTTCGCGGCTTTCTACAAGAACATCGACTCGTTCGTGACCCTGGTCACGACGCCGCAGAAGGTCGATCAGGTCACCTTCCAGGTGACCGTCCCGGGCAACGGCAAGGGCGCGGTCGTGAAGGGCTTCGAACTGGGCTACCGCCAGGTGTTCAACAAGCTGCCCGCGCCGTTCGATGGCCTGGGCGTGCAGACCAGCTTCACCTACGCCGAGTCTGACGCCAACTACACCAACACCGTGGCCAACGTCTCCTACGGTCTGGAAGGCCTGTCGAAGTACTCCTACAGCCTGGTGGGCTTCTACGAGAAGGGTCCGATCCAGGCCCGCGTGGCCTACACCTGGCGCGACAAGTTCCTGCAGGTCGCTTCGGGCCGTAACGGCGAGCCGGAATACTTCGACAGCTATGGCCAGCTGGACGTGGGCGCGTCGTACAACATCAACGAACACTTCACCGTGTTCGTCGATGGCCTGAACCTGACCGACGAGGAAGAGTTCATCTACTCGGTCACGCCCAACCGTACGAAGGAATTCCGGACCACGGGCCGCCGCGTCGCAGCCGGCGTCCGCGTCCGCTTCTAGGCACTTCCCCTCCTGCCATTTTGGTGCGCCGCATCACGCCCCCGTCGTGATGCGGCTTTTCTTTTATCAGCAGGTCCACGGCGGGTTGACGCTCCCGCCCACTGCCCTTAGCAAACATAATACATCTTATGTTTGAGGTTGACCGATGAGGCTTGCGGGCAAGACGGCGCTGGTGACGGCCGCCGCTCAGGGAATTGGACGCGCGACCGTCGAGGCGTTCGTGCGCGAGGGCGCCAGCGTCATCGCCGCTGACATCCGCACCGAGGCCTTGGAGGGCCTCGACGGCGTGACCGTTCGCCAGCTGGACGTCACCGACCGCGAGGCCGTCAAGGCGATCGCCGAAGAGTTCCCGACCGTCGACGTGCTCTACAACTGCGCGGGCTTCGTCCACGCCGGCACGATCCTGGACTGTGACGAGGACGCCTGGGACTTCTCCAACGCCCTGAACGTCACCGCCCAGTACCGGATGATCCGCGCCTTCCTGCCGCGCATGATCGAAAATGGCGGCGCGTCGATCATCAACATGTCGTCGGTCTGCTCCAGCATCAAGGCCGTGCCCAACCGCTTCGCCTACGGCGCCACCAAGGCCGCCGTGATCGGCCTGACCAAGTCGGTGGCGTCCGACTTCGTGACCAAGGGCATCCGCTGCAACGCCATCTGCCCGGGCACGGTCGAGACCCCGTCCCTGCTGCAGCGCCTGCGCGACACCGGCGACTTCGACAAGGCCTATGCCGAGTTCACAGCCCGTCAAGCGATGGGCCGCTTCGGCCGCGTCGAGGAACTGGCCGCCCTGGCCGTCTATCTGGCCTCCGACGAGTCCGCCTTCACCACCGGCACGATCAACGTGATCGACGGCGGCTGGGTCAACTAGGGAACGCGTGACATGAAACTGCTTCGCTACGGCCCCGTCGGCCAGGAAAAGCCCGGTGTCCTCGACGCCCAACGCCGCATTCGCGACCTCAGCGGCGTGGTCGCCGATATCGACGGCGCGACACTCTCGGACGAGAGCCTGGCCCGCCTGCGCGCCCTCGACCTGGACGCCCTGCCGCTGGTTCCCGAAGGCGTCCGCTACGGCGCCTGCGTCGCGGGTATCGGCAAGTTCCTATGCATTGGCCTGAACTACGCCGATCATGCCGCCGAGAGCGGTCTGCCGATCCCCGAAGAGCCGGTGCTATTCTCCAAGTTCACTTCGGCCATCTGCGGTCCGAACGACGACGTGCTGAAGCCCCGCGGCTCGACCAAGCTGGACTGGGAAGTCGAGCTGGGAATCGTGATCGGCAAGACCGCCCAATATATCGACGAGCAGGACGCCGAGGCCCACATCGCGGGCTATTGCACGATCAACGACGTCTCCGAACGCGCCTTCCAGATCGAGCGCGGCGGCACATGGGACAAGGGCAAGGGCTGCGACACCTTCGGTCCGATCGGTCCCTGGCTGGTTACCCGCGACGAAGTGCCGGACCCGGCCAATCTGAAGATGTGGCTGAAGGTCAACGGCAAGACGTTCCAGGACGGCTCGACCGCGACCATGATCTTCAAGCCGGCCTTCATCGTCGCCTATCTCTCTCAGTTCATGACCCTGCTGCCGGGCGACGTGATCTCGACGGGCACGCCGCCCGGCGTGGGCCTGGGCCAGAAGCCGCCGGTCTATCTGGACGTCGGCGACGTGATGGAACTGGGCATCGAGGGCCTTGGCGACCAGAGACAGGTCGTCCGCCAGGCCTGAAGCCACTTGAACTAAAGAAGAAGACTTAGGGAGTTCGCGATGGTCAAAACCTCTTCTGCTCGCCGCCTCGCGGCGACCATGGTCTCCGGCGCCGTCCTGACCTGGGCGGCCATCGCGAACGCTCAAGTCGTGACGCTGCACGTCTCGCCCACGGGTGACGACAAGAACCCCGGCACGGTCGAGCGTCCCGTCCGCACCCTGACCCGCGCTCAGGCTCTGGTCCGCGCCAGCAACGCCAAGGCGGACGTGACGGTCGAGGTGGCGGCCGGCGCCTATCGCCTGGACAAGCCCCTGGTCTTCACCGCCGCCGATGGCGGCCATGCCGGCAAGCGCGTCACCTGGCGCGGCCAGGCCGGCGCACGCCCGCTGATCTCCGGCGGTTTCGACGTCGCGAACTTCACGGTGTTCGACGCCGAGCGCCGGATCTATGTTGCCGACATCCCCAAGGGCCTGGACACCCGCCAGGTCTGGGTCAACGACACCCTGGCCGAGCGCCCGTGGATGGAGATCCGCGCCTCGGACGTGACCTTCAACGCCACCGGCTTCGAGATCATCAATCCCAAGCTGGCCTTCCTGAAGGACCTGAAGCACCCGTCGCGGCTGGAGGTCGAGGCCACCGGCTTTTTCACCGACCGCGTCTCGCCGGTGCAGGCCATCGATGGGACCAAGGTGACGATGCGCCAGCCGGCCTGGGACAACAACACCTGGGGCTACGACACGGTCTCCAAGCCGATCTTCCCGGACGACAGTCGCCTGTTCCTGGTGAACGCTCTGGAGCTGGTCGGCAAGGCCAATGACTGGCACGCCAAGCCCTATCAGTGGTTCGTCGATCCGGCCGCCGGCAAGCTCTATCTGCGCATCGCCGAGGACGACGACATCAAGGCCCTGCGGGTCACCGTCCCCGCCCTTTCCGCCCTGGTCTCGATCGCCGGCACGGCCAAGGCCCCGGTGCGCAATCTCAGCTTCGAGGGCCTACGATTCTCCTACACCTCTTGGATGGGCCCGTCAGAGGCGACCGGCTACGCCAACCAGCAGAGCGGCGCCTTCCTGAAGGAGACCTCGCCGATCCGTCCGGCCGACGCCTGGTCCTCGTGCGGCTGGGGCTGCCCCGAGTTCGAGTCCATGCGCCAGAAGTGGCACCAGATCCCCGCCGCCGTGCAGGTCGCCGCGGCGCAGGACGTGACCTTCACCGGCAACCAGTTCTCGCAACTGGGCCAGATCGGCCTGGGGATCGGCAACGACGCCAACGCCAACCTGTCGGGCCAGGGCCTGAGCACGAAGGGCATCCGGGTCAGCCGCAACCACTTCTCGGTGCTGTCGGGCAGCGCCATCATGGCCGGCGGCGTCCGCCAGGACGCCCATCACCCGTCCGCGCCCGAACTGGTCAATGCCGACCTCGAGATCGCCGACAACACGATCGCCACGGTCAGCCAGGACTACAAGGACAACGCCGCGATCCTGACGACCTACATCGACGACGCGCGCATCCTGCACAACGAAATCTCGGACGCGCCCTATGACGGCGTCGCGGTCGGCTGGGGCTGGGGCTACAACGACGCCGGCGGCAATCCGAACTACGACGAGAACCAGAAGGGCTATCGCTACAACACCAAATACACGACCCCGACGATGCTGCAGAAAACCCTGGTGGAGGGCAACCGCATCCATGGCGTCAAGACCTGGTACATGGACGGCGGCGCGATCTACAATCTGTCGGCCAATCCGGACTCGGTGATCCGCGCCAACCACATCTTCGACATCGGCGGCAAGATCGCCATCTACCTGGATGAAGGCTCCAAGCACTTCAAGGTGACCGGCAACGTCGTCGACACCCAGGGCAAGTGGCTGAACATCAACACCGCCGGCAAGATGTTCCGCCGCAAGATCTCGACCGACAATCTGGCGACCGGCAACTGGCACAACTCGCTGCGCACCGGCGGCCGCTGGCTGGCCGAGATCGGCAATGTCGCCGAGAACAACATCCTGGTCCCTAACCGCGACTGGCCCGCCGAAGCCCAGGCCGTGATCGACAACGCCGGTCCGCGTCCCGAGGTCTCCAAATGACCGTCTCGCGTCGCGGCCTGATGATGGGCGCCGGCCTGGCCGGCGTCGCGGCGGCCTCCCCCACCCTGGCAGCCCAGGCGCTGCAGGGTCCCGGCCTGGAGGTGCTGGACCTGAAGGCCGGCTCGGTCACGGCGCCGATCGGCGTCGAAGACCAGGCCGTGCGCCTGTCCTGGCGGCTGGTCAGCCCCGATCCGGACGTCAAGCAGACCCGCTACGAGATCCAGGCCGCCAGCACGCGCGAGAAGCTGGAGGCCGGCGATCCGGACCTGTGGCACGCCGGCGAGGTGCTGACCGACCAGAGCATGGATGTCTCCTGGCTGGGCAGCCCGCTGAAGTCGCGCCAGATCGTCTGGTGGCGCGTGCTGGTGCGCGACAACAAGGGCCGCAAGGCAACCAGCGCCATCGCCAGCTTCGAGACTGGCCTGCTGGCCCCGTCCGACTGGACCGCCAAGTGGGTCGCCGCCGAGACGGAGATGGCCAAGGCCGACCGCCAGGCGGGCCTCGTCTGGATGCGCGGCCACCGCCCGGCCGACCGTTCGGCCCGCTATTTCCGCCTGGCCTTCGACCTGCCGTCGGCGGCCAACGTCACCCTGTTCTCGATCGCCAACTTCACGTCCGACGTCTGGCTGGACGGCCAGCCCGTCGAACGCCCGCCGCACTCGCCGATCGCCTTCGGCGTCGCCCCGATCGCCGAGACGAAGCACAGGCTGGCGGCCGGCCGTCACGTGGTGGCCATCAAGGTCCAGGACCCGACCGGCTTCAACGAGCCCAAGCTGCACGAGATCGCCGCCGCCGTGATGGTCCGCGCCGAGCTGGCCGGCGGCAAGGCGCTACGCATCACCTCGAAGGGCATGAAGACCGCCCTCGGCGCCCCCGACGGCTGGATGCGTCCGGGCTTCGCCGACGCGCGCTGGGCCGCCGCCGAGGTCTCGAAGACCCAGCCCCAGGCCTGGCCGGGCTACGGCGCCTTCCTGCTGCGCAAGGACTTCAAGGTCGGCCGTCCGATCGCCCGCGCCCGCCTCTACGCCACGGCCCTGGGCGGCTACGAGGCCCAAATCAACGGCAAGCGGGTCGGCGACGCCTTGCTGACGCCCGAGAGCACCGACTTCCGCAAGACCGCCCTCTATCGCGCCTACGACGTCACCGACCTGCTGACCCAGGGCGACAACGCCATCGGAGCGATGGTCGGCGATGGCTGGTACGGCAGCTATCACGCCCCAGCCGGTCGCTACACCTTCGGCGACGCCCCCCTGCGCTTCCTGGGCCAGCTGGAGATCACCTACGCCGACGGCACGCGCGAAACGGTCGCCAGCGACGAGACCTGGCGCATCGCCCAAGCCCCGATCACCCGCGGCGAGATCTATTACGGCGAGGACTACGACGCCCGCCTGGAGCAGCCCGGCTGGGCGACCGCCGGCTTCGCGGGCCAGGGCTGGCGCGCCGTCGATATCGCGCCGACACCGCCCTGCGTCCTGACCGCCCAGACCAGCCCGCCGATCCGCCGGATCGAGACGCTGAAGGCCGCCTCGATCAAGGCCGCGGGCGCGCGCCACATCTTCGACTTCGGCCAGAACTTTGCCGGCTGGGCCCGACTGAAGGTACGCGGCAAGGCCGGTCAGGTCGTCACCCTGCGCTTCGCCGAGGTGCTGGGCGCCGACGGCCGCGTCGACCAGTCGAACCTTCGCGCCGCCCGCGCCGCCGTGGTCTATACCCTGAAGGGCGACCCGGCCGGCGAGACCTACGAGCCGCGCTTCACCTATTTCGGCTTCCGCTATGTCGAGGTCGAAGGCCTGGCCGAAGCCCTGGGCCGCGCACCGACGGCAGAGGACGTCGAAGGGATTGTCGTGTCCTCGAACCTCGCCGAGACCGGCCACCTGCGCATCGCCAATCCGGTGATCCAGCAGCTGTGGCGCAACAGCCTGTGGAGCCAACGCTCCAACTTCGTCGGCGTGCCCACCGATTGCCCGCAGCGCGACGAGCGCCTGGGCTGGACCGGCGACGCCAACGTGTTCTGGGATGCTGCCGCCTTCAACATGGACGTGGCCGCCTTCACCGAGCGGTTTGGCCGCGACATGCGCGACGCCCAGGGTCCGCGCGGCGAGTTCCCCGACTATGCGCCGGCCGGCTTCACCGACCTTGGCCTCGGCGCCTCGCCCGGGTGGGCCGACGCGGGCGTGATGCTGCCGTGGACGGTCTGGAAGCGCTACAACGACACCGCCATCGTCGACCAGAACTGGGCGGCCATGACCCGCTACCTGGCCTTCATCCGGACGAACAATCCGGACCTGATCTGGCGCAGGGAGCGCGGCTACGACTTCGGCGACTGGGTGGCCCTAGACGCCAAGAACCCCGGCGATGAGACCACGCCAAAGGCCCTGATCGCCACGGCCTGGTGGAAGCGCTCGGTCGAGGCCATGGCCGATATGGCCTATGGTTCGGGCCGCAAGCCCGACGCGGTGCGCTATCGCGATCTCGCTAACCAGATCACCGCCGTCTTCCAGCGCGAGTTCATCCGGCCCGATGGTTCGATGGGCAACGGCTCGCAGGCCGGCTATATTCTGGCCCTTCGCTTCGGCCTAGTGCCAGAAGAGCTCCGGGCAGCCGCCACGGCCCATCTGGTGGCCGACATCCGCCGGCGCGGCGATCTACTGTCGACCGGCTTCCTGGGCACGCCGTTCAGCCTGGACGCCCTGGCCGACAACGACCAGCACAGCGTGGTCTACGATCTGCTGCTGCGCACCGAGTTCCCGTCGTGGGGCTACATGATCCGCAAGGACGCCACCACGATCTGGGAGCGCTGGAACGGCGACGTCGGCGACGTGGCCATGAACTCGTTCAACCACTACGCCCTGGGGGCGGTGACCGGCTTCGTGTTCCGTCGCATCGCCGGCATCGAGCCGATCCGCGCCGGCTTCCTGTCGTTCCGCTTCGACCCCGTACTGGACGCCCGCGTGTCCAGAGGCGGTGGCGACTATGACAGCGTACTGGGCCGGATCAGCACCGACTGGGAAATGAAGCCTGACGGTGGCTTCGACCTGCATCTGGTCGCCCCGACCAACAGCCGCGCCGAGGTCCACATCCCGGCCAAGAGCGCCGACGCCGTGCGCGTCAACGGCGTCCCGGTCGCCCATGCTCCTGGCGTGACGGTCCAAGGCCTGAAGCGCGGCCGGCTGGTGCTGGAGATCGGCTCGGGCGACCATCGGTTCGAGGCGCGCGCGTAGGGCCTCCAACCCACGCAGAGCGAACGAAAAGGCCCTCCCGCGGCGATCGCGGGAGGGCCTTCTTGTTTCGGCGCTCAGCCCCCCTCAGGGGTTGGTCTTGTAGGTCCAGCGCACGCTGTCGGTCAGGGTCTTGCCGCCAGCCTCGGTCGTCGCCTCAACGAGGTTCTCGCCCTTGACCAGGTCGATCTCCCACACCGCCGCGTGATCCTCGACCAGCACGGTGGTCCAGGCGCCACCGTTCAGCCGCAGGCGCACTGACGGCTGGTTGGAGAACACCTTCACCTTGGCGTGGGCGATCCGCTTGTTGACGTCGCGACGGCTGGTGATGTGCAGCATCGGAACATCCGACCAGTTAGCCTGGTACCAGTAGTAGGCGTCCTTGCGGATCTTGCGGTCCTCGGTGACCAGGCCCTTGTCGTTGATGCCCGCGCGGTCGCCCTCGTTGCGCTTGAACGACGGGAAGTCGAAACCGACCCAGATGAAGTTCGACCACAGGTAAGGACGCTTGCCCAGTTCGCGCCAGTGCACCTCGTGGAAGGTCGTCTGCCACTGCTCGGGATGCCAGTAGCCGTCGGCCACCGGGCGGCGCATGACCGGATCTTCCTGGTGCAGGATGCTGGCGCCCGCGCCGTATTCACTGACCCCGATCGGGCGCTTGGGCATCTTGGCGTGCAGCGCGTCGGCCCACGGGCCGATGTCCTTGGCCTCGGTCCAGTACCAGCCGAAATAGCGGTTGTACGAGACCGTGTCGCTGTGCTGGGCGATCGGATCGTCATCGTTCAGGCAGCAGTGGGCGTAGGTCGTCAGCCCCTTCGGATCCATCGCCTTGGCCGTCGCCTGCAGCGCCGCCAGGATGCGGTTGGGGGCCTCGCCCGAAGCGCGCAGCTCGTTGCCGATGCCCCACAGCGCCACCGACGGGTGGTTGACGTTCTGGGCGATCAGCTCGCGCATCTGCTGGACCAGGTTCTCGCGGAACGCGTCCGACGCATCGTGGTCGTCGATCAGCGGCACCTCGGTGGTCAGCAGCAGGCCCAGGCGGTCGGCCTCGTCATAGACCCGCTGCGGGTGCTGCATGTGGGCCAGACGCAGGGCGGTGACGCCCATGTCGGCCATGATCTTCATGTCCTCGTCGATCTCGGCGTCGCTGACGATCGGGCCCTTGCCGAAGCGCGTCGGCATCTGGATGTTCGCGCCATACAGGGCATAGGGCTTGCCGTTCAGCAGGAAGCGCCCCTCCCCATCCAGGCCGACAGTGCGCACGCCCAGCGGGACATCGGCGGTATCGACCAGCTTGCCGTCCACCCGCACCTCGGTCTTGAGGCGGTAGAGATAGGGCGAGCGGCGACCTTCCCACAGCTTGGGCTTCTTCAAGGTCAGAGCCTGCTGCACCGGCAAGCTCTGGCCGGCGCGGATTCGGGTCATCGCCTGGGCCTGGGCCGCCGTCGCGCCCTTGGCGTCGACGATCCTGGTCACGACCTGGACGCTGGCCGGCGCGGCGCGATCGTTGCGGACCAGCACCTTGGCGCTGATCTTGGCTTGGCCGGCGCTGATGGACTCGGTGCGGCCATAGACGCCCGGACCGCCCCAGTCGGAGAGATCGACATGGACGTCCGAGGCCTCGACTAGGCTGACGGCGCGATAGAGACCGCCGAAGATGAAGAAGTCGCCGTTCAGCGGCGCGAAACGGGTGTTGCGGGCGTTGTCGACCCGCACCGCCAGCACGTTCTGGCCGGCCTTCAGGACTTCGGTGGCGTCGAAGCGGAAGGCCGCATAACCGCCCTCGTGCGTGCCCAGCTTCTTCCCATTCAGATAGACGTCGGCCTTCAGCGCCGCGCCGTCGAACTGCAGGAAGTAGCGCTGGCCGGGCTTGGGCGCATGATCCAGCGCCAGACGGTACCAGGCTGGGCCACGATAGTAGACGCCTTCGGGCTCGCCCCGCGCCTTGGTCCCGCCGACGCCGCTGTCGGCGATGTTGTAGGTGTGTGGTGTCGAGACCGGAGCCCAGGCCTTGTCGTCGAACGCCACGGCCTCGGCGCCGGGGGCGTCGGCGCGCACGAAGCGCCAGCCGTCGCGCAGCGGGGTCACCTCGGCGGCCTGGGCGCCGAACGCGCACAGCGCGATGCCGGCCAGCAGGCCATTGCGCAGCGATAGGATGGTCATGGCGTCTCTCCGTCCGCTCCTTTACCGGAGCGTGTGTTCAGTGTTCAGGTCAGGCGTTCGACGTCGCGCACGCGCACATCGCGGCTGCGCACGGCGCGGACGGCCGAGCCGGCCGCCAGGCTGGAGCGCACACCATCGACGCTGGCACCCTGCACGTCGTCCAGCAGCACGGCCGGCCGCGCGTCCGGCTTATCGACCGTAAAGCTGACGTCGCGGATCTTGATGTTGCGGGCGTGGCGCACCCACAGGCCGTGGGCCGGGAACGTCTTCATGAAGCTGGGCTCCAGCGACGACTTGGGCCGTTCTTCGATCTCGCGGACGGCGTCCTCGCGCGTGCCGCCGCCGGCCGAGCGCACGTGGATGTCGGTGAAGCTGACGTCCTCGATCAAACCGCCCGGCAGGCCGACCACGCCGCTGGCATAGGGACCCGGCGCGCCGGAGACGTTGATGTTGGCGAACCGCACGCGGCGCACCTGCGAGGGACCGTTGCCCTTGGGCGCGCGATTGCGGCCCGACAGGCGCACGAAGATCGGGTGATTGACCGGATTGCGCAGCAGGATGTTCGAGAAGGTCACATCCTCTAGGACACCGCCGTCGATGGCGCCCAGTTGCAGGCCGCGGGTGTTCTCGCAGATGCAGTCGGCGATCATGATGTTGCGGAAGCCAGCCGCGCTGTCGGTGCCCAGCTTGATCCGGCCCAGCACGCCGATGTCGTCTACCGACATGTAGGGCGACGGCTGGTAGGTGCCGTCAACGACCGTGCCCAGCAGATAGCCGCTGGTCTTGCAGCCGATCACGCTGATGTCCTCGCAGAAGCGCAGCTCTTTCAGCGCCATGCTGCTCTTCAGAACGATGGCGTCGTCCTTGGGGGCGTTGACGGTGCAGTTGGTGACCTTCACGTCGCGGCAGGCGTCGATGTCGATGCCGTCGCGGTCGGTGTCGACCGTCAGGCCGTCGATCCGGACATTGGTCGAGCCCAGCACGTAGCAGGCGAAGTGGCCGCCCTGCAGGATGGTGAAGTCGCGCAGCAGCACGTTGCGGCAGCGGATCAGGCCGATGCCCTTGTTGCCCCGGCCCTCATAGGCCATCTCGCGCGGAATGGCCCGGCGGGCGGCGTCGGGGCTCAAGCCCTGCTCGGCAGGCGACTTCCAGCCCGCGATGCCGTGCCAGCGCGGCGCCGGGCCTTCGCGATCCAGGCCGATGCCGTGGATCAGGCCCTTGCCGATGATGGCGACGTCATTGACCCCGTCGCCATAGATCAGGCTGTTGTGAAAATGGCTGACGCCATAGTCCTGGAACTGCTCGTCATAGACGCTCTCGGGCAAGTCATAGCGGCCGGCGTGCTTGCGCGGATCGGCGGCCTCGATCACCGAGCCGTTCATCAGCACGATGGTCACGAAGCTCTTCAGGCGGATCGAGAAGCAGAGATAGTGGCCGGGCGGCACCACGACCGTGCCACCGCCAGCCGCCGCCGCGGCCTCGATGGCGCGGTTGATGGCGTCGGAGTCAATGGCGATGCCGTCGCCTTTCGCGCCGTAGTCGCGGACGTTATGGAAGGCCTTCAGCGATCCGCTGGCCCGCACCAGGCTGGGGCTGGCGGCCAGCGCCGCCCCCAGGCCCAGCGTCACGAACCGGCGGCTGAATTCCGCCTTATGGCCAAGCGCGTCGTCCGCCATGCCTCCCCGTCCTCTTCATTATCTAGAGGGTCACATGTTGTATGATGTATTATATTATAGCAACCCTGGAACGGCCTCAGGGACGCGTCTGGGACAGGATCTCGCGGGTGATTTCGGCGGGCGAAGTGACCCCGGTCAGGGCCATGGCCACGCGCATCTCGGCGGCGACCAACTGCAGCAGGCGCGTCACGCCGGCCTGCCCGCCCGCGGCCAGGGCGTAGATATAGGCCCGGCCCAGCATGACGCCGTCCGCGCCCAGGGCCAGCATCCGCACAACGTCCAGGCCGGTGCGCACGCCCCCATCGACCAGCACGGTCATCTGGTCGCCCACCGCTTCGGCGATCGCCGGCAGGGCCCGAGCGCTGGACAGCACGCCGTCCAGCTGCCGGCCGCCATGGTTGGACACCACCACGCCGTCGGCCCCGAAGCGCAGGGCGTCGCGGGCATCCTCCGGGTCCAGGATCCCCTTGATGATGATCTGGCCCTTCCAGACGTCGCGGATCCACTCCAGGTCCTTCCACGAAATGGACGGATCGAAGTTCTCACCCAGCCAGCCGATGTAGTCGGCCAGACCCGTGGCCTTGCCGCGATAGGCCGAGATGTTGCCCAGGTCGTGCGGGCGGCCGTGCAAACCGACGTCCCAGGCCCAGCCGGGCTTGAATACCGCCTGCTTCATACGTCGCACGCCCGACCACGGCCCGCTCATCCCCGAGTGCGGATCGCGATAGCGTGAGCCCGGTACCGGCATATCGACCGTGAAGACCAGTTTAGTGACGCCCAGCGCCATGGCCCGCTCCAGGGCGTCGCGCATGAAGGCGCGGTCCTTGAGGACATAGAGCTGGAACCAGATCGGCCGCCCCGACGCCTCGGTGACGGACTTGGCGTCGCAGACGCTGACGGTCGACAGGACGTAGGGAATGTTCGCCGCCGTCGCCGCCTTGGCGACCTGCAGCTCGCCGCGCCGGGCCGCCATGCCGCCCAGGCCGATCGGGGCCAGCAGCACCGGCATGGCCAGGGTCTCGTCGAACAGCCTGGTCTCCAGGCTCAGCGAAGAGACGTCGCGCAGCACGCGCTGGCGCAGGGCCACTTCGGCCAGATCGTCGATATTGCGCTGCAGGGTCTTCTCGGCGAAGGCCCCGCCGTCGATATAGTCGAACAGGAAGCGCGGCAGCCGCGCCTGGGCGGCGCGCCGGAAATCTGTGGTCGAGGCGATGATCATGTGAGGCGACGCTTCTCGTCCAGCCGCAGCGTCAGGTCCGCATAGGCCGGCATGTCGGAAAGGATGTGGCGGGTCAGGCGCTCGTAGTGCTGGATGAAGACGCCGATCTCGTCGTCGCTCATCGTCCGCGCGCCGTCGCCGACCCGAGCGCGGAGTTCGTGCTCCTGCTGGATGCGCCAGTCACGCACGACCTCGAAGCCGGGCGCGGCCAGAAGCACCAGCCGGTCGAGGCGCGCGAAGAGTTCGGCATAGTCGGTGGCCAGCGCCTGGTTGGCGCGCCGACGCCACGTCGCGTCGGGGTCGCGCTCTTCTTCCAGGGCGTTGACCGGCGTCGTCAGGGCGTCATCGTCCTGGGCCCGCGCGCCGACGCACCAGCCCTCGAAGATCAGCACGTCCAGCGGTCCCTTCACCGGCGTCCCCGCCGGTGCGGGATCGTCGGTCGCCTTGTCGAACCGGGGCAGCACCGCGTCGCCGCCCTCGCGAACCCGGTCCAGCAGGCGGACGCCCTGCGCCGTGTCATGGGTGCCGGGCACGCCGCGCGTGGCGAATAGCGGGTGGACGATCTGGCCCAGCCGCGCCCGCTCCGCGTGGGACAGGTAGAGGTCGTCCAGCGACAGGGTCGCAGCCCGCAGGCCGCGCGCCGCCAGCCGCTGGGTCAGGCCTTCGGCCAGGGTCGACTTGCCGGACCCTTGCGCGCCGCAGACGCCCAGGATGAACGGCCCGTCGCCACGCCAGCCGTCCAGGGCCCGCTCGACGGCGTCAAGCGACGCGGTCATGAGGCGGCTTCCCGTCGAAGAAGGCGTCCAGGTTGTCGGCCACCTTCATGCCCATGGCCGTGCGGGTCTCCAGGGTGGCGCTGCCCAGGTGCGGCAGCAGCACCGCGTTGGGCGCGGCCAGCAGCACCGGATCGACCTTGGGCTCGCCCTGATAGACGTCCAGCCCCGCCCCGGCGATCACGCCATCGGTCAGGGCCTTGGCCAGGTCGGGCTCGTTGATGACCGTGCCGCGCGCCGTGTTGATCAGGATCGCGGTCGGCTTCATCCGCCCCAGCAGGGCCGCATCGACCATGTGGTGGGTTTCGGGACCGCCCGGCGTGTGCAGCGACAGCACGTCCGAGGCCGCCGCCAGGCTGTCCAGACTGTCGTGATAGGTCGCACCGTCCTCGTCGGTCGCGCGCCGGCGGCTGTAATAGGCGATCTGCATGCCCAGCGCGGCCCTGGCCCGCAGCGCGGTGGCCCGGGCGATGCGGCCGTAACCGACCAGGCCCAGGGTCTTGCCGGCCAGCGACTGGCCCAAGAGGTGCGTCGGCCGCCAACCGGCCCACTGCCCGGCCCGCAGTTCGCGCTCGCCCTCCCCGGCCCGCCGGCTGGTCATCAGCATCAGCAACACGGCCAGCTCGGCGGTCGCATCGGTCAGGACGTCCGGCGTGTTCGTCACCACCAGGCCGGCGGCCTTGGCGGCCCCTAGGTCGATGTGCTCGAAGCCCGCGCCATAGTTGGCGATAATCTTCACCCGCGCGTTCGGAACCGACAGCACCTGGGCCGGCACCTTGTCCGACACCGTCGGGCACAGGGCGTCATACTGCGTCATCGCCGCCGCCAACTGGTCGAGCGTCAGCGGCGTGTCGGTCGCGTTCAGCGTCACGTCGTAGCGCGCGGCCAAGCGTTGCTGGACGGCGTCTGGCCATTGGCGGCTGATCAGGATCTTCGGCTTCATGCTCTCAACTCAGATCAGGCCGCGCCGGGCCAGGTTCCGCATCAGGTCCGCGACGCCGAAGGTCCACGGCTCGCACGCATCGGTCGGACGCACGCGGTTGACCAGCGCGCCCAGCTCGTCGCAGGCGATGCGGACCACGTCGTTCGTCGCGTGGGTGAATCCCTTGCCGCTTTCGTAGCGGTCCTCAACCGGGGCAAACAGGGTTCCCAGGAACAGCACCAGTCCGTCCGGATAGCGGTGATGCGCGTTGATCGCCTGGGCGACCAGGTCCGCCGGCGCGCGGCTGATCTCGCTCAGTGATGAGCGGCCGCGCATCGTAAAACCCTCCTCGCCGGTCACGGTCAGGGCGATCTCCAGACGGCCCACGGTGTCGAGGTCGAAGGTCTCGTCGAACAGCCGCACAAACGGACCCACGGCCGCGGCGGCGTTGTTGTCCTTGGCCTTGCCCAGCAGCAGGGCCGAGCGCCCCTCGACGTCACGCAAATTGACGTCGTTGCCTAGGGCCGCGCCGACGATCCTTCCAGCCGACGACACCGCCAGCACGACCTCGGGCTCGGGATTATTCCAGGTCGAGGCCGGATGCACCCCGACATCGGCGCCCGTGCCGACCGATGACATCGGCTGGCCCTTGGTGAAGATCTCGGCATCCGGACCGATGCCGACTTCCAGATACTGGCTCCAGGCGCCGGCGGCGATCAGGGTTTCCTTCAGCGCCGCGGCCTCGGGCGAGCCGGGCTTCAGCCGCCGCAGGTCGTCGCCGACCAGGTCGCGGATTTGGCCGCGCAGGCCGGCCGCCGCCGACAGGTCGCCGCGCGCCCGCTCCTCGATCACCCGCTCCAGCATCGAGGTGACGAAGGTCACCCCGGCCGCCTTCACCGCCTGCAGATCGATCGGCGACAGCAGCCAGGGCTCGGAGGCGTCGCGCGTGTCGGGATCGGTGTTGGCCAGGACGTTGGCCAGTAAGCCCAGGTCCGCGCCCTCGGCCGCGCGGAGGGCGCCGGCCGGGTCCTCGGCCTCGCACAGGTCGCGGGCGGTCGGGAACGCCCGCGAGACGTCGGTCAGGCGCTCGCCATCGACGCGGACCACCGCCGGGCCGTACGGCGTCTGGACGCGGCCGAACAGCAGGGCCCGCGCGTCGGCGGGCAGGATGTCGGAGGGCTGAAGACGCATGGCTTACCGGCGCTTGAACACGGGCGGACGCTTTTCGGCGAAGGCCGCGCGGCCTTCGGCGGCGTCTTGGGTAGCGAAGCAGATGGTCTGCAGGTCGCGCTCGTACTCCACGGCCTTTTCGTAGGGCATGGCGTGGGCGGCCTTCAGGTTCAGCTTGGCGGTCTCGGCGGCGATCGGCGCGCGCGAGGCGATGATCTCGGCGATCGCCACGGCCCGGGCCAGCAGGTCCGCAGGCGCGGTGATCTCGCTGACTAGGCCCCATTGCTTGCAGGTCTCGGCGTCCACGACATCACCGGTCAGGATCATCAGCGCCGCGTTCGAGGCCCCGATCGAGTGGACCAGTCCGGCCGCCATGCCGCCGCCGCCGATCCAGCCCAGCTTGATCTCCGGCGCGGCGAACTTGGCCTTGGTCGAGGCGATGCGGATGTCGCAGCTCATCGCCGTCTCCAGCCCGCCACCCAAGGCGTAGCCGTTGACGGCGGCGATGGTCGGCTTCCGGCACAGGCGCACCGCATCGCAGTAGTCGCCCCGATTGCGGAAATCCCAGGGGGTCTCATACTGGTCCAGCGTCGAGATGTCCGACCCGGCGCAGAACGCCTTCTCCCCGGCCCCGGTGATGACCACGCAACGGATCGTATCGGAGGCGTCGACTTCAGCGATCGCGGCCTCGATGGCCTTGGCCATGTCGGGGGTCACCGCGTTCAGCTTCTGCGGGCGGTTCAGGGTGATGACGGCGACGTGGCCCGTCACCTCGAACAGAACGTCTTGGCTCATCGTCTCAAGTCCTCAGATCTCGGCGCCCGCCGGGCGGTGGCGCTCGAACAGCGCCAGCAGTTCGTCCAGCACCCGGTCGGCCGGCTCGCCGCCCTCCAGACCCATGCGAATGCGCTGCGAGGCCGCCGTCTGGAAGGCGATCGCCCCGTCGTGGCGCGGTCGCAGGCTAGCGCCGTCCAGGGTGGCGTAGGTGTCAGCGTAGAAGCCGCCCCAGCGGGCGTTGACGGCCGGATCGCGCCAGGCGCTCTTCAGGGCCGGCTGGCCTTCGTGTTCGGGGATGAAGCCGCGCTGGGCTTCCTCCGACATCAGCCAGCGCAGGTGGTCCAGGAGTTCCGACGTCACCTTGCACCAGCGCGAGACGCCGATACCCGTGCCGCCCAGGATCGAGCCCACCGGTCCGTCGACCGTCACGCGCGGCGCATCCGCGAAGCCCAGGGCGCCGCCGGGGGCGTAGTTCACATAGCCATAGACCAGTGGGCAGACTGCCACGTCGTCGTGGCGGCTCATGTGCTCCAGGATGCCGATCGGGTTCAGCGGCCGCAGCGCCTGGGGGCTTTTGGCCGCCAGACGGGCCATCAGGTCCCAGGCCGCGCGGGCCTCGACGCGGTCGCGGAACGTCCCGCCATGGGCCGCGCAGATCGACTGGAAGGTCAGGGCCGCGTGCGGGCCCGACAGCGACAGGGCGACGCCGCCGGTCTCCGACAGCCGAGCGACCTCGTCCCACAGCACTGGCGGGGCTTCCAGGCGGTTGCGGCGCCAGGCCATGACCTGGGTCGCGGCATCCTGCGGCAGCGCCCAGTGCTGCCCGGCATAGTGGTAGCTGGCCAGGCTCTTGCCCATGGCCTGGTCGCGCCAACCGGCGATCTCCTCGGCGGAGAACAGCGCTTCCAGCGGCTGCAGGCAGTGGGCGGCGACCGCCTCGCCGACATGCGGATGGTCCAGCACCACCAGGTCGTACAGCGCGCACTGCTCGCCGATCGGCCGCTCCTCGAAGCCCTCCAACGAGTGGCGCTCCCAGGTCAGGGAAAGACCGTCGCGGGCCGGATCCAGGCGGGCGGCCGCCGCTTCCAGGGCCTTGTAGCCACGCGGATGGTCCCAGGTCAGGCCCCGAAAGGCGGGCGCGCTCATGCCGAGCGGACCACGCCGGCCTGGATCAGGGCCTCGATCTCCTCGGGCGAGCGGCCGGCCTGGGCCAGGATCTCACGGGTGTGCTCGCCGACCACCGGCGCGCCACGCTCGATGGTCGACGGCGTCTTGGAGAACTTGATCGGGAAGCCCGGCGCCTTCACCCGGCCCTCGGTGGCGTGGTCGTACTCGACGAACGTGCCATTGTGCTGGATCTGCGGATCCTGGACGAGGTCGGCATAGCCGTAGACCGGGCCGCACCAGATGTCGTGGGCGCGGAACAGCTCTAGCCACTCAGCGCTGGTGCGGTTGACCAGCCGCTTGCGCACGCAGGCGAAGATCTCGTCGCGATGCGTCCAGCTGTCGGTCTCGTCGTCCAGGTCGGCGAAGAACGGCTCCTCGATCAGCGCACCCAGGGTCTTCAGCGAGGCCATGGCGATCGAGATATAGCCGTCGGCGGTCTGGTACACGCCGTACGGCGCGCGGATGTAGGTGTGGGCGTGCGGCTCGGCCGAACGGGTCTGCGGCTTGCCGCCGACCGTGAACACCGACAGCTCTTGCATCTGGATGGTGGTGATGGCGTCCAGCATGTTGATCTGGACCAGCTGCCCCTCGCCCGTCCGCTCGCGGTGGAACAGCGCCGCCAGCGCGCCTTCGAAAGCGGTGTAGGCGGTGATGGCGTCGACCAGATACTGGCCCGCCGGCTGCGGCGGCTGGTCCGCCGACCCCGAGGACATCATCGCCCCCGACATCGCCTGCAGCAGCAGGTCCTGGCCGGGATAGTTCTTGTAGGGCCCGTCCTCGCCATAGCCCGACATCGAGACATAGATCAGGCGCGGATTGATCTTCGACAGGGTCTCGTAGTCGACGCCCAGCCGCTGGGCCACGCCCGGACGATAGTTCTGCAGGAAGACGTCGGCGGTCTTGACCATCTCCAGCAGCAGGGCCTTGCCCTCGGCGCTCTTCAGGTCGACGGCCAGCGAGCGCTTGTTGCGGTTCAGAGACAGGAACGAGACGTTGATCTGGTTGCCGCGCGCACCGCCGGCCGAGACGTGGCGCTGCCACTCGCCGGTCGTCGGCTCGACCTTGATGACGTCGGCGCCCATGTCGCCCATGCGCTGGGCGGCGAACGGGCCGGCCATGGCGATCGAACAGTCGAGAACGCGGATTCCGCTGAGGATACCCATTATAATCAAAGACCTTTTGGCTGGATCAACTCATCACCCAGCCGCCGTTCACATGCAGCGTCTGGCCGGTGATGAAGCCCGCCGCGTCGGCGGCGAAGAAGGCGATGGCGTGGGCGATGTCGCCGACATGGCCGCGGCGCTTGATCGCCTGGCTGTCGAGGACATGGCGGGTGTAGCCCTCGGGATCGGGATGGATCTTCTCGGCGTCGGTCGGGAAGGCACCTGGCGCAATGGCGTTGACGGTGATCCCGTAAGGCCCGAACTCGCGCGCCCAGGCCCTCGTCAGGCCGACTAGCGCGCCCTTGGAGGCGACATAGGGCGAGAGGTTGGCCCATTCGCCCGAGATAGTGATGCTGGAGATGTTAACGATGCGGCCGAAGCCCTTGGCGCGCATGGCCGGCAGGGCCTCCTGCACCGCCACGATCGCCGCGTCGACATTGACCCGCTGGACCAGTTGATGGTCCTCGATCGTGTAGTCCTCGAACGGCTTCGACGGATAGATGGCGGCGTTGTTGATCACCACGTCGAAGCCACCGACCTGAGCCAGCAGCACGCGCAACGCGGCGCGGAAGCCTTCCAGTTGCGACAGGTCCGAGGTCGAGACGATCAGCTTGCCGGCCGATACGCCCTCGGCGGCGGCCTTCAGCTGCGCCACCTTCGCCGGGTCGTTGTCGACGGCCACGACGGTGGCGCCGCGCGCCATCAGTTGCAGCGTGGTCTGTTGTCCCAGCCCCCCGGCCGCGCCGGTGTAGAGGATGACCTTGCCGTCGAGGTCGAGAGCCATCTCAGCGCCCCCCGATGGCGGGATAGACGCCCGACGGCGCGGGATAATCCTCCGCCGGCTGGCGGGCGACGCCTTCGATGCGGGTCACGGCTTCGGAGACGGCGGCCGCGTCGGGCAGGATGCGGAAGACGCTGTCGTAGCGGCGCTCCTCGCCGTGCTCCAGCAGGATCAGCTCGCCGCGCTCGCGGGCGAAGTCCTTGCCCAACACGTGGTTGGTCGAGGGCTCGATACCCAGAGCATAGTGGCCAGCGTGCAGGTTCTGCCACTCGTACATGGCCGGGAACTGCGACTTCAGGGTCTGGACCTCGAAGCCGAAGCCCAGGGCCTCGTTGACCAGGGCGACATTGACCTTGCCCTCGGCGTCGGGGGCCATGTCATGCTGCCAGACCTGTTCGTGGAAGTTGCGGATCGGCGCCGGCAGGGTGCGATAGCCGACACCCTGTTTCTGGTAGTCCTCGCCGGCATGAGCGGCCCAGACCACGTCGCGGATCGGGGCCACGTAGCGCGAGCCCTCGGCCAGCACCGGATAGCCGGCATTGATGTGGTAACAGTACATGTGCGGCGTCGTGTAGAAGCCGTGATTGACCACCCGGTCGTGCAGGCGGATCTCGTCGCTGCCGACGGTCGCCTCAATGCGGCGGATCAGGTGCAGATCTTCGCCGAACACCGTCGACTGCTGGACCACGCCCTCGGCCCACAGGATGCAGTCGTCGCCGTCCCAGCGCTCGCCATAGCCGGTCAGCCGGGCCGGGATCGTGCCGATGCGGCCGTGCAGGGACGAGCTGACGGCCTTCTTGGGGCCGTAGAAATAGTGGCCGGCCAGGTCGTCGTGCATGAACAGCACATGGTCCAGGCCGCAGGTGACCATCAGGCCCGAGAACGAGCGGAACCACGAGAGACCGCCCTCCCCCTCGTACTCGTGCAGGCCTGGATGACGGAAGCCCGAGGGCGAGTGCCAGCCGATCGCGCGGCCGTTGTGCTCGCACTCGGCGATGTCCATGGCCCGGTCGACCAGGACGGTGAAGCGCAGACCCGTGCCGGTGCGGAATTCCAGCTGGCGCACACCGCGCTCGACGCCGTCACCCAGGGTCGACAGCCGCACGCCGGCAAACTGCGACAGCGCGCCGGTGCGTTCGGCCAGGGCGCGCCGAGTCAGCTTTTCTCCGTACAACTGGGCCACGCCTTGCCTCCCTGACATCGGCTCGGTAAGATAATATGTATGATGTTTATAAGAGCCGAGATGATCCCGTCAACGACCTTGTCGAGGCCGATGTGAGCGCCACCACCCGCCGCTGCTTCGCGGTCGACCTGCACGACGACCCGGCCCAGATCGCCCGCTATCGCGCCTGGCACGCGGCCGGCAGCCCGCCGCCTGCGATTACCGCAGCGATCCGCGCCGATGATGTGCGCGAACTCGAGATCTGGCTGGTCGGCGATCGGATGTTCATGATCCTGGAACAGGGCGACCAATACGACCCAGCCGCCAAGGCCGCTCGCGACGCCGCCAACCCGGACGTCCAGGCTTGGGACGCGCTGATGCGCACCTTCCAGAAATCCCTGCCCTTCGCGCCTGAACAGACTTGGGTGGAGATGGCGCGAATTTTCGCCTTGTCTGAACAGCCCTAGCTCAAGCTGCGCTCTAGCGCGTCAGTGTCGCTGTGAAAGAACGGCAGCGCTCGGCTGCGAGCTCCAGCCCACGAAATACGGATCGCGACGCGCGCTGTGCGCGTCAGCAGCGAAAAACGCGGCCATGATCGGTGAATAATTTCACATCGCTAGGCGCGACTTGTGAATTCACGCAGGCGAACACGCGAAGTCGGCGCTTTTCGCGTCAACGAAGCCGATTAAGTCGTTGATTCCGTTAGCGAGGCAACGCCTCAGCTCAGAGCTGCCATGGCTAGGGCCGAGGAGGTGAAGCAGCTCTCAAGGAAGTCGCCGACCGCGCGGATAGCGGCGGCGTCCTGAACGTCCTCGGCGAGGATCAGCCAAATCTCGCGCTCCAGCAACAGGCCATCGTCCGGCGCCCGCGCCAAGCCACCCGACAGCGCCTCAGGCAGGGCGGCAACGCCAACGCCGGCAAGGGCCGCCGCGCGGCGCACCAAGAGGTCGCCGCTGCGGAAGACCACCGCCCGACGGCCTGCCTGGACCTTCAGCCAGTCGGCCTCGGGCGAAACGTCCTGCTCGGCCTCATCATCGATGAACTTGAAATCCGCATCCTCGCGGACGTTGAGGTAGCCCGGCGTGGCGAAGAGGCCGAAGCGCAACGCGCCCAGCTTGCGCCCGCCCTTGGCGCCGCCAACGGGCCTTCCCCACTGGACGACGAGATCGGCTTCGCCGCTGGCGGCGTCCAGGCGCAGGATCAGATCGGGATGCGCTTCGCGTAGCCTGGCCAGCCTGGGCGCGATCAGCACCGCCGACAGCGCCGCCGGCGCATAAACGACGATCTCGCCGGCCAAATTGATCCCGCCGGCGCGGGAAACACGCTCGATGGCCAGAGACTCGGTTAGCATGCGGTCGGCCAGCCGGGCGACATGCTCACCGTCACCGGTAAGGATGTAGGCCCGTGGCTTCCGTTCGACGAGTTCCAGGCCCAGCTGCGCCTCCAGGGCGGCGATGCGGCGGGCGACGGTGACGTGGTCGACCGCCAGGGTCCGCGCCGCCGCCGACAACGAGCCGCGCTGCGCGAACACCGAAAAGTGCCTCAGATCCTCCCAGTCGAACATGTGTGCTTTTCCACATCTGAACGGGATAGTTGTGCAATTTATTGGTGTCACGCCTGGCGAGCAGGCGTCAAGTGATCCTCAAGACGCCTCGACAAAGCCCTTCGCCCGCAATTTCAGCGGTTGGGCGCGTGGATCATGCTCGAACATCAACCCGCCCTGAGCGCCCGACTGCTCGGGAATATAGTCGAAGGTAGCATTTGCCGTCTCCGGCGTCGCGCCGGTCAGTTCGCCCTCCACGACGACTTGGGCTGCCGCCGCGCCACCGTGGTTGAAGGCCTCGATCTGGGCGACATAGCCGTACGGCGTGGCCGTGACCTTGGTTAGTCGCACCTCGATAGCCGGCGGCCCTTCGACACCGAACGCCGCATCCCAGGCTGTCATGCCGATGGCAGCAACGGCCAAGCACAAACCGATCCCGGCCGCGGCCCATTCCAGCGGTGGGATGTCATTCTTCGGCGAGGCCGTGCCCTTGGTGGCCGGTGTCTTACGCGCCGTGGCCTTTCGCGTCGTCGTTTTGCGGGCCTGGGCCATCAGACCACCAACCGCGCGGTGGCCGCACCCAGGGCCGCCGGGAAGCCCAGCACGACGGTCATGGTGGCGATCTCGTGCGGGGGCACCCCATCCGTCCGTCCGAAGGTCCACAGCATGTAGAGGCTGACCATCAGGGCCACGCCATAGCCCGGCGCGGTAAAGGCCACGAAGGTGCGCCGAAACCCGCCTGCCTCGCGCCGCCTGGCCTGCCCCGGGAATCCCAGCCGATAGACATAGAGGTGTAGCAGCACGATCGAAGCCGTCATCAGCAGCAGGGTCTGCAACGGCCCCATCTGGTAGGCGATCAAGATCATCTCCTCGGTCGGGGCGACATTGAAGGCCAAGAAGGTCGCGCCCACGGCCATCAGAAAGAGCTCGCCCATAGTCCCTGCCCTAGCCTTCTCACGCCGGCCGGGGCCGCGTTCGCCCAGTTGTTTTCCGGCCAGCAGCGCGCCAATGGCGGCTGGTGCGGCGCACAGTGAGATCTTGCCCCAGACGGCCTGCGAGCCGACGCCATCGCCGCTGAGCACACCGAACACCGCCAGCAGCGCCGCCGACAGCAGAAACCCGACGCCGAACGCGGCCAAGGCGTCCAGTACCTCGTCCTTCAGCCGGAAGGTCGGCTCGAAGCCGGAATAGTACGAAAGCCCGATCAGCATCGGGATCGTCAGCACCAGGAAGATCACCAGCCGCCAGCGGTCGACCGTCATGCCCAGCGACCACATCTCCATGGTCATCAGCAGCGGGAACGAGAACAGCAGCGCACCGCCGAACGCCCGCGCCAGGGCATTGCCGTAGTCGAGATTGGCGTCCCTGGCGGCGCTCACCGGCGCATCCTCCCCAATTGCAAATCGGCCAACGGTCAGGCTTGGCGGCCGGTTCCGTCGCATATCCAGTGGGAACAGCCCTGCCGCCTGCGGATTTGCCAAAGGAGCTCCACCGGAAAGCCCCCCCCCTTCATGTCGAATACCGACCGTCTATGGCTGCCCTATTGCGGCGCGGGGCCCACGCCGGCCGAGCTGTGGACACGCTGGAACCTCGATCCTATCGCCCTGGCGTTGATTGCAGGGCTAGGCGCGGCTCTAATCGCTTTCGCGCCCGGGCGCCGTCGCTTCGCGATCGCCGCAGTCGCCGCGCTGCTCGTCATTTTCGTCTCGCCGTTGTGCGCCCTGAGCTCGGCGCTGTTTTCGGCCCGGACCGTCCACCACGTGCTACTGACCGTCGCCGCCGCGCCGCTGATCGCCTGGGCCATGCCTGATCCGCGGGGTAAGCCGCAGGTAGCGATAACCACCCTGCTCTTCACCGCCGTATTCTGGGGCTGGCACGCACCGGTCGCCTATGGCTGGGCGATGTCGAACAACTTAGTTTACGGCCTGATGCAGGCGGGCCTGCTGGTCAGCGCCGTCGCCGCCTGGCGCGCCGTCCGCGCCGCGCCGCCGCCTGCCGCTGTGGCCGGGCTGCTTGGGGCCATGGTGCTGATGGGCCTGTTGGGCGCGATCCTGACCTTCACGCCGCGTGCCCTCTATGCGCCGCACGCGCTGACGACCACCGCCTGGGGCCTGACGCCGATCGCCGACCAGCAGCTGGCTGGGCTGATCATGTGGATCCCGGCCGCGGCGGTCTATCTGGTCTTCGCTCTGTCGATCCTGGGCCGGCTGCTGCGGCCCCAGCCCGTGGTCCAGCCGGCATGATCGACAGGCTGATCGAGAACATCTTCGAATGGGCGGCTGGCCACGCCGATGAAGGCCGCTATTCGCCGGTCGCCATCGTCTTCCACTGGACCATGGCGGGCCTGGCGATCTTCCAGCTGGGCTGGGGCTTCTGGATGGGCCGCGCGCCTGCCGGGCCGGGCATGATGGCCGCCTACGAGCTGCATTTCGCGGTCGGGGTCGTGATGCTGGTCCTGGTGCTGGGCCGGCTGGGCTGGCGGCTGTTCGCCCCCGACATCATCAATGACGCCGACAAGCCTGGCTGGGAGAGCGCCGCCGCCCACGTCACCCACTACGTCTTCTACACCTGCCTGCTAGGCCTGCCGCTGAGCGGCTGGGCGATCGTCTCGGCTACGGCGCGCGAGACGCAGCTGACCCTGTTCGGCCTCGTCCCGTGGCCGCTGATGCCGCTGGGCGCGCTGAGAAATCCGAACCTATGGGCCATTGAGGCCGCCGCCGAGTGGATGCATTGGGGCCTGGTGCTGAGCCTGCTGGCGCTGATCCCGATCCACGCGGGCGCGGCGCTGAAGCACCACCTCATCGATCGAGACGACGTCCTTCACGGGATGCTGCCGATCGTGCCGCAGCGGACGCCGCGGCGGACGCGCTGGCAGCGTCGCTGGCGGGCGCTGGAGAAGCAGGTCGCCGCTCTAACCAGGCCGCTACGGCGTCGACTTCTGCCGAAGTGAGCTTGCGGGCGATGTCGGTCATGGCCGCGCGGGGATCGTTGCGGCGCTTGCCCGCCCGCCAGCGATCCATCTGCTCGCGAGTGTAGGCCGCCGGCTGGCCGGCGAGCGCCGGCTGCCCCCGCCCGACGCCTTCGCCGTCCGCGCCATGGCAGGATGCGCAAGCCGTCAGCCCGCGCGCGGGATCGCCATCGCGCCAGATGGCCGGCGCGGGGCTCATATCCGCGATGGAGACCTTCGGCTTCAGGCCGGCGTAGTAAGCGACCACCGCCCGGCGCGCATCGTCGTCCAGCGCCTTGGCCACCGCCGTCATGACCGGGTCCGGCCGGATGCCCGAGGCATAGTCCTCCATCTGCTTTTGCAGATAGCCGGCGTCGAGGCCCGCCAGGCGCGGAACCGAGACGCCGTCGCCCTCGCCGTCCAGCCCGTGGCAGGCGAAGCAGGCGTTGGCGGGCCCGCCCGCACCGCCGCTCATGGCCGTCACCCGCCCCGTGGCGGTCAGCGCTTGGTCGGTCCGACTGACCGACCGATCGCAGGCCGTCGCCGTCAGGGCCGCCAGGACGAGGAGAAGCTGGGATGCGCGCACAGCGGCTAAACCGGCGCACAGCGGCTCAGTTCCCATGATCGCAATCGGAACCTTGGCCACGCCGGAGGGTTGAGGCTGCGTTGAGTTTCTGTGGGGATGGCGTGCGCGGAGCGGCGGGAGCAGCAATGATTGGCCTGGCCAGCGCGGGTCTGGCCGCCTGCGTCGAGAAAGGTCCGGACGGGCCGCAGATCGCCGGCGCCGATCCCGCGCGAGGGCTGACGCTGGTCGAGAGCCACGGCTGCGGCGCCTGCCATGTCATTCCTGGCGTCGACTGGCCGCGAGGCCAGGTCGGCGGATCCCTGAAAGGCTTTGCGAGCCGCACCCTGATCGCCGGCAAGCTGCCCAACCAGCCCGATGCCCTGGTGCGCTGGCTGCGCGATCCGCCGGCCCTGTCGCCCGACACCGCCATGCCCGCCACGGGGCTTTCCGAAGCCCAAGCCCGCGACGTCGCGGCCTATCTCTATACGCTCGATGACCGATAGGACCGCCCACGAGAGCCTGGCCGGCTGGCCGCCGCCGGTGCTGGATCCGGCAGGGCCGTTCGCCGCGCCGCTGAACACCCTGACCTGGGGCCTGCTGGCCATGGCGGCCGGGGTCACGCTGGTGGTCGTGGTCGCCATGGGCGTGGCGCTGTTCGGACCACGCGCCTGGCGGCAGAAACTGGGCGGCGAACGACTGATCTGGATCGCGGGTCTGGGCTTTCCGCTGGTGGTGCTGACCGCCCTGCTGATCTGGGGCCTGTCCCTGACCAACCGCCTGGCCGAGACCCCGCAGCCGGGCGATCTGCGCGTGCGGGTCACCGGCGAGATGTGGTGGTGGCGAGTGGCCTATCTGGACGAGACCGGCCGCGAGACCTTCCAGGACGCCAACGAGATCCACATCCCGGTCGGCCGTCCGATCGCCTTCGAGCTGGAGTCGACCGACGTCATTCACAGCTTCTGGGTGCCACGCCTGGCAGGCAAGCTGGACATGATCCCCGGCCGCCGCAACGTCCTGCGCCTGCAGGCCGACAAGCCCGGGACCTATGCCGGCCAGTGCGCCGAATACTGCGGCGGGGCCCACGCTCTGATGGCCTTCGTCGTCGTCGCCCACACGCCCGAGGATTATGAGCGCTGGCGCGCCCAGGCCAGCCGGCCGGCCGCGATCCTACCCGCCCACAACGCCGGTGCGGCGGCCTTCGATCGCGCCGGCTGCGGGGCCTGCCATACGGTGCGTGGCGCCTCGGCCAATGGCGTCGCCGGACCGGACCTTACCCATGTCGGATCGCGCCAAACGCTAGGCGCGGGCGTGCTGCCCAACAATGCGGGAACCATGGCCGGCTGGATCGCCGACAGCCAGGCGATCAAGCCCGGCAACCGCATGCCCGCCTATCCCGTCCTGACCGGCCCCGAGCTGCGCGCCATCTCCGGCTATCTCGAGAGCCTGAAGTGAGCCAGGAGCCCTCGGAAACCGGCTTCGACCGTTCGCTCTACGACCGCTTCCCGACCACGGGCCGCCGGCCCAAGGGCGAGGTCGAGGCGCTGGAAGATATCTGGTGCGGCCCCAAGGGCTGGCAGTGGATCACGGTGATCAACAACAACTATGTCGGCGTCTACTATGTCGGCGCGGCCATGCTGTTCTTCGTGCTGGCCGGCATTCTGGCCCTGGTCATGCGGACCCAGCTGGCCCTGCCGCTGAACGGGGTGCTGGCGCAGGAGACCTACAACCAGCTCTTCACCATGCACGGCACGGTGATGATGTTCCTGTTCGCGGTGCCGGCGGTCGAGGCGCTGGGTGTGCTGCTGCTGCCCCAGATGCTGGGGGCGCGCGACCTGCCCTTCCCACGCCTGTCGGCATACGCCTTCTGGGCCTATCTGATCGGTGGGCTGGCGTTCTTCTGCTCGATCTTCTTCGGCTTGGCCCCGGACGGCGGCTGGTTCATGTACCCGCCGCTCACCTCGACCACCTATTCACCAGGGATCAACGCCGACTTCTGGCTGCTGGGCATCGGCTTCATCGAGATCTCGGCCATCGCCGGGGCCATCGAGATCATCGTCGGGGTGCTGAAGACCCGCGCCCCGGGCATGAGCCTCGACAAGCTGCCGATCTTCGCCTGGGCTATGCTGGTCTTCGCCGGCATGATCATCATCGCCTTCCCGTCGGTGATCCTGGCCACCACGCTGCTGGAGCTGGAGCGGGCGCTGAACTGGCCGTTCTTCGACGCGGCGCGCGGCGGCGATCCGATGCTGTGGCAGCACCTCTTCTGGTTCTTCGGCCACCCGGAGGTCTACATCATCTTCCTGCCGGCGGCCGGGGCGATGTCGACCATGGTTTCGGCGGTGTCGAGAACCCCGCTGGTCGGCCACTGGATGGTGGTGCTGGCCTTCCTGGCCACGGGTTTCATCAGCTTCGGCGTCTGGGCCCACCACATGTTCACCACGGGTCTGCCGAACGGCTCGATCGGGGTGTTCTCGGCCGCCTCCATGGCGGTGAGTTTACCGGCAGGGGTACAGGTCTTCGCCTGGATCGCCACGGTGGCCTCGGGCAAGATGAAGTTCAACACGCCCGGCCTGTTCGTGCTGGGCTCGCTGCTGATCTTCGTGATGGGCGGGCTGACGGGCGTGATGGCGGCCATGGTCCCGTTCGACTGGCAGGCCCACGACACCTATTTCATCGTCGCCCACCTGCACTACGTGCTGATCGGCGGCATGGTCTTCCCCCTGTTCGCGGCGATCTACTACTGGACGCCGATGAGCTCCAGCCGGCCGCTCAGCGAGCGCCTGGGCCGCTGGGTGTTCTGGCTGATGTTCGGCGGCATGCACCTGGCCTTCCTGCCCATGCACTTGTCGGGTCTTATGGGCATGCCGCGCCGCGTCTGGACCTATGCCCCGGGTCGCGACCTGGAGATCCCCAACATGATCTCCACCGTCGGGGCCTTCCTGTTCGCCGTCGGCGTGCTGGTCTGGATCATCGACATGTGCCGCAACTTCCGCCCGTTCGGGGCCAGCGCCGGCAATCCCTACGACGGCGGCGGACTGGAATGGCTGCCGTCCGAGCTCTATTCGATCCGCTCGATCCCCGTAGTGACCTCGCTCTATCCGGTCTGGGACCAGAAGAACCTGGCGCACGATGTCGTGGCCGGCCGCTACTTCCTGCCTGGCGCCCCGACCGGCGGCCGCGAGACCCTGGTGACCAGCCCGCTCAACGCCGAACCCCAGCACCTGTTGCCGATGCCCAAGCCGTCGGGCTGGCACGTCTGGGCGGCGGTGTTCACGGCGGGCTTCTTCCTGCTGCTGACCATCCAGGCCTATGCCGCTTCGGTGATCAGCGCTGTGCTGGCGATCTTCTGCGTCATGCGCTGGTGCTGGTTCCTGGATCATCCCCTGCCCCAGGCCAAGGTCGATGTCGGGGCCGGTATCGAGCTCAAGACCTACGACAGCGGTCCGACCAGCACCGGCTGGTGGGCCATGGTCATCACCCTGGTCGTGGCCGGCATGGTGCTGGCGATGAGCGTCTTCTCGTATGTCTTCCTGTGGAGCCGCTCGACGGCGCCATGGCCTGCGCCGACGGATCTGCTGCCAGCTTTGACGACCGTCGGGCTGAACCTGACGGCGATCGCCCTGGCCTGGCTGGCCAACCGCACGCTGAAGCGCCCGCCGCTGGCGACGCTGCTGATGGTGCTGGCCGGCGTCGCCGTCGCCGCGGCCTGGGGCCTGGATCTGAGCGGCTGGCGCGAGGCGGGTCTGAAAGCGTCGATGAGCGCGCAGGGCGCGATCGTCTACGCCATGCACTCCTGGCAAGGCTTCTTCGTCGGCGTCTGCGGGCTGATGGCGCTGTACGTCGTGCTGCGCTGGCTGTTTGGCTATGTCGGCCCCGACCGGCCGGCGACGATGCAGCTGGTCGGGCTGTTCTTGGACTATGTCGCCGCCCAGGGGCTGGTGCTGCTGTGCCTGCCGCGCCTGCTGGCCCTGGCCGCACCATGAGTGGCTGGAGCACCATGCTGGGCGGCCTGCTGATCTGGCTGCTGCACTTCGGCCTCGTCTATGCCGTGCCTAGCCTGGACGCGATCAAGGCGATGAAGCCGCAGGCGTTCTACACCCTGCACGACGTCTCGACCGCAGGCTGCTTTGGCGTCGCCCTGATCTTGGCGGTCGACTGCTGGCGGCGGGCGGACAAGGCCCCGCCGGAGAAGGCGTTCCGCGACCGGCTCGGCGCCCTGGGCGCGGCGATCGCGGCGGTGGCGATCCTGTTCCAGGCGGCGCCGGACTGGATCGGACGCGCCTGACGGCTTGCCACCGGACCATCGATCGCCGACAACCCCAGTAAGCCGCTAGAGTATCCCGCATGCCTCATCCGCCAGCGCCCGTCATCGCCGTGATCGGTGCGGGCTTCAGCGGCGTCATGACCGCCCTGAACCTTCTTCGCCGCTCGCCGGACGTGAAGGTGATCCTGTTCGAGCGGCGCGTGCCGGTCGGGCTCGGCGCGGCCTATGCGACCCACAATCCCCTGCATCGCCTGAACGTCCGCGCTGGCAATATGAGCGCATGGCCGGACGAACGCGGCCATTTCGTCGACTGGCTGGACGCCGAGGGCCTGCATCTGGGCGCGGCCGACTTCGCCACCCGCGCCGACTATGGCCGCTACATCCAGAGCCAGGTAGCCGAGATCGCCGAAGGGTCGGCGGGCGCGGGCCGGCTGGTGGTCACGCCCGACGCCGTGGTCGGCCTTGAGCCCGGCGGCGACGGCTGGCGGCTGCAGTGCGCCATGGGTCGTGCGGTCACCGTCCACGCGGTCGTCCTGGCCCTAGGCAACCCGCCGCCCGCGCGTCCACCGGGGATCGACGACGCCTTCGCCGCCTCCGAGGACTACGTGCCCGATCCCTGGCGCTGGAACTCCGAGACCCTGCCGCCTGGTCCCGTGCTGCTGGTTGGCACGGGCCTGACGATGATCGACGTCGCCCTGTCGCTGGACGACGCCCAGAGAGGCCGGCCGATCATGGCCCTGTCGCGGCGCGGCCTGCTGCCTCTGGAGCATGACCTCACGCCGCCCTCGGGCGCGCATCTGGATCCGCCGCCCTCGGACCTGTCGCCGCTGGAGGCCATGGCCTGGCTGCGCCGCGCGGCGGCGGAGCATGGCTGGCGGACCGCCATCGATTCTGTCCGCCCCGCCACCCAGGCGCTGTGGCGGCACTGGTCCGTCGCCGAGAAGCAGGCCTTCCTGCGCCACGCCCGACCGTTCTGGGAGGTGCATCGCCACCGCCTGGCCCCGACCGTCGCCGCGCGGATCCGGCAGATGCGCTCCGCCGGGCAGTTGCATGTGGCCGCTGGCAAGATCCGCGAGATCGGCAAGCAGCCCGATGGCCTGGTCCTGGCCAAGTGGCGCGGACGCGGCCGACGCCAGAACTACGTTGCCCGCGCTGTGGCCGTGATCAACTGCACCGGCCCGACCGGCGATGTCCTGGCCTCGACCGACGCCTTGCTGAAGGACCTGCTGCGCCGAGGCCTGGCCCGTCCCGATCCCCTGCGCCTGGGCCTGGATGTCGATGACGACAACCGGGTGCGCGACGTCTCGGGATCGGCCTGGCCCACCCTGTTGGCCGTCGGCCCCGCCACGCGCGGCGCCTTCTGGGAGATCACCGCCGTCCCCGACATCCGGGGCCAGGCGGCGGCCGTCGCCGCTGCAACCTTGGCCGGACTGAGCCGAAGCTAGGCACCCGGCGCCGCGATTGCTCGCAGAACCATGTCCAGCGACGCACTGCCCGCGCCGCCGTCTTGACGGTGAGAGCGAATGCTTTGCTCAATGACACTGCAAAGAGCAAAAGAACCGCGACCGAGCACCTCGGTACGCGCGATAGGCATTTCCTTATAATCAGAGCTTATAAGCGTCGTCGATGTTCACAAAATGGACACGAATGCTCGACAGTTCGACTTAAAATATCCATTCCGCGAAATCAGAAATTATGAATTTACCTACCGAACGCTGATCCACGACGCTCCTTCCCAGTCAATAAGGATTGGGGATCGAGATGACTTTCCGTAAAGCTGCGCCGCGCCTCCGCGCGCTTCTTCTGGCCGCTTCCGTGCTGGGCGGCGCAACGCCCGTGCTGGCCCAGGAGACCGACAAGACAGAGCTCGACTCCGTCGTCGTCACCGGCAAGCGCCTGTCCGAGGCCAGCGTCGCCATCGGCACCGACCACGCCACCGCCACGGTCTCGATCACCCGCGAAGCGCTGCTGTCGGCCCCCGCCGGCGTCACCGGCCTGAAGATGCTGGAGTCCCTACCCGGCTTCAACGTCCAGGCCAACGACGCCCTGGGCATGTACGAGTTCGGCAACTCGGTCTCGGTGCGCGCTTTCAACTTCCAGCAGATCGGCTTCTTGCTGGACAACATCCCCATGGGCCGCAGCGACCAGTTCGGCGGCAGCCCGATCTATCGCTATGTCGACAATGAAAACCTGCTGCGGGTGACGGCCTCAGCCGGGGCCGGCGACGTCGCCCTGCCCAGCTACGCCTCGCTGGGGCCGATCGTCGACTACTTCACTCAGGCCCCCGCGGCCGAGGCCGGCGGTTCGGTTAGCGGCACCCTGGGCAGCAACGCCCTCAAGCGCGGCTTCCTGCGGCTGGAGTCGGGCAAGATCGGCCCGGTGTCGGGCTATGTCAGCGGCTCGTGGATCAAGGGCGACCTGTGGCGCGGTCCGGGCGACATCGACCGCAAGCACATCGAAGGCAAGCTGCGATATGAGTTGCCCAATGGCGGCGACATCAGCTTCCAGACCGTCCACAACGACTATTTCGACTACGACAGCCCGTCGATCACCCTGGCCCAGTACAACAGCACGACCGGCGACATCTTCGGCCGCAAGGGTCGTTCCTTCGCCTATCTGGGACACATCCCCAATCCCGGCCCGGCGGGCACGCCCGAGACCGGAACAAACCTGCCGGCGACGGCGACTGGCCCGACCTATTCGAACGCCAACTACGCCCAATATTACAAGTTTGCGGTCAACAAGCGGAAGGACCACCTGTACGGCCTGACGCTGAACACGCCGCTCGGCGAAAACCTGGACCTGACCACCACGGCCTATTACGAGGACAAGGGCGGTTACGGCGTCTCACCGGAAGCCTACGGCACCTCTCTGACCAGTCACAACGCTCAGATCGGCAAGGTCGCCGGTATCGTCGCCCCGCGCGGCATCCAGTACGGCCTCTCCGGCGTCGACGGCATCCGCCAGGGCCTGACTGCCAAGGTCTCCTGGCATCTGGGCTTCAACAAGATCGAAGCCGGCCTGTGGATCGAGAACGACGACTATCACCGCACCCAGAACCGCTACAATGTCGAGAACGGCCACCCAGACGGCGCACCGCTGTTCAACGAGCGGGTCCACGCCCAGCGCGACTACAAGTCGTTGCGCGAGACGAAGCAGTTCTTCGTCAAGGACACCCTGACCCTGCTGGACTCCAAGCTGAAGCTGGAGCTGGGCTTCAAGGCTACGGACATCGACTACAAGATCGCCGGCTATCGCAACCCGGCCGACTATATCGCCGGCCGCCACCCGATCCTGAAGGCCAACTGGAAGGACAGCTTCCTGCCCCAGGTCGGCGGGGTCTACAACGTCACCGGCCGCGACCAGGTGTTCGCCTCGTATTCGGAAAACATGGCCCTGCCGCGCGGCGCGGACGACATCTTCTCGGCCGCCAGCCCGACCGTGACCGCGCCGGAACCCGAAACCTCGACCAACTGGGAAATCGGCTACCGCGCCAACCACCGCACCTTCAACGCTTCGATCGTGGCCTATCAGACGCAGTTCAAGAACCGGCTGCAGTCGTTCGCAGCGCTGGTCCCGGGCGGCGGTGGCATCACCGAGAGCTTCTTCCAGAACGTCGGGGCGGTGAAGGCTAAGGGCGTCGAGTTCAGCGGCCAATGGAAGCCGGAAGTCTTCGCCGGCCGCGCCTATTTCAACGCCAATGTCTCGTACAACGACGCCAAGTTCCAGGACGACGTCCTGAACTACCGCGCCAGCACCACGGCCGCGCCGACCACCCTGCCTATCGCCGGCAAGAAGGTGCCCGATTTCCCCGACTGGGTGGTCCAGGGCGGCGTGACGCTGGAGCCGTTCGACGGCCTGCTGGTGAATGTCTCGGCTCGTCACCTGGAGAGCCGCTTCACCAACTTTATCAACAGCGAGAGCGTCGGCGGCTATACGATCGTCAACGCCTATATCGACATCGGCGACGGCTTCGCCGCCGGCCCGTTCAGCCAGGTCAAGGCGCGGGTCAACATCGATAACCTGTTCGACAAGGACTATCTGGGCACGATCAGCACCACGGTGAACACCCCGGCCAGCTTCCGGCCGGCGTCGCCGCGGACGATCCAGTTCACGATCTCGGCGGACTTCTAGCCGCCGACAGTCACGTAGATCGGGTTACCGATCAGAAGGAGCCGTCCGGCCGGGTCGCGGACATTGACCCGCACCCAGCCGGACCGCTCGCCCATGACGATCGAGAAGATGCCCGGCGCAGTCAGGGTCGGCGAGACCTTGGCCCCGTCGCGGATGACCTCCAGACTGGCGGCGTCAACGCCGGTCAACGCGACGGTGAAAGTCACCGTCTCGCCCGGCTTGGCCTTCAGCTCGCCGCCCATCACGGCGGTACGGTCGCCAGCCTGGGCAGAAACGTCCAGCAGACGCTCACGCGTCCCGTCCAGGTCGATGAACACCCGCCCAGCCCGTACGCCGGCCAGCACGGCCGGCGTCGAGAGCGCGTCGGCGTGCACGACGGTGGTCGGCCGGCCAATCGCCGAGGCGGTTTCATGCGGCAGGCCGGCGTCATGGTTGTCGCTGCCGCCGATGGCGGCGATCCGTCGGCCAGCATTCAGTTGCGCCTCCCAGAAGGCGATGCCCGTCAGCGGCCCCTCGGCCCCGCCCTGGGCGCGCTCGGAACCGCCGTTGGCGACCTCGATGGCCTGGACCTGGGCGTAGTCGGTGTCGCTGACCGTCCAGCCGCAGCCCATGCAAAGCTCGCCCGATGGGGAACTTGGGTGATTGATCGAGAACACCCCGCCCTCGCGCGTCACCGCGTCCTGCAGGCGCTTGATCGTCGGCAGGGCCGCATCGCCTAGGCGGAAGTCCAGGAATTGGGTCGGGCCGAACACGTTGGCGTGGCCGTGGAAGGTGGTGATCTCGCGCCCGGGGATCAGCAGCAACTTGTCGAAGGCCGGCTGCAGGGCGTCCATGTCCTGGAAGTGGCTGGTGGTGTTGTGGTCGGTGATAGCCACGAAATCCAGGCCCCGCTCGGCGGCGACCTGGGCTGTGCGATACAGCGGACACGGCGCGCGGCCGCCCGACTGGCTCGCGCAGGAGCCGTCACTGTGGCCGGTGTGAACGTGCAGGTCGCCGCGATACCAGGCTGTGCCAGCGCGCAACGGCGGCGGGCTGGCCGCCTGCCCTTCCCGCTCGAAGAACAGCTTGGCCTCGTAGGTCGCAATCGTGGCCGCACGGGTGTTGGGAACGCCGAGCAGCAGGGCCCAGCGTCCGGCCGGCAGCGGTCCCGGCAGATAGCTCAGGGTCGCAGCCTCGGCGCTGACCGAGAACGTGCGCTTGTTGCCGCCGCTCCAACCCCGGAAGCGCTGGGGATCCAGCAGACCCAGGTCGACGACGGTCTTCTGATCCTTGCCGGTGTAGTCGAAGGCGATGGTCAGCCGCGTGACGCCCTTGGGCACATCGAAGGTCACGCGCTTGTAGGTCTGGTGATCCGCCCCGACGATCTTGCCCACCAACACCAGGTCCGGCGCCGTGTCGGCGGCCCAGACCGGCCCGGCGACCAGCAGGAAAAGCACGATCATCAGCCGACGGATCATATTGGCGCTCCGGACGAAAAGATGGGCGGCCGGAGACCCGGCCGCCCAAGTTTCAGGGGAAGAAAGGACGCTTCTTAGAAGCGGTACATCACAGCCGCGCGGAACGAGCGGCCGAATTCCGGACGACCGATGCCGTACAGCGAACCGGCCTCGCCGCTGATGATCTGGCCGGCGCGGGGGTTGCCCTCGGTCAGGCCGATCTCATTGGTCAGGTTGTTGCCATAGGCATAGAGCGCCAGCTTGTCGGTGACGTCGAAGCGGACCGTCGCGCCGACCAGGGTGTAGGCCGGCAGCTTCGAGGTGTTGGCCGCGTCCGAGAAGCGCGCGCCGTAGCGTTCGAGGCTGCTTTCGATGCGCATCCGACCGTCCAGCAGGTTCAGCCCCGGCGTAAGGCGGAACGAGGTCTTGGGCACGCGCACCAGCTGGTTGCCGGTGAAGTCCCGCGTTCGGCTGCCCGACGTGGCCGGCGGCTTGACCGTGCAGCTCGGGTCGGTGGCGGCGACGGTGCAGCTTTCCTCGAACTGGTAGTCGCCGAACTCGGGGTTCTGCACCGTGGCGCTGAAGCCCAGGTCGAACCACTTGACCGGCCGCACTACACCTTCGACTTCCAAGCCCAGGGTCTTGGTGTCGGTGATGCTGGTCTGGTTCACATAGGCCCCGGTGGTCGGGTTGAAGACCAGGCTGCCGAAGGTCAGGGCGTCATAGGCGGTGTGGAAGACCGTGGCGTACAGATCCAGCTTGCCGGTCGACAGCTTGTAGCCCGCCTCCATCAGATCCATCGTCTGGACGAACGGCGCGGTGTTGCTGGCGTTGGTGATGTAGTCGCCCAGCGACGGCAGACGGAACGCCGAGGTGTAGCGGGCGAAGACGCCCATCCGCGGCGTGATCCGGTAGTCAGCGCCGACGGTCCAGCCGGCGTGGTCGAACTTGCGCGTGAAGCGGTCGTAGACGCCCGTGCCGGCCAGCACGGTGTCGTCGGCCGGGGTCGGCGACAGGCCCAGATTGATGGTCGCCGACCGCTCGCTGCGGCCGGTGAACTCCACCTTCTCCCAGCGCACGCCCGCGTCGATGCGCAGGGCCGGCGTCACTTGCCACTCGTCGGTCAGGTACAGGGCCGTGGTGTTGGACTTGCCGTCACCATTGGCGAACTCGGCGCCGTAACGGCTGATGCCGTTCTCGGTCAGGCTGGACAGCACCCGGCCCGTATTGTCGACGGCCACGATGTCCAGGCGACGGGCGTTGTTGCGCACGTCCAGCAGGGCGTTGGCCGAATAGCGGTTGAAGGCCTCTTCCACATGGGCGTGGTAGAAGCCGACCGCAACGTCGTGGGTCTGGCCGCCGATGTCGAACTTGTGGACCAGGCGGGTGTCGCTGATCAGTTCGTCCAGCGGCACCGAGACGTAGCGCAGCGACCCGTCCAGCACGAGACCGTTGCCGTTCTGCCCCGCGCCCGTGGTGCTGAAGATCTCGCTGGGATTGGTCGCGTAGCGCAGCTGCACGTCGGTCGCGCCCGGCGTGACGGCCAACAGCTGGGCGCGATACTGGGCGATACGGGCCGCGCCAGTCACCGGCGTGTTGGGGAACAGGCCGATGCGCTTGGACTCCGAGGTCCGGTAGCGCAGCGTCTCCTGCAGATGCCAGCCGTCGGCGATCTCGTACTTCAGGACAGCGGTAGCCTGGGTCAGCTTGACTTCGGTGCCGCGCGACAGGTCCCAGTCGAACGGGCCCTTGGGGCCGCGCAGGGTCAGCTTGTTGGTCTCCGGACCTGACAGGGTGCCGGTCAGCGGGTCGAAGCCCGGGGCGGCACTGGGCTTGCCGGCGGCGTCGAACTTCAGCGGCACGCCGGCGAACAGGATGACGTTGTCGTCCAGGTGCTTGATGTTGAAGTCGAAGCTGCCGCGCTCGAAGTCGCGGCCGATCGAGGCGCGGACCTGATAGCCCTTGTTGGCCGCAAAGCCCGGGTCGCGAATGCCGTCGTCCTCGCGCCAGAAACCGCCGACGCTGGCGCGCCAGTCGCCAATCGGACCGCCGTAGTAGGCGTCGACGCGCTTCAGGCCGTAGTCGCTGGCCTGGACCTTCACCAGGCCTTCCTGCACGTCGCCCTTGCGGGTGATGAAGTTGACGGTACCGCCCGGGGCGTAGGACGCGAAGATCGACGAAGGACCGCCGCGCACGACTTCGATGCGCTCGATGGTCTCGTCCAGGCGGAACGACTGGTCGGCGTTCAGATAGCCCAGGCCGCCGTCGTGCTGCACCGGCGCGCCGTCCTCCTGCAGGGCGATGGCCGAAAAGCCTTCCTGCGGAATGCCGCGGGCGCGGATGTTGGCGCTGGCCTCGCCGCCCGAAGCCTCGACCCAGAAGCCGGGCACCGACTTAAGCGCATCGGCCACGCCCATCGGGGCGCGCATCCGCAGGGTTTCCTCGTTCATGCTGGTGACGGCGTAGCTGGTGGCCAGACGCGTGCGGGCGTCCGAACCAGCGCGCGAGGTGACGATGACCTCCTCGACCACCTCAGCGGCGGCCGCGCTGGCCAAAGGGGCGCCGCTCCGGGCGCGCAGGGTGATGACCTGGGCGTTGGCCGAAGCGATCTCCAGGTCGGCGCCGGCGATCAAGCGACGCAGCGCCTCTTCACGGCCGTAGGCGCCCTTCAGCTCCGCCGTGCGGTGACGGGCGGCGATGTCGTAGGGGAACATCAGCTGTACGCCGGCCTGGCGCGAGAAGGTGTTCAGCGCCGTGGCGGCGTCGCCGGCCGGGATATCGAAGGTCACGCTGGCCGCGGCTTGCGCGACAGCTTGGGCCGGTGCGACGGCGACCAGCGCCGTGGTGGCCAGAAGAATGCCCGCGCTGATGCGCGGAGCCCAGGTCTTGCTCATTGGATCGCCCCTTGCTTGGTTCGCCGGAAACCGGCGTCTCGACCCGCAAGACGGGGGGCGACGCAAAGACCGCTATGGAGATTTAAGAAGAATTCTTGACGATCCGTCGTCGATGATCCGTAGACCGAACGTCGTGCGCAACGCGCGCAGGAAGCTGTCGGGGTCGCCGGTGAGGAAACGCCCGCCCAGCCGCAGATTGGCCGCGCGCGTGTCGTCGACGACCAGCTTGCGGGTCAGGTAGCGGTTGTATTCTTCGACCGCAGCCGACAGGGACTGGCCCTCGAAGACGATCTCGCCGCGCCGCCAGGCCTGGACGCTCTGGACCTCGGCCTCGCGCGCATCCGCCACATCGATGCGCTGGTCGGTGATTTCCAGCACCTGACGCGCGGCGGCGGCGCTGGCCACGCCAACCTCGGCGCTGGCCGAGACGGTTTCGACCGCCGCCTGCCCGGCCAGCACGATCAGATCCAGGCCCGCCGGCCGCAGGCGCGCGTTGAACTGCCCGGCCGCCAGCCGCGCCAGCCCCCGCACGGTGACCAGCTCAAACGGCCGCAGGGCGTCCTGGGCGACGGTCAGGGCCGCCTCCCCCCGCTCCAGCCACAACCGGCGGCGCTTGCGGTCGAAGCGCCAGGCGATCCTGGTGTCGGTGTTGAGCTCGACCGAACTGCCGTCCGGCAAGGTGAAGGTCCGCCGCTCGCCCACATCGGTGGAGACGCCGGTACGCAGCAGATGATCGCGTCCCAGATAGACGCCGCCCACCAGACTGGCCGCCAGGGCCCCGCCCCCCGCCAGCCAACCGCGGCGGCTCACGCGCAGCTCACGCGCCGGCGGCAAGGCGTCGGCGGTGCGCAGCACGTCCAGTCGGCTCCAGGCGGCGGCCACTTGCGCGAAGGCGGCGGCGCGGCGCGGATCGGCCTCGCGCCAGTCATCCAGCTCGCGTTCCGTGGTCCGGCCGGCGTCCAGTCGCGCCAGCCACTCCGAAGCCTGGGCGATCAACGCGTCTCGGTCTTGATCGCCCGTTTGACCCATGAACTCGATCTTTTTGCGAAACTGCGGCCATCGCTCGCCGCCAGGGCCTTGGTCAAGAGCTTAAGACCCTTGGCCAGATGCTTCTCGACCGTAGAGACGGACAAGTTCAGCCGGACCGCTATCTGTCCGGGCGACAGACCGTGCATTTTTCGCAGGGTCAGCACCTTGCGGCACTGCTCGGGCAAGCGGTCCAGGGCGGCCAGCACCCGGTCCAGCTCCTCGCGGGCGCTGGTCACGGCGTAGGCGTCCGGCGAAGGATCGGCCAAGGCGTCCATCTCCAGCACTCCGATCTGGCGGATCCCTACGACCTTGGCCCGGCGGAAACGCTCATAGGCCAGGTTGCGGATGATGGTCAGGACGAACCGCTCGGGCGCCTCCAGCCGCTTCCAGTCCGGCACGCCCAGGACCTTGGCGTAGGCCTCCTGCACCAGGTCTTCGGCATCGGCCTCATCACTGGTCAGCTTGCGGGCATAGGCGCGGTAGTTGTCGGCGTACGGCAGCACGCTCGTCACGAACCATCGGTCTATATCGCGAAGCCAGGCCATCACCACGTCCCGTCGCCCAGCGCGCCGCCGAGTCGATGCGCGGTGACTAGCGGGGCCTCGTGACGGTTTGCTGACGGTGCGCGGTCGCCTCCTCGCGACTTCGCCATATGCGCGAAAGCCACACTTGCATAACGTCGTTATTCAATTGATGGTCGCATTGGACATAGGCGTGGGGGCGTCATGAACAGCATCGCTATTTTGCATGGCTGGAGCGACAAGGGCGACTCCTTCAAGCATTTACGCGACTTCCTGGGTCAGAACGGCTTCGCCGTGCAGGACGTCTTCCTGGGCAACTACATCTCGATGGACGACGACGTCCGGGTCGAGGATGTGGCCAAGCGGATGGACGTGGTGATCCAGGCGATGATTGCCGCTGGGACGCTTAGCCAGACCTTCGACTTGATCGTGCATTCCACCGGCGCCCTCGTCGCGCGGCAGTGGATGGCGAACCTGCACGCGGCGGGGCGGACCGTGCCCGTACGGCGCTTTGTGATGCTGGCGCCGGCCAATTTCGGCTCGCGGCTGGCCGCGGTCGGCAAGAGCATGATCGGCCGCCTGACCAAGGGTCTGGGCAATCGCCTGGAGACCGGTGAGGAGATGCTGCGGGCGCTGGAGCTGGCCTCGCCGTATCAATGGAAGCTGGCCCAGCAGGATTTGCTGGCCCGCCCGGGCGAGGACGCCTCGGGGCCGTTCAGCGCGATCGACGATACGAAGGGCGTCCTTCCTTTCGTCATCGTCGGCACGCGCGCTTATGATTCCGGCCTGCAGCAGATCATCAACGAGGCCGGGTCAGATGGCACCGTGCGGGTGTCGGCGGCGGACATCAACGCCACGGGCTTCACGATCGACTTCAGCAAGAACAGCGCCGATCCGCAGGTCACTCTCTGGCCGCTGCGCAAGCCGTACGCCGCGCCTCTGGCGGTGCTGCCCGAGCGCGATCACACCGAGATCACTCACCCCGAGCAAAGCGGCGAGATCCTGCCGCCGAAAGATGCCCGCCTGCGCGAGTTGCTGTTGCAAGCGCTGAGGTGCGTGTCGCTCGCGGAGTACAAGACCATCACCGACGCCTGGCAGGCGATCAGCGACGAGACCGCCACCCTGGCACAATCCCAGGAGCTGATCGATCAGACCTTCGGCAATCTCGACGATCCCAAGCCCAAGCAGTTCCACCGCTATCTGCAGCTGAACGTCATGGTGCGTGACGACTACGGCAATCTGGTCAGCGACTACTTTCTGGAGTTCGCGGAGCCCGACGCCAAGAACCGCAAGGGCATGATCACCTTCCACCGCGACGTGCTCGAGCACGTGCATGTCAATTCGATCCACCCGGCCTATCGCTGCCTGTACATCGACCACACCGACCTGATGGACATCTTTTACCGGAACAACACGGCGGAACTGGCGGTCAGCATCTCGGCAGCGCCGCTGGGGCGGAACATAAAATACTTCGACTCTAAGACCGACAGCGCCAAGGGTGAGGTCAATATCCACGCCCAGGACGTCAACGCCCGCGCCGACCTGCCTGCGCGGCTTCATCGCAACCGGACGCACTTTGTGGAAGTGATCATTCCCCGGCGGCCGATCGACAAGGTCTTCTCGTTCCTGCCCTGACGGAGCGCCGTGGTGCTGATTTTCGCCAAGCCTTACTGGACCGACACCCTACTGGACGTCAGCGCCGGCCAGACCGTCCGTTTCACCGCGACCGGAACCTGGACCGACTGGACCATCACCTGTGGTCCCGAAGGCTACGAGCGCCCGATGATGAACCTTGCGCGCCCGCTGCGGCGACGGCCCAGCGCGCCATGGTTTGCGCTGTGCGGCGCGCTCGACCAGCGCGGGGACGAGACCTTCCTGATCGGCGCAGAGGCGGAGATCATCTTCGAGAAATCCGGCCGCCTGTTCGTCTTCGCCAACGACGTTCCCGGTTTCTATTTCAACAACAAGGGCGCGATCGACCTGTCCCTGGCCACCACGTCCTAGCCATTGCCGAGACCTGCGAGCGACCGCAGAAAAACTTCATCGACCAAAATCCTACTCAATGAATAGATTTTACCTGCGACGTCGCTCCTCCCCTTGAGGCGTCGCGATCTCCGCCCGGCTTGTGGGGCCGGCGCGAGCGTCTCCGGCGCGGTCCGTTCACGGCGCCGGAGACGCGGCCTTTCCGGCGAAGGGGCACCGGCTGGTTCCAGGACTTCAAGGGCGCCCGAACGCAAGCGGCCGGACCCGCAAGGAGCCCGGCCGCCATCGGTTTTCAGGTTCGGCTCATCATTCAGCTGGGACGGTCACCTCCTTCGGTTGCTTAGCGGCGGACCGGCGCGAACCGATCAGCAGCTTGGCGGCGAAGGCGGCCAGGGTGAACGCCCCGCCGGCAAAGACGATGTCGCCGGGCACGCGCATCCAGACCAGGGTCTGTACCAGCGGCGAGTGGATCACTTCCGGCGAGCGGGCGAACCACATGCCGTGCTCGATGCTGGCGATGGCCTGCACCACGCCGACCGGCAGCAGCGACAGGAAGATCATCATCGCCAGGCCGCCGTTCAGCAGCCAGAACGTCCAGGCCAGCAGGCGGTCGTCCCAGGCCTCGCGGCGCGCCAGACCCCGGAAGCAGAACAGCAGCAGGCCGATGCCCAGCATGCCGTAGACCCCGAAGAGCGCGGCGTGAGCGTGGGTAGCCGTCGTGTTCAGACCCTGGATGAAGTACAGGCTGACCGGCGGGTTGATCATGAAGCCGAAGACGCCGGCCCCCAGCAGGTTCCAGAACGACACCGCTACGAAGAAGAAGATCGGCCAGCGATAGGTGGCGACCCACGGGGCGGCCTTGGTGTGGCGGAAGGTCTCGTAGGCCTCGGCGCCGATCAGGGCCAGCGGCACGACCTCCAGGGCCGAGAACACCGAGCCGATGGCGATCACCGAAACTGGCGTGCCGGCGAAATACCAGTGGTGGGCGGTGCCCAGCACGCCGCCGAACAGGAACACGATGGTCCCGAACAGCACCGCGCCGTTGGCGGTCTTGGCCCGGACTAGGCCCAGCTTGACCATCAGCAGGCTGATGACGGCCGTGGCGAACACCTCGAAGAAGCCTTCGACCCACAGGTGGACCACCCACCAGCGCCAGTACTCGACGATGCTGATGTGAGTGTGCTTACCCCACATGAAGCCCGCGCCGTAGAACAGGCCGATAGCGATGGTCGACAGGAACAGGATCCACAGGACGGGCTTGCTGTCCGACGGGACCTTGAGGGCCGGCCACAGGGCGCGGCCGACCAGCACCAGCCACTTCATCAGGCCCACGAACAGCAGGATCTGCCAGAAGCGGCCCAGGTCGACATATTCCCAGCCCTGATGGCCAAACCACCAGTTGGCGTTCAGGTCGAAGACCTGCTGGACGCCCAGCCACTCGCCGGCCATCGAGCCCAGCACGACCACGACCAGGGCGACCCACAGCAGGTCCACGCCCAGCTTCTGGCCCTTGGGTTCGTGACCCGAGATCATCGGCGCGACATAGAGGCCGGTGGCCAGCCAGGCGGTAGCGATCCAGAAGACGGCCAGCTGGGTGTGCCAGGTGCGGGTCACCGCATACGGAATGATGTCCGAGATGCGGACGCCATAGAAGTCATGGCCTTCGACGGCGTAGTGGGCCGTGACCGCGCCCAGGCCGACCTGCAGCAGAAACAGGCCGATGACGGTCAGGAAGTACTTGCCCGTGGCCTTCATCGAGGCCGTGGGCTTCATCAGCGCCAGCGGATCCTGGACCGGGGCCGGCAGGTGTTCCTCGACCTTGGTCTTGGAGTGCCAGAAGACCAGCCCGCCGACCGCGCCGATCAGCAGGATGATGCTGGCGATCGACCAGACGATGGCCGCGGTGGTCGGACGGTTGCCGATCAGCTCCTCATGCGGCCAGTTGGCTGTGTAGGTGATCGCCTGACCGGGACGTTCCGTGCTCGCCGCCCAGGCCGACCACCAGTAGAAGGCGGAGATGGCCGTGCGCCGGGTCGGATCCTTCACCGCGCCGTTGGCGATCGCATATTGCTCGCGCAGCTTTTCCAGCGACGGGTCCGAGCCCAGCAGGGTCTCGTAGTGTCCCCGCACCTGGCGCATGGCCTGGGCGCGGTCGGCGCTGACCGTCACCGAGTCGGTCTTGGCGTCGTAGGTGTTGGTACGGATCTCGCGCTTCAGGCGCTCGCGCAGGCTGGCCTGCTGCTCGGGCTGCAGGGCGTCGTAGGCGGTCTTGAAGTCGCGCTGGGCCCAGATGTCGAGTAGGGCGACAGACTCGCGGTGCAGATAGTCGGCCGACCAGTCCGGCGCGACATAGCCGCCGTGGCCCCAGACGGAGCCGACCTGCTGGCCGCCCATCGATTGCCAGGCCAGTTGCCCGGTCTGGATGTCGGCCTTGGTGACAAGGACCTGGCCGCTCGGATCAACGACCTGCGACGGTATCGGCGGCGCCTCCCGGTAGATTTCGCGTCCCATCAGCCCCAGGACGGTGAACGACACCGCCATCACCAGGGCGAGGACGAACCATAGTCTTCGCGTGTTCATCTCTCGCTTTCCCCATTGCCGTGGGAGAGTCCCGGCGGCGTTCAGGGGGAAGATGCGCGGGGCCGGCGAGGCGGACGTTGTCGGTCGACAACCTCACCGGACCTGATGTTGATCAAACCGCCTTGGCGTGACGCGTCACGGTCTTGGGCAGACGCGCGTCAAAGACCGCGGCCACGACACGCATGAGCCGACGACCGGATTCGGGGATGGTCACGACCGCGCCATCGCGAGCGCAAAGGCCGTCGCGCGCCAGCAGATCGAGCTGCTCGAAGTCTCCGGCCAGTTGATCGACGGACGCGTTCTGCGCGCGGCAGACGGCTTCGAGATCCACGGCCATGTCGCACATCAGCCGCTCGATCACGGCCGCGCGCAGGCGGTCCTCATCGCTGACCGGCAGAGCGCGGTTCAGCGGCAGATGGCCTTCGACCACCCGCGCTGCCCAGTCGTCGGTCGGGGTGTGGTTCTGGACGAAGCCTTCACGGAACTGGCCGATCGACGACGGGCCGATCGGGATCAGCACCGGCGCGGGATCGTCGGTATAGCCCTGGAAGTTGCGGCGCAGGCGGCCCTCGGCCATGGCCTGGGTCAGCGGATCCTCGGCCAGCGCATAGTGGTCCAGGCCGATGCGGACATAGCCGGCCTCGGTCAGGGCCGCGTCGGCCGCTTCCGCTTGAGCCCAGCGGCCATCCAGGTCAGCCAGGTCCGCCTCGCGGATCATGATCTGGTGCTTCTTCATCCACGGCACGTGGGCGTAGCCGAACACCGCTACCCGGTCGGGCCGCATCTGCGCGGCCAGGCGGGCGGACTCGTGGACGTTCTCGGGCGTCTGGCCTGGCAGGCCGTACATCAGGTCGAAGTTCATACCCCCGACCCCGGCGCCGCGCAGCCGTTCGACGGCGCGGGCCACCATGTCCAACGGCTGGATTCGGTTGACCATCTCCTGGACGTGCGGATCGAAGGTCTGGACGCCCAGGCTGACACGGGTCACCCCCGCCTCCCCGGCCGCGTCGATGAAGGCGTCGGACAGCAGGCCTGGATCCAGCTCGGCCGCGACCTCGGCCCCGGCGCGCAGGCCGAAGTTGCGCGTCAGTTGCTGGACCAGCGCCAGGAAGTCGTGTGGCCGCAGGGCGTTGGGGCTGCCGCCGCCGAAGTGCAGGTGGGCCAGGCCGTCGTGCGTACCCAGCTTCTGAGCGACCAGATCGACCTCGCGCGTCAGCACGTCGATATAGGCCCCGACCCGGTCATAGGTATGGACGATCGAGGTGTTGCAGCCGCAGTACCAGCACAGCCGCCGACAGAACGGCACGTGGACATAGACCGACAGCCGGTCCTCGGCGCGCGTGCCTGCGAACCAGTCCTCGGCCGCCCGCCCCTGTTCGGGATCGAAGGCCAAGGCGGTCGGATAGCTGGTGTATCGCGGCAGGTTGCGACCGGCATGCGCCCGTTGAGCGTCCGACAAAGCCGTGAAAGTCATGCGCGAGGTCCCGTTGTGAGATCTCGACCTAGCAAGCCGGCCCCCGCCGCCGACATTCGGGGAATGCGCCTAGGTATAATTCCGGGATTCAGGCGGACACCCGGCTCGCCTAGGCAGGAGCCAAGCTCACCCAAGGAAAGCGCCTCATGGCCGCCCCCCTCACGCCCGACGCCCTTCGCGGCGCCGACATGTTCGGCAATCTGAATGAGGCCGCCCGCGCCGACGCCCTGGCCGCCGGCAAGGTTCGCACCCTGCCGCCTGGCAAGGTGGTGTTCTCGCAGGGCGATCCGGGCACGAGTTGCCACACCCTGCTGGATGGCCGGATCAAGATCGTCCAGACCCGTCCCGACGGCAGCCAGTCGGTGATCCGCTTCATCGGCCCCGGCGAGATGTACGGCACCGTCGCGGCGCTGATGGGCAAGGCCTTTCCGGCCGACGCCGTCACCGTGGTCGAGAGCCTGGAGGTTTACTGGACCGTGGCGGCGATGCGCGAGCTGATGGCCCGTTATCCCGAGATCGCCATGGGTTCGGCCGCCTCGGCCGGCCACCGCCTGTTCGAGATGCAGGACCGGGTCGGCGAGATGGCCGTCGAGAAGGTCGAGCAGCGCATCGCCCACACCCTGCTGCGCTTGGTCCAGCAGGCCGGCCGGCGCACCGAGCGGGGGATCGAGATCGACTTCCCGATCACCCGCCAGGAGCTTTCCGAAATGGCTGGCTCCACCCTGCACACCGTCAGCCGGACGCTGGCGTCCTGGGACGAGCGCGGCGTGACGGGCAGCGCGCGCAAGCGGATCATCGTTCGCGACATGGACGCCCTGACCGCCCTCGCCGAGCCCGCCTAGTCTCAAAGCTTGAAGTCCAGGCTGGCCCAGGTGCGGGTGGCGTTCGGATAGGTCGGGCCGCGGCTGTCGAACCGACCCACCCCGACCTCGAACGACCAACCCTTGGCCAGGGTCGTCATGATCGCGCAGTCGACCTCGCGACCCAGCTTCTGGCTGCCCACCGTCGTGGCGAAATCATGGGCCTCGGCCGTGAGCCGGACCGGATGTGCGGTCCCAAAGCTGGTCACGCCGCGGAGGAAGACGTCGCGCACACCCTTGGCCGGCGTGGCGCCGATGACGTCAGACCAGCCTTGGAACAGGTGCAGCGACGCCAGCGGCGTCTGGAACCCGTGCACGCCGTCGCCCTCCAGCCGTTCAAGGTTGGCCGACATCGACGAGCGCTTGGTCTTCAGGCCAATGCCCGCCAAGTGGTAGTCCAGCGCGAAGCGTTGCGGATTGGAGCCCCAGTCGTTCTGGTGAGCGTACTCCAGCTCCCAGGTCCCGCTGACGCCGCCGCCGCCGCCGATCGGCCGCGCGCCAGCCAGCCGGACGCCAAAGGTCTTGGAGGACTGGGTCACCGCGTTGTCGAAATCCAGCAGCAGCGCATAGGCCGTGCCCTTGCCCAGCGCGCCCAGCTCGCTCTCGGCCTGAACGACATGGACGTCCCCGCGCCAGATGCCCTGCGGCGACTTGCGGCCCAGCGAGCGATTGACCCGATCGGCATAGATGTAGGTCAGGGTCGCGGTCTTGGTTGGTTGGACCGTCAGCCGCACCGCATCAAAGGTCTGCTCGTTCTGCCGCCAGGCTGAATTGCCGACGAAGCGGCTGTTGCCCAGGATGATCCGCTGCCGGCCCAGGTCGACGCTGACCTTGTCGCTCGGCCGCCATTCCAGCTGGGCGCGATTGAGCTCGACGATGGCCGGGTCGGGAATGGTCGCCTTGCCCGGCGCCGGGTGCACGCCGTCGGCATAGTCGTGCTCGAAGGCGCCGACCACCTCCATCTCGATCAAGCCGGTCAGGGTGCGGGAGATCGGCTGCCGCCAGCCCACCCGCAGCCGCTCGGTGACGCCCTCGGCGTCGGGACCGTCGGCCTCGTAGTGCTCGAACCGCAAGCGCGCCTCGAGCAGGAGCTGGCCGGTGTCGGGAGCGGCTTGCGCCGCCGAAGCGCCCATGGCCAAGGCGCCCGCGCTCGCCACGGCGAGCAGGAGCTGCTGTCTCATTGGAAATATCCTGATGTCGGAAAGAAATCGGGGCGGCGATCCCTTCGCCGCCCCGGTCTTGGCTCTGTTAGTGACCGCCACCCGTGTGCGGGTTCGGGGGCGCCTTGAAGATGGTCGGCGCGTCGGGGCCCTCGACGTGCAGGATGCCGGCGCCGCCGCGTTCCAGACGGCTCAGGGCGTGGTCGACCAGGATGTAGTTGCCGGGGACCTCAAGCTTGAAGTCGACGATCGTGGCCCCTCCGGGCGCGACGGTGACGGTCTGAACGTCCTTGGTCGGCGCGCTGGTCAGCGAACCCAGATTGTAGACGTTGTCGAAGATTTCGCCGATCACGTGGAAGCTCGAGGTCTTGTTGGGACCGCCCACGCCGAAGAAGATTCGCACCGTCTCGCCGACCTTGGCGTTTAGCTGCCGCTTGCCGGTCAGGGCCTTGTAGGCGCCGTTGAAGATCACGTACTCGGCCTGCTCGTTGAGCAGCTTCTCAACGCTTTCGTTCAGCAGGCCCTTCGTGCCGATCGCCTCGTCGGTATAGACCTCGCCCTGCACCACGTAGAACTCGTGATCGACCTTGGGCAGGCCTTCCTCCGGCTCGACCAGGATGGCGCCGTACATGCCGTTGGCGATGTGCGAGGCGACCATCGGGGTGGCGCAGTGATAGATGTAGAGGCCCGGCGCCATCGCCTTGAAGGTGAAGTTGCGGGTCTCGCCGGGCGCAGCCATGGTCGCCACCGCCCCGCCGCCGGGACCGGTCACGGCGTGGAAGTCGACATTGTGCATGTGCTCGCTGTCGTCGGCGTTCTTCATGGTCACCTCGACGGTGTCGCCGACGCGGACGCGGACCATCGGACCGGGCACTTTGCCGTTGAAGGTCCAGAACTTGTAGGTCGCGCCGTCGTCCAGCGTGCCGATGACTTCCTGGGTGATCAGGTCGACCTTCACGGTGGCCGGCGTGCGGCGCGTGATCGGCGGCGGCAGGTCGGTGGCCAGGCGAATGGTGTCGGCGACGGCGGGCTTGGGCGCGTCGGCGGTGGCGGCGACCGCTCCGGCGGCGCTGGTCAAGGCCAGGGTCGCGGCGGTGGCGAAAAGGGCGAGAGCTTTCATGGTCGTATCCCCAGACGCCGAAGCGGCGCCGATGGGGAGACCGTCCGCCCGTCCAAGGCTTCGAACGTTGCGCCTGCGCAAACTGGCGTTATCCGGAAAAACGCTTACGCAACAACCGCTAGGCCTGCAGCTTGAGCAGGCTCAACGTCGGCCCCGCCAGACTCGGCTAACCGCCCTCGTCTGTTTCCGCGGAGGATGGCGTTGGCTGCTTGGTCAAAAGAGGATGTCCTAGATCGGGCCCGGGCGCGCGGCGTCTTCTATGTCAGCCAGGCCTCGGGCGCGGCGGCGCTACGGTCGTTGTGCGCCCAGCTGATTCGCGAGGGCGCGCTGACCACCGCCGGCCGCCGCGGCGCGATGGTCGCCTATTATCCGGCGTCGGACGAGAACCTTGGCGGCGCGCAACGTTCGTGAGCCCGTCTCGCGCTCCAATGGCCGCAATTCAGCGCCTTTCCCGGCGCTGGCGATGCGCCAGAGGAGACCGCTATGGACATCACCCCGCGACTGGAAACCGGCGCGCTGATCGCCCACCTGATCGCCCGCTATCACGAGGTCCACCGCCAGCAGTTCCCCGAGGCCGTTCGCCTGGCCCAGCGGGTCGAGGCCGTGCACAGCGAACATCCGAACGTTCCGATCGGCCTGTCTCAGCACCTGCTCTTCATGTTCGACGACCTGGAACTGCACCAGCAGAAGGAGGAGCTGATGCTGTTCCCGATGATGGGCCGAGGCGCCGTGCCGCCCGGCCCGATCGCCTGCATGGAGGAAGAGCATGACGACGTCGTCGTCCAGCTGGACACCCTGGCGCGACTGACCACCGACTTCACGCCGCCCGAGGGCGCCTGTGGCAGCTGGCGGACGCTCTACGCCCTGTGCCGCGAGATCGACGCCGACCTGCGCGAGCACGTGACCCTGGAAAACGACGTCCTCTTCCGCCGTTTCAGCTGACCTCGACCGACAGCGCCATGCGGACCAGCTCGGACAGGCTCTTGGCCTGCATCTTGGTCATCAGGCTGGCGCGATAGATCTCGACGGTGCGCGGGCTGATGCCGTGGTCGAAGGCGATGACCTTGTTGGCCTTGCCCTCGACCAGTCCCTTGAGCACGTCGCGTTCGCGCGGCGACAGGGTGGCGATGCGCCGCCGGGTCTCGACCAGGGCGGCATCCTGGTCGCGCTGGACATGGCCCAGCTCCAGCGCCGAGCGCACGGCGCGCAACAGCACCTCTTCCTCGAACGGCTTTTCCAGGAAGTCGACGACGCCAGCCTTCATCGCCTCTATGGCCAGGGGCACGTCGGCGTGGCCGGTCATGACGATCATCGGCGAGCGGTAGCCCTTGCCCTTGAGCAGGCGCACCATCTCGATGCCGTTCATCTCGGGCATGCGCACGTCGGTCAGCACGCAGCCGCCATCGTCGGCCGGCAGGTCCTCCAGGAAGGCCACGGCAGAGTCGTAGAGACGGAACGGGATGCGGTTGACCTGCAGCAGGAAACCCAGCGAGTCCCGCATGGCCGCATCGTCATCGACGATGTGAACGACGCCTTCACTCAAGGTCCAGATCTCCTTCTTCGGTGGTCAGCAGGGTGAACTTGAACGTCGCCCCGCCGCCTTCGGTCGGTTCCACCCACAGGCGGCCGCCGTGGGCTTCGATGATGGTGCGCGAGATCGACAGACCCACGCCCATGCCAGTGCGCTTGGTCGTCACGAACGGCGCGAACAGGTTCTCGGCGATCTCGGGCGCGATGCCGGGACCGGTGTCGGCGACGGTGACCAGGGCGTGGCCTTCCACCTGGCCGACGCTGATCGCCAGATCGCGTCGGGGCGCGGTCTCCATGGCGTCGACGGCGTTGCGGATCAGGTTGACGATCACCTGCTGCACCTGGACGCGGTCGACCAACACCTGGTCGACGCTGGGGTCGTAGTGGAAGCGGACGTTCACGCCCAGTTCGCGCGCGCCGACCAGGGCGAGGGCGGCGGCCTCCTCGACCAGGCGCTTGAGGCTCTCTAGGGCCTTCTCCGTCTCACCGCGGGCCACGAAGTCGCGCAGGCGGCGGATGATCGCGCCGGCCCGCAGCGCCTGTTCACCGGCCTTGTCCAGCGCCTGGGACAGCAGGGCGCGGTCGATATCGGGATCCTCCAGCAGCCGGCGACCGCCCTTCAGGTAGTTGGCGATGGCCGACAGCGGCTGGTTGATCTCGTGCGCCAGGGCCGAGGCCATCTCGCCCATCGAGGTCAGGCGGGCCATGTGCACCAGCTCGCCCTGCAGGTCCTGAAGGCGCGCCTGGGTCTGCTGGACCTCGGTCAGGTCGCGCACGAAGCCGGTGAAGAACCGTCCCTGCCCCGTGCGGATCTCGCCGACCGCCAGCTCCATCGGGAAGGTCGAGCCGTCCTTGCGCTCGCCGATGACCACCCGCCCCAGGCCGATGATCCGTCGCTCGCCGGTAGCGTAGTAGCGCTGCAGATAGCCGTCGTGGCGCGTGCGGTCGGGCTCGGGCATCAGGCGGTTGACGTTCTGGCCCTGCATCTCGGCCGCGGTCCAGCCGAACAGGCGCTCGGCCGTCGAGCTGAACGAGCGCACCAGCCCGGCCTCGTCGATCAGCACCATGGCGTCGGGCACGGTGTCCAGGATCGAGGCCAGGTGCGCCTCGCGGACCAGTAGGTCCTCGGCCACGGCCTGGGTCCGCCGGCGCTCCACGCGGAAACGCTCGCCGCCATAGGCGATGACACCGCTGACGGCGACATAGAGCCCGGCCCCGACCCAATCCCCCGGATCCAGCCCGTGATGACGGGCGCTCAGCATTAGCAGGGCGACCGTACCGACCGCGCAGGCGGCCAAGCCGCCCAGCGCGCCGCGATAGGCCGCGGCGGCCACCACCGCCGGAAAAAAGAAGAGATAAAGGCCCCGTTCGCCCAGCAGCGGCTCGAAGAACACGCGCGTGGCGGCCCCCGCCCCAATCAGCCCCGCGACGATGCCCGCGACCATCGCCCACTCCCGTGCGGGATCTCGGCGTGATGGCATGAACTCAGCGATGGTCGGTGCTCCGCGGCGGCCTCAGGGATTCCCCTTAGGATCAGACCAGAATTTTGCGACGCGAGGCCCGGTCGTATCAAGACCCCATCGCAACAGACGGCCCTCAAGACCGTCCCCCGTAGCAAAGGTCTCAGACCATGACTGGCCCGCAAATCAATCTCGACGTCCACCATCAGCCCAAGGGCGCTTCGGACGTCGTCGCCTTCGGCTTCGTGAAGGCCCTGCGCTTCTGCGCCGACACCTTCTTCGCCAAGCGCTACGGCCACCGGGCCGTGGTCCTGGAAACCGTCGCCGCCGTGCCCGGCATGGTCGGCGCCACGCTCAACCACCTGAAGTGCCTGCGCCGCATGGAAGGCGACAAGGGTTGGATCAAGACCCTGATGGACGAGGCCGAGAACGAGCGCATGCACCTGATGACCTTCATCGAGGTGGCCAAGCCGACCCTGTTCGAGCGCTTCGTCGTCGTCGCCGCCCAGTGGGTCTTCTACCTGTTCTTCTTCGGCCTCTACCTGATCAGCTCGAAGACCGCTCACCGCGTGGTCGGCTACTTCGAGGAAGAAGCGGTCATCAGCTACACCCACTACCTGGCTGAGATCGACGAAGGCCGCAGCGAGAACGTCGCCGCTCCGCAGATCGCCCTCGACTACTGGAACCTGCCGGCCGGCAGCACCCTGCGGGACGTGGTCGAGGTGGTCCGCGCCGACGAGGCGCACCACCGCGACGTCAACCACGGCTTCGCCAACGAGCTGTGCGGCCTGCCCACCGGCGAAGTGGCCCCCTGCCCGCCGCACGTCGAGCTCCAGCCCAACTGGAAGATCGCCGCCTAACCCTCCAACCCGAGCCCAAGGGGCCTGTCCATCCCGTGGGGATGGGCGGGCCCCGCCCGCCCCAGCCCTCAGCGTTTTTCGAAGGCCGTCCATGTCCGAGCTCCCCGCCGCCGCGCCGCGCGTCCTGCTCCTGGACCAGGACGTCGCGCTTCGTCAGGCGCTCTGCTTCTCCCTGCCCCTGGACGGCTACCGCGTCGAAGCCTTCGGCGATCCGGACCGGTTTTCGGACCACCTGGATCTGGCCGCCCACGACGCCGTCATCATCGGTCACGCCCCGCCGGCCATCCACGCCGCGCCGCTGGTCGAGCGCGTTCGCTCCAAGGATCAGGCGAGCGCCATCCTGCTGACCGCCACCCATCCCACCGCCGATCTCGTGCGCCTGGCAAAACGCCATCGGGCGCTGTTGGTCGAGAAGCCTCTGCTGGAAGACAGCCTGCTGCAGGCGCTCCAGTCGGCCCTCGCCCGCTGAGCGAGGGCCACGCGGTGACCGCCTCAGACCTGCTTGATGAAGTCGATGATCACGCCTTCGGCCCGACGCTCGCGGTACTCGATCGCGACGGTCTCGCCGAAGTGCTCGGCCATCTGGCGCAGCAGCGGCAGCGGGTCGTGGTCGTTGACGAACCGCATCGCCTCACCCGGCTCCAGCACCTCCAGCGCGCCGAAGATCGCCGCGTGGCGGAAGCGCTTGGCGATGGCCCGCGCATCGAACGGATAGGTCGCCAAAGCCGGCGTGTGGGCGGGCGTCGGGGTGTCTTGGCTCACGGGGAATCCCTTCTTCGAAAACCCGACGCCTTAAGGGCTCCGCCCGCCCGTCTCGTTGCGCCCGCACAACGTTCGCGCGCGGGCGGGTTCTAACGTCCAAGCCAGGGCGGAAGAACGCCCGCAACCTTCAGAAAAGACCGCACAATCTCGTGCGCCAGGTGTCACCATGATCCGCATCGCCGCCCTCGCCGCTTCTTCCTCCTGGCTCGCCATCGCCTTCGCCTTGACCGCCAGCTCGGCCATGGCCCAAACCACGCTGCAGCTGCGCGACGTGGACGTCGCCGCCGCGCCGGCCGAGCCATTGAACAACGGCGGCAGCCTTTCCAGCCAGACGGTGACACACACGCTGAAGCACCGCCACACCGCATCCAGCGACGTCGCCGAGATCCTGCGAGCCGTCCCCGGCGTCGCGGCCCAGGGGGCCGGCGGCTTCTCCAGCCTGCCGGCGATCCGGGGCCTGGGCGAGGACCGCATCGTCGTGACCATCGACGGCGCGCCGGTCGACATGGCCTGCCCCAACTTCATGAACCCGCCGCTGTCCTATGTGGACCCGCAGACCCTGCAGTCGGTGCTGGTCATGAAAGGCGTCGCGCCCGTCAGCCTGGGCGGCGACAACATCGGCGGCGTCATCGCCGCCCGCACCGCCGATCCGCGCTTCGCCGAGCCCGGCAAGACCCTGGTCACCGGTGAGGCCTCCAGCTTCTACCGCAGCAATGACGACGCCGTCGGCGGTGCGGTGCAGGCGACCTGGGCCAACGACCTCTGGAGCGCCAGCTATGCCGGCTCGGTCGCCAAGGCCCGCAACTACCAGGGCGGTTCGGGCGATGGCCGCGTGCGCTCCACCGAATACGCCAAGACCGGCCATGCCCTGTCCCTGGCCCGCCGCACGGGCGTGGGCCTGTTCACCGTCAAGACCACCCTGGACTACTCGCCCTACGAGGGCTTCCCCAACCAGTGGATGGACATGACCTACAACCAGTCCTGGTCGGTCACCGGCCGCTATCAGGGCGTGTTCGGCTGGGGCTCGGCAGACGTGACGGCCTATCACCGCGACGTCCGCCACAAGATGAACTTCCTGGACGACAAGGGCGGCGACGCCGACGGCGGCATGCCGATGAACACCACCGTTAAGTCCAACGGCGTCATCGCAAAGGCCGACATCGTCCTGGACGCGCGCCAGACCCTGCGGGTCGGCAGCGAGTTCCACCACCAGGGCCTGAACGACGTCTGGCCGGCGGTGGCGGGCAGCATGATGATGGGCCCCAACACCTATCTGAACGTCAATGACGGTCACCGCGACCGCTTCGGCGTCTTCGCCGAGCTGGACTCGCGCTGGACCGACAAGCTGACCTCCGTGGTGGGCCTTCGCCACGACGCGGTGTCGATGAACACCGGCGCGGTGCAGCCCTATTCCACCAGCATGATGAGCATGAAGGACGCCATGGCTGCGGCTGCGTTCAACGCCGCCGACCGCAAGCACGACGACAGCAACTGGGCCGCCACCGCCCTGCTCCGCTATGCGCCGCAGCCGGGCGTGGTCCTGGAGCTGGGCTATGCCCGCAAGGTGCAGTCGCCCAACCTCTACCAGTTGTACGCCTGGGGCCGCGGGGCGATGTCCAGCCAGATGATCGGCTGGTACGGCGACGGCAACGGCTATGTCGGCAACCTGAACCTGACGCCCGAGAAGGCCGACACGTTCAGCGCCGCCGCGCAGTTCTCCGGCGGCGTCGAGCAAGGCTGGCGGCTAAAGGTCGAGCCGTTCTTCACCCGGGTCGACGACTATATCGACGCCCGCAAGATCGCCGACCTGACCAACATGATGGGCCAGCCCAGCGGCTTCGTGCAGCTGCAGTTCGCCAATGTCGACGCCCGCCTCTACGGCGTCGACGTCTCGGGCGAGACCGGCCTGTGGTCCAGCGAGGCCTGGGGCCAGCTGCGCGCCAAGGGCGTGGTCAGCGCCCTGCGTGGCGAAAACCGCACCGACGGCGGCTCGCTCTACCGCCAGGCTCCGCTGAACGGTCGCCTGAGCCTGGAGCACGCCAAGGGTCCCTGGACCAGCGAGGTCGAGTTGGAACTGGTCGCCGACAAGGACCGCGTTGACGCCACCCGCAACGAACGCAAGACCGCCGCCTACCAACTGCTGAACGTCCGCACGGCCTACCAGTGGAAAACGATCAAGCTCAGCCTGGGCGTCGAGAACCTGGCCAACCGCAGCTACGCCCTGCCGCTGGGCGGGGTCTCGTTAGGCGACTATGGCGCGAACGGCCTGCTGCGCCAGACGCCCGGTCGCGGCCGCTCGATCGACATCGGCCTGAGCGCGAGGTTCTGACCATGAACGCTGCGGCTCTCCTCGCCACGGAGCGCTGGTGCCGGCGGGTGCTGTTGCCCAAGGGCGCCGCCTTTGTGTCCTCGTGCGGCATTGTGGCGGCGCAGCTGGCCCTGGTGACCTTCGAGCGCTCGCCCCCGCCGCTGGCTCCGGCCGCGCCGGACATCGTCGTGACCCTGGTCTCGCCCGACCTGGTCATGCCGCCGCCCGTCCCGCTGCGGCCCGCGCCCTCGCCCGCAGCCAAGGCGCAGCGCGATCCCCGGCCGGCGGATGAACCCAAGCCCGCCAAGCTGGCCAAGGCCGAGACTACCACGGCGGCGGCGCCGGTCCAGGCCAGCGCCCCGGCGCTCGACGATCGGATCGCGCCAACGCCGATGCCCGCATCGTTCGTGACGCCAGCGGCGGCCCCCGTCGCCGCCAAGGCTCCGCCCCCGACCGAGGACACGGCCCTAAAGGCCTATCAGGAACAGGTCTGGCGGATGATCATGGCGCGCCGTCCGCCGGGCGCACGTCTGACCGGCGGAGCGATGATCGGCTTCCATCTGATGGCCAACGGCGCGCCGTGCGATATCGAGATCGTCCGCACCAGCGGCGATCCGATGCTGGACCGCCTGGCCCTGGACACCGTCAAGCGCGCGGGACCATTTCCCAAGCCGCCAGCCGGCGTCGACGCCGCCACGCGGTTCCAGATCCGGTTCCAGTTCGGCTAGAACTCGATGCCAGCCTGAGCCTTCACGCCGCTGCGGAACGGATGCTTGACCACGGCCATCTCGGTGACGAGGTCGGCGGCGTCGATCAGGGCCTGGGGCGCGTTGCGACCGGTGACGATGACGTGCTTGCCCTCGGGCCGGGCGACGATCGCCTCGACCACCTCGTCCACCGGCAGATATTCGTAGCGCAGCACGATGTTCAGCTCGTCGGCCACCACCATGTCGATCTCCGGATCGGCGATGCGGGCCTTGACCACTTCCCAGGCCTCGCGGGCCACGGCGATATCGCGGGCGCGGTCCTGGGTGTCCCAGGTGAAGCCTTCGCCCATCGGCCGGAACTCGACCTGATCCGCAAAGGCGTCGAACACCACCTTCTCGCCGGTCTGCAGCGCGCCCTTCACGAACTGGATCACCGCCACCGTCTGGCCGTGGCCGATGGCGCGACAGACCATGCCCAGCGCCGCGGTGGTCTTGCCCTTGCCCGCGCCGGTGTGGACGATCAGCAGACCCTTTTCGACCTGCCGCTCGGCCATCATCTTGGCCCGAGCCGTCTGGATCTTGGCCATCTTGGCCTTGTGGCGAGCGTTCAGCTCGGCGTCGTCGACGGTGTCGGTCATGGTGGCTTGCCTCCAGTCGCGTCGGGGTTAGGCCGCGCCGGGGCGAGCGGTCAAGCCGCGCAGGTTGAGCGACACGCATGACAAGGCCCGGCGCTTGAGATAGGCCAGCCGCGTGACCAGCCGACTCTCCATCCCGGATCGCTTGGCGCGCCACGTCTGTCTGACGTTGGCGGTGCTTGCGATCGCCATGAAGGTGCTGATCCCGCCGGGGATGATGGTCGCGAGCGGGCCGCGCAACGAGTTGCCTTTCCCGATCGTGCTCTGCACCGGCGAAGGCATGCTCAGCATCGCACCCGGCGCGCCACTGTCGCAGCACGACGACAAGACCGCGCCGGCGAAGCCTGAAGCGCCCTGCCTCTTCGCCGCTAACGCCCTGGCCGCGCCGCCCCCTGTCGTCGCTTCGGTGCTGGAGGTCGCATTCGTCGCGATCGAGAGCGATGCGCCGACCATCGTGGCCAGCGTCACGCCCGGCCGCGGCGTGTCCGGCCCGCCCCTGCCCGCCCGTGGACCACCGATCCAGCTGACCTGACCGCAAGGCGCCCCCGCGCCTAACCCTCAGTTCAGCTTGCGACGCCGCGCGCGTCGAAGGATCCCACAGATGAAATCCGTTCTGCTTGCGACCAGCGCCCTCATTGGCGCGGGTCTTTCCGTGGCCGCTCACGCCGAGACCCTCGACGATCAGACCTCCGCCGTTGATGGCGTCATGGTCACCGCCCGACCGTTCAACACCAAGGCTGAGGTCACCGGCCGCCTGGGCCTGACCGAGCGTGAAACGCCGGCCACCATCGATGTCCTCACCCAGCAGGACTTCCAGGTCCAAGGCCTGCGCACCGCCATCGAAGCCATGAACGCCGCGCCCGGCGTCGCCTCGGGCAACCTGCCCGGCTCGGTCGGATCGGTGTCGATGCGCGGCTTCCACCGCGCCGTGAACTATCTCTACGACGGTGTGCGCATGGCCAATTCCGACGTGGCCGTTCGCAACTGGGACGCCTGGGCGTTTGAGCGCATCGAGGTCATCAAGGGCCCGGCCTCCGTCACCTCCGGCGAAGGCGCCCTGGCCGGCGCGATCAACTTCGTGCCGCGCCGCCCGACGCTGGACAAGCGCGTCGGCGAGGTGTTCGCCAGCGCCGGCAGCCGGGGCGCCTATCGCCTGGCGGGCGACCTCAACGCCCCGCTGGGCGACAAGGCCGCTGTGCGCGGCGACATCGTCTATTCGCGCGCCGACGGCTGGGTCGAGGACACCGGCTCCCGGGCCTTCGGGGCCAATCTGGCGCTGCTGCTGCAGCCCAATGATCGCCTCTCCGTCACGGTGTCGGCGGACTACTATGAGGACCGGTTCTCAGGCCCCTACTACGGCACGCCCCTGGTGGCGGCCGGCGCGGCGCGGGACCCCAGCAGCCTGGTCTCCGGCTCGGCCGGCCTGGTGCTGGACAAGACGCTGCGCTTTGCGAACTACGACGTCGAAGACAGCCTGATGAACTCCCAGTCGCTGTGGCTGCGCGCCCGGGCCGACTATCGCCTGAACGACCGCTGGACCCTGGTCAGCGACACCAGCTGGTATGACGCCGAGCGCCTGTGGCGAGGCTCCGACGACTACAGCTTCAACCGCGCGACCGGCCGGCTGGACCGCGCCACCTCGCTGATCAGCCACGACCATCAGATCTGGAACCAGCGCGTCCATGCCGCCTATGACGGGACGTTGGTGGGACGCCGCAACCGCTTCACCCTGGGGGCGGAGATCAGCGGAACGGACTTCTTCACCGTCCGCCGGTTCGGCGCGGCCCCATCGGTCGATCCGTTCGCGCCGGTGCGGGGACGCTTCCTGGCCGACACGTCAGCGAACTTCGCGACGCGCCAGAACGCCTGGGCCGACGTGACCGCGAAGGCCGTCTTTGTTGAGGACGCCCTCAACCTGACGCCCCGCCTGCTGCTGGCGGTCGGCGCGCGTCTGGACGACATCAAGCTGGACCGCCGGGTGTTGAACGTCACCAGCGGCGTGGCCACGACCTACGCCCAGGACTACCATCCCATCTCCTGGCGGGCCGGCACCGTCTACGACCTGCGCCCCAAGACCCAGCTCTATGCCCAGTACAGCCGCGCCGCGACGCCGATCAGCGGCCTGCTGTTCATGAGCGCGGCCAACGCCACGTTCGACATCAGCATGGGCCGGTCCTACGAGGCCGGGATCAAGACCCTGCTGCTGAACGACCGGATGCAGCTGACCGCCTCGGCGTTCGACATCCGCCAGGACGACGTCCTGACCCGCGATCCGGTCAATCCCGCTCAGACCGTCCAGGGCGGCAGCCAGGCCTCGAAGGGCGTAGAGCTCGCGCTGGACTGGAACCTCACCCAGGCGCTGCGGGTCGAACTGGGCGCCACGGTGCTGGACGCCAAGTTCGACAAGCTGATCGAAGCCGGCGGCGTCGACCGCTCTGGCAAGCGCCCGCCCAACGTGCCCCAGAATCTGGTGGACCTGGCCGTGACCTACACGCCGCAGACCCTGCCGCTGACCTTGACCGGCGCGGTGCGCCACAACGGCGACTTCTTCACCGCCAACGCCAACACGACCAAGGTGGCGGCCTTCACGGTGTTGGACGCCTCGATCGCTTGGCGGGCGCCGTTCGGGACCCTGACCCTGCGCGGGCGTAACCTGACCAACAAGCTTTATGCCGACTGGTCCGGCTATTCCTCGTACCTGGTCTTCCTGGGCGAACCGCGCAGCGTCGAGCTGTCGCTGTCGCGCAAGTTCTAGGGCCGCGCCGATGGCCCCTTTCCGCTCGCTTCTGCGCCAGGTTCACCTGTGGCTGGGCCTGGCCTTGGGACTGCCGTTCCTGGTGCTGGCCTTCACCGGATCGGCGCTGGTCTTCTATGTCGAGATCGACGCGCTGCTGAACCCGGCAGCTCGCACCGTGTCGGCCGGACCCGCGCCAGACTGGAACTCGCCCGTCTGGGACCAGGCCCTGCGGACCGCCAGGGCCCGCTGGCCCGAAGCGAGCGGAAAGTGGTCGTTCGAGGTCACCGGCCAGGCCGGCCCGATCCCGGCGCGCTACTACCCGCCGTCATCCGCTCACGGCCATTCCCATGGCGTCGATCCGCTGATGGTCTGGTTCTCGCGCGATGGCCAGCAGGTGGTTCGCCAAGCCCGGTGGGGCGACTACCTGATGACCTGGCTCTACGACGTGCACCGCAACCTGCTGGCGGGCGACACCGGCAACTATGTCGTCGGTTGGATCGGCGTGGCGTCGCTGCTGCTCTTGATCACCGGCCTGATCGTCTGGTGGCCCAGGGGCAGCTGGCGCAAGGCCCTGGCCTACAAGCGCCAGGCGTCGCCGATCCGCCGGCTGTACGACCTGCACAAGCTGGCAGGCCTCTACAGCCTGGCGCTGCTGTTGATCCTGACGGCGACCGGCGCGCTCTTGGCGCTACCCGCCGAGAAGGGTTGGCTGCTGGGCAAGCTGGTCGCGCCGATGACGCCCGTGCCCACGCCCGTATCGACGGCCAAAACCGGCGTCCAGATCCCGGTGGCGCAGGCCCTGTCGGCGGCGCACGCGGCCTTGCCTGACGCCCAGGTCCGGTGGGTCGACGTGCCCGGTCCCGGAGATGGCGTGTTCCGGATCCGGGCGCGGGTACCGCACGATCCGACGACGCGCTTCCCGACCAGCTTCGTCTTCGTCGACCAGTACTCCGGCGCGGTTCTGGCTGTTCACGACATGCGACAAGGCTCGGCCTCGACGGCGGTGAACGCCTGGATCCGGCCGCTGCACGACGCGTCCGTGGGCGGTTTGGCGACCCGGATCCTGGGCGTCCTGATCGGCTTCGTTCCGGCGGTGCTGTTCGTCACCGGCTTCCTGCGCTGGCGCAAACGCGCAGCGGCCCGGCGGGCGTCGTAGCGAGGCACGCATCTGGGGCGAGCTGCAGTTCGTCCGACCGCGTCCTTCCGGCAACACCTCTCCCCGAACCCGGGACCGGGCGTTGCGGCGCAGTATGCACCGGTGTAGTTGCGACTTAGTTTCAAGTAAGATCGCTCGCTCGCGCGCGAAAGCGCCCCGCGCCGCCGCTCCCGTCCTCGTGACCAAGGATCCGCCACCGTGCCCAAAACCCCCTTCGCATACCTCCGTCTCGTCGCCCTGATGTCGGCCAGCATCGGCGTCCTGGCGACGGCGGCTCCGGCCCTGGCCGAGGACGAGTCGGTCGAGGCGGTGGTGGTCACGGCCCCGCGCTACGTGCCCAACGGCGAGACCACGGCCAGCAAGAGCCAGACCCCGCTGGTCGAGGTGCCGCAGTCGGTGACCGTGATCCCCCGCGACCAGATCGACCTGCTGGATTGGAGCACCCTGGGTCAGATCGTGCGCTAAACCGCCGGCGTCACCGGCGAGAACTACGGCCCCGACCAGCGCGTCGACTGGCTGACCGTGCGCGGCTTCAATCCGGTGCAATATATCGACGGCCTGCAAGCCGCCGTCGGCTCGATCAGCAACACCGGCCTGGATCTCTACGGCTCGGAGTCGGTCGAGGTCCTGAAGGGCCCCTCGTCGGTGCTGTATGGTTCGACGCCGCCCGGCGGCATCGTCAACATCACCAGCCGCCGCCCGGGCGACGCGTTCGGCGGCGAGATCGAAGTGCAGGCCGGCAATCTCGACCACAAGCAGTTCAATCTCGACGTGACCGGCCCGCTGGGCGACAGCGCCGCGGCGCGCTTCACCGGCCTCTATCGCGACAAGGGCAGCCAGATCGACGGCGTCGACGCCGAGCGCATCTACATCGCCCCGGCCCTCACCTTCCGTCCGACCGACGCCACCCGCATCACCCTGCTGTCCTACTTCCAGTCGGATGACGTCCGGGGCGACAGCCGCGGCTTCCTGCCGATCTCGGGCACCCTGACGGCCAACCCGCTGGGCCGCACCTCGTCGCACACCAACCTGGGCGAGAAGACCTACAACCGCTTCCAGCGCGACCACGGCGCGATCGGCTACGACGTCGAGCACAAGCTGGGCAACGGTCTGTCGATCCAGCAGAACCTGAAGGTCACGCACCTCGAAAGCGACGACCGCGGCCTGTTCGCCAGCTCGGTGCTGGCCGACAACCGCACGGTCAGCCGCTACAGCTTCTCGTTCGGTGAGGACGTCGACGTGTTCGCCGTCGACACGCGCGTGAAGTACCGCGGCGACACCGGCGCCCTGCGCCACGACCTGGTCGCGGGCCTGGACTACCGCCGCTACGACTACATCGGCAGCAGCGCCTTCGTGTTCGGCTCGCCCAACACCGACCTGTTCAACCCGGTGCAGGGTCTCAAGATCGAGGCCCCGCCGCTGGTGGTGTTCTCCGACCAGCTTCAGAAACAGACCGGCCTCTACCTGCAAGACCAGATCAAACTGGACAAGTGGATCGCCACCCTGGCCGTCCGCCACGACTGGGTCGAGACCACCAACCGCATGGCCGCCGGCGCCAAGGTCGAGGACAAGGAGTTCTCGTACCGCGCGGGCCTCAGCTATCTGTTCGACAACGGCCTGGTCCCGTACGTCGCCTATTCGAAGTCGTTTCAGCCGGTGGCCGGCTCGACCTTCTCGGGCGCGCTGTTCAAGCCGACCACGGGCGAGCAGTACGAGGCGGGCGTGAAGTTCGATGCGCGCGGCCTGCCGCCGGGCGTCAAGCTGTTCGCCACCTTGGCCGCCTTCGACCTGACCCAGCAGAACGTCTCGACCCCGGACCCCGCCAATGTCGGCTTCTCGATCCAGACTGGCGAGGTTGAGGTCAAGGGCATCGAGGCCGAGGTCGTGGGTCGCATCAACGAGCGGGTCAGCTTCAACGCCTCCTATACCTACACCGACTCCGAGGTGACCAAGAGCAACGGTCCGGACCTGGGCAACCGCCTGCCGATGACGCCCAAGCACAAGGTCTCGGCCCTGGTCGACTACACCTTCCAGAACGGTCCGTTCGCCGGCTTCGGCGCCAGCTTCGGCGGGCGCTACACCAGCGAGACGGCCGGCAACCTGCTGGGGGCCTTCGCGCCGGTCATCTACAAGAACCTCGCCGTGACCCTGTGGGACGCCAGCGTCCACTACGACGTCAACGACTGGAAGCTGGCGGTGACCGCCTCGAACCTGTTCGACAAGGAATATGTCGCCAGCTGCTCGCCGGCCGCCAACTGCTTCTACGGCACGCGCCGAGTGATTACGGCCAGCATCGCGCGCAATTTCTAAGCCTATCGCGCCATGCCTGGGCCCTCTTCCCAAGCATGGCTCTGATCAGCTCAGGCCGCGCGAGGCTTGAACTGTCGCAGCAGCTCGGGCGCGGTCATCAGATTGATCGCCCACTGCGAGATCTCTGGCGTGGCGATGGCCGGGGTGAAGGTGCTGGTTCCCGGATTGACCAGGGCCGGTTGCGTCACCGTCGGACCGTCCACCCGGATCGGCGTGGCCAGGAAACGGTCCTGCCCCTCGAACTTCAGCAGATCCCGATAGAGGGCGATCGCCTTGTCCTGCAGGTCGCGCCGCCCGGTGGTCATGGCCGCCTGGGCCGTCAGGCGCGGCTCGAAGTACCAGTTGACCCGCCGTTCGGCGACGAAGCGCTCGCACAGGCTGGTCCAGGCGCGCGCGAACTCGGGACAGTCGATCAGTGAAATCAGCTCGTGGGCGACCTGGTCGCCGGCGAACAGGAACATGAACTGTCCCGGCTGCTTGTTCGGCTGGCCGGCCGCCTTCAGGTGCTTGGTGGCCGGATCGAAGGCGTAGCCGTCCTCGGTGGCGAACAGCTCGGGCATGGCGCCGATGTCGCGCATGCCGGTCAGCAGGTAGTCGCGGTACTTCGTATCCCCCGTCCGCTCCCACTCGGCCATCCAGTGGCTGGCCAGGGTCAGCCAGTCGGGGCCGATGCGGATGAAGGCCTTGGGCGGGACAATGTCGGGGCGCGGCGAGACCTTCCGCAGCGGCGGCACATTGGCCAGGCTGGTCTCGACCACGTCCAGCGGCTCGCGCATCAGATCGCCGGTCCGCTCGTCGGTGGTCAGATAGTAGTGGAAGCGCTTCATGAAGGCCATGTTGATGCGCGCCTCCTTGGCCCCGCATCCCCAGTGGCTGACATTGTGGCGCGAGCCCAGGCCGGCGAAGCGGCCGATGTGGTGGACGTCGACCTCCAGCGTGTTGCGGGTCATGTCCTCGGCGGCCCGGAAGATGTCGGCCCGGCCGCTGCGCAGGAAGGCGAACCACAGCCAGACATTGGGCATCAGCTCGGTGGCGTTCCAGCCATGCCCGCCGATGTCGTACATCCACTGGTGCCGGATCGGGTCATAGGTGCGCTTGAAGTCGCCGAAGTCCCAGAAGCCGTACCAGCCCCGGCGATCGATCTCCCCGGTGAAGAAGGCGAAGGCCCGGTCCAGCTGGGTCTCGACGGCGGCTAGATCCCCCTCGGTCAGCCCCGGGACCGGCGTGTTGGGCAGCGACCATTGCCCCAGGGTCTGGGTCTGGTGATAGCGGGCCGGCGGACAGATCAGCAGCGGCGGCGAGGCCCCTGTGTCGGCCATGGCGTCCAGGATCGCGGGATCGGGCGTCCGCCCCGTGGCCCACAGGGTCAGTTCCGAGGTATTGGCCGCGCCATAGGCGTTGGCGTGGCCTTCTTCATAGTCCTCGTAGACCACGTCCAGGGCATGGCCGACGGTGTCGTAGTGGCGAAGGTCCATTGGCTGGGCGTCGGGCGACCAGAACCAGACCTTCAGCTCGCCGGCCGCCTTGGAGGCGTCGACCGCCTCGAACCCGGCCGGGCACTTCTGCCAGAAGCGCTTGAGGCTGACGCCCAGGCCGCCCGAGACGTCGCCCAGGAAGGCAAAGCCCCGCGCCCGACGACCACCGGTGATCCGCAGCCAGGCGCTTTTCGCATTGGTGCGCTTGGTCAGCTCCCAGCTGTCGGCGGTCAGCTGATTGAGCTTGAAGCTGTCCCAGGTCGGCGTCTCCAGCAGGTTGGCGCGGTCTGTCGGCGGCAAGGCGTCCAGGTTCGGGATGCGCTCGCCCTGCAGCTGTGCGCGCTCATAGGCCGCCGCGTTGGCCATGGCCTTGGGCCGATAGCCCGGCGCCAGCATCACCGGCTCCGAGAACAGGTTGTGGTCGCCGGTGGCGAAGCGGACGTGGCGGTTCTGGATCTCCTCGCGGAACGGCACGGAGAAGCGGAGGCCCAGCCCCTTGATGAAGTCGGTCGCCTGGTCGCCGTCGAATACGAAAGAATGGACCATCCGGATCGAGGCCAGCCCCGCGGTGAAATAGAACCGCACGACGAACGGCAGCCACCGGCGGTCCGGCCCGCCCTGGGCGCGGTGTTGGCCCTCGATCCGGACCACCGCCCGGACAGGTCCGGACTGTTCGACCGTGACGTTGGTGATGTCGCCGACGTAGCGAACGTCACGCCGGACACCTTCGGCCTCCAGGCTGGAACGGTCCTCGCGGACGGCGATCAGACGGCCGTCTCGCGCGACCTCGCGCCCCTCCACCGACAGGGATGCGATCAGGTTCGCACCCGAGCGTTCGATCCGCGCGACGACCGCGCCGGTGTCGACGATCACAGAAGCGCCCTCTTCGCGCACCGTGACCACCTTCGTCGGCTTCGGGCCGGGCCTGGAAGCAGTCGAGACGCTGAGACCTTCGGTTTGGGCGTCCGCCGCCAGCGCCAGGCCGGTCCACTTGATCGAGCCGTCCGGCCAGTAGGCCATCGGCCAGGCCTGGGCGGCGACCGGGCGCCCCGCCCCGTCGCGCACCACCACATGCGCCTTTCGGCTCACCGCACCACGGGGCCAGGGCACGCCGAACGCCACGCCGCTGGGCGTCAGCGGCGCATGGCCGTCCAGCCAGGTCAGCGGCGTCGCGGTCGATGCGGAAGCGGCCGCCGGCAGAGCCATCGCCGGCTGGACGGCGACCACGCCCGCCACGGCGGTGGTGGTCGCGAGAAAGGCGCGGCGGGACGGCTCCGACATCCCCTTGATTGCATCTGACAAGAAAACCTCCCCGATCCGCCGTTCTGTTCGCGCGTTCAAGACGGCAGGCTAGGTGGCTAGGTCGTCGCGTTCAACGGTCTCGCGGACACGTCCAAGATCGCATCGGCCTCGTATCGTCTTGCTCCAGGGCGCTGCCCCAAAACCCATCCAGGAGACCGCCCGATGAAAGGCCACCTCTTCGCCTACCTAGCTTCCGGCGTGGTGTTCCTGATCATGGACGCCATCTGGCTGACGACCATGGTCCCGAAGCTCTACAAGCCGCGACTGGGCGCGCTGATCGCCGACAAGCCGGCCCTGCCGCCCGCTGTCGCCTTCTACCTGATCTATCTCTTCGGGATCTTGCTGCTGGCGATCCTGCCGGCCGCGCGCGAGGACAGCTGGCGACGGCTGGTGTTCAACGCCGCCGTGTTCGGCTTCTGCGCCTATGCGACCTACGATCTGACCAACCAGGCGACGCTGAGGTCCTGGTCCACAGCCGTCACCGTGGCCGACATCGCCTGGGGGACGCTGTTGACCACGGCTGCCGCCTGCGCCGGCTATGCGGCCCTGCGCGCGGCGCGATAGCTGCGCGCCGCCCGTTCAGGCCGGCTTGTCGATCGTCATCTGGATGACGTCGGTCCGGCCCGAGCGGAAACCGGCCTCGCAATAGGCCAGATAGAACCGCCACAGCCGCTCGAAGCGGGCGTCGAAGCCCGGCGACCGCCGCGTGATGCCTTCGAACGCCGCCTCGAACCGGCGCGCCCAGGCGGCCAGGGTGTCGGCATAGTCGCCGCCGAAGCGCTCGGTCTCCGACCAGGCCAGCCCGCGCGCCTGGATCAGCGGCGCTAGCCGCGCCTCGGACGGCAGGCTCCCGCCGGGGAAGACATAGCGCTGGATAAAGTCCGTGCGCGCCTCGTACTCCTCGAACAGCGCCTCCTGGATGGTGATCACCTGCAGGCCGGCGCGACCGCCGGGCTTCAGCAGGTCGCGGACCTTGTCGAAATAGACGCCCCAGTAGGACCGCCCCACCGCTTCGAACATCTCGATCGAGGCCAGTCGGTCGAATTGCCCCTCCAGGTCACGATAGTCGCACAGGCGGATATCGACCCGCTCGGCCAGCCCCGCCTCGAACATCCGCCGCCGGGCGTAGTCGTGCTGCTCGCGCGAGATGGTGACGCCGGTGACGGTCGCGCCCACCTCGCCGGCGGCGAACTGGGCGAAGCCGCCCCAGCCGCAGCCGATCTCCACCACCGAATGCCCGGCCTTCAGATCCATCAGACGCGCCAGCGCGGCGTACTTGGCGCGCTGGGCGGCTTCCAGCGTCTGCCCGGCGTGTTCGAAACGAGCCGACGAATAGGTCATCGAGCCGTCCAGCCAGGCCTCGTAGAACGCGTTGCCCAGGTCGTAGTGGGCGTGGATGTTGCGGCGCGCGCCGGTCTTGCTGTTGGGTCGCAGGCGGTGGAACGCCCAATTGGCCGCTTTCATCAGCGGCCCGCCGTCGAACAGGCGGCGGATGTGGTCGTAGTTCTGGACCAGCGTCTCCAGCAGAGCCGTCAGGTCCGGACTGTCCCACTCCCCGGCCATGAAGCCCTCGGCGAAGCCGATGTCGCCGCTAGCCAGCACGCGGCCGGCGAAGCGGAAATCGCGGACGGTCAGGCTGGCGGCGCGGCCAGGCTGCTGGCCGACCAGACAACGGCGAGCGCCGTTCGGCGCAACGATGGTCAGCTCGCCCCAGGTCCAGTTGGCCGACAGCAGCCGCATCACCAGATCGAACATCGCCGGAGCGGCCGGCCCGCCGTTGGTGGGCATTTCAACGGAAATATCGCTCATGACTTTCGGACCTTCGTCGTCAGGGGACCTGCGGCCGGCTGTCGGGTCAGGGGCACGCCCTTGGCCCACAGTTTCAACGCTTCCCAGTGGATTGCCGCCACGACTTTCAGCGTCAGCAACGGAAAGTGAACGGCGGCAGCCAGCAGCTGCGGATCGCTCAGCTCCCGCCGCTCACCGGCCAGGGTCGCGGTGATCAATGCGCCCTCGGCGTCGCGGCCTTCGATGGTCAGCGCCAGCCCGTCGTCCGGCGCCCGCCCTCGGAAGGCGTAGCGCATGTCCATGTCCATGAACGGCGACACATAGAGCGCCTTGGCGGCCTGCTGGCGAATGATCCCGGCGGCCTGATCCTCGGCGCGGACCGGCGCGACATAGGCGTGACGCAGCCCGAACGTGCTCGTCACCTCATAGACCATCGCCGCCAGGGCGCCGTCGGGACGGTGGCAGTAGTAGAGGCTGATCGGATTGAAAACGAAGCCCAGCAGCCGGGGCATGGTGAGCACGCGTACCGCGCCGCCTTGCAGATCGACACCGGCCGCGGCCAGTCGAGCTTCGATTTGCGCACGCAACGGCGCTCCCGAGCCGTCGCCATGGTCGCCGTCGTGGAAGGACAGCAGGTTGAAGCGGTTGCGCGAAAAGAGTTTCAGCCGGCGGTCCAGGTCATCCAGCTCGGCCAGGTCCAGCAGCAGCCAGAAGACCCTGTAGCGCAGACGATGGGCCTTGGGCCGGAAACGCCGGTGAGCGACAGCGCCTCGATAGAGGGCCGAGGCCTGGCTCACGCGGCGCGCTCCAGTCCCGCCAGCGCCGGCGGCGTGACAAAGATGCGGCCGCTCTCGTCGGCGACCGACCAGGGCCGGCGCACGCCGCCCAACTGCTCGGCGACCGCCAGGCCCGACTGGAGGCCATCCTCATGGAAGCCCGCACCGAAATGGGCCCCGCAGAACCAGACGCCGCCCTCGCCCTGCAGGCTCCACAGCCGGCGCTGCGCCCGGATGGCGGCGGGGTTGAAGATCGGGTGCTCGTAGATCTCCTCGCGCAGAACGCTCCCCGCCGCCGGCGGACGCGGCGGATTGAGGGTGACGAACAGGTCTGAACCCTTGATGCCCTGGAGCTTGTTCATCCAGTAGGTGACGCACAGGCCCTGGTCGGAACCGATGTAGTTCCAGCTGGCCCAGGCCCGTCGGCGGCGCGGCATCAGCGTGGCGTCTGTGTGCAGCACCGCGTGGTTGCGGCTGTAGCCGAACGCGCCCAGCAGCTCGCGCTCCAGCGCCGTCGGCTCGGCCAGCATGGCCAGGGCCTGGTCGGCATGGCCGCCGATCACCACGTGGTCGAAGTGCTCTTCGCGGCCGTCCTCGTCGCAGACCACGACGCCGCCCGGCGTGCGGCGCACCGCCGCGACGCCGCAGCCGATGCGCATGTCCTGGATGGCGCTGGCCAGGCGCTCGACATAGACACGGCTGCCGCCGACGACCGTGCGCCAGATGGGACGGCCCACCAGTTTCAGCAGACCGTGGTTGTCGCAGAACCGGATGAAGGCCTCGGCCGGATAGTCCAGCAGGGTGCTGGCCGGCGATGACCAGATCGCCGCCGCCATCGGCAGCAGGTGATCGTCGCGGAAGGCGTCGCTGAAGCCCTCGCGCCGCAGATAGTCGCCCAGGGTCAGGCCCGGATCGACCACCGCCGCCAGATCGGCCGGCGCCTGCCGGTAGAAGCGCAACACCTCGCCCAGCATCGACCAGAACCGCGGCCGCAGAGCGTTGCGGCGCTGTGCGAACAGGCCCGGCGCGGCGTATTCGAAGCCGCCCTCCTCCAGCGACACCGCGAACGACATGTCGGTCGCCTGGGTCGGCACGGCCAGATGCTCGAACAGCGCCTTGAGGTTGGGATAGGTCACGTCGTTGAAGCAGATGAACCCGGTGTCCACGGCGCGCTTGTCGGCCTCGACCGTGTGGGAGTGACCGCCGAGACGAGGAGCCTTCTCGTACACCGTGACGCGGTGACGGCTGGACAGCAGCCAGGCGCAGGACAACGCGGCCACGCCGGAGCCGACGACCGCGATCTTCAGCGGCGGGGAGGAACTGGCGACTTGGGACAGGGACATCTAGACTCCGAACGCACGCCCGCCAGCGGCAGGTTCAAGAGCAGTTACGCGCCAGCGCCGCGATCGGATGGAGGCGACCGTCCTGGCCCGGCGAAAAAATCTCACCACCTCCTATGATCCGTTCGAGGATCCAAGGCGTATCCTGGACATGTATGCGACTCGCGCCCTGCCAACTGGCTCTGGAGACCGTCGCGCCGTGACCCCGTCGCGCGCGCTCGACGACCTTGTGATCCGGGTCGCGGCGGACCGCGACCGCGCCGCGTTCGTGGCGCTGTTCGATCACTATGCGCCGCGCGTGAAGGCGCTGCTGATCCGCGGCGGCGCCAGTCCGTCAGCGGCCGAGGAGCTGGCCCAGGAGACGATGCTGGCGGTCTGGCGCAAGGCGCACCTCTTCGATCCCGCTCGCGCCTCGGCGGCGGCCTGGATCTTCACGATCGCCCGCAATCTGCGCATCGACAGCCTGCGGCGCGGGTCGCCCTCGCTCTACGATCTGGATTTCAGCTTCGGCGCCGACGAGCCCGCTCAGCCGGACGCCATCCTCAGCGGCGCTCAGGACGCCGAACAGGTTCGCGCCGCGATGCGGACGCTGAACGCCGACCAAGCCCAGGCAATCGAAATGGCCTTCTTCCAGGAACAGACCCACACCCAGATCTCTCAGGCGCTGGGCGTCCCGCTGGGGACGATCAAGGCGCGCATCCGGTTTGGCATGATGAAGCTGCGCGTGTTCATCGAGCGGGGGAGCGCGGCATGAGCCTTCGTCGCCAGCCCAGCGAGGAGCAGCTGTTGGCCTACGCCGCCGGCACGCTCAGCTTCCCCGAAGCCATTGTGGTGGCCACCCATCTGAGCCTGCGTCCCGAGACCCGGGCCTGGACCGATCTGGCCACCGCCGTTGGCGGCGCGGTGCTGGAGGAGCAGGCGCCCAGCCCGATCGACGCGGACGCGCGCGACGCCCTGCTGAGCCGCCTGGACGCTCCTATCGCTCCCGCGAACGACGGCCGCCCCGCGACGGCGGATCCCGCCCTGCCCGCGCCGCTGGACCGCTTCGCCCTGGGACCTTGGCGCTGGCTGGGTCCGGGCGTGCGGGTGCGTGACGTGCTGGGCACCAAGGTCGGCGACTGCCGGGTCATCCTGCTGAAGATCGCCTCGGGCCAATCGACGCCGCGCCACACCCATCAGGGCGTCGAGCTGACCTGCGTCATTGACGGGGCCTACGAGACCCAGGACGGCGTCTTCGCCCGCGGCGACTTCGAGGACGCCGACCCCAATGTGACGCACCAACCCAAGGTCGTGTCCAAGGAAGCCTGCCTTTGCGTGGCCGCCCTGGACGGGCAGATCATGCTGCCCGGTCCCCTGGGACGACTGCTGGCGCCGTTCGTTCGTCTGTAGCTCTCGACTCGGGGCGTGTGCGCTTCGCGATGCCGACATGGTAACCTGAAGGGGGTCCAGGCCCGCCGGCGCAGAAAATCTTCGCAGACCGCGCGCCCTTGAGGTTTTGTCAGCCCAAATCCGCTACTTTGGCGTCATGGGCCTTTCCAGAGTCACGCTCGCCAACGGGCTGTCGACCCGGGTGCTGGACACCGGGGGCGACAAGCCGCCGATCGTGATGTTGCATGGCCTGGCCAACGCCATCGAGATCTGGGATCGCGTCCTGCCGGCCCTGACCGCGCGCTTCCGCGTCGTGGCCTTCGACCTGCCCGGCTTCGGCGAGGCCAGCCGGCCCGATGCCGCCTATGACTCCCGCTTCTTCGTCGAACAGCTGGAAGACGTACTGAACGCCCTTTCGATCGAGCGGGCGCATCTGGTTGGCAGCTCGCTGGGCGCTGGCGTGATCGTGCGGTTCTCGGCCGCAAACCTCCGCCGGATCGACCGGGCCGTCCTGGCTGCGCCGGGAGGCTTCGGGCGTCAGACCCACCTGCTGATGCGTCCGACCGCCCTGCCTCTGATCGGCGAGGCGCTGGGACGGCCGACGCCGTTCAACAACCACCTCACCCTTCGCCTGGCCATTCACGACCCACGAAACATCACGCCCGAGCTGGTCGCCCTCACCGACCGCTACGCCGCCATGCCGGGCAGCGAATGGTCGTTTCCGCGCGCCTTGCGGACGGGTGTCGGCCTGTTTGGGGTCACGGCCCGCGACAGCTTCGAGGTCCTGGCCCGCCGGCTGGATCGCCCGGCCTTGGTTCTCTGGGGTCGGCAGGACCGGGTGTTCCCGCCACAGCAGAGCGACCGGGCGCTGGCCTTGCTTCCCCAGGCCACGCGTGTCCTGATCGACCAATGCGGACACTACCCTCACTGGGAGCAACCCGAGGCCTTCGTCTCGGCGGTGGAGGCGTTCCTGACATGAGCACCAGGCGAGCCATCGTCGCGACCTGCCTGGCGCTGGTCGCGGGATCCTGCGCGCCGGCCCCGCGGCCGCTGGGCTCGGGCGCAGAGACCTTCGCCCATCACGACTTCGGCGCGATCAATTTCCAGGCCCTGAACACCGTCGCCGTGCCCTGGAAGCTGACGGCGGCCGCGCTGGTGCTGGACGATCCGGCCGGCGGCGGCGGCGTCGATCACGCCCACCTGCGGCGACGGATGATGAGCTTCGGCTTCCTCTGGCCCGAGCGCCTGGAGGGGGCGCGTGAGCCTGTCCGGGCCAGCGCCGAGCATCCGCTGGGGCTGAATGTCGGGACCGTGACGCCAGGCCTGCCGCCGGTGAAGATCACGGTGGCCAATCTCGGCTGCGCGGCCTGCCATGCCGGCCCGGTCTACGCCGCCGACGGCGCGCCCGATCCGCGCGCCGCCTGGCTGGGCGCGCCCAATACCAGCCTGGACCTGGAAGCCTATACCCGCGCAGTCACTCACGCGCTGAAGCGGGGCATGACCGACAAGCCGCGCCTGCTGGCAGCGGTCAGGACGCTGTTCCCCGACACCGACACCTGGGAAATAACCAGCCTGCGCCTGGCGGTCATCCCGCTGGCCCAGCGCCGCCTGGACGCGGTTCCCGAGGACGGCAGTCCGCTGCCGTTCTCCAACGGCTCGCCGGGCGTCACCAACGGCGTAGCGGCGCTGAAGCTGCAGGGCCACACGCCGCGCGACGCCATGGAAGCCGGCTTCACTTCGGTGCCGGAGCTGGCCGACCGCGGCTTTCGCTCCGCCCTGCTGCAGGACGGCGCCTACGCCCCGCCGAACCAGGAACGCTGGCGGGCGATGACCCGCGCCGACATCACCCCGGCGCATGCCGACCGCCTGGCCGACATCGTCAGCTTCTTCACCGTGCCCAGCATGGGCCAAACGCCCAAGGGCGCCCATGCCCAGATCCCGACCGCCCGGCGCGCCTTCTCCTGGCTGGCCGAGCGGCGTCCGCAGACCTTCCCGGGCCCGATCGACCCGGCGCTGGCCGCGCGCGGGGCCGACCTCTACGCCCGCGCCTGCGCCAGCTGCCATGGAACCTATGACGGCCCGGCGGAGAACCCTCGCCTGGCCAGCTTCCCCAACTGGCGCGGCCAGATCGGCACAGACCCGGCCCGCGCCGCCGCCTTCACCCCGGCGCTGCAGCGCTACGTGGCCGACAGCCCCTATCGGACCGTGATCGACGCCCGCCACACCGGCCAATACGCCGCGCCGCCGCTGTCGGGCGTCTGGTCCAGCGCCCCCTATCTGCACAATGGTTCGGTGCCGACCCTGGCCCAGCTGATGCTGCTGGAGTCTCGGGCCGAACGGTTCGCGGTCGGCGGCCACGCCCTAGACTTCAAGACGGTCGGCGTCGCCTATCCGCCTGGCCATGCCCCCTGGTCGCGCCGGGCGATCTACGACACCCGCCAGCCGGGTCGCTCGAACCGCGGCCACGAAGCCCCGTTCGACAGCCTTTCGCGCGAGGACCGCTGGGCGCTGATCGAATACCTCAAGCGCCTCTAGAGGATCAGGCTATCCAGCGGCAGGCGGGGCTTGGGCGGCAGGTCGCGCCGCGGCGCCAGACCCAGGCGAAAAGCGGTGATCAGCCGCCGGTCGGGACCCAAGCCATACTCCCGCGCCAGGGTCGCCGCGGCGTCGAGATCGTCTGCCAGCACCGCCATCGGCGAGGCCGACAGCCCGGCTGCAGTGAAGCTCAGCCAGGTCCTGTAGAAGTGTCGACCGGTCTCGAACGGCGGCTCGTCGACGGGCCGGTGCAACAGCGCCACCGCTGTCGCCGATCGCACGACCGGAGCCTCGGCGACCAGCGCCCCGGCCGCGCCTAGGCGATCCAGCGCCTCGAACACGCCCGGCCGCAGCACCAGGCCGGCCCCGACCGCCTCGAACGGCGACATCTCCATGGCTTCGGCGTTCAGCCCGTCGCGTGCCCAGTTCGCATCGCGACGCGAAAGCCGCATCCACGACACCAGTTCGGCCCGGTAGTCGGCCTTCCGAAACCAGCGCAGGCTGGCGTCGTCATAAAGCGCCGCGATCTCGGCGATGGCGCGCGGCTCTTCGATCACGATCAGATCCGGACCGGCCAGTCTCGCGCAGGCCTCCCGCGTCCCGCCGTCCGCCTGGAACCGCCCGCGATAGGTCCGCCGCATCCCGACAAAGGCGCCCAGCGGATCGACCTCGCCGCCCTTCGCCAATCCAAGCACGGCCACCCCATCGTCGCCGGGCGCGACCTGCACAGCCAACCCGCGCGCGACGGCGGCCAGGCGGAAACCTTCGACCGCGCAGCCATGGCTGACGGCGACGTCGCGGCCCTCGGGATCACCGACCGGCAGCCGGCGCGCCGGATCGGCGACGACCAGCACCCGGCCCTTGTCCGCGCGCCAGCGAGTCGGCTGGATGTTGTGGACGCTGGGGGCCAAGCTGGCCTCGGCGACCAGCGCCCTCAGCAGTTCGGGATCCATCACGACACCGCCTTGCGGAACAGGTGCAGCCGGTGCAGACGGCGCGCGCCCAGCTTGTCCATCTGGCGCAGGGAGGCGGCGTTCTGGTCGGCGATCCAGGTCACACCGCACTGGCGGTAGCCGCCGGCGTACAGCGCCTCGACCACCCGGTGCAGCATGGCCCCGTTGACGCCGCGCCCGTGCAGCGCCTGCTTGACCGAATAGAAGATGATCACCGCCCGCCGGCGGCGCAGCCGCGCCTTGAGGAAGTGGAACAGCGCCATCGGCCCGAACCGCCCTTTCACCGCCTTCTGGAACGGGTTGAGGTCTGGGATGCAGATCACCACCCCGGCCGGCTCGCCCTTGTAGTGGATCAGCGAGGCGATGCGCGGATCGACGATCCACATCATCTCGCCGGCCTGGAAGTCGAATTCGGCCGGGGTCAGCGGCACGAACATCGGGTTGTCGGCGAAACCGTCGTTGAGGCACTGCCGCGCCTCCTCGAACCGTTCCTTGAAATGGCGCCGGCTGATCGGCTTCCAGGTCCAGTCGGGGTCGGCGAGGATAGCGCGCTGCGGCTCGCCCAGCAGGGTTTGGGCGGTGTGCGGGCCGATATCGAACTCGAAGGTCGACATCGGGAAGGTCGGAGCGAAGCCGCAGGCCTCCAGCAGGCGCGGCAGGTACGGCGGGCCCCAGACCATGTCGGTATAGGGCACGCCGTCGAAGCCATCGGTCAGCACGCCCGCCTGCTGCATGGCCGTCAGGTTGAAGGCCCCGACCAGCTCGTCGCAGCCCTGGTCGCGAGCGAAGGCCTCGGCCTTGTCGAACAGGGCCCGCGCCGCCTCCAGGTCGTCGGCGCAGTCGAAGAAACCGAACTGGCAGCGCCGCGTCCCGTGGCGGATGTTGGAGGCTGGATGGGTGTGGACCACCAGTCGTCCCACCGGCCGGTCGCCGCGCCAGGCGGTGAAGTAGGTCAGCTGACCGCCGCCATCGCGCATCAGCGGATTGCGGGCCGGATCCAGATAGCGCTCCAAGTCCGAGCGCATCGGCGTCACATAGGGGCTGTCCTCGGGATAGACCGCGAACGGGACCGCGAAGAAGCCGTCCAGGTCGCGCTCGCGCAGCTCCAGGCTCATCGTTCGGGCTCCGTGATCAGTCGCGCCATGCGGAAGGTCAGGGCCAGGTCGACTTCAGCCTCGCCGCCGCGCGCCAGGCCGGGCAGCTGCGCCAGACCCAGACGCACCGGGGCACGGCCCAGCAGGCCGATATGGGTCGCGCCGGCCCGCTCCAGCAGCTCGATCAGCGGTTCAGCCTCGGAGACGCTGGCCGCCGCCTCGCCAGCCTTCAGACGCGCCAGGCTCCACAACGGCCGGCGGATCAAGGTCGCCGCCAGCGCCTCGGCGTCATAGTCGGCCAGTTGGCCAGCCTCCAGGACGACCATATCCTTCAACAACGGCTCCTCACCCAGGTCGGCCAGGAAACCGTCCAGCGAGCCGCCGTCGGCCCGCGTCAGACGCCGCCGCAGACCACCGCGCCGCTCGGCCGCGCCCTGCGTCTGCAGGCGCACCAGCAGCGAGGCCACAACCAGGCCGGCCAGCACGACAGCGGCCAGGCGCGCCAGATCCGCTGGCGCCGTCAGCGACAGAGCGTAGGCCAGGCCCAGGCTTGCGCCGGCCGCGACCAGCAGCAGCAGCGCGATCTCTCCTGCCATGCCCTTGGGCTCGTCGCCGTCGCTGGACACGATGACCAGCACGATCAGCAACGCGCCGATGGGGCTGAGGCCAATGGGGGCCGGCATCAGCCGGGTGAAATCGGTCAGGATCAGCGGCAGCGCCGCCGCCAGCCCCAGGACCAGCGCCGCCACCACGCGGTTCTCGCTGGTCGACAGCTGGGCGCGGTCGCGCGTCCCCAGCATCGCCAGGATGGCCAGCAGCGACAGGACAACCGGCGCGGCCAGACCGATGACGGCGTCGAACTCCATGTCGCGAGCGCTGAGGAAGGCGAAGACCAGCGACACCGCGCTGGCGCCCATCACCGCCAGCTTCAGCGCGCGCGGCGCGTGGCGGCGCAGTACGCCCTCGGCCACCAGAAGCGCCGCGACCGGCGCCAGGGCGACGGCGGCGAAGGCGACCACCAGCAGCCCGTCCGCTCCGGTCAGCACATAGAGACCGCGCCCAGCGTAGAAGATCGCCATCAGCCCGAACATCAGCAACAGACGGGGCGCCAGTGGCCCCGCGCCACGTCGGGCCGAGAGGGCGTAGGCGCCCAGGCCGACCGCGCTGAGACCATCCAGACAGGCCTGGGCCAGCGACTGGATCACGTGGCGGCTTTCATCATGCGGGCCATGAAGCCGCGGACCAGCGCGCCCTTCACGGCCGCCACGGGCCAGGGCAGAGGCCGCTCGGTGCGGCCGGCGAACGGGTTGAAGAACCAGCCTCGGCAATCGGTCGCCGAGCGTCGCCCCAGCAGCAGCCACAGCGCCTCATAGGCCATCAGGCAGCCGGTCGCGATGACCATCGGCGCGAACGACATCCGCTTGGCCTTGCCCGCGGCGACGGCGGCGGCGACCTCCAGATCGACATGGCGCGCGGCCGACGAATGGGTGAGCACATATTCCAGCTCCTTGAGGAAGCTGGCCGACAGATCCTCGGCCGTCAGGGCGTCCAGCGCCTTGCCGCGGGTCGGATAGCCCAGACGCGCCTCAGGCCGGGGATCGCCGGGCCGCACCACGAGCACCGACGGCAGCGGCGAGGCATAGGCGTCGATCACTGTCGCCCCGTGGGTCTTGGCTGCGCGGTAGAGGGCGACGCCGGCCGCCACGTCGTCGGTGCCGTTGACGATCACCGGATAGCGCGCGGCCAGGTCGTCCAGCTGCTGCACCCACTCCCCGCCCAGACGCTCGATCTGGACGTCGGGATTGATCCGCCGGGCCGCCTCGCAGGCGGCCTCGGCCTTGTCCCGGCCCACCGTGTCGGTGAAGGCGAAGACCTGACGATTCAGGTTCGAGGTCTCGAAGACGTCGATGTCGCAGACCGCGAACCGCCCGACCCCGGCCCGGACCAGCGCCAGGAAGCAGGCTCCGCCCATGCCGCCGACGCCGGCGACGAACACCGCGCCCGCCCGCAGCTTGTCCTGCTCGGCCTTGGTCACGAAGCCGATGTTGCGGGTGGTGAATTCGGCGTAGTCGAACCCGTTCAGCGCGTCCACGGTCTCAGGCTCCCCCAGGATTGCTTATCGTCCAGCCAGTGGATCAGCGGCAGCACCGCGCCACGGGCCAGCATCAGGGCGAAGCTGCCCACCAGGCCGGTGACGCTGGCGGGCGGCGCCACCTTGGCCAGGTAGCGGGCGGCGGCTCGCATGTCGATCCTGCCCAGCTGCAGCAGGTCGTCGCCACGGCCATAGTCCAGCTGCGCCTGACATAACGCGCCATAGCGCGGGTCGCGGTGCCTGGCCGCCTGGTCGAAGGTCTTCTTCAGATTGTCCGAGCCGCCGGTATAGGCGTCGGTAATGACGAAGCGATCCTCGTCGAAGCCGGCTTCCGGCCCGACGCCGAAGGCGTGGCGCCAACGGCCCATGATCTGGCGGGCCAGCAGCTTGTGCTGGAACGAGGCGCGGGTCGCCGGCTGGCCCGGCCAGACGTCGGAGAAGGTCTCGGCGACCATGCCGACCACGGCCGGCACCTGGGTGACGCTGGAGATCCACAGGGGTCGGCACTGGCGGCGCACGAACAGCAGTACGCAGGTCAGGCCGTAAAGCACCGCCGACAGCCCCCCGCCCCGCGCCTGGGGCGCGGTCATCACCAGGCCCAGATGCAGCACCTCGATCTCGCGCCCGCCCAGCGAGGCCTTCAGCAGCGCCAGGGCGTTGAACGCAACCGGCTCACCGCTCTTGGCGTCATAGACGACGGTCAGCACCGTGCGCGACAAGGTCTCGTGGTCGCCGGAGAACACGCCGTAGGTCAGTTCGCTCTCGCCCAGGGTCGTGCGGGCCACGGCGCGGATGTCCTGGATCAGCTTGGCGAGGTCGTCAGGCGCCAGCGCCAGGGCTGGCCGCTCGACGATCCGCGAGCGCAGCCCCCTGCCGGCCGGCAGAACCGTATCGATGTAACGCGCGCTGGCGGCGTTCATGAACCCGCTTCCGTCTAGATCCGTCAGCCTGTTCGACCATGCCCACGCTTAACAAAGCGCTTAGCATCGTTACCCTGAGTTGAGCCCGACTCGACATGGAAAATCCATGAGGGCTCCCCTTATGGCGCCTGCAGCGCCGATCGCTGCCACGGGCCTATATCGCGATAATTCCTCGACGATGGGCCACCGTCACCGCCTGGGTGCGATCGGTGACGTCGAGCTTGGCGAAGATGCTGCGCATGTGGCCTTTGACCGTGTCCTCCGACAGCGACAGCGCCCTCGCGATCGCCTTGTTGGCCAGCCCTCCCGCCACGAACCGCAGGACGTCGATCTCGCGCTCGCTCAAGGGATCGCCGATGGCGTTGACAGCGATGTCGTGGGCCACCTGCGGATGGAGGTAGCGCTGGCCGCCCCGCACCGTACGAATGGTGTCGATCAACTCGCGGCGCAGGCTGCTCTTCAGCAGATAGCCGCTGGCTCCCGCCTTCAGGGCCCGCAAGGCGCGAACATCGCCGGCATAGGTGGTCAGGACAATAATCCGCGCATCCGGCGCCAGGGCCTTGATCGCGCCTATGGCGTCGACGCCGTCCATGCCGGGCATCTGCAGATCCATCAAAACGATGTCGGGCCGAAGCTGCTCAAACAGCGTCGCGGCTTCGGCGCCGTCGCGGGCCTCGCCAACCACGGTGATGTCGACCTCGGCCTCCAGCACGGCGGCCACGCCTTCGCGCAACAGCGGATGGTCGTCGACGATCAGGACGGACGTCGTCTCGTCGCAGGTGCTCACGTCTTCGTCTCCTGTTCGCGCCTATCCGGGAAAAACCGCGACCATCCGCCCGCCTGCCGCGCCGCATAGGCCACCCCGCCCGGCGTCGCCAGTTCGATCTCGGTCCCCTGACCCGGCTGGCTGCGGATCGTAAGAGCCCCCTGAATCTTGCGAGCACGCTCGCGCATGCCCGCCAGACCGAAGTGGCCCTCACGACCGCCAGCCTCCAGGATCTCCGGCTCGACCCCGACCCCGTCGTCATGGATGCTGACCCGCAGCCGCTTGGGGTCGAAGGTCACCGTCACGTCGATGCGCGTGGCGCGCGCGTGCCGATGGGCGTTGAACAGCGCCTCGACCACCACGCGCTCGATCTCGTCGGCGACCAGCGGGTGCAGCGCGATCTCGCGCCCCTGGGCGATGACATGGGTTTCGGCCGCGCCCGCCGAGGCCATGGTCTCGGCCACCTCGGTCAAGGTGGCGACCAGATCGCCATCCGCCGCCGCCCGCAGGCTGCGCACCCGGTCGCGCGCCTCGATCACCACGTCCTCGGCGCGATCCAGGGCGCGCTCCAGCTGATCGCGTGCGGGCAACTCCGGCGGCACCTGTCGGGTCGCCGACTGGAACTTCAGGATCAGGCCCTGCACCCCTTGCAGCAGCGTGTCGTGCAGCTCGCGGGCGATACGCTCGCGCTCGGCCATCCGCTCGCGCAGGCTGGCGCGAAGCCGCTCGGCCAGCGCGCCCATCCGCCAGCGATAGGCCGCGACCAGCAGGCCGACGCTAGCGCCGACAGCAGCAGGAACAGCCGGCTCTGGATCAGGGTTGGCGGCAGGTCCAGCGACAGCTGCGCGCCCTGCTCGTTCCAGACCCCGTCGTTGTTGGCGGCGCGAACCTGGAACACGTACTTGCCAGGCTTGAGATTGGCGTAGAAGGCCTGGCGCCGCGAGCCCGCCTCGACCCAGTCGGGGTCTACACCGCCCAGGCGGTAACGGAAGCGCACCCTCTCCGGAATGGCCAGGCTGAGGGCCGCATAGCTGATCTCCAGCGTCCGCGCGCCCTTGGGCAGGGTGATGGCGCCGCGATGGTTCACCCTCACGCCGTCGACCGACACGCCGCGGATCGTGACCGGCGGCGCCACGGTGTTGAGCGGCAGGCGCGCCGGATCCAGCCAAGCGACGCCGCTGGCCGTCGCCATCCAGACCCTGCCGTCACCACCGACCGCCAGGTCGGAGCGGTACTTGTAGGACGCCGGTCCCGGCAGTCCGTCCCTGAGCTCGAAGATCCGCGCTGGAAGACCGGCCTTGGGGTCTTCGAAGGCGCGCTCGAGGTCGGCGTTCAGCATCCGGACCAGGCCGCTGGCGCTCAGCAGCCAGGTCTCGCGATCGGTCTGGGCCAAGCCGTGGCCCAGCCCCAGGAACGGGAAGCGGTCGCGCGAAATGAACTGCGTCTGCGTGCCCTGAAAGCGCGTGAAGCCGCGATCGCTGGCCGCCAGGACCCCCAAAGGTCCATCGGCCATCGGCATGGTGCCCCCGCGTACGGGCCGAGGCGGTGTGGTGATCGTTCGAACATTCGGCCCATCGACCAGCACCGCGCCACGGCCGCCGTCGGCGACGATGCGACCGCGCCAGTCAGCTTCGAGCGCGGTGATCGCCACGCCCAGGGGCTCGGGCAGCGACGCGCTCCAATGCTTGCCGTCATACCGCAGCAGGCCGGCCATGAACCCGGCTGCCCACAGGTCGCCGTGCGCGTCACGGGCGCAGGCGGTCAGATAGGCGTTGGCGAAGGCGGGCTTGGGCAGCGGCGTGACCTTATCCCCGTCGACCCGAACGACGCGGTCGCCCAGCCCCACCCAGATCGCGCCGTCGCCGGCGTCGCACATCATGCTGGCAGGACCCAGGTTCCGGATCAGCGGCGTCAGCGGCTGCCCGGGCAAGGCGCGGTACAGGGTCGTGGAGTCGGTGACATAGACTACGCCCTGCGCATCGGCGAACAGGTTATAGCCATAGGGCGAGCTGGTCGGGACCAGGGGCTCGGGGACCACGCTGGCGGGCCGGAAACGGTCCAGCCCGCGCACCGTCGCCACCCAGAGATTACCCTCGCGGTCCTCGAACACGGCATAGGCCATGGCCGAGCTCAGCCCCTGCCCCGCCGAGAACGTTTCCGCGCGCGCGCCGCCCGAGCTCAGACGGAAGATGCCATCAGGATGCTGGGCGCCCCACAGGTTCTGGTCGCGATCGACGATGATCCGCGTCTGGCGGCTGCGGCTGGCCAGGGCGTACGCCGGGGCCGGCGGACCGGCGATGACCCGTCCGCCGCGCGTGTCGGCGGTCCAGATCCGACCCTGAGCGTCCTGGGCCAGGCCAACGCCTTCGCCCAGCCCGCTGCGCGCGACCAAGAACCGCTTGGCGCCCGGCGGCAGATACGAAACCACGCCGCCGGCGGTCGCCCAGACCGTCCCGTCGCGCGCCACCAGGATGTCCGAGAGGTCCTCCGCCGGCAGGCCGCTGAGGTCGTCCGCAGAGCGCCACTGGCCGCCCGTCAGCCGGACCAGCCGCGCCTTGGGACTGGTCGTCGCCGCCCAGATCGTCCCGTCGCGGCCCTCGGCCAGGCGGATGATTACCGACCGGAAGATCTTGGGATCGAAGATCAGTCGGAACTTGCCGTGCTCCCAGACCGCGATACCACCGGCCTCGTAGCCGACCCACAAGGCGCCGCTGCGGGTGACCATCAGGCTGACCACGCGGTCGCTCATGCTGTAGCTGGGGCGCGGCGGCCGCATGGCTTCGAAGCTGACGCCGTCGAAGCGGTAAAGACCCAGCGGCGTGCCAAGCCACAGATAGCCGTCGGGCGTCTGGGCTATGGCCTCGATGCTGCTGGGGGCGCCATCCTCGACCGTCCAGCGGGTGTGCTTGTACTGGCCGATGGCGCGTTGCGGATCGAGCGCATGGGCGGGCGCAGCCAGCAGCATGGCGGCCACGAACGCCGCGCATCCGCTCCGGGTGAGGCCTGGCGCCATGAGAGTCCTTCGGTGATCAGCGCGGCTCTTAGGCGCCCCGCGAGCGGCTTGCAATATCGACCGGACTAGGCCCCGCCCACCCATCTGAGGTCGAGCGCCACGTGCCGCCGCCTCATGCTCGGAGGTCGCCCCCCATCAGTGTCAGCGGGGAGCAACCCGCCCGACATTTACGCTGCGGCCGCGCCCAGCAAGGCTTCGCGCCAACCAAGAACAAGCGCTGCCAGCATCCTCGACGCCGTCTGGCCCAGCCAGGCGCGCGACCCGTGCCGATGGCGAGCACGGCTTTGTTCAAGAATTCAAACCTCCGTGGGGCTTCAACAGTGACCGATCAGACCTCCAACGATGCGGGCCCCGACGGGCGCTCGACCCGCCGCCATGTCCTCGCCGCCGGCGCGGGCGCGGCGATCCTGGCCGCCCTGCCCTCCGCCACCCTGGCGCAGACCAAAACAACGCATTCCTCAACCCCGGCCAAAGGATCTCCCAAGATGAGCAGCGGCTTCGTCACCACCAAAGACGGCGTTCGGATTTTCTACAAGGACTGGGGTCCCAAGGACGCCCAGCCCATCGTGTTCCACCACGGCTGGCCGCTGTCGGCCGACGACTGGGACGCCCAGATGATGTTCTTCCTGGGCAAGGGCTATCGCGTCATTGCCCATGACCGTCGCGGCCACGGGCGCTCGGACCAGACCGACACCGGCAACGAGATGGACACCTACGCAGCCGACGTGGGGGCCCTGACCGACCATCTGGACCTCAAGAACGCCTTCCACGTCGGTCACTCCACCGGCGGCGGCGAGGTCGCCCACTATGTGGCGCGTGCCAAGCCGGGTCGCGTGGGCAAGGCCGTGCTGATCGGGGCCGTGCCGCCGATCATGCTGAAGACGCCCGCCAATCCGGGCGGCCTACCGATCGAGGTGTTCGACGGCTTCCGCTCGGCGCTGCTGGCCAATCGCGCCCAGTTCTTCCGTGACATTCCGGAAGGCCCGTTCTTCGGCTTCAATCGCCCCGGCGCCAAGGTCAGCCAGGGGCTAATCGACAACTGGTGGCGCCAGGGCATGACCGGCGGCGCCAAGGCCCACTACGACTGCATCAAGGCCTTCTCGGAAACCGACTTCACCGAGGATCTGAAGAAGATCGAGGTTCCCGTGCTGATCCAGCATGGCGAGGACGACCAGATCGTGCCGATCGCCGACAGCGCCCATCTTGCGATCAAGCTGGTCAAGAAGGGCACGCTGAAAACCTATCCGGGCCTGCCGCACGGCATGGCCTCGACCCATCCGGACATCATCAACGCCGATCTCCTGGCCTTCTTCAAAGCCTAGATCGCATCAGAAATGGAAATGATGATTTTCCATCATTTCCATTTCTCTCTTTCTTGAGCGAGGTCAAATTCACCTCGTCACCACAACGCGGCGGCCGCCAGGCGGCGCCCTCCAGGACGGAACCAGACCATGATCCCGCAAGCCAAGGCCGCCCCCGGCGCACGTCTCCTGACCCCGACCGACCACACCCTGGTCATGATCGACTTCCAGTCGCAGATGGCCTTCGCCACCAAGTCGATCGACGCCAGCCTGCTGCGCACCAACGCCGCGCTGGTCGCCAACGCCGCCGCCGGCTTCGGCGCCTCGACCATCCTGACGACGGTCGCCGAGAAGAGCTTCTCGGGCCCGATGTTCTCGGAAATCACCGACGCCTTCCCGGGCCAGCCGCTGCTGGACCGCACCTCGATGAACACCTGGGAAGACCAGGCCGTGATCGATCAGGTCAACGCCATCGGTAAATCGCGCATCGTGCTGGCCGGCCTGTGGACCTCGGTCTGCATCGTCGGTCCGGCCCTGTCGGCCCTCGATCAGGGCTTCGAGGTCTATGTCATCACCGACGCCTGCGGCGACATCTCGGACGAGGCCCACGAGCGCGCCGTGACCCGCATGATCCAGGCCGGCGCCCAGCCGATCACGTCGCTGCAGTACCTGCTGGAAATGCAGCGCGACTGGGCCCGCGGCGAGACCTACGAGATGACCACCGGCGTGGCCAAGAAGTTCGGCGGCGCCTACGGCCTGGGCATCACCTACGCCAAGACCATGTTCGGCGCGTCCGAAGGTCACTGAGCCAAGTTCAGGGGCGGAGCCTTCCGGGCTCCGCCTCCCCCTTCCCCGCCAGAATCCGCCCCAGGAGGTCCCGATGAAACCCTACTTGCTGTCTTTGGGCGCGGGCCTTCTGGTCGGCGTGATCTATTCCCTGCTCAATGTTCGATCGCCCGCCCCGCCCGCGATCGCCCTGCTGGGCCTTATGGGCATCCTGCTAGGCGAGCAGATGGTCCCCATCGCCAAGCGCCTGATGACCAAGGCGCCGGTTACGGCCTATCTGAAGACCCCCGAATGCGCCGGCCAGGTGCTGGGCCCGCAGGCCGTGGCCGCGCCCAAGCCGGAGGCTCAGGTATGACGCAACTCAGCCGCCGCCGCGCCCTGGCGCTGGGAGCCTCGCTTTTGCCCAGCTCCGCTTTCGCCACCCCCTGGAGGCCCGACATGCCCGCTTCGACCGATCTGCTGCTGATCAACGGCAAGTTCACGACCCTTGACCGGAGCAACCCGCGCGCCGATGCCGCCCTGATCCGCGACGGCAAGTTCGCCGCCGTCGGCGAGGAAGGCGAAGTCCGCGCCGCCGCCGGTCCCAACCCGACGATCATCGACTTGGCCGGCCGGCGGGTGATCCCGGGCCTGATCGACAGCCACATGCACATCATCCGCGGCGGGCTGAACTACAATATGGAGCTGCGCTGGGATGGCGTGCCGACCCTGGCCGACGCCATGGCCATGCTGAAGAAGCAGGCCGCCAACACTCCGCCGCCGCAGTGGGTCCGCGTCGTGGGCGGCTTCACCGAGCACCAGTTCGTCGAGAAGCGCCTGCCGACCCTGGACGAGATCAACGCCGCCGCGCCCGAGACGCCGGTGTTCATCCTCCACCTCTATGACCGCGCCCTGCTGAACCGCGCCGCCCTGCGCGCCGTCGGCTACACCAAGGACACGCCCAATCCGCCCGGCGGCGAGATCCAGCGCGACGCCTCGGGTGAGCCCACGGGGCTTCTGCTGGCCCAGCCCAATGCGACGATCCTCTACGCCACCCTGGCCAAGGGTCCCAAGCTGCCGGAAGACTACCAGCTGAACTCGACCCGCCACTTCATGCGCGAGATGAACCGCTTGGGCGTGACCGGGGTGATCGACGCTGGCGGCGGCTTCCAGAACTATCCCGACGACTATGCGATCATCGAGAAGCTGCACGCCGACGACCAGCTGACGCTGCGGATCAGCTACAACCTGTTCACCCAGAAGCCGAAGGCCGAGCTGTCGGACTTCCAGAGTTGGTCCAAGCAGGTCAAGCCGGGCCAGGGCGACGACAAGTACCGCCACAACGGCGCGGGCGAGATGCTGGTCTACAGCGCCGCCGACTTCGAGGACTTCCGGGCCGAGCGTCCGGAGATGCCGGCCAACATGGAAACCGACCTGGAGCCGGTGATCCGTCACCTCGTGGAGAACCGCTGGCCCTGGCGGCTGCACGCCACCTATGACGAGACCATCACGCGGGCGCTGGACGTCTACGAGAAGGTCAATCGCGACATGCCGTTCGACGGCCTGCACTGGTTCTTCGACCACGCCGAGACGATCAGCGAGCGCAATATCGACCGCATCGCGGCCCTGGGCGGCGGCATCGCCGTGCAGCACCGCATGGCGTTCCAGGGCGAGTACTTCATGGAACGCTATGGGGCTAAGGCCGCCGAGGCGACGCCGCCGATCAACAAGATGCTGAAGGCGGGTGTGCCCGTCGGCGCCGGCACCGATGCGACCCGCGTGGCCAGCTACAATCCGTGGGTCTCGCTGAACTGGCTGGTGACCGGCAAGACGGTGGGCGGCACGCGCCTGTATCCGCCGGCCAACCGCCTGGACCGCGAAGAAGCCCTGCGCCTGTGGACCACCGCCAACACCTGGTTCTCCAACGAGGAAGGCAAGAAGGGCCAGATCGCCGTCGGCCAGTTGGCCGACCTGGCCGTGCTCTCGGGCGACTACATGACCGTGCCCGAGGATGAAATCCCGCACCTGTCGGCCGTGCTGACGGTGCTGGGTGGCAAGGTGGTGCATGGCGAGGGCGGCTATTCCAAGCTCTCCCCCGACCTGCCGCCGGCCATGCCCGACTGGTCGCCGGTGCGCACCTTCGGCGGCTATCAGAACCGCTCGAAGAAGACCGCGCTCGCCATGGCCAGCGCCTGCGGCTGCGCCAGCAGCTGCAACGTCCACGGCCATGACCACGCCTCGGCCTATATCCGCGAGGCCCCGACCAGCGATGCGCGCTCCTTCTGGGGCGCCATGGGCTGCGGCTGCTGGGCGGTCTGATCATGAGCACGCCCCAGCCCATCGCGGCGCTGCTGCGCCAGCCAGCATTCGGCCTCTTCGCCCGCGCGGTCCTGACCCTGCCCTACTGGGCCAGCGGGATCGCCAAGCTGACCAACCTGCCCGGTGCCTTGGCCGAGGCCGGCCACTTCGGGCTCAATCCCGCCGGCCTGGTCGTGGCCGCGACCATCCTGGTCCAGCTGGGCGGCTCGATCCTGTTGATCCTGGGCCGGCTCAGCTGGTTGGCGGCCGGCGCCCTGGCGACCTTCACCGCCCTGGCCACCGTCATTGCCCACCCGTTCTGGACGGTCGAGGACTCCATGGCCCGCTTCCACGCCACCAACACCTTCCTCGAGCACATCGGCCTGATCGGCGGCTTCATGCTGGCCGCCGCCCTGGTCGAGAAGGAGCGCACGGGCCGATGAGCACGGCGGCGGCGCTCCTGGCTCTTGGCCTGGCCGGTGCGGGGGCCGCTCCTCCGCCGCCGGCCTTCAAGCCAGTGCGTTCGGACGAGGACTACAGCTATCTGCAGGGCGTCGCCGATCGCACGGGCCTGGATCCTCTGCGCTACATTCCGCTGGGCGGGCAGGCCTATCTGAGCCTGGGCGGCGAGGCCCGCTTGCGGGTCGACGCCATTGACGCCCCACACTTCGGCATCGACGGCGAACAGGCCGACACCTTTGCCCTCGGCCGCCTGCTGCTGAGCGCCGACCTGCATCTGGCGCCTTCCGTGCGGGTCTATGGCGAGCTTGGTCTGCACCGCGACCTGGGCAAGCATGACCCCGCCACGCCCCTGGACCGCAACGGCGTCGATACCCAAGTGCTGTTCTTGGATGTCGCCCCGGCCGCCGGCTGGCGGGTGCGCCTGGGTCGCCAGGAGCTGCAGCTGAACCCGACCCAGCGCTTCATCGCCGTGCGGGAGTCCCCCAACATTCGCCAGAGCTTCGACGGCGCCCGGGTGACCCACACGACCGGCGCCCTGAAGCTGGACGCCTTCTATCTGCAGCCCGTCACGGTCTCGCCCGGGGCCTTCAACGACAGGCATAACCCTCGGCAGCGGTTCTATGGCCTCTACACCTCGACCAGGCTGTCGCCTCGACAGACGCTGGACGTCTACGCCCTGGGTTTCGAGCGCGATCGTGTGCGGTTCGGGACAGTGACCGGCGATGAGCGGCGCGCCAGTCTGGGCGCGCGCCTGGCTGGGGTCGCCGGCCCGATCGACTACGACGCCGAGGGCGTGATCCAGGGTGGGCGCTTCGCCGGCCGGAAGATCCGCGCCTGGTCGGCCTCGGCCGCCGGCGGCTACACGCTGGACCAGCCCTGGAAGCCTCGCCTGGGCCTGCGCCTGGATCTTGGCTCAGGCGACAACGACCCGGCCGACGACCGGCTGCAGACCTTCAACCCGCTGTTCCCCAAGGGCGGCTATTTCAACGAAACCACCCTGATGAGCTGGGGCAATCTGGTCTCGGTGCGCTCCAGTCTAGGCGTGGCGCCGATGAAGGGCGTCAGCCTGGAGGCCAGCTACACCCTGCATCACCGGATGACCGGCGCCGACGCGATCTACATCCAGCCTCTGGCGACCCTGGCGCCGGCCGGTTCGTATCGCTCAAAGGATGTCGGTGGCGCGACCCAGCTGGACGGGACTTGGCAGGTCAATCGCAACCTGAAGCTCCAGGCCCAGCTCGTTCACCAGGAGGCCGGCCCGGCCGTCCGCGCGCTGGGCGGCAAGCCAGTCGACCTGGCGGTGCTGTTCGCCCAGCTCCGCTTCTGACGCGCGACGCGCTCCTAGGGCGCCAGATCCCCGGTCGCGGATTTGGCGGCCGCTAGAATAGCCGGCTCCAGGAGCTCCAGCACGCCATTGGCGACCAGGGCCTGGATCTGCGTGTCGGACCGCCCCAGCCAATCGGCGATCACGGCGCGGGTATGTTCCGCGGCCAACGGCGCAGGCGCGCGCGGGGCGTCATCGAGGGTCCCGGTGCGGGTGTGACTGCGCTCAGCCACGACCGCCTCCTGAAGATAGGGGTGGCGCTCGACGCGGTAGAAGTCGCGCTCTCGATAGTAGGTGAAGTCGGGCAGGTCCGAGACCCGCAGCATCCGCGCCGCGGCCACGCCTGCGTCCTGCAGGGTACGCATGGCGTCGTCCGCCGAGCGCTGGGCGATCCAGCCCTCGACCGCGGCCAGGCTGGCCTCGTCGCCCACCACGGCGGCCAGGGCCGAGCGGTCCGCATCGCTTCGCACGCTGACCACGCACCACTCATCGTCGCCGGCCGCCTGAAAGACGCCTTCGCGCCACGGAGCGGGCGACGTCGCCTCGCCTGAGGAAGCGCGCGCCACATCGGCGGCGAAGTGGTTCAACATCACCTCCGACTGGGCGACGCTGGCGTTGCCGCCCTGCCCCGTCCGCAGACGGCGGATCAACAGAGCCGTCACCGCCATCGCCCCGATCCGCCCCGCCACGTGGTCGGGATAGATGGTGATGGAGTCGCTGAAGCTCTCGGGATCGTCGTCATAACGCCAGGCCCGGGTCAGGCCCGTCGCGGCGCGGACCAGCGGGCCATAGCCCATGCGCTCGGCCCAAGGTCCGGTTGCGCCGAAAGCCGAGCTGTCAGACATGATGATGCGGGGATTGATCTTCGAGATCGTCGCATGATCGATGCCCAGGCTCTCCATCACCCCGGGCTTGAAGTTGGACAGGATGACATCGGCCTTGGCCGCCATCTCCAGGAACAGCGCCTGCCCCTCCGGGTCGCGCAGGTTCAGCCCCAGGCTCTGCTTGTTGCGATGGCCGGCCGCGAAACTGACCGACAGGCCGTAGGACAGGTAGGACTGGCGGCTGCCGTCCGGAAAGGCTTGGCTCTCGACCTTGACGACGTCCGCCCCCTGGTCGGCCAGCAGCCGTCCCTGCTCCGCCCCGACCACGATGACGCCCAGGTCCAGCACCTTCAGCCCCTCGAAGGCGCGCGCGCCAGGCGCGACCGGCTCCGGCCAGGCCGGGGGTTCGGCGGCGGTGTGAGCAGGGCCCATCCGCGCGCCATCGATCGTCAGGACCCCGTTGGGCAGCTTGATCCCGTCAACCTCCGTCAGGGCCTGTCCCACCGCGACATGGTCGGAGGCCATGAACTCCGGCAGCGTCAGCACGGCCGAGATCGGCACGCCATGCGCCTGCCCCTCGCGCTCCAGGTCGGCGCGCGCGCGATCGGCGAAGAAGGCGGCGATGGCCGGCACCAGATCGGGGGACTTGTACCGCACGGCCGTCTTCTCGAACTCCGGCGAGGCGAAGGCGGCCGGCGAGCCCATCCAGCGGAACATGCCCTGCCATTGTCGCTTGGCCAGCAAGCAGATCCGCACATGGCCATCGGCGCACGGCAGGATCGGATACTGAAAACCCTTGGCCGGCCGCTCCCGCGCCAGCAGATGCGCCGGCCGGCCCAAGGTGGCGCTGCCGTTGATGCCGTAGCCGGGGTCCAGCGCCTGCACCGCGCCGTCCAGGGCCGAGAAGTCCAGGTGGTCGCCCCGCCCCGTCCGCAGAGCGTGGTAGAGCGAGACGGTCAGGGCGTAGGCGGCCTGCGACGCCGCGCATTGATAGGCCAGCTGGCCCGGCGGCGGCAGCGGCGCGCGCCCTCGAATGCCCGACCGCGACAGCTCCGCGCTTAGGGCATGCAGCACCAGGTCGCTACCGCGCCAGCCGGACAGGCTGGTGTCTGTCCCAAAGTCGCTGACCGCCATGGTCACCAGCGCCGGACGGCGGGTGCGCAACCCCTCCAGGTCCAGAACCCTCCCCGTGTCGAACACGATGACATCGGCGGTCGCCAGCATGGCTTCGTCGAGAACGTCCGCGCTCTGCTTGCCAAGATTGGCCGCCAGGTCTTCCAGCCGGTCCGCCGGCGTCTCGTCGTCCAGACGCGTCACACTGGCGCCCAGTTCGGCCAGGTAGCGCGTCGTCGTGGCCAGCGGGCCGCGGACTAGGTCCAGCACCCTGATCCCAGTCAGCGGACGGTCGACGCCGCTCATGCCGCCGGGCCTTTCTCGAAGCGCGGCAAGCCTTCCGGAATCGACGCCCAAGGCAGGGCCGAGCGGGTCCAGATGTGCATCACGGGCGCGAAGGCCTCAGGTGCGTCCAGCGTGCCGGCCTTCACCGCGATCATCTTGGGCGCCGTGGTCGGCGTCGAGCGGATCGGCGAGCCGCAGGTCCCGCAGAACTGCCGCTGGATCGGCGCGCCGCTTTCGGTGTCCGGATCCAGCCAGCTGGCCAGCTCGCCCTCGATACTCATGGTGTCGGCTCGGACCACCAGATTGACCGAGAAGGCCGCGCCCGATTGCCGGCGGCAGCTGGTGCAGTGGCAGACGATCACCGCAAGCGGCTTCGAGGCGATCTCGTAGCGGACGGCCCCGCAGTTGCAGCCGCCGCGCAGTACGCTCTGGTCGCTCATCTTGGTTTCCTCCCGAGGCCTTCAGACCATCTTGATTGTCATTTTATCTAACGATATTAGATTTATCCAGCAAGCGTCCGAGGCAAAGTATCCTGGGCGAGACCGGCGAGGAGACCACCGCATGTCCCCCTACACGCTCACCATCGATGGCCAGGCGGTCGACGCCGTCGCCACGATCGACGTCCGCAACCCCGCCACCGGCGAGGTCTTCGCCCAGGCGCCGGCCGCCGACGCGGGCGACCTGGACCGCGCGGTGGCGGCCGCCCAGCGCGCCTTCAAGGACTGGAGCGCCGCTCCCGTTGCGGAACGCAAGGCCCTCCTGCTGAAGGCCGCGCAGATCATCGACGACCACGCCGCCGAGCTGGCCGCGCTGTTCACTCAGGAGCAGGGCCGCCCCCTCCCCGGCGCTACGGCCGAGGTCAAGGGCGCGGCCATGTGGCTGAAGGCCGGGACCATGCTGGACATCCCGGTGGACGTCACCGAGGACAGCCCCACGCGCCGCATCGAGGTGCATCACGTGCCGCTGGGTGTTGTCTGCGCCATCGTGCCGTGGAACTTCCCCGTGCTGCTGGCGATCTGGAAAATCGGCCCGGCCCTCCTGGCCGGCAACACCATCGTGGTGAAGCCCTCGCCGTTCACGCCCCTGACCACCCTGCGCATCGGCGAGCTGCTGCGTGAGGTGTTCCCCGCTGGCGTGCTGAACGTCATCAACGGCGACGACGCGCTGGGTCCGCTGATGACCGCCCACAAGGGCTTCGCCAAGATCTCGTTCACCGGCTCGACCGCCACCGGCCGCCGGGTGATGGAGAGCGCCGCCCGCGATCTGAAGCGCATCACTCTGGAGCTGGGCGGCAATGACGCGGCCATCGTGCTGCCCGACGTCGATGTCGACGCCGTCGCCGCGCAACTGTTCGAAGGCGCCTTCCACAACACCGCCCAGGTCTGCGTGGCGACCAAGCGCCTGTTCATCCACGAGGACATCTACGATCGCCTGCGCGACCGCCTGCACCAGCTGGCCAAGGACCTGCCGGTCGGCGACGGGACGCAGCAGGGCGTGCGCTACGGCCCCGTGCAGAACGAACCGCAGTACCGCCGCGTCGTCGGCCTGATCGAGGAAGCCCGCCGCGAGGGCCTGACCCTGCTGGAAGGCGGCGAGGTTCCGCAGAAGGGCTACTTCGTGCCCCTGACCCTGGTCGACAATCCGCCGGACGACGCCCGCGTCGTGACGGAGGAGGCGTTCGGCCCGGTGTTGCCGCTCTTGAAGTTCAGCGACATCGACGACGTGGTCCGCCGCGCCAACGACACCGAGTACGGCCTGGCCGGCGCGGTATGGTCGGCCGATGTCGAGCAGGCCACCGCCATCGCCCACCGCCTGGACACCGGCACGGTGTGGATCAACCAGAACCTCCAATCGACGCCGTTCACCCCGCTGGCTGGCGCCAAGCAGTCGGGCTTTGGCCAGGAGAACGGCCTGCCGGGCCTGCTGGAATTCACCCGGCCTAAGGCGATCTACATCCCCAAGGCCGGCAAATGAGTCTCGCGCTATCGCCGCAGGATGCGGCCTTCCGCAATGAAGTCAGGGACTTCCTCGACACATCGCTGACGCCCGACCTGCGCCGGGCCGGGACGTTAATGACCAGCGTCTATTGCGACCACGAGGCCCAGCTGGAGTGGCAGGCCCTGCTGCACGCCAAGGGCTGGGCCGCGCCGTCCTGGCCGGTCGAGCATGGCGGCTGCGGCTGGTCGGCGGTGCAGCGCTACGTCTTCGCGCGAGAGCGGCTGCTGGCCGGGGCCCCGACCGCGCCGCTGGGCATCAACATGGTCGGGCCGGCGATCATGGCGTTCGGCAATGACGCCCAGAAGGCCCACTTCCTGCCGCGCATGCTGAACGGCGAGCACCTGTGGTGCCAGGGCTATTCCGAGCCCCAGGCCGGCTCGGATCTCGCCGCCCTGACCATGCGGGCCGTGCCCGACGGCGACGACCTGATCTGCACCGGGACCAAGATCTGGACCACCCACGCCAATGTCGCCAACTGGATGTTCTGCCTGGTGCGCACCGACGCCACGGGCCGCAAGCAGCAGGGCATCACCTTCGTGCTGATCGACATGGCCAGCCCCGGGATCACCGTTCATCCGATCGTCATGGCCTCGGGCGAGGCGGTCCAGAACCAGGTGTTCTTCGACCAGGTGCGCGTGCCGATCGCCAATGTCGTCGGCGTGATCGGCGACGGCTGGACGGTCGCCAAGTACCTGCTGGAGTATGAGCGCGGCGGGACGGCCTATGCGCCGGAGTTGAAGGTCAAGCTGGACGCGCTGCGCCGCCAGGCCGCCGACGGGCTGGCCGCCAATCCGCTGCTGGCCGCCCGGATCGCGGAGACGCAAATCGAGGTCGAGGTGCTGGACGCCCTGGAGGCCGAGATCCTGTCGGCCCTGTCGGCGGATCGCGCTATCGGCACCGACGCCTCGATGATGAAGATCCTGGGCACCGAGCTGCAGCAGCGGGTCACGGAACTGGCCCTGGAGGCCGCTGGTCCCCTCGCCCGCGCCTGGCAGCCCGGCGTGGCGGTTCCCGGCGGTCCGGTCATCGGCCATCCGCTGGACCTGGACGACTACACCAGCGGCGAAGCCTGGCAGGCCATCGCGCCGCTGCGCTACCTGAACGAACGAGCCGGAACGATCTATGCCGGCGCCAACGAGATCCAGCGCGGGATCCTGGCCAAGGCCGAACTGGGACTTTGAAAAAGCAGCGCGGCGACCGTCAGGCCGCCGCGCCAGTCCCCGAGAACCTCGTCAGGTGGTGGTCGGTCCCGCCCAGCTGCCCCTCGATCACCGTCAGGCGCTTGAAGCAGCGGCCCACGATCAGCTCCTGGGTCATGCCCATGCCGCCGTGCAACTGCACCGCGTTCTGGCCGACGAAGCGGCCGGCGCGGGCGGCGGTGACCTTGGCGGCGCTGACTAGGTGGGCGCGCTCGATGGGATCACCGTCGATGGCCGCGACCGCCCGGCGAGCGATGGCGGCGGCGCGGCGAGCTTGGATGTTCATGTCGACCAGCCGGTGCTGCACGACCTGGAAGCTTCCCAGAGCCTGGCCGAACTGCTCACGCTGCTTGGCGTAGGCGACAGTGTCGCGCACCAGGCGGCGCATCAGGCCGGCGGCCTCGATGCAGAGCGCGGCCACGGCCTCGTCGCGAACGCGGTCCAAGCACGCGGGCAGCTGGATCGGCCCCCGCGCGGCGACGCCGGCGAACGACAGGTCCGCCGCCATCCGTCCGTCGATCGTCGCCACGGGCCGGCGCGCAGGAGCGTCCGGCGCGACCAGGAAGGCGGCCGCCTCGCCGCCCGGCAGAATGGCCAGCACCAACACGGCCTTGGCGGAGAGCGCGTCAACCACGATCTTGGCCTCGCCATCCAGGCGCCAGCCGCCGTCGACGGGCGTGGCGGTCAGGGCGGCGGGCTCCAAACCTGCGACGGCGACCATCGCGCCCTCGCTGGCGATGGCGGTCAGCAGGGCGTCGCCCTCGGCCGTGGGGGTGGCCGCCAGCAGGCCGGCGGCGACGATGCCCGTCTCCAGGAACGGGGTTGGCAAGCACAGCTCGCCCAGCACCTCCAACACCGGCGCGGCGTCGGCGAAGGCCAGGCCCGAACCGCCCAGCGCCTCGGGAACCCGCAGGCCGGTGACCCCGGCGTCACGCAGCGCGCTCCAAGCCCTCGCCTCCCCGGCCACGGCTAGGCGGGCCAGCAGGGCGTTCTTCAGCTGGACATGGTCGAAGCTCATGCGCTCACCCGCGCGTCGGCCAGGATCAGGTCGGCCGCCCGCCAGGCCATGGCCATGGTCGGGCCATTGGTGTTGCCGGCCGGGATGGCGGGCATGATCGAGGTGTCCATGACCCGCAGGCCCGCGACGCCCCTCACCCGCAGGCGCGGATCGACCACCGAGGCCCCGTCCGAACCCATCCGACAGCTGCCCACCGCGTGATAGCCGCAGGTGCCGAACTGGTCGTAGGCGGCCAGGATCTCGGCGTCGGTCTCATAGGCCGGTCCCGGCATGGTCTCCTGATCGATCAGGTCGGCCAGCGGCGCCTGGCGGGCATAGTCGCGCATCACCCGGATGGCGCCGACCATGGCCTGGCGGTCCTGCTCGGTGGCCCGGTAGTTGGGCGAGAACCGCGCGGCCGCATCCGGGTCGCGGGTCTGGATATGGATGCTGCCGCGCGAGGTCGGACGCAGGGGATAGACCACCGCGTTCATGCCCGGGAACGGCTCCAGCGCCGTGCGCTGCTTGGCGAAGTCGAAGCTGTAGGGCGCGATCAGCATCTGGGCGTCGGGGCGATTCAGGCCCGGCCGGGTCTTGAACCAGCCACCCAGCTCATACGCCGCCGACGACATCGGCCCGTCGCCGGTCAGGTAGTAGCGCGCCGTCGCCGCCAGCAGTCGCCAGCCGGAGAACTCGCGGTTCTGCGAAACCGGCTGCTTCAGCTTCCACTGCAGGATGACGCCGCGATGCTCGAGCAGGCCCTCGCCGACCTCGGGATTGTCGTGGACGACCGGGATGCCCAGCCGCGTCAAGCGCTGGGCATCGCCGATACCAGAGCGCTCCAGGATGCCCGGGCTAGCCATGGCCCCACCGCAGACGATGACCTCGCGCCGGGCGCGCAGCACCTCGGTGGCGCCGTCGTGCAGGATCTCGACCCCGACGGCGCGCTTGGCCTCGAACACCACGCGATTGACGGTGCGCTCGGTCAGGACGGTCAGGTTGGCCCGCTTCTCGGCCGGGCGCAGAAAGGCGGTGGCGGCGCTCTGGCGCTTGCCCTTGTGGATGGTGCGCGGGGCGTAGCCGATCGAGACGGCGTCGTCGGGCGCGTTGACGTCGGTCTTGACGGTCCAGCCCATCGCCTGCCCCGCCGCGATCTGGGCCGCCGAAAGCTTGTCCTTCAGGGTCGGCATCGAGACCTTCAGCGGACCGCCCGCCCCTCGGGTTTCATTGCCCCCCAGGGCGTGGTCTTCCAGTTCGCGATAGGCCTGCTGGATGTGCTCCCAGCGCCAGTCGTCGCTGGACAGGTCGGCGATGGCGTCGAAGTCGGCGGGCTGACCGCGCACGTACATCATGCCGTTGACCGAGGTGGAGCCGCCCAGCACCCGGCCGCGCACCCAGACCTCGGACTGGCCGGCCGTAGACTCTTCGGGATGGCTGGCGTGGGCCCACAGGTGCTTGGGATCAGCCATCACCTTGGCCAGGCCCTTGGGCATGGTGATGAACGGATGGGTGTCGCGCGGCCCGGCCTCGACCAGGGCCACCCGCACCGAAGGATCCTGGCTCAGCCGGTAGGCCAGCACGCAGCCGGCCGCCCCGGCCCCGGCGATTACATAGTCGTACTCGGCCATAGCCGCGCCTCCTCAGTCTTCGGGTGCGATCGCGACTTCGAGGCCGTCCATGCCGGCCTCGAACTTCAGCTGGCAGGACAGGCGCGAGCGCTCGGTGCGGTGTTCGGAGCTGTCGAGCAGGTCGTTCTCGTCGCCGGCCAGTGGCGGCAGGCGCTCCAAGTCGCTCTCGCGCACATAGACGTGGCAGGTGGCGCACGAGCAGCAGCCGCCGCACAGGGCCACCAGTTCGTCGAAGCCCGCGCGACGGATGATCTCCATTACGCTGAGACCCACCTCGGCCTCGATCGGGTGACGGGTCTCGTCGCGGGTGATGACGGTAAGGCTGGGCACTGGGGTCTTTCGATCTTTATGGAAAAGGGGCGCGAGCAGGCGGGGGAGCGCCTGCTCGCGGGTCGTCAGAACTTCAGCGACAGCTCCACCAGGATCTCGCGCGGGTTCTCGACGAAGGCGGACATGTCGGCCAGGACGCCGGTGGTCGTGCCGGTGCCCGTGCCGCCCGCGAACGGGATGTCGTTGGCCGAGGTCACCACCAGCTCGTTGGTCAGGTTCTTGCCGATCAACGCCAGGGTCCAGCGATTGTCCGGGCCGCTGACGCTGATCGAGGCGTCGACCTTGGTGTAGCCCGGCTGCCAGCCGTCGGGCCGCAGGGTGTCAGTGAAGTTGTACTTGCTGGTCCGGCTGACATCGCCCGACATCCGCAAGGTCAGGTTCGAGGCGACGTCGCGCTCGTAGCTGGCCCCGACACGGCCGGCGAACTTGGGCGCCTTGGGCGGGGTGCGGCCGTTGTAGTCCTGGGCGGTGAAGGCGCCGGCGACCAGTTGCTGGTTGCAGCCCTGGGCCACGGTCTGGCCGCTGTAGCACTGGCCGACATAGTCGATGTACTGCACGTCGTTATAGGCCGCCGCGCCGCGCAGGCTCAGGCCTGGCACGCCGGAGACGCGGTAGTTGACATCGGCCTCGACGCCGCGCGTGCGCAGCTTGCCGGCGTTGTCGGCGATCAGCGACACCGACTGCGGATCGAAGGTCTGAACCTGCAGATCCTTGTAGGTGTACTGGAACGCGGTGACGTTGAACTGCAGGTCGTGGCCGAACTGGATCGTGCGTAGGCCGATCTCGCCGCCCTCGGCTGTCTCGCTGCCGAAGCGGCCAGCGTCGACGCTGGCGGTCGGGCTCAGGGCCTGCGAGATGTTGAAGCCGCCCGACTTGAAGCCTTGCTTGTAGGCCGCATAGATCGTGGTGTCGGTCTCGGGCTTGTAGCGAACGCTGACCTGCGGCGAGAGATTGTCGTCCTCGAATTTGTCCGTGAACCGGATGCCGCCCGGGAAGGCCCCGGCAAAGGCGATGTGAGCCGGCAGCGAGCGCTGGTACGAGTCGCGAGATTCATGCGACCAGCGCGCCCCGCCCGCCAGCTCCAGCTCCGGCGAGATGTTGAACGTGCCTTCGCCGAAGAACGAGTAGGATTCGCTCTTGAAGCCGTTGTCGCGCTTGAAGGTGGCGTAAGTGCCCGACGACGGATCCAGCGGCACCGGGAAGATGTAGGCATCGGTGTTGAAGTCGAAATCGCCCTTCGAATAGAAGGCGCCGAACAGCACGTTGAACGGCCCGTCGAACTTGGACTGGACCCGGATCTCCTCGGCGAACTGCTCGAAATCGGCCAGCTGCGAGAAGGTGGCCGGATAGGCCTCGCCCGAGACGTTGTTCAGGTCGGTCTGCTTGAAGTGGTAGTAGGACGTGATCGAGGTGATGCCGAACTGGCCCAGGGTCAGGTTGCTGGTCAGCGCCCCAAACTGCGAGCCGAAGTCGGCGTACATCCGGCCGTCGCGGGCATAGCGATAATTGGCCTGCGCCACCTGCGTCGGGATGCTGGAGCTGTCGGCCACGCCGTTGATCTTGCAGTCGGCGTTCGGGCTAGGCGGGATGCCGTTGGCCGAGAACGGCGTGGTGCGGCCCGCGCCGCAGATGCGCTCCAGCACGTCGGTCGGACCGCCATCCTTCAGGTCGGTCAGGCCGGCCTTGAGCTGGAAGGTCAGGTTTTCGCTGGCGTCCCAGTCAAGCGCGCCGCGGACGCTAAACACTTCCTGGCCGCCGCGCCGCTTGGCGTTGCGGTGGCGCTGCATGCCCAGCGGATCGGTATATGTCTCAGCGGCGCTGTTGGCGAACGCCCCGTCCGACTTCGAATAGCGGCCGGCCAGGCGGGCGCGCAGGGTGTCGGCCAGCGGGCCGGAGACATAGCCTTCGACATAGCGCTCGCGGGCCTTGAAGCCGTAGCCGGCCTTGACCCCGGCTTCCGGCGTCGCTGTCGGGCCGTTGGTGACAATGCTAATCAGGCCGCCGGTGGTGTTCTTACCGTAGAACAGGGCCTGCGGGCCTTTCAGCACCTCGACCCGCTGGACGTCGAACTGCGGCAGGCTCAGCTCACGACCGCGGCTCATCGGCAGGCCGTCCATCACGAACGACACCGACTGGTCGAAGCCGGCGCTGAGCGCGGTCGAACCGACGCCGCGCAGGAAGATGCTGGCCGACGAGCCCGAGGCCGCCTTGCCGGCGATCAGGCTGGGCACCATGGTCGCCAGGTCCGACACCCGGGTGACCGAATAGGCCTCCAGCGCCTTGCCGCCCATGGCCGTGATGGCCACCGGGGCATCGATCAGGCGCTCGTCACGGCGGCGAGCCGTGACGATGACCTCATCCAGCGACGTCACGCCCTGTCGGACGGCCGCCTGTTCCTCGGCCGGCGCGCCTTGTGTGTTTTCCGCGGCGATCGCCTGCGGCGCCCAAGCGCCCAGCGCGAACGTGGCGCAAGCCATCAGACCCGCGCGGTATCCCTTGCTCGTCATCCTGAGCTCCCTCTCCCTGGGTCCACTTGGCGGGACCTCGACGCTAATCCTAATGACAGTAGATTTAACGTCAACAGGCTTGATGGCGGTTAATTCGTCGATTGATTAAAGTCAGACGCAAGTTCACCTACACGTTGTAGGTTTGCGGATCGGTCACGGCTTGAGCCCTGGCGGAGCGGGTGCGAAACTAGGCTCCACGTCGAATCCCAGGGATGTCGTTTGGCTCGCCCGTCTTCTCCGCTCATTTCTCGCGAAAACGCCGCTGAGGCGGCCCTGGCCGTGATCGACGAGGTGGGCCTCGCCAAGCTGAGCCTGGTGCGGGTCGCCCAGAAGCTGGGCGTGCAGCCGCCGTCGCTGTACCACCACTTCACCGACAAGGCCGCGCTGCTGGAAGAGGTGGCGCGCCTGCTGCTGCTGAACCTGCCGGGCCTGGAAAAGACCGAGCTGCCCTACGAGGAGCGGATCGTCACCCTGTGCGTGTCGGCCCGCCGGTCGCTGCTGCGCCATCCGAATGCGGCCGTGCTGATGCTGCAGTTCTTCCCGCGTCACCTGCTGCTGGCCGCCTATAACGAGGCGGCCGCTGGCGACCCCTACCCGCCCGAATTCCACATGGCGGTGATCGAGGGCACCGAGAAGCTGACCTTCGGCTCGGCGCTGTTCGCGGCCGCCGCCCAGGCGCGCGGTATCCCGCCCATGCCCGAAGCCGACCGCGAGAAGCTGCCACGCCTGGCCCTGGCGCTGGACGCCAACCCATTCGACGACGAGGAGTCGCTGTTCGTCGAGACCCTGCGGATCTTCTTCACCGGCGTGGCCGAACGCTATCGCCGCGGGGCCTTGGGCCAACCAGTCAGCGACAGCGAACAGCTGGAAACCGCCTAGGGCTTCCAGCGCAGGGGCAGCGTCTCCAGCGCCATCACCGTGCCCATCCGGAAGGCGTGACGCTCGCCGGGCGTGGCTTCGAAGGCCGGCACGCGCTTGAGCCATTCCTCGGTCAGGATGCGCAGCTCGGCGCGGCCCAGCACGTGGCCGACGCACAGGTGCGGCCCCGAAGAGAAGGTCAGGTGCGCGGCGCGTTTACGGTCCAGATCGAAGGCGTTGGGCGCATCGAACTTGCGCGGATCGCGGCTGCCGACACATAGCACATTCAGCACCATCTCGCCCTCGCGCAGACGCGCCTCGCCGATGTCGCGGTCCTTGACCACCAGACGCGGGGTGTTGACCACGCCGTACAGGCGCACGGCCTCGTCGGCGAAGGCGGGGATCAGCGAAGGATCGGCGACCAGCCGCGCCTGGACGTCGGGCATCCGCGCCAACTGCTGGTAGGCAAAGCCGGTCACATTGGTCACCGTGTCCATGCCGCCTAGGAACAGTACGAAGCTCATGGCCAGGATCTCGTCCTCGCTCATGGTGCGACCGTCGATGTCGACATGGATGAAGTGGCTCATCAGCTTGTCGTCGGGGTTGGCGCGCTTCTCGTCGATCAGCGCCTTCAGCGTGCCCAGGATCAGGCCCGACAGGCGACCCAGCTCGGCGGCGTCGTTCTGGACCTGGAAGAAGCCTTCGGCGAGATGGCGGAACTCCTGGAGGCGCGACAGGTCCATGCCCATCAGCTCCATGAACACCGTCACTGGGAAGATCTTGGAGACCTCGACCTGGAAGTCACAGTCGCCCCTCGCGACGACGCGATCGACGATCTGGCGGGCCAGCTCGCGGATGCGCGGCTCCAGGGCCTTGACCGCCACCGGCCCGAACATCGGCATCATCGCCCGGCGGTACGGCAGGTTCTCGGGCGGGTCCAGGCTGAGCGGGATGAAGAACGGCGGGTTCTCCACCCGCGGGATCTGCATCTCGCGCACCGAGAAATGTTCGGGATCGGTGACCACCGCAGTGATGGCGTCGAAGCCCTTGGCAATCCAGTGGCCGCCGTTGCGGTTGGTCCAGAAGAGGTCCGGCGCGTTGGCCAAGGCCGCGGCGTAGTCGCCCTGCACGTCCTCGCCGATGCGGGGATCGCCGTAGATGTCGAAGTCGAACACCAGGTGGTCGGGCACATGCGCCGGCTGCTGGCCGGCGACGATAGCGGGAGCGTTCATGGCGGGTCCTCTCAGCGGACGCGAACGAGGGTCTGATGGGCGCCGGCATAGGCCTGGCGCACGGCGGGCTTGGACAGCTTGCCAGTGGCCAGACGCGGCAGCGGCTCGGCAGAGAAGGCGACGTAGCGCGGCACCTTGTAGTTGGAGAGATTGAGGTTGCAGTGAGCGATCAGCGCCTCGACGGCGACCTCGGCCGGGCCGTGATAGACGACCATCGGAGTCTCGCCGAACTTGTCGTCCGGGGCGGCGATGACCAGAGCCTCGACCACGCCGTCGAACTCGCAGACCACGCGCTCGACCTCGGCGGCCGAGATGTTCAAGCCGCCCGAGATGATCAGGTCCTTGAGCCGGTCAACGAAGGTCAGCAGGCCGAGCTCGTCCAGCATGCCGATGTCGCCCGAGTGCAGCCAGCCGTCGCGGATGGCCTGGGCCGTGGCCTCGGGATTGCGCCAGTACTCCTTCATCATGCCTGGCGAGCGCATGACGATCTCGCCTGCCTCGCCCGGGGCGCAGTCGGTTCCGTCGGGCCGCACGACGCGCAGGTCGATGAAGAGGCCGCCCCAGCCGCACTTGTCGGGTTCTTCCAGGGCCAGGTGGGCGGGCATGACCGTGGCGTTGCCGCCAACCTCGGTCTGGCCATAGATCTGGCGCAGGATGACGCCCTTGGCCCTCCAAGCCTCCAGCAGCGCGCGGCTGACCCGCGCCCCGCCGACCGTGGCCAGGCGCAGCGACGACAGGTCAGCTTGCGCGAACTCCGGCAGGGCCGCGATGGCCTCGAAGAACACCGGCACGGCGGCGAAACAGGTGATCTTCTGGTCCTGGATCAGGCGCAGCGTGTCGGCGGGAACGAACTGCGGGACCATGAAGATCGAGCAGCCCTGGGTGATGTAGTGCATCAGCTGCACGAAGCCGGCCGAAGTGTTGAGCGGCGCCAGGCTGATGATCCGCGAACCCGGCCCGGTCGAGGTCTCCTCGCTGGCCCAGTTGGCGGCGTAAGACGTCATCGAGCGGTTGGTGAAGACCACGCCCTTGGGCCGCGCCGTCGAGCCGGAGGTGGCGATGATCACCACCCGGGCGTCGGGATCCACGTCGCGCGCGATCGCGGCCGGCTCGCCGTGCCGCAGGGCCTCGATCTCAGCCATCGCCCGCACCGGCGGCCCGGCCACCTGCATGCGGTCGGCGAATTCGGGCGCGGCGAAGGCCAGGCGCGGCTGGGTGTCCTCGCACAGCTCGCCGATCTCGCGGACGGTATAGCGGAAGTTCACCGGGCTCACGATGCCGCCGGCCCGGATGACGCCGAAGATCAGCGCGCAATAGGCCAGGCTGTTCAGCGAGCACATCGCCACCCGCTCGCCCGGCCTCAGGCCATCGGCGATCAGCATGGCCGCAACCCGGTCGGACCAGGCCTTCAGGTCGGCATAGGTCAGGGTCTCGCCGCCCAAGACGACGGCGGGCTGGTCGGGCCGCATCCGCGCCCACCAGGCCAGGGCTCCAGACAGGGTCTGCGCCATGTTTCCTCTCTCTCGCCGGTCTGCGCCGGCTGTTTGTCGGCCTTCGAAATCCTGGCGTTAGAGCAGAGCTTCCAGCGCGTCGTAGTAGCGGACGATGTTGCTCTCGAGCCCGCAGTAGACGGTGGTCTCGGGCACGCCGGCCTCCAGCCCGATTTGGCTGATCTCGGCGGCGCGGAAGTCCTCGCCGCCGAAGACGTTCAGGATCAGCTCGTAGGAGCGCGCGAACACCTCGCGGGCCTTGTCGGTGGTCGGCTCGCCCGGGGTCAGCATGAAGTACTCGACGGTCGTGCGCCCCGTATCGCGCGGCATCAGGATCATCACGCTGGTGTAGTACTGGCTGGTCACCACCACGCAGTTGGGGAACGCGGTGTAGGCGTGGGTCACCAGCTTGTGGATGTTCTGGCCTGGGTCCTCGTCCAGCATCTCGGGCACGTAGCCGATGCGGCCCGACACTTGGCGGATGTTGGTCCCGAACAGGTCGACGATGTTGGGCGCGTCCTGGAAGAGATCGCCGATCGAGGCCGCGTGCAGACGCTGCACATGATAGCCCTCGAGGAACGGCTCCAGGATCACCTTCCAGTTGGCCTTCAGGTCGAAGGTCTTGCGGCCATAGACATGGGCGGTCGGAATGCCCAGGGCGGCGAAGTCGGCGGCGACCTGGTCGTGCAGCTGCGACCAGTCGGCGGGCTGGCTGCGGTCCAGCTGGACATAGACGATGCCGCCCCATTCGCGGGCCGGCAGCTCGACCAGGCTGCGCTGGCTCTTGTCCAGGTTCAGGAAGGCCTCGTTGCGGGCCACGCCGATCAGCTTGCCGTCGATGCCGTAGGTCCAGGCGTGATAGGGGCAGGTCACCCGCCCGCGCTTGTGGACTTCGCAGTCCTCCAGCAGCTTGGAGCCCTTGTGCTGGCAGGCGTTGAGGAACGCCTTGATCTCGCCCGAGCGGGTGCGGGAGATCAGCAGCGGCACGCCGTAGCCGTCATGGGCCATGACCATGCCCGGCTCGGGCAGCAGGGCCGACACCGTCACCGGCACGGGATAGCGGCGGAAGATCTTCGCCTGTTCGGCGTCGTACCGCTCGCGCCCGGTGAAGATGGCGTTGGGGCGCGTAGCCTCCAGCGGCTCGACCACGGCGTCGACCTCGGCCGGGATCTTGCGGATCGCCGCCTGCTGGTTGGCGGTCAGAGCCGCCAGGGTCGTGACCTTGCGCTCGGCGACAGGCTTCTTCTCAGCGACGAGATCCATGATCACGCCTCCCTTTTATCGTTGGCTGAAGCCTAGCACGTAAAAACCTAATGACAATAGTTTTAAGCGACTGCGACGCCCATTTGCTTGAGCGGGATCAAGCTGTTCGCCAGTTCCGCAGGTTCAATCCGGGCGCCGTCGACGACCAGCTTGCGGCCCTGGACGTAGTCCTTGACGGCATTGACGCAGTCCAGCGCCACCACTCTGCCCTCGCGCAGGTAGATCACCGAGAACGACCGCGTCGCCGGATCGCCGCGCAGCACCGCCTGGTCGTGACCGGTCGACAGGCCCACGGTCTGGAGCTTCAGGTCGTACTGGTTGGACCAGAACCATGGCGCGGCGTCGTACGCGTCCTCCCCGCCCAGGATGGCGGCGGCGGCCACGGCGGCGTGATCGTTGGCGTTCTGCACCGACTCCAGCCGGATCCAGGCCCCGTCGGCATAACGGTTGGCGTGCAACGCGCAGTCGCCGATCGCCAGGACGTCCAGCAGGCTGGTGCGGCACAGGCCGTCCACCGCCACGCCGTTGCCGCCCTCCGCGCCCGCCGCCAGCAGCGGCGCCACCGAAGGTTCGATGCCGATGCCGACCACGACCATCTGGGCCGGGACGATCTCGCCGTCGGCCAGGCGCACGCCGGTGACCCGCTGGCCGTCGCCTTCCAGGCAGTCCACGCGTGCGCCCAGGCGCAGATCGACGCCGTGGGCGCGATGCTCGGACTCGTAGAAGCGCGACAGGGCCTCGCCGGCCACCCGGGCCAGGACACGGTCCAGCGCCTCCAGCAGCACGACCCGCTTGCCCAGCTTGGTCAGGACGGCGGCCGCCTCCAGGCCGATATAGCCGCCGCCGATGACCACGACCTGCTCGACATCGGGCAGCTCGGCCATCATCCGGTCGACGTCGGCGCGGGTCCGCACGGCGTGGACGCCTTGCAGGTCATAGCCGGCGCAGGTCAAGCGGCGCGGCGCTCCGCCGGCCGCCCAGACCAGCTTGCCGTAGCCCAGGGCCTCACCGTCCTCGAGGGTCACGGCGCGGGCCTGAGGATCGACAGCCACGACCGTCCGCCCCAGGATTATCGTCATGCTCCGCTCGGCCCAGAAGGCCTCGGGACGGAGCAGCAGGCGATCGAAGGCCTTGTCGCCGGCCAGGTAGTCCTTAGACAGCAGCGGCCGCTCATAGGGCAGCTCGGGCTCGGCCGAGACGATGGCGATCGAGCCGGTGAAGCCGCCCTGGCGCAGGGCGACCGCCGCGTGGGCGCCGCCATGGCCGCCGCCGACGATCAGGACGTCATAGCGCTGCATGATTCAATCTCTTCTCGCAGTCGGCATGCGCCGGGCCAGGAAATCCAGGACGCCGGCGTTGAAGGCGTCGTTGCGGTCACCGGCGACCATGTGGCCGGCGCCGACCACGTCGACGATCTCCAGGCGCGGCATCAGAGCCTGGAAGGCGGCTACGCCGGCCGGGCTGACGACATCGCTGCGCAGACCGCGCACCAGCAGCACCGGGATGTCCGTCCGCGCCAGGGCCACGGCCGAGCGCCGGACTTCTTCATGATGCGTCTGGGGATCGGCCTCGACGATGCGCGGGTCCCAATGCCAGGCCAGTCGGCCATCAGACCGCTGGCGCAGATTGCGCATCAGGCCAGAGGGATCCGAAGGCCGGGGGCGGTCTGGATTATAGGCGGCTACGGCGTCGGCGGCCTCGTCCAGTGAGGCGAAGCCGTCGGGGTGGCCGCGCATGAAGCCGACGATCCGGCCGACGCCCTCGGGCTCCGGCTCTGGCACGATGTCGACCAGCACCACGACGGCGGGCTGGAGGCCTCGCGCCACGGCCTGGATCGCCGTCGCCCCGCCCAGGGACGCGCCGACGAGGGCGAACGGGACCCGAAGGTCGCGGGTCACCGCCGCCAGGTCGGCCGCGCGATCGTCCAGGTGATAGGCGCCCGCGGCGGACCAATCGCTGTCGCCATGTCCGCGGGCGTCGTAGTTGATCACCCGATAGCCGCGCACCACCAGGGCCGTCATGGCCCCGGCCCAGCTGTAGCGGGTCTGGCCGCCGCCGTGCAGCAGCACCGCGACTGGCGCGTCCGGCGGACCATCGACGTCCGCCGCCAGGGTCAGGGCGTCAGGCGTGGCGATCCTCATCGGGCCTCCGTCGCGAAGATCGCCGAACTGACCGTTGGCGCGCCCGGCCCACCGGCTAGCAGGCAGTAGCGCGCGCCGGCGACGGGATTGGCCGAGGTCCCGCGCAGTTGCTCCACCGCCTCGATCGCCATGCCGATGCCGTGGATGAAGCCCTGGGCCAGATTTCCGCCCGCGGTATTGACCGGCAACTTGCCCGTCGGCGCGATCAGGTTGTCGTAGCGCACCACCTCACCGACGCTCTCATAGGTGCAGAAGCCGTGGTCGATCAGCGAGGCCACGCCCTGGGCGCTGAAGTTCTCGTAGAGCTGGACCACGTCGATATCGGCCGGGGCCAGGCCGGTCTGGGCCCATATTCGGCGCGCGACGGACTCGAAGCCCGCCGAGGCGTAGTGGTCGTCGTTCTGCAGCAGGTCGCCCCAGCCGCGCCCCGCGCCCTGTGCCACGCCTTTCAGATAGACCGGCTTCTGCTTCAGGTCCCGCGCCCGCTCGGCCGAGGTCAGGATCAGGGCGCCGGCCCCGTCGTTCTCGCGCGAGCAGTCGAACAGGTGGAACGGCTCGCTGATCATCCGTGAGGATCGATAGACCTCCAGATCCAGATCCTTGCCGTAGGCGATGGCCTTCGGGTTGCGCGCGCCGTGGTGATACGAGGCCCGGACCAGATCCTCCAGGCATTGGCGGGGCACCTTGTGGTGCTCCAGCATCCGCTGGGCGCGCATGGCGCACTCGATGGCCGGGGCGACATTGCCGGCGGCCATGATGTGGTCGTTCAGGTGGTGGGCCATGACCGCGCCGGAAAGCCGGCCGCTGTCGCCCTGCACCAGGGCTCGGAACACTACGACGGTCCGGGCCTGGCCGCTCATGATCGCCGCCGCCGCCAGGCCGAAGGCCGCCGCCATCCCGCCACCGCCGCCGCCAAACACCTGGGCCGACCAGCACAGATCTCTGGTCCCCAGGTCCGGGGCCATGCGGACCGGCTCGTTCTTGTCGTCGCCATACGAGACGAAGCCGTCTATCTCGGACGGATCGAGGCCCGCGTCCTCGCAGGCGTCGACGATGGCGCCGACCAGAACGCCCTGCTCGGGCAAAGGCGCGCCGCCGCGCTTGTACTGCCGCACACCGACGCCGACGACGGCCGTGCTCACGGGAAAGCCGCTCATGCCGCCATCCTCCAGCGCAGGCCGGGGATGGTTCGGCCATAGACCTCGGCCTGGCCCACGTGACCGGTGACCGCCGCGCCGATGACCGGCTCGCCCTCGCCGTCCAGCACGCCCATCAGCCGGATGTCGCCCGCGTCGGGCAGAGCCACTGACAGGGTCACGAACGGCGAGCCGAACCCTTCGGTGCCCTCGAACGGATGCCAGGTGCGGGTCCAGGAGTAGATCACGCCGCGCATCGCGACGGGCTGCCAGGCGAACGCCCAGCTGCCGCAGTCGCCGCAGCGGAACGGCGCTGGCCAGCGCCAGCGTTCGCACGCCGCGCAGCGCGGCAACTCCAGCCGCCCCTGCGCCAGAGCCTCCCAATATCGCGCGTCCTGGCCCAGGCCCTTCATCGGCGATCTCCCTGACGGCGTCGTCTTGTCGCGACGCCTTAGTCGATCACTTAAAGTCACCGCCTGCTGGGATCAATCATTTTTCCTAACATCATTAGTTTTGAGGTCGTGAGAAGCTCCGTCGAGGCCATCGCAGCCTATTGCTAAACGGGCTCCGGTCGCGCCAGCACGCCGTGGAAGACCAGATCCAGCACGTGCTGGACATACTGCTGGCGCACCTGCTCGGTCAGTTCCGACAGACCCAGCGTCGTGGGCAGCGAATAGCCCGCATAGAAGATGTGCTCGCAGGCCCCAACCACGCTGTAATACAGCATGCCCGGGTCCATGGGCCGGAACGCCCCCTCGCCCACGCCCTGCTCGACGATTGCGCGGTAAGCCGAAACCATCGGCTCGACGAAGATCTTGGCGACCCGCTCGCTGGAGGCCGTATCGCCGCGAGCGATCATGTAGTTGATCAGCCGGTTCACATACGGCGATCGATAGTAGGTGTTGATAATGCCGCCGATATGGATGCGCAGCTTCTGTTCGGCGGTGAGATCCATCGAAACGAGACTGGCCAGATCAGCCATCGAATGCTCGGCCACGCGCTCGAGCAGAGCCAGCAGCAGACCTTCCTTGCTGCCGAAATAGTACTTGATCAGGGCCGAGTTCAGGCCCGACCGCTGAGCGATTTCGCTAAGCGACACCTCGATCGTCGAGCGCTCGGACAACAACGCCGCTGTCGCATCGAAGAGGATGCCGCGCGAATCGCGCCGCCCCTGCTTCGCATCCTGTTCCTTAGCCCGCACTCGGCCTCCCCCTTGATGGAGGGCAAACTAGCTAATCGATTGACTAGATAGTCAACGGCTTTGAGGCTTGGGTTTAGAAGCAGACGCGCCTTAGGCTTGGCCGCTTGGCGTCCTACGTAGCGCTGTGGCGACTGGCGCCCCATGTCGGACGAAACAGATAACTACGAGTACGCTATTCTACTCCATCGCTTGCCTAGGAGTGACAAAGGCCAAAAGCGTGGCCCCCGTGCCCGTAAGTGCTAAGCGGAGGCTACCGCTGGAACTGGAAATCGCCAAGCGTCACAAGTCCAAAGGATGGAAGCGAGATGATGCCGCTCCCGCGGCGGCCTGTCGATCAGGCCCAATCCGTCCAGGGCGAGATGGGCCTGCGGCGTGAGTATTCGGTCCAGGGCTCGACATCGAGGATGAGGCGGTACTTGTCCCGGATCTGCTCGAACATCAGCCGGTCGCGCCCTTCGGGCTTGCCTGCCTTCGCATCAACGGATTTGAGGTAGTCGCCCAGAACTCCGAGCAGGAAGTCCGGCACGCTGACGTGCAAGTCCGGCTTGGCGACGAAATGGACGAACGCGGCCTTTGGCCCACGGCTCTTCTCAGCCTTGAGCGCCGCGACCGTTTCAAGGATCAGCGCCCGGATCTTGGTTTCGGCCACCTTGTTATTCTTCTCGACGACAAAGCCAGCGAACTTACCTTCAGCGGCCATCAGCCGCCGCCGGATCACCGCCCCTAGAAGTCGCAAATAGGTGGCTTCGTAAACGTCAGGTCCAGCCAACGGTCCCATCACTACATAGCCTTCGAACGGCATGACCCGTAGCTGTTGCACGTAGCGCAGACGAAGATCGGGCGTGGCGTCGTTATAGTGCAGTCCCCGCTTCTCGATGGCCACCGGGTCCCCGGCCGCCCACAGGTTGCCTAGCGCCTCCTGAAGGACTTCGTTGGCCAGGCCCACGACACGCTGTTGATGCTGGCTTACCGTTAGTCCGAGGGCTAGGACGTGCCCCCGCGGAGATCGATATTCAGCTTCATCGATGGCGATGGCGAAAGTCTCGCCCGTCTGACTGCGGGGCTTGAAGCTTGGTTTGGCATCAGCTTCCTTCAGGATCTCGCCCCATGCATGGCGCAACCGCGGCGCCAGGCGCGGCTCGTGGTGGGCGACGAATTTCACGGTCCCGTCGAGGCGATTGATCTGCTCCTGGAGAACGTCGTCGTCATTGACGCCCAGACGCGTGAGGTGGTCCGCTAAGCCGAACTTACCCGCGTAATAGAGCTCCTGTCGCAAGCGCCTCTTCTTGACCTTGGGAACGTGGGGCTGATCGACCTCGCTCACGCTCAGACCGGTGACAAAATGGGCCTGACCGCGCCGCGACCGGCGCGTCTTGGATCTGGCGAGCGAGAAGCCATGTCCAGCCAAGATCGTATCGATGTCATCCGGGCTTGGCAGTTCGCCGTTCCCGGAAAAGCTCATATCGTCAGAGTAGCGGGTGTAGGTGGCGCCGCAGCGCTCAGCGAGTGCGGCAAGTTCGATGTCGGCAGCCAAAAACACCGCATTGGACACGACAGGGCTGGTCGGCAAGCCAAGCGGCAGGCTGCCGTCGATGGTCAGAAAGCGGCTGAGAAGGTCTGCTATCTCCGAATTGAAGCCGCAGTCCAGCAGAAGCGCCTCGATCCGCCCGCGCGTGATCGACGGAAAGAAGGCTTCAATATCGACCACCAACAGGTGGGTGTGGCCACAGTGGGCCTCGGCATTGCCCTTGATATTCCGGCCGCCGACGTAGCCGAACGTGGCGGGGTGCGGAAAAGCGTTCAACCGATAGCGGAAGTACTTCCCCAGATACCCGGCAAGAGCCTTGTACCTGGGTTTCAAGAAGGCCGGTTCCCACGCGATCCTGTAGCCCCTGGCCTTGTTGCGCTTAGGGATCTTGTGGCGAAAGAACGCCGGCATTTCCACGACGACGCCATCGTCTTCCTCGACAGTGGGCTCTAGATCCGGTGGCGGTACAAAGCCCAAAACGTGTTCGAGGTGGGCGTCGTCGATCCCAAGAACCGTCGTCAGGTGCAGACGAGTTCGTATTCGCGTGAGATCGTATCGCGGCAACATCGTCATGCTGCGGATCGAGAGGCGGATGCGCGCACGAAGCAAGTGGTCCCGAATTCGGCAGACGCGACTCGCGTCTTGAACCTTGTCGCCATTCCGCCCCCCGTGCGGCAACGTTTAGTCGCTTAGCGCCCTCCCCTCAAGCTCTGCGCGTAGTAGGGTGTGGCTGTCGGCGGGTTGGGGTTTGGAGCGTGCTCGCTCCAAGGCGCCATCGCTCCACGGCTCGCCCAAATCAGCCGTCGGCTTCAGCCTCGTCCGGCGGCAGCGGCGGGAAGAAACCGAACCGCTGACCGTCCGTCGTCGTCTCGCCTGCGAACCAGATCGCATCGAGGGCTTGGGCGACGTCTTCGGGCGGCTCCTTGTTCTCGACGATGATCACCTGCACTTCGGGACCGATACGCTTGAGCGAAGCCCAGAACTTGGCCTCGACACCGGCGTCGACCGGAACCCCTTTGGCGCCTGCGCCCGCGGATTTGACCTTGCTGTAGGCCGTCAGCGGGGAGTCGATCACCACCAGGCCAGGGTGGGGCAGCCCTCTCTTGCGGCAGTAGTTCATCAGGCCGATCACGAAGGCCGAATAGAGGACGCCGCGAACGCCCTTGCCGTGCGACTGCCGGGCCTGGCCATCGACCACGATGTCGTAGGCCTGGTGATTGAAGGTGACGCGCCCGTTGCCGGGCCAGCTCCACTCGGCCAGCACCTGCTGGATCTCCAGGCACAGATCCTCCAGCGGTTTGGCCGGCAGCGCCTCCCAGGTCTGGGCCGTGCTGCGCGGCTGGGCCGCGTCGCGCTCGATCTCCTGGCGCATGGTCTTGAGGCTGTTGAGCTGGTCGCGGTCGCTGCGCACGGCCTCCAGCACGACCCGTCGTTCGACCAGGCGGGTGAGGCGAACATCGGCGTCGCGCAGGGTCGGGCTCATCAGAGCGGCGGCGTCGCGGTCGACGCGCTGGACCCTCGCGCGGGCCGTTTGGGCAAGCTCGACCTGGTAGGAGCGACGCGCCTCGACATTTTCGATCGTGCCGGTCAGGTCCGCCCGCAGCGCCTTGATCTTGGCGCCCTCGGCCTGCGCGGCGCGCTGGACATCGGCGCCATGGGCGCCGTGATCGTGGGCCTCCTCCATCACCTGATCGCAAAGCGGACAGGCCACGGTCTGCAGCTCGCCGAAGTAGTGGGCGCCCTCGGCGATGAAATCCAGGCGGTCCAGGTCGGAGATATAGCGGCTCTCCAGGAGGCGATAGCGCCCGAGCAGCTCGTCGATGGCCACGACCTGACCTTCGGCCTTCTGCTGCTGGGCCAGGGCGACCCCGCGCTCGGCCTGCAGGGCTTCGTGGGCCTGGGCGCTGCCTTCGATGACGGTGGACAGCTGGGCGATCGCCGCCTCCACCTTGTCGATCGAGTCCTCGGTTTCCTTGGCCGGCTCGGCCAGGCGCTTTTCGATCGGCTCGATCAGGGCGTCGATGACGGCAAGCTTGGCGCGAAGCCGCGCGACGATGACGTCGTTGCGCTCGGCCGTGACCACGTCGGCGTCGTCGCGTCCCGACAGCATGAACGCAAAGGCGCGTTCGTTGATGGTCTTGTCGTAGCCCGGCGCGCCCTGGACCGGCGAGCGCTCGTCGATGACGGCGACCTCGTCGACCAGCATCGACGGCATCCAGTGACGCAGGGTCAGGCGTTGCAGCTCGCCGCGGACATTCTTGCGCAGGCGGGCTTCGGGGAGGTCGGCGAACGGGAAAAGCGCCGAGGTCACGTCCTTGGCGGTGCTGGTTCCGCGCCGCTGGGGGACGATGACCTCGCCGGCGCCCGTGATGTCGTCGATGGCGCATCTATAGGCGAGCAGGTCGCCGCCGGCGAGCGCGCGATAGAGCGTCAGCGCCTCGCCCTCGTCGTTGGCGAACTGGACGTAAAGCTGGCTGTAGGCCTGCGCCTCGGGAAATTGCTTGGTCATCTTGGCCGCGCCGAAGATGTAGTCCAGGCAATGGACGAGGTAGCTTTTGCCGGTGTCGGACAGGCCCGCCAGGATGTTGGCGCCCGCGTGGAAGGTCAGTCCCGCGTCCGGCTGGCCCAGGCCTCGAACCACGACTCTACGCAGTTGAAACACACTAAAGCTCCAGGTCGTTCAGGGCGGTGTAGCGGTCGAACTCCGCGCCCCACCGGCCAAGATTTTCGTCCATGAACGTCGTCAGTTCATGATCGGAGAGAGGCGAAAAGCGCTCGACCACCCAGCGGGCGCGCCAGCGCAGCGCCTCGGAATAGGGATTGGCCATCAGCCCGACGAAGGCGGTGGTGAGCGCGGTGCCGCAATAGCTGATGCCGCCGGCGTCGAAGCGCTTTTCCAGAAGCTCCTTGGAGAACATCTGGTCCAGCCCCGCCTTGAGGACGTCGCGCTTGACCAGCATTTCGCCGCCGCGAAACGGCACCGCCGGGTGCAGGCTGACGGGCCCTTCGACATCGCCAGAATGGACCATCAGGTAGTCGTAGACGATCAGCCGCTGCAGGTCGCAAGGGGTGGCCTTGGACGCGGCGAGCACGAACAGCATGCGAAGGCCGCATTCGAGCGGCGAGTTGAACGGCCGCGCGATCGGGGGCGGCCTGGTGGCTTGCGGGCTCACGGCGCGCACCAGTGCAGACGGTCCTCATTGGCCATGTGGTGGCACATGCCCTCGCGGTCCTTGGCCTGCACGTGCGGCGCCAGGACGTGCGCGCCCAGCTGGAGGTTTTGCGAGTGCTTGATGGTCTCGAGCAATCGCTGATGCCCGGTCTGGCCGGCGGCGGTGTAGGTGTAGAACAGGCCGTCGGTGAACTCGTCCAGCAGGGTCGTGAAGAACTGCTGGTCGGCCATCTGATCGCGGGCCAGTTCCTTGAGCCCCTCGGCGCAGTAGAAGGTGATCCGCGAGCGATCGAACAGGACGCGAAGTCCCTCTTCGCGCGGCACGTCCTCGGGCTTGCTGACCACCAGGTTCAGTTTTTGGCCGATCAGCTCGTAGAGCTGGGCGATATAGGCCGTTTCCAGCGGCGCGACGCTGGAGGGCGGGGTTTGGGTGGGCGGACGCTCGACCAGCGGCGCGCCGAACACCGTCAGGTGATAGCGCGTCTGGGCGTGCTCGTTCAGCAGCTCGAGAGGCTGCTTGGCCCGGAAGATCGAAAAGTCGAAAGCCGCGATATGGGCTTGCACCTGCGGCGTCAGCGCGAAGGTGAACCTGGACGAGACCGCATCGGCGCAGTGGCTGGCCCAGTTGGCCAGGACGAAGGCCTTCAAGTCCTCGGGCGCGTCCAAGAGGTCCTGCAGCGTGCCGGTGACGCCCTTGTGGGTGACGAACGCATAGAGTTCGGGGACCGGCTGCTCACCGGCCAGGGTGTAGTACAGAAGCTTGGCGATCTCGCCCGCGGCCGGTCCTGGCCCAAGCGCGACGCCATAGTGCTTGCACTGGTAGATGCGGCATCGGCGGGGTGCGAGCGACGGCGGATCGAGCCACACGACGATGTCACGGCCCTTGTCGCCCGCGCCGCCGCGTTGCTGGACCTCATGCACATCGGCAAGCCTGGACTTCAGGTAGCCTTCGGCCCATTCGAGGGTGAAGCGTTCGAACTCCTTGGCGCTGAACTGAGCCAGCCGGTCGAGCGCATCGATCGGCAGGCCGACACCCAGGCCCAGAAGGCGCGCATTGGCGTTTGGCCAGGCCGTCGGCGCGGGCAACACCTCCAGGGTCGCCGCAGGCTTACTCTTTTCGATCCCCAAGTTACGGCCCCCAACCGTCTCCACCCTGACTTTCGCCAAGTCAGCCAAGCGGCGCCATGGCTACCAACGCGAGCATCCTTATGCAATCGCGCTTAGCGGGAAGGGGTAGACCAGCCCGGCGACGCGAGCGCCTGCCCTCCCCTAGATCGCCTGGCCCTCGCCCGCGTCCCAGCGTGGATCGCTGGCGGGAATGGAAGCGGCCAGCAGCTGCTGGATCTCCTGGGGGTAGCTGTTTTCGGTGGAGGCCTGGGGCTGGCGGCGACGCCAGCCGAGGATGTCGGTCCAGACGTGGGTGAAGACGCTCTGGCTGCGCACGAGCATGGCCTCGGGGCTGGTGCTGGCGTGGTGTCCCAGGACGATGGCCGGGGCCATGGAGCCGAGCATTTCCAACCAATGGGCGATGACCGTGGCGCGCATGTCCAGGCTCGACCAGCCGGCCAGGTCGACAGGCGTTTCCAGGTGGCCCTCCATGCGCGGATCCCATTCGAGCAGCCCCGGGAAGAGCACCCCGCAAAGCTCGATGCCGCGCCAGCTGAGCCGGATCTGGCTGAAGTCGACGTCGTGATAGTCCATGGCGTTCAGATCCGGGTCGTCGGACTGGCTGAACACGAAGGCGTAGCCCTTGCCCTGCAGGTAATATTCGCGCTTGGCGACGATCTCGATCAGCCCCAGTCCCTGCAGCGCCAGGTGCTCGTGGCTGTAGATGGACAGATCGGCGCTTTCGATCCCGACGTCGATGTCCAGCACCACGCCGAAGGCCGCCCAGGCCTTGGCCACCCGCTCGAAGGCGCGGGCCAGGTGCGGCTCCAGCAGTCGCAGGCTGTCGAGCGTGGCCAGGGAAACGCCCCTGCCCGCTCCTTTGACCTGCTGGGTCAGAACCCTGGCCCAGATCGCCTGGATGTCGGCGTTGGAGACGTTCTCGACATAGCGGAAGTAGGTCTCCATCCAGTCGTCGTCGATCGGCTCGGCCTGGTCCTGCTGGGCGCTCCATTCGGCCTTGATCTGGGCGGCCGCCAGGGCCAGCACCTTTTCCAGGTTCTTCTGCCGGCCAAGCTCGCGGGCCACGAGCCGCGAGCCGGCCCGCTCGCGCAGACCCAGGTCGCCGGCCTTCAGGGCCTCGGCGATCATCTGGGCCTCGGTGGTGCGGATCAGGCGGTCGGTTTCCACGTCGGTCTGGGCATAGCCCAGGCGCCGGGTCTGGAAGGGCGCGGCCAGGCCCTCGACGAGCTTGGAGATCGCCGCGATCAGCGCCTCGCCGGTCTTGCCAAGGCCGGCCAGGTCGCCGACCAGCGCGCCCAGCTCGGACTTCTGGTCCCCATCAGCCATCTGTCGCCCTCCCCCTTTCCATCGCCGCGGCGCAACGCGCCGATCCGCCGCCGCCCAGGAGCGGCTACTCGACCAGATAGACCCGCTCGCGCGGCTCGATCTGGCCGGTCCCGACCATCATCGGCGCGATCCAGACCAGCTTGCGCTCGAGCCGCCCCACCCCGTGCGCCTGACGTCGCCAGTGACCGCGCCGCCAGTGCGCGGCCTGACGACCGCCCCCGCCGCCACCGCGCCCCGACGAGGCCGAAGGCGACTGACGCGGCCCCAGCCAGCGGATCACCGAGATGCCGCGATCGAGCAGTTCGGCCCGCGCCTTCTGCTGGACCTTGGGCGTGCCGGTCAGCAGCGCCATGGCGGTGACGACGGGCGCATCGTCCGGCAGCGACGGCTCGGAGACCTCCGGCGCGGCGCTCAAATAGCAAAGGGCGTTGCCGACCAGGGCCACGGCGATCGCCGCGGCCGGCACGCTGGCGGTGAACCGCGTCATGATCTCAACATGCATCGGCTCGCGCGGCAGGGTGACGGCCCAACCGTCCGGCGCCTTGAAGTCGGGATCCTCCAGCGCTTCCTTGATCGTTTCGTGCTCGGGCTTGCGGTTGATCTCCTCCTCGACCGCGGCGTTGAAGGCGTCCAGCAGGGAGGTTTGCCCGTCGCGATCCTTCAGGTGGACCGCGAAATAGTCGTCGCGGGTCTCGGGCCAGCCTTTGCCGCCCAACGCGTCCGGGCCAAGGCGGCGCGTGGTGAGAAACACGGTCAGGGTGTCCTGGGCGACCCGCTCGACATAGGCGCCGTCGATGTGGTTGGGCAGCCCCGGTAGCGCGCCGTCGAAGGCGCCGCCAAGGCCGATATAGAAACTGTCGAACGGCAAGCTGAGGTCGGACAGACGCACGCCGGCCATGTCGGTGTGGGAAAGCATCTCCACCAGCGCCGGCGTCAGCATGAAGGTGTTGCGTCCCTTGGCCACGAAGCGGGCGTACTGCACCGCCAGCGAGCCCTCGGACATGACGATCGCGGTCGCGGCCTTGGGGCGCTCGGCCACCGGCCGCCGGCCGATGACCTCCTGGTAGGTGGCCAGGACCTGGCCGGCCACCGCGTCGAACAGGCCAACGCCCTGGAAGGCGGCGCGATGCTGGTCGGCGATCCGGGCGACCTGGCGGGCGAACGGACGCGTGCGCCGAAACCGGAAAGGGTGGATCTCGTCGCTGTCGATGTCCATGCCGCCCGTCCCCCGATACCCCAGGGTTGCAGGCTAGAAGCGCCGCGGTTCGAAAGTCAAACCGTGCGCGGGGGCGCCGGCGGCGACCAGGAAGACCCGCGCCAGACCCCTGCCCCCTTTGCCGGGCGCGCCTCCAAAGCTATGCAGGGCCGCCATGCGCCCTTTCGAGGAGACCCCGATGCACCGGCCGCTCGCCGCCCTGGCCCTTTGCCTGTCCCTGGCCGCCTGCGCCTCGGTCCCGCCCTCGCCCTCGCCCTCGCCCCGGGCGCCGCTGCGGGTGGCCACCTGGAACATGGAGCATCTGTCCGAAGATGGCGCCCAGGGCTGCAAGGCCCGCACCGACGCCGACTATGCGGTCATGCGCCGTTATGCCGAGCAGCTGAACGCCGACGTCATCGCCTTCGAGGAGGTGGAGTCGGTCAAGGCCGCGGCCCGGGTGTTCGACCCGGCCAAGTACCAGCTGATCATCGAGGAACGGCCGGCGGGCGAACACTTCGCGTGCGGCGGACAGGAGGGGCGCAAGCTCACCCGCCAGGCCGTCGGCTTCGCCATCCGCAAGGGCGTCTCCTTCGAGCGCGCCCCCGATCTGGTCGATCTGGCGCTGGGCAATCCCAACCTGCGTTCGGGCGTGGACATCACCGTGCGCGCGCCAGGTCATGCGCCGCTGCGTCTTCTGGCGGTTCACCTGAAGTCCGGCTGTTTCAGCGGCTTGGGCGGCCAGGCCTGTCCGACGCTGCAGCAGCAGGTCCCGGTCCTGGAGCGCTGGATCGACGCGCGCGCCGCCGAGCCCGTCCGCTTCGTGGTGCTGGGCGATTTCAACCGCCGCCTGGCGCGCAAGGACGACGTGCTGTGGGCCGACCTGGACGATGGTCAGCCGGCCAATGCCGACCTGTCGCTGGCCGAAGGGACGACCACGCCCAAGTGCGACCCGCGCTATAGCGAGTTCATCGACCACATCGTGCTGGACGCCCGGGCCGGCCGCGACCTGGTCGGCTTCGAGGAACAAGCCTACGCCCCGGCCGATGGCCATCCCTCGGACCACTGCCCGGTCGTGGCCGTATTGCGCTAGGCGCCCGGCATTCCCCCCGCCGCCTAGCCGGCGCGCCGGCTCGCCTGCCCATCCCCGCTTGGCAGTTGGGCGTAGAACCAGCCCAGGTCCGGATAGACCTCGACCAATCGCGCAAACGCCGGCTGGATGGTCGCGGTCAGGTCTGGCCTGCGCTCGCATAGGGCCACCACCAGGGCCACGCTGGTGCGAAGGCTTGGATCGCGCAAGGCCGCGCGCTGCTCGGCCAAGCGCTGAAGATAGCGCGTCGGGGGGCCTGGCGGGAACTCGGCGATGGCGCGATCAACGCCCCGGATCGCCTCGAGGATCGCCTCGGCCAGGCCGATCTCCAGCGCCAGGGTCAGGAACTCACCTTCAATCCGCGACACGCCCAACGCCCCTTCTACGCCTCGACGATGGCCCAGAACCCGGCCGACCGTCCCGCGACGCGGCGCCGCAGGCGACGGGTTCTGCGCGATCCCACTCGCCTCGGCAAGTCCGAAAGTTCCCCTTTCGTTCACGACATGCTAGAACTTGGGACATGGAGTCGCCGACGCGCAAGATCATCCATATCGACATGGACGCCTTCTATGCGTCGGTGGAGCAGCGCGATGATCCCAGCCTCAAGGGCAAGCCGCTGGCCGTCGGTCATGGCGCCCGGCGCGGCGTGGTCGCCGCCGCCAGCTACGAGGCCCGCCGGTTCGGGGTCCGCTCGGCCATGCCCTCGACCACCGCCCTGCGCCTGTGCCCGCAGCTGGTCTTCGTGCCGCCCAGGTTCGAGGTCTACAGGGCCGTCTCGCGCCAGATTCACGCGATCTTCGCCGACTACACCGACCTGATCGAGCCGCTGTCGCTGGACGAGGCCTATCTGGACGTCACCGCCAACCGCCGGGGGCTGGCCAGCGCCACGGACACGGCCAAGGAAATCCGCGCCCGGATCCTGGCCGAGACCGGCCTGACCGCCTCGGCCGGGATCAGCTACAACAAGTTCATCGCCAAGCTGGCCTCCGACCAGAAAAAGCCCAACGGCCAGTTCGTGGTGGCGCCCGAGCGCGGCGAGGCCTTCGTGCGCAGCTTGCCGATCGGGCGGTTCTACGGCGTGGGCGCGGTGACCGAGGCCAAGATGAAGCGCCTGGGCATCCACACCGGCGAGGACCTGCATCGCCAGAGCCTTGAGTTCCTGGTCGCGCAGTTTGGCAAGTCGGGACCCTGGTTCCATGGCATCGCCCGGGGCCAGGACCCTCGCCTGGTCAATCCCGACCGGGTGCGCAAGTCCTCAGGCTCGGAGACCACCTTCGACCAGGATCATGTCGCGCCGGGGCCGATCGAAGCGGGCGTGCTGGAAATGGCCGACGATGTCTGGGCCTGGTGCGAGAAAACCGGCGCGCGGGCGCGCACGGTGACGGTCAAGGTCAAGTGGGCCGATTTCCAGCAAACCACCCGCAGCCGGTCCCTGCCTGCCGCCATCGCGGATCAAGAGACCCTGCGCGCCGTCAGCCTGGCCTTGGTCCGCTCGGTCTATCCGCCCCGTTGCGGCATCCGGCTGGTCGGGGTGACACTGTCCAATTTCGATCAGGCCGTCGCCCTGAAGGACGAGCAGTTGGGGCTGGCGCTCGACGCCGCCCCCGTCCCTGCCTTCGTCCCTGATCTGGCGCGCGCGCCCCAATACGCCTAAGGTCGCCCCATGCCCCCTCGCCGCCGCCCCGCCGCCCGCCTGCTGACGCCTGCCGGCTGGGCGGGCCTCCTGGCCCTGACGGGCTTGGCCGCCGGCCTTGCCGCCTTCCTGGCCAGCGACCTGATCGGCCGCTAGGCCAGGAACCGCCCCTTAGCGCGCCCAGAACACATGCACCTCGTCCGGCGCGGTCTCGACGGTAAAGACCTCGCCGTTCAGCGCCGCGTCGCGGGCCATGGCGTCCCAATCGATATAGCGGCGCAGGCCCTCGGGCACGGCGGTCAGGTCTTCGCAGGCCTCTTCCAGGCAATCGGCGAGGCTGGCGAACCGGCCGCGATAGCCCTCGTCCAGCGCCTCTAGGGCCCGATCAAGGTCGCCATCGCAATAGGCCAGCACCAGGGCGCCCAGCCGCCCGCGCGCGCGCAGGAAGGCGGCGACCTCGACCACCCTGTCGATCGCCGCATACTCGGCGATCTCCACCCCGCCAAACCCCTCGTAATCGTGGATCGCCCACTCCTCGGCGCCCGGCTCGGGCGAGGCCGCCAGCATCGCGGCGATCTGCGCGCGCACGGCGTCGGCGTCATCGTCCACATCGATCCAGGCGCCGTGCAGCAGCCCGCCGTTATAGGCGGCCAGACACGCGACATAGATGCGGGGCTCAAGGATTTCAGCAGCTTGTCCCATCTTCCTCATCCTCAAGGCAGGGTTCGAACAATCGAACCCTTGCCCCTCGGCGAGAGCGGGGGTGCAAGCGGAGGGGCGGCTTCGCGGGGACCCGGCTGCAGGGCCCGAAGGGACCGAAGCTGGGCGGAAGGCGATCCGAAGCGCGCCGGGGGCGGAGCCCCAAGCCAGAGCTCGCCCTCAGCGCCTACGCATGGCCTGACCCAGGAGGATGCGCGACAGACCAAGGCTCCTTGCGTTCAGCCCGGCCTCACCCGCGCCTGAGCGGCCACCTCGTCCCCAAGGACGCCAAGACGAGACGGACCTTGGCCTGCCCAGCGGTCCTGCGCCGTCGCCACGTCGCTATGAGCCTCACGCTCACGCCCCCCAGACCGACTTGGCATAGCGCATGAAGTTCTGGCCCAGGATCTTCTCGATCCGACGCGGCGGATGTCCGCGCTCGGCCAGCTTGCGGGCCAGGATGCGAAACTGGTCGGGACCGAACATGTCGATGGCGAAGACATAGGAGTCCGGTCGCTCGCCCGGAGCGGAGATCCCCTGGGCTCGACGGCTGTTGATCTGAGCGGCGAAGGCGAGCTTCCACTTTTCCAGGTCGTCGATGCCCGTAAGGCCGCCATCGGTGCCGATCCCGACCGCGTCCTCGCCGCACACCTGGATGGCGTGCTCGATATGGCGGCAGACATCCTCGCTGGTGATCTGGCGATCGGCCAGGAACGGCATGAAATAGATGCCGACATAGCCGCCTTTCTCGGCGACCAGACGCAGCTCCTCGTCGGTCTTGTTGCGCGGCACGTCGTTCAGGGCCCGGCAGCCGGTGTGGCTGATGCAGACCGGCGCGGTCGAGGCGCGGGCTGCGTCCAGGCAGGTCCGGCGGCTGCTGTGCGACAGATCGACGATCACGCGACGGGCGTTGAGGCGCGAGACCACCTGGCGGCCAAAGTCGGTCAGCGGCGACTCCTCCGGGGACAGCGCGCCGCCGCCGGCCTGGTTCTGCGGATTGTAGGTCAGCTGGATCACCCGCAGGCCCATGTCGGCGAACAGGTCGACGCGATCGGCCTTGTCGCCCATCATCGCCGCGTTCTGGAAACCGTAGATGACGCCGATCTTCCCCTCGGCCTTGGCGCGGAGAATGTCGGCCGTGGTCGTCACCTTCACAAATCTGTCGGCGTGGTCGCGGATCATCCCGTCGAACAGCACGACGTCGCGCACGCTGGCCTCGAACGGATCGGCCTTGCCGCTGACATAGCCCAGCGTCCAGTTCATCGCGGTCACGCCGGAGGCGCGCGCATCGTCCATGAGACGCCGGCTGATCGGCGCGCCGGCGTCCAGGTCCCCGACATTGGGATCCTCCAGGCCGCCCAGGCTGTTGATGACGACCAGATCGCGCAACGGGTCCTTGCCCACGAACCGCGGGGACTGCGCCTGGGCGCGCCCGCCGGTCAGCAACCCGGGCGCGGCGATCGCTGCGGCGGCCAGGGTCGTCAGGTTGCGGCGGGTCGGCATGGCGGTTTTCCTCGATGGTCGAGGCGGACACGCGCCTCTCGAACGTTTTACGTATGAGCTCGGAAAAGCCGAGCTTGCCCCCGTTCGCCAAGGACCCCCTTTCATGATCCGCCCGCTGATCTTCGCCCTGGCCCTGCTGGCGCCGCTCGCCGCCCAGGCCCAGACCCAGACCCAGACCCCCGCCGGCCTCGACAAGACCCTGGACGCCCTCCATGCCGCCGCGGCCAAGGCTGACGGGAAGACCTATTTCAGCCTGTGGACCCCGGGCGCGGTATTCATTGGCACCGATGCCGGCGAGCGCTGGACGATCGAACAGTTCAAGGCCGCGTTCGGCCCCTGGTTCGACAAGGGCGAGGGCTTCACCTATGTCCCGCGCGAACGCCACCTCGACATGGTTCCCGCGCCCTGCGGCTGCGTGGCCGTCTTCGACGAGATCCTGGACAGTCCCAAGTACGGCGTCACCCGCGACAGCGGGGTGGCGGTGCGCGGCGAAGACGGGACCTGGCGCCTTGTCCAGTATCACCTGACCCTGCCCATTCCGGATGCGCTGACGGACAAGCTGACGGCCGAGATCAAGGCCTACTTGGCCAACAAGCATCCGTAAAACCTGGAGAAAATCTCACTGCCGCCAAGCTGGGCGCCGCGCGCTGAAAACCAGCGCGCGGCGCGTTCGTGACAGTCGCTACCGTCTTTCGCCTCCTGTAGCGCCGGTATTTCTCGACCTCGTGCGTAGCACCTCATGAACGACGGGATGGGACCCGTCGCAACAGAGGGGGTTCAATATGCGTATCGAGAGACTGGCGGGCCTTTGCGGCTCGACGGCGGTGGCCGCGGTCCTGGCCATGGGCGGCGGCGCCCAGGCCCAGACCAGCGCCGCGGCCGACAACAGCACGGTGTCCGAAATCGTCGTCACCGGATCGCGCATTCCGCGCAGCAACACCCAGACCGCCGCGCCGGTGACGGTGCTGACCCAGGAGAACCTGGAAGAGCGCGGCGCGGTGAACGTCGGCGAGCTGCTAAACCAGGTGACGTCGAACACGCCGGTGCTGCCGATCTCGACGTCGCAAGGCTTTCCGGCCGGCGACGGCAAGCAGTCGCCCAACCTCTTCAACCTGGGGGCTGGACGCACCCTGACCCTGGTCAACGGGCGGCGTATGGTGGCGACCTCGTCGGGCCTGGGCGACCGGGTCGTCGACGCCGGCGTCATCCCGACCGGCCTGATCCAGCGCGTGGACATCGTCCAGGGCGGCGGCGCGTCGGTCTACGGCTCGGACGCCATCGCCGGGGTCGTCAACTACATCCTCAAGGACCACTTCCAGGGCCTGGAGCTGGACGCCCAGTACGGCGAGAGCACGCGAGGCGACTATCCCAAGCGTTCGCTGCGTGCGACCTGGGGCAAGAATTTCGCCGAAGGGCGCGGCAACATCGCCATGGACCTGTCCTGGTCCAAGACCGACGCCCTGCTGGAAAGCGACCGCCCGGCCACGTCGAACGGCCTGCGCAACGTTACCAACCCGGCCAACACCTCCACGACCGACGGCATCGCGCCAACGATGTACGTCTTCGACGGCCACCTTTGGCAATACAACCGCTACGGCGTGATCTGGGCGACGCCGAACGGAACCTCGGCCGGCCTGCTACGCTCAGGCGGCACGGCGCTGCAGTTCTCGCCGGACGGCCAATCGGTGATCCCCTATGACACCGGCGTCATCCAGGGGACCAGCAGCACCGCCGTCGGCGGCCAGGGCCTGGACACCCGCGACCTGTCGACCCTGGCCGCGGGCCAGGAGCGCTACAACTTCACGACCATCGGCCACTTCGACATCACGCCGCATATCAAGGCGTCGGGCGAGCTTTTGTATTCGCACCAGCAGTCGAACGACCCCTACGGCACCCAGTCGATCTTCCGCACGATCGGCAATACGGGCGCCTACGGTCCGATTACCTTCAACAACACCAACCCCTTCCTGAGCGCCAGCGACATCGCCACGCTCAGCGCGGCCAGCCCGACCTTCGCCGCGGGCGGCAACCTGTCGATGACCCGGTTCATGGACATCCTGCCCTCGCGCAACCGCGAGACCGAGACCGACGTCTACCGCGTGGCCGGCGCGCTGGACGGCGACTTCAACCTCTGGAACCGCGACTTCACCTGGAGCGCCTCGGCCAGCCGGGCCGTCAGCGACTACCAGTACCGCCTCTGGGCGCCGTATCTGAGTCACCTGCAAAACGCCCTGAGCGCGGTCAAGAACAGCGCCGGCGAAATCGTTTGCTCGATCAACGCCGACGCCATCACCACCAATGACGACGCCGCCTGCGCCCCGCTCAATCCCTTCGGTCAGGGCAACGAGTCGGCCGCGGCGCGGGCCTATGTCTCCACGCTGACCGGCATCAAGTATCACAACGTCCAGGACGACTTCCTGGTCGTGCTGGGCGGCGACCTGATCAAGCTGCCGGCCGGTCCGGCCAAGTTCAGCGCCGCCTACGAACACCGCAAGGAGAGCACCCAATACCGTCCCTCGGAGGCCGACCGGACCGGCATCGCCACCACCGGCTCGCCGCTGGTCAACCGCGACGCCAGCTTCTCGGCCAACGAGTACTCCGGCGAGCTGCTGATCCCAGTCCTGGGCGGCGACTTCACCCTGCCCGGGGTCAAGGCGTTGGAGCTCAATGGCTCCTACCGCTATGTCGACCACTCGATCGCCGGAACCCAGAAGGTCTGGGGCTATGGCGGCCGCTGGGACACCGGTCTTGGCCTGGCGTTCCGCGCCTCCAAGAGCCGTAACTTCCGCGCCCCGTCGCTGGACCAGCTGTTCGCGCCTCGCACGACCTCGACCGGCAACCCGCTGGGTACGGACCCCTGCGACGCCGACCGCATCAACTCTGGCGCCAATCCGGCCCAGCGCCTGGCCAATTGCCAGAAGGAGTTCGCGGCCCATCCCGAATACGGCCCGCTGGCGACCTTCCAGGACCCCGCCGAGAGCAGCGGCCTTGTCACCATCACCAGCGGCGGCAACCCTGACCTGAAGAACGAGATCTCCAACACCACCACCTGGGGGGTGATCTTCCAGCCCAAGTTCATTCCGGGCCTGACGATCACCGCCGACCGCGTGGAAGTGGCCCTGACCGACGGCCTGGTGTCGTTCACCGCCGCCACCTTCGCGGCGAACTGCTACGACCTGGGCAACGCCGACGCCTGCGCCACCTTCACCCGCAACGCCCAGGGCTACATCACCCAGGCCCAGTCGATGACCTTCAACGCCGGCCTGATCACCTGGAACGGCGACATCTGGAACATCAACTACCGCTTCCCGCTGGGCGGCCTGTGGGGCAAGGATCTGGGCCAGATGGAGCTGGGGGCCGAGGTCACCCACACCACCCGCTACGACACCTCGACCAACGGCACGACGCACTCGCGCACGGACGACACCACCTCGGTGCCCGACATCCGCGCCCGCTTCGACGTCCGCTGGAGCAAGGGCCCGCTGCGCCTGTTCTACTCGGCCTATTATCTGCCCGAGGAGCCGATCAGCATCACCGACACCATCGAGACCACCCCGGTCCCGATGATCTCGTCGAACACGGTCCACAACGTGTCGGCGCAGTACAACTGGAGGAACTACACGTTCCGCGCCGGGGTGAACAATTTCACCGACGAGAGCCCGTCGTTCCCGACGCGCACCTATGGCGACGTGCTGGGCCGCCAGTTCTATCTGGGCCTGCGCGCCCGCTATTGAGGCGCGCGATCGCTTGAGACCAGACGCCGGGCTGCTCGCGCAGCCCGGCGTTTTGCCGCCAGATCAAAAGCGCTGGCGCAGAGCCAGGAACCAGCGGCGGCCGATGATGTCGCCATAGGTGCGCAGCGGCGCGCTAGGCGCCTTATCCGTCAGGTTGGTGACGCCGGCGCGCAAGGTCAGCTGGCCAAGATCGTAGGAGGCCGAGACCGAGTGCTGGCTGTTGGACGCCAGAACCGGGATCGAGGTGGTCTCGATGGTGTCGTTGTAGCCGCTCCTGGCTTGCGGCAGGTGATAGACAGACCAGGTCAGACCCAAGGGGCCGCGCGTGTAGCGGGCGTCCATCCGCACGCGCCAGGACGGCGCGGCGGCCGTGCCTTCGGCGTGGACGGGGTCGGTCCCCGTCACCGAGGTGACGTAGCGGGTGGTGTGGGTCGCTTCGCCCGAAAGCTCCAGAGTTCCAAGGTCTCGGTTCCAGGGCGCCCCCAGCGCAAAACGGTAGCCGAGGTTGTAGACCTCGCCCCGGTACTGGACGAGACCGGCGTTGAAGGTGCTCTGGCGAGCGGTGACGACCGTCCCCGAAGCGTCGCGGGTGAAGGTCTCGCAGGCCAAGGCGAGCGGCGAGGCGCTGTCGTAGCAGGCCGACAGATAATTGGCCGGGCTGAAGCTGGATAGGCCGTTGCGCAGTTCGATGGCGATCTGGTCGACCGAGATCGTCAGGCCCGGCGCATAGCTCGGCTGATAGACCAGGCCCAGGGTCAGGGTGTGGGAGGTCTCGTTCTTCAGGTCGCGATTGCCGCCCGTGGTGACGGCGGTGACGGCGGTGTTCTCGGCCGGGTCCTGGAAGCTGGCCAACGGGCCGTATTCGGGATGGACCGCAAACTCCTTCTGGCAGTTGGCCAGGCGCGCGGCCGGATTGGGTCCGCCGTTGATGCGGTCGGCGTCGCAGGGATCCACGGCGATATAGGTAAAACCCATGGTCGCCGGGGCGAACTGCTGGTCCAGGGTCGGGGCGCGGAAGTTGCGGCTGCGCGAGGCGCGCAGGCTAAGGCCGAACGTCGTCTTCAGCCGCAGCCCCGCGCCCCAGACCGCCTCCCGGCCCGCCTGGCTGTTGTCGACGAGGCGATAGGAGCCGCTCAGCTCCAATCGCTCCACGCCTGGCGGCGCGAACGCCCCGCCCAGGAGCGGCGCCAGCAGTTCGCTGGAATACTCGTTGGTGTGATAGCCGGCGCGCTGAGGAATGCTCTTGGTCCCCGAAAACAGCAGACCCGCCGCATCGGCGGCGAACGGCGCGTAGCGGGCGACCTCGCGGCGGTGCTCGTAGGCCAGGCTGAACTGGGCCTGGCCGCCCGGTAAGCCGAACAGATCGCCGCCCAGCGAGCCGAGCAGGTCATCATGGACGGTGGCGTAATCGGCGCCCGACCGCGCCGAGACATAGGCCCGCGCGGCCGCCGAGGCCTGGCCGTCTCCGAAGGGGTTCAGCGGCGCGCAAGCCGGGTCGTCGTTGGTGGTGATCGCGTCGGCGTTGATCGCGCAGACGATCTGGCCGGCGCCGTTCCTGACCGCGTTCAGGGCGTTGTTCAGGTGCAGGGTGTAGGGCGCCCAGACAGCCTGGGAGGCCTCCGTGCGGCTGCGACCAAAAGCGGCGCTCCAGTAGAACTGACGATCGGCGGCGCTGAAATCGCCATCCAGCGAGACCAACGCCCGGCCGCTTCGCGTGCGGCTGCTGCGCTCGCGGTCCGGCAGGACATCCAAGAACTTGGAGAGATAAAGCGGCCCCCCGGCCGCGAAGCTCGAACTGGCCGCCGACAGGGCCGCGATCTGCGAGGCGGTCAAGAACGGATTGTCCCGCGTAAAAGCGATCGGCCCCTGCCCGGCCGAGGCCGCCCCCCCGACGATCCGCACGATGCTCTGGGTGCCGTAGGGCTCGACGGCTCTGGTCTCGCCGTAGATCAGCTCGCCCGACAGCCGCACCGAAGGGGTCAGGTCATAGTGTCCGATCAGTGCGCCGGTGTAGCGCCGCACCCGCGCGGCAAGGGACGACAGGACCCGCGTGTCCAACCCCTGACCGCCGATCGCCACGCTGCTGGACGGCTGAATCTGGCCTGGATCATAGGCTGTGATCGTCTGGCCGTCGGCGCTGAACTGCGCGGCTGCGCCATTGACCGCCAGGAGGTTGGCCGGGCTCGCGCCATTGCCGGCGAAGATCACGCCGTTGCGGTTGTAGGACCACAGGCGGGTATTGGCGACATAGACCGTCGGCGGCTGGCCGTCGCTGCTCGACGTGTTGAGGGGGTTGGTCACGGCGCGCTGGGCGCTGGCGGTGAACGGCCGGTCGGCTTCGGTCAGCATGCCCGTGCGCGACCATTCCAGGTTTATCGCGACATTGCCGCGTCCGCCCGCCCAGCCACGCCCGCCGGTATAGCGTAGCGACGATTGCGGATAGTCGCCGCGCGAGGACAGGCCGTACTGGGCCGTGAACTCCTGGCCCTCGAAATCGCGCTTGAGCACATAGTTGACGACGCCGGCGATGGCTTCGGAACCGTAGATCGCCGCCCCGCCGCCCTGCACCACCTCCACGCGCTGGACCAGGCCCGCGGGGATCAGGTTGGCGTCGACCGAGCGGTCGCCAAAGCCCGAGCCTGAGGTCACCATCCGGCGGCCGTTGACCAGGGTCAGGGTGCGCCCTCCCCCCAGGTTGAAGAGATTGGGCGATTGGCGCCCCGCCGTCAGCACCGGCAGGCCTTGGGTGGCCGCGATCGGCAGGGCTGGGGTGTTGGAAGTGTTCTGGTTGAGCAGATCGCCGAACTGCGAGAAGCCGCGGTCGTTGAGGTCTTCGGGCGAGATCATCACGACCGGGGCCACCGTATCGGGATCGGTCCGACGGATGCGCGATCCTGTGACGACCAGCTCCGAAACGGCGGCGCCGTCGTCGATCGCCGGGGCGACCGCCATCGGGGCCTGCGGCGCGGCCGGCGCTGGAGAAACCACCAGGACGCCGGAGTCGGTTCGACTGACCATCAGGCCGTTGCCGGCGATCAGGCGACGCAAGGCGTCCTCGACCCCGAACGTTCCCCGCAATGGCCGGCTCAGCTTTCCCCGCACGGCCGGCTCGGAGAAGATGATCGGCCGGTTGGCGCGTTGGCCGAAGGCGCGCAAGGCGCTGCCCAGGGTCTGCGCGGGCAGATCGAAGCGGACCGATGGCTCGCGCGCGGCGACAGGGCCGGGCGCGGCCGTGGCGGTGAGCAGGGCCGCGACGGCGGCGGCCTTACAGAGAGCTGACGAGCGCACGGCTCTATTCTCGGCGCCCCCGCGCACGAGCCTAGCCAAGGCGAGCGCCTAGCCCGGCCTTGCCTGGGCGGCGCCCGCGAAGAGCGCTATTCCGTCAGCCGAACTGCGCGCTTGGACGCCGAAACCCAGGGCCAGTCCCTGCACGAGGGACTCCGTGTCGCCCGCCCGGAACACGCCGGAGATCCTCAAGCGTCCCGTCGTCGCATTCCCCACCGACAGGGGCTTGACGGCGTAGCGGTTCATGCGCTGCACGACGAGGTCCAGCGGCTCGTCGTTGAAGACCAGGAGGCCGCCTTCCCAGGACAGCGAGCGCTCTGGATCGGCGGGTTCCAGCATCGCGGCCTGGGTCGACAGCTGGGCCGGCGAGCGTTCAGGCATCACCAATTCGCGGCCCGGGACCAGCAGGCGTTCGGCCGGCGCGCCGCCGACCTCGACCGGCGTCTCGCGCGCGGCGTCGGGCTGGGCGTTCTGGACGTCGCGCTTGAGCACCGCGACACGGCCCTCGTACAGCACCACGCGGACCTGGGCGTTGATCAGCTCGACGCTGAACTGGGTGCCGGTGGCCACCACCATCTTGTCGGCGGCGGTGACCGAGAACGGCCGCAGCGCATCCTTGGCGACCTCGAACTTGGCCCGGCCGCGCGCCAGCCACAAGCGGCGCTTGTCGCCGGTGTAGCGCACCTGCACCACGGTGTCGGCGTCCAGCGAGATCTTGGAGCCGTCCTTCAGGGCCACGACCCGGCGCTCGCCCACGCCGGTTTCATAGCTGCGCGGCGTCTGCCAGGCCCACAGGCCAGCCCCGCCCGCCATCAGGACCAGCGAGGCGGCGATCAACGCCCCGATGGTCCGGCGATTATAGATCGGATGGCCACCGCCCCGCCGCATACTGCGACGGGCGGACGCCAGGGCCTGTTCGCGCAAGGCCGTCATCGGCTCGGCGCTGGCGTAGCGGTCGACCGACCGCCAGGCGCCCATGATCTCTTCCAACAGCTGGCCATGGCGGGGATCGGCGTCCAGCCACGCGTCGAACGCCGCCTGCTGCTCGGGCGTGAGTTCGCTGTCGGCCAGGCGCATGGCCCAGACGGTGGCGGCCTCGACCGCAGGATCGGTCACGGGAGACGAGAAGGCGCTCACTGCTGGCCTCCTAGTCTTTCGCGTAGCCAGGCGCTAGCGCGGATGACGTGCTGCTCGACCGTACGCACCGAAATCCCGAGCATGTCGGCGATCTCGCGCTGCTTCATGTTCTCCAGTCGGTAAAGGATGAAGATGGTGCGCGTGCGCTCGGGCATCTCGCGCAAGGCGTTGACGACCGTGGCCAGGGACTGTCGTCCCTGCAGGACACGGTCGGGATCCAGCTCCTCGATCCGCGTCGCCTCTTCGGCGCCCAGCCCCTGCTGATAGACCGCTCTCACCTTCATCCGTCGGCCCCGGTCGCGGAGCAGATTCGCCGCGATCTGGAAAACGTAGGCATCCGGGCGAGATGCGTCGATGGCCGAGCCTCGCTCGGCCACCCGCATCAGCACGTCCTGGGTCATGTCCTCAGCCTCGGAGTGGTTGTGGATCCGACGCAGGAAGAACGCCATCAACGCCGGCCGAAAGCGTTGGCTCATGGCGTTGGCGACGTCCTCGGCATGGGGCTGCAATGAAAGGGACTCCGGCGGGAAGACAAGGCTCTCGCCAGTTAGTACGCACGTCTCCGCCGCTTCCACATGCCGCGTCGTCGCAGACCTACCGAATTTGGATCAACCCCATCCCGTCCAGGATCCTGATCTGCGTCCCGAACGAAGCCGAGTCCGTTTGTAGCTGCTCCAGGATCCGCGTGGCGGTCTGGCCCTGCGCCAGCCGCGGCAGGCCGCGCAACGCCCGCTCGCCGCCGCCGGTCAGATCGATCGGATAGAGCCGGATCTGCTTTTCGCGGCCGCGCGCGTCGTAATCCACCACCGCGATCACGCCTTCCAGCCAACGCGGCGGCGTGCCGCCGTCCGAGGCGGCGGCGCCTGGCTTGGGCTTTGGCGGGCCGCCGTCGATGTCGGGCCACATCCGAAAGGCGGTCTCCTGCGCGGCTTTGATCTGGGCCTTCAGCATGAACAGGCCCATGCCGTAGAGCACCGGCTTGCCCTTGTAGATCTCGATGCCGCGTAGCGCGTGCGGCCCGCCGCCGAGGATCACGTCGGCCCCGGCGTCGACGCACTGATGGAACAGGGTCAGCAGGAAGTCCGGCGGCGCGGGCGTATCGTCGTCCAGGCCGGTCGGGCTCTCGTGAGCATGGATGGTGAACACCACCAGATCGGCGGCGGCCTTGGCCTCACGCACCGCTCGCAACAGGGCGGCCTGGTCGTAGAGCTCCATCTCGTAGGCGATGCGCGGACCCGAGCCGGGGACCAGGCGATAGATCTGGTCGCCGAAGCTGACGTCGCGAGCGTCGGGCTTGGGAGCCGGCGCCAGCGGTGAGGCGCGCTCGCTCGCCAGGGCCCGGACGGCGGCCATCTGCTCGGCGTTGACCAGGTTGACCTTGCGCAGCCGCAGGACGCTGATCCCCGGCCGGGCCGGCACGCCCTCGGCAAAGGCGTCGTTGGCCCCGGCGTTGACCTTGAAGGTCGAGGCGGCGGAGACCAGGGCCACCTTGCCCTTGGGCGTGGCCATGATCCCGGCCTTGCGGGCGTCGGCCAGGGTCATGCCGCTGCCGGCGTGGACGATGCCGACGCCATCCAGCAGCCGCCCGGCCTCGATCAGGCCCTCCCATCCCCAGTCGGTGGAATGGTTGTTGGCCATCGAGACCATATCGACGCCCATGGCCTTCATGTCGCCGGCCAGAGACGCCTCGCCGTACATCTGGCCGGGACCGTAGGGCTGGCCCTTGAAGCTCGGCAGGTCGAGGATCACGCCCTCGCGGTTGCCGATCGCCACGTCGCCGCCGCGCACGATGGCCAGCGCCTTCTGGTACTGCGGGTCGGGATTGTCGGCGGTGGGGCGCGAGTTCAGCAGGTCGCCGATGGCCACCAGGCTGAACGGCCCCTTGATCGACGACGGGCGCGCCGGCGCTTTCAGATAGTCCTGGGGCTCGTTCGACAACTTGGCCTGGGCCAGAACAGGGCCGCAGGCGGCGGTCGAGCCGAGCAGGGCCAGCGCGAAACGGCGGGAGAACTTGGTCATCGTCCCCTCCCCTTACCGACAGGCGCTCTCGGGAACGTCGGTGCGCTCCCACTGATAGGCGTCGCGCAACTCGCCGCGCGGCAGGTAGGTGACGTCGAAGGTCTCCTGGCCGCGCGTCACATGCAGGGTCACCATCATGTTCGGGTCGCGCAGGATGCCGTCGGTGCTCATCTGGAAGCTGATCTTGTCGCCCTCCTTCAGGCCGGCCTTGGCGGCGTTGCTGTCGGGACGCAGGTTCTCGACCACGCCGCGGCGGGCGAGCTCCTCAGGACCAAAGCCGAAGTCGAAGCGCGCGATCTTCACCGACACGCGACGGAAGCACGGACCGTAGTCGTCGGACTCCGGGATCAAGGTCGCCTCGCCGCTCATCACCGCCTTGTGCAGCGCCGGCCCTTCGTCGCCGAGCTCGTTTTGCAGCAGGTCGATCCAGGTCTGCTCGGTGATCGTCTTGCCCTCGCGGTCCAGCTGGACCATCGCGCGGATAAGGTCGTCGACCGAGCGCTTGCCGCCCGAGGCGCGCCGGATCTTGCCGTTCAACACCGCAAAGTAGATGGCGCCCCGATCGTAGGGCAGCACGTTGTAGCGCAGGTCCGACCAGAATTTCGGCAGCACCTCGCTGTCGGGCGCGTGCATCACGTCGTTGGTGTAGTAGCGCGAGGCCGTCAGATTGATGTCGGCCAGGCGTTTTTCAATCGGAAAGAGACCCGCCCGCCAGGGCAGCTGGGTCTGGTAGTAGGAGGCGTTGCCCTCGCTATACCACTTGCCGATGTCGGCGGCGGTCCAGGTGTGGGTCATCTCGTGACCCAGCAGGTACTGGACGCCCTGAGGCGTGGTGTCGGCATTGTAGCCGATCGCGAAGGCCATCGGCGCGGCGACGCCGTTGCCACTGGGATTGTCACGCATGAAGACGTGGTAGGGTAGCTCCTTGGGGTCGGCGAAGAACTTGCTCATGTAGACGTGCAGCTTGGACGCCCACCCCATGGTCGCCTTGACGTCGAAAGCCGGAGATCCCGTCCAGACGGCGCTGAACGCGCCCTGCGGCGGATCGGGATCGCGCTTGATCTGGCCGGCCATCATCATCGCGAAGGTCAGCCGGGTCAGCGGCATCGCGGCGATGTCGACCTTGCCCTCCCCCAGCGCGGTGACGGCGGTCGAGCCGGCGGGCATGGCCGACAGGTCCCAGTCCAGCACGAAATGGTAGCGCGCCGGCGTCTGCGGCGGCAGGACGAACAGCATGTTGGCGATGCCGAACACGCCAGGCCCGTCGACATGGGGAATGGTGGTCAGCGCCCCGCCGACGGCGTTGTCGATCGGCCGGCGGTAGCGAAAGACCAGCTTGCCCTCGACGTCGCGGGTCGAGGCCCAGGCCCGCGGCCCGCCCTTGGGGCCATCGACCAGCGGCACCGCGCCGTGATCATCGCTCGCCGTCAGGTCTTCGACCCGGAACGGGCCCTTGACGCCCGGTGCGCCGCTCAGGTGGGTCAGCAGGGTCTGGCCCGCCGGAACCTTCACCCCCTCGACCGTGGTGACGACGTCCAGCATCACCGTCCCCTTGGCGGGGTCCAGTTGGGAGGGCTTGACCTGCAGCTTGAACAACGGTTCGGCTCGAGCTGAAGAGGACAAGGCTGGCGTGGCGACGGCGAAACCGACGGCGAGCCCGGCCAGGGTGGCGGCCGCGCGACGGCGGACCTTGGGTTGGAGTTTCATGATCCCCCTCACTTGCAGGCGCTTTCGGGAACGGCGGTGCGCTCCCACTGATAGGCGTCGCGCAACTCGCCGCGCGGCAGGAAGCTGACCTCGAAGGTCTGGTCGCCGCGCGTGACCCGCACGTGCTCGAGCGCCTTGGGGTCGCGCTGGGCGGCGGTGGAGCCGGGCAGGTATTGCAGCTTGTCGCCGTCCTTCAGCCCGGCCTTGGCGGCGTTGGAGTCGGCACGCAGGTCGGCGACGACGGCGGGCGGATTGACGCCCGGCGGACCGAAGCCGACGTCGAAACGCGGGATCTTCACCGCCACGCGGCGAAAGCACGGGCCGTAGGCGTCGGAGTCCGGAACCAGGGTCTGGCCCGACATCATCGCCTTGTGGATCGCGGGTCCCTCCTCGCCGAGCTCCTTTTGCAGGAGGCCGATCCAGGTCTGCTCGGTGAGCGTCTGGCCATCGCGAGCCAGCAGCACCATCCGCCGGATCAGATCGTCGACTGAGCGCTTGCCGCGCGAGGCGCGAAGGACCTTGCCGTTCAGCACCGCGAAATAGATCGCGCCCCGGTCGTAGGGCAGCACGTTGTAACGGACGTCCGACCAGAACTTGGGCAGGATCTCGCTGTCGGGCCGGCCGATCATGTCGTTGGTGTAGTAGCGCGCGGCGGTCTGGTTGAGGTCTTCCAGCCGCTGCTGCGCCGACATCATGCCAAAGCGCCAGGGCAGCAGGGTCTGGTAGTAGACCGCGTTCCCCTCGGTGTACCACTTGTCCAGGTCGTTGGCGGTCCAGGTGTGGGTCATCTCGTGACCCAGCAGGTGCTCGACGTTTTCGGGCGTGGTCTCGGTGTTGTAGCCCAGCGTGAAGGCCATCGGCACGGCGGTGCCGGTCGTGCGCGCATGAGCCCGTACGAAGACGTGGTAGGGCAGCTTACGATCGTCCTGGAAGAACTGGCTCATATGGCCGTGCAGCTTGCCGGCCCACCGCATGGCCCCGCGCAGGTCGAAGCTGGGCTGGCCGGTCCAGACCGCCGTGAAGGCCCCCGTGGCCGGGTTCGGCTCGCGCTGGATCTTGCCGACCATCAGCATGGTGAAGGACAGGCGCTCGGCCGACACGGACGGGATGTCCAGATGCTCGCCGTCCCCAAGGCTGGTCAGGACCTCGGAGCCGGCGGGAAAGGCCGACAGGTCCCAGTCGAGCTTCACATGATAGGCGCTCGCGGCGCTGGGCAGCGCGAACAGCATGTTGGCGATGCCCGACACGCCAGGTCCGTCCACGGTCGGAATTGTCGAGATCGAGCCGCCGGCGGCCGCGTCGATCGGCCGGCGGTAGGACGCCTTGAGCGTGCCGACGACATCGCGGTCGGCGACATAGGTCCGGCCGCCGTCCTTGGAGACCAGGGCCAGCGCCCCCCGGTCATCCGAGGCGGCCAGGTCCAGAACCTGGAACGGCAGGCGCACGGCCGGGCCGCTTTTGGTGTGGACCAGCACGGGCGCGCCGGCCGGGATCGCCGCGCCGGCCAGGGTCAGCGACACGTCCAACACCGCCTTGCCGTGCGGAACGTCCAGGTCGGTCGGCTTGACCCGCAGCGTCAGCAACGGCTCGGCGACGGCCGGCCCGCAAGCCAGCACGCCCGCGGCGAGCCCGGCCAGGAGGAGAGGTTTCATCCTTTGCCTCTACGGGATGCGGATGACGCCGACCGAGCCCTGGATCTCGATCTTCGTGCCAAACGGGGCGGAGAATGTCTGCAGGTTGGCCAGGATGCGCTGGGCGTTGGCCGGGTCGGCGAAATAGGGCATGCCCCGGCGCATCGGCTCATAGGTGTTGCCCAGGTCCAGCGGATAGATCTTCACCGCCGTCGCCTTGCCCTTGGCGTCATAGTCGACCGTGGCGACCATGCCATCGTACCAGCTGGCCGGGTTGCCGCCGGCCCGCACCGAGCGCTCAGGGGGCGGCGGGGGCGGCGCATGGCCGGTGGCGTCGGGGAACACCTTCAGGGCGCTCTCCTGCAGTCCCTTGATTTCGCCGCGGATGAAGAAGGCGCCCAGGCCGTAGAAGATCGGCCGGCCCTTGTAGATCTCGATGCCGCGCATCGAGTGCTGGCCGTGCCCCAGGAAGACGTCGGCCCCGGCGTCGATCGTGTCGTGGGCCAGGCGGATCAGGAAATCCGGCGGATTGGGGTCGTCGTCGTCGAAACCGGTGGGGCTCTCGTGGGCGTGGATGGTGAAGGCCAGGAGATCGGACTGGTCCTTGCCGTCGCGCACGGCCTTCAGCAGGCCCGCGTGGTCGTAGAGGTCCATCTCGTAGGTCAGGCCCGGCTTGTCGGCCAGGCGGTAGATCTCCTCGCCCAGGGTGATCTCATTCGCCCCCGGCTCGGGCGCGGGCTTGTTGGGCGAGGCTAGCTGGACAGCCAGGAGGCGGACCTTGTCCAGCTGGTCGGCGGTGACCAAGTTGATCTTGCGCAGGCGCAGGGTGCTGATCCCGGGCCGCGAGGGCACATCGCCGAGGCGGTCGTTGGCCCCGGCGTTGGCCCGGAAGCTCGACGCGGTTCCAACCAGGGCCACCTTGCCCTTGGGCGTGTCGAAGACGGCCGCGTGGCGCGCCTGGGCCAGGGTTGCGCCGCCGCCGGCGTGGACCACGCCGGCCTCGTCCAGCAGGCGCTGGCTCTCCAGCAGCCCTTCCCAGCCCCAGTCGGTGGAATGGTTGTTGGCCATGGTCAGCATGTCGATGCCCAAGGCCTTGGCGTCCTTGCCCAGCGACGCTTCGCCCCACAGCATGCCGCTGCCATAGCCCTGACCCTTGAAGGTCGACAGATCGAAGAACATCCCCTCGCGATTGGCGATGGCGACGTCGCCGCTGCGCGCCAGGGCGAAGACCTTCTGCATCTGCGGATCAGGCCGCTCAGCGACCGGGTGCGAATAGAGCTGCTCGCCCAGGGCCACCAGGGTGAACGGCCCCTTGATGCTGGCCGGCTTGGGCGACGTGCGCAGGAAGTCCTGCGGCGCGTTCGAGGGCCGAGCCGGGAGCTGTGGGGCGTCCTGCGCCAGGGCCGCCCTCGACAGGAGCGAGGTGGCCAGCAGGGCGGCGAGAAGACAGGTCTTGGTCATGGCGCTCACCAGCTCTTGCAGGCGGCTTCGGGAACGCCCGCAATGCGCTCCCACTGATAGGCGTCCACCGCTTCCCCGCGTGGCAGGTAGGTCAGCGAGAAGGTCTTGCCCTCGCGGGTGACCTGGTAGGTCAGGGTGCGGGTCACGTCGCCCTGCACCGCGTCCATGGCCACGCCGTAGGCGATCTTGTCGCCGTCGCGCAGGCCCGCCTTAGCCGCCTCCCCGCCAGGCTTCAGACCCTTGATGATCTTGTCGGGCGAGACGATCGCACTGGGATCAAAGCCCAGGTCGAAGCGGCGGATCTTCTTGGTCACCCGACGGAAGCAAGGCCCGAAGTCGCCGGACTCCGGCACGATCAGCTTGCCCGACATCATCGCCTGGTGGACGGACGGACCGTCCTGGCCGATCTCCTTGCGCAACATGTCCAGCCAGATGGCCTCGGTGATCGGCTGGCCCGCGCGCTCGCGATTGATCATCGCCAGGATCAGGTCGTCCATCGAGCGTTTGCCGCCGCTGGCGCGCTTGATCTTGCCGTTCAGCACCGCGAAGTACATCGCGCCCCGGTCGTAGGGCAGCACGCGGATGCGGGTGTCCTCCCAGAAGCGCGGCACGACCTGATCCTCGGGCGTGTCGTTCAGCAGGTTGGTGTAGTAGCGACTGGCGGTTTCGTTGATCCCGGCCAGATACGCATCGGTGCTCATCAACCCGGCACGCCAGGGCAGAAGTTCCTGGTAGAAGACCGCGTTGCCCTCGCTGTACCACTTGCCGATGTCGGACGCCGTCCAGGTGTGGGTCATCTCGTGGCCCAGGATCGACTTGATGCTGTCGCCGTCGACGTCCTTGCCCCAGGTGATCAGGAACGAGTGCGGATAGGCCGCCCCGCCCCCGGCGTTCATCGGGTTGTAGCGCATGAACACCCGATACGGCGGCTCAGTCTTGTCCTGGAAGAAGCCGCTCATCCAGCTGTGCAGCTTGGCCGTCCAGGCCATGGCGGCAACCGGATCGAACGGCGGCTGGCCGGTCCAGACCGCCGAGAAGGGTCCGTGGTCGGTGCGCTTGATCGTCCCGGCCATCAACACGATGTGGCCCAGGCGATTGGCCGGGCCGGCCGGCAGCTCGACGTCGCCGTCACCCCAGCTGGAAACGCCGGCCGCGCCAGGGGCCATGCCCGACAGGTCCCATTTCAGGGCCACGCGATAGTCGCCCTTGAGGTTGGGCTGAGCGATCAGCGCCACGCCCTCGGCCGAGAGGCCATCGCCGTCGATGCGCAGATTGATCGGCGGCCCGCCGGCGACCGGCGGCACGTTCTCCAGCGGCAGGCGATAGCGGACGGTCAGCTCGCCCTTCACGGCCCGGTTCGAGGTCCAGCCCTTGCCGGGGGTCGCGACCAGCGGCACGAGGCCGGCCGCGTCGGTGGCGATCAGGTCCTCGATCGGCTGCGCACGCCCCGCGCCCGGGACGGCGGTGGCCAGGTTGAAGACGGTCTGGCCGGCGGCGATGTCGACGGCCTGGGCGGTGACGCTGACCCGAACCTCGCCCCGGTTCTGCGCCTTGCTGATCCTGCCCGGCGCGATCGTCGCCTCCAGTCGCGGGGCCGGCGCCGCGGCGGGCCTCGCCCAGGCTCCCCCTGCCCCCGCCAGCAGGGCCATCGCCACGCTCGCCGCGGCCATCCTCTTTGCCATACTCAGACCCCCAGGTGAGGTCCTGGCGCATGGCTGGACCTGTCATCGGGTAATACGTTCGGCCCGGAAAAACCCGACGCGCGAGCGCCGCATGCGGATCATTCGGGCGTCCGCGTATTAGGTTACGAGGGCTTAGGGGGAGAGATCATGAGCGCCGACACCGCCGGCCGCCGAAGCGGCGCGTCGACCATCATCATCTGCTTTCTGGCGGCCCTGGTCGAAGGGGCCGACATTGTCTCGATGGGGCTGGCGGCTCCGTCGGTCGCCAAGGCGTTCCACTTCAATCCGGCCCAGGTCTCCTACATTCTGACCGCCACCGTCCTGGGCCTGATGGTCGGGGCGGCGCTCGGCGGCCGGCTTGGCGACAGGATTGGGCGCAAGCGGGTGATGATCGGGGCCTTCGTGGTGCTGGGCCTGTTCTCCGTCCTGACCGCCCATGCAGGTGATCTGCCCGCGTTCGCCGTCGTGCGCTGCCTGGCGGGACTGGGCATCGGCGCGGCCTTTCCCAACCTTATCGCGATCGCCGCGGAGGCCTCGCGTCCTGACCGGCGCGCGACGGGCGTGGGCCTGATGTTCGCCGGCCAGCCCATGGGCGGCATGTCGCTGGGGCTGTTCGTGGCCAGCCAGGCCCGCGACCTGGACTGGACCCACATCTTCTACATTGGCGGGATCGCGCCCCTGCTGCTGCTGCCGGTGCTGATCTTCGCCCTGCCCGAGTCCGAGACCTTCCAGCGCGCCCGCCAGACCACCGAGGCGCCCCGGCCCCCGTCCGCCGCCTTGGCCCTGTTCGGCGAGGGCCGCACGCTCATGACCCTTTTGTTGTGGGTCGCCTATGGCTTCACCCAGGTCGTGGTCTATCTGATGAACAACTGGCTGCCGACGCTGATGGTGGCCAAGGGCTTCACGCCGCAACAGGCCGGGATGATCTCGGCCATCGAGAACGCCGGGGCGATCCTGGGCTGCGTGATCCTGGCCATGATCACCGACCGCGGCCGCCTGCGCCCGGTGCTGGTCGTCACCTATATCGCCATCGCCGCCGGTCTCTGGGGCCTGGGGGCGGCTCAAGGCTTCGCCACCGTCGCCGCCGTCGGCGTGGTCGTCGGCTTCTTCGCGATCGGCGGCCAACTGGTGCTCTACACCCTGGCGCCGGCCTACTATCCCACCCTGGTTCGGGCTACCGGCGTCGGCGCGGCCGTATCGTTCGGACGTCTGGGCGGCATCGCCGGCCCGTTGGTCGCCGGACAATTGCTGGCCTTGAACCTGACGCCCGCCGCCGTGCTGATCTCCGCCATGCCCTGCGCGGTGCTGGCGGGGCTGGCCGCCGTTGGCCTGACCTTCGTGCGTAGGCCAGAGGCGTCGTGACGTCGGCCTTTCTGCCTTAAAGAGATCCACGCCGTGAAACTGATCGACGCCGAAACCGTCCGCGCCCAGCTGACCCACGCCGCCTGCATCCCGCTTGTCCGCGCGGCGATGATCGCCCTGTCGACCGGGCAGACCCGGCAGTTGCTGCGCTCGGTCATCCCGCTGGTCGATGGCCACATGTTCGGGATCATGTCCGGCGCTTTGGCCCCCGACGGCGTATTCGGCGCCAAGTTGGTCAGCGTCTGGCCCGAGAACTTCGCGGCCGGCAAACCTTCCCACCAGGGCGTGGTTGTCTTGTTCGACCCGGTCAGCGGCGCGCCGACCTGCGTCGTCGACGCCGGATCCATCACCGCCATCCGCACAGCCGCCGCCAGCGCCGTGGCCACCGACGCCCTGGCCCGGCGCGGGGTGTGCCGGTTGGCCGTGCTGGGCTATGGCGAGCAGGCCGAGCAGCACGTTCTGGCCATGATCCAGGTGCGCTCGATCCAGGACGTGCGGATCTGGGGCCGCAATCTTGACCGCGCCGCCGCCTTCGCCGAGCGGATGACGGCGCGGACAGGCCTGATCATCACCCCCTGCGCTGAAGCCAAGACCGCGGTCCAGGACGCCGACGTGATCTGCGCCTGCACCAACGCCGCCGAGCCGGTCCTGATGGGACAGTGGGTTTCGCCCGGGGCGCACGTGAACCTGGTCGGTTCCAGTGTGGCCGGCCCGGCCGAAGCCGACGAGGACCTGGTGGCCATGTCGCGCTTCATCGTCGACAGCCGGGCCGGCGTGCTGGCCCAGGGGGCCGAGTTCCTGCGCGCCAAGGCCTCGGGTCGGATCGACGAGGACCACATCGCCGGCGAGATCGGCCAGGTGCTGGCCGGCAGCGTCGCAGGGCGCGGCTCGCCCGACGAGGTCACGGTCTACAAGTCCCTGGGCCATATCGTGCAGGATCTGGCGGCCGCGGCGCTGTTGCAGCGGCTGTCGGCGCCGTCGGACTGAGGGGCGCCGACCATCGGAGGACGCACGCCCGGCGCGCGCGCCCTCAGGCTGGACGCAGATCGCCCAGGTCGGAGCGCACCAGCCGGGTGACGGAGGTGAAGCGGTCGGCCGGATAGAGGCTGACACTGAACTCCACCAGCTCGCCGGCCGCGAAATAGTATTTGCGGGTCACCTCCAGGGCGTGGTCGTCGACCAGGGCCAAGAGGGCCTGGGCGTGACAGGCCGGCACTCCGGTGGCCCGCAAGGCCTGCTCGATCTCCACGACACGCCGGCCGGCGGCCTCCTCGATCAGTTCGATGATCGCGCCCAGCTCGCCGATCGGCCGGGCCTGGATGGTCTCGGCGAAGTCGGCGCGGACATAGACGTCCGTCCAGCAGGCCGGCGGAGCCTTGGGCTTGTCGGGATCGCGGCGCAGTTGCGCCACGCGAAGCCATCGGCTGCCCGGCGCGACGTCGAAGAGCTTGGCCGCCTCCTCGTCGATGACCACCAGCTCGATCGACTGGACCAGGCGCTGGGTGCTGCTGGCGTAGTGCAGCAGCGACTCGATCGAGCCGATGGCCTGGACATAGTGGGCCCGCCCCTCGACGGGCTTGGCCGACTCCACCCGCGTGCCGCGGTTGGGCCGGCGGCTGACGATGCCCAGTTCCTGCAGCTCGACCAGGGCCGCGCGCAGCGTCGTGCGGCTGACGCCCAGCGACTCGGCCAGGGCCGGCTCGTTGGGCAGATTGCCGCCCACCGGGTAGACCCCCGCGGCGATCTCCTCGGCCAGGCGCTTGGCGACGGCCGCGTACCTCTTCACCGGCTTGCTGCTCATGGTCTCGGCTTAATGCGTGTCGGCGCGCCAAGCTAGCGCGCTTGACATTTGTATCAGACAAATGTTTTGTCCCGTACAAATTTTAGGGAGCGCCCGATGGCCAGCACCGTTTTCGACTCGCTGCTTTTCCGCGACATGTTCGGCACGGCCGCCATGCGGGCGCTCTTCGCGGACGAGGCGCTGGTCGGGCGCTATCTGGAAGCCGAGGCGGCCCTGGCCCGGGCCCAGGCGGTCGTGGGCGTGGTGCCCGCCGCAGCGGCCGAGGCGATCGACAAGGCCGCCAAGACCATCCAGATCGACTACGAGCGCCTGCGCCACGAGACCGAGAACGTCGGCTATCCGATCCTGCCGCTGGTCCACCAGCTGTCGGAGGCGGCCGGCGAGGCGGGCGGCTATGTCCACTGGGGGGCCACCACCCAGGACATCATGGACACCGCCAACGTCCTGCAGATCCGCGCCGCCCTGGAGCTGGTCGACGCCGACATCGAGGCGCTGCGGGTCATCCTGGCCAAGCTCGCCCGCCGCTATCGCGACACCCCCATGGCCGGCCGCACCCACCTGCAACAGGCCCTGCCCGTCACCTTCGGCTACAAGGTCGCCGTCTGGCTCTCGAGCCTGGATCGTCACGCCGAGCGCCTGGCTGAACTTCGCAAGCGGGTCCTCTTTGGGGAGTTCTCGGGCGCGGCCGGCACCCTGGCCTCGATCGGCGAGGGCGGCCTGGAGATGCAGGCCGAATACTGCCGCCAGCTGGATCTTGGCCAGCCGCCGATCACCTGGCACGTGGCCCGCGACGGCATCGCCGAGACGGTGACGTTCCTTGGCCTGCTGACCGGCTCGCTGGCCAAGATCGCCACCGACGTCATGCTGATGATGGCCACCGAGTTCGGCGAGGTCTCCGAGCCGTTCGCGCCGGGCCGCGGCGCCTCCTCGACCATGCCGCAGAAGCGCAACCCGATTTCCTGCGAACTGATCCTGGCCTCGGCCAAGGCCGTGCGCCAACATGTGGCGACCATGCTGGACGGCATGGTCCACGACTTCGAGCGCGCCACCGGCCCCTGGCACCTGGAATGGCTGGCCGTCCCGGAAAGCTTCATCCTGACCGCCTCGGCCCTGGCCAATGCGCGGTTCATGCTCGACGGACTGGTCGTCCACGAAGCGCGCATGCTCGCCAACCTGGGCATCACGCACGGTCTGATCGTCGCCGAGGCGGTGATGATGGCGGCCGCGCCCGTTCTGGGCCGCCAGCACGCCCACGACGTGGTCTATGCGGCCTGCCGCACGGCGATCGAGGATGGCGAGCCTCTGGCCGAGGTCCTCAAGCGCGACGCCGAGCTCGTCAAGGCCCTGGGCGGGGCGCAAGCCATCGACCAGGCCTGCGATCCCACCAATTATCTGGGCCTGTCCGGGCCGATGACCGACCGTGTCATCGGCGATCGCGGCCACGCCTGATCCTCATCCAGTTCAAGCGCCGACAAGAGCGTCATCCACAAGGGAGTATGACAAGTGGCGAATAAGGCAGCGGACACGTCCCAGACCCCGGGCGTCGGCGCCAAGCCGTTCTGGCGGGGCCTTGGCTTCCAGGTGGCGGCCAGCATGGTTCTGGGCGCGCTGGTCGGCATGCTCTGGCCCGAATTTGGGGCCTCGCTGAAGATCCTGGGCGACATCTTCCTGCGCCTGATCAAGACGGCGGTCGCGCCGCTGGTGTTCCTGACCGTGGTCATGGGCATCGCGGCGGCCGGCGACTTCAAGCGCGTGGGCAAGGTGGGCCTGACCGCCCTGGTCTATTTCGAGATCGTCTCGACGATCGCCATCGTCTTCGGGTTGGGCGCGGCCTACCTGTCGGGCGTGGGCAAGGGGCTGGGCTCGCTCACCGCCTCGGCCAACGCCGCGAAGGGCGCGGCCGACGCCGCCCACAAGGCCGCGGAGTCGCACACCAGCCTGGGCGCGTTCTTCCTCAACGTCTTCCCCGACAACTTCATCGGCGCCTTCGCCAAGGGCGAGTTGCTGCAGGTGTTGGTGATCGCCGTGATCTTCGGCGCGGGGCTGCTGAGCCTGAAGGCCAGCCGGCGCGAGCCGATCGAGGCGGGCCTGCATTACATCTCCGACGCCTTCTTCGAGTTCATCAACCTGATCATGAAGCTGGCGCCGATCGGCACCTTCGGCGCGGTGGCCTATGCCGTGGGCGCCAATGGCACGGCCGTGCTCGTTTCGCTGGGCTGGCTGGTGATCGCCTTCTACCTGGCCATCTGCGCCTTCATCGCCCTGGTGCTGGGCGGGGTCTGCCTGATCTTCCGCATCAACCTTCTGGGCCTGCTGCGCTACATCAAGAGCGAGCTGGTGGTGGTGCTGGGCACGGCCTCCTCCGAAAGCGTGCTGCCCAAGCTCCTGGCCAAGCTCCCCGGCTATGGCGCTTCGCGCCAGACCACGGGCCTGGTCCTGCCCACCGGCTACGCCTTCAACCTCGACGGCACCTCGATCTTCATGGGCATGGGGGTGGTCTTCCTCAGCCACGCCTACCACATCCCCTTGAGCCTTGGTCAGCTGGCCGCGCTGATGGTGATCATGCTGCTCACCTCCAAGGGCGCGGCGACGGTCTCGGGCGGCACCTTCGTGGTCTTCGCCGCCACCGTGACGGCCTCGGGCTTCCTGCCGATCGAAGGCCTGGCCCTGATCTTCGGCGTCTACCGGTTCATGTCGATCGCGGTCTCGACCTGCAACGTCATCGGCAACTGCGTGGCCACCGTCGTCACCGCCAAGCTCTGCGGGGAGTTCGACCCTGTCTTGGCCGAGCGCGCCAACCGCGACCCCAAGGGCGCCGAGCGCGCCGTCAACGAGGCTTTCGAGGCCGGATGATCCATCGCCTGGCCGGTTCGCGCGCGAGCCGGCGGGTCACGAGGCTGAGCGTTATGCTGGCCTCGTCGGCCCTCTGCGCCCTGAGCGCGGCCCCCACGCACGCTCAGCAAGCCGATCTGGAGGCGCTCGTGCGTCGACAGGCCGAGCAGATCGCCCGTCTGGAGGCGCGGCTGAACGCCCTGGAGGCGACCACCAAGCCAGCAGCCTCGTCGCAGGCCCAGGTCGCCCCGCCGGCAGTCCCCGCCCTGGCCGCGCCGGCGCCAACGCCCGTCACCAGCGAACTGGCCACGCGCCTGGCCAAGGTCGAGCAGGTCCAGGCCAAGCAGTCGCGGATCGACTGGGCGCGGGGCGGCCCGGAGTTTTCCAGCGCCGACGGCAGCTTCACCTTCCATCCGCGGCTGAGACTGTTCCTGGACGCCTCGACCACCTCCGGCTCGAAGCTGGACAGCCGCAACCTGACCGGCACGGAGGGGCGCGACTTCATGCTCGGCTTCGACGGCCGGCTGGGCGGCCCGCTGAGCTATCTGGTGGAGGTGGCCTTCACCGACAACAAGACCTCGGTGAAGAACGTCTTCGTCGCCTGGACCCAGCCGGTGGGGGGCGACAACCTGGAGCTCTCGGTCGGCAATCGCGTGACCGAACGCACCATGGAAGGCTCCACGGCGATCAACGACATCCACTTTCTGGAGCGCAACGCCGTGGCCGCCGCCACCCAGCCCCAGGCCGGTTACTACGGCATGGGCGTTCGCGCCCGCTATCTTGGCCGGGGCTGGCATATCGGGCTGGAGGCCAGCGGCAACGACATCAACGAGCTGGGCGCGGCCAACGACACGGCCCTGGTGTCCACCCGTGTTCACTGGACGCCCCTGTCGACGCCACGCGGCCTGATCCATCTGGGCGCCTGGGGCTATCTGGAGGACATTTCCTCGGGGACGACCAGCGCCTCGCGCAACATCTATATCGGCGGCCATTTCGCCGACGCGCTGCAGATCCGTTCGGGTACGGTATCGGGCCCCAGCAGCAGCGCCGCCTATGGCGTCGAGCTGGCCGAAAGCCTGGGTCCGACCTGGGCGATCGCCGAGTATGGCCATCGGGAGATCAACGCCGCCAGCACACATCCGCAGATCGACGCCTATGCCTTGAGCGCCGGCTGGTTCCTGACCGGCGAGCACATCGCCTATGCGGCGCGAACCGGCATCTGGGGCCGCCAGACCGTCAGCAAGGCCTTCAACGCCGGCGGCCCAGGGGCGGTCGAACTGGTGGGACGCTACGAGCATGCGGCCCTGTTCGAGAATGTCGGCCTGGCCGGCGTCGGCGGCGCGGGGTCGGCCGTGACGGTCGGGCTCAACTGGTATCTGACGCCCAACGTCAAGCTGGCCGGATCCTACAGCGCCTGGCGCACCGACAACGCTTCCGGATCCATCATCGGCCCGGACGACGGCCAGACCCTGGCCGCCTCCATGCGCCTGACCTACTGAGGAAGCCCCAGATGGACGAGGATTTCCGTAAAGCCGCCCTGGATTACCACCGGCTGCCGCGGCCCGGGAAATTGGCGATCGAGGCCACTAAGCGCATGGCCACCCAGCGCGACCTGGGCCTGGCCTATTCGCCCGGCGTCGCCGCCCCCTGCGAAGCCATCGCCGCCGATCCCGACCTCGCCCGCGACTACACCGCCCGCGGCAACCTGGTGGCCGTGATCTCCAACGGCACCGCCGTCCTGGGCCTGGGCGACATCGGCCCGCTGGCCTCCAAGCCGGTGATGGAAGGCAAGGCCGTCCTCTTCAAGAAGTTCGCCGGCATCGACGTCTTCGACATCGAGGTCGACGCCAAGGATCCCGACCGCTTCATCGAGGTCGTGGCGGCCCTGGAGCCCACCTTCGGCGGCATCAATCTGGAGGACATCAAGGCCCCCGAGTGCTTCGTCATCGAGCGCGCCCTGCGCGAGCGGATGAACATCCCGGTCTTCCATGACGACCAGCACGGCACCGCCATCGTCTGCGCCGCGGCCGTCCGCAACGCCCTGGTGGTCCAGGGCAAGACCCTCAAGGACGTCAAGCTGGTCACTTCGGGCGCGGGCGCCGCGGCCCTGGCCTGCGTGGACCTGCTGGTCTCGATGGGCCTGCCCGCCTCGAACGTCACCCTCACCGACATCAAGGGCGTGGTCCACGCCGGCCGCGACCCGGACATGCCCGAGAACATGGCCCGCTACGCCCGGCCGACCGACGCGCGCACCCTGCCCGACGTGCTGCCCGGCGCCGACATCTTCCTGGGCCTCTCGGCCCCGCGCGTCTTCAAGCAGGAATGGCTGCCGCTGCTGGCGCCGCACCCACTGATCCTGGCCATGGCCAATCCCGAGCCGGAGATCCTGCCCGAGTTGGTGCAGGCCGCGCGCCCCGACGCCATCATGGCCACCGGCCGCAGCGACTACGCCAACCAGGTCAACAACGTCCTCTGCTTCCCCTTCATCTTCCGGGGCGCGCTGGACGTCGGCGCCAGCGAGATCAACGAGGCGATGAAGGTGGCGGCCGTCGAGGCGATCGCCGAGCTGGCCCGGGCCGAGGCCTCCGAAGTGGTGGCCAGCGCCTATGGCGGCGTCGCCCCGATGTTCGGCCCCCAGTACATCATCCCCAAACCGTTCGATCCGCGCCTGATCCTGCAGATCGCCCCGGCCGTGGCCCGCGCGGCCATGGACTCAGGGGTCGCCACCCGGCCGATCGACGACTTCGACGCCTATCGCCAGGAGCTGGAGCTGTTCGTCTACCGCTCGGGCCAGCTGATGCGGCCGGTGTTCGAGCGCGCCCGCAAGGCGACCCAGGTCGCCCCCGTCCGCGTGGCCTATGCCGAGGGCGAGGACGAGCGGGTGCTGCGCGCCGTGCAGACCGTGGTCGACGACGGCCTGGCCGCGCCGGTCCTGATCGGCCGCCGCGACGCCATCAAGGCCAAGGTCGCTCAAATGGGCCTGCGCCTTGACCTGGACGGCGCCGTGGAGATCCTCGACCCGCAGGCCGACCGTGAGGTGTTCGAGCCGATCGTTGGCCAGTATCAGGGTCTGGTCGGCCGTCGCGGCGTGCCGCCCGCCGCCGCCCAGCGCCATGTGGAAACCCGTCGCACGGTGGCCGCCGCGATGTTGCTGCAGACCGGCCAGGTGGACGCGGCCCTGGTGGGCGGAACGGGCGACTGGTGGCGGCACATGCAGTACGTCCTGCCGATCATCCCGCGCCGCCCGGAGGTCAGCCGCGTCTATGCCCTGTCGGCGCTGATCCTGGGCAACGGCACGCTGTTTTTCTGCGACACCCACGTCAATGTCGACCCGACCGCCGCGCAGATCGCCGAATGCACCCAGCTAGCGGCCGAGGCCGTCCGGCGCTTTGGGCTGACGCCCAAGGCGGCCTTGCTGTCGCACTCCTCGTTCGGGGCCAGCGACTCGCCCACCGCCCGCAAGATGCGCGAGGCCCTGGCCCTGGTGCGTGAGCGCGCCCCCGATCTGGAGGTCGATGGCGAGATGCACGCCGACGCCGCCCTCTCCCAGGCCCTGCGCGAGCGCCTGACGACCGACAGCCCGCTGAACGGGTCGGCCAACCTGCTGGTCATGCCCACCCTGGACGCGGCCAATATCGGCCTGACCCTGCTGACGGCCGCCACCGAGGCCCTGCTGGTCGGCCCGCTACTGCTGGGCATGAGCAAGCCGGTCCAGGCCCTGGTCCCTGGCGTCACGGCGCGCGGCATCGTCAACCTGACCGCCCTGGCGGTGAACCAGGCCGCCGCGCGCCAGGGCGCCGTCTAGAAGCGCGACGACAGCCGCAGTACGTATTCACGGCCGTTCGTCCCCAGCCCGCCGACTTCCGGATACTGGATCCCGCCGCCCTGGGTCAGGGCGCGCTCGGCGATCTTGTCCGGATAGGCATCGCCCAGGTTCAGCACCGAGACGCCGACCTTCAGGCGCGGGCTGATCGCATAGTCCAGGGTCAGGTCCACCGTGGTGACAGGGCCGAACACCTGCTCGCTGAGCACCTGCACGGCGCGGAAGCTGCCAAAGCGCGCGAGGTTCAGCCCCGCGCTCCAGGCCCGCCAGTCGCCGCGCGCCGTCAGGGTGGCCTTGTTGCGCGGCAGGGCGTCGGCGATCAGGTCGATCGACGAGGTGGCCAGCAGCGGCAGGCTGGGCAGCACCGGATTGGCGTTCAGATGATCCAGGTCGGTGTCGGTCTGGGTATAGCCGGCGGTGACGTCCAAGCGCCCCTCGGTCCCCAGCTGACCGCGCCAGTTGGCGGTCAGCTCATAGCCGCGCGTCGTCGTATCGGCGGCGTTGGTGAAGAAGCGCGCCTGGCTGGCGTTGGTGACGCCCGCGGCCTTGAGGACGGCGGTCACGGCCGTTCCGCTCAGGGTCTCGCTGAGCGCGATCCGGTCTTGGATCTTGATGCGGAAGGCGTCGGCGGTGAACGACAGGCCCGGCAACGGCGTCAACACCAGGCCGGCGCTGAGGTTGCGCGACGTCTCGGGCTTCAGCGGCGAGGAGCCCAGGGCGCGAGAGACCGGATCGTCGACCGCGAAGGTGCCGATATTGACCAGTACGCCATTGCTGGACTGGCTGGTCACCGTCGAGAAGAACCGCTGCTGCAGCGACGGGGCGCGAAAGCCGGTCGAGACCGTGCCGCGCACGGCCAGGACCGGGACCGGCCGCCACAAGGCGCTGATCTTGCCGGACGTGGCGTCCCCGAAATCGCTGTAGTGTTCGTAGCGAGCGGCGGCGGCCAGGGTCAGGCTCTGGACCGGCTTCAGCTCAGCGTCCACGAAGGCCGCCACCGCGCCTCGGTCGGCGTCGACCGGCGTTGGCGGATTGAAGCCCGGGAAGCCCTGGGCGCCCGCGCCGCTATATGAGCCCGGCTCCCCGCTCGTGATGCGAAAACCCTCCCAGCGATGCTCGACGCCCACGGCCAGGTTGCCGCCCGCCGCCAGCGCCAGGGGCCGCGAGGCGGTAAAATCCAGGACGTTCTGGACGTAGCGCGTCGCGCCGGCGTCGAAGCTTGAGGGGCTGGTCGTCCCCAGCGAGGTGTTGGTGGTGTCGTGGACGTGGAAGCGGGCCTGGTTGTAGCCGGGCGCGTCGCTGAGATCCCACGACCAGCCGCGCCAGGCGCCGCGCAGGCCGATCGCGCCGCCGGCGTCGTCCATGTCCAGCCGGATGTGCGGCACGAAGCCTTCGGGATAGACGGCCGGCGCGATGGTCGGGGCGCGGTACTGGGCCGGACTGGTCGAGCGGCGGCGGTCATAGACGAGGTCGCCGTACAGCGTGACCCCGCTCCCAAGGTCGTATTGGCCATCGGCGGCCAGGCCCACGTCCAGCGAGTCTGGATCGCCCTGTTCGGTGGTCAGGCGGCCATAGCGGCTGTCGATCGCCGCGCGGTTGGTGCTGTTGCGGCTGCGGATCTCGGCATTGAGGTTCAGGCGGCCGCGCTCGCCCAGGGCCAAGCCATAGCCCAGCGAGGCGGTGAGCGTGCCGCCGTCGCCTTTCTCGGTGCGCCCCGCCTGCACCGCGGCATGACCGCCCCGGTCGGTGCGCAGGACGATGTTGATCACCCCGGCAATGGCGTCCGAGCCGTACTGGGCCGCGGCGCCATCACGCAGGATCTCGATGCGGGCGACCGCCGACATCGGGATGGCGCCCAGGTCGGTCGGGACCGAGCCGCGGCCAAAGACGTTGTTGAAGTTGATGACCGACGAGCCGTGCCAGCGCTTGCCGTTGACCAGCACCAACACCTGGTCGGGGGCCAGGCCCCGCAGGCTGGCGGCGCGGGTGTTGGCGGCCGAGGGGCCGGTGGCGCCGCGCGGGAAGTTGAAAGACGGGGCGATGAAGGCCAGCGCGCGGTTGACGTCGTCAAAGCCCTGGGCGGCCAGGGTTTCGGCCGAGATCACGTCGACCGGCGCGGGCGAGTCCGTGGCCAGGCGGGCCGGCGCGCGGCTGCCGACGACGACGACCTCGTCCAGTTGGGCGGCGTCTTGAGCGTGAGCGGCGGCGGCGAGCAGAGCGAAGGCGTTGGTCGTGGCGAGCAGTCTGAACATGGGATCCCCGAGCGTCTGAAAGCGACGGCCTTGCGATACTTCGCCCCTCGGGCGCGCCTAAGCGCTGAGGTTCGAACGGGCGTTGCGCGACGCGCAACGCAGGGCTCAGACGTCCGCCGGCAACGCCCGGCGATAGGCGGCGCGACCGAACAGCGCGCAGGTCGCCGACAGGGCCAGCATCACCGGCGCGGCCAAGGCCAGGGCCTGGCCGACCCTGGCCTCTTGGCGAAAAACGATGTCGGTGATCGCCGCCACGATGGGCGGCCCCAGGCCAAGGCCGATCAGGTTGACCGCCAGGACGGCCAGGGCGTGCTGCAGGCCGCGCATCCGGGCGGGCGTGATCTCCTGCAGACTGGCCGGACCGCTGCCCACGGCCATGGTCACCAGGAAGATCAGCGGCCACAGCAGTATAAAGGTCAGGTCCGGCGAGGCCGCGCGCGTGGCGCTGGCCGCCAACGGGATCGCCAGCAGAGCCGCCAGGCCAAGCGTCCAGAGCCGCCCGTCTCGCAGGCCGCGGGCGCGCAAGGCGTCACCGACGAAGCCCGCGCTGAGGCTGCCGGCCACGCCGGCGGTGATCACCGTCAGCCCGACCCCCAGACCCACCGCGTGCGGCGCCAGGTGGAAGGTCCGGATCAGGGCGCTGGGCGTCCAGGCCGAGATCGAATAGCTGGCCATGGCCGCGAAGGTGACGGCGGCGTTGACCGCCAAGGCGCCCTTCCCGCCCGCGCCGGCGAACCAGGCCCGCGCCTGGCGCCAGGACGGTGCGGTCTTGGTCGGTTCAGCCTCGCGGCGCGGCGGCTCGCGCAAGGCGGCGACCCACAGCGCCACCGGGATCCCGGCCGCGGCCGTCGCCAGGAAGGCCAGGCGCCAGGCCGGCAACGCCTGACTGGCCGGCAGATGCTTCAAGAGCGCTCCGCCCAGGATCAAGGCCAGGCCGCCGCCGACATAGGCGCCCATGCTGTAGAAGCCGGCCGCGACACCTTGGCGCCTAGGTGAAAACCAGTCGCCGATCAGCGAATAGGCGCTGGGCGCCATGGTCGCCTCCCCTGCCCCGACGCCGATCCGGCAGGCCAGCAGCATCGCATAGCCCGGCGCCAGGCCGCAGCCGGCCGCCATCAGGCTCCAGATCGCCACGCCGATACAGAGCACGCTCACCCGGCGCCGGGTGTCGACCAGTCTCCCGATCGGCAGGCCGGCCAGGGCCAGACAGAAACCAAAGGCCGGGCCTTGCAGCAGGCTGACCTGCAGGTCGGAAAGACCCAGGTCGCGCTTCAACGGCTCGACCAGCAGGTTCAGCACCTGTCGGTCGATGAAGGCCAGCACATAGGCCACGATCAGGACGACGAGGCCGTAGACGGCGTAGGCGGGGCGGATCGGGGCGGCCATCACATCGAACTCCGGGGCAGATCGGCCACCTGCGGATAGACCTCCGGGTGATCGAGAACGTCGTGAGGGATCATGGCGCGCGGGGTGACCATCTCGGCGCGCCAGGCGCCGTCGGGCGCCAGCTCCAAGGTCAGCAGGCCCACGCGCTTGTCGCCCAGGCGCGGCTGGATGCTGTCGGGGATCAGGAAGGCCGTGGACGGCGCCCACAGGTGGTCGGCGCCGACGATCCGCCGGCGGCGATGCTGGTGGACGTGACCGCTGACCACCAGGGCCTGGCGTCCTTCCAGCAGGTGCGTCAGGCGCCGCCGCGGCCCGGGCGGGGCAAAACGGGGATGGTCGGGCGTGGCGTCCGGATGATCCAGGGCCAAGGGCTTGTGCAGGAAGAGCGCGACCGGGCCGCGGGCGGCGGCCAGCTCGTTCTCGAGCCATTCGGCCTGCAGGCCCTCTTCCGGGTCGCCGCTCGCGAACAGCTGGCTGTTGAGGCCGATCAGGGTCCAGCCGTCGCGGGCGAACCACCACTGGTCCGCGCCCAACGCGCCACGAAACTGGGCCAGGCGGCGCGGCGAGAACGCCGGCTCCTTGGCGCCGCCCGCCGGCGGGCAGTCGCCAACGTCGTGATTGCCGGGCAGGCAGTGCAACGGGGCCGACAGGCGCGAGAGCACGCGACGCGCATGCTCGAACTGGGCGGGATCCTCGGCTCCGTCGGCGGTGACGTCGCCCAGGTGGATCACCGCGTCGGGCGCCCAGGCCTCGATCCAGTCGATCGCCGCCTCGACGTTGGCGTTGAAGGCCGCCGCGACGGGCGCAAGATGGGTGTCGGAGATCAGGGCGAGGCGCATGGCAAGGCGGCGGGGACGACGCGGACGCCGGATCGTCCGCCGACTTCGCTTGCCGGATCGCCCGCCGCGCCAGAAGCGCAAGCCTTGCAACCGCCATTGCGTCGAACGCAACGCATCCTCCGAGCCGCCCATGCCGCGGCGGGGAACCTGTCCTCATTCTGTGACAATCGGGTGCTAGCCCGGTGACACTGCCGCAAGGGGACGCCCATGCTGAGACAGACCCCTTCGCTGGAGGCGGCCGAGGCCTTCCTGGTCGCCGCGCGTGCGCCCAGTTTCCGCGCCGGCGCCGCCGAGCTGGCCTTGAGCCCGTCGGCCTTTTCGCGCCGCATCCAGCTTCTGGAGAACTTCGTGGGCGCGCCGCTGTTCGACCGCTCGGGGCCGACGCCGCGGCTGACCGACCTTGGCGCCTGCTATCTGGACGAGATCGCTCCGGCCCTGGAGGTGATCCGCCGCGCCACCCGGCGCCTGCGGGCCGCCGACAGCGCTGTGCGGGTCAGCGCCTCGCATTCCTTCGCCGTGACCTGGCTGATGCCGCGCCTGACCGAGCTGCGGGCCGCCGGGCTGGAGGTCGAGCTGATCATCCGCCAGGGCCTGGACGGCCTGCGCGACGGCCAGGCGGACCTGGCCATCTGCGGCGGCGACACCGCGCCGGCCGAGTTCGCCTCCGACGTCCTGGTCGAACTGGACGCGTTCGTGGTTTCGGCCCCCACGCCGGCCGGCGGCGCGAGCCTTGCCAGGATCGACGATCTCTCCGCCCACGCCCTTCTGACCACGACCGGCGGCGCCAACCTGTGGTCGCGCTGGTTCGAGCAGGTCGGGCGACCGGCTGCGACACCAAGGCCAACGCCGCCCCTGCCGACCCTGCAGGCGATGTACGAGGCGGCCGCCAACGGCCTGGGTCTTGCGCTGGCGGTGCCCCTGGCCAGCGAGCGCCTGCTGGCCGAGGGCCGGCTGGTCCGCCGCCTGCCCCTGGACGCGCCGATCGGCCAGCAGTACCGCGTCGTCTATGCCGAACGCCCGCGTGGGCGCCGCCCTGCTCAGGAAGCCTTCGTCGGCTGGTTGAAATCGGAAACCGCCGCCTCCAGCGATCGCTTCCGACGAACGCCCGTCACCCATTGAGGCCCGCGGCCGGCGCCCCGCCGGACCGTTGCCGGCTGCAAACCGACCGTCGCGATCTAGACGGGCGCGCCGATCGAGGCCTGGCCAGCCGCGCGCCGGGCCAGGCCTTCCCAGCTGAACCGCGCGTCGCCGCTGACCTCCGCGCCCAGCCAGGCCGGGCGCTCGAAAGCCTCGTCTTCCCGGTCAAGCTCGATCTCGGCCAGCACCAGGCCCGTCAGGGCGCCGCCGTAGACGTCCACCTCCCAGACGTGGCGCCCGTGGGCCACCTCGAAGCGGGTCTTTTCGACCATCGGCGCGGCGGCATAGTCGGCCAGCATCAGCTCGGCCTCGCCCCAGGGGATCTCGTACTCGAACTCGTGCCGCGTCAAGCCGCGCCGAGGCCCCTTGATAGCCAAGAAGGCGCGATCGCCCAAGAGCCGGACCCGAACGCTGGCCCGACCGCGGGCAAGATAACCCTGGCGAATGAGGACGCCGCTATCGGCCGCCTCGCGCCAGCGCTCGCTGGCGACCAGGAACTTCCGTTCGATCTCAAGGTGCATCTAAAACTCAGCCTTCGACGCGGGCGACCGCAACAGGACCGCGCGTGGATGGATCACAGGTCACGACGCTGTCAGGCGGCCAGCGCCATAACTCATCGCCAGGCTGACGGCCCACCACGCGGTAGAAAGAGCCTTCGAGCGGGAACGCCAGGACCGCGGCGAAGTTGGCCCGGGCCGTGCCGCTCTTCAGCGGCATCTGGATTTCCACCAGTCGAACATTCATCGCCCGCCTCCGGCCTGGCAAAGAGGATGTCGCCGTCGACGATCAATCCGACCCTCGGCGCGGTGTCAACGGGATCTGGTCGGCGGCGTGAGCGCCAAGCCCCGCGCAAGACCTCAAAGTTGCAATTGTCACAAATTACAATCACATCCTAGCTTCACCGAAACGAGGTGGAGCCTCATGAAGTTCGAGGTCGAGATCGAAGACGAGGTGATCGAGCGGCTGACCGCGACGATCGCCCAGCAGCTCAAGGACGAGCCGGACAAGCGCGAGCAGCTGGCCGCCTTCGCCCTGACCGAGGTGATCGGCTGGATGTCGGCCGCCATCACCCACACCTCGATGACCGACCAGCACACCGCGTGGCTGGAGAAGCTGTTGCCGCTCTTCTACGGCGAGCAGCCGCCGACGGCCGAGCGCCTCTACAACGGCTTTTCCGTGCCCTACGGCCGGGCCAGCTACATCACCCGCGTCCTGCTCGAAAAGCAGCACTCCGACTGGCGCAAGAAGGCCCGCCAGACCCTGCTGGCGGCGCTCACCACCCCGGAGCGGACAAAGGAGGTCGCCCACAACATCGCCCAGAGCGACGTCCTGCGCTACGTGCCCGTCTCGCTCGACGCCGGCGCCTATCGTGAACTGACCGTGCTGGTGACGGAGATTTTCGAGGATGATCCGCCGCTCGCGCCGCCGATCAACAAGGCCGCGGGCCTTGGCCGGCGAACGGTCGAGATCCCCACGCAGCTCTTCGCGGTCCTTATCGCCAAGCTGAAGGCCTGATCATGGAAACGACCACCCTGGTGTCCCTGTCCGGCTCGCTGATGAGCCTTTTTGGTCTGCTGGTGAGCCTTTTCTCCATCCACCTGGGCAACTGGCTGGCCAAGCTGCAGGCCCTGCGCACCAAGTGGGACATCAACAGCGGATCGGGCGACGCCGAGCGCGCCGGCCGGCGCGAATGCCGCTATGCGCTTGCCGAAATCTACAATTGGCAGCCGCTGGTCATGACCACGATCATCGCCGGCTTTGGCCTGGCGGTTCTGGGCTTCTTCAATGGCGTGCGCCTGGCCGCCCAAGTGGTTTTCCCCGGTGGCTATGTCAGCCTCTACAACGGCTTCTTCGGCATCATGATCACGCTTCAGCTGGTCCTGCTGGGGTGGGGCTACTGCGTGGGATCCAAGCTGAAGGGCGACATCGACACCGCCTTTCCCAAGCCCAAGCCGGCAGCGCCGGGCGGGTGACGCCGGCGCGGCGCAATGCGGGAGCCTTTCTGGCCGACGCGCTGAAGCGCGGCGCGGCGCTCAATGTCTACGAGCCCCGCACCTACCAGATGAGCGCGGCTTTCAAGGCGGCCGAGACGCTGTGCGCTGGCCAGCATGCCGTCCTCACCTTGCCGACAGGCACAGGCAAGACCGTGATCTGCGCGATGACCGCGGCGCTTTTCCGGCAAGCCCGCCCCCAGGCGCGCATCATCGTCACCGCCCCGCGGCGAACCCTGCTCAATCAACTGCACGCCCGGTCGCGATGGCTCAATCCCACCGCTCCGACGAGCCTGGTGGGCGCCGATCCGCGCGAGACGGACCGCTTCGTGCGCGCGGCCTTCCACCACACGTCGGTCGTGTTCGGCATGCCGGAGTTCCTGGCCAGACGCCTGCAGCAGCAGATCGTGCCGGCCGAACAGGTCGCCAGCGTCGACTTGCTGATCGTTGACGAGTTCGACGCCTTTCTGACCCTGCGCTACCTGGCCCGAGGCGTTTCGGCCGACTTCCACGAGGCCTTCTGCGATCTGCGCGCGGCTTTGCCGGAGACTTGCCGCCTGCTGCTGGTCAGCGCCACCACGCCCGAGATCGCCCCCGCCGATCCCTCCGCGCCGCTGGATCGGCGGCAGGAGGCCACCGCCCAGGCGGCCTTTCGCAGCTATCTCGACGAGCGCATAGCGCCGACCTATGTGACCATCGCACCGCGCTACTACGCCGCCTTCATCCCCCACGCCGACCTCGTCTTCGTCGCGGTCGTCGACAAGGTGGTGTGCGATCTGGACCAGGCGATCGACGAAGACACCAGCCTGATGATCAACTGGATCTCGGGCACGATCGGCGAGTGGATCGACCCCGGTTACGTCCTGCCAAGGCTGCCAGCCATCCTGAACGGCCGCATGGCGCTCTTTCCCGGCGGCCCCCGCGTGAGCGCCGGCGACAGCCTGGCCGGCCTGCTGGGACGACTGCTCTTCCTCAGCCACCTGGCCGATTTCATCTACGAGGACATGGCCGAGGGCGTCGAATGGCGCGACGAGGAGACCACGCGCTACAGCGGCGACCTGGAAGCGCGCATCCCCACGATCGTGCGCCGGGTCGAAACCCCGATCGCGCCCGCACCGGACGGCGCCATTCGCCGGCCGCGGTTGAGCGCCAAGTTCGAAGCCCTCCAAGCGATCCTGGCGCGGCATCCGGGCCAGCGCGGCGTGATCTTCTTTCGCTACGTGCGTGTTCTCGAGGCCGCAGCCGCGGCGCTCCGTGAGGCCGGACAAACCCTGGTCGTCGTGCATGGCGAAGAGACCCTGCAGGCCAATGACGCGGCCCTGGCGACCTTCAGGGCGACGCCGGGCATGCTGCTGCTGATCACCCGCGACACCGGCAAGCGCGGCCTTGATCTTCCCGAGGGCGACTTTGCGGTCTTCTACAGCCCCAAGGCCCGCGAGGACGTCACCTGGCAGGAGGTCAGCCGGATCCGCAGCACCGTCGGATCGCCCAAGCACACCTACATTCTCTTCTACGCCTACACCGGCGAGGCCGAGAAGAAGGACACCATGCTCGAAGCCCTGGCCCAAACGACCCACTCCAAGGCGATCAGGACCCTCAGCGTCGCAGACCTGGCCATGATTGAGACCGCCAAACGCCAAGTCCTTCAGTCCCAGAGCTAGCAAAAATCCGGACAAAAACTTAAGGCGACGCCTTGAGCCCGGCCTACGCGATCAGAACTATCGCGCATCACCTCTAGCCTCCGCTACAAATTCAGAAATATCCTGCCGACTCTCAATGGTGACATTCCAATATTCCCTAATTGTATCATTAGCCTGCTTCTTTTTCATAGGCGCTGTTGAATTGCGAATTTTCGCTAGAAGGAGGCGTCTTTTCAATAGCGACTGAACGATTTTGTCCGCCGCCGGCGCGACATGTGGAGCTATTTGCTTATATGCAATGATATTACTCACCGAAAGATCTATCAACCTATCGATAGTATCCATGTCTTTTTCAACATAATACCACTTTTCTGGATCTGGATTTTCAATCCAAGATTTATACATTGGCAGAAAAACCGCTCTCTGACTTTCCGCAAGATACCCTAACGTCATCGCCACATCAAAAATTGAAGTAAGTAGCTCATCACCGTCATCAGAAGCAGATAAACAAATCAGGTTTGTATCGAACGACAGAGGCTTCCCTTCTTCGACGACAGGGTGGCTCTCGCGATGCACAAGCACACGAACGCATTTTCGCTTTGACGCTCCGGTGATCGACTGCCCCGTTTTTTCAGCGTTTGCCCCGCCATAGGCGAGAGGCACCGTGGCCAAGGTTGCCGCATCAGCCCGTAGAGACGGGGTTTGCGTAGCCTGCAATGGAGGTTGGCGATCGGAGATTAGCCAGGCAACAAGGCTTAAAATTGCAATACTCCAAGCAAGCACCATGCAAATGACAATAACCTGAAACGCATGCCTCTTCGTCAGTGTCGGAAAGACGATCTTCCGAATAACATCCCGAAATATAAGCACGCCGCCGCCGGCAAGAAGACCAGTCACACCGGCTACTTTGGCGATATCGACCAAGGCGCTCCCTGCCATTCGCCCCTCCAGTGCATTCCTCTATAATTTCAGGTGGCGCAAGGGAGGGGAGGCGCGAGGCGCGCACTTCCGAGACACCATGGCGCACGTCCCCGACACAGAACACCACCGCCCCAACAGGGATGCATCATCGCACACACTCGCCCAAAGATAGAGTCACGATCACAGCCAAGCGCCTGCCATGTCGACGCCTTGGAGAACCTGTACTGTTCTGCCGGACCGGTTGATGCGCGCCCGCCGGGTAAAGGCAGGGATCTGCGGGATCGGCGTGGCCGTTGCAAAATCGCCGAAAGTTCAACGGCGGCGCCTGAGGCCAACAAAGCCTCGTGATCGCCCCTGCCCCGGAGCCAAAGGGCCGATCGAGCCTTGATGGACGAAACCCGACAGGGCTCACTCATAACACCACTCGGATGACCGGCATGAAATGCTTCCTGCTTAGGAATGGATGGCGGACGAGCATGGCGATGAGCCTGCTCGCTGCGCTCTGCTGCCTGCTCGCGGGTCCTGCCCAGGCGATGCCCGATCCGTGTCAGTCGCTTTCAAGCTCCTTGCGCGCGGCCGATCTCGCATGGCTGACCTACGATCTGAGAAATCGCTTTCCTCGCAATGACGCCGAGGTTCTCAAGCCGATTTCCGTCGCCGAGGTTGATCGGCCCGATCTTTTGGGCCCGGTCTATGATCGCAAAGGCGATCGGATCGTCATTCCGCGTCAATTCCTGCGGACCCAGTGCCATATGGTTTTGCTGCAGGTCGTATTCCAAGCCGAGCCCAACCACGATTTCGAAGCCGTGCGCGTCGCAACGCGCGACTGCATGGAAGCCGCGAGCCCGAAGCTCACCTGCCTGGACGGGGCCATTTCCCGGTTCATTGCCGGGCTGACCCTGACGCGCCCTCCTCCGGCGCTGGAAAACAACGCCGTCGACTTGCTGGCGCTCACCGTGTTCGCCGTTCGGTTTCAACTCGCCCACGAGGCAGGACACATCCTCACCAATGCTCGGACCGCATCGGTGGAGGCCTACAACGCCCTGGACGTCGAGCTTGAGGCGGACATCCTGGCGGAGGTCTCGATGATCGGCGACGTCGCGCTGATCGAGGCGCCGCTCTACGCCATGGCGACGGCGTCCCTGGCCGATCCGGATGGCGACGACCAGCACGAACCGACGATCTGTCGTTTCGAGGAGACGCGATCGGTCATCCGAGACCTTGGCGCCCGAGGCCTGCTGCTCAATTCATGGGACCAGTCCTCACGGACCGTTCGCACCGGCCCGGCCACGGCCTCGTTGCGCGCGATCAAAAGCGCTTACTTTACCGCCCCGCCCCGCCAGGACTGCGCTCAAAGGGACGATCAGCGGCTGGCGGCGGTGAAAGCCGACCTCGATGATTTGATCAAGTTGCTCAACCTGCAACGGGCCTCCGATCAGGGGTTCGTCGTGCGCGATCTGGGCGTCGCCGACACCAAGCTGGCGGCGTTTACGCCCCGCACGCCCGCCGGCGCGCGGCTGCGGGCGCTGCTTCGCATGACGATCGTGATGATGCGCTACGATTTCAGCCAGGCGCTGACGATCTCCGCCGACGGCAAGGCGGGTGAAGACTTCGAGGCCTATCTCGCCTCGCTGAGGACCTTTGGCGATCTTACCGGCCCCGACGCCGGCGCCCACTTCCGATCAGGCGAGCTGGCCGCTCTGCTCTTCAGCAAGGCGCTCACGACGTTCGCCCGGCAGCCCAAAAACAGTTCTCTGCGCGAAAACACGCGGCTGTTTCGCGACGACTTGCGGCGCATCGACCAGATCAGTCCGCTCAATGACACCATCCAGGCCGACCTGTTCGTCATCGGCATCAGTCCGGCCAACCAGGCCCCCGGCATTTCCCGGCTGGTGCTCTCGCGGCTCCAGTTCGAGGCGAGCATGAACCTGATCCTGGGTGATTGCCGAGAAGCCAACCGACTCCTTCAGACAGCCAGGGCGGCGGTCGGGGCCGGTCCCTCCAAGCCGATTTCCGATGCGGCATGCCGGGAGGAAGGCAAAAGCAGCGGTCGGAAGATCGCCGAGGACCTGGGCTGGAAGGTCGACCTTCCCTAGGCTGGCGCCGCCGCGCAGCTTAACTTGCGATAGCCGATCAGTCTGTCGCCGATGCCGGGCCCAAAATCCTCCGCCAGGACCGGGAGCGCCGTCAGTTGCGCAAATTCGGTGAACCCGCAGATGTCGGCGCCAAACCAGAGGTCGATCATTCTTGGCGTCGCATTCGCCGCTCTCGCGGCACTTGAGGACCTCGTCGTAGTATTCCGTCATCGTCAGGAAGGCTTCGCGGGTCTCCTTGTCCATAGCGATCGGAGCGGGGCTGGTCTTCGACGCGGCCGCCGCGTGGATCTGCGTCCGATGGGCCAGAACGAAGCGGGAGACCTTCGCCTTGGCGCCGACGAGGTTGTCGTTGTGGCTGAGGGAGAGCATTTCCACGGCAAGCTGCTTGTGCTGCAGCGTCTGGGCGTCTTGTCGCTGGGCCAGATAGATCCCCCACATCACCACCACCGTGACGATGACCGAAAGCCCGGCCAAAAGCTCGACCGAGGCGACCAGGACCCGATTGCTGACCCCGCTGGCCAGGAGGGTGATGATGCGGCGTGCGCTCATCGGGCCCCACAGGGATTGAGGTAGACCGCGATCTTTCCGCCAGGACGCGAGAAGGCCACCCGATTGGCGGCCTTGCGAGCCTTGACCAGGCAGGCCAACTCCGCGGGCGTGAAGCGACGCTTGGTTTGGCTCGGCGCCAACGGATAGAAGGCGTCTTCGACGATCGGCGGGCAAACGCCGTAGTCGATCATCGCGCCGCGCCTGCCGACTTTCAGCCGATCGGCATGGGCGCGCAGGCAGGTAAATTGCCCGGTGGTGAGTATGAGCGGCTCCTGAGCCTCGGGGGCCGAGAGCGCCCCCGACGACGGCGTGAGCCCCCAGCCGGTCGCCAAAATCATCGCCCCCAAAACTCTCAACCGCATCGTCTCGACCTTGGCCCCCTGAACAATGGCGCGACTAGGTGCAAACCTGAGTGTCGGGTCAAGGTGTCCAAGCGGCAAGGCGCTGTCGCTCGATGACGCGTGCGCCCACGCCAGACCTAGACAGAAAGCGTCAGCGGATGGGCAGGATCGGCGCGATGTCGCGCTCCCAGTGCCCGCGCAAGGTCCTGGCCAGGAAGGCTACGAACAGCCGGGTCTTGGCGGCGGCCAGACGGTTATGGGGGTAGACGGCGTGGATCGGCGCGTCCGGTAAGGGGACCTTGGGAAGCACGATCTCCAGGTCGCCGCGCTGGATGTCGCCGGCCACATCCCACACCGCCTTCATGATCACGCCCGCGCCCTCCAGCGCCCAGACATGGGCCAGATCGCCGTCGTTCGTGGTCAGGTCGCCCCGCATGCGGACCTGGCGCCCGTCCGCGAACGTCCAGACGTCCGGTGGCGGCGCACCGAACAACACCGCATCGTGGCTCGCCAGTTCTTCCAGGCTCGTGGGTCGGCCTCGGCGATCAAGGTAGTCGGGGGAGGCGCACAGCACATAGTCGTTGGCCGCCACAGGCCTGGCGATCAGGCTGGAATCGGCGAGCGGCCCGAAGCGAACGGCCACATCGAACCCCTCGTTGACCAGGTCCACGACCCTATCGCTGGCGTCCAGATGCACCCTCACGCCCGGGTGTTCTCGCTCAAAGGCGTGAACCAGGCTGGCCAGGCGCCGGCGGCCGAAGGCGAAGGTCGTGGTGACCCGCAGCAATCCCACCGCGGTGTTCTGTCCGCGCGACACCTCAGCCTCAGCCTCGGCGATGTCCTCCAGGATCCGCGTCGCCCGCAGATGGAAGGCCGCGCCTTCGTCGGTCAGAGACAGCGTTCGGGTCGTGCGGTTGATCAGGCGCACGCCAAGCCGCTCTTCCAACCGCATCAAGCGCCTGGAGACCGCCGCCAGGGACAGGTTCAGCGAGGCCGCCGCCGCCGTCAGGCTTCCGCTTTCGGCGATCCGGGCGAAGACGATGAAATCGGCGAGTTGGTCGGCCAAATCATTGCTCTAAACGCAAGAGTACCTCTCTGTTGAGCAATATTATCACGCCCCGATCAAGCCCCTACATGGCTGCATGCGGCGGGCTCTGGCCTCCTCCGGGGTCGGCCGCGCCCTCGAAGGAAAGCTCCTATGGAAACGAAGAACGTGGTGCTGGTGGCCGGTGCGCACGGGGTCTCTGGCCGAGCCGCGGCGATCGCCTGGAGCAAGGTTCCCAACACCAAGGTCTATGGCCTGTCGCGTCGCGACGCGCCTCTGCCCGACGGCGTGGAAGGCATCTCTGTCGACCTGCTCGACCGCGCCGACGTCGAGGCCAAGCTCGGCGGCCTCAAGGACGTCACCCACATCGTCTTCGCCGCCTATATCGAAAAGGCCGGCGCGGCCGAGCGCTCGCAGGTCAATGTCGCGATCCTGCGCAACCTCGTCGAGGTGGTGGAAACCGCATCGCCGGTGCTCGAACACGTGGCCTTCTACCAGGGGGGCAAGGCTTACGGCTCGGACCTGGGTCCGTTCAAGACGCCGGCCCGCGAAGACGACCCGCGCCTGATGTCGCCGAACTTCTATTACGACCAGGAGGACTTCCTGCGCCGCGCCCAGGTCGGCAAGACCTGGGCCTGGACCGCGCTGCGCCCCGAAGCGATCATCGGCTATGCGACCGGCAACCCGATGAACCTGGGCGTGGCCATCGCCGTCTACGCCACGATCTCCAAGACCCTGGGCATTCCGCTGCGCTTCCCTGGCTCGGCCGCGGCCTATGATGCGCTCTATCAGGTCAGCGCCGCCGACCTCCTGGCCGATGCGACGGTCTGGGCCGGCCGCACGCCGGCTGCGCGCGACGACATCTTCAACCTGACCAACGGCGATCAATTCCGCTGGCGCCACATGTGGCCCCGGATCGCCAAGATGTTCGACATGGAGATCGCCGAGCCCACGCCCCTGCCCTTGGCGGCCTATATGGGCGACAAGGCCGAGCTGTGGGCGCAGATCGTCGCCCAGTCTGGCCTGCAGGACATCGCCTATGACAAGCTGGTGTCCTGGAACTTCGCCGACTTCATCTTCAACAGCGGCTTCGACAACGTCTCCAGCACGATCAAGGTGCGCAAGGCCGGGTTCGACGGCTGTGTCGACAGCGAGACGATGTTCGCCGCCTTCTTCGACCAGCTTCGCGCCGACAAGGTCATTCCCTGACGACCAGGCCCCGGCGCGCCAGCCGCGCCGGGGCTCTGCTTGGCCGCCAAGCCCCTGGCCGGCTTACCGCCCTGCCCTGCGCCGCCCGCCAGCAGGGTCAGGCGCCAAATCGGCCAGACGCCGGTCGATCATTCGCCGCCGATGACCTACAAAGCCGGTATCGCGACCAGGATTGGGGACGACATTTCCCGTTTCCAGCGCTCGCTCCCGCTAACCGGCAAAGGCTGTCATCGGCATGGAACTGAGGAATTTCGGCGACATGGCCGCCTTCGTCGCCGCTGTGCGGACTGGCAGTTACACCAAGGCCGGCGCACAGCTGGGGCTCTCGCGATCGGCGGTCGGCAAGAGCATCGTGCGGCTGGAGGAACGCCTGGGCGCGCGGCTTCTCAACCGCACGACCCGCAGTCTCAGCCTGACCGATGACGGCCAGCTGGTGTTCGAGCGCTGCCGGCAGATCCTGGAAGATCTCGAAGAGGTCGACGCCTCACTGGCCGAACGCAGGGCCACGCCCACTGGCGTCCTGAAGCTGACCGTTCCGATCTCGTTTGGTCAAAGGCGATTGTTGCCGGTGCTCGACGCCTACCTGCGCCGCTGGCCCGGGCTGAAGGCCGAGGTGGCCTTCACCGACCGCTTCGCCGACATCATCGATGAAGGGTTCGATCTGGCCGTGCGGATCGGCGACGATCACTCCGACTCCCGCTTCCTGACGCGGTCGATCGGAACCCAGCAGTTCGTGGTGTGCGGGGCGCCGGCCTATTTCCAGCGGCGCCCGGCCCCAACAAGCCCGCAGGACCTGGGCCAGCACGACACCGTGTTTTTCCTGCGCGAGGGCGCCCGGCTCGCCTGGCGCTTTTCCACCCCTCAAGGTCCTTATGGCTTCAGCGGCCCCGGACGCATGGCGCTCGATAGCGCCGAAGCCATTCGCGCCAGCGGCGTGGCTGGCTCGGGCCTGATCTGGCTGCCCACCTACATCGTCCAGGACGACATCGACCAGGGCCTGCTGGTTCCCGTGCTGGAGGACTTCCGATCGCCGGCCGACCCCATCCGGGTGATCTATCCGTCCAAGCGACATTTGTCGCCGCGGGTCCGCGGCTTCATCGACATGCTCGACGACATCGGCCGCTGAACGACCGGGCCCTGGCTCGACGGCGAGAACTTTGATCTCGAAAAGCCGCCGATCACGAAATCCTGCTCTACGGCGGCGGTTGCCCGCCTCTGCGAAGGGAACTTCAGCGCGGCTCACCCGGCCTAGACTGCGTGGCCATGAGTCTTCCCGCGTCGTACGGTCTCCCAGGTTCCAACGCCCTGCCCACGACATCGCCTTGGCGGACGCCGGCCAGGCGCGAGACGGCTTGCCGGAGCGCTCGCCGTGGCTGAACCTTCCAAGGGCGTTCGCGACCTCACCCAGGGCCCGGTGCGCGCGACCCTGATGGCCTTTGCCTTACCCACGCTGGGCGCCTCGGTGCTGCAGGCGCTTTGCGGAACGATCAACACGATCTGGGTGGGCCGCTTCCTGGGCGAGGCCGCCCTGGCCGCCACCGTCAACGGCAACATGATCTCGTTTCTCATGGTGGCCCTGGTGTTCGGCACGGGCATGTCGGCCACGGTCCTGGTCGGCAAGGCGGTGGGCGCGCGCGATCTCGTCGAGGCCCGCCGCGTCATGGGCACGGCCATCGGCGCTTTCGCGGTCATCGCGCTGGTCGTGGCCGTGGCCGGCTGGTTCGCCGCCCCGCAGATTTTGCGCCTGCTCGGGACGCCGCCACAATCGGCGGGCCTGGCGTTGGACTATCTGCGCATCACCTTCATCGGACTGCCGGCCGTGCTGCTGGCCAATCTCCTGATGATGGGCCTGCGGGGCGCGGGCGACGCCCTGTCGCCAATGTGGTTCACCGGCTTTTCGGCGATCCTGGATCTGATCCTCAATCCGGTGCTGATCCTGGGCCTGGGTCCAGCGCCGCGGCTTGGCGTCGCCGGCGCGGCCCTGGCCTTCACCATCGCCGAGGTCGTGACCCTGGCGGCGGTCTTGGTCTGGATCTATGCCCGCGACCTGCCGATCCGGCTGCGGGGTCACGAGTTCGGCTATCTGCGCCCCAAGGCCCGTCTGTTGGGCGAGATCATCGGCAAGGGTCTGCCGATGGGCTTGCAGATGATCACCGTAAGCGTCTCGGCCATGGCGGTGATGGGCCTGGTCAATCGCCAGGGCGTGCTGACCACGGCCGCCTATGGCGTGGCCCAGCAGCTCTGGAGCTATCTGCAGATGCCGGCCATGGCCGTGGCCGCGGCGGTCAGCGCCATGACGGCCCAGGCGGTTGGCGCCCGGCTCTGGTCTCGCATGCATGAGATCGCCCGCTGGGGCGTGGTGATCGGGATGGCCCTGACGGCCGCACTCGTGGTCCTTCTTTTGGTGAGCGACCATCTGGTGATCGGCCTCTTCCTGGGCGGGCGCAGCCTGGCGGGCCCGATCGCCGAGCATATCCTGGCCTGCGCCAACTGGGGTTTTGTGTTGATGGCGGCCAGCTCGGTGCTGTTTGGCGCCCTGCGCGCCGACGGCGTGGTCATTCGCCCGTTGCTGGTGACGATCGCGGCCATGCTGGTGCTGCGGCTGGGAGTCGCCTTCGGGGCCTATGACGCCCTGGGCGCCCAGGCCCTCTGGCTCAGCCTTCCGGCCGCCCATGTCTGCGCCTGCCTGCTGGCGATCGGCCTCTACCGGCACGAGCGCCGGGGACGCCAGCGCCAAAGGGCCATGGCCGATGACGACCTGGTCGAGGGTGAGCCCTTGCCGGCGATCTTGCCCTGAGCCCCGCTAGCCTCCCCCAACGCCCCTCTCGAAAAGATTCCTCCGCGCTCGGGAAAACGAAATTCAGATTCTCCGAACGCGCCGGACCAGCGGTTCTTCGACACGGCTTGTCTCACCGACCGACGGTATCAACGCCGCCAGCGCCGGCTGGAGGCGCTGGAGACCGCCATGCCCCCTGTGTCCTCGTCCTCTCGTCAGGGTCCAAGCCGTCGCGGACCGCCGCCCCCCTCGCCCGCCGCCATCAAGCACAAGGCTCTGGCCGCCAGGCTCTATCTGGCCGCAGCGCGGACGAACGGGCGCATCGGCGACATTCTCGACCAGTTGAGGCTGTCGGAAGTCACGTTCCGCCAGCGGCTGTCGCGATTGCGAACGGCCGGCTGGGTCAGGACCCTGACCCTGGTCAATCCGCTCAAGCTGGGACGCCCTTATCAATGTACGACACTGGTGCGCCTGTCGCTCTACGCGCCGGTCGACATGGCCGCCTTCGAGCAGGCGCTGATCGATGATCGGTCCGTGACCTGCGCCAACCAGATCGCCGGAGACGCCGACTACTGGATCACCAGCTATCATGAGGACCGCGCCGCCGCCGTCGCCTGGGCCCAAAGGCTGCGATGCCGGCCAGACGTTGGCGAGGTCCGCCAGACGCCGGTCAGGCAGCTTTTCGGTCACAGCCTCGACGGGGTCGTGTTGTTGTCCGCCCCGCCGCCGGAGCGCCCGCCCGCGTCCCTCATCGTCCCACCGCCGCCGACAGCGCCAGCACGCCGCCGCCACAACGCCCCGGTGCTGGCCGCGCCAGGTCGGCAAGAGCCGATCGCGCACATATCGGCGCCTTGATCACCGGCGTCGTGCGCGACGTCGCCAGCCGCCGCGCCGGTCTTTCGTCGCCCTAGCCGATGCGGCCCAAAGTGTTCCGTGTGCGACCGGACAGTTTGCTGACACTGCAAACCGAACACCTTGGGACCTGGGCGGCTTGATCTGGTCGAGACCTTGGCTGAAACGCCCTGGGTGCGCAGGTCTCCACCAACAACTACCTGCGCGCCAGCCGGCCTCTCGACCGCCAGCGAGAGGTCGGCGCACGTCCCAACGATCAGGCCAAGGCCAGCGACCTTGGCTGGACCGCTGAAAGGACCGGCTGCCTAAGGAGCACTCCATGCGTATCGCGTTCGTCCCCGCCGACAGCCAGGCCGGCGCCAACGCCGCTCTTGCGGTCCTGGCCTACGAGGCCGCGGCCCTCTCGCCCGAGGCCAAGGCCGTCAACGAGGCGACCGGCGGCGCGATCGCCCGCGCCGCGGCTGGCGGCCGCTTCATCGGCGCCAAGGGCCAGGTGCTCGACATCCTCGCCCCGGCCGGCCTCGACGCCGCCCGCGTGGTGGTGATCGGCGTCGACGGTTCGGGCGTGGTCGAGCCGGAGACGGTCGAGATCGCCGCCGCCCACGCCTACGGCGCGGTCAAGACCTCGGGCGTGACCGAACTGCTGCTCAAGCTCGGCGGCGACGCCGAGACCGCCGCCCGCGTCGCCTTCGGCGTCAAGCTGGCGGCCTACCGCTTCGACAAGTACCGCACCACCGAGAAGGCCGAGAAGAAGCCGTCGGTCGCCACGATCAAGGTCGCTGCCGCCGACCCGGCCAAGGCCCAGAAGGCCTTCGCCGCGCTCGAGCCGCTGGCCGACGCCATCCTGTTCAGCCGCGACCTCGTCTCCGAACCGGCCAACATCCTGCATCCGGAAGAGTTCGCCGCCCGCGTGAAGGGTCTCGAAAGCCTGGGCCTGGAAGTCGAGATCCTGGGCGAGGCCCAGATGGCCGAGCTGGGCATGGGCAGCCTGCTGGGCGTGGGCCAAGGCAGCGTCCGCGAGAGCCAGCTCGTGGTCGTCAAGTGGACCGGCGCGGCCGACAAGTCGGCCCAGCCGATCGCCTTCGTCGGCAAGGGCGTCTGCTTCGACACCGGCGGCATCTCGATCAAGCCCGCCGAGGGCATGGAGGACATGAAGTGGGACATGGGCGGCGCGGCCGCCGTGGCCGGCGTCATGCACGCCCTGGCCGGCCGCAAGGCCAAGGTCAACGCCATCGGCGTGCTGGGCCTCGTCGAAAACATGCCCGACGGCGCTGCCCAGCGCCCCGGCGACGTCGTCACCTCGATGTCGGGCCAGACCATCGAGGTCATCAACACCGACGCCGAGGGCCGCCTCGTGCTGGCCGACGCCCTCTGGTACACGCAAGAGCACTTCAAGCCGAAGTTCATGATCGACCTGGCCACCCTGACCGGCGCGATCATCATTTCGCTGGGCAACGACTACGCGGGCCTGTTCAGCAACAACGACGGCCTGTCGGAAAAGCTGCTGGCCGCCGGCGAGGCCGAGCGCGAGCCGCTGTGGCGCCTGCCGCTGCCCAAGGCCTACGAAAAGCAGATCGAAAGCCCCATCGCCGACCTCACGAACCTGGGCGGGCGTGCGGGCGGCTCGATCACGGCGGCCCTCTTCCTGCAGCACTTCGTGGGCGGCCTGCCGTGGGCCCACCTCGACATCGCCTCGACCGCTTGGCGCAAGGGCTCGACCGATCCGACCGTGCCCGACGGCGCGGCCGGCTTTGGCGTGCGCCTGCTCAACCGCCTGGTGGCCGATACGTATGAGGGCTGACGGCTGGCCCGGCACGGCTCGGATCGAGCGATACTTAGCCTAGAGGGGCAAGGCGGTCGTGAATTTGATCTGCTCCATCGCGAACGACGAGCTGACATCGGTCAGCGGCGCGGCCGCGATGAGGCGTTTGTAGAACCTGTCATAGGCGGCGATGTCACGGACAATGACCTTGAGCAAGTAATCGGTTTCCCCGCTCATGCGGTAAAACTCCACCACCTCCTGCAGGGCGCTCGCGCCCTTGGCGAACTGTTCGAGCCAGCCGTCGTCGTGTCGAGCGGTGCGCACGGAGACGAACACCACGAGGCCCAGATCGAGCTTGTCGCGATCAAGCAAGGCCACGCGACGTTCGATCACCCCGGTGTCGGTCAGCCGCTTGACGCGCTTCCAGCAAGGGGTCTGCGAAAGCCCGACCCGCTCGGCCAGGTCGGCGATGGCGATCGTGGAATCCGCCTGTAGCTCCCGGAGAATTCGACGGTCGATCGGATCGAGAATTTCACTCATGTCAGTTCGCTAAAAGGAAGAATTTCATTCTCTAAATTTGAGCATTTTGACTAACATCAAACAAGTAATTTTCCCCATGGCAGGTCAAACTTTTCCAACAAATGGAAAAGCGAGACGTCATGCTGGACAGCTTTACTCGTCACCCCCGTTCAGTGGGTGAAACCTACGGCGAACACTTCTCTGCCGCGACAGGATTTGGCGGCGAGATGGTTTTGGCGGGACTTGCCTGCATGGTGCATGGCGTACTGCCGTTCCTCTTCGTGCGCACCGGCAGCCAGTGCGTCTCGCGCCTCCACACCCGCATGTCGACGCGGGCGGCCAAGGCCGACGCATGACCACCGTCGCGATCCCGCGCCGAGCGCCGATGAACCTGGATTGGCTGCCCGGCGCGCTGGTCGCTGCGGCCATTGTCGCGCTTAGCGATCCGATCGCGCGGCTCGTGTCGATCCCCGCCCCGATCATCGCCCTGGCCTTGGGCATGGCGGTGGGTTGCGCACCTCATGCGGACATCTTCCGCCCCGGCTATATGCTCTGGGCCAAGCCGGGTCTGCGTATCGGCGTGGCCCTTCTCGGCGCCCAGGTCGGCTGGACCGAACTGACCGCCCTTGGCCTTCCCGTCGCCGCCGCCGGCGGCGCGATCGTTGGCGCGGGGCTGGGCGCAGGAACCCTTATCGGCCTTGCGGCCGGCCTTCCCCTGGTCGAAGCCTTGATCGCGGCCGCGGCCGTATCGATCTGCGGCGCATCAGCGGCGATGGCCGCCGCCAGCGCCCTGCCCGAAACAGCCGAGAGCCGACGCACGACCGCCCTGGTGGTCGTCGGCGTCAACCTGCTCTCGACCCTGGCCATGGTGGTCTACCCGCTCATCGCTGCGCATCTTGGACTGAGCGAGCGTCAGGCCGGCGTCTTCTTTGGCCTGTCCATCCACGATGTCGCCCAGGTCGCCGCGGCCGGATCGGGCGTGTCCCCGCAGGCCGGAGCCACCGCGGCCCTGGCCAAGCTCTCCCGCGTTCTTTGGCTTGGTCCGGCCGTCACCCTGGCTGCGATCTGGGCCGCCCGCGCCGCGCTCGGCGGCGCCCGGGGCGAGGCGGTCAAGTTGGCGCCGCCGGCGTTCGTGTTCGGCTTTCTCTTGCTGGCGGGCGCGCGCAGCCTTGGCCTGCTGCCACACGCGATGCTCGGCCTTCTGTCGACGGTCTCGCATCTGCTGCTGATCGGCGGCGTGGCGGCGATCGGCGCGCAGGTCTCGCCTCGCGACATCCTGGGCCTGCAGCCCCGACTGCTCGTCACACTGGTCGGAGCCACCTGCGCCGTGGCCCTGGCCGCGCTCGCAGCGGCGATCGCCCTGGCCTGATCCCGCCGTTTCTTTTGGTTCATTCGACCGCCGGATCGCCGGCGCCGCTAGCAGGGTGTTTTCGTGCTCGATCTTCCAACCGAGGCAAGCCTCGCCACCTCCGCTCCCGTTGCGGCTGATCCATCGGGCCCAGGCGCCGTGCTCGACCGGCTGGCGCCGTCTCAGACCGACTCCCTGATGGAGCTTGGCCGCCTGATGCGCGCTGATCCTAGAACCGACAAGATCGACCTGGGGGTGGGCACCTATCGCGACGAACACGGCGCCATCCCGATCATGGCGGCGGTCAAGGCCGCCGAGAACGATCTGGTGCGCACCCAGACCTCCAAGGGCTATGTCGGCCCGGCCGGGGATGAGCTGTTCGCGCGCCTGCTCCAGGATGCGCTGCTTGGTCCAACGCTCAGCGGAACCGAAGAGCGCACGATGCGGATCCAGACGCCGGGCGGCACCGGCGCCCTGCGCCTGGCCCTGCAGATCATCGCCCAGGCCAATCCGGCCGCGCGCGTCTGGATCGCCACCCCGACCTGGCCCGCGCACGTGCCCCTGGCGCGCGCCTGCGGATTGGAGGTGCGAACCTATCGGCATCTCGATACGGCCGGTGGCTACGACGCGGCCGCGGCGGACGCGGCGCTGGATCAAGCCGAGGCCGGCGACGTGATCCTGTTGCATGGCTGCTGCCACAACCCCACGGGCGTGGACGTGACGTCGTCTCAATGGCCCCACCTGGCCAAGCGCCTGGGCGAAAAGGGCCTGATCCCCCTGATCGACCTGGCCTATCCGGGCCTGGGCGAGAGCCTGCAAGGCGACGTCGAAGGCGTGCGCACCCTGCTGGCCGCCTGTCCCGAAGCCCTGGTGGCGCTCTCCTGTTCCAAGAGCTTTGGCCTCTACCGTGACCGCGCCGGCATCCTGCTGGGCCTGGCCTCGAGCCCGGCTGTGGCGCGCAATCTCGCCGGCGTCGCCGCCAGCCAGGCGCGCCTGCTGTGGTCCAATCCGCCCGACCATGGCGCGGCCGTGACCCGCGCGATCCTGTCATCGGCCGAGCTGACGCCGATCTGGCGCGCCGAGCTGGACGCCATGCGCGCGAGGGTCAACGGCTTGCGCGCCAGCCTGGCGGCCCTCGACTTCCAGCGCCTGGACCTGTCGCGCCTGGCCCGCCAGCGCGGCATGTTCGCCATGCTGCCGCTGACGCCTGAAGAGGTCGTGCGCCTGCGCGAGGAGCACGGCCTCTACATGGACATCTCCGGACGCATCAACGTGGCCGGACTGAACCCGGCCAATTTCGACCGTTTCGCCACGGCCCTTGCGGCGATCGACAGACACTAGAGGCGCCCACGGCGCCTGGGGGAGGCGGCGCTCACGCCCCTCCCCTTTCGCAAAGCCGCAGCCCCATCCCTCGCTTGCCGCGCCTGCAGTCGCCTTTGACCTGTCGGCCCAGCCGTAAGGCTCACAGCCCGACGCGCAAAAAAAGAGGAGCGCCGATCCGGCGCTCCTCTCCCCCCCCCGGATTCCGGCGCCGATTTGATCTCGGTCGCCGGGCGGATTGGTCACCCCGGCTGAGACAACAGCTCAAGGAAGGCCTTCTGTTCATCCGCGGCCAACTGCATCGCATTGGCCATGACGGCTTGATGCACCTCTTCGGCGCGGCGCAGGAACGCCTGATCGGGCGCCGCGGCGTACTCGGCGGAAAACTTGGCCCGATAGGCTTCCTCGAAGCGGCCGCGATCGGTGCGATCTTCTTCGGGAATCTGCTCGGCCGCGCGCGTTTGGCAGCCGATGACGACGTCGGAATAGGCCTGATCCTGCTCGGCCGACCAGTTTTCGGCGCGGAAGATGTCCTGTCGCGCCGCGCTCTGCAGGGCGATCAGCACGTCACCGACCATACCTGGGGTGGCCGCAGGATCCCAGCTCATGGCCTGGACCACCTCGGCATAGTCAGCCGCCTGCGGCGCCAGATCCTCAAGGAAGACCAGGGCCCGGTTGGCCGAGCGCCAGTATTCGGAAGACACTTCGCCTTGAGCCGCCTGTTCCAGCAACGCCACGACGGCCTGGGCCGGAGCCAGGGCGTCGCTGCCTTCGAGCTTGTCGGCCACACGGCGCGACCAGACCCCGCGCAGCCACTGGTAGGCGATCGGCGCACTGGGCCGGTCCATCGCCAACGCCTCGATCGCACCTTGCGCGAACTGGATCGCCTCGGGGCCGAGCCCCCCGGCCAGGGCGCTGATCAGACGAACCAGGGCCCGATCCAGCACGAACTCGGCGGCGATGGTTTCGAAACGCGCCTCGCTGGCGCCGCCGCCCAGCCAAAAGCTGGTCAGCAGACCTTGGCTGCGCACGTCCGCCAGCAGCCGCTCGCGCATGGCGGCGTTATTGTAGAACGGCGTCTGGGCCAGAGCCATCAGCGCGCCCCCGCGATGTAGGTTTCCAGCTTGGCTGTCAGCTTCGAGCGCGTCTGCACGCCTTGCAGGCGCTCCTGTTCCTCGCCGCCCTGGAGATAGACCAGTGTCGGGACCCCGCGCACGCCATAGCGGCTGGCCAGACCCGGCTGGGCGTCGATGTCAATCTTCACCACCTTGGCGCGTCCGGCGAAGGCCGTCGCGACATCTTCCAGCGCCGGCAGCAGCGCCTTGCAGGGGCCACACCAGACTGCCGTGAAGTCCAGCAACACCGGCACGGGCGCGTTCAGGACGTCTTCCTCGAAACGCTCTTCACTGACGTGAATCAGATTTGACATTCAATCAGTCCTAAATCTTCTCGACCACAGCCATTGCCTTGGGCTCGGTGGCTCATACTTGAGGTTATGCTTCTGCCTGGGACCCTATCATTTGGCCCGCCGGGAGCTTTTCCGCAGCCGCGTCACTCTTGTTCCCAGAGCGCAATTTCCTGAGCGCGCCACCGTGGCCGGCGGCCCAACCGCCGGCCGATGCGACCTCAGGATCGAGCAACCTCGCAGCAGCCGTCCTCGGCCAGGACGAGGTTCAAGGTCGTGTCGTGGAATTGCGCGACGCTCGGACGGTGCGCGACCGAGATGATCGCCGCCTGGGGCAGCGCATCGCGGATCAGCGTGTAGACCCGGTTTTCGGAGTCCATGTCCAAGGCGCTCGTGGCCTCGTCCAGGAACAGGAAGTCGGGCGAATCCAGGACCACGCGGGCGACGGCGATCCGCTGTTGCTCCCCGGGCGACAGCACCCGTTTCCACACCGCATGTTCATGCAGCCGCGGGATGAGCTTTTCGAGCCCAAGACGCTTGAGCAAGGTGGTGTAGGCCAAGTCGTCGATCTGGTCGGGGCTGCGCGGATAGGCCATCAGCCCGGCCAAGGTGCCGTCGGGCATGAAGCTGCGCTGAGGCAGGAACCGCACATTGGCCTTGGCCGGCGTGCGCACCAGACCCGCGCCATGCTCCCAAAGCCCGGCGATGGTCCGAAGCAAGGTGCTCTTGCCCGCGCCCGACGGGCCGGTGATCAGCAGCCTTTGGCTGGGCGCGATGCGAAGATCGTTCAGGCGCACCATGGGGCGCTGATCGGGATAGGCGATGACCAGATCGCGCGCCTCGTAGCCCGCCTCGGCGTCGGCCACCACCTGGATGTTGCTGACGGGCGCGACATCGAGCATTTCGTCGAAGTAGCGCAGACGCGAGGTCGCCGAGCGCAGGATGGCCAGGACTTCGTACATGGCGATGAAGATGCCGACCGCGCCATAGACCGATTGGACGGCCGCGGCGACCAGGGTGCTGTCGCCGATTTTCATCGTGCCGGCGAGAATGAAGGGCGCGCAGAGCAGCGTCGGTACGATGTACAGCGCCAGGGTCGGCACGGACGAGGCGAAGTTCACGCGCAGGCTGGCGAAGGTGTAGTAACGCCAGTTGGTGCGGATCAGCCCGAAGGTTTCGTCCAGTCGCTTGCGCTCGACCTCCGCGCCCCGCTCGAACGCGATGGCCTCGCTGTTTTCGCGAATGATCGCCATTTCCTGGCGAAACTGCGCCTCCAGCCGCTGGCGCATGATTTCCGCGCGCGTGAGCCCCGAACCCAGGAAGTGCGTGGCCAGGGTCCAGATCAGCGCGAACGCCGCCACCGCATAGATCAGGAAGCCCTCGATGACGAAGTGCAGGCCCAGGACATTGACGGGAATGGGTTGCGACAAAGCCCACAGCTTGCCGCCGTAGAGGAAGACCGGCAGGAACCCGATGATCAGGGTCGGCAGGTTCTGTACGACGTACTGCACAAAGACGAAGACGTCTTCCTGGATACGCTGCTCGGGGTGATCGATCTTGAACTGACGATCCAGGTGATAGAAGCGGTTGGCCGCCAGCCAGCGATCCTTGTAGCGCGTGGTCAGCGCCTGGCGGGCGCGGATCCGCAGCGTGAAGGCGCACCAGCTGCTGACGATGTTGAGGCTCAGCATCAAGGCCAGGCCGCCGGCCGACCAGGCCAGCAGCGGCCAGAAGACGCCGGAGTTGCGTTCGGCCAGCGCCGTGGTCGAGTTGGCCACGGTCGTGAAGAAGTTGACCTGGTTGAAGCTGCTGGCCACGTGCAGGGCCATGAACAGCGCCACCAGCGACCAGGCCGCCCAGCGATCGCGACCCAGATAATCGACGATGAGACGGACGCCATGCCTGACGTCCGCCCCAACGGTGCTTGTACGAGACTCAATGGGCCGATCACTGGAGACTTCGGCCTGCTCGACGGGGTCGGCGAAGCTCGCCGACCCTTCAGAGGCAGTTTTGGACATCGATTAGAACTTCGCAGAAAGCGTGACGCGGTAGGAGCGCGGGACGTCATAGTTGAGCGCCGAGATCGACTGTCCAGGCAGATAATTACGCCGGTCGAACAGGTTGTTGATCATGGCGTTGATCTTGTAGCGGCCCACCGTCAGACCCAGGCTCGAATTGATCTGCAGATACTCGCGATCGATCTTGTACGAGGTGGCGTAGATCGCGTCCTGGGCGTTGAAGCCGCTGGTGTAGTTGCCGCCCAGGCCGACATCGAGGGTGCGCTCGCCGCCCAGCTTGAAGCTCTGGATGGCCCAGAGGTTGACGCTGGTGTTGGGCACGCCCAGGACCGGCGTCTCGGCGCCATAGAGATCATACCAGGTGGATTTGGAGTGCTGGACCCCAAACAGCATCTTCAGCGAAGAGGTGATCGAGCCGGAGATCGAGATCTCCCCGCCCTTGCCCTTGGTGCCGCCGCTCGTGACGTAGAAGGCCGGATCGTTGGGATCCAGCGCCAGCGAGTTGCTGGTGTCGAACCGGTAGAGCGAGGCGTTGACGATCAGGTGGTCGTCGAAGAGGCCCGTCTTGGCGCCGATCTCGTACTGGCTGCGCAGGTTGGGCTTCAGGGTCGAGCCGTCGGCCGTGCGGTAGGCGGTGCTGTAGGGCTCGAACGACTGGGTGTAGCTGGCGTAGGCCGACACCTTGGGGGAGATGTCGTAGACGATCCCGACCGTCGGCGTGACGATGTCCTCGTTGGTCGCCCCCTGCGCCGCGCCCGACGGATCGGTCAGGTGCGAGCGATAGCGCGTATAGCGCACGCCCAGCAGGCCGTGCAGCTTGCCCAGGGTCATCTGATCCTGGGCGATGAAGCCGTACTGGCGGATCTTGGTGTCGTAGCCGGCGCTGGTCTTGTCGATCGGCGCCAGGGCCGCCGAGCCGAACCCGTAGTTGAGGGTCGGAATGTAGAAGTTGTGGGAGTCCTGCAGGTCGGCGGCGATGATCGCCTGGTGCTCCAGCTTTCCGGTCGAGAACTTTCCGTAGAGGTCGACGTACTGCGAGTAGACCTTGTCCTCGGAATACTGCGACAGGGCGGTCAGATAGGCGCCCAGGCCGAACAGGTCGTAGGCGACCGGGACGACGGCCTGTAGCTCGCTCTTGGCCGACTGGTACTGGCCGCGGGCGCGGAGCTTCAGGGTCAGTTCGTCGGTCGACGTCAGGTCCTTCTCGAAGTCGAAGGTCGCCCGCTTGGACTTGACGTTGTTGCCGGCGTGTTCGTCGATCGCGTCGCCATAGCCGGCGAAGCTGTCGCTGTCGGGCAGATAGGCGTTCAGCGGCAGGAACGGCGAGAACTTGGTGTAATACTGCAGGGTGACGTCGAGCTTCACGCCATCGCCGCGATAGCCGAACATCGGGTTGACGGCGAACTGCCGGGGATGATCACCCGTGCCCTGCGGCAAGGTGTCGGCGTTCTGGCCGCTGGCGGCGAAGCGCCAGAATAGGCCCTTTTCCTTGGAGATCGCGCCGCCGACGTCCAGCGAGCCGATCCATTCCTGCCCGGTGCCGTAACCGATGATGTACTCTTGTTCCTCGCGGCCCGTGGCGCGCTTGGGCACATAGTTGACCACGCCCCCGGCGATGGACGCGCCCGTCAGGATCGAGGCGGGCCCCTTTAGGACCTCGATCGCGTCGATGTCGGTGAGCGGGGCGTTCTGGGTCAGGCCGCTGTTGGCCAGGCCGTTGGTGTAGGATTTGCTGCCGCTGGCGGTCTGGCCGATCATCGCCTGGGTGGTGATGCCCGCCTGGGTGTAGACCACGCCCGGCAGGTTGCGGAACGCCTCGGCGATCGAGATGGCGTTCTGGCTCTTGAAGACTTCGCTGGTGACGGTGTCGATGGTCGCGGGCGTCTGACGCAGCGGGGTGTCGGTGCGCGTCAGCATGCTGCTGGAAGACTCCACGAAGTCGGTCCGCCGCGCTCGCACGACGATCTCCTCGACAACGGCGCTGCCGGCCGGCGTGCGATAGAGCCGCACCACGCCTGCGTCGCTGATCTCCACCTGCCAGTCGGTGCCTTTCAGGGCCTGCTCGATCGCGCCGCGCAGCGTATAGAGGCCTTCCACCCCGGCGACCTTGTCGGAAGGTCCCTGGGCGTTGGTTTCGATGGTCGCGCGCGCCTGGGCGGCGATCTCGGTGACCACATCCGAAAGCCGCCCCCCGGCGACCTTGAAATTGTGGACTTCGTTGATGGTGGTCGCCGCGACCGGTTGCGCCGGGGCCACCGTCTGCGCGAAGGCAGGACCACACAGGCAGGCCAGAACCAGTGCGCTCGGCACAATAGATTTCTTCACGAGAGAGCCCCCAGCTTCATTGTGACAAATATTGCCGAAAAAAAATGCTTTGATTTCGGAGCACGTCACCTCCACCATCGCGCGAATGCTTACATTCGAGCGCCCCGCGGTGACGACTTTGCTGAGGACCATTAGCGCTTTGTACAGTTTTTATGTCTTGCCCCCTCGTGAGACAATTGTTGCCCCACCGTGCAGGTATGCCCCCGCGCAAGGGGCTGTGGCGGGCCTGTCACAAGCTCCTGGCAAACTGGCGACGTGAAGTTTGGCCATGATCAGAGACGGGATCGCTCGCCCCCTCCCCTCGGGTGCGGTAACGGGTGGCCGAAACGCCGAAGAACGCCTTAAAGGTCCGGCAAAAGTGGGAGAGGCTGACAAAGCCCGTCGAGAAGGCGATCTTCGACACAGGGTCACGTGAGGACGCCAGGCTGCTGGCTGCGACGCGAAGCCGAAACTCCAACAGAAGATGGCTGAAGGTCGTGCCGTTCTCGGCGCAGACATTGTGGATGGTGCGCACCGAGCACTTCAGCTCCTGGGCCGCATGCCGGGGCGAATAGTCCTCGTCGCTGAGATTATGAGCCACGCTTTGCAGCAACCGCCCCATGCGTCCGGCCGGGGTGGGCATGCGCTCTGCGTCCGCGGCGCAAAACTCAAAGCTTTGCCTCAGCATGGTGGCCAGCACGTCGAGCGACACCTTGGCCGTCGCCGGCGGGGCATCCCCCAGATCGCACGACTTGACCATGAGCGCAGCGATCTCGGCGGCGCAGAAGAAGTCCGCGGGGATCGCCTGCTCGGCCGCGAAGGCGCTCAAGCCCAGGATCGCGCGCATCGCAAACCAGGCCGGCGTCGTCAGCACCACCATCTCGGCGGCCCCCGAGGCCAGGATCGTCAGGGGCGACCAGCTGGGCATGGCGACGATCGCGCCGGCCCCGAGCACCCGCCCCGTCTTCCACCCCTGGACCTCCAGCTGGCCGTCCAGCACGGCGATCACATGCAATTCGAAAGGAATGGCGCCGCCGGTCGGCTCGCCCTCCAGCGTGCGCGCCCGCCAGATCACCGCCTGGCCTCCGTCGATCAGGACGTGATCGACCAGCCCCACATCGACGCCGGCCGAGCCGCGGACCTCGACCCGCCCCCACTCGCCGCCGCGTAGCGCCGCCAGGAAAGAAGAGCCGATGGCGGTATAGGACGCACGCGCGGCGATCGCGGCGTGCGACCGGTCGGGAGCTCCTGGGGTGACGTTCATGGCCTGCCCTTCGACGGCGATATTCGTGGCCAACATCTCAACGCTTCACTGTGGGTCAATTGTTCGGCGACGCCAGGAGGTTCGAATTGCGCTGTGAGGCAAACGAACCAGCAGGGTGAGGGAAGCGCCGCACTGCACGGCGCAACGGTTTTGACCTACGGTTCAATCCTTGAGCAACGCAGCGCGCGGCTGCTCGCTGCGATGGTCGATCACGTCGACCCGCCCCGGCGAGCCGCCTGGCCGCTGGCCCGCGCCCTCACAGGACCAGAAGATCGGGAGCTAAGATGAGCCGCCTATCCAATATCACCGACGAGACCTTCGCACGCGAGGTTCTGGCTTCGGACGTGCCCGTGCTGGTCGACGTCTATGCCGACTGGTGCGGTCCCTGCAAAAGCATGTTGCCGACGCTGGAGGATGTGGCCGGCGAGTTCGACGGCGCGGTGCGCTTCCTCAAGCTCGACCTGGACCACTGCCCCGCCACCGCCAAGGCCTATGACGTCCAGTCGATCCCCACCTATCTGATCTTCAGCGGCGGCCGGCAGGTGGAACGCTATTCCGGCGTGATGAGCCGCAGCAAGCTGGCCAAGATCCTGACCCAGCACGTCCAGGTGCGCGCATGAGCGAGGCGGCCTTTCCCGCCGGCGTGATGTCCAAATCCATGCTGCTGGCCGAGCTGTCCCGGACGCTTCCGGGAACGGCCCTGTGGTTTGGCGAACAACCGCTTTTGGACCCAACCCAGCAGCTCAGCGACCTCTACGGCCTGACGCCGGCCCTGACGCATCTGATGCGTCGCCTGGGCGGCGATGTGCGCAACACCGACGTGTCGGGCTTCTACATCAAGACGGTGGAGGGCCTGGAGCCCAAGGCCTCGACGCTGAACCTCGTGCGCGCTTGGCTGCTCTGGTGCTGGCGCGATGTCGCCTCGGAGCTGCCGCGGGATTTGACGCCGGCCGAAAGCGACGCCATCGAAAGCTGCGTGGCCTTGGCCGAGGCCAGCCTCGCCCGCCCCTCCTCCGAGGCCGAGCAAGCCGCCGCCCGATCTGGCCTTGAGGCGTCGCGCGAACGCCTGGAGGCCTTGGGGATCTTTCGCCTGCTCCTGGCTTTGGTCCAGGACCTGGTTGCCGAACCGCTCGCCGCGGCCGAGGCCGCCGCCAGTCGCCGGGCGGCGATCACCGCGTCCCTGCGAAAGGCCCACGGCTGGTCGCTGCAAGACGACGAAACCTTCACGCGCCGGTCGATGGAACTCCACGCCGTCGCCGCGGCGAAGGTTCCTGAGATGACCCCAGAGAACGTCCACGAGGTCTTTCCGCTCTACAAGGCCGAGATGCGGGTTCTCGCCGCCGCCGACGCCGAGGTCACGGAAATGAAGGCTCGCAGCGAGGCGCTCAGCTTCGAGACCGAGATCGCCGTGGAGGAATGGCTGGAACCGGCGCGCGAGGCCCTGGTCGCCCTGGCCGCCGCCCAGGCCTGATCCCGCCGGCGCGGGGCCAACGCCCCTCGCGGCCGACACGAAAAAGGCGGAGCGTTCCAGGAACGCTCCGCCTTTCTTTTGGGCGCGATGTGCGAAAGGCCTAGTTGACCAGGCCCCGTCGCACGAGCATCGCCGCCAGATCCGGCTCGCGGCCGCGGAACGCGCGGAAGCTTTCGGCGGCCGGACGCGTGGCCCCCTTGGACAGAAGCTCGCGGCGCAGAAGCTCGCCTGTCTGGCGATCCGCCCCGCCGGCCTCGACGAACCGCGCATAGGCGTCGGCCGCCAGGACCTCCGCCCACAGGTAGCTGTAGTAGCCGGCGGCGTAGTCGTAGTGGAAGATGTGCAGGAAGGCGTGGGGGAAGCGATGCCAGGCCGGCGGCTTGATCAGCGCCACCTCGTCGCGAACATCGGCCAGCACCGCCATCGGATCGGTCCCTGGCGGGCTCAGGTGCAAAAGCAGGTCGAACAGCGCCATCTCCACCTGACGCAGGATCAGCAGGCCGCCCTGGAAGTGACGGGCCTGGACCATCCGATCATAGAGCGCCCGCGGTAGCGGCGCGCCGGTCTGCCAGTGGGCCGACATGCTGGCCAGCACGTCGTAGTCCCAGGCAAAGTCCTCCATCAGCTGGCTGGGCAGCTCGACGGCGTCCCATTCAAAGCCATTGGTGCCGGCGATGCTGGGCCGATCGACCTGGGTGAACAGCAGGTGCAGGCAGTGGCCGGTCTCGTGCAGCAAGGTCAGCACGTCGTCGTGCGACAGCAGCGATGGCGCCCCCTCGACGAGCGGAGCGAAGTTACAGGTCAGGAACGCGATCGGGTTGCGTTGGCGCGCGTCGTCACGCAGGCGCGGCCGGGCCTCAGCCATCCAGGCGCCGCCCTGTTTTCCCGCCCGCGCGTGCAGATCCAGATAGACGCCCGCGAACACCGAACCATCGGCGTCGACGACGTCGAAAAACCGCGCATCGGGATGCCAGGTTTCAGCATCGGCCCGCTCGACCAGCGTGATGCCGAAGAGCTTGGTCAGCAGCTTGCGCCAACCCGCCAGAACGCGCTCCACCGGGAAGTAGGCGCGGATTTCCTGTTCGTCCAGGTCATGGCGGGCCTGGCGGACCTGGGCTCCGACATAGAGCAGATCCCACGGCTCCAGTGCCTCAAGGCCCAGCGTCTGGGTGGCGTAGTCTCGCAGGATCGCCAGGTCGCGCTCCGCGCCTGGCCGGGCGCGCGCGGCCAGGTCGCGCAGGAAGGCCAGCACGGTTTCGGAGTCGGGCGCCATCTTGGTCGACAGCGAGCGGGCGACGGGGTTTTCGAAACCAAGCAGAGCGGCGGCCTCGCGCCGAAGCTCCAGAATGCGCAGGATGCGGTCGGTATTATCGAACTTGCCCGCGTCGGCGCCCTGGTCTGAAGCGCGCACGCCGTTGGCGTAATAGACCCGCTCGCGCAGCGCGCGATCCTTGGCGAAGGTCAGGATCGCCATGACGCTTGGTTGCTGCAGCGTCACCAGCCAGCCGCTCAGCCCTTTGGCCGTGGCGTTGGCCGCGAGCATGGCGCGCGCTGGGCCAGGCAGGCCCTCCAGCAGCGCCTCATCCGTGACCAGCTCGCTCCAGGCGTCGGTCGCGTCCAGCACCGCGCCGGCGAAGTCCGTCGACAGCGCCGAAAGCTCCAGGGAGATCTCGCCGAAACGCGCCCGCTGGGCCGGCTCCAGCCCCACGCCCGCCTGCGAGAAGTCGCGCAGGGAATTGCGCAAGGTCATCTGGTCGGCCGCGGACAAAGCCGCCCGCCCGCCCTCGTTCAAGGCCGCCAGGCGATCGTAAAGACCGCGGTTCTGCAGGATCTGGGTGTTGTGAGCGGTCAGGCGCGCCATGCCCGCCCGATGCGCCGCACGCAGATCCTGGCTGTCGGCCACGGCGCGCAGGTGCGACACCGTCGACCAAAGCGCCGAAATCGCCGTATTGGCCCGCTCCAGCGGCATCCAGACCGAAGCGAAATCCCCGCCCTCCCCGGCGGCCAGGCCATCGACGACGGCTTCACGGTCGCCAAGCACCTGATCGAGCGCCTGCTCGATGGCCTCTGGCGTGACCTGCGCCCAGGCGGGCGACTGCAACGGATCAGTGAGCGCGGACGACATCATAAGCCTCGTTTTTCTGGAACAGGCGGTGGGTTCGAATAGGTTTGGTCGGGCCAAGCGCCCGCGGTCAGGCCGACGCGGGCTGGGCGGCTAGAAACCGCTCGGCCTCCAAGGCGGCCATGCAGCCCATGCCCGCCGAGGTGATGGCCTGGCGGAAATGCTTGTCCTGCACGTCGCCCGCGGCGAAGACGCCTGGCTGGCTGGTCGCCGTCGAGCCGGGCGTGACACTCAGATAGCCGTCCTCGTCCATGGCCAGCTGGCCCTTGAAGAGCTGGGTGGCCGGATCATGGCCGATCGCCACGAAGAGGCCTTCGAGCGCGACCTGGCGGACCGCGCCGCTGGCGACGTCGCGCAGCGCGACCGCCGAGACCGTACGTCCCTCTCCAAGGATCTCCTGGACCTCGACGTTCCAGACCACCTCGATCTTGGGGTGGGCCAGCAGCCGGCCCTGGTTGGTGCGGTCGGCCCTGAGCGCATCGCGGCGATGGAAGAGATAGACCTTCTCGGCGAAGTTGGTGAGGAACAGCGCCTCTTCGACGGCGGTGTTGCCGCCGCCGACCACCCCGACCACCTTGCCGCGATAGAAGAAGCCGTCGCAGGTGGCGCAGGCCGAGACCCCCGCGCCGCGGTAGCGGGTTTCGCTGTCCAGCCCCAGCCAGCGCGCCGAGGCGCCGGTCGCGATGATCAGGCTGTCGGCGGTGTAGCGCTCGCCGGTGTCGCCGACGGCCACGAATGGCCGCTGGCCAAGGTCGACCGTCTCGATCAGATCGGCCACCACCTCGACGCCGACATGCCGGGCCTGGGCGGCCATCCGGGCCATCAGGTCAGGGCCCATCACGGCGATGTCGCCGGGCCAGTTCTCAACGTCGGTGGTGATCGTCAGTTGGCCGCCCGGCTGGGGCCCCTCGATCAGCAGGGGCTCCAGGCCCGCGCGCGCGGCGTAGACGGCGGCGGTGTAGCCGGCCGGGCCCGAGCCGAGGATCAGGGTCTTGGTGTGCTTGGTCATGAGGGTGTTCCGTTCAGCCGGCGCCGCCGACGATCATGTTGTCGATCCGCACCGTGGGCTGGCCGACGCAGACATCGACCGTCTGGCCGTGCTTGCCGCAGGTGGCCTCGCCCTCGTCGAGCTTCAGGTCCGAGCCGACCATCGAGACGTGCTTTAGGGACTGGTGGCCTTGGCCGATCAGCGTCGCGCCCGAGAGCGGGGCGGTGATCTGGCCGTCCTCGATCAACCAGGCCTGGGTGGCGGAGAAGTTGAACTGGCCGCTGGTGATGTCCACGGTCCCGCCGCCGAACTCCACCGCGTAGATCCCGCTCTTGACCGAGGCGATGATCTCCTTGGGCTCGTGAGCTCCGGCCGCCAGGAAGGTGTTGGTCATGCGCGGCATGGGCAGATGGGCGTAGGATTGGCGCCGGCCGTTGCCGGTCATCCGGTCATTGAGCAGGCGGGCGTTCATCCGATCCTGCATCAACCCCACGAGCTTGCCGTTCTCGATCAGCGGCGTGCGCTGACCGACCACGCCCTCATCGTCGACATTCAACGACCCGACCGCGCCGGCGATGGTGGCGTCGTCCAGCACCGTCACGCCCGGCGCGGCCACGGTCTCGCCCATCATGCCCCCGAACACCGACATCCGCTGACGGTGGGTGTCGCCCTCCAGGCCATGGCCGACGGCTTCATGCAGCATGATCCCAGGGAAGCCGGAGGCCAGGACCACCGTCATCTCGCCCGATGGCGCGGGGCGCGCCTCCAGGCCCAGCAGAGCCGTGCGCGTCGCGCGCTGCAGCATGTGATCGACGGCGCTGGGCGACAGGTCGGCGAGCGCGAACCGCCCCCCCGTGCCGGCGCCCCCGGGGGCGCGGCGCTGACCATTATCGGCCAGGACCGAGACATAGAGGCGCACCAGGGGCCGCACGTCGGCGGCCAGCGTGCCGTCGGTGGCGGCCACCAGCACCGTGCTGTCGAGAACCCGCAGGAACGCGGTGACCTGGGTGATGCGCGGATCGATCGCGCGGGCGCGCCGATCAAGGCTCTGCAGCAGTTCGACCTTCTGAGCCGCGTCCAAGGAGCTGGCCGAGTCCACGGCCGGATAGGCGCTGCCCGCCGCCGCGCCCTCGACGAAGACGGCGCCGCCGCCGCGCTCGGCCGCGTCCTGGCCTTGCCGGCGCATGCCCTTGACCGCATCGGTCACCGCCAAGAGGCCCTTGGGCGTCATGGCGCTGGAATAGGCAAAACCGGTCTTATCGCCTGCGACCGAACGGGCGCCGACGCCTTGCTGGATCGAAAAGCCGCCGCGCGTGACGACGCCGTTCTCCAGCTGCCACTCCTCGGTGGCGGTCGTTTCGAAATAGAGGTCGGCAAAGTCCGTCTCGCGGGTGGACAGCCCATCGAGCGTCGCGGCCACAAGAGCCAGATCGACGCCGTGGGGCTCCAGCAGGGCGGCTTGGGCCAGCCCGAGGCGATGACTGGCCGCCGAGGCCGAAATGGTGGTCATGGAAGGCTCCCGGCCATGAGGGGCTAGCGCCCGGCGATCTGAAGGCTTTCGAGCAGGATCGAGCCGGTGCGGATGGCTCCCTGACGGTGGACGTCGCTGCCGATGGCGACGAGGTCGCGCAGCATCTCCTGAAGGTTGCCCGCGACGGTGAAGCCCTGGACGGGACCGGCCAGTTCGCCGCCCTGGATCCAGAAGCCGGCCGCGGCCTTGGCGTAGGCCCCGGTGACGGGATTGACGCCGCCGCCGAGGAACTCGGTCAGCCACAGGCCATCGCCCATGCGTCGCCACAGGGCCGCCATGTCGTCGCCAGGCGCTGTCGAACGGCTGGACAGGGCAAGGTTGGAGAAGCCGTCGGCGTTGCCGGTCGAGGGGCGTCCCAACTGCCGGCCCGACCGCGCGCTGAGGAAAAGACCGGCCACGACGCCGGCATCGACGACCGCGCGCCTGGCGCCCGCCACCCCCTCGCTGTCGCACACCGCGCTGGCCAGGCCGAACGGCTCGAAGGGATCTTCACGCAGGTCGACATGCGCCGGCAGGATCGTCTGGCCTACGGCGCCGGGGATGAAGGTCTGGCCTTGAACCTGGGCCCGCCCGGCCAGGGCCGCGAAGATCTCCGTCACCAGGCTGTCGGCGATGGTCGCATCCAGGAGCACCGGGCATCGCCGGCTGGAGAGGGTCTGTGCGCCAAGCTTGCCGATCGCCCGCTCGGCGGCCTCGCGCCCGACGGCCTCGGACGCCATCAGCTGGCCAAGCCGCCGGTCGGCCGCCGACCACGAGGCCGTCTCCATCGCGTTGTCGCGCTGGGCGATCGCATTGGCCCAGCGACGCTGCGCCGATCCGCCGCCAGAGCGGCAAAACCCCTGGCTGGTGGCCAAGGCCCATCGGCTGTCATGACTGGCGGCTCCAGCTTCGCTGATCCGCAACTCCTGCCCGCCCGCCGCGGCCAGGGCGCCGCGCTCGATAGCCAGGGCGGCCTGCCCCAGCGCCGATGGCGAAAGCCCCGAAGGCGCAAAAAGGCTAACCGCCGGCGTCGTCCAGGCCAGCTGGGTCTCGTCGGCAAGACCCGCCAGCGGGTCCGGCTCCAGCGCCGCGGCGATGGCGACGGCGTGATCGACGGTGCGCTCGATCGCCGCCGGGCTGAGCGCTTGCGTGGTCGCCCGGCCGGTGCGACCGCCCTTGAACACCGTCACGTCGAGCAGCGCCGCCCCGTCGCGGATCGAGGTCGCGATCTCGCCCTGGCTGGCGCGCACGCTCAGGCCGGCGGTTTCACGCACCAGGACGCGGGCCTGATCGCAGCCCAGCGCGGTGGCGCGGGCCACGCCCGCGCGGGCCAGATCGGCCAACTCCGCTTCACTGTAGAGCAGATAGCCGTCGCCCACGTCCACCGACGGGCTTGCGCCAGGACCGCTGCTGCCAATTTCAACCAAGCGCCTCTCCTAAGCTCGTCGGGCCGCGCCTGGTCCTCCGCGCCGAAGCCGGCCCGCACGGAGCTTTTCTCATGCGCGCAGCCGATGGCCGGACCGGGCCTGCCGATCCCAAGCCAGATACACCCATCGCCCCAGGCGCCCTTTCACGACGGGGCCAGATTGATTGCCTGATCGTGCAAGCCACGACGCAGGACGCCGTCGGGATCATCCGGGCACGTTGAAACAGGCCTGCCTCTGGCGTGGCGTTCAGGACGCCGCCGGCGCCCTCGGGCAAGGCCTCTTTGCTCGGGCGCGCTTATGGCGAAGCGGCCGATATGGCCCACGCGTCGAGCGTCTCGAAGAGGCCAGGACGGCGGTCCATCGTCAGGCCTGGTCGTTTCTTCGCTCAAGAGGTGTCCACCGGAGGCGCAGGCCTGAAGCGGCCTTGGGGGGAGAGGCTGCAACCTCAAGGCCCGCGCCCCCGGTGGACCGTCGTCGCCTTCAGCCCGGAGGCGTCGGCGCTCCCGAAGGCTGGGCCGGAATGGACATCGGCGCGGCGATGGGCGGCGCTGCGGGAGGCGACGACGAGGGGGGCGCGGCCGGCGCCATGACGGCCGGCGCGAGCAGGAAGGCGAAGGGATACACGGCGCCGTTGAAGGTCACCTGCAGCTGAATACGCACCGGATAGCCGCTCTGGCGATCGATCGGCACGACGATCATGCCGCCGAACCTTTCGCCCGGGTCCACGGTGGTGGTCTGCAGGATCTGTCCATCCAGTCGATCCAGCCTGTCCGCGAGGCGATCGTCGACGCCCTGGATCGCCAGCGCGCCGCCGGCCACGGCCGTCGTCGCCCCGATCACCCCGGGGGTGTTGTCCTCCCAACGGACTTCGCGGGTGTAGCCGCCGTGCGGGCCGCGAACATGCTGATAATAGGCCCCCTCGTTGGAGGCCCCGGACACCAGACCCGCCACCGCGCCCGCAAACAGCGCCGCGCCAATCTTGGCCTCGCGCGCTTTGCGCTGAGCCTGATCTGCCAGTTGCGCCCGCGTCGGCACCGCCACGGGAACACCGTCGAGGGTGGCCGACACGTTCTCGACGCCGAAGTTGGCGGACGAAACGCCCTGGTTGACGACGACCAGCGAGAAAGCCGCCTGGCCCTTGTCGGCCGACAGGGGCCGCACCTCCACGGTCCCTGCCGGGGTCGTAAGCCGGACGGTGGCGACACCTTGCGTGAACCGCGCCGTCTCCGCCCCGATCCGCTCCGGATAGAGCGTCAGGGGCCCGGCCGCGAAGGCTGGGGCCGCACAGGAGGTGACGGCGACGGCGGTGATCAGCGCCACCGATGGGGCGGTGCGGACGAACATGACAAACCTCGCGCTAGGATATTGGAAGGGAAAGGCGTGCGGCTGGCGCTCACCAGCCACCGGCGACCGACTGGATGATCACCCCGGTCGACAGCCTCACCAGCACGATGTTGGCGCCCGCGTAGTACCAGCCGCAGCCGACGGGCGCGGGCGCCAGGCCGTAGACGGCAGGCGAGATGACGACATAGCTGCGCATCATCGGCGGCAGGGTCGCGCCCACGACCCAGGTCGTGCGCGTATAGCCGCGCGGGATCGCGTAGTAGCCGTATCCCGGCGCGTAATAGTAGCCCGGGCGCGGGCCGACATAGCTGACGAAGCCGGGATGGCCCCGCCACCAGCCCGGCTGCCCCCGATCGACGACGACGACCCCATGAGGCGGCGGCGCGACGTGCGGCGGCCGACCGCCCTTGGGCGGCGGGGCGGCGTGCGGAGGATGGCCGCCAGGGCCCTGACCTGCGGCCAGGGCTTGGACGGGGCCGACCACAACCAGGGTGGCCAGCACGGTCGCGATGACGCTGGTGACGGCGACGGCCGCGCCAAAAGTGCGACGCGGGAACGACTTGGGGGAGGAAGATGACATGACCGAACTCCGTTTCTGTCAGGAGGCGATCATGGGCGGCGCACGCTTCAGCTGGTGGTGGTCAAAGTTGCGCTTTGTATCAACGCCCCTGGCCGGCCAACGGCAGGGTCAGCAAGGCGCGAAAGCCACCCTCGGGCCGATTGCGAAGCACCAGCGTCCCGCGATAGCGATGGGCCAGCGCCTGCACGATCGACAGACCAAGACCCGTGCCCCCCGTCTGGCGCGCGCGCGACGGCTCCATGCGCTCGAACGGCTCGAGCATGCGCGAAAGGCTCTCTTCGGGCACGCCGGGGCCATCATCGTCCACGCATAGATGGACCAACTCGCCCTCGACCTGCACGCGCACGGCCGCGCGACCGCCGCCATAGCGAACAGCGTTGTCGAGGAGATTGGCCAACATCCGCTGAAATGAGACATGCGAGGCGTGGACAAAAATCGCCTCCTCCAGTCGATCGACGCGAATATCCTCGCCCCGATCCTCACGCTCGGCGGCGATCAACGACAGCTCCTCGCGCAGATCGCAGACGGCGCCGTCCGCCTCCGCTCTGGCGGACTCATGCGCGAAGGTCAGCGTATCGGCGAGAAGCACGCGCATTTCCTCGACATCGGCCGCCGCCAGGTCGCGCTGGCGATCATCGGTGATGAATTCCGTGCGCAACTGAAGCCGGGTGAGATAGGTGCGGTAGTCGTGAGCGATGGCCGCCAACATCCGGGTCCGCTCTTGCAGGAAGCCGTCCAGGCGCGCCCGCAGCGAGCGGAAGGCCTCGGTCAATTCGACGATCTCACGCGGCCCGCCCGGCTCCACCGCCTCCAGCCGATCCTCGCGCACAGCGCGCGCCAGCCGCTCCACGGGCCGCGTGGTCTGCGACGCCAGCCAGAGGATGAAGACCAGATCGACCACAACGATGGCCAGTCCGAAGGCCACGATGTTGTTGAAGATCTTGGTGATCGGCGCGGTCACGCGCTGCTCGATCGAGACGGCATGGCCGTCGGCCAAGGCGACCACGACACGCATGGCGTCGGACGACAGAGCCGTGCGGCGCAAGCTGGCCGGGCCGGCGTCCGATGAGACCTCGATCCGGAAGGGCCGTCCGCCGAGCGCCTTGGAGTAGCGTTCGAGCGTTTGTGCGGTGGCGGTGTCGGGCGCGGCAGGCGGTAGCGCGGCCAGCAACCGCACGCGCAACGCGGAGTCGGAGAAGGCCCGCACCAAGCCGGGATGGGTGTTGGGCGGGGCATGCTCGAAGGCGGCCGTGATCAGCGCCGCCTTCTCGGGATCGGGCAGGCGGTAGAACGGCGCCATCTTGCGGCTGTCGGCTCCAGCCGTGAACGCGAAAACCACGAGGATCATGGCGCACAGGTGGACCAGGACAATGAGCCCGATCCGCTCGCGCAGACGGGCCCGGCGCAAGCTCAACATCGCACCACCGCCGGCGAGAACAGATAGCCGTCGCCGCGCACGGTGCGGATCATGGTCGGCTCGCGCGGATCATCGCCGAGCTTGCGACGCAGGCGGCTCATCTGCACGTCGATCACCCGATCGAACGGCGCGGCGGCCTTTCCCCGGGTGCGGTCGATCAGCAGCTCGCGCGAAAGGATACGCTTGGGATTAAGCAGCAGGATGTGGAGCAGGTCGAACTCGCTGGTCGTCAGCAAGACCGGCTCCCCCGCGGGATTGGTCAGTTCGCGCGAAGCGATGTTGAGCACCCAGCCGTCGAAGCGCAGATGCTCGCCGGTCTCGGCCTCGATGGCCGAAGCGACGTCGCGCATGCGGCGCAGGACCGAGCGCAGCCGCGCCAGGAGCTCGCGCTTGTGGAACGGCTTGGCCAGATAGTCGTCTGCGCCGATCTCCAGGCCGATGATCCGGTCGATCGGATCGTCCTTGGCGGTGACGATCAGGATCGGCAGCTTGGGGAAGCGCGCGCGCAGTCGGCCGCAGATTTCCAGGCCATCCTCGCCCGGCAGCATCAGGTCCAGGATCAGGCAGTCGATGCGCTCCAGCACCCCGGCTCGCTCCAGGGGCGCGGACCCCTCGAAGGCGAGCACCTCGAAATTCTCACGCTCCAGCAGGGTCTTTACGAGGTCGCGAATACCAGGATCGTCCTCGACGATCGCAACCAGGCCGCTCGACAACACAGGATCGGGCGCCATGAGCGGGCCTCCTTACTCTACGGGACCGGTCTTAGACGAGGTTGGGCCGAGAGGGCAGCACCCGCCCGGCCCGCACGGGTCACTTCCCATATTTTGCGGCGAGCGCGCGCAGTTCCTCGGGGGTGATCTTGCCATCCTTGTTGGTGTCGGCCATCTCGAAGCCCCGATCGCGGCGGCCGGCGGCCTTCCATTCAGCGGCCGACAGGGCGCCGTCCTTGTTGGTGTCGATCTGCGCGAACATCGCCTTGGCTTGCTCGGGCGACGGCTGGGCGGCGGCCGACATGGCCGCCAAAAGGCCAACGCCGACGAGCGCGGCCACGATCATCCTACGGGTCATGATCATTCTCCTCTTGGGATGCCCGTCAGTGGGCCGACGCTGCTCTAGTCTGGCCAGGCGCCGCGCGCGTGAAGCTTCATGTCAGTTTGTAACGACGCCTGGCTGCAGCGTTCCGCGCCTTCCCCGTTCACGGGGCGAAGCGGACAAGACTGCGGCGGGCGCGATCTCCCGTCGCTGAGCCGTGGTCGGCGCCCACGTCAGGCCGGGTGGATGCTCCGTCGTTACAAACCGTTACAAAGCACCCGACCCGCTGTTGCGCAGTGCGTCCATTCCCATCGCGCCCAGCCCAAGGCCCAAGACGGCGGGGCTCAAACGACGGGAAAACCATGGTGCGCAACCTCCTCCCCTCGCCGCTTACGGCGCTCGCGGCGCTTTTGCTGCTTTCAGCCTGCGCGGCCGAGGAGCCCGTCAAGACAGAGCGGCGCGCCGTCGCCGTCCTGAAGGTCATGCCCGCGACCGACGGCGCGGCGGCCAGCTTCCCCGGCGAGATCCGCTCGGCCTATGAAAGCCAGTTGGGTTTCCAGGTCGCTGGACGCATCGTCACCCGCGCCATCAATACGGGCGAGACGGTAAAGGCAGGTCAGGCGCTGTTGCGCCTCGATCCGGCCGATTACGCCCGGGCGCTCGACAGCGCCACCGCTCAGACGGGCGCGGCCCGCACGGTCGCAGCCGCCCAAAGCGCTGACCTGGCTCGCGCAAGCGATCTGCTGGGGCAGGGCTTCATCTCGCGCGCCGAGTTCGATCAGGCCAAGGCCGCGACCGATCAGGCCGGAGCACAGCTGCGCGCGGCCGAGGCCCAACGCGGCGGCGCGGCCGCCCAACTAGGTCGTACGACCCTCACCGCGCCCCGCGCCGGAATCATCATCCAGGTTCAGGGCGAAGTCGGCCAGGTCGTGCCCGCCGGGTCGGCGGTCGTCACGATCGCCGATCCGGCTCGCCCCGAAATAGCTGTCGCGCTTCCAGAGGGCGCGCTCGGCGCGGTCCAGAACGCCAAGCGCCTGACGGTCACGCTTTTGAGCGATCCAGGCCGAACCTATGAGGCCAGGCTTCGCACCCTAGCGGGCGCGGCCGATCCTGCCACCCGCACCTTCGCCGCCCGCCTGAGCATCCTGGGCGACGCTCAGCTACGCATCGGCGAGACGGCCGAGCTGCATGTGGAAGGCCAGCGCGCCGCCTTCGCCCTCAGCGTTCCTCTCACCGCGGTCGCCCGCGGCGCCAGCGGGGCCCAGGTGTGGGTCCTGGATCGCAACACCATGAGCGTCCAGCCGCGCGCCGTGAGTCTAGGCGCGCCCAAGGGCGACGCCCTGACCGTTCTCACCGGGCTTGAGGCGGGTGAGACGATCGTGACGGCCGGCGTCCATCTGCTGCGCCCAGGCGAGAAGGTCCGCGTCGTGGACGTGCCGGCCTCGTGAGCAAAGCCATGACCCAGTTCAACCTTTCGCGCTGGGCGCTCGCGCACCAGCAGTTCGTCGGCTTCCTGCTCGCGCTCGCCGCGGTGGCGGGCCTGCTTTCCTACTCCGCGCTCGGCCGCAAGGAGGATCCGGAGTTCACCGTCAAGACGATGATGATCTCGGTCGGCTGGCCTGGCGCCAGCGCCGAGGAGATCGCCCAGCAGGTCGTCAAGCCGATCGAGACGCGGCTGATGGAGAACATCCCCGACATCGACTACGTCAAGACCAAGGCGCGCCCCGGCCAGGCCACGCTGAACGTCACGTTGGTCTCCACCGTCAAGGCCAGCGCGATTAAGGACATCTGGTACGACGTCCGCAAGACCGTGAACGATCATCGGGGCGACCTGCCCGACGGGGTCGTGGGACCCAGCTTCAACGACGAGTTCGGCGCCACCTTCGGCAACATCTACGCGGTCACCGGCGCGGGCTTTAGCCCTGCAACCTTGCGACGCTACGCCGAGGACCTGCGCGATCGCATCCAGGCCCTGCCTGACGTCGCCAAGACCGAAGTGATCGGCCAGCAGGACGAGGCCATCTACGTCACCTATGACAGCGCGCGCCTGGCCATGCTCGGCGTCTCGGCCCAGGCGATCGCCGATGCGCTGAAGACCACCAACGCGATCGCCGCCTCGGGCACGGTCGAGGCCGGCGCCGAACGCGTGCGGTTGCAGGTGGTTGGCGACTACGGCTCGGTCGCGGCCGTGGGCGCCACGCCGATCGTGGCGGGCGGCAAGAGCGTGCGCCTGGATTCGATCGCCGCCATCGAGCGTCGCGCCATCGACCCGCCTACCTTCAAGATGCGCTTCGGCGGCCAGGACGCGGTCGGGGTCGGCATCAGCCTGCGCGCCGACGGCGACGTCGCCCGCCTGGGCGAGAACCTGAAGAAGACCGTCGCGGCGATGCAGGCGCAGTTGCCGGCCGGCGTCGAGATCCACACCGTTTCCGACCAGACGCACGTCGTCGACGAGGCGGTCGGCGAGTTCACCCGCTCGCTGCTGGAGGCGATCGTGATCGTCCTGGCCGTGAACTTCCTGTCGCTGGGCTGGCGGCCGGGGATCGTCGTGGCCCTGTGCATCCCGCTAGTCCTGGCCATGACGTTCGTGGGCATGCGCTACATGGGCATCGACCTGCAGCGCATCTCGCTGGGCGCGCTGATCATCGCGCTGGGCCTGCTGGTCGACGACGCGATCATCGTCGTGGAGTCGGTGGCCACCCATCTCCAGGCGGGCTGGACGCGCACCAAGGCCGCGGTCAGCGCCTACGCCGTCACCGCCATGCCAATGCTGGTGGGCACGCTGATCACCGTCGCCGGCTTCCTGCCGATCGTGGTCTCGCAAGCCACGGCCAGCGAATACGTCAAGTCGCTGTTCCAGGTGATCGCGCTGGCCCTGGTCCTGTCGTGGATCGTGGCGGTGATCTTCACTCCGTTCCTGGCCTATCACATCCTGCCCCAGCGCCAGGATGCGCGCGAGGACGCCGGCGCGCCCCAGGAGCAGTACGACGGCCGCTTCTATGGTTGGTTCCGCCGGCTGCTGGATCGCTGCCTTGACCGCCGCACGACGATCGTGACGACGGCGGTCGTCCTGTTCGTCGGCGCGGTCTTCCTGTTCCAGTGGGGCGTGCCGCGCCAGTTCTTCCCCGCGTCCGACCGGCCAGAACTGGTCGTCGATCTGCAGCTTTCGCAAAACGCCAGCTTCGCCCAGACCCAGGCGGTGGCCGCACGGATGGAAAAGCTGCTGGCGAAGGATCCGCGCATCGTTTCGGTCACCACCTATGTCGGCGGCGGCTCGCCCCGCTTCTACCTGCCGCTCAACGTGCAGACGCCCGACATCACGCTGGCCGAGCTTGTGCTCCAGACCAAGGATGAGGCCGCGCGCGAGGCGGTCGTCGACACCCTCCAGAACCTTTTGGCCACCACCTTCCCCGAAGTGCGCGGCCGCGTAAGCCGACTGGAGAACGGCCCTTCGGTCGGCCAGCCCCTGCAGTATCGCCTGGCCGGCCCTGATCTCGATGCGCTCAGGCCCGTGGCCGCGCAGATGGAGGAGTTGCTCCGCGCCAATCCTCATGCGCGGGACGTGAACAACGACATCGGCGAGCCGCTGAAGACGGTTCGTGTCGACCTCGACCAGGACAAGGTGCGCGCGCTGGGCCTCTCCACCCAGACCGTCCAGCAGTCGCTGCAGGCCGCGCTCGGCGGCGTGGCGACGACCACCTTCCGCGATCAGGATCGGGCGCTGGATGTCACGATGCGCCTGTCGAGCGACGAGCGCACCGATCTTGGCCGGATCGCCAACCTGCCGATCGCCACGCCGAACGGCCCCGTGGCGCTCGCCCAACTGGGCCAGGTCTCGGCCGGCAGCGAGCCGGCCTTGCTCAACCAGCGCAATCGCCAGCCCACCGTCACCATCGCCGCGGACGTCGAGGGCCTGCAGGCCAGCGACCTGGCCAAGCAGCTCAAGCCCGAAGTGGATCGCCTGCGCGCGCAACTGCCGCCCGGCGCCTCGATCGTCATGGGCGGCGCCGAGGAGCAGAGCGCGATCAACCAGCGCGCCACGATGGCGGCCGTGCCCGTCGCGGTCATGGTGATCGTGGTCTTGCTGATGATCCAGTTGCAGAACGTCAAACGCATGCTGGTGGTGCTGGCGACTGGTCCGCTGGCGCTGATCGGGGTCGCCCTGATCATGGCGATCTTCCGCATCCCCTTTGGCTTCGTGGCCATGCTCGGCTCGCTGGCCCTGTTTGGCATGGTGCTGCGCAATTCCGTCATCCTGATCGCGCAGATCGACACCCTCTCGGCCCACGGCCTGACCATGCGCCAGGCCGTGCGCGAGGCGGCCGTCCATCGCCTGCGCCCGATCATGTTGACCGCGCTCGCCGCGATCCTGGCGATGATCCCGCTGACCCGCTCGACCTTCTGGGGGCCGATGGCCTGGGCGATCATGGGCGGGCTGATCGTCGCCACCATCCTCACCCTGGTGGTGCTGCCCGCCCTTTACGAGCTGGTGTTCGACCGCCCGGGCAGGACGAAGGCCCTTCTGGAGACCATCGCATGACGCGCACGCTTCTTCTGCTGGGGGCGGCGATGACGATCGCGGCCCCCGCCCACGCCACCGACCTCGTCGAAGCCTGGCAAGCCGCACTCGCCCACGACCCCGACTATCGCAGCGCCGAGGCCAGCCGCGACGCCGGCCAGGAATTTGCCGCCCAAGCGCGCGCCCTAAAGCGCCCCAGCGTCCAGTTGCAGACCGGCTATCAATATAGCGGCGTCGAAACCGACGCGCAGTTCCCCGACGACCTGGATCCGCTGTTCAGCGGGACGCGCAACAGCGCCCGCGCCACGGTGGGCCTCCAGGCCGTCCAGCCGATCTACGACGCGTCCAAACGCGCCCAGGCGACCCAGCTGCAGGCCAAAGCGGCCGGCGCGGAGGCGCAGTTCAGCAGCGCCCAGCAGGACCTCATCCTGCGGGTGGCCCAGGCCTATTTCGCGGTGCTCGCGGGCGAAGACAAGGTCGCCTCCTACGACAGGCAGGTCGACGCAGCCGAGCAGCAGCGCCGCGCCGCCCAGGCCCGCTTCGACGCCGGACGCGCCAAGATCACCGATGTGCGCGACGCCGAAGCCCAACGCGACGCCGCCCAAGCCCAGCGCATCGCCGCCGAGGCCGAACTGGCGACAGCCAGCGACGTCTTCCGGGAGCTGACGGGGCTGGTCCCAAGCGACCTGCATCGTCCCACCGAACACTTCACAGCGCCCCTGCCCCCGCTATCGGCCGACGACGCTGGTCGCCGCGCCGAGGTCCAATCGCTGCAGGTCAAGGCCGCGACCCAGGCGGCCCGGGCGGCCGGCGCCGACATCGATCGCTATCGCCTCGCCGGTCGGCCGGTGGTGGAGGGCGTCGCCGGCTATCAGGGCCAGTATCGGACCGATGGAGACAGAGGCAACGGGATTGTCCCCGATCGCGTCCAATCCGCATCGGTCGGGGTGCGGCTGACCGTGCCGCTCTACGCCGGCGGCGCGATCGCATCCAAGGAGCGCGAGGCGCGCGCCAACGCCGCCAAGGCCCAACGCGATCTGGATGCAGCCCGGCGCGATGCGCGCCTGTCCGCGCAGAAGGCCTGGTACGCCGCGAGCACCGGCGCGCGCCGCATCGCTGCGCTGGAGACCGCACAAGCGTCGGCCGACGCCAAGCAGCAGGCCGCGGCCATCGGCCGAGATGTTGGCAACCGCACGCAGACCGACCTGCTCAACGCGCAAAGCCAGAGCCTGGCCAATGCGCGCGACCGCTCCGTCGCGGTCTACGACTACCTGGTGGCGCGGCTGCAGCTGTCGGCGGCGATGGGCGAGCTTGGCCCCGATCAGCTCGCCGAGATCAATAACCTGATCGAGGGAACCTGAAGGGCGAGCGGAGACCTGTCCGCAGAGGCCCAGGGTCTGCTCCATCGCGCTCAGCGTTTGGGTGAAGACCGGGGCGGAAATGCTGGCGACGCCAATCGTCGCCCGGCCGCTTGCTCGCATCGCGGACCTCCAGCCCACGGCACTGACACCCAGGTGATCGCGACACGGAAGACCGACCAACCCAATCAGCGCCTCACGTCCGCCAGGTCGGCCATCGGTGGGGGTTTGAGACGGATGCTTTCCCAATCCCGTTGCAACGCCTCGTACGATCGGCCCCCCGCCAGAGATCTCTGGCCTGGGAGGCGCGGCAAGGGGTTTTGAAACAGCCATTGCGGACGCCAGCGCCGAGCGGGCGCATGGGCGGCCAAACCTATGCCGCCCCGACCAGGGCTCTGGTCGGACGGGCGCCAGACGCGCCGCCAACATGGGACCAATGATCCCCAATTCTCAAAAAAATAGCCGCTATATATCCACTCGCAAGCAAATGAGTGGCCCGGCAGCGCCGTCAGGACCATGAGGCGGCGGCTCAAGGCCCCAACTTCGTGAAAGCGCGGCGCCAACTGACCACCCGGCATTTCACAGCGCGGTAGCCCCAAAGGGCCTGCCGCGAAGGAGGCAAGGTGTCTTCAGCGACCTTGAGCATCAAGGCGGCGCCGCGCAGGAGCAACCTGGGCTACGAGCGCGTGTTCCGCCAAGGACGGCTGACCTTGGGCTTCATCGCGCCGCTGGAAGCCTATCCGGACTCGCCCTTCCCCACCCTCGCCGAGCACGCCCGGCTTGCTCGGAAGATCGACGAGAGCGGCTTCGCCGCGCTGTGGATGCGCGATGTCCCCTTCTTCGATCCGACTTTCGGCGACGCCGGTCAGATTCTGGATCCGTTCGTCTATGCCGGCTACCTGGCCGCGGCGACCCAGCGGATCGCGCTTGGAACCGCCGGCGTCGTCCTGCCCCTGCGTGATCCGCTGATCGTCGCCAAACAGGCCGCGTCGGTCGATCAACTGACGGGCGGCCGCTTTGTCCTGGGCCTCTCCAGCGGAGACCGAAGCGCCGAATACCCCGCCTTCGGCGTTGACTACGCCAATCGCGCCGATCGCTTTCGCGAAGCCTTCGAGCTGATCGCCAAGGTCCTGGAAGCCGACTTCCCGCAAGTTCAAACCCGCCACTACGGCACGCTCGACGGGGCGCTGGACCTGATCCCCAAGCCCGTCCGGGCGATGCCGATGATCGTCATCGGCCAAGCGCGCCAGGATCCGGCCTGGATCGGCGCGAACGCCGACGCCTGGATCGGACATCTTAGCGACTTTACACGCCTTCCCGACAAGCTTCGGGCTTGGCGAGAGAGCGGAGAGGACGGCCGCTTTCGTCCCTATGGCTATGGCAGCTTTTTCGAGCTGGCCGCAGATCCGGGCGCGCCCCTGCAGCACATCGGCAATCGTTTCCGCATCGGTCGCAATCGATTGACCGACCTTCTGAAGGACCAGGAGCGGCAGGGCGTCAATCACGTCGCGCTGAACCTGAAACCTCAGCGGCGGCCAGCCGAAGAGGTCATCCAGGAACTGGCCGAGTTCGTTCTGCCCCATTTCCCCAGCGACGACGGATAGCCGCGTCCCGACCCGACACCCGAGCCGCCCATTCGCTTGGCGAGGATCAGAGCCCCTCGCGAACGAAGGCTCGGGCAAGCGCCGCGCTCACCTCGCGGCATCCCCCAGGCTCCAACCTTCCCTCCCCCAAAGGAACACCCCCATGACTGTACTGACTGGCAAGCGCGCCCTCGTCACCGGCGCGGCCCGCGGCATCGGCGCCGGCATCGCCCTGGACCTCGCCGACAAGGGCGCGGACGTCGTCATCACCTATGAGCGCTCGGCCGACGCCGCCGCCGAACTGGTCAAGCAGATCGAGGCCAAGGGCCGCCGCGCCTTCGCCATCCAGGCCGACAGCGCCGACGCCGACGCCGTGAAGGCCTCGGTGAAGGAAGCCGCCGAGAAGCTGGGCGGCCTGGACATCCTGGTCAACAACGCCGGCGTGCTGTTTGGCAGCTCCACCGAAGCCATGCCGCTGGACCAGATCGACAAGATCATCGCCGTCAACGTCCGCAGCGTCGTGCTGGCCTCGCAGGCCGCCATCCCGCTGCTCTCGGACGGCGGCCGCATCATCTCGATCGGTTCGTGCCTGGCCGAACGCGTCGCCTTCGAAGGTCTGACGGTCTACTCGATGTCGAAGTCGGCGCAGCTGTCGTTCACCCGCGGCCTGGCCCGTGAACTGGGCCCGCGCGGCATCACCGTCAACATGGTTCACCCCGGTCCGACCGACACCGACATGAACCCCAAGAACGGCCCGGAAGCCGAAGGCATGCGTCAGCACATCGCCCTGGGCCACTATGGCAAGGTCGAAGACGTGGCCGCGGCCGTGACCTTCCTGGCCAGCCCGGCCGCCAAGCACATCACCGGCACGGGTCTGTCCGTCGACGGCGGCACCAACGCCTGATCTATCGATCGACGGCCCCGCTCCGCGGGGCCGTCATCTCTACCGGAGAAGACCATGAGCATGCTGGACCACGCTCGCCGGATGGCGCGCTACAATAGCTGGATGAACCGCAAGGTTTACGATGCGGCCAAGTCGCTGGCGCCCGCGGAGCTCGCCGCCGATCGCGGGGCCTTCTTCGGATCGGTGCTGGGAACCCTCAATCACCTGATCGTGGGCGACACCTTCTGGATGCGGGCGCTGTCGGGCCATTCGAAGGGCGAGGGTCTGGCCCGCACCGCAGACCGCATGCCGCTCGCGCGAAGCCTCAATCATATTCTCTTCCGGGACATGGCCGAGTTGGAAGCTCATCGGCACATTCTCGACGCTGGCTGGCAGGATTTCGTCGACCAGCTCACCGAGGCCGACATGAACGAGATGGTCGCCTACCCCAGCGGTCGATATGGCGCGCTCGATTGCGACGCCTTCGCCCTGCTCTGCCACGTCTTCAACCACCAGACCCACCATCGCGGTCAGGTGTCGACGCTGCTGACCCAAGCGGGCCTGGACATCGGTTCCACCGACCTGCTGGTCCAAATCCTCAACGACGCGGCCAACCGCGCCGACGGCTGACCCCACCGCCCCCCCTTACTCGATCAACCTTGCGGAGCGCCCATGAGCGACGACAGCAGCCTCGCCAACCAACCTCCCGGCTACGTTCCCCCGGATGTCTGGACCTGGAACCCGGGGAACGGCGGCCAGTTCGCCAGCATCAACCGGCCGATTTCCGGGCCCACGCACGACAAGGTCCTGCCGGTCGGTCGACACCCCCTTCAGCTTTACTCGCTCGCCACCCCCAACGGGCAGAAGGTGACGATCATGCTGGAGGAACTGCTCGAGGCCGGACACAGCGGCGCCGAGTACGACGCCTGGATCATCGAGATCGGCAAGGGCGACCAGTTCGGTTCCGGTTTTGTCGGGATCAATCCCAACTCCAAGATCCCGGCCCTGGTGGATCGCTCGGTCACGCCCGAGATCACGCTCTTCGAAAGCGGATCCATCCTCATCTATCTGGCCGAGAAGTTTGGCGCCTTCCTGCCGACCGAACCCCACGCGCGCGCCAAGACCCTCAACTGGCTGATGTGGCAGATGGGGTCGGCGCCGTTCGTGGGCGGCGGCTTTGGCCACTTCTACGCCTATGCCCCCTTCAAGATCGAGTACGCGATCGATCGCTACGCGATGGAGACCAAGCGCCAGCTTCACGTGCTCGACACCCATCTGGCGACCAACGCCTATCTGGCCGGCGAGACCTATACGATCGCCGACATGGCCGCTTGGCCCTGGTACGGGGGCTTGCTGCGCGGCGTCTATGGCGCCGAGCAATTCCTCAGCCTGCAAGACTATCCCCACCTGGCCGACTGGACCGCGCGCGTGGCCAGCCGCCCCGCCGTCCGGCGCGGACAGATCGTCAACCGCGCCTGGGGCGGCCCCGAAACCTCCGTGCGAGAGCGGCACGAGGCTTCTGATTTCGACCCGATCCGCTGGTGATCCAGCCTCGGGCTTTCGCCCACATCTAGGAGGATCCCAATGATCGCCCGCCATCAGCGCGCCCGCCTCGCCGGGCGTCGGCCTTGCACGCCGCTTGGCAAGCAGGCCGCCCGCATGCTTGCCGCCCTCACCAGCGCCTCCCCCCGAGGAGACGCGCAATGAAGATCGGCGCCCCAAAGGAAGTCTATCCGGGCGAAGCTCGGGTCGCGCTGACGCCCGACAGCGCCCTGCAGCTTCGTAAACTGGGTCACGAGGCCCTGGTCGAGCGCGGCGCGGGGCTGGCGGCGGGCTTTACCGACGAGGCCTACCGCGCAGCCGGAGTGACGGTCGTTTCGGACGCCAAGGCGCTGTGGAGCCAGGCTGACGTGATCGCCAAGGTGCGGCCGCCCATAGAGGGCGAAATCGCGCATCTGTCGGCCGACAAGACGCTCATCTCCTTCTTCTACCCCGCCCAGAACGCCGACCATCTGGAGAAGGCGCGAACGACCGGCGCCACCCTGGTGGCCATGGACATGGTCCCGCGCATCAGCCGCGCCCAGAAGATGGACGCCCTGTCGTCGATGGCCAATATCGCCGGCTATCGGGCGGTCATCGAGGCGGGCGGCGCCTTTGGCCGCTTCTTCACCGGCCAGATCACCGCGGCCGGCAAGGTTCCGCCGGCCCAGGTGCTGGTGATCGGCGCCGGTGTTGCGGGCCTGGCGGCCATCGGCGCGGCGACCAGCCTGGGCGCCGTCGTCCACGCCTTCGACGTCCGCCCCGAAGTGGCCGAACAGATCGAATCCATGGGCGCCCAGTTCGTCTTCCTCGACTTCGAGGAAACCCAGGACGGCGCGGCGACGGGCGGCTACGCCGCCCCCTCCAGCCCGGAGTTTCGGGAAAAGCAGCTGAACAAGTTCCGCGAGCTGGCCCCAAACATCGACATCGTCATCACCACCGCCCTGATCCCCGGCCGCGACGCCCCCAAGCTTTGGCTGGCCGATATGGTCGCGGCGATGAAGCCCGGCTCGGTCGTCGTCGACCTGGCCGCCGAGCGTGGCGGCAACTGCGAACTGACGGTCCCCGACGAGCGCGTAGTCTCCGACAACGGCGTCACGATCATCGGCTACACAGACTATCCGAGCCGGATGGCCGCCCAGGCCTCCACGCTCTACGCCACCAATGTCCGTCACATGCTGGCCGACCTGACGCCGGCCAAGGACGGCGTGATCGTGCATGACATGGACGACGACGTCATCCGCAGCGCCACGATCACGCGCGACGGCGCGGTGACGTTCCCGCCGCCGCCGCTCAAGGTGCAGGCGATCGCGGCGCAGAAGCCCAAGGACAAGCCCCCAGAGCAGACGCCCGAAGAAAAGAAGGCGGCCGAGGCCAAACGCTTCAAGCAGCAGACGCGCGCCCAAGCCGGCGCGATCCTGGTCGGCGCGGCCGTGATCCTTCTGGCCGGGCTCATCGCGCCAGCCAGCTTCATGTCGCACCTGGTGGTGTTCGTGCTGGCCTGCTTCGTGGGCTTCCAGGTGATCTGGAAGGTCAGCCACAGCCTTCATACGCCCTTGATGGCGATCACCAACGCGGTGTCCTCGATCATCATTTTGGGGGCCCTGCTGCAGATCGGTTCCAGCGACTGGCTCGTCGTGACCCTGGCGGCCGCTTCGGTGTTCCTGGCCGGGATCAACATCTTCGGCGGCTTCCTCATCACCCGGCGCATGCTCGCCATGTTCCAGAAATCGTAAGGAGCGCTGGTGATGCAAACCGGCTTCACCGTCGCGGCCTATGTGGTCGCGGCCGTCCTCTTCATCCTCTCGCTCGGCGGCCTCTCGGCCCAGGAAAGCGCCAAGCGCGCTGTCTGGTACGGCATCTTCGGCATGGCCCTGGCGGTCGTGGCGACCCTGACGGCCATCACGCCCGCGGCCGCGCCCCTCAGCCTGGGCCTTCTGCTGGTCGGCGGGGCCGGCGCCTGGCTCGTGGCCAAGCGCGTGCAGATGACCGACATGCCCCAGCTGGTGGCGGCCATGCATTCGCTCGTGGGCCTGGCCGCCGTCCTGATCGGCTACAACACCCATCTTGAGATGGAGCGGGTCGCCGGTCTGGACCACGAGGCCGCCTCGGCCTTGGCTGGCTTCGCCGGCGTCATCGCGCACAAGACGTCCGCCGAGCTCGTCATGCTCCGGGGCGAAACCTTCATCGGCGTCTTCATCGGTGCGGTAACCTTCACCGGATCAGTGGTCGCGTTCGGCAAGCTCGCCGGCTGGATCGACGGCAAGGCCAAGAAACTGCCTGGTGGTCATCTGCTCAACGCAGCCGCCGCGATCATCGCCCTGGTCCTGCTGGTGGTCTATGTCCGCGGCGGATCAGCAAGCGCGCTCTACGGCATGACCCTGGCGGCCCTGTTCATCGGCTTCCACCTGATCCGCGGCATCGGCGGCGCGGACATGCCGGTCGTGGTCTCGATGCTCAACAGCTACTCCGGCTGGGCGGCTTCGGCGATCGGCTTTAGCCTCTCCAACGACCTGCTGATCGTCACCGGGGCGCTGGTGGGCTCGTCCGGGGCCATCCTGAGCTACATCATGTGCAAGGCGATGAACCGCTCCTTCGTCAGCGTCATTCTCGGCGGCTTCGGCACGAGCATGGGCCAGGCCATGGTGATCGAGGGCGAACAGATCGCCATCGACGCCGACGGCGTGGCCGCCGCCCTCAACGACGCCAACGACGTGATCATCGTGCCCGGCTACGGCATGGCCGTGGCCCAAGCCCAGCAGTCGGTCAGCGAACTGACCCGCAAGCTGCGCGCGGCCGGCAAGACCGTTCGCTTCGCCATCCACCCCGTGGCGGGCCGTCTTCCGGGTCACATGAACGTGCTGCTGGCCGAGGCCAAGGTGCCCTACGACATCGTCTTGGAGATGGAGGAGATCAACGACGATTTCCCGTCCACCGACGTCGTCATCGTCATCGGCTCCAACGACATCGTCAATCCCGCCGCCCAGGAGGACCCCAACAGCCCCATCGCCGGCATGCCCGTGCTCGAGGTCTGGAAAGCCCGCCAGGTGTTCGTCTCCAAGCGGGGTCAAGGAACGGGCTATTCGGGTATCGAAAACCCGCTGTTCTTCAAGGACAACACCCGGATGTTCTATGGCGACGCCAAGACGTCGATCGACAGCCTGCTGCCGATGATCACCTGACGCCGCAACCCGGCTCAAAGACCCAAACCAACGCGCGGCTCGGCGTCCATGATGCCGGGCCGTCTGCTTGCCGCCAACGGAGCGAGGTCAAGCGCAGGATCAGACCCCTGCCCAAGCACCTGGCGCTTCTCCTGAAGCCCTTGCCGGCCTGGAGGGTCACGGCGCTCAGCCCAGGGCAGGCCCCAGGTCGATGGGAACGCCGCGCCCGATCAACGCGACGGCGTCAAGGTCGAGCACCTCCATGCCGTCGCGTCGGGCAGGCGCCTCGATCAGATCGGCCTCATTGAAATCGCGACGGCCTGGCGCGGCCTCGGCAAACGCGTCCAACTGGTCGACCGACAGGATCGTCTTGGCGTCGATCCCCAGCAGATGGACGTCCTCGCCGAAGACCGCTCGCAAGCCGGTCTGGAACGCTCCGCCCGGCCCTGGCGGCATTCGCACCACGCCGCCGGGGGTTATGGCGACGACCATCATCGCCCGCAGGCCCGCCTGGGTCTCCACGAGCACCAGATCGGAGGCGTCCAGGTCAAGGAACCCAGGACGGTCTTGCCGCGCCTGCGCGATCGTTTGCGCGGTCTGACCAAAGCCCATTCCCCTGGCGAACGCCGCAAAGTGGCCAAGACCGACGCCGCGATGGAGCAGCATGTGCTCGGTTATCGTCGCGGCGCGTTCGCCATCTTCAGGATCGTCCACCCAGAGATAGGGCGTGGCGAGCCTGGGATTGTCGGCCACCGCCCAGCGCGTGGCGAGCGCATAGCGTTTGACCTGCAAGATCGCGCCGTCCGACATCACCTTGACGCGACGGGCTTGCGCGCGAGCCTGGTCAAGGGCGGCCCAAGGGCCGGCGCCGTTGTGGGACCCTTTCGCCTCGGCGATGGCGATCGATCCCTGACCTGGCGCCGGGGCGACGATCCAGTCTGGCAGGTCGCCCTTGCCGTCGCGATGGAAGGTCAGGTCTGGCCAGGCGTCCAGCGTGGCCAGATTGCCCTGGATCGGTTCGAAGAACTGAAAGCCGGCATGATGGGTAAGATACGCGCGGGCGACGAAGCGGCCGAACAGGCCCGACAGCGCCGTGCGGGTCTCCCGGATCTGCCCCAACTGCGCGACCCAGCGAAAGTCGTCGGTGGTGGAATCCAGCAGGTCGGTCATGAAGATGTCGAACGGCGAGGCCGACAGCTCCAGCTGGATGATTTCCCGCATCGCGGCGCCGGCGATCTGGCTCGTCGTCAACGAAAGCGTCTGGCCGCCCGACTGCAGGACGCCGTCCTCGAAATAGGCATGACTGAAGAACCGCTCCACGGTCAGCCCCAGTCCGTCTGGCCAAACTCCGCTTCGAACCATCGCTGGACATTGCCCATCACCGACGTGGTGGTCCGAAACTTCAAATAGCCGGGGTGGTTCGAACTCATCCACGCCCAAAAGGCAAAGAAGCTCAGGTAGGTCTGTTCGACTTGCCCCAGCCCGGCCTGATCTCGCCAGCTATGGCACAGCGATCGGACCGCCCGCTCGGCCTCGCCCTTGGTCATGACATCCCTCCTGACGCGCGCCCTGATCCTGCCGGGCGTCTACGTCCATTACGGACGTAGCCATTGGAGCTTGGCTTTCCCAGGGACTTGTCGCTCGCGGGCGCTGCCACCGTCGGGCGACGCACCGTTTCAAGATGGCCGCCTGGAGTCTTTCACAGCCCAACTACCAAGCCCCGCCTCTTGGCGTGTCTCTAGGCGCAGACATCGCCACCGGAGAGGCCCCTTGCCATCTAAGACCCCGCCCCACCCCGTCGACCAGCATGTCGGCGCGCGCATTCGCCTGCGCCGCCGGCTGATGAAGATCAGCCAGGCCAGGGTCGCCCAAGGTCTGGGTCTGACCTTCCAGCAGGTTCAGAAGTACGAGCGCGGGACCAACCGGATCAGCGCCTCGATGCTCTATGCGCTGGGCGGCCTTCTGGGTGTCGGCCCGGCCTGGTTCTTCGATGGTCTGCCGGCGACCGACAATGGTCTCGTCGTCGACCGCAGCCAGCTGGAGGCCGCCCGCGCCATCCAGGCCTTGATGTCCTCGCCCGACGGGCTGGCCATCGCTCAGTTGCTGTCGGGTCTTCAGGGCGATCGCCGCCGTCAGATCCTGGCCCTGATGGAGACCCTGGCCGACACGGAGGACGAGCGGAGGGTCGCCTAGGTCGAGCGCCCCCTTCGGCCACGAACGAAGGCGCGATCGGTGGCCATGAACCGGGCCACCATCGGCGCGACCAGGCGCGCCGGTTCGGCGGCCTTGCCGCCGCTCTCGGCCGCCAGGGCCTGGGCATAGGCGACGAGGTCGCGATGGACGGCCGCCGGCAGGTCCACGGTCACCTTGACGGGCGTTTCATCCTCCAGCGCTCCCAGCTTCAGTTTTCCGCCCATGGCGTCTTCCTTTCATCGACATAGGGTTCCAGGACCAGATCGCGATTAAGCAGCACGCGCAGCGGCGCCCCCGGCCGGATCGTCAGGGTCGGCGCCAGGTCCAGGCTCTTGCCGACCATCTGCTGGCCGACGGAGCTTGCGGTATCGGCCCCGGCCCGGCGCACCGCGCGGGCGAGATCGGACTCCTCGCTGGACGATCCTGCCTCCGCGCCGATCGCCAGCAGCGTGCTCAGACCCGCCGCCGCCAGCACCCGGCCGCCATGACGATCAACGCCGTCCTGCAGGCCCGCCATGCCTTGCTCGTCCGCGCCCGGCAGCTTGTCGAGCACGAGGGACTTGCCCGACGGCAGGAGAAGTCGCGTCCAGACCACGCGCAGCCGGCTCTGTCCGTTCTGGATGGCGGTCTCATAGTCCCCGACCAGGCGCGAGCCCTTCGGGATCAGCAGATAGCGCCGCCCCAGGCTATCGAAGACGTCCTGCGTGACCTGGGCGATCGCCAGGCCCGGAGCGTCCGAGCGCAGGCCGGTCACCAGCGCAGCCGGGATCGAGGTCCCCGCCTGCAGGATGTAGGGCGAGGCCGGCGCTTGAAGGCGCTCACCGCTCGTCGTGCGCGGATCGCCCGTCGGGCTCGGCGAGGCCGGCGAGACCGGCGATGCAGCGCCCATCGGTTCGGGGGCGACCGGCTCACGCCGCGTCGAGGCCGTCACGAAGAGAGCGCTCTGGATCGCGACCCGGCGGGCCTCAACCATCTGCTCGCGCCGAGTATCGACCGCGGCCGGATTTGTCGCCGCCTGGACCGGGACCGACGGTTCTGGCGGCGCCGTCGGATCGCCGGCGGCCCGGGCGCGGGCGGCGCTCAGCATCGGCCTGCCGAGGTCTCCAGGCAGCGGCGGTCCCAGGGGCGGCACGGCGGCCGGCCCGACATAGCCGCGCGGCAAGGCCGTCACCCGCTCGGGCGGCGGCGCGGTCGTGGTCGTTACCTGCGCCGGCGCGGCCTTTCGCCGCTCGGTCAACGACCAGCCCAGCGCCCCGGCGATACCTGCGATCAACACCGCGCCGACGATGATCAGGGCGCGGCGCGAGACCCTGGCGACCGGCGCCCCAGGCCCATGCAGGCGCAGGGTCTTGGCGATGGTCTTCTCGGCGTCTTCGGGTTCTTGGCTCATGGCCGGACCTCCGTGATCGGGGTTTGACGGGTCAGACGCACGGCTTTGGCGCGCTTCTTGGCGCCCAGCCGCAGCTCGGCCTGCTCGAACAGGCGCTCGGTGACCAGCCGGCCGCCTTCGACGTGGTAGTTGATCAGTTCTGCGGTCTTGCCGTCGGGCCCCAGGCGATAGAGCGGCGGCAGGTCGCTGACCTCGACGCCCGGGCCAAACTCGACGAACACCCGCCGTCCGTCGTCATAGACGCGCGTCGGACGCCAGAGCGGATGGTCGCCGCTGATCCGGTAGGCGGTGTTGAGCGGTCCTGGCGCGGGCGTCTCCTGCGGCGCGGCGGGCGGTGTGGGCGGCGCGATGAGCACCAGCGGCGCGGCCGCTTCGGGATAGAGCCAGGAGACCTGGGACAGCCAGGTCCGGCTCGAGGCGCGAAGCTCCAGGTGGTAGGTGCGCCGGTCGGTATTGATGATCAGGTTGGTGGCCAGCCCCGTGGCCGTGGGCTTGACCATGACATGGACCCGGCGCTGGGCGCCCTGGCCGCTGATGGTGTCGCCGATCACCCAGCGGGCGGTGTCTCCCGCCGCCACCGGTCCTGAGCCCACCAGGGCTTCGCCGGGCTCGAGCACGATGTCGGTGATGCGTCCTGGCGTGGCGATCACCGGGAAGACGGCGTCTTGGTCATAGGCGAAGCGCTTGGCGCCGCCAGGGACTTCCAGCTGGGCGGACGAGGGCGCGGCCAGGACCAGCCCCGGCGCGGTCAGGGCCAGCCACAGGCCAGCGACGGGGATAAGGCGAGGGTTGGTCATGCGCCAAACTCCTTGGACCAGGCGATGCCGGAGATGAAAACGCCCAGCGGATTGGCCCGAAGGCCCTCCGCGCTCGTTGGCGGCCGGATCGACAAGGTGAGGATGGCGGTCCAGCGCTCGGTCGCGGCCAGCTGCCCCTCGGCGTAGCGCTGCTCGGTCCAGGCGACACGGAAACTGCCGGGCGTAGCGCGCACCACGCTGGTCACGGTGACGACGACCTGGGCGCGGCCGACCTGGGCGAACGGGTCGCTTCGCCGGGCATAGTCCGACAGCGCCGCCGCGCCCGCCTGGTCGGTGAAGTCGTAGGCCCGAAGCCAGGCCTGGCGCATAAGCACCGGGTCGGTGGAAATGGCGCGCACGTCGGTGATGAAGCGGGCCAGGGTCCAGGCGATCATCGGATCCGTGGCCTTGGCGCCCTGGACGGCCGGCGCCACGATACGCGGCTCGCCCAGGCGGTCGACCTCGACCACCCAAGGCGTCACCGAGCCGCGGGCGGCCAGCCAGGCCAGCGAACCGCATAGCGCGGTGTTGGCCATCAGCAGGCCCAGCGCGGCCAGCCGCCAGTTGGCGGCCTGGACCCTGGCCGAGCCGATGCGCTCGTCCCAGGCTTGTCCTGCACGCTGGTAGGGGGTTTCCGGCGCGGGGGTCGCGCCATAGCGCGCCGCGCCCTTCAAGGGGTTCATCCTTAGTCCTCCTTCAGGCTGGGGGCGGCGTCGCCGCCGCTGTCATGGCCGCCGCCGATGGCGTGGGCGGCGATTTCCGCGCCGCGGGTCAGGGCGTGGCGATCGGCAAGCTCCCGGGCCCAGACCGGGGCCATCGGCGCGCCGCCGGCGCCCCCCTCCCCGCCACCGCTCTCGTCGTTGCCGGTCTTGGGCGGCGGCAGGGTGAAACCAGCGCCCCCGCCCCCGCCGTTGTCGCCGGGCGGCGGCAAACGCGGCGGGCCAGAGGGACCGCCGCCGTCGGGCGGCGGCAGGCGACCACCGGCAGCGCCCGCCGCCCCAGCCGCACCACCGCCGCCGACACCGCCGAACGACAGGCCCGAGACCGCGCCGGCCGCCATCTGGGCCGCGCCAGCCGCAGCCATGGCCATGCCGGCCACAGCCATCCCTGTGCCGACGGCCGCGCCGGCGCCCAGTTGCGGCGCTCCGGAGACCAGGCCCGAGGCGATGCCGGGACCAAAGATCGACAGGCCCAAAAGGGTCAGGGCCGCCAGGGCCATGGCCAGAGCTTCTTCGATGGTCGGCTGACCGGCGGCCTGGCTGGTGAAGTCGGAAAACAGGGTCGAGCCGATGCCGACGATCACCGCCAGCACCATCACCTTGACGCCCGAGGCCATGACGTTGCCCATGACCTTCTCGGCCAGGAACGCGGTACGGCCGAAGAGACCGAACGGGACGAGGACGAAGCCACAGAGGCTGACGAGCTTGAACTCGATCAAAACCACGAAGATCTGCACGGCGATGACGAAGAACGAGACGATCACGAGGAGCGCCACGATCAGCAGGATGAGGATCTGGACGATGTTCTCGAAAAAGCCGGGAAAGCCGCTCAGATCATTGGCCGACTGCAGGATCGGCTTGCAGGCCTCCAGCCCCAGCGCGGCCAGCTTGCCGGGCCGCAGGAAGTCCTCGGCTGAAGTTCCTACCCCGCCGGCCTTCAGGCCAAGACCCGAAAAGCTCGACAGCACGATACCGGTTAGGGTGTGGAAGTTGCTGATCAGGAAGGCGAAAAAGCCGACATAGAGGGTTTTCTTGACCAGCCGAGCGAGGATGTCCTCGCCGTGGGCCCAGGCCCAGAAGAGCGCGGCCAGGGTGACGTCGATGGCCACCAGGGTCGTCGACAGAAAAGCCACCTCTCCGCCGAGCAGTCCAAACCCGCTGTCGATGTAGCGGCCATAGGTGTCGAAGAAGCGGTCGATGACGCCGGTGTCGTTCATGGCCGGGCCTCACCGAAGAAGTGGGCCCGCGCCGCAGCCCAAGCCTCCTGGCAGGCCGCGTCTTCCTTGGCGGCCTCGCCAAGATCGCGGCAGCGTCCAAGCTCGGATCGACCGCGAGGATCAGCGACCTTCACCGGCGCGGAAGGCGTCGGCTCGTGCCGCCCCCGGACCGTGACCACCACCGCGCCGATCAGGACCCAGGCCGCGGCGCTCAGACCGACGGCCCACCTCATTGCGAGCCCGATCCCATGAACTTGGAAAAGCGCGCCTTGGCGTCGGCGCGAGCGGCGGCCTGGTCGGCGGCTTCCAGGGCCTGGGCGCGTCCTTGGGCGGCGGCCAGTGCGATGAGGTCGGCCAGCATCTGCGACTGCAGGGCCAGGAGCTGGTTGCCGGCCTGGGCGGCCTGCAGCCCGCCGACCGCGCCTTGGCTGGCGCCCACGAGGCTAGTGAGCTGGTCGCGGCTGGCGCCCAGGCCCTCCACAACGCCGGCCTGGAGCTTCAGGGCGTCCTGGAAGCCGGCCATGGCCGTCGTCCAGCGCGCATCGGCCCGGGCGGTCAGGTCCGCGTCGGAGGCCGACAGCGAAACCGCGCCATAGTTGGTGGTGAAGGCCTTCTGGATCGAAGCCACGTCATAGGCCAGGGCCTGGGCCTCACCCAGGAGCTGACGGGTCCGGTCGACCTGGGCCTGCAGGGTGGCCAGCGTCGAGTACGGCAGGCTCGCCAGGGTCTTGGCTTGGCCCAGCAGCATCTGGGCTTCGTTCTGCAGGGAGCTGATCTGGTTGTTGATGGTCTGCAGGGCGCGCGCGGCCTGCAGGACGTTCTGGGCGTAGTTGGTGGGATCGAAGACGACGATCCGGGCCTGGGCGAGCAGCGGCGCCAGCACCAGGCCGGCGGCCGCGGGCGCGGCCAGAAGCGCCGCCGCAAGGCGACGTCGGGAAAGGGTCATGGCAGGCTCTCCGGGAAGGAAGGGGAAGCGCCCGCCGCCCCCGAAGTCAGAAGGTCCCCCGCCCAAGGCAGGCCGCGCAGGTTCAGCCAGGCGGCCGCGAAGCCCTGCTTGCCCACCGCCTCGAGCACGGCCCCGATCGCGGTCTGGTCGGCCTTGGACGAGGCCGCGCAAAAGGCCAGGGCCACGGGGCCAAGCCCCAGGTCGAACAGGCGATCGCCGACCCGCGATTGCAGGTAGTAGTCGCGCGTGGGCGTGGCCCGGCTGAGGATCTCGATCTGGCGCGCGTTGAGCCCGAACCGGCCGTAGGCGGCCGCGCCCTGCGGCTCCATCGCTCGGGGATTGGGTAGGAAGATCCGGGTCGGGCAGCTTTCGACGATCGAGGCGGCGATGGGGCTGTCGACCACGTCCGCCAGCGACTGGGTGGCGAAGATCACCGAGGCGTTCTTCTTGCGCAGGGTCTTGAGCCATTCGCGCAGTTGCGTGCCGAAGGCCGGGTCGTCGAGCGCCAGCCAACCCTCGTCGATCAGGATCAGGGTCGGACGGCCATCCAGCCGGCGGCCGATGCGGTGGAAGAGGTAGGTCAGAACCGCAGGCGCCGCGGCGCTCCTGGCCAGGCCCTCGGTCTCGAACACCTGGACGTCGGCGCAGCCCAGCGCCTCGGCCGCGCCATCCAGCAGCCGGCCGAACGGTCCGCCCAGAACGAAGGGGCCCAGCGCCGCCTTCAGGGGCTGACTGGCCAGCAGAGCCACCAAACCGGTGAGCGTCCGCTCGCCGCTCGGCGCGCTGGCCAGGCTCCCCAGCGCCGTCCAGAGGTGATCGCGCACCGCCGGCGTGATCTCCACGCCCTCGCGCGCCAGCACCGCCGCCAGCCAGCCAGCCGCCCAGGCCCGCTCGTCGGGATCGTCGATACCCGCCAGGGGCTGGAGCGCCACTGCCCCGCCCTCGCCGGAGAGGTCGTGGAAGTCGCCGCCCATGCCCAGCGCTGCGGCGCGGCTGGAGGCGCCGAAGTCGAAGGCGAAGATCTGGCTTTGCGGATAGCGCCGAAACTGCAGGGCCAGGAGCGCCAGCAGCACGCTCTTGCCCGCGCCCGTCGGCCCGACCACCAGGGTGTGGCCGACATCGCCGACATGCAGGCTCAGGCGAAACGGCGTCGAGCCGGCCGTGCGGGCCAGGAGCAGCGGCGGCCCGTCGAGATGGGTGTTACGCTCGGGACCGGCCCAGACCGCCGACATCGGGGCGATGTGGGCCAAGTTCAGGGTCGAGAGCGGCGGCTGGCGGATGTTGGCGTAGGCGTGGCCAGGGATGGTCCCAAGCCAGGCTTCGACCGCATTGACGCTCTCGCGGATGACGGCGAAGTCGCGGGCCTGGATGACCTTCTCGACCAGGGCCAGCTTGGCCTCGGCGACCGCGGGGTCCTCATCCCACACCACCAGGGTCGCGGTGACATAGACATAGGCGACGGCGTCGCCGCCCAGATCCTGCAGAGCCAGATCCGCATCGACGGCCTTGTTGGCCGCGTCGTTGTCGACCAACGGCGACGGCTCCTGCGTCAGGGCCTCGCGCAAGAGCACCAGCACCGACTTGCGCTTGGCGAACCACTGGCGGCGGATCTTGCCCAGCAGCGCGGCCGCATCGGTCTTGTCCAGGCAGATCGCCCGGGTGCTCCAGCGGTAGGCGACGCCCAGGCGGTTGAGCTCGTCGAGCAAGCCCGGCGTCGTGGCGGCCGGAAAGCCGGTCAGGGTCAGGACACGAAGATGCGCCCGGCCAAGCCGCGGCTCCAGGCCGCCGGTCAACGGCTCGGTGGCCAAAAGCGCATCCAGCTGCATCGGTGTCTCGGGGACGGCGACACGCTGGCGCACCGTCGAGATCGCCCCGTGCAGGAAGCTCAGGGTCTCACCGTCCCCGAGCCAAGCGACCTTGGGCATCAGCCCATCGAGCAGGGCCAGCAACCGGTCGGACCGATCGATGAAGCCGGAGAGCTCGGCCCGCCAATTCAGGCCCGCTCCGGCCCTGCCCTCGACGAAGAGGCCTTCCACTCGGCCGCGGCGGTCGGCCGGCGGCAAATAGGTCAGGGTCAGGTAGTAGCGGCTTTCGAAGTGCTCGCCGGTCTCGACGAAGGCGGCCTTGCGCTCGGCCTCGACCAGGGTCGAGACCGGGTCTGGGAAGATGCTCTCGGGATAGGCGCCGACCGGATCGCGCCGGGCCTCGACGAACAGCGCCCAGCCCGAGCCGAGGCGCCGCAGCGCGCTGTTGAGCCGCGCGGCGACGGCGGCGACCTCGGCGTCGGTAGCGGAGTCGAGGTCCGGCCCACGAAACTCCGCGGTGCGCTGGAACGACCCGTCCTTGTTGAGCACCACGCCCGGCGCGACCAGGGCCGCCCAGGGCAGGAAGTCGGCCAGGCGTGCGGGCCGGCGGCGATATTCCCGAAGATCGAGCATGGCTCAGACCTCCAGGTAAGCCGGCAGCCGGACGTGCCGGCGACCAACGTCGAAGATCTGCGGATCGCGGCGCGCGGCCCACACCGCCAGGCCATGACCGACCAGCCAGACGGCGAGCCCGACGATCCACAGCCGCAAGCCCACCCCCAGGGCCGCGGCCAGGGTGCCGTTGACCAGGGCGATCGCGCGCGGGGCGCCGGCCAGCAGCATCGGTTCGGTCAGGGCCCGATGGACGGGCGCGGCGAACCCCATCGCGCGATCGCCGGCCATCAGACCAGCGCCCCGCCGCCGAAGCTGAAGAACGACAGGAAGAACGAGCTGGCGGCGAAGGCGATCGACAGGCCGAAGACGATCTGGATCAGCTTGCGCGAGCCACCCGAGGTCTCGCCGAAGGCCAGGGTCAGGCCCGTGACGATGATGATGATCACCGCGATGATCTTGGCGACCGGGCCTTCGATCGACTCCAGAATCTTCTGCAGCGGCTCCTCCCAGGGCATGGAGGAGCCGGCGGCCTTGGCCGATTGGGCGCTCAGCAGGGCGGCGATGGTGAGGGGCGCGACCAGGCCAAATTGGCCGAGACGGTCGAACATGGAGCCGGCGAGCAGGCGTGCGCGCAGGCGCGAGGGTTCTCGCGTGGACATCGAGGCAATCTCCGGGGGTTTTAGGGGCGGGATCTCAGGCGGGGCTGAGCTGGTAGGCGCCGTCGGGACTGAGCCCATCCAGGCGCGCGAGGTCCGCCAGGCGGCGCTGTCGGCCCCGCCCCTGCAGGACCGCGATCAGGTCGATGGTCTCGGCGATCAGGGCGCGCGGCACGGTGACCACCGCCTCCTGGATCAGTTGCTCGAGCCGAAGCAGCGCCCCTAGGGCCGAGCCGGCGTGCAGGGTGCCCACCCCGCCGGGATGGCCCGTGCCCCAGGCCTTGATCAGGTCGAGCGCTTCAGGACCCCGGACCTCGCCGATGACGATCCGGTCGGGCCGAAGACGCAAGGACGAGCGCACCAGGTCGGTGAGACTGGCCACCCCGTCGCGGGTGCGTAGGGCCACCTGGTTCTGCGCCGCGCACTGCAACTCGCGCAGATCCTCGGCGATGATCACCCGGTCGCCCGACGCGGCGACCTCGGCCAGCAAGGCGTTGACCAGGGTGGTCTTGCCGCTGGAGGTGGGTCCCACCACCAGAATGTTGGCGCGGATGGCCACCGCGTCGCGCAACACCCTGCCCTGCTCTTCTCTCATCACGCCGGCGCGGACATAGTCGGCCAGGGTGAAGACGAGGCTCGCGGGCTTGCGGATGGAGAAGGCCGGCGCGGCGACCAGCGGCGGCATCAGGCCCTCGACCCGCTCGCCGGTCCCGGGCAACTCGGCCGACAGCCGCGGCCGGCCGGCATGGATCTCGGCCTCGACGTGATGGGCCACCAAGCGAAGGATCCGCTCAGCGTCGGCCGGCCCGATCGTCAGCTCGGCGTCGACCAGGCCGACGTCGAACCGATCGACCCAGACCCGGCCATCGGGATTGAGCATGACCTCGGCCACGCCCGGATCCTCCAGTCGCGCCAGCAGCAGCGGCCCAAGCGCCGTACGCAGCATCTGGCGGCTGCGCTCGCGTCCGGTCTCGATTTGCGAAAGGTCCACGGCGGGTCCCCGTTGTTTACGGGGATGAGTAAGAAGACCCGGTTCTGACCGATCTCAACAGCCAAATCGGCCCGTCGTACCCTGGCGTAGAAAAACAGGGGAACGGCGGGCTTTCAGGATTTCAGGCGGTCGCGCCGGCAGCGGCGGCCCGCCCGTGCGCCGCGCCCCCTGGCCGCGATGGCTGGGCAAAACGCCATGCCTCGGCCAGAAGCGCCGCGGCGACCGCGGGATCGACCAGGGACAAGCGCGCAAGGATGATCCCCGCCTTACGCCGGCGCCCCGGCTCGGCGGACAGACCCCCGCCCAAGCCGAGCGCCCAAGCCTGGCGGCGCGGGTCGAGCTTGACCACCGCCCAACCCTTGGTCGGCCACCCCAGGGTCGCGAAGGCGCGACCGCCCACCCGAAATTGAAGGGTTTCGAATATCGGCTTGGACTGGACGCTGGGACCCAGACGAACAGCAAGGTCAGCAAAGTCTTCAGGGCTCATCGGATTCTCGCGGACGTCGGGCGATCCAAAACCGAGTCGCCGCGCCCACGCAAAGTCGAGCCAATCTTCGTCAAAGGCGGTCGTAGGCGATCCATCAGGTCTCGACGCCAGATGCAGAACCTCGCTCGGCTCCAGGGTCGGGACTTTCAGCCGCAGCGCGGCAAGTCAGACGACGCGCTCGCCCGCACTCGCTCCGTGGTGGAAACCGTCATCGGCCTGACTTTCACGATTGGACAGTTTGTCCACGACACCCCGACGAACAAAATCGGTAGGCTGCATGCGCTTTAGCAAAGTGATGCGCTCCAGCTTTCAGCGATTGTCTTGAGGTAACATTGTGACCTGGGTGGACTTTTTCCCCATAGTTTTCTTCCCGCTGAAGATCATAGTGCTGGGTGTTGGCATGTTCTTCTCCATCAAGTGGCATCGCGACCAAGACAAGAAGAAGCAAGAGGAAGCTGAACGACGCGCTGCTGAAGCGCGCCCCCAGACCCAAGAATAAAAACTGCGTTGATCACCGATCGAGTACAGTCGCGCGCCTGGCGTTGATGCACCTTTGGGCGCAGCGCTCGCCCACAGCGATCGCCCGGAGCAGCCCAAGGTCGCCGCTACCCTCCGTCGCCAGCGGATGCAGATGTCTTTCCTTGAAGGCTTTGCAGTTCCTCCAGGTATTCGGGATAGGTCTGGCGAAACAGCAGGAACGGATGGCTTTGCCCGAAGGCCCTGCCCCGCCAGTTCGGCGTCCACCCGGCTTGGACCAAATCCGACATCGCGAAGGTGAATTCCAGCGCTTCGGTGAAGAGGGTGACGACGCCATTGTCGTGGTAATCAAGCTTGGGTTTCCCGCCGTGAACGAAGAAGTTTCGGCAATCAATGGCGTGCTCCAACACCATCTGAAGCTTGGGAAAACAGGCCACGACCTCGCCGGGGATCAAACCGAGACGGTGGCGCACCTTGTGTTTGAGACTGCTCGTTCCCAGCCGACCAATCGCCCCGAGCAGGCTTTGCTTTTCATAGCTGTCCGGCAGTTGTTTCAGGCGTTGGCGCATCTCGAGCTTGGCGGCTTCAAGCTCGGGCGACAGGGTGACCTTTTCCGGCGCGGCGCTATCGGGAAGCAGATCGAACATGTTGGCCGCGCTGATGAGACGATCGGTCGAGAAGTCGCGCCCTCGCCTCCAAGCGCTATGGAACCGTGTCCGCGCCGACAGCCACGCCGCGTCCCGTGCGATCCAGTCCGCAGCCACCTTTTCGAATTCGTCAGCTCGCGCGATCGGATTCAAGGGTAGATCCGCCGCGTGTGGAGGCTCGACGGACTGACGATCTTGACCTGGCCTGAACGACCAATAGACCTCGAGCGGCGGAGCCGGTCCGCCGACCTGCGGATCCTGATCCGTAGTCTCGATGTACAGCCGCTCCAGATTTTGCTCGCGACCGGCGACGAGCGCCAGAAAGCGCAAAAGCACCAGAACGTCATCAAGGATGTTGTCGAACTGACGCGGCTGTCGCGGCGCCAAGGAGAGCACGACCGAGTTGGTCAGGTTGAAACCTCGGACTGACCCCATCGATCTTTGAAATCGATGATCCGCCGACAGCTCGCCAAGCACCGTGTTGAAGGCGATGATCTGGGTCTTGCCCGTGAAATACATCACTTCAGGATGCTCACCCAAGGGCACAGGGCGGTTCAAATCCTTGGTCTGCGCCTTGATAAGGTCGATGGCCAGAGCACGGGGCCCCTCGCCATAGACCGTCCCGAAAGCGTCGAAGTCGTTGAATACACGATGGGCGTCGTCGGTCTCCAGATGGACCCGCGTCACGCAGGGCGCGGAGGCATTGAGGTGTCGATTGCCGATGACGACATAATGGACGAACGCGTCAGTGAAGTAGTACCGCCGGCCGCTGTTCATACCGGTCCCACAAATCGGGGCCAGCAAACATCCCACCAGCGTGACGCTACGGCGATCGGCGAGCAGGCCGCGAACTAGTCCATCGGCCGCCGCGTCGGGCCGAAAATTTGCCTCGTCATGGAGATGAAGGCTTGTTTCGCCAGCGTGGAAATGGAGTTCGCCCGCGATCCACCGATCGCCGATCTGGAACGATCCCGAAACCGTCTTTCCTTCTAGATCAAGCATAGCTCCCTCAACAGGCATGACGGCGACCGCTGCTTAGCCTGAGCGGCCCCGCGCCCTCCTCCCCCTTCTTACCCGTGCCGAGGAACCTGGGGGACATGGACAGGCAAGCCAGCGACCTGGACCTTGGCCAGCCGGTCCAGACGGTCACCAAGATGAACATCCAGGAGGTCGAGCAGTCGCTCCACGATCGCCGCCACCTTGACCCGGTCGCGGATGAGCCGGTGATGGTAGGCGTCGTTGCGGGCGTTGCGGACCTTGTTGAACTGGTCGGAAAAGTTTGCGGACGTCAAAGGGAGCGGACCGCTCTGACTGAAGACGGGTTCAATATCTGTCCAGTGCGATGAGATCAGCCGACCCACATGGGTCAAGGTTCCGGCCTCCAAGAGGTCGTAGGTTCCTCGCAGTTGCCGCATCCCCGGGTCCTTAAGACCTTTGAGAAGATGGCTCAGCGCATCGATGACATCTCGTTTCGCAGGGCGGCCGCCGAGCGCAGGCACACTCTGGGGATCGCTTTTTGCCAGCAAGGCCTGGCGCACCGGATCCCACCATAGATCATCGCCGTAGACGGCGGTCAGGCGCGCGGCAGTGAAGGCCCTGTACGCGCTTTCGAACACGAAGAAGACAGGAAACATCTGAGCGATCTCGGCCAGGCGAGTGTCGTAAAGCGCCAGGACCGCTGCACGGACGTCCTTGGCCGGACCTAGGCGCGCCGCGATCGACTGGGCTTCAAGAAGCGCGGCCTTCATCAGCGCGTGGTTGGAACGGTAGAGGTCAGCCTCGAAGCGCTCCACCTCCAGCACCGGGCGCGTACCGCCGAGCCGGTAACGAAACGTGTCCAAAAGCAGCTGTTCTGCGGTTAGCGGCATAATGTCCTGTGAGTTGACTCTAGGGGGTCAGGGGACCAAATTAAGCGCACCTCGTCGGCGAAGCCCCTCTCTGGGACTGTGCTGCAGTAGATGCAGACGCTGACGGGGGCACCCTCCTATTCCTCGTTCGAAGCTCGGCGCCTTGCCGCCTTCGCCCGGAAGCGGGCTTCGAGGAGCGAATATTCGCTTTCGACATAAGCCGGATCGCTGACCTTCACGCCGAGTTCACGGCGCAGCTTCCGATTTGGGTCCCCGCGAAACGACAGCCAGTTGAAGCTCGTGAGCGCGACGAACTCGTCGTCCTTGATAAGCACCTTCTCATGGGTGTCGCCAAAGCGTCTCAGCTCGAAGTTCTGGTATTCGTCCGCGAGTTCCTGGAGTCCCCGCGGGATCGGCTTTGGGCTTTGCCGGCCATCCTCATCCAGCCCGTAACCGATGTGCAACCGCACGCCCTTTTCGAGCAGCTTGCGAACCAACGACAGCATGGCCGCGTCCATGACCACGGGCGTAATCCACGGGGAGATGATCATCACGCGTGTCGTGGCGTTCTCCAGGGCGTCCCGAAGCAGCGGCGGGTGGTCCAGGACCGCCAACCGCTGGATCTCTCCAGGCAAGGTCGAGCGGGGCAGGTGTAAGGTTTTCGAGGTCGATGGCTTGGTCGACGCATCCAGACTTTTGTTGAGCTGGTTGACCTTGCGGGCGAAAGCCGTAGCGCCGACGAGATCGGGCTTGGCGAATTCAGCCAGCAGACGCGTCTTTTTCGGCCCTTCAGCAAGCGCGAAGGCTCGGTTCTGATCATTGAGCATTTTCGTTTCGCTGGCGAACAGCAGTTCGATGTCATTTCCTTCCCGCGATCGGAACACCAGCGCCGTGGCCGGAAGATGCAGTCGCATGCGCCGCTCGATCGCCTTGATGGTGAGGAGGTCCTTCTTGCCCTCACCAGAGCGCTCTCGCGCCAAAAGTTTGGCGACCGCGGTCGTATCGATGTCGCCGACCTCAATGCGCGTAGGCGGCAATGACGGAATTTCCTGGTAGCCGAGTTCCTCGGGCTGCTTTCCCGACAGAAGTTGCTCGGCCGGCGGATCAATGGGCCGCCGCGTCAGCCCGTCGAAATAGACCGGGATCGTCTGCTGCTCGGGCTGAATGCGTTCGAGTGACGAGGCGGTCTTCTCTCCACGTCGGGTGAGCGCAAAACGGTCCGGACCGGATGCATCCCCGTCCTTAAAGGCGATTTCTTCAGAGGTGTGGAGCGCCTTCAGCGTCTCCTGAACCATCCGGACAGGAATACCCAAGCAGGCAGCGATCCGATCGGTGTCGTCGATGCCAAGCCGAATGGTTCGTAGCACGAACTCATAGATCGGCGGCAAAGGCGTGTGCAGCAGCAACGATGCGACCATGTAGATCTTGAACACCGGCAGGCAGACCTCGGTGAAGTCGATCAGCTCGAACCCTGGACGGTCGGCGTGGAAGCGAGCGGTTTCTTCTGGGGTCATGCCATGGTCTCCGTGCCGCAACCATCGGCCTTCTCGATCCAGGTGATGACTTCGCGGAAGGGATTGTCGCCATGCACACCACGGCAAAATTCCTTGTCGCCGACGATGATCAGCGCATCCCGGCCGCGTGACAGGGCAACGTTCAGGCGTGCGGCGTCCTTGAGGAAGCCAAGACGCCCATCGTCGTTTGAACGGGTGACGGAATAGATCGCGACATCGGCCTGACGACCTTGAAAAGCATCGACGGTGTTCAGCAGGATCTCAAGGTGAGTCCATTTCGGCGACTTGGGGTTTAGGGTTCGCTCGAGCTTGGCGCGCTGCTCGGCATAGCCGGTCAGAACCGCCACGCTGATCTTCCCTTTGGCCAAGGCACGGTCGCGTCTTGTGAACATCGTGTTGAGCGAGTTGAGCCGAGTGTTGATCAGCTCGCATTCCAGGCGGTTGGAGCAGCCGGAACCATCTTGAAGGGTCGTCTGCCCTCGGCTCGGATTTTGCGAGGTATCCATCCAGGTGACGGCGCTAGCTAAGGCAGGTGAGAAATTGCGATCCGGCTCTCCGCGCGCGCAATCGAGTCCCTGCTCGGGATAGAAGCAACCAGAGATCAGATCGCTGATGGGCTGGATCATCCGGCGTTGTGTCCGCAGGGCCAGGACGTTGCCCTTCGGCAGTCGACGTTCAAGATAGCTGAATAGCGACTCCGCCACCTCTTCGGGCCGCAGGTCGTACTTCTCCAACAGATCGGGATCCCGCAGCGCTTCATCTTGAAACGGCGGCAGTTGCTTGCTGTCGCCGACAAGCACCCACTTTTTCGCGCGCGCCAGAGGCACCAAGATTTCCGTCGCCGTCGCCTTGGACGCCTCGTCGACGATGCACAGGTCAAATTCCATTTCGCTTGTCGAGCGGGGGCCGGCGACGCCAAGACATGTCCCCGCCACGACGTGGGCCATCGACAGGAACGGCGCCTCGAAATGATCCTGACGGCCAAACCGGGCCGTCCATTCCGCGCCCAGCTCGATCAGGGGACGCAGGCGTTGGGCCTCGGGCGTGCCCAGGTAGAGGTCGATGGCGGCGACGAGGTCGGTCTCGTGCAGGATCGCAAGTTCAGCTTCGCCCTTGGAGGTCAGCTCCCGCTTGGTTTCATTTTGGACGAGGAGGACCGCTCGACGCTCCTCGGCCAACTGCGAGAGCACCAGTCGACGCGCATTGATGCTGCCGGCGACGTCCAGATCCTGACGCGGATTGACGCTGGCCCCTGCCCCTTTGGACTTGAGCTTGGCGTCGAGCGCTTGCTGTTCTTCCTTTGTCTGGTCATCCAAGCTGGACAGCCGCTTTTGCGCCGCGAGCAGCTTTTCGAGCAACATGCCGACCACCACCGTGTGACGATCAACCCCTTCTTCAATCGCACATTGCTCGGCGAAGGCCTCGACTTTGGTCGAGACGTCGGCGGTCCAAGCCTGCAGCCGCCTGGCCAGCCTCAAAGGCTCGACGGCGTCGGCGATACGCTCGTCATTCGTGCCCAGCCTGACGACCTCGAATTCGATCGAATCGCTCCCCCGCAGGTCCACCAGGCGCTCCAAGGCGTTGTCGATCGCGACATTGGTCTGCGAGCACAGCAGAATCCGCGCGGTGGGCTTTTCCTTGAGCGTCTGCAGGATGAGTTCGGCGACAAAGGTCGTCTTCCCCGTTCCCGGCGGCCCTCGTAGCAACATGATGTCGCTGGACCCCATGGCCGCATTCACGGCCTCCTTCTTGTCCCCGTCCAGGGAGCCTTGGAAAAAGGTCTCGATCGCCTTTGGCCTGATGGGCGCGGCCTTTTCCGGTTCGATGAGGACGTTGGCGAGGTGCGGGCGCACCACCGTCCCCTGACGGAAACTGTCTAGAGCGCGCTGCTGTCGCCTCAACGCCTCGCTGGCTGCGTAGACGTTAAAGACGATGTCTCCATTTGGCTTGAGAAGTCCGGCGTCGCCCGAGCTCGTGAAGAAAGTGGCCTTGTGGCCCTCGACGGACTCCACATGGCCCGACAGAAACGTGCCATCCTGCAGCCTGATCTGGCGGCTTTCCTGCAGGACGTCCTCAGGCACGGTTCCCGTGACATGGAAGACGATCCTGCGACCGTCGGCCTTGAAGCTCGAGTAGCGGATCGGGCGCTCGCGGGACGCCTCGACATCCTGTCTGGCCTGGAGAATTCTGGACCAAGCCCCGAACAGACGATGCTCTTCAACGTCATCGTCTGTCTGGTCGTAGAGGTGGTCGATGATCAGCTGCTGCAGTACGTCGATGCAGCGGCGATCGGCCTGCACGCCCAGAGACGTGAAGCGAAAATCGATACGCGGCACCAGCGCAGTCTCTCTTAGACGTTCGAGAAGCCCGGTGGGCAAAGAGCGGACCGCGTGGATGACGAGGCGATCCATGGATCGTTCGTCACGCTTGACGTGGTACGACTTGGTCAGCCCCATCAGGGTCAATTCCGATGTCGGATCGGCCTCGTTGCTGAAGGTCCCATCGTGGCCGGGCTTGGGCTTGATGCCGCAGATGGCGTTCAGATCCTCAAGGATGGCCTGCTCCACCGCGCCGCGGTCGGAAAGCTCGAAGGCGCGCGCGATCTGGTCGGCCCGGTGGTGCGCCAACGCCAGCTGACATGACAGAGCAGCCGGCGGCGTCTTGGCGGCCTGGTTCACCCGCTCGATCCGATCGAGCAGATCGCCTGCGGTGGCGGGCCGTTCGTCCGGGTCCTCGGAAAGCGCGCTGCAGAGCACGGTTCGAATGGCCGGCGGGAAGCGTTCGCTGGTGGATGCGAAGCGACCGACCGCATCGTATGAGGTGAGCTCCTCCTCCGACGCGTACCAGCAGAACAACGCCGCGAGCGAAAACACATCGCGGCTCAGCGTGCCCGAGCCATCGTCGACTTCCGGTGGCGTAAAGGGCGGACTGACAAATTCGCGCAGCGTCTGTTCGGTCCGCATGAACCGCCGCAATTTCGCAACGCCAAAGTCGGCGACGCGCGGCGCGCCGTCCGCGCCGAAAAGGATATTCCGGGGGGCGAGATCGCGGTGAGCGATGTCGCGTGAATGGGCGTGCGCAACAGCGTTGCATATGGGGCTGCCAATGCTGGCCCAGAAGCTGCTCCACTCAAACGGACCTGCAGCGCGCTTGTGCTTGATGAGGTCCGACACCATCCATTCGAGCGTGATGTAGCGCACATGATCGGGCGTGATGCCTGACCCACGCATTTCCACGATGCTCGGGTGCCGAAGCTCGGTGAGCGCCTCGGTTTCTCGGCGGAAGGCTTCTTCCAGAAAGTCGTTCTGATCGACCGAAGCGGTGAGCGCCTTGATCGCGACGATCGAACCATCAGCGAGGGAAACGGCTTTATAGACCCTGGCCGTCCGGCCCGCCTCACAGGGAACATCCAAAAGGGCGTAACCCTGCACCGTCGGACGACTTTGTTCTGCCCCCATGTCTCCCCCGCAGCGATTTGGATCGCGTTAGCTGTACTTTGGAGCAGTTCGCGCCGGCGTAGCAAGACGGATACGTGACATTGGGCCTTTCACATCACGGCCGGCGGCCGCTTGGGCCCTTCACCCGCCCTCATTTGCAGGCCGCTCGTCGAGCACCTCCGCGCGCAGCAGCCGGCCCGACGCCAGCCGTCGCGACAACGCCTCCAGAAACCCCGCGTAACGCTCCTGGCCCTTGGCGTTCTGCGCCTTCTGGTCGCCAGCGCTCAGGCTCGGTGTCGCGGTCAGCCAGGCCTTTACGAAAAGCGCGACGGCCTCGTTGGAAATCGTCACGTCGCGCTCCAGGCGCTCCAGCGCCCGGCCAATTCGATCCAGCCTTCGGACCAGGGCGGCTTCGGACGCTTCGGCCCCGTCGGGCGACAGGTAGCTGGCGACCGCGGCCTGGACGATTTCGGACTTCGATCGCCGCGTACGGCGCGAGGCCTCGTCCAGGGCGAGCGACAAATCCCGGGCGAGGAAGACTTTGGTCTGGATCTTCATCGCCGGCTCACAGGGGAATGCCGTCATCGGGGTCGAGAGCCGCGATGCGGGCGGCGGCGCGGAACCGCCTGGCCTGCTCGACCTGGGCGATGTCGTCCGCGTCGAGCTCCGGCTCCAAGATTTGCTCCTCGACCGGCTGTGGCGCCACGCTCTCGGCGGGAGCATCCAGTTCAGGCTCGATGCGCAAGCCGCCCTCATCCAGGTCGCTGGCCGCTCCCGAAGGCGCCCCCTTCCCTGGCGCGACGATCGTCGTCCATCCCGAGGCTGACGATGCGAGCCGGGCCGGCTGGGCCGGCGGCTTTTCCACCCTTCCGGCCAGGTCACGGTCGAGATAGTAGCGGACCTTGGTCGCGCGCACGGGCGGAACACCGGAGACCTGGATCAACGCCTCGTCCGCCGGAAGCTGCATCACCTCGCCTGGCGTCAGCAGCGGCCGCGCCGTTTCCTGACGGCTGACCATCATGTGGCCGAGCCACGGGGAAAGACGATGACCGGCATAGTTCTTCATCGCCCTCATCTCTGTGGCCGTGCCCAGACTGTCGCTGATGCGGCGCGCGGTGCGCTCGTCATTGGTCGAAAACGCGACGCGCACATGGCAGTTATCGAGGATGGAGTTGTTCTCCCCGTAGGCCTTGGCGATCTGGTTCAAGCTTTGCGCAATAAGGAAAGCCTTGATCCGGTAGCCGGCCATGAAGGCCATCGCCTGCTCGAAAAAGTCTAGCCGCCCGAGCGCGGGAAACTCGTCGAGCATCAGCAACAGCCGCGGCCTGTGACGTGCGCTCTCAAGCCCTTCGGTCAGGCGCCGGCCGATCTGATTGAGGATCAGCCGGATCAGCGGCCTGGTGCGGCTGATGTCGGACGGCGGGACGACGAGATAGAGGGTCACCGGCCGGCCCGGAACGACGAGGTCGTCGATCCTCCAGTCACATCGCGAAGTCACTGCCGAGACGATCGGATCGCGATAGAGACCCAGGAACGACATGGCCGTCGAGAGCACGCCCGACCGCTCGTTCTCGCTCTTGTTGAGCAGCTCCCGCGCCGCGGAGGCGACCACGGGGTGGACGGCGTCGCCGAGATGGCGCGTGGCCATCATCGCCCTCAGCGTCGCCTCGATTGTCCGCTTGGGGTCGGCCAGGAAATTGGCCACGCCGGCAAGGGTCTTGTCCGATTCGGCGTAGAGGACGTGAAGGATCGCCCCCACCAGCAGGCTGTGGCTGGTCTTATCCCAGTGCGACCGGCGCTCTAGCGCCCCGTCCGGATCCACTAGGATGTCGGCGATATTTTGCACATCCCTCACCTCGGTCGGGCCAGGACGTACTTCGAGGAGCGGATTGTAGGCGCTGGACGCCGGGTTGGTCGGATCAAACAGGAGCACCGCCCCGATCCCCGACCGGCAGGCGGCCGTCAGCTGCCAGTTCTCGCCCTTGATGTCGTGAACCACCGCAGAGCCTGGCCAGGTCAACAAGGTCGGCACCACCAGGCCAACGCCCTTGCCCGACCGCGTCGGGGCAAAGCACAGGACATGCTCGGGACCATCGTGGCGCAGATAGTGATCCTTCAGCCGGCCCAGTACGACGCCGTCGGGATCAAGCAGGCCCGCCGCCCTCGCCTCCTCCTGCGTCGCCCAGCGGGCCGAGCCGTAAGTCGTCACTTTCTTGGCCTCGCGCGCTCGCCAGATCGACATGCCGATCGCCGCGGCGACGGCGACCAAGGCGCCGCCGGCCGCCATGAATGCGCCGCGCGCGAACACATCGGGCGCATAGGCCTCGTAGATGAACCACCAGACGAAGAAGGCCGGCGGCGGATAGATCGGCCAGCCGCCCAGCCGAAACCACGGCGGCCCCAGCTGCGGCTGAAAGCCAAGCCGCCAGGCCGTCCACTCGGTCGCCAGCCACACGCCGGCCAGGGCCAGGAGGCACACCACCAGGATCTGGCCCCAGAGAACTTTCGTACCGCTCATGTCAGGATCTCGCTCTTCAACGCCCGATCCCCCGCTTGCGCCCCAGGGCCCAGTCGATGCCGCCGCCCTGGCTGACGACGCCCCTCACCTCTTGGCCTAGCCGCTCCTCAAGCCCCCGGGTCCACGGCACCAACTGGAACCCGAGCCCGTCCTCGATCATCGCAAAGCGGCCTGACACCAGATCGAGACGCCGCTGGTAGACGCCGGAGATCTGGTCGCCAGCCTTGGCCTGGTTCCAGGTCCCGCCGGTCTCGGTGGCGATATTGTCGGCGACGCGAGCCAGCTCCTGGGCGCGAAGGCCCGCGACGAGCCCCGCCCGCGGTCGCCCAAGACGGTCGGCCAAGCCCGTGGCCTGCAAGTGCGCCCGGCGCCGCTCGATGGCGTCCTTCACCTCGCGCCCGAACCCAGCCTCGGCCAGCGCCGCCGAATCGCGGACGACGAGCTGACGATCAAGCCAGGTCGCGCCCGACGCGCCGATCTGCCGATCAAGCGAAAGATCCGAGCGGTGGAGGAGATCGAGCGTCGGCTTCTCGCCGGCGACCTGCCGCGTGCGCACTTCGACAATCCCGCCGATCGGGGTATCGCCCGTCGCGCCCAGATCGCGGAAACGGAAGTGATGCAGCCGCCCGTCTAGGCCATCGACCACCGCGTAGGCCCGGCCGCTGTGCTCGTCGTGCAGGCCCCGGTCAACCAGGCGCCCCACGATCGGCGCCTCCAGGGTTTCGGCCTGGATCCGCAGGTCGGCCAGGTCGCGATCGGCCTCGCGGATCGACCGGTGCAGGGTCTTGATGATGTCGCCACGTTCGCCAAGCGCCCGTAGTTGCGGTTCCAGATCATCGGCCAAGCGCCAACGGCCGGCCTGCTCCTGCGCCAAGCCCAAGCGCTGCAGATGTTGAACCCGGCCGATCAGGCGCGGCGATACGCGCTCGCCCCCATCGGCGGGCGGTCGAAGGTCGATCACCCCCTCTGGCCCGGCGCGGTCACGAAGGCTCCGGTCCAAGCTGGTCCACCGCTCGGCCTGGACCTCTCGATCAAGGCTCGCGGCGATCTCCTCGGGGGTGCGCGGTCCAAGCTCCAGCGAGACCAAGGCCTGGGCCCGCTCGCGCAGGCCCTTGGTCATGTAGTCGGGATCGATGACGAGATCGCGGCCATCCTCGGCGACGCCGCGGATCAGCACGTGGACATGGGGATGGTCGGTATTCCAGTGATCGACGGCCACCCAATCGAGACGCGTCCCCAGGTCCTTCTCGGCCAGGGCCATCAGGTCGCGCGTCGTGGCCCGCAAGTCATCGAGCGCGCCGGCGTCCTCGGGCGAAACGATGAAACGGAAATGATGGCGGTCGTCGTGGCAGCGCTCGGCGAAGGCGGCGTGGTCGGCCGCTCCGTCACGGTCGAACATTTCGGCCTGGGCGCCGTCACGGCTCACGCCCTCGCGTCGCAGGTAGCGGATGTGCATCGCCATGGGTGCGGCCCGATACCGGCTGCCCTGGTGGCGAACGATCCTGGCCTTGACGACCACGCGCCGAGAGCCGCCCCGGCTTCGCGCGGCCGCGTCGCGTCCCCTACCCGATCGACGGCGGCCGCTACGCCCCTTCAGGTCCAGCGCGCCCTGACCGCTTTTCCGCGCGGCGCCCAGGACTTCCTGAACGAAACCGCGCTGGCGCGGCAAGGCGCCGGCCCCTTGGTCGCCGATCCGGCCCAGGCGCAGGAAAAACTCGTTCTCATCGCTCAACGGGACCTCCCAAGGGTGAAGGTCCCGGGCAAGCCGTTGATCAAACGAGGAAAACTTGAAAATCCGGGACCTGACCTCGTGGCGAGGTCCCGGAAATTCTTCAACACCATCAAGGCCATGGACCCAAAAGGTCCCGGCCCTTTAATCTCGCCATCTTCCCCTGCCCTGTGTTTGCGTTCGGTTGTTGCACTCTTGTTCTCCTTCCATGAGGCGAACCATGTCGGGCTCCTGATTATCGAGGGAGGTCGGCCGTGGCGTCGAAGCGCTACCAAAACCGAGGACTGCGGACCTATTG
>NZ_JBCNJZ010000005.1:0-447438 GCF_039596335.1 Caulobacter sp. | reverse complement strand
GCGCGATGTGCTGGAGCGCATGGTCGATGGCCACCCCATCAACCGCCTCGACGAGCTGCTGCCTTGGGCCTGGAAGAGCGGAAATCACGTCAACACCTGACCGACGTGCAGCGGCCGGACGCTTACGAGCAGCCAATCAGACCAAACCCGTCCTCTTCCGGCGACTTTCCCCATCATCAGCAAGCCCGGCTTCATCGGCCTGCCTGCGATGTGATCGGAGGAAACAGAGGCTCTTCGAGAGGCCCGGCCTGAACCTTCGAAGCTGCGAGAGCGCCGCTCACGAACAGACCCGAAGCACGCCATCCGACAAAATTGGGCGCGCGGTCGGGCCATTGCACCGACGCCATCCTGCCCACCCTCGCCCGCACGCGCGCGATGTAAGCAATGGTCTCCGGCGGCAGACTTTTTCTGCCGTCGAGGAACGCTTGGTAGCGCGCAGGGCCAGCATTGTAGGCGGCCAGAAACCCATCCTCGCCGTAGCGATCGAACATGCGACGCAGGTAGACAGCCCCGGCCACGAGGTTGTCGCGCTGGTCGAACGGGTCGCTTCCAAGCCCGAGATCTACCCGCAGCTCGCGCCAGGTTGCAGGCATGATCTGCATCATGCCCATCGCCCCCTTGGGCGAGATCGCCTCCGCCGCGCCGCCACTCTCGACCCAAGCGACGGCCCGGATCCAGCTCTCCGGAAGGCCCGATCGGCGCGACGCTTCGGCCACGTGGAGCCCAATCTCGGGCTGTTCGGCCCCAAGAGGCTGCGCCTGAACCGCCTCCGCTCGACCAAAAGCCAGAGAGATCGCCAGCACGCTGGCGACGGCGGACGCGCGCAGAGCACGCGAAATCTTTGCTCTCGACCCGACCACAAGAAGCGTGCGGCAGTGCTCGTCGCCGTCAAGGGAAGCGCGCAAGGCGCGCCGGCCATCCGGCCGCCCTTGACCGCGCCTGCGCGCGACCGCTGACGCGGTCTTGGCCGGGACGAGGAAAGGCGACGCAAGACGGCCGAACAAGGAAAGGAGATTGGGCAGCGTCACTTCAGCGCCCCCATGTCCAGATCGGATAAAGCCGTCCCATCACGGCTTGGCGCGGCAGCGGGCCGAAATATCGACCGTCGAGGCTGTGAGGCGCGTCGCTGTTGAGGAGAAAAACCTCCCCCTCTCCTACTCGCCGACAGCCGCGGATTCCCTGCAACGGTCTGCGTAGACCGTCATGGGTCAGGACCTTGGCGACCGCCTGGCCGTCTATCAGAACGCGACCGTGGTCACCGCAAACGATCTGACCCGTGACGGCGGCCACGCGCTTGATCAGCGGCACGTTCATCGGCAAGTAGCCGCGCATCGCCATCCAGCGCGCCAAAGGCGGCGGCGGACGAACAAGCGCCAGATCACCGACAACTGGCTCTTGGCCGGCAAGCCAGTAGAAGCCCAAGGGCGCGCTGGCCGTCGTATTGAGGACCAAGCGTTTGGTCGGCTGCACCAGGCCGCCAAAGGCCAAGAGCAGGCAGCTAACCCCGCCGGCGAGCAAGTACCGAGACGCGCCGCCGCTCATCGCCCAAGTCTCCGGCGCAGAAGCCAGGCGCGGTGGCGGGCGCGATCGTACGGCCTGGGCGCGAGCCCAACGCCGATCCGAGCGCCGACGTGACGCCAGTAATCCGGCGCGGCCAGGGCCGGCGCCACCCCGATCTTTTCGACACCGTCGACAGCCTCCAGGACTGATTGAACCCTGGCCCAGCCGCTAAGGCTGAGCAGGATTTCAGCGCCCGGCGCGACGCAGGGATAGGTGGTGAACGCCTCGCCCGGCGTGACGGCCCGCAAGATGGCGATGCGGGACTCGACGGTTCCGTACTCGCCCGCCCGCCACCGCACGAACGCGAAGACCGAGCCGGCTGCGAACTCGACGATGCGATTGCGTCGGTCGACGATCCGCTCGGCGGCGACCTTCCCGAAGCGGATCCAGCGCTCGATCTGGCCATCGAGCCAAAGGAGGTCGACCTGGGTGTTCATCACTTGCGGCCATCAGCATGCTGGAGCCGGGATCCCGCTCCAGGTGCCGGCGCGGGTTTGGCGGGCGACACGAACTGCGCGTCCGGATCGGTGGTCGAGCGCCGCGCGCCGCGCTCCGACCACGCCTGGAGGTCCTCCAGCGTGTAGACGACGCGACCACCGATCTTGCGATAGATGGGCCCGGTTCCGTATGACCGGTGCTTCTCCAGCGTGCGGTCGGAGAGCCCCAAGTAGCGCGCGGCTTCAGCGGTTTTCAGGTGCCGCTGCGGATCGGAAGGATTGTTGCTCATGACGTATCCTCGGCGACGCGTGGATAAGTCCGGCGTCGTCTGGATACGCTGAGGCGACAGGAGGCTCAGGGTGGATGACGAAGATGGGGGGCGCCAATTTCGTCACCCCCTCAGAGACCGCCCCGCAAGAGCTTCAAGTAGCCACCCGACATCAGGTCTCGGCCTGCCTTGACCAGGCGGATGGTCGCCGCTCGAACGGAGCTGGTTCGCCAGGCCTCACGCTCGACGGTGACTGCTCCGAAGATCGATTGCGCGATGTCGCGGTAGGTCTCGCCGGTTAAAGCGCCGTCCAGAGCCGTCAGACAGCGGGCCAAGCGCTCGCGATGCGCCGACGTCAAATGAGAAGGCGGCGCGGCCAGGCCCACAACCGCGCGGTTCAACCGCTCGACGGCGCGTACCCGCAGGCCGAAGTCCTGGTCGAAACCCAGCACCACCAGCAGCGGGCCATCGGGCCGCGCGCGGCCGCGATACTGCAACTGAAGCCCTTCGGGTAGGCGGACATGCAGCCCATCATCCGCGCGCCGGCCCGCGCTGCACGGATGCCACGAGCGCCGCCCGGTGCGCACCGCCGACCGATCCTCCTCGAATGGGACCACGAGGCCGGGCGCAGCCTCGGCGCGCCAGATCACCTCCGCCTCCGGTGCCGCAACTGTCGGGTCAGCGCCGAAGCGAAGTCCCCATCGTGGATCAATCTGGACCGGCCGTGTCGCGACCCTGGCATACTCCGCTGCGTAGTCGGCGTTGCGCCGCAAGAACTCCCACGCCAAATCGGGGACACTAAGCGTCAGCCGCGCGCGCCAACCGCCTCCGGCGCCACCACCGGGCGGCCGTCCCGATCCCGCAGGATGCGTGGGCGCTGCCATGGACGCATGGCGCCAGAAGCGTCACCGGCACGCACAGCTTGGCCTTAAAGAACGCGACGCTCAGAGCCTGGAGAACTGTTCATTGCGTGTTTTCACGCAACAGATTGACCGAAGGACGCAACTCTCCAGCGGTGTGTGCGCACGATCAGTGCGCCTACTCCGACAGCTATGCAGAGCGTCTCAGCTTCAGGGCTGCCGCAACGATCTCATCGACGAACTCAAGCTCGTCTGGTCCCAAAGGTGACAGTCGCGAGATAAGTCTGACGAGCGGATCCTCGCGCCCTTCCTTCGCGGCGTACTCACCCAGGCCGAAAAGATCGCGAACCTCAACTTTCAATGCGGCAGCAAACACCGAAAGAGACTCGAACAGCGGCGAAGACTCGCCGCGCTCAATTCGGCCAATGGTAACGGCGGTTCGATCGACCAGGTCGCCAAGATCCTGCTGCGACAGTCCAAGCTGCTCGCGATGGTGTCGCACGAGGTCGCCGAACTGCTCTTCCAAACTCGCCATACGTTTTGGACACCTGCGCCACTTGATGTCGGATGGTCAGGCAGGGCCGAACGGACACACAGATCGTCGAATGTATGATTTCGCCGTTTTCATACTTCCCTTGTTGCTTCGGCCGTAGGAATCTGTGGGGCAATTTCTGGTTGGAATTACCCTCGTGGACGGTTCGCTTCCCCCCACACCGAACTTGGCCGAACTTAACGCTGCGCTGGAACGCCTCTGCCGTCGCCATGACCGCTGGCTGCGCGACAAGCTTCGAAAGCGCTATGGCGCCGTGCTCGCCGACGATCTGACCCAAGACACCTATCTTCGCGCTGCTCCGTATGAGGTTGCCGGCAGGATCCAACATCCGAAGGCGTTCCTCATGGAGATCGCCGACAACCTGGCGCGAGACTGGTTTCGCAAAACCCGGCGCGAAGTCGGACAGGATGAGAGCGCCAAGGCTTTGGCAGAGGCGGCGGAACTCGCGCAGCAGGAGGACGAAATCAACCTTCGTCGAATCGTGCTGGCCCTGCCGTCTAAGTTGCGCGATGTTTTCCTTCTGACCCACGTCGAAGGCCTGTCCTATGCCGATGTCGCGCAGCTCCGGAACATTCCGGTGACAACGGTCCATCATCGTATGCGCGAGGCGCTGGCCCTGACGCGCCAGGCGTTGCGCGAGACGAATCCGCCGTCATGACCGCTGCGCAACCGACGACCGAGCAAAGGGATCTCGAGGCCGCGGACTGGTACGCGCGGATGAGCCGCACGCCGATCGAGACCGAAGAGCTCACGCGGTTCCAGCGCTGGAGCCGCGATCCCGACAATCTGGCCGCGTACAACCAGATCGAAGACATCAGCCGCGCTGTACGACGCATGCGCGACGATCCGGCGATGCGCGCAGCGGCGCGTGAAGCCTTGGAACGGCCGCCAGAAGCGCGCGGGGCCAAATTCGCTGGGGATTGGCGTGTTTGGGGCGGCGGATTGGCGTTCGCCGCTGTGGTTGGCGGGTTCGCCTTGGCGTTCGAGCCATTCTGGGCAGAATCCTACACCACGCGCGTGGGCGAGATTTCCAGCTTACGTCTCGATGACGGCTCGGAAGTTCGCCTGAACACCGACAGCAAGCTGCGCGTCCGCTTTTCGAAAGGCGCTCGGCGGGTCGAGCTTCTACGCGGCCAAGCCTACTTTGAGGTCGCTCATGATACCGCGCGTCCGTTTGTGGTCGCGGCTGGCCCCGCGTCGGTACGCGCGGTCGGAACGCAGTTCGACGTCCGAAAGACTGCCACCCAGGTCCGTGTTGTGCTTGCGCAGGGCCGCGTCGCGATCAACGAGGGAAAGGCTCAGCAGGGCGAATGGACCCTCTCGCCTGGTCAGGGCCTTGTTCTTGGCGCGCAGGCAAGTAAGCCGCACCCGATAGCTGTCGACGTCGCCGCAGCCACCAGCTGGCGCACAGGAACCCTCACGTTCCACAACGAAACTCTGGCCGGCGCGGTCGATGAGCTCAATCGCTACACCAAAATCAAGATCGTTCTGGACGCGTCCGCGCCTCGTCAGCTGGTCGTCAACGGCGCGTTCAAGGCCGGCGACACCGACGAGTTCATCGCGGCGGCCTCGCTGCTCTACGGATTGACGTCGAGACCCCGTCCCAATGGCGACATCGTCCTGAGCGCCGCGGGCGGCGCGTCGTGACGTCATAATTTTTTCATGAGCTAACTACCCGAGCCCCCCTGAGTGCGCGTCCCCTTCTCACCGCTGACGGCAAGAGCGCCTCGCCAAGATGGCGCACGTCAGCCTGGGGGACGGTCAATGGGAAGGTTTCAGGAACTGCTGCTGGGCAGCGCGGCGGCGATGGTGATGACGGCGCCCGCCTGGGCGGGCGATCCGGCTCAGGCGCAGACAAATCTGAAGATCAGCGCGGGTCCTTTAGATGCGGCCATACTCAGCCTCGCCGCTCAATCGCAGGTCCGAATCCTTTTCTCCCGCGATCTCGTAGTCGGCAAGCGCGCGGCCAAGCTCGAAGGGCGCTACAGCGCCTATGAAGCGCTTGATCAGCTCCTCGCTGGCTCGGGCATAGAGGTCGATACGGCAAAGCCGGGCGTGCTGATCCTGCGCGCGACGCGCCTGCCTGTGTCCACGGCTCCGCGTCCTCAGGTGCCCCGTGTTGAGGCTTCACCGCGTCAAGCGCCTGCGGCTGCCGCGCCCCGGATCGAAGCTGCTCAGTCCCCTGACGCCGTCACTGAACTTTCCGAGATCGTGGTCGGCTCGCACATTCGGGGTGTCAAACAGGGGGCTTCGCCGGTCATCGTGCTCGATCGCGCCGAGATCGATCGCGGCGGCTACGCGACCGTGGCTGATGCTCTCACAGCCGTGCCGCAGGCGTTCGGCGGCACCACCAGCGACGACACCGGGACGACGTCTTCGGACCCGACTACCACCAATGGCAATCGCGCCACCGCGATCAACCTGCGGGGCCTGGGCGCCGATGCGACGCTCGTCTTGATCAACGGCCGCCGCATGGCCGGCGCGGGCTTGATGGGCGACTTCGCCGATATTTCGTCGATCCCGCTGGCGGCCGTGGCGCGCATCGAAGTCCTGCTGGACGGGGCCTCAGCGCTCTACGGCTCCGACGCGGTCGGTGGCGTCGTCAATGTGGTGATGCGCGAGCGCTACGAGGGATCGGAGACCCGCGCCCGCATTGGCGGCTCGACGCGCGGCGATCTTGGCCAACGCCAGATCGCCCATACTTTCGGTCGCGGCTGGAGCAACGGCTCGATCCTACTGAGCGGCGAGTATCAACGGCGCAACATGCTGATGGCGTCATCGCGCGCCTACACCGCAGACGCTGACCTGCGATCCCTGGGCGGAACAGACCATCGGCTCTACTTCAGCCAACCGGCCACGATCCTTGGCGTTGATCCCGTAACCTTCGCGTTCACCCCGGCCTACGCCGTGCCGGCGGGACAGGACGGGACGAACCTGCGCCCAAGCGACTTCATTCCTGGGAAGAACCTGGCCAACTGGCGCAAGCCGATGAGCCTTCTGCCGACACAGGAAAGGGGTAGTCTCTATGTCGCCGCGAGCCAGGAGGCCGGCGCGTTCGTGACACTCACGGCAGACGCTCGCTACAGCGACCGCCGCTACTACGACTATTCGATCGCACCCCAGACGACGCTGACGGTGGGCCGCAACAATCCCTACTTCGTTTCGCCCAACGGGTCGGCCAGCCACTACGTGGCCTATTCCTTCCTCAATGAAACGACTGGCTTGAAGAGCGTCGGCGAAGTGCAGAGCCGCGGCCTGTCATTCGGCGCGAAGGTGCGTCTGCCGCACGACTGGCGGCTGGACGCCTACGTGCTGCACGCCGAAGAGCTGGGGACCAGCCGCTACACGACGATGCTCAACTCGACGTTCCTCAACGAGGCGCTGGGCAACACCCCGGACAATCCCGCGACCGCCTACAACGCCCCGCGAGACGGCTATTTCAATCCGTTCATTGGCGCCGGCCGCAACAAGCAGGCGGTCCTGGACTTCGTGACGTCAGGCTGGGAGACGCGTCGCACGGTGGGCCGGTTGGACACCGCCAGCGTGATGGCGGACGGTACGCTGTTTCGCCTGCCGGCCGGCGCGGTGCGTTTAGCCGTCGGCGCACAGCTGCGCGAAGAAAACCTCAAGACGATCGGCCTCTCGGCCGCGTCAAGCGTGACGCCCATACCGAACTTTTCTCGGTACGGCGATCGGACGGTCAGCGCGCTTTTCGCCGAGGGCCGCGTTCCCCTGTTTGGACCCGACAACCGTCGCCCAGGCCTTGAACGGCTCGACCTGTCGATGGCGGTGCGGCGCGAACACTATCAGGGCGGCGCGACCAGCACGGTGCCCAAGCTTGGGCTGCTGTGGTCGCCGGTCTCCGATTGGAGCCTGAAAGCGACCTACGGCGAGTCTTTCCGCGCGCCGTCGCTCGGCGAGATCACCGATCCGCAGCGCGTGACGCCAGTCAATATCAGCGCGGGCGCGAGCGGCACGGTGCTGACCTTGCTTCGCTACGGCGGCAACCCCAACCTGGCGCCCGAGACCGCCAAGTCGTGGACGACCGGGCTCGAATACGCCCCTGCCGCCCTCCCCCAGGTCCGCATCAACGCCACCCTTTGGAACACTGAATTCAAGGGCCGTATCGGCCAGCCGGCGATCAATAATCTGTCGACCGTGCTGACCGCCCCGGACCTCGCGCCCTTTCGGCAGTTCATCAGCCCAGCGACCAATCCGGCCGAACTGGCGCTGGTCAAGGATCTGCTGAAAGGCGCGACCGCTTCGACCGCCTCTCTCTATGCGCCCGAAGCCTACGGCGCGATCGCGGACGCGCGCTATGTCAACACGGGCGACTTCAAAGTGCGCGGCCTTGATCTTACCGGCTCGTACGGGCTGAGCGTTCGGGGCGATCCGCTCGTGATCACCGGCAACCTGTCGTGGCTGATGTCGTATGAGCGCCGGATCACGGCCGTTGCCAAGGGCGTGGAGCTGGCGGGGATGGCCGAATATCCCGCTGACCTGCGCGGGCGTGTATCAGCGACGTGGACCCACGGCGCCTACAACGTCACCACCATCCTCAACCATGTCGGTGACCTCCACACGGCCGCAGGCGTGCGGATCCCGTCTCAGACCACCGCCGACCTCCAGGTCGAGTACAGACCTTCGGCCGTCTCGGGACCTCTCAAGGGCCTTTCGCTCGCGCTGACCGTCCAAAACCTCTTCGACAGCGACCCGCCGTTCTACGACTCCCCAGCCGGCGTCGGGTACGACCCGGCCAACTACGATCCCTCCGGCCGGGTCGTGGCGCTGCAACTGACGAAGGCCTGGTAGGCCCCGCCTCCCACTCCAAAATGATCACGGAGACAACGATGCGAACTTTCGCAGCGCTGACGCTCGCCTGTGCGCTTGGCTTTACGCCCGCCCACGCCGAACGTCTTTTCACGGTCGAAGACCTTCTGAGCCTTGAAGACCTTGGGCGGGTCGCCTTCTCCCCGGACGAGCGATGGCTCGTTCTGGAGCGACAAGGCCCGTTCAAGGACGCGCCCAGCTTCGATCATGAATTCCTTCACCCGCAATCGGTCATGCGGCTGTTGGTTATGGACCTGAAGACAGGTGGCCCGCCAAAGCCGTTGCTACCGACCGATCCGCAGGCCGGCGACACCTTCGGGGCGTTCTCACCGGACGGCTCACGGGTCCTGGTGTTCCGGCTGAAGGATCGGCGGCGCGAACTGGGTGTGGTCACGCTGGCCACCGGCGCGGTCCGCTGGTCGGGCCTTACCGTTGAGCCGGAATACTGGACGGCCACCGCGCGCTGGCGCAGCGACCGCGAGCTCATCGTCATCGACAAGCCGCCTGAGGTCGCCTCGATGCTGCTCGGCGCCGGCTGGCAAACCCAGGATCGCCTCACCGCGGCCTGGGCCGATCACCGGCAGGGGCTCTACACGGGCGTGGTCTTCGGCAGCGGTCGCTATCGCGATCTGACGCCGTCGCCGCCGGCGCTGAACTTGGTCGCCTTCGATGTGGAGACCGGCGCCGTGCGCCCTCTGGCTAATGGCGCCTTCGCCGACATGCTGCTGTCACCGGATGGGGCGACGGCCGCGATGATCGAAGACGCCGAGCTAGTGCAGATCGACGCTTCGGTTCCGAAGGCGTTCGGCGGCCAGCCCGCGCGCTGGCGTCGTCTTGCCCTGGTCGACTTGGCGACTGGCAAGAAGACCCTGCCCTGCCCGCGATGCGACCTGCTGCATCACGCCTGGGCCTGGTCGCCGGACGGCAAGGTCTTGGCCGCTGGCGCGCGCGATGAAGGTCGCTATGGCGCGCCGTTCCGCTACTGGCGCTTCACCCTGGCGGGGTCCGCCAAGGCCCTCTCGCCGGACCTTGTGGTTGAAGAGCCCATGCGAGAGCTGATGGTCCGCCCACAGGGGCAAGTCGCTTGGCTCGGCGGTCACCCGGTTGTCTTGGCCCGACCCAGTTCCGGGAGCCGCACGGACTGGTGGAGCCTCGGGGACAAACCCGTCAACCTGACCGCCAGCCTTGATGCGCCGCTCGGTAGAGCGATGGCGATCGCGCCCGACAGCGTCCTGGTACGGACCGCTTCGGGTGTTTTTCGGGTCACGAGCCAAGGCAAGCCTCGCCTGGTGGCCCCGTCGCAGGCCCGACTGTCTCCGGGCCAGGTCCTGGTCGGGACCCAGCCGTCGTCCTTCCTCGACGCGCGCGGATCGCTATCGCGCCGCCTGGGGATGGACGGTGCGAGTCTGCCAGCCGCCGCCGTCGATCCGGAACAAGACGTCCTGGCCGTGGCGCCGCGCTCTGGCGCCGTCGTCGCAGCGTCCAAGGATCTCCACGGCGTCACGCGTGTGAACTTGCTGCGCTCAACAGCGCCATCAGTCCAGGTCTCGGCGATCAATGAGCCATTGGGCGAGATCGCATTCGCCGAAGCCATCGCCGTGCCGCATACCGGCATCCATGGCGAGGCCCTGACCTCATGGCTCTACCTTCCGCGGGGCCACAAGGCGTCCGATGATCGCGGCCTGGTCATCGTGCCCTACCCCGGGTCGCGCTACGACGCGCCGCCGTTCATCTACAAGCCCGGCGCCCTGCACTTCGAGACCAGCGTCCAGCTGATGGTCGCGAAGGGATATGCGGTCCTGGCGCCCAGCCTGCCCATGGCGATGGACGAACCGCCCGCGCCGCGCCTTGCTGAAGCGATGCTTCTGGCCGTCGACGCCGCCCGGCGTCAGCAGCCAGGCCTTTCGGCGAGCAAGCTGGCGATCTGGGGCAACAGCTATGGCGGCTACGGCGCCCTGCTGGCGGGCTCGGAGTCGGCGCGCTTCAAGGCGTTGATCGCCTCAGCCCCTCTCACCGACCTCTTCGGCGTCCACAACACCCAGAGGCTCAATACCCTGGCGATCCCCGAGATCACCATAAATGTTGGCACCTGGGCCGCCTTCACCGAGGCGGGACAAGGCCGTATGGGCGCGAAACCGCAGGACGCACCCGACCTGTACATAGCCAACAGCCCCCGTTTCCAAGCCGGCAAGATCTCGGCGCCGGTGCTGCTGCTGTTCGGGGATCTCGATTTCGGGATCCACCAGGCTCAGGGAATGTTCTCGGCCCTCTTCCGCGAAGGCAAGGACGCCCAGCTGGTCGTCTATCGCGGCGAACAGCATGTGCCGATCAATCCCGGAAACGTCCGCGATCTCTATCGGCGCGCCTTCGCCTTCCTGGAGGACGCCTTCGGCGGCCCTGAAACCGTCGCAGGCGCGCGCCCCTCAGCGCCCTGACGACGGGCCGCCGCGATCCTCCCCTCCCAATGGCCGATCCAGGCCTCAAGGGTCGCGGCGGCCAAGATCTCGACGGTTGCGTCCTTCCACACCATCGCATCGACTGTGAGCGCCGCATCGAGCCGCTCACGGTCGATCAGCCCCTCGGCCGCCAAGCGCCCATCCAACAGGAACGGCCGCAGAAAGCCGATACTGGCCGCCAGGCTGCGCCCGAAGAAGACGCTGATGTCGCCCTTCGAGCGGCGCTCGATGATCGAAGCCGGCAGCCGATCCGCGAACGCTTCCCGCGCGAAGCTGCGCTCTGTTTCGCCCGCGCTCAGTACTGTTGCGGGTATCGCCAGGCACAGTTCGATCACGGGCTGGCTCAACAGGGGGTGAGCCAAACGCGCCCGCTCGGCCCGTCCTGTCGCCCCATTCAAGGTCAGGCTGGTGACCAGGCCGAGGATTTGGGCTTGCTTGGCCGCCGTGTGACGGGTGGCTTCGACCATCCAGGGATGTTTGCGCTCGGGTTTGGCGCGCTTGAAAATCCCGGACGGCGCGACCAGCGACTCTGGAGACAGACGTCCCGGGCGCCTCTGCAGGGCCTCCAGCCCAAGGCTCCAGACCGACCGACGCGTGCGCCGGGCGACCTCGGCCAGGCGGCGCGCCCGCGAGCCTTCGCAAGGAGCCCCCGACAGGAGATCGGACGCCAGGCTTGCGGCGCCAACCTGCAGGAAGACAACATCGCCCCCATGACCGGTAAAGAGGACATCCGCGCCGGCCTGCTCGAGCGCTTGGGTAAGCGCCGCGTCATAGCCCGGATCAAGGGCGTTGAAGTTGGGCCGCACGGAAGCAGCGCTGCGAGCGAAGGCTTGCGCATCCAAGGCGAACGGATCGCGCCGCACGGTTTCCAGGGGCACGCCGGCCCGTTCCGCGGCCGCCTGGGCGTAGACGCGCTCGTCGGCTTCCGCCTGGTCACGATAGAAATTGATGGCGCGATCGGCGCGCCGGCCCACCGCGGTCAGACCCGTGGCGACGATGGCGCTGTCCAAGCCGCCGGAGATTTCACAGACGATCTTGTCGGCGCCGTTGGCAAGGGTGGCGATCGTGGCGTCGACGCAGGATCGCAGGTCCGCGCGGCTCGGCCACTGGCGCCTGCCGCCCGCAAACTTGGCGGGAGACCAAAGGGTACGTGACTGCCGCCCTTGCGCTCCCCACCGGCAGCTGCCGGGCCCAACGTCGACGATCCCCACTAGGGGAGGCGCGCCACCGCTGCGAGCGGGGTCAGCGAGGACGTCAGCGATCCGCTCCCAATCCAACGCCAGGTCACTCGGCGCGGCGAGTCCTTCGGGGATCGTCGAACCAATCAAGGTGACCCCGTCGCGGCTCCAGAGGAAGGCTTCGACGAAACCGGTCGGATCTCGGAGCACGGTCGGTGGCACGCGCCGGTCGCGCGCAAGCACGGCCACGTAGCCGCCCCACGCTTCCTCGATTAGCCGAGCGCAGACATCCTCGGGATCCTGATCAACAAGCCCGGCCAGATCGGCTGCCGCCAGCGCCACCGAGGGTCCATCGGAGCGGCGGAAGGCCTGACCGATCATGACCCCGCCGAGGCCGGCGGCGCCGTTCAGCGGCGTCACCGGCGGTGCGGCGCCTTGCACCAGGACCGCAAGGGCGAAGGCTTGCGACGCGATCGCCCACCCGCGGGCAACCAGGTCGCCGACCATGGCCGAGAAGACGATGCCAGGCTGACCAGGTTCGTGAACGAGCACCAGATAGGCCATCTCAGCGCACCATGATCGGATGATAGGCCGAGACGCGCTCGGCTTCATCGTCCAGGGCCACATCCCCTGCTTGAAGCCAGCAATGCGCCCGGAACGGCCAGGTGCGGACGCCGAACATCCAGTCGACCCGATGGCCCAGGGTCGTCAGGTAGGTGCGCAGGAGGTGGCTGCGATAGAGGCAAAGGCCATCCAACGGAAGCCAAGGCACGGTGCGTCGAAAGACGACAAGGTCAGCGAGCAGCGCGTCGCTCGGCGAAGGCGCGGGCGCGTGGTGGCCAGGCAGCAGCCGAGCGAAGGGCTGACGGCGGCCTCGCGCGGCTGCCAGCGCCGCCTTTGTCAGCGCGCGGACGTGGCGCAAACCTGGTCGAAGCGCCGGGAGATCACGCCCGGCGATGAGGGCTCGAGCGGTTCGCGCTGGGGTGGCGGGCGGCGGCTGGCGCGGCGGCATTACCAGATCCTGCGTCGCCAGACCCGAGGCGCCCAGGCCATCGGCCAAGGTGGGTTCGGTTGTCGACAGCGCCCCGCCCTGCAGAGACAGCACAGACCCGACGCCCGGAAGACAGAAGTAAGCGTCGGCGCGGACGTCGAGGAAGACGGCGTCGCCGTCGATCATCACGGCGTGGATGTCTTCGCCAAGGCGAAGCTGCATGACGGACCTCGCGGACTGATGAGAAGGATAAAGGGCCGCCGGACGCCCCGGCGACGGCCCGCACGGTCAGATCGGGTCGTACTTGAAGAGCATGTTGTCTTCGAGGAAGAGCGTTCCACCGGCCGACTGGGTCAGGGCAGAAGCCTTGCCCACGCGGGTGAGGACGAACGTGAACGTCATTGGCAAACTCCTTGGTCGAGCTGCCGCAGAAGTTGCGGCCCTCCAAGGAGGCCGCTCCGTTCACCTATATTCAAACCTATATTTCAGACGGCTGCGGAGAACGTCCGCTAGAGGTTGAAACGAAGGTTTGGCGCGATGTCCTCCGGATAAAGGACACCGTGGCTTTGGGTCATCCGACTGGCAGACCCCATGGGGATCAGTTGGTAGGTCTTCGTCATGTGACGTCTCCATTCCGCATCTAAGGAAGTCGGTGTCAGGACATCGCGGGCCGTCGCGGAGGGCGGCCCGCTTCGTCGATCACATCCAGCGGAGGGTGGTGAAGTCCTCCGGCAGAATGGTGCCGTTCCCGGCCTGGGTCAGGGCGTGGGCGCACCCCAGGCTGATCAGTTGGAAGCGCACGGCCATGGCGTGCTCCTTCTTCGAAAGTTGACGAGACCCCTGGCACGGTCACGCGATCGGGCCAGGAACGATGCGGCGCGGGCCGTCTCCGGCGACCCGCGCCGCACCCCGTTCAGAGCGGGGCGTAGCGCGGCGCGCCGACTTCCTCGGGCAGGATCGGCGGGCCGCCGCCCTGGGTCAGCTTCTTGGCGTCCCCGAGACGGATCAGGCGGATGGTGGTGGTCATGGTCGCCTCCTTCTGGCGTTTGTCACCGCGAGTTGCGGTGTCACCATCGGGCGCCTTTGGTTGAGTATAGACAACGCTATATTCGCGGATATCGCAGCAGGCCGTGGGCCAGGATCTCGGCGCTGCGTTCAATGCGCCGGCCGTAGTAGCGACGCACCGCCCGAACGAAGGCTTGGTCGCCATGCCCTTGGGCCACCGCCAGGCGCTCCCCCTCTTCCAACGCGTCGCCGCAGATAGCGGCTTCGTCGGCCGCCAACGGCGCGACTGCCGTCCACACCCGCGCAAAGGCCGTCTGGAAGGCTCGATTTCCGCCGCGCTCGATGATCCGAGCCATTACATCGTGGGCCTCGACGCGATCGGGCAATATGACAGCGCCGGACGGCGTACGCCGATGGGCGGCAAGGACGAGCAGCAGCGCCAACTCGTAGCATTGGGCCAGTTCATCGGCGTCGTAGGCCGCGCCGACATAACCGCTGCGCGTACGGCCGATCAGGCCTTCGCCAGCCAGCCAGGCCAACGCTTCGCGCACGGGCGTCTGGCTGACCCCAAGGTCGGCGGCCAGCAAATTGATCAGGAGCGGCGCGCCCTGCAGAGGGCCGGCAGAAATCAAGCGCTGGCGCAGCGCCTCGATTGTCCGCTCGAACTCATCTCGGTCTCGGCCCAAGCCGAAGCTCCCCAACAAAAGCCCGAAGCGTGGTCGCGCTAGTCGGCCGCGTCGATGGCCCGTGCGCCATCGACGCAGTTTCAGGCGCCGGAAATGGAGGGGTGCGGATCGACCCGCAGGCGGTGAAGCGCCCACGATCGATCGCTGGCGGGTCTAGTGCGCGATCGCTGCGGATTTGCGCGCAAGCGTGATGTTCGGAGCGGCCAAGGGAACAGAAAGTCCCTCGAACACTGGCCAGCCACGCTTCATCCGCGACCTGAGGAGATTTCCTCAATTGCACTGACCCGATAGTGCAGGGCTAATACCGATCTAAAGTTGTCCTGAGCCGTGTGTGGAGTGTGGCATGTCGGGCACGCCGTCGACCCCCTTGGCGCGTCAAGGGCAGCTGCTCAAGCGTATCCTCAAGATGGTCCGTAAGGAGCGTCGTCTGACGCAAGAAGAGGTTGCTGAGAGCATGCGCATGCCGCTCAGGACCTACCAGGAATTCGAGCGCGGCGTCGGGGCGTTGGACCTCAGAAAACTCCGGTTGTTCGCGCGCGCCACGCGGTCCGATCCAGTCGCCCTGCAACTGGCTCTGTTTTTCAAGCGCCCAGAGGTCGCGCTCTACACGCTCGACAGCAAGCTTCCCATGACCTTCTGGGTGGCGTTCTTTGAACTTCTGACCAGGGTGGGGCCCCGGCTGAACATCGTTCCGCCGGGGCTGGTGTTATCGGGCATGCGACGCATGACCGAAGAGATCGACGAGCACTTGGCCCGGCATGCCGCCAGCGCCGAGAGCTTTCTCGAAAAAGCCTGGGCCGATATCTACAGTGACGACATCGAGGATGCTGAGGAAGATGTCGTCGGCGAAGGCGGGGACGATGCCGATAGCGAGCGCTAGCCGGGCGGCGATTTGTCGGCGGGTTGTTCGATGCGCCGGAACCAGACGAACGGCAGCACCCCGTCCTCGGCGGCCATGATCCTCCCACTCAACGGCTCGGGCCAGGTCGGATCATCGATCTTCAGGCTCAGCACCGCGCCGCTGGTGTCATTGACCCGCCAGCCGGCGCCGCATTCGCGCTCTCCCGACCAGGCGATGAAATCCGGCGCCTTGGACGAGAACTTCTCGGCCGGCGTCAGGGTGATCAGGGCGTCGCTGGCGAAGGTGTCCAGCTTGCCGGTGAAGCCGTCGCCGTCGCGACGGAAGTATCCGATCGTCATCATGGGGCTCTCCTTTGAGCGCTGTCGTGGCCCCCGCCCGAAGGACGCCGGCGCCCGACCGGCGGCGGCTCGAGAGACCAGCTGGGGGGAGTTGAGCTGGTCGGTCGAGCCGCCGCCTCGCCGCGCTCCGGGGGGACGAGCGCGCGGCGATGGCGCGGGGGCGATGGGGACGCCTGGGCGGGCGGTTGGGGGCGTCCTCGCGTGTCCCGCAACACCCTTGTGAGCCGGCCGAACGGGCGTCTCAAGACGCCCAGAGGGTCGATCGTAGAAAGACAGGCCGTGGCGTGGAAAAGGCGGCGCCGCTGCCGGCCTGGGCTGATCAGAACCGTCTCTGAAGCCCCTGGCGCGCCGCGCCCGCCCCGCCGGATCGGCGGGGCGGGCTGGCCGCCTTAGTCTTCCTTGGGACCGGTGCTGCGCGACCAGACCAGGGTGTGGACCTTGTCGACGACCACCAGGGCGGCGTTGATCGCCGCGCCGAACGAGGGGTCGTCCAGCTTGACCGACAGGTACTCGTTGTTGTCCTTGCTGGTCTTCTGCCAGGCGGCCCCGAGGTTGGCGGCGCCGGCGGTGATGCGGAAGTCGGGGCTCTTGTCGCTGGGCTTTTCGGCGACCGGGCGGATCTGAACCTTCTTGAGGTTGATGGCCAGGGTGTGGATTTCGCCCGTGAACGAGCCGTCAGCGTTGGCGGTGAAGGTGCCGATGGTGGACATGGTGGTCTCTCCGATCTGATCCGGGCCGCGCCGATCGCGGCCTCGATGGCGATCGTTGGACCGGGGTCGAAGTCCGCCCTGCAGAGCGCGCCCTGCCCCCGAAATTGCAGGTTTGGGGGCGCGCTCCCGGAGCTTTGCGGAGGACCGAAGGCTCTTGAGTTTCTTGTCTCGCGAGGAATGGGGCGCTTAGCGCCCCAGGGGAAGAAAGGAGGAAGCCGAGGTTGCGGGGATGGACCGATCCCCGGTCAGATCAGGCCAGAAGAGGACGCGGTCGACGCGCCCGGCTCAGATCTCCACGGAGAGACCACCTGTCCGCCTCGGCGCCAAAGCCGCCAACCCTGACGGCGGGTTCACGGGCGAGATCCGCGCCCTGGCGATCGACCTCTCAGGTTCCGAGCCGCCCCGTCGCCGACAAGCCCAGCGACAAGAGCCCGCGCCTTGCGCAGCACCTCTGGCGCCGCCGACCTTAAGGCCGTCTGGCAGAAGACCAGCGAGGGCGGCAACCAGGCGCTGCTGATCGCGCTGGGCGGCCCCGGTCTCGGCGCGGCGATCAACGCCGCCCTGGTGGTCGTCGACGAGGCCCTCGCCCTGGCCTGGTCATGCGGCGCCGGTTCCAAGGAAGACTAAGGCGGCCAGCCCGCCCCGCCGATCCGGCGGCGGGCGCGGCGCGCCGCCGCCTTCGCAACCGGTTTCGAAAAGCCCAGGGCGTCGGCGGCGCCGCCGTTTGCACGCCACGGCCAGAGCGCCGCTGGCGGGCGGCGCGACGCAGGCTATAGGCAGCTGATGGCAGCCCTTCTCCTGGCCGGCGCGATCATCGCCTGCACCGCGCCCACCGTGCATGACGGCGACACCCTGCGCTGCGGCAAGACCTACACCCGTCTGTACGGCGTGGACGCGCCGGACGTGAAGCGCGGCAAGAGGCCGGCCGAGCCCTTGGCCTACGAGGCGCGCGACCTGTTGCTTAGCCTGACCCGTGAGCGAGTCGGGTGCCGGGTGGTGGAACAAGACCGCTACGGTCGGCAGGTGGCCAAGTGCTGGTCAACGGCCAGCCGCGATCTCAACGCCGCGATGATCCGCTCGGGCCTGGCCACCGAATGGCGGCGCTACAGCAAGGGCGCCTACACCGCCGCGCAGGACGAGGCGCGCCTTGCCCAGCGTGGGACCTGGGCGCCAGGCGCGATCCCGCGCCCGGCCCGCTAGGCCCGTGGGCGTCAGGCCTTGGCGTCCTCGCGGCTTTTGAGGTCTTCGAACGAGTCGGGGTCTTCGCCCATCGCCAAGGCTTCGGCGCGCGTCCAGACGCGGGTCTCACGGCCCTTGGCGACCTTGACCTGAATGCCGCGCGTGCGGATGCCCCGCCCCAGCGAGGTGCAGCAGGATGGAATTCTGGCGCCGATCCAATCATCCCGGTCAAAGGTGATCAGGCCAGGCCGCTCGCCCGCCTCGCCGGTCTTCTCGAACGCGGCTTGCATCTCCTCGAGGATGCGGTCGATCTGATCCTGGGTCATCGGGCGGCGATAGGTCGATTCCGCTCGGTCTCGACCGCCCATCCGGCGCGCGGCGCCGACGCTCCACAGGAAACCGGCGATGGCCAAACGAAAGCGGCCGATCCCAAAGGATCGGCCGCGCCGGTCTTGCCGGAAAGAAGACGGGCGGCCTTTGGCCGCCCGTCCCTCCCCTACTCGGCCGCTTCCAGCAAAGCTGCGACCTCTGCCTCGTCCGCTGCGGACTGCTCGGGCTCGACGCCGCCCAAGACCGCGTCCACGTCGGGCGCGACGTCCTCCTCGGCGTCCTGCGCCGCGCCGTCCGACACCTCGGACGCCCCCGACGCTTCGGGCGCTTCGGGCGCTTCAGGCGCGTCAGCCCCCTCGGAGGCCTCAGGCTCCGAGGCCGGGGCTTGATCGGCGGTCGGGCCATTGCCTTCGCCGGGCTCGTCCGCGCGCGCGCTGACGGTGCGCAGCACCGGCGGCAGCCATCCCGCCTCGACCAGCAGGGGCTCGGCCGCTTCGACCATCTGCGGCTTCTTGAGCCCCGACAGGCGCCCAGCCGCCTGCGCCGACACGCCATCGCTGACCGCCGCCGCGATCTGGGCCTTGGTCACGCGGTCCAGATAGCGGACGGCGGTGGGCTTCCAGTAGGCGCGCATGTCCAGGTCGAGCGCCGTGGCCAGGGTCTCGACATGGGCCAGGATCGAGCGCTCGCGGCGCTCCCAGGACCCCAAGCCATCGACCGTCAGGCTCACGCAGTGGGCCAGCAGACAGGCGCGGCTGTCACCGTCCAGGCCCACAACGAAGTCCCAGATGTCCTCGGGCTTGCTGGGGACTTGGCGCGCCCAGTGGCTGTGGCGCTCGGCGATGGAGAGGCCCGCCGGGCTCTCCTCGATGCCTTCCCCGAAGCCATTGAGGTTGCGAGACCCCCAACGGATGTCGAGGCAGGTCGCCGAAACCCCCATCGCGAAGACGCGGCTGACCAGGGCGTGGACCAGGGCGAGCTGGGCCAGGTCGGGGTTCTGGGCCAGGGCGTCGCGCAAGGCGGCGGTGCGGTGAGCGGTGAGTTCGGCGATCACCCGGTCGGGGAGCGGCGCGCTCGCGTCCTCGGCCGGTTCGTCGGCGTCCTCGGCTTCGGCGCCGGTCTCCTCTTCGCCGCCGTCCTCACGCTGGCCGTCTTCGGCCTCGCCCAGGAACCCGCCGGGCTCGTCGGCGCCCTCCTGCCCGTAGCCGGTCTCGTCGTCCGGTACGGGGGCGAGTTCGTCCTCGGGGCGGACAAAGCCCCGGTCGATCCGCAGATCGCCATACGGCAGCAGCACGACCATGACCCCGGCGCGCGCCTTTTCCTCAGCGGTGTGACCGTAGGTCTGGCCCAAGTCCTCCAGCTCGCCCTCGATGGCCTCGAAGCGGGCGGCGATCTCAGGGGGCAGCGGCTCGACGTCGGCCCATTGATCGGTCAGGGCCGCTGCTTCGGCTTGAAGGGCGTTGATGGCCTCGACCGCCTCGGGACCCTGGACCAACTCGTGTTCCCATATGCGCGAGAACCCGTGGGCGAGCGGGATTTCGAGGTGGGCGCTGGCCCACTTCCAGCCCTCGCGGTCCCGGGTTTCCTCGGCGATGGCGGCGAGCTTCTCGGCGACGAGACGGTCGAGCAGGACCACGTCCTCGACATAGCCGCCGCCGTCATCGGTGAAGAGGTCGCGCAGCACCGGCCCGCCCGCCGCGACGTACGCGTCCAAACCCAGGAACTGGACCCGGCGGTCGTCCGCCGCGACTTTCATCTCGGTCATGGCCCGACGGATGGCGTAGGGCTGGCGGTTGCCCGCCTGAAGCTGCCCGTAAACCTGCATCTGTCGCGCCGGGTCCGGATTGACCGCGAAGGCCTCGATCTGGGCGAGCGTCAGCGTCTCTTCGCGATAGAGGTCGAGCAGTTCGGGCGCGACCGCCCCCAGACGCAGCCGCTGGCGGACGAGTTCTGGCTTGACGCCGTGGCGGGCGGCGATCTCCTCGGCCCCGTAGCCCTTGCGCTCGGCCATGTCCTTGAAGGCTTCGAATTCGTCCGCAGGATGAAGCCGTTCGCGGGCAAAGTTCTCTTCAAGGGAGACCTCAGCGGGGTCGTTGACCGTATCGACCACGCAGCGCACCGGCGCCCCCTTGGCCAGCGCCTTGCGCTTGGCCAGCAGCCGCAGGGCTTGGCGGCGACCTTCGCCCGCGCTGACGAGGTAGTAGCCGGTCTCGCGCCCGTCCTTGATCTCGGGTTCGACGACGAGCGGCTGCAGGACGCCCTTGTAGGTGATCGAGGCCGCGCGGGACTCGATCACCTCGGCGCTGTGGCCGACGCGGCGGACGTTCTTGGGCGAGGCCTTGAGCCGGTTGAGGGGGATATCCCGGACCTCGCCGTACTGAACGACGATCTGTCCGGGGCTGGCGACCGACGCGTCAGCGACGGTCGCGGGGGTTTCTTGGGGGGTCATGTCTGCCTCCTTGGGCAAGGGTTGCAGGCACGCGGAAGGCGCGCCTGAAACCCTGCCAAGCGGCGAGCGCGGGGGTGCAAACGGAGGGGCGTCTTCGCGGGGACCCGCCTGCAGGGCGCGCCCTAGCGACGGCCGATCCCTGTCGCCAGGACCGAAGGTGGGCGGAAGACGATCCGAAGTGCGCCGGGGGCGGAGCCCTAAGCCCGCGGCCGCGGCAGCGGCCGGAAAAACAATCCCTTTGGGGTGCGTGGCGGCCCGCGTTGGCGAAAACGAGCGTCGTGGCCGCCGACCCCGGCCTACCCGAACCTCGCGCGCCATGCTCGCCCAAGACGCCCTGGGCGCGCTCAGACCTCGGGATCGGCCTTCGCAGAGATGGGCCCTCCGACGCGACCTTGGCGGCGTCATCCTCTCGGCGCGAGCCTTCGCAGAGATGGACCCTCGCCGCCCGATCGACCCGTCATCCGATCGCTGGCGGATCGACCCGGGCGTCCGGGTCGTTGTCCTGACAGCCGGCCCGCCAAGGCCGGCCGCTAGAGGATCGCTTGACCCGCATGACCACACCCGCCCCGGGCCCCTTCGAGCGCGACATCGCGCGTCTGGCCGAACTGCTCGGCGGCCGGCGCGAGCACGCCCGGTTCCTGTTCGACGACCTGGCCAGCGAGGCGGCCGCCACGGCCCGTCGCCATGGCGTCCCATTTTGCCGAGCCCTGCGGGCCGCGCTCACCGCCTTCCAGATCGACTTTGTCCAGTCGCGCGACGCGGCCATCGCCCATACCGCCGCATGCGCGCGTCTGGAGGTCTTCGCCCTGTTGTCGGGCAGTAGGGACTAGCGCCTGCCGCCATGGCCAAGCCAAGCCTCGCCAGCCAGAAGAAGGTCACCGCCGCCAACCTCGCCGGCCTTGGCGCCGAGCGCCTGGCGCAGATCCTGGTCGAGGTCGCGCAGACCCGCACCGATCTGAAGCGGCGCCTGCGCATGGAGCTGGCGGCCGGCTTGGGGGCGAGCCATCTCGTCCCCGAGATCGACCGGCGGCTGGGCGCGGTCGAGACCAGCCGCGGCCAGGTCACCTGGCGCCAGAAGCCGGCGTTCCTGCGCGACCTGGACGCCTTGCGCGGGCTGATCGCCGAGCGCCTGGGCGCAGAGGCGCCCGATGCGGCCGTGGAGCGGCTGTGGCGCTTCCTGGCCACCTACGCGCAAACCGGCCGGCGGCTGCGCGAGCGCGATGAGGCCTTCGAGACGGTGTATCAGGCCGCCGCGGCCGATCTGGGCGCCCGCCTGGCCGCACACGATCCACACCTGGCGGCCAATGCCTTGGTCGAGGCCGCGGCGCAGGCCCCGCAGGCCTGGGCGGTGTGGGCGCCAGGGGCCTTGTCCCCGTTGGCCCCGGAGACGGCGGCGATCGCGCTAAGCCGGGCCCGGGCGCGCGCGCTCAGCGCCCCAGGCTGGATGGTGTTCATCCGGCATCTGGCCGACGCGGCCGGCGACGTCACCGCCTATGCCGACACTTTCGCCCCAGGGGCTCGCGCCACGCCGCCCGTCGCCGTGGCCTTGGCGCGCCGCTGGCTGGCGGCCGGGCACCTCGTGCAAGCCGGCGCGGCCCTGCGCCTGGCCGCACCCAAGCCCAAGGGGATCCTGGGCCGCCTGGCCGCGCCGGATTTCGACTGGGAAAGCGCCTGGATCGACTATCTCGACGCCAGCGGCGATCATGACGGCGCCCAGGCGATACGCTGGGCCTCCTTCCAGAGGACGCTGGAGGTGTCGCGCGCCAAGGCCTATGTCGCCGGGTTCTCCGACTTCGACGATGTCGAGGCCGAGGGCCGCGTCCTGACCCTGGCCGGCGCCCATGCCGATGTCGAGAAGGGCCTGGCCGTGCTGATGGCCTGGCCGGCCCTGGCCGAGGCCAGCGCCATGATCCTGGCGCGCGGCCAGGAGGCGCGGATCGATCCTGAGTTGGCCGAGGCCTGGGCGGGCAAGTTGCGCCGGCGCTTCCCGCAGGCGGCCCACCGGCTGCTGCGCCGCGGCGCGGCCCTGGCCTTCCAGCGCGGCGCCCTGAAGGTCTCGCAGCGGCTCACCGAAGAGGCCGAGACCATCCCGGTCTAGCCGCCGCCGCGGGCTCTTGTGGGGTCGACGTGGCCACGTCCTCAGACAGGTACCCGCCGACCAGCTCGGCAAACCCGCCTTGGACCGGGCGACGATGATAATCATGCCAAGGAGTCGCGTAGACGCACGGCGAATTCATCGGCGTCTCCAAGAGCCTGCTCGCCCCGGACAATAGCGCGAGTGCTGCGTGGGGGCTGAACACTTGACGGCGACCTGAAGTAGCCGATGACGGCGACCTAACGGCGTGGCGGCCGAGCGATCGCGCCAAAGCATAACCTAGGATAATGCGCGGGCTTGGGTTCTTGGCAATCGGGGACCTATGGATGAGCAAGCAGCGGGGCGCGCCGTCGCGCCCGGGGCGCCGAAGGGACGCCAGGATGAAGTCTTTGATCTCAACGACACCGAGCGCGCGGCGCTGGCGGCGATCCTGGGCCCGGTCCAGCGCTTGCCCCGCGACCATGTCCTCAAGCGCGACGGAGAGGAACCGACCCACCTTTTCCAACTCGTCGACGGTTGGTTGGCCTCGTCCATCACCGTGGCGTCCGGCCGCCAGCAGACGGTCAAGATCCATTTGCCTGGAGACATGCTGGGCGCGCCGAGCCTTTGCGTCACCCGCACGGCCGAGTGCCTGACGGCCATCACCCCGATCGTGGTGCGGCCGATGTCGCGCGGCGACCTGATGGGCGTGTTGGCGCGGTTTCCGCGGATCGCGGCGGGGCAGTTCCTGAGCGCGCAGCGAGAGCGCGTGACCCTGATGGAAGCGTTGGCGCTGATGGGCCAGACCGACGGCTCGGCGCGCATCGCGGGCATGCTGGTCGACCTCTTCGACCGTTTGACCGTCCTGGGCCAGGTGAAGCAGGGCGCCATGCCGTTCCCGCTGACCCAGGGCCAGGTCGGCGACCTGGTGGGCTTGAGCCCCGTCCACGTCAGCCGAAAGCTCGGCGCGATGGAGCGGGCGGGTCTCATCGCCCGCGGCGTTCGCACAATGAGCCTCTTGGACATCCGGCGACTGCGATCGATGACCGGCCTGCCCCAGCATGCCTTCGTGCGCGATCCGGAGTGGATCAACTTCGCCTGATCCCGTGCGGCGCGGCGACCTGGCCGCCAGGGCCAGGGGTCCGCGCGCGCTAAACAGCCAAACCCCAGCGCGCCGGCCCACTCGCCGGTCCGGCGCACGCACTGCTTGGTCGCAGGGCCGGTTAGTCGGGGTCTGGGTCGGGGTCACCGAATAGCCGCACCATCAAGATGGCCGTCTTGTCGCCGTCGTCGGCCAGCTGAAGCCGCTGCGGGTGGCGCGGCTGAGGCGAGAAGATATCCAGATGGGCCTCGTGGACCTCGGTCCAGTCCTCGGTTTCTCCGGGCATGATGACCCGCATGTCCGGATCGAAACGCCGCAGTTGAGCGATCAGCTCGCCGACGCTCAGCGGCCCATAGGGCTGGTGGCGTCTGGTCCGGCGCGGAGCCCGCACCAGGAAGTCCAGAACCCGTCGCACGCGGCTCCAAGCGGGCCGGGCCGCGCGCGCCACCGTCGAGGCCTGGGCTCCGATCGCGGTCATCGGCTCGCGCAGAGGGGTAGGCCCGCGCCCGGCCTTGTGCCGTCGCCCAAGGCGAAAACGGGGGCGGCGTCGATCAGGATCAGCAGGACTGCCAACATCGCCGCGCGCCAGCGATAGGGTCCGACCGTTCTGGCGCGAGGCGGCGGTCGGGCCATCTCAGTGGGCGCTGCGCTGGACGTAGGCGCGCACCGCCTCGGCGCTGTTGCCGACCTCGACCACGGCCTTGGCCAGAGCGTCGCGGCTGACGCCCAGGGTCTTGGTCCAGTATTCGACCTCGTAGGGCTCGCTGAGGCTGATGCGCGAGGCGTCCGCCGGTCCGCGAAGGTCTTTGTCATCGGACATGAAAAAATACTCCGGCTCTAGAGCCTGAACGATCAAATGATGGCCTCTAGCGGTCGCGCAGATAGACCACCCGCGTGGTCGGGCCGCGCAGCAGCAGGCCCAGAAGGACGCCGACGCCGGCGGCGATGCCCAGGGCGCGCGCCGGCTTGAGCTGGACCCATGCCTCGAGATCGCCGTAGCCGTGCTGGATCTTGCTGGTCGCATCCTCGGCGACTTCACGCGCCCGCTCGCGAGCCTCGTCGATCACAACGCTGGCGGCCTCCTTGACGCTGGCGGCGGCCGCTTTGGCGGAGGTCTTGGCGGCCTTGAAGGTCGCGGCCGCTTGCGGCCCCGCCTCGCCGTTCGCGCGCGCGGCCAGGTCGCCGCCCAAGTCGCCGCTCAAGTCGCCGCCGAGCTCACCGATGAAACCTTCGCCATCGGCGCTGCGATAGTCGCTCATGTCTGTCCCCTGCGAGAAGATTGGATCGCCGCGATCGGCGTGCGGCTAAGAAAGCCTTGGCCCGTCCAGTTCGTTCCTGGCCGCGCGGCGGGTCGACCGCATCACACCGATGCGACCAAGCTCCCCAGGCGCCGGTCCCCGCCCCCCCTGCCCCCGCCTGCCCCGTACGACCGGCGGCGGTTTCTGCGAAGAACTGAGCTTGGGATGGCTGGCTCTTGCGCGCGCCTCGGCAACCGAAACTCAAGCTTTGCCGGGCATAGTCCTGCGCCATGCGGCCCTACACACGCCCCGAAGACCGTCACATCGAACGCCGATCGGCGCCGCGCCGCCGCACCTTGCTGGCCGGCAAGCTGGCCTGCGGCGATCCGGCCGTCACGATCGGCTGCGGGGTGCGAAACCTTAGTGAGACAGGGGCCCAGATCGAACTGGAAAGCCCCGCCCTGGTGCGCCCTCCCCTGCGGCTGCTGATGGCGCGCGATGGCGTCATCCACGAGGCGGACGTGATCTGGTCCTGGGGCAAGACCCTGGGCCTGTCTTTCACGGCGACCTATTCGGCTCAGGACGAGGTTCCGGACGCGCTCAGGGTGATGCGGGTGCTGTGGTCGGCGACCAGGGCCTGAACGCGACAGCGCCTCGGTTCCGGCCGCTCAGTGTGTCGTGTCGATCGCGTCAGACGCCGCCCCCGGCCGTCACGATCGCGAGGCGCCTCCGAAAAATAGCGCCTAGCCCACCATGCGCTCGGCGCGCCGGACCAGTTGTCTCAGCAGCGATTCAGCCAGGGCCTGCGGCGGGCGGCCATCGCGATAGGCATAGGTGGATCCGAACGCGCTATCGACCGTCAAGCGATCGTAGGCGCCGGCTTGCCAGGTCGCCCGATGCACCTGGCCGTCGATTTCAACTTCAAACGCTTGCATGTCTCTGCCCAAACCCCGTGTCGAGCTCCTTGACGCCCGACCGGACGCATGAGCGCGCCAGAGGCGTTTTGGTTGCGCGCCAGGACGCCGACCCCAAGCCAAGCGACCCTTGGCCCAACGATGCCAGGCCAAGACCCGGTTGGAACGACCCAGCGCGATAAAGGGCGCTCCACCGCATCCACGGGGCGCTCGTTGGGGCGCTCCTTGGGGCGCGCGCGTCGCGTTCAAGAGAGCAGGGTCGCGGCTTGCCTGTTTCGTTCCCCAGGCGTTGCGGCTTCGTGCGAAAACCGCGTCGATCTCCCGACAAAGCCCGTCGCGGCGCGACCGTGCTTGCGGTCAGGGCTTGGGGTCCAAGCCTCGGCGCCTGTGGGACCGCGCCGCCTCGAAGCTTTCCAGTCGTTCGGCGGCGTTGGAAGCCTGGACACACGGCCAGACCGGACTCGCTGTCGTGTTGTCGTGTTGACGCCGCCGCGCCCGATGCGGGCGCGGCGGCGCGCGGCTTTCAATATTCCTCCGCCAGCATCAAGGTCAGCACCCGCTTGGTGACCGCCGGATCGGCCGGATCGGGCGAAGCCATGCAAAGGTCGAGGTCGTAGTAGTCGATCTTCCAGAACAGCTTGGCCCCGCCGATCAGGAAGGCGCCGCAATCGCGCTCCCCGTGCGGATTGTTGTCCTTGTGGAAATCCTTGAATGCGGTGACGGCGGCGAACGCCGCCTGTTGGTCGGCCGCTGGCAGGGCGTGGACACCCTGGGTCATCACCCAGCCCGCGCCGGGCTCGGCGCGGCACGCGTCGTTGAGGGCCGCGATGACGGCGGTATGGTCTTGCTCGGTCATGTAAGTCTCCCTTCAGGGTTCGGGGTCAGGGCGCAAAGCGCGCCTGACCCCGACGCCCGTCGGCGAGACCGGGTGTGCAAACGGAGGGTCGTCTTCGCGGGGACCCGCCTGCAGGGCGCGCCCTGGCGATGGCCGATCCCTGTCGACGCGACCGAAGGTGGGCGGAAGACGATCCGAAGTGCGCCGAGGGCGCAGCCCTAAGCCTGCGCGCGCCGCCTATGGCGGGCGCCCTCTCACAATGAAGCCTGCACAGGAGCCCGCGCCCAGCGCGGGCGGGAGGCGGCGTCGAGCCTCCGGCGGCGGCGCCCAAGCCCGGCTTGGGGCCGCCTGAAAGGTCGCGCCCGAGGGAGCGGCGAAAGCCGCGGGACCGAGCGTGACCGCCGGGGGCTCTCCTTGCCTTTAGGCGTGGGCCAGCGCGAAAGCGCAGGCCCACGCCGCGTCTGGCCCATCATGCCAGGTTGGGTCCGACGCTGACTAGGATAGTCTGGCGGTGAGACCGAAAGGAGAAAGAGCCATGACCGAGGCGTCTTGGACCCGGACCGAGGAGCGGGCGCTTCAGCGCTTCACCCTGGCTCTGGTCGAGACCTGCGTGCGCAACACCGTGCTGGAGGACTGGCATGCTGGTCGCACCGTGGTCAGTCCGGCGGGAGACTTCAGCGACGTCAAGATTGTCAGCCCGGCCGGCGAAATCCCCTATCTGGATGCCTCGCGCATCTCGGACGCGGAGATGAAGGCGCTGATGAAGCAGGTGGTCGACGCGGTCTTCACCTTCCTCAGCTTTCCGGGCCAGCCGATCCGGCTTGGCGGCGCGTCCAGCTGGGATGCGCCCAAGCTCAACGCGGCGATGGTTGCGGGCATCCTGCGCCAGCGGGCCATCAGAGATGGCGCCGACCCCGCCGAGATCTATGGCGCCCTGCCCCGCCCGGAAGGCTGGCCGCAAGAGGACTAGCGTCCAGGCTGGGCAGCCTTGATGACCGGCGCCGCCGATCGCCTGTCTTTCCACGCCAGGGTACGCATGGCCCCCAGCTGGGCTTGCCGCGCGCTCAGCCGGCGACCTTAGTGGGCTCAAAGCCTGAGCCCGCCATGACCCAACACCCCCTCTCCCCGCCGCACCCCGTCGGGCGCGTGCCCGCCACCCGCCCGATCCGCAGGCCCGAACTGCGCAAGCTCGTGCCACTGGCCGACACCACGATCTACGAGATGGAAAAGCGGGGTGAATTCCCCCGCCGATACCCCCTGACCCGTCGCTGCGTGGTCTGGGACCTGGCCGAGGTCGAGGCCTGGCTGGCCGACAGAAAAAGGCAAGCCGATCCTGAGCCCGTTGAAGGTCCAGACGTCAATCTCAGGCGGGCACGGCCCGTCCGCTAGCGCTACGGCGCTTGCATCGCCGGCGCGGTCTAGGCGGCGATCTTCTCCGCGCCTTTCATTCGCGGGCACGTTCGACGGCGTCAAAGCCGCTGACCAGCAAGGCGACGGGAAAGCCCGAAAGCCGGACGACGCCGCCCTGCCGCCTCGGCCCAACCAGCATCGACTGGACCGCAACCCGCTCGGGGGGCGCGCCCAGGGCGCTCGATCTGGCCGTCGATTTCGTGGAGGAAGAAGCCCCGTCGATCGCGGTTGTCAAGGATGGCCGGGCTTTTCGCGCCCCGGTGGGCCTCAAGCCGCTCGCGCGGTGGCTGACTTCGGCGGCGGGTGAGCGCGAGCCGCTTGCGCTGATCCCGACCTATGCGGTGGCGCGGCTTCGCGCCGTCCGCTAACGGCTCGGACACCCATCGAGACCCTCCGGGAGGTCGCGTACCGTCTCGTTCAGCCCGGCTAGCGCGTCCGCACGACAATCGAGGGCGCGGCGGAATCGCACGGCGTACGCACGGCGATCCAGCACGCCCTACCCCAGGCTTGGTCGAAGCTCGTGAGCCGGGCGAGCGGCAGGGCCGCGCGCCGGCGGACACATCAACCGAACCGTTCCTGAAAGATCTCGATATCGCCCACGGCGGGTATCCGCTGCTATGCCAGGGCGAAAAACACCGATTGGAACGACCCGTTCCCAAGCCGCCTTCCGCAGTTCAAGCAAAGCTACCGCGAGGCGTCGCATGCCACGGGACAGCATCGGCTATGCGAAAGCTGAGCCATGGGGGCGCCGTCTTTGCTGATCGTCCTATCGACGCCACGCGTCTCGCGGCTTCTCAAAAGACGGACACGTGCGCGAGGGGGAACAGTCGCTCCGGCGCGCCGTTGGATCGGGGCCCTTCCGTAACGGAGACGATCCATGAGCCAGGACGACCGACTGCGCATGCAGGACCCGCGCGAGCAATATCCCAAGCCGCCGTTCCCCGCCCAGCCGCAGGCCGCGCCCGGCCTTGCCGCGAGAATGCATCCACGTCCCGACCACGGCGAGGAAAGCTACCGCGGCTCCGGAAAGCTTGTCGGCCGCAAGGCGCTGATCACCGGCGCCGATTCCGGTATCGGCCGCGCCGCAGCCATCGCTTTCGCGCGGGAAGGCGCGGACGTCGCCATCGGCTATCTGCCCAGCGAGGAGAGCGACGCGCGCGAGGTCATCGCTCTGATCGAGGCCGAGGGCCGCAAGGCGATCGCCCTGCCCGGCGACATCAAGGACGAGGCCTTCTGCCAGGATCTCGTGGCCAAGGCCGTCGAAGGCCTGGGCGGCCTGGATATTCTGGTCAACAACGCCGGCAAGCAGGTCAGCCGCCCCGACATCGGTGCGATCGACAGCGAGCAGTTCGACCAGACGCTCAAGACCAACCTCTATGCGATGTTCTGGATCACGCAGGCGGCCAAACCCCACCTGCGGCCCGGCGCCGCGGTGATCAACACCGCGTCGGTTCAAGCCTACGAGCCGTCAGAGAACCTGCTGGACTATGCCACCACCAAGGCTGGCATCGTTGCGTTCACCAAGGCTCTGGCCAAGCAACTGATCAAAAGCGGCGTGCGCGCCAATGTCGTAGCGCCCGGCCCGTTCTGGACGGCGCTGCAGCCGAGCGGCGGCCAGACCCAGGAGAAGGTCCAGCACTTCGGCGAACAAAGCCAATTTGGGCGTCCCGGCCAGCCGGTCGAGATCGCCCCCGTCTACGTCCTGCTCGCTTCACAGGAGGCCAGCTTCATCACCGGCGAGGTTTATGGCGTGACCGGCGGCGCAGGCATCGCCTGAGGCGTATGTCCGCTTCGGCTCGGTGGATGACGGCGACGGCCGCACACGGGCGGCCTGAGATATCGACGTCGAACACCGTGGCGTCGCCGCCCGCAGGTCGCTGGTGGTCCTCCAACGACATCCACCGTGACGTACCATCACCAAGGCTCTTGTAGCATCGTTCCACGGCGGACCTCGACGCTATCGAACCATTTGACCTAGCGCAAACACACGTGGTGATCATCGGGCCGGGGTAGACGACACTTTGTATTTCGGGCGTCAAATTGCCTTTGCATACGTGTCTGCAACATTGGCAATACGGTTCCAACGCGAGGACGGGGACTGAGTATGTTGGAATATGGCGATGCCTTCCTCGAACAAAATCGTAAAGCCCTGGCGGCTCTGCGAGCCATGTCGCCCGCCGCCTTCGCTGTGGCGGTTGAGATGACGCCGCAACAGGCTGAAGTGATGGACGACGAAGAAGAGCTGGCAGCAGCCTAAGCGTTAGAGCTCTGCCGACCAATTTTCCGCGAGAATATCCGCGCTGCAGGCAACTGTCGGGCGTCGAACTGACCCGCGCGGCTCGGCGCGGCCGGCTCTAGCTACGTGCCCTGATCATCTCTGGCTATGCCGACCTCGACGATATCGCGCCGGACCTGCCGCGCCTGTCCAAGCCTTTCCGCCAAGCCGAGCTTCTCGGCGCGATCAATCGTCTTGGCGAGACTGCGGTCACCGACTGATGGTTCGGCCCCTTTCCGGCCCGACCATGACCGGGTTACGCGAGGCTCAGAGCCGCACCTTGCTATCGTTGACGATCGGATCATCTTGCGCCCATGGCCAAGTATGACCCTTTGCGACGTTGCCTCGCCCGTCAAAAGACGGTCCGCGTTGAGTTGTCGTTCGCAGATGTCGAGCGACTGATCGGCGCCTACCTGCCCAAGGCCGCCACGCGGGCGGCGTGGTGGAGCGGCGAGGATCAGGGCCCCAATACCACCGTCCAGGTCCAAGCCTGGCGCGCCGCGGGCTATCGCGCGGCCCTGGCGGGCGGCGAAAGGGTTCTGGTCGAACGCAGATGATCCGATCGTCCGCAGGCCGATCCGCCGAAATCAAAAAGGCCCCCGGATCGCTCCGGGGGCCTTTTCTCTGATCATGCCGCGACGCTAGAGCGCGCGCCGGCCGGCCATGAGGTGATAGATGAACAGCACGACGACCGCGCCGACGGTGGCCACGAGCAGGCTGTAGAGGTTGAAGCCGGTGACCCCGGCGCTGCCGAATTGGTTGAATAGGAAGCCGCCCACCAAGGCGCCGACGATCCCGAGGACGAGGTCCAGGACCAGGCTGCCGCCGCTGCGGTTCACGAGCTTGCTGGCGATGAAGCCGGCCACGAGGCCAAGCACGATCCAAGCGAGAATGGACACGGAGGTCTCCATGTGATGCGCCGTCACCGGCTGATGCGGGTAATAAGCGGGTGACGCAGGCTTGGTTCCGCAAGCCTTGGCCTCAGCCCGCGCGCTTTCCGTCCAAATACGCGGGGACGGAGTCTTCTCGACTTCAGCGTCAAACTTAATGCGATTTCCACGCACGTGCTTACATCAAGGGCGAACCATAAGCTGTACGGTGTCAGTGGCCCCCGGGATCGAGTGTAACCCCGTGAGTGATTGAGGGCTGTAGGACGGGCGTATGGCGCCGACCCGCGACCCACGCGTCGATCATGTCAGCCCATTCCTGGAGCATGTGCATACGGGCGTGGGCATACTCGGCAACGTTATAGACCCGACGTGCCGTGCGGCGATCGATGTGCGCCAGGCACTTCTCGATCCAATCGCCATCGAAGCCCACCTCGTTGAGCAGTGTCGAACCTGTGCGTCTCAAGTCATGGACGGTGAAGGGTTCAAGGGGCTGCTGGTTCTTGCGCGCTAGCTCGGCGATCGCGGTCGTCACCCGATTGAAGGTCGCCCGCGACATGGGTTGATCGGCCTCATAACGCGACGGCAACAGATAGGGCGAATTGCCTGCACAGGTCTTGAGCGCGATCATGATGTCGAGCGCCTGGCGCGAGAGGTAGACGTTGTGGGGCTTGCCGCTCTTCATTCGCGCGGCAGGGATCGTCCAGACGGCGTTGACGAAGTCCACCTCGTCCCAGGTCGCCAGCACCAGCTCGCTCTTGCGCACCAAGGTCAGCAAAATGAGCTTCATGCCCAGGCGGATCGTGGGCAACGTCGGCACCATGTCCAGGAGCGGATACATGATCCGGATCTCCTTAGGGCTCAGGGAGCGCTCGCGAGGTATGAAAGTGGCGATCGACGAAGGCCGGACATCATTGGCCGGGTTCTCCACCTTCTCGCCGTTTAGCCGGGCGTTGGCGTAGACGAGCTTGATGACCTCGCGCACGTGCAAGGCTGTAGCGGGCGCGTCGCGGTCCTTGATCTTTTGGCAGAGGTTGCGGATGTCGAGCGGCTCGATCTCGGTCAGCAGCCTGTTTTGGAACGGCGCGGCGATATCACGCTCGTAGATGCTACGACGCAGAGCCCGGGTGCTGTCCGCCATCTTGGTGTTTTCGAGCCAGTCCAGCGCGAACTCCCCGAAGGTGCGGGCGGCCTGGAGCTTGGCCTTGGCGCGTTGCCTTTCGATCGCTGGCGAGCGTCCTTCTCGGACCGCCTTGCGGGCCTCCGTCCCCAGCTCCCTCGCTCGCAGCAGCGTGATGCCGTCGGGACCATAGCGCCCCAAGGTCAGGCTCTCGCGCCGCCCGTTTAGCCGGTAGTCGAGACGGAAGGTGATTGAGCCGGTCGGAAAGACCGTGACGTATATGCCGTCACGGTCGGCGACCTTGTAGAGTTTCTCCTTTGGTTTCAGCCCTTTAAGCTTGGTTTCGGTGAGCATGGACGGTCTCCGGCTTACCCGAAATCCCATCGAAAAGGCCGCAAAAATACGTCACCCGAAAATGCCCGGGTGGATTTGCCTTTTACGTAACGATTTCAGATTGTTAAGGTCGAAAAAAATACCGTCATGACGTATTTTCCTGACGGTATATCGCCCAACGTCAATTGGGCAAGGGACCCACCTTGCCGTCATCCGCACCGTAAAACGAAAAGAGCGCCGGCGATTGCCAGCGCCCCTTATAGAACGAAAACACGTTTTATTTCAGTAGCTTAATTCGGCTTGCCGATCACCTCGGAAAGTCACCGAACGACGTTCCGTCACTCCCACTCGATCGTGCCGGGCGGCTTCGACGTCACGTCGTAGACGACCCGGTTGACGCCGCGGACCTCGTTGATGATCCGGGTCGCGGTCTTGCCCAGGATTTCCCAGGGGAATTCGAAGAAGTCGGCGGTCATGCCATCGGTCGAGGTGACCGCGCGCAGGGCCAGGACGTTCTCGTAGGTGCGAGCGTCGCCCATGACGCCAACGGTCTTGACGGGCAGCAGCACGGCGAAGGCCTGCCAGATCTTGTCGTAGAGGCCGGCGTTGCGGATTTCTTCGAGGTAGATGGCGTCGGCGTCCTGCAGGACCTTGACCTTCTCGGGCGTGATCTCGCCGGGGATGCGGATGGCTAGGCCCGGGCCGGGGAACGGGTGGCGGCCGACGAAGGCCGGCGCTAGGCCCAGCTCAACGCCCAGCGTGCGGACCTCGTCCTTGAAGAGCTCGCGCAGCGGCTCGACCAGCTTCAACTTCATGTAGTCCGGCAGGCCGCCGACATTGTGGTGGCTCTTGATCACCGCCGACGGGCCGCCGCGGGCCGAGACGCTCTCGACGACGTCGGGATAGAGGGTGCCCTGGGCCAGGAACGCCGCGCCATCGATCTTGGCGGCTTCCTTGTCGAAGACGTCGATGAACAGGCGACCAATGGTCTTGCGCTTGGTCTCCGGGTCGCTGACGCCGGCCAGCTCGCCCAGGAACAGGTCGCCGGCGTCCACGTGGACCAGCGGGATGTTGTAGTGATCGCGGAACAGGGTCACGACCTGGTCCGCCTCGTTCTTGCGCAGCAGGCCGGTGTCGACGAACACGCAGGTCAGCTGGTCGCCGATGGCCTCGTGGATAAGCACGGCGGCCACCGAACTGTCGACGCCGCCCGACAGGCCGCAGATCACCTTGCCGTCGCCGACCTGGTCGCGGATCTTCTGGACCATCTCCTGGCGGAAGGCCGCCATGGTCCAGTCGCCCTTCAGGCCGGCCAGAGCCAGGAAGTTCCGGTAGATCTGGGGCCCGTTGACGGTGTGGTAGACCTCCGGGTGGAACTGCAGGGCGTAGATCTTCTTGGCGTCATTGGCGATGGCCGCGAACGGCGCGCCGGTCGAGGTGCCGATGACCTCGAAACCCTCCGGAATGGCGGTGACGCGGTCGCCGTGGCTCATCCACACGGTTTCCAGCTCGCCAACGCCAGCCAGGCCTTGGAACAGCGGGCTGGCCTTGCCCACGGTCAGCTCGGCGCGGCCGAACTCGCCAGCGTGGCCGCCCTCGACCTTGCCGCCCAGCACATCGCACAGCAGTTGCTGGCCGTAGCAGATGGCCAGCATGGGCAGGCCCAGGTCGAACAGCTTGCGACCGATGCGCGGGCTGTCTTCCTCAAGAACGCTGGCCGGACCGCCCGACAGAATGATGGCGGTGGGCTTGTAGGCGTCGACCAGCTCCTCGGCCTTGTCGAACGGATGGATCTCGCAATAGACGCCGGCCTCGCGCACGCGGCGCGCGATCAGCTGGGTCACCTGGCTGCCGAAGTCGACGATCAGGACGCGCTGGTGGTGGGTTTCGGTGGTCATCGGCAGGTCTCCAGCGGTCGGCGGGCGGCGGTGGTCAGGGCGTATGGGAGGATCGCTCCAGCACGGCGGCGAAGAAGCCATCCGTTCCGGCGCGATGCGGGGTCAGGCGCAGATAGCCCTCGGGGGTCACATGGGTGACGCCGTCCAGGGCGATCGGTCTTGAGGTAAATTCGGGGTGACGCTCGAGGAAGGCGGCGACACGATCCTCGTTCTCCTCGGTCAGCAGCGAACAGGTGACATACACCATGCTGCCGCCGGCCTTCACGAAGGTCGAGGCGTCCTCCAGGACCGAGTCCTGCTCGATCTGGCGCTTGGCCAGCTGGTCGGGCGACAGACGCCACTTGGCGTCGGGATGGCGGCGCCAGGTGCCAGCGCCGGTGCAGGGCGCGTCGACAAAGACAACGTCGATCTTGCCTTCCAGGCCCTTCAAGGGCTGGGCCTCGATCGGCGAGCGGATCTGCAGGTTGCGCACCCCTGCCCTTTGGCCGCGACGGATGGTGTCGGCCAGGCGGCGGGCGTCGCTGTCGTGGGCGAAGATCTGGCCGGTGTTGCCCATGGCGGCGGCCAGGGCCAGCGTCTTGCCCCCACCGCCCGCGCAGAAGTCCAGCACCTGCTTGCCTTTGACCTCGCCGGCGACGGCGGCGGCGATCTGCGAGCCCAGGTCCTGGACCTCGAACCAGCCCTTGGAGAAGGCCGGCACGGCCTCCACGGACGGGGTGCGGTCGGCGGCTTCGGGCGCAGGAATGCGGAAGGCGGTCGGCAGGACGCCGGCCGGGTCGGCGCCGATCAGCGCAACGGCCTTGGCCCCGCGCTCGGCGTCGGTCTTGAGCGTATTGACCCGCAGGTCGACCGGGGCACGCTCGGACAGCGCCTGCATCTCGATCGCCTGGTCGGCGCCCAGGGCACGCGCCAGGTGCGGTTCCAGCCAGTCGGGATAGTCGCCGGCGATCGGGGCCGGCGCGGCGTCCAGCGACACGGGATTGGCCAGGCGCTCACGCTCGGCGTCGGTCAGCGCGCCGAAGCCGTGCTCTTCCGCCCCCGCCTCGGCGATACGCTCGGGCGTCCAGCCCCAGGTGAAAGCCAAAACGCCCAGCATGACGGAACGCGGGCTCGCATCGCCCATCTTCCAGCCCAACGAGCGCTTGCGGCGCAGGGCGTCCAGCACGAGCCCCGAAACGAAGGCCCGGTCCTTGGAGCCGGCGTAGCGCGCGGCCTCGCCCCAACGCTTGAGCGCCATCTTGACCGGAAAATGCCGCGCCTCGATCTCGGTCAGAACCTCGATCGCTGCTGAAACCCGTCCGCCGTCCCGCATCAGACCACCAGGGCCGCGAGCAGCATCAGGATGCCGATCAGCGAGGCCAGCCAGGCGAGGCTGCGGACATAGGGCACGCCGAAGGCGTAAAGCGGGACGTAGACGGCGCGGGCGATCACATAGATCAGCGCGCCCTGAGTGGTGATCTCGCCCAGGCGGCCGCCCAGATAGTCGATCAGCACCAACGCCACGAAGAACGGGAACGTCTCGCGGAAGTTGGCGAAGGCGCGCTCGAGCCGGCCGGCCATGCCGGCCAGCTCGATCTTCTGGTCGCGAGGACCGGTATTCCACTTCAAGCCCCGCTGGGGCTGAGCGGCCGCGGCCGCCCACAGGAGGTTGACGATCCCGATCAGGACCGCCACCGCCACCATCTGGAGCTCGAAGGCCATCCGCATCGCCTAGACCGCGCTCGGATAGTTGGGGGCTTCGCGCGTGATCATCACGTCGTGGACGTGGCTTTCACGCAGGCCCGCGCCCGTGATGCGCACGAAGCGCGCGCGCTCCTGCAGCTCGGGGATGGTCGGCGCGCCGACATAGCCCATGGCCGCGCGCAGGCCGCCGACCAGCTGGTGCAGCACCGGCGAGATCGGGCCCTTGAACGGGGTCTGGCCCTCGATGCCTTCCGGCACCAGCTTAAAGCTGTCCGTCACTTCCTTCTGGAAATAGCGGTCGGCCGAGCCGCGGGCCATGGCGCCCACCGAGCCCATGCCGCGATAGCTCTTGTACGAGCGGCCCTGGTAGAGGAACACCTCGCCCGGCGCCTCTTCGGTGCCAGCGAACATCGAGCCCATCATGGCGGTCGAGGCCCCGGCCGCGATGGCCTTGGCCAGGTCGCCCGAGTACTTGATGCCGCCGTCGGCGATGATCGGCACGCCGGCCTCACGGCCCGCGCGCACGGCTTCCATGATCGCGGTCAGCTGCGGCACGCCCACGCCCGCGACGATGCGGGTGGTGCAGATTGAGCCGGGGCCGATGCCCACCTTCACCGCGTCGGCGCCAGCATCGATCAGGGCGCGAGCGGCGTCGTAGGTGGCGATGTTGCCGGCGACGATCTGGACGCGGTTGGCTTCGCGCTTAAGACGCGATACCGCTTGCGCGACCTGGCTGGAGTGGCCGTGGGCGGTGTCGATAACGACGACGTCGACACCGGCGTCCACCAGGCCCATCGAGCGCTCGAAGCCAGCGTCGCCGACGGTCGAGGCCGCGCCGACTAGCAGGCGGCCCTTGTCGTCCTTGGCGGCCAGGGGGTGAGCCTGGGCCTTCTCGATGTCCTTCACCGTGATCAGGCCGACGGCGCGATAGGCCTCGTCGACGACGATCAGGCGTTCGATCTTGTGCTTGCGCAGCAGCTGGCGCGCTTCGGTCTGATCGACGCCTTCGGCAACCGTGATCAGGTTCTCGCGGGTCATGATCGCCGAGGCCGGGACGTTGGCGTCGCCCTCGAAGCGCATGTCGCGGTTGGTGACGATGCCGACCAGCTTGCCCGAGCCGCGCTCGACGACCGGGAAGCCCGAGATCTTGCGGCGGGCCGTGATCTCGCGGATCTCGGCCAGGGTGGTGTCGGGGTGGATGGTCAGCGGATTGATGACCATGCCGCTTTCGTAGCGCTTGACCTCGCGCACCTGGTCCGCCTGTTCCTCGTTGGTGAGGTTACGGTGCAGGATGCCCAGGCCGCCGGCTTGAGCCATCGCAATGGCCAGGCGGCTTTCGGTCACCGTGTCCATGGCGGCGGACACGAGCGGAATGTTCAGACTGATTTCACGCGTGAACCGGGTCTCGGTCGTCACCTGGGTAGGCATGACGTCGGACGGGCCGGGTTCGAGCAAAACGTCGTCGAAGGTGAGCCCTTCGCGAATCTCCATCGGAGTCTCCATTTTGCGGCGCGGATATAGCCGCGAGGTCGGCGGTTGTCGAGGCGGTGGAGACGGGAAATGGCGAGGAATTTTGCGATGGCAATGTGACAGGGCTGTTCCCTTGCCCCGTCGCGACCAATAATAGATATTGACCACAAAGGAGACACCGCATGGCCATCAGCGTCGATCTAGGTCCGCAACTCGAAGCCGTCGTCACCGATCTGATCGAGAACGGCCGCTATGGCTCCAAGAGCGAGGTGCTGCGCGAGGGCGTGCGCTTGGTGCAGGAGCGTGAGGCCAAGCTGGCGGCGTTCCATGCGTTGATCGACGAAGGCCTCGCCGACGCTGAAGCTGGCCGCACGGTATCGCTGGAGGAAGCCTTCGCGCACATGGAGGCTGAACTCGACCTGTTGCTGGCTGAACCCGCCGGCGTAGCCGAACCGTCGCCCGACTATCTCGACAAGTGAAAACGCGGTTCGCCCAGGCTGCGCTTCAAGATCTTTCCAGGATTGCGCGCTGGATCGCTGACGATCGACCAAATGCATCCAAGGCCATTGCGAGGAGGCTACGGGCAAAGTGCATGGGGCTGGCCGATCACCCGCGCGCCTACCCGCTTTTACCCAACCAAGGAGAACGCGGCGTAAGGCGCGCGCCGCATGGACGATGGGCTATTTGCTATAGCGTCGACGACAACGGTGTTCTGGTCATCCGCATCCTGGACAGTGCTCAGGACGCCACCGACCTCTTCTAGCGCCCTACCGCCCCTTGAACCCCGTCGCGACCAGGAAGACCTCCGAGCTGTCGGCGCGGCTGGCCTTGGGCTTGAAGTGCTGGACGCGGTCGAAGTGCTTCTTCAGCCGGGCGATGACCTCGGCCGTCTCGCCGCCCTGGAAGGCCTTGGCGACAAAACTGCCGCCGGGCTTGAGGGTGTCGATCGCGAACTCGGCGGCGATCTCGATCAGGCCTACGATGCGCAGGTGATCGGTCTCGCGGTGCCCCACGGTGTTGGGCGCCATGTCGGACATGACCAGGTCGGGCGCGCCGTCCAGCAACTCCAGGATCTTGCCCGGCGCGTCGTCGGCCGTGAAGTCCATCTCCAGCAGGTGCGCCGGGGCCACCGGGTCGACGGGCAGCAGGTCGATGCCGACCATATCGGTCACACCGCGCTCGACGGCGATCTGCAGCCAGCCGCCGGGGGCGCAGCCCAGGTCGATGACTTTCGCGCCCTTCCTGAAGAAGCCGTACTTCTCGTCGATCTCGCTGATCTTGAAGGCCGCGCGGCTGCGATAACCGAGGGCGCGCGCCTTGGCCGAGAACGGATCGTTGATCTGCCGCTCCAGCCAGGCCTGCTGGCTGGGGGTGCGACCGTAGGCAGTCTTCAGGCGTGCGGGCTTGGCGCGACCGCTCTCCGTGCCGCCTGAGGGCGGCTTGACCATACGCTTGCGGGGGGGCTCTTCATCGCTCATGCGGCTACCGGCTTCTTGGATGCGCCGCCGCGACGGCGCCGGCGCGGGCGCTTCTGCTGGTCGGACATCAGGGACATCAGGAGGCCTTCTCTAAGCCCTCTGTCGGCGACGCGCACCCGCGAACATGGCCAAAGCTCCTGCACGGCCTGGAGGATGGCCGCGCCGGCCAGGACCAGATCGGCCCGATCCGCGCCAATGCAGGGCTCCTGCGCGCGCTCGGCGGCGGTCAGGCCCAGCAGACGGCCGGCGGCGGCGTCACAGTCGGTGCGGTTCATCCATAGGCCGTCGACCACGTTGCGGTCATAGCGCGGCAGGCCCAGATGCAGGCCCGCCAGGCTGGTGATGGCGCCCGAGGTGCCGACCAGATGCGCCCGCCCCTCCTCGAACACGGGACGCATCGCTTCGGCGTGCGGGAAGCCGTCGATACGGCTCTTCACGTCGTCGACCATGGCCCGGAACCAGGCTTCGTCGGCGCGCTCGCCTTCGGGGAAGCGCTCGGACAGGGTGACAACCCCCACCGGGATCGACAGCCAGGCCTTGATCGGCAGCTTCCAGGCCGCGAACTGGCGCGGCTTGGCGTCCAGGCCGCCGCCCTTCAGATCGACCCAGGACAGCTCGGTCGAGCCGCCGCCGACATCAACGACTAGGGCCGCGTCCTGCTGGCGATCGAACAGGCTCATGCACCCGGCGACCGATAGCTGGGCCTCTTCACGCGGGCTGATGATCTGCAGCTTCAGGCCGGTTTCCTCGTGCACCCGGCGCACGAAGTCGGGACCGTTGGTGGCGCCACGGCAGGCCTGGGTGGCCACGGCCTTGACGCGCAGCGCCTTGCGGCGACGGATCTTCTCGGCGCAGACCTTCAGGGCCGCCAGCGAGCGATCCATGGCCGCCTCGGACAGCTGGCCGGTTTGCGACAGACCCTCGCCCAGGCGCACGATGCGGGAATAGGCCTCGACGACGCGGAATCCGCGCGGCGAAGGCGTGGCCACCAGAAGGCGGCAGTTGTTGGTCCCCAGATCCAGCGCCGCATAACATGCGGCATCGTCCTGAGACCGCCGGCGCCGCCCGTTGGGAGCACCGGGCGCGCGGGGCGCGTCCGACATGGTCTCTACCTGTCTCGCAGGCCTCGCATACGGTTGCGAAGCCTCACTTCGAGTCGACCATAGCACGCCACTCGCGCGTCGGAAGGCGCCCGCTTGTCATCCGGGTTCGGAAGTCTCACCGTTCAGGTTTCAGTCAGGTGCGCCTGCTATCGTTAACGCCATGAACTCGAGACTCGCCAAATTCGCGATCGGCCAGGTCGTCAGGCACCGCATCTTCCCGTTCCGGGGCGTGGTGTTCGACGTCGACCCGGTGTTCGCCAATACCGATGAGTGGTGGGAGTCGATCCCGGAAGACATCCGGCCGACCAAGGACCAGCCCTTCTACCACCTGCTGGCCGAGAACGACGACAACAGCTACGTGGCCTATGTGTCCGAACAGAACCTGCTGCCTGACGACAGCGGCGAGCCGGTCGGCCATCCGCAGACGGCCGTGATCTTCGAGTCTTTCGATCACGGGCTGTACAAGCTTCGCCCCCGGATCTCACACTAAGCCGGCACATCTCTCCGCCGACCTGCCGTTTTGGCGCAAACTGCGAACAGCTTTTGCCAAATCCGGGGCGTACCGTCGTTCCATGAGCGCAGACGGTTTTAGCAACGGGCCGCCCCCGGGCGCCCGCCCCGATTGGACGATCGACCAGGGCTGGGAGACCTATTCCCAGGCCGAGCACGACGTCTGGATCACCTTGTACGAACGCCAGGCCGACATGCTGCACGGCCGCGCCTGCGACGAATTCCTGCGCGGTCTGGACGCGCTGGACCTTCACCGCTCGGGCATCCCCGACTTCAAGCGCATCAATGAAGAACTCCAGCGCCTGACCGGCTGGACCGTGGTCGCCGTGCCGGGCCTCGTGCCCGACGACGTGTTCTTCGATCACCTGGCCAACCGCCGCTTCCCGGCCGGCCAGTTCATCCGCAAGCCGCAAGAACTGGACTACCTGCAGGAGCCGGACATCTTCCACGATGTCTTCGGCCACGTGCCGATGCTGACCGATCCGGTCTTCGCCGACTACATGCAGGCCTATGGCCAGGGCGGCCAGCGGGCGCTCTCCCTGGGCCGCCTGGCCAATCTGGCGCGCCTCTACTGGTACACGGTCGAGTTCGGCCTGATGAACACCCCGGCCGGCCTGCGCATCTACGGGGCCGGCATCGTCTCGTCGCGCACGGAATCGATCTTCGCCCTGGACGATCCCTCGCCCAACCGCATCGGCTTCGACCTGGAGCGGGTGATGCGCACGAACTACCGGATCGACGACTTCCAGCAGGTCTATTTCATGATCGACTCGATCAAGACGCTGCAGGAGGTCACCCTCCAGGACTTCGGCGCGCTCTACGGCCGCCTGGCCGGCCAGAGCGACCTCGGCGTCGCCGAGATCGTCCCCGGCGACGCCATCATTACGCGCGGCACCCAGGCCTATGCCAAGGCCGGCGGCCGCTTGGCGGCGACCTCGGCCGGCTGACCTTTCAGGCCGAACAGGATCCGCACATAGGGGATGCGCCGCACGATCTCATAGGTCGCAAAGCAGCCGGCGAAGGTGCCAGCAACCAGGATCGCACCCTCCAGCCCCTGCGGCAGCCCCAGCTTGGCCAGGTGATGGGCCAAGACCACGGTCAGGGTCTGGTGGACCAGGTAGAACGGGAAGACGCCCAGCGTCAGATAGCGCAGCACAGGCCCGCCCTTGGTCAGGTGCTTGGCCCCGAACCCCAGGATGGCGACGATGGCGCACCAGGTGTCAGTAGCGAACACGAACCGCATGGCCTGGATCAGCGGCTGCGGCGGAACGGCGTCATCGGCGCGATAGACCCAGACATAGCTGGCCCAGCCTGCCCAGGCGGCGATCGCCAGCATCAGGGCCGGCCAGCGCACGGCGATCAGACGGTCACGCAGCACCTGCGACTTCGCCAGACCGAAGCCCAGCAGGAAGGCGCTGAACGAGACGGCGTGGACATAGTGGTCGCCGACCAGGGCGTGGGTCTCGCCGAAGCGGATCAGGAACGTGCGGGCCAGGCCTAGGAACAGGATCGGCCAGACGAACAGGCCCCAACCCTTCAGCACACGCTCAGCGCCCGCCTGGATGCGATCGCCAGCCTTGCGCCAGACGAGCAGGATCAGCGACAGAACCAGCGCGTAGAACAGCAGATAGGCCACGAACCACATGTGGTTCCAGGTCGGCGTCGTCACGCACTTGCCGTCCGTACCGCACCAGCGGCCTGCGCCTGTCATGTAGCGGATCCAGAAATTGTCGACGCTCAGCGTCGTGCCTGGATGAGCGGCGATGAACTCGACCACCTGATAGTAGGTCTGCGGCGGCACGATCACGACCATGGCGAAGATCAGCGGCGGCAGCAGGCGTGCGATCCGCGCCCAGGCCAGCTTTCCGACCGAACTCTTGTCGGCCATGAACCGCGTCGCAGCGCCCGACACCAGGAACAGCAAGGTCAGCCGCCAGGGGTTGGTCAGCAGCATGAACGGCATCAGCCCTTCGACCACGTGCGGCGTCTTCACGTGCCACTCCCACGGCACGTAGAACATGCCGGTGTGATAGAGGATCAGTAGGAAGAACGCGCCGACTCGGATCCAATCCAGATCGTATCGGCGGGTCAGGGGGACGGCGGTCGTGGTCATCAAGGGGCGTCCAGCTTGAAAGGTGATGCCGGCGACCTGAACCGCGCCGTCCACAGCGGCCAAGCCCTAGGGGATCAGCGGGCGCTGGCCGGGACGACCGGCGAGCCATCCGGGCTCAAAGGCGTGCTTTCAGGGATGACCGGCGAAGAGTGGCGACAGCTGCGACGCGCCTGGCTGCTGGGCCTGGCGATCGTGGCGATGATCGCCTTTATCAACATCCTCACCATCCAGCACGACGCGCCTGAGCTGGGCCTGGTCTCGCCGGTGATCTGGGAGACCAGCAGCGCCCTGGTCATCTTCGGCCTGTTGGGGATCCCCGCCGGCATGGCGCTGTGGATGATCCGCAAGCAGCCCCGATGGCGGGTCGCGGCCCCCGTCCATCTCGTCGCCGTGCTGATCTATTCGGCCCTGCACGTCGCCGGCTTCGTGGCGTTGCGCATCTGGGCGCACGCGAGCCTGGGCCAGCGCTATCACTTTGGCCCGCTGTCGACCGAGTTCCCCTACGAATTCCGCAAGGACATCATGTCCTACGGCCTGGCGACGATCATCTTCTGGTTGGCCCTGCGCCGGGGCGGCCAGAAGCCGACCGAGGCCCCGGCCCCGGCCGCACCAGCCACATTCGACATCCATGACGGCGCGCGGATGATCCGGGCCTCAGTGTCAGAGATCCTGGCCGTGCGTTCGGCCGGCAACTATGCCGAGTTCGTGCTGGCCGATGGCCGCCGTCCTCTCACCCGTGCGTCGCTGGGCGCGGTGCTGGAAGGGCTGGCCCCGCACGGCTTCGTGCGCAGTCACAAGTCCTGGCTCGTCAATCCGGCTCGCGTCACCGGCCTCAGGCCCGAGGGTTCGGGCGACTTCGCCATCGAGCTGGGCGACCTTGAGGTCCCGCTGTCGCGGCGCTTCCCGGACGCCTTGGCGGCGATCCGTCGCTAGCGTTGGAACGGGTAGAAGTCGCCGCCCAGGTCCAGGATCGTCGTTAGCTCATCTAGCGCCTCGCGGCTCTCGGTCAGCAGCAGCGGATCGGCCAGATCGGCCGGCGCGAGGCGGTCGCGATAGCGGCGCGTCACCCAGTCGGCCAGGGTCGTGTGCAGGCCGGGCGTGAAGCGCTGAGCCGGATTGGCCGCCTCCAGCTCGTCCTCCGTCAGCACCACCCGCAACCGCAGGCAGGCCGGACCGCCGCCGTTCCTCATGCTCTGGCGGACGTCGACATAATCCACCCGGCCGATCGGTCCGTTGGACGAGGCCAGCCCCTCGGCGACGGCAAAGGCGTTCGGGTTGTCGCGCGTCTCGGCCGGGGCCAGCAGCACCAAACGGTCCTCGCCGGGCACGACCAACAGCTGCGAATTGAACAGATAGCTGGCCACCAGATCGGCCATCGGCAGGTCGGCCTCTGAGACCTCGACGAAGGCAGGTTCGAACAGGTCGCCGGCCGCGGTGCGGACTTGGCGCTCCATCAGGGCGCGGTCCTCGAAGGCGCGCTCGTGGTAGAACAGGCATTCGCGCGTACCGACGCAGACCACGTCATTGTGGAACGCTCCGCCTTCGATCGCCGCCTTGCCCTGCTGCGGGAACACCGCCCGCGCCGCGCCGTGGCGACGCTGGATCGCCTCGAAGGCCTCGCGGGTCTGGCGCGCCGGAAAGCGACCGTCCCACGGCCCCCAGGCCTCGCGGCCCCAGACGAACAGGTTGACGCCCGGCGCGCCATGTTCGGCGCACAGCCGCACATGGTTGGCCGCGCCTTCGTCGGCGAAGTGCGGCTGGGTCGGCAGCGGCTCGTGGACGGCGAAGCGGCTTTCGTCTGGGAACAGCCGGCGCAGAGCGCGGGTGGTCTGTGGGCCTTCCAGGCTGCGGTGCAGGTTGGTCAGCAGGTTGGCCGGCGTGAGGTGGACGCGGCCGTCCTCGGTATCGGCGCTGGGCGTCACCGTCGCGGCGTTGGCGGCCCACATCGGCGAGGCCGAACAGGCGGCCGCGGCCAGGGCCGGCGCGTCCTTCCAAGCGGCTTCGATGACCGCGTCGTCGGAGCCCGAAAAGCCCAGCGACTTCAAGAGGTTTACGGCCGGACGCTCGTGCGGCGGCAGCACGAACTGCGGGATACCCAGGTCCGCAAGCCGGCGCATCTTGGAGAGACCCTCGAGCGCCGCACCGCGCGGGTTCGAGACCTCGCCCGCGTTCTTCGTACTGGCGAGGTTACCGGGCGACAGGCCGACATACGAGTGGGTCGGCCCGACCAGCCCGTCGCAATTGGCCTCGAACGCCGAACTCATCCGCGCAGTCCCTTGATATCCTTGAGGGTATCGGCGACCGCTTCCGCCTCGAAACTGGCGACCGGGTAGGCGCAATAGTCGGCGGCGTAATAGGCGCTAGGGCGGTGGTTGCCCGAGGCGCCAAGCCCCCCGAACGGCATCGAGCCCGCCGCCCCCGTGGTCGGTCGGTTCCAGTTGGCTACGCCCGCACGGATGCGGTTCAGGAACTGATCCCAACGCTTTGATTCAGCGGAAATAAGCCCCGCCGACAGGCCATAGCGCGTGGCGTTGGCGGCCTTTAGGGCGTCGTCGAAACAGGTCACGCGGCGCACCTGCAGCCACGGGGCGAACAGCTCTTCGTCGGGGGTGTCGACGCCGGTGACGTCAACGATGCCGGGCGTCACGAAGGCTTCGCTCAGCCCCTCGACGGCGCCCAGCGACCGGATGCGCTCGCCGCCCATGGTCGACGCTGCCGCACGGGCGGCGTTGGCGGCGCGGGCCGAGATCATCGGACCCATGAAGGCTTCGCCCTCGCCGTTCCATGGCCCAATGCTCAGGCGGTCCGCCAGGGCGGCGGTCGCCTCGATCACCGACCGGCCGAACGCGTCATCCGGCACGATCAACCGCCGGGCGCACGAGCAGCGCTGGCCGGTGGTGATGAAGGCCGACTGCACGACCAGGGCCGCCACGGCCTCGGCGTCGCCCGCGTCCCACACCACCAGCGGATTGTTGCCGCCAAGCTCCAGGGCCAGGATCACGTCGGGCCGGTCGGCGAAGTGGCGGCGGAAGAAGGTCCCGGCCGCCGCCGAGCCGGTGAACAGCAGGCCGTCGATCTCCTGGTTGATCAGCGCCTGCCCCGTCTCGCGGCCGCCCTGCACCAGGTTGACGACGCCGGCCGGAACGCCGGCCGCCTCCAGGGCCTCGACCATCAGTTGGCCAGCCAGGGGCGTCTCTTCCGAGGGCTTGAACACCACCGTGTCGCCCGCCAGCAAAGCCGGGACGATATGGCCGTTGGGCAGGTGGCCGGGGAAGTTGAACGGCCCCAACACCGCCATCACGCCGTGGGCCCGATGGCGCAGCACGGCGCGGCCGAAAGGCATGGCGGTCTCAGTGACGCCGGTGCGCTCGTCATAGGCGCGGATCGACAGATCGACCTTGCCAATCATCGAGGCCAGCTCGGCCTTGGTCTCCCACAGCGCCTTGCCGGTCTCGCGGCTCAAGGCTTCCGCGAAGGCCGGCGTGCGCTCGGTCAGGGCGTCCTTGTAGCGGCGCAGGACGGCGATCCGCTCTTCGCGCGGCCGGTCCGCCCACGCGGGGAAGGCCCGCCGCGCGGCCTCGACCGCGTGGGCGACGTCGGCCCCATCGGCCGTCGCTTCGCGCCAGACCGCCTCGCCGCTGGCCGGATCGGTCGAGACCAGTTCCGGCCCGCGCCCCGCGCGCCACTTGCCGTCGATGAACACGCCACTCATGCCTTCACCCGCACCATGTCGCCGTCCCGAACGCCCAGGGCGTCCAGCGCCTCGCGACCCAGGATGGCGGTCTCGCCGTCGATCAGCACAGGCGTCCGCACCGCCCGGAACCTGGCCACCGCGCCGGTCGAGACCAGCGCCTCCTCGCCGAACGCGTCCTCGCCGAGCTTGACCCGCAGGCGGCGCGCGTCGCGCACTGTGCGGATGTCGTCGCGCGGACAGGCCACGGTCGGCCCGGCGTCGAACAGGTCGACCAAGCCCTGGTAGCGGAAACCCTCGCGCTCCAGCATGGCGCGGGCCGCCTCGCCGTCGCGGTGGACGCGGCCGATGACGTCGCGCGCCGACTCCGGCAGCAGCTCGGTGTAGATGGGATGGCGCGGCGACAGGTCGAGGATGAACTGGCCGTCGGTCGAGGCGCTCATCAGGTCGGCCTGGTCAAACTCCAGGCGGAAGAACTTGCTGGCCACGTGGTCCCAGAACGGGCAGCGGCCGTCGTCGTCGAACCAGCCACGCAGCTCGGCCAACACCATCTCGGCGAAACGCTGCGGCTCGATGCCGATCAGCATGTAGCGCGACTGGGCCAGCAGGCGCCCCGCCCCGCCCTTGCGCTTCTCGGGCCGCAAGAACAGCGAGCCGACCTCGGACCAGCCGGCGCATTCGTTCACCAGAACGAGGGCGCTGTGGTCGAAGCGCATCTCCAGGGTCGGCGACGACTGGGCCAGGGTCACGACGCGGAACGAGAAGTGCGGACGCTTTAGGCCAACGCCGGCCTTAACCCCGGCCACGCCCTCGATCGCGCCCGCCTCCAGGTCCTCCAGCATCAGGGTGTACCATGCCTCGGGCGGGGCGACGCCGGCCTGGAAGCTGGCCTCGGAGAGAGCCAGGCGCGCGCGCAGGGTCGGCTCGTCCTCGGGCAGGCTGGTGAAGCCGCGCCCGGACAGCACGGCCAGTTCCATCAGCGCGTCGAAATCGGCGGAACCGGCAGGACGGACAACAAGCATTCAGACGCTCCCCATGGCTGCGCGGATCGCTCTGGCGTCGATCTCGCCGCTGGCCAGTTTCATCAGGATCAGGGCCGAAAGCTGGGCGCGTTCGACGAAGCTTTCGGGAAAGGCGTGTTCGGCCTCGCTGTGGATGTCTCCGCCGCGCACGCCCAGGGTGTCGACATTGGGCAGACCCGAGGCGAACAGGTTGTTGCCCTCGCAGACCCCGCCGGACGGCTTCCAGCTGATGTCCTGGCCGAGCAGGGCCCCGACATCCTTCACCGCGCCGAACAGCTGCTGCTGGGCGGCGTTGAAGGGCTTGGCGCCGCGGGTGATCATGCCGTGCAGGTGGGCGTGGAGGTCATCGCTCACACCTTCCACGATCCGGGCGACCTGCGCCTCGAACCAGGCGGCCGCCTCGGCCTCCGGGAAGCGGACGTTGAAGCGGACCACGGCGATGTCGGGCACCATGTTCAGCGGCGCGCCGCCGTCGATGCGCGAGACATTGACCGTCACCCCGTCGCGCTGGCCGTTCAGCCCGTGCAGGGCCTCGGCGACCCTTGCCGCGCCGATCACCGCATTGCGGCCGGCGGCGAAATCGCGGCCGGCGTGAGCCGCGCGGCCGTGGATGACGATGTGGAAATTGCCCGAGCCCTTGCGCGCCGAGGCCAGGGCCCCGTCGGCCAGGGCCGGCTCATAGGTCAGGCCGACATGGCCGCGCCGGGCGAAGTCGGCCAGCACCGGTCCGGAGGCGATCGAGCCGATCTCCTCGTCCGGCGACAGCAGCACGCGGTAGCCGACCTTGGCCGCCTCGGGATTGCGCTCGAACGCCTGCAGCGCCGCCAGCATCACCGAGAGGCCGCCCTTCATGTCGGCGATGCCCGGCCCGTGCAGCGCGCCATCGGGACGGGTGCGGACCAGCTGGAACGCGCTCGTCTCGGGATAGACGGTGTCGTAGTGGCCGGTCAGCACGACCTGAACCGGGGCTTCGGGTCGCACGACCACGGCCAGGCACGAGGGATGGGCGAACTCGGTCTCGCGGCCGTCGGCGGCGATCTCGCGCGAAGGCGACAGCGGGATCTCGATCGGCGCGGCCGGCAGGTCGGCGGCGGCGTCGAGCAGGATCTGCCGCTGCCGCTCCAGCCCGCTCAGATGGCGGCTGCCGGAGTTCACGGCGCACCAGTCCACGGCGCGGTCGACAATGCGACCGCCGTCCCGCGCGATGTGGTCCAGAACCGCGCGATCTTCTGAATCGAGACGCATGAAAAGCTGGTCCTCCCTCAGTCACGATAACCAAGGGCCGCGGGTAAATCGTGCTCACCTCCAGGGAGGAAACCGGTCACCCACGCAACAGCCTTGCCTCCTAGTAGTCCTTTCGCCAGCGGACGGAAAGCTTCGCGTCGTTCTGGCCGCCGATCCGCGAGACCAGCGACAGGGTCCGGCGAATCCGCCACTCGACCTGTGCCGCGGGACCTTCGCGGCCGCCGCCGATGATCTCCAGATAGACATCGTCGGTCACGTACTTGCCGCCCGAGACGGTCATGCCGGTGGCGCTTTCCGCAAAGGCCAGGCGATCGAGACGCGCGAAGCTGCGCAGGTTGCCGATTACGTCGAAGCCGCCGCCGCCGGCCATGGCGGCCAGGGCAGACGCCAGTTGCGCGGCCTCGATCGGCGACAGCTGGGCCGCCGACGAGCCGAACAGGACCTGGCTCAGCACCTCGTCACTGGGCAGTTCCGGGCGCGAGGTCAGGGTGATTTCCGGCTTGGCGGCTGTGCCCAGGATCCGCACCACGGCGGTCAGGGCGGCGTCCTCGCGGGTGGCCGACAGGTCCAGGCGGATGCGGTCCAGCTGGGTCGACAGATAGACCACGCCGTCGTCGTCGAACTCGAAGCGTTTGCCGGCGAAGTCATACTCGCCGCGCACCACGCGGGCGGTGCCGCCCAAGACCGGCGCCAGCGAGGTGCCGCCGACGTGAGCGTCCAGCGATAGCTCGACGTCCAGGCCGCGGCCACGCACGAACACCCGGCGAGCGGCCTTCAGGTCCAGGTCCAGGATCATGCCGCCGGTGGTCGGACGGCGCTGGAGGCCTTGATCCAGGTCCTGCGGACGATTGCGCTCGATGACGTCCATGGCCACGACGCCGGCCGGGGTCTTGCTCTGGGCCGAGACGTCGGCGCGGTCGATGGTCACCGCCCCCGACAGCTTGATCTTGCCGTCGGCCGAGCGGTTGACGCTGGCCTGGCCGGTCGCCACGGCCGAGGCTAGGTCGTTGTCGATCAGGCGGAAGCTCTTCATGTCGAGCTTGAAGTTGCCGACCCCGTCGCGAGCCAGGCTGATGCGCCCGGCGCCCGAGACTGAACCGCCCTGCCCGTCCTCGCCGATAGCCTGACTGACGTCGATGGCGTTGTCAGCCAGGGCCGCGCGCAGGGTGACGTTGCGCAGCTTCAGACCCGTCTGGCCGTCCTCGAAGCCGCCGCGATCGAGGGTCGCCTGGCCGATAAGGCGCGGGTCGGCCAGGGTGCCGCCCAGGCTGGCCTGCAGGTTGATCTTGCCCGACAGCGAGCGGTCGGCGCCCATCAGCAGGTTCCACAGCGGCTTGATCTCGCCCTGAGCCATGAACTGGCCCTGTACGCCGCGCTTTTTGTCGATCACCAGCCGCAGCGGCTTGGCCGAAGCCTCGACCGGCAGGGACAGGTTGGCTTCGGCCTTGAGGCCCTGGCTGTTGTCGCCGTCGGCGACGATGGTCAGGCGGCTGTCGGTGAGGTCGCCGTGAACCTTGGCGTTCAGCGACTGCTCGATCTTGGCCCCGCGCTCGCGGGCGTTGGCCAGGCGCATGTCGAAGTCGCCGGTCAGGGTCTCGCCCTGGCCGCGCAGGTTGAACGCCCCGTCGATGTCGCCGTCCAGGTCGGGATTGAAGGCGGTGATCGCCACCCCGGCCAGCTGCGCCTTCAGCATGGCGGTCGCGCCGCCCAGATCGGCGTCGATGTCGGCGCGGCCCTTGTCGATGGCCAGACGCAGGCGGGCCTGGGTGGGGCCGTCGCCGAAACGGACCTTGGCCGTCTCGCGCGTCTTGACCTCGGTGCGGCCCAGGCGGCCGGCAGCGTCCAGCGACAGGTCGAAGATCTTGCCGGTCTGGGCCAAGGCGCCCGAGCCGCCGATGCGCCAGCGGCCGCCCGGCGCGTCGCCGCGCGCGTCGATCGACAGCGGCAGGCGCGACAGCGGGCCGTCCGCCTTGATCCGCGCCGAACGCACCTTCCAGGCGCCGAAGGCCACCTCCTCGGCGGTCAGGTCAAGATTGGCGGTCGTCGAACTGCTGCCCGGGACGTCGACCAGCCTGGCCGCGCCCTTGACCTGGCCTTGCGGCAGGAAGGCGCCGGGGCCGACGGCCACGGTCAGGTCGGCGGTGGCCGGCAGGCCATTGCGCAGGGTGACCGCGCCCTTGGCCTTGGCCCCGCCGGCGTCGACGTCCAGCTCCGACAGCTCGATGCCGCCCTGCGAGAAGCGGAAGGCCGTGCGACCGCGCGCCGGGCCATAGGTGCTGTCGGCCTGCAGCGCCGCGACGCCGTCCGTGGCGTTGGGGCCGCGGGCGAAGGTCAGGGTCAGGTGCGCCTTGGTCAGCGGCAGTCTGGGCAGGTCGATGCTGTCGAAGTCGGCCTGCAGCTCGGCCTTCGGCGCCGACAGCGTGCCGCCGACATGGCCGTCGCCCGCCGCCTTGCCGGCGATCTCGACCGGACCGGCGCTGAAGGGCCCCGTGGCCGTCCAGTCCAGCTTGAAGTCCAGGCCCAGGCCCTGGGCGATCATCTTGCCCGAGGACTTGAGGCTGGCGTTGGTCCCGGCCAGCTGGGCGTCGGCGACGCTGAGTACGCCGTTGTTCCAGCCGGCCTTGGCGTTCAGGCGCGGCGTTGCGCCCAGCAGGCGGTCGATCTCGGCATAGCCGGTGGCGAAATTGGCCGCGCGACTGTCGACGGTGAAGCTCCAGGGGCGACCCGCAAAGCTGTTGGCCGTCCACTTGGCGGTGACCGAGCCTTTTGCGCCCGGTCGCACAGGGCCCAGGCTGGCCACCCGCATCTCGCCGTTGAACGACAGGCCGCCCAGAACGCCGCGCTCCCCCTTGCCGGTGACGATCAGATTGGGGGCGTCGATGCGGGCCGACTTGATCAGGAACTGGCCGCCCTTGACCCGCGCGCCTTCGAAGGTCGCCTTCGGGCTGCTGCCCAGCACCGCCAGCAGGCCCGTACCGCCGCCGCCCGTGCCGGCGGCTTGGACGGCGATGTCCAGCTCGCCCTTGGCCCAGCGGACCTTGGTCGGCCCCTTGGCGCGCTTGAGGCGGTAGCCCAGCAGTTCCAGGTCGGCGACATCGACGTCGCCCTCGACCGAGAAGCCGCCCGGTTCCAGGCGGAAGACGCCGTTGGCCAGACCCTGGCCCATCTGCGGAATGGTGACGATGCGCTTCAGCTGACCGATACGGGCGTTAAAGGCCAGGCCGTCGGGACCGGTGCGCTTCTTGGCTAGGTCCGCCAGACCGTTGGCCTGCAGGGTCAGGTTCTCGGCGCGGACATCCAGGGTCAGGGCCGAGAGGCCGTCGTTCGTCGCCTTCTTGCCGTCCAGGGTGAACTCGGCCTGCGGGCCGAAAATCTTGGCCGGGTAGCGGGTCAGGGTCGAGGCGGTCAGGTCCATGCGGCCGCGAGCCGAACCGCCCTCCTCATTCCAGGCCCCCTTGGCCTCCAGCGGCGTGGTGTTCCCCGAGCGGGCGATGACATCGAAGGCGGCGCGGCTGGTGGTGCCGTCGGCCTTGGCCTTCAGGTCGAACGGACGGTCGGCGGGCAGGCCCAGCGCGCCGGCGATGGCGCCGCCATTGGCCTCCGTGGCATCAGCCAGCAGGTGCAGGCTCTTGGAGCGCCCCAGGTCGAAATCGAGATTGGCGTGGTCGCCTGTGTGCAGGCGCGACTTGACCGCCAGATTGCCCTTCTGGCCGCCTTGGCGGGCCATCTCATAGGCGCCAGACACGTCGAAATCGCCATCGCGGCCACTGAAGGCCGGCCGGGTCACCAGACGCAGGGCGAAGGCGTCCAGGTCGACCGAGACCGGCGCGGCGCTGGACTTGCCCTTGGGCCCCATGGTCGGGCGGCGCAGCACGATGACGTCGCGGGCGTCGATGCGCTCGGCGTGGAAGCGACGGCCGAACAACTCGGTCGGACGCCAGGCCACGCGCACGTCGTGCGCCTCCAACCAGACGCCCTTCTCGTCGGAGATGGTCAGACGGCGGACCCCGAAGTCCTTCCAGATGTCGCCCGACAGGCCCTCGATATGCAGCTTGCCGATGCGGCCCAGCTTCAGGCCCGAGGCGCGGGCTTCCAGGAACATGCGGCCTTGCGGGGTGATCGGCGCAAAGCGCAGGCCGCCGGCCATGACTATCAGGATGCCGGCCAGGATCGCCGCGGCGATCAGCAACGCGCCGCCCCAACCGATCTTCTTGGCGACCTTGACGGCGGCCTCACCCGTCGCCTCTGCGGCCTGGGCGACCGACTCCGTCAGATCAGGCTTGTCCTGTTCGCCGCTCAAAAGCTCTGCCCGATGCTGAGATAGACCTGGAAGGCCGGGTCGCCCTTGCGGCGGCCCAGCGGGGCGGCGATGTCGGCGCGGATGGGGCCAAAGCCCAGGTCGTAGCGCACGCCGAAGCCCGCGCCGGCCCGGAAGTCTTCACGCTGCGGCGTCTTGTCGGTGCCGATGGCGCCGGCGTCGACGAAGGCCACGGCGCTCCATTTCGACGTGATCTTCTGACGGACCTCGAACGAGGTCTCGATCAGAGAAACACCGCCTTGCGGCGTGTTGTCGGTCAGTCGCGGACCGATGGCCTGGTAGCCGTAACCGCGCACCGAACCACCGCCGCCAGCGTAGAAGCGGCGGGACGCCGGAACCTCGGGAACGCCACCGCCCATGATAGCGCCCAGCTTCAGGCGGCCGGCCAGCACGGTGCTGGCCTGCTTGCCCAGCGGCAGATAGGCCGAGCCCTGGGTGGTCAGTTTCAGATACGGCAGGGTCGTGTCACCGACGACATAGGTGGGCTCGCCGCGAGCCTCGAGGCGCCAGCCGCGCTTGGGGTCCAGGATGTTGTCGGAGAAGTCCCAGGCATAGGCGGCCAGACCCGCGAAGGTGGCCAGGTTCAGCTTGCGTCCGGCCAGTCCGGTTTCCCGAGCAACCTGCTCCTTGGTCTGCGACAGGTCCAGCGAGACGCCGAAGGTGCGATAGGAGGTGGTCTGCCGCCGCTTGGTCAGATCGACGCCAACTGTGGCGCCGGTTTCGTTATAGGCGTCGGTATCGTTGCGGAAGACCGAGCTGTTCAGCTTCAGCGTCTGCTGCGGTCGCCGCCAGTGCGGCAGCGAGATCTCCGCGCCCAGGCGCTGTTCCAACTTGGCGAAGCGCAGCGCATAGGTCGTGGTGTCGGCGCGCTTCAGACGATTGTAGCGGATCCAGCGGGTGTCGATGCCCGCACCCTCGCTGGTCGAAAAGCCGGCGCCGACTTCGATGGTGCGCGACTTGCGGTCCGACAGGGTGACGACGACCGGCCTCAGCCCTTGCGGCGTCGCCTTGTCGGGACCGGCCAGCGAGACCGAGATCGAATCATAGACGGCCGTGTCGCGCAGCCGGCGCTCCAGCTCGGCGACGTCCTCGGGATCATAGACGTCACCCTCCTTCCAGGGCGCCAGACCCAGGATCCAGGGCGCACTGGTGCGGCCCTTGGTGACCACCTCGACGCCGTCCAGATGCACCAGCTCGCCGGACGAGATCTTGAAGGCCGGACGCACGGTGTTGTCGGCGTGGTCGACGATGACCTCGCGCGGCTCGGCGACGGCGTCGGCATAGCCCAGCTTGGCGACCTGGGCGACGACGCGCCCCTCGGCCCCGACGACATCGGCCGAGCGTCCGGGCTCGCCGACGGTGAGTCGCATGGCGACGGCGGCGCGTTGGCGAACGCCCTCGTCGGGCGGCGCGCCGGACCAGTCGATGCGGGGATCGGCGATGGTGAAGACCGAACCGGGCGTGACCTTGACCACGGCGCGGGGCGGCTCGCCGTCCAGCACATCGGGTTCGACGGTGTAGCCGTAGTAGCCTTCGGACCGCAGCACGGCGATCACGTCCTCGCCGGCCTGGCGGGCGCGGCGACGGGCCTCGGCGCGGCTTTGCGGAGCGGACTTGGATTGGGTCAGGGCGCGCTGAATGGCGTCGCGCAGGGCCTTGTCCTCGACGCCTTGGATCTGGGCCATCGGCTCGTCGGCCCAAGCGATCGTGGCGCTCAGCCACATCACAGCAGTCAAGGCCAGGGTGGTCCGCCCAAGCACCAAATCACGTTCCCCGCGCGAAGCGCCCCCGCCCCTGCTGTAGTCCGGGGCGCCGCTGCTGTCACGCATCGAAATGCAACGACTCTTGCCAAGCTGCGCTTAGCAATCGGGGGCGTGCGGCGCCCAAAAGCTGAGCAGGCGTGTGCAATCGCGTGGCGACGGTCGTTTCCGGCGCTTTCGACGTGCAGGACGCTCTAGGTTTGACAAGACGCGATCGCTTCGGCGTTCGCATCCAATGACTTAAATATGGGTCTCAAGGCGGAATATGGGCGTGGATAAGAGCGTGGCGGCACAGACCCCAACATCAGCGGATGCCCCGCCCCTGCCGATGACCAGCGCGGCGTATCTGCCGGGCGTCGCGTACGACGAGATGTTCACCGCAGAAGGCGACGTCCGCCGCCACTACGACCCGCTGCACGGCCGCATGTCGACGCTGGGCGCCGAGGAACTGGCCGGCCGCCAGCGCACGCTGGAGCGCTCGTTCCTGCTGCAGGGCATCACCTTCACGGTCTACGGCGCTGAAAACACCACCGAGCGGATCATCCCCACCGACCTCTTCCCGCGGATCATTCCGGCCGACGAGTGGAAGCGGATCGAGGCGGGCCTAATCCAGCGGCTGCAGGCGCTGAACCTGTTCCTGGCCGACATCTATGGCGACCAGCAGATCCTGATGGACGGCGTTGTGCCGCGTGAGCTCGTCTTGGGCGCGCCGTCGTATCGCCGCGAGATGCAGCACCTCTATGTGCCGCACAAGGCCTACGCCAATGTTTGCGGCAGCGACCTGATCCGCCAGCAGAACGGCGAGTTCGCGGTGCTGGAGGACAATCTGCGCGTCCCGTCCGGCGTGTCGTACATGCTGGCCAACCGCGACGCCGCCAAGCGCACCTTCCCCGGCACCTATCGCGCCGCCGGCGTGCGCCCCGTTGAGCGTTACCCCGACCTGCTGCTGTCGACGCTGAAGAGCATGGCCGCCGACTGGCGCAACGACCCGCAGGTCGTTGTGCTGACCCCCGGCGTCTACAACAGCGCCTATTACGAGCACGCCTATCTGGCCCGCCTGATGGGTGTGCCACTGGTCGAGGGGCGTGACCTCGTCGTGCACGAGAACATGGTCCACATGCGCACCACGACCGGCCTGCGCCGCGTGGACGTGATCTATCGTCGGGTCGACGACGACTTCATCGACCCCCTCACCTTCCGCCGTGATTCGTCGCTGGGGGCCGCGGGTCTCTTCAACGCCTATCGCGCCGGCAATGTCGTGATCTGCAACGCACCCGGCACCGGCGTCGCCGACGACAAGGCCGTCTATGCCTATGTCCCCGACATCATCCGCTACTATCTGGGCGAGGACGCCATCCTGCCCAATATCGAGACCTTCCTGTGCCGCGAGGCGCGGCAGCTGAGCCACGTGCTCGACAATCTCGACAAGTACGTGGTCAAGGCGGTCGGGGCTTCGGGCGGCTACGGCATGCTGGTGGGTCCGCACGCCAGCCAGAAGGAACGCGACGACTTTGCCCAGGCCATCAAGGCCGATCCCGAGAACTATATAGCCCAGCCGACCATCCAGCTGTCGACCGCGCCCTGCCTGGTCGACGGCCGCATTGAACCGCGCCACGTCGACCTGCGCCCCTTCATCCTGTCGGGCGAAAAGACGGTGGTGACGCCCGGCGCCCTGACCCGCGTGGCGCTGAAGCGCGGCTCGCTGGTCGTGAACTCCAGCCAGGGCGGCGGCTCCAAGGACACCTGGGTGTTGGCCGACGACAACGGTCACTCCAATGGCCACGGCAACGGGAGCGCCCGCCCATGATGCTGGCACGTGTTGCCGACAGCCTCTACTGGCTGGGCCGATACATCGAACGGGCCGAGCACTTGTCGCGCCTGTCGTCGGTGATGCTGAACGCCACCCTGGACCAGACGGATTCGGGGACCCAGGCCGTCTGGATCGCCATGGCCGCCGTGGGCGAGCCGGGCGACGGGATCGACCTCGGCTCCTTCGAGGCCGCCGAGGCCCTGGTGCTGGACCGTCAGGACCCCAACTCGGTGGTCTCCTCGCTCGCCCGGGCCCGCGAGAACGCCCGCCAGGTGCGTGACCAGATCACCACCGAGACCTGGGAACGGCTGAATCTGCTGTACCTGAAGGTCACCGACGCCAAGGCCGGCAAGGAGTTCTCGGACGGCTCGGCCAACTTCCTGCACGACATCATCGCCGACCTGCACCTGTTCAAGGGCGCGGCCGACACCACCATGAGCCACGGCGAGAACTGGCGGTTCATGATGCTGGGCATCTACATGGAGCGCGCCCAGCTGGTCTCGCGCCTCCTGGAGGTCTGCTTCGCCGAGTCCGAGCTGCGCGGACGGGTCGACGACCACGTGGCCCTGGTCAGCGTGCTGCGCATGGCCTGCGCGCTGGAGCCCTATCTGCGCGCGTACACCGCCGAGATCGAGCCGCGCCACATCCTGGAGTTCCTGGTCTTCGACGAGGACTTCCCGCGCTCGATCCGTTTCGCCACCAGCCAGATCGAACAGCACCTGACCGCCCTCGCCCGCCGGGTCTCGACCGGCGAACGCGGCGGTCCCGAACGGCTGGCCGGTCGCCTGAAGGCGCGCCTGCAGTATGCCGATGTCGACGAGCTGGAAGCCGTCGGCGCCGGCCCGCTGCTGACCACCGTCGTCAACGAATGCGCGCGGATCCACGAAGCGATCTACGAGACCTTCGTGGCCTATCCGCTCGAAACGCGCCTGCCCGCGTAAGGACCAGACCTGTGCTGCTCGAAATCCGCCACGTCACCCAGTACCACTACGAGCGCCCGGTCCGGGAAAGCCTGATGGAGCTGTGGATGCAGCCCCAGAAGACCGCCCGCCAGCGTCTGGTCAGTTTCGAACTGGACCTGGAGCCGGCCGCCCAGGTGTTTTCGTACGCCGACAGCTTCGGCAACGCCGTCTATCACTTCGACGTGCCCCAGCCGCACGACAAGCTGACCATCATCGCCCGCTCGGCGGTCGAGACCGAGGCCCCGGCCGAGCGTCCCGTCCACCTGGACACCGGCGAGTGGGACCGCCTGCGCAGCGAGTTCGTGCGCGGCGAATGCTTCGACTTCCTGCGGCCGCACGGCTTCGTCCAGACGACCGAGGCGCTGCAGACCTTCATCAACGAGCACGACCTGGACGCCCTCAAGCGCCGCGATCCGCTGACCGCCGTGCGCATGCTGTCGGAGACCATCTACAAGGCCTTCGAGTACCAACCGGGCGTCACCGACGCCGACAGCCCGATCGACTTGGCGCTCAGCGCCGGACGCGGCGTGTGCCAGGACTTCGCCCACATCATGCTGGCGGTCTGCCGCAGCTGGGGCGTGCCGGCGCGCTATGTCTCGGGCTACCTGTTCACCGACCGCGAGGCCGGCGACCGCTCCGATCCCGACGCCACCCACGCCTGGGTCGAGGTCTTCCTCCCCAGCCTGCGCTGGGTCGGTTTCGACCCGACCAACAACATGATGACCGGCGAGCGCCACGTGGCCGTGGCCGTCGGCCGCGACTATGCCGACGTCACCCCGTCACGCGGGGTCTACAAGGGCGATACGGAAAGCCAACTGGCGGTGGGGGTGACGGTGCGCCGCGCCCGCGCAGCCGTGGCCGAACCAGAGTTCCTGCGCATGGCCCGCCCGAGCTTCGCGGGCGGACGCCGCCGCCCCGACGCGGCCCTGCGCGAGGACCTGCATCAGCAGCAGCAACAACAGCAGCAGTAAAGCCTACTGCAGGATCTCGGGCGGCAGGTTGGCGGCGAACTTGCGGGCGATCTCCAGCGCGCCAGCGGCGCCGCCCGCGCGGGGACCGATGCGCTCGGTCTTGAGGAACTGCACGCCGGCCTCGGCGCCCGAGCGCCAGACGACTTCAGCCAGGTGAACCCGGCGGCCGCCCGCGTCCACGAAGATGAACTTGTCCGGCGGCACGGCGATGCCGGCCGTCGACAGACGCGCGCCGCGCTCGGCGATGTCCAGCAGCGAGCACTTCCACGAGCGCGGATCGTCGACGATGTAGATCTTGCGGGCCGCGGGCATCCGAGGATGTACGCGACGCTCCGCGCCCGAAGGCTCGATCATGGACATTCGACTTCAGAACTCCCGGTCAGCGCGTCACGGATTCTCGTTCAGGACGCATTTGATCCGGAGCGTGCTTAACAGAAAGCGCCTTACACGGCGTAAACGTGCGTTTTGCGTGCGGCGATCTTCACAACACCTTGGAAAAGAGCAGCCTCGGCGCGCGAAGCGCTGATTTCCAGCGGGCGACCGTCCAGGGTGGCGGCGCTGACGGCGGTCAGCGGCCCCTGCACGTGGGCGCGCTCGACCCGGACCTCGAAGCCGTTCGGATCCAGCACGAAGTCGTGCGGCCGGACATAGGCCGTGGCCGCGCCATCGCGCACGCCGGCGGCCGGCAGACGCAGAGCGCCGGCGGTGAACTGGCCGCCGCTGACCTGGCCTTCGAAGCAGTTGGCCTCGCCGACGAAGCCGCAGACGAAGGCCGTTTCGGGCTGGTCATGGACCTGGTCGGGCGTGCCGACCTGCTCGATTTGGCCCTTGTTGAGGATCGCCACGCGGTCGGCCAGCTCCAGGGCCTCTTCCTGGTCGTGGGTCACGAAGATGGTGGTGACGCCGGTGGCGTCGTGCACGCGGCGCAGTTCCTTGCGGAGCGACTTGCGGACCGTGGCGTCCAGGGCCCCGAACGGCTCGTCCAGCAGCAGCACGCTGGGCTGCACGGCCAGGGCGCGCGACAGGGCCACGCGCTGGCGCTGGCCGCCCGACAGCTGCGACGGGTAGCGCTTGCCCAGGCCATCCAGCTCGACCAGCTTCAAGAGCTCGTCGACCCGCTTCTCGATCTCGATCTTGGACGGCTTGTCCTTGCCCTTCCGCACGTCCAGGCCGAACGCGATGTTCTTGGCCACGGTCATGTGCTTGAACAGCGCGTACTGCTGGAAGACAAAGCCCACGCGGCGCGCCGCGGCCGAAGCGTAGGTCACGTCCTGATCGTGGAACAGCACCTGACCGGCGTCGGGAAACTCCAGGCCGGCGATCGTGCGCAGCAGCGTCGTCTTGCCCGAGCCCGACGGCCCCAGCAGCGCCAGAAGCTCACCGTCGGCGATCTCGAGATCGACCTTGTTGAGGGCCGGATAGCGACCGAACTTCTTGTCGACGGAGCGGATGGAGATGGTCATGGAAGGCCTTGAATCCGTTCAGTGTCCGCCACGCCCGGCGCCGGGCTGAGCAGCCTCGACCGCCGTCTTCAGCACCAGGGTCACCACGGCCAGCAGGCATAGCAGGGCCGCGACGGCGAAGGCGCCGACGAAGTCGTACTCGTTGTAGAGGATCTCGACGTGCAGCGGCATGGTGTTGGTCAGGCCGCGGATATGGCCGCTGACCACCGACACGGCGCCGAACTCGCCCATGGCGCGGGCGTTGGACAGCAGCACGCCGTACATCAGACCCCAGCGCACGTTCGGCGCGGTCACCCGCCAGAAGGTGTAGAGGCCCGACGCGCCCATCGAGATGGCCGCCTCCTCCTCGCTGGTCCCCTGCTCCTGCATCAGCGGGATCAGTTCGCGGGCCACGAACGGGAAGGTCACGAACACCGTGGCCAGCACGATGCCGGGCACGGCGAAGATGACCTTGATGTCGTTGTCGACCAGCCATTCGCCAAACCAACCCTGCATGCCGAAGATCAGCACGTAGATCAGGCCCGCCACCACGGGCGAGACCGAGAACGGCAGGTCGATCAGGGTGATCAGCAGTGGCTTGCCGCGGAACTCGTGCTTGGCGATCGCCCAGCTGGCGCACAGGCCAAAGACGGCGTTGAACGGCACGGCGATGGCGGCGGTCAGCAGGGTCAGCTTCACGGCGGCCATGGCGTCGGGATTGGCGATCGCCACCAGAGCGGCGTCGAGGCCGCGGCGTAGGGCTTCGGCGAACACGGCGACCAGCGGCACGATCAGGACCAGCGCCAGGAAGGCCAGCACCACGCCAATGACCAGGGCCTTGGCCCAGGCCGGATCGTCGGTGGCGCGGCGGCTGCGTGACGGAGCGACGCTCATCAGTCGAACCTCCGCGACCAGGCCTGGATGGCGTTGATGACCAGCAGCATCGTAAACGAGACCGCCAGCATGACCACGGCGATCGTCGCGGCGCGAGCGTACTCGAACTGCTCCAGCTGGATGATGATCAACAGCGGCGCGATCTCGGACTTGTAGGGCATGTTGCCGGCGATGAAGATCACCGAGCCGTACTCGCCCACGCCCCGCGCGAAGGCCAAAGCAAAGCCGGTCAGCCAGGCGGGCGCCAGGGCCGGCAGGATCACCCGCACGATGGTGTCAATGCGATTGGCGCCCAGGCTGGCGGCGGCTTCCTCGACATCGTCGGCGGCGTCGCGCAGCACGGGCTCGATGGTGCGAACCACGAACGGCAGGCCGATGAAGGTCAGGGCGATCACCACTCCGGCCGGATTGTAGGCGGCCTTGATGCCCAACGGCGTCAGGAACTGCCCCACCCAGCCGCTGGGCGCATAGAGCGTGGCCAGGGCGATGCCGGCCACGGCGGTCGGCAGGGCGAACGGCAGGTCGACCAGGGCGTTGACCAGGGTCTTGCCCGGAAACTCGTAGCGGACCAGCACCCAGGCCGTCAGCACGCCGAACACGCCGTTGACCACGGCCGCGACGAACGCCGCCCCGAAGGTCAGGCGATAGGCGGCCACTGCCCGCTCGGAAAAGGCCACGGCCCAAAACTCGGACGGCGACAGCTCGGCGGCCTTGATAGCTACGGCCGACAGCGGAATCAGCACGATCAGCGACAGGACGCTGAGCGTGATCCCCATCGTTAGTCCGAAGCCTGGGATAGCGGAGCGTCGGCGAAACAGCGGCCGCCGCGATGGCGCGCTAGCCCGGGTGGCGGCGGTGTCGGCGGTCATCGTCTGATCGTCGTCCTGGGTCCGGGCTCGCCAAATGGCACTAGGCTGAAATTGAACGCACGGACGCCCCGATAAGGCGCCGGCGGAGGTGAAACTGAGCCGCTTAAATCTCTAGCCTGTCGATGGGGCAACGGAGAAACCCCGACCAAGACCACAGAAAAACTGGCGCGACCTTGTCCGTCGTCATGCGGCCCAGCAATCGGCCAGCCACTGGCTGGGTCCCGGCTGCAACGCCTGGACCACGTAGTCGCGCACAGCCTGCGGGGCCTGGTCCAGCGGGCGGACGTCCTCCCCCTCCAGGAAGCCCAGGAAGGTGATCGAGGTGACGTCGTTGCGCAGGACGAAGCGAGGCCGCTCAGGACGATAGACGTGCGGCGCCGACACCTGGCCCGCCAGCGCCTGCAGATGGGCCTGGTTGGCCATCAGGTAGGCGATGTCGAAGTCCCACCACGGCGCAAAGGTCTCACGGGCGCGCAGCTTTCGGGCCGGGACGCCGGCATAGACGCCCAGCGCCTCGGCGTCCTTGGTGACCACCGAGGAGGCTCCGATCACCGCGCCATCGCCGATGCGCCGGCCGCTCATCACCTGGGCGTTCGCGGAGATCACCACTCCGTTGCCGATCGCGAAGGGCTCCAGCGGCTTCAGCCCGTACTGGTCGAAGGCCCCATTGACGATCGGCAGGCCCGAGAAGCAGATGTTCACCGGCTGGTCGTTGGCGTGCTCGCCGCGCACCAGGATACGGGCCGAAGGGTGCATCTCGCAGAAGCGGCCGATCTCGCCGACCTTGCCCACCTCGCCGGCCGGCACCAGCATGAGGTTGTTGACGCACGGCAGCGACCCCGCGCCAATGTTCACATACGAGCCGGGCGTGCAGTAGTAGCGGGTGTCGTAGTGCCCCAGAAACGTCAGCACCCGGCTCCAGGGCGTGGCGTTCGCGGGAAGATTGACCGTGATGGGTCCTGACCAGTTCATGCGCCCTGGCTAGCAGACCAGCACACGCCGGCGCAAACGTCGGTGTCGTCCGCGCCAGTGCGTGGACTCCCTGAAATCCTTGGATAATCAGAGGTTTGAAATGGTAGGCCGGGTGGGGTTCGAACCCACGACCATTCGATTAAAAGTCGAATGCTCTACCACTGAGCTACCGGCCCGCTCTCGATCCGGCGGGTACCGGGGGAAGCGGCGCGGACCATAGTCGGGGGCTTTGCGCGTCGCAAGCATGGTTTCGCCGTTTTTCGGATGGATGACGGTAAAGCTGTGAGCGGGTTAGGGTAGGACATGCGTAGAACCTTGCTTTTGGCGGCCGTTTGCGGCGCGACCCTGGTCGGAACGGCCTTCGCGAAACAGCAGCAGCCGCCGCCTTTGTTGGGCGCCCCGCCCCCGCAACACGAGGATTCGCCCGTCGAACCGACCGACGAAGGCCGAATCAAATCGACCTCCGAAGCCAATCGAGACGGAATCACCGGCGCCATGAGCGCGCCGCTGCGTGACGTGAACATCGTCCGCACCAAGATCCCGCGTGTCCTGCTGGAAGCGATGGACGATCCCTACCAGCGGCCGGTCGAGGCCAGCTGCAAGACGCTGATCGCCCTGATCCAGCCGTTGGACATCGCCCTGGGCGACGACATCGACCAGAATCCGCCGACCGAGGACGAGGACCTGATCGACCGCGGGCGCAAGGCGGCCGGCGGCGCGGCGCTGGGCGCGGTGGCCACGACCGCCCAGGGCCTGATTCCCATGCGCGGCTGGGTGCGGAAGCTGACCGGGGCCGAGCGTCACGATCGCCTGGTGCAGAGCGCGGTCGCCTCGGGCGCGGTGCGCCGGGCCTATCTGAAGGGCCTGGGCGAAGCGCGCGGCTGCAACCCGCCGGCGACGCCGCAGCACAAGCCGCCGGCCGCGCCGGTGGTCGTCGAGCCCGGCATGCCGCCGCCACGCGATCGCTACGGCCCGCTCAAGCCCCGCTTCCCGATCATCAAGGAAGAAGCCCCGCGCGTGCCGAAGGGCCCCGCCTACTAGCCGTTGGCCAGATGCCGGGCCCGGAAGTCGCGGCGGAACTGCTCGAAGCGGCCCTCCTCGATCGCCGCGCGCATGGCGGCGGTCAGGGCCTGGAAGAAGGCGATGTTGTGCCAGGACAGCAGCACCTGCCCCAGGATCTCCTCGGCCTTGAACAGGTGGCGTAGATAGGCCTTGGAATAGTCGCGGCTGGCGGGGCAGTCGCTGTCCGGATCCAGCGGGCTCTCGTCCTCGGCATATTTGGCGTTCTTGATGTTGATCGCGCCGTCCCAGGTCCAGGCCTGGCCATGGCGGCCCGAGCGGGTCGGCAGAACGCAGTCGAACATGTCGACGCCGCGCGCCACGGCCTCGACCAGGTCGATCGGCTTGCCCACGCCCATCAGGTAGCGCGGACGATCCTCGGGCAGCATGCCGGGCGCGTAGTCCAGCACGTCGCACATCGCCTCATGACCCTCGCCGACCGCCAAGCCGCCGATCGCGTAGCCGTCGAAGCCGATCTCGCGCAGGCGGTCCGAGGATTCGCGGCGCAGATTCTCGAACGTCGAGCCCTGTTGGATGCCGAACAGCGCCTGAGTGTCCCGCGTCCCGAACGCGGTCTTGGAGCGCACCGCCCAGCGGGCCGACAGTTCCATGCCCTGGCGCGCCCTCGCCTCCTCCGCCGGCCAGGCGACGCATTCGTCCAGCTGCATGACGATGTCGCTGCCCAGCAGGTCGGCCTGGATCTCGATCGACCGCTCGGGCGTCAGCACGTGCTTGGAGCCGTCGATGTGGCTGGAGAAGGTCACGGCCTCCTCGGTCAGCTTGCTGATCCCCGACAGGCTCATGACTTGGAAGCCGCCGCTGTCGGTCAGGATCGGCTTGTCCCAGCGCATGAACTTGTGCAGCCCGCCCAGGCGCTTCACCCGCTCGGCCGAGGGCCGCAGCATCAGGTGATAGGTGTTGCCCAGGATGATGTCGGCGCCGGTGTCCTTGACCTGGTCGACGGTCATGGCCTTGACGGTCGCGGCCGTGCCCACGGGCATGAAGGCCGGCGTGCGGATGTCGCCACGCGGGGTCTTCAGCACGCCGGTGCGGGCCTTGCCTTCGGTGGCTTTGATCTCGAAGGGGAACGCGGCCATCAGGAAGTCTCGTCTTTGAACAGCAGGCTGCCGTCGCCGTAGGAATAGAAGCGATAGCCGGTCGACACAGCGTGCTCATACGCCGCCCGCATCGTGGCCTGGCCGGCAAAAGCGCTGACCAGCATGAACAGGGTCGACTTGGGCAGGTGGAAGTTGGTCATCAGGATGTCGGCCGCGCGGAAGCGGTAGCCGGGCGTGATGAAGATGGCCGTCTCGTCGGCGAACGGCCGAACGACGCCGTCCTCGCCCGTGGCGCTTTCCAGCAGGCGCAAGGACGTAGTGCCGACACAGACGATGCGGCCGCCGGCGGCGTGCACGGCGTTCAGGGCGTCGGCGACATCGCGGGTCACCTCGCCAAACTCGGCGTGCATCTTGTGCTCGGAAACGTCGTCGGTCTTGACCGGCAGGAAGGTCCCCGCCCCCACGTGCAAGGTCACGAAGTGCAGCGACACGCCCTTGGCCTTCAGGCGCTCCAGAAGGTCCGGCGTGAAGTGCAGGCCGGCGGTCGGGGCGGCCACCGAGCCGTCCTCGCGGGCGTAGACGGTCTGGTAGTCGGCGCGGTCGCGCTCGTCCTCGCCCCGCTTGGCGGCGATATAGGGCGGCAGCGGCATGTCGCCGTGGCGGGCGATACCGATGTCCAGATCGGGACCGGAGACGTCGAAGGCCAGCAGCACCTCGCCCCCCTCGTGTTTCTCGACGACGGTGGCGTCCAGGCGGTCGGCCTCGCAGGCGCGATCATCGCGCGCGCCGAAGGCCACGCGGTCGCCAACCTTCAGGCGCTTGCCCGGGCGCATGAAGGCGCTCCACCGGTCGGGGGCGACGCGGCGGTGCAGGGTCGCCTCGACGGCCACCGGCGTGCCGTCGGCGCCGCCTGTCGTACGGCCCTCGCGCAGGCCGGCCAGGCGAGCGGGAATGACGCGGGTGTCGTTGAAGACCAGGGCGTCGCCAGCCCGCAGGAAGTCGGGCAGCTCACGCACCACGTGGTCCGCGAGAGGCTGGCCGGGGCGGACCACGAGGAAGCGCGCGGCGTCACGCGGCTCGGCCGGACGCAGGGCGATGCGGTCCTCGGGCAGGTCGAAATCGAAGTCGGAAAGGCGCATGGGCGCGTTTCAAGCGCACGATGGGCCGGTCAGGTCAAGACATACGCCGCCAGGCGAGCGCCATGGACAACCTGAACGGGTTGCGCGCACAGTTCGCATAACAACAATCTTCGGGGGAAGATCGCCATGAACCGCCTGCTCGTTTCCGCGCTCGCACTGCCGGTGCTGCTCACCGCCTGCGAGGCCAAGAAGGACACGTCGCCGACCCCGACCGCGCCGACCGAGAAGCGCACCGTGGCCACGACGATCGATGCTCCCGTCCCCGCTCCCGCCGCCTTCCAGCACGATCCGGCGGTGGAACTGGTCGGCTTCTACTTCGTGGAGGCCCAAGCCCAGGTCGGTCACTGGCGGCTGATGAACCTGTCGATCGGGCTCCCCAAGGACTTCGCGGCCTGGGAAGCAGGCCAGCGCGATCCGAAGAACCCGCCCATCACGCTGATCTTCGCCAATGTCGACAGTCCGGCGAAGAAGGATGAGATGGAGCAGACCGTCCATCAGAACGGCCTGACCCTGGTCCCTGACGCCTATCAGGTCGACGGTCAACGCGTGTTCCTGCACGCCAGATCCGCGGACCTGGGCGAGGTGGTGCTGGAACTGACGCCGGATCTGGCGGCCTACAAGGCCGGCCGGAGCGGGGGGCCGAACGGCGGGGCGCAGCGCGTCTTCACCGGCAGTTTGCAGATCGGCGCCGAACGCCTCCGCAATATCAGCTTCTTCCACCACCCCGGCGAGTAGGGCGGCGCATCCGTTACAGAGCCGTGTTATGGGCGGCTCATGCGCCTGATCGTCCAGCTCCTGAGTCTCCTGGTGCGCGGCACCGCCCTGATGCTGGGCCTGGTCGGCTTCGGCCTAGCCCTCACCTGCCTGGGCGGCGCCTGGAGCGACCGACTGGACGCCTTCACCCACGCCGCGCCTCTGTGGCTGCTGATGGGCGTGGGCGCCACGATCCTGGGCGGACTGTTCGCCCGTGGCAGCGAGCGCTGGGTCATGATCGGCCTAGGCGGAGCCACGATCGCCGCCTGTGGCGTGCTGATGCTGCCCGAGCTGGTCGCCGCCTGGCGCTTCAAGCCCGCCACCGTCACCGCCAGCGACCTGAAGGTCATCCAGTTCAACATCTGGCACGACAACCGCACGCCGGAGAAAAGCCTGGAGTGGATCCGGGCCCAGGACGCCGACGTGGTGATCCTGGAAGAAGCCGGCGGCTACGCCATGCCGGTCATCAAGGCGCTGCGGCAGGACTACCCGTTCGCCTCGTGCGACAAAGCCGCCCGCTGCGAGACCTGGATCTTTTCGCGCAAGAAGATGCTGGCCCGTGGCAGCGTGCCGACCGACAAGCCTTATCTGGCCGGCGCCTGGGCGACCCTGGCTGATCCCAAGGGCCCGTTCACGGTGGCCGGCGTGCACTACACCTGGCCGATCCCGGCCGGCCCGCAGCAGGCCCAGTCGCGCAAGCTGATCCAGACCCTGGCCCCGTTCGGGACCCAGAGCACCATCCTGACCGGCGACTTCAACTCCACGCCCTGGTCTTTCGCGCTCAAGCGCCAGGACAAGGCCCTGGGCCTGCGCCGCTGGACCCGCGCCCTGCCCTCTTGGCCGGCCGGCAAGTTCTCACGCGTCGCGGCAGCCCCCGCGCCCTTCCTGCCGATCGATCACGTCTATGCGGGCTCGGAATGGCATGCGGTGCGGGTCGAACGCGGCCCGGTCCTGGGCTCGGACCACCGGCCGATGGTGGTCACGCTGCGTCGGACGGTGAAATGAAAAAGCCCCCGGATCGCTCCGGGGCCTTTCTCTTTTGAGCGCTTGCAAAGCCCTTAGGCGTCGGCGGCGATCTTGGCGCTGACGATCTTGCCCGGCGCGCGCGGCGGCTCGCCCTTCGGCAGAGCGTCGACATTGTCCATGCCTTCGGTCACCTGGCCCCAGACGGTGTACTGCTTGTCCAGGAACGTGGCGTCGTCGAACACGATGAAGAACTGGCTGTTGGCCGAGTCGGGGTTCGGGGTGCGGGCCATCGAGCAAACGCCGCGCACGTGCGGCTCGTCGTTGAACTCGGCCTTCAGGTCCGGCTTGTCCGAACCGCCGCGGCCGGTGCCCGACGGATCGCCGCCCTGGGCCATGAAGCCCGGGATCACGCGGTGGAAGACGACGCCGTCATAGAAGCCCTCGCGCACCAGTTCCTTGATGCGGGCGACGTGGCCCGGCGCCAGGTCGGGACGCAGCTTGATCGTGACCGGACCGGTCTCGAGGGTCAGGATCAGGGTGTTTTCGAGGTCAGCCGACATGGTCTTCCCTTGGGGTGACAAGTGTTGTGACGCGCCTTCTAGCGCGGATTGCGCGCAGCTGTGAACCGGCTCGCGTCCGAAACCGGTAATGGGTTAGCGAACCTCGACCGGCAGGTCGATGTCGCAGACCGAAAAATCCGCGCCCCTCAGCGTGCGCAGACGCTTGGTCTCGGCCGCGAACCAAGGGCCTTGAGGATCGATCACCCGCACCTTGGGGCGCTGGCTCTCGGGGATGTCGGACAGCAGGCGCACCCGCTGCATCTGGTCTTGTGGCGCGGGCACGGGCTCGCCGGTCTTGATAGCCCGCACGGCGCCGAGGCCGCTGATCACCCGGCCGAAGGCGGTGTAGCGCTTGTCCAGCGACGGATAGGGCTGGCGCATCAGGAAGAACTGGCTGTTGGCCGAGTTGTTGTCCTCGTCGCGCGCCATGCCGATCACACCGGGACAATAGGTCCCCCAGGCCGCCACCTTGCGGTCGGCGGTCATGTCGGCCCAGCTCCAGGCCTGGCTGACGACCGGCAGCGACTTGACGAAGCCGACCTCCAACCCGGCCGGCGCGGCCATCGGGATAAAGGCGGTATCGGCGGCGCGGCGGAAGGTGAACTCGGCCTTGAGGTTAGGCCGGTCGGAGCCGCCCTCGCCCGTATTGGTCGGATCGCCCGTCTGGGCCATGAACCGGTCGATGACCCGGAAGAAGGTCCGGCCGTTATAGATGCCGGCGCGGGTCAGGTCCTGCAGCCGCGCGACATGGTTCGGCGCAACCTCAGGGATCAGCTCGACCAGCACGCGGCCCTTGTTGGTGTCGATCACCATGACCGTATCCGGCGCCGGCGTCCGCCAGTCCTGTTCGGCCGGCTTGCCCGAAACAGAAGGGACAGGTCCCGCCGCGAGCGCCGGAGCCGAGATCGCCGCCAGGCTGAGCCCGGCCGCCAGCGCGCGGAGCATCATGTCACTTCACCTGAGCCGGGATCTCGACGTCGCAATTGCCGAAGGCCGCGCCGACCTCGGCCTGACGCTTGGTCACCAGGGCCTGGAAGGCAGCCGAGCGGGTGTCCATCACCTGGATCGAGGGGCGCTTGTCGGCGGGCAGGTCGGCCAGCAGCTTGACGCTGACCATCTTGTCCTGCGGATCGGCCACCGGCTCGCCGGTCTTGATGGCCCGCACGACGTCCAGGCCCGAGATCACACGGCCGAACGCGGTGTAGACCTTGTCCAGCGACGCGTTGTGCTGGCGCATGAAGAAGAATTGACTGTTGGCGCTGTTGGGATCGGTGGCGCGCGCCATGCCCAGCACGCCCGGGCAGAAGTTGCCCCAGCTGGAGACCTTGCGGTCGGCAGTCATCACCGCCAGGGCCGCCGGCTGGCTGGTCACCGGCAGGACGCCGATCCAGCCGGAATCGTTCGAGCCGACCTTGAAGGTCGAGCTCAACGGCAGGTCCCCGCCACGGCGGAAGTTGAACTCGGCCGTCAGGTCCGGCTGGTCGGAGCCGCCCTGCCCGGTGTTTTGCGGGTCGCCCGTCTGGGCCATGAACTCGTCGATGACCCGGAAGAAGGTCAGGCCGTCGTAGAAGCCGGCCTTCACCAGACCACGCACGCGCTCGATGTGGTTGGGCGCAGCCTCAGGATAGAGCTCGGCGATGATCCGGCCCTTGTTCGTCTCGACGACGATGACGTTGTTGGGGTCAGGCGTGCGCCATTCGGCAGTCTGGGCCGAGGCCGTGGTAGCGGCGAGCGCCAGCACGGCGGCGGTCATGGCGAGCTTCATCGAATACCCCGAACAGAATAGGTCGGGGTCGGCGTAGAACGACACGACCGCCCCGACAAGTGCGGCGACTGTTGAAGCTGATGATTCCGGCCGCTTCTGGGCGGTTTAGTTCGCAAGCTGCGGCGGGAAATCCAGTTCGAACTCCGACAGGGTCGGCGCGCCGCCGAAGGTCGACTCGCCGTTGCGGCCGGCATGACGGTCCAGCAGCGTTGAATAGGTGGTGAAGCGGATCTTCTTGGCGTCGGTGTCGAAGGCCATGAACCGCATCCAGCCCGCGCCGCCATTGGCCGAGCCGGGCTTGCCGTCCGGACCGATGGTGTTGCCCTGATAGTCCTGGATCAGCTGGTAGACCGGGTGGCCCGCGTCGTTGCGGTCGATCCGCAGGTTCTCGCCTTCCGACTTGCCCTCGACGGCCGGGGTGTAGGCGTGGCCGCACAGGACCATGAAGATCATCGCGTTCTTGCGGATGAAGCGATCCCAGACCTGGTCGGGCGACAGGTGGTCGCTATTGGGGAAATAGGACGCCTGACCGTTGGAGCGCGGGGCCTTGCGCGGTTCCAGCCATTCGTGGGTCGTGACGATGGTCGGCAGGCCCGGATGGGCGTCGATCACCCCCTGGGCCCAGTCCAGCGCCGATTGCGGTGGCTCCATCTCCAGCGACAGGTGCAGGAAGCGCTTGCCTCCGCCGGTGAAGGTCTGGAAGCTGTTCATGCCGTTGGCCGACGCGCCGCCGTACCAGGCCTTGCCGGCGAAGTGGCGCGACTGCGGACCGAAATAGAAGCTCCAGGCCCGACTGCCGGCCAGGGGCTTGGACGGGCCCAGGCCCGCTTCCGGCCAATAGCTGTAGTTGTCGTAGTCGTGGTTGCCCGGGACCATGCCGAACGGCACGCCGCTGGCGCCCAGGATCGAGACGGCGCGATTGGCGATGTCCCACTCCTGGCGGGTGTCGAAGGTCTCGTACTGGCCCACGGCGTCCGGGCGGGCGCGGCGGAACTGGCCGTCGCCGTGCTGCACCAGGTCGCCGACGAAGGTGACGAAGGCCAGGTTCTTGGCCTGGCGCGTGTCGGCCAGGTAGCGCATCTGCTGCTCGAAGGTGTTGGACCCGCGCGGCTGCGGCAGGGTGATGTCCGAGTAGTTCTGGGTGTCGGAAACCACGGCCACGGTGAAGACCTCGGCCAGCGCGGCGGTCGCCGTCGCAGCCAGCGCCAAGCTCAGAGCCAGGCCGGCTCCCAAACGCCCAAGGGTTTTCATCCGTGCACTCCCGATAACCGAAGCGCAGGCCATACGACGCAATTGTGAACCTTTGACCGGCGGGCCGGCCTTACGCCTTGCCCACCTTGGCCAGCAGCTGCTGCGCCACGCCGGCGGGCACGAACTTGCCGATGTCGCCGCCCAGCGCGGCGATCTCCTTGACCAGGCGCGAGGCGATCGCCTGGTGGCGCGGGTCGGCCATCAGGAAGACGGTCTCGATCTCGCGGTCCAGCTGCTGGTTCATCGCCGTCATCTGGAATTCGTATTCGAAGTCGGCCACGGCCCGCAGGCCGCGCACGATCATCTGGGCGTTCACCTCGCGAGCGAAGTGCATCAGCAGGCTCTCGAAGGGCCGCACCTCGATCTGGGCGAACTTGGTCAGGTGCGCCGTTTCCTGTTCCAGAATGGCGACCCGCTCCTCCAGCGAGAACAGCGGACCCTTGCCGCTGTTCACAGCCACGCCGATCACCAGCTTGTCGACCAGCTTGACCGCCCGACCGATGATGTCGAGGTGACCGTTGGTGACCGGATCAAAGGTCCCGGGATAGAGCCCAACCCGCATGCAACCCCCTGCCTAATGAGCGCTACGGGGTCTCATCCGCCCCGCTGTCGTCGCCCTGGTTATCGTCGCCGCCGGAATCGGCGAGACGCTCGACGCTGACGACGTGCTCGTCCTGCGCGGTGCGGAAGATGGTTACGCCCTGAGTATTCCGCGCTGCAACACGAATTTGCGAGACGGGCACCCGGATCAGCTGACCGGCGTCGGTGACCAGCAGGATCTGGTCGGTCTCGTCGATCGGGAACGAGCCCACCAGACGGCCGCCGCGCTTGCTGAGGTCTTGCGCCGCAAGGCCCTGGCCGCCACGGCCCGTACGACGGAAGTCATAGGCGCTGGTGCGCTTGCCAAAGCCCTCCGACGACACGGTCAGCAGGATTTCCTCGGCCGCGCCCAGTTCGGCGATGCGTTCCGGCGTCAGGGTGGTTTCGTCGCCATCCTCTTCGCCGTCTTCCACGGCAGCCGGAGCATCCTCGCCCTCCTCGCCCGCGGCGCGCAGCATGGCGCGCTGGTGCTTCAGATAGGCGGCGCGTTCGGCCGGGGTGGCGTCAACGCTGCGCAGCACGGCCATCGAGATGACGGTGTCCTCGCCCGCCAGCTTCACGCCGCGCACGCCCGTGGAGTCGCGGCTGGCGAACACGCGAACCTCGTCGACCGAGAAGCGGATGCAGCGGCCAGCTGCCGTGGTCAGCAGCACGTCCTGGTCGGCGTTGCAGACCGACACGCCGACGATGCCGTCGCCTTCGTCCAGCTTCATGGCGATCTTGCCGTTGCGGCGGACGTCCACGAAATCGCTGAGCTTGTTGCGACGCACGCTGCCCGAGCGGGTGGCGAACATCACGTCCAGGGCGCCCCAGGTCGCTTCGTCCTCCGGCAGGGCAAGGATCGAGGTGATGGTTTCGCCCGGCTCGATCGGCAGCAGATTGACGAACGCCTTGCCGCGCGAATTGGCGACGCCTTGCGGCAGACGCCAGACCTTCAGCTTGTACACCTTGCCGCCCGAGGTGAAGAACAGCAGCGGGGCGTGGGTCGAGGCCGAGAACACGCGGGTGACCGCGTCCTCGGTCTTGGTCGCCATGCCCGACTTGCCCTTCCCGCCCCGATGCTGGGTGCGGTAGTTGGCCAGCGGCGTGCGCTTGACGTAGCCGCCCATGGTGACGGTGATGACCATGTCCTCGCGGACGATCAGGTCCTCGTCTTCCACGTCGGCTTCGCCGTCGACCATCTGGCTGCGGCGCGGGATGGCGAACTTCTCGCGGACCTCGACCAGTTCCTGGCGGACCACCGCCATGATGTTGGCGCGGTCCGACAGCAGCTCCAGATAGCCGCGGATGGCGTCGGCCAAGGCGGTGGCCTCGTTGCCGATCTCATCGCGGCCCAGGCCGGTCAGACGCGACAGGGTCAGGGCCAGGATGGCGCGGGCCTGCTCGTCGGTCAGGCGGATCAGATCTCCGTCTTCCTGCACGGTGCGCGGGTCGGCGATCAGCTCGACCAGCGGCAGCATGTCGCCCGCCGGCCAGGCCTTGGCCACCAGGCGCTCGCGCGCCTCGGTCGGATCCTTGGACGAGCGGATGATGTGGATGAACTCGTCGATATTGGCGACGGCGATCGTCAGACCGACCAACACGTGGCCGCGATCGCGGGCCTTGCCCAGCTCGAACTTGGTCCGGCGGACGACGACTTCCTCACGGAACTCGACGAACAGCTGCAGCAGCTTGTGCAGGCCCATCTGCTCGGGCCGGCCGCGGTTCAGGGCCAGCATGTTGACGCCGAACGAAGTCTGCAGCGCGGTGAAGCGGTACAGCTGGTTCAGGATCACTTCGCCCGAGGCGTCGCGCTTCAGCTCGACCACGATGCGCATGCCTTCGCGGTTCGACTCGTCGCGGATGTCGGCGACGCCCTCGATCTTCTTATCGCGGACCAGTTCGGCGATGTACTCGACCAGGTTGGCCTTGTTCACCTGATACGGGATCTCGGTGATGATGATGGCCTCGCGGCCGGCGCGCAGCTCTTCAACGCTGGCCACGCCGCGCATGATGACCGAGCCGCGGCCCGTCAGCAGCGCCTGGCGCGGGCCCGCGCGGCCGATGATCTCGCCGCCCGTCGGGAAGTCGGGACCGGGCACCAGGTCCAGCAGCTGATCGGTCGTGACCTCGGGGTCGTCGATCAGCAGCAGGCAGGCGTCGATGATTTCGCCCAGATTGTGCGGCGGGATGTTGGTCGCCATGCCGACGGCGATGCCGCCCGCGCCATTGACCAGCAGGTTGGGAATCCGCGACGGCAGGACGGTCGGTTCCTGCTCCTTGCCGTCGTAGTTGTCAGCGAAGTCGACCGTGTCCTTGTCCAGGTCGGCCAGCAGCGACATGGCCGGCGGGGCCATGCGGCACTCGGTGTAACGCATGGCGGCGGGCATATCGCCGTCGACCGAACCGAAGTTGCCCTGGCCGTCGATCAGCACCAGGCCCATCGAGAACGACTGGGTCATGCGGACCAGGGTGAAGTAGATCGAGGCGTCGCCGTGCGGGTGATACTTACCCATGACGTCACCGACCACGCGGGCCGACTTGACGTACGGACGCTCCGGCGTCTGGCCCTGCTCGTGCATCGAGAACAGGACCCGGCGGTGGACCGGTTTGAGACCGTCGCGCGCGTCCGGTAGGGCGCGGCTGACGATGACGCTCATGGCGTAATCGAGATACGAACGACGCAGTTCGTCCTCGATGTTGATCGGTGCGACATCCCCGCCCGGAGCTTCAGGAGGGATGGTGTTTTGATCGTCGCTCAAAGGGATTTTTCGCCGTCAGAATCGGACACGGAACCGTTGAAAACCGTTAGCATTTCGATGGGGAAGGCGCCACCTTCCCGGGCGTTTCGTCCCCATCGTTCGCTTGATCCAGAAGGAAATCCGCATGCGTAGCCTCCCCGCCGCGACCGCGCTCGCCCTCGCCGCCGTCCTCGCCGCCTCGCCCGCCCTGGCTCAGACGACCGCGACCGCTCCGGTCAAGCTGGGCGACGGCAAGGACGCCGGCGTGATCACCCTGACCGAAGCCCCGCACGGCGTTCTGCTGAAGCTGGAGCTGAAAGGCCTGACGCCGGGCTGGCACGCCATCCACTTCCATGAGAAGGGCGATTGCGGCACGCCGGACTTCAAGTCGGCCGGCGCCCACGTCCACACCACCGCCCAGGTCGTCCACGGCCTGCTGAACGCGGAGGCCAACGACAACGGCGACCTGCCCAACGTCTTCGCCCACGCTGACGGCGCGGCCACGGCCGAGGTCTATTCGACCCTGGTGTCGCTGAAGGGCGCTGGCGGCCGCCCCGCCCTGCTGGACGCCGACGGCAGCTCGATCGTCGTCCACGCCAGCCCCGACGACCACAAGAGCCAGCCGATCGGCGGCGCCGGCGCTCGCGCCGCTTGCGGCGTGATCAAGTAGTCATGCGCACCTGGCGGCTGTCGCTTCTCACTCTGATGCTGGCCGCGACGGCCGCCTGCCATGACTCCAAGCCGGCCCAAAACGCCGGCAAGGACGTCAAACCACCCGTCGCGGCCGCGCCGCCGCCGACGGAGCTGGTCACCCTGGCCTGGACGCCAGCGAACGCGAACCAGAACCTGCAGTCCTTCGATCTCCAGCTGACCGGCGCTGAGGTCATCTCGGTCTGCCGCAAGCCGCCCGGCTGGGTGCTGGAGCGTGTCGAGGGCGGGATCAAGGGCTACGCCACGGTCGGCGCCGGCTTCGTCAGCGTCGAGCACCTGGGCGACCTGAACGACCTCTTCCTGATCCGCCCGCAGGCCGGCCAGACCCTGGGGGTCAAGGGCAAGCTGCTGACGGGCATCTATGCCGACGACGGCGGCCAGAGCGAGATCGCGGCGACGCCGGCCCTGCTGCGCCGCTCGCCGGCGAAGGACTGCCCGAAGACCTAGGCCGTTTCGGCCAGCTGTTCCTCGGGCTTGCCGCGCTTCTCGGTCAACGCCACCAGCGCCACCCCGACCATGGTCGCCGCCCCGCCGATCAGCAGCTGGGCCGACAACTTGTCGCCTAAGAACGCCACGCCGATCGAGCAAGACACCAGCGGTGTCAGCAGGAAGTACGGCGTCACCCGGCCCGGCTCGCGGCGCTGGACCAGCCAGAACAGTAGAGCGCTGGCTCCGACGGTCGAGATCAGGCCGGCAAACAGGACCGCCGCCCAGGCGATCGGAGGGGCTGCCTGGACCTTGGCGACCTGATCGGTTTCGAAGATCAGCGACAGGATCAGCAGCACCGGCGCGGCGACCAGGGCCGTCATGCCCTGCATCTTCAGCGGCTTGATGCCCGGCGTCTGGCGCACCAGCACCGTGGCCACGGCCCAGCAGGCCCCGGCGAAGACGATCAGCGCGATGGCCGGCAAGTCGCCGATGGCGTGTGGGTCCAGGCTCATCCAGGCCACGCCCAGGAAAGCGATGACCAGGCCCAGGGCGGCAGGAACCCGCATGGTCTCGCCCAGCATCCGCCAGGCGAACAGCGCCGTGAACGGGATCCACAGCTGGCTGGCCACGACCAGCGGGCTCAAGGCGTCGGCCATGCTGAAGGCCACATAGATCACGCCGAAGTGGATCGGCCCGGTCAGCAGCATGATGACCAGCAGCTTCCGGAAATCCGGGAACGGCGGCTTGATGAACGGGAACAGGAACGCCAGCGCCGCCAGGAAGCGCAGGCTCCCCATCAGCATCGGCGGCAGGTACATCGTCGCCACCTTGGCCGCGGCGTTGTTGATCCCCCAGGTCAGGATGATCCCCGCGATGGCGAGGTATTCCAGACCAGACAGCGGGGAGGACTTGGCGGACATGGGCCGCTTGGACCAGACCCGCCCCTGCAGGTCAATCGACCCCGACCACCTTGCGCACAGCCGATGTCAGCAGGTCCAGATCCGCGTCGGGCGTCGTGAACGCCGGGGTCAGGTAAACCACCTTGCCCATCGGCCGGATCCAGGCGCCCAGCTCGGCAAAGCGCGCGCACAGATCACCCACGGCCACCGGCGCCTCGAACTCGACGACGCCAATCGCGCCCAGGACACGGACGTCGACGACACCCTCCCCCGCCCGACACGGCTCCAGGCCTTCGGCCAGCGCCGCCGACACGCGCACCACGTCCTGGACCCAGCTACCGTTCTCGAACAGATCCAGCGAAGCGTTGGCCGCCGCGCAGGCCAGCGGATTGGCCATGTAGGTCGGACCGTGCATCAGGGCCGCCCCCGCGTCGTCGGACCAGAAGGCCTCGAACACCCTGGTGGACGCCACGGCGGCCGACAGCGGCAGGGTGCCGCCGGTCAGGGCCTTGGACAGGGTGACGATGTCGGGCTCGATCCCCGCCGCCTGCATGGCGAATAGGGTTCCCGTGCGGCCAAAGCCGGTGAAGATTTCGTCGAAGACCAGCAGCACCCCTTGCTTGTCGGCCAGGCGGCGCAGGGTGCGCAGCACCTCGGGCGGATGCAGCAACATGCCGCCTGCGCCCTGGACCAGCGGCTCGACCAGGATCGCCGCGACCTCGTGGCCGCGTTCCGCCAACAGCGCATCCAGCGCCGCCTCGCCGGCCGCATCGCGCGGCAGGTCGGCGATCACCTGGGCGGGCATGACGCCGGCGAACAGGCTGTGCATCCCCTCCTCCGGATCGCAGATGGTCATCGTCGCCAGGGTGTCGCCGTGATATCCGCCGCGGAAGGCCAGGAACTTCGTGCGCCCCTTCACGCCGCGATTGATCTGGAACTGCAGCGCCATCTTCATGGCGATCTCGACCGAGACCGAGCCGCTTTCGGCGAAGAACACGTGGTTCAGGTCGCCCGGCATCAGCTTGGCCAGCCGTGTGGCCAGGCGATAGGCCGGCTCGTGCGCCAAGCCGCCGAACATCACGTGCGGCATGGTCTCGATCTGCGCTCGCAGCGCGTGGGCGATGTGCGGATGGTTGTAGCCGTGGCAGGCCGTCCACCAGGAGGCCAGACCGTCGACCAGTTCGCGCCCGTCGGCCAGCACCAGCCGCGAACCCTTGGTCGCCACGACCGGCAGCGGCGGCCCCGCGGTCTTCATCTGGCAGTACGGGCGCCAGACGTGCGGTGCGCCTTCAGTCAGCCAGGCGGGTTCGGACATGGATACGCTTTCCGTTTGCGGACTCAGGGCGCTCTGCCTATTCCCGCGCCTCGGCTGCCGCAAAGGGAAACGACATGCAGAGCCTCGACGCCTTCGCCGGCGAGAAGCTGGCGGCCCTCGACGCCAAGAGCCTGCGGCGACGCCTGAAGACCACCCGCCGCCACGACGGCGCGGTCGTCGAGCGCGACGGCAAGCGGCTGATCTCGTTCTCGTGCAACGACTATCTGGGTCTGTCGCAGCATCACCTGGTCCGCGCCGCCGCCGCAGAGGCAGCGTTGAATTACGGGGCCGGCGCGGCCGCCTCGCGCCTGGTCACCGGCGACCATCCGCTGCTGGCCGACCTGGAAAAACGCCTGGCGCGCCTGAAAGGGACCGAGGCCGCCTGCGTGTTCGGCTCAGGCTATCTGGCCAATACCGGCGTCATCCCCACCCTGGTCGGGCCGGGCGACGCGGTGTTCGTCGACGCTTGGGCCCACGCCTGCATCTGGGCCGGCGCCCAGCTGTCGGGCGCGAAGATCGTCAAGTTCGGCCACAACGACGTCGCTGACCTTGAGCGCCTGCTCAAGGCCGAACGTCCGCAGGCCCGCCGCGCCCTGGTCGCCACCGACGGGGTGTTCTCGATGGACGGCGACGTCGCGCCGCTCGATCACCTCGCCAAGCTTTGCGAGCAACACGACGCCTGGCTGCTCAGCGACGACGCCCACGGGGTCGGGGTGCTGGCGGAAGGCCGGGGCTCCGCCGCCCTGTTCCCGGAAGCCCACATCCCCCTGCAGATGGGCACCCTGTCCAAGGCCCTGGGCTCGTACGGCGGCTATCTGTGCGGCTCGCAGGCGATCGTCGACCTGCTGAAGACCCGCGCCCGCACCCTGGTCTACGCCACCGGCCTGCCGCCGGCCTCGGCCGCCGCGGCCCTGACGGCGCTGGACCTGATCGAGACCGATCCCGCCCTCACCCAGCAGCCGCTGGCCAAGGCGCGCCTCTTCACCCAGCGCCTGGGCCTGCCAGACGCCGTCAGCCCGATCGTGCCGGTGATCATGGGCGAAGCCGACGCCGCCCTGGCCGCCTCGACCGCCCTGGAGGCGCAAGGCTTCCTGGTCGTGGCCATCCGCCCGCCGACGGTGCCGGAAGGAACAGCCCGCCTGCGCGTGGCCTTCAACGCCGCTCATGACGACGCCGACGTCATCCGCCTGGCCGACGCGATCGGAGCCCTGCGATGAAAGCTGTCTTCGTCGCCGGGACCGGCACGGACCTGGGCAAGACCCACGTCGCCTGCGCCCTGCTCCGCGCCGTTCAGGCCCGAGGCCTGCGCGCCGACGCCTTCAAGCCCGTGGTCAGCGGCTTCGATCCGGCCGAGCCCGAGACCAGCGACCCCGCCCGCCTGGCCGCCGCGCTTGGCCGCCCCGACGCCTGGGCGCAGATCTCGCCGAAGCGCTACCGCGCGCCTCTGGCCCCGAACCTGGCCGCCCGACTGGAGGGCGCGACACTGGAAATGGCCGACCTCGTCGCCGACTGCCAAGCCTGGCTGGCCGACTGCGACGCCGACTTCGCCCTGGTCGAAGGCGCCGGCGGCGTCATGTCGCCGATGACCGACGACGCCACCAATCTGGACCTGATGGTGGCGCTGAACCTGCCCGTCCTGCTGGTCGCCGGCAGTTACCTGGGCACGGCCAGCCACCTGCTGACCGCGCTGGAGGTCCTGCGGGCGCGCGGCCTGACGGTGGCGGCGATCGTCGTCAGCGAAAGCCTGGACGCGCCGGACCTGAGCCAGACGGTGGAGATGCTGCGCGCCTTCGAGCGCCGGACGCCGATCGTCGTGGCGCCACGCGAGCAGGCCTGGGACGCCGCCGAGCTGGCCGACTCACTTCTCTAGGCGCGCCATCAGGCTGGACGTATCCCAGCGGTTGCCGCCCATCGCCTGGACCTCGGCATAGAACTGATCGACCAGGGCCGTGGCCGGCAGCTTGGCGCCGTTCGCGCGGGCCTCGTCCAGGGCGATGCCCAGGTCCTTGCGCATCCAGTCGACGGCGAAGCCGAAGTCGAACTTGCCCTGGGCCATGGTCGCCCAGCGGTTCTCCATCTGCCACGACTGGGCCGCGCCCTTGGAGATGGCGGCCAGCACGTCGTCGGTCGGCAGGCCGGCCTGCTTGGCGAAGTGCAGCGCCTCGGCCACGCCCTGGACCACGCCGGCGATGGCGATCTGGTTGCACATCTTGGTCAGCTGGCCCGCGCCCGGCGCGCCCATGCGGCGCACAGCCTTGGCATAGACCTCGATCACCGGCAGCACGCGGGCGTAGGCCGCCTCTTCCGCGCCGACCATGATGGTCAGCTGGCCGTTCTCGGCGCCCGCCTGACCGCCCGACACCGGAGCGTCGACGAAGGCGCGACCGCCTTGCGCCAGCAGCGCCGCCATCTCGCGGGCCACCGTAGCGGAGGTGGTGGTGTGGTCGACGATGGTCGCGCCCGGGGCGAGGGCCGGCAGGGCCTGCGCCACGACGTCGCGGACGTCATGGTCGTTGCCGACGCACAGCAGAACGACCTCCGCGCCCGCCACGGCCTCGGCAATGGTCTCGAACGCCTGGCCGCCGTGCTTTTCGGCCCATTTGTGGGCCTTTGAGGCGGTGCGGTTATAGACGGCGACCTCGTGGCCGGCGGCCTTCAGGTGGCCCGCCATCGGAAAGCCCATCACGCCCAGGCCGATAAACGCCGTCTTCATGCCGCTGCTCCTTGCGATGCGCGCCGGGATTACGCGCGCCAGCCCCTCGGCGGCAACCCCATCTTAACGACCTTCAGGCAGGTTCCGGGCTTCAAGGTTAACCAGGCTTAAGCACGATGGCGGTCAATAGCGAACAGCCGATCATCATCAAGAAGGTGAAGAAAGGCGGCGGACACGGTCACCACGGTGGCGCGTGGAAGGTCGCCTATGCCGACTTCGTGACGGCCATGATGGCCTTCTTCCTTCTGATGTGGCTGCTGAACACGACCAGCCCCGAGCAGAAGCAGGGCATCGCCGACTATTTTGCACCGGCCTCGATCTCGTCCACGACCAGCGGTTCGGGCGGCATCCTGGGCGGCACCTCGCTGGGCGACGACGGCGCCAAGGCCGACGGCAAGATGTCGGTCATCCAGCAGATGGCTCCCGAAGCCCCCGACACCGTCAGCAAGGACGGCCAGTCCAGCGACTCGGCCAATTTGGACGCCGCCAGCGAGGAGGCCCTGCGCGACGCCCTGGCCAAGAAGGAACAGGACGCCTTCGCCTCGGCCGCCCAGTCGCTGCGCCAGTCGCTGCAGGACATGCCTGAGCTGGCCGAGCTGTCGAAGCAGATCATGATCGACCAAACCCCGGAAGGCCTGCGTATCCAGCTGGTCGACCAGGAAGGCCGCTCGATGTTCCAGGAGAACTCGAAGGCCCCCAACGACCGCGCCCGCATCCTGCTACGCGCCGTGGCCAAGATCATCAACCAGCTGCCCAACCGTGTGACCATCTCGGGCCACACCAGCGCCAACGCCTATGGCAAGAAGCAGGACGCCGACTGGTCGCTGTCGGCCGCCCGCGCCGACAGCTCGCGCCAGATCCTGCGCGCGGCCGGCGTCGACGACGACCGCATCTACCAGGTCTCGGGTAAGGCCAATTCCGAACCGCTGTACGCCGACGACCCGACCCTGGCCGGCAATCGGCGGATCTCGATCGTTCTGCTGCGCGAGAAGCCGGTCCTGCCGGACGGCCTGTAGCCTGCAAGCTGTGACCGTTCGACGCGCAGCGCCTCTGCGACGCTTGCGCAACTGAACGCTATGCCCCCTAATCCCGTTCAGGGCTGAACAAGATCGACGAGAGGGGTTAGGGGTTCCGTGACGCAGCATTTTCCGACGCGCCAGCTTCGGTTCTTTCTGACGGCGCCCACGCCTTGCCCGTACCTGCCCGGTCGCGAGGAGCGCAAGGTGTTCGCCCACCTGCCGCTCTCCGACGGTCCCAGCGTCAATGACGGCCTGACCCAGGTCGGCTTCCGTCGCTCCCAGAACATCGCCTATCGCCCGGCCTGCGAGACCTGCCGGGCCTGCCAGTCGGCCCGCGCGCCGGCGGCCGAGTACGTGCTGTCGCGCTCCGAGCGCAAGGTTCTGAACCGCAACACCGATCTCGAGCGCCATCTGGTCGAGGCCGAGGCGACCCTGGAGCAGTTCGAGCTGCTGCGCCGCTATCTGCTGGCCCGCCACGCCACCGGCGGCATGGCCGAAATGACCTGGCCCGACTACGTGGCCATGGTCGAGGACACCGCGGTCCGCACCCACCTGATCGAATACCGCACCAAGTCGCAGGACCGCGGCCCGGGCGACCTGATCGCCTGTGTGCTGGTCGACGTGCTCGCCGACGGTCTGTCGCTGGTCTACAGCTTCTACGACCCGGACCTGGTCAAGCGGAGCCTGGGCTCGTTCATCATCCTGGACCACATCGTCCAGGCCCAGGAAGGCGCCCTGCCCTACGTGTATCTGGGCTACTGGGTCCCGGGCAGCGAGAAGATGGCCTACAAGGCGCGCTTCTCGCCGCTGGAGATCCTGAAGCCCGGCGGGTGGTCCCTGATGTCGGCCCGCGAACGCGGCGCCCGTCCGCCCAGCGGCAAGGTCGCGGCCAAGGATCTTGGCGTTGACCTTCCGATGAGCGACGCCGAGCCGGCCGGGATCGTGGAGCTCGGCTGAGCCCCCTCTTCCGCCTACTCCGGCTTCGAGACGCAAGCTCCGTACAACTTATCGAGTTCGGCGAGATATTCGGTCATCGGCTGCAAGCCGACAGCGGCTCGCCTCCCCTCCAGCCCTTGCGGCGCTTCAAGATCGGTCGGAATGGCATACCGCCCCTCCCGACACGTCGTCCCCTGCGTGCCATAGCGCTGAGGATGGCCGTCGACAGTCGCCAGCCGATCGTACAGCCGCGCATAGTCTTCGGGCCGGGCTTCGCCAGACTTGGCGAGCGGCTCCAGGAGCGCCAGAACGCGCCGCTGAAACGCGAGGTCGAACCCGGCGTGATTGGCGAGAGTCACCGCCGCCATCGCGGTGCGTTGAGACGTTTCCGAGATTTTCGGCCAGCCATGCTTGGCGATCAGGGCCTTCAGCCGCTCTACATGAAGCTTATCTTGGGCGACAATCAAAGCCCCCGCTTGCGCTTGCAGAGCGGTGCGCTGCTCCGACGGAAGCTTGCTCGTCGCGTCCAACATGGCCACCCGCATGGCCCGATCCACTTCGGCCATACCCGTGATCACCTCGATCATCTCGGCGCGACCAGCGATCCCCTTCATCCGAGCGACAACGGGTGGGCCTGCCTCTTCAGCGACCACGGCCTGGGCAGGAACGACGCCCAGGCACGCGGCCAGCGCCATCATCCGCATCATCCGCATCATCCGCATCATCCGCTTCATGCAAGCCCCTCCGCCGCCATCGACAACAGGAGGCTGCATTTGGCATATGGCGCGACGATGGCGCGAAGCCCGTCACCGCGCGAAGCTGACCCCGCCGTCCACCGTCACCGCAGACCCCATCACGTAGTCGCCTGCCCGCGAGGCCAGGTAGATGGTCGCGCCCGCCATGTCTTCGTCCTGGCCGATGCGGCCGGCGGGGATGGCCTTGGAGACCGCATCAGCGTGGTCGCGAGCGACCTTGTTCATGTCCGAGGCGAAGGCGCCGGGGGCGATGCAGCTGACGGCGATATTGTCGGCGGCCAGGCGCAGGGCCATGCGCTTGGTCATGTGCAGCAGGCCGGCCTTGGACGCGCCATAGGGATAGGTCTCGTCCCTGGTCACCGACTGGCCGTCGATCGAGGCGATGTTGATGACCTTGGCGACGCGCTCCTTGCCCGCCGCGCGCAGCTCGCCGATCAGGGCCTGGGTCAGGAAGAACGGCGTCTTCATGTTGAGGTCGACGGTCTTGTCCCAGCCGGCTTCCGGGAACTCGTCAAAGCCCGCGCCCCAGGCCGCGCCGGCGTTATTGACGAGAATGTCGAGCGTGGTCTCGCGCTCCTTGATGCGGTCGGCGAGGCCCTGGATGCCTTCCATGGTCGAGATGTCGCCCGGCAGCGAGACGCACTCGCCATACTGGCTGAGCGCTTCGGCGGCGGCGTCGCAGGCGGCGGCCTTGCGGGCGGTGATGTAGACGCGGCTGGCGCCGTAGACGAGGAAGCCCTTGGCGATCATCGCGCCGATGCCGCGCGAGCCGCCGGTCACCACGGCCACGCGGCCTTCAAGCGAGAACAGATTCTGCATAATCGTAACTCCTAGAAGCTGCGCGTCGCAGCCAGGGCGCCGAGGCGTCCGGTGATGTCGTGGAACTGGGCGACCGTCTCGTCGATGATCGCCTGGGCCGTCTTGACCTCGTCGATCAGGCCGACGGTCTGGCCGGCCAGCGCGGGCGCGGCCTCCATGTCGCCGCCGAAATAGACGTCGAGGATGTTCTTCAGCACGTCGGGCGGCATGACGCCGGCGTCGTGGATTTCCTTGGTCAGCTCGGACTTGATGGCCCGGATACAGGGACTGGCCTTCTTGTTCAGCACCCAGGTGCCGGTTTCCTTGGCCCCGGTGATGGCGGCCTTGTAGTTGGCGTGGACCGGGCTCTCGGCCGAACTGACGAAGCGGGTGCCCATCTGGATCGCCTCGGCCCCCAGGGCGAAGGCCGCCGCCATGCCGCGTCCGTCGCAGATGCCGCCGGCCGCGATCAGCGGAACCTCAGTCCGGGCGCGGATCGCCTGCAGCAGAACCAGGGTCGAGACCTCTTCCGGGTTCTTGAAGCCGCCGCCTTCGGCGCCCTCGACCACCAAGCCGTCAATCCCGGCCTCGACGCATTTGACCGCCGCGTCGACCGTGGGAACGGCGTGATAGACGACGATACCGGCGTCCTTCAGCGGGCCGACAAACTTCGCCGGACTGCCGGCCGAGGTGGTGACGAACTTGACCCCGCTCTCGCAGACGAAGCGCAGCATGGCGTCGTCGCGCAGGAACATGATCGGCAGGTTCACCCCGAACGGCAGGCCGCTGGCCGCCATCTTGCTGATCTCGGCCTTGCAGTTTTCGGTCTCGCCCGATGAGGTCTCGATGATCCCCAGCCCGCCGGCCTTAGAGACCGCCGAGGCCAGCGGGTAGCGGGCGATCCAGCCCATCGGGGCCTGGATGATCGGGTACTTGGCGCCCGTGTGCTTGAGGACCCGGTTCATGGGATGAGCAGCACCCGGCCGACGGCCTGGCGGCTCTCGATATAGGCGTGGGCGGCGGCGGCTTCGGCCAGCGGGAAGGTCTTGTCGATGACCACCTCCAGCTCGCCCTTGGCGGCGCGGTCGATCAGGCCCTGGATCATGTCGTGGATGCGGTCGGTCATGATCTCCGCGCCCAGGAAGACCCCGGTTAGCGAGCGGTTGCCGCCCATCAGCGACGAGACATCGACCTTCATCGGCTCGCGCCCGGCATTGCCGACCAGCGAGATGCGGCCGCGATAGCCCAGCGCGCCGAGGCTGCTCTGCAGGGTGGCGCCGCCGACCGGGTCGACGACCAGGTCCACGCCCTTGCCGCCGGTCAGCTTCATCACCTGCTCGACGAGGTCGTCACGGCCGTAGTTGATCCCGTGGTCCATGCCGAAGACCTTCAGGCGCTCCAGCCGCTCATCGCTTGAGGCCGAGGCGATCACCGTCGCGCCGGCCTGCTTGGCCAGCTGGATGGCGGCTAGGCCCACGGCCCCTGCCCCGGCCTGGACCAGCACGGTCTCGCCGGCCTTCAGGCGACCCGCGCCGAACAGGCACTCGTGGGCCGTGCCGAACGGCACCGGGATGGCCGAAGCCTTCTGGATGTCGAAGCCGTCCGGGATTGGCCAGGCGTTGCGGGCCGGCACGGCGCGGTACTCGGCGTGCGAGCCGAAGGCGTTCACGGTGACGACCTTCTGGCCGACCTTGAGGTGGGTGACCTGGGCCCCGACCTCGACGATCTCGCCGGCGGCCTGGTAGCCGACGATATGCGGGCTGCCCGCCATCTGGCCGCCGCCGCGATTGAGAGTGTCGCCGCCCTCAATGCTGACGGCCTTGACGCGGATGATCACGCCCTGCGGATGGCTGGTCGGGTCGGCGACCTCCTCGTAGCGAAGGACGTCGGGCGCCCCGGTCTCGTAATAGACGGCGGCCTTCATGGCGTTTTCTCCCTTGTTTTTATTCTTGTCGGCTCCTTTGCGGAGCCCCTACTTCTTTGGATCGACCAGCGCCCCGTAGACGAGCTTGGCGCTGTCATCGTCGATATTCTTGATGGCCGGATCGCCGCCCTTGTTGAGGATGTGGATCATCCCCAGGAAGAACAGGTCGTTGGTCGGGTCGATCCAGAACCAGGTGCCGGCCGCGCCGCCCCAGCTGTAGGTCCCCTGCCCCTGCGGGCCGGCCTTGGCGCTGTCCTCGACGATGGCGAAGTCGAGGCCGAAGCTGCGGCCCTTGGCCGTACTGAACTCGGAAACGTCGGAGTTCATGATCGTGTCGCTGAGCATGTTGGTGCGCATCAGCTTGACGGTTTCCGGCTTGAGGATCCGCTGGCCGTCCAGTTCGCCGCCGTTCAGCAGCATCTGGGCGAAGCGGGCGTAGTCGGCGTTGGTCGAGACCAGGCCGCCGCCGCCCGAGGCCACGACCGGCGGCTTGGTGATGTCCAGCACCATGAAGCCCTCGGCCGGCGCCAGCTTGTTTTCCTTAGGGTTCCAGAAATAGAGCGAGGCCAGACGGTCCATCTTGCTGGCCGGCAGCCAGAATCCGGTGTCGGTCATCTTCAGCGGCGCGAAGATGCGCTTCTGCATGAAGTCGCCCAGCGATTGGCCGGTCAGCTTCTCGACGATCATGCCCTGGATATCGACCGAGACGCTGTACTTCCAGCGCGTGCCCGGCTGGGCGACCAGCGGCAGCGCCGCGACCTTCTGTGCGAACTCCTGCGAGGACTTGCTGCCCAGCACGCCGGTCGAGACATAGGCCTTGTCGATGGGATTGTCGGGGACCAGGCCATAGGCGAAACCGCCCGAGTGGCTCATGACCTCGCGCATGGTCGGCGGACGATCGGCCGGCACGGTGTCGAACGAGCCGTCGGCGTTGACGCCCTTGAACACTCGCAGATTGGCGAACTCGGGGATGAACTTGCTGACGGGGTCGTCGAGCTTCCACTTGCCCTCTTCGAACAGGATCATCATCGCCACGCCCGTGACCGGCTTGGTCTGGGAATAGATGCGGAAGATCGTGTCCTTGGTCATCGGCGGGCCGTCGAAGCCCTTCTTGCCGTGCACCTGGTAGTTCACAACCTTGCCGTGGCGGACCAACATGGTCGTCACGCCCGGCAGGTGGCCGCCGTCGACCAGCCCCTGCATGTGGGCGTCCAGCTTCTTCAGGCCCTCAGCCGAGAAGCCCGCGCTCTCCGGCGCGGCGACGGCGATGGCAGGGGTCTTGGCCTCGAAGGCCAGCGCCGAGCCACTGCTGAGCAGAGTCGTGGCCAGCGCGGCCACGATCAGTTTGCGGAACACCAAGTCGCCACTCCCGAACAGATGTTTGAAGCGACCCTAGATCGCTAACCGAGTTGTTGGAACTGGTTTTTGTGACAGTCGTGCGAGCCGCGCCTGCTCGTCGTAAGGTTAAGGTTATTTCATGAGCGCATGGGTTGAACGAACGGCGTTCACGTATATTTTTAACTGCACGAGGGATTACGAAATATTTAGGCAACAAGAGACCATGGCGACGCTCGACAATCTGACCACGCTCTACCGCAACGTTCACCGCCTGCCCGCGAGCGTGGAGCTGCCGACTTCGGCTGCGACCCAGCTGACGCTGATGGCGCAAGGCATCGACATCGCCCGCAGCGGCCAGCAGGCCGGCGACATCTGGAGCTATGCCAGCGCGGCCCGCTGGATCCAGGACAGCGCCAGGGCCACGACCCAGGTGGCTGTGATGTCCTACGGATTCCTGGCCGATCTCAGCCTCAGCAACATCGGCGTCGACTATCTGGTCGCGGCGAACGGCGGCAATCCGAACAACCTGAGCAGCGCGGCCTTCGCGCCGTTCAACACGGTCAATCGCTACATCAACTTCGCGGTCAGCCTGGTGAAGAACGGCGACGCCAAGGACGCCTTCATCCGAGACTACGGCGCCAACGGCACGGCGTTCGACACCTTTACCAAGGCCTATTTCAAGCTGTTCGGCGTCCACAAGACCCAGACCGAAGCGTTCGAGATGCTCAACGAGGAGGTGCCGAACGGCCGCGGCGGGACCTACACCCGCGGCGAGTTCTTCGCCGAGGCCGGCGGCGACGGCGGTAACGGCCTGGGCATGCGGGCGGCCATGGTCGGCTGGCTGATGGCCGTGGCGGCGCAGGAGCAGAAGGGCCCCTATTTCGAGGCCATGCGCGCCTATCTCGCCGACCTTGGCCTGGACGGAAAGGCCGAGGCGGTTTCGGTGTTCATGTCGGTCTACGGTCCCGGCGGCGAATATGCGTCCGGCGGTCCCTCCGATCCGGGCCTGCCGGGCGAGAAGGCCAAGTTCGAGCACGACTGGAATGTCGACGCCGCCAACCACGAGCCCGCGCACGACACCCACCTGCTGGCCAGCGACGGCAACGACATGATCAGTCCGGTAATGGCCGACCAGGGCGGGCTGGACGCCGGCCGCCACATCCGCACCGGCGGCGGCAACGACATGGTCCGCGTCGACAACGGCGTGATGCGTGGTCTGATCGACACCGGAACCGGCAACGACATCCTCCTGATCGAGAAGTTCGATGGCCGGATCATCACCGGCAGCGGCTATGATTCCATCGACCTGGGGGCCTTCGCCCCCATGCACCTGGTGGGCGGCAAGGCGGCGGACATTGCGGTGATCGAGGACTTCCAGAAGGGCTTCGACACCCTGGGCTTCCCCGGCTTTGTCGGTCCGGGCGAGAAGAAGCAGCTGGCCTTCGTCGCCACCGCCACCTTCGACGACGCCCTGCAGGCCTATGCCGGCGGCACGGCCGCCAATAGCAACACAGTCTTCGAGTGGAACGGCGACACCTATGTCTTCCACCAGAACGCCGTGGCGGGACTGGACGCGGGCGATGGCCTGATCCGGCTGGCCGGCGTCACGGGTCTGACCGTCGGCAAGGGCGAAGGCTCAGCCGATATCGTGTTCATGGCCTGAGGACATCAGCCTCCCTTTGGCCCTGAAGGAGCTCCCCTCGCCTGGCGGGGGGAGCTTTTTCGTGCGCTAGCGGGTCGTGCCCGGCTTGACGGGCGTCGTCGGCCGGGCGGGCTGCTGGTTGGTGACCGGCGGCTTGGCCGGCTGGGCGCCCGGGGGGGGCGCCGGCGCAGGCGGACGCTCGATGGCCTGATAGACCAGGGTTCGCGACTGGGCGTCGAGACCGCCGCCCACGCCGCCCAGGCGCTGGATCATGCCGATGAAGAAGAGGTCGTTGGCGGGGTCGATCCAGAACCAGGTGCCGGCGCTGCCGCCCCAGCTGACCGTGCCCGGTCCCACGGGCGCGCCCGAGGCGGCCGGATCCACGGCCACGGCCAGGTCGATGCCGTAGCCCATGCCGGCGGCGAACGGGAACGGACGCGGTCCGGGCTTCAGCACACCCGTGGTGCCGTTGGTCGTCACCACGAAGCCGGCCGGCAGGTGGTTGCGGGTCATCAGGGCCACGGTCTCGGGCTTGAGGATCCGCGCGCCTTCCAGGCTGCCCTTGTTCAGGATCATCTGGGCGAAGCGGGCGAAGTCGCCGGCGGTCGAGACCAGACCGCCGCCGCCCGACGGCGCGGCCGGCATCTTGCTGACGTCGCGCCAGGCGCCTTCGACGGCCGGCACCAGCTTGCCGGTCACCGGATCGCCGTCATAGATCGCCGCCAGACGCGGCAGCTTCTGCTGCGGCACGTAGAAGCCGGTGTCGCGCATCTTCAGCGGGCCAAAGATGCGGGCCTGCATGAAGTCCGGCAGGCTCTGACCCGACAGCTTCTCGACGAGATAGCCCTGGATGTCGGCGGCGACGCTGTAGCGCCACTGCACACCCGGCTCTGAGAACATCGGCAGGTCCGCGATCTTGCCGACCATGTCCTGCAGCGAGGCCGATTGCAGCACGCCAGCCTGGTAGTAGGCCTGGTCCGACGGACTGCTGGGATCATCCGCGATGCCATAGGCGAAGCCCGCCGTATGGGTCATCAGCTCGCGCATGGTCGGCGGCCGCGAGATCGGGGCCAGCACCGGCTTGCCCTCGGCGTCAACGCCATTGGCGATGCGCAGATTGGCGAACTCCGGCACGTGCTTGGTGACCGGGTCGTCCAGCTTCCACAGGCCCTGCTCGTACAGGATCATCATGGCCACGCCGGTGACCGGCTTGGTCTCGGAGCGGATGCGGAAGATGGCGTTGACCGGCATGGGCTGCCCGCCCATCACCCGCTGACCGAAGGTCCTGACGTGAACCACCTTGCCGTGGCGGGCCAGCAGCGTCACCGCGCCAGCGACCTGGCCGCCGGTGACCATGGACCGCATGTGCTCGTCCAGCCGCTTCAAGCGCTCGGCGTTGAAGCCCACCTCCTCGGGCTTGGCGCGTGGCAGCACCCAGGCCGCGGCCGGGGTCGCGGCGACAGCCGCGCAACCGAAGACGCTGGCCGCAAGGCGCAGCGCGCGACGACGCAGCTGTCCCATCATCACTTCGGTTTGAACCGCTTGTTGGTCGCGAAGCCCTTTGGCGCCAGCTTGCCGGCGCCCGCACGGCGACCGACCCATTCCTTCCACTCGGCCCACTCGCGGCGACGGCCGGCGGTGTCGATCCAGTAGGCGCCGGTCTCGGCATTGAACGACAGACCGTCGCGCAGGCCGCCCTCGCGGTAGGCTTGCAGCTTGACGCCCTTGCCGCGCGGCATCTCCGGCAGCTCTTCCAGCGGGAAGATCAGGATCTTGCCGTTGTCGCCCACGACCGCGAACTGGTCGCCGACGGCTTCCAGGCAGAAGGCCGCGCCGGCGGCGTCGACGTTCAGGACCTGCTTGCCGGCCTTGCGGTTGGCCAGGGCTTCTTCCTCGGGCATCAGGAAGCCATAGCCGGCTTTCGAGGCCAGAATGCGTTTGCGCCCGGCCTTGAACGGGAAGACGTCGGCGATCTTCACCTTGTCGTCCAGCTCGATCATCATCCGCACCGGCTCGCCATGGCCCCGCGCGCTGGGCAGCTTGTCACAGCCCAGGGTGAAGAAGCGGCCGTCGCTGGAGAAGATCAGCAGCTTGTCGGTGGTCTCGGCCGGGACCAGGAAGCCCAGCTTGTCGCCTTCCTTGAACTTCAGCTCGGACGGATCGTCGACCTTGCCCTTGGCGGCGCGGATCCAGCCGCGCTCGGACAGGATGATGGTGATCGGTTCACGGACGATCATCGCCTCGATGGCGGCGTCGGCGTCCACGACCGGGGCGTCTTCGAAGATCGAACGGCCGGTCACGCCGGTCGGACGACCGTCCTTGTCCAGCGGGTGCTTGATCTTCAGCAGGGTGGCGCGGACTTCCGACAGGCCCTTGCCGACCAGCTTCCACTGCTTCTCTTCGCTGGCCAGCATAGCCAGGATGCCGTCGCGCTCTTCCACCAGTTCGGCGTGCTCGCGGCGGATCTCCATCTCTTCCAGCTTGGCCAGTTGGCGCAGGCGGGTGTTGAGGATGGCGTCGGCCTGGATCTCCGACAGCGCGAAGGTCGAAATCAGCGTTTCCTTCGGCTTGTCCTCATAGCGGACGATCCGAATGACCTCGTCGAGGTTCAGATAGGCGATCAGCAGGCCGTCCAGGATGTGCAGACGGGCTTCGATCTTGGCCAGGCGGTGGCGGGCCCGGCGGGTCAAGACTTCCCGGCGGTGGGCCAGGAACGCCATCAGCGCCGCCTTCAGGCCCATGACGCCCGGCGTGCCGCGCGCGTCCAGCACGTTCATGTTGACCGGAAAGCGGCTCTCCAGCGCCGAGAGCTTGAACAGGCTCTCCATCAGCACTTCGGGCTCGACGTTCTTGGACTTCGGCTCGAGCACCAGGCGGATGTCCTCGGCGCTCTCGTCGCGGACGTCGCCCAGCAGGGCGGCCTTCTTGCTGTCGATCAGGTCTGCCAGCTGCTCGACCAAATCCGACTTCTTCACCTGGTACGGGATCTCGGTGACGACGATCTGGTAGGTGCCGCGACCGGTGTCTTCCTTCTCCCACTTCGCGCGGATGCGCACGCCGCCGCGGCCGGTCTCGTAGGTTTCCAGCAAGCTGGCGCGCGGCTCGACGATGACGCCGCCGGTTGGGAAGTCGGGACCCGGCACCTTTTCCAGCAGCTGCTCGGTCGTGGCGTCGGGGTTCTTCAGCAGCAGCTGGCAGGCGTCGATCAGCTCGGCGGCGTTGTGCGGCGGGATCGAGGTGGCCATGCCGACCGCGATGCCCGACGAGCCGTTGGCCAAGAGGTTCGGGAAGCCCGACGGCAGGACCACCGGCTCCTCGTCCTGGCCGTCATAGGTGGGCCGGAAGTCGACCGCGTCCTCGTCGATGCCGTCCAGCAGCAGCGTGGCCGCCTGGGTCATCTTGCATTCGGTGTAACGCATCGCCGCGGCGCTATCGCCGTCGATGTTGCCGAAGTTGCCCTGCCCTTCGACCAGCGGAATGCGCTGGCTGAACTCCTGGGCCAGGCGGACCAGGGCGTCATAGATCGAGGCGTCGCCGTGCGGGTGGAAGTTACCCATGACCTCGCCGACCACCTTGGCGCATTTACGCGCCGCGGACTCGGGGTTCAGGCGCATGTTGCTCATCGCGTAGAGCACGCGACGGTGCACGGGCTTGAGGCCATCGCGCACGTCGGGCAGCGCCCGCGAGCCGATCGTCGACAGCGCGTACGCCAGATAGCGTCGCGACAGCGCCTCGGTCAGCGGCTCGTCGAGGATGCGGTCGCCGTCACCGGGGCCGCCAGGAGGGAGGACAGGTTTGTTCATCAGGCAGATTCGTTATGCGAGAGGCCACCTTAGCAGAACTCTTCGGCCCGATTCGAGCCATCAGGCCTGAACGATCCCCGTCTTTCCCGCCTCCAACGCCCATTTCGCCCGCGTCGACAGCTTGCCGTCGGTGCGACGCACCGAATCCAGCACCTTGAACTCGGTGACGAAGGCTTTCGGCGTCACGTCGCAGATCGCATAGCCGCGCTGGTTGTTGTTGAACTTGAGGATCGGGTTGGCGGCCTGCAGCTTGGCCATGTCGGGGCGCTGGTCATTGCCGTCGCCGCCCGAGGTGATCGAGGTGATCACGAACTCCGAGGCGATCGGCGCGCCTTCGGCCTTGGCGCCGTCGATATACAGGTCGCCGGCGAAGTTCTGGTGCTCGTCGCCGGTCAGGACCACCACATTGCCGACCTTGCGGTCGCGGATGGTCTTCAGCAGACGGGCGCGCGGGATGCTGTAGCCGGCCCAGGAGTCGGTATTGACGTTGCGCCCCGGCTCCGGAAGACGGTCCAGGTCCATCATCATGATCTGCTGGGCGATGACGTTCCAGGTCGCCTTGGAGCCGGTCAGGCCGTCGTTCAGCCACTTCTCCTGAACCTCGCCCATCACCTGGGCCTTGGCCGCGTCGATCTGCGCGCAGGACGCGCCGTACTTGTCGTCGCACGGTTGGTCGGTGCGGTACTGGCGGGTGTCCAGCAGATTGAGGTTCAGCAGCTGACCATAGGCCGCGCGGCGATAGATCTGCATCGACGTGCCGGTCGGGAAGCTCGAGGCCCGCAGCGGCATGTTCTCGTAATAGGCCTGGACGGCGGCCTGGCGGCGCAGGTTGAACAGCTTCGGATCCGTGCCGTCCTGGTCCAGCTCGCCAACCCAGTTGTTGTCGATCTCGTGGTCGTCCCAGACGGTGAACCAGGGCGCGGCGGCGTGGGCGGCCTGCAGGTCGGTGTCCATCTTGTACTGGGCGTAGCGGCGGCGATAGTCGTCCAGGGCGTAGATCTCGCCGCCGAAGTGCTGGCGGACGTTCTCGTGCGGACCGCCCGCGCCCGTGTACATCCGATTGCCACGCCCCTCGTAGATGTAGTCGCCGTAGCAGAAGACGAAGTCGGGATTGTCCTCGGCCAGGCGGCGATAGGCCGTATAGTAGCCGCTCTCATAGTGCTGGCAGCCGGCGACAGCGAAGCGGACGCGGTCCAGGACCGCGCCCAGGGCCGGCGTGGTGCGGGCGCGGCCGACGATGCTGCGCTCCTTGCCGGCGGTGAAGCGGTACCAGTAGTCGCGACCCGGCTGCAGGCCGCCGACCTCGACGTGGACGGCATGACCCAGCTCCGGCGGCGCGATCGCCGTCCCCTTGGCCACGATGTTGCGCATGTTGGCCGCGTCGGCGACTTCCCATTCGACCGCGACGGGGGCCATGGGCATGCCGTAGCCGATCTCGAACGGCTCGGGGGCCAGGCGGGTCCAGATCACAAAACCGTCCGACGACGGATCGCCCGAAGCGACACCCAGCTGGAACGGATAGGACCGGAACGGGACCTGGGCCAGCGCCTTGCCGCTTTCCAGCGGGATCGCCAGGGCCGTGACAGCCGAGGCGCCGAACACGCCCAGCAGGCGGCGGCGGCTGAGAGCATAGCGATCGAGGACGGACATAGCGGGACGCTCCGGGAAGGAACCCCGCCGATAGCGCCGCTGTGTGACGGTTCTTAAAGCCTGCCCGCTTCCGTCAGGCGGTCCAGCAGCCACATCCGCGCCGGCGGCAGCGGCCGGTTCAGCGGGCCGAACACAAACTGCTCCAGGAAGTGGCCGGTGATAGTCAGGCCGGCGCTCACGTCGCCATCGGCCAGGCCGCCCTGCGAGGACAGCATGAACTGGGGCAGCGGCAGCAACTTGTCGTGATAGGGCTTGCCCGCCCCACGGCTGACGGCGCGGCCGGTGCGCGGGCTGACATAGACGAGGTCGTCAAAACTGCCGGTGGCGGCGCACTTTGACAGGTCCAGGCCAAAGCCCAGCTCCTGCAGCAGGCCCATCTCGTAGCGAACATAGACCGCCGGCCAGATCTCCGGGATTTCCAGCACGCGGATCAGGGCTTCAAGGGCGTGGAAGGCGCCGGGATGGGCCTCGCGCTCTGGCAGGGCCGAGGCGGCGACCGAGGCCGCCGAGGAGAGCCCCGCCAGCGCCAGGCGGTCGTCGAACAGGCTGGACGGCCCCTCGCCCATCGGCTCCAGGCTGGCCGAGCCCAACTGGCCTTCGATCCGGGTGCGATAGCGGGCGATGACCCGCGCGCCGGGCTGCAGGAACGGCTTCATCCGCCGCGATGCGGCGCCGGCGACATGGGCGGCGATCTTGCCGCGACCTTCGGTCAACAGCTCGACGATGGCCCCCGTCTCGCCGTGCGAGCGGGCCGAGAGGACATAAGCTTCGTCCTCCCACTCCTGGCTCAAGCGGGCGTCCCCCAGGCCACGACCTTCTCCAGCACCGGACGCCAGTCGGGCGCGACCGACAGGCCGATCACGTCGCGCAAGGTCGCTTCCAGCTCGTCAACGGTCAGGTCGCGCTGCTCGACCACGGCGCCGGTCAGGTCGCGGTGGGTGAAGCGGTTGTTCTTCAGGGCGTAGCGGGCGGCCTGTGTCGTGCGCCCCACCGTCATGCTCCAGGTGAAGTGCGAACTGGGGTGGGTGTAGGTGAAGAAGTTGGCCTGTTCGTAGTCGACCTCGGCCCAGGCGCCCTTCGACACCTGGTACAGCGGCGCCCAGCGCCCCGAGAGATAGGCCTGGACCTGACGCTCGGCGACGCCGTCGGTCGCCGTGTCGACGATGCGGAACTGGCCGTGCGGGCTGTCCTGGACCTCGTCCGAGAACAGGCGCAGCGGCGCGGTCAGCACACAGCCGCCGAAGCCGGCGTCGACCAGCCAGGTCTCACCCTCAATCGTGACGCCCAGCACCTGGTGCGAGCGCGGCGGGGCGCCGGCCGGGGCCATCCACAGCACGCGGGCCATCAGGCCCTCGACCTGGAAACCCAGGGTCTGCAGCACGCGCTTCAGCAGCCCGTTCTGCTCGTAGCAGTAGCCCCCTCGCCCACCGGCGATCAGCTTGGCGTCGACATCGGCCCGGGCGATGCTGATCCCGCGCCCCAACAGGACGTCGAGGTTCTCGAACGGGATGGCGTCGGGGTGCTTCAGCGCGATAGCGCTCAGCACGTCTAGCGTCGGCGCGCGCGGGCCGTCGTAGCCGATCCGCCTGCAATAGGCGTTCAGGTCGACGGCCGACGCGGCGGCGTCAAACATCGAAATCCAGGCCGATGTCGCTGAACAGGCCGCGTTCCTCGGCCCAGTTTTCCTTGACCTTCACGTGCAGGAACAGGTGCACCTTGCGGTCCAGGATATCGCACAGCTCCTCGCGCGAGGCCTGGCCGATCCACTTCAGGGTTTGGCCGCCCTTGCCGATGACGATGATCCGCTGGCCTTCTCGCTCGACCAGGATGGTCTGTTCGATGCGGACGCTGCCGTCCTGGCGCTCCTCGAAGGCCGTCGTTTCCACGGTGGCCGCGTAGGGCAGCTCCTCGTGGACGCGCAGATAGACCTTCTCGCGGGTGATCTCGGCGGCCAGCAGGCGGGCCGGCAGATCGGCGGTCTGGTCTTCCGGATAGAGCCAGGGGCCTTCCGGCATCAGGGTGACCAGCTTGGCGGTCAGGTCCTCGACGCCCGCGCCGGTCGCGGCGCTGATCATGAAGACGTCGGTGTAGACGCCCTGGTCGAAGAAGTCCTTGGCGATGGCCAGCAGGGTGTCGCGCTTGACGCCGTCGATCTTGTTCAGGGCCAGGATGACCTTGCGATCGGCAGCCTTCAGGCCCTCGATGATGGTCTGGACGTCCTGGGCCGAGCGGAACTCGCCCGGCGTGGCCTTGTCGGCGCGGCTGGCCAGCTCGGCCTGCACGTCGACCAGGTGGACGGTGGCCTCGGCGTCTTCCGAGCCGGCCCAGGCCGAGCGGACCATGGCGCGGTCCAGGCGGCGGCGCGGGCTGAAGATCCCGGGGGTGTCGACGAGCACGATCTGCGCATCGCCCGCGATGGCGACGCCGCGCACGGGGAAGCGGGTGGTCTGGACCTTTTGGGTCACGATCGAGACCTTGGCCCCGACCATGCGGTTGACCAGGGTGGACTTGCCGGCGTTCGGGGCGCCGATGATGGCGGCGAAACCCGCGCGGGTGTTTTTGGAGGTGGTGTCAGTCATTGCGCGTGCGTGTAGCACCGATTGGACGCCGCGTCGCGATCAGGTCGCGGGCAACACCAGCTCGAAGGTCGAACCGGCGTTATGCGGCCGATGCCGGATGGCGCCGCCGTGCGCCTGGGCGATCTGGCGGACTACGGCCAGGCCCAGGCCGCTGCCTTGCGTCCGCGTCGAGGCGCGCTGGAACGGCTCGAAGATCACGGCGGCGGCCTCCGGCGAGAGACCCGGCCCCTCGTCCTCCACCGCCACACCGACCTCCCCCGCCGCGAGCGGTCCGGACCGGATGGTCAGGGGCCCCGGCGTGGCGTGGACCAGGGCGTTCTCGATCAAGGCCAGCAACGCCTGGCGCAGTCGGATCGGGTCGCCGAGGACACGCGCCGGTTCCAGTCGCCAGTCACAGACGAAACCGGCCTCGGCCAGACGCGGTCCCACGGCGGCCTGCAGCTCGCCGACGACCTGCGCCAGGTCGATCAGTTCGGGGCGCAGATCCAGCCGGCCGACATCGGCCAAACTGACCACCCGCAGGTCCTCGATCAGGCGGGCCAGGCCGTCGACCTGGCGCAGCAGGCTGGTCAGGGTGCGCTCGTCGATCTCGAACACGCCGTCCGCTACGCCCTGAAGCCGCCCTTTCAAGATGGTCACCGGCGTGCGCAGTTCGTGGGCGATCGCGGCGTTCCAGTCGACCATGCCGGTAGTCAGGCTCTCCAGCCGATCGGCCATGCGGTTGAAGTCCTCGACCAGGGTCGCCACCTCCCCCGCCGTCTCGTCGTCGACATTCGCCCGGGCCTTGAGGTCGCCGCCGGCGATGCGCCGGGCGGCCTCGGCCAGGCCGTTCACCGGCATGACGATCCGTCGCGCCAGCTGCGCCCCCGCGACGATGGCGATCAGCACTGCCGCCCCCACCGAGACGGCGATGACCAGATAGTCGATCTCGTGCGGGATCCACTCGCTGGGCCGCGGAGCCGCAGTCGAGTGGTTCTCGAACACCCAGGCATAGAGGAACAGAGCCGCGAAGGCCGCGCAGGCGAAACCCGCCAGTGTCACCAGCGCCATGCGCGTGGCGATCTTGCGCCACAGGCTGGCGCGACGGGTCATTCGGCGGGTTCCAGCCGGTATCCGACCCCGCGAACATTGACCAGCAGCCCCGGCGCGCCGCCGGCGTCCAGCTTGCGGCGCAGGTGGCTGACATGGCTGTCGACGGTGCGGCCGGCGACGTCCTGGTTGGGGAAGCAGGCCTCGGTCAGCTCGGCGCGGGTGAAGACCCGCAGCGGGATGCGCGCCATGTGGGCCAGGATGCGGAACTCGGTCAGGGTCAGGTCCAGCCGGCGGCGGCCCTCGGGCTGCACGACGGTGGCCAGATAGTTCTCGATATTGACCTCGACCACCCCGACCCGCAGCAGCTTGGCGTCGGGTGCGCCTACCCGGCGGCGCAGGATCGCCTGCACCCGGGCCACGACCTCGATCGGGTTGAACGGCTTGACCAGATAGTCATCGGCGCCGATGCGCAGGGCTTGCAGCTTGTCGAGGTCCTGGTCCAGGGCCGTGACCATCACCACCGGCGTCTCGCCGCGGCGGCGCAGTTCGCCCAGCACGTCCCAGCCGTCACGGACAGGCATCCGCACGTCCAGCAGCACCATGTCGGGCTTGAGCGAGGCGTGCAGGTCCAGCGCCGCCTGGCCGTCGGCCGCCAGGGCGGTGCGGAAGCCTTCGCGACGCATGTAGGCGTCGAGGATCTCGGCGATCTCGGCCTCGTCTTCGGCGATCAGGATCAGGCTGCTCATGTCGTTCTGGTCCGGCGAAAACTCGCTCCGATCAAGGAAAAAACGAAACCCCTCCCGCCAGACGGCGGAAGGGGCGCGTTCAGATCGCTAGGGGATGAGCGATCAATAGCGGACCGAGAACTCCACGCCGTAGGTGCGCGGCGTGTTGAAGTTGCCGTAGTCGCCCAGCGTGTTCCGGTTGGCCGGGTCACGACGGTAGACATATTCTTCGTTCAGCAGGTTGCGCGACCACAGCGACATGGTCAGCAGCGCGCCTTCCTTGACCTGCACGTCGGCCAGCGACAGGCGGGCGTTGACGATGAACGACTTGTCGTTCTTCACGTCCGTCTGGTCGAAGGTCTGGGTGGCGTCCGAGTAGTTGGCGTCGATGTGGCCGCGGAAGGTCGCGTTCCACAGCGGGGCCTCGTAGTCGGCCGAGACGCTGCCGGCGTTCTTGGGCGTGAAGACGATGAACACGGGCTGGACCAGACCGCTGAAGGGGTTGCGCGTCGCCGGCACCTTGGTGTCGGTGTAGGCGTAGGCCGCCGAGAGGGTCAGGCCTTCGGTCACCCGCAGGGTGCTCTCGACTTCCAGGCCCTTGATCTTGGTGACGCCCGGAGCGTTGATCGTTTCCAGCGTGTTGCGGGTCGAGGAACCGGTCACCGTCACCAGGCTGAAGTCGATCTGGCTGCCCGTGCGATCCATGGCGAAGGCGGCCACGTTCAGGCGCAGGCGGCGATCGAACAGGTCGGTCTTGGCGCCGATCTCGTAGGCCTTGACCTCTTCCGGACCGAACTGGCGATAGGTCAGCGAGCGCGAGCTGGCGCCGCCGGCGCGATAGCCGGTCGAGTACTTGGCGTAGAGGTGCATGTTCGACGAGGCGTCGTAGGCCACCGTCACCATCGGGTCGAACCGGTCGTTCTTCTGGGCGAAGGTCAGATTCGTCGGGGCGTTGCTGACGATGTAGAGCTCACCGCTCTTGTCGTCCCAGGTGTAGCGACCGCCCAGCGTCAGGTGCAGGGCGTCGTTCAGCATGGCCGGGGTGTAGGTCGCCTGGCCGTAGACGGCGTAGCTCTCGGCCTCGGCGCGCGAGGCGCGGTCGATCGAGCGCGAACCGCGGATGGTCGGGGTCGGATCGTTGATCGTGTAGCCCGTGCCGTCGGCGTTCCAGCGGTTGGTGCTGGGGGTGGCGGCGTCGTCGCTGGCGTTTTCGTGGAAGTAGTAGAGGCCGGCCACGTAGTCGATGCGGTCGGTGCTGCCGACGGCCTGGAACTCCTGGCTGAACTGGTGCTGCCACAGGCCCGCCAGGCTGTAGCGGCTGAAGTTGGTGTTCGGCGAGTAGGCCGGGATGCGGTGAGCGCCGCCCGAGTTGTCCCACTGGTCGACGTCGACTTCGCGATAGGCGGTGATCGAGCGAAGTTCCAGGTTCTCGTTGACCTCGTACTTCAGGTTCAGCGAGACGCCGTTGGTGTTGTCGATGCTCCACTGCTGCGGCACGCCGATGTCGGCCACCGACATGCGGTCGCTGCCGAACTTGACGATCGAGGGCAGCGGACGGATCTGGCCGGCCGGCAAGGTGCCGGTGGCCGGACCGACGACCAGATTGTTGGGGTTGTAGCCCAGCAGCTGGCTGTAGAACGGGGTGTTCTTGTCCTTGCCGATGTCGGCGGCCAGGTCGGCCTGGAACTTGTCGGTCGGGCGCCAGCGGACCTGGGCGCGCAGGCCGCGGCGGTCATAGGCGCCCCAGCCGATGCTGCCCGGCAGCGGGTTCTTGGTCACCGCGTCCTGGCGCTGCAGGGCGCCGTCGATCTTGAACGAGAAGTCGCCGACCGAGGGCAGGTCCAGGTGCATCTCGGCGTTATAGGCGCCGTAGTTGCCGACGCCGGCGGTGGTGCGCAGTCCGAACTCGCCGGTCGGGCCGCGGGTGACCATGTTCAGGGCGCCGCCTTCGGTGTTACGGCCAAACAGCGTGCCTTGGGGGCCCTTCAGGACTTCCAGACGCTCGATGTCCAGCAGCGCGGCGCCCAGGCCGTGCTGGCGGCCCAGATAGACGCCGTCGACATAGACGCCGACGCCCTGCTCGCGGGCGGGCTGGTTGGCGTCCAGCGGAACGATGCCGCGGATGCCGATGGTCAGGGCCGACTGGCGAGCTTCGAAGGTGGCGACGCGCAGGCCGGGAATGGCGCCGTCGGCCAGGTCCATCAGGCTCTGGACGTGGCGCGATTCCAGCGCCTTCTGGTCCATCAGCGAGATCGCGATCGGCGTCTCTTGCAGCTTGGTTTCGCGACGGGTCGCGGTGACCGTGACGTCGCTCAGGGCGGTGGGGCTGTCGGCCGGCTCGGCCGCGGCGACTGCGGCGTCGGCCGGGGCGGTTTCAGCGGCGAAGGCTGCGACCGGCGCAACCAGAAGCGCAGCGGTGGCGAAGAGATAGGCGCGCGATTTGAGAGAGGTCTTCATTTTTCTTGATCCCCTGAAGAGGGGTCGAGACCTACGAGCGCCGCGTGAAGCGTATTTCGCACATTCTTAAATGTTTCAAATAAGTTTCACGAAACGGATACTTCAAATACACGCTTGGATTTCGCACCAACTCCACGCCATCTCCACACTTCGTGGAAATACGCGCGCAGGTGTCGCGGCACGGGGATTGGCGGGTCCGTTTCCCCGGCGTTCGCGACCCTGGATTGAACGAAATCAAGCGCTTGTCGATTTTACGAGACGTCGAATGATCCGTGTTCGCGACCGCTCGATAATCATCCCACCTGATGGCTTGAAAGGGACGTCCGGCCGGCGACTTGGGCGGCTGTCAGGGGTGGTCGAGCGGGAAAGGCCCGGGCTGAAATCGCCCAGGCGTTCCGGGACTGGGGTTCGTCGCCTCGGCCCGCCCGTCGGGGGCCTAAGGTCGGGAGCGGGTTAAGACCCCGCGTCTCGCAGGCTCATCGGATAACGGCTGCGCGGAGCGCTTAGGCTTCGTCGAAACGGTACTTCTGCTTCAAACCCTCCGGGCGTCGCCCGGGCGCTCCGCAGTCCCTTTCACGACCTTCAGCGGGCAGCCGCGTGAGGCGGCGGACGTGTGTCGAAATAGATGCTCCCCCGTGATACGGGGGAGCTGTCGCGGAGCGACTGAGGGGGCTAATGCGGCATATGTCCAGCTCGCCCCCTCCGGCCCTCCGGGCCACCTCCCCCGTATCACGGCGGAGGATCTAGCTACCCCGCCCCTTCGCGTTCCAGCAGGGCCTTGGCGGCGGCTTTCTCGGCCTCCTGCCTGGACTTGCCCTTGGCGATCGCCGGATCGACGCCAACCACCGTGGCCTCCACCGTGAACACCGGCGCATGATCGGGCCCCGTGCGGTCCAAAACACGATAGGTCGGCAGCGGCCGGCCCTTGCCTTGAGCCCATTCCTGCAGCGCGGTCTTGGGATCGCGCGGACGCCCCTCGCCGGCCCGGTCGAACTCGTCGGCCCACAGGGTCAGGAACACATGGCGCGCGGCGTCGAGACCACCGTCCTGATACAGGGCGGCCATCAAGGCTTCGGTGGCGCCGGCCAGGATGGATTCGGTCTCGCGACCGCCGATCTTGCTGGACGATGCCGACAGGCGCAGGGCTGGACCCATGTCGGCGGCGCGCGCCACCCGGGCGCAGGTCTCGCGGCTGACTAGGGCGTTCAGGCGCGGGGCTAGTTCGCCTTCCTTGGCCTTGGGGAACCGCTGGGCCAGGGCCTCGGCGGCCAGCAGACCCAGCACGCGGTCGCCGATGAACTCCAGCACCTCGTTGTCGCGGACCTTCTTGGCCCCGTCCCCGACGCTGGCGTGCGTCAGGGCGCGTTCGAGCAGTTCGCGGTCCTTGAACTGATGGCCGATGCGGCGCTCGAGGTCGCCGACGGCGGCGACCCGTCTATCCATGGCCAAAAGAACCTGGTTTGATCACTTGAGCACGTGGAAGAAGCGGCTGGGACGGGCGTTCAGGAACCAGGTCCAGGGCTTGAACAGGCTGGCCTCGGCGTTCCACGACAGCAGGATGATCTGGGCGCGGCCGACCAGGTTTTCCTCCGGCACGAAGCCGACGCCGACCTCGTCGCCGATGTACTGGTCCAGCTCGTAGTCCCACTTGCAAGCGCTGTCCTTGAACGGCGAGACGCCCGGATCGAAGCGGCTGTCGGCGGAGTTGTCGCGGTTGTCGCCCATGAAGAAGTAGCAGCCGGCCGGAACGGTATAGACGCCGGTGTTGTCGCCGCGGCTGTCAGGACCGTAGTCCTGGGTCGCGTACTGGCGGCCTTCCGGATTGGTTTCCTCGAAGCGCTGGACCTGTTGGGTGAAGCCGTAGCCGGTGTCGACCAGCGCCGGGGCCATGCCCTTGCGCGGCAATTCCTTGCCGTTGATGTAGACCACGCCGCCGCGGATCTGGACCTTGTCGCCCGGCATGCCGATCAGGCGCTTGATGTAGTCGGTGCGATTATCGCGCGGCAGCTTGAAGACGATGATGTCGCCACGGGTCGGGGCGCGGCCCAGCAGGCGGCCCTTGATGATCGGCGGGCTGAACGGGATCGAGTGCTTGCTCCAGCCATAGCTGAACTTCGACACGATGATGTAGTCGCCTTGATAGAGGTTGGGCTCCATCGAGGCCGACGGGATCGTGAACGGCTGGAACAGCAGAACGCGCAGCACCAAGGCGATGCCCAGGGCGTAGGCCACGGTCTTGATGATCTCGATGAACTCGGCGACGGCGCCCTTGTCTTCGGGCGGCGTGATGTCGGCGTCGGTCATGGGCCCCGGGGCTCTGGAATGGTCGGTCGAGAGACCGTCGTCTCCGCCTTGCTAGACGGGCCGACGGTTCTGGGCAAGTCGATGCTAGCGCCTAGCTTGTGCTCATGGCGGGACAATGGCGACGCTTCAGTCCGCCTTCGGCAGCGCTTCGATGATCACGAAAGCCTGGGCGTACGGATGATCATCGGTCAGCGAGAGGTGGATCACCGCCTCCATGCCGGGCGGGGTCATCTCCTTGAGCCGCTCCAGCGCGCCGCTGGTCAGCGCCATGGTGGGCTTGCCCGACGGCAGGTTGACCACGCCCATGCCGGCCAGGTGCACGCCGCGCTTAAGCCCCGTGCCCAATGCTTTCGAGCAAGCCTCCTTGGCGGCGAAGCGCTTGGCGTAGCTGGAGGCCCGGTCGGGCTTGCGCTCGGATCGCTTGCGCTCGATCTCGGTGAAGACCTTGTTGGTGAACCGGTCGCCGAAACGCTCGAGGGACTTCTCGATCCGGCGGATGTCGCACAGGTCCGAGCCGATCCCGATAATCACGCGGCGACCTCCAGGCGGGCGGCGTCCATCAGGGCGCGCATCCGCTGGATGGCCTGCGGCAGGCCCACAAAGATGGCCTCGCCGATCAGGAAGTGGCCGATGTTCAGTTCGGCGATCTGCGGGATGGCGGCGATCGGCTTGACGGTGGCGTAGTCGATGCCGTGACCGGCATGGACTTCCAGGCCGAGGTCAGCGGCCAGGGCCGCGCCGACCTTCAGGCGCTCCAGGATGGCCTGCGCCCTATCGGCGTGGCCTTCCCGGAAGGCGTCGCAATAGGCGCCGGTGTGCAGCTCGACGACCTGGGCGCCAGCGGCGGCCGAGGCGCGGATCTGGTCGGGATCAGCCTCAATGAATAGCGACACCCGCGCGCCGACGGTGCGCAGGCGCGCCGTGGCGTCGGTGATGCGGTTCTGGCCCTTCACGACGTCGAGGCCGCCTTCAGTGGTCACCTCCTCCCGGCGCTCGGGCACCAGGCAGGCGGCGTGCGGCTTGGCGCCCAGGGCGATGCCGACCATCTCGTCGGTCACCGCCATCTCGAAGTTCAGCGGCTTGCCACGCTTGTGGCAGAGATCGGTCAGGACGGCGATGTCGGCGTCGCTGATGTGCCGACGGTCTTCACGCAGGTGCGCGGTGATGCCGTCAGCTCCGGCGGCCAGGGCCAGCTCGGCGGCCCGGACCGGCTCGGGATAGGAGGAACCGCGGGCGTTCCGGATCGTCGCCACGTGGTCGATGTTGACGCCCAGACGCAGCATGGCTTTAGCCCTTCAGACGGCGGGAGCCGGGATCCTCGATCGGGATCGCGGCCAGTTCAGGCGGCAGGGCGTCGGCGGGATAGGCCGGCACTTCCAGGCTGCACAGCGAGATCAGCGGCACGCCGACGTCGACCTTGCCACCCGAACGATCGACGATGCAGGCCGCGGCGATGACGTCGCCGCCGGCCTCCTGGATCGCCTGAATGCATTCGCGCGACGACAGGCCGGTGGTGACGATGTCCTCCACCATCACGACCTTCTGGCCGGGCTCCAGATGGAAGCCGCGACGGAACTTGAAGCCGCCGGCTTCGCGCTCGACATAGATCGAGGCCACGTTCAGGTGACGGGCGGTCTCGTAGCCGGGGATGATGCCGCCGACGGCCGGCGAAACGGCGACGTCGGGCTGGCCCACCGTGGCGATGATCTTCTCGGCCAGGGCCTTGCATAGGCGCTCGCAGCGCTCGGGGCGCATGAACACGAGGTTCTTCTGCAGGAACACCGGGCTGTGCAGGCCGGAAGACAGCACGAAGTGACCTTCGCGCAGAGCGCCAGCGGCGCGGAATTCGTCGAGGACGTCATCGTTGGTCATGAGCGACGGATATAGAAGCACGGGCCTGAGTCTTCAAACGCCGCCTTGCCTGACGCGAGCGTTTCGGGTTCTACCCCGCTTCATGAGCGAAGAGATCCAACGCCCTCGCGTCGGCTGCGGCGCGGCCATCCTCGACGACCAGGGCCGGCTGCTGCTGGTCAAGCGGGTCAAGAACCCCGAGGCCGATCACTGGGGCGTGCCCGGCGGCAAGCTGGACTGGGGCGAGGCCGCCCATGTCTGCGCCGAGCGCGAAACGCAGGAAGAGCTGGGCATCACGGTGAAGACCGGCCGCCTTCTGTCGGTCACCGACATGGTCGCCGAAGACTATCACTGGGTGGCGATCACCTATGGCGTCGACAGCTTCGAGGGCGAGCCGACGATCCTGGAAGACCACGCCCTGCACGACTGGGGGTGGTTTGCCCTGGACGCCCTGCCCTCGCCGATGACGGCGGGGGCGCTGGACGCCGTGGCGGCCTTGAAGAAGGCCTAGCCCCGGGTCCGATCCACCGTCTCGACCGACGGACAGGCGCGAAGCGCGGCCTGGATGTTGGTCAGGTGCTTGGCGTCGCGGACCTCGACATCGATGTCGGTGTCGAAGAAGTCGCTCTGCCGATGGTGCATGCGCAGATTGACGATGTTGCCGCCGGCCTCGCCGATGATCGTGCAGACCAGGCCCAGCACGCCCGGGGCGTTCTGGATCGTGGCGTGCAGGCGGGTCAGCGAAATGGTCGAACGCTCGGCTTCGGGCGTCCAGTTCAGGTCGCGCCACAGCTCTTCCTGATCCTCGAACTCGGCCAGCCGTGGGCAGTCGATGGTGTGGACGTCCAGGCCCTCGCCGTCTTCCCTCAGGATGCCGACAATGCGGTCGCCCGGCACCGGGCTGCAGCAGTGGGCGAAGTGCAGCGAGACGCCGGGGGTCAGGCCGCCGCCGCGCACATAGAGCGTGGCGTTAGCGCCGCCCTCGATCCGGCGACGGGCCGTGGCGGCCTCGCGGTCGGCGTCCTTCATGCCCGGATAGGCCGTCTCCAGCACCTGGCTGGGCGAGATGCGGCCACGACCGACGGCGTCGAACAGCGCCTCTTCGGTCTCCAGGGCAAAGCGCTCCAGGATCGGCCGCAGGGACACGTCCTTCAGCTTCTTGCCGGCGCGCTCGAAGACCTGCTCCAGCGAGGCCTTGCCCAGGCGCAAGAACTCTTCCTTCTCGGTCTGGCGAATGTGGCGACGGATGGCCGAACGGGCGCGGCCCGTGACCGTCAGCGAGCGCCAGTCCGGCGGCACCACCGGCTTGGAGCCACGCACCACCTCGACCACGTCGCCATTGACCAGCACCGTGCGCAGGGGCTTCAGCTCGCCGTTGATCTTCACGCCGATGCAGGTGTCGCCCACGTCGGTGTGGACGGCATAGGCGAAGTCCAGCGGCATCGCGCCCCGCGGCAGGCTGACCAGCTTGCCCTTGGGGGTGAAGACGAACACCTGGTCCAGGAACATTTCGAGCTTGGCGTGCTCGACCAGTTCCTCAGAGTCGCCGCCGTGCTCCAGCACCTGAACCAGCTGGCGCAGATTGGCCAGCGGGTCACGGCCGCCAGCGGCTTCCATGCCCTCCAAGTCCAGGCCGTACGAGGCGTCCTTGTAGCGGAAGTGGGCGGCGACGCCCTCTTCGTTGACCCGGTCCATGCTCTCGGTGCGGATCTGCATCTCGATGCGCATCCCGCGCGGACCGACCACGGTCGTGTGCAGCGAGCGGTAATTGTTCCGCTTCGGCGTCGAGATGTAGTCCTTGAAGCGATCCGGCACGCTGGACCAGGCGCGGTGCACCACGCCCAGGGCGCGGTAGCAGTCTTCCTCGCTGTCGACGATCACGCGAAACGCATAGATGTCGGCCATCTGCGAGAAGCCGATCGATTTGCGCTGCAGCTTGCGCCAGATCGAATACGGCGACTTCTCGCGGCCGAACACGCGGGCCGGCAGGTTGGCCGACTCCAGGCGCGCGGCGATCTCCTGGCTGACCAGGGCCACCGCCCCGCCCTGCTCCTCGCGCAGCGCGTCCAGGCGGCGCTCGATGGCGTCGCGAGCCACCGGGTTGGTGTGCTGGAAGGACAGCTCCTCCAGCTCCACGCAGATGCGGTGACAGCCGATGTTGCGGGCCAGCGGCGCGTAGATGTCGCGCGTCTCGCGGGCGATCCGCTCGCGTTTCGCCTGATTCTTGATGAAGTGCAGCGTCCGCATGTTGTGCAGACGGTCGGCCAGCTTCACCAGCAGGACGCGGACGTCCTTGGAGATGGCCAGGATGAATTTGCGCAGGTTCTCGGCCTGGCGCATGTGCTCGGCCTGGAGTTCCAGCTTGGACAGCTTGGTGACGCCCTCGACCAGCTCGCCGATCTCGTCGCCGAACAGCTTGGCGATCTCGTCCTTGGTGACCGGGGTGTCCTCGATCACGTCATGCAGCAGGGCCGTGACGATGGTCGCGGTGTCGAGACGGTACTCGGTGAGGATGCCCGCCACCTCGATCGGGTGGGCGTAATAGGGGTCGCCGCTGGCCCGGGTCTGCGAGCCGTGCATGCGCATGGCGTAGACATAGGCGCGGTTCAGCAGCGCCTCGTCGGCCGTCGGGTCGTAGGCGTGGACCCGCTCGATCAGTTCATACTGGCGAAGAAACTTGGGGCGCGGCTTGGGAGCCGGCGGCTCGACCGCAGCAGCGGGAGCTTGAGACGAAGACGCGCCCGATTCGGAACCGGGCGCGCGTTCGGACGAGACGGTCGGATCGACCGCCTCGAGGGTCAGAGGATCTGCGCCTTCGGGGCTCAGTACCGCTCCTCCTGACCGCCGTCGCGGTCGCTCTGCAGAGCGCGGACCAGTTCCAGCTCGCTCATCTGCATGTGGCTCGGATCCGCCAGCAGGGCCAGGGTTTCGGCCTCTTCCTCGGCTTCGGTGTGCTCATCGACGCGTTGCAGCGTGGTGATGAGGTGTTCCTTCAGGCCCTCGTGGTCGATCACGTCGTCGGCGATCTCGCGCAGGGCGACGACGGGGTTCTTGTCGTTGTCGCGGTCGACCATCAGGGCGGCGCCGGCCGAAATGGCGCGGGCGCGGTGCGCCGAGAGCAGGACCAGCGAGAAGCGGTTCGGAACCTTCTCGACGCAATCTTCGACGGTGACGCGGGCCATGAGTTCCTCGGGCTGCGGTTAGCTATCGCAAAATAGGCTTCCGTGCGGCGACACGCAATGTCGCGCATGATCGTCAGCTTTTGCGAGCGGGCGCTTATGCCCGCTTCGTCACCTAAAGTCCACCCTCTCCGGCAGGGCGCGCATCACGCCCGACGGTCGAGGTCGCAGCCAGGCGGAAGGCCGACTCGCCTGTGACCGGGTGGATCCAGGCCGAGGCCAGTTCGGCCAGCGGTCCCATGACGAAGAGACGTTCGTGAGCTCTGGGATGCGGCACCACGAGGTCGCCGTCCAGCACAGCGCGGCCGTGGGCGATCAAGTCCAGGTCCAGAGTGCGCGGCGCATTGGCCTCTCCCCTCGCCCGCCCGAACTGGGCCTCGACGCGATGCAGGGCCGCCAAGGTCTCGGCCGGCGAGAAGTCGGTGCTGACAATGGCGACGCCGTTGCGATACGCCGGCCCCTCGGGATCGGGCCAGGCCGCCGAAGTCCACCAGGACGAGCGGGCGACGATCGCCAGCCCCGCCTGCGGCAGAGCCTCCAGCGCGGCTTCCAACAGCGCCTCGCGACTCGTATAGGCTCCCGGCAGATTACAGCCGAGCGCCACGATCACGGCCTCGTCCAAGTCATTTCGAGCGACCTGATTTTTCAAGGAATTTCCCGTGACCTTCTATCCGACCGACCGTCTGGCCCTGTTCATAGACGGGGCCAATCTCTATTCCGCCGCCAAGGCGCTGGGCTTCGATATCGACTATCGCAAGCTGCTCGACGAGTTCAAAAAGCGCGGCGTCCTGATCCGCGCCTACTACTATACCGCGATCGCCGAGAACGACGACTATTCTCCGATCCGGCCGCTGGTCGACTGGCTGGACTATAACGGCTTCACCCTGGTGACGAAGCCGGCGCGCGAGTTCACCGACAGCCAAGGCCGCAAGCGCTGGCGCGGCGACATGGACATCGAGATCGCCGTCGACATGCTGCAGCTGGCCGAGACCGCCGACCACCTGGTGCTGTTCTCGGGCGACGGCGACTTCCGCGCCCTGGTCGAGGCCGTGCAGCGCAAGGGCCGTCGGGTCACCGTCGTCTCCACGATGAAGAGCCAGCCGCCGATGACCAGCGACGACCTGCGCCGCCAGGCCGACGACTTCGTCGATCTCGCCGACCTGGGCGGCATCATCGGCCGTCCGCAACGGGTGCAGCCGCGCCAGATGGTCGACAACCGCACGCCGGCTGAGCGCGACGCCGAGGACGAGTACTAGGATGCTGCAGCACTCCAACATCGCCGGCGAGACCGTTCCCAACCCGGCAGAGCCGCCGCGCGACTGCCCGCTGTGTCCGCGCCTGGTGGCCTATCGCCAGGAGAACCGCGACCTCTATCCCGATTGGTGGAACGGCCCCGCCCCGTCGTTCGGCGATCAGGACGCCCGCCTGCTGGTTGCGGGCCTGGCGCCGGGTCGCAAGGGCGCCAACCGCACCGGTCGGCCGTTCACCGGCGACTATGCCGGCACGCTACTCTACGAGACGCTGATCAAGTTCGGCTTCGCCACCGGCAAGTTCGAGGCTCGGACGGATGACAGCCTGAAGCTGGTCGGCGCAGCCGTGACCAACGCCGTCCGCTGCGCTCCGCCCGGCAACAAGCCCGAGACCTCGGAAGAGAACAACTGCCGGCCGTTCCTGAAGGCACGGCTGGACATGTTCCCGAACCTGAAGGTGATCGTCACCCTGGGCGACGTGGCGCGCCGCAATGTTCTGAAGACGCTGGGCCTGAAGGCCTCGGCCGGCATTCCCGGCCACGGCTCGGAGTTCCAGGCCGGCCCCTATCGCATCTTCAACAGCTATCACTGCTCGCGGCTCAACACGAACACGGGCCGCCTGACGACGCCGATGTTCGAGGAGCTGTTCGCCCGGGTGAAGGCCTATCTCGACGAAAACCCATAATAGAAAAGCCCTCCGGCCCGTAGCGACCGGAGGGCTTTCTTTCAGGCTGAACCGCGCCCCTGACGAGGCGCGGCGTGGCTAGCCTCAGGCGTTTTCGAGAACGCGCGAGTCGGCCAGCAGACCCTTGATGTAGTCGCGGATGCCTTCGTCCTGGGCGTTGGCGAAGAAGTACTCCTGGAACTTCTCACCAGCGATGGCGGCCTTCAGCAGGTCCTGGTCGACGTTCTTCAGGACGGTCAGCATGTCGTTGCAGGTGACTTCCTTCAGGCCCTTCAGGATGCCGCGGTTCTTCGCCATGATCTCGGCGCGTTCCTTCGGATAGCCCAGGCCGCGCTCGCCTTCGAACAGCTTGCGGTAGACGTCTTGCAGGTTCAGCTCGGCCGCCCAGCCGAAGCCCTTGGCGTACGGCATCGAGATGGCGTTGCCATCGTTGATCTGGCCGAACAGGAAGGCGTCGGTCGGGTCGATGACCAGGCCGCAGAACACGCCCGGCATCGAGTTGCAGGCCAGCATGGCGCCCATGCCGGTGCCGCAGCCGGTGACGACAAAGTCGGCGGCCTTCGAGTTCAGCAGGATGCCGGCCAGCAGGCCGTTCATCACGTAGGTCAGCGAGGCCTTATCTTCGGCGGTGTACATGCCGTAGTTGAACACCTGATGGCCCATGGGCTCGGCGACGGCGGTCAGCGCGGCGTGAATCGTCTGATTCTTGGCGGCTTGGCTGTTTTCGGTGATCAGGGCGATCTTCATGGGTATTCCTCATTACGCTCGGGGCGGCGGATGCCGGTTAGGCGCGCCGCTGGGTGATGTCTAGAGCGATCTGCTCGCGTCCTCTTTTCCCTTAGGTCGCTTACACAGATTTTGCGACATTATTGGCGCCTTCACGACCGTACGCGGGGCACGGCGTCCAGCCAGCGCGCATAGGCCGCCTCGCGGTCGTGCTCCTTGATCGAAGGCGACAGCGTCTCGGCGGCCGGACTGACCTGGGCGGCTTCCTCGACCGAGGCGTAGAGCCCGGCACCGACACCGGCGAACAGGGCTGCGCCCAGGGCGGTCATCTCCTGATAGCTCGCCCGGCGCACGTCGATGCCGGTCAGGTCGGCCAGGCGCTGCGAGAACCAGGCGCTCTTGGACATGCCGCCGTCGATGCGCAGTTGCGCCGCTTCCCCGAAGGCCGTCGGCGCATCAGCCCGCATGGCTTCGATCAGGTCGCGGCTCTGCAGGGCGCAGGCGTCGAAGGTCGCCGCCGCAATCTCGGGCAGGCCGGCGTCACGGGTCAGGCCGAACACGCCCCCTCGCGCCCCGGCGTCCCACCACGGCGCGCCCAGGCCGGTGAAGGCCGGCACGACGACGACGCCATGATCGGCCTTGGCCGCGCGAGCCAGCGCTTCGGCGGCGCGGGGCCCGCCGGTGATCCCCAGCCCTTCGCCCAGCCACTGGATCGCCGCTCCGGCCACAAAGATCGAGCCTTCCAGAGCGTAGGTCGTGCGGCCATTCACCCGCGCCGCCATCGTAGTCAGCAGCCGCGAGCGCGACACCGCGCGGTCCTCGCCGGTGTTGATCAGCATGAAGCAGCCGGTGCCGTAGGTGGCCTTCATCTGACCGGGCGCCACGCAGCCCTGCCCCATCAGCGCCGCCTGCTGGTCGCCGGCCACGCCGCGGATCGGCACCTCACGGCCCAGGATCGGCGCCTGGGTCGCGCCGAAGTCGCCGACGCAGTCCAGCACCTTGGGCAACAGGGCGGCCGGGACGTTCAGTAGCTCCAGCATCGGCAACGACCAGTCCTGCTGGGCGATGTCGAACAGCAAGGTGCGCGAGGCGTTGGTGGCGTCGGTGACGTGCATCGCCCCGCCGGTCAGCCGCCAGATCACCCAGCAGTCCATGGTCCCGGCCAGCAGCTCCCCCGCCTCGGCCCGAGCCCGCGCGCCGGGAACCTTGTCGAGAATCCAGGCGATCTTGGTCCCCGAGAAGTACGGGTCCAACAGCAGGCCAGTGACCTCGGTGACGCGCGGCTCGTGGCCCTCGGCTTTCAACTTGGCGCAGACCTCGGCCGTCCGACGGTCCTGCCAGACGATGGCCGGATGGATCGGGCGGCCGGTCTTGCGATCCCAGACGACGACCGTCTCGCGCTGGTTGGTGATGCCGATCGCCGCCACGTCGTCGGCCCGCCCCGACGTCTCGACCACCTCGCGCAGCACCGCCACGCAGGCCGCGTAGATCTCCTCGGCGTCATGCTCGACCCAGCCGTCGTGCGGATAGCTCTGGCGCAGCGGCCGCGTGGCCTCCGACAGCGGCTTGCCGACCCGGTCGAACAGGATGGCCCGAGTGCTGGTCGTGCCCTGGTCCAAAGCCAAGATCAGGTCTTGCGCCATCTACGCGTCCTCCACTGCTGCTTGCGACATTTCGACGCCGTCTTCCTTGACTGGTTTAAGCATGTTTTCATTTGAGGACGGCAAGGTCATCCTCATTCGGGACTTCCGGATTCGTGGAGGCGGGATCATTCCAGCCGTCGAAATCGCTTCGCTTCTGAAGCTGGCCCGCAGTCGCGAGGCCGGTGACCGCGAGCGTTTGCTTACGGGGATCATCGACCTGTGCGAGGCCGGCCAGGCCCGTGGCGAGCCGACCCATCCCGATGTCCAGGCCCTGCTGAACTCCATTTTCATGACCCTGGTGGTCGAGGCTGAGCGCGAGATCCGTCATCGCCTGGCTGAACGCCTGGCCGACGCCGAATGGGCGCCGTCGGCGCTGATCAATATTATGGCCCTCGACGAGATCGAGATCGCCCGGCCGATCATCGCCCGCAGCGCGGTGCTGCATGATCACGACCTGATCCGCCTGCTGGTCCAGGCCACGCTGGAACACCAGATCGAGATCGCCCGCCGCCCGCATCTTCGCTCGTCCGTCGTCGAGGCGATCATCGACCGCGACGAGCCCGCCGTGCTGACCGCCCTGGCCGGCAACGAGACCGCCGACATCTCGTCGGACGCCATGGGCAAGCTGGTCGATCGCTCCCGCGAGGTCGTGGCCCTGCGCTCGCCACTGGCCCGCCATCCGCGCCTGTCCGAACAATTGGCCGAGCAACTGTATTTGCTGGTCGGCCGCGCCCTGCAGGACGCGCTGGAAAGCCGCTTCCACCTGGATCCGGGCCGGATGCAGGCCGCCGTCGCTGACGCCGCCAGGGCCGCCCATCACGGCGCAGCCCCAGACCAGCCCGCGCCGATCGGCCTGGACGAGGATCGCGAGGAGATGGAGCGCTCACTGATCGAGAAGCTCGACTCCGCCGGTCAGCTGCGCCCCGGCTATCTGCTGCGGGTCCTGCGCGAAGGCCGGCTGCAGCTGTTCGTCATGGCCTTGGCGCGCCTGGGCAAGTTTGAATCCGCCCAGATCCGCCGCGCCATCGACAGCGCTCGCCCCGAACTGCTGGCCCTGGCATGCTCGTCCATCGGCATCGACCGCAGCGTCTTCCCGACCATCCTGGAGCACGTCCGCCAGCTGAACGGCGGCCGTCCGGGCGGCGGTGAGGAAGGCGTGCGTCGCGCCGCCAGCGCCTTCGGCCCCTTCACGCCGGACATCGCCGGCATGGCCTTCCGCCAGGCCGTCGGCCAAGCCTGAACAACGTCCCGACACGGCGTTTGACAAGCTGGCGGCCTTCCCGCCACTTGGCCGCATGTTCCAGCCGCAACCCTTCGTGACTCGCCTGGCGTTCAAGGCCAGCGACCGGCCCGAAGCCATCGAAGCCCGCGAGCGGCTCGTCGAACGCTACGGCGACGTCGGCGACCAGAACGCCCAGGTGATTGTCGCCCTGGGCGGCGACGGTTTCATGCTGGAGACCCTGCACGAGTCGATCGCGACCCAGACGCCGATCTACGGCATGAACCGCGGCTCGGTCGGCTTCCTGATGAACGAGTATTCCGAGGACGACCTGCTGGAGCGGATCAACGTCGCCGAGCGCGCCGTCATCCACCCGCTGGCCATGGTCGCCATCGACAGCCGTCGCACCCAGCACCGCGCCTTGGCGATCAACGAGGTCTCGCTGCTGCGCCAGACCCGCCAGACCGCCAAGCTGCGCATCTCGATCGACGGCAAGGTGCGGATGGGCGAACTGGTCTGCGACGGCGCCCTGCTGGCCACGCCCGCCGGGTCGACCGCCTACAACCTGTCGGCCCACGGGCCGATCATTCCGATCGACGGCCAGGTGCTGGCCCTGACGCCCATCTCCGCGTTCCGCCCCCGCCGCTGGCGCGGGGCCCTGCTGCCGCAGTCTTCCCGCGTCACCTTCGAGGTTCTGGAGGCCGACAAGCGGCCGGTCAGCGCCGTGGCCGACAACTTCGAAGTCCGCGACGTGGCGGAGGTCCACATCTCCGAGGACCGCGGCACCTCGCTGTCGATGCTGTTCGACGCCGGCCGCAGCCTGGAGGAAAGAGTTCTGGCAGAGCAGTTCTCGGCCTGAGGCGTTCAGCCGCAGTGAAACGTGCGTCTCATCCAATCTTAACGCCTGCTATGTTAGCGATATCCAACTAACGCTGGTGGGGAACGCCCGTGACGAACAAGACCAACGCCGAGGTCATCCAGGTTCCGAACATGCTGAAGCTGAAAGTCGGGGGCCGGGGCGGCATCGACATGGCCGCCATCGCCAAGGCCGAAGCCGCGCTGAAGAGCCTGTCGGGCAACTTTGCCGAGTGGCTGAACGACGAGATCGTCAAGCTGGAGGCCGCCCGTCAGGGTGTGCGCTCCGAGGGCCTGACCGCCGAGACCGTCGAGACCCTGTATCTGCGCGCCCACGATCTGAAGGGCCTGGGCGCCACCTACGAGTTCCCGCTGATCACCCGCCTGGCCGCCTCGCTGTGCAAGCTGATCGACGATCCGGAGACCCGCCTGTCGGCGCCGATGTTCCTGGTCGACGCTCACATCGACGCGATCAAGGCCTGCGTCCGTGACGACATCAAGGTCGATACCCATCCTGTCGGCAAGGCCCTGGTCACCGAACTTGAGGCCCGCGTCGCCGACTATCTCGGCGCTTAAGCCAAGCCGAACAGCCCCTTCAGATAGGGGTTGAGCATCCGGCCGTCGGGATCCAGCTCCCGGCGGACCGCCAGGAAATTCTTCCAGTTCGGATAGATCGCCTCCAGCTGCCCGGCCCGCAGGGTGTGCAGCTTGCCCCAGTGCGGCCGGCCGTCGTAGCGGCGGAAGATCGGCTCGATCAGCGTGTAGAGGAAACTGAAGTCGTCGCGATAATAGGCGTGCACCGCCACCGAGCCGCGCGGCCCACCCTGGAACGGCGACAGCCAGGCGTCATCGCCGGCGATCCGTCGCACCTCGATCGGGAAGAAGACGTCCGGCCGCTCGCGCTCGATCACCCGCTGCACCTCGGCCAGCGCCTTCAGCTGGTTCTCGATCGGCAGGTGGAATTCCATCTCGTTGAAGCGCACCGGCCGCTCGGTCGATAGCAGCTTCCAGCCCTCGTCGACGCAGGTCTCGGGCTTGGCCGTCGACAGCAGAGCCCTGGCGGCAGCCCTGCGCAGCGGCGGCGCAAAGCTCAGAAGATTGCGTAGGCCTTTGAGCGCCTGCAGGAACTCGACATCCTGGTCGGGACCGCGCGCCTCGGCCGGATCGTCGGTCTCGTCGTGGCTGATGCCGACCGCCAGGCCGGTGAACGGCACGGCGTAGAACTCGAAATTGCGATGCTGGGCCCAGCGCGCCTCGGCCTTGGCCATGGCTTCGTCGAACGGCTCCAGCCAGACATTGCGGCGCAGGCGGCGGTTGGCGATGGTGCGCATCCGCACCTGGGTGATCACGCCCAGCGCGCCCAGCGACACCTTGGCGGCCTGGAAGATCTCGGGATGGGTCTTGGCGTCGGCGTCGATCACCCGGCCCGACGGCGTGACCAGTCGCAAGCCTGTGACGTCGGCGTGCATGGCCGGAATCTTGGCGCCGGTGCCGTGGGTCGCCGTGCCCAGCGCCCCGCCCAGCGACTGCTTGTTGATGTCCGGCAGGTTCGGCAGCGCCCGCCCCTTCGCCGCCAAGGCCGGACCCAGGGCGCCCAGCCGCGTGCCGGTGCGGATGATGGCCTCGCCCCCCTCCCAGCCGACGATGCCCGACATCGCGTCCAGCGAGACCAATGCGCCATTAGTCGGGGCCAGGCCGGTGAAGGAGTGGCCCGCGCCGACGGGACGGATCGGGGCCTGGGCGACCGTCAGCATGGTCGCCAGCTCGGCCTCGTCCTTGGGCGCCAGGCGGGCGGCGGGATAGGCGTGCTGCACGCCCGACCAGTTGCGCCAGAGCATCTTGCCATCGGCGTTGACCGAGGCCGGCGACGGCGGCTCGGGCTTGTCTCCGGTGGCGACGACATAGGCCGCGCCCGCGCCGCCAGCGACGACCACGGCGCTGGTCCCACCGGCGATCAAGGCTCCGCGTCGTGAGATCATGCCGCTCCCCAAGGTCTAGGTCGCGGAATCTTCTCGCCCCGCCATGAAGCGTATCAGGGCCTTGAAATCGTCCGGCGTGCAAGTCGCGCACTGGCCAGTGGCCGGCATGGCGTTGAAGCCCTGGATGGTGTGGTCCAGCAACACGGCCTCGCCCTGCTTCCAGCGCGGATCCCAGGCGGCGCGATCATGGACCATCGGCGCGGCCGTTTCGGGGATGGCGTGGCAGGCGTGGCACGAGGTCTCGTACAGCGCCGCCAGCCGCGCGTCGGCCGGGCGCAGGGCCAATGCTTGTTCAGGCGTTGGCGGCGCAGACGGCTTGGCCCCGCAAGCTGAAACGGACAGGGCGAACGCTGCGAAGACGAACGCCCCTCGCATCAGGCGACGCCCGAAATGCGCTTGGCGGCCGTCAGCGTATTGGCCAGCAAGCAGGCGATGGTCATCGGTCCGACTCCCCCCGGAACCGGCGTGATCGCGCCGGCGACCTCGCGAACTTCGTCGAAGGCGACGTCGCCGACAAGCCGGGTCTTGCCCGCCGCGGCGGCTTCCGGGTCGCGGGCCGGGAAGCGGCTGATGCCGACGTCGATGACCACGGCGCCCGGCTTGACCCAGTCGGCCTTGACCATCTCGGCGCGACCGACGGCGGCCACGACGATGTCGGCCTGACGCACGATCGACGGCAGATCCTGGCTGCGCGAGTGGGCGATGGTCACAGTGCAGTCGGCGGCCAGAAGCATCTGGGCCATCGGCTTACCCATCAGGTTCGAGCGGCCGATGACGACGGCGGTCTTGCCCGAAAGATCGTCGATCACGTCCTTGATCAGCATCATGCAGCCCGTCGGGGTGCAGGGCGCCAGGGCCGGCAGGCCACTGGCCAGACGCCCGGCGTTGGTCACGGTCAGGCCGTCGACGTCCTTGTCCGGCGACAGGGCCGCCACGACGTCCATCTGGTTGATGTGGGCCGGCACCGGGAACTGCACCAGCACGCCGTGGATCTTGGGGTCGGCGTTCAGCTTGGCGACCACGGCCAGCAGGTCGTCCTGGCTGGTGTCGGCCGGCAGGCGATGGGTTTCGGAATACATGCCGGCGGCTTCGGTCTGCTCGCCCTTGTTGCGGACATAGACCTGGCTGGCCGGATCCTCGCCGACCAGCACCACGGCCAGACCCGGCGTGATCCCGTGTTCAGCCTTCAGGGCGGCGACCTCGCCGGCGATCTTGGCCCGCAGATCGGCCGCGAAGGCCTTGCCGTCGATGAGTTTGCCCTGGGCCATGTCGGTTCTCCTGCTGGGTGCGTCCCTAGCGGCTGGCGGAGTGACGCGCAACGGGCCGCCCCTCGCGCCGCTCAGGCTGCGAGTGGATGGAAAGGGCTGCGGAGCGCCGGACAGCGTCCGGCGGTGTGTGGAATTGATACCGTTTCGACGAAGCCAGACGCTCCGCGCAGCCGTTATCCGCCAGCGTCCCGTCGGGTGGCCCTGTTCAGGCCTTACCGGGACCCAGGCCCTTCCGTTTCCGGAAGCCCCCGAAGGTCGGAGAGGACGAGCCAATACAGGCTAAGACACATCCCTTGGCCTCCAACCACGCCGACGGCGGGCGGGTCTGGCAGCGACCAGATCCCCGGACCGTTCGAGTATCCCCCTCGAACCTGTCCCCGCTCGACCACGCCCCGCCGCCGCAACTGGTCGCTGGCCATGCGCCCTTTCCCTGCGACGAGGTGGATAGAGATTACGGCAGGTTTTGCAGGGGAGGACGGAAGCGTGGGAACGCTCGTGCTCCACCCGACCCCTTCTCTCATAGAGAGAGGGAGGGGCCCATGCGCAGCATGGGAGGGTGAGAGGTTACACTGCTCACCGGTAAATCCTGAAAACTCAGTGAGATGAGCGAAACCACCCACCGGCTTCGCCTAACCTCTCACCCTCCCACGCCTGACGGCGCGGGCCCCTCCCTCTCTCAAAGAGAGAGAGGTTCAACGCCCGTGCTCCCGCGGGGATAACCACCTTGCCGTCCGCGCGCTCAACCGGCATAAGCCCTGGCTTCGGGCTTTCGAGCCCACGCCGGCTTAGCACAGCGGTAGTGCAGCGGTTTTGTAAACCGAAGGTCGCGGGTTCGATCCCTGCAGCCGGCACCATTTTCCATGCCCAGGTACCGCGCGATGACCGCCATCCTCTTCATCGACGCCGACGCCTGTCCCGTGAAGGACGAGGCCTACAAGGTCGCCGCCCGTCACGGCTTCAAGACCTTCGTGGTGTCTAACAGCTGGATCCGCGTTCCCCAGACGCCGGTGATCGAGCAGATCGTGGTCGAGGCCGGTCCCGACATCGCCGACGACTGGATCGCCGAACGCTGCGGTCCCGGCGACGTGGTGGTGACCAACGACATCCCCCTGGCCGACCGCGTGCTGAAGGCGGGCGGCGCGGCCCTGGCCCCCAACGGGCGGGTGTTCAGTCCCGACATGATCGGCTCGGCCCTGGCCTCGCGCTCGATCGGCGAGCATCTGCGCTCGATGGGCGAGGTTACGAAAGGCCCGGCCGCCTTCGCCAACGCCGACCGCTCGCGCTTCCTACAGGCGCTGGACCAGCTGGTGGTGAAGGCCAAGCGGGCCCCGTCTGCCCCTAAAGCGCCGCCGAAATGATCGAGATCACGTCCTGGCTTCGGATCGACGAGGACGAGCTGGTCTGGAAGGCCACGCGCGCCTCGGGTCCGGGCGGTCAGCACGTCAACAAGACCAGCACGGCGATCGAGCTGCGCTTTGACGTCAGGAACTCCCCAGCCCTGCCCGAGGACGTCAAGGCGCGTCTCGAAAAGCTGGCCGGCAGTCGCCTGACCCAGGACGGCGTGCTGATCCTGTTCGCCCAGGGCTCGCGTTCCCAGGAGATGAACCGGCAGGACGCTCAGGCGCGGCTGGTCGAGCTGATCCTGCGCGCCACCGAACGGCCCAAGGCCCGCAAGGCGACCAAGCCCACCTATTCCAGCAAGCTCAAGCGGCTGGAGAGCAAGACCAAGCGCGCGGGCGTGAAGTCAGGCCGCGGCCGGGTGAAGTTCGACGACTGAGAACGCTCAGACCACTTCCGGCGGGGCGGGGGCCGAGAAGGCCAGGACATCCTGCTTCCAGTCCGGCTCCACGATCAGGCCTGACAGCATCTTCTGCAGGTAGCCGGTCATCGCCGCCTGCTCTTCGGCGGTCAGGTTCGAGCAGATGTCGCGGTTCAGCGGGCGGATCTCAGCGCGGATCGCTTCCAGCAGAATGCGACCGGTGTCAGTCAGGCAAACGACGACGATACGGCGGTCGCTGGGCGAGGCCTGGCGGGCGACCAGGCCGTCGGTGATCAGGCTGTCGATGGCGCGGGTCAGGGTCGTGCGGTCGGTGGCGGCCAACCTGGCCAGGCGGGTCATCGACAGATCGCCGAAGCGGCGCAGCGAGATCATCGCCACCCATTTGGCGAAGGTCAGGCCATGTCTCGCCAGCAGGTCGGCGGCCATCGCCCGGCGGTGTTGCTCGGTCTGGTAGAGCAGATAACTCAGATAGCTCGGCAACGGCAGCGCATGCTCGTCGACCGTGCCACCGCCCTCAAACCCCTCGCCCATATTGGTTTCCGTCCCCCAGAAGCGGCGCTGTGTGTGTCATAAGGTTAACGCCAACGCAATCTGTGCACTCCCGACGGAAACGAAAAACCCCGCGAAAGGCTTCGCGGGGTCATCCATTTCAATTTAGACGAGAATTTACTGACGCAGCAGGCGAGAACGTCAGCACTTCCGCCAAAATGTCGCCTATCCGACTTTTAGCGTCAGGCGGCGACGGCCGTGGCAGCCTCGCGGTTGCGGTTGCGGCCACGGGTCAGCCAGTCGTCGGGATAGGTCTCACGCACGGTGATCGACTTGAACTGGGTCACCGGAATGCTGGCGTGGTCGCCAGGATTGAGGTCGCGCGACACCGAATGGCCGGCGAACTCCTCAATGATGGTGATCACTTGGCTGCTGCCGGCGGCGTTCTCGATCAGGACCATGTTCATGGCGGGTTCGTCTCGGTGATCTCGAGGAAAAGGGAAAGTCGTGAAGGGGGGCGGGAAGGATCAGCCGATGCTGGGCTGGACCCGCTCCTTCAGGCCGCGCAGGGCCCAGGCTTCGACCGACTTGGCCGAGCCGCCGCTGCGGTGGGCGCCCTGGCTGTGCTGCTCGCAGTAGGAGCCACGCATCGAGACCTTGGGGCGACCGCAGAAGCCGAATTCATCGCTGTCGGGATGGCCGATCGGCCAGCGACAGGAATGGGCGCCCAGACCCAGGATGCCCGAGGTCGGCAGCATGTCCTCCTCAGTGCGCTCGAAGCGCGGGGCGACATGAGGAGCGGCCGTGGTCTCGCGGGTGGGACGACGGGTCGGAATGCGCGACGGAGCGCGGACGGTGGTGATCCGTTGACGGACGGGCGTGTCGCGGACGGTGATGCCCAGGCGGTGGACCTTGCCGATCACCGCGCTGCGGCTGACGCCGCCCAGCTGGCGCGCCACCTGGCTTGCGCTCATGCCCTCAAGCCACAACTTCTTGAGCGTGGCGGTACGTTCTTCGCTCCAGTCCATGGTCGTCTCTCGTGCCCTGCTCGGAGCCAGCCCGCTCCGTGGAGAAATGGGTAGAATTTATGGTTAACGCACGTCAAACGCTTATGTGCAGACCCACGGTTTGCATTTCCACTTTTCGTGAGAAGAATCAGCTAGCTACCAGCAATTGTCGCAGAGCGCCGCCGGAGGCCCGGATTGGGAACATCGTTCCGTGACAAGGCCATGGCCCTGAATTTATAAGGGTTTGGAATGCGTCGCGCCGTCGCAGCCCATGCGGCGAAACGTCAGTCGGGGATCAGCATGCGTAAGATCGAAACGGTCGCTCTGGCGGCCTTGTGCCTGGGCGCGGGCCTGACCCTCGCGGCGTGCTCCAAGGACGGCGGCGGCTCGGGCGAGGCTCCGGCCTCTGCGCCCGCCTCGGCTCCGCCGACCGACGCCGAGAAGGCCGCGGCCCTGGCCGCCCTCCCCGCGCCCTACAACACCGGCGACCTCTCCAACGGCCAGCGCAAGTTCGCGCTCTGCCGCTCGTGCCACACCATCACCGAGGGCGGCCCGGACCTGACCGGCCCGAACCTGTACGGCGTGTTCGGCCGCACGGCCGGGACCAAGGACGGCTACCGCTATTCCGACGCCGTGAAGGCCGCGGGCTTCGCCTGGGACGCCCAGCACCTGGACAAGTGGCTGGCCGACCCGCGCGGCTTCATGCCGGGCACCAAGATGACCTTCGCCGGCCTGCACGACGCCAAGGACCGGGTGGACCTGATCGCCTATCTCAAGGTCGAGACAGGCTACAAGCCTGCGCCAACCTCTGCGCCATGACCGTGCGCCCGGCCCCGCCAGAAATCGAGGCGCTGGTCGGGCGTCTCTACGACGCCGTCGGGCGCCGGGACTTCGAGGCCTTTCGCGGCCTGGTCCCGGGTCGGCTGGAATGGGCGGATCTGACGCGCGGCGGCTGGCTGGATAGCCCCGAAGCCGTCCTCGACTACTGGGCGTATAACGACGCCTCGATCCGCGTGGAGACCACGCCTGTCGAGGTCTGGCTGGACGACGAGGACCATGTCCTGGTCGACTCCAACCAGGTGATCTGGAACCTGACCGGCCGTCTCTGGTCGGATTTCTGCGTGCGGCATTGTTACACGCTCCGCGACGGACTGTTCTGGCGCATGGATGTCGTCTCCAAGGGAGACTCGGAACCAAGCCCATGACGGCGGAGGCGGAACGCAGCGCGCAGCAAGCGGTCCTGGCGAAGGCCTATGAGGCCGTCAACGCCCAGGATCTCGTGGGCGTGCGCGACACCCTGCACCCCGATGCGACCTGGCCCGACACCCTGGAAGGCGGCCGGCTGCACGGCCGGGAAGCCATCCTCGCGCACTTCGAGCAGCTGTTTGCCCTGACCCGGCCCAACATCCAGCTGATCCGCATCGTCGGCGAGACGGACGGGGCGCTGGACGTCGAGGTCCAGCTGCTGGTCCAGGACCACAAGGGCCACATCTGGTCCGACACCCGCGCCCGCCTGACCTATCGCTTCGCGGACAGCCTGCTCAGCGACGTGATCATCCTCAGCGGCGTCTAAGCCACCGGCGGCGCGGCGGCCGCGGCCTTTTCTTCGGCCTCGTAGGCCTCGATCTGGCGCGCGGTCCATTCCGGCGATTTCGTGAAGCGCGCGAGCAGGTCGTAGAAAACCGGCACGATGAACAGCGTCAGCAAGGTGGCGAAGATCGCCCCCGTGAAGATCGTCGCCCCGATCGTCTGGCGGCTGCCCGCCCCGGCTCCGGCCCACAGCATCAGCGGCAGAGCGCCCATGGCCGCGGCGATCGAGGTCATGATGATCGGACGCAGGCGCAGGGCCGCCGCCTCGATCACGGCTTCACGCACCGACAGGCCCTCGTCGCGCAGCTGGTTGGCGAACTCGACGATCAGGATGCCGTTCTTGGTGGCGATGCCGACCAGGATGATCAGGCCGATCTGGCTGTAGGTGTTGATGGTCGAGCCGGTCATCAGCAGGCCGAACAGGCCGCCCAGCGCCGCCAGGGGCACGGTCAGCATGATCACCGCCGGGTGGATCCAGCTTTCGAACTGCGCGGCGAGCACCAGGAAGACCAGCAGCAGGGCCAGGCCGAAGGCGATGGCGATGCCGCCCGAACCTTCCAGATAGTCCTTGGCCTGGCCGCCCCACTTCACCGACACGCCCGGCGCGGCGTGATCCGCGGCCTGCTGCTGGAAGAAGGTCACCGCGTCGCCCACGGTGTAGCCGGGGTTCAGCTGGGTGGTCAGGGTCACCGAGCGCAGGCGGTCGACGCGCGGACGGTCCGGAGTGTCGCCGCGCAGCTGCGTGGTCACCACGGTCGACAGCGGCACCAAGGCGCCCGAAGCGGCGCGGACGTTCAGGCGGTTCAGATCCTCAATGCTGCGACGCTGGTCGAGGTTGGTCTGCAGGATGACGTCGTATTCCTGGCCGTTCTTGATGTAGGTCGTCGCCCGGCGCGAGCCGAACATCGTCTCGAGCGCGCGACCGATCGACTGGGCCGAGACGCCCAGGCTGGCGGCCTTGTCCAGGTCGATCGACACCGACAGGCGCGGCGCGGTCGGCTCGTAGTCCAGGCGCGGACGCGACAGGCCGGGGTTCTCCTGCGAGGCCTGCAGGATCGGCTTCAGCCAGTTCGACAGCTGGACGTAGTCGTTGCCGACGGCGATCAGGTCGACATTGGTGCCGCCGCCCCCGCCGCCGCCACCGCCCCGCTGGAACGGGCCGCGCACGCTGGCCACGGCGCGCACCCCGGTGATCTTGTTGAGGTCCTTGTTGAGCTGGGCGGCCACCTCATCGGCGGTCATGTCCCGCTCGCCCCAGGGCTTCATCACCACCACGCCGTTGCCGGTGTTGAACTGGCTCTGGCCGAAGCGCGGGATCGAGACGATGGTCCGCTCGGCCTGGCCGTTCTCGCGATAGGCCGAAATCTCCTTCTCGACCCGACCGATGATCGAGGCGGTGTAGTCGTAGCCAGCGCCTTCCGGCGCGGTGATCGAGACGTCGACCCGGCCACGGTCTTCCGGCGGCACCAGCTCCTTGGGCAGGGTGGCGAACATCAGGCCGGCGAAGGCCGCCAGGCCGATCACCAACACGCCGGCCAGGGCTGCGGTCCAGCGGCCAACCAGAATGCCCTCCAGCGAGGCGCGATACGAGTTCTTCAGCCCGTCCATGGCCACGTTGACCTTGCGGGCCAGCCAGCCTTCGCCATGCGCCGACTTCAGTAGCTTGGACGCCATCATCGGCGACAGCGACAGGGCCAGCAGGGCCGAGAACGCCACGGCCGAGGCGATGGCCACGGCCAGCTCGACGAACAGGCGGCCGATATAGCCGGGCAGGAACATCAGCGGCGCGAACACCGAGATCAGCACGATGGTGGTGGCCACGACGGCGAAGAACACCTGGCGGGTGCCGCGCTCGGCGGCGACCAGCGGCGGCTCGCCCTCGTCGACGCGACGCTGGATGTTCTCGACCACCACGATGGCGTCATCGACAACCAGGCCAACGGCCAGCACCAGGGCCAGCAGGGTCAGCAGGTTCAGCGAGAAGCCCAGCGGGGCCAGGATGATGAAGGTCGACAGGATGCAGATCGGCGCGACGATCGACGGGATCAGCGCCGAGCGCCAGCTGCCCAGGAACAGCAGGTTGACCAGCACCACCAGGCCGATCGACAGCCCCATGGTGATCCAGACCTCATGGATGGCCTCGGCGGTGAACACTGAGTTGTCCACGGCCACGACCAGCTTGGTGCCGGGCGGCAGGGTCTGGTTGATCGACTCCACTTCCTTGCGGACGGTCTCGGAGATGGCGACGTCATTGGCCTGCGACTGGCGGGTCAGGCCGATGCCGACCTGGTCGACGCCGTTGCCGCGGAACTGGCGGCGGCGCTCGTCCGGGCCTTCCTCGACCCGGGCCACATCGCCCAGGCGCAGCACGAAGCCGCTGGCGTCGGCGGCGCGGATCGGCAGGCGGGCGAACTCCTCGGGCTTGGCATAGGCGCGCACGACCCGGATGGTGAAGTCCTTGGTGGCGCTTTCCAGCGAGCCGGCCGGCAGTTCCAGGTTCTGGCTGTTGAGGGCGCTTTCGACGTCGTCGACGGTGACGCCGCGGGCGGCCATCTGGTCGGCGTCCAGCCAGATCCGCATGGCGAAGATCTTGGCCCCGAACAGGTTGGCCTGGGCCACGCCGTCGATGGTCGACATCCGCTCGACCAGGTAGCGGTCGGCGTAGTCGGCCAGCTGCAGCGGATCCAGCGTGGTCGAGGTCAGGTTCAGGATGATGATCGGCGAGCTGTCGGCATTGGCCTTGGCGATCTGCGGCGGATCGGCCTGGTCGGGCAGATTGGCCGTCACCCGGCTGACGGCGTCGCGCACGTCATTGGCGGCCGCGTCCAGGTCGCGGTCGAGATTGAAGGTGATGGTGATCTGCGAGCGACCGTCGCGCGACGAGCTGTTGACCCGGTCGATGCCCTGGATGCCGGCCGCCTGGCGCTCGATCACCTGGGTGATGCGCTCTTCGATGACCTCGGCCGAGGCGCCGCGATAGGTGGTCGAGATCGACACCACGGGCGGATCGACGCTGGGCAGCTCACGGATCGGCAGCGACGTGTAGGCTGCCAGGCCAATGACGCAGAGGATGATCGCCGCGACGGCGGCGAATACGGGACGACGGACAGAAAGGTCGGACAGCATCAGCCGCCCTTGCGGCTTTCACCGCCCTTTTGCTGGCCTTGGCCACCTTGACCACCACGGACGGCCGCGCCGTCCTGGATGCGGTTCAGGCCGTCGGCGACGATCTTCTCGCCGGCCCGCAGACCTGCCCGGATCTCGACGAAGCCGTTCTCGGTGGCCCCGGTGTCGACGTCGGCGCGGCGCGCGACCAGGCCCTTGGGACCTTCGATGATGCGGAAGACCGACGCCTGAGAGCCTTCGAACTGAACGGCCGTCTCCGGCGTGGCGACAGCGGTGCGCACACCCTGGTCGATGGCGACCTTGACCAGCATCCCCGGCTTCAGGCGATCGCCAGCGTTGGGGAACTCGGCCCGGGCCATCACCGCGCGGGTGCTGGGATTGATGCGGGTGTCGACCTGGGCGATGCGGCCCTGGAAGGTCTCGCCCGGCAGGGCGTCGGGACGCGCCGTGATCGGCAGGCCCACGCGCAGGGTGCGCAGGTAGCGGTCCGGCACCGAGAAGTCGACGCGGATCACCGAGATATCGTCCAGGCTGACGATAGCCGCACCCGGGCTGATCATGGTCCCCGGCGCGACGTCGGAAATGCCGACACGGCCGGCGAATGGCGCGCGGATCACGCGGTCCAGCTTCTGGGCCTGGGCCGTGCCGACGGCGGCGCGGGCGGCTTCCAGATTGGCCAGCGATTGCTCGGCCGTGGCGCGCGGGGCGATGCCCTTGTCGGCCAGGGTCTTCCAGCGGGCATAGTCGCGCTCGGCCTGGGCCAGGCGGGCGCGGGCCTCGGAGATGCCGGCGTCTTCCTGCTCGGCGCGCAGTTCGACCAGCACCTGGCCGCGCGACACGCTCTGGCCGTCGACGAAGCGCACGGCGGTGATCTGCTCGGTGGTGTTGGAAGTGATCGTCACCGACTGGCGGCCCTTGGCCACGCCCAGCACCTCGATGCGGTCGGTGAACTGGCGATCGATCGCCACGGCCTGCGAAACACTGGTCGCGCGACCGCCGGGGCCGCCTTCGTCCTTCTTACCGCCAAACGCAAGCTTCAGCCCGCCGACGATCACCATCAAGACGACGGCGGCGACGGCCACCACGAGAAAGAAATGCCTGCGGATCAACGAAACGCTCCGGGCGCCGACTGGATTCGGCGTTTATTCTGTGGCGACATATGACCGCAGCCTAAAGCGTCGTCCAGTGACAGCCGAATGACCGTCTGTTGCAATGCTGAAACAAGCTATAACTGACGCCACAAACTGAGCAGTACGCCGCGATCACGAGCGACTTCGCGGCCAGTAACCGTATCGCGCCAGCCGGCCTGAACACTCCAGTCACCAACGGCGCGGACGACCGAGACCTCGCTCTTGACCCAGCGCGCGCCGACCTCGCCACGGTCGGTCCGGCCGGCATAGGTCTGGGCCATCACCAGCCATCGCTTGGCCGGCCGCACGCCCACGGTCGTGTCGAAACGTGTCTCGTCGGCAAGGCCTTGACGCTTCAGCCGGGCGGCCTGCAGATCGACGAACACCTGCCGACCGCGCCAGACGCCCGAGCGGCCGTAGAGCACCCGCGCTTCCAGATCCAGGCTCCCCTGCCCTGGCGTCGCATAGCCGGCGTTGCGGCCCTTCCCCGCCTCGCCCGCGCCGACATAGAGCGCCAGGGACGAGCGGTCGTCGCGGCGAACCGTCCAGCGGACCCCGGCCTCGATCGGACCGCGCCCCTCATAGTCCACCCAGCGGTCATGGCCGCGCGTCACCCCGACCTTGCCTTGCAGGGTCAGGCGCGGCGTGACGCCATGCTCGACGAAGACCGACAGCAGTTCGTCCCGGCGATGGCCCACCGTCACCAGCACGCCGTCGGGATCATAGCCCTCGTCGGCGTGGGTGCGCTCGTACTTGGCGATCAGCTGGGTGCGGCCCGGCTCGATCGGCCAGGCGCCGGCCGTGGCCTTCCCCGGGGCCAGACATGGAAAAGCCGCCGCGATCACCAGGACCGCGACGGCTTTCCAAAGCGTCGAAACGAAGCCTAGTCCGAGTAGCCGGGCAGCTCGCGATCCAGCTTGCGCAGGCAGCCGGGCCAGGCCAGGCTGCCGATCATTCCCATGCCCATGCCGACCTGGCGTCGGACCTCCTCCTGAGCGCCTTCCGGCGCCAGCAGGACGTTGTCGCGACCGATCGAGAGCGCCATGACCTGTTGTGCGCACGCCCGCTCCAGGAAGAACATCCCCAACCAGCATTCGGCCGCGGTCGCGCCCAGGGACAGGGTTCCATGGTTGCGCAACATCATCAGCTTCTTGTCACCGAGATCAGCCACAATTCGCTCGCGCTCGTCAAGGTTGAGCGCAATGCCTTCATAGTCGTGATAGGCGATTTGAGGCGTGACGATCAGCGCGTGTTGGGTCAGCGGCAGCAGGCCGTCCTTGTGCGCCGACACGGCCACGCCCTGGTCGCTGTGTAGGTGCATGACGAAATGGGCGTCCTCGCGCGCGGCGTGGATGGCCGAGTGGATGGTGAAGCCCGCCGGATTGATGAAGTACTGGGTCTTGTCGACGATGTTCCCCTCGAGATCGACCTTGACCAGGCACGAGGCGGTCATCTCGCCGAAGAACATGCCGTAGGGATTGATCAGGAAGTGGTGCTCAGGCCCGGGAATGCGGGCCGAGATGTGGGTGAAGATCATGTCGTCCCACCCGTGCAGGGCCACGAGACGATAGAGAGCGGCCAAGTCGACGCGCGCCTGCCACTCGGCGTCGCTGACCTTGCCCTTTAGCGATGGTATTGGCAGGGACGTGATCGGCAGAGACCCGTCGGCCATGGTTTCCTCCGTAGGTTATCATTGTTGACTTGAGGGTCGCGCCGGGGCGTTTCAGCGTCAAGGGGGACTTGCGCCGCCTGTCACGCTGAAGTTGAAGGGGCTTATGACCGCCCTCGCCGCCTTCAGATGAGTCTGGCCCGCGCCACGGCCTCGCGCTTCGCCCGGATCGCCCTGGGCCATCTGACGCGCGAGTACCCCGCCAAGCTGGATCACGTGATGGCCGGGCCGGAGGACATTCAGAGTCCCCGCGACCTGCATCCGATCTTCTTCGGCAGCTTCGACTGGCACTCTTGCGTGCACGGCTACTGGCTGCTGGCCACCCTGCTGCGGCTGCGGCCTGAGATGGCCGAGGCCGAGCAGATCATCGAGATCTTCGACGACGCGTTCACGCCCGACAAGGTCGCCGGCGAGGTGGCCTATCTCTCCCGGCCCGAGAGCCGCGGCTTCGAGCGTCCCTATGGCTGGGCCTGGAACCTGATGTTGCAGGCCGAGCTGCTGCGCCACGATCGCCCGTGGGCCGGGGCCCACGCGCCCCTGGCCAATGCCTTCGCCGAGCGGTTCGAGGATTTCCTGCCGATCGCCGACTATCCGGTCCGTAGCGGCGCGCACTTCAACACCGCCTTCGCCCTGGTCTTGGCCAGCGAATATGCCGACATGACCCACGACGCGGCCTTCCGCCAGCTGCTGCTGGACCGGGCGCTGGTCTGGTACGGCCAGGATGCCGCCTGCCCGGCCTGGGAGCCGTCGGGCGACGACTTCCTTTCCCCCGCCCTGATCGAGGCCGAGGCCATGCGCCGGCTGATGCCGCGCGAACGCTTCGAGCTGTGGTTCCCGCGCTTCCTGCCGGATCTGGCCCGCAAGCAGCCGGCGACGCTGTTCACGCCGGCCCGGGTCAGCGACCGCACCGACGGCCAGATCGTCCACCTGGACGGCCTGAACCTGTCGCGCGCCTGGTGCTGGCGCACCCTGGCCGGAGCGATGTCCGAGGCCGATCCGGCCAAGCCGCTGGCCATCAACGCCGCGCTAAACCACCTGGCGGCGGCCATCCCGCACGTGTCTGGCGACTATATGGGCGAGCACTGGCTGGCCACCTTCGCCCTGCTGGCGCTGGAAAACGGCTGACCGGAAAGGTTGATCCGCCGCAAAGCCATTCGTCCGGGTTCTGTTTACATAGATTGACAATGCTCAGGGCTTGGCTCGCGTTAAGGATGCTCCCGCGTCCGGTCGGGGGCGCGAGTCGCAACCAGGGAGCTCGTCGTCATGAACCAGGACGCCGCGCACTGCCAGCGCATCGAAATCATGCCGCTGAATGACGGCTGGGTCGTCACCGAGGGCGGACGCACCGCCGGACAGTTCGACAATGTCGAGAGCGCCTACAAGAGCGCCCTGGCCATTTGCGGAGACCTGTTCGAGCAAGGCGTTCGATCTCAGGTCACCGAGCGGGCGGCTGCCGCCTAGAGGCTCAGGACCTCACTTTAACAATCGTTGACAATGCCCAGCTCGCGCCAGGGTTTAACATCCGTGCGAAGACTGAATCGTGGCGCGCGCATAACGCGCCGCAGGATCGGAGCCTGATCATGGCGCAGACGCCCACGACCCTTCGCCCAACCGCACTCCGCCAAGAGGTCCGCACCTTCCTGATCGTCAGCGCGGGCGCCTTCGCCCTGGGCCTGGTGATCGGCTTCCTGCTGATGGGCCAGCACTAGGCCCACCGACCGCTAGTCGTCGCGGTTGCCCTTCATCAGGCGCGCCTTGTCGCGCTGCCAGTCGCGCGCGGCTTCGGTCTCGCGCTTGTCGTGATTCTTCTTGCCCTTGGCCAGGCCGATCTCCAGCTTGGCTAGGCCCTTCTCGTTCCAATAGAGCTTCAGCGGGATCATCGTCCGGCCGTCGCGCTGGACCGCGCCGATAAGCTTGTCGATCTGCTTGCGGTGCAGCAGCAGCTTCCGGTGCCGGCGCGGCTCGTGATTGAAGCGGTTGGCGTGGCCGTACGGCGGAATGTCGGCGTTGATCAGCTTGATCTCGCGACCTTCCACTGAGGCGTAGGATTCAGCGATATTGGCCCGGCCGACGCGTAAGCTCTTCACCTCGGTGCCGGTCAGCATGATGCCGGCCTCGAAGGTCTCCTCGATGAAGTAGTCGTACCGGGCGCGCCGGTTTTCCGCGATCGGCTTGGTCATTACTGGAGACCGGCCTCGCGCATGGCCTCGATGATCGTCGGACGCACGGCGTCGCCGCACGCGGTGATCGGCAGGCGCACGTCTTCGGTGCAGAGGCCCAGGTGGGCCATGGCGAACTTCGTCGGCCCGGGTGAGCTGTCCAGGAACAGGGCCTTGTGCAGGCGCACCAGGCGGTCCTGCCAGTAGAGGCCGGTTTCCCAAGCCCCCTGCATGCAGGCGTTCATGAAGGCGGCGCAGGCGTCCGGCGCGACATTGGCGGTGACCGAGATCACGCCATGGCCGCCGTGGGCCATGTAGCCCAGCGCGGTCGGGTCATCGCCCGACAGCAGGATCCAGTCCGGACCGCACAGCAGGCGCTGCATGCTGATCCGCGTCAGGTCGCCGGTGGCGTCCTTGATGCCGACGATGTTGGGCAGCTTGGACAGGCGCGCCAGCGTCTCGTTGCTGATGTCGACGCCCGAGCGGCCCGGCACGTTGTAGACGAAGATCGGCAGCTCCACGGCGTCGTTGATCGCCTTGTAGTGCTGGTACATGCCCTCCTGGCTGGGGCGGTTGTAGTACGGGGTCACGACCAGGGCGGCGTCGGCGCCGACGGCCTTGGCGTGCTGGGCCAGTTCGATGGCCTCGTCGGTCGAGTTCGAACCGGCGCCGGCGATCACCGGCACACGGCCGGCGGCGGTCTTCACGCACAGCTCGACGACGCGCTTGTGCTCGTCGTGCGACAGGGTCGAGGTCTCGCCCGTCGTGCCCACCGGCACCAGGCCATGGACGCCGCCGGCGATCTGGCGCTCGACCAGGGCCACGAAGGCTTTTTCGTCCACCTCACCGTCGCGGAACGGCGTGACGAGGGCCGGAATGACGCCCTTGAAGTGAGACTGGACCATGACTTGCAAATTGCCGTGAGGAGGCGCCGCAGGGTGTTGCGGCTTGAGGATGGGGGCGGACAATATGTCCGCGCCCTGTGGTCCCGCAACCGGGTCCGACAGGGCGAAGGCGGATTTGATGGGGGAAGGCTTTCCGGTCAAGCCCGCCAACCCGACTTTAAAACCTATTAGAGCCTGAATCGTCGCATAGGGACGGCGTCGGGTTTGAGATGGAAGGCCCCCCGGGGGCCTTTCGAGGAGAGTGTTTTGGCTTCTGTGGTGCGTCGGATTCTTCTTGGTGGAGCCTGTATCGCGGCCGTGGTCGGGGCGGCGGACGCCCAAACCACCTCGGGCTACGCCACGCCTGGCGCCTCGAGCCTGATCACCACGCCGCCCACCGCCGTGCCGCAGAGCCTGTCGGACACCGACTCGGCGAACCTGCAGAGCGCCCTGGCCGCCGCCAAGCGCGGCGACGTCTCGGGCGCGCGCATGGCCATGGGCTCCATCCAGGACCCGATCGCCAAGAAGATCGCCCAATGGCAGATGGTCGACAGCAACGCCGAGGCCATGAGCTTCTTCGAGCTGGACGCCGCCCGCCGCGACCTGGCCGGCTGGCCGCGCAGCGCCCGCCGTGACAGCGCCGCCGAGAAGTCCCTATCGACCTCGGGCCTGGATCCGGCCCGCACCATCGCCTGGTTCGGCGGCGCCCAGCCGTCGACGGCCGAAGGCGCCATGGCCCTGGCCAGCGCCTGGCAGGCCACCGGCCGCGCCAAGGACGCCACCAACCTGATCCGCAACACCTTCCGCGACAAGGTGTTCGAGGCCGACGCCCAGCGCAGCATGATCGCCCGCTTTGGGGCCATGCTGACGCCCGACGACTATGTCCGCCGCGCCGACATCCTGCTGTACGGCCAGCAAGGCCCGGCCGCCCGCGAGATGGTCGCCATGCTGTCGGAAACTCAGCAGGGCGCGGCCCGCGTGCGCATGGCCTATCGCCAGAACGCCGGCAACGCCAACGACCTCTACAACAGCCTCACCCCCGACCTGCAGGCCCAGCCGGGCGTGGTGTTCGAGCGCGCCGCCTATCTGCGCCGCAAGGGCATGGACACCCTGGCCCTGCCGATGGTGGTCAACTTCCCGGTCCCGCCGACCGAGGAGGCCTCCAGCGCCATCTGGCGCGAGCGCAAGCAGTTGATCGTCGGCGCCCTGAAGGCCGGCAACAGCGCCGGCGCCTATGCCGCCGCCAACAACACCCAGGCCATCGCCCCCGCAGACATCGCCGAGAGCGAGTTCTACGCCGGCTGGCTGGCCCTGACCCGTCTGCGCAATCCCGACGCCGCCGCGGCCCACTTCGCCCAGATCGCCGCCGTCGGCGCCTCGCCGATCACCCGCGGCCGCGCCCTCTACTGGCAGGGCCGCGCGGCCGAGGCCCAAGGCGACCCGATCGCCGCCCAGGCCTTCTATTCCGAGGGCGCGCGCCACACGACCACCTTCTACGGCCAGCTGGCCGCCGAGAAGGCCGGGATGAAGGAGCTGCGCCTGCCGCGCGATCCGGTCATCACCCAGGCCGACCGCGCCCGCTTCTATGGCCGCGAACAAGTGCGCGCCGCCCGCATCCTGGCCGACATCGGCCAGCGCGACCTGTTCCGCAGCCTGGTGCTCTATATCGACGACACCCTGCCCAACGCCGAGGAAAGCGCCCTGCTGGTCGACCTGGCCCGTGGCTATGGCGACCAGGACCTGGCCATGCGCGCGGTCCGCACCGCCGCCCAGCGGGGCATGATCCTGACCGAGCGCGGCTATCCGCTGCTGGACCACCACTTCACGCCCGGCCCCGGCGCGGCCGAAACGGCCTTCGTCTATTCTATCTCGCGCCAGGAAAGTAACTTCGACCCGGCCGCCCGCTCGGGTGTCGGCGCGCGCGGCATGATGCAGTTGATGCCGGCCACCGCCTCGCTGGTCGCCCGCAAGCTGGGCGAAAGCCACAGCGTCGAGCGCCTGGGGGACGCGCCCTACAACATGCGCCTGGGCTCGGTGTATCTGGGTGACATGGTCCGCACCTTCAGCGGCTCGTACATCATGGCCGCGGCGGCCTATAACGCCGGCCCCGGCCGTCCGGCCCAATGGGCGGGCCTGTGCGGCGACCCGCGCGGCGCCAGCACCGACCCGCTGGACTTCATCGAGTGCATCCCGTTCTCCGAGACCCGCAACTACGTGATGCGAACCTTGGAAACGACCATGGTCTATCGCGCGCGGCTGGCCGGCGGGGTGACGCCGCTGACGCTGTCCAGCGACTTGAAGCGGGGTGGGTATGTGTACACGCCGGCGGTCGCGAGCGCGGACGGGATCTCGGCGCAGCCTTAGGCTATCCACCACACCCATTTCTCAAGTTTGCTTTCCTGGGCCTTGTGCCCAGGACCCAGCGTTCAGCCCGCTCTGCGCTGAAATCTAGGGCGGCCACGCTGACCACACACCCCAATCAACGCCTAGCCCAGCCGAACCATAGGTCCTCGCCACAAGGGCGAGGAAGGCAGTTGGGAGGATTGGGCTAAACCCGCCTGGCCGCCAGAACCGGCCCAGCGTCGGTCTCGACCAGCTCGCCGTCGAGCCTGAACACGCGCTTGAGTAACTCTCGCGACAGCGCCTCACGCGGCGCGGCGTCGGCAACCACACGTCCGGCCTCCATCACCACGATCCGGTCGCACGACCGCGCCGCCAAGCCCAGGTCGTGCAGCGTCACCACGACGCCGGCCCCACGTGCGGCCTCGTCCCGCAGCAGATCAAGCGTCAGCAGCTGGGCGTCGGGATCCAGGCCCGCTACCGGCTCGTCGGCGACCAGCAGCGGGGCGCGGGTGGCCAGAAGGCGCGCCAGCAGCACCTTGGCCCGCTCGCCGCCGGACATGTCCAGCACGCCGCGATCGGCGAGATCCCGCGCGCCGACGCGGTTCAGCATCTCCAGCGCCAACGCGTCGGCGGCGTCATCGGCCAGGTCGCTGGCGCCCAGGGCGGCGACCATGCGAGCTGGCAGGTTCCAGGCCGCGCGGCGGTCCTGCGGCAGGTAGCCGACCAGCCGGGCGCGCTCGTGCGGCTTCAACTGAGCGACGGGTCGGTCCGACAGCCGCGCCTCGCCGGCCACGCTCGCCAGCACGCCCAGACCCGCCCGCAGCAGGCTGGTCTTGCCCGCGCCATTGGGGCCGACCACGCCGACCACTTCGCCGGCGGACACCGACAGGCTGGCGGCGTCCAGCACCGTCTTCCGGCCCTGACACGCGGTCAGGCCTACGAGGGTCCACAGCACGCTCACGACCGCCAGCTCCGCGAAGCCCGCCACGCCAGCAGGGCGAAGGCCGGCGCGCCGAACAGCGCGGTGACCACGCCCAGCTTCAGTTCCTGCTCGGTGGGAATGAGACGGGCGGCCAGATCGGCCAGCACCAGCAGCAGCGCGCCAGCCAGGGCCGAGGGCCACAGGAGGCGCTTGGGATCGTCGCGGACCAAGGCCCGCACCAGGTGCGGCGCGGCCAGGCCGACAAAGCCGATCACCCCCGCCGCCGCCACCGCAGCGCCGGTCAGCAGAGCCGCGCCGGCCACGGCATACAACCGCAAGCGCGCCATCGGCAGGGCCGACATCCGCGCCGCCTCCTCGCCCAGGGTCAGCATGCGCAGCCCCTGCCCGGCCCGCACGCAGAGCGCCGCGCCCAGCGCCATCGGGACCACCGCCCAGGCCGCATCGGTCCAGTCGCGGTTCTGCACCGAGCCCATCAGCCAGGCCAGGATCTCCGCCGTCGCCACCGGCGAAGGCGACAGGTTGAACACTAGCGCCGTCAGCGCCCCGCCGAACGCGGACAGGGCCACGCCGAACAGGATAAGCGCCTCGGGCTCCCGAAACCGCGCGGCCAGGGCCACGACCAAGGCGCCGGCGACCAGCGCCCCGACGAGGGCCGACAGCTCGATGACGCCGGGCGCGACCGCAAGTCCCGCCGAGATGGCCAGGGCCGCGCCCAGGCCCGACACCGCCGAGACGCCCAGCACGCCGGGATCGGCCAAGGGATTTCGCAGCAGGCCCTGCATGGTCGCGCCCGCCAGACCTAACGCCGCGCCGACCAGGGCGGCGACGGCGACGCGCGGCGCGCGGATGGTCCACAGCACCTCGCCCGGCGGAGAAGCCGGCTGGCTCAGGGCCTGGAGGTGCTGCGCCATCGACAGCGGCGTCTCGCCCAGGGCGATCGCCAGAACGGTCGCGCCGGCCAGAACCAGCAGCATCAGAAGACAGAGACGGATGAGGTTCATCGCGCGGCCTTGGCCAGGGCTCGCGCCCCATCGGCCGCGAACCAGCCGGCGCAGCCGACCATCGAGGCCGGCAGCGAGGCGACGGTGCGGGTCTTCACGGCCTTCTGAAGCGCCGCGTGACGGCCGGGGCCCCAACGATCAGAGCCGGCGCGGACCAGATCGAACAGGCCCAACACCACCGCCGCCGGCGGAGTCATGACCATCCGCTCCAGCGACACCGGCGCGAAATAGGGATCCTTGGACGCGTTCGTGTAGCCCGCCGCCTTCAGCATGGTGTCGATCAGGGTGCCGGAGCCCGCCGTATAGCCGCCCGGCGTCAGGTACAGCGCTTCACGCCCCTGCCCTGCCCCAGCGGCGTTGGCCAGCTTGGCGTCCATGCTTGCGATCAAGGCCTCGCCCTGCGGCCGGCGATCTAGCGCCGCCGCCACCTTGCGGACATTGCCGCGTACGCCCTCGAAATCGGCCGCATCGTCCAAAGCCACCGTCGTGACGCCTTTGCCGCTCAGCGCCTTGGAGAGCCGCGCATCGCCGCCCCACAGGCGCACCACGACCTCAGGCTTGGCCGACACCAGGCTCTCGAACGTGGCCCGGCGCAGCGGCAGGCCGCCGGCCGCGTCGCGCATATAGCTGTCGCGCGCGATCGCCCGGTGCGAGAGGCCGACGATGCTGTCGCGCGGGGCCAGGGCCAGCACATACTGGTCGGCGCAGGAATCCAGAGACATCACCCGCGGTGCGGCCAGGGCCGTTACCGGGGCGAGCGCCACCACCGCCAAAACGGCGCACAAAGCCTTGGCGGGGCTCATGAGATCAGTCCGTGACCAGGCCGTACAGCAGACCGTCCAGCATCACCTTCATCAACTGATCAGGCTCGGACCAGCCCCGCGAGGGCTTGGTGATCAGCAGCGACACCAGGCCATGGCAGCCGCTCCACAACACCTCGGCCGCCGCATGGGCCGTCCCCGAGCGCAGACGCCCCTGGGCGGCGATGGCGTGCACCGGCTCGCTGAACTTTTCGAAGCAGCGGTCGCCCAGCGCCATGACGTCGGCGGTCTTGTCGGACGAGACGTGCTCGCCGGTGCTGCAGAACACCAGCTGATAGGTGTTGGGATTGTCCAGCGCGAAGGTCATGTAGGCTTCGAGCATCAAGCGCACGCGCGCCACCGGGTCGACCGGCTGGGAGGCGATCTCGGTGTTCAGGGCCAGCAAGCGCTCGATGGCGTCGTTGCTGATCTCCAGCAGGATCTGATCCTTATCGCGGAAGTGCATGTAGAGCGCGGTCGACGACACGCCCACGGCGTCGGCGATCTTGCGGATGGTCGCGCCCGCATAGCCCTCGGCGATGAAGATCTTCTCGGCCGCCGCCAGGATCTCGCCTCGGCGCATGTGCCCGTCGCCCTTGGGCTTCCGCGCGGACTTGTGAGGCTTCTTCAAAACGACGGACACGGAATTGGCTTCCCCTCTCAGTTCCCCATCGGACACTAAACGGGAATCACTCAGCCGTCGCAAGAACGTGCGCCCGTTGCGGGTGTCCGCGTCGAAACGCCCCAAGACGCGCATTTTTCCATTTGACAGCCTTGAGTTGTGAATCCGTTATGCCTCGCGTTGGGGCGACGGCGTCAATCGGGGGCATCCATGACGCGGGAGGAAGTGTTGGAACCGGCGCTAGCGCCGGCGAGCGGCGGTGCTGTGCCCGGCGTTCTGGAGCCGACCGGGACAGACATCCGCGACGGCGCGCATCGCAGCCTGTCGCCGGCCCAGGCCGTGGCGGTGGCGCTGGCGGGCCTGCTGGCGGCGATCGGCGTAGCGCTGGATCCCGGCAGCGCCATGGTCATGGTCCACCACCTGTTCTTCGCCATTTTCCTGCTGGGCGGCCTGACACGCCTGGCGGCCGCCTGTACGCCCCTGCCTGACACGCCGGCGCCGCCGCTGGCCGACGCGGACCTGCCGACCTACACCCTGATCGCACCGCTCTATCGCGAGGCCGAGGTGCTGGCCGAGCTGGTTCAGAACCTGGCCGCGCTCGACTATCCGCACGAGCGGCTGCAGGCGCTGATCGTGCTGGAGACCGACGACGAGACGACCCAGGACGCCGCCGACGAACTGGACCTGCCAGCCTTCGTCTCGGTGCTGGTGGTCCCGCCGGGCACGCCCAAGACCAAGCCGCGCGCCTGCAACCACGCTCTGGACCACGCCAAGGGCGAACTGGTGGTCATCTATGACGCGGAGGACATGCCCGATCCGGGCCAGCTGCGCGAGGCCGCCGCCCGCTTCGCCGCCTCGGACCCGCGCCTGGCCTGCCTGCAGGCGCCGCTGCGGATCGAGGATCCGGGCTTTTCGATGTTTCTGCCCTCGCAGTTCCGGCTGGAATATGCGGCCCACTTCGAGGTGCTGCTGCCGGCCCTGGCCCGCTGGGGCCTGGCCTTTCCGCTGGGCGGCACCAGCAACCACTTCAAGGCCGCAGCCCTGCACGAGGTCGGGGCCTGGGACGCCTTCAACGTCACCGAGGACGCGGACGTTGGCTTCCGGCTAGCGGCCGCCGGCTATCGTCTGGGCGTGATCCGCCGCCCGACCTGGGAGACGGCTCCGACCGCCTGGGGCCAGTGGCTCCCGCAGCGGGCCCGGTGGATCAAGGGCCACATGCAGACGCTGTTCGTGCACGCCCGGGGCCGGGTCCCGCGCCAGCCGCGCAACGCCGCCGCCCTGGTGCTGACCCTGGCCCAGTCGGTGGCGTCGTCGCACCTGCACGGCCCGGTGATGGCGGTGGCGCTGCTGCTGGCGGCGATCGACTGGCTGCCCGACGGCGACATCACCCTGCCGCTGTGGGACCTGATGCTGTACGCCCTGGGCTGGGGCTCAGCGGCCATCGCCGGGGCGCGCGGCGTGCTGCGGGCGGGTGATCGGCCCAAGTCGCTGCACCTGCTGGGCATGCCCGGCTATTGGCTTCTGCAGAGCCTGGCCGCGACCAAGGCCCTTTACCAGTTCGTCACCGCTCCGCACCGCTGGGACAAGACCCACCATGTCCCCCGCTCTGGACCAGTAGCCCCCTAAGGCGGTATGGGCGGGCGATGGCACCGAAGATCGCTCCGTCCCCCCTCGTCATGCGCACCACCGGCTGGGCCGACTACGCCCTGCTGGACAGCGGAAACGGCAAGAAGCTGGAGCGCTACGGCCGCTACACCGTCGTGCGCCCCGAGCCGCAGTGCTTCTGGGCGCCGCGCCTGGATCAGAAGGTGTGGGACAACGCCGACGCCGTGTTCGATCCCTCCGACGAGGATGAAGCCGGCCGCTGGCGCTTCAAGGGCAAGCCGATCGAGAAGTTCGACCTAGGCTGGGGCGACGCCAAGTTCCACGGCCAGTTCACGCCCTTCCGCCACCTGGCCTTCTTCCCCGAGCAGGCCGCCAATTGGGCCTGGCAGGACGAGCGCGTGCGCACCCTGTGCAAGAGCTCAGGTCCGCAGCCGAAGATCTTGAATCTGTTCGGCTATACGGGCGTGGCCTCGCTGGTCTGCGCCGCTGCCGGCGCGGCCGTCACCCATGTCGACGCCTCCAAGAAGTCGGTCGGCTTCGCGCGCGAGAACGCCGCCTTCGCCGGCCTGGCCGACAAGCCGATCCGCTGGATCGTCGAGGACGCGCGCAAGTTCGTGGCCCGCGAGGTCCGTCGCGGCAACACATACGACGGCATCATCCTGGACCCGCCCAAGTTCGGCCGCGGCGCCGACGGCGAGGTCTGGCGCCTGTTCGAGGACCTGGCCGCCCTGACCAAGGACTGCGCCCAGCTGCTGTCGCCCGACGCCTCGTTCCTGCTGATGAACGCCTATGCCGCCCGCGTCTCGGGCGCGGCGATGTCGGGCCTGCTGGCCCAGGAGCTGGAAGGCCGCGGCGGCGTCATCGACTGGGGCGAGCTGTCGCTGGTCGAGGAAAAGGGCGATCGCCAGATTGGCCTGTCGTTCTTCGCCCGCTGGTCCTCGGAGGGCTGATTGTGAACGCCAAGACCGTCACCTCGCTGACCAATACCACCGTCAAGGCCGTCCGCGCCCTGCATATGCGCAAGGAACGGGAAGAGAGCGGCCTCTTCCTGGCCGAGGGCCTGAAGATCGTCATCGAGGCGATCGACTGTGGCCACGCGCCCAAGATCGTCATGTACGGCCCCGACGCCGCCGATCACCCGATGCTGAAGAAGGCCGTCGCCGCCTGCGTCAAGGCCGGCGGCGAAGTCATTGAGGTCAATCGGGAAATCCTGGAAAAGGTCTCGCGTCGCGACAACCCCCAGGCCGTCGTCGCCGTCTTCCGTCAGGTGTTCACGCCGCTGTCGGCCATCGTACCCGAGAGCGCGCCGTGCTGGGTGGCGATGCAGGCCGTCCGCGACCCCGGCAACCTGGGCACCGTGATCCGCACCGCCGACGCCGCTGGCTGCGGCGGCGTGATCCTGGTCGGCGACTGCGTGGACCCCTACTCCGTCGAGGGCGTACGCGCGACCATGGGCTCGATCTTCGCCGTGAAGATCGCCAAGGCCACTACGCCTGAGTTCCTGGCCTGGCGCGAGACCTGGCCCGGCAGCGTGGTCGGAACCCTGCTGACCGCCACCGTCGACCACAAGAGCGCCGACTATGTGAAGCCGTCGCTGATCCTGATGGGCAACGAGCAGCAGGGCCTGCCGCCCGAGCTGGCCGCCGCCTGCGACGTCAACGTCAAGATCCCCATGCGCGGCCGCGCCGACAGCCTGAACCTGTCGGTGGCCACGGGGATCATGATCTACACGGTGACGGGCTAGGCCCGGCTACTTGGCTTCCGGCTTCTTCGCCGGGGCGATGCCGGCTTCCTTGCCCAGGGCTTCGAACTTCGACTCGTCGACATATTCGCCGAGCTTAGTGAAGTTCTCGGCGACGGCGGGATCGCCCATCAGGCCGCGCATGGCCACTTGGCCCAGCACGCCAAAGGATTGCTCGATCGCCGAGGCGCCCTCGTACTTCAGCGCCTCGACCGTCTCCTTGCGGCAGCTGGTGATCAGAAGCCGCTCCATAAGGCCCGAGGCCTTCCGGGCGATTTCGGTGCGCTGAGCCTCGGTGATGGACACATAGCCTTTGACCGAAGGGTGAGAGCTCATCGCGGCGAACACCCAGTTCACGAGATCCGTTTGATCCTGCGGGGTCGCCGAGCGCACCAGGCACTTGGACATCTCGTCGGTATAGATGCCGGCATGGGCCAGACCCGGCGCGAGAACGGCAGCCGCCGCGGCGAACGACATCAGCAAGCGTCGCATATGTTCAATCATCCCCGATCCGCGGATTCGTCGTTCCGCAACCTCTAGTCACACCCGGGGATGCCTTTGGACAAGCCCGCTCGCGCGACGAGAGTTCTCAGGTCCCGCGCGGCTTGGCCCGGGTCACCGGGGCGGCGTTGGCCGGGTCGTCGGGCCAAACGTGGCGGGGGTAGCGGCCCTTCATCTCGACCTTCACCTCGCGCCACGAGCCTTTCCAGAAGCCGGGCAGGTCCTTGGTGATCTGGATCGGACGGTGGGCGGGCGACAGCAGGGCCAGCGTCAAGGGGACCTTGCCGCCCGCGACACTGGGATGTTCGGAGAGGCCGTAGAGCTCCCCCACCCGCACTTCCACGCGCGGACCGCCCTCGGCCGCGTAATCGATGGCGAAGGTCGAGCCGGTCGGGGCCTCGAAGCGGGCCGGCAGCATCGTATCCATCTTCCGCTGCAGGTCCCAGGGGACCAGGGTTTTCAGCGCATCGTGCAGCGCCCCTTCGTCCAGGCTGGCCAACGACGATCGGCCCGGCAGCAGCGGCTCCAGCCATTCGTCCACCCGCGCGATCAAGGCGGTTTCGGAGAGGTCCGGCCAGTCCTCGCCATCGACGTCGCGCAGGAAGGCCACGCGATCCAGGAACGCCCTGGCCCGCTCGCCCAGCCGTAGCGCCTTCATGCCATCAGCGCGGACCTGATCCAGCAGCGCGCCGGCGATCATCGCCGGGTCGGGGTTCTCGATCAGCCGCTCTTCCAGAACCAGCTTGCCCATCCGCAGCAGGCGCTTGGCGCGCACCTTGCCGCCGGCGGTCTCCAGACGGTCCTCAGCCACCATGCGATCAGCGAAGGCCTCGCGCAGGTCAGCCTCGTCGACGGCGGCGGCCAGCAGGATGCGGTCGCGGCTGTCGCCCCCGCCCAACTCGCCGACGGCCAGCCAGCTCTCGCGGGCCAGGGGATCGGTCGGCTCCAGATAGACGCCGCGCCCGCCGGCCAGCTGGAACTCGCCGGGCTTGCCGCGCGCCTTGGCCACCCGCTCGGGATAGGCCTCGGCCAGCATCAGGCCGGCCTCGAGCGCCTTGGCGCCGCTCTTCTTACCCGCCGCGCGGCTCCAGCGCTCGACCAGGGCCATGGCGTCGCGGCCGCGGGGTGAGCGATCGCGGTGCAGGTTCTCCAGCCGCCGGCGCAGGTCGACGTCCTTGCCGCCCAACCCCTGCTCGGTCAGCACCGCGGCGATCTCGGCCCCCTCGCGGGCCTGGCCCGAGGCGGCGGCGCGGACGACCATGTGCGCCAGGCGCGGCGGCAGCGGCATCTCGGCCAGGGCCTCGCCGTGCGGGGTCAAATCCCCCTGCCCGTCCAGCGCCTGGATGCGGGTCAGCAGGGTCCGGGCCTCAGCAAAGGCCGGCGCCGGCGGCGGGTCCAGGAAGGTCAGGCCCGCAGGATCGCGCGCGCCCCAGCGGGCCAGATCCAGGGCCAGACGCGACAGGTCGGCCTCCAGGATCTCGGGCCGCGCGAAGGCCGGCAGAGAGCGGGTCTCGGGCTCGCCCCATAGGCGGTAGCAAACGCCGGGCTCGGTGCGGCCGGCGCGGCCCCGGCGCTGGTCGGCGGCGGCGCGGCTGACGCGCACGGTCTCCAGACGCGTGATGCCCGAGGCCGGGTCGTAACGCGGCACGCGAGCCTGGCCGGCGTCAATCACCACCCGCACGCCCTCGATGGTCAGCGAGGTCTCGGCGATCGAGGTGGCCAGCACCACCTTGCGGCGGCCTGCGGGCGCGGGGGCGATGGCGCGGTCTTGGGCGGCGGGCTCCAGCGCGCCATACAGCGGCGCGATGTCGACATCGGGCCGGCGCAGGCGCTCGTTCAGCCAGCTCTCCGCTCGGCGGATCTCGCCCTGCCCCGGCAGGAAGACCAGGATCGACCCGCCCTCCTCGGCCAGCGCCCGCTCGACAGCGCGACCGACGCGCTCCTCAAGACGCTGACGTTCGTCGCGACCGAGATAGCGGGTGTCGACTGGGAACATCCGCCCCTGGCTTTCCACGACCGGCGCATCGTTCAGCAGCGCGGAAATCCGCGCCCCATCCAGGGTGGCCGACATTACCAGGAGGCGCAGGTCGTCGCGGAGCACGCTCTGCACATCGCGCGCGAAGGCCAGGCCTAGGTCGGCGTCCAGGCTGCGCTCGTGGAATTCGTCGAACAGCACGGCGGCGACGCCGTCCAGGCCCGGATCATCCAGAATCATCCGGGTGAAGACGCCCTCGGTCACCACCTCGATGCGTGTGCGGGCCGAAACCTTGGACTGCAGGCGCACGCGGAAGCCCACGGTCTCGCCGACGGCCTCGCCCAGATTGGCGGCCATCCGCGAGGCGGCGGCGCGCGCGGCCAGGCGCCGAGGCTCCAGCACAATGATCTTGCGACCCTGGGTCCACGACTCGTCGAGCAGCGCCAGAGGCACGGCCGTGGTCTTGCCGGCGCCGGGCGGCGCGACGAGAACGGCGGTCTCCCGTTCGCTCAGGGCGCCTTTCAGCGCGGGAAGGGCCTCGAAAATGGGCAACATCGCGCCCGCTTTAGCGGCGCCGCTCAAGAACGCCAAGCAAGGCTGGACTAGTCAGGGGCGCGGAGAACATTTACGCGCTTCCACCGCTCGACCTTGACCCCATGCTCATAAAAGGGTCACGGTCCGCAAAATTTTCTAAAGGCGACCCCTGGGGGGAGTCTTGCCTACTCCAGGAGGAACTATGTGGCGCGTTAAATCGCTTGATGCGATCCTAGCGACGGCTGAGAAAAAATCCCTTCACCGCTCGCTTGGTCCCGTCCAGCTGACGCTGCTGGGGGTTGGCGCGATCATCGGTACCGGGATCTTTGTTCTGACCGCCGCCGCCGCCCAGAAGGCCGGCCCTGGCATGATGTGGTCGTTCGTCATCGCCGGCGCCGTCTGCGCCTTCGCCGCGCTCTGCTACTCCGAACTGGCCTCGATGGTCCCCGTCTCGGGCTCGGCCTACACCTATAGCTATGCCGTCATGGGCGAACTGCTGGCCTGGATGGTCGGCTGGGCGCTGATCCTGGAATACGCCGTCGCGGCCTCGGCCGTGTCGGTCGGCTGGTCCGGCTACTTCCTGGGCCTGATCGAGAACGCGCTGGGATTCCATTGGCCTGACGCCTTGAGGCACGGGCCCGCCTGGTCGATGAACGGCTGGATGCCGGCCGCCGACTTCAGCGCCGGCATCGTCAACGTCCCGGCCATCATCGTGGCTCTGGCCGTGACCGCCCTGCTGGTGCTGGGCACCACCGAGAGCGCCCGCGTCAACGCGATCCTGGTGGCGATCAAGGTCACCGCCCTGACCGTGTTCATCGCCATGGCCATCCCGGTCCTGAAGACCGGCAACTTCTCGCCCTTCACCCCGAACGGCTGGTTCGGTCCGGCCGGCACCACCGGCATGGGTGTGGTCGGCGCCGCGGCCTCGATCTTCTTCGCTTACGTCGGCTTCGACGCCGTCTCGACGGCCGCCGAAGAGACCAAGGACCCGCAGCGCAACGTGCCGATCGGCCTGATCGGCTCGCTGGCGCTGTGCACCATCTTCTATCTTCTGGTCGCGGCCGGCGCGATCGGCGCGATCGGCGCTCAACCGGTGCTCGGCGCTGACGGCTCGGCCGTCCAGCCCGGCTCGGCCGCCTTCACCGCCGCCTGCAACCTGGCCGCCAACAAGGACCAGCTGGTCTGCTCGAACGAGGCCTTGGCCCACGTTCTGCGCATGATCAACTTCCCGGTCCTGGGCAACCTCTTGGGCCTGGCAGCCAACCTGGCGCTGCCGTCGGTCATCCTGATGATGATCTACGGCCAGACCCGCATCTTCTTCGTCATGGCCCGCGACGGCCTGCTGCCGGAGAAGCTGGCCGCCATCCACCCCAAGTTCAAGACGCCGCACATCGTCACCATGGTGACGGGCGTGTTCGTCGCCATCGCCGCCGCCTTCTTCCCGGTGGGTCAGCTGGCCGACATCTCGAACTCGGGCACGCTGTTCGCCTTCTTCATGGTGTCCATCGCCGTGATGGTGCTGCGCAAGAAGGACCCGAACCGTCCGCGTCCGTTCAAGACGCCGTTCCTGTGGGTCGTCGCCCCGATCGCCATGATCGGTTGCGCGGTGCTCTACTTCAACCTGCCCTTCGAGGCGATGGCCGTGCTGCCGATCTGGGGCGCCATTGGCCTGGTGATCTACTTCGCCTACGGCTACCGCAAGAGCCACGTCGGCCGCGGCCTGGTGGACGTGCCGGAGCTGGATCCGGCCGCCCCCGGTGGTCCGGTGCCGCCGATGCCGGGTGCGCCTGCCCCGGGCTCGAAGGAAGAACGCGATTGATCTTCAGGCTATAGGCCTTAGGTCAGAGAGGGCGGGCGCTTCGGCTCCCGCCCTTTTCTTTTGAGGCCTTCCCATGACCATGCCCATCTCCGCGGTGATCGCGCCGGTCACGCCGCTGCAGCAGAACTGCACGATTGTGTGGTGCACCAACACGATGAAGGCCGCCGTCATCGATCCCGGCGGCGAGGTCGATCGCCTACTGAAGGCCCTGACCGACAAGGGCCTGACCCTGGAGAAGATCTGGATCACCCACGGCCACATGGACCACGCCGGCGGCGCGGCCGAGCTGAAGGCCCGCACCGGCGTTCCGATCGAGGGCCCGCACGAGGACGACCAGTTCTGGATCGACCAGATCCAGCAGAGCGGCGAGATGTACGGCATCCCTGAAGCCCGGATCTTCGTCACCGATCGCTGGCTGCACGACGGCGACAAGGTCACCCTGGGCGAGACCCAGTTCGAGGTCTTCCACTGCCCCGGCCACACGCCCGGACACGTGGTGTTCTTCCATCGCGAGACCAGGTTCGCCCAGGTCGGCGACGTGTTGTTCCAGGGCTCGATCGGCCGCACCGACTTCCCGCGGGGCAACCACCAGGACCTGCTCGACTCGATCGTCCAGAAGCTGTGGCCGCTGGGCGACGACGTGCGCTTCGTGCCGGGCCACGGCCCGATGTCGACCTTCGGGGCCGAGCGCCGCAGCAATCCGTTCGTGGCCGACCGGGTGATCGCCCAGATGCAGGCGCAAGGGTCGGCCTATCAGGCACCGAAGAACCACTCGCCAGGCTGACACGCGACATCGGGCCGCATGACAGGGTTGCGTCGCTGTTTCAGCCGTGAAATCTGGGCGTGACGGGGGCGTGACAGGAAGCATCGCATGGAAACCGTCCAGAATACCGTTCCCAATGCCGCCCAGGGCGAGCCCGATGCCCTCCGTGGAGCCGCGCCCCGCATCCTGATCGTCGACGACGACCCCGGCATCCGCGATGTCGTCTCCGAGTTCCTCACCCGCCACGGCTATGCGGTCGAGACCGCCCAGGACGCCCGCACGATGGAGCAGGTGCTGGCGCGCGGTCCGATCGACCTGATCGTGCTGGACGTCATGCTGCCGGGCGAAGACGGCCTGGCCATCTGCCGCCGCCTGTCGGGCGCCAGCGACGCCCCGGCCATCATCATGCTGTCGGCCATGGGCGAAGAGACCGACCGTATCGTCGGCCTGGAGCTGGGCGCCGACGACTACCTGCCCAAGCCCTGCAATCCCCGTGAGCTGTTGGCCCGCGTCCGCGCCGTGCTGCGCCGCCGCCAGGAGCCCCGCGCCGTCGACGACGCCATGGGCGCGGCCTGCGAGTTCGCCGGCTGGCGCCTGGATCTGGTCCGCCGCGAACTGCGCTCGCCGCAGTCGGTGGTGGTGAACCTGTCTAGCGGCGAGTTCTCGCTGTTGCGCGCCTTCGTCGAGCGTCCGCAACGCGTTCTTACGCGCGACCAGCTGCTGGACCTGGCCCGCGGCCGCGACAGCGACGCCTATGACCGCGCCATCGATGTCCAGATCAGCCGTCTGCGCCGCAAGCTGGACGACGGCGGCGGCGGCGAGCTGATCCGCACCATCCGCAGCGAAGGCTACATGTTCACCGCCAAGGTGCTGCGTACGCCATGACAATGTTCCGGCGCGGCGCGCCGCTGTTCGTGCAGGCTCTGGGTCTGGTCATCGTCACCCTGGTGGCGGCCCAGCTGATCTCGATCGCCGTCATCTTCAACCTGCCGCCGCCGCCGCCCGAGTTCTATCGCTCCAGCGAGATCGCCCGCGCGATGCGCACGGGCCAGCCGGTGCAGGCCCGCGATGGCCGCCAGCTGGTCGTGCGCCAGCGCAACGCCTTCCGCTCCGAGGGCGTCGACAGCCCCCGCCGCGCCGACTTCAAGGCCGGGGTCAGCCGGGCCATCGGCGTGCCGGTCGACCGCATTGAGCTGCATACCGACAACGGTCCGCGCTTCTTCGTCCGCCGCAACCAGGTGACCAAGCCCCCGGAAGGTCCGCCTGGACCGCCGCCCGGTCCCGGCCGCGAGCCCTTCGCCCGCGAAGGCGGCCCCGGCGCGCGCGGCCAGGGTCCCGACGAGCCGCTGATCTTCGGCGACTTCAAGCTGGGCGTACGCCAGAGCGACGGCCAGTGGCTGGTGGTCGAGCCGCGCCCCGGCCTGCGCCTGGACAGCTGGCAGCAGCGGGTGCTGCTGATCCTGCTGCTGTCGGTGATCGCCGTCTCGCCACTGGCCTGGCTGTTCGCCCGCCGCCTGTCGCAGCCGATCACCGCCTTCGCCGACGCCGCCGAGCGCCTGGGCAAGGACCCGCGCAGCCCGCCGCTGAACCTGACCGGCTCCACCGAGGTCCTGGCCGCCGCCTCGGCCTTCAACATGATGCAGGAGCGCCTGCGCCGCTATGTCGAGGATCGCACCGCCATGGTCGGGGCCATCGCCCACGACATGCGTACGCCGCTGACCCGTTTGCGCTTCCGGATCGAGGCCACGCCCGACGACGTCAGGGCCAAGCTGGCCGCCGACATCGACCAGATGGACGCCATGATCTCGGCCACCCTGGGCTTTGTGCGCGACACCAGCCGTCCGGCCGAGCGCACCAAGCTGGAGCTGTCTTCGCTGGTCGAGAGCGTGGTCGACGAAGCGGCCGAGACGGGCGGCGACGCCACGGTCGAACGAGCCGAAAAGGTGGTCATCGAGGGCGATCCGGTCGCCCTGAAGCGCCTGGTCTCCAACCTGGTCGAGAACGCCTTGAAGTACGGCGCGGCCGCCCGCGCCCGGGTCTATCCCGAGGACGGCATGGCGATCATCGAGATCGACGACGACGGCCCCGGCGTACCGCCGACCGAGCTGGAGCGGGTGTTCGAGCCCTTCTATCGCGGCGAACCCTCGCGCAATCGCGAGACCGGCGGCATTGGCCTGGGCCTGGCGGTCGTCCGCTCCCTGGCGCGGGCGCATGGCGGCGACGTCACCCTGCATAACCGCCAGGGCGGCGGCCTGCGCGCCTGTATCCGCCTGCCGGCCTAGATTGTTTCAGCGCCGCAAGGCCGCGTTGGACAGCTGACATCCCCGGGACATCCGGCCGCGCTTCAAGCTTGGCCAAACGGAGATCCCCCGATGACGCCCCGCACGCTCGGCCTGACTGCCGCCCTCGCCCTGACCTTGACCGCCTGTGCTAGCGGCGGACCGCCGGAGGGCCCGCGCGGGGGTCCGCCGTCCGGCGAGGACGGGCCGGGTCCGCGCGGCGGCGGCCAGCAGCTGTTCATCAGCCCGGCCGGCGAGCCCTTCCGCGCCCCGCCCGGCGCGCCCTACCCCGTCGCAGCTTGGTTCGCGGGGGCGGACGCCAATCATGACGGCGCCCTAACGCGGGACGAATTCGTGGCCGACGCCCTGCGCTTCTTCGCCGTGGTCGACGCCGACCATGACGGGGTGATCGACGGCTTCGAGGTCAGCGCCTACGAGCAGCGCATCGCGCCGGAGATCATCGGCGGTGCGGCTCCTTCGCTACGGCGCGGCCCCGCGGGCCAAGGCCCCGGCGGCGGCGATGGCCCGCCCGGCGGCGGACGCGGCGGACGTGGGCCTCGCGGCGGCATGGGCGGCAACGCCCTGCAGGGCGCGACCCTGTACAGCCTGATCGCCGAGCCTCAGCCGGTCATGGGCGCCGACGCCGACTTCAACCGCCGGATCACCAAGGACGAAGCGACCAAGGCCGCCTTGACCCGCTTCAGGCTGCTCGACACCGACAAGGACGGCGTCCTGCGCCTGGAGACCCTGCCCAAGACCCCCGTCCAGCTGCGCGCCGAGGGTCGGGCCGGCAAGGACGGCCCTAAGCGCCGACCAGGCCGGCGATGAGGTTGATGCCCAGCGCCAGGATGGCGGTGTTATAGAAATAGGCCGCCGCCGCATGGGCGGTGACCAGCCGGCGCACCTTCGAGGTCAGGATCGCGTTGTCCGAGACCTGGAAGGTCGCGCCGATGCTGAAGGCCAGATAGGCGAAGTCGAGATAGCCGGTCGGCTGCTCGCCGGGAAACTGGATCGCGCCGGGCTCAGAGCCGTCTCCGAAATGCCGGTGGGCGTAGTGCAGCACGAACACCGACTGCAGCACCAGCCAAGACAGGACCAGCGTCGCCCCCGCGCAGCCGGCGATCAGGGCCTTGGCGCCGGCGACGGTGGTCTTGGCGGCGATCATGGCGTCGACCACAGCCCCCAGGCTGGCCAGGATCGCCGCCAGCACGATCAGCATCAAGACCGGAACGCCCTCGTCTTCTTGGGCGGCGCGCGAGCGGACTTCGGCTTCGTCGGCGCGTAGAAACAACGTCCAGGTCGTCAGTAGATAGACTAAAGCGGCGCAGTCCCAACCCAGCAACAAGTGCGCGCCGCGCGGGGCGCCCAAGATTTTCGCCGCTGACCAAGCGGCTATTCCCGCCGCCAAAGCGGCGGGCAAACGCCAATGAGCGACGGCGCGATCCAGCATCTGCTTGGCGTTGCGGGGCATTCTCAGACGACTCCTTGTCCCACCGCTCGTCCCTGTGCGGCGTAATTAGTGTCACCAAGCGGTGAACCGAAACCGTGTTCGCTGGTTACTTCACCGGAACGCTTAGGAAACGACACAGTGACCGACCCTACTGCCCCGCCCCCGCCCGAGCCTAAACCGCCCGAGTATGAGCCCGGCGTTATCCCCGTCGAGGAGCCCCCTACCTCGCCGCCACCGGTCGATCCTGGGGACGACCGTCCCTATGCCGCCTCCTGATGCGTCCCGCCTGTGACCAGTCCCGACTAGGAGCCCCACATGGACATCGATAGCGAACGTCCCCGCGGCCGTCGCGGTTTCGCCGCCATGGACCCGGAACGCCGACGCGAGATCGCCAGGAAGGGCGGAGCTAGCGTGCCCAGTGAAAAGCGCAGCTTCGCCAAGGATCGCGACCTCGCGGCCAACGCAGGACGCAAGGGCGGTTCGTCCTCGCGGACCGGCCGGCCCGGCGAACGACTCTAAGACGATCGAACCGCAAGGTTCGGACGCCGGTTCCGGCTCACTCGGAACCGGCGCCTTTTCGTGTGCGGGTCGTCGCTCCTGACCCGGACTCAAAAAGAAAGCCGCGCCGCCCCGAAAGGGACGGCGCGGCGCTTTCGTTTTCCTGATGATCAGGCCGTCAGCGCATAGACGGCGAACGCGGGGTCCTCGCTGACCCAGCGCTGGGCCACCGTCCAGCCGGCTTGGCGCGCGATCGCCTCGAAGGCCTCGGGCCGATACTTGTGCGAGTTCTCAGTGTGGATGGTCTCGCCAGCCGCAAACCGGAAGCCGTGGTCGCCGACCATGACGATCTGATCGCGGACGCTTTCCAGGTGCATCTCGATCCGGCTCTCCTCGGCGTTCCAGACCGCTCGGTGTGCGAAGGCCATCGGATCGAAGGTCCCGCCCAGCTCGCGATTGATGTGGACCAGGATGTTGCGGTTGAACGCCGCCGTCACGCCCTGGGCGTCGTCATAGGCCGGCACCAGCACCGCAGGATCCTTAGCGACATCGGCGCCGACGATGAACAGCGACCCTGGCCCCAGCAGCTCGCGCGCGCCGCGCAGCACGGCCTCGGCCTCGTCCGGCGCGAAGTTGCCGATGGTCGAGCCGGGGAAGAAGCCGACCGGCGTGTGGCTTCGCGCGCCCTCGGGCAGGCGCATGGCCTGGGTGAAGTCGTCGACCAGCGGCGTCACGGCGAGGTCCGGATAGTCGGCGCGCAGGCTCGCGGCGGCCGCGTCCAGGGCGCTGGGGCTGATGTCGATCGGCGCGTAGACCGCGATCTGCGGGGCGGCGTCCAGCACGATGCGGGTCTTAGTGCTGGCCCCGCTGCCGAACTCGACCAGAGCCGCGCCGTCGGGAATGCGCGCGGCGATTTCCGGAGCGATCTGGCGCAGCAGCGCCGTCTCGGTGCGGGTCAGGTAGTATTCGGGCAGTTCGCAGATCTCTTCGAACAGGCGCGAGCCCTCGGCGTCGTAGAAGTACTTGGCCGACAGGGTCTTGGGCGTGGCCGACAGGCCGGCGATCACTTCACTGAGGAAGCCGTTCTCGGGCGTCACCGCGCTCAGCCGATCGTCGTCGGCCAGGCGCACCCCGGCGAACATCCAGCGTTTGTCGGGGTGGAAGAAGTTGCGATAGCTGGCCCGCGTGTGATCGCAGGGCGTTGTCTCGCAGCCGCCGCGCAGCACCATCTGGCTGACCATGAACTTGCCGTTGTACTCGCCCAGCGCGCCCGGCCCCGGCTTGAAGCCCGGATAGGCGCTGTAGGCGCTGGCGGTCCACTGCCACGCCGCGCCATAGAGTTGGCGCAGGGCCGAAAGCCCGCTGGCGGTGGCGGCGGCCTCCCACTCGGCCTCGGTCGGCAGGCGGCGGCCGGCCCAGGCGGCGAAGGCGGCGGCTTCGAAATAGCTGACGTGCAGCACGGGCGCGTTTGGATCGACCGGATGACGGCCGCGCAGGGTCATGGTGGTCCAGGCGCCGTCGTCCTCGCGCCGCCAGTAACCCGGAGCCTCCCAGCCCTCTTCCTGGACCTTGGTCCAGCCCTCGGACAGCCACAGGTCGGCCTGGGCATAGCCGCCGGCCTCAATGAAAGCGATCCACTCACCGTTGGTCACCAGACGGTCGGCCAGGCGGAATGGGGCGACATAGGTCTTGTGGCGCGGGCGCTCGTTGTCGAAGGCGAAGCCGCCCTCCTCTGCCCCGATCTCCACCAGACCGCCGGCGAAGCGGTGGAAGCGCAGCGGACCGGCGTCAGGACGCTTCACAGCCGAACCGGGCTGGTAGGCCGGGCTCAGGGGCGACTGAGCGAACAGATGCAGGATGTCCATCAGGATCAGCTCCTGATGCTGCTCCTCATGGGCCAGGCCCAGCTCCAGCCGCTCGCGGATCTCCGGCGACACCGTGCCGTCCAGCAGGCGGATCATCGCCGCGTCGACATGGGTGCGATAGGCGCCGACCGCCTGGGTCGAGGGCCGGGTCAGCAGGCCACGTTGCGGTCGCGGCTGCCGCGGCCCCATGGCCTCGTAATAGGAATTGAACAGATAGCCGAAGCTCTCGTCGAAGACCTGGTAGCCCGCCAGGAACGGCGTCAGCAGGAAGGTCTCGAAGAACCAAGTCGTGTGCGCGCGGTGCCATTTGGTCGGGCTGGCGTCCGGCATCGACTGGGCCGCCTGATCCTCGGAGGACAGCGGCGCGGCCAGGGTCTCGGTGCGCCAGCGGACGCGACGGTACTGGTCGGACAGGGTCTCGACGGGCGCGCCGACAAGGTCCATCGCGGGCAGGTCGTCCGGGGTCATGAGCACTCCTGAGGAAACCAGGGCGGGCCTCGCCACAGCCCGCGACGACAACGTCCCGTCAACTTCAGTGTTCCGCCGTGCATCAGCAAGCATGGACGGCCGACGCTGCTGACACAGGGTGTCAGGAAGCGTACGGCGGCGCTTGACCGCAACAAACCCGTTTTGAGCGAATTATTTTTGAAACGACTGGAGGGGGAGCGCGCGCGGAGACGTCACCACAATGAGAGCGTCGACTGCCCCTTACCGTCGGCGTCTCCCAGCCGGCCGGGGAATTGAGCAGCCTCGGCCGGCCCCCCACATCCCAAAAAATCAAAGATTTAGACGCGCCAGACGGCTGTGACGCTGGCCGTGTCGGAAACGATCGCGGTGTTCAGGTCCATGACCTTCAGCGCCCCGATGTGCAGGTCCGGCTCGTAGGCCGCGCAGGCGTCGGCGGCGACAATCACGTGGTAGTCGAGGTTGAAGGCGTCCCGGGCCGTGCCGTCGACGCAGCATTCGGTGGTCACGCCGGCCAGCACCACCGTGTCGATCCCCAGGGTCCGCAGCCGCACGTGCAGATCGGTGTCCCAGAAGGCGCTGTAGCGGGTCTTGCGCACCACCCATTCGTCCGCCTGGGGCTGAGGGCCGACGAAGGCGCTGCCCGCCTCCCCGTCCCGGCAGATGGCCGCCTCGACGGCGGGCTCGCCGCCGCGCCGTCGCAGGCGCTCCAGCAGGACCGGTGAGTCGTTCTCGGGCCGCGTGAACAGTCCGGCGAAGATCACCGGAACCTTCGCCGCCCGCGCCGCCTGCGCCAGATGTTGCGCCGCCTCGAGAGCCGCGGGCACGGTCGACAGGTCCGCGCCCCAGCGCCCTGCCGCGCCGTCGGGCGAGACGAAGTCGGCCTGCATGTCGATGATCAGCAGCGCCGTGCGGCCTGGCGCGACCCAGTCGGCCCTCATCGCGCCGGGGCTCATGCGAAGGCCTCGCGCAGATGCGGCAGGACCTCGGTCCCGAACATGGCCAGCCCCTCGTCATAGTCGGGAAAGATCAGCATCAGCCCGTCCAGCTCGCACGTGGTCATGAAAGCCTGGATCTGCTCGCGGCAGGTGGCGGGCGAGCCGACCACGGTCTGGGTCATGAACGCCCCCTGCCTTTCGGCCGTCGCCTGCAGGCGGTCCGCCGGCACCCCCCAGCTGCGCAGCATGGCCAGGATCGCGCCCATGTCCGCGCCCTCGGCATAGCGGCGGGCCAGAGCCTGCGCGCCGGCGTCGCTCTCGGCGTGGATCACCGTGCACATGGCGTAGGTCCGCACCGTGCGGCCCAGGTCGGCGGCCAGCGCCTTGGCCCGGCGGGAGGCGTCGCGGTGCTCCTCGCGGGTGCGGCCGCCGATGAAGCAGGCGTCGGCCTCGCGCACCGAGAACTGGAAGCCGCGATCCGACATCCCCGCGCAGATCAGCTCCGGCCGAGGCGTCGACAGCGGCTTGGGGCGCGATTGGCAGTCCTTCATCGTGAAGTAGCGGCCCGCGAAGTCGACGCTGTCCTCGGTCCACAGCCGCTTGACGATGGTCGTCCATTCCTCGGCCAGGGCGTAGCGGTCGTCGTGTGACAGCGAATCGTCCCAGGCGCTCATCTGGTCGAACTCGGCCTTGTAGGCCCCGGCGACGATGTTCAGGCCTGCGCGACCGCCGCTGATGTGGTCGATGGTGGAAATTAGCTTGGCGGCTACGGCCGGATTCTGCAGCAGCGGATGGACCGTGGCCCAGATGCGCACCCGCGTGGTGGCCTCGGCGATGGCGGCCATCAGGGTCACCGATTCCAGCGACGCGCCCCAGTGGTCGGTCTCGCCGCCGAAGCCGCGGAACTTGGCCATCGACATCACGAAATCCATGCCGATCTGGTCGGCCGCCACCGCCGCGGCGCGGTTCTGGGCGTACAGGCCGTCCAGCGCCGGCGTAGTCTTCGACACGATCCAGCCGCCGTTGGCGACGGGCAGGAAGACGCCGAAATCCTTGTGCCTGGGTGAGCGGTCGAGCATGACGCGGATCCTTAACACGGCGCGCGCGGGAACATCACGCCGTTCGCGGCCAGCGACAACGGCTCAGTTTCCCTAAGGGCGGCCGCGCCTATTTCGGTCGCCTCGCCCTGCGCCAGGAGCGCGCATGTAGAAACAAAGGTCTTGGGCGAAAGCCGGCGGAGGACTATCCATTCCCCAAATGCTCACCCAGACCGATGGCGCCGCCGCCGTCCCCTCTGTTCCCAGCGCCGCAGAACGGGCCCGCAATCGCCGCCGGGCGCCGGTCCGCCGCCTGCGCCTGGGCCTCGCCGTGTTCGCCGCCCTGGTCGGCGTGACCGTGGTCGGCCAGGCCTCGCTGCGCAGCTTCGCCTCCAGCAAGCTGCAGACGCAAGCCGCCGCCACGCCCCTGCTGCTGGACAAGCCGCGCTTCACCGGCGTGCTGAAGGACGGCCGCGCCTTCCTGATCACCGCCCAGCGCGCCGAGCGCGACGCCAAGGACGAGAACCTGGTCCGACTGGTCGCTCCGACCCTGATCCGCGGCTACGGCGAACCGCAGTCGACCCAGGCCACGGCCAAGACCGGCCTCTATCGCGAGGCCGAGCACAAACTGCTGCTGTCCGAAGACGTGAAGATCGAGAGCGCCGAGGGCTACACCTTCGACGCGCCCCAGGCCTTGATCGACATGCGCACCGGCGAAGTCACCGGCCAGTCCGGCATCGAGGGCTCGGGCCCCAACGCCAGCACCCGCGCCAACAGCTACGAGGTCACCGACAAGGGCGACCGGGTGAAGCTGCAGGGCCGGGTCCGCACACGGCTGGAGCCCGGTCGCTGACGTGGCCGCCGCCAAACGCGTCTGCTTCCTCTACATCGCGCAACACCACCAGGTCTGGCACAGCCTGTCGGTGGCTGTCGCCATGGCGCGCCGCTGGCCGGGTGTGAAGGTCGAGATCGCCGCGACGACGCCTGACCTGCTGGCCTATGTCGAAAGCCTGCTGGCCGATCTGGGCGGCGCGCCGATCGAGCTGGTCCTGCTGCCGCCGGCCTGGCTGCGCAGCCTCGGCCGCGGGGCCCCACCCAAGGCCCCGATGTTGATCGCCAACGCCCTGCGCCTGTCGCGCTACGATGCGGTGATCACGCCCGAGCGCACCACGGCCCTGCTGCGCCGCATCGGCGTGCGCCATCCGATCCTGGTCTACACCCAGCATGGCGCCGGCGACCGCGAGGGCCCGTTCGAGCCACGCTTGAAGGTGTTCGACATCGTCATGGCCGCCGGCCGCAAGCAGCGCGACCGCATGGTCGGTGAAGGCTGGGTCAAGGCGGAAGACTGCGCCATGGTTGGCTATCCCAAGTTCGACTTGGTCGATGAATTGCCGCCCCGCCCCACCCCGCACTTCGACCGCGAAGGTCCGGTGGTGCTGTACAATCCCCACTTCCACGCCCAGCTGGGCTCCTGGCCCAAATGGGGCCGGCAGGTGCTGGACTATTTCGCCGGCAACGACCGCTACAACCTGGTCTTCGCCCCCCACATCCGGCTGTTCGAGACGGCCTCGATGGAGGAGCGCGCGGCGTTCAAGACCTTCGCCGAGCATCCGCGGATCCATGTCGACCTGGGCGGCCCGGCGGCGGCGGACATGACCTACACCCGCTCGGCCGACCTTTATCTGGGCGACGTCTCCAGCCAGGTCTACGAGTTCCTGCGCACGCCCAAGCCGTGCCTGTTCCTCAATTCCAGCGGCGCGGCCTGGTGCGGCGATCCCAGCTTCCACCACTGGCTTTACGGCCCGGTGCTGGAGCGCATCGAGGATCTGGGCGACGGCCTGGATCAGGCCTTCGCCACCCACGAGGACTATCGTCAGACCCAGGCCTGGGGCATCGACGAGACCTTCGACGTCAGCAACACCTCCGCCTCGGTGCGCGCCGCCCGCGCCATCGTCGACCGCCTGGAACGCGCCGCATGACCGACGCCCCGGCGGCTGCGAAGCCCGTATCGCCTCTCAAGAAGGTGCTGGCCAACGCCGGCCAGCTGCTGAGCGGCCGTGTGGTCAACGCCGTCGTCGGCCTGGCCTATATCGCCCTGACCGCTAGAAGCTTGGGCCAAGAGCTGATGGGTGTCGTCGTGCTGGTCAACGCCTTCGCCCAGTTCCTGGGCGAGGTGGCGCACTTCCAGTCCTGGCAGACCCTGATCACCTACGGCACGGGTCCGCTGCTGGAAAACGACCGGGCCAAGTTCCACCAGGTGCTGCGCCTGTCGCTGCTGCTGGACCTGATCAGCGGCGTGCTGGGCGTGGTCCTGGGCGTGCTGGGGGCCTTCTTCTTCTGGAAGACGCTGCAGTGGCCGGCCGACGTGATCGGCTACGGCGCGCTGTACGCCCTGTCGATCGGGGTGATGACCTCGGCCACCGGCGTGGGCCTGCTGCGGATGTTCGACCGCTTCCGCCATCTGGCCGGCCAGCAGGCGGTCAGCTCGCTGGTGCGGATGGTGGGCTGCGCGATCTGCGCGGCGCTGCACGCGCCGATCCAGTGGTTCCTGCTGGCCTGGGCGGCCGGCACCTTCGCCCAGTTCTTCTACATTGCCGCCATCGCGGTCTGGGACCTGAACAAGCGCGGCCTGCTGAAGGGCTTCGCCGTGCTGGGCCCCACCGGCGCCGGCCTGCCGGGCGTCTGGCGCTTCGCCATGGCCACCAATTTCTCCAGCACCCTGGACGTCGGCTTCACCCACGTGCTGACCATGATCGTCGGCGTTCTGCTGGGGCCGACCCAGGCGGGCTTCTGGCGGATCGGCAAGCAGGTGGCCGACGGCATGGCAAAGCCGGCCCGCCTGATGGTGCCCGCCCTCTATCCTGAACTGGCCAAGATGCGGGCCGCCGGCGGCCAGCAGGCGATGACCAAGCTGGCCCTGCAGATCGGCCTGATCGGCGGCGCGGCGGCCGGTGTTCTGTTGCTGGTCAGCCTCGTGGCAGGACGTTGGATATTGACCACCGTCATGGGAGAAGGCTACGGCGCGGCGGCGGGAGTCATGAACTGGCAGGTCGCGGCCGCCGCGATCGGGGTCATGACCTTGCCGCTGGAACCGATGCTGGTCTCGATGCGCGCCGCCGGCGCCGCACTGGCCGTACGCCTGGTGGTGGTGATCGCCTATCTGGCGGCGCTGGTTCCTCTGATCACCACGTTCGGCCTGACCGGCGCGGGCGCTGCTCTGGTGGCGTCGGCCTTGGCGATGGCCATAGGCATGTATTTCATGGCGCGCCGACGGCTCGCTAGACTCGCGGCGGAAGAAGGCTCCGCTCGCACCGACAAAGACGATGAAGGCCCAAGTCATGATTACGCCCACGGCGTCTGACCGCACCGTTCGGTTCGCCGACTTTCCGACCCTGACCCAGGCCCTGGATTTCGCCGCGACCGGCGAGACCGGGATCAACCTGCATTCGCTGCGTGGCGAGCTGGTCGAGGCCCTGCCCTACGCCCAGCTGCGTGAGGACGCGATCGTCCTGGCCCGCCGCCTGCTGGCGACCGGCGCCAAGGTCGGCGACAGCGTGGCCCTGCTGGCCGAAACCGACGGCGACTTCGTCCGCGCCTTCTTCGCCTGCCAATATGCCGGCCTGCTGCCCGCGCCGATGGCCCTGCCGACCCCGCTGGGCGGCCGCCCGGCCTATATCGAGCAGATCAGCAACCTGGCCAAATCGGCCAAGGCCAACATCCTGATCGGTCCGGTGGGCCTGAAGGACTGGGTGGCCGAGATTGGTGAGCGCGCGGGCCTGGCCTTCGCCGGCGTCCTGGCCGACCTGCCGGAAGACGGCGGCGCCGAGCTGCCGACTATCACGCCGGAAGATCCCTGCTACCTGCAGTTCTCGTCGGGCAGCACCCGCACCCCGACCGGCGTCCTGGTCCTGCACAAGGCCCTGATGGCCAACTGCGTGGCGATCACCCGCGACGGCCTGCAGGTCGTGCCGGACGACCGCGCCATCTCGTGGCTGCCGCTCTATCACGACATGGGCCTGATCGGCTTCCTGCTGGCCCCGCTGAGCTGCCAGATGTCGGTCGACCTGCTGCCCACCGGCGCCTTCGTGCGCCGCCCGCTGCTGTGGATCGACCTGATCGGCAAGAACGGCGCGACGATCGCCTACAGCCCCACCTTCGGCTACGAGCTGTGCGCCCGCCGCGTACAGGGCCAACCGCTGGACAACTACGACCTCTCGCGCTGGCGCAACGCCGGCCTGGGCGGCGACATGATCCGCATGCCGCCGCTGAAGGCCTTCGTCGAGGCCTTCGGCCCGGCCGGCTTCTCGCCGAACGCTTTCGTGGCCAGCTACGGCATGGCCGAGGCTACCCTGGCCCTGTCGATGGCCCCGCTGGGCAAGGGCCTGCGCGCCGAGACCCTGGATGTCGAGCGTCTGGAACGTGACAACCTGGCCGTCGACGCGCCGGAAGGCTCGGAACGCGCCCGCGACTTCGCCCGCTGCGGCCCGGCCCTGCCCGACCACCTGCTGGAAGTTCGCGACGAGAACGGCGCTGTCCTGCCCGAGCGCGGCGTCGGCCGGATCTTCGCCAAGGGCCCCTCGATCATGAGCGCCTACTTCGCCAATCCGGAAGAGAGCGCTCGTGTGCTGTCGGCCGACGGCTGGCTGGACACCGGCGATCTGGGCTTCAAGATCGACGACGAAATCGTCATCACCGGCCGCGCCAAGGACCTGATCATCCTGAACGGTCGCAATATCTGGCCGCAGGACCTGGAGTGGACCGCCGACCACGAGATCGACGGCCTGCGCAGCGGCGACGTCTGCGCCTTCGCCATTCCCGCCGAGCCGGAAGACCAGATCGTGGTCCTGGTCCAGGCGCGCGGCGGCGACGCCGACACCCGCGCGGCCCTGGTCGAGCAGGTCGCCACCCTGCTGCGCACCCGCCACGGCGTCGACGCCAAGGTCAAGCTGGTCGGGGCCCACGCCCTGCCCCAGACCTCGTCGGGCAAGCTGAGCCGTTCGAAGGCCAAGACCGCCTATCTGGCCGGCGCCTACGGTGACTAAACGCGTCGCCGTCACCGGCGCGACTGGCTTTCTGGGTCGTCACCTCGTCCGAGCTCTGGCCCAGGACGGCTGGACGCCCCGGTTGCTGGTGCGCCGCGACCCCATCCACCCGCTGTGGCGGGACATCGATCTGGAAGTCGTCACCGGCGACCTCAAGACCCCCGGGGCGCTGGATCGCCTGTGCCGGGGCGCCAAGGTCGTCATCCACGTGGCCGGCCTGATCAAGGCCGCCACACTGGAGGGCTTCAACGTCGTCAATCGCGACGGCGCCCGGGCCGCCGCCCTGGCCGCGAAAGCGGCAGGCGCGCGCTTCATCCTCGTTTCGAGCTTGGCCGCCCGCGAGCCGCAACTCTCTAACTACGCCGCCAGCAAGCGCGCCGGCGAGGACGCGGTCCTAGAGGTCTTGCCCGAAGCGCTGATCGTGCGCCCGCCGGCGATCTACGGCCCCGGCGACACTGAAACCCTGGCCCTGTTCGAGCTTGCGGCTAAAAGTCCGATCCTGCCCGTGCTGTCGCCAGACTCGCGAATAGCGATGATTCACGTGCAGGACGCCGCGGCCAAGCTTGTGGACTATTGCAAAAGACACTCTACGGGGGTCATCGAGCTCTCGGATGTGCGGCGCGACGGATACACTTGGACGGAAATCATGCGCGCCGCGGGGGTGGCGATGGGCCGAAATCCAAGCCTGGTAAGGCTTCCCGACGCCGCCATCAGGGCCGCCGGAGCCCTTGCGGATACTTGGTCTTCAGCGACCCGGACGCCCCTGGTGTTCGGCTCGGGCAAGGCCAGGGAATTGATTCACGCCGATTGGACCCTATCTAGCGCTCCGATGGCGGAGGGAGTACCCAGCGTGTTCGGTCTGACCGACGGGTTTCAGAACACCGTCGACTGGTACCGAGCAGAGGGTTGGTTGCCAAAAAACATCGCCGCCTGAGCGAATTGGGCGGATATCTGACAGACTCGCCGTTACAGTAGTGTCACGGGTGGGGCTCCCGGAGGTTTGATTTAGTATGGAAACGGTGACGGATCTCAGCTTGCGCGAGATCGGGGTTGCGACGAGCAAGGTTCTGGGTCGCCCGGTCGAGGTGCACGCAGAGTCGCATATCGGTCGTGATCTCGCCGTGGATTCGCTGGCCCTCATGAACATCATCATGGAGCTCGAAGACACCTTCGATATCTCCATTCCGCTGGATCGCCTGGCCTCTGTCGAGACCGTCGGCGACCTTTCCAAACTGATCAACGATCTCCGGACTAGGGCTTAACTTAATGGGGCTGTTTGATAAGCACCTGGCCTATCGCGATGCGTACAAGGCCATTCAGGACGCCGGGGCCGACCCGTTCAAGGTCCGCTTCGACGCCGTGACCTCGCCGACCGAAGGCGTCGTCGAAGGCCGTCCGACGATCCTGCTCGGCACTAACAACTATCTGGGCCTGACTTTTGACGAAGAAGCGATCGCCGCTTCGGTCAAAGCTGTACAGGAACGCGGCACCGGCACGACCGGTTCCCGCATCGCCAACGGTTCGTTCGAGGCTCACGTCGAGCTCGAACAGGAACTGGCCAAGTTCTATGGCCGCAAGCACGCCATGGTCTTCACGACCGGCTACCAGGCCAATCTGGGCGTGCTGTCGACCCTGGTGGGTCGCGGCGACCACCTGATCCTGGACGCCGACAGCCACGCCTCGATCTACGACGGCTCGCGCCTGGGCCACGCCGAGGTCATCCGCTTCCGCCACAACGACCCCGAAGACCTGGCCAAGCGCCTGCGTCGCCTGGGCGATGCGCCCGGTGAGCGCCTGATCGTCGTCGAAGGCGTCTATTCGATGATCGGCGACGTTGCGCCGCTGAAGGAAATCGCCGCCGTGAAGCGCGAGCTGGGCGGCTACCTGCTGGTCGACGAGGCCCACTCGATGGGCGTCCTGGGCGCCACGGGCCGCGGCCTGGCCGAAGCGGCCGGCGTCGAAGACGACGTCGACTTCATCGTCGGCACCTTCTCCAAGAGCCTGGGCGCCATCGGCGGCTTCTGCGTCTCGAACATGGACGACTTCGACGTCATGCGCGTCGTCTGCCGTCCGTACATGTTCACCGCCTCGCTGCCGCCGGCTGTTGTGGCCTCGACGGTCACGGCCCTGCGCCGCATGGTCGAGCAACCCGAACTGCGCGACCGCCTGAACCGCAACGCCCAGCGCCTGTACGACGGCCTGACCGCCATGGGCTTCCACACCGGCCCGACGGCCAGCCCGGTGGTCGCCACGACCATCCCGGACCAGGAACGCGCCATCGCCATGTGGAACGGCCTTCTGCAGGCCGGCGTCTACCTGAACCTGGCCCTGCCGCCCGCCACGCCGGACAGCCGTCCGCTGCTGCGCGCCAGCGTCAGCGCCGCCCACACCGACGAGCAGATCGACGCCGTCCTGAACGCCTTCGCCGAAATCGGCGCGGCCTTCGGCGTCATCGAGCCCCTGAAGCGCGCCCGCGCCTAAGGCTTCCGCTCCGCTGGAAACAGAAACGCCCGGACCGAAAGGTCCGGGCGTTTTCGTTTGTCAGGTCCGCAAGGCTTTTCGCCGGGCGCTCCAGATCTGGAACAGCACCCCCGGCGCCGCCAGCACCGGGAAGCGCTCCTTCCACGGCGTCAGCTGCACCTCGACACCGGTGTGGCGCTGGATCTTCCAGACGGCGTAGCGCGCCGCGCCCTGGAAGGTGAAGGACGCCTTGATCAGCCGGGCCACGTTCAACGGCTTGCCCAGGGCCTTGCGGACGCTCCAGGCCTTCCTGAGGCGGGTTTGCTCCCCCTGCCCCATCGCCGCGCCTTCGTCGCGCTGGACGGCCTCCATGACGCGCTCATAGCGGCCCGGGTCGTAGGTCAGGATCGAGACCTCGCGGCCGGCCTTCTCGACCCGCAGCTCGGCCTTGTAGGTCTCCTGGAACAGCGCCGTCCACAGGGTCAAGGGCGCGCCGTCGACGGGGCCCAGAGCGATGGCGAAACGGGCGGCGGTGCGGCAGGCGCTGGTCACCGCGTCGATCACGCTGTCACGCGCGCCATCGGCGGCCCAGATCAGGGCGCAGGGCTGGACGAAGCGGGCCCAGATCGTGGTGTCGATCCCCGCCCCGCTCGTGGCCTTCTGGAACTGCGCCAGGGTCATGGAGGCGACCTTGGCGCGCAGCACCGTGCCGTCATGCTCCAGCTCGTGATAGCTGACGTCCGGCCACAGGATGCGGGTGAACAGGCCCCGCCAGCCGGCCGGCGGCCGCTCGGTCAGGACGTAGTAGTCCAGCACGCCCGACAGGTCGCCGGTGCGCAGGATCGAGCCATAGAACAGCACCCCCTGGGCGCCGGGAAACAGCGTCGTCAGATGCTGGGCGAAGGCGGTGATCGGCGCGGGGGTCGGCGTGGAGAGCTCGGCCGCGACCAGGTCGCGAAGGCCGTTCATCCGACTAGGAACCGCAGCGAGGGGCCCAGGCCGATCGTCAACTCGCCGCCGTCAAAGATCTCGCCGTCCAGCACGAACGGCGCGCCTCCGGCCAGGGTCACCGTGCGCGGGTCGCGGCGGCGATAGCCCATGCTCTCCAGCTTGGGCTCGGCCTTGCCACTCAGCACCAGCGGTAGGGCCTTCAGGAGGCGCTTGGGCGGGGCGTCGACGTCCAGGATCTTCAGACCCTCGCGCGGCGCGCCGAAGGGCTTGAGGCCGAACGGCAGGCGCTTCAGCGCCGTGGCGACCACCGCGAAACGCTCGCCGCCAGGCTGGGTTTCGCCGTCCAGAGCCAGGCGGGCCGGCACGCCTTCGCGCCATTCGTCCCGCGCGCCGCCGAACAGCGCGCCCAGGGTGGCGGTAAAGATGGTCACGGCCACCGCCAGATTATGGAAAAAGCCGACCTTGTGGACCCGCTGCGACAGGCTGGTGGCCTTCACCGGCGCCCCGACGCCGAAGAAGAAGCCCTGCAGGCACGGGCGCTCGTCGGCCCAGGAGACCCGCAGCGGCGGCCGCGATTTGATGCGCGGCTCCAGCTGGCGAGCGGCGACCAGGGCCTCCTCCAGCCGCCAGTCGTTGGGCGTGCCCAGGTCGATGGCCAGCACGTTGGTCTTGCCCGACGGCAGCACCGCCAGCAGCGGCAGGTCCTCGCCGAAGGTGTGCGGCAGCAGGCTGATGACGTCGCGCACCGTGCCGTCGCCGCCGTCTATGATGAGCAGGTCCAGGCCGTCCTTGGCGAAGTCGTCCAGGGCCGTCTTCAAGGCCTCGCGTCCGAAGGGCTCGACCAGGCGCACGCCGTCGGGCGTGGGCCCGGGCGGGTGCACACGGTTGCCGTGGCTCTTCGGATTGCGGACGACCCCGATGCGCGTCATTTCGCCAGCCAGGACTGGATGGAGCCCTTGGGCGCGAACAGGCCTTGCACGATCTGCACGGCGTGGACCACCAGACACAGGCCCGTCCAGATCGCCACCAGGGTGAAGCCCACATCCGGACGGCCGACCAACGCGGCGCCGGTCAGCAGGATCAGGTTCGGGTTCCGGCGGGCGGTGATCAGGCGGAAGAAGCTGTCGAAGGGCCGCCAGGCGTGCACTTCCAGCTTGAACAGCGCCAGGAAGATGCCCTCCTCCACCCGCTGCAGGACGTAGCCGGCCAGAACCACCGCCAGGCTCAGGCCCGCATAGGGAATGTCCTGGCCGACCGCATAGACGCCGACGAACCAGGCCCACCACCAGAACGGCGGATGGACCAGGTCGATGCCGTGGTCGAAGACGTTGCCCCACTTGGACGAGGTCAGGGTCACGCGGGCCAGCTTGCCGTCGACTGTGTCCAGGAAGGTCATGATCCAGGCGCAGACCAGGCCCCAGCCGAAGTGGCCGGTCCAGAAAAGGTACATGGCCGCCAGCACCAGCAGGAAGCCGATGCCGGTCACCTGGTTGGGGGTCATCTTGGCGATGGCGCACCAGCGCGTCACGACCCGGGCCGGCGCGGGCCAGACGTACTTGGTGACCAGGTCGGTCACGCCTTTATACGAGCCTTGGAACAGGCGCTTTTCGACGGCGCGAACGGTATCTGGCGTCAGGCGCTCCAGCACCGGCGGCTCGCGCTTGCGCAGGGCGCTGTTGTAGGCCGAGCCCAGCTCCAGCGCGGTCAGGCGCACCAGGCGCGGGTCCAGGCCCGACGGGTCCTGGCCGGCGTTCAGCGAGTCGGCGGCGGCCTGGGCCAGCCCGGCCGGCGCATGGACGGCCACGGCGCGGCCGGAGTCGTCGACCAGCACAGCGCCCTCGCGGCCCGCCAGCGCCTTGATCAGCGACTCGTCGAACACCCAGCCGGCGTCGACCGCGACCACGGCGTGCGACAGGTCGACCGTCGGCGTCTCGACCAGGCCGATACGGCGATAGATGCGCGACAGGCGCTCGGCCGAGGTCATGCCCCAGATGCGGCCGCCACCCTGGCCGACTGTGACCGCGCGCGGTCCGCTTTGCATTTCGCTACTCAAAGACAGATAAACCCCTTGAAACCCGAGCCGCTTGATAAGCGGCTTCGCCCGCTTCGACCAGAACGACCCGAACCGCCTTGTCCATATACCGTATCGCGCATCTCTCCGACCCCCACCTGCCGCCGCCCGCGGGGGCTTTCGGCTGGAAGGACGTCTTCACCAAGCGTCTCTTGAGCCGGATCGCCTGGCGCAAGAAGCGCAAGGTCCATCGGCCCGAGGTTCTGGCGGCCCTGATCGCCGACCTGAAGGCCGCCGCGCCCGACCATGTGGTGATCAGTGGCGATCTCACCAACTTTGCTTCGCACACGGAAATTGCCGCCGCCACGGCGTGGCTCAAATCCCTGGGCTCCGAGCGCGATTTCACCGTCAGCCCCGGCAATCACGACGCCCTGGCCGGCGCTGGCGGGCCTGAGCGCTTCGCCCCCTGGACGCCCTGGCTGGGCGACGCCGGCGAGACCGTGTTCCCCCAGGTGCGCCTGCGCGGCCCGGCGGCGATCTTCAACCTGTGCTCGGCCGTGCCGACCGCCCCCCACCTGGCCACCGGCCGCCTGGGCAACGACCAGCTGCAGCGCCTGGACGCTGCCCTGGCCGATCCGGCCTATGCCGACCGCTTCCGCATCGTCGTGCTGCACCACCCGCCGCACAAGGGCGCGGTGTCCAAGCGCAAGGCCCTGGACGACCAGGAGGCCCTGCGCGCGGTCCTCGCCAAGCACGGCGCCGACCTGATCCTGCACGGCCACGCCCACGAGGCGCTGGTCGGCTCGGTGCCGGGTCCGAACGGCTCGGCCATTCCGGTGCTGGGCGTGCCGTCGGCCTCGGCCAAGCCCAGCGGCCACTCGCCGGCGCGCTGGCATTCCATCGAGATCGAAGATCATCAGGCGCGGATCGTGGTGCGCGGCATAGAGCCCGGCCGCGAAGGCCTGGCTGAGTTGGGCCGCTACAGCCTGGCCGACCTCACCTAGCGGGGTAGCGGACCTTCACGCGGATCGTGGTCTCGCCGGGCTTTACCCCGAAGCGGACCGCGTCAAAGGCCGGCGCGCCGAACTTGGTCGGGGCGTCGTTCGAGAAGCCGTAGCCCTCGGTCGGCATGCCGTCGGGGCTGCGGGTCAGGTCGCCGTTGCCGTCGGCGTCATGGTAGATGACCACCGCATAGGCGTCGGTCTGCGACGGCAGGAAGAAACAGGCTTGGCTCATCGGGGCCGAGGTCTTGATCTTGGCCCGCCCCACCTTGCCCTTGGCGGTCATGAAGCGGCTGGGATCGCCCGGATAGACGGTGATGATGACGCTGCCGGCGTTCGAGCGCAGCGCGCCCACCTGCACGTTCAGGCGCGTCGGGGTCTTGCGACCCACGCATTCCTTGTCCGTCAACGCGCGGGCGACGCCCTCCGCATGGGCCCCCTGCGCCGTCGCGACCGTCGCGAACATCGCGGCGACGAGAACGGATCGTGCTTTCATCTAAAACGCCGCATCCCTATTGTTACGCGTGGGGCAATCTCTGCCCGAAATTCCCGGCTTTCTCATGACCAATCCTACCGCCCTGGCGTTCGGCTACCCCGCTTCGAAAGTCGCGGAAACCGATCACTGGCTGATTCTGGTTCGTCCGAAGCAACCGACATTTGGGTCCTTGGTGCTGGTGTGCAAGGAAGCTGTCCAGGCGTTCTCCGAAGTGAGTCCCGCCGCCTTCGCCGACCTGCAGGTCGCCGTGGCGGGGATCGAACGTCTATTGAAAGCCCAAGTCGACTACGAAAAGATCAATTACCTGATGCTGATGATGGTCGATAAGGACGTCCACTTCCATGTGCTGCCCCGCTACGAGGGCGCGCGTGAGGATGATGGCGTCAGCTTCCCCGACGCCGGCTGGCCCGCCGCCCCGGCCTTGGGGACCGCTGTCGAACTGTCTTCCGAAGCCGTCGCGCGCCTGGCCGGCCGCTTCGCCCAGGCCTGGACCCAAGCGTGAGCGCCAAGGACCTGACCGCCGGCCCCGTGCGGCTGCTCGACCGCTACCTGCTGCGTCTGCTGATGTGGCCGCTGGTCGGCTGCCTGGGCGCGACCGTGGTGGCGCTGTTGCTGGAACGAATCCTGCGTCTGCTGGACGTGCTGTCGCAAAGCAGCGCCCGCTTCGGCTATGTCGCCCAGCTGGCCGCCAACCTGGTGCCGCACTATCTGGGCCTGGCCCTGCCGGTGGCGTTCTTCGTGGCGCTGTTCATCGTCATCGTGCGCCTGTCGGACGGCTCCGAGATCGACGCCCTGCTGGCCAGCGGCCAGTCGCTGGAGCGCATCGCCGCGCCGTTCCTGGCCGTGGGCCTGTTCCTCAGCGTCTTCAGCATCGTCGTGTTCGGCTACATGCAGCCCTACAGCCGCTACGCCTATCGCGCCGTGATGCACGCGGCCGTCAACGCCGGCTGGAACGGACGCCTGGCCGGCGGTGCGTTCATCGACGACAAGGGCTCGCTGCTGACCGCCGACAGCGCCGACATGGCCGGCCAGCGCCTGACGCGCGTGTTCATCCGTCGCCTGGACGCGCGCGGCCGGGAAGAGATCATCACCGCCGCCTCGGCCGACCTGAAGATGGACGCCGGCGGCAAGACCATCACCATGGACCTGAAGGACGGCCGCCGCATCGGTCACGACTCCACCGGGGCCTACCGCAACCTGGCCTTCGACAGCCTGACCACCCAGACGCCGCTGGCGGCCGCCGCGGTCCTGCTGCGCGATCGCGGCGGCGACGAGCGCGAGCTGACCCTGGCCGAACTGGCCCAGCAGGCCAAGTCGCCCAATCCCGTCGTCTCCAAGGCCACGCTGGAGAGCGAGCTGTACGGCCGCCTGGCGCGGGCCCTGTTCCTGCCGTTCCTGCCGCTGCTGGCCTTCCCGCTGGGCCTGGCCTCCAAGCGCGGCAACCGGGCGCCGGGCCTGATCATGGCCGGGGTCATGCTGCTGGCCTTCCAGCACTCGCTGCTGCTGGGCCAGAGCCTGGCCAAGGCCGGCAAGATCGCCGCCCTGCCCGCCATCTGGATCCCGTTCTCGATCTTCGCGGGGCTGGGCGTCTGGCTGTTCATGGGCAGCCGCACGCGTCCCGGCGACACGCCGGTCTCGCGCACCGTGCGGCGCATCAACCATCTGGTCGCGCGCATCGTCCGCGCCCTGCCCCTGCCCAAGAAGCGACAAGCCGCATGAAGTTGCAGCTCTACGTCATGAAGACCGTCGCCACCCGCATCATCGGGGCGGCGCTGATCCTGATGTCCATCCTGCAGATCCTGGACCTGCTGGACGTCACCACCGACATCCTGGACCGCGGCCTGGGCGTGGCAGGCGTGTTCTTCTACGCCGGCCTGCGCCTGCCGCGCCTCTTCGAGCAGGTGGCGCCGATCGCCGTCCTGGCCGGCGGCCTGTTCGCCTTCTCGCAGCTGGCCCGCGAGAGCGCGGTCGTGGCCATGCGCGCCAGCGGCGTGTCGGGCTATCGCATCATCGGCATGGCCATCCCGGCGGTGCTGGGCGTGATGCTGCTGGACGCCCTGTGCGGCCAGGTGCTGGCGCCGCGCGCCGACCCGGCCCTGGCCGACTGGTGGAAGAACACCACCCCGGTCGCCGAGCGCAAGGAAGTCAGGCCCCGCACCTTCCGCGTGGGCGCCGACCTGATCATGGCGACCACGGCCTCGGCCGACGGCCGCCAGATCAACGCCATCACCATCTTCCGGCGCAACGACAAGGGCATCCTGATCGAGAAGGTCGAGAGCCCGGTCGCCCGCTATGACGGTCGCGCTTGGGTGCTGGACCAGCCCAAGACCACCCGCTTCACCGGCGATCTGGCCCAGACCTCGACGGCGGCCTCGAACACCTGGTCCACGGCCCTGCGCCCCAACGACGTCCAGGGCCTGCTGGGCGACGACACCGCGCCAACCGCCGCCTCGGCCCAGCGGGCGCTGCAGGACGGCGGCTCGGACCGTCCCGAGAGCTTCTACGCCACGCATCTGCAGGCGGCCTTCGCCGGCCCGTTCGTGTCGCTGGTCATGCTGCTGCTGAGCGCGCCCGTCGCCTTGGCCAATTTCCGCAGTGGCCAAGGCGCGATCCTGCTGACCGGCGGCCTGGCGGCCGGCCTTCTGTTCCTGGTGGCCAACGGCATGATGACCGCCCTGGGCGAGTCCGGCGCCCTGTCGCCATTCCTGGCCGTCTGGGCCGCTCCCGCGATCTTCGGCGCCCTGGCCGTCCGCACGTTCCTTGCCCTGGAGGGGTGATGGCCTTCGATTCCACCAATGCCGACCTGTCGGTCATACCGGTCAAGACGCCCCAGGAGCTGAAGCGCTTCATCGCCCTGCCCGCCCGCCTGAACGCCAAGGATCCCAACTGGATCACGCCACTGTTCATGGAGCGCACCGAGGCCCTGACGCCCAAGACCAACCCGTTCTTCGCCCACGCCGAGGTCCAGCTGTTCCTGGCCACGCGCGGCGGCCGCGACGTGGGCCGGATCAGCGCCCAGATCGACCAGCTGACGCCGCAGCCGACGCCCGGCCGCCTGGACGGTCACTTCGGCATGATCGCCGCCGAGGATGACCCGGCCGTGTTCCAGGTGCTGTTCCGCGCCGCCGAGGACTGGCTCCGCGCCCGCGAACGCACCCACGTGGTCGGGCCGTTCAACCTGTCGATCAACGAAGAGGTCGGCCTGCTGGTCGAGGGCTTCGACACCCCGCCGATGATCCTGATGGGCCACGACCCCGCCTATACCGGCAAGCGGGTCGAGGAGCAGGGCTACGCCAAGGCCCAGGACATGTTCGCCTACATCGCCGACGAGAACGGCGACATTCCCGAGATCGCCCGACGCCGGGTTGCGCGCGGCCTGCCGTCCGGCGTGGTGCTGCGCCAGCTGGACATGAGCCGCTACGACGCCGAGGTGCAGACGCTCACTGAGATCCTCAATGACGCCTGGTCGGACAACTGGGGCTTCACCCCGACCACCGAGGCCGAGACCGCCCAGCTGGGCAAGGCGCTGAAGCAGGTCATCGACAAGCGCCTGATCTGGTTCGCCGAGATCGACGGCGAGGCGGCCGGCGTCGTGGTCTTCCTGCCCAACGTCAACGAGGCCATCAGCGACCTGGGCGGCAAGCTGCTGCCGTTCGGCTGGGCCAAGCTGCTGTGGCGCCTGAAGGTCAAGGGCGTGAAGTCGGCTCGCATCCCGCTGATGGGCGTGCGCAAGAAGTTCCAGACCACCCAGCGCGGCCGCATGCTGCCGTTCTGGATGATGAAGGCCAGTCGCGATATGGCGATGAGCCTGGGCTACAACAGGTTCGAGATCTCGTGGGTGCTCGAGGCCAACAAGGCCATGTGCCACATCGCCGAGAACGTCGGCGGCACACACTACAAGACCTATCGCGTCTACGAGAAGGCGCTTTGACCTCGTTCAAGGCGCTGGTGCTCGCCGGCTCGCGTGGCGGCGAGACCGATCCGGCCGCCGCCTATGCCGGGGTCTCGCAGAAGGGCCTGATCGTCCTGCAGGGCCAGACCCTGCTCAGCCGCGTGCTGGGCGCGATCGAGGCGGCGGGTCCGGAGACCATCGGCGTCTCGGCCAATGACGAGGCCATCAAGGCCGCCCTGGCCGGTGCGAAGGTGGTGCTACTGCCCACCGCCTCGGGTCCCAGCCAGAGCGTCGAGCAGGCCGCACATCAGCTGGGCTTCCCGCTGATCGTCACCACGGTCGACCATGCGCTGCTGAAGGCCGAGTGGATCACCCAGTTCCTGGCCGACACGCCGCCGTCCGCCGACGTCGCCGTACTGCTGGCTTCCGAGGAAAAGGTCCAGGCCGCCGCGCCGCAGACCAAGCGGACTTATCTGCGCTTCCAGGACGGTCGCTTCTCGGGCTGCAATCTCTTCCTGCTGCGCAACGAGAACGCCCTGAAGGTGGTCGAGACCTGGCGCAAGGTCGAGGCGCTGCGCAAGCAGCCCTGGAAGATCGCCGCCATGCTGGGGCCGTCGTTCCTGATCCGCTATCTGCTGAACTGGCTGACCCTGGACCAGGCCGTCGCCAAGCTGGGCAAGCTGGCCGGCGTCAACGCCGCCGCCGTTCGCGCCCACGACGGTCTGGCGGCCATCGACGTCGACAAGCCGTCGGACCTGGATCTGGTGCGGGCGTTGGTGGGCGAGACGCCGCCCACCGCCTGAAGTCAGGCCGAGACCGCTTCCTTGGCGGCCCACTTCGCCGTCAGTTCCCGGTTGCCCACCAGGTCCTCGGGGAAGTCCATCTCGGCCCAGTCCAGGCCCTGGATCGAGCGCACGCGGACGGCGTCGTGGTTCTGGGCGATCTCGTTGATCACGCTGAGGTACCAGCGCTTCAGGCCTTCCGGCGTGCGCATGATCGCTTCCAGCGTCCGGATGAACAGCGCCGAGCCTTCTTCGTTGAAGCGCAGGAAGCCGATCGACTCCGCGTCGTACTCGGTGATGGTCTTGCCGATGGCGCGCAGGGCGTCGCCCTCGGTCAGCACCTTCATGTCGTCGCTGTCGTAGACGCCGTCGTCCTTGCGGTCGACCGTCACAGTGATCGGCGCGTCCGGCGCGCTGATCAGGCGCTCGGCGATGCCCGGCTCGAACAGGGTGTCGCCGTTGAGGATCATGAAGGGCCCACCGCGCATCTCCTCTCGCGCCAGCCAGCAGGTCGCGAGATTGTCGGTCACGCTGTAGAACGGGTTGTAGAGCGTACGAACGGTCATGCCCGGCAGGCTCAGACGCGCGACCTCGGCCTCGACGAGATCGGCGCGGAAGCCGGTGACGACCACCGCCTCGGTGACGCCGGCCTGATGCAGGTGACGCAGCTGCCATTCCAGGACCGTGCGCCCGGCCAGCTCGACCAGGCACTTGGGCCGGTCGTCGGTCAGGGGCGACAGGCGCTTGCCCTGGCCGGCGCTGAGGATGAGGGTCTTGACCGGCTGCATGACGTTTTACAAATCTCGCTGGATCGGGGCGACTTCGCCCCTCTAGGAATCGCTTCATCGCGACCAAGTCGGCCGCGCGCCGCATAACTGCGCACGAAGGCGCCTCACGGCAAGTGGCCGCGCCGTGTCAAAGCCGCGCATAGCGCCGCAACGCAAGCCCCCGCCCGCGCTTTTTCCGCCGCTGCGACCAAACGGTGACGGTCGCGCCACGCTAGGCACGCCCGTCGCCATGGTTCAGCTTGGGTTCAGCTTCACCGGAAAATTGTCGCCCCCTCGACATGACGGTCTTCCGTAAACTGAACCATTCCACCATATGGCCATTGTCATACGGAGGATTGGGCGGGGGCCTCGGAACGTAGATTTACGGAGGCGTTGTGCAGTTCGCGGAAAGATCGATTCGTCAGGCCACTGAGGAAAAGTCCGCCGAAGGCCTGCGCCTGGCGCTGTTCTCCGGCAACTACAATTACACGCGCGACGGCTCCAACCAGGCCCTGAATCGACTGGCGGCTTACCTGATCGACGCCGGCGCTCAGGTCCGGGTCTATTCGCCGACCACCGACACGCCCGCCTTCGAGCCGGCCGGCCAGCTGGTCTCCGCCCCGTCGGTCGCCCTGCCCGGCCGCGGCGAGTATCGCCTGGCCCTGGGCCTGACCCGCGCCCTGCGCGCCGACCTCGCCCAGTTCCAGCCGACCGCCGTCCACCTGTCCGCGCCAGACATCCTGGGCAACCAGGCCGGTCGCTGGGGCCGCCGCCAGGGCCTGCCGGTCGTGGCCAGCCTGCACACGCGGTTCGAGACCTATCTGACCTACTACGGCCTGGACTGGCTGCGCCCCAGCGCCGAGCGTTATCTGGACAGCTTCTATCGCGGCTGCGACCGGGTGCTCGCCCCCAATGCGCCTCTGGCTGAACTGCTGCGCGAGCAGGGCCTGGGCGAGCGCGTGCGCGTCTGGGGCCGCGGCGTAGACCGCGATCGCTTCGCCCCGGCTCGCAAGGACATGGCCTGGCGCCGGTCGCTGGGCGTGGCCGACAACGATATCGTCGTCGCCTTCCTGGGCCGCCTCGTCATGGAAAAGGGCCTGGACGTCCTGGCCGAGACCTTCGCGCGCCTGCGCGGTCAGCCGATCCGTCCCTTGATCATCGGCGAAGGCCCTGCCCACGGGTTCCTCGCGGACAAGCTGCCTGAGGCCATCTTTACCGGCCACCTGGACGGCGAAGCCCTGGGCCGCGCGGTGTCCAGCGCCGACATCCTGTTCAATCCCAGCGTCACCGAGGCCTTCGGCAACGCCACGCTGGAAGGCATGGCGGCGGGCCTGGCCGTGGTCTGCCCGCTGGCCCCCAGCACCAGCGCCCTGGTCGTCGACGGCCAGGACGGGGTGCTGACCGCGCGCGCCGACGCGGCCGCCTATGCCGACGCGATCGCCGGCCTGGTGGCCGAGCCGATGCGTCGCCTGCGGCTGGCGCGCGCCGCCCGGATCTCCAGCGCCCGCTACGACTGGAACACGATCTGCGCTGCCGTCCTGGACGTCTATCGCGACCTGGGCGCCGCGCCCGCCCAGCGCGCCCGCTCGGCCGCATGACGACCGAGGCTCCGGCCAAACCGTCCCCCTGGAAGGGTTGGCTGCTGACGCTCGGCATTGGCCTGCTGGCCGTGTTCCTGGCCACCCACGGGGCCGGGGCGGTCCGCGCCCTGGTGCTGGAGGTCGGCTGGCAGGCGGTGTTCGTCATCCTGGCCCACCTGCCGGTGACCTTCCTGGCTGGCGTGGGCTGGTGGGTGCTGATGCCGCCCGAGCGCCGGCCGTCCCTGCCCTTCATCTTCCGCCTTCGCCTGATCAAGGAAGGCGTCAACGCGCTGCTGCCCGTGGCCCAGGTCGGCGGCGAGGTGGTGCGCGCCAAGCTGGCCGTCCGCAACGGCCTGACGATGGCCGAGTCCACCGCCAGCTGCGTGGTCGACGTGCTGGCCGGCACGGTCGGCCTGTTCATGATCATCCTGGCCAGCCTGATCGTAGCCATGGTCACGCTGAACAACCCGGACCTGGCCATCGCCGGCCTGGCCATGCTGGGCGTGATCGCCGCGCTGGCCGGCGGCTTGTTCCTGGCTCACAAGGCGGGCGTCGGTCGGCGGATTGGCCAGTTCTCGCAGCGCTGGACCGCCATCGCCAGCCGGGTCGGCGAACTGGGCGAGGCCTTCCGCGGCATCGGCCGCCAGCGCGCCAACATCATCGCCTCCTGGGCCTGGCACATGGCGGCCTGGCTGGGCGGCGCTTTCGAGACCTATGTCGCCATGTGGGCCCTGGGCCTGCACCCAACCCTGCTACAGGCGCTGATCGTCGAAGGCCTGGCCCAGGCGGCCAAGGTCGTCGGCTTCGCCATCCCGGGCGCCCTGGGCGTACAGGAAGGCGGCTACCTCCTGATGGGCGGCGCCTTGGGTCTGACGCCGGACCAGGCTTTGGCTCTGTCGCTGCTGCGCCGGATGCGGGAGCTGGTTCTGGGCAGTCTCGGCCTCATCCTGTGGCGTACGACCCGCAGCGCGCCGGCTCCGCAAACTCAAACTCCCATATTGCAGGATTAATTCCCGTATTTTGACATTGAAAGCCATCAACGGCGTCGCTACCACTTTGCCCAAACGAAGTGGGAGGCGTTCATGGCGATCGAACCTAACCGTCGGGCCCTGCTGGGTCTGGCCGCCGGCCTGGCGACTACTCCCGCCCTGGCGCGCGCTGCGCAGCCACCAGCGCCCGCCTTGGACATCGTCGACCTGTGGCCCGGTCCCGCTCCCGGCGGCGAAAAGGTCACCGTCACCGAGACGGTGATCGCCCGCACGCCCAACGACCCGACCGACACCGCCTTCCTCAACATCACCAAGCCTTGGCTGACCATGCGCCGCCCTGCCAAGCCCAATGGCGCGGCCGTGCTGCTGATCCCGGGGGGCGGCTATCGGCGGGTAGCCACGCGCAAGGAAGGCGGGCCGATCGACGCCTGGCTGGCTGACCAGGGCCTGACCGTCTTCGCCATGGACTACCGCCTACCCGCCGACGGCTGGGCGGCGGGTCCGGATGTCGCCCTGCAGGACGCCCAGCGGGCCATGCGCCTGATCCGCGCTCGCGCTCCCTCGATCGGCGTGGATCCGGCCAAGGTCGCGGCCCTGGGCTTCTCGGCCGGCGGCCACGTCGCCGCGCGCCTGGCCACCCAGTTCGCCCGCGAAACCTATGCCCCCGTCGACGCCGCCGACACGCTGCCCACCCGGCCGTTCGCGGCGGGCCTGTTCTACCCCGTCATCACCATGACCGAGCCCTACGCCCACGCCGGCTCGGCCAAGGAGTTGCTGGGCGCCTCGCCCACCCAGGCCCAGCGCCTCGACCAGTCGGCCGAGCGCCACGTGCCCGCCGATACGCCCCCGACCTTCATCATGGCCCCCGCCGACGACGCCACCGTGCCGGTGGAGAACAGCGTGCTGATGTGGCAGGCCCTGCGCGAGAAGAAGGTCCCGGTCGAGGCTCACCTGTTCGAGGTGGGCGGCCACGGCATGGGCCTGACCGGCCCGGACGGCAAGGTGCTGGCCTGGACCGGCCTGCTGGACGCCTTCTTCAAGCGCCACGGCCTCTACGCATGACCTTGGGCATGAAGCTGGCCACCGACGCGATCAACGCGGCCATCGTCCACGCCAACGCCCGGGGCGGCGGCGAGGTCGTGCTGCCGGCCGGCCGCCACCTGTCCTTCTCGATCCGCCTGCTCAGCGGCGTGACCCTGAAGCTGGAGGAAGGCTGCGTGCTGGAGGCCGCCGATCCGGCCCTGCACGGCGGGACCTATGACCCCGCCGAGCCCAATCCGCACGACCTGTGGCAGGACTTCGGCCACAGCCACTGGCGCAACAGCCTGATCTGGGCGGACGAGGCGGAAGACATCGCCATCGTCGGCCCCGGCCGCATCGACGGCGCGGGCCTGACCCGCGAAGGCCCCGGCTCGCGCTGGAGCAAACAGGCCGGCGAGTTTCCGCTCAGCATGGCGGGCCTGTCGGCCGAGGTCATGGCCGAGCTGTCGCCGCAAGTTGAGGCCATGGCCAGCCTCGGCAACAAGGCCATCGCGCTCAAGCGGGTCAAGCGCGCCCGCATTGAGGGCCTGACCATATTCCAGGGCGGCCACTTCGCCGTGCTGGCCACCGGCTGCGAGGACCTGATCCTGCGCGACCTGATCGTCGACACCAACCGCGACGGCCTGGACATCGACGCCTGCCGCGACGTGCTGGTGACCGGCTGCCGGCTCAACACGCCCAATGACGACGCCATCGTGCTGAAGAGCTCCCTGGCCCTGGGCGAGGTCATCCCCACCGAGCGCGTGGTGATCGAGCACTGCGAAGTCAGCGGCTTCGACCCCGGCACGATGCTGGATGGCACGTTCGGACGTACGCAACTGATCTCGCCCGACCAGGACCGCGTCACCGGCCGCATCAAGCTGGGCACCGAGTCCAATGGCGGCTTCAAGGACATCACCATCCGCGACTGCCGCTTCGTACGCTCGCGCGGCCTGGCCCTGGAGACGGTCGACGGCGGCGTTCTGGAGAACGTCGTGGCCGAGCGTCTGACCCTCACCGAGGTCACCACCGCCCCGATCTTCCTGCGGGTCGGCGGTCGGCGGCGCGGGCCGGAAGGCACGCCGCTCAGCGCCATGCGCAACATCGTGCTGCGCGACATTGAGGCCACCGACATCCTGGCCGACTACGCCGCCACGATCGCCGGCCTGCCGGACTCGCCGATCGAGAACGTCACCCTGTCGAACATCCGCCTGAGCTATCGCGGCGGCGGCCCCGCCGAGTGGGCGCAGCGCCTGCCTGGCGATCTTCCCGACGCCTATCCCGAGCCCAGCATGTTCGGCCCCTCCCCGGTTCACGGCCTGTGGGCGCGGCATGTGCGGGGGCTGCGGGTGGAAAACCTGATCGTTGAGACGACCGAGCCGGACGCCCGTCCCGAGCGCCTGTATGAGAATGTCGAAGAGCTCTAAATTCTCATATGTTGAGATGATTTCTCGATTTATGGGAAGACAACGCGGCGGTTCCATGATGTAAAAGTCGCGATCCCTACCGGCGCGACCGGGAGAGCGGGCAAGCCGTCCAGGGGTCCTTCCAGGGAGGCCTCGCCAGATGACCTATCTTCTCGCCCGCCGCACCGTGACGGCTCTGCTGCTGGGCGCCGCCCTCACCAGCGCCGCCAGCGCTCAAGACGTCATGACCGCCGCCAAGCCCGGCGCGCCCGAGCCGCCGTTGGAGTGGATCGACAAGTCCACCGGCCACCGCTTGGTGCGCCTGTCGCGCGAGGCCGGCAGCTCCAGCCTCTATTTCAACTACAACGGCTACACGCCCAAGGGCGACCGGCTGGTGTTCTCGTCGCCGAACGGGATCACGGTCATGGACCTGAAGACCCGGGCCCTGACCAAGATCGTCGAGGGCAAGGTCCGGCTGCTGTTCGTCGGCCGCAAGACCGGCGCGGTCTACTACGAGAAGGCTCTGACCGACGATCCGGCCGGCCCCAAGGCGGTGATGGCCACCGATCCCTACACCAAGGCCACGCGCCAGGTGGCCAGGATGGATCGCGGCAGCTTGCAGACCCTCAACGCCGACGAGACCCTGCTGGCCGGCGTGGCGGTGCGCACCGACGTGCCGATCCCGCCGAACATGATGGAGGCCCTGCCCAAGAACCCTGACGACGTGAAGAGCGCCGACGGCAAGGAGCTGTCCTATGCCGAAGGCCGCGAGGTGCAGCTGAACGCCCGCCTGGACAGCCGCATCCCGATGGAGATCTTCACGATCGACACCAAGACCGGCGAGCGCAAGATCGTCCACCAGGCCACCGACTGGCTGAACCACCTGCAGTTCTCGCCGACCGATCCGGGCCTGCTGATGTTCTGCCACGAGGGTCCCTGGCACAAGGTCGACCGCCTGTGGCTGATCCGGACCGACAAGGCTGGTGATACGCCGGTCAAGATCCACACCCGGACCATGAACATGGAGATCGCCGGCCACGAGTGGTTCAGCGCCGACGGCAAGACCGTCTGGTACGACCTGCAGACCCCGCGCGGCGAGGACTTCTGGGTCGCCGGCTATGAGATCGCCACCGGCAAGCGGGACTGGCTGCACGTCAACCGCAACGACTGGTCGGTGCACTTCAACTCATCGCCGGACGGCAAGTGGTTCGCCGGCGACGGCGGCGACAGCGAGATGGTCGCCCATGCCCCGGACGGCAAATGGATCGTCCTGCTCAAGCCGCGCGCCATCCCCGACGTCGCCGGCATCCATGCCCCGGGCGCCGAGCACCTGACCCGTCCGGGCGTGCTGGACTCCGAGCGCCTCGTGGACATGCGCGATCACGACTACCGCCTGGAGCCGAACGTGACCTTCACGCCGGACCAGAAGTGGCTGGTGTTCCGCTCCAACATGCACGGCCCGAGCCACGTGTACGCGGTGGAGATCGCCAAGGCGAAGTAGGCGCAGTGCGTCCTTCGAGGCTCGCCTCGAAGGACGTAAGCCCTAAGGACAGCTAGGCCCGCCCAGCTTGGGCTGGTTATCCAGCGGCGCCGGCCGCACATGGCGCGAGATCGGCAGTTTCAGCTTGGCCAGGCTGGTGGCCACCAGGGCCGCGCCCAGGCGGGCCCCACGTTCGTTGACGTGGGTGTCGTCAGTGATGCCGTCCGGGAAGCGGGCCACGCCGTCATAGGGCGCGTAGAGCAGGTAGAAGCCGCGCGAAGCCAGGGGGCCCCTCGCCTGCATCGCCTTCATCATGTCGCCGTCCAGGTCGACCAGCGGGACCTTCAGGTCGGTCGCCACCCGGTGGATGGTCGCCGCATAGGCCGCATGAGCGTCCTTCAGTTGGCCGTCTTCCCACAGCCAGCGAGCGATCGGCGTGACCAGCACCGGCGTAGCCTTGGCAGCGCGGACGTCGGCCACGAAGCGGCGCAGATTGACCTCGTAGGCGCCGTTCGGATCGGTGAAGCGGACGATCTTCTTGGTGTCGGCGTCGTTGTGGCCGAACTGGATCAGGACCGTGTCGCCGGGCTGGAGCTGGGCCAGCAGCTGATTCCACAGCCCTTCCTCGATGAAGGTCTTGGTCGAGCGGCCGCCGCGCGCCAGGTTCACGACCTGGACATCCGGGGTCAGCGAGCACTTCAGCACCATACCCCAGCCCATCTGCGGATAGCTGGCCGGCTCGTAGTTGGCGGCCGTCGAGTCGCTGGCGATGACGATCCGCGGCGGGGTTGCGGCGACCGCGGCCGCCATTGCCAGCGCCTCGATCACGCCTTGAGCTCCGCCAGGATCGAACGGTCGATGCTGGCGACGTCGCGCACGCCCGTCAGGGCCATGGCCACGCGCATCTCCTTCTCGATCAGGTCCAGCAGCTGGGTGACGCCGGCTTCGCCGTTGGTGGCCAGGGCGTAGACGGCCGCGCGCCCCAGCAGGACGCCCTTGGCGCCTAGGGCCAGCATCCGCACGACGTCCAGGCCCGAGCGCACGCCGCTGTCGGCCAGCACGGTCAGGCGATCACCCACCGCGTCGGCGATCGCCGGCAGCGCGCGAGCCGAGGACAACACGCCGTCCAGCTGGCGGCCGCCGTGGTTGGAAACCACCACGCCATCCGCGCCGATGTCGGCGGCGGCCTTGGCGTCCTCGGGATCCAGCACGCCCTTGATGATCAGCGGGCCCTTCCAGAGGTCGCGGATCCACTCCAGGTCCTTCCACTGGATGGAGGGGTCGAAGTTCGCCCCCAGCCAGCCCATGAAGTCTTCCAGGCCCGAATTCTCGCCCAGCACCGGGGCGACATTGCCCAGGGTGTGCGGACGGCCCATGACCCCGACGTCCCAGGCCCATTGCGGCTTGAGCATCGCCTGGATCATGCGGCGGGCGGCGGCGTTGGGGCCGCTCATGCCTGAGTGGGCGTCGCGGTAGCGGGCGCCGGGCACGGGCATGTCGACCGTGAACACCAGGGCCGTGGCCCCGGCCTCGCGGGCGCGTATCAGCAGATCGCGCATGAAGGCCCGGTCGCGCAGCACGTAGAGCTGGAACCAGATCGGATTGGTCGAGGCCTTGCTGACCTCGTCGACATCGCAGACCGAGACGGTCGACAGGCAGTACGGCACGCCTTTCTTGGCCGCCGCGCGGGCGGCCTGGCACTCGCCGCGACGGGCGTACATGCCCGTCAGACCGACCGGGGCCAGGGCCACCGGCAAGGCCTGCTTGACGCCGAACAGGGTGGTCGAAGGATCGCCCGCCGAGACGTCCTTCAGCACCCGCTGGCGCAGGGCGATGTCGGCCAGGTCGGACACGTTGCGGCCGAGCGTGCGCTCGGCATAGGCGCCGCCGTCGATATAGTCGAACAGGAAGCGCGGCAGCTTGCGCCGCGCCGCCTCGCGGAAGTCCGTCGTCGAGGAAACGATCACCGGACTACTGCAGGTTCACGAAGGCGCCGCCGTCGACCAGCAGGGCCGCGCCGGTGACGTACTTGGCCAGGTCCGAGGCCAGGAACACGATCGGCCCGGCCAGGTCGTCGGGCTCGCCCAGGCGGCCCAGCGGGATGCGACCGGCCATGTATTCGCGCTTGGCGACGTCGGCCAGGTCTTCCTTGTTGATCGCCGTCTCGATGGTGCCGGGCAGCACCGAGTTGCAGCGGATGCCATACTTGCCCAGGGCGATGGCGGTCGATTGCATCAGGCTGTGCACGCCGGCCTTGGTCGGGGTGTAGTGGGTCTGCATGCCGCCGCCGACCAGGGCGCTGATCGACGAGACGGCGATGATCGCGCCGCCGTTGCCTTGGCGGACCATCTGGTTGGCCGCGGCCTGGACCATGTAGTAGGCGCCGAACAGATTGACCTTCATCGTCCGCTCCATGACCTCGGGCGGCATGTCGAGGAAGGCGTGGAACGGGCAGATGCCGGCGTTGTTGACGAACACGTCGACCTTGCCGAACGCCTCGACGGCGGACTGCACGAAGGCCGTGGCCGTCTCGACATTCGCCACGTCGCCCTTGATGGCGATGGCGCGGCGGCCCAGGGCCTCGATCTGGGCGACGGCGTCAGCGGCCCCGGCCTCGTCGGAGTGGTAGTTGATCGCCACGTCTGCGCCGTGCTGGGCGCAGCCGATCGCAGCCGCCTTGCCGATCCCCTGCGAGGCGCCGGTCACCAGCACCACCTTATCCTTCAGCAGCATGTCGTCCCTCTACTCTTAAGCCTCAGCGCGCTTGGCGCTTGCCGTTCCAACCCAGGTCACGGCCGATCGCATTGGCCGTGTCGCGGACGTCATCGACCAGTGCCGCCAGGCGCTCGTCGTCCATGTACTGGGCTGCGCCCGAGACGCTGATGGCGCCGACGATCTGGCCCGACGCGCCCCGGATCGGGGCGGCGACGCAGCGGATGCGGTCCTCGTTCTCTTCCAGGTCGAAGGCCACGCCGCGCTTGGCGTAGTCGCGCATCCAGTCGATCCAGCGCTTCTCGTCCGGCGCGCCCGGGGCCGGCGGGCCTTCCGAGCGGTACAGCGAGCGCCAGCGCTCCTCGTCGTCATCCAGCACCAGGGCCTTGCCCAGGCCCGTCGAGCGAACCGGCTGACGATCGCCGACGCGCGAGCTGATGTTGATGCGGCGACGGCCGGTCAGCTTGTCGAGATAGAGCGCCCGGTCGGCGTCCAGCACGCCCAGGTGGACGGTGTCCTCGGTGTCGTCCCACAGCTTTTCCAGGTGCGGGCGGGCCACGCGCGGCAAGTCCATCTGCTGGCTGGCCAGATAGCCCAGCTCCAGGAGCTTGCTGCCCAGGCTGTAGCCTTCGCGCGGCGCCTGCGAGAGCAGCCGGCGCTCGACCAGGGCGGTGGCCAGGCGGTGGGTGGTGCTGCGCGTCAGGCCCAGCTGCTTGGCCAGGGCCGGCAGCGCGATCGTCCCCGACTCGGCCACCACATCCAGCAGGTCGAGACCCCGAAACAGGGTCTGGCTGCCGCTGGGGGTCTTGGCCACCGCGGTGTCGTCATTGCTATCGGCGGCGCTCACCCGTTCCGTCCCCTTGACGCTGATCGTTTCATTTTGTAGCACTACCTCTCATATTGTGGAACGCAACGCAAGCGGACAGACGCCGACTCTAAACGTTGGCCGACACCCAGCGATAGCGTGTCACAGGTTGTGTTGGGGAGGTAGGCGCGGCCGACGGCGGCGCCAGGACATGGCGGAGCGGTCCGCCCTGCTCGCGCCTCTCCTTGTCCCGAACGTCGCCTGGGCGACGTCCTAAAGGTTGGAGCCTCGTCGCCCATGGCGTTTCCGGTCATCAAGCATGTTCGCGCCTTCGTGGTCCGTGGCGGCGGCGCCGACTATCACGACCAGGGCGACGGCCACTGGATCGACGACCACATCGCCACGCCGATGTCGCGCTATCCGGAATATCGCCAGAGCCGCCAGTCGTTCGGCATCAACGTGCTGGGCACGCTGGTCGTCGAGATCGAGGCCGCCGACGGCACGATCGGTTTTGCGGTGACCACCGGCGGCGAGCCGGCCGCCTATATCGTCGAAAAGCACCTGGCCCGCTTCCTGGAAGGCCGCGACCCGACCGAGGTCGAGAAGATCTGGGACCAGATGTACTTCTCCACCCAGTATTACGGCCGCAAGGGCCTGGTGGTGAACGCCATCTCAGGCGTCGACTTGGCGCTGTACGACCTGCTGGGCAAGCTGCGCCAGGAGCCGGTCTACGCCCTGCTGGGCGGTAAGGTGCGCGACGAGCTGACCTTCTACGCCACCGGCGCGCGTCCGGACCTGGCCAAGGAAATGGGCTTCATCGGCGGCAAGATGCCCCTGCACCACGGTCCGGCCGAGGGCGAGGAAGGCCTGCGCAAGAACCTCGAAGAACTGGCCACCATGCGCGAGCGCTGTGGCGAGGACTTCTGGCTGATGTTCGACTGCTGGATGTCGCTGGACCTCAACTACGCCACCAAGCTGGCCCACAAGGCCCACGAATATGGCCTGAAGTGGATCGAGGAAGCCCTCAGCCCCGACGACTACTGGGGCTATCGCGACCTGAAGAAGAACGCGCCCAAGGGCATGCTGGTCACTACCGGCGAGCACGAAGCCACCCGCTGGGGCTTCCGCATGCTGCTGGAGATGGAATGCTGCGACATCATCCAGCCGGACGTGGGCTGGTGCGGCGGCGTCACCGAACTGATCAAGATCGCCAACCTGGCCGACAGCAAGGGCGTGATGATGATCCCGCACGGCTCGTCGGTGTACAGCTACCACTTCGTCATCACGCGCCATAACAGCCCGTTCGCCGAGTTCCTGATGATGGCCCCGAAGACCGACGAGGTGGTGCCGATGTTCCACCCGCAGCTGATCGGCGAACCCGTGCCGGTGAACGGCAAACTCAAGCTCTCAGACGCGCCGGGCTTCGGCGTCGAACTCAATCGCGAGGTCGGTCTGCACCGTCCTTACGCCCGCTGATCCCTATCGAAAGCGTATCCCCATGAAACTGCTCCGCTACGGCCCGAAGGGCTCCGAGAAGCCCGGCCTGCTCGACGCGCAAGGCCAGATCCGCGACCTGTCGGGCCACGTAGCCGACATCACCGGCGCCCAGCTGTCGCCAGCAAGCCTGAAGGCCCTGGCCGCGATCGACCCCGCCACCCTCCCGGTGGTCGAGGGCTCGCCCCGCTACGGCGTGCCGGTGAACGGCGTCAGCAAGTTCATCGCCGTGGGCCTGAACTTCGCCGACCATGCCGCCGAGTCGAACCTGCCGATCCCCGAAGAGCCCGTGCTGTTCACCAAGGCCGTCAGCTGCCTGACCGGCCCGAACGACAACGTCATGATCCCGCGCGGCTCGGAAAAGACCGACTGGGAAGTCGAGTTGGGCGTCGTGATCGGTTCGCGCGCGTCCTACGTCACCGAAGCCGAGGCCCTGGACCACGTGGCCGGCTACGTGCTGATCAACGACGTCTCGGAACGCGCCTTCCAGATCGAGCGCGGCGGCACCTGGGACAAGGGCAAGGGCTGCGACACCTTTGGCCCCGTGGGCCCCTGGCTGGTCACCTCGGACGAGGTGGGCGACCCGCAGAACCTGGGCATGTGGCTGGACGTCAACGGCGATCGCAAGCAGGACGGTTCGTCCAAGACCATGATCTTCCCGATCAGCAAGCTGGTTTCGTACATCAGCGAGTTCATGACGCTGGAGCCGGGCGACCTGATCACCACCGGCACCCCGCCCGGCGTCGGCATGGGTCAGAAGCCCTCGCCCGTCTATCTGAAGGCCGGCGACGAAATCCGCCTGGGCATCGAGAAGCTGGGCGAACAGCGCCAGATCGTCGTGGCCTGGTCGAAGGACGGCGCCCAATGACCGTCTACGCAGAGCGCTTCGCCGGCCGCACGGCCGTCATCACCGGCGGCGCCTCGGGCCTGGGCAAGGACACCGCCAAGCGCCTGGTCGCCGAAGGCGCCAAGGTCGCCCTGTGGGACCTGAACGCCGACGCGCTGAAGGCCGCCGCCGAGGAGGTGGGCGCCAGCTTCACCTACGCCCTCGACGTCTCGGACCAAGCCGCGGTCGCCGCCGCGACCAAGGCCAGCCTGGACACGCTCGGCAAGATCGACGTCCTGGTCAACTCGGCCGGCATCACCGGCGCGACCGTTCCGGTGCACGAGTTTCCGCTCGACAGCTGGCAGCGCGTGATCGACATCAACCTGAACGGCCTGTTCTACTGCTGCCGTGAAGTGGTGCCGCACATGCTGGCGGCCGGCTACGGCCGGATCGTCAACGTCGCCTCGGTGGCCGGCAAGGAAGGCAATCCCAACGCCAGCGCCTATTCGGCGTCGAAGGCCGGTGTGATCGGCCTGACCAAGTCGCTGGGCAAGGAACTGGCCGGCAAGGGCGTGATCGCCAACGCCCTGACCCCGGCCACCTTCGAAAGCCCGATCCTGGCCCAGCTGCCGCAGAGCCAGGTCGACTACATGCGGGGCAAGATCCCGATGGGCCGCCTGGGCGAGATCCACGAGAGCACCGCCATGGTCTGCTTCATGGCGTCGGAGGAATGCAGCTTCACCACCGCTGCGACCTTCGACACCTCGGGCGGCCGGACCACCTTCTAGGGATACTGGAGCCATGGCGTACACCGGCCCCATCGTCGATCCCCACATGCACCTGTGGGATCTGGATCGGCACTACTACGCCTGGCTCCAGGACACCCCGCTGCCGAACAATCCGGCCGGCGACATGTCCGGGATCGCCTACAAGTCCTATGGCCTGTCGGACTATCTGGCCGACGCCAAGGGCTGGAACGTCGTGCAGACCGTGCATGTCGAATGCGGCCTGCCGCCCAAGGACCAGCTGTCGGAAACCGACTGGCTGCAAGAGATCGCCGACACGCGCGGCGTGGTGGCCGGTATCGTGGCCGGCGCCAACCTGGACGATCCCGATGTTGAGTCCATGCTGGCCGACCACGCGACGCGCCGGAGCGTTCGGGGCATCCGCCAGATCGTCAACTGGCACGAGGACCCGACAAAGACCTACGGGCCTTCCGACAAGCTGCTCGACACCCGTTGGAGGACGGGTTTCGCGCTGCTGGCCAAGTACGGCCTGTCGTTCGACCTGCAGCTCTACGCCTCGCAGATGGCCATGGCCGCCGAACTGGCCGACGCCCATCCGGACATCCCGCTGATCGTCAATCACGCCGGCATGCCGACCGATCGCGACGAGGCGGGGCTTCAAGCCTGGCGCGAAGGCCTGACCGTCCTGGCTCAGCGCCCGAACGTGACCTGCAAGATCTCGGGCCTGGCCATGGTCGATCGCGCTTGGAGCATGGAGAGCTTCAAGCCTTTCGTCCTGCGGGTCATCGAGACCTTCGGCGTCGAGCGCTGCATGTTCGCCAGCAACTTCCCGGTCGAGCGCGTGCATGGCAGCTTTGGCGCGTTCTACGCGGCCTATGATGCGATCACGGCGAGCTTCAGCGACGAAGAGCGCGAAGCCCTGTTCGCCGGCAACGCCCGGCGCGTGTACCGACTACCCCAATAAAAAGACAATAAGAACAATCGCCTACAGGAGGACTTTGTGAGCACGACACCCGAGGACCGTCCCCTCGCCTTCCGCATGCAGCTCAAGGCCGGCGTCGCCGCCGAGTATGAGCGCCGCCACGACGAACTGTGGCCGGACCTGGCGGAAGCCCTGCGCGACGCGGGGATCTACGATTATTCGATCTTCCTGGACGAGGAGACCATGAGCCTTTTCGCCGTGCTGCGCCTGCGTTCCGACCACAACAAGGACGCCCTGCCGCTGCAGCCGGTGATGAAGCGCTGGTGGGACTTCATGGCCGACCTCATGGAAGTCCATCCGGACAATAAGCCGGTCGAATGGCCGCTGAAGCCGGTCTTCCACTTCGCGGGCTAAAGCCCCGCCCCCTTTCGGCGCTCGCCGCCCTACCTGACTTTCTTTCGGAGACTTCCCCGTGCCCAATCTCGCCCATGGCCTGGACGCCAAGGACATCAAGGCCAAGATCGCCTCGCTGATCAGCAACCTCGTGGACATCACCGACGAGACCGGCGAGTTTCTGCTGCGCCTGGACGATGGCCGCGTCATCGACACCAAGGGCTGGAACGACTGGGAGTGGACCCACGGCGTGGGCCTGTACGGCCTGTGGAAGCAGTACGAGATGCACGGCGACGAGCGCGCCTTCGACATCATGACGAAGTGGTTCGAGGACCGCTTCGCGGCCGGCACCCCGACCAAGAACATCAACACGGTCTCGCCGTTCCTGACCCTGGCCTATCTGTACGAGGCTACCGGCGACCACACCTACATCCCCTATCTCGAGACGTGGGCCGACTACGTCATGTACGAGGGCCCGCGCACCGAGGAAGGCGGCTTCCAGCACATCGTCTTCAACAGCGAGAACCCGCAGCAGCTGTGGGACGACACCCTGATGATGAGCGTGCTGCCGCTGGCCAAGATCGGCTTGCTGCTCGACCGCCCCGACTTCGTCGAGGAGGCCAAGCGCCAGTTCATGGTCCACATCAAGTACCTGGCCGACCGCAAGACCGGCCTGTGGTTCCACGGCTGGACCTTCGAGGGCCGTCACAACTTCGCCGACGCCCTGTGGGCGCGCGGCAACTGCTGGGTGACGATCGCCATCCCCGAGTTCATCGAGCTGCTGGACCTGAAGCCCGGCGACGGCCTGCGCGCCTTCCTGATCGACGCGCTGGAAGCCCAGATCAAGGCGCTGGCTCAGTTCCAGGACCAGGAGTCGGGCCTGTGGCACACGATCATCGACGACAAGACCTCGTACCTGGAAGCCTCGGCCACGGCCGGCTTCGCCTACGGCGTCCTCAAAGCCGTGCGTAAGCGCTACATCAGCAAGGACTACGAGGCCGTCGCCATCCGCGCCATCAAGGGCGTGCTGGCCAATATCGATGAGGCGGGCGAGCTGCAGCAGGTCTCGTTCGGCACCCCGGTGTTCGACACGATCCAGGGCTATAAGGACATCCCGCTGACCTCGATGCCTTACGGCCAGTCCCTGGCCATGCTGGCCCTGGGCGAGTTCCAGCGCGCCTTCATCTAACGACGACCGCACAGTAGCCGGTCCGCCCAGGGGGACGGACCGGCGAAGGGGCGCAAAGACCCCGCCTCAAAGGGAAAGACACGCACATGGCCTCGTCGGACGCTCGCACGCCCACCTGGATCAACTACTGGGGCTGGGGGTCTGGCGACATGCTGGGGGCCGGCGCGCAGGCGGTGATCACCGGCTGGCTGGCCTATTTCTTCATCACCTTCTGCGGGCTGTCGCCGGTTGAGGCGGGCCTGATCCTGGGTTTGCCGCGCCTGCTGGAAGCGATCACCTGCCCGCTGATCGGCTACATCTCCGACAACCTGCGCCACACCTGGATCGGGCGGAAGATCGGCCGGCGCAAGGTGTTCCTGATCGCCACCATTCCGCTGTTGCCGGCCTTCGCCCTGATCTTCGTCAGCGGCCAGACCTTCACCTACTACCTGGTGACGTTCATCTTCTTCGAGTTCGTCTACACGATGTTCCTGATCCCGTGGGAGACACTGGCCGCGGAGATGACCAAGAAGTACGAGGAGAAGGCCAAGTTCGCCGGCGCGCGGATGATGGTCGCCCAGAGCTCGGCGATCCTGGCCTCGTATCTGCCGACGCTGATCATCAACAATTTCGGCGGCAAGGACTCGCCCAACACCTTCCTGATCATGGCCGCCATCTTCGGCGTGCTGTTCAGCTTGGTCGTGACCCTGGTGGTTTTCCTGTCGTGGGAGCGCCCCTACACCGAGGACGAAAAGCTGATCCAGCCCGAGCCGATGGACTGGAACAAGGCGGCGATGATTCCGGTCAACATGTTCCGCGACCTGTTCTCGACCCTGAAGATCAAGGCCTTCCGCCAGCACCTGTCGCTGTATCTGGGCGGCTATATCAGCCAGGACATCTTCAACACCGCCTTCCCGCTGTTTGTGGCCACGGTGATGATGGGCGCGACCCTGGTGATCTCGCAGCTGATGACGACCATGTACGTGGCGCAGCTGATCTCGGTGATGGTCGCCGTCAATGTCGTGATCCGCACCGGCCCGGTTGTGGCCTATCGCATCGCCATCAGCTTCTTTGGCGCGGCCCTGGCGCTGTACCTGGCCTTCTACCTGACCAAGCCGGCAGGCTTCGCCGAGGGGCTGTCGGCCCTGGGCGGCAATCTGCTGGGCGGCGGCGCCAGCCCGTTCCTGCTGTTCTGGCTGTTCGTGCCGATCATCCTGGCGGGCCTGGGCCGCGGGACGCTGAACTTCGTGCCGTGGAGCGTCTACAACTACCTGCCCGACGTCGACGAGGCCGTCACCGGCCAGCGCCGTGAAGGCATCTTCGCCGGCGTCATGACTCTGACCCGCAAGGTCGCCCAGTCCGGCGCGATCGTGCTGACCACCAGCCTAATCGGCCTGGGCGGCTTCGTCGCCGCCGACAAGGCCCACCCCGGCGCGGTGATCGTCCAGACGCCGCAGGCCGTGCTTGTGCTGGTGCTGGTCATGGTCGGCGGACCGGCCCTGGTCATGCTGGCGGGCCTGGCCGCGTCGTGGTCGTTCCGCCTCAACGCCCGCACCCACGCGGTGCTGGTGCACGAGGTCGAACGCCTGCGCGCCGGCGAGACCGAGGCCGAGACGCCGGAGTCCAAGAAGATCGTCGAGGACCTGACCGGCTGGCGCTTCGAACGCTTGTGGGGGCGCGGCTGATCCCACGCCCTTAAGGCGAAGTTTCGTCGGAGCCTGAGCGGCCGACCGGCGTTTGACACCTCGAGTAACTATCGAGGCAGCGTCATGACCAGCAGCTCTTCCTTCCGCCGGGACACGATCACCCGCCCCATCTACCAGTGGGCCAAGGGCGTCCTGCCCGCCCTGTCGGACACCGAGCGCGACGCCATCGAGGCCGGCGACACCTGGTGGGACGCGGCGCTGTTCACCGGCGATCCGGACTGGAACGAGCTTCTCTCGTTCCCGAAGCCGCAGCTGACGCCTGAAGAGCAGGCCTTCTTCGACGGCCCGGTCGATACGCTGTGCGCCATGCTCGACGACTGGAAGATAACCTGGGAGACGCGCGACCTGCCGCCCGAGGCCTGGGATTTCCTGAAGCGCGAGAAGTTCTTCGGCATGATCATTCCGAAGGAGTACGGAGGCCTTGGCTTCTCGGCCTTTGGCCACGCCGAGATCGTCCGTAAGATCGCCACCCGCTCGACCTCCGCGGCGGTGACGGCGATGGTCCCCAACTCGCTCGGCCCGGGCGAACTGATCGTCAAGTTCGGCACGAAAGAGCAGCAGGACTACTGGCTGCCGCGCCTGGCCGACGGAACCGAAATCCCCGCCTTCGGCCTGACCAGCCCCGAGGCCGGTTCCGACGCCGGGGCCATGGTCGACGAGGGCGTGGTTGTACGCGGGACCTGGAAGGGCGAGCAGGTGCTGGGCATCCGCCTGAACTGGCACAAGCGCTACATCACCCTCGGCCCCGTCTGTACGGTGCTGGGCCTGGCCTTCAAGCTGCGTGATCCCGACGGCCTGTTGGGCGGTAAGGAAGACATCGGCATCACCTGCGCCCTGGTCCCGACCGACACCCCCGGGGTCAAGATCGGCCGCCGCCACCTGCCCGCCTTCCAGACCTTCCAGAACGGGCCCAACTGGGGCGAAGACGTCTTCATTCCGCTGGACCTGGTCATCGGCGGCGCTGACCGCGTCGGCCAGGGCTGGAAGATGCTGATGACGGCGCTGGCGGCCGGCCGCGGCATCTCGCTGCCGGCCATGTCGGGCGCGGCGGCGGCGTTCAGCGCCCTGACCACCGGCTCTTACGCCCGCGTGCGCCAGCAGTTCGGCCTGCCGGTCGGCAAGTTCGAGGGCGTGCAGGAGCGCCTGGCCCGCATCGCCGGCAACGCCTATCTCGTCGACGGGGCGCGTCGTCTGACCTGCGCCGGCTTGGACATGGGCAAGCACCCGTCGGTGATCTCGGCCCTGCTGAAGTCGGGCGCCACCGAGCGGATGCGGGTGGTGATCAACGACGCGATGGACGTGCACGGCGGCAAGGCGATCATCGAGGGCCCCCGCAACTACATGGGCAGTCAGTACCGCGCCATTCCGGTCGGCATCACGGTCGAGGGCGCCAACATCCTGACCCGCAGCCTGATGGTGTTCGGTCAGGGCGCGATCCGCGCGCACCCGTACATGCTCAAGGAAATCCTGGCTCTGGGCGAAGAGGACGAGGCCAAGGGCCTGGCTGAGTTCGACGAGGTGTTCTGGACCCACGTCGCCCACGCCCTGCGCAACGGCATCCGCGCCACGGCCCGCGCTTGGACGGGCGGCGCCCTGTCCCCCGCCCCGGACGCCGGCCGGGCCAGCGGCTTCTACCGCCAACTGGGCCGTTACAGCGCCGCCTTCGCCCTGACCTCGGATATCGCCCTGCTGACCCTGGGCGGCGAGCTGAAGCGCAAGGAGATGCTGTCGGCGCGCCTGGGCGACATTCTGTCGGAGATGTACTTCCTGTCCGGCGCTCTCAAGCGCTGGGAGGACGAGGGCCGCCAGGACGACGACTTCCCGCTGTTGCGCTGGAGCGCCGAGACCGCGTTCGCCACCATCGAGAAGCGCTTCGACGAGGTGTTCGCCAACCTGCCCAACCGCATCGCCGGCTGGCTGCTGCGCGCGGCTGTGCTGCCGTTCGGCGCCCGTCGCCGCGGTCCGCCGGACCACGTCACCCGTGCCTGCGCCGAACTCTTGATGCATCCCTCGCCCACCCGCGACCGCCTGATCGAGGGTGTCTATGTCGGCGGCAAGGACGAGGCGATCGGCCAGCTGATCGACGCCTTCGACCGCGTCGTGGCCACCCAGCCGATCCACGACCGCCTGAAGGAGCAAGGCGTGCGCCAGTGGAAGGACGGCCTGGCCAAGGGCCTGCTGAGCCCTGACGAGATCGCCGCCCTGAGCGCCGCCGATGACGCGGTGGCGGCCGTGGTCGCGGTCGACGACTTCAGCCAGGAAGAGCTGTCGCCCACCGCGCCTCAGCCCGCCCTGCCGGCCAAGCGCGCCCGGGCCAAGCCGATCGCTGAGCCCTCGCTCGGCTAAGCGAAAACACGACCTTGGAGCGAGGACCGGCGCCGCTGTACAAGCAGACAGCGGCGCTGAGTCCCTGAAGGTCTGTCGGTCGATGCATAACCAGAGAATTCTCGTCACCGGCGGCGCCGGCTTCGTCGGTTCGCACCTGTGCGACCGCCTGCTGGAGACCGGCGCGGAGGTGCTCTGCGTCGACAACTACTACACCGGCTCGCGCCTCAACGTGGCGCAGAATCTGGCCAACCCGCGCTTCGAGCTGCTGCGTCACGACGTGACGATGCCGCTGTATGTCGAGGTGGACCAGATCTACAACCTGGCCTGCCCGGCCAGCCCGGTGCACTACCAGTTCGACCCCGTGCAGACGACCAAGACCAGCGTCCACGGCGCCATCAACATGCTGGGCCTGGCCAAGCGGGTGAAGGCCAAGATCCTGCAGGCCTCGACCTCGGAAGTGTACGGCGACCCGACCATCCATCCGCAGGTCGAGAGCTACTGGGGCAACGTCAATCCGATCGGCATCCGCTCGTGCTACGACGAGGGCAAGCGCTGCGCCGAGACCCTGTTCTTTGACTACTGGCGCCAGCACAAGCTGCGCATCAAGGTGGCGCGGATCTTCAACACCTACGGCCCGCGCATGCACCCCAATGACGGGCGCGTGGTGTCGAACTTCATCGTCCAGGCGCTGCGGGGCGAGGACATCACCCTGTATGGCGACGGCAACCAGACGCGCTCGTTCTGCTATGTCGACGATCTGGTCGACGGCCTGATGCGGCTGATGAACACCGGCGACGAGGTCACCGGCCCGATCAACCTGGGCAACCCGGTCGAGTTCACCATGAAGCAGCTGGCCGACCTAGTTCTGGAGCTGACCGGTAGCCGCTCGGGCCTGGTGCATCGCCCCCTGCCCTCCGACGACCCGCGCCAGCGCCAGCCTGACATCACCCTGGCCAAGGAGATCCTGGACTGGACCCCGACCGCGCCGCTGAAGGTCGGGCTGATGAAGACGATCGAATATTTCGACGGCCTGCTGAAGGCGGCCTAGCGGCCGCTTCACGCGACGAAACCCCGGTGCGGTGTTGTGGCGACCGCGTTAAGCGGCTACGCGAACAAGTCTCACTCTCAAGGGCTTCGAGTTCGCCTTGTCGATGTCGCGCAAAGCCGTCCGCGCCTGGTCGCTGGTTCACAAATGGACCAGCCTGATCTGCACGGTCTTCCTGCTGATGCTGTGCGTGACCGGCCTGCCCCTGGTCTTCCATGACGAGATCGACGGTCTGACCCGCCGCGAGGCCCCGATCGTCGCCCAGCCCGGCCAGCCGGTGCTGAACCTGGACCAGGTGCTGGACACCGCCCTGAAGGCCCGCTCCGGCGAGGTCGGCCTGTTCATGAGCTTCGACATCGACCGGCCGGTGGTCAATGTCACCAGCGGCCCGCGCCCCGACGCGCCCGAAACACAGATGCACTTCGCGTCGATCAACCAGACCAACGGACAGATCCTGACGCCCGCCGCCGCCGGTCCGGTCGGCCAGGTGATGGACGTCATCCTGCGCCTGCACACCGACATGTTTCTGGGCCTGCCCGGCTACCTGTTTCTCGGCTTCATGGGCTTGCTGTTCTTCATCGCCATCGTCTCGGGCCTGGTGATCTACGCCCCGTTCATGCGCAAGATCGCCTTCGGTACGGTGCGCGCCTCGCGCTCCACCCGCTTGAAATGGCTGGACTATCACAACCTCCTGGGCGTGGTGACGGCCGCCTGGGTGGTCGTCGTGGGCCTGACGGGCGTGATCAACACCCTGTCGACGCCGATCCTGCAGATTTGGAAGGCTGATCAGTTGGCGGCCATGACCGCGCCCTACAAGGGCAAGCCGGTCCCCACGCGCCTGGCGTCCATCGACGCGGCGGTGAAGACGGCCCAGGCCGCGGCCCCGGGCATGCGTGTGCAGTTCGTGGCCTTCCCTGGCGGCTCGTTCTCCAGCAATCACCACTATGCGGTGTTCCTGCAGGGCGCGACGCCGGCCACCCAGCGCCTGCTGACCCCGGCCTTGATCGACGCTGAGACCGGCCAGCTGACCGCCATCCGCCGCATGCCCTGGTACGCCCAAGCCCTACTGCTGTCGCAACCACTGCACTTCGGCGACTACGGCGCCCTGCCCCTGAAGCTGCTGTGGGCGATCCTGGACATCGTGACGATCATCGTGCTGGGCAGCGGCCTCTATCTGTGGCTGGCCCGCCGCCGCACGCCGGCCCATGACGCGGTGATCCCGCCGCCCGAAGCGCCGGAGGCCGCATGAGCAAGACCTCCTCCAGCTTCCGCCGCGTGTGGACCATCCCCATCGTCGTCGCGATCGCCAGCCTGGTCGGCCTGATCGCCGGCCTGATGGGCGACGACATGCTGGACTGGATCGCCTGGATCGGCCTGGGCGCGGCTGTCGCCGTACTGGCCTGGGCCCTAGTCGTTCGCCGCGCATAATCCACAGGCGCGAGCGAGCGGCGCGCGCCGTTTCAACTTTCCCTTGCTCAATTGCGGCGCCTTTTGGGCCGATGCGCGTTCAACTCTGTGGCGACCCAGGACGTCGCGGCAGGGGTACCATGCGCAGGTTTCGGTTCGAGGTCATCGCACCAGAGCACTTTCCGGATCCGGAGGGCGTGCTGCTGCGCAGTCTGGACGAGGCCAAGCTGGAAGCCGTCAAGCTGGGAGCCGCTCTGATCCGGGACTATCCGGAAGTCTTCGCCAAGCCGGGTCCGTGGACGATGGCGATCCTGGACGAGAGCGGCCAACTGCTGGCCGAGGTCGATCTAAGGACGCAGACGCGAGCCAGCCTTCGACTGGCCCATGACGGCGCGGCCACGTTCAAGCCGGATGGCCACGGGCCTGGGACCTTCGGCGACGGCCAGCTTTATCTGCGCCAGGGAGCGCGCAAGAAGGACCGATAGCGCGTCCAGATCGTCGCGCGAGAAGTCGGCGAAGACGCTGGCGTGCACCGTCTCCAGCGACGCCAGGATGGACTCGACCAGCGCGCGGCCGCTGTCGGTCAACTCGACCAGCACCAGGCGGCGGTCTTTGAGCGGGGTGGCGCGGGCGACATGCTTGGCGGCCACTAGTCCGTCGATGGTCCGCGTCAGGGTCGTACGGTCCGCACCGATCACGCCGGCCAGCATCGACATCGACGACGCGCCCTCCTTGTGCAGGGCGTCCAGGACCAGCCACTGCCCCAGGACGATCCCGTGCCGCCCGAGCTTCTCCCCCACGAGCAGCCGGCGGGCCTGTTCGGTCTGGTAGAGCAGTCGGTTGAGGTCGTCGATATTGAGCGGCAAGGCTGGATTCCGTTGCTGGTCCTAGACCTTGAACGCGGAACTGCGCCCGAAGATGGCGACGGCGCGGCGCTTTGTGGCGCCGATGAGTCCTGAGCGAGTCCTAGTGAAGAGCCGTCCAGGCGACGGCGACGATCATCACCCATCCGCTCACCAGGCTGAAGGCGAAATTACGGACCAGCAGGTCCCGGGTCTTGATGAACGGCAACATGAAACGCCCCGACTGAACTTGAACGCAGGCTGCCGACCGATTCCATCCACAGGCAAGTGTGTATCGAAGACTCAAAGGAGATTCTTTTGTGACCCTACAAAACGCCCGATGTACTCACTCAGTACTTCTTGGAGCACTTCAGTAAATTAACCATCATTTAACGATTTGAAAGAGTTCAAAACCCGACATTCGCGTAAGGCCAAGCTGAGATCAGGACTTCAAAACATCATTTTTGACATCCCGATCAAATCATTATGCGCCAACCTGCCGCATTACACTCATCGATCGCTCCCGTTACACAGTTAACCAAGTTGATTTGATCGTATGAGGGGGCGTCATTGACGTTCGACATCGTTCGCCAGGCCTTGCTGGCGGCGGCCGCGGTCGGCTGCCTCTTCGCCAGCCCTGTCGCGGCCCAAGTGCTGGAGATCGGGGACGAGGGCCAGGTCTCGACCTATGACGGTCCGGCCGTCTTCACCGCCGAGGGCGCGACGCGCCTGGCGCCCGCCGTCGCGGCCCCTGCCCTGCTGGTCGCCAGCAGCGCGCCGGACGCCGTGCGTCGCGAACTGTCCTCGGCCGCCGACGCCTATGCCCTGGATCGCGGTCTGGTCGAGGCCGTGGCCTGGCGCGAGAGCCGCTTTCGCCCCGCCGCCCGCTCGTCCAAGGGTGCGATCGGCGTCATGCAGCTGATGCCCGACACCGCCCGCGACCTGGGCGTCGATCCGTTCGATCCCGCCCAGAACATCCGCGGCGGCGCGCTCTATCTGCGCCGCATGCTCACAACCTTCGGCGGCGACGTGCGCCTGGCCCTGGCCGCCTACAACGCCGGCCCCGGCGCGGTGCGCAAGCATGGCGGCGTGCCGCCCTACGCCGAAACCCAAGCCTACGTCACCTCCATCCTCGGCCGCATGGCCGCTACCGGCGCCGCCTTCGCCGTCCCCGCCCTCGGAGCCCAGTAATGCGTAAGTTCATCGCCTCTAAAACCGCCACGCTCACCACCGTCCTGACGGCCGCCGCCAGCCAGGCCCAGGCCCAGGTCGTCCAGGCCGATCCGCAAGGCTCCAGCGCTCTGTTGGCCGGCGTCACCTGGCTGCAGGGCAGCCTAATGGGCAATGTCGCCACCGCCGTGGCGGTGATGGCCGTGGCCGCTGTCGGCTTCATGATGCTGACCGGCCGCCTCAACTGGCGCTACGGCGCGACCGTGATCCTGGGCTGCTTCATCCTGTTCGGCGCCACCACGATCGTCAGCGGCATCCGCGCCGCCTCGGGCGCGGCCTAAGCCATGGTCGCCCCGCTGGATCGCGACGTGGTGTTCGGCGCCCTGACGCGCCCGCAGATGTTCGCGGGCGTGACCTACAGCTACTTCGTAGTCAACGGGGTGGTCACCGCCGAACTCTTCCTGATCACCAAGTCGTTCTGGGCCATCGCCGCCGCCCTGGTGATCCACGCGATCGGCTACGCGGCCTGCCTGCGCGAGCCCCGCATCTTCGATCTCTGGCTGACCAAGGTCAGCCGCTGGCCCCGCGTACCCAATTTCCGAGCCTGGCGATGCAACAGCTACAGCGCGTGAACCCGCGCAAAGAGATGACGGCCGGCAAGCGCCTGCCGTACGCCCGCCACCTGGACGACGTCACGATCCAGACGCGCGACGGCCTGCTGATGCAGGTGATCCATCTGGCCGGCCTGCCGTTCGAGACGGCCGACAGCGAAGAGCTGAACTATCGCAAGGCCGTGCGCGACGTGATGCTGCGTGGCCTGTCGAGCTCGCGATTCGCCATCTACCACCACATCGTCCGCCGCCAGGTCGACGCCCGGACCGAAGGCGCGTTCGACGACGCCTTCAGCGCCGACCTCGACGCCGCCTGGAGCGAGCGCCTGGCCGCTCGCAAGCTCTACGTCAACGACCTGTTCCTGACGATCGTCCGTCGCCCGCTGCAGGGCCATGGGGGCGTCATCGACGGCTTCCTGCGCGCCCTCAAGGGGACCGACAAGGCCGAGGCCGCCGCCACCCTGGCCGCCGACCGCCGCGAACTGGACAGCGCCCGCGATAGCCTGATCTCGGCTCTCGCCCCGTACGGCGCGCGCCTGCTGAGCGGTTATGACGGTCCTGGCGGCCGCTGCTCGGAACCTCTGGAATTCCTGTCCTGCCTCTACAACGGCGAGATGCGCCCGGTGCTGACGCCGCAAGGCGACGCCGGCGAGTACCTGCCCTATCGCCGCGCCAGCTTCGGCCACGAGACCCTGGAACTGTCCCGCGCCGGCGCCCTGGCGCGCGGCTTCGGCTCGATGGTCTCGGTCAAGGACTACCCCGCCCAGACCACGCCGGGGATGCTGGACGACCTACTGCGACTGCCGTGCGAGATGGTGGTCAGCCAGAGCTTCGGCTTCGTCGATCGCCAGCCGACCCTGGAGCGCATGAACCTAGCCTTGCGCCGCATGAAGGCCGCCGATGACGACGGCCTGTCGCTGCGCGCCGACCTGACCCGCGCCAAGGACGACGTCGTCTCGGGCCGCGCCGCCTTCGGCGAGCATCACCTGACCGTCCTGGTGCGCGGCGAAAGCCTCGACGGTCTGGACCGCTCAACGGCCGAAGTGATGTCGGCCTTCACCGAGATGGGCGCCATCGCCGTGCGCGAGGACATCAATCTGGAGCCGGCGTTCTGGGCCCAGTTCCCGGGCAACTTCAAGGACATCGCTCGAAAAGCTCTGATCTCGACCGCCAACTTCGCCGGCTTCGCCAGCGGCCACAACTTCCCGGTCGGCCAGGCCGGCGGCAACCACTGGGGCCACGCGGTGACCCTGCTGGAGACCACCTCGGCCGGTCCGTACCACTTCAACTTCCACAAGGGCGACCTGGGCAACTTCACGGTCATCGGCCCGTCGGGTTCGGGCAAGACGGTGGTGCTGAACTTCCTGCTGGCCCAGGCCCGCAAATACAGCCCGCGCATCGTGTTCTTCGACAAGGATCGCGGCGCGGAGATCTTCCTGCGCGCCATCGGCGGCCGCTACGAGACCCTGCGCCCCGGTCAGCCGACCGACTTCAACCCGCTGGCGCTGGAAGACACCGCCGCCAACCGCCGCTTCCTGACCGAGTGGGTCGCCAAGCTGGTCTCGATCCCGGGCGAGACGCTCTCGGCCGACGACGCCGCGCGGATCAAGGACGCCGTCGACGCCAGCTACGATCAGGCCCCGGGCCTGCGCCGCTTGCGCTACTTCGCCGAGCTGTTCCGGGGCGCGCGCCGTCCCGACGCCGCCGATCTGGCCGCCCGCCTGGCCCCTTGGCACGGCGCGGGCGAGCACGCCTGGCTGTTCGACAACGAGACCGACGGCCTGGACCTGGACCAGCCGACCCTGGGCTTCGACATGACCCAGCTGCTGGACGACCCGGCGCTGCGCACCCCGGCCATGATGTACCTGTTCCACCGCGTGGAGCAGCGCCTGGACGGCCACCCGACCCTGATCGTCATCGACGAGGGCTGGAAGGCCCTGGACGACGACGCCTTCGTGGCGCGGATCAAGGACTGGGAAAAGACCCTGCGCAAGCGCAACGGCGTGGTCGGCTTCGCCACCCAGAGCGCCCAGGACGCCCTGGAGAGCCGCATCGCCAGCGCCATCATCGAGCAGGCCGCGACCCAGATCTTCATGGCCAATCCAAAGGCCCAGGCGAAGGACTATTGCGACGGCTTCGGCCTGACCCCGCACGAGTTCGAGCTGGTGAAGACCCTGCCCGACACCTCGCGCTGCTTCCTGATCAAGCACGGGACCGACAGTGTCGTGGCCCGCCTGAACCTGGCCGGCGCGCCGGAGTTGCTGACGGTCCTGTCGGGCCGCGAGAGCACCGTGCGCAAGCTGGACACCCTTCGCGAGCAACTGGGCGACGACCCCGCCGCCTGGATGTCGAAACTGCAGGAGGCCGCATAACCATGGCCAATGCTTGCGCCCCCACGGACGCCGGAATGGTCCAGGGCCTGATCGGCTCGGTCGACTGCCGCGTCCACGACCTCGCCCAAACTGGCTACGCCGCTCTCGCCGGCCCCGGCTCGCCGGTCGGCCTGCTGCTGACCGGTCTGCTGACCCTGTATGTCGTCTTCATCGGCTATCGGTTGCTACTGGGCAGAGGGACCTTGCGGGTCGGCGACGCCACTCTGCAGGTGATCAAGGTCGGGCTGATCCTGGCCCTGGCCACCAACTGGAACCTGTTCCAGACCCTGGTCTACAACACCCTGACCCGGGGTCCGACCGAGGTCGGCAGCCTGCTTCTGGGTGGTCTGCAAGGCCAGCCCAGCAATCCGTTCGCCCTGCTGCAGGACGCCTTCGACGGCCTCCAGCAGTCCGCCACGCTGATGGCCAGCCGGGCCAGCGCCGGCGCTGCGGCCATGCAAGGCGGTCCGGGCTTCGGCGCCTTCGCTGTCAACACCGGCGGCATGACCCTGGTCCTGTCGACGCTGGGCGTGCTGCTGGCCAGCAAGGTGGTCCTGGCGATACTCCTGGCCCTGGCACCGCTGATCGGCGGCCTGGCCCTGTTCGAGGCCACCCGCGGCCTGGTCGAGGGCTGGCTGAAGGCGATGATCGCCCTGGCCCTCATCCCGCTGATGACGACCCTGGCCCTGTCGCTGGAACTGGCCATGCTGGCCCCGTCGCTGAAGGCCCTGGCCGAAGCGCGCGCGGCCCAGCAGTTCGCCGCATTCGAGATTGATCCGGCCATCACCGTGCTGGTCCTGACCCTGGTCTTCGCCTTGGTCATGGTGCTGGCGGTCATCGCCTTGGCAGTCATCGCCGCGGGCCTGCGCCTGCCGCGCGGCCTGGCGGGCTCGCCGCTGGCCGACCAAGCCGCCGCTTCGAACGCCCCGCGCTACGCCGCCTCGCAGGTCGAGCCGATGAGCCGGGCCGTAACCATCGCCGCCGCGGCCGCCGCCATGGACCGCCGCGACGTCGCCCCCGCCGCCGACCCGATCGGTCCGCGTCTGCTGACCGTCGTCTCGGACCGCAGCCACACCGCCGGCCAAGCCGCCTACGCCGCGCCTAGCGCTCCGCTGGGCCAGACCTATCGCCGTACCCCCGCCCCCCGCCGCGCCGCCTCAGGCGCCCGGAGAGACCAGTGACCTTCGCTTACCCCCGTACGCTTCTCGCCGCCCTGGCCGTCGCCACGGCCCTGACCGGCCCTGCCCTGGCGGCCGACACCCCGCGTCCCGGCGCCGTGGACTCCCGCATCCGCACCGTCGCCTATGACCCCGACCAGGTCGTGCGCCTGACCGGCTATTTCGGAATCCAGACCATGCTGGAGTTCGCCCCTGACGAGCGCATCGAGAACGTCTCGATCGGCGACGCCCTGGGCTGGCAGGTCACGCCGAACAAGAAGGCCAACCTGCTGTTCCTGAAGCCGCTGGACCGTACGGCCGCCACCAACATGACCGTGGTGACCGACCGTCGGCGCTATGTGTTCGAGCTAGTCGTCGCAGGCCCCAAGGCCACAACCAAGGACCTGGCCTATGTGGTCCGCTTCCTGGTCCCCGCGCCCACACCGGCGTTCGTCGCCGCGCCCCCGACGCCGCCTGCCGCGCCGGTGGAGCGCAACAGCGCCTATAGCGTGAAGGGCGACGCGGCCATCCGCCCGTCCAAGATCTTCGACGACGGCGCGGCCACCTATTTCGCCTGGCCGGCCCAGGCCGACTTGCCGGCCGTGTTTGTGGTCGGCGCCGACGGCGTCGAGGGCTTGGCCAACGCCGTGGTCCGCGACGGCTACCTCGTCGTAGACCAACTGGCCCCGCGCTTCGTGCTGCGCTCGGGCAAGGCCAGCCTGACCGTCGCCAACGCCGCCTTCGCTTCAGGAGCGGCCCAATGACCGATCCCCGCCAGAACGCCCAGGTGCAGGAAGATCTCGCCGCCGCCGACGCCAAGGCCCTGCCGGCCGTCGCCCGCGCCCATGCCGGCGTGCCCACGCCCGTCATCATGGCCGGCTTCGGCCTGATGGGGGTCGGCGTGTTCATGTGGATGGCCAGCCACCGCGCCGACGCTCAACCGCGCCCGCAGCGCACGACGGTCGCCGCCGTTGCGACCCAGGCCGTTGCGACGACCGCACCGCCCGCACCAGTCGCCAGCATTCCCGGCCCGCAGTTCACCGAGAACAACAGCCTGGCCGCGACGCCGGCCCAGATCACCGCCATGAGCGCCGAGCCGCTGCCGCCCGTGCCGGCCGTGGACATGGACCAGCGCCGCCGCGCCCCGACCCTGGTGGTCGACTTCGGCGGCGCCCCGATCCTGGTCAAGGTCAATGCCGAGACCGCTGCGCCGATGACCAAGGCTGCCACCGAGACCGGCCTGAACCCGGACGAGAAGTTCGCCGACCGCCTGTCGGCCGGTGACGCTTCGCCCGCCAAGGCCACCGCCATGCGCGACCTCGACGCCGTCATCCCGCAAGGCGCGGTGATCCCGGCAGTGATGGAGACGGCGATCAATTCCGACCTGCCGGGCCTGGCCCGCGCCATGGTCACCCGTGACATCAAGAGCTTCGACGGCTCCACCGTGCTGATCCCGCGCGGCAGCCGGGTGATCGGCCAGTACAAGTCGGGCGTGGCCCAAGGCGCCTCGCGCGTCTTCGTGATCTGGACCCGGGTGATCCGTCCCGACGGTGTCTCCATCCAGATCGCCTCGCCCGCGGCCGACCCGCTGGGTCGCGGCGGCATCGAGGGCAAGGTCGATCGCCACTTCTTCGGCCGCTTCGGCGGGTCGATCCTGATGTCGGTGCTGAACGCCGGCGTTGCCGCGGTCGGCAACGCCCGCTCGACCTCGCAGATCTATATCGGCTCGGCGGCGCAGGCGGCCAACATGGCCGGCACGGTGATGAAGAGCGACCAGATCGCCCCGACCATCAAGACCGCTCAAGGCGCGCCGGTGACCATCTTCGTGGCCCGCGACCTCGACTTCTCGGACGCCCGCTGATGAGCGTCCACGCACCGAAGCTCGGGGTCTATCTGGAGGCCTATCTGGCGCCGCTGGCGCCGTGGCTGGCTGATCCGGCGGTGACGGACCTCTACGTCAACCGTCCCGGCGAACTGTGGGTCGAGCGCCTCGGCGGCGCCGCTGAACGGGTCGAGGTCCCGGCCCTGGACGAGACCAACCTGTGGCGACTGGCCCGCCAGGTCGCCAGCCTGTCCAGCCAGGGCGTCAGCCGCGAACATCCGCTGCTCTCGGCCGTGCTGCCCGACGGCGCGCGCGTGCAGGTCGTTGCCGCGCCGGCGACGCGCGAGGGCTTGGCCCTGGCCATCCGCAAGCACGTGGTCAGCGACCTGTCATTGACCGACTACGCCGCCACCGGGGCCTTCGATCAGGTGATGGCGCCGAAGACCAATTCCGACGCCATCCTGCGCGCCTTCCTGGACGCGGGCGACGTGCGCAACTTCCTGGCCGCCGCCGTGCGGGCGGGCAAGAACATCGTCGTCAGCGGCGGCACCTCGACCGGCAAGACCACCTTCCTCAACGCCCTTCTCAAGGAAGTGCCGCTGGACCAGCGTCTGGTCTTGATCGAGGACGCCCCGGAAATCCGCCTGGCCCACCCGAACGCCGTCGGTCTGGTGGCCGTGCGCGGCGATCAAGGCGAGGCCCGGGTCAGCGCCGAGGACCTGTTGCAGGCCTCGCTGCGCCTGCGGCCCGACCGGATCATCCTGGGCGAGCTGCGCGGAGCCGAGGCCTTCTCGTTCTTGCGCGCCGTGTCCAGCGGCCACCCCGGCTCGATGACCACCATCCATGCCGACGATCCGGCCGGCGCGGTCGATCAGCTGGCGCTGATGGCTCTGCAGGCCGGGGCCAATCTGCGCCGCGCCGACGTCGTCGACCACGTCCGGCGCGTCGTCGACATCTTCGTCCAACTTCACCGCCAAAACGGCGTCCGCGCGGTCAAGGAGATCCTCTTCCAGGACCGCTAACCCCTCTCAAATCCTCAGTTTTCTCTGGTTTTCCAGCTTAAGGCGCGCCGCCTGCTCTCGGCGCGTCAGGGACCCTGTCATGCGTAAACAATACTTTGGCTCGGCCGCCGCGCTGAGCTTGTCACTCTTCCTCTCCGCCTGTGGCGGCGGCGGTTCGGACAGCGCCAGCGCCCCCAGCGCGCCTGTGGGCGGCGGCGCCATCGGCGTTCCCGACATCGCCGTGGCGCCCACCGGCGACATCCTGCCCGACGAGGCCGCGCGCCTGGCCAAGCAGGCCAGCTTCGGCCCGACGCCGGAGCTGATCGCCGCCATCGTCGCCAAGAAGTCAGCCGCCGCCTGGCTGGACGAGCAGCTGTCGATGGCGTCCAGCTCCTATGCTGATCTCGCCAAGCCCGTGCCGAGCAACTTCTGCTCGAGCCAGTTCGCCTCCGGCACCACCGAGCTCAATGTCTGCAACCGCGACAACTTCTCGGCCACGCCGATGCAGCTGCGGTTCTATACGAACGCCATCCGCCAGGACGATCAGGTGCGCCAGCGCGTCGCCTTCGCCCTGTCGCAGATCGTCGTCGCCTCGGCGGTCGAGGTCGGCAACACGGCGGGCCTGGCGACCTTCGACCAGATCCTGCTGAGCAACGCCTTCGGCAACTACCGCGACATCCTGCAGGCCGTCACCCTGAACCCGTACATGGGCGACTATCTGGACATGGCGGACAGCAACAAGACCCAGCCCAACGAGAACTACGCTCGCGAGCTGATGCAGCTGTTCGCCATCGGCACCGTCCTGCTTAATCCCGACGGCACGCCGCAGACCGACACGACGGGCGCGACCATCGCCGCCTACAGCAACACCGACGTCAAGGAAGTGGCCCGCGCCCTCACCGGCTGGACCTGGGCCCGCCTGAACGGCGCGCCGCTCAGCGACTACACCAATCGCGACTGGACCAAGCCGATGGTGATGAACGCCGCGCGCTTCGACACCGGCTCCAAGACCTTCCTGGGCAGGACGATCGCCGCCGGCACGAGCCAACAGGCCAATGTCGACACTGTGGTCGACACCATGTTCAACCACCCCAATACCGCGCCCTACATCTGCAAACGCCTGATCCAGCAGCTGACCGTCGCCAACCCCACTCCGGCCTATGTCGGGCGCGTTGCGGCCGTGTTCGCCAACAACGGCGCGGGCGTGCGCGGCGACATGAAGGCCGTCGTGCGGGCGATCTATCTGGACAGCGAAGCGCGCGTCGTCTCGCAACTGCCGGGCAAGGTAAAGGAGCCGGTCCTGCTGGCCACCTCGCTGGCCCGCGCCATCGGCTACACGACCGACGGCTACGCCTTCACCACGCGCGACGCTGGCATGGGCCAAGCCCCGTTCCGGGCGCCCTCGGTGTTCAACTACTATCCCTACGACTTCCCGCTGCCGCAGGGCGCTGGCCTGCTCAGCCCGGTCACCAAGCTAATGACCACCTCGACGGTCATGGCCCGCCACAACTTCCTGTATGACTGGACGGTCGGCGGCGACTCCACGCGCGGCGAGTTCAAACCGACCCTGGGCCCGACAGGCACGGTGCCCAACTGGGCCTCGTGGGAGGCTAACGGGACGGACGACGGCAAGACCATCGACCGGATCAATCTCGTCCTGCTGAACGGCACGATGACCGCCGCCCAGCGCCAGTCGATCGCCACAGCCATGGCCGCCATCAAGAACAACGACCCCGCCCTGCAGGCCCGACGTCGCGCGCAGGTCGCGCTGTACATCGTCGCTTCTTCCCCCCTCTTCCAAGTCGATCGGTAAGCGTACCCATGACCGTCTCTCGTCGTGAAATGATGCAGCTGATGGCCGGCGGCTCGGCCGCTGCGGCCCTCGGCCAGCTGGGCCTCTCCAGCGCTCTGGCCGCCGACAGCGGCAACTACCGCGCCATGGTCGGCGTGTTCCTGTTCGGCGGCAACGACGCCTGGAACATGGTCGTGCCCAATGACAGCCGCTTTACAGACTACGCCAAGCAGCGCGGCACGGTGGCCCTGCAGCAGTCCAGCCTGATGCCGCTGACCGGCACCGCCTTCGCCCTGCACGGCGCCTTCGCGCCGCTGAAGGCCGCCTGGGACGAAGGGGCCCTCGGCGCGGTGCTTAACACGGGCACGCTGTTCGCCCCGCTGACCAAGGCGCTTTACACCAGCCGCCCGGACCTGCGGCCGCTGAACCTGATGTCCCACGAGGACCAGCAGAACCAGTGGCAGGGCATGCGCACCCGCGCGGTCAACAACAACGGCTTCATGGGCCGGATCAACGACCGCGCTCCGACGGCCGACCTGCCGCCGCTGATCTCGATCGCCGGCTCGAACCTGTGCTTGATCGGAGACCGCACCGCGCCGCTGATCCTTCCGTCCAGCGGATCGATCGTGCGCAATGGCTACAACGCCGCCTCGACCGATGCGGCGGTGAAGGCTCGCCAAGCCGCGCTCTCGGTCTTCGCCGACGCCTCGTCCTACGGCGCGATCACCGACCTGACCGGCAAGGGCATGTCGACTGCCTACGCCCAGGCCGTGCAGGCCAACAGCGTCATCACCTCGACGGCCTCGGCGGTAGACAAGTTCTTCGTCAACCCGACCACCGGCGCGGCCCTGACCTCGGACATCTCCCGCCAGCTGCTGCGCGCGGCCCGGATGATCGAGGCCCGCAACACCCTGGGTCACGCCAAGCAGACCTTCTTCGTCAGCCAGGGCGGCTACGACACCCACACCAACCAGCTGGGCAGCCACAACACGCTCTATGGCGACCTGGCCCTGGCCCTGGCCGGCTTCTACAACGCCATGAAGGCCCTGGGCCTGCAGGACAACGTCACCGCCTTCACGATGTCGGACTTCGGTCGCGTGTTCAAAGGCAACGCCAGCAACGGCACCGACCACGCCTGGGGCTCCAACCACCTGGTGCTGGGCGGCGCCCTGGCCAACGGCAAGGTCCATGGCCGCTATCCGGACATGACCTTCGGCGGCTCGGAGGACACCTCCAACGACGGCCGCTGGATCCCCTCCATCGCCACCGAGGAATATGTCGGGGCCATCGCCCAGTGGTACGGCGTCAGCCCCGCGGACATGCCCTACATCTTCCCCAACTGGGCCAACTGGAACGGCGGAGGACGCGGGCCGGTCCCGCTGTTCGGCTAGGCGCTTCGGCGACGGGCGGACCCACAAGGTCCGCCCGTTTTGCATCAAGCCAAATTCTGTATCGGTCCATAGCGCCTTTGGCTTAGACCCCACGGGGCCTGCTCTCTACCGTGACGATCAAGAAGCGGCCTCCCGGAACGACCCGAGATGATGGCCGCCGCTCGGAGGATCATCATGAGCCGAATGACGCCGACGGAAATGGCCCGCCACCTCGGCGGCGGCCTGCTGTCCTTCCCTGTCACCCATTTCGACGCCCAGCATCAGTTCCTGGAAGCGCCCTATCGCGAGCACTGCGCGTGGATGCTGCAGCATGAGCTGACCGGCCTGTTCGCCGCCGGCGGCACCGGCGAGTTCTTCTCGCTTCGCCCGGAAGAAGTCGGCCAGGTGGTTCGCGCCGCCGTCGCCGAGACCGCCGGCAAGACGCCGGTCATCGCTGGCGTCGGTTACGGCACGGCCATCGCCACGGACCTGGCGCGTGACGCCGAAGCCGCTGGCGCCGACGGCGTGCTGCTGCTGCCGCCGTACCTGACCAACGCCACCCAGGAGGGCCTCGCCGCCCACATCGAGGCGGTCTGCCGCTCCACCAAGCTGGGCGTCATCGTCTACAACCGCGACAACGCGATCATCAACGAGGACACCCTCGAGAAGATCTGCGAGCGCAACCCGAACCTCGTCGGCTTCAAGGACGGCGTCGGCGACCTGGAACTGATGATGCGCGTCTATGCCTGCATGGGCGACCGCCTGACCTATATCGGGGGTCTGCCGACGGCCGAGACCTTCGCCCTGCCCTATCTGGAAATGGGCGTGACGACCTATTCGTCGGCGATCTTCAACTTCATGCCGGAATGGGCCCTGTCGTTCTACAAGGCTGTGCGCGCCCGCGACCGCGAAACGGTCATGAACGGCCTGCGCGACTTCGTGCTGCCCTATATCACCCTGCGTAACCGCGGCAAAGGCTATGCCGTCTCGATCGTGAAGGCCGGCATGAAGGCCGTGGGTCGCGACGCCGGTCCGGTCCGCCTGCCGCTGACCGACCTGACGCCTGCCGAGCTGAACGAACTGAAGGGCCTGATCGCCCGCGTGCAAACCAGCGACGCGCCCCGTGCCGCTAACGGGTGATCTCCTGATCGCCGGCGTCGCCCGCAAAGGTGACTCCGGCGTCGTCCATGCCTTCGACGCATCGACCGGCGAACGCATGGACCCGCCCTTCAGCGGCGCAACGCCCGCCGATCTCGACGAGGCCTGCGCCGCCGCTCACGCGGCCTTCCAGCCCTATCGCGCCCTGCCCTACGCTGCGCGCGCCGCGTTCCTGGAGGCGATCGCCGCCCAGATCGAGGCGATCGGCGACGAGCTCATCGTGCGCGCCATGGCCGAGACCGGCCTGCCCCGCGCCCGTCTGGAAGGCGAACGCGGCCGCACCTGCGGCCAGCTGCGCCTGTTCGCCGGCGTGGTCCGCGACGGTGGTTTCCTGGAGACGCGCGTCGATCCGGCCATGCCCGATCGCCAGCCGCTTCCCCGTCCGGACCTGCGTCTGCGCAATGTACCGCTCGGTCCCGTGGCCGTGTTCGGCGCCAGCAACTTCCCGCTGGCCTTCTCGGTGGCCGGCGGCGACACCGCCTCGGCCCTGGCGGCCGGTTGCCCGGTGATCGTCAAGGCCCACTCGGCCCACCCCGGCACCTCCGAACTGATCGGCCGCGCCGTCCAGGCGGCGGTGGCGCAATGCGGCCTGCCGGTCGGCGTCTTCGCCATGCTGCATGGCGGTGGCCGCACGATCGGCCAAGGCCTGGTCGCCGACCACCGGATCAAGGCCGTGGGCTTCACCGGTTCGCGCGCCGGCGGCCTGGCCCTCATCGAAACCGCTCAGGCCCGCAAGGTCCCGATCCCGGTCTATGCCGAGATGGCCAGCATCAATCCGGTGATCCTGCTGCCTGCCGCCCTGGCGGAACGGGCCGAGGCGATCGCGACCGGCTTCGTCGGCGCCCTGACCCTGGGCGCAGGCCAGTTCTGCACCAATCCCGGCCTGATCCTGGCGATCGACGGTCCTGACCTGGACACGTTCCTGCAAGCGGCCGCCACGGCCGTCGGCGGCGCGCCGGCTCAGGTCATGCTGACCGCCGGCATCCGTTCGGCGTTCGAGGAAGGCGTCGCCCGTGTCGCTTCGGGTCGCGGCGTCACCCTGCTGGCCAGCGGCGAGACCGCCGGTGGCAAGGCCTCCCCGGCCCTGTTCAGCGTCTCGGGCGCCGACTTCCGCGCCCAGCACGAACTGGCCGAGGAAGTGTTCGGCGCCGCCAGCCTGGTGGTGCGCTGCGCCGACCTTTCCGAGCTGCAGGCCATCCTGAGCGAGCTGGAAGGCCAGCTGACCGTCGCCGTCCATCTGGCCGACGCCGACCAGCCCGCCTTCGCCGAGCTTCTGCCGGAACTGGAACTGCTGGCCGGCCGCGTGCTGGTCAACGGCTTTGGCACCGGCGTCGAGGTGGCCCACGCTATGGTCCACGGGGGTCCGTTCCCGTCGACCAGCGATGGCCGCGCGACCTCGGTCGGCAGCCTGGCGATCGCCCGCTTCCTGCGTCCCGTCAGCTACCAGAACCTGCCCGACGCCGTCCTGCCGGACGAGCTAAAGGCGGCCAATCCTCTGGGCCTGACCCGCCGGGTGAACGGAGTGCTGGCGGCCGAATGAACGCCTTCTCGCCCCTCCCCGGCAAGAAGACGTTGGCCATCGGACCGAACGAGCGTCTAGCTTCACGCCTGCAGGGTGTTGTCGATGGACGCTTTCCGATGTTCGAACTGAGCCAGCTGCGCTGTTTCGTGGCCACGGCCGAAGAACTCCACTTCGGCCGGGCCGCCCAGCGCCTGAACATGACCCAGCCGCCACTGAGCCGCCAGGTGCAGCTTCTGGAGCGGATCCTGGGGGTCACGCTCCTGGACCGCACCAGCCGCTCGGTGCGGCTGACCCCGGCCGGTCGCGCCTTCCTCTTGGAAGCGCGCCGGATCCTGCGCCTGGCCGAGAGCGCCGCGCTCGCCACCCGCCGCATCGCCAGCGGGGAGGCCGGCCAGATCGCCATCGGCTTCACGGCGGCGTCCGGCTACAATTTTCTGCCGCAGCTGGTGATCCTGTCCAAGGCCCGCCTGCCCAACGCCGACCTGACCCTTCGTGAGATGGTCACCCGCGAGCAGGTCGAGGCGCTGCTGACCGGCCGCATCGACATCGGCCTGGTCCGCCCGCCGATGGAACGGGTCGAGTTCGCCACCGCTCGCGTGCTGTCCGAGCCCCTGGTCGCGGCCCTGCCGACCGGCGATCCGCGCCTGGCCAAGGCCTCGCTGACCCTGGCCGACTTCGACGGCGCGCCGCTGATCATGTATTCGCCCGAAGGCGCGGGCTATTTCTACAACATGCTGACGACACTGTTCGACGCCAACGGCGTGGCCCCGAACTACATCCAGCACGTCACCCAGATCCACTCGATGCTGGCCCTGGTCCATGCGGGCCTGGGCGCGGCGATCGTGCCCGAAGCGGCCATGAGCCTTCATTTCGACGACGTGCAGTTCCGCCCCGTGGCGACGACGCCCGACCGGCCGGTCGAGCTCTACATGGCCTGGCGCAAGGACAACGAGAGCCCGATCCTGCAGGCCTTCATCGATCTATGCCTGGCCGAGGCCTCGCCGACGGAGTCGGGGCGGTAACACGCCTTCTCCCTCGGCGGGCCACGGCCCAACGACAAGACCTTGGGAGAGACCTCATGATCCTGGATCGCCGCGCCGTGCTGGCCACAGCCGCCGCCCTCGCCGCCACCACGCGGGTCAACGCCGCCGGCCGCGCCGCCCCCGTGGCGACCACCACGGCCGGCCGGGTACGCGGCGCTGAGGTCGAGGGGATCAAGGTCTTCAAGGGCGTGCGCTACGGCGCTGACACCGGCCCGCGCCGCTTCCAGGCCCCGCAGGCGGCCCAGCCCTGGAAGGGGATCACCGACGCCCTGGCCTATGGCGCGTCCAGCCCGCAGCTGAAGGCCGACGAGGCGACCAGCGAGGACTGCCTGTTCCTCAATGTCTGGACGCCCGGCCTGGTCGACGGGAAGAAGCGGCCGGTGATGTTCTATGTCCACGGCGGCGCGCACGCCAACGGCTCGGGCTCCAGCCCACTGTATGACGGGACCTGGCTGGCCGAGACCTATGACGTGGTCGTGGTGACCGTGAACCATCGCCTCAACGCCTTCGGCTACGCGTTCCTGGCGCGGCTGGGCGGGCCGGAACTGGCCGACAGCGGCAATGTCGGCAATCTCGACCTGATCCTGGCCCTGCAGTGGGTGCGCGACAACATCGCCGCGTTCGGCGGAGACCCCGGCAACGTCATGACCTTCGGCCAGTCGGGCGGCGGGGCCAAGCTGGTGACCCTGATGGCCATGCCGCAGGCGGCGGGCCTCTACCACAAGGTCGCGACCATGAGCGGCCAGCACGTCACCGCCATGGGCCCGATCCACGCCACGATCCGCGCTCGCGCCTTCATGGAAAAGCTGGGCCTCAAGCCGGATCAGACCGAGGCGCTGAAGACCCTGCCCGCCGCCCAGCTGGTCGAGGCGCTGAAGATGCGCGATCCGTTGGAGCGCAAGGGTGGTGTCGTCTTCTGGTCCGTGGTCGACCACAACGTTCTCAAGCGCCACCCGTTCTATCCGGACGCCCCGCGCGAGAGCGGCCATATCCCGATGATCATCGGCAACACCCACGACGAGACGAAAGCCTTCCTGGGCGGCAATCCCAAGAACTTCGCCCTGACCTGGGAGGAGCTGCCGGCCCAGATGGAGAATGAGCTCGTCCTGGACGTCGCGCCCGAGCACATCGTCGCGCGCTATCGCGAGCTCTATCCGAACTATAGCCCCTCGGACGTGTTCTTCGCCGCCACCACGGCCGGCCGCTCGTGGCCGGGCCACCTGGTCCAGGCCGAGCAACGGGCCCGCATCGACGCGCCAGCCTGGATGTACCAGCTGGACTTCGGGGCCCAGACCGATCCGAAGATGGGCGCCTACCATAGCTACGACATCGCCCTGGTGTTCGGCACGCTGGCGGCCAAGGGCTCGATGACCGGCACGGGGCCAGCGGCCCAGAAGGTACGCGATCAGATGAGCGCGGCGTTCGTGTCGTTCGCGCGCACGGGCGATCCGAACTGCGCGGCGATCCCGACGTGGGAGAAGTACACCCTGCCCAAGCGCGCGACCCTGGTGATCAACGAGACCTCAGCGATGGTCGACGATCCCCGCAAGGAAGAGCGCGAACTGTTCGCCGTGGCGCCGTTCATGAAGGAAGGGACCTAGCGTCCCAGCGGCGCGGGCTTCGAGAACGCCGAGCTCGCGCCGGCCACCGTCGTGGTAGTGGCGGTGATGGCCGAGCCGGCCGCCGCGCTGTCCACCTCGCCCGCGAAAGCCGCGCGGCCTTGGGCGTTGGCGACGGCCTGGACCGTACCGAGATAGCGTTCGCCCTCAGCGGTCCCGGCCTTGCCGGCGAACAGCTCGACGAACACCACGGTGTCGGCCGGACCGGTCGCCTCGCCCTTCACCGCCGTCCTGCCGCCGGCCGCGCGAGCCGAGGTCAGGCTGGGCGGCTGCAAGCCGAACTGCGGCGTGTCGTGGCACTTGGCCGGCTCGTTCGGTCCCGTGCAGGTGACCGCCGCACCGGCCTTGTCGAACACCACGCCCATGCCGCGCGAGCCGACGAAGTGAGCGTGCTCCAGGCCCGGCGGGCCGACGACGATGCCGCCGCGCGACATCTTCGGATCGCAAGAACCACCGGCCGAGCAGTGGGTGAACGGGACGCCGTTGCCGGCCATGACGTTACGGCTGATGCGGTTGGCGGCGACCTTGGCCTCGGGACGCACGGCGATGCCGATGCCGTTGCCGCGGATGTCGTTGCCCTCGATCATGTTGTCGGCGCCCGACACGCTGATGCCGAAGCTGTTCTGGCTGAAGGTGTTGGCGGCGATGTAGTTGCGCGCGCCCCAGTTCAGCTGCAGGCCGTCGGAGTAGCGATAGAAGCGGTTGCGCACGACGGTGTTGTCGTTGCCCCACAGGATCTCGATACCCTGCGAGGGCTCCAGATTGTCGGTCCCGCCGTCGAAGGTGTTGTCGGCGATCAGGTTGAAGGCCGCGCCACGCGTCAGCTCCAGGCCATCGCCGTTCTCGAGGAAGGTGTTGCGGACGACCTTGTTGTCCAGGGTGGTGTGCGAGGTCGAGCCGCCATTGCCATCGTCGCCGCTGAGCATCACCCCTGCCCCGCCGATGTTGCGGGTGATCAGGTTGTCGGCGATCACGGCGTTGGAGGTGCGCAGGATCAGCACGCCAATGCAGAAGCCGCGGATCTCCAGGCCTCGCAGCGTCACGCCCTTGGTGTCGACCAGGGCAAAGCCGGGGTTACTGGCGGTGCGGACATTGGTGCCGTACTGGCCCTGGACCATGCCCGGGCAGGACTTCAGGTCCCGCGGCAGATAGCCCGATCCGTCGACGACGTTGTGGCCGCCCGAACGGGCAAAGGCCGCGCCCTCAATGGTCACCGGCCCCTTGATCGGCGGCAGGGCTGACTTCAGCACGATACGCGGCGCGGAGACCTCGATGCGGTAGCGGCCGGGCTCGGCGTTGCTGGTGGCGATGGCCCAGCGCAGCGAGCCCTGGGCGTCGTCGTCGGCCTCGCGGTCGACCTTCAGCACCGTGACCTCGGGACCGGTGGCGGACGGGCCGCCCGCCGCAACGGCGGCGATCGGGGCGGGCGTCTGGGTTTGCGCCATCACCGGGCCAGCCGCCAAGGCAGCCAGCATCGCTAAGCGGGACACCGAACCGATCATCCGTCTCTCTCCTAGGAAACTAGGCGCGATCCCACGGGAAGTTGAGGGTCGGCGCATTGACGTGGCGCTTCATCTTCAAGGTCAACTTGGCGCCAGCGCCCGGACCCAGGCGAACGGTGAATGCCGAAGAATTCACCGCAGCAGCCGGTCCCTCAGCAATCGCCGCGCTCAGGATCTGGTGCTCGCCATAGGCCCCGCCCTGCACCGTCACGGTGCGCGCGGCGACCTGGCTGAGATTGACCAGGCTGACCACGGTCTCGTCGTCGGTCAGCTTCTCGACCAGCGCGCCGACGTCCTGGGGCACACCGGCGCGGCGGCGCTCGGGATCGAAATAGCGCAGGCGGGCATAGTGCAGCGCTCCGCCCTGCGGCGGCGAACTGGGCGACCAGGCCGGGCGGGCGATATTGATGCCGCCCTCCATCAGGTGGATCAGCGCCGTGACGTGGGCCGGGGTGATGTCCAGCGTCGCGTCGGCCAGACGCGTGTCGGTCGTGCTCTTGTCTTCGCGCTGCAGTTGGGCGCGGGCGCGGACCTTCTCCAGGTCGGCGCGCAGAGCCTTGGCCGGGAAGCCGTCGTTTTTGCCTTCCAGGAAGTCGACCCACGGGTGGTCGGGCGCGCGGGCTCGGTCCGAGGCCTTCTGCGACATGTACCAGATGTCGAGATTGTTCAGCCGGTACTCGCCGGGCGCATAGCCGTACCAGCCCTTGGGGCCGTACATGCGCGGGGCCGAGACCTTGCCGTCGATCGTCTTCTTCTGGGCGTTGATCACATCGTTCTGGCGGCGCCAGACGTCCAGGTACTTGTCGTCGCCGGTCAGCAGATAGGCGTTGAGGAAGCCGACCACGGCGCGCGGCGTGCGGTTGCGGTCCTCGCGCTTGCCGGTGTGCGGGGCCACGGGCGAGAAGCCCCAACCATAGGTGCCGCTCCACCACTGGCCCTTGGGGCCGCCGATCTTGCCGTCCAGCCCGACCTTGCTGGGGATGATGTCGCCATTGGCCTTGGCCCGCTCGGCCCAGGCGTCGACATAGGTGAGGATCCAGTCGCGGTACTTGGGCTCCTGGTCCAGCATGTAGGCGTTCATGACCAGGCTGGTGGCCTGCAGGTTCAGCGGCGCGTCGCCCACTACGTCGCCATAGTCGGCGTAGTGGTCCAGGGTCTCCTGGTACGAGCTTTCGCCGTGCTCCATGAAGTAGTGGCTGACGTCGAAGGGGTCGCCGGCCCAGTCCAGGGGCGTGGCCTTGCGCAGCATCGGCCCCTTGCTGCCGGTGATCATGCTGCGGATGATCTTCAGCTTGGGATCGTAGTTCGGCGTGGTGGGATCCTCGCCGGTGTAGAAGCCCGAAAAGCGCTTCACCCGGTCGCGATACCGGGCGTCGTACGGGTCGGCCAGGCCTAGCAGGTTGAACATCGACAGCCCCTCGGAGAGGTGCTGCCAGTCGCTCATGACCGGGAATTCCTTGAAGTACATGCCGTCGCGGGCGAACGGCACGTCCTTGGTCTTGGCCTCGGTATATTGCCGGACGTTGCCCTCGAAGGCCTTCTTGGCCATGGCTAGGACGCGGTCGTCGGCGCCCAGGGCGTGCAGGGTCGGCCAGTCGTTGACGTTCTCGATGGCGTCGTCGGGACCGTCATTGGCGCCCCAGCGCGCGAAGGCCAGCAGATAGCCGCGCTCGTCGAAATAGCGCTCGAAGAAGGCCGTGCAGGCCTCTTCGTTGGCCTTCAGCAGCTCGCGTTCCAGCAACGCCCATTCAGGCGGCGCCATCGGCGTGCTGACGGTCAGGGTCGGCGCAGCGGCAAGGGCGGGACGGGCCAGGGCGGCGAAGACCAGCGCGGAAGCGCCGGCCAGGATGGAACGTCGAGTCGTCATGGTCCTCACGCCGCCTTCAGTTCGAGACGGTGGATTTTCCCGACAATCAGGAAGTAGGCCAGGATGCAGATCACGCAGTGGGCGCCGACGAAGATCAGGGCCCCGTCGAACGAGCCGGTCGCCTGGACGATGTAGCCGATGACGATCGGGGTGACGATGCCGGCCACGTTGCCGAAGGTGTTGAAGATGCCGCCAGTGACGCCGGCCATCTCCTTGGGCGAGGTGTCGGACACCACGGCCCAGCCCAGCGACGCCACGCCCTTGCCGAAGAAGGCTGCGGCCATGATCACGATGACCAGCCACTCCTGCTCGACGTAGTTGCAGATGATGATGCTGGTGGCCAGCACCATGCCCAGCAGCAGCGGGGTCTTGCGGGCGATGTCGAGGTTGCCCGTCTTCTTCAGCAGGGCGTCGGAGATCATGCCGCCCAGCAGCCCCCCGGCGAAGCCGCACAGGGCCGGCAAGGCCGCGGTGAAACCGGCCTGCAGGATCGACAGGCCACGCTCCTTGACCAGGTAGATCGGGAACCAGGTGACGAAGAAGTAGGTCAGCACGTTGATGCAGTACTGGCCCAGATAGACGCCCAGCAGCATGCGATTGGTCAGCACCTGCTTGACGTTGGCCCAGGTGAACGACGCGCCGCTGCTGGCCGAGGCCTCTTCCATACGCACCAGGCCGCCGCCGTTCTCGATGTAGTCGACCTCGGCCTTGTTGACCCAAGGGTGCAGCAGCGGGCTGTGGATCAGCTTGACGAAGAACACCGCGGCGATGACGCCGACGACGCCCATCACCCAGAACACCGAGCGCCAGCCGAACTCGTGGACCAGCCAGCCCATCAGCGGGGCGAAGGCGACCAGCGAAAAGTACTGGGCCGAGTTGAAGATCGCCGAAGCCGTGCCGCGCTCCGATCCCGGGAACCAGGCGGCGACGATGCGGGCGTTGGCGGGGAAGGACGGCGACTCCGCTAAACCGACTGCGAAGCGCATGACGAACAGCACGCTGGCGGCCATCAGGCCGGTGAAGAAACCGGCGAAGCCCTGCAGGGCCGTGAAGCCCGACCAGATCACCAAGGCCATCAGGTAGATCTTCTTGGAACCGAACTTGTCCAGCAACGCGCCGCCGGGAATCTGGCCCAGGACATAGGCCCAGGCGAAGGCCGACATGATGTAGCCCATGGCCACCGCGTCGAGGCCCAATTCCTTGGACGCCGATTGGCCGGCGATCGAGAAGGTCGCGCGGTCGGCGTAGTTGATCGTGGTGATGATGAAGAGCACCGCAATGATCAGCCAGCGGACCCGAGTCCGCTTGGTGGAGTCTGTCATTCGCGTCCCTTCCCTGATGGCGCCGATCTGACGTCGACGACTATTCCGGCGACGCTAGAACCGCCCGCGCCACAGGTCTAAGTCAATTCGCCTATCGACCAATCCACTTGCAACATGGATCAAGACGCCCCGTGTATCGAAGTGTGTCTGAAACGCCCCACAAGACGTTCAAAATCGGGGATTAAGGACCGAAATCGGAGCCAGAAACGACGCTAGATCGCCGTTTCGCGTCGATCCGTGCCCAAAGCGCATAGGTCGATACCGGATTGAGATTGGCCCTGGCGAAAATCCCGTCCGTATCTTCCAGGCAACGAAGAGGGGCTTAGCACCCTCGCCATCAAGGACCCGCGAACGCGGGCACGGGAGGGACGATGACGACCAACCACAAGTTCACTGCGCGCTCTGTTCTGGCGCTGAGCGCCTCGGCTCTGGCCCTGACGCTGGCCGGCGCCGCCGCCGCGCAGGACGCCACCCCTGCCGCCGGCGCGGACGAAGTCGAGGCCGTCGTCGTCACCGGCTTCCGCGCCTCGCTGCAGAGCGCGATGAACCTCAAGCGCAACGAGACCGGCGTCGTGGACGCCATCAAGGCCGAGGACATCGCCCAGTTCCCCGACCTGAACCTGGCGGAGTCGCTGCAGCGCATCCCCGGCGTCTCGATCTCGCGCATCAACGGCGAAGGCCGTCAGATCACCGTCCGCGGCCTGGGTTCGGAATACACCCGCGTCCGTATCAACGGCATGGAAGCCATCTCCACGACCGGCGGCACCGCCAACAGCGGCGGCACCAACCGCGGCCGTGGCTTCGACTTCAACGTCTTCGCCTCGGATCTCTTCAACAGCATCGCCGTGCGCAAGACCGCCTCTTCGGACATCGAGGAAGGCTCGCTGGGCGGCACCGTCGACCTGCAGACCGCCCGCCCCTTCGACAGCCGCAAGCCGCAGCTCGTGCTGTCGGCGGGCGCCAGCTACAACACCCTGGCCGAGAAGACGACGCCGCGCCTGTCGGCCCTGGCCAGCCGCACCTTCTTTGACGGCAAGTTCGGCGCCCTGATCTCGGTGGCCTACGAAGAGCGCCGCCTGAAGGAAGAAGGCGCCAACATCAGCCGTTGGGCCGTCGGCGGCAGCAACGGCGCCTTCAACGCCGCCTCGACGGTCCCGGGCTACACCCTCGCCCAGATCAACAGCACCGACACGACCAACGGCATCTTCGCCCCGCGCATCCCGGCGTTCGTCAGCTACGACATCGAGAACAAGCGCCTGGGCGTCAGCGGCGCGTTCCAGTTCAAGCCGGACGACAACACCGAGATCACGCTCGACACCCTATACGCCTATCTGGCCGGCACCCGTAAGGAAGCCCAGCTGCAGGCCATCGGCCTGTCGCGCAGCGGCGTCGGCAAGCCGCAGACGATCATTCGCGACGGCGTCGTGCAGAACGGCAACCTGGTCTATGCGCGCATGGACAATGTGGATCTGCGCACCCAGTCGGCCTATGACGAGCTGAACACCGAGTTCAAGCAGTTCACCCTGTCGGCCAAGCGCAACATCGGCGATCGCCTGGTGATCGGCGCCCTGGCCGGTTATTCGGACTCGACCTTCACCCAGCCGATCTCGACGATCGTCACCTTCGACCGCGCCAACAGCGGCAACTACGTCTACGACTTCCGCGGCGGCGGCGCGCCCAAGATCGACCTGGGCTTCGACGCCACCAACCCGGCCAACTGGTCGGCCATCAACGGCACGTCGGAAGTCCGCATTCGTCCGCAGTTCGTCGAGAACCAGTTCTCGACCGCCAAGATCTATGGTGAGTGGGAAGCCAGCGAAAACCTCAAGCTCAAGGCCGGCGTCGACTGGCGCAAGTTCGAGTATGACAGCTACGGCCTGTATCGCGCCAGCGAAACGGTCAGCCAGACCCTGACGGCCGACCAGCTGGCCTCGGTGTCGAAGGTGTTCAGCGGCTTCGGCAAGGGCCTGGACATGCCGGCCGGCAACGCCACCTCGTGGCTGACGCCTGACATCGACAAGTACAACGCCCTGCTGAACATCTACAGCAACACCGGCATCTACGCGATCGACAAGACCACCAACAGCTCGGCCCGCGGCCAGTACGGCGCGGTGGAGGAAGACGACCGCGGCGTCTACGCCCAGGCGGAGTTCCGCTTCAGCGCGTTCGGCCTGCCCTTCCGCGGTGACGCCGGCATCCGTCACGTCACGACCCGCCAGGAGTCGGCCGGTTACGCCGCCGTCGGCGCCTCGTTCCAGGTCGTCGACGTCGAGCGCAAGTACAGCAACACCCTGCCCTCGTTTAACCTGGCCGCCGACGTCACCGACAACTTCGTGGCCCGCTTCGCCGCCGCCAAGACCATCTCGCGTCCGGGCATCGGCTCGCTGTCGCCGGGCGGCGACGTCTCGGTGCAGGGCACCAACCGCAACTACAGCTCGGGCAACCCCTATCTGAACCCGACGCAGTCCAAGAACCTGGACCTGTCGTTGGAATGGTACCCGTCGCAGGGCTCCATGCTGGCCGCCAGCTTCTTCTTCAAGCGCATCGACACCTTCGTGGCGACGGCGCGTGAGCAAGCGGTCTACAACACGCTGGGCCTGCCGGACTCGCTGCTAAACGGCACCGGCGCCCTGCCGACCGAAGTGTTCCAGGTCACCAAGCCGCTCAACTCGGACGGCGGCGACCTGAAGGGCTTCGAGCTGAACGTCCAGCAGCCCTTCACCTTCCTGCCGGGCTTCTGGAGCCACTTCGGCGTCATCGCCAACTACACCTACGTCCAGTCGAACATCGACTATCCGACGTCGACGGCTCCGGGCGCGCCGACCGTCAATGGTCCGCTGGTCGGCCTGTCGAAGAACGCCGCCAACCTGACCCTCTACTACGAGGCCCCGACCTGGAGCGTCCGCGGTTCGCTGGCGCATCGCGACGGCTACCTGACCCAGATCCCGGGCAGCGACGGCAACAGCGTCCAGGGCACCAAGAAGACCCTGAACGTCGATATGCAGGCCAGCTGGAACATCCGTGAAAACGTTCGCCTGTCGGTCGAAGGCGTGAACCTGACCGACCAGTTCAACGAGCAGTACGTCGGTAACGATCGTCTGAACGTCTACACCCACAGCGGCCGTCAATTCATCGTCGGCCTCCGCTACAACTTCTAGGCGTCCTTCCTTCTTACCCCGCCTAGGAACTCTGCGCCGGCCCTTCCTCCCAAGGGCCGGCGTCTTCTTGTCTTCATGCCCGCAGGACGCGGCCGGAACCTCGGACGCCAGGATGGGTTGCTTCTCCACACCCGCTTGGAGAGCCCCATGAAAGTCGCTGTACTTGGACTGTCCCTGACCGCCGCCAGCCTGGTCCTGGGCGCCTGCGCCACCTCGGGCGCGCCGGCCACCCGCGCCGCCACCGACGAGAAGGCCTTCGCCTCGACCTTCGCATCATGCCGGACCGAAGTACGATCCGGTAAGACCACTGGCTTCAAGCTGGCCCCGATGAGCCCAGCCGCTACCGGCGCGACGCCGGGCGACACGCGACTGACGCTGAAGGCCCCATACGACAAGAGCATGGCGCGCTCGAAGATGGCCCGCCGCGGCCACGACCAGGCCTTCCGGACGGCCATGGACCAATGTCTTGGGGACAATGGTTACGACACCCGCCCCTTCAACGCGGCGCGCAGCTGACAAAATAGGCCTGACCAATTTTCGCGAATTGACAGACCAATTATCGTGGCCCAAGGGAGGGGTGTCGTTACTCCTCCCGCAGGTCCGTTCATGAAGATCGTCTCCGCCAAGGTCATCGTCACCTGCCCCGGCCGGAACTTCGTCACGCTGAAGATCCAGACCGACCAGGGCGTCTACGGGATCGGCGACGCCACCCTGAACGGCCGCGAACTGTCGGTGGTCTCGTATCTTGAGGACCACGTCGTGCCTTGCCTGATCGGCAAGGATCCGCGCCGCATCGAGGACATCTGGCAGTACCTATACCGCGGGGCCTACTGGCGTCGGGGTCCGGTGACCATGCGCGCCATCGCCGCCGTCGACGTGGCGTTGTGGGACATCAAGGCCAAGATGGCCGGCATGCCGCTGTACGACCTACTGGGCGGCAAGAGCCGTGACGGCGTCATGGTTTACGGCCACGCCAACGGTGCGGACATGGAAGAAACGGTCGACGCCGTCGGCCGCTATGTCGACATGGGCTACAAGGCCATCCGCGCCCAGTCGGGTGTGCCCGGCATCGAGATGGCCTATGGCGTGGGCCGCGGCACCCTGCACTACGAACCAGCCGACGCCGCCCTGCCGACCGAGACGGTCTGGGACACCCGCAAGTACTTGAACTTTGCCCCCAAGCTGTTCGAGCGCCTGCGCGAGGTCTACGGCCCCGAGCCGCGCCTGCTGCACGACGTCCACCACCGCCTCACCCCGATCGAGGCGGGCCGCCTGGGCAAGTCGCTAGAGCCGTTCGACCTCTTCTGGATGGAAGACGCCACCCCGGCCGAGAACCAGGAGGCCTTCGGCCTGATCCGCCAGCACACCACCACCCCGCTGGCCGTGGGCGAGATCTTCAACACGATCTGGGACTGCAAGGACCTGATCCAGAACCAGCTGATCGACTACATCCGCGCCACGATCGTCGGTGCCGGCGGGGTCACGCATCTGCGCCGCATCGCCGACTTCGCCGCCCTCTATCAGGTGCGCACCGGCTGCCACGGCGCCACGGACCTGTCGCCGGTGACCATGGGGACCGCCCTGCATTTCGACACCTGGGTCCCGAACTTCGGCATCCAGGAATACATGCGCCACACCGAGGAGACCGACGCGGTCTTCCCCCACGCCTACACGTTCGCGGACGGCTTCCTGCACCCGGGCGACGCGCCGGGCCACGGCGTCGACATCGACGAGGATCTGGCCGCCAAGTATCCCTACAAGCCCGCATACCTGCCGGTGGCGCGCCTGACCGACGGGACGATGTGGAACTGGTGAGGCCCCGGCGCTTTCGCCTCCCCCTCTCCGTCAAATGAAAAGGCCGCGCCGGTTTCCCGGCGCGGCCCTTTCTTTGCGGTGTGCGCCCTGGCTTAGAACACAGCCCGCAGACCGACGAAGAATTGTCGGCCGGTGCTGCTGTAAGACGTCACCGTCGGGTCGTTCTCGTGGCCGTAGCGGAAGTCCGTCTGGTTGGTGAGGTTCAGGGCCTCGACCGTCAGGGTGATCTGCTTGTTGACCTTGTACGAGAACGAGGCGTCCACGTTGAACGTCGCGTCGCTGGAGATGAAGTCGTTGATCAGCGGCGAGTCGCAGAGACCCGGATCGCAGCTGCCGGCCGCCAGCGGATAGGTAGTCTTGTAGGCCGAGCGATAGGCCGTCGAAACGCGGCCGGTGAACTTGCTGGTCTCATAGTAGACCGTGGCGTTCAGCGACTTGGGCGAGGCCCCCAGGAACGGCGCGGTGCCCGTGATGTTGGCCACCGGGTCCAGGATGTAGTTCAGCTCGGAGTCGATGTAGGTGTAGTTGGCCTGGATGCCGAAGTTCTTGGTCCAGTCCGGCAGGAAGGTGAAGCGTTCCGGCAGGAACGTCAGGTTCTGCTGGTAGTTCAGTTCGAAGCCTTGCAGGTAACCGCCGGGCGCGTCGCTGTACTGACGGATCTGGAACGGGCGATCGGCGTCGATATAGGCCCGGCGGCTGTCGGAGGCGACGTCGACGAGACCGTCATAGGCTGCGCGGATGTTGGCGATACCGGCGGCGTCGAAGACCGAGCTCAGCGGTCCTTCGCGAATGACCACCTGCGGGAAGCTCGAGATCTCCTTGCGGAACACCGCGGCCGACAGCACCGCGCCCTGACCGAAGTACCATTCCAGGCTGGCGTCGTAGTTGGTGGCGCGGAACGGCTTCAGGTCCGGGTTGCCGAGGGTGATGGCCGCATTGGCGCCGTCGAAGTCGGCCGGCGCGGTGCCCACGCCGGTGGGCACGGTCAGGCCGCTGATGCCCGGCGACAGGGCGACTAGCTGCGGACGCGACATCACCTTGGCCGCGCCGAGACGCAGCATCAGTCGGTCGGTGATCTCGTAGGCTGCGTTGAAGGCCGGCAGGGTGTCGTTGTACTCGTTGTCGCCCGAGACCGGACGGCCGCTGGGCGTGCGGCCCAGGGCGTTGATCTCGGTCTTGACCTGACGGACGCCGGCGTTGCCGCGCAGGGTGCGACCCAGGAACTGCAGGTCGTAGTCGATCTGGCCGAAGAAGCCGGTGTCGGTCTCGTCGACCCAGAAGGTGTTCACGCCGCCGTTGCGCAGGTCCGAAACGCGCCAGTCGCCGAACTTGTTGATGCAGTTACAGTCGAAGCCGAAGCGCTCGCGGAAGGCGTCGATGTTCGGCACGAAGAAGGCGTTCGGCGTGCCCTCGGGCAGCTTCAGTCCCTGGCCGAAGTCGACCACCTGACCCATCTGAGCGACGCTCGTCGCCTGGACGAGACCGCTACGCACCCCTTCCAGCAGGCTGGGGTTCATGGTGTCGCCGATCAGGCGCTCGTAGCGGGTGTAGTAGAAGCTGAACTTCCGCTGGCCGCCGCCGAACTTGAACGTGAAGTTCGGGTTCAGTTCGTAGGCGATGTCGATGCGACCGCCGTCGTAGTTGTTGCGGGACTCGGTGACGTAGTGGCGCAGGGCCGAGTAGCCCTTCACGAAATCCCAGCTGGCCGGGTTGGCGACGTCGAAGCCCCAGTTGATCGAGGGGATCTTGCCGCCCTTGCGGTCGTCATAGACGAAGTAGTCGTTGCCGGGGACGCCCTGGCCCGAGTCCAGGCGGATGAAGTCGGCCAGCAGGCCGTCGTTCTTCGAGACCGAACGCGAACGGCCGTACAGAGCATGGACCTTCAGGCGGTCGGTGACCTCGAAGTCGACGTCGATGGAGTTCTGGTTGAAGTAGGTGGTGAAGGCGCCCCGGTCGACGGCAGAGCGGAAGTCCATATTGCCCAGCACCAGATAGTTGACGCTGTCGCCGGCCGAGGTCAGGCCCGCGTCGATCAGACGGGTCGACGGACGGCCCAGGAACTGGGCGCGCATGGCCTGGCCCTGCGGGTGGGCGACGTAGCCGACCGAGCCGGGCTGGTTGTAATAGTCGTAGACTTCCAGGTTGTTGGGATTGAAGCTGCCGGTGCCCGCCGTCAGGCCGCCCGCGCCATAGATGGTCGAGCCGAAGACCGGCGTCGTGCCGTACATCATTTGACCGCAGTCGATGGCGCCACGGAACTCGGTGGCCGTCTGGGACGCGCAGTTGGCGTAGGCCGCACGACGATTGGCGTAGGTGTTCTGCGCCGCCGAGGCCGTGGTGGCGGTCTGGTAGCTGAAGTTGGTGGTGGTGCGGTTGCCGTTGGTGTTGTTGCGGTTCGTGCCGATGGCGCCGATCTGGTAGTTGTTGGCCGACTGGTCCAGCTGCGACAGCAGGCCGTCGAACGTCACGGTCAGGCGATCGATCGGACGCCATTGCGCCGAATAGGTGACGCCCAGACGCTCCTGCTCCAGCTCGCGATGGTTCAGGCCGACCAGGGCCGGGATCCGCACCTGCGAGCCGCGATAGTTGTTGGGCCCGTACAGCAGCTCATAGGCCTTCGGGTTCGAGCCGATCAGATAGGCCAGAGCTTCGGGATTGGTGACGCGCGGCAGCACGGTGGCGGCGTTGACATTGGTCGGCAGGGCGAAGCCCTGCGGGTCCCCGGACGCTGCGGCCGCGGCGTTGTTGAAGGTCGAGCCGCGGTAGGTATAGTCCGACTGCCCCAGCTGGCGCTGGTAGTTGTCGATGACCTGGTTGCGCTTGTTATAGGCCACCGAAGCCAGCAGGCCGAAAGTGCCCAGCTTGGTGTCCCAGCGGTCGGAGATCAGGGCCGCGATGCGCGGGTTATGCTTGCCGCCGTTCTCGTAATAGGCGTCCTGCAGCGACAGGGCCATTCGGCGGTCCTTGAAGTTGAACGGACGCCCCGAGATGAGGTCGACCGTCGCCCCAAGTGACCCTTCGTCGGTCTCGGCCGACGCGGTCTTCTGCACCTTCAGCGAGTTGAAGAGCTCCGAGGCGAAGGCGTTGAACTGGAAGCCGCGGTCGCGGCGCAGCGCGCCGTCGGCGGTGCTGGCGCCCGAGGTCGACAGGGTCTCCAGGCCGTTCAAGCGAACGCGGGTGAAGTCGCCGCCCAGGCCGCGGACCGAGATGGTGTTACCTTCGCCGTTCTCACGGTCGATCGAGACGCCCGGCAGGCGCTGCAGCGACTCCGCCAGGTTGGCGTCCGGAAAATCCGCGATGTCTTCGGCGTTGATGACGTCGACCATGACATTGGCCTGACGCTTCTGATTGAGCGCGCTGTTGAGCGAGGCGCGATAGCCGGTGACGACTACCTCTGCGACGGTGGAGTCCGACCCTTGGTCCTGGGCGACCGCTTGAGCCGTGAAGCCGAAGGCCGCCATCAACGCGATACCGGAGACAGCCGCAGCACTGCGGCGATTGAAATCGCTGAACATCCTATTCCCTCCCCCACCGCGATCATTTGTGTCGCGGTTGTGGTTTCTAGAAAGCCGCGCTTCTGGCGAGCGCTGGCCGATTTGACGCCAGGTTTCCACCGCTGGCGGCGTCTCACGACGCGCGCCGGCGAGGCACTAGAAAGCGCGCCTCAAGGGATGAGGTAGCGCCGCAACGCGGGGACCGCTTCCGCCAGTTCGGCGGTCACCATGCTCGCGAAATAGTCAGCCCCGACATCGCCGATGTGGGTGTAGTCGAAGGCCAGCTTGGCCTGCCCCATCGGCTCGACGGCGGCGTTGTTCTGCGTGTTCGCGGGCGCGTTCGGCGCAGGCGCCACGCCCGTCGAGGCCGGGATCGTCGTGCCGGTCTTCGCGGCGGCCAGCACCTCATCCGAGGGCGGGCGCTGAGCGAAGCGGGTCGCCTCGGCCGCGCCCATGGCTTGCACCGCCGCGGTGCTGCGGGCGGCCAGGTCGACCAGCGGGGTCTTGGTCTCGGCGGCGACCTTGCGCACCGCCTCGGACCAGGGCGCCAGGTCGTCGATCAGCTTGCCGTCCTTGAACTGGCGACGGGTCAGCGGCGTCAGCAGGACCGGCTTGCCGCCCGCGGCGCGGATCTCGTCGACATAGGCCTTCAGATTGGCCGGAAACTCGGTGGCGAGGTCCGTCGAGCGTCCCGGCTTGCCCGGCTGGTCGTTGTGGCCGAACTGGACCAGGACGTAGGTGTCGTTGAAGCCGCCCGACTTGATCTCGTGCAGGGCCAGGGCCCATGAGCCCTCGGTGCGGTAGTTGCCGCTGGAGCGGCCGCCGCGGGCCAGGTTGATGCAGGCCGCGAACGAGGTCAGGTGCTTGCCGCAGAAGCTGGGGCCCCAACCGCCCTGCACCGCCGTGGTCGAATCTCCGATCAGCACCACCTTCACCGCATTGAAGTGCGGCGGCGGATTGGGAACCGGCGTCTGCTGGGCCAGCGCCGGCGCGGTGGCGGCCAGGGCAAGGAGCGGTCCCAAAAGCGGTCGAAGAATACGCATGATCGCCTCGTCAAACTGGATACGAAACACAAGGGTCGGCCCGGCGACGCGGATGCGCCGGGGTCGGCAGGTCAGAGTTTGGGGAAGCCCTTCAAGGTCGCCCTGGCGTCGGCGCGGCGCGATAATTCGGCTCGCCGTTGAAGGCTCTCAATCATGTTTCCCCCGCCCTTTTCGGCTTAACGCCGGGCTTCCGGTGATCAATAGCCACCGGTGTCATAAATACATACCCACGTTCTGCCGTGATGGGGAAGAGGGAAGCTACCGGTAACATCGCTTTTTCGACACAATTGGCGCACGGACCGAACGGACGGTGCGCGACTCTCGAATCCGACTAGGCCCGACAAAACGACAGGGAGAGACCGATGTTGATCTTGCGCGTGGTGCTGGCCGCCGCGGTTCTGTTGGGCGCAGACAGTGCGATGGCTCAGGCCAAGCCCTCCCCCGAGCGCCCCCGCGTCCTGGTCCTGACCGACATCGAGAACGAGCCCGACGACGCCCAGTCCCTGGTGCGCTTCCTGGTCTACTCCAACCAATGGGACGTCGAGGGCCTGGTCGCCACCACCTCGATCCACAAGCGCGACCACACCGCCGCCTGGCGTATCCGCGAGATCCTGGGCGCCTACGCCAAGGTCCGCGACAACTTGGAAAAGCACGAGAAGGGCTTTCCAAAGGCCGACCGGCTGATGGCGCTGGTGCGTGAAGGCCAGCCAGCCTACGGCCTGGCCGCCATCGGCGCGGGCAAGGACACCACCGGCTCCAAGCAGATCATCGACATGGCGGACCGCGCCGACGACCGGCCGCTGTGGGTGCTGGTCTGGGGCGGCCCCAACACCCTGGCCCAGGCGCTGTGGACCGTGCGCGACACCCGCTCGCCGGAAGAGCTGCGCCGCTTCGTCTCGCGGCTGCGCGTCTATGCGATCTCGGACCAGGACGATACCGGCCCGTGGATCCGCAGCAACTTCCCGGACCTGTTCTACATCGCCAGCCCCGGCATGCACGCCGGCGGGGCCTATCACGCCGCGACCTGGTCGGGGATCAGCGGCGACAAGTTCCACGGCCGCTTCGACGGCGCGGATTACGCCATCGTCGACAATCCCTGGCTGGACACGCACGTCCGCGCCCTGGGCCCGCTGGGCGCCCAGTATCCGCACACCGAGTTCATCATGGAAGGCGACACGCCCAGCTTCCTGAACCTGATCGCCAACGGGCTGAGCAATCCCGAGCGTCCGGACCTGGGCGGCTGGGGCGGTCGCTACGAGCTCTACACCCCGCGCACCCGCGCCTGGTTCCTGCAGCCGGAGACCCGGCCGTTCTGGACCGACGCCGAGGACGAGGTTCAGGGCGTCGACGGCAACTGGCACACCGGCAACAAGCCGACGATCTGGCGCTGGCGCGAGGCCTATCAGAACGACTTCGCCGCGCGCATGCAGTGGACCGTGAAGTCGTATGCCGAGGCCAACCACCCGCCGGTGGCGCGCCTGGCCACGGCCGATCGCCTGACCGCCGCCCAGGGCGATGTCGTCACCCTCAGCGCCGAGGGCTCCTCGGACCCCGATGGTGACCCCCTCACCTATCGCTGGTTCGTCTACAACGAGGCCGGCACGTTCGTGACCTCGCAGGGCAAGACCGGCTATCCGATCCAGATCGCCGACGCCGACAAGGCCGTCGCCAAGCTGACGGTGCCGAACAGCCGCGTCTTCCGCTCGGGCGAGATGCAGGTGATCCTGGCCGTGACCGACGCGCCGGCGGGCAAGCCGCCGATCACCCGCTATCGCCGCCTCGTCATCGACGTGCGGCCTTAAGGCTGGCAGGGGACAGCGCAGGCGGCCCCCTGCCCTTTCCCTAGTAGCTGGCGCGCAGGGTGAAGAAGACCGCCCGAGCGTCGCCCGGCGTGCCGACCACCAGACCCGAATTGCCCGACACCACCGTGATGTTCTGGATGTACTTCTCGTCGAGAGCGTTGCGCACCGACACGAAGGCCTCCCAGCCGGCGTCGGCCTGGAAGCCGGCCCGCAGGTTGACGATCTCGTAGGCCTTGATGCGCGTGTAGATCGAGTCCGAGCTGTCGGCGAAATAGGCCGAGCGGAAGCTGGCGTCCACACCAGCATAGGCCTCGCCGCTGAGGCGGCCAAGGCTGGTCTTCTGGCGATATTCGCCGCCCAGCGAGCCGGCCCATTTCGACAGACCCGGCAGCGCCTTGCCCGACAGGTCACAGGCCGCCGTCGACGTGCCGATCCGCTCCAGCGGGCACGGACCGTTCTTGAAGCTGGCGTACTTGCCGTCGGTGTAGGCCAGGTTGCCGTAGAACTTGAAGCCGCCGATCGAGCGGGTGGTGGTGTCCAGCTCGACGCCGCGCACCTCGACCTTCTCGACATTGGCGAGATATCCGCGCAGGGCGCCCGGGCCGCTGTCGACGACATTGGCCTGGAAGTTGTCCACGTCGGTAGCGAACACCGCCAGGTTGGCCGTCAGCAGACGGTCGAACCACTGGGTCTTCACGCCCAGGTCAATGGTCGAGACCTTCTCGGGACGGATGACCGCGGCGGCCAGCGAAGGCTGGCCCGCACTGTTCAGCGGCAGGGCCGTCATGTTGATGCCGCCCGACTTGAAGCCGCGCGAATAGGTCCCGTAGACGTTGAAGTTCTCGTTGACCGCATAGACCGCTGCGATCTGGCCCGACAGCGAGCCGTCGCTGGTCTCGGCCGAGAAATTCTGCGCCCGGGCGATGCCCAGCCGGCGGTTGATCAGGGTGGTGTCGGTGGTGTTCGAGCCGCCCGCAACACGCTGGGCATAGACGCCGTCCTTCTTCTCCTTGGTGTAGCGCAGGCCCGGCGTCAGGCTGAGGCGGTCATTGACCTTCCAGGTCAGCTGGCCGAAGGCGGCGTAGCTGGTGGTGTCGATGCTGCTGTCGTTGAACACCGTGTAGCCCGACAGCAGCGAGTCCGGCGAATTGGTGCCCGGCAGCAGCCAGTACGAAGCGTCATTGCCATATTCGGTCACGCCATGGGTGGTGACGTTCTGGTCGAACCAGTAGAGGCCGACGGTCCAGTCGACCTTGCGGGCGCCGTTCGAGGACAGTCGGAACTCCTGGCTGTCCTGCTTCTGGTGCGAAGGGTTGGCCGAGCGACGGGTGACGTCCAGAGCGGTGTAGTCGCGGTCGTTGCGCGGCTCCCAGTCCCAGTTCCGGTGCGCGGTGACCGAGGTCAGGGTCACGTTGCCGAAGTCGTAGTCGACGATCACCGAGCCGCCGCCGGCGAACTGGTCGGCCTGGATGTCGTCGTCCACGTCCGACAGGCGGTCATAGGGGTTGGTGCTGGCGACCTTGTAGTTCCGCCCCGCGGCCAGGGCGGCGTACTGCTGGGCGGCCGGCTTCAGGGTCGTGCCGACCGTGACATAGACCTGGGTGCAGCACTCGGGATGCTGGGCCGCGTAGTCGCCGGCCAGCTTGATGGTCAGCTTGTCGGTCGGGGTGAACTTCAGCTGGCCGCGGACGCCGACGCTGTCGCGGGCGTTCTGATGCAGCTTGCTGATCGGATTGTAGAGGTCACCGTCGCGCCAGGTGCCAACGACCGACAGGCGCGCGGCCAGCTTGTCGGCGACGATGGGACCGGCGGCCGTGGCCTTCAGCTGACGGAAGTTCAAGCTGCCGACCGTCGCTTCGGCGTCGGCCTCGAAGGTGTTGGTGGCGTCGCGGGTCGTGATGTTCAGCGCGCCGGCCGTAGTATTCTTGCCAAACAGCGTGCCCTGCGGACCGCGCAGCACCTCGACCTGCTGGATGTCGACGAAGTCCAGGGTCGCGGCCCCCGGGCGCGAGACATAGACCTGGTCGACATAGATGCCGACGCCCTGCTCCAGGCCGTCATTGGCCAGGCCGTAGGAGGCGCCCAGACCGCGGATGGTCAGGGCGGTGTTGCGGGCGTTGGGCGACAGCACCTGCAGGGTCGGCACCAGTTGGGTCAGCGAGACGATATTGTTGACGCCGGTCTGGGTCAGGGTCTCGGCCGAGGTCACACTGAGAGCGATGGGCACCGACTGGGCGCTCTCCTCGCGGCGGCGGGCTGTCACGAAGACCTGGCCAACCGAGGTGGAGTCCGAGGCGGCGCTGGCGACCTGGTCCGGCGGCGTGGCGACGGCGACCTCGTCCGCCCAGGCTACGCCGGCTGTCGTGGAGAGGAGCGCGCCCAGCAAGGCGGCGCGGCGGCGGGTCAGGCCCGAAAGACGAGTGGTCACGTGTTGCCCCCAGTTCAAGAACGGCGTTCGTCGTTGGGGTGGACAAAACTATAGATACTCGATCGGCTAAATCGAGATTGGATCGGCGCTTACCCAGATTTTCTATCGCGACGAAGCGGGCCTTCGTTGGCATCGCGCGCTTCGAAAGCGTCGATTTTCGAAACTCTGAATTTTCTTAGTTTCCATTTTCGATACGTAAAAACCGATGCAAAATTCCTCTCAGCCCCCTCCAAATCCTTTCTTCTTCAAGGCTGGCGGACGCGGCCCTGGCATGATGGTCCACTCTTTCCGAAAGTCTCTTCCATGACCGCTTCACCACCCCAGACGCAGACAAGGACAGCCCGCGCGCCCCTGGCCACGCCGCTGTTCCGCGCCCTGTGGATCGCGACCATCGTCTCGAACATCGGCACCTGGATGAACGACGTCGGCGCCTCGTGGCTGATGACCTCGCTGTCGCCCAGCCCCTTGTGGGTGGCGATGGTCCAGGCAGCCACCACCTTGCCGATGTTCCTCTTCGCCCTGCCCGGCGGGGCTCTGGCCGACGTCGTCGACCGCCGCAAACTGCTGCTGGCCTCGCAGGTGCTGATCCTGCTGGGCGCGGCCGGCCTGGCGACCTCCACCGCCCTCGGACAGACCACGCCGCTGGTGCTGCTGTCGCTGACCGCCGTCATGGGCCTTGGCGCGGCGCTCAGCGCCCCGGCCTTCCAGGCCATCGTGCCCGAGCTGGTCGAGAAGCCGGCCCTGGCAGACGCGATCGCCCTCAACAGCCTGGGCGTCAACATCGCCCGCGCCATCGGCCCGGCCCTGGGCGGGGTGATCGTCGCCCTGGCTGGCCCCGTGGCCGTGTTCAGCCTCAACGCCGTCTCGATCCTGGCCGTGCTGGGCGTGCTGTATGCCTGGCGTCGCCAGCCGACGGTCGGAACCCTGCCGTCCGAGCACTTCTTCGGCGCGCTGAAGGCCGGCTATCGCTATGCCCGCCACGCCCCGGCCCTGCAATTGGTCCTGATCCGCTCCATCGCCTTCTTCCTGTTCTCCAGCGCCCTGTGGGCCCTGCTGCCGCTGGTCGGTCGCCGGGAGCTGGGTCTGGACGCGGCCGGCTACGGCGCCCTGCTGGGCTGCATGGGCCTGGGCGCGGTGGGCGGCGCGGTCGTGCTGGCCAAGGTCCGCAAGCGCGTCAGCGCCAACACCCTGTCGATCGTCGCCTCGCTGCTGTTCGCCGCCGCCACGTTCGCGCTGGCCCATGCTGGCAGCGCCTGGATCGCCGGCCTGGTGATGGTCGTGGCCGGCCTGGCCTGGATCACCATGCTGTCGGGCCTGAACGTCGCCGCCCAGATGGCCGTGCCGGCCTGGGTCAAGGCCCGCGCTCTCGCCGTCTACCTGTTGGTCTTCCAAGGCGCGATGACCGCCGGCAGCCTGATCTGGGGCACGCTGGCCAGCCGCACCGACATCGCCACCGCCCTGACCGTGGCCGCCGTCGCCCTGGCCGTGATGACCGCCGTCGCCCTGCGCTTCCGCCTGCCGGCCGCCAACGCCGTCGACCTGACGCCTTCGGGCCACTGGGCCGAGCCGGCGATCGCTGGTCCGCACGCCGCCGACCGCGGCCCAGTGATGATCCAGGTCGAGTACCATGTCGCCCCGGCCGACGTTCCGGCCTTCGCCAAGGCGCTGCACGGCTTCAAGTCGATCCGCAAGCGCGACGGCGCCCTGACCTGGCACGTGTTCGAGGACTCCGAACAGCCGGGCCTGGTGGTCGAGACCTTCGTGGTCGCCTCCTGGCTGGAGCACCTGCGCCAGCACGAACGGGCCACCCACGACGACCGCCTGAACCAGGAAGCCCTGCACCGCTTCCACATCGGCGACGAACCGCCGAAGGTCCGCCACCTGATCGCGCCGTCGCTCGGTTAGGAGGCGGCGACCAGTCCCTGGCGCATCCGCACCGCGTCCCGCGCGGGCGGTGCGCCGAACTGGCGGGCATATTCGCGGCTGAACTGCGAGGCGCTGTCGTAGCCCACCGCGAAGCCCGCCTGAGCCGCGCCCTCGCCACCCGCCAACAGACGCGCGCGAGCCTCCTGCAGCCGGACATGTTTCTGGAACTGCAGGGGGCTCATCGTCGTCACGGTGCGGAAGTGACGGTGGAAGGTCGAGAGACTCATGCCCGCCATGTCGGCCAGATCTTCCACCCGCATCGGCTCGGCGAAGTGCGCGCGCACCCAGCGGATGGTCTTGGCCACCCCCGCCAAGCGGCTGGCGCCCGAGCCGATCTGGCGCAGGGTCGGGCCGTGGGCGCTGTTCAGCAGCCGCCAGATCAGCTCGCGCTGGATCATCGGGGCCATGACCGGGATCTCACGCTGACGGTCCATCAGGCGCACCAGCCGAGCGATAGGATCCAACAGGTCCTCGGGCAGCGGGCCCAACTGGATGCCGGACGGCGGGGCCTGCTCGGCGATCTCGGCCTCGCCGTTCTCCAGCATGATCCGCGAGACGGTCGCCGGGTCCAGGTCGACGCTGACCGCCCGATACGGCGCTTCGGTGACGCTGCCGCAGACCGGCAGTTCGGCCGACACCACCAGGCAGTCGCCCTTGCCGTAGGTGAACAACCGCTCGCCCAGAAGGGTCTGCTTGGCGCCCGAGACCACCAGACACAGCATCGGCCGATAGGCGGCCCCGACCATCAGGGTGGGTTCATCACTGCGATAGAGGCCAAGGCCTGGCACCGGATGGACAGTGTCCAGCTCCTGGGCGTGGCGTTCGACGATATCGGTCATTTCGGGCAAGAGCGACATGACCACATCCAACGCTCACTGACGCGCGAGCGCAAGCGCGTGAGAGCGCATTGACAGGATCGTGCAAGTTTCCGACTGGATCGCCCTAACGCCCCAGGCTCCAAAAGGCGTCTCTTCTCCTCACCCCAACGAGGAGTTCCCCCATGAGCAAGACCTGGTTCATCACTGGCGCCGCCCGCGGTCTGGGCGCCGCCATCGCCCGCGCCGCCCTCGAAGCCGGCGACCGCATCGTCGTCACCGGCCGCAACCGCGCCGCCCTGGTCGAGACCTTCGGCGAGGATAACGACGCCGTCCTGTCGCTGGCGATGGACGTCACCGACGCGACCCAGATCCAGGCCGCCGTCGACGCCGCCAAGGCCCGCTTCGGCGGCATCGACGTACTGGTTAACAACGCCGGCTACGGCCACCTGGGCATCTTCGAGGAGATCCGCCCCGAAGACATCCGCCCGCAGTTCGACACCAACGTCTTCGGCCTGATCGACGTCACCCGCGCCGTGCTGCCGGTGATGCGCGCCCAGCGCTCGGGTCAGGTGTTCAACATCTCGTCGATCGGCGGCATGCTGGGCGGCGCCAGTAGCGCGATCTACTGCGCGTCCAAGTTCGCGGTCGAGGGCTTCTCGGAGTCGCTGGCCGACGAGGTCAAGGGCTTTGGCATCCACGTCACGGTTGTCGAGCCGGGCTTCTTCCGCACCGACTTCCTCGACGGCTCCTCCGTCCGCCACGCCGATGCGCCGGTCGCCGACTACGCGGAGGTCTCGGCCGCGATCCGCGCCTTCTACGACGCTCGCAGCCACAACCAGGCGGGCGATCCGGTCAAGCTGGGCCAAGCGCTGGTCGTCCTCGCCAACAGCGACGCCCCGCCTATCCGCTGGTCGGCCGGAACCGACGCCATCGGTGTCGTCGAAGCCAAGATCGCTCTGCTGAACAAGGAGCTGGAAGCCTGGCGGGCCCTGTCGGCCTCGACAGACGGCGACTTCGCCTTCCGCGAAGAGCCCAAGACTGCCATGGCCTGGTAGGTCAGTCCCGGAAGCCGAACACCAGCACCTAGCCGCGCTGGTGCGGATCGAAGTTGTCGTCGGCGAACAGCACCAGCGAACGCTCGCCGGTCGACAGCTTCGGTCCCCAGGCCATGGCTTCCAGATTGGTCGCCGGCGTGTCCGGCAGCCGATCGAAATTGACCAGCAGTTGCTTGCTCAGCGGTCGCACGTCGCCGGCGGCCAGGCTCTGGCGGCCGGCGATGTCCTGCGCCCCGGCCAGTTCGACCAGATAGAGCCGGCAGTGGAAGGCGAAACGCCCCTCGCCGTCCTCGACGCCGGACCGCTCCAGCACCAGCAGGCGATGGTCATCGATGGCCAGGATCTCGCTCACGCCATTGTCGCTGCGCTTGACCGGCGCGGCCTGCACCGGATCCAGGCGATAGGCGAACTGGGCCGAGACCTTGCCGTCACGGTCCAGGCGGGTGATCCGGGTCAGGCCGCCGCTCGAAACGCTGGGCGCGGGTCCGTCCTGGATCAGCGGCGCCTCCATGGCGAGCCACAGCCAGCGGCCGTCGGGCGAGAAGCTCAAGCCCTCGAAGGTCTGGTTGATGCGCGCGCCGCTGGCCTTGGCCGGATCGAAACGCAAGGCGTCCGGCGTCGGGATCGCGCTCTTGGCCGCGCCGTCGCGGTCCATCCAGCGGATCGACGGGTCGAAGCCGCGCGGCTGGTCGCCCTCGCTGCTCCAGACCAGGTCGCCGGTTTTCGGATCGATCCGCAGCGCCTCGGCGTCGGCGCGTTCGCCCTCGCCGGCAGTCGAGGGGAAGGGCGAACCGTCCTCGCGCCGCAGCGGGACCGGCTTCTCCACCCGAAGGCCGCGCACGCCGCGCGCGTCGTACCCCAGGCGGCCGACAAAGAACCGCGCCGGCGCCTTGTCCGAACGGTCGTCGGAGATCATCAGCCAGCGATCGGCCTTGCGGTCGTAGTCGACGCCCGAGATACCGCCGAACGGCGCGCCGTCGACGACGATGTCCTTGGGCACATCCAGTGCGCCCACGAGCCGGAGATCTGGCGTGGCGAGAAGCGCCGCCGCGAGCAGCGCTGCGATCATGCCTTGGGCCCCGTCACGGACTCGCGCGCCACCAACTCAACATTGAACACCACCCGCCGGCGCGGCTCGCTGCGGTTGGTGATGCGGCGGACCAGGGTCTCGACGGCGGCGGCGGCCATGTCCTCGACCGGCATGTCGATCGTGGTCAGGGCCGGCGTATGCAGCTGCGCCCACGGGATATCGTCAAAGCCGATCACCGAGACATCCTCGGGCACCGACAAGCCCATCGACCGGATATGGCGCATGGCCCCGATGGCGATCAGGTCGGCGCCGGCGATCACGGCGGTGGCCTGCCGAGTCTCCAGCGCCGCCGCCACGGCCGGTTCCAGGTCCAGCGAGAAGGCGTTTTGGACGTGCCAGGTCAGGTTGGCCTTCTCGCGCACCGTGGCGATCGCGCCTTCGGCCCGCTGACGAGCGCTGGAGGCGGCGTAAGGGCCGGAGATGACGCCGATGTTGACGTGGCCGGCGGCGATCAGGTGCTCGGCCGCCAGGCGACCGCCGTCGGCATAGTCGGCCTGGATGACGTCATAGGCCGGCAGGTTGCGGTCCAGCACCACTGTCGGCACGCCCTCGATCAGGCGGCCCACCGGGCTGTCGTCGGCGATCGGGAACCAGATCACCCCGTCGACGCCGTGATCGACCATCAGGCCCACGGCCTGCTGCTCGGCCTCCGGCGAGCCCTCGGTGTCGGTCAGGAAGACACTGTAGCCGGCGGTCCGCGCGGCCTGGATCACCACCTGGGCCAGGCTGGGGAAGAACGGGTTGGTCAGGTCGGGCACGATCAGGCCGATGGCCCCGGTGCGCCCGGTCTTCATCGCCTTGGCGCTCTGGTTGGGGCGATAGCCCAGCTGGGCCGCGACCTTCAGGATGTGCTCGCGCGTGGCCTCGCCCACCGAGCCGGCCCCGTTGATCGCATAGGACGCGCTGGCCAGCGACACGCCGGCGGCCTTGGCCACCTCCTTGAGGGTAGCGCGCCGCGGCGGCTCGTTCGGCGTGTCAGTCTTGGCCATGCGTCGGATTCCGTGTGTCCTCAGGACGTGAAACCTTTCATGGCGGGCGTCAAGACAGGATGGGGCGGACCCGAAGGTCCGCCCCGCTCAGGACGCCGAACAAGGGGATGACGGCGTCCGAGTTTCTTAGAACCGGGCCCGCACCGAGACGGTGTAGGTGCGCGGCATGCCGACGAAGTAGCGGTCCAGAGTCCGGGCGTTCGGCGTCGCGGCCGTGTAGCCGAACTCCGGCTGGGTCGCGGTCGAGCCGCTGACCGCGCCGATGTATTCCTCGTCCAGCAGGTTATCGACGTTGAACTGGAACCGCAGGTCCGGCGCCCAACCCTTTGAATTATTGGCCCGCTTCCAGTCATAGGTCGCGGTCAGGCCGACCAGGGCGTAGCTGTCGATCTTCTCGACACCCAGTTCCTGGAAGGTGGTCGGGGCCACCAGATGGCCGCCGACGCGCTCGCCGACATAGCGGACATTGGCGTCCAGCTTCACGCCCGCCAACGGCTTCCAGCCGATCTGGCCGAAGAAGCTGTCCTTGGGAATGTCGCGCACGCCCGCGCCGCCGATGATCGCCACCGAGGCCAGGGCCTTGCGCGCGTCGCTACCCACGGCCGGGTTGTCGTGCTTGGCGTCCTGGCGCGAGTACGAGCCGTAGAGGTCGACCGGACCGAAGTCGTAATAGCCGGTCAGCTCGACGCCGCGGGTCTTGATGCCGGCAATGTTGACGGCCTTGGTCGCGACGTTGCCGCGGATCACTTCCTGCGGGTCCAGAACCGCCGTCGGGTCGCGGGTGACGATGCCGACATTGTTTTTCAGGTCGACGTCATAGGCCTGGATCGAGAAGGCCATGTTCGGCTTCACATACCTCAGGCCGATGTCCAGGTTCTCGGTCGAGACCGGCGTCAAGTCCTTGGGATTGATCACTGCAGTCGAGCCCAGGAAGGCGTCCTCGGGGATGCCGGCAAAGTTCTTGGCGTAGCCGCCGAACAGTTCCAGCGCCGGGGCCAGCTGGTAGGTCGCGCCGATCTTGGGATTGAGGTCCGAGTGCTGCGAGAACTTGACGTTGGCGCGGTACTCCAGCGGCGACTTGGCGTCGTACTTGACGTTGTACCAGGTGACACCCAGGGCGACCTTCAGCTTGTCGTCCAGGGCCCGGAACTCGTCCTGGGCGTACAGCATGGTGGTCTCGACCGTGGCCGAGCGCTCATACTCGACATAGTTCAGCTTCGAGCGGTCATAGGCCGTGCTCTGGGCCGAGTTGAGGATCGGGTAGAAGTTGCGCTTCTCGGTGGAGTCGCCGCCTTCCCACCAGCCGCCGAAGCGCAGGTTGTGGGCGCCGAAGCGGGCCTTCATCTCGCCGGTGACGCCATAGCGGTCACGGTCGCGCGGGGTCACCCGCATGTCGGCCGGACCGCCGACCACGTTGCTGTTGCGCAGGGTGGTCAGGGTCGGACGCACCGCCCCGCCATTGGCGTTATAGCCGGTCACCGCGCGCGGATCGCCGCCGGTCAAGATGCGCTGGCGGTCCTGGTAGCGGAACGACTCGCCCTTGAGGTTCTGGTAGTAGGGATTGACGTCGAAGCTGACCGTATCGCTCAGCACGATGTGGGCGTTGGCATAGCCCAGCCAGTCCTTGCGCCAGCCGCCCAGAGCGCCGCCGAAATCGATGTCGCGGGCCGGGATGCCGGTCAGGGCGTCCAGCGCCCGGTCGCTGCGCGGCGCGGCCTCGAACTCGCCCTTGGTGACGATATTGAAGTCGTTGTCAGTCTGATCGTTGTAGGAGACGCGGCCCTTCAGGAACGAACCGTTGTCGAAGTCCTTCACGACCTTCAGCTCGTAGTGGTCACGCTCGCTGCCCCGGCTGTTGCGGCCGGCCCAGACATCGTTCTCCTGGTGCGAATAGGTGAAGTAGCCCGACAGGCCGGGCGCGATCTCGCCGCTGTCGATGCGGCCATAGATGCGGCGGAAGTCGAACGAGCCGACGCCGGCCTCGATCGTCGCGCCGAAGTCCTTGCGCGGGGCGTCGGTGACGAAGTCGATGAAGCCGCCCAGGGCGAAGCGCGACGGCGCGCCGATGTCGCCCGCGCTCTGCGAGACGTTGATGCGGCCGATGTTGCTGCTTTCGATGAAGCGTTGCGGCGGAGAGCCGCCGTTGAAACGGCTGTCGCCGGTGGGGATGCCGTCCAGGGTCAGGCCGATCTGCTCGTCACCCAGGCCGCGCATATAGATCTCGAACGAGAAGCTGCCGCCGCGGGCGTCGCCGGTCGAGACCTGCACGCCGGGCACCTTGACCAGGGCCTGGGTGATCTCCGCGCCCAGCGGGCGCTCTTGGATGTCCTCGGCCCCGACCGCGAAGGTGGCGCGGGTCAGGCCCGAGCCGAAGCGGACGGCGGTGACGACGACTTCGTCGAGAGTGTCGGCGGCCGGCGCGGCCTGCTGCGCCATGGCGGGCGCGGCCATGACCAGGAACAACGCGCTCGAAACCAGCCAGGTGGACGTCTTCATGCTCAAGCCCCCTTAAGGCGGATCCGCCGTGGCGGATGTCGGTACTGATTTAGTGAAACGTTTCATATTCGAGTTCAATGACAATTTCATCACAGACCGCAGGGATATGCACGGCGCCTAATCGCGCATCCGACCTTGCTATCATGAGACATTTTGAGGCGAAGCGCTGCTCGCGCTCCGCGCAGCCCAGAGCGATAAGGCCCACCGAGATCGGAAATTTCGCCATATTTCCTTGAAACGTTTCACTCTATATCCTGGCGTCGAACGTCGTCGGAGGGGACATGCTGGTCAACGAAACCGCGCGGGCGCTATTGGGCCTGGTCGTGTTCTTGGCTCTGGGCTGGTTGCTGTCGGAGAACAAGCGCGCCCTACCCTGGCGGGCCGTGCTCGTCGGCCTCTCCTGCCAGATTGGCCTGGCGTTGCTGCTGACCAAGGTCCCGGCGATCACCGCCACCTTCGCCGCCGCCACCCACGCCGTCGACGCCCTGCAGGCGGCCTCGCGCGCCGGCTCCAGCTTCATGTTCGGCTATCTGGGCGGCGGCCGTGCGCCATTCAGCGTTCAGGACCCCGGCGCGGCCTTCATCTTCGCCTTCCAGGCCCTGCCGGCCATCCTGCTGGTCGGTGCGCTATCGGCGCTTCTGTGGCACTGGAAGGTGCTGATCTGGATCGTGCGCGGCGCGGCCTGGGCGTTCGGCAAGCTGTTCGGCGTCAGCGGTCCGGTCGGGGTCTCGACCTCGGCCTGCGTGTTCCTCGGCATGGTCGAGGCCCCGCTGCTGATCAAGCCGTTCCTGCCGCGCCTGTCGCGGGCCGAGGTCTTCATCATCATGGTCGACGGCCTGTCTGTGATCGGCGGCTCGATGATGATCGTGCTGGGCTCGCTTATCGCAGCCAAGGTGCCCAACGCCTTCAGTCATCTCTTGATCGCCTCGCTGATCAGCACGCCCATGGCGATCGGCATGGCCAGGTTGATCATCCCCAGCGCCGCGTCGTCCGAGACCCACGAGCCGATCGTCCTGGCCAGCCCCTATCGCAGCAGCCTGGAGGCCATCACCTTCGGCACGCTGGACGCGGTGAAGATGGTGCTGAACATCGCCGGCCTCCTGGTGGTGTTCGTCGGCCTGATCGCCCTGATCAACATGGGCCTGGGCGCCCTGCCTCACGCCGGCGCGCCGCTGACGCTCGGCGGCATCCTCGGCTGGCTCCTGACCCCGATCGTGTGGCTGACCGGCGCGCCGCTGGGCGAACTGCAGACCGTCGGCGCGATTCTGGGCACCAAGGTCGCCGCCAACGAGGTCGTGGCCTACAGCGACATGATGGCTCTGCCGCCGGGCGCGCTCAGCGAAAAGAGCCTGCTGATCCTAACCTACGCCCTGGGCAGCTTCGGTAATGTCGGCAGCGTGGCCATCCTGATCGGCAGCCTGTCGGCCATGGCCCCGGAAAAGGTCGGCGAGGTGGTCGAACTGGGCTTCAAGGCCCTGGCCGCCTCGTTCCTGACCATCTGCATGACGGCCACGATCATGGGGATCATTGGCGGCTAGCCAGCAAGGCTCCTGCCGCCGCGATCCCGGCCTCGGCCGCCGCTTTGGGCGAGCCGCCGGCAATCAAAGCCGCCAGGGCCGCGCCGGCGAAGGTGTCGCCCGCGCCGGTGGCGTCGTCGATGTCGAGCGCCTCGACGGGCAGGTCCTGGACTTCACTGCCGACCTCGATCCGGACGCCGTCGGCGCCGCGGGTTTCGAACAGGATCTGACCGGCCGGCGCAGGACCAGCGCGGCCCGCTTCCAGCCAGGCGCGTTCGCCGGCGTTGCAGAACACCACCTCGGCCCGGGCAGTCAGCTGATCGACGAGGTCGGACGGGAAACAGGCCGGGTCGCCCTTGGCGATCCACGCCAGGCGCGCAGATGGCGGCAGCACATGGAGCAGCCGCCGCAGCAGGTCCGCTGGTCCAGCCGCGATGACCAACCACGCCGCCGCATGGGCCAGCCGCACCTGGGCCTCGGTCAGCTCGGCGGGACCCGGCCGCAGCAGGCAGCCATAGGTCCCGTCGGCGTTGTAGATCAGCAGGCAGCGAGTCGAGGGCGCGCCCGACTGGACCGCGACACCGTCCAGCAACACTCCGGCTTCGCGACAGGTGGCGGCATAGGCCTGGCCGTCGGCGTCGTCGCCGATCCAGGTCAGCGGCGCGGCGGCGACGCCCGCCTTGGCCAGGGCCGCCCCAGCGTAAAGCGCCGCCCCGCCCGCGCGCGGCCAGGCTTCGTCCGCGCCCTGACGCATCAGCAGCGTGCCGCGGCCGGTGAAGTCGCCCTCAACCCGCACCACGTAGTCGATCGTCGCGAACCCCGCGACCGCGACCGATCCCGCCATGCTCATCAATCCCTTCAAGCTTGCTTGACTGAAACGTTTCACTTGCTAATTTGCAAGGACAATTTGAGCCTTGGACCCGCCATGCAGCCTCCCGTTTTCATCGCGTTCACCGGCGTCGACCGGATCGACCTGCTGCCGGGGATGAAGGCGCTGTCGGCGCGCTATCCGATTGAATGGGGCGTGCTGGTCGACGCGGCGCAGGACGGTGAAAGCCCGCTCTTCCCGGAGAAAGCCGTCCGCGACGCGCTGCTGGCCGAACGCGACCTGCGCTGGGCCGCCCATGTCTGCGGCGACGCGGCCCGGGCCATCGTCGCCGATCCCATGACCGCCCCGCTCGCCCCCCGCGGCGTCCAGCGGGTGCAGGTCAATCACAGCTTCAAGGGCAGCACCCCGGCCCAGGCCGCCGCCTCGCGCGACTACGGTCGCCGGATCGGCGCGCGGACGGTGCTGCAGTGCTCGGCCGCCTTCCCGCTGGCCCAGACCGGCGTCGACTGGCTGTATGACGTCTCGTTCGGCACCGGCATGCGCCCCGACCGGTGGCCCGCCCCGCCGCCGGCCGATGGACCGTTCTGCGGCTATTCCGGCGGCATCGGCCCGGACACCGTCGGCGACGTCCTGTCCCGCATCGCCGCCCCGACCGGCGCGCTCTACTGGATCGACATGGAGTCGGGCGTCCGTACCGACGGCGCCTTCGACCTCGCCAAGTGCGAAGCCGTCTGCCGCGCGGTCTACGGATGAGCCACACGCCCCGGCTGGTTATCCTCGACACCGATCCGGGCGTCGATGACGCCCTGGCCCTGCTCTATCTGCGCGCCCGGCCCGAACTGAAGCTGCTGGCGATCACCACGGTGTTCGGCAATGCCGACGTCGAGACCACCACCCGGAACGCTCTCTATCTGCGCCAGCGCCTGGGGCTTGAGGTTCCGGTGCATTGCGGCGCCGCCGGGCCGCTACATGGACCGCGCGGTCCCTCGCCGGTGCATGTCCACGGCCAGAACGGCTTGGGCGATCTCGATCTGGGCGGCTTCGTCGCGCCGCCCGCCGATCCCGGCGCGGCGCACGAATGCATCGTCGAAGCCATCCGCACCCATCCTGGCGCCATCACCCTGGTCGCCATCGGCCCGCTGACCAACCTGGCCCTGGCGCTGCAGGCCGCGCCGGACATCGTCGGACAAACCGCCGAGGTCGTGATCATGGGCGGCGCGTTCGGACGGGGGAACGTCACCCCCTATGCCGAGGCCAACATCCACAACGACCCGGAAGCCGCCGCCCGGGTGCTGACCGCCGGCTGGCCAGTGACCCTGATCCCGCTGGACGCCACGATGTCGTGCGTACTGTCGAACGCGGCCGCCGCCTCGCTGGCCGAGACCGCCGGCGACGGCGGGCGGCTGGCCCATGACGTCTCGCGCGGCTACGCGGCCGCCTATGCTCAGCACGAGGGCCTGGACGGCTGCGTGCTGCACGACGTCACCGCGCTGGCCTGGCTGGTGAGGCCTGATCTCTTCACGACGCACGAGGGCCCGGTGGCGATCGCGCTGGACGGCAAACGTCGAGGCCAGACAACCCGCACAGACGTTCCCTCGCCCACCAGGACCGCGCTGACCGCCGACGGCGCGGCGGTGGCGGCGCACTTCTGCGAGACGCTCTAGGGTTCGACCAGCCGATAGCCGATCCCCGGCTCAGTCAGGATCAGGCGCGGATGCGAGGGCTCGGCCTCGAGCTTCTGGCGCAGCTGGCCGACGAAGACCCGCAGGTACTGCGAGTCCTGGGCGTGCGAAGGACCCCAGACCGCGACCAGCAGCTCCTTCTGGGTCAGCACCTTGCCCACGCTCGTCGCCAGGCGCGCCAGCAGAGCGTACTCCTTGGGCGACAGACCGACCTTCTCGCCGCCGCGCGTCACCAAGCGCTTGTCCAGGTCGATCTCGACCTTGCCCAGGCGGATCGGGCCCTGCGGCGCAGCCGCCTTGCCGGCATGGCGTAGGGCCGCGCGCAGGCGGGCCAGCAGCTCGCCAACCCCGAAAGGCTTCTCGACATAGTCGTTGGCGCCCTTGTCCAGGGCCTCGATCTTCTCGACCTCACGGTCGCGGGCCGACAGGATCAGGATCGGGCCGTCATAGAAGGCCCGGGCCTTCTCCAGCACTTGCTTGCCGTCCATGTCGGGCAGGCCCAGGTCCAGCACCACCGCGTCGGGCGACCACAGGGCGATGCCGCGCAGCCCCTCCTGGCCGCTGTCGGCGCGCAGCGGCTCGTAACCCGCCGCGTCCAGGGCCGGCCCCAGGAAGCGGTGGATCTGCGGTTCGTCGTCGATGACGAGGATGCGCTGGCGCGGGTCGCTGCTCATGGAGCGCTCATAGCAGATCGTGCGGGGTGGCGATGGTCTTGGGCAGGCTGATCAACATCCGCGTGCCCCGGCCGTCGTGGATCGGGCTGGCGGCGGCGATGCGGCCGCCCATGGCGTCGACGAAGCCCTTGGCGATGGCCAGACCCAGGCCCGCCCCCTGGCTGCGGTCGCTGGGCTCCTCCATCCGGCGGAACTTGTCGAAAATCCGCTCCAGCTCGGCCGGCGGCACACCCCGCCCCTCGTCCTCGATGCTGATCACGACATTGCCGCGATCCTCGTAGGCCGCCAGCTCGATCCGGCTGCCGTCGGCGCTGTAGGCGATGGCGTTTTCCAAAATGTTGACAACGACTTGCTCCAGAAGGCTCGCATCGATGCGGACCAGGCTGAGGCGATCGGGATAGTCGCGTGATAGCGGGCGTTCACCCAGTCGGCGGGTCACCCGTTCGGCGGCGGCGTTGAGCACATCGCGCACGTCGGTCCAGTCGGTGCGCAGGCGCAGACCCCCGCCTTCCAGCCGGGTCATGTCCAGCAGGTTGGCGACGTAGCGGCTCAGGCGCTCGGCCTCCTCGCGGATGCTGACCAGGAGGTCCTGGCGCACCGCCTTGCTCATCTTCTCGCCCAGTTCGAGCAAGGTGCTCGACGCCCCCAGCACCGTCGACAACGGCGTGCGCAGGTCGTGGCTGACCGAGTTCATCAGGGCCGAGCGGAAACGATCGGCGCGGCGCAGGGTCTCGGTCTCCAGCGCCTCGGTCGCCAGTTGCGAGCGCTCCAGGGCCACCGCCCCCTGCTCCAGCAGCGCCAGGATCAGCCGCTCCTGGTCGGCGCCCGCGCCGGCCTCGACGGCGGCGACGCCGGTGCGGGCCCGCACGCCCTCCAGCGGCCAGAAGGTCCACCGCGCCTGAGGCAGCGTACCGGTTCCGAAGCCGGCGACCTCGCCCTTCTCCCAGGCCCAGCGCGCGGCGGCCATCTGAGCGGCGTCGAGGACTTCCAGGCTTGGCGAGCCGGCCAGCGGCGCGATCTCGTCGCCTTCCGGCAGCAGGACCAGCGCCCGGCCTCCGGCGGCGGCGGCCACCTGTTCGGCCAGGGCCGAGGCGACGGCCTCGCGGCCCGTGGCGGCCGACAGGGTGCGGCTCGCGGCCAGCAGCGTCGCCACGGCGGCGGCGCGACGCTGCGAGCCCAGGGCCTGATCCCGCACCCGACCCGCCAGTCCGCCCGAGGCCAGGGCCACGGCCCAGAACACCACCAAGGTGATGAAGTCGGTCGGCGCCCCGATCGCCAGGCTGTAGCGGGGGGCCAGGAACAGATAGTTGTAGACGAGGAAGGCTACGGTCGCCGCCGCCATGGCGGGCCGCAAGCCATGCAGCACCCCCGCCGCCAGCACCGCAGCCAGGAAGATCATCCCCAGGTCGACGCGGTCGAAGGCCAGGTCCAGGCCCCACGCCGCCAGGGTCGCGGCCAGCACGAACAGCGCCCCGACCGCATAGCCCTGCCAGCGGCCCAGGCTGAGCGGCTGGGCGGGCTTGGGCTCGCGCTCGTGGACGGCTTCGGTCACAACGTGGACTGCCACGCCGCGCGCCTCGCGCAGCAGGGCGGCGGCCAGAGAGCGGCCAAGGATCTCGCGCCAGCGGCTCTCGACCGACTTGCCTAACACGATCTGGGTGACGTTGTTGCGGCGGGCATAGGCCATCACCGTCGCAACGATGTCGCCGCCCGTCAGCGCCACGGTCGAACCGCCCAGCTGCTCGGCCAGGCGATAGGCCTCGCGCACGCGGGCGGCGCTGCCCTCCCCGGCCGCCGGACGGTCGGTGCGCTCGACATGGGCGACGATCCAGGGGGCGTCCATCATCATGTCCGACAGGCGCCGGCCGGTCCGCACCAGGGCGCCGGCCATGGCGTCGCCGCCGACCAGGACCAGGATCCGTTCGCCGGCCGCCCAAGGCCCCTCGACGCCCTTCTCGCGCATGGCGGCGACCAACTGGTCGTCCACGGTCTGGGCCGCGCGGCGCAGGGCCAGCTCGCGCAGGGCCGTCAGGTTCTCGACCTTGAAGAAGCTTTCCGAGGCCAGGCGCGCCGTCTCGGGGACATAGACCTTGCCGGCCGCCATCCGCTCGCGCAGCTCGTCGGGGGTGATGTCAACGAACTCGATGGCGTCGGCCCGCGACAGGGCGCTGTCGGGCACGGTCTCACGCTGGCGCACGCCGGTGATGCGCTGGACGACGTCGACCAGGCTCTCCAGGTGCTGGACGTTCAGGGTGGTCCAGACGTCGACGCCGGCCGCCAGCAGTTCCTCGACATCCTGCCAGCGCTTGGGGTGGCGCGAGCCCACCGCATTGGAGTGGGCGTACTCGTCGACCAGCAGGATCTTGGGCCGGCGCTCCAGGGCCGCGTCGATGTCGAATTCCATCTGCACGCGGCCGCGATGCTCGATAGGCTTGCGGGGCAGCACGTCCATGCCGCGCAGCAGGCTCTCGGTCTCGCGGCGACCATGGGTCTCGACGACGCCGATCAGCACGTCGACGCCCTCAGCCTTTCGGCGGCGAGCGGCGCGCAGCATCTCGTACGTCTTGCCCACGCCCGGGGCCATGCCCAGAAACACCTTGAGGCGCCCCCGGCCTGCCTTGTTGGCGGCGGCCAGGAGCGCCTCTGGGTCGGGACGTTTCGGTTCGTCCGTCGGCAATTATCCGCCCTTGTTGTTGCTATTTGGCGGGAAGCGGGCGTCGAGCGCTCGGTTCAGGGCCAGGACGTTGACGCGCGGCTGGCCGATGAAGCCCAGCAGCGGCGGCAAGACCTGGGCCTCGACCACCGCCGACACCTGCCCTTCCGGCACGCCGCGCGCCTCGGCGACGCGCGGGATCTGGAAGCGGGCGTTGGCCGGCGAGATGTCCGGATCCAGGCCCGAGCCCGAGGTGGTCACCGCGTCGGCCGGGATGACCGCGCCAGGGTTCTCGGCCCGCAGCGCAGCGGCGTCGGCCTTTTCACGCTCGATCAGCTTGTCGTTTAGGGGCCCCATGTTGGAGCCGCTGGAGGCGCTGGCGTCGTAGCCGTTCCCCGCCGCCGAGGGACGGCCATGGAAGTAGGCGGGTGCGATGAAGGCCTGGCCGATCAGGGCCGAGCCGATGACCTGACCGCCGGCGTCACGGACGAGGCTGCCATTGGCCTGAGCCGGGAACGCCGCCTGGGCGACGCCGGTGACGGCCAGCGGATAGGCCACGCCCAGCAGCGCGGTCAGCAGGCCCATTGAGACCAGGGCCGGACGCAGGTGAGAGAGCATGTTCGAATCGTCCTTAGAAGCGCTTCGAAACGCCGACGTACAGCTGCACGTCGGGCGTGTTCCGGTTCAAGCCGAAGTTGGCTCCGCCGTCCAGTTGCAGCGTCGGGGTGACGAGATAGGCGGCGGCGATGTCGGCCGAAAACTGGGTGATGGTGTCGGCCGGGTCGAAGTTGGTGAACGTCCACAACTCGCCGATCAGGGTCAGCTTGGAGGTCACCGGGCGCGCCAGGTTGATGGTGTTGGTCACCCCGGCGTGGCGGCCGCTGCCGTCGCTGTCCAGCAGCAGATCGACCTGCGGGTTGAAGGTCAACGTGGCGCCGTCCAGGGCGAAGCTGACCGGCACGGCGACACCGCCCTCGACCTTGTCGTTGCCCAGGCCGCGGCTGGCGGTCGGGACCTTCACATAGGGAATCAGCGCGACGGTCGCCTTACCTTGAGCGTAGGCCTGGACCTTGTAACGCACCCAGACGTCGCCCACGCCGTCGAGCTTGTCGTCGACGCCAGGACCGCGCGTGCGGGCCTCGACATAGGGCGTCCAGGTCAGTTGCAGGTCGCTGGTGTCGGTCAGGCCGACCTTCAGGGTCGTGGCGGCGACGGCGGTCGTGTCGGCCTTGACGCCGGCGACCTTGCTACGGGTCCAGTTGACGCCGTCGGCCTCGACCTGCCAGGCGCCTTTGGGGACCGTGCAGACCGCGTTCGATTTGGTCGGACGGTCCGTACAGATCTGAGTCTCCTGAGCCGAGGCGACGCCGTGGAAGGCCAGGACCGAGACGGTGGTCAGGGCCAGAGATGCGAACTTGAAGTTCATGGAAATCAAGACTTTCAGAGGAAAAGTTCGGCGGACCATGCCGCCAGGAAGACGATCCCAATCGCCACGAGACCGAAGAGCGTGTCCTTGACGATCGCGGCGATCGGGCGGGGCATCAGGCCAGCCCCAGGGCCGACACCACGAGGTCGATCAGCTTGATGCCCACGAAGGGGGCCACTAGGCCGCCGATCCCGTAGAGGGTCAGGTTGCGCGACAAGAGCTTGCCGGCGCCGATGGCGCGGTATTTCACGCCCTTCAGGGCCAGCGGGATCAGGGCGACGATCACCAGGGCGTTGAAGATCACCGCCGACAGGATGGCGCTCTGCGGGCTGTGCAGGTTCATGATGTTCAGCGCGCCCAGCGCCGGCAGCGAGGCCACGAACATCGCCGGGATGATGGCGAAGTACTTGGCCACGTCGTTGGCGATCGAGAAGGTCGTCAGCGCGCCGCGGGTGATCAGCATCTGCTTGCCGACCTCGACGATCTCGATGACCTTGGTCGGGTCACTGTCCAGGTCGACCATGTTGCCGGCCTCGCGGGCGGCCTGGGCGCCGGTCTGCATGGCTACGCCGACATCGGCCTGGGCGAGCGCGGGCGCGTCGTTGGCGCCGTCGCCGCACATGGCCACCAGACGACCCTTGCCCTGCTCTTCCCGGATCAGCCGCAGCTTGTCCTCGGGCGTGGCTTCGGCGAGGAAGTCATCGACGCCGGCTTCCGAAGCTATGGCCGCGGCGGTCACCGGGTTGTCGCCGGTGATCATTACCGTGCGCAGGCCCATGCGGCGCAGGTCGGCGAAGCGCTCTTTAACGCCCGGCTTCACGACGTCCTTCAGGTGGATGATCCCGACCAGGACGCCGTCCTCGCTGACCGCCAGCGGCGTGCCGCCCGAGCGGGCGATACGGTCGACGGCGGCGGCGATCTCGGCCGGCACGCTCTTGGGCTCCAGGGCCAGCGAGCGATAGACGGCGTCGACCGCGCCCTTGCGCCAGCTGCGCCCCTCGTGGTCCAGACCCGACTGACGGGTCTGGGCCGTGAACGGGATCGCCGTGGCGTCGGCCGGCTGCTCGACGATCAGGCCGCGATTGCGGGCCAGTTCGACGATCGAGCGGCCTTCCGGCGTCTCGTCGGCCAGCGAGGCGACCAGGGCCGCCTTCAGGGCGACGTCCGGACGCACGCCGGGGGCCGGGACCACCTCGACCGCCATGCGGTTGCCGAAGGTGATGGTGCCGGTCTTGTCCAGCAGCAGGGTGTCGACGTCGCCGGCGGCTTCCACGGCCCGACCCGAGGTGGCCAGGACGTTGACCTTCAGCAGACGGTCCATGCCGGCGATGCCGACGGCGCTGAGCAGGCCGCCGATGGTCGTGGGAATGAGCGTGATGAACAGCGCGCCCAGCACCAGCGGATCCAGCACCACGCCCGAGAACTTGCCCAGGCCCAGCAGGGTGACGACCGCGATCAGGAAGATCAGGGTCAGGCCGGCCAGCAGCACGGCCAGGGCGATCTCGTTGGGCGTCTTGCGACGGTCCGCGCCTTCGACCATGGCGATCATGCGGTCGAGGAAGGTGTTGCCCGCCTCGGCCGTGACGCGGATCTTCAGCCAGTCGGAGACGACCGTGGTGCCGCCGGTGACGGCCGAGCGGTCGCCGCCGCTCTCGCGGATCACCGGAGCGCTTTCGCCGGTGATGGCGGCCTCGTTGACGCTGGCCATGCCCTCGATGATCTCGCCATCGGTGGGGATGACGTCACCGGCCTCGACCAGGATCACCTCGCCCACGCCCAGCTTGTGGGCCGGGGTCGGGACCCAGGTCCCGGTCACGGGATCGACCAGCAGCTTGGCCTTGGTGGTCACGCGGGTGGCGCGCAGGCTGTCGGCCGCGGCCTTGCCGCGCCCTTCGGCGACGGCTTCGGCCAGGTTGGCGAACAGCACTGTCGCCCAAAGCCACAGGGCGATCTGGATGGCGAAGCCCGACGGCTGGGCCGTCGCCACCGCCGCGACCGCCGAGACGGTCGACAACAGAGCCACGATCCAGGTGGCGAAGATCACCGGATTGCCGGTCAGCTTGCGCGGGTCGAGCTTGAGGAAACTGTCCTTGGCCGCGCGGGCCAGGACGGCGCTGGAGAGACCTCCAGCGCGGATATCTATGGCGCTCATGATGTCACCGCTCAGCGGAGGGCCGCGACCGCGCCGAGCACCTGGAAGTGCTCGACGATCGGTCCCAGCGCCATCGCGGGGAAGAATTGCAGGCCGCCCAGGATCAGGATCACCCCGACCAGGAGGCCGACGAACAGGCCGCCATCGGTCGGCAGCGTGCCGGCGGTAGGGGCCAGCTTGGGCTTGACGACCAGGGCGCCGGCGATGGCCAGCACGGCCGCGATCGGCAGGAAGCGGCCCATGGCCATGGCCAGGCCCAGGGTGACGTTCCACCAGGGCGCGTTGGCGGTCAGACCGGCGAAGGCCGAGCCGTTGTTGGCGGTGCCGGAGACATAGGCGTAGAGGATCTCCGACAGGCCGTGCGGCCCCTCGTGCATCAGGCCCTTCAGCGCTTCGGGCAGCACGGCCGAGATGGCCGAGAAGCCCAGCATCGACAGCGGGATGATGATCACGGCCAGGATCGCGAACTGGATCTCGCGGGCCTCGATCTTCTTGCCCAGATATTCCGGCGTGCGGCCGACCATCAGACCGGCCACGAACACAGCCAGCAGGGCCATGACGACCATGATCGCGATGCCCGAGCCGATGCCGCCCGGCAGGATCTCGCCCAGCTGCATCAGGAACATCGCGATGCCGCCGCCCAGCGGCATCAGGCTGGAGTGCATGCCGTTGACCGAACCGTTCGAGGCGCCGGTCGTCGCGGCGGCCCAGGCGGCGGTGGCGGGCGCGCCGAAGCGGACCTCCTTGCCTTCCATGTTGACCGACGTGTCGACCCGGGCCGCGACCTGCGCGGGCGGGGCCGGTTGCGTCTCGGTGGCGTAGATGCCCGCCGCGCCGGCGAACAGCAGCACGAAGGCGGCGGTCACCAGGGCGCGCACCTCCTTTTTGGCCATGACCATCCGGCCAAAGGCGAAGAAGGCGGCCCAGCCCAGCACGTTGATCGAGATCGCCGTAATCAGGTTGGTCAGCGGCGTGGGGTTCTCGAACGGGTGCGCCGAGTTGGCGTTGAAGACGCCGCCGCCGTTGATGCCCAGCATCTTGATGGCTTCCTGCGAGGCCACGGCGTAGAGCGAGATGTTCTGCTCGGCGCCTTCCAGCGTGTGAGCGGTGACGCCGGCCGACAGGGTCTGCGGAACGCCCAGCGCCACCAGCAACACGGCCACGACGAACGAGACCGGCAGCAGCACGTAGAGCGTGGCGCGGATCAGGTCGGCCCAGAAGTTACCGACGCCCTCGCCCCGGTTGGCGACGAACGCCCGCGCCAGGGCCGCGGCCACGGTCGCGCCGGTGGCGGCCGAGACGAAGTTCTGCACCGTCAGCACCAGCATCTGGCTGAGCGTCGACATGGTCGTCTCGCCCGCATAGCTCTGCCAGTTGGTGTTGGTGACGAAGCTGATGGCGGTGTTGAACGCCAGATGCCCCGACAGGCCGGGGAAGCCCTGCGGGTTCAGCGGCAGCACGCCCTGCAGGCGCAGGACGGCATAGGTCAGCACGAAGCCGACCAGATTGAAGGCCAGCAGCGCCAGGGCGTAGCCGTGCCAGCTCTGGCTCTTCTTCGGATCAATGCCGCAGGCGGTGTAGAGAAGCGCCTCGACCGGACGCATCAGGGGATCGAGGAAGGTCCGCTCGCCTTTCCAGACGCGCGACATGAAAACGCCCAGCGGCCAACCGATGGCGACCGCCAGGCCCAGGGTCAGGGCGATTTCCGCCCATCCTTGCCAAGTCATTTGAGGAGGTCCGTCAGAACTTGTCAGGCCGCAGCATCGCCGCGACCATGTATCCGGCGACGACAATCGCGCCGGCCGCCCACAAGAGGTTCACGAGCATCGTCAGACGCGCCTCAGGGCGCCGACGAAGCCCGCGAACAGGGCGAAGAGGACGAAACCTCCTCCTAGGAACATCAGATCAGCCATCTCGGCCTCCGTTTCATTGGAGGCGGATGGACCATGGGGCCGCGTAAGGGCTCCATGTGGAAGCGCGACCCTGGTGTAAGGGCCGCGTAAAGATCGCCTATTCGGCGGCGTAGACCACCGGGTGGACGTGAGCCCACAGGTGGGCGCGGTAGGTGTCGAAGCACTGCTCGCCGCAGATCAGGCGCATCACCGCGCCCTCTGCAATGAAGCGCGCCCGCGACGGGTCCTCGGTGACCAGTGGGATCAGCGCCTCGGCGTTCCAGGCCTTGGAGTGCTCGATGTCGAGCTGGGCGTGCAGGGCGAAATACTTGCGGGCCTCAGGCGAGACGCCGACCCGCTTGAGGCCGGCGTCGACGCAGGCCACCCGGGTCGGGGCCGTCAGCTCGACCACGCCCAGAGCGCCGATAGACTGCCAGACATAGCGGCGGGTGGTGGCGAAGGCGGTCATGGTGTTGGCCAGACACAGCGACTGCCACAGCGTGCAGTCGATGGTCGGCGTCAGGCCCAGGGTCTGTGTCGTGCGCGACAGCATCGGACCATGCATGCCGCGGGCGCTGCCCCGGCCCATCTCGTCCCAGTAGTTGCGGGCCAGCTCCAGCTTGGCGCGGTCGGGCACCTTGACCTGGGTCATGGCCACTAGGTCATCGAAGCCGGCCTCGCCCGCGGCCTCCTGGGTCAGGAACCACTTCAGGTCGTCCAGCGAGGCCGCGCCTTCCAGCCAGTCGAACAGAGGATCCCATTGGCCGGGGCCGTGCTCCTTCAACGCCTCGAACCAGGCGATGAAGCCTTCCGGATCGGTCGGCGTGTCGGCGACCAGCGGCGCGACCTGCGCGCGGAAAGCCTCGATGAACTCGCCCTCAAGCCGGAGCATGCGGGCGTTCTCATCCAATTCGCGCCGCCAGTCGTCGCCCGGCTCGGCCGGGGCCAGACGCTGGTGGTTCCAATGGGCCAAACCCCGGTGCAACGCCTCGGCATCGGGGAACCGCGGGCTGAACACGCCCAGACGGGAAAGACGCTCGCCACCAAACACGTCATGCTCTCCATCACATCGCCGGCCTGCGCTCCGGCGAGGGTCAAACGAGGTTCAGGCGCGGCCGTTCCAGTGTCGGGCGGTCGACAACAAAGCCGCTTAAGCAATTGAGTTCGATCAGGAACCCGGCGCACGTATGCGAGTTCGCGGCGCCATCTTGGGATCGGGCAAAAGGCGGACCATATTGAAGATCATGCCCCTACCCCGCGTCCGCGTCATCGATCTGGAGACTGCTGGAACGGCGTCACACGAGGTCTGCGAGATCGGCTGGCAGGACGTCGTTCAAGGCGATGACGGCCGCTGGGCCCTCACCAAGGAACGCGGCGCGAAATTCGTCAATCCGGGCGGGCCGATCTCGCCGCAGACCATGGCCGTGCACCACATCCGCGACGAGGACGTCGTCGGCGCCGGCTTCTGGAAAGATGTCGCGCCGGGTGTGCTGCGGCCCGACGACGGGGTCCTGGCTCTGGCCGCACACCGGGCGGCGTTCGAGCAGCGGTTCTGCACGCCCCGGTTATCTGGCGGCGCGGCGTGGATCTGCACCTGGAAGTGCGCGCTTCGCCTCTGGCCGCAGCTGCCCAGCTTCTCGAACCAGATGCTGCGCTACACGCGCAAGCCCGAGGGGTTAGACCACGCGATCGGCCTGCCGGCGCACCGGGCCATGCCCGACGCCTATGTCACCGCCCATCACCTGCGCGACATGCTGAACGCGGTCTCGGTCGAGCAACTGCTGGCCTGGAGCCGTGAGCCCGGCCTGTTGCCCCGCGTGCCCAGCGGGGCCGAGCGCGGCAAGCCTTGGAGCGATGTGGGAAACGAAGCGCTGCAGGCGCTGGCCCGCGACCGCGATCTCGACGTGCGCTTCAGCGCCGAGACCGAACTACGGCGTCGCAACCAGCTTCCCAGTGTGGCCGCGACGCCGCCGGCTCAGCAGCGTCTGCTGTGAGCGTTAGCGGATCGCGTTGAAAGCTGCGGTCAGGCGCTTCTTCACCAGCCCCGGCGTGGTGGCGACGCTGGCCTCGGCGGCCGCGGCGTTGGGCTTGCCGTCACCGACCTTGGCCACGAACACCATGCCCATGCCCCAGTGCGGTGTGCACTTGAAGCCGTAGACGCCCGACTTGGCCAAGGTGACCACGACTTCCTTGTTCAGCGCGCCCTTCACCGGCGTAAAACCCGGAGGGGCCATGCCGGGGATCGACGCCACGTCGTGACCCGGATCGGTCGGAATGAAGCGGATGGTGTCGCCCGGCTTCAGCTTGGCGCTGGACGGTTCGAAGACCATCATGCCTTCCGCACCGCGGTTCAGCATCTTGACCTTGAGTTCGGCGGCTCCCGCCACGTTCGCGAACGTGAGGACCCCGGCGATCGCGCCGAGCGCGAGAACGGACTTCAACATTGGAGTTCCTGGGTTATGCGATCGGGCCAAAGCCGCCCGGTGGCATGGTTCTAGGATCTCGCGCCGAGGCGAACTTTGCGCAGGCGCAAACCCGCGCGCCATAAACGTCATTTCCACCTGACTGCGACGGAACGCCACGCAGGTTAAGCTACGCCCTATTAGGTACGTTGCGCGCAGGTTGCCCCCGTCGCAGGGACCCGTGTCATGACGCACTCCAACATCATCGCCTTCGAGCCCAGAAACCCCGTCCTGGCCTATGAGAACGAGGAGCTAGACGACGGCGACCGGGAACTGCTGGAAGAGCTGGCCGAGACCCTGGCCAGCATGCCGCGCGGCATGTGCATGATCGACGATGAGGCTCGGCTGATCTTCTGCAACGCCGCGTTCGCGGCGATGTATGGCCTGCCTACCAGCCTGACCCGGCCGGGGACCACGCGCGCCGAGATCGTCGCCTTCTGTGTCCCCCGCTTTGCCGCAGCGACGGTCAATGTCCGCGACCAGCTGGCGCTGGACGACAAGGCCGGCCCCGAGGACACGGTCGTGGCCGAGTACTGGATCAACGAGACGCGCCGCGTGCGCGTCTCGCACACCAAGATCGCCGGCGGCGGCTACGTGGCCCTGCACGAGGAGATCGAGGTCGCCGCTCTCCTCGCGCTGGACCTGGAACAGGCCTGACGGCCTATTCGCCGGATTTTGGCGCCCAGTCCTTGTTGATGACCAGGGCCGCCAGGGTGCAGGCCACACCCGACAGCAGATAGGCGCCGACCGACCACAGGCCAAAGCGCGTCGCCAGGAACAGCGCCACCAGCGGGGCGAAGCCCGCGCCGATCAGCCAGGCCGAGTTGGCGACGATGGCCGCGCCCGTATAGCGGTGATGGGCCGGGAAGCTGCTGTTGACCACGCCCGACGACTGACCAAACGCAAGGCCCAGCAGGGCGAAGCCGGCGATCATGTAGATCGCCTCCCCCACGCCGCCGGCGTTCAGCAGCTGGGGCGCAAAGCCGCTGTAGGCGCCGATCATCACGGCCGAAACGCCCAGCACGGCGCGGCGGCCGACACGGTCGGCGATCACGCCCGAGGCCAGCATGGCCAGAACGCCGATCACCGCGCCGACAGCCTCGATGGCCAGGAAGCGGATCGGCTCCTCGCCCACGCGCAGGGTCACCCACGACAGCGGGAAAACGGTGACGAGGTGGAACAGCGCGAAGCTGGCCAGCGGCGCCAGGGCGCCCAGCGCGATCGTGCGCCACTCGACGGCGACGGTCTTGAACGGCGGCGACGGCTGCAGTTCCTGGCTCTCGAACAGGCGCTCGAACTCCGGCGTGGCCACCAGGCGCAGGCGGGCGAACAGGGCCACGACGTTGATGGCCAGGGCCACGAAGAACGGATAGCGCCAGCCCCACGACAGGAAGTCGGCCGGCGACAGGATCGAGATGAAGTAGGCGAACAGACCGGTGGCGACCAGCAGGCCCAGCGGCGCGCCCAGCTGCGGAATCATCGCGTACCAACCGCGGCGATCCTTGGGCGCATTGAGCGAGAGCAATGACGGCAGGCCATCCCAGGCGCCGCCCAACGCAATCCCCTGGGTGAAACGGAACACGGCGAGCAGCACGGCCGACCAAACGCCGATCGTCTCGAAGCCCGGCAGCAGAGCCAGGGCCATGGTCGAACCACCCAGCAGGAACAGGGCGATCGTCAGCTTCACGCCCCGTCCGTGCTTGCGGTCGATGGCGGTGAACAGCAGCGTCCCGAACGGGCGACCGATGAACGCCAGGGCAAAGACCGCGAACGAGAAGAGCGTACCGGTAACTGCGTCTACGTAAGGGAACACGACGGCGGGGAACACCAACACCGACGCCAGGGCGTAGACGAAGAAGTCGAAGAACTCGCTCGTACGCCCGATAATCACGCCAATAGCGATCTCTCCGGGGGCGACGCGGTGGTCATCCGCGGTCACCAGACGGGCGTCGCGCTCAAGCTGAGTCGAGTTCGAGGCGGCGATCGTTTCAGTCATGCGTCCCGTCCTGGGGTTGGCTCACGGCCCGGATCGTGCAATCCACCGGTTCAAGTGATCGCTACATATTGCGCTAGCGAAAAGATTGTACAACTCTCAAAGCAGCCGGAATGAGCAGCCTGATGGTCCCCTCATGCGCTTAAGCTTCCCAGGTCTTGGGCGACATGCCCGCGTTATCCCAATCGCGCTCCTCGTTCTCTTGTCGGGATGCGAGCGGGCTGTCCTGGATCCTGCCGGGGACATTGCGCTGCAACAGCGTAATCTGATCTACATTTCAACGGGGCTGATGCTGTTGATCATCGTCCCGGTGATGATCCTGATCGTCGTCTTCGCCTGGCGCTACCGCAAAGGTGGCGACGGAACGTACGACAAGCAGTTCCACCACTCGACCTCTCTGGAGCTGGTGATCTGGTCGGCGCCGCTGCTGATCATTATCGCCCTGGGCGCCCTGACGTGGTCCAGCACCCACCTTCTGGACCCCTTCCGCCCCCTGGACCGTATCTCGGCCGAGAAGCCGATCGACCGCAACGTCGCCCCGCTGCGGGTGCAGGTCGTGGCCCTGGATTGGAAGTGGCTGTTCATCTACCCCGAGCAGGGCGTGGCCACCGTCAATGAGCTGGTGCTGCCGGTCGATCGCCAGGTGCGGTTTGACATCACGTCCACCAACATGATGAACACCTTCTACGCCCCCACCCTGGCCGGCATGATCTACGCTATGCCCGGGATGCAGAGCACGCTGCACGCGGTGCTGAACAAGCAGGGCGAGTACGAAGGCTTCTCGGCCAACTACAGCGGCGCAGGCTTCTCGGACATGCGCTTCAAGCTGCGCGGCGTCGACCAGGCCGGCTTCGACCGCTGGATCAGCGAGACCAAGGGCAGCACCAAGACGCTGCAGACCCCGCAGTATCTGGCGCTGGAAAAGCCCAGCGAGAAGGTCCCGGTCGCACACTACGGCAGCGTCGAGGCCGGCATCTTCAACCGCATCGTCAATCGCTGCATCACGCCGGGCACCACCTGCATGAGCGCGACGATGAAGCACGACGGCAAGCAGCATGGCCTGGTCCCGCCGCGCGGCGGCGAGCACCAGCACGGCGCTCCGCCCGAAGGCGCGGTGTTCAAGGAGCCCGAGGACATCGCACCCGGTACGAACGTGACCAAGCCACGCGATCCCAAGCCCCCCGGCAACCAGGCGCCCGCCTCGCCGAAGAACCGCGACATGTCTGCTATCTCGCCCGCCCTGGCGCGCGACGGATCGATCGGAGCCTAAGCCAATGTTCGATCAGACCCTCGCGAAGACCATTTTCGGACGGCTGTCCTGGGAGTCCTTCCCGGTCCACGAGCCGATCCTGCTGGTCACCTTCGCCGTCGTGGTCCTGCTGGGCCTGGGCATCCTGGCCGCGGTGACCAAGTACAAGCTCTGGGGCTATCTCTGGACCGAGTGGTTCACCACGGTGGACCACAAGAAGATCGGGATCATGTACATGATCCTGGGCATCATCATGCTGCTGCGCGGCTTCGCCGACGCCGTCATGATGCGTCTGCAACAGGCCATCGCCTTCGGGGCCAATGAGGGCTACCTCAACGCCCACCACTACGATCAGATCTTCACCGCCCACGGGACGATCATGATCTTCTTCGTGGCCATCCCGCTGGTGGTGGGCCTGATCAACTACGTCATGCCGCTGCAGATTGGCGCGCGCGATGTGGCCTTCCCCTTCCTGAACAATCTCAGCTTCTGGCTGACGGTCGCCGGCGCGGGCCTGGTCATGGTCTCGCTGTTCGTCGGCGAGTTCTCGCGCGCCGGCTGGCTGAACTACGTCCCCGTCGCCAACCTGCAGAACAGTCCGGACACCGGGCCTGACTACTATCTATGGGCCCTGCAGATCGCCGGCGTCGGCACGACGCTGTCGGCCATCAACATGGTCGCAACCATCCTGAAGATGCGCGCGCCCGGCATGACCATGATGAAGATGCCGGTGTTCGTCTGGACGGCGCTGTGCAGCAACGTCCTGGCCATCGCCATCTTCCCGGTGCTGACCGCCGCCTTCGCCCTGCTGATGGCCGACCGCTATCTAGGCATGAACTTCTTCACCAATGATCTCGGGGGCAACCCGATGATGTATTGGAACCTGGTGTGGATCTGGGGTCACCCAGAGGTCTACGTGCTGGTCCTGCCGGTCTTCGGGATCTATTCGGAGATCACCTCGACCTTCTCGGGCAAGCGCCTGTTCGGCTATTCGTCGATGGTCTACGCCACGGTGGTCATCACCATCCTGTCGTACCTCGTCTGGCTGCACCACTTCTTCACCATGGGTTCGGGCGCCAGCGTGAACTCGTTCTTCGGCATCGCCACGATGGTGATCTCGATCCCGACCGGGGCCAAGATCTTCAACTGGCTGTTCACGATGTACCGCGGCAACATCCGCTACGAGCTGCCGATGATGTGGGTCGTGGCGTTCATGCTGACCTTTGTCGTGGGCGGCATGACCGGCGTGCTGCTGGCCGTTCCGCCGGCCGACTTCGTGCTGCACAACTCGCTGTTCCTGGTCGCCCACTTCCACAACGTCATCATCGGCGGCGTGGTGTTCGGCCTGTTCGCGGGCATGACCTACTGGTTCCCCAAGGCCTTCGGCTTCAAGCTGGATCCGTTCTGGGGCAAGGTCTCGTTCTGGGGCTGGGTCGTCGGCTACTGGCTGGCCTGGACGCCGATCTACGTGGTCGGCCTGATGGGCACCACGCGCCGCGTCCGCCACTTCGACGACCCCAGCCTGCAGCCCTGGTTCGTGCTGGCCGCCATCGGCGCGCTGATCATCGGCGTCGGCATCGTGGCGTTCGTCATCCAGATCGCGGTCAGCATCAAGAACCGCGACAAGCTGCGCGACACCACCGGCGATCCCTGGGATGGCCGCACCCTGGAGTGGGCCACCTCGTCCCCGCCCCCGAACTACAACTTCGCGTTCTCGCCCGTCGTCCATGACCTGGACGCCTGGTACGACATGAAGGATCGCGGGGCCCAGCGTCCGACCACCGGCTTCCAGCCTATCCACATGCCGCGCAATACCGGCATGGGGGTAATCCTGTCGGGCCTGGCGATGGTCATGGGCTTCGCCATGGTCTGGTATATCTGGTGGCTGGCGATCGTCAGCTTCGTGGCGCTGGTGGTGCTCAGCATCGCCCACACGTTCAACTACGACCGCGACTACCACATCCCCGCCGACGTGGTGACCGACACCGAGAACCAGCGCACGCGCCTGCTGGCGGAGGAAGCGTAAGATGTCGACCGCGACCGACAAGGCCGAGACCTCGCCGACCTTCTATCTCATCGAGGAAGCCGGGCACGACCACGGCCATGGAGCCAGCGGCGGCAGCACGCTGCTGGGCTTCTGGATCTATCTGATGAGCGATGCCCTCATCTTCGCGACGCTGTTCGCGACGTATGGGGTGCTGTCCACCGCCTATGCCGGCGGTCCCGGGCCGGCCGAATTGTTCGAGCTGCCGCTGGTGGCCTTGAACACGGCCTTCCTGCTGTTCTCGTCGATCACCTACGGCATGGCCATGATCGACATGGAGGCGGGCAACAAGCGCGCCACCCAGATCTGGCTGGCGGTCACCGGCCTCCTGGGCGCGGCCTTTATCGGGGTGGAGCTCTATGAGTTCACCACCCTGATCCATGAAGGCGCCACACCACAGACCAGCGCCTTCCTGTCGGCCTTCTTCACCCTGGTCGGCACCCACGGCCTGCACGTGACCTTCGGCCTGATCTGGCTGGTGGTCATGCTGGTCCAGGTCGGCCAGCGCGGCCTGAACGCCGACAACCGTCGTCGCCTGGTGTGCCTGGGCATGTTCTGGCACCTGCTGGACGTCGTCTGGATCGGCGTCTTCACGTTCGTCTATCTGCTGGGAGTGCTGCGATGAGCGCCCACGACGCTTCCCACGATCACGCGGGTCACGACGACCACGCCCATGACGACGGCCACAGCCACGGCACGCGCCGCGGCTATCTGATCGGCTTTGCGCTGTCGGCGGTGCTGACGGCCCTGCCCTTCTGGCTGGTCATGAGCGGCGCGATCGCCAACGCCCAGACGACCGCGGCGATCGTGGTCGCCCTGGCCTTCATCCAGATCGTGGTCCACACGATCTTCTTCCTGCACATCAACACCAAGTCCGAGGGCGGCTGGACGCTGCTGGCCCTGATCTTCACCGTCATTATCGTGGCGATCGTGATCAGCGGCTCGCTGTGGATCATGTTCCACCTGAACAGCAACATGATGATGCCGATGAACCCGGCGAGCGCGCCGCCAGCCCCTTGACCAAGTGGTGGCTCGCGTTCGGCTGCCTGCTCTTGGCGCTCGTCTTCGGCGCGCTGGGAGCCTGGCAGGTCGAGCGCCGGGCCTGGAAGCTGGACCTGATCGCCCGCGTCGACGCCCGGGTCCACACCGCCCCCGTCGCGCCGCCCGCGCCTGGCGCCTGGGCCAAGGTCAACGCCCGCGACGATGAGTACCGCCGCGTCCGCGTCGACGGCGAGTTCCTGCATGAGCAAGAAACCCTGGTGCAGGCCGTCACGGAACTCGGCCCCGGCTACTGGCTGATGACGCCGCTACGCACGCGGCAGGGCCTGATCATGATCAACCGCGGCTTCGTGCCACCGCAGTGGCGCGATCCGGCCACCCGCACCCGCTGCATCCCGGGCGAACATGTCGTCATCACCGGCCTGATGCGGATGAGCGAACCGCGCGGCGGCTTCCTGCGCTCGAACAAGCCCACCCTGGATCGCTGGTACTCGCGCGACGTTGACATGATCGCCAAGGCGCATGGCATCGAGGAAAAGGTCGCGCCGTTCTTCATCGACGCCGAGGCCGATCCCAAGCCGGGCGACTTCCCGATTGGCGGACTGACGGTGATCGCCTTCCGCAACAGCCACCTGGTCTATGCCCTGACCTGGTTCGCGCTGTGCGGGCTGTCTCTGCTGGGCGTGGCTCTGGCCCTGCGGCCGAGGAAGGCCTAGCCGGCGCGGCGCAGCGGCTCAGCCGAAGCGGCGGGTAGTTGGGTGTAGAACCAGGCCAGTTCCGGGTGGCGCTCGACCAGATCGGCGAACGCACGGCGGATACGCGGCGTCAGGGTTGGGTCCTTCACGCACATGGCCACCACCAGGGCCGCCGTCGTCCGCAGGGTCGGATTGCGCAGGCTGGTCTTCTGCTCCTGCAGGCGCTTCAGCCAGCGCGAGCCGCCGGCGTCGGCCGGCAAGTCGGCCATGGCGCGGTCGATATCCCGCAGCGTCTCGGCGATGGTCTCGGCCAAGCCGATCTCCAGCGCCAACTCGACGAAAGTCCCCTCGATACGCGACACAGATACGCCCCAGAACAGATCCGCAGCCCGACACCGCAGAACTGAGGATTTAGCGTTCGAAGGGGATGGCGCGCAAGCCCAGGTTCCGATTTTGTTCACAGATCGAAACCCGGTTCTGCACAGGGCGATTTGGGCCGGAGCGAGCATCCGCCCTCCCCGGCCCGAAGCCGCCTAGTAGAAGGTCACGTCGTCCAGCTCGAACCACAGCTTGGCGCGCGCGGCGCGTTCGCCGTCGACACCGACTTCCAGCAGATCCGCGCCCGTCCAGGTCGGGGTCTGGCCGCGCATCGTCACCGGCTTGAAGGCCGAGAACGGCAGCTCGACGGTCTTCCAGGCCGAACCGGCTTCGACCTCGGCGCGGAACAGGCCGCCCACGCTGCGGATCGTCACCTGGTACGGGCCGCCATCGCCGCGCACGGCTAGCTTCACGCCCTTGAACGCCGTGGCGTCGACCGGCTCGACCGAGCCGCGGCTCAACGGCAGCAGCACGCCGGCCGAGGCGTCGGACTTGCTGGCCATGCGCGCGCCGACGCTCAGCACCTTGCCGCCGCCCTCGCGCTCGATCACCTGCGAGACTTCCAGGCTGCGGTCGTGACCGCCGTCGAAGTCGTCCAGCCGCTTGGTGTCGAGGCTGGTGCGGCCCACCGCGCCCTCGAAGTCGTCGATCAGGGCCTTGGCCTTCAGGGCCGGCATGGTCATGCGGTCGTTGGCCGGCTTGCGCACCGAGCCGGGACCGAACACCGCCTGGCCGTCCAGGAACACCCGGTCGATGCGGCGCACGTCGCCGATGGTCTCCCACGGCTTGCCGTTGACCAGCACGAAGTCGGCCCGCTTGCCGGCCTCCAGCGTGCCGCGATCGGCCAGCAGGTTCATGGCCTTGGCGCTGATGGCCGAGCCCGCGATCAACGCCTGGCTGGGCGTCAGGCCGGCCTGCACCAGCAGCTCCATCTCGCGCAGGCTGGACGGGCCGTGCGGCGTGCCGGGCATGCCGGCGTCGGTGCCCAGGGCCACCGGCACGCCGGCGTCGAACAGGGCCTTGGTGTTGCCCAGGGCATAGCCGAACTTCAGTTGCGACTGCTTGGCGCGCGGGCTGTCGGGATCGGCCGGCGGCTTCTGGCCCGGCTTGACCGGCTCGTACACCGCCAGGGTGGGCGCATAGTACAAGCCCGAGGCCTTGATCTTGGCGACCGTGGCCGCATCCAGCGGCTTGTCCTGCAGGCTGTGGGCGATGACGTCGACGCCGCTCTCGGCCGCGGCCGCGCCGCGCTCGACGGTCACCGTGTGGGTCAGCACCTTGAGGCCGTGCTTGTGCGCCGTGTCGGTCAGCGCCTTCAGCGTCCAGGGGTCCATGCTGGTGTTGTCGGCCATCGCGCCGTAGCGCCAGCCGTCATGGAAGGCCTTGATGGCGTCGGGCTTGTACTTGGCGATCTCATCGACGGCCAGGCGAGCGCTCTCGGGCGTATCGACCCAGCGGGTGGTGTTCTCGTCGGCCCAGTCGGCGCCGTGGCCGCCGGGCGTGCTCATGCGGGCGACAAAGTTGACGTGCGGCGCGGTCAGGGTCGCCAGCCAGCGACGACGCGGCTCGAATGACTCCGGCTGCTGGTGGAAGTCGTTGACCGTGGTGATCCCCGCCGCGAGGTAGGCGTCGGCGATCTTCGGCGTCACGGCCGGCGCGCCGCTGGGCGTCCAGTGGGTGTGGACGTCGATGAAGCCCGGGACCACAGCCTTGCCGGCCGCGTCGATCACGGTCGCCCCCTTGGGCGCCTTCACCTTGGCCCCGACGGCGATGATGCGGCCGCCCTTGACCACCAGCGTCCCGCGATAGGGCGCGGCGCCCGTGGCGTCAAAGATCTCGGCGTTGGTGATCGCCAGCGGCTTGGTCTGGGCCAGGGCCAGCGAGGTCGAGAGCGCGGCGACCGCGACGCCTCCGGCCAGGATGCGAAGGATGGATGCGGACATGCGAGCGTACTCCTGGAATGAAACTGGGCGGGCCGTTCGACGGCTCACCTCATGACGACGAACGACGGCGCTAAATCCGGACGCTGAAAATGGCCTCGACCTCGACCGGCGCGCCCATGGGCAGCGAGGCGACGCCAACGGCCGCGCGGGCGTGCTGGCCACGCTCGCCCAGCACCGCCTTGATCAGGTCCGAGGCGCCGTTGACGACCTTGGGATGGTCGGTGAAGCCAGGATCGCAGGCCACGAAGCCGGTCAGCTTCAGGCAGGCGGTGATCTTCTCCAGATCGCCGCCGACCGCGGCCGCCGCCGCGCCAAGCACGTTCAACGCGCATTGGCGGGCTGCGGCCTGAGCCTCTTCCAGGCTGACCTCGGCAGGCACACGCCCCTTGGCGATCAGGCTGCCATTCTTCAGCGGCAGCTGGCCCGAGACGAAGACCAGATCGCCATGCCGGACGAAAGGCGCATAGCTGCCGATCGAAACCGCGACCTTGGGCAACTCCAGCCCCTGGACCTTCAGGGCTGCGGCGGCGTCGGCGCGCGCCGCACTCACACCGCAGGCCAGCGACAGGGCGGCTCCGCTGAAGCCGATCAGGGCTTTTCGACGGTCGGCGATCATCGGGTGAACTCCGTGGCTTGCAGCGCCGCAGCGCGGGTCTGGTCGGAAGGGGCGCAGAACCAGCAGTCCTCGATCGGGCTGCCGGGCGGTGTCTTGGGCGCGGGGGCCTGGTCGGAGGCGAAGCGGGCCAGGGCCTCGCGATCGCTCTCGGCCAGCAGACGCGCCAGGTAGAGGTCGTAGACACCGGCGCCGGAGGCCAAGGCCTTGCCGGTGGCGGCCAGCTTGGCCTCGATGACCGCCGCCACGGTCGGCGACAGCGACTTGTCGCCCAGGGTGTCGACCAGATCGCCGATCAGCCGCGCCTGCTGGCGGCGGCGGATCTCGGCGAAGCGCGCGGACTCGCCGGGCTTGGCCTGGACCTGGGTGAACAAGGCGTCCAGCAGCTCGCTGACGGTCAGCTGGCCCGGATCGCGGCGGGCCTGTTCCTGCACACGGTTCAGGCGCGGGGCCTCGACCAGTTGGCGCAGGGCCATGTCCGAGGCCACGATGGCCGCACCCACAGGGTCGAACACCGGCCCGCCCAGGGTGTCGAACAGCTCGATCTCGAACTGCCGGTCCGGCGTGCCCGAGGCGGCCTGGGACAGCAGGGCCACCAGGTCGTCGGGGGTGTCCAGCAGCGCCGGATCCAGGGTCTCCAGCACGGCCTTCAGCGCGCGGCGCTGAGCGCCGGCGTCGATGATCTTGGCGCGCTCGCGCCCCTCGCCGTTCACCGCGTAGCTGAAGTCGACGCCGCCAACCTGCTTCACAGCGCCGTCGACCTGATAGCGGTGGAACAGATAGATCGGCACGAACACCCGGCGCAGGTCGGCGACCGGCGCGCCGGGTGCGATATTGCCCAGGCCAAAGCGCGACAGGGCGATCTTGCGCACCGCCAGGGTGTCCTTCAGCCCGTCGACCGGATCGCTGCCGTTATCCCACTGGGTGCTGGCCGGATGCTCGTCGTCGGCGATGAACATCATGCCCTGGCCAGCGACCTCGCGGGCGATCTTGTCCAGCGCCTTGGCGGTGTCCGTGCCGGGCGGGAACTGGCTGTACAGCCACTTGACCGTGAACTTGTCCCACGCGCCCGCGCCTTTCACGTAGGCGTCGCTGAAGTCGAGCTTGTCGCCCTTCACGTGGATCAGCGGCGCGGGGTAATCCAGCGTCGAGGCCCGGCCGAAGGTCGAGCCCGCAAAGTTGTGCGAGAAGCCCAGGGCGTGGCCGGTCTCGTGCATGCCCAGCTGGCGGATGCGCTGCAGGGCGATCTGCACCGGGTCGTTGACCCCGCCCTTGCCCGTGCCCGCCGCGCCCAGAAGGCCCTCGAAGATCATCTTGTCCTGGCGGACGCGCAGCGACTCCAGCTGCACCACGCCGCGCACGATCTCGCCGGTGCGCGGATCGACGATGGTCTGCCCCGTGGACCAGCCGCGCGTCTGGCGATTGATCCAGAAGATGACGTTGTAGCGGGCGTCCATCGGATCGACGCCCTCGGGCAGCACCTCGACCTTGAAGCCGTCGATGAAGCCGGCCGCGTCGAACGCCTGGCCCCACCAGTTGGCGCCCTCGACCAGGGCCGTGCGGATCGGCTCGGGCGCCGCGCGATCGACATAGAAGACGATCGACTTCTTGACCCGCGAGCGGGCGGCGCTCGGATCGGTCTTCTCCAGCCGGAACCGGCGGGCCAGGCGGTAGACGATCGCCGAGTCCAGCGGCGCGGCGAAGTCGACGACCGGCACCTGCACCGAGGTGCCAGTGCGGGGATCAAAGCGACGCGTCTCGAAGCCAGCCTCGGGCAGCTTCACGAACGAGTGGTGCACCGTCAGGGTGATCGATCGCGCGTCCGGCGCGATGGCGCGGACCTCGACGCCGGGGTCGTCGGCGGTGAAGGTCTGGACCGCCTCGAACTCCAGGTTCGTGGGGAAGACGCCGCTGCGGGGCGCGTCCACATAGGTCAGGTTGGCGGCGGGCCGATAGACGCCCTGCTTGCGCATGCGGATGCGGCCAGCGACGTCCAGCGTGTCCTGGGTCAGGAAGCTGGTGATGTCGACCAGGGCTGCGCCGTCGGGGCCCTCGGCGATGGCGTCGCCGCTCCAGAGGTTGGAGACCGCGAACGAGCTGCGCACCGCGCCCGCCTCGAGCTCGCCGGCGCCGTTGGCGCGGTACTCGGGGTTCTCGGCCTGGATGATCACCTTCTTGCCGGCGCGGCGGAAGGCCAGCAGCTGGGCGCGGCCGGTGGCGGCGCGGTCCAGGCCCAGCGAGGTCGAGCCCAGGCCGGTGGCCAGGCTGGCCTGATAGATCACCCGCAGCGAGACGCCGTCGGCGCCGGCCGGCGGCACCTGGACCAGCACCTTGCCCGTCTTGGCGTCGACGAAGGTGCGCAGCAGGCCGTCACGCGGCTGAGCGGCGCCGGCGGCGGTCTGCGCCCAATCGGCTGCGTAAGACGCCGACGGCAGGACCGAGGATGACAGAGCCAGCGCCGCGATGGCGGCTGCGTAGACCAGGCTCTGGCGCTTGAGCGAACGCCGCATGAAAGATCCCCTCGATTGCATTCTAATGGACAAAGGCCCCTCGCCCGCGCGGCCAGGCCAGCACGCCCAGGCTCACCGCCGCGCACAGCGCGACATAGAAGCTGGGGGCGATCGCCAGGCCGGTCTCCCGGACGAGGACGGTGGAAATGAAGGGCGCAAAGCCGCCGAAGACCATCACCGCGCCGTTGTAGCCGACCGACAGCGCCGTATAGCGGACGGCGGTCGGGAACAGCGTGCACAGCAGGGCCGGCGCTGCGCCGTTGTAGAGGCCATAGAGCACGCCGGCGACCACCGCGACCAAGGCCAGGGCGGTGAGGTTCTGGGCGTGGGCCAGGGACGCGAACAGGGGCGCGCTCAGCAAGGCGAAGCCGGCGGCCGACGCCATCAGCAAGCCGCGCCCGCCCCAGCGGTCATAGGCCAGACCCGCCCACGGAATGACGGCGAGATTGACCAGAACGGCGCAAATGGTCCCTGCCAGCGCGTTCGCCGGCGCCATGCCCAGCGTGTGCACCGCGAAGGTCGGCATGAAGGTGATGAACACATAGCCGGACACCGTCCAGATCATGGTCAGGCCGAAGCAGGTCAGCACCGCGCCGCGATGGACTGTCAGGGCGCTGCGCAACGGCGCTGGCGCGGTCCGCTTCTGGTTCGAGACCGCGGCGAACTCCGGCGACTCCTCGACCCGGGCCCGCAGATAGTAGCCGATCGGCGCCAGCACGAAGCCCAGCAGGAACGGCAGCCGCCAACCCCAGGCCTGCAGGTCGTCGGCGCTCAGAATGGTGTTGAGCAGCAGGGCCGAGCTGATCGACAGGATCTGGGCCAGGCCGGTGCTGACCTGCTGCAGGCTGCCATAGAAGCCGCGGCGACCGGCCGGGGCGTGCTCGACCAGGAAGGTGGTCGCCCCACCCCACTCGCCGCCGGTCGAGAAACCCTGCACCAGCCGGAAGACCAGCAGCAGGACCGGCGCCCAGAGCCCGGCTTGGGCGTAGGTAGGGACCAGTCCGGTCAGACCCGTGGCGATCGCCATCAGTGTGATGGTCAGGGCCAGGGCCGCCTTGCGCCCATGACGGTCGCCATAGCTGCCGATCACCATCGCCCCGACGGGCCGCATCAGGAAGCCGACGCCATAGGTCGCGAAGCTGGCCAGCACCGAGGCGATCGGGTCGGCGGACGGAAACACCGCCCGACCGATCTGGACGGCGAAGTAGCCGTAGACGCCGAAGTCGAAGATCTCGAACAGATTGCCGGCCAGGCAGGCGGTGATCGCACGCCGACGCGTCGCAGGGCCGAGCGCGAGGCGCTCCGCCGCCGGCGACAAGCGCTCGACACAATCCAACGCCATTCGCCCCAAAAGCCCCACGCCACCAATACAGTGATGATGACCGAACACGACTTGGCCATCAACAGTCGAGCAACCCACAAATATTCACGAGCCGCGCTGTTTACTTCAACAAGCCGACCTCATGATCACCAACAACCGCGCCGATCGAACACGCCGATGCGAGTCAGCAAGCCCTACCCCTTTCGACGTCCGCCAGACCGCCCTGACGCGCCGCGCGGCCCTGAAAGAAACCGCAGGAGGAATAAATTGCCCCAAGCAGGGCGCCCGACGATGGTACCGGGAACATCGCTAGGCGTTCTATACGCTGAACGACATTTTCTTTGCTGAACGCGTGTTCGTTGTGCCTAAGTTGGCTTCGCGGGAAAAAGCGGGGTTTCACCATGACACTGGAGCAGCTGAGGATCTTCGTCTGCGTCGCTGAGCGGTTGAACATGACGCGCGCCGCCGAAGCGTTGCACATCACCCAGTCGGGCGTCAGCGCGTCGATCGGCGCTCTGGAAAACACCTACGGCACGGCGCTGTTCGACCGGGTCGGTCGGCGCATCGAACTGTCCGTCGCCGGACGAGCCTTCCTGGACGAGGCGCGCAAGATCCTGAACCAGGTCCGCGAAGCCCAGCGCACGCTGATGGACATGTCGAACCTGCGCCGCGGCACGGTGACGATCTATGCCAGCCAGACGATCGGCAACTATTGGCTGCCCCGTGTGATCGGCGAGTTCAGCAACCGCTTTCCGCACCTGAGCATCGACCTGCACATCGCCAATACCGAGGAAGCCGCCCGCATGGTGCTGGACGGCGCGGCGGACATCGGCTTCGTCGCCGCCCCGCACGTGGATCCCGACCTGGACGGCGTCGACGTCGAGGGCGACCAGCTGTGCATCCTGGTGCGCCCCGACCACGCCTGGGCCCATCGCCCGCCGCGTCCGGAAGAGTTGGTGCGCGGCGCCTGGGTGCTGCGCGAGGAAGGCTCGGCCACGCGGTCGGAGTTCGAGCGCGCCTTGCGCGGCCTGGGCGCCGACGTGAAGAAGCTGGACGTGCGCCTGGAGCTGCCGACCAACGAGGCGATCCTGTCGGCCGTGGTCGCGGGCCTGGGCCCCAGCGCCCTCTCCGACCTGGTGGCGCGCGAGGCCCTGGCGTCAGGCGCCCTGGTGCGGGCGGTCAACCTGCCGCGCCGAACCTTCCGCGTGCTGCGCCACTCGGAACGCAAGCTCAGCCTGGCCGCCGAGATGTTCCTGAAGTGTCTGCCGGGCGCCGAACAGGACGCCGAGCCCCTGCCCTTCCGCCGTCGCGCCACGGCCTAACGAAAAAGGGCCGCCTCGCGGCGGCCCTTCCTGTTCCCTCAGTACTGCTTGACCCCGACCGCGGCCGAGTCCGGCCGGCGGGTGTCGGCCGCGCCGTAGAAGGTCTTGCCGTCAGGCCCGATCATGATCGACTGGGTGCTGCCGATGATCTGCGAGCGCTCGACCTTGTGGCCCTTAGCCTCCAGGCCGGCGACCAGATCCTCGGGGATCGACTCTTCCAGCTGCAGCGGACCATCGACGCCTGCCTGGTAGATCCGCGGCCGCTGGGCGGCCTCGGCCATGTTCAACTTGAAGTCGATTAGGTTGACCAGCACCTGCACCATGGTGCCCAGGATGGTGCCGCCACCGGGCGTGCCGGTGGCCACCCAGGGCTTGTCGTCCTTGAACACGATGACCGGCGAGATCGTCGACTGGGCGCGCTTGCCCGGCTCGATCTTGTTGCCCAAGCTGGTCGGCTTGGGGTTCCAGTCGAAATTGCCCAGCGAGTTGTTGAGCAGGAAGCCGGTGCCTGGCGCCACGACGTGGGCCCCGAACGACGCGGTGAGGGTGTAGGTGTTGGACACCACGTTCCCCTCCTTGTCGGCGATCGAATAGTGCGTCGTGTCCGGCCCCTCGAAGTTGTGCGGGTCCAGGCCCGGCAGCGACTTCGAATCCAGCGACTTGTCCATCGTGATCAGCTTCGCGCGCTCGGCCGCGAAGGCCTTGCTGGCGATGCCCTTGGCCGGCGTCTTCCATTGCGGCCCGCCGCCCGAATAGCGCCGGTCGACCGTGACGATCTTCAGGGCCTCGGCGATGACGTGCATGGTGGCGACGTTGCCGGCGCCCAGCTTGTCCATCGGGAAGTGCTCGAGGATGTTCATGGCCTCGGCGACGCTGGACGCGGCCGAAGTCGGCGGCATGTAGGCGATCTTGTAGCCGCGGTAGTCCGACCAGATCGGCTCCAGCACGTTGGCCTTGTACGACTCCAGGTCCTTCAAGCTGATGATGCCGCCGCCGGCCTTGATGCCGGCCACCAGCTTCTCGGCCACGGGGCCCTTGTAGAAGCCGTCCGCGCCGCGCGCCTGGATCTGGCGCAGCGTCCAGGCCAGATCGGGGTTCTTGTAGACCTCGCCCGGACCGTAGGGCGAGCCGTCCGGCTTGAAGAACACCTTCAGCGCGCCGTTCGGATCCTGGGACATCGCCGACTTGCGCTTGGCCAGGGCGTCGGCCTCGTCGTCGCTCATCACCAGGCCATTGACGGCGAGATCGATCGCCGGCTGGACCAGATCGGCCCAGGGCAGCTTGCCGAAACGCTTGTGCGCCTCATAGAGGCCCGCGACGGTGCCCGGCACGGTGACGCCCTTGAAGGACTGCACCTTGTCGCCAGCGACCCGGCCCTTGTCGTCCAGCAGGAAGTCGGGCTTCACGGCCAGCGGGGCCTGGCCGTAGTACTCGATGGCCACCGTCTTCTTCGAGGCGGCGTCATAGACCAGCATGTAGCCACCGCCGCCCAGATTGCCGGCGCGCGGCAGGGTCAGGGTCTCGGCGATGCCCACGGCCACGGCAGCGTCGACGGCGTTGCCGCCCTTGGCCAGGATGTCGGCGCCGATCTTCGAGGCGATCTTGCTCTGGCTGACGACCATGCCGTCGCGGCCAATGGTGGGATGGTGGATCGAGCCGTAGCCGATCAGGTCGCCGCCCGTTTGGGCCAGCGCCCGCGTGGGCGCTTCTTCCTGGAACGCGTAGGCCGGCGTGAGCGGCGCCAGGCTGGACGTAACGAGCGCGCCGGCGAGGACGGCGCACAACAAGGCCGAGCGGCCTAGGAGATTCGATTTACGCATGGTGCTCCCCGATCGGCGCCGCCCCCTCGTTTCATGGGGGACGGCGCCGTGGTTACGACAGTTAGAAGGTCTTCCGGATGTTGAAGTACCAGTAACGGGCATAGGGGTTGTAGACCGAACCCGTGTAGCCGCCGGGCGTCAGCGGCGGATCCTTGTCGAACACGTTCCGGGCGCCGACCCGCAGGCGGGTGCCGGCCAGGCGGCCATCTTCGAAGGCGTAGTTGACCGCCACGTTGTGGAACGTGGTCGAGGGCACGTCATAGAACTCGCCGGTCGCCGCATAGGTCAGGCCGGTGTTGTAGAATGCGCCCACATAGCTGGCGAACCAGTCTGCGCTGAAGTTGCCCTTCTTCCAGGTCAGGGTACCCGACCAGCGCCACTCGGGCGTGCCGTTCTGGCCGACCAGGTCCGAGGCGCCGGTGATGACGGTGTTGGCGTTGATCTTGCCGGCCGCGCGCGCCGCCAGCAGTTCCTGGATCTGGGTGGTCGGCTGCTGGTACAGCTTGTCGATCCGGGCGGCGTCGACGCTGAGCGAGAAGTCGCCGAAGCGTTCGGTGTTCAGGCGATACTGGAACCCGATGTCGATGCCCTGGGCCACCTGCGGCAGCTGGTTGACGTACTGGTCGTCGACATAGAGCACTTCACCGACGGCGGTCAGGCCGGTGCCGGCGAAGGCGGCGATCTCTTCCGGCGTCGGGGCGGCGCGGTGAACCTTCGGGTTCGAGCTGCCCTGGGTGCGCAGGAAGTAGTCGAGGATCACACCGTTTCCTTCGCCGAAGACGCCGATGATGCCCTGCTGCTTGATCTTCCAGACGTCGACCGTGAGGGTCGCGCGGCCAAACTGCGACGGAATGAACTGCGGCTCGAACACGAAGCCGTAGGACAGGCTGGTCGAGGTTTCCGGCTTCAGGTCGGGGTTGCCGGCCCGCACGGCGCGGGTGGCCTTGCCACGGGCGCAGGCGTTGAAGCTGGTGATCCGGCCGGCGCGCAGGTCGGCTTCACAGAAGATGTAGTCGGTGCGGGTGTTGCTGCGGCTGACCTGGGTGACGTTGATCTGTTCCAGGTTCGGCGCGCGGAAGCCTTCAGAGTACGACCCCCGCAGGCGAATGCCGGGGATGATGTCCCAGGCGCCGGCGATCTTCGGCTTGGCGACGCTGCCGACGTCGTCATAGTCCTCGGCGCGACCCGCGAGCTGCAGTTCCAGCTTGTTGACCAGCGGGATGTTCATTTCCGGCGAGACCAGCGGAATGGCCAGTTCGGCGAAGGCCGACATGACCGTGCGCTTGCCGTAGACGTCCGGCGAGGTGCTGGTGCCGGGGATGTCCGACCCCGTCACCGTGCCGGTCACTGCGTCGGTGTAGACGATGGTGCCGTCGATACGGGAGTCGCGGTCATCGCGATAGGTTTCCTTGCGGACCTCGACGCCCAAGGCGATGCCGATGTCGTTGTCGGCCCACAGGTGCATCAGGTCCGGACGGTTCACCTTGAAGTCCCACAGGGCCATGGTGGTCTTGTTCTTCCGGAGGATCGGAACCGTCAGGCCGGCCAGGGTGGCGCTGTTCGAGGGCGTGCCGTCGCCATAGCTCAGGCTGCCCAGATTGCCGCCGTTGAAGGGGTTGTAGGCCTCAGGCGTGCTCAGCGACAGCGCCGCCTGCAGCTTGGTCGCGCTGACAGCCACCGACTCGTCCTTCACCTGGGCAGCGGAGTAGAGCGCGGCGCTCTCCCAGTTCCAGCCCCAGCGTTGGCCGCGCAGGCCGCCCAGGACGCGGTACTGGTCATTGGTCACGTCGACGGGCGTGGCCCCAACATCGACCAGGCCGTAGGTGTTGATCGTCACTGGCACGCCGGCGGCGGAGATGTTCAGGCCCGGCAGGCGGTTCGGATTGACTTGGCCGTTCGGCAGGACGGCGGCGCCGAACGGGTTGTAGTAGCCCGTCGTCGGGATCGTGATCGAGCCCGAGGTCGCGACCGCGCTCGGTCCTTGCAGGCCGTGGGTCTTGGCGCGGTAGTAGCCAAGTTCCGAGAAGAAGGTGACGTCGTCGGTCAGGTCGTAGTGGGCCGTGCCGAAGAAGTTGTAACGCTCGACTTCCGGCACCGTGTAGGTCTTCACCGCCGCGGACTCCTGACGGAGGTTACGGTCGGTGGTGGTGTTCAGCGCACCGCTGGTGATGCAGAGACCCGGGCTCAGCGTCAGGCCGCAGCCGTTGGCGGTCGGCACGATCTTGAAGATGCCGGTCGCGCCGGTGACGGCCACGCCGTTCGAGCGGATCGCCGTCGTCGTGTTGCGGGCGGTGAACTGGCCCCACGGCGACGAGGTGCTGCGGCCGTCCAGGCTGGTGGCGGTCTCGAACTCGGTGCCCGCGAACAGCGGACGCTTATCGGCGAAGGCGGTGTATTCCTGATCGGAATCCAGCAGCGCGGCGCGGCGCTCGGTCGAGGCGAAGATCGTGAAGTTGCCGCGGCCTTCCTTGAAGTCGCGACCATACAGGCCGGTCAGGCGGCCTTCCTTCATGCTGGTGCCTTCGGCGAAGCCGTACTGGGCTTCGATCTGGCCACCGTTGTAGTCCTCGCGCAGCACGGTGTTGATGACGCCGGCCACGGCGTCCGAACCGTAGATGGCGGCGGCGCCATCACGCAGCACTTCGACGCGCTGCAGGCCAGCCACCGGAATGGCGTTGGTGTTGTAGGTGAACACCGGCACCAGGGACTCGGCCTGGGTGGTGGGGTGGACGACCGTGCGGCGACCGTTCAGCAGCACCAGGGTGTTGCCGGTGCCAAGGTTGCGCAGGCTGATCGAGTTGACGTCGCCACGGGCGGAGTTGCTGGAGCCCGGCAGAAAGCTTGAATTGAACTGGACGTTGCCGGCCTGCGGAATGGTGCGGAACAGCTCATCGCCCGAACCGGCGGCGGCGGCGGCGATCTGCTCGGCGCCGACCAGCGTCACGGGCAAAGCGGCGGTGACCTTGGCGCCCTTGATCTGCGAACCGACGACGACGATTTCCTCGACCGAGGTCTCCGGCGAAGCGTCCTGGGCCTGCGCCATCGAGGCGAAACCGGCGACGGCGCAAAGCGCACTTGTCGCCAGCATGGCGGCGCGGCTGCGCGACCACGTGTTACTCATGTCTAATTCCCCTGCTCTACTTTACCCCTCCGGCGGATTGAGGTTCCGCCCGGCGTTTCTGAGTGTGGACAGGGAAACCGCTGCGCGTCCAACAACGGTTCGTGGACCTTTCAACAATGCAGGGTAATGGTCCGGAGCGGGCTGACCGTTTTCAGGCACACCACCGCTGAATACGAGCGCACAGGGCGCATCCATCAGGAAAGTTCACGCCGCCCGCAAATATTCTATTGCGAGTTGCGCGATATCCAAGCTTCAAGCGCTCCCCGCATCCAGCTAATCGACATGATCGACTTGTCGATATCACGAAGAGATTTCGTTTTTAGGCTGGCTCGGAGCAATGCTACGTCCGATATCGCCGGTCGCAGAAGCGCCCGTCTTCGTGACAGTTCCGCGTAAACCGCCGCATCCCTAGTGACTTTTACTTCCAGAATCGTCGCGTCAGCGGCGAGGCGGCCTGGAAACTTCCATACAACGCTCAAGCATCGGAACGTCGTTCGAGCCATGACTGCCAATGTTCCTTCGGCCGCGCGGGTGCTCGAACTGATCGAGCTGATCGCCGAGGCCGATCACGGGGTGCTGCTCCGCGAGGCGACGCTGCGCCTGAACGTCCCCAAAAGCAGTACATTGATGCTGCTCCGCACCCTGGTGAACCGGGGCTATGTCGAGCGCGACCCGGTCAGCGATCGCTATGCGCTGTCCGCCCAGTACCGGACCGGCGGCTTCGGATGGAAGATCGCGCCGCATGGCCGTCTGCTGGCCGCCGCCCGGCCGATCATGGAAGAGCTGATGCTAGCCCTGGGCGAGACCGTGATCCTGGGTGGGTTCGGCTCGCACGGCCACGCCCGGGCGCTGGCCCAGGTGGTGGCGGATCTGGAGGTCCGCTACGCCACCAATATCGAGCGGCCCATCCCCTTCTACTGCTCGGCGATCGGTCGCGTGCTGGTCTCGCGTCAGCCCGAGCGCGACTGGCCCCGGCTGCTGGGCGAGGAGCCGCTCGCCCCCCTGACGCGGCACACAGTGACCGACAAGGCCGAGCTTCTCAGGATCGTCGGCCAGGTCCGCGACCAGGGCTACTGCGTCGTCACCGAAGAGTTCGCCTTGGGCGGCACAGGCGTGGCCGCCCCCGTCCTCGACTCAGAAGACCGGGTGGTCGCCGCGCTGGACGTCGGCTGCGTGACGGGTCGGTTCGACGAAAAGCGAGAGCGCGTCATCAGGGCGGTCGTGAGCGCTGCAAACGCTCTTGGCCAGGCTCTCCGTTCGGAGCCCCCGTTCCTGGCCAAGAGCGCCTGAGTTCGCCGGACCGTCGAACCCGGCGGGGGCTCGACGGCCACTCATCGCACGCCCTGCAACCCCGAAGGGAAACCCCACCGGCGTGCGGGGCAAGCGTTCTTGTCGCGCCGCGCCGCGCGCCTGTCATTGACCGACGATCCACATTCTATTGCCCGCCGGTCCACAGCTGCTATCCACAGGGTTTGCGCCGCTCAGGAGTTGAAGCGTCCCCGTGTCGACTGAGCGACTTCGCAAGGATCTCTGGATTCTGGACGCCGCCGAGCAAGCCGATGCCGCCGAGCAGTATCGCCAGACCTGCGCGCACCTCTTCGAGATCACGCTGCTGTCGCCCGAAGACGCGTTCTACAACAGCCTGGAGGGCTACAATCTGGGCGGCGTCGTCTTCGCCCAGTGCAAGGGCGTGGCGCAGCGGTTCGAGCGCCGACTTCCGCAGATCGTCGGCGACGGCAGCGACACCATCATGCTGATCCTGGACCTGGACGGCAGCGAATGGCGTGGCGACTACGACGGCCGGGCGGCCAGCAGCGAACATGGCGCGATCCGCGTGGTCGACATGGCTCGGCCGTTCAGCCTGACCACGACGCCCTACCTCACCCTCTACATGATCCTGCCGCGCGCCCAGCTCGATCCTCAGGCCGCCGAGCTGGATTTTCATGGGCTGGTGGTCTCCGAGCGCGCCGGCAGCGGCCGCCTTCTGGCTACGCACCTGCGAACCCTGTGGGACACGATCGAGGACATGACCTCCGTCGACGCCGCCGTGGGCGCCAAGGCGGCGATCACCCTTCTGGGCGGCGCGATCCTCAGCGGCTGCGAATTCGCGCGCGACGACGCCCGCCCGGTTGAGAAGATGCTGCTCGCTACAGGCCGCCAGTATATCGAGCAGCGCCTCGCCGATCCGGACCTGGCGCCCGAAGCGGTGCGTGAGCATCTCGGGGTCTCGCGCAGCCTGGTCTACAAGGTCTTCGCGCCAGTGGGCGGGATCAGCGCCTTCATCCAGAGCCGGCGCCTGGACCAGGCGTTCGACGCCATCCTGCAGGATCGCGCCGAGCAGCAGACCCTGGGCGAGATCGCCTACCGCCACGGCTTCCGGTCCGACGCTCACTTCAGCCGCGCCTTCAGCGCCCGCTTCGGGGTGACGCCCGGCCGCCTGCGGCGAGTCGGCGAATCGGCTCGAAAAGAAGGCCTGTCGGCCCTGGAGCGGCTGGACGACGTCTGGGCCTGGGTTCGCAGCCTCTAAATTCACACCGGAAATCGATTTCGCCTCACTTAGGACGCGATCGGGATTGCACGGCATGGATGTCACACCGTAGGTTTCCGGCCTCTCGCCACCCCACCGGCGAGCAACTAGCCGGCGGCGTCCTCGGGGGGGCTGCCGGCACTCTCCCTTTTTGACGCGCGCGTCGGCGAACACTGTCGCCCAACTGTCATGAGCGGCCGCTAAGGGAACCGCCAGTTTCAGCCTCGGGCCCTCACGCCAGGCATGCCGTCCTGCTTCCACACCGGTGCGATCGGGGTCGCTCTCCTGGCTGTCGCGCCTGGAGCGTCCGCCTCGCCGCTCGCCAGCCTGGGCGATAGCCTGACGCGGCTGGCGGCGGCCCGGAACGTCCAGATCATCTATGCGCCGGACTTGGTCGCCGGAAGAACGGCCCGGCTGCCCGCGCCCGGCGTGTCGACCAGGGCCGCGATCGAATCGCTGCTGGCTGGAACCGATGCCACCGTGCGCGAGGTCCGCCAGGGCGTCTTCGTGCTGGAGCCGCGCAGAGCCGCGCCCTCCCCATCCGGCGCGCTGCCGATTCCAGACGCCGGCCCCGTGGAGATCGATGCGGTCACCATCACCAGCTACGCCGCCAGCCTGGACCGCTCGCTGACCGCCAAGCGCGCCGCGGCCTATTCGCTGGACGCCGTCAGCGCCGAGGACATCGCCCGCCTGCCAGTCGGCAACGCCGCCGAGGCGCTGCAACTGGCCCCCGGCGTCAGCCTGGAGCGCCATCGCGGTGTGGGCCTCTATGTCAGCGTCCGGGGCCTGGGACCGCAGTTTCAGAACGTGCTGCTGAACGGCCGGCCGGTGGCCCTGAACGACCTGATCGAGAACGGCGGCTTCCGGGGCCGCCAGTTCCGCTTCGAGGTTCTGCCCGCCGACGTCATCGACCAGATCGAGGTGATCAAGACCACCACCGCCGACATGGACGAAGGCGCCCTGGGCGGCGACATCGACGTGCGCACCTTCAAGCCCCTGGATCGCGGTCGGCGCTCGGTGCTGTCGGTGCGCGCCTCCAACGGTCGCATGGGCGGAACCGATCCGTCGGTGTCGGGCGTCTGGAGCTGGGTCGACGACAGCGGCCGCCTGGGCGTGCTGGCCGGCGGCGTAATTGACCAGCGACGGGTGCGCAACGACCGCCTCTACAACACCGGCTGGAACCTGGACCGCTTCACCGCGGTGCTGGGCCCGGGCCTCTACACCCCGACCCGCACGCGGCCGACCGTGGAGCTGGAAGACCGCCGCATGGCGTCCGGCGATTTCACGCTGCAGTGGCGGCCGACCTCGTCGCTGAGCCTGGACTTCGACCTGCTGGCCACCCGCCTGGACGCCCACTACGACGAGTACGGCCTCGACATCCATCCTGACGACCCGTCTGTCTCGATCTCGCGCTTCGTGCCCGGGACCCAGGTGGTCAAGGGCCAGACGGTCCAGGCCGGGACCATCGACAATGTCCGCTGGATGGCCTCGCACGAGATCAGCGTGAACCGCCACGACCTGGTCGCCCTGGGCTTCCACGGCCGCTGGACGACCGGGCCGTGGACGCTGGACGGCGACTACGGCTACTCGCGCGCCCGCAGCTATCATCCGGACGGCAAGGCCACGACCCGGGCCCGCGTCGCCTTCTTCGCCCCGCTGCAATACGACTTCAGCCACGGCCTGTCAGGCGGCCCGGACCTGCGCACCACCCTGAACTACGGCGACCCGGCCAACTTTGTGGGGCAGTCGTTCGACTACACCTCCAAGGACTCCCGCGACGTCGACGAGGTCGCCACGCTGGACCTGCGCCGCGCGGTCGGGGCGCTGGAGCTGCGCACGGGCGTCGGCAGCCACCGGCGCGGCCGCGACTATCGCCGCCGTGACTGGACACTGGAAACCCTGACCGGCCAGCCTCTGACCAGCCTGGGCTCATCCGCCTACGGCTCGACACCCTTCTCGGACTTCCTCACTGACGTCGGCTCCGACCTGCCCCGTGGCTGGGTCGCCCCCAACGCGCAGGCCTTTTACGCCCTGCTCTACACGCCCGAGGTCGCCGCGCGACCGCCCACCGCCGCCGACCTGCGCAACTCGTTCGTGGTCGAGGAGAAGATCCGCTCGGTCTATGTCCGGCTCGACTATCGGACCCAGGCCTTCGGCCGGCCGATCGACGGCAATCTGGGCCTGCGCTACGCGGCCACGCGCCAGGTCTCCAGCGGCGTGATGTCCAGCGGCTCGGAGCCCTTGCCCGCCGAATGGCGCAACGCCTATGGCGACTGGCTGCCCAGCGCCAACCTGAAGATCGCCCTGGCCGACAACCTGCACCTGCGCCTGGGCGCCTCGCGGGTGATCAGCCGGCCCAATGTCGTCGACAGCGCCCCGCGCATCTCGATCGCCCGCGACACCCCCACCGGCAACGGCGGCAATCCCGAGCTGCGGCCCTTCCTAGCCACCCAGCTGGACGTCTCGGCCGAGTGGTACTTCTCCACCGGCGGGGCCCTGACCCTGGCCGTCTTCGACCGGCGGCTGGACGACTACATCACCGCCCAGAACACCTTCATCGACGTGCCCGGCCGCGGCCAGATCCTGCTGTCGACCAACGTCAACGGCGGCGAGGCGCGGCTGCAGGGCGTGGAGCTGACCTTCGGTCGGGTGTTCAGCGACCTGCCCGCGCCATTCAACGGCTTCGGCGTCCAGGGCGCGGCGACCCTGGTGCGCAGCCAGGCCAACTACTTCGCCGGCGACCGGGTGATCCGCAACGCGCTGATGGGCCTATCGAAATCGACCTACAGCGCGCTGGTGTTCTACGAGAAAGGCCGCGGCTCGATCCGGCTGGGCTACAACTGGCGGGGCCCGTGCCTGACCTCGATCGGCAATTCGGTGACCGCGCCGACGACGGCCACGGCGTTCGGCTCGCTGGACGGGGCGGTCTCCTGGCGGCTAGACCGCCGCTCGACCCTTTCGCTGGAGGGCGTCAACCTGACCGACGCCCGCCGCTACAGCTTCGGCGAAAGCCGTGACCAGCCGATGGAAATCCACAGCTGGGGCCGTTACCTGTCCGCGAGGATGAGATGGGCGTTCTGACCTTCCTGGGCGCGGGCACACGCGTCGATCCGCCGGACGGGCCCAGCGATCCCGTCGAGGCCAATCCGCCACTGGACGCGCCGCGCTTCGAGGCGCTGGTGTCGCGCTATCGTCGCCCTTTGCTGCGCTTCTTCCAGCGCCGGTCGGTCGGTGTGGAAGACGCCGAGGACCTGACGCAGGAGGTCTTCATGCGACTGTCGCAGCGGTTCTCGCGCCTGCACTGGGGCAACCCGGATGGGCTGGTCTTCACGGTCGCCTCCAACGCCCTGGTCGATCACGAACGCCACCAGCGGGCCCGCAAGCGCGAGCGCCACGTCGAGGTCGACCCCGCCCTGCCCGCCGACGAGCCGACCGCCGAGGCCGCCCTGGCTGGCCGTGAGCGGCTGCAGAAGCTGATCGCCGCTCTCGACGACCTGCATCCGAACGCGCGCGCGGTCTTCGTGCTGTGCCGCTTCGAAAACCTGACCCAGGCCGAGGCCGCCACCCGCCTGAATCTGTCGGTCAGCGCCGTCGAGAAACACATGATGAACGCCCTGGCGCGCCTGCGCGACGCCATCGAGACCCCGCATGACGCCTAGCCTAGACGATACCGCTCCCGATCCCCGCCGCCTGCTGAGCGCCAGCCTGACCCGCGACCTGACCCCGGCCGAGCAGGCCGAACTCGACGCCTGGGAAGCCGCCTCCCCCGAGGCCCGCGAAGAGGTCGCCCGCACCCGCGAGGTCTGGTTGGCCATGGGCCTGGCCGCAGAGGACCCAACCGTGCGCGCACTACGCAAGAGTGTGCGCCGCGAAGCTCGCCTGGATCCCCCGGCCGCCCGCGCACCGGGTCGCCGTTCGCTTGTCATTAGTCTTGCTGCAGCAGCGGCCGTGGTCGCCGTCGGCGTGACACTGACGACCTTGCCCCAGGTGGAGACCTACGCGGCCACGGCCCACGCCCCCGCCCGCCTGACCCTGGCCGACGGGAGCCAGGTGGTGCTGAGCCCCGGCGGCCGGTTGACGACCCGCTTCACCCGCGGCGCACGCGACGTGACGCTTGAGGCCGGCGACGGCTTCTTCGACGTCGCCCATGACGCCAGCCGGCCGTTCGAGGTCGCCGCCTCGGGTCGAACCCTGACTGTTCTGGGCACCCGCTTCAACGTCGCCGGCGGCGGTCGCCTGACCGTCTCGCTGGTCCAAGGCTCGCTGCGCGTCAGCCAGCCCGGCGCGGCCAACGTGCTGCTCAAGCCCGGCCAGCGCTATGTCGGCGCGGCGGGCGTGGGCGGCGCGGCCGAGACCGCCGATGTCGGCAACGACGGGGCCTGGACCGACGGCCGCGTGGTGCTGGCCGACACCAGCCTGGCCGAGGCCGCCGAGCGCCTGTCGCGGGCGGCCGGTCGGCGCGTCGATCTCACCGATCCCAGCCTGGCCGACCTGCGCCTTTCCGGCTCTCTGAGCGTCGCGCGGATGAGCGATGTCGGCGCGGCCCTGGAGGCCCTGCTGCCCGTCCGCGCCTGGGTTTCGTCGACCGGCGACCTGGTCGTCTCGCCGCGAGAGAGATCTTCCCGACACGGATAAAATCTAGATTTTTCAACAGGATCGTCGCAAATATTTCACCGACGCCGGACTGAGGACGCGCCTGCGCGCTCCCGTTCTTCTGCCCTGACCCGCGCCTCCCTGCGGGCAAACAGAGATCGGGGGATAGATGTCCAGCTCGAAATTACCGTCCGCGCGCTGCGCGGGCGCCGTCGCCGTCCTCGCCTTCGCCGCCCTCGGCGCGGGCCAGGCTCAAGCCGCTGAAACCGCCGCCGCGCCGCCGGCCGCCGAACCCGCCGACTCCGTCGAAGCGGTCGTCATCACCTCGTATGGCAAGAGCCTGCAGGCCGCCGCCCAGCTGAAGCGCTCGGCGGACTACGGCCTGGACGCCGTCAATGCCGAGGACATCGGCAAATTCCCGACCCGCAACGCCGCAGAGGCGCTGCAACTGGTCACAGGCGTCACCATCGACCGCCAGCGCGGCCAGGGCCTGTATGTCAGCGTCCGCGGCCTGGGCCCGCAGTTCCAGTACACCGAGTTGAACGGCCGCTCGATCGCGGTCAACGAGCTGATCGAGAACGGCGGCGCCCGGGGCCGTCAGTTCCGCTTCGAGGTTCTGCCCGCCGAGCTGATCTCGCAGATCGAGGTCGTGAAGAGCCCGACGGCCGACATGGATGAAGGCGCCCTGGGCGGCAACATCAACATCAAAACCTTCAAGCCGCTGGACCTGGGCAACAAGGCCGCCTTCTCGGTGCGCGAGACCTACAACGACGTGCGCAAGAAGGCCGACCCGTCGGCCTCGGGCCTGTTCAGCTGGAAGAGCGCCGACAGCACCCTGGGCCTGCTGGCCTCGGGCCTGTACGACGAGCGCCGAATCCGGAACGACCGCCTCTATCAGACCGGCTGGAACCTCAACAAGTTCACCTCGGTGCTGGGCGCGGGCCTCTACACCCCCACCCGCACGCGTCCGACCATCGAGACCGAGCAGCGCAAGCTCTATTCGGGCGCGATCTCGGGCCAGTGGAAGCCGAACAGCGACTTCCAGACCGACGTCGACGTGCTGGTGACCCGCTTGGACGTCGACTACGACGAGTTCGGCCTGGACATCTATCCGGACGACACCACCTTCGCCGTCCCCAGCTTCGTGGCCGGCAGCCAGAAGGTCGTCGGCGACACGGTCGTGGCCGGCACCATCAACAACGTGCGCTGGATGGGCTCGCGCGAGACCAGCCTGAACCGCCACGACTTGGCGATCTTCGGCATCAAGCAGGCCTGGACCCCCGGCGCCTGGGCGTTCAATCTGGAATACGGCTTCTCGCGCGCCCGCAGCTATCACCCCGACGGCAAGGCCACGACCCGCAACCGGATCGCCTTCTTCGCGCCGCTGACCTACGACTTCTCGCGCGGTTTCAACAAGATCCCGCAGCTGACCACGCCGGTCGACTACACCAACCCGGCCAACTATGTCGGCCAAGCCTTCGACTACACGTGGAAGGACTCGCGCGACACCGACGAGACCTTCCGCCTGGACGGCTCGCGCGTGTTCGACAGCCCGCTGACCAAGATCGCGTTCGGCGTCGAGCAGCACAACATGAACCGCAACTACCTGCGTCGCGACTGGGTGCTGAACGACATCCTGAACGTGCCGCTGACGACCCTGGGCGTCAGCTTCTACGAGCCCATGCCCTACGCCAACTTCCTGAAGGGCTTCGACGGCAACACGCCGCGCACCTGGGTCACCCCGACCCGCGACGCCTACTACAACCGCCTCTACACGCCGGCGGTGGCGGCCCAGCCCTGGTCGACGGCCGACCTGCGCAACTCGTTCATCGTCGATCAGAAGATCCACAGCGCCTATGTGCGCGGCGACTTCAAGTTCGACCTGGGCGCGCTGCCGGTCAGCGGCAATCTGGGCGTCCGCTACTCGGAGACCAAGCAACTGGCCAGCGGCACGCTGACCAGCGGCTCGACCCCGGTGCCGGTCGGCTATCTGAAGGAATACAAGAACTGGCTGCCCAGCCTGAACGTGAAGGTCGACCTGCGTGACGACCTAGTCGCCCGCTTCGCCGCCTCGCGCGTCGTCAACCGTCCGAACGTCACCGACAGCGCCCCGCGGATCAGCGTCAGCCGCGACTCGCCGACGGCCTCGGGCGGTAATCCGGACCTGGACCCGTTCCTGGCCGATCAGTTCGACGCCTCGCTGGAATGGTACCCGGCCCCGACCACGGCCGTGACTGGCGCCGTCTTCGTCAAGAAGATGGACGACTACATCACCGCCCAGAACGTCACCATCCAGGTGCCAGGCCGCGGCGATGTGCTGCTGTCGTCCAACGTCAACGGCGGCGACGCCGAGGTGCGCGGCTTCGAGGCGGCCTACAACCAGTCGCTCTCGTTCCTGCCCGGCCTGCTGGACGGTCTGGGCGTACAGGCGTCGGTCACTCTGGTGGACAGCAAGGCGAACTATTTCGCCGGCAACCGCCAGATCAAGGACGACCTCGTGGGCCTGTCCAAGAAGAGCTACAACCTCGTTGGCTACTACGAGAAGGGCCCGATCAGCGCCCGCCTCGGCTGGTTCTGGCGCTCGCGCTACCTGACCTCGATCGGCAGCACCACCACCGCCCAGTCCTATGTCGACGCCTATGGCTCGATGGACGGTTCGCTCTCCTACCAGATCACGCCGCAATACGCCGTGACGCTGGAAGGTTCGAACCTGACCAACGAGATCCGTCGCCACTACGGCAAGACCAAGGACCAGCCGATGGAGACCTATCACTGGGGCCGCACGGTCTCGCTGACGCTCCGCGGCAAGTTCTAACCCTATCCCCGAACGCCCTCTCCTCGGATGAGGACGTCGCCTTGCGCGGACCGGTCACCCGGTCCGCGCCTTTTCCTTCTCACGAGGTCGCCCATGCGCAAGTTGATGCTCGCCACCGCGCTTTCGACGCTAGCCTTCGCGGCTCATGCCGCCGACGCGCCGAAGATCAACGCCCTGCGCTGGCTGGGCTCGCACAACAGCTACCGCCCCGACCTGGACCCGGCCGCCCTGGCCCACCAGCGCCAGGTTATGGGTGCGGACCATTCGCGCGGCGTCGAGTACGGCCATCCGTCGATCACCGCCCAGCTGGACCTCGGCGTCCGTCAGCTGGAGTTCGATCCCTATGCCGACACCAAGGGCGGCCTCTATGCCGCGCCCTATGCCGGCGACGCGGCCAAGACGGCGATCATGCGCCAGCCCGGCGCCAAGGTGCTGCACGCCCCGGTCGTCGACGCCCGCACCCTGTGCCTGCGCCTCTCTGACTGCTTTGCCGAGGTCGCCGCCTGGTCCAAGGCCCATCCCAGCCACCGGCCGCTGGTGATCTTCGTCAACACAAAGGAAGAGCCGTTCAACAACCCGGCCATTCCCGATCCGCCGTTCTATTCGGAAGCCGACCTGGCCGGCGTCGACGCCGACGCGCTGCAGGCCTTCGGCCGCGACCATCTCATCATGCCCGACGACGTCCGGGGCGACCGCCCTACCCTGCGCGACGGCGTGCTGGCCGACGGCTGGCCCTCGCAGGACAGCGCCCGCGGCAAGGTGCTGCTGGTGCTGGACTCCAATCCCCGCATCGCTGAGGCCTACCGCGCTGGGCATCCTTCGCTGAAGGGCCGGGTCATGTTCGGCCTCTATGCCGAAACCGAGGCTGAAGCGGCGGTCTTCAACATCCAGGATCCTCGCCCGGAAGAGGCCCGGATCAAGGCGCTGGTCGCCCAGGGCTTCCTGGTCCGCACCCGCAGCGACGCCAACACCACCGAGGCCCGCGAGCACGACCTGAACCGCCTGGACGTCGCCGTCCGCTCCGGCGCCCAAGTGATCAGCACCGACTACTATCCTGGCGCGCCCGACCCGCTGGGCCTGGAGTTCGTGGTCCGTCCGCCCTGGTTCACGCCCAAGCCCTGACGAAAGTCGGGAACCTAAGCCGCGCCCCGGCGTCGTTTGCGCATGAGCGCCGACAGCCTGATGGAACCCTTCATTCGCAAGCTGGAGCGACGCGACGACCTGTCGGCGGACGAGCGCCAGGCGCTGCGGGAGCTGACAGGCCGCCTGCGCGACGTGCCGGCCGGCGGCGACGTCATCGGCCTGGCCGCCAAGGTCGAGTTCAGCGCCGTGCTGATCACCGGCCTCTGCGGCCGCTACTCGGCCCTGGCCAGCGGCGCGCGGCAGTTCACCGAGATCAGCGTGCCCGGCGACTTCGTCGACCTGCATGGCTTCGTCATGAAGCGGCTGGATCACGGGGTGCACGCCTTCTCCGACTGCCGGGTCTTGGAAGTGCCGCACGAGCAGCTGAAGACCGTCACCGAACGCTATCCGCACCTGACCCGGATGCTGTGGCTGGAGACCGTGGTCGACGCGGCCATCCACCGCCAATGGCTGCTGGCCCTGGGTCGCCAAGACGCTCCGGCGCGCTTGGCGCGACTGATCTGCGAGCTCTATCTGCGGCTCGAGGCCGTCGACATGGCCAAGGGCCTGTCCATGGACCTGCCGCTGACCCAACAGGAGCTAGGCGAAGCGCTGGGCTTTTCGGTCGTGCACGCCAACCGCACGGTCCAGGCGCTGCGTCGGCGCGGTTTGATCGCCTGGCGGGACCGGCGTGTGGAGATTCTCGACTGGCCGCGGCTGGTCCAGCTGGCCGAGTTCGACCCGGCCTATTTGCGCCTGCAGAAGGCGCCGGTCTAGCGAGCCAGCAGCCGGGTTACCGCCTGCACCACCGCCTTCATGTCCGCCGGCTTCTGCACGGTGAAGATATCGGACAGCCGTTCGGGGATCACGATCTGGTCGTAGCCGGTGACGAACACGAACGGCACGCCGTGGTGCTTCAGGGCGTCGGCCAGTTCGAACGAGGGCCCGTCGCCCAGATTGATGTCGACCACGGCCGCTTGGATGCCATCGCGGGCCAGGACGTCCAGGGCCATGCCGGACCGAGGGATCGGCCCGACGATCTCGGCCCCGGCCTCACGCAAGGCGCGGGCGGCGTCGCTGGCGAGATAGAAATTGTCCTCGACGATGAGGATCCGTCGTCCGGCCAGGGGCGCGTCGAGGGGCGTCGCTTCGGGCATGGTTCCGCCCTCCTTGACGGTGACAGTCCAGAGCAAACGCGTCGGCGCGGTCTGCGTATCCCTCATCGCGCCTGCTGGATGGCTTCCAGGAGATGGATCAACGTCGCGGCGGTCATCGGCTTTTCCAGGCGCGGCACCCCGACGAAGCGCTCTGGGATGATCTCGGGATCATAGCCGGTGGCGAACACGAACGGCGCGCCGCGTTCGCGCAGAAGGTCGGCCACGGGAAAAACCCGGTCGCCGAACAGATCGATGTCCAGGATGGCCAGGTCGACCGCCTCTCCACTCTCGATCAGGCGGCTGGCGTCCTCGACCCGGCCGAACGGCCCCAGCACCTTTGCGCCGACTCCGAGCAGGGCCGCCGCCAAATCGTCGGCGAGATAGAACTCGTCCTCGACGATCAGCACCGCCAGCCCCCGCAGCAAGTCCGCCATGCAACGCCCCTCAAGATACAGAGGCCAGGCATAGGAGAGCCGCAGAAAGCGCCAAATAACCTATGTTATTTCTTACGAACTCTGGTCCGACGCGGCTTCCAGCGCCGCGCGATCCAGCAGCGTCATTTGCGCGCCGCGCATGTCGATCAACTGATCACGCCGCATCTGCTGCAGGGTTCGATTGACGTGCACCAAGCTCAGACCCAGGGCGTCGGCCAGAATCTCCTGCTTGATCGGCAGGTGGAAGCTGTCGCCGCGCGTTTCGCCGATCTCAGCCAATCGGCCGTGCAGCTCCAGCAGCAGGTGAGCCATCCGCTCGTAGGCGGTCTGCCGGCCCAGACGCACCATCTGGTCGATCATCCGGCCCTGTTGGGCCGCCGCCGCGCCGGCGAAGACCCGGCCCAGGCGCTCGGTGCCAACGGAAAAGCCGGGCTGGGCGTACCGCACCTTCAGCGGGGTCAGGGCCAGGGCCTCGACCGACCGCTGCGAGCGGGTCAGCAGGTCGAAGCCGACGCCGTCGCCGGGGAGAAGGAAAGCCAGGATCTGCCGGCGACCGTCGCGCAGCGAATGCGCCAGGCAGGCCCAACCCGAGAGAAGGAACATCGGCGGCGAGCCGGTCAGATCCAGGTCCTTGCCGGCCGGATAGCCCTCGATCCGGCCCAGTCGACCTTCGAGCGCCGTCAGGTCCTCTTCCTGCAGCGGACCGAAACGCTTCAGCCTACGGACATAGGCCTTGTCGATCGCCCGCTGTGCGGAGGCGCCTAACATGAGGCGTCCGCCTCGTTCGAATCTGGACGTGCGGTGAATTTCGTCATTGCTCGCTCCGTCCCTAGCAGCGAGCCCCGGCCCGGTCTTTATCATCTGATAGGCTCGTGACTTCGTCGAGTTGAAACGCACGTTCTTCCTCAAACGTTCGCTCCAACATGGCGATTTCCGAAGCGACGCGTTATCGCCTAAGGACGTCGGACACTCGCTACGTCGGGCTGCCGACACTGTGGCGTTGGAAAGGAAGCGATGCGCAACGCGAGCGACGATCCGGGCATGGCGCAACGTATTCAGTCATTTGACTGGCGCGCGACGGCCCTGGGAAGCGCGGACGTCTGGCCGCAGAGCTTGAAGACCGCCGTCGACGTGATGCTGAGCTGCGGCTTTCCCGCGATCCTGTGGGCCGGTGCTGAAACGACCACGCTCTACAACGACGCCTATGCCGCGCTCCTGATAGAGCGTGACGACCTGGGCCATGCGGGCCTGGGCGCCCTGGAGCCCGCGCGGAGCGATCTGGCTCCGGCATTGGAGGCGGTCCAGCGCGGCGAGACCGTCACGTTCGAGGACCACCCCCTGCCCTTCCGCCGCGACGGCGCAGTGGAGGACGGCTGCTTCACCCTCTCTTGCTCGCCAGTGCGCGACGAGGCCGGCAATGTCTTTGCGGTCTTCCTGATCCTGATCGAGACGACCGAAAGGGTCCGCGCCGGTCAGGCGCGCAACCTGATGGTCGCCGAGCTGCAGCACCGCGTCCGCAACATCCTGGCCGTGATCCGCTCGATCGTCAGCCGCACGGCCGAGACCAGCGAAACGGTCGAGGATCTCTCGGCCCACCTGGACGGACGTTTGGCCGCCCTGGCTCGCACCCAGGTGCTGCTGACCCGTAGTCCTGGCGCCGGCGTTGACCTGGAGGGCCTCGTGCGTGACGAGCTGCTGGCCCAGGTCGCCGACGATGGCCGCATCGTGGTCGAGGGACCGGAGATCCTGCTGCCGCCCAAGGCCGCGGAGGTGATGACCCTGGCCGTGCACGAACTGGCCACCAACGCCACCAAGTATGGGGCCCTGGCCGACGGCCGGGGTCGCATCAACATTCGCTGGAGCGTGGAACCGCGCGACGGAACCGACTGGCTGCGGCTGAACTGGCGCGAAAGCGGGGTGCAGATCGCCGCCGCCGCGCCCCGACGTTCCGGCTTCGGCGTCGTGTTAATCGAGCAGCGCGTCCCCTACGAGTTGATGGGCGCCGGGACCCTGACCTTCGCGCCCGGCGGCGTGCAGTGCGAGATCGCCTTCCCGCTGATCCCGATGCGCAGCGTGCTGCAGACCGACGCCGGTTAAAGCGTCCTGACACGTCACCGATCTGTCGCACGAGGCCACTAGAGCGTCGGCATCCCCTTGATGCTGTAACGGATCCCTTCATGCTCGGCCTGTCGCTCGTCGTCCTCGCTGCTGGCCTCGCCGCCGCGCCGCAGTCCCAGATCGCCCCCACCGTGGTCCGCGAGGCCAAAGGCGATCTGAGCCAGCCCGGCGGCGCCCGTCGCCTGCCCGACGCACCGCCCGCCTCGGCCAAGCACGCCCGCAACGTCATCCTGCTGATCGGCGACGGCATGGGCGATTCCGAGATCACCCTGGCCCGCAACTACGCCCGCGGGGCCGCCGGCTATTTCGAGGGCATCGACGCCCTACCGATGACCGGTCAGTACACGCACTATTCGCTCGACGCCAAGACCGGCAAGCCCAACTACGTCACCGACTCGGCGGCCTCGGCCACGGCCTGGTCATCGGGCGTGAAGAGCTATAACGGTGCGATCGGCGTGGACGTCCGCCGCAAGGCCCAGCCCACCTTGCTGGAACTGTCGAAGAAGAAGGGCCTGGCAACGGGCGTCGTCTCGACTGCCACGATCCAGGACGCCACGCCGGGCGCTCAGATCGCCCACGTCGTCAATCGCGGCTGCTGGGGCCCCATCGACACCAGCAAGCTGTGCCCCGAGAACGCCCTGGAAAACGGCGGCGCCGGCTCGATCTCCGAACAGCTGCTGAACCTGCGCCCCGACGTGGCGCTGGGCGGCGGCGCAGGGGCCTTCGCCGATCCCGCCGCGGCCGGCGACTGGAAGGGCAAGAGCCTGATCGATCAGGCCAAGACGCGCGGCTTCCGCCTGGTGGCCAATGCCAGCGAACTGGCCGCCGTCACCGCCGCCGACCAGAAGACGCCGCTGCTGGGCCTGTTCTCCGACAGCCACATGCCGGTGCGCTGGCAGGGCCCCAAGGCCGTGCGTCGCGGCAATCTCGACATCGCCCCGGTGACTTGCGCGGTCAATGCCCAGCGCGGTCCGGAAACCCCGACGCTGGCGGCCATGACCCAGAAGGCGATCGATCTGCTGCAGCCCGGCCAGAAGGGCTTCTTCCTGCAAGTCGAAGGCGCCTCGATCGACAAGGAAGACCACGCCGCCAACCCCTGCGGCCAGATCGGCGAGACGGTCGACCTGGACGAGGCCGTGCAGGTGGCCCTGGCCTTCGCCCGCAAGCACGGCGACACGCTGGTCATCGTCACCGCTGACCACGCCCACACAAGCCAGATCATCGGCGCGGGCTCGAACTCGCCCGGCCTGACCCTGGCCCTGAACACCAAGGACGGCGCGGTCATGGGCGTGAACTACGCCACGGCCGAGACCGGCTCGCAGGGCCACACCGGCACGCAACTGCGCATCGCCGCCTACGGCCCCAGCGCCGAGCGCGTGCAAGGCCTGATCGACCAGACCGACCTGTTCTACATCATCCGCGACGCCCTCAGCCTGCGCTGAGGATGACGGTGACGCGGCGGCTTGGCCGCCGCGTCACACGTTTCTAGGCCCGCGCCAGGACGCCGTTGCGCGCCACCAGGCGGACACGCTGGCCCGCTTTCAGATCCAGATCCAGCGTCGAGCCGGCCAGCACCACGGTATGGCGGCCGTCCGCCTTCGCCGTCAGCACCGCCTCGACCAGCTTGCCGCCCGTCCAGCGCACGTCGACGCCGATGGCGCCGCGCGCCCGCAGGCCGGTGATGTGACCGGTCGGCCAGACCGACGGCAGGGCCGGCAGCAGATAGATGCGATCGTTGCGGCTCTGCATGACCATCTCGGTCATGCCCGACGCGCCCCCGAAATTGCCGTCGATCTGGAAAGGCGGGTGGGCGTCGAACATGTTCGGATAGGTGCGCTCGGGCCCCAGCAGCAGCTTCAGGATGCCGTGGGCGTGGTCACCCTCGCCCAGCCGCGACCACAGGTTCAGGCGCCAGGCGATGGCCCAGCCGGTCGAGAGATCGCCACGCGTGACCAGGGTCTGCTTGGCGGCCGCGGCCAGCTTCGGCGTCGTGTCGATCGACACCTGGTCCGACGGGAACAAGCCGTACAGGTGCGAGACGTGACGGTGGTGGATGTCCTTGGCGTCGGCGTCCCAGTCCTCTTGCCACTCCTGCAGCTGGCCGTCCTTGCCGATCTTGTACGGGGCCAGCTTGTCGCGCGCAGCCTTGACCTCGGCGACGAAGGCTTCGTCGGCGCCCAGCACGGCTTCAGCCTTCAGGCAGTTGTCGAACAGGTCGCGGATGATCGCCTGGTCCATGGTCGGGCCGGCCACCAGCGACGAGCCGTGGCCGTGGTCGTTCTCGGGCGAGATCGACGGGCTGGTGACCAGCACGCCGAACTTCGGATCGACCACCAGGGTGTCGAGGAAGAACCGCGCCGAGCCCTTCATCAGCGGATAGACGCGGGCCAGATAGGCCTTGTCGCGGTTGTAGTCGTAGTGGTCCCAGACGTGCTTGCACAGCCACGCGCCGCCGGTCGGCCAGACGCCGAACTTGGCGCCGTCGATCGGCCCCGTGGCGCGCCACAGGTCGGTGTTGTGGTGGGTAACCCAGCCGCGCGCGCCATACATCGCCTTGGCCATGCGGGCGCCGGTCTCGGCGATGTCCTGCACCAGCGCGATCAGCGGCTCGACCAGTTCGGGCAGGCTGGTCGGCTCGGCCGGCCAGTAGTTCATCTCGGTGTTGATGTTGATCGTGTACTTGCCGCCCCACGGGGCGAAGGTCTTCTCGTTCCAGATGCCCTGCAGGTTGGCCGGCTGGCTGCCCGGACGCGAGCAGGCGATCAGCAGGTAGCGGCCGAACTGGAAGTACAGCGAGGCCAGCGACGGATCGTCGGTGGTCGGCGACTGCTTGATGCGCTCGTCGGTCGGCAAGAGATCGGCGCGGGTGCGGCCGAAGTCGACCGTGACCCGGCGGTACAGTGCGCGGTGATCGGCCTGGTGGTCGGCCAGGATCTTCGCCCACGCCTTGCCCGACAGCTTGCCCAGGGTCGCCTTGTTCAGCGCCACGGGATCGCCGGAGACGTCGTTGTACTTGCGATAGCTGGTGGCGGCGGCGATCAGCAGCACCACCTCGTCGGCGCCTTTCACCGACAGCACCCCGCCCTTATCGCCCCCTTGGCCGCTCACCGTGCCGCCCTTGACGCGGACGTCGACGCGGGTCTCGAACTTCAGCGCCGCTGCGATGCCTTGCGAGGCCTCGTTGACGCCGGTGAACACCAGCTGCGTCCCCTCGATGGAAGCGACCGGCTTGGACTTCAGCGGGCTGGCGAAGGACAGGTCGACCGTGATCGCGCCCTTGCGGCTGGCGGTCAGGCGTACGGCGATGACGCCGTCGGGCGCGCTGGCGATCACCTCGCGGCGATAGCGCACGCCGCCGGCCGTGAAGACCGTCGTGGCGATGGCGCCATCCAGATCCAGGTCACGCACATAGTCGGCGCCGGCCTCGCCCAGACCCGGGAAGTCCAGCTTCAGCGAGCCGATCGTCTGGTAGGACTGCTGGCGTACCGGCACCGCCATGAACTTGGCGTTGGCCAGTTCGGTGGCCTTCTCATACTGGCCGTCATTGATCAGCTTGCGGATCTCCGGCAGCGCGCCGAAGGCCTGCGGGTTGATCGGCTCGTACGGACCACCGGCCCACAGGGTGTCCTCGTTCAGCTGCAGCTGTTCGGCCGCGACGCCGCCGAACACCATGGCCCCCAGCTTGCCCGAGCCAACCGGCAGGGCCTCGACCCATTCCTTCGCCGGCTGGCGGTACCAGAGACGCTGCGGCGAGGTCTTGGCCGTCGCCGCCATCGCGCCGCGTGCGCCAAAGGTCGCGCCCGCGCCCGTCATGCCCGCGATCGCGAGCAGGCTTCTACGTGTCGCCTTCATCGGTTGCCCTCCAGATTTCAGTTTAGACGCGGTTCTCGACGACGACCGTCTGGCGCTGAGCGCCCAGCTTCTCGATGCCCAGCTCCATGACGTCGCCGGGGACTAGGTAGCGCGGGGGCTTCTGGCCCATGCCGACGCCGGGCGGGGTGCCGGTCGAGATGATGTCGCCCGGCTGCAGGCTCATGAACCGCGAGACGTAAGAGACCAGGAAGGCCGGGCCGAACACCATGGTCTTGGTCGAGCCGTCCTGGAACGTCTGGCCGTTGACCTTCAGCCACATGGAGAGATTGCCGGCGTCGCCGACCTCGTCCTTGGTGACCAGCCACGGGCCGATCGGACCGAAGGTGTCGCAACCCTTGCCCTTGTCCCAGGTGCCGGTGCCATCGATCTGGAAGGCCCGCTCGGAGACGTCATTGACCACGCAGTAGCCGGCGACGTGGTCCAGCGCGCGGCCTTCCGAGACGTAGCGGGTCTCGGTCCCGATCACGACGCCCAGCTCGACTTCCCAGTCCAGCTTGGTCGAGCCGATCGGCTGGATGACGTTGTCGTCCGGACCGACGATGGCGCTGGTGGCCTTGGTGAAGATCACCGGCTCGACCGGCACCGGCAGACCGCTCTCGGCGGCGTGGTCGGCATAGTTCAGGCCGATGCAGATGAACTTCCCCACGCGGCCGACGCAGGGGCCGATGCGGCCGGGCTGCTCGACCTTGGGCAGGCTGGCCGGATCGAGGGCCGACAGGCGCTGCAGGCCTTCGGGCGACAGCGCGCCGCCGGCGATGTCGTCGACCACGCCGGACAGGTCGCGCACGACGCCATCAGTATCCAGCATGCCGGGCTTTTCCTGGCCCACGGGGCCGTAGCGAAGCAGTTTCATGACGCGTATCCCAAGAAGAACTCGGCGAGGATCAGTTGATCCAGCCGCCGTCGATGATGTGGATCTGGCCAGTGGTGAAGGCCGACTCGTCGCTGGCCAGGTAGAGGGCCAGGTTGGCCAGCTCTTCCGGCTTGCCCAAGCGCCCCATGGGCTGGCGGGCGGTGAAGGCCTTGTGGGCGGCGGCGTAGTCGCCGGTGTCGGCCAGGCGCTGGTTCAGCGAGGGCGTGTCGACCGTGCCGGGGCAGATGGCGTTGCAGCGGATGCCCTGGGCCACGAAGTCGGCGGCCACGCCCTTGGTCAGGCCGATCACCGCGGCCTTGGTGGCGCCGTAGGCGAAGCGGCCGGGCACGCCTTTGATCGAGCTGGCCACCGAGGCCATGTTGATGATCGAGCCGCCGCCGGCCTCCAACATCGCCGGCAGGAAGGCGCGGATGGCGCGGTACTGGGCGGTGACGTTCAGGTCGTTGGAGAACGCCCAGGCCTTCTCGTCGCAGTCCAGGATCGTGCCCGAATGGACGTAGCCGGCGCAGTTGAACAGCACGTCGATCGCGCCCAGCTCGGCGGCCAGGGCGGTGATGGCGTCGGGGTCCAGCACGTCTAGACGACGACCTTCGCAGCCCTCGACGCTGGCCAGCAGCTCTTCGTTGAGGTCGGTGGCGATGACCCGCGCGCCTTCGCGGGCGAACAGCTCCGCGCTGGCCTTGCCGATGCCCTGCGCCGCCGCCGTGACCAGCGCGGTCTTGCCAGATAGTCGTCCCATGGAAATGCCCCTTAACTCGCGCGCCGCAGCGGCAGGCAGGCCGGACCGATCGGGTCGAAGGCCTTGTAGGTGAGGATGAATTCCTGGTGGCCCAGCGCCTCGGATACCGTCCTCTGGCCGGCGGCCACGCCCAGCACCAGGTCGAAGATCTCGTCGCCGACCTCGTCCAGCGTGCCCCGGCCTTCCATGATCCGGCCGGCGTCGACATCCATGTCGCCCGACAGCTTACGGAAGGTCTCGGGATTGGCGCAGACCTTGATCACCGGCGAGACGGCCGAACCGACCACCGAGCCGCGCCCGGTCGTGAACAGGGTCATGTGCGCCCCGCAGGCGATCAATTCGACGATCTCGGCGTTGTCGGAGATGTTGGGGAAGCCGAAGCGGACCTCGCCGTCGGGCACCACGTCCAGCAGGTACAGCCCACCGGTCGGCGGCTGGTCACCGGGCTTGAGGATGCCCACGATCGGAGCCGAGCCCGACTTGGAATAGGCCCCCATCGACTTTTCTTCTTGGGTCGTCAGGCCGCCCTCGGCGTTACCCGGCGCGAAGCTGCCGTAGCCCATGACGGTGTAATAGGCCTCGGCCTTCCGGACGCTAGCTTCCAGCGCCTCGCCCAGTTCGGGCGTGATGGCGCGGTCGGCCATGATCTTCTCGCAGCCGACCAACTCGCCGGTCTCCTCGAAGACGCAGGCCGCGCCGGCCGCGCCCAGGCGGTCGAAGGCCCGGCCCACAGCGGGGTTGGCGGTGATGCCCGAGGTGCCGTCCGAGCCGCCGCAGATAGTGCCGATGACCAGTTCCGACACGTCCATAGGCACGCGCGGCGTCTGGTCGGCCACGGCCTTCAGCCGGGCCACGGCCTCGACGCCCTTGCGGATCGTCTCGGCGGTGCCGCCGCTCTCCTGGATGACCAGGGTCTCGACGGGCCGGCCGCTGGCGGCGATCGTGGCGCGCAGGGCCTCGCGGTTGAAGCTTTCGCAGCCCAACGACACCAAGAGCACGCCGCCGATGTTCGGATGGGTCCCCATCGCCTGCATGACCTTCAGGGCATAGGCGTTGGGATAGCAGCCCGGAAAGCCGATCAGGTGCACATCCGGGTCGTCGCTCTTGGTGACGATGGTGCGGGCCACGTGGTGGGCGCATTCGACCAGATAGGCCACGGCCACGACGTTGCGGATGCCCTTGCGACCGTCGGCACGCAGATAGCCCTGGATGCTCATTGGCCTTCACCCGTCGCTTGGCGCGTATGGCTGGCGATGTAGTCGCTCTTCATGTTGTGCATGTGGACGTGCTCGCCGGCGGCGGCCGCAGCGGTCATCGAGCCGATCGGAGCGCCGTACTTCAGGACCTTGTCACCGGCGGCGAGGGCGTGGCGGGCGACCTTGTGGCCGACCGTGACGTCGCCCGAGGCCGTGACGGTCGCGCCGTCGATGGTCAGGGCTTGGCCGGCCTTCACCGGCATGGCCACGACCAGGATGTTGTCGTCGGGGTGGAGCAGGACGAGGTTCATGGGGTGGGCGCATCCTCGCGCAGCAGGCCTTCGCTGCGCAGATCATCCCACAGAGCGGCGGGGATCGAAGTCTCCATCCAAGCCGCCGCGTCGGCGACCTGGTCGGCCGCGCCCATGCCGGGAATGACGCTGATCACGGCCGGATGGGCCAGCGGGAACTGCAGGGCCGCGGCGGTCAGAGGCACGCCGTGGGCGGCGCAGACCTGACGCAAGCGCCCTACCCGCGCGACGATCGCCTCCGAGGCCGGACCGTAGTTGTAGTGCAGCGCCTGGCCGGTCTCGACCAGGGCGCCGGAATTGAACGGGCCGCCGACGATCAGCTTCACGCCGCGTTCGACGCAGCGCGGCAGTAGGCCATCCAGCGGCGCCTGCTCCAGCAGGGTGTAGCGGCCGGCCAGCAAGAAGACGTCGATGTCGGCGTGGTCCAGGACCTCTTCGCAGACCGCCTGCTCGTTGACGCCCAGACCGATGGTCCCGACGAGCCCGGCGTCGCGCAGCTCGCGCATGGCGCCGTAGCCGCCGTCGAGGAAGTCGCGCATGTGCCGGACATGGTCGTGGCCATGGGTGTCGCGGCCCAGGTCGTGGGCCAGCAGCACCTCAACCCGCTCACGCTTCAGGCGGCGCTGGCTGTCCTCGAACGACCGCAGCACGCCATCGCGCGTGTAGTCGAACACCGGCTCGAATGGCGCGGCGTCGACGAAGCCGTGTCGCTCGCGGTCGGTCGACGTCGTTGGCTCCAGGCGGCGGCCGACCTTGGTCGAGATGGCCACGTCACGCCCAGCCAGCGCCTCGCCCAGCCGGGTCTCGCTGAGGCCGAAGCCATAGTGCGGGGCGGTGTCGAAATAGCCGACGCCCGCAGCCAGGGCGGCCTCGACCACCGCACGGGCGGCCGCATCGGTCGTCGCCGCATAGAGGTTGCCGATCGCGGCGCCGCCGAAACCCAGCGGCGGCAGACGGGACAGGCCTTCCATGCGTTGGGGACTGACCTTCATGTCGCGAGACGCTCCGCCCTGTTTATTTATAAAATCAATCTTGCTGGTGAAATCACATCTTGGACGCAGCAAGTCAATCGCTCGAGCCCTTTTCCACGCGGCGAACCTTAGGCGGTTGGACGGATCTCGGCGGTGATCTCGGCGGCGGCGCGCTGCAGCAGCGCCACGGTGTCCGAGGGGGCGATGGCCGAGACGTTGTCGAGATAGGGACAGGTCAGGGCCGCAGCCACGCCGTCGGGCCCCTGCACGGGCACTGAGAAGTCGACCACCGCCTTGGTGACGTAGCTGTCGCCGCGCACGAAGCCGTCGAACCTCGCCTTGCCGGCGGCGGCTTCGAAGGCCTTCCACACCGCGGCGCTGACCGAGGGCTTCAACTCCTTGGCCCAGCGCTGGCGCACGGCCTCGGGCTGGAAGGCGTAGAGCACCAGGCCGGAGGTCGCCTCGACGATCTTGCGGCGATAGCCAACCCGGACCGAGAAGCCCAGGTCGCCCGGCGCCTCAATGCGCGCGACGACCACCATCTGGTCGCCGCTGGCCACGGCCAGGTGGCACGACTGGCCGATCTGCTGGCAGGCGCCGCGCATGATCGGCAGGGCCGCTTCCAGGAGGTCCTTGGCCGGCGCACGGGTCATGCCCAAGGCGAACAGCTTGTTGGTCAGGACCAGACCGTCCTCGTCGGCGGCGCGACCGACATAGCCCCGCGCCTCCAGCACCTGCACCATGCGGAACAGCTCGCTGGACGAGCGGTCCAAGGCGTTGGAGATCTGCGCGAGGGTCAGGCCGCTGCGATTGGCGGCCAGAAGCTCCAGGACGTCCAACCCCTTCTCCAGGGCGGGAGCACGGTATTCTCGCTTGGCGCGGGTCTCGGACATGGCCCCTATAAACGATAGAATCGCCTGGCCGTCTCGCCAAACACCGCGCTTTGCCCAGCGTGATCCAAGTCTGCCGCGAAGCCGTCGGCCATCGCCCGCCAGCCGGCATAGTCGCCGGCCAGGTTCAGCACCGGCCAGTCGCTGCCCCACATCAGCCGGTCAGGGCCGAAGACGTCCAGCAGATGGGCGGCGAACGGGGCCAGGGCGTCTGCGCTCGCTCGTTCGCCCGCCTCGGTCAGCAGGCCCGAGAGCTTGCAATGAACGCCCGGCGCGGCGGCCAGGGCGGCGATCTGCTCGCGCCACGGATCCAGGCACCCTGCCCCAATATCCGGCTTGGCGCCGTGGTCGATGACGACGCGAAGATCCGGCCAGCGACGGACCAATTCCAGCAGGCTGGGTAGGTGGCGCGGCCGGATCAGGGCGTCGAATGATAGGTCGGCGGCGACCATGACCGCAATCGCCGGCTCCAGGCGCGGGTCCAGGATCCAGTCGTCGGCCAGGTCCTGCAGCATGGGGCGCAGACCCTTCAGGCGCGGACTGGCGGCAAGCGTCGCGATCCGTTCGGCCGCGTCGGGCGCGGCGATGTCGGTCCAGCCAACGACGCCCAGGGCCAGCGGATGGTCGGCGGCGATCTCCAGCAGCCACTCGGTGTCGCGCTGGCTAGGCTGGGACTGCACCAGCACCGCGCCGGCCAGGCCGACCTCGGCGCCGGCGCGCGCAAGATCATCCAGGTCGAAGTCGCGATGGATGGCCGGCAGGTCCGGCGTCGGCCACGTGTGATCGTTCCGGCCGATCCGCCAGACGTGGCAGTGGGCGTCGATCAGCAAGAGACGATGGCCTTGATGACCCCCGCCGACGGCTCCATCCAGCCCGGCAAGGCGTCCGGCAGATCGTGCAGCGAAGCCTTGTGGGTGTTCAGCGCCGCCGTCGGCACCTGGCCGGCGCGGATCGCGGCCAGCACGGCGTCGAAGTCCTCCAGCGTGGCGTTGCGGCTAGCCAGCAGCGACATCTCGCGCTTGTGGAACTCGGGATCCGAGAAAGTGATGTCGGCCGAGACGACCGAGATCAGCACATAGGTCCCGCCGTGACCGACATAGGAAAAGCCCTTCTGCATGGCGGCGGGGCTGCCGGTGGCGTCGAACACCAGGTCGTAGAAGTTGCCGCCGGTCAGGAGCGACAGCGCGGCCGGCGTCTCGTCCGACAGCGTCACTACGTGGTCGGCGCCCAGGTGGTCGCGACAGAAGTCCAGACGGTCGGCGCGGGCGTCCAGCACGGTCACCGCGGCGCCGGCCAGCTTGGCGAACAGGGTCGCGGCGATGCCGATCGGCCCCGCCCCGACCACCAGCGCCGACTGGCCCGGCTGGATCCTGGCGCGCCGCACGGCGTGGGCGCCGATAGCCAGGAACTCGACCATGGCCGCCTCGTCCAGGCCCACGCCCTCGACCTTGCGCACGAAACCCTCGGGCACGGCCAGGTACTCGCAAAGCCCGCCATCCATGTGCACGCCCAGCACGCGGATGTTCATGCAGCAGTTGGGCTTGCCCTTGGCGCAGGCCGCACAGGTCCCGCACGACAGATAGGGCATGACATAGGCGTGGTCGCCCGGCGCCAGGTCGCTGCCGGCCGGTGCGGAGACGATCTCGCCCGACAGCTCGTGACCCATGACCCGCGGATAGCTCAGGAACGGCTGGGTGCCGCGATAGATGTGCATGTCGGTGCCGCAGATCCCGACCCGGCGGACGCGCAGCAGCACCTCGCCCGCCCCGGGCTGGGGCGCCTCACGACGCTCGAGCTTCAGTTCGCCGGGCGCGGCGCAGACCAGGACATCCATCATAGGCTTTAGTGACCTCCCGCCAGGACGGCGTCGTGCGCGGTCGTCTCGTTCTTGCGGGCGGTGATCCCGAAGAGCCCGACGACGGCGAAGCAGAAACAGGGGACCAGCACCGCGAAGCGGATCGCGCTGGCGTCGGAAATCGCGCCCATCACGGCGGTCAGCACCGCGCCGCCAATGATGGCCATGACCAGGAACGACGAGCCGGTCTTGGTCAGCGGGCCCAGGCCCTTGAGCGAGCTGGCGAAGATGGTCGGGAACATGATCGACATGAAGAAGCTTGTCGCGGCCAGGGCCAGCAGGCCGGTGTGTCCGCCGACCACGACGGCGACCAGGGTCAGGACCACGTTGGCGGCCGCGAAGACGGCCATCAGCCGCGAAGGATCGATACGCCCCATCAGCGCCGTGCCGGCGAAGCGTCCGGCCATGAAGCCGACCAGCGACCACGAGAGGTACGCCGCGGCGGTCTTCTCGCCCATGCCCGGCACCTGGTCCTGACCGTAGCGGATCATGTAGCTCCACACCCCGACCTGGGCGCCGACATAGAAGAACTGGGCCAGCACGCCGAATAGGAAACGCGGACGCTGGAACAGGCCCAGGATCGGGCGGTCGACCTGCTCCTGGCGACGGTCGTGCTCGGTCGGACGGCTGGCCTGGGGCGGAAATTTGGTGATCGCCACCAGCACCACCCACAGCAGCACGACGGCGGCGATGATCAGGTACGGCAGTTGCGTCGACTTGGCCTCGGCCGCCTGGAAGGCCGACAGCTGGGCCGGGCTCATGGCGGCGAACTCGGCCTTGGTCGGCTCCACCCCTGACAGGATGAACTGGCCGCCGACGACCACGGCGGTGATCGCGCCTAGCGGGTTGAAGGCCTGGGCCAGGTTCAGGCGCTGCTCGGCCTTGGCCGGGTCGCCCAGTACGGTGATCAGCGGATTGGCCGAGGTCTCCAGGAACGCCAGACCCGAGGCGATGACGAACAGGGCGCTGAGGAACAGCTCGTAGCGGCGCAGTTCGGCGGCGGGCCAGAACAGCAGAGCGCCCGCCCCGAACAGGATCAGGCCCACGATGACGGCGGCCTTGTAGCCGTAGCGGCGCATCAGCAGGCCGGCCGGCAGGGCCAAAAAGAAGTAGCCCAGATAGAAGGCCGACTGCACCAGGCCCGACTGCAGGTCGGTCAGGAAGAAGGCCTTCTTCAGGTGCGGGATCAGCACGTCGTTCAGGTTGTTGGCGACGCCCCACAGGAAGAACAGCGCCACCACCAGCACCAGCGGCGCCGCGCCTGTTCGCGAACTCTCACCTTTGGTCATGTGCCGATCTCCTCCGACGTCGCCCTCACCCGGGGCGTTACGGCGAGAGACATCACATATGAATTATGACGTCAAATATGAAATCTGACGCCGTTCGACGTCTGAGATGGCCTTACCACGCCCCCTGAGATGGTACCGCAATCATTTTCTGTTGCACATCACCAGCGCATCATGCTTCACATATGAAAATATCAACGGTCGTCGAAGAACGGCCGCTAACCTTGGGGGAGAGAAACGTTGCGAGACGCCCAGACTCTAACTGCGCGCGGCCTGCTGGCCGGGATTTCACTGGCGGCCATGGCCGCCGCGGCGCCTGGCTTGGCCGCCGCCCAGACCAAAGCGCCTTCCAGCGACACCGAAACGGTCAGCGAAGTGGTCGTGACCGGCTACCGCGCCTCGCTGCGCAGCGCGCTGAACATCAAAAAGAACGCCGATGTCATCATGGACGCGATCAACGCGGAGGACATGGCCGACTTCCCCGACTCGAACCTGGCGGAGTCGCTACAGCGCCTACCCGGCATCTCGATCGACCGGGACAACGGCGAAGGCCGGACCATCAGCGTGCGCGGCCTGTCGGGGGACTTCAGCCGCGTCCGCATCAACAACATGGAAGCCCTGTCGACCGGCGCCGCCAACGATGCGGGTGGCAGTCCGAACCGCTCGCGCGCCTTCGACTTCAACGCCTTCGCCTCGGAGCTGTTTAGCTCGGTGCGGGTGCGCAAGTCGTCTTCAGCCGACGCCGATGAAGGCTCGCTGGGCGCGACGGTCGACCTGATCACCGGCCGTCCTTTCGACTACAAGGACAGCGCCCTGGCCTTCTCGGCCGAGGATTCCTATTACCGCAACGGCAAGAAGCACAGCCCACGCATCACGGGCCTGGCCTCCAAGCGCTGGTTCGACGGCAAGCTGGGCGTGCTGGCCTCGGCCGCCTACGCCAAGCGCAACTCCGAGGATGACAGCTACAACCGCGGCACCGGCTCGTCGGACTATGTCTATCGCGGCAGCACCTGGGCTGGCGACGAACTGCCCGGCCGCGCGGGCTTCGCGGCCCCGACCGGCACGGTGTTCAGCGCCCTGGTCCCCACGACGCTGACGGGCTCCGCGCTGGACGCCTACAAGGCCAATCCGGCCAACTACTACAACCCGCTGGCCAATCCGGCCGCCTATGCGGCGATGACCGGGTCGGACCCGGCCGCCTACGCCAAGCTCTATCCGGGCTGCACGACCGCGCCGGTCGCCGGCCTGACCCCGACCAGCCCGGGCTGCAACAACTCGCTGATCCGCTTCCCCGCCCTGCCCTCGCTGAGCCAGCGCAACGTCTCGACCGAGCGTCTGGGCCTGACCGCCGCCGTGCAGTTCGAGATCAGCCCGCGCACCCGCGTCACGGTGGACGGCCTCTATTCGCGGTTCGAAAGCGACAGCATCAACTACCAGCTCTCGCCGGTGGGCCTGAACCGCAACAACACCAACGCCGCCTACCAGTACGGGGCCAACGTTCCGACCGCGGCCGCGCCCGGCGGCTCGGCCCTGACCGACGCCCAGCGCCGTGGCCTCTATCCCGGGACCTGCACGTTCGCGGACGAGACCGACCTGAACCCCGGCACCGACTGCGGCCAGTCGCTGAATGGCACGACGCCGCTGCCCGGCTATACCTACAGCTTCAACGCCAACAACCTGGACGCCTACGAGTACTACACCAACCCGGCCTCGCCCGGTTACCTGGGTCCGGCATCCAGCCTGCCGTTCCGCGGCCAGCTGATCGGCCGCCCCGCCGTGAAGGTGCTGGACGCCGACGTCGTCGGCCAGAACGCCGAATATCTGAAGCTGGCCAATGTCGACTGGCGCTCGGCCGCCGACCGCGGCGCCTACACCACCGACTTCCGCCAGGTCTCGACCGAGGTCACTCACGAGTTCAGCGACAAGCTGCGCGGCGTGTTCTCGGTGGGCGCCTCGCGCTCTGAGAACCGCAATGTCGGCACCCTGGTCGAGTTCAACTACATGGATGCGGCCGAGCCGTTCGTCTTCGACGAGCGCGGCGCGAACGGCATGCCCAAGTTCGACGCCGGCTTCAACGCCGCCGATCCCAACAAGTGGAGCATCGTCAAAGGCTTCTCGGGGATGCGCCATTACCAGCGCACCACGATCAACGACTACAAGGGCGGCAAGATCGACCTGACCTACGAGCTGGACGATCACTGGACCATCAAGGGCGGCATCACCAAGCGCGAGTTCACGTTCTCGACCGACCAGTACGAGCGCAACAACGACCTGCTGAACCCGACCGAAAAGGAAGCCAAGGTCAGCATCGCGTCGCTGGGCCAGGTGATCGAGTTCGGCCAGGGCCTGGACGTGCCGGCCGGCACCATCACCAGCTTCTTCACGCCCAACCTGGAGGCGTTCAGCAGCGTCTTCGGCTTCGACTGCAACTGCATCAACAAGTACGGCGACTGGCGCATCACCCGGAAGCGCAACCGCTCGGCCTCGTTCGAGGTCGACGAGAAGAACCTGTCCTACTACCTGCAGTTCGGCTTCGATTATAACGTCTGGGGCGGCCGTCGCCTGTTCGGTAACCTCGGCGTCCGCCAGGCCAAGACCGACGTCTTCGCCGTCGGCGAAACCACCGCCGGCCGCCGCATCACCGGCGAGAACAACTACACCGACACCCTGCCGTCGGCGAACGTGACCTGGGAGGCCTACGACAACCTCTATATCCGCCTGGCGGCGGCCAAGGTCATGGCCCGCCCGCTGCTGGGGAACCTGTCGCCGGCCATCACCGGCATCAGCATTCCCGGCGACGGCGCGGTGACGGGCGGCACCCTGACCGTCGGCAACACCAAGCTCTCGCCGTTCCGCGGCAAGGCCTACGACGTGGCCGCCGAGTGGTACTTCACCGAAGGCGGGCTGATCAGCCTGGGCTTCTTCCGCAAGGACATCGACAGCTTCCCGCAGACCGTCTTCTTCGAAGCGCCGCTGTCGACCTTCCTGGACGCCGACGCCATCGCCCAGCTGAAGCTGCAGTTCCCCGGCGAGACCGGCGCCGACGTCTTCCGCCGCGCCTACATCGACGCCGACAACCCGATGCTGGCGCGTCAGGTCCGCGACGCGCCGGGCGGCTACCTGCAGGGCTGGGAGTTCAATTTCCAGCAGGATCTGAAGTTCCTGCCCTGGTACTTCAAGAACCTGGGCATCCAGTTCAACATGACCAAGCTGGACACCAAGCTGACCTACATCCTGGATCCGGGCGCGGTCACGGCGGGCACCGGCGTGGTCACCAAGGTCCCGACCTATGGCTCCGGTCCCTGGCTGGGCGCGTCGCCCAAGGGCATGAACTTCACGATCTACTATGAGACCGAGAAGTTCAGCGCTCGCGCCTCGGTGGCCCAGCGCGACGCCTATTACACGACCTACCCGCTCAGCGCCGGCAACTGCGATCCGGGCCTGCAGGCCAACGGCTCGGCCTGCGACGGTCCGCTGATCAACGAGTTCGGCGGTTCGAAAGCGACCACCAATGTCGACTTCTCGATGCGCTACACGCCCATCAAGCAGATGAGCATCACCTTTGAGGCGCTCAACCTCACCGACGAGATGTCCGAGCGCTTCGCCTACACCGACCCGGTTATCCAGTCGTACGGCGGCAGCGGTCCTAACTACCGGGTCGGTATCCGCTACCGCTTCTAGTCTTTTCTATTCCCATCCTTCCCGGCGCCGGACACCTCTCTCCGGCGCCGTTTTTTTGCGCCAGATCATGGCCCGCCCCAGCGCTTTGGTGTTGGGCGGCGGGACCATGACCGCCACCACCGTCGACCTGCCGGCCCAAGGCCATCGCCACACCTGGATCGAGGATCTCCAGGCGCTGTTCACCGGCGCCCTGGCCGTCGCGATCGGGGTCAAGATCCTGGCCAGCGCCGGCATCATGACCGGCGGAATGGCGGGGCTGGCGCTGCTGATCAGCTATGCGACGCCCGTCTCGTTCGGCGTCGCCTTCTTCACCCTGAACGCGCCGTTCTACCTGCTGGCCCTGTTCCGGCGCGACTGGCGGATTTGCGTCAACACCCTGGTCGCCGTGGCCCTGCTGTCGTGGATGACCAACCACCTGGGCGACTACATCACCTTCAGCGACGTCAATCCGGCCTTCGCGGCCGTGGCCGGCGGCCTGCTGTCGGGCCTGGGGATGCTGGCGCTGTTTCGTCACCACACCACCCTGGGCGGGGTCGGCATCCTGGCCCAGATGCTCCAGGAGCGCTTCGGCCTGCGCGCCGGCTATGTGCAGCTGTCGGTCGACGCGGTGATCCTGACCTCGGGCCTCTTGCTGCTGTCGCCGACCAAGGTGGCCCTGTCAGCGCTGGGCGCGCTGGTGCTGAACCTGGTCATCGCCCTGAACCACCGCCCCGGCCGCTACCTGGGTCGTTCGCGCTGAAGCTCAGCAGCAGCGGAAGCCGCCGCCGCCCGCCCCGAACCGTCGCGCCTCGTGCAGGCGGAAGAAGGCGGTGCGGTCCATCGGCGGCTCGTCGGGATGCCGATTAGCGGCATGACGGACATAGGCGTCGTAATCGGGCTGACCGATCATCAGATTGGCCGTCCGCTGCGCCGCCTTGCCCCACGAGATCGCCGCGTCGCGGCAGCGGCAGAAGAGGTCCTCACGCATGGGCGGCCTCCGGGATTTCGCGCACGGTCGGGCCTTCGGCGCGCAAGGCTTTCAGACAGGCGCCAATCCCGTACAGGGTCACCACCACCACCACGAACAGGAAGCCTGCCGTCAGCGCCGAGTTGACGTAGTCGTTGACGATGACCCGATGCATGTCGGCCGCGGTCTTGGCCGGCCCCAGGACCCGATCGTCGGCCAGCGCCGCCTGGTACTGCCGCGCATGGGCCAGGAAGCCGACGCGGACATCCGGGTGGAACAGCTTTTGCAGGCCCGCCGTCAGGGTGCAGATCAAGAGCCACACAGTCGGCACGGCCGTGACCCAGGCATAGCGCTGCTGCTTCATCTTGAAGAGCACGACGGTTCCCAGGATCAGCGCCACCGCCGCCAGCATCTGGTTGGCGATGCCGAACAGCGGCCACAGGCTGTTGATGCCGCCCAGTGGATCGACCACGCCGGTATAGAGGAAGTAGCCCCACAGCCCGACCGTCAGCGCCGTGGCCGCGACATTGGCGGTCCACGACTGGGTCTCGCGCATCTTGGGCACGGCCAGGCCCAGCAGGTCCTGAACCATGAACCGGCAGACACGGGTGCCGGCGTCGACGGTGGTCAGGATGAACAGCGCCTCGAACAGAATGGCGAAGTGATACCAGAAGGCCATCATCGCCTGGCCGCCGATCACCGACGACAGGATATGAGCCATGCCGACCGCCAGGGTCGGCGCGCCGCCGGCCCGCGAGAGGATCGAGTTCTCGCCGACGTCGCGGGCGATCTGCTCCAGCTGGGCCGGGGTGATGTGGAAGCCCCACTGGGCGACGGCGGCCGCGGCGCTGGCGGCGTCCTTGCCGATCACCGCAACCGGGCTGTTCATCGAGAAATAGACCGCCGGATCCAGGACGGTGGCGGCGATCAGGGCCATCACCGCCACGAAGCTCTCGCACAGCATGGCGCCGTAGCCGATCAGCGGGATCTGGCTCTCGTTCTCCAGCAGCTTGGGCGTGGTGCCCGACGAGATCAGGGCGTGGAAGCCCGACACCGCGCCGCAGGCGATGGTGATGAACAGGAACGGGAACAGCGCGCCGGCGAAGACCGGGCCGGTGCCGTCGATGAACGGCGTCACAGCCGGCATCTGGATGTGCGGACGCACGATCAGGATGCCGACGGCCAGGCCGGCGATCGCGCCGATCTTCAGGAAGGTCGACAGGTAGTCGCGCGGAGCCAGCAGCAGCCACACCGGGATCACAGAGGCCACGAAGCCATAGGCCATCATCGCCACCGCCAGGGTCGGCCCCGTCAGGGTGAAGGCCGGACCCAGGGTCGGATGCGCGGCCACGTGACCGCCGCCGATAATCGCCAGCACCAGCAGGACGACGCCGATCAGCGACACCTCCCCCACCCGGCCGGGTCGCAGATAGCGCGTGTACAGGCCCATGAAGATGGCGATCGGGATCGTCGCGGCGACGGTGAACGCCCCCCACGGGCTCTCGGCCAGCGCCTTAACCACGACCAGGGCCAGCACCGCCAGGATGATGACCATGATCATCAGCACGCCGACCTGGGCGATGACGCCGGGGATCGGGCCCATCTCGTTGCGGATCATGTCCCCCAGCGACTTGCCGTCGCGACGCGTCGACAGGAACAGGACCATCATGTCCTGCACCGCGCCGGCGACCACGGCCCCGACCAGGATCCAGATCACGCCGGGCAGATAGCCCATCTGGGCGGCCAGCACCGGACCGACCAGCGGTCCCGCACCGGCGATGGCGGCGAAGTGGTGGCCGAACAGGACGTTGCGAGGCGTCGGCACATAGTCCAGGCCATCATCGCGACGCACCGCCGGGGTCGGCCGCGAGCCGTCCAGCCGCAGGACCTTGCCGGCGATGAAGCGGGCGTAGAACCGATAGGCCACCACGTAGGTGCACAGCGCCGCCGTCACCAGCCAGATGGCGTTGACGCTTTCGCCGCGATTGAGCGCGACGACGCCGAACGAGACCGCCCCGATCAGGGCCAGCGCCCCGAACACCAGATACGTCCTAGCCTTGCCCACGATCGCGGATCCTCCCGATGCGCGCCGGCGGCGACGCGTGTCCGGAAGGTTCTAAAGAGTTTTGCCCGCGCGCGGAAAGGCGTGGCTTGAAAGCCACGACCATCAAATGATGCCATACGACGATATTGCAACTTAATCGCAATCACAGCATACGGCGGCAGCATTTCTCATCCGGCTGCTCCGAGGGCGTCATGACCAACCAAGTTTCCAGTGCGCGCCTGCGGCTCATGTTCCTGGCCGGCCTCAGCCTGACGGCCTTGGCGCAAGGCGCCGCCGCCCAGACCCGCGCCCCGGAAACCGACGTCGATCAGGTCGTGGTCACCGCCGCCCGCACCATCCTGCCGGCCAGCGCCCTGCCCCTTACGGTGGATGTCGTCAACAACGAGACGCTGAACCAGCAGGTGGCGATCAGCGGCTCGATCATCGACGCCGTCTCGACCCTGTCGCCGTCGTTCTCGCCCACCCGCCAGAAGCTGTCGGGCGCCGGCGAGAGCCTGCGCGGCCGCTCGCCGCTGTACGCCATCAACGGCATCCCGCAGTCGACGCCGATCCGCGACGGCTCGCGCGACGGCTACACGATCGACGCCTTCTTCATCGACCGCGTCGAGCTGATCTATGGCTCCAACGCCCTGCAGGGCATCGGCGCCACGGGCGGCGTGGTGAACCAGGTCACCGTTGGCGCGCCTAAGCAGGACGGCATTTCGGGCCGCACGCTGATCCAGGCCTCGGGCGCCGACGACCTGGGCGACTCGGTGGGCGGCAAGATCGCCGGCCTGGTCAGCTGGCGCTCTGGCGCGTTCGACGCCACCGGCGGCGTCGCCTACGAGACCCGCGGCGCGTTCTATGACGGCAACGGCCGCCGCATCGGCATGGACACCGCCCAGGGCGACGTCCAGGACAGCAAGACCCTGTCGCTGTTCGGTCGCGTGGGCTGGCAGCTCAGCCCCAGCATGCGCCTGGACCTGATCGGCAGCCGCTTCGAGCTCAAAGGCGACGGCGACTATGTGACCGCCCCGACCGCCGGCCGCACGCCGGCGACCGCGATCTTCCCGACGGACGCCAATATCGCCCTGCGCCTGCCGACCACCAGCGTCCGCGGCGTTGTCCCGGGCGATCCGGCCGCCAACCGCGTCGAGACCATCTCGGCGTCGCTGGTCAATGACGACCTCTATGGCGGCGTGCTGAACGCGCAGCTGTTCTTCAACCGCACGCGCGACACCTTCGGCGGCGACATCAGCACCACCTTCCAGGACGCCAGCATCGCGCCGAAGGGAACGCTGTTCGACCAGTCCGCCAACCGTTCCCGTAAACTGGGCGTACGGATGAGCTACGAGCGCGCCGTGCCGGGTATTGAGGGCCTGGTCGCCACCGCGGGCCTGGACGCCCTGACCGACACCACCGCCCAACTGCTGACCGCCACCGGCCGCGCCTGGGTGCCGCCGACCAAGTTCCAGAGCATCGCCCCGTTCATCCAGGGCAACTACGCCCTGCTGGACGGCAGACTGCGCTTGGCCGGCGGCGTGCGCTTCGAGAACGTCGAACTGAAGGTCGACGACTTCACCACCCTGGCGTCCTACGGCTCGCAGCAGGTCGGTGGCGGTAATCCGGAGTTCAAATCCACCCTGCTCAACGGCGGCGTGGTCTTCGAGCCAGTCAAGGGCATGCGCCTGTATGGCAGCTATGCCGAGGGCTACACCGTGCCGGACGTTGGCCGCATCCTGCGCGGCATCAACATCCCCAATCAGGACGTCGACACCTATCTGGCGATCGAGCCGATCGTGTCCAACAACCGCGAGCTGGGCGCCGAGTTCAAGCGCGGCCCGGTTGACGCTAGCGTCGCCTACTTCTGGTCCAAGTCGAAGTACGGCCAGTTCCTGGTCCGCAACGCCGGCGGCATCTTCGACGTCCAGCGCCAGGGCGTGGCGATCGAGGGCTTGGAGGTCAATGTGAAGGCCCGCACGCCCGTGCCCGGCCTGGACATCTCGACCGGCTATGCCCGCCTGCGCGGCCAGACCGACACCAACAAGGATGGCAAGGTCGACACCCACCTGGACGGCGCCAACATCTCGCCCGACCGCCTGAACCTGGCCGCCGATTACCAGACCGGCAAGTGGGCCTTGCGCTTGCAGGTGCAGAAGTACATGTCGCGCAACATGCAGACCGCGACGGTGAAGGACGACTTCGAGGGCTACACGGTCGCCGACGCCTTCGTGCGCTACGAGCTGCCGGTCGGGGCGCTCTCGCTGGGCGTCCAGAACCTGTTCGACAAGCAGTATATCACCTACCACTCGGACACGACCGCGCCCGCGGTGGACAAGTTCTATGCCGGTCGCGGCCGCACCGCGACGCTGGGCTGGGAAACGCGCTTCTAATGAAGACCCTGCGTCTGCTGCACCGCTGGGCGGGAGGCCTGATCGGCCTTCTGCTGGCGCTCCTGGCTCTGACCGGCACGCTGCTGGTGCATGAGGACGCCTATCTGCGCGCCACCGTGCCCCATGCGACCGACGCCCAGCGGCAGGACACCGCCACCCTGGCGGCGACGGCGACGCGGGTCTTCGGCGCGCAGGACCGCCCGCGCTCGATCGTGCTGGCGTCAGAGGATCAGGGCCTGAACCGGCTGAGCTACAAGGCCAAGGAACGGGGCGCCTATACCGACCAGGACGGCGAGATCGTCCTGGCCTGGGCCTCCAAGTGGGCGCGGCCCGAGCTGTGGCTGTTCGACTTCCACCACTACCTGTTCGCCGGCGACGTGGGCAAAACCATCGCCGGCGTCTCCGGCCTGGTGGGGCTGGGCTTTGTCGTCACAGGCCTGATCCTGTGGTGGCCGACGCGGCGGATGTTCCACCTGCGCGCCTGGCCGCGGATGATGAAGCGGGCGGCCATCGTCCACCACCACCGCGACCTGGGCGTGCTGGTCGCGCCGCTGTTGATCATCGGCCTGACCACCGGCGCGGCCATGAACCTCAAGTGGTTCTCGCAGGCCCTGCGCGCCCCGTTCACCGCGCCCGCGGTGATGCAAGAGGCCTCGGCCCTGCCCAAGATCAAGGGCGGCAAGCTGGCCAAGGACCTAGACTGGGCCAAGGTGATCGGCGCGGCCCAGGCTCGCTATCCCGGCGCCGAGGTCCGGATCATCACGCCGCCGGCCAAGGCGGGCGGGCTGATCTCGATCCGCCTGCGCCAGCAGGCCGAGTGGCTGCCCAACGGCCGGACCATGGCCTGGTTCGATCCTGCCGACGGCCGCATGGTCGCCACGCGCGACGCCCAGACCCTGCCCCTGGGATCGCGGATCACCAATGCCGACTTCCCGCTGCACGCGGCCAAGATCGGCGGCCTGCCCTATCGCCTGGTGATGACGGTCTCGGGCTTGGCCCTGACCCTGCTGGGCACGCTGGCCGTGGTGACCTTCTGGGGCAATCCCAGTGGCTTGCCCAAGCGCAAGAAGAAGGCCGCGGCCAAGAGCGCCAAGACGACACCCCTGCCCGCGGCCGGCAAGACGGCCTGAGGCTACTTGCTGGTCATCTCCGGGTGGATGCGCAGCGCATCGCCGACGCGCGGCTTGCCGGCCAGACCGGCGATGCGCGGCAGGGCGGCGATCACGACGTCCAGCGAGACCTTGTTCAGCGAGCGGTAGATCGCTGTCAGATCCTCGAACTTCCACTCGCCCAGCCCCTCGGCCGGGTTCGAGATCACCACCAGGCTGGCGTAGTTGATACCGGCCATGCGGGCATAGGACATCTCCGAGCCGACGTTCATGGTCACCATGTCGCCGCCGATCTGCTTGAAGAAGCGGATCTCGGCCGGGGTCTCGAAGCGGCCGCCGGCGGCCTGGATCACGACCCCGCCCTTGTGGACCTTGATGCCTTTCGACGCCGGATCGGCGGCCAGGCGCTTGCGGGTCTCGTCCAGCAGGATGTCGTCCAGCAGCGGATCGGTCGCCGGCACATAGCGCGGCAGGATGGTCTCGCCGGCGGGAAAGATGCTTTTGGGCAGGCCGCGCGGGCGCGAGATGTTGAAGTCGATGAAGTCGCTGGGCACGACGAAGTCGCCGGTCTTCATCTCGGGATTGATGCCGCCGGCCGTGGCGCCGCCGATCGCTTCCTTGACGCCCATCTTGTAGAGCGCCGTCCAGGTCTCGACCCAGCGGCCCTGACCGTGGCCATGGACATAGTAGAAATCGACGCCATTGGCCTTGCCGCAGATGATCTCCGGCGACTCGCCGACCGGCGTCTGGACGCGGAACCTCGTGCCGAGATAGCTGGAGTTCAGCAGGGCGTCGTTCAGATAGGTGCCGCCGATCACCGCGATCGTGGCCTTGCACGGCGGCGTCGACACGACCTGTGCCGAAGCGGCCGCCCCCATCGCCAGCATCCCGGCCAGGCCGAACCCGGCGGCGAGCTTCAGGACCAGGCCAGCCAGGCGCCCACGCGGTGAGCGAGCCACGCCAACGCTTTCAGCATCGACCGCCGATCGCAGGTCCGTAAGTAACAGCTTCATTATGTAAAACCCCATGCCATCGCGACACGGCTATGTGTCTAGCCACGAAGGCCGCCGCCCGTCGCCGAGACGCGCGCCTCTTCGCGGGCTAGCGGCGCATCCGCCGTCAATTGCCCTGTTATTGGCGTGCCGGCGCCCTCCGCGGGGGCACGGCGAAGGATCGGGAATAACCATGAGTGGTGAGACGGCGCCGGGCGCGCCAACAAAGACGGCCGCGTTGGACCGTCACTTCGGGATCAGCGCGCGCGGCTCGACCGTGCGCACCGAGATCCTGGCCGGAGCGACGACCTTCATCGCCATGGCCTATATCATCATGGTCAATCCGGCGATTCTGTCGGACGCTGGCCTGCCGGTCGCCGCCGTGGCGGTGGCCACCTGCATCGCCGCCGGCTTCGCCACCCTGGCCATGGGCCTGGTGGCCAATGTGCCCCTGGCCCTGGCGCCGGGCATGGGTCTGAACGCCTACTTCACCTACACCGTCGTGCTGCAGATGGGCGTACCCTGGCAGGTCGGCCTGGGCTGCGTGTTCCTGTCGGGGGTGATCTTCCTGCTGCTGACCGTGGCCGGCATCCGGCAGATGATCATCGCGGCCATTCCCGTGCACCTGTTCGCCGCCGTGGCCGGCGGCATCGGCCTGTTCATCGCCTTCATCGGCCTGAAGAACGCCGGCATCGTGGTTAGCAACCCCGCGACCTTCGTGGCCATCGGCGACCTGAAGCAGCCTGGACCAGCTCTGGCCCTTCTGGGCCTGCTGGTGATCGCTGGCCTTAGCGCCTGGCGGGTGAAGGGCGCGCTGCTGATCGGCATCGTCGTGACCAGCATCGTGGCCTGGCTGTGTGGCCAGGTGCATTTCACGCCCCAGCCCTACAGCCTGACGGCCCTGACCGAGACGGCGTTCAAGCTGGACATCGCCGGCGCCCTGGGCTTTGGCGGCGGGCACGGCCTGGGCCTGATCGAGATCATCTTCGTCTTCCTGTTCGTCGATATCTTCGACAACATCGGCACCCTGGTGGCGGTGACCAAGCGCGCCGGACTGGTCGACGCGGCCGGCAAGATCCCGGGCCTGAACAAGATCCTGACCACCGACTCCGTCGCCACCATGGTCGGCGCCGTGGCCGGCACCAGCACCGTGACCAGCTATGTCGAGAGCGCCGCGGGCGTGCAGGCCGGCGGCCGCACGGGCCTGGCCTCGGTGGTGACCGGCATCCTGTTCCTGCTGGCGGTGTTCGTCGCGCCCTACGCCCAGTTGGCGCCCGCGGCGGCCACCGCCCCGGCCCTGATCATCGTCGGCGGCCTGATGATGGCCCCGCTGGCCGAGGTGGATTGGGACGACGCCTATATGGCGGTGCCGGCGTTCCTGACGCTGATCATCATCCCCCTCACCTTCTCGATCGCCAACGGCCTGGCGTTCGGCATCACCGCCTTCGCGGCGCTGAAGATCGTGCGCGGCCAGGCCAAGCGCGGCGACTGGCTGCTGTTCGTGCTAGCGGGACTTTTCGTAGCGCGGTTCGTGTGGATAGCGGCGGGCTGAGCCCCGCCGCCTACTCAATAGCCCTACGGAGCCAGCTTCGGGACGATGGTCTTCATCTCCATCTCGAAGGCGTCGAAGGCCCGCTCCAGTCGCCACTGATCGCGCGCCTTGGGACTGGCCTTCAGCACCGCATCGCACGCCGCCGTCGGCGTCGGTGCGTTCAGTCTGGCGCACGGCCCATCCCACAGGCTGGCGCCCTGCAGGAACGAATAAGTCAGGCTGTTGCGCGACATCTGCTTCAGCTGGCCGTAGCGGACGCCCTGCTCCAGCACCGCACGCATGTACTCGTGGGTCAGGTCGCTGCGTGACACGCCCAGGTCGTCGGTCGACAGCGTCACCGGCACACCGGCGGCCATGTAAAGCGGCAGCGGATGGTCCTTGCCCTTCACGCCCAGGATCACGTCGTTGCTGGTCAGATTGATCTCAACCGCGATCTTGTCCTTGGCCATCCGCGCCAGCAGCTTGTCGGCGTCGTCCTCGTAGGCGACCGCCACGCCGTGGCCGATGCGCTTGGCGCCGGCCACCTCGACCGCCTCTGTGATGTGGAAGCGCAGGTCGCGCGGCGGCGTCAGGCCCATGGCCAGCTCGCCCGCATGCAAGGTCAGCGGCACATCCGGATAGAGCGTCTTGAAGAAGGCGAACATCCGCATGTGCAGGCGGTAGTCGCGCACCGACACCGGACCGTCCTCGGGCTCCAGGATGTTGATGCCGACATAGCGCGGATCGGCTTTCACCAGGGCGAAGGCGGCGGCCATCTGACCGAACACCACCTCGGGCGGACGCTGGCGCGAGATCGACAGCAGATAGCGCAGGGTGACGTCGCAGGCGGCTTCCGGCTTGGCCGTGCCGCAACGGTTCAGGGCGGCGATGGCCTTGTCGTTGGCGTCAGCGCCCGCGGTCGCCGCCGGCGTGGCCTTAGCGATGACGGGCTTCAGCTGATCCAGCCGCGCCTGCAGGATCTTCGTATCCAGGCGCTGGGGCGGCGAGCCATCGGTCGTCTGGACCCACGGGTCGACCCACGGGATCGCGGCCGACGCCTCGATCACGGCGCGCGAGGCGCTCGAGCCGGCCATCAGCTCCAGATACAGGGTGTTGTCGAGCGCGGCCTGACGCAGGGCCTCGGCCTGGATGCGCACGCCGCGGTCCTCACCCCCGCCCCGGCCCGAACGGCCGAAGGTGCGGAAGAAGCGGCGGTGGCCGGAGATCTCGGGCTCGCCCACGCCCTGCTCGAACCGGCGGGTGGACAGGGCGTCGACGATGTCGCTGTAGAGGTCGGGGTCGCGCTCGGGCAGGCCCTTCAGCACCACCAGATCGGCATTGCCCTCGGCCCCGCACGGCGCGGCGACGAGGGACTGGCTGGTCTTCGAGAAGCATCCGCCGGCCGCCGCGGCCCAGGCGATGAAGTCCTCGGCATAGGTGCCGCCGCCGGCGTGATTGTGCAGGTCCGCGCCCTTGGGCAGCTTGGTCAGCAGGATGCGCAGCAGCGGCGGCGAGGCCGCGGCCTTGGCGAAGACGGCGTCCAGAGCCGGGTCCGGCGCGGCCTGGGCCCAGGCCGGAGCGCCCGACGCCAGGCAGGTGGCGGCCAGCAGGGCCGCGAGCCCCTTCTTGTGTGCAAACGTCATGCGCTTCCCCCCATATGAAAACGGCCTCGGCGCGGACGCCGAGGCCGTTGCTTAAGCTATACCGATCAGAACTCGAAGCGAGCGCCCAAACGCACCCGCCAGACGCCCAGCTGGGCGTTGGCCTGCAGGGTCGGCGCGGTGAAGGCGGTGTAGGAGTACTGGTTGCAGCTGCTGCCGACCTGCTGGGCGCAGGCGACGTTCACCACCGAGGTCAGCGGGTTGTAGGTCCGGTACGACCCCCAGTCGCTGTTGATCAGGTTCAGGACGTTCTCGACGTCGCCGAACAGCTTGAAGCGGGCCGAGGACAGCATCGGCACCGGCAGCTCCTGTTCGATGTGCAGGTCGACCTTGAAGTAGTCGGGCGACTTCTCGGTGTTCTTGCCGATCACGCCCTGGTCCAGCTTGTTGGACTGCACGAAGGCGCGGAACGCCTCGTACACCGCCGTCGAGGCGTAGGTGACCTTGGAGTCGGCGGTCATGCTGGAGACGTCCGGCACGTACAGCAGATAACGGTTTGTGCCGCCAGTCGTGCCGAACAGGGTCGAGCGGCTGTTGGACGCCGTCGTGTTCATGGTCAGGCTGTAGGGCGAACCCGAGCGCAGCTCGCCGAACAGGTTGAAGCTGGTCTTGTAGTCGCCGAAGAACGCGTGGCTGTAGTCGATGTTGAACTTCCAGTTGTCGCGCACTTCATAGCTCGAACGGCCGTAGGCGGGCTGGTTCGGATCGACCATCGGCTGGCCGCCATAGGTGCCGCTGGCGGTCGAGCCGCCCGAGGCGTAGCTGCCCATGTCCGATAGCGACTTGACGTCCGAGTACGTGTAGCTGACGCCGGTATCCAGGCCGAAGTCGAACGACTTGCTGGCGCGGGCGACGGCGATCAGCGACTTGCCCTTGTCGGTGTACATCATGGCCAGGTCGCTGTTGGCCGTGTTGGTATAGGTGTCGGCGTAGATCGGACGGCCGTCGGGCGCCGTGCCCACCTGGGTCAGGCGCTGGTCGATGTAGTAGGCCGCGCTGTCGGTCTTGCCGTAGAACAGGTCGGCCCCGAAGCGCCAGCCGTCGCCCAGCCGCTCGCCGAAGTCGGCCACGTAGTCGACCGACAGATTGGTCTTCCACTGGGCCGGCAGCTTGAAGGTCGGGGGCATGAACGAGGTCGGCGAGGCGCCGAGGGCGGCGGTGTTGGTCTGCAGATAGCTGAGCACCAGCGGGTCGATCTTGTTGCCCTGCACGTTGTTCAGGGCCGCGTTGCAGATCGCCGCGGCGTTGGCCACGGTGGTGGGGATGGTGCAGCCCGTACCACCGGCGGCGCGACCGACGGTGATGGTGTTGGTGAACACCCCGGCCGCCGAGAAGCTGTTGCCGACGAAGACGTCCGGCGAACCGCCGTTGAACAGGCCCAGGCCGGTGCGCAGCGTCAGGCGATCGGTCGGACGCCAGGTCAGGCCGACACGCGGCTGGACCACCAGGTTGCCGTCGATATTGGCGTTGTTGGCGAAGCCGTAGCGATTGACAAACGACTGCTTCAGCGGCGCCCGGTCATCCATCTTGTAGCCGTCGAAGCGAACACCGGCGGTCACGTTCAGCTCAGGCGTGATGTCGAAGCTGTCCTGCAGGCCGAAGGTGATCTGGTCGTAGTTGAAGCTGGCGCTGACGTCGTCGAGCGAGCCGGTGATCGAGTATTGATAGACCAGCTGGCCGGCCTGGCGGGCCTGGAAGTCGGCGATGGAGTCGAAATAGTAGGTGCCCAGCGAGTTGGCCACGAAGGTGTTGGTGATCTTCAGCTTGCTGTAGGCCGCGTGCAGCTTGAAGGCGTGGTCGCCGAGATTGTAGCGGGCGACGAACTCGGCGCCGTACTGCTTCTGGCCGACGATGTCGGCGTGGCTGAAGGCTTCGGTGCCGAACACCAGGCGCGGCGTGCCGGTCTGGGTGCACTGGTTCAGCGAGCCGACCGAGGTCGGGTCCAGACAGACCGTGATGTCGCTGTAGCCCGGCGAGCCGAATGAGATCGGGGCCTTCATGGAGTCGCGGTAGTTGACCCGCAGCTCGGTGCTGAAGGCGTTCGACCAGTTCGAGTTCAGCTGCAGGGCGTGGGTCTCGACCCGCTCGGGCTCATGGGTGGCGTACGAGCCCAGGCCCAGGCCCGGCGAGGTGATCGACGAGGTGCCGCCGCTGAGAGCCACCGTCTCGCCCTTGTTCTGGATCGTCGAGTACGACAGGCGGTGATTGTCGGTGATGTTCCAGTCGAGTTTCAGCGTCCACTTCTTGTCCATTTCCGGACGGCTGGTGGCCACGCCGAGGGTGTCATAGTTGTAGACCGACTTGGCGATCGAGCTGACCTGATCGATCTGGGACTGGGTCAGGTTGGGCACGGCGTTGCCCGTACCCGGCGCGCCGAACACGGCCGGCACCGTCTCGTTCAGCTTCTCGTAGGCGAACGCGAAGAACAGCTTGTCCTTGATGATCGGGCCCGAGATGAAGCCGTTGTAGGTCTTGGACGTCATCTCCTGCGAGAAGGACGCGCCTTTCGACTTCGTGCCCATCAGGCTGTCGTCGGAATAGGTGTAGCCGGCCGCGCCGGTGAACTTGTTGCCGCCCGAACGCAGGACGACGTTGATCGAGCCGCCCTGGAAGTCACCTTCGGCGATGTCGTAGGGCGCGATCTTGACCGACAGCTGCTCGACGGCGTCCAGCGGGATCGGGCCGCGGGCGCTGGGCAGGCCGCCCTGGTTCAGACCGAAGTTGTCCGAGAAGCGCACGCCGTCGACCGAGAAGCGGTTGGTGCGGCCGTTCTGGCCGGCGATCGAGACGCCGCGGGTGCTGGGGTTGAACGAGGCGAACGGGTCGCGGCGGGCGATGTCGCGGATGTCGCGCGAGACCGAGGCGACGCTGGCGATGCTGTCGCGGTCGAACACCGAAACCATCGGGCCCGAGCGCTCGGCGCGGGTGGCGGTGACGATCAGCTCGTCGACCTGACTGTCGCCGACCGCGACTGGCATGTTGTAGGGCTGGCCGACCGTCAGGAACACGTTCGGCGAGGTCACCGGCGCGAAGCCCGGCGCGGTCACGGTGACGGTGTAGGGGCCGCCCGGACGCAGGCCAGTCAGGTTGAAGGCGCCGGCGCTGTTGGTCGTGGCGCTGGCGGTCGTGCCCGACGGCTCGTGCACCGCGCTGACGCTGGCGCCGACGGCGACCACGCCATTGGCGCTCACCGAGCCGCGGATCGAGGAGGTCGTTTCCTGCGCGACCACCGCCGTCGCGGTGGCCGACAAGGCAAGCGCGATGGCGCTCGCAGCATATAGGTGTCGCATCTGGGTCCCCTGGATGGTGGTGCGCTGCGGTCCCCCCGAGCCACACCGAACTGAAGCCGTTACGCCTACTGCGCCCCATGCCGCGTCCACGCGCGACGAAGCGCGCGGCGAGCCACGAGGTCAGAGTCTCCGGTTGTTTCCCCACGATCGGGACGCCTGCGCATCCTCGCGGCTGGACCGGCGTAAAGGCCGGTCCGCCGTTTCAGGTCTTCACTTCCCGGCGCCGGGAATCTTGTCGCGATAGACGCCCCAGTTGCCCGAAAGCGTGTTGACGACCTTGCCGGCCACGACGTGCGCGGCGTAGGCGGCGGCGTCGCCGACCCCGGCATAGGGCCGGTTCATGCTGTCGACCGGGCTCTCGCCCGGGGCCTGCTGCGAGTAGTTGCTGGCGGTGCGCAGCACGACCAGGCGGTCGTAGTCGGCCTTGCCCACCGCGGTCAGGCGGCGCAGCGCGTTGCCGACGCCGGTGTCCTCCATCGCGGTCATCACGAACCGGCTCTTGCCGCCGCTGTAGTCGGTGGTCAGCTTGGCGTAGCGCTTGGTCAGCATCGCGCCGTGCCAGTAGGCCTGCGCCGAGATTTCGTCGCCGGTCAGCACGAACGGCGGCTTGGAGCCGTTCGGGAAGCTGGAGAACGGCGCGCGGGCGGTCTTCAGCGCCTCGGTGTCGGGCAGCGGCGTGTCCTTGGTCAGGTTGAACGCCCAGTCCCGCAGACCGATGTTGAGCGGATAGTAGACGCTGTCGGAGCGGCCGGCGCGCGGCGGCTGGAACGGCGGATAGCCGCCCACCCACTCGGGTGGCGCTTCGCGCGGGTCGACCCACTTGCCGAAGTCGACGTCGATGACATTGCCGATCCAGGCCGCCGAACCGGGCGAAGCCTCATCCGGATTGACCCCGGCGATGGCGGCGATGACCCAATAGGCCTTCGACAGGTCGAAACGCGGATCAGTCCCCAGGGCGAAGGTGGTGATGGCGGCGTGGTTGGTGCCCACGCCGGTGCGCAGGATCAGCACGCCCTTGGCCGGGTCGTAGCCCAGCGGCGCGACGCCATTCGGGAAGTCCAGCTTCTGCGGGGCCTCGGCCATCCAGGCCTTGTCTTCCAGCGCATAGGCTGTGACGACCACGACGCGGATCGGGATGGGCGCGGCGGCGGTGGGCGCAGCGGGCGCCGGAGCAGCGGCCTGGGCCAGAGCGGACGTCGCCGTCACGCCCGCGAAGGCCGCAGCCAGCAGCGATCGACGGGTCCAGGCGGACAGGTTCAACATACTCACAAACTCCCCTACTCGGCCGCGTGAAACCTCACGGAGACGCGCCCCAAGGCGTCTCGACGGCGTGTCCTGACCGGATGCAAAGGCGCGGGCCGAAGCAGGGTCAAGCCAGCAGGGAAGTGAAATAAACTCTTACTTCGTGGTGACCTTGGACTGGGCAGGCGGCGCCCGCGCCTGCTGCATACAGCGGCGTCCTGGAGAGACCTCCGCAGGGGAAACAGACTCACCGCAACACGCGGCGCCGCAACGATTTACAACCCCTGGATGGATAAGGAGGGCCGCGGCGCGAGGGGAGATACGCTGCGGCCCTCCGAACAGTCAGAACCTCATCGAGGCGCCGACATAGAAGCGCATCCCCAGCGCGTCATAGGTGGTCGGATAGGTGTTGGCCCGCGGATTGGCGACGATCGGCGGATCGCTGTTCAGCAGGTTGTCGATCCCGCCCGACAGACGCAGGGCCTTGCTGACGTCCCACGCGCCCGACAGGTCGAGATAGCCGCGCGCCTTAAGGATCGGATTGGTCAGGTCGGCCAGGTCCGGCGTCGGCAGACCCGAGCGGCTGGGCAGGACATAGGTGTCGACCGTGACCTTGCCGATGTAGCGGCCGCGCAAGCTGAGGGTCACCGGACCGCTGCTCCAGGTCAGGCGGGTGACGCCCTTCAGGCGCGGAACCGGCTCGCCGCAGGTGGTGCCATAGGCCCCGGCGCAGTCGTTCTGCACGTTCGGGAAGGCCTGCACCGGAGTCGAGACCAGCTCCTTGGTCCAGGTCCAGTTGCTGGCCACTTCGAAGCGGCTGGCGCCGTCGAAGCCCCAGTCCATGCCGAAGCGATAGCGGGCGGCGAAGTCGACGCCCGAGGTCTTCAGCGCGCCGGTGTTGGCCGAGCGGATCTGCACGTAATAGGGATTGCTGATCTCGCCCGTCAGCGGGTTGCGGGCGATGGCCTGGCAGAACTCGCTGCTCTGGTTCTGCACGATGTTGTAGCAGAGGTTCAGAGTGTTGTTCAGGCCGCCGCCCAGGGGCGCGATCGCGCCCTTCAGCTCGATGTTGAAGTAGTCGACGCTGACCGCCAGGTTCGGGACCACGCGCGGCGTCAGGACGACACCGAAGGTCTTGGTGTCGGACTCTTCCACGCCGACCTGGTCGCTGCCGCCATAGACAGCGGTGATGGTCTCGTTGGGCTGCACGCCCGCGCCGAACACCAGGCTTTCCGGCACGCCCATGGCGACGCACAGCGCGCGGACAGCAGCCGTGCGTGCCGCCAGCGGCTGGCGGTTGGAGCACGGGTCGACCGCGGCGCTGCTGCTGGTCGACAGACCGGCATAGAGCTCACCAACATTGGGAGCGCGGACGGCCCGCTGGAACTGGCCGCGCAGGGCCACGTCCGGGTTCACGCGCCATTCCAGGCCGCCCAGATATGTCCAGACGCCGCCGATGCCCTTCAGGCTGTAGTCCGAATAGCGAAAGGCGGCGTTGGCGGTCAGGTTCTGGATCAATGGCAGGTCGGCCAGCAGCGGGGCGCGCACCTCGCCGTAGATCTCCTTGGCGGCGATCGAGCCGCTGGACGGCAGGCCGGGGTTAAAGCCCACGACGTCGCCGTTCACCAGGTTGGCGTCGGGCGAGACGCCCGCGAACGACTTGCGCCACTCCGCGCCCATCGAGAAGCCGACCGGGCCAGCCGGCAGGCGGAAGGCCTCGCCCGACAGGTTGGCCGCGGCCACCCGCTGGCGGGTTTCGACCTCGTTGGTGGTCGACGCGATGATGATCGAGTCGACGCCCGCCTTGGACAGGTTCTGACCGAAGATGTTCAGCAGCGGCGCGGCGCCGTTCGCCGACAGCAGACCCGCCTGGAAGCGGCTGCGCGAGACGTTGCCCGCCTGGGTGTCGGTCTGCTGGGTGTCGGCGTAGCTGTAATAGACGTCGTAGGACAGGTTGGTCAGGAACGACGTCGAGACGTCCGGCAGGTCGCCCTTCAGGCCGACCACGCCGCGAAAGACGTCGCGCTTGGTCATGTTGCGGCGAACGCCGACTTCCAGCAAACGACGCGCGATGCTGAGGGCGGCCAGGCCGTCGCCCGGGCGATTGACCATGGAGGTCGGGCCGGTGACAACGGTGGTGTTCCCGGTCTCCTTCAAGTCCAGCTGGCGCAACACCTCGCGCATTTCCGGCGACAGGTTCGGGTTGTTCACATTGAACAGGAACGGGCCGCTGATGCTGGACGGGGCCAGCTGCTGGTCGACCTTGTTACGGCTGACATGCAGTTCGCCGTACAGGGTGGCGCGGTCATTCAGGTCGTAGCGGGCGAACGCGTTGAACATCACCCGCTGCTGCGGGACGATCAGATAGTTGTCCGGCTGCAGGTTGTAATCGTCCTGCGGCGTCAGGGCCGGGCGCACCGCGCTGCCGGCGTCGTTGAAGGTGAAGCCGCGCGAGCCCAGGCCGCCCAGGCCGGCCGCCGCCAGCGCCGCGTTCAGCGCCGCGTTCGAGGCCGAGGAGCCGGGCAGCGGCACGCCGGTGAAGCGGCCGTTGGGGATGTCGCCGCTGCCGCTGGCGATCAGGCCCGGCAGGCCGCCGGCCGCACGGCAGCTCGAACCGGCCGGCACGGTCATGGGCGTGCCCACCCCGTCCTTGCGCCAGCTGGCGGCGGTGACGCAGCCGTTGACCATCCACTGCGGGGCGAAATCGCCGCGCTCAGCCCGGGTCATGGCCCCGCGATCCAGATAGTTCAGCGAGGCGATCACCTGCCCTCGCCCGTCGGCGACCTTGCGACCGCCCGACAGGTCGATGTTGTAGGTCGGGGTGCGGGTGGGACTGTCGAAGCTGGCCTGGGCGTTCAGCTCGATGCCGTCGATATCGTCGCGCGTGATGAAGTTGACCACGCCGGTGATCGCATCAGATCCATAAACGGCCGACGAGCCGCCGGTGACGATCTCGGTCCGCTTGATCAGTGAGGACGGGATCGTGTTGATGTCGGTGACCAGCTCCGGCCCGTTGACCGTGAAGCGGCGACCGTTGACCAGCACCAGGTTCCGCGACGCGCCGAAGCCGCGCAGGTTCAGGTCGGCCGAACCGCCGGGCACTACGTTGCCATAGGCCCCGCCGTTGGTGGACGGCACGAACTGCGGCGAGTCGTTCAGCAGTTCCTCGACATTGGTCGTGCCGGAGATGCGAAAGTCCTCGGCGCTGAGCACGCTGACCGGGGTCGAGGCGTCGAAGCCCGTGCGGGCGATGCGCGAGCCGGTGACCACCACGGTCTCGACCATCTCGGGCTCGGCGGCGGCGGCGGTGCGGACCACGCCTTCCTCGGCCACGACGGCGAAGGTGCGGGCGTCGATCATCCGCGTGGTGAGACCAGCGCCCGCCAGCAGGCGCTGCAGGCCGGTCTGCACGGTGAAGGTCCCGGTGACGGCGTTCGTCCGGCGGCCCTCGGCGTCGCGGGCCGAGATGATCAGCTGGATATCGGCCTGCTTGGCGAAGGCGGCGACACCCGACGCGGCCGACTGGGCCGGCACATCAAAGCGGACGTCCTGCGCGAGGGCGGGCGTCGCCGCCATGAAGGCGACGATGGCGACCGGCGCAGCGCCGGCCATGAAGAACGATTTCACGAAAGATCCCCTGTTGGTCGGCGCTTCCGTCCAGGCGCCTGACCCAAGGATGTCCGGCCCTGGATTTTCCTTACGCGGGCCACGAACTTTTTTCAGAAGGTCAGCGGGAGATGGCGATTTCGTCGGGCGAAGGTCGCTGGACGAAGGCCCGCAGGCTGACCTGAGCCGCCCGCGCGAAGGCTTCCGGATCGTCGACGCTGAAGACGCCATACAGCCGCTCGCCGGCCAGGGCGTCGCCGGTCACCCGCAGCTGCAGGCGGTTGTAGCGATTGAACTCGGCGGCGGCGAAGCCCAGCGTCTCGCCATCCAGCTCGATGCGGCCGTCGCGCCAGGCCAGCTTGCGGCGCACCTCGCCAGCGTCGTCCAGGATGCGGGCCTTGTCGGGAGCCGGCGCGGCGGTGGCCACGAACAGGCTCTGCCCCGCCTTCAGCGCGACCTTGCGGCCCGGCGCCTCCAGGCTCCAGACGTCTACCGAGCCCTCGGTGACCAGCACGTCGACGCCGTTCTGCGCCCGGCGCACCGCGAAGGCCGTGCCGGTCGCCTGGACCGCGACGCCGCCGGCCTCGACCGTAAACGGCCGGGCCTTGTCGTGGGCGACCTTGAACCAGGCCTCGCCGTCCTTCAGCCGGATCGTGCGCCGTTCGCGGGTCAGGGCCACGCTGAGCGCGCTGTCGGTGTTGATGCGGATGGTCGAGCCATCCTCCAGCGGCATGGCCCGCTGCTCGCCCTTCTCGGTGCGATAGACCTGGGGCCGCAGGGTGAAGCCGATCGCGGCGGCGAGACTGGCCGCCAGGCCGCCGCCGATCATGGCGGTGCGCCGGTCGATGCCGCGTCGCGCCTTGCGTTGCGTCGTCGCTGGGAACAGCGGCGTGACCTCGGCCCCGGAAGCCGCCTCGCCCATCGTCGCCCACATCGCCTGGGCTTTCAGAAAGGCGCCCTGACGACGCGTGTCACCGGCCAGCCAGGCGTCCAGCCGCCGCTGCGAACGAGCGTCGTTGCTGCGATCCAAGGCCATCACCCAGTTTAGGGCGTCGGCCTCGATCTCCTGCGCGGTCTGCCGCTTCACCCTAGTCTCTAGCCTGCCTGCGCCACTGGATCTCGGGCGCGTCCTCGCCGTGTTTGTCGCGAAGGGCCTTGGCGATCAACCGCAAACCCTTCGCGCCCTCGTTTTCGACAATGCTCTCGCTGACGTCGATCCGGCGGGCGATCTCGCGCTGCGACAGGCCCTCGATCTTGCGCATCTCCAGGATCCTGCGGCAGCGCTCGGGCAAGGCGGTCATGGCTTCGCGCACGAGCGCCAGGTAGCGGCGGTAGCTGGTCTCCTCCTCCGGGCTGGGCCGTTGATCGGCGTGGGCCAGCAGGTCCATGGCGTTGACGAAGTCGATCCGCACGATCCGCCGGCGGCGGATCTGGGCGTTCAGCACGTTGCGGACAGTGCGGAAGAGATAGCCTTCCGGGTTCTCGACATGCTCGACCGAGCGCAGGGAACAGAGGCGGCAGTAAGCCTCCTGCAGCAGATCGTCGATGTCCGATTCGGGCACCCGCGCCCGCGACAGGGCCGAGCGGACCTTGGCCTCGTAGGGCAGCACATGCCGCCCGACCCAGGCCACCACGGCGGGATCCGCGCGCAACGTCATCCGAGCGCGACGAGGATCGAGAGTGAGATCAGGTCTGACATCGGCGGCGCTTCTAGGGGCCGTTCATGTCAGATTTTCTAGCTGGCGGCGGCTTCCGGAAACGCCAAGGTGAAGGCGACGCCCGGGTCGTTCCGCCGTACACGGATCGACCCGCCCAGCTGATGCATGATCCGCTCGGCAATCGACAGGCCCAGCCCCGAGCCGTCGCCGCTGCGCCGGTCGCTCCGCCAGAAGCGGCGGAAGAGTTCGCGCTCATCGGCCGCGCCAATTCCTGGACCGTCGTCACGGACCTGGATCGCGAAGGCCTCGACCTCGACCTCGATGGCCGTACCGGCGGGCGTGTGCCGCACCGCGTTCCCCAGCAGCGCCGCCAGCGCCCGCCCCACCCGCTCGGCCTCGCCGGCGACGATGGCGCGCTCCAGGCCGGTGACAGCGATCGACTGGCTCTTCGCCAAGGCCAGCGCCGCGATGGCCGCGACCTGCTCCTCGGCGACCTGGCGCAGGTCGGCGCGGGCGGCGGGATCGGACGCGTGGGCGTCCAGCTCGGCCAGCAGCAGCAGGCGCTCGACGATGCTCCTGACATGGCCGATCTGGGCCAGAAGCCTCCCTCGCAACACCGGATCAGCCGTCTCCTCGGCCCTCAGTTGCAGCACCGACAACGGCGTCCGCAGTTCGTGGGCGGCGTCGGCGGCGAAGTCGCGCTCGATGCGGTAGGCCTCGGTCACTCGATCCAGGGCGCTGTTGAACGCCTGGCCCAGCGGCAGCACCTCGGCGGGCAGCGCGCTGACATCGGCCCGTTCCTCCAGCGCCGTCGGATGGATGGCGGCCACGGCGTCGGAGACCTTGCGCACCGGCGCCAGGGTGCGGCGGACGATCCAGATGTCGATGGCCAGCTGCAGGGTCAGCAGCAGCAGGATCAGGCCCGCGCCGATGATCAGCACCTGGGTGACCACGTCGTCGAAGATGACGTCCGGGTGGTCCAGGTTCTGGATCACTACGATGCGGAGATCCTCATGCCCCATCACCGGCACGCTGAGACCGGAATAGAGCCGTGAGCCCTGCACCCGCTCGAAGAAGGCTGGACCGCCGTCGGCCGGCACGCGCCGCAGCGGCGGGGGCGCGGCCAGGTCGCCGATGGGCGTCAGTTGCTCGCCTTGCAGCAGGCCGAAGGTGAAGCTGTCGCCGCCGCCGTGCAGCGCCGGATGGGCGGTGTTGGTCACCGTCCAGCCGCCGGGATCCGGACGCAGTCCGCCCTGCAGGGTCTCGGCATAGGCCGACAGGGTCTGGCGCTGGAGGCGCTCGCTGGTGGTCTCCAGCAGCAGCCAGACCCCGGCCGCCACGACTAGGGCCGTGACCAGGGTCGCCAGGGCGTGCAGCAGCAGCACCCGCGACAGGATCGAACGCGCGCGGATCATGCGACGACCTCTTCCCGCAGCAGGTAGCCCACGCCACGCAGCGTGACGATCTCGACCCCGGCAGCCAGTTGCTCCAGACGCCGACGCAGCCGGTGGACGCCGACCTCCACGGCGTTGGACGAGAACTCCTCGCCCAGGCCGAAGAACAGGGTCTCGATCTGGCTCTTGCGCACGGCCTTGTCGCGATGGCGCAGCAGCAGTTCCAAGAGCTGGGTCTCGCGCCGCGACAGGACCAGCGGCGTCGCCGCAATCCGCGCCACGCGCCCTGCCGGATCATAGGTCAGCCGCCCGCAGGCCAGAGCCGCGCCGGCATTGGCCCCTGCCCTGCGCATCAGCGCCCGGACCCGGGCGATCAACTCGTCGGTGGCGAACGGCTTGGCCAGATAGTCGTCGGCCCCGGCGTTCAAGCCCGCCACCCGATCGCCGATCGACGAGCGCGCCGTCAGGATCAGCACCGGCAGGCTGGCGTCCCGTTGGCGGGTCCATTCCAGGAGATCCAGGCCGTCGCCATCAGGCAGCCCCAGGTCCAGCAGAATGGCGGCATGGTCGCCCGCCCCGATCAGCAGCCGCGCGTCCTCGGCGCTGGCCACGCGGTCGCTGGGAAAGCCGGCGTCGGCCAGGCGACCGACGATCAGCTCGGCCAGCTCGTCATGGTCCTCGACGATCAGCAGCCGCAACGCCGGCCCTCCCTGTAAGGACGCCGTAATCTGAAGGAGGGCCTTGCCGGGCGCAGACCAGCCCGGGCGATGATCACGCGCCGGGCGCAGACCGGATCCCGCTTCCCATGCGCAAAGCCCTCCTCGCCCTTCTCTTGACCCTGACGCCCCTGGCGGCCCACGCCGAGGGCGCGCCGCACATCCCTGAGCCGATGGTGTTCGACATGGTCCGGCCGCTGGGCGCGCGCCGCGGCGAGCTGGAGGTCAACGCCCTGGCCCAGCAGAACCTGTCGGGTCACCGCGGCGTCGAATGGGCGCCGGAGATCGAGGTCGCCTTCGCCGACGGCTTCGCCATCGAGTTCGAGCTGCCAATGGAGGACATGAAGGTTACCGACTACAAGATGGGCCTGCAGGGAACCTTCGGCGCGTTCAACAACGGTCGCGGCGTGCACGGCGTCCAGTATCTGGGCCTCTACAATCGCCACACCGGCCGTTGGGAGAACACCGCCCTCTACCTGGTCGGCCATCGCTTCGGTCAGCGGTTCAGCACCATGAGCATGGTCGGGGTCGGCGACGTGACCGTGAAGCACCCCGGCGACCGGTCGTTCATCTTCAACCACACGACCTTCTTCGAGGCGTCGGAGGCCACGACCCTGGGCCTGGAGTACAATCTGCGCACCGGTCCGGACCGTATGACCCTGCTGATGCCGCAGATCCACCAGCGCCTGGGTCCGGGTGTCAATGTCCAGGCCGGATTGGGCGCTGTGAAGGTCGCCGGCGAGGCCTGGCGGCCGCGCGCCGGTCTGCGCCTCATCAAGGAGTTCTGACGACATCGACGGGGCTAGGACGGCGGCGCGGCGCCCTTGGCGTCCTCGACCGGGTCGCCCTGCCCCGGTTCTGTCCTGTCGCGGAACAGGGCCGCGCGGGCCAGCAGGATCAGGGTCACCGGCGTCGTCACCGTCAGGAAGACCCCGATCAGCAGCTCGCGCGGCATGAACCGGCCCTCGACCAAGGTGAAGAACAGGATCGAGCCGATGACGATCAGCCCCATCCCCAGAGTGGCGCCCAGCGTCGGGGCGTGGACGCGCTCGTAGAAGGTCTTGAAGGTGCAGAGGCCGACCGCGCCCAGCAGCGACAGCGCTGCGCCGGTCAGGACGAGAAGGCCCACCAAGACGGCGGCCCAAGCCGGCAGATCGACAGCGGTCATTCGATCACCTCGCCGCGCATCAGGAACTTGGCCAGGGCCACCGTGGCGGTGAAGCCCAGCATGCCGATGATCAGGGCGGCGTAGAAATAGACCGTGTCGGCGGTGCGCACGCCGAAGACCAGCAGCAGCAGCATGCCGTTCAGATAGAGTGTGTCCATGCCCAGCACCCGGTCCTGGGCGCGAGGGCCTTTCACGACACGCCATGCAGCAAGCGCCATCGCCGCCACCAGCAGCGCCTGGGCGGCCAGCAGGCTCCAGGTCAGGATCATCTGGCTCATTCGAAGATCTCCCTCAGCCGGCGCTCGTAGCGATCCTTGATCAGGTGGATCCAGGATTCCTCATCGACGAGGTCGAGCACGTGCAGCAGCAGACGGCCCGAGGCGCTGTCGTACTCGACCCACAGGGTGCCCGGCGTGGCAGTCAGGATCACGGCCAGCACCGCCAGGGCGTAGCGGTCCTTGAGGTCCAGCGGCACGTGGATGAAGCCCGATTTCCGTTCGCGCTTGCGGCCGGCCAGGATGATCGTCGCCACCGCCCAGTTCGAGCGCAGCACGTCGACCGCCACCACACTGGCCAATTGCACGATGGCCAACGGCGCGCGGACGCGGACACGCTGTAGGTCCAGGGCTCGCATGACTTGCGGCGCCAGCACGGCCAGCAGCAGCGCCAGAGCAATCGACGGCGGATTGAACGCCCCGCTCAGCAGCACAGAGGTCGCGAAGACCCCCAGCGCCAGGATCGGATGGGGAAACAGCGCCCGGATCATCGCGGCGTCCCCAGCACGGCGTTGATATAGGCGTCCGGCCGGCCCAGCCATGCGGCGGTGTGCTCGGCATAGATCAGGCCCATGCCGCCGAAGATCGCCAGCAACACACACGCCGCCAAAAGGCCACCCATGCCGGCTAGTTCGGCCGCGCCGACCACCAGTTCGGGGGCGTCCTCGTCCCGCGCCCACAGGGCCTTCACGCCCAGGCGCGTCAGGCCGATCAGCCCGCCCAGGCTCGAGACCGACAGGGCGACCATGACCGCGATGCTGGCCGGGTCGAGGGCCTTGGCCAGGCCGTCCAGCATGGCCAACTTGCCGATGAACCCCGACAGCGGCGGCAGGCCTGCGATCATCAGGGTACAGATCAGAAGCGCCCCGCCCAGGGCCGCGACGGCGGCGGGGATCACCAGACCCGGCTCGTTGCGCTCGTCGTCGTCGAACGGGTCGCGGTACTCGTCGTCGAACACGGCCCGCTCGCGCTGGGCGCCGGAATCGACGCCGCGTTGCAGCACCTCGGCCAGCAGGAACAGCGCTCCGCAGGCCAGGGTGGAGCCGATCAGATAGAACAGCGCCCCGCCCAGCACCGCGGGATGACCCACGCCCGCCGCCGCCAGGATGGTGCCGGACGAGACCATGACGGCATAGGCGGCCGCCCGCGCCAGATCCCGCGCGGCGATGATGCCCAGCGTGCCGAAGGTCAGGGTCGCCAGACCCGTCGTCAACAGCCAGCCCTGGCCGAAATGCGCCGAGCCGCCCGCCTGGTCGCCGAACGCCAGCAACGACAGGCGCAGCAGCACATAGACCCCGACCTTTGAGAGCATGGCGAAGATCGCCGCCGACGGCGCGCTGGCCGCCGTGTAGGTCGGGACCAGCCAGAAGCCCAGCGGCCAGGCCGCACACTTGATCAGGAAGGCCGTGCCCAGCACCGCCGCGCCGACGTGCAGCAGGCCGCGATCGGTCTCGGCGATGGCGCGGACCTTCAAGGCCAGATCGGCCATGTTCAGCGTGCCGGTCACGCCGTAGATCGCCGACACCCCAATCAGGAACAACAGCGAGGCCGTCAGGTTGATGGCGATATAGGTCAGGCCGGCCCGGATCCGCTCTTCCCCCGAGCCATGCAGCGCCAGGCCGTACGAGGCCGCCAGCATGATCTCGAAGAAGACGAACAGGTTGAAGATGTCGCCGGTCAGGAAGGCGCCGTTGACGCCCATGATCAGGAACAGGAACAGCGCGTGGAAGCGCGGTCCGGCCCGGTCCCAGCGCGCCAGGGCGAAGGCCAGGACACCGGCGCCCAGCACACTGGTCAGGGCCACCATCATGGTCGACAGCCGGTCGGCGACCAGCACGATGCCATAGGGCGCGGCCCAGTCGCCCAGACGGTAGACCCGCGCGGTGTCGCCGCCGTCGGCCGCGCCGGTCAGGCATTCGTATAGCAGGATCAGGGCGACGATCAGGATGGCCGCCATGGCCGTCAGGCTGATCACGCTCTTCAGGCGCCGACGACGCTCGTCGAACAGCAGCATGATCGCCGCCATCACCATCGGCAGCAGGATCGGCAGGATGATCAGATGGGTGTCCCAGGCGATCATTCGGACGGCTCCCGTCCGTCGACGTGGTCGCTGCCCGTCGCGCCGCGCGCGGCCAGCAGCACGACCAGGAACAGCGCCGTCAGGGCGAAGCTGATGACGATGGCCGTCAGCACCAGGGCCTGGGGCGTGGGATCGTCATAGAGTTCCGGCCGCGCCAGGCCCGACGCTGTCACAGGCGGCGCCCCCGAACGCAACCGCCCCATCGCGAAGATGAACAGGTTCACCGCATAGGACAGCAACGACAGTCCCATGATCACCTGGAAGGTCCGCGGCCTTAGCAGCAGCCAGATCCCGGCCGTCGAGAGCACGCCGATGGCGATCGCCAACACGATCTCGATCATGCGCCCTCCTCCGCCGGCTCGTCGTCCCGCTTGGCGCGGCGCAACGACTGGTGCGCCAGGGCCACCAGCATCAGCACCGTGGCGCCCACGACCAGCAGCACCACGCCCAGGTCGAAGACCACGGCGCTGGCCAGCGGGACCTTACCCAGCACTGGCAGATACACGTACTGGAAGGCCGAAGTCAGGAACGGCCGGTTGAAGCCCACGGCGGCCAGGCCGCAGCCGGCGGCGATGGTCAGGCCCAGCCCGATCCACAGGATCGGACGCAGCAGCAGCCGCTCCTCGACCCAGCGCGCGCCGGACGCCATGTACTGCAGCACCACGGCGATCGACAGCGCCACCCCGGCCGCAAAGCCGCCGCCTGGCAGGTCGTGCCCGCGCAAGAACAGGTGCACGGCCAGCACGATGACGAACGGGAACATCCAGCGCATCACCACGCGCGGGATCAGCATCGTGTCGCGCAGGGCGTCGCCGGGCGCCGGACCATCCGCCTTAGCATGCTCCAGGGCCTGCTTCTGGTTCGGTGCGCTCAGGCTGTCGTCCCCGGGCCGGAAGCGGCGCAGCAAGGCCAGCACGGTCAGGCCGACGATGCCCAGCACCGTGATCTCGCCGAACGTGTCGAAGGCGCGGAAGTCGACCAGGATGACGTTGACGACATTGCGCCCGCCGCCCTCGCTATAGGCGCGCTCGACGAAGAAGCGCGAGATGCCCTCGACCATGGGCCGGGTCATGACGGCATAGGCCGCGATCGACAGGGCCAGGCCGCAGACGACGGCGATGACCAGGTCGACCTGGCGTCGGCGGCGCGAGCGGCGCTGCTCGGCATCGGAGACCTTCATCTCCTCAAGCCGCTTGGGCAACCAGCGCAGGCCCAGCAACAGCAGGACGGTCGTCACCACCTCGACCAGCAACTGGGTGATGGCCAGGTCCGGGGCCGACAGCCAGACGAACGACAGGCAGCTGACCAGCCCCGCTCCGCCCATCAGCACCACGGCGGCCAGGCGGTGATACTTGGCCTGCCAGGCGGCAGCGACGGCGCAACCGCCACCGACCAGCCACAGGCCGGCGAAGGCGTAGTCCGACGGCGCGGGCGCAGACCAGTCGGGCTGGATCGGCAAGCCGCCCGTCACGGCCGCGGCTACGCCCGCCAGCAGGGCGACCAGCACCACGGCCCGCAGCTGCGGCTGCATACGGTCAGCGCCCAGGACACGCTCGACCCAGCGGGCGGCCTTGACCAGGCCGGTCATGGTCTTCTCGAACAGGTAGCCGCCGTTCAGGCGACGCAGGTGGAACAGTCCGCCGCGTGTGTTGGCGGCCAGCGCCTTGCCGAAGACGACGTAGAGGACGCCCCCGCCGCACAGGGCCAGCACGCTGAGCAGCAGGGGGATGTTGAAGCCGTGCCAGAGCGCCAGGCTGTAATAAGGTGGGTTCGGCCCCGCCACCGAGACCACGGCGCTGCGCAAGAACGGACCGACGGTCAGGGCCGGCGCGACGCCGACCAGCAGGCACAGCGCCACCAGGATCTCGACCGGCCGCCGCATCCAGCCCGGCGGCTCGTGCGGCGTGCGGTCCAGCAAGGTCGGCGGCGGGCCGAAGAAGGTCGCCAGAATGAAGCGCAGTGAATAGAGCACCCCGAATGCGCTGGCCAAGGTCGCCAGCACCGGCAGAGCGCTGTTCAGCGCATGGCCGTTACCGCCCGAGACCACCTCGGCCAGGAACATCTCCTTGGACAGGAAGCCGTTCAGCAGCGGCACGCCGGCCATGGCCGCGGCGGCGACGATGGCCAGGGTCCCGGTGATGGGCATGTAGCGATAGAGGCCGCTCAGCTTGCGCATGTCTCGCGTGCCGGCCTCGTGATCGATGATGCCGGCGGCCATGAACAGCGAGGCCTTGAAGGTCGCGTGGTTGATGGTGTGGAAGATCGCGGCGACCGCGCCCAGCGGCGATCCCAGGCCCAGCAACAAGGTGATAAGGCCCAGGTGACTGATGGTCGAATAGGCCAGCAAGCCCTTGAGATCATGCTGAAATATGGCGCACCAGGCGCCCAGCAGCAGCGTCGCGACACCTGCTCCGCCGACGACGAAGTACCAGAGGTCGGTCTGGCCGAAGATCGGCCACATGCGCAGCAGCAGGAAGATGCCGGCCTTCACCATTGTCGCCGAATGCAGATAGGCGCTGACCGGCGTCGGCGCAGCCATGGCGCGCGGCAGCCAGAAGTGGAACGGGAACTGGGCGCTCTTGGTCAGGGCGCCCAGCAGGATCAGGCCAAGCGCGGGTACGTAGCGCGGATCGGCGAGGATCTGGTCCTTGGCGGCCAGAACGACATCCAGATCATAGCTGCCGACGATCGCGCCCAGCAGGATCATCCCGACCAGCAGGGCCAGGCCGCCCAGGGCCGTGACCGTCAGCGCCATCCGCGCGCCTTCACGCGCCGAGGGGTTCTGGTGCCAGTAGCCGATCAGCAGGAAGGAGAAAAGGCTGGTCAGCTCCCAGAAGACGGCCAGCTGGATCAGGTTGCCCGACAGCACCACGCCCTGCATCGCGCCCATGAAGGCCAGCAGAAACGAGAAGAACCGCGGCACCGGGTCCTTGGGCGACATGTAGTAGCGCGCATACAGCACGACCAAGGCGCCGATCCCCAGGATCAAGGCGCAGAAGATCCACGACAGACCGTCCAGCCGCAGCACCAGATCCACGCCCAGCGACGGCAGCCAGGGGATCTCGAGGCGCAGGATCTCGCCGTCGGCGAACATCGGCCACAGCGCGCCCAGGCTGATCAAGCACACCAGCGCCACGATCCACGACAGGATGGCCGCCGAGGTGCGGGCGTGGCGCGGAAGGCCAGCCGCAATGGCTGCGCCGACGAATGGCGCCGCCAGAATCAGAAGGATCAGAAAATTGGAAGACAAACGGTCGGCAGCCCCCGCCTTGAGACAGATCTGAGCGAACCCAAGCTCAGAAGGTTCCAAAGCTAGGATAGAAGCCGGTTCCGCGCATCAAAGTGACAAAACTTTGCAGCGGTTGTCGAGATCGTCGTTTCGCCTGAGCGAAACGGAGCGGTCCGGCCGAATGACCAGACCGCCCCATACCGTCAGAAGTCGAAGCGTGCGCCAATGCCATAGGTGGCCGGCGCGCCGACCAGGCGGGCCGCACCGTTCAGCTCAGGGAAATAGACCTCGTCGGTGATGTTGCGGCCGTAGGCGTACAGCGTCCAGTTCGACGGGGTGGCCAGGTCCAGGCGGGCGTTGACCAGGGTGTAGGCCTTGGCCGTGTTGCCCGGCGTGGCGTTCAGGCGGTTGGACTCCTCGCCGTGGTGGGTGACGCCCACGCGGCTACGCAGTTCCCAGCCCGGCTGCAGCATGATGCTGTGGTTCAGCGACGCCGTCGCCGAGACATCCGGTGCGCCCGGCAGCGGGTCGCCGACCGTCTGCAGCACCTCGGCCACGCGGTTGGAGGTGAACGACAGCACTTCGGTGTCCAGCCAGGCGGCGTTGACGTCGAAGGTCAGCTGCTGGCGTTGGGTGCGCAGCAGCTGGGCGCTGAGCGCGACTTCGATGCCCTTGCTGCTGGCCTTGCCGACATTGGCGCGGCCGTTGGTGTCGTTGGCCAGGCGGGTCGTGGCCTGCAACTCGCTGAAGCGGTAGTCGAAGGCGTCCAGCGACAGGCGCAGGCGCGGGATGCTCCAGCGCAGGCCGGCCTCGTAGGCGCGCACGGTTTCCGAGGCGAACGGCTTGGTCTCGGCGACCGTGAAGATCGAGGTGCCGTCGAAGCCACCGCCGCGATAGCCGGTGCCAGCCGAGACGAAGACGTTCAGGCTGGGCGTGACATCGTACTTCACGGTCAGACGGCCCGAGACGTTGTCGTCCTCGAACTTCTCGTCCCACGAGAAGGGATTGGTCGTGGCGAAGGTGGTCGTGAAGGTGCTGATGCCCCACGGATTGTGATCGACGTTGCGGCCGACATAGTGGGCGTCGTCGCGGGTGTAGCGCAGGCCGCCCGAGACCTGCAGGCGCTCGGTCAGGTGATAGTCGGCCTGGCCGAACAGGGCGAAGCTCTTGCGCTCCTGGCGGTGCAGGTTGTCATACATGGTCAGCGCCGAATAGCTGATCCAGTTAGTGTCGAACTTGACGTCGTCGGTCACGTAGAAGGCGCCGACGATCCAGTCGACCTTGCCGCCGGTGTCGTCGGCCAGGCGCAGCTCCAGCGACGATTGGCTCAGCTTCTCATTGGCGTCGAAGTACGAGGCCGGATAGGGCGAGCCGTCGCCATTGCCCTTGACCGAACGCTTGCTGCCCTGCCAGCCGCCGACGGCGGTGAAGTTCAGGTTCTCGCGCACCTTGTGGGCGAAGGTGGCCGAGCCGCCGTAGATGTCGATGCTGTGGGTCGGATAGCCGGTCGAGTAGAACTCGTACGGGTCGGCGTTCTCGCCGGCGTTGGCGACCGTGGCGTCCAACGAGCGAGCGATGCGGTCGTACTGGCGGGTGTCGCCGCGATCACGGCTGCCGAACAGCTTCACCGTCAGATCGGACTCCGGCGCCATCTTGAAGTCGAAGGTGGCGCGGCCGGCGAACAGGTCCTTGTCGCCAAAGCCCTTGCGGCGGCCGGGATCGGCCAGGGCCGGCACCTGGGTCTGGACGACGCCGCGCACCGACGGACGGAAGCCGGCCAGCAGCCCAGCCCCTGCCCCGTCCATGAAGCCGCCGCCGCTCTGGGCCAGCACCACCAGGCGGACGCCCAGGTTCTCACTGACCGGGCCGCCGACCGAGGCTTCCATCTCGGTGTACTTGTAGCTGCCGTACTCGAGGCGCCCCGAGCCTTCCACGATCTCGCCGGGACCGCGGGTGATGGCGTTGATGACGCCGGCCGTGGTGTTGCGGCCGTACAGCGTGCCCTGCGGACCTTTCAGCACCTCGATGCGGTCCAGGTCGAACAGCGGCATGCCCAGATACGCGTTCGAGGTTTGGTAGACGCCGTCCACGTGCATGGCCACCGACGGGTTGCCGTTGGGCTTGTAGTCGTCGGCGCCGCCGATGCCGCGGATGCTGATCAGGCCGTAGTTGGTGCCGCCAAAGGCGTAATTGACCGAGACGCCGGCCACCTGGTCGACCAGGTCGGTCACGCTGGTGATGCCGCGGCGCTGGGCGTCGCCGCCGTCCACGACCGTCACCGCCAGCGGGACGTCCTCGATGCGGGCGGCGCGCTTCTGGGCGGTGACGACGACTTCGTCGAGCTCGCTGACGACCGCACTTTCCTGCACCGAGATCAGGAAGGTGCGCGGCCCGGTGGCCGTCGCCTTCAGGCCCGAACCGGCCAACAGCTCACGCAGGGCCTCGGCCGGCGCGCGCGTGCCGACCACGGCGTTGGCGCGCTTGCCCTTCACCAGGCCCGACGCATACAGCACCTGAACGTCCGCCTGCTTGGCGAAGGCCGGCAGGGCCAGTTCCAGCGGCTGAGCCGACACGGTGAAGGCGACCGGCGGCGCGGCGCTTTCCTGAGCAAAGGCCGGCGCGGCCGCGCTCAAGACGGCGATAGCGCAGCAGGCCATCAGGCTCCGGCGAAGACCGGCGGCGTGGGAAACTCGGTTCGTCATCGTGATGTCCTAGACATTCGCCGGCCCCCGTCGACCGATCATCCCCAGGAACTTCGCCGTCGCCGAAAGCCTCACCTTGTCGTGAAAATTTCATCGAACGCCGGTGGGGCGGCCCGCGTCAGGCGGCGATCTCCCACGTCGTTTCGTCCACCTGACGGACGCGCAGGCCAAAGCCGGCGCGCAAGGCGTGGGCGAACTCACGCGTGCCGTCGTAGCGGAACGATCCGGAGATGCTGATGCCGTCCAGCCCCGCCCCCGGCGCCAGGGAGAGCCGGTCGCTGGAGTAGCGATTAAACGCCGCGGCGACCTGCGGCAGCGGCGCGTCGCTGAACACCAGCCGCCCATCGCGCCAGGCGGTGAGCTCGTCGAGATCGGTCGCCGCGACCGGCCGGACATCTGCCTGGCCCGAGATCATCTGGCCCGTCGTCAGCCGCTGCCGGGCATTGGCCGCGACGACGTCCAGCACGCCGTCCTCGATCAGGATCTGGGCGGTCGTCCCTTGCTTGGTGACCTGGAAACGGCCGCCGCTGCTCTGGGCGTGCTGATCGCCGACGAGGATCTGGAACGGCCGCTCAGGGGCCGAGCGGGCGTCGAAATAGGCCTGCCCCTCGACAAGCCGCACCCGCCGGCGGGCGTCGTCGTACTGCACCCGCACGGTCGACAGCGGCGCCAGGGTCACGCTGGACCCGTCCGGCAGCGGCGCAGTCAGGCGCTCGCCCGCGCCCGTGCGGATCGTGGCGCCGGCCGCGCTGGCCATCATCAGCGCTGCGCCACCCGCGCCGGCCGCCCCCGCGGCGCCGGCCAGACCGAAGATCGCGCGCCGGCGGCTGACGCCCGAGGCGTCGCGCAAGGCAGCCGCCCGCATCGCCATCAGGCCGTCGGCGCGCTTGGCCGCGCCCAGGGTCGACCAGGCGTCGGCGGTCTCCTGATAGGCCTCGGCGTTCTCGGGCGTCTCCAGCCATTCCAGGAACGCCTTGCGATCCTGCGCCGACATCGGCCCGCGATCGGCCTTGGCGAACCAGCGGGCCGCCTCATCATCGTGAAGGCGCGCCATCAGCCCTGCTCCCGCAGCGCATTGCGCAGCACCGCCATCGCTCGCATCAGGTGCTTCTCCACGGCGCTGACCGAGATGTTCAGCCGCGCCGCGATCTGGGCGTGGCTCATGTCCTCGAAGCGGCGAAGGACGACGATGGTCCGCGCCCGCGGCGACAGTGACTTCAGGGCGACCTCGATGCGCTCCAGGCTCTGCCGTCCGCCGACGACGTCCTCGGCGCCCGGCAGGTCATCGGCCAGGTCGATCCGGTCCAGGTCCACAGCGCTCAGCATCGGACGGGTCCGTTCGCGCCGGACCTTGTCGCGCAGCAGGTTCGCGGCCGCTTCGAAGACGTAGCCATCGACGCTCTCCAAGGCCATCAAACCGGGACGGCGCAGAAGCCGTAGGAACAGGTCCTGCACCAGTTCCTCGCTGTCGATCTGCGACCCCGTACGCCGGGTGAAGTAGCGGAGAAGCGGGTTGCGCAGGCGGCGGGTCAGGGCCTCGAAACGCTCAGCGCCAGGATCGTAGGCGGGCATGGACATGGCGTGGCCGAATGCCATCGCGACGCGACAGACGTGTGACGTCTACCAGCGCCAGTTCAGCTTCACAGAGAACCACCGCCCCGACGAACCGATCTGCAGGATGCGCGCCTTGCTGCCCTCATAGGCCAGGTCGTGGGTGTTGGTCAGGTTCGAGGCGGCGATCACCAGCTGGGTGCTGTCGGTCAGGTCGTAGCTGGCCTGGGCGTCCAGATAGCCGGCCGCCGCGATGGTGAAATCCGAGACGCCGCCGCCCTGCATGTCGGCTTCGGACCGGAACGCCGAGCGCCAGGACCACGAGACGTTCAGCGCCAACGGCCCCCGCTCCAGATACGGACTGATGGACCAGGCCAGGTCCGACACCCCGGTCAGCCGCCGGCCGTCCACGCGGCTGTGGGTCCAGGTGGCGCTGGCCCAGACGCCCAGCGTGTCGGTCAGGCGCTGGTGCACGCCCAGCTCGGCCCCGGCGACCTGGGCCCGGCCCAGATTGCGCGGTCGCGACATTAGCACCGACGTCGAGACGGGCGGACCGCTCTGCGTCTCGAAGGTCAGGGTTTCGGGCGCCTCGACCATCTGGATGAAGTTGCGGATGGTCTTGTGGAAGACCGCCAGGCTGTAGCTGGAGCGGCGACGGATGACCTCGTACGAGAGATCCAGATTGTCGGAGACGTAGGGCTTCAGCGCCGGATTGCCGCCCACGCCGCTAAAGATCACACCCGGTTCCGGATCGTCGATCGCCGCCTGGCCCTTCACATAGATCGAGGACACCAGGACGCTGGCCGGCACCGTCGAAGCGCGCAGGTCCGCCAGAGATGGCCGGGTGATGGTGCGCGAGGCCGCCAGGCGCAGGACCGCGTCCGGCGCCGTCTCGAACGCCATGTTGAAACTGGGCAGCAGGATGTCGTGCACGCCGTCGAAGGTCACCGGCCGAACCACGCCGGCCCCGCCGACGAACTCCAGCCGCGCGCCCTCGACCTCGGTGCGGGTGCGGACCTGCCGCAATCCGACATTGCCCGAGAACGGCCAGGCCCCGCTCCGGCCGTCGAAGTCGAGACGGGAATAGGCCGCCGCCACCTGTTCGCCGACGCGATAGGAGTTCTGCAGATCCGCGCCGGTGGGCGTCAGGTCGTCCGGCGTGACGACGACGTCGCCGCGCTCGCCCGGCAACAGGAAACTGGCACGCAGGCGGTCATAGTCGGCCGCCGCCCAGGGCGCGGACCGCGCCCGGACCAGATCCTCGAAGACGCTGCCCATCGTGGACTGACCGTACAGCCCGCCCATGTCCAGGCTCGCCGCGCGCGGGGCGGCCCGGCGGTCGCGGCGCTGATAGTCGCGGCTGCGATCGCTGAACTGCCCGCCCAGCCGCAGCGCCGACAGGCGAAGCCCGCCCAGGTCGACGTCGATGACCCGCCGCGCGTTGAAGAAGGCCGTGACGTCGTCGTCGCGCGACTCTACCGCCCGCAGGTTCAGCTGCGCCAGGGTCAGCCGCGCCGGGTCCCGCAGGTTGAAGTCGGTAGTCAGGCGCGCCGCCCGGCGGCTGGAGAGAGCGTCGCCCAGGTCGAAGTCGTAGGCCACGCCCTCCGGTGATTGGGCCGACAGGCGCAGTAGCGGCGTATCGAGCACGGAATGGGCGCTGGACACGCTGAAGCGCGGCGTCAGGGTCCAGTCGCCCGTCCGCCATTCGGCGCCCAGCGAGGCGGCCAGGTTCAGGTGGGATTGGTCCGAAAACTCGGTGTTGTTGTCGATCCGGCCGTTGGCGATCCGCGCGGCCACGACGACGCCCTGATCCACTCGCACACGGGCGTCCGGCGCGGCCAGACGCGCGCCCAGGCCGTAGACCAGACGGTCCTCGCGGATGGTGTTGTCGAATGTCGAGACCAGACCGTCGAAGTCCAGCTTCAGGTCGGGCGACACGCGCCAGTCCGCGCCCAGGAACGCGCTGCGGCGGCGGCGGTCCTCGCTCTCGACGGTGGTGCGCAAGTCGTTGGGCGCGGTCAGCGTCACGCCGTCGATCTTCAGCTGGCTAAACCGCATGATCTGGAAGCGGTCATACCGGACTCCCCGCTCCTCCTGCGAGATCCCCGCCACTAGGCCCCGGTCGCCGTGCTCGGAAACGATCCGGCCGGCGATGGAGATGTCGGGCCCGAACCGGCCGGTGCGCGCCTCGATGTCGCCGCCCGCGCGTACGGTCGCGAAAGGCTCGCCGTCCAGGCCGCCGGCGGTCTCGATGTCGATATTGGCGCCGATGCCGCCGTCGATCATGTCGGCCGTCGCGGACTTGGCCAGGCGCGCCCCCGCCAGCAGGTCCACCGACAGGGCGCGGAAGCGGAACTGCCGGCCACTCTGGGTCGAGTTGCGGATGTTCTCGTTGAAGGCCACCGGCGCGCTGTTCAGCGTCACCGACTGGAACAGCGGCCCCAGGCCCCGGACGCTGACGAACTGCCCCTCGCCCACCTCATGTTCGATGGTGACGCCGGGTACGCGCTGCAGGGCCTCGGCCAGGTTGGCGGCAGGCAGATCGCCGATCTGCTCGGTCGAGACACCGTCGGAGATCACGTCGGCGGCGCGCTTGCGGCGCAGGGATTCGGCGATCTGGGCGGACGGGCGCCCCACGATCTCGACCGCCTCGACCTCGACGGGCTCAGGCGGCGGCGGGGCGGCCCGCGGCGATCTGGCCAGCTGCGGCGCGCTCCAGATGCGTACGCCGCGAGCGCCGACGAACCGGTGATGTAGCCCGCTCCCCTCCAGCATCCGCGCCAGCGCCTCGCGCCAGGTCATCTGGCCGCGAACGGCCTGGGTTCGCGCCGGATGGTGGGGCTGCGGCACGAAGGCCAGCTCACAATCGGCCTGCAGGCACAGTTCCAGCAAGGCCGAAGACGCGTCCTGGGCGGGAATGTCGAAGCGCTGGACGCGTGCGCTGAACGATTGCGCCCAGGATTCCGGAGCAGCCGCCAAGGCAAGCGCCAGCGCGGCGACGCCCCATAGGCTACGTCGCACGCCGGCGGGCGGCGATGCAGCAGGCGGTTTCAAGGACGACAGGCCCCGACGAGACGATCCGTGTCCCCCTTAGCGCGGAGGCGTGACAGCTCTGCGATACGACCCTACTCGGCGCGGACCAGTACCCGGCCGTCCGCGGTGCGCTCAGTGCGGACCGGCAACAGGGCCGCCATGCGATCGGCCAGTGCGCCCTCGCCCTCCAGCGGCAGAACCGCCGTGACCTTGATGCGCGCCAGGCCAGCGTCGGCGACGACCAGCGGCGCGTCTGAATATCGGGCGGCGGCGGCGACGACATCGGTCAGCGGGGCGTTGCGGAACACCAGCTTGCGCCGACGCCAGGCCGTGGCCGTCTCGATGTCTGCGACGGTCTTCTTAATCTCGGGCTGGCCGGGGCGGAAGACCGCGCGCTCGCCCGGCGACAGGGCCAGGGCGTCGTCCAGCGCCGCCTTGTCGGCCGCGTCGCGGCGACCGACCAGCACGCGGCCCTGCAGCAGCGAAACCTGGGCGCCGTCGCCGGTCAGGGTCGTGACGAAGCGGGTGCCGGTGACGATCACCTGGCGGTCGCCGATGCTGACCTGGAACGGATGAGTCGCGTCGTGGGCCACGTCGAAATAGGCCGCGCCGCGGTCGAGGGTCACCCGTCGCACGTCGTCGGCCAAGGCCACGCGGATGGCCGAGCCGGCGTCCAGGGTCACCCGCGAGCCGTCGTCCAGCGTCACGTCCGTGATCTGCCCCGGCGCGCTCTCATAGGTCATCTCGACGGGCGCAGCGCCGAACGTTGGGGTCAGGACGACCACCGCGACTGCGGCGGCGGTCGCGGCCAGGCCACCCGCCATCACCAGACGGCGCGTGAAGGCCGAGGAACGCTCGCGTCGACGCAGGCGGGCGATGTCCATGATGAAATCGCCGCGCAGGCTCTCCAGCGCGGCCTGGTCGGCCTTGGCGGCCTCGTACTGGCGCAGATGGTCCGGATCGGCCTCCAGCCAGTCCAGGAACGCGGCCTGGTCGCGCGCGCCCACGCCCGGCCGGCCCATGCGCGCCAGCCAGTCCTCGGCCGTTCTCGGCCGGGAGACAAACATGGCGGTCAGGCGGCCAAGCATAGGCGGCGGAAGTCCTCTTGCGTCCGACGGCTCGGCGCGTCTTGCCCCGCCGTCTCAGAAGCCACAACGATCCAGCAGCGCGAGACCTCAGTCATGCCGCGCTTTCTTCAGCTGTCGCAGCGCCTCAGCGATATGCTTTTCGACCATACTGACCGACACGCCCAGGCGGTCGGCGATCTGGCGATAGGTGTTGGCCTCGAACCGGTGCAGGAGGAAGGCGTCGCGGGTCTTCGGCGGCAAGGCGCGGATCACGGCGGCGGCGGCGGCCAAATCCTGGCGGCCGATCAGCCGCTGGTCGGCGGCCGGCGTTTCGCTGGCGATGGCGTGCGGGCCGGCGTCCAGGTCGTGAATGTCGTCGACGCTGCGGCGCGTCTTTTCCCGGCGACCGGATTTCCAGCCGTCCAGCTGCAGATTGCGGGCGATGACGAACAGCAGCGGCCGCGCATCGGGCGCGGTCAGGTCGTGGCCGGCGCGATGAAAGCGGACGAAAGCCTCCTGGACGACGTCCTCGACCTCCCCTGCCCGATCACGACGCTGGAGATAGGCGATCACGTCGCGGCGCAGAGTGGCTGCCACAGCGTCGGCGCGCACAACGCCGCCACGCTCCGCGCGCTCGGGAACCGCGAACGTCCCCGGGGCCGCGGCGTGAAGCCGCGTTCCCATGCTCGACCCTGGCGCCAAATGCCTCTTCGCCTTCATGGGTCGCAGCCATCGCCGAAAAGCGTGACACTTTTTCTGGCGAGCAACGGGCGACCAAAAAGAACCCAAAAAGAACAGGGACGGCCGGCTTTCGCCGACCGTCCCGTTGTCAGTTTACGGATTAGAAGTTCAGGCGCAGGCCCAGGCTGAAACGACGACCTGACTTCTCGTCCATGGTCGGGAACGAGGGATCCATCGTGTAGCCCTTGGTGCGGGCGTCGGTGATGTTGATGCCTTCCAGGCTGACCTGGACGTTCTCGTTGATGTTGTAGCTGACCGACATGTCGGCCTGACCATAGGCCTCGCGCCAGATCGGATACATCTCGTAGCCGATGCTTTCGACGTACTTGCCCTTGTTGTTGTACGAGACGCGGGCCTGGAACTTGGCGTTCTCGTAGAACAGGGTGACGTTGTAGGCCTTCTCGGCCAGGCCCGGCAGCGGCATCTTAGCATTGATCAGCGACTGGCCGTTCAGCGAGCTGTCCAGGATCGTGTAGTTGGCGTTGATCCCGAAGCCCTTGGCGGGCTCCCAGAACAGGCCGAACGGCACGATCGCCACCATTTCGACGCCGGTGGCCTTGCTGGTCCCCGCGACGTTGATCGGCTGATAGACGTCGAAGTCGTAGACGCCGTCGATCGTGCCGTTGGCGTTGTACTTGGTGACGTTCGGCACCGTGCCCGTCAGGGCTTGGCGGATCACGCCTTCAAGCTTCTTGTTGAAGTACGAGACCGCCAGCAGGCCGCCTTCCGGCAGGTACTTCTCGAGACCGATTTCCCACTGCTCGGCAAAGATCGGCTTCAGGTTCGGGTTGCCGTCGGTGAAGCGGAACGAGTTCCAGCTGGCCGTGCGCTTGTAGGCCAGGTCGGTCAGGCCCGGACGCATCAGGGTCTTCGACGCGGCGCCGCGCAGTACGATGCTGTCGGTCAGTTCGGCGGTGAAGTTCACGCTGGGTAGCAGCTTGTTGTAGCTGCCGTCGCTGGACACCGGCTCGGGGGTGTAGGTCGTGCCGCCGGTCGGGGTCTGGATCTGGTGATAGCCCGACGAGGTCACCGCGGTGTCGACGTAGCGGACGCCGCCATTGATCGCCACCGGCACCGGACCGACGTCGAAGCCCAGGTCGGCCATGGCGTAAAGGCTCTTCACCTCTTCCGACACTTCATAGAAGTCGCCCGGCGTGAACGGCGTCGAGAAGCCGGCGTAGCGGAAGGTCTTGCGCGCGTATTCGTTCGAGATCTGGCTCCAGGTGATGTCGCGGATGCTGTACTTGCCGCCCGGCACCAGCTGATCGATCGGCGTCAGCGGGCTGTCGGACATCTTGCGGGTGTTGAGCCAGGCGGTGCTGCCGGCGCTCGGGCCCTGGATGTTCAGGGCGCCGTATTGACGCTCCTTCGACCGGTCGGTGTAGCGGGCGCCGACTTGAACGCTCTTCAAGGCCGGGAAGAAGCTCAGCGCGAAGTCCTTGGTAAAGTCCAGCTGGGCCGCATACTTGTCGTCCTGGATCTTCTCGACATTAGTCTCATAGGCCTCGAACAGGTACGAGGCGGGGCTGTTGTACATGTCGATCGAGGCCGGGTTGGCGCTCTTGACGGTCTCGCCGCCCTTTTCCGTCCAGCGGGTGCGCGACGGAGCGTAGGCCACGTGCTTGAGGTTGGAGAAGTCGATCGTCTTCTCGGCGCCCGAATAGCCGGCCAGACCGTGCAGGACCCAGCTGTCGCCGCGCCAGTTGAACTCGGTGCCGAACTGGGCGTAGTCGGTCTTGCTGATCCGCTCCTTGCTCAGCATTTCGTGCTGGGTGGCGGTATAGGAGACGTCTCGCAGAACGACGATGCCGTAGTCCGACAGCGTCTCCTTGTCGTAGCTGTGGATGGTCTCGAACGTGCTGCGGCTGGAGGCCGAATAGGCCGCCGCGTCATACTCGTCCTCGGTGCTGTCGAAGCCGCCGACCATGGCGTCGAAGGCGATGTCGAAATTGGCCGAGGGCTTGTACTGCAGCGCCGCCGTGCCGCCCCACTGGTCCTGGGTGTTCAGATAGGCGCGGTCGCCGACCTTGTCCTGGAAGATGATGCGGCCGGTCTGGTCGCGGTTGCGGACGTCGCTGACGACAACGCCGGCGTCGCGCGCCAGCACCGAGACGGCCTGGGACGCGCGCGTCCCGCCGGCTTCCAGGAAGCGGAACGCCGGGCGGAAGTTGATGCCCGAGTTGCTGTCGGTGCGGTTGGTGCGGCGCGCGGCCGAGAACGACACCAGGCCGCCCCAGTCGCCCCACGTGTCGCTGGCCAGGAACGAGACCTTCGGGTCGCTCTTCTTCGAGATCGAGTTGTAGGCGCCCTCGGCCGAGGCGACCAGCTTGCGGCCGCTATAGTCGAACGGACGGGCCGTAGAGATATAGACTGAACCGGCGATGCCGCCCTCTTCGTCCGAGGCGCGGGGCGACTTCTGGACGGTGACCTGCTGGATCACTTCCGACGCGAAGATGTCGAACTCGACGTCACGGCCGCCGCCGCTCGAGGCCGTGGCGGTGCCCAGATTGTTGATGGTGACGAAGGTGTATTCGCTGGGCAGGCCGCGAACGCTGACTCGGCCGCCCAGGCCCTTGTTGCGCTCGATGGTGACGCCCGGCATGCGCTGCAGCGCCTCGGCCAGGTTCTGCTCGGGGAAGTTGGCGACGTCGGTGGCGACGATCGAGTCCGAGAAGCCCGTGGTCTCGCGCTTCATGTCCACGGCCTTCTGCAGGCTGCGACGATAGCTGCCGGTGACGACGATCTCTTCGATCGACTCGTCTTGCGGCGCGGCGACCTGGGCGTGGGCGCCCGTGGCGGCGAACAGGCCGATGGCGGCGCAGCTGGTCATCAGCCAGGCCGTTTGGCGCGCGCGGCGGGCCTTCGTGTTGAGTTCGATCATCGCTATCCCCAGTGTCGTTGTTGCGACGGCGGGGAGCCGAACGATCTCGCTCAGCCCACGCCCCTGACGCCCTCAACGACGCGGCAGGGGGAGGCCTCAGCGCGGCCCGTTTGATTTCATCAAAACTTCACGTCCGGGGGATGAACGGTGGATCAAAGCCCCGGCTTGGCCCGCGGATAGCTGCGGCTGGACAGCGGCGCGGGTCGGTAGTCGACCTTGAAGTGGCAGGCCTCACCATAGGTCTCGACCGCCTTCGCACAGCCGGCGGCCAGAGAGGTCGGGCTTGGCTTTTCACCCTGCTCGATCCAGGCGGTCATGGCTCGGAACAGGGCGGCATATTCCGGCGTCGCCAGCTTGGAGTGCTCGCTCTCGTCGGTGAACGACTGGACCAGCAGGTCGCTCTTGCCGGCCTTGGCGACGGTGTCGTGCAGCACCTGCTCCAGCTCGACGAAGGCGGTCGGGTCGTCGATGGCGTGCATCGTCAGTGTCGGAACCGTCAGCTTGCCGGTCAGGTCGCTGTCCTCGGACAGGCGGCGCACGCCCACCGGGTCGGCCTTGAAGCGCGGCACGCCCTTGTTCAGCGCCTTGTCGTCGTCCGAGCCCTTGTAGGTCACGCCGACATTGGTGAACGGGTTCGCCCCGCCCAGCCGCTTGTTGACCATGTCGGCGAAGGTGAAGGTCGCCCAGTTCAGGTGGTTGTCCAGGGTCCGCTCGGGGATCCTGGTCACCGCCAGGATGTTGGCCAGCTTGCGCGCCTGCTCAGGGCTGCGCTGGGCAGCCGGCAGGTTGAAGCCGGTGCAGGCGTTGAGGCGTTCTTCCAACTGCTTGTTGGTCAGCTTGGAGCTGACCGGCTGGCCTTGCCACAGCGGGTACTGGACCTCATCCTTGGCCGGATGGTTGCCGCAGTAGAACTGGTAGACGGCCCGCAGGTCGGCGCGGAAGTCGTAAGCCCGCGTGCCACCCGAGACCACGCCGTTGGTCAGGATGACGCCGTCATAGACCGGCTTGCCGTCCGCGCCCTGGCCATAGAGCTCGGCCGTCTTGGCCGCGACGTTGCCGCCCCACGACTGGCCATGCAGCAGGGTGCGCTTGGGTCGGCCATAGGTGGTCCAGAACAGCCTACGCAGATTGTCGCTGTCCTCGGCCGCCGAGCGTACGCCGAAGCCCTCGCGGCGGTAGTTCGAACCGGCCCAGGCAAAGCCCTCGGCCACGGTGACGGCGAAGCGCTGCAGGTCCTCGATGGCGTCGTCGGGCTTTGGCGTCTTCAGGCGCGGGCCGCCGTGCGTGTGGACGACCAGGCTGCCGTTCCAGACCTTAGGAATGGCGATCCAGTAATAGGCGCCGTTCGGGTCCTGGCCGGCCAGGCATTGGGTCTCGGCCGGCAGCCCCTCCGGACAGGTCTTCGGCGCGGGCGCCTGCGCGTGGGCGGCCGTGGCGACCATCAGACCCAGAGCCGCCGAGAGAAGCTTGATCACCTGCGAGACCTCATCACGCGAGAAGAGAAAGGGGCCGGCCGCCCCAGGGAGACAGGAGCGGCCGGCCAACTCGGCGTCAGAACGACTTGCTGACGCTCATGTACCAGTAGCGGGCATAGGGGTTGTAGAGCGAGCCGATGAAGCCCCCTGACGACAGCGGCGGATCCTTGTCGAACAGGTTGCGCGCCCCCACGCGGATACGGGTGTCGTTGGCCCAGCCCTTTTGCTCGAAGCGGTACTGGCCATACAGATTGACCGTGGTCAGGGGCTGCACGCGCCAGGGCTCGCCGGCTGTGGACAGCAGGTCGGTGTCCAGCACCGAGCCGGTATAGATCACCGAGGCCCCGACCTGGAACGGACCGCCGCGCCAGGTGGCGTTGCCGCTCCACTTCCACTTCGGCTTGCCGTTGCGCTTGAGCAGATCGCCCGGATCAGTCAGCGGCGTGGCGCGGTTGATCGTGCCGGCGGCGCGGGCGGCGAACAGCTCGGCGATGGGCGGGGCCAGCTCCTGCGAATACTTGTCCATGTAGGTGCCGTCGACATTGACCGTGAAACGGCCGGCGTTCTCGGTGCGCAGGGACCAGTTCAGGCCGAAGTCGATGCCGCTGACGGTCTGGGGCTGCAGGTTCTTGAACTGGTCTCGGATCTCCAGGATCTGGCCGACCGGGGTCAGGCCCGTGCCCGCGAACGCCGCAACGTCATCCACGGTCGGCGCCGAGCGGATCACGGCCGGATTGTTCGTGCCGCCCAGGCGCGCCAGGTAGTCCTGGATGGCGATGTTGGTCGAGCCCAGCGTGCCGACGATGCCTTCCTGCTTGATCTGCCAGCGGTCGACCGTGAGCGTGAAGCGGCCGAATTGCTCGGGGATGAAGGTCGGCTGCAGCACGACGCCCACCGAATAGTTCTCGCTCTCCTCGGCCTTCAGGTCAGGGTTGCCAGCCGTGGTGAAGCGGATGCCCACGCCGCGCGTACAGGCGGTGAAGTTCGCGATGCGGCCGGCGCGCAAGTCGGCCTCGCAGCGATAGTAGTCGGTGACCGTGTTGGTCCGCGAGTAGTTGAAGGGGTTGGTGGTCTCCAGGTTCGGGGCGCGGAAGCCCTGCTGCCAGGAGCCGCGGAGCCGCACGCCGTCGACCACGTCCCAGGCAAACGCGATCTTCGGCTTCGCGACCGAACCGAAGTCGCTGTAGTTCTCGAAACGGCCGGCCAGCTGCAGGTCGATGCGGCGCACCAGCGGGATGCTCATCTCCGGCGAGACCAGCGGCACGGCGAATTCGAGGAAGGCCGAGCCGACATCGCGCGAGCCCTTGGTGCTGGGCGTGTCGTTGACGCCGGTGACGTTGCTGGCCGAGCGGTTGCCGGTCACCGGATCAGTAAACGGCGTACGGCCGTCCAACATCGGATCGCGGCGGTCTTCTTGCGTCTCGTGGCGGAACTCGACGCCGGCGGCGACGCCGACCGGACCGGCCCAGATATTGATCAGGTCGGGCTTGGAGACCTTGAAGTCGGCCAGGGTCAGGGTGGTGGTCGAGTGGCGCTTCAGGCGGAAGCGGATGGCGTCCAGCGCGGCCTTCGAGCTGGGCGTGCAGTCGCCGCCGCCCGTGCCGTCCAGGCAGCCGCCATTGAAGGGATTGTAGGCGTCGGGGGTCGACAGGGCCAGCGAGGCGGCCAGCTTCTGGCTGTCGATGCCGTCGCTCTCGTCCTTGGCGTCGGCCTTGGAGTACAGCAGCGCCGAGTCCCAGGACCAGCCCCACGTCTCGCCCCTCAGCCCGCCCAGGAAGCGGGTCTGGTAGTTCTCGACCTCGACCTTGTTGGGACCCAGGTCGTTGAAGCGATAGTTGGTGAAGGTCACCGGCAGGCCGGCGGCCGGCACGTTGGTCAGGTTCGCCAGGCGGTTGGGGTTGGCCTGGCCGTTGGCGAAGGTCACCGGGCCAAAGGGGTTCCAGTAGTTGCTGGCCGGCACGCCGATCACCACCAGGCTGGTGCCCTGGGTGGTCAGGGCCTCGGAGGTGGCGTGGTAGAAGCCGACCTCGCCATAGGCCGTCAGGGTGTCGCTGATGTCGTAGTGACCGTTCAGGAACAGGTTCTGGCGCTTGATCTCCGGCGCCACCGTAGTCGCGTCGTTCTGGGGCGCGTTGTAGCGATAGGCGTTGGCGGTGCTGCCGGTGGCCAGGTTGCCCGTCCCCAGGCACAGGCCGTTGCCCAGCTGGGCCGCGCAGCCGGCGATGGTGTTGGGCTGGACGTGGGTCGCGCCCGCCGCCGAGGTCAGGGCCGTCGTGCCCTGGCGGATCACGCCGGGACCGCCGAACACCGTGAAATTGGCGAACGAGTTCTGGTTGCCGCGGTTGTCCGGCGCGGCGCTGACGGCGTACTCCGGATAGCCGGCGAACAGCGGGCGCAGGTCCTGGGTGGCGGTATAGGGCCGGTCGCTGGGGCGCTGGGCCGTACGCCAGGTGAAGTTGGCGTTGACCGAGATGTTGCCCCGCCCTTCGGCGAAGTTGCGTCCGGCGAAGATGTTGCTGCTATATTCCTTGCGGTGCGTGCCCTCGGCCCAGCCGTACTGGGCGTCCATCGACAGGCCGTCGAAATTGCTCTTCAGCACGGTGTTGACCACGCCGGCCACGGCGTCCGAACCGTAGATGGCCGCGGCGCCGTCGCGCAGCACTTCCAGGCGGTCCAGGTTCGAGGTCGGGATGGCGTTGGCGTTGAAGCCCAGCAGCGGCACGGTGCCCGATGACTGGCTGGTCGGGTGCGAGACCAGGCGGCGGCCGTTCAACAGCACCAGGGTGTTGCCGACGCCCAGACTGCGCAGGTTGATCGAGTTGACGTCGCCGCGCGTGGAGTTGCTGGTCTGCGGGCTGTTGCTGGGATTGATGAAGACATCGCCCATCTGCGGGATCGAGCGGAACAGGTCATCGCCCGAGACCGCGCCGGTGGCGGCGATCGCGCTCTCGTCCAGCACCGTGACCGGCAGGGCCGCCGTGGTCTTAGCGCCCTTGATCTGGGTGCCGACGACGACGACTTCCTCGACGCTGTTGGCGTCCTGGGCGGCGGCGCCGGTGGCGATCAGGATGGCGGCCAGGGCCGCGCCCTGAGCCAGCCGGCGGCGATAACCGCGAAGGCTTTGGTAGTTCATGTTTCAGCTCCCCAATATTTCTTATTTTACGGGTCTTTAGGGTCCGGCGCTAAGGGCGCGCTGGATCCGGTAGTGGTCCATCCGACGGCGGCGGCGGCGCCTTGCCGGGATTGAGCGCCGCCTTCAGCGCGTCGGCATCCAGGCCGCGCTCCCAGCGCGAGACGACGATGGCGGCGACGGCGTTGCCGATGAAATTGGTCAGGGCCCGGCACTCGCTCATGAAGCGGTCGACGCCCAGGATCAGGGCCATGCCGGCCACTGGCACCGAAGGCACCACCGACAGGGTTGCGGCCAGGGTGATGAAGCCGGCGCCGGTGACACCCGCCGCGCCCTTGCTGCTCAGCATGGCCACGCCCAGCAGCAGCGCCTGCTGCTCCCACGACAGGTGCACGCCGGTGGCCTGGGCGATGAACAGCGCCGCCAGGGTCATGTAGATGTTGGTGCCGTCCAGATTGAATGAGTAGCCCAGCGGGACCACCAGGCCGACGACCGACTTCGGGCAACCGGCCTTCTCCAGCTTCTCGATCAGGCTGGGCAAGGCCGCCTCCGAGGAGCTGGTGCCCAGCACCAGCAGCAGTTCGGCCTTCAGGTAGCGGATCAGGCTGAAGATCGAGAAGCCATTGGCCCAGCCGACCGCGCCCAGCACCACAATCACGAACAGGATCGAGGTCAGGTAGAAGGTCCCGACCAGCATGGCCAGGTTGGCGATCGAGGCGATGCCGTACTTGCCGATCGTGAAGGCGAAGGCCCCGAAGGCGCCGATCGGGGCGGCCTTCATAACGATGTGCACGAACTTGAAGAAGGCCTGGGCGATGCGCTCCAGCATATCGACGACCGGCTCGCCGGCCTCGCCGATCAGGGTCAGCGACAGGCCAAACAGGATCGAGATCAGCAGCACCTGCAGGATCTCGCCGTCGGCGAACGCGCCCACCACCGTGTTTGGGATGATGTGCATCAGGAAGCCGACGGTCGTCTGGTCGTGGGCCTTGGCCGCATACTCGGCGACCTTGTCAGTCTTGAGGGTGGCGGGATCGATGTTCATGCCCGCGCCCGGCTGGACGACATTGGCGACGACGAGGCCGACCACCAGGGCCAGGGTCGAGAAGACCAGGAAGTAGCCCAGGGCCTTCAGCGCCACGCGGCCGACCTTCTCCAGGTCCCGCATCCCGGCGATGCCGGTGACTACGGTCAGGAAGATCACCGGCGCGATGACCATCTTCACCAGCTTGATGAAGGCGTCGCCCAGCGGCTTCAGGGCCTGGCCGGTGTCGGGTGCGAAATGGCCGATGGCGCCGCCCAGCACGATGGCGACCAGCACCTGGAAGTACAGGTGGCGGTAGAACGGCAAGGGACGCGCCGGAACGGCCGGTTGGATCGTCTGCACTCAGAGCCTCTTCACCTGGTCCCGAGGGACCGCATTTCCACCCTGCGTCCCTTTGCCGGGACGCCTGGATAGACGATCCTTGTCAGGAGGAAGCCGCGCAAGCGGTCCCGGAAAAAGCTGCAAGACCTTGGTTTACCTGTCGATTTCCATCACCGACGTGATCCGCCCGCGAGACGCCGGAGCGAATATCCCCACGCCGGATGCGCGATCTGTGCGAAAATCCGCACAGATCATGGAAAGGTGCTCATGACCCCGTCGCGCTGGCCGACTCTCAGCGACCCCGCCGTCCGGCATTGGGCGGTGTTCCTGGCTGCCGGCCTGGTGCTGCTGGCCGCTCTGGTGGGCTTCGCCGGCGCGATGGCCGAGCGCCGGGCGACGGCGGACCTGGCGCGCCAGGCCCAGGCCTCGGCGACCCTGCACGCGGCGGTGCTGCGCAGCGAACTGGCCAAGCACCGCTCCCTGCCCTTCGTGCTGGCCCAGGACCCGGACGTCGCCGAACTGCTGCGCGCACGCGATCCGCGCGGCGTCGAGGCGATGAACCACAAGCTGGAAACCTTGAGCGGCGGCACTCGCGCGGCGGTGATCTATCTGCTGAACGCCAAGGGCATGGCCTTGGCCGCCAGCAACTGGCGCGAACCGACCAGCTTCGTCGGCTCCGACTACAGCTTCCGACCCTACTTCAAGGAGGCCCAGGCCGACGGGACGGCCGAGCTGTTCGCGCTGGGCACGGTCAGCCGCCGGCCGGGCCTGTTCATATCAAAGCGCATCGACGGCCCCGAGGGCGTACTGGGCGTGGTGGTGGTCAAGGTCGAGTTCGACGCGCTGGAGGCCGAATGGTCCGCCGCCGAGCCGGCCTTCGCCGCCGACGCCCGGGGCGTGATCATGGTCACCTCGATCCCGGCCTGGCGCTTCTCGACCCTGACGCCCCTGCCCCGCGCCGAACAGGCCCGCCTGCACGCCGAGCATCGCTTCGGCGACGCGCCGTTCGCCTTGCTGAAAACCTCGCCCATGTTGCGCGCCGGCCGCGCGCCGACCCTGACGAGCGTTTCGCCGCCGGGCCAGGACGAGAACCGCTTCATCGCCGCCAGCGCGGAACTGGGGGCCGTGGACTGGACCGTCTACACCCTGACCCCGGTCGGCGCGCCGCTGCGCACGGCCGTGGCGGGGGCGCGGGCCATCGCCGTGCTGATCGGCCTCGTCGCCTGCGCCATCGCCGCGGCCCTGCTGCGCTGGCGGGGTCAGTCCAGCATCCGCGCCGCCCGCCAGGAGGCGGCGCGCCTGGAGCTAGAGGCCCGCGTCCAGGAACGCACCGCCGAACTGCGCAAGAGCAACAAGCGCCTGACCGTCGAGATGGAAGAGCGCCGCCGCGCCGAGGCCCACGTCCACCGGATGCAAGACGAGCTGATCCAGTCCAACAAGCTGGCGACCCTGGGCCAGATCGCTGCCGGCGTGGCCCACGAGATCAACCAGCCGGTGGCCGCCATCCGTGCCTATGCCGACAACGCCGCCGTCTTCCTGGAGCGGGCCGACGACAAGACCGCCAAGGCCAATCTCGGCCTGATCGCCGGCCTGACCGATCGCATCGGCCTGATCACCGACGAACTACGCGCCTTCGCCCGGAAGTCCAGCGCCCCGCCAGCCCCCGTGGTGGTGCGCGAGGCCATCGACGGCGCCCTGCTGCTGGTCGGCCCGCGCCTGCGCCAGCAGGGCGTCAGCGTCATCCGCAGCGAGGCCGATGAAGCCGCGCCCGCGATGGCCGAGCGCTTCCGGCTGGAGCAGGTGCTGGTCAACCTGCTGCAGAACGCCGTCGAGGCGATGGAGGGCCAGCCCGATCCGGAGATCCGCATCCAGGTCTCGATCAAGCGCTCGCAGGTGCGGATCCTGGTCGCCGACAACGGCCCCGGCGTCGCGCCCGAGGCCGCCAAGACCCTGTTCACGCCGTTCGCCACCACCAAGACCCGCGGCCTGGGTCTGGGCCTGGTGATCAGCCGCGACATCGTCGCCGAGTTCGGCGGCGAGCTTTCCCTGGAGCCCGGCCCCGGCGGGGCCCGCTTCGTCCTGTCCCTGCCCAAGGCGCGTTCGTAATGCCGATCACCGTCAACCAGGTCGCCTTTATCGACGACGATGACATCCTGCGCGACGCCAACGTCCAGACCCTTCAGCTGGCCGGTTTCGAGGTCGCGGCCTTCGCCTCGGCCGAGGCGGCGCTGGCCGCCCTGTCCGAACGTTTCGCCGGCGTGGTGGTCAGCGACATCCGCATGCCGCGCATGGATGGCCGCCAGCTGTTCCGCCGCCTGCAGGAGCAGGATCCCGACCTGCCCGTGCTGCTGATCACGGGCCACGCCGACGTCACCGAGGCGGTCGAGGCGATGCACGACGGCGTCTACGACTTCGTGGCCAAGCCCTATGCGCCCGAGCGGCTGGTCAGCAGTATCCGGCGCGCGATGGAGAAGCGGCGGCTGGTGCTGGAGAACCGCGAGCTGCGTCGTCTCTCGGTCGAGGCCCAGGGCGACTGGCCGCTGATCGGCCAGACGGCGGTGATGGAGCGCCTGCGCGCCACCCTGCGCCAGCTGGCCAATGCGGACGTCGACGTGCTGCTGGAGGGCGAGACCGGAGTGGGCAAGGAGCTGGCCGCCCGCGCTTTGCACGCCTGGGGCCGCCGGCGGGATCGCGAGTTCGTCGCCGTCGACTGCGCCGCCCTGCCCGCCCAGGCCCTGGACAGCGAGCTGTTCGGCCACGAGCTAGGCGCGTTCAGCGGCGCCATGCGCCAGCGCGCGGGCCGCATCCAACAGGCCGACCGCGGCACCCTGTTCCTGGACGAGATCGAGACCCTGGCCCCCGAGGCCCAGGGCAAGTTCCTGCGGGTGCTGGAGGAGCGCGAGGTCACGCCGCTGGGGGCCAGCCGCGCCCACACCCTGGACCTGAGGGTGATCGCCGCCGCCAAGGGCGACCTGGGCGAGGCCGTCGCGGCGGGGACCTTCCGCGAGGACCTGTTTCATCGCCTGGACGTCGTGCGGGTGCGCATCCCGCCGCTGCGCGAGCGGCGCGAGGACGTGCCGCTGCTGTTCGCCCACTTCCTGGCCCGCGCCTGCGAGCGGCTGAACGGCCCGCAGCCGGTGATCGGCGACCAGGTCCGCTGGCGGCTGCACGACCACGACTGGCCCGGCAATGTGCGCGAGCTCAGCCACTACGCCCAGCGCGTGGCCCTGGGCCTGGCCGACCAGGCGAGCCAGGCCGAACCCGGCGGTCCCGCGCCCCTGCCCGCCCGGGTGGCGACCTATGAGGCGCGCCTGATCGAGGAGGCCCTGGCCGGCGCCGAGGGCGACGTTCGCAAGGCGCTGGAGGTGCTGGGGATCCCGCGCAAGACCTTCTACGACAAGGTCGAACGCCACGGCATCGACCTGGCCAAACACCGCAAGCGCACCCGCGGCGCCTAGGGCTTGGTCGCCTTGTAGCGCGCGTCCAGGAAGGTGGCGATCTCGCCGACCAGCGGCGTGAACCAAGGCTCCAGCAGCCAGAACGGATGCGGCGTGCCGGCCGGCAGGTCCTGGACCTCCGCGGCCAGGCCCAGGGCCTGCAGCCGCGCCGCCATCTCCACCCGTCCCGGCAGGATCGGCGACTTGCCGTTGGTGGCGAAGAACAGCGACGGCGCGCTGGCCGGGCTGACATAGGTCAGCGGCGAGGCGGCGAACCAGGTCTCGCGACGCTGCACATAGTTGCCGCCCAGGAAGCGCGAGGTCGCGCCCTGGCGCTTCTGCTCCTGGGCGATCAGGGCCGCGTCGGGGAAGCTGGCCGCGCCGTCGATGTCGACCATGGCCTGGACGGCGCTGGCCTTGGCGTCGAACGCTGCCCCGTCCTCCAGGCTGGCCACGCCGTTGCTGGCGCCGACCAGGGCGGCCAGATGTCCGCCGGCCGAGCCGCCGGCGATGGCGATGAAGTCGGGATCGATGTCGAACCGCTTCGCGTTGGCGCGCACCCAGCGCACGGCCGCCTTCACGTCATGGACCGCGCCCGGGAAGCGTCCGCTGGCGCCCAGGCGATAGCTGACGGGAATGGCGATAAAGCCTCGGGCGGCCAAGGCCTTGGCCAGACCTCTTTCCATCTGGCGTGTACCGGACTCCCAGCCACCGCCGTGCAGGATCAGAACCGCCGGACGCGGGCCCGCCGCGCTGGGGCGATAGATGTCCAGCCGCAGAACCTCAGCGCCGCGCCGGAGGTACTCGACGTCCTCGCTGGCCTTGATCGCGCCGGCCGGCGGATCGGCTGGCACCGAGACGGCGATGCCCGCCGTTCGCATCTCGCCCAGCACGCGCTCGACCGTGAACGGCGCCGGAGCGCTGCTCTGGGCGGAGGCCGCGCCGGCCGTGGCCAGCAACAACAGGGACAGCGACAGACCCGCGATACGCGCTTGCAAGAACCACCTCATGAAAGGAAGGGCGTAGAGGGCCTTATACCCTTGGCGACCGCGACCGGCCTAGGTCGCGATCAGCCAGCGCACCGCGTTGTTCAGGAAACGGTCCTGCATCGGTCCGGCCAGGTCGGGCATGCGGTGGAACAGGATGCGCGCCCGGTCCTTGCGGATCGTGAAGCACGCCGCGCCGTTGCGGCGGTCATGGTCGCGACTGTAACCGGCCATGACCTCGATCCCGTCGCCATCGACGACCAAGCCATTGGAGGCGTGGCTGTCGATCTGGTGCAGGACGCCGGCGGCCTGGTCGACCGGCAGACCGTCGAACAGGGCGTGGGCGCGCAGGTAGTTCCAGTTGCCCATCCACGGCGCGCGGGTGGTGCCGACCTCGCCGTCGAACTTGAGCAGGCCGGCCTTGGCCAGCTGCTGGGCCGCGCCGCGCGCCAGACCGTCTTCCGGGACCATGGCCAGGAACGGCGTGCCGGCGACGGCGGCGTCGATGATCACCTGCGGGACCTCGCCGACGGCGACGATCGTGCCCTGGCCGCGGCGAGGACGGATCTCCAGCCCGGTCTGCTCGCCCACTTGGCGACGCGCGATCTCGTCGGCCTTCAGGCCTGAGGAGACGATCAGGTCGTATTTCACGCCCGGCTTGAAGTCCTCGACCGTCACGCCTGGCATACGGGCCAGGCGCTCGCGGAAGGACTGGGCCACGCGGTCGACGCCGATCCGCACCTTGCGCGGCAGTGCCGGTCCGGCCGCGACCACCCAGGCGGCGCGCTGGAACGTCGCCTCGGGACGGCTGTCCAGCTCGACCTCGAACCTGTGCAGCCCTGGCGCCGTGAACGCTGGCGCCATCACCTTCTCGGCCAGCAGATAGGCGAACTGATCCGGGGTCTGGGCCGGAGCGGGATAGGTCTGCACCAGCGTCTTGCGGCCGCTCGGGTCGACCACCGAGACACGGACGGTCCCGCCGACGGCCTCTGGCGTGTCGTTGAACAGCCAGATGTCCAACTCGGCCTGCTCGCCGACCGCGAAGGCCAGCTTGCGCTGCTTGGCGATGGCGCGGACCGGCAGCAGGCTGCCCTTGATCACCGCCGGATCGCCCTTGGGCAGGCGCAGGTTGTCGACCAGGCCGGCGTGGTTGTCGATCGCCGTGGTCTCCCAGCCGGCGATGCAGGCGATGTCGACGCTCTCGCCCAGCCGGATGTTCTCCATGTAGTTCTGCCAGGCGTCGAACTGCTTCTGGCCCAGCGACGCGAACAGATGGTCGGCCGTCGGGAAGGCCTGTCGGAAGCCCCACTTGTCCAGGAAGGCGTCCGTGCCCTTCAGGATCTCCTCGTGGTCCTCGCGGTCGTAGGACGCGCCGGCCGGGGCCTTGGCGATCTCGGCCAGCATGCGGCCGTGGTGATCAGGGACGGCGGTGGCCTCCATCTCGCCGAACTCCACGATGAAGGGCTTGCCCTTCTGCATGTGGATGTATTCGTCCTTGGACTTGTAGAACTTGTCGTACCACTGGTCGCCGGCGCCCTGGTGATCGACCCACCAGCCGCCCCACTGGTCCTTGTCGGAACTGTAGTAGCGGTCGCTGTAGGGCAGATACATCGCCTGGCAGTTGCCGCGCACGACATAGCCGTCGTTCAGGATCACCGCCCGGCTGGGGTCGGCGTCGTGGATCAGCTTCAGCGCGATCTGGATGTCGGGATTGCTCATCTCGACGCCGATCTCGTTCTGCAGCGTCCAGTGCATCAGCGAGGGGTGCGAGCGGAACGCCTTGACCATGGCCACGCACTTCTCGCGCATGAACTCCCGGCCGAACGCCTCGGCCGGCGTGGGCGCGACGCCCGGCTTGGCCGGCACGAAGATGGCGTGCTTGCCGCCGCCCGGCTCCATCACCCGCAGCAGGCCCTGGCGATCGCCGACCTCCATGACCTCAGGCTTGCCGACGTTGCGGTGGAAGTGCAGGCAGTTGAGGCCCATGGCCTGGGCCGCATCGACCTCGCGCTTGGCCAGTTCCGGGGTCGGGAACATGCCGTTCAGGCCCCAATAGCCCCAGGAGATCGAGGAATAGAGCCGGATGCGGCGGCCGTTCAGGCGCAGCATGGCGTCGGTCCCGATGCCCTCGGGCGAGAACCAGCGGAAGCCGAAGGTGACGGTCCGCTCGTCGCCGCCCCAGCGGAAGCGCAGGCGATAGAGCTTGGGCGTGGCCATGTCCCACAGCTGCGCCTGCGGGGCCTCGACCTGGAAGACGGCGCGGGCGGTCTTGCCCTCCACGGTCAGGGTCTTGATCTGCACATCGCCCGGAACCGGCTTGCCGTCGGCGTCCAGCAGTTCGACCTGCGGCTTGTGCTTCAACGCCGCGGCGGAGGCGACGGCCTTGTCCAGCACCAACTCGGCGTGGGCGGTGACGGTCTTGGGCTGCGGCGTGTTCAGCACCCAGGCGTCGCTGATGCGGGCGTCCAGCGGGTGCAGGGTCAGCGTCATCCCGCGATCCAGGCCGCCGAAGCCGTGCGAGCTGAACAGCAGCACGCCGCCCCAGTCGAACTGGGCCGAGTCCCGCCAGTCCAGCCGCCCGCCCGGATTGGTGATGCGGATGGCCAGCTCATTGGCCCGGCCCGGTCGCATGGCCGCGGTCAGGTCGCATTCGAACGGCAGCTCCGACATGATCGAATAGCCGACCAGCTTGCGGTTCAGATAGACCTCGGCCCGCAGGCGGGCGCCGCGCACATGCAGGATGACCCGCTTGCCGCGGGCGTTGGCGGGGATGTCCAGGCTGCGATGCCACCACGAGACGCCCTCGTAGGCGCCGAACTGCGGGACGGTGTCCTCGTCGGCGAAACGATACTCCTCGGTGGTGTAGGGCTGCTTGCCGAACGCCCCCCAGAGGTACTGTTCGACCGTCGCCGGCAGGGTCACCGACAGCTGGTCCTTGGAGGTCAGGGCCGCATCCCAGCCCCCGGTCGGCGGGTTGACCGGCAGCTTGGCCAGGTCGACCTGCGAGGGCAGGAAGATCTTGTCCTCGGCGAAGGTCGCGGCGCGGTCGATCCACATCCGCCAGCCCTGGTCGGGCACGTCGATCGCGATGGCGTCCTGGCGCGGCGCGGCCATGGCGTTGACGGCGGACAGCGCCAGCACCCCGGCGCCGGACGCGCCCATGAAGTCACGGCGGTTCAGTCCCATAAGCCCTACCCTTTGAATTCAAGCTGCGAGGCGGCGGCCGCCTCCTGGTTCCCACGTCCCGAAAAAGTCGCCGGACGGCCAGCGGCCGCCCGGCATAGGGAGGGTGGCCTTAGAACTGGTACCGAAGGCCGACGAAGAACTGCCGGCCGGTGTGCGAGTACACGCTCATGCGATTGCTGGAGTCGACGTACTGGTCGTTGATCTCGTCGCTGAGATTGATGCCCTCGAAGGTCAGCTTCAGCTTGTCCGTCACGTTGTACGAGGCGGACATGTCGAAGTTGGTCGTCGAGTTCGTACCCTGGACGTCGTTGCCCTCGCTGCCCGGGACTTGGGTCAGGTAGCCCTGGCGATACGCGACCGAGCCGCGGATGCTGAAGCGCTCGGTCTCATAGTAGAGCGTGGCGTTGGCCGCGTGCTTGGACAGGCCCACCAGCGTCTGGTTGACGGTCGGCGCGCCCGGGGTCGTCGAGGTCAGGTACTCCATGTCGGAGTCGACATAGGTGTAGTTGGTCTGGACGCCGAAATTCTTCAGGAAACCCGGCAGGAAGTCGAAGTTCTTCTGCAGATTGACCTCGAAGCCCTTCAGCTCGCCGCCGGCGGTGTTGACCGGCTGGCTGACCAGGAAGAGCTCGCTCCCCTGCACGCCCGTGCCGTCCAGCAGCGCCGAAGGCAGGCCCAGCTGATTGAACGGGATGTCCTGGCGCAGCGACTGAACGAAGGTGCTGATGTTCTTGTAGAACAGGCCCACGGCCACGACTGAGCCGTTGTCCGGGTACCATTCGAACGACAGGTCCAGGTTCTTGGACTCCGTCGGCTTGATGTCGGGATTGCCGCGCGAGAAGCTGCGGTTGCCGCCCTGGATCGAGATGTCACCGCCGGGCGACAGCGCCTGGATCGACGGACGCGCGATGGTCTTGGCCGCGGCGGCGCGGATCACGAACTGGTCGGTGACGTCGATCGCCAGGTTCGCCGAGGGCAGCAGGGTGTTGTACTTGCGCTCGGCCGTGACCAGCTCGATCGAGGAGCCGACGGCGGTGTAGCCGGTCGAGGCCTGGTCGGTCTTGACGTAACGCAGGCCGACGTCGCCGCGCATGGGCAGGCCGAACATCTCCTTGTTGTAGTCCAGCTGGGCGTAGAAGCCGGTGTTCTTCTCGGTGATCGTGCGGAATTCGCCGCGAGCCGAAGAGTTCTCGACGCCGGTCAGCTCGTAGATGCCGCAGTTGCAGTAGATGTTGTACTTGGAGATGAACTTGTTCAGGTCCGGCACGACCCAGCCCGTGGCGTTGCCGGCCGGCAGGTTCAGGTTGCGGCCAAAGCCGGAGAACACGGTCGAGACATCGGCCAGGTCGGCGGCGCTGAGCGTGTTGATCTGGGTCTCGCTGCGACGACGGCGGCCCTGGGATTCGTACTCGAACTCGCGGTAGTCGACGCCGGCCTTCAGCGACAGCGCCTCGTTCAGCTCATAGACGCCGAAGACCTTGCCGGACGTGAAGGTGTTGTCGACGGAGTTGGGGCGCAGGCGCACCTCGGACGTGCCGTTGGTCATCGACCAGTTGGCCGGATTGGTCGTGTCGAAGCCCTGGTTCAGCGTCGGCAGGCGCGAGGTGAAGTCCCAGGAATAGTTCTTCGAGTCGATCCGGTCGAAGGTGATGATCGTCGAGACCGGGTTGTTGAACTTCGAGCTGGCGTGGCCGACCGAGAAGCCGCCCTTCAGCTTGTCGGAGAAGTGGTGCTCGCCGGTCAGCGAGATCTGGCGGAACTTGGTCGACAGCTCGTCGTGCGCAGCCTGGGTGCGGATGTCGACATTGTCGAACACGCCCTTGATCAGGTTGCGGTTGGCGTCGACCGTGCCCGAGCGGATGATCGTCGCCGGCTTGCCTGCGCCGGTGCGGGTGAAGCTGAGATTGCCCAGGTTGAACTCGTCGCGCACGCCGTCCGAGGTCGAGGCCAGGACGTCCAGGGTCAGTAGGGTGTCGACCGTGGGACGGAACTGCAGCGAGCCGGTGATACCCAGACGCTCGGTGTTGAAGTCGTAGCGGATGTAGCCCGGCGTGCGGGGGTGGAATATCGCCTTGCTGGTGTCGGTCTCGTTGATCTGAGCCAGGGTCAGGCCATTGATCGTCGAGGCGGCGTTGAAGCCGCCGCTGGCGCCGCCGAACGCCCAGCGCGTGGTGTTGGCGCCCTCTTCAAACAGGTGGCGCTTTTCATAGGCCACCGAGACCAGGGCGCCGATCTTGCCGTCGGCCCAGGTCCGCGAGGCCAGGGCCGTGAACCGGGGCTTCACGTCGCGGGCTAGGTCGTTGTAGCTGCCCTGGGCGCTGATCACCAAAGTCGGCTTGCGGTAGTCGAACGGGCGGGCGGTATCCAGGTCGACCGTGGCGCCCAGCGAGCCCTCCTCGACATCGGCCGAGGCGGACTTGCGCACCGTCAGGCTGTTGAAGAGCTCGGACGCAAAGACGTTGAAGTCGAAGCCGCGGCTGCGGTTGGTGCCGCCGGAATTGTTGGTGCCGCCGGTGGTGGCCATGGCCTCCATGCCGTTGATGCGCACGCGGGTATATTCCGAACCCAGGCCGCGGACCGAGATCTGACGGCCCTCGCCATTGGCGCGGGTGATGGCCACGCCCGGGATGCGCTGCAGCGACTCCGCCAGGTTCAGGTCGGGGAAGTCGGCAATGTCCTCAGCCTTGATGGAGTCGGTGACGCCCTTGGCCAGGCGCTTGGCGGAAATGGCGTTGGCCAGACTGGCGCGATAGCCGGTGACGACCACTTCCTCGACGGCCGTATCGGCGGGCGACGTCGATTCCTGAGCCGACGCCATGCCGGCCGCCAGGCTCCATGCAATCGCCGAGATACTGGCGCACGTCATCAATCGCATTGAAGTATGCATGTTCGTTTCCCTTGCGCGCACCCTGCGATGCACGTCCCTAAGCGCCCTGCTTATTGCAGGTTATGTTACCGATAACATGACCATTACTCCGACAAGTCCATTTCCATTGCGGCATGGATCGTTGCCTAAACTGGAAAGATTGGACCCGATCTGAGTATCGATCGGGCGTTGCTTGGCCGATTGATGCAGAACGGGTCTCGTTCCATTTGATTTCTGACTTGGACCGCTTGTATCGCCGTCCATAGCGTGAGGTCGCGACGCCTTTAACGAGGAGCGGAAAACGCTCGTGGCGCGCCGGAGGAGACGATGATGGCCCACCCGCGTGATCCCGATCGCCGCGCGATGCTGTTCGGCGGCGCCGCCATCGGCACGGCCGCCCTCACCGGCGCAGCCCAAGCAAGCGGCGCCTTAACTCAGACTTTTCAAGAGAGCGGCGGCAAGCCCGCTACACCGGTCGAGGCCGACGACACCGGCCGCCCGACCGATCCGCCGCCGCCCGGCCACTACACCTATCGCGGCCGCAGCGGCCCCGGCGCGCCCGTCACGCCAGAGTCCGAACGCGGCGGCTGGGTCTCCAGCGAGGCCGCCGTCGCGCGCAAGGGCGTGCGTTACAAGGGCCCTGGCCCCGTGCCGTTCGACCCGCTGCCGTGGGAAAACTCGGACTCGGCCCGCGCAGTGACCCAGGGGCTGATCCCGCCCATCAAGCCGCTGTGGAACGTGCACATGCGCGACCCGATCATCTGCCTGGGCGGCGACGGCCACTACTACATGACCGGCACCACCGGCGATAACGTCTGGACCTTCAACGACGGCATCGAGCTGTGGCGCTCGCCCGACCTCAAGCGCTGGGACTATCTGGGCCTGGTCTGGAGCATCGAGAAGGACGGCGTCTGGGAGAAGCAGTGGCGCGTGCGCAAGGGCATGCCGTTCCGCGCCGTCTGGGCGCCCGAGATCCACTTCATCAAGGGCAACTACTATATCTGCCACTCGATCAGCCGTTCGGGGTTAGCCGTACTCAAGAGCACCACGGGCAAGGCCGAGGGTCCCTATGTCCACGCCTTCTCGCCCGAAGCGCCGCTGAAGAATGGTATCGACGCCACCCTGTTCGCCGATGACGACGGCGCGGTCTATTTGACCTATGGCGCGGGCGACGAGATGGTGCGGCTGAAGGACGACCTGTCCGGCTATGCCGACGTCTGGAAACCCATCCGCTTTGAAACGCCCGATCCCGATCCAACCCACCACAACAAGAAGTGCGTCCATCGCGGCTTCTCGGACGTCGGCTTCGAGGGCGTGACCATGTTCAAGCACGAGGGCCGCTACTATCTGGGCGTCGTCGACCGCTTCGACGGCCGCTACTCGTTCGCCCTCACCCACGCGGACAAACCGTTCGGCCCCTATCGCGGCCGCTACGAGAGCGTGCCCTGCGCCGGCGGCGGCAACTTCTTCCGCGACAAGGAAGGCCGCTGGTGGTGCACCCTGTTCGGCAACGACAACGAAACGCCCTTCCGAGAAATGCCCGGCATCGTTCCGGCCCGCATGGACGCGCAGGGCCGCCTCGTCACCGACCACGCGCCACGCCGGCTTTGACGGCTCACCCAACCCTGGCAGCTGGGCTGAAAAGGCCGCAACTCCAACCGACGCCACGCGTTCCAGCCCGGACTGCAAACGCGAGGGGCGGATCATGCATTTCCGGTGGATGGGCGCGGGCCTGCTCGTGCTTTTGGCGGCCTGCGCGCCCCGTCCCGAAGACCAGGCCCGACGCTCGATCGAAAGCGGCGAGGCCGTCCGCGAGATCCAGGCCCATTTCGACAAGGATCCCCGGCAGTGCACGCCCGTCCTGACCGGCGTCTCACCGATCGAGATCAGCGCCGACAGCCTGGACCTCAGGGGCGTCCGGGCGCTGCTCGACGCGGGCCTGTTGGAGCGGGACACCGGCGCGCCTGAAGGCCAGGTGCGTTTCAAGCCGACTGCGATGGCGCGTGCGGACTTTCGCGCACGCACGAATGCGCGCGGCAAGACCAGCGCCGAACTCTGCTACGCTCGACGCCAGATCACCCGGGCGTGGCCGGTCGGCGACGACGGCAAGATCCTGAACTTCGCCTACCGTCTGGTCGACAGCCCGGCCTGGGCGCGCGATCCCCGCCTGCAGGCGGCCTTCCCCTTCCTGGGCCCCGCCCTCTCGCAGGAGCTGGTCGCCACGGGCATCGTCCCCTTCCGCGATGGCCACTGGTTCCTGGATCTCGCCGATTCCGAAGCCTCGCTTCCTAGCCAACAGGAGGGCTTCTGGGCCTGCCCGGACGACCCAGCCGGGTCCGATCGCGGCTGCCGATCGTAAGGAGCCGCGGGCATGAACATCGTCGAGAGGGCCGCCTCGGGCCTTCCGAGCCGCCCCGCCGAGGCCTCCGTGCTTTGGCGGACGGTCATTCCAGGTGCGCGCGCCCATGGGCTCTGGATCGATCCGGACGGCGATCGTGTTCTCGTCAGCGATGGATGGGGCGTGGCGTTCTCGGCGCTGCGGTTGCGGGCGCTCAGCCTAGAGGACGGACGGGAGCTGACCTCCGTCAGGCTCGGTAACGCCCCACGGACCATGGCCCTGGAGACCCAGGGCGCATGGCTGGCCGCCACGGACACCAAGCTCTTTAGGCTCGACCGCAAGAGTTTGAAGGTCACCACGAAATGGACCACGCGGGTTCCGCGCTACAGCGACGATCTCGTCGTCGGGGGCGGCTACGCCCACACCGCCAACCACGCCGCCCCTGCACTGCACAGCATCGACCTTGAAACCGGAGCGGTGAAACGGCGTCTGCTGGAGAATGACGTGCGAGTCCACGCCTCGCGCGGACGCCTGATCGCCATCTGTGGCGACGGCGGCGTGTGGTCGGCGGACTTTGGCCTTGCGACCGCACCCAAGCGGATCGCTCAGGCGCCGCCGGTCTGCGCCACCGCCACGGACGGACACGGCGGCCTCTGGCTCTCGCTGGGGCAAGGCTTGGTGCGCGAGCCCAGCAAGGTCTTCAGGGCAGAGCCTACGCCCTGGCTGGGCGTTGTCGCGGACGCCGCGTTCAACGACCTCCTCTCCGTCGACCTGGGCGCGCTCTTCTGGGACTTCGCCGTCTCGTCGGACGCCCGCAGGATAAGCGTCATCACCGTGGCCCCTCGCGGCGAGAAAAACGCCGTCGCGTCGTTCCGGACGTCCAACTACGACTGCGAGGGCTGGCTAAGGGCGCCGGCGGGCTTCGAGGTCCAACGGGTGAGTCCCGACCGAAAACTCGGCTTCGCTACAAAGCCGCTCGACGGCGAAGACGTCAGCGCCGTGGAATTGATCTGCTTCGGCCTGTCGCGGGCGGGCTGACGTTCCCCTTCAATATCAATACCCTACGCCGAGGGCTCATCGATGAAGCAAGGTTGCTGAGCGCCTGAAGCGGCAACCGACCGCAACAAATTTCTCGATAGAAATCAGAGATTTGCGGGGGATGGCGGAGACGGGGCCATTAAAATCCCCGTCCCGCTTGGCTGCGACGCCCCTTCTCCGGGGGTGTGCCGTTGACACACCGTGCCAAGGCACGTCGATGGCACACCTCTGGCACACTACCCAACTCAGAGCGGAGGCCGCCTTGAGTTGACATCCGCAGAGCCGCCATTTATTCCCCAACTCAGAGCGGGAATTAAAGCTCACCCTTGGGGCCGAGGAACGAGGCTCACCTCAAGTTAACTTGGAGATCACCTGAAGATGCCGACCGCACGGGAGCTGATCCAACGACAGCTCGATCTCGAAGACGACAGCCGGGCCTTGGGCTCGGCAAGGTACCGGGCAAACCGCCCGCTGCCCTGGCGCACCGAGACGGCCAGCACCGAGGAGGAAGCCGAGCTTCCGCCTGGCCGCCAGCTCCTGAAGCTGACCATCGAGCCGCTCTCCGCAGCGCTCTGGGAATGGTGCGAGCGCATCCGTAACGGCGGCGCTGGGCGTCGTCCGGGTGGCTTCAAGCTGCTCGGGATGGTCTCCCCAAAGGAGGCCGCCTACCTCATTTCCCGCGTCGCGGTGAACGCTGCGGCCAACCGCCTGACGGCGACGGCGACGTCCTTCCAGATCGCCAACGCCCTCATCGACCACGTCGAGATGCTGAACCTGAAGTCCGCCAACAAGGCCGGCTACAAGGGGCTCGTCGAGAAGCAGAAGAAGGGCGCGAAGCGCCGTTCGGCCATCCGCGACATCATGGACAAGGAAGGGGCGAAGACGGACTTCTCGGAAGCCGACAAGCTCCAGGCCGGGATGCGCGCGCTAGAGCTGCTCTGCGCCAGCACCGACCTCTTCGTCCTCGACACCATGAAGATCGGGCGCGGCGAGACCTTCGTCCTGCGGCCCACCGAGGCCTGCGCGACGTGGCTGGAGCGCCAACACGCCCGCTGCGAGATCCTTGAGCCCATCCACATGCCCATGGTCGTGCGCCCCCGCCGTTGGCGGACGCCGTTCTGGGGTGGGTACCTGACCAAGCGCCCCGGCATGAGGCTGGTGAAGCAATGGTCCGGCCCCTACCACAGCGAGCTGCGCTACGTGGATATGCCCGAGGTCTACGCCGCCGTGAACGCCGTCCAGGAGGTCCCGTGGGTGATCAACACCCGCGTCCTGGAGGTGATGCGCGAGGTCTGGGACGGCGGTGGCTGCCTCGGCAAGCTGCCGCGCCGCGACGACCTCCCCATGCCGGCCAAGCCGGACGACATCGAGACCAACGACCTCGCCCGCGCCGCCTGGAAACGGGAAGCCGCCAGGGTCCACGGTCGGAACCAGCAGGCCATGTCCAAGCGACTGGCCTTCAGCCAGCGCCTCTGGATCGCCGACAAGTTCAAGGACGAGGAGGCCATCTACTTCCCGCACGAGCTGGACTTCCGGGGCCGCATCTATCCGATCCCCATTGGGGGTCCGCACCCGCAAGGCGACGACAGTGCCAAGGCCCTCATCAAGTTCGCCAAGGGGATGCCCCTCGGTGACGCCGGGGCGTGGTGGCTGGCCGTCCACATCGCCAACCTGTTCGGCGTCGACAAGGTCGAGTTCCAGGAGCGCCTGGACTGGGTCTTCGCGAACACGCCGGCCATCTTGGACAGCGCCGATGATCCGCTCGACGGTCAGCGCTTCTGGACGAAGGCCGATAGCCCCTACTGCGCGCTCGCGGCCTGCTTCGAGTGGGCCGGGTTCATCCGCGAGGGTGCCGACTTCGTCAGCCACATCCCGGTCGCGCTGGACGGCTCCAACTCAGGCCTCCAGCACTTCTCCGCGATGCTTCGAGACCCTGTCGGTGCCCGTGCGGTCAACCTGCTGCCGGTCGACAAGCCTCAGGACGTCTACTCCGAGGTCAAGGACCGCGCCCAGGCTGTCGCCGACACCACCCCCTTCTTCACCCACAAGCGCCGGAACTCGGCCGGGGAGGAAGAGAGCGTCGAGATGGAGAACCCCTGGCAAGGCGGTAAGATCACCCGTGGTCTCGCGAAGCGCCCGACCATGACCTACTGCTACTCGGCGACCCGCTTCGGGATGCAGGACATGGTCCTGTCGACCCTGAAGGAGATGGACAAGGAGGCCCAGGAGGAAGGTCAGCCCCCACACCTGGGCGGCTACGACAACTACGCCTCGGCCAATTGGCTGTCCTTCGTCCTGTGGGACGCCATCGCCGACACCGTGGCCGCCGCCTCGGGGGCCATGGCCTGGCTGCGGGAAGCCGCGAAGATCGCCGCCAAAGCGGGCCAGCCCATCTGGTGGACCACTCCGGTGGGCCTGCCGGTGCTCCAGGCGTACCGCAAGGTGACCGGGGAGCGGCTTAACGTCCACTTCAACGGCCAGCGCATCCAGCTCCAGATAGCCAAGGACTCCGAGGCGCTGGACACCAACGGGCAGACGAACGGCATCGCACCGAACTTCGTCCACTCCAACGATGCGGCCCACCTGAAGGCCACGGTCAACGCCTGCGTCCGCAAGGGCATCACCGACCTCGCCGTCATCCACGACAGCTTCGGCACCCACGCAGCCAACGCGGCGACCCTGTCGCACACGCTGCGCGCCACCTTCGTGGAGCAGTACACGCCCAACGTCCTCGCCCGCTTCAGGGATGAGCTGGCTGCCCAGCTCCCGCCCGAGGTGGCCGAGCTGCTACCCGAGCTGCCTCCGATGGGGGACCTCGACCTGAACCTCCTCCTGGAGGCCGAGTACATGTTCGCCTAACCAATTCCCAACTCAGAGCGGGAATTAAAGCTCACCCTTGGGCCTGACGCCCTCCTCAACGGAACGAGAAACATGAAGCGCATGATCCTCGCGGCGACCGCCGCTGCTGCACTGGCCCTGACCGCCTGCTCGGCTCCCGATGCCAACGGCCTGCCCGGCCAGCCCGCCCAAGGTGGTGGCAACGACAACGGCCTGCTCTACTTCCTGGGCGGCGCGATGCTGGGCAACATGATGGCCCCGCGTCAGCCGGTGGTCGTCCAGCAGCCGCACCAGACGACCGTCGTCCATCGCTATGAGCGCCCGAAGCCGCAGCCCAAGCCGGCCCCCGCCCCGCGCCGGTCGTTCTTCAGCTCGTCGCCGAGCAAGCCGGCGGCGACCTCGGCGTACTCGAAGCCCAGCTACCGGGTGACCCCGAGCTACTCGTCGAGCTACCGGCCGTCGTCCAGCTACAGCGCGCGCTCCTATTCGAGCCGCTCCTCGTACAGCTCGGGCTCGTCCTACCGCTCGTATTCGAGCCGTCGCTAGGCCCGATACCCAACTCAGAGCGGGAATTAAAGCTCATCCTTGAGGCCACACGCCTCGCCCCTTTCGAGAGACCAGAACCTCATGAAATTCATCACGAACGACCGCCCCGCTGACAGCGTTGAAGTGGGCCTGACCGTGGACGAAGACGGCGACGCGCTGATCACCGCTTCGGTCGGCGGCACCGTCTGCAAGCTGGCTTTCATCAGCCGCATCGACGGGTCGCTCAACCGCTTCTCGTTCGGGTGCGCCGATCTGCGCCGCCTGAAAGACGCCGGGTTCACATTCGACACCAACAACAAGATCAGGGTCGCTTAGGCGTTGAGCCTCGCCTCCGTAGCCGACCGCGTTCGGCTCTCTTCGACCGTCTCCAACCTCCGTGACCCGGCCTTTGAGCTGCTCCGCCGGAACGAGACGATCAACCCGAGCGACCAAGTTCGCGCCCTGCTCCTGACCGCCGTCGTGGTCTGCCAGGGCTGCGGCCTCGACCCCCACGAGGAAGTCGCCCGGACCCTTCGGATGCTCCGGCAGGCCGAAGGCCCCTTCACCTACCACGTCCAGGCCATCCGCGATTACGCGGCCGGCGAACTCACGCGAAAGCAACCGCAACAATGAAGTTCATCTTCCCCTTCGTCCGCGTCTCCTTCGGCCGCAGCCTGCCGGTCATCTGGGGCTTCGACGCCTACCGCCCCCGCAAGGTCGGCAGCGAGCGCCGCGTCCGCTTCGACTTCGACCTGGGCAAGACCTACGCCTACACCTGGATCGGCCTGAAGACCGTCGAAGTCGACCTGAAGCTGGCCCGCCGGGCTCACGCCCTGGTCGGCCTGATCTCGTTCCCGCTGCTGATCCTGCTGGCGGCCCCGCTGTTCGCCCTGATGTGCATCGCCAAGGGCGTGGACAAGTTCATCGAGTTCGCTGGCGACGCCATTTTCGGCCCGCTGGGCACGATCCTGCTGCCGGATGCCGCCTGGGGTCCGTCGTTCCGCGTGACCTTCCGTCGTCTCTGGAAGCTGCTGGTGGCCCGCTAATGCAGCAGCGCACCATCGCCGCCCTGCTCAACACCGCGACCGCCGAGATGCAGATCGACGGCGTCGTCAACAGCCACACCGAGATGCTCCTGGCTGCCGAGGGTTACGACCTGTCGGTCCTGGAGCGGGACATCGAGCAGCGGATGAAGACCGCCTCGTAGGCCCTGCCTCAAAACTGATCCCCAACTCAGAACGGGAAACCCCAGATGCGTCACAATCACAGCGACTTTGCTGACCGCCCCCTGCCCGCTTGGTTCAACGGCCGCCGATACGACCGAATTGCTGTGGGCAACAGTCGCCTTGACGGCTCGGTCGGCATCTCGCGGGGCCGTGACGGTGCGTTCATCTTCGAGAGCCCTGAACAGGTCTTGAAGTTCGCCACCGCCTTGGCCGAGGCCGCTGACTACTGGGCTTCCCTTCCCCAATCTCCAACTCAGAACGGATAACTCCCGAACCTATGGCCCAAAACTACCCGACCCTGATGGCCCCCGCTGGCATCGCTATCTGGCCCAAGCTCAATGAGCCGGACACGAAGTTCAACGCTGCTGGCGAGTTCCACACCAAGGTCGCCTACGACGCCGACGACGCGGCGGTCCAAGACTTCGTCGCCAAGCTGGAGAAGATCCGCGACGAGTTCTTCGACACCACCGTGGCCCGCCTGATCGAAGAGAAGAAGGCTGGCAAGGCGAAGAACCTGAAGAAGCTCGAAGTCGCCAAGGCCGAGCTGGACGAGGAGACCGGTGACGAAACCGGTCGCCTGCTGATCAACGCCAAGCTCAAGCACAAGGTCACCACCAAGACCGGCAAGAGCTGGGAGCAGAAGCCGGACTTCTTCAACGCCCAGAAGGTCGTCCTGAAGAACCCGCCGAAAATCGGTGGCGGCTCCAAGCTCCGCCTGGCGGTCGAGGCCAGCCCCTACCTGCGCGAAACCGATGGTGTCGTGGGCGTCAGCCTGCGCCTGAAGGCCGTGCAGATCATCACCCTGGTCTCGGGCGGCGCTCGCTCGGCTGACCAGTACGGCTTCGGCGAGGAAGAGGGTGACGACGTCGGCGATGCCGAGGCCGTGACCAACGACACCCCGCCGTTCGACGCTGACGACAACGCGGACGATGACATCTAAGAGCCCCCTGGCTCTTACGTTCTCCGTCCCCTTCGCTCCGATCCCCAGCCCCCGGCCACGCGTAGTGGTCCGGGGGAAGTTCCCGACCGTCTACATGCCGGCCGAGTACATGGATTGGAAGAAGGCGGTCGCCCAGTACGTCCGGGACAGCGGCCTCGCTGCTCCCGAAGGCCACTTCGAGTCTCCCGTGGTCGTCCGCCTGACCTGTCAGGTGCCGGCCCCCAAGACCACCAAGCTCAACCACCCCAAGCCCGACGTGGACAACTACGCCAAGTCGGTCCTCGACGCCTTCAACGACAGCGAAGTCCTCTGGAAGGACGACGCCCAGGTCATCGGCCTGTCGGTCGTGAAGACGTGGTCCGACGCCGAAGGCGGGGTGGACGTCACCATCAACTATGCGCCCGCCCCTGAACTTCTCGCCGAGATGGCGAGGGGCACCGTGCTCAGCGGGCCGCAAGACCCCGGAACCTGATGAAAATCATGCCGATCAAGCAAGTCGACTTCCTCGTGGTGCATTGCAGCGCCACCCCTGCCTCCCGCGACATCGGTCGCGCCGAGATTGACGTGATGCACCGCCAGCGCGGCTTCCGCATGATCGGCTACCACTACGTGATCCGCCGGGATGGCCGGGTCGAGAAGGGCCGCCCGGAGACCGAGCCGGGTGCGCACGTCGAGGGCTACAACAGCCGCTCGCTCGGCATCTGCTTGGTCGGCGGCGTGAAGACTGACGGCAAGACGCCCGAGGACAACTTCACGCCCGAGCAGTTCGCCGCCCTGCGCCATATGCTGGCCAACCTCAAGCATGCCTACCCCAAGGCCGAGATCCTCGGTCACCGCGACCTGTCGCCGGACAAGAACCGCGACGGGAAGATCACTCCTAACGAGTGGCTCAAGTCCTGCCCCTGTTTCGATGTGCGCGCCTGGCTGTCCAGCGCCGCCTAATCTCCAACTCAGAACGGAAATACGCAAACATGACCAAGACCTTCAACGTCGGTGACCGCGTCCGCTGCATCGCGCCGACCTACAGTGGCTACTCCCACGTCGACCGCAACCAGCTCCGTCGCGGCGAGGAGTTCACAGTGACTGGCGTCCGTCGCGACGGCGGCACCTTCGCTCTGACCGTGAAGCGCGACGACGGCAGTGTGGCCTCCGGCTGGTACGCACGGCGCTTCGAGCTGGTCAAGGCGGCCACGCCGGCCGTCAAGAAGCTGACCCTGACGGACGTCGCCGTGGGCGACACCGTCGTCCTGCTGCCTCCGAGCCGCTCCATGAACGCCAAGGCTGGCGCTACGGCCTGCGTGACGGCCAAGGACCATCACAACGGGTGGCTGCGCCTGGAATGGGACCGCTCCAACGCCCTGTCGGGGCAGCAGGCGGATGGTCATTACCCGGTGAGCGACTTCGAGATCGTCCCGAAGGCCAACCCGGACCTGCTTATCGACCTCTCGAAGCTGAAGGTCGGCGACCGCATCACCGTCACCCAGGTGGTCGAGGTCACCCAGGCCAACCCGCTGGGCGGTACTGTCTTCACGAAGACGGTCTCGGGTGCCCCGGTGTCGGGCTGTCTGACGCCCGGCACCAAGTACGCCTACGCGGCCTTCACGCCGGCCCTGAAGCCGGACCTCAAGGTCGGCGACAAGGTCACCGGCAAGCACTCCGGCAAGACCGGCACCATCCGCTGCATCGCCGCCGAGCGCGCCTTCGTCGAATGGGACAACGGCACCGCCGGGTCGCCGCCGCTGGCCAACCTGCTGGCCGCCTAGTCCCCAATCTCCAACTCAGAACGGACATCAAGCAACATGCGTAATCCCCTCACGAAACCCCAGCTCGTCATCCGTCACCTGAAGATCGACGGCCGGATCACCGACGCCGTCGCTCGGGCCACCTACGGCAGCTTCCGCCTGGCGGACGCCATCTACCGCCTCCGCAACGACCGCGCCGACCTCGTCCCGAAGGGGATGCAGATCGTCACCATCGACCGCGAGGACGTCGAGGGCAACCAGTTCGCCGAGTACCGGCTGGTTCCGAAAACCCCCCAATTCATGGCCGCTCCGGCCCAGGAGACCCAAGCACATGCGTGATCCTCAGGGCCGCGAAATCACCCGCACCTCGACCCACATGCGCGCCGCCTTTGGTAGCGCGCTGATGGCCAAGGCGCTCACCTTCTCCGCGACGAGCGAGGCCCCGCAGCCCCCACTATACAGCATGGTGCTGGGCGTCTTCGCCTCCGGCGCTGGCCGCAAGAAGGCCCCGGCCTGGACCGTCAGCCGCAAGGGAGCCCGCGCTTGATCCGCCGTATCCTGCGCTTCTTCGGGCTGGTCCCGGCCGCCGACGTCGTGGTGCTGGAGCGTGATCTCCGCCGCATCCGTGGCGAGTACGAGAGCGTCCTGTACCGCTTCAACGACCTTCACTCGAAGGTCACCCTCGGCCGCGCGCGCCGCCTCAAGCCGGTGCACGTCGAGTATGACCGCTTGAGTGGCGGCGTGATCGCCACCGGCAGCCACGCCCTTCGGGCTCCGCGCTTCGCCCTTTGAGCCAACCGGACACTGAGTCCGTCCTAGTTCGCAAAGAGCCATGCCCAGAGTGCGGGTCGAGGGACAACCTCGCCCGCTACTCGGACGGCCACGCCCACTGCTTCAGCATGGGCTGCGGTTATCGCGAACGTGGCGACGGCGCTCCGCAAGACATCCCCAGGTCAGAACGGAGAAGCATGGACCTACTAACCGGGGTGGTTGAAGCCATCCCCAAGCGCGGCCTGACGCGCGATACGGCCGACAAGTTCGGCTACAAGGTCGGTACCTTCAAGGGCCACAAGGCCCACATCGCCACCTACCACGACGCCGCCGGCCGACCGGTCGCCCAGAAGATCCGGTGGCTGGAAGACGGCAAGAAGCAGTTCACCTGGATCGGCGACCCCAAGGCCGCCACCCTCTACGGTCAGAACGTCTGGCGTGACGCCGGCAAAATGATCGTGATCACCGAGGGCGAACTCGATGCCCTCGCGGTCAGCCAAGTGCAGAACAACCGCTGGCCCGTGGTCTCCATCCCCAACGGGGCGGGAGGCGCGGCCCGCGACCTCGCCAAGCAGGTTGCGTGGCTGGAGCGCTTCGAGAAGATCGTCCTCTGCTTCGACATGGACGAGCCCGGCCGCCAGGCGGTCGAGGCCTGCGCCAAGCTGTTCACGCCGGGCAAGGTCTTCGACTGCCGGCTGCCGCTCAAAGACGCCTGCGACATGGTCAAGCACCACCGCTCGGCCGAGCTGGTGGACGCCCTCTGGGGTGCCAAAAGCACACGCCCGGACGGCATCAAGACCGTCGCGGACCTCCGCGAGAAGGCCCTGGAGGTCACCCAGTGGGGCCTCCCATGGCCCTGGCGCTCCCTGACCGAGCGGACCTACGGCATCCAGCGCCGCTACGTCTACTCGTGGGGTGCCGGCGTCGGCTCCGGCAAGACCACCACCATGAAGCAGCTCATGCTGACCGCGATGCGGCCGGACTTGCTGGAGAGCCATGAGGGTCTCGTCGACTACGCCGGGAACCCCATCGTTATCCCGCCGCCGCGCAAGGTCGGCACCATCCTGTTCGAGGAGAACCCAGCGAAGACGCTGCGTTCCCTGGCCGGCATGGCGATGGGCAAGCGGCTCAACAAGCCGGACGTGCCCTACGACCCGGCCGAGCTGGAGGCCGCCATCGACAGCCTCGACGGTCTCTTCCTGCCCCTCGACATGTTCGGGGCGCGGGACTGGGACACGGTCAAGGCCAACGTCCTGTACCTCATCCTCGCCGAGGGGGTGCTGGACATCTGGGTGGACCCCCTCACCGCCCTGGTCGCCAACGCCGACGACGAACGCCGCGCTCTCGACGAGATCATGGCCGAGCTGTCCGGCATCGCCGAGGCGCACGGAGCCACGATCCACCTCGTGAGCCACCTCACGACCCCTCAGGGCACCGCCCACGAGGAAGGCGGCCGGGTACTGGAGAAGCACTTCACCGGTAGCCGCGCCATCGCCCGTTGGTCCCACGCCATGATCGGCCTGGAGCGGGACAAGCAAGACCCCGACAGCCCCACCACCGTGCGGGGCCTGAAAGACCGCGAGTTCGGTGAGGCCGTTGGCCCGCTGCTCGGCCTGACCTTCGACCGGGAGACCGGCCGGATGGTCGAATGTCCGCTGGAAAGCGGCTGCCCCTTCAAAGACGAGACCCAGAACCATGACCTATAAGCCCCAGGTCGGCGACACCGTCGAGTGCGTCGATGCCCACGCCTCCTGGCGACACACCAAGGGCCAACGACTAGTCGTCCACAGCGTCTCTGCCTGCGGCTACTACCTGCGCTTCAACGCGCGGGAGACCCTGGAGCAGAACGGCTGTCCGGCCCAGCGCTACCGCGTTGTCCAGCCTGCATCCGCCGCTGTCGCCGCCAGCGCCACGGCACTGACCACCCAGGTGGGCGGCGGTCACTACAAGGACTGCGCCATCCAGCCGGTCGAGTTCATCCACGCCAACGGGCTGAACTTCATCGAAGGCTGCGTGGTCAAGTACGTCAGCCGCTGGCGCAAGAAGGGCGGCATCCAGGACCTGAAGAAGGCCCGCCACTTCCTGGACATGCTCATCGAGCTGGAGGGGAAGACGCCGGACCCGACCGCCACCGTCACCGCCTAGCCCCCTCCCGACTATCCCCACCCCTCGCCCTCGGCCTCACCGCCGGGGGCTTTTTTTTGCCTTGAGCGCCGCTGGCCGTGAGCCCCGGCGAGGAGCCCCCACTGCTCATCTTCGATACCGAGACTGACGGCTTGCTCGACAAGCTGACCCGCATCCACTGCCTGAACATCACCAACACGGCGAGCGGGAAGAAGAAGCGCTACAACTCCGGCCACTACGACGACGGCACCCCCACGAAGCGCGATGGCTCTCTCGAAGAGGGCCTACGCCTGCTCATGGAAGCCGAGTGCATCGGTGGCCACAACGTCATCGGCTTCGACGTCAAGGCGATCCAGAAGCTTTTCCCCTGGTTCCAGCCCAAGGGCTACATCCGGGACTCCCTGGTCGAGGCCCGCGTCGTCTGGCCGAACATCTTCGACATCGACAACACGGCCCTGAAGGCCGGCAAGCGCACCCCCGAGTTCGTCAAAGAGCGGCTCATGGGCACCCACAAGCTGGCGGCCTGGGGCCACCGGCTGGGCCTGCACAAGGGCGACTACTCGGCCCGCCGCAAGGAAGAGGGCAAGGCTCTCGGGCTGGCTGGCGATGAGCTGGAGGCCTTCGTCTGGCGGACCTTCACGCTGGACATGGACGACTACTGCGCGCTCGACAACGACGTCACCGAGACGCTGTTCGCCAAGATCGACAGTAAGGAATGGGATGCCGAGGTCTTCGTTCTGGAGAACGAGGTCGCCCACATCCTCCGGCTCCAGGAGGACCACGGGTTCCTCTTCGACCGCGCTGCTGCCGACGAGCTGATCCATATCCTGCAGCGTCGCCATGCTGAGCTAGGCGACCAGCTCCGTCAGGTCTTCAAGCCCTGGTTCGCGCCCGTCCGCAAGAAGGGCAAGCACGACCTCATCTGGCCCGCCAGGGACAACAAGAAGTTCGGCTACGTCGCCGGCTGCCCGGCCACGCGGGTCGAGGAGACGGTCTTCAACCCGGCCTCCCGCGACCACATCGCTGACCGGATGATCACCCTGTTCGGTTGGACCCCGCTGGAGTTCACCCCGACCGGGAAGCCCGAGGTCAACGAAACGACCCTGGAAGGCCTGGACTACCCCGAGGCCAAGCTCCTCGTGGAGTACCTGACGGTCGAGAAGCGCCTCGGCCAGATCGTCGAAGGCAAGCAGGCGTGGCTGCGCAAGCTGGCCGCTGATGGTCGCATCCACGGACGCGTCAACACCAACGGCGCTGTCACCGGCCGGATGACCCACAGCGACCCGAACATGGCGCAGGTTCCTGCGGCCAAGTCGGCCTACGGCAAGGAGTGCCGTGCCCTCTTCATCGTCCGCCCTGGCTACAAGCTGGTCGGCTGCGACGCCGAGGGCCTGGAGCTGCGGATGCTCGGCCACTACCACCATCGCTACGATGGTGGGGCCTTCTCCGAGTCGGTCGTCAACGGCGACAAGACCAAGGGCACCGACGCCCACACCATCAACAAGAACATCGTCCGGCTCAATAGCCGCGACGCGGCCAAGACGTTCATCTACGCCCTGATCTATGGGGCCGGGAACGGCAAGCTCGGGGCCATCGTCTACGACGACTACACCGAGGCCCAGCGCTCGCGCTTCCACGCCAAGTACCCGGCAGGGGAAAAGCGCGAGGAAGCCCTGGTCCGCGTCGGCTCCACCGCCCGCCGCCGGATCATGGAAGGCCTGCCCGCGCTGGCCAAGCTCACCGAGATGGTCAAGGCCAAGGCCAAGCGCGGCTACATCCTGGGCCTGGACAAGCGCCGGCTGATCATCCGGTCGGCCAACGCCAGCCTGAACACCCTCCTCCAGTCCGCCGGGGCCATCGCGATGAAGCGCGCTCTGGTCATCGCCTACAACCAGTACCTCGCTTTGGGCTGGACCTGGGGCGACGACTTCGCGTTCACCGCCAACGTCCACGACGAAGTCCAGATGGAGGTCCGTGAGGATCTGGCCGAGCAAGCCGGCCGCATCTTCGCCGACGCCATCCGCCTGGCCGGTGAGTTCTACGCCCTGCACTGCCCGCTCGCGGGTGACTACGGGATTGGGAACAACTGGGCGGAGACCCACTAACCCAAGGAAAACAAGTAGTTACCCCGACAACCTCGCAGCCGCGGGCGTCTCGTCTGGTCGCTTTGATGCTGACCGGAGCGAGGCGTCGCGCGGCTGCTGCCGGTGTCCCCTTCGACCTCACGGCGGCGGACATCGTGATCCCAGACAATTGCCCGGTCCTCGGCATCCCTCTCGTCAGCGGCCTAGGCCAGGGCAAGAAGGGGCCGAGGTTCAACTCCCCCACCCTCGACCGCCTCGACCCTGCCGCCGGCTACACCCGAGGCAACGTGGTGGTCGTCTCGTTCCGGGCCAACCGGTCCAAGAACGACCTGACCCTCGCGGAGATGGAGGCGCTCGCCGCCTACTACGCCCGCGTCATCCCTCCCCCCAAGCATAGGAAACTCCGGTCATGCTCAGAGCCCTGAGAGACCTCGTGACGACCGCTGCGGACGACTTCGATGTCATCCGCGTCGGCCTCATCGTCACCGGCTTCGCCCTTGTCGTGTTCACCGGGTGGGCCGTGGTCATCAACAAGCAGCCCTTCGACGCCCTGTCGTTCGGCGGCGGTTCGGCCGCCATCTTCGCGGGCGGCGGCTTCGGCATCGCGGCGAAGGTCAAGGATGAGGGTCAGGCATGAGCCTGTCTCGTCTCCTCGCCGGCCTCTTCGCCGCGCTGGCGATCTTCGGCTGGATCGGCTGCTTCAGTAATGCCGCCCAGGCCGACAAGGCCGAGACCCAGGTCTCCCAGCTCCAGCGGGAGGCTGAGACGGCGAAGACCATCGCCGAGTTCCAAGCCCTCGCCGGGGCTGCCGCCCTGGAGCAGGCCAAGGCCCGCGCCGCCGACAACCACAAGCAGGCTGTCACCTACCTTCAACTGCCCACCCCGGCACCTGAGGACCGCTGCCGTGCGGCCCAGGAGCTGGTGGACGAGGCCATCGCCAAGGAACGCCAATGAAGCGCTACGTCCTCCACAATAAGAAGACCGGCCAGTTCAAAGGGTCGGGTCAGTCCCACTACGCTTCGAGCTGGGTCGATACGCTCGACCGGGCCAAGGTCTATTCGAACAAGGGCGGCGCGACCAACGCGATCCCCTACAAGGCCGACCGCGCCGACTACGACTTCCTGCCCGTCGAGCTGACGCTGGTGGCCGCATGAGCGGTAAGCAATTCCCCAGCCGCGAGCTGCGCGAGCTGACCTGGGGCGACGCCCCGGAGACCTACACGCTGATCTCGGACACCATCGTGGATAATGGCCGGTGGTCGATCCACCACGAGATGATCTTCCAGTTCGACGGCCTGTTCTATCGGACCCACTACAGCATCGGCGCAACCGAGTGTCAGGACGAGCGCCCGTTCGAATACGACGGCGAGTTCGTCACTTGCGAACAAGTCGTGGCCGTCGAGAAGACCGTCACGGTCTACGAAGCGGTGCCGGCTTGATCCGCCGCTTTTACGCCGCCATCGCCGCGACCCTGGCCATGATGGCGCTGGCCCTGGCCGGGTGCGCCAAGCCTCCGCCCCCGACCGTCTACGTCCCCTGCCGCGTCGAGCAGATCGCCAAGCCGATCTTCCCGTTCGACCGGCTGAACCAGGGGGCGGACATCCACACCCAGGCTAAGACGCTCCTGGCCGACCGCGAGGAGCGGAAGGGGTACGAAGGGAAGCTCGAGGCCGCCAACAAGGCTTGCCCGTGAGGTTTGGCTTCGCCCCCAAGGTTCTCCGCGCCGTCAAGGCCGAGCCGGTCATCGCCCCTCCCCCGCCGCCGACCGCCTGGACCGACAGCTCCGGCATCTCCTGGCGCTACTTCACGGACCATCAGGCCCTCGCCGCTCAAGGTGAGTACCTGGAGGCGCGTTACCACGGTGTCGCCGCTCAGTCGTTCCGACCGCTGCCGCGCTTCGAAGAAGACGACGGCGTCTACATCGAGGAGACCAAGAAGGCCCTGATGAAGCTGTTGACCCCGCTGGAGACCTACCTCCTGTCGGGCCGGTGCTTCCATTGAGGACCCTCCTCATCGACGCGGACATCCTCGCCTATCAGGCAGCGGCCTCCAACGAGCGCCGCTACGCCTGGGACGATGGCGAGGTGTCTGTCGTGGCCGACGAGGACAAGGCCAGAGAGTTCGCCAGGGAAACCTTGGACAACTTGATGACCGCCCTCCAGGCCGACGACTTCCTGATCTGCCTGTCGGACGACTTCCACAACTTCCGCAAGGAGGTGTCGCCGACCTACAAGGGCAACCGCACGGGCGAGCGCCCGGTCCACCTCTACGACATCAAGGACTGGCTACGGGACAACTACCCGCACCGCCTGATCCCCCGTCTGGAGGCCGACGACGTCATGGGCATCCTGGCCACGGAGCCGGGTTGCACCGACGAGCGGATCATCGTGTCCGCCGACAAGGACATGATCACGATCCCCGGCCTGCTCTACCGGCCGCACGAGAAGAACCCGAAGGTTCGCTTTGTGTCCGTCGAGGAGGCCGACCGCTACCACCTCTACCAGACCCTCATCGGCGACAGCACGGACTTCTACCCCGGCTGCCCCGGTGTCGGCCCGGTGCTGGCCGAGGAGATGCTCGACGGCAAGCTGCGGTTCGTCCGTCGCGAGCGCGAGATCACCCGAGGCAAGAACAAGGGGACCATCAAAGTAGAATGGGACGTCGAGCCCTCGCCCTCCCCGTGGGCGACGGTAGTCTCCTGCTACGAGAAGAAAGGTCTGACCGAGGCGGATGCTTTGATCCAGGCACGACTTGCTAAGATCCTCCGTCACGAGGACTTTGATGGCCGTGTCAAGCTCTGGAAACCTGGGGCGAATTAAAGCTCACCCTTGGAGCCCGCAGGGCGACCACTTCTGGTTCTCTCCAAAATAATCCCCAAGATACCCCTCGGCTCGCGCCGGGGGGTTTTCTCGTTGGAGCCCATGCGACCCACCACAACCACCGCCCCGGCGGCGCGTCCCTTCCCTCGCTCTGTTGATGCTCTCATCGCCGAGCTGGAGGCCGCCTACCCCGAGTTCATCCCTGCGCCGGGTACGACCAACGACGCCATCATGTTCAAGGCCGGGCAGCGCTCCGTCGTCACGGAGCTGCGCCGAAGGCTCGACCGGGCCAACGCCCAGGACTGACATGTGTCTCGTCAAGAAGCCTAAGTCCGTCGCCGTCACCCAGACGGAGAAGGAACCTGCGGTCCTCCGCAACCCGTTCCTCGACGGCATCGACCCCATCATCCGCGCCCAGAGCACCGGCCTGAAGTCCCTTCGAGTGGACGCCGCGTCCACCAAGGGCCGCGTGGGGAACCCCGCCCTCACCATTTCCCCCACCGCCAGCCCGACAGCTACGACGTCCGTCACGGACGAGCAGCGCAAAGTCCTCGGGATGGTGGCGGGCAACAAGTTCGCCGCGAGCCTCTAACGAATGGCCTACGCCTCGGCACGGTACGCCGTGCTGTCGACCCCGCGCAGCTCACCGCTGGAGCGGGCGCGTGATGCCGCCAAGCTCACGATACCCGGACTAATCCCCCAAGAGGGGCAAGACGAACACACCGTCCTGGAGCAGCCCTACCAATCGGTCGGCGTCCACGGCGTGACCAACCTGACCAGCCGGGGCCTCCTGGCCCTGTTCCCCCCGAACGTCCCCTTTTACCGCCTGGCGGTGGACGCCGACACGGCCAAGCAACTGGGCACCCAGCTCGGCGAGGCCAACACCCGCCTGTCCGACATGGGCGGCGTGGTCTACGCGATGTTCGAAGGCCAAGTCTCCCGCGCCGTCCTCAACATGGCCCTGACCCACCTCGTGGTCGGCGGCAATGCGCTGCTCTACCAGCCTGCGGACGGCCCCACTCGCATGTTCCGACTGGACCAGTATGTGGTCCAGCGCCGGCACAGCGGCGAGTTCAAAGAGATCATCGTCCGCGAACAGGTCTTCCCCTCGGTCCTCTCGGATGAGGTCCGCCAGGCCACTGGTCTGACGGAGACAACCGATGAGAAGCCGGTCGAGCTGTTCACGGTCGTCCAGCGCCGTGGGTCCAACGTGGTCCACTGGCAGGAGATCAAGGGCGTCGAGGTCCCCGGCTCGCGGGGCCAAGCCCCTGCTGAATCGTGCGGCTGGCTCCCCCTCCGCTGGGAAGCTGTCCCCGGCTCGGACTACGGTCGCGGCCAAGTCACCAAGTACATCGGCGACCTCCTGTCGCTCGAAGACCTCTCCCAGTCGATGGTCGAGTTCGCCAAGGTGGCGGCCCAGATCATCCGCATCGTCGACCCGAACTCGGGCCTCGATGTCGAGGAGCTGGCCAACGCCCGCTCTGGCGACTGGCTGACCGGCTACGCTGACCGCGTTCAGACCCTCGGCCTGGACAAGGGCCAGGACTGGCAGGTGATGAACGCGCTGGCCTCCCGCCTGGAGGACCGGCTGTCCAACGCCTTCCTGCTCCGCTCGTCCGCGATCCGCAACTCGGAGCGCACGACGGCCGAGGAAGTCCGCATGGTCGCCGAGGAACTCGAAACGATCCTGGGCGGCACCTACACCCTGCTGTCGAGCGAGCTTCAGCTCCCACTCGTCCGCCGCTTCCTCTACCTCGGTGCCCGCTCGGGCCGCGTCCCCAAGCTACCCAAGTCCATCGCCGTGCGCGTGGTCACGGGCTTCGACGCGCTCGGCCGCACCGCCGAGGTCAACCGTCTCCGTGACGCGCTGGCCGACCTGACGGCTGCTCTCGGCCCTGGTGCCGTGGAGCGCTACGTCAACGGCGAGGAAGTCACCAAGCGCATCTTCGAAGGTCGCAACGTTGAGGGCATCGCTGATCTCCTCAAGACCTCCGAGCAACTCGAAGCCGACCAGCAGAACGCCGCCACGGCGCAAGCCGGTCAAGCTGCCGCCCCCGCCCTGGCCAAGGCCGGCGTGGAGGCAATGGCTCAACCCCAACAGGACATTGAATGACGAAGGCTACCCCCGCCGTGGAAGCCGCACCCGAGCTGACCTCGGCGGCCCCCGGCACCACGATCACGTCGAACGACGCGGTCGCCGACACCACCGCCTCGACGGTCGAGTACCACGAGGACACGCTGGCTGACGGTACCGTCGTCCGCACCTTCGTGGGCGTGGACCCGTTCATCACGGGCCGGATCAGCTCTAACTGATGTCTGTCGAGAACCAGACGCCGGAAGTCGCCCCGTCCATCCCGGCCTCGGCCTACCCGCCCGGCGTCGACCCGGTCGCCTACGCCGCCCAGATGGCGGAGAAGGTTACGGCCCCGACTGAGCCGGCGATCAAGACCGTCGAAGAACTCGCTGCCTCGCGCCGGCCCGAAGGTGTCCCGGAGAAATTCTGGGACGCCGCCAACAGCCGCGTGAACACCGACGCTCTCCTGAAGTCCTACACGGAGCTGGAGAAGATGAAGGGTGCTCCGGCCGCACCGGAAACCCCTGCCGCTCCTGTTGCTGAACTTCCGGCCCAGCCTGAGGACAGCCCGAAGATCACCCCGGCCGCGCCGGAAGGTGAAAGCGAGAAGCCCCCCCAAGGTGAGCCCCAGCCGGTCGCCGCCGCCATCCAGACCCTGACTTCGAAGTTCGAAGCGGGCGACCTGGGCGACGCCGACTTCGCCGCTGCGGAAGCTGCCGGTCTCCCGCGAGGCGTCGTCGAGACGTACTTCGCCGGCCTGAAGGCCCTGGAGGCCGCGTCCACCCTCGCCGCCCATGAGGTGGCCGGTGGCAAGGACGCCTTCGAAACCGCTCGGAGCTGGGCCGCAAGTGGCCTGACGCCCGCTGAGCTGACCTACTACAACGACGCCGTTGGCGACCCCAAGACCTCGAAGCAAGCTGTCGAGTGGCTGGTCGGCAAGCACCGCGCCGCCAATCCGACCGAGGGCACCCTGCTGGGTGACACCACCCCGGCCGTCCAGGCTGGCGACGTCTTCACGTCCCAAGCCCAAGTAACCGCCGCCATGGCGAGCGCCCAGTATCGTACCGACCCTGCGTTCCGCAATCAGGTCGCCGAGAAGCTGGCCCGCTCGCGCGCTTCAGGCTCCCTGAACATGGCCGCGTCCTACCACAGCCGCACCCGCTAGGGTCCGGTAGCGTACCTCAAGACCCTCTCCGCCAATCTGGGAGAGGGCCAGCTCCTCGTGCTGTGAACGAGTGACCCCATGGCCATGGGGACAGCCGGTGAAAGTCCGGCCACCTATACGCTTCTGGAACAATCCAAGCGGGGGCCGCTCGCGGGCGACAACCCCGACACGCATGGACTCTGAGGCCAAAGGGCAAGTCACCTCCCCTTTCCACTAGAGACCTCAACTAGACTATGACTGCATCTACCCCTTCGCGCGCCGGTATTAAGCAAGGCGGTTCGGGCGGCAACTACGAGCTGTACCTGGACCTGTTTGGCGGCGAAGTCGCCACCGCGTTCGAAACGACCACCATCATGCGCGACAAGCACATGGTGAAGACCCTGGAGAAGGGCAAGCAGTTCCGCTTCCCGGCCACCTGGCGCACGACCGTCGCCTACCACACGCCGGGCACCGACATCCTGGGCAACCAGATCCCCCACACGGAGATCGTGGTCAGCCCGGACGACAAGCTGATCAGCTCGGTCTTCGTCGCCGACATCGACGAGATCATGTCGCACTACGACTTCCGCTCGCCGTACACGGCCGAGCTGGGTCAGGCGCTGGCTCGCTTCTACGACACCAACGTCATGCGTACGATCATCCGCGCCGCCCGCTCGGGTGCCCTGTTCACGGGCGACACCGGCGGCACGGTCCTGACGAACGCTGCCTACGGCACCGACGCGTCTGTCCTGATCAACGGCCTGTCGGCCGGCAAGGAACAGATGGACCTGAAGGACGTCCCCATCGAGACCCAGCCGGTGTACGCCGTCCTGGCCACCTCGCTGTGGTACCTGCTGGCCCGCTCGGACAAGAACCTGAACCGCGACGTCAACGGCGGCACCGCCTCGATCCGCGACATGGCTCTGACGACCATCGACGGCATCCAGATCCTCAAGTCGAACATCACCCCGTTCGGCAAGAACGACACGGCCAACGCCGACATCCCGGCCAAGTACCGCGCCAACTTCGGCACCACGGTCGGCGCGATGTGGACCCCGTACGCTGCGGCCACCGCCGAAGTGCAGGGCCTGTCGTCGCAAGTCGTCGACCAGCCGGACAAGCAGGGCACCCTGATGCTCTCGCGCCTGATGGTCGGCACCGACCCGCTGCGCTCGAAGTGCGCCGTCGAGCTGAAGACCTCGTAAGTCTTCGACCACCCAGAGCCCCCCATGAGCGCAAGCCCGTGGGGGGCTTTGTTTTGTCTCCTCACATCACGGAGCCCCATGGGCCTACTGTCCCCCCTCACCGAGCTGGACGCGGTGAATGAGATGCTGATGTCCATCGGGCAGGCCCCGGTGAACACCCTGGCTGTCAGCGGCATCCGCGACGTGAACATCGCCAAGGCCGAGCTTGCCAAGGTCAACCGCTTCGTCCAGCTCTACGGTTTCGCCTTCAACACCGACGACGACTACGTCCTCACGCCCGACATCAACGGGCGCATCGGCATCCCGAACGGCGTCCTCCGCATCGACCCCATGGACCCGCGCGCCAACATTGTGCAGCGCCGTCACCCCACCGCCGGCCTCTGCCTGTGGGACGGGGCTAACCTGACGTGGACCATGGACGGCCCGGTGGCCTTCTCGGTCACCTGGGGTTTCGACTTCGCGGACCTCCCCGAGACCGCCCGCTATTTCATCGCCATCGCCGCCGCCCGGAAGTTCCAGAAGCGGATCATCGGGTCCACCGAACTGGATGGCTACAACAAGGAGGACGAGGAGAAGGCCTGGGCCATCCTCATCCGTGACGAACGGCGCAGCCGCGACACGAACTCCTTCCGCACCAATCCCCAGCTCCGCCGTGCGTACAACCGCTCGGGCCGGTCGGGCACGCGAGTGACCGGCTGATGGGGCTGATGTCCGACAACCTCCCGGCTCTGTACGAGGGGGTCTCCCAGCAGTCACCTATGGTCCGCTCGAAGGGTCAGATGGAGACCCTGGTGAACTCCTGGCTGTCCCTGGCGGACGGCCTGGGCAAGCGCCCTCCGACCGAGCATGTGGCCCGCCTCCTGCCCACCGCGCCGACCAACGCCCTCATCCACGACATCAACCGCGACACAACCGAGCGCTACTCGGTGATCGTCGCCAACGGCGTCATCCGTGTCTTCGACCTCACCGGGGCGGAGCGCACGGTCTACGCGCCGGGTGGCTGGGGCTACCTCGCGGGCGTCGCCGACTACAGCGCGGACCTCTCCCTGTTCACCGTGGCGGACTACACGTTCGTCGTGAACCGCAAGAAGGTCTGCGCCATGTCCCCCGCCGGGACTGACGTCGAGGCTGACCCCACGTTCTACCTCTGGATCAACCGCGACTATGGGACGGACGCTCAGTCCCAGCCCTACGGTCCCGGCTACGCCTATCAGTACGGCGCGAACGCCGAAGGCTCCTACGCCGGGGAAGTGCAGCGGTTCGACAAGCTGCCCACCACGGCGGCCGAAGGGGCCATCTATAAGGTGACCGGAGACGACACCTCGGGCTTCGTCTCCTACTACGTCCGCCGCACTGGCGGCGTCTGGGACGAGACCGTTCGGCCCGGCCTAGTGAACCAGCCTGATGCCGCCACCATGCCTCACGGTTTGGTGCGCCAGCTCGACGGCTCCTTTCTCTTCGCGCCGTTCTCCTGGGCTCCGCGCCGCGTCGGTGATGAGGTGACCAACCCTTCGCCGGGCTTCATCGGTCGGACGATCCGCAAGGTCTTCTTCGACCAGAACCGCCTCGCCTTCATCTACGATGAGAACGTCTCGCTCTCGGTCGCGGGTGACTTCGGCAACTTCTGGCGGATGACCGTGCTGGACCTCCTGGACAGCGACGTGATCGACGTCTCGGCCACCACGACCAAGGTCTCGATCCTCTACGACGCGGCCCCCTGGAACGGCGGCATCATCCTGACGTCCGACCAGACGCAGTTCTCGATGTCGAACGGTGAGGCGGGCATCACGCCAGCCAGCATCGCCATCAAGCCGGTCACCAGCTATGGCGTGAACGTCCGCGCCGGTCTCGCCGTCTCCGGCTCTGAGGTCTACTTCAGCGTCGAGCGCAGCGGCTTCGCGGCCCTGCGGGAATACGCCCTGATCACCGGCAACGCCGAGTCCACCTCGGCCGCCGACATCACGGCCCACGTCCCCCGCTACGTCCCTGCTGGCGTCTCGAAGATCGTCCCCGCCGAAGACCTCAATGCCCTGTTCGTCCTGACGGACGGAGCGCCGTCGCGGGTCTACGTGTACCAGTATTACTGGCTCTCCTCGACCGAGAAGGCCATGTCCGCCTGGCACTACTGGGACCTCGGCCCTGGCGCTCGGGTCCTCTCGGGGACCTACGTCGGCGGCTTCCTGCTCCTCGTGGTCGCCCGCGCGGACGGCTTGATGCTGGAGAAGGTCAGCCTTCAGTCCGGCGCACAGCCGCCCGAGGCTCCGCTCCAAGTCTACCTCGACCGCCGCGCCGTAGTGACCGGCCAGTACAACAGCATGAACAACACCACCGTGTTCGTGCTGCCCTACCAGCCTGTCCAGGCGACCTTCCGTCTCGTCCGGGGCAACGCCTTCACGGCTCGCCCTGGCTCCCTGGTGGACCCGGCGTCCTACGAGTGGCTCAACGCCACCACGGTGCGCGTCCCGGGGAACGAGGCGGCAGGCCCGGCCCTCGCTGGTGGCAAGTACGAGCTGCGCTTCCGGTTTAGCCAGCAGTTCCCCCGCAAGTCGGACGGGACCGCTGTCGCCTCCGGCCGCCTCCAGCTCCGCACCATGACCGTCTCCTACCAGGGGACGGGCTTCTTCCGCACCGAGGTTGCGCCCTATGGGCTCGACCCGCTGGTGGAGGAGATCATGCCGGCCAAGCTGTCGGACTTCTCCGGCAAGGTGGTCGGCGCTGCGGACCTGATCCTGAACAAGCCGGTCCTCCACAGCGGGGACTACACGTTCCAGGTCTACGGCGACGCGGCCCAGGCCACCATCGACATCAGCAACGACACCCACGTCGCCTCGACGTTCGTCGCTGCGGAGTGGCTGGCCTTCTACTGGAACCGCGCTTGATCGAATACCAAGACCTCCGCGAGGCCTCCTCCGAGCAGACCATTGCTTGGCTGGAGGTTCTCGCGGAGAACCTTCGCCCATCGGATCTCGACGAGATCACGGCGACCTCGGACATGGACCCACTCCTGTCCCTCACGACCAGCGTCATGCTCTCGCAGCGCGCCTGGGTCATCATCTCCAGCGGCGTCCCTGTCGCCGTCTTCGGGTGCGCCCCGAGCGGTCCGGCGGACAGCGGACTGGTCTGGATGATGGGCACCCCCGCCATGGATGAGCGCCGGACGGCGATCTCCATTGCCCGCATGACCGTCCCCTATCTCCGCCAGATGCACCGGCTCTATGCCTGCCTCTGGAACCACATCGACGCCCGCAATGAGAAGTCCATGCACTGGCTCCGTTGGTGCGGCTTCCGTCTTCTCGAAGCCATCCCGAGCTACGGCCGGGAGGCCCGCCCCTTCTACATCTTCGCAAGGTACGAACCTGATGTGTGATCCCGTCACCATGGCGACCATCGCTGTCGTCTCGACGGCGGCCCAGGTCATCACCGAAGTCCAAGCCGCCAAGGCCCAGAAAAAGGCCATCACGGCCCAGCTCGCCGAAGCCGAGGGCGAAATCCGCACGGCCGAGACCGCCGACCTGAACGACCGCGCCCGCGAGGCCCGTCGCGAACAGGCCCGCATCAAGGTCGCCGCTGGCGAAGCCGGGCTTCAGCTCGGCTCCGGCTCTCTGGAAGCCATGCTTCTGGACAGCGTGATGCAGCAGGAACTGGCCGGCGAACGGACCAGCCTCAACGCTGAGAACCAGCTCCACGCTGCCCGCGCCGAGGCCAACAGCCAATACTCGCGGGTCTCGCAGCCCACCCTCCTAGGCGCTGGCCTGCGCATCGCCGTCTCCGGCGTCTCCGGCTACGCAGCCGGCGCGGGCGCTGCCTCTGCCAAACAGGCCGCCAGCTCCAAGGCCGCCGCCCTCACCACCTCCGCCTAAGGCACCGCCATGGTCAACCTAGCCCAGACCGCGTCGCGGCAGACCGACCAGACGCGGGTCACCAACAACCGCGACGTCGTCCTCCCCCGCGCTCGCCAGACCAACACCCCCGAGGTGCGGGTCCGCGCCGACATGCGCAACGCCTCGCGCGGCAACGCCGTGGACGAAGTCCGCCAGGCGCTCGGCCTCGTGGACAAGGTGGTCGACGACTACGCTGAGATGTCGCTCCAGCAGCACTTCGAGGCCGAGAAGACCCAGGCCCTCCAGGCCCAGGCCGACTACGCCACCGGCACCGTCGATCCTGAGGCCGTGAAGCGCTCCGCCGCGTATGCCGAAGTGCTGGCCGTGGGCCGCGCAAGGACTACTGCGGCCGACCTCGAAGCCCGCGCCAAGACCGAGGTGGAAACCCTCCTGGCCGGCGGCGAGGCCGACCTCGACGACGTCAACGCCAAGCTCGACGAACTCTTCAAGCCCTCCTTGTTCAACGAGGACGGCTCGAAGCGCGACTACGGGTCGCCTCAGGCCAACGCCGCGCTTTACCGCGAGTTGCTCGATGTCCGCACGAAGACCCACGCCCAGGCGCAGGAGGTCATCGCCGGCCAAGTCCGCCAGAAGGGTCTGACCGCCACCATCGACACCTTCACGCTCGACGCCCGCAAGGGCAACGTCGACGTCGAGGGGGCCATCCAGACCGCCGGCCGGCTCGGGATTACCCCGCAGGCCGCCAAGCTGGAACTCCGCGGTGCCCTGGTGAACCTCGCCATGGCCACCGACAACCCCGAACTCCTGGAGACCGCCGCCAATAGCCGTAAGGCTGACGGCAGCCGGACCTGGAACGCGGGTGAGGAGAACGGCCTACTCGACGCAGCCCGCACGCTGCGCGCCCAGGTCGAAGCCAAGACGGCCAAGGCCGCCCAGGACGCCTCCAATGCGACCCTCGGCGCGATGGCCATCAAGGTCCGCCAAGGTCACCGCCTGACTACCGGCGAGGTCCAAGCCTACGTCGACAGCGGTCAGCTCCGGCCGCAGGACGTGGACAACCTCTTCGCCGTGCAGGAACACTGGGACGACGAGCAGCGCCAGAAGCTGGAGCGAGGCCGGTCGGACATCCGCTGGGCTCAGAGCCAGCAGGAACACCGCATGGCGCTCGCTGACCGGGCACAGGCCCGTGCCGACCGCGCCGCAGGCCGCGCCGCTGACGAGTTCATGCTCCAAGCCTATTCGGTCGGAGCCAACCCGCAGTCCGCTCTCGCCACCGCGACCCGCCTCTACGCCAACCGGAAGATCGACGGGGACACCTTCAGGGTTCTCCAGTCGGAAATCGGGAAGCTGCCTGCGGACAGCGATGTGGTGAAGCAGGCCGGGGCCGAGGACTTCAAGTACGTCTTCGACGACAACTGGTCGACCTTCGCCTCCCGCGCTGGCCGTCCCGGCTACATGCCCCGCGAGACCTTCGAGCAGCGCAAGCAGGCCGCCTACCTGAGTTTCTACCGGAGCCTCCGTAAGGGGGCCAAGCCGGAGGAAGCCATGCGGGCCGGCTTCGCTGCCGCCAACATCCCTGAAGACCGTATCGACCCGGCGATCCGCGAGGCGTCTGCCCGTGCGACCACCCCGACCCGCACCGAGGTCAAGAAGAAGTAACCCAGGAACCTGATGACCGATCTCTCCGACGCCTTCCACGACGCCTACCGCGAAGAGACGGAGGAGATCGACAAGGCTTTCCGACAACCTGCCCCGCCCAAGGGCACCCCTGTCCTGACGAACCGCACCCCCGTCCACGTCCGACCGAAACCTCCGGCCAAGCCGGGGGCTTGGGAAGACTACGGGTGGCGCGGCGTCGTCGGCGGGGTTGCTGATGCGGGCTTCAGCTTCCTCGACACGGTCGGCTCGGTCGACCGCAAGGTTGGCGTCGCCATCGAGCGCGGCCTCCACAACACCTTCGGCATCACGCTGCCTGGCGGCGTGATCCGGGGGCCGGACGGCAAGATGCGTATTGGCAGCGCCGCCGAGTTCGACGCAGCCCAAACCGCCCTATCCGCCAGCGTTCGCGGCAGCCTGAAGCAGGCTCTGCCCGAGCCGGTGCGCGGCGGGGCGAAGGTAACGCGCGACATCTCCGAGTTCGCGGCCAACTTCGTGCCGATCATGAAGGCCACCTCGGCCGTCAACAAGCTAGGCACGGTGGCCAAGTGGACCCGCCCCATGCTGGCGTCGGCCGTGGCCTCCTACCAGAAGCTCGACCCGCTCGAAGGCAACCTCGCCAACTTGGCGAAGCAAGCCGGCATCCATGAGAACGAGGTCGCTAAGTTCCTCCACGTCGATGACGTCGTGACGGCCCTGGCCGTCAACGAGACCGACAGCGAGGTGGTCGCCCGCTTCAAGAACGCGGGGGCGGACATCGTCACCGGCATCGCCATGGACGCCGCCTTCACGGGCGTGGTCAAGGCGGCCCGGCTGCTGAAGCAGGCCAAGGTCGAGAAGCTGGAGATGGTGGCCCGCGAGGCTGCCCCGACCCAGCCCGCCGACATCGACCCGGCGACCGTCGCCAAGGCTGTCGATGAACAAGCAGCCGCCGAGGCTGCGCCGACCCTAGCCGCCAAGGCCGACCCCGCGCCCTCCCTTGTTAAAGAGGAAGGTCCGGCGCTCGCCGCCGACGCCCCGCCCGGAGCGCAAGGCGAGCTGTTCGACAACGCCCGCTCGGCGGCCCCTGATGTGCTGGACGAGTTTGAACGCGTCCACCTCGACGTCGCCAACAAGGTCAAAGGCCTATCCGCCCCGGAGCTGAAGCAGCTCGCGGACGACCACGCGGCTGGCAAGGGCTTCACGATGCTGGAGCGGATGGGGGTCAACCCCGCCCGCCTGGACTTCGGCAAGTTCCTCGCCAAGCACGCCGACGAAGCCCAGGCCATGGACGCCCTACACGACTGGGTCGCCCGGATCGCCACGGCGGCCGAGCCCATGTCGCTGCACCTGGGGTCCGCTCCGCGCTCCACCAAGTCCACCCTGATGATGGCCAACATGCTGGGCACCGACACCCAGACCATCGTCAAGACCTTCGGCGAGAAGACCAAGAACCTCGACGTCTACGCCAACGCGGCCTCGGGCCTCATCGGCGGCGAAGCCCAGAAGCTCCTGGTCCTCGCGGAGAAGGCCTCCAAGTTCACCAAGGAGGCCGGCTCCCCTGAGTACATCGCCTTCCTGAAGCAGCTTGAAACCGTCTCGGTTCTCCAGGCCGCCTTCCGTGGCTCCGCGTCCAGCATGGGCCGGGGCCTGCGCTCCCTCCAGAATATCGTCGGGGCTCGCGAAGGTGGCGAGCGGCTGGCTCGGGCACGCAGCGTCTTGGGCAAGGACCCGGCGGACGTCACCCCCAAGGTGCCGAAGTCCTTCGAGGACAAGCTCACCGCGCTGGGTGAGGCCAAGACGCAGTTCCAACGGGACCGCCTCATCGCCTCGATCCTGAAGCACAAGGGCGACCTCGCGAAGGTCATCGGCGCGGCCGACAAGTTCTCGGGCGTCGCTGGCAAGCTCCGCGTCTTTCGCGAGACGGCCGCCTCGCTGTTCTCGCCGGGCACCGCCGCCTTCAACTTCATTGGCGGCGGCTTGATGATCGGCACGCGGGTGGCCACCGGCTACACCGCCAAGGCTGGCCTGATGTTCACCAAGAACCCCGAGTGGGTCGCGGCGGCTGCCAGCCATGACGCCTACGTTGGCACCCTGCTCCCCGCCATGTGGCACGGCGCTACGCGCTCCGTCCAAGTCTTGGCACGGGAGATGATCGGCGAGGCCAAGGCCGCCGCCGAGGGGGCCGGCTCCAGCGCCGCCCTCGGGAAACTCGACGCCGCCTCGGCATGGGTCGAGAGGCAGTTCGGCAAGGTCCCCCTGATGTCGGCCGAAAAGGTCGGCAGCGACGTGGGCAGCACCGCCGGCACTCGCTTTGAGCGTCCCGACGCCCGCAATGAGAAGCTCTGGCACATCGACGCCCAGACCATCGACGCCTGGAAGGACAGCCCGGAACACGGCATCCCGTTCTTCTCGGCCGGCTGGCGGACCCTCACCGGTCTGGCCTTCAACACCTTCGGGGCAACCACGCGCACCGCCCGCCACCTGGCCATCGGTCTGCCTGACGAACTCATCGGGCAGACCATGTTCGACGCCGCTCGCTATTCCGAGGCGGTGCGGACGGCCACCCTGTCCGGCATCGACCTGGGCATGGACGGCGCTGCGCTCAAGGAGTTCGCCGAGCGCCGGGCGCATGAACTGATCGACAACCCGTCGACCCAGTACCTCGACCAGCTCGAAGACCTCATCAGCGCCGGCAGCCAGGACAAGGACCGCATCCGGTTCCTTGCCCAGGAAGCCCTCGACCGTTCCAACGTCGAGACCATGGCCGAGAGCGAGGCCCGCCGGGTCCTGTTCCAGAATAGGCTTGAGGCCCCCGCTCTGCGCGGGCTGGCCAATGCCGTCCAGACCATTGACCCGGCCGGCATCATCGTCCCGTTCGTCCACACGCCCCTAGCGATCATCGAGTCCGCCGCCCGCGACTTCACGCCGGTCGGCCTGCTCTACCGCTCCATGCAGGAGAAGATCCAGGCCGGCGGCCCGGAGGCCACGGAGCTTATCGCTCGGTGGACCCTCGGCACCGCGCTGATCCTGGAAGGCTACGTCGGGGCCGCCAATGGCGATCTCGTCGGCTACGACGGTGGGCCGCAGGCCAGCTCGCGTCTGTCCCGTCCGCAATATGCGTACAAGGGCGTCGAGTACGGCCGGGCCGATCCTGTCGCCCTGCCTCTCGGCCTGGGCGCGGACATCTTCTACTGGCAGCACAAGCTGTCCGAGGAGGACAAGGAGCAGACCGGTAACGATCTCGTCCAGCTCCTCCAGGCTGGCGCGCTCGCCGTGTCGACCAGCGTCCTCTCCAAGTCCTGGCTGAAGTCCCTCCAGAACACTCTGGGCATGGCCGACGCCAAGACGGGCGAGTACAGCCGGGAGCAGTTCCTGGCCGGTCTCGCTCAACGCACCGTGCCGCTCGGGGGCTTCCAGAAGTACCTCGACCAAGCCAGCAACGACGCCATGCGCGCCACCACCACCCTCCGGGAGAAGTGGGAGGCCAGCGTCATCGGGCTGAGCGGCGGGCTCGAAGTCCGCCACGATGCCCTCCTGGGCCTGCCTGTGGAGTTCGACCGGACGCTCGGCGTGAAGCGGAGTGACGGCGACACCACGGCCCTGGTCAAGGAGATGACCCGGCTCAACTTCGACATGCCCCGCGACGTCAAGAAGCTGGGCGGTGTCGAGCTGAAGACTGCCCAGGTCGAACGGCTGAAGGTCATCATGGGCACCGAGGTCCGCCTCGGGGGCACCACGTTGGTCGAGAAGCTCTCTGCTCTCGTCGCGTCGCCTCGGTACGCCTACCTGACCGACTACCAGCGCGAGGCGCTAATCCGCGACACCAGGGCCGACTACCTCGACCTCGCCAAGCGCAAGCTGGCGGACGAGGACAAGACCCTGGCGGACGACATGGCCGCCCAGGACTTCCTCAAGCGTCTCCAGGACAACGGAGCGCCTCCCGAGACCATCCCCGCAGAGATGCGCCGGTTCCGGGAGCAGCTACTAGGCACCACCCCTTAGGAATGACTTGTACCTCACCCACGTAGCCTACACGGCGGCGTCGGGGCAGACTGACTTCGACGTCACGTTTCCCTACATCGACGCCGCCCACGTAGTGGTGACGGTCAACAACGTCCTCGCCCCCCACCAGTGGCTGACCGAGTCTCGTATTCGGCTGGCTTACCCAACGGGGGCGGGGTCGGCTGTTGTCCTCCGTCGCCAGACTCCCCTCGACCACGCCCTGGTCGACTTCCAGAACGGCGCGGTCCTCACCGAGGAAGACCTGAACAAGGCCGTCCGGCAGGTGCTGTACGCCCAGCAGGAAATCCTCGACCTCTACAAGGCCGCTCTCGGTCCAGCCCAGGTACGCCTCGGCGACAACCTCGGGATTGTCACGGACCCCGACAAGGTGATGGACGAGCTGGCGCAGATGGTCCTCGCGGACAAGCTGCTCGCCGACCTCAACCAGCGCATCGCCGACATCGACCTGAACGCCCAGACCGTCATCGAGACGGCCCTGCGCGGTCATGAGTTGAAGGAGGCGATGGAGGCCGTCACCTATCTCGACGGCGTTCCGGTCGGCACCTACGTCCTGACCAAGACCAACGAGCTGAAGACGGCGACCTCGGCCCTGGCCGAGACGTTCACGATCCTCGGGGCCAAGACCGCAGACGGCAAGGCGTTCAACCTGAACGGCCAGCGCGTCAAGGTGGATGGCTTCGCCGTCGCCGAGACCTTCAGCGACCTGTACGCCCAGGCCGGTCAGTCGGCCACAGCGATCACTGAGACCAAGCAGGCGCTGGCTACCCTGGACAGCTCCATGGCGACGACGACGGAGCAGCTCGCTGCGCAGATCGCCGGTAACTCCGCCGCGATCCAGTCGACCGCCACCGCTGCCGCCACGGCCACCGAGGCCGTCGCCCGGAAGTTCGATCTCCTGGCGACCACCACGCCGGACGGCAAGGGCGCGGTCCTCAACGACAACGTCGTGAAGATGACCAACGGCCTGACCCTGGCTCAGACCTTCTCCGGCGTCGTGGCCACCGCCAACGACAACGCCTCGAAGATCGCCACTCAGGCTGCGGTCATCGCCGAGAACAACGCCAAGATCACGGCGGAAGGGATGATTGCGACCAGCACCAATGCGGTGATCGTCCAGTCCGACCAGAAGTACGCCTCGATCACCGCTCTGAACTCGGTGGACACCAAGTACGGCGCGAAGGCGGGCCTCGCCCTGGCCGTCGCCGGCCCCACGGGCCAGCGCTACATCACCGGCTTCGTCCTGAACAACAACGGGATATCCGGGGACATGACCGTGGCGGCCGACAGGTTTGCCATCGTGGACCCCAACGTCGGGAACGCCATCGTCCCATTCGAGGTGTCCGGCGGCTGGGTCCGCGCCCCCAAGATCATCGCCGGGGACATCTTCGCCGACACGATCACCGTGAACCACCTCAAGGTCGGCTCGGTGGACTGGACGAAGATGCAGCCGCAGACCGTCACCCAGACTGTGGCGGTCTTCGCAGACTCGACCATCGGCGTCAGCAGCTCGACGAACGTCACCCTCCTGGGCGGCTCGGTCACCCCGCAGGGCGACGGGGTCGTCCTCGTGACGCTCTATGCCACCGCGATCTTCCCCTCGGTGCGGACCACGGCCTTCCTGGGTCTGTACCGCAACGGCGTCCGCATCGCCCGCACCCGCGCCAGCTTCGACGGTCAGGACAACGTCCCCATGACCATCGTCTTCGGCGACGTCACCCCGCCCATCGGCGTCTCTTGTTACTACGAGATCCGCAAGGAGAGCGGGAACGTCGGCTTTGAGGAGCGCGCCCTAGTCCTCACCAGCGCCAAAAGGTAGCTCCCACATCTCCACTCGTAAGACCTACGCGGTGTACGACGTCGCCACGGGCATGATCCTGCGACGCGTCGGCTGCGTCCCGGCCGACCTCCCCTTCCAGCTCATGGAGGGCGAGGCCGGCACCGAGGCCCCTGAGGACGTCTCCTGCCAGGCGCATCGCGTCCATGGCGGCCGGGTCGTCCCCCAGCCCTGCGTGCTGACGTGACGGACGTCGTCACCAACGCCCAGCTCGCGGCGCGGATCAGCACCAACATCGACATCCAGGAGCTGCGCGACCAGCAGTACCGGGACTGGGTCGGCGGGCCGCCCAACGGCGGCCCCAACAGCGACGGCAAGTGGCCCATCACCGACAAGTTCGGTGTTCTCCATTGGGTTGAGAGCCCGCTCCACGTCTCCTCGACGGTGACCGGTCCCTCTGCCGATGCGACTGCTGCCGCTGCCGCTGCCGCTGTTGCGGCCGGCGCTGCCGCCACTTCCGCGACCACCGCCGAGCAGAAGCGGATCGCCGCCGAAGCTGCCGTAACAGCCGCCCAAGCTGCCCGCGACACCGCCCTGGCCAACCAGCAAGCCGCCAATGCCAGCGCCAACGCCGCCGCCGAGTCTGCTACCGCCGCCGCCGGCTCGATCTCCACGGTGCTTGCCGCCAGGGACGCCGCTGCTGCCTCGAAGACCGCCGCTGAAACCGCCAAGACCGCCGCTGAAACCGCAGCGACGAACGCGGCCGGATCGGCGACCGCCGCGAACACCTCCAAGGTGAACGCCGGCACCTCCGAGGCCAACGCCCTGGCTTCGAAGAACGCCGCCGCCGCCTCGGCCACCGCCGCCGGCACCGCTGAGACGAACGCGCTCGCCCACAAGAACGCCGCCGCCGCCTCGGCGACCGCTGCCGGTACGTCCGCGACCAACGCGGCGACATCGGAGGCGAACGCCCTGGCGTCGAAGAACGCGGCGGCGACGTCCGCGACCAACGCCGGGACCTCCGAGACCAACGCCCTCGCCCACAAGAACGCGGCGGGCACCTCGGCGACCAACGCCGGCAACTCGGCCACCGCCGCTGCTGGTAGCGCGTCCGCCGCCCAGACTGCCCGCCTCGCTGCCGAGGCCGCCCGTGACGCCGCCCAGGCTGTCCTGGGCGTCGATCCTGAAACCCTGGCCTCCAAGGTCTACGCCAAGCGCGTGGCCAAGAAGGCCGCTCTCCTCTTCGGAAGTTAATGGCCACCAAGTCGGGCGCTCTCGCGCTCACCGCCAGCCTCGCCACCGTCGCCCAGTGCGGCGCGGGGGCCGAGGTCGTGGTCTTCGGTCTCGTGTTCGTCAACACGACCGCCGCCACGCGAACGATCACCCTGCGCGTCTATCAAGCCGCCGCCGGCACCCCGGTGGACGTCCCCTTCACCCTCGCCGCCGGCCTGGACAAGACGTGGGGCAAGCCTATCGCCCTCCAGCCGGGCGACTACATCAGCGCCCGAGGCGACGCGGCGGGTGTCACCGTCGTGTTCTCGCTGGACGAGGACACCGGGGCCAACCCCGTGCCCCAGAGCTTCGTGCCGCGTGGCGCGTACTCGGCCCCGGCCACCTACGTCATCAACGACGTCGTGACCGATGGTAGCGCCAGCTATATCTCCCTGGTGAACGCCAACCAGGGCAACACGCCGGCTTCGAGCCCCACCAAGTGGATGCTCCTGGCTGCGAAGGGCGACACCGGCGCGACCGGTAATCCCGGCACCAACGGGACGAACGGCACCACGCTGACCAAGGCCACGGCCACGGACATCTGGACCGGTACGGATGACGCCAAGTACGTCACCTCGAAGCTGCTCTATGACGGCCAGGCGCTCATCACCCTGACCGACGCCGCCACCGTCGCCATCAACCAGAACGCGGGCCTGAACTTCACGCTCACTCTGGCCGGCAACCGGACCCTCGGCGCCCCGAGCAATCTGACCCCCGGTTCCTCGGGCGTCATCCTCGTGAAGCAGGACGCCACCGGCTCCCGCACCCTAGCCTACAACACGGTTTGGAAGTTCGCGGGCGGCGCTCCCTCGCTGACCACGACGGCCAACGCTGTCGATATGATCGCCTACTTCGTGGAGAGCACGTCGCTGATCCGCGCGTCGCTCCAGAAGGGCTTCGCCTAGTGTTTCCCTTTACAACGCCGATGCTGGCCGGAGGCGGACGCCCCCCTGTCGTCCAAGACTACCCAGGGACCGGAACCTTCATCACGGTTTCTCCGGTGGTCGGGGCCTCAAGCTTACTCATCGAGATGCTGAACTCCGGCAGTGGCGGGATGGTCTACGACGAAGAGTCGATCCTCTCGGGTGACGCAGGGTCCTACTGTGACATCCTGATCACCAATGCTGCATACCTGACCAACCCTTGCCGGGTCTTTGCAGGCGCGCTCTCATACCAAACAAGCACGCAGCCTTCCCTCGTCCAGCGCATGGTCGGGGCAACCCCTCTTGACTACCTCCTTCGCGGCCCCGGCTCGCGCGGTGGGAGTGCCACGACCGACGTCCCCAGCACGACACCGCGTACCGTTCACGGTGGAGCTGGGTACTACGTGTACGCCCCCGCGACCATGAACGCGTCGGGCGGCTCGGCCGTATGGCCAGGGACCGGCCCGGGTGTCGCCGGGTCGGGCGGCTCCGCAGGCACGATGGCGGGGAAGAACTACGGAGGCGGCGGCGCTGCGACCGCCAACGGCGTGCAAGATGCTGGCCCCGGCGCACCTGGATATGTCCGCCTCACTTGGTATTTCTAAGGAACCCGTATGCCCTACGCCTTGATCAGTGGTGAGACCGCCACCGAACTCTACGGCCTGCCCTTTGAGGCCGGCGAGGTCCAGTATCCCGGCAACATCATCAACCTCTGGACGCCTGAACAACTCGCCGACATCGGCGTGCTGTCTATCGTCCTCGCCGAGCCCCCGCCGGCTGGCCAAGTAGTCACCGGCCGGACCCTCGAAGTCCGCTCTGGCGTCCCTCACGAGGTCACCACCTTTGGCCCCGCTCCTCCGCCTCCGGTCCCCGACAAGGTCAGCCGGATGCAGGCCAAGCAGGCGCTGCTGCACTTCGGCCTCCTCGACCAGTTCGACGATGCCATTGCGACCAGCGGCGACCGAAGCCTCCAGCTCTACTGGGCGGAGACCTCGGAGTTCCACCGGAACCATTCGAAGGTCTCTCAGCTCGGCGAAAGCCAGGGCCTAACCTCTGCCCAACTCGACGACCTCTTCCGGTTCGCCGCAACGGTCGTCTAGCTGTCCACTTTCACCACCCCGCTCGTCGTGGAAGTCCTCTCTGAGGACCGCGACGGGCGAGGGCTCGGGCGTCTGCTCCTGCCCTTCTCCTACGACGTCGGTCACCTAGGCAGCGGCGACACGGTGACCGTGCCGGCCCTCTACGTCACCGACTTCGGGTCGATCCCCTGGTTCGCCAGATGGCTGATCAACCCCTTCGACCGGGCCGCTAAGGCCTACGTCATCCACGACATTCTCTGCGACGACCGAACGCGCTCTAGGCGCGAGGCCGACCGCATCCTCCGTGAGGCACTTCAGGTTCTCCGCGTACCCTCATGGAAACGCTGGACTATCTGGTCCTCTGTCCGCGCCTACGCGCTTCTCACCGGCCTACGCTAGGCCCACTCTGAGATCCCCTTGAACGACCACGACACGCCCTCGACCGACCTCCTCCTGGGGCGGATCGACGGCAAGCTGACCGCCCTCATTGAAGCCTTCGGGCTGCACCGGGGCGAGACCGAACGCCGCTTCGAGAAGCACGAGACGGTCCACGATGACCATGACGCCCGCCTTGTCGTCCTTGAGAAGTTCAAGTGGCTGGCGGTGGGTATCGCCTCCATCGCCGCCGCCGTGGCCAGCGCCCTCCTCTCGGCCTTCCTCGGGAAGGTCTTCGAGTGACCGGCCGCGCTTCTGAGGCAGCGCTCGACGCGCTCCACGGGCTGCTGTCCGCGATCCTCCAGGAGGAGCTGGTCGCCGCCCGCAAGGCCGCCGCCGAGAGCGGCACCCCCATCAACCCTCAGCTCCTCGACAAGGTCATGAAGTTCCTCGCCCAGAACGGCGTGGACGCCCCGGCAGCCGCGCCCCGTGTGGACTCCCTGGCCCGTGAGCTGGCCGACCTCGACCTCGACGCCGAAGCCCTCGGCGCTCCGCACTAGGACACCATGGACCACCAACTACCCCGCCTGCCGCGTCAAGCGGTGGGCTCGGCCGAAGCCGCCTTCCTCATCGACCCTGAGACCGGCGCTCCGGTCGTCTACTCGACCGTCGTGGCCGGCACCCCTGGAGGTGCAGTCGCCGACATCCTCTTCGACGTCGACCTCTCGGCCGCACAGAGCGCCGTGGTCCAACTGTTCGGCACCTTCGCCGGCACCACACAATTTGAGCAGACCCTGGACGGCGTGAGCTGGTTCAGCGTGATCGGCCTGGCGGTGGGCTCCAAGGCTGCTGGCGTCGTTGCATCGACCGGCGTCGGTGCGTGGTGCTTCCCCGCCATCGGCAAGCGTATGCGCGCCCGCGTCTCGGCCTTCACCTCAGGCTCGATCCAGTCGAACGTCTGCCTGTCGAACGTCCCCGCCGCTGCTCTGGAGAACGGCTCGACGCTGTCGGCCAACATCACGGTGGACGCCCAGGCTAACGCTGGCGGCCTCTCGGTCGCCAAGGTCCGCACCCTGGCCACCACGAACCTGACCCTGGTCGGTACCGGCGCTCGGCGCTGCTACGGTTGGCGTCTGTTCAACAACGCCGCCGCGCCGCGCTACCTGAAGTTCTACAACAAGGCGACCGCGCCCGTCGCGTCGGACGTCCCGATCTTCACCCTGGTCCTCGCACCCGGTGTCGTGTCGGACTTCGAGTCCACCCACGGCATCAGCCTCTCCGCTGGCCTGGGCTACGCCATCACTGGCGGCCTCGCTGACAACGACACCACGGCTACGGCGGTGGATGACGTGGTCGGCATGATCATCTGGAAATAACCAACTCAGAGCGGGCTTCGCTACCACCCTAGCGGAGCCCCTCGCTTCGCCCGTCCTGACCCCCTCCAGGAGTCTCCACGGGCCACCTCAAGGCACACCTGACCCTCTCTTCGCCATCCTCGCGAGAGCTACTGCAGGGTGACTTCCTCAAGTTCTGCTGGTTCGTCTGGACGCGGGTTCTCTCGCTCCCCGTCCCCACCCGCGTTCAACTTGACGTCGCCCGCTTCCTCGCGACCGGCCCCCGACGCCGCTTCATCCAAGCGTTCCGGGGTGTCGGCAAGTCCTTCCTGACATGCGCCTACGTCGTCTGGCGACTGTGGAAGGACCCCAACCTCAAGGTCGTCATCGTCTCGGCCAACGAGACCCTCGCCACCGAGTGCGCGACCCTCATCAAGCAGATCATCGACCACCCCGCCGGAGACGGCCTGTGGGATGAGCTGCGCTCCAAGCCCGGCCAGCGGACCTCGACCCTGGCCTTCGACGTCGGCGCTGCCGTGCCCGACAAGTCGCCCTCCGTGAAGGTGGTCGGCATCTTCGGCCAGCTCACCGGCTCTCGTGGTGACCTCGTGATCTCCGACGACGTCGAGGTCCCGAAGAACGCCGAGACCGAGGGGATGCGGGAGAAGCTCGAAGCCCGCACCAAGGAATACGCGGCTATCCTGAAGCCCGGCGGCGACATCATCTGGCTGGGCACGCCCCAGACCCAGGAGTCGATCTACCGCAAGCTGGCCGAGAAGGGTTACGCTGTCCGCATCTGGACGGCCCGGTACCCGACCCAGGCCCGCCTGTCGTTCTACCGCGAGCATCTCGCCCCGCTGCTCCTGGCCGACATGGAGCGCGACCCGTCGCTCTGCGTCCCTCGTGGGACCACCCTCGGCGGCGCGTCGACCGACACGGCCCGCTTCTCGGATCTCGATCTCCTAGAGCGCGAGACCGAATACGGCCCGGCCGGCTTCCTGCTCCAGTTCCAGCTCGACACCTCGCTGTCGGACGGGGACAAGTACCCGCTCAAGACGCGGGACCTCATCGTCACCTCGGTCAACCCGAGGATCGCCCCGGTTCGCCTGGCGTGGGCTTCGAGCCCCGACCTGATCCTGAAGGACTACGCCAACGTCGGGTTCGACGGGGACCGGTTCTTCCGGCCCATGTACGCCAGCCCGGACTTCGCCGACTTCACCGGCAGCGTCATGCACATCGACCCCTCGGGCCGAGGCAAGGACGAGACCGGCTACGTCGTGACCAAGTTCCTCAACGGGATGGTCTTCGTGCGGCGCTGGGGTGGCTTCCAGGACGGCTTCTGCGATGAGACCCTCGAAGCCCTCGCGACCGTCGCGGCGGAGGAAGAGGTCAACCTCATCGTGGCCGAAGACAACTTCGGTGACGGCATGTTCCGCCGGCTGTTCGAACCGGTCCTCGCCCGCAAGCGCGTCTGCGCCCTGGAGGGCATCAAGAGTACCGGCCAGAAGGAAGCGCGCATGATCTCGTTCATCGAGCCCGTGCTGCGCCAGCACCGTCTGGTGGTCGACGAGGACGTGATCCGCCGCGACCTCGCACACCCCGACCCCGTCCGCCGGGGCCTCTACCAGCTCACCCACCTGACCTCTCAGCGCGGCTCGCTGAAGCATGACGACCGCTTGGACGTCCTCGCCCTGGCGCTCCAGTACTGGTCCCAGTACCTGAACGCGGACACGCTGAAGGCCGAGGCCGACTACCGGCGCAAGGCTGACGCCGCCTTCGAGAGGGAGTTCTTCGCCGGCACCATCGTCGGAGCCATCGTGTCCCAGCCCAAGGGCGGGATGGCACGGGGCAGAGGTAGGCCGGTCAGGAGGTAGCTTCAGGTGACTAGGGGTTAAGTCTTAGACTACGACCTACCTATTACCTGTCTATCTCTCTCTAAGTAATCTCTAAGTTCTTACGTAGAAACCTAGAGCCCACCTTCAAGACCCCCTCGGAGAATTATCTCCGGGGGTGGTCTCCCCTCCCCTGATCTTCCGGTAGACCTGATGTGGTCTTGAGGAACGGCCCGCCGTGACTCAGGAAGGGGTCCTGGAGGGGCGGGACAGGGTCCTGGGCTACGGATGTGCCCTGAGAGGTCTTCGAGTCCTCCTGGGGCTTCCTGGAGAGTCCGATGGTTTTGGGGTCAAATTCACGAACCCCCAGACGTAGGGACAGCCGCGCCGCTTTCCCCCCGTAGGGGGTAGGCCCGGAGAGGCCCTCCGGTCACCCCGAGGCCTGCGCCCGGCACACCTGCACGGCACACCCTATGGGCAAGATATTGATTGGGCTCACTTTTGATGGCCCCTGTAGAGCCATAGGGCCTCATTCGGCCTGCTCTGGGCCACATCGAGCGACGACAGCCAGGCCGCAAGGCCTCAATCGCTGGCGCGCTCACCCTTGAGCCGCCCTGCTTTTTTCGCCCGGAGCCACCAAGAGCCCGCCATAAGCGCCCAGAGGCCGAACACGGCCCAGCCCGGTGCAGCGCCCGGAGCAACCTCGCGCCCCTCAAGCCAACCTGCCACCCGCCAAAGGACGTCCGCCACCAGCGCTGCCGGGATGGCCCAGAGGATCACCGCCAGGGCCGTTCCCGACCTAGCCGTCCAGTGTGTCCGCATGACCGCTTCCCGCCCTCTCCTGGCCCGCCTGGAGCCGTCCTGAGGCCTCTTCTAGCCCGCCTGCGCCGTTCCGGGAAGGTTCTCTATGTCCGCGCGCCGCCCGCGTAGAGAGGGCTCCTGGCGACCATTCGCCGCGGCTGAAATTATCTCAATGATTTCATGAAGATGTGAGAAAGTTACGGACTACGAGCATTTTCTGGATTGCCAACTCAGAGCGGAGAACGCTATCAGTTGGACATCGAGACGGGGCGGCCAACGGGGCCACAACGGAGCGGTACGGCGAGAGGGCCGCCAAGCATATGGCCCCTCCTCTGACTGGTAGTCGGGGACCACGGCGCAAGGCCAGGGCGGGGTACGGACCCCGTCATCGTCAAGCGCTCTGAGGTCTCAGGCTGGTCTCGGCAGGGAACGTGTCGAGGGCTGATCCGCCCTCCTGATGACGGCTCAAGGAGGGCCGAAACACATGCAAGTCTACCAAGTGTTCGACTGCACCCGCCCTCACGGCGTGGCCTGCGTCGTCCGCCACCTCTGGGCCGCTCGGGCCTGGGCTTGGGGCCTCACAAAGATCACCGGCCGCTGCTTCGACTACAGCCCGGCGACGCTGCGCCCCTTCCCGGCCGCCGCCACCATAATAAGCCGGGCCGCCTAGGCCCGATACCCAACTCAGAGCGGCCTCCGCGTCAAACCGGGGGCTGGCGTCCGGCGCTGATCCTGCGCCGCTGATGATGGCCTTGGAGGGCCGAAACGCCATGACCGACAACGTGGCCATCCTGGCCGGGTTCACCTCGGAAATCGAAGCTTGCAACGACATCGGGCAGTGCCTCGCCCTGCTAGTCGAGCCCGGCACCGACTATGACGCGACCTTCAAGGCGTGGGACATGGACGGGCAACAGTTCATCCGGCTCAACGGGTGGCTATGGACTGTCGAGGCGGTCGCCGATCACCGCAAAGTGGAGTTGGCGATCCAGTGCGTCCCGCCGGGCGGTGACGCCCCGGCAACCTTCCTCTTTCGCCGGAACGTCGGGCGGCCAGTCCGCGAGGGCGAGCTTGTGTCCCCGACCTATTCTAGCCTCGCGGACCTCCACCCCTGGGCTGTCGCCAATGGTTGGGCCGCCGTGCCCGGCTCGTGGGAATACCGCCACATAGCCGCCTGATGATGACCCCTTGAGACAGGGTCGAAACCGCCTGCTGGGCGGTCGCGGCGTCTCATACGTCCGCCCGATGGCCGACCGGTCGTCGGCCTACCACGGAGGGCAAAGCAATGCTTCGGTTGCGCTTTGGGGTCCGCTGGAAAAGCAAAAGGATCAGGTGGGTCGTCCGCCTGATCCTCCGGTTGCTCTAGCCAGCTACCCGGTCCTCGGCGCTCCAACGCCGGGGGCCACCTCCGAACCCTAACCCCAACAACCCCAGAAGAACAAGAGGACAGCGCCTAGCCGCGCTGGTGGGAAGTCATGCTCGATAAGCCGAACATCTACGACCAACACGCCTCCGCCTTCCGCAGCGTGTCCGCCTTCGTCGTCCTTGACGACCAGGGCGAGCGGGTCGCCACGGTGGCCCTGAAGTTCCCCAAGAAGGGCGAGGGGCGGCTCTGTGCCTTCGTCCACATCCTGGGCCTCCAGATGATCAAGGGCTGGGCCTCGGGCTACGGCTACGACAAGCGCTCGGCCGCCGTGGAGAACGCCGTGAGCCGCATCAAGATCAGCGTGGAAGGCCTGGACCCGGCTCTGGCCCGCAACATAACCGCCTTCCGCCTGGCCGCAGCCGCCATGGGCAGTAGGGACTGGGTCAACACGCTGGAGGCGCAAGGCTTCCGGGTGCTCCAAGCGGTCTAATCCCCAACTCAAAGCGGCCTCCGCGAAAGCGCGGGGGCCTCCTGTCCAAGCCGCTGGATGGTCCGGCGGCTTCGCTTGGAGGCCTGTTCTTGGACATCCGTTGCGTACCGGCCAGCGCGGCCGACGCTCTCCGCACCCTCGTAGCCGACCATGGACTGGCGAACGTCACCGAGGCCTTGGCCGCCCAGCAATGGGCGCAAGGCGGCATCGTGGCCCAGCGCTGCGCCGGTCACCTCATTCAGGCCGCCCACGGCGTCCGAGACACCCTCGCGGAGGGTCGCTGATGATGGCTGACAAACCGCTCAAGGTTCTCGTCGCCTGCGAGTTCTCGGGCACCGTCCGCAACGCCTTCAACGCTCTGGGTCACGACGCGTGGTCCTGCGACATCCTCCCGGCCGAGGACGGTAGCAACCGCCACATCGTTGGCGACGCCCGCGACCTCCTCAACGATGGCTGGGACCTGCTGATGGTCGCCCATCCGCCCTGCACCCGGCTCTGCCTGTCGGGCCTGCGCTGGCTCCACACGCCGCCGCCGGGCCGCACACTGGAGAGCATGTGGGCCGAGTTGGACGAAGGGGCCGAGCTGTTCTCGGCGTTCTGGAACGCGCCCATCGAACGGGTGTGCGTCGAGAACCCGAAGATGCACCGGCATGCCAAGGCCCGCATACGCAACTATCAGGAGCCGACCCAGTTCGTGCAGCCCTGGTGGTTCGGCGAGCCGGTCTTCAAGGCGACGGGGCTTTATCTCCGAGGCCTGCCGGCGCTGACGCCGGTCGACCCGCTGACCCCGCCCGTCCAGAAGTCCGAGGAGGGCAAGGCGTGGTCCAAGATCCACCGGGCGTCCGGCTGGAACAAGGACCGCTGGCGCGAGCGCGTCAGGTTCTTCCCCGGCATCGCCAACGCCATGGCCGCCCAGTGGGGCGGGCTGGTGGACGACAGCCTGCCGATGGCCGCCTGATGGACCTCGCTACAACCGTCACCTCCCTGGTCGCCCAGGCGCAGGCCCTGCCCGACCCGAAGCGAGCCGCTGTTCTCTTGGAGAAGCGCGCCCGCCTACTCGAAGGCACTCCGGTTTCCCGCTGGCCCACTGGCGTCACTGCCGCCGCGCTTAACGTCGCCATCGCCGACCTGTTTAGCGCCGCGCGCCGACTTCGAGCTGGGGCCACCAGCCGCGCAGCTCGACATGGGGCCTAGCGCCCAGTGACGCTCTAGGGCGACTGCGGCTTCCTGCCCGTATTTCTCGGCGTAGTCCGCGAGCTTCTCGCGGTTCAGCCGGTCGTAGAAGTCCTCAATTGAGGCCCGAACGGACACCCTCGTGTCGTAGCCGGCCGCCCGACACGCCGGACAGTAGAGCCGCCGGCCAGCCTGAACATACGTCGTGTCGGCTCCAAGCCGCTCGATGGCCTCCTGAGGGCTCCACATCACTGGCCTCGGCCGGGAGCACCTCAGGTTCTCGCACCAAATCTCCAGCCGCTGTTCAGCAGCGACGAGTTCGCCAATTCGCGGAGGGTCGTGGGTCATGCCCGCACCCTCCATGAACAGAAGAAGAACATCAAGAGCGGCTCAGCCGCCTTCCTCGCATCAACCCCAAACGCAGAACGGTCCCTGAACCGATGTTCGAAGTCCACATGAACGGCCGACGCACCGGCCTGTCCTACACCAAGCGCCGCCTCGCCTCCGCCGTGGCTGCCGACTTGGGTGCGCTGTTCCCCTCCGACCACTTCTATGTCGAGGAGTTCGGCGCGCGGTAGGCGAAAGCGGCCTCAACCGTTAACGGCGACGTCCGAAAATGACGTGGAACAATGGGAGAACAAACCCCGAGGGCAGGCTTGTACACGGGGGTGTGGCAGATTGACGCGGTAGGGCGCGAATCACGCGCGTTGACACTTTTGACGCGAGCCCTAGAACCGCCACAGAAATTAACGTTTCCGAATCTCCACCACGACTTTTCCCAGTAATCGCCGCCTCAGAGCGGCCTACGTATTGACACGGAGGCCATCCTCAGTTGTGAGAGGACTTGGTCCCCCGTGCCCGAATAACCCTAGCGGAGCATTGATGAGGACTACGGAGCAACAACATGAGCGCATCGACTTCGCAGCAAAAGCTGCATCCTCGTTCCGCGAACGAGTTAGAGCGTTTCGCCAGTCTTCTGGCGGGCGTGACTTCGATCACACCACCGAGAACGTCGGCCCGCCAGATCATGGCGTTCTGCATGGTGGCGATGCACCACATTCGGAACCAGTCGATCACGCTGGCTGAACTAACCCAGATGGGCGGCGAGGACATGCGCGGCTCGCCGATCCTGGGCCGCTCCCTAGAGCGCACCTTCGGCCTCTTCATGGAGCCGAACCGCGTCCACCCTGATGCCCTCTCCTGGATCACCCAGGAGATCGACCCCGATGACCGCCGCCGGAAATACCTGCGCCTGTCGGCGCTGGGCGTGGAGGCGGTCGCCAAGATCCTTGGAGATGCCTGATGAAACTCCCCATCAGCCAGAAGCCTAGCGGCATCTGGTTCGTCGACTTCGACGATGAGACTGGCAAACGCCGCCGCGTCTCCCTAGGGACGCGCGACAAGGCCGAGGCCAGCAAGCTCGCTCGTGACCTCATCTTGGGCAAGATCGAGCCGCCCGCCGCGCAGACCACGGGTCAGCCGGCTCGCACCAAGGTCGGCGGCCTGACGATGGCCGCGCTGTTCGACCTCCTCCTGAAGGACGAGTGGTCGGCTGCCCGGACCAAGTCCCAGCGCACCGTCATGTCGAACATCAAGATCCTGTCGTCGTTCATCGGCGACAAGCTGGTCAAGGATGTCGACGACGAGACCTTGGTCGACCTGAAGACCGCCCTTGAGGACAAGGGGTACGCCCCGGCCACCGTGAAGCGGAAGATGGACACCGTGGGTCGCGCCCTGACCGGGGCCAAGAAGCGCAAGCTCATCGACGCCCGCCCGACCATGCCGGTCATCGTCGTGAAGAACGAGAAGGATCGCGTCGTCTCCCCCGAGGAGGAGGCCCTGATCTTCCAGGCGGTCGACGCTCGCATGGCCCGTGAGCCTATGCGCCAGTGGAAACGCTTTCGCGCCCTCCTCCGCTGGCTCATCGACGGCGGCTTCCGGCTCAGTGAGCCGCTCCAGGCCAAGCCGAGCTGGATCATCGAGCATAAGGGCCGGCCGACGCTGTCGCTGCCGCCTGAAGCGACTAAGTCCGGCAAGGCTCGCCCAGTGCCGCTCTCAAAGGCCATCATGGAGACCGTCCCGTATCTCCAGGCCATCATGACGGATGACCGGCTGTTCCCTATGACGCCGGCCACCGCGTGGTACATGTGGGACACGATCCGCGAGGACATCCGCCTCGGCGGTGAGGGCAACATCGACGACGTGAACCTTCACACGTTCCGTCACACCTGCCTGACCCGACTGATCCAGGCCGGGATGCCGCTGCACTTCGTGAGCCGCTGGGCTGGACACGCGAACACCGTTATCACTGAACAGCGCTACCTGCGGACCAACGCTGGTGACCTCTGGGACGCCTTCGAATCGGTCGAATAACCAACTGATGACGGATAACCTGCCATCAGGGTGTCCAACTCAGAGCGTGTTACCTGCGCCAAACACGTCACCGCGGGCGCGGCTAAGTGCTTGTTTTTATTGAGAGTAAATGGCGGAGACGGAGGGATTCGAACCCTCGATACCCTTTTGAGGTATGCCGCTTTAGCAAAGCGGTGCCTTCAGCCTCTCGGCCACGTCTCCTCCTGAGAGGGAGCGGTCAGATAGCCTGTTCGCCCGGACATGACAACGGCGCTTTTGCGGAAAATCGCGATGTTAACGGGGTGCTCAGACGCCACCGTTAGGTTGAACGCAGGTTTTCAAAGACGAGCGTCATGCGTCCACTGCCCTCGCCTGCTTCCAACGCCCCGTCCGGTTCGGCCTTCTCGGCCTCCGGGGAGATCACGCAGCGCGTCGTGCAGGGCGCCGGCGGCGATCCGGGACGCGCCCGACGCGGACCGTTCCGGCCGGGCCAGCTGGTGCCGTCGCGGGCGCGTCTGGAGGCCCGGCTGCTCGCGCGGACGTTCCGCGTGGTCGACATGCTGGCTGCGGCCGGCTTCGCCCTGGCCCTGGCGCTGCAAGGCCACGTGATGGCCGGCGTGCTGTGGGCTGTGGTCATCACCGCGGGCCTGCGCCTGACCGGCGGCTACGCCTTCCCGCGCAAGCAAGGCCTGCCCAATCATCTCGGCGCCGTCGTCGTCGCCCTCACGGCCGCCGTCGGCGCCACGTCGCTGCCAGTTCTCGGCGCGCACCGAAGCGACGCCCTCGTCGCAGGGACGCTGGCGGGCGCCGTCGTCGCCTTCATGGCCTTGCACGCCGCCTGGTGGACGATCATCGCCCGCGGCCGCGCCAAGGGCAGCCTGACGCCGAACGTCGTTGTGGTCGGCGCCACCGCCAACGCCCAGCGCCTGATCGAGTCGGCCATGCGGACGGGCGAAGTCAATGTGCTGGGCGTGTTCGACGACCGCCTGGACCGCGCGCCGGAGAACATCATGGGCGTGCCGGTGCTGGGCGACACCACCGCCCTGCTCGACCATCGCATCATGCCCTATGTCGACCGCGTGGTGATCGCCGTCGCCTCGACTGCCCAGGCCCGTGTGCGCCAGTTGGTCGAGAAGCTGGACGTGCTGCCCAACCCGCTGAACCTGTTCATCGACGTGGGCGGTCCGGCCGAGGACGACCAGGCCCTGGCCCGCATCGCGGCCGGCCACGAGAGCGACCTGACCGGCGCCAAGGCCGGCTCCAAGCGCCGCGCCCTGGCCAAGCGCGCTCAGGACGTGGTCGTCGCCGGCCTCGGCCTGCTGGTCGCCGGCCCGGTCATGCTGCTGGTCGCCCTGGCCGTGAAGCTGGACAGCCCCGGCCCGATCTTCTTCCGCCAGCGCCGTCACGGCTTCAACAACGAGGCGATCCTGGTCTGGAAGTTCCGCTCGATGCGCCACGAGATGGCCGACGCCAGCGCCGCGCGCCAGATCAGCGCCAATGACGACCGCGTCACCAAGGTCGGCAAGTTCATCCGCAAGACCAGCCTCGACGAGCTGCCGCAGCTGTTCAACGTGCTGACCGGCGAGATGTCGATCGTCGGTCCCCGCCCCCACGCCATCGGCATGAAGACCGGTGGCGTCGAGTCGGCCAAGCTGGTGGCCCAATACGCCCATCGCCACCGCATGAAGCCCGGCCTGACCGGCTGGGCCGCCATCAAGGGCTCGCGCGGTCCGGTCGACACCCCCGAGAGCGTCCGCGTCCGCGTCGCCCTCGACGTCGAATATATCGAGCGCCAGTCTTTCTGGCTGGACCTCTATGTCATCGCCATGACCATTCCCTGCCTGCTCGGGGATCGGTCGGCGGTGCGCTAGGCGCAGACATGTTCTGGCGCGGCGTCCTCGGCTATCTGCCGGTCAATATCGTTCAGGGCGTGGTGGGCCTGCTCACCATCGTCCTGTTCACGCGCGTGCTGGATCCGGCCCAGTACGGGGCCTATGCCCTGGCCTTCTCGGTCGGCAGTCTGATCCACACCTGCCTGCTGAACTGGATCGAGGCCGCCATGGCCCGGTTTCTGGCGACCCGCGAGGGCGACGGCCGGCTGGCCGATCACTTCACCACCCTCTACCGGTTGTGGCTGGGTGCGGCGGTCCTGATCCCCGCGGCCTGCGTCATCGCCCTGCTGCTGCCGCTGAACCAACCCCTGAAGATCGCCATCGCCGCGGCCCTGGCCTCGACCCTGGTCAACAGCCTGATGAAGATGGCCCAGGAACGTCGCCGCTCGGCCGGCGAGGTTTCGGGCGCGGCGCTGCTGGGCATGGCTCAGACGGCCGGCGGCTTCGCGGTCGGCCTGGCCCTGGCCTTCGCCGGCCTGGGCGGCGCGGCCCCGGTGCTGGGCGTCGGCGTCATCTCCGCGATCTGCGTGGCCGTGGTGCTGCCGGGCGAGCTGAAGCGCATGGCCGGCGGAAAGTTCGACAAGAGCCTCGCCCGGACCTACGCCGCCTATGGCCTGCCGCTGTCGCTGTCGCTGATCCTGGCCCTGGTGCTGGCCAGCACCGATCGCCTGCTGCTGGGCGCGTTCCTCGACGAGGCGACGGTCGGCGTCTACCACGCCGGCTATTCGCTGGGCAGCCGCACCCTGGACGTGGTGTTCATCTGGCTGGGCATGGCCGGGATGCCGGCGCTGATCTCGGCGCTGGAGCGCGGCGGTCAGACCGCCCTGAGCGAGGCCGCCCGCGAGCTGGCCAGCTTCATGATCCTGCTGACCCTGCCCGCCGCTGTCGGCCTGGCCCTGGTCGCTCGCCCCCTGGCCGACCTGATGGTGGGCGAGGCCCTGCGCGACGGCGCCAGCCACGTCACGCCCTGGATCGCCGCCAGCGGCTGGCTGTCGGGCGTGACGGCCTACTACTTGGTCGAGGGTTTCCTGCTGGCTCGCCGCACGTCGCTGCTGCTGGTCAGCATGACCATCCCGGCGGTCGTCAACGCGATCCTCAACCTAGTCCTGATCCCGCGCATGGGTCTGGACGGCGCCCTCTGGGCCACGACGATCAGCTACGGCCTGGGCGCCGTGGTCGCCTGGGGCCTGAGCCGCCGCACCTGTCCGCTGCCGATCCCGTGGGGCGTGCTGGCCAAGGCCGGCGCCGCCTGTACCGCCATGGCCGCCTGTGTGTCGCTCGTGCCCGCGTTCGGCGGTATCGTGGAATTGACGCTGAAGGCCGGTGTCGGCGCCGCCGTCTACGGCGTGATCGTGCTGGGCCTCGATGTCGGCGGTCTGCGCGCCAAGCTTTCTGTCCTTATTCGTCGGAGGGCCCCCGCCCTATGACCGTCCCCATCACTGAAATCCGCCTCGAGAACGCCGCCTGGGCCAGCGCCCAGCCGCGCCTGTCTGTCCTGATCCCGACCTTCCGCGACGATCCCAGCGCCCTGCTCAAGGCCCTGGACGATCCCAGCGTCGAGGCCGAGATCGTGGTGCTGGACGACGGCGGCGGCGATGACGCCCTGGCCGAGCGCATCACCCGACGGATCCAGAAGATGCGCGTGCCGGCCCGTTTCGTGCGGCTGTCCAGCAACGAGGGCCGCGCCAAGGGCCGCAACCGCCTGGCCAGCCACGCCCGCGGCGGCCACTTCCTGTTCCTGGACAGCGACATGCTTCCCGATACGCCCGACTTCCTGTCGCGCTGGTCCGCCGTGGCCCAGGGCGACGCGCCGGTGGCGTTCGGCGGCTTCACCCTGGACCAGACGCCCCAGCGGCCCGAACACGCCCTGCACCGCGCCATGGCGCTGAAGAGCGACTGCACACCCGCGCCCGAGCGCGCCAAGGCCCCGGAGAAGCACGTCTTCACGTCCAACCTGCTGGTCCGCCGCGACGTCTTCGAGACCATCGGCTTCGACGAGGGCTTCGCCGGCTGGGGCTGGGAGGACGTCGAGTGGGCGATGCGGGTCGTGCGCCAACATCCGATCCTGCACATCGACAACACCGCCACCCACCTGGGCCTGGATCCCGCCCCGGCCATGGCCGCCAAGTACGAGCAGTCGGCGGCCAACTTCGCCCGCGTGGTGGCCACGCACCGCGACATCGTCAGCGCCTATCCCAGCTACAAGGTCGCCAGCGCGCTGAAGAGCGTCCCGCTGCGCGACGTGTGGCGGCCGATGCTGAAGCGCGTCGCCCTGGCCGAGGCCGCTCCCGTTTCCTTGCGCGCATTCGCCATGCGGCTGTACCGTGCGTCTCTCTACATCGAGGCCGTCTGATGCAGGTCGAGTTCGAGAAGGTCGACGCCTACGAGCCCGACCGCACCCTGAAGGGCAAGCTGCGCCGCCGCCTGATCCGCCTAGCCCACCGCCGGCCGGCCAAGGTAGCGCTGGAACGGCCGATGGTGTCGTTCAGCTTCGACGACGCCCCGGCCACCGCCTGCGAGGCCGGCGCCAAGGCGCTGGAAACCCGCGGCCTGCGCGGCACCTACTACTTCGCCGCCGGTCTGACCGGGCGCGACGGTCCGATGGGCCGCTTCGCCACCGGCGCCGACGCCCGCCGCCTGCACGACGCGGGGCACGAGATCGCCTGCCACACCTTCTCGCACCTGGACTGCGGCCAGTCGTCCAAGGCGACCACCCTGGCCGATGTCGACCAGAACGCCGCCAGCTTGGCGCAATGGGGCACGGGCGATCCGGTCAGCTTCGCCTATCCTTACGGCGATGTCGGCGCGCCGGCCAAGGCGGCGCTGGCGGGCCGCTTCAAGACCCTGCGCGCCTTGCACCACGGCCTGATCGCCGACGGCGCGGACCTGAACCAGGCGCCGGCCGTGGGCATCGAGGGCGCAGACGGCGAGGCCGTCGCCAACAGCTGGCTGGACAAGGCCAAGACCCGCAAGGCCTGGCTGATCCTCTACACGCACGATGTGGCCGAAGCGCCCTCGCAGTGGGGCTGCACGACGGGCGCGCTGGAGCGGCTGATCGACCGGGCGGTGGCGGAAGGCTTCGACGTGGTGACCGTGGCCGAAGGCGCGCGGCGGATCGGCCTCTAGCCGTCCCAGACGCGGTCCGAGAAGGCCAGCTTGCCGGCCGCGGCGACGAACACCACCCAGCGCAGATCGTTGTCGGCCATGGCGACGCTCTCGGTCAGGCTGACCAGGGTGAAGGCCGCCAGCACCGGAAAGGCCAGCAGCGCGCCGCTGTCACGAAACGCCGCAATCACGGCCAAGGCCAGGGCCTGCAGGTAGAACAGCCCCCACGCCATCAGGCCGAACAGACCCACGCCCAGCCACAGCTCGATCCAGGCGTTGCGGACGCTCTGGCCGGCCGATGCGCCATAGCCGTAGCCCAGCCAGGGCCGCTGCTCGATCTGGCTGAGCGCCGTCGCCCAGAGCGGCGTGCGGCCCGTCACCACGGCCTCCTTCCCCAACAGCGTGCTGGCCGCCAGCAGCATGAAGAGCACCAACAGCAGGACGCCGACCACGGTCGCCCCGCGGGTCGCGCCACGCCGACAGGCCCAGACGAAGCTCAAAGCCGTCAGCCCGACCGCCAACGCGGCCAGTCCCGCGCCGGATCGCGACATCAAAACAAGACCGGCGGCCAGGCCGGCGAAGGCCAGCCACAGCTTACGAAGGTCGGCGTCCATCAGCGCCGTGGCGGACAGGACGCAGCAGCCCAGCGCCATCAGCCCGCCTAGCGTGCCCGGCGCCATCCAGAGACCGCGCCAACCGCCGGGCAAGGTCTCGCTCACCACCGCGATCGAGGGCGCGGCCAGGCAGACGCCATAGCTGGCGACCACCAGCACGGCGAAGACGATGCCCAGCAGCCGCGAAAGATCAATCCAACGGAAGCCCGCCGCCAGGGCCAGGCCCGCGATCGTCGTGCAGGCGGCGGCGAAGCCGTGGCGGATCGAGGCGTTCGGTGCGACGGACCAGGCGATGGACGCCACGACGATGCCCATCAGCAGGAGCAGGAACGGCTGCCGCGCCGCCACGCGCGCCGTGTTCCAAGGCCGCGCCAGGATCAGCAGGAAGGCCAGGGCATAGGCCGGCAGATAGGCGGTGCGCGCCAGGCCCGCGGCGGCCGGGTCGGGCTTGTCGCCGAACAGCGGCAGCTGCCAGGCGGCGCTGTAGATCAGCAGCATGACCACGGCGGCGATCATCGCCAGCGCCGTATTCCAGATCCGCGGCGGCGCTTCCGCCTCCGCGGCGTCCCAGGTCACGGCAGGATGGCCTTCAGGAACCCTGGCGGCTCGACCGAGACCTTGTTGAAGAACATGCCCGCGCAACGGCCGCCGGCGGCGGTGACGGCATCACGCAGCATGGCCGGGCGGCGCACGTCGGGCTGGTCGGCCGACACCACAAGGACGGTCTGGTCCATGTGCTCGGCGATCGTCACACCGGCCTGCGAGCGGTCCAGCGACGGGCTGTCGACGACGATCAACTCGGCGTGCTTGGACAGCGCCCGCCAATAGTCGGCCGACGGAATGATGTGAGCCTGCTGACGACCGCGCAGGGCCTCGCGGTTGAAGCGGGCGACCCACAGGCGCGGACCGCCGACGCTGTGGCCGGTCAGGAACTTGGCGTCCGGCCAGACCCCGCCCTCGGCGCGCGGCGCGGGCGGTTGGACGGTGAAGAAGACGGAGCCGTCTGGCGAGGCCTCCACCGCCGGCCCGATCGGGCCATAGCGAGCGGGGTCGCCGGCCAGTTCGCGAAACTGGCTGGGGCTGGAAAGGTCCAGGTCGATCAGCCAGGTCTTACGACCGGCGCGACGCGCGGCGAAACGCGCGAACTCGCGGGCAACGGTCGAGGTCCCCTCGCCCCGCCGCGCGGAGATGAACTGGATGACATGCGGACGGCCAGCCGCGGGCGCACCCAGGGCGCTCCACAGTTCGGTCATCTCGACGTTCAAATCCACCATCTACCGAATCGCCGCGTAGTCAGGACGTCGCAAGTTGCGATACTAACCTTGTCGGCGAAAGGCGACGAAAGCACTCACCGCTTGACCCCGGCCGTAGCCAGGACGGGCATGCCCAGGGTGCGCGAGGCGGAGGCCGGCGTCTGCAGCCCCGGACGCAGAAACATGCGGATCAGGCCGACGCACAGGGCGGTGAAGCCCGCGAACATGACGGCCAGCAGCAGCACGGGCTTCTTGAGGCTCTTGCCCGTCGAAGGCGCCACGGCGCGCTGGACGATGCGGATGTTGTCGCTGGTCTCGGCCGACATCTGGCGCTGGGCCTCGTCCTGCTGTTCGCGGACGGTGAAGTCGCGGACGTTCGAGGACAGGACGTCGCGGTCGCGCGACAGCTCGTTGAACTGCGGCTCCAGCTGGGCCAGGCGCAGCAGGCGCTCATTCACGCTCTGGGACTGCTGGGCGTAGGCGGTCAGCGACTGCTGCAGCGCCGCCACCTCGGCCCGCAGGTCGTTGCGGGTGCTGGCCAGCGTCTGCCAGATCGGGTTGGGACCGCTGCGACGCGCGCCTTCGCCGCCCGTGCGACCGGCGGCCAGGCCGCGCTCCAGCTGGGCGATCTGGGCGTTGATGTCCTGCACCGGCTGGGCGCCGGGCGTGTAGCGGGCCAGCAGGCCTTCGCGGTCCAGCTTCAGCTGGGCCAGCTTCACCGAGGCCGACATGTCGACGTCGCGATAGATGATCGACTCGGTCGGGGTCTTGGCCAGCTCGGCCTCGACCACGGCCAGACGACCGCTGCGATCCTGCAGCTGGGCTTCCACCGAGTAGCGCTGCTGCTCGACGCTGGCCTGCAGCTGGGTCAGCGAGGTCTTCTGGGCGGTGAAGTCGCCGATGTCGTTGCTGGTCAGGAAGTCCTGATAGGCGGCGTCGGCCTGCCCCAGCTTCTGCGAGAAAATGTCGCGCTGACGCTGCAGCACGGTGTTGTCGCCGCCGATCAGCAGGCTGCGGCGGTAGACCAGATATTCCTCGAGCAAAGTGTTGAGCACCTTCTCGGCCATTTCCGGATCGTCGTTCTGATAGGACAGGCGGATGATCGAGTTGTCCGGCGCGGTCTCGATCTTCAGGCTCTTGCCGATGGCGTCGCGCCCCTCGGCGATCAGGACGCGCTTTCCCTCGGGCGTGGCGCCGGCGTACTTGCCCGCCAGCTGCGGAAAGATCTTGGCGAAGCCGATCTTGCGGATCACCCGCTCGCGCAGCGCGCCGCTGCCCAGGATTTCGGCTTCGGACTGGATGACCTCGTCGGTGGTCGGCACCGCGCCGCGGCCCGCATCGCCGGCGCGCGGCTCGTAGACATATTCCTGGCCCAGGCGGACGAACAGGCTGGACTGGGCCGTGTAGCTCTTCTTCAGCGTGGTCGCGAACGCGAAGCCCAGGGCGACGATGATCACGAATACGAGCAGCATCAGGAAACGCTCGCGCCACAACAGGGTGACGAAGTCGGTCGGCGCATAGCGCGGACGCGCGGCGGGGCCGCTCGCCGCCATGCGAGGCGGCGAGTCATGCGGCACGCTGGTCCAGGCGCTCGTCGACATGCGAATCCAATTGATCCAAACTTGCTCGCACCGTGGGGCGACCAGCCTTAAGGGTTCGTTACCCATTCCTGTTAAGACTTGTCGCATGCAGAGCCGCACGCACCTCTCGACGGCCTTAGCCGTGATCCTGCTGGCGGGCGGAGTGTCCGCCTGCGGCCATATGGACGTCGAACCGGTCACCCCGGGTCCCAGACCTACCGCCAACTTCTCTAATATCGGTTACGCCGACTGGACCGAGGACGAGCCGTCGTATCGGTTCTATCCGGGCGATGAGGTCGATGTGGCGGTGCCCTCGGCTCCTGAACTCAACAAGACGGCCATCGTGCAGCCCGACGGGCGCATCGCCTTGCCGCTGATCAATCCGGTGATGGCGGCCGACCGTACGATCGAGGAACTGCAGGGCTCGATCAGCCAGGCCTATGCCGGCCAGCTGTTGCGGCCCCAGGTGCAGGTTTCGGTGAAGTCGACGACGCCGCTGAAGGTGTTCGTGGGCGGCGAGGTCGGCACGCCCGGCGTGTTCGACATGGCCGGCGACGGCGACGCCTTGCGCGCCATCATTCAGGCGGGCGGCTTCAAGACCAGCGCCAAGCGCAATCAGGTTGTGATCATTCGTCGCGGCCCCGACGGCCGGGCGATGATGCGGACGGCGGACCTGCTACGCGGTCTGACCAGCCCCGGCGGCGCGGATCTCGTTCCCCTGCGCCGCTTCGATATCGTCTACGTGCCCCGCAGCGGCGTGGCCGAGACGGGTCTGTTCATGCAGCAGTACTTCCGTGACCTACTGCCGGTCAGCTTCAGCTACGCGGTCAACGGCAACATCCGCTGAGGGTAGCCTGAACCCGGGAGACCGGGTTCAGCCGTGGGCGAGCCATTCGCGAGCCTGACGCTGGGCTTCAGCGACGTCTTCGCTGGCCATCTCTTGCGACAGTTCCTTGCGATAGACCTTGGCTTCGATCGAACCGCGCATGGCGGCCAGATTGAACAGCATGTGGGCCGAGACGTAGTCCAGCGGGGCGCCGCCCTGGCCGGTCGAATACAGCAGGCCCATGCGAAACAGTTCGTCACCGGTCGACTCGACGGTCGGCAGCGGCAGCATGGCGACGACGGCCGGCGGTTCATTCATCATCATCATTGGCTCATCTCCTCTCTCAAGCTCGCCCCGGCGTCTTGCCGGTTCTGAACTTGAGGGAAGAGAAGTCCCCCGCCACTGAACATATAGTTAAGCGCGTGGAGAGCATAAATGCCGCAGTCGGTTACTGTTTGTTGACCGTGATTACTGGGTGTAAATCACAGTAATCAGAGCCTTAACGGGCGCGCTGGCCAAACAGGACTCTGCGGGCCTCTTCGGCCGCTTTCCCTGAAGATTGCAGGCCTCCGGAGCGCAGTTCAGCCCCGAGCTTAAAGCCTTTCTGCACGTTTTCCCGCGCTCCGACCCGCTCGAACCACGTCCTCAAATTGGGGAACTCATCCAGAATGATGCCCTGGTTCTTCCAGGGAACGATCCACGGCCAGATCATGAAGTCGGCGATGGACAATTGGCCGCATACGAAATCACGGCCCTCCAGCTGCTTTTCCAGCACGCCATACAGACGGTGGGTCTCGTTGGTGTAGCGGATGGCGCCGTAGGCGATCTGGCGCTGGTCGGCGATGATCGCCGGGGCGTACTGGCGGAAGTGGTGGGTCTGGCCGGCCATCGGCCCCAGCCCGCCCATCTGCCACATGACCCACTGGTCGATCTCGACCCGGTCGCGCTCGGTCTCGCCGTAGAACTGGCCGGTCTTGCGGGCCAGATACTGCAGGATGGCCCCGGATTCGAACACCGAGATCGGCTGACCGTCCGGACCGTCCGGGTCGACGATCGCCGGCATGCGGTTGTTGGGGCTGATGGCCAGGAACTCGGGCTTGAACTGCTCGCCCGCCCCGATGTTCACCGGGATCATCTCATAGGGCAGCCCCATCTCCTCCAGGGCGATGGAGACCTTCCAGCCGTTCGGCGTGGGCCAGTAATGCAGTTCGATCGGACGGCTCATCGGGCTTCTTCCCTTGGTTCTCTTTCGCTGCCCGAGAACATGGCGGCGAGCGCCCTCCCCGCCAAGGCTTCGCCACGCAAATCATGCCTGACGGCGCCGTTCAGATGCGGTTCAGCCGAAGAGCGTCATCGTGCGTTTCAAGGTCGAGGGAAGTTTTTCGGCGGTGCCTCTCGAGGATCCGCCCGACCATCAGGAGATGACGACATGAAACGTCTGATGCTCACCATCGCCGCCGTGGCCGCCGTGGCCGGGCCGATGGCTATGTCGGCCAGCCAGGCGTCCGCCCAGGACCGCGGTCGCTGGGACCATCATGACCGCGGCGGTCGCGACTGGGATCGCGGAGATCGGGGTCGTGATCGCGGTCATTGGGACCGGGGTCGTGATGACCGTCGCTGGGACCGCGGCGACCGTTGGGATCGTGGCCGTCACAACGGCTACTATTACAACAATCGCTGGTCCTACGGCCCGCCGCCGCCCGCCTATTACGGCCGTCCGGGCTATCGCCCCGGTTACACCGCCTGGCGTCGCGGCGCTTATCTGCCGCAATACTATCGCGGCGACTATTACCGGATGAACGATTACGGCCGTTACGGCCTGCGCGCTCCGCCGCGCGGCTACTATTGGTACCGTAGCGGCAATGACTACATCCTGGCCGCGATCGCCACAGGCCTGATCTTCGACGTGATCGCCAACCGCTAGACCTGAACTGGTCCTGCGAAACCCAGAACGGCGTCCTGAGTATTCCTCAGGGCGCCGTTTTGCGGTCACGAGCGCCGCAACCTCGCCGCGTATGGGGCTGCAAAGCCCCATTGCGAAGTCATTTCGACCGCATTGCGCCGTCAGCGTTTGTCCTGCGTCACACTCCGACGTTGCAGCAACACGGTTCCGCCCGATGAAGACCCTGCGCATCTCCGCCGCCGCCCTGTCGCTGGCCGCCGCCGCTTTCGCCGGTTCGGCCTTCGCCCAGTCGACCCTGCCGCAGACCACTCCGGCCGATCCCCAGTCGAGCGTGACGACGCCCGCCCCGACCAACGACGCCCTGCCGCCCGCCGACAGCGCCACCACCCTGCCGTCGACCGAAGCCGCCCCGCCGGCCAGCAGCGCCACCGACCTGGGCAGCCCGACCGCGGCCACCGCGCCGGCCGCTGAAGAGCAAGCCGCCCCGGCCGACGACGCCAAGGCCGCCAAGAAGTCCAAGAAGCACAAGGGTCACGCCGAAGAGCCGGCCTCGCCCAACTAAGAAAGCCTCGCATCAACGAAGAAGGGCCCGCAGCTCACGCTGCGGGCCCTCGTCATGTCAGGCTGCCTGCAAAGGCTACTCGGCGACGCCCAGCTTCTTGCGCAGCAGCTCGTTGACCGTGCCCGGATTGGCCTTGCCGCCGGTGGCCTTCATGACCTGGCCGACGAACCAGCCCAGGGCCTGCGGCTTGTCCTTCACAGCCTCGGCCTTGTCGGGATTGCCGGCGATCAGGTCGTCGATGGCCTTCTCGATGGCGCCGGTATCGTTGATCTGCACGAGGCCGCGCTTCTCGACGATCTCGGCGGGACGGCCTTCGCCGGCCCACATGTGTTCGAAGACCTCCTTGGCGATCTTCGAGCTGATGGTGCCGTTCTCGATCAGCTCGACCAGCTGGGCGATGTCCGACGACGGCAGCGGCGAGGCGGCGATCTCGTGACCGCCGGCCGACAGCTTCGACAGCAGTTCGTTGGTCACCCAGTTCGACACCAGCTTGGCGTCGCGGCCCTTGGCGGCGGCTTCGAAGTAGTCGGCGCGGTCGCTCTCGATGATCAGCACGCCGGCGTCATAGGCCGACAGGCCGTACTGGCTCTGCAGGCGCGCCTTCTTGGCGTCCGGCAGTTCCGGCAGGGTCTGTTCCAGTTCCTTGACCCAGGCCGCGTCCAGGACCAGCGGCAGCAGATCCGGATCGGGGAAGTAGCGGTAGTCGTGCGCCTCTTCCTTGCTCCGCATCGAGCGGGTTTCGCCCTTGGTCGGGTCGAACAGGCGGGTTTCCTGGTCGATCACGCCGCCGTCTTCCAGGATCTCGATCTGGCGACGAGCTTCGTACTCGATGGCTTGCTGGATGTAGCGGTACGAGTTGACGTTCTTGATCTCGCAGCGCGTGCCCAGATGCTTGAAGCTGCCGGTCTCGCGGAACTTCTCGTAGTCGCCGGGACGGCAGACCGAGACGTTGACGTCGGCGCGCAGGTTGCCCTTCTCCATGTCACCGTCGCAGGTGCCCAGGTAGACGAGGATCGTGCGCAGCTTCTTGACGTAGGCGGCCGCCTCTTCCGAGGTGCGCATGTCGGGCTTGGAGACGATCTCCATCAGCGCCGTGCCCGCGCGGTTCAGGTCCACGTAGGTGGCGTTCGGATCCTGGTCGTGCAGCGACTTGCCCGCGTCCTGTTCCAGGTGCAAGCGCTCGATGCGCACGTCGAAGGTCGTGCCGTCATCGCGCTCGACGGTGACGACGCCCTCGCCGACGATCGGCTGGTCGAACTGGCTGATCTGATAGCCCTGCGGCAGGTCCGGATAGAAGTAGTTCTTCCGGTCGAAGCGGCTCTTCAGGTTGATCTGGGCCTTCAGGCCCAGGCCCGTCTTCACGGCCTGCTCGACGCAGAAGCCGTTCAGCACCGGCAGCATGCCCGGCATGGCCGCGTCCACGAGGCTGACCTGCTCGTTCGGACCCGCGCCGAAGCCGACGGCAGCGCCGGAGAACAGCTTGGACTTGCTGGCGACCTGGGCGTGGACCTCGAGGCCGAGGACGATTTCCCAGGGGCCGGTGCGACCTTGGATCGTTTTGGAATCTTGCGTCATGGCCGTCTCTCTACATCAAGCGGGCCGGGCCGGAAAAGCTCTCGGACGCCGCCATGATCATCTTCTCAGTTCCAGGCCTGGCAAGGCTTTGACATCGCCAGGCGCAAGCAGAACCGTTCGTTTTTGAACTTCCTTGAATAAGGCGGGATTGAGTCAAAACCGGCGCCATTGCGGGGCAAGGGAACCGCTTAGTTATCACCTCCGTTCATCTTCCGAACTGCTCACCTACGGAGGTAGAAATGCCCACCGCCCGACCCACTCTTAATTTTGATGCTCCGGAACCGGTCGTGACGACTGACCCCAATGCTTCGGCGCTGTTTCCGACCCAGCCGGTCTATGCTCGCACGCCGAAGAAAAAGGCGTCCGGTAACCTGCCGCTTCTGGTCGGCGTGCCCGTCGTGGCCGTCGCCGCCGGCGCCATGATCTGGGCCATGACGGCCAATCGCGCCGAGGCCCCGACGGATGCGCAGTCGATGCAGACCGCGGTCGCCGACACCCCGACCACGGCCCCGGTCTCGCCGGCCGCCGCTGCGCCGACCCCGATCCCGCAGCCGACTGAAGTGGCGGTAAACGAGCCCACTCCGGCCCCGGCGCCGGTCGCTCGCTCGGCCAAGCCGCGCGCCGCCGCTCCGGCCCGCGCCGCCCGCCGCGCCGCCCCGGTCGCGGAAGAGACCGCGCCGTCGGCCGAGGCCGCCTCGGCTAATGTCAGCGCCAACGTTCCGGCCGCCCCGCCGACCGTGAGCGCTGCGCCGGCCGCCCCGGCCATCGCCGAACCGCCGCCGCTGGTCATTCCGGCTCCGGCTGCTCCCGCGCCGGTCACGCCGGTCAACCCGATGTAATCAGGGTCCCACACCCCAGAACGAAGAAGGGCGGCTCCACCGGAGCCGCCCTTTTTGCTTTACCACCACTTCTCGGCCTTGGCCGTGAAGCCCGCGGCCTTTTCGACCGCGCCGGCGACCGAGAACACCGTCCCCTCGTCGAGGGGCTTGCCGATGATCTGCAGACCCAGTGGCAGACCGTTGGCGTCGAGACCGGCGGGCAGGCTCAGGCCCGGCAGGCCCGCCAGGTTGGTCGTCACCGTGAAGACGTCGTTCAGGTACATGGCGACCGGGTCATCGCTGTTCTCGCCCAGGCCGAACGCCGCAGACGGCGCGGTCGGGGTAAGGATCGCGTCGCACTTCTGCCAGGCGTTGTCGAAGTCCTCGGCGATGCGGCGACGCACCTTCAGGGCCTTCAGGTAATATGCGTCGTAATAGCCGGCCGACAGCACATAGGTGCCGATCATGATGCGGCGCTTGACCTCGTCGCCGAAGCCCGCGGCGCGGGTCTTCTCGTAGATCTCGGTCAGGTTGGCGCCGTCCTCGCGCAGGCCGTAGCGCATGCCGTCATAGCGGGCCAGGTTCGAGGACGCCTCGGCCGGGGCCACGATGTAATAGGCCGGCAGGGCGTACTTGGTGTGCGGCAGGCTGATGTCGACGATCTCGCAGCCGGCGTCCTTCAGCCAGGCGATGCCATCCTGCCAGAGCTTTTCGATCTCGGCCGGCATGTTGTCGACGCGGTATTCCTTGGGAATGCCGATCTTCAGGCCCTTCACCGACTTGCCCACGAACTGGGTGAAGTCCGGCACCGGGATATCCAGGCTGGTCGAGTCCTTGGCGTCATGGCCCGACATCGAGTTCAGCAGCAGGGCCGCGTCCTCGACGGTCTTGGCGATGGGCCCAGCCTGGTCCAGCGAGCTGGCGAAAGCGACGACGCCCCAGCGCGAGCAGCGGCCATAGGTCGGCTTGATGCCGACTGTGCCGGTAAAGGCGGCCGGCTGGCGGATCGAGCCGCCGGTGTCGGTGGCCGTGGCGCCCAGGCACAGGTCGGCGGCGACGGCGGCGGCCGAGCCACCCGACGAACCGCCCGGGGTCAGGGCCTTGTCCGAACCCTTGGCGCGCCAGGGATTGGTCACGGGGCCGAAGTAGCTGGTCTCGTTCGACGAGCCCATGGCGAACTGATCGAGGTTCAGCTTGCCCAGCATGACCGCGCCGTCGCGCCACAGCTGGCTGGTCACCGTCGACTCGTAGGTCGGGATGAAGCTTTGCAGGATCTTCGAGCAGGCCGTGGTGCGCACGCCCTCGGTGCAGAAGAGGTCCTTGACGCCCAGCGGCGCGCCTTCCAGCGGGCCGGCCTCGCCCAGCGCCCGGCGGGCGTCGGACTTGGCGGCCATGTCGAGGGCCTTTTCCGGAGTCTCAAGAATGAAGGCGTTCAGGCCGCGCGCGGCCTCGACGGCGTCGATATGCGCTTGCGTCAGCTCGACCGAGGTGAACTCGCCCTTGGCCAGGCCGTCGACGGCGGCCGTCAGGGTCAGTTTCGTGAGGGCGCTCATTATTCGACCACCTTCGGCACGACGAAGAAATTGTTCACGGACTTGGGCGCGTTGCTGGTCACGCGGGCCGGATCGCCGCCCATGGTGACGACATCGTCGCGCAGCGGCAGGCCGGCGGCCACGACGCTGGTCAGCGGCTCGCAGCCGTCGGTGTCGACCTCGGCCAGCTGCTCGATCCAGGTCATGATGCCGTTCAGCTCCTGGGCCAGCGGCTCCAGTCGCTCTTCGGGCGTCGCGATGCGGGCAAGCCGGGCGACCTTCCGCACGGTGGCGGCGTCAATGGCCATGGGGATCTCCTGAAATTCGAGTGCGTGGGTTAGCGGTCCAGAGACGAGGTTTCAAGCGCGCCGGCTCCTGATAAGGAGAGCCATGCCCGTTCTCGACATCGAAGACTTCGCCGCCGCCCTGCCCCAGTATGCTCCGATCGTGGGCCTGGACCCGGGCGAGAAGACCATTGGGGTGGCCGTCTCGGACGTCACCCGCACGGTCGCCAGCCCCCTGGCCCTGATCGAAAAGACCAAGTTCAGCAAGGACGCCGAGACGCTGTTCAAGCTGATGGACGGCCGTGGGGCGATCGGCATCGTGGTCGGCCTGCCGATGAACATGGACGGCACCGAAGGCGTCCGCTGCCAATCCAACCGGGCGCTGGCCCGCAATCTGCTGCGCCTCAAACCTGACCTGCCCATCACCTTCTGGGACGAGCGCCTGTCGACGGCGGCGGTGACGCGCGTGCTGATCGACGAGCATGACATCTCGCGCAAGCGCCGCGACGAGGTCGTGGACAAGATGGCGGCCGGCTGGATCCTGCAGGGCGCGCTGGAGCGACTACGGGGGCTCTAGCCCTCGGCGACCACCACCTCGGCGTGGGAGAAGGCCTCCTGGAACGGCGCGCTCAGCGGCGCGTCGGTGACCAGCACGTCGACATCCTTGAGCGACGCAGTGTGGACCAGGCCGATGCGGCCGAACTTGCCCTGGTCCACGGCCAGCAGCACGCGGCTGGCCGTGGAATAAGCGATGCGGCTCATGATCGCCTCGCTTGGCGAGTGGTCCATCAGGCCGTGCTCCAGGCTGACGGCGCCGACGGTCAGGACCGACAGGCTGGGCCGGAAGCCGGCCAGGAACTCCTGGGCGTGACGGTCGGAAAACGCCTGATAGGCCGCGTTCAGCTCGCCGCCCGCCAGGAACAGCGTGTGGCCGCGGTCCTTGCGCACCGTCTGGGCCACGGCCAGCGAGTTGGTGATGATCTTCAGCTGGCGATGCTCGCCCAGCGCCTTGGCCACGAAGCAGGAGGTCGAGCCGCTATCCAGGAACAGGGTGTCGCCGTCGGCGATGAACTTGACCACCGCCTCGGCGATGCGGGTCTTGCCGGCGACGTTCTTCTGCATGCGCAGGTCGAACGGACCTTCGATCTCCTGGGGCGGCAGGCGGACCGCGCCGTGCAGGCGCACGATGGTCCCCGCCTCCTCCATCACCCGCAGCTCGCGCCGGATCGTCTCCTCCGACACCGACAGCGCTTTGGCGATGTCGGCGATGGCGCGGGTCTGGTTGGGTTCGAGCAGGTTCAGGATATCGCGCTGACGATCGTATCGCTTGAGCATCTGTAAGTCCGTCTCCGTCGGCCGTGAGTCGCCGACCAAGGCTTTCGGAACACTAACGCTTGCGTCCCGGTGCAAGAAAGAGCGTCCCCGGCCGGCCAAGAGGGGGAGGACCGGCCGGGGACGGGCGCCATCGCCTAGAAGGCGACGCGCAACTGGATCCGCACATAACGCGGCGTCTGGTATTCGACCGGCTTGCGGAAGTTCTTGTCCTCCACCCCGCTGCCGCCGATGTCGCCGGACTCGTGGTAAGCGGTCACGGCGTGGCTGTTGAACAGGTTGAAGACGTCCAGGCGCACGGTGGTGTCCACCCAGTCGCCCGGCGTTGGCAGGGTCACCACCGCTGAAGCGTTGAATTGGGTCACCCAGTCACCGTCGAAGGCCGAACCGCGGTCGACCACCTTGCCCTGGCAGTAGAAGCCATAGCCCTGGTAGCCGTTGGCGGTCGCGTCGCGCTCTTTCGGCACGATGCCCATGCAGCTGTGCTTGCGCGGCGACTGGATCTGGCCGTTGCCGCCCAGGGTCAGCCACTTGTTGACCTGATAGCTGCCGTAGGCCTTGAGCGTGTGGCGGCGATGGTTGGCCAGGTAGCCGTAGGCGCCGTCCAGGAAGCCCGGCGAGTCGAAGTCAGCCGTGGTGTTGATGGCCATCTGACCATTCTCCGAGCGCACGCCGCCCTCGTAGTTCCCCTTCAGGTCGGCCCAGGTGTAGTTGCCCGACAGCGACCACTTGCCGTCGAACGCGCGGTCGAAGGTGAAGGTCACGGCGCTGTAGTTACGCTTGGGCTCCGGATAGGTCAGGTCCGCCGCCGACAGGGTGACGACGGGCTTGGAGCCGTCCGGCAGGCTGTTGAGGCGAATGGTGGCGTCCTTGCCCGGGTTTACGATCACCCACTGGCGACCGCCGCCGAAGCTGGACTGGCACTGGGCGGCGGTGAAGCCGGACCGCACGCAGTAGGCCCGCGCGCCGGTGTCGATGGCCACGTCCTCGATGATGTTGTTCAGCGTGCGGTGGGTGACGTAGGCGCCGACCTTCATCAGGTCGCCGAACCGACGCTCGTAGCCCACCACGAACTCGTCGCCCGACTGGGGCTTGAGGTTGTGAGCGATACTCTCGGCGGTGTCGGCCACCAGGCCCGAAGCGCCGATCACGCAGTTGGCGATCTTGGTGTCCGGGCAGACACCGACATTGTTGGCCGTGGTGATCGCCGCGCCGATGGTCGGCGCGCCGTTGGCGCCGACGCCGTTCAGCAGGTTGTAGCGGGTGATGGTCAGCAGCGAGCCGGCGAACTTCAGGGACAGGTCGCTGGGCAGCGGCAGGTAGTAGCGACCGAAGAAGCCGTAGACCTTCGAGCGGCCGTCGCCGGTGGGATCGGCCGAGATCGACAGGCGCGGCGCCCACTGGTTGCCCGGATCATAGAAGGTCGAGCCGTCGGCGTTGCGGTTGTCGAAGCGGTCGTTGCGCACGCCGGCCTCGACCTGCACGCGGTCATTGAACAGCGACCAGCGATCCTGGATGTAGAACGCCTGGTTGACCGTGCCGAAGCTGCCGCTGTTGCGATAGACGCGGGTGGTCACATAGTCGACGCCGGCCGGCAGGTTGCTCTGATCCTTGCCGTTCGAGCGATAGTACTTGAAGGCGCCCTGGCCGATCGTTTCGAACGACTGGGTGGCGGTGTTCTCTTCGTGGTCGTAGCCGATCCGCAGGTGGTGGGCGCCGAACAGGTCGAAGTTGAAGTCCGCATCGGCGCGATAGAACGTGCGCTTGTCGTCGTTGAACGACACCGCGTCGGTCACCTTGTTCAGGCCGATATCGACCCCGGCGTCATTCGTCCGATAGTCGACGATGCGCTCGTTGGTGATGTCCAGCGGCAGCTGGCCGTCGCGGAACTTGTTGACGCCATAGGCCGCCGACAGCGTGAACCAGGGCGTGAACGAGCCGGTGTAACGCGCGACATAGTTCTCGCCGCCCGAGCGCTGGTTGGTGCCGCCCGTCTCGGCCCCGACCGTCTTGGTGGTTGGGTCGTAGTTCAGGCTGCGGTTCCGCACATCCTTGGTGCTGTCGAAATAGGTGAACTCCAGGTGCTGGCGGCTGGTGACGTAGCCGTCCAGCTTGACGCCCCAGAACGGTGCGTCGTCGGTGACGCGCGTGGCGTTGGAGCCGTTGGCCTGGGGGGTGAAAGTCTTCAGCTTGCGCTGGTTGTAGAGGCCGTAGAAGAACAGTCGGTCCTTGAGGATCGGGCCGCCCAGTTCGGCCACCCACTCCTCGCGCTCAGCCGTGGCGTCCTCGTAGTTGTTACGGAAGGTGTTGGGCGCGTTGCCGCGCAGGTCGCCCGGCTCCCAGGTCGCCGTCACGCCGCCATGGAACTGGTTGCTGCCCGACTTGGTGATGGCGTTGACGAAGCCGCCGGTCGCGCGACCGAACTCGGCCGCATAGCCGCCGGTCTTCACTTCCACCGACTTGTAGAAGTCGAACGGCACTTCCACGGGCAGCATGCCCATGCGGAAGTTGGTGATGTTCAGGCCGTTCACGAAGAACGCGTTCTCGTTGAAGCTGGCGCCCGAGATCGAGATCTGGTTGGCGAAGCCGCCGTTCGATGCCGAAGACCCCTGGACGACGCCCGGCGCCATCAGGGCGATGTCGCGCAGCGAACGGCCGACCGGCACGCGTTCCACCAGCTCGCCGATGTCGATGGCTGCGCCCGTGGTGGTGATCTCGAAGTCCGGCGTGCGCATGCGGCCGGCCTTGACGACGATCTCCTCGACCGAGCCCACCGGGGCCAGGGTGAAGAGGTTCGAGGAACCCGAGCGGCTGATGGCGACGCCCGTCTCGCTATAGGCGTCGTAACCGTCGGCCGAGACCGAGACGGTATAGAGACCCGAGGCCAGCTGCGGGATCACATAGGCGCCGGTGGCGCTGGTGGTCGCCGAGCGCTTCACGCCCAGGGCTTCGGAGGTGAGCTGCACCACCGCGCCGGCGATCGGCTTGCCGTCGGCGGCCTGCACGCGGCCCGAGGCCTGCACGTTCGTATAGTCTTCGGCGAAGGCCGGCGCCGTCGTCAGCGCGATGGCCGGAATGCTCGCGCCGACCAGGGCCAGCGCCCGCAAAGCCATGACGCCGCGCAGGCGACCGGCTCGAGATGGATGCCTCACCACGACTCTCCCAGAGAAAAATTTGTGCCCCAGCGCGGGGTGCGCCGCCCTTGCGGTCGCGACCTCCTCGCCGAGGCGTCTCTTAGGCGCGATTTGTGGATGTGATGTGACATTTGTTGATTTCATGTTCATGTCACGAGAGTTTCGCTTGCGCTTCCAGACCCCCACCATCACAAAACACGCGAAATTCACACACTGACGCTCAGATAGCGGTCATTTCCGCCACCTACGCAGCGTCATCGGGATGTGTCAGACGCCCTTCAAAGGAAGGGGGTCATGCTGCGAAGGACGCCAAAGTGAAGAAGACTTCCCTGTCGACGGCCCTGCTGTGGGCCGCGATCGCCAGCGCCGCTGCGCCGACCTTGGCCGCCGCCGCGGACACGCCGTACTTCGCCGGGATCGACGTTCGCCGCGATGCGCCCGCCTCGAGCAAGACCATCGGCGGCGTGGTGTTCGAGGACGCCGACCGCGACGGTCGCCTGGGCGCGGGCGAGCGCGGCGTGCCGGGGGTCAAGGTCTCGAACGGCCGCGACGTCGCGGTGACCGACGCGCAGGGGCGTTACGCCCTGCCCGCCCGCAAGGACATGGCCCTCTTCGTGATCCAGCCCAGCGGCTGGCGGGTGCCGACCGATCAGCGCTGGATCCCGCAGTTCGCCTATCAGCACAAACCGGCGGGATCGCCCAAGGCGCTGCGCTATGGCGGCCTGCCGTCGACCGGTCCCCTGCCCTCGGCTGTGAACTTCCCGATCATTCCCTCAGAAACCGGTCAGCGCTTCGACTGTGCGGTGCTGGGCGACACCCAGCCGGCGTCCAATATTGAGGTCGGCTATGTGCGCGACTCGATGGTCCGCGACCTGCTGAACGCCCCGAAGAAGCCGGCCTGCCTGCTGGCCTTGGGCGACATCGTCAGCGACGACCTGCACCTGCTGCCGCGCACCGCCGAGGTGATGGGCGTGATCGGCGTTCCGCAATGGTGGGTACAGGGCAATCACGACTACGACCACGACGCCGACCACGACATCGACAGCTCCGACACCTGGCGGCGGCTGTATGGCCCCAACAACTACGCCTTCGAAATGGGCCAGGCGGTCTTCATCGTGCTGGACAATGTCTCGTTCCCCTGCGGCGAGGATCCGCGCGAGGCCCGCGAGCGACCGTTCTGCAAGCAGTACTGGAAGACCTACAACGGCCGCCTGCTGCCCGATCAGATGACCTTCATCGCCAATGTGCTGAAGGCGACCGACCCGAAGAAGCTGGTGGTGTTCGCCGCCCACATTCCGTTCGTGGGCTTCGACAACGCCGAGTCCCAGCCGCACCAGACCGACAATCTCGACGAGCTGTACGCCCTGGTGAAGGACCGCCCGGCCCTCTCGCTGACCGGCCACAGCCACACGCTGGAGAACCTGGCGGCCGGCGACTCGATGGCGGGCTGGAAGGCCACGACCGGCGTCTCAACCATCCCCTTCCGTCACCTGGTGGCCGGCGCGGTGGCCGGCGATTGGTGGGGCGGCGACTACGACGTCGATGGCACGCCGATGAGCCTGCAGGGCGACGGCTCGCCACGCGGCTATGTCGACTTCGCCGTCGACGGGACCGACTACACGCTGGACTACCGCGCCAGCGGCCTATCGCGCGACCGGGCCATGTGGCTGTCGGTCAGCACGCCGCGCTTCCGGACCTGGGCCGACCAGATCTTCGCCTGGCGCGACCAGCCCGAGGACAAGCGCGATCCGGTCCCGCCGTTCAGCGTGCAGGACCTGTACGACGCCAAGCTGCTGAACAAGGCCGACCTGGCCGGCCAGAGCTGGCTGACCGCCGACGTCTGGATGGGCGACTCGACCAGCCAGGTGATGATCTCGATCGACGGCGCCGCGCCGGTCCCGATGACCCGCACCCAGGAGATGAAGGGCGAAGCCGTGCGCATCGGCTCGGCCTATTCGGATCCGTTCGCCCTGCAGCGCCAGCTGACCATGGCCCGCGCCGCCATCCAGAGCCGGTCGGGCGATCCGGAGACGCAAGGCTATGTCCAGGGCCGCCAGAAGCGCCTGCCGCCCATGCCGCCGCAACCGCGCGGCTCGCGCGCCGACCACTCGCCGCACATCTGGCGTCATGACCTGCCCGCCGACCTGGCCGAGGGAATGCACACGGCGGTCGTCACCGTCACCCGCGCCCAGGGTGAGCCTGCCCGCGACACCCTGGTGTTCGAGGTCCGCCACGCGCCGCTGAAGCCGACCTTCGACTTCGAGCACTGGGACAGGTTCAAGAACCAGTAGCCGCAAAGCGCGCCGCGCGACCTGTTTCGCGCAGCCCTGCTTGCAAACCATGCATCGCAGCGTCCGGCTCTCGCCGGGCGTTGCGATCGCTTGCGTCCACACCCCTTGCATTGAGATAGTTTTTATTATCGTAATGTGGACGACCGGTCGGAGTACTGGATTTAGGGGAGTGAGTTATGAAGGCGCCTATGTTCATGGGCTGCGCCTTGCTGGCGCTGTCGTCCGGTTTCGCCGCGGCTCAGACCGTATCGCCGCCGGCGCCCGATAACACCGCGATCGCAGAGATCGTCGTCACCGCCCAGAAGCGCGCCGAGAACCTGCAGGACGTGCCGGTGTCGGTGACCGCTCTGACCAGCGAGACCCTGGCCGCGCGCGGCGTCACCAACGTCCTGGCCCTGAACAACATGGCCCCCGGCATGCGCATCAGCGCCAATGACGCGGCCGCCAATCCCAAGATCTACATCCGTGGCGTCGGTCTCAGCGACTTCAACCCCAACGCCTCCAGCGGCGTCGGCGTCTATGTCGACGGGGTCTATATCGGCTCGCCCCTGGCCCAGATGGCCGGCTTCTTCGACCTGGCCCAGGTGGAAGTGCTGCGCGGCCCGCAAGGCACGCTGTATGGCCGTAACACCAACGGCGGCGCGATCAACATCACGACCAAGCGGCCGACCCAGACCTTCACGGCCGACGCCTCGCTGGAGTACGCCACCTTCAACGCCGTGCGCGCCGAGGCGGCCGTCGGCGGTCCGATCATCGCCGACAAGCTGGCCTTCCGCGCCGCGGCCCAGCTAACCCGCGACGACGGCTACACCCACAACCGCGTGACCGGCAACGACCTGAACGCCGCCGACAACTGGGCCGGCCGCCTGTCGCTGCTGTACACGCCTAGCGACGACTTCGAGGTGCTGGCCCAGGTCAATCGCTACGTGAACCGCGGCGACGCCATCACTCCGCAACACCGCGCCTTGTTCCCCAGCGACGCCGCCTCGACCGGGCCGGACGGTCTGTGCCTGGCCAGCGCCTATGCCAGTGGGGCCTGCGGCGACCTGATGGGCTATGCCGACACCGACAAGAACGACCGCGCCGTCGATGCCAACCTGGAAGGCAAGGACAAGATCGACCTGTTCGGGGCCTCGGCCCAGGCGACCTGGTCGTTCAACAAGCTGCAGCTGGTGTCGGTCACCGCCTGGCAGTGGGCGCACCGCAACGACGTCGAGAACACCGACGGCGGGCCGCTGCAGATGCTGGAGATCAACTACCGCTCCCGCCACCAGCAATTCACCCAGGAGCTGCGCCTGCAGTCCGACAATCCGGACTCGCCCCTTTCCTGGGTGCTGGGCGGCTACTTCATGGACGAGCGGGTCGAGGACAACACCCGCCAGGACACCTTGCGCGACTTCCGCCCGTTCTTCGTCACGCCTGACAACCCCACGGGCGTCAGCCCCGCCGACAGCGTGGCGGTGTTCGGCTGGCCCTATGTGCAGAAGACCAAGGGCTACGCCGTATTCGGTCAGGCCGACTACAAGATCAGCGACCGCCTGACCGGCACGGTCGGCCTGCGCTGGTCGGCCGACAAGAAGCACATGAACTATCGCAGCCAGATCGAGGACGGCGCCTTCATCCTGCTGGAGTCCGACCAGAAGAAGACCTTCTCGGCCTTCTCCGGCCGCCTGGGCCTGCGCTACGAGCTGACGCCCGACACCAACGTCTATGCGACCTACAACCGGGGCTACAAGGCGGGCGGCTTCTTCGGCGGCCTGGCCACCTCGCCCGAAGAGGTCGAGCCCTACGACAACGAGACGCTGGACGCCTACGAAGTGGGCATGAAGTCCGAGTTCTTCGGCCGCCGGGTGCGTCTGAACGTGTCGGGCTTCTACTACGACTACAAGAACCAGCAGGTCTTCGCCCAGGCGCTGCGCAACGGCCTGACCGTGCTGGTCCTGGACAACGCCGCCAACTCCAAGGTCTACGGCGGCGAGGCCGAGATCACCGCCCGGCCGATCCAGCCCCTGACCCTGACGGCCGGCATTTCGCTGCTGCACGCCAAGTTCGGTGAGTACTTCAGCGAGGGCCAGGACTTCACCGGCAACTGGCTGCCGCAGTCGCCCAAGGTCACCTTCAACGTGGCGGCAAACTATGTCGCGCCGCTGGCCTCGGGCGCGTCGATCGTCGCCAATGTCGACGCCAACTATGGCTCCAAGGTCTATTTCGAGAACTCCAACGCCCCGCGCCTGTCGCAGGACGCGGTGTGGGTGGCCGGCGCCCAGCTCAGCTGGCGCTCGCCCAATGGCGGGATCGAGGCCGGGGCCTTCGCCCGCAACCTGTTCGACAAGTCCTATGTCGTGTCGATCTCCAACATCGACAGCCTGGGCGAGGACCTGCTGACCATGAACCGCCCCCGCAGCCTGGGGCTGTTCCTGCGCTATCACTACTAGGTCCAAACTTGCTATCAGGGGCGCATGGCAAGAAGCACCGCCACAAAGACTGCGCCCCCTTCCCTCGACACCAAGTCGCGCCCCTCGCGGCGGCGCGGCAAGGACACGTTCGAGGTCATCCTGACGACGGCGGGCGAGCTGCTGGCCGAAGTCGGCTTCGAACGGCTGACCACCAACCTGGTCTGCCAACGGGCCGGCCTGACGCCGCCGGCCCTCTATCGCTATTTCCCCAACAAGTACGCCCTGCTCAAGGAACTGGCCCATCGGCTGATGGACGCTCAGGACAAGGCCGTGCTGGCCTGGATTGAGGCTGGCGGGACCCAAGCCTCGACGCTCGAAGAGTCGGTCGCCAAGAACCGCGACCTGCAAAAGCAGATCAACGCCATCACCCGCGCCTTCCCGGGCGGCGACTGGATTCTGCGCGCCCTACGCGCCCTGCCGATGCTGCAGGAGGTGCAGACCACCTCGCGCGACAGCATCGCCGCGACGCTGTTCGAGATGCTGAGGACCGAGCACCCCGGCATCGACGAGAACCGGCTGCGCACGGCCACGCGCCTGACGACCCAGATGGCCTACGCCGCCACCGAAATGGTGCTGGAAGAGCCGGACCAGGACGAGGACCAGATCAACGAAGAGATTTGCTGGATGGTGGCGCTGTACTACGACCACCTCACCCAGGGCGCGTCCGCGTCCCGAAAAGGCTGATCAGCACCAGCGACACCGCCAGGCACCCCGCCGACATCAGTAAGGCCCTGCCCACCGGTCCATCGCCGACCAGCAGCGACGCGGCCAGCGGGCCGGCGCTGCTGCCCAGCAGCTGAGCCGCGCCTAGCTGCATCGAGGCGCGGCGCGTGGGATCGATGCGGATCAGCAGCAGGGTCTGGAACGGCAGGGCGAACAGCCACAGGAAGCCGAACACCGCCACGCAGACCACGAACACCGCCCGCCCCGGCCCGCTCCACAGCGTCGCCAGGATCAGGGCGTTGATGACGCCGACGCCCAACAGCATCCGGGCTGGCGGCACGCGATCGCCGACGAAGGTCGCGGCCGCGCCGCCCAGCACCTGCAGGCCCAGCGCCAGGGCGACGGCCAAGCCGGCCTCGCGCGGCATCAGACCGGCCAGCGCCGCCAGCGGCTCCAGATAGACCCACAGCGCCACGATGAAGGCCATCCACAGGAAGACCGCCGCCAGTCCGCCCAGCGAGCGGGCGTCCAGCCGTCCGCCGCCTTCCGGCTTGGGCAGTGGGGCGAAGCGATCGGGGCCAGCCAGGGCAGCCAAGGCGGCCAGCAGCGAGATCACCGCCAGGCAGGTCAGGGCGCCGTTGACGCCCCACTGCGGCATCACCGTCGCCGGCAGGGCGGCGGCCAGCACCAGTTGGGCGAAGGTCTGGACAGTGACGAACACGCCCGAGGCGCGCTCGGGCCGCGATGAGCGCGCGATGACGCCGATGGCCAGCCACAGCATGACGCCAGCGCAGGCCCCGGCCAAGCCACGCGTGGCGATCACGCCTGCGCCGCTGGTCAGGGTGGTGCTCCACATGACGGCGGCGTGCAGCAGACAGGCCACGAGCATCTTCAGCCGGATGTTGACCGGCTTGAGGAACGCGGCCGCCAGGCCGCAGGCTACGCCGATGGCCATCAGTTCGACGGTGGCCGCCAGGCCGATCTCGGCGGTGCTGAGCCGGTGCTCTCGCTCCAGCGCGCCCAGGATGACCGGCTGCAACCCGGCGATCAGCAGGGCCACGACCCCGACACCTTGGCTGATCACCGCCTCGCGGCGGGGCGGCGAGACGACTTGGGCTTCCATCAGCGCTGACCGTACGATTTGAAGCGTTGCAGGATGTGGTTCATTTCGGCGTCGGCCAGCAGGGTCGGGCCGCCGATGGCCAGGGTTCCCCAATAGACCGCCGCCTGCTCCTCGATCTCCTCGGCGATGGCCAGGGCGTAGTCGAGATTGGGCGCGGCGACGATCTGGCCGTGATTGGCCATCAGGGTGGCGTATCGGCCGTCCAGCGCCTCGACCACCACCTCGGCCAACTCCGGCGAGCCGAAGGTGGCGTAGGGCGCGACCGGCACGCTGGTCCCGCCGCTGACGGCGACCATGTAGTGCACGGCCGGGATCGGCTTGTTGGCGCAGGCCAGGATCGTTGCGTGACGCGAATGGCAGTGGACCACCGCCCCGACATCGGGCCGACGATCCAGGATCCCCTGGTGCATCCGCCATTCGCTGGACGGCTTCAGCGAACCTTCGGCCGTGGATCCATCGCTCTGGATCAGCACCATGTGCTCGGGCTGCAGCCGGCCGGCAGGGATGCCGCTGGGCGTCACAAGCATGCCTTCGCCGCAGCGGGCCGAGACGTTGCCCGAGGTGCCACGATTGAGACCGCGCTCGTCCATGGCTTGCATGACCTCGACCATGCGGCGGCGCAGGGCGTTTTCATCCATGGCCATCAGGCGGCCTCGTTCAGGTTCATGGACCGCATGGCCGCCTCAGTGGCCTCGAAGCTCTCCAGCTTGCCCAGCGTGGCCAGGCCTTGGGCGACGAGGGCGGCGGTGGCCGTGGCGAAGCGCGCGGCTTCCAGCGGCGGCCAGTCCCGGTTCAGCGCGGCAATGAAGCCCGCGCAATAGCTGTCGCCGCAGCTGGTCGTGTCGATCGGCTTGATCGCATAGGCCGGCAAGGTGGAGCGGACGCCGTCCAGCACCACGACCGAGCCCTTGCCGCCGTTCTTGATCAGGCAGTTCTTGGCCCCCAGGCCGATGAAGACCTCGGCGGCGGCGAACAGGTCGTCCTGGCCGGTCAGCATCTGGGCCTCGGCGGCGCTGGGCAGGAAGTAGTCGACGTAGGGCAGAAGACGCTTCAGCTCGTCCAGGGCCGAGGCCTGGGGCGAGATCAGGTCGCAGGTGACGATGACGCCGGCCTCCGAGGCCGCCTTGACCAGCTCGGCCCCGGCCCCGCCGTCCAGGCGCGGCCCGCCGATGCCGGCATAGTGTAGGAACCGCGCGGAGGTCGCGACCGCCAGAGCCTCAGGCGTCGCCGCCGCCAGCATCCCTGCGCCCAGGGCATGGAAGTTGGGCCGACGTCCCGCAGAGTCGACCGCCAGCACCGTCGTGGAGCTGGGCAGGCCGGGCATGGTGTCCAGCGCCGTCAGGTTCACCCCAGCTTCGTCTAGCGCCATGCGGATGAAGCGGCCAACCAGATCATCGCCGACCGCCGAGGCCAGGCTGACCGGCACGCCCAGCTTGGCCGCGACCAGCGCCGCGCCCGCCGCCGTGCCGGCCGGGGCGCAGGCGATGCCCTCGATCAGCGTCGTCCCCTCGCCTTCCGGCAAGGCGTCGATGGCCCTCGCCACGACGTCCAAGGTCGTCAAACCAATGCAAGCCAGACCGGTCTTCATGCCGTCTCTCCCCCATACATTGACACGCACTATGCCTCAGCCATTATGATAGTCAAAACTATCTTATGGGCGGGACCGAATATGACCTGGACCAACAGCAAGGACACCGCGCTGCGCGAGCGCGCCATGGCCGTCATCCCCAACGGCATGTACGGCCACCAGTCGGTCATGCTGCTGCCTGACGACTATCCGCAGTTCTTCGAGCGAGCGGAAGGCGCCTATCTCTGGGATGTCGACGGCAACCGCTACACCGACTTCCTCTGCGGCTACGGCCCCAACCTGTTCGGCTACGCCCATGCGGGCATCGACGCGGCCTATGTCGAGCAGATGAAGCGCGGCGACACCATGACCGGCCCGGGCGCGGCCATGGTCGAGTTGGCCGAGGCCCTGACCGCCCAGGTCAGCCACGCCGACTGGGCGATGTTCTGCAAGAACGGCACAGACGCCACGACCATGGCGATGATGATCGCCCGCAACTTCACCCAGAAGAAGACCATCGTCCTGGCCAAGGGCGCCTATCACGGAGCCGCGCCCTGGTGCACGCCGCTGAAGAACGGCACCACCCCGGCCGACCGCGCCAACCAGGTGTTCTACGAATACAACGACGTCGAGAGCCTGGAGGCCGCCGTGCGCGAGGCCGGCTCGGACCTGGCGGCGATCTTCGCCTCGCCGATCAAGCACGACACCTTCATCGACCAGGAGCTGCCGAACCCAGAGTACGCCCGCCGCGCCCGCGAGCTGTGCGACGAGCACGGCGCCCTGCTGATCGTCGACGACGTGCGCGCCGGCTTCCGCCTGGCTCGCGACTGCAGCTGGTCACTGGTCAACGTGAAGCCGGACCTGTCGACCTGGGGCAAGGCCATCGCCAACGGCCACCCGATCTCCGCCCTGCTGGGCGCCGACATCGCCCGCTTCGCCGCCGCCACCATCTACGCCACCGGCTCGTACTGGTTCTCGGCCGCGCCGATGGCCGCCTCGATCGCGACCCTGAAGCTGATCCGCGAGAGCGACTATCTGGAGCGCACCATCGCGCTCGGGGAACGCCTGCGCGCGGGTCTGGACGAGACCGCCACCCGCCACGGCTTCGGCCTGCGCCAGACAGGCCCCGCCCAGCTGCCGCTGATCATGGTCGACGACGACCCGACCGGGGCCAAGGGCTATTTCTGGAACAACGCCCTGCTCAAGCGCGGCGTCTACTTCCACCCCTGGCACAACATGTTCATCAGCGCCGCCATGACCGAAGCCGACATCGACCACGCGGTCGAGGCGGCCGACGATTCGTTCAAGCTGCTGAAGGCCGCCGGCCCGCTGGAACCGGTCGCCAAACTGGCCTTCATGCACTCGCTGGTGGACTGAGCCGGGATCGCGGGAGTGTCTCGAACGCTCCCGCTCAACCCCAGCATGACAAATCAGCGACAAGTTCGCCAAGCAGTCGCAGCCGCTTGCTGGTCGACCGTTTGAGATGAACAGGTTGGATATGCGTGTAAACTCACCCATGACTTGAGCAGAGAGCGACTAGACCAGCCCAAAACTCATTTCAGGGCGCCACACAACCCAATCCGGGGACAAAAGTCGCGGAATTCTCCCCACTGGGGAATTTTCGCGACAACACTGCTTCATCTTTGCTTATTGTTAAGGATGAGGGCCGGACGCCGCGTTCGCCCCATGGCTACACACGCTCGAACAACGGGTGCGCGAGGGGGTCTCGGATGATGCAGAAAGTGTTGGTCGGGGCGATGACGATCATCGTCGCCGGTATGTCGTTCGGCGCGGCCGTCGCCGGCGATCGCCGCTACACCCCGCCCCCGCCGCCGTCGTATGGCGCGGGCTATCCGCCGCCGCCTGCCTACCCGCAACAGGGCGCCTATTCGCACCCCGGCCTGCCGCCGGTTGACTGCCTGTGCACCCGCACCGTGTCGTTCTACGGCGTGACCCCGGGCTATGGCGACATCCGCGTCAACGCCCCGGGCGTGCGCGTCTACGGCGAGCCTGTGGTGATCCCGTCGGGCCGCATCGATATCCAGGGCCCGCCGGTCTATGTCGAAGCCCCGCCGGTCCGCGTCGCCGCCCCGCAGATCTACCTGCACCGCCCGGAAGTGATTGTGCGCCCGTCGGCCGTCACGGTCGAGGCCCCAGAAATCCACTACGGCGCCTGCGCCGAAGGTTCGCGCTGCGAGCCCGCGCCATCGCGCCGCTAGGCCTTCAGGCGTCAAGCCAGACACGACGAGAGGGGGAAGGCTTCAGAGCCTTCTCCCTCTTTTCGTTTTAGGGCGCGCAGAACGCCCGGGCTTCGCGCGCCAGCGGCAGGTCGCCGCCCTCCAGCGCCATCTTGATCGCCTCGTCGCAGCGCTGTTCGCTGAGCAAGGTGGTGACCTTCCCCCGCAGCGTGACGGCGTCGCGCAGCAGCCGCGCCTCGGTGCGCTCACCCGGCAGGCAGGGCGAATACCACTTGGCGTCGGCGCAGCGGGCGATCAGCCGGGTCTGGCGCGCGTGTTCGGCCGCGTCGTCGTAAGCTGGAGCGGCGGCGGGCGGCTCGACCGGCAGCGGCGTCATGGGCAGGGTCGGGCTGGCGGTGACGCTGTGGGCCGCGTCCGACGCTTCCAGCGGCCGCACGATCGTCGTCGACGGGATCTGGTAGTGGCAGACCCAACCCTTTTCGCCCATCTGGCACGACTGCAGCGTGGCCTTGGCCTCCTCGGGCGGGGCGGCCTGCAACAGGGCGAGCAACAGCAACAACATGGCCAACCCCGATCCTGGCGACTTTAACCAACCTAGCCGCCTCTGGCCCCTGGCAACAAGCCGGCGGTGTCCCCGGTAAGAGGTTCAGGCCGTCCGCCGGCGCGAAATATTCCAGGGGACGAAAGGCCTGCCGCCCGCCGCGCGCCTTCCCTTCCCCGCCAAAGCCGCCTAAGACGCGGGCTCATGACGGCTCCAGCCCATGACCCCGCCCGCGCGGCGATCGAAACGATCCGCGCCCGCGTTTTCGCCTTTCCCAAGCGCCATTTCCTGTCCGCTGGCGACCTGAACGCGCCGCAAGCCGCGGACCTGCTGGACCTGGCCGACGCCTTCGTCGCCTTCAACCGGCAGACGTCCAAGAGCCTGGACCTGCTGCACGGCCGGACGCTGATGAACCTGTTCTTCGAGAACAGCACGCGGACCCAGAGCTCGTTCGAGCTGGCCGGCAAGCGCCTGGGCGCCGACGTCGTCAACATGAACCCCAAGACCTCGTCGGTGGCCAAGGGCGAGACCCTGATCGACACCGCCGTGACGCTGAACGCCATGCGCCCCGACCTGCTGGTCGTGCGCCACGCCTCGTCGGGCGCGGCCAGCCTGCTCTCGCAGAAGGTCAGCGGTCACGTCGTCAATGCCGGCGACGGCCAGCATGAGCACCCGACCCAGGCCCTGCTGGACGCTTTGTCGATCCGCCGCGCCTTTGGCCGCGTCTCGGGCCTGACCGTGGCGATCTGCGGCGACGTGCTGCACAGCCGCGTGGCGCGCTCGAACGTCGCCCTGCTGCACACCCTGGGCGCCAGTGTGCGCCTGGTCGGCCCGCCCACCCTGATGCCGGCCCAGGCCGAGCGCTGGGGCGTCACCGTCCACCACGACATGAAGTCGGGCCTGGCCGGCGCCGACGTCGTGATGATGCTGCGCCTGCAGCTGGAGCGGATGCAGGGCGCCTTCGTGCCCTCGACCCGCGAATATTTCCGCTTCTACGGCCTGGACCGCGAGAAGCTGGCCCGCGCCGCGCCGGGGGCCAAGGTCATGCACCCGGGTCCGATGAACCGAGGCGTCGAGATCGACAGCGATGTCGCCGACGATCCGGCCGTGAGCCTGATCCAGGACCAGGTCGAGATGGGCGTCGCCGCCCGCATGGCCGTGCTCACCAGTTTGGCCGCGCGTATCGAGGCAGCCCAATGACGTCCGCCCAACCCCTCGCCCTCGTCAACGCCCGCCTGGTCGATCCGGAAAGCGGCTATGACGGCCCCGGCGGCGTCATCGTCTCGGAAGGCGTCATCAGCGACGTCGCCAAGGGCCGCGAGTTCGGCAAGCTGTCCAAGGCCGTGCGGGTTATTGATTGCGGTGGGGCGCTGCTAGCGCCCGGCCTGATCGATCTGCGGGTGCGCACCGGCGAGCCCGGGGCCGAGACCAAGGAAACCCTGGCCTCGGCGGCGCGCGCCGCGGCGGCCGGCGGCGTCACCTCGATGGTGGTCCAGCCCGACACCAGCCCGGCGATCGACGATCCCTCGATGGTCGATTTCATCCTGCGCCGGGCGCGCGACATCGACAGCGCCCGCATCCTGGTGGCCGGCGCGGCGACCAAGGGCCTGTCGGGCGAGCAGATGGCCGAGATCGGCCTGATGCGCGAGGCCGGCTGCGTCTACATCACCGATGCGGGCAAGCCGATCGTCGACAGCAAGGTCATGCAGCGCGTGCTGACCTATGCGAAGGGCTTCGACGCCCTGCTGGCCCACCGTCCGATGGATCCGTGGCTGGCCAAGGGCGGCGCGGCGACCGGCGGCGAGTTCGCCGGCCGCATGGGCCTGCCCTCGATCTCGCCGATGGCCGAGCGGATCATGCTGGAGCGCGACGTCGCCCTGCTGGAAGCCACCGGCGGCAAGCTGCTGGTCGACCAGATCACCTCGGCCCAAGCCCTGGAAACGCTGGAGCGCGCCAAGAAGAAGGGCCTGCGGATCAGCGCCTCGGTGTCGATCAATCACCTGTCCTTCAACGAGCTGGACATCGGCGACTACCGCACCTTCGCCAAGCTGAACCCGCCCCTGCGCGGCGAAGACGACCGCCAGGCGCTGATCGAGGCGCTGGCCAACGGTCTGATCGACGTCGTCGTCTCGGCGCACAATCCGGCCCCGGCCGAGGACAAGCGCCTGCCGTTCGACGAGGCCGCCCCCGGCGCTGTGGGCCTGGAAACTCTGCTGCCGGCCCTGCTGTCGCTGTATCACGACGAGCGTATCGCCCTCGTGGACCTGATCCGCGCCGTCACCCTGGCCCCCGCCGAACTGCTGGGCCTGCGCGGCGGCCGCATCGCCCCCGGCGCCCCGGCCGACGTGGTGCTGTGCGACATCGACGCCCCGCTGATCATCGACGCGGCCCGCCTGCTGTCGAAGTCCAAAAACTCGCCGTTCGATGGGCGCAGGCTGCAGGGTCAGGTGCTGATGACGGTGGTGGACGGCCGGGTGGTGCACCGCGCGGAGGGGTAAGGCCCTTAACTCGCCCCCACCTGACCGCTTCGCGGTCGTCCGCCCCCGGAGGGGGCAGACGGGGGTACTGCTGGCCGTCTTCCCCCTCCGGGGGAGGAGCGCGTCAGCGCGGAGGGGGCGAGTATGGCCCCCGCCTCGCTTCTGCACTACACCATAGACATACAACTCTCGCTTGCGCAGCGGTTGAATTCGCGCGCAACTCGCCTTAGGGTCGAAACGTGCAAGATCTCGCCGCCGCCACCTACGTCACGCTCGCGATCACCCTCGTCGGCGGCTACCTGCTCGGGTCGATCCCGTTCGGGCTGATCGCCACGCGCCTGGGCGGGGCCGGCGACATCCGGCAGATCGGGTCGGGCAATATCGGCGCGACCAATGTGCTGCGTTCGGGCCGCAAGGACCTGGCGGCCATCACCCTGCTGGGCGACGCCGGCAAGGGCGTGCTGGCGGTGATCCTGGCCCGCGTGCTTACCCATGACACCGCGCTGGTCGTCGCCCTGGCCGGCGGCGCGGCGTTCCTGGGCCACCTATTCCCCGTCTGGCTGAAGTTCAAGGGCGGCAAGGGCGTGGCCACCTTCTACGGCGTGCTGCTGGCCGCCTGCTGGCCGGTGGGCGTACTGGCCGCCATCACCTGGCTGGCCATGGCCGTGTTCTTCCGCATCAGCTCGCTGGCCGCCCTGACCGCCGCCGCCCTGGCCGCGCCGTTCGCCCTGGCCACCGACCAGCCCTATCCAATGCTGGCCCTGGCCCTGTTCATGGCCGTGCTGATCTTCATCCGCCACCGCGAGAACATCGCCCGCCTGCTGAAGGGCGAGGAGCCCAAGATCGGCAAGAAGAAGGACGCGGCGCCGCCCGTTACGGACGCTCCGTGACGCCGGGCCGGCTCTCGGACATCCAGCGCTTCGCCTGGCTGCGCCTGGCGCGCACCGAGACCGTCGGCCCCGTCGCTTTCGACCATCTGCTGACCCGCTACGGCACGCCCGAGCGAGCCCTGTCTGCCCTGCCCGACCTGTCCCGCCGCGGCGGCCGCGCCGTGCCCCTGTCCCTGCCGCCGCGCGAGGCGATCGAGCGCGAGCTCGAGGCCGGCGAGCGGCTGGGCGCCCGCCTGCTTTGCGGCTGCGAGCCTGACTTTCCGCCGAACCTGGCGGCGCTGGATCCGCCGCCGCCGGTGCTGTGGGCGCTGGGCCGCGCGGAGCTGCTGTCCCAGCCCAGCCTGGCCATCGTCGGGGCCCGCATCGCCTCGGCCGCCGGCCAGCGCTTCGCTCGCCAGCTGGCCACCGACCTGGGGGTCGCCGGCTATGTCATCGTCTCGGGCATGGCGCGCGGCGTCGACGGGGCGGCGCATGAAGGCTCCCTGACCACCGGCTCGGTCGCCGTGCTGGGCGGCGGGATCGGCGACGTCTATCCGCCCGAGCACGACAAGCTGCACGCCCGTCTGGCCGCCGAGGGCTGCGTCGTCTCCGAAAGCGCCCCCGACCGCCGCGCCCAGGCCAAGGACTTCCCGCGCCGCAACCGCATCATCTCGGGCCTGTCGCTGGGCGTGATCGTCGTCGAGGCCGAGCTGAAGTCCGGCTCGCTGATCACCGCACGCCTCGCCGCCGAGCAGGGCCGCGACGTCTTCGCCGTACCCGGCTCGCCGCTGGACCCACGCTCGAAGGGCACGAACGACCTGATCCGCCAGGGCGCGATCCTGTGCGAAGGCGCCGAGGACGTGTTGCGCGCCCTGTCGGGTCACATCCATCTGCGCGAGCGCGACCGCCCCTACGAGGCCCAGCCGGACCTGGAGATCGACCACGACGCCCTGCGCGAGAAGGTCGCCGCCCTGCTCTCTCCCACGCCCATCGCCCGCAACGACCTGGTCCGCGCCGCCGCCGCCCCGGCTTCGGTGGTCATGGCGGCGCTGGTCGAGCTGAGCCTGGCGGGCCGTGCGGAGTTGCTGGACGGCGGACTGGTGGCGGGGGTCTAAGTCTCGCAGTCGCGCCTTTCGCGAGTCGCCGACGAGAGGGACTGAAGATGGACAGCCAGGCCATAGAAGACATGCTCGCCATCGCCGTGGCGGCCGGGGCCCAGGGCCGGCTGGACGACGCCGAGGCCGCATTCCGCGCTGTGCTGGTCATGAAGCCCGATCACGATGAGGCCCTGTTCGGCCTGGGCCTGAACCTGCTGATCGCGCGGCGCTTTCAGGAAGCCGTCGAGCCTTTGACCTGGGCCGTCCATGCGCCGAACGCCGAACCGGTGCGCCGGCAATGCCTGGCGCACGCCCTGTTCCTGACCGGCGACTTTGCCCGCGCCGCCGACACCTTCGCGACCGCCAACGGGGTCGAGCCCCTGCCCGAGGGCGCGCGGGTGACGTGGGCCCGCGCCGCCGCCTACAACGCGCTCGAAGGGGGCGACGCCCAGGCCGCGCTGGACCTCTACGCCATGATCGCAGGCCCCCTGGCCGAGGATCTGGAGACCGTCGCGCGCGAGGGCTTCGGCATCCTCGTGGCCTTCGACAGCCTCGATGCGGCCCGCACCCTCGGCGCCTGGCTGGCGGCGCACAATCCGGCGGACCTCATCCGGGCGCACGAGCTGCGCGTCCTGACGGATCCGCGCTTCGACCGGGCGCCGCCCGCCTATGTCGAAGCTCTGTTCGACGATCTCGCCCAGCGTTTCGATCGCCAGTTGGTCGAGATGCTGGACTATCGCGCGCCCGAGCTGCTGGCCAATCTCGTGGCCGGCCGGTACGCGCGGTTCGCGCGGATCCTGGACCTGGGCTGCGGCACGGGCCTGGCCGCGCCGTTCCTGGGAGGGTTCGGCGCCCAGCTGACCGGGGTCGATCTGTCGTCGGCCATGCTGGCCAAGGCGGCCGAGCGCGGCGGGTACGACCACTTGGTCCAGGCCGAGGCGGTCACGTTTCTGCAGAGCCAACCCAGCGCGTTCGACCTGATCTTCGCCGCCGATGTCCTGATCTATTTCGGTGATCTGGCGCCGCTGCTGACCGCCGCCGCCGAGGCCCTCGCCCACGGCGGCGTGCTGGCCTTCAGCGTCGAACGGGGCGAAGCCGGCTGGCGACTACTGCCCACCGCCCGCTACGCCCATGGCGACGACTATGTCCGCCAGGTGGCTGCGCCGGGCTTCCGGATCGCCGATCACGAAGACATCGTGCTGCGTCGCGAGGCGACGGGCGTCACACAGGGCCGCCTGTACCTTCTGGAAAAGCTCTAGCCGCTCCTTCGCGCGCCCTTGGCGAACAGCAGGTCCGACCAGCGCCAGGAGCCTCCGCCCAGGGCGAAGCGGGCCGCGCCGGGGCCGTCGTTCAGCGAGATCAGCACCAGGCCGCGCATCGGCTCGGCGCGGCAGGCCGCCGGGGCGAAGGCGACCTCCATCATGATCATCTCGCGCAGGCCGGCCAGGCCCTCGCCTTCCTCGCCAGTGGTGCGTGACCACGAGCCGTTCCAGACCAGCACCGCACGGCCGGCGCCGATGGTCTCGCCATGGGCGCGCATCAGGGCGGCGCGGGCGCGAGGGTTCTTGCGCAGGCCCTCCTGCAGCAGCCGGACCATGTCGCAGCCGTCGCCACCACCGCCACCGCCGCGACCCGAGCCGGCGGTCGCCGCGCCTTGTAGATCCGAGTCGCCCAGGCCCAGCACCGGGCTGGGCGCGGGCTTGGTCGAGGCCGGCCGCGGGGTGCCGTTCTTGGGGATGGGGG
>NZ_JBCNJZ010000004.1:0-486868 GCF_039596335.1 Caulobacter sp. | reverse complement strand
ACATCCCCGTCTCGATCCGCGGCTACACAAGCCGCCGATCTGGCCATCAAAGCCTCAAGGACAGGGGGTCATTTTTGGACGCCGATATCCCCGAGATGGGGGTCATTTTTGCAAGCCGAAACACACTCCCGTCCTCAGGAGAGCGCTATGAACGACCTGCTGGACGTCGCCCCGCCCTTGGCCCTGGCCGCGCCAACCGGCTACAGCACCTATGGCGACGCGCGAGAGCGCAGCTTCGAACTCAGCCTGACCCGGCGGTTCTGAGCGCTCACGACGCCGCGCGGATTTCCAGTGTGTCGCCGACACGGACCGCGCGCACGGGCAGCAGCATCGCCACGGTGCGAAGGAAGCGGTCCGGATCGCCCAGCTTGAAGCGGCCGCTGATCTTCAGGACCCCGACGCGCGGATCGGCGATGACCATCCGGCGACCGCGGTGGCGATTCATCTCCGCGACGGCCTCGGACTGCGGGGTGTCGGAGAACTCGACGAAGCCCTCGCGCCAGGCCCAGTGCGGTGGTCGGGTCGAAACGCTCGACGCGGACGGGCTGGCCCGCCTGCAGCACCAGGCGCTGGCCGGGCCGCAGGTCGTGCTCGGGTGCGGCGCCGTGCGCGCCGACGACGATCTCGCCCTCGACCAGCATCACCGAGACCTTGTCCGGTTCTAAGCGGAAGCCAAAAGACGTCCCGCGATCGACGATGGTCTGGTCGCCGGCGTCGACGCCGAACGGCCGGTTCTGATCGCGCCCGACCTGGATATAGGCCCAGCCCTTTATCAGGATCGGGCGGCGCGCCTTGCCGTCAAAGCCACATCGACGCGCGTGTCGCTGTCGAGGTCCAGGCGCGTGCCGTCCGGTAGCGTGACCGCCCGTCGCTCGCCGACGCGGGTGACGAACTGAGGCAGGGCCGCAACCTGCGTGGCCTGGGGCTGCTCGCGCCCGCTCCAGTGGCGCCAGCCGCCGGCCGCGCCCCGCAGGACGACGGCGGCGATCGAGGCGGCGGCCAGGACCTTGGGCCACACAGGCGAACGGGCGGCCAGGGCGCTGGCCCGCAGGGCCTCGGCCAAGGGATCGTCCTCCAGCTCCTGGGCGGCGCGACGCCAGACGGCTTGGGCGCGGGCCCAGGCGCGGTCGTGTTCTTCGGACGCGGCCAGCCAAGCCAGGAAAGCCGGATCGCCGGCGTTGCCGGATCGGCGTCGCACCGCGCCAGCCAGTAGGCGGCGGCCTCGTCCACGGGCTGTCCGGACGTCAGGCTAGAGGTCACGGCTTTCCTCTCCAAGCGAGAGAAGCTGCTTTGCGGCCCTCTGGATGTGCTCTTCGACCGTGCTCAGCGACAGTCCCAGGCGGCGGGCGATCTGAGGATGCGACAGGCCTCCCAGACGGCGCAGGACGAAGATCGTCCGCGTTCGATCGGGCAGGGCCCTGATCGCGCAGTCGTTGACCGCAGGGCTTCCCGCGCCGGCACCGTTCCTGCCCGGTAGACGCCTTGACTCCGCCGCCGGCTGAAAGGAGAACGTTTAAAGAACATCGGAGATCGCCATGCCGGCCCAACGCTCAAGCCCGAGAGCGCCAATCCGTGCGCCTAGAGCGCCTCGCGTCTGCTTTCGCCAAGTCGCGAAACTGACCCGCGTGCGGGCCATCCGTGCAGACCCAAGCTCGCGCACCCTCTATTTCACCATGCCCGGTGGCTCCAAGGGGCGACGGTCCGCCACAACTTTCGTCGACGTCGAGAACGTCCCCGAGTTTGAGGGCGACGAAGCCTGGTTCGAGATGGAGCGGGTCGAGCGCGGCAACGGGCACATGTGGGCTTGGTGGCGGGCAGTCCGCCAAGTCGAGGCGCCGAATGATCCGCAATGAAGATGCTCAGCGCCTCGGACGCGCGCCCGGGCGGCGTCACCAGTATCGCCTGGTCGAGGTGCTGGAGCACGGTTGGGATCTTGTAGTGAGCTGCTGGGCGTGCGGCTTAAGCGAGCGCCGGTCGATGGCTCATTTTCTGGGGCCCTGGCGGCAATTCCTGAACGCCAACGTTTCCGACATCGCGGCTCGCATTCGATGCCCTTGCGGCGCGCAGACGTGCTTTGCCTACGAGATTGCCGGGAACTACGCCTATGGCGGCGCGATTTCGGACGCTTTCGAGCGCCGGCGCGTTTTCATCCGCACTGCGTTGGAGGGAGCGGGCCTGGACCCGGCCGCCTACGGCTACCCGCCGTTGACCGGAAAGCCATCTGATCGCCAGATGCCTACATGACGGAGACCTGAGATGAACTCGACCGCAGAGCCGTTCACTTGGCAAATCGTTGACCCAGAGACGAGCGAAGCCCGGCGCTTCTACACTGACGGCGCGGCCCTGGTGGCCACCGGCACGCGAGCGCCACATGGGTTCTGGCAGAAGCACCCGCTGGTCGCGGAAGCCCATGAAACTGACGCCGTGAACGGCGGCGCCACGGTGCGGATTTTCCTGGCCAGCCTCGTCACCCCGGAAGCGCTCGAGACAGAGCGCCCAGACCGACACGCCGATATGGAGCTGGTCGGCGAGTGGAAGACCGATCACGATTTCTGGGCGGCGCATCCGGCCGTGGAGCACGTCGAGGTGCACCAGCTGGTCGGCGACGAGCCCGACGGCGACTGCTGGACGGCCGCCCTCTGGCTCAAGGGCTAGGCCAATTTGCAACCTCTACAGTATGCGGAGAGGCCAAGCCGAAGTTCTGGCCTTCATCGAGGCTATCGACGGCGTCGGCAACCTGCCGCCGCTGCCCGGGATCTTCCCGGACTACCCTGCGCCGATCGTCCGCCACATGGCCGGCGGCGGCAGCGAGCTCGTCATGGCTCGATGGGGTATGCCTTCCCCCTTTTTCGCTCGCCGCAAGGCCGCCGAGGATCGCGCGGAGAAGCTCAGGCTCAAGGGGCAGGTCATCGACGAAGCCGCGTTTGAGGAACTGCTGCGCAAAGAGCCCGACGCAGGGACCACCAACATCCGTCAGCCGAAATACTGGACGCAGTACCTGGGCCCGGAACACCGTTGCCTCGTCCCACTGACCTCGTTCGCCGAGCCAAACCAGGTCGGCGGCAAGGCGGGCGAGAACGTCTGGTTCGCTCTGGGCGAGGATCGGCCGCTGGCGTTCTTCGCCGGCATCGAGACGCGCAACCATACCTGCGTCCGCAAGATGAAGACCGGATTTGAGACCTGCGACGTCTACGCCTTCTTCACCACCGAGGCGAACGGCGTGGTCGGCCCCGTCCACTCTAAGGCCATGCCGGTCATTCTGACGACCGCCGAGGAGCTCGACGTCTGGATGCGGGCGCCGTGGGATGAGGCTAGGGCCCTCCAGCGCCCCCTGCCCGATGACCAGCTGATGATCGTCAGCCGGGGCATGGGGCAGAAGCAAGACCCGCCCAACGAGCCCGAGCCGACTCTGCTGTAGTGAGTCGGATCGCTCTCGCGCCGCACCCCGTTCCGCCGGCATGAACCAGATCATCGGCGGCGATCGAGAGTGGAGCGCCACCTACACCTTTGAGGAAGACAGCGTCTGCGTCTCCAGCGCCTACGGATCTGAGCGCGCGCCGGCCAAGGACGACTCCCAGGCCGAGACGGTAGCGCTGGGCGTGTTCGAACGCATCATCAAGCGGTCGTCGCCGGTCACGAAGCGGGCGACATTCAAATCAGGCCGCGCGTTCACACCACGCCGCGACTAGTGCTATGGTCGCATTATGAGCGACCTCAACCGCGCCATCACCATTGCCCTCGCCGCTCATGCTGGGCAGGTCGATAAGGGCGGCCAACCGTACATCATGCACCCGGTCAGGGTGATGCTCTCGCTGAAGAGCGAAGAGGCCCGCATCGTAGCCGTGCTGCACGATGTTCTGGAGGACTGTCCGGACTATGCCTGGATGGTCGAGCAAGCGGGCTTCAGCCAGTCCATCCTCGACGCTCTGGAGGCCCTGACCAAGCGGCATCTTGAACCCTACGGCGACTTCATTGCTCGCGTTGGCCTCAACCCGCTCGCCACCGAAGTGAAGATCGCCGACATGCGCGACAACATGGATCTGTCGCGGATCGCCTTTCCGACGCCCAAGGACTACGCGCGCGTCGAAAAGTACCGCGAACACATCGCGATCCTGATGGCTTGAACGCAAAAGGCCGCCGCTCCAATAGGGGCGACGGCACAGTTTGCGCTCGCGGTACTGTCGTCAGCGAACACCGTTCAAGACTGCGCCCGCGGCGATCGTCCCGACTAGAAGGCAGCTGAATCCCACGAACTTGAGTTCCAAATTCGAGAGCGCTTTGGCTCGCGTCAGAGCCGCTACCTCAAGTACGAGGCATAGGCTCATCAACGACACAGCAGCGGGCGCCTTCTCCTGCATAATCAGCTTGTAGATCAAGAACAACGCCACAGCCCAGCTAGCGATGGTCACGGGAACTGCAGCGTTATCCAGCAGTGAGCGCTTGGCCCCGGCGTAATGGCCGAGCACCAGCAATCGCCGCTGGCGATCGCGGACGTCCATGGTGATGTTCCTTGGCTGTTCCCCCTGATTCTTGGGGAGTTGATCGAGAGAGCTGGCCGGTCGATCCTGGCCGTGGTCAGTCGGCTTCGGGTGTCGTGAGAAGCGCTCGTCTCGGCGAGCCAGGCCGGCGGCTTCGGTCGCCGGCCACCCAGCCCGTCAGGCTTTGGCGGGGTCGTGCTTGGTGAAGTAGAACGACAGCACCATCAGCATAGCGTCATGACAGTTGATGTGGGTCATGAAGCACCCGGCGAGACGCCTACGGCTAGGATGGTCTGGGTCTTGGGAAGGTTCACCACCTTCGGCATGTTGATCATAGGGCCTCATCGGTGGCTGGCGTGACGGATGGCGGGTCGCCTTTGATTTCGAAATGCCCAAGGGTCAGGTCGGAGATCTTGTGGGCGGCGAGCACCCGTTTGTAGGTCTCGATCTAGGCCAGCAGCTGCCGCGTCTCGCCCTCCAGGGCGGTGATCTTGGCGTCCTTGTCGCTGATCATGCGGGTGTGCTCCCGTTGCAGATCTCGGAGCTCGGTCTCGACGCGGGCCAGCCGCTCCGAAGGCGGGCGAGTTCCTCGACCGACATCGTGACCATTTGGCGGGCGACCTCTTGCACCTTGAGCATGAGGCTGGCCTTCGCCTCTTCGGCGTCGAGCGCCGCCTTCCGCTTAGCCGCGTCCCGGCCGAGCAAGTCCTTGATGACGACGTAGGCCCCCGGCGCGCCAACGACGAGATAGGGCCACGACTTCTCGATCGCCGTGAACAGGTCCACTGCACGCTCCTACACTCCGGCCCTTAGGCCTGGTCGCTGTTGATGGTTTGTGGTCCGGAACCAATTTCCGAAAACGTTGGTTTTCCAGGCCTCCCCGAGTGGAGCGCCCTAGGCCTGCGACCTGTCGTGAGGACCATGCCTTGGCCGGCCGTCTGGTGGGGGAGGCGGCGGCCGGGTGCGCCCCGCCGATTGTTCGGTTCGAGTGAAGTGGCGCCCACCGCATGAAAGTCTGGATCGAGCGCCGCGCCCGGATAGGCGCTGACGGACACCCCGAGGACGTTTGGGACGTCGTTACCGCCGACGGGGAGAGCATTCTGCCTTCAGACGTCCGGCCAATGACACGCATCGAGGCCGTCAGGTGGGCATCTCGGAACCACGAAGTCAGCATCCGGCCGAGACCCGACCCAACCGCGTAGCCCTCGCCTCTCGGAACAGTCGCGCTTCGAGCCCGTTTGCTCCGCCGGTGACGCTTCTGCCGCTGCATGGGCGTCACCTGCCGGTCGTCTGCTGGGGAGCAGGCGGCCGGCTTCATCCACGAAGTTCTTCAGTGTCCAACCCTAGGTCAGTTGCGATGCGGACAAGGAAGCTGCTCTTCGCACCTCCGGGCCTTTCGCCCACGAAGGCTAGAGTTTGCTTCCCGCTATCGAACTACACGCGGCGCTAGATATCGAAGCCGCCGAATTGGATCTCAGGGCATCTCCAGACAGCGCACCGCACCGGCGCGCGGCCAGATTGTCGCGGACGACACCTTGACCACCATCCCTCCGATACGAAAGCGCTTGGATCTGGTGCCCAACAGGATGTTGCCCGTCGTTCTCTCCGGCGCCGGCGTATTCTATTCTATGACCTGCTGTTGAAAACGCACCGAACACAGTCCTCTTAGTTGTTCCCGTAGCCCAACGGGGATCGACATGGACCGGCCTGAAACAGCTGAGAAATTGCGGACCGAGCGCATGCTTCGCTCAGCCTTGGGACCGTTGCTCCTGGCCGGCCTGGACGATCCGGGGGTGGGCGAGCTGATGGTCAATCCTGACGGCCGTGTGTGGATCGATCGGTTCGACGCTGGCCTCATGGACGCCGAATTGACCATTTCGGCTGCAGACGCCGAGCGGGTCATGCGCCTGGTGGCCCACTACGTCGGAGCCGAAGTCCACGCTGGTCGTCCTCAGCTTTCGGCTGAATTTCCTGGAACGGGTGAGCGGTTCGAGGGGCAGATGCCGCCCGTCGTGGCGGCCCCGACATTCGCGATCCGAAAGCCCGCCAAGGCGCTCTTCACCCTCGACGACTATGTGCGCACCGGCGTGATGAGCGCCGAGCAAGCCTTAGTGCTTAGCGAAGCGGTGCGAGAGCGGCGCAATATTCTCGTGGTGGGGCAAACCTCCAGCGGCAAGACGACCCTGGTCAACGCCTTGCTTGAGAAGGTCGCTGAGATCAGTGACCGGGTTATCCTCTGCGAAGATCGACGCGAGCTTCGATGCGCCGCGCCGAATTTCGTGTCGATGCTCACCATCGAAGGCGTCGTCAGTTTGACCGACCTCGTTCGCTCCACGCTGCGGCTGCGCCCCGACCGCATCATCATCGGCGAAGTGAGAGGCCCCGAGGCGCTAGACCTGGTGAAGGCCTGGGGAACGGGCCATCCAGGCGGGATCAGCACCCTTCACGCGGGATCCGCCTTGGGCGCGCTTCTGCGTCTGGAGCAGCTGATCCAGGAAGCGGTGATCACCGTGCCGCGCGCTCTGATTGCCGAGACAATTGACCTGATTGCCGTGCTCGCCGGCCGGGGCCGACAGCGACGTCTCATTGAACTTTCACGCCTGCAGGGCTTGGCGCCCGACGGCGCCTACCAGCTCAGCACCGCCTGAGAACTCACCCCCTAAGCCCCTGAAAATCTAAAGGAGATTGGTCTCGTGTCCACGAGCCTTGCCCTGCCGCGCGCCGATGGCGCCTGGCATACGCCGCCGCGCGTCCGCCGCTGGCTTCTCGCTGGCCCTCCCGCCGCCTTCGCCCTGCTGTCGGCAAAGGCCTACGCGGCCGGCTCTTCCATGCCCTGGGAAGAGCCGCTTCAGCAGATCCTGGAGTCGATCGAAGGCCCCGTCGCCAAGATCATTGCCGTCATCGTCATTATCATGACGGGTCTGGCGCTGGCCTTTGGCGACAGCACCGGCGGCACCCGCCGGTTGATCCAGATCGTGTTCGGTCTTTCGATCGCGTTCGCCGCGTCGAGTTTCTTCCTGTCGTTCTTCTCGTTCGGCGGCGGGGCCGTCGTCTGATGGCCGGCGATCGCGCGATGAGCTTCGCTGCTCCCGTCCACAGGGCCCTTACCGAGCCGGTGCTGTTGGCCGGCGCGCCTCGCGCGATCGCCCTGGTCAACGGCACCATCGCCGCAAGCCTAGGCGTTGGCCTGCGCCTCTGGCTGATCGGGCTGGTAGCCTGGATCGTCGGCCACGGCCTGGCGGTCTGGGCCGCGCGGCATGATCCCCTGATCGCCGAGGTTGGTCGCCGGCACGTGCGCATCCCAGCGCACTTGGAGGTCTGAGCATGCTCGACCTTCGCGAATTTTCCCGCCGTGCCTCCAGCCTCTGCGACTATCTCCCATGGGCGGCGTTGGTCGCCCCCGGCGTGGTCCTCAACAAGGACGGCGCCTTCCAACGCACCGCCGCCTTCCGTGGTCCCGACCTCGATTCCGTCGGCGATGCTGAAGTCGCCGCCGTGGCGTCGCGGCTCAACAATGCCATGCGACGCTTCGGTTCGGGATGGTCGGTAGCGGTCGAGGCCCGGCGCGATCCGGCGCAAGCCTACCCCGACAGCGACTTTCCAGACCCCGTGTCAGCGCTGGTCGACGAGGAACGCCGCGCGGCCTTCTTGGAAGAGGGCGCGCATTTCGAGAGCCGTTACTACCTCACCATGGTCTATCTGCCGGCCACCGGGCGCACCAAAAGCTTGGCGCGTCTGTTCATCGAAGGCCAAGAGGGCGAGGGACCCGACTGGCGCGCCGAACTCACCGGGTTCATCGATCGCGCCAACCGCCTGCTGGCGCTGATTGAAGGCCTAACGCCATACGCCGCCTGGCTGGATGACGCCCAGACGCTGGCCTTCCTGCACGGCGCGGTCACCGCGAGCCGGCAGGGCGTGGCAGTTCCGCAAACACCGCAGCAGCTGGACGTCCTGTTGGCGACCCAGCCGCTCGACGGGGGGCTTAAGCCGCGTCTGGGTACAGCGCACCTGCGCGTCCTGACGCTGACCGGGTTTCCAACGTCCACGACGCCGGGTCTGCTCGACGATCTCAACCGGCTGTCGTTCGCCTACCGCTGGACGACGCGCGCGATCTTCCTCGACAAGGTCGAAGCCCAGGGCCTGCTGGCCAAGATCCGGCGCCAGTGGTTCGCCAAGCGAAAGTCGGTGATGACGCTGCTGCAGGAGGCGCTCACCCAGCAACCTTCGGCCTTGGTCGACAACGATGCGGCCAACAAGGCCGGCGACGCCGATCTGGCGCTCCAAGATCTTGGGGCCGACACCGTCGCCTATGCCTATGTCACTACTAGCTTGGTCGTGTGGGACGAGGATCCGGCACGCGCGGACGCCAAATTGGCCATGGCCGAAAAGGTCATCACGGGCCGGGATTTCACGGTCATCCGCGAGCGCGTCGGCGCTGTGGAGGCCTGGCTCGGGACGCTGCCGGGGCAGGTCTACGCCAACGTTCGACAGCCGCCGCTCTCGACGCTCAACCTCGCTCATATGGCGCCGTTGTCGGCGGTTTGGGCCGGGCCTGAGCGCAACGCGCACCTGAGCGGCCCGCCGCTGCTGATGGCCCGTACGGAGGGCTCAACGCCTTTTCGCCTATCGTTGCACGTCGGCGATGTCGGCCACACGCTGGTCGTGGGGCCCACCGGCGCGGGCAAGAGCACGCTGTTGGCGCTGATGGCGCTGCAGTTCCGGCGCTACGCGGGCGCTCAGGTCTTCGCCTTCGATTTCGGCGCCTCAATCCGTGCGGCAGCGATTGGCATGGGCGGGAGCTTCCATGATCTGGGCGGCGTCTTGCGCGAAGCCGATCGCGCGGCCGTCGACTTGCAACCGCTGGCGGCTATCGACGACGAGAGCGAGCGAATCTGGGCCGCCGGTTGGCTAGCGGCCATCCTCGCTCGTGAGGGCGTGGCGATTACACCATCGGTGCGCGAACACCTTTGGTCGGCCCTGGCGAGCCTTGCGACCGCCCCCACCCAAGAGCGCACCCTTACTGGCCTTGCCGCTCTTCTGACCAGTCGCGAACTCAAGCAGGCCCTGGCTCCGTACTGCCTGGGCGGTGCGTGGGGGCGGCTCCTCGATGCTGATCACGAAACGCTCGCGGATGGGACGATCGAGGCCTTCGAGACCGAAGGGCTTCTAGGAACGGCGGCGGCGCCTGCGGTGCTGGCCTACCTCTTCCATCGAATCGAGCGACGGCTCACCGGCGCGCCGACCCTCATCCTGGTCGATGAAGCGTGGCTGGCGCTCGCCGACGAGGCCTTCGGGCCGCAGCTTCAGACGTGGCTCGGGACGGTGCGTAAGAAGAACGGCTCGGTCGTGATGACCACGCTGTCTCTCGTGCAGATCGAGCAGAGCCCAATCGCCTACGCGATTATCGAGCTTTGCCTGACCCGGATATTCCTTCCCAACGCTTGGGCGCTCGACCCACTCGGTTCGGCCGCCTACCGACGCTTTGGTCTCAATGACCGTCAGATCGAGCTAATCGCCCGGGCGACGCCCAAGCGCGACTATTACCTGCAATCGCCCGTCGGCGAGCGGCTCTTCGAGCTCGGCCTAGGTCCTATCGGTCTGGCCTTCAGCGCTGTGTCTTCAAAGGCCGACCAAGCGCTGATCGCCTCGATCCTCGCACGCAGCCCGCCGGTCGATTTCGGCGCCGCTTGGCTTCGCGCCCGCGGCCTGACCTGGGCCGCCGACCTCCTTCCAATCCCAACATCCATGGAGAGCTGAGTCATGCGCGCTTTTCGCCGCCGCATCCTGCTGGCCGTCGTTCTAGGCCTTGCTGTCCCCACCGGGCCGGCACTGGCCCAGTTCACGGTTTTCGACCCTACCAACTACGCCTCCAACGTCCTGCAGGCCGCCAGGGCGCTAGAGCAGATCAACAACCAGATAAACGCGCTGCAGAACCAGGCGCAGATGCTGATCGGTCAGGCCAAGAACCTGGCCAGTCTGCCGTACTCATCGCTTTCGGTCCTGCGAGCCCAGATTGACCGCACGCGCGCGCTCCTCGCTGAGGCCCAGCATCTGGCCTACGACGTCGCTTCGATCCAGCAGGCTTTCACCAGCAACTATGGCGCCGCGCCCTTGAGCGCGACCAACGCTGATCTGGTCGCGCGCGCGGATGGGCGATGGATCATCTCAGTCGCCGGCTTCCAGGACGCTTTGAAGTTGCAGGCCGGCGTCGTCGGCGGGCTCGACGCCAACGCTGACCAATTGTCTGCGCTGGTCTCGGCGAGCCAAGGCTCCAGCGGCGCCCTGCAAGCCGCGCAGGCCGGCAACCAGCTTCTGGCGCTGCAAGCTCAGCAGCTGGCGCAGGTCACCGCCCTCCTGGCCGCTCAGGGGCGGGCGGACGCGCTGGAAGCGGCCGATCGCGCCGCAGCGCGGGCCGACGCCAAGGCCCGTTTCTGGCGCTTCATGGGAGGCTCGACGATCCCATGACCCGACCCCTACTTTGGGAAGGCGCAATCATCATTATGCTCGGGACCGCTGTCGTGGCGGGTGGACGGTCTCCGGCGCCGGCGGCGGCAAGCCCTAAGCGCATCGAGCGCCAGGATGATCTTGCGCGCTGTCAGACGCTCGGCGAGGCTGCCGCTCGCGACGAGACATGTCGAAGGGCCTGGATCGCGGCGCGCGAACACTTTTTCGGGCGGGCCGCGTCATGAACGACGTCGGCGTCATCGACACCTTCTTCGCGACGTTCAATCGCTACATCGACAGCGGCTTTGGCCTGCTCGGCGGTGAAGTTGCGGCGATGGCCAATATTCTCGTGGCCATCGACATGACCCTCGCGGCCCTGATGTGGAGCATGGCCGCTGGCGAGGACGTTCTGGCGCGGCTGATCCGCAAGGTTCTCTACGTCGGCTTCTTCGCCTTCCTGATCGGCAACTTCCACAGCCTGTCGACCATCGTCCTCGAGAGTTTCTCGGGCCTTGGCCTCAAGGCGTCGGGCGCGGGTATATCGGCCGAGGATCTCCTGCGGCCGGGAAAGCTGGCTGCCCTTGGCATCACAGCGGCAAAGCCGCTGCTCGAAGCGGCGTCCCAGCTTTCCGGCTTTCCGGGCGTCTTCGAGAACCTCGTCCAAATTCTGGTCCTCCTCGTCGCCTTCCTCCTTGTGATCGTCGCCTTCTTCGTAATGGCGGTGCAGGTCTTCGTCGTCCTGATCGAGTTCAAGCTGACGACGCTGGCCGGTTTTGTCCTGGCGCCTTTCGGGCTTTTCGGGCGAACCGCGTTCCTGGCCGAGAAGGTGCTCGGCGCGATCATCGCCACAGGGGTGAAGGTCCTGGTCCTGGCGGTCGTGGTCGGGATCGGCTCGACGCTCTTCGACCAGTTCGTTGCGACCTGGGGGAGCGATCAGCCGACCCTCGAACAGGTCCTGGCTCTGGTCCTAGCGGCCATAACGCTTTTGGGCCTTTCGATCTTCTGCCCGGGCATCGCGTCAGGCCTGGTCAGTGGCGCGCCGCAGCTTGGCGCCGGCGCGGCGGTCGGGACGGGCCTGGCGGTCGGCGGCATGGCTGTCGCCGGCGCGGCCGTGGCCCAGATGGCCGTTGGCGGCGGCGCCAGCCTTGCCGGCTCCGCCGCCGCGGGCGGACGCATGGGCGGGCCCGCGGCGGGCGGCGGTCCAGGTCCCGACGGCGCGCCAGGAGGTGGCGGACCTGGACCTACGCCCGCTGGCGGTCCGCAGGGCGCCGCTGCTCCTCGCACCCCGCAAGCGACCAGCGGTTCTTCGGAGACGGGAGGAGGCGGCGGCCAGGGCGGGGAGGGCGGCAGCGCGCCTCCGGCTTGGGCTCGCGATCTGAAGACGCGGCAGGAACTGGCCCACGGCGCGGGCATGGACGCGCACGCCCTGGCCAGCGGCGACGACCACAGCGCGGGCGCTTCCCCATCCCTCTCGGAGACATGAAACGATGAACCCGTTCAAGGGCTCGCCGAGGCTTGGCCTCACGCCCGCACCAGAAACGCCCTACCAGAAATACGGACAAGCCTTCGATCTTGGCATCGGCGCGGCGCGCGCCCAGGCCGCCAATTGGCGACGCATGGCGCTGGGACTTCTTGGGCTCTCCGGCGGCCTCGCCGGCGCGCTGGCCTGGCTCTCGGTTCAGGGGAGCGTCACGCCCTGGGTCGTTCAAGTGGATCGTCTAGGGCAGGTCCAAGCGGTCGGCCCCGCCGAACGCGGCTACGCGCCGACCGACGAGCAAGTGCGATCGGGCTTGGCGGGTCTGATCCGAGACGTCCGGTCGATCTCCACGGACGGGGTCCTGGTCGGCCAAGCCTGGGACCAAGCCTACGCCATGGTCGACGGGAACGCCGCCCGCTTTATCACCGACTATGCCAACGCCATCGATCTGAAGAACCAGGTTGGCAGGACGCAGGTCGCCGTCGAGGTCACCAGCGTCCTTCGCGCCTCGCCCAAGAGCTTTCGCGCCGCCTGGATCGAGCGCCGCTACCTCAATGGCCAGCTGGCGGGGACCGAGCATTGGTCGGCAATCCTGACCGTCGAGCTGCGCCGGCCGCGCTCCGATAAGGAGATCCTGGCCAATGGCCTGGGCATTCGCGTCACCGCCATCACCTGGGCTCGGGAGTTTTCCGCATGAGCAAGCGCCTCCTCTTCACGGGAGCGCTCTGCGCTCTGAGCGCTCAGGCCAACGTCAGTGACGCTATGGCGGCTCGTGCGAAGGTGACCCAAGCGCCCCAGGCGGCCGCGCCTATCGAATTTCTATTCGAGCCACGCGGCGTCTACGCGCTGCTGACGTCTCCTGGGCGGATCACAGACATTGCGTTGGAGCCTGGCGAACGCTTGGTGGACACCAACCCGATCGCCGCGGGGGACACCGCGCGCTGGATCATCGGTGACACCAGCAGCGGGAAGGGCGAAACCCGGCGCGTCCATGTCCTCGTCAAACCGACTGCGGTGAGCCTTAGGACGAATCTCGTCATCAATACCGATCGGCGTACCTACTTCCTGGATCTACGCGGCTCCGGCAGCGCCTTCGTTACGCAGGTCTCATGGAGATACCCTGCGCCGGTGAAGCCGGCCCCCGTCGTCATCGCGCCCGCGGCGCCTGCTCAGCCGCCCAAGCTCAACTTCAACTACGCGCTGAGCGGCTCGCGCGCGTTGCGACCCCTTCAGGTCTACGACGACGGCGCGCGTGTCTGGATCGTCTTCGGTGATCGTCTGCGCCTGGAGGACCTGCCGCCACTCTATCGCGTCGGGCCGGACGGCAAGACCACAGAGTTGATCAACTATCACGTGGAGGGTCGCGCGCTGCTGACCGATCGGCTTTTCGATCAGGTGGAACTGCATTTCGGCGCCAAGCGCTGGTCGTCCCGCGTTCGCATCACCCGCACCAATGCTGCGTCAGAGTCTGGCCGATGAGCAGCGCGATCGAGAACGAGCAAAAAGAGATCGCCGAGTCGCTTCGCGTTCGCGGCCCTGCGGCCCCCGTTTCGCGCGTCTCGCGCAAGGCGCTCCTAATCGTGGGCGGCGTGCTGCTCGCGGGTCTCGGCGGCGCTGTGGGCTGGTCGACTGTGGACCGCCCGGCGCGACGGCCTCCTGAGCCGCCGACAGGAGCAAGCGCTGGTCCGCCCGAGGCTGTATCCGGCCTGCCGAAAGACTACCTGCATCGCGGCAACCCGCCGATCCTCGGACCGCCGTTGCCGGGCGACCTTGGTCGTCCAATTCTGAAAGCGGCAAAGGAGAGTGAGGGGGAGGAGGCGGTGACGGTCCCGCTCAAGCACCCCGCGGAGGCGATGCCTGCCGTCCCCGCCGCGCCCCGGCCCGGAAGGGCTTTGTCCGGCGAGCAGGCCGAGCCGCTTCTCAGCACGATCTTTCCTGCCAGCACCGCCCGTGCGGAGCGTAACAACGAGCCCAAGCCCGTCGCCGCCGTGGAGGACTCTCGCCTGACCAGCCCTGAAAGGCTGCAGACGCCGGCTTCGCAACATATTCTCCAGGCTGGGACAATCGTGTCCGCCGCGCTGATCACGGGTCTGCGCTCTGACGCTCAGGGCGTGGCGTTGGCCCAGGTCACGCAGGATGTCCATGACAGTTTAGGCGGCGGCAATTTGCTCATCCCCGCAGGCGCGCGCCTGATCGGCGAGTACGCGCCGGTGACCGGAGCAGGCGCGCAGAGACTGTCGGTGGTCTGGACGAGGCTTATCCTACCGTCCGGCAAGTCGATCGTCCTGGACAAGCTGCCCGCCGCCGACCCTCAAGGGATGGCCGGGCTTCAAGATGGCGTTGACCGGCACTGGCGGGGCCTTTGGGGCGCAGCCGCGCTGAGTACCATTATGTCGGTCGGGGCCGAAGCCGGGTCGGCGGACGATAGCGATCTCGCACGCGCCCTGCGTCGCGGAACGAGCCAAGCGACAGGTGATGTTGGCCAGCAGTTCGTCGGTAGGAGCCTTGATCGGGCTCCCACCCTGACCATTCGACCTGGCGCGCCGCTGCGCGTCATCCTGGCCCGCGACCTTGTGCTCGAGCCCTATCGCCAGGAGGTCGCGCGATGAGCCGGCTGAAAATCGCCGCGATCGAGGACGACACACCGGTGAAAGTGACCTCCGATGTGCCGGCGGCCGTTCATCGGGACCTGATCGAGTATGGTAAGGCCATGGCGGAGGGAGGGGGTAAGGCGACCGATCCCGCCAAACTCCTGCCTGAAATGGCCAGGCGATTCATGGCGTCCGACCGCGGCTTCGTTCGAGGTCGCAAGCGGAGCGGCTAGATCGACCAACAGTCTGGCCAGCAAAGCCGTCGGGTCCTATTGGACCCGACGGCTCTTCATATCTCGCCCAATGCGATCTCAAGGCCGCGCGTTCTTGGAAGACGAAGACACCTGCCGACTCGCTTGAGGTCGCGCCCTGGCTAGCGCGCTTTTTGCTGGCGCGCCTACGCTGAAGCGGGCTGGAAGCCGCGCGGGACGAGGGCGAGAGCCGGCGGATGGAACCCCATCGGCTTTCGCACCCTGAAGGCTCAGCGCCCCGTCCATTTTGGTGGCCGCTTCTGGGCAAACGCCAAAGGACCTTCCCGGGCATCGGCCGAGCGGAACAGGGTCTTGACCGCCGGATAGGCCGACTGGCCCCGGTAGGCGTCGGCCAGGGTCGGCTCGTCCAGGCCCTTCTGGATCGTCTGTTTCGAGGCGCGGATCGACATCGGGCTGTTGGCCAGGATTTCGTCGGCCCAGCGGCGGGCGACGGCCATGACCTCGCTGGCCGGGGCGACCTCGTTGATGAAGCCCAGCTCGGCGCCTTCGCGGGCGGTGACGCGGCGGCCGGTCAGGATCATGCCCATGGCCCGCTTGAGACCGATCAGGCGCGGCAGGCGGTGCAGTCCGCCAGCCAGGGCGGCCAGGCCCACCTTGGGCTCGGGCAGGGCGAAGACGGCGTCTTCCGAGGCCACGATCAGGTCGCAGGCCAGGGCGATCTCGAAGCCGCCGCCCATGGCCAGGCCGTTGACGGCGGCGATGACGGGCTTGTCGAGGTCGAACCGGGCCGTGAGGCCGGCGAAGCCTGTCACCGGCGGATCGATCGGCTGGCCCTTGGCCATGGCCTGGGCGGTGAACTTCAGGTCGTTTCCGGCCGAGAAGGCCTTGTCGCCGGCCCCGGTGATGATCGCCACCCACTGGTCGGGATCGGCGGCGAAGTCGTCGAAGATCTCGGCCAGTTCGGCATTGGCGGCCGGATGCAGCGAGTTCATCACGTCGGGCCGGTCGATGGTGACGATGGTCAGCGGACCCTCGCGCTCGACCTTGCTGAAGCGGCGCGGACGGTCGGCCAGGCTACGCGCCGCGCCGGCCTCCCAGGTCAGCTTGCCGAACGGATCGACGCGGGTGTGGCCCTCAGACCCGATCGCCGAGTGCTCGGTCGACAGCAGCAGAGCCATGGACGTCTCGTCGTCCGGCGCGACGCGGGCCATCAGGCGCTCGCCGGCCGGGGTGCGGCCGATGACGATCCCGTCCAGCGGCACGCCGTCGCGGCCGAAGCGGACGGTGTAGGTCTCGATGGTCGCCGGACCGGCGTGGCGTTCGATTAGCGACGGGACCGGACCGCGCAGAGCGTCAGCCTTGTCCTGCACCGAATAGTCCTGGGCCAGGTCGTGCTCTGGCGCTTCCGTGCTGACCAGCAGGGCGTGGTGCTTGTTGACGTAGCCGCCCTGGCCGTAGAGCAGGCCCAGGTCGCCGGGATGCTCGCGCAGGCGCTTCACCATCGCGACGGCGGCGTGGCCCATATAGTTGTTCAGCGGCGCGCCGAAGAAGGTCAGGCCGCCAGTCACGGTCGGCGCGACGTCGCTGTCTTCGAGGCCCAGAGTCCGCAGGGCCATCTTGGGCACCACGGGGAAGCAGCTGTAGAGCTCCAGGTGCTTGAAGCGCTCGGCCCCGCCGGCTTGGGCGGCGGCGTCCTCCAGCACCACCTGCTGGGCGGTGGAGTGGGTGTAGGTGTCGCGCAGCAGATAGTCCTCGGGCTCGCGCGCGGCGGCCCCGCCCCAGACATGGACGATCCGGTCCTCGGGCACGCCCAGCTCGCGGGCCAGGGCCAGGCTGGTGACCAGCACGGCGGCGGCCTGGTTCACCTGCGGATTGGCCACCATCAGCTTCGGATAGGGCCAGTTGATCATCCGGTTGTCGGCGCTGACCGTGCCGATGGCCGCCGCGTCCGGCGCGGTCTTGATCCAGGCGTTGGGATTGCCGGCCGCCACCTGGGCGTATCGGGCCCACAGCGCGGCGGACTCGGCCTGAGCCTCTTCCGGCGTCTGGCCCCAGGCGTGCTGAGCGGCCATTTCGTAGAACGGATAGACCTGGGCGGGGTCGTGCATCCCAAGGTCCGTCGCCGGCGGGCTCATGGCGAAGCGGCTGGAGGGGAAGCGCACGGCGTCTTCCTTCGAGGCCATCGGCGTCCACGGCGGCATGACCTTGTCGCGCTGAGCCCGCGTGGCGCTGTGGGTGGCCTCGCCGCCGACGATGGCGGCGACCTTCTGCTCGCCGCGGGCGATGCGGACGGCGGCGTCGTGGATCAGGCGGATCGGCGTCTCGCCGCCCATGCTGGCGTTGGTCTTGCGGGCCGGATCGACATTCAGCTGCGTGGCCAGCAGGCCGACCGGATCGGCGTAGCGCCAGGAGACCAGGCCGACGAGATCCAGGGTGTCGACCTGGGCCAGCAGGGCGGCGCCGGCGTCGGCTTCGGCGTCGCGCAGGGCGGCGGCCATCAGGGCGACGGGCTCCAGGCTTTCGGCGGGGCTGGCGGGGCGGTCGATCGCTTCGCCGACGCCGACGATCACGGGGATCCGATGGGGATCACGCATGGGGTCTCTCCCTTTGTCCCACGCCTCTCCGGGCGCTGGTCCAGTGTCTTAAGCGGCGGCCGGGTCGGCGCCGAGATTGCCGCGTCGTCAGGCCGCGCCGCCGGCCAGCAGGCGGCCGACCGGGTCTTCGCGGCGCGGGCTGGGACGCGCAGCGGCGGCGCGCGGTTCGTCAGCCATCTGCTCCAGCATTTCCTGCAGGCGCGTGACCTGGTCGCGCTGGGCTTCCAGAGCCGAGGACAGGGCGTCGCGCAGGGCGCTGGCCTGGGCCTGGGGCTCCTCGCGCAGGTCCAGCACGGTGCGGATGGCGGCGATCGGCAGGCCGACCGCGCGCAGGGCGATCACCGTCTCCAGGCGTTCGACGGCCTCGGCGTCATAGCCGCGGACATTGCCCGACAGGCGGTGCGAACGCACCAGGTCCTGGTCCTGATAGTGGCGCAGGGCGCGGGTGGTGACGCCCAGGCGTCGGGCCAGATCGCCGATCGACACCAGGCGCATGGGCGCGCGGGCGGGCGTGCGGAGCGGGAAGGACATGTGGTTCATCAGGCGAACTCCACCAGGATCTCGTCGGCGGCGACAGGATCGCCGGACTTGGCGTTGACGACTTTGACGGTTCCGTCGCGCTCGGCGCGGATGATGTTCTGCATCTTCATGGCCTCGAGGACGCAGACGACCTCGCCCTCGCGGACCAGCTGGCCGGCGGCGACATCCATCGACACGACCAGGCCCGGCATGGGCGACAGGACGAGCTTGGAGGTGTCGGCGGCCTGCTTCTCGGGCAGCTTGTCGTGCAGCTCGGCGCTGCGCGGGGTCAGCACCAGCACCCGGGCCTTGGCGGCGCGATGGCGGATGGTGAAGCCCTCGGCGGCGGGCGTGGCCTGGACGGTGAAGGGGCGGCCGGTCAGCGTGGCCTTGAACACCGGCTTGCCGGGCCGCCAGTCGATATCAGCCAGCGACAGGGTGCGGCCCTCGCCTGTGAGGTCGATGGTGACGCCGGCCTCGTCGCCCGTGACCCGCACGGGGCGCTTGGCGTGGCCGACGGCGACGACCCAGTCCTCGCGCGCCGCGCCGATCAGCCCCGAGGCGTCGTTGCGGGCGCGGGCGGCATAGACCCGCTGCATGGCCGCGCCGACGGCGGTCAGGATGTCCAGCTGGTCGGCGGTGGGCTCCGTCCCGCCGAAGCCGTCGGGGAACTGATCCTTGATGTAGCTGGTGGCCAACTGGCCCGAGCGGAAGCGGTCCTCGTCCATCACCGCGGCCAGGAACGGGATGTTCTGGCCCAGGCCCTCGATGTGGAAGTCCTCCAGCGCCCGGCCCATGCCGTCGATCGCCGCCAGACGTGTCGGGGCCCAGCTGCACAGCTTGGAGATCATCGGGTCGTAGTACATCGAGATCTCGTCGCCCTCGCGGACGCCGGCGTCGTTGCGGATCGTGTAGCCTTGCCGCTGCCCCTCCGCCGGCGGGTCGTAACGGACGAGACGGCCGATCGACGGCAGGAACTTGCGGTAGGGGTCCTCGGCGTAGATCCGGCTCTCGATGGCCCAGCCGTTGATCTTCAGGTCGTCCTGGCCGAACGCCATCTTCTCCCCGTAGGCCGAGCGGATCATCTGCTCGACCAAGTCGAGGCCCGTGATCAGCTCTGTGACTGGGTGCTCGACCTGCAGGCGGGTGTTCATCTCCAGGAAGAAGAAGCTCTTGTCCTGGCCGGCGACGAACTCGACTGTGCCGGCTGAGTCATAGTTCACGGCCTTGGCCAGGGCGACGGCCTGGGCGCCCATGGCGGCGCGGGTGGCCTCGTCCAGCAGCGGGGAGGGGGCCTCCTCGATGACCTTCTGATTGCGGCGCTGGATCGAGCATTCGCGCTCGAACAGGTGGACCACGTTGCCGTGCTTGTCGCCCAGCACCTGGATCTCGATGTGGCGCGGGCTCTCGATGAACTTCTCGATGAAGATCCGGTCGTCGCCGAAACTGGCCTTGGCCTCGGCGCGCACGGCGGGGAACCCTTCCTCGACGTCCTGGCGGTTCCAGGCCACGCGGATGCCCTTGCCGCCGCCGCCGGCCGACGCCTTGATCATCACCGGATAGCCGATCTGCTCGGCGATGGTGACGGCCTCGGCGGTGTCGGCGATCTCGCCGATGTGGCCGGGCACGCAAGAGACGCCGGCGGCCTGGGCGAACTTCTTGCTCTCGATCTTGTCGCCCATGGCCTTGATGGCGTCAGGGTTGGGACCGATGAAGACGATGCCCTCGTCGGCGCAGCGCTGAGCGAAGCTCGCGTTCTCCGACAGGAAGCCGAAGCCGGGGTGGATGGCCTGGGCGCCGGTCTCTTTGCACGCGGCGATGATCTTGTCGGCCACCAGATAGCTCTGGGCGGCCGGCGAGGCGCCGATGTGCACGGTCTCGTCGGCCATTTCGACCGCGAGCGAGCCGGCGTCGGCGTCCGAGTACACGACGACGGTCGCGATCCCCAGGCGGCGGCAGGTCTTGATCACGCGGACTGCGATTTCGCCTCGGTTGGCGATCAGGATCTTGGAGAACATGGTCGGACCTACAGCGGAATGTTGTCGTGCTTTTTCCAGGGGTTGGAGAGTTCCTTCCCCTTCAGGCTCTTCAGGCCGCGCACGATGCGGCGACGCGTGCCGTGCGGCATGATCACGTCGTCGATGTAGCCGCGCTGGGCGGCGACGAACGGGTTGGCGAAGCGGTCCTTGTACTCGGCCTCGCGGGCGGCCAGGGCCTCGGGGTCCTTGGCCTCCTGGCGGAAGATGATCTCCACCGCCCCCTTGGCGCCCATCACCGCGATCTCGGCGGTCGGCCAGGCGTAGTTGAGGTCGCCGCGCAGGTGCTTGGAGCTCATCACGTCATAGGCGCCGCCATAGGCCTTGCGGGTGATGACGGTGATCTTGGGCACGGTGGCCTCGGCATAGGCGAAGAGCAGCTTGGCGCCGTGCTTGATCAGGCCGCCGTACTCCTGCTTGGTCCCCGGCATGAAGCCCGGCACGTCCACGAAGGTCAGGATCGGGATGTTGAAGGCGTCGCAGAACCGCACGAAGCGGGCGGCCTTGCGGCTTGAGTCGATGTCCAGCACCCCGGCCAGCACCTGGGGCTGGTTGGCGACGATGCCGACGGTCTCGCCGTCCATGCGGGCGAAGCCGCAGATGATGTTCTTGGCCCACTCGCTGCTGATCTCGAAGAAGTCGGCCTCGTCGACCACCTTCAGGATCAGCTCCTTCATGTCGTAGGGCTTGGTCGGGTCGACCGGGATCAGGGTGTCGAGGCTGGCTTCCTCGCGATAGGTCTCGTCGAAGCTCTCGCGCTCTGGCGCCGGTTCGCGGTTGGACGAGGGCAGGAAGTCGACCAGCCGGCGCACCTGGGTCAGGGCTTCCAGGTCGTTCTCGAACGCGCCTTCGGCCACGCCCGACTTGGCGGCGTGGATCCGGGCCCCGCCCAGCTCCTCGGCCGTGACCACCTCGTTGGTCACCGTCTTCACCACGTCCGGGCCGGTGACGAACATGTAGCTGGTGTCCTTCACCATGAAGATGAAGTCGGTCATGGCCGGGCTGTAGACGTCGCCGCCGGCGCAGGGGCCCATGATCACGCTGATCTGCGGGATGACGCCCGAGGCCATGACGTTTTCCAAGAAGATGTCGGCATAACCCGCCAGGCTGTCCACGCCCTCCTGGATGCGCGCGCCACCGGCGTCAAACAGGCCGATGATCGGCGCGCCGACCTTCATGGCCTGGCGCTGGACCTTGAGGATCTTCTGGGCGTGGGTGTTCGACAGGCTGCCGCCGAACACCGTGAAGTCCTTGGAGAAGACGTAGACGATCTTGCCGTTGATCGTGCCCCAGCCGGTGACGACGCCGTCGCCGGGGATCTTCTGGGCTTCCATGCCGAAGTCGGCGCAGCGGTGCTCGACGAACATGTCGAATTCCTCGAACGAGCCTTCGTCCAGCAGGAGGTCGATCCGCTCACGCGCGGTCAGCTTGCCCTTGGCGTGCTGGGCCGCGACGCGTTTCTCGCCGCCGCCGGCCTTGGCCTGCTCACGACGACGGTCGAGTTCTTCGAGAATGCGCTGCACCGGATACGATCTCGCAATGGGACGACAGGGTTCTTCGAGAATGCGGCCTGTGAAGGCGTCCGCAAATTGAAAATTGGCGAAGTTGGAAAACTCGTCCAGACTGAGACCCCGAAATACGCCGTAAATCGGGCGTTCGCAGCGAGGTTTGCGAGGCCTGGATCTGCAAATTTGCCAAGTTGTGAAGATGCGCGAGAAGCTCTTTATCGGTCCGCGATTGCGGCTGTTGCGCCAGGCGCGCAGCTGGACGCTGGAGGTCTGCGCCGCGCGTCTGGGGCTGTCGCCCAGCTATCTGTCGCAACTGGAGGCCAATCAGCGGCCGGTCACGGCGCGGGTGCTGATCGACGCCATGCGGGTGTTCGAGGTCGACGCCGCCGCCCTGGACGCCGCCGACGACCAGCGCCTGATCGCGGATCTGCGCGAGGCCGCCGCCGATCCGGTCAGCGGCGAGGACGCGCCGGGCCTGGGCGAGATCAAGCAGGTGGTGACCAACGCTCCGCAGTTCGCCCGCGCCTATCTGGCCCTGCACCGCGCCTACCGCCAGCTGGACGAGCGGCTGAAACAGACGGAAGAGGCCGTGTCGCTGGACGAGCGCGGAGCGGCCAGCGCGCTGCTGCCCTATGAGGAGGTGCGCGACTTCTTCCACTACAAGGACAACTACATCCACGCCCTGGACCTGGCGGCCGAGGCCCTGGCCGGCGAACTGGGGCTGGAAGAGGGCGCCGGCGTCGAGGCGGCGCTGGAGCGGCGGCTGGAAAGCCTGGGCGTGCGGATCGAGCGCTCGCGCGAATTCGATCTGCTGCGCCGCTACGATCCGGAGACTCGCACCTTGCTGCTGGGCGCGGCCCAGCCGGCGGCGACCCGGGCGTTCCAGATGGCCTACCAGATCGCCGCCATGACCTTGTCCGACGTGGTCGAGGCCGAGTTGACCGCCGCCTCGTTCCGCAGCCAGAGCGCCGCCCAGGTCTGCCGCACGGGCCTGCTGAACTACGCCGCCGGAGCCCTGTTGCTGCCCTATGAGCGCTTCCGCGAGACGGCTCGGCGGGTGCGCCACGATGTCGAACAGCTGAGCCTGATCTTCCAGACCAGCCTGGAGCAGGTGTTCCACCGCCTCAGCACCCTGCAGCGGTCGGGGGCGCGAGGCGTGCCGTTCTACTTCGTACGGCTGGACCGGGCGGGCAACATCACCAAGCGCCACAGCGCTACCCGCTTCCACTTCGCCCGCTTCGGCGGCGCGTGTCCGATGTGGAACGTCCACGACGCCTTCAGCCGGCCCGACGCCTGGCTGGTGCAGCTGGCGCAGATGCCCGACGGCGTGCGCTACGTCTGCATCGCCAAGGGGGTGGTGAAGCCGTCCGGCGCCTATCTGCAGGCTGATCGCCGCTACGCCTTGGGGCTCGGCTGCGAAGCGCAGTATGCTGACCAGCTGGTCTATGCTGATGGACTGGATTTGGCCGGCCCTTCCGCGCCGATCGGCGTCAGTTGCCGGATCTGCGAACGGGTCGACTGCACCCAGCGCGCCTTCCCGCCGGTGGATCGCAAGTTCGAGGTGCTGGAGAACGACCGCCGCTGGGTGCCCTACAGCCTCTAGAAGAAGAGGCCCGGAAGCGGATGCTTCCAGGCCTCGAGGGGCTCTACCGCTGCTCCGGTAGAGCTTAGGCGGCGACCGCGCCGTCGTCGTAGGCGGCCGGCTGGCCGACCAGGGCGACAGCCTTGGCCGACGTCAGCTCGGCGCCGTAGGTCGCCGCGCCGTCATAGGCCTTGGTCAGGAAGGCGCGGGTCGCCTCGTTGTAGCTGCCGACATTGGCTTCCATGCCAGCGTACATCAGGAAGCCGGCCATCGCGGCCTTTGCCCCCAGAGCGTCGTGGCCGGCGGTGGTGAAGTAGGTCTGCTGTGAAACGATGTAGTCCACCGCCGCGCTGACGTTGATCCCGGCCGCCGCGGCCTTGGTGTTGCCGATAATGGCGTCATAGGCCTTCGTGACGGCCTCGCGGAAGGAAAGGGTGTCGTAGGCGGTCTTGAAGCTGGCGGCGCCCGTGCCGCTCATGGCCTGGTTGACGGCGAAGGCGATGTACTTGTTGCCGGTGTTGTAGATCGCATAGGCGTAATCGGTCAGGTCGGCGGGGTTGGTCGAGCTGTCGATCAGCTCGTTCAGCGCCGCCTGGGTCGGGGTCTTGCCGGTGAAGAAGTTCATCGCCTGCAGCGCCAGGGCCGAGGTGTCGATCGAGTAGCCGATCATCTTGTCGATGAAGACGGTCTTGGTGATCTTGTTGGCGGCGACGTCGGCCTGCAGCGACGCCAGGGCCTTCATCTCCTCGTAGAAGGCGTTGACCACCTTCTCGCCGTTCGGACCGGTCAGGTATTCCGACAGCGCCTTGGACGAGGTCGCGGCGATGCCGGCGATGGCCTTGTAGGCGTCCTGGATTTGGGCCGGGGTCAGGGTGATCGGGTTAGCGACCGCGCCGCCCCCGCCGGTCCCCGTGCCGAAGGCGACGCTGACCGGCGTGTCCAGCGGCCACTTGGTCAGGGCGTCCTTGAGGGTCTGGACACCGATGTTGAGCAGGGCCGGATTGGCTTCGACCTGGGCCAGGGCGGCGTCGACGTCGGGCGTTAGGGCGCCAAAGCTCTTCAGCAGCGCCCGCAGATCGACGAACTTGAAGGAGGCCTGGATCAGGCCGCTGTCGACCAGCTGGATCAAGAATTGGAAATCGCGAAGCGTCGGCTCGGCCATGATGGTTCCCTCCGGGCCATCTCTCCGCACCACGCGTCACCCTCGGCCCCTTGTCGGTTCTACAATCGGAGGTTCGGCGCTCGACATCCCCTGAACTGGGGGTTTGCAAACCCGGAAGGGGCGTCGCTCCACAGGCATTTCCCGTTTCAGGCGATCCCAAAGGCGCGAATCACGGCCGTATGACAGCAGCGCTGACGCAAGGTGAGGGCGTGGCGATTACATGCTTAAACGGCTGACGGACGTCACACAGCTGGAAGGCTTGGTGCGCTATTCGCGCGGTGTCGCCCTGTCGCGTCTGGCCCTGGCCGCGGGCTTCGTCCTGTTGCTGGTGATGTTCACGCCCTGGCGCATCGCGGCCTTGGGCGTGATGGAGTTCGGCCTCTATTTCGCGCTGTTCCTGGCCACAGAGCTGGCCATTCGGGATCCGGATCCGGTGCGCGGCCACCGGAGGCTGGCTCTGCGGTCCGACGTCCTGATGTTCCTGCTGGTGGCTAACGCCTGCTGGATCGCCGTGCAGATCAGGCTCTACGATCGGCCCGAGACCTTGGTGGAGTCGGCCCTGCTGGCGATCTGCGTGCTGCTGTTCGCGGCCCTGCGCGTGCACCTGACTCGCGTCAGCTACGTCCTCGGCGTCGTGCCGCCGGCCTTGACCCTGATCTGGATCGCCATCGACTGGAGCGCGCCGCTGCGACCGGGGCCCTACGCCCTGTCGATGACGCTGTTCGTGGGCGCCGTGCTGCTGGTGACCGCGCGTCAGCAGGTCACTGACCGGGCTCTGACCCGGGCGATGCAGGAGTTGACGCGCAAGAACGTCGCCCTGACCCAGGCGGTCAACGAGACCCGCGCGGCCAACCGCGCCAAGGACGAGCTGCTGGCGGTGGCCAGCCACGAGATCCGCACCCCGTTGAACGCCATCATCGGTTTTGGCCGGGCGCTGCGCAGCGAGCCCATGTCGCCGCGCCAGGCCGAGCTGGCCGAGGGCGTTCTGGACGGCGGGCAGCATCTGAACCGGCTGCTGGGCGGCATCCTGGACCTGGCCCGAGGCGATCGCCTGCGCGCCCAGCTGGACCCGACGTCGGTGGACCTGCGCCGGATCGTGCGTGGTGTGGTGCGGGTCTGGAGCGGCCACGCCCGGGCGATCGGCGTGACCCTGAGCGTCGACGACGCCGATCCGACGCTGTCGTTCCACGTGATGGCCGACCTCGTCAGGTTCGAGCAGACCCTGGTCAATCTGGTCTCCCACGCCCTGGCGGTGGTCTCGCCCGGCGGGGCGGTGACCGTGCGGCTGGCCGGCGTGGCGCAGGGCCAGACGCTTCGAGTGCTGGTCGACGTGATCGACACCGGCCCGCCGATCCATCCGGACGAGCGGGCGATGATGTTCGAGGCCTATGAGCGGACCCGCCGCGGCCGCGTCGAGGGCGGCACGGGCCTGGGCTTGAGGATCTGCGCCCAGAACGTGGCCCTGATGGGCGGCGAGATCGGCGTCGATCCGCCTGAGCGCGCGCCGCAGGGGCCCATGGGGGCGGTGCTCTGGTTCGCCTTCGATGCGCCGCTGGCGTTTGCCGGGACCCGCGCTGAGCGCCGGCCGGGCCTGGACGCCGCCGACGAGATCCGGGTGCTGGCGGCCGAGGACAACGCCGCCAACCGCCGGGTCCTGGCCCTGGCCCTGGAAAGCGCGCCTGTCGCCCTGATCTTCGCCGAGGACGGCGCCCAGGCGCTGGACCTGTGGCGGACCGGCGGCTTCGACCTGGTGCTGATGGACGTCAACATGCCGGTGCTGGGCGGCCGCGAGGCGGTGCGCGAGATCCGCAAGGCCGAGGGCGCCAGGGCCGGTCAGGGCCGGCGCACGCCGATCTGGATGCTGACCGCTAACGTCTTCCCGGAAGACATCGAGCGCTATCGCGGCGACGGGGCCGACGGCGCCCTGCGCAAGCCTTTGGACGTCGCCGCGCTGTACGCTCTGCTGGCCGAGGTGGCGCAGGCGCGGCTGGTCGAGACCTAGGCGTCCAGCCGCGCGAACAGCCGCTGCAGAGTCGCGCCGATGCGGGCCGCGGCCGGATCGCCGTCGGCCAGGCCCATGTCCCGCAGCTCGCCACCCACACGGCGGCCGACGGCCAGCAGCGGACGGCTGGTGACCTGAGCGAGGGCTAGCGCCTCGACCGCCTCGGCGTAGCGGGCGGCGTTCAGGTTTTCCAGCGCCCAGGCGCGGGCGGCCTTGCCGGTCTCGCGGCGCAGGGCCTCGTCGGCGACCAGGCGCTCCAGGACCTCGCGCAGTTCCTCGACGACGATCTCGCCATCGATCTTGACCACCAGGTCGTCGGGCAGCTCGCCATAGAAGCCGGCGCGGGCCACCACAGTCGGACGGCCGCTCAGCATGCCCTCGCAGGCCGAGCCCGAGGCGCCTTCCAGCACCGGCTTGCGCAGGGCCACCATCACGTCGGCCTCGTCCAGCCGCTGGTCCAGGGTCTCGTCGTCGACGGCGCCGTCGATCACCAGGTGCTCGAAGCCGACCTCGGCGGCGACACTCTCCAGCTTGGCGCGCTCCTCGTCCGAGATCGGACCGACCAGGCGGTAGACACACGCCTTGAGGGCGTCCGAGCCGCCGATGGCGCGGATCACGTCGGCGACGCGCTTGTTGGGGTTCATGACCCCGACGGTCGTCAGGGTCAGCTGGCGTTTGGCCTTCGGCGGACCGGGGGGCGTGGCGCGATCGGGGCAGCACAGCGGGGTGACGGCCACCGGACCGACGCAGGCGGCTTCCAGGCGCGGGGCGTAGAAGCGGGCGTGGGCGAGGGCGGCCTCGCAGCGGATGGCCAGCCACTCGGTCATCGGCAGGCGCCGGGCGATTTCGCCCATGTCCAGCATCTGGCCCGAGCGGACCGCGACCGCGTGCGGCTCGGCTTGCAGGCCATAGGTCGCGACGATCTCGCCGTCATGCTGGCGGTAGTCCAGGCCGTTGTAGTGCAGCCAACCCGAGAACAGGTTGTAGATATAGAAGTCGTGGAAGATCCCCAGGCACGGCGCGGCGTCCAGGATCGAGAACACGCCGGCATGGAAGGGATAGTTGTCGCCGATATTGACGACGACCACGTCGAACTGGGTGCGCAGGCGCGCCAGATCGTAGGAGCGCCAGTGATGCACCGGCAGGTGCGTCGGATGCAGCGGCTCGCTCGGATCGTCCTTGTCCTCGCAGCGCAGAATCTGGACCTCGTGGCCGCGCGCGGCCAGCTGCTTGGCGACCTCGGCGCTGACCCGGCCGATCGACGAGCGCAGGACGAAGGGCGTCACCCAGCAGATCTTCATGAGGGCAGGGTCCTAGCGCTGCAGCAGGCGCTTCTCGGCGTCGCCGCCGGCGCGCACGAAGGCGATGTTGGCCGAGACCACCTTGGCGGCCGCCTTGGCGTTGGTCGGCTCGGCCGCGCTGGTGGCTTCGTCGATGATGTAGGCCTTGAAGCCGTGGTCGGTGAACGCCTTGAACCACTGGGCGGGGGTCTGGCCCACGCGCTTCAGATGCTCGGGCCCGAACTCGGCGACGATGGCCAGGTCGGGGTTCTTGGCGATCACGCCGCCCATGCCGGCCAGCACGTCCAGTTCGGCGCCCTCGACGTCGATCTTCACCACGTCCATGCGCTTGGCCGGGGCGACGTCGTCCAGGCGCACGACCTCGACCTGGATCTCGCGCGAGCCTTCGGTTTCCGGCAGGGCGTACAGCGAGCTGTGGCCGATGATGTCGCTGACGTGGAAGGTCAGCTGGCCGGGCTTCTCGCCCACGGCCTGGTCGCGCACCTCGACCCACGACAGGCCGTTGAGGTGCTTCATCTTCTCGAGGTTCGAGCGCGGCACGGCCTCGGGCTCGAAGGCGATGACCTGGCCGCCTGGGCCAGCGGCCCACGCCATCACTAAGGTGAGCAGGCCGATATTGGCGCCGACATCGGCCACGATCATGCCGGGCTGCACCAGCCGACGCAGCACGTCAGTGGTGCCGGGCTCCAGGCCCTTGCTGGTCGCATTGGCCAGCATGGTCACGAAGGTGGGCAGGGCGCGCGGGGCCATGATGTAGCCGTCGCGCATCCGGATCGCCATAGACTCCTCGTCATAGGCGATCAGCGGACGGGCCTTGATCTCCAGCTCGTCGAAGCGCGGGCCGAACATGCTGGCCAGCTCGCCGAAGCCTTGCGTGTTGCGCAGCTCGATCCGGCCCAGCTGAGCCGACATCGCCTGGATAATCGCCGTCGAGGCCTGCTGTTGCTGGACCACCATCTGCAGCAGGGCCTGAGACTGATCCAGTCGGACCTGGGTGGCGTAAAGCTCGGTCGACAGCGCGCCCAGATGCGCGCGGGTCTCGCCCAGCTGGTGCTCGACGCTGGCTTGCAGATAGCGGCGTGCGTAGTTGGCTACAGGTCCCACCACCGGACCGATCAGGCGACGGACGAAGCCGAAGCGGCGGCGCGGCGCCGGACCGCCTTCCGGCAGCGGCGCGCCCGGGATCTCCGCGGTGACGGCGGCGTCGGAACGCATGGCGGAGCTGATCGCCAGGTCCAGTCGTGCAGGCCTCAAGACTGTTCTTCCCGAAACGTGGCGGAGCAAGCGCTCCGAGGAGCGTCCCGTCTAGACCAGATTCCCGTCGTGCAGGAAGGACGAATACGTTCCGATCAAGCTGATTGAGCTGCCATCGGTGAAGTCGAACGTAACCGTGTGCAGCTCTTGCGAGAAACCGGAATCGTGCAAAACACGCGCATCGAACATGACAACTTCCGAACCCGTCACCATCACCTCGACATTGTCGGTGTGGCTGATGAAGTAGTCGATGAACAGCTTCACCAGCGCCGAAGGCGCGTAGTTTGGGCCCGCCGGAGGCTTGGTCGGCTCCGGCGTCGGCGTGGTGGGCTCGGTCGGGAAGGTCGGCGTCGTGACGCCGCCGGTCGGCGGGAGGTCGGGATCAAGCGTCTGAGGCGGCGGACCTTCCGGCATCGGGCCGACATGGTCGGGCGCCACCACCTTGACCTGTTCGCCCTTGGCGATCAGTTCCGCCAGCACGTTCGGCAGCTTGGCCACCTCGATGACCGAGATCTTCTGGCCGCCTGGTTCGCCGATGACGCCACGCACCAGCTGCACAGCCTGCACCGACGGCGCGCCGTTCAGGCCCAGGCCCAGCCGGACATCGATGGTCCATCCGTCGCTGTCCGCTGAGGGCGCAGGCATGATGGCGAAGTCGTGGCCACCCGAAGCGCCGCTGAGCAGCGCGGTCTCGGCCACGCTGGTGCTTTCAGCCGAATGCGGCAAGGTCATCAGCAGGCTGACCAGCGCCAGCACCGACGATACCAAGGCGGCAGGGCTATTGTCGGCGACAACCGCATGGGCGCCGGACACATGCAGCGGCGCGACGTCGCTGGCCGTCACCCCCGCGGGATTGGCGTCACCGAAGTCCAGAGCGGCGGCCGCGGCCGCCATTGCCGCGCGGGCGGCGGGGTCTACGGTCACGGTCGGCGCGCCGCCGTCCGACGCCAGCAGGGCGGCGGCCAGGATCAGGACCGCCTGGTTGGCGGGCAGCTGCACGGTGTCGTAGCCGCTCTGCGGCAGGGTCACATGCGCCGCGCCCGCGGTCAGGCCAGCGTTCGAGCTGGACGACAGCAGCACGGGGCGGCTGTGCTGTTGCGTGTGATGCGACGCGGCCTTGGAGTCGGTCTCGCCAGCCTTGGCCTCGCCCGTCTTGAAGAAGGCGGTGCCGACCACGGCTACCAGCAGGGCGGCGGGGTGGATCGACAGGTTGCTGCCGCTCTCGGTGCGACGGATCAGCGGATGGCGCGCCACCATGTTGCGCACCAGGGCCGTGAAGTCGAAGCCGCGGGCGATCTCTTCATAGGCGGCGCCGGCGATGATGTACTCGCCGTCGATGCGCGCGAAGTGGATGACCACCTCGCCGTCATCCTGGCGATAGAAGCAGAACCACGGCTCGTTCTCGTCGCTCATGCCCCGGTCGGTGCCGACGCTGATGCCGGCGCGGATCAGCGCACCCTCGACCCGGTAGAACTCGGCCAGCTCCTGCTGGCTCCAGTCGGCGGGGCGCGGCGCCAGGCGCGGCGAGCGTTGAAAGAACGAGAGGACCTGAGCGGCCATGCGGCGGAAGCTTCTCCCAAGCCTTTTGCAAGGAGCCTATTATAAGGACACCGGCCCCCCGGCCGGTAGGTCAACCTAACCGATCTGTTCTTCGCTGAACAGGATCTCGTAGGTGATCGGATCATAGAAGCGCATCAGCTCGCGCACGAAAGTCTTCTCGGAGACCTCCAGCGCCCGCGCCCAGTCGCGATAGCGGTCGGGCGGGATGCGGCCGCGGCCGGTCTCCAGCTGCGAGATGAAGGTGTAGTAGTCGGCGCCGACCTTGGCCGCCAGCTGGCGCTGGGATAGGCCGGTGGCCTCGCGCTGTTCCTTCAGCCATCGGCCGCCTTCGCGGCGGAGGTCTTGAACCTCCGAGGCGCTGCGGCGTTGTGGATTGCCGTACATAATCAATGCCCTCGCACTCGTCAGGAGCGGGGAGCGCGACCGCGCGCTCGCCTGATCCGACGCATGAATACATAATATACATACACTGTGGCGGGAGGGGGTACAAGGATCGCGACATAGGAATTTGCTGTACAGGTATGAAAAATGCTGTACGGCTCAATTTCGGCTATTGTCGACGTATGACGTTTGCTCTATAGCCGTCGCTGCTCCCATGCGCGCCGTTCGGTCGCAGGGGGTGTGGGATTATTTTGGGAGACAGAGCCAGATGGCTTATACCACTCAACAGCTGGTGGACATTTACACCAACGCTAACCTGGGCAAGACCCCGGACCTGGCGACGGCCGCTCTGATCGAGGGCTATGCTGCCGGCACGACCAACGCCAACTACACCGACCCGCAAGCTCTGGCTTTGACGCTGAACCTGCTGGACAAGACGACGGCCGTGGCCGTCGCGACCCGCCAGTTCTTCGTCGGCGCTGCGCCGTCGGCCGCTGGTCTGGCCTACATCGTCAACTCGACGGCCAACGCCAACGACCTGAACGACGCCACCGGCGCTCTGGCCAAGTTCTCGCAAGAGAACCGCTTCATCAACCTGTCGGTCAGCCTGGCCACCGGTTCGGGTGAAGGCGCTGCCTCGTTCGCCGCCAAGTACGGCCCGGGCATCAGCTACCAGCAGACCGTCGCCGCCGCCTATGACATCATCATTGGCAACAACGTCGCCGCCGCTGCTGGCGTGAACGTTGCGGACGCCGTGGCCTATCTGAGCCGCGCCGACAACATCACGTTCCTGACCAACTACGTCCGCGGCACCGGCATCTCGACCGCCGCTGAAATCGAACTGGCCGTCAAGGCGGCCCTGATCGGTCAGATCCTGAACGTCGGCGTCACCTACAACCTCGGCGCCTACGCCAACGCGACGACCGCTCTGCTGACCGACCTGTCGGACGGCACGCTGTCGACCGACACCGCCGCTGGCGTGAACATCCTGACGGCCTATCCGGCCGCCGGCGCCACGGGCACCACCTACACCCTGATCCCGGGCGCTGACACCATCGTCGGCACCGGCGCGAACGACACGTTCAACGCTCTGACGGTCAAGGCCGACGGCGCTGTGTCGAACACCTTCACGTCGTTCGACTCGATCGATGGCGGCGCTGGCGTCGACACCCTGAACATCTACACGGACGGCGCCACCAACGGCACGTTCCCGGCCTCGGCCACCGTGAAGAACGTCGAAATCGTCAACATCCTGAACGCCGGCGCTGCCGCCGCTCTGGCCGACGCTTCGAAGTACCAAGGCGTCCAGCAGCTGTGGCAAGTGAACGCCGCCGCGGCTGTGACGAACCTGGCCACCGGCGTGACCGCTGGCTTCCGCAATGTCGTTCAAGACGTTTCGGTCACCACGACCGCGACGGCTGTGTCCGCTTCGATCGCTCTGGATAACTTCGCTGACAGCGTCGCCGGTCCGGCTGCTGCCAAGATTACCGTCGATGGCAACGACAACTCGGCTCTGAACACGGTTACCGTGTCGGGCACCGTCATCGACGGCGCTGCTGATGCGAACACCTCGGTCACCGCGATCGCGCTGGACGTCCAGATCGGCAAGAACCAAGCCACCGCCACCGTCAATACCTCGGTTGCCACCGTTCTGACGATCGACGACACGGCGAGCGCGACCACCAAGGTCAACACTGTGAACCTGGCTGGCAGCACCGGCGCTGTGACTTTCGTCGGCGATGCTGACGTGAAGTCCATCACGGGCGGCACCGGCAAGGACACCCTGACCCTCGCGACCACGACGGCTGTCGATGACGCGGCTACCGCTGGCGTCAACGAAACCGTTTCGGCTGTCCTGGACTCGGGCGCTGGTGACGACACGATCACCATCACCACTACCGGCACCGGCATCACCACCGTCAACACCGGCGCTGGTAACGACACCGTCACCCACACCACGTCGGGTTCGGGCGTGCTGACCGTGAACCTCGGCGAAGGCAACGACTCGTTCAAGGGCGCTGGCGTCATCACCGCCAACGACGTCATCGACGGTGGCGCTGGCACCGACACCCTGCTGCTGAACATCGTTGGTTCGGCCAACATTGGTGCGTTCTCGAACTTCGAAGTCTTCGACGCCGCTGGTCTGGCCAAGACCCTGGACGTCGAAATCCTGGCGACGAAGAACACCGTCACCGAGTTCGTGACCACGGGCGACGTCGGCGCTGGCGCTTCGCTGATCAACCTGGGCACCGGTGTGGGCTACCGCATCATCGGCGACACCGCGATCGCCAATGGTCTGTCGCTGACCCAGAAGACCGCCGGCGCGCTGACGGTTACGCTGGACATCGACGAAAGCGGTTCGACCGCGGTCACCACGGCTGCGACCGCCCGTGACGCTCTGGTCACCGCGACCAACGCCACGTCGATCAACGCCGTGTTCGACTCGGCCTTCGTGGGCGCCGCCACCGGCGCTGGCGACAACGCCACGAACCTGCAGATCGTCGGCGAAGCCGCGACCAGCCTGACCGTTGTTTCGGGTGGCACCAACGCGATCAACGACCTGGACTTCACGGGTGCGTCGAACGGCGCTGGCACTGCTGCTCTGCTGACCTCGGTTACGGTCTCTGGTTCGAGCGCTCTGAACCTCGACCTCGCCATCTCTGGCGGTGGCGCGGCTCAAGTTTCGGTCAACGCTTCGGCTCTGACCGGCGCGCTGACCTTCAACACCGCTGACCTGAAGGCCGAAAGTGGCGCCAACACCTTCGACGGTGGCGTGCTGACGCTGGGTTCGGGCGCCGACGTGATCACGATCACGACGGGTTCGTCGATCGCCGGCATCCAGAAGGGCACGGGTGAAGACGCCGCCACGCAAGGCGCCTTCGACGTTCTGGGCCTGGCCGGTGCGGTCCAAGCCGGTGACGTTGCCGCCACGGCCACGATCACCGTGAAGGACGGCCTGCTGACCTTCAACGGCGCTGGTCCGGCTACCCTGGCCGACGCCATCACGCTGGCCGCCACGGCCGCCGACGGTGTGAACGAAGCTGTCGTGTTCCAGTACCTGGGCAACAGCTACGTCTTCGCTCAAGGCGCTCTGGCGACCACTGCCGATGACGTCGTCGTCAAGCTGGTCGGCACGACCGGTCTGACGGGCCTCGACAATGTCGGCGCCGGCGGCCAACTGTACGTGTTCTAAGCATCCTGAAAAACCGCCCGGTTCGCCGGGCGGTCCCAAGGTGACCGACTAAAGAGCCGCCTCGGAGGTTTCCTCCGGGGCGGTTTTCTTTTGTGCGCCAGGTGCAACGCGCCCTACGCGCAATCTCCACGAAAGGGGCGGGCTCTTGCGCCCTGGTCCCCACTGTGGTCTAGCCCCCGTCTGGGGCGCTCATTTCGGCCATATTTTCATGGTCGAGACGCCACCTCAGTTGTTACTGTACTCGACCCGTCCGATCGCGCGGGTGTCCTGAAGGCTAGACATGTTCTTCAACCGCTCCGGCGCCAAGCCGACTGTTCTCGACCGCGCCGCCGAGGTCATGAAGCCGGCGGTGATCACCGCCATGGTCTTCAGTTTCTTCATCAACATCCTGGCCTTGGTCAGTCCGCTGTACATGCTGCAGGTCTATGACCGTGTGCTGTCCAGCCGCAACGTCGCGACCCTGGTGGCGCTGACGGCGATCTGCATCTTCCTGTTCCTGGTCTATGGTGCGCTCGAGGCTCTGCGCACCCGGGTGCTGGTGCGCGGCGGCCTGAAGTTCGACAACGCGGCCCGCGATCCGATCTTCAAGTCGGTGCTGGAATCGACCCTGACCCGGAAGGGGGGCGGTAGCCAGGCGTTCCGCGACATGGATGCGGTGCGCGAGTTCATGGCCGGCGGCCTGATCGCCTTCTGCGACGCGCCATGGACGCCGGTGTTCGTCATCGTCTCGTGGATGCTGCACCCGTTCTTCGGCATCCTGGCGATCATCAGCTGCTTCATCATCTTCGGCCTGGCGGTGATGAACGACCGCGCCACCAAGAAGCCGATCATGATGGCCACCGTGGCCTCGATCGCCGCCCAGAACGACGCCGGCGCGACCCTGCGCAACGCCGAGGTCATGAAGGCCATGGGCATGTGGGGCGGGCTGCAGGCTCGCTGGCGCGTGCGCCGCGACGAGCAGGTGGCATGGCAGGCCGGCGCCAGCGACGCCGGCGGCAATGTGATGTCGGGCATCAAGGTGTTCCGCCAGGTGGTTCAGACCCTGATCCTGGGCGGCGGCGCCTATCTGGCCATTCAGGGCGACATCTCGGCCGGCTCGATGATCGCCGGCTCGATCCTGGTGGGCCGCGCCCTGGCGCCGATCGAAGGCGCCGTGGGCCAGTGGAAGGGCTTCATCGGCGCCCGCGGTTCGTGGGACCGCCTGCAGGAAATGCTGCGGGCCGAGAAGGACACCGAAGACCACATGGAGCTGCCAGAGCCCAAGGGCGTGCTGTCGGCCGAGGCCGCCTCGATCCTGCCCCCCGGCGCGCAACAGCCGACCATGCGTCAGGCCAGCTTCCGCATCGAGGCCGGCACGGCCGTTGCCCTGGTCGGTCCCAGCGCCGCGGGCAAGAGCTCGCTGCTGCGCGGCATCGTCGGCGTCTGGCCGTGCGCGGCCGGCGTGATCCGCCTGGACGGTTACGATATCAAGCAGTGGGATCCGGAAAAGCTGGGCCGCCACATCGGCTACCTGCCGCAGGACATCGAGCTGTTCCAGGGCACCGTGGCCCAGAACATCGCCCGCTTCACAGAGTTCGAGGCCCAGGAGGTCATCGACGCGGCGACCCTGGCCGGCGTCCACGAGATGATCCAGGGCCTGCCCGAGGGTTACGACACGGTGATCGGCGAGGGCGGGGCTTCGCTGTCCGGCGGCCAGCGCCAGCGTCTGGCCCTGGCCCGCTCGGTGTTCCGCATGCCGGCGCTGCTGGTGCTGGACGAGCCGAACGCCAGCCTGGACCAGGTGGGCGAGGTGGCCCTGATGCAGGCCATGAACCAGCTGAAGGCGGCCAAGCGCACGGTGATCTTCGCCACCCACAAGGTCAATCTGCTGGGCCAGGCCGACTACATCATGGTCATCAACCAGGGTGTGATCGCCGACTTTGGCGAGCGCGACGCCATGCTGGCCAAGCTGACCGGCGCGCCGCAGAGCCCGCCGCCGGCTGCGCCTACGCCGATCCAGAGCGCGCACTGACGCCGCGCGTCCGTTCGCCATTCCCGTTCTCTGGCCGCCTCCGGGCGCGCCTCTCAGGCTGAAGACATCATGAAGCCCCCGAAGATCCAACGTCCGACGGACAACTACAAAGGCGTGGCCAAGATCGGCTACGGCATCATCGCCTTCACCTTCGTGGGCCTGCTGGGCTGGGCGGCGTTCGCGCCGCTGGACAGCGCGGTGATCGCCAACGGCGTCGTCTCGGCCGAGGGCAACCGTAAGACCGTCCAGCATCTGGAAGGCGGCCTGCTGCGCCGGATCCTGGTCCGCGAGGGCCAGAAGGTGCAGGCCGGCCAAGTGCTGTTCGAACTGGACCCGACCCAGGCCGACGCCGCGGCGGGCATCACCCGCACGCAGTATGTGGCCTTGAAGGCCATGGAGGCCCGCCTTGTGGCCGAGCGCGACCAGCGCCCCACCATCAGCTTCCCCGCCGACCTGGCCGGTCAGCGCTCCGACCCGGCGGTCGCTCGGGCCATCGCCGACGAAGAGGCGCAGTTCATCGAGCGCCGCCAGACCATCCAGGGCCAGACCGATCTGATGAACGCTCAGCGCGAGCAGTTCAAGAGCGAGATCGAAGGCATCGATCGTCAGACCCAGGGCCTGAAGGATCAGCTGGGCTTCATCCAGGACGAGCTGACCGACCTACGCAAGATCTATGAGAAGGGCTTGGTGCCGCGACCGCGCCTGCTGGCGCTGGAGCGTGAGCAGGCCTCGCTGTCGGGCTCGATCGGCCGCCTGACCGCCGACCGCGCCAAGGCCGTGCAGGGCATGGCCGAGACCCAGCTGAAGATCCGCCAGATCAAGCAGCAGTTCTTCGAGGAAGTCAGCCAGAGCATCACCGAGACCCGCGTGCGCCTGGCCGAGGTCACCGAGAAGGAGATCGTCGCCTCGGACGCCCAGCGTCGCGTGAAGGTGGTTTCGCCGGTCAGCGGCACCGCCCAGAACCTGCGCTTCTTCACCGAGGGCGCCGTGGTGCGCGCGGCCGAACCGCTGGTCGACATCGCCCCGGACGACGAGGCCTTCGTCATCCAGGCCCACTTTGCGCCGACCGACGTCGATAACGTCCACCCGGGCCTGATCACCGAGGTTCGCCTGCCGGCCTTCCACTCGCGGAAGATCCCGATCCTGAACGGCAAGATCGAGTCGCTGTCGCGCGACCGCATCCCCGATCCAGAGAACAAAACAGCCTACTTCCTGGGGATCGTCCGTGTCGATCCCAAGCAACTGCCGCCCGAGGTTCGCGCCAAGGTCAGCGCCGGCATGCCGGCCCAGGTCATCGTGCCGACCGGCGAGCGCACCGTGCTGCAGTATCTGTTCTCGCCGCTGCGCGACACGCTGCGCACGACCATGCGCGAGGAATAGGAAGGATCTGATTCCGCTAGGCTTTTCGGGAGGCGGCGGATGCCGCTTCCCTATCGCCCGCAATAGTGTAGTCAGGACCCTTCTTTTTTACTGGAGTCGATAGGGCGTATGGCGAAGACGGCGCTGATTACCGGCATCACCGGACAGGACGGGGCGTATCTCGCCAAGCTTCTGCTGGAGAAGGGCTACACCGTTCACGGCATGCTGCGCCGCTCGGCCTCGGCCGACGTGATCGGCGACCGGCTGCGCTGGATCGGCGTCTATGACGACATTCAGTTCGAGTTGGGCGACCTGTTAGATCAAGGCGGCCTGTCGCGCCTGATACGTCGCTTGCAACCGGATGAGGTCTACAACCTCGCCGCCCAGAGCTTCGTCGGCGCGTCGTGGGACCAGCCGCACCTGACCGGATCGGTCACCGGTCTGGGCGCGACCAACATGCTTGAAGCGGTGCGCGAAGAGTGTCCGCAGGCCCGCTTCTACCAGGCCTCGTCGTCAGAGATGTACGGTCTGGTGCAGCATCCGATCCAATCGGAAACCACGCCGTTCTATCCGCGCTCGCCATACGCCGTGGCCAAGATGTACGCGCACTGGATGACGGTGAACTATCGCGAAAGCTTCGGCCTGCACGCCTCGGCTGGGATCCTGTTCAACCACGAGAGCCCGCTCCGCGGCATCGAGTTCGTGACCCGCAAGGTCACCGACGCCGTGGCCGCCATCAAGCTGGGCCAGCAGAAGACCGTCGATCTGGGCAACCTCGACGCCAAGCGCGACTGGGGCCACGCCAAGGACTATGTCGAGGCGATGTGGCTTATGCTGCAGCAGGAGACTGCGGACGACTATGTGGTCGCGACCGGCAAGACCTGGACCGTGCGCGAGATGTGCGAGACCGCCTTCGCCACCGTCGGTCTGAACTATCAGGACCACGTCACGATCAATCCGAAGTTCCTGCGTCCGGCGGAAGTCGATCTGCTGTTGGGTGATCCGAGCAAGGCCAAGGCCAAGCTGGGCTGGGAACCCAAGATCACCATGCAAGAGATGATCGCCGAGATGGTCGAGGCCGACATCGCCCGGCGGTCCAAGAACTGATGAGCGAAGGCGTCGTCATCATCGGCGGCGGCGGCCACGCGAAGGTGGTCATCGAGAGCCTGCGGGCGATGGGGGAGGCGATCGCGGCTATCGTTGACGCCGATCCCACCCCGCGCACCGTTCTGGGTGTGCCGGTGGTGGGTGACGACCTGGCCCTGGCCGGGCTGAAAGAGCAGGGGCTCTCGAAGCTGTTCGTGGCGATCGGCGACAACCGACTGCGCGAGAAACTGGGACGCAAGGCGCGCGAGCAGGGCTTTTCCCTGGTCAACGCGATCCATCCTTCGGCTGTGGTGTCGCCCAGCGCGATCCTGGGCGAGGGCGTGGCGGTGATGGCCGGCGCGGCGATCAACGCCGACAGCCGCATCGGCGATCTGGCTATCGTCAACACCGGCGCGATCGTGGACCATGACTGCGTTCTGGGGGCGTCTTGCCATATCGGTCCCGCCACCGCTCTGGCCGGCGGCGTCAACCTGGGCGAGCGTGCCTTCCTCGGCGTCGGTGCGCGGGCCATTCCGGGCGTGACCATTGGCGCCGATACGATCGTCGGCGCCGGCGGCGTCGTCGTGCGAGACCTTCCGGACGCGGTCCTCGCGGTCGGCGTTCCGGCCAAAATCAAAGGAGACCGGCCATGACCAGCCCGGCGAACACCACTTTGCCCAGGATTTCCGTCGCCGCCCCGCGCCTGGACGGCAAGGAGCGCGAGTACGTCCTGGAGTGCATGGACACGACCTGGATCTCGTCGGTCGGCCGCTTCATCTCCGAATTCGAGAAGGCTTTCGCCGCGTACTGCGGCGTGCGCAACGCCATCGCCTGCAACAATGGCACGACGGCCCTGCACCTGGCTCTGGTGGCGCTGGACATCGGTCCGGGCGACGAGGTCATCGTCCCCAGCCTGACCTACATCGCCTCGGCCAATGCGGTGACCTATTGCGGCGCGACGCCGGTGCTGATCGACAACGACCCGCGCACCTTCAATCTGGATCCCGCCAAGCTGGAGGCGCTGATCACGCCGCGCACCAAGGCGATCATGCCGGTGCACCTGTACGGCCAGATCTGCGATATGGACCCGATCATCGTGGTTGCCCAGAAGCACGGCCTGAAGATCGTCGAGGACGCGGCCGAGGCCGTGGGCGCGACCTACAAGGGCAAGAAGTCTGGTTCGCTGGGCACGTGCGCGACCTTCAGTTTCTTCGGCAACAAGATCATCACCACCGGCGAAGGCGGGATGATCACCACCGACGACGACGAACTGGCGGCCAAGATGCGCCTACTGCGTGGGCAGGGCATGGACCCCAATCGCCGCTACTGGTTCCCAATCGTGGGCTACAACTACCGCATGACCAACATCCAGGCAGCGATCGGCCTGGCGCAGCTGGAACGGGTTGAGGAACACCTCGCCTCCCGCCAGCAGGTCGTCACTTGGTACGACGAGAAGCTGTCTCGCCTGGGCAACCGGGTGGTCAAGCCGCACGTCGAGGACACCGGCCGTCACGTGTTCTGGATGTACACCGTGCGTTTGGGCGAGGGCCTGGCCACCAGCCGCGACCAGGTGATCAAGGACCTGGACGCTTTGGGTATCGAGAGCCGCCCGGTGTTCCACCCGATGCACATCATGCCGCCCTACGTCCATCTGGCGACGGACGACCTGAAGCAGGCCGAGGCTTGCGGCGCCGACGGTCTGAACCTGCCGACCCATGCCGGTCTGTCGGAAGCCGACATCGACCGTGTCGTGGCCGCCCTCGACCAGGTGCTGGCCTAGGCCATGCGGATCGTCCTGCTTTCCTCGATCGTGCCGTTCATCAACGGCGGCGCGCGCTTCATCGTCGAGTGGCTCGAGGAGAAGCTGATCGAGGCCGGCCACGAGGTCGAGCGGTTCTACCTGCCGTTCACTGACGATCCGAACGAGATCCTGCACCAGATCGCCGCCTGGCGGCTGATCGACCTGACCCAGTGGTGCGACCGGGTGATCTGCTTCCGGCCGCCGGCCTATGTGGTGGATCACCCGCACAAGGTGCTGTGGTTCATCCACCACATCCGCACCTTCTACGACCTGTGGAACACGCCGTACCGGGGGATGCCGGACGACGCCAACACTCGGGCCATCCGCGACAACCTGCGAACCCTGGACACCCGTGCGATCGCCGAAAGCCGCGCGGTGTTCACCAACTCGCAGGTCGTGGCTGATCGCCTGAAGGCCTTCAACGGCCTGGACGCCACGCCGCTTTATCCGCCGATCTACCAGCCCGAACGCTTCACCCACACCGGCTATGGCGACGAGATCGTCGCCATCTCGCGCCTCGAGCCGCACAAGCGCCAGGCCCTGATGATCGAGGCCATGCAGCACGTGAAGACCGGCGTGAAACTGCGCCTGGCCGGCACCGCCTCCAGCCCGGAATACGGGCGCCAGCTGGTGCAGATGACCAAGGACCTGGGCGTGCAGGATCGCGTCATTCTCGAGGATCGATGGATCAGCGAGGACGAGAAGGCGCAGATGCTGAAGGAAGCACTGGCCATCGCCTACCTGCCTAAGGACGAGGACAGCTACGGCTATCCGTCGTTGGAGGGCGCGCACGCCCGCAAGCCGATCATCACCACCACCGACAGCGGCGGGGTTCTGGAGCTGGTCGAGCATGGTCGCAACGGCCTGATCAGCGAGCCGGACGCCAAGACCCTGGCTGAGCAGTTCGATCGTCTGCACGCCGACAAGCAGGCCGTCGCCACGATGGGGACCGCCTCGCTGAACCGCTTGGCCGAGATGAAGATCGACTGGAGCACCGTCGTGGATCGGCTCACCGCATGAAGGTCCTGGTCGTCAACAACGCCGCCCCGTTCCAGCGCGGCGGGGCCGAGGAACTGGCCGATCACCTGGTGCGTCGCCTGAACGCCACCAAGGGCGTGCAGTCCGAGCTGGTGCGCATCCCGTTCACCTGGGAGCCTGCCGAGCGCCTGATCGAGGAGATGCTGATCTCCAAGGGCATGCGGCTGTACAATGTTGACCGGGTGATCGGCCTGAAGTTCCCGGCCTATCTGGTCCCGCACCACGAGAAGGTGCTGTGGCTGCTGCACCAGTTCCGCCAGGCCTATGACCTGTCGGAAGCCGGCCAGAGCCACCTGGACTTCGACGAGACCGGCCGAACGGTGAAGGCCGCGATCAAGGCGGCCGACAACGACTGCTTCGCCCAGTGCCGCAAGATCTTCTGCAACTCGCCGGTGACCCAGAACCGCCTGGCGCGGTTCAACGGCGTGCCCAGCGAGGTGCTGTATCCGCCGCTGAACGACGAGGAACTGTTCGTCGGTGGCGACTATGGCGACTACGTCTTCGCCGGCGGCCGGGTGGCGGCGGGCAAGCGCCAGCACCTGCTGATCGAAGCCCTGGCCCTGCTGCCGGGCAACCTGCGCCTGGTCATCGCAGGTCCCCCGGAAAACCTGGCCTATGCCGATCGCCTGACCAAGCTGGTCGAGGACCTGGACCTGAAGGACCGGGTCGACTTGCGCTTCGGCTTCCATCCACGCGCCGACATCGCCCGCTGGGCCAACGACGCCCTGGTCTGCGCCTACCTGCCCTTCGATGAGGACAGCGTCGGCTATGTGACGATGGAGGCCTTCGCGTCCGGCAAGGCGGTGCTCACCGTCACCGACAGCGGCGGCCTGCTGGAGATCGTCAGCCAGGATACCGGCGCCGTCGCCGAACCGACCCCACAGGCCCTGGCCGACGCGCTGGACCGTTTGACCTCGGACAAGGGGCGAGCGATATCGCTGGGCGGGGCGGCGCGTAAACTCTGGCGCGACAAGAATGTCACGTGGGAGCAGACGGTTCGCCGTCTTCTTGATTAAGCCATAAATATTGCGTTGAACGCCGGCTGAAAGCTGGTTTGACCAGGTCTAGGAAATGCGAGTGCTGTCGAAGTCCCTGTCCGTCCGGACGTCCGTGATCGCCGTGGCCGTGGCCATGGCGGTGTCCGGTCACGCCGGCCTCGCGCACGCCGAGACCCTGGCCGAGGCGATCGCCACGGCCTACCAGAGCAATCCGAACATCCAGGCCCAGCGCGCGGCCATGCGGGCGTTGGACGAGAACTACACCCAGGCAAGGGCGGCCTATGGCCTGCAGGCCAGCGCCTCGGTGTCGGAAAACTATGGCTGGCGGAAGCTGAACGGCGCCCAATCCGGTCAGGACGGAACGCAGCAGGCCAGCCAGCTGTCGGTGAGCCAGGCGCTCTACACGAACGGTCGCTACGCCGCCCGACTGCAGGGCGTCGAGGCCCAGATCAAGGCCGCGCGCGAGAACCTGCGCCGGATCGAGATGGACCTGCTGGTCCGCGTGACCAATGGCTACATCTCCGTGCGCCGCGACCGTGAAGTCCTGCGGATCTCCCAGGGGGGCGAGGCCTGGCTGCGCAAGCAGCTTCAGGACACCGAGGACAAGTACAGTGTCCGTCAGGTGACCTTGACCGATGTGCAGCAGGCCAAGGCGCGTCTGGCCTCGGCCAGCACCCAGGTCGCCAACGCCCAGGCCCAGCTGAACGTCAGCATCGCCTTCTATGGCTCGATCATCGGCCGGTTGCCCGAGACGCTGGAGCCCGAGCCCGACATCGACGGCCTGCCCACCAGCCTGGACGAAGCTTTCAACCAGGCGGAACAGGCCAACCCCTCGCTGCTGGCCGCCGGCTATACCGAGAAGGCCTCGCGCGAAGGCGTGGTCGAAGCGCGGGCTCAGCGCCTGTTTACGGTCAGCGCCCGAGCCGACTATCGCAACGGGACGTCGAACCCGTACAGCGGCGGCACGGCTTGGCGCGAAGATACGGTCAACGCCGGCATCACTCTGAGCCAGCCGCTGTTCACCAGCGGTCAGCTGAATTCGTCGGTTCGCCAGTCGATCGAGGAAAACAACCGCGACAAGCTGCTGATCGAGGACGCGCGCCGCAACATGGTGCTGAGCGTCTCGCAGTACTGGGACCAGTTGGTCGCGGCGCGCCGCTCCCTCGTGACCATCGAGGACGAGATGAAGGCCAGCACCATCGCCTTCTACGGTGTTCGCGAGGAAGAGCGCTTCGCCCTGCGCAGCACCATCGAGGTGCTGAACGCCCAGGCCGAACTGCAGAACGCACAGATCAGCTTCGTGCGGGCCCGCGCCAACGAATATGTCGGCCGCCTGCAACTGCTGGCCCAGGTCGGTACGCTGGAAGTCGGCAACCTGGCCCCGGGCGTGGCGTCTTATGATCCCGAGCGGCACTTCAAGAAGGTCCGCTACAAGGGCGTGCTGCCGACGGACCTGATCGTCCAGACCCTGGACAAGATCGCCCTGCCTATGGAGCCCAAGAAGCCCGAGCCGGGCGACACCTCGCCGATCCGTCCGCCGTCCAGCGAACTGCCGGCCAAGCCGATCTCGGCCGACAAGGTCGAGCCGCCGAAGTCGATCAACGACCTGCCGGCCCTGGACGACTCTCCGGTCCGGACCGCGCCTAGGGGGTAATCGGCAGCAGCCGGCGCATCAGCGCCAGCCAGGCCTCCCGATCGAACGACACATGGCCGTTGCGCGCTGTCGCGGCGGCCAGTTCTGCGCGCCAGGCGTCGTCCGACAGCATGCGAGCCAGCTTGGCCGCGGCGTCGTCGACGTCGGCGTCGGCCCAGCGGCCTTCGCGATAGATCGCGCCATCGCCCTCGACCGGGATCAGCGTGTAGTCCACCAGCTGGCTGGACGCCGGATCCATGAACTCGACGGTCGACGACCAGCCGGTGGCCAGGGTGGGTTTGCCCAACCAGATCGCCTCGGCCAGCAGCAGGCCGTAGCCCTCCGAACGGTGTAGCGACAGCACGATGTCGACGCTGGCGGTCAGCAGCGCCATGTCCTCGGCCGACAGGTTGTCGGTCATCAGGCGGATGGTGGGATCGCCGGTGACGCTGGCGGCGAGCTCGGCCAGGGTGTCGGGATAGAGGTCGGCGCCGACGATCTTGCAGACCAGCAGGGCGCGCGCGCCGCTGATCGTCACCGCCCGCTGGAAGGCGCGCAGGGCGGCGCGAGGGTTCTTGCGCTGGGCGGTCGAGCGCAGGTCGAAGGCCATCAGCACCACGACGCCGTCTTCGGGAAGGCCAAAGCGCGCGCGATCGGGCTCCGGACGCGGGTTCAGGTAAAGCGGGTAGGGGGCCGGGGAAACCTTCACCCGGGCCGGGGCCAGCTTGCGGATGGCGTCGGCGGCGAAGGCCGAAGGGGTCCAGACCTCGTCAACCAGGTCGAAGGCCTCCGCCCACGCCGGCGGCGCGTCTTCCAGCTCCCAGGCCCAGTAGCCGATGTGCCGACGCCCCTCCAACGGACGGCCCTCGGTGTCGCGCGCCCAGCGCAGCAGTTCAGGCGGATTGATGTGCGAGATCACCACCCCGCGCTCACCACGGGCCGGCGGCGCGAAGGCGGCGGGCAGATCGACCGGAAAGCCGACCTCGCTCGACAGATCGATGGCGCGCACAGGTTGGCCGGCGTCGGCAAAGCCCCGCGCCAGCATCCGCGCGCCTTCGCCCAGGCCATGCACGGCGCCGTGGAAGCCGACGATGGTCACTGGCAGTGTCGCCGGCAGGTCCTGTCGGCGCCCGCGCTTGAACGCCCGCGCCAGGCCCACCCGCTCGGCGCGTGCGCGCCGAGCGTCGTTCGCCGCCTGCCGCACGGCCCCGACCAGGGCGCCGGGTGATCCGACCACTTGGTGGGCAGTTCTGCGCACCGGAACGGGCAGGGCGCGCCAGAATGACAGCAATGCGGGCTTCAGGGCGGACAGACCCAGCTTGGGGAGGGGCAGGCGGAACCTCCGGTCGTTTCAGGCGTAGGTGGTCGATGGGGAAAGGTGTGCCGGCCTCCGGGCCGACGCGTCGAATGCAGGCGTCTAATTCGTCATCTAGTCCTTAGCAACAATCGTAGGGGGACGCGTGTCCACTGCCTGGAACGCCGGCTACGTCACGGACGTGAACTACACCTTTGGCTATTACGGGGAGCTCAACCCCCTGCGCAGCCGCCTGCCCATCCTGTTGTCGGGGCGTCACGCCCCCAAGATCGAGAACGCCTGCGAGCTGGGCTTCGGTCAGGGCCTGTCTGTCGCCATCCACGCCGCGGCCCAGCCGTCGGTCAATTGGTACGGCACCGACTTCAATCCTTCCCAGGCGGCCTTCGCCTCGGAAATGACCCGCCTGGCCGGGGCGGACGCCAAGCTGTTCGACGAGGCCTTCTCGGAGTTCTGCGCCCGCAAGGACCTGCCGGACTTCGACTTCATCGGCCTGCACGGCATCTGGACCTGGATCTCCGACGAGAACCGCCAGATCTTGGTCGACTTCATCCGCCGCAAGCTGCGTCCGGGCGGGGTGCTGTACATCTCGTACAACACGCTGCCGGGCTGGTCGTCTTCGGCGCCGATCCGGCATCTGATGAAGCGCCACGCCGATGTGATGGGCGCGCCCGGCATGGGCCCCATCGGCCAGACCGACGCCTCGCTGGCCTTCATCGAACAGTTCCTGGCTCAGGAGCCGCTGTACGCCAAGGCCAACCCCGCCGCGGTCGAGCGCTTCAAGGCGATCAAGGGGCAGGACCGCCAGTACCTGGCGCACGAGTACATGAACCGCGACTGGTCGCCGATGTACTTCGCCGACATGGAGGCCTGGCTGACCGAGGCCAAGGTCGGGTTCGCGGCTTCGGCCCACACGATCGACGGCCTGCACGACCTGAACATGACGGCCGACCAGGCGGCGTTCATGCGCGGCATTCCGGACGCCTCGCTGCGCGAGACGATCCGCGACTTCTACACCAATCAACAGTTCCGCCGTGACTACTGGCTCCGCGGCGTCCGCAATATGGTCGGCCACGAGCAGGCGACGGCCCTGCGCGAGGAGCGGGTGGTGCTGACCGTGGCGCGGCCCGACCTGCCGACCAAGGTGCGGGGCGGTCTGGGCGAAGCCGGCCTGATGGAGCAGATCTATCACCCGATCTACGACATCATGCAGGATCACAAGCCGCGGACCATCGGCGAGATCGAGGCCTATGTCGCCGCCAAGGGCGTCAGCTTCCAACAGCTAACCTCGGCCGTCAGCATCCTGCTGGGGCTGGGCGTCCTGCTTGCGGTCGCGCCGGGGCAGGATCTCGCCAAGGCCAAGACCCGGTCGCACGCCCTTAACCGCGCGATTTCCAAGCGGTCGATCTCTGTGGGCGACGTGGCCTACTTCGCGTCGCCCGTCCTGGGCGGCGGGATCACCGCACCGCGCTTCCAGCAGCTCTTCTGGCTGAGCAAACAGAACGGCGGCAAGGGACCGGCGGACTGGGCGGCCTTCGCCTGGTCGCTGCTGCAGGGCCAGAACCAGGCGCTGATCAAGGAGGGGGCGACCCTTCAGGGCGAGGACAACCTCACCGAACTGACGGCGCAGGCCGAGGCCTGGGGCGCCAAGGTTCTGCCGGTGTGGACCGCCCTGGGGGTCTGATCGAAACTTCGGTGCGCGCTAAGCGGGAGTTTGGCGCGCATCGAGGCCTTCGGGTCGCCCCGAGCGGCGCCGACGTCGCGGGACGGATTCGCTTCTCCGGTGAGTGAAAGGCAAATCTATCCACGCTGTTTGGCGTAATCACGTCTTTAGAAGGTGATGTGGGGTGCGTGGCGCACTAAATGCGTCGGCATATCAATGTTCACGCCTCTGGTTCGACTTGATTTTTGCGAAGTAAACCGGCGCGGCAGTTCTATATAAATCGAACTGCTGCTCGCGTCTTTCTCCGGGGCATGGTTCTTAATTTCGATATTTCAAACCTGGCCCCGGGAATCTGGGAGGAGCTTGGCAATATCGGAAGTTGAACGCCCAATTCACGAAAGAATATCGGAATCTCGCCGTTGCCCCGTTGCGAAGCGCAGCTGGTTAAGGTATGAAGAGCTTGTCTACCCACAAGACTTCCCATTAGCCCCGCCGGAGACCGTGTCACCGGCGGGGCTTATTGCATCTGGGCTCAATCCTTAGCGGCGAAAGAACGCCGCGCGCGGGGCGGCGTTCCTAAAGCTCAGTTTCCGCAAAACCTAAATCCGGTCTTCCGGCGGCGAGGTGTCCCGCACGGGCATGTGCGGGCCATGAACCACGGGCTGGCGCTCCAGGATCTGGCGAACCTTGCGGACGGCCGTGGAGGCGCGGCTGCGGCGCTGGCGCCAGAGCAGCAGGGTCATCGCCCCCACGGTCGCGGTCATGAAGGGCAGGGGGCCCAGCAGCCAAACCGCCGCCGCCAGGGCGAAGTAGTAGGCCCGTACACCGGCGTTGAAGGCCGACAGGGCCGGGTTGAGGATGCCGCCCGCCGCCTCGGCATATTCGGCCAGCACCTTGGGCGGGGCCCACATCGGCGTCGCGCCGATCGCAGCCAGGCAGTAATTCATCTGGCGGATCGACCAGATGAAGTCGAGCAGGCCGCGGGCCAGGGCCACCAGCACCAGGCCCAGCTTGACCTGGAACATCAGCGGGGGGGTCTTGGCCAGTACGGCCAGGCCCTCGACGTTTCTCAGCGCATTGTCGCCGCCGAACAGCACGCCCGCCGCGGCGGCGATCAGGATCAGGTTCGACGAGGCGAAGAAGCTCGCCGAATTGATCGCGTGGCCAAGCAGTTGGCCGTCCAGCAGGGCGATCTCGCGCACCGCCATCTCCTGCATCCACCGGCGGCGGATGATGGTCATGTCGGTGTTCAGCGCGCCGCCGCTCTCGCCCAGGCGCTTGAGCATGGGTTCATACAGCAGCCAGCAGGCGGCGAAGACGGCCAGGACGATAATGTCGAGCAACGGCATGATGACGTTCTAGACGCAGGCGAAGAGTCGGAAAACCAGGTTCGGCCTTGTTGTCGGGTTCGGCCGTATCGAGCCGGCATGAAAAACTCCCCCTCCCGTTGCCGGGAGGGGGAGCTGAAGCGGAGCATCCGTTTGGCGCGGGCGGCCTAGAGCCTGCCCATCAGCACCAGGATGATCAGGATGATCAGCACCAGGCCCAGGCCGCCGCTGGGGAAGTAGCCCCACGAACGGCTGTGGCCCCACGTCGGGAGCGCGCCGATCAGAGCCAGGATCAGGATAATGATGAGGATGGTGCCCAGCATGGTCCGAAAGTCCCTCCAATCCCGCGTCCGCCACCACGGCGCCGCTGGGATCACGCTTTCGGAATACGTGGCGCCGCTTATCGGTTCCGCGCCGCTTGGTTCCCTCAGGTCGCGGTGTTTTCGGCCTTGCGCATCCGCATGGCCCACAGCGTGCCGATGACCGCCCCCTTGACGCGCGGCAGGGTCAGCAGGGTCAGCGTCGCCAGCAGGGTCAGGGTCACGGGGGCCACCAGCATCGGCGGGGCTTCCCAGATCCATGGGAAGAACAGCAGCGGCGCGACCACCAGGTGGCCGATCAGCAAGATGGTGAAATAGGCCGGACCGTCGTCGGCGGGATAGCTGGCCAGCTCGTGGCCGCAGGCCTCGCACTCGGGATCGACCTTCAGGTAGCGCATGTACAGCCGGCCGTCGCCGCAGTTGGGGCAGCGGTGCAGCAGGCCGCGCTTGAGGCCGGTGAGCAGAGGGTTGGCGGGCTGGGTCTCTGACATGGCGTCCATATGCGCCTTGAGCGGCGTCAAGGAAAGGGCGACCAGCCGTCGCACCTTGCTCATGCCACCATGTGTTGAACAAGTATTGGTGAACGCGTCTTTAGATCCGCGGGCTGGTTGTCCGTGCAAATCCTATCGCGATGACAACTTGGATAATCCCGCTATCGAAGAATATTCAATGATGGGTGGGGCTTAGGTGCCGGCGCTGAGCGAACTGAGGCTGGAACGGGCGTCGCGCGCTCACGTTGATTACCGGATCTGAATATAGTGAGGCGAGCATGTCATCGAACGTCGAAACGCCCAATCCGCAGCCGCCACGGGACGGCGCGGCGGCCTCGAAGGCCGAACACGCCGTCCGCAAGGCCCCGGAGGCCGCCGTCGCACCGCGCGAGAAACGGGCGATCGGCGCGGAGACCTCTCGGGAGGAAGACGCCTAGCGCTTGGCGTCGCTGGCGGTGGTGCTGACGGCGCGGCCGGCGGCCGAGACGTCGCGACCCATGCCTTCGATGGTGTTGCAGGCCGAAACCAGCAGGGCGGCCGCCGCGGCGGCCAGAACGACGATCTTACGCATGGGTTTCGAACTCCACCTGGAAAAGCGCGGGAACTTAACCGTTGGCCGCGCCGGGCTTCAAGAGGATCCTCAGGCGCGGCGTCCGGGTCTAGCGAATGCGACGGACCGAGCTGTACCGGTCGTTCTGCTTCTTGGGCAGTGACGGCGCGTCGTAGCTGTAGGTCCAGCAACGGCCGCGGTAGTAGTTGTCCTCGCAGAACTCCCACTCGCCGCGCAGGATCTTCATCGACGACACGACGTCGTTAAAGCTCATGCGGCCCAGGTCGGGCTCGTTGCCGCGGATCGGGCGGGACTGACCGCCGAAGTCGCGATGCTCGAACAGCACCAGGTCGACGCCTCCGCGATCCCAGCGCCCATCCCGGCGATCATCGCGACGCTCGTAGCGGCCGTCACGGCGATCGCCGTAGTGGCGGTCCTGCGCCACGGCGGCGCCGGTGGTCAGCAGGGCCAGGGCCCCGCAGACCAGGGTGAAGGCTGTCTTGCGCATGGCGGTGTCTCCTAGCGGACGCGACGGACCGAGCTGATCGCGTCGTTCCATTCGCGCGGCAGAATGGTCTGATCGGCGTCCAGTCGGCTGCAGCGGCCCTGATAGTTGGTGTGCTCGCAGATCTCCCACTGGCCGCGGACGATCTTGATGGACGAGGCCTTGTCGTTGAATTTGACCATGCCCAGGTCGGGCATGTCGCCGACCACCTCGTAGACGCGGCCCTGATAGCCGGCGTCTTCGAACATCAGAAGGTCGCCGCGATAGCTGTTGCCCGGGCGACCGCCACCGCCACCGCCCCAGTTGCCGCCACCACCATTGCCGCCGCCCCAGCCGCCGCCGTTGCCGCCGCCGTAGCCGACGCACTGCAGGCGGCCGTCCCGGTTCTCCAGGCCCTGGGCGCCGCAGTCGCGGATACGGGCGCTGCTCCATTCCCAGCCGCCGCGACGGTTCGAGCACCGGGCCCAGACCTCGCCGCGGAAGGCGGTGATCTCGCGGCAGGATTGCGTGTACGAGCCGCGCGGCGGATCGTCGTACTGGCCGTTCCAGGACGGCGCCTGCGCGGTGGCGCTGCCGGCCAGGGCCAGAACGGAAAGAGCGGTCAGGCTGAAAGTCTTGAGCATGTCGTTTCCCCACCCAGAGGGCTTCATCGTGAAGCCAAGCTAGCCGTTCTCCGCCTGAACGGCGTCTGAACGCTGCAGCTTCATACCGTACCGTCGTTCGTTTGCAGATAGCCGACGGGAGCGCCCGCGTCGGCGCTGCTGGAGGTTGATCCGTAGGGGGCTTGCGAGTCGCCCGGTGTCGTGGCGGGATCGGGCGACGACCTCAGGGGAGGGCCAAGTCCCATGGACATCACCTGGAACCGCCGGAGCCTCCTGGCCGCCGGTCTGGCAGCGACGGCCGCGCCGGCCTGGAGCGCCGAGATCGCGCCCGAGCATATCCCGCTGTGGCCTGGCCTGGCGCCGGGCGGGGACAAGGTGCGGGTGGTCGAGCGACTGGACCCCTTCACCATGCCCGACGGCACGATCGACAACAGCGTCGTCGGCGTCACCCGCCCGACCCTGACGATCTATCCCGCCCAGGGAACGCCCAGCGGCCTGGCCGTGCTGGTCATTCCCGGCGGCGGCTTCCGCAAGGTGGTGGCCGACAAGGAAGGCCGCGCCATCGCTCGGTGGCTGGCCGGCGAGGGGATCACCGCCGGCGTGCTGGTCTACCGCCTGCCGGGCGACGGATGGGAGGACGGCATGGACGCGCCTCTGCAGGACGCCCAGCGGGCCTTGCGGCTGCTGCGGGCCCGCAGCGGGGCGGCCAAGATTGGGGCGCTGGGCTTCTCGGCCGGCGGCACGATCGCCGCGGCCCTGGCCTCGCGCGGCGGCGCGCCGCTGTATCCGCCGATCGACGACCTGGACGAGAAGGCCTCGCTGCCGGACTTCGTGGGGCTGGGCTATCCGTATTTGAACGTGCCCGCGCCGCGCCGGCCCGAGCAGTCGATGTTCCGGGGCTTCACCACGCCGACCAAGGCGTTCCTGTTCCACGCCGTCGACGACCAGCGGGTCTCGGTCGAGAACAGCCGCAAGGGCGCGGCGGCGATCCGCGCGGCCGGCGGGACCGCCGAGGAGCACGAGTACCCGACCGGCGGGCACGGCTTCGCCCTGACCTCGCCGCCCGGCGCGCCCGCCGGCGCCTGGCCGGCGGCGTTCCTGAAGTGGGTGAGGGCGCTCTAGGAAGCGCGGGCTTCGGCGCCCATGAAGATCACCTTGGCGCCCTTGCTGACCGCCGAGCCCAGTTCGGCGGCGTCCCAGTTGGTCAGACGCACACAGCCGTGCGAGGCGCGCTTGTTGACCAGCTTGGGATCAGGCGTGCCGTGGATGCCGTAGGTGTCCTTGGTCAGGTCGATCCAGGTCGAGCCCACCGGATTGTTGGGCCCGGCCTTGATGGTTAGCTTGCCCTTGGGCTTGCCGAAGGTCAGGCGCGAGGGGTCATAGGTATAGGTCGGGGCGGGCGCCAGGGTGCGCACGGCCCACTCGCCGGACGGGGCCGGGCGCTCGGTGCTGCCGACCGTGGCCGGATACACCGCCAGCTCCACGCCTTGCGCGTCGAAGGCGCGAACCTGGCCCAGGGCCTTGTCGATCTCGATCCGCTCGACCTTGCGATCCAGCTTGTCGACGCCGGCGGCGGTGACCACGATCGCCGTACCCGCCTTGGCAAAGTCGACGCCGGGGTTGAGGGCCTGCAGCAGGGCCTCGTCCATGTGGAAGCGCTCGGCCAGCAGCTCCAGCGGGCTGTGGTAGTTCATGGCCGGCAGCTTCGACATCGCCTCGTAGTCGCCGGGGTCCAGCTCGGGCGAGAACGGCCCACCGACATCGGCGTCGCTGATCGTGTAGTCGACCAGGACAGCACCGCTGTCACCGGCGGTCAGGGCGTCGAGGAGGGCCTGGGTGACCTCGCCGTCGGCGGTCAGGTTGCGGGCGGTCTGGAAGGCCTTGATGGCCAGGGTCATGTTGGTGCCGTCGCGGCCGTCGATGACGCCGGGCGAGAAGTGGGCGCGGTCCAGCAGGGTCTGCACCCGCACCAGTACGTCGCGGCGGGCCATGGGATCGGTCGCGGCGGGGTCGAAGGCGGCGGCGTTGATCGCCTGGGCCATCGGGGTGTTGGCGGCCGAAGCGGGCGGCGCGGCGACCACGGGGGCTTTCTGGACGGTCTTGGCGGGGGCGGGCTTGGCCGGCGGAGCGTCGTCGCAGGCGGTCAGGGCCAGGGCGGCGACGAGGGCGAAGCGGGAAACCAGACCGATCATGCATACTCCACGGGAACGAGTCAGAGTTCTCAAGCCTTGAGCCATGGCGAAGTTCCACAGCGGGTAGGGATCGACTTGAGGGCGCTGCGTCGGCTGCTGTGGGGTGTGGGCGTACTGGCGCTGGCCGTCGGCGGCTTCTGGCTATGGGTCGTCTGGCCGACCGGAGGAGCCACGCCCGTCCAACCGCAGCCGCGCGACGAGGTCGCCTATGCGACGCCGCAGCATGTGGCCTCGATCGATCCGCCCGCCATCCCCCTGAGCGGCGCCGCGCCCCTGGCCGGCGCGCCTGAAACCTGTGACGGCAGGGATGCGCCGGGCAGCGCCGCCGCCGTCAACGCCGCCGCCCTGTCGACCCTGGCCTGGAGCCCGTTCGGCAAGCCCGAGACCGGCTGGGAGATCTATGCCCCGCGCATCGCCGCCGAGATCGGCACGACCTGCGCGCCGGGCTCGAACGGCTTCGCTTCGGCCCTGGCCCGCTGGCAGGGCGCCCACGGCAAGCCGCGGACCGGCGTGGTCGATCCGGACACCTTCGGGACCATGCTGACCGGCTGGCACCTGGCGCGACCCTTTGTGCGGGTGAACCGTCAGGGCATGTGCCCCGGCGCGCCGCCCGAGGCCAACCTGGCCCAGGCCGACGCCAAGGAGAGCTATGGCGGCAAGACCATCCGCCTTCGGCCTGGGGCGCTGGAGGCCTATCGCAACATGGTCGGCTCGGCGCGGGCGGCGGGCGTGCTGACCAAGCCTGAGGCCCTGCGGATCTTCTCGGGCTTCCGCGCGCCGGACGCCGACGCCCAGCGCTGCGCGCGGGACAACAACTGCCAGGGTCTGACCCGCACGATCTGTTCGGCCCACCGCACGGGTCTGGCCATGGATGTGGTGATCGACGCTGCGCCGGGCTTCGGACCCGACAGCTCGGCCGACGCTAATCGCCTGGCGATGGCGCGCTCGCCGCTCTATCGCTGGATGGTCGTCAACGCCGGCCGCTTCGGCTTCGTCAACTACGCCTACGAGCCCTGGCACTGGGAGTGGACGGGCGAGGCGATGCTGCCCGGCGTGCCGATCTCCAGCCTGCCGACGGCGGGCTCTGAGCCGCTTACGGAACCTCCGGAAGCGCCCACTTCCGGAAAGCCGGCCGCGCCTGCAGTCGCGCGTAATAGTCGTTGAGCGCCGGCCATTCCACCCGCTCGATCGGGCTGTGCAGCCAGCGGTGCACCGACAGGCCCAGCACGATGTCGGCCAGGGTGAACTGCTCGCCGATCACATAGGCGCCGGTGTCGACCAGCCGCGCGTCCAGCAGACCCATGGCCACGTTCCAGGCGTCGACGCTGTGCTGGATTCGCCGCTTGTCGCCAAAGCCCCGCGTCTTGCGCACCAGGCCCGAGAAGGCGAAGCGCCAGGCGGTGTTCAGCTCGGTGGCCTGCCAGTCCATCCACTGGTCGACCAGCGCGTGCGGGCGGCGGGCTTCGGGGTACAGCGGCGTTCCGGTCGCCACATAGCGGCAGATGGCGTTGCTCTCCCACAACGGCCCCTCGTCGTCGACCAGGACGGGCACGAGGGCGTTGGGGTTCAGCTTGACGAACTTGGCGTCGTTGGTGGGCGCAAAACCCTGGCCCCAGTCCTCCCGCTCGTAGGCGACGCCCAGCTCGTCCAGGGTCCAGAGAACCTTGCGGACGTTGATGGAGGCCGTGCGGCCGAGGACCTTGGGAATTGTCACCGGGTCATCCAGGGCTTGGACTTGCCGGTGGGGGCGACGGCGCTGGCGCGCTCGACCTTGCCGCTGGAGGCCTTGGGGCCATGGCCATGCTTGCCCTGGGCGGCCTTCTTCAGGCGCAGGGCGCGCTGCATCGGCGTCTCGTCGGCGGGCGGGGTCTGATTATCGGTCATAAGGGCGATGTAGGCCTGCGAAAGCGCCTTGAGAAGGCCGTGCTTGGCGGTCAGTCTGGAAAGATGTCGCGCCGCCGTTCGGTTCCCCTGTTGTTTGCGCTCTCCCTGGCCAGCCTGGGAGCGTCCGCCGCCTTGGCTCAGGAGGCCAATCAGGTCTCGCCGGTGCTGATCCTGCCGCCGACCAATCCGCCGAAGATGGTCTCGACCTATCCGGCGCAGGGCGCGACCGTCGCGCCCGGCGTCCTGATTCTGAAGGTGGCGTTCGACCAGCAGATGTCGCCCAGCGCCTGGAACTACGCCCCGGCGCCGGATGTCACCCCGATGGACTGCGTGAAGACCCCGCGCCTGCTCAGCGACCAGAAGACCTTCGTGCTGCTGTGCCGGGTGCTGGGCAACCGCGACTACGGCGTCACCTTCAACGCCCAGCGCGGGGGCGGCTTCGCCAATCTGGGCGACAATCCCGCCGAGACCGCGGCCCTGACCTTCAAGGTCGGCGCAGACGATCCGGTGACCACCCTGCGCCGGGCCATGGACGCCGCCGGGCTGAAGCCCGACCAGATGCCCGTGCAGGACGCACCGCGCGCCGTCGGCGACGCGGCCAAGGGTTGATCCGCATACTCTAGCTTGTGGCGTCGTCCCGCAGCTTGGCGCATCATTCTCCGATGACGGGGGAATCGGGGCGCGACTGGACGGGAGCTGAGCTCGCGGTGGTGGTGGGCGACTATGTCGTCCAGCTGGAGAAGACGCTTGCCGGCAAGCCCGTCGACCGCAGCGCCCACGATCGCAGTGTCCGCTTCGTCACCGGCAAGGCCGACATGCCGATCCTGTGGAAGCAGGGCGAGATTTCGGCGGTGCTGTCGCTGATCGGCCTGCCGATCCTGCGCGATCAGCCGCCGCGCTGGTCGTATGACCACGCCCTTCTGGAGGCCGTCGAGGCGCAGCTGGCCGCCAAGCCCGCCCTGCTGGCCGCCGCCGTCCGCCCCCACGCCCTGTTCGCCGCGCCGTCGGCCGTGCCCCTGATCGAGGCCGCGCCGCCCAAGCCGATGCCGATGGACGCGCGGATGGTGCAGGCGATCCAGCGCTTCGACATGTCCACGCGCGAGGCCGACGACCGCTTCCTGCGCGGCCTGGGCGTGGCCAGCATCGTCGCCCACGAGGCCCGCCGCCTGTCCGAGCGCGGCCGTTCCGACCTAGCCGGCCGCGTCCATCCGGCCCGCGAAGGTGATCCTGCCGGTTGCGACGTCATCGCCTTCGGCCTGGACGAGAGCCCGCGCCTGATCGTCGTGAAGACCACCCTGTCGGGGGACGTCTCGCCGTTCGGCCTGAGCCAGGCCGAGTTCGACCTGTCGGAGGCCCGACCCGAGGCTTTCCGCATCCGGCGGGTCTACGACCTGCTGGGCGAAGCGCGATTCTACCGCCTCAAGCCCCCGTTCCATTGAGAAGCGCGATCTCGGGACCATGCGGCGATGCGCCACAGCGGTCGAGGTCGATGATTCAGGGATTTTGAACGTGTGAGGCCGCCTTCTGGCGTTGGCCGCATGTATGGCTGACGGAGGGCGTCTTGGGCAGTTCACGGATGGCGGACCGCGCCGCTACCGATCTCAAAGGGCGCGACGAGCGCGGCCTGGGGTCGTTGATCTACGTCGTTGATGACGATCCGATCCAGATCGCCTTTCTGGAAGCCAGCCTGGCGCGCTGCGGCCACGTGGTCGTGGGCTTCGCCGACGGCGAGGCCGCCCTGGTCGCCGCCCTGCAGTCGCCGCCGGACGTCTGGGTGGTCGACATCCGCATGCCCCGCATCGATGGCCTGGAAATGCTGAACCGCATCAAGGCGGCTTCGGAGGGCAAGGCCCGGGTGATGATGATCACCGGCGGCGGCCGCCTGGACCGCATCGCCCAGGCGATCAGCGCCGGCGCCGACGACTACCTGATGAAGCCCTTCGCCCCGCTGGAAGCAGCCCAGAAGATCCACACGCTGGCCACGCGCCCGTCCGCTGCCCCGCCGGCGAACGATACGGACGCCCGCCGGTGAACCCAGACCCAGAGGTCGCGCGCCTCGCGGCGCTGAAGTCGTACCGCGTTCTGGACACCCCGCCCGAGGACGTCTTCGACGAGATCACCGCCCGCGCCGCGGCGCTGTTCGACGCGCCGATCTCGCTGGTCTCGCTGGTCGACGACCATCGCCAGTGGTTCAAGTCGCGCCAGGGCCTGGAAGCCTGTTCGACTTCGCGCGAGGTGGCCTTCTGCGCCCACGCCCTGCAGCTGGAGCCGCACGGCGTGCTGATCGTCGAGGACTCGGCCAAGGATCCGCGCTTCGCCCAGAATCCGCTGGCGATCGACGAGCCCTTCGTGAAGTTCTACGTCGGCGCGGTCCTGACCAGCGACGACGGCCACAATCTCGGCACGCTGTGCGTGATCGACAACAAGCCGCGGCCGCGGCCGGACCAAAACCTGGTCGAGCAGCTGAAGATCCTCGCCAGTCTGGTCGTGGCCCGGCTGGAGGCGCGTCGCGCCCAGCACCAGAGCCGGGAGCAGGGGCGGCTGCTGGCCATGACCGAGACCATCTCGGGCGTGGGTCACTGGCGCGCCGACCTGACCGAGCGGACGGTGACCTGGTCCGACGAGGTCTATCGCATCTACGGCCGTGATCCGGCGACCTTCACGCCCGGCGTCGACATGTGGCTGAACCTCGTCCATCCCGATGACCAGGGAGGGCTGCGCGTGCGTCTGCGCGACGCCCTGGCCGGTGAGCCGCAGAGCTACAAGATCCGCATCCTGCGCGGTGATGGAGCCTTCCGCACCTGCTTCGGCCGCGCCACCTGCGAGTTCGACGCCGACGGCAAGGCGATCGGCGTCTTCGGCGTTCTGGAGGACATCACCGACCGCGAAGCCGCGACCGTCGCGCTCAAGCGCAGCCGCGCCGGCTACAAGCTGCTGGCCGCCAGCATGGCCGACACCGTCGCCCGCATCCGTTTCGACGGGGCCAGCGACTACGTCTCTCCCGCCGTGCAAAGCCTGATCGGCTGGACGCCCGAGGAGATGGCCGGGCAGGGCGCTCTGGACTTCGTCCACACCGACGACCGCTGGCTGGTCTCTGCGGCGTTACAGCGCCTGGCTAAGGGCCAGGACGTGGCCACTGTCCGCCACCGCGCCGTGCACCGCGACGGCCACGCCATCTGGGTTGAGACCCGCTTCCGCCTGGCGCAGAGCGACGAAGACGGCCGTTTCGACACCGTCGCCGTCATTCGCGACATCAGCGACCGCAAGGCGCTGGAAGATCAACTGCAGGCCAGCGAGGCGCGCTCGCGCAAGATCCTGGCCAACGCTCACCAGGCCATCGTCACCATGGACGGCGAGGGCAAGGTGACCGGCTGGAACCGTTTCGCCGAGCAGACCTTCGGCTGGTCCAGCAGCGAGATGTTCGGCAAGCCTTTGACCGACTTCATTATTCCGCTGCATCGGCGTCAGGCTCAGCTTGACGACTTGGCGGGCTTTATCCGCACGGGGCACAGCGCTTTCGTCGATCAGCGGGTCGAGGTTCCGGCCCTGCGCAAGTCCGGCGAAGCCTTCACGATCGAGTTGGCGATCAGCGCCGAGCGTGGGCCGGATGGCTGGAGCTTCACGGCGCTGATGCACGACATCTCCGCCCGTAAGGCCCAGGCCGCCCTGTTCGAGACCGCATTCCACAACGCCGCCGTCGGCATCGCCCTGGTCTCGCCGGAGGGGGGCTTCGCCCGCGTCAACAGCGCCTATTGCGACATCGTCGGCTACAGCGCCGAGGAGATGCTGGCGGTCGACTTCCAGACGATCACCCATCCCGCGGATCTGGATAACGACCTGGAGCTGCTCAACCAGTTGGTGGCCGGCCAGATCCCCAACTACCACATGGACAAGCGCTATATCCGCAAGGACGGGGCGGTGGTCTGGGTGCGCCTGTCGGTGTCGATGGTGGCCAATCCCGACGGCAGCCCCAAGCACTTCATCGCCCAGGCCCAGGACCTGACAGCCCGGGTCGAGGCCCAGGAAGCCCTGGAGCGCCAGACCGAGCATCTGGCGACCATGGCCGTGCAGCTGGCCGCCGCCAAGGACGACGCCGAGGCCGCCACCCTGGCCAAGGCCGAGTTCCTGGCCAACATGTCCCACGAGCTACGCACGCCGCTGAACGGCGTGGTCGGCTTCTCGCGCCTGCTGGCCGAGGAGGCGATGTCGCCGTCGGCCCGCCGCAAGGTCGACCGCATCCGCTCGGCCGGCGAGACGCTGAGCAGTCTGATCAACGACATCCTCGACTTCTCCAAGCTGGAGGCCGGTGCGGTCGAGCTGGAGGCCAGCGCCTTCAATTTCGATGACTTCGTCACTGACAGCATCGCCTTCGTCGAGCCCCAGGCCGGTGAGCGCCGCGTGACCGTGAACGCCAGCGGCAACCCCGTCGGCTGGGTGGTCGGCGACCAGCTGCGCCTGCGCCAGATCCTGCTGAACCTGTTGTCGAACGCCGTGAAGTTCACCCGCGAGGGCGCGGTGAACGTGCGGACCAAGGTGGTCCAGGCCGGCGGCGTGGTGCGTCTGCGCCTGGAGGTCGTCGACGAGGGCGTCGGCATCGCGCCCGAGGCCATCGATCGCCTGTTCACCCGCTTCGCCCAGGCCGACGGTTCGATCACCCGCGTCTTCGGCGGCACGGGCCTGGGCCTGGCCATCTGCAGCGAGCTGGTCGAGCTGATGGGCGGCCGCATCGGCGTCGAGAGCATGATCGGCCAGGGCTCGACCTTCTGGGTCGATCTCGTGCTGTTCACCGCCGATCCGGTGGTCCAGCCGATCCGGAGCGACGTGGAGCACGGCGACTATATCGGCCGCGTCCTGCTGGTCGACGACGTCGAGCTGAACCGCGAGCTGGCCGAGGAGCTGCTGAAGCGCCGGGGCCTGATGGTCGACGTCGCCTGCGACGGGGCCGAGGCCGTGCAGGCCGTGTCCCGCCAACGCTACGACCTGGTGCTGATGGACCTGCACATGCCGGTGCTGGACGGCCTGGCCGCCACCCGCGAGATCGCCGCCCTGGGCCTGGACTGCGGGCCGGTCATCGCTTTGACCGCCAGCAACACCGAAGTTCAGGTCGCCGCCTGCCGCCAGGCGGGCATGGTGGGCCACCTGCTCAAGCCGTTCCACGAACGCGAGCTGGACAAGCTGCTCGCCGATCACTTGCGGCCGGACCTGTCCCGCATCGCCGGCGAGCCGGCCCTGGCGGACCTGTGCGGCGAAGCCCGCGCCCGCGACGACTTCGTCCAGGCCCTGGGCAAGGACGCCGCTGTGAAGCTGGGCGGCCTGCTGCTGGTCCAGCTGGACGGCAAGTTCCAGTCCGACGACGTGGCCGTGCTGGAATCCGACGGCCACTCCCTGGCCGGCTCGGCGGGCCTGCTGGGCTTCGACACCCTGGGCGCCGACGCCCGCAAGGTGGAATCCGCCTGCGCCGCCGGCCTAGGCGTCCACGAAGCCGTGGCCCAGGCCCGAGCCAGCGCCGCCGCGGCCCGCGAGGTGCTGACGGCATGGCTGGAGACGCTGGGGGCAGGGCGCTAGACGCGGCCGATCCCTAAAAGACAAACGCCCCGCCGGCTGGACCGGCGGGGCGTTTTTCTTTGTCCGAAGTCCCGGCGTGGGCCGATCAATCCTCGTCCATCTTCAGGGCGGCGATGAAGGCTTCCTGGGGGATCTCGACCTTGCCGAACTGGCGCATGCGCTTCTTGCCGGCCTTCTGCTTGTCCAGCAGCTTGCGCTTACGCGAGGCGTCGCCGCCGTAGCACTTGGCGGTCACGTCCTTGCGCAGGGCGCGGACGGTCTCGCGGGCAATGATCCGGCCGCCGATGGCCGCCTGGATGGGGATGACGAACATGTGCTGCGGGATGAGTTCCTTCATCTTCTCGCACATGCCGCGGCCACGGCTTTCGGCGCGGTCGCGGTGGACCAGCATCGACAGCGCGTCGACCGGCTCGGCGTTGACCAGGATCGACATCTTCACCAGGTCGCCGACGCGATAGTCCTCGAGCTGGTAGTCGAAGCTGGCATAGCCCTTCGAGATCGACTTCAGGCGGTCGTAGAAGTCGAAGACGACTTCGTTCAGCGGCAGGTCGTAGACGACCATGGCGCGGCTGCCGACGTAGCTGAGCTCGCGCTGCTGGCCACGACGGTCCTGGCACAGCTTGATCACGCCGCCGAGATATTCGTCGGGCGTGAAGATTGTGGCCTTGATCCAGGGCTCGGAGATGTTCTCGATCTGCATCACGTCCGGCAGGTCGGCCGGGTTGTGCAGCTCCATCTCTTCGCCGTTGCGCAGGTGGATTTTGTAGACGACCGAAGGAGCCGTCGCGATCAGGTCGAGGTCGAACTCGCGGGAGAGACGCTCCTGGATGATCTCCAGGTGCAGCAGGCCGAGGAACCCGCAGCGGAAGCCGAAGCCCAGCGCGGCCGAGCTTTCCATCTCGTAGGTGAAGCTGCCGTCGTTCAGGCGCAGCTTGCCGACGGCGGCGCGCAGGTCCTCGAAGTCGGCGGCGTCGACCGGGAACAGGCCGCAGAACACCACGGGCTGGACGTCCTTGAAGCCCTTCAGAGGCTCGGCCGTCTGCTTCTTCTCGTCGGTGATGGTGTCGCCGACGGCGGCGTCGGCCACTTCCTTGATCGAGGCGGTGAAGAAGCCGACCTCGCCGGGGCCCAATTCCGCGACGTCGGTGGCCTTGGGCGTGAACACGCCGACCTTGTCGATGCGGTGAGTGGCGCCGGTCTGCATCATGCGGACCTGCTGGCCGGCCTTCAGCGTGCCGTCGAAGATGCGCACCAGCACGACCACGCCCAGATAGGCGTCGTACCAGGCGTCGACCAGCAGCGCCTTCAGCGGCGCGTCGCGGTCGCCCTTGGGGGCGGGCAGGCGGGTGACGATGGCTTCTAGCACGTCGTGGATGCCCAGGCCCGACTTGGCGCTGGCCAACACGGCGTCGCTGGCGTCCAGGCCGATCAGCTCCTCGATCTGGGCGCGCACCCGGTCGGGTTCGGCGGCCGGCAGGTCGATCTTGTTCAGGACCGGGACGATCTCGTGATTGTTGTCGATCGCGGAATAGACGTTGGCCAGGGTCTGGGCTTCCACGCCCTGGGAGGCGTCGACGACCAGGATCGAGCCTTCGCAGGCGGCCAGCGAGCGGCTGACTTCATAGGCGAAGTCGACGTGCCCGGGGGTGTCCATCAGGTTGAGGATGTAGTCCTCGCCGTCGTCGGCCTTGTACTTCAGGCGCACGGTCTGCGCCTTGATGGTGATGCCGCGCTCTTTCTCGATCTCCATGTTGTCGAGAACCTGGGCGCTCATCTCGCGCGCGGTCAGGCCGCCGGTCTCCTGGATGAGACGGTCGGACAGTGTCGACTTGCCATGGTCGATATGGGCGACGATCGAGAAATTGCGGATCTTGTCGAGGGGCGTAGAGCTCATGGGCGTGCGCATAGCACATTTGGCCCGCTTCGCGAGAGGCGTTGCTTGCGGGACACGCCTGTCATGGTTAACCACTCGCTAGTTCGGCCGTTAATTTATCGGCGGGAAAGTCCATCCGTTCAGAGGATGACGCTGCAACTTGAGGCTTTGGAGCGCGAGTATCGCTCTTGCTTTCGGAAGGCGCTCGCGGACTGCGCGGCGGAGCGATAGGGCGTGTTTGGCTCTAACAACCACACCGGTTCAATTACGTCGCTTCCAGAGCCTGATGAATTGCCGGCGCTGGTGCGTTGGTCGGCTGCGCAAACGGATCGGTGATGGCCGCTTCCAACTCCATCAGGCGTTTGAACCCTCGCGCGGCAGAGCGGGACCGAACGATCCAGGCTAGCCCAAGCAGGCGGAGTCCTGGCTCCGCAGACTCGGAAGCGGTTGCGATTGGACGATCATGGCGTCACGACTTGTGCTCGCCCTACGGCCCTCGTCGATTATCGGCTCGGTCGGCCCACACCCCTAACTCGCCCGATCGGCGGTCCCGGCCTTGGCCGATGGCTTCGAGGTGGCGCCTGAGCCGTCCACGCCCGTCCGGGTGTTCGAAGGCGACGAGCGTGACGGCCAGGGCCGTTATCAGCTTACCGCCTTCCTGATCTTTGCGGACCAAGCCGAAGCGCTGCCGGGGTTGGGGTTCGAGCCGGAGCCGGTGCCGATCCCGGCCGATGAGGTCTAGTGCGACTTCTTGAAGAGGCGCAGGCAGGTAGCAGTCTGGCGGCAGTCCTCTGCCATCCGTTCGAAGGACTGCTTTTCGAGGAAAGACCGCGTCTCGGCGGCTTTACGGTCGAGGTCCCTAGCTTCTTCTTCCAGTGCATCGTGTAGTTCGACGGGCGCTTCCATAGGCTTACCCTTTTCGTGTTTCTCCTCAGCGTATTCACGCTCTCATCACGCAGGGCTGCAATTCTGCATTTCTGCAACGTCGCCGTGGCGCTGACCCCACACCTCTAGATCACCGCCGTGGCCACGTTTGCACTGTCTTCATGATCCGCCACGCCAGCGCCTCACTTCTGAAATTAGGGCGTATCGCAGACCGGAGCACCTCAGCCTCGAGCGCTGCGAACTCCGACTTCATCGTCACCAGTTCACTCGTGACCTCATCGCCGTTGCGCCACTCAAGGGTCAAGCGCTCACCACTCCGGGAAATGGCCTGCAGATAGGGCATGTGTAAAGCTTACCTAGGGTCGATCTCTCTTCAAGATGAATGTAGAACGAGTTTTTGCGTTCTGGTGAGAGTGCCCCCATGCCCCAAATCCGATGGGGGAAATGCCGGCCGTTCACTCCCCAGCGAACGACCGGCGCGGCTGGCTGCGTACAGCGGGAGCAGCTTCACCGACGGAGCATACGAGCTTGAAACGGCACAGCTCCCCACTGCGCTGTGGCTGTCGGCTTCCTGACGGCGTTTTCGCACGAAGGGGCAACGTAGGGCGAACCAACGGGCACCCCGTCACCGGCTTCAAGCCTCAGTCGGCGCAGGCGACAACGAACAGGGACCGGCCCTCAGTCTCGACCCGGATTCGTTCGCAGCCCTCATGCTGAGCCTTCAGGGTGGCGATCATAGCCATGACCTCTCCCGCGTTCTCGCAGCGGGCTTCCGCGCGAGAGCGACACTCGGCGGGGTAAAACACCTGCACTAGGTACACTTAAGATCCGATCGGGGAACGGCTTGAGGCGGCCCAAGAGGAGCAATCGCTGAATAGTGAAACCGTTCCCCGCCCGGTTGAGCGGGCGTCCGTTTCGCCCGTCACCATCCAAGAGACGACCACGGCTAGGAGCGGAGGGTAGGGCCACGGCACAGCGCGATCCATCCAGCGGACAATCTCCCACCTCGGGAATGCTCGCTGAATTGTGGGGGCGTCGCCAATGGAAAGCGGAACCAAGTGTAGGCGCGTTGTAGCCAGGGACGGCATGCGGTGAGCCTACGCGATGCTTCTATGCCGCAATAGAGCGGACATCGTCATCTGTCGTGGCTAGCGAATGTCCGGTTCCTGGAGGCGCACCAATATCGGCTACTGGCGCAACTGAGGATTCGGCCGCGCGACTCCATCGGTCCCGTGCGGTCCATGTCGACTCTGACACGCGCGTCGCGGCCGGGCTTGCGGCATACGAACAACGTATATACGTTTTCATTATCCGTTAGGGGAACATCCATGGGTAAGGATGCCGTTTTCACGATGAAGCTGGAGCCGCAGTTGCGCGACGCCTTCATAGCTGAGGCGCAGGCAGCACATCGTCCAGCCTCACAGATTGTCCGCGATATGATGCGGGACTACATTCAGCGTCAACGCAGAGAGCGCGACCATGACGCATTCGTCACGGCCAAGGTCGAAGCCGGCCGTCGGGATCGCGTCGGCGGCCTGGATTCTTCGAACGACGAGGTCGAAGCTGAATTCGCTGCACGCCGCCTGGCGCTCCAAGGAAAGGCGGATGAGGCGAGTTCGTGAGAGTTCGCTGGACTGGGTCGGCGCGGCTCGATCGTCTCGACATCATGGACTACATCGCCGCCGAGAGTCTAAGGGCGGCCATACGAATGGACCAGCTGTTCTCTGAAGCGGCAGCGTCCCTAACCGACTTTTCGACGCGGGGCCGACCCGGCCTAGTGGAGGGGACGCGAGAGCTGTTTCCTCACGAAGCCTATCGTCTGGTCTACGAAGTAGAAGGCGAAACGGTGTGGATTCTCGCACTGCTCCACACCGCACGACAGTGGCCACCACTGCGTGAATAGGCCCGCGACAAAGCCCAAGATCTGTCCCGATCTATAGAATCTGAATGTCGTGCTCCTGGAGGCGAGCCCAGGTCCGGTGATGGCGCAGGATAGTAGCTCGCATCGATCAACCTGAAGGACTGCTTCCCGACCCTTGCGGACATCTCGATCGTCCGGTTCACGAATGGCCGTCGACCCTGCGGAGTAGCGGCCTTTTTGCTACTGCGGGCCACGAAGCGTGACTGGGGCACAATGGCTAACAGCTATCCAGACGGTGGCGAACGGCCTCTGTCCTCGGGCGAAATGATCGTTATGGCGTTGTACGGCTTAGCGCTCGTGTCGGCGCCCATCAGCTTGCTGTTACTGTACTTGCTTTCCCAGATGGGCCCGCGGCCGGGCCCGGCTATGATCGCCGTGACGTGCGCTCTTGGCCTCGCGATTGGTGCGCTGTGGGTGCGGCCCTGGAACCCGACGCCGCACCGGCGTCGCTAGTGAGAATGACGCTGAAGGTGAGCCTGGACGGCGTCGGCGCTGTTGCCGACCGCATTGACGGCGCGCTGTAGGGTATCGGCGGTCACACCGAACTTCTCCGTCCAATACTGAACCTCGTAGTCCTCGCCCATGGCGATGCGGCGGGCGTCGGCGGGGCCGGTGTTGGTCTTGTCGTCGGACATGCAGTTCTCCCTTTTCCAAGGGAGCAAAGCCGACCGGCTGAGCCGGGTTCCTAGCTGTGCCGTTTGAGCGCCCGCGGTTAGGCCGTCAGGATCGCTATGTGGGTGCGGTACTTTTCGATCCGCTCGTAGTCCTTGTCTGTCGGAAACGGGATCCGCGACAAATCCATGTTGTCGCGCATGTCCGCGATCTTCACTTCGGTGGCGAGCGGGTTCAGGCCAACGCGAGCGATGAAGTCGCTATAGGTCTCAAGGTGTCGCTTGGTCAGAGCCTGCAGGGCGTCGAGGACGGCCTGGCTGAAGCCAGCTTGTTCGACCATCCAGGCATAGTCCGGGCAGTCCTCAAGCACATCGTGCAGCACGGCCACGATACGGGCTTCCTCGCTCTTGAGCGAGAGCATCACCCTGACGGGGTGCATGATGTAGGGGTGGCCGCCCTTATCGACCTGGCCGGCGTGCGCGGCGAGGGCAATGGTGATGGCGCGGTTGAGGTTGCTCATAATGCGACCATAGCACTAGCCGCGGCGAGGAGCGAACGCGCGGCCCGGCTTGAACGTCGCCGATGAGCTTGATCTGGTTCCTGGCGTCGGAACGGCGAGATCTTCAAGAGCGATCCGACTCGCTAGTCCGGGTCGACGGCCTCTCCATACAGCACGACCGACGCGGTTTCGGCGACATCGACCCGCTTGAACAAGTCGTCGCCGATCGGCGCGAACGTGCCAAGCGTGCTGCCAAAGCAGCGATATTTTCTTCCGTCGGGCAGCGGGATTTCAGCGGGCGCGTCGGGCGGCAGCTTGCTCAGCTCGGCGAGCAAGAGATCTTTCGAAGGCGAGTAGATCCGCCAGGTGTTCGCGCTCGCCCGGATCATGACTTCCAGCGTTGGGCCGTAGCATTTGGCATCACGGTGCATGGCTTCGGCCGTAACGGTTTGGGTCGGTTCTACGGTGATCCAGGCCTGGGGCCACCGCGCGACGCCGCGCTCATTCCAGGTGTTCGCCCAGGAGGTCACGTCGTCGATGGGCCAGGGCGCGTGGGCGCCACGGGTCAGCTTTTCGTTGATGGCGCCGGATGCGCCGTCTCGGAACCTCAGAAACGCCAAGCCGTCACCGGCCTTGACCACCTCGGCCCGATCGGATGGTTCAAAATTAAATTCCGGCACCATCTCGCCGTCGGCGTCGAAGCGCTCGGGGATCTCGCGCCGCAGCTCGTCCATCGCGTCGTCGAGTTCTTTGCTCATCACGTCATCCAAACAGGTCAGGCGGCGGGAAATCGCGTTCGACAGCAAGGCTGCCGGCGGGCAGGTGGGTCAAGAGTTCGGATTGAGGCCGGGTCAGATCAAGCCAGTCTCGGCCCTGGTCCGCGCCCAGGATGACGACCTGGCGGTCGTGATAAGGCGCGACGTCTGGGCCTGGCTCCGTGGTCAGCATCGACCAAGCGCCATTCTTCACGATCCCGGCGACCCAGAACATGGGGCTCGAAGGCATCGTGAACTTCCAGCGGGTCTTTCGCTTCTGGCCGGGCAGGGCGTCGGTGAACTCGTAGAAGGCGTCGGCGGGGATCAGGACGCGGTCGCTGCTGGCGAAGTCGCGCCCGTCGGAGCGGAAGTTGAAGACCGGTTTTCCGCCTGGACCTGGCCAAGCCCACTTCGTCATCGAGACCACGGCCTTGCCGCCGACATGGCGCAGGATCGGAGCTTCCTCGGTCATCTTGATCTCGGGGCGCGGCTCGAAGTTCGAAGCCTTGCCGTCCCAGACCACAGGAAGGCGCAACACCTGCTGCCACAGACTGAACAGGTCGCCCTGACGCAGACTGTAGAGGTTGCACATTCCCAGCTAGCTCCTCATTCGTAGGGTTCGGCCAGAGCGGCCAACAGGGTTGGCGGGTCAGCTGCGACCCGGCGCAGCAGCTCAACGGCCAGGAGGGCCTGATAGTCGCGCAGCTCATTGATGGCGGCTGACTCTTCCAGCTTCGCCATCAGCAGGGCCCGCGCCATCACGATCTGGCTGGTCTTGTTCGAGTGGGCGACTTCCTTGTCGACCTCGATCGCCGCGCTCGCCGCGCGGCGGACGGCCGAAGGAAGTTCGTCGTTGGCAACCTCGGCCGTCATCCACTGGCCGCCGCCCGCCTCGTGGAGGGAGAAGCCTAGGGCGCGAACGCCCTGCTGGATGGCCTGGCTCCAGAACCCCGTCACTTCGGCAGACATCGGCTCCAGCTTTCCACTCTTCACGCGCACCCAGCTCATGAAGACATCTGCTGGGGCTTCGGGTTTTCCGTCAACGGCGGGTAGCCATAGGAGGCCGGGTCGAGGCCGGCGTCGGCCAGGGTCGAACGGATCAGAACGGCTTGGGCCTCGAAACGGTCTGACGTCATGCCGTAGTGCGCATAGCAGCCGGCGACCTCGTACACGAACATGCCCAAGGCCTTGCACTTCGGGCACCGGATGCGCTTGGCCATGTCGTCAACGTCGGCGTTCAGATAGGGCTGCCACGCTCCCAGGAAATGGGCCTTGGACCGCCTTTCGCTATGACCGCATCCATGGCAGTTCACCGACAGATCCCAGCCGTACTCCAGCACTTCGACCAGACGATAAGTCATCGCACCCCCTCCGGCGGGTCCACCTGGCGGACGGCCCGCCACCAGGGCCACATGCGCCCGGCGCCGCGCTCGACCTGCTCCACCTCGAACCAGGCTTCCTTGCCCTCGAACTCAGGCACGTTCTCGGGATCGATAAAGGTCACCGCTGACCGAGTGCCCTTCTTTCCGCCGGGCATAGTGAAGTGCATCGTGCGGCCGGCATTCGGCCCCATCCCCACCGTCACGCGGGTGAGCTTCGCCACTTGGCGGAAGCAAACTCTCGGGACGCGGACGTGCGTCGTCGCGCGCTGCTGAACGCGGCTGGGCGGCATGGGAAGGCTCCAAAATGTTCTTCAAATGTTCTCGCCCTCCTGCGCGGGGGGAGTCAATCGGAGAGGTCCTCACGGCGGGGATATTGGCGTAGAGCCAGGACGGTGCAGGGCGATGCCTGGAGCTGATCGAAACCAGCGGAGCAGTGCCGCCGAAGCAGTCATCACTAACGCCCTGACCTTCGTTCCGAGCGCTGCCGTTTGGGCCGCCATAAGGGCCGCGGCTACCTCCTGGCTTGGCAGCGCATTTTCATTAACGTTTGAGGTGGGAGGGCAGAGAGGATCCGTGCTCGTGACCCCCCCTCCGGTCGGAATACAACTCCCGTTTGCAAATTGACACAATCTGTGGTGCGATTTGGCGCGGGAACTCGTGCCCGTTGAGGGGACTACTGATGAAGCGCTTCGTTCAAGTCTCGCTGATCGCCGCCACCCTGGCCCTTTCGATGGTTCCGACGGTCTCGACTGCTCTCCCCAGGTTCTACCGGGAGACGATCTTCTACGACATGGAATACTATGCGGGCCCGGGCCACTCCCCCTCGCCAGGTGTCAGAGTTGAGGTGGGCTGGCATCGCTATTACTGCGACGGGACCGTTCGGACATTCGGGAGGATGTCCGGCGACTTCGAGGACTCTGAATTCGGCACTTGCGACTGATCTAGCCCGGGGCCCGCCGTCAACGGCGGTGGGCCTCAACTGCGTGAAGCAGCTGGGGCGACGGGGCGCCCGGATCTGTCGCGCTCAAGCCAGAGCTTAGGCGCATGGAGGAAGTGCTCAAGTTCGCCACCGCTGCTGCCTGGACAGCTCAAGCTGCAGAGACCCTTACTACGCGGTCGCCGCGTGATCTGTACAAGCCTGGGCGCCGGGTTGGGCCCGGGCGGATCGGGTGGGGAGGGGTCGTCAGCCCCTCCGCCGGGCGATTAGCCACCGTAGACGAAGTCTGCCTTGTAGTAGCCGTTGGACGGGTCGATGATGTTGACCGCGTACGGCGCTGATCCGTCCGAAAGATCCGTCAGCCAAGCATCATTGGAACGGGCGAAGACCCCGACGTTTTCGGTGGCGGCTGCGGCCAGCAGAAAGCCGACCATCGCCGCCTTGGTCCCAATCCCTTCGGCCGGATCGCCGCTGAAGCTGGCCAAGAACGACACGCGGCCATCGAGAAGCTGCGCGACCTTTGCGTCACTCGGCGTGGCGCCGAAGATCACGCCATAGGCCTTCTTAGTGGCCTGGGCGAGCGTCAGCGAACCGTATTCGGCGGCAAAGGTGTCTTTGGCTTCGCCGTTGCGGCCAAGGTTCATCGCGAAGTTGATGTAACGATTGACCGTGTTGAACTTGGCGTAGACCTCGCTGTTGAGGTTGCCGCCTGCGTTGGGTCCGTCAGGCGCGACCAGGAAGTCGAAGCCTAGCGACGACGGTACTTTGCCGGTGAAGAACTGATAGCTCATCGAGGCCACGGAGGTTGTGGCGTCCGCGGCGTCAACGATAGCCTTCGTGACCTGGGCGCTGGTGAGTTGGCCGGCGTTCCATTTTGCGAGAAGGTCTTGGTACAGCGCCGATTGCGCGCTCGCCCCCTCTGGAAGCCTCAGAACGCTCTTCATCTGAGAGGTCAGTTCCGAATTTGAGGGTGCGGTTGCAAATTGAATCTTCTCAATGCCCGTCAGGCGATCGATGCCATCCGGCGCGCCGGGGCGAAGGTCCGTGACGGTTTGGGAGCCGTCAGCGTTTGTCACCACGTTGTAGTTGGACATGTAGCCGCTGTACTTGGCCGTATCCGTGCCAGCGCCACCTGAGAGCTCGTCGTTGCCCGCGCCGCCGATCAGAATGTCGTCGCCATCGTTGCCGATTAAGGTGTCATTCCCGCCAAACCCCATCAGGCTGTCATTGCCCAGCCCGCCGGCCATGTAGTCGGCGAACGCCGAGCCGGAGAGTTCATCGTTGCCCGAAAGCACGTAGAACACGCCGCCTACGGTGTCGGCGTTCTTGACGTAGGACATGAACGTGACAGCCGAGGCCGCTGCGCCTTCCACCATCACCACGAGCGCATTGCCAACATAGGCGCGGTAGCCGGTGATTGTACCTCCCGTAGGTTCTCCGAAGGCGTTGTAGGTGAACCCGGCGCCATAGAACTCGTCGCGGTCCCCTGCGCCGTAGTCGATGATCAAGCTCGTCGTCGTGGCTTTTGGCGTTCCTTCCAAAAGCCCAGTCAGGTCGAGATTGCGGAAATCAAGCGGATAAGCGGTACCAGCGGTGACAACGGCCATTCTCGGCTCCCCAGCCATAGGTTCTTATCAGCACCACCCTAACGGGGGGTCGATGGAGATCGCAAGATTGGCGATTGTAAGCGGAATCCCTCAAGGTCGGGCTAGAGGCGATGCACGTGACGGCGTGAAGCGCTCGGCGGCTGCATGCATCTGCCGACTGAAAGGGACCCTAAGTCTTCGGCATCTGCGTCAAAGCCAGACGGCGTCCGACTTGGCTGAAACATTATGCGCTGGGTTAGAAATTCTCAAAAAGCTAAATTATTGAAGATCTTGAACAATCGGCAGCTCGTGCCTTAGGGCATCGTTAACCGCTCGTTAAGTTTGGAGCCGCAAACCGGTCTCAATGACTTGCAACAACGTTGCAATGAAATCGATCCGGAGGGCTCCCATGGACCGTCGCAAGCTGATCCTCTCGGGCGCCGCCGCCGGCCTCAGCGCCGCGAGCACTCAGGCCCTGGCGCGCCAGAGCAACTACAGCGAAAAGCTGCCGCCGCCGCAGCCCATCGGCCCGGCGCAAGCCGCCGACTCCTATCCGTCCGCACCGCCGCCGCCGGCAGCGCAGGAAACCTACGGGGCCTATCCCTCGCCGCCGCCGTCGAACACAGGTGGCCCCACGCCGGTCTATGACACCGGCCGGGCCCAGACCTATTCGGCCGACGAGATGGTGCGAGCCACGTCCGACTTCCTGGGCGTCACGGCCGAAAGCGCCGGCTCCGCGATCGAGCGTATCTTCAAGGACAAGGGCCAACCGACCGCCTACATCGCCGGCGAAGAAGGCTCGGGCGCGTTCGTCGCCGGCCTGCGCTACGGCCGCGGCCTGCTCTACATGAAGGGCCGGCCGACGATGGAAGTGTTCTGGCAGGGGCCGTCGGTAGGCTGGGACTGGGGCGGCAACGCCAGCCGCGTCTTCACCCTTTGCTATAACCTGCAGTACCCGGACGCAATCTTCCGCCGCTTCCCCGGTGTGGAAGGCACGGCCTATCTCGTGGGCGGCCTGGGCGTAAACTACCAGAAAGCCGACGAGATCACCCTGGCCCCGATCCGCGCCGGCGTCGGCCTGCGTCTGGGCGCGAACGTCGGCTACCTCGGCTACAGCCGCCAACGGCGGTGGCTGCCGTTCTAGGGGCGGCTAGTCCGCTCGGCTGATCGCGTAGCGGAAGGTGCGGCGCTCGCCCGGTCCAAGGGTGATGCGCCAGGCCACCTGGCCGTTGCGGATGTCGTGCTTCTGCGGCTCGGACACGACCTTGAACAGCGACGCGCTGGGATCCTGCCGGACCTCGATGGTCACCGGGATGGTCTTGGCGTTGGCGAGGTCGACCTCGTAGGTCCGGCGCACACGGCTCTTCCCCTGCTTGGCTTCCTCCACCAGACGCGGGTGGGCCGTGACGTCCATCGCCTGGCCGATCACCAGATCCAGCGGCTCGCCCACCGCCACATCGCGCACGGCCTGTTCGCCGGCGAAGGTCGGGCGTCCGTCGATCGTCTCGATCGCCGACAGCGCCCCGGACGGCAGCGGCTTGCCCAGGCCCTCGTCGGCCTTGTTCTCCAGGCGCAGCACCACCTGCGGCGTGACCGCTTCGTCGTCGCCGCCATAGTCGTCATAGGCGTCGATCGCGACCGCGTAGAGCCGCTGGAACGCGACGCCCTTCTGGTCGAGGAAAGCCACCTGCTTGGTCTGGCGGGCGTTCAGCGTGACCGGTTCAGGCAGGGTGTAGAGCTTGTAGTCGCCCAGGTCCGACTGCTCGGCCAACTTGGCGCGGGCGCCGGTGACCATCACCTCCTCGAGCGCGGCCGAGCGGGCCATCGCCGGCGCCATGGCCATGGGCATAGGCGGAGGAGCGGGTGGTGGCGGCGGCGCGGGCGGCTGGCCGTAGTGCGTGGTGTCCAACGGCCAACAGGCGCGGACGATCCGCTGAGCGCGGCCCTTGTCCACACGCACATATTGGCGCGACAGTTTGCCGGCCACCGCCTGGGTCTTGGCGTCGGCGAACCGGCTGCCGCCGCTGTTGACCAGGGTCAGCCAGCCGGTCAGGTCCAGCCGCTTGCCGTCCGGATGGATGCGGGCGACGTAGTCGGCCTGCCAGTTCACCCCCAGCGCCAGATAGGACAGGGTCAGCCTGGCCCGCGTCGGGCGCTCGACAGCGACGATGGTCGAGAGGCTGGGCTTGTCGGTCAGACCCTCAGGCACGCGGTCCATGACCAGGCGCTCGGGTCCGCCGGAGCAACCCAGGGCCTCGACACCCTCGACGGTGCGAACCATCAGGCCGTTCGGGCCCTGGAGCAGGGTGGCGTCGACCGTCTGCTGGCGACCGGAGGTGCGGTTGGTGCGCACGACCTTGATCGGCTGGCCCAGCGCGCGTTCGACCAGGGTCCCGGGGCTGAGCAGGGCGTAGTCGTAGTTGCGTTCGACCGCCCTGCCAGGCAGGCCCTCGACCGCCGCGCTCTGCGGGATCAGGCCCTCGGCGACGCCATCGAACCGCACGACGTGGCGGCCGGCCGGCAGATAGACCGTGCGGGTCTCGGTGACCAGGATCAGACCCTTCTCGCGCGCCTGCCGGCGTTGCCACTCGGGCATGGCCTGAAACGGCCCGTCGCCGTCGCGATACAGCGTCACCGCCACCTTTTCAGGCGCGGGCGAGGGGATGGTGGCGGCTGTGGCGGGGACGGCGGCGGCGAAAGCGAGCGCGCCGATCAAGGCGCGCATGGTCACCACCCCGTCTCGACCGTGAAGGTCAGGGTGGTCTCGCCGTTGGCCGGCACCGGCACGCTCCAGCCCAGGGTGCGCGCGTCGATGCGGCGGCTCTTGAGGCTCTCGGCCTTGACCTCGCCGTCGCGCCACAGGCCGCCCTGGCGCAGCTCGACCGTCACCGGCTCATTGCGGGCGTTGCGCAGCAGATAGCGCATCTCGTAGCGCGAGCGGGTGCGCGAGACCTTGGTCTCGGCCACCAGGGTCGCCTGGCTGGAGACGTCGAAGGCGTCGCCGGTCTTGATCGACAGCTCCGAGCCGCCGGGCGTGTGGCCGATGGCGTTCTCGCCGACGAACTTCGGATCGCCGTTCGCGTCGCGCATGTAGATCCGCATGGTCCCGGCTGGCAGCTGGCTGCCCAGGCCCGCCAGGCGCGCATTGCTGAACTGGATGGCGACCGAGGCCTTCTCCGGCTCGGCCTGGCTTGAGAAAGCGCCCTCGCGGATCTCGTAGACCTTCTTGGCCGCCACGCCCTGGGCCGACAGGAAGCCGACCTGCTTGTTCTGGTTGGCCGCGATCGTGGTGCGCTCGGGCAGGGGGTAGACGTAGTAGTCGGCCACGCGCTCGCCGGTCCCGCTCTCGGTTCCGGCGCTGACCACGCCTGACGTGCCGCGACGGTTGGGGCGATAGACATTGGCCTGGTTCAGCTGGTTGACGTCGCCGGCTACCAGCTGGGTGCGGGCGTTCTCGAACGGGGTGCCCGACTGGTTGGACAGGGTGATCCAGCCCTGCAGGTCCAGGGCGTTCTTGGCCTCGTCGAACAGGGCGACATAGTCGGCCTTCCAGGACAGGCCCGAGGTGAGATAGCTGAGCTTGGCCTGGCGCGAGCCGGCGTTGGCGGCGTCGACGCTGACCGACAGAGTAGGGCGAGCGCGCAGGGTCTCGGGAACCTTGTCAAAGATCACCCGGGTCGGGACGCCGTCGTCGCGCAGCACCTCGATGCGGTCGCCGATCTTCAGCACCACGCCCTGGTTGGCGGCCAGCACGGTGGCGACCTCGGTGGTCTCCTTGCCGTCGCCGGGATTGGTGCGGACGATCTTCACCTGCTGGCCGACCGCCTTCTCCATCAGCTTGTCGGGGGTCAGCAGGTCGTAGTCGAAGTTCTGCTCCAGGATCGTCACGCCCGGCGCCGACAGGCTGACCGTCTCGGGGCGGATCTGGGCCGAGACGTCCTTGAACTCCAACGTCTGGCGGCCGGACTTCAGCTCCAGCGGCCGGGCGTCTTCGACCAGGGCCAGATCTGAGTTGTAGATGGTGACGGAGACGTCGCGGGCCTGGCCTTGCGCCTGGGCGGTGAGGGGCATCAGCAACAGACCGGCTGTGGCCAGCAGTGCGCGACGGTTCATCGATGTCTCCCCGTGTATTTACATGAGTAAGCTACACGGGATTAGGGCGGAGTCGAGGCGGCCCCGTTAGCCGCCCCACACCTGCTTGAGTTTGGCGTCGCGGCCGCAGCCAGTGCGGTAGGCGAAGTAGTTCAGCTTGTTCCGCTTGGCGTAGTCGCGGTGATATTCCTCGGCCGGCCAGAAGGTCTGCACGTTCAGGATCGGGGCCTTCATCGTACCGCTCTTCAGGCGCTTGGCGGCCTCGGCGCGGGACTTCTCGGCGATCGGGCGCTGAGCGGGCGTGACGAAGACGGCGGGACGGTATGAGGGGCCGCGGTCGCAGAACTGGCCACCGTCGTCGGTGGGATCGACCAGCTTCCAGTAGCGGAAGAGCAGGAAGCCGTAGTCCAGCTTGGCCGGGTCATAGGTGACGCGCACGGCCTCATAGTGGCCGGAGGTTTCGCTGGTGACGTCGCGATAGCTGGGGTTTTTCAGGTGGCCGCCGGTGTAGCCGCTCTCGACCTTGATGACGCCGGGTACGCCCTGCATGTCGTGCTCCATGCACCAGAAGCAGCCGCCGGCGAAGATGGCGGTCTCGGTCTTCTTGGGCGGCGTGGCGGCGAGGGCCGAGCTCACGCCCAGCATGGCGAACAGGGCGGCGAAGGCGATGATCAGGCGGCGCATGGGACGGGTCCGGTGGAGGGCTTGATCTCAGATAGGAAGGCGCCCTGGAATGTTCAGGGGCAAATTCACGCCCGCCAGCCAAAACCCACGCCGCGCACGGCCGGACAGGCGGCCAGGCGAGAGGCCAGAGTGGCGGCGCGGTCGTCGCCCTGGTCGTCGATCTCGAGCCTAATGGTCATGTGCAGACCCTCGGGAGCGGCGGACAGGGCGCGCAGGCGGGCCTGCTGGACCGAAGCCACGCCCAGCACCCGCATCAGGGCGTCAGGCGTGTCTTCCGCGGTGACGAGGAAAAGGCGGCGCTTTTCCTCGTCCGGTTTGAGCGGTTCTACGAGACCGCTCACGGGCGAAACCACTGATGCTCGACCGAGGCCGAATTGACGCCCGGCCAGGCGGCGAGGTCGCGGGCCAGCAGGCGAGCGGCCTGGTCGCCCAGGTGGCGGACGCGCAGGGAGGCTTCGACGATCTGGCCGACCGGCTTCATCGACAGGCCGCACAGTTCGGCGCCGCTGTCGGCCAGGCTGGCGCGGACAGCGTCCAAGGCGCTGGGGGCGTCCTGGGCGGCCAGCAGCAGCTGGTGAACCGTGACGCCTTCGTGGTCACTGTGGAACGCGGGTGGTGAGGGCAGGTAGCTCATTGAGGTTGGTCCTGTGCATGAGAGAGACTGGAAGGACCGAGGAACCGCACAACAAAAAACCCCGCTCGTGGGAGCGGGGCTTTTGGAGATCTTGCGATCCTTCGGTTTGTGGAGGGTAGGTGTTCCTACCGCTGCCTGCGCCGATTTTGCCCCGTCCGAATAGGTACGGTTTTAATCTTGGTGTTAATCATATTCCACATCGCCACCGCGCACGACATCGCGACGCCAGCGGTGAGGCCGGTCGCGATAAAGGCGGTAAAGGCGAAGTGCGATTGCATGTGGAAGTAATGAATCCAGTTAGCGCCTAATACAGGTAGCGTGGCGTTGGGCTTTGCGCAAGGTCTTGCCCGCGAGATGTGCGATTGGTCGCGGGAGGGGGCGGATTTGTCCAAGCGGCGCCTGGAAACTCAGCACTGGCCCCCACCTGACCTGCTGACGCAGGTCTGTCCGCCCCCAGCCGGGGGCGGATAGATCTCTCCTCCCCCTCTGGGGAGGGTGACCGCCGAACGGCGGTGGAGGGGCCAGCGGGACGCCAGCCCCTCTTAAGCATTAACCCCGCAGCTTGCCGCCGGCCTTTTCGGCCGCCGCGACGACCTTGGCCGACAGGGCCTCGATCTCGGCGTCGGTGAGCGTCGCGTCGCGCGGCTGGACGACGACCTCGATGGCGACCGACTTGAAGCCGTCCGGCACGCCGGGGCCTTCATAGACGTCGAACACGCGCGCGGCGGTGATCAGCGCCTTGTCGGCGCCAAGGGCGGCCTTGACCAGGTCGCCGGCGGGCTTGGACTTCTCCACCACGAAGGCGAAGTCGCGGGTCAGCGGCATCAGCACCGAGGGCGAGAAGGCCGGCTTGGTCTTGACCGCCTTCTTCTTCGGCTCAGGGATCGCCTCCAGGGTGATCTCGAAGCCGTAGACGGGGCCGGCCACGTCCAGGGCCTTCAGGACCGCGGGGTGGATCTCGCCGAACTCGGCCATCACCGCCTTGGGGCCCAGCTGCAGCCGCGCCGAGCGGCCCGGGTGCCACCAGGACGAGGCCGAGCCTTGCGCGGTCTGCAGCGACGCCACCGGCGCGCCCAGCTCTTCGAGCAGGGCCAGCAGGTCGGCCTTCACGGTGAAGAGGTCGCCTTGCGCGGCCTTGTCCCAACCGCGCGGCGCCTTCGGAGCCAGGATGGCGCCGACGACGGTGCGCTGGTCGTTCGGGCGATCGCCGTGGAAGGTCGGACCGACCTCGAACAGCGCCGCGTCGGGGAAGCCGCGACGGGCATTGCGGCCAGCGGCTTCGATCAGGTTGGGCAGCAGCGATGGGCGCATGCAGTCCAGTTCCGCGGCGATCGGATTGGCCAGCATCAGCTCGGGCTGACCGCCGCCGAACAGGGCCGCGGTCTTGTGGCTGGTGAAGCTGAAGGTCACCGCTTCGGCGTAACCGGCGGCGGCCAGGGCGCGGCGGGCCGTGCGGGCGCGAGCCTGTTTGGCGGTCAGCACGCCACCGACGGCGCGGGCCACTTCCGGCAGCGGCGTCGAGGGCAGGGCGCCGTAGCCGGCGATGCGGGCGACTTCTTCCACGAGGTCGGCCTTGCCGTCCACGTCGCGGCGGAAGGTCGGCGGGGTCACGCAGACCAGGCTCTCGGCATGGGTGACGAAGTCGGCGGCCGAGACGTCCTTGGGCGGGTCGATCGTGAAGCCCAGGTCGCGCAGGATCTGCAACGACCGCTGCGGCTCGATCTCCAGGCCCGACAGCTGGCCGACATAGGCCGGGTCGAACAGGATCGCGCCGGGCGCGGCCGGCACCTCGCCGGCCACGACGATGTTCGACGGCTCGCCGCCGCACAGCTCCAGGATCAGCTTGGTGGCTAGCTCGATGCCCGGGACGACCGAACCGGTGTCGACCGTGCGGGCGAACCGGTACTGGGCGTCGCTGGCGATGCCGGTGGCGCGGCCCGTCTGGGCGATTCGGATCGGCTCGAACCAGGCACTTTCGACGAAGACGTCGACCGTCTCGTCCGAGCAACCGGTGCTTTCGCCGCCCATCACGCCGCCCAGGCCGATCGGGCGTTCACCCTCGGCGTCGGCGATGACGCACATCTCGGGCGTCAGCTCGTAGGTCTTGCCATCCAGGGCGATCAGGTGCTCGTCGCCGTGGACGCCATGGCGGCCCAGGCGCGTCGAGATCTCGGTCCCGACCAGCTTGGCGGCGTCATAGACGTGCAGCGGGCGGGCGCGGTCGTACGAGATCAGGTTGGTGACGTCCACGAGGGCGTTGATCGGGCGCAGGCCGATGGCGGTCAGGCGGTCGGCCAGCCACTTGGGCGAGGGGCCGTTCTTGACGCCGCGGATGAAGCGACCGGCGAACACCGGGCAGGCTTCGCCATCCACCTTGATCGAGATCGGGCTGTCGAAGGTCCCGGCGACCGGGGCGATCGACACGTCCTTCAGCTTGCCCACACCGGCGGCGGCCAGGTCGCGGGCGATGCCCACGACGCCCAGCCAGTCGGGGCGGTTGGGGGTCACTTCGAAGTCGATGACGGCTTCCAGGCCCAGGGCGTCGACGGCGCTCGTGCCGACCGGCAGGGCGTCAGGCAGCTCCATGATGCCGTCGCTCTCGCTGGCGTATTCCAGCTCGGCGGCCGAGCAGAGCATGCCGTTCGAGACGACGCCGCGGACGGGCTTCTCAACCAGGGTCACGTCCAGGCCGGGCACATAGGCGCCGATCGGGGCGTAGATCGTGGTCAGGCCCGGACGGGCGTTCGGCGCGCCGCAGACGATCTCCTTGCGGCCGTCGACGGTGTCGACCTGGCAGACCTGGAGACGGTCGGCATTGGGGTGACGCGCGGCCTCCACGATCTTGCAGACCGTGAACGGGGCCAGCTTGGTCGCCGGATCGGTGACGTGCTCGACCTCGAGCCCGGCCATGGTCATGGCCGCGACGATCTCGGGAACGGTGGCGGTGGTCTCAAGGTGATCCTTGAGCCAGGAGAGGGTGAATTTCATCGTTCTGGTCTCAGCTCAGGCCCGAGGCGGCGTTCGGCGCGGCGAAGGCGCTGAAGCCGTAGTGCGACAGCCAACGGACGTCCGACGACCACATGTCGCGCAGGTCCGGCATGCCGTATTTCAGCATGCCCAGGCGATCGACGCCCATGCCGAAGGCGAAGCCCTGATACTCGTCCGGATCGATGCCGCAGGCGCGCAGCACGTTCGGATGAACCATGCCGCAGCCCAGGATCTCGAGCCACGACGTGCCCTGGCCGATCTTGATCTCGCCGCCCGAGCGGTCGCACTGCACGTCCATCTCGGCCGACGGCTCGGTGAACGGGAAGTGATGCGGGCGGAACTGGGTGGTGACCGCGTCGGTCTCAAAGAACCGCGCCAGGAAGGTCTCTAGGGTCCACTTCAGGTGACCCATGTGGATGGCCTTGTCGATCACCAGACCCTCGACCTGGTGGAACACCGGCGTGTGGGTGGCGTCGTTGTCAACGCGATAGGTGCGGCCCGGCGCGATGATGCGGATCGGCGGCTTCTGCGACACCATGGTCCGCACCTGCACGGGGCTGGTGTGGGTGCGCAGCAGCATGCGCTCACCGGTTTCCTTCGTATTGAAGAAGAAGGTGTCGTGCATCTCGCGGGCCGGGTGCTTCTCGGGGAAGTTCAGGGCCGTGAAGTTGTGGAAGTCGTCCTCGATGTCCGGACCTTCGGCCACGGCGAAGCCCATCTCGGCGAAGATCGCGATCACCTCATCCATGGTCTGCATGGTCGGGTGGACGCTGCCCTTGCGGCGGTGCGGGGCGGGCAGGGACAGGTCCAGGGTCTCGCTGGCCAGGCGCGCGTCGAGCTCGGCGGTCTCGAGGGCCGCCTTCTTCTCGGCGATGGCGGTCGCGACCTTGTCGCGGAGCGCATTGATGGCCGCGCCGCGGTCCTTGCGCTCCTCGGGGCTCATCGCGCCCAGGGTCTTGAGCAGGCCCGAGATCGAGCCAGTCTTGCCGACGGCCGCCACGCGGACGGCGTCGAGCGCTGAGAGGTCCGCCGCAACGGCCACCTGGGCCAGGACGTCGGATTCGAGGGAGTTGAGATCGGTCATGACGGGCATCCGTCTAGGCGGTTTCAGGACGTTTCGGAACCCTGCGAAGGCAGGGGAGGGAACGTTTCGCGCAGCAAAAAGCCCTCCGGTTCGCACCGGAGGGCTTTTCAGGATCGAATGGACTTCAGAAAGTCCAGATGTCCTTAGGCCAGGGCGGCGCGAACCTTGTCGGCGATCGCCTTGAACGCAGCCGGGTCGTTACCCGCGATATCGGCCAGGACCTTACGGTCCATTTCGATACCCGCCACGTCCAGGCCGTGGATAAACTGCGAGTAGGTGAAGCCTTCCAGGCGGGCGCCAGCGTTGATGCGCTGGATCCACAGCGAACGGAAGGCGCGCTTGCGCACCTTGCGGTCACGGTAGGCGTATTGACCGGCCTTATCGACGGCGGCCTTGGCGGTGCGGATGGTGTTCTTGCGGCGGCCGTAGAAGCCTTTCGCCTGTTCAAGAACCTTCTTGTGCTTGGCGTGAGCAACGACGCCACGTTTAACGCGAGCCATGTGTCAGCGCTCCTCTTAAAGGCCGTAGGGCAGGTACGAACGGATGGTCTTGGCGTCAGCCTCGCTCATCACCTTCGTTCCGCGGTTTTGGCGGATGTACTTGCCGTTGTGGCCGATCAGACGGTGGCGCTTGCCGGCGACGCCGGCTTTCAGCTTACCCGTGGCCGTGATCTTGAAGCGCTTTTTGGCGCCAGACTTCGTCTTCAACTTAGGCATTTCGCGTCGGAGCTTGCGCCCCGTCCTCTGGAAGCATGACGAACCGCCATGGCATGCCAATGGCCAGGCGGTTCCGGAAAGTCGGCGTTGCTACAGGAAAGACTCGGCCAACGCAAGGGTCTGGGGCAGCGGCTTAGGCCGCCGCCTTCGTCCGTTGCACGATGACCATCGCCAGGCCGACGGCCGGGATCATCAGGGCCGCGCCGACCCAGAACGGTCCGCCCGTCGCCAGGCCGAACAGCGGGCCCGCCAGCAGGGGGCCGCCGATGCGGGCCAGAGAGCCGGCGGCCATGTTCAGGCCCAGCATCTGGCCCTGACGGTCGGGCGGGCTGGCGCGCGACATCAGGGCGGCCACGCACGGGAACACCAGCGACTGGCCGAAGGCGGTGCAGCCGACGGCGGCGGTGGCGAGAATCGCATTGGGCGCGAACGGGGTCAGGAACAGGCTGACGGCGATGATCGACAGGCCCGCGGACAGCACCCGGCCTTCACCGAACCGGCGGGCCAGGCGTCCGGTCAGGAAGCCCTGGCCGATGGAGGCGATGACGCCGATCACGGCGAAGCACAGGCCGACCTGGCGCGGGCCCCACTCGAAGCGGGCGTGGGCCCACAGGCCGAAGATCGACTCCATGCCGGCGAAGGCGGCGGTCGAAACCAGGGTGGCCAGCAGCACGCGCGACAGGATCGGATGGGCCTTGGCCTCGTTCAGGGCCTCGCGGCGGCTCGCCTGGGGCGCGCCGGGTGCGGAGCGTGCGCGGCTCTCGGCCACGAACAGCATGACCCCCAGCGTCGCCAGGGCGGCCATGCCGGCAGCGGCGAAGAGGGGGATCTGGAAGCCCAGCAGGCCGGCGTCCGGGTGGGCCAGCAGGCCGCCCAGCGATGGTCCGATCACGAAGCCGGCCCCAAACGCTGCTCCCAGCAGGCCCATGCGGCCGGCGCGTTTCTCGGGCGGGGTGACGTCGGCCATGTAGCCCTGGATGGTCGAGATGTTGCCGCTGCCGAATCCGCCGACCAGACGGATGGCCATGGCGATCCAGATGTTGGGTGCGAAGGCCAGGGCGACATAGGCCAGGGCGTTGGCGGTGATCGTGACGATCAGCACCGGCCGCCGGCCGATGCGGTCCGACAACCGTCCCCAGAAGGGCTCGCCGAAGAACTGGCCCAGGCTGTAGGCGGCGAACATGGTCGTCACCTGCCACGGGGCGGCGTCCATTGCGGTCGCGTAGAACGGCAGCAGCGGAATGACGATGCCGAAGCCCACCAGGTTGATGAAGACAACCAGGAGTAGGACGATCAGGGCGCGGGCGCTGTGGGCGGGATCGGACATCAGGACGCGGGATTTACGCCCGAACGCTCCGCTTGGCGACCGCGTTTGCGGGCTGCGTCAGTTCGGCGGATTGTGCTTTTCGACGAAGGCGACGGTGTCGGTCAGCATCTTCAACCGCGTGGCGCCGCGCGACAGCCAGTGGTCCTCGCTGGGCAGGGTGACGAACTCGACCGGCTTGCCCGCCTTCTTGAGGGCGTCGGCCATGATCTGGCTCTGGTCATAGCGCACGATGGTGTCGTCCTTGCCGTGGATCAGCAGGATCGGGATCTGCGTCTTGGCGACCTGCTGGGCGGGGGAGAGGGCGGCCAGATCGGGATCGCGCAGGCCGTCGACGCCCATGAAGCGCCGCCAGTAGCGCTGCGACGAGGCGCTGCGGCCGGGCGTGGTCAGGAACCGCTTCAGGTCTGACAGGCCGGCCACCGACACCGCGCAGCGATAGACGCCCGGATCCAGCGTCGCGCCGGCCAGTGCCGCGTAGCCGCCGTAGCTCGCGCCTACCACGCAGACGCGCTTGGGATCGATGATCCCCTGCTTGGCTAGGTCGCGCACGCCGTCCGACAGGTCGGTCTGCATCTTGCGGCCCCACTCGCCGAAGCCGGCCTTGACGAAGTCCCACCCGAAGCCCTCGGAGCCACGGAAGTTGGGTTGCAGCACGGCGTAGCCGCGCGAGGCCAGGGCCTGGCTCCACCAGTCGAAACCGGGCGTATCGCGCCCCTCGGGTCCGCCATGCGGCAGCACGATCAGCGGCAGGTTCTTGGGATCGCGACCCTTGGGCAGGGTCAGGTAGCCAGTGATCTCCAGGCCGTCGGCCGCCTTGTACTTGATCGAGCGAACGGGCGAGATCGCATCGGGCGTGACGCCGGAATAGACGTCGCCCAGCCAAGTCGCCTGCTTGGTGTTGAGATCGACCAGGGCATAGGCCTGGCCCGCTTCGGGCGAGTCGACCAGGACGACCACGCGTTTGCGGTCAGCCGACCAAGATGTCAGGCTGACCCGCTCGCCCTTGAACGCCTTGACCACCGAGTTCCAGGCCTTCTGGCTGCTCTCGTCGAAGAAGGTGTAGGTGAGGTCGTCGCCCTTCAGCGTGTAGCCGCCCAGCAGGTGCAGGCCGACCGGATCGTGCAGCAGGCCGCTGAGGTCCAGATCGCTGGGCAGGTCGACGGACTTGCCGTCGCGCGCGTACTCGCGCAGGACGCCATTGTTCTGATCGTCGGTGCGCCAGACTAGGACCGTTTTTCCGTCCCGCCCGAAGCCGGCGATGCCGTACGAACCCATCGGGGTGTTGGCCTCGTCGACCTTCCGCCAGCCGGAGTCCTGCTTGATCTTCAGGCTCCAGCGGCCGCGCTCGGCGTCGTACTGCGACTGGGCCACGGGCGCGCCGTTCGCGTCGACCAGCCAGCCGTCGGTGTCGACATCCGCGCCGTAGTCCAGCCGTCGGGTTGCGTTCGAGCGCAGGTTGATGCGGTAGAGCGTGTCCACGCCCTGGCCGGCCATGAAGTAGACGCCCTCAATGAACAGGACCGGCTCGTTGTCGATCGTGCGGACCATCGGCGGGCCGATGACCACGTTCATGGCGCTTTCCTGGTTGCGCAGCACGAAGGTGTGCTTGCGAGCCTTCCAGTTGTAGGTCGAGGCCATGTAGTACTCGCGCGCCGGACCCCGCAGGCCCACCACGTCGGCGGTCTGGGACACCACCAGCACCAGGTTTTCCTCGCCGGCCCAGGTGACGCCGCGCAGCTTGGTGTCGCCCACCGCGACGCCGGCCAGGATGCCGCCGCCGACCTGGCGCACGGTCAGGAAGCGCTGCTCGCCATTGGTGACGATCACCGCCAGCTTCGATCCGTCCGGCGAAATCTCGACCGTCTCGATGTTGGGCAGGGCGCCGTAGACGGCAAGGCTGGGCTTTTCGGCCGCTTGGACCGGCATCGCCGACAGGGCCAGAAAGGCCGCGCCGGCGGCCATGAAGCGCTTGATCACTGAAACTCCCCCGAACTTCAGTCTAAGCTCTACCAGAGGGTGCGACGGAGTCGGGCGCGCGTTCGAGAGGACCGGCCAGTTCGAGGGGGCCGCCAAAACAAAAGGACTGGCCAAAACAAAACGCCCCGGCCGCGAGGCCGGGGCGTTTCGATGTCTACCCGAGGATCGAACCTAGCGCGGGGCCAGGATCATGATCATCTGACGGCCTTCCATGCGCGGCTCGTACTCGACCTTGGCGACTTCGTCGAAGTCGGCCTTGACCTTGAGCAGCAGCTTCATGCCCAGTTCCGGGTGCGCCATTTCACGACCGCGGAAGCGCAGGGTCACCTTGACCTTGTCGCCTTCTTCGAAGAAGCGAGTCATGGCTTTCGCCTTCACTTCATAGTCGTGGATATCGATGTTCGGACGGAGCTTGATTTCCTTGAGCTCGACGACCTTTTGCCGCTTGCGCGCCTCGTTCTTCTTCTTCTGCTCCTGGAACTTGAACTTGCCGTAGTCCAGGATCTTGCAGACGGGAGGATTGGCGTTCGGAACGATTTCAACCAGGTCCAGGCCAGCTTCCTCGGCCGCTTCCATGGCGGACGCGGTCGGCATCTCGCCTTGCTTTTCGCCGTGTTGGTCGATCAGCAGGACGCGCGGGACGCGGATGTCTTCGTTGATACGCGGCCCGTCCTTGACGGGCGGCGTTTGCATAGGACGGCGAATAGGGGCGGCTCCGGGGCAGTTGAAGGGGGTATGAATAAACGCATACGCGCCGCGCTGGGCGCGCCGCGAGAAAATGATATATGACGCGCCGACCGCTCTCTATCAAGCGAGGGTGGTCAATAGACGCGCCGGCCGGCCGAGTTTTTTCGGCGGTGAACGGTCGGCAGGGCGGAAATGACAGGGCGGGAGACGGTTCTTCCTCCATCAAGACGCCTGCCAAGACCTCATGACCACCCATCGTCACACCGCCATCGAGGATGTCCACGCCCTCCTGATCGGCTCGAGTTTCTGCGCCGTGGGCCTGACCCTGTTGAAGGCCGCCGGCCTTGTCACTGGCGGCATCGCCGGCATCGCTTTGATCATCTCGTACCTGGGCGACTGGCCGGTCGGGACGGTGTTCTTCCTGCTGAACCTGCCGTTTTACATCCTGGCCCAGCGCACCCTGGGCTGGCTGTTCACCGCCAAGACCCTGGCCACCAACCTGCTGCTGGCGGGCCTGGCCTGGGGGATGCCCTATTGGCTGAAGGTCGAGCGCGTCGATCCGATCTTCGCGGCCGTGTTCGGCGGCACGATCATCGGCATGGGCATCCTGGCCCTGGCCCGGCACCGCTCCAGCGTCGGCGGGGTGGGGGTGCTGGCGCTCTATCTGCAGGAACGCCGCGGCATCAGCGCCGGCAAGGTGCAGATGGCCACCGACTGCCTGATCGTCGGCGCGGCCTTCTTCACGCTCAGCTTCGACAAGCTTCTGCTATCGGTCGTCAGCGCGGTGGCGCTTAGCGCGGTGCTGATCGCCAACCACAAGCCGGGACGCTACGCGGGGTACTGACCTAACGCGGCAGCAGCGCCATCGCCGCGCTGGCGACGGTGCTGACGGGCAGAGCCTTCAGGTCCGGCGAGCGAATCACCGCCACGTGGCCGCGCGGGCCGCACAGCTCGGGATCCGAGGCGTCGGAGAACAGTGCAATGGTCGGCGCGCCGGCGGCGGCCAGCAGGTGCGTCGGGCCCGTGTCATTGCCGACGGCCAGGGCCGCCTTGGCCCCCAGCACGGCCAGCTGGGCAAAGTCGGTGCGGCCGGTCAGGTCGCGGGCGCCGCCCACAGCCTTCTGGATGTGGCGGGCCATAGCGCTTTCCTGCGGACCGCCGATGATGACGATGTCCAGGCCGCGCGCCTTCAACAGCGTGCCCAGCTGGGCGTAGTACTCGACCGGCCAGCGCTTCTCGAGCCGGTGGGCCGAGCCGCCGGGCACGAACAGCACATAGGGCTTGGGCGTGGCGGCGCCGGCGACGGGGCGCGGCTCCTTGTGCTTGCGCAGGATCCACGACAGGTCCGGCGGCGGGGCGCTGCCCGGCTCGGTCGGGGCGTCAGGCCAGATGCCGGCGGCGCGCAGCTGGTCGGCCTGGCGCTCAAGCGTGTGCATGTGCAGGCGGGCCTTGCCCTTCTGCGGCAGCGAGGCGCCGAAGGCGATGCCGCTCCATTGCGGCGCGAACGGGCGCAGCAGCTGGAAGTACCAGTTGGTGCGGCTGTTGGTCTGCAGGTCGTAGACCCGGTCGTAGCGCGCCTTGCGGATCCGGCCGATCATGGCCAGCGTCTCGCCGAAATCGGCGGTGCGCCCGTCGGTCTCGACGGTGTTGAAGTACGGGCTGAGCTTGGCCAGCGCCTCGAAGGGCGGGGTGGTCAGCAGGGTGATCTTGGCCTTGGGATGGGCCTCGCGGATCTTGCGCATCGCCGCCAGCGCCAGCACGAAGTCGCCTAGAGCGCCCAGCTTGATCACCAGGACCTTCTTGATCTCCTTGCTCAAGACGAACGCTCCGAACCCACTACGCTTGGCCCCGGGATGTGAGGCCCCGGGATATGGGCCCCCAAGATCTGGGCGTAAACCTTGAGGGTCGCTTCGCACATCGCGTCCACCGAATACAACCGTCGGGCTCGCAAACGGGCGGCCATACCCATGAGGTGGCGGCGATGGGCCCCGGCCTCGCAGGCCTCCAGCAGCGCGTCGGCCCAGGCCTGGGCGTTGCCGGCCCTGACCAGCCAGCCGGTCTCGCCGGGCACGACGGTCTCGCAGGTGGCGCCGTGGTCCGAGGCCAGGACGGGGCGGCCCATGACCTGGGGCTCGACAGCGGTGCGCCCGAACGCTTCCGGCTCCAGCGATGGGGCGATGGCGAGGTCGGCCAGCATGTAGGCGGCCGGCATGTCGTCGCAGTGGCCGACCAGCTTGACGGCGTCCTGCAGGCCGCCGGCCGCGATCGCCGCTTCAAGTTCGGCGCGATAGCCCTTGCGGCCCTGGTCGTCGCCGGCCAGCAGCAGCAGGATCCGGTCCTCGCCGCGCGCCTTCAGCAGGGTCATGGCCTCGACCAGCAGCCCCTGGCCTTTCCACCGGGTCAGGCGGCCGGCCAGCAGCACCTTCAGCCGGCGCTCGCCGGGCGCCACGCCCCAGGCCTTGCGCAGGGCCTCGATCCGCTCGCCGCCGACAACGCCGGGCTCGAAGCGCGCCAGATCAACGCCGCGCGGGATGGCGACCACCTTCTCCGGCGCGATGCCGTGTTCCTTGATGACGTGCTGGCGCGTGTACTCGGAGTTGGCGATGACCAGATCGCCCTTGGTCATCACCGCGTTGTACCAGCGCTTGAGATTGGACTTGGCGTTGTAGACGCCGTGATAGGTGCAGACGAACGGCACCTTGGTGGCGTGGGCGGCCCACAGGGCGCTGAAGGCCGGAGCGCGCGAGCGGGCGTGGACGACGCTGACCTTCTCGCGCCGGATCAGATCGATCAGCCGCGCGGCGTTGCCCAGCATCACCAGCGGGTTCTTGGACTGGGCCGGCATGTGCGCCAGCCGGCCGCCGTCGGCCTCCAGGCGCGAGGCCATGCGGCCGCCCTTGGTGGCGACCAAGGCCTTGCCGCCTTGCGCGACCACGGCGTGGGCGACATCAATCGTCGTCTGCTCGGCGCCGCCCGTTTCAAGCTCGGGGGTCACTTGCAGCAGGGTAAAGTCGGCGGGTAGGTCGGGCACACGACTCTCGGCGGAACAACTCTGGTTTTAGTTAGCGAAAGGATCGAGGCGACGCCATGACCGAATCCCGGGGCGCCCTTGCGCGTGAAGACGGCTCGAAACTGGCCTGGCGGCGCGTCCAGGGCGAGGGTGCAACGGTCGTGTGGCTGGGTGGTTTCCATTCCGACATGACGGGGACCAAGGCTCAGGTCCTGGCCGAGCAGGCCCAGGCGACCGGCGGGGGCTATGTCCGCTTCGACTATTTCGGCCACGGCGAGTCGGATGGTCAGTTCAAGGACGGAACCATCAGCCGCTGGCGTGAGGACGCCTTGGCCGTCATCGACGAGTTGACCGACGGCCCGCTGGTGCTGGTCGGCTCGTCCATGGGCGGGTGGCTGGCGTGCCTGGCGGCCATCGCCCGGCCCGACCGCATCAAGGCCCTGGTGCTGATCGCGCCGGCGCCCGACTTCACCGAAAAGCTAATGGCGCCCGAGCTTTCCGACGAGGCCAAGGCGGCCATCGCCCGCGACGGCCTCTGGATCCGCCCCTCCGAGTATGACGACGGCGGCTACGCCATCACCCGCGATCTGCTGGAGGACGGCGCGCGGTGGTCGATCTTGCCGGGGCCCGTGCCGATCGACGTCCCGGTGCGCGTGCTGCAGGGCGGCGCGGATCCGGACGTGCCGTGGACCCACGCCTTGGAGCTGGCCAACGCCGTGAACAGCGACGACGTAGTCTTCACCCTGATCAAGGACGGCGACCATCGCCTATCACGCCCCCAGGACCTCGAACGCCTGGTCGCCGCCGTCAACGAGGCCAAGGCCTTGGCCGAGCCGGAGGAGGGCGACCTCGTCTCGCGCCGCTTGGCCCGGGCGGCCAGACTGCGCAACGCGGCAGGCTTGGAGGCGGTGGGAATCACGCCCCGCGCGCCGCTGATCGACGACGAGTAGGTCTCAGCCGCCCGCCGCCAGAATCGCCGCCAGCCCTTCGCGATAGGTCGCGTACTTGGGCCGCCAGCCCAGTTCGGCCTTGGCCAGGGCGTTCGAGACGCGCTTGTTCTCGGCGTAAAAGCGGCGGGTGGCGGGTGACAGGCCCAGCTCGTTGAAGGGCAGGTCCGGCGGGACCGGGACGCCTAGCAGGCGGGCGGCGTGCTCCATCACGTCCTGCGGCGGGGCCGGCTCATCGTCGACCAGATTGTAGACCCCGCTGGCGCGCGGGCGGTCCAGCGAGGCCAGCAGGCCGGTGACGATGTCCTCGACATGGATGCGGCTGAACACCTGGCCGGCCTTGACGATGCGGCGGCCTTCGCCGGCGCGCAGGCGGTCCAGGGCGCTGCGGCCCGGGCCATAGATGCCGGGCAGGCGGAAGGCGGCCAGGGTCAGGCCCATGCCGCGCGCGACCTCCTGCCAGTCGCGCTCGGCGCCGACCCGGCGCGCGCCCTCGACCGACTGGGCCTTGAGCGGGCTGGTCTCGAACACCCAGCGGCCATCGAAGTCGCCATAGACCCCGGTCGTCGACAGATAGCCAATCCAATCGGGGAAGGCCTGGGCTTGGGCGAGCGCGGGAATGATCGCTTCCAGCGCCGGACAGCCGTCAGGGCCGGGCGGGGCGGTGACCAGTATCGCGTTCACGCCGGTCAGGGCCGCGGCCATGGCGTCGCGGTCGGCCGGATCGGCGGGCAGGATCCCCTGGGCGCGAAGCTTTTCCGCCTGGACGGCGTCGCGCGCCGTGGCGGCGATCTCCCAACCCCGGGCGCGCAACGCTTCGGCGAAAGCGTCGCCGACATAGCCCAGACCGAACACGAACAGACGCAACACTGGAACTCCGCCCCCGGAAAACCTCGGCCAATCAAGCCTCTGAAAATTCCCTCTTCGCAACCCCTCAACGGTGCTTGCAAAGCACGAAGCGCTCTGCCATAAGCCGCCTCCTCGTCGCGGGGCGCTCTTCTGAGCCTCGCCGATGCGGGCGTAGCTCAGTGGTAGAGCGCAACCTTGCCAAGGTTGATGTCGAGAGTTCGAATCTCTTCGCCCGCTCCATTCTCCCGGTTTTCGGGAAGCATGGATGAGTACATATAGCGCGAATAGCGCGGGCGTAGCTCAGTGGTAGAGCGCAACCTTGCCAAGGTTGATGTCGAGAGTTCGAATCTCTTCGCCCGCTCCATTCTCGGTTCTCTTCCGAAAATTGGATCTTTTCGCCGGTCGGTGACGACCGGGCGATTCGCGTATCGCGAGGCCCGCGGTGTTCGCCTAAGCTTGGCGTCATGACTCGCTCCGCATCCTGGCGCGCCGCCCTGGCCGGCGCCGGCCTTGTCGCGCTGACGGCTTCGGCCGGGTGGGCAAGTCCCTCCACCAACCTGACCGGCCTGGTTCTGCGCTACGAAGCGCTCGGCGATCCGGGCGAGGATCCGGATTCAGGCGGTTCGGCCGACCTGCGCTGGCGTTTGCCCGACGTCTCGCCGGCCGCCGACGCCGACCGCGCCGCCAAGCTGAAGGCCATCCAGACCGAGCTGACGGCCATGGGCGCGAAGGGGCTGTCGGAGCAGGAGCGCCTGACCCGCGATCTGCTGCTGTACAGCTTGGCCGACCGCCTGGAAGCCGCCAGCTTCGACGAATCGCGGATGCCGTTCAGCAGCGACGGCGGCTTCGACGTGATGATGCTGTATCGCGCCAGCGGCATGACCCTGCGGACCGAGGACGAGGCTAGGCGCTGGATCGCCCTGCTGAGCGGCATGCCCGGCTGGTACGCGGTCAATATGGACAATGCCCGGCGCGGCGTCGCCAGCGGCTTCGTCCAGGCCGTCCCGACGGCCCAGGCGGTGCTGGAGCGCGCCCAGCGCACGGCGGCGACGCCGCTGGCCGAGGATCCGCTGCTGGCTCCGCTGCGCGCCCTGCCGGCCGGCGTTCCCAACCGCGCTATCCTGATCGCCGAGGGCGAAAAGGCGGTGGTCGAAAAGGTCGCCCCGGCCCGCGCCGACTTCGTCACCTTCATGCAGACCGAGTACGTCCAGCACGCGGCCAAGAGCCTGGCGGCGTCCGACCTGCCGGACGGCAAGCGGTACTACGCGTTCCTGGCGCGTCGGCACACGACCACCGACCTGACGCCCGACCAGATCCACGACATCGGCCAGGCCGAGGTCGCTCGCATCCGCGCCCGCATGGAGGGGGGGATGAAGGCCGCCGGCTTCCAGGGGGACCTGACCGGCTTCATCGCCATGCTGCGCCAGGATCCGCGCTTCTACGCCACCAGCCGCCAGCAGCTGCTGGAGAAGTCCAGCGAGATCGCCAAGCGCGCCGACGACCAGTTGCCGGCCCATTTCGGCGTCCTGCCGCGCCTGACCTATGGCGTGCGGCCGGTGCCGGCCAGCATCGAGCAGGGCTACACGACGGGGCGCTACTTCGGCGGCGATCCCAAGGTCGGCCGGGCCGGCGGGCTGATGATCAACACCTCGCAGCTGGACCAGCGGCCGCTGTACGAGCTGCCCGCCCTGGTGCTGCACGAGGGCGCGCCGGGCCACCACATCCAGACCTCGCTGGCCCAGGAGCAGGCCGACGTGCCGGAGTTCCGCAAGAGCCTCTACTTTACCGCCTATGGCGAAGGCTGGGGCCTCTATTCGGAGTGGCTGGGCGAGGAGATGGGGATCTATCGCGATCCCTATGAACTGTTCGGCCGGCTGTCCTACGAGATGTGGCGCGCCTGCCGCCTAGTGGCCGACACCGGCATGCACTGGAAGGGCTGGAGCCTGGAGCAGGCCCGCGCATGCTTCACCGACAACACCGCCCTCTCGCCGGTCAATATCGAGGTCGAGCTGAAGCGCTACGTCTCGTGGCCGGGCCAGGCCCTGGCCTATAAGATGGGCGAACTGAAGCTGCTGGAACTGCGCAAGCGCGCCGAGACCAAGCTGGGATCCAGGTTCGACGAACGTGGCTTCCACGACGCGGTGCTGCTACGGGGCTCGCTGCCGCTGTCGGTGCTGGAGACCCGCATCGACGCCTGGATCGAACAGCAATCCAAGAAGAAGGGCTGACCATGGCCAAGATCACCGTCCTGGGCGAATGCATGGTCGAGCTGTCGCCCGAGGCCTCCCATGGGGCCAGTGACGGCGGCGCGCCGCTGTACCGGATGGGCTATGCCGGCGACACCTTCAACACCGCCATCTACATGGCGCGGCTGGGCGACGACGTCGCCTACTGCACGGCGCTGGGGCAGGGCGACCCCTTCAGCGAGGGCGTGCTGGCGACCATGCGCCGCGAGGCGATGGACACCCGCTTGGTGCGTCAGGTCGAGAACCGCCTGCCGGGCCTCTACGCCATCGTGCTGGACGACGCCGGCGAGCGGAAGTTCCACTACTGGCGCGAGCGGGCCCCGATCCGCGACCTGTTCTCGGCCCACACCGCCGACCAATTGATCGAAGCGGCCAAGGCCAGCGACCTGGTCTATCTGTCGGGCGTGACCTTGGCGGTGATCGGCGACATCGGACGAGCGCGCCTCAAGGACATCCTGGCGTATGTCCACTCGCTGGGCATCGCCGTGGCGCTGGACTTCAATTACCGCCCGGCCCTGTGGCCAAGCCCCGAGGCCGCCCGCGCCGCCCTGGACGGCATCGTGCCCTCGTGCCGCTACGTCTCGCTGAGCAGCGAGGACAGCCGCCCCCTCTATAGCCGCGAGGCCGAGGATCTGGCCGGCGAATGGGCTGCGGCCGGGGCCGAGGTGGTGGCCCGCGACGAAAGCCATGCCGTCAACGTCCATCGCCCCGAGGGCCGCACCGCCACGCCGCCGCCTGGTCGCGTGAAGGCCGTCGACACGACGGGGGCGGGGGACAGCTTCAACGCCGCCTATCTGTCGGCGCGACTGGCGGGTCTGTCGATCGAGGAGGCGGTCGCCCGGGCCCACGCCCTGGCCGCCCTGGTCGTCTCGCACCGCGGCGCGATCCTGCCGCACGGCGTCGCCCTCGCGTCCTGATGCTGCTGCCGCCGGACGATCTCAGCGCCGACGCGACGCAGACGGCGCTGACCGAACGCTTCCTGCTGCCGGCCCTGTCGGAGATAGAGGCGGCGCTGCTGGAACTGCGCCTGGACACCGACCAGGCGTTGGCGGGCAAGGTCCCGGCGTACAAGGGCAGGGCCTATCCCTATGGCTGCTGCCACGAGATCACCCTGGACATCATGGGGCGGCTGACCGCCTTCGCCGCCCAGCGCGGCTCGCCCGGTCGACAGGCGTTGAACGATTTCTTCGGGCATGGCGGACGCGGCAAGCTGGTCTGGGGCGTGCTGCGCGACAGCTATTTCCAGAACGCCATCCATCTGGGCGGCCTGTACGTCGACGTCTCCAACGACACGGTCGACGTCACCAAGCCCAAGGTCGAGATCCTGCCGATGGACCAGTCGGGCATGGTGCTGATCCAGGACGCCGTCCACTTCGCGCGGGTCGCCGAGCGCTATTGGGACGCGCGCGCCTACGCCAACACCCTGCTGCCGTCGCTGGCCCCGCTGTTTCCGGTGGTGCTGGTCGACGCCATGGGCGGCGTCAGCCTGCAGTCGAACACCGGCTACATGAAGCGGCTGCTGGCCACCGACGGCTTCGCGCGCGCCGAGCAGTGGCTGCGCACCGGTCCGCGCCTGCCTGACGCGCTGGCGGCGGCGTTCCGCAACGCCTGCCCGCCGGATCTCCAGGCCGCCAATCCGGCGGTGGGCCTGGAGGCGGCGCTTGCCGCTTGCCAGACGCTGCGTGACGAGGTCATCGATGCAGCCTGGGTGCAGGTCATGAGCGAGTCGTTCGTGCGGGCGCCAGCCATGACGATCTCGCGCACGCCGACGGCTTGAATGCCCGTCTCGGCCGTCCGGACCCCGAGTCGCCATGGCCCTGGCGGACGTCGGCCCCGGCCTGCGCGAGATCGTGGAGCGCATCTGCCTGCTGGGCTCGGCCCTGGAGGCGGCCGAGGCGTCGCTGAAACTACCGCGCCGGGCGGGCAAGACGGTCCTGAAACTCGCCCTGCAGCGCCTGGCGCAGCACTATGGGATGGTCTGGGCGGTCAGCGGTTGCCGCCGGCCACAGCGATGATTTCGCCGGTGATCCAATAGCTCTCGGGCGAGGCCAGGAAGGTCGCCACCGGCGCGATGTCTGACGGCTGGCCGATGCGGCCCAGCGGGGTGATGGCCACCAGCTGGTTCTCGAAGTCGCTGCCGGCGATGCCCGCCGCATGCGTGCCTTCGGTCTCGACGCCGCCGGGCGAGATGGCGTTGACCCGGATCTTGCGCGGGCCCAGCTCCTTGGCCAGCACGCGGGTGATCGAGTCCACCGCCGCCTTGCTGGCCGTGTAGATCGAACCCGTCGGCAGGTCGGCGGTCACCGCGGCCGAGCTGATGTTGATGATGCTGCCGCCCTCGGGGCCAAAGCGCCTGGCGGCCTCGCGGCTGGCCAGCAGCACGCCCAGGACGTTGGTGTCGAACTGGCGGCGGTACTCGGCCTCGGCGAAGTCGTCGATCGGCCCGAAGGCGTAAACGCCGGCATTGTTGACCACGATGTCGACGGCGCCGAACGCCTGGACCGTCTCTTCAAACAGCCGCACCACGTCGGTCTCCTGGGCCACCGAGGCCTGGACCGCGACGGCCTTGCCGCCGGCGGCGACGATCTCGGCCACGACCTTGTCGGCGCCCTCGCGGCTGGAGGCGTAGTTGACCGCCACGGCCGCGCCCTCTGCGGCCAGGGCCTTGGCGATTGCCGCCCCGATGCCCTTCGACGCGCCGGTCACGATGGCGGTCTTGCCTGCAAGCTTGCTCATTGAAGTCTCTCCGGTCGCCCTCAGTGGCGAACGTTTCGACATTTAGATAATCATCGAAGTGATTCAATGGGCGGGGCGGAGAGATTTTCTCAGGGTGTATATACCCTCGGGATTCGCTTCCGACGCGCCCGCCGGTAAGGACCGCTCATGCTCCGCACCTCCCTCGCCATCGCCCTGGTTTCGGCCGCGCTTCAGGGAGGCCAAGCGTCGGCGCAGGCGTTCTATGACGCGGCGATCTGCAAGCCGCCCTACACGATGTCGTCGGCGATGGCGCTCTATGACGCGGCCGAGAAGCTGGCCAAGCCGGACACCTCGCTGCTGACGGCCAATGTCTACAAGTTGCCGCAGGACATCGGCCAGGACGGTTTCAAGACCGACGAGGTGGTGTTCGCCGGGACGTCGATTGGCGTGCTGGTTCAGGGCGCGCAGGCCGAGGCTCTGGCGAAGCGCTATCAGCTGGAGCGTGAGCGCTCGACGCTGCTGGGCGCCTCGACCAAGGGCTATGCGCGCGAGCTACCGGCCGACCAGCAGCCCCAGCCCGAGGGCGGAACGGTTTCGATCATCGCCCGGGAGAGCGCGGCCTTGCCGGGCAAGACCTTGCTGGCCTGCGAGTTCGTCTCGAAGGCGGATCGGGCGGCCCTGGAAGCCTACGAACGGTCGAAGGGCCGCTGAGGCCTCAGATCCCGGCCAGTTCGGTCAGATAGGCGTTCAGCACGTCGCGCTGCAGCACCAGGAAGGCGAACTTGCCCTGGCGGCAGATGCGGATCAGGCCCGCCGTCTCCAGCTCCTTCATGTGATGCGAGAAGGTGGCGGCGCTGACAGGCATCTGGGCGGCGACCGCGCCGCAGGCGGTGGGTTCGCTGGCCGCGCCAATCTCCTTGAGGATCTGGCGGCGGCGCGGCTCGGCCAGAGCCTTTGCGATCAGGGTCACCTGTCGCTCGTCAAGCACGATGGGCGGGGCTTCTTCCATCGCTCTCATATGCGGTGGAGGCGGCGCATAAGCAAACGGGCAGCAGAAAGGGCGGGACCTTTCGATCCCGCCCTTCGAAGCGTCCGGGTCGAGCCCTAGTGCTTCAGCATGTGCTTGATGTCGCGCATCTGGTCGTGGCCGGTCTTGACCGAGGCCCAGGCCTTTTCGATCACGGCGCGGGTCTGGGGCTCGACGTCGGTGTCCTGCAGGGCCTTCTCGTACTTGCCCTTGATGTAGTCCTCGCCGGACTCGACCTCGGTGATCACCGCCTCGTCGCCCTTGCTGAGCGAGTCGCGCAGGTTGACGAACGCGCGGTGCGCGGCGGCCAGGATGGTGCCGTCGTCCTTGGCCTCGCCGCCCAGGCGGCGGACTTCGTCCTGCAGTTCCGAGGCGATCGAGCGGCGCTCCTGGGCGCGGCGCGTGAACAGGTCCTTGTAGCGCGCGCTGTCGGCGTCCTTGGCGGCCTCTTCGTAGCCGTCGGCGCTGTCGATGGTGGTCTCGACCAGGCCGTTGACGAGCTTGATGTGGTCTTCGTTCGTATGCATGGGGCGACTCCACTGGTGATGGGGAGCCGGGTCAACGCGGGGCGGGCGCTTAAGGTTCAGCCCTGAAGCTCGTTGGGCGCCGGAAGTTGGGCGCCGACGTGGTCGATGCCCAGGGTCTCGCAGTGCTGGGCCTGGCGGTGGCGCTCGGCGGCGCGGGCCTTCTGGTCGTCGCTGCGTTGGTCGTGGCAGGCCGGGCAGGCGACGCCCTCGACATAAAGCGGCGAGGCGCGGTCTTCCGGACTGACCGGCATCCGGCAGCCGCGGCACAGGGCGTGGGTGCCGGGCGTCAGGCCGTGACCGACCGCCACCCGCTCGTCGAACACGAAGCACTCGCCGCGCCACAGGCTTTCGGGCTCGGGCACCTGTTCCAGGTAGTCGAGGATGCCGCCCTGCAGGTGGAAGACGTCGGCGACGCCCTCGGCCTTGAGAAAGGCGGTCGACTTTTCGCAGCGGATGCCGCCGGTGCAGTACATGGCCACCTTCAGCGGGGCGGCGTCCGGGCCGCGCTGGGCTTCCACGTCCTGGCGCCAGTCGCGGAACCAGGTCGGGAAGTCCGAGAAGCTGGCCGTTCTAGGATCGACCGCGCCCTCGAACCGGCCGACGGCGACCTCGTAGTCGTTGCGGGTGTCGATGACGAAGACGTCGGGATCGCTGATCAGGGCGTTCCAGTCGGCGGGCGCGACATAGGTCCCGGCGTCGGTCGGATCCAGGTCCGGCTCGCCCAGAGTGACGATCTCTTTCTTCAGCCGGACCTTCATCCGGTAGAACGGCATGCGCTCGGCCCAGGCGGTCTTGGGCTTCAGGTCGGCGCAGCCGGGTAGGGCGCGGATGTGATCCAGCACCGCCTCGATGGCGGCGTCCTCGCCGGCGATGGTGCCGTTGATGCCCTCGCGGGCCAGCAGCAGGGTGCCCTTGACGCCCAGGCTGCAGCACAAGGCCGCCAGCGGGCCCTGGATCGCCAACGGATCCTCGAACCGCGTAAAGCGATAGAGCGCGGCGACGCGATAGTTAGGCGAGGCGGACATTGGCGTCGTGCTGGATGCGGGCGACCATCGACTTCAGGCCGTTGGAGCGCTGCGAGGACAGAGCTTCGGAAAGGCCAAGCTTGTCCAGCGCGCCCTTGGCGTCGAAGGCGGCGATGTCGGCGGGCGTGCGGCCCGAATAGAGGCGCAGCATGATGGCCACCAGACCGCTGACGATATGGGCGTCACTGTCGCCACGGAAATTCAGCGTGCCGTCAGCCTGGGGTTCGGTGACCAGCCACACCTGGCTGGCGCAGCCGCGCACCTTGTTCTCTTCCGAGCGCTCGGCGTCGGTCAGGGGCGCGAGCTCCTTGCCCAGCTCGATCACGTAGCGATAGCGCTCTTCCCAGTCGCCCAGGAGTTCGAACTCGTCGGCGAGGTCGTTGAGAGCGGTATCGATCGGGCTGGTCATGGGGCGCCAATTAGGGGGCGAGGCGCCGCAAGGCAAGCCGCACTAGCCAGCCGGGAGGATCAGCCTGGCCAGGAAGCCGGCGCCGAGGCTGGACGACAGCTTCAGCCGCCCGCCCATGGCGCGCGACAGCAGATCGACGATCGGCAAGCCAAGGCCGACGCCCTCGCTGGTGCGGGTCAGGGCCGAGCCGGCCTGTTCGAACGGCTGCAGCAGGCGGGGCAGTTCGGCGCTCTCGACGCCGGGGCCCTGGTCGCGGATCGAGATCTCGACCTCGTCGCCGATGCGGCTGGCGGCGACATGCACCACGCCGCCGGCCGGCGAGTGGGCCACGGCGTTCTGGATCAGGTTCGACAGCATGGTGCGCAGGCCGCGGCTGTCGGCGACCACCAGCGGCAGGGCGCCCTGGCCCAGCACATTGACGATGACCTCGCGGCGGGCGATCTCGCCGCGCAGAATGTCCAGAACGTCCTCGAGCGCCTCGTCGAGCGGCTCGGGGGTCATTTCGATGTCGGTGACATGGCCTTCCAGGCGCGCGATCTCGACGATCTGATTGACCAGCTTCAGCAGCTTCAGGCCGCTGTCGTGCACGATGGCGGCGTATTCGCGGTACTGGTCGTTGCCCAGCGGACCATACAGTTCCTGGGACAGGATCTCGGAAAAGCCGATCACGGCGTTCAGCGGGGTGCGCAGCTCGTGGCTGACCATGCGCAGGAACGAGCGCTTGCGGTCGTCCAGGGCCAGGCGTCGACGCTCCTGCGCGGCCGCGCGGCGGTCGGCCGGCACGGGAGGCGCGAAAGGCGTGACAATGGACGGGTCTTTTTGGGACGCCGCTTCTGGCATGGTGAACTCCCGGACGTTCTGTCCGTACGACTAAGGAGCGGATCATGCCTGACGGCGCTTACGAATCCGTTTCCGTCCACAACAACCCGACATGGAAAGATCGCTTAACGATTGTGCGCGCTTGGCCGGACCCGGCGCCAGGCGTTAAGGTTTGAAGACAGCGGCGGTCCTGCCGCGCCTGAAGTTGTAGCCGTTGGAATTCGAGACGCTTCCAGACCCGATCAGACGCCCCGCTCGCGCGGCGGGGTTTGATCCTGCGCACGCGTGGCGCCTGGGCTGGCTGGCGGCGATTTGTCTCGCCGCGGCGGCGGCTCTGTTCGCCCAGAACACCGGCGGCTGGCCGATCTGGGCGGCGCTGGGCGCGGGCGCGGTTCCGGCCCTGGTCTCCCTGGTCCTAACCAGCGAGGACGAGCGCACCCAGTCGGTGCTGCTGGTGCTGTGGGCCGTGGGCGGCGCGCTGGCGGCGGTCCTGACCGGCGGCGTCTCCGGGGCCATGGCCGCCTGGTGCCTCGCCCCCGTCGCGGCGGCCTCGGTGCTGGACCAGCCCAAGCGTCTGGCCGAAGGCGCGGCGCTGTCCCTGATCGGCGGCTGCGTGGCCGCTCTCAGTCAGCTTTCGGGCCTGGCCCCGCCGACCCCGGATGGTCCCCTGGCCTTCGTGCTGGGTTTCCTGGCCCTGGTCACCACGGGCCTTGGCCTGGCCGCCGGCCTGCTGATCGGCCGCCGCCGCCAGGGCGCGCGCGACGACCGCTACGCCGCCGAGATCATTTACCTCGAAACCCTGCTGGACGGCTTGCCGCATTTGGCCATTTCGATCCGTGGCCATGGCACTGTCACCGCCGTGCGCGGCGCGCCGCCGCCGGGAATCACCACGACCGAGCTGGTTAATCGCGGCCTGGCCGGCGTGGCTGCGCCGAACGATCGCCAGCGCCTGACCGCCGCCATCGCCGCGGCCCATCGCGACGGCGCCGCCTGCCTGACCTTCAACCCGTCCCTGGGCATGGAGCGTATCGTCGCCCTGGACCTGCAACGCGTGGCGCCCAACCATCTGGTCGGCCTGCTGCGCGACGTTACCCTCGAGCGCAATCGCGAGACCGCTCTGGACCAGGCCCGCGCCGACGCCGAGGCCCTGGCCGCCGGCCGCGCCCGCTTCCTGGCCAATATGAGCCACGAGCTGCGCACGCCGCTGAACGCCATCATGGGCTTCTCGGACATCATGCGCGGCCGCATGTTCGGCCCGCTCACCGACCGTTACGGCGAGTATGCCGAACTGATCCACGAAAGCGGTCGCCACCTGCTGGATCTGATCAACGACGTGCTGGATATGTCGAAGATCGAGGCCGAACGCTTCGAGCTGCAGCGGGGGATCTTCGACGCCCGCGAGGCGATCCAGGCCGCCATGCGCCTGCTGCGCGTCCAGGCCGACACCGCCAGCGTCCAGCTGCGCGGCGTGCTGCCGCCGGGCGAGCTGGAGGTCGACGCCGACCGCCGCGCCCTGAAGCAGATCGTACTGAACCTGGTGTCCAACGCCCTGAAGTTCACCCCGCGCGGCGGCCAGGTGACGGTGACGGTGCACGGCTATGACGGCGTGCTGGAGATCGTTGTTGCCGACACCGGCGTCGGCATCAGCCCCGAGGACTTGGAACGGCTGGGCCGTCCCTACGAGCAGGCCGGCGGCGTCGAGCAGCGCGCGCGCGGCACGGGCCTGGGCCTGTCGCTGGTCCGCGCCTTCGCCAAGCTGCATGGCGGCGACATGATCATCGAAAGCCGCCTGGGCGCGGGCACCACCGTTTCGGTGCGGATGCCGGTGCTGCTGCAGGCGGTGCGTCCGACGCCGGCGCCCGAACTGGCCGGTGACGCCGCCCCGGAAGAGATCTTCGCCGAGGACAAGACGGCCGGCGAACCGCCGTCGCATCTGGGCGACAACGTCATCGCCTTCGCGCCGCGCTAGATTCGTCTAGTTCAGGAACGCCCGTCCCGCGGCAAAGTCCCCGACCTCGATATAGGCCTTGCGGGTCAGCTCGACGCCGCTGCCCGGCAGGGTGAACTCCACGGTGATCGCTTCACGCGGATCCAGCTGTGCGATCGCGTCGGCCGCCGCGGTCGGGAATCGGAAGGCCAGGCCCGCCTTGGCGTTCTTCGGCAACAGCGAGGGCGGGGCCTCGTCGCGGCCTTTGGCATTGAACACCAGGCTGGCGTTGCGTGGCGGGACCTTGGCCGCCAGACTCCGGCCCGCGCCGTTGGCGATATAGGGGCCGGAGGTGCGCCGGGTGTCGCGAACGATGATGCGCGCCGCGTAGGGGCGCTGGCCATTCGGGAAGGTCGAGACGGCCATCAGCGCCTTGGAGCCGCCGGCCAGGCCGAAGATCATCCGGTCACCGCCGAAGCTGGCCGGTTGCGACAGGCGCCAGACGGGGATCAGCGCCGAGACCGGCCGATCAGCGCGCCAGGATGCGACGTCGCCCGGATAGACCATGACCAGAAGCCTGGAATAGCCCTCGAACCCGGTTCTGACGCGCGCGGCTGCGGTGGTCAGGTCCTTGGCGTTGCACGCCACGTTGGCGGCCTTGCCACGGGCGCGCTGTTCCAGGGCCAGGACCTGGTCCTGGGTGGCGCCGGCCCGCAGGGTCGCCCCCCGCGCCTGGGCCCGTGAGGCGTCCAGCGCGGCGGCCAGGTCAGGCGAGAACAGGCGGCAGCGGTCGTCGGCCGCGGTCATCAGCGTGCGTTCGTAAAGCTGGTCGGCGGCGTTGGCGGCAAGCAGCGCGGTGGGCATGGCCGTGACAGCCAAACCGATCGACACCCCGATCCATCGCGCCCCGCGACCTTTCTGGTGCGTCTTTGGCGTCATTGCTCGTATGCTTCGAGACTTGAGGGGGCGATTTGTACGCCTCGTGGGGTTGCGGTTCGGTTAGCGGATGCTGCTTTCGACGGATATCTGGGTGGGCGCGCTGATCCGCCGCGCTGAGCTAGGCGGCGCGTTCGCCATGATCGCGCGCAAGGGCGACGCGCGGGCGGGGGCGGTGCTGGTCAAGGTGGTGGACCGCCGGGCCGGCGTGGCGCGGCTGTACAGCGAGGCCACGCGCGGCGACGGCGAGCGGTTCTGGATGCAGCCGGTGCGCTCGGCGTTCGAGCCCGACTTGGACGCCTATGCCGAGCGCGCGGCCCGCATCGATCCCGACGTCTGGGTAGTCGAGATCGAGGACCGCGAGGGCCGTCACTTCCTGACCGAGGCCGTCGAGGCCGACGCGAAAACGACGGGCGGCCTCTAAGGGCCGCCCGCCGCGGGGTCTAGTAGCTGGGCGTCAGCTTCGTGCCGTGACGGTCGCGCCAGGCCTTCGAGCGCAGGCGCGGGGCGATCGCCAGCGCGATCGGGACGGCGACGGCGAAGGTGGCGGCGATCACGATGGGGAACAGGCTGGCGGGCGAGCCGGCGACCAGAAGCCCCAGCAGGCCGATGCCGAAGACCGCGGCCTGGACCATTGGGTAGATCAGGGCCGCGATGGCGAAGTTCGTGCGCATGTGCGTCTCCTGCAGGTTGAGGATGGGCAGGTAACGCGTGCGGAGCGATGGCCGATCCTAGGGCGACGCTTGAGGCGTCCCCAGTCGGCGCAGGAGTTGTGGAGAAGGTCGATCCGGGGCGGTGTTAACCGTGCTGCTAAACCCGACCTAAACCCCGTTTCGGGTATGTCTTTGGGGGTTCCGCTCAACCCCTCCGCACACCCGAAGGCGCCATGCTTTTCCTGCTGAACGATGTCGTCCTGAACTTTGACGCCGCCGACATGGCGCCGCCGATGTCGGCCGACCGGTTCGCGAAGCTGTCGCTGAACTATGTGGGAGAGCTGGGCAAGGAGCTGTTCGCCCAGGAGCCGCTGCTGCACCACAAGGATCTGGAGCGCGCCCAGCGTCTGGCGGCTCTGATCGTTGCCAAGGCGCCGGAAATCAATGCGGCCCTGTTCATCGCGCCGGGCCGTGGCTGCCGGGTCGAGGACGTGCAGGTCCGCTACGCGCAGCTGAATTTCGAAGTCATGGGCGCGCTGTTGCAGCGCCAGAAGGCCGGTTCGCTGACCAATCTCGAGGCCGACCGCCAAGTGTGGCGACGTCTGGCTGCATGACGCCGCGCGGCCCGATTAGGGCCGCGTGAGCGCGATCCGTCTTGCCTCTCGACCCGATCAGATCAGGGTCATCATCCAGCTCAGCACCACCGCCAGGCCAGCCAGGCCCGCCAGGGTGAGGCCGAAACACAACGCGCTGCCCGCGGGGTTTTGCCGGCCGGTCGCACGTTGATGATGGTCAAGCAGGGCCATCTTTCGAACTCCTCCTTCCATCCCGAGATCTGACGTCTCGGGTACAGGGACAAGTGGAGCATGACTCCAAACCCATCATTCGAATAGGGGTATTTTGCCGCGGGCCAACCCATAAGGACGTTCCCCGTCGAACCCGTGACGAAGCGGCGCTCCAGGCTTGCGGGCCTGATCTCCTGGCGCAACAGCCCCACGAGACCGACGGCGGCCTCTGGTTCGGGTTTCTGAAGCGGCGAGCCTGCCAGAGGTTGTGATACGCCCATCCGCCATGTCAGATCGCATTGCGGCTTGAGGGAAGTTCGCTTCGGGGGAAGAGCGTGATGCGTCGATCGATTTCGCGGCGGTTGTTTATCGCCAGCACTGCCATGACCCCTCTGACGCCCGTGACCATCACCAGCGCGGCTGGAGGCGCGAAGAGCGACTGGCTGCACACCCGGACGCCGGCCTTTTCGCTGTATGGCCGGGTGAGCGAGAAGACGCTGGTCCAGATGGCCCAGGACCTCCAGGACTTCGACGGTCTGCTGCGTATCCTGCACGGGGTGGACGCCCAGCCCAACGGCAAGCCGCTGCCGATCTATCTGGTGCCGCGCCGGTTCGATCTGCAGCGGGTGAAGCCGGGCCTGGCCAGCGGTGTTGGCGGTTTTTACACCTCGTCGATCGGCGAGATCTTTGCTGTGATGAGCGTCGAGGGCGGCGAGGACCATGGCCGACGGGTCCTGTTCCACGAATACACCCACCACTTCATGAAGCAGCACGCACCGGCCGCCTATCCGGCGTGGCTGGTCGAAGGCTATGCGGAATACTTCATGACGGCGCGGTTCAAGCCGGACGTCGTGGAGCTGGGGGTCACCAGTCCGCGCATCGCCTGGCTGCGGGGAACGTCCTGGACGCCGTTCAAGGAGATCCTGGGGCGGCGGGCGCTGACCGGCGGCCGCGCGGACATTGTCTCCTTCTATGCGCAGTCCTGGATCCTGACCCACTACATGATGTCGGACCCCGAGCGGTTGAAGCGCTTTGCGCGCTACGCCCGGGGCGTGGCCGACGGCGGCGACCCCGTGGGCCTGATGCCTGAGGCGGCCGGCGTGCCGCTGGAGGACCTGCCGCGCGTGCTGCGTGACCACATGGCCGCCTTGCCCGGCCGGCGCATGGCGCGCCCCCCCTCGACCGCCGGCGCGTTGGAGGTCACCCGTCTGCCGGCTTCGGCTGATGATCTCATCCTGGAAAACCAGCGCCTGAAGATGGGCGTGCCTAAGCCCGAGCGTGAAAAGGCCCTGGCGATGATCCGCGAGCGCGCCGCGCGCTATCCCGGCGATCGTCTGGCCGAGATGACGCTGGCGCGGGCCGAGAACGACTATGGCGACCGGGCCAAGGCGCAAGCGCTGCTCAAGCAGCGGATCGCGACCGACCCGCGGGACGTCGAGGCTATCCAGACCCTGGGCTACTCCTACATGCTGCAGGCCCGCGTCGACCGCGCCCAGGCGCCGAAGCTGCTGAACGAGGCCCGCGACTGGTTCGGCAAGGGCTTTGCGGTCGATCGCGACAACGCCCTGCTGCTCTACGACTACGCCATCAGCCGCCGGGGAGAGCCGGGCTATCCCAACGACAACGCCGTCAATGTGCTGCTGCGCGCCCAGGAACTGGCGCCGCAGGTGCCGCAGTTCCGGATCGCCGCCGCCGACGCCCTGATGCGCCGCGACCGGTTCGAGGAGGCCGCGGCGATGCTCGAGCCGGTGTTCAACGATCCGCACGTCGGGCCGGAGGCGGCCGAGGCCCAGCGGCGGTTCGAAGAGGCGATCGCCCGTCGCCGTCCGGTCGAAACGGTCGAGGACGGTGACAAAAGCGGCTGATGGGGCTAGTCCCGCCCCATGAGCAATTCTCCCGCCGTTGAAGCCGCCCGTCGGCGCACCTTCGCCATCATCAGCCACCCCGACGCCGGCAAGACCACGCTGACGGAAAACCTGCTGCTGGCCGGCGGCGCCATCCGCGCGGCCGGCGCCGTGCGCGCCCGCGGCCAGGCCCGCCGCACGCAGTCGGACTGGATGAAGATCGAACGCGAGCGCGGGATCTCGGTCTCAGCATCGGTGATGACGTTCGACCACGACGGCCTGATGTTCAACCTGCTGGACACGCCGGGGCACGAAGACTTCTCGGAAGACACCTACCGCACCCTGACGGCCGCCGACGCCGCGGTCATGGTGCTGGATGCCGCCAAGGGCATCGAGCCCCAGACCCTGAAGCTGTTCGAGGTATGCCGCCTGCGCGACATCCCGATCATCACCTTCATCAACAAGATGGACCGCGAGGCTCAGGACCCGTTCGAGCTGCTGGACGAGGTATCGTCCAAGCTGGCTCTTGACCCGGCGCCGCTGTTCTGGCCGGCCGGTTCGGGTGGTCGCTTCAAGGGGATGCTGGACCTGCGAAGCCAGCAGTTCATTCCCTACGCCAAGAAGAGCTCGACCGACGACGAGGGCCATCCCGACGCCGTGGCCTTCAACAGCAATGCGGTGGTCCAGTACCTGGACCCCGACGAGAAGGCCGAGCTGGAAGACAACGCCATGCTGGTCACCGAGGCCGGCAAGCCGTTCGACGTCCAGAGCTTCCTGGAAGGCCACATGACGCCGGTGTTCTTCGGCTCGGCCCTGCGCCACTTCGGCGTCGACCAGCTGCTGGCCGGCATCGGCGCCTATGCCCCGCCGCCCAAGCCGGCGGCGGCGACCAAGACCGGCGCCGATACCCACGTCGCGCCGGGCGATACGGAAGTCTCGGGCTTCGTGTTCAAGGTCCAGGCGAACATGGACCCCAATCACCGCGACCGGATCGCCTTCCTGCGCCTGACCAGCGGCCGTTTCACCCGCGGCATGAAGCTGAAGGCTCAGAACACCGGCAAGGCCATGAGCGTCAACGCGCCGATCATGTTCTTCGCCAGCGATCGCGAACTGGCCGAGGACGCCTTCGCCGGCGACGTGATAGGCATTCCCAACCACGGCGTCCTCCGCGTGGGCGACAGCCTGTCGGAGAGCGGGTCGCTGCGCTTCGCCGGCCTGCCCAATTTCGCGCCGGAAATCCTGCGCCGCGTGCGCGTGAAGGATCCGCTGAAGGCCAAACACCTGAAGAAGGCGCTGGAAGGCCTGGCCGAAGAAGGCGTCACCCAGTTGTTCCGCCCGATGATCGGCAGCGACTTCATCGTCGGCGCCGTCGGCCAACTGCAGTTCGAGGTCATGGCCGACCGCCTGGCCAACGAGTACCAGCTGGACGTGATCTTCGAGAACAGCCCCTATGCCGAGGCCCGCTGGCTGGGCGGCGCACGGGCCGACGTCGAGGACTTCGTCGACAAGCACAAGTCGGCCATGGGCCAGGACATCGACGAGCAGCCGGTGTTCCTGGGCAAGTCGTCCTGGGAAATCGGCTATGTCGCCGAGCGCTATCCGAAGGTGCGCTTCGAGCGGACGAAAGAGCGGGCCTAGACCCGCTCCTTCGAGTTTCCCTAGGCGCTCATCACCGCCTTGAAGGCGGTCTTGAACTTGGCCATTTCCTCGGGCGTGCCGACCGAGACCCGCACCGCATTGGGCCAGATCGGCCAGGTGCGGCCGATCATGACGTTGCGAGCCTTCATCGCCGCGATCACGGCTTTGCCGTCGCGGCCGGTGTCGATCATGAAGCAGTTGGACTGCGGCTCGCCGATGACCTTGTAGTTGTTGGCCTTCAGCCAGGCGAAGGTGTCGCGGCGGACATCGCCGATCAGCTTCTTGCGCGCCGGGATCAGGGCCGCGTCCTCCAGCGAGGCGCGGGCCGCGGCCGAGGCGGTGATCGGCATGGCGTTCTGGCCGAACGGTGTCAGCTTGGCCAGCAGGTCCGGCCGCGCGACGGCGAAGCCGCAGCGGATGCCGGCCATGCCATAGATCTTCGAGAAGGTCCGCAGCACGATCAGGTCCTTGCCCGCCGCCACCAGGTCCAGCGCATCGGCCGTGTCGGCCAGGTGGATATAGGCCTCGTCCACCAGCACGATCGCGCCGGCCGGCTTGTTTTCCAGCGCCCAGACGATGTCCTGCTTGGTGGTCAGGGTGCCGGTCGGGTTGTTGGGGTTGCAGATATAGATGACGCCGGCGTTCGGATCGGCGGCGACCATCGCCTTGACGTCGTGGGCGTGGTCGGCGGTCAGCGGCACCTTGATGACCTTGGCCTGGCTGGTCTTGGCCGCGTACATGCCCGCCTCGTAGGACGGATCGGCGGTGATGAAGCTCCGGGTCGGCGAGGTGAAGGCCAGCACCGCGTAGTGCAGGGGCTCGGACGAGCCGGCATAGGCCGCGACGTTCTCGGGCTTCAGGCCGTTCTGGGCGGCGAAGGTGCGCACCAGCATCTCGGTCTCGCCGTAGCGATCGTAGCGGCCGCCCAGCGGCGCGATGCGGGCGATGGCGTCGCAGGCGGCCTTGCTGGGGCCGAGCGGGTTTTCGTTGGCGTTGATCAGCACCATGTCGGCCGGCGGGGCGTTGGGACTCTGGCCATGCAGGGCCAGGCCTGTCGGCGCGGCCGCGGCCTGGGCCGCATGGGCCAGCTGGGCCTCGGTCAGGATCGGCGCGGCGGCCGCCAGGAAGGCCGCGCCCCGCAGGAAGGATCGGCGGCCCAGCGCTTGTTCGTCGGACGTCGGCTTGCTCATGGTCTCTGCTCCCCGTTTTGAAGCGACCACGACGAACCCTGGACGGCGCGGGCGCAAGCAGAAGCCACGCCGGGACGGGCCAGGGCGATCGGGCGCCCAAGCCGCGAGCGCCTGGCGCCCTTGCCATTGGCGCGCGGGCGCGAAATGAGTGCGGGGTCAAGCTTACGGAAGACGCCCATGCCCGCTCCGCTCGCCATCGGCCTGGTGGCCCACGATGACAAGAAGGCCGCCCTGGTCGAGTGGGCGATCGCCCACGCCGACTTCCTGAAGGACAAGGCGCTGTTCGCCACCGGCACCACCGGCGGCCGGATCCTGGAGGCGCTGCCGCAGCTTCACCTGGTGCGGTTGAAGAGCGGTCCGCTGGGCGGTGACCAGCAACTGGGCGCGATGATCGCCGAGGGCCGGCTGGACGTGCTCGTGTTCTTCGTCGACCCGCTGTCACCACAGCCGCACGATGTCGACGTCAAGGCGCTGATCCGCCTGGCCACGCTGGCCAACATCCCGTTCGCCTGCAATCCGGCGACGGCGGATCTGATCGTCCGCGCCTAGCCCGGGAACTTCAGCAGGTTCGGCTTGGGGATGGCGGCCTTGAAGCTGCCGCGGGTCTTGCTGGTGTCCAGCCCGAACTCGGCCCAGGCGGTCAGGAAGCCGCTGGCGCCGTCGCCAGCCGGGACGGGGGTCAGGTTCATCGCGGGACGAGCCGCCAGGGCCTTGCGCGCGGCAGCCCAGGCGTCCGGCTCGGCCGTGGCGTAGTCGCCGTCCGAGGCGACCAGCTGGCCCGCCAGGTTAGGATCCGAGAAGCGCAGGGTCACGGCCGTATCGGCCGGCAGGTCCGACAGGCTGTCCAGCGCCTCGGCCAGGGCGGTCAGGCTCATCTTGGCGCCGCTGCTGCGTCGCTCGCCGCCGGCCGCGCCCTTGATCGCCGCCGCGCCGGTCTCGCCGTCTATCCGGCGCACCCATGACCAGCCGCCATAGCCTGGATCGGGACGGCACAGGCTGGCGATCCAGAGGGTGACGGCGGCCATGGCGGAACCTTCGAAACGACGCGAGGACCGCCCTTCTAGCCTGCTTCGGCGCGAAAAGGGGAGGGCGTCCGTGAACGAAAGGTAAACCGGTGCCAAAAACTTATAGTTAACGTCATTTTCAGTTCAGTGAACAAAGTTCTAAGAAGCTGGGGCTATCAATGGCTCCGCTTGTATTCGGTAAAGCAAGAAGTGTGCCAACTCAGTACATATTCAACCATATTGGTTGAAATTCGAAACAAGGTGTAAAAATATGGAAAATATTTATGGTTAACGCGCTCTAAACACTCGTTAACCACTTGTTAAGCGCGTTGGCTCCGGTTTTGCTGCTCGGGCGTTGAAACCTCCGCCGGGCGTCCCGGCGTGGGACATCCGTAGGTGGAGTGCGCAGGCATGTTCGAGTTCGGGCGAGATCTGAAGCGTCTGTTCGGCGTCGAAACCGATGGCGGCTTCAAGGGCACGTGGCGCGAGGGGCTGACCGGCGGCGACACGTCGCTGCTGGAACTGCTGGACATTCATCTTCTGACCAATGAGGCGCGATCGGCCGATGTCGTCGCCGGCCGTCTCGGGGCCAAGGATCGCGGCGCTCGCCTGCTGGAGGCCGCGGTCGTCTGGCGCGAGCTGGCCCGCCGCAGCGGCGACGCCGCCGCCCTGCGCAAGGGCGCGTCCCAAGCCGAAGCCGCCGCCAAGATCTTCGAGGCCGAGCGTCGTCACGACGCCCTGGCCGCCGCCCGCTGCGAGCAGGCGGTGCTGGCCGTGCTGGGCGCGGATCTCTTCGGTGACGAGGGACTGGTCGCGGCCGCCGCGGCTATCCTGACCCGCACGCCCGCCGGCCAACGCTCAGCCCTGTGCGGCGCGCTCAGCGCCGGCTTCGACGGGCGCACGGCCCTGGCGGCCGGTGATCTGGATCGCGCCCTGTCCGCCGTTCAGGCCTATGAGGCGCCGCTACGCGCCCTGGCCGCCGCCAAGCGCGTGAAGGGCGGTCCGGCCCGTTTGCAGCTGGCCGACCAGCGCGCCGCGCGTATCGAATTGATCCTGGCCTGCGCCGAGCGCCTGAAAGACCGGGCCTTGGCCGAACTGGCCGCCGCGGAGGCCAAGGTTGCCTCAGGCGTGCTGGATCCCGATTTCGAACCGCTGGCCTGGGCGCGGCTGGAAGGCCTCCGCGGCCAGGCCCTCTGCCAACTAGGCGACCTGGACGGCGAGCTGTCCTGCATCGCCGACGGGGTCGAGGTCCTGACCGCGGCCGTCGAGGTGCTGAGCGCCGATCACAGCCCGATGGACTGGGCGCGCGCCCAGTCGGCCCTGGGCTCTGCCCTGCAGACCATGGGCGAGGCCTCGACCAGCGAGCGCGCCTTCGAGCAGGCCGTTTCGGCCTATGATCGCGCCACCCAGGTGCTGAAGGTCCAGCCGGCCTTGGCCCTGCGCGCCGTGGTCGCCAACAACCGCGCCCTGTGCCTGGCCCGCTGCGCCGAGCTGACCGCCGATCTTGCGGTGCTGGACGCCGCCGAGCTGGCCTTCAAGGCCGAGCTGGCCGCTGTCTCGGGCGCGCGCGATCCGGCCAGCTGGGCGGTGGCCCAGATGAACCTGGCCCGCCTGTACGAGGCTCGCGTGGAGATCACCGGGCGTGACGAGGGTCGCCTGGACCGCGCCGGCATGGCCCTGGCCGCCGCCTTCGACATCTTCTCGGAGCTGGGCCTGCGCTCTCTGACCGACTTGGCGGCACAAGGCCTGCAGAGAGTCCAGCAGGCCCACGCCGCCTGATCCGAATTGGAACAAGGCGGCGCCCGAGCCGCCCAAAACGACAAAGTACAAGGGATGAACTCGTGATCGCTTCGCTCGCTCTGGCCGCCTTCATCGCCAACGCCGCTCCGGCCAAGACCTCGTCGGACCTGCTGACGCCCGTTTCCGAGCCGCGCGTCGCCGTCGCCCTGCTGAACTGCCTCGTGAAGAATGACGGTCACCTGACCGGCTGCACCGTCCAGGAAGAGAGCCACGCCGACCTGGGTGTCGGCCAGGCCGCCCTGTCGATGGCCTCGCAATTCCAGGTCGACCTGCTGGGCCCCGACGGCAAGAGCCGCGCCGGTTCGTACATCCAGGTCCCGGTCAGCATTCGCATCCGTTAAGGCGAGGGGGTTGAGACTTTAGCGCCCCTCCGTCACGACGCGTATCCGCATCGCGCCACCTCCCCCGCACGCTTGGCTACGGGTGAGGAGAGCCCACCCTCCCTCGCGGAGCGGAGGATGTGGATCGCCGCCGACAGGGTCGAGGCGGAGGAGCGCTAACCGTCCTTGCCGTCGCCCCGCGACCCACCGTCGCGCCCCCGTTTTATGGCCTTCCCGGTAACAACCCCTAACGGCCTGTTAACCATATTCGCCGCATCTTCCGCCTCGAAGGCAACACGGCCAGTACGGCCGATTCCGACGAGGCTTTGCATGACGGGCGCCGAGGTTCTTGATGTCGGCCGTGACGCGATCTGGCTGACGCTGCAGCTGTGCGCGCCGGTTCTGATCGTCGGCCTTGTCGTCGGTGTCGCCATCGGCCTGTTCCAGGCTCTGACCCAGATCCAGGAACAGACCCTGGTCTATGCGCCCAAGATCGTCGCCATCTTCCTGTCGCTGCTGCTGTTCCTGCCGCTGATGGGCTCGCTGATGAGCGGGTTCATGCGCCAGATCGCCGCCCGCATCGCGGGCATGTAGGTCAGAGGGGCAGGGGCCTTCCGGTGGACTCTTTCGCCACGGCGTTTCAGGTCTATGTCGCCGCCCTCGTGTTCGCACGGGTGGGCGCCATGGTCATGACGATGCCGGGCATCGGCGACCAGTCGGTGCCGCCGCGCATCCGGCTGTCGTTCGCCCTGCTGATGGCGCTGCTGGTCGGTCCGCTGGTCCAGAACACCGTGCCGCCGATCCCCACCACGCTGGGCGGCCTGGTCGGGGCGGTGATCCACGAGCTGCTGATCGGCCTTATGGTCGGTTCGGTGCTGCGCCTGTTCATGATCTCGCTGACGACCGCCGGGGAAATCATCTCGTTGCAGACGACCCTATCCTTCGCCCAGACCACCAACCCCTCGATGCAGGGGTCGAGCACGGCCGTGGCGACCTTCCTGTCGATGATGGGCCTGACCCTGGTGATGGCCACCGACCTGCATCACCTGTTCATCGGGGCCATCGTCAAGTCGTACACGATCTTCCCGTTCACCCGCGCCATTCCGCTGAACGACTCTGTCACCCTGGCGGTGCGGACGGTGGCGGAGTCGTTCTCGCTGGGCGTCCAGCTGGCCGCGCCGGTGATCGTGTTCTCGCTGGTCTTCAACCTCGCCACGGGCCTGGTTGGCCGGGTCATGCCCGCCTTCCAGATCTTCTTCGTGGCCTCGCCGCTCAGCGTGATCCTGGGCCTGTCCTTGCTGGCTCTGTCCCTGGGCGGGATCGCCATGGTCTGGACCGATCGTTACCGCGACCTTCTCGCCGTGTTCAACTAGGGGCGAGCCATGGCGGACGATGCGGATCCCGAGTCGAAAACAGAAGACCCCTCAGCCAAGAAGCTGTCGGACGCCCGCGCCAAGGGCGACGTCGTCAAGTCCCAGGACATCCCGCAGCTGGCTTCGCTGGCCGGTGCGATCTCGGTCATCCTAATTGCCGGCGGCTGGCTGACGCGGGATCTGGCCGCGGCGCTCTATCCGTTCATCGCCCATGCCGGCACGACCGAGATCTCCAGCGGCGGAGCGATGGTGGTGATGAAGCAGGCGGTGATGGCCGCCATGCCGCCGCTGCTGCTGGTGATGATCGTCACCGCGGTGCTGGGTGTGATCGGCAATGTCGCCCAGACCGGCTTCATGCTGACGCCGGAGAAGATAAAGCCCGACTTCAAGAAGCTGGACCTGCTGAAGGGCCTGGGCCGGATCTTCGGCATGGACGGCATGGTCCAGTTCGCCAAGTCGACCATCAAGTTCCTGGTCACCGGCTTCATCGCCTACATGGTGCTGAAGCCGCATGTGGGCGAAGTTCGCAACCTGGTGGGCATGGACGTCGCGTCCCTGCTGCCCGAGGCGATGAAGCTGTCCAAGTCGCTGATGTTGGCGGTGCTGCTGTTGCTGATCGCCATGGCCGCCATCGACTGGTTCTGGCAGCGTCAGCGCTTCATGACGCGCATGCGCATGACCCTCCAGGAGGTGAAGGACGAGTTCAAGCAGTCGGACGGTGATCCCCACATCAAGGGCAAGCGTCGCCAGATCCAGATGCAGCGGTCGCGCCAGCGCATGATGCAGGCCGTGCCCAAGGCGACCGTCGTCGTCATGAACCCGACCCACTACGCCGTGGCGCTGAAGTACGAGCCCGGCGAGACGCCCGCGCCGCTGTGCGTGGCCAAGGGCGTCGACGAGCTGGCTCTGAAGATCCGCGCCGTCGCCGAAGAGCACGGCGTCATGGTGCTGGAAGACCCGCCTTTGGCGCGCGCGCTCTACGCCAGCGTCGAGATCGACGAGGAGATTCCCGTCGAGCACTTCGAAGCGGTGGCCAAGGTCATCAGCTTCATCATGAACAAGAAGACCCAGGGCGGCGGGCGGCCCAACTAGCCCTGAATCTGCAATAACTGACCTAGGGCGCGGGAAAGGCTATCCTTTCTCCGATTGCCGGTGAGTCGCAGCCTCACCATAACCAGGGTACCTCGCCGCCGATGGCCGATTTTCAGCTCCAGGACAAAGTCTCGACCGGCGCCTCGCGTCGGCGCTTCGATCCGTGGCTGGCCGGCGCGGCGATATTCTTCGTGGCCGCCGCGGCCCTGTCGGCCGCCCCGGCGCTGAAGGCCGGTCCGACCACGCTGGCGGGCCTGCTGCTGCTGCTGGGCGTGGCCGGCGTGGCGGTGCTGGGCCTTGTGGCCATCAAGGGTTCGAACGCGGCTTCGGCCGCCAATGACGTCGATCAGGCCGAGGGCTTCATCGAGGCGCTGAGCGAGCCGGCCGCCCTGGCCGCGCCCGACGGCCGCCTGCTGGCCGCCAACCCGGCCTGGCGCGTCCTGATGGGCGACCAGCGCCGCCTGCCCAACGGCTCGGCCGGCGCTGGCCTGTTCGCCGCCTTGGTCCAGGCCCGCAAGGGCGAGATGGCCGAGGGGAGCTTGAGCGCCGGCGGTTCCGATCACGTCGCCAAGGTCTCGCGCCTGGCCGGTGGTCGCCTGTTGATCCGCCTGGCGCCCGTCGTGGCCGCCAGGCCGGTCGCCGAAACCCTGGCCCCCGCGCCGGTGGTCGAGCAGGCTGCCGCCTCGCAGACCAATTCGCTGGACGCCTTCGCCGGCGCCTCGCCGTTCGGCGCGGCCCTGCTGGAAGGCCTGGAGCCGTTCAAGTCGCGGATCCTGGAGACCAATCCGGCCATGACCGCCATGACCGGCGCCAAGGCCGGTGTGGTGTTCGGTGATCTGATCGATGCGGCCTCGCGCGCCGACGCCGAGACCCGCCTAAACGAGGGCAAGGCTGGTCCCTTCGAGGTGCGCCTGGCGCGTGACGCGACCCGCATCGTCCATCTGTACCTCTATCGCGCCGAGGGCCGCCTGGTGGCCTACATGATCGACGTGTCGGAGCAGAAGCAGATCGAGCTGCAGCTGGCCCAGGCCCAGAAGATGCAGGCCATCGGCCAGTTGGCCGGCGGCGTGGCCCACGACTTCAACAACCTGCTGACCGCCATCCAGCTGCGCCTGGACGAGCTGCTGCACCGTCACCCGGTCGGCGATCCGTCGTACGAGGGCTTGAACGAAATCCGCCAGACGGGCGTGCGCGCCGCCGATCTGGTGCGCAAGCTGCTGGCCTTCTCGCGCAAGCAGACCGTCCAGCGCGAGGTTTTGGACCTGGGCGAGCTGATCTCGGAGTTCGAGGTCCTGCTGCGCCGGCTCCTGCGCGAAGACGTCAAGCTGATCACCGACTACGGTCGCGACCTGCCGCAGGTGCGGGCTGACAAGAGCCAGCTGGAAACGGCGGTGATGAACCTGGCCGTCAACGCCCGCGACGCCGTGCGCGCGGCCAAGGGGGGCGGCATCGTGCGCATCCGCACCGCTCGCCTGACCCGCGACGAAGCCATCGGCCTGGGCTTTCCGGCAGCCGAGGGCGACACCGCCTTCATCGAGGTTTCTGACGACGGCCCGGGCATTCCGCCTGACGTCATGGGCAAGATCTTCGACCCGTTCTTCACCACCAAGCCGGTGGGCGAAGGCACGGGTCTGGGCCTGGCCACGGTCTACGGCATCGTCAAGCAAAGCGATGGCTGGATCCACGTCCATAGCCGTCCGGGCGAGGGCGCGGCGTTCCGCATCTTCCTGCCTATCTATGACGCCCCGGCCGGCGTGATCGCCGCCCAGAGAGCCGCCGCCGCCGAACCGGCCAAGTCGCGCGCCGCGCGCGACCTGTCGGGCGCCGGCCGCATCCTGTTCGTCGAGGACGAGGACGCCGTGCGCTCCGTCGCCGCCCGCCTGCTGCGCGCCCGCGGCTACGAGGTGCTGGAGGCCGCGGACGGCGAGGAAGCGCTGGTCATCGCCGAGGAGAACGCCGGCACGATCGACCTGCTAATCAGCGACGTGATCATGCCCGGCATCGACGGGCCGACCTTGCTGAAGAAGGCCCGCGGCTATCTGGGCACGGCGCCGGTGATGTTCATCTCCGGCTATGCCGAGGCCGAGTTCAGCGACCTGCTGGAAGGCGAGACCGGCGTGACCTTCCTGCCCAAGCCGATCGACATCAAGACCCTGGCCGAGCGGGTCAAGCAGCAGCTGCAGGCGGCCTAACGGCTGCGCGCCGGCAGGAACCTGGGATCACGCAGCAAGGCCGCGCTGACCAAGGCGACCAACAGGCCGACGGGGAAGATCTCGATGAAGGTCATCGGCAACCGGTAAAGCGGATTGGCATAGGCCAGCCGCATCGCGTCCAGCTGCGCGGCCAGCTTGTCATAGGCCGCTCCAGACAGTCCGGCAGCCCTCTTGGCCGCCAGGGTGCTAGCTGTGTAGTCGTCCATGAAGCGGTAGTGGGTCAGGGCCAGGTAGCCTTCCCAGATCAGGACATAGGCCACGCTGGCGACGGCTGCGACCGCCAGACCGATCAGAAAAGCCGGCCAGAACTTGATCACCCCGCCCAGGGCCTTGTCGCGGTGCGACTTGATCGCCAGCAGGACGGCAGACAGCCCGACCAGCATGATTAGATAGCCCAGCCACAGGCTGTGCGGGGCCGACAGGACGATCGTGCTGATGATGCCTAGGATGATGATCACGCCCGATGCCAGGCCATGGATCAGGATGGTGCGTTGCATGGTGTTTCTCCTCCGCGCCGCCCCCTGCGACGCCTCCCTCGAACCTGCCGCTCACATCGCCGGAGCGGTATCGCCCGAAAGGGTGAGTTCGACCGTTTCGCCCTATCGGCAAGCGGTCAAGGGATCAGCATGAGGTCGCGGGCCTTGCCGACGGCCTGGGTGCGCCGGCTGGCTTCCAGCTTTGCGTAGAGGTTGGCGACATGGGTCTTGATGGTGTTGGGCGACAGGCCAAGATCCCGGGCGATCTCCTTGTTGGACCGGCCGGCGGCCAGGCGTTCCAGCACCTTCATCTCCTGGCCCGTCAGGCCTAGAGCTGTCAGCGCCGCGTCGTTTTGCTGGAAGGTCGCGGGGCGCGCTCGCGCGGCCAACCTCCAGCCGACCCCGCCCCCCCCGATTGCGCAGGCCGTCCCGATCAAGCCCACATAGGCCTGCCAGGAAAAGGCGCGGACGATGAAGCGGTACTCCAGCCATTGGAGCGCAAAGGCCCCCAGGGCCAGAACAAGCGCCCAAAGTAGGATGGTGCGGATCATGACCCATGGGGCCAAGAACATGCAGGCCCGTCAATGTCTGGCGGTGAGCGCTAGCCCAGCCGGGCCTTGGCTTCGGCCGGGGCGACCTGGTCGAACAGGATCTTCAGGTGCTGGTCCTTGGCGTGGTCATTGTGCAGCTCCCACGACAGCGAGACAGGCAGGCGCAGGCGGCCGCCGTCGGGCAGGCGGGCGATCAGCACGCGCCAGGAAAAGCCCTCGCCGGGATCGCCCAGCGGGTCCTTGAACTCCACGGGCGCGGGATCGCGCAGGCGGAAGCGCCGCTCGGGATTTGCCTCGAACCAGGTGCGGTCAGCCTCGGCGGTCGGATCGGTGATGACTTTGGCGGTGAGTTTGCGGGCCATGGCGCTCTCCTATCACCGTTCCCATCTTCAGGTCATGAGCGAGAAGGCGATCAAGCGCGTGAAGGCCGACTGGAACGAGGTCGTGCTGGTGTGCCGCAAGTGTTCGAAGAAGCTGGATGGCGGCTTCGGCGCGGAGAGCGACCAGAAGCTGGCCAAGGCCCTGCGCAAGGCCATCGGCGCCAAGGGCAAGGGCCGAAAGGCGAAGGCCGCTGTGATCGAGGTCGGTTGCCTGGACGTCTGTCCCAACGGCGCGGTGGTCGCGGTGCGCGCCTCGTCGCCGAAAGAGTGGGCCGTCATCCCGCGTGGGACGCCGATGACGGCGGTCGTGGAAAAGCTGGGGCTGGGCGGCGCTGAGCCGCCCGCCTGATCGTCAGCCGATCATTTCGATGATGTGGTCGCGCAGTTGGGCGCGGGTCACGCCCGGCCAGGCCCAGTCGGCCTGAGCAGTCTTGTGGGCGGGCTTATGGGCGGCGCGTTGCGGCGCCGGGGTGCGGGGCTGGCGCCGAGCGGCGGCCTCGCGGGTAGCAGTCGTTTTCATAGATTTCCAAACAGAGCTCGAGCTTATTGCCAAGCTCAACAGTTTCAAGCGTGGGTGGTTGCGCGCCGGGGCCATCGAAAACGACAAAGTCGAAAATGACGGTATGGGGGGGCGAGGGGAGCAGCCGGCGTTCGGCCGTGAGCGGCGAGCCGTCCTGCTGATCCTGGTTACCATATGGGACGCCGATTGTCCCGTTCAACCCCTGCGGCCGGTTGTCACCGGGCGAAGCCGGCCGGCGTCAGTCGCAGCTGGGCGGCGTCCAGGCTCATTTCCTGGCGGATGCGGGCGGCGGCGGCCTTGGACAGGCGCGCGACCTGGGCGGTGTCGCGCCGGGTCGTGGCGTCGGAATAGGCCGAGCCTTGGGCCACAAAGTTCAGCATGAAGGTCTCGGCCATCTCCTGCTTGCGGGCGTCGTCCAGTCGGGTGAAGGCGGGATTGGCGATAAGGGCGCGGGCGACCTGGTTGCGCACGGCCTGGACCTTGGCGCGATCGACGAAGGCGATCTGGCTGGCCATCTGCCAGTTCTGCACCCAGTAGGCGGCCATGGCGTCGGCGACGTCGCCACGCTTCAGGCCGTCGACCGCCACGTGCTTCTGCCAGGCGCCCAGCAGGTCCTGGCGCAGGATCGCCTCACGCAGCCGTGGGCCATTGGCCGGATCGGCCTTGGCGGCGAAGTCGGCGAACTGGGCGCGCACACGTGTTGAGACCGCCGGCGAGGCCGCGTAGCGTGTGTCGGGGCCCGTCGCAGGCTTTGCCTTCGCCGGGCGCGCGCTGTTCCGCGCTGTCCCGCCCAGCACATTGTTCATCTGCCCCACGGCCATCATCGAGGCGCCGTAGTCGACGTACTGGCTGCCGATGCTGGAGAAGTCCTGCGCCGCGACGGGCTGAGCCACGACTAAAAGGCTGGCGACGAGGGCGGCGCGAAGGGCGTGTTTCATTGCGAGGGCTCCGGTCCGGCGCAGAGCCTGCAATGCAATGTGGGCGGGAAAGCGACGTCGCCCCTCGTTCAGGGTTGATGGCGCTCCATCACCACGATCGGCGAGCCCTTGTAGTGGGTGTGGGTCTTCAGCCTGAACCCGACCTTGGTCGCCAGGGCTATCGAGGCGGTGTTCTCGACGTCGATAATGCAGGGCACGACCGGCGGCGCCAGGGCTTGGTCAATCCACGACAGCCCCGCTCGGACGGCCTCGGTCCCGAAGCCCTGGCCGTGCGACCAGGCCGCCAGCACCCAGCCCATCTCCGGCAGGCCATAGAGGCTGGGCTCCAGGTCGCGGCGTAGGTCGGCGAACCCGACCTCGCCGACATAGCGGCCCGTCGAGGTCTCACGCACCGCCCAGTAGCCGAAGCCTATCAGTTCCCACAGGCCGCGGGCCCGCATCAGCCGGGTCCAACTCTCCTCGTCCGTGAACGGACGGCCGCCCACGTGGCGGACCACCACGGGATCGGCCCACATGGCGCGGCTGTCCTCGAAGTCGGCCAGCTCGGGCGGGCTCAAGGTCAGGCGCGGCGTGGTCAGGGTCGGCGGGGACATGAGCGCGAGTTTGCGACAGGCGGGCCCGTCAAGCTACACGGAAACCATGACCACGCCGCAAGACGCCATCGCCGCCCGCCGCAAGCTGACCAACAAGCTGATCGCGGCCAAGGACGCTGCGCGCCTAAGGCCCTTCTTTGACCCCCGTGTCACCTTGATCGCCGGAGACGGCTCGCTGGTGCTGGGCGCTGAGGACGTACTCGCCGCTTTCGCCAGCCAGATGGCCGACAAGGGTTTCGTCGCCTATGTCCGCACTACGGAAAGCATCACCGTCGACGCCGTCGGCCAACGCGCCGCCGAGCACGGCCGCTGGGTCGGGAAGTGGACTGATGCGCCCGAACAGACCGGGAGCTATCTGGCCACCTGGAAGAAGGTCACAGGTCAATGGGTGATCGAGAACGAGCTGTTCGTCTCGCTGACCTAGCCGGCCACCACCTCCAACTCCGCCATCGTTTCTTCCGAGAGGTCCAGTCGGGCCGCGGCTAGGTTCTCGCGCAGGTGGGCGACGGAAGACGTGCCGGGGATCAGCAGGATGTTGGGCGCGCGGCGCAGCAGCCAGGCCAACGCCACCTGCATCGGGGTCGCTTGCAGGCGTTCCGCCACGGCTGACAAGGCCGACGATTGTAGCGGCGAAAAGCCGCCCAACGGGAAGAAAGGCGTATAGGCGATGCCAGCCCGCGCCAGATCGTCGACCATCGCATCATCCTGACGATGCACCAGATTGTACATGTTCTGCACGCAGACGATGTCGGTCATGTTCCGCGCCTCAGCGACCTGCGTGGCCGTGACGTTGCTGACCCCGATGTGACGGACCAGCCCCTCGCGCTTCAGCTCGACCAGCGCGCCCAGACCCTCTGCCAGGGAGCCTTCGGCTGGGCCTGACGCGCTGAACATCGCGCGCAGATTCACGACGTCCAGCGCCTCCAATCCCAAGCGCTTGAGATTGTCCTGCACTGCCGCGCGAAGTTCGGCCGGTGTGAAGGCGGGGACCCATGCGGCGTCGCTGGTGCGGCGCGCGCCGATCTTGGTCACGATCACTAGGTCGTCACCATAGGGGTACAGCGCCTCACGAATAATCTCGTTGGTGACGTGAGGGCCGTAGAAGTCGCTGGTGTCGATATGGTTGACGCCCTGGGCGACCGCTTCGCGCAGCACAGCCACGGCGGCGGCGCGGTCCTTTGGCGGACCGAATACGTGTGGGCCGGCCAGCTGCATGGCCCCGTAGCCGAGCCGACGGACAGTGCGATCGCCGAGAGGGAAGGTTCCGGCCGTGTCGATGCTGGTCATGCTGCGCGTTCCTTGCCTTGTGAAGCGAGGAGGAGCATCTGAAGAAACCCTCAGTTTTGGAATTCGCTTTCGATGACCGCTCTCGCAGCGCCGCTACAGCAAAGGAAATCACCGGTTCAGGCGCGGTCTGCCGCCACGATCGCGGCGCTCCATACCGCCGTGATTCAGGTTCTGATCAAGGAAGGCCTGACCCGCTGCACCACGACCCGGATCGCCGAGCGAGCGGGCATGTCGGTCGGCAGTGTCTACCAATACTATCCCAACCGCGACGCCCTGCTGGCGGCAGTGCTGGAAAAGCACCTCGGCGACATCGCCGACGCCATGGTGGAGGTCTGTCTCGAGTGCCGGGGACGGCCCGTCGCCGACATGGCCGAGGCGCTGGTCGAGGGCTATCTCGCCGCCAAGCTGCGCAACGCCGGTGAATCGCGAGCGCTCTATGCGGTAGCCGGGGAGCGAGGCGGGGCCGCGCTAGCCGACCGTGTCTATAATCGCATGGAGTCGGCGGTGACATCCATGCTGGCGACCGCGCCCGATGGGCGGTTCGAGGATCTCGCCATGACGGCCTCCATCGCGCTTCACGTCCTTGTCGGGCCAGTGCGAAAGATTCTGGAGCGCGAAGCGACACCCGAGTTCGAGGCGCGACTGCAACGACAGCTGGTCCTGTTGCTGACAGCGTATTTCCGTCCCGAGTAGGACCTGCAGCTCGCCTATGCGCGCGCTCCAGCTGCCGACGCCGTGAGCGATCACCGCTAGCGCCGCCGGATGACTCGGAATTAAGTTGCCGCCACACAGGAGGCGGCTACGGCTTTTGGCCTCCAATGGGCTCTGGGGAGGAAAAGCCTTGCTCAATCGTCGTCACATGATGTTCGCCACGGCCGCTGCGGGTTTCGCCGCGACCGGCGGCATGCCGACCATGGCCCTGGCGCAGGGCGGTGAAGCCGCCAAGATGAACGCGTTCTTTGACGCCGCCATGGCCAAGCTGCTGCGCCAGGCGCCGGAGCTGGCCACGGGCCTGGGTCTGGACAAGGACGACCTGGCCTGGACCAAGGGTCTGCTGGCCGACCGCTCGTTCGAGGCTATCGCCGCCGGCGCCGCCCAGACCAGCGCCCAGCTGGCCGAACTGCGGAGCATCGACCGTAAAGCGCTCAAGGGCATGGACGCGGTCAACTATGACACCGTCGAGTTCACCCTGGCCGTCCAGGACGAGGGCAATCGCAAGTTCACTTACGCCGGCGGCGGTTCGGGCGCGCCCTATGTTCTGAGCCAGCTGACTGGCTCGTACCAGTCGATGCCCGACTTCCTGGACACCCAGCACAGCATCGAGACCAAGGCCGACGCCGACGCCTATCTGCAGCGCATGGAGGGCTTCGCCCGCCTGATGGATCAGGAGACCCTGATCGCCAAGCGCGACATCGCCGACGGCGTGATCCCGCCCGATTTCATCATCGACAAGGCCCTGGTGCAGATGAAGGCCTTCGCCGACACGCCCACGGCCGATGCGCCGCTGGTCAAGTCGGTGGCCCGTCGCACGGCCGAGAAGAAGATCGCCGGCGACTGGGCCGGTGAAGCGTCCAAGGTCTACGAGAACTCGGTGCTGCCAGCCCTGAAGCGCCAGATCGCTTTGCTAGAGAGCGTGCGGTCGAAGGCCACTCACGACGCTGGCGTCTGGCGTCTGAAGGGCGGCGCCGACTACTACGCCGTGTCGCTGAAGAACTACACGACCTCGACCATCGGTCCCGACGAGATCCACCAACTGGGCCTCGACTTGGTGAAGTCGATCTCGGCCGAGGCCGACAAGATCTTCAAGACCATGGGCATGACCAAGGGCACTGTCGGCGAGCGCATGGCCGAGCTGGGCAAGGATGTCTACGACAACACCGACCCGGCCAAGGAACAGCTGATCAAGGACCTGAACGAAAAGGCCAAGTGGATCGAGAAGCAGCTGCCGGCTTATTTCGGCCAGCTGCCCAAGGCTCCGCTGGAGATCCGCCGCGTGCCCAAGGCTATCGAGGCCGGCGCCCCGGGCGGCTATTACAACTCGCCTTCGCTCGACGGTAAGCGCCCCGGGATTTACTGGATCAACCTGCGCGACACCAAGGAGCAGGCCAAGTACACCCTGACCACCCTGACGGTGCACGAAGGCGTCCCGGGCCACCACCTGCAGCTGTCGCTGTCGAACGAAGCGCAAGGCCTGCCGCTGATCCGCAAGGTGATCGGCTTCTCGGGCTATGCCGAGGGCTGGGCGCTCTATTCCGAGCAGCTGGCTGTCGAGATGGGCATCTACAAGACCGACCCGCGCGGCCACATCGGCATGCTGCACGACGCCCTGTTCCGCGCCGTGCGCCTGGTCGTCGACAGCGGCATGCACCACAAGAAGTGGAGCCGCGAGCAGGCCATCAAGTACATGGCCGAGACCATGGGCGACGAGGAAAGCGGTTCGGTCACCGAGATCGAGCGCTATGTCGTGTGGCCGGGCCAGGCCTGCAGCTACATGATCGGCAAGATCACCTGGCTGCGCGCCCGGGCCAAGGCTCAGAAGGCGCTGGGCAAGAAGTTCGACATCCGCCAGTTCCACGACGCGGGCCTGCTCTCGGGCATGACCCCGCTGACCACCCTGGAACGGGTGATCGACGACTACATCGTCAGCAAGGGCGGCAAGGCCTGAGGGCTTAAGCCTGAACCGCTTTCCCGCATCGCGGGGGAGCGGACTTCAAGTTAGCCCCAGCTCTCCGAAGCCCCGGCCCGGCGCGCGATAGGCGTGACCACGGCGCCGGGGCGCAGGGCCGGGCAAGGCTTGTCGGCCGGCTTGCCGTAGAGCCAGCCCTGGGCGAAGTCGACGCCGGCGCCGCGGACGATTTCCTCGACCTCGATGGTCTCGACCATCTCGGCCACGGTGCGGATCTTCAGGTCGCGACACAGCTCGACCAGGCGGCGGACCATCGCCCCGTCGCGGCCGTTATCGGCCAGTTCCCGTACATAGCGGCCGTCGATCTTGACGATGTCCAGGCTCAGCTGCTGCAGATAGGCGAACGAGGAGGAACCGGCCCCGAAGTCGTCCAGGCACACCGCCGAGCCCAGCGACCGCAGGCCCTGGATGTTCTGGTTGGCGCGCGCCAGGTCGTCGATCGCCGCGGTCTCGGTGATCTCGAAGATAAGCCGCCCCTTGGCCTCGTCGTATTTGGCCAGCAGGCGCGAGACGTGGTCGACGAAGGTCTCGCTGACGATCGTGCGGCCAGAGACGTTCACGGCCAGCTTCAGTTTGCGCTCCTGGTCGTTGGCCAGCTTCTTGACCGCCTGCTCGACGATCGCGTGGTCCAGCTCCTCGATCAGGTCAAATTCCTCGGCCATGCGGATCAGGGCGAACGGGCTGGCCCCGTCCTCGAAGCGCACGAGCACCTCGTGGTGATGGGCCAGGCCCGTCCCCAGGCTCACCACCGGCTGGAAGGCCAGGTTGAAGCGGCGCTGGCTGACCGCCACGCCCAAGGCGCCGGCGCGGGCCAGGGTGCGTTTGACCGAGCGGTTCATCGCCTCCGACAGGGTCAGCGGCGGCGCGTCCTTCAGGCCCTCGCGAATGAAGTCGTCTAGGGCGTAGCGCAGCGCGCGCAGGGCGCGGGTCGAACCGCCGCCAGCCTCCAGCGGCACCATATGGGCGGCGGCCTCGGCGCTGACCATCCGGGTCAGGCGCTTCATCATGTTGTCGGGCTGGTCGTCGCGTTGGCGCAGCAGGGCGAAGCGCTCGGCCGACAGACGAGTGGCCGCGCTGCCGCCGTGCGACTCGGCGCGGATGGCGCTGGCGACCTTGACGTCGAGGGCGGCGGCCTCCTGCGGGGGCAGGCCCTCGCGCAGGTCGGTCAGGCCCGCGAACTCGACCATGGCCAGCTCCAGCTCCAGCCCGGTGACCCGTGCGGCCTCGAACAAGCCTTTGGCGATGTCGTCGAAGGTCTCGCGCGGTTGCAGTTCGCCGGGCGCCAGGCGCGGGCCGGCCGGCTGGGCGGCGGTGACGGCGCAGGAGATGCGGCCGTCGTTCTCGGGCAGGGCGCGCAGGATCACCCGCACGTGACGCGGTTCGGCCCCGGCCAGGCGCAGCACCACCGGGCCGCGCCGAACGCCATCGTCGGCGCAGGCCAGCATGGCGTCCATCAGCGGCTGATCGTCGGGCGAGAACAATTGTGGCCACGATTTTCCGGTCAGACCGGCTTCGCTCTGGCCCATGACCTTCTGCGCCGCGCCCAGAACCAAGCGCACGCGGCCATTCTGCAATTCGACTAACAAGTCGGCGCTGGCGAACGCCAGACCGAGAAGGCGACGTGGATCGATAGACAAGACGATAGGCCCCCGGCAACGGGTAATCCTTTCACGATTGGGCTTAAGGACCTGTTTCGGATGGCCTGAGGAGACCCAAATCCAGTTTGTGTCAGGGTGTCCGCCCTGCGTCAGAAACGGTCGTGTTCGCGAATGAGAACATCTTGCGAACTAAGAACAAAGTGTGTACGCATTAAGGGTGTTCCACAGGTCGTTGGGGCGCGGCGCGGGAAGCGCCGATCGGGCGACCGGAATCATGGGATAGAGGCGGATCAACAATGAGCAGTCAGGCGGCTTTGAAACTCGTGGCCAAGGAAGAAGGCGATAAGCAACGTGCGCTAGAGGCGGCTCTCGCCCAGATCGACCGCGCGTTCGGCAAGGGCTCGGTGATGAAGCTGGGCGAGAAGGGCAAGGTCGAGATCGAGTCGGTCTCCACTGGCTCGCTCGGCCTGGACATCGCGTTGGGCATCGGCGGCCTGCCTAAGGGCCGCATCATCGAGGTCTATGGCCCGGAAAGCTCGGGTAAAACGACCCTGGCGCTGCACGTGGTGGCTGAGGTCCAGAAGGCCGGCGGCACCGCCGCCTTCGTGGACGCCGAGCACGCGCTGGATCCCTCCTATGCGCACAAGCTGGGCGTCAATCTCGACAGCCTTCTGGTCTCGCAGCCCGACAACGGCGAACAGGCCCTGGAGATCACCGACACCCTGGTGCGCTCGGGCGCCATCGACATCGTGGTCATCGACTCGGTCGCGGCGTTGACGCCCAAGGCCGAAATCGAAGGCGAAATGGGCGATAGCCTGCCGGGCCTGCAGGCCCGTCTGATGAGCCAGGCGCTGCGCAAGCTGACCGGCTCGATCAACAAGGCCAACACCATCGTCATCTTCATCAACCAGATCCGTCACAAGATCGGGGTGATGTACGGCAGCCCGGAAACGACCACGGGCGGCAACGCGCTGAAGTTTTACGCCTCGGTGCGCCTGGACATCCGCCGCACCGGCTCGGTGAAGGTGCGTGACGAGATCATCGGCAACAATGTCCGCGTGAAGGTGGTCAAGAACAAGGTGGCCCCGCCGTTCCGCGAGGTCGAGTTCGACATCATGTACGGCGAGGGCATCTCCAAGCTGGGCGAAGTCATCGACCTGGGCGTGAAGGCCGGGATCATCGACAAGGCCGGCTCGTGGTTCTCGTACGGCAGCCAGCGCATCGGCCAAGGTCGCGACAATGTCCGCGAGTTCCTGAAGACCAACAAGGACGTGGCCGCCGACATCGAAAAAGCCGTCCGCAAGGCGTCGCAGAAGATCGAGGAAGAACTCCTGGTCGGCGGCCCCGACGAGGGCGAGGAGGACTAGTCCTCCCGAAGGTTTTCGCGGCCTTCGCCCACCGCGGGCGATCCCGCCTTCAACACGCCCGCGGCGGACCGCCGCGAAGGCCGCGATTGCAGGCCGCCTGGACCCCATGCCAGGCGGCCTATTTCGTTTGATCCTCCTCCGCGATGCGGGGGAGGTGGTTCAGAGGGCCGGAGGGGGCTAGCTCGGCGCGGGCCGCACTCGCCCGCTCAGTCACTTCGAGACAGCTTCCGCGCATGGCGGTGGAACATCCCTCTCCGAACCTGCCCTTTTCCTTGGCCCGCAAAGCCCCCATCTCCACCAAGGTTTCCCCTTCGCCCAAAACCGCGCTATGAGCGCGCGACTCCGGCCGTCGCCGGCGCCCAGACCTGAGACGCGAATGCCCAGCCTGAACGAGATCCGCAGCACCTTCCTCGACTACTTCGGCAAGGCCGATCACGCCGTGACGCCGTCGGCGCCGCTGGTGCCGCAGAACGATCCGACCCTGCTGTTCGTCAACGCCGGCATGGTGCCGTTCAAGAACGTGTTCACCGGCGCCGAGACGCCGGCGCATCCGCGTGCGGCCAGCTCGCAGAAATGTGTCCGCGCCGGCGGCAAGCACAACGACCTGGACAATGTCGGCTACACGGCCCGCCACCACACCTTCTTCGAGATGCTGGGCAACTTCTCGTTCGGCGACTACTTCAAGGAACAGGCGATCCACCACGCCTGGACCCTGCTGACCGGCGAGTTCAAACTGCCCAAGGAAAAACTGCTGGTCACGGTGTACCACACCGATGACGAGGCCGCGGCGCTGTGGAGCAAGATCGCCGGCCTGTCGGACGACCGCATCATCCGCATCCCGACCAACGACAACTTCTGGTCCATGGGCGACACCGGCCCCTGCGGCCCGTGCTCGGAAATCTTCTTCGACCACGGCGAAGGCATTCCGGGCGGACCGCCCGGGAGCCCTGATGAAGACGGCGACCGCTTCATCGAGATCTGGAACCTCGTCTTCATGCAGTTCGAGCAGATGGCCGGCGGCGAGCGCGTCTCGCTGCCCAAGCCCTCGATCGACACTGGCATGGGCCTGGAACGCGTCGCGGCCGTCCTGCAGGGCGTGCACAACAACTACGACGTCGACCTGTTCAAGGCGCTGATCGAGGCTTCGGTCGAGCTGACGGGCGTCAAGGCCGAGGGCGACCAAGCCCCGTCGCACCGCGTCATCGCCGACCACTTGCGCTCGTCGTCGTTCCTGCTGGCCGATGGCGTGACGCCGTCGAACGAAGGCCGCGGCTACGTCCTGCGCCGGATCATGCGCCGCGCCATGCGCCACGCCTATCTGCTGGGCGCCAACGAGCCCCTGATGCACCGCCTGGCGCCGACCCTGGTCGCCCAGATGGGCCAGGCCTATCCGGAACTGCGCCGCGCCGAGGCCTCGATCGTTGAGACCCTGCGCCAGGAAGAAGAACGCTTCCGCGTCACCCTGGGCCGCGGCATGGGCCTGCTGGACGAGGCCACCGCCAACCTGTCGAGCGGCGGCGTGCTGGACGGCGACACCGCGTTCAAGCTCTACGACACCTACGGCTTCCCGCTGGACCTGACCCAGGACGCCGTGCGCGCCAAGGGCCTGACCGTCGACACCGACGCCTTCGACGCGGCCATGGAAAAGCAGCGCCAGATGGCGCGCGCCAACTGGGCCGGTTCGGGCCAGCAGGGCGCGGCGGCCGCCTGGTTCGCGATCAAGGAAAAGGCCGGCGCGACGGATTTCGTCGGTTATGAGACCACCGAGACCACGGGCGTGGTGAAGGCGATTGTCGTCGACGGCGCCGAGGTCGAAAGCGCGACCGGCGGCACGACCGTCGAGGTGCTGCTGGACCGAACCAGCTTCTACGCTGAAAGCGGCGGCCAGGCCGGCGACACCGGCGTGCTTGAGGCCAACGGCCGCGAGAACCAGGTCATCGACACCCAGAAGCAGGCCGGCGAGCTCTACGTCCACCGCGTCGAACTGTCGGGCGACCTGAAGGTCGGCGACAATGTCGTGGCCTCGGTCGACGCCGACCGCCGTCACACGACCCGCTCCAACCACTCGGCCGCGCACCTGGTGCATGCCGCCCTTCACCACGTGCTGGGTCCGCACGTCGCCCAGAAGGGCCAGATGGTCGACGGCGAGCGTATGCGCTTCGACTTCAGCCACGGCGGTCCGCTGACGGCCGAGGAGCTCGACAAGATCGAGGCCGAGGTCAACGAGGTCATCCGCCAGAACGTCCCGGCCGAAACCAAGGAAATGGCCCCGCAGGAGGCCATCGAGGCCGGCGCCGTGGCGCTGTTCGGCGAGAAGTACGGCGACAGCGTCCGAGTGCTGACCCTAGGCAAGTCGCTGAGCGACGAGGCCAAGGCCTATTCGGTCGAACTGTGCGGCGGCACCCACGTGGCCCGCACCGGCGACATCGCCCTGTTCAAGATCGTCTCGGAGCAGGGCGTCGCCGCCGGCGTGCGCCGCATCGAGGCCCTGACCGGCGAAGCGGCCCGCCGCTTCCTGCTGGACCAGGCGGGCGTGGCCAAGTCGCTGGCCGACCAGTTCAAGACCCCGGTGCTGGAAGTCGGCGCCCGCGTCGACGCCCTGATCGCCGACCGCAAGCGCCTCGAGAAGGAACTGGCCGACGCCAAGAAGCAACTGGCCCTGGGCGGCGGCGGTGGCGCGGCGGCCGGTCCTGAGGACGTCAGCGGCACGGCCCTGATCGCCCGCGTCCTGGACGGCGTCGGCGGCAAGGAGCTGCGCGGCGTCGCCGAGGAGTTCAAGAAGCAACTGACCAACGGCGGCGTTGTCGCCCTGGTCGGCACGTCGGAAGGCAAGGCCGCGGTCACCGTGGCCGTCACCGCCGACCTGACCGGCAAGTTCAGCGCCGCCGATCTCGCCAAGGCCGCCGTGATCGCCATGGGCGGCCAGGGCGCGGGCGGCAAGGCCGACTTCGCCCAGGGCGGCGCTCCGGACGACAGCAAGGCCCAGGACGGCCTGGCCGCCGTCAAGGCGCTGCTGGCCGGCTGATCCGCCGTTCCGCTGAAAACGATGAAGGGGACGCCGCAGGGCGTCCCCTTTTTCATGTCCTGACCGCTGCAGAGGCGTTTGCTCTCGCCGCCAGCGTGGCTGATGGTGTGGGCTCTGACCTCAGCGCACGGGATCCGACGATGATCAGACACCTTGCCCCCATGGTCCTGCTGCTCAGCCTTGCCTCAGCGGCGGGGGCGCAGGAGGCCAAGACCTTCGACGCCGTGGCCGCCGCGCCCGGCAGCCATCGCGTGTTGCTCGAGAACGACAGCGTCCGCGTCTTGCGGGTCACGATCGAGCCCGGCGCCAGCGAGCCCGTTCACGACCATGCATGGCCCAGTGTGATGTACTTCGAGCACGCACAACCCATCACCTACATCACCTACAAGCTGGTGGACGGCGTTCCGGTGGAGACCGGTCGCACGGACGCCCCGGCCGAGGCCCTGACGGGGGCGGCCTCGGCGCCGCCCGAGGGGCTGCATGCGGTTTATAACCGGGGAACCGGACCGTTCCTGGCGGTGCGTGTCGAGTTCAAGTCAGGGCAGGGCGGTCACTGACCGCCCGCGGGCTGCGCCGACGCCCGCTTACCCATGCGGCATCTTGCAGGCAGACAGCTTGTTGCCGTCCGGGTCGCGCACATAAGCCAGGTAGTAGCCGTCGCCATAGACCGGGCGCGGACCGGGCTCGCCTTCGCTGGAGCCGCCGTAGGCGAGGGCGGCGGCGTGGGCCGCCCGGACCTGGTCTTCGGTCTCGGCCCGCAGCCCGATCATGATGCCGTTGCCGGCCTTGGTCGGCAGGCCGTTCTCGGGCTTGCACAGCAGGATGGTGGCGTGATCGGGATTGGGCCCGTAGCCGATCCAGTCGTCCTGTCGCCACAGCCGCGCATGGCCCAGGGCGCCCAGCACGGCGTCGTAGAAGGCGCCGGCGCGATCCAGGTCGCTGGCGCCGATGGTGATGTAGCTGATCATCGGGCTGGTCATGGCGGGATCTCCTCTGATCCCGACCCTAACCCGGCCGCTGACGATCGGTGTCAGCAGCCGGTCTCGAATGTCAGGCGGCCTTGCGGGTCCGGCCCTTGCGCGCACGACGCTTCTTTTCCCAGATCACCACGCCGGTGACGCTGAGGATCGCCACGACCGCGCCGGTCAGCGAGATCAGGATCCGGCCCGGCAGGCCCAGGATACGGCCCGAGTGCAGCGGGAACTGCGCCTGCACGAAGATGTCGGCGGCCGTGCCCTTCCAGGGCAGGCGTTCGCCGGCGGGGGCACCGGTCGTGCTGTCGTAATAGAGGTAGGGCGTACCGACGCCGGCCCCGCCGTGGTCGCCGCCCGGCTGGTGGAAGGTCACGCCGTAGACGCCGTAGCCGGGGGCGTAGAAGGCCCCGCCGACCGGGTCAGTCCAGCCGCGCTTGGCCGCCTCGGCCTTGGCGATGTCGATGACCTCGGCATAGGTCTTCTTGGCCACGATCGGCCGGTCCAGCGGCGCGGGCGCGCGCAGCTCGAACGGGCCCGGCGTGGTCTTCGAGACTTTGGACAGCACCGGATAGAACACCTCGGTGTAGAGGTTCAGCGAGAAGGCCGTGAAGGCCACGGTGAACAGCACGCCCCACAGCCACAGGCTGAAGGCCCGGTGGACGTCGAAATTGATGCGATAGGCGCTGGCCTTGGTCTTGATCTGCCAGGCCGGCTTCCAGCGGCTCCAGAAGCTCTTGCCGCTCTTGGCCGAGGCGCGTGAGGGGAGGGTCAGATAGGCGCCGGCGAAGCAGTCGATCGTCCACAGCACGGCGATCACGCCCATCAGCCACACGCCCCAGCGATCGATGCCCCACATGGCTGGGATATGCAGGCTGTAGTGCAGCACATAGAGGAACGAGACGAAGTTCTCGCGGGTCACCGGCCAGGCCGCGCCCCACTCGCGTCGGCCGACCTCGGCGCCGGTGACGGGATCGACGAACACTTGGTTGTAGCCGGGCTTGAACAGCTTGCCGGTGGCCGGATCCTGCTTGGGATAGACGCCGAACGCATAGTTTTCGCCGGCTTCCGGGGCCAGCGGAATGAAGGTGACCTGCACGCGCGGATCGCGGGCCTCGATGCGCTTGGCCAGCTCCAGCGGCGGCAGGCCCGCGCCGTCGGTGGGCGCATGGACCAGGCGCGGGTTCAGCAGGTCGTCCAGCTCGTGGTCCCACGAGATCACCGCGCCGGTGACGCCCGAGATGAACAGGAAGCCGGCCATGATCAGGCCGATCCAGCGGTGCCAGAAGCCGATGATCGGGCGCAGCGGCGGGAGCCGGCGCCCCGACGTTCCTTGGGGGGCTTCGGCGGCGCGGGCGATGGCGGGAGGAGTGCGGGCGTCCATCGATCCGGTCTCACGCAAGCGATAATTACTCGCAAAGGCGTCTACCGGCGTGGCGCCTAGGAGTCAAACTAGGCGAGGCCTTACGGGGCGGCGGCGGGGCCCAGCAGCAGGGCGGCCGCGGCCAGGGTCAGGGCCGACAGCGCCGTGCTCAGCGCCACGGCCCGCGCCGCGCCGCGCGGGAAGACGCCATAGGCCCGGGTCTGGATGAAGACGTTCACGGCGGTCGGCGCGGCGGCCAGCAGCGTGGCGCCGATCCGGAAGGCGGGCGGAGCAGGGGTTAGGCCGATCGCCCACCAGGCCAGCAGCGGAAACACCGCCAGCTTGGCGACGGCGGCCAGCAGCACCGCCGAGGTCTTGGGCGCGGCCTCGCCCTCGGCCTGGCGCAGGCCCAGGGCCGCGCCCAGGGCGACCAGGCCCACGGGGCTGCCCGAGGCGGCGGCCATACCCACCGCGCGGTCCAGGGGCTCGGGCAGGGCCAGGTCCAGCAGTGCCAGTCCGATGCCGGTCAGGGCGGCGGCGACCACCGGATTGCGGAAGGCCTGCAGGACCGAGCGCCAGACCGAGCGGCCGGCCGCCCAGCCCAGCAGCGCCACGCCCGCGGCGGTCAGGATCACGAAGTCGACGGCGACGATCCCGGCGACCAGCCGCGCGGTCTCAGCCCCCAGCACCGCGGCGGCGATCGGCAGGGCCAGGAAGGCGCTGTTGCCGACGCCTGAGGCCATGGCCGTCCCGGCTCGCTCGGCTTTGCTCCAGCCCAGCGCCCGGCCCGCCACGGCGACGACGGCGATGATCGCCAGGCCTACCCCGGCGTAGGCCGCCAGGCCCGCCACAAGTTCGGGGCCCGGCCGGCCGGTGCGCGACAGCGAGTGGATCAGCAGGGCGGGGAAGCCGACCCAGTAGACATAAGCCGACAGGCCTTGCGCCATCATGGCGTCTAGCAGCCGCAGGCGCGTGAGGGCCAGGCCCGCCCCGACCAGCAGGAAGAACGGCCAGACGCGCGTCAGGACATCGAGAACGAGAGGCAGCACCGGTTCGGTTTAGCCCTGGCGTTCGTCGCCGGGCAGGCGGATGTGCACCAGCTTCCAGGTGAACAGCGCCTTGCGCTCGAAGGTGAAGATCGTGGTCTTGCCGCTGCCGTCCGGGCGCTTGATCGAGATCCGCACACGGTTGGGATCCCAATAGGCGATGCCGGGATACGGACCTTTGACGGCGTGCTGCAGCTTGCCCAGCATCGTGTCGTCCTGGGCCGAGGCTGGAGGGGCCTTGCCCGGCGCATAGCCGCGGGTCAGGGCCGAGACGCCCGCCACGGTCAGATAGCGGTCGACCTTGGGCTCGGGCGGGGTGATCGGCTCGATGGCCTTCTTGAAGACGCTGAGCGGATCGCGCCAGATTGACGGGTTCTCGGGCTGGGCGGCCGGGGCGTCGGCGACCAGCTGGCCGGTCAGGCTGCGGCGCACGGCGGGAAAGTCGACCAGCTCGCCGATCGCCTGCACGTCCTCGTACTGGGCGGCGGCCTTCAGCGCCCGGAATGCAAACCACGGGGCGGTCGCAAACGCGGCGGCAAAGACGAAGATCGCCAGAACGATCAGGTCCCAGATCCGCTTCTGCAGGGTCAATGCCGCCTCCCGAAAGGTTAACGCGATAGATCACAGCTATCGGCGTCCACCGCAAGGGCGCTCGCGCGCCCCGCGACAACGCGCGCCTCGCATGCGGGACCAGACGCTGCTATCAGCGCATTGAGGGACCCCTAGTATCGCGAGTCACGACACATGCTCTTGTGCCGTCCCTTGGCGTTTGTGCGCGCCGCGGCTGCTCTTTCGGCCGTATCGCTTCCCGCCCTGGCCCATGCCGCCGATCTCGACGCCGCCGTGCTGGACGAGCTGAACTATGTCCGCGCCAATCCGGGCGAGTATGCGCGCGAGCTGCGGGGCGCGCCGGACTGGGTGTTCGAGCAGGAGGAGCCCGGCGCGGTGAGCGAGGCGATCGCGTTCCTGGAACGGCAGGCGCCGCTGCCGGCGCTGAAGGCTGATCGTCGCCTGGACGCGGCGGCGCGGGAGCACGCCCAGGCTCAGGGACCGCGCGGCGATGTCGGCCATGGCGCGGCGGGCGGACTGGGCGCGCGGTTGCGGGCGGCGGGGGTGTTCGCCGGCATGAGCGCCGAGAACATCTCGTACGGCCACGACGACGCCCGCACCATCGTGCGGCAGCTGGTCATCGACAGTCGGGTGGCCGGGCGTGGGCACCGGCGCAACATCTTCTCGTCGGGCTACAGCGCCGTGGGGGTGGCCTGCGGCGGTCACCGGCAGTGGGGCGCGATGTGCGTGATCGACTTCGCCGGGGCCATCGTCCAGCGCGACTAGTGGCCAAGAAAAAACGCCCCCGGAGTGATCCGGGGGCGTTCTGGTTTCAGGCCGGAGCCTGAACGTCTTAGGCCATGGCCTTCTTCAGGTTCTCGTCGATCTTGTCGAGGAAGCCTTCGGTGGTCAGCCAGCCTTGCTTGTCGCCGACGAGCAGGGCCAGGTCCTTGGTCATGAAGCCGCTCTCGACGGTGTCGATGCAGACCTTTTCCAGGGTGGCGGCGAAGTCGGCCAGTTCCTGGTTGTTGTCCAGCTTGGCGCGGTGGGCCAGGCCACGCGTCCAGGCGAAGATCGAGGCGATCGAGTTGGTCGAGGTGCTCTCGCCCTTCTGGTGCTGGCGGTAGTGACGGGTCACCGTGCCGTGAGCGGCTTCGGCTTCCACGGTCTTGCCGTCCGGCGTCATCAGCACCGAGGTCATCAGGCCCAGCGAGCCGAAGCCCTGAGCGACGATGTCCGACTGCACGTCGCCGTCGTAGTTCTTGCAGGCCCAGACGTAGCCGCCCGACCACTTCAGCGCCGAGGCGACCATGTCGTCGATCAGGCGGTGCTCGTAGTGGATGCCCTTGGCCTTGAACTGGTCGGCGTATTCGGCGTCGAAGATCTCCTGGAAGATGTCCTTGAAGCGGCCGTCATAGGCCTTGAGGATCGTGTTCTTCGTGGAGAGGTAGACCGGATAGCCGCGGTTCAGGCCGTAGGCGAACGAGGCGCGGGCGAAGTCGCGGATCGAGTCGTCGAGGTTGTACATCGCCATGGCGACGCCGGCGTCCGGGGCCTTGAAGACTTCGTGCTCGATCACTTCGCCGTCGTCGCCGACGAACTTGATCGACAGGGTGCCCTTGCCCGGGAACTTGAAGTCGGTCGCGCGGTATTGGTCGCCGAAGGCGTGACGGCCGACGATGATCGGCTGGGTCCAGCCCGGCACCAGCCGCGGCACGTTCTGGCAGATGATCGGCTCGCGGAAGATGACGCCGCCCAGGATGTTGCGGATCGTGCCGTTCGGCGACTTCCACATCTTCTTCAGGCTGAACTCCTCGACGCGTTGCTCGTCGGGGGTGATGGTCGCGCACTTGACGGCGACGCCGTGCTTCTTCGTGGCGTTGGCCGCGTCGATGGTCACCTGGTCATCGGTGGCGTCGCGGTTCTCGACCGACAGGTCGTAGTAGTCCAGTTCCAGATCCAGGTACGGGAAGATCAGCTTATCCTTGATGAGCTTCCAGATGATCCGGGTCATTTCATCGCCGTCCATGTCGACGACGGGGTTGGCGACTTTAATCTTGGCCATTGCGGGGATGTTCCTCTGGCGGTGGCGCGCTTGCGGCGATCTGGCGCACAGGGCCAGGAAGCGGCGCGGACCGGGAGGCTATAGACTGTTGCGTCGCCAGGGAAAAGCCGATCGGGCCAGTTCCGGGCGACAGCCTGTGTTTTGGGGACGCCTGCGCCGGTGTGGACTGGAGCGCGCGGCGAAGATGCGCTCTAACTTCCGCAAGGGGTGGGGCCGCCGGACGGGGCCTGGGGATCTGCATTGAACACTGAACAGGGCGCGACCGCGGACGTCCGCACGCCGTTGGCGCGGCGTCTGCTGACCATGGTGGCGATCCTGTCGATCGCGGTGACGGGCGTGGCCACCGCGGCGGCGTTCGTTTTTGTGCGCGAGAGCGCAGCCGAAACCCAGCGCCGGCACCTGGCCGAATATGTCGGCGAGCGGGTCAAGACCGAGGATCGGTTGTTCTCGGACCTGGTGAAGGTGCACTCGGCCGCCGCCGGCGCCCTGACCCGGCGTCTGGACCAGGACGAGGACCCGCGGGCGGCGACCCGGTTCGACCAGCTGTTTCCTGATCATGGCGACGGCACGCGGCGCTCGGCGCCGGGGCTGTTCGACGGGGCGCGGCTGGGCGACCGCTTCGTCTACGGGATCGGGGCCTTCCTCTCGCGGGCGAAGGATCTGAGGCCGGAGGACCGGTCGCTGTACCTGTCGGCGCTAGACGTGGTGGCAGCTACCGGCGAGGCCGAGATCGGCCACTACGACAACTTCTATTTCTTCACGCCCGACATGCGGCTGATGATGTTCGGCCCGCGCCGCTCGGACCGGCTGATGTTCTATCGCAAGGACGCGCCGGCGAACCTCAGCATCATCCACGAGGAAATCGCCCAACTGGTTCTGCCGGAGAACAACCCCGAGCGGATCATGAAGTGCACCAAGCTGCGGCGGATGATAACCGACCCGACCGGCAACAGCCTGAACGCGGCGTGCGTGACGCCCTTCCACTATCAGGGCCGGTTCCTGGGCGCGTTCGGCACCAGCCTGTCGCTGGACTCCTATCTGCTGCGGGCGGTGGCCGACGCCCTGCCGGGCGGGCGTAACATGATCGTCACCGACGGTGGCGAGGTGGTCGCGGCCCAGGGGCTGGCGCGCAAGGGCGTGGTCGACGCCGACGTGCTGCGCCGGTTCGAGATCGACAACAAGCTGAAGCCCCTGATCGCGCGTATCCACGCCGAAGAGCGGCCGGTCGGCACGGTGCTGTCGCCGGACGGGACCAAGCTGGTGGCCTATGGCCGCATGGACGAGCCAGGCTGGTGGTTCCTGATGACCTTCCCGTCGGGCGACATCGTCTGGTCGTCGCTGAAGACGGCGTCCTGGGTGCTGCTGTTCGGCTTCATTGGCGTGGCGATCCAAGTGCTGCTGCTCTACCGCCTGACCAACCAGATGGTGGCCGCGCCGCTTGGCGCCCTGGCCCAGGCCCTGCGCATCGGCGACCTGACGGTGACCAAAACGATCGAGGCCCGCGACGATGAATTCGGCGTCCTGGCCCGGACCCTACGCAGCGGACGTGACCGTAATGTCGAGCTGCTGCGGTCGCTGGAAGACCGGGTCGCCGCGCGCACGGCCGAGCTGGAGCGCGCCAACCAGGCCAAGTCGGTGTTCCTGGCCAACATGTCCCACGAGCTGCGCACGCCGCTGAACGGGGTGATCGCCATCGGCGACCGCCTGGCCGACGAGCAGGACCCGGTGGCCCGGCGCGAAATGGCCGCCCTGGTCTCGTCCTCGGGCCGGCTGCTGGAGCAGGTGCTGGGCGACATCCTGGACGTCTCCAAGATCGAGGCCGGCGAGTTCCAGCTGACCCCCGCGCCGTTCGACCTGGTCCAGCTGGTGCGGGGCATGGCCGAGCTGCATGCGGCGGTGGCCCAGGCCAAGTCCCTGGCGCTGCGCTGGTCGGTCTCGCCGGCGGCCGAAGGGACCTATGAGGGCGATGCGGGGCGGATCAGCCAGATCCTGTCCAACCTTCTGGCCAACGCCGTGAAGTTCACCGTCCAGGGCGAGGTGTCGCTGGAGGTCGATCGCGTCGACGGCGCTCTGCGGTTCGTGGTCCGGGACACCGGCGTCGGTTTCGATGGCGACGTGCGCGAGCGGCTGTTCAAGCGCTTCGTCCAGGCCGACCAGTCGATCACCCGCCAGTTCGGCGGCACCGGCCTGGGCCTGTCGATCTGCGCGGCCCTGGCCGAGATGATGGGCGGCGGCATCGACGCGGAGTCGGTGGCCGGGCAGGGCGCGCGCTTCGAGGTCGTGCTGCCCTTGCCGCGCTTGGCGGACGCCGCACCCGAGATCGAGAGTCAGGCCCAGGACGAGATCTCGCTGGAGGGGCTGAGGGTGCTGGTCGCCGAGGACCATCCGACCAACCGCAAGGTGGTCGAGATCGTGCTGGAGCCGTTCGGCGTAGACCTGACCATGGTCGAGGACGGCCAGGCGGCGCTGGACGCTCTGGATCACGACCGCTTCGACACGGTGCTGATGGACATGCAGATGCCGGTCATGGACGGCCTGAGCGCCACCCGGGCGATCCGGGCGCGCGAGGCGGCCTCGGGCGATGGGCGGATGCTGGTGATCATGCTGACCGCCAACGCCATGGAAGAGCACGTCGCCGCCGCCCACGCCGCCGGCGCGGACCTGCATCTGGCCAAGCCGCTGCATCCGGCCCAGCTGCTGGAAGCCCTGGCGCGGGCCCGGCGAGCCTAGAACTCCTTGAACACCGCCCGGCCCACGTCGGCGACGATGGCTTCGCGCGCGGCCGTGTCGGCCCTCGACGCGGTCAGGAAGATCACGAAGGCGATGCGCTGGCCGGTCTTCAGCTCGGCCACGGCGATACTGTGGATCGAGGGCGAGACGCCCAGATTGCTCGGCGACGTGCCGGCGCTCTGGATCAGCCGCGCGCCCGGGGGCAGGGCGGCGGCCAGATAGCCCGGGTCACGGCCCAGCAGGCGCGCGGCGTCGGGCTTGCTGACCAGTTCGCGATTGAGGAAGGCCTCCAGCAGCCGGATCATGCCGATCGGGGTAGCGGTGTCACGCTGGTCGGCGCCGCGGTCGCGGCCGGCCTGGGTGCGCTCGGCGGTCGGCACGGATTCGATGGCCTTCTGCCAGGCCTCTTCGGTCTTCCAGTCGGCGCGGAACGAGGCCAGGCCCCGGGCGTCGGTGGCGACTTGGCGGCGATAGCGGTCGACGCTGACATGATCCAGCCGCTCGACCTGCAGCCAGCCGTTGACGCCGCCCGGCCCGCCGATGCGCTTGGTCAGCACGTCCAGGGCCGTGGTGTCGCCGGCCCGGCCCAGGGCCTCCAGCTCGGCGACGGTGTAGTCCTTGCGACCCGGCCAGGCGTCGGCCACGGCGCTGGGCGGCGGCGACAGGTCGACGTCGCGGACGGTGATGGTCTCGGTCGGCTGGAGATGCCCGGCCTCCATCTCGCCCATCACGGCCGCCAGGATGGGAATGCGGGACGCCGCCCCCAGTGGGAACGGCCGCTCGCCATTGAACGCCCACAGCTGGCGGGTGCCCAGGTCGATGACCGCCACGCCCAGGGTCGCAGGGGCGGCGCGGGCGGCGATGGCCTCCATCCGCTTCTGCAGCGCCTTGGGATCGATGGCGGGCTCTTCCTGGCCCAGCATCGGCTTTTCGCCACAGGCGGCCAGCAGGGGGAGGACGGCGAGAGCGGTCAGGAGGGCGCGGCGCGACATGCGGGCTAAACGCGGCCGTGGCGGTTCGGCTGCGTGCTAAAGCTTGCAAGAGGCGTGCGGTCGGCGGCAAAGGGTGCGGATGACCGACGAATTCAAGCCCGTTCCGCCCTGCGTGATCCTCAACGAGCCCCAGCTGGCCCAGAACATCGGCTCGGTGGCCCGCGTGATGGCCAATTTTGGGCTGTACGATCTGCGCCTGGTGCGGCCGCGCGATGGTTGGCCCCAGGAGGGGGCCTGGGCCAGCGCTTCGGGAGCCCACTGGCCGCTGGACGACGCCAAGGTGTTCGACAGCCTGGAAGCGGCGATCGCCGACCTGAAGCTGGTCTACGCCACGACGGCCCGCCCGCGCGAGACGCGCTTGCCGGTCTATACCCCGCGGGAGAGCGCCGGCCATCTGGCTGAGGAAGTCGCCCATGGCCGGGCCGTCGGCCTGCTGTTCGGCGGTGAGCGCGCGGGCCTGGAGACCCACGACATCGCCCTGTGCCAGGCCATCGTCTCGATCCCGATCGACGAGCGCTTCCGGTCGCTGAACCTGGCCCAGGCCGTGTCGATCAACGCCTACGAATGGAAGATGACCCAGGACGACCGGCCCTGGAAGAAGTTCGAGCACAATGTCGAGGAGCCCGCCGACCAGGCGACGCTGCTGGGCCTGTACGAGCATCTCGAGGGCGAGCTGGACAAGGCCGGCTTCTATCATCCGCCGGAAAAGCGCCCGTCGATGGTGCGCAACTTGCGGGTCCCGCTGGCCCGCGCCCGCCTGACCGACCAGGAAGTCCGCACCCTCCGCGGCGTGATCACCGCGCTCAGCAAGGGCCGCGGCCGTGTGTTGGCCAAGCTGGCCGAGAAGGCCAAGAAGGACGGCGAGGGCTAGCTCCTTAAGGAGTTGATCCGGCGTCGGAATTGACGCCGATCATCCGCCGGCGGAGCGGGTGGGAGCAGGGTTCCGGCGTGGTCGACGCAAGGAGCCCTTCATGACCCCCGACGCAAGAACCCTGGTGGTCGTCGCCGACGGACACCGCGCCCGCCTGCTGGAGCAGGCCCGAATCGACGGTCCGCTGCACGACCGCCCCGAATGGCTGCCGGGGATGCGCGAGCATCACGAGCACGAGGGACCGACCCACATCGTTCATGCGGGCGACGTGCGCGACCGGGCCGAGAAGGCGTTCCTGCGCACCCTGGGCAAGAAACTCGACGACTTGATCTGCCGGCAGTCGTTTGACCAAGTGATCCTGGTGGCTCCGCCGCGCGCCCTGGGCCACCTGCGCGGATCGCTGTCGTCGCCGGTCGCCCGCAAGGTGGTCGGCTCGGACCCGCACGAACGCGTCGACGCCACCATCATCACCTTGCAGGAAGTGGTTCACGCCGCACGTCACGCCCGGGCAGCGTAACGTGTAGCGAGAGGGGGCGGACCGGAGCGCGAAACTCCTCCCCTCGTGCTCCGGTCCAGCTCATCGCCTGAGGACTTGCCCGACGGGCGGATCGGGCGTTCACTCCCTTCAAACAAGTGTTGGGGGGGCGGCGTGAACCGTCGGGAACTGCTGGCCGCGGCCGGCGCGCTGGGCCTTGCGCCTGCTTTCGCCCAGGCCGCTGAAGGCGACGCCACGGTGGCGCGTGACGCCTATCTCTACGCCCTGCCGCTGATCGAGATGGCCACCACCCGGGCGCGGGCGCTGAAGGCGCCGGGCGCGGCGATCAACACGCTGATCCATACCCGGACGCTGTCGGACCACACCATGCGGTGGGTCACGACGCCCAACAACGACACCCTCTATTCGACCGCCTTCCTGGATCTCTCCAAGGGGCCGGTGACCCTGACTATCCCGCCGCTGGGCGCGCGCTACTACTGCGTGGCGGTCATGGACATGTTCACCAACAACGATGTGGTGCTGGGCACACGCACGATCGGTGGCCGGGGCGGGACCTTCACCCTGTGCGGACCTGGACAGGCGTCGAGCGGTCCCAATCCGGTGCGGATCGCCACGCCGCACGCCTGGCTGCTGATCCGCACCCTGGTCGACGGCGAGGCCGATCTGGCCGCTGCCCACAAGGCCCAGGACGGTTTCGTCGTGAAGGGGCCGCCTGGCGCGCCGGTCCCGGCCTTCGCCGCCCGCGACGCCGCGCCCACCGACTACTTCGCCGCCGCCCGCGCGCTGCTGGCCGCCAATCCCGCGCCGGCGACCGACCTGAAGATCCTGGCCCGCACCGCACCGTTCCTGGGCGCGGGACCGTTCGACGCCGCCACGGCCGCGGCCGGGGTCGAGCAGGCGCGGATGATCACCGTCTTTGCCCGCGGCCGACAGGTGTTCACCGGCGGCTGGTCGTATCCGCGCCCGAACCTGGGCGACTACGGCCAGGACTATCTCTATCGCAGCATCGTCGCCCTGCAGGGCCTGGGCGCGCTGCCGGTAGCCGAGGCCATATACCTGAAGGCGGCCGGCGACGACGGGGCGGGGACTTTCACGGGCGATGGCCTCTATCGCCTGACCCTGCCGCCCCAACTGCCGTTGGACGCCTTCTGGTCGCTGTCGATGTACGAGGCCCTGCCGGACGGGCAGTTCTTCTTCACCGACAATCCGATCAAGCGCTACACGATCGGTGACCGCACCCCGGGCCTGAAGCGCAACGCCGACGGTTCGCTGGACCTGTGGATCGGCCGCAGCGATCCCGGCGGCGAACGCAGCGCCAACTGGCTGCCCGCGCCCAAGTCCGGTCCCTTCGCCCTGTTCCTGCGCGCCTATCTGCCGCGCGCCGAACTGCTGGACGGCCGCTTCCGCGTGCCGGCGGTGGTGAAGCTCTAGCCGGCCACCGCCAGGCTGCGCTCCAGGTGCTCGACCAGCAGGCGCACCTTGGCGGGCAGCAGGCGCAGGTGCGGATAGACGGCCCAAACACCTTCGTCGGCCGGGCGGGCGTCTTCCAGCACCGGGACCAGGCGGCCATCGGCGATCGCGGCGTCGACATAAAAGTTGGGCAACTGGCAGATCCCCAAGCCTTGCAGCGCCGCGTCCAGCACCGCCTGGCCGCTGTTGCAGCGCCAGCGACCCTGCGGCTTGAAGGCGATCTCGCGCTCGCCGTCGGCGGTGGTTTCTCGCAGGGGCCAAGTGTCGGACGCACCCAGCACGCAGGCGTGCAGCGACAGGTCCGCGATGCTCTGCGGCGCGCCGGCCCAGGCCAGATAGGCTGGCGAGGCGGTCAGGCGGCGGGTGCGCGAGGCCAGGCGCTTGGCGATCAGCCGGCTGTCGGTCAGGCGACCAAAGCGAATGGCCAGGTCGAAGCCCTCCGAGACGATGTCGCGCACCGCATCGTCCAGAGCCAGCTCGATCGACAGCTTGGGATGGGCCAGCAGGAAGCCGTTGACCGCCGGGGCCACGAACCGCTCACCATAGGCCGTCGAGCAGGTCATGCGCAGCAGGCCCTTCAGCGCCCCGTCCTCCTCGCCGACGGCGGCCAGGGCCTCGTCGCGGTCCAGGATCAGCTGGCGGCAGCGGGCCAGGAAGGCGCGACCGGCGTCGGTCAGGCTGACCCGGCGTGTGGTGCGATAGAGCAGGCGGGTCTGTAGCCGCTCCTCCAAGCCCGCCACCGCACGGCTGACTCCGGAGGTCGACAGGCCCAGCCGGCGCGCGCCTTCCGAGAAGCTCTCGGCCTCGGCCGTCGCCACAAATTCGTCGATCCCGTCCCAGCGGCTCATTTCGTGCGAATGCGCTTATTGTTTTCTGTGTGCAACAATGTTTTGCGCTGACAGGGATTATCGCCGCGGGCTCGAGGGCGTACCAAGATCGCCGCAAAGCAAGGAGCCCTCCCGATGAAGACCCGCGCCGCCGTCGCCTTCGAAGCCAAGAAGCCGCTGGAGATCGTCGAGGTCGATCTGGAAGGGCCCAAGGCCGGCGAGGTCCTGGTCGAGATCAAGGCCACCGGCGTCTGCCACACCGACGCCTACACCCTGGACGGCCTGGACAGCGAAGGTCTCTTCCCCTCGATCCTGGGCCACGAAGGCGCGGGCGTGGTGGTCGAGGTCGGCGCGGGCGTGACCTCGGTGGCTGTCGGCGACCACGTGATCCCGCTCTACACGCCCGAATGCCGCCAGTGCAAAAGCTGCCTCAGCGGCAAGACCAACCTCTGCACGGCCATCCGCGCCACCCAGGGCAAGGGGCTCATGCCCGATGGCACCAGCCGCTTCTCCTACAAGGGCCAGACCATCCACCACTACATGGGCTGCTCGACCTTCTCGAACTACACGGTCCTGCCCGAGATCGCGGTCGCCAAGATCCGCCGCGACGCCCCGTTCAAGTCGGCCTGCTACTGCGGTTGCGGCGTGACCACCGGCGTCGGCGCGGTGACCAACACCGCCAAGGTCGAGCCGGGCTCGAACGTCATCGTCTTCGGCCTGGGCGGCATCGGCCTGAACGTCATCCAGGGCGCCAAGCTGGTCGGCGCCAACATGATCATCGGCGTCGACATCAACCCGGACCGCGAGGAATGGGGCCGCAAGTTCGGCATGACCCACTTCGTGAACCCGAAGGACGTGCAGGGCGATCTGGTCGCCCATCTGGTGGCCCTGACCGACGGCGGCGCCGACTACACCTTCGACGCCACCGGCAACACCGGCGTGATGCGCACGGCGCTGGAAGCCTGCCACCGCGGCTGGGGCGAGAGCATCATCATCGGCGTGGCCGAGGCCGGCAAGGAGATCGCCACCCGTCCGTTCCAGCTGGTCACCGGCCGGGTCTGGAAAGGCACGGCCTTCGGCGGCGCCCGCGGTCGCACCGACACGCCCAAGATCGTCGACTGGTACATGGACGGGAAGATCCAGATCGACCCGATGATCACTCACGTCCTGCCGCTGGAAGACATCAACAAGGCTTTCGACCTGATGCACGCCGGCGAGAGCATCCGCACCGTGGTGACGTTCTAGCCATGACCGTCGAGACCCTCGCCACCCACCGCGTTCATGGCGGCACGCTGCGTTACGCCAAGCACGACAGCGCCAGCACCGGCACCCCGATGAAGTTCACGGTGTGGACGCCGGCCAAAGACAGCAAGGGCGGCGAGGGGCCGTTTCCCTATCTCGTCTGGCTGTCGGGCCTGACCTGCACCGAGGACAATTTCACGGTGAAGTCGGGGGTCTACGAGTATGCGGCGAAACACGGGATCGCCATCGTCGCGCCCGACACCTCGCCGCGGGGCGAGGGCGTCGCCGATGATCCGGCCTACGACCTGGGGCAGGGCGCGGGGTTCTATGTCGACGCCACGCAGGCCCCGTGGGCGCCGCACTTCCAGATGTGGTCGTACGTGACCAAGGATCTGCTGGAGGCCGTCGACGGCGCGTTTCCGCTGGATCCGGCGCGACGGGGGATCTTCGGCCACTCGATGGGCGGCCACGGCGCCCTGACCATCGCCCTGCGCAACCCCGAGCTCTTCAAGTCGGTCAGCGCGTTTTCGCCGATCGTCTCGCCGCTGAATTGCCCGTGGGGCGACAAGGCGATGAGCGCCTATCTGGGCGCCGATCGCGCGGCCTGGCGGGCGCATGACGCCTGCGCCCTGATCGAGGATGGCAAGGGCTCAGAGTTCGACGAGATCCTGATCGACCAGGGTCTGGCTGACAACTTCCTGGAAAACCAGCTGAAGCCGGAGCTGATCGAGGCCGCCGCCGACAAGGCCGGCCGCAAGGTCACGGTCCGCCGCCAAGCGGGCTACGACCACAGCTACTTCTTCATCTCGACCTTCATCGGCGACCACGTGGCCTTCCACGCCGCTAGGCTCTAGGCGCGGGCTTCCTTCAAGCAGGGGGCGTGGAACAGCGCCCCGCTCCAGGCCCCTTGCAGGGTGCGGGCGGCGACGATCAGCCAGACGCCGGTCAGGGCCGCCGTCAGCAGATGGCCGAAGGTCAGCAGGCTGGGGATCGGCAGGATCCCCGCCAGCCGCAGCGTCGCCAGGGTGAAGGCCCCCAGCGGGAAGGTGTAGCCCCACCAACCCAGGTTGAAGGGCAGGCCCAGCCGGATCTGGCGCAGCGTCGCCAGGGCGGCGGTGGCCAGCCACCACAGGCCATAGCCCCACAGCAGCAGCGCGCCCAACAGGCTGGCCCCCCGGAATGCGGGGCCATAGGCGCCTAGCCCCACGCCGCCCAGGGCGTCTGGCGCGGCCTCGCCCAGCAGCAGCAGGCCCAGGGCACCGGTGGCGATCGGGCCCAGGGCCAGCCAGCTGGTGGCGGCCATGCCGGCCTCTGGCAGCTTGTGCAGGGCCATCCGCAGCACCAGGATCACCAGCACGCCCAGGGCCAGCGGCGCCGACAGCGCCCACAGCGCGTAGCTCGACACCAGCACCTCCAGCTTCATGGCCGGATCGGCCAGGTGCGGGATCAGCAGGCCGCCGCTGGCCGCGGCCACCTCGGCTGGGACGATCGGCAGCAGCCAGACGGCGGTCATCCGGTCGATGCCGTGGTCGTGGCGGGTGAACATCAGGAATGGGACCAGCAGGCCGCAGCCGACCGACAACGCCACGTCGATCCGCCACAGGACGGCGGCGATCTCGACCGCCTGCGCGCCCATGAGATCGATCCCGAACACCAGGAAGCCGTTGACGATGGTCGCCAGGGCCATCGGCGCGCAGCCCAGGAACATCGACATCACCGGATGGTCGAAGATCCGCCGGGCCTCGTGCGGGAACAGGATCCAGCGCGCGGCATAGAGGCCGGTGAACAGGACGAACAGGCCGATATTGGCCAGCCACAAGCCTTGCCCCGCCAGCTTCAGCGGCGTCTGGGCCAGGACCAGGGCGACGATGCCGGTGCCCATGCTGGCGGCGAACCAGTTGGGCGTGAACTGGCGGACGATCTCGCGCGGGCTGTCGAGGTGCGTGAAGGGCTGGGCGGTCATGCCGCCGTGATGCCTGTGCCAGATCGTTCGATCCAACGCGTTCTTTCGTTTTTAATGTTCGTTTTTATCGAACGATTGCGCGATGGCCAGGAACGCTTCGCCGGCCTTGCCGCGCCAGCGGTCCTTGTGGCGCACCAGCCAATAGGCCCGGGGCGGCAGGTTGAACGGCGCCTCGACTAGGGTCCCGGCGGCCAGGCTGGCGGCGGCGACGCTGCGCGACAGCACGCCCGCGCCCATGCCGGCCTCGATCGCGCCGCGCACCGGCTCGTTGTCGGGCAGGGTGACGGCCAGGGTCAGAGCCGACAGCTCAAGGCCTGATCGGGCCAAAAGCAAGTCGAACACCGCGCGGGTGCCCGAGCCCGGCTCGCGCAGCACCCACGGCGTGGCGGCCAGATCCGTGAGAGCCGGACGGGCTGTGGCCCAGGGATGGTCAGGCGCCACCAGCACGGCGGGCTGGTCGTGGTCGACGACGCTCACCTCCAGCGTCGGGCCGGCGACCTCGCCCTCGACGAAGCCCAGCTCGGCCAGGCCCTCGGCGACGGCCTGCGCCACCTGGCGAGTATTGCCGATGGCGACGTCCAGCACGACCCCCGGCCAGGCGCGGCGGAAGGCGGCCAGGCGCTTGGGCAGCCAGTAGCTGGCGATGGTCTGGCTGGCGTGGATGGTCAGGCGACCCCGCGACAGGTCGCCGAGGTTGCTCAGCGCGGCTTCCGCCGCCTCGGCCCGGGCCAGCACCGCCTTGGCTTCCGCGAGGAACACCTGGCCGGCCGGATTGAGCACGACGTTGCGCCCGACCCGGTCCAGCAGGCTGACCCCGTGCCGCGCCTCCAGCGCCGCCACCGCGCTCGACACCGCCGACTGGGTCAGGTTCAGCTCACGCGCGGCCTGGGTCACGTGCTGCCGCTCGGCCACGGCCACGAAGATGCGAAGCTGCTCCAGGGTCATGGGAAGAGGTTTAGGCCAAGTCGCCGGTCCTGGCGAACCGCCCGTCCACATTGACTCTCCAGCCCCGTTCCCCCATAAACCGCGCCTTCACGCCGCCGGCTTGCCGGACGGCGCGAAGACTGCATGACGGATTGACCCGAAGCCGCCGTTGAGATCGCACCTCTTTCGAGGGGAGCCGGCCCGGATCGAAAGAAGAGTGACTTATGTCCAAGCGCCATAGCGCCAAGTACAAGATCGACCGTCGCATGGGTGAAAACCTGTGGGGCCGTCCCAAGTCCCCGGTCAACTCGCGCTCGTACGGCCCCGGCCAGCACGGCCAACGCCGCAAGCAGAAGGTTTCGGACTTCGGCCTGCAGCTGCGCGCCAAGCAAAAGCTGAAGGGCTACTACGGTAACCTGACCGAGAAGCAATTCGCGCGCACCTACGAGGAAGCGGCCCGTCGCAAGGGCAACACCTCGGAGAACCTGATCTCGCTGCTCGAGTCGCGTCTGGACGCCATCGTCTACCGCGCCAAGTTCGTGCCGACCGTGTTCGCCGCCCGCCAGTTCGTGAACCACGGCCACGTGACCGTGAACGGCAAGCGCGTGAACATCCCGTCGTACCGCTGCAAGGCCGGCGACGTGATCCAGGTCCGCGAAAAGTCGCGCAACATGGCTCTGGTCCTCGAAGCCGTCGCCTCGAACGAGCGCGACTTCGCCGAGTACGTCTCGGTCGACGCCAAGAGCCTGTCGGCCACCTTCGTCCGCGCTCCGGAACTGTCGGAAGTTCCGTATCCGGTGAAGATGGAGCCGAACCTGGTTATCGAATTCTACGCTTCGTAAGCGTCGGATCCGACCAGACTACGGAAAAGGCCCCGGAGCGATCCGGGGCCTTTTTTGCATGTTTTGACACAGGCTCCCTTAAGGGAACCCCGCCTCTTGAAAGCCCGTGGACCTGCTCCCAGCTTAATAGGGCGGGACCGGGCCCCTCTGGCGAGCGATGCAAGCGCTCGTGATGTCGGACCGCATCGGGTGTTCTCGATGTATGGGTCCGGCTGCCCCCCTCTCCCCCCAAAGGCGCCGCCAGCATCGAGAACATCCGATCCAACCCTTTGGACCGGAGGTTCGTGAATGCCGCTTTTGATGTGCCCCAACTGCGATGGTTCGATGCAGGCCGTACAGCGCGCCGGCGTCGAGTTCGACATGTGCCCGCGCTGTCGCGGGGTGTGGCTGGATCGCGGGGAGCTTGAGAAGCTGATGGCCTTCGAGCGCGAGGAAACCCAGGCGACTTACAACGCCCCGCGCCCTTACGCGCGGCCCGATCACCACGCCGACCAACATCGGGGCTACGGTGACCACAGGAAACGCGACGACGATGACGACGACCGTTATCGCCGACACGGCCAGTACGGTCACCAGAAGAAGAAACGCTTCGACCTCTTCGACATTTTCGACTGAACCCTCAAGGCAAACGACAACAAGGCCGATGAACCACTTCAAGACCTACATGCTGCTGGCAGGTATGACCGCCCTGTTCGCGGGCGTCGGCTACCTGATCGGCGGCCCCACCGGCATGGCGATCGCCCTGGTCCTGGCCCTGGCGATGAACGCCTTCTCGTACTGGAACGCCGACAAGATCGTGCTGCGGACCTATGGCGCGCAGGAGGTGGATGAGAGCCACCCCGAGCCGCTGATCCGCCACTACGCCGGCGACGTCGCCGAGATGGCGCAGAAGGCCGGTCTGCCGCGTCCGCGCATCACCATCATCGACAGCGACCAGCCCAACGCCTTCGCCACCGGCCGCGACCCTGACCATGCCGCCGTGGCCGCGACGACCGGCCTGCTGCGCCTGCTGACCCGCGATGAGATCCGTGGCGTCATGGCCCACGAGCTGGCCCACGTGAAGAACCGCGACACCCTGGTGATGACCGTGACGGCGACCATCGCCGGCGCGATCTCGGCCCTGGCCAATTTCGCGTTCTTCTTCGGCGGCTCGCGCGACGAGGAAGGCAATGGCGGCGGCATCGGCGGGATGATCGGCGCGATCGCCATCGCCATCCTGGCGCCGATCGCGGCCATGCTGGTGCAGATGGCCATCAGCCGCGCCCGCGAGTACGAGGCCGACCGCATCGGCGCCGAGATCGGCGGCGACCCGGCTGCGCTCGCCCGCGCGCTGGAGAAGATCGAGGTCTACGCCCGCAGCGGCTACGAGAACCACGCCGCCGAGCGCAATCCGGCCACGGCCCACATGTTCATCATCAACCCCCTTTCGGGAAAGGGCGCGGACAACCTGTTCTCGACCCACCCGGCCACTCATAACCGCGTAGAGGCCCTGATGCGTCTGGGCGTGGGCCAACAGGCCCGCCGTCCCGCGCCAACCCTAAAGTCCCTGGGCGTCCCCAGTGTTCCGCCGTCGTCCCCCCGCGGCGGAGCCAGCAGCCCGGGACCGTGGGGCTAGGTAACTCTTCGCGTCCCTCGCGCGTCCCCCCAACCCCAACGCGAGGGTCCTGGCGGCGTCGGGTCTTTGACAGACCTGGCGCCGTTTTTCTTTACGGGGCCTCGACCGGCAGCAGGCGGCTGTACTCCCAGGCCCACGGCATGCCGATCTCGCCCAAGGCGGCCTGCACCAACGGCGGGAAGATCCGCTGGGCCAAGCCGTTGTTGGACAGCACCACCACGCAGCGACGGCCTGTCTCGACGCAGACCAGGATGTTGTCGGTGATGCCGTTGTGGCCGCCCTTGAAGAGGGCGTGGCCGGCAGGACCATCGAAGGTGACCACGCCGATCCCGGCTGCCAGCTTGATCCGGGCGTTGTCCGGGTTGTCTTCGACGCCAAAGGTCGGGAACTGCTGCTTAGCGGTGATCGGCAGGCTGGCCTTGGCGAGCTCGGCGCGGGCCTTGGGCGACAGGCCCCAGCCCGAGGCGATGGCCGCCGCCAGCTTGCCCATGTCAGTGATGGTGGTGTCCAGCGAGCCGGCCGCCTTTACGCTGGAGCGGTCGTCGTGCGCTTCCCAGGTCCCGTCGTCCTTCTGGCCATCGGCCAGGTCGCCGGCGAAGTCGTCCCGCCACACCATGCTGGAGCGGGTCATGCCCAGGGGCTGGAACAGCCGGCGGTTCATGTCCTCGCCGACCTTCAGGCCCAGGCCCTGTTCCAGCACGAACTGCATCAGGTTGATGCCCTCGCCGGCATAGGCGTAGCGGGTCCCGGGATCGAACTTGATGTCCAGCTTCTCGTCGGGATTCAGCCAGCGGAAGTTGGGAAAGCCCGCCGAATGGGTCATCAGGATGCGCGGGGTGATCGCCGTCCAGCGTGGGTCGCCCGCCAGGTCGGCATATTGCGGATAGTCGGGCAGGGGCTTTGGCAGATAATCCGCGATCGGCGTGTCCAGGGCGATCTTCCCCTCGTCGACCAGCATCATCAGGTAGTAGGCGAACGCCGTCTTGGTCAGCGAGGCGGCGTACATGATCGTGTCGGGCGTCAGCGGATCGCCCTTGGCGTTGCGCGAGCCCTTGGCCACGACATGCGCGACCTTGCCGTCCTCGACCACCGCCATGGCGACGCCGGGGATCTTGCCCACGGCCATCAGTCGGTCAAGCTCGGCGTCCAGCTTGCGGTGGTCGGCGGCGGAAGCGGGGAAGGCGACGGCGCTGGCCAGTGATGCGGCCAGGAAAATGGAGCAAAGGCGCACAGGAACTTCCCCCTACAGGCTGGCCATGTCGCGAGCAGTGGGCGATCTTCAGCCTAGTTCGGGCGGTTCGTACAGAGGTCGATGAACGTCGTTTTCTCGCGCAGAGGTTTTGTGCTCGCCGGCTCGGCCGCGGCCCTAGCCGGCTGCGCGACGACGGCGCGGCCCATGCTGCTTCCGGCCTCGCCGGAGGAGACCTGGGCCGAACTGGAGCCGCTGGTCATCGTCGAGACCGGCGCGGACTCCCTGACCATCGGCGTGCGCTCCAGGGGCTGCGCGGCCAAGGCCGACTTCGTGTTCCGCGTCGATCGCAAGGCCGACCACGCAGTGGTGGCCTTCGCCCGGCGGCGGCTGGAGACCTGCAAGGGGCCGGTGGGCCAGGGGACGCTGAAGTTCGGTTATGACGAGTTGGGCCTGACGCCGGGCGAGCCGGTCGTCATCGCCAATCCGCTCAGCCCTTCGGCGTAAAGCGCTCGACCATCCAGGGCAGAACCCGCGCCGGTCGTTTGGCGGCGATGTCGATCAGCACCCAGTCGGTGCGGCTCTGGGCGCACATCTCGCCGTCGGGACCGTCGATGCGGACATAGCGCTCGAAGCGCGGGCCCTTCAGCTCGCCGACCCAGGTGTAGCCCGTGGCGACCTCGTGCGGCAGCAGTTCGCGGCGATAGTCGATCTCGTGGCGGCGCGCGACCCAGCTCCAGGGCGCGCGCTGCTCATCGGTCGCCCAGGCTTCCCAGTGGGCGATCGCCAGGTCCTGGGCCCAGGCCAGGTAGACCACGTTGTTGACGTGGCCGTTGGCGTCGATCTCTGACGCCTTGGGCTCGAAAGTCAGGGAATAGGCGTCGCTAGGCGGCGTGAAAAGGATCACGCAGCGATGAGGCCCTGCTCGGTGAAGAGGGTCTTCAGTTCGCCCGACTGGAACATCTCGCGCACGATGTCGCTACCGCCCAGGAACTCGCCCTTGACGTACAGCTGCGGGATGGTCGGCCAGTCGGTGAAGGCCTTGATGCCCTGGCGCAGGTCGTCGTCCTGCAGCACGTCGACGCCGACGAACTCGACGCCCAGATGGTCGAGGATCTGCACGACGACCGACGAGAAGCCGCAGCGCGGCTGATCCGGCACGCCCTTCATGAACACCACGACCGGATGCTCGGCGATGGTCTTGGCGATGAAGTCGGTGGCGGGGGTCGAGGTGACGTCGGTCATGGGCAAAGTCCTAGAAGAGTCCTGTCAGCTAGGCGCCGTGTGACGTCCGGTCAAGTGCGGCCGTCAATTACGGCTCGCAGCCTTTTCGCGTTCCTGGGCCGAGAAGCGGGCCATCTCGATCTGGGCGCAGACATTGGTGGGCATGTCCCGCTCGACCACGGCGGCCAGACGCTCGACGTCGGCGCGGTTGTCGGCGGTGATGCGCAGGGTGGCCAGCGACGGCTCGGTCAGGGCGTAGCCCAGGCAGATCTCCTCGCCGTTCCAGCCCGCGGTGTTGTGCAGGAACTCGTAGCCGCCAACATCGGCCAGCGGGTCAGTGCGGCGTCGCCACAGGGACGGCTTGGGCGGGGCCTTCTCGCCGCCCTCGCGCAGGGCCTGGGGCCAGAAGTCCTCGCCGATGACGGCGAAGTCGCGCTGAGCGGCGGAGCGGATCCGGTTACGCTCGGCCCATCCCGACGACAGGTTGAACGGCGAGGACACCGCCGTGACCAGGCCGTTCTTCAGAAGGCGCGGATCGATGTCCCCGCGGCTGGCGATGCCCAGGCCGCGCAGGGCCCGCGCCTGGTGCAGCGAGCGCAGGCTGGCCTCGAAGGCCGGCGGCAACTGCGGGGCCAGCGGGTCGTTGATCAGGACGAGATCCAGATACTCCAGGCCCAGGCCGTCGAAGGCCGAGCCCAGCAGGCTGTCGACCGCCTGCTGGCCCAGGACGGCGACGTCGCCGCGCACCCGCCAGGTCAGGAACAGCAGGTGGCGCTCGACCGAGGCGAAGGCTTCGCCCGCGCCCTTCAGCAGCTCCGGCGAGTCGCCCTCGACCTGGAAGCTGTTGATGCCGTTCTCCAGCGCCGTGAAGACCAGCGCGCGCCAGTCGTTGGCCCGCAGGCGCGCGCTGTCGGCCAGGCGCAGGGTGAGCGCCGAGACCGCCATGCTCGATTTGCCGAAGGGCCGATAGCGCAAGGGCTTGGGTTCCTATTCCGCCGGGGCGGCGGTTTCGAGGGCCAGGGCGTGCAGCGTACCGCCCAGGACGTCGGCCAGGGCCTTGTTGACCAGCTGGTGCTGACGCACGCGGGGCAGGCCCTTGAAGGCGGGCGAGACGATGCGGGCTTTCCAGTGATCGTTGTCGCCGGCCAGGTCGGTCAGCACGATTTCGGAGTTCGGGAAGGCCGAGGCGAGGCGAGCCTCGAGCTCGGCGTGGGACATGGGCACAGGGAGGCTCCGATCCTTGGACAGTCTATGTCGCCGTTATTCCTTAAGAACACTGGAAGGGTTGTCTCAGGACTTCGCGGCGCGATGTCGCAGATTTAATTGAATTCGCCGCCCAGCGCACGGCATGTAGACGGCATGACCTTTATTTCTCGCCATCTGCTGGCCGCACCCGCCTTCGCCCTGCTGCTCGCCGCGGCCGCGCCCGCTTTCGCCGACCCGGGCGACAAGGCTCTGGACGACGTGCGCATCCTGTCGGCCGACGACATGCAGGGCCGCGCGCCGGGTACGCCGGGTTCGGAAAAGGCGCGGGCCTACATCCTGTCGCGGTTCGCGCAGATTGGTCTGTCGCCGATCGGCGAGACGTTCGAGCAGCCGTTCAGCTTCGCCAAGCGTGACGGGACCGCCGTAAAGGGGATCAACCTGATCGCCCGGATCAAGGGGACGGACGCCGGCGGCAAGGCCATGGTCGTCTCGGCCCACTACGACCACCTGGGCGTCCGTGACGGCCAGATCTACAATGGCGCCGACGACAACGCCTCCGGCGTGGCCGGCCTGCTGGCCGTGGCCGAGGCGTTCAAGGAGAAGGCCCCCAAGCACGACGTGATCTTCGCCGTCGTCGACGCCGAGGAGGGCGGCCTGCGCGGCGCCCGCGCCTTCGTGGCCAACCCGCCCGTGCCGCTGGAGACCATCGCGCTGAACGTCAATTTCGACATGCTCAGCAAGAACGCCAAGAACGAGCTCTATGTCGCCGGGACCGCGCCGTTCCCCGGCCTGAAGCCGATCCTGGTCAAGGTCGCCACGACCGCGAAGGTCACCCTGAAGCTGGGGCACGACACCGACGCCGACGGCAAGGAGAACAACTGGAGCAACCAGTCCGACCACTACGCCTTCGGCGAGAAGGGCGTGCCGTGGGTCTATTTCGGGGTCGAGGACCATCCGGAGTACCACAAGCCGACCGACGACTTCGCCAGCGTGCCGCAGGACTTCTTCAAGCGCTCGGTCGCCACCGTGGTGCAGGCCAGCCTGGCCCTGGAACGCGATTTGGGTACAGCGACGGGGCGATAAGCTTCACGGCCTAAACCCGTGGTTTTGTTACAATTCATACCGCGACGAAATGTCGCCTAGTCGTCGCGGTACGGTTATCACTCCTTAAGCGTGGCCAGGCAACGTGACTCGGCCCACGCGAGGAGTTCGAGATCATTTCCGCCCGACTGCGAGACCGGCTTCCCAGGGCCGCGCCGGCCGTGGTGCTCATCGTGGCGGCGGCCGTGGCGATGGACTTCACCGTCAACGTGCTGATCCTGCGCGCGCCGGCGAACTTCACCCCGTACATGACGATGCTGATCTCGACGATCATCGCGGTGCCGCTGGCGCTGTGGGTCGTGGGTCAGACCCTGAGCCTGGAGCGCATGCGCGACCAGCTCTCGGCCAGCGTCGCGGACAAGGACGCCCGCCAGGCCGAGGCCGAGGCGGCGCTCGAACGGCTCGGCGAGACCAAGCGCCTGTACCGGCTATTGGCCGACAACCTGACCGACCACGTGGCCCTGTGGTCGCCCACGGGCGAGCGCCTCTACAGCTCGCCCAGCATCGAGCGCATCACCGGCTTCACGGTGGAAGAATTCATGGCCCTGCCGCCGACGGCGATCGTCAGCGAGGCCGATTTCGACCGGGTGGCCGCGCTGATCCGGACGCTCCAGCCGGGCGGCCCGCCGGCGGTGGCCACCTATGAGAGCTTCCGCAAGGACGGCGCCTCGATCTGGATCGAGAGCACCTATTCGCGCCTGGGCGACGGCTCCAACATCCTGATCGTGGCGTCGCGCGACATCACCGAGCGCAAGCAGCTGGAGCTGAAGCTGGTCAAGGCGCTGGAGCTGGCCGAGGGCGCTTCGGCCGCCAAGTCCGACTTCCTGGCCAACATGACCCACGAGCTGCGTACGCCGCTGACGGCGATCATCGGCTTTGCCGAGGTGCTGCGCCGCTCGCGCGACCTGTCCAAGACCGCCGACCGCCAGGTGGGCCATATTCTGGACGCCAGCCACACCCTGCTCAGCGTCGTCAACGACGTGCTGGACTTCTCGCGCCTAGAGGCGGGCGGGCTGGAGCTGGATCCGGCCCCGTTCGATCCGTCGGCCATGGCCTCGTCCTGCGCCGCCCTGGTTGAGGAGCGGGCGGTGGCCAAGGGCCTGGCCGTGCGGGTCAAGGCGCCCAAGAGCCTCAAGCCCATGAACCTGGACGGGCCGCGCCTGTCGCAGGTGCTGCTGAACTTCCTGTCCAACGCCGTGAAGTTCACCGCCCACGGCTCGATCACGGTGGCCTTGAGCCAGACCGTCGACGGCGACACGGCGGTGCTGCGCGGCGAGGTGGTCGACACCGGCATCGGCATCGCGCCCGAGCACCGCGACAACATCTTCGACCGCTTCTCGCAGGCCGACGCGGCCGTCTCGCGACGCTTCGGGGGCACGGGCCTGGGTCTGGCCATCTCGCGCCGGATCATCGAGCGCATGGACGGCAAAATCGGCGTCGACAGCGCCAAGGGGCGGGGCTCGACCTTCTGGTTCGAGGTGCGCGGTCCGCTGGCCGAACTGCACCCGCCGGAAGAGACACATGCGGTCGAGGGGCTAGACGCCGACGCCGGCGTGCGCCTGCTGCTGGTCGAGGACAACGCCGTCAATCGCGAGCTGATCCGCACCATGCTGGAGCCGTTCGGCGTCGAGCTGGAGACCGCCAACGACGGCGTCGCCGGCGTCGAGGCCATGCGCCAAGGCCACTACGATCTGGTGCTGATGGACGTGCAGATGCCGGTGATGGACGGTCTGACCGCCACCCGCGAGATCCGCGCCATGGAAGGCGCCCGCGGCGCCTCGACGCCGATCGTGGCCATGACCGCCAACGTCCTGCCCGAGCAGATCGCCAACTGCCTGGCCGCCGGTATGGACGACCATCTGGGCAAGCCGATCAGCCCGACCAAGCTGCTGGAGACGGTGGCGCGGTGGTCGGGACGGACGCACGCGGCCTAGGCCGAGCTCGCCCCCTCCGGCCCTCTGGGCCACCTCCCCCGCATCGCGGGGGAGGAGACTAGGGTCAGTCGACGCAGAGCGTGCCGGTCGACTTGCCGTTCTCGATGCGGGCGAAGCAGCCGAACTGGCGGTTCGTCTTCTGGCACTTGCCCGAGGTCGCGCTCTGGCTTTCCGCATTGCCCTCAGCGATGCAGGCGCCTTCGCACTGGCTCTTGTCGGTGCAGGCCTTGCCGGCGTCGGCATAGGGGATGACGCAGGTCGGGATCTGGGCGCGACCGACCGGCTGCATCGACCCGCCCTTGGCCGCGCAGGCGCTGGCCTGGGCTGCCGCCGACGGGGGATTGCCCGCCTCCGGCGCGCCCGTGGGCGCGCAGGCGGACAGGATCAGGGCGGCGGCGGTAGCCAGGAAAGCGAGGCGCATGGTCGTCCTTTAGGCCTTGGGGGCGTTCATGTAGCCCGGCAGCCAGGCCTCGTGGGCCGTGCGCAGGGTTTCCAGGTCGACGCTAAACAGATCTTGCGACGCAAAATTGTCCCCGCCCGCGACGCCGGCCAGGTTGGCGTGGACGCCGGCGGCCTTGGCCGCTTCCAGCACCGCGTCGGGATCCGGCGTGGCGATCAGGTAGCGGGCCTGGTCTTCGCCCAGCAGGTAGGGGTGAGCGTGGGCGGCGCTGGTGGCGTTCAGGGTGACGCCGACCTTGCTGGCCAGGGCGATGTCGGCCGCGGCGACCAGCAGGCCGCCGTCCGACAGGTCGTGGACGCCCGCGACCAGGCCCGAGGCGATCAGGCCGCGCACGAAGTCGCCGTTCTTGCGCTCCAGGGCCAGGTCGACCGGCGGCGGGGCGCCGTCTTCGCGACCCAGGATCTCGCGCAGATAGATCGAGGCGCCCAGTTCGCCATGGGTCTCGCCGATCAGCACCAGCGTGTCGCCCTCGGCCACGTTGCCAAAGCCCGTGCGCAGGTCGAAGTCTTCCAGCAGGCCCACGGCGCCGACAGTCGGGGTCGGCGGAATGGCGACGCCGTTTGTCTCGTTGTAGAGGCTGACATTGCCGCTCACGACCGGGAAGTCCAGCACGCGACAGGCCTCGGCCATGCCGTCGGTGGCGCGCACGATCTGGCCCATGGTCTCGGGCTTTTCGGGGCTGCCGAAGTTCAGGTTGTCGGTGATGGCGATCGGCAGGGCGCCGGCGGCCGTCAGGTTGCGCCAGGCTTCCGCGACAGCCTGCTTGCCGCCCTCATAGGGATCTGCCTGGACGTAACGCGGGGTGCAGTCGCTGGTGACCGCGATGGCCTTGCCAGTGCCGTGGATGCGCACGATGCCGGCGTCGCAGCCGGTGGCGCTGTCTTCAAGGGTGTCGGCCATCACGTGGCGGTCGTACTGCTCCCACAGCCAGCGCTTGGAGGCCATGTCGGGGCAGCCGACGATCTTCAGGACGGCTTCGTTCCAGTCGATCGGGGCGGGGATGGCGGCCGGGTCGAGGCGCGCGTCCAGCTTGGGTTGGACCCACGGACGGTCATACAGCGGGGCGTCGTCGAACAGCGGGGCCAGCGGCACGTCGCAGACGGTCTCGCCGTGATGCTTCAGCACCAGGCGGCCAGTGTCAGTAGTGTAGCCGATGACGGCGGCGTCCAGGCCCCATTTCTCAAAGATGGCGTGGCCGTCCTGTTCGCGGCCTGGCTTGAGGACCGCCAGCATGCGCTCCTGGCTTTCCGACAGCATCATCTCATAGGCCGACATGCCGGTCTCGCGCTGCGGGACCGCGTCCATGTTCAGCTCGATGCCGACGCCGCCTTTGCCGGCCATCTCGACCGACGACGAGGTCAGGCCCGCAGCCCCCATGTCCTGGATGGCGGCGACCGCGCCGGTGGCCATCAGCTCCAGCGTGGCCTCGATCAGCAGCTTTTCGGCGAAGGGGTCGCCGACCTGCACGGTGGGGCGCTTCTCCTCGGAGTCCTCGGTGAACTCGGTCGAGGACATCGTCGCGCCGTGGATGCCGTCGCGGCCGGTCTTGGAGCCGAAATAGACGACCGCCAGGCCCGGGCCGGGGGCGGCCGAGTAGAAGATGCTATCGGCCTTGGCCAGGCCCACGCACATGGCGTTGACCAGGATGTTGCCGTTGTAGCCCTTGTGGAAATTGGTCTCGCCGGCGACCGTGGGCACGCCCACGCAGTTGCCGTAGCCGGCGATGCCGGCGACCACGCCGTCCACCAGGCGCTTGGTCTTGGGGTGCTCGGGATCGCCGAAGCGCAGGGCGTTCAGGAGAGCGATCGGCCGCGCGCCCATCGTGAAGACGTCGCGCATGATGCCGCCCACGCCCGTCGCCGCGCCCTGATAGGGCTCGATGTAGGACGGGTGGTTGTGGCTCTCCATCTTGAAGATGATCGCGTCGCCGTCGCCGATGTCGATGACGCCGGCGTTCTCGCCCGGACCGCAGATGACGCGCGGCCCGTCGATCGGGAACTTCTTCAGCTGGTTCTTCGAGGACTTGTACGAGCAGTGCTCGGACCACATCACCGAGAACACGCCCAGCTCCACGAGGTTGGGCTCGCGGCCCAGCCGCTGCAGGACGACGTCATATTCGGCGGGTTTCAGGCCGAACTCGGCGGCCAATTCGGCCATGGGCTTTTGGGGCGTGCTCATGGGCGCGCCTTCTACCTTGGTCGTCCAGATTCCGCTACTGGCCTGAGAGGGTTTAAGGTCGCCTATGGCCCGGGCGGCGCCGTCGGCGCGCCGGCGGCCTCGTTCCACTTGGCGCGGCCCATCTCGATCCACTGGTCGATCACCGCGCCGCCCTTCTCGACCGAGCCCATGCGCAGCGAAACGCCGGCCACGACGCCGCCGAACAGGGCCAGCAGCACGATCAGGGTGTTGAGCAGCGGGTTCACGCCCGAGCGCTTGCGGCGTCTGGCCCAGACGGGTACGCCGCTGACATAGGTGTCTGGAAACCGAACTTCGGGGTCGGCCATGTTGGTCTTAGCTCTGCGTGTCTCGCGAAGGCTCCACCGACGCCTTCTGGTTCGTTCCCTTGAGCGAACAATGGTCGATCGAGCTTGGCTGTTCCACAACGCTCGCCCGCGGCGGCGCCCCTTAACCATGGTTCTCTAGCGACAGGCGAAGCGTCGCTGGAAAATCCTGCAAATTCCGAAGCTTGGCGGGAATTAAGGCGACTCCGCCGTAGGAACGGCGCGAGTCCGAGGTCGTTCTATAGGCGTGCTTGATGAGAGCGCTGTGAACCAAGGAGAAGCCCGATGGCTGACAACAACCGTAATCCACAGCAACAGCAGAACGACCAGCAACGGCGAGCGCCCGACCAGCAGCAACAGCAAGGGCAGCCCAGGCCGAACGAGCGGGAAGAGCAGGGCCGCAACCCGGGCGGGCAGGCCAACCAGCAGGATGAAAACGTCAGGCGCGGCGACCGCTGACCTGACGACACCTCTCCGTAGAGGGAAGGGCCGGCGCTGACCCGCCGGCCCTTTCTTTATGCCTACTTCCCGTCCACCACCGGCAGCTCGATGAAGCTGGCCGTATCCCCCGCGTGGAACACCCGCTGCGTCGCCTTCACATAGTCCTCGGGCTTGGCGAAGAAGATGTTCGGCACGAAGGTCTGCGGGTTGCGGTCGTAGAGCGGGAACCAGCTGGACTGTACCTGGACCATGATCCGGTGGCCCGGCTGGAAGGTGTGGTTCGCGGTTGGCAGGATGAACTGGTACTTCAGCGGCTTGTTGGGCGTCAGGGCCTTGGGCGTGCTGAAGCTTTCGCGATAGCGGCCGCGGAAGATGGTCATGCCGACCGGCAGCTGGTAGCCGCCCAGTTCGGGCTGGCTGGTGACTTCGTCGGGGTAGACGTCGATCAGCTTGACCACCCAGTCGCTGTCGCTGCCGCTGGTCGAGGCGGTCAGGTTGACCTTGGGCACGCCGGCGATCTTCAGCGGCGCCGTCAGCGGCTCGGTGACATAGGTCAGGACGTCGGGACGGCTATCGACGCCGCGCTGGTCGCTGACCAGCCACTCGATCCAGCGCGTGCGATCGGAGAACTGCAGCGGGCGCGGGATATAGGGCACGGGCTTGGCCGGATCAGAGACGTATTCGTCATAGGCAGCGGCCCCCTTGGCCGCGGCCGGCGAGGTGAAGTCCAGGCCGCCCTTGGCTTCCAGATAGAGGTTCTGGGTCTTGCCCTGCGGCCAGTTGGCGTAGCGATTCCACTTGTTCTGGCCGGCGTCGTAGATCAGCACCGGCGGGGTGTCGGCCTTGGGCGCGCCGTCCTTCAGGTGCTGGTCGAAGAAGGGCTTCAGCGTGTCGCGGCGGAACTGCAGGGCCGTATCGCCGTCCCACTTGAACGGACCTAGGTTATAGCCGTCATAGTTCACCTGGCTGTGCCGCCACGGGCCCAGCACCAGGTAGTTCATGTCGTTGTTCGTGTCCTTGGATTCCAGCGCCGGATACGAGTGCACCGCGCCCCAAATGTCCTCCTGGTCCCACAGGCCCTGGATCCACATGGTCGGCACCTTGAGCGGCGTCTTCTCCATGGTCTTGTCCAGCGCCTGCTCGCTCCAGAAGCTGTCATAGGCCGGGTGGGCGAACATCTTCTGGACCCAGGGCAGCTTGTCCAGGCCGTGGTTCCTGGCGTAGTCGCCAGCCGAGCCTTCGCGCAGGAAGCCGGCATAGTCGTCATAACCCTGACGCTGCACGCCTTCGCCAGAGCCCCGGACCGATGTCTGAGCGGCGTAGTAGTCGAACATCTTCTGGCGGAAAGCGCCGTACTGGAACCAGTCGTCGCCCATCCAGCCGTCAATCATCGGGCTCATTGGGGCGGCGGCCTTCAGCGCCGGATGCGGATTGACCAGGGCCATCACTACGGTGAAGCCCTCGTACGAGCTGCCCAACATGCCGACCTTGCCGTTGGTCTCGGGCACGTTCTTCACCAGCCAGTCGATGGTGTCGTAGGCGTCGGTCGAGTGGTCGACCTCGGACGAATTCAATGGCCCCTTCAGCGGCCGGGTCATCACGTATTCGCCTTCCGAGCCGTACTTGCCGCGGATGTCCTGGAAGACGCGGATGTAGCCCTTGTCCTCGACGAACACCTCGTCGCCCTGGGGCAGAATGCCCAGCATCTTGGGACTGTCGGCGCGGGCCGCGCGCTTGGCGGCGTTGTAGGGCGTGCGGGTCAGCAGGATCGGCAGGTTCTTGCCGCCCTTGGGCGTCACGATGACGGTGTAGAGCTTGGTCCCGTCGCGCATGGGCACCATGACCACGCGCTTTTCGTAGTCGTGATTGACCTTGGTCGCGACGTACTGGCCGTCGATGTCCGGCGTCATGGCCGTGATCGGGGCCGCGGCTTGGGCGTGCGCAACGCCGGCGAAAACGACCGTTGCCGCAGCGGCCAGCAATCCGGCGCGCAGCGTAGAAACGAGACTCATGGGTGGCCCTCCTGCAATGGCGGGCATCTTAGAAGCCGTTTTCAGTGAGTGCTACAGTGTAACGCTAAAGTTCCGGTTCGCGGTCAACGGCAGACGGAAAGGCGTCAGGCGCTCTCGAAGATGCTGCGGAACAGCACCGCGCCGTCTTCCGAGCCGAGATCGGCGTCGAAGGCGCGGTCGGGGTGGGGCATCAGGCCCAGGACGTTGCCGCCGGCGTTGACGATGCCGGCGATGGCGCGGGCCGAGCCATTGGGGTTTTCCTTGTAGCGGAACACCACCTGGCCTTCGCCCTCCAGACGGTCCAGCGTCTGTTCGTCGGCGAAGTAGTTGCCTTCGCCGTTGCCCACGGTCATGACCGCGTCGCGCTGCTCGCCATAGCCGGCGGTGAAGCGGGTCTGGCCGTTGACGATGTCCAGCTCGACCGGCTTGCATACATACTTCAGGCCGGCGTTGCGCAGCAGGGCGCCAGGCAGCAGGCCCACTTCGGTCAGGACCTGGAAGCCGTTGCAGATGCCGACGACGGCGACGCCCTTTTCGGCGGCCGAGACGACTTCCTTCATCACCGGGCTCTGGGCGGCCATGGCGCCGCAGCGCAGGTAGTCGCCGTACGAGAAGCCGCCGGGCAGGACGATCAGGTCCAGGTCATCGGGCAGGGCCGTTTCCTGGTGCCAGACCATCTCGACGCGGGCGCCCGCGGAGCGCTCGATGGCGACCTTGCAATCACGATCGCAGTTGGAACCGGGGAAGACAACGACGGCGGCTTTCATGGCGCGGGCCTGTAGCACCGTTCGAAGCGAATGTCAGTCACGTCTGAAGGTTATTACGCACACTCATCCAGCTCGGGCGCGACCGGCTCGCCGGTCGGGGCGGGGAAGGGGGTCCTGAAGGTAAAGGCCGCCGGCGTCGGGCCGTGGGACTTCAGGAGGGCCAGCTTCTCCAGCGCCTCCTCGACGGTGGGTTCGTGGCCGCCTGGGACCCACCATAGCGCCATGTAGAGGTCCATGTGCTCGAACCACTCGCGGCGGCGGCGCATGATGCCGACGTGGTCGCTGCGATAGACGAAGGCCCCCAGCGACGGATTGTCGGTCCAGACCGACATGTTGGGGATGAACAGCGGATCGGTCCCGATCGCCAGGTCCGTGGCGTTGTTGCCGCCGCCCGTCAGCCGCCAGACGAAGCCTGGCGAGGCTTCGGCCACGGCGTTGATGCGGTCCAGGTTGTCGGTGAAGTCCTGGATCGACGGATGGTCGATCGGCGCCTTCAGGCGGCCGACATTGACCTGGGCCAGGTGAAACGGCGGACTCATAGCGCTCTCCTACGTCCGGAGAACATTGTGTGGCGAAGTCCGTAGCGGAAGGGGTTCAGAGTTCGACCATGTCGAAATCCGACTTCGGCGTGCCGCACAGCGGGCAGATCCAGCTGGCGGGGATGTCGGCCCAGCGCGTGCCGGGCGCCAGGCCTTCGCCGGGGTCGCCCTCGGCCTCATCGTAGAGATAGCCGCAGGTGCGGCACTGCCAGACCTTGTAGGGCGCGCTCATCGCCGCCTCAGTGCATCTTGAAACGGATCGGCACCGACTTGGGGCCGCAGACGAAATTGGCGGTCATCCGTGTGGGCGAGCCGTCCAGCTCGACGCTGTCCAGCCGCGCCAGCAACTCCTCCCACAGCACCCGCATCTCCATCCGCGCCAGGTGCTGGCCCAGGCAGACGTGGGCGCCGTAGCCGAAGGCCACGTGCTTGTTGGGCGTGCGGTCGACCTTGAACGCGAACGGATCGTCGAACACCGCCTCGTCGCGGTTGCCTGACGGATAGGACAGGAACAGCCAGTCGCCCTTGGCGATCTTGCGGCCGGCCAGTTCGGTGTCGGCGGTGGCGGTGCGCATGAAGTGCTTCACCGGTGTGACCCAGCGGATCGATTCCTCGATCAGCCCGGGGATCAGCGACGGATCGGCCTTCACCTTGGCGAACTGCTCGGGGTTCTCGGCCAGGGCCCACAGCGCGCCGGCGGTGGTCGAGGAGGTGGTGTCGTGGCCGGCCGTGGCGGCGATGATGTAGTAGCTCATCGCCTCCAGGTGACCCATCGGCTCGCCGTTGATCTTGCCGTTGGCGATGATGCTGGCCAGGTCCTCGCGCGGCGCCGCGCGGCGGTCCTCGGTGATGGCGTTGAAGTACAGCATGAAGTCCATGACCACGGACTGGATGCTGTCGACGCCTTCCTTGACGTCGGTGATCGACTTGCCGGTGCGGTTCAGGTCGGGGTCGGCGTTGCCGAACAGCTCCTGGGTCAGCTTCAGCATCCGCGGCTCGTCGGCCTCGGGCACGCCCAGCACCTCCATGATCACGTGCAGCGGATAGAGGAACGCCACGTCGCGGGCGAAGTCGCAGCGGTCGCCGTGCTGGGCCATGCGGTCGATGAAGCCGCGGGCGATCTCGCGGATGCGCGCCTCCAGCGCCCGCAGGTTCTGCGGCATCAGGGACGGCTGGGTCACCCGGCGGTAGGCGAAGTGGTCGGGGTTGTCCATCTGCACCAGCGAGCGGACCAGGTGCGGCGAGCCGCCCATCATCTCGCGCACCTTCTGGTCGGCCTCGATGGTGGTCAGGACGGTGGCGCGGTCGCCGTTGTGGAAGAGCTCGTTCTGGCGCTCGACCTCCAGGATGTCGGCATGGCGGGTGACGACCCAGAACGGATCGAAGCCCTCGGGCTGGGCCACGTCCAGCGGCGCCTCGCGACGCAGCCAGGTGAAGGCCCGGTCGACGCGGTCGCCGTCGGCATAGGCGGCGGGGTCGACGATATCGCGCGCGATCTCGGCCGGAATCGGCATGTCCTGGGCTCCCTGACAGAGCGACATTGGGGTCGCTTCTCTTATTTGCTTGTTGTTCAACAAATAACTAGGTTCTGCAAGATGACGTCCGCCCTTAAGGCCTCGCCCGCGCGCCGCACCCAGTCCGATCGGCGCCAGCAGTCCGAGAGCGAACTGCTGCGGGCGGCCGCAGAACTGATCGCAGAGCAGGGGACGGCGGCGGCGACCTTCGAGGCGATCGGGGCGCGGGCCGGCTACAGCCGCGGCCTGGCGACCCAGCGGTTCGGCTCCAAGCAGGGGCTGATCGAGGCGCTGATCGCCCGCCTGCAGGTGAGGATCGAGGGCCTGCTGGACGCGCGGCCGCTGGACGAACTGGACGGGCTGGAGGCGATCCTGGCCTTCGTCGACGTCTTCCTGCGCAACCTCTCGCAAGACCAGGAGATGCGGGCCTATTTCGTGCTGATGGCCGGGGCGGTGGCCGAGGTCTCGGAATTGCGCGGCCCGTTCGCCCAGGCGCACAAGACCGTCGAACTGCGGCTGGAGGCCCTGGTGCTGCGCGGCCAGGCCGAGGGCGTGGTGCGGGCGGGCCTGAACGCCGATGCGGCCGCGTTGATGGTCGGCTCGCTGCTCCTGGGCCTGTCGACCCAGCTGTTGATCGATCCCGGCATGGACCTGGAGCCGATCCGCGAGACCAGCCTGACGACCCTGCGGGCCAGCTTTGGGGCATCCCCTAAATGAAAAACCCCCAAGCGTGGCTTGGGGGCTTTCATCAGCTTGGTCTTGGAGGGGGGCTTACGCCACCTCGATGCGGTAGCTTTCGATGACCGTGTTGGCCAGCAGCTTCTCACACATCGACTTGACCTCGGCCTTGGCGGCTTCAGCGTCCGTGCCGTCGAGGTCGAACTCGATGACGCGGCCCACGCGGGCGTCCTTGACCGACGGCCAGCCCAGGCCGTGCAGGGCGTTTTCGACGGCCTTGCCCTGGACGTCGAGAACGCCGGGCTTCAGGAACACGTGGACGGTGGCTTTCACTGACAGACTCTCCCCTCGCGACACGGCCGGTCGCGGTGATCGTGAACCGAAGGCTTAGTGCACGCCGCCTTGGATGACGGTCGGCATTTCCTTCATGATCCCCAGGCGGCGGGCCACCTCGGTATAGCTTTCGATGACATTGCCCAGGTCGCGCCGGAAGCGGTCCTTGTCCAGCTTCTCGTTGGTGACGCTGTCCCACAGGCGGCAGCTGTCGGGGCTGATCTCGTCGGCCAGGATGATCCGCGAGAAGTCGCCCTCATAGACGCGGCCGAACTCGATCTTGAAGTCCACCAGCGTGATGCCGACGCCGCTGAACAGGCCCGACAGATAGTCGTTCACCCGCAGGGCCATGGCCATCATGTCGTCGATCTCCTGGGTCGCGGCCCAGTTGAACGCGGTGATGTGCTCCTCGGAGACCATCGGGTCACCGAGCTTGTCGTCCTTGTAGTAGAACTCGATGATCGAGCGGGGCAGGGGCTGACCTTCTGTCAGGCCCAGGCGCGTGGCGATCGAGCCGGCGGCGATGTTGCGCACCACGACCTCGAGCGGGACGATCTCGACTTCCTTGATCAGCTGCTCGCGCAGGTTCAGGCGGCGGATGAAGTGGTTCTGGACGCCGATCCCGTTCAGGCGAGTCATGATGTACTCGCTGATGCGGTTGTTGATGACGCCCTTGCCTTCCAGAACCGCCTTCTTCTGTGCGTTGAAGGCCGTCGCGTCGTCCTTGAAGTACTGGATCAGCGTACCGGGCTCGGGGCCCTCGTACAGGATCTTGGCCTTGCCTTCGTAGACTTTCTTGCGGCGGGTGGTCATGGCTCTCGACGAGGCCCTTCTGGAAGCGCGCGTGCGGCCAAGGCCCGGAAAATCTCCGGAGAAACGAAAAGCGCGCGCGGCGGATAGCTGCGCGCGGCGTTCGACTCAAGGCCGCTCACTGAAAATGTCCGATGGAACCTACCTGAAGGGGCGTTATGGCGCAAACCTGGGTGGGTCTTTTTGGTCTATCGCGCCACCGAAACGTCGCCTGCGGCTTCAGGGCCGATTGCGGTGGAGACCGGCAAAGGATATGCAGCCGCCTCAGACGACTTTGGGGCCTTCATGACCACCTTCGACGACCGCGAACAGGCTTTCGAACGCAAGTTCGCGCTGGACAACGAACTGGAGTTCAAGGCGACCGCGCGCCGCAACCGCCTGCTGGGCGAATGGGCCGCTGGCCTGATGGGCCTGGCGACGGTCGAGGAATACGCGCGCGCCGTGGTGAAGTCCGACTTCGAACAGCCGGGCGACGAAGACGTGTTCCGCAAGGTCTCGGAAGACCTGAAGGGCTCGGGCGTGGCGGTGTCGGACAGCGAAGTCCGCATGAAGATGGCCGAACTGCTGGCTCAGGCCCGCGAGCAGCTCAAGGCCGGCGAATAAGCTTCGCCACAAGCCGAAACGAACAAGGCCGCTCCCTCGGGGGCGGCCTTTTTGTTTGACTGGACGTCAGCTGCGAAGGGAATCGCGCAGGGCGCTCCAGGCCTCCGCCTTCTGCGCGAAGGTGCGCGCAGCGTGGGCGGGGCTGGAGGAGGGCAGGGCCAGGGTGGCGATGCGGTCGCCGATCCGCCGGCCGCCCAGCTTGGCCGCCGTGCCGCCGTTGAACGCCACGAGGCGCAAGGCGGGCAGGGTGTCGATCAAGGCCAGGAGATCGTTGGCGGCGGGATCGCGGATGGCCGCGTCCAGGCTGCCGGGGCGCTCGGCCTCGGCGATGACGTCCCACAGGCCGACGTGGCAGGCCTTCAGGGTCGCCAGGCGTTCGTCATAGGTCAGCGGGACCAGGGGCGCGTCGATCACGCCCTCCATCAGCCGCCAAAAGGCGTTTCTCGGATTGCCGTAGTACTGTGCGAGCGCCAGCGAGGCCTCGCCCGGCAGGCTGCCCAGGATCAGGACGCGGGTGTCCGCATCGACGACCGCCGGGAAGCCTGCCTTGCGCAAGGCGCTTAGGCTTGCTCGCCGAAGACGCGCTTGAAGATCACGTCGACGTTCTTGGTGTGGTAGCCGAGGTCGAACAGGCTCTCCAGTTCGGCGTCCGACAGGGCCTTGGAGACGGTCTCGTCGGCCTTCAGGAAGTCGAGGAAGCGGCCTTCGCCGCGCCAGACCTTCATGGCGTTGCCCTGGACGGCGGCGTAGGCGTCTTCACGCGACACGCCTTCCTGGGTCAGGGCCAGCATGACGCGCTGCGAGAAGACAAGGCCCCCCAGCTTGTCCAGGTTCTTGGCCATGTTGTCGGGATAGATGTTGAAGCGCTCGATGACGCCGGCCAGGCGGCGCAGGGCGAAGTCGAGGTGGATGGTGGCGTCGGGGCCGATGCCGCGCTCGACCGACGAGTGGCTGATGTCGCGCTCGTGCCAGAGGGCGACGTTCTCCATCGCCGGGACCACGGCCGAGCGGACCAGGCGGGCCAGGCCCGTCAGGTTCTCGGTCAGGATCGGGTTGCGCTTATGCGGCATGGCCGAGGAACCCTTCTGGCCGACCTCGAAGGGTTCCTCGGCTTCCAGGACCTCGGTGCGCTGCAGGTGGCGGATCTCGGTTGCCAGGCGCTCGACCGACGAGGCGACGACGCCCAGGGCCGCGAAATAGGCGGCGTGACGGTCGCGCGGGATGACCTGGGTCGAAACCGGCTCGACGGCCAGGCCCATCTTGTCGGCCACGTGCTGTTCGACGCGCGGGTCGACATTGGCGAAGGTGCCGACGGCGCCCGAGATCGCGCAGGTGGCGACTTCGAACTTGGCCATCGCCAGGCGTTCCTTGGCGCGCTGGAACTCGGCGTAGTAGCCGGCCAGCTTCAGGCCGAAGGTGATCGGTTCGGCGTGGATGCCGTGGCTGCGGCCAACGCAGACGGTCATCTTGTGCTCGAGGGCGCGGCGCTTCAGGGCGGCCAGCACCAGGTCGACGTCTTCCAGCAGCAGGTCGGTGGCGCGCGACAGCTGCACGGCGAAGCAGGTGTCCAGCACGTCCGAGCTGGTCATGCCCTGGTGCAGGAAGCGGGCTTCCGGACCGACGATCTCCGACACGTGGGTCAGGAAGGCGATGACGTCATGCTTGGTGACGCGCTCGATCTCGTCGATGCGATCGCTGTCCCAGACCGCGTCGCGGCCCTTTTCCCAGATCGTCTCGGCGGCGAGCTTCGGGATGGTCCCGATCTCGGCCATGGCGTCGGCGGCGTGGGCCTCGATCTCGAACCAGATCTTGTACTTGGTCTGGCTGGACCAGATGGCGGCGGCTTCGGGGCGGGCGTAGCGGCTGATCATGGGCGGCGTTTCGGCCGCTCGGCCCCGGGAGTCAAGGGAAGAGGTCTATTACTTAGAGCGGAACGAACCCGGCCGCGGTGAGGTCGACCTTACGCATGTCCAGGCCTGCCTGGGTCATCTGGCGGTGAGCGGCGTCGGCCAGAACGCGCTGATGGGCGGCGTTCTTCTGCTGCTGGGCTTGCTCAACGGCCATGTCCATCAGGATGACCTGGTAGAGCAGGCCTTCGGCATAGCGCTGGCGAGCGGCGGGGGTGTTCAGGCCCATGCCGGCGAAGTTCACCGCCCGGGCGACATGAGCACGGGCGCCGCGGGCCTGGTCTGGGCTCATCTGGTTCTGGACGTTGTTGGCCGCGCCCCACATGCCCATGAAGTAGATCGCGGTGGCGTCCACGACATTGCCGGTGTCCAGGCCAAACCGGCGGAAGATCGGCGTGGCGACGGTCAGCGGATCACGGCGAACCAGCTCCTGCGACAGCACGCGGCCGGCGTTGGCGTCCTTGCCCGAGACCCGCTTCACCAAATCAGCGTGGACCCCGCGGGTCACAGCCGGGTCGCGGCGGAAGGTCAGCTGGTTGGCCGGCAGGGACGGCGGCGGGGCGGCGGGACGCGCGGCGGGGCGCCGGCCAGCGGCCCTGTCACGACGTTCCTGGGCGGCTTCGTTCGTACGGTTCAGCAGGTTGTGGTGCAGGGTGTTCATGGCGTCGGCCGCTGCGAACCCCTGCCACGCATAGTCCTGCGCCAGGGCGGGCGAGGCCATCAGAAGCGTCAGGCAGATGAGGGAAGTCGAGAGGCGGGGCATGACGTCTCCAGGCTGGACCGCCGGTCCAACGGCTCAGCCTGGAGTTTAGTTGCCTAGGTTCCGGCGCGTTCCTGCATGTGCTTGACCATGCCGATGCTGGCCAGGGCGTAGTGGACGCCGGCCCAGGCGTAGAAGCACAGCGAGATGATGATGCCCTGCTGGCTGGACAGGGCCAGGGTCGAGCGGCACTGCGTCGCCAGTTCGGCCGGCGAGCCGGCGGGGGCCACGCCGCCGGGACAGGCCGCCGCGAAGCTCTGCGCGCCCGCTTGACCGAAGGAGGCGAACAGGCTGTGGACCACGCCGCCGGCGTCCGGGACGTTGAAGTGGTACTGCGCCAGATGGTCGATCAGCCAGCCGGTGAAGACCGGTCCGCCGCCCAGGGCGATCAGGTTCAGGAAGAAGAACAGCAGGGCCGTGGCGGTGGCCCGCCGGTGCGGCTCCACCGAGTTCTGGACCACGCCGAAGGTCGGGGCCAGGTAAACGTAGTGGAAGACGCCCGGGATCAGGAGAATTGTAGCCGTCGCCTTCCAGTCGGTCTGCAGGTAGGCCAGGATGTAGATCGGCGTGCAGACGATCAGACCGATGGCCGGGGTCCAGGCGTACCACTTGACGCTGCGCTTGGCGGCCCAGTCGCTCAGGAAGCCGCCGACCAGGGTGCCGACGCCGGCCGAGAAGCCGCCGATCAGGCCGACGATCAGACCGACCTCGGCCAGGTTCAGCCCGAAGGCGCGCACGAAGTACGACGGCACGAAGGCGCCCGAGCCGTACGAGCCGAACGAGGCGATGGTCACGCCCAGCACCATGTGCAGCACCGGCCACTTGCCGAACAGCACCTTGGAGACGGCCCAAAGCTCCTTGAACTCGTTGGTCAGGGAGAAGGCGGGCTTGGCCGGTTCGACCACGACGTCCTCGGCCTCCAGCGGCGCCTCGACGATCTCGGAATGGCCGCGCGGCGGCTCCTTGATCACCAGCTTGACGATCAGGGCCAGGAGGATGCCGGGCAGGCCGACGATGACGAAGGCCACGCGCCAGCTGAACTCGGTGGCCAGCCAACCGCCGGCCACGGCGCCGAACATGGTGCCCAGCGGGATGCCGAACGAGTAGATCGACAGGGCCGAGGCGCGCTTCTTGGGCTCGTAATAGTCGCTGATCAGCGAGTGGCTGGGCGGCGAGCAGCCGGCCTCGCCGACGCCGACGCCGAAGCGGAACAGGGCCAGTTGGGCGAAGCTGCTGGCGGCGCCGCACAGGGCGGTGAAGCCCGACCAGATGACCAGCGACACCGAAATGATCGTCACCCGATTGCAGCGCTCGGCCAGGCGGGCGATCGGGATGCCCAGCAGGGTGTAGAGGAGGGCGAAGTAGAGGCCGCCCAGGAGGCCCAGCTGGGTGTCGGTCAGCTTGAGGTCGACCTTGATGGCCTGACCGATGGTGGCGATGATCGTGCGGTCGATGAAGTTGAAGGTGTAGGTGGCCAGCAGCAGCCCCAGCACCGCGGCCTTGTAGCCATTTGTATAAACGGGGGGCGTATAGACGGGCGAACGCCCGCCGGACGCACGCGCGTCGGCCATCCTGACTCTCCCTTCAAACATTTGTTCTAATTCTTGAAGGGACTGTAGACGCAGCGGAAGCCAAAGCGCCAGAGGCTATTTCGGCAGTTCCTCCCCCGCGATGCGGGGGAGGCGGCCCAGAGGGCCGGAGGGGGCTAACTCGGCCTAAGTCCAGCTCGCCCCCCTCAGTCGCCTTCGCGACAGCTCCCCCGCATCGCGGGGGGGCATCTAGTCTTACGCCACCATGTCGTCGGCGATGGTCTTGCGGGCCCGCCAGAACAGCCAGAACGACACCACGCCGAAGGCCGCCGAGATCATCAGCGCCCAGCGCACGCCCTCGGCCGAGCCCAGGCCCATCGGACCGGCCAGGGCGTCGCTGAGCAGGCCCACGCCGACGGGGCCCAGGCCCAGGCCGATCAGGTTGATGATGAACAGCAGCACCGCCGAGGCCGTGGCGCGCATGGTCGGATCGACGATGCTCTGGGCGGTGGCGTAGACCGGGCCGTACCACAGGGTGCCCAGCAGCACGGGCACGGTCAGCAGGGCCATGGCCGGCACCGCCTCGGGCAGGTTGATGGCGGCGATGTAGAATGGGATGGCCAGCAGCGAGGCGATGGCCGGCACCACGACATAGGCGCGGATGTCCTTGGAGCCGTAGCGGTCCGCGATGACCCCGCCCAGCCAGGCGCCGATGACGCCGGCCGTGCCGCCCATCAGGCCCAGGGCCAGGCCCAGGAAGCCGGCCGACTTCAGCCCGAACATCGCCGCCAGCTCCGCCAGTTCGGCGGTGTGGTTGCGGAAGAAGAACGAGGCGGTGAAGGGCGCGTGGCCATAGCCGATGAAGGCCTTGATCGCGGCGGCGAAGGCCACCAGCCAGAAGGTCTTCTTGGCCATCAGCACGGCCAGGGCGGCGGCGAAGCTGATCTGCGGCGCAGCGCGGGCGGCCAGGTCGGCGGCCAGTTTCTTGCGCGGCTCGACCAGGGTGAAGGCGGCGATCAGGGCGAAGATCACGCCCGGCGCGCCGGCGACCATAAAGGCCACCCGCCAGCCGTAGGCGTCAGCCACCAGGCCGCCCATGGCCATGCCCAGCAGCGAGCCCAGCGGGGTGCCGATCGAGTAGAAGGCGATTGCGCTGGCCCGCTTCTCCTTGGGTACGTAGTCGGTGATCAGCGAGTGGGCCGGCGGGGTGCAGCCGGCCTCGCCGACGCCCACGCCGATACGGGCCAGGATCAGGTGCCAGAAGTTTTGGGCGAAGCCGCAGGCGACGGTGAACACGCTCCAGGCCGCCACCGACACGCCGATGATCATCGGCCGGTTCTTGCGCTCGGCCATCCGCGCGATCGGAATGCCCAGCACGGTGTAGAAGATGGCGAAGGCCAGGCCGGTCATCATGCCCAGCTGCCAGTCGGCCAGGCCCAGCTCCTGCTTGATCGGCTCGGCCAGGATGTTGACCACCTGCCGATCCAGGAAGTTCAGCGTGTAGATGATCAGCAGCACCCAGAGGGCGTATCGTCGGTAGGCGGTGGAGACCGGGGCGATCAGGGGGGAGGGGACCGCTGTGGCGGCCAATGGGGCGGGCGGCTCCGCGGCTGATACTGGAGGCGCAGTCGCGGCGTCTTTCGCCATGGTCTCACTCCCTCGAACAGTTGTTCTAATTGTTGAGGCCACCCTAGGCTTACGCTAGGGCCGATGACAAACCCGAAACTGGAAAAAGGCGCGAGGGCATGGAAATCGTGATCGGCACCAAGCGGTGGTCCACCTGGTCCCTGCGCCCCTGGCTGGCGCTGAAGCGCGCGGGGATTCCGTTCACGGAGATCCTGGTGACGCTGCGCCAGGGCGAGGCAACGAGCGCCGAAATCGGCAAGATCTCGCCCAGCAAGCTGGCCCCGGCCCTGAAGGACGGCGACCTGGTGGTCTGGGACTCGCTGGCGATCTGCGAATACCTGGCCGAGAAGTATCCTGAGGCCAAGTTGTGGCCGGCGGATCCGGCCTTGCGGGCCCTGGCGCGCTCGGCGGCGGCCGAGATGCATTCGGGCTTTCAGGCGCTGCGGGGCGAATGCCCGATGGCGCTGGACGAGGCCCCGCGCAAGCTGGAGCTCTCGGAGGGTACCCAGAAGGACGTGCGCAAGATCGTCGAGCGCTGGGAACAACTGCTGGCGCGCTCGGGCGGTCCGTTCCTGCTGGGCGAATGGTCGATTACCGACGCGTTCTTCACGCCGGTGGCGTCGCGCTTCCGGACCTATGGCGTCGACCTGTCGGGCGACGCCAAGGCCTATGCCGAGCGTCTTTTGACGACGCCGGAATTCCTGGAATGGGAGCGCGACGCAATCGCCGAAGCGAAGGCCTAGAGCCCCGTCGGCACGCCGTTCTCTGCCGGCGGCGGCTTGCAGCGGCCGGCGCGGGCCTGGACCACGTAGAGCAGGGCGCGGCCCGAGGCGAAGGCGCTGTGCTCGGCCAGTGGATTGGTCGGCTGGCCGGTGCGCAGGCTCAGGGCCTGGTCACCGCTGGCGCCGGGCGCCTGGCCCAGCGAGGCCTGGTTCCAGCGGCTGAGCGCCGGGGCGCAGGCGGCCACGACCGCTTCGGCCACGACCTCGGCGCTGTCCTTGGAGCCGGCCAGGCTGTAGGCCCAGCGGCGCGTACATTCGTCGACCGGCGTGGCCGGATCGGCGGCGGCCGTCACGCTAGGCGCGGCGGTCTTGAAGTCGGTACAGATTTTGGCGTTGGCCATGGTGGCGTCATGCTCTCCGCACGCGGCCAGCCCGAGGGCGGTCAGCGCGAGGACAGCGATCACGGGCGTGCGGATCATCGTGGGGCGTTTCCTCTTGGAGTTTTGATTAGCGGGCGCAGACCTGGACAGGGCTTTGGGTCAGGCGACCGCGCTCGTCGTAATAGGACCGGGTCTCAGTGCGACAGGCGGCGGCCGTGTTGGTCGACACCGTCTGGAAGCTGCCGTTGCGGACCTCGCCGCGCGCGACCGGATTGCCCATGTGGTCGTAATAGACCGTCTGGACCGGGGCGGGCTGGGCCGCGCGGGCGGCGCGCGGACCGGCGTCGTAGTAAGTGGTGGTGACGCGCTTGCGGCAGCCGCTCTTGCCGATCTGACGGCCGATCAGGGCGCCGCCGACGCCGCCGACGATCAGGCCGCCGCCGCCATCCGAGATGGCGTTGCCGACCAGAGCGCCGCCCAGGCCGCCCAGGATGGTGCCGGTGGCCTTGCGGCTGGAGCACGACGCCGCGTTCGCCTCGACGGGCGCCAGTGCGGCGGGAAGAGCCAGGGCCCCGACGACCAGGCTGATGACGACGACACGAGCCATGTTTGCGATTCCTCGCCAGTGAAGGTCCCTCGACCTCCAAACGTCGCGCTTGTCAGAAGGATGCGTTGGAAGTGTCGTCTAGGCGACGCGCGTGGCGCCCCGGACACGGCGGGCAGGGCGATGAGGACGGGCCAGAGGCGTCCCTAACGCCATGGCCGCAATGGTTCAGGGGACCCCAAGCGGCGCTGGTGCGGCCAAACGTCCCGGACGGCGGATTAACCGGGATTCACCACGCCCGTGGATCGCCGCGTTAACCATCTCGGCTCCATCGTGCAGGGGTAACGAACCTGCGGAGGGGCGGATGGCCCAGCATGTGGAAACCCTGGTGATTGGCGGCGGCCCGGCGGGCCTCGCGAGCGCCTATGTGCTGGCCAAGGCCGGGCGCACGGTGACCGTGCTGGAGATGCGCGCCGACCGCGTCGGTGGGCTGACGCAGGACAGCTTTAACTTCGCCTCGAAGAGCGCCGAGGTCGCCGCCTTCTGGAACGAGATCCTGCCGGACGGCTTCGAAGAGCGGTTCGCCGCCTCGCGCCTCTATGACGGCCGCAAGTTCTACGCCTATCCGCTGAAGGCGCTGGAGACCCTGGCCAAGCTGGGCGCCTGGACCGCCGCTAAGGGCGTCGCCTCGCTGGGCTGGGCCCGCCTGAACCCGATCGCTGCGCCGGCCACGATGCGCGAGCACGGCCGCAACCGGTTTGGCGAGGCGCTGTTCGCGCGCTTCTTCCAGACCCATGCCGAGAAGGTGTGGGGGATGCCGTGCGACGCCATGCCGGCCGACGGCGTCGACCGTCCGACCGCCGAAAACGAAATCCAGCGCTGCGCCCGCGACGGCGTGAAGCCCTGGGACGCCTGCGCCCAGACGATCGTCGCCCTGGGCGGCGAGGTCCGCCTGGGTCGCAAGGTCGACGGCCTGCACTATGACAAGCTGGCCCGCATCTGGACCGTCTCGGTCGCCTGCGCGAACGGCCGCAAGGAAATCTACACGGCCGACAATGTCGTCTCGTCGGCGCCGCTGCGCGAGCTGATGCAGGCGATCTGCCCGACCCCGATCAGCCTGTTCCACGCCTGGGAGCTGATGTACCGCGACCTGGTCACCGTGACCCTGTCCGGCGCTCAGACCTCGGACGACGGCGTGATCCACATCCACGACCCGGCGGTGAAGGCCGCCCGCGTCCAGACCCGCGGCGCTTCGACCAGCCTGGACTACTACTGCTTCGAAGGCGACGGCGTGTGGGTGGCGTCCGACGAGGCGCTGATCGCCCAGGCCCGGCGTGACCTAGCGGCCATGGGTCTGTCGGTCGAGGCGGGCGACGTCGACGTCAAGCGCCAGCGCAAGGCCGCGCCGATCCACGACGAGGACAGCGCCGAGCACCTGAAGATGATCCGCCTGGACCTGAGGATGAGCTTCCCAGGCCTGCACCCGGTCGGCCGCAACGGCCTGCACCGAGCGGGCCAGCAGGCCCATGCGACGATGACGGGCATCCTGGCGGCCGAAAACATCCTGGCCGGCGAGATCGTGCACGACGTGTGGGCCGTGGAAGCCGACGCGACCTATGCCGGTCCGCGCGCGCTGATGCGCGAGGCCAATGTGATCGCGCTGAAGGCGGCCTGATCTAGGCGGTGATGCCGCGGACCGGGGCCTGAGCCGGCTCGATCGCTTCCTCGCGCGTGGTCGCCTTGCTGGCCAGCCAGCAGACGAAGTGCACGAAGGCGTCCGCCAGGCCGACGATGGCCGCGATCACGAAGACGCTGGAGATCAGAAGGATCGCGACGACGGACATGCTGGTCTCCCGTTTGCTGATCAAGCGGCGGAAAACGCGTTCGGTTCCCCAATCAGGCGATGACGTGACTAAAAAGTCTGAGTAATAGATAGAGTAAGTCAGTATAGCGCTTGACAACGTTGTCACGCTTCCGGTGAATGATGGGGTCCGCGCCAAGACGGACTCGAAAACATCGTCACTTAGGGAGTGGTGCAGTGATTGGTTTGAACTTCGAACGCCAGGGCGTCGCCGGATGACCGACCCCGCGATCACCAAGCCCTCCGCAAACGGATCCGCCAAGGGCAGTGGCCTCAAGCTGGCCGTCGTCTATGTGACGTGCCTGTTCTTCATCTGGGCCCTGGTCACCAACCTGCTGGACCCGCTGCTGAAGACCATGAAGACGGTCTTCACTCTCAGCCCCGTTGAAGCCAACCTGACTGGTTTCGCCTTCTTCATCGCCTATGGCGTCATGTCGATGCCGTCGGCCGGCTTCCTGTCCAAGGCCGGCTACGCCAAGTCGGTGATGGTCGGGCTGGGCGGCATCGTGCTGGGCTGCTTCATCGCCATCGCCGCGGCCAAGCTGCACACCTTCGCCCTGGTGCTGACGGCGCTGTTTGTCATGGCCTCGGGCATCACGTTGCTGCAGGTCGCCGCCAATCCGCTGATCGCCTCGATGGGCAAGCCCGAGGACAGCTCGTTCCGGTTGAACCTGTCGCAGGCCTTCAACTCGCTGGGCGCGGCGTGCGGCCTGTGGTTCGGCGCCAACTTCCTGCTGAAGGGCGAGATCTTCGAGAAGGGGATCACGATCACCCAGCCGATGCGCGAGCAGGCCCTGGGCTTCGTCTCGAACGTCTATTTCGCCATCGGCGTCGGCCTGGCCTTGTTCATCCTGGCCATCTTCTTCGTGCGCCACCGCATCACCGAGGCCGCGCCGAAGACCGGCCAGTTCGTCAATCCGCTGAGCGCCCTGTCGTCCAAGTGGGCTAATCTCGGCGCGATCGGCATCTTCCTCTATGTGGGCGCGGAGGTGGCGGTGTCGCTGAACCTGCTGCTGTTCATCGAGCAGGCCCACGTGCTGAACATCGCCGCCGAGCAGGCCGGCAAGATGACCACCTTCTTCATGCTGTTCGCCATGATCGGCCGCTTTGCGGGCTCGGCCCTGCTGAAGTCGATCAAGGACTACGTTCTGCTGACCATCGTGGCCGTCGGCGCCATCGCCCTGTGCCTGGTGGTGATCCTGACCAAGGACATGACGCCCAGCGCCCACAGCGGCACGCTGAACCTGATCCTGGCCACCGCGCCGGTGACGACGGGCCTGATCCCGGCCTTCGCGGCGCTGCTGATCGGCCTGTTCAACTCGATCATGTTCCCGACCATCTTCACCCTGACCCTGCAGCGCTCTTCGGCCCCGGCCTCGGCGACCTCGGGTCTGCTGTGCATGGCCATCGCCGGCGGCGCCTTCCTGCCGCTGGTGTTCGGCAAGATCGAGGAAATGACCGGCTCCAAGGCCCTGGCCTTCGCCGCGCCTCTGGCCTGCTATGTCTACGTCCTGTGGTTCGCGCTGGTCGCCAAGAAGGCCCCGACCCACGTCATCGAAGAGGGCGTGGCCGCCGGCCACTGACCGCTCGAAAGTCTCACCTGAAGCGCCCTCGGGAAGCTGGTCTTCCCGGGGTTCTTTTTTGCCGAAGCTGCCGCGTCTTTAGGCAGAATAGTTTTCCTGAAGGGGCCTTCCAAAAAACCTCGGTCGTAAATCCCACTGCGCGGCACGACATTAATGGCGCAGGTACTGAAAAGGGGATCGTGCATGGCCGCGCAGAAGAGCAGCCGTTTCATCAGCGGGTTCGGGATCCAGGTCCTGGCCGCCATGATCGTGGGCCTGGCCCTGGGCCTGGTCGCCCGCAACCTCGGCCCGGCCGAGGGACAGGCGGGTTATGCCCTGGCCGAAACCCTGCACCAGATCGGCGTGATCTTCATCCAGCTGCTGCGCGTCCTGGTGCCGCCGCTGGTGTTCACGGCCATCGTCGCCAGCATCGCCAACATCGCCCAGCTGCAGAACGCCGCCCGTCTAGTCTGGCGCACCCTGTTTTGGTTCGCCTTCACCGCCCTGGTGGCGGTGGTCATCGGCATCGCCCTGGGCCTGATCCTGCAGCCGGGCCTGCACACCACGGTCGAGGCCGCCGCCGCTGTGGCCCCGAAGACCCGCGGGTCTTGGCTGGACTTCCTGACCAGCCTGGTGCCGCTGAACATCCTGGGCATCGCGGCCTCGACCAAGGTGGTCGACGGCGCCGCCACCACCTCGCTGTCGTTCAATGTGCTGCAGATCGTGGTGATCTCGCTGGTCACCGGCGTCGCGGCCCTGAAGGTCGGTGAAGCCGGCGAGGCCTTCCTGAAGTTCAACGCCTCGGCCCTGGCGATCGTGCGCAAGGTGCTGTGGTGGGTGATCCGCCTGACCCCGATCGGCACCATCGGCCTGTTTGGCAACGCCGTGGCCCAGTACGGCTGGACCACGCTTGGCCAGCTGGGCGCGTTCACTGGCGCGATCTACATCGGCCTGGCCCTGGTGCTGCTGGTCGTCTACCCGACGATCCTGGCTCTGAACGGCCTGAACCCCGTCCGCTTCTTCCAGGGGGCCTGGCCCGCGATCCAGCTGGCCTTTGTCTCGCGTTCGTCGATCGGCACCCTGCCGGTGACCGAGGCCGTGACCGAGGGCAGCCTGGGCGTGCCGCGCGCCTATGCCGCCTTCGCTGTCCCGCTGGGCGCGACCACCAAGATGGACGGCTGCGCGGCCGTCTATCCGGCCATCGCGGCGATCTTCGTGGCCCAGTTCTTCGGCGTGCACCTGGCCTGGTCGGACTATTTCCTGATCGTCTTCGTGTCGGTGATCGGCTCGGCGGCGACGGCGGGCCTGACCGGGGCGGTGGTCATGCTGACCCTGACCCTGTCGACCCTGGGCCTGCCGCTGGAAGGCGTCGGCCTGCTGCTGGCCATCGACCCGATCCTGGATATGGGCCGCACGGCTGTGAACGTCGCAGGCCAGGCCCTGGTCCCGACCATTGTGGCCAAGCGCGAGGGCATCCTGGACCTGGACGTCTACAACGCCGGCCGGGTCCCGGTTGAAGCTGCGCTGCACGCCGCGGAATAGGCGAGTGCGGTTGCTTCCGGGCGCTTTAGCGGCGAGTTTGCGCGCCTCGTAAGCGTCCGGGGGATTTCCATGGGTCTGAAGACGTCGAACGGCGCTCCGTCCGGAGCGAGCCGTCGGGCCTTCCTGTCTGGCGCTTCAGCCCTGGTGGGCTTGACCGTGACGACCCCGCGCGCCTTCGCCGCCAATTACGCTCCGGGCCGCGCTTCCGATCGCGTCGAGGCTCTGCTGGCGCAGATGACCCTGGAAGAGAAGGCCGGCCAGCTGTCGTGCTTCGCCGACATGGTCCGGCCGCCGATCGCCGACATGAACCCGGTGGTCAATGTCCGCAACGCCGCCACCGTGATCGCCGAGGTCAAGGCCGGCCGGGTCGGCATCTTGTTCAACGGCGTCGGGGCCCAGGCCGCCTACGAGACCCAGAAGGCCGCGGTCGAGGGCTCGCGCCTGAAGATCCCGCTGCTGTTCGCCGCCGACGTGGTCCACGGCTTCCGCACCGTGTTCCCGATCCCGCTGGGCGAATCCGCCAGCTTCGATCCGCACCTGGCCGAGCGCACCGCCCGCGCCGCCGCCAGCGAGGCCACGGCCTCTGGCCTGCACTGGACCTTCGCGCCGATGGTCGACGTCGCCCGCGACCAGCGCTGGGGGCGCGTCGCCGAAGGGGCAGGGGAGGACACCTTCCTGGGCGAGGTCATGGCCGCGGCGCGCGTGCGCGGTTTCCAGGGCAAGGACCTGACGGCCGACGACAGCATGCTGGCCACGCCCAAGCACTTCGCCGCCTACGGCGCGGTGGCGGCGGGCATGGAGTACAATTCGGTCGAGTTGTCCGAGGCGACCCTGCGCGAGGTCCACTTGCCACCGTTCCAGGCCTCGTTCGACGCCGGGGCGCTGACGGTGATGACCGCCTTCAACGACATCAACGGCGTGCCGGCCACGGCCAACAAGCCGCTGCTGACCGGCATCCTGCGCGAGGAGTGGGGCTTCAAGGGCGTGGTCATCTCCGACTACACCTCGGATCAGGAGCTGGTGGCCCACGGCGTCGCTGCTGACGATCGTGACGCCGCGCGCCTGGCGATCCTGGCGGGCCTGGACGTCTCGATGCAGAGCGGCCTCTACATCCGCTACCTGCCGGAGCTGGTGACCTCGGGCGCGGTGCCGATGGCGGTGGTCGACGCCTCGGTGCGCCGGGTGCTGGCCCTGAAGGAGGCGATCGGCCTCTTCGATGATCCCTACCGCTCGCTGGACCCCAAGGCCGAGGCGACCCGCACCGCCACGCCAGCCCTGCGCGCCCTGAGCCGCGAGTCCGGTGCGCGTTCGATCGTGCTGCTGAAGAACGAGCGCAATCTGCTGCCTCTGCCCAAGGCCGGCAAACGTCTGGCGCTGATCGGCCCGTTCGCCGACGACCGCGACAACGTGCTGGGCGCCTGGGGCGGGTTCTTCGCCGACCGCAACCTCAACGTCGACCTGGCCACGGGCATCCGCGCCCAGCTGACCGATCCCGCCGGCCTGATCGTGGAGCGGGGCTGCGAGGTCGAGACCACCATCGCCGGCGGCTTCGAGCGCGCGGTCGCCGCGGCGCAAGCCGCCGACATCGTCCTGCTGGCCGTGGGCGAGAGCCAGGACATGACCGGCGAGGCCAAGTCGCGCACCGATATCCGCATCCCGCCGGTGCAGCAGCGCCTGGCCGAGGCGATCGCCGCGACCGGCAAGCCCGTCGTCGTGCTGCTGCGCCACGGCCGCGCCATCGCCCTGGAGGGCGTGGTCCGCGATGCTCCAGCGATCCTGGCGACCTGGTTCCTGGGCAGCGAGATGGGCAACGCCGTGGCCGACGTGTTGTTCGGCGTCGTCAATCCGTCGGGTCGCCTGCCGGTCAGCTTCCCGCTCGACAGCGGCCAGCAGCCGTTCTTCTACAACGGCCGCACCACCGGCCGCCCGGCGTCGACCGATCCCAACGCCCAGGAATACAAGGCCCGCTGGCGCTCGATCCGCAACGAGGCGCTGTATCCGTTCGGCTTCGGCCTCAGCTACACGCGCTTTTCGGTGTCGGACGTGCGGCTATCGACCGACAAGCTCGCCTGGAACGAGACGCTCCGCATCACCGCCAAGGTCCGCAACGACGGGCCGGTGCACGGCGACCACGTCGTGCAGCTCTATGTCCGCGATCGCGTGGCCAGCCGCACCCGGCCGGTGCGCGAGCTGAAGGGCTTCCACCGTGTCTCGCTGGCCCCTGGCGCCGAGCGGGAAGTCCGCTTCGAGCTGAAGCGCGAGAACCTGATGTTCGTGGGCGACGGCGACCGCTGGCTGGCCGAGCCGGGGGTGTTCGACCTGTGGGTCGCCAACTCGGCCGTCGACGGCCTGAGCGCCAGTTTCGAGCTTATGGCGAGTAGCCGACCCTGAACCCGAATCGGGTGTGTTGACACCGAGGGCGCGCGGCCTGTGGATAAGGCTGTGCGCAGGGCGCCGCTATTAGGCTTTGGGTAAGTCATCAGACCATTCGAGGTCGGCCGCGACGTGCCGTCGCGCGGGCCTCAACGTCTTAGGGACAAAGGGTTTGAGGCTAGATCCCTAATTCGGGTTTCACCTTAAGGGTGTGTGTCCGTGCATGGTTTATCTGCGGCGGTATGACATGTTGAAAGGAGTTGGAAAGGAAATACGGTTACCGGAATCGGGCCGTAGTGTGGCGTGTTGGGGGAGCCTGCGTTTGGGGGGCGTCTCCATTGCTCGGGTGCGTGTAAGGGCGCGCCTATAAGCAGGATGGATGAAATGGCGATTTCGAGTCTCTCGCCCGCTCAGATTTCGGCTCTGACGGTCACGGCCATCCAGGGCCTCAGCACGACCGACATCCAGTCGCTCAGCGGCGCGCAGGTCGCTGCCCTAAGCGCAACGGGGATTGGTGCGCTCGCCAACACCCAGGTTGAGGCGCTCAGCACAACTCAGGTCAAGGCGCTCACCACGACGCAGATCCCGAAGTTCGCCACTTCGGTGACCTTCAACGTCACGCAGCTCACCACCCTTTCCACCCAGCAGGTCTCGGCCCTTACCTCGACCCAGCTGGCCTCGCTCGACACCTCGCGCATGTCGGCTCTCGCGGCCACCCAGGTCGCCGTGCTGTCGTCCACTAACTTCTCCGGCCTGGCCGGCACTCAGGTCGCCGCGCTCAGCGCCTCGCAGATCAAGGGTGTGACCGCGTCCCAGCTGAAGGGCCTGACGGCCGCCGACATGGGCGAGTTCACGGCCACCCAGATCGGCGCGCTGGCCAGCGATCGCCTGGCCGCACTCAGCGCCACCAATTTCTCGGCTCTCGACGCCACCCAGATGGGCGGCCTGACCGACACCCAGATCAAGGGCCTCAGCGCCACCCAGGTGAAGGGCCTGTCGACCACGGACGTCGGCGAACTGTCGGCCGCCCAGCTGGGCGTGTTCTCGGCCGCCCAGATCGGCGCCCTGTCGCCGGAAGCCTTCTCGGCGCTGAGCCAGACCCAGACCGGCGCTCTGACCACGACCCAGATCAAGGGCGTGACGACCAGCCAGATCAAGGCCCTGACGTCGACGGACGTCGGCCAGCTCTCGACCACGCAGGTCGGGGCTCTCAGCGTCGCCCAGGTGGGCGCGATGGGGACGACCCAGGTCGCCGGCCTGGCCACGACCCAGATCTCGTCCATGGCGACGACGCAGCTCGCCGCCCTGGGCACGACCAACTTCACGGCCCTGAACAGCACCCAGGTGGGCGCGCTCACCGCCTCGCAGGTCAAGGGTCTGACCAACGCCCAGATCACCGCGATGTCGGCGTCCGACGTCGGTGAGCTGACCTCGACCCAGATCGGCGGCCTCAGCGCCAGCCAGCTGGGCGCTCTGACCACGACCGCCTTCGCGGCGATGGACACGACCCAGATGGGCGCGCTGAACGCGACCCAGATGAAGGGTGTCACCACCAGCCAGCTGAAGGCCCTGTCCGCGACGGACATGGGCGAGCTGACCACGACCCAGATCGCGGGTCTGGCCGCCAACCAGATGGGCGCCTTGGCCGGCACCCAGGTCTCGGCCCTGACCAGCACTCAGGTCGGCGCGCTGACCACCTCCCAGATCAAGGGTCTGACGAACGCCCAGCTGTCGGCGCTGTCGACAACGGACATGGGTGAGCTGACCACGACCCAGGTCAGCGCCCTGACGGCCGACCAGGTCAAGAACCTGTCGGTCACCAACCTGTCGGCGCTGAGCAGCACCCAGATGGGCGCGCTGTCGAACTCGCAGATGGCGGCCCTGACGGCGACCCAGATCAAGGGCCTGTCGACCACCGACATCGGTGAATTGACCGCCACCCAGATGGGCCGCCTGACCACGGCCCAGGTCGGCGCCCTGGCGACGACCCAGGTCCAGAACCTGTCGACCACCCAGATCGGCGGCCTGTCGTCCAGCCAGGTCGCGGCGATGTCGGCGACCAACCTGAACCAGCTGAGCTCGACCCAGGTCGGCGCGCTGACGACCACGCAGGTCAAGGGTCTGAGCACCGCTCAGCTGGCCGGCCTGAGCACCACCAGCGTCGGCAACCTGGCCACCACCCAGCTGGGCGCGCTGTCCGCCAGCCAGCTGGCCGGCATGGGCGCGACCAACTTCGCGGCCATGAGCAGCACCCAGGTGGGCGCGCTGTCGACCGACCAGATCAAGGGTCTGACCGCCAGCCAGCTGAAGGCCCTGACCGCGACGGACATGGGCGAACTGACCACGACCCAGGTCTCGGCGCTGACGCCGGCCCAGATGGGCGCCCTGGCGGCGACCCAGGTCTCGGCCCTGACCTCGACCCAGACCAGCGCCCTGACGGCCAGCCAGATCAAGGGCCTGACCGCCGACCAGATCAAGGGTCTCAGCACCACCGACATGGGTGAGCTGACCACCACCCAGGTGGGCGCCCTGACCGCCGACCAGATCAAGAACCTGTCGGTCACCAACATCTCGGCCCTGACCTCGACCCAGACCGGCGCCCTGACCTCGACCCAGCTGAAGGGTCTGAGCACCAGCCAGCTGGCGGGCCTGTCGGCCACCGACGTCCAGGAACTGACCGGCACGCAGCTGGGCGCTCTGTCGAACGCTCAGATCGGCGCCCTGACCCAGACGGGCCTCAAGGCTCTGAGCACCACGCAGCTGCAGGGCCTGAGCGCCTCGCAGGTGGGCGCGCTGTCGCCGACGAACTTCGCGGCCCTGGACAGCACCCAGGTCGGTTCGCTGACCACCACCCAGATCAAGGGTCTGACGCCCGGCCAACTGACCGCCATGTCGTCGACCGACGTGGGCGAGCTGACCGCCACCCAGATCGGCGCCCTGGCGACGACCCAGATCGCCGCCCTGACGCCGACGGCTCTGTCGGGCATGGACTCGACCCAGACCGCGGCCCTGACCACCTCGCAGATCAAGGGGCTGTCGGTCGCCCAGGTGAAGGGCCTTTCGGCCACCGACCTGAACGACCTGACCTCGACCCAGCTGGGCGCGCTGTCGAACGCGCAGCTGAACGCCCTGACGCCCACGGCCTTCTCGGGCATGAACAGCACCCAGATGGGCGCGCTGAGCACGAGCCAGATCAAGGGCCTGACCAACGCGCAACTGGGCAGCCTGAACGCCACCGACATGGGCGAGCTGACCACGACGCAGATCGGCGCCCTGAGCGGCGAGCAGCTGAAGAGCCTGTCGGTCACCAACCTGTCGGCCCTGAACGCCACCCAGGTCGGCGCTCTGAGCAACACCCAGGTCCAGGCCCTGACCACCAGCCAGCTGAGGGGTCTCGGCACCACCGACATCGGTGAGCTGACGGCCACCCAGGTCGGCGCCCTGTCGGCCGCCCAGATCGGCGCCCTGGCCACGACCCAGGTCCAGAACCTGTCGACCACGCAGATCGGCGGCCTCAGCGCCTCGCAGATCAGCGCGATCACCACCGGCAACATCTCGCAGCTGAACGGTACGCAGCTGGGCGCCCTGACCACGACGCAGCTGAAGGGTCTGACGGCCAACCAGCTGGGCGCGATGGCCACGACCCAGGCGTCGGCCCTGGCCACGACCCAGGTCAGCGCCCTGGCCAACACCCAGATCGCCGCCCTCGGCGCGTCGAACTTCTCGGCCCTGACCAGCACTCAGGTCGGCGCCCTGACCACCACCCAGATGGCGGGCGTTTCGGCCTCGCAGCTCAAGGGTCTAACCACCACCGACATGGGTGAGCTGACGGCGACGCAGCTGGGCGCCCTGACGACCGCCCAGCTGGGCGCGCTGTCGAGCACCAACTTCTCGGCCCTGAACAGCACCCAGGTCGGCGGCCTGACCACGACCCAGATCAAGGGTCTGACGAACGACGTGGTGAAGAACCTGTCGACCACCGACATCGGCGAGCTGACGGCCACCCAGGTCGGCGCCCTGTCGGCCGACCAGATCAAGAACCTGTCGGCGGCGAACATCTCGGCTCTGACCAGCACCCAGACGGCGGCGCTGAGCGCCACCCAGATCAAGGGTCTGACCAACACCCAGATCGCCGGCATGAGCACTACGGACGTGGGCGACCTGTCCGAGACCCAGATCGGCGCGCTGTCGGTCGCTCAGATCACCTCGCTGAACGTCGACGACCTGACGGCCACGCAGATGAAGGGCCTGACGTCCAGCCAGCTGGGCGCCCTGGGCACGACCAAGTTTGCGGCCTTCGACACCACCCAGGTCCAGGCGCTGACGGCCACCCAGCTGAAGGGCGTGACCACCCTTCAGATGGCCGCGCTGTCGGCCACCGACGCGGGCGAGTTCACCACCACCCAGATCGGGGCCCTGGCGGCGACCCAGCTGGGCGCGATGACGCCCACGGGCTTCTCGGGCCTGGACGGCACCCAGGTCGCGGCGCTGAGCACGACCCAGATCAAGGGCGTGACGATCGCCCAGCTGAAGGGCCTGACGTCGACCGACGTCACCGAGTTCACGACCACCCAGATCCAGGCTCTGGCGCCCAGCCAGCTGGCCGCCCTGACGGCGACCGGCTTCTCGGCCCTGGCCTCGACCCAGATGGCGGCTCTGACCACCACCCAGATCAAGGGCGTCACCACCACGCAGCTGGCGGGGCTGTCGACCACCGACATCGGTGAACTGGCCACGACCCAGATCTCGGCCCTGAGCGCTGAACAGCTGAAGAGCCTGTCGGCGACCGGCGTCTCGGCGATGACGACGACCCAGGTCAATGCGCTGAGCAACAGCCAGATCCAGTCGCTGACCGCCACCCAGCTGAAGGGTCTGACGGCCACCGACATCGGTGAGCTGACGGCCACCCAGGTCGGCGCGCTGTCGAACATCCAGATCGGCACGCTGGTGACCACCCAGGTCCAGGGCCTGACGACCACCCAGATCGGCGGCCTTACGGCTTCGCAGGTCGGCGTGCTGTCGACCACCAGCCTGAACCAGCTGAGCACCACCCAGGTCGGCGCGCTGAACGGCACCCAGATCAAGGCCCTGAAGGCCGATCAGCTGAAGGATCTGTCGACCACCAACATCGGCGCCCTGACCACCACCCAGGTCGGCGCTCTGGCCACGACCCAGGTCGGCGCGCTCGGCAGCGGCTTCTCGGCGCTGAACAGCACGCAGGTGGGGGCTCTGGCCACCACCCAGATCGCGGGCCTGACCGCCTCGCAGGTCAAGGGTCTGACGACCACCGACATCGGTGAGCTGACCTCGACCCAGGTCGCGGCGCTGACGACGCAGCAAGTGGGCGCCCTGACGACCACGGGCCTGTCGGCGATGAACTCGACCCAGATGGGCGCGCTGACCGCGACCCAGATCAAGGGTCTGACCTCCGACCACGTGAAGAACTTGAGCACCACCGACATCGGTGAGCTCACGACGACCCAGGTGGCGGCGCTGTCGGCCGACCAGGTGAAGAACCTGTCGGCGACGAACATCTCGGCGCTGAACAGCACCCAGAGCGCGTCCCTGACCGGGGCCCAGATCGCCGCCATGACGATCACCCAGGTCCAGGGCCTGTCGACGACCGACATCGGCGATCTGACCGTGACCCAGGTGGGCTCGCTGTCGGCCTCGCAGATCAAGGCCTTCGCCACGACCCAGGCCGGTCAGCTGTCGACCACCCAGATCGGTGGCCTCAGCGCCAGCCAGGTGGGCTCGCTGTCGACCACGGCCTTCGGCGCGCTGAACAGCACCCAGGTGGGCGCCCTGACCGGGACCCAGCTCAAGGGTCTGACGACCCAGCACATGAACGCCCTGTCGACCACCGACATCGGCGAACTGACCGCCACCCAGGTCGGCGCGCTGGCCGGCACGCAGCTGGCCGCCCTGACGCCCTCGGCGCTGTCGGCGATGAGCTCCACGCAGATGGGTTCGCTGACCGCGACCCAGGTGAAGAGCATCACGACCTCGCAGCTGGCGGGCCTGACCACCACCGGCGTCGGCCAGCTGGGCTCCACCCAGATCGGCGCGCTGTCGGCGCCGCAGATCGCCGCCCTGACCACCACGGGCCTGTCGGCGATGAGCTCGACCCAGGTCGGCGCGTTCACGGCCACCCAGATGAAGGCTCTGACCAGCCCGCAGCTGAAGGGCCTGTCGACCACCGACATCGGTGAGTTCGCGACGACCCAGATCGCGGCCCTGACCGCCGAACAGCTGAAGAGCCTGGCGGCCACGCAGGTCTCGGCCCTGACCAGCACGCAGGTGGGGGCTCTGACCAACACCCAGGTGCAGGCCCTGAGCACCAGCCAGCTGGCCGGTCTGTCGACCACCGACGTCGGCGAACTGACCTCGACCCAGGTCGGCGCCCTGTCGCTGGCCCAGGTCGGCGCCCTGGCCGGCACCCAGCTGCAGCAACTGACCACCACCCAGATCGGCGGCATGAGCGCCACCCAGCTGGGCGTGATCTCCTCGACCAACTTCTCGCAGCTGGACGCCACCCAGCTGGGCGCGCTGACGACGACCCAGATCAAGGGCCTGTCGAACAGCCAGATGACCGGCCTGACCACCACCAACGTCGCGGCCCTGGCCACGACCCAGGTGGGCGCGCTGTCCTCGACCCAGCTGGGCGCGATGAGCTCCACGGGCTTCTCCAGCCTGAACTCCACCCAGGTGGGCACGCTGAACGCCACGCAGCTGAAGGGTCTGACGGCCAACCAGCTGAAGGGTCTGTCGACCACCGACATCGGTGAGCTGACCACCACGCAGATCGGTTCGCTGTCGGTCGCCCAGATCGGGGCCCTGGCGACGACCCAGCTGTCGGCGCTGACCAGCACCCAGATGGGCGCCCTGAACGCCACCCAGATCAAGGGTCTGACCAACAGCCAGATGGCCGGCCTGTCGACCACCGACGTGGGTGAGTTCACCACCACCCAGATCGGCCAGCTCAGCACCGCGCAGCTGACTGCGCTGTCGACCCGGATCACGGGCTTCGACGCCACCCAGATGGCGTCGCTGACCACCAGCCAGGTCAAGGGCCTGACCGTCGACCAGGTGAAGGGCCTGTCGACCACCGACATCGGCGAGCTGACCAGCACGCAGGTGGGGGCGCTGACGACCGCGCAACTGCAGGCCCTGGCCACGACCCAGGCGGCCCAGCTGTCGACCACCCAGATCGGCGGCCTGGCCAGCACCCAGGTCAGCGCGCTGACGACGACGGCCTTCGGGGCGCTGAACGGCACCCAGGTCGGCGCTCTGACCGCCACCCAGGTCAAGGGTCTGACGACCAACCAGCTGACCTCGCTGAGCACCACCGACGTGGGCGAGCTGACCGCCACCCAGATCGGCGCTCTGGCCACCAGCCAGCTGGCGGCGTTCTCGGCGACCAACTTCTCGGCGCTGAACAGCACCCAGACGGCCGGCCTGACCGCCACCCAGGTCAAGGGCCTGACGGTCACCCAAGTGCGCGGTCTGTCCCAGACCGACCTTGGCGAGCTGACCAGTACCCAGGTCGGCGCCCTGACCACCAGCCAGCTGAGCCAGCTGTCGACCACGGTGATCGGCGCCCTGACGACGACCCAGATGGGTCAGCTGCAGGCCTCGCAGATCTCGGGCCTGACGACGACCCAGCTGGACCACCTGACGACGACCAACATCGGCGCCCTGACCAGCACCCAGGCCGCCGCCCTGACGACGGCCCAGGTCCAGAGCCTGGATCCGGACCAGGTCGCCGCCTACGTGTCGGTGATCTAAGAAAATCCCGCCGCCCGCGCACAGCGTGGGCGGCGGATTGTTCTCGGCCATTGGTCGAGGTTCGCCCGCCATGGCATGATCGCGATCGGCCGAGTCGCACGCAGGTTGCGTGTGCGAACGCCCACCGCTTTTCGTACCCGGGAAGACCATGGCCGACGTCGATACGCTGGATCTCATCAGCACCGTGACCGCGGACTCCTGTCCGCTGGGCGACCTGATCGCCCTGGCCATACGGTTGACAGAGGGCGGGCAGCCCGCCTTGGCTGACCAGGCCTACAAGGTCTGGATCCGCTTCCATTCCGAAAACCCGCAGCTGTGCGTGGCGCACTTCAACCGCGCGGTCCTGCAGTCCAACCTGGGCGACAACGCCGGGGCCGTGGCCTCGCTGGAGGCGGCGATCGCGCTGAACGCCGACTTCCTGCCGGCCTATGTCAATCTGGGCGGCCTGCAGGAGCGCCTGGGCCTGCACGAGCTGGCCATCGCCACCTGGGAGGCGGGCGCCAACCGGCCGGCGGTGATGAACGGCCTGAGCGTCAGCTATGCCTTCACCTGCCTAAAGCAGATCGCCCGTGTGCTGGGCGACCTCCAGCAGCCTTCGCGCGCCGAGCTGGCGTTGCAGCGCGCCGCCGATCTGGACCCGCACGCCATGGACGTGATCGGCCAGCTGGTCGCCACGCGCCTGGGGCAATGCAAGTGGCCCGCCGTCCAGCCCAGCGAGCGCCTCAGCCGCGAGACCCTGCTGTCGGGCGTCAATCCGCTGTCGGTGGCCGCCTACACCGATGATCCGCTGCTGCAGCTGGCCGCCGGCAACCGCTTCAGCGAGCGCGAGGCCAAGGTCACGCCCGAGCAGATCCGCGCCGACCGCCGCGATGCGCCCATCGACCTGACCGGCCGCCGTCCGCGCATCGGCTACATCTCGTCGGACCTGCGCGACCACGCCGTCGGCTATCTGATGGCCGAACTGTTCGAGGTCCACGACAAGTCCAAGGTCGAGGTCTTCGCCTACTACTGCGGGCAGGAGTCCAGCGACGGCCTGAACACCCGCATCCGCGCCGCGGCCGAGCACTTCACCGACATTCGCCCGATGACCGACGACGAGGCCGCCCAACGCATCGCCGACGACGGCATCGACATCCTCGTGGACGTCAACGGTCACACGCGCGACGCCCGCACCTCGGTCTTCGCCCGCCGTCCGGCCCCAATCCTGGTCAATTGGCTGGGCTATCCCGGCACCATGGGCAGCGATTACCACCACTATATCATCGGCGATCCGGCGGTCATTCCGCCCGAGATGGAGCACTACTACTCCGAGGCCGTGCGCCGCATTCCCTGCTACCAGCCCAACGACCGCCGCCGGAAGGTGGCCGACGAATGCCCGACCCGCGCCGAGGCCGGCCTGCCCGAGGACGGCTTCGTGTTCTGCTGCTTCAACGGCACGCAGAAGATCACGCCTCACGTCTTCGACCGCTGGATGGAGATCCTTAAGCGCACGCCCGGCAGCGTGCTCTGGCTGCTGGACAGCAATCCCGAGACCAATGCGCGCCTGCGCGATGCGGCCCAGGCGCGCGGCGTCGACCGGATGCGTCTGGTCTTTGCGCCGAAGATGCAGAACGCCTTCCACCTGGCGCGCTATCGCCTGGCGGACCTGTTCCTGGACACCACCCCTTACGGCGCCCACACCACGGCCTCGGACGCACTGTGGATGTCCGTGCCAGTCCTGACCTGGTCGGGCCGCTGCTTCGCCTCGCGCGTCTGCGGCAGCCTGGTCTCGGCCGCCGGCCTGCCCGAGCTGGTCGTCGACAGCGGCCAGGCCTATGTCGACAAGGCCGTCGAAATCGGCTCGGACCGCGCCAAGGCCGACGCGATGCGCGCGACCCTGGCGGCCAACCGCGACACCTGCGTGCTGTTCGACATGGACCTGCTCGCCAGCAAGCTGGAAGCCCTGTACGGCGAGATGATCGCCGAACACCAGGCCGGCCAGCGGCCCCGGCCGAACCTGACCAACCTGCCGGTCTATCTGGATATCGGCCTGGCCCTGGACGAGGACGCGCGCGAGATGCAGGCCGAGCCGGACCTGGACGGCCTCTATCGCCAGGAGCTGGCCCGCCGCCACGCGCTGAAGGCGCTGCCCGCCGATGGTCGCCTCTGGGACGGTGGCCAGTGAACCGCCAGCAGCTGGAAGCGCTGAAGTTCGACGGCTATGCGCCGCGCACGATGCTGGACGTCGGCGCCCACATCGGCAGCTTCTCGGCCGCCTTCGTCCAGGCCTTTCCGGACTGCGCCCCGACCCTGGTCGAGCCCAATCCCTACTGCGAAGAGGCGCTGGCCAAGCTGCCGTTCGAGCGGCACATGGCCGCCGCCTCAGACGAGAACGGCGAGGCCGAGCTGTTCCTGACCAAGGAGTGGCTGCAGTCGACGGGCACCTCGCTCTATCGCGAGAACACCGACTTCTTCCGCGACGAGGTGACGATCCGCCAGCCGGTGCGCAAGGCGCGGCTGGACGACCTGTTCCCCGGCCGCCGCTTCGACTTCGTGAAGATCGACACGCAGGGCTCGGAGCTGGACGTGCTGCGCGGCGGCGAGACCGTGCTGCGCCAGGCTGACTACATCCTGATCGAGGTGTCGCTGGTGAATTACAACGCCGGCGCGGCCCCGGCCGAGGCGGTGTTCGCCCAGCTGGCGGCCCTGGGCTTCGTCCCCGTCGACGTCACCGACTTCCACCGCCTGCGCGGCGTACAGGACGGCGGTCTGCTGCAGATGGACCTGCTGTTCCGCCGCCGTACGGCCAGGGCGGCGCAGTTCGGTCGGCTGACGGCGCTGAACGACCTCTCCGGCCTCATCGACCACCTCCGGACCCGCAAGGCCCAGAACCCGGACTTCCGCGTGCTGCTGGTGGACGGCGGTCCGCCCGGCTGGCCGGCGGACCTGCGCGACGCGGGCCTGGGCGGGGACCTGTCGGATCCGGACAGCTATCGCGCCATCCTGGCCCATGTCGCCCGCCACGGCCGCTTCGACTACTGCGTCGCGCCGCACGTGCTGCAGACCCTGGCCCGGCCGTCGGTGCTTCTGGAGCGCCTGCCGCTGATCGCCGAAGCCGGCTGGATGACGACGCCGTCGCGCTATCTGGAGGCGCTCAAGCCCGAGGCCGCGCATCGCGGCTACGCCCATCACCGCTGGGGCGCCGACCATGCCGGCGCGGTCCTCAGCCTGGCCCCCAAGACGCCGCTGATCGAGCACCTGACCTTCCCCGGCGAGGCCGTCTGGGCCCAGGCGCCCGAGCGGTTCGAGCTGCAGGTCGGCTGGCGCGGCGGGCTGGCCTTCGAGCTCGTGGGCGGGGAGGGGGCCTGGCCGCCCCGCGACCAGGCCCTGGCCATGCTGGGCCGGTTCTACGAAGGCGTGTCCGGCGACGCCGCCCCGCCCGCCGTCGAGGCGGCGGTCGATCTCGACATCGCCCTGGGCCAGGCGGTCGCCACCGCGCGCGACGCCGGCAGCGGCCTACATCCCCTGGGCCGGCTGAAATACTATCATGACGCGGCCAGCCTGATCCTGTGCCAGCCGCTGACGGCCCAGCGTCTGGCCCTGTTCGAGGCCCTGCTGGACGAGGCCCTGGCCCTGAAGGTCGAGGCCCCCGACGCCGACTGGACCGACTGGGTGATCCACTATCGCGTGGTGACCGAGGCCCTGGCCGGCGCCGCCATCGACGGCCCGACGCCGGCCGTCCGCGACGACGGTCCGCAGACCTTCATGACCGGCGACGGCCAGGTGCTCGACGCGGCCGGCCTCCAGGCCCATGCCGATGCGCAAGGCGCCCAGGTGGTGTTCTTCGCCGCCGCCGACCTGCGCTATGTCGAGCTCTATGCCCGTCTGCTGGCCCTGTCGGTGATCAAGCATTCGGACACGCCGTTCCTGGTGGTCATCCACGTGATCGGCGGCGCCGACCGTCTGGCTGACGCCGTGGCGGCGGTGGGGATCGACGATCCGCGGGTGGTCTTCACCGGCGACGACTTCGACGCGTCTTCAGTCACGACCCAGTGCTACGAGGCGCCGCCCAAGGGCCTGATCGAGATCCCGGTCGCCCACTATCAGTCGGTGCGCTTCCAGCGCCTGGGGGCGCTGCTGGACCTGCTGGGCCGGCCGGTGTTCGTGTCGGACATCGATCTCTTGCTACAGCGCGGCGTGGCCGATCTCCTGGATCAGTGGGCCGACGCCGACCTGGTGATCAACGAGAACGACCGCAACGTCCAGGCCGGCTCGCGCATCACCGCCAACCTGCTATTGGCCCGCCCGACGGCGGCGACGGCGATCCTGCTGCGCTGGCTGCGGGCCTATCTGGACGAGCGGCTGTCGCGCGAGACGGTGACCCGCTGGATCGACCAGGTCGCCCTCAACCTGGCCCGCCACCACCTGGCCCTGCACGCGCCGGACGCCAAGATCGGGACCTTCGACACCGCGAGCGACATCAACAACGTGATGTTCAACGAGTACGTCCCCGGTCACCCGTTCCGGTTCCTGTCGCTGTACCACGGCTTCGATATGTCGACGCTGGAGCCCTAGAAGGTCGCCTTAGCCTTCATCAGCACCGCGCCGTCGCAGGTCGCCCACAGCTCGGCGCCGCCATCGATCAGGCGGCCTTGGGCGGTGATGGTCTCGCCGGCGAAGGCGGGCTTGAGGGCGCGGAACGAGAACCGCGTCAGCGGTCGCTTTGGCATGGCCTCCAGCAGCAGCAGCGCGATCAGTGGCCCGTGGACGACGAGGCCCGGATAGCCCTCGACACCCGTCGCATAGGCCTGATCGTAGTGGATGCGGTGGGTGTTGCTGGTCGCCGCCGAGAAGGCCGCCAGCAGCACGGGATCGGTGGGGGTCTCGACGCTCCATTCGGCCGCTGCCGGGAGTTCGTCCGGCGTGCGCGGCGCGGGCGGGGCGGCGGTGTAGACGATGGTCTGGCGCTCGGTCACCCGCACCGCGCCGGCTTGGCTGAAGGTCCGCTCCAGGGTCACGAAGGTCAGCAGACCGCTGGCGCCGGCCTTCTGCTCGACGGCGGCGACGGTCTCGACCAGATCGGTGTCCTGGCCCGGCCGCAGCGGTCCCGCAAACCGCAGGTCGGACGCCGCGAACATCCGCCGGGGCGGCAGGGCCGGATCGCGCTTCGGGTGGCCGTCGGGACCGAGGTCCGAGCGTCGGACGGGCCTCGCCAGACACGCCCAATGCCAGGCCGGCGGAACCTCCGTCGGCGCCTCGGGCCGGTCGAGCACCGCCGCCAGCCGCGCCAGGTCGCTCGCCGCCAGGATCATCAGTACGACCGGGGCAGGCCGAGCACGTGCTCGGCGACGTAGGCCAGGATCAGGTTCGTCGAGATCGGGGCCACCTGGTAGAGGCGCGTCTCGCGGAACTTGCGCTCGATGTCGTACTCCTCGGCGAAGCCAAAGCCGCCGTGGGTCTGCAAGCACATGTCGGCGGCCGCCCACGAGGCCTCGGAGGCCAGCATCTTGCCGATATTGGCCTGCTCGCCGCACGGCTCCCCTGTGTCGTAGCGGGCGGCGGCGTCATAGACCGTCAGGCGGGCGGCGTGGGTCTGGGCATAGGCGCGGGCGATCGGGAACTGTACGCCCTGGTTCTGGCCGATCGGCCGGCCGAATACGACGCGGCTGTTGGCGTAGTCGCGGGCCTTGCCGATCAGCCAGGCGGCGTCGCCCAGGCACTCGGCCCCGATCAGGATCCGCTCGGCGTTCATGCCGTCCAGGATATAGCGGAAACCCTTGCCTTCCTCGCCGATCAGGCAATCGGCCGGGATCACCAGATTGTCGAAGAAGATTTCGGTGGTGGCGTGGTTCAGCATGGTGGCGATCGGCTTGATCGTCAGGCCGGCGCCCTTAGCCGTGCGCATGTCGACCAGGAACACCGACAGGCCGTCGGCCTTGCGCGCGACCTGATCCTTGGGCGTGGTGCGGGCCAGAAGCACCATCAGGTCGGAATGCTCGGCCCGGCTGGTCCACACCTTCTGGCCGTTGATGACGTAGCTGTCGCCGTCGCGCCGGGCGAAGGTCGAGATCGAGGTGGTGTCGGTGCCGGCGGTGGGCTCGGTGACGCCGAAGGCCTGCAAACGGATCGAGCCGTCGGCGATCTTCGGCAGCCATTGATCCTTCTGCGCCGCCGAGCCGTGCCGCAGGATTGTGCCCATGGTGTAGATCTGAGCATGCAGGGCCGCGGCGTTGCCGCCGCTGGCGTGGACCTCTTCCAGGATCGCCGCCGCCGCGGTCAGGCCCAGGCCGCCGCCGCCGTACGCTTCCGGGATCAGCACGCCCAGCAGGCCGGCCTTGGTCATCGCCGCCACGAAGCCGGTCGGATAGGCCTTCTCGCGATCCAGCCCGCGCCAGTAGGCGGGCGGGAAGTCGCGGCACAGGGCCCGCACCGTCTGGCGCAGGGCCTCGATCAGTTCGGCGTCAGCCTGCATCAGACCCGCTCGAAGGCCAGCGCTGCGCCTTGGCCGACGCCGATGCACAGGGTGGCCAGGCCCCGCTTGCCGTCGGTGGCTTCCAGCTGGCGCAATGCCGTCAGCACCAGGCGCGCGCCGGACGCGCCGAGTGGGTGGCCCAGGGCGATGGCGCCGCCGTTCGGGTTCACGTGGTCGCCGTCGTCGGGCAAGCCCAACTGGCGCAGCACCGCCAGCCCCTGGGCGGCGAAAGCCTCGTTGAGCTCGACGGTGTCGAAGTCGCTGATCGTGAGGCCGGTCCTGGCCAGCAGCTTCTGGACGGCGGGGACGGGGCCGATGCCCATGACGCGCGGCTCGACACCGGCGGTGGCGTAGCCGGTGATGCGGGCGCGCGGGGTCAGGCCGTGGCGCTTGACGGCGTCTTCGGAGGCGACGATCAGGGCCACCGCGCCGTCATTGACGCCCGAGGCGTTGCCGGCCGTCACCGTGCCGCCTTCGCGGACGATCGGCTTCAGCTTCGCCAGCGCTTCGAGGGTCGTCTCGCGCGGATGCTCGTCGCGGTCGAAGACGGTGGGACCGGCCTTGCCGGGGATCTCGACGGGGGTGATCTCGCCGGCCAGGAAACCCGAGGCTTGAGCGGCGGCCGCGCGTATCTGGCTGCGCAGGGCGAAGGCGTCCTGGTCCTCGCGGTTCACGCCATAGTCTGCGGCGACGTTCTCGGCCGTCTCGGGCATGGTGTCGACGCCATAGGCCTTGCGCATCGCCGGGTTGATGAACCGCCAGCCGATGGTGGTGTCGAAGATCTCGGCATTGCGCGAGAAGGCGCTGTCGGCCTTGCCCATCACGAACGGGGCGCGGGTCATGCTCTCGGCCCCGCCGGCGACCACCAGGTCGTTGTGGCCCGACAGGATGGCGCGGGCGGCGTAGCCGATGGCCTCCAGGCCCGAGGCGCACAGGCGGTTGACGGTGACGCCGGGCACGGAGACGGGCCAGCCGGCCAGCAGCAGGCCCATGCGGGCGACGTTGCGATTGTCCTCGCCGGCCTGGTTGGCGCCGCCTAGCACCACCTCGTCGATGGCGGCCAGGTCCAGGCCCGGGTTGCGCGCCGCCAGGGCCCTCAGCGGAATAGCAGCCAGGTCGTCGGCGCGGACATTGGCGAGGGACCCGCCATAGCGCCCGAACGGCGTGCGGATCCCGTCACAGAGATAGGCGGTCGTCATCCCAAGGCTCTCCCGTCATGCGCTCAAACAAGTGTTAGAGTCGCGACGGGAGGGCTTCAACGACTTTTAGCGCCAGCCGCCGCCCAGGGCCTGGACCAGGGCTACCGCCGTCGTCTGGCGCGAGACCGCCGTGGTCAGCAGGGTGCGTCGGGCCGACAGGGCCGAGGCCTGGGCGTTGACCACGTCGGTGAACACCACCTGGCCGGCGCGGTACTGGTTCAGCAGCATCTGCTCGGTCTGGTCGGCGGCTTGGGAGGCTTCCAGCTGCAGGGCGTACTGCCGCTCCAGGGTGCGGGCGGCCATCAGCTGGTTCTCGACGTCCTCGAAGGCGGTGAGGGCGGTCTGGCGGTAGTTGGCGGCGGCGGCGTCATAGGCCGCGCGGCTCTGGGCGACCTGGGCGCGGCGGGCGCCGGCGTCGAACAGGGTCTGGGCCACGCTCAGCCCCAGCGACCAGGTGTTGGCCGTCGTGGTCAGCAGATTGCCCAGCTCGCTGGAGGTCGAGCTGCCCCGAGCGGTCAGGCTGAAGGTCGGGAAGTAGGCGGCGCGGGCCACGCCGATGTCGGCATTGGCGGCGGCCACCCGGCGCTCGGCGGCGGCGACGTCGGGACGGCGCTCCAGCAGGGTCGAGGGCACGCCAACCGGGATCTCCAACGGGGCCGGCTTCCACGTGGTGTCGGCGGCCAGGCGGAAGGTGCTGGCCGGCTCGCCCACCAGGACAGCGATGGCGTTCTCGAAGGTGGTGCGGTCCTGGGTCAGGCCTTCCAGGGTCGAGCGGGCGGTGGCCAGGGTGCTCTGGGCCTGCAGCACGTCCGAGCGCGGGGCGATGCCGGCGTCGTAGCGGTTCTGGGTGATCTGGACCACGCGCTGGTAGCCCTCGACCGTGGCGGCGATCATGGCGATCTCGGCGTCGGCGCGGCGCAGGCCCAGATAGCTGGTGGCCAGCTCGCCCTGGGCCGACAGGCGGGCGGCGGCGAGGTCGGCCTCGCTGGCCTCCGCGCTGGCCTTGGCCCCGCTGATGCCCGCGCGGATGCGGCCCCAGACGTCCGGCTCCCAGCTGGCGCCGATGCCGACCTGATAGCGCTGGGTGTCGCCAGCCCGGGTGTTGCCGCCCGCGCCCGGCGCGCTGGTCGTGCCGCCGCCGCCCGAGCGGGTGCCCGAGCCGGAAAGGTCGATGGTCGGGAACAGGCCGGCGCGCTGCTGGCGCACCAGGGCGCGGGCCTGGCGGTAATTGGCCTCGGCGGCGGCGATGGTCTGGTTGTCCACCTTCACCCGCTCGGCCAAGGCGTTCAGCTGCGCGTCGCTCAGCAGGGTCCACCAGTCGCCGCGATCGATGTGGTCGGACGGCTCAGCGGCCTTCCAGCCCTCCATGGCCTTGAACTGGGCCGGGGCGGCGGTCTTCAGGGCGGGGGTCTCATAGGCCGGCGTCAGCGAGCAGGCGCTCAGCAGGGCGAGCATGGAGACGGCGCCGAGCAGTCGAAGAGAGGTCATCAGGCAGGCTCCGGCGCGTGGGTCGAGTGGGTCGTCAGATGTCGCTCGTCCTTGCGCTTCTTGCCGCGCAGGCGGTCGAGATAGACATAGACGACGGGGGTAGTGATCAGGGTCAGGACCTGGCTGGCGATCAGGCCGCCGATGATGGCCACGCCCAGCGGACGGCGCAGCTCGGCGCCTTCGCCAAAGCCGATGGCCAGGGGCAGGGCCCCCAGGGCGGCGGCCAGGGTGGTCATCAGGATGGGGCGGAAGCGCAGCAGGCTGGCTTCGCGCACGGCGTCCTGGGCCGACAGCCCTCGGCTGCGCTGGGCGTCCAGGGCGAAGTCGATGATCAGGATGGCGTTCTTCTTGACGATGCCCAGCAGCAGGAAGACCCCGATCAGGGCGATGACCGAGAACTCCATCTTGAAGATCAGCAGGGCGATCACGGCCCCGACGCCGGCGGCGGGCAGGGTGGACAGCACCGTGATCGGGTGGACGTAGCTCTCGTAGAGAATGCCCAGCACGATGTAGATCGCCACGATCGCGGCCAGGATCAGGATCGGCTGCTGCTTCATCTGGTCGTCGGCGGCGCGGGCGCTGCCCTGGAAGCTGCCGCGCACGCTGGTCGGCATGCCGATCGACGCCTCGGCCTCCTGGATGGCCAGGCGGGCGTCGGTCAGGGCCTTGCCCTCGGCTAGGTTGAACGAGACCGTCGTGGCCAGCTCTCCGTTCTGGTGGTTGACCGAGGTCGGGGTGGCGTTCTGCGAGACGCTGGCGATGGCCGGCAGCGGGGTCATGGCCGTGGCGGCGGTGTTCAGGGCCGAGCCGGTGGAGGGATCGCGCAGAGCCGGATTGACGCTGGTCTGCGTGGTCTCGGTGGCGGATGTCTCGGTCGTCGCGGCGGGCTTGGTCGGCACGCGCACGTCGTTCAGCGCCTCGGGGCCTTGGGCGAACTTCTGGTTCCACTCCAGGATCACCGCGTACTGGTTGACGTCCTCATAGATGGTCGCGACCTGACGCTGGCCGAAGGCGTTGTAGAGCGCGTTGTCGACGTCGCGCGGCGTGATGCCCATGCGCGAGGCGCTGTCGCGGTCGATGGTCACCAGGGTCTCGACGCCGTTCTCCTGCTGATCGGAATCGACGTCGGTCATCACGTCGCCGCGCGCCTTCATGGCCTCGGCCAGCTTGGCGGCCCATTCCTTGAGGTCGGCGCTGCTGTCGCTGGTCAGGGTGTACTGATAGGTCGAATTGCTCTGCCGCCCGCCCATGCGCAGGTCCTGGGTTGGGTTGAGGAAGACGTTCAGGCCGGTGACCTTCTGCAGCTGCGGCCGCAGGCGGGCGATGACGGCCGAGCCCTTTTCCTTGCGTTCCTTGATCGGCTTCAGGTTCACGAACATGAAGCCGCCGCCCGCGCGGCCGCCGCCGGTGAAGCCGACCACGGTGTCGACGGCCTTGTCCTTGCGGATGATCTCGACCACCTGGCGCAGCTTCTGCTGCATGGCCTGGGACGAGACCGACTGGTCGGCGCGGATGCCGGCCATCAGCTGGCCGCTGTCCTGCTGCGGGAAGAAGCCCTTGGGCACGGCGATATAGAGCCAGGCGGTCATGCCGATCACCGCGATCAGGATGGCGATGACCAGCGGCTTGGCGTGCAGCGCCCAGTCCAGGCAGCCCTCGTAGAAGCGGTGGATGCGGTCGAACGCGGCCTCGAAGAAGCGGCCGATACGGCCCTCCTTCTTCTGGTGCGGGCGCAGCAGATAGGCGCACATCATCGGCGTGGTGGTCAGCGAGATGACCAGCGAGATCAGCACCGCCGCCGACAGGGTGACGGCGAACTCGCGGAAGAGGCGCCCGACCTGGCCGCCCATGAACAGCAGGGGGATGAACACGGCGACCAGCGAGACGCTGATCGACAGCACCGTGAACCCGACCTCGCGCGCGCCCAAGAGGGCGGCGGCGAAGCGGTCCATGCCCCGCTCCATGTGGCGGGCGGTGTTCTCCAGCACCACGATGGCGTCGTCGACCACGAAGCCGGTGGCCACCGTGATGGCCATCAGGGACAGGTTGTTGAGGCTGAAGCCCAGGAAATACATCACTCCGAACGTGCCCAGCAGCGAGACGATGGTCGCCGCTGCCGGGATGAAGGTCGCCCGGGCGCTGCGCAGGAAGGCGCTGACCACCAGGATGACCAGCACAAGGGTGATCAGCAGGGTGAATTCGATCTCGTGCAGCGAGGCGCGGATCGAGTTGGTGCGGTCGCTGGCCACGGCCACCTGGATGTCGCTGGGCAGCTGGGCGCGCAGCTCGGGCAGGACGGCGCGGACGCTATCGACGGTCTGGATGATGTTGGCGCCCGGCTGGGCGGTCAGCAGCACGATGATGGCCGGCTGCCCGTTGAACAGGCCCAGCGTGCGGGTGTCGGCGACGCTGTCGGTGACGTCGGCGACGTCCGACAGCCTGACCCCGACATCGCCGCGCCAGGCCACGACCAGGCCGGCATAGTCGGCGGCCTTGCGACCCGCGCCCGAGGTGTAGATCTGGTAGCGCTGGCCGCTGCCCTCCAGCGCACCCTTGGGGCGGTTGGCGTTGGCCGACTGGATCGCGGCGCGGACGTCCTCCATCGACACGCCGTACTGGTTCAGCAGGAACGGATTGGCTGAGATGCGCACGGCCGGCAGCGAACCGCCGCCGATCTCGACCTCGCCGACGCCGGTCACTTGGGCCAGGCGCTGGGCGACGATGTTGGACACCGCGTCGTAGATCTGGCCGGGGGTCTTGGTGTCCGAGGTCAGGGCCAGGATGATCACTGGCGAGTCGGACGGGTTGGCCTTGCGATAGGTCGGGTTGCTGCGCAGCGTGGCGGGAAGGTCGGCGCGCGCGGCGTTGATGGCGGCCTGCACCTCGCGCGCGGCGCCGTCGATCTTGCGGTTCAGGTCGAACTGCAGGGTCACCCGGGTCGAGCCCGTCGAGCTCTGCGAGGTCATCTCGTTGACGCCGGCGATCGTGCCCAGCCGCCGTTCCAGCGGCGTGGCGACGCTGGAGGCCATGGTCTGGGGGCTGGCCCCCGACAGGCTGGCCGAGACCGAGACCGTCGGATAGTCCACCTGCGGCAGGGGCGAGACCGGCAGCACCAGGAAGGCGGCGATGCCGGCCAGGGCGATGCCGATGGTCAGCAGAACCGTGGCGACCGGCCGCTTGATGAAGGGCCCCGACAGGTTCACGACGGCGCCCCCGGCAGGGCCTCGGGCTCACCCGGGATCGTGTCGTCGTCCTTGCGCTCGCGGCGGACGCTGGGCGCCAGGCGGTCGAAGGCCAGATAGACGACAGGCGTCGTGAAGATGGTCAGCAGCTGGCTCAGCAGCAGCCCGCCGAAGATGGCGATGCCCAGCGGCCGGCGCAGCTCGGCGCCCTCGCCGAAGCCCAGCATCAGCGGCACGGCGGCGAACAGGGCCGCCAGGGTGGTCATCAGGATGGGGCGGAAACGCAGCACGGCGGCCTGGAAGATGGCGTCGTGGGGGCTGAGCCCCTCGTTGCGTTCGGCGTCGATGGCGAAGTCGATCATCATGATCGCGTTCTTCTTGACGATGCCGATCAGCAGGATGATGCCGATGATGCCGATGACGCCCAGGTCGTTGCCGGTGATCCACAGGGCCAGCAGCGCCCCGACCCCGGCCGAGGGCAGGGTCGACAGGATGGTCATCGGGTGGATGTAGCTCTCATAGAGCACGCCCAGCACGATATAGACGCAGACCACGGCCGCCAGGATCAGCCACAGCTGGTTCGACAGCGAGCTTTCATAGGCCCCCGCCGCGCCGAGGAAGGTGTGGGTGACGGCGACCGGCATGTCGATGGCCTTCATCGCCTTGCGGATCTCGCCGACCGCGTGGCCCAGCGACACGCCCGGCGCGGTGTCGAAGCCGATGGTGGTGGCCGGGAACTGGGCGACGTGGGTCACCTGCAGCGGGGCTTGCTGGGTCTTGATGGTCGAGAACGCCGTCAGCGGGGCGGGCGAGCCGCCACCCGTCTTCAGGTTCAGCGCGCCCAGGCTGGCGGGATCGGTCAGCAGGCCGGGCTTGGCCTCCAGGATCACCCGGTACTGGTTGGTCTCGGTGAAGATGGTCGAGACGATCCGCTGGCCGAAGGCGCTGTAGAGGGCGTCGTCGACGTCCGAGGCGGTGATCGACAGGCGCGCGGCGGTGTCGCGGTCGATGTCCACGAACGCCGCCTGGCCGGTGGCCGAGGCGTCGGAATAGACGTTGCGAACAGACTTGAGATTGGCCAGCTCGGCGGTCAGCTTGCCGGCCCATTCCTTGATGGTGGCGGTGTCGGCGCCTTCCAGCGACAGGCGGTATTGGGTCGGGCCGCTTTCGGCGTCGATGGTCAGGTCCTGGGTCGGTTGCAGGTACAGCGTCACGCCGGGCACTTCGGCCACGCGCTCGCGCAGCCGCTGCATGATCTTTTCCTGCGAGCCGGAGCGGTCGGCCTTCAGGTTGATCTGCATCTGGCCGGTATGCAGCATGGCGTTGTTGGCGCCGTCGACGCCGATGAACGAGGCCACGTTCTCGACCGCCGGATCGTCCAGGATCGCCTCGGCCGCCTGCTGCTGCAGGGCCGCCATGCGGGTGTAGGACACCGATTGGGACATCTCGGTGCGGGCCTGCAGCTGGCCGGTGTCCTGGGTCGGGAACAGGCCCTTGGGGATGACCAGATAGAGCAGGGCGGTCAGCACCAGGGTCAGCACGGCGACGACCAGGGTGGCCTTTTGGCGCTGCAGCACCCATTCCAGCGCTTTCTCGTAGCGGGCCTCGACCCGCTCGAAAGCGTCCTGGACCTTCTTGCTGAAGCCCTTGGTCTGTTGTTCCGGATGGGCGGTCAGCCAGCGGGCGGCCATCATCGGGGTCAGGGTCAGGGAGACCACGGCCGAGATCAGGATGGTGATCGAAAGGCTGATGGCGAACTCGCGGAACAGCCGCCCCACCACGTCGCCCATGAACAGCAGCGGGATCAGCACGGCGATCAGCGAGATGGTCAGCGAGATGATCGTGAAGCCGATCTCTTTCGCGCCCTTCAGCGCCGCCTCCATGGGCTTTACGCCCTTCTCCAGGTGGCGGCTGATGTTCTCGATCATGACGATGGCGTCGTCGACGACGAAGCCGGTCGCGATGGTCAGGGCCATCAGGCTGAGGTTGTTGAGCGAGAAGCCCAGCAGGTACATCACCCCGCACGAGCCGATCAGCGAGATCGGCACGGCCAGGCTGGCGATCACCGTGGCGCGCAGGCTGTGCAGGAAGAAGAAGATCACCAGCACGACCATGGCCACGGCCAGCAGCAGCTCCAGCTCCACATGGTGGACCGAGGCGCGGATGCCGGCGGTGCGGTCGGCCAGCACCTGGACGTCCAGGGTGGCGGGCAGGCCGGCTTGCAGCTCGGGCAGCTTGGCCTTGATGGCGTCGACGGTCTTGATGACGTTGGCGCCGGGCTGGCGCTGGACGTTGACGATGATCGCCGGGGTCTTGCCGGCCCAGGCGCCCAGGCGGGTGTTCTCGGCGCTCTCGACCACCTGGGCGATGTCGCTGAGGCGGACCGGGGCGTTGTTCTTCCAGGTGACGACCAGGTTCCTGTAGTCGTCGACGGTCAGCAGCTGGTCGTTGGCGTTGATGGTGTAGCTGCGGCTGGGGCCGTCGAAGCTGCCCTTGGCGCTGTTGGCGTTGCTGGCGCTGATGGCGCTCTGCACGTCGGCCAGGGTCAGGCCGTAGCTGGCCATGGCTTGCGTGTCGGCCTGGATGCGCATGGCCGGACGCTGGCCGCCCGAGAGGCTGACGAGGCCGACGCCCGAGACCTGGCTGATCTTCTGGGCCAGGCGGGTGTTGACCAGGTTCTGCACCTCGGTCAGCGGCAGGGTGTCGGAGGTGATGGCCAGGGTCAGGACCGGCGCGTCGGCCGGATTGACCTTGGCATAGACCGGCGGGGCGGGCAGGTCGGCCGGCAGCAGGGCGTTGCCGGCGTTGATGGCGGCCTGCACCTCCTGCTCGGCGACGTCCAGCGTCTCGCCCAGATTGAACTGCAGGGTGATGACCGAGGCGCCGGCGGTGCTGACCGAGCTCATCCGGGCCAGGCCCGACATCTCGCCCAATTGCCGCTCGAGAGGGGCGGTGACGGTCTGGCTCATCACCTCCGGACTGGCCCCGGGGTACAGAGTCTGGACCTGGATGGTGGGGTAGTCGACCTGCGGCAGGGCCGACAGCGGCAGCAGCCGGAAGCCGACCAGGCCGGCCAGCACGATGGCCGCCATGAACAGGGCCGTGGCGACCGGCCGCAGGATGAAGGGACGCGAGGGGTTCATCGGTATGGCCGACTATTCCGGACGCTGGCGACGGCGCTCGCCGCCTTGGCCGGGACCCTTGCCTTGCCCCTGCGGTCGGGCGCCCGGCAGTTGCACCTTGCCACCGTCGCGCAGGCGGTCGCCACCTTCGGTGATGACCTTGTCGCCGGCCTTCAGGCCCTCGGTGATCTGCACCTGGACGCCGGTGGACTGGCCGGTCTTCACGGCGCGGCGCGAGACGGTCTGGTCCTGGTTCAAGAGCCAGACGAAAGAGCCCTGGCTGCTCTGGCGCACGGCGGTGGCGGGCACGACGACTGCGCCCTTCACGCTGTCCAACTCCATGCGGACATTGACGAACTGGCTGGGGAACAAGGCCCCCGAAGCATTCGGGAAGCGGGCCTTGGCGCGGACGGTGCCGGTGCCGGTGTCGACCAGGTTGTCCAGGGTCGAGAAGGTCCCGCGGTCGAGGGTGTTGGTCCGGGTGCGGTCCAGGGCGACGACCGGCAGGGCGGCGCGGCCCTGGCGGGCGGCGACGCGCGGCACGTCGTCCTGGGGCACGGTGAACTCGACGTCGATCGGCGAGACGGTGGTGATCACCGCCACGCCATTGGCCTCGCCGGCCCCGACATAGTTGCCGACGTCCACGACCCGCAGGCCGACGCGGCCCGAGACCGGGGCGATGATGCGGGCAAAGCCGACGTTCAGGCGAGCCGTGCCGACGGCGGCGCGGTCGGCCATCACGGTGCCTTCCAGCTGCTTGACGGTGGCGGCCTGGGTGTCGACCTCCTGGCGGGCGATCGAGTCCTGGGCCAGCAGGGTCTGGTAGCGGGTCAGGATCAGCCTGGCGGCCGACAGTTGGGCCTCGTCGCGGGTCAGGTTCCCCTGCGCCTGCATCAGCGCCATTTGATAGGGGCGGGGATCGATCTGGATCAGCGGCTGGCCGCGCTGGACGGTCTGGCCTTCACGGAACAGCACCTGCGTGATCACGCCCGACACCTGGGGGCGGACGGTCACGGTCGCGGCGGGGGTCACGGTGCCCAGGGCCTCGATGATGATCGGCAGGTCGGTGGCGCTGGCTGTGGCCACCGCGACCGTACTGGCCGGACCGCCGCGCCGTCCGCCGCCGAAGCCGCCGCCCGGACCGCCAGCCTCGTCGCCGCCGCCCTTCAGGAGGCTCCAGCCCAGCCAGCCCACCCCGGCCAGGGCCGCCACGGCGATCAGGCCGCCGAGGATCAGCGTCCGGCGGCGCGGGGGCGTGCGCGGGGCGGTGGTCTGGAAGTCGGTCATCGTCAGCCTTCGAGCGGCCGCATGCTGCGGCGAGAGCGGGAGGCGGCGGGTCGCCCTGAAGAGCGCCGTTCGCACGTCCGCGCACCTCTAAGCGGCCAACGTGTTCGCCAGTTTGCAGGGCTGAAATGTTCGAACGCCGATATGGCTCCGCTTGGGTGTCGGAAACCCGAAACACCGTCCTCGATCCGAGGAGGAAGCGCGCGGCAAGGAGGCTCCGGGCCGCTTGCGCGGCCCGTTCAACCTACTGAACTTTAAGGAGAATGGTGGGTGTAGTAGGATTCGAACCTACGACCCGCTGATTAAGAGTCAGCTGCTCTACCAACTGAGCTATACACCCATTCGACGGTCCGAAGCACTTGCGAGCCCCGGCGGCGAGGCGCGGAACATACTCAATGAATTTGGGAGCGCAAGCGCTTTTTTCATGGCCAGACGAGATATCAGCGGAGCCGTGGATTTCGGCTATCTGGAAGGGTTCGCGGCGGGGGATTCCGGCGTGGTCGATGAGGTGCTTGCCCTGTTCCGCGAACAGGCCGCCCTGTGGACCCCGATGCTGGATCCGACCCACCCCGGCTGGCGCGACGCGGTCCATACGGTGAAGGGCGCCGCGCGTGGTGTGGGAGCCTTCCAGCTGGGCGAGGTCTGCGAGCGCTGCGAGGCGGGGCAGGAGAGCCTGGAGGCCGTGCGCACGGCCCTGGACGTCGCCCTGATGGACATCGCCGCCTATGCCCACGAACAGGCCCTGCGTTCGCTGAAGGGCTAGTCTGACGCAGGCTTAATTGGCGGAGGCATCGCTGGTTGAGTAGAACGGCGGGAGATCAACAGGAGACCGCCATGCCCACCAGCCCTTGGAGCCACCAGCGCAGCGCCGGTGTCGCCGACGACATCGACTTCGAGATCAAGGGCGAGGAGCTTCAGTTCGTCGAGATCGAGCTGGACCCGGGCGAGAGCGCCGTGGCCGAGGCCGGCGCCTTCGTCTGGAAGGACGCCAGCGTCCAGATGACCACCGTGTTTGGCGACGGCTCGGCCGACCAGGGCGGCGGGGTGATGGGCAAGCTGCTGGGCGCGGGCAAGCGCCTGGTCACTGGCGAGAGCCTGTTCACGACCGTCTTCACCCATCACGGCCAGGGCAAGGCGCGCGTGGCCTTCGCCTCGCCGACGCCGGGCTCGATCCTGCCGCTGAACCTGGGTCAGCTGGGCGGCACGCTGATCTGCCAGAAGGACAGCTTCCTGGCCGCCGCGCGCGGCGTGTCGATCGGCATCCACTTCCAGAAGCGGGTGATGACGGGTCTGTTCGGCGGCGAAGGCTTCATCATGCAGCGCCTGGAGGGCGATGGCTGGGTGTTCGTCCAGATGGGCGGCGCCCTGGTCGAGCGCGAGCTGAAGCCGGGCGAGGAGCTTCACATCGATACGGGCTGCGTGGCGGCCTATACGCCCGGCATCGACTTCGACCTGGTGATGGCCGGCGGCGTCAAGAACGTGCTGTTTGGCGGCGAGGGCATGTTCTTCGCCCGCCTGCGCGGTCCGGGGAAGGTCTGGATCCAGTCCCTGCCGTTCGCGCGTCTGGCCGGCCGCATGTTGCAGGCCGCCAATGGCCAGGGCGGCAACCGCGGCGAAGGCTCGGTGCTGGGCGGCATCGGCCGGATGATCGACGGGAACTAAGTCGTAAAACCTGTCATCCCGGCCAAGCGCGCAGCGCGCCGAGCCGGGACCGCCGGAAGCTCTGAGCCTGTTGCGGTCCCGGCTCTCCGCTACGCTGCGGCCGGGATGACAGTTAGGGCGCTTACCCCTTCGTCTTGTCCCAGCTGTCGTATTCGTAGGCGATGCAGCGGTCGATCAGCGTGCGCCAGACCGGTTCGGCGATGGCTTCCGACAGGCCGGTCTCGCGGGCGGCGGCCTTGACCTTGTCGACCACGTCCTCGATCCGCGCGCGGTCGAACACCTTGGAGCGGTCGGCCTTGATGCGGGCCGCGGCGTCCATGAAGCCCTGACGCTCGGTCAGGAGCTGGACCAGGGCCCGGTCCAGGGCGTCCACGCCCTGGCGCACATCGGCCATGGTCTGACAGTCGGCGGGCGCGAGGTGCTCGTCGACGTTGAGAGTCGTGATTTTCATGGGCTCCTTAAAGCCGGTTCTGCTGACAGAAACCAGAGCCGTAGCGACCCTTAAATCCCCGAACCGTTGTCCATGGTCTGCAGCGCCGCCTCGTGGGCCTCGGACTCGGTCTTCAGCCAGTTCACGAAGGCCTTCACCTGCGGCAGGCGGCCCTTGGCCTTGGGGTGGACGACGTAATAGGCGAAGTCGACCGCCGTGGAGGCCTCGAACGGGATGACCAGGCGGCCGCTGTCGAGGTCGGCCTGGGCCAGGGTGCGCTTGGCCAGGGCGACGCCGCGGCCGTTGGCGGCGGCCTCGATGACCATGCTGGACTGGTTGAAGCGCGGGCCCCGCGCGCCGTCGACGCCCTTGATGCCGCGCGCCGCCAGCCACATCGCCCAGTCGGGGCAGCTGTCGTCGGCGTCGGGCGAGCCGTCGTGCAGCAGGATGTGGTGGGCCAGGTCCTCGGGACGCTCCAGGGCGTTCTGTTCGAGGAGTTCGGGGCTGGCGACCGGCACGACGGTCTCGTGCATCAGGCGGATGACCTCCAGGCCCGGATAGCGGCCCGAGCCGTAGCGGATGGCCATGTCGACCTCGCCGGTGGCGAAGTCCACGACCTCCATGCCGGCCGACAGCCAGACATCGACCTGCGGATGGGCCTGCTCGAACTTGCCCAGGCGCGGCACCAGCCACTTGGCGGCGAACGAGGGAGCGGCGGTCAGGGTCAGGCGGCGGCCGTCGACAGCGGCGGTGAGCAAGCTGGCGGCCTCGGCCAGGCGGTCGAAGGCCTCGCGCAGGGCGGGCAGGGCGGTCTGGGCCGCGTCGGTCAGCAGCAGGCCCTTGGGCGTGCGCTTGAACAGGGCCGCGCCGACATAGTCTTCCAGGTTCTGGATCTGTTGGCTGACGGCGCCGGGCGTCACCGACAGTTCGTCGGCGGCGCGGCTGAAGTTCAGGTGGCGAGCCGCAGCCTCGAACGCGCGAAGGGCGTTCAGCGGCGGCAGGCGGCGGCGCTCATTGGGTCTTTCCATAGTTTTACTGAACGCCCCGGCAGAAGTCCTTGTTTGCGAATTGGCCCCTTCAGGCCGAGTTTGCAAGCGTTCGCTGACGGATAGGCCCTTTTCGTCGGCGCGCGTGCGCGGGGTCGTCTTTAGGGGCGACCCCGCCTTGCGTTCTACCGTTTTATTCCGACCGCGTTGATAGAGGTTCTAAAGCCGATGGCCCGCCAGCCGGTCCGCAACACTCTAGGCAGAAAGTCTGGGCCCGGCCTCGTCGTCCTGGACGGTAGCGCTGCGCCGCGTGCGCCCGGCGCCGTCTGGCTGGTCGGCGCCGGCCCCGGCGATCCCGAGCTGCTGACCATCAAGGCGGTCAAGGCCCTGGCGGCTGCGCAGGTGGTCGTGCACGACGGCCTGGTCTCCGAAGACATTCTCGACCTGTCGCCGCCTTACGCGCGGCGGATCGATGTGGCCAAGCGCAAGTCGCGCCACACCCTACCGCAGGACGACATCAACCAGCTGATCGTGGCCCTGGCCTTGGAAGGCCTGAACGTCGTGCGGCTGAAGGGCGGCGATCCGTTCCTGTTCGGCCGTGGTGGCGAGGAGCTGGCCGCCTGCCGCGCGGCGGGCGTCGACTGTCATGTCGTGCCCGGCGTCACCGCCGCCCTGGCCGCCAGCGCCGGCGCCGGCGCACCCCTGACCCATCGCGGCGCGGCCCAGGCCGTCACCTTCGTTACCGGTCATGCGGCTCCCCAAAATGGAGAAATGGGCGAGCCCGATCTGGACTGGGCTTCGCTGGCCCGTCCGAACCAGACCGTCGTCGTCTATATGGGCGTCTCGACCGCGGGCCTGATCGCCCAGCGCCTGACCGATGCCGGCCGCGCCGCCGCGACCCCGGCCCTGATCGTCGAGAACGCCAGCCGCGCCGACGAGCGCCGGGTGCTGACGACGCTGGCGGGTCTGGCGCAGGCTGCCCAAGGCCTGACCGGTCCGGCCCTGCTGATGGTCGGCGAGGCCATGGCGATGGCGCAACAACAACCCGCTCATCCCCGCGAAAGCGGGGATCCAAGCGGCGATTCAGCATGGGTCCCCGCTTTCGCGGGGATGAGCGGGAATTTCGAATGAAAGCTGTCGTCGCCAATCGCCTGCTCGACGGCGATGTCGTGTTCTGGAAGGCCGGCCAGTGGGTCGAGCGCTTCGGGGACGCGCAGCTGTTCGGGGAAGGCTCCGACGCCGAACTCGAGGCCGCTGTCGCCACGGGCAAGGCCCAGCCGACCGTGGTCGTCGACGTCTATCCGATCGATCTGGCCCCCTCCGAGGGCCACTGGGCCCCGGTCAGCTATCGCGAGCGCATCCGAGCGCTGGGCCCCACCAACGAACTCACCCACGGCAAGCAGGCCGAAGGCGGCGACGTCATCGAAGCCCTGCGCCAGGCTTCGGGCGCGGCGCGCTCGACCGGCCGTGTCGACCTGATCCGCAGGAAGTAGAGCGGCATGTACCAGTACGACGTCATCGACAAAGAATTCCTGGTCGACCGCTCGAACGAGTTTCGCGGCCAGGTCACCCGCCGCCTGGCCGGCGAGCTGACCGAGGACCAGTTCAAGCCGCTGCGCCTGATGAACGGCCTTTATCTACAGCTGCACGCCTACATGCTGCGGGTGGCCATTCCGTACGGCTCGCTGAACCCGGTGCAGGCCCGCCGCCTCGCCGAGATCGCCCGCGACTACGACAAGGGCTACGGCCACTTCACCACGCGCCAGAACATCCAGTTCAACTGGATCAAGCTGAAGGACGCGCCGGATATCCTGGACAAGCTGGCCGAGGTGGATCTGCACGCCATCCAGACCAGCGGCAATTGCATCCGCAACACCACGTCCGACCCCTATGCCGGCGCGACGGCGGAAGAGGTCGATGATCCGCGCGTGTGGTCCGAGGTGATCCGCCAGTGGTCGACCCTGCACCCGGAATTCTCGTACCTGCCGCGCAAGTTCAAGATCGCCATCACGGCCTCGGCCAAGGACCGCACGGCGGCCAAGGTGCACGACATCGGCTTGCTGATGCGCCTGGGCCGTGACGGCCAGCTGGGCTTCGAGGTGATCGTCGGCGGCGGCCAGGGGCGCACGCCCTATGTCGGCCCGACCATCAAGGAGTTCCTGCCGACCGACCGTCTGCTGAGCTATCTGGAAGCCGTCCTGCGCGTCTACAATCGCCACGGCCGCCGCGACAACATCTACAAGGCCCGCATCAAGATCCTGGTCGCCGCTCTCGGCGCCGAGGAATTCGCGCGCCAGGTCGAAGAAGAGTGGGAGAAGATCGACGCCAATCGCGCCGACCTGCCCGCCGGCGAGCTGGCCCGCATCCGCGCCGCGTTCGCCCAGACCCCGTTCGAGACCCTGCCGGCCCGTTCGGACGCGTTCGAGATCGCCAAGACCAACGAGCCGGCCTTCGCCCGTTTCGTGCGCAACAATGTCCGCGCCCACAAGCAGCCGGGCTACGCCATCGTCGAGATCTCGCTGAAGGCCCAGGAGCAGACCCCGGGCGACGCCACCGGCGACCAGCTGGACGTCGTGGCCGATCTGGCCGAGCGTTACAGCTTCAGCGACCTGCGCGTCACCCACGCCCAGAACCTCGTCTTGCCGCACGTGAAGCTGGACGACCTGCCGACCGTGTTCGCGGCCCTGCAGGCCCACGGCCTGGCGACGCCGAACATCGACCTGGTCAGCGACATCATCGCCTGCCCGGGCCTGGACTACTGCGCCCTGGCCAACGCCCGCGCCATTCCGATCGCCCAGGACATCGCCCGCCAGTTCGCGGACCTCGATCGCGCCGAGCGGGTGGGGGAGCTGAAGATCAAGATCAGCGGCTGCATCAATGCCTGCGGCCACCACCACGTGGCCCACATCGGCATCCTGGGCGTCGATAAGAAGGGCGAGGAATTCTACCAGCTGTCGCTGGGCGGGTCGGGCGCGGAAGACGCCTCGATCGGCAAGATCCTGGGCCCGGCGCTGTCGGCCGACCGGGTCGCCGGCGCTGTCGACCAACTGGTTGAGGCCTATCTGAGCGTCCGCGCCGACGGCGAGCGCTTCCTCGACACCTATCGCCGCGTCGGCCTCGAGCCCTTCAAGGAGGCGGTCTATGCCCAAGCTGATTAAGCTGGTCGACGGCCAGGCCGCCTGGGCCGACGACGCCTTCGTTCACGTCGCCGACGAGGACGCCATCCCGGACGCGGGCGACGTGATCCTGTCCTTGGCCCGCTTCGAGGCCGAGGGCGACGCGCTGCTGTCCTCGAACAGCCGCCGCGTCGGCGTGCGCATCGAGTCCGACCAGGAGGTTGAGGTGCTGGCCTACGACCTGCCGCGCATCGACGTGGTGGCCCTGGCCTTCCCGAAGTACCGCGACGGCCGCGCCTATACCTCGGCCCGCCTGCTCCGCGAGCGGTTCAAGTATGAGGGCCAGGTCCGGGCCGTGGGCGACGTTCTGCAGGAGCAGGCCGGGTTCATGGTCCGCTGCGGCTTCGACGCCTTCGAGCCGGCTGACGGCGCGACACCTGACGCCTGGACCAAGGCCGCCAGCCGCTTCCGTCACGTCTATCAGCGCGCCGCCGATGACCGTGAAGTCGCGTTCGAGGAAAGAGGCAACTGATGGCCTTCGACCAGACCACAGCCACCGCGCCGGGCCTCGCCGCTCGGCTGGACGCCGAGCTACGTGACGCCCATCCGGCGACCGTGCTGCGCGCGGCCTATGCCGAGTTCGGCGAGCGCCTGGCCCTGGTCTCGTCGTTCGGCGCGGAGTCGGCGGTGCTGCTGCACCTGACCTCGCAGATCTCGCCGAACATTCCGGTGCTGTTCCTCGACACCGGCATGCTGTTTGGCCAGACCCTGGACTACCGCAAGAACCTGGCCGCGCAGTTTGGCCTGACCGACGTGCGCGACCTGCGCCCGGCCTTCGCGGACCTGGCCACCCAGGACCCCAAGTCGGACCTGTGGCGCACCAGCGTCGATGGCTGCTGCAACATCCGCAAGGTGCTGCCGCTGGACCGCGCCATCGGCGGCTTCGACGCCTGGATCACCGGCCGCAAGCGCTTCCACGGCGGCGATCGCCTGAGCCTGCCGGTGGTCGAGGAGGCCGAGGGCAAGATCAAGTTCAACCCGCTGGCCAACTGGGCCAAGGCCGAACTCGAAGCCTATGTCGAAGAGCACCGCCTGCCGGCCCACCCGCTGGTGGCCCAGGGCTATGCCTCGATCGGCTGCTGGCCGTGCACCAAGCCGTCGGAAGATGGCCGTGCAGGGCGCTGGCAGGGGCAGGAGAAGACGGAGTGCGGGATTCATGTCGCACGCGCGCCGGGCGTGGAGCCGAACGTGGGCGGGGATATTTAGCCCTAACCGTCATCCCGCGCTTTATGCGCGGGACCCATCTATCCGCCGCAAGTGAGGTGGGGACTTAAGTTCTCACGTGGAAGCTGACCCATGGGTCCCGCGCATAAAGCGCGGGATGACGGTGGGTTATTGTCCGGGAGCGTACGTCCGCACCGCGTGCGCCTTCACGTCCTCGGGATAGAAGTACACGTCGCGCAGATTGCCGATCACATACCGCCCCGCCTGGTCGTTGAAGTGCGGGGAGGCGGGATCGCCGCTTTCGCCGCCGGCCGAGATGGCGCGGGCGCGGACCTTGTCGCCGAACTCCACGACCGCCACGAAGCTGTTGCCCAGGGTCCCGTAGTACTTCTTGGTCCCCGGATACCGCTTGGCTCCGAACGAGGCCAGCGAGCCCCACTGGGCCGAGGTGAAGGCCACCGGCAGGCTGGGCTTGCTGTCGTCGAACTTTTGGACGATCGCGCCGTCGTTGCGTTGGAAGCGGTTGATCTCGCCCCACGGCGTCTTCCACGAGCCGAAGTCGGTCGTCAGGCGATCCGAGGCCTCGGCCAGGGCCGCCAGCTTCTCGGCCGGCGTCAGCTTGTCGGCCATGTAGTCGTAGGTGTTGAGCCCCTGCGCCTTGGCGGCCGGCGCGGCCTTGGCCCACATCGCCTCGCCCCAGAACACGGCCAGCGAGGTCTCGGTCGAGCGCAGCGACCACGTTTTGTCCCAGGCGGCCAGGGCCGCGACCTGCTCGGCCAGCTTGGGATCGGGGGCTGCGGCATAGGCGGCCTCCAGCGTCGGGACCAGCCGCGCGAAGGCGGTCAGGTACGGGTCGTAGGCCTTCTCGATCAGGCCGCCCAGGGTCAGGTTCTTGACGTCCTTCAGCACCAACTCGGCATGGAGGCCGCGCGGGTTCTCGCCGGCCTGGTCCATATATTTGGGGAAGTCGGCCTTCTTCGGGCTGGTCGGGCCGGCGGCGGTGTAGGGCCAGTTGTTGGTGTTGAAGGCCCAGCCGATCGGCGGGTTGATCGCCTGCGGGGCCTTGGCCAGCGGGGTCAGGCCCTTCCAGTCGGTGGCGGGGTCCGAACCGTCGACCGGCTTGGTATAGTCGAAGCGGTCGTCGCGCACCGGGATGAACTGCGGATGCAGATAGGCGATCTGGCCCTTGCTGTCGGCGAACAGGGTGTTGTTCGACGAATTGGCCTTCAGCTCGGCCACCTTCATGAAGCTCTGCAGGTCGGTGGCCTTGGTGCGCAGGAACGACTGCTGCAGGGCCGCGACCGGCTTGTTCATCAGGGCGATACTGATCCACTTGCCGTCGGCCTCGCGCACGATCGGGCCGTGGTGGGTCTTGAAGACGGTGAACTTGCGCTCGGCCAGCGTCCCGTCGGCGGCGCGGTAGGGGACGGTGATCACCTCGCTCTTCAGCGGCCGCAGTTCGCTGCCGTACTTGTAGAAGCGCTGGCCGTCCTTCTCGACGATGGTTTCGGCGAACTCATCGATCACGTCGACGCCGCTGGAGGTGTGCATCCAGCCCGCCTTGGCGTTGAAGCCCTGATAGATGAAGAACTGGCCCCAGGTCGTCGCGCCATAGGCGTTCAGCCCCTGGTCGGACGAGACCTGCATCTCCGAGCGGAAGAAGAAGCTGGTGTGTGGGTTGATCAGCAGCAGGGCGTGGCCCTCAAGCGTGTTCTTCGGGGCGATCGCGAAGCCGTTCGAGCCCTTGGGTTCCTTGAACAGCAGGCCCTTCTCGTCGGCCGTCATGGCGACCTGACGCTGGCCGTAGAAGGCCTCCAGCTGGGTCAGGGCCACCTTCTCGATGTCGCCGCCAATGCTGCCTTCCGAGAAGCTCAGCGCCATCCACGGCTCGAACTTGCCGATGACCCGCGGCTTCACGTCCGGATGGGTGGCCAGATAGAAGTTCAGGCCGTCGGCCCAGCCGTTCATCAGGGCCTTCAACCACGCCGGGCTCTTGGCGTAGTCGGCCTTCAGCACGGCCGGGTTGATGAACAGCTTTTGGCGCAGGTCGGCCCAGATCGCCTTCTCGCCCTCCGCCTCGGCCGTGCGGCCCAGGGCGGTCATGAAGTTGGCCTCGACGCGGTTGAAGTCGTCCTCGGCCTGGGCGTAGGCCATGCCGAACACCGCGTCGGCGTCGGTCTTGCCGTGGATGTGGGCGATGCCCCAGTCGTCGCGGATGATCTGAACGGCGCCCGCGCGGGTCTTCAGGCGGGAGGCTTCGTCGGCTTGAGCGGGGGCGACGGCGAGGAGGGCGGCCAGGGCCACACCCGAAAACAGAATACGCATATCCACCCCCAATACCGCTCATCCCCGCGAAAGCGGGGATCCAAGCCGAGTTTGGGAATGAATTCCAGTCCGTCCCTACGCCTTTGCGGAGGAGGGCGGAGGATCGCCGCCTATTGCGGCGGGCAGCCCTTGAATTCGCCGACCTTGCTGACCGACAGGTTGGTCAGGTCGATGCCGCGCAGGGTCTTCATGGAGGCCGCGCCGACGCCGCTGAACAGGTCCAGCTTCAGGCCCTTGATCGCGCCGCCGATGTCGGAGGCGTACCAGTAGCCGTCGTGCGTATCGCCGTCGGGCATGGGCAGGCCGACGGTTTCCTTGATGAAGATGATCGTGCGGCGCGGGATCACCTTGGGGTCCACCGCGACGGTCCGCATGGCGGCGACCTTGCAGCCCAGCGAGTCCAGGGCGCGGATGCCCTTGGCGCCGGCGTGATACATGGTGGCCCGCATCTTGTACTCGACCGTGCCGGGCAGACCGCCGCCCAGAGCCGAGCTGATCAGCTCGCCCAACGGGTCGGGACGCGCAGCTTGGGCGGGGGCGGCATCGGCGGCGAGGGCGGGAAAGGCGAACGCGGAGATGACCGCGGTGGCCAAAATTCCGGCGAGTTGGCGTCGCATCGAGGGGGACCTCTTATCGGCGTTGTCTGTCGGGCGGCGGCCTGGATAGTCCGATCACGGAGGCGTGACAACCCTTGCCGCCGCTATGCCGCACCGCACACTCGCGCTTCGAGCGAAAAAGCGGCATGGAGTCAGCGACTTGAAACTTGGCCTTAAAGACTCACTTTTTTTGATTTCGACAGCTTCACAGAGGGAACCCGGCATGACGATGCGGATCTACGGCGACTCGATTTCGGGCAATTGCCTGAAGGTGAAGTGGACCGCCGAGCGCCTCCACCTGCCGTTCGACTGGATCGAGGTCGACATCCTGAAGGGCGAGTCGCGCACGCCCGAGTTCCTGGCCCAGAACCCGGCCGGCCAGGTGCCGATGGTCATTCTCAGCGACGGTCGGGCGCTGTCGCAGTCCAACGCTATCCTGCTGCACCTGGCCGAGGGCTCGCCCCTGATCCCGGCCGATCCGTTCGACCGCGCCAAGATGTGGGAGTGGATGTTCTGGGAGCAGTACAGCCACGAGCCCTATGTCGCCGTGGTCCGCTTCCAGATGGCCTATCTGGGCAAGAGCCGTGACGCGGTCGAGGCGCGGCTGGTCGAACGGGCGGAACAGGCCTTGGCCCGCCTGGAAACACAGCTGCAACAGACCCCGTATCTGGTGGGCGAGCGGCTGACCCTGGCGGACATCGCCTTGGTGGCTTACACCCGCGTGGCGCACGAGGGCGGGTTCGACCTTTCGCAGTATCCGGCCGTGAAGGGCTGGGTGGGGCGGATGGAGACCGCGCTCGGCATTATCTGATCTTCGGAGTGGGTCTCTTGCGTCTCTCGAGCAGCCTCAAAGTCCTCGTCCTGGCCGCGGCCCTGTCCGCGCCGGCGGCTTCCGCCTTCGCCTGGGGCGCGGCGGGCCACCGCACGGTCGGCGTCGTCGGCGCCGCCAGCTTCCCGGCTGACGTGCCGGCCTTCCTGCGCACGCCGCAAGGCATCGCCGCGATCGGCGAGTACGCCCGCGAGCCGGACCGCTGGAAGGGCTCGGGCAAGATCCACGACCACGACCGCGACGCCGCCCACTTCCTGGACGTCGACGACGAAGGCCGCATGTACGGCGGTCCGATGTTCACGGTGGCGACCCTGCCGCCTACCCGCGCCGACTACGAGACGGCCCTGCGCGCCGTCGGCCAGGACAGCTGGAAGGCCGGCTACCTGCCGTATGCGATCATCGACGGCTATCAGCAGCTGGTGAAGGACTTCACCTATTGGCGCGTGCTGACCGCCGCGGTGAAGCTGGAAAAGGACAAGACCAGGCTGGCCTACTACAAGGCCGATCTGGTCCGTCGCGAGGCGCTGCTGCTGCGCGACCTGGGCGTCTGGGCCCACTATGTCGGCGACGCCAGTCAGCCTCTGCACCTGTCGGTGCACTACAATGGCTGGGGCGACTATCCCAACCCCAACGGCTACACCAACTCGCGCGACACCCACTTCAAGTTCGAGGGGCCGCTGACCAAGGCCCTGGGCGACGAGGCCTCGATCAAGGCGCAGATGCCGGCCTACAAGGCCTGCGACTGCTCGATCGAGACCCGGGTGGTGGGCTATCTGACCGACACCTGGAAGCAGACCGAGCCGCTGTACGCGTTGGAAAAGGCCGGCGGCATGGTCGAGACCGATCCGCGCGCCAAGGCCTTCGTGCAGGCGCGTCTGGTGGCCGGGGCCGCGGCCCTGCGCGACCTGGTGACGGACGCCTGGACCGCCAGCGCCACCGGCAAGATCGGCTATCGTCCGGAGATCACCGTGCAGGACGTCGAGACCGGCAAGGCCGATCCGTGGGCCGATCTGTACGGCAAGGACTGAGCCCAGGATGCTGTCGTTCGGCAAGGCTGTCGCGGGTCTGACCTACAAGGACCGCCGCGCGGCCTTCGGCATCGCCGAGAATGACCAGGGCCTGATCGCCCTGGCCGAAGTGACCAAGCCCGGCAAGGCGCCGTATTTCGACCTGCCGGGCGGGGCGGTGGACGGCGAAGAGACCGAAGAAGAGGCGGTGGTCCGCGAGTTCGGCGAGGAGACCGGCCTGGTCGTCGAGGCCGGCGCCCTGGTCGAGCCGGTCTCGCAGCACTTCCTCAAGTCCGACGGCCAGCCGGTGCGCAATCACGGCGGCATCTACGTCGTGAAGGTCACCGGCGAAGACGTCGGCCTGAAGATCGAGGACGACCACAAGCTGGTCTGGCTGGACCCCCAGGACGCGGTCGTCGCCCTGCGCCACGACGCCCACGCCTGGGCCGTGGCGGCCTGGCTGCGGCGCGGGTAGGCGGAAGTTATCCACAGGGACTCCCTCTCCCATAGGGAGAGGGTTTGCGCTCTTACTTTTCGAAATATTGCCTTTACAAATCAGCGCTCTAAACGAAAACGCACGTTTCTTATCCCCGCTGTCCAGACCGGCCTCATGCTCTAACCTCATGAGCCAGACCCAAACCCCCGCCAGCGCCTGGTGCGCGAAGATGCAACGCAAGCTGATGGACGCCCTCGACGCGGCCTGGGCGCTGGTCGAGCGCACCGACGACCCGGCGCTGATCGCCAAGGCCCGGGAGAAGTCCCGCCTGTGCGGCCAGATGGCCGCCGCCGTCCGCAAGGTCGCCACCCTGATCCCGCCGCCCAAGGATAAGCCGGGCCTGCTTCCGACCGTCGAGGTGGCCGCCCCAACCGCCAAAGCCCCCGCCGCCCAGGCTGTCGCCATGCGCGCGGCGCTGGACCGGATGGGCCGGCGCTAAGCCCGCGCCCCAATTATCCGCGACGACGCCAGCGCGTCGGCGACCTTGTCGCTGGTCCGCAGCGCCAGGGCCGCGATGGTCAGGGTGGGGTTGGCCCAGCCCGAGGTCGGGAAGACCGAGCTGCCCAGCACATACAGGTTGTCGACGCCGTGCACGCGGCCGTCGGCGTCGACGACGCCCTGCTTGGGATCGTCCGACATCCGGGTCGTGCCCATGTGGTGATAGCCGCCGATCGGGTGGACGCTGACCAGCGGGTCGGTGCGCCAACCGCCGTTGGGGTCCGAGAGCCAGTCGGCGGCCTCGACCTTGCCCATCTTCAGGCGGCGCAGCTCGCGGTCCAGGGCCGCGACCAGGCGATCGACGCTGCGCACGTCCAGGGCGTTGGTGCGCCAGTCCAGGGCCGCGCGCGGCAGGCCCAGAGCGTCGGTCTGGTCGGTCAGGCGGATGCGGCTGTCGGGATTGGGCGACTGCTCGGCGCGGATAACCAGGGCCAGGTCGCGCAGGCCGGCCTTGTACAGCAGCCAGGGACGCAGGGGATCGACCTTGCGCTGGGCCCAGGTGGCGGCCTTCTTGGTGGCCATCCACATCGTGCGGCCCGCCTTGGTCGGCTCCAGCCCGTGCTTGGCCTTGGAATAGGCGCGCACGACCGCGAAGGCCTTGCCGTCAGCCGGCGGGCGTGCGGCGATGGTCAGGGAGGTATTGAGCACGCCCTCGCGTTCCTGCAAGGCCTCGCTGGGGGCCAGCAGGGCGGCCAGGGACTGGCCATCGACAGCGTGCGATCGGCCGAAGGCCTTCAAGAGCGCCCAGGCCCCGCGACCGACCACGCGGCCGCCGCGAGCGTGCGGGTGCTCCATGAAATAGCGGCCGACCTGGTCGTGGGCGTTGCCCACGCCCATCGGCATCACGCCGCGCGAGGCCAGCAGCAGGCGCGGGTTCTCCATGCCGCCGGCGGCCAGCATGAAGGCCTGAGCGCGCAGGGTCAGGCGGCGGCCGTTCAGGCTGGCGGCGGTGATCTCGCGCACCGTGCCGCCCGACGAGGCCAGGGCGATGTCGGTGGTGGTGGCGTGGGTGATGATGGTGCAGCGCGGATGGGCGACCAGGTCTGCGCAGGCCTTGAAGGTGAAGCGGTCGAACTTGCGGTCGAAGATCCACAGGCGCGTGGCCAGTTCGTCCTCGTCGAAGACCGGGCGGGGCAGGGCGTCCTGGCCGATGGTCTCGAGATCCGGCGCGGCGGCGGGCAGTTCGAACTGCGGGCGGGCCTTGGCATAGTAGTCCGACAGCTCGTCCCAGCCGATCGGCCAGCCGCTGTGGGGCACCCACGAACGGGCCTTCAGGTCGATGGGATCCAGTTCGGCGACGCGGCCGCCCCAGATGGCGGTGGTGCCGCCGAAAAAGCGCAGGCGGGCGTCCTGCAGGTCGTAATAGTCCTCGCCAACGTTCTGGCCGGCGTTCAGCTTGGCAGTCTCGGCTTCGTAGTCCAGGCCGCCGCTTTCCAGCAGGGTGACCTCGTGGCCGGCGGCCAGCAGGTGGCGGGCGGCGATGATCCCGGCCGCGCCCGCGCCGATGATGCAGACCTCCGTGTTGCGCTGAATGTCGGTTTCGGCGGCGTGGAGGTCCAGATGCATACGCTTAACTCGTCAGGTGGGCGCTCCCACCAGCAAGGCGGCGTCGCGCTTCAAGGTTTCAAGGCTTCGCGCTCCCAGGAGCGCGTATCCGAAGGGGCCGCGTTCCCAATAGATGACGTCGGCGCCGTCGGAGCGGGTCAGTTCAGGTCGGGCGGAGGCGCTGGTGCGAGCGCGAACCGCAAACAGGGTGAGGCGCTCGTCCTGGGGCGTATTGATCAGAACGTGCATGCTGGGGCCGTCGTCCGACGGATAGAGCTGCACATCCATGATCCGCCATCCGATCGGAAGCGCGGGAATCTCAAGTTTGGCCTTGGTTCGCATCTCCATGGCGTTGAACGTCGGCGTTTCCTCCTGCGAGGACATGTCGGCGCGAAGCAGTGTCGTTCGGTGCGAGACCACGGCGTCCTCGACAAAGTCGGGAACCAGGAACGGCAGGTCGCGCCGGAAATGCCCGCCCAGCAGCACGGCGCTCGTGACGAGCAGCCCGCAACCTAGAGCGAGTGCGGTCCGGACATAGGTGCGGCGACGCGCCGGGGAAGGGGGCGCGGCGACATTTCCATGACGGTGTAGCTCTCCCATCACACGGGCGGCCAGATCGGGATTGGCGGCCAGATAGCCCTCGATCTGGCGGCGGCCGTCCGGCGGCAGGCGACCCTCGACATAGGCGGCCAACCGGCCGGCGTCGGCCAGCATCGGCGCGTGGGGCATATCGTCGTTGGCGGGTCTACTCATGTCTCTCTCCCCCGAGAGGTCGCACTCTGCGGCTGCCCCAAGCCACGCCCTATGCTCGACCAATCCTGGCGGTGTTCGTCAAGCCTCTTAAGCGGCCACGAAGTCACGGGCCGGCTTGTGCTCGCCCTGGCGCACCGGCAGCGTGAAGCTGACCGTGGTGCCTTCGCCGGGCTGGGAATTCATCTCCAGCACGCCGTCGTGCATGGTGATCAGCGACTTGGTCAGGGCCAGGCCCAGACCCGTGCCCTGCGTGGTCTTGGAGAACTGGCTCTCGACCTGCTCGAACGGCCTGGCCAGGCGGGCCAGGTCTTCCTTCGCGATGCCGATGCCGGTGTCGATCACAGAGACCCGAACCTTGTCGCCGAACGGATCGCGGCGGACCTCGGCCTTGACCGTGACGCTGCCGGCGCGCGGCGTGAACTTGATGGCGTTGGACAGCAGGTTCAGCAGCACCTGCTTGACCGCGCGATAGTCGGCCTCGACCTCGGGCAGGTGCGGGAACTGGACGTTCAGGGTCAGGCCGGCGGCCTCGGCGCGGTTGCGGATCAGGCGGACGGCGTCCTCGGCCACGTCCTCCAGGTGCATCGGCTCGAATTTCAGGTTCATCTTGCCGGCCTCGATCTTCGACATGTCGAGGATGTCGTTGATCAGCGCCAGCAGGTGCTGGCCGGAATTGTGGATGTCGAGGCTGTAGCCCTTGTAGCGCTGGTCGCCGAGGGGGCCGAACATCTCGTTCATCATGATCTCGGAGAAGCCGTTGATGGCGTTCAGCGGCGTGCGCAGCTCGTGAGACATGTTGGCCAGGAACTCGCTCTTGGCCTTGTTGGCGCTCTCGGCCTTGACCTTTTCGGTCTCGTACTTGCGGGCCAGCTCGGCCAGCTGCTCCTGGCTGCGCTCCAGGCCGGCGATGGCGTTCTGCAGCTGCTCCTCGTTGAGGCGGCGAGCTTCTTCCTGGGTCTTGATGGCCGTGATGTCGGCGGCGGTCATCACCAGGCCGCCTTCGGCCGTGCGGCGCTCGCTGATCTGGATCCAGCGGCCGTCCATCAGCTCGGCTTCGCGCACGCCCTTGGCGCCGTCGGGGGCCGGGTGGTCCTGCTTGATGGCCAGGGCGGCGAAGCGGTTGACCTCAGCGCGGGCGGCGCCGGGCTTGAGGATCTTGGGCTCCAGCGAGAAGACGCTGCGATAGTTGCGGTTGCACATCAGCAGCCGGCCCTGGCGGTCCCACAGGACGAAGGCTTCCGACACGCTCTCGATGGCGTCGCGCAGGCGGTTCTCGGCGGCCTGGGCGCGGGCCTGGGCGATGCGCTCCTCGGTGACGTCCAAAGCGACGCCGATGATGCGGACATAGCCGTCGCCGCCGGGCTTGCCGAAGCCCTGGCCGCGGGCGTCGATCCACAGCGAGCGGCCGCCGTGCTCGGTGGCCGGCACGCGGAACGAGACGTCGAAGGCGCCGTACATGGCCGCGTTGGTCAGGGCCTGACGGACCCGTTCGCGGTGGTCCAGCGAGATGCGTTCCAGCAGGTCCTGGCCCGAGACGACGCCGCCGCCGCCCCAGCCGAACATCGCGCCGGTGACGTCGGACAGGAACACCTGGTCGGCGTTCAGGTCCCATTCCCAGATGCCGCAGCGGGCGGCCTCGACGGCGAGGCGGAAGCGCTGCTCGCTGTCGATGAATTCGCGGTGGGCGCGCTCGGCCTTGCGGCTCTGGATCATCAGCAGCAGCGCCAGGGCGATGCCGACGGCCAGCGGAGCCAGCAGGTTGAAGGCGCCTTCCATGACCTTGTGGTCCAGGTTGGCGATCGAGCGGGTCGGGGTGGCGGCCACGGCCAGCAGGGCGCCCTCGGCCAGCGGCCGCACGGCCACGTCCAGGACGCCGCCGTTCAGGCCCTGGCCGTGCAGGGCGGCCGGCTTGCCGCCGATGTCCTCGGTCGACACGGCGAAGGCTTCGCGCAGGGTGGTGGCGGCCTGGAGGTCGCGACCCTTGGCGGTAATCAGCGCGCCGGAGGTCAAGGCCAGGGCGGCGCTGTCGTCCTTGTCGGCGACCTCGACCAGGCGCGAGGCGTCGCCGCTGGCGATCACGAAGGCGCGGGCCCCGTCGATGGAGGCGGCGGTGGCGACATAGAGACGGCCAGTCTCGCCGATGGATCCGGTCCAGGTGGTGCGACCCGACGCGCCAGCGGCCTGGGCCGCGCCCTTCCAGTCGGCGCCCTCGTCGCGGCCGGCGATGGCGATCGGACCGCCGGGACCCACGACCGCGACGGCCGCGGCCTCGCCGCCGGCGGCGCGCAGGGCTGTCTCGGCGGCGTCCATGGTGGCCGCGGGATCACGCTTGAGCAGGTCGGCGGCGGCCGAGAGGCCGGCGCGTTGGGCGGCCAGATTGGCTTCGACGCGGCTGGCGATCAGGCTGGCCTGGGCCGCCAGCGGCGCGCCCCCGGGCTGGGCCGTAGCCTCGGCCTGCAGGCGCTTGACGCCGAACGCGGTGTAGACCGCCAGCAGCAGCAGGGCCGCCAGAATGGTGATGCGGATGAACACCTGCGACGAGCCAGGCGCGGACTTGGCCCGCACGGCCGAAGGCCCGGCCGGCCCGGCTGCAGCCGGCCCTCCGTGTCTCGCCATGCCCCTGTCCAAACCGCCCGGCTCCCGTAGATCCCACGGCGAGTCACTTCGCCAACATGGTAAATCTACTGACCGGCGGCGACGGCGTCACTGTGGAACAAGCCGATTCCGCGCGTGTGAGCCTATTGGTCGCAACGTAAGGGGCGCCCGAGAGCGCCCCTCGGGCCGTCAGTCGAGGGCCTTGGTCGCCAGTTCCAGCACGTTCTTGGACAGGTCGGGATGGTTGGCGATGCGCTGCAATTGCTCGCGCATCAGGGTCCCCAGTTCGGGCTTGTAGCGCCGCCAGGCGCCCAGGGGCTCGATCATCCGCGCCGCCGTCATCGGGTTGAACGCGTCGATCCGCAGAACCTGGTCGGCCAGGAAGCGATAGCCCGCACCGCTGGGATCGTGGAACCGGGCCGGATTGTAGCCGGCGAAGACCGAGATCAGCGAGCGCAGGCGATTGGGATTGGTCGGCTCGAAGTCTGGGTGCTCCAGCAGGGCGATCACATTGCCCAGGGCGTCCGGATTGGGGTCGCGTCCCTGGGCGGCGAACCACTTGTCCAGCACCAGCGGCTCGTTGCGCCAGGCGTAGTGGAAGGTCCCCAGGGCCTTCTGGCGGGCCTCGCCGCCGATCGCCACCAGCGGGGTCAGGCCGCCCATCATGTCGGTCATGTTGCGCGAGGCTTCGTAGTGGCCGGTGATCCGCATCAAGTTCTCGTCGTGCGGATCGGCGGCCAGGGCGTCGGCGCAGGCGTTGCGCAGGGCGCGGCGACCGGCGGCCTCGGCGCTGTCGGAGAACGCGCCGGCCTCCTGCATCTCGCCGTGCAGCAGGCGCAGCAACTCGCCCAGATGGACCGCGATGCGCAGGCGCAGGTGGTCGCGGGCGGCATGCAGGGCGGCCGGATCGGCGGGCTCGGACATCCGCGCCAGGTCCGGCTCGGAGGGCAGGGCCAGCAGCAGCGCCTTGAAGGCCGGCTCCGACACGGTGTCGCCCAGCGCCCGGCCCAGACCCTCGGCGTAGCGCTCTTCACCCACCTCGTCGGGGGCGCCGGCGGCGCGGGCCAGGATCAGGTCGCGGGCCAGGGTCTGGCCGGCTTCCCAGCGGTTGAAGAGATCGGGGTCAGCCCCGAACAGCACATAGCGGTCCGACGGCCGCGCATCGGTGATCAGGTTCACCGGCGCCGAGAAGCCGCGCAGGGCCGACAGCACGGGGCGTTCGGCGACGCCCTCCCAGCGCACGGTCAGGCTTTCCTGGTCCAGCAGCACCACTTCGGTGTCGCGCAAGCTGGCGCCGCTCTCAGACAGCAGGCCGATGGCCACCGGGATCGGCAGCGGCTTCTTGGTTGGCTGGCCCGGCGTCGGAGCGGTTTCCTGGCTCAGCGTCAGGGTCAGAACCTTGGCGGCGGCGTCATAGTCGGTGTCGATGGTCACGGTCGGCGTGCCGGCCTGCTCGTACCAGCCGAAGAAGTCGGTCAGGTCGCGGCCCGAGGCCTCGGCGAAGCAGGCGATGAAGGCCTCGACCGTCGAGGCCTGGCCGTCATGGCGCGTGAAGTAGAGGTCGCAGCCCTTGCGGAAGGCCTGGTCGCCCAGGATGGTCTTCAGCATCCGGATGATCTCCGCGCCCTTCTCGTAGATGGTCGCGGTGTAGAAGTTGTCGATCTTCATGTAGCTGGACGGGCGCACGGGGTGGGCCAGCGGGCCGGCGTCCTCGGCGAACTGGCGCGCGCGCAACTGCCAGACGTCCTTGATCCGGTGGACGGCCCGGCCGCGCATGTCGGCGCTGAAGCTCTGGTCGCGGAAGACCGTGAAGCCCTCCTTCAGGCACAGCTGGAACCAGTCGCGGCAGGTGATGCGATTGCCGGTCCAGTTGTGGAAGTACTCGTGGGCCACCACGGCCTCGATCCGCTCGTAGTCCAGGTCGGTGGCGGTCTGCGGGTCGGCCAGCAGCAGCGAGCTGTTGAAGATGTTCAGCCCCTTGTTCTCCATGGCCCCGAAATTGAAGTCGCGGACGGCCACGATCATGAACAGGTCCAGGTCGTACTCGCGGCCGAAGGCCTCCTCGTCCCATTTCATCGCCCGCTTCAGGCTGTCCAGGGCGTAGGCCGCGCGCGAGGCCTGGCCGGGGTCGACGAAGACCCGCAGCGCCACTTCGCGGCCGCTCATGGTGATGAACTTGTCGGCCAGCACGTCCAGGTCACCGGCCACCAGGGCGAACAGGTAGCAGGGCTTGGGGAAGGGGTCGGTCCACTCCAGGAAGTGGCGCCCGTCGCCGACGCTGCCCGAGGCGCCCGGATTGCCGTTGCTCAGCAGGTGCGGGAACTTGCGGTCGGCCTCGACGCGCACGGTGTAGCGGCTCAGCACGTCCGGGCGGTCGGGGAAGTAGGTGATGGTGCGGAAGCCCTCGGCCTCACACTGGGTGCAATAGCGGCCGCCGGACATGTAGAGGCCCATCAGCGCCTTGTTGGCCGACGGATTGATCTCGACCTCAGTGGTCAGCACGAACTGGTCGGGGACGTCGGGGATCGTCAGGTGCTCGGCGTCGAGCGTGTACTGGTTGGCGCTCAGCGCCTGGCCGTCGATGGCCGCCGACAGCAGCTTCAGCCGCTCGCCGTTCAGCACCAGGGGCTCGCCCTTGTCTCCGATCCGGCGGATCGTCAGCTCGGCCCTGACCTTGGTCTGCGTCGGGTGCAGGTCGAAGACCAGACGGGTCGTCTCGATATCGAACGGGAAGGGGCGGTAATCCGCCAGGCGAACGGCTTGGGGCGTGTCGGTGCGCATCCGTCCAACTTAGTCCCCCGGGGCCGGCTTCGCGAGGGGACCTTGACGTCGCCGGCCGAATTAATGGCGAGCTTCAAGCTCTTTGCGAGCGGGGGATGCAGGCGATGAGCGGGGATCAGGTCGGGCTGGAAGTCGGACGCAAGCGGTTCTTGCACCCGGGGCCGCTGCGCTGGCTGCGGGCCAGCGCCTGGATGGTCGTGCTCTTCGTGTTGGTCAGCCTGGTCTATGCCGCCGTGCAGCTGCGGGGCGATCCGCTGACCCAGAGCGGCGGGGCGCTGGGTGTGCTGACGGTCGCGGCCATCTGCCTGTTCGGCGTCATCCTTTACGCGGCGATCGTGCGCGCGACCGAGGACCGTTGGCCCGAGGAGTTGGCCCTGCGTCCGGCGCTGGCCGAGCTGGCCATCGGCCTGGCGATCGGGACAGCCCTGCTGAGCGCCGCGGTGGGCGGGCTCTATCTGCTGGGCGTCTATGAGATCAGCGGTCCGCGCCCTGCCTCGGCCTGGGGCGCGGTGTCGATGGCGATCCAGTCGGGGGTGATGGAGGAGCTGATGTTCCGCGCCGTCCTCATGCGCCTGCTGATGCGCGCCTTCGGGGTCTGGCCGTCGCTGGTGATCCAGGCGGCGCTGTTCGGCGTCGTCCACCTGGCCAATCCCAACGCGACGCCGGTGGCCGCCGCGGCCATCGCCATCGAGGCGGGGCTGATGCTGGCCGGCTTCTATCTGGTGACCGGGCGCCTGTGGGTGTCGATCGGCGTCCACGCCGCCTGGAACTTCACCCAGGGCTGGATCTGGGGCGCTTCGGTCTCAGGCATTCCGGTGGTCGAAAGCTGGCTGGTCAGCAATCCCAAGCCCGGCGCGCCGGAGTTCCTGAGCGGCGGCGCCTTCGGGCCGGAGGCCTCGCTGCCGGCCATGGTGGTCGGGACCCTGACGGCGGTCGTGACCCTGTGGTGGGCCTGGAAGAAGGGCAACCTCAAGCCGCGGGCGGACGTCTAGACCTAACCCTCGGTCGCCCCAGTCGGCGCTTCCTGCAGGTAGCGCTCGATCACGGTGATCTTCTGGGCCAGGGCGGCCAGCGCGGGCGGGGCGTCCTCGGGATTGTCGGCCACCAGGGTCAGGAGCTCGCGGGCGATGGCGTGCAGGCGCGGGGCGCTGGCGATCAGACGGGCCTGGTACTCCATCTTGTGCGGGTCGCGGTCGTATTCCGCGCCCGGCGTACGCCAGCCGCCCCAATCCTGGGCGTCGGTGACCACGACCGGATAGGTGCCCGGATACGGATGGTGGGTGCAGTCGCCCTCCTGCTGCCACTTGTTACGGGCGCGCAGGATCCGCCAGTGGGCGCCGTCGTCGCCGGCCAGCGTGTCGGTCTTGTCCTCGGCCTTCAGCTCGGCAGCCTGGAACTCGCGGCCCAGGCCCACGTCGTAGGTCACCCGCACAGGCTCGTCGAAGCCCTTGGCCCAGATGGGCACGATCTTGTCGACCGTCGCCCAGCAGCCGACGCTCTCGACCCATACCCTCTGGTTCTTCTGGAAGACGGTCTTGGCCATGCCGGGAGGTAACGTCCGTGGAGAGCTCGCCAGGGTTAGGTGTAAGCGGCTAACCCGCCCGGGCGTGCTCTAAGAGAAAGAATGAGAGCCTGCCAGAGGCAGGCTCTCGGTGAGAAGAGACGCATAAGAAGCGGAAATTCTTGACGCCGGGTCAATCTTTCCCTTCGCGTGAACGTCGTTCAGTGTGCGTCCCGAGACCAGCCGACAGAGTTGCGTCCAGGGAGGTTGCAGTGGATTTCGACTATTCCGACGACCAGAAGTTCCTGAAGGACGAGGCGCGCAAGTTCCTCGCCGCCCATTGCGACGTGGGCGTCGTGCGGGGCGTGCTGGATGACGCCGGGCGCTCGTTCGACGAGGCGCTGTGGAAGGGCGTGGCCGAGCAGGGCTGGCTGGGGGCCTGCATCCCCGAGGAGTACAATGGCTTAGGTTTGGGGCGCGTCGAGCTGTGCGCCATCGCCGAGGAGCTGGGCCGCGCCGTCGCGCCGATCCCGTTCGCCTCCACCGTCTATGTGCTGGCCGAGGCGATCCTGGCCCATGGCAGCGACGCCCAGAAGGCCGCGATCCTGCCGCGCATCGCCGCCGGTGAGCTGATCGGCTGCCTGGCGACCTCGGAAGGTCCCGGCGTCGTCGGTCCGGCGACCCTGACCAGCAAGGTCGAGGGCGGCAAGCTGTCCGGTACCAAGATCCCGGTCACCGACGGCGACGTGGCCGACGTGGCCCTGGTGCTGGCCGGGGAGGGCGGTCGTCCGGGCCTCTACCTCGTCGACCTGAAGGGCGCAGGCGTGACCCGCGAGACGCTCAAGAGCCTGGATCCCACGCGCGGCGTGGCCCGGATCGTCTTCGATGGCGCGGCCGCCGAGCGGGTGGGCGAGGCCGGGGCGGGCTTCGACATCGTCCAGGCGATCCTGGACCGGGCCGCCGTGCTGCTGGCCTTCGAACAGCTGGGCGGCGCCGATCGCTGCCTGGAGATGGCCAAGGAATACGCCATGGGCCGCTACGCCTTTGGCCGCGTGATCGCTGGCTATCAGGCCATCAAGCACAAGCTGGCCGACATGTACGTCAAGAACGAGGTCGCCCGCTCCAACGCCTATTACGGCGCCTGGGCGCTGAACGACGACGCGCCCGAGCTGCCGATCGCGGCCTCGGCGGCGCGGATCGCGGCCTCGGACGCCTTCTGGTTCGCCAGCAAGGAGAACATCCAGGTGCATGGCGGCATGGGCTTCACCTGGGACGTCGACTGCCACCTGTTCTACCGCCGCTCGCGGCAGCTCAGCCTGGTCGCCGGCGCGCCCAAGGTCTGGAAGGAACGGCTGGTCAGCCAGCTCGAACAGAAGAACGCGGCGTAAGGGAGAAGCAGGACCATGGATTTCAACGACTCCCCCGAAGAAGCCGCCTACCGCGAGAAGGCTCGCGCCTGGCTGGCCGACAACGCCGCCGCCCACCGCGCCAAGTTCGGTGAACTGAAGCCCAACACGCCCGAGCACATGGCCGCCGCCAAGGACTGGCAGGCCACCAAGGCCGCCGGCGGCTATGCCTGCATCACCTGGCCCGCGGCCATCGGCGGGGGCGGCGGCACGCCGATCCAGTCGGTGATCTTCGGCCAGGAAGAGGGCAAGGCCGGCCTGGGCTACGGCTACTTCACCATCGGTCTGGGCATGTGCGTGCCCACGGTCATGGCCTTTGCCGACAGCGACACCAAACAACGTTTCGTCTCGCCCGCCGTGAAAGGCGAGGAGATCTGGTGCCAGCTGTTCTCCGAACCGGCCGGCGGCTCGGACGTGGCGGCCCTGCGCACGCGGGCGGTCAAGGACGGCGACGAGTGGGTGATCAACGGCCAGAAGGTCTGGACCACCGGCGCCCACTATTGCGACTACGGCATCCTGCTCACGCGGACGGACCCGGATGTGCCCAAGCACAAGGGCCTGACCATGTTCTGGATCGACATGCGCGACGCCGCCGTCGAGTGCCGGCCGATCCACCAGATGTCGGGCGGCCGCGAGTTCAACGAGGTCTATTTCACCGACCTGCGGGTCAAGGACAGCCAGCGGCTGGGCGAGGTCGGCGACGGCTGGAAGGTGGCCCTGGTCACCCTGATGAACGAGCGCCTGGCGGTTGGCGGTTCCAGCGGTCCCAACTATCGCGAGATCCTGAAACTGGCCCAGGAGCTGACCGGCGTCACTGGCCCGGCCCTGAAGAACGACGCCTTCCGCGAGAAGCTGGCCGACTGGTACGTGCAGTCCGAAGGGCTGAAGTTCACCCGCTTCAGGACCATGACCGCCCTGTCGCGCGGCCAGACGCCGGGGCCGGAAAGCTCGATCGGCAAGATCATCGCCGCCAACCAGATGCAGGAGCTGGCCAACACCGCTGTGGAGATGGAGGACCAGTACGGTATCCTCGTCGATCCCGACACGGCCCCAGCCGAGGCGGCGTTCCAGCAGAGCCTGATGTGGGCGCCGGGTCTGCGCATCGCCGGCGGCACCGACGAGATCCTCAAGAACATCATCGCCGAACGCGTGCTGGGCCTGCCCGGCGACGTGCGCGTCGACAAGGACGTGGCCTTCAAGGACATGCCGACGGGTCGCTGATCTCGTCGAATCTTCACCCCTTGAATTTGGGGGATTGAGCCGGCAGCTAACCAGCTTAGCTGCCGGCTTTTCGACTCTTGGCCAAGAGCTTGGCCGCTTTCCCGATCCTGCCTAAGCGACGAAAAATTCGGGAAATTCGCCCGTCACGCGAACCGTGACAGTCGTGACAAAGACTTCATACCCGGATGGGCTGAGCTGACCTTGACAGTATCAGAGAGCCGGGCGCATGAGAGATCATTGGTTTATGGTTAACGGCAGCGGCTGAAGGGGGAGTCATGCGCGAGGCCGGCGACGCGATTGCGCGCCTGTTACGTCTCCGCGAAGCGGCTGGCCGCGTGATCGGTGATCACGCCGCGCTGCTGCGCCGTGCGCCGGTCGGGGCTCTGGTGGCCGCCGTGGTGATTCCGCTGGTCGGCTGCGACACGGGTCCCAGCTTCTGGTTCCACAAGCGGGCCAGCGCCTGCCCGCGGCCCCAGGCCGCGCAGGGCGTTTCGGGCCAGTTCAACCAGCAGCAGCAAGAGATCCGGGCCCTGCGCCAGGGCGGCTTCCGCGGCGATTTCTTCGCCCAGCTGGAACTGGCCCGCCGCTACGAGGGCCAGCGCGCGTCGGACAAGAACCTGGAAGATCCGGTCGAGGCCGCCGTCTGGTACGGCATGGCCCTGGCCAATTCCGGCGGCTACGCTCCGATCGCGGCCTATGAGCGTCGCGGCAAGGAGCCCCGCGCCGTCTCCCGCTTCGACGACTGCCGCGCCTTCGAGCGCCGCAGCGCCTATGGCGCGCTCGACCGCCTGCTGTCGCGCATGTCGACGGAAGAGCGCGAGAAGGTCCGCAACCGCGTGATCTACGTGCTGTCTTCGCAAGGCGCGGACGGCTTCCGCACCCTGGCGCGCATCCATGATGGCTATTTCGGCCCCTATGGCGAGCCGTCCGACAACCTCCAGGCCATCGAGGCCTACGGCAAGCCCAGCCGCCCCGGCGCGCCGGCAGCCCTGGACCTGTTCCGTCGCAACGACGTCGACGCCTATCTCTACAACTACTTGGCGGTGCAGACGGGCGACGTGTCGGCCTATGTCATGCTCAAGGACTTCGAGCGGTCCTCGCCGCAACGGGCGTCCTACGGCTCGTTCGTCGAGACCAAGGCCAAGCGCTGGATCCCGACCTACGAGTTCTATCCGCCGGAATCGCCCGACTCGGGCGTGCCGCACTCCGACGAGTCGGACCTGTCGGGCGAGGCCCGCGAGGGCGCGCTGTCGCGGATCAACGAACTGCCCTTCGTCCATGTCGGCGAGGCCCTGGCCTATCTGCGCGTCATCCCCAGCCCGGTGCTGGACGAGAAGCTGCTCAGCCTGAACGACGCCCAGTCGGTGCAGGCCATGCTGGGCCGCCCGACCACCGGCCGCCTGTCGCCGATCGAGAAGGTGCGAGCCATCCAGTATGCGGCGGTCAACGGCTCGTCCAAGGCCCAACTGGTGCTGGCGGTGATGTACTCCGAAGGCGTGGGCGTGCCGCGCGACTACGCCCGCGCCTATCACTGGTACGAGGAAGCCGAACGCCAGGGCTCGGCCGAGGCCAAGTACGCCATGTCGACCTTCTTCTCCCTGGGCGTCCAGGGCGTGGCCGACCAGGACCGCGCCAAGGCGGTGGTCTACCAGATCGACAGCGCGCTCTCGGGCTTCAAGCCGTCGGCGCACCGCCTGCAGCAACTGCTGGCCCAGGTCTCGCGTCCGCCCCGGCAGATGGCCGATCGCGGCCGTCCTTACAGCGAAAGGGACTACTGATGCGCCGCCTTGGCCGCCTGATGGCGCTTTGGGCCGTCCTGATCCTGGGCGCGGCGACCACCGTGGCGCCCGAGACCGCCTTTGCCTCACCTGATGCGCGGATCGACCAGCAGATCCGCCCGTGCTTTGGCCTCCTGCTGCAGCCCAACCTGCGCGACGGCTGCAAGGTCCGCTACAGCAAGCCCAAGCCCTGCGCGCGCGGCTACTACCGCTCGCACGGCAAGTGCGTGGCCTATCGCGGCGGCGGCTATGGTCCCGGCTACGGCGGCGGCTACGGCCAGCGCGAGATCAACTGCGACTACGCCTATCCGGGCCAGGTCTCGGACGCCCTGGCGCGGCTCTATGACGGCGACACCCTGACCCTGACCTCGACCCATGGCGGGGCCTGCGTCGAGTCGCTGAACATCACCCAGTCGGTGACCATCGTGGTGCGCAACTACGCCCCGCAGCTGAACCGCCCGATCCTGGTGGCCCCGGCCGACCAGCCCTGCATCAAGATCGCGCCGGGCGTGCAGTACGTGGTGCTGGAAGGTCTGGGCATCGAGGCCCGCCGCGCCGGCTCGGCCTCGTGCATCGTCGGCCGCGCCACCGAGATCGCCCTGAAGGACGTCTCCATCCGCTATGACGGCGACGGCTCGGCCTTCGACGTCGGCGACAGCCGTATCGAGCTGGAAAACGCCGTCTTCATCGGCCGGACCCGCACCGCGGTGGTCAAGGCGACCGGCACGATCATGGCCTCGAACGTCCAGATCGCCGCTACCGCGATCGGCGGGGTGTTCGAGACCTCGGGCGACAGCCGCCTGCGCGACATCCGCATCACCCGACTGGGCGACTGGACCGGCTCGTCGCGCACCCGCAACTCGGCTGGCTTCGTGATCAGCGGCATGAACCGCCAGCAGCTGGTGACGATCGACGGCCTGTATGTCGATGGCTTCTCGCGCGGCGTCTATATCGGCGGCGGCGACGAGACGACCCTGCTGCGTCCGGTGGTCCGCGACAGCGACTGGGCCGTGACGGTCGAGGGCGCCAACCTGCGCATGAGCCAGGGCGAGCTGGAGGCCGTCGACGTCGGCATCTATGTCGCCTCGGGCATTGCCTATGCCAGCAACAACAAGATCGTCGGCGTCATGCGGTCGGGGCTCTATGCCGATCGCGGCGGCCAGATACGCGCCGTCGACAACCGCATCTATGCCCGCCCCGAAGGCTGCAAGGCCCTGGTCAGCGGCTTCTTCGACGGCGAGTTGACCTGCCGTCCGTGGTTCGAGGCGCCGGAGCTGTACCGCACGCCGCGCGACCATGCCCGCCTCAGCTACGACAGCTACTGGCCCGCCAGCACCGTCGGCCCCGCGCCGCTGGCCGCGGGTTCGATCCCGTCCGAGCTGTCCCCCGATCCGCGTGATGACGCCGCCGCCACCGGCCTGGCCGGTGGTCCTCCGCCTGCAGGAGCGCCCCGATGAGCAAGTTCCGCGTCGCCGTCCTCGCCGCCGTCTCGACCCTGATGGCGACCCAGGCCCTGGCCCAGCAGTACGGCCAGCCGCAGTACGCTCAGCCGCAGTATGGGCAGCAGCCCCAGAGCTACGCGCCGGGCTATGGCGCGCCGCCGCAGGCCGCGCCCTATCCGTCCAAGCGCCGCGACGTTTGCGGCTCGCCGATCACCGGCAAGACGCCCGACGTCATGACCTATGACAGCTCGACCGGCACCCAGGTGTTCGTCGGCGGCGGGCGTGACGGCGGCACGGATGTAGCGGCCTACAATGTCCAGACCGGATCGGTCGCGGGCCTGTCGGGCGACCTGTCCCGCCCGGGCCTGGTGTCGTCCTGCTCGGTCGATGGCCTGACCCGCGAATCGTACGGCGTCAGCTCCGACCGTCCGGGCCATGTCGCCCTGACCGGTCGCGACGACCGTGGCGAGCGCTACCAGTTCACCCGCGCCGATGGCCGGGTCGAGAGCTGGGATCCGCGCTACGACAACCAGTGCTTTCGCTCGGGCAGCGGCCTGTTCGGTCCGCCCAGTCCCGGTGATCGCCGATGCTGAGGGCGGCGCTCGCGCTGGGCTTGCTGGCGCTCGCGCTCACGGCCTGCGCGCAATCCTACTATCCGCCGTACTACCCGCCGTCCGGTCCGCCGCCGCCGACCGGCCCGCACCCGGCCAACGTGACGCCACCGCCACCGCCGATCGACGCGGTGCGCCCGCAGATTCCCTGAGCCAAACCTTACCCGTCATCCCGCGCTTTATGCGCGGGACCCATTTGTCCGCCGCAAGTGAAGTGCGGGCTCACGCTCTCACGGATCAGCTGAACCATGGGTCCCGCGCATAAAGCGCGGGATGACGATTAGTGATTGGTATCCAGCGCTAAGGCGCCACCGTCTTCAGGAACCCCGGCGCCTTGCGATGCCGCGTGGCCTGCTCGTAGGCGTAGCCCAGGTTCAGCAGCAGCTTCTCGCTCCAGGCCGGACCGATGAACGACAGACCCACCGGCAGGCCCGTGACGTCGCCCATCGGCACGGTCAGGTGCGGATAGCCGGCCACGGCGGGCAGGGTGGTCGACGAGCCGCCGTAGTTGTCGCCGTTCAGCGGGTCGATGGTCCAGGCCGGGCCGGTGGTCGGGGCAATCATGGCCGCCGCGCCGGTCTCCTTCAGGATCCGATCGATCCCCTCGGGACCGGCCATGCGCTTGGCGTCGGCCAGGGCCTTCAGATAGTCGGGATCGGCCAGGCCCTTGGTCAGTTCGGCCTTCTCGAAGGTCTCCTGGCCGAACCACTCCAGCTCCTTCGGCGTCGCCTTGTTGAACGCGATCAGGTCGGCCAGCGTGCGGGACGGGACCTTCCTGGGATCGGTCGAGCCCAGATAGGCGGCCAGGTCCGCCTTCAGCTCAGTATAGAGCACCACGCCCTCGGCCCTGCCGATCGGGCCCTCGTCGAAGGTCTTCACCTCGACCAGGATCGCGCCCTGGGCCTGCAGGTCCTTCAGCGCCGCCTCGAACACCGCGTCGGTCTTGGGGGAATAGCCGGTGTAGAACCGCGCCACCGCCAGCTTGACCCCCTTCAGGGCGTCCTTGGCGAGGCCGGCGGCGTAGTCGGTCTTGCGGGCGTCGGCGTCTTTCGTGGCCGGGTCGGCGGGGTCGCTGCCGGCGATGACGGTCAGCACCTTGGCCGCGTCCTCGACCGTGGTCGTCATCGGGCCGGCGGTGTCCTGGCTGTGGCTGATCGGCACGATGTGAGTGCGCGACACCAGGCCGACCGTGGGCTTGAGGCCGACCAAGCCGTTGATCGCCGCCGGGCAGGTGATCGAGCCGTCGGTCTCGGTGCCGATCGCCAGCGGCGCCAGCCCGGCCGCCACCGCCGCGCCCGAACCGCTGGACGAGCCGCAGGCGCTGCGATCCAGGACGTAGGGGTTACGCACCGTGCCGCCGATGGCGCTCCAGCCGCTGATCGACTTGCTGGAGCGGATATTGGCCCATTCCGACAGGTTGGCCTTGCCCAGCATGACCAGACCCGCCTCGCGCAGGCGCTTGGCGATGGGGGCGTCGCGGCCGGTGAGGTTGTCCTTCAGCGCCAGCGAGCCGGCGGTGGTGGGCAGCGGATCGGCGCTCTCGATATTGTCCTTCAAGAGGATCGGCACGCCGTGCAGGGCGGAACGGACCTTGCCCGCCTTGCGTTCGGCGTCGAGGGCGCGGGCGTCGGCCAGGGCGTTGGGGTTGGTGGCGATCACCGCGTGCAGGACGGGGTTCTTGTCCTGGATGGCGGCGAGGGCGTCCTTGGTCGCCTGTTCTGCCGTCTGGGCGCCGGCGCTGCCGGCCAGCAGGGCGATGGCGGCCGCGCCGGCCAGGCAGGCGAACTTGGTCATGGCGAGGATCCCCCGAAGATTGAACGGGAGGATGGGCCTAAAAACACGGCTCCGCCAAGCGGTTAGACGAACACCGCCACGTTCTGCCGCGCCAGGATCAGCGGGCGGCCCTTGGCGTCCCACAGGTGCATTTCCTGGGTCGAATAGCCGTCGTCGATCGTCTCCGCCCGCGAGCGCAGCAGGCGCCAGCCGTCGTCGTCTTCAGCCGGCAGGCCCACGACGTCCAGCGACCAGGTCATGGTCGAGATCGGGCCGAACTTGGGGAACAGCGCCATGGCGGGCGGCGGCGGGGTGTCGGCCAGGGCGATCAGGGCCGACAGCGAGGTCGCGGCCGCATCGCGGTGCCGGATCCACAGCAGGTACTCGGGCGCCTCGCCGGTCAGCGGTCGCGTGCCGCCGGCCAGCTTGACCTCGAACTGCTGCGAGAAGTGCGGCGCGCGGTTCGGGTCCGAGGGGAAGAACGGCTCGCAGTCTTCCGGCCGGGCGACAGCCGGGCAGGGGGCATCGCTGTAGGACACGGCCGACGCCCGCGCCGCGCCGAAGGTCAGGACGCCGTGGGTCGCGACCTCGGTCTCGCCCAGCAGGTCGACGGCCACGAACAGGGTCGACTTGCCCTGGCGCAGCACCTTGACCTGGATGGCCAGCTCGCCGGCCGCAGGGCCCACGAACGCGAACTGGGCCGAGCGCAGGGGCGGGGCTTCGGGGAAGGCCCGCTGGGCGGCCTCGACGCACAGCGCCGCGCTGAGGCCGCCATAGGTGGTCCGACCCTGTTTCCAGTCGTCGGTGACGTGGGCGGTGAAGCCATCTTCGCGGGGCGTGATCTGAGCGACAAGGTCGGAATAGGCGGTCATGCCGCCAAGTTCGTTTTCTTTCGCTACGGAAGTCAACGCCCCGCGGAGCCCTTATTTCGCCGCCAGCGCCTCCGGCAGCCCCGGCGTGAACTCCGCGCCGGCCTTGATCTGCGCCGTCGAGGGTTTCAGCGCGCCGCCGATCGGCTCCGAGCGGCCGCCCAGGCAGCCCTTCAGGAACTGTTCGGTCACCGCATTGAAGGCGATGTTGTTGGCCGGGCGGGCGAAGCCGTGACCCTCGTCGGGGAACAGCACGTAGGTGACCGGGATCTTCTTGGCTTCCATGGCGGCCACGATCTGGTCGGACTCGGCCTGGTTGACGCGCGGATCGTTGGCGCCCTGGCCGATCAGCAGCGGCTTGGTGATGGCGCTGGCGCGATAGACCGGCGAGCGATCCTTCAGCAGGGCCAGGCCCTCCGGCGTCGTGGGATCACCCATGCGCTTGTAGAACTGCTGCTTGCCGGCCTCCCAATAGGGCGGGATGGTCTTGAGCAGGGTCTCCAGGTTCGACGGACCGACGATGTCCACCCCGCAGGCGAAGGCGTCGGGGGTGTAGGTCAGGCCCACCAGGGTAGCGTAGCCGCCGTACGAGCCGCCCATGATCGCCGTCTGTTTCTGGGTGGTGACGCCGGCCTTCACGGCCCAGCCGACCGCGTCGATCAGGTCGTCATGCATCTTGCCGGCCCATTCCAGATTGCCGGCGTTGGTGAAGCCCTTCCCGAAGCCGGTCGAGGCCCGGTAGTTGACCGACAGCACCGCATAGCCGCGGTTGGCCAGCCACTGGTGATAGCCGTTGTAGCCATAGGCGTCGCGCGCCCAGGGGCCGCCGTGGACCAGCAGCACCATCGGCACGGGCTTGTCGGCCTTGCCGTCCTTGTTGGCGTCGGCGCCCGGCGGCAGGGTCAGGTAGGAGACCAGGGTCAGGCCGTCGCGGGCCTTGATCTCGACCGGGGTCATCGGCTGCAGCGGCGCGCCGTCTAGCTCGGGGCGGGCGACGAACAGCTTGTCGAGTTTCTTGGCCTTGCGATCGTAGAGATAGGTGGCGGCCGACGAGACCACCGGATCGACGGTGACGGTCCACAGGTCGTCGGCGTCGGTGCGCGAAGTGACGTAGACGTCGCCCTTCAACTGCTGACCCAAGAAGTCCAGGTCGCCCTTCACGGCCGGGTCGATCACGGTCCAGGTGTCGCGCAGATAGTTGGCGGCATAGGCCTGGACCTTGCCGGTCTTCGGGTCGGCCAGGATCTGGCCGATGTCGGCCTTGGGATCCTGGGCGATGATCTTGCTCTCACCCGTCGCCACGTCCTGGGCGACCAGGGCGGCGGTGTCGCGGCCGCGCGAGTCGATCCAGTAGAGGGTCTTGCCGTCGCGGGTGAAGCCCAGGGCCGCGGTGGTCAGCGAGTCGTCCAGGCCGAAGCTCACGACCGGCTTGTCCTCGACCTTGCCGTCGACGATGCGGAAATAGTCCTGGCCGCCGTCGGGGCGCGCCTGGGCGGCGAAGCGCGGGACCAGGTTCTCGTCCGAGACGAAGCCGGCGTACTTCTCGTTCTTGAACAGCAGCTTCAGGTCGCCGGACTTGAGGTCCAGGCTGTAGACGTCATGCCAGCGCGGATCGCGGTTGTTGACGCCCACCAGGATGCGGTCCCGCACGTCGCGGCTGACGCCCAGGATCTGGACGCGGGTCTTCTCGAACGGGGTCAGGGTGCGTTGCGCGCCGGTGGCGATGTCGGCGCTGTAGAGCAGGAAGTTCTCGTCGCCGCCCTTGTCGTTGACGAACAGCAGCGAAGCGGAGTCCGGCGACCAGAAATAGCTGCGGATCGGCCGGGTCTTCTCGTCGGTCAGCGCCTTGGCCTTGGAAAGGTCGCCGCGCGGGGCGACCCACAGGTTCATGACCCCGTCGCGCGGCGCGATCCAGGCCAGGTGCTTGCCGTCGGGGCTGACCAGGCCGCGGGCCCGGCTTGGATTGCCGAACAGCTTGGCGCGCTCGATCAGCGGCGCGGTCGTCGCCGCGGTCTGGGCGTGAGCGGTCGCAGGCAGGATCGCGAGCGCCGCGACGGCGGCGAGCAGGATGGTGCGCATGAAGGGTTCCCCTGTGGAGGCTCAACCTTCGGTGAGCGAACGGGGATGCGCAAGGCCTTGTCACCACCCACCCCCGCTTTCGCGGGGATGGGCGGCAGAGGCTTACTGGCCCTTCAGCTTGCGGTCGAAGAAGTCCAGGTGGGTCTTCATCACGCTGAGGCCTTTGGCCTTGCTGCTGGGGGCGCTGTGGCGCTCGCCGGGATAGAGGGCCATCTCGAACGGGATCGCCTTCTTCTGCAACTCGGCCATCACCCGGGTGCTGTTCTCCAGGATGACGTTGTCGTCGGCCATGCCGTGCAGCAGCAGCAGGGCGCCGGGCTTGAGGCGGTCCAGGCGGGTGTTGAAGTCCGAATAGGCGTAGCCGGCCTTGTTCTCTTCCGGCGTGCCCATGTAGCGCTCGGTATAGGCGGTGTCGTAGAGGCTCCACTCCGTCGGCGGGGCGCCGGCGGCGGCGGCCTTGAACGGGGTGTTCTCGGCCGTGATCAGCATCAGGGCCATGAAGCCGCCGTACGACCAGCCCATCACGCCCAGCTTGTCGGCGTCGACATAAGGCAGGGTCTGGACGAACTTGGCGCCCTGCAGCTGGTCGTCGACCTCCACCGTGCCCAGCTTGCGGTCCAGGCTGCGCTGGAACTTGGCCGAGCGGGCGCCGCTGCCGCGGTTGTCCAGCTTGAAGATCACATAGCCGGCCTCGAGATAGGCGCGCTCATTGGGGCTATGCCAGTTCTTGGCGACGCGCTGGGCGTGCGGGCCGCCATAGACCGAGACGATGGCCGGATACTTCTTGGCCGCGTCGAAGCCTGGCGGCTTGAGGATCTCGTAGTGCAGGGTCTCGCCGTCGACGGCCTTCAGCGTGCCGAACTCGGGCGTCGGCAGGGTGGAGGCGTAGGGCCAATAGGGATGACCCTCGGCCAGCTTGTTCTCCTCGATCCAGCGCACGCGCTTGCCTTCCGGCGTGTAGAGCGCGGTCTGCGGCGGGGTCTTGGGATCGCTGTAGGCGCCGGCGAAGGCGCCGTTGCTGGCGACCTTGGCCATCCACCAGCCGCCGCCTGGGGTGAGGGCCTTCAGCTTGCCGGGCTTGGAATAGCTCACCTCATAGACGCGACGCTCGATCGGGGTGTCGACCGAGGCGACGAAGATCGCCACCTGACGCTTCTGGTCGACGCCTTCCAGCGCATAGACCGGCCAGTCGCCCTTGGTCAGCTGGGCAATCTGCTTGCCGTCGGCGGCGTGGCGATAGAGGTGCTTGTTGCCGTCCTTCTCGGATGTCCACAGGAAGGTGCCGTCGGCGAGCGGAGTAAAGTCGTCCCAGGCCTCGACCCAGTGGGCGTCGGTCTCGGTCAGGATGGTCTTGCCCTTGCCGGTGGCGGGATCGAAGGCGATCAGGTCCAGGGTCTTCTGGTCGCGGGTCAGGCGCTGGACGTAGACGGTCTTGCCGTCGGCCGACCAGTCGACGCGGGCGACATAGATGTCCTTGTTGGCGCCCAGGTCCAGCTGCACGACCTTGCCCGAGGCCAGGTCGCGGACCAGCACCTCGACCACGGCGTTGGGGCGGCCGGCGCGCGGATAGCGCTGCTCGACGATGGTCGCGCCCGAGGGGCCGATGTCGGCGCGGGGCACGATGTCGACGCCGCTCTCGTCGACGCGGGTATAGGCGATGGCCTTCTCGGTCGGGCTCCACCAGTAGCCGGTGAAGCGGTCCAGCTCTTCCTGGGCGATGAACTCGGCTACGCCGAACGACACCGCGTCCTTGCCCTCGGTGGTTAGGGCCGTCTCGGCGCCGCCGGCCACGGCCTTGATGTAGAGGTTCTGGTCGCGGACGTACGAGACATAGGCGCCCTTGGGCGAGACCTTGGCGTCGACCTCGTCGCCCTGGGTCTCGGTCAGGCGCGTGACCTTCCCGTCGGCGACATTGTCCAGATAGAGGTCGCCGTCCAGCGGCACCAGGATGAAGCGACCCTGCTTGTCCCAGCTATATTCGACGATGCCGCGGGCCTGGACGCGGGCGCGTTCGCGGCGGGCCTTCTCGGCTTCCGACAGTTCCTTGGCGCCCGACGACAGGGCCGCCGAGTCGATCAGGCGATAGGGCTCGCCGCCGGCGACGTCGGCCGCCCACAGGTCCTGGACGTTGGCGGCCTCGGGCTTGGCCTTCAGATAGGTGACGCGCTTGCCGTCGGGCGACAGGGCCACGCCCTTGGCCGCGGGGCCCGAGAGGCCCGGATCCGCGAAAACCCGCTCCGGGGTCAGTTTTTCCGCGAGGGCAGGGGTGGTGAGGGCGAGGACGGCCGCGAGGGCGGTAAGCGAGGGCTTGATCATGGCGCGCGACGCTATTCGCGAGCGTCGCCGTTGTCAGCAGCGAAGTTGGACGTCTAGAGGCGAGCGCTGCGCTTGATCCGCAGAATCTCGACCCGTGATGAGGCCACGCGGTAGCGAATGAGGTAGGGCCGTATCACCACGAGTTCCCGCACCGCGCCGTTGACGGCCCGGCCGCGATCAGGGTGTGTGGCGAGGCTTTCGACCGTGTCAATCAGGGCGGCGGCCAGGCGCCCAGCCGCCATGGGGGCGTGCTGAGCGATGTAGGCATGAATGGCTTCAAGGTCGCGGCGAGAGCGGGGTGACCAGGCGATAAGGTACGAGCTCATTCGTGGTCGCCGCGCTTAACTTGGCCCGGGTGAGGCGGGATCGGTTCAATCGCTACTCGGCTTGGTCGGCGTCTTGGCCCCAGGTCAGCAGCCACGCCTTCATGTTTTCGTGCGGTATGCCCTGTCCGACTTCCATCTCCGCGATGGCCTCGGCGTCGGCCGCGATGTCGGCGGCTTCATCTTCGTCAAAGATTGGCTGCGGCTTGCCCATGGCCCTATCCTACCGCACGGCTCGGCGAAACGCTATCGGACGGCGGATGCCGCTCCTGATCCACCGGGATGCCTCCGAGATCCTTAAGGTGCGGCAGGGCGACGCGTCTGTAACAAATGTCTTGCCACCGGTTACCTGATAGCGCTAACACCAATCCGTGAAGCGCGACGCGCTTCTGCCCTTCCTGGGCGTTTCCTCCCTAAAAACTTCTAGCCCGGTCGTTTGGCCGGGCTTTTCTTTTGCGCGTTTGTCAGCAGCGACGTCGCTATCGTACGCTGCGACAGATGACCGACGCTCACCTAATCGCTGAACTGCACGCCACGCTTCGGCGGCGGGAGACGCCGGAGACCGTCGCCAAGTTGGTCCGCCGGGCCTTGCCCACGCCGGGCGCGGCGTTGGCGCATCTCTCCGAGGTCATCGGAGGTTCAATCCAGCGTTTCTTTGGCCTCTCCTCGATGCCGACGACCTTCCATGAGCCGCCTACGGCGGAGAAGCAGGTCGCGAAGGCGCGCGAGCTGGCCCAGCTGTTCCTGGAGGGCGATCTGCCCCAGGCCGACGACCCCGACGCGCTGGACGACTTCATCGACGCGTTCGACGCGCTGATCGGCAAGGCGCGGGGGCAATCGAATTTCAAGGCTGATCGCCTGGACCGCGCAGAACGTGGCGACCTTGGCCTTTCGCGGCGTCGCTACGCCAAGCTGTTTCGCCTCGCGGGCCGGCTGGAGCGCAAAGCCGCCAAGCTGCGCGACGAGCAGGCCAAGCTGGACCTGGTGCTGATCGGCAAGGCGGCCTTGGCGTCGCGCCTGAGCCTGGAGGACCTAGGCGGAGATCCGGCCACGGCCAGTTTCGTCGCCTACTACGCCGCCCGCATGAAGCTGCGCAGCGAATTTACCGTCGACGGTCAGCAGAGGCCATTCGACGCGCTCAGCGCCGACCTGCTGAAAATCTGCGAGGAGAATCCCGATACCCGGTGGTGGGCGATCGCCCACGTCTTTCCCCGCGCGGATGTCCTGGCGCGACTGTCCGAGGCGGAGCGAGGCCGGCTTCTGGGGATCTGGTTCGACATCCTGCAGGTGCTGGCCGATCGGCTGGACACGGTGCGGGCGCGAACGGCGATCGACACGGAGACCATGATCGTCAAGCGCGGCAACGATTCCACGACCTGGAACGTGCTGGCGGGGGCCTGGAACCGGGCCCGGGATCATTGGATCGCGCTGGTGGAGGCGATGGGCGCCGACGGCTTGCTCGACACCGTGATGCCCGGCAAGGTGATGCGGCTAATGGCGGCGGATGTCGCGGCCTGGCATCGATCGATCGGTCAGGACATCCACCCCGACACCATCGTCTGGCGGTCCTTGCCCGCACCGTGGCTGGTTCTGAAAGGCGAGGCCTCGTGCACGCGGGCGGACATCGAACAAGCCTGCGCGCGCGCCGGGATCGATCCGGTCAAGAGCGGCTGGGCGGCGGCGCGGCCGCGCACGGCGGTCGCCGCCTTCCGTCCGACACCGGAACTGGTGCACGGCGTCGCGGTCAGCAATCCCTATCTGGCGTCGTATCTTCGCCGCGTCGGCGCGTTCAGCGGCAAGGCCTACAAGCCGATTGCCGAACTGGATTGACCAAGACCGGTCTTCGCGCCGATCCTGGCGCGTCACTCGGTAGCTCAGGGGTAGAGCGGTCGGCTCGTCTCCGACTGGACGCCGGTTCGAGCCCGGTCCGAGTTGACACCCTTCCGTTCGATCCTAAGCTCCCGGCGCTGCCCGGTAGCTCAGTGGAAGAGCGGTCGGCTCTGGTACCGACTGGACGCTGGTTCGAGCCCAGTTCGGGCAGCACTCTCAAGCCTGAATAGAGCCCGCCTTACGCTACCCCGCCGCGCGCATCGTGTCCGCGAACGCGGTTCCTGTGGCGGTGGCCGTCCGCTCGGCGAGCAGATAGTCGTCGACCGCCTGGGCGTTCATCGGGCGCGCGAACAGGTAGCCTTGCACGACCTCGCAGCCGAGGGGCAGCAGCAGGGCCAGCTCGGCGCCGGTCTCGACGCCTTCCACCACGCAGTCCAGTTCCAGGTTGCGGCACATGTCCAGGATCGTCTTGACGATCGCGCGGCGTTTGCCGGCGTCGGTCAGGCCGCGCATGAAGCTGCCGTCGATCTTCAGCTTGTCGATCGGCAACTGGTCGACGTGGCTGAGGCTGGAATAGCCGACCCCGAAGTCGTCGAGGGCGATGTGCGCGCCCAGGGCTCTCAGCGTGGACAGGGCGCGCTCGGCCTGGGCCAGGTCGTGCATCACGGCGGTCTCGGTGACCTCCAGGTCCAGTCGCTTGGGATTTAGACCGCTGGCCTGGATGATGTCGACGATGCGCTCGATCTGCTGCGGGGAGACCACGTCGCGGGCCGAGAGATTGAACGACAGCCGCACATCGTCGGGCCAGGTCGCCGCCGCCTGGAGGGCCTTGGCCAGCAGGGCCAGGGACAGCGGGGCGATCAGGCCCGAACGCTCGGCGACGGTGACGAAGACGGCCGGCGAGACCGGACCCAGGCTGGGGCTCTTCCAGCGGGCCAGGGCCTCGAAGCCGGCGGTCCTGTGGCGGCGGACATCGACCAGCGGCTGGAAGACCAGCTCGAATTCCTTGTCGAGATCGGCGTGGCGCAGGGCCTGTTCGATCACGCCGGTCTCGCGAATCGCGGTCTCGTGTTCGCATGAGAAAACGACCGGCGCGCCGCGCTGGTTCTGCTTGGCGTGATAGAGGGCGTAGTCGGCGCGCTCGTAGAGCAGTTCCGGCGAGACGCCGGCCTGGGGGTAGACGGCGAAGCCGACCGAGCCCGAGACCTGGGCCGTGACGCCGGGCAGGCAGTAGGGCTCGCCCAAGGCGTCGCACAGCGACACGCCCAGCCGCCGCAGCGCGTCGTGATCGAGGTCCGCATCGACGATCAGGCCGAACTCATCGCCGCCCAGGCGCGCGACGAACAGCGGCGCGCCATGGTCCCGCGTTAGCCGGGCGCTGGCCTCGATCAGGACCTTGTCGCCGACAGAATGACCATAGGCGTCGTTGACCGGCTTGAAGCCGTCCAGGTCGATGACGCCGACGGCGAAGGCGCCTGTCTCGCTGGCCGACTGGATCGCCGCCTCGATGCGTTCGAAGAACTGGCGGCGATTGGCCAGCCCGGTCAGGCCGTCCGTGTTGGCCAGGCGCTGGTAGCCGTTGCTCAGTTGCTGGATTTCGGCCTGGCGCTGTTCCAGGTCGCGGCGGGATTCCACGAGGTTGGCGAAGTCACGATAGGCGATCCGCAGGATAACCAGCATGGTCACCGAGACCAGCACCAGGTTCAGGCCGATGGCGCTCATCACCGGGTTTTGGCGCGAGATCAGGAACACGGCGACCGGGCCGACGATGAACGTGGTCAGCAAGGTCGCGGCCGCGCGCATGTGCATCAGGCAGCAGACCGACCCGATCGAGGTGACGGCCATGTAGAACATCACATGCGCCTGGGAGAACGCATCGCCATACGGGAAGAGGCTGAAGGTCCAGGCGCTGAACGCACAGCCCATCAGGCCGGCGAACACCAGGGTCTGGCGCAGCATCATGCGGGCGTGGGCGTCGTCCACCACCTTGTTGCGGGCGCGCCACCAGATCACCAGCCGCACCACGCTGATCAGCGCCAGCAGGCCGGGGAAGGCCAGGGTCAGGCTGCGCGGCGCGATGTTCCAGTGGGTCCAGGCCAGGGCGGTCGTATTGACCAGCACCAGCGCGTACATCAGCGGCACCTGGCGCGAGAAGGCCTGGACCTGGGCGCGGAGCAGCTCGGCGGTGGGGGGCGGCGACTTGGACAAGGGGCGGGCCTTTGCGCGATCAGGCCCTTATTTTGCTTGGGCAGGCTTAATGCTCTTTCACATTCAGCCTGCGGCCGCTTGTCGCATGACCTGCGACAACATTCTTCCATCGGAGGTGTTCAAGTTTCGCGAAGTAAAAGCGGTCCCGATCACCTACCTTTAGCTGCATCGGTCATTGGATCGGTCAGGGACGCCCGCCGCGGCGAGCGCCCCCTCCGAAGGGGCTAGAACGCCTTCTTGACCGAGATGTAGTACTGGCGCGGCGGGGCCGGCAGCACGGTCATGGCCGTGCCGTTCGGGTCGCTGTTAACGAAGCCGCCCGAACCGATGGTCGAGATGTAGTCCTTGTTGGTCAGGTTGGTGATGTTGGCCTGGATCTCCAGGCCCTTGCCCCAGGTGTCCTCGTCGAAGCGATAGCCCAGCGTCAGGTCGGCGATCGTGGTCGAAGGGGCCAGGCCGCCGATGTTCTCGTAGGTGTAGTAGCGCTCGTCGGTATAGGCGACGCCCAGCTTGGCGAAGAAGCCGGCTTGGTCGAACGCGATCTCGCCCTTGAAGATGTTCTTGGGCGTGTTGACCACGGTCTTGCCCTTGGTGCGGGCCTGGACCGTGCCGTTCGCCGAGACGACGTCGTCCTGGTACTTGGAGTCGTTGTAGGTGTAGGCGCCGTAGAGGCTCCAGCTGTCGGTCAGGCGGAAGGTGCCCGCCAGTTCGATACCCTTGGTCTCGACCGAGCCGACGTTCGACAGCACCGGCGCGTTGCCCTGGATCGACGAGCCCTGCTGGACCGCCAGGATGCGGTTGTCGAAGGTCACGTGATAGACCGCCGCCACGCCCTGGAAGCGCTGGGTGCGATAGCGGCCGCCCAGTTCGAAGGTCTTCGAGGCCTCCGGCTCCAGGTTTTGCGAGACGTAGTTGACGTTGTCCTGGTTCAGCGAGCTGAACGGACCCGAGGTGGCGGCCGAGACATAGGCGCCCATGTTCTCGGTGTAGCCGCCGAACACCTCGAAGTCGGGCGTCAGCTTATAGACGAGGCCGACCTGGGGCAGGAACGTGTCCTTGCTCTCGATCTCGCCCGCCAGCGGGTTGCCGACCACGGTCTTGACCTTGTTGGTCACCTTGATCGCCTTGAAGCCGAAATTGACCTTGAAGGCGTCGGTGATCGTCCATTCGTCCTCGAGGTGGCCGGTCAGGGTTTTGGTGTCGAACGCGTACTGCCACTGGGTGGCGAACGGGTTTTCCTGGAAGTCCAGCGGGTTGCGCGACGGTGCGGCGGCCGTCTCGGCGTAGAAGCGGCGGGCCTGGTTGAAGTGGTTGATCTCGTGCCAGAAGCCGCCGCTGATGCGGTGCGCGCCCAGTTCGATGGCCAGGTCAGCGGTCAGGCCGCCGCGGTCGATGTCGTACTCGGTGGTGCGGATCGACAGCGGGGCGGCGGTCGAGCCGGCCGTGCCGAAGCCCGGGCTGGCCAGGTACGGCGTGTACCACAGGCCCTGGCCCTTGTTCTTGTGCTGGTAGGCCGTGGCGTTCAGCGTGACGTTGTCGGTGACGTCCAGGTCCAGCTTGGCGCCGTAGAGGTCGTCGTCACGCACGCCGGCGCCGGCGAAATAGGCGTCGTCCACCGTGGTGAACGGCGCGGGCAGGGCGCCGCCGGTCTGGTAGGCGCGGGCCGCGGCCACGGCCAGATTCCAGTTGGGCAGGGTGTTGTCCCAGTTGCGGCCCAGGCGCTTGATCATGTCGAACGACAGGTCCTGGTAGTCCTGCTCGCGGCGTTCCGAGCGGTGGTAGAAGCCGGCCAGCTCGCCGCGGTCGCCCAGCGGCATGACCAGCTTGGCGTCGTACTGGCGCTGCTTCTGCTCGCCGTCGCCCTTCCACTTGTCGGACTTCTGGTCGGCGACCGAGACGTAGCCGCGCAGGCCGCCCAGCTGTTCGATCGCGCCGGTCTCGAAGCGGCCGAACACCCGGTGCATGGCCTTGGAGCCGGCCGTGGCGTCCAGCTGGCCGCCCATCGCCTGCGAGGGATCGCGCGAGAAGAACTGCAGCGTGCCGCCCAGGTTCGAGGTCGAGGCCGTGCCCAGGGCGCCGGCGCCTTGGGCCAGCTCGACGCGGCCGATGTTTTCCGAGGCGATGGCGCGGCTGATGTGCAGGCCGTTGTGGTTGCCGTAGGTCATGTCGCCCAGCGGCACGCCGTCCAGGGTGAAGCCCAGCTGGTTCTGGTTGAAGCCGCGGATCGAGATGCGGGCCGACCACTCGTAGGCGCCGAACGCGTCGGCCGACTGGAAGGTGACGCCCGGCAGCTTGTCGATCGCCTTCAGCGGGCTAGTCCCGGAGGCTTCCAGGCCGATGGCGTCGTTCTTCAGCGTCTGGACCTGGCGGCTCTGGCCCTGGCCGATGACGATGACGGCGTCGACTTCCGAGACCTCGGCGGGCGCTGTGGCGACCGGCGCGGCGTCAAGGGTGTCGGCGAAGGCCGCGCCGCCCGAGACCAGCAGAATCGCGCCGGCCGCGGCGCTCAGCATGAGATGGTTTTTCATTGTGCAGTTCCCCTCGCCGACGCGGGGAGGCGTCGGGACAGGGTTCGGCTAACAGTGGCCGACGACGGTGGGGCGAAGGTTTTATGTCGACTGTCCGACGCTTCGGCGACTAAACCATGACGCGAACGCGGGCGGTCGCGGACGGGCCCGCGGGCCGCCGCGATTGCGCGAAGCCGCCTGGACCGCTATTTCAGCGGCCAATCCCCGAAACTCCGTTCCAGCGAGCACGCGCGCCCTATGGCTCAGCAATATATTTTCCAGATGCAGGGCCTGACCAAGGCCTATCCCGGCGGCAAGAAGGTCTTCGAGAACATCTGGCTGTCGTTCTATTCCGACGCCAAGATCGGCGTCGTGGGCGTCAACGGCTCGGGTAAGTCGACCCTGCTGAAGGTCATGGCCGGCCTCGACAAGGAATTCTCCGGCGAGGCCAAGGCCGCCGACGGCATCAAGCGCGGCTACCTCCCGCAGGAGCCGGTGCTGGATCCGACCCTGGACGTCTGGGGCAATGTCATCGCCGACTGCGAGGACAAGCAGACCTTCGACCGCTACAACGCGCTCGCCGCCCAGCTGGGCGAGGAATACACCGACGAACTCATGGAGGAGATGACCAAGCTCCAGGAGATCATCGACGCCAAGGACCTGTGGGACATCGATTCCAAGGTCGAGATGGCCATCAACGCCCTGCGTTGTCCGCCCAACGACGCCAGCATCGCCGACCTGTCGGGCGGTGAGAAGCGCCGCATCGCCCTGGCCCGCCTGCTGCTCAGCAAGCCGGACATGCTGCTGCTCGACGAACCGACCAACCACCTGGACGCCGAGTCGGTGGCCTGGTTGCAGCACCACCTGGAAGAGTTCCCCGGCTGCGTCATCCTGGTGACCCACGATCGCTACTTCCTGGATCAGGTCACCAAGTGGACCTTGGAACTCGACCGCGGCAAGGGCATCCCCTACGAGGGCAACTATTCCGGCTGGCTGGAGCAGAAGCAGAAGCGCGTCGTCCAGGAGCAGTCGGAATCGGAAGCCCGCCAGCGCGCGCTCACCCGCGAACTGGAATGGGTCCGCAGCTCGCCCAAGGCCCGTCAGTCCAAGTCGAAGGCCCGTCTGGCCAGCTACGATGAAATGGTCGCCGCGCAGGAGAACGCCCGCGCCGCCCAGACCCAGGCCCACATCCAGATCCCGCCCGGCCCGCGCCTGGGCAATGTGGTCCTGGAAGTCACCGGCCTGGAAAAGGAATACGGCGACAAGGTGCTGTTCAAGGACCTGTCGTTCCGCCTGCCGCCGAACGGCATCGTCGGCGTCATCGGCCCGAACGGCGCCGGCAAGTCGACCCTGTTCAAGCTGATCACCGGCCGCGAGCAGCCCGACGCCGGCACGGTCAAGGTCGGCGAGACTGTCAAGCTCTCCTACGTTGACCAGTCGCGCGATGCGCTCGACCCGGAAAAGACCATCTGGCAGGAGATCAGCGGCGGCACCGACGTGATGATCGTCGGCAAGCGCGAGATCAACAGCCGCGCTTACGTCGGCTCGTTCAACTTCAAGGGCGGCGACCAGCAGAAGAAGGTCGGTCTCCTCTCGGGTGGTGAGCGCAACCGCGTCCACCTGGCCAAGACCCTGGCCACCGGCGGCAACCTGCTGCTGCTCGACGAACCGACCAACGACCTGGACATCGAAACCCTGCAGGCCCTGGAAGAGGCGCTGGAAGAGTTCGCCGGCTGCGCCGTGGTCATCAGCCACGATCGCTGGTTCCTTGACCGCCTGGCGACCCACATCCTGGCCTTCGAAGGCGACAGCCACGTCGAATGGTTCGAAGGCAACTTCGAGATGTACGAAGAAGACAAGAAGCGCCGCCTTGGCGCCGACAGCCTGATCCCCAAGCGCATCAAGTTCCAGAAGTTCGCGCGGTAGGGGCGGGACTGGACGCTGGAAAAAAGAGGCTGTGGGGCGACCCACAGCCTTTTTTGTTGCGGCTTTCGCGCATGTCATAGCTGCGCCGTTGACGGGGTGCGCCGGGCCCCCTTAGGTTGCGAACAATATCTCAAGGTTGTGTTCGTTTGTGGCGCTGCGCGCCCCAGGGGGAATTTGCGTCTTGTCCACACTTGCAGCGCCCGACGCCATCAAGCCGATCACCAATGGCGTCTTACGGGACGTGACGCTCAGCGCGTCCGGATCCACGGTCTACGTCTCCAACAACGAAGGGTGGGTCACAGCGTTCAGCGCCGCGACGGGCGATGTGATCAATCGCTGGAAGCTTGGGACGAACCTGTCAGGCATGGATGTCTCTCCCGACGGGCGATACTTGATCGCGGCCGAGCAGCAGCCGTCGGGCGGTGTGGCGGTTCTCCACCGGCTGGACCTGACGACAGGCGCAATCCAGGACTACTCCACGGGTGTGGTCGCGTCAGAGGGCGGGTTCTATGACGCGGCCTGGGGCCAGGACGGGGTCATCCTTCTGTCTCAAGGCTCGCCCTACAGCGGGCCGCTGCAACTCTGGACCCTGAATGCGGCGAACGGTCAGTTCACCCGGGTAAGCGGTCAGCCGGCCGGCTCGCTTTCCGTATCCGAAGATCGCGGCAAGATCCTCGTCGGAGGCGAAGGCGCTCCAGGCGGTGCGCTGTATGTCTATGACGTTGCCAGCAAGACGACGACGACGTTCGCCGATCCCACGACCTACTCCAACAATGGGATGCAGGCGATCTCCAGCGCCGGCGGGCTGGTGGCGCAGGCCCTGTACGGAGCCTTGCGGATCTTCAACACCACAAACAACAAGTTCGTTGTGGATGTCACGACCGTTCAGCCGCAGATCAAGTTCAACATGATCGGCGTCGAGTTCAGCGCCGATGGCTCGAAGCTGTTCGTGCTGGACAAGCAGTTCGACCGGATCCTGCAGCTGTCTACGACAGACTGGTCCGTTCAGCGCTCCATCCGCCTCGGAATCGACGTCGGCGACGTCTATCTCGGTGACAGCGCCCACGGCGACCGCATGAACCTTTCGGCGGATGGCCGCTACCTGCTGGTTCTGACCGGCGGCTCGGTGGTCTCCGTCAGCGTCGAGGCGGCTTGGGACGCCGGCACGGACAAAGCCGATATTCTGACCGGCGATGCGGCCGCCAACGTGATCTTCGGCTTCGCTGGAAACGACGTGATCGTCGGCGGCGCGGGCAACGACACGCTTTACGGCGACGCCGGGGACGACATTCTGGTTGGCGGCCTGGGCGACGACATGCTGGATGGCGGCGCAGGGATCGACACCGCCGACTACAGCGCCGCGACCGGAGGCGTGAACCTTCTTCTGAACTACTACAATCAGGACGCCGGTCCGATGGGCCGCGACTCCTTGATCTCGATCGAGAATATCAAGGGATCGGCCTTCGATGACACGCTGACCGCTCAGGACGGGACCAACGTTCTCATGGGCGGCGGCGGTAACGATATCCTCTACGGCAATGCCGGTGACGATGTACTGCGCGGCGAGATCGGCGACGACACGCTGCTCGGCGGCTACGGCGACGACATCACCGATGGCGGCGACGGCTTCGACATCGTGTCCTTCGAGGATGTCTATGCCAGCGTTCAGGTCGATCTTGGCAAGACGGGCGCGCAGAACACGCGCGGCGGCGGCGTCGACACCCTGATCGGCATCGAAGGCGTCAGGGGCGCGGGATATCGCGACATCCTGATCGGCTCGGATGGCGACAACACGTTCGAGGGGCGTGGCGGCGACGACATCATCGACGGCAAGGGCGGGGCCGACACCGCGATCTACAGCGGCGCCTCCACCAGCTACAACTGGTCGCGCAACGCCAATGGAACCTGGACCGTGCGCGACACCCGCGCCAGTGGCGACGGCGTCGACACCCTTCTGAACATCGAGTTTCTGAAGTTCAGCGACAAGACCGTATCGCTCTCGCCGCCGGACACCACCACCACCGTAGGCACGCTCGTTACGCCGGACGTGGTGCGCATGGTCACGGCCCGCAACGGATACCCCGCGACGATCAGCGCGGACGGCAAGACGATCTTCTCGGCCGCCTCGGGCGGCTATGTCGACGCCTTCGACATCGCGACCGGCGACCTCACAGGGCGGTGGAAGATCGGCGAGGTCGTCGGGGCCTTGGACGCGTCGCCGGACGGCCGGTATCTTTTCGTGATCGGCGAGCTCAAGCAGACCAATCCGGAGCCCTTCTTCGAGGGGCAGGCGAAGGTTCACCGACTGGATACGGTGACCGGCATGGTGACCGACTACATCGCCCAGGTCTCCGGCAATGGCAGAGGCTTCCGCGACATCGCGGTCGGCGCGGATGGCAAGGTCGTGCTCACCCAGACCGGGATCGAGGGCAGCCAGAGCGCGCTCTGGACTCTGGACCCGGTCGCCGGTCAGTTCAGCGCCGCGAACGGCTACGGCGCCAACGGTGCGCTGACGATCTCGGCCGACCGATCCAAGATCCTGTTCGTCCCCAGCGATATCTCCAGTTCGCCGATGTACGTCTACGACGTCGCGTCGAAGACGATCACGCAGAAGGCCTTTGGCGGGTTCTTCAACGCGGGCGTCCAGGCGATCTCGGCGACCGCCAAGCTGATGACTATGGTCGGCTGGGATGAGGCGCGTGTCTTCGACCTCGCCGGCAACCAGGTCGCCGACCTCGCCAAGATCCATCCGTTCCTGACCGATGCGATCCAGGGACTGACCTTCAGCGCCGACGGTTCCAAGCTGTTCGTCGTCGATAAGGACAATCAGCGCGTTCTGCAGCTTTCAACTCAGGACTGGTCGATCGAGCGCGCCATTCACATTCCCTATGGCCCCATCGAATGGAACTCGGGCGTCACGGCGCTGGGCGATCGCGTGACGGTCTCCGCGGATGGTCGCTACCTGCTGCTTCTGCCCGGCGCGACGGTGGTAACGATCGACCTACAGGCCAACTGGATCTCGGGCTCCGACAAGGCCGACGTGGTGGTGGGCGATGACAAGGCCAACAAGATCTACGGCTTTATCGGCAACGACGTCATCGATGGCGGCGCGGGCGACGATTATCTCTATGGCGACGATGGCGACGACCGGCTGATCGGCGGGGTAGGCAACGATTATCTCGACGGCGGCGCGGGTGAAGACACCGCGGACTACAGCGGCGCCGCCTCGGCTGTGACCGTCAGCCTCGAAAGCCAATACTGGGAGCAGGACACCAAGGGCGCAGGCCGGGATATCCTGACCAGGATCGAAAACCTGATCGGCTCGGCCTTCGACGACAAGCTCGAGGGCGGATATTACGCCAATCGTCTGGACGGCGGCGCGGGCAACGACGTCATCAACGGCCGTTCTGGCAGCGACACGCTGATCGGCGGGGCCGGCGACGACGTTCTGAACGGCGGCGAGGGCGACGACACCTATGACGGCGGTTCCGGCTACGACACCGTGACCTATGAAGGGGCGACCTCGGGCGTCATCGTCGATCTCGGCAGTACGGGCCTGCAGAACACCCGAGGCGGCGGCGTCGAGACCCTGACCAGCATCGAGGGCCTGAAGGGATCGAGCTACGCCGACACCCTGACCGGCAACGGCGTCGCCAACATCCTCGACGGCGGAGCAGGTGACGACGTCCTCAGTGGGGGCGATGGTGACGACACCCTCATCAGTGGCGCGGGGAACGACACGATCGACGGGGGCGCGGGCACGGATACGGCGCGCTTCTACGGGATGATGAACGACTATTCGGTCGTCCAGAACGCGGACGGTTCGGTCACCGTGACGGACCTGCGTTTTGGTTCGCCGGACGGTGTCGATCGCCTGATCAATGTCGAGAAGATCGTGTTTGGGCCGCCGCCGTCCGCCGAGGCGATCGCGCAGCAGTTCAACTATATTCTGCGCCAGACGACCCTAACGCCGACGCTGACCGCACTTTCACAGACGCTGCTGGAAAAGTGGAGCTCCGGAGCCATGTCCGCGGCCGATGTGACGAAGGCCATCGTCGAGCACGCGGACGCCACGACATCGGTCGCGTCGATGACCTACCAATTCTTCACGGGTAAGGTCCCGACGGCCACGGGATTCGCCTACCTCGTCGCTCCGGGTTGGAATCCCAGCAACCTCAACAGCGAGGTCTACGCCAAGTTTAATACGGTGAACCGCTACATCAACTTCGCCATGAACCTCGGCCGCAATGGCGAGGCCAAGGACAGTTTCGCCGCTGAGTACGGCTCGCTGACCCTGTTTGAGGCCACGCGGAAGGCCTATGGCGTCATCTTCGGCAGCGTGCCGAACGACGCCAAGGTCACGCAGTTGCTGGAAGGGCGCGTGGCGTTCCTGGCCAGCTTCAGCGGCGATCCGGCCGAGGGCATTGGCACCAAGGCGGCGATGGTCGGCTTCCTGCTGGCAGCGGCCGCGACCGAGAACGTCGGGGTCTTCGCGCGGTCGAACGACGCCTGGCTGACGGACCTGGCCGACGGCTCGGCGCCGTATGCGGTGAACCTGATCGATCCGGCCAACGGCTACTACAAGGCCGACTTCGTCTACGGCGGCTAGGCCGTTACTTCGGCTGCATCGGCGGGACCGTCGGCACCGTGCCCGGGGTCATGGGCATGGGATCGGCGGCGCGGGCCGGGTCGGTGTCGGTCGGCGGCGTGGACGGCAGGCTGGGCGGCGCGGCCATCGGCGTCGGGTTCACCGCGGTGTCGCCCGAGCTGGTGCTGGACGGCTGGGTCGACATCGGGGCGGCCGCCGAGGTGTCGGTGGACAGGCCGGTCTCAGCCTGGGTCGAGCCGGCCCACCAGTCCTTGCTGGCCCGCAGTTTCGGCGAGGCCTTGGCGTAGGCGTCCAGTTGCGAATAGGGGATCGGCTGCTTGGGGCCGCCCTGCGGGGCCGCCTTCTGCGCGGCGAGCGCGGGCGCGCCGGCCGCCAGGGTGAGCGCCGCCGTCGCGGCGAGCATCTTCGTGAGCATGGAAGGTCTCCAGGGGAGAACGGCGTCTTTTTGGCGCCATGAGCAAAACCCGCGGGGCGGCCGGGCGGTTCACAGCTTGGCCTTGTGCGGCGGAACCGGCTCGCTCGCGCCGGGTTGTGGAGGCTCCCCTACCGCAAGGAGCGTTCCCCATGACGACCCAGACCCTCCGCGGCCGCAAGGTCGCCGTCCTGGCCACCGACGGCTTCGAACAGTCGGAACTGGAAAAGCCCGTCGAGGCGCTGAAGGCGGCGGGCGCACAGGTCGAGGTGGTCTCGCCCAAGGGCGGCCAGATCCAGGGTTGGGAGCATCATGACAAGGGTCGCGCCGTGCCGGTCGACCGCGAGCTGTCGGCCGCCAAGCCCGAGGACTATGACAGCATCGTCCTGCCGGGCGGGGTGATGAACCCCGACGCCCTGCGGCTGGAGCCCCAGGCCATCGACTTCATCAAGCACTTCGTGGCGACGAAAAAGCCAATCGCCGCGATCTGCCACGGCCCCTGGACCCTGATCAACGCCGGCGCGGTCGACGGCCGGGAAATGACCTCTTGGCCGTCGCTGGAGGCCGACCTGACCAATGCCGGGGCCCGCTGGGTCGACCGCGAGGTGGTGGTCGACGATGGCCTGGTCACCTCGCGCAATCCCGACGACCTGCCGGCCTTCTGCGCCAAGATGGTCGAAGAGTTCGCCGAGAGCCGTCACTAGACCGTGATGCGAGGCGGCGTCTGCGGGCGCCGCTTAGCTTTTGATAAGCGCTTCGAAAGTGGGTTAGCCTGGTTTCGCAAAAGACGTCTGTCCCGCCGGCTGCGATCCAGGCCGGCTCCCAACGGAGACACGCATGCCCCAGAGCCGCCCGGCCGACAAACCTCACGTCCTTCTGTCTCACGAAATGCTGTTGGGGCTGCAGCCGTTGCTGGAGAACGCCTACACCGTCCATCGGCTGTGGGACTATCCGGACCGCATGGCCTTCCTGGAAGGGCCAGGGCAGGAGGTTCGCGCCATCGTCCATGTCGGCGAGACCGCGCTGAGCCGCGACATGCTGGCCGAGATGCCCAAGCTGGGCCTGATCTCATGCGTCAGCGTCGGCTATGACGGCGTCGACGTCCCCTGGTGCAAGGCCCACGGCGTTGCCGTCACCCACTCTACCGGCTTGAACGCCGCCGACGTCGCCGACCACGCGGTGGGCCTGGTGCTGGCGGCCTGGCGCGGCCTGGTCGAGGGCGACCGCCGCCTGCGCGCGGGGCGCTGGAGCCTGGGCGAGCGGATGTCGCCGCGCCAGGGCCTGCGCGGCCGCAAGGCGGGCATCGTGGGCCTAGGCCATATCGGCGAGGCGGTGGCGCGCCGACTGGAAGCCTTTGACATGGAGATCGCCTGGTGGGCGCCGCGCGCCAAGGACAGCAGCTATCCGCGCGCCGAAAGCCTGCTGGCCCTGGCCCGGGACGCCGATGTTCTGGTGGTCTGCGCCCGCGCCGACGCCAGCAACCGCCACAGCGTCAACAAGGCCGTGATCGAAGCGGTCGGGCCGCAGGGCCTGATCGTCAATGTCGCGCGCGGTTCGCTGATCGACGAGGACGCCCTGATCGCGGCGCTGAAGGCCGGGACCCTGGGCATGGCGGCGCTGGACGTCTTCGAGCACGAGCCGACCCCGGCCGAACGCTGGGCCGACGTCCCCAACACCGTCCTGACCCCACACTCGGCCGGCGCGACGGTCGACAGCATCCCGGCCATGGTCGGCCTGACGATCGAGAACCTGCGGCGCTACTTCCACGGCGAACCGCTGGCCACGCCGGTGGCGGCCTAGGCCGGCGCTTCTCAGGTGGCCTGACCTGGATGGCCGCTAGGGTGTAGGTGTTGAAATCGGGTCGCAGCGCAAAGCCAGACGTTGGAGCTTCGCCCGCAAGCGGATATCGCATGGGTAAGGGAAGGGTGGTTTGCGGACACTAGACCCGGCAACTTGGCCAAGATGACTAGCCACTTGGGAAAGCGGGTAGCCAGTCGCGCCAACGAGCCCGAAGCTGATCAACACCCTCAGCGGTAGGTAAGAAGAGATCGGCCCCGCCGTCGTATGGCGCGAAAACCGCTCCGGTGCGGTTCGACATCCAGAGCCAACTGCTCTGCGCCGCATCTAAAGCGATCTCCCTAAGCAGTTGAATGAAGCGCCGGTCACCCCAGCGCACGGGCGCAGCGTGGATCACCCAAGAGCCGTCATCTTCATCATCGTGGAAAGCCATGCCCGTAGGGCGCATGTGGTAACGCTGGAATCGCCTTTTCTGAGTGGCCTCTGACTTCTCGAGCCAGCGCCGAATGTCCGCATCAGGCGGAGGCTCAATGAAGTGATCATCCTCAAAAGAGTATGTCACCAGCCATGCGTCTTCGCGCCCCAGCGTCGCGTAAGCCATTGCGTTGGCGCGTGCGATGACGGTCCGCATTTCCTCTTTCGTGTCCGGATACTGCTTAGATGCGGGCAGTGAGTGGAAGCGTTGCCAGTGCTGAAGCTTGGCGAGGCGCATTACATGCGCGACCGGAACGTGACCGCTGTGGAAGTTATTCCAAGCCGCCTCAAAGGTGGCGAAACCTGAGCTATCCATTCTAGGGTCCATAGCAGTAAAGCTTTGCCTTGGTCAGCTACGGCCGGCCGATCACGTCACTTGGTCCAGCGGGTAGGCCAACGACCGCTCAGGGTCGCCACCGGAGTTAACGCCCCTTTCCGATAGCGGACGCGTTTAGGGGTGTGGGGCACCCGAAAGCGGACGTTCAAATCCCTCTCTCATAGAGAGAGGGAGGGGCCCGCCGCGTAGCGGTGGGAGGGTGAGAGGTTACACCGCTCACCGATTGATCCTCAGCCTGTTCACTTGGGTTGCGCAGAAGGCCCAGCCGGTCCTGACAGTCCCGCGACCTGCGCCCGCCGCCTTGGTCCTGCCCGGTCCGGAGGGATTATAACCTCTCACCCTCCCACGCCTGCGGCGCGGGCCCCTCCCTCTCTCTATGAGAGAGGGGCTTGGTGAAATGTCCGCTATTGGTCGGGTCCCGAAATTCAACCCCGACCCCAGCGGCCGACATTCCGAGGCTCTACGCCTCCGCCGCCACCCGGCTATCCCAACCTGCCATCGTCACCTGGGCCACCGCTTCAAGCTCTGCGCGCGGGGCGCCGTCGCGGGCCAGGATCGACATGCCGTTCTGGACGGTCTGGACGAAGCGGGCGAGGGCGCGGATGTCGAGGCTGGCGGAGATCTCGCCGGCGGCGACGGCGCGGGTCAGGCGGGTCTCCAGGCGCTGCAGGGTGACGCCGCGCGCGGTGCGGACGAGGTCTGCGATCTCGGCGTGGTCGGCGACCGAGGACAGGGTGACCATGCAGCCGTTCGGGGTGCCGGGCAGGGCGCCGGTCAGGGCCGCCGCCGAGTCCATCAGCAGCGCCTCGACGGCCGCCCGGGCGGTGGGGGCGGTGTTGAAGCGGCCCCAGACCGAGGCCTCGTAGCGGGCCTGGTAGTGGCCCAGCGCCTCCATGTAGAGCGCTTCCTTCGAGCCGAACGCCGCATAGAGGCTGGGCGAGCCGATGCCCATGGCGGCGGTCAGGTCCGAGATCGAGGTCGCCTCGTAGCCCTTGCGCCAGAAGAGGTGCGTGGCCTTGGCCAGGGCGTCCTCCCGATCGAAGGCGCGAGGCCTGCCGCGCCCGCGCGCGGCCTGTGGATCAGAATTTTGCATCGATCGATATATAATCCCTTGAACCCGGGCCGCAACGCGCCCAGCTATTTCTGTATCGGTCGATACAGAAAGGTTTTCCGATGAGCGAACTGGTTGGTAAACGCGCCCTGGTGACGGGGGCATCACGGGGCATCGGCGCGGGCATCGCCCTGGCGCTGGCCCGGAAGGGCGCCGACGTGGCGATCACCTACGAGCGCTCGGCGGACCGGGCGGCCGAGGTGGTGCGGGCGATCGAGGGGCAGGGGCGGCGCGCCTTCGCCATCCAGGCCGACAGCGCCGATCCGGCGGCGGTCAAGCGCGCCGTCGATGACGCCGCCGCGCAGCTGGGTGGGCTGGATATCCTGGTCAACAACGCCGGCATCGCCCGCTATGGCGACGTTGACGACATCAGCCTGGACGACATCGACGCCCAGCTGAACGTCAATGTGCGCGGCGTGGTGCTGGCCTCGCAGGCGGCGATTCCGCACCTGCAGTCGGGCGGGCGCATCGTCTCGATCGGCTCGTGCCTGGCCGAGCGCGCGCCGTTCGGCGGCTCGACGGTCTATTCGATGACCAAGTCGGCGCTGCTGGCCTTCAATCGCGGGCTTTCGCGGGAGCTGGGTCCGCGCAACATCACCGTCAATCTGGTGCAGCCGGGCCCGATCGACACCGACATGAACCCCGCCGACGGCGACCATGCCGAGGTCATCCGCAACCTGACCTCGCTGGGCCACTATGGCGAGACGGCCGACATCGCCGAGGCCGTGGCCTTCCTGGCCAGCCCGGCCGCCAAGTTCATCAACGGCTCGGTGCTGACCGTGGACGGCGGCGCCAACGCCTAAGCGCCCTTGATCTTCCCGCCGCCGTCTCTGCTAGGATCAGCGGAGGCGGCGGTATGGGAGCAGGCCATGGCCAAGGTGCTGGGGATCGGCGGGGTGTTCTTCAAGGCGCAGGACCCGGCCGCGGTGCGTGACTGGTATGCGCGGGTGCTGGGCTTCGACATCCACGACTGGGGCGGGGCGATCTTCAAGCAGCCCAAGGGCACGACCAACTGGTCGCCGTTCGCTGCCGACACCCAGTATTTCGCGCCGTCCGACGCGCCGTTCATGATCAATTTCATAGTCGATGATATCGAAGGCGTGCTGGCCAAGGCCGCCGCCGAGGGCGTCGAGGCCCTGGGCCAACAGGACGAGGGCGGCATGGGGCGATTTGCCTGGCTGCTGGATCCCGCCGGGGTCAAGATTGAGCTCTGGGAGCCCGCAAAGCCCAGCTCTGAGGCATAATATTCTCTTGCCAAATCGGACATAAAGATATCTTTATGTCCTCATGAAGCTTACCGCCGAACAGGTCGTCGAGGTGCTGCGCGCCGCCGGCGAGTCGACGCGCCTACGCCTTCTGGCCCTGCTGGCGGCCGAGGAGCTGTCGGTGCTGGAACTGTGCCGCATCCTCGACCAGAGCCAGCCGCGCGTCTCGCGTCACCTGAAATTGCTGGCCGAAGCGGGCCTCGTCGAGCGGTTTCCGGACGGGGCCTGGGTGTTCTACCGCCTGGCCGCCAAGTCGCCGGGCCGGTTCCTGGTCGAGCAGGCCTTGGACCTGATCGACGACACCGATCCCGTCGTCCGCCTGGACGCCGACAAGCTGACCGCCGTGCGGGCCGAGCGCTCGACCGACGCCCAGGCCTATTTCGCCCGCAACGCCGCGCGCTGGAACGAGATCCGCTCGCTTTACGTCGACGAGGCCGAGGTCGAGGCGGCCATCCTGCGCGCGACCGGGGAGGGGCCGTTCGACGAGCTGGTCGACCTGGGCGCGGGCGCCGGTCGGATGCTGACCCTGCTGGGCAAGCGCGCCAGCAACGCCCTGGGTCTGGACCTGTCGCAGCAGATGCTGAACATCGCCCGCGACGAGGTGGCCAAGGCTGGCCTGGCCCAATGCGAGCTGCGCCATGGCGACATCTTCCGCACCGGCCTGCCGGGCGGCTGCGCCGACCTGGTGACCGTCCATCAGGTGCTGCACTATCTGTCGGATCCCGCCAACGCCGTGGCCGAGGCCGCGCGCTTGGTGACGCCCGGGGGCCTGCTGCTGATCGCCGACTTCGCGCCGCACGACCACGAGTTCCTGCGCGAGGTGCACCAGCATCGTCGCCTGGGCTTCGAGGACGCCGAGATCATCCCCTGGATCGAGGCCGCGGGCCTGGCCCTGGAAAGCAATATCGCCCTGCCGCCGGCCTCGGCCGAGGGGCTGACCGTGAAGATCTGGACGGCCCGCCGCCCAGCTGTCGCCGCAAGGAACGCCGCATGACCCTTCCGCCCACCCGCCGCGTGATCGGTCCTGTCGCCCGCGCCGGCGAACGCACAGGACGTCCTCGCGTCTCGTTCGAGTTCTTCCCGCCCAAGACTCCGGCGATGGAAGAGAACCTGTGGCAAGCGATCACCCGTCTGGCCCCGCTGGATCCGGCCTTCGTCTCGGTGACCTATGGCGCCGGCGGCTCGACCCGCGAGCGCACCCACCGCACGGTCAAGCGCATCCTGGACGAGACCAGCCTGAAGCCGGCCGCCCACCTGACCTGCGTCGGCGCCAGTCGTGAGGAGGTGGACGAGGTCATCCGTGAGTACTGGGAGACGGGCGTTCGCCATATCGTCTCGCTGCGCGGCGATCCGCCCCCCAGCGAGGGCGGCATCGGCGGGGTCTATGTCCCGCGCGCCGACGGTTACGCCAACGCCACCGAACTGACCAAGGCCATCCGCGGCATCTCGCCGTTCGAGGTGCTGGTCGGGGTCTATCCCGAGAAGCACCCGGAAAGCCCGTCGATCGAGCATGACATCGACGTGCTGAAGCAGAAGGTCGACGCCGGCGCGACCCTGGGCATCAGCCAGTTCTTCTTCGATCTGGACGTCTTCCTGCGCTATGTCGACAAGGTCCGCGCCGCCGGGATCACCATCCCGATCGTGCCGGGCATCATGCCGGTGACCAACTTCAACGGCCTGAAGAAGATGTCGGCGGCGTGCGGGACCTCGATCCCGGGCTGGCTGGCCAACCTGTTCGAAGGGCTGGACGACGACGCCGAGACCCGCCGCCTGATCGCCTGCTCGGTCGCCACCGAGATGTGCGCCAAGCTGCAGGAGCAGGGGTTCGAGGACTTCCACTTCTACACCCTGAACCGGGCCGACCTGGTCTACGCGATCTGCCGCGTGCTGGGCGTCCGCGAGACCCCGACCGCCGCCACGGAGGCCGCCGCATGAAAGCGCTTATCCTCGCCGCCGCCCTGCTGGCCACGCCGGCCCTGGCGCATCAGCAGCAGCCCGCCAATCCCTATGGCGACGACAACGCCAACTGGGTGCGCCCGATCAAGCCGTACCGCGTGGTCGGCAATATCTACTACGTGGGGTCCGAGGGCCTGCCGGCCTGGCTGATCACCTCGTCGGAAGGCCACATCCTGCTGGACGGCGGACCCTCGACCGACGGCGGCAAGCTGGTCGAGCGCGCCATCCAGCAACTGGGCTTCCAGCTGGCCGACGTGAAGATCCTGATCAACACCCACGCTCACTTCGACCACGCCGGCGGCCTGGCCGTACTGAAGGCCGACACCGGCGCCAAGCTGTGGGCCTCGCGCCTGGACAAGCCGGCGCTGGAGGCGGGCCACCACATCGGCTTCAACAGCAACGGCCCAACGCCGTTCCCGGCGGTCAAGGTCGACAAGAGCTTCGGCGACGGGACGAGGCTGCGCCTGGGCGAGAACCAGCTGGTCGCCCACCTGACGCCTGGCCACTCGATCGGCTGCACCACCTGGACCATGGCGGTGACCGAGAAGGGCCGGCCGCTGAACGTGACCTTCAACTGCTCGATGTCGGTGGCGGGCAACCAGCTGATCGACAACAGGGAGCATCGCAACATCGTCGCCGACTATCGCGCGACCTTCGCCACGATGCGCAGCCTGCCGACCGACGTCATGCTGCCCTCGCATGAGGAGCAGGGCGACCTGGTGGCCAAGCGCGAGCGGATGCTGCGTGGCGACGCCAACGCCTTCATCGATCCGACCGAGCTGGCCCGCCTGACGGACCGCTACGAAGCCAACTTCGAAAAGGAACTGGCGCGGCAGGAAGCCGCCGCCGGCAAGGCCCCGCGATGACCGACCTCTCCATTCGCGCCAACCGCGTCGCCGCTCTCAAGGCCGCCGCTAAGGAACGCATCCTGATCCTCGACGGCTCCTGGGGCGTGATGTTCCAGAAGAAGGGCCTGACCGAGGCCGACTACCGCGCCGAGCGCTTCGCCGACTACGACGGCCAGATGAGGGGCAACAACGACATCCTGTGCCTGACCCGGCCGGATCTCGTGGCCGAGCTGCACGACGCCTATTTCTCGGCCGGCGCGGACATCTCCGAGACCAACACCTTCTCGGGCACCACCATCGCCCAGGCCGACTACCGCCTGGGCCAGCAGGAGGTGTGGGACATCAATTTCGAGGGCGCCAAGATCGGCCGCTCGGTGGCCGACCGCTGGAACGTCGAGAACCCGGCGCGTCCGAAGTTCATCGCCGGCTCGATCGGGCCGCTGAACGTCATGCTGTCGATGTCGTCGGACGTGAACGACCCCGGCGCGCGCAAGGTGACCTTCGACCAGGTCTATCAGGCCTATCGCGAGCAGGTGGACGCGCTCTATCAGGGCGGGGTCGACCTCTTCCTGATCGAGACCATCACCGACACCCTGAACTGCAAGGCGGCGATCAAGGCCATCCTGGACCTGCGCGACGAGGGCCATGAGGAGCTGCCGATCTGGATCAGCGGCACCATCACCGACCGCTCGGGCCGCACCTTGTCTGGCCAGACGGCCGAGGCGTTCTGGAACTCGATCAAGCACGCCAAGCCGTTCGCGGTGGGCTTCAACTGCGCCCTGGGCGCGGATCTGATGCGCCCGCACATCGCCGAGATGGCCCGCATCGCCGACACCTTGGTCGCCGCCTATCCCAACGCCGGCCTGCCCAACGCCATGGGCCAGTACGACGAGGAGCCGCACGAGACCGGCCACGCCCTTCACGAATGGGCCAAGGACGGTCTGGTCAACATCCTGGGCGGCTGCTGCGGCACCACGCCGGACCACATCCGCCACGTGGCCGACGAAGTGCGCGGCGTCACCCCGCGCCAGATCCCCGAGCGTCCGAAGGCTATGCGCCTGGCCGGCCTCGAACCCTTCGAACTCGCCTAAAGCCTGAGCCCGATGACCATGCGCACCACCATCCTCTTCGGCGGCGAGAGCCGCGAGCGCCTCGTGGCCGTGGCCAGCGCCCAGGGTCTGTCGCGGACCCTGCCGGACGCCGACCTGTGGTTCTGGGCGCCGGACGGCAACGTCTATGTCGCCAGCCAGGCCGTGCTGCTGGGCCATGACCGACCGTTCGAACTGGACCTGCCGACCGAGGGCGCGCCGATCGGCGACCTCGAAACCGCCCTGGACTTGGCCGCCCGCGAAGACCGCGCGCTGCTCTTGAGCCTGCATGGCGGCTCGTCCGAGGACGGCCGGTTGCAGAAACTGTGCGAGGCGCGCGGCGTGGCCTTCACCGGTTCGGGCTCGCACGCCAGCTGGCTGGCGTTCAGCAAGACGCGGGCGAAGGACGTGGTCGAAAAGGCCGGCGTCTCGGTCCCCCAGAACATTTCCGCCGAGGATGCCGAGGCGGCGTTCGCCAAGTACGGCCGCCTGATCGCCAAGCCGTCCGAGGACGGCTCCAGCTACGGCCTGATCTTCGTCGACACCCCGGGCGACCTGGATGCGGCGCTGAAGGCGGCGGCCGAGCAGGCCTATGTCATCGAGCCGTTCGTGCGCGGCCTGGAAGCCACCTGCGGCGTGCTGGAACTGGCCAGCGGCGAGGTCATCGCCCTGCCGCCGGTCGAGATCCGGCCGTCGGGCGACAAGTTCGACTACAAGAGCAAGTACCTGGCCAAGGACACGGTCGAGATCTGCCCGGCGTCGTTCGCGCCGGAGGTCAACGCCGAGCTGCAGGCCCAGGCGCTGAAGGCCCACAAGGCGCTGGGCTGCCGGGGCTATTCGCGCTCAGACTTCATCGTCTCCGAGCATGGCCTGGTCTATCTGGAAACCAACACCCTGCCGGGCCTGACCGCCTCGTCGCTGTTCCCCAAGGCGCTGAAGGCCCAGGGGATCGCGTTCGCCGACTTCCTGCGCGGCCAGATCGCGCTGGGCGTGGCTCGCGCCGGAAAGGCTGCCTCGTAATGCGTCCCGTCTTCGTCAATATCGGTGAGCGCACCAACGTCACCGGCTCGGCCAAGTTCAAGAAGCTGATCGTCGAGGGCAACTACCCCGAGGCCCTGTCGGTCGCCCGCCAGCAGGTCGAGGCCGGCGCCCAGGTCATCGACGTCAACATGGACGAGGGCCTGCTGGACAGCCAGCAGGCGATGATCACCTACCTGAACCTGATGGCCGCCGAGCCCGACATCGCCCGCGTGCCGGTGATGATCGACAGCTCCAAGTGGGAGGTGATCGAGGCGGGCCTCAAGTGCGTCCAGGGCAAGGCGATCGTCAATTCGATCTCGATGAAGGAAGGCGAGGCCAAGTTCATCGAGCAGGCCAAGCTGTGCCTGCGCTATGGCGCGGCCGTGGTGGTCATGGCGTTCGACGAGGTCGGCCAGGCCGACACCGCCGCCCGCAAGATCGAGATCTGCGAGAAGGCCTACCGCGTCCTGGTCGACAAGGTCGGCTTCCCGCCCGAGGACATCATCTTCGACCCCAACATCTTCGCCGTGGCGACGGGGATCGAGGAGCACGACAACTACGCCGTCGACTTCATCGAAGGCACGCGCGAGATCAAGAAGCGCTGCCCGCACGCCCGCGTGTCGGGCGGGGTGTCGAACGTCTCGTTCAGCTTCCGTGGCAACGAGCCAGTGCGCCGGGCGATCCACTCGGTGTTCCTGTACCACGCCATCAACGCCGGCATGGACATGGGCATCGTCAACGCCGGCGACCTGCCGGTGTACGACGCGCTGGATCCCGAGCTGCGTGAGGCCGTCGAGGACGTGATCCTCAACCGTCCGCAGCGGACCAACGTCTCCAACACCGAGCGCCTGGTCGACATGGCCCCGCGCTACAAGGGCGAGAAGGGCCAGGTCCAGCAGGCTAACCTGGCCTGGCGCGAGGGCACGGTGAATGAGCGCATCACCCACGCCCTGGTCCACGGCATCACCGAATATATCGACGCCGACACCGAGGAGGCGCGCCTGTCGGTCGCGCGGCCGCTGCACGTCATCGAAGGCCACCTGATGGATGGCATGAACGTCGTCGGCGACCTGTTCGGCTCGGGCAAGATGTTCCTGCCGCAGGTCGTGAAATCGGCCCGCGTCATGAAGCAAGCCGTGGCCTGGCTGGAACCGTTCATGGAGGCCGAGAAGGAAGGCCAGGCCCGCAAGGCGGCCGGCAAGATCCTGATGGCCACGGTGAAGGGCGACGTCCATGACATCGGCAAGAACATCGTCGGCGTCGTGCTGCAGTGTAACAACTACGAGGTCGTCGATCTGGGCGTCATGGTGCCCGCCGACCGCATCTTGGAAGAGGCCAAGAAGCACGAGGTCGACATGATCGGCCTGTCGGGCCTGATCACCCCGTCGCTGGACGAGATGGTGTTCGTGGCCGCCGAGATGGAGCGCCAGGGCTTCGACATTCCGCTGCTGATCGGCGGGGCCACCACCAGCCGCACCCACACCGCGGTGAAGATCGAGCCGGCCTATCGTCGCGGTGCGACCACCTATGTTGTCGACGCCAGCCGGGCGGTGGGCGTGGTCTCCTCGCTGCTGTCGGAGACCGACAAGGACAAGGTCGTGGCCGAAACCCGCGCCGAGTACGTCAAGGTGCGAGAGCAGTATCTGCGCGGCCAGACTGTCAAGGCGCGCGCGTCGATCCAGGAGGCTCGCAAGCGCGCCTTCGCCATCGACTGGGCCGGCTATGCGCCGCCCAAGCCGGCCTTCATCGGCACGCGCGTGTTCGAGCCGACCCTGGCCGAGCTGGAGCCATTCATCGACTGGTCGCCATTCTTCGCCAGCTGGGAACTGATCGGCCGCTATCCGCAGATCCTGGAGGACGACGTCGTCGGCCAGGCCGCCACCGACCTCTATCGCGACGCCCGCGCCATGCTGAGCAAGGTGCTGGAAGAGAACTGGTTCGGGGCCAAGGGCGTGGTCGGCTTCTGGCCTGCCCAGGCCCAGGGCGACGACGTGGTCCTGTACACCGACGAGAGCCGCACGGCGGAGTTCTCGCGCTTCCACACCCTGCGCCAGCAGATGGACAAGGGCGCGGGCAAGTCGAACGTGGCGCTGTCGGACTTCGTCGCGCCGATCGGGCAGGGCGGCGACTATGTCGGCGGTTTCGCCGTCACCGCCGGCCACGGCGAGGACGAGATCGTCGCCAAGTTCAAGGCGGCCGGCGACGACTACAACGCCATCATGGCCTCGGCCCTGGCCGATCGCCTGGCCGAAGCCTTTGCCGAGTGGCTGCACCACAAGGTCCGCACGGAACTGTGGGGCTACGCCGGGGACGAGGACGCCGACGTCGAGCGGATGATTGCCGAGAAGTACCAGGGCATCCGCCCCGCGCCCGGCTATCCGGCCCAGCCCGACCACACCGAGAAGGGCACGCTGTTCAAGCTGCTGGACGCCGAGGCCGCCACGGGCCTGAAGCTGACCGAGAGCTACGCCATGACCCCCGGCGCGGCGGTCTCGGGCCTGTTCTTCAGCCATCCGCAGGCGCACTATTTCGGCGTCGGCAAGATCGACGCCGACCAGGTCGAGGACTATGCCGCCCGCAAGGGTTGGGATGTCGCCACGGCCGAGCGCTGGCTGTCGCCGATCCTCAACTACGACCCGGCGGCAAGGGCGCGCGGGGAGGCGGCTTAAGTTGGAAGCCCTCTCTCATGGAGAGAGGGAGGGCCCGCCGCGAAGCGGTGGGAGGGGGAGAGGGTTTCACCGCTGGCCGGAGAGACCTGAGCCCCTATCCGTTTCCCCGGCGAAAGCCGGGGCCCAGCTCTCGAAGCGCCGAGGCTGACGGGATAGGCGCAGCATCCATAGAACCCGCCCCAGCACTCTTCCATCTGGGCCCCGGCCTTCGCCGGGGAAACGGGTGTTTTGGGCCTCTCCATGAGAGAGAGTTTTAAGAGCCATCTAAGGTTGACCTTGTCGTGAAATCCCAAGAGGCTCGCCCTGTCCGCGCATTCTGCGGGCAGGGTGGCTTTCGAGGAGCTTCATGGACGGTGCGCATACGCCCGTGTCGACGCCGACGACCGGCGAGACACTGACCTTCGGCAACACGATCGCGCCGGGGTCGTTGATCGGCCTTAGCCTCAAGAACGGTCTGCTGAACATCGTCACGCTGACGCTGTACCGCTTCTGGGGCAAGACCGAGGTGCGGCGGCGGGTCTGGTCGCACGTCACCCTGAACGGCGAGCCCTTCGAATATACCGGCCGGGGCAAGGAGCTGTTCCTGGGCTTCCTGATGGCCACCCTGCTGATCGGCGTGCCCTATCTGGCCCTGGTGCTGGCCATCCAGTTCGTCAATCCGCTGTTCGGCTTCCTGATGATCCCGGTCTACATCGTGGCGATCCTGCTGATCGGCATGGCCGTGTTCATGACCTGGCGCTACATGGCCAGCCGCACGGTCTGGCGCGGCGTACGCTTTCAGCTGCGCGGCAAGGCGTCCAAGTACGGCACAACCTATCTGGGCTATGCGCTGCTGAACGGCGTCACCCTGGGCTGGTTCAGCCCGGCCATGACCATGCGCCTGGCCGAGCGGATCTGGGGCGCCATGAGCTATGGCGACCAGCCGGTGACCTGGAAGCGCGCCAACAAGCACAACCTCTACGGCCCGTTCGCCATCGCCTGGGTCGTCGGCCTGATCGGCTATTTCGCCCTGATCGCGGCGATGATCCCGACCTTCATGGAGATGGGCCGCACCGGGACCGAGCCCGGCGCGATGTTCATCGTCAAGCTCTATGGCTACGCCTTCGTCTACGCCCTGGTGATCGTCATCGCCTCGGCCGCCTACCACGCGGCCGTGATGCGCGAGACCGCCGCCTCGATCCGTTTCGGCGACGCCAGCCTGAGCCTGGACATCAAGGCGGGCGAGCTGCTCTCCCTGTCGCTGACCAACGTGCTGCTCCTGGTGCTCAGCCTGGGCTTCCTGCAGCCGGTGGCCATGGCGCGGTCGGCCAAGTTCATGATCGAGCGCCTGACCAGCGCCGGTCTCGCCCCGTTGGACCAGGCTCAGCAGGCGCCGCGGGGGCCCAAGACCGGCGAGGGCCTGGCGGACGCCTTCGACGTCTCGCCGTTCTGACGTGGACGGGCTGCTGTTCGATGGGCGGGTCGCGCGACCCTGGCCGGCCCGCATCGTGGTCGAGGCCGGGCGGGTACGAGCCCAGGCGCTGGACGACGCCGCCATCGGCGTCGACTGGCCGCTGGCGGCGGTGCGCGAAACCTTGCGCAACGACGGCCGCTACGCCCTGACCCATGGCGACGAGGACGCCCGGCTGGTGGTCGAGGCCGAGGCTTGGCGCGCTGCGTCCGGCCGCTCGCACCGCGAGATCGCCAAGCGGGGCCGGGGGCGGGAATGGCCCCTGGTCGGCGGCCTGGCCGCGGCGGGGCTGGCGGTGGCGGCGGCGGTTTTCGTCGGCATACCGATGGCCGCCCGCCCTCTGGCCATGCGCACCCCGCCCGAGCTGGAGGCCCGCTTCGGCGCCAACATGGAAGCCCAGCTGCGGGTGCCGTTCCGCCCGTGCAAGGCCGACACGCGGTCTGCAGAACTGCTCAGCGACCTGGGCCGCCGGCTGGGCGAGGCCGCGGACAGTCCGTTCGAGATCCGGGTGCGGGCGGTGCGCGCGCCGTTCGTCAACGCCTTCGCCCTGCCGGGCGGCACGATCCTGGTGACCGGTCCGCTGATCGAGGCGGCGCGGGGCCCCGACGAGCTGGCCGCCGTGCTGGCCCACGAGATCGCCCACGTCGAGCGCCGCCACGCCATGCAGGCCGCCTGGCGGGCCATGGGCGCGGGCCTGCTGCTGGACGCCGTGGTCGGCGGCGGCAGCGGGGCCGGGCAGCAGCTGATCGTGCTGGCCGGGGGCTTCGCCGATCATCGCTTCAGCCGCGAGCTGGAGGCGGAGGCCGACGACCGCGCCATCGAGATCCTGCAGGCCGAGAACATCTCGACCGAGGGCATGGCCGACTTCTTCGGGCGGCTGGCCCATCGCGGCGACGACCCGCGCCTGCGCCAGGCGGCCGAATGGTTCCAGACCCATCCCGACACCGCCGGCCGCGCCGAAAAGGCCCGCCGCGCCATGCGCCCGGGCCAGCCGTCGATGTCCGACCGAGACTGGATGGTGCTGGACCGGGTGTGCAGCATTGTGGATCCGCCAAAACCCAAATCGCGTAACGGCGTGCGGTAAAATGTCCAACCCAGCTAGGCATTAAGCACTTCGGCAACCGTTCCTGTGGACCATGCAAGCCTCAGGGGGACGCATGGACCGTCGGAACATCGAGCTGAAGATCTTTGGCCTGATCGCCGGTGTGGCGGCGGGCGTGATCCTGCTCGCCGGTTTCGCTCTGATCATCGCGACCCGCCACGCCGACATCCGCGAGCGTGAATACGAGCAGACCCTGGTCGGCAACGGCCTGCGCCAGCGCGCCCGCGAGGTGCAGACGGCGCTGAACCCCTATGTCATCTGGGACGAGGCGGTCATCAAGCTGGACAACCAGTTCGACCGCGAATGGGCCCGCCAGAACATCGGCGCCTCGCTGGGCGGGGCGCTGGGCTATCGGGTCGTGTTCGTCCTCGATCGCGAGGGCGCTCCGATCTACGGTCACGTCAACGGCCATGACGTCGCGCCGGACGCCTATGGCCGCTACGCCGCCCAGACCGCCCGACTGGTGACCGAGGTCCGCCGTATCGAGGCCGATCCCCGTCAGGTCGCCGCCCTGCGCGCCGTGCACAAGAGCCGTGTCGAGCTGATCGGCGGCGAGCCGGTGCTGATCACCGTTTCGCTGATCCGCCCGGACCTGAAGGCCAAGACGCGCGGCGAGCATGCGCCGCTGCTGGTGACCGGCGTGCCGGTGGCCAACACCGTCGTGAAGGCCTTCTCCGACCGCTTCCTGCTGCAGCACGCCCATATCGGCGTCGTCACGGCGGCGCAGTTCAAGACCGACGACGCCCAGGTGCAGCTGAGCCGCATCGCCGACGGCCGCCGCATCGTCCTGCGCTGGACGCCGCGCAAGCCGGGCGAGGAGCTGCTGCGCTCGGCCACGCCGATGCTGGGCACGGCCCTGGTGGCGGCGGTGCTGGGCGCCTGGCTGCTGTTCCGCGTCACCCGCCGCGCCGCCAAGAAGCTGCTGCTGAGCGAGGCCGAGGCCAAACACCTGTCGCTGCACGATCCGCTGACGGGCCTAGCCAACCGCACCCTGTTCACCGACCGCCTGGTCCACGCCCACGCCGTCCTGCGCCGCAAGCCCGGCCATCTGGGCGTGCTGTGCATCGACCTGGACCGGTTCAAGGAAGTCAACGACACCTACGGCCACGACGCCGGCGACCAGCTGATCCGCGAGGTCGCGCGCCGCCTGAAGGCTATCTGCCGCGAGACCGACACCATTTGCCGCCTGGGCGGCGACGAATTCGCGGTCATCCAGCCCGACACCAACCCGGCCGGGGCCGCGACCTTGGCTCAGCGCATCGTCGAGGGGCTGTCGGGCGAGGTCGACCTGACGATCGGCCGCGCTCAGCTGTCGTGCTCGGTGGGCGTCGCGGTGGTTCCGGACGCCGAGCAGGGGCAGGCCGAACTGCTGCGCCAGGCCGACGTGGCCCTGTATCGCGCCAAGGAGGCCGGCCGTGGCCGCTTCGCCTTCTTCGAGCCCGAGATGGACGCCGCCCTGCGCCTGCGAAAGGGCCTGGAGCGCGACCTGCGCACCGCGTTGGAGAACGATGGGCTGAAGGTCGCCTACCAGCCGCTAACGGATGCGAAGGGCGTGATCGTCGGGGTCGAGGCCCTGGCCCGCTGGACACATCCGGAGCGCGGCGACATCGCCCCGGCCATCTTCATTCCGCTGGCCGAGTCCTGTGGCCTGATCGGAGCCGTCGGCTCGGCCGTGTTTCGCCGCGCCTGCTACGACAGCCTGCGCTGGTCGGGGCTGGAGGTTTCGGTCAACGTCTCGGCCATCCAGCTTTCGAACCCGGGCTTCGTCGACGAGATGGTCGCCGTCCTGGCCGAGACCGGGGCGCGCGCCGACGTCTTCATGCTGGAGATCACCGAGACGGCGCTGCTGAAGGACAGTGACGGGGTCCACGAGGCCCTGCGCCGCCTCAAGCGTCTGGGCTTCCGCCTGGCCCTGGACGACTTCGGCACCGGCTATGCCAGCCTGGCCTATCTGCGCCGCCATCCGATCGACAAGCTGAAGATCGACCGCTCGTTCGTCGCCAGCCTGCCGGGCAATGGCGAGAGCCTGGCCGTTGCCAAGGCCATCGTCAGCCTGGCCCGCTCGCTGGGCCTGAAGACCACGGCCGAAGGTGTGGAAACCCAAGCCCAGATGGACTGCCTGGTGAAGCTGGGCTGCGCCGAGTTCCAGGGCTTCCTGCTGGGCCGCCCGATGTCCGCCGACGCCATCGCCGGCGCCCGCGAGCTGGCGCGCTGACCTGCCCTTAGGGGAAGGATTGCGAACGGCGTTCTCCCACAGCATCTTGCCTCCCAACGAACAAGACGGGAGGGGACGATGGAACGGTCAGGCGTCAGCCGCCGGGCGCTTGGTGCGCTGGCATTGAGCGGGGCGGCCATGGGGTTGTCGGGGTGCGAGGGGACGCACGACACGGACCTGAACCCCAAGAGCCGGCAGTTTCCCAAGGACTTCACCTGGGGCGTGGCCAGCGCCGCCTTCCAGACCGAGGGCGCCCAGGACGTCGACGGGCGTGGGCCCAGCGTTTGGGACGTGTTCGAGAAGGTCCCCGGCCACATCAAGGACGGCTCGGACGCCACCGTCGCCACCGACAGCTATCGCCGCTACCAGGACGACGTCGACCTGATCGCCGGGGCGGGGCTGGACGCCTATCGCTTCTCGATCAGCTGGTCGCGGGTGCTGGCCAGCGGGGAGGGGGCGGTGAACGCCGCCGGCCTGGATCACTATTCGCGTCTGGTCGACGCCCTGTTGGCCAAGGGGATCGCGCCCTACGCCACGCTGTTTCATTGGGACCTGCCGCAGGGCCTGCAGGGCAAGGGCGGCTGGAAGAACCGCGACACCGCCCTGCGCTTCGCGGATTACGCCCGGGTGGTGGTCGATCGCCTGGGCGACCGGCTGAAGAACTACATCATCCTCAACGAGGCGGCCGTGCACGCCGTGTTCGGCCACGTGCTGGGCGAGGGCGCGCCGGGGCTGAAGGACGAGGCCCTGCTGGGGCCGGTGATCCACCACATGAACCTGGGCCAGGGCCTGGCGATCCAGGCGTTGCGGGCGGGGCGCAGCGACCTGCAGATCGGCACCACCATGGCCCTGCAGCCGTGCCGTCCGGCCGGTGGGCCGTGGGCGATCTGGAACCGGCTGGCTTCCGACGGCCTGGACGCGCTGTGGAACAAGGCCTGGCTGGATCCCCTGCTGAAGGGGACCTACCCCAAGGACATGGACGACTTCCTGAAGGGTGTCGTGCAGGGCGGCGACCTGGCGATCACCCGCCAGCCGGTCGACTTCCTGGGGGTGAACTACTACGCGCCGGCCTATGTGCGGCTGGACCTGAACGCGCCGGGCAAGATCGCCGTGGCCGCCCCGCCCAAAGGCGCGGAGCTGGACGCCTTCGGACGCCACATCGACCCGTCGGGCCTGTTCGAGGTGCTGGACCGCGTGCGCCGTGAGTACGGCAATCCGCGGGTGCTGGTGACCGAGAACGGCTGCTCGGATCCGTTCGGCAACGGTCCGGCGGTCCTGAACGACCAGTTCCGCATCGCCTATCTGCGCCGCCATCTGCAGGCGGTGCTGGCCGCCCGCGAGGCCGGCTGCGACGTGCGCGGCTATTTTGAATGGACCCTGGTCGACAACTTCGAGTGGGACCTAGGCTACACGTCCAAGTTCGGCCTGGTGGCCATGGACCGCAAGACCGGCGTGCGTACGCCCAAGGCCTCGTACGCGTGGTTCAAGGCGCTGGCGGCGATGGGAGCGCTGCCGGCGCAATAGAAACAGTCGTCATCCCGCGCTTTATGCGCGGGACCCATCTGTCCGCCGCAAGTGAGGAGGATGATCGCGCTCTCCCTTGCAAGCTGAACCATGGGTCCCGCGAACAAGTCGCGGGATGACGGGTTTGGCGATCAATCCGCCTTGCAGATCAGCACGTTCTTGCCACCGCGCTTGGCGGGCAGCAGGCTGCCGGCGCAGGGGGCGGGGTTGGCGGGATCGATGATGACCTCGTTGGCCGCGACGGGCGGAGCAGCCGGCTTGGGCGCAGGCTTTTGGGCGGCAGGCTTCTGGGCCAGCGGCTTGGCGGCCGGAACCGCGCCGATCGGCGCCGAGACCGGCTGAGCGGCGGGTTTGGCGGCGGGTTCGGCGATCGGCTGCAGGACCGGAGTCTCGGCGGCCGGGGGCGGCGGCGCCGGTTCGGTCGGCGTCGGTTCGGCCGGGGCGGCGTTGTAGTTCAGCGCCTTGCCCAGGATCGACGACTTGGTCTCCAGGGCCTTGGCGCGGCGCTCGCAGTCGCCGGGCGGGCTCCAGCTCATCCACATCTGGGCCAGGCGCGCCTTGCCCACCGAGTCCGCGCCCTGCCAGATGGCCGAGCCGCGCTTGATCTGAGCCGCGCCATACTGCGAGATCGGACGTGGGCTGGCCTTTTCGGCCGCGGTGATGGCCGAGGTCATCACCTTCATGTCCTTCTGGGCCTGGGCGCGCAGTTCCGGATAGGTCTTCAGCGCCGCCTGGACGCCGTCGGGGCCCGGGAACGCCTTCTCGATGCGCGTCACTTCCGGCATCACCTTGTCGTACAGCGAGGCGTAGCCGCCCAGGGCGCCATAGCACCAGGCCACGTAGCCGTACTCGTCGGAAGGCGGCGTATTGGGACCTTGAGTGGTCATCCCGCCGTCCTGGGCCAGGAGAGCGATAGCGAGGAGGAGGGCGTTCGCCATGCGGGCGGATGTCCTTTCAGGGTAACGTCGAGTCTGGACTAGAGCATTTCGATCCGGATTGGGACCGTTGCATGGCCTTTTGGGCGCAAGCGGGGCCATAACGGCCGAGCGGGCGAAAAGCTCCACCGTAAAGTGCGCAAGGGCCTCCGCCGCCTAAAATGCCGCATTGCAACGAAGTCATGTGAACGATCATTCTCAATGTGCTAGAAGCGCCTTGAAGCGGTGATCCGAACGCCGCATCGCGCGTTTCCACCCGTCCGCTCCCCCCGGCTCGAGGCGATCTATGAGTTTCTGGCGCAACATCGCGAGCATCGCCGCCCGTCGCCTGGATCTGGCCGACTGCACTGAGTGCCCGGGCGGCCTGCCGGGCGAGGATCCGGCGTTCTCGACGGCGGTCACGGCCCTGGGCGCCAAGCTGGCCAAGGTCGACGGACGCGCCGACGGCGGCGAGTTCCTGGCCTTCACCGAAGTCTTCCAGCCCGACCCGGCGTCCGAGCAGAACATCCACCGCCTGTACGACCTGGCCCGCCAGACCACGCACGGCTTCGAGAGCTACGCCAAGCGTCTGGCCAAGCGCTATTCCAGCTGCCCGCAACTGCTGGAAGACGTGGTCGACGGCCTGTTCCACATCGCCAAGGCCGACGGCGTCGTCACCCATGACGAGCTGGAATATCTGGAGCGCGTGTCGGACCTGTTCGGCATGTCGCCGCTAGCCTTCCGCCGCCTGCGCGCCACGCATCTGGGGGTCGGGGCCGACGATCCCTACGCCATCCTGGAAGTGCCGGCTGACGCCGACGACGCCACGGTGCGCAAGGCCTGGAAGATCGCACTCTCCAACGCTCACCCCGACCGGGCCCGCGCCCGCGGCTTGCCGACAGAGTTCATCGAGTTGGCCGAAGCCAAGGCCTCGACCATCAACGCGGCCTTCTCGACCGTGATGCGCGAGCGCCGGGAACTGGGGCTGGCCGCCGTGGGTTGAGGCGGAGCGAGACGATCGGCCTCGCCTTACGCGCGCGGAAAAGGCTTTTCATCCGCGTCCGGTGGGTGTTCAGTTGACGTTCAGCGCTTGTGAACCACCTTTGGTGATCATTAGCGCTCTAGAGAGGACCACGATGACCAACCCCGCCGCTGCATCGACGCCCTGGCATAACCTGGCCTGGATGTTCGGCGCGCTCGCGACCTCGGTCGCCGTGGTGGTCGGGGCCGTGCTGGCCGTGGTGTTCGCCGCCACCGTAGTCGTGGTCGGCTTCATGGGCAGCGCGCTGTTCGGCATCGCCGCCTTCGCCCTGCGCGGCCGCAAGGGCGGCAAGGGTCCCGAAGGCGAGCCCGGCCTGATCGAAGCCCGCAACGTCGGCGGCCACTCGTGGGTCGCCTACGGGTGGAACGAGCGCCGGTAGTTTTCCCTCTCTCATAGAGAGAGGGAGGGGCCCACGCGAAGCGTGGGAGGGTGAGAGGTTACACTCTGACCAGATAAAGCTCTGATCTTCCTCATTTTCTGTTGAGCGCCCCCGGGGTTTGCCGGCAGGCGGTGAAACCTCTCACCCTCCCACCGCCTGCGGCGACGGGCCCCTCCCTCTCTCTATGAGAGAGGGATTTTCCATGCCCTCTTGCCCCGCGCTTCTGCCTCCCGCATCCTCCCATTCAAACAAACGTTGGGAGGTTAGTCATGATCGGTGTCGTCGCGATCCTGAAGGTTCAGCCGGACAAGTCGGCGGACTTCGAGAAGGTGTTCCTGGACTTGCAGAACAGGGTCAAGGCCAACGAGCCGGGCTGCCTGATGTACCAGCTCACCAAGTCCAAGACCGAGGCCGGGACCTACAAGGTGCTGGAGCTCTACGCCTCCGAGGACGCCCTGAAGGCCCACGGGAGCAGCGACTATTTCAAGGCAGCGGGCGCGGCCATGGGGCCGTTCATGGCCGGCCGGCCGGAGATCGAATATCTCGACGCGGTGGAGTAGGGCCTGATGGACCTTTCCTTCTCGCCCGAGGACCTGGCCTTCCAGCAGGAGGTCCGCGACTGGATCGCCGGGGCCTATGACGACGACCTGCGTCGGCAGATGGCCCGCTCGAAGAACGGCTATCTCGACAAGGCCGGCCAGGTGCGCTGGCAGAAGAAGCTGGCCGAGCGCGGCTGGGCCGCCCCCGACTGGCCGGTCGAACTGGGTGGGGCGGGCTTCACGGCCTCGCAGCGCTACATCTTCAACATGGAGATGAGCCTGGCCGGTGTGCCGACCTCCTCGCCCATGGGGCTGAAGATGGTCGCGCCGGTCATCATGGCGTTCGGCAGCGAGGCGCAGAAAGCCCAGCACCTGCCGCCGATCCTCACCTCCGACATCTGGTGGTGCCAGGGCTATTCCGAGCCGGGCTCGGGTTCGGACCTGGCCAGCCTGCAGATGAAGGCTGAACGGGACGGCGACGACTACGTCCTGAACGGCTCGAAGATCTGGACCACCCACGCCCAGTGGGCCGACTGGATGTTCTGCCTGGTGCGCACCTCGTCGGCGGGCAAGCCGCAGGAGGGCATCTCGTTCCTGCTGCTGCGCATGGACACGCCGGGCATCCAGATCAAGCCGCTGCCCACCCTGGACGGTCCGCCCGACGGCGAGCAGGAGATCAACCAGGTCTTCTTCGACAATGTCCGTGTGCCGGTCGCCAACCGCATCGGCGAGGAGAACAAGGGCTGGACCTACGCCAAGTACCTGCTCGAGTTCGAACGCGGCAACGCTTATGCGCCTGGTCTGATGAACATGCTCAAGAAGGTCAAGCGCATCGCGGCGCTGGAGGTGGCCGACGACGGCGGGCGGCTGATCGACGATGCGGCCTTCCGCGAGAAGATCACCAATCTGGAGATCCAGGTCGCGGCCCTGAACGCCACCGAACTGCGGATCTTCTCCGGTCGCGGCGCGGGCAAGGCCATCGGCCCGGCCTCGTCGATGCTGAAGTGCGTAGGCTCCGAGCACCAGCAGGCGATCACTGAACTGACCCTGGAGGCGGTCGGGACCTATGCCGCGCCGTTCGTTCAGGATCCGTGGTCCAAGAACAATGACCAGAGCGCGGGGCCGGATTATGCGGCCCCGGCCGCGCCGGCCTATTTCAGCTACCGCAAGGCCTCGATCTACGCCGGGTCCAACGAGATCCAGCGCAACATCATGGCCAAGATGGTGCTGGGGCTTTGAGAAAGTAGTTTTTCTGGATGGACGCGCGATCCGAACGGATGTTTGGATCGCGCGCAACACATTCTGGTTCGGGAATTCCCCATGTCGCTCGACGCCCTGTTCAAGCCGTTCGAATTCAAGTCGCTGAAGCTGCCCAACCGGACGGTGATGGCGCCGATGACGCGGTCGTTCTCGCCGGGCGGCGTGGCCACCGACGATGTCGCGGCCTATTACCGTCGCCGCGCTGAGGGCCAGGTCGGCCTGATCATCACCGAGGGCACGGGCGTGGCCCGTCCAGCCTCGCTGAACGACGCCAATGTGCCGCGCTTCCACGGCGAGCAGGAGCTGGCCGCCTGGAAGAAGGTGGTCGAAGAGGTCCACGCCGCCGGTGGCCTGATCGCGCCGCAGCTGTGGCATGTCGGCTCGGCCCAGGGGAAGGACAAGCTGGGCAAGGTCGACAGCCCCTCTGGCATCTCCAAGGCCGGCGGTGAGCCGTTCACGACGCCGATGACCGACACAGAGGTCGCCGATACCATCGCCGCCTTCGCCACGGCCGCCGCCGACGCCAAGCGCCTGGGCTTCGACGCCATCGAGCTGCACGGCGCTCACGGCTATCTGATCGACCAGTTCTTCTGGAACGGCACCAATGTCCGCGACGACCACCTGAACGGTCCGACCATCGCCGAGCGCAGCAAGTTCGCCGCCGAGATCCTCAAGGCGGTTCGCGCCGCCGTGGGCCCCGACTATCCGGTGATCATCCGCCTGTCGCAGTGGAAGCAGCAGGACTTCTCGGTCAAGAACGCCGAGACGCCACAGCTGCTGGAAAGCTGGCTGCAGCCGCTGGCCGACGCCGGCGCGGACATCTTCCACTGCTCGCAACGCCGCTTCTGGGAGCCGGAGTTCGAAGGCAGCGACCTGAATTTCGCCGGCTGGGCCAAGAAGCTGACCGGCGCCCCGACCATCACCGTCGGCTCGGTGGGCCTGTCGGGCGAGTTCATCGCCGCGTTCGCCGGTGAAGGCAGCAAGCCGGCCTCGATCGACAACCTGCTGGAACGCCTGGAGCGTGACGAGTTCGACCTCGTCGGCATCGGCCGCGCCCTGCTGCAGGATCCCGAATGGGTCGTGAAGATCCGCGAGGGCCGCAACGACGAACTGAAGGCCTTCGAGCGCGAGGCGCTGGGCGTCCTCTACTAGGCAAGACCCCCTGTTCCGGGGCTGGGCGATGCGCCCGCCCCGGGCCATCGTCGCCTCCGGTTTAGAGGGGGAGGCGACGATGCACTGGATGCCCTATGTCGCGGGCCTGCTGGCCTTGCTGGCCATGGCGCTGCTGATCGCAGGGGCGTTCCTGCGGGAGGAGTGAGGCGATCTTAAGCGATCGTCGTCACCAGTCCGCCTTCAACCTTCAGCGAGGCGCCATTCGTCGCTGCCGACAGCGGGCTGGCGACGTAGGCGACCAGGCTGGCCACTTCCTGCGGTTCGATCATCCGCTGTAGCAACGAGCTGGACCGGTGCTTGGCGAAGAACTCGGCCTCGTGCTCCTGGGGCGTGCCGTCCGGGTTGGTCGAGACGCTCTTGAGGAAGTCGCCGACGCCTTCCGAGCGGGTCGGGCCGGGCAGGATCGAATTGACGGTGACGCCGGTGCCCTTGGTGGCCTGGGCCATGCCTCGGGCCACGGCGAGCTGGGCGCTCTTGGTCATGCCGTAGTGGACCATCTCGCCCGGCGTCGCGAGACCCGACTCCGACGAGATGAAGATCACCCGGCCCCAGTCGCGCTCCAGCATCCCGGGGAAGTAGCCGCGGGCCAGGCGCACGCCGCTCATGACGTTGACGTCGAACAGCCGCAGCCAGTCCTCGTCGGGGATGTCGGCGAAGGCCTTCATCTCGTAGATGCCGATGTTGTTGACCAGGATATCGACGCTGGGGAGCGCCTTCAGCACCGCCGCTGCGCCTTCTGCCGTGGCTGCGTCGGCCAGCACGCCTTGCGCCTTGCCGCCGATGTCGGCGACGGCGGCGTCCAGCTTGGCCTTGTTGCGGCCTGTGACGAACACCTTGGCGCCTTCGGCGGCCAGGGCGCGGGCGATCTCCAGGCCGATGCCGGCTGTCGCGCCGGTCACCAGCGCGGTCTTGTCGTTCAGTTTGAGGTCCATTGCTGGGCTCCGTCGTTTCTCGGAGCCTCAGATGGGACGGCCACGACGTCAAACTACGCCGTGGCCAGGATCAGCTGTTGTGAATTCAATTCACGTTTCTAGGCGTTGAAGTTCAGCTTCAGCCCCGGACGTGGCCAGCGGGCCTTGTAGAGCTTGCCGGTGCCCGAGGCCGTGATCCAGGCGTCGCGCATGTCGGCCCCGCCGAAGCAGATGTTGGTGACGATCACGTCCGGGAAGGCGAAGTGCTCGGTCGAGCCGTCCGGGTCGAAGGCGGTGATGCCGCCATTGATGATCGTGGCCACGCAGACCTTGCCGCCGGCCTCGACCGCCAGGCTGTCCAGCAACTGATAGCCCGGCAGGTTACAGACCACGTTGCCGGGTTGCAGCGGTGCGGCGTCGGCCAGGACGCCAGGCGAGGTGACCTCGAACGACCACAGGCGGCCCAGCATGGTGTCGGCCATGTAGACGGTCTTCTCGTCGGGCGAGAGGCCCACGCCGTTGGGCGAGACGAAGTGGTCGCGCCAGCGGGTGATCTTCGTGCCGTCGGGCAGGGCGTAGTACAGGGCGCCGTACTTCTTGCCGTCGGGCGTGGAGCAGCCGTGGTCGGTGAACCAGAAGCCACCCTGCTTGTCGAAAACCAGGTCATTGGGACCCACCAGCTTCTTGCCGTCGCACTCGGTGTACAGCACGCGGATCTCGCCGGTCTTCAGGTCCACGCGCTGGATGTAGCCACCTTCGTGGCTGGGCGGGGTGGGGCCAGGGATGTTCAGGCCGCCCGCCTCGAAGAAGGCGAAGCTGGCGCCGTTGTTGGTGACGTATAGCGCCCCATCTGGGCCGATCGCCGCGCCGTTGGGGCCGCCGCCGGTGTCGGCCACGGTCTCCTTGCGGCCGTCGGGCCAGACCCGCGTCAGGCGCTGGCCCTGGATCTCGGTGACGATCACTGAACCGTCGGCCATCGCCACGGGACCTTCGGGGAATTGCAGGCCTTCGGTGACGAGCTGGATGTCCATCGCGCTTTCTCCCTTCGCCTCTGCGGGGCGTTGGGGAAGACTATAAACGCCCGTTTGAAGGTGGCGAGGGTTCCGTTCGGCGAACCGTGTCTTGCCAGTCACAGCAACCGGCGCGCGTGCGTCGGCGCGGTTCGCGGGGGTTGTCGCCGCGCGGCGATCGTGGGATCAGCGCCTCCAACTGAAGCTCTAGGAGCCGATCCGCCGCATGAACCTCGCCGCCGCACAGCCCAAAGCACCGCCGAAGGTGGTCTGGCGCGCGCCGTCGATGTCGTGCGCCGCCCTCGATCGCCCCTCGCGACCCTACCGCTAGCCGCGGCCGCTCTGGCCGCCGCCGGAGCTTCTTCATGACAGTCCTGTCTCTCGCGAGCGCGACCAGCGTCGCCTCGCCCTTGCTGCGCCTGATCGCGCCGCCCTATGCCGAGGTGCTGGCCGCCCTGTGGCCCGCGCCCCATACCGCTTTCGTGACCGCCCCGGCGGCGCGGCGGCACCTGATCTGCCTGATGCTGGCCGCCGAGCCTTCGAACGGCCCGCCGATCGACGTCGCCGGCCTGATGGACCTGCCGCTGCGCAAGGCCATCCCGCTGGTGCTGGAGGCCGCCGCGCCCGAAGGCCTGCGCCGGGCCCTGGAACGCCTGGGCGAGATCGCCTGGACGCCCGAGGACTATCGCCTGCTGGTCCGGATGCTGGCCGATCCGGCTCCGGCCAAGACCCTGCGCCACGCGCAGGCCATCACGCCGGAGCTGGTCCGCGCCCTGGCCGCCCTGCCGGCTGACCTGCGCGAGGCGGGTGGCGTGGCCCTGCGCGTCAGTCCGGCCCAGGCGGCCCTGCTGGCCGAGGCCCACGCCGTGCTGGCTCGGCGGCTGTCGCCGCAGGTGCTGTCCACGCGCGTGGCGGCCTGGAGCCATGCGCCCACGCCCAAGGCGCTGTTCACCCTGGTGGCCGAGGACTTCCGCCGCGAGCTGCCGCCGCCGCCCCATCCGGGCACCGAGCGGCTGCGGCCGCTGGACACCGCCGCGGCCATCCGCGACGCCGCGCGCCGCTATCGCAACTGCCTGGTCAACTATCTGGACTGCGCGGTCGACCAGCGCACGGCCATCTACGAGTGGCTACCGGCGCCGGGCGCGGTGGTCGAGCTGATCCCCGACGGCTTCTTCGGCTGGCGGCTGGACCAGGCGCGCCTGCGCAACAACCAGTCCGTCGACGAAGCCACTCGCGAAGCCATCGTCGGCGAGCTGCGCGGCATGGGCGTCCATGTCGGCCGCAGCGCCTGGCAGATCCGCCGGGCGCTGGAGGAGGCCGCGTCACCGAAGTTCCAGTTGACCCCGGTCGACGACGCCATCGCCGACTATTTCACCGATGATTGAGCCCTTGCGCATGGCGAGGTTCGCGGTGAGCTTGCGGCAAGTTTGGAATGAAGGATTCTCGAGAATGCGGGCGACTGTGACGGCGATCGCGGCGACGGGGCTGATGTTGGCGGGCTGCGCGGTCGCGCCGTCGCTGCCGTGGTCAAAGAGCCGGGCGATGCCGACGCGGCCGGCCTGTCCGGCGATGACCAACGCGCAGTGGAGCCCCGTGATGGAGGCGGCGATCCACAAGACCTTCGACGGCGAGCTGCAGAAGCGCTTTGGCGACACCGGGACCCACGCGCGCATGGCCTGGAGCAAGACCGACAAGGGCGACACGGTGATCACGGCCCAGCGGATCGGTCCGGCCAAGTACGCCATGCCCGAGGTGGGCAAGGGCGGCGAGGTCGAGGTCGTGTTCAAGGCCTGCACCGGCAAGCCGCTGAAGACGCGCAAGCTGGCCAATCTGGAAAAGACGCCTCAGCCGCTGGCGGCCGAGAACTAGCGGCGCTCCAGCACCCGGAACACGAACGCGTGGTCGTCGCCTTCGCCGGCCGCGTGTTCCTCGCGCCGGACTTCGGTCCAGGCGCTCTCGTCGAAGTCGGGGAAGGTGACGTCACCGTCCACCGTGGCGTCGACCTCGGTCAGGTACAGGCGCTTGGCTTTCGGTAGCGCCAATTCGAACAGGGCCCGGCCGCCGATCACGCAGACTTCCTCGACGCCGTCGTCATCGGCTTGTTCACGGGCGATCTGCACCGCCTCCATCCAGGTCTCGCAGGGGATCGCGCCGCCGGGCTCGAAGCTCTGGTCGCGACTCAGCACGATATTGGTGCGGCCGGGCAGGGGCTTGCGCGGCAGGCTGTCCCAAGTCTTGCGGCCCATGATGATGGGGCAGGTTTCAGGAAGAAGAGAAATTCCGGCAAGCCTGTTCGACAGGCAGACGGATATAATTGCCATCACGCTACAAGGCGCTCTTTCACAAGGAAATCAGCACGAGGTTCAAGCTCTGACGTAGGGAGCTTGCGCTCCTCAACTGTTTTCCATTGAGATTCATTGTATTCGGGGAAGTAGGCGTCGCCTTCTACGATCTGACGGATAATCGTCAGGTACATAATATTTGCGCAGTCGAGCGTTGCCTCAAAAATTTGCTCACCACCGATCACCATGATTTCCTCGGCGGGAATGTCGCGAGCAAAATCAAGCGCTTCGATAATACTTGTAAAAACTTGAACGCCTTCCGCCACGAAGAAGGGGTCGCGAGTAACAACAATGTTTGGGCGATCATCGAGTTTTCCGGGAAGAGACTCGAACGTCTTTCTCCCCATAATCACAGGCTTTTTGCGCGTCAAAGCGCGGAAATTCTGAAGGTCGCTCCTGACGTGCCAAGGCAGCTTGTTGTCGCGACCAATCACACGGTTCTCAGCGTGTGCCGCGATTAAGCTAATTTTGGACATAGAATCTTCCCCGTCAGCCTTAGCCATCTGGCTATGCGCCGCGTGCGGCGCATAGCCAGATGGCTGCGCACCGTCAACTTAATAATCTAGTTATTAATAAATCCCGATTCTAGAGGATGTTCCAGAATGTGGATAAGTTTGTGGTGACATGCGGAAACGCAATCGTACGTTTAAGCCATAACATGTCGTGGCTTAGACCAAGCACCAGTAGCGTTTGGTCGATGCCTGGTACGCCCTTATTGTTTGGGGGCTGTTCGGCTTAAAAAGCGCCAAGCAATAGCATCAAACCGAGACCTCAGCCTTGATATGCGGGTGGGCCTGGTAGCCCTCCAGCGTGAAGTCCTCGTACTCGAAGCCGAACAGGTCGCGCTTGTCGGCGATCTGCATGGTCGGGAAGTCGAACGGCTCGCGGGTCAGCTGCTCGCGGGCCTGGTCGAGGTGGTTCAGATAGAGGTGGGCGTCGCCGAAGGTGTGGACGAACTCGCCCGGCTCCAGGCCGACGACCTTGGCGACCATCAGGGTCAGCAGGGCGTAGCTGGCGATGTTGAACGGCACGCCTAAGAACACGTCGGCGCTGCGCTGGTAGAGCTGGCAGCTGAGCTTTCCGTCGGCGACGAAGAACTGGAACAGGCAGTGGCAGGGCGGCAGGGCCATGTCGTCGACATCGGCCGGGTTCCACGCCGTGACGATGTGGCGGCGGCTGCTGGGATTGGTTTTCAGGTTCTCGACCAGGGCCACGATCTGGTCGATCGAGCGGCCGTCCGGGGTGGCCCACGAGCGCCATTGCTTGCCGTAGACGGGGCCCAGGTCGCCGTTCTCGTCGGCCCACTCGTCCCAGATGCGCACGCCGTTGTCCTTGAGATAGGCGATGTTGGTGTCGCCCTTCAGGAACCACAGCAGCTCGATGATGATCGAGCGCAGGTGCAGCTTCTTGGTGGTCAGGACCGGGAAGCCCTTGGCCAGGTCAAAGCGGATCTGACGGCCGAACACGCCCAGGGTGCCGGTGCCCGTGCGGTCGCCGCGCTGCACGCCGTTGGCCAGGATGTCGGCCAGCAGGTTCAGGTACTGCCGCTCGGGATGATCGGCGGCGGCTTTCGGGGCGTCGAGGACGGCGGTGCTCATGGGCCCTAGAGTGCCGCCGAATCGAAACGCCCGCCAGTACGAGCCTGGCGGGCGTCCACAATCGACGGTCATTTCTCCCCGTTTTACGGGAGCTTGACCTTACTTGCTCGGCTCGAGGGTCGAGTTCAGGACCCAGCCGACGTTGTCATTCTCGTCGGCCACTTCCCACCACATGTCCTGCTTCTTGCCGGTCGGGTAGACGATGGCGCCGGCGGGCAGGGCGCGGATCAGCTTGCCAGCCGCGGCCGGGGTCGAGCGCAGGTTGGCGACGCGGGTGGCCGTGAAGGTCTTGGACGGCGCGGCCGCGGCGGCCGGACCACCTTCGGCCAGCAGGCCCAGGTCGCTGATCATCTTCGAATAGGCGTTGATGAACGACAGGGTGACGATGCGGCCGATGTCGGTGTCTTCATAGCCGCCGCCGACGGCGCCGGCGAAGCCCAGGCCGCCGCCCGCGCCCCAGCCGATGTCGTTCTTCACGGCATAGCCTTCCTGCACCGAGGTGGTCTCGGTGGTGCGGACGTTGGTCAGCGACAGGACGGTGTTGGCTTCCAGCTTCTTGGTCTTGATGCCGCCGACCAGCGCGCCGGCGCGACCGCCGATCAGACCACCGATGGCGCCGGCCACCGCGCCGCCGCCGACATTGCTGTTGCTGCCCTGGACTTCGGCGACCAGCACGTAGTCGGCCGCCTTGACCTGACCCTGGCCGACATTGCTGCCGCGCTGCAGGCCCAGATTGCCGCCGATGTTGCGCTCACGCTCGGCCGCGCTGAGACCCGCGCCGCGATCGACGAGGTTGAAGCAGCCCGAGCGCTGGACGATGGCGCGCAGCACCTTCTGCGGCGAGGCCAGGTTGAATTGGGTCCAGCCGTAGGAATCGTCGCCGTCGACGATCGACAGCGTGCCCAGCTTGCGCGAGCAGCGCGGAACCTCGGCCGAGGCCTGGGTCTGCATCTGCTGGCCCTTGCTGGCCTTGGCTTGGGCGAGAGCCGTGACGGGCGTTGCGGCGGTGAGCGCCAGGCCGACGGCCAGCGCGCTGCGGAAAGCTTTCATACGTGGTGTTCCCCGAAATGGTCCCCGGACTTGCGGCGCGCACCCTACAGGCGACCGCTGGTCGCGCCAAGATTGAGGTGCGGTTAACTTGCGTTAACCCGCAAAGCCGCCGTCATCGAGGAACGCCTGCTCGGCCTCGGTCGTCTCGCGGCCCAGGCCCGGATTGCGATGCGGGAAGCGGCCGAAGCGGGCGATGATGTCCCGGTGGATGATGGCGTACTTCATCGATTCCTCGTCGCCGCTGTCGGCCTGGTGGGCGGCGAACAGCTCGACGCTGAACTCCTGGTCGACCAGCGACTCGGAGTGTTCGAAGGGCAGGTAGAAAAACGGCCGCAGGTCGGCGCTGATGGCCGGGTCCTGGTCCTGGCCGGCGGCGATGGCGGCGCGGGCGAACATCCGGGCCAGCGGGTCCGTGGCGAAGGCGTGCGGCGTGTTGCGGTACATGTTGCGCGGCATCTGATCCAGGAGGATCAGCAAGGCCAGCGCGCCCTCCGCGGTCTGCGCCCAGTCGTCATAGCGGCGCATCGAGGCGCGGTAGTGGGTCTGCTCGAACTTCAGGGCGATGGCCTGGTCGAAGCCGCTGTCCTTGGCGAACCACTTGGCGGGGCCCGCCTGGCGCCAGAAGCTGACGACGTCGTTGGGGTGCGCGCGCATCGGGGCTCTCCTCAAACGCTTAAATTTGTTCAAGCCTGGTTCATCGGGCGAGTCCGACACTGCTATCAAGGGACAAGCCCGGGCCGCGCTTCAAGGCCCTTCGGAGCAAGAAATGAAACGTCTTTTGACGACCGCCATGGCGCTGACGCTGCTGGGTGGTGTCGCGGCTCCGCTCGGCGCCCAGGCGCAGGAGCGACGCGAGCGCGGCGGCCAGCAGACCGAGCGCGGCGGTGGCGGCGGCGACCGCGGCGGTTGGCAAGGCGGCCCGCGCGGTGATCGCGGCGGCGACCGAGGTGGCGGCGGCGGTGATCGCGGCGGCCGTCCGGACTGGAACAATCGCCCGCAACAGCCGCCCCAGGCTCAGCAACCCCCGTCGGCGCCGTCCGCGCCCCAGGCTCAGCCTCCCCGTGACAATGGGGGCCGCGACAACGGCGGTCGCGACTGGAACCGTGGCGACGACAACCGGGGCCGCAGCGACCGCAACGACAACCGCGGCGACCGCAACGACAACCGCGGCGGCTGGGACCGGGGCGACAACCGCGGTCGCGGCGACAACAACCGCTGGGACGACCGGCGCGGCGACAACCGCGGCGGCTGGGATCGCAACGACCGTCGTCCGGGCTATGGCGGCCAGTTCCGCGATCGTGACCGGGGCCGTCAGCAGTACGACCGCTATGCCTATCGCCCCAGCTTCCGCGCCTCGCAGCGCTATCGCATCGGCGCCTACCGCTATCCCAGCGGCTGGTACGCCCGCAGCTGGGCGTTCGGCGACTACCTGCCGGGCGGCTGGTACGGCAGCTCGTACTATCTGGACTCGTGGCGCTACGGCCTGCCGATGGCTCCCATCGGCTGCGAGTGGGTCCGGGTCGGCTCGGACGCGCTCCTGGTCGACATCTGGAGTGGCCAGGTCCTGAGCGTCTACTACGGTCTCTTCTGGTAAGGTCAGGCGGGGCGGAGGAGCGATCCTCCGCCCCGTTCTGCAAGCCGGCAAACCCGTCTTCCAGGGCGCCGGCATGGCGATCCAGCGCGCGAGCGACTAAAACGTGGCCGGAAGGCGCTTGGCATTTCGGTGTTCTGCCGGCTCTCGCTTGACGAAACGGCAAAAAAACGCTCAAACGCCCGGCCTTTGTCGCTCCGTCATTGCGTCGGGCGACCTTGATTGACCAGTCCTGGAGAAAAAACATGCGCGTCTACTACGACCGCGACGCCGACATCGCCCGCATCTTGGACAAGAAGATCGCGATCGTAGGCTATGGTTCGCAAGGTCATGCGCACGCTCTCAATCTTCGTGACTCGGGCATCAAGAACGTAGCCGTGGCGCTTCGCGCCGGCTCGCCGACCGCCAAGAAGGCCGAAGGCGAAGGCCTGAAGGTCATGACGGTGGCCGAAGCCGCCGCCTGGGCCGACCTGATCATGATCCTGGCTCCGGACGAGCATCAGGCCGCGATCTACAAGAACGACATCGCCCCCAACATCCGTGACGGCGCGGCTCTGCTGTTCGCCCACGGCCTGAACGTCCACTTCGGCCTGATCGAGCCGAAGGACACCATCGACGTCCTGATGGTCGCGCCGAAGGGCCCGGGTCACACCGTGCGCGGCGAGTACCAGAAGGGCGGCGGCGTGCCCTGCCTGATCGCGGTGCACCACAACGCCACCGGCAACGCCCACGACCTCGGCCTGGCCTACGCCTCGGCCATCGGCGGCGGCCGTTCGGGCATCATCGAGACCAACTTCCGCGAAGAGTGCGAAACCGACCTGTTCGGTGAGCAAGCCGTGCTCTGCGGCGGCACCGTCGAGCTGGTTCGCGCCGGCTTCGAAGTGCTGGTGGAAGCCGGCTACGCGCCGGAAATGGCCTATTTCGAGTGCCTGCACGAACTGAAGCTGATCGTCGACCTCATGTACGAGGGCGGCATCGCGAACATGAACTACTCGATCTCGAACACCGCCGAGTACGGCGAGTACGTGACGGGTCCGCGCATCATCACGCCGGAAACCAAGGCCGAGATGAAGCGCGTGCTGGAAGACATCCAGTCGGGCAAGTTCGTCCGTGACTTCATGCTGGAAAACCAAGTGGGCCAGCCCTCGTTCAAGGCCACGCGCCGTCGTTCGGCCGAGCACCAGATCGAGGAAGTCGGCGGTCGCCTGCGCGACATGATGCCCTGGATCGCCAAGAACAAGCTGGTCGATCAGGCCAAGAACTAGTCTCGCCTTTTAGTACCAGAGTAATCCCGCGAAGCCCTCGGCCCTCCCAGGCCGGGGGCTTTTCGTTTGAGGGTTGCGTGCGGGGAGGGAGCGGCCGAAGCTCGGCGCAGCTCACGACGGAGACGCTCCCCATGAAACGCCTGCTCGCCGCCGCCCTGATCTCCGGCTCCATGATGATGGCCGCCCCGGCCTTCGCCGCCGAGGTCGCCTACAAGCTCGACAGCGCCCACACCGAGACCAGCTTCGTCATCGATCGCTTCGGCTTCAACTCGGTGATCGGCCTGTTCGCCAAGACCGAGGGCACGGTGTGGCTGGACGAGGCCGCGCCGGAGAAGTCCCGCGTCGAGGCGGTGATCGCCGTCGACAGCCTGTTGACCGCCAACACCACGCGCGACGAGCACCTGAAGAGCGACCGCTGGCTGAACGCGGCCAAGAGCCCGATCATCACCTTCAAGTCGACCAAGGTCGAGAAGACCGGCGATGCGACCGCCAAGGTCACCGGCGACCTGACCCTGATGGGCGTGACCCAGCCGGCGGTCCTGGACGTCAAGCTGAACAAGCTCGGGACGGCGCCCAACAACCAGAAGAAACAGGCCGGCTTCACCATTACCGGCCAGATCAGCCGCAAGGCCTTCGGCAGCGCCAACGCCGCCGGCATGATCGGCGACGCCGTGGACATCCGCATCGAAGCCCTGGGCGTGGCGCAGTAGGCGAGGTTTAGCCCAACACGAACACTGGGCCCCAGGCTACCTGGTAGCGGTGCTCGCCCGAGGAGAGGTGGGGGCGCAGCTGCCAGGCGCCGGCGGGGAGGGCCGAGGGCGGGCGGCCTTCGATGTAGGTGGTGGTTAGGACCTCGCCGCCGGGTTCAGAGACCGAGAACTGGCGGATGGCCGGGGCGGCGTTGGACAGGGCGCGGGCGATCTCGTCGCTGGACGCCACGCGCAGCGGGGCCGGGCCGGGCAGACGGGCGGCGACCTCGGCGTAGCAGCCCACGGCGATGACGCGCGGGCCCTGGCGCAGCGCGCCGTAGCCGACATGGGTGAAGCCGGGCGCGAGCAGGTTGGCGCGGTGGCCGGGGCTGTCGCGCCACTGGTTCATGATCTGCTCGGGACGCACCAGGCCGTCGGCGTTACGGCGCATGGCGATGTTCTCGCCCGGCGCGCCGACCAGGTCGCGCGCCAAGAGGCCCACGCGACCCGCAGCGGAGTAGCCCTCGGTGGTTACGTGGTCGAAGACCTCGGTCCGGGCCATGTCGGCGGCGTGGGCGCGGGCCGCCAGGGTCAGGCCGCGATCGAAGGCCAGCGGCGCGAGGCTCTGCCGGCGGCGGATGAGGGTGTTGAGGTCCAGCAGGGTCTCTTCGAAGTCGGGGTCGAAGTCGCCTCCCGGCGGGTCGCTCAGCAGGCCGCGCAGCCGGCGCTCATAGGCGATCCAGGGCTGGGGCGGGGCGGCCAGAACCGGATACGCCGCCAGGGCCAGACCGCCTGTCAGCAGGCTTCTCCGCGCGATCAACTTCATTCCATCTCCAACCAGACATTGACACTTGGGTTCCGCGACCAGACCTAAGGGCCCATGCGTCCCGTCCGTTCCCTATGGCTCGCCGGCCCTGAAGCCTGGCTCCCCGATCACGAAGCCCAGGCCGCCCGCCAGCGGGCCCTGTGCCTGGAGGCGGGGCTCGAGGCCCTGGCTCCCGACCGCATGGCGCCTGGCCAGGCGACCGATGAGATGGAAGCGCGCCAGTTCTACGCCAGTCGCATGGCGCAATTGCGCCAGGCCGACGCGGGGGTGGTGAACCTGACCCCGTTCCGCGGCCCCTCGGCCGACACCGCCGCGGTGTTCGAGGCCGGCGTGCTGGCCGGCCTGGGGCGGCCGATCTTCGCCTATCTGAACATCGCCAGCGAGGTCGAGGCCGAGTATGTCGCGCGAGTCGACACCCTGCTGGGCGCAACCCTGGACGAGGCCCGCGTGTGGCGCGACGCCGATGGGTGCGAGATCGAGGACCACGGCCTACCCGAAACGGTGATGTTGTGGGGCGAGGCGCGGCGGCTATTCGTGATCGTGACCCAAGACCCCCTGCGTGACCTGACCGGCCTGGAGCTGTGCCTGGAAGCCCTGAAGCTCTACGCGGAGTAGGGCTGGCGGTCATGCGTCGTTTTGGCGCGGCGATGCTCGAAATAGAAGGGATACAGCGTTGTCATCGGCGACGCTAAGAACGCGTTCCGTTTGCGAAATCCATATGCGGCAAGGGCTTGCGTCCATCGAACGACGGTTGGCGTCGTCTGTTCCGCACAACGCATCATTGTCGATCTCGCATCGATCCATGCCGCATTGAAATTGGCGTGTGGAACAAAGGCGTGGCTAGCCTCACCCTAAACCGGTCGGACCGTATCGCGGGCGATCGAATAAAAGCCGCCAAATGGCGAGCAAAGGGTGGAAGCGATGCAGTCAACCAAATCCCGTTCGCGCGTCTTCTATGGCGCTTCGGCTCTCGCAGTCGCCGTGGCGATGGCGAGCGCCGCCCATGCCCAGCAGACCAGCGCCCCCGCGCCGGCCCCCGAGACCTCCGAGGTCGAGGAAGTGGTCGTCACCGGCTTCCGCGCCTCGCTGCAGAGCGCCCTGAACATCAAGCGCCGTGAGAACGGCGTGGTCGACGCCATCTCGGCCGAGGACATCGCCGACTTCCCGGACCTGAACCTGGCGGAATCGCTGCAGCGCATCCCCGGCGTGGCCATCACTCGCCGTTCGGGCGAAGGCCGCCAGATCTCGGTTCGCGGCCTGGGCTCGGACTACACTCGCGTGCGGGTCAACGGCATGGAAGCCATCGCCACCTCGTCGGGCACGTCCAACTCGGGCGGCACCAACCGCGGCCGTGGCTTCGACTTCAACATCTTCTCGTCGGACCTGTTTTCGAACCTGATCGTCCGCAAGACGGCCTCGGCCTCGGTCGATGAAGGCTCGCTGGGCGCGACGGTCGACCTGAACGCCTCCAAGCCCTTCGACATCGCCGGCCGTCGCCTCGTTCTGTCGGCCCAGGGCAGCTACAACGACCTGGCCAAGGACATCCAGCCGGGCTTCTCGGTCCTGGCCTCGGACCGCTTCTTCGACGGCAAGCTGGGCGTGCTGGTCTCGGCCTCGTTCGACAAGCGCCACCTGATCGAGGAAGGCGCCAACATCACCCGCTGGACCTTCGGCGGTTCGAACGGCGGCTGGAATGCGGCCTCGACGGTCGCGGGCAAGACGATCGCCCAGATCAACCAGAACGTCACGGGTTACGACAACGCCGAGGCGGGCCTGTATCACCCGCGGATCCCGGCCTATGCCAGCTACGACACCTCGTCCAAGCGCCTGGGCCTGTCCAGCGCCGTGCAGTTCCGTCCGACCGACGCGACGCTGGTCACCATCGAGGGCCTGTATTCGAACTTCGAGGGCGTCCGCAAGGAAGCCCAGCTGCAGGCCTTGGGCCTGAGCCGTCCGGGGACCGGCAAGCCGCAGTCGATCATCCGCTCGGGCGTCGTCGAGGGTAACAACCTCGTCCAGGCCAATATCGACCGCGTCGATCTGCGCAGCCAGTCCAGCTACAACGAGCTGAACACCAAGTTCAAACAGGTCACTGGCTCGATCGAGCATGAGTTCAGCGAGAAGCTGAAGGTCAAGGCCGTCGCCGGCCGTTCGGAGTCGGCCTACAGCGACCCGGTGGCGACCACCGTCACGTTCGAGCGCATCGACTCCAACAACTTCTCCTACGACTTCCGTCCGCGGATGATGGAGATGAGCCTGGGCTTCGACGCCACCGACCCGAACGCCTGGTCGATCGTGCCCGGTTCGTCGGAAACCCGCCTGACGCCCGAGAAGGTCGACAACGCCTTCACGACCTACAAGCTGACGGCCGACTACATCCTCAACGACAACCTGACCCTGAAGGTGGGCGCCGACTACAAGCGCTTCGACTACGAGTCGGCCGCCTGGCAGCGCACCAACACCGCTGACGTGCCCGCCGTCGCCTCGGGCGCGGCCATGGCCGCCCTGGGCAAGGTGTTCAAGTTCGACGAGGGCCTGGGCCTGCCCGGCACCTCGGTGACCAGCTGGCTGGCCCCCGACCTCGACAAGTACATCGCCCAGTACAACATCTACAGCAACACCGGCATCTGGGCGCTGCGCGAGAACACCGGCTCGGCCGCCAAGATCCGTGAAGAGACCAAGGGCGCCTACGCCCAGCTGGACTTCAACTTCACGGCGTTTGGCCTGCCGTGGCGCGGTGACGTCGGCTACCGCTACTTCGAGACCCAGCTGGCCTCGGGCGGCTACGCCAACGCCACCTCGGGCACCCGCTTCGTCACGGTCGACAACAAGTACGACATGTGGCTGCCGGCCGCGAACCTGTCGGTCGAACTGACGCCGAAGCTGATCGCGCGCGTCAGCAGCGCCGAGACCATCGCCCGTCCGGGCATTGGCAGCCTGTCGCCGGGCGGCTCGGTCAACGTCCAGGGCGCCAACCGCAACTACTCCTCGGGCAATCCCTTCCTGGAGCCGACCCGCTCCAAGAACCTGGACTTCTCGCTGGAATGGTACCCGGAAAGCGGCGCGATCCTGGCCTTCGGCGCCTTCTACAAGGACATCGACACCTTCGTTCAGACCCTGCGTCGCGAAGCGCCGTACAACACCCTGGGCCTGCCCAACTCGTTGCTGGACGGCACCGTGGCCACGCCGGACATGGTCTTCGCGGTCACCCAGCCAGTCAACTCGCCGGGCGGCAAGCTGAAGGGCATCGAGGTCAATCTGCAGCAGCCGTTCACCTTCCTGCCCGGCTTCTGGTCGAAGTTCGGCTTCCTGGCCAACTACACCTACGTCAATTCCGAGATCGACTATCTGACCTCGACGACGCCGGGTGCGGCCATGGTCAACGCCACGCTGACCGGCCTGTCGAAGAACGCCTGGAACGCCACGCTGTACTACGAGGACGACAAGTTCTCGGCCCGCGTGTCTGCCGCCTATCGCGACAGGTACCTGACCGGCGTCCCGGGCAGCGACTTCAACGACGTCCAGGGCACCAATGCGACGACCAATATCGACGCCCAGGTCGCCTACAACATCACCGACAAGATCCGGCTCAGCATCGAGGGCCTGAACCTGACGGACGAGTACAACGATCTCTATGTCGACACCGACAACCGCCTGAACGCCTACACCCACACCGGACGCCAGTTCGTCGTGGGCCTGCGCTACACCTTCTAGGATCTAGCAAACCTCCCCAGATCCCTCCTCCGCGCCGGACCCCCAAGGTCCGGCGCTTTTTCTTTGCGCGGGGAGGGGGGGCGTTCCGGCTGAGCTCAAGACGCGAAAAACCCCCGCCGGCGAACCGACGGGGGCTTTTTGTCTTCGGGGCCTAAGCCTTGAGAGACTTACGCGCCGCCCGGGAAGCGGAAGGGAACCTTCACCGAACCGGTCTTGGCGCCCATCGGCAGCTTTTCAGCGATGCACATGGCGGCCTTGTCGAAGCCCTTGCCGGCGGCGCTGTTGTCGACGACCTTGCAGTTCGAGAGCTTGCCGGCGTCGGCATTGCACTCGAGCATCACTTGAGCGGCGTCGCGGGTGTTGGCGAACTGCTGCAGGCAACGGCCCATCTGGTCTTCGAAACCGCCGGCGGCCGAAGCGGCCTGAGCGACGAAGAAGCTGCCGACGATACCCGTGGCGATCGCGATCGAGAATTTCATTTACCCGCCCATCCCTCTGTGTTGGCGAACCAATCTGATGACGGAGTTTTCTCACGCGGTGCCTAATTAACCGCGAAGCTTCACGGTTAATCATATCCAAACGTGGGGGAAGGGCGTGGTCGGGCCGCCGAGCACTGTGTCGGCGGCGGAACCTGCCTGGGTATCTGCGTCTATTCTGACGCCGTTGCCAAGCCCGTTCTTCCCGTAAGGGCAAGCTGCGCCTCGGAGGACGCAGGGCCCTTACCAGCCCAGCGCCGCGTCTCCTCGCAGGATGGCTTCGGCCTGGGCGCTGTGCTTTCCCCCCTCGCGGTCATGCAGCACCAGCGGGGGCAGCAGGACCAGGGGAGCCTTGCCGGTCTTGATCGCGCGGACGATCACCCGCTTTGCCGGGGCGTCGGCGAAGGGGGCGATCGGCCGTATGCGGAACGACCCGGCCTTGGGCGCCAGCAGCTCCAGAATGTCGGCCAGGCGATCGGCGCGATGGATCATGGTGATCGTCCCGCCCTCGCGCACCGCCTTCAGGCAGAAACCGGTCCAGGCCGCCAGGCCGCCATCGGCCATCCAGGCGCCGCTCTTGGCGGGGGCAGGGGCGCGCAGGGCGCCCGGATCGTCGAAGAACGGCGGATTGGTCATCACCGCGTCGAAGACGGGCATCTCCAAGGCCCGGAAGCCGGCCTCGACATCGCCCTCGCGCACCGAGACCCGATCGGCCAGATGGTTGAGCGCAGCGTTCTCGCCGGCCAGCGTCGCGGCGACGGAATCGCGCTCGATCCCCTGGAAGATCGCGCCCGGACGCCGAATCGCCGCCGCCAGCAGCGCGCCGCCGACCCCGCAGCCCGGTTCCAGCACCCGCTGACCGGGCGGGGCGTCGCACACTGCCGCTAGAAGCGCAGCGTCCATGCCGGCTCTGTAGCCGTCGGCCTTCTGGCGCAGCGTTACGCGGCCGCCCAGAACCCGATCCTCGGTCATCTGCCGATCGTCCAATGCTTTCTAGGCCTTGTGCTCGCCTTGACCGTGACCTATCCCGCCACCATTGTCCCTCGCAACGGTTCATCCTGAGGGAGGCCGAAGGAGATCATGGTTTTGGACGCAGCCGCAGCGACCCTCACCCGTAAGCCGGGTTCGGTGGATCGTCTCGTGAGTCTGGCCGAGGCCGACATGGCGGGGGTCAACCGCCTGATCACCGACCGCATGCAAAGCGACGTGCCGATCATCCCGGCTCTGGCCGAGCACCTGATCGCGGCCGGCGGCAAGCGCCTGCGTCCGCTGCTGACCGTCGCCGCTGCGCGCCTGGCCGGTTCGGACAATGAGAACTGCCTGAAGCTGGCCGCCGCCGTCGAGTTCATCCACACCGCCACCCTGCTGCACGACGACGTCGTGGACGGCAGCCAGCTGCGTCGCGGCAAGGTCGCCGCGCACCTGATCTGGGGCGGCGCGCAGAGCGTGCTGGTCGGCGACTTCCTGTTCGCCCGCGCCTTCGAGCTGATGGTCGAGACCAACTCCATGAAGGCGCTGGAGATCCTGGCCCGCGCCAGCCGCGTCATCGCCGAGGGCGAAGTGCTGCAGCTGATGCGCAGCCACGACTTGAATCTGTCGCAGGCCGTCTATCTGGAGATCATCCAGGCCAAGACCGCCGAGCTGTTCGCCGCGGCCTCGGAGGCCGGCGCGGTCTCGGCCGGCGTCGACGCGACCAAGACCGACGCCCTCAAGGCCTATGGCCTGAACCTGGGCCTGGCGTTCCAGCTGGTCGACGACGCCCTAGACTACGGCGGCACGACCGAGGCCCTGGGTAAGAACGCCGGCGACGACTTCCGCGAAGGCAAGGCGACCTTGCCGCTGCTGCTGGCGATCTCGCGCTCGGGTCCGCGCGAGGCCGAGTTCTGGGAGCGCGCCATTGGCCGCCGCGAGCAGACCGAGGCCGACTTCCGCCGCGCCCGCGAACTGATCGTGGGCACCGGCGCCCTGGACGCCACCCTGGATCTGGCCGCCGACTATGCCGACAAGGCCAAGGCGGCGCTGGCGGTGTTCCCCGCCAACGACTGGCGCGAGGCGCTGGAAAGCCTGGCCGACTTCGCGGTCAGCCGCCGGGCCTGATGGGCAAGCGGAAGGCTCCCTACGGCGGTCTTCCCAACGCCAAGGCGGGCCAGCGCCTGCCGCGTCTGCAGACCGTCATCGCCACCTCGCCGGAGAACCCCGCCGGCGATCCCAACGTCCGTCCACACGAAGCGGGTCAAGCGGCCGGCAAGGTGATCGGCGGCGGCCTGGGCGTGCTGCTGGGCGCGGTGCTGGTCATCCTGATGCTGGGCCCCGTGCTGTGGGCGCCGCTGTGGGCCGCTCTGCGGGCCGCGCGCTTCGTGCCCGGCCCCTGGTGGCCCTGGCTGGCGGGTTTCGTCGCCGGCGCCCTGACGGCCTTCGTCCAGATGGTGCTGCTGGTCCAGCGCAGCCCGATCCTTCGCTATCCGATCGTGACCCTGTTCGCCCTGGCCTGGGTCGGGGGGCTGTGGCTGGAGTTCACGTCCGAGGGCCATGACTGGATCACCACGGCCCCGACGCTGCACATGCCCGGTCCCTGGTCCTGGGCGCTGATCGGCATTGGTACGGTCCTTTACGCCGGCATCTACCTGCTGGCCCTGAACCCAGTCGTGAAGGCCCGCTGGGCCCGTCGCTGGCAACTGATCAAGTAGGAAGGCGAGGGGTCATGATCCGCTTCATCCTGAACGTGCTGTGGTTCCTCTGGGGCGGCGTCTTCCTGGGGTTGGGCTGGCTGCTGGCCGGCGTGATCCTGGCCATCACCATCGTGGGCCTGCCCTATGCCGGCGCGGCCTTCCGCATCGCGGGCTTCTCGTTCTGGCCGTTTGGCAAGGAGATCGTCCGTCGCGAGACCGGCGTGGCGTCTGGCCCGCTGGGCGCGGTGCTGAACGTGATCTGGTTCATCCTGGCCGGCTGGTGGCTGGCCCTGGGCCACCTGCTGGTGGCCGTGTCCGAAGCGATCACCATCATCGGCATCCCGTTCGCCATCAAGGACCTGCAACTGGCCCAGATCGCCCTGGCCCCGATCGGGCGCGACGTCGTCCGCCGCGATTAAAAAACGGCGGCGAGGAAAGCCTCGCCGCCGTCTGTTCGCTCATCGATCCGGTCGGTTCGCCAGGCGTCAGCCCGGCGAGACCATCTTTTCCGGGCGGACGTACTGGTCGAACTCTTCGTTGGTCAGGTAGCCGCCGCCGACGGTTTCCTCGCGCAGCGTGGTGCCGTTCTTGTGGGCCGTCTTGGCGATCTTGGCGCAGATGTCGTAGCCCAGGCGGCCGTTCAGGGCCGTGACCAGCATCAGGCTGTTCTCGACGCCCTTCTGGATGTTCTCGATGCGCGGCTCGATGCCGACCACGCAGTTGTCGGTGAAGCTGATCGCCGCATCGGCCAGCAGGCGGACCGACTGCAGGAAGTTGTAGGCCATCACCGGGTTGAACACGTTCAGCTCGAAGTGACCTTGCGAGCCGGCGAAGGTCAGAGCGGCGTGGTTGCCGAACACCTGCACGCAGACCTGGGTCAGGGCTTCACACTGGGTCGGGTTGACCTTGCCCGGCATGATCGACGAGCCGGGCTCGTTTTCAGGCAAGCTGAGCTCGCCCAGACCCGCGCGCGGGCCCGAGCCCAGGAAGCGGATGTCGTTAGCGATCTTGAACAGGCTGGCGGCGACCGTGTTGATCGCGCCGTGGCTGAAGACCATGGCGTCGTGGGCGGCCAGGGCCTCGAACTTGTTCGGGGCGGTGGTGAATTCCAGGCCGGTGATCGCGGCGATGGCTTCAGCCACGCCTTCAGCAAAGCCGATCGGGGCGTTCAGGCCGGTGCCGACGGCGGTGCCGCCCTGGGCCAGCTGCATCAGCTTGGGCAGGGTGCTCTCGATACGCTCGATGCCGTTGGCGACCTGCTGAGTGTAGCCGCCGAACTCCTGGCCCAGGGTCAGGGGCGTGGCGTCCTGGGTGTGGGTGCGGCCGATCTTGATGATGTCGGCCCAAGCCTTGGTCTTGGCTTCCAGGGCGGCGTGCAGGTGCTTCAGGGCCGGCAGCAGGTCGTGGACGATCTGTTCCGCGCAGGCCACGTGCATGGCCGTCGGATAGGTGTCGTTCGACGACTGGCTCATATTGACGTGGTCGTTCGGGTGGACGGGCTTCTTCGTGCCCATCTCGCCGCCCAGGATCTCGATCGCGCGGTTCGAGATCACCTCGTTGGCGTTCATGTTCGACTGGGTGCCCGAGCCGGTCTGCCAGACCACCAGCGGGAAGTGGTCGTTCAGCTTGCCGTCGATGACTTCATTGGCGGCCTGGACGATGGCGTCCTTCAGGCCCGCGTCCAGCTTGCCCAGCTTGAAGTTGGTCTCGGCGGCGGCGCGCTTGACGATGCCCAGGGCCCGGACGACGGGGAGGGGCTGCTTCTCCCAGCCGATCTTGAAGTTGCCCAGGCTGCGCTGGGCTTGCGCGCCCCAGTAGCGGTCGGCGGCGACGTCGATGGGGCCGAAGGTATCGGTCTCGGTGCGCGTGGCGGTCATGCAGGCGATCTCCCGGAAAAACGGTCGAGGGCGGTCTAGACCTTGAGCGGCAGGAGGGCAATCTTCGCAGGGCCAAGGAGCCCCAAGATGACCGCTTATGTCGCCCTGCCGCGCGCCATCAACACCGGTAAGCGCAAGGTGCTGAAGGAGGACCTGCTGGGCATCGCCCAGGACCTGGGCTTCCGGGAGGCCAAGACCTACCTGGCCAGCGGCAATCTCGTCTTGTGGGGCAACCAGCCGGGCGGGACGGCGCTGGAAACTCGGCTGGAGGACGCCCTCGAGGCCCGCATCGGCCTGCGGGCCGAGTTCATGGTTCGCGACCCCGCCGACCTGCGGGCGATCATCGACGCCAATCCGTTTCCGGACGAGGCTGCCGACCATCCCAGCCACCTGATCGTCACCTTCATGAAGGCGCCGCTGCCGGACGGCGACGAGCAGATCCTGCGGGCGGCGATCAGCGGGCCCGAGCGGTTCGCGGCGGTGGGGCGCGAACTCTACACCGATTTCCCGATCAGCATGGCCGACTCGGTGCTGGATCGGGACTGGAAGAAGACCAAGCGCACGCCCCTGGGCACGGGGCGAAACTGGAATACGGTGCTGAAGCTGGCGGAGATGATCGGCGCTTAGAAAAAGGGGGGAGGATGTCGAAGCGTCTCGTCGCGCTGGACCTGCTGCGCGGCCTGGCCGTGGCCGGCATGATCCTGGTGGTCAGTCCCGGCTCGTGGTCCATGGTCTATGCGCCGCTGAAGCACGCCGACTGGCATGGCTGGACGCCGGGCGACCTGGTGTTCCCGACCTTTCTGACCTGCGTGGGCATGGCGATCGGCCTGATGGTTCCGCGCCTGACGCCGGCCGATCGGACCGGCCCGGCGCTATGGCTGAAGGTCGCTCGTCGCACGGCGCTGCTGATCCTGCTGGGCCTGGTCCTGAACGCCCTGCCGACCTTGGACCTGGCGACCCTGCGCATCCCCGGCATTCTGCAGCGGATCGCCCTTTGCTACGCCCTGGCCACAACGATCTGCGTGTGGATCGCCGGACGCGGGGAGGGCGGTCGTCTGGACTTCAACCTGCCGGCGGCGGGACTGGCGTCGGCGGCGCTGCTGGCGATCTACTGGGCGCTGATCGCCTTCGTGCCGGTCCCGGGCTTCGGCGTGGGGCGCCTGGACGCCGAGGGCTCGCTGCCGGCCTATGTCGACCGCGTGGTATTCACCGTTCCGCACCTGTGGAACCAGGGCGTCACCTATGACCCTGAAGGGTTGCTCTCGACCCTGCCGGCGAGCGTCAACGTCCTGCTGGGCGCGATCGCCGCGCGGCTGGCGACGGAAGGACGCAAGGGCTGGGTGTTGGCCCTGGGTGTCGGTCTGATCGTCGCCGGCCTGGCGCTGGATCCGGTGATGCCGATCAACAAGCGGATCTGGACGCCCAGCTTCGCCCTGCTGAGCAGCGGCATCGCCACGGTGGTGTTCGTCGGGCTGGAGATGGCCGTGCGGGCACAGCGCGGCGGCTATCTGCTGATCGTGCTGGGCGGCAACGCCATCCTGGCCTTCATCCTGTCGCAGCTTCTGGGCGTGTTCGGCGGCCTGCCGATCCTGCCCGGGACCGAGGCGACGCCGCAGGGCTTTGTCTACGCCCTGATGCTGAAGGCCATCGTCGATCCTTATCTGGCTTCCCTTGCCTGCGCGGTTCTGGTTCTTGGCCTGATCACCGCGATCCTGATCCCGCTGCATCGGCGGGGGATTCACCTGAGGCTCTGAAGACTTGATCGACGACGACTGGACCCACCACGGCAAGGTCCGCGCCCGCGAGGCCGGGGGCGAGCTGACGATCATCGTCGACGGCCTGACGACCCAGGGCAAGTACTACAAGCCGCTGATCTACGAGTTCTTCCGCAAGTCCTGGCGTGGCTCGCGGCCGGCCTGGGGCGAGTTCTGCGTCGAGATCGGCATGGAATATGTCGGCGAGCCGCCGTGGATGGATCTGGACAACCTGGCCAAGGCCCTGCTGGACTCGATCAAGGGCTACGCCTTCCACGACGACGCCCAGGTCGCCCGGCTGCTGGTCGAGCGCCGGCCGGGCGAACGCGAGCGGATCGTCATCCAGGTGCGCAAGCTGAACTCAAGCCTTATGCGGCGCACGCTCGAAGATTGACGCGGCCACGGCGACATAGGCCACCATCAGATAGGCGCCGTAGCGGCCCACGCTGACCGGGTCCGGGCTGCCGGGCATGACCTCGGCATAGCGGGCCACCACCAGGGCGCCGGCCACCAGGCCCGGCGTCGAGAACAGCAGCATCGGAAACAGGCGCTTGCGGCGCGGCGTATGGGTCAGCTTGGCCGTCGCCTGGAAGGCGAAGGTCACGACCGCGGCCGTGGCGAAGGCGTTAATGGCGTAGAACCAGAAGGCGCTCTCCAGCAGCCCTCCGCCGAAAGCGGCGTAGAACAGGGTGGCCGCCGACCAGGCCGCCAGTCCCGTTCCCCCAAACGCCAGACCGTCCAGTTTTGACACGATGCGTCTCCCTCGCTCGTTTCCCCGAACGACGATCTGCAAGCGCGGCGCCGTCAGGGAGAGCGAGAAGGAGACGATCAGCTCCAGGGCAGCAGGTAGCCCCAGGCGCCCAGCAGCACGCTGAGCAGGACGAACAGCAAGGCGCTGTAGGTGAAGGCCACCTTGCGCCAGCCGCTCCAGCTGTCGACGCGACGACCGCCGCGCCAGACCATCGGCAGAGCGCCCATGGTCAGGACTGCCAGCACCGAGGCCACCAGGGCGCAGGCCGAGCCTGTCAGCAGCCAGCCGCTGGGCCAGCCGAAGAACACCGCGCTCTCGTCGGCGGCGCGCAGGGCGAACATGCCGAAGCACCCGGCCGAGACCAGCCACAGCACCGACTGCATGATCTGCATCTGGCTGGCGCGGGCCTGGACCGGGGTCTGGCGCGCCTCGCGGCGGTTGCGGACGAACACGCCCAGGATGGTGGCCAGGCTGGCCAGGCCTGTCAGCACCGCCGCCCAGGCCAGCAGGCCGGCCGAGCGGAAGAAGCCGACCCGCTCGTAGGTGGCGAAGCCGCGGGTGGCGTAGAAGCGCGAGGGCTTGTCGCCGTTCGGGTCAAAGACCAGGGTCTGGGCGCCGTCGACGGCGCGGAACACGCCGGGGCGCTCGGTGCCGTTGAACAGGGTGGTGACGCCGCCCTCGATGACCGACAGGCGGCCGTCCGGCGTGGCGCGGATGATGGCGCGGCGGATGATGCGGTTGGTGAAGCCCTCCAGCCCGCCATAGGCGCGACGGGTGGTCAGGTACTCGCCCTCATAGGCTCGAGCCTGGTCGTAGGTGATGGCGCTGTCGGCGGGCACGGCCGGAGCCGAGGCGTAGAAGTGTTCGACGATCGTCGCGGGCAGGGTGGCGGGCAGGTTGCCGCCGCTCTCGGTGTTGACCGAGATGAAGATGCCCAGGCCCAGGTCCGGCGCGAGGACCATGTTCGAGTGGAAGTACAGCGTGTCGCCGCCGTGGCCGAAGCCGCGACGGGCGCCCGGCAGGGCGATCTCCTGGAAGCCGGCGTTCCAGCCGGCCGCTTCCGGGGCGGGGCGGTACATCGAGGTGCGGAACGCCTGGGCGGTCTTGGGCGAGAAGACGGTCTTGCCGTCCAGCGTGCCGTTGTTCAGCAGCAGCATCATGTAGCGCGCCATGTCGGCCGCCGTGGTCGAGGCCGAGGCGGCCGGAGCGACCTGGCCCATGAACTCGCGGGGCTGGACGCGCCAGCCAGCTGAAGTCCACGAGTAGCCGTCCGACAGGTCGGCAGCCAAGGTCTCGTTCATGGGCGCGGGCAGGCCGTCGCGCCAGGGACGGGCCTCGCGGAAGGTCGTGCGGGTCATGCCCGTGGGCAGGATGATCTGTTCGCTGACCAGCTGCTCGAACGGCTTGCCGACGACGTTGGACACCGCCGCGCCGGCCAGGGCCGCGCCGTAGTTGGAATAGCTGGGCAGCAGGCCCGGCTCGCGCACCCGGCGCGGACGCTCCTGGCGCAGGTAGTCGGCCAGGTTCCGCACCCGGTTGGGATCGCGCTCGAACAGCTGGCCCAGGGCCCGGTCCTCGAAGCCGCCGGTGTGGGTCATCAGGTCGCGCAGGCGGACCTGGGTCTTCTTGCCCTGGTCTTTGATCTGCAGCGGCTCGGGCAGGTACAGGTTGACCGGGCCGTCCAGGCGCATGCGGCCGGCCTCGATCTCGTTCATCAGGGCGATCCAGGTGAACGTCTTGGAGATCGAGGCGACGCGGAACAGGGTCTTGTCCGGATCGACGGCCTTGTGCTGGCCCAGATTGGCGAAGCCGTAGCCCTTCTTCAGCACCACTTGGCCGTTCTGGACCACCGAGATGGTGACGCCGGCGATGTGGTCGCGGCTCATCGCCCGGCGCACGACGCCGTCGACGAAGGCTTCCAGCTGCGGGGCGGGCAGGGGCGCGACGCCGGCGACCGGAGCGGGCGGCGGAACGATCGTGGCCGGGGCCGCTGCGGGCGTGGCGGCGGCGGCCGGCGGCGCGACAGCGGCCGGGCGCGGCGCGGGGCGCACACGGCGCGGACGCAGGCTGGTATAGGGGCGCGGACCGGCGTTCAGGGCCGGATCGCTGGCGGGCGGGGCGGCGTCTTGGGCGCGCGCCTCGGCTCCGGTGATGGACCATAGGGCGAGGAAGGCCGCCGCGAAGGCGGCTGCGGGCGATACACGCGACGTCAACGATGTCCCCTAGATCAGAAGCGGAAACTTCCGACCCTGGTGTAACGTGGTTGACGCCAGGGTCAAACCGGATCGCGTCGCGTTGGGCTGTTCAGGGCGCCCGAGGCCGCGAATGCTGGAAGGCGTAGAGCGGCAGCATGGGGCGCAAGGCGGCGCCGACCCAGACCTGGGGCTCGGAGGCGGGCTCGGCGCCGGTCTCCTTCTCCTTGCGGGCCACGCAGGCCTGGACCCCAGCGCCCAGGGCCGCGAAGTCCTTGGCCTGGGGCGCGGACGACAGGAAACAGTCGTCGAAATAGGGATACTTGTCGCTCTCGCCGCAGCCGAACGAGGCGCGGTCCGGTCGCGCGGCGGTCAGGATCAGCCGGTCATTCTTCTGCAGGGCCGGAATGAACACGCCCGAAAAGCAGGCGGAGATCACCACCACGCTGGGCCGGTTGGGGCAGGCCTCGTCCAGCATGGCGGCCAGGCGATTGGGGCGCAGCATGGCCTTGCCGAGAATCACCCCGTCGGGACTGCCGTGGGTGCTGATGTAGAACAGGCATCCGGCCTTGGAGGTCTGGGCGCCCTTGAGCAGGGCTTCGCGCAAGGTCTTCACATCGGCGCGGCCGGGCGCCTCGTTCGGATAGCGCTGCGGGCGCACCGACAGCTGGCGGATCGCTGTCTTGTCGAAGCCCAGCTGGACAAGGGTCTTGGAGACGTCGCGGCGGGCGTTGTCGAAGGCCTCGGTGGGGCCGCCCTCGTGGGCTTGGTAGTCGCCGGCGACCACCACGGCGGCCCAGTCGGCGAACGCGTTGTCGCGGGCCGTGGCGGGCGGCGAGAACAGCAGGACCACAAGTCCGATGATCGCCGCCGCCGTCCGCATGGGCCTATCTTTTCTTGAAGCTGGCGAAGGGCGTGGGGATCGCCGTACCGCTGGCCTTGGCCAGCAGGTGTCCCTCGGCGTCGTAGAGCTCGCCCTCGGTGAAGCAGACGGTGCGGCCCCACTTCACCACCCGGCCGACGCCGCGCAGGCGGCCCGGCATGGCGGGGCGTAGGAAGCTCGTTTTCATCTCCAGGGTCGGGACCACGTGGGTCATGCCCGAGCTGATCATGCCGGCCACCGACATGGCCTCGTCCAGCATGGCGCAGACATAGCCGCCCTGGATCTGGCCCATCGGGTTGCACAGCAGGTCGGCGCGGGCGGTGAAGCCCACCTCGACCTCGCGGTCGGCCTGGCGTACGGCCAGAAGCTCGAAGCCCAGGGTCTGGGATCCGGTCGGCTGGTTCTTGGAGGCGCGGAAGCGCTCGAGGATCGCCTCGTCCGTCAGGGTCTGCGGAGCGTCCGAGGCGATGTCGGTCATTTCTTGCGGAACTGGTCCAGCGAAACGATCTTGGGGCCTTCGTCGCCGGTGGGCGGCGTGGCTTCGGGTTCGGCTTCCGGCTCGGGCTCTTCCTCGATGATCTCGGGGGCCGAGAACTGCAGGGCGAACTGCACCGACGGATCGTAGAAGCGGGTCAGGGCCGCATAGGGCACCTGAAGGCGCTTGGGCTGGCCGCCAAACTTCAGCGTCACCGAGAAGAACGCGTCGCCCGGCGACAGGTCCCAGTACTGGTGCTGCAGGACGATGGTCATCTCGTCCGGATACTTGCCCAGCAGGTCCTGCGGACCCGAGACGCCCGGCGCCTTGGTCTTGAAGGTGATGTACAGGTGGTGGGGCTCGGGGAGGCCGCCCGGAGCGGCCGCCTTCTTGAGCGCCGCCTTGACCACGCCGCGCAGGGCGTCCTGGGCCATGGCCTCGTACTGCATGAGGTCTTCGGGCGGTTGGTTCTGGGACATGCGCGGCGTCGATACTTCGTACTGGAAACGAGATTCCGAACGTAACGCGTCGAAGGCCTCGCGCAAAGACGTGTGACGGTTGAATCCCGCCCTGATGCGCCCCCTCCGTCTCGCCGCGTATCCGCCGCGATCCACCTCCCCCGCTTCGCAGGGGAGGAAGGACATCCTCCTCACCCGTGAAACGGGGGAGGTGGCGCGAGGCCCAGCCTCGTGACGGAGGGGGCGCTAACGATGTCGAGGAGAAGAAAAGTGGAGGGATTCTGTTGGCAGGCTCCCTCCGGGCCCCGCCTAGGGATCTGAACCCCTAGGACTTAAGAGGCGAATTCACCTGCACCGCATTACGCGGCGACGGCGAACTCTTCAGCGAAGTTATCGTTCGCATTTAGATAAAGGCCCGAAACGGTGGGCCAAGCCGAGAGAAAGCAATACACCTTTACACGTCTGTCGATGCTGATCGGCCCCATGCAGTCCCATGATAACTTGGGAGAGATTGGTGGAGCCGCCGGGAATCGCACCCGGGTCCAGTCCGCTTATTACGTGCGCGTTTATCCCCATAGTCCGGCCGAAACCGGACATTTCCAGTATAGGGGGTTCGGAGCGTCGATGGAAGGGGAGGCTTCAGGCTGTCCCAAGGCTGAGGCGGCCATCGACCAGCGTGCCTTCGATCACCGCGCCGCGGTCCTCGAACAGTTTCAGGGTCTCGCCCTCCAGGACGTAGACGCCGGTGAACACGTCGAGGAAGCCGCCGTGGGTCTCGATGAAGCGGCCGTCGGCGCGCAGTTCCAGGCTGATGCGCCCGTCGGGCGAGGTCCAGACGCCGGCGACGGGGATGTGGGGAACGATGGCGGACATGAACATGGGCGATCCTCCAGTCAGGTGGGGCGGGTACGACGACGGTCCCGGCGACCGGATGGGTCGCTTGCGCGTCGCGTCATGAGCTTGAATTTTGGGGGCGGTTCCGCCGGGGAAGCGGAACGAGGCCACTATGCAGGGCCGGGGCGTCCAGCCGGTAGACCGATGCTCCGGCATGATTGCACGATCCTCCGCAACCGAACGCCGTCGCGTGACGGAGGATCGTGCAAGGCTTACAAATAGTCTCGCACCGACAAGGAAATCCGATGAGCACGCGCGAGGCGCTGGCCGCCCTGATTGAACGATTCACGCCGGGCGAGGGCCCGCACGAGACCTGCTGCGGGCCGCGTGTAGGCCTGTATCGCGTGCACCAGCCCAGCGAACCCAACCACGCCGTGCATGATCCGGCCTTCTGTGTGCTGGCCCAGGGCCGCAAGCGGGTGCTGGTCGGCGACGTGGTCCACCACTACGACTCGCACAACTTCTTCCTGGCCTCGGTCGACGTGCCGGTGGCCGGCCAGGTGATCGAGGCCTCGCCCGAGGCGCCGTACCTGTCGTTCCGCATCACCCTGGACCCGACCCTGGTCAGCGAGATGATCATGGAGGCGGGCCTGGCCGCGCGCCTGGACGCGGCCGTCCCACTGGTCGGTGGCCTGTCGGCGGGCGCCATGACGCCGGCGCTGTTTGACGCCTGTTGCCGCATGGTCGCGCTGATGGACACGCCGGACGACGCCCCGATGCTGGCCCCGCTGATCGAGCGCGAGATCCTGTACCGCCTGCTGACCGGCGAGCACGGTCCGCGTCTGGCCCAGATCGCCCGCCGCGACGGTCGCCTTCGCCAGGTCAATCGCGCCATCGGTTGGATCAAGCGCAACTTCGACCAGCCCTTCAGCATCGACGCCGTCGCCGAAGAGGCGCGGATGAGCGCTTCGGCCCTGCACCAGCATTTCAAGGCCGTGACCTCGCTGTCGCCGCTGCAGTACCAGAAGCAGATCCGGCTGCAGGAGGCCCGCCGCCTGATCCTGGTCCAGCGCCTGGACGCCGCCACCGCCGGCCATTCGGTCGGCTATGACAGCGCCTCGCAGTTCAGCCGCGAATATGCCCGGCTGTTTGGCGCGCCGCCGCTCAGGGACGTGGCGCGCCTGCGGGAGCAGCCGGAACAAATGGCGGGGGCGTAGGCTCCTCGTCCGCGTCGGGACCGACCGGCACGGCGGAGGGCTGGGTGCGATTGCTGTCGCCGGCTCGCAGTCCCCCGCCGCTCTCGACCAGCGAAATATAGGCCGAGGCTTGGCGCGAGAAGTCCGCGCCGCGCGGCAGCACAGCGTCGAAGCGCGGGTCGCGACCGACGGCGGCGCCCAGGGCGGCGGTCAGGATCGGGGCGATCGAGCCGACCTCGGCGTCGTCGCAGGCGCGGCGCAGATGCCTCGCCTGGCCGGGGACGACCAGGGTCACATCCCACGAGACACCGTCGACGCACAGCGCCGTCACCGCGCCGCCGCCATAGTCGACGATCACCGCCCGCGGCTGGCTCCAGGCCGGATCGGCCGGCAGGGCTTTCAGTGGCGCGATCTGCGGCTCGGCCAGTTCGGCGTCGATATCGACCCGGCGGCCGATCTCCGGCGTGCAGCAACCCAGGCCCGCGCGGGCCTGAACGAAGGCGCGGCCGTCGCGGCGCAGGGTGACGCGGACCACGGCCTGGCGCACGCCGCGCGCGGGCCGGGCCCAGACTTCCAGGATCAGTTCGCCGCGCTTGAGCACCTGGCTCTGCAGCGGCTGCAGGCCCCACAGGCGGTAGAGCAGGGGCTCGACGCCGTTGTCGATCGGGATCGGCTGCTCGTTGCGGCCCAGCCGCCGATTGTAGAGCGGCTCGGCCTCGGGCGGCGGCCGGGGGATCTCCGGGGACCACCAGACCGCTGGATCGGGAAGAGGCGGGGCCTGCTGGACAGCGAGGGCCAGCCCCGCGATCAGTCCTGTCAGGCTCATCCGCCCACTCCGCTACATGCCTTCGACGCCCCGCTCGATGGAAAGGACGCCGGTGCGCGAAAGTTCCACCAGGCCCAGGGGGCGCATCAGGTCCAGGAACTTGTCGATCTTGGACGGCGCGCCCGAGATCTCGAACACGAAGCTTTCCAGGGTGGTGTCGACCGGCTTGGCGCGGAAGATCTCGGCGATGCGCAGGGCCTCGACGCGGTCGACGCCCGAGCCACGCACCTTGACCAGGGCCAGCTCGCGCTCGACGCCGTTGGGATCGCGGGTCACGTCGTGCACCCGGCGGACGTTCACGACCTTGTTCAGCTGGGCCTCGATCTGGTCCAGCACCTGGCGGGTGCCGCGGGTCACCACGGTGATGCGGCTGGTGTGGGCCTTGCGGTCGGTCTCGGCGACCGTGAGGCTTTCGATGTTGTAGCCGCGGGCGGCGAACAGGCCGACCACGCGATGCAGCACGCCGGGCTCGTTATCGACCAGCAGGGCGAAGGTCGCCGTCTGCTCGGTCTGTTCCGAGGGGCTAAGGTCATAGGCCGAGGCGGGGGCGGGTTGGACGTTGGCGGTCATGGATCGCTTCTATGCCACAGGGACGAATGAGGGGAGGGGCAAACGCAACAGCGTTACACCAGCCCCGCGCCAGCCTCGCCGATAACGTTCCCGATGTCTTCGACCTCGCCCATGATCATCTCGTTGTGAGCCTTGCCCGAGGGGATCATCGGCAGGCAGTTCTCGTGCTTCTCGACGCGGCAGTCGAAGATCACCGGCTTGTCGCTGTTGATCATCTCCAGGATCTTGCTGTCCAGTTCGGCCGGGTCCGAGCAGCGGATGCCGACCGCGCCATAGGCCTCGGCCAGTTTCACGAAGTCGGGCAGGCTGTCGGAATAGGAGTGGCTGTAGCGCTCGCCGTGCAGCAGTTGCTGCCATTGGCGGACCATGCCCATCCACTCGTTGTTCAGGATGAAGATCTTGACCGGCAGGTCGAATTGGATCGCCGTCGACAGCTCCTGGATGCACATCTGGATCGAGGCTTCGCCGGCGATGTCGACGACCAGGCTCTTGGGATGGGCCAGCTGCACGCCCAGAGCGGCGGGCAGGCCGTAGCCCATCGTGCCCAGGCCGCCCGAGGTCATCCAGCGGTTCGGCTCCTCGAAGCGGAAGAACTGCGCGGCCCACATCTGGTGCTGGCCGACTTCCGTCGTGATGTAGACGTCCTTGTCCTTGGTCAGCTCGTACAGACGCTCGATGGCGTACTGCGGCTTGATGACCGTTTCCGAGCGCTTGTAGGCCAGGCACTGGCGGGCGCGCCAGGCGTCAATCTGGCTCCACCAGTCGGTCAGGGCGGCCTTGTTCGGCTGATGGCCGCCGGCCTTCCAGGCGGCGATCATGTCTTCCAGGACCGAGCCGGCGTCGCCGACGATCGGCAGGTCGACGCGGACGTTCTTGTTGATCGACGAGGCGTCGATATCGATGTGGATCTTCTTGCTGCCCGGCGAGAAGGCGTCCAGGCGGCCGGTGACGCGGTCGTCGAAGCGGGCGCCGACACAGACCATAACGTCGCAATCGTGCATGGCGTTGTTGGCCTCGAACGTGCCGTGCATGCCCAGCATGCCCAGCCACGCCGGATCGGCCGCCGGGAAGGCGCCCAGGCCCATCAGGGTCGAGGTCACCGGCGCGCCGGTCAGGGCCGCCAGCTCGCGCAGGGCTTCGCTGGCCTTGGGGCCGGCGTTGATGACGCCGCCGCCGGTGTAGAAGATCGGACGGCGCGCGCCGGCGATCATCTTGACCGCGTCGGCGATGCGGTTGGCGTCGCCCTTGGTCTTCGGGGAATAGGCGTGGTTCGAGGCGACCTCGGTCGGGCCGAAATACTCACCCTTGGCGAACTGGACGTCCTTGGGGATGTCGATCAGCACCGGGCCCGGGCGGCCGGTGGTGGCGATCTTGAAGGCCTCGTGGATGATCTGCGGCAGGTCGCGGACGTCTTTGACCAGGTAGTTGTGCTTGGTGCACGAGCGGGTCATGCCGACGGTGTCGGCTTCCTGGAAGGCGTCGGTGCCGATCAGATGCGTGGGGACCTGGCCGGTGATGACGACCATCGGGATCGAGTCCATCAGGGCGTCCATGATGCCGGTGATGGCGTTGGTCGCGCCGGGGCCCGAGGTGACCAGGACGACGCCCGGCTTGCCCGACGAGCGCGCATAGCCCTCGGCGGCGTGGGTCGCGCCTTGCTCATGGCGAACCAGGATGTGCTGCAGGCGCGGCTCGTGGAACAGCGCGTCATAGATCGGCAGGACCGCGCCGCCCGGATAGCCGAATAGGACTTCGACGCCCTGGTCCACGAGGCCGCGCACGACGATCTCGGCGCCGGTCATGGCGCGATCGGCAGTCTGGGCGGGAGCTTTGCTCTCGATGGTCTGATGGGCGGTCATGGGGACTGATCCGGTGGGATGCTGGAAATGACAGGCGGAAAAGAAAAAAGGCCCCGAAGGACCTTTGCGCGCGCGACCGAGCTACGTCGTGACTTCGAGGTCACGCCGCGAACGGCCGCTCCATAAGTACGATCATGGTTTTGCGCACGAGTCTTGCTCCAAACTTGTGGAAAGGGTCATGACATGCGCCCGATGGAGCGTCAAGGCGCTGATTGCCGCAAGGTTCTGCCTCTATCGGGCGGTGCGACCTTACCGGAGTTTCACGTGACAGGGGCAGGTTTGACCCGTCACGGTCGCGCTCCCGCAATCGGGGAGCCTCTCAGTGTTCGGACGACGCGAATTTCTGGCTGGAGCGGCCGCCTTCGGGGTGGCGCAAAAGGCGTCGGCAGGGGTGCTGTCGGGTGGGGCCGCGGACCGGGCCGTCGACGCCTTCCTCAAGACCCAGCCGTTCCAGGGCGTGGTGCTGATCGGCAAGGCCGGCAAGCCGATCTATTCGCGCACCGTCGGGTTCGCCGACATTGAGGCCAAGACCCCGACGACGCTGGACACGCCCTATGTCATCGCCTCCATCTCCAAGTGGCTGACGTCGACGGCGGTGCTGAAGCTGGTCGAGGTCGGCAAGCTCGACTTGGACGCGCCGATCTCGACGTATCTGCCCGACTACCGCGCCGATACCGGGGGCAAGGTCAAGCTGCGTCACCTGCTGACCAATGTCAGCGGTATCCCTAACGGCTTTTCGACCTGGACCAAGGCCAATCCGGATCCCGACCTGTTCAAGAAGCGCTTTACGACGGCGGAAGCGGTCAAGCTGTGGTGCTCGGGCGATCTGGCCTTCGAGCCGGGGACCAGGTTCGACTACGCCCTGACCAACTGGGTGATCGTCACGGCGATCCTCGAGGCGGTGACCGGCAAGCCCTATGCCCACGCGATGGCTCAGCTGGTGATCACGCCGCTGGGCCTGACGCGCACCACGCCGGTCGATCCGCCGAACTTGGCCGTCTCGTACCGGACGCTGGAGCCGCTGGTCCGCCAGGCGAACGACCGCTTCCCGTTCTTCGCGGCCAGCGGCGGCTATGCCAGCACGGCGGGCGACCTCCTGAAGGCCGCCCATGCGATCTTCGACAGTCCGTTCCTGCCGCCGGCGCGCAAGAAGGCGCTGCTGACCGTGGGCTGGCCCGACCAGGACTACGCCCTGGGCGGTCGTGTGAACGCGATGTTCGCTGACGGCCTGCCGCGCGTCTTCGCCTGGGAGACGGGCCAGGCGGCCGGCTACCGCTCGGTGCTGGGCCATCGCTTCGACGACCAGACCACCGTCGTGCTGCTGAACAATACCGGCCTGACCCAGCGGGCGATGGACGAGTTCGCCTACGCCCTGTTCGCGGTCGTTTAGGCCTGGGCTTCCAGGGTGTCGGCCAGGAAGGTGAGGGCGGCGGCGGCGAAGGCCTGCATGTTCGAGGCGCGCTGGTCGCTGCCGGTTTCCAGCGTCGTGCTGACCGAGGCTTCCTCGCCGACCACGGCCATGCAGCAGTGGCCGGGCGCGTCGCCGTAGCGGTTGCCGTCCGGGCCAGCCGCGCCGGTCTCCGACAGGCCCCAGGTCGCCTTCAGGTTCTTGCGGGCCACGCGGGCCAGCAGCACGGCGTAAGGTTCGCTGGCCGAGCGCAGCCCGTCCATGGCCTTCTGCGGAATGTCCATCAGGGTCAGGCGGGCCCGGGCCGTATAGACGACCGCGCCGCCGACATAGAACTTCGATGCGCCCGGCACCGCCAGCAAGGCCGCCGAGATCAGACCGCCGGCCGAGGACTCGGCGATGGCGACGGTCTCGCCGCGAGCGGTCAGCAGAGTGGCGACGCGTTCGGCGGCGGCGTTGAGGTCGGACATCGGGTTTCCTTTGATCTGACCCTTCCATAGGCGGGGCGAGGCGGTCTGAAAACCACCGAGCGCTATCGCCAAGATTGCGCCTCCGTGCCAACCATGGTGAAGCTCAACCTTGGAGGTCTTCGTGTTCGTGCAAGACGCTACGCCGCCGGCCGCAACCGCTCCCGCGCCTCAGCCGCCGCAGCTGCAGCGCCTGGCGCCGATCGCCCAGAAGGCTCGGCCGCTGACCCTGACCAAGGGCGGGCGCACCGAGAACGCGGTGGTGCGTCACCAGATCTTCCTGCGCACGATCGTCAAGCCCGGCGCGGTTCCGGTCCTGCCCGACGGCGTGACGGTGTCGGCCATCCCCTGCGCCTGGATCGTTGAATCCTATCTGCAGCGCGAGATCTGCTTCTACTCGATGACCGGGCTTCTGGCCTGTACCGACACCAATACCGAGCCGCTGCGCGCCACCGAGACCGGCCAGGTCGACCAGGCGCCGGACGCGGCGTGCGACGTCATCGCCAAGCCGGTCGAGCTGGCCGAGGCGCGGGTGATCGACGCCCTGGAGCAGATCAAGGCCCAGATGTTCGACGAGGACTACAAGCTGATCGTCAGGCCGCAGCTGGTCGCCAACGGCGCCGTCGTCACGGAACGCTGACCCGCTTCCAGTCCGGCGTCTGGTTTCTGAACCAGGTCAGCTGGCGCTTGGCGTAGCGGCGTGTCTCCTGGCGGGCGGCGTCCAGGGCCTGGTCCAGCGTGGTCTCGCCGCGCAGGTGGGCGGCGAATTCGCGATAGCCTACGGCCTTGAGGGCGGGGAGGGACGGATCCAGGCCGCGGGCCTCCATGGCTCGCACCTCGTCCAGCGCGCCTTGCTCGACCATCACCGCCAGGCGGGCGTCACAGCGGGCATAGAGGTCGGCGCGGGGTGGATCCAGCACGAGGCCCGTCCACGTCCCGGGCTGCAACGCGGGCCTGGTGTCGGTCTGCCACGCGGTCAGCGACTTGCCGGTGGCGATGGCCACGGCGTGGGCGCGGACCAGGCGCTGGCGGTCTCCCACCTCGATGCGGGCCTCGGCCTCGGGATCCAGGGGTTTGAGGATCTCGCGGAAGTCTTCCTCGCCTCGGGCCGCGTACAGCAAGCCGGAGATCTCGCGCTGGGTCTCGGGCACCGGCGGCACGTCGGCCAGGCCATGGGTCAGGGCGCGGAAATAGAGGCCGGTGCCGCCGACCACGATAGCCGGCTTTCCCCGCGCCTCGATCTCGGCCAGCACCTTGGTCGCCGCCTCCAGCCAACGGCCGACCGACCAACCGACGGCTGCGTCGACCACGCCGAACAGGTGGTGCGGGGCCTGGGCGGTCTCCTCGGGCGACGGTCCGGCCGTCAGCACCCGAAGGCCCGCATAGATCTGCATGGAGTCGGCGTTGACGATCTCAGCCCCGGTCGTCTCGGCCAGGCGCAGGGCATAGGCCGACTTGCCGCTTGCCGTCGGCCCCGCGATCAGAAAGATGCGGGAGCTGTCGGCCTGGGGATTATCCAAGGTTGCGTCAGACTCGGGAGAGCTCATGCGTCGGTCTTACCTCATCGCGGCCAGCCTTGTCGCAGCCTTCATGCCTGCGCTGGCCTACGCCGACGTGAACCCTCGGGCCGCCCAAGCGCCCGCGGCCCCGCTGGGGACGCAGCTGCCCGCGCCTGCGCCGCTGTCGGCCGCCGCCAGCGAGAAGGCCGGCTGCGGCGCGGTGCTGCTGATCCTGGGCAAGGTGGCCGACACCAGCCCCGAGATGTTCGCCAAGCAGTCCAATGGCAAGGCCGTGCAGACCCTGTTCAGCGCTCTGGGCCTGAAGGGCAAGGTGATGATGGACGAGGCCTTCGCCGAAGGGGCCAGCCAGGGGCTCAGCGCCACCCAGACCTATGAGGCCGGCGTTGTGGGCCTGCTGGGTTCGATCAAGGCCGACATCGCCGGCGCCAACGTCCGCGACGCGGGGCGCAACGCCGGCGTCGCGCTGATGAAGCGCTGCACCGGCATGGGTGATTAGGCTCAAGCGGGTTGACGGGCGGGGGCGGACGGCTTAGCGCCCCGGCTCATGCTCGCCATCACGCTCGTCGGCCCTGGCGCCGAAACCGTCGCTCGCTCCCTCGGTCTGGGGGAGCCCGTCGTTCTGGGCCCGGACGCCGTCGACCTTCTGGCGTCCGGCGAGATCGCCGACCTGAACGCCAAGGTGGCCGGCGCCATCGGCGACCAGCCGATCGACTTCGTGGTCCAGCCCGCCGAGAGCCGCAAGAAGCGCCTGCTGATCGCCGACATGGACTCGACGATCATCAATGTCGAATGCCTGGACGAGCTGGCCGACTTCGCCGGGGTCAAGGACAAGGTCTCGGAGATCACCGAGCGGGCCATGCGCGGCGAACTGGCCTTCGAGGGCGCCCTGCGCGAGCGAGTCGGCATGCTGAAGGGCCTGGGCGTCGAGGCGCTGCAGACCTGCTACGAGCAGCGGGTGCAGCTGAACCCTGGGGCCGAGACCCTGGTTCGCACCATGGCCCAGCACGGCGCGCGCTGCGCCTTGGTCTCGGGCGGTTTCACCTTCTTCACCAGCCGGGTGGCGCAGGCCGCGGGCTTCCACCTGAACCGCGCCAACACCCTGATCGAGCTGGATGGTGCGCTCACGGGCCAAGTCGGCGATCCGATCTTGGGCAAGGAAGCCAAGCTGGCCGCCCTCAACGAAGAGACCTCGGCGCTGGGCCTGACCCCGGCCGACGCCTTGGCTGTGGGCGATGGGGCCAACGACCTGGCGATGATCGAGGCCGCCGGCCTGGGCGTGGCCTACCGCGCCAAGCCGATCGTGGCGGCCCAGGCCCACGCCAAGGTCGACCACACCGACCTGACGACCTTGCTCTACTTTCAGGGCTACAAGGTCGAGGAGTTCTACAAGTGAGCTTTCCCCGCCGCGTCGACGCGGTCGTCTTCGACATGGACGGCCTGCTGCTGGACACCGAAACCGTCTATCGGGCGGCGATGATCGAGGCGGGGTCGGTCTTCGGGATCGAGTTCACCGGCGCGACCTATGCGGCGCTGGTCGGCAAGACCAACCCGGAATCGGCCCTCCTGCTGGCCGAGCTCTATGGCGAAAACTTCCCGGTCCGGGCCTATTTCGAGCGGGTCTGGTCGGACGTCGAAGACTTGCTGGCCGCCGAGACCCGGCTGAAGGCCGGGGTGGTCGAGATCCTCGACTATCTGGACGATCGGGGCCTGCCGCGCGGCATCGCCACCTCGAACGGCATGCTGTCGGTCGAGAAGTACCTGGGGCGCTTCGATCTGCTGCACCGCTTCAACGCGGTGGTCGCCCACCAGGACGTCACCCGGCACAAGCCCAATCCCGATCCTTACCTGCTGGCGGCCCAGCGCATCGGCGTCGATCCGATCCACTGCCTGGCGCTGGAAGACAGCCACCCCGGCGTGCGCGCCGCCCACGCGGCCGGCATGATGACGGTGATGGTCCCCGACATCCTCGATCCCAACGAGGAGATGCACGACAAGTGCGTGCACATCGCCGACAGCCTGCACCACGTGATGGACTTGCTGAAGGCGTCGGTCTGAAGGGAGCGGCCTAGGCCAGCTTGCGGGCCGGAGCCTCGGCGGGCAGGTCGATGGACCATTCGCCCAGGAAGTCGATCAGCTTGTCCAGGCCCATCGGCTTGGCGACGAAATAGCCCTGGGCCAGGTCGCAGCCCATCAGTTGCAGGGCAGCCAGGGCCTCGCGGGTTTCAACGCCCTCGGCGGTGACCTTCATGCCCAGGCTATGGGCCAGGTCGACCGTCGACTTGACCAGCAGGGCGTCCTTGCCGCCCGATTCCAGGGTCATGACGAAGGCCTTGTCGATCTTCAGTTCGTCGGCGCGGATCTGCTTCAGATAGGCCAGCGACGACAGGCCCGAGCCGTAGTCGTCGATCGACACGGAGATGCCGGCGTCCGCGAAGCGCTCCAGCACGCCCAGGGCGACGTCGGGATTGCCGATCACGGCCGTCTCGGTGATCTCGAAGCAGACGCGGGCGTCGGCGGCCTGGACCTGGGCGATGGCGAAGTCGGCGAAGTCGGCGTCGTCGATCAGGCGGCCCGAGACATTGACCGACATCAGCACGTCGTGGCCGGCGGCGCGCAGCTTGGCCTGGTCCTTGATGGCCTGGGCCAGGACGTAGTCGGTCAGGGCGCGGATGTGGCCGGTCTCCTCGGCCATGTCGACGAACAGGTCCGGACGCACGAAGCCGCGGGTCAGGTGGGTCCAGCGCACCAGGGCCTCGACGCCGCTGATCGCGCCGGTGCGCAGGTCGAGTTTGGGCTGGTGATTCAGATAGAGGGCGCCGCTGCGCACCGCCTCCAGCATCTCGCTCATCAGGGACAGGTTGGCGGACGGGTCGCCATAGGCCTCGGCGTCGAAGGCCATCAGCTTCTTGTGGGCGGCGCGGGCCTGGTCCAGGGCGATCAGGGCGCGCTCGATCAGGCGGGCGGCGTCCAGTTCGCCGGCGCCGGTCGCGGCCAGGCCATGCGTGATGTGGACGTCGACGGGCTCGCCGCCGAGGCAGATCGGCGCTTCCAGCTTGGACAGGACGGCGTCGGCCGCGGTCAGCACCTCGTCCAGGTCGTCGCGATCCGAGACCACGCACAGGATCGAGGTCGTCAGCCGGCCGACCAGCACGCCCGGGGCGATGTCCATGATCCGCTGGCCCAGCTTGGCGACCAGTTCGGTGGCCAGTTCGTAGCCGATGGCGGCGCGCACCTGCGGGAAGCGGTCGAAGCCGATGGCGCTGATCACGACCTGCTGGTTGGCCGAGGCGGCGGCCAAGCGGCCCTCGATCGTGCGCTCCAGGGCGCGACGGTTGGGCAGGCCGGTCTCGCCGTCGTGCAGGGCCTGGCGGGTCATCTCCGCTTCGCGCTCGCGGATCTCTTCGGCCATCAGGTTGAAGCTCTGGGCCAGGCGGCCGATCTCGTCTCGGGTCGTGACCTCGACGGCGACCGCTTCGCCGCGCTGCAGGCGCTGGGCGGCCTCGTCCAGGGCGCTGATCGGCTTGGAGATGCCGCGCGACAGGGCCCAGCTGGCGGCGGCGACCAGAGCCGCGCCGATCAGGCCGACAATGACCACGGCGCCCATCAGCGGGCGATAGGGGGCCATGGCCTGGGCCATGGGGTAGCGCAGGACCAGGGCTGCGCCCGAGGCCTTGTCCAGGGTCGTGATCGGCTTGACCAGCACCAGGCTGTCGGCCCCGCCGCGCAGCATCCGAGGCTCGCTCAGCTTGTCGTGCATGGCCTGGCCGACAAAGGCGGCGAGGGCGGAGTTGACCGGACCGTGGTCGGCCGAGATCCAGGCCCCGCCGCGCTGGTCGAAGACCTGGGCGTCCAGGCCGATGGCCGACAGCTTCTCCAGGGCCCGCATCTCCGGCTCGTCCAGGCGGGCGGCGAAGACGATCCAGCCGGTCAGGGTCGGCGACAGGATCGGGGCCGAGATCAGCTGATAGGGCTGGCCGTCGATGGCGAAGACGCCCTGCGCGCCGTCCTCGGCGTCCAAGGCGCTCCACAGCTTTTCCAGGTCCAGGCGCTGGGGATCCATGCCCGTCACGTCGCCGTCGACCCCGACGGTGAAGGCCAGGTCCAGGCCCAGGCGCTGGCGCAGATTGGTGACGGCCGACTCCACGGTCGGGCGGTCATGGGTGGCGATGGCGGCGCGGAAGCCGAAGTCGCGGGACAGCAGGTCGGCGCCGTCCTGCAGGCGCTGGGTGCGCAGGGCCCAGACGCGGTCGAACACTGTGCCGGACGCGGCCAGCTCCTGGCGCACGGTGCGCTGAGCGTTGCTGGCGATCGCCACATAGACCGTCACCGCCACGAGGCTCAGCGCCAGGGCAAAGAGCCCGGCGTAAAGCACGGTGAGCTTGGTCTGGAGGCGCTGGAACATCAGTGTGCGGCTGGCGCCCTCAACTCGATGGTCACGGCCTCGCGCGCCGCGCCGGCGGGGAGGCTGGTGGTCGTGAGGGTCTTTTCGTTCTTCATGCCGCGCAGATAGGGGTGCCAGACCTTGGCGACGACGGCGCCGGCCGGGACGTTCTGGATGGTGACCACGCCATTGCCGTCGGTCTTGCCGGCATAGGCGGTGTCGACCACGCGGATGAACCCGACCATCTGGTCGTGGATGTTGCAGCCGATGGCCGCGACGCCCGCCGCATTCATCTTGGCGGTGCGGTTCTCTTCGTGGCCGTACAGCTTGATCTCAAACTTGTTGCCGGCCGAGAACGAGTAGACGTGGTGGCGCACCTTATCCAGGTTCGGGAACGACACGTCCGCGCCCACCGGGACGACCAGGACGAACGGGGTGAACTGGATGTTCTGCTGGGCCACGCGATAGGCCCAGGGGAACTTTATCGGGCCCTTGGTCGGCTGGCCGTTCGGATAGACCATGACCACGGCGTCGGCCACGGGCTTGCCGTCGGCGCCCCGCACGGTGGCCGTGAAATCGCCTGCCAGGGCGTGTCCGCCCCAGAATGCAGCCATCAGAAGTAGAGCGATACGTTTCATCAGACTTCTCCTAGCTTGGGCGGAGTGAAATGCGCGTTAACAGGGCTGTTACGGTGTCGCAGCTGCGACATGGGGTGCGACAACCTGTTTTGGGTTTTCGGCTATACTCGAAAACTCTCCGTAAGAACTTTGGCGTCAAGGGTCCTGCGCGTCGGCCTGCGGCAGAGCTCGCGGCCGGCTCGACTTGGAGGGGCCTCATGAAACGACTTTTGCGGACCGCGCTGGCGGCCACGGCCCTGGGCGCTTGCGCTGCGAGTGGCGCGCACGCCGGCGAGATCGAGACCGGCGGCAAGCTGCTGCTGACCCACGGGGTCAGTTCGGTCGAGGGCGGGGCGGGCGGCGGTCTTTCGACCTGGGCCGTGATCGCCGGCAACGAGACCAATCGCGGCGTCGGCGGCGAGGTCCATGGGACCTATGTCGACGTCAAGGACTACAAGCTGCGCGCGTTCGGCGGCGCTCTGGGCTGGCATGACCGCGTCGAGCTGTCGGCCACGCGTCAGGAATTCGACACCGGCGCCACGGGCGCCAAGCTGGGTCTCGGCAAGGGCTTCACCTTCAAGCAGACGGTGCTGGGCGCCAAGATCCGCGTGCTGGGCGACGCCGTCTACGAACAGGACAGCTGGATCCCGCAGGTCGCGGTCGGCGTGCAGTACAAGGACAACAACCAGGACGCCATCGTCCGCGCCGTCGGCGCCAAGAAGGACAGCGGCGTCGACGTCTATGTCGCCGCCACCAAGCTGCTGCTGGACAAGTCGCTGGTGCTGAACGGCACGGTGCGCCTGACCAAGGCCAACCAGATGGGCCTGCTGGGTTTCGGCGGCGACAAGAACGACAGCTACAAGCCGCAGTTCGAAGGCTCGGCGGGCTATCTGCTGAGCAAGCGCCTGGTGGTCGGGGCCGAGTACCGCACCAAGCCCAGCAACCTGGGCTTCGCTAAGGAAGACGACTGGAAGGACCTGTTCGTCGCCTATGCGGTCAACAAGACCCTGTCGGTGACCGCCGCCTATGTGGACCTGGGCGACATCGCCACCTTCAAGAACCAGCGCGGGCTGTACCTGTCGCTGCAGGCCGGCTTCTAAGGGATAGCGACCATGAAGACCTTCATTCTCGCCGGCTTCGCCGCGATCGCCCTGTCGGGTTCGACCCTGGCCCAAGAGATGACCAACGTCCCCGGCGAGGTCCCGATCGAGGCCTACAAGCAGTCGAACGCCAACGCCGACGCGACCCCGATGACCGATCAGAAGACCTTCGAGGCCTTCCACGGCAAGGCGGGCATCGACCGCATCGTGGAGACCATGGTCGAGCGCAATTTCGCCGACCCGCGCATCAAGGACTTCTTCGCCGCCACCGACAAGGTGCGCTTGAAACGGACCCTGAAGGAGCAGTTCTGCTACATCCTGGGCGGCGGCTGCGACTACACGGGCCGCAACATGAAGGACTCGCACAAGGACCAGGGCACGACCAACAAGGACATGAACGCCTTGATCGAGAACCTGCAGTTCGCGATGGACAAGGAGGGCGTGCCCTTCGCCGCGCAGAACAAGCTGCTGGCCAAGCTGGCCCCGCAGCAGCGCGACATCGTCGAGCGGTAGAATCCCTTAGGAGCGGCCCGGTCTTGTAAAACCGAGCCGTCACGCGGATATGAGGCCCCCTGTATTAGGAGGCCCGCCCGTGACCGCTACTCTCGACGACGCCCGCACGGCGCTGGACCTCATCGTCGATCCGGCCAGCGGCAAGGGGCTGGTGACCGCCGGCCTCGTCCAGGGCCTGGTGGTCCGCGAGGGCCGCGCCGGCTTCGTGCTGGAAGTGCCGGCCCGCCAGGTCGGCCGCTACATCCCCATCCGCGATCAGGCCGAAAAGGCCCTGGCCGCCTTGCCCGGCGTCGAGAAGATCTCGGTCGTGCTGACCTCCGAGGCCGCCGAGGGCGCGACCCGGGTGCGCAAGGGCGCATCGATCAAGGAAGACCCCCAGGCGCGGATCGTCCCGCCGCCGGAAGCCGAAAAGCCCGCCCACGTCCGCCACGTCATCGCCGTGGCCTCGGGCAAGGGCGGGGTGGGCAAGTCCACCGTCTCGACCAACCTCGCCGTCGCCTTCGCCAAGATGGGCCTGCGCGTGGGTCTGCTGGACGCCGACATCTATGGCCCTTCTGCCCCCAAGATGATGGGCGTCGACGGCGATCCGCTGTTCGAGGGCGACAAGCTGCAACCGCTGGAAGCCCACGGCATCAAGGTGATGTCGATCGGCTTCATCGTCGACGAGGGCAAGGCGATGATCTGGCGGGGACCTATGGCGTCTTCGGCCGTCCGCCAGATGATCCACGACGTGGCCTGGGGCTCGGAAGATCAGCCGCTGGACGTGCTGGTCGTCGACCTGCCGCCGGGCACCGGCGATGTCCAGCTGACGCTCGTTCAGAAGCTGCGCATTGACGGAGTGGTATTGGTGACCACGCCCCAGGAGATCGCCCTGATCGACGCGCGCCGCGCGGCGGTGATGTTCGAGAAGACCGCCACGCCGATCCTGGGCCTGATCGAGAACATGGCCTTCTTCGCCGATCCCTCGACCGGCGCGCCGATCCCAATCTTCGGCGAGGGCGGCGGCGTGGCCGAGGCTGAGCGCCTGAAGGTTCCACTGCTGGGCCAGGTCCCGATCGAGATCGCCGTGCGCCTGGGCGGCGACCAAGGCGTGCCGGCGGTGATCTCCGAGCCCAAGGGACAGGCGGCCGAGGTCTTCGGTTCGGCGGCCCGGATCCTCAGAGAAACCCTCAAGATCTGACAACAAAAAGCCCGCCCGGATCGCTCCGGGCGGGCTTCTCGTTTCAGTCGTCGCTCAGCTTAGAAGCTGAAGCGCGCGCCGGCCGACAGGACCACAGCGTGGCCCGTGACGTCGCCGAACTGACGCACGGTGGCGCTGGTCGCCGTGACGTCGGTGCGATTGATCTTGGAGTCGTCGAAGGCGATGTAGTTGATCGCCGCGTCGAGGTTCAGGCTGTCCGTCGCGGCCCAGGTGGCGCCGGCGGCGTACATCATGCGGTCGCCGTCCGGCACGCGGGCGGTGCGCCCGACGTCCGGCGTCGGGGTCGGGTCGTACTGCACGCCGGTGCGCAGGGTCAGGCGCGGGGTGGCCTGGAAGTCGATGCCGGCAGCATAGGACGTGGTGTCCTTATAGTCCTGGACGCTGGTCGTGGCGCCGCCCGGGAACGAGACGCGGATGGCGTCGAACTCGCTCCAGCCGATGCGGCTGACCGAAGCGTTCAGGGTCCACTGGTCGTTCACCGCCCAGCGCGCGCCGATATTGGCCATCCAGGGCAGGGTGATCTTAGCCTGGCCATCGACCGAGAAGTTGTTGGCGGCAGGGATCGGGGCCAGCAGGCCGGCGACCGTGACCTTGCCGTCCAGCTTCTGGTCGATCTTGCTGCGATAGCTGGCGCCGATCGTGAAGTTCGAGGACGGGTGGATCTGCGCGCCGACCGTGTAGCCATAGGCCCAGCCGTCGCCCTTCAGGGCCTGGCTGCCGTCGGGTTGCAGCGGCGAGATGTTGGGCAGGGCGTTGGTCAGCTCGGCGTCGGCGTAGAGGGCGGTGACACCCACGCCGAGGTCGAGGAAGTCGCTGACCTTGTAGGCGATGACGCCGTCGACATTGATGGTCAGCAGGTGCGACTTCAGGGCGTCGTAACGCGTCCAGCTGTCGGCGTTGTATTCGGTGGTGAAGTTATAGGGCGCGGCGACCGAGACGCCGACCGACAGGCGGTCGTTGATGCGGAAAGCGACGCCGCCGTTGGGCACCACGCCGTCATTGATCGGGTCGAAGGCGGTCTGGGCGCCGCCCACCGGGTTGGTCACGCCGGTCGGCGGAACGGGGCGGGTGATGTTCGAGCCGTTGTTGACGACCTTGGAGTTCACCTGAACCGCGTGGAAACCCAGCTGGGCTTCGCTGCGCTCGATGCCGGCGATCGACGCCGGATTCCACCACAGGCTGCCGACGCCCTTGTCGGCCACTTCGCCCGAATAGGCGCGGCCCGAGGCGCGGACCGACTGTTCCTGCAGGTAGAACGCCGAAGCAGAGGCTTGCGAGGCGGCGACGAGCGCCACGAAGGCCACGCCGGCGGCGAGGCTGGTACGCGAGAGAGACATGATTTTTTACCGACCTTCTTGGGGAGGAAGATGCTCTTCGAAAGCCTGTCGGCCTTCGCGGAGCGCTGCCTGTAACGCATCTGGTCAAATAGCGTTGCTTTTAATTGTCCCAAGCGTGAATTTTGTCGGTTTTGTAACAGATGCGGAGCCGAAAAGGCCCCGCATCAATCATTGTTATGTCAAAACTTTGCTGTGAGCCTGAGCTCGTCAATTGAATCCTTGATCAGGATCAGCCGCCAGCCATCTTGCGGAAGAACTTCTGGCCCTGCTCGCCGCCGTTGAAGTAGGCTTTCTGGCCGTCCTCGGCAGTGATCTTGTCCCAGCTGTCGCGAACTTCCTCAGCCGACAGACCGCCTTCGCCCAGATAGACGCCCTCGGTCTCGTAGATGCGCGACAGGGCGAAGGCGCCGGCGCCGGCGGTCAGGATCGCGCCGGTGGGGGCTTCGTCCGACGCCAGGTAGACGACGCCCGGGGTCACGTATTCCGGCGCCAGCTTGGCCAGCACTTCGGGCGGCATCAGGCCTTCGGTCATGCGGGTGGCCGCGACCGGGCTGATGGCGTTGATCTTCACGTCGTTCTTGGCACCCTCCAGCTTGAGGGTGTTCATCAGGCCCAGCACCGCCATCTTGGCCGCGCCGTAGTTGCTCTGGCCGAAGTTGCCGTACATGCCCGACGACGAGGTGGTCACGACGATGCGGCCGTAGTTCTGGGCCTTCATGATGTCCCAGACCGCCTTGATGGGCTTGAAGGTGCCCCAGACGTGGACCTGCATGACGGCCTCGAAGTCCTCGAGCGCCATCTTGGTCAGGGTGCGGTCGCGCAGGATGCCGGCGTTGGCGATCAGGATGTCGATGCGGCCCCAGGTGTCCATGGCGGTCTGGACCATGTTGGCCACGCCCGCGTCGTCGGTCACCGAGGCGCCGTGGGCGATGGCCTCGCCGCCGAACGCCTTGATCTCTTCCACGACCTTCTGGGCCGCTTCGGACGAGCCGCCCGAGCCGTCGACGCTGCCGCCCAGGTCGTTGACGACCACCTTGGCGCCGCGTCGAGCCAGTTCCAGAGCGTGCTGGCGGCCAAGCCCGCCGCCGGCGCCCGTAACGATCGCGACCTTGCCGTCGAAGCGGATGTCCGCCATGCCCTTTGTCTCCCTCAAACGCGTGTTTGGTTTGACGCGTTTGTGCGGCGCGGGAGAGGGGGCGTCAAGGGGAGGGCGCCGCCGCTTAGCGCGTACGGGCTCTCGGCTTCACGGGGTCGGGCGTGTAAGAGCGACGGCGGCTCCTTCTCGACACGAGGCTCTTCAGCATGCGCCATTGTTTCGCGCTCGATCTCCAGGACGACGCCGACGCCATCGCCCGCTACGAGGCCTGGCATCGGCCGGGCGCGCCGCCCGAGACGGTGACGCGATCGATCCGCAACGCCGACATCCGCGAGCTGGAGATCTGGCGGGTGCACGACCGGATGTTCATGATCATGGAGGTTGGCCCGGCGTTCTCGCCCCAGGCCAAGGCCGCCGCCGACATGGCCTCCGAGGATGTCCAGGCCTGGGAGACGCTCATGTGGTCGTTCCAGAAGCCCCTGCCGCAGGCCGCGCCGGGCGAGAAGTGGCTGGCGATGGAGAAGATCTACGCCCTGAGCGAGCAGCCCTAGACCGCGACGCCGATGACGTCGCGGCCCCGGCCGGTCTGCGCTAGAGCGCGCCGTCGATCCTCAGGGCGACGCCGAAGGGATGGACCGCGCCGTCCGGCACGCGCACCCGCAGGCCGCTGGCGTCCTGGGTGAAGGGAAGAGCGGTGCGATCGCCGACCACCGTCACCCGCTTGGTGCTGCGTTTGGCGTGCGGGCCGCCCTTGGCCAGCGAGGTGATCAGCACCTCGCCCGAGGCCGGCCGGCCCATGACGATGGCGTAGAGCGCTCCGTTCTTGGTGGTGAAGCGCATGTCCTTGTCCGTGAACGGCTTCTGGTTCTTCTCGGCGAACATGCCGGCGGCGGCCTCGGTGGGGCCTTCGCCGAAGATCGTCCAGGGCCGCGTGCCGTAGATCGCCTCGGAGAACCGGCCCATCCAGCCGCCGATCTCCTCGACGATGCGCTGCTCTTCGGAATCGATCGTGCCGTCGGGCCGCACGGGCACACTCAGCAGCAGATTGCCGTTCTTGGAGACGATGTCGCACAGGCGATGAATGACCGCCGAGGCCGGCAGGTACGACTTCTGCAGATAGCGCTCGCGGTCATAGAACCAGTCGCCCAGGCAGGTGTCGGTCTGCCAGGGCTCGGGGCTGATGTCCGAGCGCGCGCCGCGCTCGACATCGGCTGTCACCCCGCCGCGGAAGGGCGCGCCCGCCTGCGGCTTGATGTTGATCACCACGTCCTGCTTGCCGTTGCGGGCGACCGAGGCGTTGTACATGTGGGCGACGATATCCAGCCCCGCCTGCTCCAGCGGGATGTCGAAATTGTCGAAATACAGGAGATCGGGCTCGTAGGTGTCGATCAGGTCCTTGGTGCGCAGGAACCACTGGCGGGTGAAGGCCGGATTGGCCAGCGGGGCCTTCTCGGTCCAGACCCGGTCGTTCTCCTTGTGCCACTGGTTGGCGGCCGCGATCGAGTTGAGGCCCGGCGGCAGCGGCATGACCGGCCCGCCGTAGAGTGCCTGCGGATCCAGCCCCTCCCACCACTTGCCCCGGCCATCCAGGCGGTTGAGGCGATAGGCGTCGTAGCGCTCGCCCTGGCGCGGCCCTTCGGGGTCGTAGCCGTAGGCGGTCTGGAACCAGTGCCAGGCGTGGGCGGCGTGGTTGGAGACGCCAAAGCGCAGGCCGCGCTTGCGGGCGGCCTTGGCCCAGAGGGCCATGATGTCCTTCTTGGGCCCGACCTTGGTGACGTTCCAGTCGTGGAAGCGCGAGTTGTAGCCGTCGAAATTGTCGTGGTGATTGGCCAGGGCCACGAAGTACCTGGCGCCGGCCTTGGCGTAGAGGTCCATCAGGCCCTCGGGGTCCCAGTTCTCGGCCCGCCACTGCGGCAGCAGCTCCATGTAGCCGTAGTCGGCCGGGTGGCCGTAACGCTTGAGGTGGCGCGCATAGTAGGGGTCGCCCTGGATGTACATCTTGCGGGCGTACCAGTCGCCGGCCTCGGGCACGCTCTGCGGCCCCCAGTGGGCCCAGAGGCCAAACTTGGCGTCGCGGAACCAGTCGGGCGCCTTGTAGCCGCTGACCAGCGAGTCCCAAGTCGGCTTGAACGGGCCGGTCGCGATCTGGTCGAAGCCGGGCTCGACCAGATGCTCAGCCTTGGCCATGCCGGCCAGGGCCGTCGCCGCCGCTGCGCCGCCGAACAGGCCCCGTCGTGTCGCTTGGGTCATCGCATCCTCTCCTTCTGTTCAGGGCGCTCCGGGCGCCTATTTTGTCCGAGTAATATTCTTCGTTCCTGCCTCTACCGCGCATGACGCGGCGAAAATCAGGGCTCCGGCGGTGTCAGATCATCACCTGTGGGCCGGGGCCCGGCGTCGCCTCGACGTTCGACCCGATGCAGCCCCTACGGGTGGGGGCTAGGACGAAACTCAAGCAAACAAGCGGTTTCAAGCTCATCTTGTCTGCGCCTTCCCGCTATCGCGCCGCCCGCCAGCGATCTGCGATTTTAGTGAAAATGCTTTTATGGATGAAACGTCGCGAACTTACCAGTCGACGAACATCGCGCCATCAATTACTCAGAGGAAATGATCGGCCCGCTGGCCGGCAATGTTTTGTTTGGGGGAACTGATGACCCATCTGTCACGGCGCGGCGCGCTAGGAGCCGTTCTTGGAGGCGCCGCCGTCGCGGCCGCCAGTTCCGCAACGCCGGCGGCGGCGCAATCGGCCGGCGCCATGGGACGGCTGCCCGCGAAGCCGGCCGCCTCGCGCTGGAAGACCACGTTCGAAGGCCAGCGCAAGGCCGACCTGGGCGACGGCCGCTTCCTCAACCCGATCCTCGCCGGCGACCATCCCGACCCGACCATCCTGAAGGACGGCGCCGACTACTACATGACGTTCTCGACCTTCGAGAGCTATCCGGGCCTCTTGATCTGGCACTCGCAGGACCTGGTGAACTGGCGTCCGCTGGTCACCGCCCTGGAGCGCAACATCGGCTCGGTCTGGGCGCCGGAGATCATCAAGCACGACGGCCGCTACTACATCTATTTCCCGACCAAGAAGACGGCGAGCCCGGAGTCCAAGACCTCCAACTGGGTGGTCTGGGCCGACAAGATCGAGGGGCCCTGGTCGGACCCGATCGACCTGGACCTGCCCGGTCATATCGACCCGGGCCACGCGGTCGGCGAGGACGGCACGCGGTGGCTGTTCCTCAATGGCGGCGACCGGGTCAAGCTGACGGCCGACGGCCTGCGCACGGTGGGCAAGCCCGAGCACGTCTATGACGCCTGGCACTATCCGGAGGACTGGGAGGTCGAGGGCTTCGCGCCCGAGGGCCCCAAGATCCTGCGTCGCGGCGAGTACTTCTACATGATCACCGCCATCGGCGGCACGGCCGGCCCGCCGACCGGCCACCAGGTGATCGCCGCCCGCTCCAAGTCGATCAACGGGCCGTGGGAGAACTGCCCGCACAACCCGCTGGTCCGCACGCAGGACAACAGCGAGATGTGGTGGTCGCGTGGCCACGCCAGTCTGGTCGAGGGCCCGGCCGGCGACTGGTGGGGCGTCTATCACGGCTACGAGAACGGCTATTACACCCTGGGCCGCTCGACCCTGCTGGCCCCGGTCACCTGGACCAAGGACGGCTGGTTCACCTTCGGCGGCGGCGACCTCTCCAAGCCGATCACTAAGCCCAAGGGCGGCAAGGTCGTCACCCACGGTTTTGCGCTATCCGACGACTTCAGCGCCGACAAACGCGGCATGCAGTGGGCGTTCTTCGGCCCCACGCCCGACGAGCCCAAGCGCTTCAACCGGGTGGGCGGCGCGCTGGAGCTGACCGCCACCGGTCAGGCCCCGTCAACGTCCTCGCCGCTGCTGTTTGTCAACGGCGACCAGGCCTACGAGTACGAGTGCGAGATCGAGATCGACCCGGGTGTCACCGCCGGCCTGATCCTGTTCTACGACCGCCAGCTCTATTGCGGCGTGGGCTTCGACGAGAAGCGCTTCGTGACCCACCAGTACGGCATCGAGCGCGGCCGCCCCGCCAATCCGTATGGCCGCCGGATGCTGATGAAGGTGCGCAACAACCGCCACATCGTCAGCTTCCACACCAGCGGTGACGGCGGCAAGACCTGGAAGCGGTTCGACCGCGGCATGGAGGTCAGCGGCTACCACCACAACGTCCGGGGCGGCTTCCTGATGCTGAAGCCGGGTCTCTATGCGGCCGGCCAGGGCAAGGCCCGCTTCCGCAACTTCGTCTACCGCGCGCTGCCCTAGGGCTCGGGCGCGGGCCAGACATACGAAAGGCCAGGAGCGATCCTGGCCTTTTCTTTGTGGTCGCAGGGCCTGTTGGATCAGGCCGAGATGTTCACCAGCGTGCCGGTGAGTTCGCCGGTGGTCTGGGCCAGGGCCGCGCCGGCGGCGACGGTCATCTTGACGTTGGTCTGGGCCACGGCCAGCGCGGTCAGGTCGGCGGCCGGCGACGGCGTCTGCGCGGGCGCTGCGGGACGCGGCGTATAGGCGGTGTTGGCGGCGGAGACCTGCACGGCGAGTTCCCTTCGGATTCGCCGGCAATCTGGCCCTCAAGCCTTAAGCAGGCCTGACCAAACAGGGTTAAGGACCGCGACGCTTACGCCTTGTTCTTCGTCATCCCGCCGCCGACCGGGGCGGCCGGCTTGTCGCGCTTCACGCCGGCTTTCTGGCCGGGCTTCATGAACTTGACCAGGACCCGCTGGCCGACCAGCAGGGCGGCGTTGTCGGCGCTGACGACCACCTCGACGACGCGTTCGTCGCTGCGCTGGCTGGGGTCGTCGGAGGCCAGCTTGCGGGCGCCGAAGACGCCGGCGCGGCGCAGCACCTTGCCGACATAGGTCTTGGTCGGGTCGCTCTCGGGCTGGATCTCGACCTCCTGGCCGATGGCGACGTTGGGGATGTCGGCCTCGACGATCTCGGCGCGGACGATGCGCTGGGTGTTGGGCTCGAGATCGAACATCGCCGTGACGTTCAGGGTCGAGGCGCCGGCGCCCGGATTGGCCTGGCGGCGGGCGATGCGGCCGTCGGCCGGAGCGCGGATGATGGTCAGTTCCTGGTTGAACTGGGCCTGGGCCACCTGGGCCGCGGCGACCTGGATCGCCGCCTGCTGGGCGCCGATATTGGCCTGGGCCGAGGCGATCTGGTCGCGGGCGGTGTCCAGGCGCTGGGCGGCGACATAGTTCGAGGCGGTCAGGCTCTGCAGGCGGTTATATTCGCGCTGGGCCGTCCGCAGCTGCACCTGGAACTGGGTGAGCTGGGCGCGGGCCGAGGCCAGGGCCGCGGCGGCGGTCTGCGAGGCCAGGCGGACGTCGTCGTCCTCCTGCTTGGCCAGCGGCTGGCCGGCCTTCACGACGTCGCCTTCCTGGACGAAGACCTCGCGGATGATGCCCTGGCGACGCGCGGCCACCTGGATCACGCCGCCTTCGACGTCAGCCTTGCCCTGGGCGATGGCGGCATAGGGGGAGGGCTCCTCCATGCGGGCCGCCGCCTCGAGCTTCTTCTTTTTCTCGGCCGCCTGGCCCTTCATGTAGACGGCCCCGCCGCCGATCAGCAGCGCGACGACCAGGACGATGTAGAAGGCGGGGCGGCGCAGGAACGCGGGCATCTTGGAATTTCCCCCAGGAAATCAGTGGCTGAGCGAGGCGGGATGGGCGTCGGGCGTTCTACGCACGTCGTCCAGGATCCGGCCGTCCTCGATGTGGATGACGCGGTCGGCATAGGCCTCCAACCGCGGGTCGTGGGTCACGCAGATCACCGCCGCGCCGCGCTCGGTGGCGGCGGCGCGCAGCAGCTTGATCACCGTCTCGCCGCTCTTGCCGTCGAGGGCCGAGGTGGGTTCGTCGGCGAAGATCAGGTTCGGGTTCTTGGCCAGGGCGCGGGCGATGGCCACGCGCTGCTTCTCGCCGCCCGACAGCTCGGCCGGGCGCTGGTTGACGCGCGGTCCCAGGCCCACCGACTCCAGCGCCGCCTGGGCGCGCCGGGCCTGCTCGCCCTTGCCGACGCCCTGGTACTTCAGCGCCGTCATCACCTGCTGCTTGGCGGTCAGGGCGGGGAACAGGTTGAAGCCCTGGAAGATGAAGCCGCAGTGGTCGAGGCGGAACTTGTCGATCCGGCCGCTGGGCAGGGCCCACAGGTCTTTGGCCTCCAGCGCCGAGACGACGCCCTCGTCGGGCTTCAGCAGGCCCGACAGCGCCGCGACCAGGGTCGACTTGCCCGAGCCCGACGGGCCCATGACCATGGTGACGTCGCCGTGCCGGGCGTCGAAGTCCACGCCCTTGAGCACCTCGATGAAGGTGCGGCCGGTCTTGAACCGCTTGACGATGCCCTTGGCGGCGAGGGCGCTTTCGCCCCGCTTGTGACTGTTATTGCCGCTCATCGCAGGAGGTCCGCAGGTTGGCTCTTCTTCAGGATGCCCAGCGACAGCAGGCCCGACAGAATGGCGATGACCAGGAGGAAGAAGGCGATGGCCACGACCATCGGGATCGGGAACGACATCGGCAAACCACCCATGGCCGCCAGGCTGGAGACGATCCAGGTGAAGACGCCGGCCATAAGGATTCCGGCCACGCCGACCCAGAAGGACAGTTCCATGACGATGGTCCGCAAAGACCCCATCGACACGCCCAGGGCGCGCAGGGAGGCGAACTCCTTGATATTGGCCATGATCGCCCCGCGCAGGGTCTGCCAGGTGATGGCCATGCCGATCACCGCGCCCATGATCAGGGCGAACACCAGGATGATGCTGATGAAGCTCTCCTTCAGCATCGAGTTGGAGTTGGCGTCGGCCAGTTCCTGACGGGTCCAGGCGCGGAATTTGCCGTCGGCCTTGGCGTTCAGCTGGGCGGCGACCAGTTCGGCCCGCGAGGGATCGGCGATCTGCACCATCAGCGGGCCGACGCGCTGGCCGGTGTCGGCCTCGCCCAGCATTCGCAGGGTGTCGCGCGACATGACCAGCGAGGCCTGCATCATGTTCGGATAGCCGGTGGTGACCACGGCCACGGTGACGGTCTTGCCGTTGTATAGGGCCTTGTCGCCCTTCTTGACGCCCAGACGGGCCAGGGCGGTCTGGTCCACGGCCACGGTATAGGGCTGGCGCAGGGCCTCGATCATGGAGTCGGTGTAGTCGGTCGGCACGGTGACGTAGCCGGGAATGGCGTCGATGACGGTGACGTTGACGAACTCGGTCTTGCGGCCGCCGCCACCACCGCCGCCCTTACCCTTGCCGCCCTTCTTGGCGCGGGCCTCGGCCTTGGCGATCTGTTCGGGCGTCAGGATGTTCTGGAAGCGGCCGCCGGAGCCGTCCAGCGGGGCCACCTGCAGCACCTCGGGATGGCTGTAGACCAGCGGGATCATGCGGCGCGGCAGGCCCGAGGGGCCGCCGTTGAACAGCGCCGTGGCGCCGGGGCCCAGCACCATGATGTCGGCGCGGGCGCGGTCGATCTGGGCGGTGAACGCCTTGCCGATGCCCATGAACATGCCCAGGAAGGCCAGCACCAGCAGGCCCGAAAAGGCCAGGGCGACGACGGCCGCCATGTAACGACGCCACTCGTAAAGCAGAGTGGCCAAGGCCAGCGACATGCTTCGCACTTCCCCCAAAGAGCGACGGCTTCCCGCCGCCGGCTCCCAAACCGACGGTTGCAGCAATGACCGGCGAACGTCCAACGTCCAAGTTAAATCGGGGTAACGGGCGTTGCAGCGGTGAAATATTTGCCCGTCTGCTCAGCGGGGATGCGAGAGGCCCCAAGAGGCATTTTGCCACTTCCTTAACCAATCCCTAAGCAAGGCGCTTGCGCGAGGCGGCTGTCTTGGTGTCATTCTGCGCCCTTGGTTGGCGTCGCGGGGGCGTCGCCTCTTTCAGTAAGGTCTTCCTCTTGATGTTCCGTCCTGAGAACGTCCAAGCCCTGGCGGGTCTGGCGCTCACCTTGGGCCTCTGCTGGCTCGTTTCCGAGAATCGCAAGCGATTCCCCTGGGTGCTGGCGATCGCCGCCATCGTCGTTCAAGTGCTGCTGGTGCTGGTCCTGTTCGGCCTGCCCCAGGCGCGCCAGCTGCTGCAGGGCGTCAACGGCGCCGTCGAGGGTCTGGCCAGCTCGACCCAGGCGGGCACCGCTTTCGTGTTCGGCTTCCTGGCTGGGGGCGAGCAGCCTTATCCGGTCAACAATCCGGGCGCCGGCTTCATCTTCGCCTTCCGCGTCATGCCGGTGATCCTGGTGGTCTGCGCCCTGTCGGCGCTGCTGTGGCACTGGAAGATCCTGAAGTGGGCCGCCCAAGGCTTCGGCTTCATCTTCCAGAAGACCCTGGGCCTGCGCGGTCCGCCGGCCCTGGCCACCGCCGCCACCATCTTCATGGGCCAGATCGAAGGCCCGATCTTCATCCGCGCCTATCTCGACAAGCTGTCGCGCTCGGAACTCTTCATGCTGATCACGGTCGGCATGGCCTGCGTGTCCGGCTCGACCATGGTCGCCTACGCCACCATCCTGGCCGGGGTTCTGCCCAACGCCGCCGCCCACGTGCTGACCGCCTCGATCATCTCGGCTCCGGCCGGCGTGCTGCTGGCCCGCATCATCGTGCCGTCCGATCCGATGGAGAAGGGCGCCGATCTCGACCTGGCCGGTGAGGACAAGACCTATGGCAGCGCCATCGACGCGGTCATGAAGGGCACCACCGACGGCCTGCAGATCGCGCTGAACGTCGGCGCCACGCTGATCGTCTTCGTGGCCCTGGCCACCATGGTCGACAAGTTCCTGGGCGCGATGCCCGATGTCGGCGGCCAGCCGCTGAGCATCGCCCGCGGCCTGGGCGTGGTCTTCTCGCCCCTGGCCTGGGCCATGGGCGTGCCGTGGAAGGAAGCCGGCACCGCCGGCGGCCTGCTGGGCGTGAAGCTGATCCTCACCGAGTTCACCGCCTTCATCCAGATGTCGAAGATCGCCGTGGGCACGCTGGACGAGCGCAGCCGCATGATCCTGACCTACGCCCTGTGCGGCTTCGCCAATATCGGCTCGGTCGGCATGAACGTGGCCGGCTTCTCGGTCCTGGTCCCCCAGCGCCGCCAAGAGATCCTGGGCCTGGTCTGGAAGGCCATGATGGCCGGCTTCCTGGCCACCTGCCTGACCGGCTCGCTGGTCGGCCTGATGCCGCGGGTGCTGTTCGGGCTCTAACCCGCGCTTCCGTTCCCTTGCGGAATGAGATCATCCTCCCGGTCAAAAGCCGGGAGGATTTTTCTTATGAAGTTCTACGACAGCCGTCGCGCGCCCAATCCTCGGCGGGTGCGCTGGTTCATGGCCGAGAAGGGGATCGAGGACGTCGAGATCGTCGACATCGACATCTTCGGCGGTCAGCATCGCCAGCCCGGCTACCTGGCCAAGGCGGGCCTTCCCAATGTGCCGGCGCTGGAGATCGACGAGGCCACGACGATCACCGAGTCTGTCGCCATCTGCCGCTATCTCGAAAGCGCCTATCCGGAACCGAACCTGTTCGGTCGCGACCCGCGCGAGACGGCGGTGATCGAGATGTGGACGCGCCGGGCCGAGATGCTGCTCTCGACGCCGCTGATGATGGCCGTCCGCCACGGCCACCCCGCCCTGGCTGCGATCGAGACCCAGGTCCCCGAGATCGCCGAGGCCAATCGCAAGGCCGCCGAACGTGCGCTGAAGGTGTTCGACCGCCGACTGGCCGAGAGCCCGTTCATCGCCGCTGATCGCGTGACGATGGCTGACATCATCGCCGTCACCGGCATCGACTTTGCGCGCATGGTCCGCTTCCGGCCCGACGCCGAACTGGCGCACGTCAACCGCTGGCTGGCCGAGATGAACGCCCGGCCGGCGGCCAAGGCAGGGGTCTAGCCGCGCGAGCGGATCTTCTTCACGACGCCCGAAAAGTTCAGCATCGGGCTGCCGCCGGTGGCGATCAGGCCGCGGATAAACAGCAGGGAGCCGCCGGCGCGGACCACCTCACCGGTGGCCGTGACCAGGTCGCCGGGGCGGGCGGGGCCGACGAACTCGCCGTTCAGGCTGACGGTCACCGCGCGGCTGTCGGCCAGTTCCTTCCAGGCGATGGCGAACAGCGAGAAGTCGGCGAAGGTCATCATGCAGCCGCCGTGCATGAAGCCGCCGCCGTTCATGTGCTTGGTCTCGGCGCGGAAGGCGGTGGTGACGACGCCGGCGTCATCCTCGCGGAAATAGAACGGCCCCGACTGGTCCTCGAACGGGTCCAGCCCCGACCAAGTCCGCCACCCGGCCCACTCGCCGCCCTCCACCAGGCGCGGTCCGCTCATGATCTCGTTGCCGCCGTCCATGTGAGGTCCCCTCCGCTTGTTCTTATCGCTGTTCAGTTAGAAGGGCGGTCCGCGCGACGCAAGCCGCCGCTCTCGCCTCTGCTGACAATCCGTGGCAAGGGAGCGCCATGACCTCCCCGATCCAAGACACCATCCTGTCCATGCTGGCGCCGCTGGCCGAGGGCAAGTCGATCGACCCGATGAACGTGGCCAAGGCGATCCAGCCCGAGCGCTGGCAGCAGATCCTGGGTCACGTGCGTACCAACGCCATCGAGCTGGCCCGCGAGGGCAAGGTCGTGATCCTGCGCCACAACAAGCCGGTCAATCCGGAGAAATTCCGTGGCGTCTATCGCATCCGCACGCGCCTGGAAGGCGACCCGACCTCGTTCGAGGAAGCGCCCGAAGCCGATGTTGAGGGCGACGAAGACTAACCTTTTCCCGTCTCCCCGGCGAAAGCCGGGGCCCAGATCGAACCCCGGGGCGTATGAGCGTTTTAGCGCCGCCGTCTCTCGGATCATCCCAAGCCGCACAGGATGTATCTGGGCCCCGGCCTTCGCCGGGGAAACGGATTGGGGCGGCCAAGCTTGGAGTTTCGAGCGCCGCGCCTAAATCCTCGCCGATGCCGCCGCTCGATACGCTCCTCTCCGACATCGCCGCCTGCCGGGCGTGCGCGCCGTATCTGCCGCACACGCCCCGGCCGGTGACGCGGGTCCGCGAAGAGACCCGCATCCTGATCGCCGGCCAGGCGCCGGGACGGTTGGTCTACGAGACCGGCCTGCCGTTCAACGACCCGTCCGGCAACCGCCTGCGCCAGTGGATGGGGATCGACCGTGACACCTTCTACGGCCGGCCCGAGATCGGCGTGGCGGCCATGGCCTTCTGCTTTCCGGGGACCAACCCGAAGGGCGGCGACTATCCGCCGCCGCCACGCTGTGCGGCGCTGTGGCGGCCGCAACTGCTCGAGCAACTTCCCAATGTCGAGTTGACCCTGCTGGTCGGCAGCTACGCCCAGGACTGGGCGCTGCCGGGGCGGACCGGCAAGACCATGACCGAGACCATCGCCCGCTGGCGCGAGTTCGGGCCCACCGTTCTGCCCATGCCGCACCCGTCGTGGCGCAACACTGCCTGGCTGAAGCGCAATCCGTGGTTCGAGGCCGAGGTCACGCCCTATCTTCGCCAGCGTGTCGCGGACATTCTGAAGCTATGAACCGTCGCGCCCTGATCCTGACCGCGTCCGCCGCCGTGCTGAGCGCCTGCGCGCCGCTGGTGCAGCGGCCGGACCTGGCGGCGCTGGGCTTTCGCGGGCCGCGCCTGACCGATGATGGCTTCATCAGCTTTGACGGTTCGAAGCTGGGCCTGATGCGCTGGATGCCGGCCGCGGAACCCGACTGGGTGATCGTCGGCCTGCACGGCATGAACGACTACGGCAACGCCTATCACCTGGCCGCCGACTGGTGGGCGGGGCAGGGGATTGCGACCTACTCCCTGGACATCCGGGGCTTTGGCCGTTCGCCCGAGCGCGGGGTGTGGGCGCCGGTCGATCTGGCGCTGGATGACGTCCGCGCCCTGGTCACGGTGGTGCGCGAGCGGCATCCGACGGCGAAGATCGCCCTGGCCGGGATCAGCATGGGCGGCGGCCTGGCGATCAGCGCCATGGCCTCCGACAATCCTCCGCCGGTCGACAAGCTGATGCTGTTCGCGCCCGCCGTCTGGGGCTGGTCGGCCCAGCCGCTGCCCAACCGCCTCAGTCTCTGGCTGACCGCCCACACGGCGCGGGGCTGGGTGATCGAGCCGCCCGACTGGCTGACGCGCGAGATCATGGCCTCGGACAATATCGAGGAACTGCGCCGCATGGGCCGCGACCCGCTGATGATCTGGGGTACGCGCTCGGACACCATCTACGGCCTGGTCAATCTGATGGAGCGGGCCTGGAAGTCGACCGACGATGTGCGTCTGCCGACCGCCTGGTTCTATGGGGCCAAGGACCAAGTCATTCCGCGCGAACCGACCGTCGAGGCGTCCACGCGCCTGCCGGGCGTGAAGACAGCCTATTACGCCCAGGGCTATCACCTGCTGCTGGTCGACAAGCAGGCCCACAACGTGTGGAGCGACGCCGCGGCGTTCCTGCGCGAGGGCGTCGATTCCTGGCCGCCGTCCGGCGCGCCGCCGATCCCGGCCAGCGTCGCGGCGATGAAGGCGATGGATCCGCCCAAGCCTTCGAAGCGCTCTCGCAAGTCACAGGGCCAGTCTGGGGGCTTGTGAGGCGCGGCCGGCGGGCGTAAACCGCCGACCAGTTCATTCTGGCTGACGCGAGACCGATGGCATGACCTTGTTCGATTCCCCCGATTTCGAGGGACACGAAGGCGTCCACGCTTTCTTCGACGAAAAAACCGGCCTGAAGTCGATCGTCGCGATCCACTCCACCGCGCGCGGCCCGGCCGCCGGCGGTTGCCGCATGTGGGACTATGCCAGCAGCGAGGCGGCCCTGACCGACGCCCTGCGCCTGTCGCGCGGCATGTCGTACAAGAACGCCATGGCCGACCTGGACTTCGGCGGCGGCAAGGCCGTGATCATCGGCGATAGCCGTACCCAGAAGACGCCGGAACTGTTCGAGGCCTTCGGCCGCGCGGTCGACAGCCTGGGCGGCCGGTACTGGACGGCCGAGGACGTCGGCGTCTCGCCGGCCGACCTGATGAGCACCCGCAAGACCACCCGCTTTGTCGCCGGCCTGGAAGGCCACGCGGCCGCCTCGGGCGATCCGTCGCCGGTCACCGCCGAGGGTGTGTTCCGCGGCGTGCGTCTGTGTGTCGAGCGCGCCCTGAACCGCGACCTGAACGGCGTGCATGTCGCCATCCAGGGCGTGGGCCATGTCGGCGCCTATCTGGCCGAGAAGCTGCACGCCGCCGGCGCGGTCCTGACCATCGCCGACGTCAACCAGCAAGCCCTGAATGAGGTCGCCGAGAAGACCGGCGCGACCATCGTGCCGGCCGACGCCATCTTCGACGTCGAGGCCGACGTCTTCGCCCCTTGCGCCCTGGGCGGCGCGATCTCGGCGGCGACCCTGCCGCGCCTGAAGGTCAAGGTCATCGCTGGCGGCGCCAACAACCAGCTGGCCGACGCCATGATCGGCCAGACCGTGTTCGACCGCGGCATCCTCTACGCCCCCGACTACGTCATCAACGGCGGCGGCATCATCAATGTGGCCGCCGAGATCCGCGCCCTGGAAGCCGGTGGCGCGTTCGACGGCGCCTGGGTGGCCGGCAAGCTGGATCGCCTGGCCCAGACCCTGGCCGAGGTCATCGACCAATCGATCAGCGAGAAGCGTCCGGCCAATCTGGTCGCCGACGAGATCGCCCGCGCCCGCATCGCCGCCGCGCGCGGCTAAACCTCTGCCTCGTGCGTTCTCCATGGGAGTCCATCCCATGGAGGCGCGCATGTCCCACCTCGACGACCTGAAGGCGCAGCTGGAAACGGCTGTAGCGGCTCAGGATTTCGACAGCGCCGCCCGCCTGCGCGGCGAGATCGATGGCATCCGCCGCAGCGCCAAGGTGCGGGACGTCGAAGGCGCGCCTCAGGCGTCCTACTTCCAGCGTCAGGTTCCGGGGAAGATGGGTCTGGGGACAGATCAGCCGGTCCCCAAGACGCCCGCAGGCTGGACCCCGCCGAAAAAGCCCGATCCGATGACGGCGAACCACTCGCGGGCCGGGCGGCGAAAGGGCTAGGCCCTTACTTCCCGCGCACCGAGACCGTGACGCCCACGACCGTATCCTTGTCGGAATAGTCGATGCCGCGGAACTTGCGCTGGGTCGCGGTCAGCGAGACTTGGCGGTTATCCTTGCGGTAGCCCAGGCCCAGCTGGCGGCTGCCGAAGCGGGCCAGCTTTTCTTCGCTGAGGCCGGCGTTGCGCCAGCCGCCGAAGGTGTCGCGGATCAGGTTCAAGCCGTACGCCTTGCCCGAGCTGGCGGCGTACAACATCCAGCGGCCGCGCTTGAGGTCCTGGGCCGAGGCGGCCGCCTTGGACATCAGGTTCGAGGCGTTCAGGGTCAGGCGGCGCACGGCGTTGGACTGCAGGCCCATGGGCGTGAAGGGCAGGGGCTCGTCGTCGATGCGCGCCTGCAGCACCTTGCCGGGCAGCGGATGGGCCGAGGTGTGGGTCAGGGCCAAGACAGGGCCGCTGGGCGGGCGCCGGGCTTCCGCATGCATCCGCACCGCGGGGCGCGGCGGGGCGGGCTGGGTGCGGGCCTGAGCGGGTGGCTCGGCAGCGACCGACGGGGCCTCGGCAAGCTCGACCGTCTTGGGTTCTGGACCGCCCGCCAGCGCCACCGTGGCGACGGCGGGCGTGGCGTAGGTCTCGACCGCCAAAGCTGCGGGCGGCGCGGCCTGCGAGCGCTCGCCGCCATAGCGGGCGGTGGCGATCGGGGCGTCGGGATCGTCGAGATAGGCGGGGCGAGCGACAGCCTCAGGGCCGCCGGCCAGGGTCAGGGTCTGGTCGTACGGCTGCGCCGCGCGAGGCGAAAGCGCCGTCGCGGTTCCGACCACGGCCCCAATGGCAATCATGGTCGTGATCGTCAGCAGTGCTCCGAGCGCGACCCCTCGCATGCTCGCTCAGCTCCCCATGTCCCTCAGGTTGCAGATTAATAAAACCTTAAGCGCGTGCCTAGACGCCTTGTGTGACAAGGGTTTCCGTTAACGACGATTTGTTCGCTCAGTGACCCGGCTTGGGTTCGAACGAGCGCTTTTCCTTCATTTTCACGCAGTCTTGGCTCGGCTTCTGGCCATGCTGGGCCTTGGGCTCGGTCTTCGGAAGACTGCCGGTCAGGTTGGGGTTCTGGTTCTGGAAGCCGCTGGTCATGGTCGTTCCTCCCGCGTTCTTCTTATCACGCCGCGCGACTGGCTTCATCGGCCAGGCTGACATCCACGGAGACGTGAAGCTGCGACGCGCCTGGGTCGCCGATGATGGCGCCGGACACGGGTAACGCTTGAGCGGGGCTGCGGGTGGCGGCGACGCGGATCAGATCGGGCGATTCCGCCAGGCCGTTGGTCGGGTCGAACTCTAGCCAGCCCAGATCGGGCAGGAAGACTTCGCACCAGGCGTGGGTCGCGCCTGCGCCGCGGATCTCAGCGCCCGGTGAGTGGATATAGCCGGTGGCGAACAGCGCCGCGTAGCCCAGCCGGCGCAGGCCTTCGACCATCAGCCAGGCCACGTCGCGGCATGCGCCGCTGCGCAGGGTGAGGGTCTCTGCCGGGGTCTGGACGCCCTCGGCCTCGCGGCCCTGGTACTCGAACTGCTCGTGGATGGTGCGGTTGACCCGCAGCAGGAACTCCAGGGCGGACTCGTCGCGGCAGGTGTCCAGTTCGCGCAGCCAGCGCAGCAGCACCGCGTCCGGGTCGTCGGTCACCGGGGCGATGAACGGCTCCAGGGTGACCCGGTCCTCGGCGGCGTAGATGATCGGCGTCAGGGTGTGCGGGTCCTTGATCCGCGGCGGGGCCAGCGGGGCGGGGAAGCGGTCGATCAGCAGTTCGCTGGCCACCCGCATGGAGTCAGCTTCGCCGTCGGGCTGAAAGAAGCAGACGCAGTTGCCGTTGGCGTCATAGCTCCAGCGGGTCTCGCCGGGCGGATAAAGGGTCAGCGACGCCTCGACGATGCGCAGGGCGTGGCTGTCGCGCGGGCGGATCATCAGCCTCTGAGGGCCGAACCGCACCGGGCGTTCATAGGTGTAGAGGGTCTCGTGAAGAATGCGCAGTCGGCTCATGACCGGCGCTAACGCGCGCGGTCACGAGCCGGTTGCGGGTTTCCTCAGGCGTTGAAGCCGGCCTCGGCGAAATCGAGCATGCGCTCCAGCAGCGTCACCACATCGGCCTCGCTGGTCTGGCCCTCGGACAGGACGTTCAGGCGGTCGAATTCGGCGAAGCGGTTGTTGTGCAGCATGCCCAGGGTGAAGTGCAGCCGCCAGTAGACGTCTTCCGGCGACAGGTCGGGGCGGGCGCGCAGCAGGGCGTCGGAGAAGCGGCGCAGGTGAGAGACGTCGGTCTTCAGCACAGTGCGGATCTCGTCGGTGCCTTCGCTGCGGGCGCGGATCACGAACTGCAGCGAGATGCGGCGCTCGTGGTCCGGCGCTAGCCAGCGCAGAGGCGGGGTCAGCAGGGCGGCCAGAACTTCGCGCAACGGCGGATTGCCGTCGTGACGGTCATTGGCCTCGTGCAGCATCTTGGCGCGCTCGCGATTGAGCTCGGCCGTGCGCCGCTTGAAGATGTCGAACAGCAACGCGTCCTTGGACCCGAAGTGGTAGTTCACCGAGGCAAGGTTCACGCCGGCGGCGGCGGTGATGTCGCGCACGGAGACGTTCTGGAAGCCGTGTAGGGCGAACAGGCGTTCCGCAGCCACGAAGACCAGGTTCTTGGTGGCGGCTTCGGTCTCGGCGGCCTCGACCTCATGAGAGGCGGCGTCGGTGGTCGGACTCACTACGTATTCCCCGTTTACCCGTGGGGAAGTCTTACGACCGTTCGAATTTGGCGCAAGCGTCAAGATCGTCGGTGGGCTGCCTAATCGACGTTCAGACGCGCTTAGGCTGCGCGATGCTCGGCAGGCTGGCGTGTTGCGAGGCGTTCGACGGGGCGACCCATGCGGCCGCGCACCAGCTGGCGCAGCAGCGGACGGCCCACAGCCACGCCCAGGATCAGCGGGGCCAGCACCAGGGCCAGGACCTTGCGGCGCTTGCTGTCGGCGCGCTTGAGGAAGTAGCGGACCAGGCCCTTACCCTTGTGCCACTCGATGACCAGCGGGTTCTCCTTGCTGGTCGAGCCGACGTGGATGATGCGGGCATTGGGCTGGAACAGCACGCTGCCGCCCATCTTGCGGGCCCGCCAGCACAGGTCGACATCCTCGACATGCAGGAAAAAGCCCTCGTCGAAGCCGCCGAGCACGTGGAAGTCGGCCGCCGACATATAGAAGCAGGCGCCCGAGATCGTAGGGGTGTCCACCGGGTGCGAAGGGGGGGCTTCGCTCTCCCGGTGGATCTCGAAGCGGCGCAGCGGGGGCAGGGTGGCGCTAAGCTTCGAGAGGCTGAGCAGGGTCGTGACCGGCGTAACTTCGCCACGTCGCGCGCCCCGCTGTTCTGTTCCGTCGGTGTTGAACACCCGGGGCCCGATCACGCAGGGGGAGGGGCGGTCGCGGGCGGCGTCGATCAGGGCCGACACCGCGCCGGTGGTCAGGAAGGCGTCCGGGTTCAGGAACACCAGCGACCGGCCCTTGGCGTTGGCCGCGCCCAGATTGGCGGCGCGGGCGAAGCCGATATTGCCCAGGCCCTGCAGCAACCGAACCCGCGGCTCGCGGCGGGCCAGGTCGCGCAGCCAGGCCGCGTCGGCCAGAGACGAGCCGTTGTCGACGATGATGAACTCGTCCACCAGCGGCTCGGCCAGCACGTGACGCACGCTCTCCATCAGCGCCGGACCGGTCATGTAGACGACCATGATCAGCGACACGCGGGGCGTCGTCGCCCAGGAGGCGGCGCGGCGGGAGTGGGCCGGATCGATGGAGACGTACATGCAGCGGCCTGCGTTCAAAATAGTTGCGTTAAAACTGTATGCGTGGTTCTGAGCTTTCCGCAAGGGCTTTGCAAGCCCTCGATAACCTGCTGTTGCGTTTTTACGCAATGTGTAACAACTAAGGCGGCGTCCGAGTTGTGGACGCGGGAACGGCTTTGCGATGTCACGAACGGCGATGAACCCCGCCAAGGCGGCGTTGACCAAGACTCTTCGGCGCGAAGCCGGGCGTTGGCTGAAGTCCGCGCGGGAGGCCGCCGGCCTTACCCAGGCGGAACTGGCCGAGATGACCGGTTTGCGCTACTACACCTTCGTGTCCCAAGTGGAGAACGGCCTGGGGCGCGTGCCGATCGAGACCCAGGCGATCTGGGCCGAGAGCCTTGGCCTGGATCCCAGCCAGTTCGCCCGGACCCTGCTGCGCTACTATGAGCCCGAACTTCACCGACTGCTGTTCGAAGGCGCCGCCGATGGCGCTGATGGGGACGTTGACGGCGATGTGGCCGAACGGGCGGCTCAGGGGTAAAGAGCCGCGCCATGGGTGAGATCCTAGCCTTCAGCCCCCGGCCCCCGGCCACCGACTGGTCCGCCAACGAGCGCGGCCTGCTGATGCTGCTCACCCAGCAGCTGGCCAGCAGCTATGGCGAGATCGACAGCGTCTTCGGCCAGACCGACTCGGGTGACCCCTGGTACGTCGTCACTGACTCCAACCAGGACGTGCTGGTCCACATCGCCCGCATCGACGGGCGCTTCGTCGTGCATGACGCGGCGGTCGACATGTTCCACCAGGTCGGCAGCCTGTGGGGCGCGCTGCGCCAGGTGCTGTCCTCGAGCGGCGTGGAGGAGGCCGGCGGCAACGTCGTGGCCTTCAATCCGTCCAGCCGCGAGGCCCAGTCCTTCCTGTCGCTGGTCATCGCCGTGGGCCTGTATCTCGAGCTGCGCGGCATCGAGGTCGGCGAAGCCGGCCGCCTGAATTTCGAGAACCTGCCGCGCGTCGACGACCTGTCGATGGACGTGGTCGCCTCGCGCCTGATCGCCTCGCTGGGCTTCGACGGCGATCGCGCCGCCGGCCGCGCGATGCCGCACAGCGCCTCTGACGCCGGCGCTCAGGCGCAGCAGGCTCCGGTCAAGGCTGAAAGCCTCAAGACCTTGGCCATCGAAACGCCCGCCGAGGCCGCTTCGGGGCTGGGCGTCTTCAAGATCGCCCACCTGGCTCCGGCCCCGTCGGCCGATGTCGCGCCCAGCGCGCCGCAAGCCGTCGCCAATCTGCCGGAAGACACCCCCGTGATCAGCGGCGATCTGGAAGGCGCGGGCTTCGCCGCCGGCCGCTCGGTGATGAAGGGCACGGCCGGCGCCGACGTCCTGTACGGCACGGCCGAAGGCGAAGTGATCAAGGGCGAGGCCGGCGACGACTTCATCGACGGCGGCGGAGCCAAGACCGGCCAGATCGACCGCATCGATGGCGGGGCTGGCGACGACAAGATCGTCATGAACGCCCGCGTGGTCGCCACCGGCGGCACGGGCGCCGACACCTTCCTGATCGTGGCCCACGAGCCGGCCACCAAGCTGGAAGCGCTGCTGGGCGTGGTGCTGGATTACTCGGCCGCCAAGGGCGACCACCTGGCGGTCATGGGCAGCGGCCACGTGACCGTGGTCTCGGCCACGGCCGTCAGCAACGTGCTGGCCGCGCAGGAAGCCGCCCTAGGCGAGGCGACCGCCAGCCAGGTCACCGACGTCAAGGGCCCAGTGGCAGGCGCGCGCGTGGGCTTCGACCTGGACGGCGACGGTCGCGAGGACGTCTTCATCCTGCTGGGCGGCGCCAACACGTCGACGTTCAGGATCGGGACGACCATAGCCAATGACCACGATCTGCCGAAGGTGCCGTTGATTGGTCAGCCGGCGCACGACGGCGGCTTGTTCGGCGGCGAGGGCGGCGCCCAGCGCTAAACGCGTCGGCGGTCAGCCCCGCACCAGTTCCCGCATGGCCTTGTCCAGGCCTTCCAGCGTCAGCGGATACATGCGGTCGCCGATGATCTGCTTCATGACGCCGATCGACTGGGTGTAGTCCCAGTGCCGCTCGGGCGTGGGATTCAGCCAGATGCAGCTCTGATAGATGTCGACCACCCGCTGCATCCAGATCGCGCCGGGCTCCTCGTTCCAGTGCTCGACGCTGCCGCCCGGATAGGTGATCTCGTACGGGCTCATGGTCGCGTCGCCGACGAAGATCACCTTGTAGTCGGCCGGGAACTTGTGGAGCACCTCGAAGGTCGGGATCTTCTCGGTATGGCGGCGCTTGTTGTCCTTCCAGACGGCTTCATAGAGGCAGTTGTGGAAGTAGTAGAATTCCAGGTTCTTGAACTCGGTCTTGGCGGCGCTGAACAGCTCTTCGCAGAGCTTGATGTGGCCGTCCATCGAGCCGCCGATGTCGAAGAAGATCAGCACCTTGATCGCGTTGCGGCGCTCGGGGCGCAGCTGGATGTCCAGATAGCCCTTCTCGGCGGTGCCCTTGATGGTGCCGGGCAGGTCCAGCTCGTCGGCCGCGCCGGTGCGGGCGAACTTGCGCAGGCGCCGTAGGGCGACCTTGATGTTGCGGGTGCCCAGCTCGACCCCGTCGTCGAGGTTCTTGTACTCGCGCTTGTCCCAGACCTTCACCGCGCGGCCGTGACGGCCCTTGTCCTGGCCAATCCGGACGCCTTCGGGATTGTAGCCGTTATTGCCGAACGGGCTGGTGCCACCCGAGCCGATCATCTTGTTGCCGCCCTCGTGGCGCTTCTTCTGCTCGCGTAGGCGCTCCTGCAGGGTTTCCATCAGCTTCTCGAAGCCGCCCAGGGCCTCGATCTGGGCCTTTTCCTCGTCGGTCAGGAACCGCTCAGTCAGGGCCTTCAGCCATTCCTCGGGAATGTCGGCGGTGATGCCTTCGCCGACCGTCTCCAGCCCCTTGAAGACGTGGCCGAACACCCGGTCGAACTTGTCGAGGTTCTTCTCGTCCTTCACCAGGCTGGCGCGCGACAGGAAGTAGAAGTCCTCGACCGAGCGGTCGATGACCTCCTTGTCCAGGGCCTCCATCAGCAGCAGATACTCGCGCAGGCTCACCGGCACCTTGGCCTGGCGGAGCTCGGAGAAGAAGCGAAGGAACATCGGCGCGGCTTTCGAACAGATGTTCGGATAGTGGAGGGTTCTGAAACGGGACGCAACAGAACTTGCCCCCTCCGCGCTGACGCGCTCCTCCCCCGGAGGTGGAAGACGGACTTCCATCCGCCCGCCTTTGGGGGCGGACGATCGCGAAGCGATCAGGTGGGGGGAGCATCCCGCCGCAGGATGAACTCCAGATCCCGCGTCTCCCCGACCGGGAACTCGTATTCCCCGACCTTCGTGAACCCCTTGCGCCCATACAGCCGCTGGGCGCCGAAATTCTCCGACCACACGCCGATCCAGATCCGGCGCGGGCCCAGCCAGTCCAGCGCCGTCGCCAGCAGCCGCGAGCCGCGACCGCCGCCCTGATGACCCTTCAGCACATAGATCCGCTTCAGCTCGCCATCCCCCGGCGCGACCTCGTCGTGCGGCAGGTCGCAGGGGCCGGCCAGGGCGTAGCCGATGGCCTCGCCGTCTTCGTCCTCCAGAATCCAGGCGGCCTTGTCGGGATGGGCCAGGTCGTTGCGCGTCCGCTCCAGGCCGTAGGCATAGGCCAGGAAGGTCTCCAGATCCTCGGTCGGATAGAGGTGGGAGAAGGTCTCGGCAAAGGTCCGCGCGCCCAGGCTGGACAGGGTGTCGGCGTCTTCGAGGGTGGCGCGGCGCAACGTATCGGTCATGGAGAACCTGAGTAGCCGCCCCGCCGGGCGGCTTCAACGCCTGGACCCCCGCACTCGGATCGGGTTGTGTCCAGGCGCGAGGCCGGTTACCACCGGACGGCGCTGGGGCGATCCGCCGCCGCGCCTGTAAGCGCTCTTCAGGAGGGGGAGGGGACGGAACGGCCCTGGGGCTGACCGACTTCTCTACAACATGGCCGACGTCACCACCGCCGACCAATCGTCCCTGCCCACGAAGCTGGGCGTCATCACCTTGGCCCGTCACGGCGAACCCGCCCTGTCGCGCAAGGTCCGCCTGAATGCGCCCGAGTACGGCGACTGGTGGGCGCGCTACGAGGTCGGCGGGCTGAAGGCCGGCCAGACCCCGCCCGACGGACTGATCGCCATCGCCCGCGAGGTCGACGTCATTATCGCCTCGACTCGCCGCCGCGCCGTCGAGACCGCGCAGGCGGTGGTTGGCGACCGGACCTTCGACACCGACCAGACCTTCATCGAGGCCCCGCTGCCGCCGCCGCCGTGGCCGCTATGGATCAAGATGTCGCCCAAGCGCTTGGGCTTTTTTGCCCGCTTCTGGTGGTGGTTCTTCGATCATCACGGCGGGCAGGAGACCCGCGCCCAGGCCGAGGTGCGGGCCGGAGAGGCCGCCGACCGCCTGGTGGCGCTGGCCGATCAGGGCCAGGACGTGCTGGTGCTGGCCCACGGCTTCTTCAACTGGATGATCGCCGACGCGCTCAAGCAACGGGGGCTGAGCAAGCTGGTCGATCAGGGCCATGGCTACTGGAGCATCAAGCGCTTCAGCCGCGCTTGATCCGCAAACCCTCTTTCCTTAACCACGCCTTGACTCTAGGTCGTTGCCCGCGCGGGCCTTGGCCACTAGGCTCGCCCTGTTCCCCGAGAGTTGAAATGACCGACGCTACCCAAACCGCCGCCCCCGACCTTTCCGCCTACAGCTTCGAGCAGGCGCTCGCCGAGCTGGAGAAGATCGTGGCCGAGCTGGAGTCGGGCCAGGCGCCGCTGGAACGGTCTATCGACATCTATGAGCGCGGCGCGGCCCTGAAGGCCCACTGCGAGAAGAAGCTGGAAGCCGCGCGCCTGAAGGTCGAGAAGATCGTGCTCGGCCAAGGCGGCGCCTTCGCCGCCGAAGCGGCCGAGTTCAACTGATGCCCGCCGCGCGTCCGGACAACGACCTGGCCAGGCGGATCGTCCAGGCCGCCGACATCGTCACGGTGGCGCTCGACGAGTTGCTGCCGCGCGCCGATGGCCCCGAGACGCGCCTGACCGAGGCCATGCGCTATGCGGCCCTGGGTCCCGGCAAGCGTCTGCGCCCGTTCTTCGCGCTGGAAACCGGCAAGATGTTCGACCTGCCCGAGCGGCCGGTGCTGCGCGCGGCCTGCGCGCTGGAGTGCATACACGCCTACAGCCTGGTCCATGACGACCTGCCGGCCATGGACGACGACGACGTCCGCCGCGGCCGTCCGACCGTGCACAAGCAATATGACGAGGCCACCGCGATCCTGGCGGGCGACGCCCTGCAGACGGCGGCCTTCGAGATCATGGCCCACCCCGACACCCACGACGACGGCCACGTCCGCTCGGAACTGGTGCGCAAGCTGGCCATCGCCTCGGGCGCCAAGGGCATGGCTGGCGGCCAGATGATCGACATCCTGGGCGTTCGCGACGATCTGGGCGCGGTGGCCCGTATGCAGCGGCTGAAGACCGGCGCGCTGATCGCCTTCGCCTTCGAGATCCCGCTGATCATCGCCCGGGCAAAAGATTCCGAGCGCGCGGCCCTGATGGCCTTCGCCCAGGATCTGGGCCTGGCCTACCAGATCGTCGACGACATTCTGGACGCCGAAGGCGACGCCGAGACCATGGGCAAGGCCACGGGCGGCAAGGACGCCGCCATGGGCAAGGCCAACTACGTCACCCTATTGGGTCTGGATGCGGCCAAGGAGCGCGTGACGCTTTTGGCCGAGCAGACGCGTTCCCATCTCGAAATCTTTGGCGAACGGGCCGAACATCTGCGCGAAAGCGTTGATTTCGTGCTGGACCGCCGCAACTGACCGCGCTTTCTTCAAACATGTCCTCGAAAACACCTCTGCTCGACACCGTGGCCTCGCCGGCCGACACGCGCGAGCTTTCCATTCCCGAGCTCAAGCAACTGGCCGCCGAGGTCCGAGCCGAGACCATCGACGCCGTGTCGGTGACCGGCGGCCACCTGGGCGCGGGCCTGGGCGTGGTCGAGCTGACCGTGGCCCTGCACCACGTGTTCGAGACCCCCAAGGACATCGTCATCTGGGACGTCGGCCACCAGGCCTATCCGCACAAGATTCTCACCGGCCGCCGCGACCGCATCAAGACTCTGCGCCAGGGCGGGGGCCTGTCGGGCTTCACCAAGCGGGCCGAAAGCGAATACGACCCGTTCGGCGCGGCCCACGCTGCGACTTCGATCTCGGCGGCGCTGGGCTTCTGCGCCGCGCGTGACGCCAAGGGTGAAGACAACAGCGTCATCGCCGTGATCGGCGACGGCTCGCTGGGCGCGGGCATGGCCTATGAGGCGATGAACGCGGCGACGGACACCACCAAGCGCCTGATCGTCATCCTCAACGACAACGACATGTCGATTGCCCCGCCGGTGGGCGGCATGAGCGCCTATCTGGCCAATCTCGTGTCGGGCGGCGCCTATCGCTCGGTGCGCAAGCTGGGCAAGACCGTCGTCGAAAAGCTGCCCCTGCCGACCCCGGTGCGCGAAGCCGCCCGCAAGGCGGAAGAATATGCCCGCGGCATGGTGACCGGCGGCACCTTCTTCGAAGAGCTGGGCTTCTATTACATTGGTCCGATCGACGGCCACGACATGGACGCCCTGGTCAGCGTGCTGAAGAACGCCAAGGCGTTTGGCGACAAGCCGGTGCTGGTCCACTGCGTCACCCAGAAGGGCAAGGGCTACGCCCCGGCCGAGGGCGCGGCCGACAAGCTGCACGCCGTGGCCAAGTTCGACGTTGTTACCGGCCAGCAGCAGAAGGCGGCCGCTGGCCCGCCCAGCTACACCAAGGTCTTTGCCCAGGAACTGGTCCGCCAGGCGCAGAAGGACGACAAGATCGTCGCCATCACCGCCGCCATGCCCTCGGGCACGGGCCTGGACATCTTCCAGCAGGCGTTCCCGTCGCGCACCTTCGACGTCGGCATCGCCGAGCAGCACGCGGTGACCTTCGCCGCAGGTCTCGCCGCCGACGGCATGAAGCCGTTCACGGCGATCTATTCGACCTTCCTGCAGCGCGGCTACGACCAGGTGGTGCACGACGTGGCCATCCAGGGTCTGCCGGTGCGCTTCGCCATGGACCGCGCCGGCCTGGTCGGCGCTGATGGCCCGACCCACGCCGGCAGCTTCGACATCGGCTTCATGGGCGCTCTGCCCGGCATGGTGCTGATGGCCGCCGCCGACGAGGTCGAGCTGGCCCGCATGGTCGCCACCGCCGCCGAGATCGACGACCGTCCCAGCGCGTTCCGCTACCCGCGTGGCGAGGGCCTGGGCCTGGAGATGCCCGCGACCATCGACCCGCTGGAGATCGGCAAGGGCCGCATCGTCCGCGAAGGGACCAGCGTCGCCATCGTCTCGTTCGGCACGCGCCTGTCGGAAAGCCTCAAGGCCGCTGACCTGCTGGCTGCTCGCGGCCTGTCGGCCACCGTCTGCGACGCCCGTTTCGCCAAGCCGCTGGATATCGACCTGCTGCTGCGCCTGGCGCGCGAGCACGAAGCTATCGTCACGGTGGAAGAAGGCTCGATGGGCGGCTTCGGCGCCTTCGTGCTGCAGGCCCTGGCCGAGCACGGCGCCTTCGATCGCGGCCTGAAGATCCGCACCCTGTGCCTACCCGACGTCTTCCAGGACCAGGACAAGCCGGACGCGATGTACGCCCAGGCGGGCCTCGACGCCGACGGCATTCTGCGCGGGGCGCTGTCGGCCCTGGGCATGGACAATGTCAGTGCGGCGGGCGCGGGGCGTAGGGCTTAAGTCAAAATCCCTCTCTCATAGAGAGAGGGAGGGGCCCGCCGCGTAGCGGTGGGAGGGTGAGAGGTTATAATCTCTCAGGATTGGACGCGGCCAAGGTCGCGGTCTTTTCCAAGATTGGCTTTGAGGACGTCTGAGGTTTTCCGGCCAGCGGTGAAACCTCTCACCCTCCCACGCCTGCGGCGCGGGCCCCTCCCTCTCTCTATGAGAGAGGGGTTCTTACGCCCGGCAAGCCTTGAAGAACGCCCGCACCTTGCCGCGGTCGGCAGAAGCTGCCGCCAGGCTGTGGTGGCCGTTGTTCATCACCGCCAGCTGGCCCGACTTGCGGAAATTGGCCAGGGCAGGGGCCGTGGTGCGGCCGCGGCCTTCCAGCAGGCGGCTGCCGGACATGTCGTCCTCCAGCGCCTGGGCCGGGAAGCGGCTCTCGGTCTTGCCCGAGGTCAGCACGATCTCCTGGCCCGCCAGGCCCAGCGCCGAGACCCGGATCTGATCCTGGCCGGGCTGACAGTTCAGCATCAGCACCACATCGTCGCTGTTGGGACGGCCGTAGGCCAGGCGCGGGTCGCCGTCATCGGCCAGATAGGCCCAGCGATAGGGGCCCTGATCGGCCTGCTCGTGCGCGCAGCCGGTCAGGCCGGCGGCCAGAAAGCTCAGAACGATGAAGGCGGTGGCGCGGCGTCGCATGACGGTCTCCTCGTCGGATCAACGCAGGCCGGACGCGAAAGGCTCCGCAAACGCGAAGAGGCGCGGCCACCTTGCGATGACCGCGCCCCCTTGATCTTGAACCGTCAGGCCTTGCTTAGAACGGCGAGAAGCGCTCGACCAGCGACTGGCCGGCCGGGGTCTTCTGGACGCGGCTGATGTCGCCGCGGCCGCCGTAGCTGATGCGGGCTTCGGCGATCTGGGTGTGACGGATGGTGTTGGCCGACGAGATGTCCTCGGGGCGCACGATGCCGGCCACGGTCAGCTGGCGCAGCTCGGCGTTGGTGCGGACTTCCTGAGTGCCCTGGATGACCATGTTGCCGTTCGGCAGGACGGTGCTGACCACGGCGGCGATCGTCAGGCTGATCTTTTCCGAGCGATTGACGCTGCCCGAGCCGTTGTTGGTGGTGGCCGAGTTGGTGTTCAGCGCATTGGCGGGGTCGAAGCCGCCCGGCAGCACCTTGCCCAGGCTGGACTCCAGGCCCAGCAGGTTGGGCACGCCGGCCTTCATGTTCGAGCTGCGCGAGGTGGCAGTCTGGTTCTTGGTGCTGGCGCTGTCGTCGATGTCGATCATGACGGTGACGATGTCGCCCACGCGGCTGGCGCGCTGGTCGTTGAAGAAGGCGCGGGCGCCGACGCGCCACAGCGAGTTGGCCGAGGCGGCCTGGGGGGCCGGGTCGCGCGAGGAGACGTACTGCTGCTGGATCGGGGCCAGGGCGGCGGGATAGCCGACCGGCGCCAGTTCCGGGCCCTTCACGGCTTCGGTGACGGTGGAGCAGGCGGCCAGCGGGGCCAGGAGCAGGGCGGCGGCGATGATGACGGGGCGACGCATGGGGCTAGAACCTCTTAGCGAGCAGCGAAACGGACTTGTTGCGAACGGGCTTGCAAGCCCTGGGCCTGCGGACCGACCGCGGCGGCCCCAGGACCCGTCGCAACGGCCTGGATGATTTTCTTCGAGAGCGTGTTCTGGACGGCAAAGACGTCGCCGGTCGCGGCGCTGGCGATGGCTTTCCCTTGAAGCGAAAGGGAAATTCCGCCGTCGTCATAGGTGATGGTGATCAGATCACCGGCCTTGATGACCTGGGCGGCGCCCACGTCGCGGCTCGAGACTGCGGCGCCTTCACGCAGGGGGCGCTTGGCGGCCAGGCCGATCACGGCGTCGGCGTCGCGGGGGGCGTCGCTCGGAGCGCCGGCCATCTTCACCCAGATCAGGTCCTGCGGCTGGACGATTTCGCCGGCCGTGATGCTGCGGGCATAGGCAAGAACTTCCACGTTGCCGCGCGAGGCCACGCCGCGGGCGCCGCCTGAGGTTCCGCCGTTGTCGGCGCCTTCGCGCACGATGATGCGGCGGATGCCGTTGCTGTTGGTCCAGTCATAGCCGGCGCGGCGGGCGAACATCTGCACCTGGCCAGCTTCCAGCACCGCCGTGGGGCCCATGCGAGCGGCGATGACCATGTCGGCGGCCGGGCCGCTGACGCCGTCGAACAGGTCGCCCAGCGTGACGCGGCCGTCGGCGTCGGTGGTGTCCATGCGCAGGGTCACCGGCGCGCCCGCGAAGGCCATGTTCGGCAGGAGGGGGGCGGCAAACGCGATCAGGGCAGCGGCGAGGAAGAGGGCCTTCATGAGCTTACGACCGCAGCTGCGAGGTGGCTTGGAGCATCTGATCGGCCGTGGTGATCACCTTCGAGTTCATCTCGTAGGCGCGCTGGGCCGTGATCAGCGAGGTGATTTCCGTGACGGCGTCGACGTTCGACGCTTCGGTGTAGTGCTGCATCAGGACGCCGAAGCCCGGCTCGCCCGGCGCGGCCAGGTTGGCGGCGCCTGAGGCGGCGGTTTCCAGCAGCAGGTTGTCGCCGATCTGTTCCAGGCCGCCTTCGTTCATGAAGTTGGCGAGCTGGATCTGGCCGATGGTCTGCGGGGCGGGCTGGCCGTCCAGCTTCACCTGCACTAGGCCGGTCTTGCTGATCGTGATGTCGGTGGTGTTCTGCGGGATCGTGATGCCCGGCTGAACCAGGTAGCCGTCCTCAGTGACGATCTGGCCCTGGTCGTTGGTCGAGAAGTTGCCGGCGCGGGTATAGGCCGTCTCGCCCGAAGGCAGCAGGATCGGCAGCAGGCCCTTGCCCTGGATGGCGATGTCCAGCGGGTTGTCGGTCAGGGTGGGGGTGCCCTGCTCGATGATGCGGTAGACCGAGCCGGCCTTGACGCCGCCGCCGACCTGCACGCCGGTGGGGACGATGTTGCCGTCGTTCGACGACTGCGAACCCGCGCGTTCGATCTGCTGGTACAGCAGGTCCTGGAACTCGGCCCGTTGGCGCTTGAAGCCAATGGTGTTCATGTTCGCGATGTTGTGCGAGATGACTTCGACGTTCAGCTGTTGCGCTGACATGCCCGAAGCGGCGGTGCGGAGAGCTTGCATCGGCTAGGCTTCCTTAATTGACTTTGCCCAGCCGCTCGACGGCGGTCCGGTGCAGATCGGCGGTGTTGTCCATCATCTTGGCGACGCCCTCATAGGCGCGCTGGATCTCGATCAGCTTGGTGATCTCGACCACGGGTTGGACGTTCGAAGATTCCAGCATGCCCTGGTGCAAACGGGCGTCCGGGGCGGCCTGCAGGGCCACGTTGGTGGTGTTGCGGTAGAGGTTGTCGCCGTCCTTCGCCATCGAGGACAGGTCGTCGGGACGGACGATGCCGATGCGACCGACGCGGACCGCGCCCTGGGTCACGACGCCGTCCTTGCCGATCGACACGCCGCCCAGCGTCGGGTCGATCACGATCGGGCCGCCGCCTTCATCCAGGACCTGGCTGCCCTGCTCGGTGACGATCCGGCCTTCCGGGTTGGTCGTGAAGCGGCCGTCGCGGGTGTAGCGGTCGCCGTTGGCGGTCTGAATGTGGAAGAAGCCGGTGCCCTCGATCGCCAGATCGAAGTCGCCGCCCGTCTTGGTCATCGCGCCCTGCGTGAAGTTGCGGGCGACCTGGTCGTCCAGCACGAACTTCACCGGGGCGGCGCCGTCCAGGGTCTTGGCGGGGCGCGCCTGTTCGGTCCGGACCATCAGGTCCTCGACCTTGAAGCCCGTGGTGTTGGCGTTGGCGATGTTGTTGGCCACGATGTCGAGCTGGCGGCGCAGCGTCATCTGACGCGAGAGGCCGACGTAGAGCGCGTTGTCCATGGCGAGTTAACTCGGGGCGACTGGCGCGACAAATGCGCCGCATCTCCAGAAGCAACCTTCGTGCCAGTCTCAAAACGTTATATAAAACAACAAATAGGAAGGTTAACGCGGGCCGGTTGGTCGGAGTCTGCCGGGCAGATTCAGCCTGCGACAGAATGGCCTCCAAAACACATCGTTAACCATGCTCCCCGCATGTGTACGGGCATAGATTCCAAGGAACCCGCGCGTGGCTGAGAACACCGAACAGGAAGCTCCGGAAGGCGAAGGCGAAGCCCCCGCCAAGAAGAAGCCTCCGATCCTGATCATCGCCATTGCCGCGGGCGTTCTCGTCCTGGGCGGCGGTGGCGCGGCCGCCTTCTTCCTGATGAAGCCCAAGCCTGCCGCCGAAGCCGGCGAGCACGGCGAAAAGGCCGAGAAGAAGAAGGAAAAGAAAAAGGAAGAAAAGAAGGAAGGCGAGGCCGGCAAGGACGGCGCGGCCGCGGCCGGCGCCGCGCCGACCATCAAGGAAGGCCCGGACGGCGTGGTGTTCTACACCCTGCCCGACATCGTGGTGAACATGCAGACGGCTGACGGCAAGTCGACCTTCCTGAAGCTGAAGCTGACGTTCGAGCTGCCCGACGAAGAGGTCGCGGACTCGCTGACGCCGAATCTGCCAAGGCTGCAGGACATGTTCCAGACCTTCCTGCGTGAGCTGCGCCCCGAGGACCTGAATGGTTCGCAGGGCACCTACCAACTGCGTGTCGAGCTGCTGCGCCGGGTGAACCTGGTCGCCGCACCGGCCAAGGTGAACGCGGTCCTCATCGAGGAGATGCTGATCAACTAGCCCTCGGGCTGGTTGGGCATAACGAACATGGCGGAAGACATCGACGATCAGGCCGCGATGGCCCAGTGGGCCTCGCAGAACCCCCCTGGCGCTTTCGGCGAAGCCGAAGGCAACAACGAGTTCGGCGACTTCTCCGGCGGCATGGGCGGCTGGGACGACGGCGGCGGCGAGGCGGGTTCGGAACGCATTCTGAACCAAGACGAGATCGATAGCCTGCTGGGCTTCGACCTGTCGGGCGACGGTTCCGAGGACCGCACGGGCATCCGCGCGATCATCAACTCGGCGCTGGTCAGCTACGAGCGTCTGCCGATGCTGGAAATCGTCTTCGACCGCCTGGTGCGGTTGATGACGACCTCCCTGCGGAACTTCACGTCGGACAACGTCGAAGTCAGCCTGGACAACATCAGCTCGATCCGTTTCGGCGACTATCTCAACTCGATCCCGCTGCCGGCCATCCTGGCGGTGTTCCGGGCCGAGGAGCTGGACAACTACGGCCTGCTGACGGTCGACTCCAACCTGATCTACTCGATCGTCGACGTGCTGTTGGGCGGCCGTCGCGGCACGGCCGCGATGCGCATCGAGGGCCGTCCCTACACCACGATCGAACGCGTGCTGGTGCAGCGGATGATCGAGGTGGTGCTGCACGACCTGAAGAGCGCCTTCGAGCCCCTGCATCCGGTCGGCTTCTCGCTGGACCGTCTGGAAACCAACCCGCGCTTCGCCGCCATCGCTCGCCCGGCCAACGCCGCGATCCTGGTCAAGCTGCGCATCGACATGGAAGACCGCGGCGGCCGCATCGAGCTGCTGCTGCCGTACGCGACCCTGGAACCCATCCGGAAGATGCTGCTGCAGCAGTTCATGGGTGAGAAGTTCGGTCGCGACAACATCTGGGAAGGCCACTTGGCCACCGAACTCTGGACCACCCAGATGGAGGTTCGCGCCGTCCTCGACGAACAGCAGGTGCCGCTGTCGCGCGTCCTGAACATGGAAGTCGGCGACACCCTGATGCTGAACGCCACGCCCGACAGCTTGGTCGAGCTGCGCGCCGGGGCCATCCCGCTGACGCGCGGCCGCATGGGCCGTCGCAACCACTCGATCGCCGTCCGGGCCGAAGCGCCGCTGACGCCGGCCGCCAAGAAGGCCGTGCAGAAGCTGAAATGAGCCTGATCGCCTTCGCCATGAACGGGTTCCTGGCGGTGCTGCTGATCGCGGCGCTGGCCTTTGGCTGGCGTCTGGAGCGGCGCCTGAAGGCTCTGCGCGACAGCCACGCCGGCTTCGCCAAGGCGGTGGCCGACCTGGACCAGGCCGCGGCCCGCGCCGAACAAGGCCTGGCCGACCTGCGCGCGGCGACGGACGAAGCCGCCGAGACCCTGGCGGTGCGCATCGAGCGCGCCCAGGCCCTGGCGGCGCAACTGGAAGAGCGGGTCAGCCGCCCGCTGCCGGCTCCGACCCAGGCCCCCGCGGCGCGCCCGGAACGCTTCGAGCGTCCGGCTGAACGTCCGGCCGACCGTTTTGAGCGCGAGCCGCTGCTGCGCGCCACGCCCGAGCCCGAGCGCCGCCTGAAGGCTGAAGATTTCGAGCGTCTGCTGGAGCGCGAAGACCGCATCCCGCCGGCCGCTCGCCAGAACCTGAACCAGAATTTGGGCGGCCCCAGCGCCGCCCGCGAAACCCCGCGTTCACGGGCGCGGATCGATGATGACCTCTTCGATGGACCGGGCGAAAGCCCGCGCCCCGGACACAACCCTAGAGCTGACCGCCGATGAAGAACGTTCCGCGCATCCTGCCCCTGATCGGCGTCGCCGCCGCCGGCGTCCTGGCCATCAACGCCATGGCCGGCGCCAAGTCGCTGCCCGACCTGCTGGGCGGGGCCAAGGCCTTCGCCGAGGGCGTGGCCAAGCCTGAGGGCGAAGCCGCCTCGGCCGAAGGCGCGGCGACCGACGCCGCCGCCAAGACGCCGCAGCAACTGCCGCGCGCCTGCGCCCCAGGCGCCGACGCCCTGGCCAAGGAAGCCGGCCTGTCGCCCGCCGAACTGCGCGTTCTGCAGAGCCTGGGGACGCGCCGCGGCCAACTGGACCAGCGCGAGCAGGACATCGACGTCCAGCTGCAGCTGCTGGCCGCCGCCGAAGCCAAGCTGGACGCCAAGCTGAAGTCCCTGACGGGCCTGAAGGGCGACATCCAGGGTCTTCTGGGTCAGGTCGACAGCCAGAAGCAGGCCGAAGTCGATCGTCTGGTCACCGTCTATGCCGGCATGAAGCCCAAGGACGCGGCTGCTCGCATGACCCTGCTGGACGACAGCGTCCGCCTGCCGATCGCCGCCAAGATGAAGGAACGCACCCTGGCGATGATCCTGGCCAACATGTCGCCGGGCGACGCCAAGGTCCTGACCGAGCGCCTGGCCTCGCGCCTGGTCAACCCGGCCGTCGACAAGGGCAAGGCCGCCATCGCCGAGAACGCCGCTCCGGCCCCGACGGCGGCCGCGCCGGCCAAGCAGGCCGATGCGGGCCTGGCCGGCAACGCGCCCGGCGCCAAGGCCAATGGGGCCGCGCCGAACAAGGCCGGTTAAGGGAGCCCATGACTCTCCGCCAGCTTCTGCGCTCAAGCGTCGCCGCCGCCTGTATTGCAGGTACGGCGGCGCCGTCCGTTCTGGCCGCCCCGCCGCCGCAAGCGGCGCGGGCGTCTCTGGATGTGCGTGTCGCGCAGGCGGCGAACTTCTCGCGGATCGAATTCCACTGGAGCGGTGCGGCGCGGATGACCCCGCATCGCGACGGCCAGACCCTGGTCCTGCGTTTCACCCGTGACGCCAATCCCGACCTGTCGCGCCTGAAGATCGCGCCGCCGCGCTGGGTCAAGGACGCCAGCGCCCGCCACGTGGGCGGCGTGCTGGAGCTGGTCATCACCCTGACCGACGACGCCGACGCCAAGCTGGGCACGGCCGACGGCGTCGACTTCGTCAACATCTACGGCAAGGCCGGGGCCCCCGCGGGCCAGACCTCGCCGTCGGCCGCGCCGGCCCCGATCGGCCGTCCCAACCCGATGCCGCGCGACGGCGTCGTCCGGGCCGGCTTCGAGCGCTCGGACGGCCAGGTCACCCTGTCGTTCGACTGGGCCGCGCCGGCCGGCGCCGCCGTGTTCCGTCGCGGCGAGGCGGTCTGGATAGTCTTCGACACGCCCGCACGCCTGGACATCTCCAAGCTGCCGGCCTCGACGCCGCGCTACACCAAGATCCAGACCTTTCGGGGCGCGGACTACACGGCCCTGCGCATCGTCGCCCCGCCGGGCGAGCCCTATGTCGCCGTCGGCTCTGGTCCGACCTGGCGGATCAGCTTCGGCGCCGGCCCGCAGCAGAGCCCCGACGCCATCCAGGTGACCCGCGACGAGAAGGCGCCCGCCGCGGCCCTGTCGGCCAGCGTCGCCGGCGTCACCCGCGTGATCTGGGTCGATGACCCGGCCGTCGGCGACCGCATCATCGTTGCGCCGGCCCTGGCGCCCGCCAAGGGCCTGGCCTCGCGCCGGGAGTATGTCGAGTTCGCCCTGCTGCAGTCGGCGCAAGGTCTCGCGGCCGAAGCCTACGCTCAGGACCTGATGGCCCAGGCCGACAGCGACCAGGTGCGGATCGGCCGTCCCAAGGGGCTGGCCCTGTCGCCGGCCTCGGCCAGCGCACCGCCGGAAGAGGCCGCCGCCGGCGCGCCGCAACCGCTGTCGATGCCGGCCCTGATCGACCTGGAAGCCTGGCCCAAGGTCGGCTCGGGCGGTTTCCTGGCCCGCTACAACGCCCTGCAGAACGCTATCTCGGCGGCGGGCGACGACGAGGCCGACAAGGCGGCGCGCATGGCCCTGGCCCGTTTCCTGGTCGGCTCGCAGATGTCGTTCGAGGCGATCGGCGTGCTGAACGCGGCCTCGCGCAAGCACCAGACCCTGATGGGCGATCCGGAGTTCCGCGGCCTGCGGGGCGTGGCCCGGGTGATGTCTGGTCGTCTGGCCGAGGCCGACGCCGACTTTTCCTCGCCTGTGCTGTCGGACGAGCCGTCCAGCGCCCTGTGGCGCGGCCTGATCTCCAGCAAGAACGGCCAGTGGCTGGACGCGCGGACCAAGTTCTCGGCCGGAGGCCGGGCGCTGGCGCTGTTTCCGCCCGTCTGGCAGGCGCGCTTCCTGCGGGCCCAGGCCGAGGCGGCGCTGGGCGTCGGCGACCTCAACGGCGCCATGCAGGCGACGGCCAAGGCCCTGGCCTTGCCCAAGATCCCCGTCGCCGACCAGCTGGACATCCGACTGACCCAGGCCAAGGCCTTTGCGGCCAAGGGCGAGAAGATGCGCGCCCTGCGCATGTTCCAGGCCATCGCCAAGGCGCCGATGGACCGCATCGCCGCGCCGGCCCTGCTGAACGCCACGCAGATTCAGTACGAGAAGAAGCAGATCAACGCCGCCAAGGCGGCCGAGACCCTGAACGCCTTGCGCTATCGCTGGCGCGGCGACGGCGTCGAGCTGGACGTCATCAGGGCGCTGGGCAAGCTGTATATCGACCAGGGCCGCTATCGCGAGGCGCTGGAAGTGCTGCGTTCGGCCGGCCGCCAGCTGCCCGACCGTCCCGAGGCGGTGGCGCTGCAGAACGACATTTCGACCACCTTCCGGGCGCTGTTCCTGGAGGGCCTGGCCGACGGCATGCAGCCGATCCAGGCCGTGGGCCTGTTCTACGACTTCCAGGAGCTGACCCCGATCGGCGCCGACGGCGACCAGATGGTTCGCAACCTGGTGCGCCGCCTCGTCGACGTCGACCTGCTGGACGATGCGGCCAAGCTGCTGAAGTACCAAGTCGACAACCGCCTGAACGGCGTGCCCAAGGCCCAGGTCGCCACCGACTTGGCCTGGATCTACCTGATGAACAGGAAGCCCCAGGATGCGCTGGACACCATCAACAACACCCGCACCACGGTGCTGCCGCCGGCCCTGAACGCCGAGCGCCGCCTGGCGACCGCCCGCGCGTTGATGGGGCTGGGCCGCTATGATGCGGCGCTGGAGCTGGTCGATCGCGACACCAGCAAGGACGGCCAGGAGATCCGCGCCGACATCGCCTGGAAGCAGCGCGGCTGGCCGGTGGCCGGCGCGTCCTACGAGCGGATGCTTGGCGACCGCTGGAAGACCGCCGGGGCGCTGGCGCCCGCCGACGAGGCGCGCCTGCTACGCGCCGCCGTCGCCTACAGCCTGGCCGACGACGACGCAGGGCTCGCCCGCCTGCGCACGCGCTGGACCAAGTTCGTCGAGACCGCCGGCAATCCGGACGGCCTGCGCGTGGCCCTGCAGGGCCTGGGCGCCGAATCGGTGTCGGCCTCGGACTTCGGCCGGGTCAGCGCCGACAACGAAGCCTTCAGCGGCTGGATCGGCCGCATGAAGGAGAAGTTCCGCACCGGCCAGCCCGCGGGTTCGCCCGCGCGGGCAGGGCGGTAGAGCCCATACCTAGCCGTCATCCCGCGCTTTATGCGCGGGACCCATTTGTCCGCCGCAAGTGAAGTGCAGGCGCGCTCTCTCACGTGGAAGCTGAACCATGGGTCCCGCGCATAAGGCGCGGGATGACGGTGTTGGAAGGCACAACCTTTCGGCCTACCGTCACGAAACTCGCCCTTCGCGGCACGTCTCGCCGCCAATCCCTTCTCCACGCCCGAAAATACCCACGAAAACGCAATGGTCTTGTGGCGGGCGTCAGACGTTTGCCTTAGGTAGGGCCGGCTGGCCGCCCCAAGCGGCGCCACGGGCTGCGCGCGCTTGCCATTCTGCTGCAGGCATGTCATGACAACGTTGTCATAGGGTGGAAGACAGTGACGAAGAAAAACAACGTCAAGACCGACCAAGTCGGCAGCGATGTCATGGTCTTGCTCGGCGGGGCAGGGGACTTGGCCCTGCGCATGCTGCTGCCTTCGCTCTACTTCCTCGAACTCGACCGCCTGCTGCCGCATGACCTGCGGATCGTCGGCGTGGCGCGCGCCGATCACGACGCCGCCAGCTACAAGGCCCTGGTCCGCGAGCAGCTGGGCAAGCGCGCCAGCGTCGAGGAGGCGGTCTGGAACCGCCTGGCCGAGCGCCTGGACTACGTGCCCGCCGACATCACCAGCGAAGCCGACGCCCAGAAGCTGGCCGAGCGCATCGGCGCCCACGGCACGCTGGTCATCTTCTTCTCGTTGTCGCCCAGCCTGTACGGTCCGGCCTGCCAGGCGCTGAAGGCCGCCGGTCTGACCGGTCCCGAGACCCGCCTGATCCTGGAAAAGCCGCTGGGCCGCGACCTGGAAAGCTCCAAGGTCACCAACGCCGCCGTCGCCGCCGTGGTCGACGAGAGCCAGGTGTTCCGCATCGACCACTATCTGGGCAAGGAGACGGTCCAGAACCTGACGGCCTTGCGCTTCGCCAACGTGCTGTTCGAACCCCTGTGGGATCGCAACACCATCGACCACGTGCAGATCACCATCGCCGAGACCGAGAAGGTCGGCGACCGCTGGCCGTATTACGACGAGTACGGCGCGCTGCGGGATATGGTGCAGAACCACATGCTGCAGCTGCTGTGCCTGGTCGCCATGGAGGCGCCGTCGGGCTTCGATCCCGACGCGGTGCGTGACGAGAAGGTCAAGGTGCTGCGGTCCTTGCGTCCCTTCACCAAGGACAGCGTGGCCCACGACACCGTGCGCGGCCAGTACGTGGCCGGCGTGGTCGAGGGTGGCGCGCGCGCGGGTTATGTCGAGGAAGTCGGCAAGCCCACCAAAACCGAGACCTTCGTGGCCATGAAGGTGGCGATCGACAACTGGCGCTGGGACGGCGTGCCGTTCTTCCTGCGCACCGGCAAGAACCTGCCCGACCGCCGCACCCAGATCGTCGTCCAGTTCAAGCCACTGCCGCACAACATCTTCGGCGCGGCCACCGACGGCGAGCTGTGCGCCAACCGTCTGGTCATCGATCTGCAGCCGGATGAGGACATCTCGCTGACGATCATGAACAAGCGCCCCGGCCTGTCGGAAGAGGGCATGCGCCTGCAATCGCTGCCGCTGTCGCTCTCGTTCGGCCAGACGGGCGGGCGTCGCCGCATCGCCTATGAGAAGCTGTTCCTGGACGCCTTCCGCGGTGATCGCACCCTGTTCGTGCGCCGCGACGAGGTCGAGCAGGCCTGGCGCTTCATCGACGGTGTCTCGGCCGCGTGGCAGGAGGCCGGCATCGAGCCCGCGCCCTATGCGGCCGGCACCTGGGGACCGCAGTCGGCGCAGGGCCTGATCTCGCCCGGCGGCCGGTCCTGGAAAGCGTAAGAGCTATGCCCAAGCCCCAGATCGAAGCCTTTCCGACCCGCGAGGCGCTGTACGACGCCGCAGCCTCGACCATCGTCCAGGGCCTGACTGAAGCCGTTGCGACGCACGGCTTCGCCGGCTTCGCCGCCACCGGCGGTTCGACGCCGGCCCCGGTCTATGACCGCATGTCGGGCATGACCGCGCCTTGGGACAAGGTCATGGTCACCCTGACCGACGAGCGCTGGGTGCCCGCCAGCGATCCCAGCAGCAACGAAGGCCTGGTGCGTCGTCACCTGCTGAAGGACGAGGCGGCCAAGGCCGGCTTCTCGCCGCTGTATTTCGACGGCGTCAGCCACGAGGAAGCCGCGCTGAAGGCCCAGGCCGGCGTCGCCGCCGCCGCGCCGTTCGGTGTGGTGCTGCTGGGCGTGGGTCCCGACGGCCACTTCGCCTCGCTGTTCCCGGGCAATCCGGTGCTGGCGCGCGGCCTGGATCCGACCTCCGACCGGCTGGTGCTGGCCGTGCCGCCCGGCGATCCGGCTCCCGACATCCCCCGGATCAGCCTGACCTTCCAGGCGTTGACCCAATCGGCGCTGATCGTGCTTCTGATCACCGGCCAGGCCAAGCGGGCGCTGCTGGACGGCGAGGTCGACCCCAGCCTGCCGGTCGCCGCCATTCTGAATCAGGACCGCGCCAAGGTCCGCATCCTCTGGGCCGAGTAACGCCATGAACCCCGTCATCGCCGAAGTCACCCAGCGGATCATCGCGCGCAGCAAGGACAGCCGCGCCGCTTATCTGGCCAATATGGACCTGGCGATCGAGAGCCAGCCGGGCCGGGCCAAGCTCAGCTGCGCCAACTGGGCCCACGCCTTCGCCGCCTCGCCGGGTGTCGACAAGGTCCGCGCCCTGGACCCGAACGCGCCCAATATCGGCATCGTCTCGGCCTATAACGACATGCTGTCGGCCCACCAGCCGCTGGAAGAGTATCCGGCGCTGATCAAGGACGCCGCGCGCGAGGTCGGGGCCACCGCCCAGTTCGCCGGCGGCGTGCCGGCCATGTGCGACGGCGTCACCCAGGGCCGTCCGGGCATGGAGCTGTCGCTGTTCTCGCGCGACGTCATCGCCATGGCCACCGCCGTCGCGCTGACCCACGACGCCTTCGACTCGGCGCTCTATCTGGGCGTCTGCGACAAGATCGTGCCGGGCCTGGTGATGGGCGCCCTGACCTTCAGCCACCTGCCGGCGCTGTTCGTGCCCGCCGGCCCGATGACCTCGGGCCTGCCCAACAGCGAGAAGGCCCGCATCCGCGCGCTCTATGCCGAGGGCAAGGTCGGCCGCGCCGAACTCTTGGAAGCCGAGCAGGCCAGCTATCACGGCCCCGGCACCTGCACCTTCTACGGCACGGCCAACACCAACCAGATGCTGATGGAGCTGATGGGCTTCCATCTGCCCGGCTCGGCCTTCGTGCATCCCAACACCCCGCTGCGCGAGGCCCTGGTCAAGGAAGCCGCCCGCCGCGCCGCCGCCGTCACCAACAAGGGCAACGAGTTCCTGCCGATCGGCCGGATGATCGACGAGAAGTCGTTCGTCAACGGCGTGGTCGGTCTGATGGCCACCGGCGGCTCGACCAATCTGGCCCTGCACCTGATCGCCATGGCCCACGCGGCCGGCATCATCCTGACGCTGGAAGACCTGGACGACATCTCCAAGGCGACGCCCTTGCTGGCCCGCGTCTATCCGAACGGTTCGGCCGACGTGAACCACTTCCAGGCCGCGGGCGGCATGGCGTTCATCATCCGCGAGCTGCTGAAGGCCGGCCTCGTCCATGACGACGTCCAGACCATCGCCGGTCCGGGCCTGTCGCTATACGCCCAGGAACCGCACCTGGAGGACGGCGTGCTGACCTGGCGCGAGGGCGCTCAGGAAAGCCTGGACACCGCCATCGTGCGTCCGATCTCCGAGCCGTTCAGCAAGGAGGGCGGTCTGCGCCTGCTGGCCGGCAACCTGGGGCGCGGCGTGATGAAGATCTCGGCCGTGAAGCCCGAGCACCACGTGATCGAAGCGCCAGCCGCCGTGTTCCAGGAGCAGGAAGACTTTATCGCCGCCTTCAAGCGCGGCGAGCTGGATCGCGACGTCGTCGTGGTCGTCCGCTTCCAGGGTCCGTCGGCCAACGGCATGCCCGAGCTGCACAACCTGTCGCCGTCGATCTCGGTGCTGCTGGACCGCGGCTACAAGGTCGCCTTGGTCACCGACGGCCGCATGTCGGGCGCGTCGGGCAAGACCCCGGCGGCCATCCACGTGACGCCGGAAGCCGCCAAGGGCGGGCCGCTGGCCTATGTCCAGGACGGCGACCTGATCAGCGTCAACGCCGAGACCGGCGAACTGAAAATCCTGGTGGACGAGGCGGCTCTGCTGGCCCGTACGCCGGCGAGCGTCCCGGCGTCCAAGCCGGGCTTTGGGCGGGAACTGTTCGGATGGATGCGGGCAGGGGTCGGCGCGGCCGACTCCGGCGCGTCCGTCTTTGCTTGAGGAAGCGCACGGAATGGACGGCAATCAACGGCCCGGCCTGGGTCTCGTCGGTGACATCGGTGGCACCAACGCCCGTTTCGCCCTGGTGGAGTTCGACGGCCAGGATGTGCGCCTGATCGAGCCGACCGCCTACAAGGGCGAGGACTACGGCAAGGCCGAGGACGCCATCGAGGACTATCTGGCCAAGGTCGGGGTCAAGCATCCCGACCAGGCCGTGGTCGCCGTCGCCGGTCCCATCGAGGACGGCGAGGTCCACATGACCAACCTCGACTGGAAGATTTCCGAGGACGGCCTGCGACAGGCCAACGGCTTCCGCGACGCCAAGCTGATCAACGACTTCACCGCCCAGGCCCTGGCCGCGCCGCGCTTGGCGGCCAAGGACCTGCGCCAGATCGGTCCGCTGGGAACCTTGGCCGAGGGCGACCTGGCCATCCTGGGTCCGGGCACCGGCTTCGGCGTCGCTGGCCTGATGCGCCGTCACGGCCAGGAGCTGCCGGTGGCCACCGAGGGCGGACATGTCGCCTTCGCGCCGCTGGACGAGGTCGAGATCGAGGTGCTGCGCCTGCTGACCAAGCAACTGGACGGCGGCCGCGTCTCGGTCGAGCGCATCCTGTCGGGACCGGGCATGGAAGACCTGCACGTGGCGCTGGGCGCCGCCGAGGGCCGCAAGGTCGAGGCGCTGGAGGCCAAGCAGATCACCCAGCGCGCCGTCGACGGCTGCGCCGACAGCCTGGCGACCGTGAACCGCTTCTGCGCGGTGCTGGGCTCGACCGCCGGCGATATCGCCCTGACCCTGGGCGCGCGCGGCGGGGTGTTCATCGCCGGCGGCATCGCGCCCCGCATCATCGACATCCTGGAGAAGAGCCCGTTCCGCCAGCGCTTCGAGGCCAAGGGCCGGCTGTCGGGCTACACCCAGGACATCCCGACCCACGTCATCCTGCACCCGCACACCGCCCTGATCGGCGCGGCGGTGGCCCTGACGCCGGAAGGCAAGGCGGCCGTCGCTTAAACTGTCGTTTGGGCTCGCCATGACAAGGCTGTCATGGCTTAGTGTCGGCTGAACGCCAGAGAATCGGCGGCAGGGGACGGAATTGAGCGCCAAGATCACGATCCACGATGTGGCCCGCGAAAGCGGCGTCTCGATCAAGACCGTTTCGCGGGTGCTGAACCGTGAGCCCAACGTCAAGGCCGACACCCGCGATCGGGTGCAGGCGGCCGTGGCGGCGCTGAAGTATCGGCCCAACATCTCGGCCCGCAGTCTGGCCGGGTCAAAAGCCTATCTGATCGGCGTCTTCTTCGACAACCCCAGCCCGGGTTACGTCACCGACGTGCAGCTGGGCGCCATCGCGCGCTGCCGGCAGGAGGGCTTCCACCTGATCGTCGAGCCGGTGGACTCCACCGCCGACATCGAGGAGCAGGTCGCGCCGATGCTGGCGACGCTGCGCATGGACGGGGTGATCCTGACCCCGCCGCTCAGCGACCATCCGGCCGTGCTGGAAGCGCTGGAGCGGGAAGGGGTGCCCTATGTCCGCATCGCCCCGGGCGGTGATCTGGACCGCGCGCCGTGGGTCAGCATGGACGACCGCCTGGCCGCCTATGAGATGACCCGCCACCTGATCGGCCTGGGTCACAAGGATATCGCCTTCATCGTCGGCCACCCCGACCACGGCGCGGCCATGCAGCGGCGTCAGGGCTATGTCGACGCCATGCGCGACGCCGGTCTGCCCGTGCGCGACGACCGGGTGGAGCAGGGCTGGTTCTCGTTCCGCTCGGGCTTCGAGGCGGCCGAGAAACTGCTGGGCGGCGCCGATCGTCCGACCGCCATCTTCGCCTCGAACGACGACATGGCCCTGGGCGTCATGGCCGTGGCCAACCGCCTGCGTCTGGACGTGCCGGGCCAGCTGTCGATCGCCGGCTTCGACGACACGCCCGGGGCCAAGATCACCTGGCCTCAGCTGACCACGGTGCGTCAGCCGATCCACGCCATGGCCGGGGCGGCCGCCGACATGCTGATGCATGGCGTGGAGCAGGAAGAGGGCGCGCCGCCGCCCTCGCAGGTGCTGGACTTCGAACTGGTCGTCCGGGAATCCACCGGAGCCCTCTGACGCGGCGCGTTCCGGCGCTGCGTGCGACGCCTCGACGTTCAAACGCCTTGACAACGCTGTCATCATCGCGAGCATAGGCGGTCAAAGCTGCCGCCCTCGAAGGCGGTGCGGGAGGAAACCACAATGACGCCCAAGGCCTTCGCGCGAGTCTCCATCCTGGCCCTGTCGGTCGCCTGCGGACCGGGCTCGGCCGCCTGGGCCCAGACCGCCCATCCTGCGCTGTGGCCCAAGGCCGCCAGCCCCGCGACCATCACCGACGCCAAGATCGAGGCCTTCATCACCAAGTTGATGAGCCAGATGAGCGTTGAGGAGAAGGTCGCCCAGACCATCCAGGCCGACGGCGCGTCAATCACGCCCGAGGAATTGAAGAAGTACCGCCTGGGTTCGGTGCTGGTCGGCGGCAACAGCGCGCCCGACAACAATGACCGCGCCTCGGCCCAGCGCTGGGTCGAGTGGATCCGCAGCTACCGCGCCGCCGCCTTGGAGCCGCGCGGCGGTCACCAGGAGATCCCGATCCTGTTCGGCGTCGACGCCGTGCACGGCCACAACAACGTCGTGGGCGCGACGCTCTTCCCGCACAATATCGGCCTGGGCGCGGCGCGCGATCCAGACCTGATCCGACGCATCGCCGAGGTGACGGCCCTGGAGATGGCCGTCTCGGGCGCCGACTGGACCTTTGGACCGACCGTGGCCGTGCCGCGCGACGACCGCTGGGGCCGGGCCTATGAGGGCTATGCCGAGGATCCGGAGGTGGTGGCGTCCTATGCCGGGCCGATGACCCTGGGCCTGCAGGGCAAGCTGGTCGCCGGCAAGTCGCTAGCCAAGGATCGCGTCGCCGGCTCGGCCAAGCACTTCCTGGCGGACGGCGGCACCGAGAACGGCAAGGATCAGGGCGACGCCAAGGCCGACGAGCGCGACCTGATCCGCCTGCACAACGCCGGCTATCCGCCCGCCATCGACGCCGGCATCCTGTCGGTGATGGTCTCGTTCTCGGGCTGGAACGGCGTCAAGCACACCGGCAACAAGAGCCTGCTGACCGACGTGCTGAAGGGGCGGATGGGCTTCCAGGGCTTCGTGGTCGGCGACTGGAACGCCCACGGCCAGGTCGAGGGCTGCAGCAACACCAGCTGCGCCCAGGCCTACAACGCCGGCATGGACATGATGATGGCCCCCGACAGCTGGAAGGGCCTCTATGACAACACCCTGGCCCAGGTGAAGGCTGGCCAGATCCCGATGGCGCGGATCGACGACGCCGTGCGCCGCATCCTGCGGGTCAAGGTCAAGGCCGGGACCTTCGAGAACAACCGCCCCATGGAGGGCAAGCTGGAGCTGCTGGGCGCGCCCGCCCACCGCGCCGTGGCGCGCGAGGCGGTGCGCAAGTCGCTGGTGCTGCTGAAGAACGAAGGCGTGCTGCCGCTGAAGAGCTCGGCCCGCGTGCTGGTGGCCGGCGACGGGGCCGACGACATCGGCAAGGCGGCCGGTGGCTGGACCCTGACCTGGCAAGGCACGGGCAACAAGAACAGCGACTTCCCGCACGGCCAGTCGATTTATGCCGGCATCGCCGAAGCGGTGAAGGCTGGCGGCGGCAGCGCCGAGCTGGCCGTCGACGGCCAGTTCAAGGCCAAGCCCGACGTCGCCATCGTGGTGTTTGGCGAGAACCCCTATGCCGAGTTCCAGGGCGACATCGCCACCACCGAGTACCAGCCGGGCGACAAGTCCGACCTGGCCCTGCTGAAGAAGTTGAAGGCCCAGGGCATTGCGGTGGTCTCGGTATTCTTGAGCGGCCGACCGCTGTGGACCAATCCGGAGATCAACGCATCGGACGCCTTCGTCGCGGCCTGGCTGCCGGGGTCGGAAGGCGGCGGCGTGGCCGACGTGCTGGTTGGTGATGTGGCCGGCAAGCCGCGCAACGACTTCACCGGCAAGCTGTCGTTCTCATGGCCCAAGCGGGCCGACCGCGAGGAGAATGTCGGCGACAAGGCCTACGACCCGCAGTTCGTCTATGGCTACGGCCTCAGCTACGCCAAGCCCGGCAAGGTGGGGGCGCTGTCGGAGGATCCGGGGACGGTCTCGGCGGTGGTCAATGTCGACCGCTACTTCGTGGCCGGCCGCACGCCCGAGCCTTGGACGATGAACGCCGCCGGCGCGGTGACGGTCAGCGCCTTGGATGCCGGCGCCCAGGAGAACGCTCGTCAGGCGGTGTGGAGCGGGGAGGGGACCGGGACCTTGAGCGTGCTGGGACGCCCCGTCGATCTGTCGCGCCAGACCACGGGCGACATGGCTGTGATGATTCGTTACAGGGTGGACGCTTCCCCAGGGAAACCGGTTTCCTTAGGGATGGGATGTGGCGAATCCTGCGGGGCGCAGGTAGACGTCACGTCAACGTTCCAAGGTGCGAAAATCGGCGAATGGCGTACGGCCAAGATCAGACTTTCTTGTTTCATGGCCAAGGGGGCGGACATGACGCAAATTTCCGCCCCATTCGCACTGTCGACTTCGGGCCGGTTTTCGCTGGCCTTCACCGAGATCCGGCTCGCCTCCAACGAGGGCGACGCCTTCTGTCCAACGCACTGATCCAGCAAGAAGGAGCGTCGGCATGATCCGCGCCCGCCGTTCCCGTATCGTGGCCACCCTCGGCCCGGCCTCCAGCTCGCTCGAGATGATCGTCACCCTGGCCAAGGCCGGGGCTGACGTCTTCCGTCTGAACTTCAGCCACGGCGCGCACGAGACGCATGCGGCGGTCTATGCGGCGATCCGCGAGGCCGAGAAGATCGTCGACCGTCCGCTGGGCATCCTGGCCGACCTGCAAGGTCCCAAGCTGCGCGTCGGCAAGTTCGCCAACGGCCCGGTGATGCTAAAGGCCGGCCAGGCGTTCCGCTTCGACGACGACCAGACGCCGGGCGACGAGACCCGCGTGCACCTGCCGCACCCGGAAATCCTGACCGCCATGAAGCCGGGCGCCACCCTGCTTCTGGACGACGGCAAGCTGCGCATGACGGTGACCGACGCCGGTCCCGGCTATGCCAACACCACCGTGGTCAACGGCGGCAAGCTGTCGGAGCGCAAGGGCGTGGCGGTGCCGGACGTCGTGATCCCGATGTCGCCCCTGACCGCCAAGGACCGTGAGGACCTTGCCTTCGCCCTGCGCCTGGGCGTGGACTGGATCGCCCTGTCGTTCGTGCAGGCTCCGGAAGACATGGCCGAGCTGCGCCGCATCGTCGAAGGCCGGGCCGCCGTGCTGGCCAAGATCGAAAAGCCCCAGGCCTTGAAGGTGCTGGGTCCGATCCTCGACCTGTGCGACGGCGTCATGGTCGCCCGTGGCGACCTGGGCGTGGAAATGGCCCCGGAAGAAGTGCCGGTGGCCCAGAAGGTCATTCTGCGCGCAGCGCGTGAACGCGGCATTCCGGTGATCGTCGCCACGCAGATGCTGGAGTCGATGATCAGCTCGCCGACCCCGACCCGCGCCGAAGCCTCGGACGTGGCCAACGCCGTCTATGAGGGCGCGGACGCGGTGATGCTGTCGGCGGAATCGGCGGCCGGCGAATATCCCGAAGAGTCGGTGTCGATGATGAGCCGCATCATCGAGCGGGTAGAGCGCGATCCGCGTTGGCCCGAAGTGATGCAGGCCGAGCAGAAGCACGACGATGACGACGCTGACGTCCTGGTGGTCGCCGCCGCCGGCGCGGCCAAGGCTGGCTCGACCAAGTGCCTGGTGGCCTTCACCACCACGGGCGCTACGGCCCGCCGTCTGGCCCGCGAGCGGCCGCTGCAGCCGGTCCTGGCCCTGTCGCCGGACATCAATGCCGTGCGCCGCATGGCTCTGTGCTGGGGTGTGGAGCCGCGCGTCAGCGCCCAGCCCGACAGCCTGGAAGTCGTGACCACCGACGCTTCGAACAAGGCGCTGGAACTGGGTCTGGTGGCCCCGGGCGAACGCCTGCTGGTCGTGGCGGGCACACCGTTCGGCGCCCCTGGCGCGGCCAACCTGCTGCGCCTGGCCCATGCGCCGGGCATGACGCGTCGGCGCTAGTCGGCGATAGGAAGAGATTGCGAGATCCCCGGCGAGAGCCGGGGATTTTCGGTTGGGGCTACTCGAACGAGGCGGGCAGCAGCCGCTCGTAGCCCCGGCGCACCGCGCCGTAGCATTCGCAGGTCATGGCCTCGAGGCCCGCGCGGTCCAGGATGTCGACCACGCCCCGGCGATAGCGGATCAGGCCCTTGGCCTGCATCGAGCCGGCCACGGCCGTGACCGTGGTGCGCTGAACGCCCAGCATGTCGGCCAGAAACTCCTGGGTCAGGTTCACTGTGTTGCTGTCGATGCGGTCGTGGCACGACAGCAGCCAGCGGCTGAAGCGCGCCTCGACGGCGTGCAGGGCGTTGCAGGCCACCGACTGAATGGCGTGGCCGAACAGAGCCTCGCTGTGGCGGTCGACCAGGTCGCGCAGGGCGGCGCTGCGGCTCCAGACATCGTGCAGCGGACCGGCGGCGATACGCAGGGCCGAACCCGGCGCCTGGACGATGGCCCGGCTCAGCGACTGGCGCGGGGCGACGGCGGCCATCAGGCCCAGGGCGCCCTCGCGGCCGATGGTGGCCGACTCGATGGCCGCGCCGTTCTCCATCAGCGTCATCATCGAGATCACGCAGTCGTTGGGGAAATAGACCTGATCGACCAGGTCGCCCGGATCATAGATCAGGCGGCCCTTCTCCAGATCGACGGGAACCAGATGGGGCGCAAGCAGGCCCCGGTCTTCGGTCGGCAGAGCGGAAAGCAGGCGGTTCTTCAAGGTCGCTAACGGCCCAGTCATACCGAATCGAACGCCGTCTTACGGCAAGGGTTGCAAGCTATAGGTGGGGGCTTTGCTGGGCGCCGTCGCTTAGCCGACACAATCCAGTCAGGAGGGTATCAAAAACAGACGAGTCTCCGGAATGGTCTGTTTTTCGCCATCATTTGATACGGTGGCGCTTTGTCGGGTTTCCGACATATGAGGTCAGTAGAAGTGGCGAACTGCCTTCAATCATCTGACTCGCCTAAAGAAAAGCCGCCCTCAAGAATGGCTTGAGGGCGGCTCGAAGGTGCGGAAGGCGGTTGATGCGAATGGTCTTCCCCGCAGTCGGGGAACCGCGAGGAAGACCGGCGACGCGGGCGATGGTTCCGCGCCTCAGGCGGGAGGCCGTGATCCTGGGAACGGAGGCGGCCTCTTCACCCGATCCTCATTTCGCGAAAGCGGACGACATCCAGCCGCGCGCGCCGTTTTCGTCGTCGACCTCCATCCAGACGCCGTTGCGCTGGCCGGTCGGATAGACCGCGCCGCCAGCCTTGACCTTGCCGACCACGGCGCCGTTCGGGGCGGCCGTACCGCGCAGGGTCACCTCCTGGGTCGTGGCCAGGGCGCTGGGCGAGGCCGACAGCGGCGTGGTGGTGGTCAGGGTGGCCGAGACGGGCGTGACCATGCCGGTATTGGCCCCGCACTTGCCTTGGTAGAGGCCGCCCATGACGGCGCGGCGCTGTTGGGCGACCTGGATGTTCTGCGCCTCGCGCTGGGCCTTGGCGGCGGCGCTGGCCTTTGCTTGCGCTGCGGCGGCGTTGGCGAACATGCCCAGGCCCGGGACCCGGCCCAGGGCGCCGCTGTAGAGGGCCGCGTTGATGCCTAGGCTGGCGGCGGTTTCGGCCCCGCGCGCGGCGCCCTCGGCGCTGACGATCGCGCCGTTGGACACGCCCATCAGCTGATCCATGCGACCCATCTCGGCCATGATCTGCTCGCAGCTCAACGCGGCGTCGGCCGGATAGCTGAGCTGCAGCGGGACCTGCGCCTGGGCGGCGGAAACGGCCATAAGGCTCGCGGAGATCGCGAGGACGGTGGTGGTTTTGAACATGATCGAGCTCCCCTAGGACGGGAGCGGCGATCGTTCCGCTCCCCGCGGAGCGCCGGCCCGTCGTAATGGAACAACGGTATCCGGAGCCCGCGGAGGCGGCCCATCCCCAGGATTGGGGGTATCAGAAGCCCATCAGGCGGGCGTAGCGGTCGCGGTGGAAGCTGGCGCCGCCGAACAGGGCCTCGGTGACGCGAGCGCGCTTCATGTAGAGGCCGGCGTCGTGGGCGTCGGTCATGCCGATGCCGCCATGCATCTGGACCATCTCGTTGCTGGCCAGGTGGACCAGCTCGCTGGCCTTGGCCTTGGCCAGGGAGGCAAGAGCGCGGCTGTCGGCGCCGGCGTCGAGCGATTCCAGGGCGGCCTCGACGCACGAGCGGGTGGTCTCGATGTCGGTGAACCACTTGGCGGCGCGGTGCTGCAGGGCCTGGAAGGTGCCGATCACCTGGCCAAACTGCGTGCGGGTCTTGATGTACTCCAGCGTGATGTCGAAGGCGGCCGAGGCGCTGCCCAGCATCTCGGCGGCGACACCCGCATAGGCGCGGTCCAGCACCGGTTCCAGAATGGCCCAGCCCTTGTCGACCTCGCCCAGCACGGCGTCGGCGCCGACCTCAACGCCGTCGAAGGCGATTTGGGCCGCGCCGCGCGAGTCCATCAGCGACAGATGCTTGCGGGTCACGCCGGCCGCGTCGCCGGCGACCAGGAACAGGGTCAGGCCGTCGGTGTCGCCAGCCTTGCCGCCGGTACGGGCCACGACGATCAGCAGGTCGGCGGCCTCGCCGTCCAGAACCAGGGTCTTGGTCCCGTTCAGCACAAAGCTCGCGCCGCCCTTGGTGGCGGTCAGGGCCGTGCGAGCCGGGGCGTGATGCGCGCCTTCATCGATGGCCAGGGAGGCCACGGCCTCGCCGGTGGCGATCTTGGGCAGCCAGGCTTTCTGCTGGTCGTCCGAACCGCCCAGTTGCAGGGCTGAGGCGGCGATCATGGCCGTGGAGAGCAGGGGGGAGGCGGCCAGGGTGCGGCCGGTCTCTTCCAGGATCAGGCCCAGGCCCAGATAGCCGAAGGCCGAGCCGTCATGGGCCTCGGGCACGATCACCCCGGCCCAGCCCATCTCGCCCATCTCCTTCCAGGCGGACGGATCGAAGGTCTGCTTGCTCTTGCCGTCGCGCAGCTTGCGCAGGGCGCCGACGGGCGCGCTTTCGCTGGACCAGCCCTTGGCGGCGTCGCGCAGCATGGTCTGTTCTTCGGTCAGGACGGCCATCAGGCGTGCTCCCTGGATTGATGACGGACGGCCCAGTCAAGGGCCTGTTCCAGACGGTCGTTGCCCCAGAAGAGCTCGCCGTCGGCGGTGAGAAAGCTGGGCGCGCCGAAGAGGCCACGCGCCTTGGCCATGGCCACGTGCTCCTTGAGCCGGGCCTTGATCGGGTCGGACTGCGCTGCGGCCAGAACGTGCTCCGGACCGGCCCCGACCTCGGCGATCAGCGGACCCAGAACGTCAGGGCTGCCGATGTCGAGATCGTCGACGAAGTTGGCCTGATAGACCGCGCGGCTGAACGCCGGGGTCCAGCCGTCCTCCAGCCCGACGATCGCCACGCGCGCGGCCAAGAGGCTGTTGCGCGGGAACTGGCTGGGATGGCGCAGCGGCAGGCCTTGCTGGTCGCAGACCCGCTCCAGGTCGCGCCACATGTACTTGCCCTTGGTGGGCACGACATTGAACGGACTGTCGGTCAGTCCCTGCTGCTCATGGAACAGCGGGCCGACGATGAACGGCCGCCAGGCCACGGCCACGCCCCGGTCGGCGGCCAGCGCCTCGATGCGCATGGCCGCCGGATAGGAATAGGTCGAAGCAAACTCGTACCAGAACTCGATCATGGTCTTACTGGTGGTCCAGCAGGCCCAGAACGCGCTTGGCGACGACGTTGAGGTTCACCTCGCTGGTGCCGCCCTCGATCGAGTTGCCCTTGGCGCGCAGCATGGCGCGGGGGGCGGCCAACTCCTCGGCCGCGAAGCCTTCGCCTTCCCAGCCCAGGCCCTGCAGGCCCAGCGCCTCGACCAGCAGCTCGGTGCGCTCCTGGTTCATCTTGGCGGCGGCGTACTTGATGATCGAGACGGCGGCGCTGGGGCCCGAACCCTGCTTGGACTCGGCTTCCGCGCGGCGCACGGTCAGCATGAAGGCGTGGGCGTCCATAGAATGTGCGGCCAGACGGGCGCGGAAGTCGCCGTCGGCAATGCGGCCCTCGCCATCAACGCCGATCTCCTTCTTGGCCGCCTCGACGACCGACAGGCCGCCCCCGCCGCCGAAGCCCGAGGCGCTGATGTTCTGGCGCTCGTACTGGAGGAGCCGCTTGGCGATGTCCCAGCCGCCGTTGACCTTGCCGACCAGCTGTTCCTTGGGGACCTTCACGTTGTCGAAGAAGGTTTCGCAAAACGGCGAGGAGCCGCTGATCAGCTTGATCGGGCGGGCCTCTACGCCGGGCGAGGTCATGTCGAACAGCACGAACGAGATGCCTTCGTGCTTCTTGCTGGTGTCGGTGCGCACCAGGCAGAAGATCCAGTCGGCCTGGTCGGCATAGCTGGTCCAGACCTTCTGGCCGTTGATCAGCCAGTGGTCGCCCTTGTCCTCGCACTTGGTCTGGAGGCTGGCGAGGTCGGAGCCCGCGCCGGGTTCGCTATAGCCCTGGCACCAGCGGATCTCGCCGCGCACGATCTGGGGCAGGAAGCGCTGCTTCTGCTCCTCGGTGGCGTATTCCAGCAGCACCGGGCCCAGCATCCAGATGCCGAAGCTCATCAGGGCCGGGCGCGCCTTGATGCGGCGCAGCTCCTGCTCCAGCACCTTGTTCTGGGCCTTGGAGAGGCCGCCGCCGCCGTATTCCTTGGGCCACATCGGCGCGGTCCAGCCGCGCTCGGCCATGCGGTCCAGCCACAGCTTGGCGTCCGGGTTCTTCCAGACCATCTTGCGGCCGCCCCACGGGGCCTCGTCCTCGCCCATCGGGGCGTTCAGGGACGGCGGATAGTTGGCCTCAAGCCAGGCGCGCGTCTCGGCGCGGAAGGCGTCGAGTTCGGTTCCCCCGAAATCGGCCATGGTCTCTTCTCCCTAAAGCGGACCTGTCGTTGATCGACACAGTACCCCGGGGAGCGACGGCGGCAAGTCGATTCAAACGATCGTTTCGCATCATCGCCCGCGACCGCATATCGATTTGCGAGTTATAGGAGAAACCGCTGCTGGATCCCGCTGGGGATTCGTCGAACCGGGATCTGGATGTCCGCGACAGTTTTCAGACCCGCGGCCTTGGCGATCGCGCCGATGCTGGCGGCGATCCTGGCCGCCTCGGCGGGGGTCATGTTGCTGGCTTCGGGTGCGACGCCGTCCGAGCCGACCCGCTTCCTGCTGCTGCTGGCCATCGCGCCGGATCTGCTGATCGAGATCAGCCACTTCTTCTCGTCGATCCTGGGCCTAGTGCTGCTGTTGCTGGCTTTCGGTCTGCGCGCGCGGCTGGGCGCGGCCTGGTGGGCGGCGCTGATCGTGCTGGCCGCCTCGGCGGTGCTGGCGATCTTCAAGGGGCTGAACTGGGAAGAGACGGCGATGCTGCTGGTCTGCTTCCTGATGATCCTGCCGTTCCGTGAGGCCTTCCATCGCAAGGCGGCGCTCTCCCGCATGGAGATCACGCCGGGCTGGCTGCTGTCGGCGGCCGCGGCGATCGGCGGCGCAGCCCTGCTGGGCTGGTGGTCGTTCCAACACACCGAATTTGCCGACAAGTCGTGGATCCGCATCCTGCAGGACCATGACGAGGCGGCCCGCGCCATCCGTTCGTCGGTGGCCGCCGCCATCGTGCTGCTGGCCGTCGGCGTCTGGCGCCTGATCGCCACCGCCGCCACGCCCGGCGTAGTCGACGACAAGGATCCCGAGTTCGACCGCGTCCGCGCCATCCTGGCCAAGGCCGAGGACGCCGAGCCCAGCGCCAACCTGGCGCTGCTGGGCGACAAGCGTTTCCTGTTCTCAGCCTCGGGCGAGAGCTTCCTGATGTTCGGCGTCCGCGGTCGCTCGTGGGTGGCCCTGGGCGCGCCGGTCGGCAAGGACGAGGAGCGCATGGAGCTGTTCTGGCGCTTCCGCGAGTTGGCCGACGCCCATGCCGCGCGCGCGGGCTTCTATGGCCTGGGTCCCGAAGACCTGCCCGACACCGTCGACTTAGGGCTGGCCATCCAGAAGACCGGCGAGAGCGCGGCCGTGCCGCTGGAGGCCTTCAGCCTGGTCGGCCGCCGCCGCGAGGTCCTGCGCCGCAACTGGCGCAAGGCCGGGGAGGGCGGGGCCGCCTTCGAGGTGCTGCCGGTCGGCGGCGCCGTGGCGATCATGGACGAGCTGAAGCGCATCTCCGACGCCTGGCTGTCGCACCACGCCGGCGGCGAGAAGAGCTTCTCGATGGGCGGTTTCGATCCGCGCTACGTGGCCGAGTTTCCGGTCGCCGTCGTGCGGGGCGAGGAGGGCAAGATCGTCGCCTTCGCCACCCTGTGGCTGACGGCCTGCAAGACGTCGTTCTCGATGGACCTGATGCGCTACTCCGACGAAGCGCCCAAGAACGTCATGGACTACCTGTTCGTCGAGCTCCTGCAGTGGGGCAAGGACCAGGGCTACCAGGCGTTCGAGTTCGGCGTCGCGCCGCTGGCGGGCCTGGACGATCGGCGCCTGGCCCCGATCCTGTCGCGGGTCGGCCGACTGCTCTACGAGCGCGGCGAGGAGATCTATAATTTCCAGGGCGTGCGTCGTTACAAGGACAAGTACGACCCCGTCTGGCAGCCGCGCTACATTGCCGCGCCCCACAAATGGGCCATCCCTTTCCTGCTCGCCGACATCGGTTTGCTGTCTTCGGGCGGCATGTCGGGGCTCACCAAACGGCCCAAAAAGGCCGCCAGCTGAGTGTGACTCAATAGCGCGTCTGGTTGCCGGTCTCGACGCCCAGCAGGTTCACCAGATGGACCAGCATGAGCATGAAGGCGACCACGCAGACCATCATCAGCGGGCGCCACGGAACCATGCGCGGCCCCTTGAGAACATTGGACGGGCGCGCGCCTCGCCACCCGCACAGAACAGCGAGGAGCAGCAGTACGACGGCCGCGGCGATGGTGGCGGTAAGGTCCATGCCGCCTTCTAGGCCTGCGGCAATCGGCCTGGCAAATGGTTAACGTGCGTTAACTCCCTTGCATTTAAAGCGCGCTACAGAACGTTTGACCTCCGTCCTGATTCCTCCACAATGAATGCGAGCGCCACTGAACCCGGCGTTTTCGTCGCGTTTACTATATCGGAATCGACGACTAGCGTTTTCTCCATGGTGCGTGGAGATCGATTCGCATGACGGCGGCTTCGCCATGGAGCGTAAAGGGCATTGACCCTAAGGCACGAGAGGTCGCCAAGGACCTCGCGCGTCGCTCTGGCATGACTCTGGGTGAATGGCTCAATCGGATGATCATCGAGGGCGATGGTCAGCCGGCGGAGCAGCGCGCCGGCGATGAAACCCCGCCGCCGCCGAACCGCGCCTATCTCGAAATCGTCAAGGACGATGCGCCTCCGCGCATGGAGATCGCTCAGCACCCGGCGGACGAGGTCGGCCGCGTGGCCGTCGCCCTGGACCGCCTGACGCAACGCATCGAAGCCGCCGAAGGCCGCAACGCCGCCGCCATCACCGGCATCGACCATTCCGTCCGCGAGGCGCTCACGCGCTTGGGACAATCGGAACGGGAACAGATCGCCGTCGCTGCTCGTTTCGAGGGCGCTGTGAACGACCTCAAGAGCGAACAGGCCCGCGCCGCCGAGCGGACGCGCCGCATCGAGACCGAAGCGGCCGGCCCGCGTTCAGCCGAGGCGCTTCGTGCGCTGGAAGGCGCTCTGGGCAAGGTCGCCGGCCATCTTTACGAGGGCGAGGCCCGCACTCGCGAAACGATCGCGGCGCTGGAAGCCCGCCTGAACGAACAAGCCGCCGCCGCGACGCCGCAGGACCCGACCGCCCTGGTCGACGCCGTGGTCGCCCGCCTCAGCGAACGCCTGGAAGCCGCCGAAACCCGCACCAGCGACGCCCTGCGCGAGCTGGGCTCGTCGTTCTCGGCGCTGGACACCCGTCTCGGCGCCGTCGAGGGCGCCAACCCCGCCGCCGGCGTGCAGGAGCGACTGGACACCTTGGCCGCCAGCCTGACCCAGCGCATGGAAGCTGCGCGCCTCGAGATGGCCGCCAAGCTGCGCGAAACCGCCGACGGCCGCTTCGACCGCATGGAACGCAAGCTGGGCGAAATGGCCGCCCACGTGCAAGCCGCCGAGCAGCGCTCGGCCCAGGCCATCGAGCGCATGGGCCGCGAAGTGGTGGGCGTCGCCGACGCCTTCAACCGCCGCGTCCAGGCCTCTGAACAACGCAACGCCACGGCCATCGAACAGGTCGGCGGCGAGGTGGCGCGCATCGCCGCCACCGTTGAGCACAAGCTGAACCGCGCCGACAGCGTCCAGGCCCAGGCCCTGGAAAAGCTGGGCGGCGAGATCGCGCGCATCACCGAGAAGCTGGCCGAGCGCATCGGCAGCGCCGAGCGCCGCAACGCCCTGGCCATCGACGATGTCGGTGAGCAGGTCGCCCGCGTCACCGATCGCCTGAACCAGCGTCACGAACGGTCCAGCCAGGAACTGGTCGACCGCATCCGCCAGAGCGAGGAGCGCACGCTCCGGATGCTGGAGGAAGCTCAGCAGAAGATCGACTCCCGGCTGAGCGAAGCCCAGCGCAAGCTGGAAGCCGAGCCGGCGCCCGTCGCTCCGGCCCCCGCGCCGGCTCGCGCCGCCCCGCCGCCGGCGCCGGCCGTTTCGCCGTTCGCTGATGACGCGTTCGGCTTCGACCAGTCGGCCTCGTTCAGCCACGCGGTCGAGGACGACGTGTTCGACGCTCCGCCGCCGCCGGCCTCGCGTGGTCCGGTCGCGCACGACTATGCGGTCGCCGAGTTCCCGGCCGAGGAGCCGCGGGCCGAGAGCTTCGCGCACGACGACTACGCCATCGCTGACGGCTTCGAGCCGGAAGCGCCGCGCTACGAAGCCGAGCACGAGGTCTCCGACTTCGCGCCCGCCGAGCCGACGCGGCCGATGTCGACCCGTGACATCATTGAGCAGGCCCGCGCGGCCGCCCGGGCCGCCGCCGCGTCGGAGGCCAAGGGCTCCGGCAAGGCAAAGCCCGAAAAAAAGATCAAGCCCGAGAAGGGCGAGAAGTCCGGTTCGCTGTTCAGCGGCTTCGGCGGTTTTGCCGCCAAGAAGCCCAAGCGGCTGGGCGCGACCGTGGCTACCGCCGTCACCGTGTTCGGCGCCGCCGGCGCCTTGGGCGCGGGCGTGGGCGGTCTGTTGCTGCTCAACACCGACGGGTCGGGCGCCGCGCCCTCGCGCGTGTCCGCCGCCATCGCTGGTCGTAGCGCCGACGTCGAGATCAACGGTCCCGAGGCCGACACCACCCCGGGCGGGCCGCGCGCCGCCCTGGCCGTCGCCACGCCCGTCGAAGGTGAAGCCGCCGCGCCGGCTGCCACCGACGCGTCCAAGGCCCTGTTCGAGGACGGCGTCCGCAAGATCGAGGCCGGCGACCGTTCGGGCGTCGAGATCCTCAAGCGCGCCGCCAATGGCGGTTATCCGGCCGCGCAGTTCTACCTCTCGAAGATGTTCGAGAGCGGCAAGGGCGGCGTGAAACAGGATATGGCCGAAGCCCGCCGCTGGAGCGAGCGCGCGGCCAATGGCGGCGACCCGCGCGCCATGCACAACCTGGCGCTCTACTATTTCAAGGGAGAGGGCGGTTCGCGCAACTCGACCACCGCCGCGACCTGGTTCCGCAAGGCCGCCGACCTCGGCCTCGTCGACAGCCAGTTCAACCTGGCCCAGCTCTATGAAAGCGGCCTGGGCGTCAGCCAGAACCCGGCCGAGGCCTACAAGTGGTACGTGATCGCCGGCCGCGCCGGTGACGCCACCGCCCGCAGCCGCGCCACCGCCCTGCGCGCTCAGCTGACCGCCGAAGCCCAGCAGACCGCCGACCGCTCGGCCCAGGCCTTCCGTCCGCAGACGCAAGTCCAGACGGCCAGTCTGTCGACGGCCGCCGCTGCGCCCGCCGCCGCCAACGCCAATCTGGGCCTGGCTCAACGCGTGCTGTCGCAACTGGGCTACTACCAAGGTCCGCGCGACGGCGTCTCGTCGCCCGCTCTGCGCATGGCCATCTCGGCCTATCAGCGCGACCAGGGCCTGCCGGCCTCGGGCAATGTCGACGGCGAGACCCTGAACCGCCTGTCGGTCTACGCGCGCTAGTCCGCTTTAGATCCTCCCCCGCGTGCGGGGGAGGTGGCCCAGAGGGCCGGAGGGGGCAAGCTCCGCCGACCTTCAGCGGGCCCCCTCAGTCGCTTCGCGACAGCTCCCCCGTATCACGGGGGAGCATCTACACGTTGACCCCCTCGCGCAGGCCCGGCAATCAGGGACATCCCTGAAGCCGCAAGGACCGCGCGCGCTTTGCACGTCTACCTGCCCATCGCCGAAGTGTCGGTCAACGCGCTGCTGCTGGTGACGCTGGGCGGGCTCGTGGGCTTCATTTCCGGGCTGTTCGGGATCGGCGGCGGCTTCCTGATGACGCCGGTGCTGGTGTTCATGGGCATCCCGCCGGTGGTGGCCGTCGCCAGCGAAGCCAACCACGTCGCCGCCTCGTCGGTCTCCAGCGTCATCGCCTACAGTAAGAAGCGCGTCGTCGACTTCAGGATGGGCGGGGTGCTGGCCACGGGCGGGGCGATCGGCTCGTTCCTGGGCGTGGAGGTCTTCCGCTGGCTGCGCCTGATCGGCCAGGCCGACATGGCGGTCTCGGTCTCGTACCTGCTGTTCCTGGGCGTGATCGGCGGGCTGATGCTGATGGAGTCGGTCGGCGCCATCCTGCGCCGCCGCAAGGGCCAGCCGCCCAAGCCGCGCCGCGATCGCCGGCCGCTGCTGCTGTACGCCCTGCCGTTCAAGGTCCGTTTCCCGCGCTCGCGCCTCTACATTAGCGTCATTCCGCCGGTGCTGCTGGGCGTGTTCGTCGGCATCATGTCGGCGGTGATGGGCGTGGGCGGCGGCTTCATCCTGGTGCCGGCCATGATCTATCTGTTGCGCATGCCCGCGCCGGTGGTGGTGGGCACCAGCCTCTTCCAGATCGTCATCACCACGTCTCTGACCAGCGTGCTGCAGGCCGGCCGCAACCAGACGGTCGACATCGTGCTGGCGACCCTGCTGCTGATCGGCGGCGTGATCGGCGCGCAGCTTGGCGCGCGGGCCTCGGGTCGCTTCCGCGCCGAGGAGCTGCGGGCGCTGCTGGCCCTGCTGGTCCTGGCCGTCGGCCTGCGCATGGGCGCGGACCTGTTCATTCATCCCGACGAGGCCTTCGTCCTGATGACGGGGACGGCGCGATGATTCCCCCCGTTCCTGTTCCTTTGGTGGAAGCGCCTCCGGCGCCGGCTGTTTCCGCGGCCCTGACCGACACCGAGATCCGGGTCAGCTCCGGCTTCCGCGGCGCGCGCATCGTGCTTTACGGGGCGGTGTTCGATCCCAAGGACCGGCCCAGCGACATCGTCGTCATCGTGCGCGGCCCCGACCAGCCCATCCGCATCGCCCGCAAGACCCAGGTCGCGGGGCTGTGGCTGAACAGCCGGCCGGTGGTGTTCGAGGGCGCGCCGGGCTTCTACCGCGTGGCATCGACCCGCAAGCTGCAGGACATCGCCGGCTTCGCACCGCTGCGCCACCTGGGGGCAGGGCTGGAGCACCTGACTATCGCCGCCCCGCTGGAGCGCCGGGTAGAGACCCGCTACGGCGTCCGCGACGTGGTCGTCAGCCGCCTGGGCGCTGACTATCTGGACTGGCGCCGCGCCGTGCTGCGGCTGAAGGAGAAGGCGGGCCTCTACGCCGCCGATCCGGGTGGCGTGCGCTTCGTCGACAAGGGCCTGTTCCGCGCCCAGCTGGACCTGCCCGCGGAGGCCCCGATCGGCCGCTACAGCGCCCGCATCGTGCTGTTCCAGGACGGCAAACCCGTGTCGATCCGCGACCGGGAATTGATCGTGGAGAAGGCCGGGCTCGAACGGGCCCTGTATCTTTTCGCCAAAGATCGTCCGTGGACCTATGGCGTGCTGTCGGTAATAGTCGCCCTGGGCGCAGGGTGGGCGGCTTCGGTCGCCTTCCGAAGGAGCTGATGCATGAACGAGTCCGTGGATGAGCGGACGCCGGTTCCCCCAGCCGTCTGGGTGTTCGGCCTCTCGACCCTGATCCCCTTCTTCATCTCCGCCTTCCTGTTCTGCTACGGCCCGCTCGACCTGCGGCACGCGGCGCTGGTTGGCCTGCTGGCCTATTCGGCGGCGATGGTCTCGTATTTTGGCGGCGTACGCTCGGGGCTGGAGATCGACAGCGCCAGCCCGCGCTGGTCGGTGCTGGGTCTGTCGCTGGTGTTCCCGCTGGCGGGCTTTGGCCTATTGCTGGGCGAGCTGAAGTTCGAACCGGCCTGGCAGCTGTCGGGCTTCCTGCTGGTGCTGCTGCTGCAATGGGTCTGGGACGTCACCGCCCACGAAGGCCCCGCCTGGCGTCCCCGCATGCGCACCCTCCTGACCGCCGGCGCGGCCATGTCCTTGGCGTTCTCCCTGGAGCAGGCGCTGCATATGTAGCGCCCGCGCGGCCGCTCAGTCCGGCCGCAGCGACTTCACGCCCACCGCATGGACCCGGCTGGGGCCCAGGGCCCCCGCCAGCAGCGGGCCGGCGAAGAGGTTCGAGAACGCTTCGTCCAGGATGTTCAGGCCGCCGGTGAAGGCGCCGAAGGCGGGCAAAACCAGGCGCTGGCCGTCGGTGACGAAGCAGCGGCGGCGGGTGGTGGCGCGGCCGCTGGCGACCTTGGCCGCGGGGTGCAGGTGGCCGGCGACCTCGCCCAGCTGGACGCCGGGCTCGGGTTCGTGGCGCAGGGTCAGGCCGGCGATGGCGGCCTCGTCGATCACCTCGCCGGGCAGGACCTTGGGACCGTCGGCGTCGTGATTGCCCACCGCCCAGACCAGTTCGCGGCCCAACGCCAAGCCTTCCAGGCGTCGATGATCGTCGGCCGCCAACCTGGCTTCGCCCGCGCCGTCGTGGAAGCTGTCGCCGAGGAAGATCAGTCGCTCGGGCTTCAGCAGCTCCAGCTCGCGGTCCAGGCGGTCGAGGGTCTCGCGGGTGTCATAGGGCGGCAGCATCTGGCCAAAGCGCGCGGCGTAGCTGCTGCCCTTCTCGAAGTGCAGGTCGGCGACGACCAGCGTGCGCTCGCGCTCCAGCCACATCGCGCCGGACCAGCGCAGCATAACCTCGACATTGGCCAGGGCGATGCGCAGGCCGCCGCAGGAAGAGGGGGAGAAGCGGGTCACGGCATGGCCTCGGCGATCAGGTCTTCCTCGGCCTCGGCCAGGATCATCTCGCCGGCGGCGTCGCCCGGCGCGCGCTCGCGGCCAATCTCCAGCATGATCGGCACGGCGAAGGGCGAGACGCGGTCCAGGGCGATGTGGCGGATATGGCCATGCACCCGGGTCAGCATGTCGCCCAGGCGCGCGATGTCCAGCAGGCCGGTGGCCGCATCATGGCGGGCGCAGCGCAGCATCAGGTGGTCGGGCTGGTGCTTGCGCAGCACGTCGTAGATCAGGTCGGTCGAGAAGGTTACCTGCCGCCCGGATTTCTCGGCGCCCGGATGGCGGCGCTCGATCAGGCCGGCGATCAGGGCGCAGTGCTTGAAGGCCCGCTTCATCATGAAGCTCTCGTCCAGCCAGGCCTCCAGGTCGTCGCCCAACATGTCCTGGGCGAACAGCTCGTCCATGTCGAGGCCGTCCATCGGCCGCAGCGCCCAGACGTTCAGGGCGTAGTCGTTGCAGACGAAGCCCAGCGGACCGACGCCCAGCCGGTCCAGCCGCCGGGTCAGCAGCATGGCCAGGGTGGTGTGGGCCAGGCGGCCGTCGAACGGATAGCAGACCAGGTGGAAGCGCTTGCCGCGCTGGAAGGTCTCCAGCAGCATTTCGCCCTCGTCGGGGATGGCCGAGCGCAGCTTTTGCCAGGCCAGCCATTCCTGGACGTCCGGGGGCAGGGCGGTCCATTCGCGCTCGTCGTGCATCATCTGGCGCACGCGGGTGGCGAGATAGGTCGAGAGCGGGAACTTCGAGCCGCCCCAGCTGGGCATCTTCGGATCGTCGTTCGGCGCGGGACTGACGAAGGCGTCGGCGCCGACCAGGCTGTTGTAGCGCCAGACCTGGCCGGCGAAGACGAAGGTGTCGCCGGGCGTCAGCTGTTCGAAATAGCCTTCCTCGGCCTCGCCGATCTTGCGGCCGCCCATCGGGCGTTTGCCGCCGCCGATGCGGATGTTGATCATGCCGGGCGTGACGATGACCCCGACGTTCATACGGTGCTGCTGCTTGGCCTGGGCGTTGCGGGCGGTCCACAGGCCCTCGGGCGTCTGCACGATGCGGCGGAACTTGTCGTAGGTGCGCAGGGCGTAACCGCCGGTCGAGACGAAGTCGACGACGGTCTCGAAGTCCTCCCAGCTGAGCTCCGCATAAGGCCCGGCCGAGCGGATCTCGTCATAGAGGTCGGTCAGCTTGAAGGGCTCCGAACACGCGCAGCCCATGATGTGCTGGGCCAGGGTGTCCAGGGTGCCGACGCGGGCCGGCTCGCCGTCCAGGTGGTTCTCCAGGATGGCGTCGGCGGCGGCGCGGCACTCCAGCATCTCGAAACGGCTGGCGGGTACGAACAGCGCGCGGCTGGGCTCGTCCAGGCGGTGGTTGGCGCGGCCGATCCGCTGGACCATCCGCGAGGCCCCCTTGGGCGCGGCCAGCTGGATGACGAGGTCGACGTCGCCCCAGTCGATGCCCATGTCCAGGGTCGAGGTGCAGACCACGGCCCGCAGCTCGCCGCGCGCCATCGCCGCCTCGACCTTGCGCCGTTGCTCGGCCGACAGGCTGCCGTGGTGCAGGGCGATCGGCAGGTCCGCCTCGTTCAGCTCCCACAGGCGCTGGAAGGCGAACTCGGCCTGGAAGCGGGTGTTGACGAAGATCAGCGCCGTCTGGGCCGACTTGATGATCTCGTAGACCTCGGCCATGGCGTGCTCGGCCGTGTGGCCGGCCCACGGCACACGGCCGCCGGACACCAGAACCTCGACGACCGGCTGCGCGCCGCCCGAGCCGAGGACGAGGTCGATGCTGTCACGGCCGTTCACGCCCAGCCACTTTCGCACGAGGTCCGGATCGTCGACTGTCGCCGACAGGCCCACCCGTCGCATGTTCGGCGCGAACTGCTGCAGGCGGGCCAGGCCCAGGGCGAGCAGGTCGCCGCGCTTGCCCGGCCAGATAGCGTGGGCCTCGTCGATGATCACGCAGCGCAGGTCGCTGAAGTACTCGCGCGCGCCTTCCCAGGCGCAGAACAGGGCCAGCTGTTCGGGCGTGGTCAGCAGGATGTCTGGCGGGCGGATCCGCTGACGGGCCTTGCGGCTTTCGCCGGTGTCACCGGTGCGGCTTTCGGCCACGATCGGCAGTCCCATTTCGCGGATGGGGGTCAGCAGGTTGCGCTCGACATCGACCGCCAGGGCCTTCAGCGGCGAGATATAGAGGGTGTGGATCCCGGCCGGGGTGTTGCGCGGCGGGCGTTCGGCAAGCTCGATCAGGCTGGGCAGAAAGCCGGCCAGGGTCTTGCCGCCGCCCGTCGGGGCGATCAGCAGCGCGCCGCGTCCCGCCCGGGCCTTCTCCAGCATGGCCAGCTGATGTTCGCGCGGGCTCCAGCCACGGGCGGCGAACCACGCTTGGAACTTGGGAGGAAGGGCGTCGCCTGCGAGCATTGACCGCGATATAGCATGTTCCCCTTCTGTTTCATCCGCCTTTTGAACCCGTAACGGGCGAGTCCGGTTGCGCGTTGCGAAGCTTGCGGTTGTCTGGCTTGACGAGGCGGCCGGCGATGCGACGATCGGGGCTCGGCGGGGACCTGATGCGTATCCGAGTGCTGATTGCCGTTCTGGCCCTGATGGCGCCGTCGTCCGTGGGCGCGGCCGTCGTCCAGTCGTTCGAGGCGGCCATCGACTGCGACGTCGCCCAACGCCAGGCCGATAGCGGCGATGCGGCGGCCTATGTCGATCTGGGTCTGTGCCACCTGCGCGGCGAGGGGCGCGATCCCGACGTGAAGACGGGCCTGGCCTGGCTGCGCAAGGGCGTGGCCGGCGGCGACACCGACGCCATGGTCGAGCTGGGCAATCTCTATTTCGATGGCGCCGACGGGGTGGCGGCCGACCGCCGCGCGGCCACGAAGCTGTACGCCCGCGCCGCAGCCCTGGGCGACCCCAACGCCATGTACAATCTGGGTGTCCTGAACGAAGGCGGGGGCGGAGCGCCCGCACGGCCCCGCTCGGCGCTGTCCTGGTTCCTGAAATCGGCCGAGGCCGGCTCGGCGCGCGGGGCCTTCGCAGCGGGCGAATATTATCTGGACGGCTATGGCGCGCGGGTCGATGTCGCCAAGGGCGTCCTGATGCTGCAGCGGGCGATCGAGATGGGCTCGCCCGAGGCCATGAACAGCCTGGGCCACCTGCACGCCAAGGGACGCGGCGTGCCGCGCGACGAGGCCAAGGCCCTGCGTCTCTACACGGCGGCGGCCAACAACGACCTGGCCGCCGGCATGTCCAGCCTGGGCGTGGCCCACCACAACGGCGAGGGCGCGCCGGTGAACTACACCCTGGCCATGCGCTGGTTCCAGATGGCGGCCGAGCGCGGGCATCTGGAGGCCTGGTACAGCCTGGGGATCATGTGCGAGCGCGGCCATGGCGTGCGGGCCGATCTCGACTTGGCCCTGGCCATGTACCGCCGCGCGGCCGAGAGTCCGGACGCGGACCTGCGCCAGCGCGCCCAGGAGGCCGTCGACCGGCTGGAAGGCCTGGACGACGACGAGGACGGCCGGATCGGCTGAAAAGCGCCCGTTCCCATTCTGTTTCGCGGCCGTTTTTGCTAACAGACTCGCGTGACTGTTTCCCCGCCGACTCTGGATCTGGCTCCGGCCCTGGTCGTCCTGCCCGGGCCGCGCGCTGGCGTGGCCGACGGCTCGGGCGAGGGGCGGATGCTGCGCGCGCCCGACGCTCGCGATCTCTTCGAGCACGGCCCGGTGCTGGTGGCCCATGCGGCCATGACCGCTCGCCGCTTGAACCTGTCGCCGCCCGGCCGTGGCCCGCGCCTGTTCGACGTGCTGGAGCTCTACGCTTTCGTTCGCCCGGCCACGTTCTGCGCGCCCTCGGCCGTGGGTCTGGCCATGGCGCTTGGCCTGCGCGAGCCGCATGGCGCCGCTGAACAAGCCCAGAGCCTGCGCGAGAGCGCCGACGCCCTGCTGCGCGAGCTGGCCCTGACGCCGGTCCCGTCGCGCGAAGAGGCCCTGGCCGTGGCCGAGACCCTGGCCAAGGCCGGATGGTCGTGGGGGGCTTCGGTGATCGGCGCGTTGCGTTCGGTGCCTGTCGGCAATCAGTTCCGCGGCTCGGGCCTCGACGTCTGGGCGCGCCTGCTGGAATGGGAAGACCAGGCCCCGCCGGGCGAGTCCGGCTCACGGCCGATCGATCCTGAACGCGTCGAGCTGCGGCTGAACGAGCTGCTGCAACGCTCCGGCCTGGAAGAGGTGCGCGAGGCCCAGGCGACCTTCGCCAAGGAGGCCTCCTTCGCCTTCCAGCCGCGCGAGCGCGAAGGCGAGCCGCGGATGATGCTGGCCGAGGCCGGCACCGGCGTCGGCAAGACCCTCGGCTATCTGGCCCCCGCTTCGCTGTGGGCCGAGGCCAATGGTCCGTCGGTCTGGGTCAGCACCTATACCCGCGCCCTGCAGCGCCAGATCGAGCGCGAGAGCCGGTCGATCTATCCCGACCCCAAGGAGCGCGCCAAGAAGGCCGTCGTCCGCAAGGGGCGTGAGAACTATCTGTGTCTGCTGAACTTCCAGGAGCAGATCAACAGCGCCCAGCTGGGCAATGGCGACCTGATCGGCCTGGCCCTGACCGCCCGCTGGACCCGCGCGACGCGCGATGGCGACATGACTGGTGGCGACTTCCCGGCCTGGCTGCCGACGCTGTCGGCCGTTCCGCCCTCGGCCCAGGCCAGTCCGTCGAACCTGGTCGACCGGCGTGGGGAGTGCATCCATGCCGGCTGCCAGCACTATCGCATCTGCTACATCGAAAAGGCCGTGCGGGCGTCCAAGCGCGCCGACCTGGTGATCGCCAACCACGCCCTCGTCCTGACCCAGGCCGCCTTCGACGGCGCCCGCACCGCGCGGGGCCTGAAGGGCGACAACGAGACCACCAGCCTCAAGCGCATCGTCTTTGACGAGGGTCACCACCTGTTCGAGGCCGCCGACAGCGCCTTCTCGGCGGCCCTGTCGGGCGCCGAGGCCGCGGAGCTGCGTCGCTGGATCCGCGGTCCCGAGGGGCGTGGCCGCCGGGGCAGGGGGCTCGAGGCCCGCCTGCTCGACATCCTGGGCGACAAGGAAGGCGCGCGGCTCGCGATGACCCAGGCGATCCACGCCGCCGCCGCCCTGCCCGGCGAGGGCTGGTCGGGCCGGGTCGCGCCGCCGGACGGTCAGATCAATCCGATCGGCCCGATCGAGAGCTTCCTGGTCGCGGTGATCGAGCAGCTGCGCGCCCGCTCCAGCGAGCGGGGGGGCGCTGACCTTGGCCTGCAATGTGACGCCAAGCCGCTAATCGATCTGGTCCGTGAGCGCGCGCCGGAAGCTGCTCGGGCCCTAGCCTCGCTGGAAGCGCCGCTGCTGGCTCTGGTCCGCGCCTTGGAAGACGTGCTGGACGAGGACGCCGAGCATTTGGGCCCATCCGAGCGGGCGCGGATCGAGGGCGCGCTGCGGGGCCTGGATCGCCGGGCCCGCATGACTCTGCCGGCCTGGCGCTCGATCCTGAAGGCCATCGAGGAGGACGAGGTCGACCCGACCCAGGCCGATCCCGACTTCGTCGACTGGTTCGAGGCCACCTTCCTGTACGGCCGGGTCGTCGACGCCGCCTGTCGCCGTCACTGGGTGGATCCGACCGAGCCGTTGCGGGCGGCGGTGCTGTCGCCGGCCCACGGGGTGCTGGTGACGAGCGCCACCCTGGTCGATCCGGCGCTGGAAGACCCGTTCGCCCTGGCCGAGATGCGCACGGGCGCGGCACGCCTGCCCACCGCGCCCAAGGTGCTGCGCCTGGCCTCGCCGTTCGACTACGAAAACAACGCAAAGGCCTACGTCGTCACCGACGTGAACAAGGAAGACCCGCGCCAGGTCTCGGCCGCTATGCGCGAGCTGTTCCTGGCCGCTGGAGGCGGGGGGCTTGGCCTGTTCACGGCCATCCGCCGTCTGAAGGCCGTGCACGAGCGCATCGCCGCGCCGCTGGCCGACCAAGGGCTGGCCCTCTACGCCCAGCATGTCGATCCGCTGGAGGTGGGGGCGCTGGTCGACATCTTCCGCGCGGAAGAGGATGCGTGCCTGCTCGGCACCGACGCGATCAGGGATGGCGTCGACGTGCCGGGGCGCAGCTTGCGCCTGCTGGTCTTCGACCGCGTGCCGTGGCCGCGTCCGGACGTGCTGCACAAGGCTCGTCGCCTGCGCTTTGGCGGCAAGGGCTATGACGACGCCGTGGCCCGGGCCCGCATCAGCCAGGCCTTCGGCCGCCTCATCCGCCGCGCCGACGACCGGGGCGTGTTCGTGATGCTGGACGCCGCCGCGCCGACGCGGCTGTTCTCCAGTCTGCCCGAAGGCGTCCAGATCGAGCGCGTCAGCCTGGTCGAGGCGATCGAGGCGACGGCGGGTTTCCTGGCCAAGGGCCAAGCTTCCGACACGGACTGACTCAAAGCCGTCGAAATTCTGCAATCGACCGGTCCTATTAGTCGTCCAAAGGGAGGACGTTAGGTCCAGGAGCGTTTCGATGACCAAGCATGCCGACCTCGCGATCGACGAGGGCGCCACTCCGGCGCGCGCCCGTTCCGCCCGCGCCCTGGTCCAGGCCGTCCGCTGGCGCACGGGCCTGTCCCAGGCCGACTTCGCCCGGACCTTCAATATCGACCTGACCCTGCTGGAAGACCTGGAGCAGGGCGAGGCCCGCCCGGACTCGGCCCTGACCGCCTATCTGCGGGTCATCGACCATGCGCCGGAGGTGGTGCGCACCGCCCTGGGCCGCGGGGCGATCTGAGGGGAGAAGCGTCCGCAACCACTCGCCCGCCGTACCTGTTCCGACACCACAGCGTTCGGAGCCGGCGACGATGCGAGGACTACTGGCCCTTCTAGGCCTGCTGCTGACGGCGACGGCCGCTGATGCTTTCGAACTCAACGCCAAGGCTCAGGCGGCCCTGGCCAAGCGGGAAGCCTATACCGAGGTCTCGCCTGATCCGGATGGCGTCTCGGGCCATGTGCGCGCGGTGATCGACATCGCCGCGCCGCCCACCAAGGTCTGGGCGATGATCACCGACTGCGCGGTGGCCCATAAGATGCTGACCAACCTGACCAGCTGCCGGACGCTCTCGGGCGACCAGCGCAAGGGCTGGGACATCCGCGAGCATCTGACGCGCCGCAACCTGGTCTTTCCGGGCATGCGCATCGTGTTCCGCTCGGACTACGAGCCGGTCAGCCGGATCCGTTTCAAGCTGGTGGAAGGCGACCTGAAGGTCGAGCAGGGCGAGTGGCGCCTGGAACCCTTGAACGGCGGGCGCGGCACGCGGGTGTTCTATGAAAACCGTCTGGCGGTCGACTGGCCCGTGCCCAAGGCCCTGTTGCGCGAGACGCTGCGCAGGGACACGCCGAAGGTCCTGATGAACCTCCGGCGCGCCTGCGAGTAGGACGGCTTAGGCCGCGTCGACGAACTTGATCAGCGTGGCCATGTTGGCGATGAACGACGCCGTCGAGATGCCGATCGCCGGCTTGGGATCGGGATAGGGCGAGGTGTCGTACTTGTCGCCGACCTTGGTCTCGGAGAAGTCGCCCGGCGTCGGGGTGGCTGGGCCGTCGCCGATATAGGGCTGGCTGGTCGAGGTCAGGGGCGTGGGCCACCAGCCCTCGGCATTCAGCTCGCTGGTCAGCTTGGCGACCTTGGCCAAGTCGGCGTCGACCGGCTTGGGGGCCGAGCTGGACAGGTCGCCGCCCACCTTCAGATCCTCGACCGACAGGTCCTTGACCATGAAGTACTTGGGCAGGGCGCGGCGGCCCTTCAGCGGCGAGTTCTTGCTGGCCTCTTCCGGCGAGGTCGCCTTCAGCTTCTCGTAGCGGGCGCGGAGACCCTTCACATCGACGCTGCGGAACGACGAGTAGTGGGTGACCGTCTTCTCAGGGTTCTCGTCGGTGTAGTACCGGCCGTTGACGACGTTCGAGCCGGTGCGGTGCACGTACAGCGGCTTGCCGGTGCCGACCTGGACGAAGGTCGGCCAGCGCGCCTTGCCGGGGGCGACGTCGTCGGGCAGGCGCACGCTGTCCAGCCAGTCCAGGGCCTCGGGGATGCGGGCCAGGTACTTGGCGTCGCCCGTCAGCTGATAGAAGGTCATCATCTGCGACAGGTTGCTGGCCGTGGCGTGGGTGGCGAAGGCCTTGGGCTCGTAGGTGCGGGCCGCCGACGGCTTCAGGTCATTGACCGTGTGCTGCAGGCCCCAGGCCGGCTGCGGCTGGGGCTGCTGGCAGGCGATGTAGCAGTCCATGGCCTTGCGGATCGGACCCAGCACGCTCTCGTCGCCCAGCGCCTGGTAGACCATGATCAGGAACTCGATGTTCTCGCCGATCACGTCGTCGTTGAAGGTGATGTAGCTGGTGTAGTCGGCGTTGCCGTGGTGGTGGAACTCGTCCTTCAGCGGGTAGCGCTGCGGCCAGCCGCCGACCGGATACTGGGCTTCCAGGACGAACTTCAGGGCCTTGTCGAGCGCGGCCTTGTACTTCGGATCCTTCTTCTCGACGTACATGCGCAGCATGAACTTGCAGACTTCGGCGGTGCCTTCGTCATCGAAAGTGCAGTTGCCGTAGTAGTGCTGGAATTCCTCGAGACGCCAGCCGTTCTTGCCGATGGTGTCGTACCACTTCTTCAGCGACTCCTCGCCGGCCAGGTCGCCCAGATAGTTCCAGCCGCCGGCCGGGTTCTGGATGGCGATCAGGGCGTCGGCGGCCTTGCAGGCGGCGTCGTAATAATACTCGTCCTTGGTGGCGTGATAGGCGTCCAGGAACAGGTGGCCGACGGTGCCGGTGCCGGGCGGCTGCACCCAGATCATCGTCGGGAAGGCTTCCATCTCGCCCCAGCGGCGCGAGAAGTCGGGCAGGTAGCTCCACACGTAGCCGCCCTTGTAGGCGGCCTTGTCGACCATGAAGCGCGAGGCCTTCTTCATCGTCTCGATGGCGCCGGCCTTGGTCGGGGCGGCCAGGGCCTTGAATGGCAGGCCGGCGGCGACGAAGGCGGCGGCCGAGGAGGCCATCAGGCGGCGGCGGGAAATCGGGCTGAGCGGCATGCGAACTCCGTTGACGGAGCATGACGCCGGCCGAGGGGAAGCCTCCACCGCAGGGATGGACTGGGTCGGTTTCCCCCTGGGGCCGGCGAGGGCCCCGTCGTCTTGTGGCGACGAACTGAGCCCCAGCTTGCTACCGGTGTCACCCCTTTGGCCACCCCTAAATTTGCTACCGGTAACATTTGAGGGGGCGACCTGCGGCGGCTGGTCGCGGTTCCACGCTCAAGCTTTCGTTCAGCTTATTGAATTAAAAGGCTTTCGTCTCTGAGGGCGTGGAGCGCGCAGGCCTGCGACAGGCCGCCGCGTTGTTTCATGATCCGCGTTCGGCGAAACCCTCGTCATCGCTTTTGAGGCGACGCCGCCGCGCTCGAAGTCAGCGCAGCCGACGCCGTCCTGTTGGGGAACAGGACGACGCCCCCGGGTCCTCAGGATCCGGGGGCGTTTTCATTTCCAGATCAAACACATCGCTCAGCGAACGGCGTGCGGCCAGGGGTCGCATGGCGGGTTTTTTCATGTCCTGTAAATCATTGGGACATGGTGAACCGACACGATCATCTCAGCGAGGCCGAGCGCCTCGAACGTCAGGCGGAGATCGCTGACAGCGCCCACGCGCGCGCCGCTCTGCTGCGCATGGCCCAGGCCTCGCGCGGGACGGCGGCCCTGGTCGGCATGTTCGAAGCCTGCCACGAGGACACCGGGACCAACCTGCACCTCTAGGCCCGATTTCAGGCGAGGCAGACTTCGACGCAGCGCCTGGCCAGTTCCTGGGTGGCGTCCAGCAGCGGGACCGACAGGGCGTCCTGCGACAGCACCAGCGGCACTTCCGTACAGCCGGCCACCACGCTCTGCGCGCCCTTGCCAACCAGGCGATGGGCCAGGGCGGCCATGGTCTCGCGTGAGGCTTCGCTCAGATCACCCTGCTTGATGCGGTAGAGCAGGGCCATGAACTCGACCTGCTCGTGGTCGTCCAGCATCACCACTTCCAGCCCCATGTGCGAGAAGCGGTCGCGATAGAGGCCTAGCGCCAGGCCGGTGCCCAGCACGCCCACGACGGTCGCGCCCTTGGCCTTCGCCGCCAGCCCCGCCGTCTCCAGCATGTCGATCAGCGGCAGGCCGCTGGCCTCGACCTCGCGGGCATAGGCGTGGGCGGTGTTGCAGGCGATGGCCAGGACCTGGGCCCCGCCATCGCGCAGCCCCGCCGCCATGGCCGCCAGCACGGGGCCAGGATCGGAGTCGCTGACGTTGCGGTCCGGCACCTTGGGATTGATGTCGACCAGCACCCGCAGATGGTCCTGCTCGCGCTTGACCGGCGTGGCGGCCTGCAGCTTGGCCAGGAAGTCCAGCGTGGCGGCCGGGCCCATGCCGCCGAGGACGCCCAACACCTTACTCATCGGAGCGACGGCTCCAGCACCGACTGATAGCCAAACAGCCCTTGCGCGCCGCCGGTGTGCAGGAAGACGACCCGCTCGCCCTTGAACGCGCCCTTGCGGGCCTGGTCGATCAGGCCCTTCAGCGCCTTGCCCGAATAGACCGGATCGAACAGCAGGCCCTCGGTCTGGGCGGCCAGGGTCAGGGCGTCGATCACGCCCTGGTCGACCAGGCCATAGCCCTCGCCAACATAGTCGCAGTCGGCCACGACCATCTCGCGCTTGACCCGGCCGGCCGCGCCGATGGTTTCGGCGGTGGCCACGGCTAGGTTGAAGACGTTCTCTTCCTGCTTGGCCTTGGGCGCGCGGACGCCGAAGCCCAGGATCGGGATGTCGACCGACAGGGCGGCGAAGCCCGCGACCAGGCCCGCATGGGTGCCGGCGCTGCCGGTGGCGGTGACGATGCGGTCGATCTTCAGGTCCATCTGGTCGGCCTGCACCACCAGCTCGCGGGCGCAGTCGACATAGCCCAGGGCGCCGATGGTGTTCGAGCCGCCGCCGGGGATGACATAGGGCTTGCCGCCGCGCTGGCGCACGCTGTCGGCGGTGGCTTCCAGTTCGGCGACCATGTCCGTGCCGCCCGGCACATAGCGGATCGCCGCGCCCATCAGCTTGTCCAGCAGGACGTTGCCGTTGCCCATGTAGTCGCTGGCCTTGGAGCCGGTGCGCTCTTCCAGGATCACTTCGGTCTTCAGGCCAAAGCGCGCGCCGGCGGCGATGGTCTGGCGCACGTGGTTGGACTGCACCGCGCCTTGGGTCACCAGGGTGTCGGCGCCCTGGGCCAAGGCGTCGCCCAGCAGGAATTCCAGCTTGCGGGTCTTGTTGCCGCCTCCCGCCAGGCCCGTGCAATCGTCGCGCTTCACCCAAAGGTCGATGCCCAGCTCGGCGCCCAGGCGGGGCAGCGGCTCCAGCGGGGTCGGCAGGTGGGCGAAACGGGCGCGGGGAAAGCGGGCGAGGTGCATGGCGACGGTGCGTCCCTGATGAAGGTCGGCGCCTGTGTTAGCACGATGGGCGAAGTCCCAAAGGGGGAGTATGATCCACTTTTAGAGGACCGGCGCCAAAAGACCGGCCTCACGGAGGAAGACATGACCAGAGCCTTTTCGCTGGCCGCGATCTGCGCGGCGGCGCTTCTGACCCATGCCGGAGCGGCCGGCGCAACCACCCAGATCATCGGCAACGGCTCCACCAAGGAGTGCTCCGACGCCGCCATCGGCGGACGGACCGACAGCCGTGCGGTCCTGGCCTGCACGACCGCGCTGGAACTGGAGACGCTGAACTTCCGCGACCGCGCCCGCATTCTCGTCAATCGCGGCGTGCTGCAGATGCGCCAGGGCCAGTACGTGGCCGCCCGGGCCGATTTCGACCAGGCCAACAAGCTCGATCCGCAGCTGGGCGAGGCCTATGTGAACCGCGGCGCCACCTATGTCGGCGAGGAGCGCTGGCGCGAGGGCGTCAGCGAGATCGACAAGGGCCTGTCGATGGGCGTCAAGGATCCCGAGCGCGCCTGGTACAACCGCGCCCTGGCCCATGAAGGGCTGGGCGATCTGAACGCCGCCTATCGCGACTATTCGCGCGCGGCCGAGCTGAAACCCGACTGGGCGGCGCCGAAGACCGAGCTCGCGCGTTTCACGGTCAAGCGGCCCTGACGTCAGTGTGGTAGGGCCGCGCGTGACCCGGAGTTTTCCATGCGTGCGGCCCTTCTGCTTTCAGCCTGTCTCGTCGGCCTTGGCGGTATCGCCCAGGCCCAGGATCTGCGCCACTCGCGCGATCCGCTCGTGGCCCATGCCCTGCAGGACGCCCAGCGTGCGGAGACGGCCCGCGAGATCGAGGCCTCGAACGCCCAGGATCGCGCCCGGACGGCGGTGGTGCTGCGCGAGCTGGACGCTCAGCGCGCGGCCGGTGCGCCGACCTTGCGGCCGCTGACGGACCCGTCGACGGCGCGGATGAACCAGGACCTGGCCCAGCAGGAGGCCGAACGCGCGCGCTCGGTAGACCAGCTTGAGCGTCTGACGCAGGATGCCTTGGCCGAGAGCAATGCGCGCATGCGGGCCATCAAGCCCGCCAGCGAACCCAACACGACCAACTGAACGAAGGGGTAGGGGTCTCATGGAGTGGGAAGGCGGTCGCCGGTCCGGCAACATCGAGGATCGGCGTGGTCTGGGACCGGTCGGCATCGCCGGCGGCGGCGTCGGCGCGGTCGTGCTAGCGGCCATCGGCTATTTCGTGTTCGGCATCGATCCGCGCACCACGCTGGAAGCGACGCAGGGGCTGCAGCAGCCCGCCGCCCAGGAAGGCGCGCGGGGCCAGGTCAGCGACCGCGACGGCCAGTTCGTCGACGTGATCGAGACGTCCAACACGGAGGTGTGGTCGCCAATCTTCGCCCGTGAAGGCGTGCAGTACCGCCAGCCCGAAGCCATCGTCCTCTACAAGCAGGCCACCGGCACCGGCTGCGGCACGGGCCAGTCGGCCATGGGACCGTTCTATTGTCCGGCCGACCAGAAGGTCTATCTGGACCTGTCCTTCTGGCAGGAGCTGGAGACCCGCTTCGGCGCCCAGGGCGAGTTCGCCCGCGCCTATGTCATCAGCCACGAGATCGGCCACCACGTGCAGCACCTGCTGGGCGCCGACCAGCAGGCCCGCCGCCTGGGTGCGCGCGGCGAGGAAAGCGGCTCGGTGCGCCTGGAGCTGCAGGCCGACTGCTACGCCGGTGTCTGGGCGTCGCACGCCAATCAGGCCTCGGGCGGCCAGATCGTCATCAATCGCGCCGACATCCAGGACGGCCTGGGCGCGGCCGCCGCGGTCGGCGACGACACCATCCAGAAGCGCAGCCAGGGCCAGGTCGTCCCCGATAGCTTCACTCACGGCTCCAGCGCCCAGCGCATGCGCTGGTTCACGCGCGGCTACGAGCAGGGCGATCCGTCGGCTTGCGATACGTTCTCAGCCTCCAGGCTCTAGGCAGCGCTTGACCCCGATCAAAGTAAGCCTAGTGTCCGACCCTTGTTCACCGGGGGGTCGCTTGCGCGGCTGAGATTGGGCTTACGCCCTGACCCGTCGAACCTGATCCGGGTCATGCCGGCGAAGGGAGGGAACGCGGGTCAGGGGCCGAAACTCCGTCCGTACACCGACTTAGCGCGACACGTCCGGGTCTCCTCGAAGCCGAAGGAGCGCCCGAATATGAATATCCAGACCACCATCAAGTCCGTGGCCGAGACCCTGTCGACCGGCCCCGTGCCCGGCTCGCGCAAGGTCTACCAGGCCGGCGAGCTGTTCCCCGACCTGCGCGTGCCGTTCCGCGAGGTGGCCGTTCACCCGTCGGCCAACGAGCCGCCGGTGACCATCTATGACCCGTCGGGCCCCTATACCGACCCGGCCATGACCATCGACATCGAGAAGGGCCTGCCGCGCTCGCGCGAAGCCTTCGTCGTGGCGCGCGGCGACGTCGAGATTGTCACCGACCGCCGTCAGGTGAAGCCCGAGGACAACGGCTTCGCCCAGGGCAAGCACCTGGCCCCCGAGTTCCCGGACGCCAGCCGCAAGATCTATCGCAGCAAGCCGGGCAAACTGGTCACCCAGCTGGAATACGCCCGCGCCGGCATCATCACCGCCGAGATGGAATATGTCGCCATCCGCGAGAACCTGCGCCGCGAGCAGAACGCCCCGTGCGTGCGCGACGGTGAAGACTTCGGCGCCTCGATCCCGGACTTCGTGACCCCCGAGTTCGTGCGCCAGGAAATCGCCCGCGGCCGCGCCATCATCCCGGCCAACATCAACCACGGCGAGCTTGAGCCGATGGCGATCGGCCGCAACTTCCTGGTCAAGATCAACGCCAATATCGGCAATTCGGCCGTGCTGGGCACTGTCGCCGACGAGGTCGACAAGCTGGTCTGGGCCACCCGCTGGGGCGCCGACACGGTCATGGACCTGTCGACGGGCCGCAACATCCACAATATCCGCGACTGGATCATCCGCAACTCGAGCGTCCCGATCGGCACGGTGCCGATCTACCAGGCGCTGGAGAAGGTCAACGGCGTGGCCGAGGACCTGAACTGGGAGGTCTTCCGCGACACCCTGATCGAGCAGTGCGAGCAGGGCGTCGACTACTTCACCATCCACGCCGGCGTGCGCCTGCCGTTCGTGCCGATGACCGCCAAGCGCGTCACCGGCATCGTCAGCCGCGGCGGCTCGATCATGGCCAAGTGGTGCCTGGCCCACCACAAGGAGAACTTCCTCTACGAGCGCTTCGAGGACATCTGCGAGATCATGCGCGCGTATGACGTCTCGTTCTCGCTGGGCGATGGTTTGCGTCCGGGCTCGACCGCCGACGCCAATGACGAGGCCCAGTTCTCGGAGCTGCGCACCTTGGGCGAGCTGACCAAGGTGGCCTGGAACCACGGCGTTCAGGTGATGATCGAGGGGCCTGGCCACGTGGCCATGCACAAGATCAAGGCCAACATGGACGAGCAGCTGAAGCACTGCCACGAGGCCCCCTTCTACACCCTCGGTCCGTTGACCACGGACATCGCCCCTGGCTACGACCACATCACCTCGGCCATCGGGGCTGCGATGATCGGTTGGTTCGGCACCGCGATGCTCTGCTACGTCACGCCCAAGGAGCATCTTGGCCTGCCGGACCGCGACGACGTGAAGACGGGTGTCATCACCTACAAGCTGGCCGCCCACGCCGCCGACCTCGCCAAGGGCCACCCGGGCGCGTCGATGTGGGACGACGCCATCAGCCGCGCGCGCTTCGAGTTCCGCTGGGAGGACCAGTTCAACCTGGGCCTGGACCCCGAGACCGCCCGCAAGTTCCACGACGAGACACTGCCGAAGGAGGCGCACAAGACCGCCCACTTCTGCTCGATGTGCGGACCCAAGTTCTGCTCGATGAAGATCAGCCAAGAAGTCCGCGACTTCGCGGCCGGCAAGGCGCCCAACAGCGCCGAACTGGGCATGGCCGAGATGAGCGAGAAGTTCAAGGAACAGGGGTCGGAGATCTATCTGAAGACCGAGTGACGGCTTTTTCACTGGCGCGGCGGTGGAGACGCCTTCACCGTCGCGGCCCATGAATCGCTCGAAGAAACGCTTGAGTCTCCTGGCGGCGGTCGCCGTCCTTTCCGCGGCCGCGCCGGCCTTTGCCGAGAGCCCGTTCTGGCCGGTGCAGCCCAAGGGCGGCTTCGTGGCCGCCGAGCTGCGCGGGGCGTGGAAGGCGCGGGGCTATGGCTGGATCGTGCAGTTCGGGCCTGAGGGCGCGCAGCTGTTCCAGACCGCCGGCGAGGCCTGCTATCCCGATCCGCGCCGCGAGCCCGATCCCGACGGCGTGCTGAACCAGTGGCGGGCCGAGGGGCAGGGCGTCATCACCCTGACCGGCGATCCAGACGGCACGCGCTATCTGTTCGACAAGCTGCCCAACCTGCCCAACGCCTGCATCAGCGCGGCGGGTTGGACGCCCGACCGCATCGTGACCTTCGTCGCCGACACCTTCGCCGAGTCCTATCCGCGCTCGGCCGAGCGGGGGCTGGACTGGTCGGCGCGCAAGACCGCCGCCTTGGCCCAGGTCTCGTCCACGGCCACCGACGCCCAGCTGTGGACGGCGCTGTCGGGCCTGCTGGCCGGCATTGACGATCCCCATGTCGAGCTGCACGGCGTGGTGGCCGGCTCGCAGCGCGACTTCGAGCCCGGCGGTCCGGCGACCCTGAGCCGCGTCCTGGCGGCCGATCCGGCCGGCGGTGAAAAGGCTTGGCTGGCGGCCTATCGCGAGGGGATCCTGTCGCAGGTGCTGGAAGGCCGCGGCCGCCAGACGGCCAACAACCGCATCTTCTGGGGTCTGGCCGGCGATGTCGGCTACATCAACATCGTCACCATGGGCGCCTTCGCCCGCAACGCCGCGCCCGACGATCCCCGGCCGCTGGACGCGGTGATGGACGAGGCCCTGGGCGCGTTTACCGGCGCCAAGGCGGTGATCGTCGACGTCAGCAACAACCGCGGCGGCTACGACGCCATCAGCCAGCGGGTCGCCGCCCGCTTCACCGACCAGCCGCGCGTGGCCTATTCCAAGGTTCCCGTCGGGGCCAAGGCGCCGCCGCAGCCGATCCGCATCGAGCCAGCCACGGGGGCGCGCTTCACCGGGCCGGTCTATCTTGTCACCAGCGACGTGACGGTCAGCGCCGGCGAGACCTTCACGCTGATGATGAAGGCCCTGCCCAATGTCACCCAGGTGGGCGGGACCACGCGCGGGGCGTTCTCCGACCAGCTGCCCAAGCCGCTGCCCAATGGCTGGGCGCTTGCCCTGCCGGCCGAGCTCTACAAAGGCCCCAGGGGCGAGGACCTGGAGGGCAGGGGCCTCGTCCCTGACGTGCCGCTGGCCGTTTTCCCGGACAACGACCTGTCGAACGGCCATGCCAAGGCCATCACCGGCTTGATCGTAAAAATTCGTGAGGGCGGTGTCGGAACGGCGGCCCGCTGAACGTCCTTGTCTTCGACAACGCCAACTGAAGCGGAGGAAACGTCATGGCCTATGTCGATGGTTTCGTGCTCGCGGTGCCGAAGGACAAACTGGACGCCTACAAGGATATGGCCCGGCTAGGGGCCGAGGTCTGGATGGAGCATGGCGCGCTGTCCTACGTCGAATGCATCGGCGACGACGTGCCCTACGGCGAGCTGACCTCGTTCCCCCGCGCCGTCCAGGCCAAGGACGACGAGGTCGTGGTGTTCTCGTGGATCACCTACAAGGACCGCGAGACCCGGGATGCGGTCAACGCCAAGGTCATGGCCGACGAGCGGCTGAAGGGTTCCATGGAGAACGCGCCGTTCGACGGCAAGCGCATGATCTACGGCGGCTTCCAGGCCTTCGAAGAGCGCTGACAGCTCAAGACGGAAGACCCTGAACATCAGACCGCGCGCCTTCGCCAGGCGCGCGGTCTTTTTGTTTCCGGGGTGCAACATCGTTTCTGGGGCGGTGTAGCAAACCCGCCAATGTGGCCGGACTTGGCGAGCTTCGCCGTGATCTTGGCGAGAAGAGACACGCCGGTGTGCGCTTTATGCCGCAAAAGCTTGGCCATAGTGCTCGGGGGCGTTGCAGCGAAGCTGTAGGGCTCCTAGTGAGCGTATTGGCGCAACCTCCGATTTTGCGGGCCGACATGACCCTCCCGACCGTCCTGCTCTATGGATTGGCCGCCGCCGCCTTTGACGCCTCCACCATGCCCGCCGTGTCCGCGCCGCCGGCGGGGGCTATCGCGGAAGGGCAGGCCAAGACCCGTCAGAAGGACGAGGAGCCCACCCAGGTCGAGGGCCTGACCATCGAGGCCGACCCGCGCGGCAAGGTCGACAGCCCGATCCCGCCAGACTTCGAACTGGACGAGGAGGCGATCCAGAGCCTGGGCGCCAGCAATGTCGTCGACCTGCTGACAATCCTGGCCCCGCAGCTGGAGAGCACGCGCGGCCGCAGCAGCGGTCCGCCGGTGATGCTGGTCAACGGCCGTCGCATCTCGGGCATGCAGGAGATGCAGGGCATCCCGCCCGAGGCGATCCAACGCTTCCAGGTGTTCCCCGAGGAGGTCGCGCTCAGCTACGGCTTCAAGGCCGACCAGCGCGTCGTCAACATCATCCTGAAGAAGAACTTCAATTCGAAGATGGCGCAGGCCGGCGTCACCGTCGCCACGGACGGCGGCTATGTCGCGCCGTCGGTGGGCGGCAACCGGCTGCGGATCGACGGCGACCGCCGCTGGAACGTCGACGTCCAGGTCAGCCACGCGCCCTATCTGATGGAGACCGAGCGCGACATCGTGCGCACGCCCAACGGTCAACCCTTCGACCTGACCGGCAATGTGAGCGGCGTGGGCGGGGGCGAGATCGATCCGGCGCTATCCGGTCTGGCCGGGAGCCGGACGACCATCGCCGGAGCGCCGGCCTCGGCGGCTGCGGGCCTGGTCTCGCTGAACGACTATGCGGCGCTGGCCGGTCGCTACAATACCGACGACCTGACCGCCGCCCGTTCGCTGGTCAGCAAGTCCGACAAGCTGGTCCTGCGTGGCGGCACGACCCGCGACATTGGCAAGGAAACCCAGCTGACCGTCAGCGGCAATCTGGAGGACAGTCGTACCGAGGCGCTGCTGGGCCTGCCGGGCGTCACCTTCGCCCTGCCGGCGGGAAGCCCGTTCTCGCCCTTCGCCAACCCCGTCACCGGCTATCGCTTCATCGACGCGCCGGAGACGTTGGCGCGCGAGACCGACACCCTGCGCACCCAACTGGCCATGATCGCCAGCGGCCGGTTGGGTTCGTGGCGCTGGACCGCCGCCGGAGACTTCGATCGCACGGTCAGCGACACCACGACGGGACGCGGACTGGACGCCTCGGCGTTCCAGGCGGCGGTCGCGGCCGGCGACCCCACGGTCAATCCGTTCGGCGCAATCCCGGGCGGACTCTACAAGGCCGTAGCGCCTGACACCGCCCACTCGGTCTCGACCGCGGCCAGCGCGTCGGTGATGCTGAACGGGTCGCTGTTCGAGACGCCCGCCGGGCCCGCGCAGTCCAGCTTCCGGGTGTCGTTGGACACGCGCGGCCTGAACTCCAAGACCGTGCGGTCAGGGATCACGACCCAGCGTGACGTCAGTCGCGACCGCCAGAGCGTGATGGGCAATCTGAGCCTGCCGCTGACCAGCACGCGCCAGGGCTTCCTGGCCAAGGCCGGCGACCTCTCGGCCAACGTCAACTTCGAGTACGAGGAGCTGTCGGACCTGGGCGGGCTGACCACCTTGGGCGGCGGCCTGAGCTGGACGCCGATCAAGCGGCTGAACTTCGCCGTCAACTACGCCCAGGAAGAGGGCGCGCCGACCACCAACCAGATCAACGATCCGATCCTGGTGACGCCGAACGTCTCGGCCTTCGACTTCAACACCGGCCAGACGGTGCTGGTGTCCTACACCACCGGCGGCAACGGGCGCCTGCGCAACGACAGCCGATCGCTGGCCTCGTTCAGCGGGACTTACAAGCCGTTCGAGAAGATCGACCTGACCCTGAACGCCACCTACACGCGCTCGGAGATCAAGAACCTGATCACCAGCTTCCCGGCGATCACGCCGGACCTGGAGGCGGCGTTCCCCGAGCGCTTTACCCGTGACGCGGCCGGGCGGCTGCTGGCCATTGACGCGCGGCCGATCAACATCGCCAGCGCCGACAGCGACAAGATCCGCTGGGGGCTCAACTTCTCCAAGGCCGTCGGCCAGGCCACGGCCGCGCCGCCGGGGCCGGGCGGTCCGGGAGGGCCCGGCGGGGGCATGATGCGCTTTGGCCCGCCGCCCGGCGCGGGTGGTCCGGGCGGTGGTGGCGGCGGAGCCGGTCCAGGCGGGGGCGGTGGTCCTGGCGGACCCGGCGCTCTGGGCCCCGGCGCCATGCCGCGCCCGGGGCAGGGTCTGCTGCGCTTCTCGATCTATCACACCTGGCGGCTCACCGAGGAGATCGTGGTCCGCAAGGGGTTGCCGGTGCTGGACCAGCTGGACGGCGCGGCGATCAGCGCGCGCAACGGTGTGGCGCGTCATGAAATCCAGGCGCAGGGCGGCTATTCCCGCAACGGCCTGGGCGTGAACCTGAGCGCGACCTGGAAGGACAGCACCTGGGTCAATGGCGGGGCGACCGGCGGCCAGACCCTGTACTTCTCCGACCTGGCGACAGTCGGGGTGAACGCCTTCGCCAACCTCAACGCCTCGCAGAAGGCGCTGGTGGCCAAGTACCCGGTGCTGAAGAACGGGTTCGTGATGCTGAACGTCGAGAACCTGTTCAACGCCCGCCAGACGGTCCGCGACCAAGGCGGCGTTACGCCGCAGGCCTATCAGCGCGACTATCTGGATCCCTTGGGGCGCACGGTTCGGATCAGTTTCCGCAAACTGCTGTACTGACCCGGGCGGGGCCTGGCGGCGAGACCCTCAACGCGTCGTTAAGCAGTCGGGCGCAGCCTTCCGTCAACGACCCCCTGAAGCAGGATGGGGGGCGGATGGGAGGCTGTCATGGCGATCATGACTTCCAGTACGCGTCGGGTCGGCGACCATTTCGAGCCCAGCGACGTCGATCCGCAGGTCCAGCGCCGGCTGCGGGGCTATCTCGAACAGATCGACTACACCGCCTTCGCCTCGAACAAGGCGGTGCTGGGGGCCTCGATCCCCCATGCCGACGCCGAGCGCTTCCAGCGTCTGGCGGTCGCCGCCGCCACCGCGCGGGGCCGCTGGGTCGCCGAGGCCGCGACCATGACCGAGGCCGCGGCCAGCCTGACCGACGCCCAGGTCGCCCGCCTGGCCCATCTTCGCAGCGCCTATGAGGAACTGTCGGCGGTCTATGAGGCTACCCGGCGGATGGTCGAGCGCGGCTACGTCGCCTATCGCGCGCCGCCGCAGGTTTAATTTACCCGGGTATTATTGACTCTGAATTTCGTCCGGGTAAAAGGCTGTCTCAAAGGAGACGGTCATGTCCGAACGCAAGGCGCTGCTGCGCGCCTACAAGGAACGCAAGGTCGAGCCCGGCGTCTACGCCGTGCGCTGCACGACCACCGGCGAGGTCTGGGTCGGCGCGACGCCGGACCTGGCGACCCGCCAGAGCGGCGTCTGGTTCACCCTGAAGCTAGGCTCGCACCGCGAACCCTCGCTGCAGGCCGCCTGGAAGGCGCACGGCGAGGCCGCGTTCGTGTTCGAGCCGGTCGAGGTGGTCGACACCGAGGGCCTGGATAGCTTCACCCGCAACAGCAGGCTGAAGGATCGCCGCGACCACTGGGTGCGGGCGATGGGCGCGAAAGGGCTGAACTGATGGACCGCTATGTCGTCTTCCGCGGCCATGACCGCGTCGCTGTCGGCTCGCAGCTGGAGGTGGCCCTCGCTGCTCACGGGCTGGTGGGCGAAGCCAGGGTGCTGATCTTCGACCCCGACGGTCGCTCGGTCGATTTCGATCTCAGCGGCGACACCGTCGACCTGGTCCGCCGCCTGTCGCCGGCCGAAGACGCTCCACGGGGACGCGGTCGGCCTAAGCTGGGCGTCACGGCCCGCGAGGTGACCTTGCTGCCACGCCATTGGGATTGGCTGGCGGCCCAGCCGGGCGGGGCGTCGGTGGCGCTGCGCAAGCTGGTCGAGGCAGCGCGCAAGGCCAGCGAAGGCCCTGACCGCATCCGCGCCGCCCGCGAGGCGGCCTATCGCTTCGCCTCCGCCATGGGTGGCGACTTGCCGGGCTTCGAGGACGCCATGCGGGCCCTGTTCGCCGGCGACGATGCGGCGTTCGAAGCGCGGATCGAAATCTGGCCGGCCGACGTGGCCGGGCAGCTGCGGACCTATGCGGCCGAGGCCTTCGGGCCCGATCAGCCGTCGGACCTGGCCACCACCTCGTCCAGCACCGCCTTGTAGGCCGCGTCGAAGCGGGTGCGGTCACTGGTCGGCTTGCCGGGCCACAGCGGGCGCAGGGCGGCGGTGCGGGCGGCGGTGTCGCGCAGCCAGGCCGGATCGGCCTTGGAGAGGCGGGTCACGCGGGCCTCGACCTCGGCCTTTGGCCGGCCGTCATAGGCCAGCAGCGAGCGCAGCGCCCACAGGGCCTGCTCGTCGGGATTGGGCTTGGCCTGGCCCGGCGTCCGGTGGGCGGTCCAGCGGATGGCGTCCAGGATCTGGGCGCGATAGCGCGGATCGTCCCAGGTGCTGGGCGTGTGGCCCAGGCTGGTGGAGAACAGCCGGCCCTTGCCGATCTCGCGCGCCCAGGTGATCGGGATGAACCACGGCCGCTTCAGGGCGGTGTCGGTGAAGTCCATGGCCTGCAGCGCCCGGACCTTGGCCGGGTCATAGTCGGCGAATTGGTAGATCTCCTCGGCATAGGCAAAGCGCGTCGGCCAGGCCTTGGTCGTCGGGTGCTGGCCGCCGATCGCCTGGATGGTCACCGGCGTGCCCTGGACCCACGGGTGTCCGGCGAACTTGCCGTTGATGAAGGCGGTATAGCTCTGGCCGGGGCCGTCATAGGGCCAGGCGGTGTCGGTGGCGCTGTGCAGGCCCACGAAGCCGCCCTTGCCGCTCTCGACCCATTGCTGGATGGCGGCCCAGGCCTCCGGCGCGATCGGCAGGGCGCCGGTCGTGTAGAAGGCCAGGACGTCGATGTCCTTCAGCTTCTCGGGGGTGATCGTGCGGGCGTCCTGGGTCGACTCGACGGTGAAGGCGCCGGACGTGGCGGCGATCTGCGCCATCACGATCTCAGACTGGGTCGGTCCGTTGCTGTTCTTGGGGCGCGTGACCGGCGCGTGGCGGAAGCCCACCGACTGGTCGAGATAGAGCACCCGGATCTTGTCGGCTGCGAAGGCGGGGGAGGCGAGGGCGCAGAGAAGGGCAACGAGAGCGAGGCGGCGGTTCATCGGGCCGCCTTGGGCTCGAGCAGGTCCCAGCGATTGCCCGACAGGTCTTCGAACACCGCCACCGTGCCGTAGGGCTCGAAGCGTGGCTCCTCCAGGAAGCGCACGCCGGCGGCCGTCATGCGGGCATGGTCGCCGGCGAAGTCGTCGGTGTGCAGGAACAGCCAGACCCGGCCGCCGCCTTGCTGGCCGATCGCCCGGGCCTGATCGTCGATGGCGCGGGCCAGCAGGAAGTCAGTCCCTTCGGTTCCCGGTGAGACAACGACCCAGCGCTTGTCGCCGCCCATGTCGGTGTCTTCGACGAGGGTGAAGCCCAGCTTGCCGACATAGAAGGCGATGGCGTCGTCATAGTCGGCGACCAGCAGGGATACGAGGGCGACGCGGCGGGCCATTGGCGACTCCATAAGACGAGGCGATTGGATACCATGCGTCAGGTCAATGTCAGCGCGCCGGCGTTACGACAGCGACCTCACGAACAGGAGAACGCCATGAACCGCCCCCTCATCCTGACGTCTGTTGCGGCTGCAGCCGCCGTACTAGCCCTGGCGCCGCTGGCCTTCGCCGATGGCCCCAAGACCAAGATCACCGAGGTCGCGCCCAAGGACCTGCCGGCCGCCGTGGTCAAGGTGATCAAGGCCGCCGCCCCGACCATGACCATCAAGGAAGCCGAGCTGAAGGAGCGGGAGGACCGCCGCTATTACGACGTCGAAGGGACGCTGCCCGACGGCTCGGAGATCGAGTTCGACCTGCTGGAAAAGAACGGCGGGTGGGAGATCGTCGAGACCCAACGCGACATCGTCTGGGCCTCGGCCCCCAAGCCGGTGCGCGACGCCGCGGCCGCCTCGGGCAAGACGATCACCCCGGTGCGGGTGATCGAGAGCACCCAGAACGACGGCATGGTGATCTACGAGCTGTTCGCCGCCGGCAAGCCCGAGGAGCCGTCGATGGAGGTCAGCCTCAAGGACGGCCAGGTCAAGGTGCTGGAAGAAGTCTGGCCGCACTAGGTGCGGGCGCGGGGGCGTCAGCCCCCGTTGTACCCGCCGATGATCGGCAGGATCTCGCCGGTGATGTAGCTGGAGGTCTGCGGCGAGGCCAGGAACACATAGGCCGGCGCGATCTCCTCGGGCTGGGCGGGGCGGCCCATCGGGGTCTTGCTGCCGAACTCCGACACCTGCTTGGCCAGCTTGTCGGCCGGGTTCAGCGGGGTCCAGACCGGCCCCGGGGCTACCGCGTTGACCCGAATGCCGCGCTCGATCAGGTGCGTGGCCAGCGATCGGGTGAAGGCGTGGATGCCGCCCTTGGTCAGGGAGTAGTCCAGCAGATCCTTGTTGCCCAACAGGCCCGTGACCGAGCCGGTGTTGATGATCGACCCGCCGCGCGGCAGGTGCTTCACAGCCGCCTTGGCCATGTGGAAATAGCCGTAGAGATTGGTCCGCAGCGTGCGGTCGAAATGCTCCTCGGTCAGGTCCTCGAAGTCCAGCACGTGCTCCTGGAAGGCGGCGTTGTTGACTAGCACGTCCAGCCGGCCGAAGGCCTCCAGGGTCTTGGCCACCGCGTCTTTGGCGTAAGCGGAGTCGGCCACGTCGCCGGGCAGCAGAATGGCCCGCTTGCCCTCCTTCTCGACGGCGGCCTTGGTCTCTTCGGCGTCCTTGTCTTCGGAGAGATAGGCGATGGCGACGTCCGCGCCTTCGCGGGCGAACAGCACCGCCACGGCTCGGCCGATGCCGCTGTCGGCGCCGGTGATCAGGGCGACCTTGCCCTCCAGCTTGCCCGAGCCCTTGTAGAACGGCGCGTCGTACATCGGGGCCGGATCCAGGGCGTATTCGTCGCCGGGCTTGGTCTGGTGCTGCTCGGGGAAGGGCGGCGCAGGATAGGGACGGGCGCCGGCCTGCATGGCTTCTTTCTCGTCCTCCTTCGGCTGGAGCGAGCGCTCCTCCTTGGCGTCCAGCGGAGCCTGGATGTCGCGATAGGCCTGGGCGATGCGGTCGGCGGCGCCTTCGTGCTGCGGGGTCTCGGTCTCGGCCATGGGGAGCGGCTCCTGCTAGTGAGCCCGGAAAACCACTCGCATCCGTCGATGTTCCAAGCGGCGCCAAATGCGGGTTGCCCGAAAAACGGGCATGGGTCAGTTTGCCGGCCCTTCATTCGAGGCATGATCATGCGGCGCGGGCCGATCACCACCGACCTGATCGAACTGCTGCGCCTGTCGGGGCCGGTGGTGCTGTCGCGCCTGGGCATCATGATCATGGGCCTGACCGACGCGATCGTCGTGGGTCATTTCTCAGCGCGCGAGCTGGGCTTCCACGCCATGGCCTGGGCGCCGTCCTCGATCTTCATCACCATGAATGTCGGCCTGCTGGTCGGGATCCAGGTGATGACCGCCCGCGCGGTCGGAGCTGGACGGCGGCACGAGACCGGCGCGGTGCTGCGCCGAGGCCTCAGCTACAGCGCCTGGCTGGGCCTGGGCTCGGCGGTGCTACTGGCGGCGCTGGGGCCGATGTTCCTGCACAGCATGGGCCTGAAGGACGGCCTTGCCGACGGCGCGACCATCCCGATGATTGTCTTCTCGCTGTCGCTGCCGGTCTATGCCGTTTCAGTCGCCCTTACCTTCTGGCTGGAGGGCTTGGCCAAGCCGGGTCCCGGCGCGGTGTTCATGTGGCTGGCCAATATCGTCAACCTGGCCGCCAACCTGATCCTGGTGCCCGGGACCTTCGGCCTGCCGGCCCTGGGGGCGACGGGGGGGGCGTGGTCGACCTTCATCGCCCGCACGGCCCTGCTGCTGGCCCTGGCCATCTATGTGCTGCGCATGAAGGAGGCCCGCGAGCTGGGCGTCTTCGACAAGCCCGCTCGCGACCGTCCGGCGGAGATCGAGCAGCGCCGCATCGGCTACGGCGCCGGCGCGTCCAACTTCTTCGAGGTCTCGGCCTTTGCCGGCATGAACCTGGTGGCCGGCTGGATCGGCGGCCTGGCCGTCGCCGCCTGGGCGGTGGTGCTGAACGTGGCGGCAGTGATCTTCATGATCCCGCTGGGCATCGCCTCGGCCACCGCCGTGCAGGTGGGACGGGCCTATGGCGCCCGCGATCCGGTGGGCATGAAGCGCGCCGGCTGGATCGCCTTTGCCGTGACCTTCGTCATCGGTCTGATCGCGGCCGTGCTGCTGTATCCGCTGAAGGGCTGGGTGGCCTTGGCCTACACCACCGATCCGGCGGCGCTGGAGCTGATCCTGCCGGCCCTGGTGCTGACCTGCATCTTCCTGGCCCCGGACGCCGTCCAGGTGGTCGCCGCCCAAGCCCTGCGCGCGCGCGGCGAGGTTTGGGTCCCGACCATCACCCACCTGATCAGCTATGCCTTCGTGATGGGACCGCTGGCCTGGTGGCTGGCCATCCCGCGCGGCATGGGCCTGAACGGGGTGGTGATCTCGGTGATCGTCACCAGCTTCCTGGCGATGGGCTTCCTGCTGGGCCGGTTCCGGATGCTGGACCGGCGCGATCGCAAACTGGCGTCCAACTAACCGTCTTCCCGGCGAAAGCCGGGACCCAGCTGGAAGAACGCTGGGGCTGGCTCTATAGGCTCAGCGCTTATACAGTCATCCCCAGCGCCATGAGATCTGGGCTCCGGCTTTCGCCGGGGAAGCGGCCGTTGTTAAGCCCCCAGAATCCAGCCTTCCTCGGTCGCAGCCGCCGTCACAGCGTCCTCGGCCAGGCCCTTCGGCGCATCGAAGGCCGCGCCAAGCTTGCCGGCTTCGTCCAGCTTGGCGAAGTGCTCGGCCAGGCTGCGCACCTGGGCCAGGTCCTTGACCTCGCCGGGGGCCGGGACGGGCTTGATCAGCGACGGATAGACCTCGGCCACGACGGTGGCGACGCCCTCCAGGTCGGCCTCGGTCAGGCTCTTGAAGCCGGTCTCGAACGGCCACACGCGGACGGTGTCGCCGCGGGCGTCCTTCAGGCGACGCACGGCCGGAATGCCCATGATCGCCTGACCGCCGACCGAGCCGTTGTAGTAGAGCTTCCAGATCGCGTGCGCGCCCTTGGCGGCCTGGTCCGCATGGCGGAATTCCGGCACATCGTCCGGACCATGGTCGCGCGGACGCTTGGGCTGCAGGGTCGTCAGCGCGTCCTTGGGCGGGCAGCCCCAGAACGGGAAGGGGCCGCCGGTCAGGCGGCGGTTGATCTCTGACCCGACGCCGAAGCGGTTGTTGGTGTTGTCGGCCTTGTCCTTGACCATCTTGGCCAGCTGGTCCCAGACCGCACGCCAGGGCGTCTCGCCCGGCAGGGCCAGGGCCTGCGACAGGCCACGCGGGAAGCCCAGCGGGAAGTCGAAGCCGACCAGGGCCCGCTCGCCACGCTTCTTCAGGTCGTCCAGGATCGCCGCCAGCCGCGTCTCGGCCTCGGCGCGGGTGGCCGGGTTGAAGCTTTCGAAGGTCAGGCGGAAGCGGACATCGCGCTTGAGCACGCCGATCCAGATGGAATCCGCGCCGGTGGTCGGCTTGGCCGCCGCGCTCCAGTCGACGATCACATAGGCGCTGAACAGACGCGACAAGGCACCCAGCTCCGGCAGGGGAAAGACGCCGCGCTTCTACTCCCCCGAGAGCCGGCGGACCAGCCTATCAAAAGGCTTGACGGCCAATCAGCAACGAGGATCAGGCGGCGTCGCGGACCTCGTCTGACGGGCCGATCGGGCGGCCGTGACGGGCGAACCAGCGGATCGGCGGCTCGCACGAGGCGCCCAGGGCCGCGCGGACGATGGCCGGCGGGCGGCGCTCTTCCGGGGTCATGAACAGGCCGTTGGCCTTGACCTTCAGGCCGGCGATCTTGTTGGCGCCCAGCATGGTCAGCGGGACGGCCAGCACCAGACCCATCAGGATCGGGGCGGTGGCGGTGAACAGGTCCGGCGTGAACCAGAACATGCCAGCCAGGACCAGGCCCGTGGCGCTGATCCAGCCCATGGCGGCCGAGGCCTCCTTGAAGCTGACCTTGTCGGCGTCGCGGCGCTGGGTGGCCCAGCCGCCAACCTTGCCGGCCATGATTTCCACGATGGCGCGGGTCTGGGTGAACATCAGCATCGGGGCGACCAGGGCCGAGAGCAGCATCTCGACACCCAGGCCGGCGGCGATGCGGCGCTTGCCGCCAAAGCCCTTGGTCTCGGACTTGCGCGAGAAGACCAGGATCGAGCCCAGGATCTTGGGGCCGAACAGCAGCACGAAGGTGATGATCATGGCCCAGGCGGTGGCCTGGATCTCGCGCCAGTCGATCAGGGCGTGGGCCGCGGCTTGCAGGTCGGCCATGGTGAAGGCCGCCTTTTTCAGCTCAGGCATCAGGGCGCGCGAGGTGACGCCGGCCGACAGGGCGATGAACCACAGCGGCGACAGCACGTAGCTGAGCACGCCGATCACCAGGTGCATGCGGCTCATCAGGTGCAGGCCGGGCAGGGCGATCAGCGGCAGGTGCTGGACGTTGCCGCGGCACCAGCGACGGTCGCGGGTGGCGAAGTCCAGCAGGTTCGAGGGGCTCTCCTCGTAAGAACCTTCCAGATAGGGGGCCAGGTGAACGCTCCAGCCGCCACGGCGCAGCAGGGCGCTTTCCAGGGCGTCGTGGCTCATGACCTCGCCGCCGAACGGCTTGGGGCCGCCCAGCGAGGGCAGGCCGCAGGTCTCGGCGAAGGCGCGGGTGCGGACGATGGCGTTGTGGCCCCAGAACGAGCTCTCGGTGCCCGACCACCAGGCCAGGCCGGTCCAGGCGACGCGGCCGTACAGGCGGGTGGCGAACTGCAGGGTGCGGGCGAAGATCGTCTGGGCGTTGACGATCATCGGCATGGTCTGGATCAGGCCGGCGCCCGGGTGACGCTCCATGGCGTCGGCCAGGCGGACCATGGCGTCGCCGGTCATCAGGCTGTCGGCGTCCAGGACCAGCATGTGTTCGTAGGCGCTGCCCCAGCGGCGCACCCAGTCGGCGACGTTGCCGGCCTTGCGGCCCGTGTTTTCCTTGCGGACGCGATAGAAGACGTTGCTGTGGGCTTCGCGGCGGAAGCGGGCGAAGCAGGCCTGCTCGGCCAGGGCCACCTGGGCGTCGCGGGTGTCGCTGAGGACGAAAATGTCGAAGTGGCGGCTCATGCCCGTCTCGGCGATCGAGGCGTCCATGGCGCGCAGGCGGGCGAAGACGGCGGCGGCGTCCTCGTTATGCACCGGCATCAGGATGGCGGTGCGCGTGTGCAGCTTGGGCATCGGCGTGTCGCTGTCGATGCCCAGCGGATCCTTGGGCTTGCCAAGCAGGATCGAGAAGCCGGCGACGGCCGTGCAGAACCACAGCGACAGGGCCAGGAACAGCGGGGCCAGCAGCACCAGCACCACGCCTTCTAAGCGGGTGACGCCACCGAGCGCGATGGTGTCGAAGGTGGCCTTCCAGCCGGCGAAGCCCATCACCAGGGTGGTGGCGGCGATGATCGAGCGGCGCAGGCGCATGTTGGCGCCCAGCGCGGTGGCGCGGCGCGGACCGCCCTGCCAGAAGCCCAACGGCTGGACCGGCATGGCCAGCGGCGCCTCGGCCGGAATCTCGACGCTCTCGCGGCGAACGACCTGATCGAGGGTGACGCTCGTGGAGGAGTGCACGTCGAAGAGGGCGGAACGATCGTTCATATCGTCAGATCTCGGACTTTTTCGGCAGGCCGGGCTCTCTCCGTACGCTTCGGCCCGTCTGGCCTCTTTCCGCCCCGCCGCGCGTCCGCTAGGGAACGGGCCGGGGTTTCGTGACACCTGCATGACGGTCGAAAGCCGGCGTGGAGAGCCGCCGGGTGATCCTAGAGTAAAACTTCGATCACAAATTCGCTACCGGAAATCACGTCGGTTTCGCAGTTGCGAGAAAAAACCTGGGGAATGCGCCGCGGGAGCGGTGCTCGCCAGATTGGGGAGTTGTCTTAAGTCGATGAAAATGCGCGGTTTTGTCTTTGTGTTGGCGTTAACAAGCTTGGCCGCATGCGACAAAGCTGAGCAGCAGCGGACTTCACATCCCGGCGTTGTCGAGACCCCGATCTCGACGGAATCGCTCCCCGCCTATGACGCTCAAGGTGTGATTTCGAGCCTGGAGGGCCAGGTTCTCACGCTGGATCACGACGGTTCCGCCGCGGCGGGGCTCCGGGCCGGTCGCAACCGCTTCATCGTCTATGCCGATGTCCTGGCCGAAGCCCCGATCACCCCGGGCTCGCGGGTGAAGTTCCAGTTCAAGCAGACGCCGCGGGGCCTCGAGGTGTCGAAGCTCGAGGCCCGCGACTAGGGTTTAGCCCAGCTTCACCAACATCTTCCCCATGTTCTCGCCCGAGAACAGCTTGATGAAGGCGTCCGGGGCGCGTTCGACGCCGTCCTCGACGGTCTCTTTCCAGGTGATCTTGCCGGCCTTGATCCACTCGCCGATGTCCTTGGCGAACTGCGGATAGAGATCGTAGTGGTTGGAGACGATGAAGCCCTCCATCCGCAGGCTCTTGCCGACCGCCAGGATGATGTTGGACGGGCCCTCGGCCTTACCTGTCTCGTTGTATTGCGAGATCATCCCGCACAGGGCGAAACGCGCGAACGGACGGGCCGAGTTGATCGCGGCCTCCAAGTGCACGCCGCCGACATTCTCGAAATAGACGTCGATGCCCTTGGGCGCGACCTTGGCCAGTTCGGCGACGACGTCGGGCGTGGCCTTGTAGTCGATGACGTGGTCGACGCCGATCGACTTCAGGAACGCGACCTTCTCCGGGCCGCCGGCCGAGCCGATCACGGTGTGGCCCTTCAGCTTGGCGATCTGGCAGACGATCGAGCCCACGGCGCCGGCGGCGGCCGAGACGAATACCACATCGCCGTCCTTCAGCGCCGCCACGCGCAGCAGGCCGACATAGGCGGTCATGCCCGGCATGCCGGCCACGCCCAGGAAGGCCTGGGGCGGCACGCCCTGGGTGTCGATCTTGGTGATCGCGCCCATGCCGGCGGCGGCCAGCGACTTGGGATGGGCGTTGAAGGCTTCCCGCCAACCGAACATTGAGTTGACTATGTCGCCCGGCTTGAAGTCCGGATCGTTGGAGGCGACCACCTCGCCGATCGCGCCGCCCTGCAGGGCCTGGCCGATCTGGAACGGCGGCACATAGCTGGGACGGTCGTACATGCGGCCGCGCATGTAGGGGTCGACCGACATCCACAGGTTCTTGATCTGCACCTCGCCGTCGCCCGGCGCGGGCAGCTCGACGGTGGCCAGGTCGAAGTCGGAGGTCTTGGGCACCCCGACCGGGCGGCTCTTCAGGCGGATCTCGCGCGATGTGGTCATGGTCTTCCTCCAGCGGCTCTTGGCGAGCGTTGCGAATTTAAACGGATGTTTAGCGCGCCCTTACGGAAGGCTCCAGTGCTTCTATGCGGCGACGAAGCGCGGTAGACAGCCGACATGATCCAGACCTTGAAAGCGGGCGTCGTCGGCGCCGGAGTGTTCGGCGGCTATCACGCCAAGAAGTACGCCGAGCTGGAGGGCGTGACCCTGGTCGGCGTCTTCGACATCGACCTGTCGCGCGCCCAGGCCCTGGCCGAGCCGCTGGGCGCGAAGGGCTTCGACGACATGGACGCGTTCCTGGCCGCCGTCGACGTGGTCACGGTCGCCACGCCCGCCGTCCATCACGCCGGCGCGGCCCTGGCGGCGCTGAAGGCGGGCAAGCCGGTCTATTCCGAAAAGCCCCTGGCCGTGACGCCGGACGACGCCGACAAGATGGTCGCCGCCGCCGCCAAGGCCGGCGTGCCGCTGGCCTGCGGACATCAGGAGCGGGTCGTGTTCCAGGCCATGGGTCTGCTGGACATCCCCGAGCAGCCGCTGCGCCTGGAAGCCGTGCGTCGCGGCACGCCCTCGGATCGCAATCTTGACGTCTCGGTGGTGCTGGACCTGATGATCCACGACATCGACCTGGCGCTAACCCTCTGCGACGGCGAGCCGATCGCGGTGGAAGGCGAGGGGGCCATCACCCGCTCGGAATCCCTGGATTGGGTGAAGGCCGAGGCCACGTTCGACAATGGCTTCACCGCCGTGTTCGACAGCTCGCGCGTGGCGCAGGCTCGCGAGCGGACCATGAAGGTCGTCTACCCCTCGGGCGAGGTCGAGATCGACTTCCTGGCCCGCACCTTCCGCAACACCACCCCGTTCCCGCTGATCGAGAACTTCACCGAGACCCCGGCCGGCAAGGATCCGCTGGGCCTGTCGGTCGCCGGCTTCCTGAAGGCCGTGCGCGGCGAAGCTCCGCGTCCGGTGGTCACCGGCGAGGAAGCCTCCCGCGCCCTGGACCTGGCGCTGGCGGTGGAGTGGGCGTCGGAGGACTAGCCGTGATCACGGGGCGCAAGCCGCGCGAGGATAGGGGGCGAGGTGATGCCGCATGAAGCCTGGCCCGTCGACCCGATGGCGATCGCCCCCTTCCTGGCGGCTGTGGTCCTGATCGAGCTGACCCCGGGGCCCAATATGGGCTACCTAGCGGGTCTGTCAGCTGTGGAAGGGCGGCGCGCCGGCTTCGTGACCGTGGCCGGCATCACCTGTGGTTTGCTGGCCTACATGCTGGCGTCGGTCGCGGGTCTGACCGAGATCCTGCGGATCAATCGACCACTATACGAGCTTTTGCGCTGGGCCGGCGTGGCCTATGTCTTGTGGCTGGCCGTCGATGCCTGGCGCGGCGGCGAGAGGGCCGAGGCGACGCCGGAGCGCGCCAGCGACTGGACCCTGTTTCGCAAAGGGCTGCTGGCCAACCTGCTCAATCCCAAGGCCGCGCTGTTCTACGTCACGCTCCTGCCGGGCTTCGTGCAGCCGGGTCATGCCTCGCCCACCCAGCAGGCCTTCATCCTGGGCAGTACGCATATCCTGGTCAGTATCCTGGTGCATGGGACGATCGTGCTGTCGTCGGACGGGCTGGCCCGCCGGATCGCAGGGATCGGCGGCAGCGTGAGCGCGCGTCGGATCTTTGCGGCGGCCTTGCTGGTGACGGCGGGATGGATCGCCTTCGAAACGCGTCGCTAGATCCAGGCGCGTTAGTCGTCGAGGTCGAACGGCAGCTCGTTCTGGTCGCTGGCGGTTTCGCGACGGGCCTTTGAAACGGGTTTGTAGTCGGGACCTGGCGTGTGCTCGAGGGCGGCGATGTCGTCCTCGTCGTCCCACGGCGGGTCGCTGAACATGTCAGGTTCGACTGGCGCTACAGCGGCTGGAGCAGCCTGGGCGCCTGGGCGCGCCAACGGCCGGGGCGGGGCGGCCGCGCGCGGGACGTCGTCGAACGAGGAGCGGCGCGGGATCGGTGGCGGGCCCTCGGGCAAGGGCGTTGGGGCGCGGACTTCGTCCTCGTCGTCGAACGGCTCGGGATCGATCGCGCGCACGGGCGCGGCGACCATGGTTTCCTTGGTCGCGCGCGGCGGCAGTGGGCGGCGGACGATCGCCTCGCAGCGGGCCAGCCAGCGGTTGGCCTCCTGCACCAGCTCGGCCGGCGAGCGGCTTTCGCGGCGCTGGGCGTCGCCGGGGGCCCACAGTTCCAGCGCGAAGTCGGGATGACGCGGATCGTCGAAGATCAGACGCAGGGTGACGTTCTCGGCTTGGGGTGTGACGTGGTCGATAGCCCGGCGGCCTTCGCCGCGGAACACCCGGCCCAGCACCTGGCCGTCGACCAGGAGCTCGGCGCCCATCAGCTCGTCCAGGCGATAGATCAGGCACCAGGCGCCGCGATCCCAGGCCACGGCCAGCAGGTTGGTCGAGAACGAGAAGCCCGCGCCGCGGCCGCGACCGCGCGCCAGGATCAGACCTTCGGGATCGGCCTTCAGCACATTGCGCAAGGCCCGGCGGATGCGCCGATCCTCATCGCCGTACCAGATGGCCAGGCTGCCCATGAACGTCACCGCCGAGCCGGCGATGGCCACGAACAGCAAAAGACGCGCGAGCTCGCTCATAATGAGGGGAAGCTAGCGAGAGTCCCGATTCCGGGGAAGCGGCCCGTCAGTCGCGGAAGTGACCCACCACCGGCACGTGGTCCGAGGGCTTTTCCTTGTCGCGCTCGTCGCGGTGGATGACCACGGTCTCCAACCGGTCTGCGGCCTGGGGCGAGCACAGCAGGTGGTCGATGCGGATGCCGAGGTTCCGGGGCCAGGCGCCGGCCTGGTAGTCCCAGAAGGTGTAGCCGCCCGGCGCGCCATCCGTCTGCATGTAGGCGTCGGCGAAGCCCAGGTTCTTCAGCGCCCGAAAGGCGCCGCGGCTTTCGGGCTGGAACAAAGCATCGCCCAGCCAGGCTTCCGGATTGGCCACATCCTCAGCCTCGGGGATGACGTTGTAGTCGCCCAGAATGACCAAGGGCTCCTCAAAGGCGAGAAGCGCCTGGGCATGGGCGTGCAGGCGGCGCATCCAGGCCAGCTTGTAGTCGAACTTCTCGGTGCCGATCGGATTGCCGTTGGGCAGATAGATGCCGACCACGCGGAACGGGACGGGCGCGCCGATCACCGCCTCGACATAGCGCGACTGCTCGTCGACCTCGTCATCATGCAGGAAGGGCAGGCCCTTGCGGATGTCCTCAAGCGGGAACTTCGACAGTAAGGCGACGCCGTTATAGGTCTTCTGGCCGTGGACCACGACGTTGTAGCCCAGGCGCTCGAACGCCTCGGTCGGGAACTTCTCGTCGACGCACTTGATCTCCTGCAGCACGGCGACGTCGGGGTTCTCCGATTCGAACCACGCCAGGACGCCTTCCAGGCGAGCGTTGATCGAATTGACGTTCCAGGTGGCTATACGCATTGACGGCTCCAGAGTGCGGCGGGAGGCTAGAGTTTATGATCAAGGCAAGCAAACGAACGATCGACCGGAAGCAGCTGGCCCTGATGGTGCTGGCCACCGGCGCGTGCGTGGCGCTGGCCGCGCTGGGCGGCGTCCTGGCGATCTTCACGCCGCTGGTGTTCGACCGCTCCGGCAACCTGATGAACCCGATCGCCTGGCTGGGCTTCGTGTTCGCAGCCTCCTTCTGGGTGGTGTGCCTGCTGGCCCCGCTGGCGGGCTGGATCCTGTGGCGCAAGGGCGATCAGCCCCTGGCCTGGGCCGCCATGGCCGTCCCCTTGGCCTGGGGGGCGCTGGCCCTGACCTTCCTGCAGTTCGTGCCGACCTAACCGCTTGACCCTGTCGTCGCTTCAGGGTGCAGCCTGACCTCGTTCGATGAGGTGAAGGCATGGCCAACTGCTGCGGCGACGATCTCTGCAAGACCGACCAGCCCCCGGCGGGCCGCTGGCGGCTGGCCTTGTGGCTAGCCCTGGCGATCAACGCCGGCATGTTCGCGGTTGAGGGCGCCGCGGGCCTGCTGTCGGGCTCGGCGGCGCCGCAGGCTGACTCGCTGGATTTCCTGGGCGACGCGGCCAACTACGGCATCAGCCTGGGCGTCGCCGGCATGGCCCTGGTCTGGCGGGCGCGGGCGGCGATGCTGAAGGGCGCGACCATGCTGCTGTTCGGCGGCTGGGTGGCGGGCATGACCCTGTGGGGCGTCTGGCGCGGCGTGACGCCGGAGGCGCCTGTGATGGGCGTCATCGGCTTCGCGGCCCTTATCGCCAACGCCGTCACGGCCGTGATGCTGTTCAGCTTCCGCAAGGGCGACGCCAACATGCGCTCGGTGTGGATCTGCTCGCGCAACGACGCGATCGGCAATGTGGCGGTGATGCTGGCGGCGGCCGGCGTGCTGGGCACCGGCACGCGCTGGCCAGATCTGGCCGTGGCCGCGGTGATGGCGGGCCTGGATCTGCAGGGCGGCCTTCAGATCGTCCGTCAGGCGCGCGCCGAGCTGAAGACCGCCAAGGCCCCGCCGCCGGTCTTCAAGATCGAGCCCCGCAACCGGAAGCCGGCATGACCCACACCATCGGCGACCTGTCCCGCGCGACCCAGACCAAGGTCGAGACCATCCGCTATTACGAGCGCATCGGCCTGCTGGCCGCGCCGTTGCGCACCGAGGGCAATTACCGCGCCTATGACGACGACGCGCTGAACCGCCTGTCTTTTATCCGCCGCGCCCGCGACCTGGGCTTCTCGCTCGAGCAGGTGAGGGAGCTTCTGGCCCTGTCGGACGACAAGGCCCAGTCCTGCGCCACCGTCGACGACCTGGCCCGCGCCCGATTGGAGGATGTGGAGCGCAAGATCGCCGACCTGGAAGCGTTACGACGAGAGTTGTCGTCGCTCCTGACCCAGTGTCAGCACGGCAAGGTGTCGGACTGCCGGATCCTGGAGGCGCTTGGCCCTAGATCGAGAAGCTGACGCCGCAGCCGCAGCTGGACTTGGCGTTGGGGTTCCGGACCCGGAACTCGGCGCCGGCCAGTTCGTCGACGAAGTCGATCTCCGAACCTTTCAGCAGAGCCAGGGAGACGACATCGACCAGGGCGATGGCGTCGTCGCGCTCGACCTTCAGGTCGTCGTCCTCGACGGTGTCGACCAGGTCGAAGCGATACTGAAAGCCCGAGCAGCCGCCGCCGTCGACGGCGACGCGCAGCATCAGGGGGCGGCCCTCGTTTTGCGAGATGGCCTTGATCCGCCGTGCGGCGTTTTCGGAAAGCGTTAAGTCTAACTGGGTCATGGCTGTGGAAAAGTCACCTTAGGCTTATATGAGGGTGACGCGGCCTCTGCGGAAGAGGTCAAATGGTCAAACGCGATAAAGGCGGTTCATGTCCTCGATCCCGTATTTCGTCCCCCGCGCGCCCTATGCCGAGGATCCCTTCAAGTCGAAGGGCCGCCGGTTCGCCGAGGATGAAAGCCGCACGCGGACCCCGTTCGCCCGCGACCGCGACCGCATCATCCATACCTCGGCCTTCCGTCGCCTGAAGGAAAAGACCCAGGTCTTCGTAGCCCACGAGGGCGACAACTTCCGCACCCGCCTAACCCATTCGCTGGAAGTGGCGCAGGTGGCCCGCTCGCTGGCGACGGCCCTGGGCCTGGACAGCGACCTGGCCGAGACCATCGCCCTGGGCCACGATCTAGGCCATCCGCCGTTCGGCCACGCCGGCGAGGACGAGCTGGAAATCCAGATGCGCCCGTATGGCGGCTTCGACCACAACGTCCAGACCTTCCGGGTCGTGACCGAGCTGGAGCACCGCTATCCGGACTTTCTGGGCCTGAACCTGACCTGGGAGACCCTGGAAGGGATCATCAAGCACAATGGCCCGGTGACCAACAAGCTGGGCAAGCCGTCCTGGAAGGCGATCCAGAAGTACGACGACGAATACGGCCTTGGCCTGGGCACCTGGGCCTCGGCGGAAGCGCAGGTCGCGGCACTGGCCGATGACATCGCCTACAACAACCACGACGTCGACGACGGCGTCACGGCCGGCCTGTTCACCCTGGACGAGCTGATGGACGTGCCGCTGATCGGCCCGATCCTGGCGGCCGTGAAGAGCGAGCGTCCCGACCTCGACCCCCGCCTGACCCACCTGGAAGCTGTGCGCCGCATGATCGGCGCCATGGTCGACGACGTGATGGGCGAGACCCTGCAGCGCGCCGCCGCCACCGGCGTGGCCTCGGCCGATGACGTGCGGGGTCTGGACCACGCCCTGGTCGCCTTCTCGCCGGACATGGCCGAGGATCTGGCCCGTCTGCGCGCCTTCCTGCACGAGCGCATGTACCGCCACTGGCGGGTCAATCGCACGCGCAGCCAGGCTCGCCGCATTCTGGGCGAAATGTTCACGCTATTCCTGCGTGAGCCGGAGGTCCTTCCGACCGTCTGGTTCGCCAAGTCGCAGAACCGCGACGAAGCCGGCCGCGCTCGCGTGGTCTGCGACTATATCGCAGGCATGACCGACCGGTTCGCGATAGAAGAGCACCGCAAGCTGTTCCATCTCGACGTCTGGAATTAGGGCCTAGCGGCTCCTCCAAAGACTCGGAACGGGGACGCGAGCGGTGGCTCGTCCGCCACCTGAGAGGGGCGGACGCTTCTGGGACGCGCCGACGTTGGGTAACCTAGGGTCGCGCGCGTCTGATTCGAGCGTCCTCCCGAATTACTGACGCGCCCGAGTTTTTGGAGCCTATCTGAGATGTCCGATCCGCACCGCGGAGCCTACACGCCGCCTACCGATGCGCCGCTGTCGTTCGACGCGCGTCAGCCCGTGCGCGGCTCGCGCCCGCTGCCGATGACCCTGATCATCAGCGCCGTGGTGCTGGTCACCCTGGTCGTGGCGGTGGTCATGATCTATCGCGGCGGCATCCGTGGGCCCAACGACGCGCCGCAAGCCGTGGGCTCGGAAGTCGCTCAGATGAAGACGCCGCCGCCGGCGGCGGCTCAGCCGCAGGATCCGGCCGCCGGCCTGCAGATCTATCACAACGAAGAACCGCAGCCGTCGGCCACCTTCGCCGCGCCGCCCGAGGCGCCGGTCGCCCGTCCGGCCGTGCCGCTGAACACCGCGCCGGTGCAGACCGCCGCCCTGCCGGCCGCCAAGCCCGCGCCGACCGCGACCCAGCCGGCGACCCCGGCGGCCAAGCCGGCTCCGACGATCGAATCCCTGGCCACCGCCGCTGCTCAGAAGCCCGCGCCCAAGCCCGTCCAGGTCGCTGCCGCGACCCCGGCCGCGCCCAAGCCCGCCGCCATCTCGACCGGTCCGGCCTCGGTGCAGATCGGCGCCCTGTCTTCACCCGCCCTGGCCGACCGCGCCTGGAGCGAAGCCACCCGCCTGGCTCCCGGCCTGGCGTCGGGCAAGGGCAAGAAGGTCGAGGCGATCGACCGCAACGGCACGACGCTGTACCGCACCTCGGTGACGGGCTTCGCCAGCCGTGACGCCGCCAAGGCCTTCTGCGATGCGATCTCGGCCTCGGGCAAATCCTGCTTCGTGAAATGAGCTTGCTGATGGGCGCTTCCTCTTCCGCCGCCATTCTCGGCTGCGCCGGGACCACGCTGACGGCCGAGGAGGTCGCCTTCTTCAAGGACGTGAAGCCGTGGGGCTTCATCCTGTTCAAGCGCAACATCGCCGACCCCAACCAGGTCCGCGCCCTGACCGCCGCCCTGCGCGAAACGGTCGGGCGTCCTGACGCCCCGATCCTGATCGACCAGGAAGGCGGCCGCGTCGCCCGCCTGCAGCCGCCGCACTGGCGCACCTATCCGCCGGGCCGCGCCTATGGCGAGCTGGTCGCCAACGACCCGCTGGTCGCCCGCGAGATCACCCGCCTGGGCGCGCGCCTGATCGCTCACGACCTGACGTCGATGGGCATCAATGTCGACTGCGTGCCGGTGCTGGACGTGCCGGACCCCAAGGGCCACGAGATCATCGGCGACCGCGCCTATGGCGACACGCCCGAGCAGGTCGCGACCCTGGGCCGCGCGGCCGCTGAAGGCCTGCTGGCTGGCGGCGTCCTGCCGATCATCAAGCACATCCCCGGCCACGGCCGCGCCATGAGCGACAGTCACCTGGAGCTGCCCGTCGTGAAGGCCAAGCTGGCCGAGCTGGACGCCCGCGACTTCGCGCCGTTCCGCGTTCTGTCGGACATGCCGATGGCGATGACGGCCCACGTCGTCTACACGGCCATCGACCGCAGCCGCCCGGCCACGACCTCGAAGAAGGCGATCAAGAAGATCATCCGCGAATCCATCGGCTTCGACGGACTTCTGATGAGCGACGACCTGTCGATGAAGGCGCTGACCGGCGACTTCAAGCAGCGCGCCAAGGACAGCCTGTCGGCCGGCTGCGACGTCGTCCTGCACTGCAACGGCGACATGGCTGAGATGAAGGGCGTGATGTCGGGCGTCGGCAAGATGGGCAAGGAAGCCCGCCGCCGGGCCCAGGCCGTCATGGGCCGCCTGGTCAAGGTTCCGGAACCCTTCGACGTGGCCGAGGCCCGCGCTCGCTTCGACGCCGCCTTCGACGGCAAGTACGCTTGAACACGGGCTTCCAGCCCACTTTCGACTTCGCGGCCGCTAATGAAGCCGCTGAAGACGGCGCGGCGCTGGTCATCGACATCGACGGTTACGAAGGCCCGCTGCACGTGCTGCTGGCCCTGGCGCGCAGCCAGAAGGTCGACCTGCTGCAGCTGTCGATTACCCGCCTGGCCGAGCAGTACCTGTCGTTCGTCCAGCAGGCCCGCCGCGTGCGCTTCGCCCTGGCCGCCGACTACCTCGTCATGGCCGCCTGGCTGGCCTATCTGAAGTCGCGTCTGCTGCTGCCCAAGCCCGAACGCGCCAAGGCCGAGGAGCCGCCGGCCGAGGAGATGGCCGCGCAGCTGGCCTTCCGCCTGGCCAAGCTGGATGTCATGCGCAAGGCCGTCGAGGCGCTGAAGGAGCGGCCGATCCTGGCTCGCGACGTCTTCATGCGCGGTGACCCTGAAGCCGTGAAGATCGTCTCTTCGACGCGGCTGGAGGGTGACCTCTACAGCCTGATGAGCGCCTACATCACCCAGCGCAAGAAAGAGCACAGCCGCCACTACGCCCCGCGTCCGCCCACGGCCTATCCGCTGGAAGACGCCCGCGACCGGTTGCGCAGCCTGCTGCCCAAGATGGACGACTGGACCGTGCTGGCCACCGTCGCCCCCATGGAGAAGGCGCTGGAGGACGAGGACGGCCCCACGCCCGCCTCGTACCTGGCCTCGACCCTGTCGGCCTCGCTGGAGCTGGTGAAGGAAGGCATACTGGAGGCCCGCCAGATGGGAGCGTTCGAGGACATCTACTTGCGCACCCGGGCCGAGCCGCTGGAAATCACCGAATGACCGACGCCGCCCTGGATCCGCTCTTCGTCGAACGCTGCATCGAGGCGCTGCTGTTCGCCGCGGCCGAGCCGCTGAGCGATGTCGACTTGGCCAAACGCCTGCCCGAGGGGGCGGACGTGCGCGCCGCGATCGCCGGCCTGATGGCGCGTTACGAGGGCAGGGGGATCGAGCTGGCCTGCGTGGCGGGGCGTTGGCGCTTCCAGACCGCCCACGACCTGTCGTTCCTGATGACCGAGGAACGCGAGGAGCCGCGCCGCCTGTCCAAGGCCGCTCAGGAAACCCTGGCCATCGTCGCCTATCACCAGCCGGTGACCCGGGCCGAGATCGAGGCCGTGCGTGGCGTGCAGGCCAGCCGGGGCACGCTGGACGTCTTGCTGGAGCTGGGCCTCATCCGCATGCGCGGCCGGCGCCGCACGCCAGGCCGGCCTGTGACGTTCGGGACGACGGACGCATTCCTGGAGCACTACGGCCTGGCGCACCTAAGCGACCTGCCGGGAATCGCCGAGATGAAGGCGGCGGGTCTTCTGGAAATGAACCTGCCGCCGGGCTTCACCGTGCCCGATCCGCTGGGCTTGCGGATCGAGGAAGAGGACGTCTTGGATCTGGAGGAGGGCGAGGCGCCGGAATTCGCCCAGGATTTCCTGGGCGAGCCCGAAAAGGCCGATTCCTAGGCCAGGATGTCGGCGATCTGGCCGGTCTTGTCCTTCTTGTTCGGATCGTTCTCGACCTGCTGCTTGATCATGTCTTTCAGCTTCTGTTCGATCTTCGCCCGCTCCTCGGGCGACATCGCCTTCAGCTCTTCCTCGGTGACGCCCAGGCTGGCCAGCATGTTGGCCCGCATCTTCTCGGCCGGCGACATGGCCGCATATTTCAGGAACTCGTCCTTGGCCGAGGTCTGGTTCATCGGCGCCGAGGAGCTGGCCGACAGGCCGCTATAGGCGCCGGCATAGGCCGAGGAACCGATGGAGGAGATGGACATGCGCACGCTCGCGAGATGAGGGTGCGACATTGTGTGCAAGGACCAAGCCAGAGCTGTAGCTCAAGCTTTACAGAGTCTTACCACGCGGGGGCGTCGAGCAAAGGGCGCGAGGCGGTCAACCTCGCCGAGCAAAACTTGCCGGATAGCTTGGCAGCGAGGCCCTGAGGGCGGCCTGCGACGTAAATGGCTGATCCGCCACGCTTGGCTCTGCCCTAAGGGCAAGCCTATATTCGGCGAAGAGATTGTAACGACACGCCACAGAGGCTAAAGCGCCGCTGTCGCAAGGAGCACCGTCGTCATGGGTAGCATGAGTTGGATTCACTGGGTGATCGTTATCGCGATCGTCGCCCTGTTGTTCGGTGGCCGCGGCAAGCTGTCGAGCGTCATGGGTGACGCCGCCAAGGGCATCAAGGCGTTCAAGGACGGCCTGAAGGATGACCCCAGCACGGAAGTCGCCGACAACAAGTCCAAGGGCGCCCTGCCGCGCACCGAGCAGGAAGCCGAAGAGCTTCGTAAGTCGTAAGACTGCATCGCGCGCGGGGAGGGGTTCCTCGCGCGCTACGATCCATTTATCGCGCGTGACTTCGAGTCCCGCCGTTCCAAGGCGTGTCCATGCTTCCTGATATCGGCGGCGCCGAACTTCTCGTCATCGCCGCCGTGGCCCTGATCGTGGTCGGGCCCAAGGATTTGCCCGTCCTGCTGCGCAAGCTGGGTCAGTTCGTCGGCAAGATGCGGGGCATGGCCTCGGAATTCCGCGCCAGCTTCGACGAAATGGCCCGTCAGTCCGAGCTCGAGGAGCTGCGCCGCGAGGTGCAGGCCATGCGCGAGGGCCAGTACGCCAATCCGGTCAAGGACGCTGCCGACGCCGCCAAGGACGCCCACGTCGACCAGGTGTTCGCCGACATCGACGCCTCGCTGTCCAGCGGGACGACCCAGATGCATCCCTATGCCGGCGCCGAGATCCACAATCCGGCCCTGACCACCGACAACTCGGTCGCCGAGCCCGTCGAGGCCGCCAAGCCCAAGCGCGCGCCGCGCAAGAAGGCGGTCGCCGCGGTCAAGCCGACGGCCACCAAGGCCGTGGCCAAGAAGCCCGCCGCCGCCAAGAAGACCCCCGCCGCTAAGACCGCCGCTGCTGCGCCGGCCGCCAAGGCCCCGCGCAAGCGCGCCGCCAAGGCTGGCGACTCCACCGCTTCGGACATCGCCTCGTGAGCAATATCGAATACGACCGCGAGGACGAGATTGAAGCCTCGCGCGCCCCGCTGCTCGAGCACCTCGTCGAGCTGCGCACCCGCCTGATCATCTGCGTCGGCGCCATCGCTGTGGCATTCGGCCTGTGCTTTGCGTTCGTGAAGCCGATCTTCCTGTTCCTTCTGCGGCCGTTCACCGTCGCCGAGGGCCTGAAGGCCATGCAGGACAGCGGCGCAGTGCATGGTCATTTCGACCTGATTTTGGCCCTGATCGGCGTCAAGGCGGTTCCGGCCGGCTTGCTCAAGGACATCACCCTGCAGGCCACCGCGCCGCTGGAGCAGTTCTTCACCAACATCAAGCTGGCGGCCTTCGCCGGGATCGTGGTGGCGTTCCCGATCATCGCCTGGCAGCTGTACCGCTTCGTCGCGCCGGGGCTGTACAAGAAGGAGCGCAACGCGTTCCTGCCGTTCCTGATCGCCTCGCCGGTGCTATTCCTGCTGGGCGCGGCGCTGGTCTACTATGTCATGCTGCCGTTCGTGCTGTGGTTCTCGCTGAGCCAGCAGATCAACGGCGACGGCGTGAAGGTCGTGCTGCAGACCCGGGTCTCGGAGTATCTGACCCTGGTCACGACCCTGCTGCTGGCCTTCGGTCTCAGCTTCCAGCTGCCGGTGGTGCTGTCGCTGGGCGGCCTGGCCGGCCTGGTGACCTCGAACATGCTGCGCACCGGTCGCCGCTACGCCATCGTCGCCGTCTTCGTGCTGGCCGCCGTCGTCACCCCGCCCGATCCGATCAGCCAGATCACGCTGGCCGTGCCGCTGTGTCTGCTCTACGAGGTCTCGATCTGGTGCGTGTGGCTGATCGAGCGTCGCCGCAAGCGCGAGGAAGACGAGGACGAGGCCGGCACGGACATCGTCGCCGCCTGACGCACAAAAAAGGGCCCCGCGATCGTCTCGCGGGGCCCTTCTTCGTTTCGGGAGCCGAGCTTCCGTTAGGCGGCGTCGCCGTTGCGGGCCTGTAGCTGGGCCTTGGCGTTGCGGACGGTGTCGGCCACGCAGGCTTGGTAGCTGACCACGGTCGTGCGCTGCTCGGCCTTGCAGACCGTGCGGGCGGCGGTGCGGATCTCGTTGTGGACCTGGTCCAGGGTCTTGCCCTTCAGGGCGATGCGGACGACCGACACGCTCTGGATCGGCGCGACGCCGGCCTGGCGGGCGCGGTGGATCTGGGCCAGTTGGCGGTTGGCGTTCAGCACCGCGCCGTCGACGCAGGCGTCGCCGTAGCGCTGGGCGTCTTCACCGCAGACAGTCAGGGCGGCGGCCTTGATCTCGGTGGCGACCTGGGCCGAGCTCTTGCCGACGACCGACACGCGGACCTGCGAGGGGGCTGCGTTGGCGGAACCGGCCAGCAGGGCGGCGGCGGTCAGGGTGATGGCGGCGAGCGTCTTCATGATCTTCGAAGTCCTGGGATGGCCCCGGCGGGGCCGTGATGGGGGAAAGCGCACTGGATTGGGCGGCGCTTTTCCGCGCGGCGGATTAAGTCCTCATGACAAAGCGTCGCTAATTGCCGTTAGGAATTAGGGTGTTCATGCGCTTTTGGGTTTGACGCAGGGCAATTCCGTTCCTGGCGGTGGAATTTCTCGACTTCGACGGTCTCGATTTCCGGATTTCGCGCAATGCGACGTGCGGCAGGCGATCTCGCGAACGGATCACGAAGCCGTGGAGACGCTTCGCGCCGATCCGGAAAGCTTGGCGCCCCCGCCGACGCGCCTTAGAGAGAGCGTTTCTCCAGACTCTCCGAGCTAGCGTCCGATGCACGACATCAAGGCCATCCGCGACAATCCTGAAGCCTTTGACCTGGTCTGGTCGGCCAAGGGGCGCTCGGGCGCGGTTGCTGAAGCCGTCAAGCTGGACGCCCAGCTGCGCGCCGCCCAGACGGCGCTGCAAGAGGCCCAGGCCAAGCGCAACGAGGCCTCCAAGCTGATCGGCCAGGCCAAGGCCAAGAAGGACGAAGCCGAAGCTGCGCGCCTGATGGCCGAGGTCGAGAGCCTGAAGACGATCATGGCCGCAGCCTCTGAAGAGGAAGCCTTGGTCGGCGCGAAGCTGAAGGATCTGCTGTCCAGCCTGCCCAACATCCCTGCGCCGGAAGTGCCGCAGGGCGAGGACGAGGCGGGCAATGTCGAGCAGCGCCGTTGGGGCGACGCCGCCAAGCTGCCGGCCGGCCGCCTGAACGCGCCGAAGGACCACGTCGATCTGGGCGCGGCCCTGGGCGGCATGGACTTCGAGGCGGCCGCCCGCATGAGCGGCGCGCGCTTCGTGGTCCTGAAGAAGGAAATCGCCCGCCTGGAGCGCGCCATCGGCCAGTTCATGCTGGACCTGCAGACGGTCGAGCACGGCTACACCGAGGTCTCGCCCCCGCTGCTGGTGCGCGACGAGGCACTGTACGGCACCGGCCAGCTGCCGAAGTTCGCCGATGACCTGTTCCACACCACCGACGAGCGTTGGCTGATCCCGACCGCCGAGGTCTCGCTGACCAACATCGTGCGCGAGCAGATCACCGCCGAGGAAGAGCTGCCGCTGCGCCTGACGGCCCTGACGCCGTCGTTCCGCGCCGAGGCCGGTTCGGCCGGTCGCGACACCCGCGGCATGATCCGCCAGCACCAGTTCTACAAGGTCGAGCTGGTCTCGATCACCACGCCCGACCAGTCCGAAGCCGAGCACGACCGCATGGTCGAGTGCGCCGAGGCCGTGCTGAAGAAGCTGGACCTGCCGTTCCGCACCATGCTGCTGTGCACCGGCGACATGGGTTTTGGCGCGAAGAAGACCTTCGACCTGGAAGTCTGGCTGCCGTCGCAGGGCATGTATCGCGAGATCAGCTCGTGCTCGAACTGCGGTGACTTCCAGGCCCGCCGCATGGACGCCCGCTATCGCAAGACCGGTGAGAAGGGCGGCCACTTCGTGCACACCCTGAACGGCTCGGGCCTGGCCGTCGGCCGCACCCTGGTGGCCGTGCTGGAAAACTATCAGGACGAGGCCGGCCGCATCCACATCCCGGCCGCGCTGCAGCCCTATATGGGCGGCGTGACGCACATCGGGCGCGCTGCGTGAGGATCCTCCTCACCAACGACGACGGCATCCACGCGCCGGGCCTGGTGGCCCTGGAGAAGATCGCCCGCGCCCTGACCGACGACGTCTGGATCTGCGCGCCGGAATACGAGCAGTCGGGCGCCAGTCGGGCCCTGACCTTGTCGGATCCGATCCGCGTGCGGAAGCTGGATGACCGCCGCTTCGCCGTCGAGGGCACGCCCACCGACTGCGTGATGATGGCCGTGCAGCAGCTGATCGACGGCCCCGCGCCCGATCTGGTGCTGTCGGGCGTCAATCGCGGCCAGAACATCGCCGAGGACGTCACCCTGTCGGGCACCGTCGCCGGCGCGATCGAGGGCATGGCCCACGGCATTCCGTCCATCGCCCTGTCGCAGGCCATGACCTACTGGCACGACGAGATCGTCGCCCACTGGGAGACGGCCGAGCACTTCGGTCCCGGCATCGTTCAACGCCTGCTGGAGATCGGCTGGGCCAAGGACGTGGTGATGAACGTCAACTTCCCGGCCTTGCCGCCGGAAGAGGTCAATGCGGTCGAGGTGACCCGTCAGGGCTTTCGCGACGGCATGCTGCGCAACATGGAAAGGCGCACCGACCTGCGCGGTCGCGACTACTACTGGATGGGCTTCTCGGCCAAGGCGTCCGCGCCGGCAGACGGCACCGATCTGAAGGCCGTCTACGAGGGCCGCATCTCGGTCACGCCGCTGCATATCGACCTGACGCACCATGAGACCGTCCACGCGTTGAAGGGCGTGCTGGGCGGGGCGCCGCCGAAGGTGAAGGCTCCGGAAGCATGAGCGCACGGCCAAATAGCGAACGGACAGGCAAGGCCGCCGAGAACGCCAAGGCCGACCTGCCGCGCCTGATGCAGGCCCTGCGCGACCAGGGGGTGACCGATCCGCTGGTGCTGAAGGCCATCGAGACCACGCCGCGCGACCTGTTCACGCCGGACCTGTTCAAGGAACGCTCGTGGGAGGATTCGGCCCTGCCGATCGCCTGCGGCCAGACGATCAGCCAACCCTATATCGTCGGCCTGATGACCCAGGCCCTGACGATCGAGCCGCGCTGCCGGGTGCTGGAGATCGGCACCGGCTCGGGCTACCAGACCACGATCCTCAGCAAGGTTTCGCGCCTCGTCTACACGATCGAGCGCTACCGCACGCTGATGAAGGAGGCCGAAGGCCGCTTCAACACGCTGGGCTTGACCAATGTCATCACCAAATTCGGTGACGGCGGCGAAGGTTGGGCCGAGCAAGCGCCGTTTGACCGCATTATGGTCACGGCTGCAGCGGAAGATGATCCTAAGCGGCTGCTTTCGCAGCTGAAACCCAATGGCGTGCTGGTCGCGCCGGTGGGGAAGGGCCCCGTCCAGAGCCTTCGTCGCTACGCCGGCGACGGCAAGGGCGGGTTCAGGGTCGAGATTCTTTGCGATGTGCGCTTCGTGCCCCTGCTGGCCGGCGTCGCCAAGGATCAATGAGGGTTGGGGGGCGTTTCGGCGCATCCCTGTGTTAGCGATTGATTTACCCTGGCGGAGCCCTCTGGCGGTTCCGGCAGGAAAGGAGACGTCATGAGGCAGTTGTGGACGCAAGCGGCGGTGATCGCCCTGACGGCTGGAACGCTCTCCGCCTGCGCGACCAACGCGCCGCAATATCCGTCGCGTGAGGGCGAGGCCCCTGCGCCGGCCCGCACGGCGCCGACGCCGAATTTCCCGATCACCCAGGGACCCGCCTCCACCGCGCCTAGCGAGCCCAGCGACGCCGGCGCGACCCTGCCGCCGCCGACCCCGCCGGCGCAGAGCCAGCCGATCGCGCCTGTCAGCCGTTCGGACCTGCCGCCGCCGCCCGCCGCCCAGCCGCCGGCCCCCGCGCCGCAGCCGACGCTGCGCCCGGTTCCGCCGCGCACCGTGGTCACCACCACCGTCGCCGGCCCGGTCGTCAATGTTCCCGGCAAGCCTCAGGTCCGGACTGTCGGGTCCGGTGACGCCCTGGACGCCATCGCCCGCGGCATGGGCTCGACCCGCGCCGAGCTGGTCAAGCTGAACGACCTGAAGCCACCGTATAACCTGAAGCTGGGCCAGAAGATCAAAGGCCCGGCCAAGGACGACCAGAAGGCCTATGTCGTCCAGACCGGCGACACCATGTTCTCGATCGCCAAGCGTTTCAGCGTGACCTCGGCCGCCCTGGCCGAGGAGAACGACCTGTCGTCGGGCGCGGCGATCAAGAAGGGCCAGAAGCTGATCCTGCCGGACGGCTACAAGGACAAGGGCCCGACCAAGACCACGACGGTGATCCCGGGCACGCCCGTGCCGGTCCCGACCACCACCCTGGCCGGCGCTGCGCCGACGCCGTCGCGTCCGACCTATCAGCCCGAGCCGACCCCACAGCCGACCACGGTCAGCAGCACGACCACCACCACCAGCGTCACCGGTTCGGTCGTTACGGTCGCCGGTCCGCGCCAGATCCACACGGTCAAGTCGGGCGACACCCTGACGGCGATCGCCCGCAAGTTCGACATGAGCGTCAAGGAACTGGCCGACGCCAACGACCTGGACAGCAGCAAGCCGCTGAAGCTGGGCGCCAAGATCAAGGGCCCGGCCAGCTCCGCGAAAGCGTATGTGGTTGGCGGCGGCGACACCCTGGCCGCGGTCGGCAAGCGCTTCAGCGTCTCGGCCAAGGAACTGGCCGACGAGAACGACATCCGCATCAACGCCTCGCTGCGCAACGGCCAGCGCCTGCGCCTGCCCGACGGCTATCGCGACAAGGGCCCGATCAAGACCACGACGACGGTGACCCGTCCCGCGCCGACCCCGGCCGCGCCGAGCAACACCTACGCCCGCGCCGAGACGCCGACGCCGACCCCGGCGCCCCGTCGTGTCGAGCCGACCCCGTCGACGCCGTCGGCGCCGATCCCGTACACGACCGTGCGTCCCAACGCGCCGGTCGCCGCCCAGCCCGTGACGCCGCCGGCGTCGACGGCGCGTCCGATCATCGAGAGCAGCGCCGCCCCGACCGAGGCCGAGATCATCGCCTCGGGCAAGGGCAAGTTCGTCTGGCCGGTGCGCGGCGAGGTGATCTCCAGCTTCGGCGTCAAGGGCACGGGCCAGCGTAACGACGGCCTGGACATCCGCGCGTCCCAGGGCACGCCGGTGGTCGCCGCCGCCGACGGCGAAGTGGCCTATGCCGGCAACCAGGTTCCGGCCTTCGGCAACCTGGTGCTGGTCAAGCACGCCGACGGCTGGGTTACGGCCTACGCCCATCTTTCGACCACGGCCGTGAAGATGCGCCAGCAGGTGCGCCAGGGCGAGCAACTGGGCGCGGTCGGCCAGACGGGCGGCGCCGCCGAACCCAAGCTGCACTTCGAAATGCGCTACGCCCCGACCGCCAAGGACAAGGCCAAGCCGGTCGATCCCGGCCTGGTGCTGCCGCGCTAAGGCGAACGCGATCGCTGAAACTTGGACGGCCCGTTTCGAAAGAGGCGGGCCGTTCTGCTGTCCACAGGAAACCTCATTGCGGGTAACCCTTTGCGCGCCAAGCCTCGCCTAAGGTCGTGCGCCGATAGGGCAGGGAGCAGCCATGGCTTTGCGGATTCTGGGTTTGGCGTCGGCGCTGACTTTGGGGCTGGCCAGCTGCGACGACGGCGGCGCCAAGGTCGAGACCGGCGCGGGCATCACGGCCGTCGAGACGCCCGGCGCGCCTCAGCCGACGCCCTTCGCGATCGAGAACAGCGCCGTCATCCCGATCCGGTCTAGGGCCAGCCGCCGCGACTACGAGATCTTCGTCAAGACGCCGCCGGGCTACGACAAGCCTCAGAACGCCGGCCGGCGCTATCCCGTGATCTATCTGACCGACGGGCCCTACACCTTCCAGGTGGCCTCGGGGATTTCGCGCGTGCCGTTCAGCCAGGCGCGGTTCGACGAGTTCGTCATCGTCGGCCTGTCCTGGGCCAAGGGCGATGCGCCGGCCGACAGCCGTCGGCGCGACCTGACGCCGTGGCGCGATCCGCAGATCAAGGGCGAGACCGGCGGCGGTCCAGCCCATTTCGCCTTCCTCAAGGACGAGGTGATGCCGCTGGTCGAGGGGCGCTATCGCATCGATCCGGCCGAGCGCACGCTTGCGGGGCAGTCTTACGGCGCGATCTTCGGGCTATGGGTGCTGTTCCACGCGCCCGAGACGTTCGACAATTACATCCTGACCAGCCCGTCGATCTGGTACGCCGATAAGCAGGCCCTCAAGGACGAAGCGGCCTATGCCGCCGTGCACAAGGATCTGAAGGCCAACCTCTACCTCGCCGTCGGTTCGCGCGAACACCCTGGCGCCGGCGGCTGTCCCGGTTGCGATCACGACATGGTCGCCGACCAGGCCTTACTGGCGAAGACCTTGAAGTCACGCAACTACCCGGGCCTGCGCGTGCGCGCCGAGGTGGTCGAGGACGGCTATCACGAGACCACGTTCCCGATCGGTCTGATGCGCGGGATGCAGCAGCTGTACCTGAAGGACTAGTCCTTCTGCTTCCAGCTGAACCAGGGGCGGTCGCTCTTGGCCCGGCCAACCAGGATGAGGGCCAGGATCAGGAGGACCCTCAGGGTCGGCTCCAGCCAAGGATGGGCCTTGGTCAAGGCGTCAGGGATGGCGTGGAGGCTGAACAGCGCCACCACGAACGCCACCATCACCGCCCAGCCTTCCCAACTGCAGGGGAGGTCAGCGCCGTAGCCGTAGACCTTCGTCCGAAACCAGGGCTTGCCCATCAGGTCCTCGCGGTGGAGCGGTGGCTCACTATCCACCTATCCGCGATCTCTGAAAAGCCTAGCCGGGCAGCTTGACGCCCAGTTCGCCGGCCAGGTCGCGAACGAACTGCCAGGCCACGCGGCCCGAGCGGCCGCCGCGCTGGGTCGACCATTGGAGGGCGCGGCGGTCCAGGGTCGGATCCGACAGGCCAAACCGCTCGGCATAGGCGTGGATGGCGGCCAGGTAGGTGTCCTGGTCCATGGGCGGGAAGCCGATCCACAGGCCGAAGCGGTCGGAGACGCTCATCTCTTCTTCAGCGTTCTCGGCGGCGGCGATGGCGCCCTGGCTCTCGACGTGGTCGCGCGGCATCAGGTGGCGGCGATTCGAGGTGGCCACGAACAGCACGTTCTCCGGCGGACCCGAGACGCCGCCTTCCAGCGCCGACTTCAGGGCCTTGGCCGCGGCGGCGCCGTCCTCGAACGAGAGATCGTCGCACAGCACCACGAAGCGTTCGCCACGCGTGCGCAGCAGATCAAAGAGCGGGGGGAGGGCAGCGACCTCGTCGCGATCGACCTCGATCAGCTTCAGGTCCGGATATTCATTGGCCAGGGCGACAAAGGCGGCCTTGGTCACCGAGCTCTTGCCGGTGCCGCGCACGCCCCACAGCAGCACGTGGTTGCACGACAGGCCCACGGCGAAACGGCGCAGGTTCTCGACGAAGCGGGTCTTCTGGCGGTCGATGCCGACCAGCAGGTCCAGCGACAGCGGATAGTCCGGCGCGGCCACGAAGGCGCCGGCGAGCGGCTCGTGCCGGAACAGGCGCGCACCCGAGAAGTCGGGGGCGGCGGGCGGCGGCGGCGCCAGGCGCTCCAGGGCGTCGGCGATGCGGGCGAGAAGGGGCGCGGTCACGTCGGTCATAGCCTCGCTCCATACCGGGCGCGGTCGCATTGCAAAAGGGGAGGCGAACGCATAGCTTCCGCCGACTTGGCGCGACCCTATCTAACGGCGGCGCGCCGCACGGAATTTCTCGGAGTACCTATGAACAACCTCAACGCCCAGATCATTCAGCTCGCTCCCATCCTGCTGATGGTCGTGCTGTTCTACTTCATGCTGATCCGTCCTCAGCAGAAGCGCGCCAAAGAGCACCAGACGATGCTGGGTAACCTGAAGCGCAACGACACCGTCGTGCTGTCGAGCGGCGTGATCGGCAAGGTCGCCCGCGTCGAGGACAAGGAAGTCGGCGTCGAGATCGCCACCGGCGTGACCGTGAAGGTCGTGAAGGGCATGATCACCGAAGTCCGCGCCAAGGGTGAGCCGGCCGCGGCCAACGACGCCAAGAACTAAGCGACCAAAGTCCCCTGCGAGGCGTCCGTAGCGGCGTCGCCTGAAAAGTCACCGATCCATGCTGACCCTCTCCCGCTGGAAGATCATCGCCGTCACCCTGTCGGTGATCTTCGGCATTCTGTTCTCCTTGCCCAACGTGCTTCCTCAGAAGACGCTGGACGCCCTGCCTGGCTGGCTCCCGCACAAGAAGCTGAACCTCGGCCTCGACCTGCAAGGCGGCTCGTATCTGCTGTACGAGGTCGACACCGACGCGCTGCACCGCGAGCGTCTGTCGAACCTGCTGGAGGACACCCGCACCCAGCTGCGCAACGAGCGGATGCCGTTCGGCGAGCTGGCCCTGCAGGGCGAGGTGGTCACGGTCCGCATCGGTGACGCCGCGCGCTATGACGACGCCGTCAGCCTGCTGCGCCGGAACCTGGGCGCGCCCCTGGCCGGCGCGATCGGCGGCAAGGACGTCTCGGTCAATGGCCGTGGCGACCAGCGCATCGAGGTCCGCTTCGTTCCCGAGGCCGCCCGCGCCGACGCCGCCAAGGCCGTCGACCAGTCGATCGAGACGATCCGTCGCCGTATCGATAGCCTGGGCACCAAGGAACCCTCGATCAACCGTCAGGGCTCCAACCGGATCATGATCCAGGCCCCGGGCGAGAGCGACCCGCAGAAGCTGATCGCCGTGGTCGGCAAGACCGCCAAGCTCACCTTCCAGATGGTCGACGAGACGGTCACCGCCGAGGACATCGCCGCCGGCCGCATCCCGCCGGACGCCGAACTGCTGCAAAGCGAAGACCAGTACGCCCCGGTGTATGTGGTCAAGCGCCGCGCCGTCGTCTCGGGCGACGAACTGACCAACGCCTCGCAAAGCTTCGACCAGAACGGCCGTCCGGCCGTGGCCTTCGCCTTCAACGGCTCGGGCGCGCGCAAGTTCGGCGACGTCACGATGCGCAACCGCGACAAGCGCTTCGCCATCGTGCTGGATAAGAAGGTCATCTCGGCCCCGGTGATCAACGACCCGATCACGGGCGGCAACGGCATCATCACCGGCAACTTCACGGCCCAGAGCGCCAGCGAGTTGGCCCTGCTGCTGCGTTCGGGCGCCCTGCCAGCCCCGCTGAACATCGAAGACCAGCGCACCGTGACCGCCGAACTCGGCGCCGACGCCGTGCGCGCCGGCTCGATCTCGCTGGCCATCGGCGCAGTGGCGATGTTCGTCTTCGTGATCCTGGCCTACGGCCTGTTCGGGGTGTTCTCGGCCATCGCCCTGGTGGTCAACGTGCTGCTGATCATCGGCATCATGTCGTTCAGCCAGGCGACGCTGACCTTCCCCGGCATCGCCGGCCTGATCCTGACCCTGGCCGTGGCCGTCGACGCCAACGTTCTGATCTACGAGCGGATGCGCGACGAATCCCACGCCGGGCGAACGCCCATGGCCGCGGCCGACTATGGCTACAAGCTGGCCCTGACCTCGATCCTGGACGCCAACATCACCAGCCTGATCTCGGGCCTGATCATGTTCAGCTTCGGCTCGGGCCCGGTGAAGGGCTTCGCCTGGACCCTGGTGATCGGCGTGTTCACGTCGCTGTTCACCGCCATCTTCATCACCCAAGTGCTCATCGGCTGGTGGTTCAAGACCGCCAAGCCGAAGAAGCTGCCGATCGCATAGGAGATCCGACCATGCGTTGGCCCCTCATTCGCTACATCCCGCGCTCGACCCACTACCGGTTCGTGCGCTGGGCTCCCGTCGCGGCCGTCTTCTCGGCGATCCTCATCGTCGGGGCGATCGCCTCGCTGTTCTTCCACGGCCTGAACCTGGGCATCGACTTCAAGGGCGGCGTCTCGCTGGAAATCGCCATGTCGCGCCCGATCCCGGAGGCCGAGCTGCGCGCGGCCGTCGACAAGATCGGTGTCCATGACGCCCAGGTCCAAGGCTTCGCCAGCCAGCCGAACACGGCGATGGTGAAGTTCCTGCCGGCTGAGGGCGAGGCGGCTTCGGCGGCGTCCAAGCACGTCGAAGCTCAGCTGGTGAAGCAGTTCCCTGACCTTAAGGTGACCAGCCGCTCGGAAGTGGGCGCCAAGGTCTCGGGCGAGCTCTTGATGGGCGGCTTCAAGGCCCTGGGCATCGCCCTGGCCCTGACGCTGGGCTACATCTGGTTCCGCTTCGGCCTGTCGTACGGTTCGGGCGCGGTCGTGGCCGTGATCCACGACATCGTCCTGGTGCTGGGCGTGCTGTCGATCGCCGGCATCGAGTTCTCGATGACCGAGATCGCGGCCCTGCTGACGGTCATCGGCTACTCGATGAACGAGAAGGTCATCACCTTCGACCGCCTCAAGGAAAACCTGCGCAAGTACAAGACCACGCCGCTGCGCGACATCATCGACCTGTCGGAGAACGAGCGTCTGTCGCGGACGATCATCACCGGCACCACGGCCCTGCTGGCCCTGGGCGGCACGATGCTGTTCGGCGGTCCGGTGCTGTTCCCGCTGGTCTTCACCATGGTCATGGGCATCATCATCGGCACCTATTCGTCGATCTACATCGCCCTGCCGCTGATTCTGGTGTGGGGCGTCAAGCGCAACGACGACGACGCCACGCCGATCCGCTTCGGTCAGGCCTCGCGTCCCTGATGCGTCAGCCGCCGTCCATCGACGCCTGGGGCGGCGGCGGCTTTCGGGTCGCCGGCGTCTGGCGGCCCGGCTCGCTGCTGGTCATCGACGACCAGCCGCAGGACTGGGCCGCGACGTCGCTCGCGGACCTCACCCCCGACGCCTTCGCCCAGGTCTTCGCGGCCGGCGGCAGCGTCGAGTTCGTCCTGCTGGGCACGGGCCTGGTCAACGCCCTGCCGCCGCGCCCCGTTCGCGACGCCATCAAGGCGGCGGGCCTGGGCCTGGAGTTCATGAGCACCGAGGCCGCCACCCGGACCTACAACGTCCTGGCCAGCGAAGGCCGGCGCCTGGCCGCGGCGATGATCGCGGTCTGATTTCGCGCTGAGCGCCCCCTCCGTCTCGCTGCGTATCCGCAGCGATCCACCTCCCCCGCAGGCGGGGGAGGTGGCCCGAAGGGCCGGAGGGGGCGCTTTTGCCCGACTCTCCAAATCCCCCTAAGCTCCGCAGAGCAATCGAGGGGGAAACCGATGTCCGGACTGCTGTCCAACTTCCGCAACACCATCATCGTCAGCATCGTGCTGGCCCTGGTCATCGTGCTGGGCTACGGCCACGGCCCTCAGGGCCATAGCGCCGCCTACTTCCAGGCCGTGTTCCGCTTGCTGCACGTCTGGTTCGGCATCCTGTGGATCGGGCTGCTGTACTATTTCAACTTCGTGCAGATCCGGGTGATGCCGCAGATCCCGGCCGAGCTGAAGCCGGCCGTCAGCAAATACATCGCGCCCGAGGCCCTGTTCTGGTTCCGCTGGGCGGCCCTGGCCACCTGGATCATGGGCGTGGTCCTGGCGTTCAGCCGCGGCTATCTGGCCGAGGCGGCGACCCTGGGCCTGTGGGGCGGCTACACCCCCGGCGTCGACATGGGCTTCACCTTCATCGGCACCGGCATGTGGCTGGCCACGGTGATGTTCCTGAACGTCTGGGGCGTGATCTGGCCCAACCAGAAGCGCGCGCTGGGCATCATCGAGGTCGACGCCGAGACCAAGGCGAAGGCCGCCAAGACCGCCATGCTGTTCAGCCGCATCAACGTGCTGCTCAGCATCCCGATGCTGGCGACCATGGCGATGCACCAGACCATCTTCGGCTAAACAGCGCCGCGAAATGCTGTAAGGGGAGGGCCCGCCGCCTTGGCGGGCCTTCTTCGTTTGAGCGCATGGCCGACACCGAAACCCTCGACGATCTCGTCCGCCGCGTCGATCCCGATCGCTGGCTGGCCAGCCGCTTCATCAGCGACGCCGCTGCGCGGGCCGACATCATCGCGCTGTATGGCTTGAACTACGAGCTGGCCCGGGTGGCCGGCGGGGTGTCCAACGCCCTGATGGGCGAGATCCGCCTGACCTGGTGGCGCGAAGCCATGGAAGAGATCGCCGCCGGCAAGCCGCCGCGCAAGCATCCCAATGTCGAGGCCCTGGCCGCCTCCAAGTTCGATCCCAACGCCCTGGCCGCGCTGTCAGAGGCTCGTTTCACCGACCTGGACGAAGGGCCGCTGAAGGACGAGGCCGCGGTCATGGCCTATGTCGACGGCACCGCCGGCGCCCTGGCCGTGCTGGCCGCTCGCCGGCTGGATCCCAGCGCCGATCCGCACGCCGTGAAGGGCGCGGCGCGGGCCTGGGGTCTCTCGGGCCTGTGGCGGCTGAAACAGGCCGGCCGCGCGCGCCTGCCCAGCGACTGGACGCAAGCCGACGTCCAGCGCCGCGTCGAGGACCAGCTGAAGCTGGCCCGCGCCGAGGTGAAAGCTCTGCCGGTCGCGGCCTTCCCAGCCGTGGCCCCGGCGGCCCTGGCCCGCAGCTATGTTGGCCAGCGGGAGTTGGGCGAGCTCGAAAAAAAGGCCCGCCTCACCTTGGCGGTGGCGACGGGCCGATTCTAGCGGCTAGCGCAGGGGCCTACTGCCCCGGACGCTTGTTTCCCGTCCACTGGTCCAGCCAGTCCAGCACTTCCTTGTGCCACTGGACCGAGTTCTGGGCCTTCAGCACCCAGTGGTTCTCATTGGGGAAGTACAAGAGCTTGCTGGGCACGCCCTTGCGCTGCAGAGCACTGAACGTCGCCAGGCCCTGTTCGACGGGGATGCGGTAGTCCAGCTGGCCCTGGACCACCAGCTGCGGCTTGACCCACTTGTCGACGTGGTTCGCCGGATTGAAGGTCTCGTAGGTGGTGTTGGGCTGCCACGGCGTGCCGCCGTTCTCCCACTCGGTGAACCACAGCTCCTCGGTCGCATAGCCCATGGCGCGGGTGTCGAAGACGCCGTCGTGGTTCACCAGGCACTTCCAGGGCGCGTTCCAGTTGCCGGCGATCCAGTTGACCATGTAGCCGCCGTACGAGGCGCCCAGCGCGCAGGCGCGGTCAGCGTCGAGGAAAGAATATTTGGACAGGGCCGCGGCCCAGCCCTTCTGCAGGTCTTCCAGCGGGCGGTCGCCCCAGTGCTGGCTGATCGCGTCGGTGAAGGCCTGGCCGTAGCCGGTCGAGCCGTGGAAATCGACCATCACCACGGCGTAGCCGGCATTGGCGTAGACCTGCGGGTTCCAGCGGTACGACCAGCTGTTGCTGAACGAGCCCTGCGGACCGCCGTGGATTAGGAAGGCGACCGGATATTTCTTGCTGGCGTCATAGTTGGCCGGCTTCAGCACGAAGCCGTGCACGGTCTCGTCGTTCCAGCCCTTGAAATTGAACTGCTCAGGCTCGCCCCAGGCGACGTCCTTGAGGGCCTCGCTGCTGACGCTGGCCACCTTCACCGGACCGCCCTTGGGCAGGGTCATGTAGAGCTCCGACGGGCTCTTCAGCGAGTCGGACGCGTAGACGATGCCGGTCGGACCGACGTCGAAGGCCCCGACATGGCCCTCGCCGGTCAGGGCGGTGACCTTGCCGGTCTTCACGTCGATGGCGAACAGCTTGCCTTGGCCCACGTCCAGGGCGGTGGCGTAGATCGTCTTGCCGTCGCGGCTCCAGGCGATCGAGTCGGCCGAACGGTCCCAGGTCGGGGCCAGTTCACGGGCCTGGCCATTGGCCAGGTCGCGCACGATGATCCCGAAGCGGTCGGCCTCGAAACCCGGGCGCTTCATGGCGCGATAGGCGGCGAACTTGCCGTCGGTCGAATAGACCGGCGCGGCATCCCAGGCCTTGTTGGCCTCGGTCAGGTTGCGCGGCTTGTCCGAGCCGTCCAGCGCCACCGACCAGACGTCGTAGTTGGTGGTCCAGGCCTCGTCCTTGCCGGCCACCTTGGCCGAGAAGGTCAGGGTCTTGCCGTCCGGGCTGATGGTGAAGTCGTCGTCGCCGCCATAGGGCTTGGTGGGCGTGTCGCCGTCGAAGCCCTTCATCAGGTCGATCGCCTGTCCGGTCGCTACGCCGTCGGGACCCAGAGTCCAGGCGAACAGGTGGTTCTGCGTGCCATCGGCCCAGGTGTCCCAGTGGCGCACGAACAGCTTGTCATAGACGACGCCGGTGGCCTTGGTCGCGCCCTTGGCCGCCAGGCGGGCCTCGGTGCAGGACAGGTCGGCGCAGTCGGGAAACACGGCCTGGCCGACGACGATGGTCTTGCCGTCCGGCGCGACGCGGAAGGCCTGCACGTCGAACGGAGCCTTGGTCACCTGGGTCGCGGTCTCGCCCATGACGTCGGTGCGGAACACCTGCTCGGTCCCGCCGGCGCGGCTGGACGAGAAATAGATGGCCTTGCCGTCGGCGCTCCAGCGGCCGCTCGACGCGCCGCCGTCCGAGATCTTCAGCCGGCGCGGGGCCATCTTGGTCTTCAGGTCGGCGACCCACAGCGACATCGCCGCCTTGTTGGCCGGATAGTCCAGGGTGCGCACGGAATAGAGCACGTGGCGGCCGTCCGGCGACACGCGCGGATCGCTCAGGCGGTCCAGGCTGGCCATGTCCTTGGCGGTGAAGACATGAGGCTTTTGCGGGGCCTGGGCGTGGACGGCGGTAGCCGCCGCGGTCAGGGCCACGACGGAGGCGGCGAGGCGCAAGCTCTTGATCATGAAACCGAAATTCCCGGAAACAGTTATCCCTTTTGGCGGCGCAGCCTAGTCCTGCTTTCGCACTACGGCCAGGGGAGCCGGGCAAGAGATTCCCGACCACGGATCGCCGAGCGGCGTTCCGTTTCTACGCGTACGTTCGCATGACAAAAGCGTAATAAAGTCAGCTTCTTAGCGCGTAACAATCCGAAACAGACTTTGCTTTGCCGCGACGCAGCATCATGCCTAGTGCTAGGTCGGGGCGAAAGGGCGACCGCAGAGTCGTCCATCGAACGATAAGGGTTTCTTGTGTCGGCTTCGGGTTATTTTCAGCACACGGTCGCAGGGCCGGTGATCTTCGCGGGGATCGGCCTGCACACGGGTGCGCACGTTCGCGTCTCGGTGCGTCCGGCGGCCCCCGACGCGGGGATCGTCTTTGTGCGGACCGACGTGCACGCCTCCGACAACCGCGTCCCCGTCACGCCTGAGTCGGTCTGCCAGACGCAACTGGGCACCGTCATCTGCAATGGCGACGACATCCGCGTCTCGACCATCGAGCACCTGATGGCCGCCCTGGCGGCGCTGTCGATCGACAACTGCGTCGTCGAGCTGGACGGCCCGGAAGTGCCGATCATGGACGGCTCGTCCGAGCCCTTCGTCCAGATCCTGGACCGCGCCGGCCGCCGCCGCCAAGAAGCCGTTCGCCAGTACATCGAGATCCTGGCGCCGATCACGGTCGAGGAGGGCGACAAGCGCGCCAGCCTGCTGCCGTCGGACCGCTTCGAGGTCGCCTTCGAGATCGCGTTCGGCAGCAAGGCCATCGGCCGTCAGGTCGTGGACCTGGCGATCGACGAAGAATCGTTCCGCGCCGAGCTCTCGGACTGCCGCACCTTCGGCTTCGTTCGCGACGTCGAGGCCCTGCGCGCCATCGGCCTGGCCCGTGGCGGCTCGATGGAGAACGCCGTGGTCATCGACGGCGACCGCGTGCTGAACCCGGAAGGCCTGCGCCGTCCGGACGAGTTCGTGCGCCACAAGGCCCTAGACGCCATCGGCGACCTGTATGTGCTGGGCAAGCCCATCCTGGGCCGTTTCGAAGGCGTGCTGGCCGGTCACGGCCTCAATAACGCCGTGGTTCGGGCGCTTCTGGCGCAACCGCGCGCCTGGCGCCTGCGCAGCTTCGCGCCGGAACTCGCACAAGCGGTCTAAAGCCTGCTCGCAGGCTTTAGCTCTTAAAGTTAGAGCGTGACGGCCGCCGAAACCGGTTTCCACTTTCGGCTGTCACGCTCTGGGATAGCGTTCGAGAGTCGGGGCTCGGCGTTCGCATTTGCGCCTTTCACGGCGTGGTGTAGAAGCCTTCCACGGCGCAGGGGCGCGCGTTTGCTTCGAAGGTGAGACTCGGTGCTTCGTAAATTCTCGGGACGTTCGGCCGTCACCATCGCCGTCATGGTCGCCGCCGTGTCGGTGGGCGGCTGCGTCGGCAAGTCCAAGAAGCCGACCCTCGCCTACGAAGAGCGCCCCGTCGAGCTGCTGTACTCCACTGGCGCCGATCGCCTGGACCGTGGCAACTGGAACGAGGCCGTCGACTATTTCCGTGAAGTCGAGCGCCAGCACCCCTATTCGGAATGGTCGCGCCGCTCGATCATGATGACGGGTTACGCCCACTACATGGGCAACCAGTACAATGAGGCCATCGGCGACGCCGACCGCTTCATCTCGCTGTATCCGGGCAATCCGTCGGCGCAGTACGCCTACTATCTGAAGGCCATCTGCTATTTCGAGCAGATCGTCGACGTGAACCGCGACCAGGCCGCGACCGAGCAGGCCCTGGCCTCGCTGCGCGACGTGGTTCAGCGCTATCCCAACACCGAATACGCCACCGACGCCCGCCTGAAGATCGACATGGTCAACGACCAGCTGGCCGGCAAGGAAATGGCCATTGGTCGCTGGTACCTGAAGAACGGCAACACCCTGGCCGCGATCGGCCGGTTCAAGGCCGTGATCGAGCGCCACCAGACCACCTCGCACACGCCCGAAGCCCTGTATCGCCTGGTCGAGGCTTACATGACCCTGGGCCTGCTGGAAGAGGCCAAGCGCAACGGCGCGGTCCTGGGCTACAACTTCCCGGGCGATCGCTGGTACCTGGACGCCTACAAGCTGCTCAACGACAACGGCCTGCGCCCCGCCGTCGAGCCGCTGAAGGCGGGCACCAAGCGCAATGCGTTGGAGCGGATCCTGACCAAGGACAAGGACGCCACCCTGCCGCCCCCTGGCGAGCGCAAGGCCAAGAAGGGCCTGATGGGCGTTTTGGGCATGTAGTTGGGTGATGGAGCGAGTTTGTACTTGCTCCGTTCTCAAAGCCTCTTTGAAAAACTTTGATTCCCGGCGATCTTGCGACCCATGCTGATCGGCCTATCCATCCGTGACGTCGTGCTCATCGAGAGCCTGGACCTTGCTATCGGCGAGGGCCTGACCGCGCTCACCGGCGAAACCGGGGCGGGGAAGTCGATCATTCTCGACGCCCTGGGCCTGGCCACCGGCGCGCGCGCCGATGCGGGTCTGGTGCGCCGCGGCGCGACCGGCCACGCCTCGGCCACGGCGATCTTCGCCCTGCCGGCCGATCACCCCGCCTTCGCCTACCTGGACGACAAGGGTCTGGACTACGCCCGCGACGAGGACCTCGTTTTGCGCCGCCAGCTGTCGGCCGACGGCCGCAGCCGCGCCTTCGTCAACGACCAGGCCACCAGCGTCGGTGTGCTGAAGGATCTCGGCGCACTGCTGCTGGAGGTCCACGGCCAGCACGAGACCGTCGGCCTGCTGGATCCCAAGACCCACCGCAGCCTGCTGGACGCGTTCGGCGGCGTCAGCGTCGGGGCCGTCGCCTCGGCCTGGAGCGCCTGGCGCGCCGCCCGCGAGAAGGCCGAGGGCCTGCGCGACCTGGCCAGCCGCGCCGCCGCCGAGACCGAGGAGCTGACGCTTCGCCTGTCGGAGCTGGACCGTCTCGACCCCCGCGAGGGCGAGGAGGAGAGCCTGGCCGAGGAGCGGGCCCTGCTGAGCTCGGCCGAGAAGGTCATCACCGACGTCGCTTCAGCCCAAGACGCCCTGGGCGGCGAGTTCTCGGGCAAGCTGGCCCAGGCCTATCGCGCCCTGGAGCGGGCCCGCGATCGCGCCCTCCAGGCCGGCGCGCCGGCCGACGGCGCGGCCATGACCCGGCTACAGGCCGCCTGCGATGCGGTCGACCGCGCCCTGGTCGAAGCGCAGGAGGCCAGCGCCGCCATCGACGCCGTTGCCGAGTCGTTCGAGTTCGAGCCTGACCGCCTGGAAAAGACCGAGGAGCGGCTGTTCGCCCTGCGCGGCATGGCCCGCAAGCTGAACGTGCTGGTCCAGGACCTGCCGGCCAAGCGCGCCGAGTTCGCCGCCCGCCTGCAGGCCATCGAGACCTCGGAAGAAGCCTTGAAGGAGGCCGACGCCGAGGCTGCCGAGGCGCGCGAGACCTATCTCTACGCCGCCGAGGCCCTGTCGGCCGAGCGCCGCGCCGCCGGCGACGCCCTGGCCGTGGCGGTCGAGGCCGAGCTGACGCCGCTGAAGCTGGAAAAGGCCCGGTTCCGTGTCGCCGTCGAACCCTTGCCCGAGGATCGCGCCGGCCCGACGGGCCTGGATCGTATCGCCTTCGAGATCTCGACCAACCCCGGCGCACCGTTCGGACCGATGGAAGCCATCGCCTCGGGCGGTGAGCTGGCGCGCTTTGCGCTCGCCTTGAAGGCCGCCTTGGCCGCACGCGGCGGCGGCCCGCAACCGCTGATGATCTTCGACGAGGTCGACCAGGGCGTCGGCGGGGCCGTGGCCGACGCGGTGGGTCTGCGCCTCAAGCGCCTGGCCTCGGCTGCTCAGGTGCTGGTCGTTACGCACTCGGCCCAGGTCGCCGCCCGCGGCGACGCCCACTGGCGCATCTCCAAGTCCGGCGACGACACCTCGACGCGGACGAAGGTCGAGCCGCTGACGCCGTCCGAACGCGAGGAAGAGATCGCCCGGATGCTGTCGGGGGCGGAAGTGACCGAGGCCGCGAGAGCGGCCGCGCGGGCCTTGATGGCCTAACTCAACTTCGCTCATCCCCGCGAAAGCGGGGACCCAAGCCGAAGTAGATCTTGATCTAAAGCCGCGCCGCGACCTGAGAAGCCGCTTGGGTCCCCGCTTTCGCGGGGATGAGCGGTTGGTGAGATTTGATCCACCGCTGCAGGGGCGCATCCACGAAGCGCTCGAACAGCCAGGCGGCGACGATCGCGGCCGGGATGGCCATGGCCCACAGGATCCAGCCGGCGGCGGCGGGCAGGGCGACCTTCTGCTCCAGCAAGCGGACCACGCCGAACCAAACGGCGGCGACCAGGGTGTTGGTCAGGAACAGCGAGAAGCTCAGCTTCCCCGCGATGCCAGCCCACCGCCAGGCCTTGGGCTTGGATGCGCCGGCCGCGTAGATCAGGAAGCCCAGCAGGGCCAGGCTGAAGTGGTCGAAATTCCCCAGCGCCTGGATGCCGATGACGATGGCCAGGGTCGCGACGGCCAGCGGAACCGCTTGGCGGCGCGCCAGGGTGGTGACGGGCAGGCGGGCGATCAGCAGGCCGATCATGAACAGCGGCACGCCGCGGATCAGGCCATAGCGCAGCGGCAGCTGGTAGCTGTGGGCGCCCAAGATCTCCAGAGCGGCGAAATCGATGGCCACCCAGGCGCACACGCCCATGGCCAGCAGCTGCAGCGGGCGCTGCCACGCGGCCACGCGGCGCCAGACCAGCGGGAACAGGGCATAGGCGACGATCAGCGCCGACAGGGTCCAGGTCGGCACATTCCAGCCCGAGGTTCCCGGCACGAACCAGGCCTGGACCAGGAAGATCTGCGGCAGCAGCTGGTCCCAGGCGAACCACTGCGGGTTTTGCGGGGCCAGGCCGATGGCGCTGGTCGTGACGAAGAAGGCGACGAACAGGGCCAGCATGACCAGGTGCGCGGGCCAGATGCGCAGCACCCGGCGCTTCAGGAAGGCGAGGGCGCCAACCCCCGAGGCCTGGACGCGTGGGCCATAGGCGCGGGCCAGAACATAGCCCGACAGCATCAGGAAGAAGTCGGTGGCCAGGTAACCGCGCCCGAAGGCCGGCGAGAGTTCGAACAGCGACACCGGGGCGCGCTCGGCCACATGGTAGAGCACGATGAACAGCGCCGCCAGGAAACGCAGGGCGTCCAACGGTCCGTCGCGCGACAGGACGGGCGCAGCGGGACCTGTGCTGGACTTGAACATGGCGGGCTCCTTCCCGCGTCATATCGCAAGGTGGGCGCCAGATTTGCTAACGTGCGCAGACTTCCCGCCTTCCCGGATTCGCCCCGTGTCCCAGATCCCTGAATCGTCGATTTCTGTCGCCGACCTCACCGAAGCCCAGGCCGTCGAGGAACTGGAAGCGCTGGCCGATAGCCTGGCGGCGCACGACATCGCCTATCACAAGCAGGACGCGCCGACGATCGACGACGGCGCGTACGATGCGCTGAAGCGTCGTAACCTCGATATCGAGACCCGGTTTCCGCATCTGGTGCGCGACAATTCCCCGTCCATGCGGGTCGGCGCGGCGCGGGCCGAGCAGTTCTCGCCGGTCGAGCACGGCGTGCCGATGCTCAGCCTGGACAACGCCTTTTCCAACGATGAGGCAACCGAGTTCGACGCCCGCATCCGCCGCTTCCTGCGCCTGACGCCGTCCGACACAGTGGCCTACACCGCCGAGCCCAAGATCGACGGCCTGTCGGCCTCGCTGCGCTATGAGAAGGGCGTGCTGGTCCAGGGCGCGACGCGGGGCGACGGCCGGGTGGGCGAGGACGTCACCGCCAACCTGCGCACCATCAAGGACATCCCCCAGCGCCTGAAAGGCTCGGGCTGGCCCGACGTCATCGAGGTGCGCGGCGAGGTCTATGTCGAGCTGGAGGCCTTCGCCGCCTTCAACCAGGCCGCCGAGGAGGCGGGCCAGCGCACCTACGCCAATCCGCGCAACTTCGCCGCCGGCTCGCTGCGCCAGATCGATCCGAAGATCAGCGCCCAGCGGCCGCTGCGCTTCTTCGGCTATGCCTGGGGCCTGGTGTCGGAGCCGTTCGCCGACAGCCAGTGGGGCGCGCTGGAAGAGCTGGCCGAATGGGGCTTCGTGACCACGGCCCCGCCGGCCCGCCGCGTCGAGAACGCCCAGGGCTTGCTGGACGTCTATGCCGAATTCGAGACCCTGCGCCCGCAGCTGGGCTTCGACATCGACGGCGTCGTCTACAAGGTCGACGATCTGGAGCAGCAGCGCCGCCTGGGCTTCGTCTCGCGCTCGCCGCGCTGGGCCATCGCCCGCAAGTTCCCCGCCCAGCGAGCCCGCACCATCCTGGAAGCCATCGACATCCAGGTCGGCCGCACCGGCGCCCATACGCCGGTCGCCCGCCTGAAGCCCGTCACCGTCGGCGGCGTCTCGGTGACCAACGCCACCCTGCACAATGGCGACGAGATCGCCCGCCTGGATGTCCGCATCGGCGACACCGTGGTCCTACAGCGCGCGGGCGACGTGATCCCGCAGATCGTCGAGGTGGTGCTGGAGGCGCGACCGGACGGCGCGGTCATCTACGACTTCCCGCACGTCTGCGAATGCCCGCTGAAGACCGCCCTGGCCCGCGAAACCAACGCTAACGGCGTCGAGTCGGTGGTGCGCCGCTGCACCGGCGAGTTCGCCTGTCCGTTCCAGCGGGTCGAGCACCTACGCCACTTCGTGTCGCGCCGCGCCTTCGACGTTGAGGGGCTGGGCGAGAAGCAGCTGCAGGCCTTCTTCGACGCGGGCTGGATCACCGAGCCGGCCGACATCTTCAAGCTAGCCAAGGACGAGGAGAAGCTGGCGGCCCTGCGCGAGCGCGACGGCTATGGCGAGACCTCGATCGCCAATCTGGTGAAGGGCATCAACGACCGCCGCAAGATCGGCCTGGACCGGATGATCTACGGTCTGGGCGCGCGCGACATCGGCGAGACGACCTCGACCGTTCTGGCCCGCAACTTCGACCGCTTCGAGGACCTGCAGGCCGCCGCCGAGGCCGCCGCCAAGGGTCTGCCGGGCGAGACCTATCTGGAGCTTTCGACGGCTCAAGGCGTGGGCCCCAAGGCGCTGGATCTGCTGATCGAGGCGGGGAAGGGCGGCTTGCTGGCCGATCCCTGGCCCGAGGCCGCCGACCTGGAGATCAAGATCGGCCACGCGGTGCCCAAGCTGACCAAGCCCGCCAAGGCGGCTCTCGCCCAGCGCTATGGAGCCTGGGACGCCTTCGCCGAGGGCCTGGCCGACGCGGCTAAGGGTGCGCCGGGCGACGACTACCTGCATCTGGCGGCTGTCGACGGTGTTGGCCCCGTGGCCGCCCAGTCCCTGGCCCGGTTCTTCGCCGAGGAGCACAACCGCCAGAAGGTCGCCAACCTGGTCGCCGAGCTGGACATCCAGCCGGTCGCCAAGCCCAAGACCGACACCGCCGTGGCCGGCAAGACCATTGTCTTCACCGGCTCGCTGGAGAAGATGACCCGCGACGAGGCCAAGGCTCAGGCCGAGTCTCTGGGCGCCAAGGTCGCCTCGTCGGTGTCCAAGAAGACCGACCTGGTCGTCGCCGGCCCCGGCGCGGGCTCCAAGCTGAAGACCGCCACCGAGCTGGGCATCCAGGTGATGACCGAGGACGAGTGGCTGGAGATGGTCGCGAAATGAAGGTCATCGCCCTCGACTTCGAGACCGCCAACGAGCAGCGGTCCAGCCCGTGCTCGATCGGCCTGGCCTGGATCGAGGATGGCGAGGTGGCGCGGGTCGAGCACCACTACATCCGCCCGCCCGGCAACCGCTTCGCGCGCTTCAACATCGGCTTCCACGGCATCACGCCACAGCATGTCGAGGACGCCGAGGAGTGGCCGGAGGTGCTGGACCGTCTGCGGCCCGAACTGGAGGGCGCGCTGGTCCTGGCCCACAACGCCTCGTTCGACGTCAGCGTTATCCGCCGGACCTGCGAGCACTACGGCGTGGCGCCGCCCAGCTTCGACTACCTCTGCACGGTGCAGGTGGCGCGCGGCGTCTGGCCCGACCTGCCGTCGCACAAGCTGAACGTGGTCTGCGGCCATCTCAGCGTCGACTTCAAGCACCACGACGCGGCGGGCGACGCCTATGCCTGCGGGCGGGTGGCGCTGGCGGCGACGTCGTTGAACAGCCTCTCGCATGTCCGCGACTTGGCCGGCAGCCTGGGCATGACCGTCGGTCGCCTGCATCCCGACGGCTACACCCCGCCGCGCGGCGCGGTCAGCGCCCGCCGGCCGCGCGTCTTCGGCTGAGGCGCATCGCCGCAACCACAATTCCCGCCTCGTTTTCGCCGCGCCCCTTGTCCGAAGTGCAGGGATGACGCAACGAATGGGCTCAAACGCGCATTCGAATGCGTGAACCGACTAGGGAGTTTTGGATGCTTCGCACCGCCATGATCGCCGCCGCGCTGAGCGCACTCGCGGTCCCCGCCTTCGCTGCCGACGTCACCGGCCTGTGGGCGACCCCCAGCAACGGCGGCCAGGTCGAGATCGCCCGCTGCGGCAACAGCCTGTGCGGCAAGCTGGTGACCAGCAACCACATCAAGACCGACCCGGCCCGCAAGGACGCCAAGAACAAGGACGAGGCCCAGCGCAACCGTCCGCTGAAGAACCTGCAGATGCTTTACGACTTCACCGGCGGCCCCACCAAGTGGACCGGCGGCAAGGTCTACAACCCCGAGGACGGCGGCACCTATTCCGGCACGATCGAGCTGGTCAGCGACAACGAACTGAAGCTCAAGGGCTGCATCGTCGCCCCGCTGTGCAAGACGCAGAAGTGGACGCGGATCCGCTAGGACCCGCTATCCTGCGCGCCTAGAGCGGCGCGCAGGCCTCTTCCAGCCATGCCCGGATCTCCGGCTCGACCCGCGGGCCGATCTCCGTCAGCACCCGCGCGTGATAGGCGTCGAACTGTGCGACTTCCTCGGCCGTCAGCAGGGTCTTGTCGACCAGGCGGCGGTCGATCGGCGCCAGGGTCAGGGCCTCGAAGCGGTGCATCGGGCGATCGCCGCCGGCCACCGGTTCGGCGGGCATGACGACTTCCAGGTTCTCGATCCGGATGCCGTATTCGCCGTCCTTGTAGTAGCCGGGCTCATTCGAGACGATCATGCCGGGCTGCAGGGCGATGACGTTCGGGGCCTTGGAGATCCGTTGCGGACCTTCGTGCACGCCCAGATAGACGCCGACGCCGTGGCCGGTGCCGTGGTCGTAGTCCAGGCCGTGGGCCCACAGCGCCATCCGCGCCAGGGCGTCGATGGCCGAGCCGGTGGTGCCGGCCGGGAAGCGCAGGCGGGCGATGGCCAGGTGGCCCTTCAGCACCAGGGTGTTGCGCGTGACCATCTCGGCGCTGGGCTCGCCGATCGCCACCGTGCGGGTGACGTCGGTGGTGCCGTCCAGATACTGACCGCCGCTGTCGACCAGCAGCAGCGAGCCCATCGCCGCGCGCTCATTGCTGCGCTCGGTCGGACGATAGTGGGGCAGGGCGCCGTGGCCGTTGGCCGCGCCGATGGTGTCGAAACTGAGATCCTTCAGCACGCCGGTGGCTTCGCGGAACCCTTCCAGCTTGGCGACGGCCTCCTTCTCGTCCGGCGGATTGACCTGACCCTCGGTGGCCAGCCAGTGCAGGAACCGGGTCAGGGCCGCGCCGTCGCGCTTGTGGGCCTCGCGCGTACCGTCCAGCTCGACGTCGTTCTTGCAGGCGCGCGGCAGGGTGCAGGGGTCCATGGCCCGCACGACCTTGGCGCCGGCGGCGGCCAGCATGTCGAAGTACCAGGCAGAGGACTGGGTCGGGTCGACCAGCACGCTCTTGCCTGACAGATCGCCCAGCGCTTCGGCCAGCTTGTCCGGCGTCTCCAGCGAGACCTGGTTGCCCAGCCAGGCGGGCAGGGGCTCGGAAACCTTGGCCGGCTCAACGAACAGGCGGGCCGTGCCGTCGGCGTTCAGGATGGCCTGGGCCAGCGGCAGGGGGGAACGGATGACGTCGCCGCCGCGCACATTGAACAGCCAGGCGATCGACGACGGGGCGGTGATGACGGTGGCGTCGGCGCCCAGGGCCGCGACGGCCTCGCCGACGCGGGCGCGCTTGGAGCTCGACTCCTCGCCGGCATAGTCGACGGCGTGCGGCACGACCGGGGCCATCGGCTGGGCGGGGCGGGCGTCGCCCCAGGCCTCGTCGACCGGGTTGGCGGCGACGGGCTTGAGCACCGCGCCGGCGCGGGCGGCGGCGGCCTTCAGGCCGTCCAGGGCCGCGGGGCTGTGCAGGCGGGCGTCATAGCCGATCACCGCGCCCTTTTCGGCGGTCTCGAGATAGGCGGGGACGCCGCCCTCGACGAGGTCGCGGATCTCGAACACGCTCTGGTCGACCTGCTCGCGGACCTGCAGGGTGTAGCGGCCGTCGACGAACACGGCGGCGCGGTCCTTCAGGATCACGCCGGCCCCGGCCGAGCCGGTGAAGCCGCTGGCCCAGGCCAGGCGGTCGTTGGCGGCGGGCAGGTATTCGTTCTGGTGCTCGTCCTCGTGCGGCACGAGGAAACCGTCCAGCCCCTGCGCGGCCATGGCGGCGCGGATCAGCGGAACGTGCTTGGGCCCGAAGGACGGGTCGGTGGATTCGTCGAAGGTCTGGCGCATGGCAACCGATTTAGGCCTGTCCGGTGCGCCTGGGAAGATGCTCCCCCGCGATGCGGGGGAGCTGTCACGAAGTGACTGAGGGGGCTAATGCGGCCTATGCCCAGCTTGCCCCCTCCGGCCCTCTGGGCCACCTCCCCCGTATCGCGGGGGAGGATCTATTCTACGGCCGCTGCAGGACCAGCGTGGCCCAGGCGTCGCGGTGGATGCGGGTCACGACCTTGAAGCCGCGCGACAGGTAGGCGGCCTTGACCATGCGTTCCTGGGTGCGCAGCAGGCCCGACAGGATAACGGTGCCGCCCGGGACCAGGGCTTGCTTGATCTCCTGGGCCAGGCTGATCAGCGGGCGGGCCAGGATGTTGGCGAAGACCAGGTCGTAGGGGGCGTTCTTGGCCACCAGCTGGTTCGACAGGCCCGAGGCGTGGACGAACTGGGCGTTGGCCTTGTTGACCTTGGCGTTCTCCTTGGAGATCCGCACGGACGGCTTGTCGATATCGGTGCCGACGGCCAGCTTCGTGCCGGTGCGGGCGGCGGCGATGGCCAGAAGGCCCGTGCCGGCGCCGACGTCCAGAACCTTGTTGAACTTCCGGGCCTTGATCAGGCGGTCATAGGCCTGCAGGCAGCCGACGGTGGTGCCATGGTGACCGGTGCCAAAGGCCGCGCCGGCCTCGATGCGCAGGTTCACGGTGCTGGCGGGCAGGCGGCCGCGGTCGTGCATGCCGTAGACGAAGAAGCGGCCCGCGCGCACCGGCGGCAGGCCCGACAGCGCCATGGCCAGCCAGTCGGCGTCGGCCAGGGTGTCGCGATGGACCTTCAGGTCGTACTCGCCCAGCAGCGCCATCAGGCTGGCGTCTTCGTCGTCGGTCGTCGGGAAGGCGTCGATGCGCCAGACGCCCTTGTCCTCGTCCTCTTCCAGGATCGAGTAGGTCGCGCCTTCCAGGCCGGGATGGTTGTCGATGGCGTCGGCGGCGGTCTCGGCCTCGACGCGCGAGCCGCGGGCGACGATCTGTTGGGGCGTGTAGTCGGTCATGCCGCTCCGTTAGCGGCAAAGGCGCAGAAAAGCGAGCTTTAGCGCGTGGTCATGCCGGTCGCGGCCGCGTCGGCCATCACCATCGGCGCGGGCTCAGCGCTGCGGTCCTCAGGCAGTGAGACGTCCAGAATATCGCCGCGCGACGAGGCCCAGCGCGGGGCGGTGTCGACTTGCGGCGGCGGCGTGGCGGGACCGTGGCTGGCGGGGACGTAGGGCGGGACCTCCGGCTCCGGTGGCAGCGGATACTCGGCGAACTCGACCGGCGGCGGGGGCTGCTGGCTCTTCACGAAGTCCTCGCCAATCACGTAGTCGGGGATCTTGCCGGCGGGCCACGCGGTCGGCTCGGCCGTGTTCTCGTACGACGCCATCACTGGCGCCATGTCCGGCATGGGGCCGGCGTCTTGCGGTCCGGTCTGCATCGCCAGGCCCGCGAGGGCGCCGACGAAGGCGCAAGCCGGCGCGCCATAGGCCACGGGACGGGTGAGGGCGAAGGCCTTCAGGTTGGCGAGGATGTTTTCAAGCCGCTGATCCATGTCGGCATAGCGCGCGAAGGGGCGGTTTGGTTTCTGGCCCCCACCTGACCGCTTCGCGGTCATCCGCCCCCAGAGGGGGCAGACGCAGACCCGTCTTCCCCCCTCCGGGGGAGGAGCGCCGAAGGCGCGGAGGGGGCAAGTCAGCCGATCAAGCCTTCTCCACAAAACTATCGATGACCTTCTTCTCGCCCGCCTTGTCGAAGGCCACGGTCAGTTTGTTGCCTTCGATACTGGCGACCTTGCCGTAGCCGAACTTGACGTGGAACACGCGGTCGCCGCGCGAATAGGCGCTGTTGGTCGGGGCCGAGACCGCCACCAAGCGGCCTTCGCCCTCGATCGGGGCCGAGCGGGCGGACGAGCCGGCGCGGACGCCGCGCCACGAGCCGCCGCGATCTGCGACACCGGCCGTGCGTTCCTGCGCGCGCTTCCAGCCGGGGCTGTCGTAGCTGCCGCCCTGGAAGGTCGAGCCGCCGGTGTCGTCCCAGCGCGAGGGGGCGGTCGACTGCATGCCGGGACCGCCGCCGTAATAGCCGGTCTCCGACGCCGCATCGACGTGGGCCAGGGGCAGTTCGTCGACGAAGCGGCTGGGGAGCTGGCTGGTCCAGCGGCCATAGACCTGCCGGTTGGCCACGAAGCTGATGCGGGCCTCTTCGCGGGCGCGGGTGATGCCCACGTAAGCCAGGCGGCGCTCTTCCTCGAGGCCCTTTTCGCCCTTGTCGTCCATGCTGCGCTGGCTTGGGAATACGCCTTCCTCCCAGCCGGGCAGGAAGACCAGCGGGAATTCCAGGCCCTTGGCCGAGTGCAGGGTCATGATCCAGACGGCGTCGCCGGTGGCTTCGCGGTCCAGGTCCATGACCAGCGAGACGTGCTCCAGATACGCCTCCAGCGTCTCGAAGGCGCCCATCGACTGGACCAGTTCCTTCAGGTTCTCCAGGCGGGTCTGGCTGGTCGGGCCCTTGTCCAGGCGCAGGGCGTCGGTATAGCCGCTCTCCTCCAGCACCGTCTCCAGAAGACGCTGGTGGTGGATGTTGCCGACCATCGAGCGCCAGCGGTCCAGATCGCGGATGAAGTTGCTGAGCGCCGTGCGGGTGCGGGCCGGCAGCTCGTCGCTGGTGATGATCTGGCGAGCGGCCTCAGTGGTCGAGATCCCGCCCAGCCGGGCGATCTGCAGCAGCTTCTGCACCGAGGTGTCGCCGATGCCGCGCTTGGGCGTGTTGACGATGCGCTCGAAGGCCAAATCGTCGTCGGGCGACTGGATCAGGCGCAGATAGGCGTGGGCGTCGCGGATCTCGGCCCGCTCGAAGAAGCGCGGGCCGCCGACCACCTTGTAGGGGATCTGCAGCAGCACGAACCGCTCTTCGAAGGCGCGCATCTGGAACGAGGCGCGCACCAGGATGGCCATCTGGTTGTAGCGTCGGCCGGCCTTCCTGGCCTTCTCGATCTCGTCCGCGATCATCCGGCTCTCGGCCTCGCCGTCCCAGACGCCGCTGACCTTGACCTTTTCGCCGCCCTTGGCCGGTGTCCACAGGGTCTTGCCCAGGCGGCCCTTGTTGGCGGTGATCAGGCCCGAGGCGGCGGCCAGGATGTGCTCGGTCGAGCGGTAGTTGCACTCCAGCCGCACGACCTTGGCGCCGGCGAAGTCGCGCTCGAAGCGCAGGATGTTGTCGACCTCGGCCCCGCGCCAGCCATAGATCGACTGGTCGTCGTCGCCGACGCAGCAGACATTCTGCCGGCCCTGGGCCAGCAGGCGCAGCCACAGATACTGGGCGACGTTGGTGTCCTGATACTCGTCGACCATCACGTATTTGAAGCGGCGCTGGAAATCCTCCAGCACGTCGGGATGCCCCGTGAAGATCGTGATGTTGTGCAGCAGCAGGTCGCCGAAGTCGCAGGCGTTCAGGATGCGCAGGCGCTCCTGGTACTGTCGGTACAGGCTGATGCCCTTGCCGTTGGCGAACTCGCCGGCCTCGCTGGTGGGCACCCGGTCGGGCGTCCAGCCGCGGTTCTTCCAGGCGTCGATCAGCCCCGACAGGATGCGTGGGGTCCAGCGCTTGGCGTCGATGTTCTCGGCCTCGATCAGCTGCTTCAGCAGCCGCTCATTATCGTCGGTGTCGATGATCGTGTAGTTCGACTTCAGCCCCACCAGCTCGGCATGGCGGCGCAGGATCTGGGCGGCCACCGAGTGGAAGGTGCCCAGCCAGCGCAGGCCCTCGGCCTCCGGACCGATGATGTGGGTGATCCGCTCGCGCATCTCGCGCGCGGCCTTGTTGGTGAAGGTGACGGCCAGCATTTCCCAAGGCCGCGCCTTGCCGGTCGCCAGGATGTGGGCCAGGCGCGTGGTCAGCACCCGGGTCTTGCCGGTGCCGGCGCCGGCCAGCACCAGTAGCGGGCCTTCGGTCGTCACCACGGCTTCGCGCTGCTCGGGGTTCAGCCCGTCCAGATAGTCAGGCGCGTGCAGGGGCGACGCCGGCGGTTGGGCGCGGGCCAGGTCGGAAATGCGCGGGGAGGGGAGGTCGCCTGGAAAACCAGCCGAGTCGTCATCAGGATACATGGAACATATGTAGCACAAACTGTGCGGGGCTTAAGCCCCAAGGAGGCCGTGTGCGGCTCTAAAAGCGGAACTTCCCCGCTTGGGTACCGTTGATCCGCCAACAGCAACTGAGCCACAAGGCGCGGAGTTTCTCATGGCCGAAGGTACCAACAGCAGCAGCGGCGGCGGCAACAGCGGCTTGGCGTTCATCGTCGGCGGACTGGTGGTCGTGGTCGCGGTGCTCGCCTTCTTCATGTTCTCGGGCGGCATGACCCAGAAGAAGAGCATCGACGTCGATATCTCGGCCTCGGCGCCGAAACTGGACGCGCCGAAACTGCCCGAAGCGCCGAAGGCCCCCGGAGGCTAGGGCGCGATGAAGACGCTCGCGCACGATCATCGACATTCGCACGGCGGCAGCGGCGGCGGCTTGATGGCCGCCCTGCTGGTGGTGGTCCTACTGGCCGGCGCCGTCTGGGGCGCCTGGCGACTGGGCGTGATGGCCGGCGACAAGGTCGAATGGCGCCAGCGCCTGCCGGATACGCCCCTGACGCTGCGTCGAGGGCCGAATCCGCAGCCTACGCCGCTGCCGATCCAGCGGCGGCCGGGGGTTGAGGCGGAAGTCCGCTAACCCTGTCATCCCGGGCGAAGACCCGGGACCGCAGGAAGTGCGGCGTTTGCAGTGGTCCCGGGTCTTCGCTTCGCTTCGGCCGGGATGACACTTGGGTGGTGGCCTACCCGCCCGCTCTACCCAGCGCGAACACCCGGCACGCCGAGGCCAGCGGTCGCTCGCCCCGTTCGGTGTCGATCTTCTGAACCAGGCCCGCAAAGCTCAGCCCATCGGCCGCGGCGGCGCGGTCCAGCACCGCCCAGAACTCGGGCTCCAGCGCCAGCGAGGTGGCGTGGCCGGCCAGGTTCACCGAGCGCTTCTTCAGTCCCGCCATCAGTCTTCGCGCCCAATCACTCTTCGCGCTTGGCCCCGTCCAGGTCGCGCTTCAGCTTGTCGGCGCGGGCGGCGTCGAGGGACTTCTCGCCCTTGGTGCGGCCGAACTTGGCGCGGTTCTCGGCGGCGCGGGTCTTGTCGTCGGCTTTCGCCTTGGCCTTGCGGGCCTGATTGAGGTTGACGATGTCGGCCATGGCTACTTCGCCGCCTTAGGGGGCGTCGCGGGACGGATGACCAGGGTTTCCTGCAGCCTCAGGGTCTCGCCCTTCTTCAGGATGAAAGGCGCGCGGCCCGGGAAGACGCAGTTCTGCATCGACAGCTCCTTGCGCAGGATCCACTGGGTGATCGGCTGGCCATTGGCCTTGCAGGCCAGGCCCAGGCTCCAGGCGGGACCCGTGCCGGCGGGCCAGGCAAAGCCCATCGACGCGCCGGCCGTGACGGCGGTGTTGGTCGCCGTCACCGTCTTGCCGGCCGAGGCGAAGGTCAGGTTCTGCGGCTGGACGAAGCGGGCCGAGAACCCGCCGTAGCCCTTGACGTCATCGCTGCCGCCCAGGCCCAGGGCGTCGACCTTGGACGTGATCGTGGTCTCGAAGTCGATGCGGCGGCCGCCGGCCTTCAACGGGTGGACGGTGACCTTGGTGGTCTCGCCGGCGACATAGGTCACCTCGCCGTTGATCTTGACCAGCCAGTCGGCGTCGATGGTCAGGGTTCCGCCGCCTTGGGCGTCGCCCTTGAAGCGCTTCTCGCGCACCGACGGGGCGATGTCCTTCATGAACCACTGGTCGGCCACCGACTTGCCGTTCACGGTGATCTGGTGCCAGGCCCAGAACAGGCCGCGCTGGTGCAGGTGGTCGGCCGGACGGTCCTCGGTCAGCACCGCGCCGTCCGGCGCGTACAGCGGATGGATGTAATTCAGGCGGCCCGGCTCAGCCGGATCGGCCGCCTTGGTGCGGTAGACCAGCACGGTCTTGCCCGCCTCGGTGATCGTCACCGTATCGTCGGCCATGACGGCGTCGACCCGCTTGCCGACCGCGGGATCGGCGAGGACAGGGGCGGCCGTCGCCAGGCACAGGGTCGCGGCGAGGATCGGAAGGCGGGCGCGGAAGGTCATGCGTCATCCTTAGCGAGGGCCCGCGCCAGGGCCGGGCGGGTGGAGGCGCGCGCCAGCCAGTCGTCGTACACCGCATGCGGCGGCAGCATCTGGCGGGCGAACTGCAGGAGACTGATAAACAGGATGTCGGCGGCCGAGAAGTGGTCTCCCAGCAGCCAGGGCGAGCTTTCCAGCGTGATCCGCAGCCGATCGTCCAGGGCGCCGTAGATCTTCTTGTCCTCGTCGTCCTGCCGCTGCTTCCACAGATTGACCACCGAGGGCTCCAGCACCCCGGCGTAATAGGCCAGCCACGACAGGTACGGACCACGCAGCGGATCGCCCACCGTGGGGCCCAGGCCCGCGCTGGGGAACTTGTCGGTGAGGTAAAGCGCGATGGCCGCCGACTCGGTGATCAGCACACCCTCGTCCAGCAGGGCCGGCACCTGGCCGTGCGGGTGCGGATTGGCCGGGTCGCGCTCGCCGGTGTTGTTGTGACTGCGATAGATGCCGACCGTCCTGACCTCATAGGGCGCGCCCAGCTCCTCCAGAAGCCACAGGAAACGGGTCGAGCGCGAGCGGGGAGCGTGGAACAAGGTCAGCATGGCGGCCTCATGAATGAGAACTTAACAAGAACAAATCTTGTCGGGCGCCGCAAGCCGAAACTTGGCAGCAGGCGCGACCGTTGAGGGGACGGAAAAGGGGACCAGCCGGTCCCGCGATTGGGAGACGACGACATGATCGACCTCACGCAAATCAAGGAACACCAGGAAGTCGTCGGTTCGGACGGCGGCCACGTCGGTCGCGTCGACCACGTCATGGGCGGCGAGATCGAACTGGCCAAGCTGGACCTGGGCGGCGGCTTCAAGCACCACATGATCCCGCTGTCGTGGGTGGAATATGTCGACGACGACAAGGTCCACCTGAGCCTGACCAAGGACGACGCCAAGTCCAAGTGGCGCGAGAAGCACTAGATCTCAGCACCTAGTGACATCGAAGGGCCTCCGTCCGCAGGGACGGGGGCCTTTTGCTTGACCGCATCCCAGAAGCAGCCGCCTATCCGCGCCGATCAGCGCGAGGGGTCTTGGCATGTACACGCTCTATGGTTCGCCCAGCACGGCCGGCACGGCCATCCACTGGATGCTGCTGGAGCTGGGTCAGCCGTTCGACCTGAAACTGCTGGACTTCGACAAGGCCGAGCACAAGTCGCCGGACTATCTGGCGCTCAATCCCGACGGTTTCGTGCCGACCCTGATCGTCGACGGTGCGCCCGTCACCCAGATGGCGGCGATCGCGGCCCTGCTGGCCGAGCGCCATCCCGAGGCCGGCCTCGCCCCGCCGCCCGGCTCGCCCGCGCGCGCCGACTATCTGAGTTGGAGCTACTGGCTGGCCAACAGCTGGCAGCCGCACTTCCGGGGCTGGTTCTATCCGGACGAGCCGGCCGGCGCGGCGGCGCAGGACGACGCCCAGGCCGTGGCCCGCGCGCGGATCGAGGCTGGGCTGGAGCGCCTGAACGCCCGCTTGGCTGACCGCGACTACCTGGCGGGCGACAGCTTTACGACCGTGGACCTGCTGACCACCATCCTGTGCCGCTGGACGCGCAACATGCCCAAGCCGGCGACGGAATGGCCGAACCTAAAGCGCTATCTCGACACGATCCGCCAGCGCCCGGCCCTGCGCGAGGTCCATGTCCGCGAGGGCCTGACCGACTGGATCAACGGCTAGCGCGGCAGCCGAAAGTGGACGCCGGTTTCGGCGCCCGCCGCGCGCCCGATAGAAAGGTCTAGCCGATCCGGCTCGACATGCCGCCGTCGACGGGCAGCACAACGCCGGTGACGAAGCGGGCCTCGTCGCTGGCCAGGTAGAGGGCGGCATAGGCGGTGTCCCAGGCCGTGCCCATGGCGCCGCCCAGCGGCACGCGGGCGCTGCGGCTGGCGCGGACAGCTTCGATGGTCTGGCCGGTGGCCTCGGCGACGCCGGCGACGGCCATCGGCGTGTCCATCAGCCCCGGCGCGACGGCGTTGCAGCGCACGCCCTTGCCGGCATTGGCCTGGGCGACGCTGGAGGTCAGGCGATTCACCCCAGCCTTGGAGACCTCGTAGGCCAGCTGATTGCCGCCGGCGATTCCGGCCAGAGATCAGATGTTGACGATCGCGCCCGACCCTTGCGCGCGCAGGACAGGGAGGGTGGCGTGGGTCACCCGCCACAGGCCCTTCAGATTGACGTCCAGGATGCGGTCGAAGGCGTCCTCGGTCAGGCGATGGGCCGGGCCGTCGCCCCCGCCGCCGATGCCGACATTGTTGACCAGGATGTCGAGCCCGCCGAGTTGAGCCTGGGCGGCGGCCACGATCGCTTCGCCGACCTCGGCCTGGCGGATGTCGGCGGCCAGGGCGTGGGCGGTCCCGCCCTCGGCCGCGATCAGGGCGGCGGTCTCCTGGGCGCGGTCCAGGTGGCGATCGACGCAGAGGACGTCGGCCCCTTCGCGGGCGAACAGCAGGGCGATGGCGCGGCCGTTGCCGATGGTCTCGCCCGGCGTCTGTCCAGCCCCGACCACGACGGCGCGCTTGCCTTCCAGGCGGCCGGCCACGCTCAGAAAGCCTTCAGGTCGGGATCGAGGGTCTGGCCTTCGTCCAGCTGCACCCCGAAGGTGTTCAGCAGCATCGACACCTGGGTGTACTGGCCGGCGGTGAACACCACGTCCATGACTTGCTTCTCGCTGAAGTGGGCCAGCAGCGCCTTCCAGGTCGGGGTCGAGACGAACTGGTCGTGGTGCAGCTCGTCGGTGGCCTGGATCAGCACCGCGTCGGCCGGGCTCCAGCCGGCGGCCGCGCCGGCCTTCAGGCGTTCGATCTCATCGTCGCTGAGGCCACAGCGGCGGCCGATCTCGGCGTGCTGGGTCCATTCATAGCCGCTGCGGCACAGGAGGCCGGTTCGCAGGATGACGATCTCGCGCTCGCGCGGCGGCAGGTCGTTCTTCTTGGAGAGGACGTAGTTGCCCCAGGTCAGGAACGCCTTCAGCGCCTTGGGCGCATGGGCCATGGTCCGGAAGATGTTCAGCACCGGTCCCGCCGGGATCACGCCGCCGCCGCCCAGCGGCGCCAGCACCTCGGCCTGTTCGGCGTTCCAGTCTTCGGGCGCGAGCGGACGGATCCGCGGCTGTGACAGGCGCATACGAAAAATCCTCCCGGCTCGGCGGACTTGAGGCCGCTTTGCCGAGAGGATCGTTCGTTTAGTCGCCTGACGTCAAACGTTCGTTTGATGTGGCTACTTCACGCTGGCGCAGAAGCGCTGGATGCGCTGGCAGGCGTCTTCCAGCACGTCGTTGGCGGTGGCGTAGCTGATGCGGAAGAACGGCGACAGGCCGAAGGCCGCGCCATGCACGACGGCTACGCCCTCGGCTTCCAGCAGTTCGCCGGCGAAGTCCTCGTCGCTGGTGATGACCTTGCCCGAGGGGGCGGTCTTGCCGATCAGGCCGGCGCACGACGGGTAGACGTAGAACGCGCCTTCCGGGGTTGGGCAGTCGATGCCCTGGGCCTGGTTCAGCATCGACACGACCAGGTCGCGGCGCTCCTGGAACAGCTTGGCGTTCGGCTTGATGAAGTCCTGCGTGCCGTTCAGCGCCTCCAGCGCCGCCCATTGCGAGATTGAGCAGGGGTTGGAGGTCGTCTGGCTGATCATCTTGCCCATGGCCTTGATCAGCGCTTCGGGACCCGCGGCGTAGCCGATGCGCCAGCCGGTCATCGAATAGCCCTTGGAGACGCCGTTCATCGTCAGGGTGCGGTCGTAGAGCTTGGGCTCGACCTGGGCGATGGTGGTGAATTCGAAGTCGTCGAACACCAGGTGCTCGTACATGTCGTCGGTCAGCACCCAGACGTGCGGGTGCTTGAGCAGCACGTCGGCCAGGCCCTGCAGCTCGGCGCGCGTATAGGCGCCGCCCGACGGGTTGGACGGGCTGTTGATGATGAGCCACTTGGTCTTGGGCGTGATCGCTGCTTCCAGGGCCGCCGGGGTGATCTTGAAGCCGCTCTCGGCCGTGGTCTCGACCGAGACGGGCGTGCCGCCGGCCAGCAGGGTCATGTCGGGATACGACACCCAATACGGCGCGGGGATGACGACCTCGTCGCCCGGGTTCAGGGTCGCGACGAAGGCGTTGTAGATCACCGGCTTGCCGCCCGGGGCGACATGCACCTGGCTCGGCTTGTACTCCAGGCCGTTCTCGCGCTTGAACTTGGCGCAGATGGCGGCCTTCAGCTCGGGCATGCCGTCGGGGTCGGTGTACTTGGTCTTGCCGCCCTTGATCGCCGCGATGGCGGCGTCCTTGATATTGTCCGGGGTGTCGAAGTCCGGTTCGCCCGCGGACAGGGCGATCACGTCACGTCCGGCGGCTTTCAGCGCGCGCGCCTTGGCGCTGATGGCGATGGTGGCCGACGGTGCGATGCGCCGCAGGGCGGCGGACTCAAGCGACATGGTTCAGGACTCCCCTGGAAAGGACTTGGCCTTGAAAGACCGGTTTCAGGATTGCGGCGGTCTTTACGCCCGCGCTTGGCGCGGCGCAACGCGGGGAACCGCGTTTCGTGAAGGTTTTGGGTCAGGCGGTCTTTGAGCGCAGAACCGCAGCATAGGCGGCCAGGTGGCGAGCCAGGCCCTGGCGGGTGCGCTCGTCGGTCAGACCGCCGTTCTCGAACTTGCCCGGCGCCTGGCCGACCAGCACGTCCGACAGCGGGGCCAGGTCACAGCCGGCGCGCTTGAGGTTCAGGCGCAGGGCGTCCTGGGCGCGGACCGTGCCGGTGATCCCGGGGCTGGCGCCGATCGCGCAGGCCAGCTTGCCGTCCAGCGGAGCAGGCTTGCCGCGCGAGGCCCAGTCGATGGCGTTCTTCAGCACCGCGGTCAGGCCGCCATTATATTCGGGACAGGCGATCAGCAGGCCGTCGGCCTCGCGCACGGCGGTCTTCCAGGCGGCGACCGACGCCGGCTCGCCCTGGTCCTCGAGGTCCTGGTTGAAGAACGGCAGCTCGCCCAGCCCGCTGAAGATCTCGATCGACAGCTCTTCCGGCGCCAACTCGCGGGCGGCGTGCAGCAGGGCGGTGTTGTACGAGGCAGCGCGCAGGCTGCCGGAAATGGCCAGAATCTTCATTCAGACAGGTTAGACGGCCTGGGCTTGGATGTCCTCGTTGCCTAGCAGCATCGGGCCGACCTGGGCCCACAGGCGGGTGATCTCCTCGGCGGCGGACGAGCTCGGATCCCACTCGCAGACCGAACGGCCGTGGGCGATCGATTGCTGGAAGGCGGCGCGAGCGCGCAGGCCGATCGGCGAGACCGGCATGCCGACGAAGCGCAGGGCCTCGGCGGCCTTCAGCACGGCCGGCGGCTCGAAGCCGTTGCGCTTGGGCGGGGCCTGGCTGAGCACGATGACGCCCTTCTTGCCCAGACGGCGGACGGCCTCGGCCGAGCGCACCACCGAGGCGATGTCCAGGAAGGTCGGGCGGCAGACCAGCACGCACAGGTCGGCGCACTGGATGGCCTGCAGCACGTCGGCCTCGGGGGCGGCGGGGGTGTCGATGACCAGCACGTCCTGACCGTGGTTGCTGGCGTGGACCTGGGTCGAGAACAGCTTGCCGGCGTTGATCTCGGCCAGGGTCGGGCCGTCGCCGGTGCGGGCGCGCAGCACGTCGGAGGCCGAGCGCTGGGGATCGATGTCGGCCAGCATGGTCTTGAGGCCGGCCAGGTGGGCGGTGATCGCCAGATTGATCGAAAGCGTCGTCTTGCCGGCGCCGCCCTTACGCGAGATGACAGCCAGGGTCTTCACGAAGCAACTCCCTATCAGGCCAAGGTTTTCGACCCTTGCAGCCTGTGGATAAGTAACGCTGTCATGTGAAGCTCACGCAACCGAAATGTCGTGACAGGCGAGCGTTAATGTCCCCGGATCGCGGTTTGAGGGGAGGGGCGGTGCGTCCTGGTGGCGCTTGACCCTGGACAGCGCCTGCGCGAGGAGGGGCGGTGATCCGCCGTATCCTCGATTTCGTCACCAATATGGACGCCCGCGCCTGGCGCACGGTGGCGGTCTCGTTCGTGCTGTTCGGCGGCGTGGGCGTGGTCTTCCTGTTCGGCGCGCAGCTGCTGGGCGTCAACGGCGAGGCGGCGGTCGAGCACTGGCTGGGCGCGGCCACCGGGCCCTGGGCCCTGCCAATGGCCGTGGCCGCCTTTGCGGTTATGGCTTTCCTGGGCGTGCCGCAGTTCGTGCTGATCGCCGCGGCGGTGGTCGCCTTCGGGCCCTGGACCGGTTTCGCCTACAGCTGGATCGGCACCCTGGTCTCGTCGCTGGTCGGCTTCTGGCTGGGTCGGGCCTATGGCGCGAAGATCCTGCGAGATTTCGCCGGCGAGGGCGTCAGCAAGTTCATGCGGATGATCGGCCGCAACGGCTTCATGGCCAGCCTGATCGTGCGCCTGGTGCCGTCGGCGCCGTTCATCGTCGTCAACATGGCCGCCGGCGTCACACCGATGAAGCTGCGGGACTTCGCGGCCGGCACCGCCATCGGCATCGTCCCGAAGATCGCCCTGACCGCTTTCGCCGGCAATTCGATCGTCCAGGCCATGCGCGGCGGCGGCAAGCAGCACATCGTCATGATCGCCCTGGCCGTGGTCATCTGGCTGGGCATGGGCCTGGTCAGCCGCGCCTGGCTGAAAAAGCGTGAAGCGGCGGAAGAAGGGCAGGGCTGAACGGCCTGGGCCGTTAAGTTCGCCGACATCTTGCCCTGTCCAGGCGGCTAGCTGGGCATAAACTTGCCGAGGCTGCGGCCTATCGCGCCGCGGGCGCAAATTGCTTGCTCGATTCTGGGGCGATGTGTAGAAAGTCGGCCATGAACGTCGCGCGCGCACTGCTTTCGCTTCGGCTTACCAACCCCTGGGCGCTCTAGGGGCCGCGCATCGTCGTGGCCGGGCGCACAGGGGATATTGACCCGCAGCCCGCACGCCACACACCCCATTCGACGAGTACCCCCATGACCACCCCCGCCAACGCCGCTTCGGACAAGCGCGACAACGTCGTCATTTTCGACACCACCATGCGCGACGGCGAGCAGTCGCCCGGCGCGTCGATGTCGCTGGAAGAGAAGCTGGAGCTGGGCAAGATCCTCGAGGAGATGGGGGTCGACATCATCGAGGCCGGCTTCCCGATCGCCTCGAACGGCGACTTCGAGGCCGTCCGCGAAGTGGCCAAGATCGTCAAGAACTCGACCATCGCCGGCCTGTGCCGCGCCCACCAGGTCGATATCGACCGCTGCGCCGAGGCCCTGAAGCCCACCCAGCGCGGCCGCATCCACGTGGTCATCGCCACGTCCGACCTGCACATGAAACACAAGCTGCAGATGGAGCCGGATCAGGTGATCGACGTGATCGCCCGCTCGGTGGCCCACGCCCGCAACCTGCGCGACGACGTCGAGTGGTCGGCCGAGGACGCCACCCGCAGCGACCGCCAGTTCCTGCGCCGCGCCATCGAGACCGCCATCAAGGCCGGCGCCACGACGATCAACCTGCCCGACACGGTGGGCTACACCTATCCGTCGGAATATGCCGACCTGTTCAACTGGATGGTCAACAACGTCGAGGGCGCCGACCGCGTCATCTTCTCGACCCACTGCCACAACGACCTGGGGCTGGCCGTGGCCAACAGCCTGGCCGGCGTGCAGGGCGGGGCTCGCCAAGTCGAGTGCGCCGTGAACGGCCTGGGCGAGCGCGCCGGCAACGCCGCACTGGAAGAGATCGTCATGGCCCTGAAGGTGCGCGGCGACCGTCTGCCCTTCCAGACCGGCATCGACACCACCCACATCACCCGCGCCAGCCGCTACGTCTCGGCCATCACCGGCTTCCCGGTGCAGTACAACAAGGCCATCGTCGGCAAGAACGCCTTCGCGCACGAGAGCGGCATCCACCAGGACGGCATGCTCAAGAACCGCGAGACCTACGAGATCATGACGCCGGAGTCGGTGGGCCAGGCCCCGTCCAGCCTGGTCATGGGCAAGCACTCGGGCAGCCACGCCTTCCGCGCCAAGCTGAAGGACCTGGGCTACGAGCTGGGCGAGAACGCGCTGAAGGAAGCCTTCGGCCGCTTCAAGGACCTGGCCGACCGCAAGAAGCACGTCTACGACGACGACATCATCGCCCTGGTCGACGACGCCCTGGCGCGCGGCTCGGAGAAGATCCGCGTCTCGCACCTGCGCGTGGTGGCCGGCACCGACGGCCAGTCGGCCGAGCTGACCCTGGACGTCGACGGCGTCTCCAAGACCGCCGAGGCGACCGGCGACGGTCCCGTCGACGCAGTGTTCAACGCCATCCACAAGATCGTGCCGCACGACGCCGCCCTGCGCCTGTTCCAGGTGCATGCGGTGACCGAAGGCACCGACGCCCAGGCCCAGGTCTCGGTGCGTCTGGAAGAGGACGGCCGCATCGCCACCGGCGCGGCCGCCGACACCGACACCCTGACCGCTTCGGCCAAGGCTTACGTCAACGCGCTCAACAACCTCTTCGCCCGCAAGGAGAAGAGTGCGCCGGCGGCGATCGCCAGCGGGTTCTAGGGCGCGATAGCCGAAAGTGGCTGCCGGTTTCGGCGGCCATCGCGCCCCAACTAAGCCGCGCGGCGGCTGCTGAAAGGCCGCGTCGCCAGGATCTCGGCCCTCAGGTGCGCCTGGGGCTGAACGTCCAGACCCAATTCCCGCAAGGCTTCGGCGAGCGCCCTGCGGGGTGTCTCGTCCAGCAGCGCGCCCGCGTCCACAACCAGCGTCCCGCCGGGGCGCAGCAGGGTGTAGGTCGCGGCGATGACGGCGCGCGCGTCGGGCAGGGTCGGGCAGTCCAGCACCAGCAGCACGTCGCTGCGCTCGTCGGCCGCCCCGCAGGTGGCCCGGCGCGCGGCCTCGACGCGCTGGTAGCCGCGCCGCCACAGCTGGCACATGGCCTCCCCCGCGCCCGGACCCGCCACGGCCACGAAGGCCAACGGCGTTGCCTGGGCCAGGTCCAGCATGCGGTCGAGCGCAGGATTGAGCCCTTCGGCCGGCACGCCCAGCAGGAACTGGGCGGCTTGACGGAGCGGGGAAGGCGACATGGCGGAGAAACCTCTCAGGGAGACTGCCGCCTGTCTTGCGCCCAGGGCGCGTAAAGGCTCCATGCGAAACCCGCCTACCGGTCTAAGGACGGCGTAAAGGTCGAAGAGATGATCTGGATTCCCATCACGGTGGCTGCGGCCGCCCTGCAGGTGGCGCGCAACGCCGCCCAGCGGTCGATCATGGGCGGGGCCGGGCCCTGGGGCGCGACCCTGGTGCGGTTCCTGTTCGGCCTGCCGTTCGCCACGGTGTTCGCGGTGGTCGCCTGGCTGGTGACGCCGGCCGTGGTCCCGCATGCGACGCCGCTGTTCTGGCTGGCCTGCGCGGCGGGGGCGGCGCTGCAGATGGGGGCGACGGCCGCCCAGCTGACCGCCATGCATCGCTCGACCTTCGCTCTAGGCACGGCCATGCAGCAGAGCGGCCTGATCTTCGCCCTGGCCTGGGGCGCGCTGTTCTTTGGCGACAAGGTCGGGCCGGTGACCTGGCTGGGCGCGCTGGTCGCCTCGGGCGGGCTGGCGGCCCTGACCTGGCCGCGCGGCGAGGTGGTCATGCGCCGGGGCGCGCTGACGGCCGGGCTGGGCGCGGGGGCGATGTTCGCCATGAGCGCCAACTGCTTCCGTCAGGCGAGCCTGGCTTTTGATCCGGCCCACGCGGCCGTCTCGGCCCTGGTGACGGTGATGGTGGTGCAGGCGATCCAGACCGTGGCCCTGACCGGCTATCTGGCCTGGCGCAATCCCGACGCCCTGAAGGCGGTGGTCGCGGCCTGGCGGCAGTCGCTAGGGGCGGGGTTCTGCGGCGCGGCGGCCTCGGGCCTGTGGTTCACGGCCATGGCCCTGTCGCCGGTGGGGCCGGTGAGGGCGGTCGGGGTGGTCGAGATGCCCATCGCCGCCATCGCCGGACGTCGTCTGTTCAAGGAGCGTCTGTCATGGACGCAGATCGCCGCCGGGGCCGTAACGGCGGTCGGCGTGGCGATGGCCGCCTTGGGCTAGATTTCGCCATGTTCGGGTGCTTGGCCAGCTTGACCGCAAAAGCCTTAGATAAGCCCGCGAATAGACCTTGAATTCAACGCTTTCGCAGGGCAAACGGGCGGCGTCGGCGCGTTTTTGGCCGCTCGGACGACGGCGCGGCCAGGGTGCGGCGCTCCCGTCGGGTGACAGGACACGCGGACTGGGTCGAAATCCCCTAAATGCGGGAATCATGTTGTCCTCGCATTGAGATGAAGTAGGAGCCGTTTCTTCTCCGCCGACGCCGTCCCCGGGACGGAAAAGGCTCCGCTTCTTCGACTTGCCCACCTCTTCTTCTTCGAACTGCCCGTAACGCCCCTCCTACCCCTCAGTCAGGGCTCTCAATGTTCTCTTCCCTCTTCGGCGTGATCTCGAACGACATCGCCATCGACCTCGGAACGGCCAATACCCTCATCTATCAGAAGGGTAAGGGCATCGTGCTGAACGAGCCGTCGGTCGTGGCGCTGCGCAATGTCGGCGGCCGCAAGGTCGTCCACGCCGTGGGCATCGAGGCCAAGCAGATGCTGGGCCGCACCCCGGGCCACATGGAAGCCATCCGCCCGATGCGCGACGGCGTCATCGCCGACTTCGAAGTCGCCGAAGAGATGATCAAGTACTTCATCCGCAAGGTTCACAACCGCAAGGGCTTCGTGAATCCGAAGGTGATCGTGTGCGTGCCGTCGGGCGCCACCGCCGTGGAACGTCGCGCCATCAACGACAGCTGCCTGAACGCCGGCGCCCGCCGCGTCGGCCTGATCGACGAGCCGATGGCCGCCGCGATCGGCGCCGGCCTGCCCATCCACGAGCCGACCGGCTCGATGGTCGTCGACATCGGCGGCGGCACCACCGAGGTGGCCGTGCTGTCGCTGTCGGGCATCGTCTATTCGCGCAGCGTCCGTGTCGGCGGCGACAAGATGGACGAGGCGATCATCAGCTACATGCGTCGCCACCATAACCTGCTGATCGGCGAAACGACCGCCGAGCGCATCAAGAAGGAAATCGGCACTGCCCGCGCGCCGGCCGACGGCGAAGGCCTGTCGATCGACGTCAAGGGCCGCGACCTGATGCAGGGCGTGCCGCGCGAAGTCCGCATCTCGGAAAAGCAGGCTGCCGACGCCCTGGCCGAACCGGTCGGTCAGATCGTGGAAGCCGTGAAGGTGGCCCTGGAAGCCACCCCGCCGGAACTGGCTTCGGACATCGCCGACAAGGGCATCATGCTGACGGGCGGCGGCGCGCTGCTGCGCGGCCTGGACGCCGAGATCCGCGACCACACCGGCCTGCCGGTGACGGTGGCCGACGATCCGCTGTCGTGCGTGGCCCTGGGCTGCGGCAAGGTGCTGGAGCACCCGAAGTGGATGAAGGGCGTCCTGGAATCCACCCTGGCCTAAAGTAACATTGCTCTAGAGACGCCTCGGGGGGCGTCGGGAGACAGAAGTCCGTGCCCTTTCGCGAAGGTCCCCTCGGCGACCTGAAAGTGCCGCTTACCTGGACGGCGGCGGTGGCCCTGATCGTGGCGGCCGTCATCGCCGTGGCCTTCCTGCTGGCTGATCGTCGAGAGACGCTGCAGGAACAGGCCTATGGCGTCACCCGCCAGACGGTGGACGTCGTGGCCAAGCCGGTCAGCGGCGCCATCGCCGCGCCGGGCCGCTGGACCGGGCTCGGCTTCGACTACATCCGCAGCTATTTCTTCACCGCGTCGGAGAACCGTCGCCTGAAGGCCGAGCTGGCCGAGATGCGTCAGTGGCGTGACCGCGCCCTGGACCTGCAGGACCAGAACCAGCGCTTCAAGTCGCTGATGGGCCTGCGCACGGATCCGCCGATCCCAATGGCGGCCGCCCGCGTGGTGGCCGACAGCCGCGGCCCGTTCGCCAACACCCGCCTGGCCGACGCCGGTTCGGAGCGCGGCATCGTGGTGGGTAATCCCGTGCTGAACGAGCGCGGCCTGATCGGCCGGGTCGTCGGCGTTTCGCGCGGCGCCAGCCGCGTGCTGCTGCTGACCGACATCGCCTCGCGCACGCCGGTGATGATCGACCGGACCAACGCCCGCGCCATCCTGACCGGCGACGGCGGCCCCAATCCGAAACTCGAATACCTGCGCGGCGTCGATCCGATCCAGCAGGGCGACCGAGTCGTGACCTCCGGCGACGGTGGCGTCGTGCCGCGCGGCCTGCCGGTGGGCGCGGCCGTGAAGGGCCTGGACGGCCGCTGGCGCGTGGTGCTGTTCGCCGACCAGTCGTCGATCGATTATGTCCGCATCCTGCTGTTCAAGGACTTTGCCCAGCTGGCCGACGAAAAGGCGCTGCAGACCCGCAGCCTGCCGCCGGTGACGACCGAGGATCCGCAGACCTCGATCCTGTCGAACCCGACTCCGACCCCGGCCCCCACGGCGGCCACGCCTCCAGCCGCCCGGACCCCGACCTCGACTCCGGCCCCGGCGACGACGACGCCCGCTCAGCCCAGACCGGCGGCGCCGCGTCCGGCCGCGCCCGCTACGCCAGCGCCTGTGCCCGCGCCGACGGGAGCCCCCCGATGAGCATGAGCGGCGCGCGGCCTCTCAACCCCGGCCGCTGGCTGGGCGTGCCCATGCTGCTGTGCATGGCGGCCACGGTGGTGTTCGCCGCGCCGATCCGCATCTGGGGCCTGCAGCCACCCGAGCCGATCTTCGCCATCGTCCCGGCCTTCGCCTGGGCGCTGATCCGTCCGTCGATCCTGGCCCCGTTCGCCATCCTGTTCCTGGGCCTGTTCCAGGACATGTTCTGGGGCGGTCCGACCGGCCTGTGGGGTCTGTCGCTGCTGGTCGCCTACGCCATGGTGCTGATCCTGCGCAACATGATGACCGGCCAGAGCCGCCCGATGCTGTGGATCTGGTTCGCCGGCGCGACGGCTGTGGCCATGGGCGCGGGCTTCCTGTTCAGCATGCTGGACAGCCTGGCCATGCCCAGCCTGCTGGCCGTGTTCTGGCAGTTCCTGGTTACGGCCCTGCTGTTCCCGTTCGCCCACCGCCTGCTCGATCGCTTCGAGGACGCCGACGTGCGGTTCCGGTGAGGCGATGAGCGAACCGTCCATCTTCTTTTTCGAGGTCAATGAGCGCCAAGGGGTCTTCCACCGGCGCGCGTTCCTCTTGGGCGGTCTGACGGGCGTGGGCCTGCTGGCTCTGGGCGGTCGCCTGGCCCAGCTGCAGCTGGTCGAGGCCCAGCGCTATCAGAAGCTTTCGGCCGGTAACCAGTTCAACTACCGCCTGGTGCCGCCGCCGCGCGGCCTGATCCTGGACCGCAACGGCGTGTCGCTGGCGTCCAACCGGCCCAACTTCCGGCTGATGATCAACAAGGACAAGGGCCTGGACGCCGAGGCCGTCCTGGACGACCTGACCAAGCTGGTCCCGATCGACGGCACCCGTCGCGCCCGCGTGCTGCGCGACCTGGAGCGCGCGCCGCGCAAGGCGCCGGTCGTGGTGATGGAGGACCTCTCGTGGGAGGAGTTCAGCCGCGTCAACATCCGCGCGCCGGAACTGCCCAACGTCACCGCCGATATGGGCGAGGTGCGGGTCTATCCGTTCGGCGGCGCCTTCGCCCACGTGATCGGCTATGTCGCCAAGGTCAGCGATCGCGACCTGGAAACGGCCAAGAAGGACCCGACCCAGGACCAGGACCTGCTGCACCATCCGGGCTTCCGGATCGGCAAGCAGGGGGTCGAAAAGGCGTTCGACATCGAGCTGCGCGGTCGCACCGGGGCCACCAAGGCCGAGGTCGACGCCCAGGGCCGCGTCGTGAGGCTGGATCCGGCCGGCGATGTGCCGCCCACCCCGGGCAAGGCCATCCGCCTGACCCTGGACGCCGACATCCAGAACCGCGCCCTCGAGGTGATGGGCGAGGAGAGCGGGGCCATCGTGGTGATGGACTGCCGCAACGGCGACCTGCTGGCCATGGCCTCGGCGCCCAGCTTCGACGCCAACCGCTTCGTGCGGGGTCTCAGCGGTCCCGAGTACAAGGCCTTGTCCGAGTACGAGCGCAAGCCGCTGCTGGACAAGTCGATGACGGGCCTGTTTCCGCCCGGCTCGACCTTCAAGCCGACCGTCGGCTTGGCGGCGCTGCAGGCCGGGATCGACCCCAACATCCGCATCAACTGCCCTGGCAGCTGGTACTATGGCGGCCGCACCTGGCGGTGCTGGCAGAAGGGCGGCCACGGCGCCCAGAACATGCACGACGCCATCAAGAACTCGTGCGACATCTACTTCTATCAGACGGCGCTGAAGATCGGTCCGGACGCCATCGCCAGCGCGGCGCGCGCCGTCGGTTTCGGCCAGATCTTCGACATCGGCATTCCTGGCCAGAAGCGCGGCATTGTTCCCGATCGGGAATGGAAGAAGCGCGCTTTCAAGCGCAATCCGGCCAACCAAATCTGGTTTCCGGGCGAGACGCCCAGCTACGGGATCGGGCAGGGGGCTCTGACCGTCAACGCCCTGCAGCTGGCGGTGATGACCGCGCGCCTGGCCAACGCCAAGAAGGCCCTGGTGCCGCGCCTGGTCAAATCGGTCGGTGACGTTGAACAGCCGGCGGGGTCGGACGTGCCTGACCTGCCGTTCTCGCCCGAGCATCTGGCCTATGTGCGCGGCGGCATGGCCGCCGTGGCCAACGACGTGCGCGGCACGGCTTATCGCAACAGCCAGCTGGGCATTGGCGACGTGCAGATGGCCGGCAAGACCGGTACGGCTCAGGTCCGCAGCTACGACAAGGGCGTCTCGCGCGACAGCAAGGACGTGCGCTGGCGGCTCAAGGACCACAACCTGTTCGTGGCGTTCGCGCCCTATGACGACCCTCGCTATGCGGTGTCGGTCATCATCGAGCACGGCGGCATGGGCGGCGCCACGGCCGGCGCGCCGCGTGCGCGCGAGGTGATGCGCGTGGCCCTGCTGAAGGATCCCGAGATCCGCGCCCGCATCGAGCGCCCCGCGCCCCTGCCCGAGGCCCCGGTCGAGGATGTCATGGAAGGCGCCGCGCCCGAGGATCCGATCGAGGAAGCCCCGCCGCCCGAGCCGGGTCCGCCCCCGCCCGGCACCCCGACAGGAGGCCAGCAATGACTTTGAGCGGCGGCCTCAGCCGGCCCGGCGAACGCGACCGGCCGACCATCAAGTTCATGGAGATCGACTGGACGTTCTGTCTGGTCCTGTGCCTGATCGCCGGATCCGGCGCCCTGATGCTGTTCTCCATCGCCGGCGCCCAGTGGGAACCGTGGGCGGCGCGCCATCTGCTGCGTTTCGGCGTCTATTTCATCATCATGGTCGCCCTGGCCATGTGCGACCTGCGTTGGTGGTTCATGGCCGCCTATCCGGTCTACGGGATAGGCCTGCTGCTGCTGGTCGCGGTCGAGGTAGTCGGCGACGTGTCGCTGGGCGCCCAGCGCTGGCTGTCGATCGGCGGCTTCCGCTTCCAGCCGTCCGAGGTGATGAAGATCGGCCTCGTCCTGGCCCTGGCCCGCTACTATCACGGCCTGTCGTCGGATAGCGCCCGCATGTCCTGGCGCCTGCTGATCCCGATGGCGATGATCGGCGCGCCCGTGCTGCTGGTCGCCCACCAGCCTGACCTGGGCACCGCGGTGCTGATCGCCGCCACCGGCCTGTCGATCGTGGTGCTGGCCGGCCTGTCCTGGCGGATCATCGGGGCTGGCGTCCTGGCCGTCCTGGTCGCCATCCCGCCGTTCGTGATGTTCGTGCTGCACGACTATCAGCGCAACCGCGTGCTGACCTTCATGAACCCAGAGAGCGACCCGTCGGGCAACGGCTACCACATCCTGCAGTCCAAGATCGCCCTGGGCTCGGGCGGCCTGCTGGGCAAGGGCTTTGGCCTGGGCTCGCAGAGCCAGCTGAACTTCCTGCCGGAAAAGCAGACCGACTTCATCTTCGCCACCCTGGCCGAGGAGTTCGGCTTCGTGGGCTGCTTCACGGTGCTGTTCCTGTACGGGGCGGTGATCTTCATGGCCCTGCGCATCGCCTCGATCAGCCACAGCCACTTCGGCCGCCTGGCCGCGGGCGGCACGATCTCGACCTTCGCGCTCTATGTGCTGATCAATGGCGGCATGGTGATGGGCATGGCCCCGGTCGTGGGCGTGCCGATGCCGATGCTGTCGTACGGCGGCACGGTCATGCTGACGGTGATGATCGGCTTTGGCCTGATCCAGGCCGTGCGCGTCCACCGCTACACCGAAGTGACCAGCGGCAAGGGCTCGTTGATGTAGAGGCAGAACTGTCATCCCGGGCGGAGCGTAGCTCAGACCCGGGACCGCGGCAGGCTCAGAGTGCCCGCGGTCCCGGCTCGGCGCGCTTCGCGCTGGGTCGGGATGACAGTCTTTTACGACACCAGCGCCGCGTCGGTCGCGCGGATCAGGCCGTCGATGACGCCCGGTTCGGTCGAGGCGTGGCCGGCGTCCCAGATGATGTCGAAGCGGGCTTCGGGCCAGGCCTTGTGCAGGCGCCAGGCGCTGTCCAGCGGCGTCACCACGTCGAAGCGGCCCTGAACGATCCAGCCGGGGATGTGACGGATCTTGTCGATATTGGCCAGGATCCAGCCGTCGTGGTCGAAGAAGCCCTTGTTGGTGAAGAAGTGGCACTCGATCCGCGCGAAGGCGATCGCGAAGTCTTCTTCATTGAACTTGGGGGGACGGGCCTCCGGCCCTCGAAGCGAGATGGTGTCGCCTTCCCACTGGCTCCAGGCGGCGGCGGCTTCCAGCTGCACGCGGCGATCGGGGGCCACCAGGCGGCGGTGATAGGCGGCCATAAGGTCGCCGCGCTCTTCCTCGGGGATCGGGGCCAGGAAGCGCTCCCAGGCGTCGGGGAACAGCATCGAGGCGCCTTCCTGGTAGAACCAGCGCAGCTCGCGGTCGGTCAGCAGGAAGATGCCGCGCAGCACCAGGCCGTCGACGCGGTCAGGGTGCTTGATGGCGTAGGCCAGGGCCAGGGTCGAACCCCACGAGCCGCCGAACACGGTCCACTTCTCGACGCCCAGATGCTCGCGCAGACGCTCGATGTCCTCGATCAGGCTCCAGGTGGTGTTGTCGTCCAGGCTGGCGTTCGGACGCGAGCGGCCGCAGCCGCGCTGGTCGAACAGGGTCATGCGCCATTTGGCCGGATCGAAGAACCGCCGCATGGTCGGGTTGACCGCGCCGCCCGGACCACCGTGCAGGATCACGCAGGGCTTGCCGCGCGGGTTGCCGCACTCCTCGTAATAGATCTCATGCTGGCTGCCGGTGGGCATCCAGCCAAACGAGAAGGGCTCGACTTCGCGGTAAAGGCTGCGACGGCCGACGGAACTCATGGCGGCGACGGAAACGTTACGATCCATGGCGCGACCCTAGCGTGTTTCCAGCCGGGCTGTGAACGGAGGAAACACCCGGGCTCGCGCCTTTCGTAACCTTATGTATGTTGCGGCCCATGACTCAGATCCCGCCTGAAGACTATTCCGACGACGAACTGCTGGAGATGCTCAATCCGATTCAGCTGGCCGAACTCGACCGTCAGATCGGCGAGATGTTCGGGGCCGAGGGCGTCGACCGGGTCGAGGCCCTGTACGCCATGGCCAACGTCTACAGCCTGCGCGCCGCCGAGCGCGACGAGGTTTCCGCCCTGGCCATGCTGCAGCTGGCCGCCGCCATGCGCCGTCGGGCCGAGGCGATGATGGCGTCGCGAAACTAGGCTCTACTGCGGGAACTTGCGGTCCAGCCAGTCCAGCAGGGCGGCGTTGACCTGGTCGGGCTTCTCCTGCTGGGTCCAGTGGCCGCTGCCCTCGATCAGCACCTTCTCCAGATCCTCGATCTGCTCGCCCATGCGGTCGGCCATAGACGGCGGCAGCACCACGTCCAGCTCGGCCATGATCATCAGGCAGGGGATGCCGTCGATACGGCGGGGCAGGGCCTCGGCGCGCTCCCAGTTGCGGGTGAAGTTGCGGTACCAGTTGATGCCGCCGGTGAAGCCGGTGCGCTGGAACGCCTCGACGAACACAGCCAGCTCGTCGGGCGTCAGGAACTGGTGCGGGTCGGTCGCCGGATCGTAGTGGGCCAGGGCGTCCTGCAGAGCCAGACTGCGCTTCTCGGCCGGACGCGAGAGGAAGTCCTCCTGCGTGCCCTTGGGCAGGCGCATGAAGAAGCGGATGGTCTTTTCCGGATCCGCTCCCAGCTGGGCGTCGGCCACGCCCGGCTTCTGGAAGTGGACGATGTACATGTCGTCGCCATAGGCGTTGCGGTACATCTGGATCGGATCCAGCGGCAGGCGCGGGGTGAAGGGCGTGTTCAGCCCCACCACGCCGGCGATACGGTCAGGATGCAGCAGCGGCGCCTGCCAGACGACGATGCCGCCCCAGTCGTGGCCGACCAGGATCGCCTTCTCCACGCCCAGATGGTCCAGCAGGCCCACCAGGTCGCCGGTCAGATGGTCGATGTCATAGGCCTCGACTGCTTCGGGGCCGGGCGTCAGGCCATAGCCGCGCTGGTCGGGCGCGATCACCCAGCGGCCGGCGGCGGCCAGGGCGGCGATCTGGTAGCGCCACGAGAAGGCCAACTCCGGGAAACCGTGGCAGAAGACGATGGGCACGCCCTGACGCGGACCGGCCTCGTAATAGGCCAGGCGCACGCCGTTGACGTCGGCGAACTGCGGCTCGGGCAGGGGCGGGGCCGGCGGGTGGGCTGCCGTCATGAGCGCTGTTCTCCCAATATTCTTATGTAATTGCCGATCACCCTGAAGCCCGCATCGGGTCCTCGCAAGCTGCATTTGAGGTTTCCGTCGCGGCAGATGGGCGTAAAAGGCGCGCATGACTGACATGACCGCGCCGCCGCCCTCCGCCGTTCCCTGGCGGCTCGTTCTGCTGCTGGGCGCGATGACGGCCTTCGCGCCGATGTCGATCGACATGTACCTGTCCAGCCTGCCGTCGATCGGCCGGACCCTGAACGCAGGGCCCGACCAGACCCAGGCGACCTTGGCGGCCTTCTTTGCCGGCATGGCCATCGGCCAGTTCATCTATGGCCCGGCCTCTGACCGGTTCGGCCGCCGGCCGCCGCTGCTGATCGGCATCAGCGTCTATGTCATCGCCTCGGTGGTCTGCGCCCTGGCCCCGACCATCGACACCCTGATCGCCGCCCGCTTCGTGCAGGCCCTGGGCGGCTGCGCCGGGGCGGTGATCGCGCGGGCCGTGGTCCGTGACCGCTTCAGCCACACCGACACGGCCCGGGTCCTGTCGCTGATGACCCTGATCATGGGTCTGGCGCCGGTGCTGGCCCCGCAGTTGGGCGGCGTTGTGCAGTTCCTGGGCGGCTGGCGGGCGGTGTTCTGGACCCTCACGGGCTTCGGCGCGCTGATCGGCCTGTGGGTGTTCTTCGGCCTGTCGGAGTCGCGCTCGGCCGAGACCGAGGCCCAAGCCCGCTCCGAAAACCCGCTGCACGCCTATGTCGCGCTGTTCGGCATGCGCCGACTGGTGGGCTATGCCCTGGCCGGGGCGCTGAACGGGGCGGTGCTGTTCACCTACATCTCGGGCGCGCCCGACCTGGTGATGGGGACCTATGGCCACACGCCGCTGGTCTTCAACCTGATCTTCGCCTTCAACGCCGTGGGCATCATCGGGGCCAGCCAGGTCAATCGCTGGCTGCTGCGCCGCGCCACGCCCGACCAGGTGCTGAAGAAGGCCAGCATCGCCTCGATCGTGGCGGCCTTCCTGCTGACCATCGCCGCCTGGACCGGCTGGGGCGGCCAGTGGAGCGTGCTGCCGCTGCTGTTCGGGGCTCTGTCGATCTATGGCCTGATGGGCGGCAACACAATGGCGGGCGCGCTCAGCGTCGATCCGCGCCGCGCCGGCTCGATCTCGGCTTTGATGGGCTCGTCGTCGTTCGGGGCGGGGGCTCTGGCCGCCTGGGTCGGCGGCCTGCTGCACGACGGCACCGCCAAACCGGTCGCCGCCGTGATGTTCGCCTGCCTGGTGGGCTCGGCCCTGGCGATCTTCTTCCTGGCCCTGCCGGGCGCGAAGAAGTGTCAGGCCTAGGCCTGATCCTTCCAGGTGAAGCCGCGCCAGGCCAGCACGGCCCAGCCGATCATGAAGGCCAGCCCGCCGATCGGCGTGATCGCGCCCAGCATCCGCGGCGCGCCCAAGGCCATGGCGTAGAGCGAGCCCGAGAACACCAGGGTCCCGAACAGGAAGAGGCCCGCGGCCGCGCCCATGCCCTTGACGCCGGCCCGGCCGAGGGCGGCCGCGCCGATCACGGCCAGCGCATGATACATCTGGTATTGCGAGCCCTTGGTCAGCCACTCGACCGGCTTGGGCTCGGTGACGCCGTGCGCGGCGAAGGCGCCGAAGCCCACGGCCAGCAAGCCGCTGATCGCCGCCAGCCCGGTCCAGGTCCGGGCAGTCCAAGCCGTCGCCATCCGCCTTACGTTCCGTCACCGTTGCAATCGTCAACCGCGACCTTAACGTCGATCATCTGGACGTAAAGCGACGCCGCTTCCTTACGGAAACAAGAGCGCCGCATAAGTCAGGGAGGACGGCATGGCGCTCACCTGGGGCGACGATTACCCGATCCATCAGACGCCCGAGCCGGTCGCCTATGCCGGGACGGATCGGAACTTCTACGATCGCTATTTCTTCAACGGCTATGCTCCGCAAGGCGATGGCGGTGACCTGTTCTTCGCGGCCGCCTTCGGGGTCTATCCGCACCTCAACATCGCCGACGCGGCCTTCTGCGTGATGAAGGACGGCCAGCAGGTGAACCTCCACGCCAGCCGCTGGCTGAAGATGGAGCGGATGGACCTGAGCGTCGGGCCGATCCGCATCGACGTGGTCGAGCCGCTGCAGCGCCTGAAGCTGACCGTGACCGCGCCCGAGCAGGGGATCGCCGCCGAGATCGTCTTCACCGGCCGGGCCTTCCCGATCGAGGAGCCGCGCTTCGTGCGCCGCAATGGCCCGCGCACCCTGCTGGACTACACCCGGCTGACCCAGAACGGCCGCTATGCCGGCTGGATCGAGATCGACGGCGTGCGCACGCCGGTGGACGGCTTCGTCGGCACCCGCGACCGCTCGTGGGGCGTTAGGCCGGTCGGGGCGCGCGACGCCCAGGAGTTGGCCCCGCCGACGTTGCCGCAGTTCTTCTGGCTGTGGGCGCCGTGCAATTTCGAGGACGGGAGCCTCTTCTTCCACACCAATGACGACGAGCTGGGCCGGCTGTGGAACCGCCGCGCGATGTGGCTGGCGGACGGCGGCCGCGAGGACCACTTCGGCGGCTTCACGGACTCGTCCTGCGCCATCCAGTGGAAGCCCGGCACGCGCCACGCCGCGGCTGCGACCCTGGACCTCGGCGCGGATGGCTCCATGACCATCGCTCCGAAGACCGAGTTCTTCATGCTAGGCCTGGGCTATGGCCATCCGGTCTGGGGCCACGGCCAGAACCATGGCGCGCTGAAGGTCGAGCGCGAGGAGTTTACCCTGGCCGATCTGGACCGGGCCATGCCGCATCACCTGCACGTCCAGGCGCTGAGCGACGTGACCTATGTCGATGGCGCGGGGCGCGAGCGGCGCGGGCGCGGGGTGTTCGAGCAGCTGATCATCGGACCGCACGCGCCATCGGGCTTCGCCTCGATCCTGGACATGGCGCCTTGAGCGGCCTGCAGGAGCGCCTGGAGGCGTACCTGACCCGCGCCTGGGACCAGCCGGTGACGGTAGACGATCTCTCGCGCATCCCCGGCGGGGCCAGCCGCGAGACCTATCGCTTTGTGGCGAGGGCAGGGGAGACCGCCCGGCCACTGATCCTGCGCCGCGATCCGCCCGGCAGCCTGATCGAGACCGATCGCAGCCTGGAATATCTGGCGCTGGAGAGCTTCCACGATCGCGTGCCCGCGCCGCGGCCCGTGGCGATGGACGCCGAGGGGGCGGAGCTGGAGCGGCCGTTCTTCATCATGGAGCGGATCGAGGGCGGGGCCGTGGCCTCGCCGTTCACGGTCACGCCCTATGGCGCCCATGCCCGGACGGTGGGCGAGGCGTTCTTCAACATCCTGGGCAAGATCGCCGGGGCCGAGCCCGCCGACCTGCCGCTGGCCCGCGAAGGGGTTCCCGCGCCGGAGACCTGCTGGGCGACCGCTGTCGACCACTGGGCCGGCGTCATCGAGGCCGACGAGCAGCATCCCCAGCCCATCGTCCGCGCCGCCATCCGGGCCCTCCGCCGCAAGCCGCCGCCGCCGCCCAAGGCCGTGCGGGTGGTGCATGGCGACTATCGCGGCGGCAATTTCCTGCACGATCCGCAAGGCCGCATCCTGGCGGTGCTGGACTGGGAGATGGTCCATCTGGGCGATCCGCTGGAGGACCTGGCCTGGGCCATCGACCCGCTGTGGAACCCGTTCGACGCCTCGACCGTCGCGGCGATGATCCCCCGTGACGAGGCGCTGGCCATCTGGTCGAAGGCCAGCGGCCTGACGGTCGACGAGGACGCCCTGGCCTGGTGGTCGCTGTTCGCGGCGGTGAAGGGCCAGGCGATCTGGACCTCGGCGGCCAAGGAGTACCGCGACGGCGGCTTCAAGGAGCCGATCCTGGCGGTGTCGGGCTGGTACACGGCCCGGCGGCACGACGAGATCCTGGTCGATGCGCTGATGCGCTTGGAGGGCCTCCAATGACGCCCAGTCTGCCCGACATCCTGGTCGGCAACTTCATGTGCATGGCCGATCCCGGGCCGCCTGAGCAGCAGGGCGAGTTCATGGCCGGCAAGGTGGGGCTGGTGGCCCTGCTGTCGCTGCTGGCCGCCCAGGAGGCCGAGCGCGGCGTGGCGGCGCGGGTCGAGGAGAACGCCCTGATCCGCGCGACGCTGGACGAGGCGGCGGCCGACTACGGGCTGGATCCGTCCTGGCCGGCGACCGAGGGCCTGACGATCCCGGCGCTGGACAGCGTCAACGTCGCCCTGCGCAAGGCCCTGATCGATCTGCATGAGGCGGTCGAGGCGCGCGAGGACAGGACGCGGCATCACGCGATCCTGCGGCTGTACGCCAAGATGGCCGCGTTGCGCCGGCTGGAGCTGCCTCCGCTGCCGGCGCGTTAGGCGCGCGCTATCTGTGCTTCTCGTGCTTGGCCACTTCCTCGGGGGAGATGTCCAGGGGCGCGGGGGCGGCGGCGTTGTAGGCGGGGGTCTGGTTCAGATCCATGACCACGCTGCGGTGGCCCTGCCAGATCATGTGCAGGGCGACATAGAGCACGATGGCCAGGCCGACGAAGCCGATCCAGCGGTGCTTGTGCAGCAGGTTGGCAATGGCGCTGGCGGCCACGCCCATCAGGATGATCGACAGGATCAGGCCGAACACAAGGATGCCGGGGTGCTCGCGGGCGGCGCCGGCGACGGCCAGCACGTTGTCCAGAGACATCGAGACGTCGGCGATCAGCACCTGGATGAAGGCCTGCTTGAAGGTCTTGGCCTGACGCGCCTTGGGCTCGGTGGTCGGGTCGCCGTCGATCATCGCCATGGCGTCGTCGTGGGCGGCCTGCTCACGCATCTCGCGCCACATCTTCCAGCACACCCACAGCAGCAGGAAGCCGCCGGCCAGCAAGAGGCCGATGACGCCTAGCAGCCAGGTGGTGATCAGGGCGAAGCTGATGCGCAGCACCACGGCCGCGCCCAGGCCATACAGGATGACCTTCTTGCGCTCCTTGGGCGGCAGACCGCCGGCGGCCAGGCCCACGGCCACGGCGTTGTCGCCGGCCAGGACCAGGTCGATCATCAGGACTTGCAACAGGGCCATCAGCGGCCCCTGCATCCCGCCCAGCTGGGCGCTCAGAGCTTCAAACATGTGTCCTCAATGCGGCGACGCGGCCGGGGATGCAAGGCGCAAAAGGCGGGAGGCGGCGCTTAAAGCAAAAGCGCCCCGGATCGCTGATCCGAGGCGCTCATTCTGGGGGACCGGCGCGCAGTTTAGTGCGTGTGTTCCGGCTGCTTGGCGTGGTGGTCTTCGCCATGAGGCTCCGGCGCCGTGGCGGCGACCATGGGGTTCACATAGGCGACATGCTCGGCCGGGGCGTGAGCGTGCGGCTCGGCGTGATGAGCGTGGTCGTGGGCCCCGTGGTCCTGAGCGTGGCCATGGTCGGCGTGAGCCTCAGGGTGGCCATGGGTGTCATGTCCATGACCATCGCTGGCGTCATGCGCGTGATCTTCCTCATGGTGCGCGGAGAAGGCCGAGGCCGCGACCGCGCCCACCGCCGCGCCGCCGGCGGCGGCCACGAACGGGTTGACGTACGAGACGTTGGCCGAGGCCGGCTTCGGATCCTCGAACTCCATCTCGTTGCGGCCGTAGTCGGTCAGGGTGCGGTACTTGCGCTGACGCTCTGCGCGACGGCGGGCCGCCGCGGCGTTGCGCGAGACACCGACCAGGATGATCAGGGCCAGCAGCACCAGGGCCACGCCCAGCACGGTCTTGGTCGACACGTCGCCCAGGCCCGGCAGCGAGATCTTGCCGTTCAGCCCTTCCAGCTTGAAGTCGCCGAACGACTTCTTGGCCTTGGCGGGCAGGGTGAAGACGCGCTTGCTGATCTCGCCCAGGGCGAAGCCTTGCGGCTGCTTGGTCCCGTTCAGCTCGACGCCGAACTGCGAGCGGATCTGGCCCTTGGCCTCCGGGCCCGGCTTGACCTGCCAGGCGAAGGTGGTGGGCTCGCCCGGCTTGACCACGGCGGTCTGGCGACCGTTCGGCGTGATCTCGTAGCCTTCGCCTTCCAGATTGGCGTAGGCGCTGGTCTTGCGCGCGGCCTTGCCCTGACCGAGCTTGGCGGCCTCTTCCTTGATGCGGTCGCCCAGGGTGACCGGCAGGGACAGGGTCACCTGACCAGGCTGGTTCTTCGACAGGCTCTCGCCCGCGGCCAGGACGGCGCCGGCGGTGGCTTCCGGCGCGACGGCGGCCTGCAGCTGTTCCAGCTTCGAGGCCGGCTTCGCAGGCTTGGCCGGAACGACCGGCACGGCGGCCACGACGGGCGGCTTGGTCAGCGGCTTGGCCGGAACGACCGGCTTGGCGGCCTGGATCGGCGCGGGGGCCGGAGCGACGGTCTTGGGCGTCACCGGCTTGGCGGCGACGATCACAGCCGGTTTTGGCGCCGGCTTCGCCGCAGGCGCCGGCTTGGCCGGGATGGTCGCATAGACGCGATGTGGCTGGGCCGCAGGCTTCTGGACGTAGCGACGCGGCTGTTCCGTGCGCGACGACCCCTTGGGATTGGCGATCGGGCGCATGGCCGTGACCAGCGTGCCGTCGGGACGGCGCCAGGTCTTCAGGTGCGCATTGTGCTGACCCGGCGGGGGCAGGGGGCGCTCGGTGACATAGCCCGGCTGCTGGCCCGGACCGCCCAGCAGGCCGTCCTGGGCCTGGCTGGCGTCCGGCGCCGGCGCAGCGCCCATCAGGTCCGGCGCCGGATAGTTGGCCTCGGCGTGATACTCGCTGGCGGGCGGCGGCGCGTCCACGGGCTCGCCGCCGCTGCAGCCGGCCAGCAACAGCGCGGCCGTCGCCGAAGAAGCCAGGGCGGCCAGGCGCATCTTACGTCCAAACATCGGGTCCCCCGATCCCATGTCAGAATTCCTCCGCAGAGCAGGCGCTCGCGGACCACTGTTCGCGAGAGAAGCACGAGCTTGCGACGAAATCAAAACGGTTAAGAGAGATTCACGAACCGGTTTCTTCCTTCGCGCGAACTTTCGACGCCTCGTAAAGCGCGACCGCGGCGGCGGCGGAGACATTCAGGCTCTCGAAACCGCCCGGCATCGGGATCTTTCCCAAGGCGTCACAATGCTCTGCGACCAGTCGGCGGACGCCTTCACCTTCCGAACCCAGAACCAGTACGGTCGGCTGGCTGTCCAGCACCGCTTCCAGGCTTTCCTCGGCCTCGCCGGCCAGGGCGACCGCCCGCCAGCCCATGTCGGCCAGTTCCTCGAGGGCGCGGGAGAGATTGACCACGCGCGCGTGTGCGATCTTGTCGACCGCGCCGACGGCGGTCTTGGCCAGCACGCCTGACAGCACCGGGGCGTGGCGGTCCTGCAAGATGACGCCCTTGGCCCCGAATGCGGCGGCCGAGCGGAAGATGGCGCCGATGTTCTGCGGGTCGGTGATCTGGTCCAGCATGACCAGAAGGCCCTCGGCGGGCGAGCCCATGTCGGCGATCGACAGCGACTCAGGCTCGTCGATCTTCAGGGCCAGGCCCTGGTGCACGGCGCCCTGCGGCAGCTGCTTGGCGATTTCCTGGCCTTCCATCACCTGCAGGCAGGCCAGCTTCTGGAGATTCGGCGCGAGTCGCTTGGCGCGATCCGGGGTGGCCAGAAGGCGCTTCGGAGCGGGTCGAAGGGGGTTCGAAAGCGCCGCTTCTACGGCGTGAGTCCCCCAAATCCAGTCCTTGGCGTCGCCTTGGCCCCGAGAAAAGCTGTTTTCTTTCCGGGGCTTGGAACGAAAATCGCGTCCTTGTGCAGAAGGTCGTTTCCGGTCGTTGCGTTCGGAATGAGAGGACACTATAAGACGCGCTCCGATTTGGGGCCCCAAGGGTTTCTGGGCCGGCCGGCGCTGCTCTTAGCATCGTCCGTCACCGGCAAAAGAAGCTTTTGTTCCGTTTCGTAGTTCAATGGCTTGCTGTTGTGCGTCGAACCGGATAAAGGCCGCCGGCTTCGGAACTCCGTCGCGTGCTTGGGGGAATGTCCCGAGTGGCAAAGGGGGGGGACTGTAAATCCCCTGGCGTTAGCCTTCGTAGGTTCGAGTCCTACTTCCCCCACCATGCACGCGACGAGTTTCGGAAGATCGGCGAGGGCGTCCCAGAGCCAGAGACCGGGAGCCGATCGCGACCCCGCAAGCCCCGTTTTGGGTGTTTGGGCGGGTATAGCACAATGGTAGTGCAGCAGCCTTCCAAGCTGAGGATGCGGGTTCGATTCCCGCTACCCGCTCCAGCTCCCCGAGTTACTCCCAACAACAGCCCGCCGGCGCGAAGGTAAAGACGATGGCCAAGGAAAAGTTCGAACGCACTAAGCCGCACTGCAACATCGGCACCATCGGTCACGTTGACCATGGCAAGACGACGCTGACGGCCGCGATCACGATCACGCTGGCGAAGTCGGGCGGCGCG
>NZ_JBCNJZ010000003.1:0-493932 GCF_039596335.1 Caulobacter sp. | reverse complement strand
GGTCACCCGCAGGGGCGAGCGCGGCGCGGAGCGGGCCGTCTCCTTGGTCTTCTCGGGCGACGGCGGCTTGGTCGGGGCCTTCACCGGCGACTTGGGCGCGTCGTGGGGCGCGGGCGGCGGCGGAGGGGGTGGCGGAGGCGGCGGTGGCGGGGGTGGAGGATCGACCAGCGACACCATCACCGACGGCGGCTCGGGCTGCGGCGGGATGACCTGAGCATGGAACAGCACCACCAGGGCCGCAACGTGTGCGCCGACGCTCACAACAAAAGCCGCCAGACCACCGCGTCGGCCTCGTCTCCAGTGCGCCATGGGTCCGCCATGCTACGGACCGAAGCGCCGGTCCAGAACCTTGGCAGATCACGATCCCGCGTCAGGAACGTGGCGATTGGTCTAGCTTGATCCCATATCCCGTCATTCCCGCCCTTGTGGCGGGAACCCCTTGGTCAGCCCGCATGTGAGAAGAAATCGGATCGACAGCGGCCTCCGCCCACTCGCACCTGCCGCGGACAGAGGGGTTCCCGCCACAAGGGCGGGAATGACGGTTGTATATGTTTGGAGATTGGCGGAACTGAGCCTTAGACGCTCAAATCCACCAGCAGGCCCGTGCCGGCGGCCGGCGTCGCGCGCACGGCTTCCTTCAGCCGGTCGGCGATTTCCGCGCGCTCGGCATTGGAGGTCACAGCCTTGATCGGGCGGATCGGCGAGACATAGGCCTCGGTGGCGATCCGGTTGACGGTCAGGTCCATCGGCACGCAGTCATAAAACGACGCCATGATCCTGGCAGAACGGCCTTAACAACCGGCTAAGCGTCGCCGTTTGAACGAGGCCGCGTTGACAGGCCTTGAGTGTAGCCCCACTTTCCCGGCGCTCGCCTCCAGGGCGATCCGCTTTCCCTAAAGCATAGAGTCAGAATGAACGTCGTCGTCGTCGAGAGCCCGGCCAAGGCCAAGACCATCAACAAGTACCTCGGGTCCGACTACACGGTTCTCGCCTCGTACGGCCATATCCGCGACCTGCCGTCCAAGGATGGCTCGGTCGAGCCGGACAACGACTTCGCCATGAGCTGGGAAGTCGACGCCAAGGCCTCCAAGCGGGTGAGCGACATCGTCGACGCCCTGAAGAAGGCCGACCGCCTCATCCTGGCGACTGACCCGGATCGCGAAGGGGAAGCGATCAGCTGGCACGTTCTGGAAGTGCTGAACAAGAAGAAGGCGCTGAAGGACAAGGCCGTCCAGCGCGTCACCTTCAACGCCATCACCAAGACGTCCGTGCTGGACGCCATGGCCAATCCGCGAGACGTCGACATGGAGTTGGTCGAGGCGTACCTCGCCCGCCGCGCCCTCGACTATCTCGTCGGCTTCACGCTATCGCCCGTCCTTTGGCGCAAGCTTCCCGGTTCGCGCTCGGCCGGCCGCGTGCAGTCGGTCTGCCTGCGCCTGATCGTCGACCGCGAACTCGAGATCGAGCGCTTCAAGACCCAGGAATATTGGAGCGTCGACGCCGACGTGTCGGCCGGCGCCGATCCGTTCACGGCCCGCCTGGTCAAGCACGAGGGCAAGAAGCTCACCAAGTTCGACCTGGGCAACGAGACCTCGGCCCTGGCCGCCAAGGCCGCGGTGACCAACGCCGTGTTCAAGGTCGCCGCCGTCGAGAAGAAGCCCGGCAAGCGCTCGCCCGCCCCGCCCTTCACCACCTCGACCCTGCAACAGGAAGCCGCCCGCAAGCTCGGCTTCAGCGCTCAGCGCACCATGCAGGCCGCCCAGAAGCTGTATGAAGGCATCGACATCGGCGGCGAGACCGTCGGTCTGATCACCTACATGCGGACCGACGGCGTGTCGGTCGAGCCGGAAGGCATCGCCGAAGCCCGCAGCGTGATCGGCAACGTCTACGGCGCGCCCTACGTCCCCGAGACGCCGCGCTACTACAAGGCCAAGGCCAAGAACGCCCAGGAGGCTCACGAAGCCATCCGCCCGACCAGCCTGAACCGCAACCCCGGCTCGCTGCGCCTGGAGGGCGACCTCGGCCGTCTGTACGAGCTGATCTGGAAGCGGATGATCGCCTCGCAGATGGAAAGCGCTCGCATCGAGCGCACGACGGTCGACCTGGAGAGCGCCGACGGCCAGACCGGCCTGCGCGCCACGGGTCAAGTCGTGCTCTTCCCCGGCTATCTGGCCGTCTATGAGGAAGGCCGCGACGACGAGGAAGGTGAAGACAGCGCCCGCCTGCCGATGATCGAGGAAGGCGCCGCCGCCAAGGTCATCGAGGCCCGCGCCGACCAGCACTTCACCGAACCACCGCCGCGCTACTCGGAAGCCAGCCTGGTCAAGAAGATGGAAGAGCTGGGCATCGGCCGTCCGTCGACCTACGCCTCGGTCCTGACCGTGCTGCGCGACCGCGAATACGTGAAGATGGACAAGCAGCGCTTCGTCCCCGAGGACAAGGGCCGCCTGGTCACCGCGTTCCTCGAGCAGTTCTTCAAGCGCTACGTCGAGTACGACTTCACCGCCGCTCTGGAAGAGCAGCTGGACCTGGTGTCGGACGGCAAGCTGGACTGGAAGCAGTTCCTGCGCGACTTCTGGAAGGATTTCCACGCCGCCGTCGGCGAGATCTCCGAGCTGCGCACCACCAATGTGCTGGACGCGCTGAACGAGGCTCTGGGCCCGCACATCTTCCCCGACAAGGGCGATGGTTCGGATCCGCGCCTCTGCCCCACCTGCAACAGTGGGCAACTGTCGCTGAAGACCGGCAAGTTCGGGGCCTTCATCGGCTGCTCGAACTATCCGGAGTGCCGCTACACGCGCCAACTGGGCGTGTCGGAAGGCGACGGCGACGCCGAGAGCGCCGACAAGGAACTGGGCCTGAACCCGGCCACCGGCCTGGCCGTGTGGCTGAAGAACGGCCGCTTTGGTCCCTATGTCGAAGAGCTGGCCGCCGCCGAAAGCGGCGAGAAGCCCAAGCGCTCGTCCCTGCCCAAGGGCTGGATCGCTTCGGCCATGGACCTGGAAAAGGCCCTGCGCCTGCTGTCCCTGCCCCGCGAGGTCGGGAAACACCCGGACGACGGCAAGGTCATCACCGCGGGCCTGGGGCGCTTCGGACCGTTCGTGCTGCACGACGGCACCTACGCCAATCTGGAGAACGCCGACGAAGTGTTCGACGTCGGCCTGAACCGCGCCGTCGCCATCCTGGCCGACAAGCGGGCCGGCGGCGGACGTCCGCAACGCGCGGCCGCCGCGGCCCTGGCTGAACTCGGCAACCACCCCGAGGATGGCAAGCCGGTGCGCGTGCTGTCGGGCCGCTTTGGGCCCTACATCAAGCACGGCGACACCAACGCCAACGTGCCCAAGGGCAAGGACCCGGCCGCCATCACCATGGAAGAGGCCGTGGCCCTGATCGCCGAGCGCGCCGCCAAGGGCGGCGGCAAGAAGCCGGTGAAGAAGGCTGCTGCCGCGAAGAAGGCGCCGGCCAAGGCCAAGGCTGCCGAGGGTGAGGCTCCGGCCAAGAAGACGGCGACCAAGAAGCCCGCCGCCAAGAAACCGGCCGCCAAGAAGGCCGCGCCCAAGGCCAAGGCCGCTGCGGCCGAAACCTCGGACGACGGCGCCGCCCCGTGGGACGACGAGGCGTGACGTCAGCCGCCGAGAGGATTAGGGTCGGGTCATGACCTCGTTGGAACGGCCCATTCCTCTTGGCGTCGTCGTCGTCGCCCTGCTGGCCTGCTGCGCCGGCGGCTTCGCCATGGGCCTGACCAAGGCCATGGAGCTGGATCGCGGCGGGACCGAAACCTCGACCGCGCCGCTGGCCGAGGTCTCGGGCGTGCCGGTCAAGGACGCCGCCCCCGCCCTCGCCTACGAGCCCCCGCCGGCCGAGAAGCCCAAGCCCAAGGCGGTCGAGGTCGAGGTCGTCGAGCAGGAAGCCCCGCCGGTCATTGAGGCCCCGCCCGTGGCCGCACCGACGCCCGCGCCGGCCGCCACGCCTGCGCCGAAACCGGCCGATCCGCCGCCGCCGCGCTCGATCGAGGACCTGTACTGACCTTCGGGACGCTCCTCGCGTTTCCCTAAGCCACGCGAACGGGGTAAGGCAGGACATGGCCAAACTCCGCCCGACCAAGACCTTCAAGCCCAAGCCCCCCGCCGGCCTGCCCGACAAGGACACGCTGATCGCGTTTCTGCGTGACGCCGGCGAGAGCGGGAAGGCCGACATCGCCCGTCACTTCGGCCTCAAGGGCGCCGACCGCCGCGCCCTGCGCGAGATGATCCGTGAGCTGGAGGCGCAAGGCGCCCTGGCCAAGCGCGGTCGCAAGGGCTTCGCCGAAGCCGGCTCCCTGCCCCCGGTCGGCGTGGCCGACGTGGTCGAACGCGACAATGACGGCGAGCTGTACGTCAAGCTGACCAAGTCCGACGACGACGTGCCCAATGTCCGCCTAGCCCCGACCAAGGGCGAGGCCGTCGCCGGCGCGCCCGGCCTGGGCGATCGCCTGCTGGTCCGTTTCGAGCGGCTGGAGACCGGCGAGTTCGAGGCCAAGCTGATCAAGAAGCTGGGCCAGAGCGCCCACAAGGTGCTGGGCGTCATCCGCAAGCACCGCAAGGAGATCCGCGTCGAGCCGGTCGACCGCAAGTCCAAGGACGTGCTGGTCCTGGACCCCAGCGTCGCCCACGACCTGAAGGATGGCGACCTGGTCGTCGCCCAGGTCGGCACGCACGGCGGCCGCTACGGACCCAAGCCCGGCAAGGTGCTGGAAGTCGTGGGGACCGAGAACGACCCGCGCGCCGCCTCGCTGATCGCCATCCACAGCCACGGCATCCCGACCGGCTTCTCCGAAGAGGCCGAACGCGAGGCCAAGGCCGCCGTCGAGCCGACCCTGGCCGGCCGGGAGGACCTGCGGCATCTGCCGTTCGTGACCATCGACCCCGTGGACGCCCGCGACCACGACGACGCCGTCTTCGCTCACCTCGACGAGGACGCGACCAATGTCGGCGGCTGGGTGGTCTGGGTAGCCATCGCCGACGTCGCCGCCTATGTGCGCCCCGGCTCGGCCCTGGACCGCGACGCCCGCGAGAAGGGCAACAGCGTCTACTTCCCCGACCGCGTCGAGCCGATGCTGCCCGAGACCCTGTCGAACGGCCTGTGCTCTCTCCGTGAGAGCGAGAACCGCGCGACCCTGGCCGTGCGGATGGTCTTCGACAAGTCGGGCCGCAAGAAGGGCCACAAGTTCGTGCGTGGCCTGATGCGCTCGGCCGCCAAGCTCAGCTACGAGCAGGCCCAGAACGCCATCGACGGCCAGCCCGACGACAAGGCCGGCCCGCTGCTGGAGCCGATCCTGCAACCCCTGTGGGAAGCCTATCGGACGATGAAGATCGGCCGCGACGCCCGCTCGCCCCTGGCCATCGAAAGCGACGAGCGCCGGATCATCATCCGCGACGGCGAGATCGCCTCGATCACCAAGCGCGCCAGCCTGGAAGCCCACAAGCTGATCGAGGAGATGATGGTGCAGGCCAATGTCTGCGCCGCCGAAAGCCTGGAAGCCAAGCGCTCGCCCCTGATCTACCGGGTGCACGACACGCCCAGCCTGGAGAAGGTGCAGAACCTCGCCGACTTCCTGCAGACGCTGGAGATCCGCTGGAACAAGGGCGAGGCCCCGCAGACGTCGCGGTTCAACAAGCTGCTGGACGAGACCCGCGAGAGCCCCAATGCAGCGATCATCAACGAGGTGGTCCTGCGCACCCAGATGCAGGCCCACTACAGCGCCGACAACATCGGCCACTTCGGCCTGAACCTGGCCAAGTACGCCCACTTCACCAGCCCGATCCGCCGCTACGCCGACCTGATCGTACACCGCGGCCTGATCCGGGCCCTGGGTCTGGGCGACGACGGCCTGACCGACCAGGACATCGCCCAGATCAAGGACACGGCCGAGGTCATCACCCACGCCGAGCGCCGGGCCATGGCCGCCGAGCGCGACGCCACCGACCGCTACATCGCCGCCTTCCTGGCCGATCGCGTCGGCGCGACCTTCGAGGGTCGGATCACCGGCGTCACCCGCTTTGGCCTGTTCATCAAGCTGTCCGACACCGGGGCCGATGGCCTGGTGCCGGTCTCGACCCTGGGCGCGGAGTTCTTCGTCCACGACGACAAGATGCACGCCCTGGTCGGCGAGCGGACCGGCAAGCGCTGGCCGCTGGGCATGAATGTCGAGGTCAAGCTGGTCGAGGCCACCCCGGTGACCGGCGGTCTGCTGTTCGAGATGCTGAGCGAGCCGGTCGCGCCCGATCCGAACATGCCTCGCCCCCGCCTGGGCGCGCGCCGTCAGGCAGCGGTCAAGCCGCGCGGAGGTTTGCCGAAAGGCGTACGGCGCGGGAAGCGGCGCTGATGCGCGCCGAACTCGAACCCTTCCACGCCATCGCCATCAGCCGCCTGGCTCACGAGCTGAAGAGCCAGGGTCGGTCGATCATCCATATGGAGTTCGGCCAACCCTCGACCGGCGCGCCTAGCAAGGCCCTGGCGAAAGCCCATGAGATCCTCGACGTCGAGGCCATGGGCTATTGGGAGAGCCCGCTGCTGCGTGAGCGGATCGCCCAGCGCTACCAGGCGCTCTACGGCGTGACGGTCGAGCCCGAGCGCATCGTCCTGACCTGCGGGGCCTCGCCGGCGCTGGTGCTGGCGCTGTCCAGCCTGTTCAAGCCCGGCGACCGCGTGGCCCTGGCCCGCCCCGGCTATGTCGCCTATCGCAACAGCCTGAAAGCCCTGCACCTGGAGCCGGTCGAGATCGCCTGCGGGCCCGAGGATCGCTTCCAGCTGACGGCGAAACACCTGGCGGAGCTGGACCCGGCGCCCGCCGGCGTCATCGTCGCCAGCCCCGCCAACCCGACCGGCACGATCATCGCGCCCGAGGAGCTGGAAGCCATCGCCCGGGTCTGCCGCGAGCGCGGCATCCGCATCATCAGCGACGAGATCTATCACGGCCTCAGCTACACGGGCCGCACGCCGTCGATGCTGGAGTACGCGCCCGACGCGCTGATCGTGAACAGCTTCAGCAAGTACTTCAGCATGGCCGGCTGGCGGCTGGGCTGGCTGCTGACGCCCAGGGGCGAGGACCTGGACCGCGCCCGCGCCTATGTCGGCAACCTGTTCCTGACCGCCCCGTCGCTGAGCCAGCACGCGGGCCTGGCGGCCATGGACTGCCTGGACGAGCTGGAAGCCCACATCGACGTCTATCGCGCCAACCGCCAGCTGATGCTGGACGCCCTGCCGGCCCTGGGCCTGCAGCAGATCGCCCCGCCGGACGGCGCCTTCTACATCTGGGCCGACATCGGCCACCTGACCGACGACTCGCTGGGCTTCTGCCAGCAGCTGCTGCGGGATACGGGCGTGGCGACGGCGCCGGGCGTGGACTTCGATCCCGTGGAGGGCCACCGCTTCATCCGCTTCAGCTTCGCGGTGTCGACGGCGGAGGTGCAGGAGGCCCTGCGGCGGGTGACGCCGTGGTTTGCCGCCAAGTCAGCACAGGCCCCCACCTGACCTGCTGACGCAGGTCTGTCCGCCCCCAGCCGGGGGCGGAGAGGTAATGCGCGGGATATCTATCCTCCCCCTTTGGGGGAGGGGGACCGGCGAAGCCGGTGGAGGGGTCAGCGCCGCCCTAGATAATCCAGCGCCATGAACACCTCGGCCTTCACCCCGGTCTCGAGCGTCGCCTCGTCGATGTCGAAGTAAGGCGAGTGATTGGCCGGAGCCCCCGCGGCCGGCACATCCGCCTTGCGGCCGCCCAGCTGCACGAACACCGCTGGCACCTTCTCGGCGTACATCGAGAAGTCCTCGGCCCCGGTCACCAGAGCGGCGTTGTCGTCGACCTTGCCGGGCGAGGCCTTCTCTAAACTCGTCTTGACCCACTTGCTGAGCGCCGGGTCGTTGTAGGTCACCGGATAGGGCTGGCTGAACACCGCCTCGGCCTTGGCGCCATAGCGATCGCCGATGCTGGCCACGGCCTTCGTCACCTTGGCGATCAGGTCGTCGTGGCGGGCCTTGGAGAAGGTCCGCATGGTCCCCTCCATCTTCAGGTCCTCGGGGATGATGTTCTGGCGCATGCCCATGTTGATGACCGCGATGGTCACCACCGAGGGCGAGGCGCCGACGTCGACCTGGCGGGCGGCGATCTGGTTGACGGCCTGGACGATGTCGGCCGCGACGCTGGCCATGTCGACGCCGGCCCAAGGCCGCGCGCCGTGGGTCTGCTTGCCCTTGACCGTGATCGTCAGCCGGTCGGACGAGGCGTAGAAGCCTTCGGGGCGATAGTTCAGCTGGTGGCCGTCGCCGGGACCGATGTGCAGGCCGAAGATCGCGTCGACCTTGGGCTGGTCCAGAACGCCGTCCTGGATCATCAGCTTGGCGCCGCCCTCCTCGCCCGCCTGCGGGCCTTCCTCGGCCGGTTGGAAGACGAAGACGACCGTGCCAGCGATGTCCTTCTTCATGCCGGCCAGCACCGTGGCCGCGCCCAGCAGCATGGCGACGTGGTTGTCGTGACCGCAGGCGTGCATGACCGGCACTGTGCGGCCTTCCCAGGTCGCCATAACCTTGGAGGCGAACGGCAGGCCGGTCTTTTCCTCGACGGGCAGGCCGTCCATGTCGGCGCGTAGGGCCACGACCTTGCCGGGCTTGCCGCCCTTGAGGACGCCCACGACACCAGTCTTGCCGACGCCCTCGCGGACCTCCAGCCCCAGGGCCTTCAGCTCCTTGGCGATCAGGGCGGCGGTGCGGACCTCCTGGTTGCCCAGTTCCGGATGCTCGTGGATGTCGCGCCGCCAGGCCACGACCTTGGGCTGGACGGCCTTGGCTGCCGCGACCACCTGGGCTTGCGAGGGGGCCGCCAGCGCCGGTGCGCCCATCGACAAGCCGGCGACCAGCGCCAGGGTGAAAATCCGTCCGATCATGCGTGAGCCCCTCTGAGATACGCCTGACGTTACGTCGGTCTTTCCAGGCCGCGCAATCGGTCTAACCTTGTCCGCATGACCCTGCCGCCGATCGACGCCAAGTTCGACACCATCAACGACGGCGCCGTGCGCGAGACCGGCGCGGCGCTGAAGCCCAAGCACGCCGCCACCGTCATCATCGTGCGCACCGATGGCCCGCAGCCGCGCCTGTTGATGGGTCGCCGCAACCACGGCCACGCCTTCATGCCGGACAAGTGGGTGTTTCCCGGCGGCCGGGTCGACAAGGGCGACTACGACGCGCCCAGCGCCAGCGAACTGACGCCCGAGGTCGCCACGCGCCTGGAACTGGAACCCCGCCACGCCAAGCCCGCCCGCCTGTCGCGCGCCCTGGCCCTGGCGGCCGTGCGCGAGACCTTCGAGGAGACGGGCCTGCTGCTGGCCAAGCGGGCCCCTGAGCGGCCCGGGGCCGGCGCCTGGCGGCCGTTCCTGGCCCAGGGCGCCCTGCCCGACCTGGCGCCGCTCAGCTTCGTGGCCCGGGCCATCACCCCGCCCTATCGCCCGCGCCGCTTCGACGCCCGCTTCTTCATGGCCCCGGCCGAAGCCTTGCTCAGCCTCGACCGCCGCCCCGACTGCGGCGAGCTGGACGAGATCGCCTGGGTCGACTTCCAGGAGGCCATGGCGCTGGACCTGCCCAACATCACCCGCTTCGTGCTGCACGAGGTGGGCGAGCGCCTGGCTCAGACTGGACGACCGGCCCCCTTCATGCGTTTCCTGAACGGCAAGCGGCATCTGACCCACCTCTAAGGGCCGAGCCGCAGGGAGGCTCGCATGATCGGTTCTCTACTGGCTCTGACCCTGGCCGCCACGCCGGCGGCGCCGACCGAGGTCGACAAGCTGGCCTTCCTGACCGGCTGCTGGACCCTGACCCGACCCAGCGGCGCCAAGATCGACGAGCAGTGGCTGCCGCCGGCCGGCGGAACGATGCTGGGCATGAGTCGAACGGTCCGCGACGGCAAGCTGCGCGAGTTCGAATATATGCGCATCGTCCCCGGCGACGACGGCAAGCCGCGCTTCATCGCGATTCCCTCGGGCCAGACCGAGTCGGCCTTCCCGGTGAAGGAGATTGCCGAGAACGCCGTGACCTTCGAGGCGCCCGAGCATGATTTTCCGCAGCGAATTCTCTATCGTCTCGTCGACAAGGACACGCTGGTGGCCCGGATCGAGGGCTCGGTGAACGGTCAGGCGCGGTCAGCGGACTTTCCCTACAGGCGCTGCACACCGGCCAATTGACTTTGAGTCACCGATGAGTATGTTCCGCGCCTCTCATTTCAACGCGCGGGAACCTGCGCGACCATCGCAGGGATTCGACCATGGCCAAACCGGCTTCCATTAAGATCCGCCTGAACTCGACGGCGGACACCGGCTTCTTCTACGTCACCAAGAAGAACGCCCGCACCAAGACCGAAAAGATGGTGCTGAAGAAGTACGACCCGGTCATCCGCAAGCACGTCGAATTCCGCGAAGGCAAGATCAAGTAAGATCGCTTCCGCGAAAAGACACGAAAACGCCCGGCTAGCGATAGCCGGGCGTTTTTCGTTTCAGATGCTCCCCCGTGTCACGGGGGAGCTGTCGCGAAGCGACTGAGGGGCAAGCTGGATGCCGGCCGCATTAGCCCCCTCCGGCCCTCCGGGCCACCTCCCCCGCACAGCGAGGGAGGATCTAAAGGCTACCGCCCCACCACCAGCCACTTGAAGAACGCGAAGCTGCCCCACAGCACCGTGATCGCGGCCAGCAACGGCCCGATCCACAGCGCGGCGAACGCGCCGAACATGGCCGCGGTGGACAGCCCGCCAGACAGGTGGTCGCCCCCCTGGACACCCGCCCAGAACAGGGCCGCACAGGTCAAGATCCCCAGAACCAGCCATCCGCCCGGAAACGGATGCTTCTTTGCACGCACTCTAGACTTCATCACCACGCCCTCCCGCAGGGATGTCTTGGCGAAGATGCGTGACAGCTGTGTTCGAGACACTAAAAACGAACCCTAATCGGGGTTAAGGCTGTCTGCGCCTCTTTCGTGTTCAGGCCGCGTCGGCCATCGCCCGTCGCGCCAGCAGCTCCTCCGCCACCGCGAAGGTGCGGGCGTTGTCGACGTCGATGGCGTGGGCGCCGTCGGCCAGGACCACCGGCTCGACCTTCAGGCGGAAGCGGCGGCCCAGGCGCTTCAGCGCGCCCCGCAGCGACAGCCGCCCCATCAGCATCAGGGCCAGGTTGATGGGCCCCAGGGCCATGATCATCCGCATCGGCTTCTTGGCGAACTGTCCGCCGCTGCGGAAGCTCTCGGCCGCCGAGGTCGCGGCCGGGCCGGCGAAGGCGTAGAGGTTGCAGTTGGAATAGGCGTCGTCCGAAAAGCGGTAGAATCGGCGCTGCCCCTCCGGGTGGGCGGCCATCACCGAGGCCTGGCTGGCCATGGCCAGGGAGACGTCGGCCCCGCCCTGCAGCACGGCCAGCACGTCCAGAACCGCTCCCGGCGTCAGCAGCACGTTGTCGCCGGTGGTGACCAGGATCGGTAGGTCGCCCACGCCCTCGACGGCGGCGTAGACGCTGTCGGCCAGGTTATTGGCGGCCGGGACGTAGTCGATCTGCAGCCGGCTATGCGGCAGCACCGCATCGATCAGCGGCGCGGTCCCCGGTTCGACCACGATGCGCAGGCGCGAGAGGCCCGGCGTCGCGGCCAGGGCGTCGACCACGTGGCGCACCAGCGGCGCGCCCTGGATCGGCACGAGGTTTTTGTTCACGACCCCGGCGGCCTCGGCCAGGGCGTCCACGCGGCCGGGACGCTGCCCGGCCAGGATCACGCCGACAAACGACTCAGGCTGCGACGACATCGAACGCTCGCTGGATCAGGCCCTGGCGCTCCAGGCTCTCGGTCAGGATGGTCTCGATCAGCTCCTCGTGGCTCCAGCCGATCTGGCGGGCGGCGATCGAGATGGTCTTCCGGGACCACAGATTGCAGTTCAGGTTCACCTCCAGGAACTGCACCTCGCCCGTCGAAACGTCGAGGCGAAACTCGAAGCGGCCGTAGTCGAACGGCATGAACTCGCGCATCATCACCCGGGCGCGCTCCTCGGCCAGGCGCAGCATCGGGCCGTCCTCCAGGGGACGGATCTCGTAGGCCTGGCCGTCGGTGAGGTTGCGCTTCTCGGCATAGGTGCGCAGCAGCGACGGGTCGGCCTGCTCGACGATCTGGGTCGGCAGGATGAAGGGCTCGCCGTCCAGGGTGATGGCCGAGATCTCGATGTCGTGGCCGTGGATGAAGCGCTCGACGATGGCGTCGTGGCCCTCGGCGTGCAGGCGGATCACCGCCGCCCGCACCCCGGCCCAGTCATGAGCGTCGCTGACGCCCCAGCTGGCCGACGAGGCGTTGGGCTTGATCACGAAGTGCTGGCCTTGCGGGCACTGGGCCTCGTCGATCGGCGCGCCGCGGCGATAGACCGCCCACGGCGCGGTCGGAATGCCGCGCGCGACGGCGGCGCGCTTGGTCAGGTGCTTGTCGTCCGACAGGCCGCGCAGGATCGGGCTGGCGCCCAGGTACGGCAGGCTCAGGCGGTTGCACAGCAGCGGGGCCAGCATCTCGGAATTCATGAAGCCCGCGCGGTTCAGCAGCGGGAACAGGAAGTCGACGTCCGGACGCTCGAACAGCACGCTGTAGTCGTCGGCGACCGTCAGGTTGACGCCGATGTCCTCCAGGGTCTGGCGCATCTCCCGGTGATAGACCGCGTGGGTGCCGTCCTCGGGATGCGGCGCGCCGGTCCCCTTGGCGTGTTTGGCGATCAGCATGATGCGCAGGGCGCGCTTGGCCTCGAGCGGCAGACTGCGCGGGCCTGGCACGGAGGTTTGGGCGACGTAGGCTTGAGCGAAACGAGTCATCTGGGCCTCCCCAGGCTGGCGTCCGGCGAGAGCCCCCTCTCGCTGATCCGCCTTGTCGATGACGAGTTTCAAAACCTAGGCGCGGCCTGTGACGGTCGCGCTAAGGTTTAATGGCAAGATGATAAGCCAGCAGTTGGCCGTAACGGCCTGTCGCCAGCCCCTGACGCGCGGCCCTTTGCGGCATCAGGACGCCGGGCTTGCCGTTGGCCTCGATCAGCACCGGGCCATCGGGCGTCAGGGCCACGTCCCAGCCGATCAGGGCGTAGTCGGCGAAGCTCTCGGCGTGGGCGCGGCGGACCAGGCCCTTGGCGGCGGCCCAGTCGGGCAACCGGCGGCCGATGATCACCGCTCCGGTCACCGGGTGCGTAGCGTGGTCGCCGCCGCCATAGCCCTTGCAGGCCAGGCCCAGGGTTCCGACCGGCAGGTCGACGGCCGAGATCAGACCGCCGGCCTTCATGTTGTCGACCCTCGCCCGGGCCACCGAGGCGAAACGGAAGGTGGCGCTGACCACCTCCGGCGCGCCGACCTCATCGACCATGGTCACGATCCGCACGGTCGGCAGGGCGTCCAGCGCCAGGCCCAGCAGGGCCGGATGGGTCTGGACGCGGTCCTGGACCACGAAGGCGCCGCGCGCTTTCGGCAGGCGCGCGGCCAGGTCGGCGGCGTCGACCACGCGTTCGAGAATGACGACACCGTCGCCGCCCTCCCCGTCCGCCGGCTTGAGCACGAGGTCGCGGCCGTCCGGATCGGCCTTCACCGTCAGACGGCCGTCCTTGACCAGCGCCACCGTGCGCGGATGCGGCAGGCCCGCCTCGATGCAGCGAGCCTGAAAGCGGACCTTGTCGGCCAGTACGCAGGCGCGGGTCCAGCCGCGGGGATTGATCTGCTTGTTCAGCGCCGCGTCCTCGAAGCGGCGGACATAGACATCCAGCTGCTCGGGCGTTTCGATGCGGAACAGGGCCAGGTCGTTGGGATCGACAAACCGCTCGCGGGCGATGGCGACGGCGCGGGCGCGCCAGGCCGCGTCCAGGCCGAACTTCTTCTGCACCTTGGTCGCGCGCCAGGGGATCCAGGTCTTGAAGGCCAGGCCAACCACTGCGTCCAGCCCAGCCCGCAGGGGTCCGCGCCGCTGGCGGCGCTCGGCATAGTGGGCCTGCAGGCAGCGCGCCGATACGGCCGCGCCGATCCCCGGATAGATCCCGTAGGCCTTCTTCAGGAAGTAGAAGCGGTCGTAGCCCATGCGTTTCCCCCGAGAGGGGAAGGACTAGCGACCGCTTGTGACGTTTCTAGAAGTCCGTCCTAGCAAGCTTGACCATAAACCAGCGGCCTGCACACGCCGTCGACATCCGCCGGCGGCTTGACGCCCGTGAGGGCGGCAATCGTCGGGGCGATGTCCACCGTGTCCAGCGGCAGCACACGCTCGTGCGGGGTCGCGCCCTTCCACCAGAACAGGATCGGGATGCGGCGGTCATAGTCCCAGGGGCTGCCGTGGCCGGCCACATAGGTCCCGCCGGCGGTGGCGGGGATGCGGTCGGGCTTGAAGGCCACCAGGATGTCGCCCACCCGGCCCGGATAGGCGCTGCGGCGCAGACGCTCGACCAGCGAGATCTCCTCGGGCGAGGTGTCGGCCGGCTCGGGTTGGGCGGTCAGGATGGCGTTGGAGTCGAAGGCCCCGGCCACGACAGGATCCTTGTTCATCAGCCCCAGGGCGGCCGTCGTGACGCGCATGCGGTCGGCCAGCGAGGGCGCCTTGCCGTCAGGACCGACGACATAGATCTGGTCGATGCCGCCATCGGCGCGCAGCGGATCCCACGACAGGCCAAGGTCGGTGCGCAGCTGGGTGTTCAGCGTCGCGATCCAGGTCTTGCCGATCACGCGCTCGGTCCCGTAGCCCTCGCCGTGCAGGCGCTCGGCGAAGTCGGAGCCGCCGTGGTCGGCGGCCAGGGTCACCAGGACCCCGCCCTTGACCTTGTCCAGGCTCTTGAGGAACACGCCCAGCTTGTCGTCCAGGCGCGCCATCTGATCGCACATTTCCGGACCGCGCGCGCCGTAGCGGTGGCCGATGAAGTCGGTGGCCGACAGGCTGATGGTCAGGACATCGACCTGCGGACCGTCGCCCAGGCCGTTGGCCTCGCGCAGCGCCTGGGCCAGCTCCAGGGTCTTTTCGTCCGTGTAGGGACTGGCATAGAGGTCGCGCGCCTTGTCGGCCTCGGTCGTCGCCGCCGGGATCGGTAGGGCCGCGCGCCACGAACGGCCGCCGGTGACGTAGTCGGCCTCCAGCGCCTTGCAGCGCTTGGCCGTGCCGGCGGCGTAGGTCCAGACGAACGGCTTCTTCTTCTGATCGGCCGCCAGCTTGGCGTTGAAGGCGGCGACCGGCTTCATCCGCGCCTCGGCCGTCTGGCCCTGCGGAATCCAGGTCGTGAAGCCAAAGCCCGGCATGTACCAGAACTGGCCGTCGGCCTTGTGGCCCGACATGGTGATCGCGCCGCGGTCCTTGCCCGACACGCCATAGACGCGGCTGGTCGGCGAGACGTCCTTCAGCCAGTCCCCATAGGCTGTGGCGACCATGTTGGCCGGACTGACCGGACGGCTGCCGTCGGCCAGGGTCGCGGTCGGGTCGGCCAGGCAGTAGACGGCCTTGCCGCTCTCGCGGTCGTACCAGTCGTTGGCGCTGATGCCGGTCTTGTTGGGATGCTTGCCCGTCAGCAGGGTCGAGTGGCCCGGGCACGTCTCGGTGAAGGCGTGCGACTGATAGCCGTTGGGATAGACCACGCCCTGGCTCAGCGTCTTCAGCCCCCCGGTGAACTCGCCCCGGTGCTGGGCGTAGAGATTGGCGCTGAACTGGTCGATCGAGATCACGACGACCAGTTTGGGGTCGGGTTTGGTCTCGGCGTCAGCGGCAAAGCCGGTGGCGAGAGCCGCGGCGAGAACGCCGCTGAGGAGCATCGTTTTCATGCTCAGCGGTTTGGCGCGGAAGCATGACAGGCGCAAGAACGGAAGCATTTCGGGTTTGAAATGTAATCGGCCCTCAACCCAATCTCCGCATCATCCCCAGCCTTGCCCGGGATGATGCGTAGAGATGGGCGCGATCTAGTTCGGCTTCCCGCTGGTCATGCCGAGCTTGTAGTCGACCCCGACCACGTCCGCCGGACGCACCGTCGGCGGCCCGGCCACGGCGCCGTCCAGACCCTTGCCGGTGACGTTGTTGATCGCCAATTTCGGGCCCTCGGCGACCTGGACGTCGATGTTCTTCAGCGTGACATTGCGCAGGTTGGCGAAGGTCATGCCCTTCTTGGCCGTGCCCGTGACGTCCTTCAGGGTGAAGCCGTCCACCGGCTTGTCGGGATGGATGTTGACCGCCTCGACCAGCACCGGAACGTCGGTGACCTTGATCCGCTCGAAGGTCAGGTTGCGCACGGTGGGGATGCCGTCGTGGCCGGGGACCGGGAACTGGTCCTGCTTGCCGCTATCCAGGAAGTTCAGCCGCAGGAAGCCGCCGCCCGCGCCCGAGACCTCCAGGTCGCGCATGACGATGTCCTCGATGAACGCGCCCCGGCCCGGCCGGCTCTTGATGTAGATGGCGAAGGTGTAGGACGACAGGCACTTGCAGCGCTCGATCCGTACACGTCGGATCCCGGCCGAAGTTTCGCTGCCGATGCCCACGCAGGCCCAGCGATGGTCTCGGAAGGTGCAGTCGGTGATAACCACATCCTCGGTCGGCCGGGCGATCAGATTGCCCTCCAGGCCTCGGCCCGACTTCAGCGAGATGCAGTCGTCGACGGTGTCGAAGTCGCAGCGGTCGATGACCACCCGGCGGCACGAGTCGACGTCGATGCCGTCGGCGCGGCCGTTGACCACCATGTTCTGGAAGACGATGTCGTCGCAGTAGACCGGGTGGATGGACCACATGTCGTTCTGCTGGGTGTGGACGTCGGAGACCACCAGGCGCTGGACGTCGACGAACTCCAGCAGCGCCGGATGGCGCAGACCCGTCTCCTTCTGCAGGCGGCCCTTGATGGCGTCGCTGGCGACGATCTTGCCCTTGCCGGTGATGACGATGTTGCGTGCGCCCTGAGCCCAGACCAGGCCGATATAGCCGGGCACCCAGCGTCCCTCCCAGCGCACCTGGACGACCGGGTAGTCCGCCAGATCCGGCGAGCCCTGCAGGGTCGCCCCCTCCTCGATCCGCAGGATGGTGTCCGAGCCGATGCGGATCGCGCCGACCAGATAGGTCCCCGCCGTCAGCACCACCTCGCCACCGCCGAACACGGCGCAGCGGTCCAGGGCCAGCTGCACGGCGTGAGTGTCCTTGGCCACGCCATCGCCGATCGCACCGAAGTCGCGCGGGTAGAAACGTAAGGCGGGTTTACTGGGCTTGGCGGCTTGCTTGCTCTGAGCAGCGCCCGCGGGGGCGGCGGTTACAAGGGCGCTGAGGCCGGCGACCGCCAGGACGGCGCGGCGGTTGGTATTGGTCATGGACGTTACGCTCCCACAGGACTCGACCGGTTGGATGACACCGGTTTCTTCAACCGCGAGCATGCGACGCCCCGCGCCGCGACGCCAATCCAAAAAAGGTAAGGATTGCGTCGCGGTCAAAGGGCGGGCTAGCGGGCCTTCAGCGCCGTCTGGTCAACCGACACCACCGGCAGCCACACCCGGCTGGCCGTCTCCCCGCCCCGCTCCAGGGTCACGGTCGCGGCCTTGTAGTCGGCCTTCTTGGCGAAGAAGATGTTGGGCACATAGGTCTGGGGGTTGCGGTCGTAGACCGGGAACAGGCTGGACTGCACCTGGATCATGATCCGGTGGCCAGGCTGGAAGACGTGGTTGGCCGTGGGCAGCCGGAACTTGTAGCGCTGGACCTGACCGGCCGGGATCGGCGACGGCGTCTCGAAGCTGTCTCGATAGCGGCCGCGGAAGATGTCCAGGCTAACGGCCAATTGATAGCCGCCCATGGCCGGCTCGGTGGCGTTCTCCGGCGGGAAGACGTCGATCACCTTGACCACGAAGTCGCCGTCCGTGCCGGTGGTGCGGGCGAAGAGGTCGGCGATCGGCGCGCCACTGATCCGCACCGGCTCCTTCAACACCTCAGTCTGGTAGGTCATGACGTCGGGGCGACCGTCAGCGTGGCGCTGGTCGCTGAGCAACCAGTTGCCCCAAGGAGCCTTGAACTCGTCCATCTCGATCGGGCGTGGCAGATAGGGCACGGGCTTGGCCGGGTCGGAGACATAGCTGTCGCCCCCCTGGGCCACGGCCTTGAAGCTTAAAGCCCCTTCAGCGCCCAGATAGAGCGGCGTCAGCGGCGCGCGGCAGCCGCTCTCGCAGGCCAGCGGCCAGTCGGTGAGCTTGTCCCAACGGTCCTCGCCGGTGTTGTAGACGATGGCGGCGGCCAGATTGGCCGGCGGGCCGCCCTTCAAGTGCTCGTTGAACAGCGGCATGACCATGTCGCGGCGATAATCGACGACCGTGTCGGTGGCCCACTTGAAAGCCCCTGTCTCGCGTCCGAAGCGGTTCACCTGGCTGTGTCGCCAGGGGCCGAGCACCAGATAGTTGTTGCCCATCTTGCCTGCCGCCTTCAGCCGCTCCCAGCTGACCACCGCGCCGTAGATGTCCTCCTGGTCCCAAAGCCCTTGCTCCCACAGGGTGGGCACGTTCGAGGGGTTGGCCGCCACCAGCCGGTCCAGCGCCATGCCCTGCCAGACGGCGTCATAGGTCGGATGCTCGACCAGGCGCTTCCAGAACGGCAGTTGGTCGATACCGGTCTTCTTGGCCCAGTCGCCGGCCGAGCCGGCGTTGCGGAAGTTGTCGTAGTCGTCGTAGCCGCCGTGCGGCGGGTTGCCGGCGATGGTCTTCGAGCCAGTCTGCTGGGTGATGTAGTCCATCATCACCTGACGGAAGGCGCCGTGGTGGAACCAGTCGTCCCCCATCCAGCCGTCGACCAGTGGACTCTCGGGCGCGGCGACCTTCAGGGCCGGGTGCGGGTTGAGCAGGGCCATGATTGTGGTCGTGCCCTCGTAGGACGACCCGATCATGCCGACCCGGCCGTTGGACTGGGTCAGGTTCTTCTTGTCCGTCAACCAGGCGATGGTGTCGTAGGCGTCGGTGCCGTGATCGACCTTGGTCTTGTTCAACGGGCCGATCATCGGTCGGGTGACGACATAGTCGCCCTCCGAGCCGTACTTGCCGCGTACATCCTGCCAGACGCGGATATAGCCGCCCTTGATGAACTCCTCGTCCTCGACGGCCATGGCGTGGAGCATCGTCCGGCTGGGCGTGCGCATCGAGCGGGCGGCAGCGTTGTAGGGCGTTCGCGTCAGCACGATCGGGGCGTTGGTGGCGCCCTTCGGGATCATGATCACCGTGAACAGCTTCACCCCGTCGCGCATCGGGATCATGACCTCGCGCCGCTCGAAGTCGGCGCTTTCGGTCGGCAGCACGAACGCCTTGATGACGTCCCCGCCCGGCTTGACCACGGGGTCCACCTGGGAGAGCGCCGGCGACGACACCAGCAGGAGCGACAGCGCGACGAGCGAGGTCTTGAGCATGGCGGGCCTTCCGTCAGGGCTTGGGCAGGGCTTGAGCTAGGTTCAATCGCGGTCGAGTAGGCCGGCGGCCAGGCAGTCGCCGATCGCCTCGTCGATGATCTCGACGCCGCGCATCAGGTCTTCCATCGGGATGGCCAGCGGCGGCGCCATGCGCATCACCCCGCCCATGCCGGGCAGTTGGACGATGTTGACGCACAGCCCCAGCTCGAAGCAGCGCCGCGAAACCGCCGCGCCGAAGCTGGGGGCCGGAACCTTGCTCTCGCGGTCACGCACGAACTCGACGCCCGCTAGCAGGCCTCGGCCACGCACGTCGCCAACGACTTCGTAGCGATCCTGCAGGTCGCGCAGGGCCGCATTCAGGCGCTGTCCCATCGCCGCGGCGTGCTCGGTCAGCTGGTCGCGCAGGATGATCTCGATCGCCTTCAGACCGATGCGGGCCGGGAACGGGTCGGAGACGTGGGTGGTGTAGAACAGGAAACCGCGCTCGTGGCAGCGCTGCTCGATCTCGGCCGAGGTGATGGTCGCCGCCAGCGGCAGGCCCGCCCCCAGGGTCTTGGACAGGGTGATGATGTCGGGCGTGATCCCGTGGTGCTCGCTGGCGAACATCTTGCCGGTGCGGCCCAGGCCCGTCTGGGCCTCGTCGACAATCAGCAGCATGCCACGCTCGCGGCACTTCTCGTGCAGGCGCGCCAGATAGCCAGGGGGCGGCTCGATCAGCCCGCCCGAGCTGAGGATCGGCTCGACGATCACCGCGGCCAGCGAGCCGACACTCTGGCGGTCGATCAGACCGAAGGCGTAGTCCAGCATGTCCAGCTCGAACCCCTCGCCCGCCCAGGCCGGCCGGCGATAGACGTACGGGGTCGGCAGCGCCATCACGCCGGGCATCTGCGGGCCGTAGCCGCGGCGGCTGGCCGAATAGGTGGTGGGGAACGTCCCCCCAGTCATGCCGTGCCAGGCTAGGTCGAAGGCGACGATCTCGTGCTTGCCGGTATAGAGCTTGGCCATCCGCATGGCCGCTTCGTTCGACTCCGCGCCCGTGCTTAGCAGCAGCGACTTGGTCAGTTGCGGCCCCAGCAGGTCGGCCAGCACCTCAGACAGCTTGACGACCGGCGGCGAGAGGAAGCCCGAGAACAGGTGGACGGGCTGGTCGGCCGCCGCCTTCATGGTCGCGACAATCTCAGGATGGTCGTGGCCCAGGATGGCGCTCATCTGGCCTGAGGTGAAATCCAGAAGCGCGCGGCCGTCCTGATCATAGACATAAGCCCCCGAGGCCCGCTCGATCAGGCATGGCAGGAAGCTGCCGCCATAGCGGATCAGGTTCTTGGCCAGATCATCGGGGGTCATCGCCGCAGCGGCAGGCAAACTATTGCTCGTCGATGGACGCGGCTTATCGATGATCTGCATTGCTCTACGGATCTCCCAGGTGTTGAACACAGGAGACACGCGCGAACCCGGTCCGCGCAAATGACTAATCCGAGGGCTTAGGCTTAGAACTTCTCATGCTTCGCGACTTGCCGAACCTGGACTGGCTGCGCGTCTTCGCCGCGACCGCCGAGACCGAAAGCTTCGCCTTGGCCGCCGCGCGTCTTGGCGTAACCCCCGGCGCGGTCAGCCAGCGGATCAAGGCGCTGGAGACCTTCCTGGGTATTGGTCTCTTCCAGCGTTATCCGCAGGGTGTGAAGCTGACCGACGCCGGACGGCGCTACGCTCAGCGAGTGTCGCCGTCGCTGCAGCAACTGTCGGCCGCCACGCGTGAACTGACCGCCAGCAGCAGCGCCCGGACTGTGCGGGTGACGGTCCTGCCAGCCTTCGCCCAGCTGTGGCTGGGGCCGCGTCTCGACCATTTCCACGCTCAGCACACCAACACCTCGGTCGAGATCTGGGCCGACGCGGCGGTGATCGACCTGCGAGTCTCAAACTTCGACCTGGCCATCCGCTACGGCCGGCCGCCGTTTCCCGGCTGCGAACACCACCCCTTGTTGTTCGACGAACTCGTCCCGGTGGCCGCGCCGTCGTTGATCGCGGCCTCAACGCCGGATGCGCGCGGCCTGCCGACAGGCGCGCCGCTGATGATGGATACCTATTGGGAGCACGATTTCGGCGACTGGCTGGGACAAACGGGCCGCGCCCGCGCGGCCGATCCGATCATCCAGACCTTCTCGCTCTATTCGATGGTCGTGGACGCCACCCTGCAGGGGCGAGGCTTCATGATCGGCCACACCGCCCTGCTGGATGACCATCTGCGGCGGGGCGACCTACGCGTGCTGTCGGAGGAGCGGGTTCCGGCCCGCAACCAGTTTCACCTGCTGACCAAGGCCGGGGCGACGCTTTCGGAAGCCGCCGAGACCTTCGTGGCCTGGCTGACCGCTCAGGCCGAAAGCCAGACCTAGGCGGCCTTGCCGACCACCGCGTTCCGGCCCGAGGCCTTGGCCTGGTAGACGCCTTCGTCGGCCCGCTTGAGCAGGGCCTCGGGGGTGTCGCCCTGCCCGGTCGTGGCCGAGACGCCGACCGAGATGGTCACCGTCAGCATCTCCTGACCGTGGGCCACCTTGAACGGCGAGCCCGAGACGTGATTGCGGATCCGCTCGGCGATGCGCAGGGCGTCGGCCAGCTGGGTGTCGGGCATGATCACCGTGAACTCCTCGCCGCCGTAGCGGCAAGGCAGGTCGATGGCGCGGACGTTGGAAGCCAGGCGCAGGGCGAACTCGCGCAGCACCTCGTCGCCGACGTCGTGGCCGAAGGTGTCGTTGATCTTCTTGAAGTGGTCGATGTCGATCAGCAGGGCCGAGACCGGCTCGCCGCCCATGGTCGCGCGCTTGACCAGCGAGTCGAGCTGGCCGGTCATGTAGCGGCGGTTGTGCAGACCCGTCAGCTGGTCGGTGACCGCCAGCTCCAGGCTGTGATCCAGGTTGTTGCGCAGATAGTCGGTATAGCGCTTGCGCTGGATCTGGGTCTTGACCCGAGCCGACAGCTCCTGGGGGTCCACGGGACGCGGCAGGATATCGTTGACGCCGATTTCCAGCGCCTTGACCATCCGGTTGCGATCATCGGGATCGACCATGGCCAGGACCGGCAGCTGACGCGTGCGCTCTTCCGACCGCAGGGCGGCGGTGAAGCGCAGACCGTCAAAGCCCTTGGCCGCGGCGTTGACGATGACCAGATCGACCGGACCGCCAGCGCTGATCTTGGCCTTTTCAGGATCGCTCTCGACCACCGGACGATGCTCGCCCGCCAGCTCGGCGGCGACGCGCTGGCCCTGGCGTTCGTTGTCGTCGACGACCAGCACCCGGCCGCCCAGGCCGTCCAGGCGGGCGGCGGCGCCGGCGATCACGCCCATGCGGCGGCCCGAGGCTTCGCGCTGGCGCAGTTCGTCGATGACCAGCTTGAAGCGGGTCAGGCTGCGCACGCGGGCAAACAGCATGACGTCGTCGATCGGCTTGGTCAGAAAGTCTGAAGCGCCCGATTCCAGGCCCTGGATGCGATCGGCGCGGCCGTCCAGGGCCGTGATCAGCACCACCGGGATGTGACGGGTGTTGGGATCGTCCTTCAGCTTCCGGCAGACGGTAAAGCCGTCCATGCCGGGCATCATGACGTCGAGCAGAATGATGTCGGGCAGGTCGCGCGCGGCCATTTCCAGGGCCGTCGGCCCGTCCATGGCGGTCGCGACCTCGTAATATTCGGCCGTCAGCTTGGCTTCCAGCAGGCGGACATTGGCCTCGATGTCGTCGACGACGAGGATACGCGCGCTCATGCAGGCTGCCTGTCGAGCAGACGCTTGATGGTGTCCAGGAAATTGACCACCGAGATCGGCTTCGAGATGTAGGCCTCGCAGCCGCCCTCCCGGATCCGCTCCTCATCGCCCTTCATGGCGAAGGCGGTCACCGCCACCACCGGAATGTGGGCCAGATCGTCGTCTTCCTTGAGCCATTTCGTGACTTCCAGGCCAGAAATCTCCGGCAGCTGGATGTCCATCAGAATCAGGTCGGGCTTGTTGTCACGCGCAATGGAAAGCGCCGACAGACCCTCACGGGTCTGCAGGGTCTCGTAACCCTGGGCTTCGAGCAGATCATGAAAGAGCTTCATGTTCAGCTCGTTATCCTCCACGATGAGGACCTTCTTCGTCATCCTTACCCCGACCATACGGTCACGTGGCGACGCCTACGGATTCGCGCCGTCTTCCAGAACTGGATCGCACGGATATCCTTAAGCCCGCGCTAATCGCGTTAATACGAGACCGATCGACGCTCATGGAACCGCGCTACTCAGACCTCCAGGCCTGCGCCGTCACGCCGACCGCGCCGCTGGTCATCGTCGACGTCGACGAGGTGCTGGCCCAGTTCATGCTCGGCTTTGGCGCCTTTATCGAGCGCCACGGCTTCGAGCTGCGGGTGGACCGGTTCGCGCTCTTCCAGAACATCTATCGCCCCGGAGAGACGGAACACCTCGATCTGATCGCGGGCAAGGCCTTGTTCGACGATTTCTTCCGCGATGGGGCCGACGACCTGCCGCCGGCGATCGGCGCGGCCGACGCCCTGGCGGATCTCTCGACCCGCGCCGAAGTGGTGATTCTGACCAACGCGCCCGAGCACGGCCGGCTGGCGCGGGCCAAGTGGCTCAAGACCCACGGCTTCGACTATCCACTGATCATCAACAGCGGCCCCAAGGGCCCCGCCGCGGCCGAACTGGCGGGCCGGACGTCTGGCCGCTCGGTGTTCGTCGATGACCTGCTGCCACAATTGGAGTCCGTGGCCGATAAGGCTCCCAGCGTCGGGCGATTCCAGATGGTCAGCGACGAGCGCCTGCGCCCGTTCGCCCCGTCGGCGCCCGACCGTCACGTCCGTATCGACGAGTGGCCCCTGCTGAAGGCGGCCATCGAGGAGCGTCTGTTTTCATGATCCGGTTCGGCATCGACTTCGGCGGCACCAAGATCGAGGCCGCCGCCCTCAGCCCGGCCGGTGAGTTCGTCGCGCGGGTGCGCAAGCCCAATCCCGGCAACTACGAAGACGCCCTGGAAGTGGTGGCCGGCCTGCTGGCCGACGCCGAGACCATGGCCGGCGCGACCTGCGCACGGCTGGGCCTGGGCATCCCCGGCTCGATCTCGCCGCGCACCGGCCTGATCCGCAACGCCAACAGCGTCTATCTGAACGGCCGCCCTTTCGGCGAGGATCTGGAAAGGCGCCTGGCCCGCCCCGTGCGCTTGGCTAACGACGCCAACTGCCTGGCCCTGTCGGAAGCCGCCGACGGCGCGGGCGCGGGAGAGCGCGTCGTATTCGCCGCGATCCTGGGCACCGGCTGCGGCGGCGGGGTGGTCGTCGATGGCAGGATCGTCGAGGGCCGCAACGGGATCGCCGGCGAGTGGGGCCACACGCCCCTGCCCTGGCCTCGGCCGGAGGAATATCCCGGGCCCGCCTGCTGGTGCGGCCGCAGCGGCTGCCTTGAAACCTGGATCGCCGGCCCGGCCTTCTCGCGCGACGCGGGCTTTCCCACCGGCCAGGCGACCATGGACGCCGTCAACAGCGGCGACGCCTCGGCCATGGCGGCCCTGGACCGCTATGTCGACCGCCTGGCCCGCGCCTTCGCCGGGGTCTGCGACCTGATCGACCCCGACGTCATCGTGCTGGGCGGCGGCATGTCCAATGTCGATGCCCTCTACGACCGCCTGCCTGCCGCCATCGCCCCACACGTGTTCTCCGACATCTTCGAGACCCCGGTGAGGAAGGCCGTGCACGGCGACAGCTCCGGCGTCCGCGGCGCGGTGTGGCTGTGGCCGGCGGAGGGGTAAGAGCAGCGCCATGAAGGCCCTGTGCCGCGATTGCGGATGGACCGGCGAGGCCAAGGCCGCGCGCTGTCCGTCCTGCGCCTCGCCACGCACGGTCTTTCACGAGGAGCTGGGGACGCTCTCCATCGCCCACCTGGACTGCGACGCCTTCTACGCCTCGGTGGAGAAGCGCGACGATCCCAGTCTGCGCGACAAGCCGGTGATCGTGGGGGGAGGCAAGCGCGGGGTGGTGACCACCGCCTGCTACATCGCCCGCATGAGCGGCGCGCGCTCGGCCATGCCGATGTTCAAGGCGCTGAAGCTGTGCCCCGACGCCGTGGTCATCAAGCCCGACTTCGCCAAGTACAAGGAAGCCAGCCGGCGCATCCACGAGAAGCTGGACCGTCTGACGCCGCTGATCCAGCCGCTGTCGCTGGACGAGGCCTGGATCGACCTGACAGGCACCGAGCGGCTGCACGGCGCCACGCCGGCGGCGATGCTGGCCCGCGTACAGGCCGAGATCGAGCGCGACATCGGACTGACCGTCTCGATCGGCCTGGCCCCCAACAAGTTCCTGGCCAAGATCGCCTCTGAACTGGACAAGCCGCGCGGCTTCTCGGCCATCGGCGCGGCGGAGGCCCAGAGCTTTCTCGCCAACAAGCCTGTGAACATCCTGCCAGGCGTGGGCCCGGCCACCGTCTCGTCGCTGGCCGAGGTGGGCCTGCGCACGGTCGGCGACATCGCCGCAGCGGACCTGAAGTTCCTGGCCAACCGCCTGGGTTCGGGCGGCTTGCGCCTGCATCGCCTGGCTCACGGCCAGGACAGCCGGATCGTCGATCCCGAACAGTCGCGCAAGACGATCAGCGCCGAGACCACCTTCAACGACGACCTCCATAAGCGCGAGGCGCTGGAGGACGAGCTGTGGCCGCTCTGCGAGAAGGTCGCCAAGCAGGCCCGCAAGGAAGGCGTGGCCGGCCGCGTGGCGACGCTGAAGCTGCGCACGCCCGACTTCAAGATCCACACCCGCCGCCGCACCCTGGCCGTGCCGACCCAGACCGCCCGCACCCTGTTCCAGGTGGCCCGCGAGCTGCTGGCCGCCGAGCCGGGCGGCCTGTCCTATCGCCTGATCGGCGCGGGCCTGACCGACTTCATGGACGCCGAAAGCGCCGGCGCCGACATGTTCGCCGACGAGGAGCGCCGCAACCTCAAGAGCGAGACCGCCATCGACGCCCTGCGCGGCAAGTTCGGCGCGGCGGCCGTGGTCAGCGGGCGAGCGCTGAAGGGGCGCTAGAGCTCCCTCTTGCGCCACACGGCCTTGGTTACCATTTGGGCTTCTCCCCAAAGGAACCGTTCGCGCTCGGTCTTCGCTCTCCCAAACGTGAAGCCGATTTCCGAGGCGCCCCTGTGCTAAAGCGGCGCAGGCGTGTTTCGGCCTCTTCCAAAGCCGTCGCGTTTCCATATCTAATTCAGGCAGGCGGGTGATTTGCTCGCCGGGAGAGAACAAGTCGATGGCCGAGCGGAAGCAAGGCGGACAAGGCAACGGCGCTGGGTCGTCGGTCGTCACGGAAGTGAAGCCGAAGACACAGAAGCCTTCGCTTTATCGAGTTCTGATTCTCAACGACGACTACACTCCGATGGAGTTCGTGGTCTACGTTCTCGAGCGGTTCTTCAACAAGTCGCGTGAAGACGCCACGCGCATCATGCTGCACGTTCACCAGAACGGTGTCGGCGTATGCGGCGTCTACACTTACGAAGTCGCAGAAACCAAGGTCGCGCAAGTCATAGACTCCGCGCGGCGCCATCAGCACCCCCTGCAGTGCACCATGGAAAAGGACTGAGGAGCCTCCCCCATTGCCCTCTTTTTCGCGCCCCCTGGAAGAGTCCCTGCATCGCGCCGTCGCCTACGCGAACCAGCGTAAGCACGAGTACGCCACGCTCGAACATCTCCTGCTCTCCCTGACCGACGACGAGGACGCCGCCGGAGTTATGCGCGCGTGTGACGTCGATCTCACCGCGCTGAAGAAGAGCCTCTCCAACTATCTCGACGTCGAACTGGCCTCGCTGGTCGTCGACGACGACGAGGACGCCAAGCCGACCGCCGGCTTCCAGCGCGTGATCCAGCGCGCGGTGATCCACGTCCAGTCGTCGGGTCGCGAGGAAGTGACCGGCGCCAACGTGCTGGTCGCCATCTTCTCCGAACGCGAAAGCCACGCCGCCTACTTCCTGCAGGAGCAGGACATGACGCGGTACGACGCGGTGAACTTCATCGCCCACGGCATCGCCAAGAAGGCCGGCGCGTCCGAAGCCAAGAGCGTCAAGGGCGCCAGCGCCGGCTCGAACTCGGTCGAGGACGACGGCGAGAAGCCCAACACCAAGACGGGCGGCGAGGCTCTGGAAGCCTATTGCGTCGACCTCAATGAAAAGGCCCGCCAGGGCAAGGTCGACCCGCTGATCGGCCGCGCGAACGAAGTGGAACGCGCGATCCAGATCCTGTGCCGTCGCACCAAGAACAACCCGCTGCTGGTGGGTGACCCGGGCGTCGGCAAGACCGCCATCGCCGAGGGCCTGGCCCGCAAGATCATCACCAACCAGGTCCCCGAGGTCCTGGCGGAAGCCACCATCTTCTCGCTCGACATGGGCGCGCTGCTGGCCGGCACCCGCTATCGCGGCGACTTCGAGGAACGCGTCAAGCAGGTGGTCAAGGAACTTGAGAACCACCCCAACGCGGTGCTCTTCATCGACGAGATCCACACCGTGATCGGCGCCGGCGCGACCAGCGGCGGGGCGATGGACGCTTCGAACCTGCTGAAGCCGGCCCTGGCCTCGGGCTCGCTGCGCTGCATGGGCTCGACGACCTACAAGGAGTTCCGCCAGCACTTCGAGAAGGATCGGGCCCTGGTCCGTCGCTTCCAGAAAATCGACGTGAACGAGCCGACGGTCGAGGACACGATCAAGATCCTCAAGGGCCTGAAGTCCTACTACGAGGACTTCCACAAGCTGAAGTACACCAACGAGGCCATCAAGGTCGCGGTGGAGCTGTCGGCCAAGTACATCACCGACCGCAAGCTGCCGGATAAGGCGATCGACGTGATCGACGAAGCCGGCGCGTCGCAGATGCTGCTGCCGGAAGGCCGCCGCAAGAAGACCTTGGGCGTCAAGGAGATCGAGGCCGTCGTGGCCAAGATCGCCCGCATCCCGCCCAAGTCGGTCAGCAAGTCCGACACCGAGGCCCTCAAGGAACTCGAGACCGACCTGAAGCGCGCGGTGTTTGGCCAGGACGAGGCCCTGACCCAGCTGTCGGCCGCCATGAAGCTGGCCCGCGCGGGCTTGCGTGAACCGAACAAGCCGATCGGCTCGTATCTGTTCAGCGGCCCGACCGGCGTCGGCAAGACCGAAGCCGCCAAGCAGCTGGCCCAGACGCTGGGCATCGAGATGCTGCGCTTCGACATGTCGGAGTACATGGAGCGCCATACCGTGAGCCGCCTGATCGGCGCCCCTCCCGGCTATGTCGGCTTCGACCAGGGCGGTCAGCTGACCGACGCGGTCGACCAGCACCCGCACGCCGTCGTCCTGCTCGACGAAATCGAGAAGGCGCACGGGGATGTCTACAACATCCTGCTGCAGGTGATGGACAACGGCACCCTGACCGACAGCAACGGCAAGAAGGTCGACTTCCGCAACGTGGTCCTGATCATGACCACCAATGCGGGCGCGTCCGACGCCCAACGCAACTCGATCGGCTTCGGCCGCAGCAAGGTCGAAGGCGAGGAAGAGGCCGCCCTCAAGCGCCTGTTCACGCCGGAGTTCCGCAACCGCCTGGACGCGGTCGTGGCCTTCAAGCCGCTGACCTCGGACATCATCCGCCAGGTCGTGCAGAAGTTCGTGATGCAGCTGGAGGCCCAACTGGCCGACCGCAACATCACGATCGAGCTGTCCGACGACGCGGCCGACTGGCTGGCCAAGAACGGCTTCGACGAGCTCTATGGCGCCCGTCCGCTGGCCCGGGTCATCCAGGAGCACATCAAGAAGCCCCTGGCCGACGACATCCTGTTCGGTCGCCTGGTGCGCGGCGGTCACGTCAAGATCCTGCTGGAGAACGGCAAGATCGGTTTCGACATCGCCAGCAACGGCGGCGAACCGAAGGCCGGCAAGACCGACGAGGCCGAGCCGGAAATGGCCGAATAGGCCTCGGCTCTACAGACTAGCGAAGGGCCCGGAGCGATCCGGGCCCTTTTCGTTTGGGTCGCGCGAAAATTGTGGACGAAACGGGAACATTTGGTTAGCGTGTGTTCATGGCCACGCTCGCTTCGACACGCTCGGCGCTTCCAAACGGCTTCGCGAAGCTGGGATGGACGAGCGCGTGGCCGAGGCGGTCGTCGAACTGGTGCAGCAGACAACCATGCTTACGGATTTGAGCCAGGTGGCCACAAAGGCCGAGATCAGTGAACTCGCCACGAAGGCCGAACTGAAGACTGAGATCGCTTCCGTTCGGTCCGACCTGAAAAGCGAGATCGCCCTTGTCCGCGCCGACATGGCCCTGATGGAAAGCCGCCTGCGGGCCGACCTCAGCGAGAAGATCCGCCTGCAAGGCTGGGCGATCCTCGGCGGCATGGCGGTGCTGGTGACCATCTCCACCGCCTTGATCAAGCTGGTGCCTTAGACCTCAGCGCAGGTAGCGCCCGCCGGCGACCGTCAGCAGGTTCACAGCTGCCTCCGCGTCGAGCTCGGCGGGTTCAAACACGCTCAGCCCGGCTTCTGTCAGTAGCGCCCGATCGGCCAAGCCCAGGCGGTGTTGGCCCATGTTCCAATCCCGGAACAGACGGCGCTCGGCAGCGCCCTCGTGGATCAGGACCAGGTCCGTGTGGCGAGAATCCTTGCCGATCCGGTCATAGGTCTCGCGCACAGCGTCCTCGCGTCCCTCCAACAGTTGCAGGAAGCGCCCCTCCCCCGCCAGCAGGAAGCCGGTGACGTCGACCATGCGGTTCTTCTGGATCGACTGGGCGATGACCGACCGCAAGGTTTCGTCCATCGCCCGTTCAGGCCCTGTGAACCGGCTGGAGTAGACGAGGCGGAACAGGTTGCGCGGCGCGGCTTGGATATCGGTCATCCGCCAGCCCTAGAGGATTTTTCCGCCGCTGTTGGCGCGCTACCCGACGTTCGGGCGGGTCAAAGCGCCGCAGCGATCTTCGCCGCCAGCGCCCTCAGATCCTCGACGTCGGCCATGCCGCCCTCGCCGTGCCGGCCCAGGGCCTCGCCCTCGTAGCGGGGGATGACGTGGAAGTGCAGGTGGAACACAGTCTGCCCGGCCGGCGCGCCGTTGAACTGGGTGACGACCAGGCCATCGGGCTTCAGCGCCGCGTTGACGGCCTTGGCCAGCTTCTGGGTGGCGGCGACGACATCCGCCAGGACTTCCGGCTCCATCTCCAGGATGTTGCGGGCCTGGCTGGTCTTGGAGATCACCAAGGCGTGGCCGCGCGACTGGGGGAAGACGTCCATAAAGGCCAGGACCTTGTCGTCCTCGAACAGCTTCACGCTGGGGATCTCGCCGCGGATGATCTTGGCGAAGATGTTGTCGGCGTCGTAGCGTCCGTCCAGGCTCATGACCGTCTCCCTATCGATAGTCGGTCGTAGCAAACGCGAAGCGGTGCGCAAACCATGGCTGAGACCAAACCCCAGGGCCTGACCGAGCAGCAGCAGAAGTGGTTCGCCTCGGTGCAGGCCAATCTGGCGCGCGAGACCGGCAAGACCCTGGACGAATGGGTCGAGATCGTCCGCCGCGACTGCCCGGAGACCAAGCCCCGCGCCCGCACCGACTGGCTGAAGGCGACCTACGGCATCGGCCAGAACCGCGCCGCCGCCATCTTCGGGGTCGCCTTCCCGTCCGAGATGGGCTGGGACGACGCCGAGGGCCTGCGCGGGGCGCTGTGGAGCGATCCGGTGCAGCTGGCAATCCTGGAGGCCGTCGAGGCCGCCGTCGCCGATTTCCCAGGCTTGGTCACCGGCCAGCGCAAGGCCTTTACCGCCTGGTCGAACAAGGCCCAGTTCGCGGCGCTGAAGCCGGTGAAGAAGGGCGGCGCGGTCCTGGGCCTGGCGGTGACGCCCGACGCCTCCCCGCGCCTGGCCGAGCCGAAGAACGAAGGCTGGTCCGATCGCCTGAAAACCAAGCTGCCCCTCGCCTCCCCCGCCGAGGTCGATGGCGAGGTCAGGGCCTGGCTGAGGGCGGCCTGGGAACGATCCTAGCTGGCCGGATCGTACATGAACTCGCGAAGCTCCTGCGCGCAGCGGCAGGCGACGGCGATCTTGCGCGCCCATTCCACGGCCTCGTCGCGCGTCGGAACCTCCAGCACGGTGAACCCGCCCTTCAGGTGGCTGCCGGGATAGATCTCTGGCGAGACGGCTCCGTCGCCCGAGACCAGCACGGGAGCGACACCCTCGTGGATACCGCCGCCGAACACATAGACGCCTGCCGCCTTGGCCTCTTCGATCACGGCGCGGGCGGCGTCGCCGACGGCCGGCAGGTCCTCCGGAGACACCACCATGGCTTCGCTAGGGAACGAGATCAGATATTTGGTCATGGGTGCAGTGTGCGCCCATATCCGCGCCAAGCGCCACCCTAGGAACGCCCCTCCTCCGCCGCCGTTGGTCTCCAAAACCACGGAGATCCCCGATGTCCAAAGACGCTGATCTGGCCGACAAGTTCTGGAAGGCCCTGAAGTCAGACCGCACCGTGATGCTGGGCCTGCCCGATCACGAGGGCGGCCGCGCCCAACCGATGACCGCCCTGGTCGAGAACGTCCACGCCGGGCCGATCTGGATCTTCAGCGCGGTCGATGTCGACCTGGTGCAGGCGGTCGAGGGCGGTGCGCGCGAGGCGCTGCTGCATTTCGCCTCCAAGGGCCACGACCTGTTCGCCACGGTCGAGGGTAACCTGCGGGTCGACAATGACCGCGAGGCGATCGAGCGGTTGTGGAACCCCTTCATCGCCGCCTGGTACACCGGGAAGGACGATCCCAAGCTGCGCCTGCTGCGCTTCGAGCCCGGCGACGCCCAGATCTGGCTGAACGAGAACAGCCTGTTCGCCGGCGTGAAGATGATGCTCGGGGTCGATCCCAAGACCGACTACAAGGACAAGGTTGGCGAAGTGCGGCTGCACTAGCCGATCCCCAACATCCGATTTCCCCGGCGAAAGCCGGGGCCCAGATCCCATACGCTGGGGCTGACGGGAATTACGCTGCGCTCATGGCGTCAACCCAAGAGCTCCTCCATCTGGGTCCCGGCTTTCGCCGGGAAGACGGGTTAGGAGTTGCGAAACGGCGAATATTCTTCCGTCAGCATCTCCATGTCGCTCTCCACCGCCGCGCGTTCCTGCGCCAGGTAGCGGGCGACCGGCTCGCGCAGGGCCGGGTCGGCGATCCAGTGGGCGGAATAGACGGCGCTGGGCAGATAGCCGCGGGCGATCTTGTGCTGGCCCTGCGCCCCCGCCTCAACGCGCGGCAAGCCCAGCCGGATCGCGTGCTCGATGGCCTGATAGTAGCAAAGCTCGAAATGCAGGAACGGCACGTCCTCGACACAGCCCCAGTGGCGGCCATACAGGCAGTCGCGACCGATCAAGTTCAGCGCGCCTGCGATCCACGGACCGCCCGGCCGGCGGGCCATGATCAGCAGCACCTTGTCGGCCATCCGTTCATGCAGCAGCGAAAAGAACCGGCGGTTCAGATAGGGCCGGCCCCACTTGCGCGAACCAGTGTCCATGTAGAAGCCAAAGAAGGCGTCCCAGTGCTCTTCGGTTAGCTCGTCGCCGGACAGCGCCACGATCTCGAGGCCGTCCTGAGCGTCGCGGCGCTCGCGGCGGATGGTCTTGCGGCGGTTGGCCGACAGGGCGGCCAGGAAGTCGTCGAAGGTCGCGTAGCCGCGGTTCTCCCAGTGGTACTGCTGGTCCTGGCGCAGCAGCATGCCCCGGTCGCCCATCCAGGCCCACTCGTCCTCGACGGGGAAGGTCACGTGCAGCGACGAGGCCCCCATGCGGTTGCACAGGGTCAGGGCGCCGCCCAGCAGGGCCGCGCGACCGTCGTCGGGGTCGACGTCGGGCCGCACGATCAGCCGCGAGCCGGTGACCGGCGAGAACGGCGAGGAGCACTGCAGCTTGGGGTAGTAGCGCCCCCCTGCCCGCTCATAGGCGTCGGCCCAGGCGTGGTCGAAGACGTATTCGCCCTGGCTGTGGGACTTCAGATAGAGCGGCATGACCCCGGCCACTTCGCCGGCCTCGTCCAGCACCGACAGGTGCTGCGGCGCCCAGCCGGTGCGCGGGCCGACGCAGCCGCTCTCCTCCAGGATCGACAGGAAGTCGTAGCTGACGAACGGGTCGCCGGTTGGGGTCGCGCAGGCGTCCCAGGCGTCCTTGCCGATCTCGGCGATCGCGCGGTGGACGCGAACCGCCGATTCAATCGACGTCACGCGTGATAGCCCTCGAAGATCAGGTTGTCGCAATGGTCGCTGACGCCATCCCACTGGTCGGGCGAGCGCACCGTCCAGGCGATGATCGGCATGCCCTTGGCGCGATATAGGTCGGCGCGCGGGCTGGGCAACATGTCCAGACCCAGCGCCAGGAAATCAGGGCGCGCCAGCTCGACCTGCTCCAGTGCGGCCAGCGACTTGCGCACCTCGGGGGCCAGCTTGCGAGCGCCCTCGTCGTTCCAGCTGTAGCTGTCCAGGCCGCGCAGGATCTGCGGGTGGTGGTCGGCGAACCAGGCGTGGGAATAGGGATTGAAGCCAATCACGGCGGTCGGGCCGTTGTGGTCCACGAGGACGTCGGTGACCCGCTTCTCCAGCGGGCCGACCTCGCCGAACGGGGTCTTCAGCTCGATGAAGACCATGGCCCGGTGGCCGATCATCGTCAGCGTATCGGCCAGGGTCGGGATGGTCTCGTCTGTGCCCTTGAGGCCGAAGGTCGCCAGCTCGGCGGCGGTGTGGTCGCGTAGGCGACCTTCCTTGCCGGTCATCCGCTCCAGGCGGTCGTCATGGAACACCACGGCCTCGCCGTCGGCGGTCAGCTGGACGTCCAGCTCGACGCCGTAACCGTGAGCGCAGGCGGCCTGGAAGGCGGCCAGCGAGTTTTCCGGCGCGCCCTCCGGGGTCCACAGACCCCGGTGCGCCACCGGCGGATCGAACAGGCGCTCCCACGCCTCGCCGAAGACTTCGGTCGAGGGGCGTTCGCGCGCGCGCATCAGGCGATCTCCACTACCGCGTCCACCTCGACCGCAAAGCCGAGGGGCAGCTTGTAGACGCCCACCGCTGAGCGGGCGTGGCGACCGGCGTCACCCAGGGCTTCGACCATCAGGTCCGAGCAGCCGTTGATGACCTTGGGGATGTCGATGAAGTCGGGGCCGGCCTGGACAAAGCCGCCCAGCTTCACGACGCGGACCACGCGGTCCAGGTCGCCGTCGCAGGCGGCCTTCATCTGAGCCAGCAGATTGACGCCGCACAGGCGGGCGGCGGCTTGCGCGGTCTCGAGATCGACGTCGACGCCGACCGTGCCCTTGATGCCGCCATCGGCCGCGATCGAGATCTGGCCCGAGATCGTGACCTGGTTGCCTGAGCGAACGAAGGGCACGTAGTTGGCGACCGGCGCCACCGGTTGGGGCAGCTCGATGCCCATCGCCTTCAGGCGTTCCTCGACCTTCGACATGCACACGCTCCACTGAAATCGTGGGCCATGCTTAACGCGTGCCGGGGCAAGAAAAAAGGCCCGGACCTTTACGGGTCCGAGCCTTTCAATTCTTGGTTCGAAGCCTGGCTCTTAGCGAGCGGCCTGGAACTTCTCGACGGCGGCGGTCGTGCGCTCGTTGAGCGGCTTGACCGAGTCCTTGATCGAGGCCGAAACGATCTCCGAGGCGCGGCTGACATGAGCGATGTAGGCTTCCAGAGCCGACTTGGCCCAGGCGGTCTGCAGCTCGACGGCTTCCTGCACGCTCTTGGCGCCGGCCAGCGACTTGGCGGCGGCGACTTGATCTTCGGCGGCCTTCTTGCCGTAGGCGAAGGTCTGGGCGCCCAGGGCTTCGGCGCCCTTGGTGGCGGCGGTCACCGAAGCAACGACGGCTTCCAGGTTCTTCTTCGAGTGGACATTGGCTTCGGCCAGAGCGGCCAGCGACTTCTCGACGCCGTCCTTGAACGCTTGGTTCGAGGCGGTGCTGAACTGTTCGACGGTGTTCTTGACGGTTTCGGCGGCGGCCATGGGGAAGCTCCTGTGGGGGCGGAGAGCGGAACCGACGACCGAGCTGCAACTCGGCCATCTGCGTGTTGAACAACGCTGGTTTGCCATGTTGCAGTGCAGCAGTCAATGGTTTTTGTGCACCGCACCATAACCCTAGGTCAGCTCCCACAAGCTGCAGCATTGGAACCACGCGCTCGATTTTTTCGCGACTTCGGCAAGATCGCTCACCAGTTGTTTACTTTAGCGAAAGGCGGCGTCCATCATGTTACGGATACGCGTGTGGCGGTGCGGAACCGCTCTAGTTCAAATGACGGACGTCCCACCATGTTCGCCAAGCTTACCTCCGCCCGTTCCTTCCTCGCCGTCGCCGGCCTAGCCCTGTCGTGCGTGATCGGCGCCGCTGCGCCGTCGACCGCCTCGGCGGCCATACCCTATCTGCAGCTGAACGCTCAGGAGCCGAAGTACGCAGCGATCGTGATCGACGCCAATTCGGGCGAAGTCCTTTACGACAAACGGGCTGACAGCCCCCGCTACCCCGCCTCGGTCACCAAGGTGATGACCCTGTACCTGACCTTCGAGGCGCTCAGCGAAGGCCGCCTGAAGCTGACCGACCGGGTGACGATGTCGCCTCGCGCCGCCGCCCAGGCCCCGACCAAGATCGGTCTTCCGGCCGGCGACAGCCTGTCCGTCGACGAGGCCATCAAGGCCATGACCGTGAAGTCGGCCAACGACGTCGCCGTGGCCATGGCCGAGCGACTCGCCGGCAGTGAGTCGCGCTTCGCCGCCCTGATGACCCTGCGCGGTCAGGAACTGGGCATGCGCACCACCCGCTTCGTGAACGCCTCGGGCCTGCCCGACAGCCGCCAGATCTCCTCGGCCCGCGACCTCGCCATTCTCTCGCGCGCCACGATGCGCGATTTCCCGCAGTACTACAGCTACTTCTCGACGAAAGGCTTCTACTTCCGGGGCAATTACATCAAGGGCCACAACCGCCTGCTGGACAGCATGGAAGGGTTCGATGGCCTGAAGACCGGCTACACCAATGCCAGCGGTTTCAACCTCGCCGGCTCGGCCGTGCGCGACGGTCGCCGCCTGATCGCCGTGGTCCTGGGCGGCCCCTCGACCGCCTGGCGCGACAACAATATGGAAGACCTGCTGCTGACCGGCTTCGACGTGATGAAGCGTCGGTCGCGCGGCGAGCGCACCTCGATCGCCGCCAACATCTATGAAGACGATCCTTCGGGCCCGATCCAGCGCCCCGCCACCGAACAGGGCGACGGCGACCAGGCCGGCCTGAAGATTGTCCTGACCGAGAACCCGCGCACCCCGCCGGTCAAGGTCGCCCCGACGATGAAGGCCGCTCAGAAGCCCGCGACGAAGAAAGCCAAGGGCGAGTGGAGCGTCCAGGTCGGCGCCTTCAAGTCCAAGTCGCTGGCCAACGAGCAACTGAAGATCGTCCAGAAGCGCTTCTCATCGGCCGTCGCCAACGCCGAAGGCGCTGTCGAAAGCGCTGGCGGAGCCTTCCGCGCCCAGTTCCAGGGCATGACCGCCGACGCCGCCCGCGCCGCGTGCTCGGCCATCACCGCCAAGCGCCAGCCCTGCATGGTGCTGTCGCCGCGCTGATCCCAATCCGTTTCCCCGGCGAAAGCCGGGGCCCAGATCGAACCAAGGGCGCCGAACGGTTTCGTTCGGCGCCCTTTCGCATTCACGGCTAACGCTCAGGATGAAGCTGGGCCCCGGCTTTCGCCGGGGAAGCGGGCTAAGGGTTCATCACCCGCCCGATCAACCGAGCCAGGCGCTGGACGCCCTCCTCGATCTGGGCGTCGGTGGGCAGGGAGTAGCTGAGGCGGATGGCGTTGGCGTTCTTCACCTCGGCGAAGAACGGCGCGCCGGGCACGAAGGCCACCCGCTCCTCCTCGATGGCGCGGGCCAGCAGCTCGGCGCCGTCGATGCCCTCCGGCAGATCGATCCAGACGAACATGCCGCCCTGCGGCCGCGACCAGGTCACCCCCGCCGGCATGGTCCGCTCCAAGGCCGCCAGCATCACCCGGCCCTTGTGGCCATAGGCGCCGCGCAGGCGGTGCAGGTGCTGGTCATAGCCCTCCGACACGGCGCGCCAGGCGACCATCTGGTTGATCGTCGAGACGTGCAGGTCCGCGCCCTGCTTGAGCAGGACCAGCTTCTCGATCACTGCCGCCGGGCCGCAGACCCAGCCGATGCGAAGGGCCGGCGACAGGGTCTTGGACAGGGTGCCCAGGAACATCGTCCGGGCGTTGTCGATGCCGCCCGAGCGGGCGATGTCCAGGGCCAGCAGGGTCGGCGTCGACTCGCCCTCGAAGCGCAGCTCGCGATAGGCGGCGTCCTCGATCAGGGTCATGTCCAGCGCGTCGGCCAGGGCCAGCACACCCTCGCGCTCGGCCAGGGTCAGGCTGACGCCGGTCGGATTGGCGAAGTCGGGCACGAAATAGCCTAGCGCGCCCTGTGGCAGATCGGTCTCCGTCGGCGTGCTCAGGGCGTCTTCCGGCAGGTCACGATAGGCCGGCTGGTAGCCGTTGAAGGCCTGCAGCGCGCCCAGATAGGTCGGCCGCGCCACCACGACGGTGTCGCCCGGGCCGATGAACAGCTTGCCGATCAGGTCCAGGGCCTGCTGCGAGCCGGCGGTCAGCATGATGTTCTGCGCTTCGCAGGGCATGCCGTCGCGGGTCATGCGCTCGGCGATCCACTGGCGCAGCGGCAGATAGCCCTCGCTGACCGAGTACTGCAGGGCCTGGGCGGCCAGCACCGGATCGGCCAGCACCGCGGCATAGTCGGCCTGGATGCGCTCGGCCGGGAACAGGCCGGGGTCGGGAATGCCGCCGGCGAACGACAGGATGTCGGGCTGGTCCAGCAGCTTGAGAAGTTCGCGGATCTCGCTGGCGCGAACGCGGTCCATGCGCTCGCTGAAGCGCTCGGCCCAGGCGATGGGTTGGCTAGTCATGGGGTGATCGAAGTCCGAACTGGAATGACGCTTGAGCCACAGGAAGGCTCGCTCTGAAACACGGCGTTCAGAGCGTCATACGGTGCAGGTCGGGCCGGCCGAACGGCGGCGCCAGAAGCGTTCGCGACTGATCATGGGAGCCGTCCTAGCTCAGCTGCGCCGTTTGATCAAACGATCGCGCGCGGCGTTCAGCTGGGCGGCTAGGCCCTCGGTGCCGCCCTTGTCGGGGTGAGCCAGCTGGATCAGGCGGGTATAGGCCGCCTTGACCTCTGCCAGGGTGGCGTCCGGCCCCACGCCCAGCAGCGCGCGGGCCTCGGACAGGCTGAGCTCCGGCTTGGGCGGATGGACGATCTCGCGGCGCACCAACGGCCGGCGGCGGGCCTCGGTGACGCTCCACAGGCCGATGACGCCCAGCACGATGCCGGTGCCCCAAGCCCCGCGGATGGTGGCGTAGGCGGCGACGGCGAAGGCGGCGATCGAGGCGGCGCCCGCCCCCACGCGCCAGCCGTCGCCCTTCAGCAGGGTCCGACCGCGCGGCCACAGCAGGAACACCAGGATAGCCGCGCCCAGCAGCAGATAGAGCATCACAACTCCGGATACGAAAACGGGCGGCAGGGTCGCCCCGGCCGCCCGCTCGCGTTTGAACTTAGTGCAGCGCCTACTGCGCCGCCAGCAGGGTCTCGCCGGAATAGGCCGACAGACCCAGGCTGTGCATCAAGGCGCGCAGTTCCTGGCGGGCGGCCAGGTGCTGCAGCGACACCGGCACTGGGCGCACCTGCGGCGACAGGTCAGCGATGGTCAGGCCGAACGGGAACAGCTCGCGATAGATGACGCGGTCGCGCAACCCCGGACCAATGCGGAAGCCGACGCGCTTGGCCAGGGCCGTCAGACGGTCCTCCAGACGCTTGCGGTTACGGGCCTCGGTGGTGGCCAGGCGGTTGCGCAGCACGACCCAGTCCATGGCCTGGCGCTGGCCCGACAGGGCGCGCTGCTTGCGGCCTTCCCAGACCGTCAGCGAGTACAGGCTGGGCTTGGTCAGCTCCATGGACACCGGATCGACGGTGCCCAGCATGTCGAAGTCGACGAAGCTGTCGTTCATCGGCGTCACCACCAGGTCCGCGCGGCCGTGGGCCAGGCGGGTGATGGCGCTGTCGCCGCCGGGGGTGTCGATCAGCACGAAGTCGCACTCTTCCAGGCCCTTGGCGAAGGCCGCTTCGAAGCCGGCGATCTGCGCCTCTTCGCCCTGTTCAGCCAGAGCGATGTCGTTGTCGCTGAGCGTCAGGGACAGCGGCATCGGCAGATCGAGCTTCTTGTTGGCCGTCCAGGCCTTGCGGTTCTCGAAGAAACGGCCCGACGTCCGCTGGCGCAGGTCGAGGTCAAGCACGGCGACCTTGGCGCCGCCGTACAGCAGCGCAGTGACCAGGTGGACGGCGATGGTGGACTTGCCGGCCCCGCCTTTTTCGTTGCCGACGACGATGACGCGCGTTTCGGCCATGGTTCGATCCTTTTTTCGCCGCGACTCGCACGACCTTGGACTGAAGGTTAACACGATGTTACCAGCACCTCATGGGGTCAACGGGTTCAATCCACAGACCTGATTGTCGCACCCTCAAGTTGGGTTCGAGATCGGTTCGCGTCAGAGGGCCGCGTCATCGCCGATGGACCTGAAGCCGCGTCGAGGCCATAAGCCCACGCCAGTCCGCGTGGAGCGCCCAGCATGACCCTCATCGTCCGCACCGTCGCCGAGCTGCGCCAGCAGGTCCGCGCCTGGAAGGCCGCCGGCCAGCGTGTGGCCCTGGTCCCGACCATGGGCGCCCTGCACGAGGGCCACCTGTCGCTGATCCGCATCGCCCGCCAGCACGCCGATCGCGTGGTCGCCACCATCTTCGTCAATCCCAAGCAGTTCGCCCCCCACGAGGACTTCGACGCCTATCCGCGCGGCGAGGCCGCCGATGTCGAGAAGCTGGCCAGCGTCGACTGCGACCTGCTGTTCGCTCCGAACGGCGCGGAGATGTACGCCCCCGGCTTCGCCAGCGCCGTGTCGGTGTCGGGCGTCTCCGAACCGCTGGAAGGCGCGGCGCGGCCGCAGTTCTTCGGCGGCGTGGCGACCGTGGTGGCCAAGCTGTTCAACCAGAGCCAGGCCGACGTCGCCATCTTCGGCGAGAAGGACTACCAGCAGCTGCAGGTGGTCAAGCGCATGGCCCGCGACCTGGACATTCCCATCGAGATCATCGGCGCCCCGACGGCGCGGGCCGACGACGGCCTGGCCCTCTCGTCGCGCAACGCCTACCTGTCGGCGGAAGAACGCGCGGCGGCCGTGGCCTTGCCCGACGCGATGAAGGCTGCCGCGGCGGCGGTGGCGGCCGGCGGCCGCATCGACGAGGCCGAAGCCGCGGCTGTCGCAGCCCTTGAAGCGGCCGGCTTTGGCCCGGTGAACTATGTGGAAGTGCGCGAGGCCGGCGACCTGTCGCGCCTGGGCCCTGGCCCGATCGGCGCGGCGAAGGGCCGGATCCTGGTCGCCGCGTGGCTGGGCAAGACCCGGCTGATCGACAATATGGCTGTCGGCTAGATCGTCAGCCCACAGGATGCAGGGCGATCATCAGCCCCACCAGCATCCCGACGAAAAGCATACTCACCCCCAAAGCAGCGTAACTGGCCTTCATCGTCGTTCCCCTCGACAACTCCTGCGACAAGATGACACCCGCCAGAGTTGCCGCTTCGCTAACGACACACGCGAAAGTCACCAGGCGCCGAGTTCTCGCAACTGACGGGCCAGATCGGGCGGCAGGTCGGCGGCTTCGCTCTCGGTCAGGTCCGGCGGCGCGTCCTCAGGCGTGAGATAGCGCCAGCCCTGGAACGCCCGGCGCGGCTGGGGCGCGACCCGGACGATGGTCGGGTCCACCGTGACCTCGCAGCGCGACGCCGCCCCCTCGCCCACCGTGTCGATGGCCAGGATGGTCTGACGGCACAGGACCTGCCCCTTGATCACCCGGTACAGCGACCCGCCGTCCAGCACCTCGTCGATCCGCTTGGGCGTCATGCGGGTGTGCATGATCCACGGATGATCGGGCTGTTTGTGCCAGGCCAGGAGATCGTCGATCGTGTCGCAGCCGACGACCAGCTTGATGATGTGCAACGCCATCCGGCGTAGATAGCGCGCCGGCCGCGCAAGGCAATCCGTCCGCCGCTCGCGTCCGGGGAGAAACCCGTCGACGGCTCGCATGACGGCGTTATCGATAGAGCATCGCGCGACACCAGAGCGCGACCCGGGCCGCAGCGCCCCGCGCCGCCGTTACGGACGCCATGTGGGGGCCGTCCGCAGCGGCGGTTCTCGTTTGGGGGCGCTGGCTGCTCAAATGCGGATGCCGTCGCGGTCCGAGGTGGGTGGTCAACGGAAGCTGCGAGCGACTCCCAAGCGCCTTGAGGGCGAGCTTTTCAAGGTAGCGTGACGCGGCGATCGGTTGGGTGCGAGGGCGGCACGGGCCATCCACTCGTTACACCTTCAATGTTTGCGGCAGGCATCGGACCATTGACCTTTCCCAACCTGGCGCATTTTTCTTGGAAGATCGGCGCATACTTCGCCGTGGCGTCCGCCGCCCGTCCAGCATTTCCCCATCCCTCAGGGTTCCAGGGAAAGGTCACGCTGAAGACATTGCTGTAGCAAAGGGGGTTTTGCGTGTCGCCAGGGGCTGGCTCAAGACCCATTACAAAATACGCTCTTACAGTACGGTTTTGCAGCGCGGGCTCAGCCGCAGGACCGCTAGCGTCCGCCCTAATTACAGCGGACGCGGACGCGGACGATGAGCGCGCCCTCGGCTCCGATCGAGATGTCGACGCTTGGGGCATGGAGGCCGATCGCTCCGCGCTGGCTCCGGTGCGTATGGAGCCTGCAACCCCTCCACTCGGCTGAATCTGGGGCCGAACGGCCGCTGCCGAGGCGATCAGGGCCTGCGCACGAGCATTGGAAGCGTTCGCCTCCTGGACGCCGGCGGCATAGGCCTGGGTGGCGACCAACGCGCCTTGCATCAATTTCCCAAAGAGTTCCGCGCGTTCCTGTCGACGCTGCCTCTTCTCGGCTTCCATCCGCTCATTGTAGGCGGTCTGGTAGGTTCGCCCTAACTCGACGAGACGTGGATAGAGTTTGGCGAGTTCCTGTCGGTCGATTGGTTTGTGCAGCGCGACGTAGTCGGCGCAACACCACTGACCATCCTTGAGTTGCTCGGAGAGAACCGACAGTTCGCCTGTCGGCAACAGCGTATAGCTTTGCCGCACCGAGCCCTGGCCCCCGCCGATCTTGTATGGCTCGATCTCGAAGGCTGTTGGCCCGCTAACGCGGCCATTCACCTTGAACGTCAATCCCAAGAATTTCCTCAACCCCGCGAAGGATCCTGAGGGCGCGACCAGCACCTTGTGAATGTCTGGGGCGGAAAGGCCGGGCATTTCTGCGGTGAATGTCGCCTCGCGCTTGGCGGGGTCCCAGTCGAACGTCAGGATGTTGGCGACCTCATCTGGCCGAATCACGAAGTAGGCTTGGCTGCTGAGTTGATGAAAGAGCCCGGCTGCGAGGTCGCCTGACATCTCGTTTCCGCCCGGCTGCGAAGGGCCGGCGCGCTCCACCGCAAGTTCGTTCGCCAAGGCGGCACAGGTCGCTGCGCTGGCGGTTTTGTCGCGACCGCAGAGCTGCTCGTAGGCCGATTGGACCTTCGACCCCGCCTGTGCCCAGATCGGCGCCAAGAGCGCCATCCCCAGTGCAACGGCCGCACTTCTCTGCCCGCTGAAGCGTCTAGAGCGTTTGGCTCGCATAGCCCCCCCTTTGCGGGCTTACACGCCCGCAACTTCGTCATGCCGCCCAACCTATACGGCGTTTAGCAGACCTCGCTAAATTCTGGGATGGGTGGTTAGCCGGCGCTCCGGATGGCAAGGTAGCGGTCTTGGGCGGCGACATCTTCCGCAGTTACGAACACTTCCGGAAAGTCAGGACCGGGAACATACGCGTCCCAACCATGCCAGTCGTGGTACATCTGCCGCGCTTCTAGGTCAGATTTGGCGCGATACGAGTGGCGACGCACTGAGTTGGGGGAGACTTTGCTCCTCAATTCGTCGCTATGCTCCGATACAGCGCCCCATTCGAAGGAATGGCTGTCGGGGTCTTCCCAAATTTCGATCAGGAGCGTGTAGGGCATCTCAACAACGTGCCAACCGGCAGCGAAGTCCGCAACGGGTCGCGAGCTGACGTTATCGCCAGCCCTGACGGCCGCCCTTCGGCCGCTGCGGACGGGCATAGAGGCGTCTCCACCCTTGGCATACACCGCGCCGCCGCCAACAAAATCAATCGCTTGTCGATTTTACGCGACCTCGAATGATCCGCGCTCAAACTCGCGCTCATACTGATCCCACCTGACAGCACGAAGGGACGTCCGGCCGGCGATCGTGGCGGCTGTCAGGGGTGGTCGAGCGGGTAGCGCTCGCCGGGTCTCTTTTGAGGCTCGCCTTTGCGACGGATCCAGCGGCAGGTTCCTTGAAACACAGGACGAAGCCCCTGATCTCGCTTTAGGGCGGCGAAGGCTTCGGCGACGCGACAGGTCCGGGCTGAAATCGCCTGGACGTTCCGGGACCGGGGTCGTCGCCCCGGCCCGTCCGTCGGGGGCCTCTTTCGGAAGCGGGTTAAGACCCCGCGCGCCGAGGGCTCACCGGATAACGGCCGCGCGGGGCGCTCCGGCTTCGTCGAAACGGTACTTGCACTCTCACACTCCGGGCGTGGCCCGGGCGCTCCGCTTCCCTTCGCGACCTTCAGCGGCCCGCCGCGTGAAGCGGAGAGCGCGTGTCCGGTTCAGCCGCCGGCGTCCAGCTTCGCCAGCATCACGCCCTCGCTGACCTGACCGCCGGCCGTAGCCGCAAGCTCAGCCACCACGCCATCGAACGGAGCGACCAGGGCGTGTTCCATCTTCATGGCTTCCAGGGTCAGAAGGGTCTGGCCCTTGCGGACGCTCTCGCCAGCCGCCACGGCGACCGAGACGATCTTGCCCGGCATCGGCGACAGGATCGCGCCGTCCGAGGCTGCGCCCTCACCCGCGCCGCCGACCTGCGGCTCGAAGTCGAAGGTCTGCACATCACCGCCCTCGAAGGCGTAGATCAAAGGCGTTTTCCCATGAGTGGTCGGCAGGCGAGCCACCTCGGAGAACTCGCGGCCGTCCTTGTGCTTGATGTCCCAGGACCAGTCGTCGCCGCCCCCGATCAAGGCGATCCGCAGCGGTGTCGCCACGCCATCGACCGTCATTGGCAAATCCATGGCCGCTCTCGGGCCATTCATCCGGAAGCCCAGCAGGCGCGATGGCGCACTTTCCCAAGGGCCAGACTTGAAATCGGCCTCCATGAAGGTCTCCAGCCGCCAGCCGATCGCGGCCATGGCCGGCTCATCGCTGAAGCTGCGCTCGACCAGCTCGTCCAGCCGGGCCTCGATGAAGCCGGTGTCGACGGCGCCGTCGATGAAGTCCGGATGGCTGGCGCACTTGGCCAGGAAGGCGGCGTTGGTCTTGACCGGCCAGACCTCGACCAGGGCGCAGGCCTCGGCCAGCCGTTGGGCGGCGTCCTCGCGGTCCGCGCCGTGGGCGATCAGCTTGGCGATCATCGGATCGTAGAAGGGCGTGACCTCGCCGCCCTCCTCCACCGCGCTGTCGACGCGGACGTCGCCTTCCGGCAGACGGAAGTGCTTCAGCTTGCCGGTCGACGGCAGGAAGCCGGTGGCCGGGTTCTCAGCATAGAGGCGCGCCTCCATGGCCCAGCCGGTCAGCTTGATCTCGTCCTGCTCCAGCGGCAGGGGCTCGCCCGAGGCGACCAGGAGCTGCCACTCGACCAGGTCCTGGCCGGTGACCATCTCGGTGACCGGATGTTCGACCTGCAGGCGGGTGTTCATCTCCATGAACCAGATGCGGTCCGCGCGCAGGCCTTCCGAAGCGTCGGCGATGAACTCGACCGTGCCAGCCCCGACATAGCCCACGGCCTGGGCGGCCTTGACGGCGGCGGCGCAGACGGCCTGGCGGGTGGCCTCGTCCATGCCCGGCGCGGGGGCTTCCTCGATGACCTTCTGGTGGCGGCGCTGCAGCGAGCAGTCGCGCTCGAACAGGTGGACGACGTTGCCGTGCTGGTCGCCGAACACCTGCACCTCGATATGGCGCGGATGGGTGACGTACTTTTCCAGCAGCACCCGGTCGTCACCGAAGCTGGCGGCGGCCTCGCGGCGGCACGAGCCCAGGGCGGGCTCGAAGTCTTCGGGCTTGTCGACCTTGCGCATGCCCTTGCCGCCGCCGCCGGCCACGGCCTTGATCAGCACGGGGTAGCCGATCTTGCCGGCCTCGGCGGCCAGGCGTTCGACCGACTGGTCCTCGCCCAGATAGCCCGGCGTGGTCGGCACGCCGGCCTTGATCATCACCGCCTTGGCGGCGTCCTTCAGGCCCATGGCGCGGATCGCCGAGGGCGGCGGGCCGATCCAGACCAGGCCGGCGTCGATCACGCTCTGGGCGAAGTCGGCGTTCTCGGACAGGAAGCCGTAACCGGGGTGGATGGCCTGCGCCCCCATCTGCTTGGCGGCCGCCAGGATCTTCTTCGGATCGAGGTAGCTCTCCTTCGCCGGCGCCGGACCGATCAGGATCGCCGCATCGGCCTCCAGCACGAACGGGGCGTTCGCGTCGGCTTCCGAGTAGACGGCGATCGTCGCCACACCCAGCTCGCGGGCGGTGCGGATGATGCGTCGGGCGATCTCGCCGCGATTGGCGATCAGGACGGAGGAGAGCAAACCGAAGACCTACATTTGCGAGAGGGTGAAGAGCATCAGGCCCAGGAGCAGGACGGCGAAGGCGATGACGGTGGTGAACCAGACGATCAGGGTCTTGATGAGAGCGCCCGGAATGCTGGAGTCGTAACCCCCACGCAGGGTCTGGAAGAGATTGATTGGCCCCCAGAGCATGATGATGACGAGGAACGGCCCCATCACCGCCTGCGGCAGCACGAACAGCACCGCCCAGGTCAGGAACGAGAACGACATCAGGTTCGTGGCCACGAGCAGATGGTCGTAGATGAAGTACTGGCGCTTGTTCACATAGACGAGCGCCAGGGACAGGCCGACGATCGGCAGCAGCAGCACCGCCAGGCGGTGGGCCCAGCCGAACATCACCAGGATGAAGTAGTTCGGGTTCGCGACGGCCTTGGCCAGGCCTTCCTTCCAGCCGGCTTCCTTGGCCTTGTGGCCGTCGGCGGCATGGGTTTGCGTTTTGGGGGCGTGGTCGGCCTTGTCAGCGGAACCGTGACCGGCCTCGCCCGGCTTGACCACCGTGACGCGCTGGCCGGCGATCTGGACCTCGGCGAGCCGGTTGGCGCTGTCCTCCAGGGCGGCCGGATCGGAGAACTCCAGGCTACGGACCTTGTCGGCGGCCTCGGATTTACTGTTGTGCAGCTTGGCCAGCGCCTCGGCGCCGGCGTTGGGGTTGTTCTGCAGCGCATTGGCCTCGGCCACTGTCGCCGCGTACAGATCCTGGGCCTTCTTGACGTCGGCGTCGTAGTCCACCGCGATCTTCGCCTTGTCGGCGTCTGCCGCCTTGAGCGCTTCGTCGCGGTCCTCGGCCGCGCTTTTCAGGCGTTCGTCGCGATCGCTGGTCGCCGATTGGCGCATCTCGTCGGCCCTGGCCTTGCGGCCGGCCGGCGTGGTCAGCTGCTGGGCCTGCTTTTCGGCCTGCACTTCCTGTTCGTGCATCTGGTTGTGGATCAGGTGCTCGGCCGAGAAGATGAACAGCAGCAGGGCCACCAGGAAGGTGCGGAACGGCGGCGCGTGCCGCGCGATCCGGCCTTCCATCAGGTCCTTGGCCAGCTTGCCGGGCTTGAAGAACAGCAGTGGCAGGGTCGTGGCCAGGCGACCATCGAAGTGGAACATCCCTTCGATGGTTTCCCAGATCAGGTGCAGGATGGACCGATGATGGGTGTCGGCGTTCTGGCCGCAGGAATGGCAGAACCAGCCCTCGAGGGGCGTGTCGCAATTCTTGCAGGGCTCGCCCACATGGGTGAACGGCTTCTTCTTGCGGGCAAGGAAAGTCCCCGCCGAGTCGGCCGTCGCCGCTTCCAGTTCCGGTCCCGTCATCTAGTCCCCCGACAAAACGCCGCTGAGTTGAGTCACTCAGCCCAAGACGCTTTACGACGAGCCAGGAATGCGCGCACCCCTTCTTGGCCTTCTTCCGACACGCGGCGGCGGGCGATGCGCTTGGCGCTGTCCTCGATCAGGCCCTTGTCGATTTTCTGGCCAGCAAAGTCGTTGACAAGCGCCTTGGCGTCGCCGATCGCGCCGGGGGCGCAGGGGACCATTTCCTCGATCAGCGCATCGCGGGCCACTTCAAGGCTGGCGACGTCCTCGAACACCTCGTCGACCAGGCCGTAGCCCCAGGCGTCGTCGGCGTCGAACACTCGGCCGGTGGCGAACAGCAGCTTGGCGGTGCGCGGGCCCAGGGCCTGGATCACATACGGGCTGATGGTCGCCGGGGTCAGGCCCAGCTTCACTTCCGAGAAGGCGAACTTGGCGTCGACCAGAGCGATGGCGTGGTCGCAGGCGGCCACCAGACCGGCGCCGCCGCCATAGGCCGCGCCCTCGACCATGGCCACGGTCAGGGCCGGGATGTCGTGCAGCGCCTTGAGCATGTGGGCCAGCTCAAGCGCGTCGTCGCGATTGTCGTCCTCGTCCCACTCGATGGCGTCGCCCATCCAGTCCAGGTCGGCGCCGGCGCTGAACACCCCGCCCACGCCGCGCAGGAACACCACCCGCACGCCCTCGGCCCCGTGCAGGGTCTCGAAGGTCTGGCGCAGGGCCGCGATGGTCGCCGCGTCGAAGGCGTTCTTCTTGTCCGGACGATTGATCCAGACGGTCACGGCGCCCTCGGGCGTTGAGTCCATGTGGACCAGCGGGCTCATCGCATCGGTGTCGGTGACTTCGACGATGGGGTCGGCGATCGGATTGGTCATGAACGGTCCTTCCGTGAAGCTACATTCGGAAAACGCCGAAGGTCGTCTCCGGTATCGGCGCATTCAACGACGCCGAGATGGCCAGACCCAGGACGTCGCGGGTTTGAGCCGGATCAATGATCCCGTCGTCCCACAGGCGGGCGGTGGCATGGTACGGGTTGCCCTCGTCCTCGTAGCGCTGGCGGATCGGCGCCTTGAAGGCCTCGGCCTCCGCGTCGGTCCACTTGGCGGCGTCGCGGTGGACGGTGGCCAGCACGCTGGCGGCCTGCTCGCCACCCATCACCGAGATCCGGCTGTTGGGCCAGGTAAACAGGAAGCGCGGGCTGTAGGCGCGGCCGCACATGCCGTAGTTGCCGGCGCCGAAGCTGCCGCCGATCAGGACGGTGAACTTGGGCACTTCCGCGCTCGCCACCGCCGTGACCAGCTTGGCGCCGTCCTTGGCGATGCCGCCGGCCTCGTACTTGCCGCCGACCATGAAGCCCGAGATGTTCTGCAGGAACACGAGCGGGATCTTGCGCTTGCAGGCCAGCTCGATGAAGTGCGCGCCCTTCACGGCGCTTTCCGAGAACAGCACACCGTTATTGGCCAGGATCGCCACCGGCTGGCCCCAGATGCGGGCGAAGCCGCAGACCAGGGTCGTGCCGTACAGGGCCTTGAACTCGTCGAACTTGCTGCCGTCGACGATGCGGGCGATCACCTCGCGGACGTCATACGGCGCGCGGACGTCGGTCGGCACCACGCCGTAGATTTCCTCGGGGTCGTAGAGCGGCGCCTCGGGCTCGGCCAGCACCAGCTGTTCGGGCTTGGTCGTGTTCAGATTGGCGACGATCGACCGGACGATCTCCAGCGCGTGCTCGTCGTTCTCGGCCACGTGGTCGACCACGCCTGAGCGCCGGCCGTGGGTCTCGGCCCCGCCCAGCTCCTCGGCGCTGATGACCTCGCCCGTGGCGGCCTTCACCAGCGGCGGGCCGGCCAGGAAGATGGTGCCCTGGTTGCGGACGATGACGGTCTCGTCGCTCATCGCCGGGACATAGGCCCCGCCGGCGGTGCACGAGCCCATGACGCAGGCGATCTGCGGAATGCCCACGGCGCTCATCCGCGCCTGGTTGAAGAAGATGCGGCCGAAGTGGTCGCGATCCGGGAAGACCTCGGCCTGGTGCGGTAGGTTCGCGCCGCCGCTGTCGACCAGATAGACGCACGGCAGGCGGTTCTGGGCGGCGATCTCCTGGGCGCGCAGGTGCTTCTTCACGGTCATCGGGAAGTAGGCGCCGCCCTTCACCGTGGCGTCGTTTGCCACGATCATCACCTCGCGACCGGACACCCGGCCGATGCCGCAGATCATGCCCGCGCCGGGGGCCTCGCCGTCATAGAGGTCGCAGGCGGCCAACTGGCCGATCTCCAGGAACGGCGAGCCCGGATCCAGCAGGCGCTCGACGCGCTGGCGGGGCAGAAGCTTGCCGCGGGCGGTGTGCTTTTCGCGCGAGCTCTCTGAGCCGCCCAGCGCCGCCTGCGCCACCTTAGCCTGCAGCTCGGCGACGAGAGCGCGATTGTGGGCGGCGTTGCGGGCGAAGGTCTCGCCGGACGCGTCGATAACGGAGTTCAACTTCGGCATGACCGACGCTTAGCCTTTTCCACCCTTGCCCGAAAGTCGGAGCTTTTTGGACCCCGATCAGGAAGATTCACGGCCAAATCCGTTCTCGTCCATTTCGCCTTCCGGAGCAACAGTTGCGCCTGAACGGCCCGTTGTGGTCAAGCCTGCCTTCGGGTTAGCTCTCGTCCCGTGGAAACGCCCCTGCCCGACGACTCGGCCCTGGCCCGTCTTTTCGCCAAGACTTGGCGGAATGGCGCCGCGGCGTGGTTCTCGCTGCCCGGCGGCGCGACGCTGTTCCGGCCGGGTGAAGAGGCCTCCCAGCTCTACTTCCTGAAGACCGGACGGCTTGGCGCCTTCCGCCGCGAAGAAGGCCAGGAGCCGCAGTTCTTGGGGGTGATCCGCCCGGGCGAGCCGGCTGGCGAGATGGCCCTGGTCGGCGACAGCGCCCACTCGGCCTATATGGTGGCCCTGCGCGACAGCGAGGTCCTGGCCCTCCCCCGCGACGACTTCTTCGACGCGGCCGAGGAGGATCCCGGCGTCATGCTGGAGCTGTCGCGGCTGATGATCCGTCGCGCCCGCCAGGCCCAGACCCACGCCGCGATCGGCGACCCTTCCGTGTTCGGGTTCATCGCCGAGGAGCCCGGCGCGGCCATCCGGCCGGTGGTCGAGCGCCTGGCGCGCTGCATCGAGGGGCTGGGCTATTCGGTTACCGTCGAGGGTGGCGAGTCGCTGATGGCCCCGACCGAATGGTTCAGCAATGTCGAGCGCGCCCACGACTTCGTGCTGTACGTGGCCGAGGCCGACGAGACCGCCTGGAAGCATGTGGTCGGCCGGCAGGTCGACCGGCTGTTCCGGGTCGGACGCGGCGACCGGCCGCCGCCCGAACGGATCACCAGCTACGCCTCGGCCCCATTGCAGGCCCAGCGGCTGATCGACCTGATCCTGCTGCAATCGGCCAGCCTGGCCCGGCCCAGCGGCTCGGCAGCGTGGCTGGCGGCGACCCAGGCCGCACGCCTCTTCCATCTGCGCGAGAACGGCGTGGCCGACCTGCAGCGACTGGCGCGGGTGCTGACCGGCCAGTCGGTGGGCCTCGTCCTCTCCGGCGGCGGCGCGCGGGCCTATGCCCATATCGGCGCGATCCAGGCCCTGCGCGAGCGCGGCGTGCCGATCGACTTCGTCGGCGGCGCCTCGATGGGCGCGATGGTGGCGGCCGGCATCGCCATGGGTTGGGACGACGGCGAGATGGAGACCCGCATCCGCAAGGCCTTCGTCGACAGCAGCCCTCTGGACGATATCGCCTTCCCGTTGATCGCCATGACCCGCGGCGAGAAGGTCAAGGCGCGGCTGGCCGAGCACTTCGGCGAGGTCGACATCAGCGACCTGTGGCTGCCGTTCTTCGCCGTGTCCTCGAACCTGACCTCGGGCGCCTATCAGCTGCATCGGACGGGCGACCTGCAGACGGCGCTGAGGGCCTCGATCTCGCTGCCGGGCGTTCTGCCGCCGGCCGACCTGGACGGCCAGGTGCTGGTCGACGGCGCGGTGATGAAGAACTTCCCGGCCGACGTCATGCGGTCGCTCCAGCTGGGGCCGATCGTCGGCGTCGACGTCACCCGCGGCCGCAGCATCACCAGCGACGACATCGTGCGCCCGCCGTCAATCTGGAGCTGGATCGTCTCGGGCGAATGGCGCAAGGGCCCGCCGATCGTGGCCCTGCTCATGCGGGCCGCCACCGTCACCACCGGCCGCGACCTGGCCGCCGCCCGCGAGGCGACGGACGTGCTGATCACGCCCAAGCTGGAAGGCATCGACATTCGCGACTGGCGGGCCTTCGAGCCCGCCGTGAAGGCCGGCTATCTGGCCGCCAGCCAGGTCCTGGAGGCCCTGCCCGCCCCTGTCTCCGAATTGCGCCGCCGGCCGAGTTTGGCCGAGCGCGGCTAGGCTCGCCGCGCCACGATGAACAGTCGCTGGAACGGAAACAGGGTCACGCCGTCGGCGCGGCGCGGATAGTCGCGCGCCAGCCGCTGGCGCCAGGTGTCCAGGAACGCGCCCTTCTCGTCGTCGGGCAGCGCGTCGAGATAGGGCCTCAGCGTCGTGCCCAGGGTCCAGTCGACGATCGGGTCCTGGCCGTGCAGGGCGTGCAGATAGGTCGTGCTCCAGATGTCAACCTCGGGGCACAACGGCGCCAGCCAGCCATAGTAGTCGGCCGGCGTATTGGCGTGACGCACGCCTTCGACGCCCGAGAACCGCGTGGCCCATGGCCCCTCGGCGGCGATCTCCTGCAGGCTGGCGCGCCAACCCAGGCCGTCGACCACCGGCATCTGCACGGCCAGCACGCCCCCGGGCGCCAGGCTCTGGGCCAGGTGCGGCACGAGCCTGTCGTGATCGCCCACCCACTGCAGGGCGGCGTTGCTGAAGATCAGGTCGGCCGGAACCTCGGGCGCGAAGCCCGCGATGTCGCCCAGCACCCATTCCACCGGCGCTGGCAGGCTCTTGGCCTTGGCCAGCATCTCCGGGCTGGAGTCCATTCCCCGCACCCGCGCCTGCGGATGACGCGCCGCCAGCAGCGCCGCCTGCTCGCCCAGGCCACAGCCCAGATCCCAGATTTCACGCGGGTTCAGGTCGCCGGGAATAGCGGTCAGCAGGTCCAGGGCCGGACGCTCACGGTAGCGGCGATAGAGGGCGTAGATGTCCGGGTCCCAAATGGCCACGTGAATGCCTCCGCGCTTCTCTGATCCAGGTCAATGCAACCTGGGCCTTTGTGAAGAATTCTTCTCACAGGAGAAGATTCATCATACGGTCCGAGTCAGGACCCCGACAGAGGGTTCATAAGGGAAGGATTCACGCGGCATGGCTACGCGCATTCACCTCGTTCCCAATGGCGCTTCGGGCGGTCATTCGCCCCGGCACGCCCCCGAACGCCGGTTCAATTTCGATCGTCCGCTGGTCATCGGCGCGGCCCTGGCGCTTTGGGCCGCCATCCTGGTCGTGCTCAAGCTTTTGCCGATCTAGCCGCGACATCCGGTCACGTACGATTTGCTCTTTTCAAATGCTCGAACAGACCCATATCCTGTTGGTGTTGTTCAACTACTGAAAGGAGGTGATCTAGTGTCTCATTGTCTCCAACCGCGGTCGCAAGTGCTTACCTGGAGCCTTAAGAGCGAGGTTTCCGCCTGAGGCGTTGAACGCCTAGGGTTCTAAGTCACACGCTGCTTGCGAAAGCGGCCACGACGATGGAGGGCCGCCCCGAGCAATCGGGGCGGCCCTTTCCATATCTGGACCTTAGGCCCCGATCAGTTCGCGGCCGATCAGGAAGCGGCGGATCTCGTTGGTGCCCGCACCGATGTCGTACAGCTTGGCGTCGCGCAGCAGGCGCTCGACCGGCCATTCCTTGGTGTATCCCGCGCCACCCAGGGCCTGGATGGCCTCCAGCGACACCTTCACCGCGTTCTCCGACGCCAGCAGGATCGCACCGGCCGCGTCATAGCGGGTGGTCTTGCCCGCGTCGCAGGCCCGCGCCACAGCGTAGACATAGGCCCGGGCCGAGTTGAGGGCCACGTACATGTCGGCGACCTTGCCCTGCATCAGCTGGAACGAGCCGATCGCCTGGCCGAACTGCTTGCGGTCGCGGACATAGGGCAGGACGATATCGAGACAGGCCTGCATGATGCCCAGCGGGCCGGCGCTGAGCACGGCGCGCTCGTAGTCCAGGCCGCTCATCAGCACCCCGACGCCGCCGCCGACCGGGCCCATGATGTTCTCTTCCGGGATCTCGCAATCCTCGAACACCAGCTCGGCGGTGTCCGAACCCCGCATCCCCATCTTGTCCAGCTTCTTGGAGACGCTGAAGCCCTTCATGCCCTTCTCGACGATGAAGGCGGTGATGCCGCGGCTCCCCTCGCCCGTCTTCGCATAGACCACCAGCACGTCGGCATGCGGGGCGTTGGTGATCCAGAACTTCGTACCGTTCAGGACGTAGCGGTCGCCGCGCTGCTCGGCGCGCAGCTTCATCGACACGACATCCGAACCCGAGCCCGCCTCACTCATGGCCAGCGAGCCGACATGCTCGCCGCTGATCAGCTTGGGCAGGTAGCGCTGCTTCTGTTCAGGCGTGGCCCAGCGGCGGATCTGGTTGACGCACAGGTTCGAGTGCGCGCCGTAGCTGAGGCCTACCGAGGCCGAGGCGCGGGACACCTCCTCCATCGCCACCACGTGCTCGAGATAGCCCAGGCCCAGGCCGCCGAACTCTTCCTCGACCGTGATGCCGTGCAAGCCGAGGTCGCCCATCGGGACCCACAGTTCGCGCGGGAAGGCGTTGGTCTCGTCGATCCGGGCCGCCAGCGGGGCGATCTTGTCGGCGGCGAAGCGGGCCGTGGTTTCCTGGATCGCGTCGGCCGTGTCGCCCAGGGCGAAGTCCATCGAGGGTGCGAAATTCGTCATTACGTCATCCAACAGCACAAACGCCCGCGGATCAATGTGACCCGCGGGCGTTCTTGCTCAACTTACGTGACGTAAGGAAAGGAAACTATTCCTCGTCGCCAGCGTCCGGACCGGCCAGGCGGCGCAGCAGCAGATAGGCCGAAACCACGAAGCAGATCGCGCCGATCATGCTGGCGCCGTAGCCGAACATCTTCACGCCGGTGTCAGAGCCGGCGGCCACGGTCAGGATCCACAGCACGCCACCGCCGAACAGGGCCAGGCCCAGGATGCCCAGGCTGATCAGCAGGCTGGTGTTGCCGAAGCGCGGCTGCTCGGCCTCGACCAGCGGCACGTCCATCGGGTTCAGCGAGACGGTCTCGTCGCTGGTCGAGAAGCCGTCCAGGTTGAAGACCGACGAGCCGGCGGCCGGGGCGGTGAACAGGCTGGGCTCCACGGGCGCGGTCGGGGCGAAGCTGTCGACCGGCGTCGGCTTTTCAACTTCCTCGACCGGCTGCGGCGTCAGGCGGAACGGCGTGAACTCCAGCGGTGCGGCGGGTTCGGGGGCCGGGGCGACCGGGGTCGTGGTCGGCTCATCCTGGAACACCACCGGCGCGGGCGCAGTGACGGCCGGTTGCGCGGGCGGCGGCGGTTCCGGAAGGACGAGGTCGTCCTGGACCGGGGCCGGCTTGGTGGTGGTCACGACCGGCGGCGCGTCGGCCAGGATGGCTTCCAGGCGGGCGCTGACCGCGGCGGCCGATTGCTCGGTGGCCGTCGGGGCGTCCTCTTCCGGGACGACGACGTTCAGCGGCAGGCCCTCCTCGCGCTCGGTGACGACGCGGTCGCCTTCCGTGCGGGCGTTGACGGCGATTGGCGTCTGCTTGGGAATGGCGCAGCTGGCGTCGTAGTCGACCTTGGGACGCAGCACCGGGCTGGGCGCAGGCACCCACTCGCCATTGGCCGGCGTCAGGAACAAGGTCTTCTCGGCGGCGCGGCGACGGACCAGGGCGTCGATGACGATCCGCTCGCCCTCGAAGTCGGCCTTGCGCCACATCTCCATCGCGCACGCGGCTTGCAGCAGCGAGCCCTCGTTGATCCGGCGCAGCACGCCCGAGCGGAGGAAGTTGTCGAGACCGATATTGAAGGCGAAGCAGACCAGCGCATCGAACTGGTTCTGGTTCAGCGGCGCGTACGTGTTCTCGTTCACCGAATGGGCGACCGAGATCAGGTCGTACAGCAGCAGCGCCTCGGCGTCCTTTTCCGAGACGGACGCGCCTTCGCGGGCGGTAAGGGTGTGGCCATAGCCGACTGTCCAGCGCCCATCGGGGAGCTTGGCGGCTTTCTGACGGTAGCCTTCGAATCTCTTGATGAGATCGACGGAGGCCCGGGAGACCTGATGACGCGGTTTCATCGCTGAGTTTGACCCAGTTTGAGACAGACGCGGATGCGTTCGCCTGTCTCGGCGCAAGGTCGGCGCCAGTTTTCCCTAGCGAGGCGATTTAAAGGATCAGCGAGGCGATCAGCAGCACGGCGAAGAAGCCGGTGAAGTCGGTCAGGAAGGTCACGAAGATCGACGACGACACCGCAGGGTCCCGGCCCATCTTCTCCAGGGCCAGCGGCATCAGAATGCCGCCCACCGCCGCGGTGAAGATGTTGGCCACCAGGGCCGCGGCGACGATGATCGCCAGGGCGCCGTGATGGTCCTGCGCGCCGAAGAACAGATAGGTCGCCGTGCCCATGACCAGGGCCAGGGCCGAGCCGTTGACCAGGCCCACCAGCAGTTCGCGCAGCACGATGCGGCGGGCGTTGGCTGTGGTCAGCTCCTTGCTGGCCAGGGCGCGCACGGCGACGGCCAGGGTCTGGGTGCCGGCGTTGCCGCCCAGCGACGAGACGATCGGCATCAGGATGGCCAGGGCCACCAGCTTGGCGATCTCGTCCTGGAAGATGGCGACGCCGCTGACCGCCAGGGTCGCGGTGGCGAGATTGAGCATCAGCCACGGCAGGCGCGACTTGACGATGTCGATGACCGACGCGTCACGACCCGCGTCGGACACACCGGCCAGAGCCAGGATGTCTTCCTGGGCTTCGTCGCGGATGACCTCGACGATGTCGTCGACAGTGATCTGGCCGACCAGGCGCCCGCCCGGCTCGATGACCGGGGCGCTGATCAGGTGGTACTTGTCGAAGATGTAGGCCACCTCCTCCTGGTCCATCTCGACCGGAATTTCGGTGACCGCCTCCATCAGCTCGGTCAGCGGCGTGTCGCGACGGCTGCGCAGCAGGATGCTGATCGGGATGGCCCCGACGGGCTTGTAGGTCGGATCGACCACATAGACGTCGAAGAACAGCTCGGGCAGCTGATCGCCGGCCTCGCGGACATGGTCGATGGTCTGGCCGACGGTCCAGAATTCCGGCGCGGCCAGGAACTCACGCTGCATCAGGCGGCCGGCGGTCTCGTCCTCGTAGGACAGGGTCGTCTCGATCGCGGCGCGGTCGATCTCGCCCATGGCGGCCAGCACCTGGAAGCGCTTGGTGTCGTCCAGGTCGTCGATGACGTCGGCGGCGTCGTCGGTGTCCAGCTCCTCCAGCGCGCGGGCCAGGGTGACCGACGGGGTCGCCTCCAGCACCTCCTCGCGGATGTTGTCCTCCAGCTCCGAGATGATCTCGCCCAGGGCCTCGGGGTCCAGCAGCGGGATGATCTCTTCGCGGTAGTCGGCGGTCAGGAAGCCCATCAGGTCGGCGACGTCGGCGGGCTCCAGCGCGCCCATCAGCTCGCGCAGGCGCTTGGCGTCGCCACTGTCGGCGGCGTCGACGACCATTTCGACATATTCGGGATTGAGGGCGTAGTCCTCGCCAAGGGCCAGGTCTTCCAGCTCCTCGGGGGTCTCGGTCTTTGGTATGGGGATTTGGGCCAGCGGGATGTCGTCCAGCACGTCGTCGGTCAGTTCGGCGGTGTCCCGGGTCATGGGGGCCTCCTGAGCTCTTAGAGCGCTGGGTTCGTTGGGCTAATCCGATTGAAGCGCGCTTGGGGCGTAACCAAGGCCAGAAACGATTAGAGCGCCCCCAGCGAGTCGGAAACCGATTTCGCCAAGCGCGCTCTATTCTTGTTCACCACTGGTGCGGTCGAGAAGACTCGAACTTCCACGGGTTGCCCCACAGCGACCTCAACGCTGCGCGTCTACCAATTCCGCCACGACCGCTCGTGGTGAGCCGCGGCTGGTAGCAAACTGAATCGGCTTTGGGAAGAGCGGAGTTGAAGTGTCGCGGATGTCGTCACACGAACGGGCGTCAGGGCTGGCGCTTTAGCCTCGGAACCAACTCGTAGGCGCCGGCGTCGTCGTGGGTGGAATCGAGGAAGTCGATCTTCAGCAACAGCCCTTTCGCGACGAACTTTCCGTCCACATTGGCTCGCCGTTCACCGGACTTTTGCCCCGAGCGATCGTACCTCGGCTCGGTGAAAACGAAGCTCAGCCGATCGCCCTGGATCGTGGCCGGGAAGAAATCGGGCTCACCACACGACCCCTCGCAAAGCGCGAACTCGACGGTCGGCAAGGGTCCGTCATTAACTTGGATGCGAATGCCACCCTGGTCGCCGCTCTCCGGCGAAACTCGTACGGAATCGAAATAGCCGCTGCGCGAATAGAGCTCAGCTTCGGCGCTTGAGGCTAGGAAACACCCCGCAAACGCCAGCGCCGCAAACCAAAACCGCATGCCGCCCTCCATTCGGCGACATCCTGACACGTTGGCCGGGACTCAACCAGAGCGTTACGCGCCGCCGGCCATGTAGTCATAGACGTCGGCCGCGCGGGTCACCTGGATGGCGATGCGGTCGTCGCTGATCTGGATCTCGCCGCGCGCGATCGGGTGGTTGTTGGCTAGGATCCAAACTTCGTCATTGGTCTTGGCGTCCAGCGGGATCACCGCGCCGCGGCCCATGCGCAGAAGTTGCTGCATAGGCAGGATCGAGCGCCCCAGCAGAACGGAGATCTCGACATTGACGGCGTTGACCTGGCTCACGAAGTAAGGCCCCTGAAACTGACGCATCCACGGCCGTCGTGGCCGCGCCGTCTCGATTGCAAGATTAGGGCCGTATGCTTGCCTTCCCGTTAAACGCTGAAAACGCTGAACTTCCGGCCATGAAGCGCGATGACGCCGCGCCGGTGGGGTGGGCGGTTTCGACCGGGCAGGTCCCCTACCCGGCAGCCGTTGCCGCCATGGAGGCCCGCGCGGCCGCCATTGCCGAGGGCACGGCGGGCGAGCTGATCTGGCTGCTGGAGCATCCACCGCTCTACACCGCCGGCGTGTCGTCCAAGGCGACCGACCTGATCCAGCCCGACCGCTTCCCGGTGTTCGAGAGCGGGCGCGGCGGGCAATTCACCTATCACGGCCCCGGCCAACGGGTGGCCTATGTGATGCTGGACCTGACCAAGCGCGGCCGCGACGTCCGCGCCTTCGTGGCGGCGCTGGAGGCGTGGATCATCGACGGCCTGGCCGCCTTCAACGTCACCGGCGAGCTGCGCGACGGCCGGGTCGGCGTCTGGGTCGAGCGCAAAGGCGCCGGCTGGAGCCGCGAGGACAAGATCGCCGCCATTGGGGTGAAGCTGCGCAAGTGGGTCAGCTTTCACGGGATCAGCCTGAACGTGGAGCCGGACCTCTCGCACTTCAGCGGCATCGTGCCCTGCGGCCAGGTCGAGCACGGGGTCACCAGCCTGGTCGATCTGGGCCTGCCAGTGACCATGGACGAGGCCGACGCGGCCCTGAAGACCAGCTTCGAGAAGGTGTTCGGTCCGATCGAGGACGCCGAGGCTCCGGCCTAGGCGGCGACCGTCTTCTGCGGGTTGGGTCCGTAGCGGTTGGCGCCCTGCTCGCCGCCCATCACGCCCAGCTCGACGATCGCCCACAAGATCACCAGCGAGAACATGAAGTCCAGGAAGTGCTCGGGCTGGGGCCAGACTGCGACGATGGCGATCAGGATCAGCATCGCCCACCAGCCGGAGCGTCCGCGGTCGTGCAATCGCTTGGACAGCACGCAGGCGCCCGAGAACAGCAGGGCCGGATAGACGAACCAGCCCGTCAGCCAGTGCAGGGTGTAGGGCGCGATGGTCTCATAGAGCACCGCCACGCCGATCAGGATGACCGAGGTGACGACGAACGGCGTGCGCGCCAGCCTGCCGTTCGACGACAGGAACAGCTCCGCCCACTCGCTACGATCGCCCATGCCCGCCCTCTTCGAGTCGGCCCCGCGCCGACCGGCGCAATCTAGGGCCAAGCCCGCGGCGGAGAAAGAGCGCTACTCCATCAGAGGCGCCTGGGGCGCGGGCGACGCTTCGACGCCCTTCGGCGACGGGCCGTAGCGGTTCGGCCCTTGGGTTCCGTCCATGAAGCCCGCCTCGACGATCCACCAGATCCAGCCGACGATCGGGATGTTGTAGACGAGGATCCAGACCGGCCCCTTGTTGCGGTCGTGCAGACGCCGCACCAGAAGGCAGATGCTGATCCAGAACGACAGCACCCATAACGCCCAGCTGACCGGATTGGTGGGCCAGTAGCCCTCCGACCAGCCGAAGAACAGGCTGGCGATCACGTCCAGGATCGTGATCACGACGGCCGCGATAATATTCAGCAGCCAATAGTCCCGCCGCCGCAGACGGCCCGTGATGCCGAAGAACTTACGCCACAAGGTCATCGCACCGCTCCAGAGCCTTTTTAGAGCGGTACCACGCACGGACGGCGGTCGCCATCTTCGCCCCTAGCGGGTTTGCAATCGCGGCTTCGAGGGGTACACCAGCGCCCAAGCTGACACCGGTTACCCGCAGTATTTGAGCGTTTTGGGAGCCGTGATGTAGTTCTTCGGGAGGACACGTTTCATGAAGGCGATTTTCCTGGGCTCGGCCTGTGCGCTGATCCTCGCCAATGCGGCCGTCGCGGCGCAGAGCGCTGAACCGGCGCTGCTGTTCAAGGTCTCGGGCGACAAGGGTCTGACGGCCGACGTCGCCGCCGGCGACCCCATCCCCAACTTCGTGGACAAGGTTACGCCGATCGACGGCAAGGCCGGCCAGGGCTTCCACGCCGAGGACGACGGCCTGGTCTCGTGGAACGCCCCGGGCAACATCCAGGCCCAGCGTGGCACCCTCTCGTTCTTCTGGCGCTCGGGCTATCCGGTCGGCGTCGCGCCGTTTGTAATCTTCCGCGTCGGCTATGCCGACCACACCAGCTGGGACATGGCGTTCCTGCGCATCGACTGGAACGGCCAGGGCTTCGACGCCTTCGTCACCGACAACGGCTTGGCCCGCACCCGCGTGTCGTTCAAGGTAGACAAGAACCCGGCCGCCGACGCCTGGACCCATTTGGCCTTCACCTGGGACGAGACGACGGGCGTCCAGCTCTATGTCGACGGCAAGCTGGCGGCCAAGAAGGAGACAAAGGCGGTCTATGACGCCGGTCTCGACCAGTTCGGCGTCGCCGGTCGCGTGATCGCCCCGCACCAGGTGCAAAGCCGCTACAACTTCACCCGCGGCGGCGACCTGGATGAGCTGCGCGTCTATGACCGCCCGCTGGCGGCGACCGCGATCGCCGCCCTCGCCCGCAACGAGACCCCCGCCGCTGAAGCGCCGGTCCTGACGCTGGCCGACGCCGCCACCCGCACCGCCTGGAAGCAACGCTACGGCTGGAACAAGTCGGCCCCGCCCCTGCTGGCCGACGCCAAGACCACGATCCGCAAGGTCGAGTTCGCCGACGCCAAGGACATCAAGCAGTGGATGTGGCGGGCCAACGACGGCATCTCCGAAACCACCTGGCCGGGCGTCTACAACCGCTCGCGCCTAGAAGGCCGCGACGACTACTTCCAGCTGCCCGACTGGAACGTCTATGTCGACGGCGGCAAGGCCCTGACCCTGGCCCTGCCCGAGGAGCCGATCAACCGCATCGAGATCCAGGGCCCCGCCTATGGCGACATGACCTGGGCCCCGAAGGCCGGTGAGAAGAGCTCTAGCGTCGCCAAGCGCGCCAAGGACCAGCAACGCACCGTCGACACCTTCGCCAAGCCGCTGAACGGCGGCGTGCTGACCTTCACCAACATCGCGCAAGAGACCCCGATCCAGGAGATCTGGGCCTACAACGTGACTGCCGGCGAAGAGCCCAAGGACGCGTTCAAGATGAGCTACACGGTCCGCGCCGACGTGGCACCGGACTATCTGAACCTGGCCGACCTGAACGCCTATATCGCCGGCCGTCATCCGGCGGGCGAGCGCGCCACCGTGGTGGCCGTGCCGGATGCAGCCCCGACCCGCACGCGTCCCGCCGCCGACCTGACCGCGCCGGGCCTGCCGATCGTGCACGTGCTGATCCCGTCGGGCTTCGGCGACGCCCCGGCCGCCAAGCCGCTGGCCCGCAACTGGGCCTATGGCTGGGAGAACGCCCGCGACGGCCTGGACGGCGTGGCCATCGACATCCCTTCTCTGCCTGGCGCAGGTGGCGCCATCATCCCGCTGAACATCCAGGTCAAGGACCCGATCTGGCCGGGCCGCAACATGATCGACGTCAGCGTCTCGGTGAAGGCCGGCGAGGCCCGCACCGTGTGGCTGGACCTGCGCGATCGCATCCTGGCCACCGAAAGCCTGTACCTGACCATCGCCGCCGACAGCGCCGACTTTGGTCCCAAGGCGCTGGACGGCGCCAAGATCCGCCTGGTGTTCAAGGCTCGCGAAGACGCCAAGGCCGAGCACGTCGCCGACCGCCTGAACCAAGTGAAAGACAATTGGGCCTTCCTGGTCGAGGAGCACACCACCTCCAAGCGCCAGGGCCTGTATCGCCGCCTGTACGCCGATATCTCCGACCTGCTGAAGGTCGATCCCGACAACCAGATCGGCCGCGAGTACTGGGGCGACATCACCTTCGGCAGCCAGGGTTGGCCGGCGTTCGAGCAGCCCAAGCCGACCGACGACACCCCGCTGTGGGCCTTCCGCCAGACCCAGGACCTCAAGCAGGTCAGCCAGTACATGAACTGGTGGATCGACGAGCGTCAGGCCGACTTCGGCGACTTCGGCGGCGGCCTGTCGGACGACAGCGACCTGTTGCAGCAGTGGCCGGGCGTGGCGCTGATGGGCGTCCAGCCGGACAAGATCACCCACTCGCTGAACCGCCTGACCGACGCGGTCTACGCCAACGGCATGTTCACCGACGGCCTGTCGACGATCGTCACCGACGAGCTGCACGCCTACGAGGAAGGCATCAACTCCAACTCGTCGGCGCTGTACGTCAACTACGGCGACCCGCTGGCGGTCGAGCGCCTGTTCACGACCGTGAAGGCCCTGCCCCGGGTCATCGACAAGAACCCGGCCGGCCACGTCCACTTCAACACCAACTGGTACAGCGGCAAGATCTCGTACCGCGAAGGCCCGTGGGAGTGGCAGAAGCCGTACTCGTTCGGCGTCGTGCATCCGTCGATCCTGATCAGCGACTACAACGGCGACCAGACCGCCCGTGACACCGTGATCGGCCTGGCGGACGGCTACATCGCCCACACCAAGCCCGACGGCTCGCTGCCCAACGAGATCAACTGGCGCACCGACGCCGAGCGCGGCGGCACGGTGCTGCAGGGCTCGGGCGCGGACGGTCCGTTCCAGATCTTCTGGTCGGCCTATCGCCTGACCGGCGACAAGAAGTACCTAGCGCCGATCAACTGGCGGATCTCCAAGAACGGCGTCCGCGCGCTGCAGAGCATCAACGAGAACGCCCTGACCGAGTTGGGCCTGGCCGAGGCCAACAAGGACGCCATCGTCAAGGCCGCGGCCAAGGGCGGCGCCTTCGACCGCTACTCGGCCTGGAACCTGACCGGCGACAAGAAGCACCTCGAGGCGCTGTATGCCGACGAGATCCAGTTCAACGCCCAGCACATGTACATGCACACCGAAGGCCACTGGTGGTCGGACCGCGTGGAGCTGCCGACCGACATCCTGCAGCGCACCCGCCTGGGCGGCCTGGCCAACAAGCGCAGCCAGATGACCCCGGGCCACACCGTCTCGTGGCGCTTCGACGGCGCGGATGGCACGGACATCGCGCTGCTGGTCAAGGACGCGACCAAGACCAGCTTCAAGGTCATCGCCTACAACACCACCGACAAGTCGGTGACGGCGACCATGACCGGCTGGAACGTCGCGCCCGGCCAATGGACCCTTGCTCAGGGTCTGGACGCCAATGGCGACGACGCGATCGACGGGACGGCGCAGAGCAGCACCGTGGCCTTCGAGCGCAGCCTGGGGACCAAGATCGTGCTGGCTCCGCGCCAGACGACCATCATCGACATGAAGCTGGCGACGGCTGGCGATGATCCGGCCAAGCGCGCCGACCTCGGCATCGGTCGCGGCGACGTGGTCGTGAAGGGCTCTGCGATCACCGCCACGGTCCACAGCCTGGGCGCCCAGGACGCCGCGGCGGCCAAGCTCGAGCTGGTCGACGCGTCGGGAAAGGTGCTGGACACCGCCGCCATCCCGGCCCTGAAGGCTCCGCTGGACCTTCTGCCCAAGACCGCCAAGGTGAAACTGAAGATCCCGGGCGGCGTGAAGGCGTCCGGCCTGCGGGTCCGCATCGTCTCCACCCAAGCCCAGAACACCGCCCTGAACGACGAGGTTGTACTGCCATGAAGAAGACCCTCGCCCTGATCGCCGCCAGCCTCGGCCTGGCCGGCGGCGTCGCCGAAGCCCAGACGCCTGCCGCCAAGCCGGCCGCCGCCGCGCCGGCGCCCAATCCGTCCTACGGCCGGCTGATCACCCTGGCCGAAGCCAAGGCCGTCGCGGCCGCGGCCGAGGCCGAGGCGGCCAAGAACGGCTGGACCATGACCATCGCGGTCACCGAGCCGAACGGCGCGACGGTGCTGATCCACAAGATGGACGGCACGCAGTACGCCTCGACCGACATCGCGCGCGGCAAGGCCGAGACGGCGTCGGGCTTCCGCCGTCCGACGGGCGCGTTCCAGGACGCCGTCAAGGGCGGCAACCTGAACGCAATCTTCGCCGGCGCTCTCGCCATCGAGGGCGGTGAACTGCTGCTGGCCGACGGCAAGATCGTCGGCGCCATTGGCGTCTCGGGCGGCACGCCGGCCCAAGACGGCGTTGCGTCCCGCGCCGGCGCAGCCGCGCTGAAATAGGCCCAACTCCTTTTTCCCGGCGAAAGCCGGGGCCCAGATCGTAAAGCTCTGTGGCGAATGCAGAACGCCCGCGCGTCCTATCCGGACCGCGGGCGCTTTTGCATCTGGCTCCCGGCTTTCGCCGGGAAAACGGATTGTGGGGATCTAGGCGAACTCCGCCGCGAACATCGCCACATACTCTGCGATCATGCCCTCGGCCTCCGGCGCCACCAGACGCGCCACCGCCGCCGCGAAGGTCACCGGGGCTAGGCCCGAGGCGCTGACCAGCTTGCCATCGGTCACCGCCTTGGCGCTGTCGACATAGTGTTCCGAACCCGCATAGCCGGGCACGACGCCCTCCAGCCATTCCTGACCGTTCGAGGTGTGCTTGCGGCCCTCGAACAGGCCCGCCCGCGCCAGGGCCGTCGTGCCGGCGCAGATCCCCGCCACCGGCTTGCCGTCGGCGAAGGCCTGGCGGATCAGGGCGCTGACCGCCGGGTTCTCGGCTTCCGCCCACGCGTCGCTGCCGATCAGGATGTAGAGGTCGGCGTCGCTCAACACCGGATCGTCGAAGCGGTAGTCCGCCGCGGCCAGGACGCCACCGATCGAGGTTTCCGGATCGCCGGTCGGGGTGGCGATCTCGATCTGGACCTTCAGGTGCTCGCGCAGCAGGGCCAGCACGCCGCCAGCCTCCCAATCGGCCCAACCCGGCTGCAGGAAAGCGACAGCGACGGTCATGATCAGGACTCCCTACCGAACCGGCGCCCGAGCGCCTACATTGCCTGTCATGACAGACGCAGCCATCCTTTCAACCGTCGGCTTCGATCTCACGCCGCCGACCGAGCCCGAACGCGAACGCCTGGAGGCCGACCTGACGGCCGAGGAGGCGCGCGTCCTGCTGCATCACGGCACCGAGGCCCCCTTCTGCGGCGGCCTGCTGGGCGAGAAGAGCCCCGGCGTCTATGCCTGCCGCCTGTGCGGCCTGCCGCTGTTCAAGCACGAGACCAAGTTCGAGAGCGGCACGGGCTGGCCCAGCTTCTACGCGCCCTTCGCCGAGGACCATGTGGTCGGCATCCGCGACACCTCGTACGGCATGGTCCGCATCGAGACCCGTTGCGCCCGCTGCGACAGCCACCAGGGCCACGTCTTCCCGGACGGCCCGGCCCCGACGCGCCTGCGTTACTGCATCAATTCGGTGTCGCTGCAGTTCGTGAAGGACGGCGATCCCCTGCCCGACCCGCTGCACCGTGGCGACCGGATCGGCTAATTCAGAAATCGGCGTCTCGCCTCAGCTTTTCTCAATTCCCATTGAATTGATATGAATTGCAGCGGGACGCCGTAAGCCGACATTTGGGGCGTGTCGGCTTCCAGCCTCGAGTACGCCTCATGACCCCCGCTTCCTTCGCGTTCGAACCGGTCCGCCGCCGGCGTGACGACGTCGACAGCCCGCCGATCCTGATCGTGCCGGGCCTGTACAACTCCGGTCCCGACCACTGGCAGACCCACTGGGAACGCGCCCTCCCCGGCGCCCAGCGCGTCGACCAGCAGGACTGGGAACGCCCGCTGCTGGGCGACTGGACCATCAGCCTGGCCGAGGCCATCCGCCAGAACCCCGGCGCGATCCTGGTGGCCCACAGCCTGGGCTGCGCCCTGGTCGCGCACTTGGCTCAGGTCACGGGCGGACGCGGCGTAGGCGGGGCCATGTTGGTGGCGCCGGCCGACGTCAATCGCGAGGGTCCAGCCGGCCGCCTGCTGGTCGGCTTCTCGCCGATCCCCCGCCAGCGCCTGCCCTTTCCGTCGCTGGTCGTGGCCAGCCGTAACGATCCCTATGTCGAGATCGAGCGCGCCGAGGCCTTCGCCCGCGGCTGGGGTTCGGAGTTCGTCGACCTGGGCCGCGCCGGCCACATCAATGTCGATTCCGGCCACGGCGCCTGGGTGAAGGGCCGCGGCCTGCTCAAGGGGCTGATCGACCGCGTTGAAGCCGAACGGCTCTAGCGCGGGCCCTCATAGCCCAGGGCCAGGCTGATCTCGGCCGCCGCCTCGCGCACCCGCACGGCCAGGGCCGTCATGCGGGCGTCGTCCATATATTCGGGCAGGCTGGACAGGCTGAGCGCGGCGACGATGCCGCCGCTCACTTCGCGGATCGGCGCGGCCAGGCAACGGATGCGGTCGCCGCCGTCGTCATGGTGCTCCACATGGCCCCGCCCGCTGTTCAGGGCGTAGTCCTCGCGCGGGAACAGGGCTTGCCAGGTCTCGCCCTCGTCCAGCAGCAACGCCCGGCCCAGGGCCGTCTCCGCCACCCGGTTGCGGTCGCCGACATGGTGGCGGACCACGACCCGTCGGCGGCTGGGCGCCTGGGCGACATAGATGATCTCGTCGCCGTCGCGGACGCCCAGATTGACCGCGTCGTCGGTCTCGGCCGACAGTTGGGCGAGGACGGGCCGCGCCACGTCGATCAGGTCCAGCCGTTCGCCGCTCTTGAAGCCCAGATAGATCAGGCCCGCGCCCAGGCGATAGATCTTGCCGTCGCCCGTCACCAGACGGCGATGGATCAGCAGATTGGCCAGGCGGTGGGCGGTGCTGCGGGTCAGGCCCGTGCGGGTCTGCAGCGCCTGCAGGTCGGCCGGCCCCTCGCGCAAAGCGTCGAGGATGTCGATGGCCCGGGTCAGGGTCTGGCTGGTGCTCTCGGGCCCGGCGTCCTCGGAACGCCGAGCGGTCGCGGTGGATGATCGACTGGCCATGGCCGTCCCGAACGCTACTGAGGACTACGAGGCGACCGCGATCCTTTCGACCGCGTCGGCCTGGTCGAGATAGCGGCTCAGGGCCGCCTCGGCCGCGTCGGGATCGCGGGTGCGCAGCCCCTCGACGATCTGGGCGTGAGCGTCCAGCACCGCCTCGCCACGGGCGGCAAAGGCCTCCGAGTCGATCTGGTCGTTGCGCAGCCAGCCCAGCATCGCCTCGGCCACCGCATCCAGGATCGCGTTGCGCGAGATCGAGGCGATCTTGTTGTGGAAGCGCAGGTCGGCGGCGACGAAGCTCTCGGCGTCGTCCAGGGCGGCGCGTTGCTCGACGATCAGGGCGTCCAGTTCCGCGATTTCCACGTCGCTGGCCTTTACCGCGGCTTCGCGCACCATGCCGCGCTCGAAGAAGCGGCGGGCTTCCTTCAGGTTCTGCAGCATGCCCGGCGAGGCCGACAGCATCAGCTGGGCGACCAGGTCGATCTGGCCCACGGCGGCCTTGGCCGTCAGCGGCCGCACCTTGGCGCGCTCGCCGTGCTTGATGGTGATGAGGCCGGCATTGGCCAGAGCCTGCATGGCCTCGCGGATCGCCGGACGGCCGACGCCATAGCTGGCCATCAGTTCGCGTTCAGACGGCAGAGTCTGCCCCGGGCCGTACTCGCCCGAGGTGATCATCGCCTTGAGGCGGTCCAGGACATGGTCCGAAAGCTTGCGACGTACGATCGGGGCTTCGGCCAGCCCTTCGGATGCTTTGCGAAGCGCCATGTCCGGAAACTGGAGCAAGCAGGGCTCGAAGTCCAGATATTGGATTTCAACCCAACCGCGTCCAGCCAGTCTTTTGCGACGGCGAAGCGCAGCCGGGCCGTCCCGGTGCACCGTATGGCGGCGCTGGACGCCGCGCGACAGACGCCACCCCTTGTTCAGTCGTGCGCTCATGCCGCGCTCTCCGTGTTCAGGCGGACCAACCGCACGGCCATCCAGGGACGGCCGGGCAGACGGACGCTGGGCTGCTCGGGATCATGGAAGAAGTACGCATCGCGCTTGGCCATCACGTACGGACGCGGGGCCGAGGTCACCGTCATGTTCCAGGTGTCCAGCACATCGAGGCGGAAGCGCTCACCGCCCTCAAGTTCGTCCTTGGGCAGGGCCACCGTCCATTCGGTCGGGGCGGCCTCGCCGAAATAGCGCAGGTAATAGGCGCCGGGCTGGCCGCCCAGGTGCTGGTCCCAGGTGCGGTCGATGGGATCCAGGCCCGGCGAGGGCCCCTCCTCCATCACCGCCTTCAGGAAGGCCAGGGGCGGGGCGCTGGTCCCCTGCAGCTTGCCGCCGCGCGCGGTCCAGGTGCCAGGGGCGTTGGTCTTGCGGGTGTCGTAGACCTCGCCGTGGCCGACATAAGTTCCGGCCACCAGGCAGTGCCAGAAGCGCTGCACCAGGTTCTCAGGACTGAGGTCGCCCCAGCGCTTGTCGAGATCGCCCTCGTAGCGGACCTCGTCGAAGATCACCGGCTTCTTCCAGACGCTGCGATAGATCTCGGCCCGCGCGTCATCCAGGGCGGCCGAGCCGTTCTGGATGCTGGAATGAGTGATCCAGGGGCGGCTGTTATCGAAGTTTTCGCGCCAGTTGTGGATCGAGCGCAGGCGCTCGTAAGGGTCTTCAGCCTGGATCAGCCGGCCCATGCGGTCGAAATCCTCGTGGGTCTTGGCCTTGACCAGGTCCCACTCGTTGGCCAGCGACCACCAGACGTTCGACAACGCCGCCATCCGCGCCACTAGGTAGCGGACATAGCGGTCGTCGCGGGCCGCGCTCATGGCGTGGAAGCCGGTCTTCTCGTCGTAGGGGTGGAACAGGATCAGGTCCGCCTGGATCCCCTGAGCGCCCAGCCGGCGCACCCGGTCCTCGAAACGGCGGAAATAGGCGGGATTGAAACGGTCGAAGTCCCAGCTTCCGTCCGCCTTGGTCTGGAAGGCGTGGATCGGCTCGCCGGCCACGTTCGGGAAGACGCACATCCGCATCTTGTTGAACGGCGAGGCGGCCAGGGTTTCCAGCGTCTGGTCGCACAGCGCGTCGCTCTGCTGGGCCCAGGCATAGGCGGTCGTGCCGATCTGCCGATAGGGCGTACCGTCGGCATGAGCGAAGTGATAGCCGGCCACGACCTTGATCGGGCCGTGGTCGTCGGCGCGCGGCGCGGTGGCCCGCACCGTCCCGGCCTTGCCATTCAGCGCCGGGGCGTTGCTGCGCGTGCGCCAAGTCCAGACGCCATCGGTCGGGGGGCTGAAGCGGACGCGATAGACGCCCGCCCCATCATAGAAGCCCGCGACGGTCAGGCTCTGTTGGCCGCTGACGAAGGTCGCCGACAGCGACACCTCGACGAACGGATTGCCGGCCGACGGACCGTCCAGGACGATCTCGTGCACGCCCCAGCGCGGGACGCTCGCACCGGCGGCCAAGGCCGGCGACGCCATCATGGCCAGACCCAGGCCCGTCGCAGCGCGGCGGGTCAGGGCAAGGCCGGAATGATGGGGTCGCCGGGCCATGGATCAGTACGACGAGAACAGCGCCGCGCGCGCCAGGCGCTGGGCTTCCAGGGCGTCCTGACGGTCCTGCGCGGCCTGCATGGCGTCGAAGTCCAGCTTGTCCAGCGCGCGGTCGATGACCTTCAGGAAATCGATGGCCAGCTTGGCGGCCCCGACGCTATCCTCGCGGAACGGGAATTGGTCCAGCTGCCAGACGCCTTCCCACTTGTTCTTGCGCAGGACGTAGAAGAACTCGAACAGCTCCATCGGGTGGACCGAGCCGGCCACCATGTCGTCGTCCCAGGCGCGCAGGTTGTCGTTGACGTCCATGCCGAACAGGCGGCCGTGGTCAATGGCCAGCTGGGCCGCGTCGGCCGGCGACTCGCCGCCGTAAAGCGAGTGGCCGAAGTCCAGCAGGATGCCGATGTTGGGCAGGCCGATCTTCTCGATGCCCAGCAGGGTGCGGGCCACCGAGTCGAAGCTCATGTGGTTGCGCGGCTCGCGCGGCTTGTACTCGATGACGAACTTCAGGTCGGGGTTCTGGCTGGCCAGCTCGCCGACGCCGTCCATCGACATCTGCCACAGCTTGCCGTGGTCGACCTGGAACGGATAGTCCCAGCCGTCCTGGCCCGGCCACAGCTTGACGTAGTCGGCGCCGAAGCGGCGGACCACGTTGGCGGCGTCATTGCACATCTCGTTGGCCAGGCGACGGATGCCGGCGTCCGGATTGGTGAAAGCGCCCTTCGAGAACTGGCGGGTGTAGATCTCGGGCGTGATGCCGATGACGCCCAGATTGTTGCGCTTCAGCGCGACCTCGACCTCGTCCAGCGACAGCTTGGGATCGACAAACGGATAGTTCAGGTCGACCACCGATAGGTCGCCGACCTGGCCGGCCTTGTCGATCGCCTCGATCAGGCTGACCGCCGGGCCGTAGCCGTCCGTGGCGTAGCGGTCGACATAGGTGGCGAAGTGCCAGATGCCGGCTCCGAACCGCAGTTTGCTCATGGGGCGTACTCCAGACTGGCCGGGCTAGCGGCGAACGAGGTTGAAATTGTCGAGGTCGGCGGCGTTGCCAGCGTTGATCAGGAAGCAGTCCATCAGCTGCTTCTCCGGCTGGCCGGTCTCGCCGGTCTTCAGGTAGCGGTCGGCCAGCTCGACCGCGTACTGCGCCTGGCGCCAGGCCGGCTGCAGGACCGTGGCCTTGAGCTTGCCGGCCCGGATCGCGTCGCGCGCGTCGTTGGAGCCGTCGAAGCCGACCACCACCACGTCGCTGCGGCCCACGCTCTCCAGCGCCGCCACGGCCCCCATGGCCATGGTGTCGTTGCCGGCGATCACGCCCTTGATCTCGGGATGGGCCTGCAGCACCGACTGCACCTTGGCGAAGGCTTCGGACTGGCTCCAGTTGGCGGTCTGGCGGGCCACCATCTTCAGCTCGGGATACTGGTCGATCACCTCGTGATAGCCGCGCGAGCGGATCACGGCGTTGGTGTCGCTCTCCTTGCCGACCAGCTCGAGATAGGCCCCCTTCTCGCCCATGGCCTGGACGAAGGCCTCCGCGCCCAGGGACGCGCCCTGGAAGTTGTTGGAGACCAGTTGGGCCGTCGCCAGGCCCCGGACATTGATCTCGCGGTCGATCAGGAACACCGGCACGCCGGCCGCCTTGGCCTTGCCGATCGCGGCGGCGCTGGCGTCGGCCCCGGCGTTGTCGAGGATGATCGCCGCGGCGTTGCGGGCGATGGCCGTGTCGATCAGCTGGCTCTGCTTGAAGGCGTCATCGTCGTGCGAGAACTTCAGGGTCTGGTAGCCCAGCTCCTTCGCGCGGGCCTCGGCCCCCGCCGCCTCCTGGCCGAAGAACGGATTGTCCATCGACGGCGTGATGATGACGATCAGGTTCGACTTCTCCTTCGGCGCCAGCAGGACGACCGCCAGCACGGCCGCCAGGGCGACGAGGACGGCGATGATCAGGACGCGGCGCTTCATGGGTCGATACGAACTCAGCTAGGCGATCAGGACTTCGATCCCGCGCGCCTCGAAGGCGCGGCGGTCTTCGTCGCGGATGGCTTGGTCGGTGATCAGGGTGTGGACGATCTCCACCGCCCCTAAGGACGAGAACGAGGTGCGGCCGATCTTGGTGGAGTCGGCCACCAGCACGACGCGCGACGAGGCCGCGATCATGGCCCGCTTCACATAGAGGTCGGCCAACGACGGATAGGTCAGGCCGGCCTCGAACGAGATCGCCGCCGTCGCTAGGAAGCACTTCTCGGCATAGAGGCCCTCGAAGAAGGCGGCCGAGCGCTCGCCGCTCAGCGACAGGGTCGGCGCCTTGAACTGGCCGCCCGGCATATGGACTGCGCAGGACGGCAGCGCGCCCAGGGTCAGGGCGATGTTCAGGGCGTTGGTGACGACGTTCAGGTTCTGCTTTTCCAGCAGGTTCAGCGCCACCTCGGTGGTGGTCGAACCGCTATCCAGGATGATCGACTCGCCGTCGCCAACCAGCGAGGCGGCCAGGCGGCCGATGCGGCGCTTGGCGTCCATATTGGCCTGGTGCTGCAGGGCCATGTCGCGCACCTGCTGGGGCACCGAGCGCAGATAGGCGCCGCCGTGCTCGCGCACGATGTGGCCGTCGGTCTCCAGCCGCTCCAGGTCCTGGCGGATGGTGGCTTCCGACACCGAGAACGCCTCGGAGAGCTCGCGTACGCGGGCGCTGCCCTCTTCCTGCAGCCATTCCAGGATCTGCATGCGGCGCGGTTCGGCCAGCAGGCCGGCGCCGGCGGCGATGGCCCGCGCGCGGGCCGTGCCCGCCCCGCCTGAGGGTTTGGCCATGGTCTTGCTCCTTCGCGACAGGGCGCCCTCGACCATGGTCAAGCCTTCCCCGCCGCGGCGAGGCGCCCCTGGAGCTGGTCGAGCACGACCGCCGCGATGATCACAAGCCCTTTGACGACCATCTGCCAGAACTCGCTGACGCCCATCATCACCAGGCCATCGCCCAGCACGCCGATCACGCAGGCGCCGATCAGCGCGCCGCCGACCGTGCCGCGCCCGCCCGATAGCGAGGCCCCGCCCAGCACGACGGCGGCGATGGCCGACAGCTCGAAGGTCTCGCCGCTGGCCGGGTGCGCGGCCACCAGCTCGGAGGAGACGACCAGACCCACCAGCGCGGCGCAGACGCCGGAGATGACGTAGACGGCGATCTTCACCCGATCGACGCGGACGCCCGACAGCAGGGCCGCGCGCTCGTTGCCGCCGACGGCATAGACCCGGCGGCCGAACGGGGTGTCGCGGGCGACGAAGGCGGCGACCAGGGCGATGGCGGCCATGATCAGCACGGTCACCGGCAAGCCCAGCACCGTGCCGGCGCCCAGCCACGGGAAGCCCGTATTGCCCAGGTCTTCGCGACCCGTCAGGTTCGGGAAGGTCGCGCCGTTCGACAGCAGCATGGCCGCGCCGCGCGCCACGTACAGCATCCCAAGCGTAGCGATGAACGGCGCCACCTTGAACCGCGAGACCAGCACGCCGTTGGCGAAGCCGGCCAGGCCGCCCAGCAGCAGCACGATGACCACGACCATCGCGATGCTGGGATAGACCACCACGCCCAGCGGCGCGATCGTCAGGCCGTTCAGGATCAGCGCCCCGGCGACCATGCCGCCCAGGCCGGCGATCGAGCCCACCGACAGGTCGATGCCGCCGGTCAGGATCACGAAGCTCATGCCGATCGCCAGGATCGCCGTGATTGCCACGTGTTTGAACATGATCAGAAAATTGGCCGTCGACAGGAAGTTCGGGGCCATGACCGAGAAGAACGCCAGCACCACGCCCAGGGCGATCAGGGCGCGCAGCTTCAGGACGAGGGCCAGCCAGCCGCCGTTGGCGGTCATCGGCGCGGCGGCGGTGGATGCCGTCACTGGGCGGGCTCCATGTTACGCGGGGCTTCAGTCGGGTTGCAGGCCGCGACCAGGGCCGCCTCGGTGGCGGCCTCCAGCGGCAGGTCGGCGGTCAGGCGGCCGGCGGCCATGACCAGCACGCGGTCGGCGACGGCCTGGGCTTCGAGAAGGTCGGAGGTGGCGAAGACCACGGCCATGCCCTGGTCGGCCAGGGCGCGCATGGTGTCGAACACCTCGCCGCGCGCACCGATGTCGACGCCACGGCTGGGCTCGTCCAGCAGCATGACCAGCGGATCGGTCATCAGGCCGCGCCCGATCACCACCTTCTGTTGGTTGCCGCCCGACAGCGCGCCGATGGCGATCTGCGGTGACGCCGCCTTGACGCCCAGCCGAGCCATCATCTCGCCGATGGCGGATTTCTCGCGTCCGCCGTCGATGACGCCGGCTTTCGCGAAGGCGATTAGGCGCGACAGGCCCAGATTCCCCCCGACCGACAGGTTGTGGAACAGGCCATCACGCTGGCGATCCTCGGGCACGAAGCGGATCCGCCGGCGGCAGCGTTCGGCCAGCGGCAGGTGCGAGATCTCCTCGCCGCTCAGTTTCACGGAGCCTTTCGCAGGACGAGCGCCATAGACGCTTTCCAGGAATTCGGTGCGGCCCGAACCCAGCAGGCCGTACAGCGCCGTGATCTCGCCGGCCCGGAAGCTGGCCGAAATGGCGTCCAGCAGCAGGCCGCCGCCGGGACGCGGCAGGGATAGGTCCTCAACCGCCAGCACCACCTCGCCAGCCTGGCGGGCCGTGCTCCGAGGCCGGTCGCGGGCCTTGTCGCCCAGCATCTGCTCGATGATCCAGGCCACCGTGACCTCGGACGCCGGCTTGGAGTCGATCAGCCGCCCGTCGCGCAGCACGGTGATCTGGTCGCCGATACGCATCAGTTCTTCCAGCCGGTGCGAGATGTAGATCACCCCCACCCCGGCCTGTTTCAGCTCGCCGATGACCCGGAACAGCACCTCGACCTCGGCGGCGCTGAGGGCCGAGGTCGGCTCGTCCAGGATCAGCACGCGGGCGTCGTCGACCAGGGCCTTGGCGATCTCGACGATCTGCTGCTCGCCGATGCGCAGGGTCCCGACCTGGGCGTCGGGCGAGATGTCGTGCGCCAGCCGCGCCAGGATCTCCGCCGCGCGCTTGCGCTCGGCGGCCTTGTCGCTGACGCCGGGCGCCGAGGTCAGGTCGCGGCCCAGGAAGATGTTCTCCACCACCGACAGGTTCGGGCAGAGGTTCAGCTCCTGGAAGACGATGCCGACGCCGGCCGCCGAGGCTTCGCGGATCGAGGCAAAGCGCACAGGCTGAGCGTCCAGCAGCAGGCGGCCGGAGGTCGGCTGCTCCACCCCGGCCAGGATCTTCATCAGGGTCGACTTGCCCGCGCCGTTCTCGCCGATCAGCACATTGACCGCGCCGGCCCGCACGTCGAAGTCGACGCCGTCCAGGGCGGTCACGCCGCCATAGGTCTTGCCGACCTTCTCGGCGCGCAGCAGGCTCACGAGGTCACGCGCCGCAGCTGGATCGGGGTCACCACCACCGGATCGCCGGCCTTGGCGGCCTGGAAGACGCCGGTGAAGGCCACGCGGTCGCCGGGCTTCAGGCTTTCGGCGACTGGGCGTGCGTCGCGCACGGCGCGACGGGTCAGGGCGCCGCCGACCTCGGCATAGGCGATCTGGTTGGAGAAGTCGTTGAAGGCCACGAACGGCAGACTGTCGCGCAGGGCCGAGCCCGAGACGACCGGCCCGACCAGCACCGTGACCGCGCCGGAGCCGGGCACGTCCAGCACCACGCGGCCGGCGCGGGCCGTGGTGTCGAGGCTGACGACCGAGCCCTCGCCGCTGGTCACGAAGGTCCAGGGAGAGCCGTCACCCGCCTGACGGCCACCGGCGGCGGCGATGTCCTGGTCGATCCTGGCGGACAGCTCGGGCAGCGGCGCTGCGGTCTTGGTCCAATGCGGCTGAGCCTGGGCGTCCCACACGGCCTCGACATAGCGACCGGCGTCGAAGGCGCCCGACAGGCGCTCACGCGCGGCACGATCGGCGGCGATCGGCACGACCTTGCAGGCAGACAGGGAAATGGCGGCCACGGCCAGCAGCAACGACGGGGCGAGTCGCCGGCGCGTGTTCGAGTCGCGACCTGTCGCCTTGTCCGTCTGCACGGCCCGAGCCTCCCGTATGACGCCGTTGATGGCGCTTGCTTTCGATTGATTTCGAATTTCGCGTGAACGGTGTCACGCCGAAAATTCCCTGTCAATCCGCCGGCAAAGGGAGCGCTAACATGAATGGCGAGACACCCCACGACAGCATCATTATTAGCAATATCAATAGCTTACACCTGAAAAATGCCGAAAACTCCGACAATTTTCGTTCAAAAGAAAACGAAAATATTCGAAAGCGATCAAAGCAAAACGCCATTGCGCCCTTGGGGAACGCCCCGTAGTTTGCGGGTCGAGGGAGGCCTGGGAACCAGGCGAAGGCGCGCGACCGGAAGACCGGCGGGCCAACGCCAGCGACCGCCCCCTCGTGCTCCGGCGCGCCGTACGGCAGCCATCGGGAAGGTCGAACATGAATCGAGACAACCGCGCCTTGGACGACGACCTGGAAGCGCGCGCCGCCCATGTGGCCGAGCGCGCCAACTGGATCCGCCGCAGCGCCCTGAAAATGATCGTCGAGGCCCAGCAGGGCCACCCCGGCGGCGACCTGTCGGCGGCCGACATCCTGTCCGCCCTCTATTTCGACGTGCTGAACTACGACTCCTCGCAGCCGAACGCGCCCGACCGCGACCGCTTCATCATGAGCAAGGGCCACTGCACCGGGGCGTTCTATTCGGTGCTGGCCGGGGCCGGCTTCTTTCCCGAGGAGGAGCTGTCGACCTACCTCAAGCCGCTGTCGCGCCTGAACGGCCACCCTAGCCGCACCTATCTGCCGGGCGTCGAGACCAATACCGGCCCCCTGGGTCACGGCCTGCCCGTCGCGGTCGGCGTCGCCATCGCCGGCCAGATCGACAAGGCCGACTTCCGCGTCTTCGTGCTGACCGGCGACGGTGAACTGCAGGAAGGCAGTTGCTGGGAGGCGGCGATGACCGCCGGCCACCGCAAGCTGTCGAACCTGACCGTCATCGTCGACCGCAACCGCCTGCAGCAGGGCGCGCCGACCGAGGACACGGTCGCCCTTGAGCCTTTGGCCAGCAAGTGGAGCGCCTTCGGCTTCGACGTCGTCGAGATCGACGGCCATGACCCAAAGGCTCTGATCCAGGCGTTGAGCCACCAGGGGCCGCGCCCGCTGTGCGTGATCGCCTCGACCATCAAGGGCAAGGGCGTGTCGTACATGGAAAACCAGGCCGGCTGGCACCACGGCTGCCCCAACCCGGCCCAGTACGAACAAGCCCTGAAGGAGCTGGCGGCATGAGCGAGGCCAAGACCGTCGAAGGCCTGTTCGACTGCCGCGAAGCCTATGTCGCCACGCTGGAGGCCCTGGCCGCCGAGGACGCGCGCATCGTCGCCGTCGTCAATGACAGCGTCGGCTCCAGCAAACTGGGCAAGTTCCGCACCGCGTTCCCGGACCGCCTGATCAATGTCGGCATCGCCGAGCAGGCCATGGTCGGCGTCGGCGCGGGCTTGGCCAATGGCGGCAAGATCCCGTTCGTCAGCGGCGCCTCGTGCTTCCTCACGGGCCGTGCCCTGGAGCAGATCAAGGCCGACGTCGCCTACTCCCAGGCCAATGTGAAGATGTGCGGCATCTCAAGCGGCATCGCCTATGGCGAACTGGGCCCCACGCACCACTCGATCGAGGACCTGGCCTGGCTGCGGCCGATGGCCAATCTGACGGTCATCGTGCCCTCGGATCCGTGGGAGACCAGCGAGGCGATCAAGGCCGCCGCCGCCTTCGACGGCCCGGTGTTCATCCGCATCAGCCGCATGCCGGTGCCGGCCCTGAGGCGCGCCGACGAGACCTTCACGATCGGCAAGGCCGAGGTCCTGCGCGAGGGCGGCGACGTCGCCATCATCGCCAACGGCATCATGGTCCATCGCGCCCTGGACGCCGCCGAGGCGCTGGTGACTGAGGGCGTCCAAGCGCGCGTGATCAACATGGCCACCCTGACCCCGCTGGACGAGCAGGCCATCCTGGACGCGGCCGCGACCGGGGCTGTGGTCACGGTCGAGGAACACTCGGTCAAGGGCGGCCTGGGCGGCGCGGTGGCGGAAGTCATCGCTACCCAAGCCCCCTGCCCCATGCGCATCCTGGGTTTCCCGGGCTTCCTGCCCACGGGTTCGGTGGAGTTTCTGTTGGAACGTTACGGCCTGACCGCCGATGGCATCGCCGACGCCGCCCGCGACCTGCTGGCCAAGCGCGGCGCCTGATGGCCATCCTGGCGATCGACCAGGGCACGACCAACACCAAGGCGGTGCTGGTCGGTCCCGACGGCGAGATCCTGGCCACGGCCTCGCGCTCGACCCGGGTCGTCTATCCGCGCCCCGGCTGGGCCGAGCAATCGGCCGACGAGGTCTGGGCCAGCGTCGCGGAAGTCATTGCCGAGATCGTCGCCAAAGGTTTCGCCATCGGCGCGGTCGGCATCTCCAACCAGCGCGAGTCGGCGGTGCTTTGGGACGCCGCCAGCGGCCGCCCGGTCGGTCCCGTCGTCTCCTGGCAATGCGGCCGCTCGGCCCCGCGCTGCGAGGCGCTGAAGGCCGAGGGCTGCGAGCCCGACGTCCTGGCCCGCACCGGCTTGACGCTGAACCCGATGTTCTCGGCCGGCAAGCTGGCCTGGCTGCTGGACGCGGTTCCGGACGGCCATGTCCGCGCCGCGCGCGGTCAGCTGAAGGCCGGCACGGTCGACAGCTGGCTCTTATGGAACCTGACCGGCGGCGCGCGCCATGCCACCGACCACAGCAACGCCTCGCGCACCCAGCTGATGAACCTGGCCACCCTGGACTGGGACCCGGAGATGGCGCGGCTGTTCGGCGTGCCGGTCGAGGCCCTGCCCCAAATCCTGCCGTCCGACGCCATGTTCGGCGAGACGGCGCGCGGCGCGACCGCCCTGCCTGCCGGCACACCGATCCACGCGGCCATGGGCGACTCGCACGCGGCGCTCTACGGCCATGGGCTGGAAGGCCCCGGCGGCATCAAGGCCACCTGCGGCACCGGCTCGTCACTGATGAGCGTGACCCGCGAGCGCGTCTGGTCGGCTCATGGCCTGTCCAGCACCATCGCCTGGAGCCGTGGCGCGGGCGCCCTGCACGCTCTGGAAGGCAATATCTCGGTGTCGGGGCACACGGCCGCCTTCGTCACCAAGCTGCTGGGCCTAAAGGACGAGCGCGCTCTGACGGACTTGGCCCTGACCGTCCCGGACAGCGGCGGCGTCGTCCTGGTGCCCGCCCTGGCCGGCCTGGGCGCCCCGCACTGGCGCGACGAGGCTCGCGGCCTGGTCAGCGGCATGAACCTGGGCACCACCCCCGCCCACCTGGCCCGCGCGGCCCTGGAGGCGGTGGCCCTGCAGATCCACGACGTGTTCATGGCCATGCAGGCGGATCTGCACATGGACCTGCCCGTGCTGAACGTCGACGGCGGCGCCTCGCGCAACGACATGCTGATGCAGCTCTTGGCCGACCTGATCGATCGCCCGGTGCTGCGCGCCGACGCGGCCGAACTCAGCGCGCTGGGCGCGGCCCGGCTGGCGGCCGAGGGTATGGGCATCTCGGCTCCGCCCGTGCGTCCGGCCGAGCGGACCTTCACGCCGGCGATGACGGCTGGCGCGCGCGGCGAGATCGTCGACCGCTGGCAGGACGCCCTGCGCCGGGCGATGCTCTAGGCTCAGAAGCCCACCTCGAGCGCGCTGCCGTCATACCGCACGGTCTTCACCCGCTCGCGGCCGCCGTCGATCAGCACCACCTTGAACGTCCGGTCCTTCACCAGCCCCGGGAAGCTGCCCACTCGCGCGCCGATGCTCAGGCGACGCGCGCCGTCGTTCCAGGTCAGCGGCGTCACCGCCCGCTCGCCGCGCTCGTAGGCGTAGCTGTCGCCGGCGTCGTCATAGAGCTCGAACTTGCCGTCCGCGCCCGCATAGACACGCAGCTCCAGCGGGCCCTGCGGATCCTGGTCGGCGTACTCGACCACACCGCCCAGAGGCAGGATCGCGCCGGCCTTGGCGAAGACCGGGATGGTCTTCAGCGGCGCGGCGGCGTCGATCCACTGGCCGCCGGCCAGCTTCTTGCCGGTCCAGAAGTCGTACCAGGGCGCGGCGCCCGGCAGGAACACCTGGCGCGAGGCCTGGCCGGCGTTGGTGATCGGCGCGACCATCAGGGCCGGGCCGAACGAGAACTGGTCGCCGATGTTCCAGGTCCGCTCGTCGGTCCGCCAGTCCATGACCAGCGGCCGCATGATGGTGTCGGCCTTGTCGGTCACCCGCCAGGCTAGGCCGTAGATATAGGGCATCAGCCGATAGCGCAGGCGATCGTAGTCCAGCAGGATCGGCGTCTTGTCGCCATAGGCGAACAGGTCGTTGCGGTTGTTCTCACGCTTGCCGTGGGTGCGAAACAGCGGGTTGAAGACCCCGAACTGGTACCAGCGAACATACAGCTCCTGGAACGCCGGATCCTCGCTGGACGGCCCGGTCGGCGGGTTGTCCAGCACGCCGCCGTAGTAGCCGCCGATGTCGGTGGTCCAGTAAGGCATGCCTGAGAGCGCGAAGTTCAGCCCGCCCTGCATCTGGCGCTGGAACACCGGGAAGCCGTTCAGGATATCGCCCGACCACGAGGCCGCGCCGTAGCGCTGCACGCCGGCGAACGACGAGCGCGACAGGATGAACACCCGCTTGTCCTCGCGCTGCTTGCGCCAGCGGTCGGAGACATTGGCGACATGGGCCAGGGGGAAGACGTTGCCATAGAGTTCGCCCGGCCCGATCGCCAGCTTGCGGCCGTTCAGGGTGCGATCGGTCTCGGCCATGGTCGGCAGGTGCAGTTCGGGCTCGGAGCCATCCAGCCAAAACGCGTCCCAGCCCTGGGCCAGCAGCTTCGAACCGAAGTGCGACCAGTAGAGGTCGGCGGCGTCCTTGTTGGTCGGATCGTAGAGCGCCGTGCCCGGCACCAGCCAACCCCGCTCAGTCATCATGGCGTGGATCTGCGAGGTCTTGGACAGCAGCGGCCACATGCTGATCATCGTGTGGACGTGGCGGTCGTTCAGGGTCTTCAGCAGGGCCGGCACGTCGGGATAACCGTCGGGGCGGAACTCCGGATCGCCCATGCGGCTCCACCACCGCCAGTCCTGGACGATGACGTCCAGCGGGGCCTTGCCGTCGCGATAGCGCTTGGTGACGTCCAGCAGGTCCTGGCCGCTGCCGTAGCGGTCCATCGACTGGAACAGGCCATACGCCCAGCGCGGGAACAGCGGCGCGGCGCCGGTCATGTCGCGGTAGCGGGCCACCACGTCGTCGAACTCGGGGCCGTAGATGAACAGATAGTCCAGCGCCTGGCCGACATCGGCCTCCAGCGTCATCTCGGTCGGGAAGCGGGTGTCCAGGGTCGAGGCCGAGGCGGTGTTCCACAGCAGGCCGTAGCCCTCGGTCGACATCATCAGCGGATGGGCGATGTCGGCATTGGCATGGGCCAGTCGCACCGTCGCGCCGTGATAGTTGAACTGGCCGCTCTGGTGCTGGCCCAGGCCGTAGATCCCCTGGCGCAGCACGGGGTGGAAGCGCGCGGTGACCTTATAGGCGGGCGAGCCGTCCGACAGCTTCAGCGGCTCGTAGATGCGTGGCCGCTCGCCGGTCTCCTGCAGCAGGATGCGGTCGTCAGGACCTAGGAAAGTCAGGGTCCCATCCTTCAGCGAGATCGAGATCCGCAGGTTTCCGGTCTTCAGCACTTTGGCGGTGGCGGCCGCGACGCCCTCGCCCAAGGCGGTGTTGACGCCGGTGCCCGCGCCGCTGGCGTCGGTCAGGCTGACGGCCTGGGCTTCGCAGGGCTTGGAGAACCAGGGCTGTTGCGGCGATGCGCCGGTCGCCTTGCCGTCGGGGCTGGCCAGCACGCGGACCACACCGTCGGCGCAGACCGACAGCTTCAAGACATCGGTCCCGTTGCGGACCACCACGACATTGCGGTCCTGGGTCACCTCCACGGCCGCATTCGCCGCCGCCGGCGCGGCCAGGGACAACAGGATCGCCAGTCGGTGCGCCGTCAGATGAGCCATGGTCGCGTCTCCCAGACACCCTCCAGATACAAAGGCGGCGCCGGTCTGGAGGAAACCGGCGCCGAAGTCACGGATCATGCACAGGAGGTGACAATCACCGAGGGCTAAAAGAGGGGTTCAGATCAGTAGGTGTAGCGGACACCCAGGAAGAACTGACGGCCAGCGACCCGGTAGTTCTCGAAACGCTGGGTCTTGGAGTCGATGTACGAGATGTCCTTCTCGTTGCTCAGGTTCAGCGCTTCCAGGCTGACCGTCAGCTTGTCGTTGATCTTGTACGAGGTGGACGCGTCGAAGAACGTCGTGGCCAGCGTGCCCTGGACGTCCTGGCCGTAGCGGCCCGGGACGGCGGTCAGGTACTTGTCGCGATAGTTCACCGACACACGGGCCTGCAGCGGACCGCGCTCGTAGTACAGCGTGGCGTTGGCCGCGTGCTTGGACAGGTTCAGCAGCGACTCGTTGACGACACGATAGGTCGCCGGGTTCGGATCCAGGATGTAGTCGATGCTGCTGTCGACATAGGTGTAGTTGGCCAGGATGCCGAAGCCGCGGAACATGTCGGGCAGGAAGTCCAGCGGCTGCTGGTAGTTCAGCTCGAAGCCCTTCAGCGGACCGCCGTCGGTGTTGACGACGTTGGTGACGCTGAACTCGTCGTTCGGACCCACGCCCGTGCCTTCCAACAGCGAGACCGGCAGGCCGGTCGCCGAGTACGGCTGTATGCGCGTCAGGGTCTGAACGTAGGTGCTGATGTCCTTGTAGAAGAAGCCCGCCGAAACGATCGTGCCCGACTTCGGATACCACTCGACCGAGACGTCCAGGGTCTTGGCGCGATAGGGCTCGAGGTTGACGTTGCCGGTCGAGACGCTGCGCGAGCCGCCGGCGACCGAGACGCTGGTCGCGGCTGCCAGAGCGCTCAGGGCCGGACGCGCCATGACCTTTGCGGCGGCGAAGCGCAGCAGCAGGTTGTCGGTCGGCTCGACCACCAGGTTCAGCGACGGCAGGGTGTCGTCGTACTTGCGCTTGACGGTCGTGTAGACGAAGCCCGACGCGTTCACCGTGGTCGGGACGTTGGTGTAGAAGCTGGAGGTCTGCTCGGTCTGGACATGGCGCACGCCAATGTCGCCGCGCACGCGCCAACCGCCGACGTCATGGTCGAAGTTGGCCATCACGTAGCCGTTCTTGTTCTCCTCCTCGACCGAGCGGTTCTCGCCGCGGACGCTGGAGACGGTCTGCGACAGGGCCGTGCGGCCGGTGTTGCCGTAGATGTTGTAGGCGGCGGCGAAGGCCTCGATGTTCGGCGTCGTCCAGCAGGTCGGCGTCGCAGCCGGCACGTTCATCTTGCCCAGGCCGCAGAACTGCTCGGTCAGGGTCTGGATGGTGTAGCCGCTGGGGATGGCCGGGAAATTGGCCTCGCCCAAGGCGTAGCGATACGACTGCGTGCTGAAGTCATACTGCTTCCAGGCCGCGCCGGCCCGGATCGTCAGGCTGTCGTTCAGCGCGTACTTACCGTTGATCTGGACGGTCTTGTACGTGTTGTTGGTGTAGTTCGGACGCAGGCGGATTTCCGGACCGGTCGGGCCGGTGCCGCCCGGCTGTGTCACGGTCGGACCGAAGTACCACAGGGCCGGATTGGTGACATCGAAGCCAAAGTTGATCGCCGGACGATACTGACCCTGCGGACGGGTGTCGACCGAGTAGCCGTCGACGTTGAAGCGGTCGATCTGGGTCGACAGGTCGTTGAAGTTGTCGAAGTCCGAGAACGAATAGCCGACGACGCCGTCGATGCTGAACTTGTCGCTGAACTTGTGCTCGCCGGTCAGGGTCCATTGGCCGAAGTCGGTCGAGAACTCGTCGCGGTTATGCTCCGAGCGCATGTCGACGTTGTCGAACAGGCCGTAGACCATGGTGTTGTTGCTATCCAGGATCAGATCCCGGACCAGCATCTCGGGCTTGCCGCCCTGCGAGGCGGCGCGGCTGAAGCCGATGGCCTCGATGGGCCAGTCGTCACGGCTGACCTTGTAGCGCGAGAACAGGCCATCAAGGGTGACCTTGGTGTTGTCGCTGGGCGCCCACTGCAGCGAGCTGGTCAGGCCCAGGCGCTCGGTCTTACCCAGGCCCTGCACGTAGCGCATGAAGCGCGGATAGTAGGTCGAGCTGGCGCTGGCCAGATTGTACAGCTCGGTGGCGCGCGGCAGCTCGGCGGCCGAGACGTCGCAGATGCCGCCGGTGCCCGTGGTCGGACGGCACCAGCCGCCGTCGCTGGGACCGTTGGTCCATAGGCCCGAGCTGGACTGTTGGAAGTTCACGGCCGTCTTCGAATAGGCCACCGAGAACAGCGCGCCCAACTTGTCGTCGGCGAAGGTGTTGCTGACCAGCAGCGCCATGCGCGGGCGGGTCTTCTCGGTCTGGGTGTTGTAGCCGGCCTGGGCCGAGGCGGCGAGCTTGAAGCCCTTGTAGTCGAACGGGTGAGCGGTGACGAGGTCGACCGTCGCGCCCAGCGAGCCTTCTTCCGTGTCGGCCGACGGCGTCTTGCGCACGTCGATGCGATTGAAGAGCTCCGAGGCGAAGACGTTGAAGTCGAAGCCGCGGCCGCGGTTGGCGCCGTTGTAGCCATCGGTGGAGGCCTGGGCTTCCATGCCGTTGATGCGCACGCGGGTGAAATCGGGGCCCAGACCGCGGACCGACAGGGCCCGACCCTCGCCCTGATCGCGGCTGATGGCGACGCCGGGGATCCGTTGGATCGACTCGGCGAGGTTGTTGTCGGGGAACTTGGCGATGTCCTCGGCCAGGATCGAGTCGACGACGCCGGTGTTGGTGCGCTTCAGCTCCAGCGCACGCTGCAGGCTGTTGCGGAAGCCGGTGACCACCACCTCGGTAACGGCGGTGTCTTCGACCGGCGCAGCGGCCTGGCCCAGACCTGCGACGCCGGCGGTGGCGATCGGCGCGGCGATGCCGCCCGACGTGGCGATGGCCTCATCGGCGTGGGCGACCCCGCCCAGCGCCGCCAGCAGCGCGAACCCCGACACACTGACGGCCAAACGCCGCTGAATTCCGTTGATCATCTCGTTTCCCCTCAAGGCCCAGCCACAAGCGGGCCGGCGCGTTCTGGCGCGCTTCTGAATGAGCGCATGAGATGATCATTATACCAGTTGAGAGTCTTGGCAAGATGGTCCGGAAACCGGTTACCGACTTTCGAGCCTTTTCAACGTTACCGGTCCCAACAGACCCGAGGTCATCAACGGATCCGACGCCTTGAACGGCTGGATCGGAGCGAAGGTAAGCGGCTTGGCGCCCGGCTGCTGGTCGCCGATCATCCGGTTGGCCCAGAAGTTGACGACCCGGACACTGAGGATGTTGCGGCCGACCTTCAGGGCGTCGGTAACGTCCACCGAATAGGGCGGCTTCCACTGCACCGGCAGGGTCTTGCCGTTCAGGGTGACGGTGGCGAACTCGTGCACCTCGCCCAGGTCCAGGACCATGGGCTGCCCCTTCTTGAGCCACTGGCGCGGGACCTCCAGGGTGGTCTCGTAGGTCGCCGCGCCGGAGTAGTAGCGCACGCCGGGATCCTGGCTCTCGTTCAGCGGGGCCAGGCGCTCCATGACCACGGGCTCGGTCGGCGCGCCCCAGCCGGGCTCGAACTTGACCCGCCAGATCGTCTCGACCGTGCGCAGCAACGTCGAGGCCGGGGCCGGCGTCGCGGGCCGCACGGCCGCCTGCGACGGGGTGCGGAAGACCACGAACACCGACTCGTAGGGCGCCAGGTTCAGCGTCACCTCGGTGCGGCCGTCCTGCTGGACATAGGGCGCGGGCTCGGTCGTGGCGGTGTCGGCGCGCCACAGGTCCGGGGCCTTGCCGGTGATGCGGAACGACGGCGAGAGCGCCAGCGGCTTGTCGGTGGTGTTGTTGACGAAGAACACCTCGCCGTCCTCCAGCACGCGCTGGGTCCAGACGAAGTTCGTCCCCATCCCCTCCCCGCGCACCGTCGGCGTCGCCTTGCCCGCAAGAGCAGCCTCGACGGAGCCGGTGCGGATCGGACCGGCCCACAGCTTGTCGACCAGGCGCGTCCATTCGGCCTGCGCCTCGACGCCGCCGGACAGGGTCGGCGAGGCCTTGGGGCGTTCGCCGACGACCAGCGCGCCGGCGGCCGTCAGGGCGTCCAGCTTGCGCAGCACCGGCAGACTCAGGCGCTGCACGGCCGGCGGGATGACCAGCACCGCGTAGCTGGCGCCCGACGGCAGGACGACGCGGCCGTCCTTGACGGTCAGGCGCTCGATCAGGCTGTCGGCGTCCAGATAGTCGAAGTCGTAGCCCGCCGGGATCGCCGGCTTGCCGCCCTCGGCGTAGGGCAGACCGTTGGCCGCGCCCTCGCCCTGGAACCAGGCGATGTCCGCGCCGGCCCGGCCCTGGCGCAGCATCCAAGCGCTGCGGGCCAGATAGTCGGTCCAGGCCCGCATCTCGCCCTCGGCCCAGGTCTCGTTGCGCGAGATGTGCTGGCCGTACTGGCGCAGGGTCATGCCCGGCTTGCGGTCGGTGAACGGCTGGTGGGCCGAGGTGTGCAGGATGAAGTGGTTGATGCCCTCGGCCATGTAGCGGTCGAAGATCCGCTTGTGCTGCCAGGGGCCGGTGCGCCACGGGTCCTCGCCCATGGTAGTCAGGCTCTCGGCGGCGACCACGGGCTTGCCGTAGATGTGGGCGGCCGAGGCGGCCTCGCGGACGTCGGCGACATGGGCGGCGGGCGGTGGCTTGTCGACCGGATACACCCAGAACTCGCCCATCGGCACATCGACCTGGCCCTTGGCGCGCAGGCCGTCGGCGATGGTCGGCAGATCGACGCCCGGAGCCTCCGCCTCGTAGCGCATGCCTTCGGCGTTCAGGATCGTGTTGATCTGCGCGAAGTGATGCTCGGTCAGCATGTCCGCCAGGGTCTGGCGGTAGTCGGCCAGGAAGCGCTCGGACGCCTCGGCGCTCGTGACCACCCGGCCGGTCAGCACCGGCAGCCAGGGCGTCAGGGCATAGCCGCGGCGGGCGGCGAACTCGGCGGCCATGGCCTCGGTCCAGTTGGCCTGGCCGGCCTCCCAGCTGTCGGTGATGACGTAGTTCATTCCCCCCTGCCCCAGTAGCGCCTTCACCGGCTCCATCAGGCCCCGCATGTGGGCGCGGACGTGCTCGGCGTTGAACTTGTCGACCTCCAGGCCCAGGCTTTCGGGCGCGGCGGGGGTGTCGCGGCGGCCGGTCAGCGACCAGCCATAGCGCACGACGCGCCAGCGGCCGGCCTCCGGCGGCGTCCAGTCCAGGGTCCCGTCGGGCTTCAGGCGGCTGGTCAGGTCCAGCACCTTGTCCGAGGCGATGGCCGCATCGGTCGCCGGGGTCGGCAGCGCCCAGGCGTCGACCAGCACGCCCCAGCCGGCCTTCTCCTGGAAGCGGTCGACGCGGGCGTCGGCGTGGATCGCGAACTCGGTCAGCGGTGCGGCCTTGGCGTCCTTGGCCAGGCGCAGACGGAAGACCTTGGCGGTCGTCTTGGCGAAGGCGAAGGTGCGCACCGGCAGGCCCTGGCGCACATCGCCCGGCAGGGTGGCCAGGGTGCGGAAGGTCACGCCGTCGTCGCTGGCCTCGACCACGCCGTCAGGCATGGCGCCGTCCACCGAGACCGTCACGGCGCGGGCGGTCACCGGCTTGGCGTAGCGCAACATCACCCAGCCGTCGCCGGCCAGGGATTGCACGGCGGGCGTCGCGTAGGCTCCATCGGCAAGCTTGGCCACCTCGACCGGACCGGCGCTGGAGGTGACTTCGGTCGGTGCGGCGATCGTCTCGGCCTCGCGCCATGCGACCACCGCCACGTCGTTGTAAAGCCGAGGCTCGGCGAAGCGCGTGCTGATCGGCATGTCCTGGAACGGACCGCTGTTGCCGGGCGGCGGCGCCAGGGTGATCGGGCCCTTGCCGGAAACGACCGTCTCGCTCCAGACCAGCTTCTTCATGCCCTCCTGCGGCTTGACCCAAGGGCCGCCGGTCTCGCTCCAGCCGCCGCCGGCCTGCATGCCGAACTGCAGCCCCAGGCGCTTGGCCTCCGAGGCGGTGTAGGCGACCGCCTCCTTCCACTCAGGCGTGCCGTAGCCGATGCGCTTTTCCACGTACTGCGGCACCGGCGGGGTGTTGAAGCCGACGTCGAACAGGATCGCGCCGCCGACCCCGGCGCGCTTCATCCATTCCAGGTCGAGGTGAACGCCTTCCTTGGAGACATTGCCGTTGATCCACTGCCAGAAGACGTGCGGGCGGGTTTCGGCCGGCGGGGTCTGGAAGCCGTCACGCATCGCGTCGGCGGCTAAAGCGGCATGGCTGACGCCAAGGGCCAGGATCAGACTCAACGCGACCGGGCGCTTCACCACGCACTTCTCCCCTATTTTTTGGTAGCGCTCCCCGGAGCATTTCCCATAGGAAATGCTCCAATCCTTTTGATTTAGAGCCTCTTTGATCCGGCCTGATCGGGACGATCAGACCGGAGGGGCTCTAAGCGCTTACTCCACCATAGCGTCCGCAACGGAAAGCGGAAGCTGGTATAATGAGTATGCAGGACTTGCATTCCCCGCTTTCGCGACCTCAGATGCGCCAAAAGTAAGGGAGATGCGTATGAAGGCCCGTCGACTGCTCGCCGTTTCCACCCTAGCTCTGATGGCAACGGGGGTCGCCCAAGCAGCCGAGTCCCCCTGGTACACGCAGGGGACCTTCGTCCCTACTGAACGCATCGAAATCAAGCTCGTCAACGACCTGGACGAGGATCGGGTCAACAGCCCGGTGATCCTGACGCCGCAGCAGCTGCCGATGCTGCGCGGCATCCAGGCCCTGACCATCACCCTGGTCGACCCGGCCGGCCAGCCCCGCCCCGCCCCCGACCACGAGCGCCAGGCCACGGAAGGCCCGCACGGACGCCTGGCCGAGACCAACGGCCGCTCGTTCGACTACCAACTGGACGACCTGGACGCCGACGGCCTGTGGGACGAGCTGTTCCTGCAGGTCGACCTCAAGGCCCGCGAGACCAAGACCATCTACATCTATCGCGGCTTCCAGCAGCGCGGCTGGAACCCTCACCGCACCCACGCCGGCATCGGCAGCTACATGCGCCACACCGTCCCCTTCTGGGAGGCGGAGGCCGTCGGCTGGAAGCTCTGGTTCCCGACCGACGCCGACGTCTACGGCAAGCGCGCCCCGATGCTGATGACGCCGCGCCTCTATGGCGAGAACCTGGACGGCTATGCGGTGTCGCGCATCGACCCGAAGCTGGGCTCGGACATCATGTCGGTGGACGACACCTTCGGCGGTGGCGGCATCGGCGTCTTCGACGACCCAACCAAGCCGAACGCGATCTCACGCCCGCGCTTCACCCCGACGTCGGACCAGGAGAACCGCTTCAACGGCAATGGCCTGACCGACACCCGCTACGCCTTCGAGGTCGTCACCAACGGCCCGTTGCGCAGCATGATCCGCGTCAAGACCATGAACTGGGACAGCGGCCGCGGGAAGTACGAGGTCGAGCAGCTGTACACCGCCTTCGCCGGCCAGAACTATTCGACCGGCCGCGTGACCTTCAAGACCTTCTCGCCGAAGGCCAAGGGCGCGACCTGGGCGGCGGGCATCCGCAAGCACGACCCGGAAGAGATCATCTACCAGCAGGGCGGCGTGGCCATCACCGGCGGCGGCGAACTGGTGCGCAATCCCGACGACCGCGACGCGGTGCAGAACGGCTTCAAGATCGACTATGCCGGCTCGGCCATCGTCGTGCGCGACGCCTACAAGCCGACCTACGTCTCCAGCGACGAGCGCAAGGGCAACCACGTCTTCAAGGTCGCCCCCACGGCCGACAACAAGTTCGAATACATGCTGGCCGCCGCCTGGAGCGAGGGCCCCAACCTCAAGACCGCCGACGCCTTCAAGCAGTACGTGATCAAGGCCGCTCGCGAATACAATTCGCCGGTCCGCCTGGGCGGCCTGAAGGAAGACAAGAAGCGCTAGCCCATCCGCTGCAGCTGATCCGGAGCCAGACCGCGAGGCGTAAAGCGCGCCTCGCGGATCGCGCCCTTGAAGTAGTCGACCTTGTTCAGGCGCGAACCGACCGACGAGCGGCCTGCGCCCTGCGGCTTGTAGTCGATCTCGGCCTCGCCCTGCAGGACGCCGTCGACATAGGCGCGATAGGTCTTGCCGTCGAAGCTCTGGGCCACCCAGTACCAGCGGCCGACCGGGAACAGCTTGTTCTCGAACAACAGGGTGTGCTTGTAGCCCGGCCCCGTGGCGAAGGCATCCAGGCACCACTGGTTCTCGATCACCCGGATCTCGAACAGGATGCGCGTCGTCGAGGGCTCGCCGCCGATCGGCTCCTCGTTGAGGTGGAACCAGCGCTGGGCGAAGACGCCGCCGTCAGGACGGAACAGCGCCTCGAAGGTGAACTGCTCCCAGCCGGCCAGCGGATGACGCTCAATCACCAGGCGGTCGTCGACGCCGTCGAACTGCACGGCCTGGCCGAACGGGCTGGCCACCAGTTGCGGATCGCCCTCGACCGTGGTCGCCGCGCCGCCGATGCTGGACAGGCGATCGAAGGTCCAGACGATCTGGCTTCGGGCCGCACGAGTGTCGCCGGCGCCGGCCAGGGCCTCGCCGGTCAACAGGCTGCCCGCAGCCGCAGCTCCGCCGATCAGGATCTCGCGCCGTCCGACCATCGCCTTACTCCCTAAGCTGGATCCCAGCCCGAGAGCAGGTTGGGGATCGTGTACTTCCGCGCCTCGCTTGCCGTCAGCTGCCGGCGGCGTCCCGAAGGCTTCCCCGCCCCCGGACCCCGGCTCGCATATTCGAACAGGCGCGCGTCCTCAGGCTGGTACATGGCCCGGCGGCCGCCTTTCAAGTTGTAGTGCATCGGATACCAGGCTTCGGGCACGATGTGGCGGTCCATCCAGCAGCGCACGAAGGCCGCGTGGCCCACCGCATCGGGATTGCCGTAACGCCCGTCCGGGAAGGTCATGGTGTGCCGCCAGGGCCGGCCCAGCGCCATGGTGTGGTCGGGCATGTCGGCGTCGCGGGTCAGGCGGCAGTCCAGGAACACGAGGCCATAGGGCTGTTTGCGGTTGGTGTCCGGCGCGGCGATGAAGCCGTGGAAGTCCTTGCCCGGCCGGGTGCGCGAGCGGATCTCGCAGTGGTCGAAGACGGCGACGCCCATGCCGTAGATGAAATCCACGCAGCCGCTGATGTAGCAGCGCCGGAACAGGCTGCGGCCGGCGTCGGTGAACAGGGTGTCCTGCCAGCCGGTCAGGGCCACGTCCTCGAAATAGGCGCGATCCGAGCCCTTCCCCAGCTTCAGCGCCGTGGCCTGGGCCCCGCTGGCGCCGGTGCGGTCGTAGTCGACCTCGGCCGGCATGTGGCCCGGATAGTCGAAGTCGTTGGCGATGGTCAGGCGGCGGGCCTGGAAGCCTGGGGCCAGCACGGTGACCGTGGCGATCTCGGACGGACCGCCCGGACGGTTACGGCCGGCGGCGTATGCGTTGAACACGATAACGCTGGCGCCCTGCCCCTCGCCCACCAGATGGACGTTCGGCTTAGTCACCGTGACCTGCTCGCGCCAAGTACCCTTCCGCACGAGGATGCAGAACGGCTTGCCGTCCTCGGCGGGCGCAGCGTCGAGCGCGGCGGCCAGGGTCGGGAAATGCCGCATCGCGCGGGGGTCCGGCTTGCTCGAGAGGACGGCGTCGAAGCGCGGAGCCGCCAGGGCCGGCGCGGCGGTCAGGCCGGCGAGGCCGCCCATCACGACGGCGCGGCGATCGGGAAGTCTGAGCATGCAGCCCCCTGAAAGCAGAAGCGGCGCGGCTCCCGAAAGAACCGCGCCGCGCCCTGGTCTTAGTAGGTGTAGCGGAAGCCGAGGAAGAACTCGCGGCCCGTCTCGTGGTAGAATGACACCAACTGGCTGCTGTCGTAGTACTGGTCCTGGACCTCGTTGGTCAGGTTCACGGCCTCGAAGGTGAAGGCCAGGTTCTTGCTCCAGTTATAGGTGACCGAAGCGTCGAAGTTCAGCGTGCCCTTGGTGCCCTCGACGTCCGAACCGTTACGGCCCGGGATCTGGGTCAGGTACTTGCTGCGATAGGCCGCCGAGATGCGGCTGCTCAGCTTCGGGGTCTCATAGTAGAGCGTGGCGTTGTAGCTGTTCTTCGACAGGTTGGTCAGCGGGCCGACGGCCGTGATCGCCCCGGTCGAGGACAGGTAGGTCACCTCCGACTTCACATAGGTGTAGTTGCCCAGGAAGCCGAACTTGTCGAACGGCGCCGGCAGGAAGGTGAAGGGCTGCTGGTAGTTCAGCTCGAAGCCCTTCAGCGGGCCGCCGGGCGTGTTGACCGAGGTCGAGAACTGCCAAACCGGCAGGCTGGGCGAGCAGCCCGGCGTGGTGCCACAGGCCGCGACCGCCGCGCTGTCGGGCAGGCCGAACGGGTTCTGGTCGAAAGTCGACAGCGGCGAGGTGTAGCTCTGCACGAAGGTCGAGATGTCCTTGTAGAAGAACGCCGCCGACAGCAGGGCCTGGGGCTGGAAGTACCATTCGATGGCCGCGTCCACGGTCTTGGCGCGGAACGGATCCAGGAACGGGTTGCCCGAGGTCACGGTCTTGTTGCTGCCCGTGCCGATGTTCACGCCGGGGGTCAGCGAGCCCAGGTTCGGACGCGACATGACCTTGGCGGCGCCGAAGCGCAGCAGCAGGTCCTGGCTCGGCTCGACCACCAGGTTCAGGGCCGGCAGGAAGTCATTGTAGCTGCGCGTGGCGGTCGTGGCCGAGATCGTCTGGTAGTTGACGCCGTTCACGGTCGACGGAACAACGCCATAGCCCAGGGCCTTCTGGCGGGTCTGGACGTAGCGCGCGCCGATGTCGCCGCGCACCGGCACGCCGGCGACGTCGAAGTTGAAGTCGCCCTGGACGTAGCCCGTCGTGTCCCACTCATCGATCGTGTAGTTGCTGCCCAGGCTGGCTTCACGGCCCAGGTTGTAGATGCCGCAGCCGCTGGTGAAGCAGGTGGTGGCGAACGGGCTGATCCACACTGTGCCCGGCGTGGTGGTGACCGCCTTGCCGTAGTTGGGATCGTCCATCTTCAGGGCGCCCAGCGCCTTGTTCAGGTCCGGCGTGATCCACGAGCCGGCGTTGCCCGACGGCAGTCCCAGGCTCTTGGTGAAGTCGATGGTCTCGGCGTAGCTGCTGCGCGCGATGCCCCGCAGTTCAGCCGACGAGATCGGGTTGATGTTGGCCGAGGTGCCGTTGGTGCGCGAGAAGGCCGCGCTCTCGACCTGATAGGCCTTGTAGGCCAGGCCGCCCTTCAGCTTGAAGGCCTCGCTGAGGTCGTAGGCCAGGTCGAACTGGGCGGTCTTGTAGCTGTTGTCGACGAAGCCCTGGGCCATGCGGATCTCGGCCAGGGTCCAGGCGTCGGCGTTCTTCAGATCGCCATTGCCGTAGGTGATGACCGGATAGGTGTCGCCACGGCTATAGTCCCAGGTGTAGCCCTGGACGTTGTACTGGTCCCACTGGACCGTGTTCTGAACCGGGTTGGAGAAGGTCGACTTCGAGAAGCCCAGCACGCCCTTGGCGCGGAACTTGTCGGTGAACTCGTGGTCGCCGGCCAGGGTGAACTGGCGGAACTCGGTCTTCAGCTTGTCGTGACGCTGCTCGGTCTTCAGGTCGATGTTGTTGAACGTCCCCTTGGTCATGACCGGGAAGTTCGCGCGCGGCGTGGCGATCGTGTAGTCGAGGATGTCGACCTGGTTGATGCCGCAGGTGACCGGCGAGGTCGCCGTACAGGCGCCGGCAGTCTGGGGCGTGAAGGTCTCCAGGAAGTCCTCGTTCCGCTCGCCCTTGAAGTTGGCGTACAGCATGTCGAACGAGACGTTGGTCTTGTCGGTCGGACGCCATTGCAGCGCGCCGGTCGCGCCCAGGCGGTCCTGCTGGGTCTTGTACCAGTCGAAACGCGGGATGCGCGGGTGGACGGCGGCGTTGGCCTCGGCGCAGGCCGCGGCGTTGGTGGCGCAGGTCACGCCGCGCACGCTGCGGAAGCCCGGCGCGGTGGCCGTGCCCGTCTGCCAGCGCACGGTGCTGGCGCCCTGGTCGAGCAGGTTGCGCTTCGAATAGGCCACCGAGAACAGAGCGCCGATGGTGTCGTCGCGCCAGGTGTTGGAGATCAGGGCGGCGACGCGCGGCGAGGCTTTCTCGGCCTGGTCGTTGTAGCCCATCTTGCCCGAGACGGCGAAGTTGAAGCCCGGCTTGTCGAACGGATGGGCGGTGTTCAGGTCGACGGTCGCGCCCAGCGAGCCCTCTTCCGTTTCGGCCGAGGCGGTCTTCTGCACCGTGATGCGGTTGAAGAGGTCCGAGGCGAAGACGTTGAAGTCGAACGAGCGGCTGCGGTTGGTGCCGCCCGAGGCGTCGGTGCCGCCCGACGTCGTCAGGGCTTCCATGCCGTTGATGCGCACGCGGGTGAACTGGCCGCCCAGGCCGCGGACCGAGATCTGGCGACCTTCGCCGGCGTCACGCGAGATGGCGACGCCCGGGATGCGCTGGATGGATTCTGACAGGTTCAGGTCCGGGAACTTGGCCATGTCCTCGGCGTAGATCGCGTCCACCGCCGCGGCCGACTGGCGCTTCACATTCAGGGCTTGAGCCAGGCTGTTGCGGAAGCCGGTGACCACCACCTCTTCGACGGCGGAGTCTTCGGTCTGTTGCGCGTGGACGGCCCGGGCCACGCCGGTCGCCATCAGGCAGGCGGCCGTTCCGGCCAGCAGACGCGCGCGCAGGCGCGTACGATTGGATGAAGTCATCTTCGTTCCCTCCCAGGATATGTACTTTTGGCGGTGTTCTTGGATGACACCGGTATCATTGTTCACTCATGCTGAGGCGGGTTGCGCAGTTTTTCAAGCCGAAACCTGCACCGTCATCCCTTAGGGAACCTCAGAACAACCGTTGACCCCACCCTGGTTGCGGCAAAGCGATTGTAGACGTTGCGTTTTTTGGTCGGGGCGAACTCAGACGGCTTGCGACATCCTGACCTAGGCGCCCGGCTCCGTTACCGATACCAGAGGTGCCCAGACCCGCGTCAGATGGGCCGTCACCCCAAGGACTCTGAGGAAAACCCATGGCCAGCCCCTCGCTGCTCGCGCGCCGTTCCGTCCTCGCGCTGACCGCCTGCGCCGCGCTTTTCGCCACCGCGCCGGCCCTCGCCCAGTCTGATGCGATCCTGGCCAAGGGCCCGGCCTATGTGAACGCCCCTTACCCGCAGTCCCACGCCTCGACCATCGTCGAGACCACCGCCGGCACGATCGCCGCGGCCTGGTTCGGCGGCACCCACGAGCGCAATCCCGACGTCGGCATCTGGTTCGCCCGAATGGTCGACGGCAAGTGGCAGGAGGCCCGCGAACTGGCCAACGGCGTCCAGGCCAGCGGCCCGCGCCTGCCGACCTGGAACCCGGTGCTGTTCCAGGCGCCAAAAGGCGAGCTTTTCCTGTTCTACAAGGTCGGCCCCAGCCCGCAGGACTGGTGGGGCATGGTCATGACCTCCAAGGACGACGGCAAGACTTGGGGCAAGCCCGTCCGCCTGCCCGACGGCATCCTGGGGCCGATCAAGAACAAGCCGGTCGTGCTGGCCGATGGAGCTTGGCTGTCGCCGGTCAGCGTCGAGGAATCCGAGGGCGTCACCCAAGCCGACGGCGGCGGCTGGAGCCTCTATTTCGAGCGCAGCGAAGACGGCGGCAAGACCTGGAGCAAGACCGCTCTGGTCCCATCCCCGCTGAAGATCGACGCCATCCAGCCCAGCATCCTCTTCCATCCGAACGGCATGCTCGAGGCCGTGGCCCGCACCCGCCAGGGCGCCCTGGCCCAGACCTGGTCGAAGGACAACGGCAGAACCTGGAGCCCGATCGCCACCATCGACCTGCCCAATCCCAACTCAGGCACTGATGCGGTCACCCTGGCCGATGGCCGCCAGCTGATGGTCTATAACCATTCGGGCCAGTTCCCGGACAAGCCGGGCAAGGGTCCGCGCGTGCCGCTGAACCTAGCCATCTCCAGCGACGGCGTCAGCTGGCGCGAAGTGCTGACCCTGGAAACCGAACCCGTCCCCGACGGCTACGCCTACCCGGCCATCATCCAGGCCCGCGACGGCAAGGTCCACATCACCTACACGGTCAACCGCCGCGGCATCCGCCACGTCGTGGTGGATCCCACGAAGCTGAAGTAGGTCAGCCGAAAGAAAGGAAGTTGGTGCGGGCGGTCGGAATCGAACCGACACTCCTTTCGGAACCGGATTTTGAGTCCGGCGCGTCTACCAGTTTCACCACGCCCGCATCGCTTCGCGTCACCGCGAAGGGTGGCCTTCCTAGCAGGCGTCGAACACGAACGCCAGCCTGGGAAAGGCGCTCATTCGACGTCCAGCGAGCCCTCGGGAGAACCGTCGGCGCGGGGCGTGATGGTCTCGCCGCCGGCCAGCTCGATAGCCTTGGTCTGCAGGTGGTCGAGCAGGCGTTTGAAGGTCGCTACCTCGTTGGGGGCCAGGCCCGCCAGCAGGGTCGCTTCGTAGGCTAGCGCGAGCGGCGCAATCTCGGCGAACAGGCGGCGGCCGGCGGCCGTCAGCTCCAGGGTGTGCGAGCGGCGGTCCGAGCGGACGGTGGTGCGGGCCACCAGGCGGCGCACGACCAGTTCCTGCGCCGCGCGGCTGACCCGGACCTTGTCCATGGCCGTGCGGGTGACGGCGGTGTGCTGGGTCAGGCCGCCCTCGGCCAGCACCGACATCAGACGCCACTGCGGGATGGTCAGGCCGAAGCGGTCTTCATAGGCGCGCGCGATCAGTCGGCTGACCGCCGCCGAGGCCGTGGCCAGGCGATAGGGAACGTAGTCCTTCAGGCTGACGCCGGTTTCGGGCGCTTCGGACGCGCCAGGCGCAATCGTGGAAACCGTCGCGGTCATGCCCTTACCTTCCGCCCCTTCAGCGCGCCCTTTTTCATCGAAGGCTGCGCACGCTCAGGTCAAACGCCCCGCGACATCCGCTCGAACGAACCGGCAGTTTCGCACGGCGCGTGGGCAGAGAATAGCCGTCTCGCCTTCCTGAACAGCGTTCCTGTGCGCCGGGACCGTCAATCGTGCTTGGCGCTACCCGTTTTGGGCTTCAGCAGGGGTGGGGTTTCCGTCAGCGCGTCGCGACAGGCCTTCAGCGTGGTCAGGGTGTCGGGGTGGATCCAGGCGTCGGCGAAGGCCGCCACGGCCAGGCGCAGGTTCTGGGCAAAAGTCTTGTGATCCAGGGCCTTGGGCGATTTGTGATGGCCATGATCGGCCCCATGGTCGCTCTTTTCCTTGGCGAACAGGACGGTCTGCGAGCCGACGATGGTGACGTTGCGGCTCAACACCTCGACGCCGCCACAGCATTTATCGCGCGGCTTGCCATGCTCGGAGCACAACGAATCGGCCTTCGGCTTGTGACCGTGGTCGTCGTGGTGCTCGCCGTGTCCGTGCTCGTCATGACCATGGTCATCGTGTCCATGCCCCCCTTCCTTGGGAGCCTCGCCGGCGACGGCCTTTTCCAGACGCTCGAAGGTCTGGTCGCAGACCGCGCCCAGGTCCAGCAGCGGACCGATGCGGCGGCGCACCTCGGCGATCAGTTCGCGGGCCCGGATCTCCAGCTCGCCCGAGTGAGCGCTGCTAGCGGCGACGCACTTCTGCTTGATGGCTTCGTGGATGGTCTCGGGGACCTTGTGGTCCTCGCCGGTCTTCTTCTTGGCCACCGTCAAGCGGCCGGCATAGAAGGCCAGGGCCGCGATGGCCAGGCACGCCAGGATCAGCGCGAACCACAGCGTCGGATCGTAGACCGGCACGGGCTGGTCGACCGGAAATTCTGATTGGTACACGCCGATCCCCCTTGGCCCGCACGACGCGCCGAGACCGGCGCGCCATATGGTTAACGCAACGCCGTTATTTATGCACGGCCAAGGTGATCAGGCGGGTCGAGAAATCACGTTGGTGACACGGACGCCCTGGTCGTAGCGGGACGGCCCGCCATAGACGGTGACCTCGCAGAGGATGTCGCCGCCCTCCTCCGAAGCCCAGATGTAGCCGCGCTCGACCTCGACATAGCGGCCGGCCGGCGAGATGCCCTCGAAGGTGTCGCCCCAGGGCACGATGGCCTTCAGGTCCTGCCAGCGCAGGGTCATGGCGCGCGAAAGCTCGTCGCGCGCCATGGCTTCCAGGTCCGGATCGTTCACGGACAAGGGGCTCAGCCCTCGGCGGTGTCGCGGAAGTAGGCTTCGACGTCGCCCTGCAGCTTGATCGTCATGGCGTTGCCCTTGCGGTCCAGGGTCTTGCCGGCTGCGACGCGGACCCACTTCTCGGAGATGCAATACTCTTCAACGTTGGTCTTCTCGACGCCCTTGAAGCGGATGCCGATGCCGCGCTCCAGCAGGTCGGCGTCGTAGTGCGGGCTGTCCGGGTTGACGGAGAGGCGGTCGGGAGGCGTGTCGCTCATGGTCTTCAGCTTTCGTACGGACCGATCCGGCCCATGATGTCTTGGCCGGCGGTGATAGCTACGAAACGCCGAAAGTCAAAATCGGGCGATATCGCCCGCCATCCCGACTGTCATCCCGGCCGAAGCGCAGCGAAGAGCCGGGACCACGGCGAGCTCAGCGCTTGCGGCGGTCCCGGATCGCGCAAGCGCGTCCGGGATGACAGATATTAAAGCCTAGTCTTCCTGCTTTTCCTTGACCGGATCGGCGGCCGAGACCGTGCCGTCCTTGTTGGTGTCGTGGACGTTGAACATCCGCCAGCCCGAATAGTCGAACTCGGCCTTGGTGATGCCGCCGCTCTTGTCGCTGTCCAGAACGTGGAAACGGACGACCGTCTGGCGCATCTGGCGCTCGCGCTCCTCCTGCTTCTTCTCCTCGGTGCGGTCCGAGGCCTTCAGGCGCTCTTCCAGGCGCGCCTTGAACTCGTTCACGTACTCGGCTTCCGACAGCACGCCGTTCTTGTCGGCGTCGATCTTGGCGAACTGGATGGCGCGGGTGGCGGCGAACTCGTCCTTGGTGACGACGCCGTCGCCGTTCTGGTCCTGCTCCTTGATGAACGTGTCGCGGGCGTGCGAGGCGGCGTAGGCGGCGCCGGTGGTCAGCGACAGCGCGACGGCGGCGGCGAGGATCGTGCGGATCTTCATGGGATGTCCTAGCGGAGGGATTCGAAGGTCAGGGCGTAGGTGTAGCTGTAGCCAGGCTGGCCGGCGGCCGACGGACCCAGGCGATAGCGGGTCTGGATGTGGTAGAGACCCGAGTGGTCCGGCTTCACCGCAAAGCGGCCCTTGGCGTCGCTGGTGACGGTCTTGGGCGCGGGCTTGGCGTCGGCGTAGCGGTCCGCGGCGGGCACGAACTCGATCACCTGGTTGGCCACCGGCTTACCGTCGTAGAGCACCTCGAACACGGCGTCCTGGCCGGTGACGATCTTGCTGGGGTGGGTGATCGCCTTGAACTCGATGCCCTTGCCGGTCGGCGCCAGCGCCGCGTCGCTGGGCGCGCCGCGCGTCACATAGACCTCGGCGGTCGTCAGGCTCTGCATGTCGATGGCGTCGGCCGGGGCCTTGGAGCCCTCGAAGAACTCCCATTGGCCCTTGACCAGGGCGGCCTTGGCGGTGCGGCCGCCGCGCTGGCCGGTGGTGATGCGATAGGTGCCGGGCTTCTCCGTCGCGACCTCGAACACGGCCAGCTGGCGCAGATAGGTCGGAGCGATGGCCGTGCGCACGCCGTCGGGGCCGACCACGGCATAGGCATCGGACTTCATCACCACTTCCGGCGTGAAGAAGTCCTCGGTGAAGGCGCCCTCCACCGTCACGATCTTGCGGTCGGAGGCGTCGAACACGGTCGGCAGCAGATAGGGCGAGTGCGCCTGGGCGGTGGACGCCGCGAGGCTGAGCAGGAGCGCGCCGCCCAGCAGGCCGGCGCGGAAGGATCGGATCATCGGGAACACCCCAGGCGCCGCTCCAATCGCGGCGAGGCCCGGCATATTGCGATTACTTCTGAGAATCAATTGCAAACAGCTTGACCAGTGGAGGCGGCCGATCTACGCCGCTGACCAACAAATTGCGATCAATTCGCATACGCAGTTATCGAAGGGGATTTCGATGTCTCGCCTGAAGCTGGCGGCCCTGGCCGCCGCCTCGACCGCCGCCCTGCTGGCCACGTCGGCCCATGCCGGCGACGCCGCGCCCGAAGCCGCCGCCGAGGTCGACAAGGTCACCGTCACCGCCACCCGCTCGGAGAAGACGGTCTCGCAGGCCCCAGTCACTGTCACGGTGATCTCGTCGGAAGACATCGAGGACGGCCTGGTTCGCGACATCAAGGACCTGGTCCGCGACGAGCCGGGCGTGTCGGTGCGCAACGCCCCTGCCCGCTTTACCGCCGCCGGCGCCTCGACGGGCCGCGACGGCAATGCCGGCTTCAACATCCGCGGCCTGGAAGGCAACCGCGTGCTGATCGTCGTCGACGGCGTGCGCGTGCCCGACGGCTTCGCCTTCGGCGCCCAGTCGACCGGTCGTGGCGACTATGTGGACCTGGACATCCTGAAGTCGGTCGAGATCGTGCGCGGTCCGGCCTCGGCCATGTACGGCGCCGACGGCCTGGCCGGCTCGGTCAGCTTCATCACCAAGGATCCGTCGGACATCCTGAAGGACGGCCAGAGCTTCGCCGGCCGCGCCCGCGTCGGCTACGCCTCGGCCGACAAGAGCTGGACCGAAAGCCTGGTGCTGGCCGGCAGGTCCGACCGCTGGGAAGGCATGCTGGCCTATACCCGCCGCGACGGCGAGGGCCAGAAGACCGCCGGGACCAACGACTCGGCCAACACCGACCGCACCACCGCCAACCCCGAGGACAACCAGTCCAACGCCGTGCTGGCCAAGGTGGTCTACAGCCCCAACGACCAGAACCGCTTCCGCCTGACGGCCGAGCACTTCGACCGCGACGTCGACTGGAACGTGCTGAGCGCCATCGCCAAGCCGCCGGTGGCCGCGACCGGCGTCATCGGCCTGACCGCCTTCGATAGGATGCGCCGCGACCGCGTCACGCTGGACCACCGCTTCGACGGCGGCCAGGGCCTGATCGCCGCCGCCCGCACCAGCCTGTACTGGCAGAACAGCACCACCCGCCAGTTCTCGGCCGAGGACCGCTCCACCGCCGCCGACCGCACGCGCGACGCCACCTTCGACAACCGCGTCTTCGGCGGCGCGATCGAGCTGCACAGCCGCTTCGAGGCCGGCGCGGTCAAGCATGAGGTCATCTGGGGCGGCGACGCCTCGATCACGCGCCAGGCCGGCACGCGCGACGGCACGGCGCCGCCGGCCGGCGAGACCTTCCCCGCCAAGGCGTTCCCGACCACCGACTTCACCCTGGCCGGTCTCTATATCCAGGACGAGATCACGGCCAGTCCGGTGACCCTCTATCCGGCCGTTCGCCTCGACTATTACAAGCTGGATCCCAAGAGCGATCCGCTGTTCACCACCGCCACCTCGGGCCAGAGCGACACCCACGTCTCGCCGAAACTGGGCGTGGTGTGGGACGCCACCGAGTTGGTGACCCTGTTCGCCAACCTGGCGGCGGGCTTCAAGGCCCCTTCCCCGTCGCAGGTGAACACCGGCTTCGCCAACCCGGTCTCGAACTATCGCTCGATCTCGAACCCGGACCTGAAGCCCGAGACCAGCCGCACCCTGGAAGCCGGCTTCCGGATGCACCGCAACGGCTGGCGCGTAGCCGTCACCGGCTTCACGGGCGAGTACGACGACTTCATCGAGCAGGTGCAGGTGGGCGGCAACTTCTCGCCGACCAATCCGGCCGTCTATCAGTACGTGAACCTGTCGGGCGTGAAGATCAGCGGCGCCGAGGCCAAGGGCTCGTTCGACCTAGGCCATGGCTTCGTGGCCCGCGCGGCGGCGTCCTATGCCCGCGGCGCGTCGCGGACCAACGGCGTCAACACCCCGCTGGTCTCGATCGATCCGGTCAAGCTGACCGGCGGCCTGACCTATCGCGCGCCCTCGAACAAGTTCGGCGGCGACCTGGCGGTTATCCATTCGGATCGCAAATCGGCCGGTCGCGCCGGCGTGTCGTGCACGGGCGTGGTTCCGGGCAGCTCGCCGCTGAACTGCTTCACGCCGCCCTCGTTCACCGTCGCCGACCTGACGGCCTGGGTGGCCCTCACCGACTACGCCACCCTGCGGGCCGGCGTCTTCAACCTGACCGACGAGAACTACTGGTGGTGGGCCGACGCCCGCGGCCTGGCCGACAACTCGACGATCAAGGACGGCTACAGCCAGCCGGGTCGCAACTACAGCGTCTCGCTGGCGGTGAAATTCTAGAACTCGCGGGCGCCCGCCTCCAACGGGCGCCTACGGGGCCGGCGCGCGCGGACGGGAAGCCGCGCGCGCCGATATCCGCGCTTACAAGCGTCGCTTTCCCCTGCTAGCTACGGGTCACACGACATCGGAGTCCGCATGCTGCGCCGCCTCTACGACTGGGTCATGGGCCTGGCCGCTTCCCGTCACGCCGAAAAGAGCCTGTTCGCGGTCTCGTTCGCGGAAAGCTCGTTCTTCCCGGTGCCGCCGGATGTGATGCTGGCGCCGATGTGCCTGGCCAAGCCGGAGAAGGCCTGGCGCTACGCCTTCATCTGCACGATCGCCTCGGTGCTGGGCGGCGCGCTGGGCTACGCCATCGGCTTCTTCCTGCAGGACTTCGGCATGTGGATGATGGCCGCGACCGGCCACGCCGGCGGCCTTGCCGAGTTCCAGTGCTGGTATGGCAAGTATGGCGTCTGGGTGATCCTGGCCAAGGGCCTGACGCCCATCCCCTACAAGCTGGTGACCATCGCCTCGGGCCTGGCCGCCTTCGCCTTCCCGATGTTCATCATCGCGTCGGTGATCACCCGCGGCGCCCGTTTCTTCCTGGTCGCCTACATCATCAAGAAGTTCGGCCCGACCCTGCTGCCGATCGTCGAGCGCCGCCTGGCCCTGTTCGCCGGTCTTTTCATCGCGCTTATTGTCATCGGTCTGACGGCTAGCCATTTCCTGGGCGGAAGCAGCGGCGGAGCCTGCGCGGTATGACGAACCAAGAGCCAAAGGCCGCGACCTTCATCGACCGGGTCTATGACCTGGTCACCCGCCACTGGCCGCTGATCGCCTTCCTGACCAGCGCCGCCATGCTGGCCGCGGCCCATGCGTTCGAAAAGTTCGGCGGCCTCGCCCCCTGCCACCTCTGCCTGAAGCAGCGCGAGGTCTATTGGGTCGCCGGCAGCCTGGCCCTGGTCCTGACCATCCTGCAGCGCACGCCGCTTTGGGCGCGCCTGCGTCTGCCGGCCCAACTGCTGCTGGGCGCGATCTTCCTCTATGGCGCTGGCCTGGCGCTGTATCACGCTGGCGCCGAATGGAAGTGGTGGCCCGGCCCTTCGACCTGTTCGGGCGGCGGCGCGGCCAGCGCGGCCAATCTGGAAGCCCTGCTGAAGGGCACAGCCAAGATCAAGCCGCCGGCCTGCGACAAGGCCGCCTGGGTGTTCCTGGGCCTGTCGATGGCCGGCTGGAACGTGCTGATCTCGCTGAAGCTGGCCGTCTGGTCGGCGCTATCGGCCCTGCGCAAGGCGCCGGCCGCATGAGCAAGCCCATCCCGCCCCGCCCCGGCCAGGGTGCCCTGCGCGACCGCCTCTCCGAGATCCTGCGCGTCGACCAGGCCGGCGAGCTGGCCGCTGTTCACATCTATCGCGGCCAGGCCGCCGTCATGCGCGCCAGCCCCGGCCGGGCGCGCATCGCTGACCAGCTGACCGAGATGGAGGGTCACGAGCAGGTCCACCTGGACCGCTTCAACGCCCTGCTGACCGAGCACAAGGTCCGCCCGACCTTGATGTCGCCGGTCTGGCGTGCGGCCGCCTTCGCCCTGGGCGCGGGCACCGCCCTGCTGGGCGACAAGGCCGCCCACGCCTGCACCGAGGCGGTCGAGAACGTCATCGAGAAGCACTATGCCGGCCAGATCGACGAGCTGAAGGACCGCGACCCGGTCCTGGCCGCCGAGCTGACCCAGTTCCGCGACGACGAGCTTTCGCACCGCGACCTGGCCGTCGAGGAAGGCGCGCACGAGGCGCCGGCCTATCCGCTGCTGACGGCGGTGATCCAGGCCGGCTGCCGCGCGGCCATCAAGATCAGCGAAAAGATCTGAGACTTGGCGCCCGCCCCGCGCGGGCTTACCGATGCGCCTCGTCATCGGGGAGTCGCCTGCTTTGTCGTTTCGTTTCCACGCCTTGGCCGCCTGCGCCGCCGCCTCGCTGCTGGCGCTTTCCACCGCTAACGCCGCCGAGCCGCTGAAGACCAGCGCGCTGAGCCTGCAGACCGGCGGGGCCATGCCGGCCGACCAGCAGGCCCTGGGCTTCGAGCACGCCGACCTGAAGTTCAAGATCCTGCCCGATCGCAAGGCGATCGAGGGGGAGGCGACGCTGACGCTCACCGCCAAGGCTTCGCTGGACAAGCTGGTGCTGGACTTCGACCGCGTCTTCACGATCCGCAAGCTGACGGTCGACGGCAAGGCGCTGAAGCCCTCGGCCTGGAGCAATCCCGAAGGCCGCCTGACCATCACCCTGCCCCGCAAGGTGGCCAAGGGCCGGTCGGTGACGGTGGTCATCGCCTATGACGGCGTCCCGCTCGAAGCCAAGAAGGCCCCGTGGGACGGCGGCTTCGTCTGGAGCAAGACCGAGACCGGCGAGCCGTGGATCGCCACCGCCGTGCAGGGCGTGGGCTGCGACATCTTCTGGCCCTGCATCGACTATCCGACCGGCGAGCCCAAGCTGGTCGACATGCATATCACCGTTCCCGCAGGCCTGGTCGCCCCGGCCAACGGCGTGTTCTTAGGCATGACCGAGCAGAACGGCTGGCGCACCTACAACTGGCGCACCAAGACCCCCAACACCTACGCCATCGCCCTGGATGTCGGTCCCTACGAGGCGCTGACCGGGACCTATCAGAGCCGCTTCGGCGACACGATCCCGCTGGCCTTCTGGCATCTGCGCGGCAATGCCGAACCCGCCAAGGGACTGTTCGCCGAGTTCACCACGCTGCTGGACTTCTTCGAGCAGATGATCGGCCCATACCCGTTCCGTGACGAGAAGATGGGCGTGGTCGAGACCCCGCACCTGGGCATGGAGCACCAGACGATCAACGCCTACGGCAACAAGTACAAGAAAGAGATCTACGGCTTCGACTGGCTGATGCAGCACGAGTTCGCCCACGAGTGGTTCGGCAACCAGCTGACCAATCGCGACAACGACGACATGTGGCTGCACGAGGGCTACGGCACCTACATGCAGCCGCTGATGTCGCAATGGCTGCACGGCGACATGGAGTACATGGCGCGCCTGAACCAGATGCGGGTCGACAGCAAGAACCGCTTCCCGATTGTCTCGGGCCGCCCGCTGCGCGAGGACGAGGTCTACAACGCCGATCGCGGGCCGGGTAACGACATCTACTACAAGGCCGCCAACGTGCTGCACACGCTGCGGGCGCTGATCGGCGACGAGGCCTTCTTCCGCATCACCCGCATCGCCGTCTACGGCCGCGACGATCCCAAGCCCGGCAACTTCAAGCCGCTGTATCTGGGCACCAAGGACTTCATCAAGATCGTCAACGATGTGACCGGCAAGGACTACGGCTGGTTCTTCGACGTCTATATGTACGAGCCCCAGCAGCCCGAACTGCTGGAGACCCGCGAAGGCGGCGATCTGGTGCTGCGCTGGAAGACGCCCAAGGACAAGCCGTTCCCGATGCCGGTGGAGATCAAGGTCGGCGACAAGCTGGTCAGCGTGCCCATGACCGGCGGAACCGGCCGCGTGACGGTCGGCGACACCGTGCCGGTGATCGTCGATCCGGCCTCCAAGGTCCTGCGCCGCCAGCCCTATCTCGAGGTCTATCAGGCCTGGAAGAAGGCCCAGGACGACGCGGCCAAGGCGGCGGCCGACGCCAAGGCCAAGGCAGACGCCGCAAAGCAGAAGTAGCGGTTCGCTAACCCTGTCCGTTCACGCAATGGCGCGACCTTGCCGCTAGAACGGCGCGACCTACCGGAGGCCGCGTTCGATGTTCAAGCCCGTCCATTTCGTCACCGCCGCGCGCGTCGCGCTGGCCGTCGGCTCATTGACGGTCGCCGTGCTGGCCCTGGGCCCGTTCCAGGGCGCCGAGCGGTATTTCGGACTTGACGACAAGGCCGCCCACGCCCTGGCGTTCGGCGGCCTGCTGGCGGTCTCGTTCCTGGCCTTCCCCCGGATGCGTCGCAACGATCTAGCCATCGCGGCCTTGGTGCTGGGCGCGGGCGTCGAGATGGCCCAGCTGTTCGGCCATCGCAGCGCCAGCGTACTGGATTGGCTGGCCGACGCCGCCGGTGTCGCCGTGGTGTACGGCGCGGGCATGATCGAGACGGTCCGCAAGATGGCCCGCGAACAGGGCGACCTGACCTTCGCAGAGATCGCCGCCCTGGATCGCCGCCAAGAGCGCGCCCGTCCGGTCGTGGCCTTCGAGCCGCGACCGATGCAGGTCGAGCCGGCGGTCGCGCTCAGCTTCGCCGAACGCGCCGCTCGCAGGTTCCCGACTAGGTAATACGCTTGACGCTGACCGGGTCGCTGCCCGGGAAGCTTTCTTCCAGGCCCTCGTCCAGCAGGGCTTCCTGACGATTCTCGGACTTTTCGGTCTTCACGGCCAGCTGGTCGTGCTTCTCGTTCTCGGCCAAGGGCCGGCGCGCCTCGCGGCTGTGCGGGGCGTCGAAATGCTTGTCTTCCGGACGGATGTCGCCGTCGGCCATGTCGGCCGTCGAGGCGGCGGTGCCGTGGGTGAAGTGACGCTGGTCTTCGTCGGTATGATGGCGGGGCATATGAACCTCCCGTGGCTTTTGCCTCAGGACGTAAAAACCCGTCGGTCTAGGTTCGGGTTGCATGGACCATCACATGCGTTTCGCGTCCCAAAGATTTTCGCAGAACGCCGGAACCTTGGCCGTGAGTCCGCATTTTAAGGTGCAGCTTGCAGCGGCCGATCCCCTTCCGCTTCGAGCGATACGGCCCGGGCTGACGCTCCTCAAAGCGGCCCGGGCCGGTTAGCCTCAGGCTTCCAGCTCGATATCCCAGTAGAGGTAGTCCAGCCAGCTGACGTGCAGTCGGCCCGGCGGGAAGCGGCGGCCGCGTTCCTGCAGTTCGTGCATCGATGGGCGGCGGGCGGTGTTGAAGGGCTGCATGCCGGCTTCGCGCGGCGTGCGCCCGCCCTTGGAGAGGTTACACGGCGCGCAGGCGGTGACGATGTTTTCCCAGGTCGTGCGCCCGCCCTTGGAGCGCGGGATGACGTGGTCGAACGTCAGGTCTTCCAGATCCCCGCAGTACTGGCAGCTGAAGCTGTCGCGCAGGAACAGGTTGAAGCGGGTGAAGGCCGGAGGACGGTCCTGCGGCACATACTGCTTCAGCGACACGACGCTGGGCAGCCGCATCTCGAACGACGGCGAATGGATCACGTGGTCATAGGTCGACACCACGTCGACCCGTTCCAGGAACACCGCCTTGACTGCCTCCTGCCAAGGCCAGAGGGACAGCGGATAGTAGTTGAGCGGCCTGAAATCGGCGTTGAGCACGAGGGCCGGCATGCCCGACGGCGGGCGCGTGAGGACCTGCATCAGAGCCCCCCATCGAGGTCGGCGCCGCAACGCCCGAAACCCCGGCTGATATGGTACGCGACAGGACTGAAGACGGGCCTCCTTCCTACGCTATTCAGGGAATCGCCATTCATTCCCGAACGCAAAGGAAGGATGATCCAAGTCGGCGACAGAACCAAGACATCGCCCGGCTCTTGAGGCGCGAACCATCAGAACGGCGCGATTTCCCGGCGCTTGACCGCCCCGTAGCAGGCCCACAGCAGATGCGCCGCCACCCCGCGATAGGGCCGCCACAGCTCGGCCCGGGCATAGGCCTGTTTCTCGGTCGGCCGGATCTCGGCCCGGTCGGCCCAGCGCATGGCCTCCTGGAGGGCCACGTCGCCGCCGGGGAACATGTCCAGCCGGCCCTGGGTGAACATCAGGTAGACCTCGGCGGTCCAGCGGCCGATGCCGGTGATGGCGGTCAGGGCCGCGATGGCCTCCTCGTCGGGCAGGCGCGGCAGGGCGTCGAAGTCACAGGTCCCGTTCAGGTGGGCGTGGGCGATGGCGTGGGCGTAGCGAGCCTTGGGGCGCGAGAGGCCCAGGGAGAGCAGATAGGCCTGGTCGTGGCCCATGACGACGTCGGGCGTCATCTCCGGCAGCCCCGCCTCGACCCGGGCCCAGATGGCGGCGGCCGAGGCCAGCGACACCTGCTGCTGCACGACCATCTTCAGCAGGCCCGGAAAACCTCCCAGCCCCACGCGCCATTCGAACGACGGGGTCACGGCCTCCAGCGCCGCCAGGGCCGGATCGGCGGCGGCCAGCGCTTTGCGGGCGTCCAGAAGCGCTTGGGCGGTCGGCGGCACGAACATCATCCGCACGTGGCCCGCCACCGTGCCAAAGGCAATCCGGTTCTTGCTAGAGCGTGGCAGCCAAAAGTGTAAGCGGTTTTGGCGTTTGCCACGCTCTAAATGTTTGAATGAGAGCCTGTTTATCCGTTTCTGATGTTTCCATCAGAAACGGACAGGCTCTAGTGAATCTCGGTGATCTCGATCTCACCGCCAGGCGCGGGCGAGACGTCGCCCACGTCCTTGCCCAGCAGGGCCCTGGCGATCGGCGCGACATAGGAGACCGAGCCCTGGGTCGGGTCGGCCTCGTCCTCGCCGACGATGCGGAAGGTCTGCACGCGGCCGTCCTCACGCTCGAAGGTCACGCGGTCGCCGAACTGCACGGCGGTCTTGGCCGGATCGCGCTCCATCAGCTGGGCGGTGGCGCGGCGGGCCGACCAGTAGCGCAGGTCGCGGGTGGCGCGGGCCATGGCGGTGCGGTCGCCGTCGGCGGCCCCTCCGGCGGTCTGGGCGGCGCTGTACGCCGCGCGCGCCGAGGCCAGCTCGGCCTCGATCTGGGCCAGGCCTTGGGGCGTGACGAGATTGGGATGGGTCGAGATCGGGCGGTCGGGCAGATCGGCCGCGAAAGCCTCGCTGTCGCCCTCTTTGGTGAAGGCGACGCTCATCGGCGGGTAAGGTCTTGGATCATGGAAACGGCCTGCGACGCACACGGAGGAATTGGCGTCGAAGCCTAACGCGTCGCCAGGGTGGTTAGCTCCCCCGGCGAGAAGGTTCAAGGCAGTAAGGTCCGGGCGGCGGCGGGCGCTCCGATGGAGCGATCCCGCGCGTCGCGAGCCGTCTATCCTAGATCACCACGCCGATGATGCCGCCGGCGACAGCCAGGGCCATGACGATGAAGTAGACGCCGGCCATACGGTCGAAGGCGTTTTCGAAAGCGTTGAGCGTGCGGTTCATGACGTACCCCTTTGTCCTTCTGTTGTCCGCCCCCATGGGCCTGGTCGGTGGGGAACCGAACCAATCTGGACAACGCTTAGATATCACCAATCTGAACGACGTCAAGATAATCTTGACAGCGTTTGGATGGAATTTTCAAAAGCTGCGGTTACAGTGAGGTCCGATGAGCACCGCACCTGCCGAGTCCCGCCCCTATCACCATGGCGACCTGAGCCGCGCCCTGGTCGACGCTGCGCGCAAAATCCTGGAGACGGACGGCCCCGCCGCCCTGTCGCTGCGGGCTGTGGCGCGCGAGGCCGGGGTCAGCCCGGCCGCGCCCTATCACCACTTCAAGGACAAGGCCGAACTGCTGGAAGCGGTGGCCCACGAGGGCTGGCACGAGCTGGACGAGGCCCTGGCCAAGGCTCGGGCGTCCACCGACGGCGACCATGGCCGGATGTCCGACCTGGGCGTGGCCTATGTCTGCTTCGCGCGCGACAATCCGGCCCTGTATCGCGTGATGTACGACCGCTCGCGGGATAAGGACGCCCTGCCCGACCAGATGAAGGAAGGCGGCGCCTACTGCCAGGTGCGCGACACCCTGGCCGAGCACGCCGAAGACGGCGTCGCCGAGATCGACCTGGAACTGGCCACCATCGCCGCATGGTGTGCGGGCCACGGCCTGGCCGAGATGATCGGTTTCAAGCAGTTCGCCGCGCTGAAGACACAGCTGGGCGGCGAGGAAGCCTTCCTGCGCGCGGTGTTCGAGCACCTGGGCATGTTCGCGAAGTTCGCCCCTCAGGACTAAGGGGGACTCAGGGGTGATCACCCGGTTCGCGCCGTCGCCGACGGGCTACCTGCATCGCGGCCACGCGTTCTCGGCGCTGACCGCTTTCCGCGCCGCGCAAGAGGCCGGCGGCCGCTTCCTGCTGCGCACCGAGGACATCGACGCCACCCGCTGCCGGCCCGAATACGAGGCGGCGATCCTGGAAGACCTGGCCTGGCTGGGCCTGACCTGGGAGACGCCCGTTCGCCGGCAGTCCGACCACCTGACCGACTACCACGCCGACATCGAGGCCTTGCGCGAACGCGGCCTGGTCTATCGCTGCTTCAAGACGCGCAAGGAGATCGATATCGGCCGGGCTCCGCATGAGCCGGCCGTTCCCTATGTCGGCGCGCCCCTGCCCGCCGCCGAAGAGGCCCTGCGCCTAGGGCGCGGCGAGGCCTTCGCCTGGCGGCTGTCGCTGGCGGCGGCGCGCGAGGCCCTGGGCGGGTTCGAGGGCCTGACCTTCGTCGAGGACGGCGCGGGCCCCAACGGCGAGACCGGCGTCATCCAGGCCCGTCCCAACACCGCCGGCGACATCGTCCTGGCCCGCAAGGATGTCGGCGTCGCCTACCACCTGGCCGTCGTCCATGATGACGCCCTGCAGGGTGTGACCCACGTGATCCGCGGCCATGATCTGTATGAAGCCGCCCACATCCAGCGCTTGCTGCAGGCCTTGCTGGACCTGCCGACGCCGACCTATCGCCACCACGGCCTGCTGGTCGGTCCGGACGGCAAGCGTTACGCCAAGCGCGACAAGGCCCAGACTCTGCGCGAGCTGCGAGCGGCGGGCGTGAGCGCGGCCGACCTGCGGGCCCAGCTGGGCTTCTAGCCGCCCGCCTGCTCGACCAGCTGGCTCATCGCCTTCAGATAGCGCCCGAACGCCGCCCGCCCCTCCTCGGTCAGGCGTACGCGGGTCAGCGGCTTGCGGCCCACGAAGCTCTTGTCGATCGAGACATAGCCGGCCTCTTCGAGCTTGCGCAGGTGGATCGACAGATTGCCCTGGGTGACCTCCAGCAAGGTCTTCAGCTCGGTGAAGTCGGCGACCTCGGCCGAGGCGAGATAAGCGACGATCCCCAGCCGCACCCGGCCATGGATGACGTCGTCCAGCCCGCTGATGTCGAACTTGCCGCTCACGACCGTCTCAGCGCAATGCCTGGCGCATCATGTGGAAGCCCGGAATGGCCATGAAGCCGAACAGGCCGATCGTGGCGATCAGCAGATAGGGGCCGGCCTGCTCGATCAGCACGCCCATCGCCACGCCGCACACCAGCCAGCCCAGCGCCACCGCCAGCATCCACAGGCGCTTGCGCAGCATGTAGACAACCATCCAGACGGCGCCCTGCAGGACGAACACCACCGCCGGATGGAACAGCCAGTAGTGGAAGTCCTTGTGACGGGCGGCGGCCGAGGCAAAGACGATGATCAGCGCCAGGTTCGCCACCCCCACCGCCGAGAAGGCGGCGTTGATGGCGCGATTGGTCACCCCGCGCTGAGGGTTCTTGCGGTCCAGGACGATGACGATGGTCATCAGCACCAGGAAGACCATGGTCGGCGCCCAGGCCAGCACTACGTTGCCAAGTCCGCCCAGGCTCACCATCCCCCGCACCTGGCCGAAGTAGATCAGGGTTTGCAGGCCGTAGAGCACGCCTGCCGCGCCGTACAGCGCGCCGCCGGGCGCGCCCAGCCCGCCGCGATGGCCGCCGCCCTCGGCCAGGCCGCGCAGGAAGGCCAGGTCATCCTGCGCCGTCTTTAGCTTGTCGTTCATGGGAAGATCCCCTTCGGCGGCATCATGGACGGTCACAGGATTCGCCCCAACAGCGGCGTTCGGCGCAGGACGATGCTGGTCAGCCAGGACAGGGCCACCGCCCCGCCGAACACCGCCAAGCCCTTGGCCAGCCCGCCCCACGCCTGCGGCAGCAGCAGCCAGCCCAACCAGGCGGTGAAGACGTAGTGGGTCAGGTACATGCCATAGGCGTTGGCCTGCAGGCTGCCGCCCAGCGGCCCGGTCTTGCGCACGAAGCGCAGGAAGATCGCCAGGACCGTGAAGGACAGGGTCGCGCAGGCCAGGCCAAAGGCGGCGCCGCCGAACAGATCGAGGATAAGGCGCGGCGGCGGGTTGGGCGAGAAGGCCACGATCATGGTCCCCACCGCGCCGACAATCGGTAGCACCGGGGCCAGCTGCCAGACCCACCAGCGACGGGCCAGCTTGCCTTGCGGATCGGTCAGCCCCTGCCCGACGCCCGCCGCGCCGACCGCGATCCCGGCCAGGAAATAGACGAAGTAGTGGCCGACCCGGGCGGTCTGGACAACGAACGGCCCGACCTGCGTCCAGTGGCCAAATGGCGTGGTCGTCGCCAGCGGCAGATAGGCCAGCAGGCTGGCCGCGACGAGGCCCCAGAAGAACAGGCCCGGCCGCCGATCCGCGCCTTGCGCCAGCCGCCCCAGCTCGTCGATCACGCCCGGAAACAGGGCATGGACGCCGGCCGCGACCGCACCGAACGCCAGCAGCACCCACAGGAACCAGGCCGGGCCGCTGGGCCAGAACGGCAGTTGCAGCCAGGCCTGGGCGAAGGCCTCGAACGACGGCGCGCCGCCCGCCTGCAGCCAGGCCGGGAAATAGGCCAGCGGGGCCAGGATCAGCACAGACAGCACGAAGGGGACGCCCAGGCGCAGCGCCCGGCTCTTCACGAAGCCCCCCGCCCCCTTGGCCTTCAGTCCGTCCGCGACGAACAGGCCTGAGACGAAGAACATCAGCGACATGAAGAAGAGGTCGTTGGTCAGGGTCAGGATGCCCCAGCCGCCGAACTTCTGCGGGTCGACCACCGGGAACGCCGTCCACAGGATCGGCAGGGCGTCGAAGGCCTTCGGCGGCGGCGCGTACGGATGATAGGTCAGCACCGCGTGGTGGGCGATCACCAGCAGGGTGATGAAGGCGCGCAAGGCGCCGATCGGGGCGTTGCGACCACCGATCTGGACAAGCGTAGAGCGCTCGGTGGCGCTGAGCGGCGCATGCATGGCTTGGACTCCCCTCCTCAAGGTGGAGCGACGATGCATGAACTAGTTTGTTTTGTAAACTTGTCTACCAACGACCACTCTCGACTTACTGCGGTGGGGGCCGTCGACTTTACGAGGTCGGGGCGTTCAGGAGGCTTCGCGCCCGGTCGGTCAGCGGGACATCTGCCGGCAGCAGCGCCAAGGCCTGCCGGGCCAGGTCGGTCGTGCCGACATTGGCCGCCAGGGTCAGGGCCGCGCCGCGAAAGCGGATCTCGAGGTTCACGGTCTTCCAGGCGGTGCGGACATCGACCTGCTCGATCGCCGAGAAGGGCCGCTCGTGCAGACGGATCACGCGATAGCGCAGGCCCGTCGGCAGGATGACCAGGGCCGGATTGGTGTTGTTGCTGGCGACCGCGAACCACCACGGCAGGCCGCGCACGCCCGAGAAGGCGGCGATGACCGGTACGCTGCGGCCACCGTCGGCGGCGGTCTCGATCACCCCAGCCGCCGCGCGGGCGTAACGCGCCTTGGCGAAGCGATAGATGAAGTAGCCCGTCGCCCCTAGGATCGACAGCTGGACGACCACCATCAGAACGATACCGAGCGTCTGGGTCATCCGCGCGCCCAGTAGCGATAGCCATAGGCCGGGGCGAAGCCCTCGTCGGCATAGAGCGCGATGGCCGGAGCGTTGCCGGCTTCGACCTGCAGCCAGGCGCGACCGGCGCCCAGGGTCGCGGCTTCGGCGATCAGCGCCCGCAGCACGCGGCGGGCCAGGCCCTTGCGGCGATGGTCAGGGGCCGTCCGCATGCCGAACACGCCCGCGAAGCCGCCGCCGATGGCGCTGGCCCCGATCGCGGCCGGGGCGCCGTCGACGTCCAGTCGGGCGAAGCGGGCCGGCGCGGGGATGCGGGCAAGGGCCTCGATCCGCTCGCGCCCGTCCTCGGGATCGCCGGCCGTAGCCGTGAACACCGCCTCGAAGGCCGCGTCGGGCGTGGCAAGGACCTGAATAGCCGGATCGCCCTCCCCGCCCGTCGGCCCCAGCATGACCAGGGTCTCCTTGGAGGCGGCATAGCCGCGCGCCGCCAGCCGCTTCGCCAAGTCGATCGACTCGCTGAGGCCGTCGGTCAGCTTGAACTGCGGCGGCAGGCCCCGAGCGGCGTACCAGGCCTCGACCGCGTTCAAGGCGGCCTCGGGGTCACTGTCCGGCGCGCTCAGGGGCCAGCAGGCGTTGATCCGCATCGAGCGGCCGGCCGAGGCGTTCAGCCGCCAGCCGCCCAGCCGGTCCCGCTCTCGGGCGGGCCAGGCGTCGTCGGCCAATGGCTCGAGAACGGCCGGGTCGATCACTTCTCGGCCAGCAGCTTTTCCACGAGGCCGCGCGCCTCGGGGCTGGACCAGTCGGCGGGACCGGTCATACGGGCCCGTTCGCGGCCCTGACGGTCATAGATCACCGTGGTCGGGAAGCCGCCGGCCTTGGGCTCCAGGGCGAAGGACAGCTTGTAGGACGGATCGCGGTACGTCTTCAGCGGCGGGTTGGCGGCCATCTCCTCGTTGACCAGGTTCAGATCGCCGTCGCGATCGACGCTGATCGGCAGCACGGTCACCGGCTGGGTGGCGTAGACGGCCTGCAGCTTGGCCAGGGTGGGCATCTCGGCCCGGCACGGCGCGCACCAGGTGGCCCACAGGTTCATGACCACCACACGGCCCTTGAAATCGGCCAAAGTCGCCGACTTGCCGTCAAGGCTGGTGAACGCCGTATCGGGCGCCGGCCGCGGCGTGCTGGGCACGTCGAGCTTTTCCAGCGTGCCCTTCTTGAATTCTGTGAGATCGGCAGGGCCTGAGGGTTTGAACGAAGCCGATGCGATGACGTATAGGATCGCCGCCACCCCCACCAGGATGACGCCGCCCAGCGCCAACCGGATGGGATTGCGCTTAGGCCCGCTCTGACCCGACTGGACTTCGTTCATATGACCGACAACGCCTCCGATACGCCCAAGGCCAACAGCCAGGGCCAAGCCATGTGGGGCGGTCGGTTCACGGCCAAGCCCGCGGAACTGATGCAGGCGATCAACGTCTCCATCGGCTTCGACAAGCGCCTGTGGGCGCAGGACCTGGCAGGCTCCCGCGCCCACGCGCGGATGTTGATGAACCAGGGCGTGATTACAAGCAGCGACGGCGAGGAAATTCTCGGCGGCCTGGCCAAGATCGAGGACGAGATCGCCACGGGGACCTTCCCGTTCCGCGACGAGTACGAAGACATCCACATGAACGTGGAGGCGCGCCTGCGCGAGCTGATCGGCGCGACCGCCGGCCGGCTGCACACCGCCCGTTCGCGCAACGATCAGGTGGCCGTCGACTTCCGCCTGTGGGTGCGCGACGCCGCCGATCGCTCGGCCGCCCAGCTGGAAGCGCTGCAGAAGGCCCTGCTGGCCCAGGCCGAGACCTATGCCGACGCCCTGATGCCGGGCTTCACCCACCTGCAGCCGGCCCAGCCGGTGACCTTCGGCCACCACCTGATGGCCTATGTCGAGATGTTCGGCCGCGACGCCAGCCGCTTCCGCGACGCCCGCGCCCGCATGAACGAGTGCCCGCTGGGCGCCGCGGCCCTGGCTGGCTCGCCCTTCCCGATCGATCGCCACCAGACGGCGGCGGCGCTGGGCTTCGACCGCCCGACCGCCAATTCGCTGGACAGCGTCTCGTCGCGCGACTTCGCCCTGGAAACCCTGTCGGCCGCCTCGATCACCGCCACGCACCTGTCGCGCCTGGCCGAGGAGATCGTGCTGTGGACGACGCCGATGTTCGGCTTCATCAAGCTGACCGACGCCTTCACGACCGGCAGTTCGATCATGCCGCAGAAGAAAAACCCCGATGCGGCCGAGCTGGTCCGCGCCAAGGTCGGCCGCATCCTGGGCTCGCTGACCACCCTGACGGTCGTCATGAAGGGCCTGCCGCTGGCCTATTCCAAGGACATGCAGGAGGACAAGGTCCCGACCTTCGAGGCCTTCGACGCCCTGGAACTGTCCCTGCTGGCCATGGCCGGCATGGTCGCCGACCTGACCCCCAACACCGAAAACATGGCCAAGGCGGCCGGCGCGGGCTTCTCGACCGCCACCGATCTGGCCGACTGGCTGGTGCGGACGCTGAACATGCCTTTCCGCGACGCTCACCACGTGACAGGCTCTGCCGTGAAGGCGGCCGAGACCCTGGGCCTGGATCTGTCGGACCTGACCCTGGAACAGTTCCAGGCCATCGAGCCGCGGATCACGCAAGACGTTTACGCCGTTCTGACTCCGGCCGCCTCGGCGGCCAGCCGCATGAGCTACGGTGGGACCGCCCCCGCCCAGGTCCGCGCCCAGATCGCGCGTTGGAAGGAAGCCCTCGCATGATGCGCCCCGTTTCGATCCTCGCCTTGGCCGCCCTGGCCGTGACCGCCGCCGCTTGCGGCAAGCAAGGCGGTCTGGAACGTCCGGCCCCGATGTGGGACGCCCAGAAGAAGGCCGCGTGGGCCGCCGAGCGCCGCGCCGCCTCGGCCCAGGCCAACCAGCCGGCCCGCGCCGGCGGCGACCAGGAAATCCGCGACCCCGCCACCAGCAACCGCACCATCCGCGCTGCGCCCCTGCCCGGCACCAAGGATCCGTTCGGCGGCCCGTCCGCCAAGGGCTTCCCCGGCGCGACCCCGAATTAAGGCACGACGTTGAATCACTTCGAATACGGTCCCGAGGGCCTGGCCTGCGAAGGCGTGCCCCTGGCCAAGATCGCGGCCGAGGTCGGCACGCCTGTCTATGTCTACAGCCGCGCCACGCTGGAGCGGCACTACACTGTGTTCCGCGACGCCCTGGCGGCCGCCGGCGTGGTCGACCCGCTGGTCGCCTACGCCGTGAAGGCCAATTCCAACGTCGCGGTGCTGAAGGTGCTGGGCGACCTGGGCGCCGGCGCCGACACAGTCTCGGAAGGCGAGGTCCGTCGCGCCCTGGCCGCCGGCATCCCCGGCGAGCGCATCGTGTTCTCCGGCGTCGGCAAGACCCGTCACGAGATCGCCTTCGCTCTGAAGACCGGCGTCGCCGAGATCAATGTCGAGTCCGAGCCCGAGCTGAACCTGATCGCCGAGGTCGCGGCCAGCCTGGATCTGAAGGCGAAAGTGGCGTTCCGGGTCAATCCGGATGTCGCGGCCGGCGGTCACGCCAAGATCGCCACCGGCAAGTCCGAAAACAAATTCGGCGTCTCGTTCGCCGAGGCCGCGCGCCTCTACGCCAACGCCAGCAACAACGCCGCCCTGGAGCCCATCGGGGTCGCCTGCCACATCGGCAGCCAGATCACTGATCTTGCGCCCATGCGCCAGGCCTTCACCAAGATGCGGGGCCTGGTCGAGCAGCTGCTGGGCGAAGGCCTGTCGGTCGAGCGCCTGGATTTGGGTGGCGGCCTGGGCGTCCCGTACTTCAACCATCCCGAACCGCCCTCCCCGGCCGACTTCGCCGCCATGGTCGGCGAGGTCACCAAGGGCCTGCCCGTCAAGCTGGCGTTCGAGCCGGGCCGGGTGATCGCCGCCAACGCCGGTGTGCTGGTGTCGGAAGTGATCCACGTCCACGAGCGTCCGGAAGGCCGCAAGTTCCTGGTCATCGACGCGGCCATGAACGACCTGATGCGTCCGGCCATGTACGACGCCTTCCACGACATCCGTCCGGTGACCCAGCGCGCCGGCGAAACCATCTATGACGTCGTGGGTCCGGTCTGCGAGACGGGCGACACCTTCACCCGCGACCGCGCCCTGCCGCCGTTCGCGACGGGGGACCTGGTGGCCTTCATGTCGGCCGGCGCCTACGGCGCGGCCATGGCCAGCGAGTACAACACCCGCCCCATGGTCCCTGAAGTGCTGGTCGACGGCGATCGCTATGCGGTCATTCGCAAGCGTCCGACCTATGACGAAATCCTGGCACGCGACCTAGTGCCGGACTGGATTTGAGATCCGCTCAGGTCGAGCCCACGGACTGAACGCAAGCAAAAAGAGTAGTTTTCACGCCTTTAGGTAGTTTTACCTACCCCCGGTGACGCCGATGGTCACCGGGGATTAACCGCTGCCGCCGAAGTTGCACCCGAGTGCAAGGGGGCTGGAGTAGCGGCTGTGAACAACTTCATTGAATTCGACAGCATCGAATCTCAGCGGAAGGTCGGCGGCAACCTGGTCCTGGCCTGTATCGCCGCCCTGGCGCTGATCACGCCGGCCGCGGCCCTGCTGGCCGGCAACAAGCCTTTCCTGCTGGCCGCCGGTTCGATCGTGCTGGCCGCGATCGCCTGGGGCGGTTTCGCCATCTGGCGCGACAACGCCGCCCAGCGCATCTCCACCGCCGTGACCCTGATGGGCCAGGTCAGCCTGTTCATCGCCGCCTTCTCGGGCCACCCGCTGCAGGCCGAGGCCCGCATGGCCTATCTGGCCGCCCTGTCGCTGCTGGTGGCCTATGGCGACTGGCGCGCCGTGGCCGTGGGCGCCGCGGCGATCATCGGCATCGACGTCACCGCCGCCTTCCTGGCCCCCACCCTGCTGATGACCGGCGAGGTCACCCTGCTGCGCCTGGCGTTCCAGGCTGGCGTCACCGCCGCCACCGCCTGGTCGTTGATCTGGCTGACCGCCAGCGTCTCGCGCCTGTTCGTCACCGTCACCGCCCGCACCGATCGGGCCCTGGACGCCGCCCGCCGCGCCGACCTGGCCCATGCCGACGCCGACGCCCAGCGCGCCGCCCGCGACGCCTCCAACGCCGAGCAGGCCAGACAGAAGGCCGCCCTGGAAGCCGAGCAGACCGACGTCGTCGACCAGCTGGCCCAGGCCCTCATCTACCTGTCGCGCGGCGACCTGACCTGGCGTCTGGAGCAGCCCTTCGCCGGCCGCTACGAGTCGCTGCGCGCCGACTTCAACAACGCCCTGGCCAAGCTGCAGGAAGCCATGCGCGAGATCGCCGGCAACGCCTCGACCATGACCGCCGGCGTCGCCGACATGTCGCGCGCCTCGGACGAGCTGGCCCGCCGCACCGAGCATCAGGCCGCCAGCCTGGTCGAGATCGCCGCCACTCTGGACGAGATCACCGCCACGGTTCAGAGCACCGCCGACAGCGCCAGCCAGGCCAACGCCGCCGCCGCCGCCGCCCACCACGAGGCCGAGCGTTCGGACCCCGTGGTCAGCGAGGCCGTCGAGGCCATGACCCTGATCGAGACCTCGTCGGGCCAGATCGGCCAGATCATCGGGGTGATCGACGAGATCGCCTTCCAGACCAACCTCCTGGCCCTGAACGCCGGCGTCGAAGCCGCCCGCGCGGGCGAGGCCGGCCGCGGCTTCGCCGTCGTGGCCCAAGAAGTCCGGGCCCTGGCCCAGCGCTCGGCCGACGCCGCCCGCGAGATCAAGGAGCTGATCAGCGTCTCGGGTCAGCAGGTCAGCGCCGGCGTCGAGCGCGTGGGCCGCACCCGCGAGGCCCTGGCCCGCATCGTCGCCCGCGTCATCGAGATCGACACCCAGGTAAAGGCCATCGCCGCCTCGGCCCGCGAGCAGGCCACCGGCCTGGGCGAGGTCAACGCCACCATGAGCCAGCTGGATCAGGTCGTGCAGCAGAACGCGGCCATGGTCGAAGAGACCACCGCTGCGGCGCATGCGCTGAGTTCGGAATCGCAGGAACTGGCCGACCGCGTCGACATGTTCGACATCGGCCAGAAGAAGAGCCGCGGGCGGAAGGCGGCTTAGGCTATTCCGTATTCCCGGCGAAAGCCGGGACCCAGATGGAAGAGCGCTGAAGCGGTCTCTAGGACGCCAGCGCCAATCCAATCAGCACCAGCGCCTTGAGATCTGGGCCCCGGCTTTCGCCGGGGAAACGGCGTTAGGATCAGTCCAGCGCGCCGATGTACGGCAGGCCGCGGCTCTTGCCTTCGTCGTCCAGGCCGTAGCCGACCAGGTACCGCGCGGGGGCTTCCCAAGCCACGAAGTCGGGCTCCATGCCGCGCGAGGACGGCCAGGGCTTGCGGGCGAAGACGGCGGTCAGCACTTCGCTGGCGCCGGCGTCCTTGACCAGGCGGGCGGCTTCGGAAAGCGACAGGCCGGTGTCGAAGACGTCGTCAACGACCAGGGCGCGGCGACCGACCAGCGGGCGCTGCAGGTCGGCGCGGACTTCGCAGCGACCGGTGCTCTTGCGTTCGTCGTGGTAGGAGGCCAGCCACAGGGCGTCGAACCGCACGTCGCGGCCGGCCTTGTAGAGGGCGCGGGTCAGGTCGGCGGCGAACCACAGACCGCCCGTCAGCAGGCAGATGACGACGGTGTCGTTGTCGATGCGCGGCGCGATGTCCTCGGCCAGCTTCTGGACCCGTTCGGCGATCTCGGCTTCCGAGATCAGGACTTCGGGTTGCTTGGTGTCATTCATGATGCGCCGGTTCGTGAGCAGCGGAAGGGGGAGTTTCCCCCCCGCTCTCATGTCCCGGGGTCTCATGTCCAGCCGCTTCTGTCCCGGCCGTGTCCGGAGACGGCGGCGCGGCGGGCGCATCCTGAGCGCCGCGCAGAGCCATTTCGGGCGCCGCGCCGTGCTCGCCCTCACCGTCATGCGAGGTCTTCAGGGCCGTTTTCACGGCCTTGGCCGCGCCCGGTTCGGTGGCGAAACCGATCTGCAGGTCGATGGCGGTGCGGGGCGGATCCAGGAAGGTGATCGAGAAGTGGCGGATCTGGCCCGGCGGGATCTTGGCGTCGGCGGCCGCGGCCAGCTGGCCGGCCACGCGCTTGTTTTCCTTGCTCATCAGCTCGACCCGCAGCGGCGGCGACGCCACTTCGTGTTCGGTGATGTTGCGGATCGTGCCGGTGATGGTCACGGCGGCATGGCCGTCGCGCATCGAGGGCTGGGCCTTGATGCTGTCGCGGTCGATGACTAGGCCCACGGTGTTCACCGGCAGGCCGACGGCGGCATAGGCGCCAGCCGAACCGGGCATGATGCGCACCACGTCGATGCGGAAGATCAGGGCGCCGATCACCATCACCGCCATGGCCGCGGCCATGCCGGCCCAGATGACGCCAGTGGCGGTGGCGGCCCGCAGGCGACGCTCGGCGTCGGCGCGGGCGCGGAAGACCTTGGGCAGTTCCTCGCCGGGCAGGGCGCTGACCGGCGGCTCGTCGCCCTCGGCCTCGGGGTTCGCGTCATTGAGGGCGGCCGGCGGGATCTGGTCGGCGCTCGCCAACTGGCTGGCCAGGGTCGGGGCTTCGGGCTCGTCGAAAAGGTCGTCAGCGGCCTCTTCGTTGCGGGCCGTCCAACGGTTCCCGCACGAGGCGCAACGCACGACGCGGCCTTCCGCGCCGACCTTGGAGTCGTCGACGAAATAGCGGCTGGCGCACTCCGGACAGGTCAGTATCATGGCCGCGAATCGAACGCTCCCCACACACCTAAGGTGGGTCGCTGATTTTAACCCTGATGTCCAGAAACCCAAGTGACGCGCTTTGCGGATCGACACACAACAGGGCGATGACGTCCTACCGGTGGTCCGCTTCGACGGCGTCTCCATGCGGTACGGCCGAGCGCCGGAAACCCTAAGAGACATAAGCTTTTCCCTGGACCAGGGCTCGTTTCACTTCCTCACCGGAGCCTCCGGCGCGGGCAAGAGTTCCCTGCTCAAGCTGATCTATCTGGCGCACCGTGCGTCACGGGGTCGCGTCGAGCTTTTTGGGCGTGATGTCAGCCTGACCCACAGCTCGGACCTGCCATTCCTGCGCCGCCGGATCGGGGTGGTGTTCCAGGAATTCCGGCTGCTGGAGCACCTGTCGGTGTTCGACAACGCCGCCCTGCCCCTGCGCATCCTAAAGCGTAAGCCCGCCACCTATCGCGACGACGTCGCCGAGCTTCTGAGCTGGGTCGGCCTGGGCGACCGCATGCACGCCCTGCCCGCCACCCTGTCCGGCGGCGAGAAGCAGCGGCTGTCGATCGCCCGCGCCGTGGTCGACCGTCCCGATATTCTGCTGGCCGACGAGCCGACCGGCAACGTCGATCCGGCCATGTCGCTGCGCCTGCTGCGGCTGTTCGTCGAGCTGAACCGCCTGGGCACCACGGTGCTGATCGCCACCCACGACGCCGAGCTGGTCTCGCGCGCCGCGCAGCCGACCCTGCACCTGGAGCAAGGCCGCCTGGTCAGCGGGGGCGGGCTGCGATGAGCGAGCTCTTCCAGATCAGCCGCTGGAAGCCCGGCCCGCTGCTGCCTCCGCGCGACGCCCGCGATGGGGCGCTGGTGTTCGTGGTCGCCGTGCTGTGCTTCCTGGCCTGCTTGACGGGCTTTGCCGCCCTGGCCGCCAACCGCGCCGCCCACGGCTGGACCGCCCAGCTGACCGGCTCGGCCACCGTCGTGGTCCGCGCCCGCGCCGGCGAGACCCCCGACAGCGCCGCCGCTCGCGCCGCCGAGACCCTGTCGGGCGTGCGCGGCGTGGTCGAGGCCCAGGCCCTGACGCGCGAGAAGGCCGAGGCCCTGCTGGAGCCGTGGATCGGCAAAGACGCCCTGGTCGACGACCTGCCCACCCCGCGCCTGGTGACCCTGGACCTGGATCCCAAGGGCCCGCCGACGGCCGAGACCTTGGACAAGGCCCTGAAGTCGGCCGGGGTCGACGCCACGGTGGACGACCACAGCCGCTGGATCGCCGACATCGAGCGCGCGGCCAACCTGGCGCGGCTGGCCGCCCTGGGCGTCTTCGCCCTGATCGCCGCCGCCGCCGCCGCCGTCATCGCCTTCGCCACCCGCGCGGGCCTGGCCGCCCGCCGCGACGTGATCGAGGTGCTGCACTTCTCCGGCGCCGAGCAGGGCTTCATCACCGAGCTGTTCCAGAACCGCTTTGCCACCATGGGCGCGCTGGCCGGCTTGCTGGGCGGCGCAAGCGCGGCCATGATCGGCGCGGCCGTGCGGTACTTCGGCGGCGGCGCGGGGGTTGCGCCGGTGCTGCCGCTGGCCTGGATCGATCTCGCCGCCGCCCTGCCCTGTCCGCTGGTCGCGGCCCTGATCGCCGGCCTGTCGGCCCGCCTGGCGGCGTCGCGCATCGTGGGGGAGATGCCTTGAAGACCCAAGCATCATGAAAACGCTAGCGGCGCTGCTGATCGCGCTGATGATCTGGGGCGTGGGCCTCCTGGCCTTCACCGGCCGCGTGGACCATTCCACGCCCGCCCGTGAACCGCCCACCGCCGACGGGGTCGTCGCCCTGACCGGAGCCTCGAACCTGCGCCTAGAGGCCGCGACAAAGCTGCTGGAAGAGGGCAAGGGCAAGCGCCTGCTGATCTCCGGCGTCAACCGCGAGGCCACCCGCGCCGACGTCCAGACCGTGACCAAGGCGGTCAAGCCGATCTACGACTGCTGCGTGGACCTGGGGTTCGCCGCCGCCAACACGGTGGGCAACGCGATCGAGACGGCTGAATGGGCCAAGTCCAAGGGCTACAAGAGCCTGATCGTGGTCACGGCCGACTACCACATGCCGCGCTCGATGCTGGAGCTGTCGGCCGCCATGCCCGGCGTGGCGCTGTATCCCTACCCCATCGAGACCGAGAGCCTGGCCGCCCGTCGCTGGTGGAAGACCAGCGCCAGCGCCCGGCGGATGATCGTGGAATATTGCAAGTACCTGGCGATCCTGGGCCGTGAAGCGTTCCTAGGACTCGGCCCGAAGGATAAGCCCGCCGAGCCGGCGGCGAAGGAAGCGTCTTGATCTACCTGCGTTCGATCCTGTTCCAGCTGTTCTTCTGGGTGTGGTCCGTCGCCTGGGCCGTCGGCATGATCGCCGCCTTCCCGCTGCCGCGCCGGGTCAACACCTGGTGCCTGAAGACCTGGTCGAGCGGCATCATCGTCGCGCTGAACCTGATCGCCGGCGTCAAGGTCGAGGTGCGCGGGCAACGCCCCACCGGTCCGGCCCTGGTTGCGGCCAAGCACCAGTCGATGTTCGATGTGTTCAGCCAGTTCGCCCTGCTGCCCGACGCCTGCTTCGTGATGAAGAAGGAACTCTTGATGGTGCCGCTGTTCGGCTGGCACGGCTTGAAAGCGGGCATGATCGTGGTCGACCGCGACGGCCACTCCACCGCTCTGAAGAAGCTGGTCCGCGACGCCGTCGACCGCATGCAGAAGACCCGCCAGATCGTGATCTTCCCCGAAGGCACGCGCGGCGCGGTCGGCGAGCCCGGCGACTACAAGCCCGGCATCGCGGCGCTGTACCGCGAACTGAACATGCCGGTCACGCCGCTGGCCCTGAACTGCGGCAGCCACTGGGACAAGAGCTTCCTGCGCAAGCCCGGCACGATCGTCTTCGAATATCTGGAGCCCATCCCCGCCGGCCTGAAGCGCGGCGAGTTCATGCGCGAGCTGCAGACCCGCATCGACACGGCGACCAAGGCGCTGGAGGACGAGGGTCTCTAGACCGTCGCCTCGCGCGCTTCGACCATCTTCAGCAGGCGCTCCATGGCGATGTCGCGCACGCCGTCCTCGCGCAGGTGCGAAACCAGGTCGCTGAGATAGTCGACATTGCGTCCCGACAGCCCGGTCGCGCCGGCGATCAGCTCGGCCTGCTGCTCCAGCGTCAGGGCGCCGGCCCACTGCTGGTGCTTCATGTCTGACAGGAAGACCAGGGCGGGCGCCTTCTCTCCTCCGTCGATCTTCACGTCGCGCCAGGTCTCGAAATAGGTTTCGGTCGGTTGCTCGCGCTCGCGCAGATAAGCGTAGACGTCCTCCCACTCGGCCTCGGCCACACGATAGGCCATGCCACGCACCGCGCCGCCGGGCGCCAGGCCCAGCACCAGCCCAGGCCGCTCGTAGGTGCCGCGATGATGGACCGAATAGATGCAGAAGGCCCGCCGCCGGCCGTGGAGCACAGCCGTTCTTCGGTCTATGAACGGGAACCCGGGCCGCCACATAAGCGATCCGTATCCGAACACCCAGCGATCACCGCCGCCTTCAAAGCTCATCACTGTTCCCGACTGGACGCGCCCACTTCATGACCCATAACGACGCCGCCCCGTCTCGCAAAGCCCGCCGCAGTCGCCTGTTCGCACCTTTCATCCTCGCCGCCCTCGTCGCAGGCGGCTGGAGCTATGGCTGGTTCTGGCTGCGCGGCCAGGCCGAGCAGCGCATGGACGCCCAGTCGGCCGACCTGAAGTCGCGCGGCTATGACCTGTCCTGGGGCGGCCGGACCTTCTCGGGCTTTCCGTTCCGCATGAACCTCGATTTAACCGACGTCCGCGTCGCCGAGCCCACCGGCTGGGCCGTCCGCGCGCCGCAGCTGAAGGGCGAGGCCGAGATCTTCGACCTGACCCACTGGGTGCTGGTCGCCCCGCAGGGCGTGGTCCTGACCCGCCCCGAAGCCGGCGACGTCACCATCACGGGCCAGGCGCTGCGGGCCAGCATCTCGCACATCAAGGAATATCCGCCGCGCATGTCGGTCGAGGGCGTGAAGCTGATCTTCACCCCGGCCCCGGGCTCCAAGCCGTTCCAGCTGGTCTCGGCCGACAACATGCAGCTGCACGTGCGCGGCGGTCCTGACGACCAGGGCGCGATCTTCTTCAAGGCCGGCGGCGCCAAGACCGCGTTCACCGGCCTCTTGGGCCGCATCGCCCAGGACAAGACCGCCTCGATGCTGCTGGAAACCCGCCTGTCGCACGTCTCGCAGCTGCGCGGCCGCAACTGGGAAGCCGCGGTGAAGCAATGGAGCGCCGCCGGCGGCCAGATCACCTTCCAGCAGAGCCAGCTGCTGGCCGGCGACGCCGAGGGCAAGGCCGAGTCCGGCGTGCTGTCGGTCGACTCCCAAGGCCGCCTGACGGGCGCGCTCGAGGTGGCGATCAAGGAACGGGTCCGCCCTGGCCAGCCGATCCGCAACGCCCAGCAGGCCCTGGCCGCCGCCGCCCAGGCCGTGGGCCAGGAGCCGGTGATCGAGGCCAGCCTGAAGTTCGAGAACGGCCGCAGCTTTCTGGGCATGATCGACACCGGCCCCGCCCCGACCGTCTATTGACCAACCAAGGGTCGCCGGACGCGCAATTTTCTTCCCCGGAACGGCGAGGTATTGCGTGTTCGGCGGCAAAGACTATGGTCCGGCCTCCAATTTCGGGGAAGAACATGGGCAGCGACGCGACGGACGCCACACCGTCTCTCGAAGAGGTCCGATGGCGGCTCGACGCCATCGACGGTGAACTGCTGAAGCTGCTGGACGAGCGCGCCAGCCTGGCCGGCGCGGTCGCCGCCGCCAAGCGCGCCTCGGGCGACACCGGCTTTGGCCTGCGCCCCGGCCGCGAGGCCCAGATCGTCCGCAAGCTGCTGGAGAGCCCACGCAAGGGCGCCTCCAACGCCCTGGTCATCCGCATCTGGCGCGAGATCATGGCCGACAACCTGGCGCGCCAGGGTCCCTATCAGATCGCCGTCTGCGGCGGCCGCGAACCGGCTCGCACCGTGGAACTGACCCGCCTGCGCTTCGGCACTGCCCCGCGCCTGTCGCTGGTTCAGACCCCGCAGGAAGCCCTGGCCGTGGCCCGCGCGCCGTGGGGCGTGGCCGTGCTGCCCCTGGCGTCCGAGACCCCGTGGTGGGGCCGCCTGCTGGCCGAGCCCAAGCTGAAGGTCTTCGCCGCCCTGCCCTGCCTGTCGACCTGGGGCTCGCAGGCCGCCCTGGCCGTGGCCGAGGTCGAGGTCGAGCCCACCGGCGGCGACCAGACCTTCTGGGTCACCGACTCGGCCAAGAGCGCTTCGGCCATCACCGACGCCCTCAGCCAGGACGGCGTCGCCGCCGAACTGATCGCCGAGGCCGGCGGGCTGAAGCTGTTCTCGCTGTCGGGCTTCTTCATGGCCGACGACGAGCGCCTGGCCCGCGCCCCGGGCCAGCTGACCGGCGTCATCGGGGCTGCGCCCGAACAGTTCGACGTGTAAGAGACGCCCGACTTAAAACTTGAGTAGTCCGATGACCGATCGCTTCGCCGCGCCCCGTCCTGTCCCCAAGCCCGGCATCATGGACATCCACGCCTATGTGGGCGGCAAGGCCAAGGTCGAGGGCGTCGCCCATCCGGTGAAGCTGTCCAGCAACGAGAACGTCCTGGGCAGCAGCGACAAAGCCAAGCAGGCGTATCGCGACGCCGTCGATCGGATGCACATCTATCCGGACGGCAAGGCCGGCATCCTGCGCGCCGCCGTGGCCGAGCGCTTCAAGCTGGAGCCCGAGCGCCTGACCTTCGGCGACGGCAGCGACGAGATCTTCGCCCTGCTGTGCCAGGTCTATCTCGAGCCGGGCGACAACATCGTCCAGGGTGAGCACGGCTTCGCCGCCTACGCCATCGGAGCCCGCGCCTGCCAGGGCGAGGTCCGCATGGCCAAGGAGATCAACCACCGCATCGACATCGATGAAGTGGTCAAGTGCGTCGACGAGCGCACGCGGCTGGTGTTCATCGCCAACCCCGCCAACCCGACCGGCACCTGGCTGTCGGGCGAGGAGATCCGCAGCCTCCACGCGGCCCTGCCGCCCTCGGTGATCCTGGTGCTGGACGGCGCCTATGCCGAGTTCTGCAGCGATCCCGGCTTCGAGGACGGCCTGGCCCTGGCCCGCACCGCCGAGAACGTCATCGTCACCCGCACCTTCTCCAAACTGCACGGGCTTGCCGCCCTGCGCGTGGGCTGGGGTTACGCCCCCGACCACATCATCGCGCCGATCGAGCGCATTCGCCCGCCGTTCAACACCTCGATCCCCGGCCAGGAAGCCGCCGTCGCGGCCCTGTTCGACGACGACTTCCAGGCCCGCTCGCTGGCCCTGGTCGAGCAATGGCGTCCGTGGTTGGCCCAGCAGCTGGGCGGCCTGGGCCTGGAGGTGACGCCGTCGGCGGCCAACTTCGTGCTGGCGACCTTCCCGACTACGCCCGGCAAGACCGCCCTGGAGGCCGAGGCCTTCCTCGCATCAAAGGGCTATCTGGTGCGAGCCGTAGCCAACTACGGCCTGCCCAACGGCATCCGCATCACCATTGGGCTTGAAGAGCAGAACCGCGCGGTGATCGAGCTGCTGCGTGAGTTCATGAGCCGCTAGATGTCCAATCCCGGCATCCTCTACCCCAAGCTCACCGTCGTCGGCTTCGGCCTGATCGGCGGCTCGGTCCTTCGCGCGGCGCGCCAGCACGGCGTCGTCGGCGAGGTCACGATCGCCGACGCCAGTGAGGCCCATCGCGCCCGCGCGCTGGAACTGGGCGTCGCCGAGCACGTCACCGGCGATCTCGCCGAGGCCGTGCGCGACGCCGACCTGGTGGTCATCGCCACGCCGGTTCTCTCGATTCCCGGCCTGGTCGCCGAAATCGTCCCGGCCATGAAGCCCGGCGCCACCCTGACCGACGTCGGCTCGACCAAGGCCAATGTCGCCGAGGCCTTCCGCGCCCAGGACATCTCGAAGATCTTCGCCATCCCTGGCCACCCGATCGCCGGCACCGAGCAGTCGGGCCCCGACGCCGGCTTCGCCGAGCTGTTCGAGAACCGCTGGACGATCCTCACCCCCCTGACCAGCGACGACGAGCACTACGCCGCCGCCGTCGCCAAGCTCTCGGCCTTCTGGCGCGCCTTCGGGGCCCAGGTCGAGCTGATGGAGGAAAAGCACCACGACCTGGTGCTGGCCGTCGTCAGCCACCTGCCCCACCTGATCGCCTACACGATCGTCGGCAGCGCGGCCGACCTGGAGAACGTCACAGAGAACGAGGTCATCAAGTACTCGGCCTCGGGCTTCCGCGACTTCACCCGCATCGCCGCCAGCGACCCGACCATGTGGCGCGACATCTTCGTGGCCAACAAGGATGCGGTGCTGGAGATGCTGGGCCGCTTCACCGAGGACCTGCAGGCCATGAGCCGGGCGATCCGCTGGGGCGACGCCGACACCCTGCACGCCCACTTCACCCGCACCCGCGCCATCCGCCGCGGCATCGTCGCGGCGGGCCAGGAAAGCGCCCTGCCGAACTTCGGGCGCGATCGCGGCAAGAGCTGAGGCGCCCGTGCAGCGGGCTCGAAGGACGCACGAGCGCCTGTGCCCCGCCAGCCACATTCGCTCAACTTCCGCGACACCTCACGGAAAGCCGCTGGCGGCCGAACACAGAACGCTGTAATCGGCCGCCTCCCGAAGGATGAGGACCATGGCGCACAAAGCCCTGACCAATTTGCCCGCTTACGTCACCGTCGACCGTCAGGTCGAGGGCATGACGCTGCGCGCGTTGGAGGGGATCACGGTCTAGGGTTCGACTGAACTCGGGAAGTCCGAAAAAGCCCCTCCTGGCCGTGAGCCGGAGGGGTTTTTCGTTTGTGCGGAAACACTTGCCGGCCCTGACGCCAGGAGGGGGAGCAAGAGGAGAGAAGCCCATGGGAGGCTTCACACACATCGAAAGCGGGGGCGCGCCGATCAAGGCGTGGACCCAAGGGGTTCCGATCGAGGACTCCGCCCTGAAGCAGCTGCGCAACGTCGCCAGCCTGCCGTTCATCCACAAGCACGTGGCGGTGATGCCGGACGTGCACTGGGGGATGGGCGCGACCGTGGGCTCGGTGATCCCGACCTACAAGGCGATCATCCCGGCCGCCGTGGGCGTCGACATCGGCTGCGGCATGATGGCGGTCCGCACCTCGATCCGGGCCGAGCACCTGCCCGACAACCTGTTCGGCATCCGCTCGGACATCGAGGCGGCGGTGCCGCACGGCCGGACCGACAACGGCGGGCGCAACGACAAGGGCGCCTGGCAGGTCGAGCCGCCGGCCATCGCGGCCGAGAAGTGGGCGGGGCTGAAGGACGGCTACGACGACATCGTCGCGCGTAGCCCGAAGGCGGCCCACCCGCGCGGCTACGGCCACCTGGGCACGCTGGGCACCGGCAACCACTTCGTCGAGCTGTGCCTGGACGAGGCGGGCGACGTCTGGGTGATGCTGCACTCGGGCTCGCGGGGCGTCGGTAACCGGTTCGGGACCTACTTCATCGAACGGGCCAAGCACGAGATGCGCCGGTGGTTCATCAACCTGCCGGACGAGGACCTGGCCTACTTCGCGGAAGGCAGCGAGGGCTTCAACGACTACGTCCGGGCCGTGGCCTGGGCGCAGAAGTACGCCCTGGCCAACCGTGAAGTGATGATGGATCAGGTGCTGGGCGTGCTGAAGCGGACGTTCCCGGATCTGGCCGTGACCGAGCATGCGGTGAACTGCCACCACAACTACGTGTCGCGGGAAAAACACTTCGGCAAGGACGTCTACCTGACCCGGAAGGGCGCGGTGTCGGCCAAGGACGGAGAGCTGGGCATCATCCCGGGCTCGATGGGCGCCAAGTCGTTCATCGTGCGCGGCAAGGGCAACCCGGACTCGTTCTGCACGTGCTCGCACGGCGCCGGACGGGCGATGAGCCGTAACGAAGCCAAGCGCCGCTTCACCCTCGCCGACCATGTCGCGGCCACCGCCGGCGTCGAGTGCCGTAAGGACGCCGACGTGATCGACGAAACGCCGATGGCCTACAAGGACATCGACGCGGTGATGACCGCCCAGAGCGATCTGGTCGACATCGTGCACACGCTGCGGCAGGTCGTTTGCGTGAAGGGCTAGCGGACGCCGTCCGGTCGCAAGACCGGGCGGCGTTTCGCGTTGCGCCCCTGCCCCACGCCGCCGCAATCGCGCAATACGGCGGCAACATTGAGGGTCGATGAGGCGGCAAGGGACATCATCCCCTGAGAGGAACACTTCATGCGACGCACTCTGCTCGTTGCACTCGGCGCCGCGGGCGTCCTGACCGCCGGCGCGGCCGTCGCCCAGGAAGGGCCGCCGCCTGGACCACCTCGCCGGATGCCGGCGCCGGAAGAGGTCTTCAAGTCCTGGGACACCAATGCCGACGGCGTGGTCGACAAGGCCGAGTGGGTCGCCGCCAAGCGTCCCGAGGACCGCTTCGCGATGATCGACGCCGACAAGGACGGCAAGATCACCCTGGACGAGCTGAAGACCGCCTTCGAGACCATGCGCCAGCGCCGGATGCGCCAGGGCGGCGAAGGTCCGCCCCCGCCGCCGGAAGGCGGTCCGCCGCCCGAGATGAACTGAGATACGCGACGCCGCCCGGTCCTCCGGGCGGCGTTTCGCTGTCAGCGTTGGGCCAGCAGGGTCGCCACCCAGGCCGGACGCCGCAGCCAGCCGGTCGCAGTCGCCGTCATGGACGGGGGTCGGGGCGACACGAAGATCCAGCGATAGCCGATGCCCGGCACGGTCTCGATGAAGCGCGGGGCCTGCACGTCGTCGGCCAACGCCCGCCGCAGCGCCTCGACGCACAGGCTGAGCGCCTGGCCCGAGCCGTCACCGGCGCCCCACACCATCTCCACCAGATGCGCGCTGGACACGGTCAGGCCCGGCCGATCGGCCAGAGCCATCAGCAGGTCGAAGGCGCGCGGCTCCAGGACGCTGGTCCCGTGCGGGGCCCGGACACGGCGGGCGCCGATCTCGACGATGACGTCGCCGAACGCCATGCGGTGCGGGACGGCCGGAGCCGGATCGAAGCTACGAGGGGTTTCGGTCAGGATTGGCACGCGACGCTCGACTCCATGCTCGCCCCCGCGACCGCCGGCATGGAGACGGCAAGTTGCGGCGTGAATTTGTCCGAGCCCGCCGTTTCGGTCCGCGTTCCCGCTAGAGCTTCAACGCCTCACGCAGGAAAGCGTCGGCCTTGTCCAACATTTGAGCACGCGCCTGGCTGTCATCCAGCTGGTGGTCCAGGCCGGGATAGACGACAAGCTCGGACTGGCGGCCCGCCGCCTTCAGCCGCGCCTGCATCAGGCGGGACTCGGCGACGCCGACATTCATGTCTTGGTCGCCGTGGAACATCAGCACCGGGGCCTTGATCAGGGCGGCGTTCTGGGCGGGCGAGCCCTCCTTCACGTGCGGTCCACGGCCGACATAGCTGTCGACGATCTTGAAGTTGGTGAACGCCCGCGCCTCTTCGCGCAGCGCCTCAAGATCGGTGACGGGAGCGATGGCGACCACCGCCTTGAAGAGGTCGGCGTCCAGCACCGACGACTGCAGGGCCGCGTAGCCGCCGTAGGACCAGCCCACGATCGCCAGCTTGCCCGGCGCGGCGATGCCTTGCGACGACAGCCAGCGGCCGGCGTCGACCACGTCGCCGATGGCCGTGCGCCACGACTGGAAGCCATTCTTCTGGAACCAGGCCTCGCCATAGCCGGCCGACCCGCGGAAGTTGGGCTGCAGCACCGCGAAGCCGCGCTGGGCGAAATACTGGGCCAACCAGTCGAAGCCCCATTCGTCGCGGCTTTCCGGACCGCCGTGCGGCATGACGATGGCCGGGATGTACTTGCCGTCCGAGCCCGGCGGCAGGGTGAGATAGGCCGGGATGTCGGTCCCGTCGGCGGCCTTGTACGAGACCGGCTTGACCGGCGAGAGCTTGTAGCCCGTCAGTTCGGGACGGCCCGGCGTCACCTCGGCCAGGCGCTTGGCGGTCTTGTCGTAGAGATAGTAGCGCCCCGGCTCGACATCGGCGCCGGCCCACAGCAGCAGGCGCGATCCGTCCTGACTGGCGTCGACGAAGCGGATCATCGGCTGGTTCAGCGCCTTGGACAGCGCCGCGGCCGTGGCCTTCAGCGCCGGATCGAAGAACTCGACCTGGCGGCGCTCGGTGGCGTAGCTGGCGCCGACCACGCGATGCTGGCGGCCCACGCGGATCAGGCGGTCGACATCGACGGCGTCGTGGGCCAGCAGCACCTCGCGCTTGCCCGAGCCGTCCAGCGCCATGCGCACGGCCACGCGGCGCCCGTCCATCCATTCGAAGCCGTAGGCCGCGTTCAGCCCCTGGTCGACGTCGGTGGGAAAGAAGCCGGTGTGGGCGTCGCCGTCATAGCTGGACAGCGGCGCCCAGGCCCCGCCGCCGACGGGCTTGTAGAAGTAGTTGATCCGGTTGGTGTCGTAGCCGGTGTTGGTCTTGGGCCGTTGGCCGTAGATCCGCACCACGCCGTGCTGGTCAGAGATGTAGCGCACGACGTCGCCGCGCGGCGGCTCGACCTGGGTGCGCTGGACAGTGTTGGTGTCGATCTTCTCGATCGCCAGGCCCCGGCGCTGGTTGGCCAGCAGGGTGCCGGTGGTGGCCTCCTCGCGATAGTGGCGGGTCATCAGAACCGCGCCGCCGCCCGGCTCGTCGACCAGCCAGTCGATCACGTCGCCGCCGAACTGTTGGTACTCGACCACCACGTTGTTCGAGTTGGCGCTGAGCTCCCTGACGTTGCTGCCGTCCGCGTTCAGCGCCACCACGCGGGTGAACACCAGCTTCCGGGCGTCCTGCAAGGTGACCATGTAGATGTCGCAGACCAGGCGGGTGTTCGACACCCAACCGCAGCCGGTCAGACGGTCGGGCCGGCCGGTCGCGCTGAGGATCGGCTTGGGCTGGCTGGAGCCGTCCGTCGGCGCCACGACCAGGGCCGAGGCCTGGCCGTTCGCCAGCGGCTGGATCATGGCGATCGACTTGCCGTCCGGCGACAGGCTGGCGTCCAGCACCACCTCACGCGCGCCGAAAGCCTTGGCGGCGGGGTTCTCGGCCGCCTGCGCCGCACCGGCGAACGCGAGGACGGCCAGCCCCGAAACGGCCGAGCGATAGAACTGCATCATCTGAAACGACTTTAAGCTGAAGCCCCCGAAACAGGCCCACTAGAGGTCAAGCCGCGGCGGGAAATCAAGTCTCGCCATCACCGCTTGAGTACGCGCACGAGGCGGGCTAAACGGAGCGTCCTCTGGCGGGCGTAGTTCAGAGGTAGAACGTCAGCTTCCCAAGCTGAATGTCGGGGGTTCGATTCCCCCCGCCCGCTCCAAGGCTCCCTCCCCTTCGTTGACGGATCCCGCCTTCGGGCGCACGATCGCCTCAAACAGACGTTTGGGGAGAGAAACGCCATGGCCGACGGCGACCATCATCCGCGCGCCCAATTCCATGCCATGACCGATGGCACACCCGAGGACTGGGGCATCATCGCCGGCGCCTCGGTGGAGTTCGGGCGCGAGCTGCCCACCCGCCTGATCGCGCACCTGAACCTGCTGAAGGGCGACTGCGGCGGCTTCGCCATCGACCGGCTGGAGCACAGCCTGCAGACCGCGACCCGCGCCCATCAGGCCGGCGAGGACGAGGAATATGTCGTCTGCGCCCTGCTGCACGACATCGGCGACATTCTGGGTCCGCGCAATCACGCCGACATCGCCGCGGCGATCCTGCAGCCCTTCGTGTCGGAGCGAAACCACTGGATGGTGGCCCACCACGCCATCTTCCAGGGGTACTACTTCTTCCACCACCTGGGCCTGGACCGCGACATGCGCGACCAGTTCCGGGGCCATCCAGACTTCGAGCACACCGCCAAGTTCTGCCACCAGTACGACCAGGAAGCCTTCGACCCGAAGTTCCAGTCCATGCCGCTGGAGGCCTTCGAGCCGATGCTGCAGCGGGTGATGAGCACGCCCAAGCGGTCGATCTATCTGCGGGCGGCGGCGGAGTAACCCCTACTCCACCTTCTCCGTCTTGATCCCCAGCTTCGCCAGCTGGGCCTGGACGCTGTCGGGGCCCACCAGGTGACCCGAGCCGACGGCGACGAAGCTGACGCCAGAGCCGGCCAGCTTGGTCTTCAGTTGCCGGGCCCAGTCCTCGTTGCGCTTGACGATCAGCAGGTCGTAGAGCTGGGGATATTCCCCCTTCATCTCGGTGACGAATTCGCTCTCCAGGCGCGGCACGTCGCCGGCGGCCCAGGCGGCGACCAGGCTGTCGATCTTGGCCAGGCCCTCCTCGGCGTCCTCCAGGGTCGAGGCCAGGAAGTCGTCCTCGGTCTTGGCCGGCAGGTCGGCGAAGAAGCGCACCTGCTGCTCGGGGGTCTCCAGGCCAGCCTGGGCCTTGCCGCCCTCGCGGGCCATGGCCAGCAGCACCTGCTCGACGCCGGCCTTGGGGTCGTAGCCGGCCTTGATCATCGGGGCCATCGACAGCGACACCGCCGCCATCCAGGGGCGCATGATCTCCAGCATTTCCGGCGGCATGCCCGCGCTCTTGGCCAGTTCGCTGGCGCGCTGGAAGCGTTCGGGGCCGATGCGGGCCGACAGTTTCTGGCCGGGGCTGAGGCCGTACTTGATGACCAGCGGCTGCATCACGGCCGGGTCGTCGCCGCCGATGATCTCCAGCGTCAGGTCACCGCTGTCCTTCATGGCCTTGTCGATCAACGGCGAGCGCCATTGCACGTCGGGCTTGAGGGCGTGGATCGTGCCGAACAGATAGATCGTCGAGTCCGCGTCCTTGATCGCCCACATCGCCGGCTCGGCCAGGGCCGCGCCCGGAATGGCCAGGACCGAAACCAGGGCGACCGCGAGATGGCGCGCCGACCGACAAAGCTTGCTGAGCATGGAGCCCCCGTTACTGAAGACCCCATGCTTGAAGCGCGCCGCCGCCAGACGCAAGGCTAGGCTCAGCGCAGGAAAGCCTCGACCGCCGCAGCGAAGGCCTGGGGCTGGTCCAGCATGATGAAGTGGCGCGCGTCGTCGATCCGCTTCAGGGTCACGCCCGGCAGGGTCGCATAGGCATTGCCGTACAGGCCGTCGACCATGGCGGGCGTCGCGCCCGTGGTCGGGTCCATCGGATACAGCACCGTCACCTGCGTCTTCATCGGCGGCAGGCCCGGGCGGGCGTCGGTGGTCATCAGGTCGTACATTGCGCGGGCCACGGCCCCACGGTCCGAAGTCTTAGACCATTCCAGCGCCGCCTTCAGCCCGTCCGGCGACTTGACCATGCGCGGCAGGGTCAGGGTCTGCTGACCTTCGAAGGTGGCCGCGTCCATGCCGGCGATAGCGTCACGCATGGCGGCCGCCTGCGGGCGCACGGCCTCGACCGTGGCGGTCGGCGACATCAGGGTGGCGAAGAACGGCAGGCTGTCGACGATCAGCAGGCGGCCGACATCCTGCGGATGACGCTGAGCCAGCAGCAGGCCGGTGAAGCCGCCCAGCGAATGGCCGATCACCGCCGGAGACTTCAGCTTGGCCGACTTGATGTAGTCGTCGATCGCCTCGACCAGCGGCTCGACCACCGGTCCCTCGGCATTGCCGGCCACCGGCGCGCCGGCGAAGCCCGCCACCTGCACCACGTGGACGCGGTGCGAGGCCGACAGTTGCTTGACCGTGGCGTCCCAGACCGCGCCCGAAGACGCCAGACCCGGGATCAGCACCACGTCGGGCCCCTGCCCCGTGACGGTGACACTCATCCGCTCGGCGGCCTTGGCGCCGCTGAACATGCCCAGCGCGGTGAGCATGGCGATCAGAATGGCGAACAGGTGGATGTTGCGAAGCTTTCGCATGGAGGTCTCCAGATAACAGGCGTGCGGAAGGGTTCGGCGCAGCGCGCCGAGCGGCAGGGATTTCGGTCGGGTGGAGAGGCCTTACGCCTCGTCCTGGAAGATCGCTTCGATCGGCTGCTCGAACAGCCGGGCGATCTTGAAGGCCAGCGGCAGGCTGGGGTCGTACTTGCCCGTCTCCAGGGCGTTGATCGTCTGGCGCGAGACCTGGAGCTTGTCGGCCAGATCCGCCTGGCTCCAGTCACGCTCGGCGCGCAGCACCTTCAGGCGGTTTTTCACCGGTAGCGCCTCCGGATGAATCCCTGGCTGATCCCCCAGGCGGCGCAGAACAGCGGGAAGGTCAGGAACATCGGTGGCGTCGGCAGGACGCCGGCGTTGCTCAGGAAGCCCCAGACGGTCGAGACGCCCAATACGACGCCAAGCCCCCACAGCATCGCCTCAACATGGATGGCGCGCTCAAGCTCATCGCTCTCTTCCTTGAGGTACAGGCCCATGATGACCAGCACCCACAGGATGGGCGCGGCCGGCGCAGCCGCGACCAGCCACAGCAGCGCCCCACTCAGCCCGCCCGCCTTCAGTAGCCAGATGGACCCCATGAGCACGATGAAATAGGTCAGCATCGCCATGGCCAGTCGTCGGCGATAGCGGACCATCGCCGGCCCGTTCGGTTGGCAATCGCTCATCTTGGCGCTGCCAAAATAGGTGAAGGCCAGAAAGCCGACGGCCCAGACAAAGATCGCGACCAACGAGGCCACGCCATGGAACGGCTTCAAAATCGCCATCGCCGAAAGCGCGGCCATGAAGGCCAGGATCCCCAGCGCGAACAGCAACCGTCTCAGCGGCAAGGACATCGCATCCGTCATGACAAGCTCCCCTCTCAATTTGACAAGCCAACTTGTCATCTCAGAGCGCAATCATGTCAAGCACCTTTGTCTTTTTGTAGAGTAAGCTTGCCTCTAGGCGGCTTGCCGGAAGGGATCGGCCGTCGGCGTGTCGGCGGTCAGGCCGCGCCAGTGCACGGCCTCCTGGCGCTTAAAGGCCAGGGCGCGGCCCAGCACGCCGGGACGTGGGCGGCTGGCCACTTCCCAGCCATAGCGCGAGAAGCGATCGCCGAAGTCGGACCAGCGGATCACGCGGCCTTGAGCGTCCTGACGCCAGACGGCCTTGTCGCAGCCGGGAATGCGCGCGCAACGCTCCCAGGCCTCGACGCGGCCTTGGAGGATCAGGAACGGATCATGTGCGATGCGGGCCAAGAGGGCCTCCATGAACTTATCCAACCGGTGTCCCGGGGGCTGGCGACTCAGTCGCTCGCTTGTCGCGGGAACGGGACTAGAATTTGTGGAAAGGCTCAACCTGTCCACCAGATGTAGTGCGGCGCGTTGCCGCGCGACACGTCATTGGATCCTCCGAACCGCGTAGCCACGGGCCTTCATCAGGGCCGGAAGCCCTTGATTTCCCGCCATGTGCAGGGCCCCGACCACAACTAATTGAGCCCCCGAACCTTGGCGCATCTCGGCGTCCAGACGGTCGGCCCAGGCCAGGTTGCGCCGGTGCAGCAGCGCCTCGTAGAGCGCCGGCCGGCCCACCTTCATCGGCCCGACCAGGCGCGAGCCCAGGGCGTCCATGTCGCCCTTCAGCCAGGCGCGCTCCAAGGCCACGCCGTGGCGCGGCGGGGTCAGCTGCTCGCGGGCGACATCGTCCAGGTAGTCGAGCTCGGCCTGCTCGGGCAGGTCGGCGAAGATGCGCAGTTGCTGCTCGATGGTCTCGAACGTGTCGATCGGCTTTTCAGCGACGCGGGCCCGCTGGGTAGTCGCCGCGTCGACGCCGCTGGCGACGGCGCCGCCGTCCTTCACCATGGGCGCGACGGACAGCATCATCGCCGCCGCCCAGGGCCGCAGGCGCTCGACGCGCTCCAGCGGCACGCCGCCCCGGTCCAGCACCGGCCGCAGGGTGGCCAGGGCCGTGGGCGAGAGTTTTTGGGTGAGAGAGCGCTCGGGATCGACGCCGTACTGGTCGACAAGGGACTGGATGCGCTCCGGCGGCACGTCGATGCGGGTCTCGAACCAGACCTTGTCGGCGGCGGCATAGGCGCGGTCGAAGGCGGCCGTGCGCCAGCGCACGTCCGGACGCAGCACGTGCATCGAGCCGAATAGATAGACGACGGAGTCCTTGTCGCGGACTTCCCACATCGCCGGGGCCGCGCTGGCCACGCCGGCTCCGACCATCCAGACGAGGCCAGCCGCGAGCAATCCTCGCGGCAGACGCCTCACTACGCCACGCAACATGTCTCAAGAGCCCGACTAGAACAGGCCCTCAGATAAGCGCGAGTCTGCTGAACGCGGCCCTAAGCGCGGCCGCGACCTAACGCCTCAGCTAGCTCCAGGCCTTGAAATGCTTGGACAATTTCAACCCCTGGCGTTGGTAGTGCGACCCACCTTCGCCATAGAGTCGCGCGGGGCGCGAAGTCAGGGGCTCATACACCAGACGCGCCACGGTCTGACCGTCTTCCAGGAGGAACGGCGTCTCGTGGCTGCGGACTTCCAGCACGCCCTTGGAGCCGACGGCGGCGGCCTCTTCCGTGCCGAAGCCGGGGTCGAAGAAGCCGGCATAGTGGACGCGGAACTCGCCGACCGACGGATCGATCGGGGTCATTTCAGCCGCTTCCAGCACCGGGATCTCGATGTCTTCCTTCGAGGCCAGGATGTAGAACTCGCCCGGATCCAGCAGCAGCTCGCCGTGGCGGGCCTCCAGCGGCTCCCAGTAGTCGCGCGGGTCGTGGCCGTCCTCGTGGTCCAGGTCGACGACGCCGGCGTGGCGGCGGCCACGGAAGCCGACGATGCCGGTGTCCGACAGCAGGTCGACGCCGACGCTGCGGGTGGCCAGCTTGGCCGGCTCGCCGCGCTTGAGGCGCAGCTGGTTCAGGCGCGTGCCGGCGCGGACCAGCACCGAGAAGGTCTGCGGCGCGATCTCGATATAGAGCGGGCCGGTATAGCCGGCGTCCACGTCGTCGAAGGCGCGGCTATGGTCGGTCAGCAGGCGCACGAAAACGTCGACCCGGCCGGTCGAGCTCTTGGGATTGCCGCGCGCCGACACCGTCATCGGCAGGGTCAGGCGCTCCTGGATCTCGGCGATGTAGACGCAGCCCTTCTCCAGCACCGCGCCCTTGGTCAGGTCCAGCTCGTGCATCGCCACGTCCTTCAGGCGCTCGGACACCTTGCGATGCAGGCCCGGCAGGAAGGAGGCGCGGATGCGCCAGACGCGCGCGCCCAGGCGCAGGTCCAGGCTGGCCGGCTGCACCTGATCGACGTCGAACGGCGTGGCCGAAACGATCGCTTCTTGAGCGATCAGATCTTCGATGTTCTGGCAGGGCAGAATCCCTGCGGCGTGGGCGTCGGTCATCGGCGCGACACTCGCGAAACCGAGCCGCAAACGCAAGGTAAGACCTCCGCAAGCTCGCCTGTGACAATGTGATTTTCGCGCGTGACAATTCTCCGGTCGCGGATGGGGTGATGGCGCTTGACCAAGACCCCCTCGCCGCTCCTTATGCCGGCTCTTTTACGCGTAGGGAGGGTTAGGCCCGTGGCCGAGGATCCTAAAGACTGGGACGTCGCGACGAAGCTCATTCGTGGGGGCATCGCGCGCTCGCAGTTCATGGAGACCGCCGAGGCGCTCTACCTGACGCAAGGCTTCACCTATGACAGCGCCGAGGGCGCCGACCGCCGCTTCGCCGGCGACGAGCCGGGCTTCGTCTATTCGCGGTTCAACAACCCGACCGTGAAGATGTTCGAGGACCGCCTGGCTTTGCTGGAAGGCGCGGAAGTCTGCCGCGCCCAGGCCACCGGCATGGCCTCGGTCCATGCCGCACTGATCGGCCTGGTGAAGGCCGGCGACCACGTCGTGGCGGGCCGCGCCCTGTTCGGGTCGTGCCGCTGGATCGTCGCCGAGCTGCTGCCGCGCTTCGGGGTCGAGACCACCTTCGTCGACGCCACCAACCTGGCCGAATGGGAAGCGGCGATCCGCCCGGGCACCAAGGCGGTGCTGATCGAGACGCCTTCGAACCCCGTCCTGGAGATCACCGACATCGCCGCGGTGGCCGAGCTGGCCCATGCGGTCGGCGCCAAGGTCGTGGTCGACAACGTCTTCGCCACCCCGATCTTCCAGCAGCCGCTGAAGCTGGGCGCCGACGTCGTCGTCTATTCGGCCACCAAGCACATCGACGGCCAGGGCCGCGTGCTGGGCGGGGCCATCCTGACCAGCGAGGCGATCAACGAAGAGTTCTACCGCGACTACGTGCGCCACACCGGCCCGGCCCTGTCGCCGTTCAACGCCTGGGTGATGCTGAAGGGCCTCGAGACCCTGGACCTGCGCGTGCGCCGCCAGAGCGACACCGCCGCCGCGCTGGCCGACGTCATGGCCGAGCACAAGAAGGTGCAGCAGGTCCTCTACCCGTTCCGCAAGGACCACCCGGGCTACGAGATCGCCAAGAAGCAGATGAGCGGCGGCGGCACCGTCATCGCCATGGACCTGGGCTCGCGCGAAGCGGCCTTCAAGTTCCTGAATGCGCTGGAGATCGTCGACATCTCCAACAATCTGGGCGACGCCAAGTCCATGGCCACCCACCCGCCGACCACCACGCACCGCTCGGTGCCGGAGGAAGAACGTCCGTCGCTGGGCGTGACCGAAGGCGGCGTGCGTCTGTCGGTGGGCCTGGAAAGCGTCGAAGACCTCAAGCGGGATGTGATCCGTGCGCTCGATCAGGCGTGAAACCTCTCCGCCGATGCAGCGGATGCGTCGTCGTCGCGGCCAGGACGGCTCGGCCTATGAAGCGCGCACGCGCGACATCGTCGTGCGCGTCTTCCCGGTCTATGCGGCCGAGGAGTCCTCGCCGGACCAGGGCCTGTATCTCTGGTCCTACACGGTCGAGATCGAGAACCACGGCGTCGAGACCGTGACCCTGATATCGCGCCGCTGGAGCATCACAGACGGCTTCAACCGCGTGAACGACGTGGAAGGCAGCGGCGTGGTCGGCGAGCAACCGGAACTGAAGCCCCGCGAGGCCTTCCGCTACGTCTCCAACTGCCCCCTCCCCACCCCCTCGGGCGCGATGAAGGGCAGCTATTCGATGATCAACGCCGAGGGCGAGGTCTTCGACATCGAGATCCCCGAGTTCTCGCTGCATCTGCCGGGCGCGGCGCTGAAGCTGAACTAGGCGACAAAAAAGCCGGCGCTCTTTCGGGCGCCGGCTTCTTCATTCAGGACTGGGCCCGCCTCACGCCGCCGGCGGATCCAGATGGTACACGCGCGAGCAGTACTCGCAGGTCACGTGGATCTTGCCGTCGGGCTCGACCATGTCGGCCATTTCCTCGGCCGAGAACGAGTCCATCACCACGCCGATGCGGTCTTCCGAGCAGCGACAGAAGGCGCGCAGCGGCTTTTCCTCCAGCAGACGCACGCCGTCCTCGTTGAACAGCCGCCACAGCAGGGTCGGGGTCGAGACGGTGGGGTCGATCAGCTCGTCCTCGCCGGTGGTCTCGAACAGGGCCTGCACGTGGTTCCAGGCTTCCTGGGTCTCGCCGCGCGACTGGTCGCCGGCGATGGCCTGGATCAGGATGCCGCCGGCGCGCCATTGCGGCCCCTCGCCAGTGTCGACCTGGCCGACGGCCAGGCGCACGCGGGTCGGGGTCTGCTCCGACTGGGCGAAGTACTGCTCGGCGCACAGCGCCAGTGTCTCACCTTCGATCGGGGTGACGCCCTGATAGCGGTCCATGTCCGCGCCCTGGTCCAGGGTCATGATGAACACGCCGCCGCCCAGCAGGGTCTTGGCTCCCGGACGCGTGAAGCCTTCCGAGATCGCCGCGACCTCGTCCGGATCGAACCGGCAATAGCCGCGCAGGCCGCCGCTGGTGTCGTAGTCGACCACGACATAGCGCACCGGGCCGTCGCCCTGGGCCTGCACGATCAGCCGCCCCTCGAACTTCAGGCTGGAGCCGACCAGGGCCGCCAGCGCGCAGGCCTCGCCCAGCAGGTTGGCCACCGGATCGGGATAGGCATGGCGCGTCAGCACCTCGTTCACGGCCTCGCCCAGGCGAACCATGCGGCCGCGCACGGGCAGGCCTTCGATCTGAAACGCGGAAACGACGTCGTCGAGGACGGCAGGATTGGAAGCGATGTCGGTCATGGGGAGGCTAGATAGGATGGGTGAGCATCAATTGCGAGTACCGCGCTTTTAGATCCTCCCCCGCGTTGCGGGGGAGGTGGCCCAGCGGGCCGGAGGGGGCCAACTCGGCCGACCTCCAGCTTGCCCCCTCCGTCGGCTTCGCCGACACCTCCCCCGCAACGCGGGGGAGGATCTGGAAGCTCTACCCAATCGCCCCGAACGCCCAGGCCAATACCGACTTCTGGGCGTGGATGCGGTTCTCCGCCTCTTCCCAAACCAGCGAGCGCGGACCGTCCATCACCGAGTCGGTGACTTCCTCGCCGCGGTGGGCGGGCAGGCAGTGGAGGAAGACGCCGTTGGCGGCGGCCAGGTCCATCAGCTTGTCGTCGACCTGGTAGGGCTCGAAGGCGGCCAGGCGTTCGTCGTGGTCGGTGTCGCCCATCGAGACCCAGGTGTCGGCCACCACCACGTCGGCGCCGCGGACGGCGTCCTTGGCGTCGGTCATCATGCTGACCTTGCCCTGCAGGCTCTCGGCGCGCGCCAGGTCGTGCAGGTCAGCGTGATAGACCGCCGGGCAGGCGATCTTCAGCTCGAAGCCCAGCAGCGGGGCGGCGTGGATGAAGCTTGAGCAGACGTTGTTGCCGTCGCCGACCCAGGCGATCGTCTTGCCGGCGATCGGGCCGCGATGTTCCTCGATGGTCAAGAGGTCGGCCATGATCTGGCACGGATGGCTCTTGTCGGTCAGGCCGTTGATCACCGGCACGGTCGAGACCTGGGCGAAGCGCTCGACGTCGGCGTGGCTGTTGGCGCGGATCATCACCGCGTCGACCATGCGCGACAGCACCTTGGCGGTGTCCTCGATGGTCTCGCCACGGCCTAGCTGCATGTCCGAGGCGGTCGAGATGATCGCGCTGCCGCCCAGCTGGCGCATGGCGGCGTCGAACGAGAAGCGGGTGCGGGTCGAGTTCTTCTGGAAGATCATCGACAGCACGCGGTCCTTGGCCGGCGCATCGGCGTCGACCTTGCCCTGCGGCCAGCCCTTGCGGGCGGTCTTGCGGGCGTGGGCGTCGTCCAGCATCAGGCGCAGGGTCGCGCCGTCCAGCTTCCACAGGTCGATGAAGTGGCGGGGTTGAGCCATCTGACTATCCCTATTCCCGTCTCCCCGGCGAAAGCCGGGGCCCAGATACATCCTGGAAGTCGACGGGCTTGATCTGGGTCCCGGCTTTCGCCGGGAAAACGGTGAAAAGAGAGCCCTAGGCCGAGGCCTTGGCGCGGGCGACTTCGCAAGCCTTCTCGAGCTTGGAGATCGCCTCGCTGGCTTCCTCGATGGTCAGGTTCAGCGGCGGCAGCAGGCGCACGCAGTTGTCGCCGCCACCGGCGATCAGCAGGTTCTGATCGCGGGCCATGACCATGAATTCGCGGTTGTTGGGCACGACCTTGATGCCGATCAGCAGGCCCTTGCCGCGGATGTCGACGACGACGTCCGGGAAGCGGTCCTTCAGGCCGTTCAGCTGCTGGGTGAAGTAGCCGGCGACGGTGTTGACGTTGTCCAGCAGCTCATCGCTGTTGATCGCGTCGAACGCCGCATTGCCGACCGCCATGGCCAGCGGGTTGCCGCCGTAGGTCGAGCCGTGGGTGCCGGGGGTCATGCCCTTGGCGCCTTCGGTCGAGGCCAGGCAGGCGCCGACCGGGAAGCCGCCGCCCAGGGCCTTGGCCACGCACATGATGTCCGGCTCGCTGCCCGGCGCCCATTCGTGGGCGAACAGCTTGCCGGTCCGGCCCATGCCGCTCTGAACTTCGTCGTAGATCAGCAGGATACCGGCGTCGCGGGTGATCTGGCGCAGCTCCAAGAGCTGGGCCGGGGTCAGCGAACGGGCGCCGCCCTCGCCCTGCACGGGCTCGATGATGATGCCGGCGGTCGTCGGGCCGATGGCCGCCTTCAGGGCGTCCATGTCGCCGAACGGCAGCTGGATGAAGCCCGGCAGGCGCGGGCCGAAGCCGTCCAGATAGCCGGCGTTGCCCGAGGCGTTGACCGCCGCGTACGAGCGGCCGTGGAACGAGCCGTCGAAGCCGATGATGTCGATGCGCTCGGAATTGCCGTTCATCACGTGATAGCGGCGGGCGGCCTTCAGGGCGCACTCAATGGCTTCTGTGCCCGAGTTGGTGAAGAACACCACGTCGGCGAAGGTGGCCGCGCACAGCTTGTCGGCCAGCACTTCCTGCTCGGGGATCGTGTAGATGTTGGAGACGTGCCAGAGCTTCTCGCCCTGGGTCTTCAGCGCCTCGACCAGCGCCGGATGGGCGTGGCCCAGGCCGCAGGTGGCGATGCCGGCCACGCAGTCCAGGTACTCTTCACCCGTGGTCGAGAACAGTCGCGCGCCTCGGCCTCGTTCGAACGCCAGCGGAGCGCGGTTGTACACGCCCATGATGTGGTTCTGCGAGGGGTTGGACGACGTCGCGGTGCTCAAGGACCGGCCTCCCAAAAAGGAAAGAAGCCCCCGTGCTGAAAGCACGGGGACCGGAAGGCCGCAGGTTGTCGGCTTCGAACGCGGTCGTGTCAATCAACGGACGATGACGACGCCCTGAAAACGCGGCGAAATCTGCGACTTTTGTCGCTTGGGTCACACACTGGCGTGCGGCGGGCCAGCGAACATCCGACCGGCGACCTCGGGCGTGTAGAAGGCGTGGTAGCGGGCGCTGCCCTGCGGCGGCAGCACCTCGACCAGCACGCGGTTGTCGATCCACAGCTCGACGAGGTCGAAGACGCCGCCGCGATCGCAGTGCACCGCGCGCCAGCCGTGGGCCGCGCCCAGAGCCAGGATCTCGTCGGCCGACAGCTTGCTGGTGATGGCGACGTGGAAGCCGCTGGCGTCCTGGGTCGCGCCGTCCTGGCGGATCTGGGTCTCCCACGGCATCACGAAGGGGCCGTCGGAGACGCGGCTGTCCGGCGCCCCCTGCCCCGGATGATGGGCGCTGGTGTGCGGCACGACCTCGACGCCCAGGCCCGAACCGTCGCGGGCGATGGCGACGAAGGCGCCCTCCACGACCGGGAACGGCATGACGACGCCGTCGATGATGGCGCCGAAGACCTCGGCGACGGTGCGCGGGTCACGGGCGGGAATGGAAACGTGGGCGATCATGGGATCAGGCTTCTGGCTGATACGCGTGGGTGTCGAACTGGGCGAAGGGGTCGGGGGCGACGGGCGCGCCGCCCCGGGTCTTGAGGTCGGCCAGCAGGACCTCGGCGGCCCAGCCCAGCGCGTCGGCGGCGGGCGGTCCCGACAGGGTCCACTGCTCGCGCAGCGAGATCCAGGCATAGGCCGAGTACAAGAGCTGCAGCACGGCGGCGGCCTTGGCCTGCTCGCCCTCGGGCAACGCAGGCGCGGCCTGGGCGACCAGACCCAGGAAGGCCTCGCGACGCTCGGGATCCAGGCTGGCGCGGGCGGCGCGGCCCTGGGCCGTGGTCACCCGGGCGACGATCTGGGCCGGGCTAGCGTCGAAGCTGGCCATCAGGGGCTTGATCTTGGCCAGCAGGTCGGCAGGGCTCTCGGGCATGCCGACGCGCACACCGTCCTTGCGGTTTAGGTGCTCCCACAGGCCTTTCAGCAGCAGCTCGCGGCTGGGGAAGTGGCGATAGACGGTGACCTCGGTGACCTGGGCGCGCTCGGCGACGGCGCGGTTGGTCGGGGCCTGGCCGTCGCCCTCCTCCACCAGCGCCGCCATGGCCGCCAGGATCCGCTCCCGGGTGGCCTCGGCCTGGTCGCGCCGCAGCGCCGAATTGTATGATCGAACTGAAGACATGATGTAAGTATGTATTACATCAATTGAAACGCTACAACATGAAAAAGCCCCGGGCCTTGCGAACCGGGGCTTCTCGAAGCGTAAGGGTTTGTTTCGGCTCAGCTCTTCAGGCGATAGCCGGTGACGAACAGACGCCAGCACCACAGGAACAGGGCCACGGTCAGCACGCCCATGCTGACGACGCCGATGGCGATCGAGCCGTCGGCATGGCCAATGAAGCCGTAGCGGAAGCCGTCGATCAGATAGAAGAACGGGTTGAAATGGCTGGCCGTGCGGAACGGCTCGGGCAGCTTGTCGACCAGGTAGAAGGTGCCCGACAGGAAGGTCATGGGCATGATCAGGAAGTTCGTCACGGCGGCCAGTTGGTCGAACTTCTCCGCCCATAGACCGGCCAGCACGCCAGCAAGGCCCAGGATCAGCGAGGCGGCGACGCCGAAATAGAGGATGGCCCAAAGGTGGGCGATCGACAGGCCTGCGCCCGGCAGCACACCGATGACCAGGGCCGTGACCGCCCCGACCACCACGCCGCGCGTGGCCGCGCCCAGGGCAAAGGCCGAGACCTGCTCCAGCGCCGACAGCGGCGGGGTCAGGAAGTCGGGGGTCAGGCCCATCATCTTGGCCTGGATAAGCGACGAGGACGAATTGGCGAAGGCGTTGTTCAGGATCGCCATCATGATCAGGCCCGGGGCCACGAAATGGCCGAAGGTGATGCCGCCCACGGCCGGTCGGCTCGAGCCGACGGCGACCACGAACACCAGCATGTAGAGCAGCGTGGTGACCACCGGCGCAGCGACCGTCTGAGTCCCGACCTTCCAGAATCGGCGGATTTCGCGCTGGTACAGGGTGACGAAGCCGGACCAGTTCCAACCGCCATAGTTGCGCGGTTGGGGCGGAATGACGCTCTCGGCCATGTCTCTCATCGGCAAAACCCTTGAATTTCCAGGGATGTGCGCCCTGCGGCCACGTTTCGCAAGCTTGGGCTTGCGTGAATCAACATCTTGTTTCTGTGGACAGAGTCGATGGCGCCTATTGTGCGCTTTAACACATTCTTTACGATATGTAGTAGAGCAGCCGCCGGCGGGGCGGCTTCATCACCATATATGGGGTGATGGGCGTGGGGACGCCCGTCTCCTCTCACAATGGCGGAGATGGGTTATGAGCTGGACCGACGAACGGGTCTCGACCTTGAAGAAGCTGTGGCTGGACGGCCTCTCGGCCAGCCAGATCGCCAAACAGCTGGGCGGCGTAACGCGCAACGCCGTCATCGGCAAGGTGCACCGTCTGGGCCTGTCGGGCCGCGCGGCGCCCTCGCAGCCGGCGCGCCCGGCTTTCAAGGCTCCGCGTCCGGCGCGTCCGGCCGCACAGGCCATGCCGTCGGCCCCGCGCCGCGTGACCCCGGTCGAGGCGCCGTCGGTCCCCGTGGCCGCCGCCCCGGCGCCGCTGCCGGCTTTCCGTCATGAAGAGCCGGGCTCGGCCACCGTGCTGACCCTGGGCGCCCACATGTGCAAGTGGCCGATCGGCGATCCGTCGTCGGACGGCTTCACCTTCTGCGGCCGCCGCTCGTCGGAAGGCCCCTACTGCGTCGAGCACGCCCGCGTGGCCTACCAGCCGCAGCAGACCAAGAAGAAGGGCGGCGCCACCGAGCTCGCCCGTTCGCTTCGCCGCTACATCTAAGAAGAACAAAAGTCTCTCAGAGCGGCGGATCCCCGGATGGTCGAGGCGACCATCCGGGGATTTTCCGTTTCAGGGGTCAGGACCATACCCCCAAATAGCCTTCCTAGGCCTTGTCCCTAGGACCCATGCTTCGGCTGGACGCGGCGACGCGAAAATGCGTTCGGCCATCGTAGGCACGCCCCCCGCCCCTCCGCGCGAACGGATCGATGGGTCCTAGGCTCAAGGCCTAGGAAGGCAGGTTCTTGTTGCTGCGTGGCCAGGGATGAGCGGACGGTTGCTCCATCGCCGCCAGCACGCGCGGCAAGTCCTCGGCCATCATTCTCTTTTTCAAACCGCCGGTCCCCAGGCTGGCCAGGAACCGCCTCGCCGGCGGGCGGACCAGGGTCTCCAGGATCCGCTCGCGCACGAAGTCGGGACGGAAGCCAGCCCACGCCCCGGCGACGCTCATCAGGTTGACGGCGAAGGCCGGGAACACCTCGCGCTCGAGGATGTCGCGCACCTGATCCGCCGAAAAACTGCCCGCCAATGCCGCCCGGGCGATCGCCTGGTAGTCGTGATCCTGCATCTCGGTATCCAGGAACAGCTCTGCCAGCGCGCACCACAGCGGCAGGCGCGCTTCGATCTCATCCTGGCTCAACGTGCGTTCGGCCATTTAACCCCGACACGGCTTTGGCCTATCTAGAGCCCTATGAGCGATCTGCCGCCAACCGATTCCAACGCGCCGCCCTACTCGGTCTCAGAACTGGCCTTCGCGCTGAAGCGCACGCTGGAGGACCGCTACGGCTTCGTGCGGCTGCGCGGTGAGCTCAGCAAGGTCACCCACCATGGCAACGGCCACGTCTATCTGACCATCAAGGACGACAAGTCCGCCATCGACGGCGTGGTCTGGAAAGGCAATGTCCGGGGCCTGGGCGTGCGGCCCGAGCACGGCCTGGAAGTCATCGTCACCGGCAAGATCACCACCTATCCGGCCGGCTCGCGCTACCAGATCGTCATCGACAGCATGGAGGCCGCCGGCGTCGGCGCGCTTCTGGCCCAGCTGGAACGGCTGAAGGCCAAGCTGGCCTCCGAGGGCCTTTTCGCCCCCGAGCGCAAGCGCCCCCTGCCCTCGATGCCGACCGTCGTCGGCGTCATCACCAGCCCGACCGGCGCGGTCATTCGCGACATCCTGCACCGCATCCGCGACCGCTGGCCCTGCCAGGTTCTGGTCTGGCCCTGCGTGGTGCAGGGCGACGCCGCCGCCGGCCAGGTCAGCGCGGCCATTCGCGGCTTCAACGCCATCCAGCCCGGCGGCCCGGTCCCCCGTCCCGACATCCTGATCGTCGCGCGCGGCGGCGGCTCGGTCGAGGACTTGTGGGCGTTCAACGACGAGGGCCTGGCCCGTACCGTCGCCGAGGGGACCATCCCCCTGATCTCGGCCGTCGGCCACGAGACCGACACCACCCTGATCGACTTCGTCTCCGACCGCCGCGCGCCCACGCCGACGGCCGCCGCCGAGATGGCCACGCCGGTGCTGGCCGAGCTGCGCGCCCTGATCTCGGACTTCGACCGCCGCCTGAACCGCTGCGGCTCGCGCACCATCGAGGAGCGCCGCACCCGCCTGGTCAGCGCCGCCCGCGGCCTGCCGCGTCCCGACGACATCCTGGCCCTGGCCCAACAGCGGTTCGACATCGCCTCGGGCCGCCTGGACGCCGCGCTTCAGCGCAACACCGCCGTCCACGCCCACGACCTGCTGAAGATCACCGCCCGCCTGACGCCCGACGCCCTGCGCCGCCAGCACGCGACCAAGGCCGAGCGCGTGACCGACCTCTCCCGCCGCCTGGACCTGGCCGCCCGCCGCGCGCCCGACCGCGTCGCCCAGCACGCCCGCCTGCCGGCTCTGTGGCAGCGCCTGAACGCCGCCGGCGACCGCCGCCTGCAACGCGACGCCGACCGCCTGGCCAATCTGGAAAAGCTGCGCCAGTCGCTGAACCCCGAACGTCCGCTGGAGCTGGGCTTTGCCCTGGTCCGCAAGGGCGACGGGACCCTGGCCCGCTCGGCCGCCGACCTCGTCTCGGGCGAGCGCGTGAATCTGAAGTTCAAGAGCGGCGACCGCGACGCGGTGATCGACGGCGAAGGCGGCTTCGTCCCGCCGCCGCCCGCACCCGCCCCGGCCGCCGCGCCCAAGCCCCGCCCCAAGCCGGCCACGCCACCGGCCGACCAGGGCGACCTGTTCTGAGCCGCCGGTTCGGCGTAGAGTAAGACCCATGAACGCTTTCGATCGTGATCTCGGCAAGTCCGACGGCCTGGCCGTCCTGCACTATGGCGACGGCGAATACGCCGTGCTCAGCCCCGGCCGCTTCGTGCTGTGCGCCGTCAGCAACAAGCAGATCCCGCTGGACGCCCTGCGCTACTGGAGCCCCGAGCACCAGGAAGCCTATGCCAGCCCCGCCGAAGCGCTGAAGCGTTGGCAAGGGGCCTGAACCGCCGCGCGGTCCTGGCCGCGCTGCCGCTCTCCGCGCTTTCCGCAAAGGCCTTCGCGGCCGCGCCGGGCCTGACCCTGTCGGGCAAGTACGTGCAAGGCGGCTATGTCGTCGGCCGAACGACCCCGCGCGCTATGATCGACGTGGACGGCAAGGTGCTGACCACGGCCTCGGCCAACGGTTGGTTCTTCGTCGGCTTCGACCGCGACGCCCCGCCAACCAGCGTCCTGACCGTGACCACGCCAGAGGGTTCGGCCTTGCACCAGGCCACGATCGCGCCCGGCGACTTCGACATCCAGCGCATCAACGGCCTGCCGCCCGAGCAGGTCTCGCCCACCGATCCGGTGCTGCTGCAACGGCTGCTGGCCGAGGGCGCGCGCAAGCAGGCGGGCTTCGCCAGCCTGGCCGATCTCGAGGGTTTCCGCGACGGTTTCATCCTGCCGGTGACCGGAGCGAGGCGTTCAGCGCGTTTCGGTGGCCAGAGAATCCTCAATGGCGAACCTAAGCGTCCCCATTTTGGGGTCGACTTGGCGACACCCGTCGGCACACCCGTGCGCTCTCCAGCGCCCGGCCTAGTTGCGTTCGCCGAAACCGGGCTGCACTTCGAAGGCGGCCTGGTTTTGATCGACCACGGCCAGGGCCTGATCACCGCCTATTTGCACCTGTCCAAAATCCTAGCGCCAACAGGGACTTACCTGAAGCAGGGTCAGGTCTTCGCCCAGACCGGCAAGGAAGGCCGCGCCACGGGGCCGCATCTGTGCTGGCGCATGAAGTGGCGCGACCGCAACCTTGATCCCTCTCTGCTCGTCGGCGCCGGGCCCTTCCGAGGGTAAACCGTCACAAAAGTCGCCCCTGGCGCGAGTGAAGATCATTCGATAGCTATCCGCCTCCATCGAGCGCGATGTGGGCAGCACGCACTCGGTACTTCCGCGAGTCCTTTAGGAGGCGACTCCCGCATGTCGGCGGCGCTCGAAAAGCTGCGCTTTTTGCTGGTGGACGACAACCAGCATATCCGGTCGATCGTCTCGACGATCCTCAAGGGCGTTGGCGTCAGACATATCCGAGAAGCGATGGACGGGGCCGAAGGCCTGCAGATCCTCCGCGACTGGCAGACGGACATCGCCATCATCGACTTCAAGATGACGCCGCTGGATGGGGTGCAGTTCACGCAGCTGGTGCGCAATTCGCCCGACAGCGTCGACCCGTTCCTGCCGATCATCATGCTGACGGGCTTCGCCGAGCGTCACCGCGTGTTCGAGGCCCGCGACGCCGGCGTCACCGAGATCGTGGTCAAGCCGGTCACCGCCCGCTCGCTGCTGGACCGCATCAACACGGTGATCTTCCACCCGCGGCCGTTCATCCGCTCGCCGGACTATTTCGGCCCCTGCCGCCGCCGCCGCCACGACCCGAACCACAAGGGCCCGTTCCGCCGCAACGGCGAGCGCGACGCCGGCGAAGAGAAGATCGAGATCTAATCTCATGGCTTTCCTGGGCCTTGTGCCCAGGACCCAGCGTTCAGACGCTGCTGCTCGGGGCCGAGTTCACGGCCTTTCCACCAGGTGATCCGACGAAAGCCGAACCAGCCGCCGCCATGGGTCCTGGGCACAAGGCCCAGGAAGGCCGGGAAGGGTCAGCCCCCCTGCCCCTCAGCCTCCCGCTGCGCCAGCGCCGCATAGACCTCATTCGGCCAGCGGCGGTGGACCCAGAACCATTCCGCCGGCCGCTCGCGAATGCGGTCTTCCATGAAGGCGTTGATCATCCGCACGCCGGCCTCGATGTCGGCCGTGCGGTCGCCGGTGCTGGGCGGGACGATCGGCTCGTGCACCACCGCCCGGAAGCGCGCGCCCTTCAGGCGCTGCACCGACATCGGCTGCAGCACCGTGCCAAAACGGATCGCCAGGCGCGTGGGCCCCGGCGCAGTGCGGGCGTCATGGCCGAAGAACGGGGCTGCGACGCCGCTGCCGAACTTCTGGTCGTTCATCAGGGCGACCGAGCTGCCCTTCTTCATGCCGTCCAGCAGTTCGCGCGCCCCGTCCCCGCCCTTGGGTGCGAACAGGCGCACGCCATAGCGGAAGCGGCTGTCGCGGATACGCTTGTCGACATAGGGATTGTTGGCCGCGCGATAGGTCATCTCGCAGACCACGCCGCTGTCGACGATGGCGGCCGGCATGACCTCCCAGTTAGACAGATGGCCCGAGACGAACACCACGGGGATCTTCTGCTCGGCGATCTGCGCCAGGCGCTCGCCGTTGACGACCTCGACCCGGCCGGTCGACGGCAGGATCTTGTCCATCAGCGGGAACTCGGCGAACGAGCGGCCCAGGCCCTCCCACTGCTCTTCCAGGATCTGGTCGCGCCAGGCGGCGTCCTTTTCCGGGAAGGCCAGCTTCAGATTGCGGGTGGCGACCTTGTGCGCCCCGCTCAGCGGCCCCAGCGTGCGGCCCAGCCAGCCGCCGAAGTCCGACGCGCGGTCCACGCCCATCAGGCGCACGGCCCCGATGAAGAGGTCGAAGCCCAGGGCCTCCAACCGCCAGAGCAGATCCTGAACCCAAGGCTGACGCTTATCCGACATGCGCCCTTAGTAAGCTTGCACACACGTGCGGCGCAACGGCGCCTCGCCCGGCACGCGACTTGCGGCTGTCAGTCCAGACCGTTCCGTTTCGGGACGGGTCCTGGAACAACTAGGGGGCACGGCTTCCATGGGCAACGACATAGACACGCATCTGGGCAAGCGCCTGCGCCGCCGGCGCCGCCTGCTGGGCCTGACTCAACAACAGCTGGCCGGCACGGTGGGGGTGCGCTTCCAGCAGATCCAGAAGTACGAGTGCGGCGCCAACCGGATTTCGGCCGCCCGCCTGTGGCAGCTGTCCGAGGCCCTGGAGGTGCCGGTGGGCTACTTCTACGACGGCCTGTCGGACGTGCGTCGCGAGGCGGCCAACGAGTCGGAAGGCGGCGAGATGTTCGCCCGCAAGGAGACGCTGGACCTGATCCGCGCCTATTACCTGCTGGGCGAGCGTCCGCGCCGTCGCCTGCTGGACCTGGCCAAGTCGCTGAATGGCGGCGCGCCGGAACATGCCGACGCGTAACCCGGTTCGAGTAACGGTAGCGTACCTGCGGCGGGGGCGTTAAACCCCGCCTCATGACGCTTTCCGCTGACTCCCTCGCGGCGCTCGACGCCTTCGTCCTCGACCTGAACAAGGTGTCGGCGGAGGTCATCCTGCCGCTGTTCCGGGCCGACCACGGCCTGGAGGACAAGGGCGCCGGCAAGAACCTGCCGCGCGAGAGCCACGCCGCCTTCGATCCGGTCACCGAGGCCGACCGCGGCGCCGAGGCCGCGATCCGCAAGCTGATCAGCGAGCGCTATCCCGAGCACGGGGTGATCGGCGAGGAATATGGCGAGGACCGCCCGGACGCCGAGTTTGTCTGGGTCCTGGACCCGATCGACGGCACCCGCGCCTTCATCTCCGGCCTGCCGCTGTGGACCACCCTGATCGGCCTGCGCCACCAGGGTCGCCCCGTGCTGGGCTCGATCGGCCAGGCCTATCTGGACGAGGTGTTCATCGGCCACGCCGGCGGCTCGCGCCTGGTCGCCCGCGGCCAGGAAAAGCCGATCCGCGTGCGCGAATGCGCCGACCTGACCGACGCGGTCATCGCCACCACCGACGCCGACGCCTGCTTCGACGGGTCCGAGCGCGCAGCCTGGCTGCAGGTCCGCGCCGCCGCCAAGCTGGCCCGCATGGGCTGCGACGCCTATGCCTACGCCATGGTCGCCATGGGCAAGATGGACATGGTCATCGAGGCCGGCCTGAAGTCCTGGGACATCGAGGCCGCCATCCCCCTGATCGAAGGCGCCGGCGGCATGGTCACCAACTGGCGCGGCGAGCCCGTGGGCCCCCACGGCGGCCAGATCGTCATCTCCGGCGACCGCCGCCCGCTCGACGAAGCCCTGGTCAGTCTGAAACGTTCGGCGAAGTAGGGGCGCTGGTCAGCAAACTCTCCAGTAGGCTGATCATCTCCAGCCCCAAATCGTCAGGCGTCTGGACCACCGCTGCGCGCGGGTAGTAGCGGCTAACATCGTAGTCGACCCCCATCGCGGCCAGCTCGATATCGCTGGCCGCTTCCAGGTCCGCGATCGTCTCGCACAGATTCCGGTCGAGATAGCCGAGGTCATTGGCGAGGAGTGTGGAATCGTCGACGGGGGCGCCATCCGAAACCACCAGCAGAATCTTTCGCCGTTGCGGTAGCGCTCTCAAGCGAGACGCCGCCCAGGCTAGCGCCTCCCCGTCCACATTCTCCTTCAGCAGTCCTGGCCTCAGCATCGGCGCGAGCGATGCCGCAGGATCGCCCGCGCGGCGATACACGACATGCAACAGATCGCAGAGGCGCCCCGGTGCTCGGGGCCAACGTCCCCGCCCCAACCATCGTTTCCGGGATCGACCTCCCTTCCACGACACCGTCGTAAAGCCCAACACCTCGACCACGCAGCCCAACGAGGTGAGAAAGTCGTAGCTGATCTCAGTGGCGGCGGCCGCGAGCAGTATGCGCCGCCCCTTCATAGATCCGGAATGATCCACCAAGACCGCAATGGCAGTGTCGGCAAGTCCGGCGACCGTCCCACGGACCCTGGCGCCGGCATTTAGCGCCGCAAGGTCGGCGCTGGTCCGCCAGACCTGCAGCCCCTGGCCCAGCAAATCCCAGCTTTCCCACGCACTGGCTTTCGCGGCGTCCGACAGCGGACCCAGCACGCTGTCCAGATCCTTGGCGTCGATGATCTTGTCGTAGTCGTGTGTATAGACACGATAGCCTTGGGAGTGGTCAGGCTCGCGTTTTCGGAACAGCCGCAGCAAGCTTTTCATGCCGCTCAGTCTGAAACGTTCGGCGAAATAAGCGGCTCCCGCGGGGCTGCCGGGTCGACGGTTTCGTCGAAGGCCTTCCAGAAGATGGCGCGGCGCTGGTCGGTCTCGATCAGGATCTCGTGGTAGGCGCCGGCCACTTCCAGATAGCGCCCCTGCGGGATGCGGGCGGCGATCGCTCTCTGGTCAGGATTGAGCACGCGGTTGTCGAGTTCGGCGGCGACCAGGGTCACCGGGATCTTGATGGCCTCGACACCCTTGGTTCGGCGCAGCCAGGCGCAAGCGGTGACCGCGAAATCAGCCCAGCCCCAGGTCATGCCGCCGACGGCCAGGTCGGGATGGGCGCGCAGCAGGGCCATGTAGCGGTCGTAGCGCGCCTCGTCGTGGGTCAGGGCGTCGCCGGTGAAGGTCTGGGCCAGCGGGTCGTACTGGCCGCCCTGCACGTACTCGCCGGCCAGGCCGACGCGCGAGACGGTCCAGGACAGCGGCGTGGCCAGCCAGGGCGGAATGCCGCCGGTGTTCAGGCCCAGCATCGGCGCCGACATCACCGCCGCCGCGAACCGGTTCTCGCCGCTGGCCAGGGCCAGCATGGTCAGGCAGCCGCCCATCGAGTGGGCCATGACGATCCACGGCTTGGGCATCCGCGCCTCGAACGTGTCGAGCAGCGCCTTGTAGTCGGACAGGAAGGTCTTGAAGCCTCGGGCGTGGCCCTTGAGGCGGTCCGGCAGGCCGCGGGCCGACAGCCCCTGCCCTCGCCAGTCGTGGACCAGCACGGCGAAGCCGCGGCCCAGGAGGTCGTCGACGACCTCGAAATACTTCTCGATCGGCTCGGTGCGCCCGGGGCTGAGCACCACCGTTCCCCGCGCGGGCCCTTCGGGGAAAAAGGTCGCGGCGCGGAGGGTCGCCCCATCCGCGCCGCTAAACCACTCGGCCTTACCGTTGGCGGGAACCGGAGCCTCGGGAATCGAGACCAGAGACGCCGGTTCGCTCATGCCGTGGCTCAGCGCATCTTGGCGAACAGGGCGCCCATCTTCGGCTGCAGCGCCATGGCGGCGCCCATGTCCGACAGCTTCAGCTTGCCGGTCATGACGGCCATGGTCGGGTCCAGCGTGCCGGCGCCGATGGCCAGCAGGTCGTCGATGCTGAGCGTCATGGTCAGGTCGGCGGGCTTGTCCTCGTTGGTGACCGAGCCGCCGTCGATGTGGATGAAGCCGGCGTCCTTCAGGTCGAACTTGAGGCTCTTGCCCAGGCCGCTGTCGTCGCCCACGGCGCCCTTGATGCGGTCGGTGATTTCCTGAAGCGTAGCCATAAGCGCGATCTCCCTCTGCGCGAAAAGTGTTGGCGGATAGCTAGACCGCGCGCCGTCGACAAGTAAACACCGTTCAGACGACGCGCGGGCTTATTTCTTCCCGTCGTAGAAGGCGACCTTAACGGGCGACTTTGTCAACTTTACCCGCACGGCGCCCTTGTGGTCGGCCGGTCGGAAATAGGGAACGCCCTCGGCGATCGGCAGCGGCGCGGTGCGGCCGCCGGCAAAGGTCACCATCCCGCCCTCGGCCTTCGGAAAGGCGATGCCGGTCATCTTCGGCGCCATGATGGCCATGACGCCGGCGGCCTTGCCGATCACCGTATTGGCCTCGGTCACGGTCGCGGACAACTCGCGCGCATCATAGTCCTGGCCCGGCTTCAGCGTCGTACCGAACTGCATCATCGTGCTCATCTTCCAGCCGACCGGCACGTCGAAGACCAGGGCCGGATCGCCCTCCAGCTGGGCCAGGGTCGGCAAACGCTCGAAATAGCCCTCAGCGTCCACCGGCAGCGGGGTGCGCGCGCCGTTGCGCTCGACCAGGGTCGCCTTCAGGGTCGGCAGCTTCTGACCCTCGTGGCGGACCGCATAGGTCAGTTTCAGGCGCGTACGCTCGGCGGGCGGGACCTTCAGGAACTTGTCCAGGAACGGCAGGGCCTTGGTCGCCTCGACCGACTTCTCGGCGAAGGCGGGGCTGGCGGCAGCCAGGACGGCCGCAGCCAGGATCAGCGCCAGCGGCCTCATGTCGGCTTCACGAACTTGAGGGTCATGCGGTCGCTCTCCCCGATGCCGTCGTACTTGGCGTGGTCGAAGCCGGGCTCGGCCGGCTCGCCGCGCGGGGCCGACAGGCGCGTGGGCGGCAAGGTCCAGACGCCGAACGGATGGTCCTTGGTGTCCTTGGGATTGGCGTTGATCTCGCTGGCCTCGACCAGGATGAACCCGGCTTCCTTGGCCATCTGGATCACGTAGTCCTGTTGGACATAGCCGTCGGCGGCCAGCACGTCCTGGATGCGCCCCGGCTCGCCGCGGTGCTCCTCGACGCCCAGGATCCCGCCCGGCTTCAGCGCCGCCAGCGCGTCCTTGAACGCCTTCTCGGCGATGCCGCCGGCCATCCAGTTGTGCAGGTTGCGCAGAAACAGCACCAGGTCCGCCGAACCGTCCGGCGCGACCGGACCGCTGGTCGGCCCGAAGGCGGTGAAGGTCACGTCGCCATAGACGCGCTTCTTCTCGGTCAGCTTGCGGCGGTAGGCCTCGACGATCTCGGCGGCGGCCGGATCGGCCGGATCGCTGGCCTGCAGCACCGCCTCGTAGAGCTTGCCCTTGGTGTCAGCCAGGTACGGCGCGAGAATGTCGGTGTACCACCCCGCTCCGGGCCAGAACTCGACCACGGTCTGGCCGGGCTTCAGGCCCCAGAACGTCAGGCTCTCGACCGGATGGCGCCAGACGTCGCGCGCCCGGTCGTCGGCCGAGCGCCAGTCGCCGGCGACCACCGCCTGGATGGTCTTGGGCGGAGCCTTCTCGGCCGGCTTGGCCGGCGCCTGGGCGGCCTCGTCCTTCTTGCCGCAGGCCGAGAGACCCAACGCGCCCACGCCGGCCAGAACACCCCGCCGCGACCAATCCCTCACGGAAAACACCACCCGGCTTAGGCCGGCTTCTTGAAGCGCAGGGTCATGCGGTCGCTCTCGCCGATCGCATCGTACTTGCTGCGGTCGAAGTTGGGATCGGCCGGCTGGCCGCCCGGCGCCGTGCGCTTGGTCGGCGGCAGGGTCCAGACGCCGAACGGGTGGTCCTTGGTGTCCTTCGGGTTGGCGTTGATCTCGGACTGGGCGTCCAGGACGAAGCCGGCCTTTTTGGCGATAGCGACCACCGTGGCGGTGTTCAGATAGCCGTCGGCGGCCTTTTCCGAGCGCGGGTCGGCGCGGTGATCCTCGACGGCCAGCAGGCCGCCCGGCTTCAGCACGGCGAAGAAGTCGGCGAACACCTTGTCGGCCATGCCCGGCGCGCCGGTCCAGTTGTGGACGTTGCGGGCGGTCAGAACCAGGTCAGCCGAACCCGGCGCGCCCAGCGGGCCCGAGGTCGCGCCGAAATTGGCGTAGGCGACATGGCCGTACTTGGCCTGGTCGGCGAAGCGGGCCTCGAAGTCGGCGCGGCCCTTCTTGGCGCCTTCCGAGATCTTCGGGTTCGACAGGTCGGCGACGCCGGCGATGTAGTGGCCGCCGGTGGCCTTGGCGTACGGCGCCAGGATCTCGGTCCAGTAGCCGCCGCCGGGCGAGATCTCGATCACGGTCTGCTTGGGCTTCAGGCCCCAGAAGGTCAGGCTCTCGACCGGGTGACGGGCGCCGTCGCGGGCGACATCAGCGGCGGGACGGGTCTTCGAGGCGACGGCGGCCTTCAGGGCGGCGTCCTCGGCGAAGGCGGCGGCGGGCGCGGCCAGGGTGAGCACGGCGGCGGCGAGCATGACGTGGCGACGGAGCATGGCGGCGTGTCCTTCGGTGATGGAGCGGGGCGACCTTAACCGCGACGAGGGGTGCGTCAAACGATTCACGTTCACCATCGAGGCAAGCCCTTGAACGTGGAAATCCGCTCACCAACTAGTTTCACGAAGGCGCTGGAAACCCGGGCCTTCCGGACCACAGGCGACGCCGAACTCGGGTCGCCACGGGACGAACCTTTTGAAGACCTTGCTTGATAAGAAGGATCTGACTCTATGCGTACTTTCGACCTGTCGCCCCTGCACCGTTCGCTCGTCGGTTTCGACCGCCTCGCCGCCCAGCTCGACGCTGCGGCCCGCAGTGAAACGGCCTCGGGCTATCCCCCGTACAACATCGAACGCACCGGCGAGAACGACTACCGCATCGAGATCGCGGTGGCCGGCTTCAAGCCCGAAGAGCTGAACGTCGAGGTGAAGGAAAACCTGCTGACCGTCACCGGTCGCAAGGCGGCCAACGACGGCGACGCCAAGCAGTACCTGCACCGCGGCCTGGCCGAGCGTAACTTCGAGCGCAAGTTCCAGCTGACCGACTACCTGGTGGTGGTCGACGCCGATCTGTCGAACGGCCTGCTGTCGATCGCCCTGAAGCGCGAGCTGCCGGAAGCCCTCAAGCCCCGCACGGTGGAGATCAAGTCGAACCCGTCCTCGACCCTGATCGAAGGCGAAAAGGCCGCCTAAGCGGCGGCCTTGAGTTCCTAGTCTCCCCTAATCCCCTCTGAACTTGGGCGGCGTCGCAAGACGCCGCCTTTTTCGTGTTCGGAGGGACCTAGAACTCCAGCCCCTGCACCGAGCTCAGCTCGACGTCCCGGAAGCTGGCCTTGGCCACACGGGCCCCGGTGAAGTCCGAGCCGCGCAGGTCGGCGCCGTCCAGCACCGCCTCGCTGAGGTCGGCGGCCTGCATCATGGCGTAGCGCACGCGCGCGCCCTGCAGGTTGGCCTGGGTCTGGCGAGCCGGTCCCAGCGGCAGCGGCGACAGGAACGCCTGGCGCAGGTCGGCCTTGGTCAGGTTGGCGCCGGTCAGCTTGGCCCCGCGCAGGTCCGCCCCGCGCAGATTGGCGGCCCGCAGGTCGGCGCCGGCCAGGTTCGCGCCCTGCAGCTGAGCGCCGGACAGGTCCAGGCCCACCATGCAGGCGCCCTTGGCGCTCATGGCGGTCAGGCGCAGGCCCTTCAGCTTGGCGCCCAGCGGCCGCAGATCCTCGCCGTCCAGGCGGGCGCACGCGCCCTCCTTGCCGCCGGTCTGACACCACAGCTGGTTGTCCATGCACATCTTGTAGAGCGCCTGGGCCCGCGACACCGCCTCGGGCGTCGAGGTGCGCAGCGCGCCGTTCATGTGGGCGCCGCTGACGCGGGCGGTCGAGGTGTCGACCCCGGCCATCACCGCGCCGGTCAGGTTGGCGCCTTCCAGGTTCGCGCCCTTGACGTCGGCGCCGTCCAGAATGGCCCCGACCAGATTGGCTTCTTTCAGATTGGCGCCCGCGAGTTTGGCGCCGCGCAACGAACAGTCGCTGAAATCGGCCTTGAATGCCGACACGCCTTCGAACTGGGAGCCGTCCAGCGTGGCGCCGGAGAAGTTCACTTCGTCCACTTCACCCTGCCGCGTCTCGTGGCGCAAGGTGTCGAGGCCTTTGCGAGGATGCGGAATGGCGATCTGGCCTTCGCGGAAATCGGCTTGGGTCAGGTCGGCCTGGGCCAGGTTGGCGCCGCGCAGGCACGCGCCGCGCAGGTCGGCGCGGATCAGCGAGGCCTGGCGCATGTCGCTCTTGCGCAGGTCGCAGCCGAACAAGCTGGCGCGATCCAGCTTGGTGCGGACCATGCGGCAGCCTTCTAGGATCGAGGCGGACAGGTCCGCGTCGGTCAAGTTTCGGAACGACAGATCAAGGCCCGACAGCTGCATGAAGCGAAGGGAGGCGCGTTTGCCGCCCTGCTTGCCGGTAACGAATTTCTCGTGCGCCGTTACGATCATGTCGAGCTCGGCTTGGCTCAGGCGACGACGCCCGGCCACGCTTTGCGCGGCGTTCATAACGTAGGTTCCCCGTTAGGTTCTTTTCTTAAGTTACGCGCACTGTAGAGGCCGATGGACGAGCGAACCGTTAAGCCTGCGTCCGAATGTCGCGAAAATATCGCGTAAGGGTCAGATCACGTCGTCCAGCCCACGCGCGCCTAGGCGGATCGCGCCGGTCAGGTCGACGTCACGCAACTGAGCGCCGCTGAAATTGGCGCGCGAGACGTCCGCCCCCGCCATTTTGGCTTGGCGTAGATCGGCGCGGGCAAGGTCGGCATTGGCCAGGATCGCGCCGGTCAGGTCGACGGGCAGCACGCGGTCGGCGGCGATCAGCAGCGGGCCCAGCTGGGCGTCGCGCAGGTCCGAACCCGTCAGCTTGGCGCCCTTAAGCCGCGCGCCACGCAGGTCGGCCCGGCGCAGGTTGCAGGCTCGCAGGTCCGCGCCGTCCAGCTGCGCGCCCTGCATCTGGGCGCCCTCCATGTCGAGGCCGTAGAACACCGCGCCCTTGGCCGACAGGGCCGTCAGGTTGAAGCCGCGGATCGAGCGCAGGTTACGCAGGTCGGCCTTGTCGAACACCGACGGCTTGCCCTCGGCCCCGCCCGTCTCGATCCATCGCGCGTGGTCGGCGATCATCTGCTCGTAGGGCATGTCCGACACGCTGGTGCCGGCCGGCTTGTCGGTCAGGGCGCCTTCCAGATTGGTGTCGTTGATGTTCCACGACATGGTCTTGGCGCCGACCAACACCGTATTGCGCAGGTCCGCCCCGGCCAGGTTGGCGCCCGACAGATCGGCCCCGGCCAGGTTGGCCCCGTTGAAATTGGCTTGCTTGAGATTGGCGCGGACCAACTTGGCGTCCTTGAGGATCGCGTCGCTGAAGTCGGCCTTGGTCGCCACGATGCCCGACAGGCGCGAGCGTTCCAGATTGGCGCCCGAAAGGTTGGCCCCGGTGGCGTAGGCTTCGCGCTGGGTCAGCTCGATGACGCGGAAGCCTTCCTTGCGGTCGGCGGCGGCGATCGTGCCCTCGCGCAGATCGGCCTCGAACATGTCGGCGCCGGTCAGATTGGCGCCGCGCAGGCTGGAGCCGCGCAGGTCGGCCCGGCGCAGCGAGGCGTCGGTCAGGTCCGCGCCCTGCATGTCGGCGCCGTAGAGATTGGCGTTGTCCAGCTTGGTCTTGCGCAGGTCGCAACCGACCATGATGGCGCCGGTGAAGTCGGCGTCGCACAGGTTCCGGCCCGTCATCGACAGGCCGGAAATGTCGCAGAAGGTGAACACGGCGCGAGCCCCGCCCAACCGGGCGGTCCACAGGCGATCGTGCTTGGCGCAGATGACGTCGACATCATGCTGCGTCAGGCGCTTGTACTCCTGGGTCGGTTGCGCGGCGGCGCTCATCTCTCGCATGGAATCCCGGACTGAAGGGCTACCATGCAACGCGCAGAATTAACGCCGTGTTTCCAAGGGCTTCTGGCAAAGGTTAATTTAAACGATTACCCGATCTGGGGAAGCGTCTCAGCGCGGCTTTCATCGAGATAGCGCGCGCTGGTCGGCTTCAGGTCGCCGTCCAGCTCGATGACCAGCGGATTGCCGGTCGGGATCTCGACGCCGACGATCTTGTCTTCCGGCACATTGAACAGGTGCTTGACGATGGCGCGCAGCGAATTGCCGTGGGCGGCGATCAGCACGGTCTCGCCGGCCTTCAGGTGCGGAGCGATGTCGCTTTCCCAGTAGGGCAGAACGCGGACCAGCGTGGTGGCCAGGCTCTCGGTCGACGGCAGGGTCGCGCCCTTGTAGCGGCGGTCGGCAGCGAAGTCGTACTCGCCGCCTGGGGCCAGTTCCGGCGGCGGCACGTCGTACGAGCGGCGCCAGACGGTGACCTGCTCGACGCCGTGCTTCTCGGCGGTCTCGGCCTTGTTCAGGCCGGTCAGGCCGCCGTAGTGGCGCTCGTTCAGGCGCCAGTCCTTGGTCACCGGCACGAACGACTGCTTGGCCGCGTCCAGGGCCAGGTTGCCGGTGCGGATGGCGCGGGTCTGCACCGAGGTGAAGGCGTGGTCGATGTCCAGGCCGGCGGCCGCGATCAGTTCGCCGCCCTTCTTGGCCTGGGCTTCGCCCTCGGCGGTCAGGTCGACGTCGACCCAGCCCGTGAAGCGGTTTTCCAGGTTCCACTGGCTTTGGCCATGGCGGAGCAGGACGAGCGTCGGCATCGGGCTTCCTTCATATCGGGAGGTGTCAGGGCGGGCTAAGGCCAGCCGCCGCGAGCGTCAAGCGCGGATGCCCTACAACCTGCCCTATAACGGCCTCGTTCTCGCCCCTCCCCCTCGGGCCTGGTCGTGCTATAGCGGCGCCATGCCGGATCGCTTCTTCATGCCGCTGATGGGCCTCGTCGCCGTGGCGCTGATCGCCTTTTCCCTCGTCTGGCCGCAGGGTCAGGGCGACCGTTCGTGGGGCCCGTTCGGCCACACGCCGGTGCAGCAGACCCCCGAGATGAAGGCCAAGATCCAGAAGGAAAAGGAAGCCGCGCGTCGTCGCGACGAGGCCGCCAAGAAGGCCGTCGAAGCCGCGGGCAAGATGGACCAATGAGTTTCGACGCCGTCTCCATCGGCCGCCGGGTCCTGCTGACCGAGGCCGACGCGCTGCGCGCCCTGTCCGAGTCGCTGGGCGAGGCCTTCACCCAGGTGGTCGAGACCCTGTTCGCCGCCAAGGGCCGCATCGTCTGCACCGGCATGGGCAAGTCCGGCCACGTGGCGCGCAAGATCGCCGCCACCCTGGCCTCGACCGGCGCCCAGGCGATGTTCGTCCACCCCGCCGAGGCCAGCCACGGCGACCTCGGCATGATCGGCCCCGACGACGTGGTGCTGGCCCTGTCGAAGTCGGGCGAAGCGCGCGAGTTGTCCGACGTCATCGCCTATGCCAACCGTTTCGCGATCCCGTTGATCGCCATGACCGCCTTCGCCGGCAGCCAGTTGGGCCAGGGCGCGAATATCGTGCTGCTGCTGCCCGACGCGCCGGAAGCGACGGCGGAGGTCAACGCCCCGACCACCTCGACCACTCTGCAGATCGCCCTGGGCGACGCCATCGCCGTGGCCCTGCTGGAGCGCCGCGGCTTCACCGCCAGCGACTTCCGCGTCTTCCACCCCGGCGGCAAGCTGGGCGCCATGCTGCGCACGGTCGGTGACCTGATGCATGGCCAGGGCGAGCTGCCGCTGATCCCCGCCACCGCCGCCATGCCCGACGCCCTGCTGGTCATGAGCGAGAAGCGCTTCGGCGCGGTGGGCGTGATCGACGCGGCAGGTCGCCTGGTCGGCCTGATCACCGACGGCGACCTGCGCCGCCACATGGATGGCCTGCTGCAGCACACCGCCGACCAGGTCATGACCCGCTCGCCCCTGACCATCACGCCGGGGGCCCTGGCCGCCGAGGCGCTGAAGATCATGAACGAGCGCCGGATCACCGTATTGTTCGTGGTCGAGGCTGACCAACCGGTCGGCATACTGCATGTCCACGACCTGCTTCGCGCCGGCGTGATCTAAGTCACATTCGATTTAATCGAACTTTGTCATGCGAACGCGCTAGTCGCCTGGACTTCAGGCGGCTAAAGCCACGCCATCACAACTAAAGCGAGCCTGTCGATGTTCTCCGCGCCCCGCGCCGATCTCGTTGCGAATACCGCCGCCTACGAAAACGAGCCGCTGGTCAAGGCGACCGGCTTCCGCGAGTACGATGCGCGCTGGCTGTTCGGCCCCGAGATCAACCTGCTGGGCGTGCAGGCGCTGGGCCTGGGCCTGGGCACCTACATCCAGGAACTGGGCCAGTCGAAGATCGTGGTCGGCCACGACTTCCGCTCCTATTCGACCTCGATCAAGAACGCCCTGATCCTGGGCCTGGTCGGCGCCGGCTGCGAAGTGCACGACATCGGCCTGGCTTTGTCGCCCACCGCCTATTTCGCGCAGTTCGACCTGGACATCCCCTGCGTGGCCATGGTCACCGCCAGCCACAACGAGAACGGCTGGACCGGCGTGAAGATGGGCGCCCAGAAGCCCCTGACCTTCGGCCCCGACGAGATGAGCCGCCTGAAGGCCATCGTCCTGGGCGCGGAATTCGTCGAGCGCGACGGCGGCAAGCTGATCCGCGTCCAGGGCGAGGCCCAGCGCTACATCGACGACGTCGCCAAGCGCGCCAGCGTCACCCGTCCCCTCAAGGTCATCGCCGCCTGCGGCAACGGCACGGCCGGCGCCTTCGTGGTCGAGGCCCTGCAGAAGATGGGCGTCGCCGAGGTCGTGCCGATGGACACCGACCTCGACTTCACCTTCCCGAAGTACAATCCCAATCCCGAAGACGCCGAGATGCTGCACGCCATGGCCGCGACCGTGCGCGAGACCGGCGCGGACCTGGCCTTCGGCTTCGACGGCGACGGCGACCGCTGCGGCGTGGTGGATGACGAGGGCGAGGAGATCTTCGCCGACAAGATCGGCCTGATGCTGGCCCGGGATCTCGCCCCGCTGAACCCCGGCGCGACGTTCGTGGTCGATGTGAAGTCGACCGGCCTCTACGCCACCGACCCGATCCTGCAGCAGCACGGCTGCAAGGTGATCTACTGGAAGACCGGCCACAGCTACATCAAGCGCAAGAGCGCCGAGCTGGGCGCCCTGGCCGGCTTCGAGAAGAGCGGCCACTTCTTCATGAACGGCGACCTGGGCTACGGCTACGACTGCGGCCTGACCGCCGCGGCCGCCATCCTGGCCATGCTGGACCGCAATCCGGGCGTGAAGCTGTCGGACATGCGCAAGGCCCTGCCGGTGGCCTTCACCTCCCTGACCATGAGCCCCAAGTGCGGCGACGAAGTGAAGTACGGCGTCGTGGCTGACGTCGTGAAGGAATACCAGGACCTGTTCGCCGCCGGCGGCTCGATCCTGGGCCGCAAGATCACCGAGGTGATCACCGTCAACGGCGTCCGCGTCCACCTGGAAGACGGCTCGTGGGTCCTGGTCCGCGCCTCCTCGAACAAGCCCGAAGTCGTGGTCGTTGTCGAGAGCACCCAGTCCGAAGACGACATGCGGGCGCTGTTCCGCGAAGAGGTCAAGCCGCGCCTGGGCGACCGGGTCGGCAAGTACAACCAGGAAATCTGAGCTGCCGCATTGCCTCCCTCTCCCATAGGGAGAGGGAGGGGCCCGCGCCGCCGGCGTGGGAGGGTGAGGGGTTTAAACGTCAGCCGGTGTAACCCCTCACCTCCCCACCGCTGCGCGGCGGGTCCTCTCCTCTCCCATAGGGAGAGGATTTCGACTGCGGCTGGCGTGGCCGGCAATGGCCGAGTAGACCCTGCCCATGATCAAGCTCCGCCCTTCCCGCCCCGACGATGGCGCGCGTGTCGTCGAGATCTGGGCCGCGGCCGTCGACGCCACCCATGACTTCCTGACGCCCGAAGACCGGGCCGCCATCGGCCGTGAGGTCGAAGGCTTTCTGCCCTATGCTCCGATGACCCTGGCCGTCGATGATCGTGACCGGCCGCTGGGGTTCATGCTGATCGACGACGGCCACATGGAGGCGCTGTTCATCGATCCCGCGCACCGCGGAGCCGGCATCGGCGCGATCATGATCGACTACGCCCTGGCCGTTCACCCCGCCCTGACCACCGACGTCAACGAGCAGAACGCCCAGGCCGTGGGCTTCTACGAGCATATGGGCTTTACGCGCACCGGCCGCTCGGACCTGGACAGCCAGGGCCGTCCCTACCCGCTGATCCATCTTCGCTTTGGCGGCTGAACGGGTTTAGCTGGGCGTCCAACCTTCGAGTCGTCCATGCGCCGCTTGCTGACCGCCCTCGCCCTGATCCTGAGCCCCGGCTTCGCCCAGGCCGCCCAGCCGATCCTGCTCAAGCCCGCCCGGGTCTGGACCGCCGAGAGCGCCGGTCCGCCGCGCGAGGGCTGGGCGGTGCTGGTCAAGGACGACAAGATCGCCGCCGTCGGCCCCGCCGCGCAGATCGACGCGACCGGCGCGGAGATCGTCGACCTGCCCGGCGCGACCCTGATCCCGGGCCTGATGGACCTGCACAGCCACCTCTTCCTGCATCCCTACAACGAGACCCTGTGGGACGATCAGGTGCTGAAGGAGAGCCCGACCTACCGCACCCTGCGCGCGGCGGTGCAAGCCAAGACCACGCTGGAGGCCGGCTTCACCACCCTGCGCGATCTGGGCACCGAGGGTGTGGGCGCGGCCGACGCGCCGCTGAAGAAGGCGATTAATGACGGCCTGATCTTAGGTCCGCGCCTGTTCGTGGCGACCAACGCGATCGTGGCGACGAATTCCTACGGCCCGGCCCGCCGCAACTACAATCCCGAGGCCGAGCTGCCCCAAGGGGCGCAAGAAGCCAGCGGCGTCGACGAGGTGGTCAAGGCCGTGCGCCAGCAGGCCGGCTCGGGCGCAGACTGGATCAAGGTCTATGCCGACTATCGCTTCGGTCCCGACGGCGCGACGCGGCCGACCTTCAGCCTCGAGGAGCTGAAGGCCCTGGTCGAGGCGGCCCATTCCAGCGGCCGCCCCGTGGCCGCGCACGCCTCGGGCGACGAGGGCATGCGGCGGGCGATCCTGGCGGGGGTCGACACGATCGAGCACGGATACGGCGGCAGCGACGCCACCTTCAAGCTGATGGCCGAGAAGAGCGTCGTCTTCTTCCCCACCCTGACGGCGGTGGAGAGCACCTCGACCTATTTCGGCGGCTATGTCGCCGGCCAGACCCCGCCGACCGCGGCCATGCAGAATGCCGAGCGCGCCTTCAAGCTGGCGGTCAAGAACGGCGTCACCATCGGCATGGGCAGCGACGTCGGGGTCTTCAAGCACGGCGACAACGCTCGCGAGCTGGTCTGGCTTGTGCGTGAGGGCATGACCCCGGCCCAGGCCCTGCTGGCCGCCACGGCCGTCGACGCCAAGGTGCTGGGCCGCGCCCACGACCTGGGCCAGCTGAAGCCCGGCTACCTGGCCGATATCGTGGCGGTGACCGGCGACCCGACCCAGGCGATCGAGGCGACCAAGGCCGTCGTCTTCGTGATGAAGGGCGGACAAGTGGTGCGGCGTCCGTGATCCGCCTCGCCCCCGCCCTCCTGCTGCTGGCCCTCGCCGGCCCGTCCCTGGCCCGCACGGACCAGGGCACGATGCAGCAGCGCGACACCTTCCGCGATGCGGCGACCGCGCCGCTGGAGGACCTGAACCTCAAGCAGAAGTCCATTCCGCCCGTGCTGCAGCGGGCTGTCGAGGATCCCTACGACGTGAACGGGCTGGACCGCTGCGAGCCGATCGCCGCCGAGATCGGCCGGCTGGACGCGGCGCTCGGTCCCGACCTGGACGAGGTCCCGCCGCCGGACGAGCGTTCGCGCGGCAAGAAGGTCGCCGACGCCGCCTACGGCCTGGGCGTCTCGGGCGTGCGCGACACCACCCGCGACGTGCTGCCATTCCGCAGCTGGGTGCGCAAGCTGACCGGCGCGGCCAAGCACGACAAGGCGATCCGCAAGGCCATCGAGAGCGGCAGCGTGCGCCGCGGCTATCTTAAGGGCGTGGGCATGCGCATGAACTGCGCCCCGCCGGCCGCGCCCAGCTGGTTTGTGCCGGTGGAGGTCAAGCCCGCCCCGCCGCCGGCCCCGGCTGCGCCGCCCAGCCTGTGGCAGCAGGTGCTGGCCTGGTGGAACAACTTGGTGGCCTGGGTGCAGAGCCTGCTGGCCTAGAGCGGCCGGCCGCTCTTCAGCATGGCCCGGACCTCGCCGACCAGCTTGGGGCCGTCGAACGGCTTCATCACATAGCCCGTCGCGCCCAGCTGCATCGCCTGGACGATGCGGTCCAGGCGCCCATCGCCGGTCAGCATCAGCACGGGAATGTCGGCGTGGTCGGACTCTTTAAGCGCCCGCAGCGCGTCCAGGCCGCTCTGGCCGGGGATGCGCACGTCCAGCAGGATGGCGTCGGGCCGTCGCGTGGGGATCGCCGCGATCAGCTGTTCGGCATCCATGAACCCCGTCACCTCCAGCCCGTCGCGGGACAAAAAGGCTTCGACCAACTCGAGCGTCGCGTCGTCATCGTCGGCGACGTAGATCAGAGGAATACGCTGTGCCATCGATTGCGGTACAAACCTGAAGATGGTTAAGGCGTCAAACCACATCCGGCGGTTTAAGGGCGTGAAAGTTACGCTTGGGGCGAAGGCCGCGCCTCGCTAAGCAGGCGGCGCCTTCCAAGGAGTCGTCATGCGTCTGCCCCTACTCGCCCTCGCCTGCCTTGCTCTGCTGACCACGCCGGTGATGGCCCAGCGCCTGGACGACACCCCGCGCGTGGCGGTGATCTCGGCCTTCCCGCCCGAGATCGGCGCGCTGAACGCGGCGACCGGCGAGCAGAAGACCTACGACGTCAACGGCGTCCAGTTCATGACCGGCCGGATGGAGGGCAAGCCCGTCGTGGTGTTCCTCAGCGGCGTGTCGATGGTCAACGCCGCCATGACCACCCAGATGGCGCTGGACCGCTTCAACATCACCCGCATCGTGTTCTCGGGGATCGCCGGCGGCGTCGACGAGAGCCTGGACATCGGCGACGTGGTGGTCGCCGACCAGTGGGCCCAGAACCTGGAAAGCGCCTTCGCCCGCGACAAGGGCAAAGGGGATTACGAGATCTCGCCCGAGATCCGCACCACCGACTTGGCCAACTACGGCATGATCTATCCGCGCGGCATCCACATGCCGGGCGACGCTTTGGGCGCTCCGGCTCGCGTCTGGTTCCCGTCCGATCCGGCCCTGCTGGAGACCGCCCGCAAGGTCGCCGCCCAGGTCGCCATGAAGCGCTGCGCGGCCGACAAGTGCCTGGCCCATCCGCCCAAGGTGGTGGTCGGCGGCGCCGGCGTCTCGGCCCCGGTGTTCCTCGACAACGCCGACTACCGCAAATATCTGCGCGCCACGTTCAAGGCCCGGGTGGTCGACATGGAAACCGCCGCCGTCGCCCACGTCGCCCTGGTCAACAAGACCCCCTTCGTCGCCTTCCGCAGCCTCTCTGACCTGGCCGGCGGCGGCGCGGGCGCCAACGAGATGCACACCTTCATGGCCCTGGCCTCGAATAATTCGGCCACAGTGGTGAAGGCGTTTGTGCGGGCGCTGGCGGACTAAGGCTCCCGGAGGGCCTCTGATAGTGCTATTCTCCGAGCGCTATGAAGCTAGAGCCCACCGATCTGCGCGATGGCGACAACGCTGCTGAGAAAGCGGCCGACACTCAAGGCTTGGCCGATCTCGACGCGGGACGTGTCGTATCGGGCGAGGCCGTGAAGCGCTGGCTTCGCTCCTGGGGAACGGCCGAACGCCCGCCTACGCCGCGCACAGGCGACTGAACCGACCTACAACCCGGGGCGTCGTGACGCCAAGATCGGCGCATGACTTCGAAGCCCACGGTCTACACCGTCACCGTCTCGGCCCTGGCGCTCCATCAGTTGGACGAGGCGTGCGCCTACATCCACGCGCAGGGATCACCCCTCGCAGCTCAGCGCCTGGCGACGCGCTTTCTTGAGGCCATCGAGACGCTCGAAAGCCATCCGCAGCGGGGACGGTCGGCGCCGGGCGGGCTCCATGAACTCGTCGTCGTCCAGCCCTACGTCATCCGTTACCGGGTCAGGGCGAACACTGTCGAGGTCGTGCGGATCCGGCATACGGCGCAGCGACCGACCTGAAGCTTCGCGGGATCGTTCATGGCTCCGTTTGCGTTCCGAGCGAACAACTCGGAGCCCAGACCATGATCCGTCCCCTCGCCTTCACCGTCGCCGCCCTCATCGCGCTCGCCGGCCTCAGCGCCTGCGACAAGGACGCCGGGCGCAAGCAGGAGACCGTCGGCAAGGTCGAGTCCGGTGTCGGCAAGGTCATCGGAGACGAGGACCTGAAGAAGGAAGGCCAGAAGGACAAGGTCGCCGGCAATGTGAAGCAGGGCGAGCTTGGCGACGCCGTGAAGGACGCCACCAAGAAATAGACCCTACCGCGTCCCGTAGGTCCGGTCGCCCGCGTCCCCCAGGCCCGGGACGATATAGCCGTGCTCGTTCAGCGTCGCGTCGATCGCCGCCGTCCAGATCGGCACGTCCGGGTGCGCGGCCCGCAGGGCGTCCACGCCCGCCTGCGCGGCCAACAGGCAGACGAAGCGCAGGTTGGTGACGCCCGACTGCTTGAGCCGCGCGATCGCCGCGATAGCCGAGTGGCCGGTGGCCAGCATGGGGTCGACGACGATGACCAGGCGGCCGGCGATGTCTTCCGGGGCCTTGAAGTAGTACTCCACCGCTTCCAGCGTCTCGTGGTCGCGATAGAGGCCGACATGGGCCACGCGGGCCGACGGGACCAGGTCCAGCATGCCCTCGGCCATGCCCAGGCCCGCGCGCAGGATCGGGGCGAAGACCAGCTTCTTACCGGCGATCTCGCGGGCCGTGGTCGGGGCGACCGGCGTCTCGATCGCGACCTCGTCCATCGGCAGGTCGCGGGTGACCTCGTAGCAGATCAGGGTCGCCACCTCGCGCATCAGCGCGCGGAAGGTCTTGGTCGAGGTCGTCTTGTCGCGCATCCGGGTCAGCTTGTGCTGGACGAGCGGGTGATCGACGACGGTGACCTGGGCCATGAACGAACCTTCCTGGAAGCTAGCCGCTGGTCCTAGGCCAGTTGGTCGCCGATCGGCAAGGACCGGATGCGCTTGCCCGTGGCGGCGAAGATGGCGTTGCACAGCGCCGCCGGGGCTGGCGGATAGGCCGGCTCGCCTAGGCCGGTCGGATTGTTGTCCGACAGCACATAGGCCACCTCGATCGGCGGAGCCTCGGACATGCGCAGCAGCTGGAAGTCGCCGAAGTTGCTCTGCACCGCCGCCCCGCCCTCGAAGGTGATCTCCTGGCGCAGGGTCGAGCTGATGGCGTCCAGGATCGAGCCCTGCATCTGCTGGTCGGCGCCCTTGGGATTGATGATCTGACGGCCGACGTCGGCGGCGGTCCAGACCTTGTCGATCTTCAGGGCGCCCTCCTTGACCGTAACCTGCATGACCACCGCCACATAGCCCAGGTGGCTGTAGTGGCAGGAGACGCCCAGGCCCGTGCCCGTCGGCAGCTTGCGGCCCCAGCCGGACATGTCGGCGACCTTGTCCAGCACGCCGCGCATGCGGCCGGTGTGGAAGCTGTCGCGCTCGCCCGGCTTGCCCAGCAGGCGCGGCTCGCCCAGCAGCTCGCGGCGGAAGGCGACCGGGTCCTTCCCGGCCGCCAACGCCAACTCGTCGGTGAAGCTCTGCAGCACGAAGCCGAAGGCGTTGTTGCCCGGCGCGCGCAGCGGCCCGGTCGGGAAGCCCAGCGGCATCACCGAGACCTCGAGGCGATAGTTGTCGATCGCCCGTCCCGGGAACTGGCTGGCGTTGAAGCCGGCGCTGGGGGCGAATTCCTTGTCCTTGCCGAAGCTGACGAAGTGGTCGTTCCAGGCCACGACCTTGCCCGCCGCGTCCAGGCCGGCAGTGAAGTTGTGCCAGGCGCCGGGGCGGTAGAAGTCGTGCTGGAGGTCGTCCTCGCGCGTCCAGATCAGTTGGACCGGCACGCCGGCCTTGGCCGCGATGGCGGCGGCCTCGACCATGTAGTCGTTGTTCAGTCGCCGGCCGAAGCCGCCGCCGCCGCGGATCAGGTGGATGGTGATCGCCTCTTCCGGCACGTTCAGAGCGGCGGCGACCAGCTTGCGGCCCGGTTCGGGGTTCTGGGTCGGGGCCCAGATCTCGACCTTCCCATCCTTGACGTGGGCCGTGCAGTTCTGCGGCTCCAGATTGGCGTGGGCGATGAAGGGGTAGCTGTAGGCGGCCGAGACCACCTTGGCCGCGCCCTTCAGGGCCGCGTCGACATCGCCGTCGGCGTGGTCCACGCGCTGCGGCGGCGACTTGGCCAGCTCGGCGGCCTTGGCCGCGAAGGCGGCGGTGCTCTGGGCCGCGGTCGGGTGGTCGGCCCACTGGATGTTCAGCGCGTTGCGGCCTTTGCGCGCCGCCCACCAGGTGTCGGCGACCACCGCCACGCCCGGCATCAGGCCCTGCAGGTTCGTGCCGCCCTCGATGATGAAGGCGTCCTTCACGCCCTTCACCGCCTTGGCCGCTGCCAGATCCGCCGAGGCCACCTTGGCCGCATAGACCGGGGCCTTGGCGAAGGTGGCGAACAGCATCCCGGGCACGCGCACGTCGATGCCGTACAGCGGCTGGCCGGTGGTGATGGCGTCGAGGTTCTGGCTCTTGTGGCTCTGGCCGATGATGCGGAAGGCCTTGGGGTCCTTCAGGGCCAGGGTCTTGGGATCGGGCGGGGTCAGCTTGGCGGCGGCTTCGGCCAGTTCGCCATAGGCCGTGCGGCGCTTGCTGGCGGCGTGGACGACGAAGCCAGGCTCGGTCGTCAGGCTGTCGGGCGCGACCTTCCAGCGCTGGGCCGCCGCCGCGATCAGCAGGGCCCGGACGCTGGCCCCCACGCGGCGGAAGCCGTCATATTCCAGGGTCGTGGCCATGCTGCCGCCGGCCACCTGGCGACCATAGGTCTTGAAGTCGGCTGGAGCCTGCTCGACCGTGACGGCCGACCAGTCGACGTCCATCTCCTCGGCGATCAGCATCGGCATGGCGGTCTTGATGCCCTGCCCCACCTCCGGGATCTTCGAGGCGATGGTCACGCCGCTATCCGGTGCGATACGGACATAGGCGTTGAAGGTCGCCGCCGCCTCAGCCGCCTGGCCTTCCGCCGCCACGCTGAAGCTGAACAGCAGGCCGCCGCCGACGGCCGCGCCGCTGGTGAGAACGAAGCGCCGGGTCGGGTCGCGCAGGATCTCGCCGTCCATGATCCTAGGCCTCCGTACCGGCGGCGGCCTTGATGGCCTCGCGGATGCGCAAGTACGTCGTGCAGCGGCAAAGGTTACCGTCCATGGCCGCGTCGATGTCGTCATCGGTCGGCCGGGGCGTGGCGTTGAGCAGGGCCGTGGCCGACATGATCTGGCCGGCCTGGCAGTAGCCGCATTGCGGCACGTCGATGGTCTTCCAGGCTTCCTGCACTTTGGCCCCGACCGGGGTCGCGCCGACGCCCTCGATAGTGGTCACCGCCTTGGTCCCGACCCGGCGCACCGGCATGACGCAAGAGCGAACCGGAACGCCGTCGATATGCACCGTGCAGGCGCCGCAGATCGCCGCACCGCAGCCGAACTTGGCCCCGACCAGTCCCAGAGTGTCGCGCAGCACCCACAGCAGCGGCGTGTCGCCCTCGACATCGGCCACACGGGCCTCTCCGTTGATGGTCAGGGTGAAGGCCATGACGCAGCTCCCAACTTCGACAAGTGGCGATCCTGCACCAGGCAAGGCGATCGCGCGACCCCGAGAACGACTTTGAAACATTAGGATTTGACGCCTGCGCCCCTTCCGTGGTTCCGGTGCGCCCGCACGTCATCCCTATACGGATGATTGCGATACCATTTCAGGAAAGAACGACGATGCTGGGCTTGTTCAAGGCCGTCATGCCGAAGGAAGACAAGTTCTTCGACCTCTTCTCGGCCCATGCCCGCACCCTGGTCGCAGGCGCCCAGGCGCTGCACGACATGACCGCGGGCGGCGACGCCGTCGGCCCGGCCAGCGCCCGTGTCGACCTGCACGAAGACGAGGCCGACGAGGTCACCCGACAGGTGATGGTCGCCGTACGCCGCAGCTTCATCACGCCGTTCGACCGCAGCGACATCCAGGACCTGACCACCTCGCTGGACGACGCCATCGACCAGATGCGCAAGACCGCCAAGGTCGTCAGCCTGTTCGAGGTCAAGACCTTCGAGCCGCAGATGCGCGAGATGACCCGTATCATCGTCGAGGCCGCGGAACTGACCCTCGAGGCGGTCGACCTGCTGCCCAAGATGCGCCTGAACGCCCAGAAGCTGTCGGACATCGCGGTGAAGATCACCCAGATCGAAGACCAGTCTGACCAGATGTACGACCAGGGCCGGAAGGATCTGTTCCAAGCCAGCCAGGCTGGCGGCGACCCGATGACCTTCATCGTCGGCGTCGATATCTACAGCCACCTGGAAAAGGTCATGGACCGCTTCGAGGACGTGGCCAACCGCATCAGCGGCATCGTCGTCGAGCAGGTCTGATCCCTGTGGACCCCACGTTCCTGATCCTGGTCTTCCTGGTCGTCGTCGCGCTGGCGTTCGACTTCCTGAACGGCCTGCACGACGCCGCCAACTCGATCGCCACCATCGTCTCGACCCGGGTGCTGTCGGCCAAGTGGGCGGTGATCTGGGCGGCGTTCTTCAACTTCATCGCCTTTCTATTCTTCGGCCTGCACGTGGCCAAGATGGTCGGCTCGGGCATCGTCGATCCGCACATCATCAGCGACCGCCTGATCTTCGCCGCCCTGATGGGGGCGATCAGCTGGAACCTGCTGACCTGGTGGGCGGGCATCCCCTCCTCCAGCTCGCACGCCCTGATCGGCGGCTTGGTCGGCGCAGCCATCGCCAAGGTCGGCGGCCTTAGCGCCATCCAGTGGGCGGGCCTGGGCAAGACGGCGGCCGGCATCGTGGTGTCGCCGACCTTCGGCTTCATTCTCGCGCTGCTGCTGGTGCTGATCGTTTCGTGGACCTTCGTGAAGAGCTCGCCGTTCTTCGCCGACCGGGTGTTCCGCAAGCTGCAGTTCGTCTCGGCCGCCCTCTACAGCCTGGGCCACGGCGGCAACGACGCCCAGAAGACCATGGGCATCATCGCCGCCCTGCTGTTCGCCCACGGCGCCACCAACGAGCCGGGTCACATCCCGTTCTGGGTCGTGCTCTCGTGCCAGGCGGCCATGGGTCTGGGCACCCTGTTCGGCGGCTGGCGCATCGTCCACACCATGGGCAGCAAGATCACCCGCCTGACCCCCATGCAGGGCTTCTGCGCCGAGACGGGCGGCGCGATCACCCTCTTCCTTGCAACCCATGTTGGTGTTCCGGTCTCGACAACGCACACGATCACGGGCGCTATTGTCGGCGTCGGCGCCTCGCGCCGAGTCTCGGCCGTGCGCTGGGGCGTGGCCAAGGACATCGTCATCGCCTGGATCGTCACCCTGCCGGCGGCGGCCCTGACGGCGGCGCTGTTCTACTACCTCGGGTTCTGGATGACGTGACGACGTCGCGGGGCAAACAGCAGGCGGGACGCAAGTCCGGCAACGGCAAGCGCCGTCAGGTCGCCGCCCTGCCCTGGCGGGGCGAGGGTGAAGACCTGCGCATCCTGCTGGTGTCCTCGCGCGAGACCCGCCGCTGGGTGATCCCCAAGGGCTGGCCGATGAAGAACAAGACCGCCTGGCAGGCCGCCGCCCAGGAAGCCCTGGAAGAAGCCGGCCTGGACGGCGTCATCGAACACACGGCCGTCGGCGAGTACGAGTACCTCAAGCGGCTGAAGAGCGGCGCGGCGCGGCTGGTCACGGTCGACGTTTTCCCGATGCAGGTCACCGGCGAGCGCTCCGTGTTCCCCGAGAAGGGCCAGCGCACCCTGCAGTGGATGACTCCGGTCGAGGCCGCCCTGGCCGTGCAGGAGCCGCAACTGCGCGACCTGATCGTCCGCTTCGCCGGCGTCACCCTGCCCGAGGAGGAGCGGCCCCATCCGGCCGCCGCCCCGACGCCGGTTCGCGTCGCCTTCCAGCGCCTGCGCCGCCGCGTCACGGCGCTGTGGGGCCGTTACCAGCGCTAGCCCTATCGACATTCAGCGCCGAGGGGCGGGGTTTTTGGCTCCGCCGGCGTGGTGATGAACATGTTCGCAAGGGCTTCTGCGCACAAGGCCTGTGGACAAAGCCTGTCGCGCGCGCATAATGTTCTCATTATGTTCTTGCACGGCGAGTTTCCATGCAGCTGTCCCTAGGCCTGGCCCGATCGCCGCTGGAAAGCGTCCGCGACGCCCTGCTCTGCGAGTTCGGCGCGCAGCGGCCGCAGGCGCGGATGGACCCGATCTCGCAGCTGGTGAAGTCGTCGATCAGCGGCCGCACCCAGGACGCCGTCTCGTGGAACGCCTTCCTGAAGCTGCGGGCCGAGTTCAAGTGCTGGGAAGACCTGGCCCGCGCCCCGGTCGCCGCCGTGGCCCGGGTCATCCAGGACGTCACCTTCCCCGGCGACAAGGCCCGCCACCTGACCACCGCCCTGAAGATGATCGAGGCCAAGGTCGGTTGGCTGTCGCTGAACCACCTCAAGACACTCGAGGTCGACCAGGCCAGATGGGAGCTGCAGGCCCTGCCCGGCGTCGGCGTCAAGGTCGCCGCCTGCGTGTTGAACTTCAGCGACTTAGGCATGCGGGCCCTGGTCGTCGACACCCACGTCGACCGCGTCGCCAAGCGCATCGGCCTGGTGGGCGCCGGCGACGCGACCCAGACCTACCACACGCTGATGAGCCTGGCGCCGGACGCCTGGACGGCGGATGACCTCTTCGAACTGCACTGGCTGATGAAACGGGGGTTGGGCCAGATGCTGTGCCCGCACGAAGGGCCCAGCTGCGGAGCGTGCCCGGTGCGAACCATGTGCGCCAAGGCCGGGGTTGGACATAGCGCGGACGTGATCGCGTGGCGGCCGCGGGGGTGACGCCTCGCCCTTCGACAAGCTCAGGGTGAGGGCTACTGACCTGCACTAGAAACCTCACCCTGAGCTTGTCGAAGGGCGAGGTTTCGGCCCCACCGACGCTGGAGGGTCGCACATGTACGATGTCCAATCCGCCTGGGTTTACATCCTGCGCTGCTCGGACGGTCTCTACTACGTCGGCTCACATCGCGGACCGGATCCCGCGGTCCGGGTAAGCGAGCACAATGCCGGCCTCGATCCGAAAGCCTTCACCTATCGCCGTCGCCCCGTGGAGCTGGTCTGGGCTGGCGACTTCCAGTTCATCACCGACGCCATCGCCTTCGAACGCCAGCTCAAGGGCTGGAGCCGTGCGAAGAAGGAAGCCGTGATCCAAGGCGCCTGGGAGGCGCTCCCAGATCTGGCGCGGAGCGGCCGCCCTCGCCCTTCGACAGGCTCAGGGTGAGGGCTACTTGCCGAGGACTACTTTCGGCGTCGCACTAGAAACCTCACCCTGAGCCTGTCGAAGGGCGAGGTTTCGGTCCCTCAGCGGTCACCGACCCTGCGCCAGCTCCGTGAACGTCTGCGTCCCGATCCCGTACTCCCGCCAGTCCTTGTGTTCGAAGTGCCACCACTCCTCGGTGTAGACCTCAAAGCCCTGGGCCTCCATGGCCTGGCGCAGCACCGCCCGGGCGGCGCGCTGCTTCGTCGTGCCGCCTACGAAGTCGGCATAGGCGCGGGGCGAGAACTCGTCGTAGCGGCTGGGCATGTCGACGACCTTGCCGGTCTTCAGATCGTATAGCGTCAGGTCCACCGCGCAGCCGCGATTGTGGCGCGAGCCCTTGCCCGGGCTGGCGACGAAGGCGTGGTATTCGGGCGGGGTGGCTTCCCAGAACATCCAGGTCACGAACCACGGCCGGTAGGCGTCGTGGATCAGCAGACCATAGCCCTTGGCCGCCAACGCCGCCTGGGCGCGGCCTAAGGCCTCGGCGGCCGGGCGTTGCAGATAGGCCGCGGCGCGCTCGTACAGCGGAATCCCCATGAAGTTGTTCGAGCCCGCATAGCGGATGTCGAGCTTGATGCGCGGGTCGACGGTGGTCAGGTCGACGAGGTCAGCCGGCCGGTGGGTCTGGGTCTCGACCGGCGGGGTCGCGGCCAGGGCCCGCTGGCGCAGCGCGACCGGGTCGGCGCGGACGGCGGCGTGGATGGCGTCCTGCGCCTCGGCCCCGAAGTCGTGGAAGGCCAGGCGCGCGCCGTTCAGCCGAACCGCGCCCTTCTCCAGCACCAACTCGCCGCCGCCGGCGATGGCGTAGCGGCCGGCGCCCTGCCCCGTCAGCCGCGCCAAGGTGAGGACCGCGCCGTCGACATGGAGCGCGCCGTCCTTCTCGAACACCGTCAGCGGCGCGGCCTTGTCGCCGTACTGGCCGATGGCGGCCCATTCGGCCCCAGTCAGCTTAGAGATCTGGGCGAGCGCCGGGGCGGCCGCGAAGGCGGCGGCGCCGGCCAGGAACGAACGTCGAAGCAGCGCCACTCAGCCGTCTCCTATTTCATCGTCGGGATGACGAAGCTGCTGTCGCCCACATCGCCTTCCGGCCAGCGGGCGGTCACCGTCTTGACCTTGGTGTAGAACTTCACGCCCTCGACGCCGTGCTGGTTGGTGTCGCCGAACGCGCTGCGCTTCCAGCCGCCGAACGTGTGATAGGCCACCGGCACCGGGATCGGCACATTGATGCCGACCATGCCGACGTTCACCCGGCTGGCGAACTCGCGGGCGGCGCGCCCGTTGCGGGTGAAGATGGCCACGCCGTTGCCGTACGGGTGCTCGGACGGCAGGGCCATGGCCTCGTCCATGGTCTCGGCGCGCACGATCTGCAGGACGGGACCGAAGATCTCTTCCTGATAGGTCTTCATGCCCTTGGTCACGCCGTCGAACAGCGACGGGCCGATGAAGAAGCCCTTCTCGTAGCCCTGCAGCGCGAAGTCACGGCCGTCGACCACCAGCTCCGCGCCCTCTTCCTGGCCGATGCGGATGTAGTCGGCGATCTTGTTGCGGTGGGCGGCGCTGACCACCGGACCGTAATGGGCGTCGGCATCGGTGGAGACCCCCACCTTCAGTGTGCCGATCTCGGCGACCAGGCGTTCGCGCAGTTCGTCGGCGGTGCTCTTGCCGACCGGCACCACCACCGGCAGGGCCATGCAGCGCTCGCCGGCCGAGCCGAAGGCCGCGCCTGACAGGTCCTTCACGACTTGGTCCATGTCGGCGTCGGGCAGGACGATGCCGTGGTTCTTGGCCCCGCCCATGGCCTGGACGCGTTTCCCGTTCGCCGTGCCGGTCTGGTAGACGTAGTGGGCGATATCGCTGCTGCCGACGAAGCTGACGGCGCGGATCAGCGGGTGGGTCAGGATGGCGTCGACGGCGATCTTGTCGCCGTGAACCACATTCAGCACGCCCTCCATCTCTTGGCCAACTTGCGCGCCGGCTTCCATCATCAACTCGGCCAGCTTCACCGGCACGGTCGGATCCTTTTCCGACGGCTTGAGGATGAAGCTGTTGCCCACCGCGATGGCGATGCCGAACATCCACATCGGGATCATGGCCGGGAAGTTGAACGGGGTGATGCCCGCAACCACGCCCAGCGGCTGGCGCATCGAATAGATGTCGATGCCAGGGCCCGCGCCCTCGGTGTATTCGCCCTTCAGGATGTGGGGGATGCCGCAGGCGAACTCGATCACCTCCAGGCCGCGCTGAATGTCGCCCTTGCTGTCGGCGATGACCTTGCCGTGCTCCGACGACAGGATCTCGGCGAGCGAGTTCATGTCGCGCTCGATCAGGCGCTTGAACTCGAACATCACCCGCGCGCGGCGCTGGGGGTTGGTCGCGGCCCAGCCAACCTGGGCCTTGGCGGCGACCTGGACGGCGGCGTCCAGCTCGGCGTCGGTCGCGAACTGGACCCGGGCCTGGACCTCGCCGGTATTGGGATTGAAGACGTCGCCGAACCGGCCGGAGCTACCGACCAGGGCCTGGCCGTTCACGAAATGGGCGATGTCTCGCATGATGCGCTCCCTGACGCTTTATTTTCGGGGTGATTATAGCCCCGCCTCACTCGGCGTCGACATGCACCCTACGGAACCGGCCCTGCAGATAGACCAGCGGCTCGTGGTCGGGATCGTAGCGCAGCTTGACCACCCGCCCGACATAGACCCGGTGGTCGCCGGCGTCGAAGACTTGGTGGGTCTCGCATTCGAAATTGGCCATGCAGCCAGGCAGGATCGGCACGCCCGTGCGCCAGGTCTCGGTCTCGAGCCCGGCGAAGCGGTCAGCGTCCTTCTGCACGAACTGTCGCGCCAGGGCCTGGTGCTCGGCGTGCAGTACGTTGACGGCGAAGCGCCCGGCCGCGTCCAGGGCCGGCAGGCTGGCCGACTTCAGGTCGACGCAGATCAGGGCCAGCGGCGGATTCAGCGACACCGACGTGAAGGAGTTGGCGGTCAGCCCGACCTTGCGACCGTCCTCGGCCAGGGTGGTGACCACCGTCACCCCGGTCGTGAAGCATCCGAAGGCGTTGCGCAGGGCGCGAGCGTCATGCTCGGCGCCCTCCCCCAGTTCGATCGTGACCGCTTTACTCATCACCTAAGGATGTGGGGCAAAGCGCGACAGCGGGCAAGCTCTAGGCTTGAGGTCCCTCAATCAAAACGCCCGGCCGGCTCGCATCCAGGCCGAAGGTGACAGGCAGGTGGCGCACGTGCGGGGTTTGCAGGCCCAGCGCCTTGGCGCCGCGCGCGACCGCCAGCTTGCCCAGGGCCGTGGGGCCGAAACCGTTCTGGATGCGCGGCTTGGCGCCCAGGCGGCGGCGCAGCACGCCGTTGGCGTAGATGACGTTGGCGCGCATCAGGGCGGGCGGGGTCATGAATTCGATAGAGATCGAGACGTTCAGCATCGGGCCGTTCTCGATACGGTGCGGGGCGTTCTGACGCCAGGTGACCATGTTGCCCGGCGTCAGGGTGACCTCCTGGGCGGCGGCGTCCCATTCGGGCTCGAAGGCGAACTGCTCGGCGGTCTCGCGCAGCACGATCTTCTCCAGCGCCAGGTCGCCTACATAGGGGTCGGCCACCGGATAGACCCACACCTTCTTCTCGCCGCGGATCTGCCACAGCGACACCAGCGGCACGTCGAGGTGGTAGAAGACCTGGGCGTTGGCGCTGCTGATCAGCATGCCGACGTCGCGCTTGAAGGTGTGCAGGCCCGGCACATGCGCCTGCTTGTCGGCGAAGATCTCGTCGCTGAGGGCGGCGTATTCCGGCACGTGGTCATTGGTCTGGCGCAGGTTCAGCCAGATGCGGCCGGTCTTAGCGCCTTCCAGCAGCTGGTCGCCGGTCAGATTGCCGGCCGAACCCTTGCGCCAGGTCGTCCAGGCCTTGGGGTCCTCGCCCATGGTGAAGACGCCCAGCCTGTCGCGGGGATAGAGGTCGAGCAGGCGCGCCAGCCCCTCGTCGTCGAACATCGGACGCTCATGCAGCGCGTGCTTGAACATCAGGTTTTCTTGGCCGAAGGCCTTGGCCTTTTCCGGCGTCCAGTCGGTGATCACGCTCATGCGGTCCTCCCGTAGAATTGGATCTTGAAGGGGCCAAACCACAGGGTCTTCCCCAGCCCCCGGGCGGCGCGGTCCAGCCAGTCGGCGCGGTCGTGGGCGCGGGTCAGCCACTTGAAGCCCGCGACGGCGCCGAACACGGCCGCCTGTCCCAGGCCGATGACCATCCAGCGGGCCACGCCCACGTAATCTCTCGGGATCGCCGCGGCGCAGTGCGAGCTGGGCCCCTGGCCGTAGGCGAAGGCGCGGGCGATCGTGTAGCGAAGGTTCAGGCGGGACAGCACCGGCTCTTCCCAGACCCAGGCGGCCGGCTCCCAGGCGAAGCGCGCGCCGGCCGCGCCCATGTGGCCGAACAGCATGTCGTCCTCGCCGCCGATGTGGTTGCGCTCTTGCGAGAACGGCGCGACCGGGTCCGGCAGGGCTGCGCGGCGCAGCAGGCTGTTGCCGCAGCCATAGTGGCGATCGAGAACCACCGCCTCGGAAGGTCCCTCGCGGGAGAAGAAGCGCTCCAGATAGTCGCGGTGCTCGACGACATGGGCCGGGGCGCGGGTCTTCACCGGTCCGAACACCACGTCGGCGTCAAAGCGCTCACGCGCGGCCAGCAGCCCGGCGAGCCAGCCGGCCGGCGCTTCCTCGTCGTCGTCCAGGAAGGCGATCAGGTCGCCCGAAGCCTTGGCCATGCCGGCGTTGCGGGCGAAGGCTACGCCAGGGCGCGGCTCGTGGACATATAGGACCGGGAACGGCGCGGTCTTGGCCAGGTCATTCGCCACGGATTGGGCCGACGGGACCTGGTCGTTGTCGACGATCACCAGCTCCAGCGTCGAAGGATCGACGCCGGCCTGGCCGAACACCGAACGCGCCGCGACGGCCAGGCCGTCGGGACGTCGTTGGGTCGGGATCATGATCGTCACGCGCGCCATCAGCCCTCCGGATGCTCTCCATGCCGGCGCTGCGCCTTGGCGGCGACCGCTTCGACGAAGTCACGCACCCGGCCGCCCATGGTCAGTTCGGTGCTGGCGATGGCTTCCATGCGCCGGCGCAGCTGGCCGACCGGACCGGTGCTATGGGCGCCGGCCAGGCTCCAGGCGCTCTCGACCGACAGGGCCATGCGGCCGGCGATGCTGGCCGCCGTCGCGGCGCCCTCGCCGATCGTCACCGCGCTGAAGGCGTAGCTACGCTTGTAGTGGTCGTGGCCCGGACCCAGGTCGTAGCGAGTCAGGCCCATCTCCGGCATGGCGGCGATGGCCCGCAGGAAGAAGATCTGTCCCGGCGACCAGGCCGCGTGGGCCGGGTTCGTCGAGGCGATCCACGGGTGATAGGCGTCGCCCTGGCGAATGCCGAAGTGGCCGCCGACCAGCTCGTCGCCGGCATAGAGGTTGATCATCCAGCCGCGGAAATCGCCGTCGCGCTGGGCGAACAGGTCGGCCATCAGCTCGCGCGTCCAGTCCGAACGCAAGAAGTCGTGGCCGCCCGTGCGGATCAGCTGCTCACGCTTCCAGTCGATCAGCTGGTTGAAGGCCTCGCGCGAGGCATCGCCGGCCACCAGCCGCACCTCGCCGACCTCGCGGCCCAGCTTGTTGTCCAGCCGGCGGTAGTTCTTGATCTTCTTCGGGCTCTGCGCCCGGACGGCCTCGAGATAGGCCTCGGCGGTCAGATCGGCCAGATCGATGACATAGGCCGTACGATCGGTGCGCGACGCGGCCGGGAACACCCCGTGCGGATCCATCAGGCCGGTGTAGCGGAACAGGCTGACGCCGGCGGCGCGCAGCACGTCCTCGATCCGCAGATTGGCGTCGGGACGGCCGACCAGACCATGATAGTCCGACAGCGGCGAGCCGATCGGCCGCGCCAGACCGCCGGGACGATGGTGATAGGCCAGAAAGCCCAGGGTCTGGCCGTCGCGGCGGGCCACAGCCACACGCGCGTCCTCGCGCACCTTGCCGACGGCCAGGGCGAAATCGGGACCCAGCAAGGGATTGCCGAAGCCCTGCCCGGCGCTCGCCAGGCTCCGCCACAACGCCACGTCTTCGGCGCTCAGCAGGCTCGGGTGAAAGGTCTCGACGTCCAACATGTCCATCTGTCCTACTCCGGGGCGGGTTAGGGAAAGATGGACCAAAGCCTGCAATCGTCAGGCCATGTGTCAGCCAGCCGACACTTAGCCGAACGTCGTTCTCAGGATGGTCTCCAGCCAGTGCTGGTCGGTCTCGTCAAACGCCGCGGGACGGTCTGAATCCACATCGAAAACAGCGATCAGCTGGCCGTCCGGACCGAAGACCGGCACGACCACCTCGCTCTGCGAGCGACCGTCGCAGGCGATGTGTCCCGGAAATGAGTGCACATCTGGGACAAGCTGTGTCTCACCCGTGGACGCTGCAGCTCCGCACACGCCGCGACCGAACGCGATGCGCAGGCAGCCCAGCGTGCCCTGATAGGGCCCGACCACCAGCTCGCGCTCCTTCGCGGGATCCACAACGTAGAAGCCGGTCCAGAAATAGTGGTCGAAGCTGTTGGCCAGCATCGAGGCCACCGTCGCCATGCGGGCGGTGACATTGGGCTCGCCGTCCAGCACGGACGCGATCTCGTCGGCGACCTCGGCATAGCGGGTCGCCTTGTCGGCGGAGAGGATGATGTCGTTGAACGCTTCGGCCATGGCGGGGATATAGCGCGCCGCGCGGGGGATGTCAGAGGGGTTTGATCGCGATCTCAGGTCAGTCCGCGACGACCGAACACTGCGCGGCTCTCCGGGATGGCCGCCGTCCGCGTCCGAACGGCCGTCTCGCGCCAGATCTGTTCCGCACCGGCCAGCCGGCAGAGCCAGCGACAGACCACGAGCGCACCGCCCCCGATCAGCGCCCAGGCCAGCGGCCCGCCGCCGGGTGTGCGCCAATAGGTCAGCAGAGCCATCACGCCCGGTCCGCCGACCAGCAGCGCGCCGGTCGCCAGACGCAGCCTGCCCAGCACGGTTCGGGGCCGGCGCGCGTCGGCGATGACCATGCCCAGCCACGCCAGCAGCGCCCAAAACGGAAACAGCAGCAGAGGGCCAGGCCGCAGCATGTTCGAAACCACCTCGGTCAGCTGGGCGACCAGCTTACCGGGCGCGCCCATCCGGAACAGAAGATCGGTGGTGAAGGTGATCGCCAGCAGCAGCAGGCTTGCGACGACAGGGCCGACGACGGCGTGGATCAGGGCGCGAGACATCGAAAACCCTCCGTTTGGCTCCATCTAGGCCGGCCGCCCTTACTAAACCTCAAAGAGAGCCATTGACCCGACGACCGGCCAGGGCGAGCCTTGCTCAACCATCATGGACCGATCGATGAAGCGCCTCGCCCTCGCCAGCGTCCTGGCGCTCACCCTCTCCGCGCCTGCCTTGGCCCAGGTCGCCCCGCCAGCGCGCCTGAACGACGCTGCTCTGAGCCAGGCCCTGGCCGGACGGCTGGCGGAACTGGGTGAGGACTATTCGGGCGTGGTGCTGGTCGCCCGTCGCGGCCAGCCGTTCGCGACCTTCGCCCAGGGGTGGGCCGACCGCGAGCGCCAGATCCCCAACCGCGCCGAGACCCGCTTCCGCATCGGCTCGGTCAACAAGATGCAGACCGCCGTCGCCGTGCTGCAGCTGGTCCAGGCCGGCAAGGTCGATCTGGACGCGCCGCTGATCACCTATCTGAAGGCCTATCCCGACGCCGCCTGGGCACGGAAGGTCACCCTGCACCACCTGTTGAGCCACAGCGGCAGGGCCGGCGACATCTTCGGGCCGGCGTACGACGCCCGGCGTGAGGCGCTGCGCACGCCCCAGGACTTTATCGACCTCTACGGCGCCCGCGCCCCGGACTTCGAGCCTGGCGCCAAGTGGGACTATTCCAACTACGGCTTCATCCTGTTGGGCCGAGTGGTCGAGGTCGTGTCAGGCCAGAGCTATCCCGACTACATGCGCGACCACGTCTTCGCGCCGGCGGGCATGACCGGCAGCGGCTTCGAACCCGAGACCGTCGATGTGCCCGATCGCGCCGTCGCCTACGAACACGAAGAGGCGGCCTATACCCGCCCCACCCTGCCCTGGCGCGGCACGCCGGCCGGCGGCGGCTATGCGACGGCCCAGGATCTGCTGAAGTTTGCGATCGCGCTATATGACGGCCGCCTGCTGGACGCCGAGCACCGGCGGATCCTGACCACCGCCCGCTTCGACGACGGTGACGGCATGCGGTTCGGCTATGGCGTTGCGATCTATCCCGGCGCGCTGCCCATCGTCGGCCACAACGGGATCGCCCCCGGCATGTCCGCCGAACTGCGGATCATCGCCGACGGCGAAGGCGTCGTCGTCGCCCTCAGCAACGTCGCCCCTCCGCGTCTGGCCGGTCGCCTGGCCCGGTTCGTCTCGGACCGCTTCACCGCCCCCTGATTCACGACGCCCTGAGGCCTTACAGCTTCTCGGCCCGCTCGGTCGCGCGGCGCTTGACCACCCGGAACAGCAGCGGCAGCAGCTCCCAGCTGAACGCGCCGACGATGAAGCCGAACAGATAGGCCTCGCGCAGCGGCGTCCACGGGATCACCGGCAGCGCCGCCTTGACGAAGAACACGGCCAGGATGACCGCGGCCGGCGTGGCGCAGGCCAGCCGGATCAGCAGCTCGCGCAAGGCGGCGCGGTCGGGCGCGCCGGCCAGCACCAAGCCGTAGACGGCCACGCCGCCCAGCGCGCCCACGATCGCGCGCAGGCGATCGGGATCGAACTCCATCGAGGCCTCCTCAGCCCGGGATCTTGGGAATGTCGGCTCAAGGGCGCCCCAGGCGGCCCCGCCGTTAAGAAATGTGCCGGGCGGGAGGCGAAGAGTCGATCGGTCTCGAAAGCCCATGCGTCCGGATCTGACGCAGACTCACGACGATCATGATGTGTCGGAAATTGGAACAAATAGAGAACTAACGACGTCCGAGTTTCCGCAACGCCGCGCGCATGGCCACGGCCTGGGCGGCGGGCGGCTTGCCGGGCGCAGCGCCGGGATCGAGCGCGCCGGTCACCTCGACGGCGGCCTCCAGGGCGGCGACCTGAACCCGGACCTCCTCGAAGGCTTCAGGATCGGCGACGGGCGCCCCAGCCTTGACCTTGGGCGCGGGGACCAAGGCAGCGACCTTGCGGGCGGCGGCGGCCATCTGCCCGCACACGCGGGCCTTGTCGCGCGCCTTGAGCAGCACGGCGGGATCATCACTGCGCTCGGCCAGATCCCAGGCCGCGTCGAGGGCGGCCATCATCTTGGCTTGCAGGGCGGCGCACCATTGGGCGGGAGTCTGGGCTTGGGTCATGTTCAAAGCATGAGGCCGCCCCGGGCGCCGAGGATAAGAAATCTGCGTTTTCGTGTAAGCGGTTGAAATCGCTTAGCCGCCTCCGGAAAAGCATGGGGATACAGCGCCCCCTCCAGCCCTTCGGGCCAGCTCCCCCAATTCACGGGTGAGGAGGAAGCGTCTCCTCCCCTAGGGAGGTCCCCTGTGGATAACTTTCAATCTTGGGAAGGTTTGGTAGGCCCGGAGGGACTCGAACCCCCAACCAGACCGTTATGAGCGGTCGGCTCTAACCATTGAGCTACAGGCCCGCGCGGATACGTGTGAGCGTACGCGAGAGCCGGCGAATAACATGAGCCGAACGCGGCTTAAAGCTCCGGTTCAGGTTGGAACTGTCACCAAAGGAACCGTAGGTGTTCGGCCACACTTCCCCTGCGCCGGACAGCCCTGGAGAAACACGATGATCAAGACCGCTCGCCGCCTCCCCGCCATCGCCCTGCCTGCCCTGGTCGGCGGTGCGCTGCTGCTGGGCGCGGCCGCGCCGGCCCTGGCCCAGAACGACGCCGCTTTCCGGGCCACGACCTTCAGCCTGTCGGCCTATGGCGAGACCAATGTCGCGCCGGACATGGCCACCATTACTCTGGGCGTGCAGACCCAGCAGGCCACCGCCGCCGAAGCCATGAAGGCTAACGGCGCGCAGATGAACCAGGTGATGGCCGCCCTGAAGAAGGCCGGCATCGCCGAGCGCGACATCCAGACCTCGAACCTGAACCTGAACGCCCAATACGCCTATGAGCAGAATCAGCCGCCGAAGCTGACCGGCTATCAGGCCTCGAACCAGGTGACGATCACGGTGCGCGACCTGACCAAGCTGGGCGCGGCGGTCGACGCCACGGTCGGCGCCGGCGCCAACACCATCAACGGCATCAGCTTCGGCCTGAAGAACCCGCAGGTCGCCGAGGACGCCGCCCGCCTGGAAGCCGTCAAGGCGCTGCAGGCCAAGGCCGAGCTGTATGGCCGCGCCACCGGCTACAAGGCCGTGCGCCTGGTCAATCTGAACGAAGGCGCGGGTTTCAGCCAGCCGACCCCGCCGATGCCGGTCATGGCCTTCGCCAAGCGCGAAATGGCCGACTCGACCAGCATCTCGGCCGGTGAGCTGAAGGTTCGGGTGGACGTCAGCGCCACCTACGAAGCCGCGAAGTAAGCGCCCTTCCCGGGACGCACGAAAAAGCCGCCGTCGGAGCGATCCGGCGGCGGCTGGTTTGTATCTGGCCCTAGAAGCCGGCCTTCTTGAAGGCCCGCTCGACCCGGTCCTGGATCTCCAGCCCCGGCAGGGCCTTCTCGCCCTCCATGACCGCGACATAGGTCAGGGCCTGGGACGGCTTGCCCGGGCTGGCCGGCACCGGACCAATGGCCCAGCCGACGGTGTTGGCGGCCACGGCGGGATTGGGACAGCTGAAGAAGCGGGCGGGCTTGCCGGCGCTGGTCTTCAGCAGCGCCTCGGCCGTGGTCTCGGCCCCGTCGCAGGTCGGCAGGGTGCGGGCGCAGGTGACGTAGCCGCCGGCGCGCCAGACCAGCCGGCCCTTTTCGTCGCCGATCACCACGCAGGTCGAGGGCGAGCCGATCGAGCGGCCGATCGCCTCGACCAGCGCGCTCTCGTCGACGCCCTCGGGCAACTTGGGCGAGCAGGCCGACAGACCCGCCCCCATGAGACCTAAGGTGAGGCCCAGCAGCAGCAAACCCCGCATCAGGCGCCGCATCAGGCCGCCTTCTTGATCTGGTTGCCTTCGTCCAGCAGCACCACGGTCGGGGCGTAGTTGCGGGCTTCCTCGGCGGCCATCTGGCAGTAGGTGACCACGATCACGAGGTCGTTCTTCTGCACCAGGCGGGCGGCCGCGCCGTTCACGCCGATGACCTTGGAGCCGCGCGGGGCCTCAATGGCGTAGGTGGTGAAGCGCGCGCCGTTGGTGATGTTCAGCACGTCGACCTGCTCGTTGGGCAGGATGCCCGACGCGTCCAGCAGGTCGCGGTCGATGGCGATCGAGCCTTCGTAGTCGAGGTCGGCCTGGGTGACCGTGGCGCGGTGCAGCTTGGCCTTGAGCATGGTCAGAAGCATGGCGGGGAAACCTATCCCTTTGATGGAACTGTTGTTTTCCGAGCCGCCACACACAAGGCCCGCTATGAGGTCTCGCCATATAGCCACGAACCCCGCCCCACACAATCGCACCGCAGCATCGGAAAACGTTAACAGCGTCGCTGTTTCGCGCTATGGATTGAAAGAACACGGTTCTGTGGGGGAAGCCGATGCGTCACCAAAGAGCATGGACGATCGCGGGGGCGGTCGTTGTCGTGACGGTTGCGGGGGCGGCCTTTAGCCTGGCCCAGACGCGGCAGGGCAACGCACCCAGAGACGCCACAGGCGCACCGACCATTCGGCCAGGGATCGCCGCCGCCTTTGTCGACCCGCCGCGCAGCCGGGTGGACTGGCAGGGCGCGGTCGGCGGCTTGAGGCAGTCGGGCGGCGCGGGCGAGAGCCTGGGGGCCAATCTCGACAGGGCCGAGGTCGACCGCATGGCCGTGCCGATCCTGCTGCCACGCGACGCCAAGCTGGCGGCCGGGGCGCGGATCTACAGCTTCGGCGACTACTACACGATCACCGCCGACACGGCCGGCGGCGGGGTGTCGTTCAGCGGCACGACCACGACCGTGCCCCTGCCCGCCAACAAGCCGCTGAAGATCGAGGGGGACGCCGCCGAGATGCTGACCGTCCAGCGCACGGTCGACGGCCAGTTGGCCAGCTTCGTGCGCTACGGTGTGCTCTACACGGTGGAGATCCGCTGCGACGCGCCCAGCGACCCGCGCTGCGTCGACGACAACTACGTGTTGGGCCTGGTCGGCAAGACCAACGCCGTTGTGATGGGCCAGGCCGCCCGCGCCGCCGCCGGGCTGGGAGGCTGACCATGCGCGCCCTGCCTTTCCTTCTGACCGCCCTGCTCGCCGCTGGCTCGCTGGCTGCTTGCGACGACACCACCAAGACCGCCGGCGGCGCGGTCCATCCGCCCTCGCCCGAGCCGGGGCCGCCCAAGCCCGACGACGCGCCGGTCGACGGCGGGGCCGAGCAGCCGTCCAGCGAGCCCGTGCCGCCCAGCCCCGAACCGGCCGTGCAGCCCAGCGAGCCGTCCGCGCCGTCGGGCGCCAGCTTCCCGCACAATCCGGCCGGGTCGTTGCCGACCGGCCAGGGCGCCGGCTATCTGGACCGCACGGTGTGGTCGCCGACCATGTGCTGGCCGCTGGCCGAGGCCGGTTTCGCCAATTCCCAGGTCTATGGCCCGGGCGGCGGCATGGGTCCGGCCGGCAAGCCCAGCCAATGCGATACGCTGAACTACAGCCTGCCCTGGCGTGACAACTTCTGCGAGGCCCGCTCGCGCGCCAACCCGCTGTGCGCCGGGGCCGGCACGGGCCACCAGGGCCAGGACATCCGCCCGGCCAGCTGCAAGAAGAACGAGCATTGGGCCGTCGCCGCCGAGGCCGGCACGGTGACCGACATCGGGACCTATACGGTGACGCTCGTCGCCAAGGCCGCGCCGCACTACACCTATCGCTACCTGCACATGCAGATGGCGACCCTGGCGGTGAAGGAAGGCGACAAGGTCGTGGCCGGGCAAAAGCTGGGCAAGGTGTCCAACGACTTCGGCGGCACGCCCACCACCATCCACCTGCACTTCGAGCTGCGGGCCGGCGTGGCAGGGACGACGACCGATGGCAAGCCGATCGCCCTGCACACCTTCCTGCCGCCCTATCTGAGCCTGGCGGAGGCCTATCAGCGCAAGCTGGACGGCAAGCCCTGCGCGAGCTGAAGGCGCCGGGCGACTCTGGGCCGGATAATGACCCCGCCCGGGTTGGCGGCGGCCGTCCCAGCCTTTAGCCTCGAGGACCAGTCAGGATCTCGGGGAACAGGCCGCCATGAACCGTCACAAGATCCTAGGCCTGGCCGCCACCCTGCTGGCCGCCCTGACCTTCTCCGGCGTCGCCCGGGCTCAGGCCCCCGCCCCTGCCCCGATCAAGGTGAAGGTCTTCGTCGCGGCCATGTTCGAGATCGGCGAGAACACCGGCGACCGGGCCGGCGAGTTCCAGCCCTGGTACGAGCGCTACTGGCGCCAGAGCCCGCCCCGAACGGTGCGAGGCGCGCTGAAGCCCGTCTATTGCGACGCCGACGGCGTCTGCGGCGCGACCCTGGGCATGGGCAAGGTCAACGCCTCGGCCTCGATGCAGGCCATCCTGCTGGACCCGGCCTACGACTTCTCGCAGGCCTATTTCATCCTCAGCGGCGTCGGCGGGACCCCGCCGTCGCGCGGCACGATCGGCGACGTCTCGTGGGGCAGCTGGCTGGTCGACTACGACCTGGGCCACCGCTGGGCGCCGGAAGAGAACACGCCCGGCGCGCCGACCTTCATGCCGCGGGCCGGTTATGAGGACTATCGCCGCTTCCAGCTGAACCCGGCCCTGGTGGCCTGGGCCGTCCGCCTGTCCCAAGGCGCTCCCCTGCAGGACAGCGACGACGCCCGCCGCTACCGCATGCGCTATGCCGATCCCCGCGCCCGCGCTGCGCCCTCGGTGACACTCGGCACGCACATGACCGGCGATGCCTTCTTCCACGGCCCGGGCCTGTCGAAGGAGGCCCAGTACATCGCCAAGCTCTACGGCGCCGACGACTACGTCATCACCGAGATGGAGGCCGCCGCCCTGGCCCTGGTGATCAAGCGCCAGTGGGGCACGGACCGCATCCTGAGCCTGCGCGGGGCGGTCAATTTCGACCAGGGCGCGCCCGGGGAAACCACCCTGCAGCACCTGGATCCTGCGCCGGGCCAGACGGCCGGCGGCTTCGCCGAAACGGTCGCCAATATCGGCGCGGTCGGGTCGCGGGTCGTGGACCGCATCGTCGCCGAATGGCCGCAGTGGCGGGACGGACCGCCGCCTCTCTGAGCCGGGGTTCAGCCGGCGGCGACGACCGCGATGGCCAGGGCCTCTCCGCCGTCGACGATGGCGATCAGGCGGTCGATGTTGGGGTGCGCGCCAGGACGTTGACGGGCGTCGGCCGCGTGCTCGCCGAACACCGCCAGGCCGTGCTCGGCGGCCTTGGCGTCCAGGGCCCCGAACTGCTGGTGCAGATACTGATAGACCGCCAGCGAGCCCTGCTTGCCGGGCGCGTTCTCGATGCTGGCGACCACGGCGCCCTGGGCGTTGGTCAGGTCGATGCGCTGCACGCCGTCGACGGCCGGCAAGTGCTGGAGATTGTCCTTGAAGGTCGCGCCCGGTTGAATCATCGCCAGCTCTTTTCACATGCCTGAGTATAGGGACGGGCCTGTAACACCCCGCACGGACGTCCGCCATGGCGCGCGCGGCCGAGAAAAGTCGGAGCGCCCTGTCGGCTGCGGCCGCGCCGGATCGTCTTCTCCAGGAAGAGGAGGCCCCGCATGACAGTGCGCGAACAGATCGACAGCTATATCGACGCCCAGCCCCCGGCCAAGCGCCAGGACTTGCGGGACCTGCACGATCACCGGCTACTGCATCCGGTTCAGGTCCGTGAAGGACGTGGACCTGGCCGTGCTCGAGGAGGTCGTCGCCGACGCCCTCCTCCCCGAACCGGAGGACCAGCGCCCTAGAGCTTGAAGGCCCCGCCCTCGATCTTGGCGTGCAGGGCCTTGGTGATCTTCACATAGCCCTTTTCCGGGTCGCGGAAGTACAGCGGGTCCTTGGTCTTGGCGGGGTCGAAGCCCTCGGTGACCAGGTCGATCTTGCGGTACTTGAAGGTGCCGGTGGTCTCGATGGCCGGTTGCAGGCGCACGAACAGCGGGCGGGCATAGGTCGGCAGCTGTTCGTCGACATGCTTGGCGAAGGCTTCGAGGTCGAACTCGGGCGTGGTGACCAGCGAGACCATGCCGGCCTTGCCGTCCAGCTCGGCGATCTTGACGCCGTAGACGTTGATCTCCTGTACGCCGTCGAAGCCGGCCAGGCGCTCGGACACCTCGCTGGTGGCGACGTTCTCGCCCTTCCAGCGGAAGGTGTCGCCGATGCGGTCGACGAAATAGATGTAGCCGTCGCCGTCGATGCGCATCAGATCGCCGGTGCGGAACCAGGCGTCGCCCTTGCTGAAGACGTCGTGCAGCACCTTCTTCTCGGTGGCGGCCTTGTCGGCATAGCCGACATAGTTCGAGCGCGCGTCGCTGCCGATGGAGCCGATGCACTCGCCCACCTCGCCGGGCTTGACCTCGATGCAGTTGCCGTCGGTCCCGCGGATCGGCTGCTCGGTCTCGACGTCGAACTTGACGATGCGGATGTTGAACTTGCTGCGCAGATAGCGCGGGATACGACCCACCGCGCCGCGCCGGCCGTCGAAGTTGAACAGCGAGACGTTGCCCTCGGTCGCACCATAGAACTCCAGCACGTCGCCGACCTTGAAGCGGTCCAGCATGTCGTTCCAGACGTCGGGGCGCAGGCCGTTGCCGAAGATCAGGCGCAGCTTGTGGGCGCGCTCCAGGTCGTGCTCGGGCTGGTTGGCCAGGTAGCGGCACAGCTCGCCGATATAGACGAACATCGTGCAGTTCTCGCTGACGATGTCGGGCCAGAAGTGGGTGGCCGAGAACTTCTTGCGCAGCACGATCGAGCCGCCGTTCAGCAGGCCCGCGCCCAGGGCGCAAAGGCCGCCGGTGGCGTGGTACAGCGGCAGGGTGACGTAGATACGATCGGTTTCCTTGGCCCCGGTCGACCCCGCGAAGCCGCGCATGTAGAGCTGGGCGCGCATGTGGGTGATGCGCGCGGCCTTGGGCAGGCCGGTCGTGCCGCTGGTGAAGATGAACAGCGCCGTGTCCTTGGCCACCAGGCCGTCGCGGGCCGTCTCGCGGTCGGGGCGCAGCTGGCTGCAGCTCTTCAACGCCTTGACGAGATCGCGCTGCTCGCCGTGGGCCGCGCCCAGGACCCACTGGTGCACGTGGCGGTCCAGCTGGCCCTTCACATCCTCGAAGCACGGCGAGGTCTCGGGATCGACGATGCAGTGCATGGCCTGAGAGATCTTCAGGCAGTGCGCCAGGGCAGCCCCGGTAAGCTGGTTGTTGATCAAGGCCGTGGCTACGCCGACCTTGGTCAGGCCGTACCAGATGGCCATGTACTCCAGCCGGTTGGGCATGAAGAGCGCCACGGTCTGGCCGCGGGTGATCCCCTGCCCCTTGGCCCAGTGCGCGTAGCGGTTGGCCATGGCGTCCAGCTCGGCATAGCTGATCGTCTTGCCTTCGAAGGTGATGGCGGGGCGGTCGCGCCACTTGTCGACGGCCGTTTCCAGGTCGTCGCAGATCAGGTTGTTGCTGTCGGGAGCGATCGACTTCACGCGCTTCAGCGTCCGGGTCAGCCCCCCGAGGAACTTCAGCTCCCGCTTGATCTTCACGCTCAGACGCATACGGCTCTCCCTATTAAAACAACCATTGGAGAGCGCCGGGGGTCGGGTCAAGCCGACCGGTGCTGCATCGCAAACCTAACGCGCTTCAAAGCATGTCTGGGTTCAACCCGGGACGCGAAAGCGAACCTCGTTACGCTTGAAGTCCATGGCCACCGTGTCGAACCGCTGCAGGATGTCCGAGCCGATGATGATCGACGGTTGCTCGCGAAAGCCCCAATAATCAAAGGTGTGGATGGGTCCTATGACCAGCGGCACGTTCCGCAGCGTCATCTTGCCGACGGTCAGACGCGAGAGAATCGCTTGGCGCCCGGGCATCACCTGGCCGGTCACGCTGCGCAACTCGGTCGCCATCAGCGGCCCCAGCACTGCGTCGTTGTCGCGGGCGGCGTCCAGCAGCGCCAGGTTGCCCACCGTGGTGGTCGAGCCGCTATCGACGAAGGCGATCAGGCGCTGCAGCGGCATGAAGGCGTCCACGAGAGTCAGGCCGCTGCGCAAGAGCCGCGACTTGACGATCACCGTCATAGCGTCGGCCACCGGCAAGGCCTCGCCCACGGTCATGCGTCGCCGCTTGTAGTCCAGCAGCAGGCTCGCGCGGCTCAGCCAGTCCAGACCCAACACACCGTCCATGCGCAGCTGCGCACGGGGCAAGATCGAGACGGTCATGTTGTGGCGGACACGTCGTCCGGCCCCCAGGCTGGCGACCTTCGCCGTCTCCACCGCCTGCGAGCCCGCAATGCTGTGCAGCCGAAAGACCCCGCCGCGCGGCAAGGAAAGGGCGGCCGCAAGCTCCGTTGTGATCACCGAGCTGTTGGCGCCGGTATCGACCAGGAAATCGAACGGCCCCTCTCCGTTGACCAAGGTTCGCACGGTCAGCCGCCGGGCGGCGTCCAGATATTTTAGGGGGTCGGTGGTTGGCGTTGCGGGCGGCGCGTCCTGCCCGGCCAGCACCACGCTGGGCGAGGCTGCGGCGCCGGCGATCAGTCCCATGAGCGCGCGGCGCTCGACGCCACGATCAACCATCGCGTCCTCCCCTGGAACGTTCCGCTGGGGACGTTCTCTTATGGGAAGGACGCTATACAGGTCCGCCGAACAGCGCCAGATAGCGCCGTTCGCTGATAATCCTTAGTCCTGGCCGACGGCTTGGCGACGCTGGTCGTCGCGGGCGGCCTTCAGCTTCTCGGCCACCAGGAACGCCAGTTCCAGCGCCTGCTCGCCATTCAGACGCGGGTCGCAGTGCGTGTGGTAGCGGTCGGCGAGATCCGTCTCCGAGACCGCACGGGCGCCGCCCAGGCATTCGGTGACGTTCTGGCCGGTCATCTCCAGGTGGACGCCGCCCGGGTGGACGCCTTCGGCCTGGGCGATCTCCACGAAGCTCTTCACCTCGCCAAGGATGCGGTCGAACGGACGGGTCTTGTAGCCGGTCGAGGCCTTCAGTGTGTTGCCGTGCATCGGGTCGGTGGCCCAGACCACCGAGCGGCCAGCGGCCTTGGTCGCCTTCATCAGGCGCGGCAGGCGGTCGGCGATCTTGTCCGAGCCGAAGCGGCCGTACAGCGTCAGGCGGCCCGGTTCGTTGTTCGGGTTCAGCACGTCGATCAGACGCAGGAGGTCGTCGCCCTCCATGGTCGGGCCACACTTCAGGCCGATCGGGTTCTTCACGCCGCGCATGAACTCGATGTGCGCACCGTCCAGCTGACGGGTGCGCTCGCCGATCCACAGCAGGTGAGCGCTGGTGTCGTACCAGTCCCCCGAGGTGCTATCGACGCGGGTCATGGCTTCCTCGAAGCCCAGCAGCAGGGCCTCGTGGCTGGTGAAGAACTCCACGCGCTTCAGGTCGGGCTGGGTGTCGGGGGTGACGCCGACGGCCGACATGAAGGTCAGGGCCTCGCTGATCTTCTCCGACAGCTCGCGGTAGCGCGCGCCCTGCGGGCTGTCGCCCACGAAGCCCAGCGTCCAGCGGTGGATGTTGTAGAGGTCGGCATAACCGCCGCTGGCGAAGGCGCGCAGCAGGTTCAGGGTCGCGGCCGATTGGCCATAGGCCTTCAGCAGGCGGTCCGGGTCGGGCTGACGCTCGGCGTCGTTGAAGTCCATGCCGTTGATGATGTCGCCGCGATAGGACGGCAGCGTCACGCCGTCGATCGTCTCGATCGGCTCCGAGCGCGGCTTGGCGAACTGACCGGCGATGCGGCCCACCTTCACGACCGGCTTGCCGCCGGCGAAGGTCAGCACCACCGCCATCTGCAGGATCAGGCGGAAGGTGTCGCGGATGTTGTCCGCGTGGAATTCCTTGAAGCTCTCGGCGCAGTCGCCGCCCTGCAGCAGAAACGCGCGGCCCTCGGCCACGTCGCCCAGCAGGCTCTTCAGACGACGCGCCTCGCCCGCAAACACCAGCGGCGGCATCTGGCGAAGCGTCTGCTCGACCCGGTCCACAGCGCCCGCATCCGGATAATCGGACGGGATGTGTTTGGCGGGTTTAGCTCTCCAGGCGGCGGGGGTCCAACGGGCGGTCATGTCAGGCTCTGTAACTAGAAGGGCGGCGTAGATACCGCGAAAGGAATAAAAAGGCAAAATCGTGCGGCGCGATACCGCAGATAGACCCGGGCTAGAAATTTCGTTGTCGCGTTACCGGAAAGCAGCGCCGGTTTTTTGCGCGACACCGCAGGCGATGACGGTCAGCGCCCCGAGCGCCAGCCACCATTCCTGCCAGACGCCGAAGCTCAAACCGCCGATCACCAGATAGGACACCGTGGCCGCCGCCGCCATGGCCCCGTCGCGACGGCTTTCCTCGGTCCAGCCCACGACCCGGTACAGCACCCAGGCGAAGAAGGCCGCGACCAAGGCCGCGCCGACCGCCCCCAGCTCCAGCCACAGCTGCATGGCGGCGTTGTGGGTGTGCAGCGGAATGGCGTCGCCGAAGGTGCGGGCCGCGTCGATCCCCCAGCCGCGCAGGGCGTGGTGCAGGATCTGGTCGGCGGTGAACGCCCAGATGTTCAGCCTGTGATCCCAAGACGGCGGCACCAGCACGTGCAGCCACGAGAAGAAGCCCGAGCGTACGCCCCACAGCACCACCATCGGCGCGAAGACGAACGGGGTGACCACGATCGGGATCAGGGTGCGCGTGAAGGGCTTGCCCAGCACCCGCACGCCCAGCCAGGTCAGGCCGCCCAGCAGGATGGCCGCCACCGGCGCATCGGCCCCAGTCAGGTGGCCGCCCAGGGCGATCGCCCCGGCCAGCAGGGCGATCAGGACGTTGCGGCCGCGGAAGCCCGCGGCGTCCAGGATGCGCGCGCAGGGCCAGATCAGCAGGGCCAGCGGGTACATGGCCAGCGACACCTTGACCATCGCCAGGTCCGGGCGGATCGGATCGCCGATCGCCACCCGGGCGGCCTGGTAGATGCCCGCCTTCAGCAGGCCATCCAGCACGCCGATCAGGGCCAGCAGGCCCACGCCGACCAGCATCACCCAGCCGGCCAGGCGCGCCGAGCGCCGCGACATCGTCCCCAGCGCCGCCACCGCCGCGCCGTAGAAAACCAGCTGCAGCAGCAGCTTCAGGGCCGTGAAGTTGCCGATGTCCTTGCCGCGCTTGATCCGCTCGACGTCCGGCGCGGCCGGGCTCCAGGACAGGCTGATCAGCGCCCAGACCACCAGTACCGCCAGCAGCGCCATCGGCCCGATGGCCGGCCGCGAGCGCGCCAGGCTAGAGGACGTCAGGCCCGGGATCGCCAGCAGGCCGACCAGGGTCAGCAGCGGCGCAAAGCCCAGCGGAGCCAGGTAGCCCAGCAGCGGCGTCATCACCATCAGGAAGACGGCCACGCCGCCCAGCCAGCGCGTCCGGCGCTCGCCCTCTCCCAGGACCTCGTCTTGCGTCATCCAATCCCGCCGACTTCGACGGGCATGTACTTCTCGCGCAGGGTGACCAGCTCTTCGGCCAGGGTCGGGTGCACCGCGCAGGTCGAGTCCCACTGCTGCTTGGTCACGCCCATCTTCACGGCGACGGCGGCCATCTGGATGATCTCCGGCGAGTCCGGGCCAACCACGTGGACGCCGACGACCTTCTGGTCCTCAGGGTTCACCACCAGCTTCACCAGGCAGCGCTCCTGGCCGCCGTAGAAGGTGATCTTCATCGGACGGAACACCGAGCGGTAGATGTCGGCCCCGCCGAACGCGTGGCGCGCCTCGGCCTCGGTCATGCCTACCGAACCCACGGGCGGCTGGGAGAACACCGCCGAGGCGACGCAGTCGTGATCGAAGGTGGTCGGGTTGTTGTAGAACTCGGTCTGCGCAAAGGCCGCGCCCTCGCGGATCGCCACCGGCGTCAGGTTGATGCGGTCGGTGACGTCGCCGACGGCCCAGATGCTGGAGACATTGGTCTTGGAGTGCTCGTCAACCTGGATCGCGCCCTTGTCGTTCAGCTTCACGCCGACCTTCTCCAGGCCCAGCCCCTCGACATAGGGGTCGCGGCCGGTGGCGAACATCACGGCCTCGGTCTCGAAGGTCAGTTCGTTGGTCAGGGTGCTGACGAGGACGCCGTCGTCGTTCTTCTCGATCTTCTGGTGCGAACAGCCCAGCACCACCTTGATGCCGCGCTTTTCCAGCTCGTCGGCCAGGTGGGCGCGGACGTCGTCGTCGAAGCCGCGCAGGATGTTGGCGCCGCGATACAGCAGCGTCGTCTGCACGCCCAGGCCGTTGAAGATGCCGGCGAACTCGACGGCGATATAGCCGCCGCCGACGATCAGGATGCTCTTGGGCAGCTTGGGCAGATGGAAGGCCTCATCGGACGTGAAGCCGTGCTCGGCGCCCGGGAAGTCCGGCTTCACCGGCCGGCCGCCGGTGGCGATCAGGATCTTCTTGGCCGTATAGGTCCCCGCATCGTCACTGCCGTCCTTGGGCAGCACTTCCACGGTGTGGGCGTCGATGATCTGGGCGCGGCCGTGCAGCAGGTGCGCGCCGGCCTTCTGCAGGTTGGTGACGTACATGCCCGACAGGCGCGCGATCTCGACGTCCTTGTCGTGGATGAAGCTCTTCCAGTCGAAGCTGGCCTCACCGATCGTCCAGCCATAACCCTTGGCCGTCTTCAGCTGGCTGGTGACCTCGCTGGCATAGACCATGAACTTCTTGGGCACGCAGCCGCGGATCACGCAGGTGCCGCCGACCCGATACTCCTCGGCGACGGCGACCTTGGCGCCGGTCATGGCCGCCAGACGCCCCGCCCGCACGCCGCCCGAGCCGGCGCCGATGACGAAGAGATCGAAGTCGTAGTCAGCCATCGCGGCCTCCGGAAGAACTCTAGCTTGGATGGCTTACTTAGGACGTCACGGAACGAGGCGCACCACACCGTCGTCGGTTCCGACCAGAGCCTCGTCGGCGAGGTCCAGGAACAGGCCGTGATCGACCACGCCCGTCACGCTCTTCAGCGCCGCGGCCAGGGCTGTCGGATCGTCGATGCGGCCCGAGGCGATGTCGTAGATCAGATTGCCGCCATCGGTGACCACCATGCCACGATCGGCCTGGCGCAGGCGCGGCGGCGGCAGGTCGAACTCGGCGGCGATGTCGGCCAGGCGCCAGCTGGTGTGGACGTGGCCGAAGCGAACCACCTCAATCGGCAGCGGAAACTTGCCCAGGGCCTCGACCTTCTTGGCCGCGTCGGCGATGACCACGCAGCGGGTCGAGGCTTCCCAGACCAGCTTCTCGCGCAGCAGGGCCGCGCCGCCGCCCTTGATCAGCGACAGGCCCGGGCCGATCTCGTCGGCGCCGTCCACAGTCAGGTCGATCGTCTTAACGTCGTCCAGCGCCGCCAGCGGAATGCCCAATTCGCGGGCCAGGTTGGCGGTGGCTTCCGAAGTCGGCACGCCGCGGATGTCCTTCAGACCGCGGGCGGCCAGCGCCTTGACGAACCAGGCGGCCGTCGAGCCGGTGCCCAGGCCTACCGTCATGCCGCTCTCGACGAGCTCGGCGGCGGCTTCGCCCGAGGCGCGCTTCTGGTCGTCGGCGCTCATTTCTTGCTGTCCTTCATTTTGGCGTCTTTTTGGGCTTGCTTCAGGGCGCGGAACTTGGTCGCCCATCCGGCCTTGGTCGTCTGTTCGGCACGCGACAGAGCCAGGGCCCCGTCCTCGACGTCCTTGGTGATCACCGAGCCCGAGCCGGTCATCGCCCCGTCGCCGACCCGCACGGGCGCGACCAGGGCGCTGTTGGAGCCGATGAAGGCGCCCTTACCGACATGGGTCTCGAACTTCTCGAAGCCGTCGTAATTGCAGAAGATCGTGCCGGCCCCGATGTTGGCCTTCTCGCCCACCGAACCGTCGCCCAGATAGCTGAGGTGGTTGGCCTTGGCGCCCGCCCCGACCTTGACCTTCTTCACTTCCACGAAGTTGCCGATGTGAGCTTCAGGCCCGATTTCGGCGCCGGGCCGCAGGCGGGCATAGGGACCGATCAGCGCCCCCTCGCCCACCACCGCGCCTTCCAGGTGGCTGAAGGCCCTGATCACCGCGCCGCTGGCGACGCTGACGCCCGGGCCGAAGACCACGAACTGCTCGATCACTGCGCCGGCGGAAACTTGCGTGTCCCACGACAGGTGGACGGTGTCGGGCGCAGGCATGGTCACCCCCTCGACCATCAGGGCCCGGCGGCGCGCGCCCTGCCACACCGCCTCGGCGGCGGCCAGCTCGGCCTGCGAATTGACGCCCTGAACCGAGGCCTCGGGCGCGAAGGCCACGGCGGTCGTCAGCTTGCGCTCGTGCGCCAGGCCGACGACGTCCGTGAGGTAGTACTCGCCCTTGGCGTTGTCGTTGCCGACATCGGCCAGCAGGCTGAACAGGGTGGCGCGGTCAGCGGCCAGCACGCCGGAGTTACAGTGCTTGACCTGCTTGGTGACCAGGTCGGCGTCCTTCTCTTCGACGATGCGCAGCAGCACCTGCCCTGGCGCCAGGACCAGACGGCCATAGCCGGTCGGGTTGGCGGCCTCGAAGCCCAGCACCGCCACGTCGGTCCCGCTGGCGATCAGCTCGAACAGCGGCGCGATCACCGGCGCGGTCGTCAGCGGACAGTCGGCATAGGTGACGACCACGTCGCCGTCGAAATCGGCCAGGCCCTCGCGAGCCGCCAGCACGGCGTGGCCGGTGCCCAGCGGCGGATCCTGGATCACTGTCGTGTTCGGACCCAAGCGCTTGCGGGCGGCCTCGCCGACCTGCGGGCTGTGGGCGCCGACCACCACCACGATCCGCTCGCAGCCCAGCCCCTCGGCGGCGTCGATCGCCAGGTCCATCAGGGTGCGACCGGCCACCTTGTGCAGCACCTTGGGCGTCGGCGACTTCATCCGCGTGCCCTGGCCGGCGGCCAGGATCACGGCGGCGCGGGGACGGGCGGGAGTCGAAACGGAATCAGTCATGGGCGTAAGGCGACTCCCTGGGACGCGTTAGGCGAAGTGCGAGCGGTTCGCCGCCCGAACGCGTCCCCGAATCTAGAGACCTCGCCTGTCTATCCGGTTCGGACGATTCCGTCCGAACCGGATAGACAGGCGGGGGACGCGTTCAGCGTTGCATTAGCCGCCCAATTGGCGGAAAGGCCAGTCCCATGAGCCAGCTTCATGACCTGAAAGAGGCCCTGAATGGGGTCACGATCGCCTTCGATCTCGACGGCACCCTGGTCGACACCGCCCCCGATCTGGTCGGCGCGCTGAACACCATCCTGGCCCAGGAAACCCTGCCGCCCCTGCCCTTCGACGAGGTGCGGCTGATGGTCGGCCGCGGCGCCCGCGCCCTGCTGGAGCGCGGCTTCGCCGCCGCCGGCGCGCCGCTCGGCGCCGATCGCGCCCCGACCCTGGTTGAGCGCTTCATCGCCATCTATCTGGACCGCATTGCCGACGAGAGCGCGCCCTTCCCCGGCGTGGTCGAGGTCCTGACCCAGCTGAAAACCGCCGGCGCCAAGCTTGTCGTCTGCACCAACAAGCTGACCAACCTGTCGGTCGCCCTGCTGGACGCCGTCGACCTGACCCCCTTCTTCGACGCGGTGATCGGCGCCGATCTGGCCCCCGCCGCCAAGCCCGACGGCCGCCACGTCGCCGCCGCCATCGCCGCCGTCGGCGGCGATCCTGCCCGCGCCGTCATGGTCGGCGACAGCATCAACGACGCCCTGGGCGCCAAGAACGCCGGCGTGCCCAGCGTGCTCGTCTCGTTCGGCTACACCGAGGATCCGGTCGACACCCTGGGGGCCGATCTGGTCATCCACAGCTTTTTGGATGTGCCCCAGGCCTGCTTATCGCTTTTGGCCTCTTGCCCCGCGCCGAACACCAGACTATAGACCCCCTCCTCTCGCGGATCGGTCCTCTTCGGCGGACCTCTCCACACCGGCGGATGCGTAGCTCAGCGGGAGAGCACCTCGTTCACACCGAGGGGGTCACAGGTTCAATCCCTGTCGCATCCACCATTCTTTGCCTTCCGGAAAATTCGAGCTTCCACGCAACGCCCTTCGGGGCGCCACGACGAGGCTGCGCCAGCGATGCAGACCCCTACTCAAAATCGCCAAATTGGCAGGCTTTACCGAAGCCGATAGACCTTGCTGCGCGGCTTGCTGAAACGGATGACCATGAAACCTGCCCTGGCTGTGATCGCCATCGCGACGACGCTGGCGGGCTTCTCGCTGATCCATCCGGTCCAAGCCGAGGAACGCGGCCACGTGACGGCCTCCAGCCTGAAGTGCCGCGCGACGCCCGAACCCACCGGCCAGGTCGTCGCCAAGCTGCGGCGCGGCGACCGCGTGCGGATCGTGGGACACAGCGGCGCCTGGGCCAGGATCCGAACCCCAACCCACCCACCCTGCTGGGCTGCCCAACGCTACCTGGCGCCAAACGCCGACGCCTACCGCGGCCGCTAAGCCGGCTCACCGCGCCGTGAAGCGCAGCACCGTGACGGACTGGAAGGGTTTGCCTGGCCGCAGCACCGTGGCCGGGAAGCTTGGCTGGTTCGGACTGTCGGGCAGGTGTTGGGTCTCGAAGGCCAGGCCGGCGTAGCGGGGATAGGCGACGCCTTCCGAGCCAGTCTCGCTGCCGTCGAAGCCGTTGCCGGTATTGAACTGCACTGAGGGTTCAGTGGTCAGGATGGTCATGCGGCGGCCGCTGACCGGGTCTTCGATCCAGCCGGCGGGTTTCGGCGTCGGCGCGGCGGCATCGGCCAGGACCAGGCTGTGGTCGAAGCCGTTCGAGGAGGCCAGCAGCGGGTCGTCCAGCTTCAGCACGTCGCCCACGCGCCGCGGTGTCCGGAAGTCCAGCACCGTGCCGTCCACCGATGGCAGCCCGCCGGTCGGGGCCTTGCGGGCGTCGACCTCGGCGTAGCGGGCGGCGGCGATCTGGACGCGATGGTCGAGCACCATCCCCTGCCCCGCCCCGGCCAGGTTGAAGAAGGCGTGGTTGGTGGGGTTGATCACCGTCGGCGCGTCGGTGCGGGCTTCGTACTCGATGCGCAGCTCGTTGGATTTGCGCATCAGCCGGTAGGTGACCGTCAGCTCGACCGCGCCGGGAAAGCCCTGGTCGCCGGCCGGGCTGAGCAGGCGATAGCGAACGCCGATCGAGCGGCGGTCGGAGACCAGGCTGCTGGTCCAGGCCCGCTTGTCGTAGCCGTTCGAGCCACCATGCAGGGTCATGTTGTTACGGCCGGCTTCGAGCGCGTAGGTCGTCCCGTCCAGGGTGAAGCGCGCGTCGGTGATGCGGCCGGCATAGCGCCCGACCACCGCGCCATAGCGGCGCTGGTTGGCCTCGTAGGCGGCGATGTCGGGGCGGTTCATCACGATATTGGCGAACCTGCCCTGGCGGTCGGGCGTCTCGATCGCCGTCAGGGTCGCGCCGAAGTCGATGGCCGCGACGCTCATGCCCAGATCGTTGCGCAGCACCGTCCTGACGATGGCGACGCCGGCCTGGGTCTGGCCGAACGGCTCGCGCCGGACCTCGGCGGCCTGGGCTGCGCCGGCGAAGGCTAGCAGATAAAAAGCGGCCCTAAGCATCGAACCACAGCACCGGCTGACGGAGCGGATAGTTGCGGATGATCTCCGCGTCGGCGGGATCAGGATGCAGCCGCCTCCAGAGGTCGAGATAGTCCGCCTGCTTCAGGGCCAGGCCGCCGAACAGCAGGCTGGGCTGGCGCACCGGCCAGCCGTCCCAGGCCTCGACATCGGGGGGCCTCGGCCAGGTCGTCTTGTCGGCGATGAACGGGGCCATCCAGGCCAGGGCGTCGGCGATGGAGCCGCCGCTCGCGTCCTTCCAGGTCCAGAGGTTCTCGCGCGGCGTCGACAGCACGTGGGCGCAGGCGGCCAGGACGTCGAGATTGAACAGGCAGTAGCCGTATGGCTTGGTGCGGGCCAGCTCCAGCGGCTGGGAGCCGTCGGCGGCGATCTGGCCGGGGATCAGAGTCTTGATCCGCTGGCGCGCGACGTCCAGCTCGGCCAGACGCCCCACAAGACGCGCGAACTCGGCGGCCTGCAGCGCCCAGCAGGTCCCGTGGTTGTTCTTCTGGTTCCGCTCGTCGATCCCGTTGGCCGACGTGGTCATCCAGGTCAGATAGGCGTCGAACCAGGCCGTGGCGGGGGCATAGACCGCCGCCTTGGGCCGCGCAGCCTTCAGCACCGAGACGGCGCGGGCGACCTCGACCAGGTGCAGGGTGTCGATGACGCCGATGCCGCGGCCGGTGTTGACGCCGATGATCGCCTGGGCGTGCTCCAGGTGCGGGTTCATCCGGGTCTCGGGCGCGACGAACCAGGCGTGCAGATGCTTTTCGGCATGCTCGGCATAGCGGGCCTGGCCGGTCACCTTGTAGGCCGCCGCCAGGGCCGGCAGCTGGACGCCCAGGCGGATCACCGCATCGCGGTGGGCGGTGAACTTGTCGGGATTGGAAAAGCCGTCCCTGCGGATGTAGGACCCATCCGGCTTGGCGGGATTGGGCCACCAGTAGTCGGCCTCGGAATAGTAGTCGTGCGGACCGGCCGGGCTGCGCTGCGCCTTGTAGGCGGTGATGGTCACCGGCGCCTCGGCAAGATAGCGGTCGGCCGCCTTGAGGATCCGCGCCCGGTCAATGGTGGCCAGATCCAGAGAAGAGCCTGCCGCCGCCGAGGTCGCAAAGACCCCGGCGGCGAGGGCTGTCCCCAGACAGAAGTCGCGTCGGTTCATGAAACGGCTCCTGCGGGAACGAAGAAGAAAATCCCGCGCCCCGCCTGCGCGGGAGCATCCGTGATCAGGTGCGCCCCCGGGAGGGACGACGCACCTGTCAGACTAACGGACCGCCCAAAGCTTGAGAGGACGGCGGGACAGTGTCGGCGCGATGGGAACGAGGAATTAAACCGCGCCGAGATCGGGTTTAGAAGCGCATCCGGACGCCGAAATAGATCTGCGGACCGTTGTCGCTGACCTCGGTGATGGAGTCTTCGCCGGGCTTGAACATGATGTCCCGGGTGTTGGTGACGTTCAGCGCCTGCAGCTTCAACTGGACCTGCTTGGTCAAGTCGTAGGTCGCCGACAGGTTCAGGAAGCCCGAGCCCTTGACGCTGCGGTTCGAGCCGCTGTTCGGCTTGAAGTAGTTCGAACGGTAGCGGTACGAGGCGCGCAGCGAGAGCTTGTCGTTCTCCCAGAAGACCGAGCCGTTGCCGGTGTACTTCGACAGGCCGATCAGGTTGGCCGGATCGACATAAGGACCGACCGTCGAGGGGTCGGCGAACTCGAAGTCGGCCTCGGTGATGGCCAGGCTGCCCGACACGCCGAAGCCGCTGAGCAGGCCCGGCAGGTAGGTGAAGGCGTGGTTGCCGCTGAACTCGATGCCGTACAGCTCGCGGGTGTTGGGGTCGTTGGCCGGCGCGATGGCGTTGAAGGTCACCGGCTGGCCGTTGGCGATGATCGTGGTCGGCAGCGGCTCGCGGGCGTCGAACGCCGCCCCCGTCAGCCACTTGTAATAGGTGGCGACGGCGAACGAGGTGTCGCGGTTGACGTAGAACTCCAGCGAGGCGTCCAGATTCCAGCCGCGGATCGGCTTGAGGTTCGGGTTGCCGGTGGTGCTGTTGACCAGCACCGATTCCACCGTGGTGCCGTTGGCGTCGGCGACCGGGGTGATGCCGACGTTGAAGTCCTCGATGCCCGAGCGCGACAGGCCCTTGTAGGCGGCCAGGCGCAGCTTCATCACGTCGCTGAGGTCGAACGCGACGTTGGCGCTGGGCAGGAAGTACTCGTAGCCGCCCGTGCCCTCGATCTCCTCCAGCGGGGTGCCGGGGGTGCGGATCACAATCGCGGCCGAACCGCCGGTCGACGGGGTCACGGTGACCTCGCCGCGGAAGCCCTTCGACAGCACGCGGGTGCGCACATAGCGGACGCCGGCGTTACCCGAGACCGGGGTGTCGCCCAGCTGGGTGCGGAAGTTGGTCATCACATAGGCGGTGCTGATCCGCTCACGGATGTTGGAGTCTTCCGGACCGGGGGCGTTGGACGGCAGCGGGTTGCTGTCGCGGCCGGTATAGGTGCGGAACAGGCAGTCGTTGTCGAATAGCGCCCACGAGCGGACATTGCCCTTGCCGTCCATGAAGTTGCTGTTGACGAACGGCGTGCGGCAGTTGGCGTTGGCGGCGGCGACCAGCTGGGCCGGCGTACGACCGTCATAGGCGACGGGCAGGTTCACGTCGGCGTTGTTGTTGGCGTCCTGGGTGCGGCGGTGATCCGACAGGCGGCCGCCGAACTTGATGCTCTGGAAGAAGCCATCCTCGGCCAGCTCGTAAGTCACGTCCGCCCGCACTGCGCCGATCTTGTCGAAGCGGTCGGTGACCTGACGATAGCGCGCGTAGTTGCTGTTGTTGGTCGGCGTGGCGATCAGGAAGTTCGAGGGATCGCTGACGTCGAAATTGGTGAAGGTCACCGACGGGACCTCGTCGCCGGTGGCGTCCAGCGTATAGGCCACGCGGTTGGCCGAGCGCATGTTGGTGGCCTTCTGCAGCTCGGTGCGGTGTGACTGCGAATAGGACAGGTCGCCGCTGACCGTCAGGCGCTCGGTGGGCGTCCAGGTCACCGCGCCGCCGCCGCCGATGTACTTCTCGTTGCGCTGGCGGTTCTCGAGCTGGATCTCGAGGTTGGAGTTGCCGCTGTAGCGCATCAGGGCGCCGTTGCTGTAGTCGCCGCCGTCGCCGACCAGCAGCGGCTGGATGCCGCGCAGGCCTTCGGTGATGGCCAGCTGGTTGCGGCGCTCACCGCTGTTGCGGGTCGAGTACTGGCCGTCCAGGCTGATGTCGAGGTTGGGGGTCGGCTTCCACTGGAACGTGCCCATCACCGCCTTGCGCACCTCGTCGGTGACCTTGGCCTGGAAGGTGCGGGCGCTGGTGGCGAAGTAGCGCGGGCCGATCGTCGAGCCAGTCGGCGCGGTCGCAGCATTCGAGCAGTTGGCCGTCGAGGTGCCGGGGGCCGCCGCATAGGTGGTGCACGGCACGAAGGCCGAGTTGGTGATGTAGTAGTCCTCAGGCGTGGCCTGATCCAGACGCTGGTAGCCGATGCTCACCCCCATCTCGCCCAGCTTGGTGTCCCAGCTGTCGGTGTAGGAGATGTTGCCGCGATAGCCGAGGCCGTTGCGGCCGCGGATGTCGTCGTCCTTGGGCAGGTAGGCGCCGCGCACCTCCATCTGGATGCGGCGACGGCCGTAGTCGATCGGACGGATCGACTTCAGCTCGATGACGCCGGCCAGGCCGCCTTCGAGGAAGTCGGCCTGCTGGCTCTTGTAGACCAGCACGCCGTTGACCAGTTCCGACGGGAACTGCTGGAAGGCCACCGAGCGGTCGGGACCGGCGGTCGAGACCTCGCGGCCGTTGAAGGTCGAGAAGCTGAGCGTCGGGCCAAGGCCGCGGACGGACAGCTCGTTGGCGTTGCCCTTGAAGCGGTCGGCGGTGACGCCGGTGATGCGCTCCAGCGTGTCGGCCACCGAGTTGTCGGGCAGAGCGCCGATCTCGTCATTGACGATGCCGTCGACGATGACGCTGGCGGTGCGCTTGGTCTCGATCGAGCTGCGCTGGGTGGCGCGGGCCGAGGTGACGACGATCTCGTCGACGGCGGCGCTTTCAGCCTGCGGCGCTTCGGTCTGGGCCCAGGCTTGAGCCGGCAGGATGATGGCCGCCGACAGCAGCAGGCCGCGATAGAACTGGGACTTCATAGGCTCTTCCCCTCTTACTTATCTTTGTTTTTGTTGGCGGTTTCCGCTCAGCGGTAGTCGATCCGCCAGGTGATCTTGAACGACCCCGAGGCGGCCGCCGGCGCGCCTTGGCAGACGACCTTGGTCGCCATGGCCCCGGTCGCGGCGCGGTATTCCTTGTCCTGGCCCGGCGCGCTGGACGCGCAGGCCTTGATCCCCTCGACGGCGAAGCGGCGCACCGCTCCGTCGGCGAAGGTGGTGACGCCGCCGGCCTGACTTGGGCCGCTGGAGAACGAACCCAGCTGAAGCTCGACGTCCTTGACGGTCACGCCCTTGGCCGGGGTGAAGACGTCGGTGCGGGTGATGCGGCCAGGCTCCAGGACATAGGTCGTGGCGACCGAGACGCGGGCGTCGGCGACAGGGGCGCGCTCACCCATCCGGTCCAGTTCGTCCTGGCGCCAAGAGACGGTGGTGCGGGCGCCCTTGGCCTCGACCTTGGCGTCCTTGATGTAGGCCAGCGGCATCAGCTGCGCGCCGTCGGCCAGCGTCAGGCGCGGGGTCAGGAACGGCGCGACGCCGTCGGGCGAGGCTTCCAGCATCCCGGGCGAGAACGGGATCGGGAAGTACGGATTGTGCATGTGCTGGCTGGCGCCGCCGTTGATCACCGGCAGGCTGACCATCCGGTCGCCGTCGCGGGTGCTGACCAGCAGGCGGTCGTACTTGCCCTTGGCGAACCAGGTGACCTGGCGGCGCGGCAGGGTGGCGAGGCCCTTGGCCCAGTCTGCGGCCGGAGCCTTGCCCGCATAGCCCATCCGCGCCCAGTGGGCGCTGGTGTAGGCGTACTGGTGAGCCAGGGAGAGGTTCTCGCCCAGGATCCGGAACTTGCCGCGATAGTCGTCAGTGCGACGGCCGCCGTCCCACAGGTTCACCGAACCGGTCTTGGGGTCCTGCCAGAACTCGACATAGCGCTGCGCCGCGCGGGCCGAGTAGGCATAGGCCAGATCCTTCTCGGCCGGGGTCAGCAGATCCAGCACCGCCGCGGCGGTCAGCACCTCGATGATCGCCGTCTCGCCGTAGGGACCGATGCTGCGGCCGTATTCGAAGCCGCGGCCTTCGGCGTCCAGGCGCATCATCATCACGTCGGCCGACTTGCGCAGCCAGGCGATGGTCTCAGCCGGCGGCTTGCCGCCCGTCTCGATGTAGCGCTGGGCGATCTCGCCGGCCAAGAGCACGCTGTAGCGGTCGAAGCGGCCGTCGCCGTCGGTCTCGTCGGCGAAGCCGTACTGGCCCGAATAGAGGTCGTAGTGCTCGGCGATCTTGGAATACAGCTTCTCGGCCGGCGCGCCGTCGTCCCAGCCCATGCGGGTGCGCAGGCGGGCCATCGCGAAGGCCACGCAGTAGTAGTTGTTGGGGTGGTCGATCAGCGCATAGGTGTCGACGTCGACGAACATCCGCCAGTCCAGCCGCACGCGCAGCTTGGCCAGGGTCAGAGGATCGACGGCCTCCTTCAGGCGGCCGGCTTCCCGCAGCTTGTTCAGGGCCGACAGGTAGTAGTAGGCGCCCCAGCTGTCATTGGCGTCGTCGGCCGTCAGCTTGGCGATCTTGCGGAAGTCGGCCAGGTACTTGGGCAGGCGCGGATCGTCGGCCGGCAGGGCGATCAGATAGTCCACCAGGCCCAGGGCGATCTTGCCGGGCAGGAACTTGTCGCTGCCGTTGAACACCGGGGTGCCGTCCAGCTCCAGCTTGCGGCCGTCCTGCACCAGCTTGATCAGCAGCTGCTCGGTCTGGGGCTGGATGCGGTCGCGGACCGTGGCGTCGAAGGCGGGGATGGGCGCGGGCTGGGCGAGGCTAGGGCTCGCCAGGGCCAGCAGGATGCCGCTGGAGAGCGCGGCACAAGTAACCGGTGTCAGCTTCAAGGACGGTCCTCCCAAGATGGTCGTTTCGACCTTGCTCTTGACCGTTCCGACGCGCTGGCCGGCGACCTCCTCAAAAGTTTTTTCGGGGCCCGCGATTTTTATCGCGCGGCGTGCAGCTCCACCGTCGTGGCGCGCTTTTCGACCCGCACCGGGAAGTAGGATTGCACGGCCTCGACGAAGGCGGCGCTGTCGCCGGCGTTGAAGGTGCCGCTGACCCTCAAGGTCCGCAGGCGGGCGTCGGCGACCACCACCTGCAGGGTCGAGTAGTGGTTCATCTCCGCGGCCGCGTCGGCCAGGGCGACATTGTCCAGCACCACCTGCCCGCGCCGCCAGGCCAGGGCGCGGTCCAAGTCGACAGCGCTCGGCGGACTGACGCCCAGGCCGTCGCCCAACACCATGGTCTGGCCCGGATGCATGACCGCCAGGGCGGCCGTGCTCTCGTGATTGCTGACCGAGACCTTGCCTTCGGCCAGGACGACGATGGTCTCGCGCGGCTCGCGGCGCACCGAGAAGGCCGTGCCCAGGGCGGTGACGGTGCGCGGACCGGCGCGGACCCGCATCGGCCGGCTGGCGTCCTTGGCCACCTCGAAATAGGCGCGACCGGCGACCAGATCGATCGATCGCAGGCCGGGCGTGTAGCGCACCCGCATGACCGTCAGGGCGTCCAGGGTCACGCGGCTGCCGTCGGCCAGGGTCAAGGTGCGCTGCTCGCCCAGGGCGGTCTGGATCAGCTGGTCGTCCTCGCGCCGGCGGCTCCACCACCAGGCGCCGCCCAGCGGCGCGGCCACGGCGGCGACCAGGCCGGCGGCCGCCAGACGGCGATCGAACCGGACGACCTTGGGACGACGCGCGCGCGCCAGGGCGTCGCGGCGGGCGGCCAGTAAATCCGGCGCTCCCGCCCCCTGCCCGATCAGGCTCCAAGCGGCCTCGGCGCGGTCATAGGCTTCGGCGTGCGCCAGGTTCTCGTCCAGCCAGCGCGTGAAGCCGGCTTCGTCCATAGCGTCGCCGCCCAGGCGCCGCGCGGCCCAGCCGGCGGCGGCTTCGTCGATCAGGGACTGTTGCAACGGGTTCGTCACGGCTCAGCTCTTGTAGGGACCGGGCGACCGCATCAGGTGCGCCAGGGCCTTGATGATGTACTTCTCGACCGAGCTGACGGACACACCGAAAGCGCGGGCGATCTCGGCGTGCTTCCAGCCCTCCAGCCGGTGCAGGATGAAGGCGTCGCGAGTCCGTTCGTCCAGCTCGTCCAGTCGCCGCATCACCGTCTGCAGCGCCTGCCTATCCTGTAGGACGCGCTCGGGCGAAATACCCTCAAAGCGTTCCTGCCGGTGCTCGGTCTCGTTCAAGTGGCTGCGGAAGGTCTTGTCCCGCCGCATCCGGTCGCGCAGTAGATTGACCGCCGCGCTGAACACGAACGCCTCGGGATTGTCGAGGTCCGCGCCTTCCGGTCGCCGCACCAGGCGCAGGAACACCTCCTGCGTCAGGTCTTCGGCCTCCTCGCGCGAGCGCACACGGCGCTGGAAATAGGCGATCAGCGGCCCGCGATAGGCCACCGACAGGCGCTCGAAGAAGGCCTGCTCGCGCGGATCGAGTTTGGGCTGCGCGACCATGCCTAGACCAGTACCTCCCAAAGACGGCTCTGTTGTCCGCTCTTCTGTTCCGACGCGCCTCCTCGCCCGATCCTCAAAGAAAACCACACGTCAGTAATCCACCGCCAGGCGCAGGCCCATGTGGCGGCCACTGTCGCGCGAGGGTTTCCAGTGCGTGGCCTGGGCCGGCCGGCCGTCGACGCCCAGCAGGTTCCACTGCACATTGCGCCCCCGCGTCAGGGCGATGCGCTGGTCCAGGACGTTGTCGACGAAGCCGGTCAGACGCCAGCCCGGACCGCCGACCGCGGCCGAGACGTCCAGCACGCCTTGGGCTCCGTCGCGTGAGGCGGGGTCCTGCAGCAGACCGAAGATCACCCGCGAGCGCCAACGGTAGCCGGCGTTGATCTCCAGCCGCCGATCGCCGGCCAGCGGCCGCTGGTAGAAGGCGTTGAGGTTCAGCGACCAGCGCGGGGCGTTGAACAGGGTCTTGCCCGACAGGTCCTGACGGCCGCCCACGCAGCCCTGCGCCGCCGTCTGGCCCAGATAGCAGGCGGCATTGGCGAAATCGCGCATGATCGCCCGGTTGTAGTTGGCCGCGCCGGCCAGGGTCAGGCGTGGCGTCAGGCGGGCGCTGAACTCGCTCTCCACGCCCTCGGCGCGCATGCTGCCGATGCTGTTGAGCACATTCAGGCCGATGGCGTCGTCGCGGCTCTGGGCCTGGAAGCCGGCGAAGCGCTCCTGGTAGAGCGTCAAGTTCCAGCTGAGATTGCGATCGGCCGAGATCGCCCGGACACCCGCCTCGTAATTGGCCACCGTCTCCGAGGCGATCGGCTGCTGGGCGGCCACGACATCGGCGGCCGGCAGGCCGGCATAGGGTCCGCTGGCCAGCGGCGTACGCATGGTCAGGCTGCTGGTCAGGTCATAGGCCCGGCCCTTGTAGCCGGTCGAGTAGGTGGCATAGGCGGTCAGGCCCGGCGCCAGCGCGCCCTGCAGGCCGATCCGGCCGCTCAGCGCGGTGTCGGCGTGGCAGGTTTCGATCGCCACCGAGGGCGTGGTGCGCGAACAGGCCGGCGCGCCGTAGGTCACGCCCGCGCCCAGGTCGTAGAAGCGATAGCCGATCCGCTCGTGGCTCAACCGCAAGCCTGACAGGATCGACAGCCGGTCATTGACCGCATAGCTGCCCTGGCCGAACGCGGCGAAGGTGCGCAGGGTCGTGCGGGCCATGTAGCGCGAATAGAGGGTACTGTTGGTGGTCGGCAGCGCCGGCAAGCCGTTGTAGTCGCCCAGGCTGTCGGAGCCGCGCACGAAATAGCGCTCCGACCGCGTCCGGCCCAGATACAGCCCGCCGACATAGTCCCAGCGCCCGCCCGAGGGACTGTTCAGCCGCACCTCCTGGCTCTCCGCCCGGATCAGGAAGTCGCCGCCATTGGCCGAGCCACCGCGCGGCAGCCGCGGATCCAGCAGGCTGTAGTCCAGGTCGGTGGCGTCGGTGTCCTGGCGGTCGTAGAGCGTGTAGCGATCCACCGCCGTGATCGAAGTCAGCCGCCACGAGCCGACCGCTCCGACGACGCGGACGTTGACCCCGACGTCGGTGGAATTGCCCCGAGCGTTGATGTTGTATCGGGCTTCGCGATTGTCCGGCCCCGGCACGATGCCGCGCAGCACCGCCTCGCGGTTCAGTTCGGCCCGGGCCAGGGTGGCGTTGGGCGAGATGTAGGTGTCCGCCCCCACACAGCAGGACGACAGGGTTCGGGTCATGTGCGGCGAGACCGACACCGTCCAGTCGTCGCCCGGCGTCCAGACCAGCTTGGCCCGCAGATTGACGTCCGACTGGCCGTTCAGCCAGCGGCGGGTGGCCAGGTTGTAGACGGTGCCCCGATAGCGGCTGTACGCGGCGACGGCGCGGAACTTCAGGGTGTCGCTGATCGGCCCAGTGACGGCCGCCTGCATCCGCTCCTCGTGGTCGTCGGTGATCAGCGCCTCGGCCTGGACGCCGAACACGTCGCTGGCCGGCTTGGTGGTGATGTAGATCACCCCGGCCGCCGAGGACTTGCCAAACAAGGTGCTCTGCGGCCCGCGCAGGATCTCGACCTGCTGCACGTCGGCCAGGGCCGAGAACGCCATCGCCTGGAAGGCCTGGGGCACGTCGTCGACCACCACCACCACGCTGGGCTCGGTGCCGATCGAATAGGAATAGGTCCCCACCCCGCGGATATTGATGCTGTTGTTGCCCGGCTGGGTGGTCTTCGAGATGGTCAGGGACGGGGCCAGCTTGGCCAGGTCCTCGAAGTCACGCACGCCGGTGCGATCCATCATCTGGCTCGACAGCGCCTGCACCGAGGCGTCGGAGCGGCCCAGGGTCTCCAGGCGCTTGCCCGAGGTGATGACCACCGCCTCCAGGCCGACGACCGGCTCGATCGACGCGGCCTGGCGCACCACCGGAGCGTCGTGGACCGGACGCGCGGCCGACCGCGCGCGATAGATGACGAACACGCCCGAGGGGGTCCGGCGGAAGGCCAGGTCGGTGCGGGACAGCAGCTGGGTCAGCGCCCGCTCCACACCCATGCGGCCTCTCAAGGCCGGGGCGGACTGGCCGGCGACGAGGTCGGGCCCGTAGAGCAGCTGCGCGCCCGTCGTCTGGCTTAGCCGCTGCAGCGCCAAAGTCAGGCTGGAGGCGTCCTGGTCGAGCACGCGCGGCGCGACGGGACGGGACATCGTCTGGGAGACAGCGCTTACTGGCGCGAGGACGCAGAGGGTCGAAAGCGCCAAAGCGCAGTAATCAATGCGGCGACCGGGAGCGGCGCGCCGGAACATCTTCACCTCCCCTCGCGACTCTGCGGCCGCTGTGCGCGTCATCCAGGATGACGGTCTGTTTTCTTAACGACGCGCCAGCCGATTTGCTCCTCAAAAAATAACGGCCCAGGCGCGCAGGAAGCGCCTGGGCCGCAAGGCGGTGGGGGGTCGAACGCTAGAACTTGGCGCGGACGGTCACCTGGTAGGTGCGGCCGTCATAGTCGATGCGGCGGGGCAGCATCGGGTCGTTCTCGTACTCCGACCGGGTCGCGTCGGTCAGGTTGAAGGCGTCGAGCGAAAGGGTCAGATCCTGGGTCACGTTGAACGAGGCCGAAGCGTCCAGTTGGCTGCGCGCCTTGACGGTGCGGGCGTCGCCGACGAACGAGTTGCCAGCCGCCAGGTCGTACTTGTCGCGCCAGTTGTAGACGAGACGCACGCCGCCCCACTTGGCTTCGTAGTAGCCGATGACGTTGATGTTGTTCTTCGACACGCTGGGCAGGGTGATCTTGTTGCCCGCCGTGTCGACGCCGTCGATCTTGGTGCGCGAGTAGTTGAACGCGCCGCCGAAGCCCTTCCAGAAGCCGGGCAGGAAGTCGAGGTTCTGCTGGATGTTGAATTCCAGGCCCGTGACGGTCATCGGGTTCTGGTTGGTGCGGCCGCTGATGTTGACCTGGGCGTTCTTCAATACCCCGCCGGCCCCGATGAACTGGTTGGAGCTCATGCAGCGCGGCGTACCGGCCGAGTTGTCGATGGTCAGGGTGCCCAGGGCGACGTCCAGGCCGGGGATCACGCCGCTGGACGGGCACAGCACCGACTGGTCGGTGATCGGGCCGATATAGCCATCGATCTTCTTGCGATAGGCCGCCAGCGAGACCAGGCCGCCGGGACGGTTGTACCATTCCAGCGAGGCGTCGAACGAGTCCGAGGTGTACGGCTTGATGTCCGTGGCCCCGATGGTGACCGTGTAGATCGGGTCGACCGGCGGCGTCAGGTTGATCGGCTCCTGCACGAAGGAGGTCGGCACGTTGTCGCGCGGCTGCGGGCGGACATAGGTCGAATAGGCCGCAAAGCGCAGCACCAGGTCGTCGCGCAGGTCGGCGGCGACGATCAGCGACGGCAGCCAGTAGTCGTAGTTCTGGCCGGTCTTGCGGGTGGTCAGGCTGTGGTTGATCGGACCGGCGACGACCGAGGTCGCGGCCGAGCAGTTTTTGCAGTCCAGGGCCGTGATGTCGTTCTTGGTGTACTCGTAGCGGACGCCCGCGGCGCCGCGCACCGGGATGCTCAGCACGTCAGCCTTGAATTTCGCCGTCAGGTACAGCGAGTAGACGTCGTTACGGGTGCTGAAATTGTTGTTCCAGTAGTTGCCGTCCCAGTAGTTGTTGATGAAGCCGTAGGGCGTCAGGAACACGCCGGGCGCGCCCAGGGCGAACTGGTCCGGCAGGCCGTTGGGATTGGTCGCCGAGCGCGGATTGGTGTTGATCGGCGTCAACACGCTCAGGATCTGATTGACGTCAACGCCCATCCAGTTGGACGTCGCGCCGCTTGCCTTGCCGCCGAAGAAGTCACGGGCATAGGACAGCTGGGCGGCCATGGCCGGCGTGATGTTCTGGGTCTGTGAGCCCAGCGAGGTGTTGCGCGAACCGATCGAGGTGAACTCGCCGCGCTCGACCCGGCCGCCGAACTGGAAGCTGGTCAGGAACGGATTCTCGGCGAACGAGCGCTCCAGATCCAGTTGCAGCGAGTCCAGCTTGTTGTTGGCCTGGCCGTTGGTGCCGGTGACGCCGAAGCGGTCGGCCGGAACGTTGGCGGCCTGGCCCGGCATCTGAGCCCCGGCCTGGGTGGCGGCGTTGGCCGCGGCCGGGATCGTGAACCCGCCCGTCGGCAGGTGGGTGGCGCGCGGCGTGTTCAGGATCGCCGTGTAGTTCGACAGGTCCGTGCCGCCCAGGTCCACCGAGGTGGTGATGCCGTTCAGCCCGCCCGCGCCGAGGTTGCGATACGGGTTCTGGACGATGTCGAACTCGATCTGGTTGGCCATCGCCTTGGCGCGCGAGACGGTCAGGTTGGCGGTGGCGCGCCAGTCGTCGGTCTTGAATTCCAGGGTCGGGTTGATCGCCCAGGTCTGGTTGGTGGCCGGCTCCGAACGGATCGAGTCGAAGGTGTTGATGTTGGCGGCGGAGAACTTGTTGATGTAGGCGCGGTCGCCGTTCGGCGTCTTGACCACGAAGGGGGTGCCGATGTCGCTGATCACGGCGACGGCCGAGGTCGCCGTCAGGGCGGTGTTGGAGCCCTGCCCGCCGCCGGCGTCGATATAGAGGAGGTTGTTGGTGGCCTCGTCCAGCTTGCGCTTGGTGATGAAGCCGTTGGCCCCGAACTTCCAGTTCTCGTTCATCCGCCACTCGAAGCCGGTGGCCGCCGACAGGGTGGTGCCGCGGTTGAACTTGACCAGCTGGCGGGTCTGGCTGGGATAGTAGACCCCGCCCGGATACTGGGCGATCAGGGCGTCATAGGTCGGGTTGTTGCCGGGCGTGGCCTGGTTGCCGACCTGGATCGAACCCAGCCGGTTGGCCCACGAGTTCACGGTGATCGAGTCGCGGCGGAACTTCTCGTCCTTCCAGGCCACCACGCCGAACACGGCGAAGTCGTCGGTCAGGTGCTTGTTGTAGCCGATCGAGGCCAGCGGACTGCCCAGGTTGCCCAGGTCGTTGTACTCATAGCTGACCTTGGCGAAGCCGCCGTCCTTGCGCTGCAGCGCCGGAGCGATGCGCAGATCGATATTGCCCGACAGGCCGCCGGCCAGGTCGGTCGACATCGGCGATTTGATCACGTTGATCGACGAGAAGATGTCCGAGTTGAAGGCGCCCAGCGGGGTCGAGCCGTTTAGGATCGGATCGGCGAACGCGCCGCCGTTCAGGGTGGTGCGGGCGAAGGTGCCCGGCAGGCCGCGCAGGCTGATCGTGGCGTTGCGGCTGTCGGCCTCGCGGTTGATCTGGATGCCGGGGATGCGCTGGATGGCCTCGCCGACGTTCAGGTCGGGGAAGCGGCCCAGGCCGTCGGACGAGATGCCGTCCGAGATCTGCAGGGTGTCGCGCTTGGTGGCGATGGCGTTGGCATAGGCCTGGCGGAAGCCAGTGACGACGACGGCGTCGACCGTCTCGGATTCGGCTTGCGCGGGCGCGGCCGGCTGGGTCTGGCGGGCCTGCGCCGATGCGCTCATGGCCAGAACGGCGCAGGACGCCAGCAGCGTGGCGCGGCGCACGAGTCTACGATCTTGGATCATCTGAAAATTCCCTCCCTGGGCGCGCTTTTGCGGCTCCCTTGGGATGACGTATCTGACGACTGTCCAACGTTGTCAAGAATTGGTAATGCCAATCTTCCTGACCGCCGCTATATGGTCAGACCATAATGTGGAAGCGCGTCTCAAAACGAAGCGGCCACGCAAGGAGGAGGCTTTTCAGATGGTCAGATATCTTCTCGCCGGCGCGGCCTGTGCGCTGGCGCTCGCAAACACCGCCCACGCCCAGGATTTCGCGCTTCTGGACGGCCGCTTCACCACCGCCCTGCCCGGCCTGAGCGACCGTCCGGCAGCTGTCGAGATCGTGCGCCGCGCCCAGGCTGGACTGAGCCGAAAACCCGGTCCTCTGCCGGTCGTTCACACCGAAGGCACCCTACCCGGAAAGGGTATTCGCGAGATCAGCACCAAGGCTCGCGAGGACCTGCCGATCATGCTGAACCTGTCGCTGGCCTATCGGATGACCGGCGATCGCCGCTATCTCGAGTCGGCCGAGCACTTCCTGACGGCCTGGGCGGACGTCTACAAGATCTCGTTCAATCCGATCGACGAGACCCATTTCGACCAGGTCATGATGGCCTGTGATCTGACCTGTTCGGAGATATCGCCGGCCGGGCGCGAGAAGATCCAGCGCTTCGCCCGCGCCATGGCCGAGGGCTATCTGGACGCGATGGACAAGCCACGCGACAAGCCCGAGACCAATTGGCAAAGCCACCGCGTGAAGCTGGCGACCATGGCCGCCTTCCTGACCAGCGACGCCAAGCTGATCACCAGAGCGCGCGACGCCTACGACCGGCAGATCGCCGCCAACATCAATCCCGACGGCACGGTGTTCGACTTCCACGAACGCGACGCCCTGCACTACGTCACCTATGACCTGGATCCGCTGATGATGGCGGCCCTGACGGCCAAGACCCACGGCCAGGACTGGTTCGGGCGCAAGAGCGCCGCCGGCTCCAGCCTACCCGGCGCGCTGGACTGGCTGGCGCCCTATGCGCTGGGCGAGAAGACCCATCAGGAGTTCGCCCGTTCGAAGATCGCCTTCGACGCCCAGCGCGCGGCGGCGGGCCAGAAGGAATATCAGCCCCATCCGTGGGACCGCGCCAACGGCGTCCAGACCTTCGCCCTGGCGACGCAGCTGGACGCCCGGTACGCGCCGGTGCTGAAGGCGGTGTCGGAGGCCACCAGCAAGTCGCCGCCGGCTTGGCTGACGCTGTACGCAGCCACTCGCTAGCGTAAAAAAGTGGGCGGCTGGAGGAGGATCCAGCCGCCCGTTCCGTCGATACGGGAGGGTGGGCGAAATCAACGCATCGCCCGGCTTGATCGACAGACTTCAGGGCTCGTAGGGCGCGATCAGCAGCCGCTCGAGCGCATTGGGACTGGCCTCAGCCGACACCGCAGCGGCCTTGGCGAAATCGGCGTCGCCATAGGCCCAGGCCGCCAGGGTGAAGAGCTCAGCGCCCTCCCCCGCCGCCCCGGCCGGATTAAGCTCCTTGTGCGGGAAGCTGGCCTCGCGCCCGACATAGGGGGCCAGGAACCCCAAGGCCTTGCGCAGGCCGCGCCCGTCCTTGGTCTGGTAACCCCAGACGTCGACGCCAACGCAGCGGCCCAGGTCGGCCAGGCCGACCAGCGGCTCCAGCGCGAAATAGCTGTAGTGCAGCGCCCGGGTGCGTTTCAGCTCCTCGGGCAGACCGCCGTCGGCCGCGACCTGGGGCGCGATCCGCACCTCGCCGGTCTTGGCGATGACCTTGCGGGCCAGAGCCTCGTCGCGGGCGAACAGGGCGAAGGTCGCCAGCTGATAGTCGTACCAGATGCCGTGGTTGTTCGTGGCCGCCCGTTCCTCGCGGCCCGTCGGGCTGGTCTGCATCCAGCGGGCATAGTCGGCGAACCAGCGCTCCAGCCCGGCCTGGTCGGCAGCCGACAGCGCCTTGGACGGCGCCAGCAGGCCCACGCCCTCGACCACGCGCAGCAGGCGGAAGGTGTCCAGAACCCCTTCGGCGCGGCCCGGCGTGCGGCCCGGCACGCCTTGGGCGAAGCTGGCGTTGGGGTTCATCCGCGTGGCCGGATCCAGAAACCAGACCCGCAGCAGCTGGGCGGCCTTGTCGGCATAGCGGGCGTCGTCGGTGAAGTAGTAGGCCAGCGACAGCGCCTCGACCGCCCCGCTCATCGCCTCCAGCGCCGTGACGTCGAAGGCCTTGGTGTTGCGCTCCGGATTGACCTGGCCGTCGCGCCGCACATAGGGCTCGCCTTTCGGCTTGGCCGGGTCAGGCCACCAGTACGGCCCCATGCTGATATAGTCGTGCTTGTCGCCGCTGGGCGGCGTGCGCAGCTTGTCGGTGACCGTGTAGACCGGTCCGGCCAGGGCCGCGTCGGCCCGCTTGATCAGCGCCTTGTAGGCCGGCGTGTCGGTGCGCCGGGCCTTGCTGGCCGCCAGCCATTCCGGACGCCAGCGGAACGTGCGCCGCTCGCCGAAACTGGCGGCGTAGCCCTGGGCGCCGACGCACTGCGGCCCCGGCTCGGCGGCCTGAGCCGCGGGCGCCAGGCACGCTGCGGCCAAGACCGCCGCCAGGGCGTAGCTCGCCTTGATCACTTCAGCTTTTCCATCTGGGTCGCGGCCATCAGGAATGCGCCGACACCGTAGAGCTGGGTATCGGTCGCGGTGACCTTGTCCGGCGCGACGCCGACCTGCTGCACCCAGCCCAGCTTGCCGTCCGGACCGACCGCGTGCTGCAGGGCGTTCCAGCCCTTCACGGCCGCCGGCTTGTAGGTTTTGGCCGGTAGCAGGCCGTTGTTGATCCCCCACGCCAGGCCGTAGACGAAGAAACCCGTGCCGCTGGTCTCGGGGACGTCTTGCGGCTCTAGCAGCGAGACGGGCCAATAGCCTTGCGCGCCCTGCAGGGTGATCAGCTTTGCGGCCATGTCCTTGAACAGCGCCTCGTAGCGCGGACGGCTGGGATGGTCGGCCGGCAGGGCCGACAGGATCCGCACCAGACCGCCGAACACCCAGCCATTGCCCCGCCCCCAGAAGATCTTGCGGCCGCCAGCGTCGCGACGCTCGATGAAGCGGCTGTCGCGGAAATAGAGGTGCTCGACCGGGTCGTAGAGCGCGTCGGTGGTCACCCAGAACTCGCGGTCGGCATGGGCTAGGTAGCGCGGATCGCCGGTCGCGTTCGACAGGCCGACCCAGGCGGCGGGGGCCATGAACAGGGCGTCGCTCCAGCACCAGCGGGCCTGGCAATAGGGATCGCCGCCTTCCGGAGGTTTGGGCACGAAGTCCATCGACACCGTCGACGGCGCGGCCAGCACGGCGTCGAAGCGCGCGGTGATCGGCTCGAGCTGCTTGCGATCGCCCGAGCGCGCGGCGGTCCACAGCCAGACCTGGCCGGTGACGTCGGCGTCGGCGTGGCGCGGCCGGCCATCGAAGCCCCATTGCTCCTTGACGCCGTGCGCCTGCAGCGCGGCGGCGTAGCGCGGATCCTTGGTGGCGTCAGCGAAGTCGGTCAGGCCGATATAGAAGGTCGCCTGGATCCAGTCGCGCGGCGCTTCGGTGTGGTGGCGGAAGCTGCTGACGTAGTCGAAGCGGTCCATGTGGGCCAGTTGCCAGTCAGCGACCGGACGAGCCACCGCCAGCGGCGAGACGGCTCGGGCTGTCGCCGAGGGCGCGGCTTGGACGGTTCCGAATGAAGCGGTCGCTGCCAGAAGAACAAGCGCCAAGGCTGCGCCGCCGCTGCGTCGTTGCATCGAAACCTCCCATTATTTGGGACATCACTAGCCGCCGCTCGGATTTGGTCAAGCCATTTCGAAGACAACTCAGATTGGTCTGGCCACGATACGCTTCCTCCGCTAACGAGGCCGGAAGAACAGCGTTAGGGAGAGTACTCATGGTCCGGTTTGAACTCGCCGCGGGCGTTTGCGTCGCCGCGATCCTGGCGGCCGCGCCGGCCGTCGCCGGGCCCTCCAGCCAGGCCCAGCCGGCCAACTGGCCCAAGGCCGCCAGCCCCAAGGCGTTGAGCGACGCCAAGACCGAGGCCTTCGTCGCCGACCTCCTCAAGCGCATGACCGTAGAGGAGAAGGTTGGCCAGACCATCCAGGCCGACATCTCCTACATCAAGCCCGAGGACCTGCTGACCTACCCGCTGGGCTCGCTGCTGGCCGGCGGCAGCTCGGGTCCATTCGGCGACGAGCGCGGCGACGCGGTCAAGTGGCTGGAGATGGTCCGCGCCTTCCGCCAGGCCGCCTCCGAGCGTCCCGGCGCCCGCGTGCCGCTGATGTTCGGCATTGACGCCGTGCACGGCCACAACAACCTGGTCGGGGCGACCCTCTTTCCGCACAATATCGGCCTGGGCGCGGCGCATGACCCCGACCTGATCCGCCGCATCGGGCGCGCCACCGCGCTGGAAGTGGCCGCCACCGGCGCCGACTGGACCTTCGGCCCGACCCTGGCCGTGCCGCGCGACGACCGCTGGGGCCGCACCTACGAGGGATACGCCGAGAGCCCAGACATCGCCCGCCGCTACGAAGGCCCGATGACCGAGGGCCTGCAGGGCAAGCTGACCAACGGACACCTGGCCAACGGCCACATCGCCGGCTCGGCCAAGCACTTTCTCGCGGATGGCGGCACCGAGGCGGGCCTGGACCAGGGCGACTACAAGGGCGGCGAGCGCGAGCTGATCGACATCCACCTGTCGGGCTATCGCGAAGCCATCGACGCCGGCGTCCTGACCATCATGGCCTCGTTCTCCAGCTGGAACGGCGAGAAGCACACCGGCAACAAGAGCCTGCTGACCGACGTGCTGCGCGGGCCGCTGGGCTTCACCGGCTTCACGGTCGGCGACTGGAACGCCCACGGCCAGCTGCCGGGCTGCACCAAGGAAAGCTGCGCCCTGGCGATGAACGCGGGCCTCGACATGTACATGGCCCCCGACAGCTGGAAGGGCCTCTACGCCAACACCCTGGCGCAGGTGAAGTCGGGCGAGATCCCGATGGCCCGCCTGGACCAGGCCGTGACCCGCATCCTGCGCGTCAAGGTCAAGACCGGCCTGTTCGAGGCCCAACGCCCCGCCGCCGAGGGTGACTTCAAGGTCATCGCCTCGCCTGAACATCGCGCCCTCGCCCGCGAGGCCGTGCGCAAGTCGCTGGTGCTGCTGAAGAACAACGGCGGCGTGCTGCCGCTGAAGCCGGGCGCGAAGATCCTGGTCGCCGGGACGGCCGCCGACGACATCGGCCAAGCCTCGGGCGGCTGGACCATCTCGTGGCAGGGCACGGGCGCCACCAATGCCGACTTCAAGCAGGGCCAGTCGATCTGGGCCGGCCTGCGCGACGCCGCTACCGCCGCCGGCGGCTCGGCCGTGCTCAGCCCCGACGGCGCCTTCACCGACAAGCCCGCCGTCGCCGTGGTCGTGTTCGGCGAGACGCCCTATGCTGAGTTCCAGGGCGATGTCGACAACCTGGACTTCGCGCCGGAGGGGCCGCTGGCCTTGCTGCGCGCGCTGAAGGCCAAGGGCGTCCCGACCGTGGCGGTGTTCCTGTCGGGCCGGCCGCTGTGGACCAATCCCGAGATCAACGCCGCCGACGCCTTCGTGGCCGCCTGGCTGCCGGGGACCGAGGGCGGCGGTGTCGCCGATGTGCTGGTCGCCGGCCCGGACGGTAAGCCGCGCCACGACTTCACCGGCAAGCTGTCGTTCTCCTGGCCCAAGACCGCCGTCCAGGGTCCGCTGAACGTCGGCCAGGCCGGCTACGATCCGCAGTTCGCCTACGGCTATGGCCTCTCCTACAAGCAGCCGGCGCAGGTCTCACAGTTAGCCGAGGTCTCCGGCGTGTTGGCCGGCGGCGTCGAACGTTTCCTGGCCGATGGCCGCATCATCCCGCCCTGGTCGCTGAGCCTGAAGGACGCCAGCGGCGCGGTCCGCGCCGGCCAATCGCGTCAGGCCGCCACGCCTGGCGGCGGTTCGCGCTACGCCGTGGTCGACGGCTCGGCCCAGGAGTCGGGGCGCTCACTGGTGTTCGCCGGTCCAGGCTCGGTCACCCTCTCGGGCAAGCCGGTCAGCCTGACGGCCCAGGCGCAGCAAGGCCTGGCGCTACGCGTCCGCTATCGCCTGGATGCGGCGACGAGCAGCACGGCCAGCTTCGGCCTAGGCGCCGGAGCGGTGGATCTCGGCCTGGCCGGCGCCAGCGTCGGCGCCTGGAAGACCGCCGAAGTCGCGCTGGCCTGCCTGGCCAAGGCCGGCGCCGACCTCGCCGCCGTCAGTGAGCCGTTCAAGCTGTCGACGACGGGCGCTGTATCGCTGACGCTGGAAGACATCCGACTGGCCCCCGCCCAGCAGCCGAAGGGCTGCTAGCGGTTGGGGTCGAAGTCGGGCTTCTGGGCCGTCACATAGGCGTCCCACTCGGCGGCGGTGTGGAAGTCCAGGCCTTTGTCCCAGGCCGCGCCCATATAGTAGACGAAGGGCTTGCCGGCCTCGACCTTGATCAGGACGAGGTAGTTGTCGAAGTCCTGTCGCACCTCGACCACCGAGGCCGGGTCGACCATCAGGGCGATGGCCATCGAACCCTTGGTCGGATCGGCCGGCTCCCAGAAGGTGACGCGGCCGGGGGCCAGGTCCTTCTTGAACACGCCCGAGCCGCTGGCCCGCTTGCGCTTGGAGATGCCGATCCCGACGACCAGCGGCCCAGGCTTGTCCGAGCTAATCGTCGAGACCATGCGGGTGAAGTTCGTGCCCAGCGGCAGGGTGAAGGTGCGCGTCTCCCAGACCTTGCGGTCCACATCCACGGGCCAGGGCGCGTAGTCGACGCTGAACTTGGCCACGTCCGGCCCGTTCTGGATCATCTTCCAGTCGGCCCAGTTGCGCGAGGTCCACAGCTTGTTGTCGGCCCAGACGCCCAGCCCGCCAGAGCCTCGACCAGTCCCCACATCATAGAAGTCCAGCCCCTCCCCGTGGTTGGCGTGCTGGTCGCCGGTCCGCAGCTGGCGGTCCATGTAGGGCCAGCGCTCGCTCTTGCCCCAGGCGTCGATGCCCGAGGTCGAGGGCGGCTCGTTCTTCTCCAGGTCGCGGCTGTAGATTCGGTGGGCGGTGCGGTCGTTCTCCCAGAGGATGTCGTTGAAGCGGTAAGGCGCGATCACGACCGTGGCGCGCGGCTTCTGCCCCTCGGCGTCAGGCTTGGTCAGCGGCTGGGCGGGCGCGTGATCCTGGGCCCGCGCCGCCCCCACGGACAGCGCAAGCATCCCGGCGAGAGAAAGCCGCTTGAGCATCGAGCCCTCCAGTTTGGCGCGTCCAGATACCTGACCGGTATATCGCCGGCCCGAAAATGGTCTAGCCAATTTTCGATAACACCCTTTAGCGGCGCCGGCTTATGGACCACCGCCTCCCAGGCGATAGGACCCGCAGCCGACCTCGACAAGCGGATGGACAGCGCGGGCGTGCTCGTCGCTCACATGCACCACGACCATGCTCTCGACGCCCCGGCCATCGCCGACCAGACCGGCGCGCCTCCACCATCCATCTCGGCGAGGCTGCTTTCCCGAACCTCCAGCGATGCACGGTCGTCGACGGCGCAGACCTGGCCTTTGGTCCCTATGGCGTGAAGGTCTTCAAGCGTCCCCACGGCGACACCGGCTGGGTGCTGGGCAAGCTGTTGCACGGGAAGACGCCGAACACCCTCCCCCTTGCCCCGAACGGCGCCGTCAGCATCGAGCGCCGCGTCCACAAGCCTGAGCCCTGATCGGCCGCCGAGCCTGCATGGCTCGACGGCCTTGGGGTCAGAAGCCGAAGCGGGCGCCCAGTCGCAGGCTGCCGCCTTCACGATCGCCGCCATAGTCGCCGCCGGCTTCCAGGAACGCGATCGCCCCGCCCACGGCGCGGAAGCTGACCCCGGCCAGGACTTGACCATAGGTGCGGCCGCCGTCTCGGGACAGGCGCTCAATCTGGCCGCCGCTGGCGAAGTCCAGCTGGTTCTTGATCGTCAGGTCATGAACCACGAACGCCGCGCCGTAGGTGCTTAGCACGCCGCCCAGCAGGTCGTTGCGCGCGGTCCCCCGCACGCCCGCCTTGGCCACGAAGCCGGTAGCGTTCTCGAAGTCCAGCCGCTGGCCGGCGACCAGCATGTCGTCCAGACGCGTGCTGACATAGGCGATGCTGACCAGCTTCTCATAGGACAGGCCGCCGTCCTCGGAACGCCCGCCCGCCTCGATCTGGCCGCCGTACGAGGTCCCGTCGAACTTGGCGGCCAGGCCGTCCAGATCCGCCCGCGCCTTGATCGACTGACGGTCGACCTTGGCCAGGGCGTTCAGGAAGTAGCCGCTGCGGGTCAGGCTGAGATAGCCGCCGAAGTTGGCCACGCCCAGATCCACATCCTGACCGGCGACGCCGCTGAAGCGCATCTTGGTGTCGAGATAACCGGCCGTCAGGCCCGCCACGACATGCTCGTCGCCCAGGCTGACATTGATCAGGTCCACACCGACCTGGCCGCCGTAGCTGGTCTGACGATAGTCGGTGGTGACCTTGCGGTCGCCCGAGGCGATGCTGTCTTCGCGATCCATCCGCTGGCCCAGCACCTGTCCCCACAGGCCCGGACCATTGGCGGCCTCGCCCGCCTCGCGCAGGCCAGCGACGTGGGCGCTCCAGGCGTCCGCCGTCTGACGCCAGGCCGCGCCCGCGCCTTCGGAGATCTTCAACGCCTCGAAGGCCCGCCGGCCAGCCTGCCCTTGCAGGCGATAGGTCGCCGCGGTCGGGTCGAACACCACGCTGTAGTGGATGAAGCCGATCTCGTCGTTCTCGATGCTGAAGGCGTCCTTGGCCGAGCCGACGCCGGCCTTGACCAGGATCGGGCCTTTGTCGCCGGTCAGCACCGCTGTCTGAGTGGTGAGACCGCCCAGGACGATGGCCGTCTTGCCATTGGCGACATCGCCGACGATCAGCTGGTCGGCGCCGCTGGCCCCGACATCCAGGCCCAGGCGGCCCTGGCCTGCGCCGTTATAGTCGTCCGGCATGGCCAGAACGTCGCCGACCCGGCCATTGCGCATGTCGATCATGCCGCTGTTCTTCAGACCCTCCAGCGACAGCAACGTCACGTGGACCGGCGCCGTCGCATTGGCCCCGACGGTGATCGTGCCGTTGTTGGTCAGCGAGTCCGAACCCTCGCCGAAATTGATGTCCTCGAAGAGATCGACGGTCTTGTCGTTGGTGATGGCGTCGGCGCCGTCGGTGAGCTCGGTCCCGCCGAAGTTCCGTGATGCCTCCTGAGCGTTGGCCGCCAGCGGCGAGCCCAGGAGAAGAATGAGAGGGGTAAGCGCCGCCAGGATCCGTTTGGGCGGCAGAGATGGGTCCGCGGCCGGCGTGAGTCCGCCGACACGGTGCGTTGCATTCAACACTTACAGACTCCGTAAGCGATCGCGCCCCCGCGATGGCGGCGATCTACAATGGCGCGCACGTCGCGATCAAGGTTGTGGGCGCATCCCGCGACTCGCTCGCAAAAGCGCCGCGTCCTTGCGCCTCGACAATCCCCCCGTCTGGCGAATCCGGGAGCCTCGATGTCCCCCTAGTCGAGCCGGAGTCCCGTCATGACCTTCGAAACCGCCCTGGCCGCGGAAATCTGGGCGTCGAAGTATCGCTTCCACCCTGCGGAAGGCGGCGGCGACGCCACCGTGCAGGACACCTGGGCCCGCGTGGCCGACGCCGTCGCTCAGGCCGAGGACCCCGACCACCGCAGCGCCTGGCGCACCCGCTTCCTGTCGGCGCTGGAGGACTTCCAGTTCATCCCTGCCGGGCGGATCCTGGCCGGTGCCGGCACGGCGCGGTCGGTGACCCTGTTCAACTGCTTCGTCATGGGGACCCTGCCCGACGACCTGCCCGGCATCTTCGACCACCTGCGCGAGGCGGCCGTGACCATGCAGCAGGGCGGCGGCGTGGGCATGGACTTCTCGACCATCCGTCCCTCCGGCGCGCCGGTCCGCGGAGTCGGTGCCGACGCCTCGGGGCCCCTGAGCTTCATGGACGTCTGGGACTCGATGTGCCGCACCATCCTGTCGGCCGGCCAGCGGCGCGGGGCGATGATGGGCTGCCTGCGCATCGACCACCCCGACATCGAGGCCTTCATCGACGCCAAGCGTAACGCCACGCGCCTGCGCAATTTCAACCTGTCGGTCCTGGTCACCGACGCCTTCCTGGAAGCCCTGCAACGCGACGAAGCGTGGCCGCTGACTTTCGGCGGCGAGACCTATCGCACCGTACCGGCCGCCGATCTGTGGAAGCGGTTGATGCAGGCCACCTATGACTGCGCCGAGCCGGGGGTGATCTTCATCGACCGGGTCAACGCCCAGAACAATCTGGCCGATTGCGAGACCATCAGCGCCTCGAACCCCTGCGGCGAGCAGATGCTGCCGCCCTATGGCGCTTGCCTGCTGGGCTCGATCAACCTGGCGCGGCTAGTGCCCGAACCCTTCACGCCGGGCGCGGCGCTGGACCAGGAGCGGCTGGCCGAGCTGACCCGCACCGCCATCCGTCTGCTGGACAACGTCATCGACATCTCGCGCTTCCCGCTGGAGGCGCAAGGCAAGGAGGCGCGCGACAAGCGCCGGCTGGGCCTGGGCATCACCGGCCTGGCCGACGCCCTGATCTTCTGCGGCCAGGCCTATGGCTCGGAAGAAGCCGCCGAGACCACCCGTCGCTGGCTGGGCGTGATCAAGCGCGAGGCCTATCGCGCGTCCGCCGAACTGGCCGCCGAGAAGGGCCCTTACCCGTTCTACGACCCCGCGATCCTGGACCGACCCAACCTGCTGGACCTGGACGACGACACCCGCGCCCTGATCGCCCAGCACGGTCTGCGCAACGGCTGCCTGACCTCGATCGCGCCCACCGGCACCACCTCGATCGTGGCCGGCAATGTCTCATCGGGCGTCGAGCCGGTGTTCGCCTATTCCTATGTCCGCAAGGTGCGCCAGCCCGATGGCAGCACCCGTGACGAGGCGGTCGAGGACTACGCCCTGTCGGTCTGGAAGCGCCTGCGCGGCGACGAGGCCCCGCCGGCCGACGTTTTCGTCACGGCCCAGACCCTGACCCCGGCTCAGCACCTGCTGATGCAGGCCGCCGCGCAGGAGATGGTCGACAGCTCGATCTCCAAGACCGTCAACTGCCCCGAAGACATCGACTTCGACCGCTTCTGCGACGTCTATCTCGAGGGCTGGCGGATGGGCTGCAAGGGTCTGACCACCTATCGCCCGAACGCCATCACCGGCTCTGTGCTGTCGGTGGCCAGCGACGCGCCGACCGCCCCGCCGGAGCCGACGCATCTGCTGGCCCGCAGCGACGCTCTGGATGGCGTCACCTACAAGATCAAGTGGCCGCACAGCGCCCACGCCGTCTACGTGACCATAAACGACGCCCCCGACGGCGAGCGGCCGTTCGAGATCTTCGTCAACTCCAAGAACATGGAGCACTACGCCTGGACCCTGGCCCTGACACGGATGATCTCGGCGGTGTTTCGGCGCGGCGGCGACGTGGCCTTCGTGGCCGAGGAGCTGAAGGCGGTGTTCGATCCCCAGGGCGGCGCCTGGCTATCGGGCCGCTACGTCCCCTCGCTGCCGGCGGCGATCGGCGGGGTCGTGGAACGGCACTTGGCGCGCACGCCGAGCGAGCCGCGCAAGGCCGAGCCGGTGGAAGCAGAACCCGAAGCCGCAGCCCGTCCATTCGTGCCTCGCGCCTGCCCCCGCTGCGGCGGGGCCAATCTGATGCGCAAGGAGGGCTGCGACAGCTGCCTGGACTGCGGCTATTCCAAGTGCGGTTAAGCCGCGCCTTGTAAGGCTCGGGTCAGCGCTTCGGCGCTGACCTGACGCAGCACAGCGTCGGGGTTTTCGTAGACCGCCCCGTTGGCGCCGTGCTCGCGGCACTCGACGCTGGCGACCCAGCAGCGACCCTTGGTGGCGATCGCGATCAAGTTCTGGGCGTGCTCGAAGACGTGCGCGGCCAGGGCCTCGGCGCTGACGCCGGGGACGATGCGCACCTGGGCCAGGCCAAGACGCTGCAGCCGCTCGAACTCGGCACGCGCCGGGTCGTCGGCGGCGACCAGCAGGGTGTGGTCGAACATGTGGTGCAGCCAGTCGCGGATCGCGCCGAAGCCGCTTTTGCCGAAGTCGACGACCCAGCCGCGCGTATCCAGCTGCTCGGCGGCGAAGTCGAACACGAAACCCAGCGAATAGCCATGTAGCAGCTGGCAGTGGCTCTCGGCCGCCCACTGGCGATAGGCGCAGGACAGGCCCCGGTCCGCGCCATAGGTCTTGATCGAACGATAGGCCATCAGGCGACCACGCCGTCCTCGTGGGCGGCGCGCTCGCGGCTGGCCTGACCCATCAGCACGCCGGCCGCCGGCATCGGATTGTCGATCAGCGGATCCGGTCCGGCCAGCCGCGCCAGCAGGGCCGGCTTGGCGATGGTCACCAGCGGCCCGTCGACCTGGACGCCGTATTCGCTGAGCGCTGCGAAGGCTCGCGACAGGCTCTCGGGCGTGACGCCCAGCAGCGAGGCCAGCATCCGCTTCTGCAGCGGCAGGCGCACGATCGACCCGCCCTGCCGGCGCTGCTGGACGATCAGATAGTTGGCCAGGCGCACCAGCGGCGCGCGCAGCTTGTAGGCCTTCAGGGTGCGGACCACGCCGCTGTAGCAGCCCGACAACTCCTCGATCACCGCCAGGGCCACGCGCGCATCCTCGCGGATGATCCTCCGGAAGATCTCGCCGGGCACCATCAGCAGCTGGCTGCGCGCCAGGGTGCGGGCAGTCATCAGGGCCGGCGCCTCCAGCACCACCGAGGCGACGACGAAGGTCGACAGCGGTCGCAGCACGGCCAGGGTCGAGTCGCGGTCGCGCCAGGTGCCCTCCAGCTCCACCGCGCCCTGCAGCAGAATGTACAGGAAGTCGTTGTGGTCGCCTTCGGTGACCAGGTCGGCGCCCTTGGGCGTCCACTGCAGGAAGGCGCTCTGGCTGATGAGCGTCATGGACTCGTCGCTGGCGTTGGCCAGCAGCGGCAGCTCGCGGATGCGGGCCAGATCGGCGGGTTTGATCGACATGAGGGGCGTCTCGGACAGCGGTCGGGTCATCGACCCTAGCCCCCGGCGCCCGACCTGACGTTGCGCCACGTCAAACTTCCATCAAGCGCAGCCTTGGCGAGGCTCAAGGAACATCGGTCATCTTTGCGCCCCGACAACGTTCGCGGCGGCCCCTCGCGCGAGACTGGCGGTTCTTCTTGGAGACCGCCCATGTCCACCGCCCAACGCCGCCGGGAATATGCCGGCCCTCCCCTGTTCAGCTACGGCTTCCGACCGTTCTTCCTGTCGGCGGCGGTGTGGGCTACGGCGGCGGTCCCGCTGTGGGTCTGGACCTTCCTGGGCGGACCGCTGGCCATCGACCGCAACTGGCACGTCCACGAGATGCTGTTCGGGGTCATCGCCGCGGTGGTCGCCGGCTTCCTCACGACCGCCGTGCCCAACTGGACGGGCCGGATGCCGGTGATCGGCGCGCCGCTGGCGGGGCTATGGATCCTGTGGCTGGCCGGCCGGATCGCCATGCTGACCCCGCCGGCCTTCGCCCCCTGGGCCGCCGTGATCGACAGCGCCTTCCTGGTGGTGTTCGCCGGGGTGATCGCCCGCGAGGTGCTGGCCGGCAAGAACTGGCGAAACCTGCCGATCGCCCTGCTAACCGGCGTACTGGCCCTGGCCAATATTGGCTTCCACCTGGACACCGCCGTGGGTCTGGGCGGCCTTAATCTTGGTGGCATGGGCGAGCGCGTGGCCATCGGCGTCGTCGCCATCATGCTGGCCCTGATCGGCGGCCGGGTGACGCCCAGCTTCACCCGCAACTGGCTGAAGGCCCGCGCCATCGCCGTCGAGCCCGCCGTCTTCGGCATCGTCGACAAGGCCGCCCTGGTCCTGACCGTCGCGGCCATGCTGCTGTGGGTCGTCCTGCCGACCACCGCCCCGGTCGGCGCCCTGCTGGTCCTGGCGGGCCTGGTCCACGCCGTGCGGCTGTGGCGCTGGCGCGGCTGGGCCGCCCGCCGCGATCCGCTGGTGGCCATCCTGCACGTCGGCTACGGCTGGCTTATCCCCGGCCTGATCCTGCTGGGCCTGGGCGTCGCGGGCCTCATCCCATCCTCGGCCGGCCTGCACGCGCTGACGGCGGGCGCCATGGGCGTCATGGTCCTGGCGATGATGACCCGCGCCAGCCGCGGCCACACTGGCCGTCCCTTGCAGGCCGATCGCACCACCGTGGCGATCTACCTGGCCGCCAATCTGGCCACGATCCTGCGGGTCGCCGCGCCCCTAGTCCCCGAGGCCATGGCCGGCCTGCTGGGCCTGGCCGCCCTGCTGTGGGGCCTGGCGTTCGGCGGCTTCGCCATCGTCTACGGCCGGATGCTGGTGACACCCCGCCCCGCCAAGGCCTAGAAAGGCCGCATGCAGCTGCCCACGATCGCCTGGAGCGTCATCACCGTCGCGCTAGGACCGTTCGTGGGCAGCTTCATCGGCCTGCTGACCCTGCGCCTGCCGGCCGAGCGGCCCTGGGCGGCGTCGCGGTCGGCCTGTGACGGCTGCGGCCGCAAGCTGACGCCGATCGACCTGGTCCCCATCCTCAGCTTCGCGGCTCTGCGTGGCCGCTGCCGGACCTGCGGCGCCGCGATCCCCAAGCGCTACCTGCTGCTGGAACTGGCCTGCCTGGTCCTCGGCGCCTGGAGCGTCTTGGTGTTCCCCGGCCCGCTGTCCCTGGCGACAGCCGTGTTCGGCTGGTGGCTGCTGCTGCTGGCGACGATCGACGGCGAGCACTTCTGGCTGCCGGACATGCTGACCCTGCCGCTGGGCGTCGTCGGTACAGGGGTGTCGATCCTGGTGATGGGCCAGCCTTGGACCGAGCCGCTGCTGGGCGCGGCGGCCGGCTTCCTGTCGCTGTGGCTGGTCGCCTTCCTCTACCGCCTGCTGCGCGGCCGCGAGGGCCTGGGCGGCGGCGACCCGCGCCTGCTGGGCGCCATCGGGGCCTGGACCGGCTGGACCGGCCTGCCCTCGGTGGTGCTGTGGGCCGGCGTCGCGGGTCTCAGCGTGGCGGCGGCGCAGCTGATCCTGCGCCGCAAGGTCGCCCTCGACGACCGCCTGCCGTTCGGCGTCTTCCTGGCGATCGGCGCCTGGCTGACCTGGCTGCTAGGCCCCCTGCACAGCCTTCTGGCGCGCTGAGGGCAGCAGCGGCACGGTCACGATCTTTCGCACGCCCGCCGCGTCCTTGACGAAGCCCTGGTCCAGCGCCGCCTGGACCAGCAACGGATCGGCGATGGCCATGGCGATCTCGGCCTGGAACCGCCCCGCCCCGTCGACGCGCAAGGTGATGGCCGTGGCCCCGCCGCCGTTCACAGGCGTCAGGCGCGTGACCCAGTCGCCGCCGATGCAGGCCGGCGTGCCGGCAAAGGTCGTCTTGCCGAACAGCGGATCGGCGGCCGGCCGGAAGCGGACCTGGCCCTCGGCGCGCTGGCACTGGCCGTCGCGGAACAGCACGGCCAGCTTCTCCAGCTCGACGCGGCCGGTCAGCCCCTCGACCTCGAGCACGGCTGCGCCGGTAAGCTTGTCGACGCCCTTGTCCTTGCCGTTGCGCAAGACGGCGGTGCGGGCCGACGCCTTGTCCGAAACGGCGATGCGCGTCTCGCCGGTCAGCAGGGCCAAGGGCGAGAGCCCGACCTTGAACGTGCCCAGACCCCGGCCCTGAACGGTGGTCAGGCGCACCTTGCCGCCCCACACCGTGCCGCTGGCCTCAGCCACGCGCACGGCGGCGCCGTTCGACAGTCGATCGGTCAGCAGGGTCACCGGGGCCAGGACGATGACGAGGACGACCGTCAGGGCGACCAGCAGGATAATCAGCAGGCGACTGCTCACGCCGCGGTCCTCCCGAAGGTGACCTCGGCCTCGACCAGGCCATTGTCCAGGCGCGAGGTGGTGACGCCCACCACGGACAGGCCCGACTGGCGCTCCAGCCCGGCGATCCAGGTCAGCAGGGCGCGAGCGTCGGCGGCGGTGATCCAGATGGTGAAGGCGCCGTCGGCCTCCTGGCGCTTGCGGGCGATCGGCGCGCCCAGGCTGGCGGCGCTGGCCTCGACGATCGCGCCGACCGGCCGGGTGTCGGCGGCGCGCGGCGCGGCTTGGCGCGAGGCGACGGCGAGCGCATCAGCCTGCTGGCGCGCGATGGTGGCACGTTCGCGGGCGTCTTCCGCCCCCAGCCTCAGGGGCTGGATGACACCGTAGAAGCCGACGACCGCCACGATCGCGGCGGCCATCACCGCCAGCAGCACCCGCTCGCGCGGCGTGCGGCTGTCCCAGGCCTGCAGGGCCGCGCTCATGGTTTTCTCCTGACGATCAGATCGCTGGTCACCCGCTGGCCTTCGGTCACGGTGCCCTGCTCGACCAGGTCCAGGCCACCGGCCTTCAGGGCGGTGCGCAGCTGGTCCAGGTCCGAATAGTTGGCGTAGGACACCGACGAGCGGATCGCCCCGTCGTCGCGGCCATAAACGAGGGTGTCCAGCCGCATCCCGGGGGCCGAGCGCACGGCGGTCAGATAGGCCGCCGCCAGGTCGCCGAAGCCCTGCCGCTCGCGGGCGGCAAGGCGCCCCAGGGCGTACTTGGCCGGATCCTCGTAGCGCGCTGCCTGCGGGACCAGCTTGACGGCGGCCGCCCGGTTCTGGCGCTCCAGCTTGCCGGCCGCGAGGCTGTCGCGAGCGACCTGGGCGCCCAGCAGGATCAGCGGCGAGACCACCACCACGGCGGCCAGGATCGCCAGCCGTTTCCAGCCGCCCGCTTGCCCCTCGGCGCGTGGCGCGAACTGACCTTGCAGCAGGTCGAGGGCCGGATGGGCGGCGCTGGCCAGCAGGTGGCCGTCCAGGGTCGCGGCCGAAATGTAGCGGTGCGGCTGGTCGCCGACGACGGCCGAAGCCAGCTCCGGCTCGGCGCTGAACGCCAGGCCGGGACCGCGTACGCCCAGCCCGTCGCCGAACGCGGCCAGCACCATCCTCCCCTCGGCGTCGTCGGGCAGCAGCAGGTAGTCGGGCGTCGCGCCGGTGACGGTGACGCCCAGGTCCTGAGCGGTTTGTAGCGCCGCGCGCAGCCGGTCACGCTCGATCCAGGCGACCTGGATGCGCCCCTCGGCGTCGCGCTGCCCCACGGCGATGTGCAGGCCGACGGCGTCGGTGGCCACCTCACCCTCGATGCGGAAAGCGGCGGCGGCGCGGGCTTGGGCGGCGCTGCCGGCGGGCAGCTCCATCCAGCGGCTGACCACGGCCGCGCCGGGCAGCACCAGCAGGGCCGAGCCCCCGTCCTGTTGATCGGCCGACAGGACACGGCGCACGGGGCCGTAGTCGCCGGGCTCGACGATCTCGGCCGGCCCATCGGGGCCGCTGGGCAGCAGAAGGAGGCGCTGTTGGGTCATTCTTCCAGGGTCCAGCGGCGGGCGACGAGGCGGATCCGGTCGACGGATCCGGCCTCGAACAGCGCGGTCATGAAGGTGGAGCCGCCGGCCAGGCCGACGCGGCTCTCGAGCGAGAAGTAGCGGGTGCGGAACTTGATCTGGTTGCGCACGCCCTCGATCGGCGGCGTGGCGGCCAGGGCCTGCTGGCCCCAGAAGGCCTCGACGTCCGACCAGCCTTGCGCCGGACGGGCGTTCAGCACCCGGCGGGCGCTCTCCAGCGGCACGGCCCCGGTGGTGATCGCCGACAGCACGACGGCCTTCTCCACCGGCAGGGTGTTGACGTTGACCGGCGACAGTTCGGTGGTCGGCAGCGCGCAGACATAGGGGCGCAGGCGCGCATAGAGCTCGGGCGTGAAGCCGCGCACCGCGCGCAGCTCGCTGACCTCGGCCAGGGGGCCGCCGGCGGTGCGATAGGGAATGCCCCCCTCGGCATAGCCGTCGTCCTCGGTCCCGGGCGGGCCGACGTCGTTGCTGTCGGCCCACTGGGCCAGGCTCTCGGCCAGTTGCGGACCATCGCCCACGCCCAGCAGGCTCAGCAGGCTGGCGAACTGGCGCACGCCCAGCTCGCGGCGGCGGAACGGCTCGCCGGCATTGGCCTCGACCACGCTGTTGAGGTTGAAGCAGTCGGTAGCGTCGCTGACCTTGGCCTGGATGACGCCGTCCTCGATCGGGAACTCGACGACCCGGCCATTCCAGCCGCCCTCCAGCAAGGTCTTGTTCTGGTCGCGGCGCAGCAGCTGGTCGATGCGGTTGCGGGCTAGCTGCTCGCCGCCCAGGGCGAACCACCGGGCCTGGGCGCCGATCTGGGCGTTGGACGCACGGCGGATGCCGAAGCGGATGTCCTCCAGCACGCCGACCGCGATGATGCCGATCACGGCCACCATCAAGAGCACCGTCAGCAAGGCCGCGCCTTCCTCGTGGGGTCGCTTCATCGGCCCTCTCCCGAGGTCAGGAACAGCTGGTCGATCTGGCCCAGGTCCGTCAGCTGCATGTTCAGTCGGACGGCGGCGGGGATGTCGCTCTGCGGATCGCCCTTCCAGGCGGGAGTCCAGGCGCCGGCCGACAGGAAGGCCGGCTCGATGGCGCGCACGTCGCGCAGCAGCACCTGCGGCGGCCCCAGGCGCGCACCGTCCAGGGCCGGGCGGGCGCGGCGCTCCAGCCGCCCCTCGACCAGGACGTATTCGACATATTGCAGCGAGGCGCGGGCGGTCGCGTCCGGGTTCTCCCAGCCGCGGCGGGTGAAGGCCAGGATCGGTCCGCCCCCGCCCCAGGGGCTGCCACCGGCGAAGGCGGTCAGGGCCGGCAGGCCGTCCTCGCCGCGCGTGCGGCGGGCCGCGGCTTGGGAGAGGTCGGCCTTGAGGATGGCGCGGGCCCGCTGCAGCTCGGTATAACGGTCGACATGGGCGCGCACGCGCTCCTGGTTCGTCAGGGTCGAGCCCATCACCGCCACGCCGGCCGCGCCGATCAGGGCGAAGATCAGCAGGGCCACCAGCACTTCGACCAGGGTGAAGCCGTTCTGTTTCATCGCGCCGCCCTGAACAGGGTCGCCTGCGCGGAGGGCGTGCGCCCGCGCGGCGAGGAGACGGCGATGTCGACGCGGACCAGGGCCGGGTCTGACGTGCGGTTGACCTGACGCACCCAAACCCAGGGCCGATTGCCGGCCATCTCGATCCCGGCGGTCCGGCCCAAAGTCAGCGGCCCGGCAGCGGTCATCACCTCGACCGCGCGATTGTCCAGCACCACCTCGGCCAGGGCGCGGTCGGCCAGGCGCGCGCCGGCGCGGGTGTTCTCGCCCGCTAGGTTCAGCAGGGCGAGCGCCGCCAGGCTGAAAATCGCCAGGGCGACCAGCAGCTCGATCAGGGTGAAACCGGCTTCAGAACGGGCGCGGGGCATCGAGCGAGACGTTCCCTGCGGTGTCGACGACGACGGTGCGGCGCGCATCGCCGCGCGCGAAGGCGAACTCGGCCGGGGTCGCCTGGCCGGTGGATTCAAAGACGACGGCGGCCTCGGGCGCGATGGTCACTTGCGTGCCAATCGTCCAGGCGCCGGCGCGGAACGGCGGCGTCTCCAGCGGCTGCCAAGCGCGGCCCTGGCGCTGCTCGAAGCGGTAGCCGTCGGCGGCCAGCACCACGCGCACCTGGTGATTGGCGAACACCGCCTCGTCGCGGGCGCGCAGCAGCACGGCGCCGAAGCGCTCGGCCTCCTGCGGCAGGCTGGGGCCGCCGTTGGGCAAGGCGACCACGACGGCGCTGGCCAGCAAGCCCATGATCACGAGAACGATCATGAGCTCGACGAGGGTGAAGCCCCCTCGCCGTCCTTTGCGGGTCTGGCGATCAGCCCCAGTTGCCAATGTCGGCGTCCTTGCCCTCGCCGCCCTCGCGGCCGTCGGCGCCGAACGAGAAGACGTCGATCGCGCCATGCTGGCCCGGCGAGCGGTACTGGTAGTCGTTACCCCACGGATCCTTGGGCAGGCGACGGATATAGCCGCCCTCGCGGAAGCGGTCGGGCTGGGCCAGGCTGGCCGGCGGCGTCACCAGGGCCTGCAGGCCGTCCTCGGTGCGCGGGAAGTTGAAGGTGTCCAGGCGATAGCTTTCCAGCGCCTGCTCCAGCACCGAGACATCGGCCCGGGCCTTTTCCTTCATCGCCTTGTCCTGGCTGGGCAGGACGTTGATCGCCACGACGGTAGCCAAGAGGCCCAGGATGACGATGACGACCATCATCTCAACCAGGGTGAAGCCGGCCTCGCGCGAACGGCGGCGACGACGGCGCGGGGACGTGTTGGGGGCGCTCATCTCGGGCTCCTAGTTCATGGCCAAGGTGTTGATCTGCAGGATGGGCAGCAGGATCGACAGGACGATGGTCGCCACCACGCCGCCCAGGACGACGATGATCGCCGGCTCCAGAAGGCTCAGCAGGGTGGCGGTGAAGGTGTCGAACTCGCGTTCCAGATATTCGGCGGCGCGGGTCAGCATGGCGTCGACGCGGCCGCTGCTCTCGCCGCTGGCGGTCATGTAGATCAGCACCGGCGGAAAGACGCCCGTGCGGCGCATGGCGGTCGACAGCGCCCCGCCCTCGCGGATGCCGGCGATCATCTCGTCCATGCCGCCGCGCAGGGCGGCGTTGCGGACGGTGCCAGCGGTCAGGACCAGGCCCTCCAGCACCGGCAGGCCGCTGGCGATCATGGTCGACAGGGTGCGGGCCAGGCGCGCGGCGTGGACGTTGCGGATCAGCTGGCCCAGGAACGGCAGACCGAGAAAGAACTGGTCGGCCTTGAGCTTGAAGGCCGGGTTGCGCAGCGCCCGCAGATAGGCCGCGATCAGCGCCGCCAGGATCAGCGCGATCAGCCAGCCGAACGATTGCAGGCCCTCGGACACGCCGATGACGATGCGGGTCAGCAGCGGCAGGGTCTGGCCCATGGAGTCGAACTGCTCGACCACCTTGGGGATGACGAAGACCATCAGGATGGTCACCACCAGGCAGGCCACGGCGGCCAGCACGGCCGGATAAACAAGAGCCGCGGTGATCTTGGCGGCGACCTTCTGCTGCTGGTCCAGCAAGTCGGCCAGGCGGTCGAGGATGGTCGGCAGGGCGCCGGACGCCTCGCCGGCCGCGACCATGGCCCGGTACAGCGGCGGGAAGGCCCCGGCCGGCCGCGCCAGGGCGTCGGACAGGCGATAGCCCTCCAGCACGGCGGCGTGGACCTGCTCGACGATGCGCTTCAGCTTGGGCCGGTCGGCCTGCAGGGCGATGGTGCGCAGGGCCTCTTCCAGGGTCGAGACCGCCACCAGCGTCGCCAGCTGGCGTGTGAACAGCGAGCGGTCGCGGCCGCCCAGCCGATCGCGCAGGACCTTGCCCTTGGCCGGTGGCGCGACGTGGGCGGCGATCTTGACCGGCGCCAGGCGGCGGCGCTCCAGCTGGACGCGAGCCTCGTCGGGGTCGCGGGCCTCTATGCGGCCCGAGCGCGTGGCGCCGGCCAGGTCGAGGGCGACATAGTCAAACCTCGCCATCGCGCGCCCCCGCTCCGGTGATGCGCAGGGCCTCCTCGACCGTGGTCAGGCCTTCCAGCACGTAGCGGCGGGCCTCGTCCTTCAGGCCGTGATCCAGCGAGGCCTCGGCGATCTCCTGCTCCGAAGCGTTCTGGCCGATCAGGCGGCGGACGGTGTCGTCGACGCGGATGGCCTCATAGACGCCGACCCGGCCCTGGAAGCCGGTGTGGCCGCACTCGCTGCAGCCGACCGGGCGGCGCAGCGGCGTGCCGGCTGGAACGTCGATCAGGGCGGCGGCGCCGGGATCGGCCGGCTCGGCGACCGAGCAGTGCGGGCACAGGCGGCGGACCAGGCGCTGGGCGATGATCAGTCGCATGGTCGAGGCCAGCAGGAACGGCTCCACGCCCATGTCGCGCAGGCGCACCACGGCCCCGGCCGCGTCGTTGGTGTGGACGGTCGATAGCACCAGGTGGCCGGTCAGGCTGGCCTGGACGGCGATCTGGGCCGTCTCGGCGTCGCGGATTTCGCCGACCATCACCACGTCCGGGTCCTGACGCAGGATGGCCCGCAGTCCAGCGGCGAAGGTCATGCCGACCTTGGTGTTGACCTGGGTCTGGCCCACGCCCTGAACGGCGTATTCGACCGGATCCTCGATGGTCAGGATGTTGCGGCTCTTGTCGTTGAGCATGGCCAAGCCGGCATACAGCGAGGTGGTCTTGCCCGAGCCCGTGGGCCCGGTGACCAGCACAATGCCGTTGGGCTCGCGCAGCGCCGCCTCCAGCGCCGACAGCATGCGCGGCGACATGCCCAGGTCCGCGAGACCCAGGCCCGCCTGCTCCTTGTCCAGGATCCGCATCACCACCCGCTCGCCCATGCGGGCCGGGAGGGTCGAGACGCGGACGTCCAGGCTCTTGCCGCCCAGGGCCAGCGAGATGCGGCCGTCCTGTGGCAGGCGCTTCTCGGCGATGTCCAGCTTGGCCATGACCTTGACGCGCGAGACCAGCATGGCGGCGATGCGCGGCGACAGGCTGAGGATTTCGCGCAGCACGCCGTCGACGCGCAGGCGCACGACCAGGGCCTGCTCGTAGGGCTCGATATGGATGTCCGAGGCGCCCGAGCGGACGGCCTCGGCGATCAAGCCGTTGATCAGGCGAATGACCGGCGCGTCGTCCTGCGGGTCCAGCAGGTCAGCGGCGGTGGGCATGTCTTCCAGCAGGTGGCCCAGCGAGTCTTCCAGCGCGTCGCCGCTGGAGGCCGAGGCCAGGCCCGCCCCGGCATAGACTTCCGAGAACTTGCGGTCGAAGGCGGCGGTGGCCATCGGCTCCAAGGCCAGCGGCACCCCGAGAGCGCGGCGCACCTCGACCAGGGCCGCCGGATCGAAGCCCTCGCGCAGGCCGATCACCGCGCGCTCGTCCATCGACAGCAGCACGAGGCCGTGGCGCTTGGCGAAGCCGTAGTCGAGGACGGCCGTGGTCATTTGGCCGGCGCCGCGGGCGGGGTCATGGCCGGATAGTCGCGGATCACCGCGTCCAGCGAGCTATCGCCTTCCGGCGTGGCCAGGCGGGACACGCGGCGGATGGCGTCCAGGCGCGGCAGGGTCACGGCGCGGGCGTCGTCGACGCTCTTGATGATCCGAGGACGGATAAAGACCATCAGGTTGGTCCGCCCGCGCTCGCGCACCTTGCTGCGGAACAGCGCGCCCAGGCCCGGCACATCGCCCAGGCCCGGCACGCGCTGGGTCGAGGCGGTCTCGTTCTGGTCCAGCAGGCCGCCCAGCACGACGATATCGCCGTCGTCCACCAGGGCGGTGGTCTCGATCTCGCGCTTGTTGATGATCAGCTCGGTCGAGCCGACGCTGATCGGCCCGGCCACGGCGCTGACCTCCTGGCGCAGGAACAGGGTGATGCCGCCGCCGGCGTTGATCTGCGGCTTGACCTCCAGCTGCACGCCGACGTCCTGACGCTGGATCGTGCGGAACGGATTGGCGTTGTTGTCGCCCAGCACCTCGCCCGTGGTGATCGGCACCTGCTGGCCGACCAGGATGCGGGCTTCCTGGTTGTCCAGGGTCATGATCGAGGGCGTGGACAGGAGGTTGGAGCCGCTGTCCTTTTTCACCGCGTTGATGATCGCGCCGAACAGCACGTCGCCGCTGCGGCCGGCCACGCCGCCGGTGACGCCCGCGGCGCCCAGCAGCGAGCTGACTGCTGAGTCGCGCAGGGCCCGCGTCGCATCGGTGTCGGCGTCGTTGCCGGCGGCCGCGGCGGCGGCCAGCGGGAACAGGCTGGGGGCGGCGTTGGTGTAGTTGGTGCCCATGAACGGGATCGTGCCGTTGGTCCCGCCCAGCAGGAACTGCACGCCCAGCTGCTTGGCGGCGTCGTCGGAAACCTCGACCACGATGGCTTCGACCAGCACCTGCTCGCGGCGGATGTCCAGCTGGCGGATGACCTCGGCCAGGGTGCGCTGGGTCTCGGGCGGAGCGTTGATGATCAAGGCGTTGGCGCCGGGATAGCGGGCGACGCTGGCGCGCGTGCCCGCCGGGGCGATCGAGGCCGTGGACGCCGCCGTCGTGGCCGGCGCGGGCGTCGAGGCGGTGGTTCCACTGGTCGAGGCGCGGCCGCTGCTGGCCGTCGTCGTCGGGGCCTGACCCACCAGTTGCTGCAGCACCGGCAGCATCTGCTCGGCGTTGGCGTGGCGCAGGAAGACCACGCGGATATCGTCGCTGGACTCGGCCCGGCGATCCAGGTCGGTGATCAGCGGCAGCAGGCGCTGGACGGCGTCGGCGTCGCCCCGCAGCAGGATCGAGTTGCTGCTCTCGACGGCCACCACGGTGACCGCGCCGCGCCCGGCCTTACCGTCGGCGCCCGGCCCGGCGATCAGGTCGTTGATCACCTGGGCGATCTCGCGCGCCGAGCTGTTGGTCAGGGTGACGGTGTGGACACTCGCGCGGTCCTGGTCGACTTGGGCCAGCAGGCTGCGGATGCGGCGGATGTTGTCGGCGTAGTCGGCCACCACGACCGTGCCCCCGCGCGCATTGGCCACCACCTGCCCCTGCGGCCCGACCAGGGGTTTAAGCATGTCGGCGGCGGTCGCGGGATCCAGCGCGCGCAGGCGGAAGACCTCGGTGGCGAACTGGCCGCCGGCGGCGTTGGGCTGGCGGGCGGCGTTCTCGGCGGGCTCGACGCGATAGACGCCGTTGCCGGCCGGCACGGCCACCAGGTTGTTGGCGCGCAGGGTGGCCAGGAACAGCTCGAACAGTTCGCGACGGTTCAGCGGGCCGTTGCTGGTCACCGAGACTGTGCCCTTGACGCGCGGGTCGATGACGAAGGTCGTGTTGGTCGACTTGCCCACGTCCTGGATGAAGACGCGGATGTCGGCGTCCTGGACGTTCAGCACCTGGGCCTGGGCCCGAGCGACCGTCGGCGCCAACGGCATGGCGAGCGCGATCGCCGCGCTGGCGGCGAGCACCCGGGCGCGAGCGCGCAGGCTGAGAACCTTGGTCATGGGCGTTCCGGGAACGAGAGGGTCATGCGCGCGCCGCCGCGCGAGAGTTCGACATGGTCGGCGCCGACGGCCGCCAGGGTCACGCCCTGCGCCACCGCCTCGCCCACCGCGAAGGATTTCTGGACGCCATCGGGGCCGGCGATGATCGCCGAGCCGCTGGCGCCGTCCTGGCGCACGCCATAGAGGCGGAAGCCCTCGACGTTGGCCTGGCCGCCGGCTTGGGGCGCGGCGCCCGAGGCGCCGAAAGCGTCGAAAGAAGTGAGGATCTTGTGGTCGACCGCGCGGAAGACGCTGGCAGCGGCCTTGGGGGCGGTCGGCTCGGGCGGCGCGGCGAAGATCCAGATCAGCCGCGCGGCCTGCAACGCGACAAGCAGCAGCATCGCCAGTTCCAGCGCCAGAAGCGCCCTGCGCCGGTGGGCGCGAACCGTCTCACCCAGCTTTGTGAACATCGTCGACCCCAATTTCCGACGACGGAATACCGACCTTGCCCGTAGTTTCAGCGACGATTTCACGACACTTATGTGAAAAGCGCTCCCCATACGGATGAATGGGGAGCGCTCTCAACTTGTAGAGTTCAGGCCTTGCGGCCCGGTCTTAGAAGCGGTGCGAGAGCGAGAAGGTGAAGCTCTGGCCCAGATCGTAGGTGTTGGCGTCCACGCGGCCGCCGCCCAGCGTCTGGTACTCCTCGAAGTCCTCGCCCAGGATGTTGCGGGCCTTGAAGGTGAACTCCAGCTCCCGATCCATCAGGTCGAAGCCCTTGCGATAGGTGAAGTCCACCGTCACGCCCGGCTCCTGCAGCAGGTCGGGCTGGTCCGGACGACCGCGCGCGGAGATCCGCTTGCTGACGTACGTGGCCAGGATGGTGGCCTGGGCGCGGGCTTCCTTGTCCTCGTAGCCGAACTGGATGTTGGCCAGGTGCTTGGAGAGACCCTGCAGCTGGCTGCCGTCCTTGACGTAGTCCGAAGCCGGACGCGGGGCGCCCGAACCGGCCAGCGGGTAGACGACGTCGCCCGAACCGACCTTCACGTCCGACGAAGAGTAGGTGTAGTTCGCGCCGATCAGCCATTCCTTCGAGTTGAAGAAAGCGCCGTCGATCGGCATGGTGAAGGTCTTCTTGGCGTCGATTTCGAAGCCGTACAGCGAAGCCTTCGGGGCGTTGACGTAGGTCTGGACGATCGTCGAGCCCTGCTCGCTGACGACCGATTCAACCGGCTTTTCCAGATCCTTGTAGAACACGCCGCCCGACAGGTACTGGTTCGCGCCGAAGTACCACTCGATGCGGGCGTCCAGGTTCGTCAGCTCTGTGTCCTGCAGGTACGGGTTGCCGATGAACAGGCGGTCGCTGTCCGGATCGAAGTACTGCTGCGGGGCCAGTTCGCGGAACTGCGGGCGAGCGATCGTCTTCGACGCGCCCAGACGCAGCTGCATGTCCTCGTAGAAGTTGTAGGTCAGGGTCGCGGCCGGCAGGACATAGGTCTTGTCCAGCGCGGTCGGAGTGCCCTTGGCGCCGCCGAACAGGTCGACGACGCTGACCGTCTGCTTGCCCTGCTCGACGCGGGCGCCGAACGAGGTGCGCAGACGCGGCAGGAACTCGGCCTCGACCTGCAGGTAGCCGGCGTGGACCTTCAGGTCCGCCTCATAGGCCGCCGCGCCGTCACCGCCGGTGATTTCGGTGAAGGTCAGGTAGCCCTGAGCGATGTTGTAGTCCGACAGCAGGAAGTCGACGCGCTCTTGCTGCACGGTCAGCGGGATCGAGCCGCCCTGGTAGCGGAAGTCGCGACGTTCGGCTTCGCGCTGGTTGTCCAGGTACGAGTAGCCGCCCTTGAAAATGGCGTCGCGGCCCGAGCTGAGCGGCAGGGTGTACTGCACGTCGAAGCCGGCGCTGGCCATGGTGTCGTCCAGCGTCGAGAAGCTGGTCGAGTTCTGCTCCTGCGAGGCGCTGTGGTAGTAGACGCCGTTCTCCAGGCGATAGCGGATGAACTTCTCGTACGGCGCATCGCGCTCGGACTTGGCGTACGAACCGCGCCAGTCGAAGTTCCAGGCCCCGAACTCGTGCTTGCCCGACAGCTGGGTGTCGTACAGGTTCCGCTCGAAGAACTCGGTATAGCTGTCCAGCACGTTCTGGCCGGCGGCGTAGTCTTCACCGGCGCGCTGGCGCGCCGACTTGGTGGTGTTGTGGACGTAGAGGTTGGTCCACTTGATCTCGTGGTCGCCCCACTCCAGGCCCAGGCCCACCAGGCCGTTGACCGTGACGTTGTTGCTGGTGTTGTTGAAGTTGTAGCTGGTGCGCGGCTCCAGAACGCCACGCTGCTCCAGGCCTTGCTGCTGGATGCCTTCGCGCGAACGCCAGCTGTTCTCGAAGCCGGCGATGGCCACCAGGCCCAGGCGCTTGTCGCCCAAGTCGAACGAGCGGCCGGCGCTGATGTCGGCCGAGAAGTTGGCCGGGATCTTGTTCTTCACTTGGATCAGGTTGAGGTTCGCATTGACCAGGCTCTGGCCGATGCGGATCAGCTGGGCGTTGGTGAAGTTGCCGCTGTTGATGCGCTTGCCCGTGGCGATCGCTTCACGCAGCGCGGCCGGCTTCTTGCGCGTGCCGTCGTCATAGCCCAGGAAATCGGTGTCCGAGCCGTAGTAGGTCAGGCCGCGGTTGAACGTGGTCTCGGTGTTGCCGCCGGTGCCCAGTTCGACCTCGAAGAAGGGCTCGTCCGGGATCGACACGGTCTGCAGGTCGATGACGCCGCCGCCGAACTCGCCCGGATAGTTGGGCGAGAAGCTCTTCTGGACCGCCGCGCCCGACAGGATCGCCGAGGGGAACAGGTCCAGCGGCACGACGCGCTGCAGGGGCTCGGGGCTGGGCAGCGGCGAGCCGTTCAGCAGGGCCGACGAATAGCGCTCGCCCAGGCCGCGGACATAGACGAAGCGGCCCGACACCAGGCTCAGACCGCTGACGCGCGTCAGGGCTTCGGCGGCGGTGCTGTCACCCTGGCGCTGGAGGTCTTCCGGCGTCAGGAAGCTGGCGACTTCCGACGTGGTCCGCATCGGCTCGGGGATGTTGCGGCCCAGGATCAGGACTTCCGACACGGAGCTCGGGTCGGTGTCGGCCATGGCCAGCTGCTGGGGAGCGGGCGTGGACGGCGAGGCGGACGCCTGCGCCAGGGCGACTTGCGGCGCGACCAGCGCCGACGTCGCGAGCAGAAGGCCGCTCAGAGGCGGGAACAGCTTGTTCATCTCGGGAACCTTGGATTGGCGGACGTCGGATAGAGCCGGGGGCGGCTTTCACACCGCCCCCGTTCTGGATCAGCAGGTCGAGCTGGAGGTCAGACCGCAGGTCCAGCCCTGCCACCAGGTGTCGTTGGCGTCCTTGACGGCGCCGATGTAGCCCGGGTTCGTCAGGAAGCTGCTGAGGCCCGTGATGCCCGCGTAGGGGGTGCGGGCGTTCTCGTTGGCGCCGTTGATGAAGGTGCCGCTCAGCGTCGAGGTGTGGGTCGAGCTGTTGTTGGTGCCGGCGGTGAACAGCGCCTGGACGGCGGCGGCGTTCACGTTGCTGTCGTCAGTGAACGGCGTGGCGCAGGCCAGCACGACCGAGTGGAACGTGGCTTGGGTGGTCGCATCGTCAATGTCGATGCAGCCGGCGGTCGAGGCGGTCATGGCCACGACGCTGTTGACCCAGACGTTGTTCGTCGAGGTGTTGGCGACCAGCAGGTCGTTGCCCGAGCCGCCACGGCCGATGACCGTGAAGTTGGCGAACTTGGGGTTCGAGCGCGGCGCGGTGCCGGCGCTGCTGGTTTCGAAGGCGCGGTTACCGCCGTTGGCGCGTTGGACGATGATGCCGAACTGGATGGCGCCGTTGTAGCCGGTGTCGGTGTCCAGGCTGTCGTCGTCGTTGCCGGTCAGCACGATGTACTTGCCGTTGGCGGTGCCGCCGAAGAACTCGATGCCGTCATCCGAGCTGTTGTGAACTTGGATGTGGTCGAAGGTCGTGCCCGCGCCGACGCCGGCCATGGTGATGCCGTTCAGTTCGTTGTTGGCCACGATCACGAAGCCCGAGTGCTGGACGCGCATGTAGCTCATGACGCCGCTGTTATCCTGGGCGGCGTTGCCGCCGTAGAACGCGTTGGTGCCTTCGACCTGGGCTTCGCAGCCGGCGGTGCCCGGCGTGGCGCCAGCGCCCGAGCAGTTGCTGATCGGCGCGCGACCCAGGACGACGATGCCGCCCCACTGACCGATCGAGTCGGCGTTGGTCTGGCCTTCGATGCTCTGCTTCGACGTGAAGACGATCGGACGGGCGACCGTGCCCTGAGCGAAGATCTGCGAGCCGCGGTTGACGACGATGTAGTCCAGACCGGCCGAACCGAAGACCTTCACGCCGGCTTCGACGGTCAGCACGCCCTTGGCGCGGCCGGCGATCGGCGCGTTGGCGTCGCCGCCTTGGTCCTGACCGACGTCGACGCGGCCGCTGACCGAGTAGACGGTGCCGTCACGCAGCGGAACGACCAGCGAGCCGGTGATCGCGGCGGGCAGCTGGCAGTTGCGCAGGGTGTTGTTGGCCACGGTGCCGACGTTCAGGAAGCCGGTGGGGCAGTCCGTCGCCGGGGTGCCGGGGGTCGGGGTCGTGGGGTTGGTCGGATTGGTCGGGTTGCCGCCGCCGCCGGCAAAGCTGCCCTCACCCGGGGAAGCGACGCTGTCGGCGCCGCCGCAACCAGCGAGCGCCAAGCAGGCGCTCAGCCCGAGCGCGATCAAGCTAACGTGTCCAACGCGGATCATAGGGAGTTCTCCAGTGGCGCAGCCGAAAAAAATCGGCGGCGAAGACCCCTGGTCCCCACCAATGGAAAAGCCTTGCCCTTCGCCGCCTCGGGATCGGCGCTAACCGGGTTGAGAGACAATCAGCCGCACTTTTTGTGACACTTTTTCTGCGCGCTCATCGCGCCGGAACCCGCAAATCTCCACAATTCCTCAACGATATCTCAGGATTGGGGCCGGTTTTCCTGCGCTTTTTCCGGTTGCCCTCCAGGATTTCTCCACATGTTTTCGGGATGGCCGTGTCCGTCCGACAACACCCCATTCCGGGGATCGTCGACTTCCGATGCAACGCATGTTATTGCGAGTCATTCGCAAAATAACATTGTGATGAGGACGTAGGCGGCATGAACGGCGAGATCACGAGCGAGAACGGCCTGCGCGAGGTCTACGCCCATCCCGCCAAGACCATCGCCGAAAAGGCCCTCCCCGCCCTGGACAAGCACAGCCGCCGGTTCCTGGAGCTGTCGCCGTTCTGCTGCATCGGCTCCAGCCAGCCCAACGGCCTGGGCGACGTCAGTCCACGCGGCGGCGAACCCGGCTTCGTCCATGCGCTGAACGACAGCGAGATCGCCTTCCCGGACCGCCCCGGCAACAACCGGCTGGACACCCTCTCCAACATCATGCGCGAGCCGTCGGTAGGGATGCTGTTCCTGGTCCCCGGCGTGGAGGAGACCCTGCGCCTGAACGGCCTGGCCCGAGTGACCACGCGCGAGGACCTGATGGTGTGCTTCACCCACGACGGCAAACGCCCGCGCTCGGTGGTGCTGATCGAGATCCGCGAGGTCTATTTCCACTGCTCCAAAGCCTTGAGGCGGTCAGACCTGTGGAACCCCGACAAGCGCTTGGCCAAGGGCGAGTTTCCGACCCTGGGCCAGATCGCCCGCGACCAGTTCAAGCTGCTAGTCCCCTCGCAGGTGATCGATTTCGCGCTGAAGCAGGACGCCAAGAACAACCTCTATTAAAAGCGGCACTTCCCTCCCCTGCTGGAGGCCGCCTTGCCCCGCTGGAAGCAAACTTGATCGACGCGCCCGCCCCGCCGCCCATCCGCGTAACTCGCCTGGAGACGCTGTCGACCGCGTCACTCCAGGCTCTGCTGGAAACCTCGCCGGCCGAGGCCGCGCCGGTCCTGCGCGCTGGCGCCGAGGCCGGCCTGGCCGAAGCCCAGACCGTCTATGGCCAGATGCTGCTGGACGGCCGCGGCGTGAAGGCCGATCCGGTCGAGGCGTACGCCTGGTTCCTGAAGGCCGCCGACCAGCGCCACCCGATGGGCATGAACATGACCGGACGCTGCCTGGACCAGGGCTGGGGCGCGGCCGTGGACAAGGTCGCCGCCGCCGGCTGGTTCAAGGCCACCGCCGAGGCCGGACTGGACTGGGGCATGTACAACTACGCCAGCGCCCTGGGCCTGGGCGCGGGGGTCGAGCAGGACGAGGTCGCCGCGCTCGCGTGGTTCCAGAAGGCCGCCGCCCTGGGCCACGCCAAGTCGATCAACTTCGTCGGCGCCTTCCACGAGGAGGGCCGCCTGGTTCCGCGCGACCTGGCCAAGGCGCGCGACTGCTACGTCCAGGCCGCGCAGGGCGGCGACTTCCGGGGGCAGTTCAACCTGGCCCGCCTGCTGGCCGAGGCCGGTCGCCTGGACGAGGCCCTGGCCTTGGTCGCCCAGGCCCGCGAGGCCAGCCCGCCGGGCTTCCGCGCCATCATCGACCAGTATCTGCGCGCCTCGCCCCTGGGTCCGCTGCGCGACGCCGCCCGCTAGGGCCGCAAAGAAGCGCCCCGCCCGGAGGGGCGAGGCGCTGAGTCAGGTTTCCGATCTCAAGGGGAGTTGATCAGAACCGATAGTTGGCGCTGAGCACCGCGGCGCGACCGTCGCCCGGGGTGGCCCAGCCGTTCAGGCGGCCGCGGGTGTAGTATTCCTCGTCGCCGATGTTCTTGAGGTTCAGCTGCAGGTCGATAGCGTCATTGACCTTGAAGGCGGCCATGGCGTTGTGGACCCAATAGTCCTGGCTCTTGTAGAGCGGCGCCGCGCCGTTGTTCAGGTAGAACGCGCCCTGGTAGGTCAGGCCATAGCCCAGGCTAATCCGCGGCGTGACCTGGTAGGTCGTCCACAGGCTGCCCGAGTTTTCCGGCGTGTTGGTCAGCGGATTTCCGGCCGTCACGTCGACGCGACCGTCGGCGACGCTCTGCAGCACTTCGCTGTCCAGATAGGTGTAATTAGCGAAGATCGACCACTGGTCGGTGATCTTGCCGCTGGCGCCCAGCGAGAAGCCGTCGACGCGCGACTTGCCGTCCAGCGGCTGGTCGGGGATCGTCACCGGGTCGGGCGACGGCACCTTGTAGTTGGTGCGCTGGTTGCGGAAGATCGCGGCCGTCAGCAGCAGGCGACCTTCGAAGGTCTCCCACTTGCCGCCCACCTCGATGTTCTCGCCCTTCTCGGGCTTGACGTTGCAGGTCGAGCCGTTGGTGCCCGGCAGCACGGCGCAACCGCCATTGACCGAGGCCTGCGACGGCGTCTGGGTGTTGCCGTAGGCCAGGTACAGGCTGGCATTCTTGACCGGCTTGAAGACCAGGCCCGCGCGGTACGAGAACAGATTGGCGTCGTTGCGGGCGACCGGGGCGACCACCTCGACCGGCCCCGTCGCCGGATAGGGCGTGGCGATCGAGGTCGTGACATACTCGCCGTCGCTCTTCTCGTAGCGCAGGCCGAAGTTGAACTCGAGCTTGTCGCTGAGCTTGGCCGTGTCGAACAGGTAGACGGCCTTGTTGTTCATCTGACCGTCGCTGCGGCCGGTGACCACGAAGTTCAGCGGGCCGGTATAGACGTGGTTGGGATCGCTGATCGACATCAGCGGCAGGGTCGGATTCGGCGTCGCGCCGCCCGGATTGCGCAGCGAGTTGCCGTTGTCGAGGTGATAGTCCTCGACGCCGATCGAGAAGCCGGCCACCAGGTTGTGGGTCACGGCGCCGGTGGCGAAACGGACGTTGAAGTCGGTCTGGCTGTAGAACAGCTTGTTCTTGCTGTCGCGCGTGGTGCCGCGCGGGCCGCTGGGCTGGTACGTCCCCGGCGCGGCGCAGCTGGCGCCGGTCGGCAGCTGGCCGTTGGCCAGGCACCAGGTCCCCTGCGGCGGGTTCACCCGCACGAACTGCGTCACTTCCTGGTAGCGGGTCAGGTTGCGGACCGTGAAGTCCTCGCTGAAGTCATGCTCGAACCGGGCGGTCAGCGAGTCGACGCCGTTCTTCTGGCGGTCGACGTTCGAGTAGCCGTAGTAGTTGCTGCGCTTCACGCCCGGCAGCGGGCCGTCGTACAGGGCGTTGACATAGTACGGCACGCCGTACTGCGGGATGTTGTCGTCCTTCTGGTGGACATAGCTCAGGGTCACGCGGGTGGGCGTGCCTAGTCCGAAGGCGATCGACGGTGCGATACCCCAGCGCTTGAACTGCTCGACGTCGCGGCCCGGCGCGTCGTTGCGGTGGCCCATGACGTTCAGGCGAACCGCGATAGTGTCGGTCAGGCGCTTGTTGGTGTCGATTGTCAGGCGACCGTAGGCATCCGTGCCGGCCCCGGCGCTGACGATGGTCTGGTCGGCGGCCTTGGGCGTCTTGGTGACGATGTTGATCGTGCCGCCCAGCGAACCCGAGCCCGAATAGACCGAGTTGGCGCCGGCGATGACCTCGACCTGTTCCAGGTTGAAGGAGTCGGTGCGGGTGTACTGGGCGCTGTCGCGCACGCCGTCGACGGTGATGTCGTTGTTGGCCGAGTAGCCGCGCAGATTGATGCTGTCGCCGTAGCCGCCGCCGCCCTCGCCGGCGCCGAACGTGATGCCCGGTTGGGTCGACAGGATCTCGCGCAGGGACAGCAGGTTCTGCGCCGTGATCGTCTCGGACGAGATCACGGTGATCGTCTGCGGAGTGTCGCGCAGGTTGGCGGTGTATTTCGACGAGGACGCGTGGTCTTTCTTCCCGTCGACCTTGACGCTGGAGATCTCGTTGTCGCCTTCGGCGGTGGGCGGCGCGTCGGCCGCGTGGGCCAAGGCGGGCACCAGGCCCAGACCGGCCAGGCCGGCGACGGCGCTCAGGCTCAACGCGCTGCGGCTGCGCGATCGCACATAGCCGCGATTGCTGCTGTTCATCCTCGATATCCCCCTCAAGAGCCGTACCGACACGGCCTAAAACTGAGACTGCGAGGCGTTCTTATTTCCTTGTTGCGAGATTGCAATAGCGATTGCGAACTATTCGCACATGTGTAGCCAATCAATCCGCCTGAGGACGGTGCGCCGGGCTGGCCGGCACCCACGCGAAAGCGCGCGCTCACCCGGTGGGCGGCGCGGCCACGGATCCGGATCGCCTTGGACGCTCCGGTATCGGTCAGGGATTATTCGGGTGTGATCGCCGTGCGCAGGCGAGCAGCGACATCGCCCAGCGTGATCGCCGACAGCGACTCGTTGACCTCCAGCACCCCCTGCCCGTGCTGCTGCGACAGGTTGCCGGTGAAGTCGGTCAGGGCGGTGACGTGCTGGGCCAGCAGGTCGACGGTGTGTAGCTCGTGCATCACCATCAGACGGTGCTCGGCGGGAACGACTTCCAGGATCTTGCCCAGGGCGACATCCAGATGTCCGCACGCGACGGCGGCGATCGACATCTCTGTCGAGATCGCCCTCAGCACCGTTTCAACGCTCACGGGCGCCAACTTGTCAGACATCCAGTCCCCCTGATTCCAGGGCCGCAAAGGAGCACGCACCGCGCTGGCGCCGCAAGACCTTGAATTGTGCGGCGAATTGGCGCGCACAAGGTTGATCTCGCCGCCATCACAACCCCGGATGGCGGCGCAGTGCAATGGTTTTCAGTTGATCCGCGTCAAGCTGCCTGACGCAACCCCCACGGGTGGGCCGGATAGAACCGCGCCATCATCCGACCGACATACTCCACGAGACGCGGATAGCTTTCGGCCTCGCAGCGCAGGGGCGAGTCGAAGAACGGCGTCAGGATCCCCGCCAGCACGGCGAAGGCCGTCGCATCGACGCCGACCGGATGGCTGTCGCGCATAAGATATGCCTTGTCCTCCAGGAGCTCGTCCAGCGACCGCAGCGACAGGCTGCCCAGCCACACGACCTCCTCGCTCAGGTGTCGGCCCACGCCGACGGCGCGGACATTGCCGGCCACGGCCTCCAGCAGGCCCCGGCGCAGGTCATCGCGCATGACCTCAGGCGCCCGGTCGAACCAGCGGCCCGGCCCGCGCGCGAAATTGGCCGGCTCCAGGAAGCGGAAACAGGTCGATACCCAACCCAGCTGATTCTCGATCATCCGCTCGATCGCCCACGCCTGGGCCCGCTCCTTGCCGCTCAAGCCCACGTCCAGGTCGACATCGTACTTCTGCTCGATGTGGGCGCGGATGAAGGTCGAGTCGCCGATCGCCTGGGCGCAGTCCTCGATCCACGGCAACTGGCCCTTGGGCGCGGTCTCGCGAGACCCCTGCGTCTTGCGATAGTCCAGGCCCGCCATCTTCAGCTGGACCTCGGTCTTGGTGACATAGGGACTGATCTCGGGCAGCCCGAACCCGGCTCCGGCGGCAAACAGCGTGATCATCGTCCCTCTCCGATCTCGAATGTCGTGGTGACGACTTGCTACCGCCAGGCTACTGCCAGCATGCTGTCAGCAACCCTGGCCGATAGTCGAAGTCATGAGACGCGCCGAACGCCTTTTCCAGATCATCCAGATCCTGCGCCGGAGCCGCGCGCCGGTGACGGCCGACGCCATCGCCGCCGAGCTGGAGACGTCCAAGCGCAGCGTCTATCGCGACATCGCCGCCCTGGTCGGCCAGCGCGCGCCGATCCGCGGCGAGGCCGGCGTGGGCTATGTGCTGGAGGCCGGCTTCGACATGCCGCCCCTGATGCTGACCCCCGACGAGATCGAGGCGGCGGTGCTGGGCGCGCAATGGGTGGCCGGGCGCGGCGACCCCGTTCTGGCCAAGGCCGCCAACGACCTGATCAGCAAGATCGCCGCCGCCGTGCCCGATCGCCTGCGGCCCTACGTTCTGGAGCCGGCCGCGGCCGCCTCCCCTGCCTGGAAGCCCGAGACCGACCGCATTGATGTCGCCCAGGTCCGCGCCTGGATCCACGCCGGTCGCAAGATCCGCCTGGACTACAGCGACGGGGCCGGCGCGGTCAGCGCCCGGGTGATCTGGCCGGTGACGGTGGGCTATCGCGAGACCATCCGCATGATCATCGCCTGGTGCGAGCTGCGCCAGGCGTTCCGCACCTTCCGCACCGATCGCGTGGTCGGCGCACAGTTCCTGGAAGAGCGCCACGGCAAGCGGCCGGCGGTGCTGCGCGGCGAGTGGATCAAGTTCCGAGACGCCGAGATCGCCGCCTGGAACCTGAGCCAGAAGGAAGGCTGTAGCGCCTAGAGCCCGTGGCGCTTGGCGAAGGTCTCGAACAGGGTCGGCCAGGCCGCCACCGGCTTGCCGGTCGTGAAACGCAGGCCAAAGCCGTGACCGCCCTCCTCGAAGACGTGCATCTCGGTCGGAATCTTCTTGGCCTTGAGCGCCGCGAACATCACCAGGCTGTTCTCGACCGGCACGCCCGGATCGTCGGCCGCGTGGAGCAGGAACACCGGCGAGAGGCCTTCACGCACCTGCTTTTCCGGCGACAGCGTCAGGGCGCGCTCGGCCGAGCCGTCCTTGGTCAACAGGTTGGCGCGCGAGCCGCCGTGGGCGATCGCCGTGTCCATGCTGATGACCGGATAGACCAGGGCCGACAGGTTCGGCTTGGTCGGCAGCTGGTCTGCGGCGTCGGTCGGTTCATAGGTCTTGGCGTCGTAGCGAACCGTCAGGTTGGCGGCCAGGTGACCGCCGGCCGAGAAGCCCATGATCGCCACGCGGTCGGGCGAGAAGCCCATCTCGGCGGCCTTGGAGCGGACCACGCGGATGCCGCGCTGGGCGTCCTGCAGCGGCGCATCGCCGCCCGCCGCCCAGCCATCGGCTGGCATGCGGTAGAACAGCACGAAGCAGGTGTAGCCGCGCTCGTTCAGCCAGCGGGCGGTCTCGTAGCCTTCCTTGTCCAGCACCACGCGCTGGTAGCCGCCGCCGGGGATCAGCATGACCGCCGCGCCGTTCGGCTTTTTCGGCCGGAACACCACCAGGATCGGCTTGCGGGTGTGGGCCATGGCCCGGTCGCGCAGGCCCTTGGCGTCGCCGCGCTCGATGATCTCTTCGGTGACCGTGACGCCCTCCCCGCCCGGCGCGCCGGCCGGCCACAGGGTGATGACCTCGGTCGGGTCAGGGGGCGTGATCTGGGACTGGTCCACCGGTGCGGCCTCCGCTCGCCGGGCCGCTAGGGATCCCAAGACGCCGGCGACGAAAGCAGTCAGGGCGCCGCGACGGTTCAGCATGGGATCAAGCCTTCTGGCGGGTTTTCGTTGGTCGCGACCCTAAGGCCGCTTCGTCCGATTTGGAAACCGGTTTCCGTCAGGAGAACCGCAAGTGGTGCAGGACGATGCCGCTGGTGGTGGCGACGTTCAGCGAGTCGAAGCCGCCCGCCATCGGGATGCCCACGGTCCGCACCCGCGCCATCACCGCCGGCGTTAGGCCCGGCCCCTCCGCGCCCAGCAGCACGGCGGTGCGCGGCGGCGGCGTCAGCCGGGCCAGGATCTCGTCGGCGGAGGGGCTCAGCGCCAGCCCCTCGAAACCGGTCGCGGCCAGCAGATCGGCGATGTCCTCCCCGCGCGCCAGATGGGCGGTCGGGACCGGCAGCACCGCCCCGACCGAGACCCGGATGGCCTTGCGGTACAGGGGATCGCAGCAGTCGGCGTCCAGCACCACCGCGTCAGCCCCGAAGGCGGCGGCGTTACGATAGATGCCGCCCATGTTGTCGTGATTGGCGATGCCGCACAGCACCAGCACCACCGCCCTTTCCGGCAGGCTGGCCAGCAGGTCGCGCGCCGCGATCGGTTCAGGCTTGTGACCCACCGCCAGCACGCCGCGATGCAGGTGAAAGCCGGCGATGGCGTCCAGCACGGCCTGGTCGGCGAAGTGGACCGGCGTGTCCTCGGGCAGGCCGGCGAAGACCTCGGCCAGCTTGTCCCGGCGTTTGGGATCGATCAGCAGCGACACCACCCGCTCCGGCGCGTCGCGGACAAAGGCCCGCAGCACCGTCTCGCCCTCGGCGATGAACAGGCCCTCTCGCCCCACCAGGTCGCGCTCCTTGATCGCCCGGAATGGGGCGACGGCGGGATCGTCGGGATCGGAGACGACGCGGAACTGGGGCAACGGAGAACCTCGGGGCTTAGCGCACCCCTCGTATCGGCAGGATCACCAGACCGCCAGTCAGGGCCAGGCCCGCAGCCATCAGGAAGAAGACGTGGAAGTTCTGGTGCGTTGGCCCCAGGCTCCACACCGCCAGCACCGGGGCCAGGGCTTGCGGCAGGGTGTTGGCCAGGTTGATGACGCCCAGATCCTTGCCAGCGTCGCGCTGCGAGGGCAGCACCTGCGCCACCAAGGCCATGTCGACGGCGGTGAAGCAGCCCAGGCCGCAACCGAACACCACATAGGCCGCGACCAACACAGGCCAGGTCGGCGACATCGAAAATGCCAGCATGGCGATCGCCAGGGTCAGGGCCGCGCCGAACGCGAACAGCTTGCGTCGCCGCAGCCGGTCCGACAGCAGGCCGCCCAGCATGGCCAGCGGAATGCTGGCCACGGTCGAGACCGCCGTCAGGATCGCCAGACCCTCCTCGGCGCGGCGGCCGGGGAACAGGGTGGCGTAGTCCATCACGTCCTTGAGGAAGTAGAGCATGTAGCACTGGACCAGGCTCAGCGCGATCAGCACGAGGAAGCGCCCCATCCAGGCCAGGGCGAAGTCGGGGTGCTTGCGCGGACTGACCCATAGGCCGGCCAGGAACTCACCCAGCTTGAACGGCGGCACGTCGGCCTTGGGCAGCGGCGGATCCTTCAGGCGCAGCACGAACGGAGCTAGGCCCAGCAGCAGCGCCGCCGAGATCGCCGCATAGCGATGGCCCTCTGCGACCAGCAGGCCGCCCACCATGATCGCGCCCATGGCCGTGCCGATCGGATTGCCCAGGCTGAGGAACGCCGCGACCGTGCCCTTCTGCGTGTCCGGCACCCGGTCGGGCATCACCGCCACCAGGGCCGAGAAGCACAGGTTGAAGGTCAGCTGGAACAGGATCATGCCGCCGATCAGGGCCAACGGCGTCTTGGCCTGCATGATCGCCAGATAGGCCAGGGCCGCCCCCAGCCCGCCCACCACCATCCAAGGGCGACGACGGCCGAATCGCGAGGTGGTGCGGTCGCTGATCGCCCCGGCCAGCAGGTTGGCGAGACTGGCGACCACAGCGCCGAAGAACGCCACCTGGCTCAGCACCACCGCCTTGCCGACGGGGTCGATGGCCTCGGCCTTCAACGGCAGCAGGACCTGGATCAGGGGTTGGAAGGATACGAAGGCGCCGATCTGGGCGAGGGTGTAGGCGGCGACGAAGCTCGCACGTACGGGCTCCCTGGGCCGCGCTTCCTCCTCGGGCGTCATCTCACCTCCCCACGGTCTACGCCGCGCCGGAGGGACAGTGGCTGCGCAACGCCTTGCGGACAAGGGGCTACAACACTTGATCCAGAGGTTTCCAAGCCGAGCGATTACGCTCTAGGTTGTGAGCATGTGCAGGTATTTCGCGGGGCGTGGGGCGGACTGATGGCTTCGGTGACGATCTATGACGTCGCCGCCCAGGCGGGCGTTTCGATCAAGACGGTGTCGCGGGTGATGAACAAGGAGCCGAACGTTCGGCCCGCCATGCGCGACCGCGTGCTGCTGGCGGCGGGCGACCTCGGCTACAGCCCCAATCTTTCGGCCCGCAGCCTGGCCGGCTCGCGCTCGTTCGTGATCGCCGTCTTTGTCGATGCGGCCCTGACCATCGACCACTGGCAGAGCGAGCGCGGCGCCGACTACCTGTCGCGCGTCCAGTTGGGCGCGACCCTGGTCTGCCGCGAGGCCGGCTATCACCTGCTGATCGAGCTGATCGACCACCAGGGCCCCAACGTCCGCCAGGACGTCGCCGCCTTCCTGGCCGCCCTGAAACCCGACGGCGTCATCCTGACCCCGCCCTCCTCCGACGACGCCGTGGTGCTGGAGATGCTGGACAAGGCGGGCACGCCCTATGTCCGCGTCGGTCCCCAGCGCGTCGAGGGCCCGGGGCCGCGCGTGCGGATGGACGATGTCGCCGCCGCCCGCGACATGACCGAGCACCTGATCGGCCTGGGCCATCGCCGCATCGGCTTCGTCGTCGGCGAGCCGCGTTATGCCGCCAGCCAGGCCCGGCGCGAGGGCTATCTGGCGGCGATGCGCGCCCGCGGCCTGCCGGTGGCCGGGAGCTGGGTGCGCCAGGGCGACTTCACCTTCCAGTCGGGGGTCGAGCAGACCCGGGCCCTGTTGGCCACGCCCGAGCGGCCGACGGCGATCTTCGCCAGCAATGACGACATGGCCCTGGGCTGCATGGCCGCGATCGCCGAGGCCGGGCTGATGACGCCGGGCGACATCTCGGTGGCGGGCTTCGACGACAGCTCCAGCGCCCGCTTCAGCAGGCCCCAGCTGACGACCGTGCGCCAGCCCGTCGCCGAGATGTCGTCATTGGCGGCGCGGCTGCTGATCGGTCGGGCCAAGGGCGGCGACGAGGCGCCGGAGTGGCCGAGCGAAGAGCTGCTGCCCTTCACCCTGATCCACCGCGCCTCGACGGCCCCGCCGCCGAAGTAGGAAGCCTTAGCGGCCCGGACGCGCGAAGGCGGCGACGCGGGCGCGGGCGGCGTGGACCGGGTTCTCGGCCGGACGCTCGCGATAGGTCGACTGGAAGGCGGGGGTCACCACCTGCGGACGGCCGCCCAGGCGGAACGCGCCGACGCGGTTCGACAAGTCCAGGGCCTCGACGCGCAGGGCGTGGGTCGCCTCGGTCGATTGCGAGACCATGGCGGCGTTGCGCTGGGTCACCTGGTCCAGCTGGTTCACGGCCGAATTGACCTGCCCCAGGGCCGTGGCCTGTTCGCCGGTCGAGGCGGCGATGTCGTTCACCAGGGCGTCGATGCCGCCGACCTTGTCGACGATGCCGCGCAGCGCCTCGCCCGTCCGGCCGACCAGGTCGACGCCTTCGCTGACCTGCCGGCTGCTTTCGGTGATCAGCGACTTGATCTCCTTGGCGGCGTTGGCCGAGCGCTGGGCCAGGGCCCGTACTTCCTGCGCGACCACCGCGAAACCGCGACCGGCTTCACCGGCGCGAGCGGCTTCGACGCCGGCATTCAGGGCCAGAAGGTTGGTCTGGAAGGCGATCTCGTCGATCACGCCCAGGATCTGGTTCACCTGTTGCGACTGGGCCTCGATCTTGGTCATGGCCTCGGCGGCGCGGGTGACGACCTCGCCCGAGCGCTCGGCTTCCGCCGAGGCCTCGCCGACGCGCGAGGAAACCTCTCGGGCCCCCTTGGCGGTGCGGCTGACGGCGCTGGTCAGTTCTTCGACGGCGGCGGCGGTCTGTTCCAGGGTCGCGGCCTGCTGCTCGGTACGCTGCGACAGGTCCTCGGCGCTGCGGGCGATCTCGTCCGCGCCCGAGCGGATGCCGCCGGCCGAGTGATCGACGGCGCGCATGGCCTCGCTCAGGGATTCGACGGCGTGGTCGAAGTCGGTGCGCAGGCCCTGGAACTCGGGGGCCAGATCGCCTTCAATGCGGGCGGTCAGGTCGCCGGCGGCCAGGCGCGACAGGGCCGCGCCGACAGCCTTCACCGCGTCGGCTTGACGCTGCTCGGCGGCCAGGCGCTCGGCTTCCAGCTCAGCGCGCTCGTCCTCGATCACCGCCAGATAGCTGGAGATGGCCAGATCCATGTCCAGGAACACGGCCTTGTTCAGGGCCGAAAGGCTGTCGGCCAGCTCCTGGTCGGACTTGGCGCTGGTGAACAGGCCCTTGGCGCGCTTGGCGACCACGGCGCGGGTCAGCTCCTCGGCCACCACGGCGTAGCCGCCGATGTACCAGCGTGGCTCCAACTCTGCGTCGACATGGGCGTGGCCGATGCGCTCGACGTCGGCGACGTAACGGTCGTTGTAGTTGGCCTCGGCGATCCGGCGCCAGTGGGCGGCCTGGGCGCACTGCGCGCCGTTCATGTGTTCGCCGTCGCGGAAGCGCGAGCGCGCCTCGGGGAAGCTGCGGACCTGGCCGTAGAACTTGTCCAGCGCCGGCCCGATCTCGCTGTCGATCAGGGGCTTCAGCGCCCGCAGGGCGGCGCGAGAACGTTCGTCGAAGCGCATGAAGGCCATACGTTGGTCCAGCTTCGCGTCCGCGCTCATGCTCTAGGTACTCCGACTCGACGGTAAGATTTCGTTGACCATGTTCGTGACGGTTATCCGTTAACCAAGATTGAACCGGGACGCGATGCGCCCCGTGGTCACACCTCTCTCCACAAACTTTTCGTCACAGAGTCGCCACAAGCAGAAACAAGCTGCGCCTTGGCGCGTTTTGCCCTTGTCAGGTCCTGCGCGGGGCTTGGATATAGCCCGTAAACAAGCTCACGGATTTCATGGCGCTACCGGCGGACTTCATCTTGACCGAGCACGACGGCCGCACGACGGCCGCGCTCTCGGGAGATTGGACCGCTCGCGGCCTGCTGGACGCCGGCTTGCGGCTGTCCGCGGCGGTCAAGTCGCCCAAGGACATCCATTTCGACCTGACCGGCGTCAATCGCTGCGACACTGCCGGCGCCTACGCCATCCTGCGGGCCGGCGGCGACAGGCTAGACGCCCAGCGCGTCGAGGCCCGCCCCGAGGTGCTGCGCCTGCTGGAACTGGTCGGTGCGGCGATCCAGGTCGAGCCCGAACCCTCGATCCGCCCCAATGGCTTCCACGCCCTGCTGGAGCGGGTCGGACGCGGCGTCTATGGCCTGTTCAGCGACGGCTACAGCACCCTGGTGTTTCTGGGCCACCTGCTCAGCGCCCTGGGTCGCTGCATCGCCGATCCGCGCCGCATCCGCTGGGCGCCGACCATCTCGCTGGCCGAGCGCGCAGGCCTGGACGCCATGCCGATCGTGGCGGTGACGACCTTCTTCATCGGCGCGGTGGTGGCCCTGCTGGGCGCCAACATGCTGACCGACTTCGGGGCCCAGGTTTACTCGGTCGAGCTGATCGGCATCTCGGTGATGCGCGAGTTCAACATCCTGATCACCGCCATTCTGCTGGCCGGCCGCTCGGCCTCCAGCTTCGCGGCCGAGATCGGTTCGATGAAGATGAACCAGGAGGTCGACGCCATGCAGGTCATGGGCGTTGACCCGTACGAAGCGCTGGTGCTGCCGCGCTTCGCCGCCCTGCTGCTGACCATCCCGCTGCTGACCTTCGTGGCCACCCTGGCGGGCCTGGCCGGCGGCATGCTGGTGGTGTGGGTCGTGCTGGACCTGTCGCCGACCTTCTTCCTGCAGCGCATCGTCGACTATATCGGCGTCACCCACTTCTGGATCGGCCTGTGCAAGGCTCCGGTCATGGCCGCGGTGATCGCCGCCATCGGCTGCCGCCAGGGCATGGAGGTCGGCAATGACGTCGAGTCGCTGGGCCGCCGCGTCACCGCCGCCGTGGTCCACGCCATCTTCGCCATTATCCTGATCGACGCTGTCTTCGCCCTGATCTTCATGGAGCTGGATATATGACCCGCTCCCGCAAACAGCCTCCGCCTCCCCCGCCTGTCGCCGAGTCGGCAGAGTCGGAGAAGTTCCCGATCGAGGTGCGCGGCTTGGTCTCGTGCTTTGGCGACAATGTCGTGCACGACGGCCTGGACCTGCAGGTCCAGCGCGGCGAGGTCATGGGCGTGGTCGGCGGCTCGGGCACCGGCAAGTCGGTGCTGCTCAACAGTATCATCGGCCTGAAGGTCCCCGACGGCGGCCAGGTGCGCCTGTTCGGCGGCGACATGCGCACGGCCTCGCGCCGGCGCTGGTCGTCGGTCGAGCGCCGCTGGGGCGTGCTGTTCCAGCAGGGCGCACTGTTCTCGAACCTGACCGTGCGCGAGAACGTCTCGGCGCCGCTCTACGAACACACCCGCCTGCCCAAGCGCGAGATCGAGGAAATTGCCGACCTGAAGATCGCCATGGTCGGCCTGCCCGCCCGCGCCGCGACCTTGAAGCCGGCCGAGCTGTCGGGCGGCATGCGCAAGCGCGCCGGCCTGGCCCGCGCCCTGGCCATGGACCCCGAGCTGCTGTTCCTGGACGAGCCGACGGCGGGCCTGGACCCGATCGGCGCGGCGGCCTTCGACGAGTTGATCAAGGACCTGTCCGACAGCCTGGATCTGACCGTCTTCATGATCACCCACGACCTGGACAGCCTGTACGCCATCACCGACCGCGTCGCCGTGCTGGCCGACAAGAAGGTGGTCGAGGTGGCGCCCGTGCGCGAGCTCGAGCGTTCGGAACATCCCTGGATTCAGAAATACTTCCTGGGCCCGCGAGGACGCGCCGCCGCGTCCCCTGCGCATAGCCAGGCCGAGGCGAGGACGTAACTGATGGAAAGAAACGCCAACTACGCCCTGGTCGGGGCCATCTCGCTGGCCCTGTTCATGGGTCTGGTGATCTTCGTGGTCTGGCTGGCCAAGCTCAGCTTCAGCCGCGACTACGACCTGTACGACATCCTGTTCATCGGTCCGGTGCGCGGCCTGTCTCAAGGCGGCGAGGTGCACTTTAACGGCATCAAGGTCGGTGAGGTCAGCCGCATCGAGCTGGACAAGACCGACCCGAACCGCGTCATCGCCCGCGTGCGCGTCTCGTCGGACGTGCCCATCAAGGTCGACAGCTACGCCACGTTGGAGCCGCAGGGCATCACGGGCGTCAACTACGTCCAGATCACCGCCGGCTCGCCCAACAAGGAGCTGCTGAAGGACACCGTCGAGGGCGGCAAGGTGCCGGTCCTGCGCAGCCAGCGCAGCGCCCTGTCCGACCTGCTGGAAGGCGGCGGCACGGTGCTGACCCGCACGATCGAGGCCCTGGACCGCGTCAACCGCGTGCTCAGCGACAAGAACATCAAGACCTTCAGCGCCTCGCTCAGCGACGTCCAGGCGGTCACCGCCGAACTGCGCGAGCGCAAGGAGATCATCGCCGACGCTCAGAAGGCGCTGCAGAGCATCGACCAGACGGCGCAGTCGATCACCGAGGTGGCCAAGACCGCCAACGGCATCGTCGACGGCGACGGCCGCCGCACCCTGAAGGAATTGGGCGACGCCGCCGCCGAGCTGAAGGCCGCCGCCAAGGACGCCCGCGGCATGGTCGGCAAGCTGGAAGGTCCGACCAGCGACTTCGCCACCACCGGCCTGCCGCAGCTGTCAGCCGCCATCGTCACCCTGCAGGGGGCCGCCGAGTCCCTCGACCGTCTGGTCGGCCAGGTCGAACAGAATCCCCGAAGCCTGGTCGGCAAGGCGCCCGCCAAGGAAGTGGAGGTCCAGCCGTGATCCGTAACCTGCTCCGCGTCGCGGCCATCTCGGCGGTCGCCGTCAGCCTATCGGCCTGCATCAGCGTCTTCCCGAAGACCAAGCCGGTCGGTATGTACCGCTTCGGCCAGGCCGAGGTGAACGTCTCCAAGGGCCCGCCCGGCGCGATGTTCGGGGTGCTGAAGGCTCCGACCATCTTCACCCGATCGGCGGCCGGCGACCGCATCCAGACCGTCACCAATGGCGAGGTGGCCTACATCGCCGGCGCCCGCTGGGTGTCGCCTGCCTTCGTGCTGTTCGAGGAAGCCACCGCCCGGGCGTTCGAGAACGATCCGGGCCGCGCGCGCCTGATCGGTCGCGGCGAGGTCGGCAAGGCCGAGCTGGTGCTGCGCCTGGAGGTCCGCACCTTCGAGGCGGTCTATGACCAGGGCCCCAAGGCCGCGCCCGAGATCGTCGTCCGCGTCAGGGGCGTCCTGAGCCGCAGCAGCGATCGCGCCCTGGTCGGCGACCAGATCTTCGAGGCCAAGATCCGCGCCGCCGACAACCGCGTCGGAGCCATTGTGCCGGCCTATGACCAGGCCGTGGCCAAGGTGCTGGGCGATATCGTCAACTGGATCAACGCCGCCGAGCCGGCGCCGAAGGCCTAGAGCGCCTCAAGCGGCTCAGTCACTGCGCCGTAGCCGGCGTTGCCGGGGATCCGCAGCACGCGGCCGTCGACCCACGGCTCGACGGTGACCAGCGCCCTGCCCTCGGCCCTCGTCACTGCATCGCTCGGGCTGGCGCTTTCGGCCAGCAGTTGCAGGTTCATGCGCGTGGGAAAGATCACCTTGCGCGCGCCGGCCGCGGCCATGTCCAGCGCGGTCGCCGGGGCGATCCACTCGGCATCGACCGCCTCGTGGCCGTCGCAGATCGCCTGCTGAGCCAGCGGCGCGTGGGCGACGTAGAACCAGGTGTCGAAGCGTTTGGGCATCAGCTTGGGCGTGATCCAGCGGGCGAACACCGTCAGGGCCGACAGATCCAGCTTCAGGCCCAGATCCTCGACCACGTCGATGAAGGCCACCTTGTCCTCGGCCACCGCCGCGCGGATGTCCTTGGCCGCCTCGCCTGCATAGAAGGCGCCGTCCTTGTCACGAGCCAGCAGCACTCCGGCTTCCTCATAGGCCTCGCGGATGGCGGCGATGCGCAGTGGCGCGCCGTCCTGGCATTCGGTGTCGAAGCCGTACGCCAGCTCGCGCCAGCGCGGGTCGTGGTCGCCCTGGTGGCTCTTGCCGCCCGGGAACACCAGGGCCCCGCCGGCGAAGTCGATCTGGTGGTGCCGCTTGACCATGAGCACCTCGAAGTCGGGCGCGTCTCGAAGCAGCAGTACGGTGGCGGCGGGACGAGCATCCCCGAGCGACGGATCAGACATGACGGTAAGTCTGGCGCACGTCCGAGCGCTTGCACAGTCCAAATTCGAACAACCGTTCGGGGCGCAGATTAGGCCGAGGCGGCCTGACGCTTCTCGACGCTCTGGTCCATGCGCTCCAGCAGGTACTCGCTGTCCTCGCGCGACACGGCGTGGGACGAGGTCAGGAAGCGCTGGATCATCCGCTCCTGGAAACGCTCACGATCGTGGGCGCGACCGTCGAACTCCAGGCCGTGGAAGGCGTCGACGCCGGCGCGGAAGGCCGGCAGCAGGCGCGGCGGCAGGCCGGCGCGCTCGCAGATCGCCTTCAGGCCCAGCGGGCCCGCATCGTGGATCATCAGCCAGGTGCGGTGATGCGGCACGCCGGCCAATTCGGCCACGGCCCACTCGAAGAAGGTCATGTGGCCGTGGGCCAGACCCCGCAGGATCAGCGAGGGCGACAGACGGCCCACGCGATGCAGGTGAGCGACGAAAGCCTTGGGATCGGCGGCGCGGCCGGCCTGGTCCACCAGGTCGATGGTGGCCCGCTCCTTGGCGCTGATCATCAGTTCCAGGGCCAGCTCGGCCGACAAGGCGTGATGCGACAGGATGTGGTCGCGGATCTGGTCGCCGACCATGTCGATCAAGCGTTCGGTCACCGCCAGCGGCAGGGCGGCGCGATAGGCTACGGCCTGCAGCACCTGCTCGGACTTGGCGAAGCGGTCCAGGGCCTTCTGCAGCGCCACTTCCGAGAAGCGGGCGTTGTCGTTGGCGCAGGTCGCGGCCACGACGGCCTCGTCGCCCTGGTCGACCAGCAGCGTGGTGATCCGGGTCGACAGCTTCGAGCGCTTGGCCACCGCCATCTGGCGGCGCGGACCGCCCACGCGGACGATCTCGGCCAGGTCGGTGTCGGTGAACACCGGCGAGAAGTTGATGATCGGCAGGCTGACGCTGTCGACATCGCGCGCCAGGCGGTTGGCGACGTCCGGCGGCAGGACCGGCGAGTTCTTCAGGGTGACCGCCAGGGCCCGGCGCACCAGCTCGGCGGCGTCGGCGGCCATGACCCGCAGGATGTCGTGGGCGACCTGTCGCCCCTCCTCGTCGAGGGTGGCGCGATCGATGCTGCGGCACAGCTTATGGGCCGCGAGGGCGCGCTCGTCCGGCGTCGCGCCCTTCACGAGCATGCGGATATCTAAATCGGTGAGTGCGGCGCGTGTGGTGGCCATGGGGGTTCCGCCCGACCTATGCTGAGAGTCGATCCTCGGCGGTTAGGCTTAATGATTGTTTGCGCTTCGAAGCTGTGGATTAACGATACACCGTAACTGGGTACAAACCACACATCGCCATGATGCGCGCTCGATGAACAGGAGCGCGACCTTGCTCGTAGAGCGCCGGCCGAACGACAACACGATGGACGGCGCGCGACTGGCCAAGGCCCTGGACGCCCAGTCCGCGCTGCTGCCTTACGCGCTTGGGGTTTTCGCGATCAGCCTGCCGCTGTTCGTGTGGGTCGGATCGTTCGCCGCCAACCGCATCTGGATGACCGCCACCTTCGCGGTCTTCGCCATTAACTGGGGCGCCTTCTACGTCGCCATCAACGGCCTGCGCGACGACACGTCGCAGAACCTGGCGCGCCGGGCGCGGGTCTATGTGCTGTGCGGCGTGTTGTGGGCGCTAGCGGTCGGCCAGATCGCGGCCTTCGCCCAGGGCGCGGGTCCCGCGCGCGACACCCTGCTGCTGATGGCCACCGCCGGCGCGGTGATGTGCGCCTTCTTCGCCGCTCCCTACCTGCCCGGCCTGCTGATCATCGCTCCGATCGCGGCGGCAGGTCCGATGATCGCCCACTTCTCCAGCGGCGGTGACCGCCAGGAAGGTGAGCTGACCTTCGGCGCCACCGCGCTGGGCCTGACGCTGGCCCTGATCCTGAACCGCATGTTCCGCCGCCAGCACGATCTGTCTGTCGCTCACGAGGAGCTGGTCGAGGAGCGCCTGCGGGTGCTGGAGGACGCCGAACGCACGGCCCGCTCCAAGTCCGACATCGTGGCCACGCTGAGCCATGAAATCCGCAACGGCCTGACCGGCGTGACCCACGTGCTGGCCGCGGCCGCCGGCAAGGGCGGCCGCGCCGCGCCGTCGCGCGAGCAGCTGAACGCCGCGCTGGACGCCGCCCAGGACCTGATTTCGGTGCTGAACGCCACGCTCGACTCCGAGACCGCCGAATCGGGCCGCCTCAGCGTCGAGGCCCTGCCCTTCGATCCCGCCCGCCTGATCCAGGACCTGGTCCTGCTGGACAAGCCGCACGCCGCCGCCAAGGGGCTGGAGCTGGCCGTCCACATCGATCCGTTGCTGCGCGGCCGCGACAAGGGCGCGGTGATCGCCGACGCCCTGCGCACCCGCCAGATCGTCGCCAACCTGCTGGGCAACGCGGTGAAGTACACCGTGCGCGGCCGCATCGAGGTCCGCGTCGAGCTGCGCGGCGACCAGGTGGCCGTCGAGGTCGCCGACACCGGCCCTGGCCTGTCGACCGAAGAGATGGAACAGGCCTTCGAGCCCTTCCGCCGGGTCGAGCGCACCGGCGCCGGCGTCAACGGCGCGGGCCTGGGCCTGTCGCTGTCGCGCCAGCTGGCGCGGCTGATGGGCGGCGCGCTTGAGGCCCGCAGCGCCGTGGGCGTGGGCAGCTGCTTCACCCTGACCCTGCCCTTCGACGCCGCCGTCGAGTGCGAGTTCGAGGAGGAGCTGGAAGCCATCGCCAACGAGCCGCCCGGCGCGCCGCGCACCCTGCGCATCCTGATCGCCGAGGACGACGCCCTGAACGCGGCCATGCTGCGCGCCATCCTGGAGCAGCTGGGCCACCAGGTGGTCCACGCCCAGAACGGCCGCCGCGCCGCCGATCTGGCCCGGATCGCCGAGTTCGACCTGCTGATGCTGGATCACCGGATGCCGGTTCTGGACGGCCCGGGCGCGGCGGCCGCCCTGCGCCAGGCCGACGGTCCCAACCGCCACGCTCCTATCGTCGCCATGATCGACGGCGACGGCGAGGAAGCCACCGAATTCCTGGACGCGGGCGCCGACATCGTGCTGCGCAAGCCCGTCAGCGTCGCGGCCGTGGCCCGCACCCTGGCCGATGCCGCCGCCCTCGATCGGCCCACCAGCAAGTCTGAAGCCGCCTAAGCTCCGGTTTGACAAGCCGGGCCGGCGGTGGACAATGGCGCATGTTCTCGCGCCCCATCTTCCGGCGTTTCTGCCATCACGGCGGTAGCCTGCTCGCAGCCTACTAGCCCCGAACCGTTCGCGCGCCTGCCGCCGCGAGCGTTCGGGGCGAACACTCATCATTCCGCCTTGACCGGCCCACCGTGCGTGCGCCGTCGCGCCTTTACACATCGCCAGGAGCTATCCATGCCCTCGCAAGCGGACGCCGCCGCGCGTCCTCGCATCATCATGGCCGAGACCGAGGTCGAACGCCTGTCCACCCTGGCCCTGCAGATGCAGCAGGCCTCCCCGCTGGCCGCCGACATGCTGTTGGCCGAAATCGACCGCGCCGAGATCCGCCCCGACGCCGACATGCCCGGCGAGGTCGTTCGCATGCGCTCGACCGTGCGCTTCGAGGACGACGCCAACGGCGTCGCCCGCTCGGTGCTGCTGGTCTATCCCAAGGAAGCCGACATCGCGGCCGGCAAGATCTCAGTGCTGTCCCTCGTGGGGGCCGGCCTGATCGGCCTGACCGTCGGCCAGTCGATAAGCTGGCCCGACCGCGACGGCCACGAACGCCTGCTGCGGATCCTCAAGGTCGAGCCGCCCGGCTGCCTGGTATTCTGATCGGGAGGCTTGCCCATGGGTAAGCCTTTCCAATCCCGGCCGGCATCCGCACACTCGCGCCCAACAAAAATGGAGAGACGCGGATGCTGCAGGGACTGCGGGTGGTCGAGCTGGCGACCTATATCGCTGCTCCGGGGGCGGCCGGAATCATGGCCGACTGGGGCGCCGACGTCATCAAGGTCGAGTCTCCCGAGGGCGACCCGATGCGGCGGTTCTTCGACACCATCGGCTCGGACCAGGACGCCAACCCGATCTTCGAGCTGGACAACCGCGGCAAGCGCGCCGTGGTGCTGGACATCCGCAGCGACCTGGGCCGCGAGGCGCTGAAGGCGCTGGTCGCCACGGCGGACATCTTCCTGACCAATGTCCGCCCCGCCGCCCTGGCCCGGGCGGGCGCGGACTACGAGACGCTGAAGGCCATCAATCCCCGCCTGATCTATTGCAGCCTGACCGGCTATGGCCTGGTCGGTCCCGATCGCGACAAGCCGGGCATGGACGTGGCGGCCTTCTGGTCGCGGGCCGGCGTCGGGGCGATCACCGCGCCCAAGGGGGCCGAGCCCTTCCCGATCCGCACCGGCATGGGCGACCACGTCACCTCCTTGGCGACGGTGTCCGCGATCCTCGCGGCGGTCCACGAGCGGACCAAGACTGGCGAAGGCCGGCTGGTCGAGACCTCGCTGCTGCGCACCGGCGTCTACGCGATCGGCTCTGACATGGCCATCCAGCTCCGCTTCGGGAAGCTGGCCTCGACCCGCGGTCGGCGCGAGGCGGTGCAACCGCTGGCCAACTTCTACAAGACGTCGGACGGCCGCTGGATCTGCCTGCTGCCGCGCCAGGGCTCGGTCGACTGGCCGCGCATCGCCGCCGCCGCCGGCCGACCCGAACTGGTCGACGACCCGCGCTTCGCCTCGGCCAAGAGCCGCCGCGAGCACGGCCAGGCCCTGGTCGACATCCTGGACGAGGCGTTCGGGGCGATGACTTATCCACAGGCCGAGGCGGCGCTGGACGCCGGCGACATCACCTGGGCCCCCTACCAGACCCCGCGCGAACTGGCGCAGGACGCCCAGGCGGAGGCGGCGGGCTGTTTCGTCGACACGCCCGACGGCGCGGGCGGTACGTTCAAGTCACCGGCCGCCCCGGCCCGTTTCCCGGGCGTGGACGACACGCCGCGCGGTCCGGCGCCCAAGCTGGGCGCAGATACCGAGAGCGTATTCAGAGAGTTGGGTTGGTCGGAAGACCAGGTAGCGGCTCTGACCCAGGTCAGCGCTGCTTGACCTTGTCGTTGGCGTCGGCCAGCACCCGCAGCATTTCGGCCGAGAACATCGAGCTGGCCAGACGCTGACCTGCGCCGCCGCCGATCTCGCCGCCGCCAAACGGATTGGCGTCCTGCGAGCCGCGCAGGATCAGGTCGACCACCGCTTCCTGCTGCTTGATCCGCTCCAGGCGACGACCGCTGGCATATTGGATGAAGCCCTGGTCGACGCTGTCGGGCTGCTGGCGCGCGGGCGCCGGGTCGGTGACACGGCTGGCGCCGCCGGTCTTGGTCAGGTTGGCATAGACCTCGCCGACCGTGGCCGAGCGGCCGTCGCGATAGAAGATCGACTTGTTGGCCTGGGCCGCATCCGGGAACATCGCGGCGGCGCTGGCGCCGGGGTTGCTGGTCGCGGCCTCGATCAGGCGGGCTGAACCGGCCGGACCCAGGAAGTGGGCGGCGTAGAGCTCGCCGGACGTGGGTGAGCGCCCCACCCGGCCGCGCAGATAGGAGGCGTGGTCCGAGGCCAGCTCGCCGGCCATCAGCGAGGCGGCGTGCGGATCCATCTTCAGGCCCAGCACCGCCTTGCGGGCTTCGTCGCCCTCGACGCGATAGCGGCCGTCGCTGCCTTGCGAGATCAGGTCGGCATAGCGGGCATAGCCGTACTTGGAGCCATGCTTCTTCAGCGTGGACAGCCAGGTCTGGTCGACGAACTGGAACAGGCCCGAGGCCGAGGACGTGCGCGCCTTGGCGGCCGGGTTGAAGCCGCTTTCGCGCTTGGCCGTGCCCACCAGGAACGAGAAGTCGACCCCCGTCGCGCTGGAAGCGCGCTGGATCGCCGACTCGACGACGCTGCGGATGGAACTGACGGCAGGCATGGACGTGATGAGTCCGCGATCATGGTTAATGACGAATTAACCACGCCTGCTTCGCCCCATCCGGAGGCGAGATGTCGCACCCGATCTTACAAACGTAAGAAAAATCGACAGTCGGATTACGATTGTCAATTTACAGCCAGCGACACCTGTGATGACCTTATGCTACGGGTGTAATTTCATCTAGGAGGTCATCATGGCCCTGGCCCTCAATCCCAATGGTTCCGGCATTCCCGGCCTGGACGCCGCCCCGCGCAAGCCCTCGAAAATGCTGCTGATCGGCCTGGGCGTCTCCGCGGCGGCGCACGTCGCCCTGGTCGGCTACCTAGCCTACCAGAAGTGGGTGACGCCCTTGGCGCCGATGGTCGACGATCCCGTGCTGATCATCGAGCCGCCATACACGCCGCCGAAGCCGCCGCCTCCCCCGCCGGCCGACCAGCCGCCCAAGGCCTCAAACCCGATCAAGGTCCACACGCCCGTGCCGACGCCGATCACGCCGCCTGAAATCCTGCCGGTGAAGACCCTGGACATCCCCGATGGCCCTCCGGTCCCGGGGCCGATCACCTTCACGCCCGATCCGCCCGCGCCGCCGCCGGTCTCGCCGCCCGCGAAGGTCATCACCCGCGCCAACTGGCTGCGGCTCCCCTCGGCCGACGACATGGCCCGCTACTACCCCGAAAGCGCCCAGCGGCGCGGAGTGTCGGGCGTGGCGACCCTGAACTGCGTGGTGGCGGTGAACGGCACGGTCCGCGACTGCACGATCCTGTCGGAAACACCGGCCGAGGAAGGCTTCGGCGGCGCCGCCCTGAAGGTCTCGCGCTTCTTCAAGATGAAGCCGCAGATGGAGAACGGCCAGGCCGTCGACGGCGCGACCGTGCGCATTCCCATCCGCTTCAGCGCGGGGGTCTAAGGCCCCTCGCCGGGCGCGTTCAGTAGCTCTTGGGCAGCCCCAGGACGCGCTCGGCGATGAAGTTCAGGATCATCTCGCGGCTGATCGGGGCGATGCGGGCGATCATCGCCTCGCGGAAGTAGCGCTCGACGTCGTACTCCTTGGCGTAGCCCATGCCGCCATGGGCCAGGACCGAGGCCTCGCAGGCGTGGAAGCCAGCCTCGGCGCCCAGGTACTTGGCGGCATTGGCCTCGGCCCCGCACTCCTTGCCCGCGTCGTAGAGGGCGGCGGCCTTGAAAGCCAAAAGGTTCGCCGCTTCCAGCTCGGCCCACGACTTGGCCAGCGGATGGGCCACGCCCTGGTTCTGACCGATCGGCCGGCCGAACACGACCCGTTCCTTGGCGTAGGTCGTCGCCTTGGCCAGGGCGGCGCGGCCCAGACCCACGGCTTCGGCGGCGAACAGCACCCGCTCGGGGTTCAGGCCGTGCAGGAGGTATTGGAAGCCCTTGCCCTCCTCGCCGACCAGATCGGCGGCGGGGACAAACAGGTCCTCGATGAAGAGCATGTTACATTCGACGGCCTTGCGGCCCATCTTCGGGATCGGCTTGGCCTCGATCTCGGCGCGGTCGGTATAGAACAGCGACAGCCCCTGGTGCGGCTTGGCGCACTGGTCCTTGGGCGTGGTGCGGGCGATGATTAGGATCTTGTTGGCGCGCTGGGCGCCGGTGGTCCAGATCTTCCGGCCGTTCAGGCGATAGCCGCCCTCGACCTTCTCGGCTCGCGTCTCCAGGCTGGAGGTGTCGAGGCCCGAGTTCGGCTCGGTGACCGCGAAGCACATCTTGTCCTCGCCCGAGATCAGCCGCGGCAGTAGGCGCTGGCGCTGCTCGTCATTGCCGAACTTCAAGAGCGGCATGGGACCGAAGATGTTCAGGTGGATAGCGCTGGCGCCCGAGAAGCCGGCGCCCGACTGGGCCACGGCCTGCATCATGATCGCCGCCTCGGTCAGGCCCAGGCCCGCCCCGCCGACGCTCTCGGGCATGGCCACGCCCAGCCATCCCCCTTGAGCGATGGCAGCGACAAACTCTTCAGGAAAGTTTCCGGTGTCGTCGGTGCGGCGCCAGTACTCGTCATCGAAGCCGGCGCACACCTTGGCGACGCCTTCGCGGATGGCTTCCTGTTCGTCGGTCAACCAGAATCCGGACATCCGGCCCTACTCCCCTGCGTGCGCTTGTCTTAGGTCTCGAGCTCCTCGAAACGGCGCGCGTCCATGGCGGCGGCGTCGGGGCCCGGGTTATCACCATTCAGATACGCTGCGGCCATGTCGGCCACAAGCGGCGCGAACAGCCAGCCGTTGCGTCGCGCCCCCACTGCCAGCAGTACGCCGGGCGCACGGCTCCAGCCGACCAGCGGCAAGCCGTCCGGCGTGGTGGCCCGCACGCCGACATCGACCTGGGCCGCATCGAGATCCAGTTCCGGCCGCAGCGCCTTGGCGGCCGCGCGTAGCGCCCGGGTCGCCTCAGCGTCAGGCGCCAGGTCGTCGCGGCCGACTTCCATGGTCGCGCCGATGGCCAGGACCTCGCCCGGGGCCATGTAAACGCCTTCGCCGCGCACCACCGTGTCCTCTAGACCCACCGGAGCGGTCCGCAGGATCTGGCCCTTCACCGGCGCCAGGGCCGTGGTCTCCGGGGCCAAGCGTCCTTCGCGCACGCCGGGACCGGTGGCCAGCACCAGCACGTCGAAGGCCAGGGCCCGGCCGTCGGCCAACGCCAGCGCGCCGGGGGTAAAGCCCGTGACCGCGGCCTGCACAAACCGCGCGCCGGCGCTTTCCGCCGCGGCCCGCATCGCCGCCAGGGCGCCCGGGGCGTCGATCCGCCAGTCCTCGGTGATGTGGTCGGTGACGGGCACGCCCAGGTCGCGCAGCCTGGCCTCGACCTCGCCGCGCCATGTGTCGGAGCCCTCGATGCGCACGCCGGCCAGGCCCAGCGCGATCCCCAGGCTGTCGGCGAAGGCCGGCCACAGCGCGCGGGCGCGGCGCATAACGTCGAGATGGCCGCGTGAAGCCGGGTCGAACAGCGCCTCGCTGACCGGGGCCAGCATGCCCGCGGCCACGCCCGAAGCGTTCTGGCCGGGCGGCGCCGGATCGAACACGGTCACGTCCGTCCCGCCTCGGGCCAATTTCAGCGCCACCGCCGATCCAAACGCCCCGGCCCCAGCCACGGCGACGCGCACGCCCGATTGAACTGTCATGGCGCGCAGACACTCCCCGAGGTCCCGGACGTCAACCCCGTGCGATCCCTAAGCGGTGCAAATCCATCCCAGGTCGCGAAAACCCCTTGCTCCGCCTGGACGGGAAGACCCGATCTGTGCATGCGCAGCACGTGACGATGCAGCCAAGCTGAGGCATACCCGTTAACGCATATGTTAGAGCCGCACGGCGGCGCTTGATGGAATTGAGGCGGATGAACGATCGACCCGCAGCCGAAGCGGCCCACCCCGTTGATCTGTACGTGGGAGCCCGGCTGAGAATTCGCCGCAAGATGATGGGCCTCAGCCAAACTCAGGTCGCCGACGCCCTGGGCATCACCTTCCAGCAGATCCAGAAGTACGAGCGCGGCGCCAACCGCATCAGCGCCAGCAAGCTCTATGACGCGGCCAAGCTGCTGCAGGCCCCGGTTTCCTACTTCTTCGAAGGCCTGGAAGACACCGACGGCGGCCTGGACGACGGCTTCGCCCAGCGCATGACCGAGTTCGTCTCGACCCCGGAAGGCCTGGAGCTGGCTAGCCTGTTCCCGCGCCTGGACGACCGCCGCCTGCGCCGCCGCGTGGTGGATCTGGTGCGCGCCATGGTGGACGACGACGCCCCGTAAGGCGCGCGCCCAACCGGAGATGGACGAAGGCTTCAGGCTCGCCTCGAAGCCTTTTTTCATGCCCGGAACCTGCCCCTTCGCGCTCCGTTGATCCGAAGATGGATCGGAGGGCTGGCGACATGCCGCGCGACACGATTGATTTCTCGGTGACGACTCCCGGGCTGGCCTACGTCAATGACGACGACCCGGGGCTGGCGCGGATCAAGGCCGGCGACGGCTTCGACTATCGCGACCCCGACGGCGACCGCGTCACCGACGCCGACACGCTGGAGCGCATCCGCCTCCTGGCCATCCCGCCGGCCTGGACCCACGTCTGGATCTGCCCCTCGCCGCGCGGCCACATCCAGGCGACCGGCCGCGACCAGAAGGGCCGCAAGCAGTATCGCTATCACGAGGCGTGGCGGCGCGACCGCGACGGGCTGAAGTTCGGCCGGATGATCGCCTTCGGCCGCGCCCTGCCCCGGCTGCGCGCCCAGGTCGACAAGGACCTGGCCCGCCGCGGCCTGCCCCGCGAAAAGGTCATCGCCGCCGTCATCCGGCTGATGGAGTTGACCCTGATCCGGATCGGCAACGAGGAATATGCCCAGGCCAACAAGAGCTTTGGCCTCACCACCCTGCGCGACCGCCACGCCAAGCTGTCCAGCGTGGGTGGCACGTTCCAGTTCAAGGGCAAGAGCGGCAAGGTCCACACCACGGGCTTCCGCGACCGGCGGCTGGCCCGCATCGTCAAGGCCTGCCAGGACGTGCCCGGCCAGCGCCTGTTCCAATACCTGGACGACAACGGCCAACGCCGCGCGGTCGAGAGCGCCGACGTCAACGGCTATATCCGCGCCGCCATCGGCGAGGACTTCTCGGCCAAGGACTTCCGCACCTGGGCCGGCACCCTGGCGGCGGCGCGGGCGCTGTGCCTGATCCCCAAGGCCGGCAGCGCCACCGAGGCCAAGCGGAACGTCAACACCTGCGTGAAGGCCGTTGCGGGCCTGCTGGGCAACACCGCCGCCGTCTGCCGCGGCTCTTACATCCACCCGCTAGTGCTGGAGGCCTATCAGCAGGGGACGCTGCCGCTGAAGGCCGGTCGCTCGGAGCGCGCCTTCGAGTTGGCCGTTATCCGCTTCCTGGAGGCCGCGAAGGCCTCGTGCGCGCAAGCCTGAGAAGGAAACGCCCATGGCCGCCGGCCGTCCCACCTGGCAGGGCCACCTGCGCCTGTCGCTCGTGACCTGTCCTGTCGCGATGTACACCGCCACCGACTCGCGCGGCGACGTGCACTTCAACATGCTGCACAAGAAGACTCACAACCGCATTCGGATGATCCCGACCGATCCGGATCTGGGGCCCATCGAGCGCGCCGACATCGTCAAGGGCTACGAATACGAGAAGGGCCAGTACGTGGTGGTGACCCAGGACGAGATCGACAGCGTCCGCCTGGAAAGCACTCGCACCATCGACATCGAGCGCTTCGTCAGCGCCGGCGACATCGATCGGCTCTATTGGGACAATCCCTATTTCCTGGTCCCCGACGGCAAGCTGGCCGCCGAGGCCTATGGCGTGATCCGCGAGGCCATGACCAAGGAAGGCCAGGTCGCGCTCGGGCGGGTCGTCATGCACCAGCGCGAGCGCCTGCTGGCCATCGAGCCCCGCGACGACGGCATGGTCGCCTGGACCCTGCGCAACAAGCGCGAGGTCCGCGACGCGGCTGCGTATTTCGACGCCATCCCTGACAAGAAGCCCGACGCGGCGATGATCCAGATCGCCCAGAAGATCATCGAGCAGCAGGAAGGCCCGTTCGATCCCGAGCAGTTCAACGACCGCTACGAGGACGCCCTGCGGGCGCTGATCAAGGAAAAGCAGAAGGGCAAGGGCCGCAAGGTCGCCGCGCCCGAGCAGCCCGAGGACACCAATGTGGTGGACCTCATGGAGGCGCTGCGAAGCAGTTTGGGTAAGGCGCCGGCGAAGAAGCCGGCCGCAAAGAAGCCGGCGGCGAAGACGGCGCACAAGGCGCCGGCGCGGAAGAAGGCGAGCTAAACAAACCCGTCATCCCGCGCTTTATGCGCGGGATGACGATGAGGATCGGGCCTACCCCATCTTCCCCAGCTTCCTGATCGCCCCCGCCAGGTCCCGCTCGCTTTCCGCATAGGCCTCCCAGGCGTCGAGCTCCTTTACCATCCGCGGCGCCATGCGGATGTTGAACCGCGAGGGATCCAGCCCCTTCCGCACCTGGGTCCAGGCCACTGGCCACGACACCGGCGCGCCGGGACGCGCCCTCGGTGACAAGGGCGCCACGGCGGTGCTCATGCGGTCATTGCGCAGGTAGTCGAGGAAGATCCGGCCGCCCCGGTCCTTCTTGGCCATGGTGATCAGGTACTGGTCGGGACTGTCGGCGGCCATGCGGGCGCAGACCTCGCGGGCGAAGGCCTTGGCGGCGTCCCAGTCCACTTTCGAGCCCTTCAACGGTGTCACCACGTGCAGGCCCTTGCCGCCGGTGGTCTTGCAGAAGCCGACAAGGCCCAGGGCCTCCAGCCGGTCGCGGATCTCGCGCGCGCCCTCGACCACGGCGTCGAACGAGACGTCCGGCCCGGGGTCCAAGTCGAACACCAGCCGGCCCGGAACCTCCGGCTCGCCTTCGCGGCAATTCCAGGGATGCAGCTCGGTCGCGCCCCACTGGCCGGCGGCGACCAGGGCCTCGACGGTGTTGAACACCAGATACGGCTTGTGGTCGCCGCTGACCGTGACCTCGTCGATCAGGGCCGAGACGCCCTTGCCCGAATGGCGCTGGAAGAAGCTCTCGCCGCCGATGCCGTCGGGCGTACGGATCACCGAGCAGGGCCGGCCGCGGATATGCTCCAGCATCCAGTCGCCGACCGCCTCGTAGTAGCGGGCGAGATCCAGCTTGGTCCCAGGCGTCCCGTCGCCGGCGTCGGGCCACAGGGCCTTGTCGGGATTGGACAGGGTCACGCCCTTCACGATCGCCTTCCCCGCCTTCGGCTGCGCCAGTTCGACCGCCTCGGCCGGCGCGGGCGCCTCGGCCTCGACGGCCTTGGCCGGCTTGTCTTCGCGCAGGCCCTTGAACGAGGCCTGGCGCACCGCGCCCTCGCCGGTGAAGCCCGCAAATTCGATCTCGGCCACCAGTACCGGGTCGACCCAGTGCACGCCCGCCCCGCCCTTCGGCGCGCCCTTGCCCTTGAACGGCGAGGTCTTACGAACGTGGGCCTTCAGCTTCGGCAGCAGCTTGGCGACCTTGTCGCGGCCATAGCCCGTGCCGACCCGGCCGACATGGACCAGGTCGCCGTCGCGATAGACCCCGACGATCAAGGACCGGAAGGCGTCGCCCGTCGTCGTCCAGCCGCCGATCACCACCTCGTGGCCGGCCCGGCACTTGGCCTTGGTCCAGGTCGCGCCCTTGCCCGAACGATAGGGCGCGTCGAGCTTCTTGGAGACCACGCCTTCCAGCGACATGCGACAGGCCGACTGCAGCACCGCCTCGCCGCCGCTCTTGAAGTGCTCGACATAGCGCAGGCGCTCGTCGTCCTTCGGCAGCAGCGCCTTCAGTTGGGTCTTGCGATCTTCCAGCGGTTGGTCGGTCAGGTCCTCCCCCTGCGCATGCAGCAGGTCGAAGGCGAAGAAGATCAGGTCGCTGGTGTCCTCCTCAGCCAAGGCGGCCTGCAGCCCCGCGAAGCTAGGCGAGCCAGCCTCGTCCAGGGCCACGACCTCGCCATCGATCATTGCGTCGGGCAACTCGGCCGCATCAGCAACCAATCGCGGGAAGCGGTCGCTCCAGTCCAGCCCCGTGCGGGTGCGCAAGGCCGCCTTGCCGCCCTCGACCCGCAGCTGCATCCGATAGCCGTCGAACTTGATCTCGTGGACCCAGCCCTCGCCGCCGGGCGGCCGGTCGACCAGCTTGCACAGCTGCGGCGGGACGAAGTCGGGCATCTTCGCCTCGACCTTCCTGGCCTTGGTCGCCGCCGGCTTGCGCTTAGGCGCTTTCGCTTCCTTGGCCGCCTTCTCGCCGCTCGCCTCGGGCGAGGGCTTGCTGTTCCAGGTGGCGTCCGGCGGCGTGGTCTTGGCGGTCATGAACGGCTTGGCCGCCTTGCCCTTGCCGGCGGCGATGTCTTCCATCTTCCGGCCCGAGGCGATTGAGAACGCCGTGTCGTTCAGGAAGTCCGTATCGCCATCGATCGCGAATTCGTCGCGGTGCTTGATCAGCAGCCAGTTCTCACGCTTGCCGCCTTTCTTGTCGTTATGGATGCGGACCAGCACATAGCCGCCCTTCATCCGCTCGCCGGCGAAGACCAGCTTGATCTCGCCCTTCTTCAGGCCCTTCTCCAGGTCGAAGCCCGGCTCGGGCGCCCACCAGCCGCGGTCCCACAGCATCACCGTGCCGCCGCCGTACTGGCCCTTGGGGATCGTGCCCTCGAAATCGCCATAGGCCAGCGGGTGGTCTTCGACATGCACGGCCAGCCGCTTGTCGTGCGGATCGCGCGAGGGCCCGCGCGTCACCGCCCACGACAGGAACACGCCCTCGTGCTCCAGCCGCAGGTCATAGTGCAGCCGCGTGGCGTCGTGCTTCTGGATGACGAACCGCGCGCGCTCAGACGCGGCCACCTGGACCGCGCCCGTCGGCTCGCTCGTCACCTTGAAGTCGCGCTTGGCGTCGTAAGCCGCCAGCTTCCGCGCGGCCATGGCGGCTATTCGCCGTCGAAGACTTCGGGACGAACGTCGTCGGGATCGCCGTCCTCGTCCTGCTCCAGCGCGATGATCTCGTCATCGTCCAGATCTTCGCCGATCAGGGCGTCGTCATCGTCGGCGTCGCCCTCGGCCTGGGTGACGTCCAGCACGTCCGGCAGCTCCTCGAAGGTGCGCAGTTCGCCGTCCTTGCCGACCACGTCCTCGTCCAGCGCCTCGGCGCCGTCCTGCTCGTCCCAGCCCTCTTCGCGTCCGATGTCGATGTCGGTCATGGCGGTGTCTCCTGATGCCTGCAGGAGGGAATGCCGGGGGCCTTCCGGCGTTCCGGCGCGCGGCTTTCGAGGCCCCGACTCACCGTCCGTCGGCAGAATCAGCTTTTGCACCAGTCGACTGAAGGTCTAGTTTTGGGACCATTATTAAGGATTTTACCCTTAACTTGGCCGTTCCGGAGGCGACGATTCCGTGAAAAACCCCGTCCCACGGGCGTTTTGCCCCCATGAATCAGCTTTTTAACCTTCCCTAACGGGTGACAAACCCGATCCGCGTCGGCAGGCTCGGATTTCCCTGATTCCACAGGAATGAGCTGAGAAAATGAACGTTTCCGACCTGGTCGACGCCGCCGTCGCCGCCGACGACAAGCTGACCAAGACCCAAGCCAAGGCCATCATCGATGGCGTGTTCAAGTCGATCTCCGACGCCGCCGTGAAGGGCGACGAAGTCTCGATCCCGGGCTTCGGCAAGTTCAAGGTCCAGGCCAAGCCGGCCCGCACCGGCCGCAACCCGGCCACGGGCGCGACGATCGAAATCGCCGCCAGCAAGAAGGTCGCCTTCACGCCGGCCAAGCAACTGAAGGACGCCGTCAACGGCTAATCCCTTCGGCGGGGAGTTGGCCGAAAAGTCTGCTCCTCGACGCTTCTATTCACGCGCGACATTCTGCTCCATGCGTCTGTCGCGCGTGAAGTCTTTTCAGAACAAAAAGAGAACTATAACTTAGGCCGCATGGCCGTTCTCGATCTCAGGCGCAAGCTCGCCATCCTCTCCGACGCCGCCAAATACGACGCGTCCTGCGCCTCCTCCGGGGCTGAAAAGCGAAACTCGATCGGCGGCAAGGGCATAGGCTCGACCGAGGGCATGGGCATCTGCCACGCCTACGCGCCCGACGGGCGCTGCATCAGCCTGCTGAAGATCCTGCTGACGAACTTCTGCATCTACGACTGCGCCTACTGTATCAACCGCGTGTCGTCGAACACGCCCCGGGCGCGGTTTTCGGTGAAGGAGGTCGTCGACCTCACGCTCAACTTCTACAAGCGCAACTACATCGAGGGCCTGTTCCTGTCGTCGGGGGTCATCCGCACGGGCGACTACACGATGGAAGAGATGGTCCGGGTGGCGAAGTCGCTGCGGCTGGACCACGACTTCCGCGGCTACATCCATCTGAAACTGATCCCCGAGGCCTCGCCCGAACTGGCGGCCGAGGCCGGGCTCTATGCCGACCGGGTGTCGATCAATATCGAACTGCCGCGCGACGACAGCCTGGCCACCCTCGCCCCCGAGAAGAGCCCCACCGACATCAAGCGCGCGATGGGCCGCATGCGCCTGGCCATCGACGACCACGCCGAGCCGGGCAAGAAGGCCGCGCGCCGCACCTTCGCCCGCAGCCAGTCGACCCAGCTGATCGTCGGGGCGGACGAGGCCAAGGATGGGGATATCCTGGCCCGCAGCGCCAATCTCTACGGCGCCTACCGCCTGGGACGGGTCTACTACTCAGCCTTCAGCCCGATCCCCGACGCCAGCCACCGCCTGCCGCTGGCCCGCCCGCCGCTGCTGCGCGAGCACCGGCTGTACCAAGCCGACTGGCTGATGCGCTTCTACGGCTTCGAACGGCCCGAGATCGTCGCCGAGGGCGAGGACCTGGATCTGTCGGTCGACCCCAAGACCAGCTGGGCGCTGCGCAACCGCGCCAAGTTCCCCATCGACGTCCAGACCGCCGACAAAGAGACGCTATTGCGTGTGCCGGGCCTGGGCGCGAAGGCCGTGGAACGCATCCTCACCGCCCGCAAGGTGGCGCGCCTGACACTGGACGATCTCAAGCGCGTCGGGGCCGTCGTGAAGCGCGCCAGGGCCTTCGTGGTCACCGCCGACTGGACGCCGGGCGCCCTGACCGACCGCGACAGCCTGAAGGCCGCCCTGGTCCCGCCGCAGCAGCTGAGCTTGTTCTGATGCGGGTCGTGCGGCTGGCCTCCGAGATCGACTTCGCCGGCTGGCGGGCGGCGGCGCGAGCGCTGCGCGCGGAGGGCGTCGAGCCGCAGGCGGTGGTCTGGACGGTGGAGCGGGAACTGTTCGACCTGGACACCCTTGCCCCGCCGTGCGGCAAGCCCGCGAACTTCACCGTCCCCGCCGCCTTCGTCGAATTGGCCGAGCAGGTGATCCTGCACCGCGCTCCCGACCGCCTGGCTCTGCTCTACCGCATCCTGTGGCGGCTGGAGCGCGAGCCGCGGCTGATCGACAATCCGGCCGATCCCGACATGGCCAGGGCCCGCGACATGGCCAAGGCCGTCAGCCGCTCGGCCCACAAGATGAAAGCCTTTGTCCGCTTCCGCCTGGTCGAAGGCGCGGCGACCGAGACCTACGCCGCCTGGTTCGAGCCGGCTCACCGGGTGACCGAGGCCACCGCCCCGTTCTTCGCCCGCCGCTTCACCGCCATGGACTGGACCATCCTGACACCCGACGCCTGCGTGGCCTGGGATCGCGAGCGGCTGATGGTGTCGGAAGGCGCCGATCCGGCCGACGCCCCGGCCGAGGACGCCCAGGAGGAGCTCTGGCGCACCTACTACGCCTCGATCTTCAACCCGGCCCGCCTGAACCCGCGCCAGATGCGCCAGGAAATGCCGAAACGCTATTGGCGGAACCTGCCCGAGGCGCGGCTCATTCCCGAGCTGATCGAAACCGCCCAGGAGCGCGCCACGGCCATGGTCGCATCGACGCCTCGCCAACCATCCGATCGGGTGCTGAAGGCCGCCCTGCGCCATTCCCGCGACGCTGCCTACGGCACGGGCGCGCCGACGACCTTGGAAGAGATCCAGGCCGGGGTCAGCGTCTGCCGCCGCTGCGACCTCTGGCGCGACGCGACGCAAGGCGTACCGGGCGAAGGCGCCAGCCCCGCGCCGCTGATGTTTGTGGGTGAACAGCCGGGCGACCAGGAAGATCTGGCCGGAACGCCGTTCGTCGGCCCCGCCGGCCAGATGTTCAACAAGGCGTTGGCCGAGGCCGGCGTCCCGCGCGATCGGACCTTCGTCACCAACGCAGTCAAGCACTTCAAGCACGAGCCGCGGGGCAAGCGCCGCATCCACAAGACGCCCGATCGCGGCGAGGTCACCGCCTGCCGCTGGTGGCTGGACGCCGAGCGCCGCCTAGTGCGGCCGCGGGTGATCGTGATGCTGGGGGCGACGGCGGCCCTAGGCGTGACCGGTAAGCCCACCCCGATCGCCGCCAATCGTGGCCAGCCGCTGCAGCTGGCCGACCAGGCCCAGGGGCTGGTGACCTATCACCCCTCGTTCCTGCTGCGCGTGCCGGACGAGGCGACGCGCGCCCGGGCCTATGCCGAGTTGGTCGACGACCTACGGCAGGCGGGAAGTCTGGCGGGGCTGGTGACATAGAGATGCTCCCCCGCGCTGCGGGGGAGCTGTCACGAAGTGACTGAGGGGGCAAGCTGGACCTATGCCGCGTTAGCCCCCTCCGGCCCTCTGGGCCACCTCCCCCGCATCGCGGGGGAGGACCTGACGGGCCTCAGTGCGCGGCCTTGCCGCCCATCTTGGCCATAAGTTCTTCCTTGCGGGCCTTCATGCGTTCGCCGATGGCCTCGAGGTCCTCGTCGCCCTTCTTGGCCTGGGCGAAGAAGCCGCCGGGCTGCTCCTCTTCCTTGACGTGGTGCTTGATGTACTCGCCCAGCACCTTGACCTTGGCGTCGTAGAATTCCTGGCCCGGCTTCATCGCCTCGATCTCGGCGATCAGCTTCTTGGCCCCATCGTGCTCGACATAGGCCTCGTCGATCAGGTCGTCTTCCACCTCGCCACGGCTCTCGGGATAGAGGATTTCCTCCTCGATCTGCGTGTGGACCTTCAGGGCCAGGGCGATTTTATTGAACAGCGCCAGCTTGTCCTTGTCGGCTTCGAGCTGTTCGTACTCGTCGAACATGGCCTCGACCTCGCGGTGGTCCTGCTTCAGCAGGCGGATGGCCAGCGGATCGCGGCGGCCGGTGCGGCGGGTCGACTTGCGCGGCTTGGCGGTCTTGGCTTTGGTCGAGGTCTTGGTGGCGGCGGCCATGGAAATCTCCCTGCGATGTCCCCCGACGGTCCTCCAAACACACGGCGCAGCGGCCCGTTCCCACGATGCTCGTTTGCGCTAAGCCTTTAAATGAGAAGCACTTTCAGGACGCGATCGGATGTCGGGCGGCCGACAGTCGACCGCCCGACATCCAGGCCGATCAGCGGTTCTGGACGTTGCCCGAATGGGACGTGTTCTGGCGTAGATTGCCCGACGCGCCCTGCTCGTCGAGGTTCACGTCGGCATTGCCGGACTTGCTGGCCGACAGGTCGGTCTGGCCGTCGTCCAGCTCGGGCTTCTGGCCCTTGAAGGCGCGCTATTCGGGCGGGATGGGAGGCGGTTTGGACATGGCGTCCTCCTTTGGGTGGTCCTCATCAACCAACCCCAAAGGAGCGCGGTTCCTACACCCTAGCTCGCTCGCGACAGGCCCGAGATGGCCGCGTCCAGCTCTGCCGACAGGGCCTCGATGCGGTACGGCTTGACCAGCACCCGCCGGCCCTCGTTGGTGGCCGCGGCCGCCGCGGCGCTGTAGCCGGTGGTCAGGACGACCGGCAGGCCGGGCCACTGGCGGGTGATGTCGCGGGCCAGGTCCAGGCCGCCGATGTCGCCGGGCATGACCATGTCGCTGAACACCAGGTCGAAGTCGCGGTCGGCGCGCAGGGTGTCCAGCGCCGCCTTGCCCTCGTTGGCGCGCACCACCTCGTAGCCCAGCTCGCGCAGCATCTCCTCGACCAGTTGGGCGACGCTGTCGTCGTCCTCGACCAGCAGGATTCGGCGGCGGCCCTCGGGCTTGGCGCGGATCTGGGCCGGCGCGGCGGCAACGGCCAAGGCCTTGGTGGAGCGCGGAATGCGCAGCCAGATGGTGGTGCCCTCGCCCAGCACGCTGTCGACGCCCACCTCGCCGCCCGAGGCGCGGGCGAAGCCATAGACTTGAGACAGGCCCAGGCCCGTCCCCTTCCCCACCGCCTTGGTGGTGAAGAACGGCTCGAACAGGCGGCCGATCATGTCGGGCGCCACGCCCACGCCGGTGTCGCGGATCGACAGGCGCACGACGTCTCCCGTCCCGTCCTCGCGGCCCGACGGCGCATTGACGGCCTCGATCGTGATCTTGCCGCCGGCGGGCATGGCGTCGCGGGCGTTGATGGCGATGTTCAGCACTGCCACCTCCAGCTGCGAGGCGTCGACCTCGACCCGCCACAGGTCCGGCGCGATCTTGATCTCGACGGTGACGTCCTCGCGTAGCGACCGGTCCAGCAGGGCGTGCATGCCGTTCAGGCGCGCGGCGATGTCGACCACTTCCGGCTTGATCGGCGTACGGCGGGAGAAGGCCAGCAGTTGCTGGGTCAGGCTGGCGCCGCGATCGATGGCCTGGCGAATGCCGTCCTTCAGCCGAGCCCGACGGGCCTGATCGGTGGTGCGCTCCAGCAGGTCCAGGCCGCTGGAGGCGACCATCAGGAGGTTGTTGAAGTCGTGGGCCACGCCGCCGGTCAGCTGGCCCATGGCCTCCATCTTCTGCGACTGGCGCAAAGCCTCCTCGGCTTTCTCGCGCTCGCGGATCTCGGCCTTCAGCTTGCGATAGGCCTCGGCCTCGCGGGCGCTGGCCACGCCCAGCACGCCGACCAGCATGGCGGCCATGACGATCAATAGGGCGAAGCCGCCGTAGCGCATGGCTCGGCGGGTCGGCGATTCCAGGACGGTGCGCAGATAGACCGAGCCCAGCACCGTGTCACCTTCGGTGACCGGCGCGGTCAGCACCAGGCGGGCGCCGTCGCGACGCGGGGCTTCCAGGGCGTTGCGGGCCGGCGGAGGCGGCGCGCCGGCGCGGACATATTCGGCCGCCAACTCGCCCTGCATGTCGTAGGCCGCCACGGCCTCGACATCGGGGTTGGAGGCCTGGGCGTTGACATATTCCCGCGCGGCCGAGCGGTCGTCGAAGGCCAGGGGCGCGGCCATGCTGCCGGCCAGGATGCGCAGCTGCACCTCGGCCTGGCGGAACCGCTCCTGCTGGCCCAGACGCTCGTTGAACGCGGCCAGGGCGAAGGCGGCCACCACGATGGCGATGGCCAGGCCCACGGCCATGGACACGGTCAGGGCGGGCCGCCAGCCCAGTCGGCGCTTGGCGAGCGAGATCATCGTCCGTCTCCGGACTTCGACGCCGACAACGCCTTCAGCTTGGAGCTCAGCCCCAGACCCTGGGCCTGGGCGATCTCGGGCCGAATCTCGAAGCGCAGACGGCCGCCGACCGTGACGAACTGAATCACCGCGCCCGGCGCGTCCAGCGTCTCGTCGGCGACGGTCAGGACCGGCTTGCCGGCGACCAGGGCCAGCACCTCTTGCGGGGTCTGGGTGCGCGACACGCCCAGGAACAGGACGTGGCAGTTGGAATCCTTGCCGACCGTGGCCAGCCGCACCACGACCACCGGATGCTCGCCGACCCGTCGGCCACGCGCCAGGCGGTCGACCACCTCGCCCATCGGGTCATGGCCGCCGATGCACAGGCGGAACGGGCTGCCTGGCCGCTCGAAGGCCGTGGCCGGCCACTGGGTGAAGGGCGTGAACTTGTGCAGATAGTTGGCCTTCAGCACGTAGGCCGGAATGCGAACAGGGACCTGGGGACGCTCGGGCTCGGCGACCTGGCGCGCCGCGTGGGCGCCGTCGGCCGGCAGCAACACGCCCAGGCCGCACAGCACCAGCCCCGCCGCGAGAACGCTGAGCGGGCGGTGACGCCATCCGGACCTCAATCGCGGGGCGTGGGGCGGGACGCCCAGAACCATACGCCAGTCCCCCTCACAGCGTTCACAACGCGAAGCACGGCTGTTCCATCCTACCCCCGTGACAATTTGGAGGCGAACAAGAACAGCGTCGATGAAGGAATATTGCCGAGGTTGCCGTGGGCCCGGCGCGCGGCCGAAGGGCCGGACAGCAAAAAGCCCGGGACGAACCCGGGCTTTTCAAGCTCTGCGATGGTACCGCCTCTCAGGCTTGAACTGAGGACCTCCGGTTCCACAAACCGGCGCTCTAACCAACTGAGCTAAGGCGGCGCATCGCGAGGCGTTGTCTTTAGTGAAATCGCCTTTCGGGATCAAGCGCCGATCCGCACGATTTCAAGGAAAACGTGACAGCAAAAAAGAAAAGCGCCCCGGAGCCGAAACTCCGGGGCGCTTCTTAGCTTTCGCCTGGATCCAAGCCCTATTGCGGGACCTGGAACACCAGCGGGACGGTCACCTCACCACCGTCGACGGGCGCGCCGTCGAGGGTCTTCGGCTTCATCCGGAACAGACGCGCCAGCTTGAGCGCGGCGTCGCCGAAGCCCATGTCGGCGGGCGACTCGGAAACGACCGAGCAGCCTTCCAGAGTACCCTTGGCCGTCACGGAGCACCGGATCGTGGCGCGACCGCTGACTTCCATCCGCTGAGCACGGTCCGGATAGTACCGGGCCATGTCATCGCCCGAGGGCTTACGGGCCCAGTCGGGACGCGTGATCACCGAAGCGCGGGCCGGCGGATTCGTCGGCACCGGAGGCGCCGAAGAGATCACCGGCGGAGCCGTCTGTTCCACCCGCTTTTCGACGGGCGGGATCGGCAGCGGCGGCGGCGGCGTCACGTCCGGCGGCGGAGCCACCGGGGGACGCGGCTGCACGACGGCCGGAGGCGGCGGCGGCTCGTTGGTCGGCGGCGGCGGCGGAGGAGGCGGCGGAGGCGGCGGCGGAGGCGGAGGCAGCTCCACTTCCACAGCTTCGTCCGAATACTCCTTCAGCACCGACTCGAACTTCTGCTTCGCGAGGTACGCAAAGAGCAGTCCGTGGAGGCCGAGCACCACAGCCAAGGCGATGGTGAAAGGACCACCGCCTTTTTTGCGGCGCGGGCCGTCCGAGGTGAGCGGATCGTAGTGGCGATGCTCGGGCGTATTTTGTTCAGCCATGCAGCACCCCTACTTAACTATCATCCCGTCCGACGAGAGCCACGCTGTAGAAGCCGTTATCCTGGAGGGTGTTCATGACCTCCATAAAAGCCCCGTAGCGAACCTTCTCGTCGGCCCGGATGAAGATGCGCTCCTTGGACGGATCGCGGCGGCCGATAGCACTGGCCATGTCCTGTCCCATCGAGTCCACCGTGGTCTCATTGTCCCCGATGTACACTTGTCCCGATTGTTTGATCGAGATGTAGACAGGCTTCGGCGGGTTGGGCGTCGCTTTCGCCACCGCCGACGGCAGGTTCACTTCGACCGACACGGAGGCCATTGGGGCGGCCACCATGAAGATGATCAGGAGCACCAGCATGACGTCCACGAAGGGCGTGACATTGATGTCGCTGTTCTGTTCGACGTTAAACCTGTCGCCCCCACCGCCTGAGAGTTTGGCGGCCATGGGTGTTACGCCCCCTTGTCGAGCTGACGCGAGATGGCGTTCATCAGTTCAGCAACGAAACCTTCCGAGCGGGTGCCGTAACCCGAGATGCGGGTCTGGAAGTAGTTGTAGAAGATAACGGCCGGAATAGCGGCGAACAGACCGATACCGGTGGCGAGCAGCGCTTCAGCGATACCCGGGGCCACGACGGCGAGGTTGGTGGTGTTCGTGTTCGCGATGTTAATGAACGACGTCATGATGCCGTACACCGTACCGAACAGACCGATGAACGGACCGGCCGAACCGACCGAAGCCAGGAACACCATGCCGCCCGACAGACGCTTGGCCAGCGAGGCTTGCACAGCGTTGATGGCGTAGGTGGCGCGGCCCAGCGTCGAGTCGCGGTGCTCGCCGGCGACAGCCAGACCAGCTTGACGCGACAGTTCGACTTCTTGCGAAGCGGCCGAGGCCATGTCGGCCATCGGGTTGCCTTCAAACTCTTCCGACGAGCTGATGCGCGCGATGTCGGCGATCGAGCGAGCGCCGCGGAAGGCTTCCAGGAACTTGTCCGATTGCTTGTTGAGGGCGGCGAACTCGAACAGCTTGGTGAGCAGCAGCACCCACGAGAAGACCGAGGCCAGGATCAGGCCGATCATGACGACCTTAACGACGGCGCCGGCGGCCATGAACATGCCGACCGGGGTCAGCGCGTGGCCAGCCTTGGCGGGTTCGGCGGCCGGAGCGTCCGCGGCCGGGGCTTCCGGAGCCGGGGCAGCAGCAGCGTCAGCAGCCGGGGCGGCGGCTTCCGAAGTCGCGGGGGCCGGAGCCGCGGCGTCTTGGGCGAAAGCCGGGGCGCTCGCCATCAGCGCAACGGCGCCGACGAGAGCGATGAGGGGGGTCTTCCGTTTAATGTCGAGCATCTTTCGCCAGTTCCTGATTGGTCTAGCACGTTTGGACCGAGGGTCGTCGCGCGAGAGCGTCTCCACCCTAACTCTGAATAGTCCGCACCCGGGTTTGATCTCTCTCCCCCCGGACGGACCCGCTTCGCTGCGCTCGACCCGTTACGCCCCTCACGAGGACTAGCCCCCAAGAAGGATCGTTTCGAAGCGCGGGCAACCGACGCCCTTTCGGGCTCCGGTCTTACCGCAATGTTAGAATTGCGGCTGTGGTCCTTTGGCAACCCCTTTTCGCACCGTCAAGGGGATCGTGTGGGCACAAATTCGTCGTTGATCCCCCTCCTCACTGCCGCTTTCTGCAGCGCACAAAAGGGTTTCCTGGAAATAAGGGCGGTTTTTCCCTTTCAACGAGAATGACCATGCTGCACTGCAGCAAGGCAACAAAACGCTGGTCGATGAAGAAAGGCGCCCGCACGGGCGGCAGATCGCTCGTCAGGCCGTCGGGCTAAATCGCCGCACGACGGGAAATGACGACAGGCCCGACCCAGCGACGGGGCAGACCGACTGCAAAACTTCCGAAAGGAAGGAAAGTGGTGCCTGAGACCGGATTCGAACCAGTGACACGCGGATTTTCAATCCGCTGCTCTACCAACTGAGCTACTCAGGCACCTTGGCCTCAAGCGGTGAAAACCGCCTCGGCGACCTCGCCGTTCAGCGAGGAGGGGGTCTATAAGGGAGGCCGAACACGAAGTCCAGCGCCCTTTTGTCATTCCCTGTTGATGCTTTCCGACAGGGGATTTTCGTCGTCTTCGTCGGTCCCGGGGACCACGTATCGGTCGCTTAGCCAACGCTGCAGATCGACGTCAGCGCAGCGCTTGGAACAGAAGGGGCGGAAGGTCTTTTCGACCGGCTTGCCGCAGATGGGGCATCCCGTGCTCATCCGGCGAACACCTCCAGGCGGTCGACCGGCCAATCGGACTGCGCTTCCACAGCGAATCTACGCCCCAGACGGTCGGCGACGCCCGATTCCAACTCCGAAGCGAACGACTCGGCGACGGCCGCTGCGCAGCGGGCCGTCAGGCGCGCGCCAGGATCGGCCCTCCCCTCGCGTTCCAGCGCCCGCGCCAGGCGCCGAGCGACGTAACGAGGGTTCGATGCGCCCGTCTCGGTCAGAAGGCGGTCGAGAATCGGCGGCGCGCGGCGCGGCACGATCATCTCCATCGTGCCAAACTTGCTGATCCCGCCGACGCCGACACCCGGATTGTCCGGCGAGAACATGTTGCGAGCCGCCGTGGTCAGGGCCGGCGCATCGTGACCGCGCCCGACGAGGTCGAACACGATGATGCCGCCAAGCCCTTTCAGGCGCAGGACGCGCGCGGCGACGCTCAGGGCGGCCATGTTGGCCTGGCGCGCGGCGCGTTTCGAATCGGCCCCCTCGCGCGCGCCGAGGTCGACGTCGACGGAGGTCAGGGCGCGGGTCGGCTCGACGGCGATATCGCCGCCGCCCGGCAGAGCGAAGATGGTCGCCAGAATATCGGCTTCAGCCTCTTCGACCGCCAGCAGCGCCTTGTCGCCCGTGGACGGCGAGCCGGCCTTCACATGATGGCGCAGGCGCTCCTCGATGGTCGGGGCGGCTTCCAGCACGCTCGGCTCGCCTTGCCCTTCGGCGATGAAGCGGGCCACGCCCGACTTGCCGCGACGCGAGGCGGTCTTGATCTCGATCTCGACCAGCCCGCCCTCGACCAGGGCCGGCATGTCGGGCCGCAGCGGCAGGATCAGGTCCTGGCCGCCCGGCAGGGCCACGAAGGCCGAGGCGAAGGCCTTCTCGATCTTCTTGACGCGGGCGACGCCGCGCACGCCCTCGGCGTCCAGGACATCGTCGGTGGGCCAGGAGACGAACAGGCGCTCGGGGCGACCGTCCAGGGTCACGACCCCGACGGTCTCGCCAACGCCTTTATAGAGATAGGCCCTGCGTTCACTCACGACTTGGCGCTCATGCGCGGTATCCCAGCCCGGTCAGAAGATTCAGCGTCTCGTACAGCGGCAGGCCGACGACGCTGGGATACGAGCCCTGCAGCTCAGTGATGAAGCCGCCGGCCAGGCCCTGGACGCCATAGCCGCCCGCCTTGCCCTTCCATTGGCCGCTGGCGACATAGCCGTCGCGCTCGGCGTCGGACAGGCGCTTGAAGCCGACCTTGGTCTCGACGAGACGCGAGGCCTCGCGGCCATCCGGTCCGATCAGGGCCACCCCGGTCAGCACCTTGTGGTTCCGACCCGACAGCAGCTTCAGGCAATAAAGGACGTCGGCCTCGGTCTCGGCCTTAGGCAGGATGCGCCGGCCGACCGCGACCACCGTATCGGCGGCCAGGACGAAGTCGCCCGGCGCGCGGGCGGCGACCACGCGCGCCTTTTCCTGCGCCAGACGCAGGGCATGGCGGCGCGGGGTCTCGTCGCGCAGGGCGGATTCGTCGATGTCGGCGGGATCGACCCGGTCGGGTGTGACGCCGACCTGGGCCAAGAGATCGAGGCGGCGCGGACTCGCGCTGGCCAGCACCAGCGCCGGCTGGGCGGCCATCGCTTGGACAGCCGTCGTTTGGACCATCGCCGTCCTACTTGAAGCGGTAGGTGATACGGCCCTTGGTCAGGTCGTAGGGGGTCATTTCGACCAGGACCTTGTCGCCGGCCAGCACGCGGATGCGGTTCTTGCGCATCTTGCCGGCGGTGTGGGCGATGATTTCGTGTGCGTTCTCAAGCGTCACCCGGAAGGTGGCGTTCGGCAGCAGTTCGCTGACCGTACCGGGAAACTCGAGCAGTTCTTCCTTAGCCATCAGGCCTCTCAATGGAACGAATCGGACAGCCGCGAGCCCCCGTCCGACATCGAGTCAGAACGAGGCCATTCGCGGCGAGGCGCCTCTATAACGCATTCACCCCCCAAACGTCGATGGTGCCCCGAAACGTTGCTTGATGGCCTCGGCCAGGGTGTCGCGAACCTCGCGATAGGCCTCCAGCCGCGCTTCGCGGGAACCGTCCGTGAGCGTTGGATCGTGGGTGGGCCAATATTCGATGTCGACGGAGCGATCGCGCGACAGCTCCACCGCCCGGTGCTGGGCTTCCGGTGTCAGGGAAACGACGACGTCGAAGCTGTCGTCCTCCAGCTGGGCGAAGGTCTTGGGCTGGTGGTCGGAGACGTCCAGGCCCAGCTCGTCCATGACCACGACGACGAAGGGATCGACCCCCTCCCCCGCCGGATCCGGCTTCAGCCCGCAGGAATCGACGAACGCCCGCGTGCCGTAGAATCGCTTGAACAGCCCCTCGGCCATCGGCGAGCGCACGCGGTTGAAGTTGCAGGTGAACAGCACCGCGCCGGGCAGCGAGTCGACCACGCCCCCTAGCCCCGCCAGTGCAGCGCGCAGATTAGGGTGAACAGGCGCCGCGCGGTGTCGAGGTCGGTCTTCACCTTGCCCTCCAGCCGCTCGCGCAGAAGGTTGGAGCCCTCGTTGTGCAGGCCGCGCCGGCCCATGTCCAAGGCCTCGATCTGCTGCGGCGTCGAGTTGCGGATCGCCGAATAGTAGCTGTCGCAGATCAGGAAGTAGTCCTTGATCACTCCCCGGAAGGGCGACAGCGACAGCAGATGCCGACGCTCGGCATCCGGCCCCTTGATGTCGAAGGCCAGTCGGTTCTCGATCAGCGACAGGCGCAGGTCGTAGGGACCGCCTGTAGATTCGACCGGCTCGAAATAGTTGGCCTCCAGAAGATCGAAGATCGCGACCTGGCGCTCCTGCTCCTGGTCGCGCGAGGCGGCCGCGAGGCTGTCGTCGTCGATCTCGATCGACTTGATCCGGTGGCTGGCGGTGGCGTCGGTGCTCATCTGTCGGAGGAGGTTCGCGCGTCAATCGCCAGAAGGCAACCGGATCTCGGCCGATAAGGCGTGAGCCGGCAGCCCCTCGGCCGTGGCCAGGGCCACCGTGTGCGGGCCCAGGATGCCGAACGACGCCGCATCGCACTTCACGATCGAGGTGCGCTTGATGAAGTCGTAGATCGACAGGCCCGACTGGAAGCGGGCGGCGCGGCTGGTCGGCAGCACGTGGTTCGAACCGGCCACGTAGTCGCCGATCGCTTCGGGCGTCACGCGCCCCAGGAAGATCGCGCCGGCGTGGCGCACGCGGTCCGACAGGGCTTCCGGATTGTCGAGCGCGAACTCGACGTGCTCGGGCGCGATGGCGTCGACCAGGGCCGGGCTCTCGTCCAGCGGGGCGATGAACACCGCGCCGTGGTCGCGCCACGAGGCGGCGGCGTCCTCGCCGGTGGCCAAGGTCTTCAGGCGCTCGGCCACAGCCTGCTCGACAGCGGCGGCGAAGGCTTCGTCGTCGGTGATCAGGATCGACTGGGCGGCGGGGTCGTGCTCGGCCTGGCTCAGCAGGTCGGCGGCGATCCAGTCGGGATTGTTCTTGTTGTCGGCCACGACGACGATCTCGGACGGACCGGCCAGGGCGTCGATGCCGACCACGCCATAGAGGCGGCGCTTGGCGGCGGTGACATAGGCGTTGCCGGGGCCGACGATCTTGTCGACCGGCTGGATCGGACCGGCACCATAGGCGAGCGCCGCCACGGCCTGGGCTCCGCCGACGCGCCAGATCTCGGTCACGCCGGCTTCCTTGGCGGCGGCCAGCACGGCGGGCTGCAGCTTGCCGGGCGGGGTGACCATGGCAATGCGGTCGACGCCGGCCACCTGGGCGGGCACGGCGTTCATCAGCACGGTCGAGGGGTAGGCCGCGCGGCCGCCGGGGACATAGACGCCCACGGCCTCCAGCGGCGTCCAGCGCCAGCCCAGTTCGACGCCGGCCTCGTCGGTCCAGGCCTGGTCGGCCGGACGCTGGCGGCTGTGATAGGCGCGGATGCGGGCGGCGGCGAAGGCGATGGCCTCGCGCACGTCGGCGGGCGTGTCGGCCCAGCCTTGCTCGATCTCTTCGGCGGTGACGCGGATCGTCTCGGCCGTCAGTTCGACCTTGTCGAACTGACGGCTGTAATCGAGCACCGCGTCGATCCCATGCGTCCGCACAGCCTCCAGCACGTCGGCCGCAGCGGCGTCGACATCAGCCGGCGAGCCGCGACGCTCGTCGAGGAAGGCCTTGAAGGCGGCCTGGAAATCGGGGGCGGAAAACGAGAAACGGCGCATGGCCTGCTAGATGCGGGTTTTTACGCCTGACACAAGTCAGAAAGCCTAAGCACGTCCCCGCATCATCAGCCCATAGACCGCCGCGGCGATCGCCAGGCCCACGAACCAAGCGTAGGTGTAGAGGCCCGTCCAGAACGCACCGACGCCGCTGAACAGGTGCGGGGCGGCCGCCGCCAGGAAGCCCGGCAGGTTCGGCGCGACGCCCAGCACCAGGGCGATGATCGCCGCCGGGTTCCAGCCGCGCCGGTAGGCGTAGGCCCCATCACGGACATAGAGGTCGTCCACCGCCAGTTGCGCCTTTCGCACCAGCCAGTAGTCGACGATCAGGATGCCGGCGATCGGCCCGAGCAGCGCGCTGTAGCCGACCAGCCAGGTGAAGATGTAGCCCTGGGTGGTCTCCAGCAGCTTCCACGGCATGATCACCACGCCGATGCCGGCCGTGATCCAACCGCCGATGCGATAGCTGACCTTGCTGGGCCACAGGGCCGAGAAGTCGTAGGCCGGCCCCACCAGATTGGCGGCGATGTTGCAGCACACGGTGTCCAGGCTGATGATCAGGAGGCCCACGACCACGGCGATCCCGCCGATGTCGCCGGCCAGCTGCACCGGGTCCCAGACCGCCTTGCCGAAGACCAGCACCGTGGCCGAGGTGGTCATGACGCTGACCAGGGCCAGCAAGCCCATCGGTAGCGGCAGGCCGATCGCCTGGCCCAGAATCTGATCCGACTGCGCCTTGGCGAAGCGGGTGAAGTCGGGAATGTTCAGGGCCAGGGTCGCCCAGAAGCCGACCATCGCCGTCAGGGCCGGGGCGAACACGCTCCAGAACTGGCCTGCCTTGGCCCCGCCGTCCGCGAAGGCTGAGGGCTGATGCAGGATCGGTCCCACGCCGCCGGCCTTCGACACCGCCCACCAGACCATCAGGCCGCAGATCGCGATCTTGATGGGCGCGGTCCAGGTTTCCAGCTTGCGGACGGCGTTCAGGCCCTTGGTGACGAACAAGAGCTGGATGGCCCAGAACGCTAGGAAGGCCAGCAGCTGTCCCGCGCCTATGCCCAGCAGCGGCAGCGGCGCGCCCTCCAGCTTGCGGCCGACGATGACGCCCAGCAGGGTCAGCAGCGCGCCGCCGCCGATCCAGGTCTGGATGCCGTACCAGCCGCAGGCGACGATCGCCCGCGCCACGGCCGGCACCCGCGCGCCCTTCCAGCCGAATGAGGCCCTCGCCAGCACCGCATAGGGCACGCCCCAGCGCGCGCCGGCATGGCCAATCAGCAGCATCGGGACCAGGACGATGACATTACCCAGCAGCACGGTCACCACGCCTGCCCCGCCGACATGCCCTGCTCGATCAGACCCGAGGCCAGCATGTAGGCCGGCACGCAGATCACCATGCCCAGCCACAGCGCCGCGAAATGCCACCAGCGCCAGGTGCGCTGCGCCGCGCTGGTCGGCGCCAGGTCCTCGTTCCACAGGTCGCTGTCGGGCGTGCTCATGCGGCGAAGCTTAGGAGCGGTCGGGGATCTCCGGCAAGATGGCGGAACGCCGGTCTTCGGACTCCGCGCCGGCGACCCGTTCCAGATTGTCGATCAGCCGGGTCAGCAGTTGGACCAGGGTCGCCGTCTCATCCTGCGAGAAGCCGTCCAGCACCTCGGCATTGCCCTGCAGCAGGACGGTTATGGCGTCCGGCAGGCGGCCCTGCGCTGCCTCGGTCAGGGTGATGCGGCTGCTGCGGCCGTCGGCGGGATCGGGTGTGCGCCGGATCAAGCCGTCACGCTCCATCCTGGCCAGCATCTGGGCCATCGGCGGCTGCTCGATCCGAGCGAAGCGGGCCAGGTCGCGTTGGGTGCTGGCCTGGCCGTCTCGCAAGGCGACCAGCACCGGCAAGTGCCCGACCCCGAACCCCAGCGGCTTCAGCCGCGCCTCGCTCAGCCGCGTGACGCCGCGGGACGCCAAGCTGATCAGGTGCCCCGGCGTCGACAGCACATCCATCACATCACCCCTTGCGCTTGCTCCAGATAGATACATATGCACGTATGCAATTGAGCGCAATGCACGGAGACGAGCTGATGGACGCTGATATCGAGACCCTGGAACGCCTCTATGTGCGCTTCAACGCCCGCGACATCGACGGGGTGCTGGTCGCCCTCACCGACGACGTCGCCTGGGCCAATGCGATGGAGGGCGGGCACGAGCACGGCCACGAGGCTGTGCGCGCCTACTGGACGCGGCAATGGGCCATCGTCAGCCCGCATGTCCAGCCCGTGAGCTTCGAGCGCACCGCCGACGGCGCGGTCGTGGCGCGGGTCATCCAGACCATCCGCGATCTGGACGGCAACCCTCTGGAGGGCCAGACGCACGGACTGAAGGACAAGACCGTCGGCCACGTCTTCCGGCTGCGCGACGGCAAGGTCACGCGCTTCGACGTGCAGGACGAGGTCTAGAGCAGCGCCGCGTAGGCCAGGGTCGCCAGGCCAGCGAAGAAGACGACGCTCAGCGCCACCAGGGTCGCCCTGCCCCAGTCGAAGCAGGGTCCGCCGTGGCGCAGCACCGGCGGCTGCGGCTTGGTGATGTCACACGCGCGGAAGAAAACCGACTGGGTTTCCCCAGTCGCATAGGATGTCCTTCTGGCCATTTCGGCCTCCCTGACGAGTGCGCCTCTATCGGACGCGTGCAGGAAGGTTAACACCACTCGCCTGACGGGCGAATGGGCCGACCGATCACTAGCGCGTGGGACGAATTCCAGGCGCGAGGCCTGCGCGTCGAAAGATCAGAAAAAAAGGCGCCGCTCAGAGTTTGAGCAGGCGCCTGAATTCTAGTCCGCGTGGCCCGGAGTCCGGGGTGTCGCCCACGCCTCGGAGACGTCGGCCAGGGCCACGTCCAGGCAGTCGACGCTGACGCGCATGTCGCCGCCGCCCGCGAAGACCAGGGTCACCACGCCGGCCGGCGCTTCCTCGGCGGGCTCGAAGCCGATCGACATCAGCGAGACCACAGCCCCCTTGGCGTCGCGGCGCAGATTGCGGGCCTGCACGCCGGTGACGTCGCCGAACTGCAGGGCCGAGCGCACGCGCTCACCCTTCTTGGCGTCCGCTTCCCAGCGGAAGCGGTTGCAGGCGATCGTCAGGGTGCGGCTCTGCGCGTCCCAGCGGATGTCGCCGATCTTGGCCACAGCGTCCTGCAGGGCGGCCGACAGCACGCCGAGATCCTCGACGTCCTGAGCCAGCAGGCGCAGCGGCTTGCCCGTCTGCGCCATGACTACAGCTCCGGCTCGCCGTCGCCCGCGATGCGGCGGACCTGGGCCCCGCAGGCGCCCAGCTTTTCTTCCAGGCGCTCGAAGCCGCGATCCAGGTGATAGATGCGGCTGACCGTGGTCTCGCCGCGCGCGACCAGGCCGGCGATCACCAGGCTAACCGACGCGCGCAGGTCGGTGGCCATCACCTCGGCGCCTTCCAGCTGTTCGACCCCGCGCACGCGGGCCTCGCCGCCCGACACCGAGATGTCGGCGCCCAGGCGCATCAGCTCGGGGGCGTGCATGAAGCGGTTCTCGAAGATGGTCTCGCGAATCCGGCTCTCGCCCTTGGCCGTGGTCATCAGGGCCATGAACTGGGCCTGCAGGTCGGTGGCGAAGCCCGGAAATGGTGCGGTCTCGACGTCGACGGCTTCCAGGCGGTGGCCGTTGCGGCGGATGATGCAGCCGTCGGCGGTCTGTTCGACACCGGCGCCGGCTTCCTTGAGCTTGTCCAGCAGGGCGTCGATCAGGCCCGGACGGGCGTTGGTCAGGCGAACCTCACCGCCGGCCATGGCGGCGGCGACGGCATAGGTGCCCATCTCGATCCGGTCGGGGATCACCGAATGGGTCGCGCCGTGCAGGCGAGCGACGCCGGTGATGGTCACGGTCGGGGTGCCCGCGCCCTCGACCTTGGCGCCCATGGCGTTCAGGCACTCCTGCAGGTCGACCAGTTCCGGCTCGCAGGCGGCGTTGTGGATCACCGTCGTCCCTTCAGCCAGCACGGCGGCCAGCATGGCGTGCTCGGTGGCGCCCACCGAGACGAACGGGAAGGTGATCTCCGCGCCCTTCAGGCCGCGCGGGGCCTGGGCGTAGACATAGCCTTCGTGCAGGTCGATCTTGGCGCCCAGCGCCTCAATGGCTTGCAGATGCAGGTCGACGGGGCGCGCGCCGATGGTGCAGCCGCCAGGCAAGCTGACCTTGGCCTGGCCCGAACGGGCGACCAGCGGACCCAGCACGTTGAACGAGGCGCGCATCTGGCGAACCAGGTCATAAGGCGCAAAGCCGCTGGTGATCTCCGCGGCGTGCAGCAGCGTCTGCTGGCCGTCGGGGCCGTCGCTCTCGGTCACTTCCACGCCCAGGCGCTTGAGCAGTTTGCCCAGGAAGCGCGTGTCGGCCAGGCGCGGCATATTGGTCAGGCGCAGCGGCTCGTCGGTGAGCAGGCTGGCGGCCATCAGCTTGATGGCCGAGTTCTTGGCGCCGCTGACCGGGATCGACCCGTTCAGCTGCGCGCCGCCGATGATGGCGATGCGATCCATTCACGTCCCTCGAACGCGCGGGCGGTGGGGGCTGTCCGCGCGGCTCACATGTGAGGGGCGGGTTCTATCCGTTGCAAGAGGGGTTGCAAGAGCTTCCCCATCTTAAGTTGGCCCGAGACCTGGATAGAAGAGCTCACAGCGGCGCGGAGAGGTCGTAGGGCCGTTCGTCGTCGGGCCAGCGCAGATCGTGGGTGGTGATCGCCAGGTCCAGGGCCAGCTGGACCAGCTCCAGGGCTTTGCGCGTCGCCTCCAGCCCGTCGCGGCCGAAAGCGGCCTTGCCGTAATCGGTGTCGAACCCGCCGCCATCGCCGTCCAGGCGCACCGCGACCGCCCATCCCTGCCCGTCCGGATGCGCGAACGGGACCGACATCTCGATCGTCAACGCGACCCGCTCACCGCCCCTCAGACTTATCCCCAAGAGCTTGCGAACGACGTTGTACGGTTGCGGCGCGGCTTCGGCTGCAGCGGCCGCCGGGTCGCCATCCTCGCGAAAAGCCCCACGGGCCGCGGCTTTTCGCTTCCGCAGGTTCGTCCGGAGCGCTTCGGCCAGCTTGGCTTCACGGGTGGATTTGTCGTCGCTGATCGGCATGCGACGGGGGTGCGGCGACAAACTTCTTCGGTCAAGGCGATTTTAGGCTTGGCGATCGCGATTCCCGTCGCTATACGCCCCTCCTCTTCGCCGCGGTAGCTCAGTGGTAGAGCGCATCCTTGGTAAGGCTGAGGTCCTGGGTTCGAGTCCCAGTCGTGGCACCATCGGGACCCAAAGCAATTCAAAGCTTTGGGTCCCGACCATTAGCGAAGAGATTCCCTCCTGAAATTGTCCGGCCGGCGCGTTTTCCGACACGCCTTGGCGCTCAGTCGCGCGGCGTCGTGACCGCGTCGATAACGCCGAAATCGGTGATGACCGACGTCGGGCGGCCTTGGGCGTCGTAGCCGACCCAGGACGCATAGAAGCCGTCGCCCCAGCCGGATGAGAACATGGCGATCCCGCCGGGGCCCACGGTTTCCATCAGCGCAAACTGATATGGCATGCCCAGCTTTGGCCCCTGCGCCTCGCCCCGCACTTGCCACTGCTCTCCCAAAGCTTCCCATGCGTCGGACGGGAGGGCCTTCAGGGACGCCAGCGCCCCGCCATCGATGAAGGCGCCGGTCCCGGCGTCCACGCCGTATCCGAAGACTTCCGAGCCCTTGAGGCTGCGGGCGTCCTGTTCGGCCGTGACGGCGATGCGCCACCGGACCGGAGGCTTGTCGGACAGCACAAGGCGAGCCAGGGCGATGCGGTGTCCGCTCTTGCCCGTGTCCGCCACGGCCAGGTCCACCGGATAGCGCCCGGGCGGAATGGCCAGATCGAGGGCCTTTTCATCGCCGGAGAGCGTGAACGGGTCGGCGACCATGAGCCGGCCGCTCGACAGGTTCAGCTCGCCCAGACGCACGACACGGACCGGATAGCGCTCGCCATCCGCCTCCGCGACGAAACCGCCACCGAAGGCGGCTTTCAGGACGTCAGGCTTCGGCTTGACCTGGGCGTTCGCCGTACAGCCACAGAGCAGGGCCACACACAGAAGAAGGGCTTTGCGAAACATCGATCTCTCCCAGGGAGGGATAAAGCCATGTCGCAGGCGAGGCAGCTAGGGTTCTCCCTAATGCCGCTCGCGCCTGGACGGACATAGGCTCCGCATCGAGTTCGCCAGGGAGCGTGTCCGATGCAAGTGTCTGCCGCCAGCCGTTCGAGCGTGGAAACCAGCAGCGCCGGCGGAGGCTCGTCCAGCGAGCACATCGTCAAGAGCGGCGAGACCCTGTCGGGCATCGCCGCCGAGCGGGGCGTGTCCCTGAACAGCCTGCTGGCCGCCAACCCGCAGATCGTCAATCCGAACCTGATCCGCCCGGGCCAGGCGGTGAACGTGCCGCCGCGCGAAGGCGACAGCAGCTATGTGATCAAGCCGGGTGACACCCTGTCGGCGATCGGCGCCAAGCTGGGCGTGTCCTGGCAGGCGATTGCGCAGGCCAACAACCTGCGCGACCCGAACCTGATCTCGCCGAACCAGGAACTGGTGATCCCCGGCGGCGGCGCGCCGTCGAGCACGCCCAGGCGCCCGGCCAACGACACTTCGCCCGCGACGGGGCCGACGACCGGGACTGCGACGGGAACCGCCGCGCCGACCGGCGCCCTGCCCTCCACCGAGGGCATGAGCAACGCGCAGAAGTTCGAGCTCTATTCCAACTACGTGAACACCTATGGCGACGCCCAGGCCAAGGCCGATCTCGCCGACGGCAAGCAGGTGATCCTGGGCCTGCGCACCGACACGGCGCTGAACGTCAACAACGGCAAGGGCGCCTATGACGACCGGGTCGTGGTGCTGCAAGCCGGCGCGCAGGTCCGCGAGTTTTCGGCCGCCACAGAACCCTCCAGCCAGTACGACGGCCGCTTCGGCGGCGACGCCGACAGCGACGGCCGCAAGGAGCTGGGCCGCATCGCCGAGGGCACGGTGACCTTCAGCAAGAGCACCAGCGGCAAGCTGGGCGACGTGCTGCGCCCGACCGAGGCCCACTCCATCGTCCGCGACACCAATCACGACGGTCGCATCGGCGCCGGCGACAAGACGGTGCAGAGCACCGACGGCTCGTTCCTGTTCCACGCCGGCGGCAATACGAACACCGGCTCGGCCGGCTGCCAGACCATGAAGCCGGGCGATTTCCAGAGCTTCTGGAGCAGTTTGGGTGACCAATCGAAGTTCAACTACGTGCTGGTCAATGTCGGCACGCAGGGCGCCCCGACCACGCAAGCGCAGACCCAGGCGACGACGCCGGCCAACACCGACCAGCAGCCCATCGGCGGCCTGTCCGAGCAGTACGAATCCGGCGGCCGCGGCCCTGGCACGGTCTCGTCAGGGACCGGCGATCCGGGCGGCGTTTCGTACGGCACCTATCAGCTGGCCGGCAATCGCGACCGCCCGCAGCAGTTCCTGGCCAACGAAGGCCAGCGCTGGGCCGCCGAGTTCGGCAACTCGACCCCGGGTTCGGCCGCCTTCAGCGCCACCTGGCGCGAGATCGCCGCCCGCGAGCCGGAGGCCTTCGAGGCCGCCCAGCACGACTACATCCAGCGCACCCACTACCAGGTCCAGGCCGACCAGGTTCAGGGCGGGACCGGCATCGACGTGACCAACCGCTCGGCCGCCCTGCGCGACGTCGTCTGGTCGACGGCCGTCCAGCACGGTCCAGAGACCCAGGTCATCGCCCGCGCAATCGCCAATGTCCGCGCCGACGGCCACACGCCCAGCGAGGGCGACGCCTTCGACCGCGCCCTGATCAATGCGATCTATGACGAGCGCGGCCGGCGCAGCGACACCGGCGGCCTGGCCTATTTCACCAGCGCCAGCGCCGCGGTGCAGACCTCGGTGGCCAATCGCTTCGCCGAGGAGCGCCGTGACGCGTTGAACATGCTGAACCCGTAACGGGAGACCGCATGAAGACGCTCATTGCGCTGGCCGCCTTGGCCTTCCTCAACGCTTCCCCGCTCGCCGTCGGCGACGACCTGGCCAAGGCCCATGCGGCCTGGCCGGGCACGCGGCTGAAGATTGTCCAGGACTATCCCTGGGCCAAGTTCGCCGTGCTGCGCGACGGCCGCCCCGTGGCGGTCCTCACCTTCGACGGCGAGAACGAGGAGCTGGCCGACGGCTCCAACAGCTTCAAGCGCATCGGCGAGACGGTCGACTGGTCGGCCCTGAAGCCCGCCTTGAAGGTCACCCGCATCGAAGGAGCCGGCCGATGAAAGCCATCGAAGCGATCGACGGCGTCTCGCTGTCGACCGACGTGCCCCGCCCCGCCGCCGAGCACGTCAGTGTCGCGCGGGTGGCGGTCGAAGCGATGGCGGCCATGGCGGGCTCGGCCGTCGCCGATCCGCTGGGCGGCGCCGATCGCGGTGTGGTGCTGAGCCAGGGCTGGAGCGACATGCACCAGCAAGGCCACGCCCAGGTCGCCGGCGATCTTCGCAGCCTGACGGCCCAGACCGGCCAGACGGTGGCCGCCCGCCTGTCGTCCAGCTCACCGGTCGACGCCGGCCGCATCGAGCGCGCCCTGATGGACTTCGCCCGCGCCTTGAGGGTTCAGGCCCAGGAGCGTCCGCACCTGACCACCGCCAACCTGGTCGAGCCGCTGCTGCGGGCCCTCGGCGACCAGCTGTCGCCCCTGCCGGGCGCTGGCCAGGATCCGGTCGAGAGCTTCGTGCGCCTGATCGACTCCGCGCGCGACCAACTCGCCCGCTAACTCTTCCTTCCCCTCCCAAACAAAAAAGAGCCCCCGCCGAAGCGGGGGCCAATCAGCGCTCCGGGAAAGCGGAACGCTTGGGGTGTGGGACCCAGAGGGAGGGTTTTTGTTATTAGAAGTTGGGGCTGGGCAGCCCCAGGAAGCGGGCGGCCAGGCTGGTCTCGGTCTGCAGCGAGGCGCCGGCCAGCAGGTTGATCCCGCCGCCGCCCAGCAGCCAGCTAGTCAGGAACAAACCGAGGCTGCTGTTGAAGCTCTGCAGGCCTTCCAGCAGCGCCTTGTTTTCGTCGCGGGTGAGGTTGAAGTCGGCCTGGCCGACATCACCGCCGGTCAGGTCGCTGCTCCAGCCGGTCGTGGAGGCGTCGTTCTCGTTGATCACCAGGCCGTCGTCATTGGCCGCGTCGATCGCATAGCCGTTGCCGCCCAGCGAGACCGACAGGTCGCCCTTGGTCAGCTCGCTGACGCCGTCGATGACCAAGGCCTGGTCGCCGCGGGTGACCACCACCTGGCTGGCATAGGTCATGTCGCGGCCGTCCTGCGACTTCTCGGTGTTGATGGTGATCTTCGTGCCGTTCTCGAGCTGCAGGGTCGTCGTGCCCCAGAAGTCGCCGACGGCCTTGCCGTTGTATTCGAAGTGGGGGTCGCCCCAGATCCGCGTGTTGTTGCCGTCGGCGTCACGCACGACGATCTGCGAGTTGGCCTCGTCGATCGACAGGGTGTAGCCGTCGCCGATGTCGACCTCGGCCTTGCCCTCGGCGGGCATGGTCGCGGTAAAGCGCGGCGCCTCGGGCGGGGCCCACACCGCGCCGCCGGCGGCCGAGCCCAGCGCGAACTGCATGGTCCCGAAGTTCATCGACTTGCCCAGCTGGGCGGCGAAACCGGACAGCAGGGTGGCGTTGATCGCGCCGGTCAGCGCCCCGTTGATCGTGGTCATGGGTGAGCCCCTTTCCAGAAGGTTCGGCCGCTCGTCGGCCTCGGAAAGGAGCTTGGTCCCAGGTCGCCTGGGCCGATAGCTGGGGCTTATCCCATTGGGGAAAACCCTAGCTTGGGGGGAAAACCCTAGCTCAGCCGCCGGCGGTGCGGGACATGGTCTTCAGCACCTGCAGGATCAGCGCTGGCCGCGCGCCCATCTCATTGAGCAGCAGCTGGACGAAGCCGGTCATCATCGCCACCAGCACCGCCGTGGCGATCCAGGCCTTGATGGCCAGGCCCAGGGCGAAGACGTTCAGCTGCGGAGCGTAGCGGTTGGCCAGGCCCAGGCCCGCGTCGACCAGGAACAGGATCACCAGGGCCGGCGCGGCCAGCATCACCGCGATGGTCATCAGCCGCGAGAACTCGCCCTCGAACAGGGTCAGGCTGCGCAGGCTCAGCACCGGCGACAGGCTGCCGATCGGCCACAGCACGTAGCTGTCCAGGATGGTGCCGACCATCAGCAGCAGGCCGCCGGCGAACATGAAGACGAAGTTGGCCAGTCGGGCCATGAACTCGCCGGTCAGCGAGGTCTGGTGGCCGCTCAGCGGATCGACGACCTGGGCCATGGTCGCCCCGACCTTGGCGTCGATGATCTGGCCGGCCGCCTCGAACGCCCACAGCATGGTCGAGAAGAAGAAGCCGATGATCACCCCGACCAGCGCCTCCTTGCCGAAGATCAGCAGCCATTGGACCGTCGGCAGGTCCAGCTGGGTGACCTGCGGCTGCATCGTCACCACGATGATCCCGAAGCACAGGAAGATCGAGTTACGCACCAGGGCCGGCACGGTGTCGGGCGACAGCAGCGGCATCAGGGCGAACGCCGCCGCGATCCGCGTCGCGCCCACGGCCAGAACCAGGGTCTGGCCGAAGACGGCGGTCATCCAGTCTGGCGTAGGACTCATCGGCGGATCATGGCCGGGAATTCGGTGAACACTCGGTCCCCGAACCGATAGAGCGAGCCGCCCACCAGGCTGGCGGTGGCGAAGATGGTCAGCACGATGGCGAAGAACTTGGCGGCGTATTGCAGGGTCTGTTCCTGCAACTGGGTGGCCGACTGTACGATGGCGACCAGCAGGCCGACGATCGAGGCCGCGGCGATCGGCGGGGCCGACAGCACCAAGACCAGCCACAGGGCTTGGTTCACCAGCTCGATGGCTTGCGAATTCATCATGGCGGGCTCCTTCAGGCGTAAGAGAGAACGAGGCCATGGGCCAGCTTCACCCAGCCGTCGATCAGCACGAACAACAGCAGCTTGAACGGCAGGCTCACGGTGGTGGGCGACAGCATCATCATCCCCATGGCCAAGAGGATGTTGGAGACGACGAGGTCGATGATCAGGAACGGCAGGAAGATCAGGAAGCCGATCTGGAAAGCGGCCGACAGCTCCGAGACGGTGAAGGCCGGGACCACGACGATGAAGTCGCGCTCGGTGATGGCGGCGGCGCGCTCGGGGGTGTTGATGCGGCGGGCGGTCTTCAGGAAGAAGGCGCGCTCGCGCGGGCTGGAGTGCTTGATCAGGAAGCCCCGCAGCGGCTCCTTGGCGCGCTCGACGTAGTTGTAGAGCTGCTTGGTGTCGCTGCTGATCGCCGTGGTCGGCGCCTGGTTGGCCGTGACCCGGCCGATGTCCTGGGCGACCGGGTACATGACGTACAGGGTCAGGATCAAAGCCAGGCCGTTCAGCACAATGTTGGGCGGCACCTGCTGCAGGCCCAGGGCGTTGCGCAGCAGGCTCAGGGTCACGACGATCTTGGTGAAGGAGGTCACCATCACCGCCACAAACGGCGCCAGGGCCAGCAGAATGACCGTGATCAGCGCCGAGCCGGGCGAGAACTGGGTAAGGTCCATCCGGATCAGGCCTCCAGGCTGTCTATGACCAGGCCATAGGCCTCGCCCAGCGCCACCAGGCGGCCGGCGGCCACGGGACGCTCGCCGGCCAGCAGCACGGCGCGGGCCTCGGCGGGCGGGACTTCCAGCGTGACGGTCGAGCCGGGACGCAGGGCGGCCAGCTGAGCGACCGTCAGCGTCACCTCCCCCAGGGCGACCCTGAGGGTCACGGGCAGGTCGGCCAGCGCGCCCGGATCGGGGGATGCGGCGGGGTCGATTTGGATGGACAGGTCGCTCATGGCGATCGGCTCCAAGCTGTTGATCGAGAACCGCCCCCCGGCGGGTATGAAGGCGCCCCGCGCGCGGCGGCCGGCGACGGCCAGGGTCGCCACAACGGCGCGCTCGGCGCCGAACGGCAGCAGGACGACGTCGCCGACGCCGAGGCCCTGACTGGCGGGCACGGTCGGCCCATCCAGGGTCAGGACGACCGGCAGAGGTACAGACAGAGCCGAGAAATCCGCTTCAGCGCCCAGCTCGGGCCAGGCCTCGGCGGCGGCCAGATCCAGGGCCAGCACCACCGCGTGACGGCGCACAGCCTCGGCGTCGAAGGCCTCCAGCCCGATCAGTAGAGCCGCCTCGGCGCCGTCCTCGACATCGACCGGATCGAAAGTGAAATCGCCGGTCTCCAGCGCCGCCAGCAGCGGCTCCAGCTGGTCGAGCCGCGCCAACACCTCGGCGTGATCGCGCGGCGTCGCGTCGGTCTGGGCCAGGCCCACCCGGCCGGCGGTGGTGTCGAACACCACCCACGGCGCCTCGGGCGCGTCTTCGACGATCGCCGCCTTCAGAGTCAGACCCTCGACCGAGCGGTTCAGGATCGACAGCATCCGTTCGCGGGCGGCCGCTAGCCGCGGCGAAAGCGGCGGCAGACGGGCGACCAGCGGTTCGCCCATTGCTTCTTTTGGCGTGAGCAGCTCGCTCATCGGGCGCCGTCCATGCGGCCAGCCACCGCCATCCGCACCAGGTTGGAGACGTTGCTGGCCCCCATCTTGGTCATGATCCGCGAGCGATGCAGCTCGACCGTCTTGGGGCTGATGCCCAGCTTGTAGGCGATGACCTTGTTGACGTCGCCGCCGACCACCAGGTCCATCACCTGCCGCTCGCGCTCGGTCAGGGTCGACAGGCGCTGCTGGAAATCGTCCTGCTCAGGGCTGGCCGTCGGCAGGCTGGCGAAGGCCTTCTTCAGGGCCGCCTCCAGCGCCGCCTCGCGGAATGGCTTCTCCAGGAAGGTCACCGCGCCCTTGCTCATCGCCTCGACGGCCAGGGGCACGTCGCCGTGGCCGCTCATGAAGATCACCGGCCGCTCGCAGCCGCGGGCGCGCAGGGCGTCCAGCAGCTCCAGGCCCGACATACCCGGCATCCGGACATCGAACACCAGGCAGCTGCCGGCTGGCGGATCCCCGGCGTCGAGGAAGGTGCGCGGATCGTCATAGGTGCTGACGGCGTAGCCCAGGCTTTCCAGCCACCAGGCGGCCGACTCCCGGAACTCGCCGTGGTCGTCGACCAGGCAGACCTCGCCGGTCACCGCCGGCTCGGATGTGGACGGAGTCATGGTTCTTCCTCCTGCTGCGCGCCCGAAAGCGCGATTGGCAGCGCGATGTGAAAGACGCTCCCCCCTCCGGGTCCGGCGGCGTGCCACAGCCGTCCCCGGTGCAGCTCGACGATCGAGCGGCAAATTCCCAAACCGACCCCCATCCCGCCCGCCTTGGTCGAGCTGAACGGAGAGAACAGACGCAGGGCCTGGTCCTCGGGCACGCCCGGCCCGGTGTCGGCGATCGTCACCTCGACGAAGCGGCCGTCGGCGCTGACCACCCCGGCCAGCGCCAGGCGGCGCGGGCCCGGCCGGTCGCGCATGGCGTCCAGACCGTTGCGGGCGATGTTGACCAGCACCTGCTGGACCATCACCGCGTCGCCCAGCACCGGCGGCAGGTCGTCGGCCAGATCCGAGCGCGCCTCGACGCGGTCGCGGACAATCTCCCAGTCCAGCAGATCCAGCGTCGCGCGGGCCAGGCCGGCCAGGGCCAGCGGCTCGGCCTTGGGCTTGCGCTGCTCGACGAAGCCGCGGATGCGCTGGATGACGTCGGCGGCGTACAGCGCCTGCTCCGAAGCCTTGGCCAGGGCCTCGTCCTGCGTCTCCGGCGTCAGCGCGCCGCGCGCCGCCCGGGCCCGCAAGCCGCGAACGATATTGGCGATCGAGCCGATCGGCTGGTTCAGCTCGTGGGCGATCATCGAGACCATCTCGCCGACCGACATCATCCGCGAGGTCAGCAGCAGCCGTTCGCGGTCGGCCAGGCGGCGGCCCTCGGCGGCCTGGCGCTCCTCGGCGCTGGTCAGCATCAGCCAGACGCGTTCGTCGGCGTCGCGGGAGGCGCGGGCCTCGAACACCGCGCCATCCTCGGGCGAGGCGACCCATGCCGGCTCGCCGCGCGCGGCGGCGTCGAAGGCCGGGCTCAACACCGCGCCAGGCAAGGCCCCCTCCTCCAGCGCCGGCAGCAGGCGGGCGAAGGCGGGACTGCGCCAGGCCAGACGCGGCGGCGCGCCCTCGAAGGCGGCTACGGCCAGGTCCAGGGCCGCCAGGGCGGTCCAGGCCGGATCGGACGGCGGCTTCGCCCGTTGAGTCAGGGTCATGCGGCGCGCATCCCTAGGGAAAACCCGCATGGCCTCATCAGCCCATATTTCCTATCTAGGCTGTGAAGGAGACCGTCATGAGCACGATCCGCAACGACCTGCAGGGCCTGTCGTCCGCCTGGGCCGCGCGTCTCGACCTCGACGCCGGCGTATCGCGCCGCAGCGACTCCGAACCGTTCGGTGACTTCTCGGCGTTCAGCGCCTCGGAAGCCGGCTCGGTCGATCTGACCGCCTCGAGCTTCAGCGCCGATGACGCCGCCCGCACGGTTATCGACCGCTTGACCGAACTGCGCAGCGACAGCCTGTTCTAGGCGCCCCCCCGCTAGATGATTGAGCGCGCTCTCAAAGCCGAACCCGACTGGCGCGGCGGCGCGGCGGCCCTGGCCGCCGGCCTGCAGGCCCAGACCACCCTCGACGGCCGCGTCGATGTGCTGGAGCGCGTCTGCGACGGTTTCGGCGAGGCGCTGTATCCCGGCTTCGCCAAGCTGCTGGCCGCCCTGGGCCATTTCGGCTCGCCGGCTGTCAAGACGCTGGCCGCTGACGCGCTCGCCCATGCCCTGATCACCGCTCGCCTGCCCTCGACCCGCGTGCCGGCCTGGGGCGCTTTGCCCGGCGGTTTCGGCGGCGCTTCGCGTCCAGTGGGTCCCTTGGAATTCCTGTGCGTCTGGCTGGTGCGCGACGTCGCCCGCGAGCGGCTGGATGATGAGGCCTTCAAGAGCGCCCTGACTCTGGTGCTGGATCTCGTTTCGGCCTCGCCCCGGGCCGCGGCGCTCTATGCCGACAAGCTGCTGATCGATATCGAGGACCCGGCCGAGGGCCTGCACGACGCTGCCAGCCGCCGGCTGGTCCAGACCCTGGCCGAGCACTGGCGCGCAGGCGAGACCCCGGACCGCATCGCCGAGGCGGTGCTGCGCAGCGCCCGCGCCGATCGCGGCGATCGCTTCGGCCTGCCGGCGTTCTGACGCCACAGCCCTCACTCCATGGCCCCCGGGACCTTCGGGTCCAGACCATCCTCGCCCATCGCCAGACGCAGTTCCGACAGGGTCAGGCCACGCGCCTCCAGGCGACGGCGCAGGGCTTCCAGCGACTTGGTCACTTCCGGCGTCGCGTCAGGCCGCGCGGCCAGGATCAGCGATAGCGAGCCGTCGGCCCCGCGCTTGACGCCCAGGCCCACGACAGAGGCCTGCTCGATGAAGACGTTCAGGGCCTTGCCCTTGTCGCCCATGGCCGCGGCCCAGGCCCGATCCATGGTCGCCATCAGGGCGGTGACGTCGCCGGCCGTGCCGCCGGCAGTCGGGATCGGCACGGCCATCTCGGCCGCCTGGCCGCCGCCCTGTGTCGCGGGCGCCAGGCCCGAAATGCCCGAGCTGTCGCCCTCGGTCTTCGCCGCCTGAGCCTGGGCCGGCGCGGGCCCGAACAGGGACGACAGCCCCTCGCCTTCCCGCTCCTTCTCTTCCCGCTTGGCCGCCTTGGGCTGCGATTTCACCGGCTGGCGCTCGCGCGGTTCGGCGGCGCGCAGGAAGGCGGCGAAGTCGTCGCCGCCGCGCCAGTCCGGCGTGATCGGCGCGCTCGATTGGCGCGGGGCCGCCTTGGGCGCACGCACCCGGTCGGCGCTGGTGTCGATGTCGGGTCCGGTCACCACGCGCGTCTCCTAGTCAGGTCTTCGAGTTCGAGCTGTTCGCGCTCCTCGCGGTCGAGAAGGCGCTGGGCGCGGGCGCCCGAAAGCTGGTCGCGCATGGCGTCGCAGCGGCCCTCGGCCCGCATCACGAGGGCGACGGCTTCGGCCAGGATCGCCCGGGCGGCGTCCAGGGTGTCGTGGGCGGCGTCGCGGTCGCGGATCGCCTGGACCTTGGCGGCTGCGAGGGTTTCGCGCCGGGCCAGCCCCGCCTGGACCACGGCGGCCGAGCCGGTCAGTTGCTCGGCGAACCAGGCGTCCAGCTGACGGGCTTCGTCACCGGCGTGGAGCACGGCCGCCTCGGCTCGGGCCAGCAGGCCGGCCGCGGTGGCGACGGCTTCCTGGGCCTGAGCAGCGGCTTGGCGCGCCATGTCCAGCCGCCGTTCGCGCAGCTTTACGACAGGGGTCAAGGCTTCGATCTTCCGCGACGGGGTCATCGGGCTAGGGCCTCCAGCGCCATCCAGGCCTCGTCGAGACCGATCCGCTCGTGCGGGGTCTGGCGCAGCAGGGCGTTGATGGTGGGCCAGGCGGCGATGGCCTCGTCGGCCTGCGGATCGCCGCCGGGCTTGTACTCGCCGATGCGGAGCAGGAACTCGACCTCGGCATACTTGGCCATCCAGGCGCGGACCTTCATGGCGGCGGCCTGCCGGGCCGGACTCACCAGGCGCGGATAGAGGCGGCTGAGGCTGGCGGGGATGTCGATGGCCGGATAGTGGCCGGCCTGGCCCAGCTTGCGCGACAGATAGATGTGGCCATCCAGGATCGAGCGGACTTCTTCGCCGACGGGGTCGCCGCCGTCCTCGTCCTCGACCAGCACGGTGTAGAAGGCGGTGATCGCCCCGCCGCCCGGCGCGGAGCCGGCGCGCTCGAACAGCCGCGGCAGCTCGGCGAAGACCGACGGCGGAAAGCCCCGGCGCACGGCCGGCTCGCCGACCGATAGGCCGATCTCACGCAGGGCGCGGGCAAAGCGCGTGACGCTGTCCATCTGCAGCATGACCTTGCGGCCCTGGCTGCGGAATCCTTCCGCGATGGCGGTGGCGATATGGGCGGCGCGCACCCGCTCCATGGCCGGCCGGTCCGAGGTGGAGACGATGACCACCGAGCGCGCCAGGCCTTCCGGGCCCAGGCTGTCGTCCAGGAACTCGCGCACTTCGCGGCCCCGTTCGCCGATCAGGGCGATGACATTGACGTCCGAGCGGGCGTGGCGGGCGAACATGCCCAACAGGGTCGACTTGCCGCCGCCGGCCATGGCGAACACCCCGACCCGCTGGCCGACGCCGGTGGTCAGCAGGGTGTCGACGGCCCGCACGCCGGTGGCGAAAGTCGCGTCGATCGTCGGCCGCTCCAGCGGATTGGGCGCGTCGGCAAAGACGGGGAACAGGCGCGAGGCGCCGGTGATCGGCCCCAGGCCGTCCAGGGGGGCGCCGTGGGCGTCGATGACTCGGCCCAGCAGGCCGTCGCCGACCGCGATCTCGCCGCGGCTGGGACCGGCCACGACTTCGGCCTCGACCGACAGGCCGTCCAGGCTCGCCATCGGCGTCAGGATGGCCGCGCCGTCCTGCAGGCCCACCACCTGAGCCTTGATCGCCGCGCCGCCAGCGGGGTCGAGGATCTCGCACTCCTGGCCGATGCGCACGTCCAGGCCGGTGGCGCGGATCGTGGTGCCGAAGGCGTGGGCCACGCGGCCCCGGCGCTCGACGGTGCGGGTGCGGCGCAGGGCGGCTTGCAGCAGGTCGGGCGTTTCCAGGCTCATGCGGCGGCCTCGGTGTCGATCCGCGCGAACACCGCATCCAGCGCCGCCAGCTGGACGTCGAGCCCGGCGCGGACATGGCCAGACGGCGTGTCGATCAGGCATTCGTCGGGGCCAAGCCCCGGCTCGGCGGCGACCTCAACCCGTTCGTGGATGGGCCACAGGCGAGCCGACACCGCCCCCACCCGCTCGGCGGCGACGCGGACGCGGATCGGCTCCTGGGGCAGCAGGTCGCGCACGGCCCGCTCGGCCAGGGCGGCGACGGTGGCGTCGGGGCCCAGTTCGACGGTGATGCGGCGGACGATGTCCAGCGCGAGGTTCGCGGCCTGGCCGCGCAGGCGAACCCGCTCGGCGTCCAGCACGCGATGGATCTCGGCCAGGGTCTCGGCAACGTGGCGGGCGGCCTGGTCCAGGCCCTCGGCGCGGCCGGCCTCGAAGCCTTCGGCGCGGGCGTGGCGGGCGACGGCGTCGCGGTGCGCCTCAAGAGTCTCGACCAGCGCGGCCGCGGTCTCCAGTCGCGCGACGTCCTTGGCGGGGATAACCGCTTGGTCGCTCAGCAAGGCGGCGGTCGGGGCGCTGGCCAACAGGACATAGCTCATGCGGTCGGTTCCTGGAGCATGGCCCATTGGCGGGCCTGGGCGGCGGCGGCGCGGCCGGCGCCGGTGTCGATGGCCACGTCGGTGGTCGGCAGCAGGCGCGCGAGGCGGTCCGCCAGCGCTGGGGCCTCGGCGTCGGACCGCAGAACGGCGGCGCCGAGAGCGGCCAGGGTCTCGGCGCTGTCGGGCAACGTCTCCACCGCGTCGATCTCGCCCAGGGCGGACCCGGACAGCAGGGCGTCGAGGCGGTCGGCGCCGACGGTCTGGGCGAAGATCCGCAGCGCCTTGCCGTCGATGATCCGGCGCAGTTTCGGGGCGCAGGCCGCGACCCCGGCGATGCGCGCCAGGTCCTGCCGCGCCGCGTCGGACCACAGCACCCAGTCGGGCGCGGCGGCGACGTCGGCAAAGGCCAGCGGCGCGGCCGAAGGCGCAAGCCGTTCAGCCAGCCGACGGGCGCGCGGCCCCAGGTCGGCGCCACTCAGGGCGCGGGCCCGGGCGGCGATCTCGGCGCGGCGCGCGGCGCTCATGTGGTCGAGCTCCGCGTCGGCTGCAGGGTCAGCACCGGCTGCGGCGCCTTCTTGCGCATCCGCGAGGCGATATAGAGCCCGACGCCGACGATGGCGGCCAGGATGGCCAGCAGCGGCGCGGTAAACGACTTGGCCGGGGTCGGTGGCGGCGCGGCCACCGGACGGGCCGGGAACATCACCACCGTCACCCGATCATAGGGCAAACCCTCGATTGAGTTGGTGACAAGCGCCTTGATCGAGCCCACCTGGCTGGACAGGTCGACATCGGGATTGTGGCGGATGAACACCGAGGCCGAGGACGGCTTGGGCTCGTCGGCCAGCGGATCGGCCTCGGGTACGGCGATATGCACCCGCGCCTGCACCACCCCGTCGATCGACGAGACGGTCTGGCTCAGCTCCTGGCTGAGGCCGTACATCAGCCGCGCGCGCTGCTCCATCGGCGAGGAGACGAAGCCTTCCTTCTTGAAGACCTCGCCCAGGCTCTCGAACTTGTCGCGCGGATAGCCTTGGTCATGCAGCACGGCGACCGCGCGGGGGAAGTCGCCCGACTCGGTGCGCAGCGACCACAGCTTGCCGTCCTTCGACGCCTTGGAGGCGCCGACGCCGGCGCTCTGCAGCACCGCCACCATCTCGTTGGCCTCCCTTTCGGTCAGGCCCCCGTAGAGCTCCTTCTCGGCGCACCCCGCCATCAGAAGGGCGACGGCGACGAGAACCCCGGCGATAACGCCTCTGCGCATGACCAAGCCCTTCTACGATTGCTGACGGAACAGCTGCTGCAGCCCGTCGGACGTGCGGTTGGCGATGTTGGAGGTCAGCTGGCAGCTGAACATGAACTCGTGGCAGCGCACGGTGAGACCGATCATCTCGCCGGGCGACACCGCCGCGCCCTTGGCTTCGGCGGCCTTGGCGTGTTCCGCCAGGCTGGAGGCCTGGCCGTTGACGACTTCCAGCTGCTCGAAAGCGCCCTTCATGGCCCCGCCCAGCGGCTCGACGCCGCCGACCGAGACCGGGTTGCTGGCGGCGGCGTGCATGGCGCCCTGGAACTGGACCGCGTCGGTGATCGACGCCCCGTAGGGCGCCTGGGTGACCTGGAACTCCGGCGCGACCAGAGCCCCGGCCGCGCTGGCGGCTTCGATGGACATGGCGGACCTCAGTTCTTGCGGGCCATAGTTTCCAGCGCGCGACCGACGCTGTCGACCGAGGTGGATTCCGAGTTGGCCATGAAGTTCATGCGCAGGCTCTCGGCCGTCAGCATGGCCATGGTCGAGGGCTTGTCCTCGCCGCCGACGCTGATCTGGTCCGACAGTTCGGTGATGCGGGTGGCCTGGGCGTCGAGCGTCTGACCCCAGGCGTGGGCCATGGCCTCGAACCACGAGCCCGGGCGGTTCTTGCTGTTGGAGCCGTTCAGGCCCGGGGCGATCGACAGCGAGCCGAAGCCGCCCATACCGAAGTTGTTCACGCTATCCGACATGACTTCATCTCCCTTGAAATCGTTGGGTTGGGTGGGGGTGTTCAAAACATGAGCTGGGTGGTGCGGCCGTCCTTCTCGACGGTGACGCTCTGGCTGGCGACCTGGACGATGCGGTCGCCGGTCGGCAGGACCGAGCCCGTGAAATAGCGGGCGCCGTCGGCCGTGGTGACGAAGCCGGCCTCGCCAGCGACAACCGAGACGACGCGCTTGCCTGGGCCGTCCTCGAACAGCTTGCCGGCCTTGTCCTCGCCCGGACGGCGCTCGATCTTCAAGGCTCGCAGGCCGCGGACATCGGTGCGCACGGTGCGCTCGATTTCGGCCACGCGGTCCGCCGAACCGGCGACCTCGACCCGCACGCCGGCCAGGCCCTCGGGTCGCGCCGCCGCCGGCAGGCCGCTGGCGGCGAAGACGTCCTCGACGCTTTTCGCCAGGCCCTCGCCGGTGACGACCTCGATCCGCGCCGGCAGGCGGCGGTTGTCGACGATCTGGTGCAGGCGCTCCTTGTCGCTCTCGCGCGGCAGCACCCCGCCGATCACCACCTTGCCCTCGGTCGGACTGTCCTTGACGGCCAGGCGGGCGAAGCCGTTCTGGCTCAGCATGTCGTGCACTCGGCTGGTGTCGGGACGGCGGGCGTCCCACAGCGGGGCGTTGGCGGCGGCGTAGGTCACGCAGCCCAGGGCGCCGCCGAACAACAGGATCGAGGCCGCGTGCGGCGTCTTGCGGACCATGGCCCCCGCCCGGCCCAGGATCGACCGCCAGCCGGCCAGCACCTCCAAGGCGCTGGACGCCATCGACGCCGGCATCGGCTCCTCGTCCTGATCGGCGTCGTCATTGTCGGCCCGCTGGCGCGCGCCCAGCAGACGCTCGGCCTCGCTCCAGCGTGGACTGTCGAGCGTCCCGACCGCCAAGGCGTTGTCGCCGATGACCAGCGGCAGATAGGCCGGCAGCATGGCCGTGCCCGGCGCGGCGACGGCGTGGCCCAGAAGCTCGATCTCGCCGGCCAGCACCTCGATCTCGGCCGAGGGCGAGGCCGGGGTCAGGCGCAGCTTTACGCCCTTGGCGCTGGGGTCGCGCAGGACCAAGTCGCAGTCCAGGTCGTGGCCGATGGTCACCGCCGTCCCCAGGTCCAGAGACGCCTGCGCGCCCTGGGCCCGGCCGGCCAGCACCTTCAGGACCAGGATCGGGCCAGCGTCGGCCAACGGTTCTTCGGCGGGATTGTCGTCGCGTTCGACGGTGGCGTTCTGGGCCAGCATGGGACGTCTCTCGCTTTACGGATTGGGGATGGGCTTCATCGACGCCGTCGAGGGAGGCGGCGGAGGCGGGGGTGGCGGTGCGACCGCGACAGGGGTCGAGCGGGTCTTGGTGGCCAGCGGCGGGGCGGGCGGCAGCGGCGCGTTCTCCACGCCCTGGACCGGCGCGTCGTAGCGCAGGCCGGCCGGGATCGCCCGGGGCTGCCCCACCGAGGCCAGGCGCGGGGTGATCAGGAACATCCGCTCGATGCGGCCGCTGCTGCGCGACTGCACCTTGAACAGGTTGCCCAGCACCGGAATGCCGCCCAGCACGGGGATCTTGCTGGTGTCACGGGTGTCGGACTGCACGGTCAGGCCGCCCAGCAGCATGCTCTGGCCCTCGGCGATCATCGCCTGGGTGTTCAGGGCAGCGCGGCGCACCACGGGGATGTTGTCGACGCGGTCGTTGGTCAGCGAGCCGTCCTCGATGCTGACCAGCATGCGGATGCGCGCGCCGTTCTCGTCGCGGGTCACGTGCGGGGTGACGCGCAGGGTCGTGCCGGCCGAGACGTTGAACAGGTCGACGTCGCGCTCACCGGCCAGGCGGACATAGAAGTCGCGGCTGTTCTCGAACACCGCCTCGATGTTTGACAGGGTCACGACCTGCGGACGCGAGACCACGCGGGCGACGCCCTCGGTCTCCAGAGCGTTCAGGCGGGCGGCGAAATAGTCGCCATTGCCGATGATGGTCGAGGCCACCAGGCCGGCCGCTGAGCGGGGCGAGGTCTGGCCGCGCACCAGGCCGCTGTCTTCCAGCCCGGGCGGGGCGTCGGGGCCGCGGCCGAACTGGACGCCGCCCCGGCCATCGTCGAAGCGCCAATTGATGCCCAGGTCGCGAGCCCGGCCGGTGTCGATGTCGATGATCGCCGCCTCGATCTCCAGCAGCTGCGGCTCGACATCCAGGGCGCGGACCAGCTCCTCGTAGGCGGGCATGCGCTCGGCGATGTCGCGAACGATGATGGCGTTGAGACGAGAGTCGGCCTGCACGCGCACCGGGTTCTGCGGCGCGAAGCTGCCGGTCTGCTCCGAGGCCAGCGGCAGGCCCAGAGTGCCGTTGGCGTTCTGGGTCGCGTCGAAATAGCCGGGACCGGAGGGGTTGGGCGACCCCAGGGTCGCCAGGCCCTGGCCGCGCAGGCCCTGCACCGCCGCCGGGATCGGGCTCTCGGTGCGGGCGCTGGAGCCGGCGCGCTCCTTGGGATCGGTGCTGACCAGCGAGCGGATGATCGAGGCCACGCCCGGGATCTGCACCTGCTTGGCGCCGACGCTCAGGCTGACGTCCTCGGCCCAGCCGTAGCGCAGGTAGAATACCCGGTACTGCAGGGTCGGCGAGATGGCTTCAGCTTGCGCCCCGCCCCGCGCCAGATCGTCGATCTGCTGCAGGAAGCGCGGCGTGCCGGTGGCCACCAGCAGGTCAGACGTGGTCCGCAGGCCGTTGCGGTCGTCCAGCAGGCCCAGCTGGCGGGCGCTGCGGTCGACCCGGCGCGCGGCCGAGCCCGACAGCGGGAAGCTGCGGTTGGAGATCTGGGCGGCGGTGTACACGTGCACCGCCGAGCCGTCGTAATAGGTGACCAGGTCGAAGGCCTTGGAGACGTCGGCCTGGATCTTCCCGGCCGGGCCGCGGAACAGGCCGTTGATGGTGCCGGTGACGCCCGGCGAGATCGAGACCGGCAGGCCCAGCTGGCTGTAGAAGGCTTGCAGGAACTGGGCGATCGGCTGCTCGCGGGCGGTCAGGTCGACGCTGCGTGCGCCGACCGGCGGTTCGCCGGCCTGGACGGCCGGCGCGGCCAGGCACACGCCGATCCAGGCTGCCGCGGCGAGCATGCCGCGACGGAAGGAAGACTTCGAGAGGTGCTCACGACGTTCGGTCATTCGATCTCCGGGGACGCTCAGGCGGCGGCGGGGGCGGCTTGGGAAGGACCATCGCTTTCGACGACGGTCAGGGTCTGAGGCGGCAGGCCGACGCGGCCGGCGACCTCGAGCTTCAGGCTGGGCAGCAGTTCGTGGAACGACAGGACGGCCAGGTCGAACAGCTCGGGCTCGATCAGCTTGCGGACATGTCGGCGCAGGTCGATCGCGGTCAGCAGCACCGTGACCTCGGCGTTGGTGGCCGTGACGGTGATGGTGTCGATGACGCGGCGGGCGACCTCGGGATCCAGGGCCAGCTGCTGGCCGGTCCCGCCGGTGCGGATGGCCTCCCGGATTTGCTGCTCCAGGGCCGGCTCCAGCACGATGGCGCGCAAGCGGCCGTCAGGGGCGTAGCGGTGGCAGATCTGCCGGCGCAGGGCGACGCGGGCGAACTCGGTGAGGGCGAAAGGGTCCTTCTCGCGCTGGCCAGCGTCGGCCAGGGATTCCAGCACGTCACGCATGTTGCGCAGCGGGATCTCTTCCTCGACCAGACGGCGCAGCACCTCGGCGATGCGGGCCAGCGGCAGGGCGCGGGCGGCTTCCTTGACGACTTCGGGATAGTCGCCGCCGGCGCGGGTCAGCAGGTTGCTGGCCTCCTGCACCCCGACGAACAGACCGGCGTTGCGGCGCAGGCTCTGGCCGACGGCTTCGCGCAGTTCGTTGATCTCGCCGGGATCAACCCAGGTCCCCTCGCCGATCGGCGCTTCGAAGGCCAACAGGCGCCAGCGGGTCTCGCCGGTCTCGGCGCCGTAGTGGACTGAAGCCTTGGGCAGGGCCACGCCCAGCCGCAGCTCGAACGCGTCCAGTACGTCCTCCAGAGTGCGGACCACTTCGGCGGTGTGGCGGACGCGGGCGCCCGAACCGTCCAGCTCCAGCAGCAGCGGCACCATCGGCTGGGCTTCCAGTGCGCGGGTGTGGGCGATGGCCGGGACGTCCTCGCGGGCGACCTCGCCGCGCAGGCCGGCGACGCGCTTGGCCAGGATGGCGCGCATCTTCACGTCCAGCAGCGCGCCGGTGACCAGGGCCACGCCGCCCAGGACCAGGAACACCGCGACCGGGAAGCCGGGCACCAGGGCCAGCAGCCAGCAGATCGCGCCGGCGACCAGGAACACGCGGGGCTTGGCGGCGAACTGCGAGCGGACCGCCTCGCCCAGGTGGCCGTCGCCCTCCTCGTCGGTGGTGCGAGTGACCAGCAGGCCGGCGGCCATGGCGCCCAGCAGGGCCGGGATCTGGGTGACCATGCCGTCGCCGATGGTCAGGATCGAGTACTTGTGGATGGCCGTGCCGAAGTCGAGGCCCTGCTGCAGCATGCCCACGGTCAGGCCGCCGATCAGGTTGATGACCACGATGATGATGCCGGCGACCGCGTCGCCTTTGACGAACTTCATCGCGCCGTCGAGGCTGCCGTGCAGCTTGCTTTCCATCTCCAGCGCCTTGCGGCGGCGGCGCGCCTCGTCCTTGTCGATCAGGCCCGAGCGCAGGTCGCTGTCGATCGACAGCTGCTTGCCGGGCATGGCGTCCAGGCTGAAGCGGGCGGCCACCTCGGCCACGCGCTCGGCGCCCTTGGCGATGACGATGAACTGCACGACGGTGATGATCAGGAACACCACCAGGCCGACCACCAGATTGCCGCCAGCGACCATCACCCCGAAGGTGTCGATGATGTGCCCGGCATGACCTTCCAGCAGGATCAGCCGGGTCGTGGCGATCGACAGGGCCAGTCGATACAGGGTCGTGATCAGCAGAAGACTGGGAAAGACCGAGAACTCGGTGATGGTCGAGATGTAGATCGACACCAGCAGCAGCATCACGCCGAAACAGATGTTGACCGCCACCAGGGCGTCCAGCGCCAGGGCGGGCAGCGGCAGGATCATCAGGCCGACGATCGCCACCACGCCACCGACCAGGAACAGGTCGCTGAAGCGGGACGCCAGGCCGCGGGCGGGCGCGACGCGGGCGCGCTTGAGATAGGTTTCGACGCTCATCGGGGGGCTCCGCCGTGGGCTACCAGGAACCTGCGGCGCGGAGGCCGCGGTAACGGTCCATGACGCTGACGACGTAGCCCTGCGTCTCGCGATACGGCGGGATCTTGCGGCCGTACTTCATGACCGCGCCCTCGCCGGCGTTGTAGGCCGCCAGGACCAGATCCAGGTTGTTGCCGAAGCGGCGCTGCAGGGTCTTCAGATAGGCCGCGCCGGTGCGCAGATTGGTCAGCGGGTCGTCCAGCTGCACCAGCGGATCGCTGACGCCCATCTGCTTGGCGGTGGCCGGCATCACCTGCATCAGGCCGCGCGCGCCCTTGGGCGAAACCGCCTTGGCGTTGCCGCGCGATTCCACGTGCATGACTGCGGCCAGGAAGCTGGGATCGATGTCGAAGTCGCGCCCGACGGCGGCGACGTGATCGGCGTAATTGACGCGCGCCGGCGCTCGCAGCGCCACCGGTTCGGTGGTCACGGCCGGCGTGTAGCGACCCGCTGAGATCACCTTGGTGACTTGGCCGGAGTCGTAAAGGCGGAGTTGTTCTGAGCCGACTTGCGACTTTGTTTCAGCGCTGCAATCCGCAAACGCCAAAGAGAACTTCTCGTTGAGCGGTTGAGTTGAGCTGAACTTCAGACCGCTGAAAGTCTCGCATTCATATGCGAGAGCAAAATATGGCGGAAACAAGATTACGCAATACGCTGACACACTCAGGCACAACTTGCGCATTAACTCGTCCCTATGTTATGCGCCCAGCCCGTATTCCCCAGCCTTGATAAGTCCTAACTTTCGAGTATCAATCCTGTCAACAGCTCAAGTAAGACTTTTTAAACGCTCCTTATACTGACACACCAAGGAAAATACTATGGTAGAGCTTGAAACTTCACCATGGAAACACTTTGAAATTCGGACAGATAAGCTCGCGCAAAACGATAGTCTGAGCAGCCTCGCACGGGTCTGATCGATGGCCGAAAAGAATGACTCCGGCGACCGGACAGAGAAGCCGACACCCAAGCGCCTGTCCGACGCCCGCAAGAAGGGCGACGTCGCCAAGAGCAAGGACCTGTCGTCCACGGTCACGCTGGGCGCCTGGCTGCTGGTGGGGCTGTGCCTGGGCGCGTTCGGGCTGCAGCGGCTGACCGCCCTGTTCGACCAGGTGCTGACCCTGACCGACCGCCCGTTCGAGGAAGCCTACGGCATTGCCGGCATGGCCGCCTTCCAGGCGCTGGTGCTGCTGTCGGCGGTGACCTTCCTGCCCGTGGCGATCGTTGGCACGGTCGCGGAGTTCCTGCAGGTCGGGCCGGTCTTCACGCTCGAGAAGATGACCCCCAAGCTGTCGCACATGAACCCCGGCGAGGGGCTCAAGCGCATGGTCAACATGGACAACCTGGTCGAGACGGCCAAGTCGCTGGCCAAGACCTTGCTGCTGCTGCTGATCTGCTGGCTGGTGGTCGTCGGCGACTTCGCGCAGCTGACCCGCCTGCCGGCCAACGAGCCGCGCGACGTGCTGCACGCCCTCTCCTCCACGACCTTCAAGCTGACGGCGTCCGCGGTGGCGGCGTTCCTGCTCGTCTCGGCCCTGGACCTCGTCTACCAAAAACACAGCTTTATCAAAAAGATGAAGATGAGCCGGCGTGACATCAAGCAGGAGATGAAGGACGCCGAGGGCGACCCGCACGTCCGCTCGCAACGGCGGCAGATGCACCAGGAATGGTCGCAGCAGAGCGCCACCCAGGCGGCCCGCGACGCCTCCGTCCTGGTGGTCAATCCGACCCACATCGCCTGCGCCTTGGCCTACGATCCCAGCCAGCACGCCGCGCCCGTTTTGCTAGGCAAGGGCGAGGGTCTGGTCGCCGCCGCCATGCGTCAAGCCGCGGAAGCGGAGGGCGTGCCGATCATCCGCAATGTCGAGCTGGCCCGCGCCCTGCGCGACAAGGCCGACATAGACGACATCGTGCCCCAGGACCTGTTCGCCGCCGTCGCCGAGGTGATCCTGTGGGCCCGCCGCGTGCGCGAGACCGCCGCCGAGGAGGCCGCTGAAGAGGCCGCCAAGGACGCGCCGCCCGCCGGTCCCACCTACCCCGCCCTGCCCGAGATGGCGGTCCGCCCCGCCGACCGCTCCGATACCGATTCCCCCGACAAGGAAGCTTGATGACCGCTCTGACCGCCCTGCTCGACCTCGCCACCGTCGGCGTCGCCTTGGCCATCGTCCTGGCCCTGGCGTTCTTCTCGCTGAAACTGCTCAAGCGCGCCCAGGCCGGAAAGCCTGGGGCCGGCGACGAGATCCGCTACGTCCGCGCCCTGCCCGTTGGCCCCCGCGAGCGGCTGACGGTGGTCGAGTATCGCGACGAGGTCCTGCTGCTGGGCGTCACCGCCGGCCAGATCACCATCATCGACCGCCGCCCACGTCCGGCCGAGGAGCCCGCTGCCGAGGAGCCCGCGCAACCGGTCTGGACCACGAAGGCCGCCGTTCCGGCCAACATCCGCCGTTTTCTAGGGAAAACCCTAGCTAGGGAATGACCCAACTTATGACGCCGCGCCCGAGGTGGTTGTCTGATCAGGCCGGGCAACGGAGCGACGTCTCCAAGCCCTCCGAGCAAACCGAACCCACGGAAAACAACGGAGTTTTGAGATGTCGTTCTTGAGCGGACTTGGCGGTAACCTCTTCAGCAGCGTCGCCAGCATCGCCCTGCAAGGCGCCCTGGGCGTCGCGACCGGCGGCGCTTCGCTGCTGGTCACCACGGCCCTGAAGGGCCTGATGATGTCGATCGGCGATCAGCTGCTGCAGAACATCGGCCAGAAGCTGGGCCTGCCGCAGCCGGTCATCGACCTGGCCCAGGCCACCTTCCACGCCGCCGCCGGCAACCCGGGCGGCGCGGTCCAGAACATCGGCGAGGCCAGCCAGGGCCTAGCCAGCGCCGCGGGCCTCGACCAGTTCGGCGCCGGCGAGATCGAGAGCAAGGCGTTCAACGTCCTCGATATGCTGCAGAACAACGTCCAGGAGAAGCTGGAGAACGGCTCCGACGAGGACGGCAACGTCCGCGGCAACGCCAAGACCCGTGCGGCGGGCGGTGCGGCCGGCGGCGAAAGCTTCCTGGTCCGCCTGGCCCTGGCGCTGGGCAAGGCCATCGACGCCAAGATGGACGAGCAACTCAAGATCGCCGGCGAGATCGACGAAGCCAAGAACGCCGCCAAGGACGGCGACAAGGGCGCCGACTCGCAGATCACCCAGCAGGGCGCCAAGCTCACCGCGCTGGGTCAGGAAATCACCATCCTCTCCAACGCCCTGAACACGGCGCTGAAGTCGATCGGCGAAAGTGTTTCGACCCTGGCCCGCAAGCAATAATCGCGGACCGGAAATTGGTTGTGGAAGGCGGCGGAGCAATCCGCCGCTTTCTGCGTTGCCAGCCAAGCATGGAAGAAGGACCCGACCTGATGATCCTGCGCTTTGCCCGTTTCCTGGCGCCCGCCGCCCTGTTGTTGGCCCTGCCCTTCGCCGCGCCGGTCGCCGCCCAGGACATGCCGACGGTGATGCCGAACAACTACGTGCTGTCCGACATCCTCAACAAGCAGAGGGTCGACTCGGCGATCAATTCGGGCCGCGGCGGCGGCAGCTATGGCCGGCAGCCCTCGCGCGCTGCGCCGCGCTATTCGTCCAATTCGCCGACCAGCCTGGTGGGTCGCCCTGGCGCGCCCAGCGGCCCGGCCCTGACCCAGACCACCTATCGCGCCTCGCCCGAGGTGAGCGCCCGCGTGCGTCGCCAGTTCGCCGACTGGATGGGCACGCAAGCCGGCCCCGAGGGCGGCCGCAAGATCGCCCAGGCCCTGGCCCAGCGCGACCCGGTCCGCAGCTGGGCCCAGATCGTCGGCGGCGACGGCCTGCGCCCCGGCGACACCGCCGACTCGATGGCCGCCTACTGGATCTTCAACTGGGTGATGGCCAACGGCGGCGACAGTAACCGCGCCCAGGCCCAGGCCGTGCGCAACCAGGTCAAGCCGATGATCGCCTCCAATCCCGGCTACGCCCGGCTGAACGAGGCCCAGCGCCAGGAGATGTCCGAGGTGCTGATGCTGAACTTCCTGATCCAGCATGCGGCCTATCTGGACGCCATGAAGCGCGGCGACCGCGCCACCGCCCGCCGCCTGGGCGACGCGGCCGTGACCCGCTTCCGCAACGAGATGGGCGTGGACCTGCGCCAGCTAACGCTGACGAACAACGGCTTCGTTCGCGGCTAGGGTGACAGCCGAAAGTGGGAACCGGTTTCGGCGCCCGTCACGCGCCGAAAAAGGGAGCCTAGGGTAATCCCCAATAGGCCGGGCTGTTGGCGGATCTCATGATCGATCGTCCCATCGCGGAGATCATCATGTCTTCCATCGACAGCATCCTGGCCGCCGGCGCGGCGCCGCCTGCCCTGGCGCCGGCCAAGCCGCTCGAGACCGCCCTGGCCCGCTTCGAGGCCACCGGCCGCCTCGACCTCACGGCCTTCTCGGAAGCCGCGCCGTCCGTCCTGCTCGAAGCGCTGTCGGGCCTGGCCCCGCAGCAGCGCGGCGCGCTGGAGCGCCTGCTCGGCGAGCAAGGCCTGCTAGGCAAGGACGGCCTCGTGGGCGGCACGGTCAGCGCGGTCGGCGAAACCGTCGCCCGCACCACCGACGCCGCCGTCGAGACCCCGACCGAACGCGAGTTCGAAGAGACCTCCGAGCACATCGAGGACTCGCGCCTCGATCAGCGCCTGGGCCAGCTGCGCGGCCAGGCGGATCTCGACTTCGTGCTGGCCCCGTTCAGCAAGCTGGATCGCCCGCCGGCCGAACTGGCCAGCGCCACCAGCGTCGCCGCCCCCACGCAGGACGACCGCCGCTAGGGTTTTCCCCAGCTAGGGATCATCCCACTGAACGCGCCGCGCGACCGTCGATAGGCTTTCCGCAAGATCGACACCGCCATCCAGGAGCATCCCCATGGCCGACGGTTCCAACTCCGTTTCGTCGTCGACGGACTCGTCGTCGAGCAACAGCTGCTCGGCGGCCTCGACCCCGTCGGCGGCCGACAAGGTCGACACCGCGGTCAGCCAGGTCCAGGACCTGACGCGTGAAGACGGCCTGCTAGGCACCAGCCGCAACGCCAACATGCAGAGCGTCGCCGACACGATCGGCGACCTGTCGCCAGCCGAGCTGGACGCTACCGTCTCCAAGCTCAGCGACGCCGACCTCAAGGGCTTGGCCGAAGACATCAACGCTGGCGGCGTCCTGGGCGCCCAGGGCCTGACGGCCGACGAGAAGCACGACGTGTTCAACGACCTGGCCGCCGGCCTGTCGGGCGCGCAGCTGGGCCGGGTTTCCGAAGCCTTCAATAGCCGCGAGGACGTCGCCGCCCTGGCCGAGGCTGTCGCCACCTTCGCCACGCCGGAAGCCAAGGTCGGCTATGTCGAGGCCATGGCCAGCCGCACGACCGATGGCCTGAAGGGTGAAGTCGAGCGCAGCATGTTCGGCCTCGCCGGCTCGGTGACCTACAAGAGCGACGCCGAGGCCCTGGCCGTCGGCACGGTGCTGGGCAGCCTGCAAGGCGTCCATTTTGACACGGCCGTCTCGTCCCTGTCGAAGGCCGAGCTGGGCGCGGTGATGAAGTCATCGGCCGAGTTGACCACGAACCAGTCGCCCACGGGCGCGATGGCCAGTCACTATGACGTCGGCACGCTGACCGGCATCCTGAACGCGGCCGCCACCAGTCAGAACGCCTCGGTCAAGGCCAGCGTCTTCGCCCAGGGCGGTACGATGCTGGGCGAGATCGCCAACGCCGGCAGCGCCTTCTCGGTGAACTCCACCGCCGCCGCCGAGGCCGCCAAGGTCCGCGACAGTCTCCAGGGCCTGCTAGACACCGACGTCACCGGCGTCGTGCGCCAGCTGGAAACCGCCGACCGCTATGGCGGCGCCATGACCAGCTTCCTCACCGAGACCCTCAAGCAGGGCAAGCCCGGCGAGGCGGTCGTCGGCGGCTATGTCGCCAAGCTGCAGACCGGCAACGCCCTGAACGAAAACCCGATCACGCGCCTGGAAACCCAGGTCGGCGGCTATCACCGCAACGCCCAGGACCTGGGCTACTTCGCCGGCGCCGCCCAGGCGGCGGTGGACAAGGCCACCGCGTCCGAAAAGGCCAAGGCGGAGATGGTCGGCGGCATCTTCAAGTCCGCCGTGGGCTTGGCCACCGGTTCGGCCGGCCCGGTCGCGGGCGCGGCCATCGGCATGTACACCGACGCCCTGGTCAAGGACGGAGTCGCGGCCTATGCCGCCGGCACGGCCTCGCTGAAGGACACCTTCTTCGAGCTGTCCTTCCCGCACGACCCGACGACCAAGACCCCCTATGAGGGTCCGGCCGAGGGCGACTACGACACCGCCCTGGGCCGCGTGCTGGACGGCCAGCGCTGAGGACCTTGCAGACGCAGCCATTGGCCTGTTCCGGGCGTTCCCCGGAGCGGGCCGAACGCGCGTCGGCGCCCTGGAGACGCCGATGCTTCTGAAGTGGATCGCCGCCATGACCGTGCTAACCGTCGTCGCCTGCTCGCCCGCCACGACCGCCGCGCCGCCGGCTCCGCCCGCCCAGGCGCAGTTGCTGGCCGAGCCCGGCGCGCACGACCGCCGCCTGGATGTCGTCGTGTCGGAGTTCCGCGACGCCCTGGAGCCGGCCCACGGCAAGCTGGACGTCGTCGCCTATCGCCTGCCCGCGAGCGCGACCTGGAACGAGGTCGCCGGCCACTACCAGACGGGCCTGTCGTCCTGGCAGCCCGAGCCGGCCCTGCCCGCGCATATCCGCGCCGCCGACGCTCGCGCCTGGAAGCGCCCCGGCGCAGTCATCGCCATCGCCGTGATCGAGACGCCCGTCCCCGGCGAGCAGCTGGACTACAAGATCCTGGCCGTCGCCACGAAAAGAAACAGCGCCGGCTCGTAAGCCGGCGCTGTAGGGGGAGAGCCTAGTACTTGTAGCGGATGCCGACCCGGTAGTTCGGGCCGCTGCCGCCGTAGGACAGCACGACCGGATCGCTGAACGTGAAGCGCTCGGCCATCTCGTCGGTGATGTTCAGCGCCTCGAAGGTGATGCTGATCTGCTTGGTCGGCTGGTAGCGCATCGAGAAGTCGACGTTCATGGTCGAACGATTGCCGTCGAACTCGTTGATCAGCGGACCGTCGCACGCCGCACCATTGGGCTGCAGGCCCGGATCGCAGGTGCCTGCGCTGATCGGGTACTTGGTGTAGTACTCGTCACGCTGGGCGGCCGAGATGCGCGCGTTGAACTTCTCGGTCTCGTAGTAGAGCGTGAAGTTCAGACCCTTGGGCGAGGCGCCCAGCCACGGACCGGTGCCGTAGGTCGGCGCCTTGGTGACCACGCCCGTACCGGCCGTGACCGCCCCCGGATCCAGGATGTAGGTCAGCTTGGTGTCCAGCTTGGTCATGTTGAACTGGATGCCCAAGTTCTTGAAGTACCAAGGCAGGAAGGTCAGGTCCTGCTGGAAGTTGAACTCCCAGCCCTGCAGATAGCCGCCCGGCGCGTCGCGGACCTGACGGGCCAGCATCGGGTTGTCGGCATCGATATAGGCGCGACGGAAGATGTCGCCGCCGGTCTCGCCGGGGAACTGCAGCTTCAGCTGGGCGATGGCTTCCGCGTCCAGGAAGGTCGACAGCGGGGCCTCGTAGAACACCGTCTGCGGGAAGCTGTCGATGTCCTTGCGGAAGTAGCCCAGGCTGATCAGGCCACCCTCGTTGAAGTACCACTCGGCGGCGACGTCGAAGGCCTTGCCGCGGAACGGCGACAGCTTGGTGTTGCCCACCGTCAGCGAGCCGCCGGTGACGTTGCCGTCGCCCGGGATGCTGATGCCGGTGATGGCCGGCGACAGGTTGCCCAGCAGCGGACGCGCCATGACCTTGGCGGCGGCGACGCGGATGTAGAGGTTATCCCACGCCTCCCAGGTCAGGTTCGCCGACGGCAGGGTGTCGGTGTAGTTGTTCTCGCCGGTGATGCGACGGCCGGCGGTCGTCTCGCCCACCGCGAAGACGTCGGTCTTGGCCTGGCGCACCCCGACGTTGCCGAACAGGCGGCGACCGCCCCAGACGTCGTAGCTGAAGCCGAACTGCAGGTAATAGGACAGGTTTTTCTCGTCGACCTCGAACGAGGCCGAGCGGTTGCGCTTCCGAGTGATGCGGAAGTCGCCGAACTTGTTGATGCAGTTGCAGTCGAAGCCGAAGACGCTGCTGAACGCTTCCAGGTTGGGCGTGAAGAAGCTGGTCACCGAGCCGGCCGGCACGTCCAGGCCCTGGCCGAAGTCGATGACCTGGCCCAGCGAGGCGATGCTGACCTTGGCCTCCTTCTCGGTCGGGTTCAGCAGGTCGTTGTTGCGCTCGTACTGGTCGGTCGAGAACCCGAACTCGCGCTTGGTGATCCCGGCCTTGATCGTCCAGTGATCGTCCAGCTGATAGGTCAGGTCGATCTTGCCGCCCTTGTAGTCGTTGACCGTGTTGCGCTCGTAATTGCGCATGGCCGAGAAGCCCTTGACGATGCCCCACTTGTTCGGGTCGGCGGCGTTGAAGCCCGGATCGAACTTCGGCATCCCCGACAGGCCGCGCGAGTCGAAGATGAAGGGCTCGGCCGCGTCCATGTAGTTGAACTCGACCAGGGTGCCCTGGTTCTTGTTCTCCGAGCGCGACGCGCCGACCGAGAACTGCCCCTTCAGCTTGTCGCTGAACTCGTGGTCCAGATTGACCGACACCTGGCGGAAGTCGGTGGTGTAGGCGCCGCGGTCGGCGGCCGATCGCCAGTCGACATTGCCCAGTTTCAGGTACTCGGCGTTCTGGCCAACGACCTCGGCGTCCAGCAGCTTGACCGCCGGGCGGCCGATCAGCGAGCCGCGGAACGGCAGGCTGGATGCGGGACCGAGATAACCAGGCGAATTGCGGTTGGTGTAGTACTCGTAGACGTCCAGATTGTTGGGGTTGTAGCTGAACGTGTAGCCCGCCAGCGGCGCGGTGCCGTTCAGCGACTGGCCACAGTCCTGGCCGGGATTCAGGTCGGTCTCGTCGGCATAGGTGCAGCCACCGGGATACAGCGCGCGACGCTGAGCCTCGGTCATGGCCGAGCCACCAGGAACCGCCGCCGTGGGGACGTTGCCGCCGTACTGATAGCTGGCGTTGGTGTTGTTGCGGTTCAGGCCGACCGGCGAGATCTGGTAGTTGGTGCTGACGCTGTCGAACTTCGAATAGAGCCCATCGATCGACACGCGCGTGCGAGAACTGACCTCGAACTGAATGGCGGCGGTCAGGCCCAGACGCTCGGTCTCGACATTGCGCTGGTTCAGCGACGGCAGGGCCGGGAAGCGGATCAGCGAGTTGTTGCAGCCCGGGCTGGTCGGCGTCAGCGTCGCGATCGACTGTGCCGCCGCGGCCGCGCAGCCCGGATAGAGCTTGGCGTAAGCCGCCGGGTCCGAGCCGGTCATCGCCGCATAGGCTTCGGGATTGGCCAGCGGATTGTAGTAGTTGGCCGGATTGACCTTGTAGGCGTCCAGGGCCGAGCCCGTCAGGGTGGTCGGGATCAGGGCGCTGAAGACGGTGCCGGTCGGGGCGGCGAAGCCGGCGCGGCCGGGCAGTTCGTCGCCGGTCCAGGTGCTGCCGCGATAGGTGTAGTCGGCCGAGCCGCCACCGCGGCCATAGCTGTCGTCCTCGGAATTGCGCTTGGCGTAGGCGGCCGAGACCAGCGTCCCCAGCCGACCGTCGAACCAGCGCTTGGAGGCCAAGCCCGTGATGCGCGGGCTGTGCTTCTTGCCATTGCGATAATAGGAGTCCTCGGCCGACAGGGCGAAGGCCTCGTTCTTGTAGTCGAACGGGCGGCCGGTGATCAGGTCGACCGTGGCGCCCAGCGAGCCTTCATCGGCCTCGGCCGACGAGGATTTGCGCACCCGCACCGAGCTGAAGAGTTCGGAGGCGAAGGCGTTGAAGTCGAAGGCGCGCGAACGGTTCGGGCTGCCGCCGGCGTCGTTGGCGGCGCCGGTCGACAGAGCTTCCATGTTGTTGATGCGGACGCGGCTGAAATCGCCGGAGAGGCCGCGCACGCTGATGGTCCGGCCTTCGCCGTTGTCGCGGTCAATCGAGATGCCGGGCAAGCGCTGCAGCGACTCCGCCAGGTTCGAGTCCGGGAAGTCCGCCATGTCCTCGGCGTTGATGGCGTCCATGATGACGTCGGCGTTTTTCTTGACGTTCAGGGCGCTGCGCAGCGAGGCGCGATAACCCGTGACGACCACCTCGCTGACGGTGTCGCCATCAGCCGTCTTTACTGGCTCGGTCGCCTGCGCGGCGGCGAGACCGGGAGCCGCGGCCACGAAGGCGGCGGCTGATATACCGGCGAGCAGGGTCGTCCGCCGGAGATGGCGTTGAATCGTAGTCATTATTTCCTCCCCAAGAGTTTGGTCTGGCGGGGCGCGGTGTTGTTTTTGTCCGCGCCCCTGGTCTTGCGTGGCTAGTTGGCGAGCGCCTTTCTGCCGGTGATCGTGAGGTCGGCGCGGACGCCGGCGGGTTGCTCAAGGCCTGGCCGCGAGAGCGGCTGGCCGCCGCCGATCCACAGCTGGGCCGCGCCGGGCTCGACGCTGCGCTGGCCGGCCTGGTCGACGGTCGAGAAGGCGTCGGCCTCGAGCTCGAAGGTCACGGTCTTGGTCTCGCCGGCCTTCAGCGACACGCGCTGGAATCCCTTCAGCGCGCGGGCCGGAGCGCCGACCACGCCGGGACGGGTGACGTAGAGCTGGACGACCTCGTCGCCGTCACGCACGCCAGCATTGGTGACGGGCGCGGTGACCTTCACGCGCTGGCCTGCCGCGACCGAGCGCGCCAGGGCCGGCTTGCCGTACGAAAAGCGGGTGTAGGACAGGCCGTAGCCGAACGGGTACAGCGCCTCGCCGCCGAAATAGCGGTAGGTGCGACCGGCCATGCCGTAGTCCTTGAACGGCGGCAGTTGGTCGGCCGAGCGATAGACGGTGACCGGCAGGCGGCCCGAGGGGCTGAAGTCGCCGGCGATCAGGCTAGCGATGGCCGCGCCGCCCTCCCCGCCCGGATACCAGGCCTCGATCACCGCCGGCAGGGTCTTGTCGGCCCAGTTGCTGCTGATCGCGCCGCCGTTCATCAGCACCAGGATCGTGGGCTTGCCCAGGGCGTGCGCGCTTTCCAGCAGCTTCTGTTGCGGGGCCGGCAGGTCCAGGCTGGTGCGGTCACCGCCGGCGAAGCCCTGGGCGTGGACGCTCATCTCCTCGCCCTCGACCCGGGCGGTCAGGCCGCCTGCGAAGATCACCAGATCGGCGTCCTTGACGATGGCCAGGGCCGCGTCGCCGTCGTCGGCCGGCTGGTTCCAGATCAGGCCTTGCGTGCCGCGCTCGCTGTCCTGGCGGGCCTCGATGGTGATGGCGTAGGTCTTGCCGGCCGTCAGATTGACCGACTTGCCCATCGAGGGGTCGATGGTGGCGTGCCAGAAGTCGGCCAGGGTCTGGCCGTCGACCTTGATGCGCCAACCGCCGTCGCCGGTCAGGGTGAAGCCGTGCGGCCCGGTCTGTCCCGCCTTGACGAAGCCGCTCCAGCGGATCGAGCCCTTGCGCATCTCGCGCGTCGGCCAGCCCCAGCGGAACTTGGCGTTGGTGTCGGTGCGGACCTGCGGCGTGCCCGCCAGATCCAGGTTGCCGAAGTCCTCGACCTTCAGACCCGGGGTCGCGCAGGCCGCGTCCTGGCAGAAGATGGCGTCGGGTGTTGGCGTGCTGGCCGGACCGATCAGGCCCGTGCCCGGCACGTGGGTGATCTTGGCGTCGGGGTAGCGAGCGCGGATGCCGGCCAGCACGGTGATCGGCTTGGACGGCGTCCCGGCATAGTTGCCGATCAGGGCGTCGACGCTGTCGGCATTGGGACCGATCACGGCGATCGACTTCGGCGCGGCCTTCAGCGGCAGCAGACCGTCGTTCTTCAACAGCACCAGCGAGGCCTGGGCCGTGCGCAGGTTGAGGGCGCGGTGGGCCGGGGTGTCGTTGTCGGCGGCGGTGATCTTGCCCCACGGCCCGCTGGTCGGCGGATCCATCAGGCCCAGGCGATAGCGGATCTCGAACAGGCGGTTCAGGGCGACGTCAACCTCGGCCTCGGTCGCCAGGCCCGTGCGGACGGCCTCGACGATGGCCGGGGCCTCGACGCCCAGCTTGCCGCCGAAGTCGCAGGCCACGTCCGTGCCCGCCTTCAGCGCGACGGCGAAGGCCTCGGCCGGGGTCTTCCGGTAGTTATGCGCCTTGGGCAGATAGATGTCGGCCATCGCCCCGCAGTCGGTGACCACATGGCCCTTGAAGCCCCAGTCACGGCGCAGGCGCTGGTTCAGAAGGGCGTCGCTGGCGCAGGCCGGCACACCGTCGACGGCGTTGTAGGCGCACATCACCGACTCGACCTTGGCCCGCGTCACCAGCGTCTTGAACGCCGGCATGTAGGTGTCTTCCAGGTCGTGGCGCGAGGGATGGATATCCTCGAAGTGACGGTCGGCCTCGGGGCCGCTGTGCACGGCGTAGTGCTTGGCCTGGGCGGCGACCTTGGGATGGGCCAGGTCCGGGCCCTGCAGGCCCTCGACGAAGGCCACGCCCATCTCGGCGGTCAGGTGCGGATCCTCGCCGTAGGTCTCCTGGCCCCGGCCCCAGCGCGGGTCGCGGAAGATGTTGATGTTGGGCGACCAGATGGTCAGGCCGCGATACTGGGCGGTCGAGCCGTCGGGCCCGACTTTGTCGACGTACTTGGCGCGGAACTCGGTGCTGATGACGTCGCCGACCTGGCCGATCAGCTTGGCGTCGAAGGTCGCCGCCAGGCCCACTGCCTGCGGGAACACGGTCGCCTCGCCGGCGCGAGCCACGCCGTGCAAGCCCTCGTTCCACCAGTTGTAGGCCGGCACCGACAGGCGCGGAATGGCCGGGGCGACGTGGCGCAGCTGGGCGGCCTTCTCCTCCAGCGTCATGCGCGAGATGAGGTCGGCGGCGCGCTGGGCCGAAGAAAGCTTGGCGTTCTTGAACGCCTCTTGCGACCAGGCCGGCGTAGCCAACGCCAGGCTCACGGCCGTGGAGACCCCCAGAAGTACGCGAAGGTCACGCATCACGATTGTCCTGACTGTTGTTGAGGTCCCGCACCAACTGGCGGTCGGGACGGAAGAGAAGGGTGCGTTCGCCGCCCAGCGCCTGGGCCTGGCCGCTCACCGGATTGACCAGCGCGTAGGGCCGTGTCTGGCGGACGCTGATGTGGCCGATATTCGGAACCTCGAGACTTTGCCCCTCGAGCAAGGCGTCGCGCATCCGGCGCAGCAGCGACTGGACCAGCACGTCGCACAGCTCGCGATCGAGCATGCGCGTCACGTCTGCCAAGGGCTGCACGAACTGACCGTCGACGCGCACCGCGACCTTCCTCCCCTTCGCGGCCTGTGACGGCCGCCCCTCCGGCTAGTTACCGGTATCAATGAGGCGACATAAACATGCCATTTTCGATTTCGAAAGCGAAAAGTTACCGGTCACATTGGGAAAATGACGCAATCATATTGCGCACAACGCGGCATAAACTGGATCAACGAACGAGCCGGCCCGACCCGCACGAAAAACCGTCCGAAGGCGTGATTTTTTTGATGCCGCATTGAATGCGGACGTCGCAGCCCGCATCGTCTGGCCAAGTTCGGCGCACAGATATAGGGAGGGGCCGTGGGGAAACCGCAACGGCCGGGCGCCGAAACCGACGGACCGCTGTGGAGCGGCCTGGCCGCCTATCGCGAGACCTATGCCGACGACTGGGGCGATCTGTGCCTCTTCCTGCGCGCGCGCTTCGGACCGGGACCGCCGGAGCCGGAGGACGTGGCGCAACAGGCTTTCGTCCGGCTGGGCGAGCGTCCGGCCGACCAGCGGCACGAGAGCCCCCGAGCCTTCGTGTTCCGGGTGGCGATCAACCTGGCCCGCGACGCCTTCCGGCGGCAAAGGCTGACGACGCGGATCGTCGGCAGTTCGGATCCGGTCCTCGAGGCCGACGCAGAGCCTGACGCCGAGCGGGCGCTGATCGCCAAGCAGGAACTGGACGTCCTGAGCCGCGTGGTCGCGGGCCTGCCACCCCGGCACCGCGCCTTTCTGGCCGCCAACCGGGTCGAGGGGCTCAGCTTCGCCGAGATCGCTCGCCGGCACGGGGTGTCCGAAGCCCTGGTCCGCAAGACCGTCGGCGAAGCGGTCGCCGCCTGCCAACGCGCCGTCGCCGGCGGCGCGATCGACTTTCGAGGACTGTCCCGTGAACGCAACCGCGCCTGACGGCGAGATCGAGACCCAGGCTCGCGAATGGGCGCTGGCGGTCTTCGGCGAGCGGCTGCCGGCCGACCGCGCGCAGTCCTTCCGCGCCTGGCTGGACGCCGACCCGCGCCACGCCGCCGCCTACGCTTCAGCCGAGCAGCTGATGCTGTCCCTGCGCGACGTGCCGGCCCTGGCGCAACCGCAACGTCAGCCCGCGCGCCGCGCCTGGATCTGGGCTGCCCTGCCCCTAGCCGCCTGCGCGGCCATCGGCATCGGGGTTTCCAACCGCGCCACCGTGCTAGAGAGCGACCGCGCCGTACGTACCGTGGCCCTGCGCGACGGCAGCACCGCGATCCTGTCGCCCGGCACCCGCCTGCGCGAGGCCGGTTGGCTGTCCGGCCGCCGCTACGACCTGGAGCGCGGCGAGGCGCTGTTCGACGTGCAGCACGCCGAGGGTCGGCCGTTCGAGGTCCGGGCCGGCGAGGCGCAGGTCACCGTGCTGGGCACCCGCTTCGACGTGCGCAAGGGCGCCAGCGGCGAGATCGGCGTGGCGGTCGAACGCGGCCGGGTCGCCGTGCGCCGCGCGACCTTCGAGGCCGTCCTGGCGCGCGGCGACGCCCTGACCCTGGACGCCTCAGGCGTGCGCCGTGTGCGGCTGTCGGATCCGGAAGCGGCGGCCGATTGGCGACACGGGCAGCTCAGCTATACCTCGGCCCCGATGCGCGACGTGGCCGACGACATCAACCGCTTCTCAGACCTGAAGGTCGCCGTCGATCCGGCCGTCGCCGACCTGCGCCTGACCGCCAGCTTCCGCGCCGACCAGGCGCAGGCGTTCCTGGACAGCCTGCCGGCGCTACTGCCGCTGGAGGTCCGCACCCAGCCCGACGGCGTGCGGCTGATCGCGCCCCGGACGCGATGAGGCTTCGCCACCGCCTGGCGGCGGGCCTGGCCCTGGCGACGCTGGCCACGAGCGCCCAGGCCCAGGCGCAGAGACGGCTCGACCTCGATCTGCCGGCCCAGCCGCTGGCGCGGTCGCTGGTCGACCTGTCGTCCCGCTCCGGCGTGGTCATCGTCGCGCCCGCCGCCCTGACCGCCAACCGCGCCGCCCCGCGCGTGACCGGCCGCATGACCGCGCGCGAAGCCCTGCCCCGCCTGCTGGCCGGCAGCGGCCTGACCTTCGGCGTCGAGGCCAATGGCGTGATCCTGATCCGCCGCGCGCCGCCGGTCGTCGTCGCCCCCTCCCCGGCCCATGCCGCCCCGGAACCGGTCGAGGACCTGCCCGTCTCGGTCATCACCGTGGTCGCCCGGCCGCTGGGCGAGGCGGCCGCCAGCCAGGACCGCATCTCGCCGCGCCTGATCGACATCCTGGTGGAGGACGATTTGCAGCGGGCCGGTCCGGGTGGGGTCGGCGACGCCCTCGCGCGCCTGCCCGGGGCCAGCGCCAGCCTGGACGCCGGCGAGGCCCGACAACTGGCCGTGCGCGGCGTCGGGGCCCGCTTCACCCTGGTGCGGGTCAATGGCCTGGAAACCCTGGCCACATTCGGCGCCACCAACGCCGGCGGCGGCACAAATCGCGGCCGAGCCTTCGACTACAACGTCTTCGCCGCCGACCTCTTCCATCAGGTCCGCCTGCAAAAGACCGCCTCGGCCGACCTGGAGGAGGGCTCGCTGGGAGCCAGCGTCGACATGCGCACCCGCTCGCCGTTCGACCTGCCGGCGCGCAGCCTGCGCATGACCGCCGAGGCCACGCACAACGGCGCGTCGGGTCGCACCGCGCCGGGGGTCTCGCTCCTGGCCTCGGTCCGTGACCGCGACGACCGTCTGGGCTTCCTGATCTCGGCCGCCTATCGCGAGCGCACCACCGCCGAGACCGGGGCCAGCGCCGGCCAGTGGGAGAGCGGCACGGCGATCTTCCCCGGGTTCGCCGCCAGCCGCTCCGGCGAGAGCCTGGAGGTCTTGAACCAGGCGCTGCACGCCCGCATCCCGCGCCTGGAGGCCGTGCGCGCCGACCAGCGGCGCCTGGGCTTGACGGCCAGCCTGGAATGGCGGCCCGACGACCAGACCCACATCACCGCCGACCTCCTCTACGCCTCTCTGCACGTCGAGCGGCGCGAGGACCTGCTGGAAAGCTTCACCTTCCGCACCGCCGGCGGCTGCGACGCCCAGGGCTGCGGCCTGGGCGGGGTGACGGTCACCGAAGCGCAGATCGTCGACCAGGGCGGCCGCGTGCCGGTGCTGATCGCCGGGACCTTCGACAATGTCGATGTCCGCAGCGAGGCCCGTCGCGACATCCTGAAGACGGTGTTCCGGCAGTCCACCCTGTCGGCGACCCGCCGGCTCGGCGACGGCTACAAGGCCAGCGTATTGCTGGGCTACAGCCGCTCGGACTTCGGCAATCCCCGGCGCGATACGATCTGGTTGCAGCAGAGCGGCGTCACCGGTTTCGCTTACGACTTCAGCGACGCCAAACTACCGCGCGTCACCTTCGGCTCGGCCAACCTGACGGGCGCGGCGGCGTGGCGAGTGGCCGAGTTCCGGGCCGAGCCCAACTGGGTCGACAACATCCACAAGTCGGCGGCCTTCGACATCGAGCGCGACGGGCCGGTGGCCTGGCGGGCCGGGGTGCTGCACCGGCGATACGTCAACGCCGCCACGACCCTGTCGCGCAGCAACGGGACCATCGCCAACCTCAACAGCGACGTGCCGCCCGACCTGGCCGCCGCACCGATCGACGCCTTGAGTCGGCTGATCTCGATAAACTCCGCGTTCGGTGCGGGCCGCTGGCGGGCGATGGACGTCGAGCGCACCCTGGCCGGACTGGCGCGCCCCAGCCTGGGTCCCGAGACGGCGGCCAGCCTCAACTACGCGATCGGCGAGACCATCGACGCGGCCTTCGTTCAGGTCGCCCGGCCCTTCCGTGAGAATCGCCGGGTCTGGGGCGAGCTGGGCCTGCGCTGGATCGCGGCTCGCTACGACATCGACGGCCTAGGCGTCCTGGCCTCGGGCCTGGTTGGCGAGCAGAGCTTGGAACGCCGCGACCGCCGTCTGCTGCCGTCGCTGAACCTGGCCTGGCGCGTGGCCCCGGACGCGGTGCTGCGCTTCGGCGCGGCCAAGGTCGTGGCGCGACCGGACCTGGCAAGCCTTCGCCCCGGCCTCGGCGTCTCGACCACCGGCACCAAGATGGTGGTCGTCGGCAATCCAGACCTCGAGCCGACCCAGGCCCGCACCCTGGACTTGGCGCTGGAGTGGCGGCCGACCGACGACCTGGGCTTGAACCTGGCCGTCTTCCACAAGTCGCTGTCGACCGTGGTGCAGTCGACCGTCACCCGGCCAGGCGCCTTCGCGGCCAATCCGTTCGGCCTATCGGCGGACGTGGCGACCCTGGCCTGCGGGTCCTCGCCCGGCTGCTCGCCGGACCTACCGATCTGGCAGTTCGCACGGCCCGCCAATTCCGGCGAGGGCCGACTGGACGGCGTCGAGCTGGCCTTCAGTCGGCGGATCGAGCGCGGCGACGGCGTGGCCTGGCGGATCAATGGCGCGGCCTCGCACGCCCGCTCGCACGTCTGGCTGATCGGCAAGTCCGGGGCCCTGGTCCGCACCGAGGACGCCCTGGGCGCGCCGCGAACGGCGGCCTTCCTGTCGGTGCAGCGGCGTGACGGACCGACCAGCGCCGGCGTCACGATCAGCCACCGCAGCGCCTTTGTCGCCACCGCCCCGGCTCCCAATGGCGGGGATGTCGACGGGGTCAACGCCCTGACCCGCGTGGATATCAACACCAGCCACAGGCTCTCGCCCGCCGCCGAGCTGACCCTGGATGTCTTCAACCTGACCAACGCCGCCGACCGGCAGTTCAGCGACACCACCCACATCCCGACCTATCTGCACCGGGTGGGCCGCGACGTACGGCTCGGCCTACGGATGACGTTCTAGCGGTCCAGCTGCTCGGCGTAGCGGCCGGGCGAGATGCCGAACGACTTCTGGAACAGGGTCGCAAACGCGCTGAGGCTCGAGAAGCCCAGGGTGCGGGCCACCTGGGTCGCCGACTGCCGGGCGCTGAGCATGGCCGCCGCCTGGGTCATGCGCAGTTGCTGGCGCCAGGCCACGAAGCTCATGCCGGTCTCGAGGCGGAAGTTGCGGGTGAAGGTCCGGCGGCTCATGCCCGCCTCATCAGCCCAGGCGTCGATGTCGCGCGGGTCGGCCGGGTCCTTGCGTAGCGCCGCGCAGACCCGCTGCAGCCGCACGTCGTCAGGCAGGCGCGGCCCGGCCTCGGTCGAGGGCGGCGCGCGGGTGATCTCGCCCAGCATCAGGCGGACGATCTCGCCTTCCCGGCCCGCCGCGTCATAGCGGGCGTCGAAGGTCAGGAGCTCCTTCATCAGGGCGTGCAGGAACGGGCTGATGTCGATGACGCGCAGGTCGTCGGGCTGCGGCGCGGCGTCCACGGTCACGTAGAGGACGTTGTAGGCGGCCGGACCTCGACAGCTGACCTCGTGGCGCATGCCGGCCGGGATCCACACCCCGCGTCCCGGCGGCAGCACGATGGCCGCGTCCCCCGCCCGCACCGCCGCCACGCCTTCCAGCCGGTACGAGAACTGCGCCCGATCGTGGGCGTGCGGCGGGTCGTAATAGCCCTTGGACGAGCGACCGTAGAAGCCGACCACGGGGCGGACCGGCGGATGGTCGGCGCTGCTCTGGTCGATAGGCGGTTCGGCTAGGTCGCGGACGGACAACAGGATTCTCTAAACTGGCTTCGCGCGACAGGTCTGCCCGAAAGGCCGATCTGGAACGGGTCGATATGTTCCGCGATCGGGCCAAAGGCGCGCCCGATCATTGCGACTGGTTCTCAATAGCGCTAGGCGACGCCGAATTCAAATTGGCTTGACCACAGAGAGTCATCGGGCGTGAAGACGGCGGGCATCGTGCAGGACAAATCCAGGGAAAAGATCCTCGGCGGCGTGGATGTCGCCGCGCGGATCGTGCTGGCCATTCCGGGCGCCTACTACGCCTCGGCCGCCTGCGCGATGCTGATGGCCCGGACGCTCCCCGCCGCGCGGCTGGACGCCTCGCTGTGGGCCACGATCCTGTCGTTCGCGGTCTATTGCGCGCTGGTGATCTGGATCTTCGCCGCCGCCAGCGCCCTGCGCGCCGGCGCGGTCGTGGCGGCGGTCGGCCTCGTCGCCTGGCTGGGTGCGGGGTGGGCGGCATGAAGAAGCAGCGTTTCCGACAGTCTCAAGCCGGACTGCACACCTGGACCGGTCTGCTGGTCGGCTGGATCCTTTACCTGATCTTCCTGAACGGTACGGTCAGCTACTGGCGCGAGGAGATCACCCGCTGGTCGCGCCCCGAGATCGCCGCGACCAAGGACCTGGAGACCGTCGCGCGCGGCGCGATCAGCCACCTGAGCGTCACCGCGCCCAAGGCCGCCTCCTGGACCATCACCCTGCCCGACGAACGGGCCAGCGGCGCGACCGCCACCTGGAAGGCCAAGGGCAAGCCCGCCTTCCGGCGCGGCACGGACCCGAACGCCGTCATCATAGGCCCTGACGGCAAGCCCGTGACGGTGCGCGACACCGAGGGCGGCAACGCCTTCTACCGGCTGCATTTCGACCTGCGCTACATCCCCGTGCTGTGGGGCCGCTGGGTGGTCGGCTTCTGCACCATGTTCATGCTGGTCGCGATCATCAGTGGCGTGATCACACACAAGAAGATCTTCACCGACTTCTTCACCTTCCGGCCGGGCAAGGGTCAGCGCAGCTGGCTGGACGCCCACAACGCCCTGGCGGTGCTGTCGCTGCCGTTCCACGCGATGATCACCTACACCGGGCTGATCACGCTGATGGTGCTGTACATGCCGTTCGGCGCGACGGCGAACTATCCGACCCTGAAGGCCTATTACGCCGCCACCGCGTTGCCCAAGCCGCCCAAGGCGTCGGGCGAGGCCGCGCCGCTGGTTGACATTGGCCAGGTGCTGCGCGTCGCCGACCAGGCCTGGGACGGCGGCAAGCCCACCGTCATCCGCATCGACAATCCCGGCGACAAGGCCGCCCAGATCACCGCCTATCGCCGGCCCAGCGAAACCCTGGTCGATGGTCGCCACGAGCTCGTGCTGGACGGCGTCACCGGTCAGATCCGCTCGACGGCCGAGCCCAGCTCCAGCGGCATGATCGCCCGGGGCGGCATGGTCGGACTGCACGCGGCGCGCTTCTCGCCGATGACCCTGCGCTGGTTCTTCTTCCTGTCGGGCGTGGCCGGCACCGCCATGGTCGCCACGGGCCTGGTCATGTGGACCTCCAAGCGCCGCGCCAAGCTGGAAGGCCGCAGGCACTTCGGCTTCTGGCTGGTCGAGCGGCTGAACATCGGCACGGTCGCGGGCCTGCCGCTGGCCATGACCGGCTTCCTGTGGGCCAACCGCCTGCTACCGCTGAACCTGCCGAACCGAGGCGACTGGGAGGTCCACGTCATGGCCCTGACCTGGCTGGTCATGCTGCTGCATGCCTTCGTCCGTCCGCCGCGCAAGGCCTGGATCGAGCAGCCGGGCCTCACGGGCCTGGCCCTGGTGCTGCTGCCCGTCTTCGACCAGGCGGCCACGGCGCGCGGCCTGATCGACAGCCTCAAGGCCGGCGACGGCGCCCTAGTCGGCATGGAGCTGGGCCTGCTGAGCCTGGGCGCAGCCTTCCTATTCATCGCCTGGCGCGTCGCCAAGCCCCGCGCCCCGCGCAAGGCCGAGCGCGTGCGCGCGCCGCAACTGGCGGAGGCGCGCGGATGATCGTCCTGGCCCTGCTTCTCAGCCTGGTCGGCTTTGCGACCCTGGCCCTGGCCATGGACCGCCACCACCAGGCCGTCCACCGCACCCGCCCCGACAAGCGCCGGAAGCACCTGATGCAACTCGGCGGCGCGACGGCGCTGACCCTGTCGCTGGTGGCCAGCGTCGTGGCCTGGGGCCCCGCCTACGGCGTGATCGGCTGGCTGGGCGTGCTCAGCGCCGGGGCCGCGCCGGTGCTGCTGATCCTGACCTACGCGCCGCATCGCCTGGCGATCCGCCGAAAACCCTAAAGCCCCTCCTTCCCTCCCGAAACGCACAGGAGCCCTGCCTTGTCCGCGCCCTTCCGCACGTCCGTATCCCGCCTCGCCCTGCTCGCCGCCCTGGCCATGAGCTCCGCCGCCCATGCCCAGGCGACCGATGACACCACCGTCGACAGCGTCCTGGTGACCGGCCGCACCGAGGGCTACCAGGTCAAGGGCACCAACACCGCCACCAAGCTGCCGCTGACCCTGCGCGAGACGCCCCAGTCGCTGACCGTCTTCACCCGCCAGCGGATCGAGGACTTCAACCTGATCACCGTGGCCGAGGTCTTCGCCCAGACCCCGGGCGTCAACGTCCAGCAGTACGATTCCAACCGAATCCTGTTCAACGCGCGCGGCTTTGCGATCACCAACTTCCAGTTCGACGGCGTGCCGACCCAGTACACCACCGGCGCCGGCGGCAATTCGGTGCTCTCCGACACCTCGATCTATGAGCGTATCGAGGTCGTGCGCGGCGCTACGGGCCTTGTCACTGGCGCAGGCGATCCGTCGGCGACGATCAACATGGTGCGCAAGCGCCCGACCGAAGACTTCCGCGCCTCGACCAGCCTGTCGGCCGGCTCGTGGAACTATCGCCGCGGCGAGTTCGACATCTCGGGCCCGCTCGCCCTGAACGGCAAGGTGCGCGGCCGCCTGGTCGGCGCATATACCGACCGCGAGTCCTTTGTCCGCTTCCAGCATGACCGCTCGCCCAGCCTGTACGGCGTGGTCGAGGTCGACCTGACCGACAACACCCGTCTGCGCGTCGGCGCCGACTATCTCCGCACCGACTCGCAGGGCGGCGCCTGGAGCGCTTCGCCACTGTTCTTCCGCGACGGTACGCGCGCGGAGTTCCCGCGCTCGTACAGCGCCGGCGCCAAGTGGAACCGCTGGGAGCGTGACAGCTACAATGCATTCGGCGTGCTCGAGCACGACTTCGGCGCCGGCTGGGTGGGACGCGTCGCCTACAACAACCGCTCGACCGACACCGAGAGCCTGCTGCTGGCCGGCTCCAACAGCACCGGCTTCGCCGATCGCACCACGGGGCGCGGCCTGACCATCTCGGACACCTACACGGTCAGCGAGACGCGCGAGCAATCGGTCGACGCCTATGCCTCGGGTCCGTTCGAGGCGTTCGGTCGCCAGCACGAACTGGTCATCGGCGGCAACTTCTTCAATCGCAACCTGCGCACCATCAACGCGGGCATCACCAGCCGTCCCTACGTCGTGAGCGCCTTCCCCAGCATCTATGACTGGAACGGCGACATCGGCCTGCCAGGCGTCTCCAACACCGGCAAGCCGCGCAGCATCGCCAACACCACCGAGGCCGGTCTCTATGCGGCCGTACGCCTTAACCCGACCGATCGCCTGAAGATCATCGCCGGCGGCCGCTTCAGCGACTGGGACACCAAGACCGACAACTACAACGTCACCACGGCCGCCTACACCACCACGACCGGCCGCTATGGCGAGAGCCGCATCGCGCCCTATCTGGGCGTGCTGTACGACCTGACCAGCAACCTGACCGCCTTCGTCAGCTATGCCGACGTCTTCCAGCCCCAGAACCTGCGCGACAAGAACTTCGAGCAGATCGCCCCCAAGATCGGCGGCAACTGGGAAGGCGGCCTGAAGGCCGAGTTCTTCGACAAGCGCCTCTATGCGTCGCTGAACGGCTTCTACATGGAGCAGGACAACGTCGCCGAGATCGACCCGACGGCGCTGCCCAACAGCCTGCCCGACGGCTCGACGCCCTACCGCACGGTCAGCGGCGTCAAGACCAAGGGCGGTGAGTTCGAGGTGTCGGGCGCGATCACCCCGGCCTGGAGCATCACCGGCGGCTATACCTACACCCACAACGAAGACGCCAAGGGCCAGCGGGTGTTCACGGTCAATCCGCTGCACATGCTGAAGCTGAACTCGACCTACAAGCTGGGCCGCTGGACCCTGGGCGGCGGCGTCCAGTGGCAGACCGAGGTGTTCCAGAACATGAACGCCCCGACGGGCCGCTTCACCGCGGCGGGCGCGCCGATCCTGGCCGCCACCCGCGTCACCCAGGGCAGCTACGTCCTGGCCGACGCCCTCGTCCGCTACGCCTTCACCGACAAGATCAGCGTCGGCGTCAACGCCACCAACCTGTTCGACAAGCACTACTATCGCAACGTCGGCTACTTCAACGGCGGCTACTGGGGCGAGCCGCGCCGGGTGTTGTTCAACCTGCGCGCCCGCTACTAGGGCGCAACAAAGGGGTCGCTCGCGCGGCCCCTTTTCTTTTTCGCGGTTGGTGGGAACGGAAGTCTGCTCAGCCGGTTCTTATCTGCGTCCGGACAGCGGCTTCATGGCCCTGGGGACGCCAGCGGCCCGGCCTCACGCCCCCCCGACAGACGCCGGGCCGCACTTCCCTCCCCATAGCGAAGACAAAAGCGGCCATCGCCCCTGTGCGTGCGCGACGACGCGGCCTAAGAGGTGCGCGGGGGAAACGCCGTAGCTCGTCGAGTGTCACCGTGACCGTTTGCCTGCTCCCCGCCCCGACATCCTCGAAGGACGTGCGAGCCCTGGCGTGGTGAGGCTGCGCCGGCGCGGCCTGGCCTCCATCAGCGCCGAAGTCCGCGACGGCATCGTGCCCGCCGCCGACGGCGTGACCGTCGCCCCCGCTGCGGGGGCGGTCGTCGATCCGCCGCACAAGCGCTCGTATCGCGTCGTGGCGATGATCATCGCCTGCGCCCTCTTCATGGAGCAGATGGACGCCACCGTGCTGGCGACCGCCCTGCCGACCATGGCCCGCGACTTCGGCGTGCCCGCGCCCAGCCTCAGTTCGGCCCTGACCACCTATCTGCTGGCCCTGGCGATCTTCATCCCCGCCAGCGGCCGCCTGGCCGACCGCTTCGGGGCCAAGACCGTGTTCCGGCTGGCGATCGCGGTCTTCATGCTGGGCTCGATCCTGTGCGGCTTGGCGCCCAACCTTCCGACCCTGATCCTGGCCCGCTTCCTCCAGGGCGTGGGCGGGGCGATGATGATCCCGATCGGACGCCTGGTGCTGCTGCGTTCGGTGGCGCGCCAGGACATGGTCTCGGCGACCTCGTGGCTGATCATGCCGGCCCTGATCGGTCCGATCCTGGGCCCACCGATCGGCGGCTTCATCGTCACCTATCTGGACTGGCGCTGGATCTTCTATCTGAACATCCCGATCGGCATTCTGGGCATCGTTCTGGTCACCCTGTTCATCGACGAGATCCGCGGCGAGCGGCCGCCCAAGGCCGACGGCCTCGGCTTCCTGCTGTCGGGCGTGTCGTTGGGTTGCCTGCTGTTCGGCTTCGAGATGACCAGCCGCAGCGGCGAGCTGCCGGCCGCTCTGGTGCTGATCGCCATCGGCTTCGCAGCCGGCGTGCTCTACATCCGCCACGCCAAGCGCCACATCGCGCCGATCCTGGATCTCAGCCTGATGCGCGTGTCGTCGTTCCGGCTTTCGGTGATCGGCGGCTCCCTGACCCGGATCACGCAAGGCGCCCAGCCCTTCCTCCTGCCGCTGATGCTGCAGCTGGGTTTTGGTATGACTGCCGCCGCCAGTGGCGCGATCACCATCGCCGGGGCCATCGGCTCGCTGGCCATGAAGAGCCTGGCGCCACGGCTGCTGCGCCGCTTCGGATTCCGCGACAGCATGATCGTCGGCGGCCTGGCCGCCAGCGCCGGCTATGCGGTCTGCGGCTTCTTCCGTCCCGAATGGCCGGTCTGGCTGATTTTCCTGACCCTGCTGGTCAGCGGCTTCTGCATGTCGTTCCAGTTCACCGCCTACAACACCATCGCCTATGACGAGATCCCGCCCGAGCGGATGAGCGCGGCGACGAGCTTCTACTCGACCTTCCAGCAGCTGATGCTGTCGATGGGGGTGTGCGTGGGGGCCGGGGCGCTGCACGTCGGCATGCTGGCCGGCGGCCACGAGACGCCGCGCCTGCGCGACTTCACCCTGGCCTTCCTGGTGGTGACGGCGATCTCGACCTCGGCGACGATCTGGAACCGCCGCTTCGACAAGGACGCCGGCGCCGAGCTCAGCGGCCGGAAAAGCGCTTAGGAGGCGTAGGTGCGAGCCTTGACCAGCGGCAGGCTGGGGGCCTGACGCTCGCGCAGGGTGCGGTACAGGTGGACGCCGGCGACGATGACCGCGACCAGCAGCGCCAGGCCGCCGATGGCCAGCCACAGGGCCAGGCCTTCCAGCTCGAACATGGCCAAGCCGCGCGCGGCGACATAGCCCGGGGCCAGCAGGGCGGCGACCCAGATCGCGGCCGAGCCGACATTGGCCGACTGGAACACCCAATTGCGCATCTGCAGCATGCCGGCCATCACCGGCACGAAGGCGCGCAGCGGGCCGAAGAAGCGGCCCACGAAGATCGAGACCACGCCGTAGCGGCGCGCGAACAGGCGCGTGCGGGCCAGGGCGCGACGGTGCGGCTTGAAGGCCTTGTGACGCATGGCGCGCGCGCCCAGGCGGCGGCCGATCCAGAACGAGATGGCGTCGCCGATCACCGCGCCGGCCACGCACCAGGCGAACACTTCGTGCATCTGCAGCACGCCGCTGGCGATCAGACCGCCGGCCAGCAGCATCAGCGCCGCGGCCGGAACGAACGCACCGATCAGCACCAGCGACTCAAGCAGGGTCAACGCCCCCAGCAGGGGACCGGCCCAGGCTTGGTGGTCCGAAATGAACGCGGTGACGGGTGCGAGCAAACTGGTCATGAGATCCTTCGAACGCGCAGATAGGCGCGATCGTGGTCCGCTATAAGGCGACGCAATGTCCCTGCGTCACTTTAAATTCGACTGTGGCTGAAATACCGCCGATTTCGGCTCCCACCCGCCGCCCAACGCCAGGAAAAGGTTCACCTGGTCGACCGCGACCTGAGCCTCGGACGCGGCAAGCGCCGCCTCGGTTCCTGCCAGGGTTCGCTGGGCGTCCAGACCGGCCAGATAGGGGCTGCGACCGGCGCGATAGAGACGCTGAGCCTGGCTCTCGGCCAGCTCGGCCTGATCGCGCGCGGTCTTGAGCGCGGCCTGGCGCTGCAGGTCGTGGGCATAGGCGTCCAGGCTTGTCTCGGTCTCGCGCAACGCGTTCAGCACCACGCCGTCGAAACGGGCTAGGGCCGCGTCGGCGCCGGCCTCGGCCTGGCGGATCCGGGCGCGCTCGCCCTCCCCTGGCAAGGTCCAGGTGATCAGCGAAGTCAGGCCCCAGCGGTTGGCGGGCGCCAGGCCGATATCGGCCAGCAGACCCGTCGAGCCGGCACCCGCGCCGAGGGTGATGTTCGGATAGAGGGCGGCAGTGGCGACGCCGATCCGGGCGGTGGCCCCGGCCAGGGTCCGCTCGGCCTGTCGCACGTCGGGACGACGCTTCAGCAGCGCCGCGCCGTCGCCGACCGGAATGGCCTGGGTCAGGGTCGGCGGATGGGCGCAGGCCTCCACCGCCTTGGGGAATTCCGCCGGCGGCTTGCCGGTCAGGGTGGCCAGCTTGAACAGCGCCGCGCGGCGGCGGCTCTCGAAGGAGGGCAGGCTGGCGCGCGACTGGTCCAGCAGGGCCTGTGAGCGGGTGACGTCCACGGCCGTGCCGCGTCCGGCCTTCACTAGCCGGCGGGTGACGTCCAGGCTGCGAACCTGCAGGTCGACCGTGTGCTGGGCGACGCCCAGTTCGTGACCGTTGGCGCAGGCCTCGACATAGGCGCGAGCGACCTCGGCGGCGACGCTGACGCGGGCCAGATCCAGGGCGGCCTGACTGGCTTCGGCGTCAGCATGGGCGGCCTCGGCGGCGCGCTTCAACCGACCGACCAGATCGACCTGGTAGGACACCTTCACCCCGACATCGGCCAGGTTCTCGACCGGCAGCTGCTCGGCCTTCAGGAACTGTTCGCCGGACTCGCGAGAGTGCATAGCCGCGGCCGAGGCCCCCAGCTTGAAGCCGCCCGCATCGTCGGCCTCGCCGGCGATGGCGCGCGAGCGGGCCAGATTGGCGGCGGCGACGCGCAGGTCGGTGTTGGCGGCCAGGGCCTCTTCGACCAGGCCGTTCAGGACCGGGTCGTCATAGAGCTTCCACCAGCCGGCTGGAACCGGCTCCTGGCTGACGACCTTGGACGCCGCGCCCATGAACGGCCCCTGCGCCGTGGGGGCGTTGATCTTGGCCTCTTCCGGCAGTTTGTAGTTCGGGCCGACGGTCGTGCAGGCGGCCAGGGCCAGCAGCGAGCCGGCGACCGCCAGGGTTCTGAGCGGGCTCATCGCGCGGCTCCGATCACCGCGACGGTGGCGGTGCGGCCGGCGATCAGGCGCAGGTCGCGCGGCGTCTGGTCCAGGGCCACCCGCACCGGCACCCGCTGGGCCAGGCGCACCCAGCTGAAGGTCGGATTGACGTTGGGCAGCATGGAATTGCTGGCGCCCCGGTCGCGGTCCTCGATGCCGGCGGCGATCGACTGGATGTGACCCTTCAGGGCGCGATCCTCGCCCATCACCTTGACCGAGACCGGCTGGCCGATCCGCAGGCCCGACAGCTTGGTCTCCTCGAAATAGCCCTCGACGCGGAACGAGCGGGCGTCGATCAGGGCCAGCACCGGCTTGCCGGCGGTGACATAGTCGCCGGTGCGCAAGGTCAGGTCCGACAGGAAGCCGTCGGTCGGGGCGTGGACGACCGTGCGCTCCAGGTTCAGGGCGGCGACGTCGCGGGCGGCCAGGGCCTGGGCCAGAGCCGCTTGGCTCAGCTCGACCTTGGACTGGCTCTGTTCGGTGATCTCGCCCGCCACCAGGTCGCCCAGGGTCCGGTTGCGGGAGAACTCGCGACGGGCCTGGGCCAAGGCGGCGCGCTGGGCGGCCACGGCGGCGTCGGCCTGCCTCAGAGCCAAGGCGTAGCGCTCTCGGTCGACATAGAAGAGTGGCTGGCCGGCCTTGACGGTCTGGTCGTTGACCGCGTCGACGCGGGTGACCAGGCCCGAGACGTCGGGGGCCACCTGGACGACGTCGGCGCGGACGCGGCCGTCGCGGGTCCAGGGATCGACCTGGTAGTGGGTCCACAGCGCCTTGCCGCCGATCAGGGCGGCGGCGACGACGACGCCGGTGACGGCGACGCGGCCGGCATAGGGCAGGATGGTCTTCAGCGGGGGCATGGTCAGAACTTCAGCGGTGAAGGGACCGCGACGATCGCGGCCCAGAGGATGACGAACAGGGCGGTGTCGAACAGCGCCGGGTGCCAGACGAACCGGTAGGCGCCGACCTTGGACAGCACGCGCCGCAGCACGAACGAGGCGGCCAGGGCCAGCACGGCCGAGACCAGGACGGACGACAGGAAGACCCCGTCGATATTCAGCTCTCCGGTCATCGGACGGTCTCCGGAACGAAGGCGGGCGCCTCCGGGAACAGGTTGCGGCGCAGGCCCACCAGGCCCGAGACGCCGTTCACGGCCGAGGCCGCAGGGGCGATCGACAGGCCGCGCAGGGCCGCGTCGATGCGGGTCAGCAGGTCGTCGGCCGGCGGCTGGCGACGGCCGGCGGCCAGGGCGGCGAAGTGGTCGCCGACGCCATCGAGCGCGGCGTCCAGGCGGTCCTGGCTCTCGGGCGGCAGGTCCGGGCGGGCGGCCTGGACGGCGACCAGGTTCATGCCGATCCGCAGGTCGCGCAGGGCGTCGACGCCGACGAAGTCACGTTGCGGTCCGGCCTCGGCCAGCTTCGGCGTCAGCATGCCCAGGCGGTCGACCAGGATGGCGGCGAAGGCGGCGGGCTCGGGGGCCTGGCGGGCACGGGCCAGACGCGACAGGCCGCGCCAGGTGCGAACCAGCAAGCGCCGGGCGCTGGCGTCCGCGCCCATCGAGCGCAGGGCCGCCGTGACGACGATGGCGAACAGCAGACCGACGAACTGGCCCAGATTGCCGTTCAGGAAGCTGGCGAAGTCGGCGCTGAAGGTCTCGTGCAGGGCCAGGGCGTTGCAGAAGCCGATCAGCACGGCCAGGGCCGCGCCCATCCGCTTGGGGTCGGGAATGTACAGACCGATGAAGATCAGCGGCGGGGCCATCACCGCCAGCAGCAGCGGGAAGCCATCGATCGCCGGCAGGATGGCGAACATGTAGACCGCCGACAGCGGCAAGGCCGCCAGCGAGAAGATGCCGAAGCTCTTGATGGCCGGAACGGGGTCATCCATCGCCGCGAAGAAGCAGCAGAAGACGGCGGCCATGACCGGCGCTGCCGCGCCATCGCCCCAGCCGGACAGGATCCAGACGGCGCAGGACAGCATGATGGCGATCACCGCCGCCCCGCCCGACAGCAGAGCCAACGGCAGGTCGGCGTGCATGGGGTTCAGGCCCTTGGCGCGGGTCGAGGCGTCCAGCTGCGGCGACAGCGGCGCGTCAGGATTGTTCAGGCGGGCCATCAGGGCGTGGCCCTCGGCCAGGGCCCGGACGGTGTCGGACAGCCGCACCAGCAGGCTTTCCAGCAAGAGGTTCGACCAAGCCGCGCCGCGACGGGCGACGGCCAAGGCCTTCAAGCGCTCGATCAGGTCCAGGCCCGCGTCGCGCTGGCCGCCAGCCTCGATCCAGGCGACGACTTCGTTCAGCGCGCCGCGCACGCCGTCGTCGCGAACCTCCCGCAGGGCCTCCATGCGATCGGCGAGCCCGGACAGCAGCGGGATCAGGATCAGCATGCGCTCGTGCAGGGCGCGGACGACGCCGGTGGTTTCGCGCAGGCGCGAGGTGTCGAACGGCAGGTGGACGGCCAGCATCTGGATCTCGCTGGCGGCGGCGGCCAGGTGGCGGCGGTCGCGGGCGATGGCCTCGGCGTCCTGGCCGCGCAGCACGTCCAGCGCCCAGCGGTCGGCCTCGCCCAGCCAGGTGGTCAGGCGCTGCTTCAGCACCGTGCCGACCGGCTGCGGGAACACCAGGCTATGGACCAGGGTGGCGCACAGGATGCCCAGCCCGATCTCGACCACCCGCCAGACGGCGACGTCGAACACCGCGCCCGGCTGGCTGACACTGGGAAAGCCGATGATCGCGGCGGTATAGCCGGCCAGCATCAGCACATAGCTGCGCGGCGTGCGGTCCAGCAGCGAGATGGTCAGGCACGCGCCGACCCAGAGGGCCAGGGCCAGCGACAGCAGCCACGGGGCGTTGACGAGGTTCGGCACCAGGGCGACAGCGGCTGCGGCGCCCAGCATGGTGCCCAGCACGCGATAGACGGCCTTGGAGCGCACGGCCCCGGCCAGCGGCTGGCTGACGATATAGGCCGTCGCCATGGCCCAGTACGGCCGCGGCAGGCCCAGGGCGAAGCCGATGTAAAGGGCGAGCAGCGCCGCCGCGAAACTGTTCACCGAGAACAGCAGCGTGAACCGATTGAACTTCGGAAGCATGGGATTTTGGCGTTTAGCCCCCCTGCCCGGCCGCGGCGTCCAGGGCGGCCTCGAAGGCCGCGAAGGTTCGCAGGGCGGCGGAGAGATCGGCGTCGCTGACCCCGGCCAGCATCTGGGCGCGCACCACCTGGACGGCGTCCTCGACGTCCTTGGCGAGGGCCTGCCCCTCGGCGGTCAGGTGCAGGGTCTTGGCGCGTTTGTCGGTGGGATCGTCGCGGCGCTCGACCAGGCCGGTCTGGCACAGCTGGTCCAGGATCCGGACCATCGACGGCCCCTCGACCCCGACCTCCTCGGCCAGCACGCCTTGGCGCATGCCGCCGCCGGCCCGGGCGATATGCAGCACCGGCATGGCCTTGGCGTCCGAGATGCCATGAGCGGCCAGGGCGCGATTGACCTCGCGGCGATAGATCCGCGCCAGGCGCAGCAGCGTCTGGGCGAAAGCGCGTTCATCGAGAGTGCGGGGCGGGATCATGGAACAACGATCTTTTAGATAGGTAGCTTCCTATTTAAATTAGATAGCATCCTACCTATCCAACCTCAAGCGCGGCGCCGAAGAAATTTGATGCAGTGCAAAAGAAAAGGGCCCGGCCTTGGCCGAGCCCTTTCGCGATCGCGTTACCCCAGCGCCGTCTTGTACAGCGCCAGCAGGTTGCTCCAGGCCTTCTCGGCGGCCGGTTCATTGTAGACTTGGCTGCCCTTGACCGTCCAACCGTGGGCCGCGCCCTCGAAGACCTCGACCTGGGCCGGGCGCTTGGCCTCGGCGAAGGCGGCCTTCAGCTTGTCCTTCACGTCCGGCTCCTTCTTGTCGTCGTTGTCGGCGATCTCGATCAGGTAGTGGGCGTGGGTCTTGGGGATCAGCAGGTGCGGGCTGTCGGCGTCGGCCGTGACCAGGCCGCCACCATGGAAGCTGGCCACCGCGGCGATGCGGCCGGGCGCGGCCGCGGCGGTGCGGAAGGCCAGCGGACCGCCCATGCAGTAGCCCTGCACACCGATCTTCTTGGACTTGTCGGTCTGGGCCTGGGCGTCGAGGAACTTCACATAGGCCTCGGCGTCCTTGTCGGCGCCGGCCGGGGTGACGGTGGCGCGCAGCGGCGTGATCTTGGCGCGGTCATCGGGGTTGGCGAAGTTGAACCCTCCCTCGATCACCGGCGCCTTCCTGACCCGGTAATAGAGGTTGGGGACCAGGACGACATAGCCGGCGGCGGCCAAGCGGCGGCCCATGTCGCGGAACACCGGCCGCAGGCTCATGACGTCGGGCCACACCAGAACCGCCGGCCACTTGCCCTTGCCTTTCGGATAGAACAGCGCCGCGTCGGCCACTCCGTCAGGCGTCTTGATGGTGACGTCGCGCTCCTCGACCTTGTCGTCGGCGCGAGCGACGGTGGCGACGCCGGTGGCCGCCACGGTCATCAGGCCGAACATGCGGCGCGAGACGCTGGGATCGTGAACGAGGCCTTGGTGGATATCGTCGTCGCACATGGCGCGGTCTCTCCCTCTGAGCTGGGAGCGGCACCCTATAACCGCGTTCTCGCGCCGCCTATCCAGTTTGGCTAACCGGCCTGATACGTCGCCTTACCGGGAAGCAGCAGGTCCTGCTTGCGGCCGTCACACAGGGCATAGGTGAAGCCCGACTGGATCGCCCAGGCCCCGACCTCGCCCTGCTTGTTCACGGCCAGGAAGCCAACTTGGAAGTCCTTGGCGTGCGGCTTCTTGCGCAGGATCCGCTCGACAGCCTCGCGGCAGGCGGCCTCGGGCGAGCGGCCCTGGCGCATCAGCTCCACGACCAGGAAGCTGCCGACATTGCGGATCACCTCCTCGCCGACGCCGGTCGAGGTGGCGCCGCCGACCTCGTTGTCGACATAGAGGCCCGCGCCGATGACCGGACTGTCGCCGACCCGGCCGCGCATCTTCCAGGCCATGCCGCTGGTGGTGCAGGCGCCGGCAATGTCGCCCTTGGCGTCGATGGCCAGCATGCCGATGGTGTCGTGGTTGTTGGCGCCGCCCGGCGTGCCGAACTGGCCGGTCGTGCTGCGATAGTCGAGGTTCTCGATATTGGCCTTGGGCGCATACTTGGCGTCGGCCTTCCAGGCTTCCCAGGCGGCCTTGGACTCGGCCGTCAGCAGTTCTTCGCGCGGGAAGCCCTGCTCGATCGCGAACTGCAGGGCGCCGGCCCCGACCAGCATCACGTGCGGAGTCTTCTCCATCACCCGGCGGGCGACCGAGATCGGATGGGCGATGTGCTCCAGCGCCGCCACCGAACCGCAGTTGCCCTGCTCATCCATGATGCAGGCGTCCAGAGACACATGGCCGTCGCGGTCGGGATAGCCGGCCCGGCCGACCGTGTGGTTCTTCAGGTCCTGCTCGGGCACGCGCGCCCCAGCCTCGACGGCGTCCAGCGCCCGGCCGCCCTTGGACAGCACCGCCCAGGCGGCCTGGTTGGCGGCGACGCCGAAGTCCCAGGTCGAGATCACGCACGGACCGTCCAGCTTGGTCACCGGCTGGGCGGCGGACGCCTTCGCGCCCAGCATCGCCGATCCGACGAGCGACGCACCGATCAGGCCTCTGCGATTCAACATTCTCGTGCTCCAACAGATCGCGCCGAATCCGTAGCACGATAGGAAGCTGCACGATGATCACCGACCGCATTCTGCTGGAAGTCTGTGTCGATACGCCCGCCGGACTGGCGGCGGCGATCGCTGGTGGCGCGGATCGGATCGAACTTTGCGCGGCCCTGGCCCTGCAGGGCCTCACCCCCGCCCCCGGCCTGATGGCGATCGCGGCGCAAGCGCCGATCCCGGTCTATCCGATGATCCGGCCGCGCAACGGCGACTTCTGCTACGACGCCGGCGACCTGGACGCCATGCGGCGCGACATCGACGCGGTGCGCGCCTACGGCCTGGCCGGGGTCGTGATCGGCGCGAACCGGCCGGACGGCCAGCTGGACCTGGACGCGCTGGAATTGCTGGTCGCCCACTCGCAGGGGCTGGGCATGACCCTGCACCGGTCGTTCGACCTGGTCCCCGAACAGTCCGTCGCGCTGGAGGCCGCCGTCGCTCTGGGCTTCGAGCGCATCCTGACCTCGGGCGGCGCCCTGACGGCGGAAGCCGGCGCAGCAGCGATCGCCGCGCTGGTCGAGCAGGCCGCCGACCGCATCGCCATCCTGGCCGGCGCAGGCGTGCGGCCTGGCAATATCGCCGACCTCGTCCGCCGCACCGGCGTCCGCGAGGTGCACGGCTCGTTCGGCGGCCCTGTGCACGGCGCCGATCCGGACACCAGGCTAGGCCGGATGGGCTTCGTGCCGCCGACGCTGCGTGACACCGAACAGGCGTCGGTGGCCGACGCCGTGCGTATCCTGCGCGCGCTTTAAGCCGCCGGGTGCGCCTTGGCCCAGGCCTCATAGGCGCTGATCGCCTTGGCCGGGCCCGCACTGAACCAGGAATAGCCCCGGCGGCGTTCGGGCGAGAGTTCATTGGCGTCGTCGCGCAGGGTCTTGTCGCGCTCGCCGAAGACCGGCTTGCCCTGGGTATCGTAGTAGCGCGACCACAGCGGCCCCGCGCCCGGCTGGTCGACCAGGCGACGTCCGCCGCTGGGGTCGTCCTTGTCCACCGTCCAGGCCTTGCCCATCAGAGCCGCGCCCTTCAGCCAGGCCACGCCCGCATGCACCGCCGCGACCTCGGCCGGGGTCGGGTCCGACAGGCTCATCAGGTACAGCAGCAAGTCGGCGCTCTCGCCGCTGGCCATGGCCGGCGGCTCGTAGTTGCGGCCGGCGACCGGAGCCAGGGTGAACGGATCAGCCTGCTGCCCCCAGAGAGCCGGCTTGCCGTCGACGCGGATCTGGGCGGCGAGGATGACCTCGCGCCCCCTCTTGGCGGCGGCGCGAGCCTGGGCGCGTGAATCCGCCGGGACGAAAGCGAACTCGGCCTCGCCGCCCGCCACGTCGGTCAGCAGACCGGCGGCCTCGGAGACGGCGTTGTCGTTGAAAGTGACGGCGTCGTGGTAGCCGCCCTGCAGCGGCCAGACCTGCGGCCAGCCGCCGTTCGGCAGCTGCGCGGCCAGCAGATAGCGCACGCCCTTCAGGAAGCTCTGGCGATAGGCCTCGCCGTCCTTGCCGGGCGCCTGGGCGGCGACCTTCGCCAGAAAGCGCAGCTCGGTGATGGTCGCGCCGTTGTCCAGCGTGCCGACATAGCCCCACTTCGGATCTCGGGCGGCGTCGAAATCGGCTTCGCTCAGGTGCTTGGAATTGTTGTCCGAGGCGTAGGGCTGGCCCGGCAGGCGCAGGGCGCCGTGACGGTCCTGGTTCTTGCTCCAGCCGCCGGCCGGGGTCTGGAAGCTGACGATGACGTCGGCGACGTGGCGCGCTTCGGCCGAGCCATACCAGGCCGCGTCCTTGTTCAGCGCCATGCCGTTGTCGCCGTGGCCGCCACCGGGCGGCGGCGGGGCGGCCTGGCCCGGCTTCAGCTCGGCGGCCAGAGCGGCGCGGTCGGCCTTCTCCTGGGCGATCGAGCGGGCCAGATAGGCTTTCCATGCCGGCTGCTGGGCGGCCGGCAGGGCCGCGATGCGCTCGGCGGTGATCGGCTTGGCCGGGACGTTGGCCCCGATGACGCCGGCCAGCACCGGCGAGGCCAGCAGGCCGGCGGACAGAAGCAGGCCGAGAGCGGCGGCGTGGCGGGTCATCTGGACGTCTCTCCCCGAGGGCGTCGTTGTCGTTGACCCCCTTGTGTCACGGGAAATGATACCGGTCACCTGCCGCGCGGCGTCAGCCCTCGATGATATGCGGCACGAACCGCGAGCGATCGCGGGTCACGCGGCTGCGGTCCTCGCGCACGCCCATGCCGGCCGGCTGGTCGCCGATCACCCACGAACCGATCACCGGATAGTTGGCGCCGAACTTGGGCGGCGGCTTCAGCTCCTGACGGATCCAGCCTTCCTCGCCATAGCCCAGGTCCAGAACCCGGCCCTTGCGGCCGTCCTTATAGAGCTCGACGTTCGCGCCTTCCCGGCTGAACAGCGGCTTGCGGGCGTAGTTGTTGCCCAGCCGCTCGACCTTGGGGTCGTCGTCGAAATAGGTCTCCAGCAGGTTCGGATGACCCGGATGACGCTCCCACAGCAGCGGCAGCAGCGCCTTGTTCGACAGCACCGCTTTCCACGGCGGCTCCAGGAACAGCGTCTTGCTGCCGGCGATGTTGGCGGCATAGGGCTCGCGCAGCATCTCTTCCCAGGGGTGCAGCTTGAAGATCGCGCCGATGATGTAGTTGTCCTGGTCGACGAAGCGGCCGTCGGCGTCCAGGCCGATATCCTTCAGCGGCACGAACTTGGGCTCCAGGCCCGCCAGGGTCGCCATGTCCTCCAGGAAACGCACGGTCTGGCGGTCCTCGACAAAGTCGGCGTCGCTGGCGAAGTGGACGAAGCCGCCGTTCGGGAAGATCTCCTTGAACCGCTCGGCCAGCCGGTCGTGGACGCTGTTGAACTGGTCGGTGCTGTCGGGGAGCTCGCCCCGGGCGATCAGGTCCTCCAGCCACAGCCACTGGAAGACGCCGGCCTCGAACACGCTGGTCGGGGTGTCGGCGTTGTATTCGTAGAGCTTGGGCGGGCCTTCGCCGTCGTAGAAGAAGTCGAAGCGGCCATACAGCGACGGATCGCGCCGTTTCCACGAGGCAGCGACCAGATCGCGCGACGCCTCGGGGATCTGCAGCCGCGCCATCAGGGCGTCGCTGCCGGCAGCGTCATCCACCAAGTCGAGACACAGCTTGTGCAGCGTCTCGGTCGCGGGCTCGATATGGCCCCCGACCTCTTCGAGCGTGAAGGCGTAGGCCGCCCGCTCGTCCCAGTAGCGCATGCCGTCGGCGTGGTGCCAGGTAAAGCCGACGGCCTCGGCCTTGGACTTCCAGTCGGACCGAGGCGTCAGATCGATGCGGCGCATCAGGCTTCCGAACCGTCCCTATCGTTGCTTTTGGGGGCCACCTTTTGCTTGTCCTCGATGGCCAGCATCGGGGCGGGCAGAGCCTCGTCCTTCGGCGCCATCAGGCGGGCCAGCACGTCTTCGGCGCCGCCACCACCCGGCAGGATGCCGGCCGCGGCCAGCTTCGCGTCCAGGTCAGCGCCGCTCTTGCGATCTTCTGACTCGGTGTGCAGGCGGAACTGCTCTTCACGGACCGACTGGCGCTCCTTGATGCGCTTGAGGCTATCGGCGGCCGAGCCGACGACGCCGCTGGCCGAACCCGAGCGCGAGATCACAGCGGCCTGAGCCTTCTGGACGCTCTCGTTGACCTTCACGATCTCGATTTCGCGGCGCAGGGCTTCGACCTTGGTGTCGGTCTGGGCGATGATCGTGCGCAGCTTTTCCTCGGCCGCGCGCAGCTCGTTCATCTGCGTCGCCTTCTGGGTCGCGTCGGTCTCCAGGTCGGAGATGCGCTGGGCGACTTCCAGGGCCAGGGCCTGGTCGCCCTTGTTCATCGCCGCGCGGGCCGAGCTCTCGTACTTGCGCGACTGGTCGGTCAGCTGGGCGACCTCGGTCTCCAGCGCGCGACGGCGGGCGACCAGCTTGGCCAGCTCGTCCCGGGCCTTGCCCTGGGCGTTGTCGGCGTCGCGGATTTCCTGGTCCAGGATGCGCAGCGCGTTGGCGTCCACGATGGTTTGGGCCCCGTCATGGGCCGTGCCGCGGAAGAGCGCGGAGAGCTTGCTCCAGATCGACATGTTCAGTTCTCCGGTCTCTTAGGCGGCCGCGCCGCGGCTCTTTTCGAAGGAATCCCGCAGGTCGCTGGCGGCGGCGATGGCGTTGTCGGCCAGGGTGCGCAGCTCGATGACCAGGGTCTGCAGGGTGGTCTTGGACGAGATCTCGCCCATCAGCTCGTAATAGTCGCGGCCTTCGATGGTGGTGATGCCGAAGTTCGACAGCGGCACCACCTTCTGGGCCTTGAGCAGGAATTCGTTGAACTCGGCCCGGTCGTTCTGCTCGTCGCAGGGCCACAGGATGGTCGACACCGTCAGCTGCAGCTCGCCGCCGCTGACATAGACTGGCAGGTCGCCGTACTCATGCATGACGACCATCAGCACCGGCTCGACGCCTTCGATGACGGTGGCGGTCAGTTCGTCCTGGCGGATCAGGGCGCTTTCCACCAGCGCGTTGCGCAGACTGTGGATCGTCCAGGCGGTGTCGATAACGGCGTCCATGTGACCCTCGGGAGGATAGGGGTTGGTCTTCAGCGCCGGCCCTCGGACCGACTCGACGACGATGGCTTGTACGGCCGAAAGGATGTCAGGCTTGCATGCCGCCGGCGCCCAGACTTCGATCTTCACGAAGCCGGCGCTCCGGCGGGCTTCTCGCCACGCGCGGGTCCTTTCGGCGGCCTGAGCGCCTCTCGTCGTCTTGGCAGGCATGACGTTACATGTACGCATACCATGTACGCTTGACAAGGCGGGGATCGGCGTCATCCTGCGCCCCAAGTTCACCCGAGGGCAACCCACCTTCGGGCGCCTTCGGCGTCGCCCTCGATATGGGCCCGCCAGCCACGCTTTTGAGGGGCTAGCGCACCGGAATGTTCGGAAAGCTCTTCGGCAAGAAAGACAACGCGGCGCGCCCCGCCCTGCCCGTCATCCGCAATGTGACGATCGGCCGGACGGTGGTGCTGGACCCGCTGACCTGGCGCCGCTTCGGGGCCGAGACCAAGTTCGTCCTGGACCGCGATACGCTGGAGATCACCGCCCAGGGCCTGATCCAGCTGAACGACGGAGCCTTCGTGCACCGCTTCTATACGGACGACGAGATCGTCTTCCAGGTCGTCTCGGACGACCGCGAGGGCCAGCGCGCCAACGACTTTACCGTCTTCCTGCCGTGGGCCAGCGAGTATCCGGCCGACCGCAGCGACCGCGACCTGTGGAGCGCCCGCCTGCGCGCCCGCACCTTCCAGCCCGAGGGCCTGCCCGCCTATACGCGCCTGTGGTTCGGCGACGAGGCCGAGCAGCAAGACCCGGTCACCCTGTGGGAAGACGTCTATTACGACCGCGACGCCGAGACGCCAGCTCGCCGCCTGTTCCAGACCACCATGCTATTCCACCGCGACCTGGCCGGCGGCGACGGGCGCGAGCTCTTGCTGGCCCTGACCCTCGAGCCCGAGGACAGCAAGGACGTCACCAACGAGACCATGATCGGCCTGCCGCTGTCGGTCGGCGAATTCAGAGCTTAGGGGCGAGAAACCAGATGTTCGACTTCACCGCTTTCCAGCAAGGCGCGGCCGCGTTCCTGATGGCCTTCGTGGCGGCCGGTCTGTTCACGATCGCCTTCAAGTACATCTACCAGTGGGTGACACCGTACAATGAGAAGGAGCTGATCCGGCAGGGCAACATGACTGCCGCCATCGCCCTGGCCGGCGCCCTGATCGGCTACGTCCTGCCGCTGGCCTCGGCGCTCAGCCACACCTTCAGCCTGATCGAGTTCAGCGCTTGGGCCACCCTGGCCGGCGTCATCCAGATCGCCGTCTTCGCCGGTGTGCGCTTCATCGCCCTGAAAGACATCAAGGCGCGGGTCGAGAACAACGAGGTCTCGATCGGCGTCTACATGGCGGGCATCTCCATCGCGGTCGGCCTGCTGAACGCCGCCTGCATGACCTCGTGAGGGCTTAAGGCGATGACCACGCGCAAGCGCTCCAATTCGCTGAAGCTGACCACCATGCTGGCCAGCGCCACCGCCCTGACCCTGGCCGGCTGCGACGATCCTGGCCCCGCGCCCCAGGCCGGCTGGGATCCCAACCGCGGCGAGCAGGTCGAGGCCTTCAGCTACAAGACGCTGGAAGAGTGCAAGGAGGCCAAGGAGGTCACCGCTCAGCAGTGTGAGACTTCGTTCGCCGCCGCCAAGGCCGACGATGAAAAGAACGCGCCACGCTACGACCAGCGCGCCACCTGCGAAGAGGTCTACGGCGCCGGCAACTGCGTACCCAAGGGCAGTCAGGGCGGCGGCAGCTTTTTCACCCCCCTGCTGACCGGCTTCGTGATCGGCCAGATGCTGGACGGCGGCTATCGCGGCACCGGCATGTATCGCCGCGACGACCAGTATGGCGGCGGCTACTACTCGACCTATGGCGGCCGCCTGGGCCGCGACTACGGTTCGGGCAAGACGATCATCAGCCGCGACAGCATCGATCCGCCGGACGCCATCCGCAACGCCCCGCCCAAGGTCCAGACGCGCACGTCGGTGGTCTCGCGCGGCGGCTTTGGCGGCGGGCGCAGCTACGCCACCAGCGGCAGCAGCTATCGCGGCGGCTTCGGCGGATAAAATTCCGATCGCTTCTTTTTGAGATTGACTCGCAAAATCGCATACTGTTTAGTTGCGAAGCGTTCGCAAGACGCGTGTCGGGCCGCTCACCGAAATCGGTTCGCCCAGGTGGGTGTCGGCCCCCTGCCCCGGGCGAGGAGATTTCCGGCGTGCGGCCCGACCAATTTACCCGACTGGACTACAACCACTGCGGCCCGAACGGCCTTTCCGAAGGCGAGCGGATCGTTCTGTGGATGTTGCGTCAGTGGGTGACGGCGCGGGTCTTGGGCCAGGAGCCCGGGGCGCGCCTGTCCCGCGAGGCTGGCACGCTCGTCTCCCCACGAGTCGCCGCCGCCTTCATCCTGATGATGACGGCGATCGAGGGACAGGTGCGCCGCCCGCTTTGCGTTTCCGCCCCCTGTTGCAAGGGCTATGCGGAAGACGAACAGCGCCTGGTCACCGCCTGCGGCGTCTGCCCCGCCTCCCCCGAAATGGCCGGCCGCCTGCTGGAAGCCCTGGTAGTGATGCCGGAGTCGGTCACGGTCTCGGCGCGCTTCCTGAACATGGCGCTCTCGCACGAAGGCAAGGCCCTGCCGATGCGCTTCGACGAGCCGGAAACGCCGGTCGCGCCCGTGAAGCGGCCGACGCTGCACTAGCCCCCTACCGCCAGCCCTCATCCACCAACTTCTTCGCCAGGGCCTGAGCGGCCATGGTCACATCGTTCCAGGTCACGTCGAAGCCGGCGTCGTCGCCATAGTAGGGATCGGCCACGGCGCGGTCGCGATGGCCCTCCACCAGGTTCAGCAGCAGCCCGACCTCGGCGGTCGCGTCCGACGGCGCCACCTGCAGCAGGCCGCGCAGGTTGTCGTGGTCCAGGGCGTAGATGTGGGTGAAGGTCCGGAAGTCGTCGGGCTTCACCTGGCGCGCCTTCAGGCCGCCGATGTCGACGCCGTTGCGGCGGGCCACGGCGATGGCGCGCGGGTCCGGGGCCTCGCCCTTGTGCCAGCCGCCGGTGCCAGCGCTGTCGACCGTGACGTCCAGGCCAAGCCGCTCGGCTTCCGCCCGGAATGCCCCCTCGGCCAGGGGCGAGCGACAGATGTTGCCCATGCAGACGAACAGTACGCTGGCCTTGGTCATTGCGCCTTCCCCCAACCGCCGCCACCGGGCGTTTCGATGACGATCGCATCGCCCGCCGCGACCTCGACGAGATCGGTGGCGGCCATCGTCTGAACCGAACCATCGGCGCGTTCGATCCGCGCCGCGCCGAGTTGCCCCGAACCACCGCCCGCCAGCCCGAACGGCGGCACGCGCCGGCGGTTGGACAGCAGAGTGGCGACCATGGGCTCGCGGAAGCCGATCTTGCGCACCACGCCGTCGCCACCCCGGTGCGCGCCCTGCCCGCCCGAGCCGCGCCGGATCGAGAACGCCTCGACCAGCACTGGATAGCGGGTCTCCAGCACCTCGGGATCAGTCAGGCGGCTGTTGGTCATGTGGGTCTGGACCGCGTCGGTCCCGGCGAAGTCCGGCCCCGCCCCCGAGCCGCCGCAGATGGTCTCGTAGTACTGCCGCCGCGCGTCGCCGAAGGTGAAGTTGTTCATCGTCCCCTGCGCCCCGGCCATCACGCCCAAGGCGCCGTAGAGGGCGTCGACCACGACCTGGCTGGTCTCGACATTGCCAGCCACCACCGCCGCCGGATAGCGCGGCCGCAGCATCGAGCCTTCCGGAATGACCAGTTCAACCGGCCGCAGGCAGCCGTCGTTCATCGGGATCTCGTCGTCGACCAGCGTGCGGAACACGTACAGCGCCGCCGCCCGGCAGATCGACGCCGGCGCGTTGAAGTTGGTCGGGACCTGGTCGCTCGTGCCGGTGAAGTCGACGCGGGCGGTGCGAGCGCGCTGATCAACCGTGATGGCCACCTTCACGACCGAGCCGTCGTCCAGCTCGTAGGCGAATGACCCGCTCCGCATCGTCGCCAGCACGCGGCGGACGGCCTCCTCGGCATTGTCCTGGACGTGGGCCATGTAGGCCTCGACCACATCCTGGCCGAACTCGGCGATCAGGCCGGTCAGGGCCTCGGCCCCGCGCGCGCAAGCGGCGATCTGAGCCTTGAGGTCGCCGATGTTCTGGTCGGGATTGCGCGCGGGCCAACGGCCCGAGGCCAGCAGGAACCGGGTTTCGGCCTCCAGGAATCGCCCGCCCTCGACCAGTAGGAAGTTCTCGATCAGGACGCCTTCCTCCTCGACCGTCTGACTGGTCGGCGGCATCGAGCCGGGCGTGATCCCGCCGATGTCGCCCTGGTGCCCGCGAGCGGCGACATAGAACAGCAACGCTCCACCTGCGTCGAACACCGGCATCACCACTGTCACGTCCGGCAAGTGGGTGCCGCCGTTGTAGGGCGCGTTCAGCATGTAGACGTCGCCGGGCTTCATGCCGCGGCCGTCACCCTCCCGCGCATCGCGGATGGCCCGCACGCTGTCGCCCATCGAACCCAGATGCACCGGCATGTGCGGCGCGTTGGCGATCAGGTTTCCGTCGCGGTCGAACAGGGCGCAGGAAAAGTCCAGGCGCTCCTTGATGTTAACCGAATAGGCGGTGTTCTGCAGGGCGAAACCCATCTCCTCAGCCACGGCCATGAACAGGTTGTTGAACACCTCCAGCATCACCGGATCGGCATCCGTCCCAATCGCCTTGCGGGTCGGCAGGGCGACTATGCGGTCGAGGATCAGGTTCAGGTGGGCGTCGACGGTGGCGCGCCAGCCAGGTTCGACGATGGTGGCGCCAGTGGCCTCGCGGATGATGGCGGGGCCGAGGACCTCAACGCCGATGGCGAGGGCTTCGCGGTCGAAGGCTGGGGTAGCGTGAACCGAACCGGCCATCCGGACGTCGAAGGTAGCCAGTGGCTCGACGCTTCCAGGAGCACCGAATTGGAAGTCCGCTTGGCCGGCATCCGAATGCCCGATCGCCTCGACCGACAGCGTCTCGACCACCAGCGGCGTATTAGGCGACGTGAAACCGAAGCGACGCTGGTGCAGCTCTTCGAACTCTTCGCGCACCCGATCGCCGAACGGCACGACCAGCGGCGTGTCGGTGCCGGCGTACTTCACCCGCAAGCTGGCGACCGTCTCGACCGAGGCCATCGGCACGTCCTGGGCGCGCAAGGCGGCCTCGGCTTCAGCGGCGAGCACCTTCGCCCGCGCGGCAAGGTCGCCGGCATCGTCCAGCGGCCGCTCGACCGTCTCCTCGCGGATCAGGCGCAGGTCGGCCAAGCCCATGCCGTAGGCGCTCAGCACACCGGCGAACGGGTGGATCATCACCTTCGTCATGCCCAGGGCGTCGGCGACCGGGCAGGCATGCTGCCCGCCCGCCCCGCCGAAACAAGCCAGCACGTAGCGGGTGACATCGTAGCCGCGCTGGATCGAGATCTGCCGCACGGCCTTGGCCATGTTCTCGACCGCGATGGTGACGAAGCCCTCGGCGACCTCCTGCGGGGTCATGGCCTTGCCGGTCGCCGTCGCGATCTGGCCCGCCACCGCCTCGAAGCCGCGCGTCACGGCCTCGGCGTCCAGCGGCTGGTCGGCGTTGGGGCCGAACACCTGCGGGAAGAACTCCGGCCGCAGCTTGCCCAGCATGACATTGCAGTCGGTGACCGTCAGCGGCCCGCCCCGGCGATAGGCCGCCGGTCCCGGCACCGCGCCGGCCGAAGCCGGCCCCACGCGTAGCCGCGCGCCGTCGAAGCTGCAGATCGAGCCGCCGCCGGCCGCCACGGTGTGGATGTTCATCATCGGGGCGCGCATCCGCACCCCCGCCACGACGGTCTCGAAGGCCCGCTCGTACTGGCCGGCATAGTGGCAGACGTCGGTCGAGGTGCCGCCCATGTCGAAGCCGATCACCCGCTCGAACCCGGCCTCGCCGGCGGTGCGCGCCATGCCGACCACGCCGCCGGCCGGACCGGACAGGATGGCGTCCTTGCCCCGGAAGGCCCGTGCGTCGGTCAGCCCGCCGTTCGACTGCATGAACAGCAGACGGGTGTCGTGGCCCAGCGCGTCCGCCACCTGGTCCACATAGCGGCGCAGGATCGGCGACAGATAGGCGTCGACCACCGTGGTGTCGCCCCGCCCGACCAGCTTCATCAGCGGGCTGACCTCGTGGCTGACCGAGACCTGGGTGAAGCCGATCTCGCAGGCGACCGTCGCTACCCGCGCCTCGTGGTCGGTAAACCGGAAGCCGTGCAGCAGCACGATAGCGATGGCACGGAAGCCTTCGTCGAACGCCGCCTGCAGTCCCGCCCGCGCGGCGGTCTCGTCCAGCGGTCGCAGCACCTGGCCCTCGACGCTCATCCGCTCGTCGATTTCGACGACGCGGTCGTACAGGGCTTCGGGCTTGACGATATGGCGCTCGAACAGTTTCGGCCGCGCCTGGTAGCCGATCCGCAGGGCGTCGGCGTGACCCTTCGTGATGGCCAGGACCGTGGGCTCGCCCTTGCGCTCGAGCAGGGCGTTGGTGGCGACGGTGGTGCCCATCTTCACCGCGTCGATGGCAGCGCCCTGCGGCAAGAGGGCCCGGACACCGGCGACGGCCGCATCCGCATAGTGCTCGGGATTTTCCGACAGCAGCTTATGGGTGACCAGAGCCCCGTCCGGCCGGCGCGCGACGATGTCGGTGAACGTGCCGCCCCGGTCGATCCAGAACTCCCAGCCGCGCGGAACTTCAGGGGTGGCGGTCATGAGGGGCGGAACTCCTTGCTCCGCCCCTCTTAGCGCCTGGAGCCCCTACTTCAACAGACCCAGAAGCTCCGCCGCCTGCCACAGGCCCAGAGCCAAGAAGATCAAGGCCGCGCCGATGCGCACGTATTTCAGCGGCACGATCTTGGTGGCCGCCTCGCCCAGATACACGGCCGGCACATTGGCCAGCATCATGCCCAGGGTGGTGCCCATCGAGACCCAGAAGATCGAGTGGAACTTGGCGCCCAGGGCCACGGTGGCGATCTGGGTCTTGTCGCCCATCTCGACCAGGAAGAAGGCGATGGTCGTGGTCAGAAACACGCCGTAACGGCCGACCTTGCCGCCATCCTCGTCATCGGCCTTGTCGGGGATCAGGGCCCAGGCGGCCATGGCGATGAACGAGACGGCGATAGCCCAGCGGAACGCGTCGCCGCTGAGGAAGTCCGATACCCAGTAGCCGGCGGTCGCGGCCAGGGCATGATTGGCCAGGGTGGCGACCAGAATACCGAGGATGACGGGGATGGGCTTCTTGAAGCGCGTGGCCAGGATGATGGCCAGCAGCTGGGTCTTGTCGCCGATCTCGGCGATGGCCACGACCAGGGTCGAGACGAGGAGGGCTTCCATGGTTCGCAAGACTCTCTGGGCCGGGCGCATGCCAATAGCGTCGATACCCAGCCGGCCCGGATGGAGATCGTCGCCATTGGTCTCGCCAAGGAAGCTCTAAGTTCGCTTCCCTTCCCCGCGCCATGGTCCCGAGAGACCAAGTGTGTTGACGGCGGGGCCCGCTGATAGGCGCGGGCGGCTACTCCCCAAAGGTGAGGCGGCGTGTAGCGGAGGGGATGGCGACGGTCAAGCCAGCTCTCTCCTCCCCTCTTGGGGGAGGTGTCGGCGAAGCCGACGGAGGGGGCAACGCGGCGGATGCAGAGCTAGCCCCCTCCGGCCCTCCGGGCCACCTCCCCCAGAAGGGGAGGAGATTTTACACCGCCGCCGGCGCGTCGAAACGCAACACGTGGATGGCCACGCGCACCTTGCCGGTGACGAAACTGCCGCCGATGGCGGTGAGCACGACCGGCGTGTCGGCATAGTAGGCGGTCGGGCCGACCACGCCGATATTGCTGGAATTCTTGGCGACACCCAGCGAGCCGCCGAACTTGTTGGCCTCGCCCGCGACGCCGCAATTGTACGACGCCGCACCGGTGATCGCGGCCGTGGTGCGGGTCGAGGCCGCCAGCACGATGGCGCGGCTCGGGATGGCGATGCTGGTGGCGACCGCGGCGCCGGACAGTGTCAGCTCCTGCTCCAGGATCTCCAGCCGAGTACTGGCCTGGTTGGCCGTCTGGGCGGCGGTCAGGCTCTTGAAGGTGGCCGACAGCGGGACCCAGGCCACGCCGTCGAAGGCGACCATCTGGTTCTCGTCCTTGACCCAGGCCAGCACGCCCTCGGCCGGGGCGATCACCTCCCAGGCGCCGGCCTCGAAGCGCACCAGGGTCCCGGCGGGCGGGCCGGGCCAGGCGGCGATCCATACAGCGCCGGAGACGGGATTGGCCGGCTGGACCGTGACCGACCGGCTCTCGACGGCCAGCTGCACCAGGCCATCCAGACGGGCCAGGCTCTCATTGATGGGGATGTGTTTCTGGGCCTGGGCGGCGACCACATAGGGCAGGCCGAGGCGGGGCGTGACGTCGTCGAACATTTGCGGCTCCGGAGCGGATTGAAGACCGCTCCAGCATCAGGCCGCCGAAAGGTGCGGGGACGAAGCCTGCTTCGTCCCCGTGATCCGCCCGTCTACTCGGCGGCGAAAGCCAAGTGATTTCCGGACGTAAGCGCCGTCTTGGCCGCCAGTTCGGCCTTGGCCTGCTCGTACTCCTGCGCGAACTTCGCGATGAGGTCAGCCGCCGGCAGCACTTCCTTGATCGCGCCGATGCCCTGCCCCGAGCCCCAGATGTCGCGCCAGGCCTTGGCCTCCTGGTTGCCGCCCGAGCCGAAACTCATCTTGGACGGATCGCTTTGCGGCAGGTTGTCGGGGTCCAGGCCCGCATTGACGATCGACGAGCGCAGATAGTTGCCGTGCACGCCGGTGAACAGGTTCGAATAGACGATGCCGTCGGCTTGGCCGTCGACGATGCCCTGCTTGTAGCCCTCGATGGCGTTGGCCTCCTCGGTCGCGATAAAGGCCGAGCCGATATAGGCTAGGTCCGCGCCCATGGCCTGGGCGGCGAGGATCGAGCGCCCCGAGGCGATCGATCCCGACAGCGCCACCGGCCCGTCGAACCACTCGCGGATTTCCTGGATCAAGGCGAACGGCGACAGCGTGCCGGCGTGACCACCGGCGCCGGCCGCGACCGGGATCAGGCCGTCGGCGCCCTTCTCGATGGCCTTGCGGGCGAAGCGGTCGGTGATGACGTCGTGCAGGGTGATGCCGCCATAAGAGTGGATCGCCTGGTTCAGGTCCTCACGCGCGCCCAGCGACGTGATGACCACCGGCACCTTGTGCTTCACGCAAAGCTCGATGTCTTCCTCGAGCCGGTTGTTGGTCTTATGGACGATCTGGTTGACCGCGAACGGGGCCGACGGCGCCTCGGGGTGGGCGCGATCGTGGGCGGCCAGCTCCTCGGTGATCCGGTGCAGCCACTCGTCCAGCTGCGAGATCGGGCGGGCGTTCAGCGAGGGGAACGAACCGACGATCCCCGCCTTGCACTGGGCGATCACCAGATCGGGATTGCTGATGATGAACAGCGGCGAGGCGATGACCGGAAGACGCAGACGGTCACGCAGGATCGGCGGCAGAGCCATGGGCGAGTTTCCCCTTCGGTGATCGGCGTTCCGCGCCGACTATATGAACGACGATCAGATTAAACGCCCGTTTGCCGCCCGCGCAAGGCTTGACGGTCGTTACGGCAGGGGAGCAACTCGCTCAAAAATGGCTTCGAATACCCCATCTCAGGAGAGACACGCCGTGACCGCCACGCCCCTGGCCGACGACTTCGGCGCGCAAGGCGACGCGGCGACCCGCGCGCGCTGGATGGCCCTGGTCGAGAAGACGCTGAAGGGCCAGAGCTTCGACGACGCCCTGACGGTGACGACGCCCGACGGCCTGACGATCCAGCCGCTCTACACGGCGCAGGACGGCGTCGCCGTGGCCCGCGATCTGCGCCTGCGCGATCCCGACCGGCCCTGGGACCTGCGCGTCCGCGCCGCCCATCCCGATCCGGTCCGCGCGGCCGGCGACATCCTGACCGACCTGGAAAACGGCGCGGCCTCGGTGCTGCTGCAACTGGATCCGACGGGTGTGAACGGCATCGCCGTCGGCTCGGTCGACGACCTGGCCAAGGCGCTGTCGGGCGTGCTGGTGGATCTGGCCCCCGTCGCCCTGGACGCCGGCTTCATGGGTCCGAAGGCCGCCGACTGGCTGGGCGTCCTGGGCAAGGCCGCGCCCAATGCGCCGCTGGCCTTTCACCTGGATCCGCTGACCGCTTTCGCCGAGACGGGCGTCAGCCCCGGCCCGATCGAAGCCCATATCTTCAACGCCGCCAATGTCGGCGCGCGCCTCGCCGGGACCTACGCCAAGGCCAGCCTGTTCCTGGCGACTGGCCGCGCCGCCCACGAGGCCGGCGGTTCGAACACCGAGGAACTGGCGATGATGACCGCCAGCGCCCTGGCCTATGCCAAGGCCATGGTGCGCTCGGGCCTGTCGATGGACGACGCCTTCGGCCGCGTCGTGCTGGGCGTCAGCCTGGACGGCGAATATTTCACCGGCGTCGCCAAGGTCCGGGCGGCCAAGGCGATGTGGGCGCGGCTCACGGAGGCTTGTGGCGTCACCGTCGCGCCGAAGATCGAGGCCCGCTCCTCGCGTCGGATGCTGGCCAAGGCCGATGCTTGGACGAACCTGCTGCGCCTGACCTCGGCCGGGTTCGCCGGCGCGGTCGGCGGAGCCGACGTCATCGTGCTGGACGCCTTCACCGACGCCATCGGCCTGCCCACCGCCTTTGCCCGCCGCCAGGTCCGCAACACCCAGCTTGTCCTGATGGAAGAGAGCAATCTCGGCCGCGTCGCCGATCCGGCCGGCGGGGCCTGGTACCTGGACAGCCTGACCGACCAGCTGGCCCGCGCCGCCTGGGGCGGCTTCCAGGCCATCGAGGCCGCCGGCGGCATCGTCAAGGCGCTGGAGACCGGCCTGGTCGCCGACGCGGTGGCCAAGACCCGCGCCATGCAAGAAGCCGCCTATGCCGACAAGTCGCGCAAGATCCTGGGCGTCACCGTCTTCCCCAATGCCGACGACAAGACGCCGGAGGTCGAGACGCCCGACGCGGTCGCCGTCACCGGCCCCGACACCCGCCTGCCCGGCCCCGACGGCCAGTGCCCCGCCCTGATGCCCGTGCGCTTCGCCGCCGCTTTCGAGGCCGCCTGAGCCATGTCCAAGTTCCCCGACTTCACCACGATCGACTTCGCCGAGACCGCCTCGAGCGCCACGCCCCAGGGCGAGGCCTGGAACACGCCCGAAGGCGTTGCGGTCGCCCCGGCCTATGACGCGGACGACGCGGCCGGCCTCGACTTCACCAGCGGCTTCCCGGGCGTCGCGCCGTTCGTACGTGGCCCCTACCCGACCATGTACGTCACCAACCCGTGGACGGTGCGCCAGTACGCGGGCTTCTCGACGGCCGAGGACTCGAACGCCTTCTATCGCCGCAATCTCGCCGCCGGTCAGATGGGCCTGTCGGTAGCCTTCGATCTGGCCACTCACCGCGGCTATGACAGCGACCACGAGCGTGTGAAGGGCGACGTCGGCATGGCCGGCGTGGCCATCGACTCGATCCTGGACATGCGCACGCTGTTTTCCGGGATCCCGCTCGACAAGATGAGCGTGTCGATGACCATGAACGGCGCGGTGCTGCCGATCCTGGCGCTGTACATCGTCGCCGCCGAGGAACAGGGCGTTTCGCCCGACAAGCTGTCGGGGACGATCCAGAACGACATCCTCAAAGAGTTCATGGTGCGGAACACCTACATCTATCCGCCCGCGCCCTCGATGCGGATCATCTCGGACATCTTCGCCTTCACCTCGGCGAACATGCCCAAGTTCAACTCGATCTCGATCAGCGGCTATCACATGCAGGAGGCCGGCGCGTCGGCCGACCTGGAGCTGGCCTACACCCTGGCCGACGGCATCGAATACGCCCGGGCCGGCGTCGCAGCCGGCATGAGCATCGACGTCTTCGCCCCGCGCCTCTCCTTCTTCTGGGCCATCGGCATGAACTACTTCATGGAGGTGGCGAAGATGCGCGCGGCCCGCCTGCTGTGGGCCCGCCTGATGAAGCGCGAGTTCGAGCCCAAGGACGACCGCTCGCTCAGCTTGCGCACTCACAGCCAGACCAGCGGCTGGTCGCTGGCGGCGCAGGACGTGTTCAACAACGTCTCGCGCACCTGCGTCGAGGCAATGGCCGCCGTGAACGGCCAGACCCAGAGCCTGCACACCAACGCCCTGGACGAGGCCCTGGCCCTGCCGACCGACTTCTCGGCCCGCATCGCTCGCAACACCCAGCTGTTCCTGCAGATGGAGAGCGGCACGACCCGCGTCGCCGACCCCTGGGGCGGCAGCTACTACGTCGAGCGCCTGACCTACGAGTTGGCCCAGAAGGCCCTGGCGCACATCGAGGAAGTCGAGGCGGCCGGCGGCATGGCCAAGGCCATCGAGCAAGGCATCCCCAAGCTGCGCATCGAGGAAGCCGCCGCCAAGACCCAGGCCCGCATCGACGCCAATCGTCAGAGCGTGGTCGGCGTCAACCGCTACAAGCCCGAGGTCGCCGACGACATTCCGATGCTGAAGGTCGACAACGGATCCGTGCGCGCTCAGCAGCTGGAAAAGCTGGCCCGCCTGAAGGCCGAGCGCGATCCGGCCGAGACCGAACGCACGCTGAAGGCCCTGGAGGACGGCGCCCGTGGGACCGGCAACCTACTGGCCCTGGCCGTCGACGCGGCTCGCGCCAAGGCCACGGTCGGCGAGATCAGCCTGGCGATGGAGAAGGTCTTCGGCCGCCACCGCGCCGTGATCAAGGCGATCGAGGGCGTCTACGGCAAGGAAGCCGGCGCCGATCCCAAGACCGCCCGGGCCCGGGCCATGGTCGCCGCCTTCCGCGAGGCCCATGGCGGTCCGCCCTGCATCATGGTCGCCAAGATGGGCCAGGATGGTCACGACCGCGGCCAGAAGGTGATCTCCAGCGCTTTCGCCGACCTGGGCTTCCAGGTCGAGATCGGGCCGCTGTTCCAGACCCCGGCCGAGGCCGCCGACGAGGCGATCAAGGCGGGTGTCCACGTGGTCGGGGCCTCGTCCCTGGCCGCAGGCCACCTGACGCTGGTGCCGGAGCTGAAGGCCGAGCTGGCCGCCCGCGATCGTTCCGACATCGTGGTTGTGGTCGGCGGCGTGATCCCGCCCCAGGACTTCCAGGCCCTGCTGGACGCCGGCGCCGCCAGCATCTTCCCGCCCGGCACGGTCATCGCCGAAGCGGCCATCGAGGTGCTGGAAAAGCTGAACGTTCAGCTGGGCTACAGCCAGGGCACGGCCGCATAGCGATCTGCTATCTCCGTGTTATCCTGAGCGCATGAACGCCATCGTCCGAGTGTTGGAGACGTCGCAACAGCACCGCTTCACGCTGGAAGACGTCCTGCGGATGCAGGAGGCTGGGATCCTCGACGAAAGCGCGCGTGTCGAGCTGATCGATGGGATGCTGGTCAAGATGGCCCCCGAAGGCACACCGCATACTCGCGTGAAAATGCAGTTGGCCATGCGTTTCATGGCCATGATGGGCGCCAGCGTTCGGGTCATCATAGACTCTACGCTGCCCTTGGCGCCGACCTATGCGCCTGACCCAGATCTCTATCTTTACGATGCGTCTATTCGGCTGGAGGAGGTCACAGGCGGTAATGTGGGCCTCGTCATTGAGGTTGCACAATCGACCCTAAAGTATGATCTGACTCTGAAAGCCGAGTTCTACGCCCAGCACGGCGTCAGGGAGTATTGGGTCATCGACATCAACGCCGATACGGTCGTTACCCACCGCACCCTTGCCGGCGGGACCTATCGCGACGTTGTCTATCACTCGGCGCGCGACACGATATCCGCCCAGCACCTGCCGCGGATTACCCTGTGCCTAGCGGACTTACCGTCCCTCTAGCTAGCCGCCCTTCCTGCGGAACAACCCGCGGCGCTTCTTGCTTCGCTCCAGCGCCACATCATCGGGCAGGCCGTGCTTGGCCTCGATGTCTTTCTGCAGCGCCTTGGCGGCCATCAGGTGGCCGGGGAACAGGGTATCGATCAGCCAGCCCAGGCCCGGCACCGTGGCCGGAACGTTGTCGGCCACCAGATAGGCGGTCATCCGCGCCATCGTCCCGGCCGAGGCTCCGGCCTGAAACGCCTGAACCAGCAGCAGCCCACCCGCCCCGACGCCGTAGATGAGGCCTGCGCCGGGCACCCAGGCCAGCACGCCGTCCAGACCCAGGCCGATGGGACCGATGCCGATCAGGCGGTCAGACAGGCGCTTGATCGACTCCGCCGAACGCCAGGCGCGGTGGGCCTTGGCGCGGCGGTCCAGCGACCGTTCGGAAGGGGAGAATGAAATCTCGTCGGTCATGCTTGCCTGAACGCCCCTCCCCTCCACTCGTTGCTTGGCCGTTAGCCGAGGAAGACGACCCGGCGCTTTTCCTTGCCCGCCTGGATCCGGGCCAGCAGGTCCCGGTACTCCTGGGTCGCTTGCACGTCCTTGCGCGAGCCCTCGAAATAGATGGTGTCGTCCATGTGGTTGGTCAGCATGTCGGCCGACCATTTGTGGCCGGTGAACAGCACGTCGATCGCCTTGCCGGCCACGGGGACCATGCCCGCCACCGTGTCGATCAGGATGATGGCCACGATCTGGATGACGATCATCGGCGCGGCCCGCGCCCGCAGCGCATCCAGCACGATCAGCCCGCCTGCGCCCAGGCTGTACAGTTCACCCGCGCCGGGGATCCAGGTCAGCAGGCCGTCCAGGCCCACGCCGAACGGACCCACGCCGACGACGTTGTCCGAGAGCTTCTTCACCCGCTCGACGTTGTTGCGGATGTTGTGCAGCTCGATGTGCGATTTGGCGAAGATCACCAGGCGGCTCCGGACGGTAAACCCAAGCTAGGGTGAACGAGGGGCAATCTGCCTGAAGCCCGGCCGCGCCGGAAGTGGCGACGCTTCAGATTCCCCCATTGGGCGAACGCCGTGATCGAAAGTCGCGCCTTTCGGGGGAGCCCCTCGCGAACGGCTGCGTTTGCGCTTAAGTTAACCCTGTTGCCAGCCAGGATTCCCGGATGCTGATCACGACGACCCCGTTCATCGAAGGCCGCCCGGTTCGTGAGTACAAAGGCGCGATCTACGCCCAGTCGATCCTGGGCGCGAACGTCGTACTGGACCTGCTGGCCTCGATCCGCGACTTCATCGGCGGCCACTCCAAGTCCTACGAGCGCGTCCTGGCGAGGGCCCGCGAAGACGCCATGAAGAACCTGACCAAGGAAGCCGAGGCCCTGGGCGCCAACGCCATCCTGGGCGTCGACCTCGACTACAACACCGTCGGCCCCAACGGCTCGATGATGATGGTGTCGGTGTCCGGGACCGCCGTGGTTCTGTCCTAGGCCGTCACTTCAGCCGCCAGGCGCTTGGCCTGGTCGATCCAGGCTTCGCGGTCGGCGCGGCCCTTCAGGTTCAACAGTTGGTCGAACGAGGCCAGTTCGTCCGGCGTCCAGGCGGCGATCTGCTGGAACTGGGTGACGCCCAGCTCGCCCAGCGAGGCGGCCAGCTTGGGACCGACGCCGACCAGGCGGGTCAGGTCGTCGAGGCTATCCTTGGCGGTTTCGAGCGCGACCGGGGCGACCTCCTCGACCGTCTTCTCGGCCTGCTCCACCGCTTCCGCAGTGACCGGCTCGATGACGGCGACGGGCTCGACCACCGCCTGGGCAGCCTGCTCGGTCGCAGCCGTCACGGTCTCGACCAGGGGCTCGGCGACCGTCTCGGCGATCTCCTGGGCGGCGTCCAGCACCGTCTCGGTGGTTTCGGCGGCCAGGGTCACGGCCTCGACGACAGGCTCGGCCGGGGTTTCCAGCACCGCGAGGGTCTGGGCCGGCACGGTCGCCGGCTCGGGCGCCAGGGCCAGCATGGCCTCGAGATTGACGCTCTCGCGCCAGCGCGAAGCCCACCACCAGTAGGTCGCGCCGGCGGCGGCCGCGCCGCCGAACATCAGCCACAGCGGCGAGGCCGCGCCGATCGCCAGATGCGGGGCGGTCGGGGTCTCGGCCTTTTCAGGCGTGTAGTCGGGCAGGAAGGAGAAGATCGAAACCATGGCGGGACTCCCGGGTCGGCAAGACTTAGGACGACAGCGATCTATTGCAGCGCAGCGTAACACGGAAAACGCGTTCGCACCTGCAAAAATGCTTCCCTTAGGTCAGACGTTCCAGACCCGCGACCGGCCGCCCTTTTCGCCCAGGCGCGAGGCGATCCAGTCGCCCGCTTCGATGGCCGCAGCCTCAACCGGAGACGGCGCATTGATCATCACCATCGCGCAGCCGTTCATCTTCATCGGATCGATCAGCGGCCGCAGACGCAGCTCGGCGATCAGCAGCTTTTTCGTCACCGTCTCCATCGATCGCAGGAAGGAGTCGAAGGTCTCCAGGTCCTTGATCGGCAGCCAGATCGCCATGGCCGCGTCGGGCGCGCGGGTCAGGACGGCGCGCGTTGTAGCCGCGATCTGCCGGTAGTCGTCCGGCCGCTCGAACGGCGGATCGATGACCACAAAGGTTCGGCCGCCCTTGCCGGCCCGCTCGCCCGCGGTCGCATAGCCGTCCGCCTCCAACGCCTGGGCGTTGGCGTAGGGCGCCAGGGTCTGGCGGAGGATCTGGACGTCGTCAGGCCGCAGCTCGCAGCCGGCATAGCGGTCGGTCTTGCGCAGCGCCCGCGCCATCAGCAGCGGCGAGCCGGGATAGAGGTCGCCGGGCTTGCCGCCGTTCATGTCGGCCACGGCCTTCAGCAGCGGCGCGAACACTGCCGGCGCGTCGGTCGCCGCCTTCAGCCGGAAGATCCCCGCCTGGGCCTCGCCCGAGCGACGGGCCATCTCGCCGGACAGGTCATAGCCGCCCGCCCCCGCGTGGGTGTCGATCACCGAGAGGGCGTCGCTGTCCTTCTGCAGGGCCGACAGCTTGGCCAGCACGATCGCGTGCTTGTGCAGGTCGGCGAAGTTGCCGGCGTGGAAGGCGTGGCGGTAGTTCATGCGTCGCTCTCTACCCACGCGCCGTGCGCAAGGCCAGCTTCGCGCAGTTCGCGGACCATGGTGTCCTTCAGCGCCTGGGGCCCAATGATCTCGACATCGCCGCCCCATGTGAACAGGTGCCAAGCCAGCTCGCGCATGCCGCCAGCCCGGAAGGTGACAGTCACCGAGCCGTCGGCCTCCTGCACAACCTTCTGCGTCGCGTGGAAGCGCCAGCGGAGAGCGTCCTCGGCGCGCGTGGCCTTGATGCGCAGGACCACGTCCTGGATCTCGTCGTGATAGATGCCAAAGCTCTCGTCGGCGAAGGCCTGCAGCGAGAAGTCGGCCGGCGGCGCGGCGGGGCGGTCCAGCACCTTCAGGTCGCTCATGCGGTCCAGGCGCCAGGAACGCGGCTGACCGCCCTGCCCCTCGGCCGCCACCAGATAATTGCTGCGCCCGAAGAGGACGCCCAGCGGCGTCACCTCGCGCGTGCGGCCCGGCGTGCTGCCGCCCCCGTAGGTGAACGACAGGGCCTGCAAACCCTTGATCGCCGTGCGGATGGCGGCCAGGACCTGCTCGTCCTCGAACGGACGCGGACCGGCGTGGATGGCAATGGTCTCGGCCTGGACGAGGGCCTCGACATCGGGCGCCACCTTGCGGCGGGCCGCACCGCGCAGGGCCGACAGCAGCTTGCCTTCCAAGGCGTAGAGCGAGGCGGCGCGGGCGTCCGCGCCGGAGGCCTTGTAACCGTCGGCGGCGGTGCGCAGGGCCGCCAGCTCCTCGGCGGTCGGGGTCTGGAACACGCCGTCCAGGCCCGAGGGGATGCGGAAGCGCTTGGTCGGCGGATCGTCGATCGCCTCCATCTGCGGGAAGGCCGTCCAGACGGCGTCACGCATCCGCTCGGCGGTGCGGCGGCCGACATCCAGGTTGCGCGCCATCTCGTCCAGGGTCAGCCCCTCGGCCGAGCCGGCCAGCATCCGGGCCAGATCCAGAAGACGGGTCGCTTTCTCGTGTCTCATAAGCGAAATCCTATACGACCGCTTTTGTCGCATACGCCATACATTCTTCAGGTATCGACACTGGAGAATCCGATGTCCCGCTTCGCCTGCCCCGCCTGGACCGTCGCCCCCGTCAATCAGGCCCTGATTTCGGCCGTGATGGACTTCGCCGACATCCACCGCGACATGGGCGGCGGCCGCACCCTGCGCCGGATCAGCCACGAACGCGCGGCCAAGGCCGACATGTTCCTGCTGCTGGGCCGCGATGTCGAGCGCGTCACCGACATTGGCCTGGTGTGGAACGACCGCGAGGACCAGATCGTGCGCATCACCGACGACGCCGAACTGCGCGAGTCGCGACGGGCCGCCTGGGAAGAGGCTTTCGACCTTTTCGAGACGGAAGAGACCCCTAACAAGACCGGCGAAATGGCCGAACCGATGCGCCTCGTCGCCTGATCGGACGTCCGGTCCGCGCACGAAACGCCCCCGCGATGCGCCGATCCGAACGTCGTTCTGCCTAAAATCCGCAATCCGTCGCCGCGCAAAATGGCGCCCACAGGGCGCCGGCGCGGTTGTGGCGTTTTCCTGACAGCCCCCCATTGCCGAACGCGCCGACTTCAACCCCCATGAATAGATCGGACAGTAACCGATCTATTTTTAGTGCCCGCGTCAAAAAATCATAATCCTGGGGAGAATAACGTCATGGAAGAGGGATTCATCACGCGTCAATAAATATAATGAGGGGGCTATCAATGACTCAGCGTTCTAAACTCGCGCTTCTCGCGGGCATTTCGGCGCTATCCGTTACTATGGGATACTCATCTCTTGCACTCGCAGCTGGTGCAGGGACTGGCGCTACGCCGCCGGAACAAAGCAGTGAGATCGATACCGTTATCGTGACCGGCACGCGCCAGACCGGCCTGCGTGTCATCGACAGCCCCGCCCCCGTGCAAGTGGTCGACACCAGCACGCTGGAGCGCACCGGCACGGTCGACCTTCGCCTGGGCCTGGCCAATCTGGTCCCGTCGTTCAACGCTCAGGCGTTCGGCGGCGACACCGCCAACCTGACCCTGTCGGCCCGCCTGCGCGGCCTCTCGCCCAACCAGGCCCTGGTCCTCGTCAACGGCAAGCGTCGCCACACCACCGGTAACCTGGCCGTCCTGTCGGGCGTGTATCAGGGCGCCGCCGCGGCCGACCTCGCCTTCATCCCGATGGCCGGCATCGGCCGCATCGAGGTGCTGACCGACGGCGCTGCGGCTCAGTACGGCACCGACGCCATCGCCGGCGTCGTCAACATCATCCTGAAGAAGAACCCCGGCGGCGGCTCGATCTCGGCCACGGGCGGCGAGTATATCGACGGCGGCGGCAAGACGGCCGGCGCGTCGGTCAACGTCGGCATGGCCCCGACCGAGAACAGCTATCTGAACGTCACGGTCGAAGCCAAGTATCATGGCTTCTCGAACCGCGGCCTGCCCGACCAGCGCGTGTTCAACCCGGCCAGCCCCGGCTACACGGCCGCCCACAACGCCGTCGAGAGCCAGATCCCCGGCTATCCGTTCCTGAACCTGATCTCCGGCGACGCCGAGTATCGGATGCAGAACCTGGCCTTCAATGGCGGCGTCGAGGTCGGCGGCGGCTTTGAGGTCTATTCGTTCGGCACCTACGGTCACAAGGACGCCTCGGCCTACGAGAACTACCGCCGCTACAACCGCGTGCAGGGCAAGATGGGCGCGGTGGATCGGCCGTTCCCGATGGGCTTTAGCCCGCGCGAACGCATCATCGAGGACGACTACGCTCTGACCCTGGGCGCCTCGGGCGAGCTGGCCGGCTGGAACGTCGACCTGTCCTCGACCTACGGCAAGGACGACATCGAGGTGCGCGTCGAGGACTCGATCAACGCCAGCCTCTATGTCGACACCTCGACCGCCACGACCAAGGGCTTCTCGCCCACCTCGTTCCACGCCGGTAGCTGGCGCACCACCCAGTGGACCAACAACCTGGACGTCCGCCGCGGCTTCGACGTCGGCATGGCCACGCCGATGGACGTCGCCCTGGGCTTCGAACAGCGCCGTGACACCTACCGCATCGGCGCGGGCGACGCGGCCTCGACCTACAAGGAAGGCTCGCAGTCGTATCCGGGCTTCCAGAAGACCGACGCCGGCGGCCACGCCCGCACCAGCTGGGCCGTCTATGGCGACGTGGCCATCAGCCCGGTCGAGGCCTGGAAGATCGACGCCGCCGTCCGCTATGAGAAGTTCAGCGACTTCGGCGACACCACCGTCGCCAAGCTGACCAGCCGCTATGACTTCAACGAGATGATCGCCGTGCGCGGCACCGTCTCGACCGGCTTCCGCGCCCCGACCCTGGCGGAGTCGTTCTACTCGGCCACCAACGTGTCGCCGACCAGCGCCTTCGTGCAACTGGCCCCGAACTCGCCGGCCGCCCGCCTGCTGGGCATCGACGCGCTGAAGCCCGAAAAGTCGAAGAACTACAGCTTCGGCATCGTGGCCCACCCGATCCCGAAAATGACGGCCACGATCGACGCCTATCAGATCAATCTGAAGGACCGGATCTTCGGCTCCAGCTCGGTTTACGGCATTCGCAACGGCGTCGTGGTCAACAGCAACGTCAACGCCGCAATCGCCGCCAACGGCAACGTGCTGGACAACACCGTGGCCAGCACCGGGGTCAACATCTTCTCCAACGGTCTGGACACCCGCACCCGCGGCCTGGACTTCGTGGTCGCCTACCCGGTCGACCTGGACGGCCTGGGTCGCATCGACTTGACGCTGTCGGGCAACTTCAACAAGACCAAGATCACCAAGGTCAAGGCCGCCCCGGCCGCCCTGGCGACGCCCAGCACCGCCTTCCCGAGCGGTCAGGTCCTGTTCGCCGGCAACGCCGCCTCGCTGCTGGAAAAGGCCGCGCCGAAGTACAAGATCGGCCTCAACGGCCTCTACACCTTCGGCAAGGTCACGCTCAGCCTGACCGAGACCTTCTATGGCAAGGCCGAGGCCCTGTCGGATCCGGGCACGGGTCCGCTGCAGACCACGGTCGCCAGCGCCGCCGCCATCACCGACGTGGAGTTGTCCTACAAGTTCCCGATGGGCGTGGTTGCCGCGATCGGGGCCAACAACGCCTTCAACAAGTATCCGGACAAGTTCTCAACCGCCTTCCAGACCGCCTGTATCGCGTCCGGCGGCGGCTGCGTGACCCAGTATCCGGGCTTCTCGCCTTACGGCATCAACGGCGGCTACTACTACGGCCGCCTGACCTTCGCCTTCTAAGGCGGATCGAACCACGGAAACGCGAAGGGGCGGACCGCAAGGCCCGCCCCTTTTGCTTGTCTACAGCCCCTTGCCCATCCGTAGCAGCGGCACGCGGTAGCCGGTCGAGGTCACCGCTTCGAACGGTTCGATCACCGCGTAGCCGCAGGCGCGGTACAGCGGCTCGCCGCCCATCGTGGCGGCCATCTCGACGCGGGTGAAGCCTTCGGCGCGGGCGGCGGCTTCGCAGGCGTCCAGGATCAGCCGGCCGACGCCTTTCCGCGCGTGGTTAGGGTCGGTGTACATCGCCCGCACCCGGGCCGCGTCCACCGCAGGGTCCAGCAGCGCGGCGTCGCGGCCGGCCGAATGGTCGCCGCCGAACAAGGTAGCGCGCCGGCTCCAGCCGCCGCAGCCGGCGATCGCCTCGCCGTCCTCCACGACGAAATAGGTGCCGTCGGCGATCAACTGGGTGTCCAGCCCCATGATCTCGAACGAGGCCGCCACGCCCTCGGGCGGCAGGAAGGCCTGCAGCAGCTCGCCGATCGCCCGGTCCATCAGCGCCGACAGCGCCGGCATATCCTCGGCGCGCGCCAGGCGCAGGCGCAGATCGGGAGGGGTCGAGGTCATGGGCGACTCCATCGCGGACGGCTCGCGTCCAGGAAACAGGGATTCGGATCTCGACGGACGATCCCGCCCACCGATCGCACAATGACCGTTTCCGGCGCCCAATGGCGAGGCGTCTGGCAGGTCGGCGCCGGTCTGGCCGGGAAACGGATTGCGCCCGCGCGGTCCGACTTTCGAGATGCCTTCAACAAGACGGCGGGGATAGTCATGAGTGAGTTTAACGCGTCTGCTGGGGGCGTGCTGACGCGCCGGCGCTTCTTCGAGAGCCTGGCCGCGGTGGGCGGCATGTCATTGGTGCTGTCGGGCATGGAAGCCCTGGGCTACGGCATGGCTTCGGCCAGCGAGTTGCCGCCGACGCTGACCGGCGGGGCCAAGAACACCAAGGTCATCGTACTGGGCGCAGGCCTGGCGGGCATGACCGCCGCCTATGAGCTCAGCAAGGCCGGTTATCAGGTGCAGATCCTGGAAGCCCGCGACTTCGCCGGCGGCCGCTGCCAGACCGCGCGCAAGGGCTTCAAGCACACCGACCTCCTGGGCAACACCCAGGTCTGCGAGTTCGACGACGGCCACTACATCAACCACGGCGCCTGGCGGATCCCGTATCACCACCGCTCGACCCTGCATTACACCAAGCAGTTCGGGGTGCCGCTGGAGAGTTTCGTCAACGACAACGACGCATCTTACGTCTATTTCGAGAAGGGCGCGGGGCCGCTGGCCGGCAAGCCGGTGCGCAAGGGCGAGATCGCCGCCGACGTCCGCGGCTACACCGCCGAGCTGGTCGCCAAGGCCGCCAGCCAGGGCCAGCTGGACGCTCCGCTGTCGGGCGTCGACCGCGAGAAGTTCATCGCCTACCTGGTCAATGAAGGCCGCCTGACCAAGGACCTGGCCTACAAGGGCACCGAAGGCCGCGGCTTCTCGATCCATCCCGGCGCCGGCGTCAATCCGGGCCCCGGCAAGGAGCTGCCGCCGCTCGCCTTCAAGGACGTGCTGGACAGCAGCGCCTGGCGGGTCCTGAGCTCGGTGACCGGCTACGAGCAGCAGCGCACCATGCTGCAGCCGATCGGCGGCATGGACCAGATCGCCAAGGCCTTCGAAAAGCAGGTCGGGCCAATGATCCGCTACTCGACAGTGGTCGAGAAGATCCGGCAGTCGGCCACCGGCGTGACGGTCTCGTTCAAGGGCGCCGACGGCAAGACCGGCGAGGTCACCGCCGACTACTGCGTCTGCACCATCCCGCTCAGCGTGCTCAAGCAGATCGACCTGGACGCCTCGGCGCCGTTCAAGGCGGCGATGGAGGGCGTGGCCTACGCCCCGGTCAACAAGATCGGCCTGCAGATGAAGACCCGCTTCTGGGAAGACAAGCACCACATCTACGGCGGCCACATCTACAACGACATTCCCGGCATCGGCTCGATCAGCCTGCCCTCCTATGGGTGGCAAGGGCAGAAGGGCGTGCTCTTGGGCTATTACAATTTCGGCGGCGAGGCGGCGCGGATCAGCGCCAAGAAGCCGGCTGATCGTGCGGCCTTCGCCGTGGCCGGCGGCCAGAAGATCTTCCCGGAATATGCCGAGAACTTCGACAACGCCTTCTCGTTCAGCTGGCACCTGGCCGAGCACAATCTGGGCGGCTGGGCCGAGTGGGGCGAAGACGGCCGCAAGAACGCCTACCCCGTCCTCTGTGAGCCCGATGGCCGCCTCTATCTGGCCGGCGAACACCTCAGCTACCTTGGCGGCTGGCAAGCCGGGGCCATCGAGTCGGCTTGGCAGCAGATCGCAAAGATCCACGCGCGCGTGCAGCAAGCTTAAGGCAGGACCCAAGATGACCCTCGCTTCCCGTCTCGCCGCCCTGGCTCTGATCGCCGGTTTCGCCTCGCCTGCCCTCGCCGCGCCGCCGACGCCGCAATCGCAGTACGCCGACAACTGCTCGGCCTGCCACCAGACCACCGGCAAGGGCGTCAAAGGCGCCTTTCCGGCCCTGGCCGGCTCGCCGTTGGTGACGGGCAATGCCCGCGTGGTGACCACCACCGTGCTGAACGGCCGCGCCGGCATGCCCGCCTTCAAGGACGACCTCAGCGACGCCGAGCTCGCGGCGATCCTGACTTATGTCCGCTCGTCATGGGGCAACAAGGCCGGCGCCGTCCGCCCCAGCGACGTGGCCACCGCCCGCGCCGCGGCCAAAGCCGGCGCCCAGGCCCGCGGCCTGCAAGCCCACTAGTTTCAGTTCAAACCGGGAGAAGACCATGAAACGCCTCATCGCCCTGGCCGTCGGCCTCTGCGCCATCGCCGGCGCGGCCAATGCTCAGGAGATCGTCCGCGGCGGCGATCCCAAGTCGATCATCGCCAGCGTCGTCACCGTGCCGGCCAGCTTCGACACCATCTATGTCTCGGGGATGACCCCGCCGGTCATCGACGAAAAGGCCACGGGCGTGGCCAAGTTCGGCGACACCAAGACCCAGACCCTGGGCGTGCTGGGCCGCATCGAAGCCGCGCTGAAGACGCAAGGCGCCACCATGGCCGACGTCGTGATGATGCGCGTGCTGCTGGTCGGCGACCCGGCCAAGGGCGGCAAGATGGACTTCGCCGGCATGATGGAAGGCTACAAGACCTATTTCGGCACCGCCGAACAGCCCAACAAGCCGGCCCGCATCACCAGCCAGATCACGGCCCTGGTCGCCGACGGCATGCTGGTCGAGATCGAAGTGCAAGCCGCAAAGAAGAAGTAGACTTCGGCGCAACGCCAACGAAAGCGGCCGCCTTCCTCTGGAAGGCGGCCGTTCTCTTGTCCGGTTACGCGGTGACGATCCGCCCCTCGCGGACTTCGACCGGCCAGGGCGACAGCTTGGCGCCCACGCAGGGACCGCCGACGCAGGCGCCCTCCTCCAACGTGAACACCGCCCCGTGCCAGGAGCACATGATCAGGTCGCCGTCCGGGGTCAGGTAGCGGTCCAGTTCCTGGGCCAGCGGCAGGCCGGCATGGGGGCAGCGGTCGACATAGCCGAACACTGCCTCGCCTTTTCGCACCACAAAGCCGTGGAAACGCGCCTCGCCGATCTGCAGCACGTAGTTACGTGCCTTGCCGTCGGCGATCAGGTCCAGCGGGCCGAGATTGATCCCCGCCCGCGTCGACCAGATTCTCGCGACAGCAGCCGCCTCTTGCGTCAAACCCGCTCGACCGTCTGCTCGATGGCGCCGAAGATCGAGTGGCCCTTGGCGTCCTTCATCTCGATGCGGATGGTGTCGTCTCCGGCCAGGAACGGCGTCTTGGCCGCGCCATGCAGAATGGTCTCAACCGTGCGCAGTTCAGCCAGGCACGAATAGCCCAGGCCGCCTTCCGAGATCGGCTTGCCGGGACCGCCGTCGGCGTCGCGGTTGCTGACCGTGCCCGAGCCGACGATGGTGCCTGCGCAAAGATTGCGGGTCTTGGCGGCGTGGGCCACCAGGGTCCCGAAGTCGAAGGTCATGTCGACGCCGGCGTCGGCCTTGCCGAAGTCCTTGCCGTCCAGCTCGATCAGCAGTGCGCCGTGCAGCTTGCCGTCCTTCCAGGCGTCGCCCAGGGCGTCGGGCGACACCGCCACCGGTGAGAAGGCGCTGGCCGGCTTGGATTGCACGAAGCCGAAGCCCTTGCCCAGCTCAGCCGGGATCAGGTTGCGCAGCGAGACGTCGTTGCACAGCATGACCAGGCGGATGGCCTCCAGGGCCTCTTCGCGGCTGGCGCCCATGGGCACGTCGCCGATGATCACGGCAATCTCGCCTTCCAGGTCGCAGCCCCAGGCCGCGTCGCCCAGCGGGATCGGATCGCGCGGGGCCAGGAAGCCGTCCGACGCGCCCTGGTACATCAGGGGATCGGTCCAAAAGGTCTCGGGCATCTCGGCGCCGCGGGCCTTGCGCACCAGCTGCACGTGGTTGACGTAGGCCGAGCCGTCCACCCACTGGTAGGCGCGCGGCAGCGGGCTCTCGGCGTCATGCTCGTGGAAGCGCTCCTTGGGCACCGAACCGTGCTCGAGGCTCTCGGCCAGGCCGCGCAGCAGCGGCTCGCAACGGGTCCAGTCATCCAGCGCGGCCTGCAGGGTCGGGGCGACCGTGCCGGCGTCGGTGAACCAGGCCAGGTCGTTGGAGACCACCACCAGCCGGCCGTCACGACCGGATTTGAGAGACGCGAGCTTCATCAGCGCTTCCTTGTTCTTGTGGTTGCTTAAGGCAGACGCGCCTTGGGGAAGCCCGTCCAGCAGGCGTCATAGTCACTCTGAAGCGCCGAACTCTCCAGTGCGAACTTCGTGGGGCGGATCACCCAACGGCTTTCGAACATGAAGGCCATGGTCCCGTCGATCTTGTGGGGACCGAGCTCGGCCTCGGTGGCCTTCTTGTGGCTGGCCACGTCGGGGCCGTGATCGCTCATGCAGTTGTGCAAGGACGACCCGCCCGGCGAGAAGCCGCCCTCCTTGGCGTCATAAGCGCCGTGGACCAGACCCATGAACTCGCTCATCACGTTGCGATGGAACCAAGGCGGGCGGAACGTGTGCTCGGCCACCATCCAGCGCGGCGGGAAGATCACGAAGTCGCAATTGGCCGTCCCGGGCGTGTCGCTGGGCGAGGTCAGGACCGTGAAGATCGACGGATCGGGGTGGTCGAAACTGACGGTGTTGATGGTGTTGAAGCGCGCCAGGTCATAGCGGTACGGCGCGAGATTGCCGTGCCAGGCCACCACGTCCAGCGGGCTGTGGTCCCACTCGGCGGCCCACAGCGCGCCCTGGAACTTCTGGATGACCAGGGTGGGAGCGTCGATATCCTCGAACGCCGCGACAGGGGTTTCGAAATCGCGGGGGTTGGCCAGGCCGTTCGAGCCGATCGGCCCCAGCTCCGGCAGGCGGAACGCCGCGCCGTAGTTCTCGCAGACATAGCCGCGCGACAGCCCGTCGACCTCGACGCGGAAGCGCACGCCGCGCGGGATCACCGCGATGTGGCCGGGGCCGGCGGTCAGAACGCCGAACTCGGTGACCAGGGTCAGCACGCCCTGTTGCGGGACCAGCAGCAGCTCACCGTCGGCGTTGTAGAACACCCGGTTCTTCATCGACGTGTTGGCCAGATAGACGTGCACGCCGATGCCGTTCAGCGTCGCCGCGTCGGCGTTGCCGGCCAGGGTCGTCAGCCCGTCGACGAAGTCGGTCGGGGCGGCCGGGATCTCCAGCGGGCTCCAGCGCAGACGGTTGGGCGTCACCGGTCCGCCGAACGTCGAGACCAGGTTGGCTTGCGCATAGGGCTGGTACGGGCCGTGCCCGGCGCTGGGCCGCAGGCGATAGAGCCAGCTGCGCAGGTTCTCGTGGCGCGGCGCGGTGAACGCCGCGCCCGACAGCTGCTCGGCATACAGGCCAAACGGCACGCGCTGCGGCGAGTTCTGGCCGATCGGCAGGGCCCCGGGCACGGCCTCGGTGGCGAAGTGGTTGCGGAAGCCGGTCTGGTACTTGAGCGCGTCGGTGCTGGTCACGTGTGTCCTCCCCCACCTCCGACTTTCCCGGCGAAAGCCGGGACCCAGATTCATCCTGGGCGGTTCGTGGGTTTCACCTGGGCCCCGGCTTTCGCCGGGGAGACGGGAGAGAGGTAATCATCCCCTCTTTGCTATCGAAAGGCCTCAAGCCTCGACCGTGATCACGCCACGGCGGATCTGGTCCAGTTCGATGCTCTCGAACAGGGCCTGGAAGTTGCCGTTGCCGAAGCCCTGATTGCCCTTGCGCTGGATAATCTCGAAGAAGATCGGCCCAAACAGGTTCTCGGTGAAGATCTGCAGCAGCAGGCCTTCCTCGCCGACATTGCCGTCCAGCAGGATGCGGTTCTTCTTCAGGCGCTCCAGGTCCTCGCCGTGGCCGGGGACGCGCTTGTCGACCAGCTCGTAGTAGGTCTCGATGGTGTCCTGCAGCTTCACGCCGCGGGCGCGCAGCTTCTCGACCGTCTCGTAGATGTCGTCCGTGGTCAGGGCCAGGTGCTGGATGCCCTCGCCGTTGTACTGGCGGATGAACTCCTCGATCTGGCTCTTGTCGTCCTGGCTCTCGTTCAGCGGGATACGGATGGCCTTGTCGGGCGCGATCATCGCCTGGCTGAACAGGCCTGTGGCCTGGCCCTTGATGTCGAAGTACTTCTGCTCCTCGAAGCCGAAGACGTCGCGATAGAAGGTCGACCAGGTGCGCATCTGGCCGCGGCGCACGTTGTGGGTCAGGTGGTCCAGCAGGTCCAGGCCGACATTGTTGGCCGCTTCGGCCTCGGCCGCGCCGGGCACGGCGGTCCAGGTCGAGAACACCGCCTCGGGGCCTTCGACCAGATACAGCATCGAGCCGCCGATGCCTTCCAGCACCCGCGCGCCCTCACCCAGCACGGTGGCCGAGGCGTCGGCGGCGACGGCGCCGCGCTTCAGGGCCTCGGCATAGGCCTGCTCGACGTTGGCGACGCCGAACGCCATGCCGTTGGCCGACGGGCCGTGGGCGGCGCGGAACTCGGCGACCTGGCCGGCGGCCTCGTCATTGACCAGCAGGTTGATGCGGCCCTGCTTGTAGCGGGTCACGGCCTTGGTCGGATGGGTGGAGGCGGCCACGAAGCCCATCTGCTCGAACAGCGCCTTCATGGCGGCCGGCTCGGGGCTGGTGAACTCGACGAAGGCGAAACCGTCGAGGCCGAGGGGGTTGTCTTGCGTCACGGTCATGCGGGCTCTCCCTGCAGGCAGGCTTCATAGGCCCGCGCAAATTTGTCGATGTTGGTAACGGTCAGGCCGGCCAGATTGATGCGTCCGGAACCGGCCATGTAGATCGCGTGGTCCTCGCGCAGGCGGGCCACCTGGGCCGGAACCAGCGGCAGCAGCGCGAACAGGCCGTGCTGCGAGGCCAGCGGCGCCAGGCCGGGCACGGCCTTGGCCAGGCGCGCGCGCAGGTCGTTCACCCGGGTGCGCATGGCGTCCAGCTCGGCCTTCCACTGGGCGGTCAGGGCCTCGGACTCCAGGATCACGCGGACGATGGCTGCGCCGTGATCGGGCGGCATCGACCAGTTTGTGCGGGCCAGGGCGCGGATGTTGCTGGCGGCCAGGTCCAGGATGTCGGCGTCGCGCGACAGGGCGTACAGCGCGCCCACCCGCTCGCGGTACAGGCCGAAGTTCTTGTCGCAGGAATAGGCCAGCAGCGCGTCGTCGGCGGCCGCCAAAACGAGGCGCATGCCGGCCGCGTCGGGCTCCAGGCCCAGGCCCAGTCCCTGATAGGCCAGGTCGATCAACGGAGTGAGACCCTTGCGGGCTGTGATCTCGGCGATCGCCGCCCACTGCGCCAGGTCGTAGTCGGCGCCTGACGGGTTGTGGCAGCAGCCGTGCAGCAGAACGATGTCCCCTGCCCGCGCCGTCTCCAGCGCGCTCATCAGCGCGTCAAAGTCCAGGCGCATCGCGCGCTGGTCGTAGTGGCGGAAGGTGACCGTCTCCAGGCCCAGCTGGTCCAGGATCTGGGTGTGGTTGGGCCAGGTCGGCGCGCCCACGAACACACGGGCTTCCGGCTTGGCGGCCTTGAGCAGTTCGCAACCCAGGCGCAGCGCGCCGGTGCCGCCCGGCGTCTGCACGCCGAAGACCTCGTGGCTGACCTGATTGCCGAAGATGATCGGCTTCAGCAGGTCCAGATAGCCGATGTCGCCTTCCGGACCCAGATAGGCCTTGGACGGCTGGACATTGACCAGCACCTGCTCGGCGGCCTTGACCGCCCGCATCACCGGCGTCGCGCCGAGGTCGTCGCGGAACACGCCGACGCCCAGGTCGATCTTGTCGGCGCGCGGATCGCGGCGATAGGCGCCGATCAGCGACAGCAGCGCATCCGGGGCCTGCGGCGACAGGCCGGCGAAAACGGAGGAAGAAGTCATGACGGCATTCCGTTGGGTCGACGGAAGCAGCCTATCGCGGCCCGAGAGGCAGAACGTGGCGATGATGACCGCCTAAGCCGCCACTTCGGTCACATTCCATCTCTCAGGAAAACAACATCGCCACAACGTGCCAATCCGCGCCGGCGCAGCACGAGTCGATTGCGATTGACGATCGTAATTTCTCTTCGATAAGAAGATTACATCTGTACATCGGAGGGATCATGAAACGTATTCATCAAATCGCCCTGGGCGTCGCGGCGGCCATGACCAGCGCCGGGCCGGCCTTGTGCGAAAACGCCGTGCGGACGGGCGCGCGCGGCAACAAGTTCGGCGCGGTGTTCCTGGACACCGGCCCGGTGACCAAGACCCTGGTCGTGGTGCTGCTGGCCCTGATCGTCGCCGCCCTGGTCGGGGCGTTGCGGCGCGGACAATGGCCCGCCGGCGCGCGGCTGTCGGAACGGCTGGCGTGGGGCGGGATCCTGCTGGGCCTGGCGGGCGCGGTGTTCCAGGCCACCAACATGGTCGTGCGCATCGTCTATGACGGCGGCGCCCCGCCCTTCGTGATCTGGGCCCCGGGCCTGGCCGAGATCCTGCTGATCCTGACCGCCGGCTTGCTGGCCTCGGCCGTCGGCGTTTTCACCCGGCGCGCGGCCGACTAGTCCATGTAGTCCAGGGGCAAGGCCGTGGAATCCTTGATCGTGTCCAGCACGAACGAGGAGCGCACGTCCTTGACCCCTGGCATCTTCAAAAGACGCTTCATGGTCAGGTCGGCATAGGCGTCGAGATTGGGCACGACCACCCGCAGCAGATAGTCGAAGCTGCCAGTCATGACATAGCAGCCCACCACCTCGGGCTCGCGCAGCACCGCCTGTTGAAAGGCCTCGGCCGCGCCTTCGGTATGGTCGACCTGCACCTCGACATAGGCCAGCACGTCCAGCCGCGCCTTGCGCCGGTCCAGCAGCGCCACATAGCCTGCGATCAGCCCCGCCGCCTCTAGCTGCTTGACCCGCCGCAGGCACGGACTGGGCGACAGCCCCACCCGCTCAGCCAGGTCGACATTCGAGATCTTGCCGTCCTCCTGCAGGATCTGAAGGATCTTCCGATCCGCGCGGGTGAGCTTCATCGTGACCCGTTTTTGGGAAGCGTTGGCAGAAGGCGCCAACCTAGCCGAACAACAGGCTCTGCGCGACACCGCCCCTTGCATCCGGCCCAGCTTGGCGATCTACCATGGGAGGAGTTCGACGCAGGGGGCTGCCGAGTGATCTACGCGAAGGCGACCGCCTATCTGGCCGGCTGGGTTTGCCTGGTGGTGGTCCTGCTCCGCGTGGTGGTCGGGCCACTGTGGGGCTCGGGCACGGACTTCGGCCTCGTCGCCGCGCCCGTCGCCTTCGTCGTCGGCGTCCTGGCTCTCGGCAAGCTGGCCGCGATCCTGCTGCGTGACCTCGCCAGAATTTCCAAGCTTCAGTCCAAGGATTCCGAATGACCGACAGTCCCTTCGCCGGCCAACGCAAGGGCGGCGCCAGTCGCCGCTCCAGAAGAAGGGCCAGCAGATCCTGATCGGTTCGACGGCCGTGCTGGTCCTGCTGCTGGGCTCGTGCTCCGTCGCCACCCACAGCACCACGGTCGAGCCGGGCAATGTCGGGGTCAAGATCCGCACCCTGGGCTCGTCGGCCGGCGTCGCGCCCGAGCCCCTGCCCGCCCGGTGGTACTTCCGCGGCATCGGCGAGCGGATCATCCAGTACCCGGTGATCCAGCGCACCTACAGCTACACCCGCGAGAAGGACGAGCGCGGCAACGACAACGAGGAAATCACCTTCTCGGACAACACCGGCCTACCGATGACCGCCGACATCTCGGTGACCCTGCAGGTCAATCCCGCCTCGGCCCCGAACCTTTACCAGACCTACCGCCTGTCGTTCGACCAGCTGCTGGACGGCCCGATCCGCAACGACGTGCGCTCGGCCGTCGCCGCCGAGGCCGAGAAGGTCGGCGTCGAGACCCTGTACAGCGGCGGCCGCCAGCAGGTGATCCAGCGCGCCTACGCCCGGGTCGCCAGCAAGTGGGCCCGGCACGGGGTGACGGTGTCGCAGCTCGACTGGATCGGCTCGATCCGCTACCCGGCGGCGATCATCCAGCAGATGCAGGCCAAGACCCAGCTGGAGCAGGAAGCGCTGGCCGCCAAGGCCCTGGAAGCCAAGGAAACCGCTCTGGCCAACGCCGCCGTCGCCAAGGCCCGCGGCGAAGCCGAAGCCATCCGCGTCAAGGGCGAGGCCCTGCGCGCCAACCCCCAGGTCCTGCAGCAGCTGGCCATCGAGAAGTGGAACGGCGAGCTGCCGAAAGTCACCGGCGGCTCAACGCCCTTCGTGAAGATCGACTAAGGGGGCGAAAGCCCCCTACTTCGCTCCCGGCTCCGCACCCAGCCAGGCGGCGCGGAAGGCCAGCTGGGCCTTGGTCGGCTTGAGGTCGGCTTTCTCGAAGCGGACGACTTCCAGCGTCGGGTCGGCGGTTACCTTCAGCGGGGCTTCGCGGAGCTGGCCGCGCTGGAGGTACTTCACGGTCGTCGCGTCGCCGGGCTTGAGGCGGTCCAGCGCATCAGTCCAGTCGCCTTCGTTGGCAAATTCGAAGCGGCCGATGCTGAGGATGCGGTCCCCATTCTCGACGCCGGCGGCGTAGAGAGCCGAGTTCGGGACGGGAGCCTGATCGAGGATCACCTCGCTGCCGCTGGCGCGGACCTTGGCCGCGCCCAACCAGGCCTTCTTGGGCGACTTTGGCCGCAGCTTCAGGCCGGCCTGTTCCAGCAGGGGCGCGAAGTCCGGCAAGGCCGAGCCCTCGATGCTGGCCTTGAAGAACCCGTTCGCGAAGGCCGCGTCGCCCGTGGTCTCGGCCAAGGCGGTTTGCAGGTCGGCCGGCTTGTAGGGCTTCTCCGGCGCACCGTGGGTGCGCCACAGGCGCTTCATGTAGTCGTCGAGGGTCAGGGGCTTGGCGCGACCGCGCAGCTGCATGTCCAGCGCCAGGCCGATCACCGCGCCATACGGGTAGTACGAGGTGAAGATGTTGGCGTTGACCGGGTCCAAGGCGGCGGCGGCGTCGACAAACGGCGCGCGCAGGCTCATCTCCTGCGGCGAGCCGTAGAGGCGGCCGGGACCGTTGACCACGCCGTTCAGCGTGCCCGACAGGATGGCCAGGTACTCGTCCGTCGTCGACTGGCCGGCGCGGCGGATCAAGAGCGGGCCGTAATACTGGGTGAAGCCCTCGGCCAGCCACAGCGATGGGGTCGGGTTGGCCTTGGTGAAGTCAAACGGCTCCAGCTCGGCCGGGCGCAGGCGCTCGACGTTCCAGGCATGGAACAGCTCGTGGCTGGCCGTGCCCAGCTGAGCGAAGTTGGCGCGGAACAGCGAACGCGGCTGACTGATGAAGGTCGAGTTGCGGTGCTCCATGCCGTCGCCGGTGATCTGCGGCATGTAGTCGGCGATGAAGGTGTAGGTTCCGTGGTCGAACTTCGGCAGCTCGCCGAACACCTTGATGTGTTCGGGCACGATGGCCTTCAGCTTCTCGGTGAACTGGTCGGCGTCCTCGTCGGTCCCAGGGTGATGCAGGGCCAGCCGGAAAGTGTAGTCGCGGCCCTGGTCTGAGACCTTCCATTCGCGCAGGGCGAAGGCGCTGATCTCGGTCGGGCTGTCGAGGAAGTACTGCAGGTTCGGGGCCCAGAAGGCGTCGGCGTCACCGGCGACCGGCGGCAGCTGGGTGGCGATCTTCCAGGCGGCGTCGGCGCGCTTGAACTTCACGCGAATGGGCTTGGCGTCATAGCCGTCGGCCCACAGGAAGGTGGCGGGCATGTTCAGGTGGGCGTGGGTGGCGTCGACCTGCGAATAGGTGCCGTCGCCGCGGTCGGCATAGAGGGTGTAGGTCACGGTGACCACACCATCGTGGCCGGCGATGCTCCAGCCATAGGGCTCGGTGCGCTCGACCTTCAGCGGCTTGCCGGCGCCATCGACGGCGCTGACCTGGTAGACGTTCTTGGCGAACTCGTGGATCGCGTAGCGGCCGGGCGAGGAGCGCGACATCCGTACATGCAGCGGCCCGGCGGGCGCGTCGCGATAGGTGGCGACGATCTTGGCCTCGTGGTGCTGGGCGTTCTCGAACGAGACCTCGTAGCTGACCGGGGCGTTGGGGCCAGGATCCTGCGCGGCGGCGCCCGAGGCCATCATCACCAGGGCCAGGCCGGTCAGGCCGAACAGAGACTTCCGCATGCGCTCTCCCCCATCGCAGAACTATCGCGATCGAAGGCGGCACCATGGGCCAAGCCGGCGGGGAGTCGCAAGGCGGGCCAGAACAGCAAAACGCCACAGCAAAACGCCCCAGGCTTTCACCTGGGGCGCTTCGACTTATCTAGGCCCCTTGTCGGGGTCACCCATTCAGTTGGCGAGTCGCCGAAGAAAGGACGGGATTTCCAGGTCTTCGCCGTCGTCGGTGTGCGGCGTCTCGATCGGCTGCAGCTGCGGGCGGGCGCTCTGGGTCGAGCGGGCCTGCGGCTGCGGGGCCGAGGGCTGTTGCTCGTAGCGCTGACGGCCACCGCCGAACATCGAGAAGAAGCCACCGCCCTGCTTCTGGGGACGACGCTCTTCGTAATAGTTGTTCTCGGGGAACAGCGGCTCTTCCGGGCTATCGTCGACCATCGGATCGACGATGCGGGTCACCTGACGCGGCGCCGGCTGGGCGATGCGGGGCTCTTCCACGGCGACCGGCTCTTCATAGTAGAGCTGGGCTTCCGGCTCGGGCGCCGGCTGCGCCGCCATGACGATCTCGGGCTCCGGAGCCGGGGTCGGCTCGGGAGCGTAGGTCGAGAAGGCCGACGACGGACGCTCGGCGGGGCGAGCGGCTTCGTAGCGCGCGGCCGGACGGGCCGGTTCCGGCTGCGGAGCCGGACGGGTCGTCTCGGCGATCAGCGGGGCGGCCGAGGTGTTGCGGGTGGTCGGCTTCGGCTCGATCTGGGCGATCGAGGCGCCGTCCATGCCGGTGGCCACGACCGACACGCGGATCACGCCTTCCAGCGACGGGTCGAAGGCCGCGCCGAAGATGATGTTGGCTTCCGGGTCAACCTGATCCGAGATCGCGTTGGCGGCCTCGTCGACTTCCAGCAGGGTCATGTCCATGCCGCCGGTCACGTTGACCAGCACGGCCTTGGCGCCCTTCAGCGAGACTTCGTCCAGCAGCGGGTTGGCGATGGCGTTCTGAGCGGCCATCAGGGCGCGGTCTTCGCCGGTGCCCTCGCCGGTGCCCATCATCGCCTTGCCCATCTCGGTCATGACCGTGCGAACGTCAGCGAAGTCGAGGTTGATCAGGCCCGGCAGGACCATCAGGTCGGTGATCGAACGGACGCCCGAGTGCAGGACCTGGTCGGCCATGCCGAAGGCTTCGGCGAAGGTCGTGCGTTCGTTGGCGACGCGGAACAGGTTCTGGTTCGGAATGACGATCAGGGTGTCGACGTAGCGCTGCAGCTCCTGAATGCCGCTATCGGCCAGGCGCATGCGGTGACGACCTTCGAAGTGGAAGGGCTTGGTCACGACGCCGACGGTCAGGATGCCGCGTTCACGAGCGCATTTGGCGATGATCGGGGCGGCGCCGGTGCCGGTGCCGCCGCCCATGCCGGCGGTGATGAAGACCATGTGGGCGCCGTCCAGGTGCTCACCGATCTCCGGGAAGCTCTCTTCAGCGGCGCTCATGCCGACTTCCGGGTGCGCGCCGGCGCCCAGACCCTGCGTGATCTGCACGCCAAGCTGGATGCGGCGGTCCGTCTTGGCGAACTGCAGCTGTTGCGCGTCGGTGTTGGCGACCACGAACTCAACACCCTCGAGGCCAGCCTCGATCATGTTGTTCACGGCGTTGCCACCAGCGCCACCAACGCCGAACACCACGATACGCGGCTTCAGTTCGGTGGTGCGCGGCGCGGAAAGAGAAATTGCCATGGGGACCCTCGCGTCCTTACGCCGAAATCGTCAGAATGACCTCGGCGACACCCAATCGCCCAGGACTGCCTCGACGATCGTGTTAACAAAACAACCACCATCGTTAATCGGCAGTTAATTGCATAATCTGAGTCGTGGTCTGGTCGAGCGCGACTGTGGGATAAATTGTGGTCTATCAACAGAAACTCCAGTCGGGCCAAGGGTTCCGTAGCTATCCACAGGCGCGTGCGACCGAACGACGCTGCGTTCGAATTCTCACGAATACAGACCATTTCGGGCAGCAAAAAGCCCGACCAAGAAGCTTGGCCGGGCTTTCAAAGTTAAGCAGTAGAGTTAATCACGCTTAAAGGTTCGGAGCCTTGAGGCGGGTCAATCGGCCCTCCTCCACCACGCTCCTTAGAGGTTGTCGCGCAGCCAGGCGGCCGCGCGGGCGACCGGGCTGGCGTTGGGATCGAGCGGACGCTTGCGGACCGGGCCACCGGCCAGGGCCTTGGACGAGACGGCTTCGCGCGGCCCGAAGGCGGTGCGGTGCAGCGTACCGGCGGCGGCGCAGAAGGCCGGACCCGAGGCGGCGTCGGCCAGATGCGGCACTCGGCGCGGACGGCCCAGGCGGACGGGACGATCGAAGACGCGCACGGCGACTTCACGCACGCCGGCCAGCTGGCTGGCGCCGCCGGTCAGGACGATGCCCGCGCCCGGCTCGACCGGTGCGCCCGAGGCCTTCAGGCGCTCGCGCAGCAGTTCCAGGGTCTCTTCGACGCGCGGCTGGATGATGCCCTTGAGCAGCGAGCGCGGGGCGATCACCGGACCAGCGCCCGGATCGTCGCCACGCGGCGGCGCCTCGATCATCTCGCGGTCCTCGTTAGCCGAGGCGATCGCCGAACCGTGCAGGGTCTTGATGCGCTCGGCGCCGACCACCGAGGTCTGCAGGCCGCGGGCGATGTCCTGCGTCACGTGTCCGCCGCCGACGGCCAGGCTGTCCACGTGGCACAGGGCGCCGTTGTTGAACACGGCCACCGAGGTCGAACCGCCGCCCATGTCGATGCAGACCGCGCCCAGGTCCATCTCGTCCTCTTCCAGCGCGGCGAGCGCGGAGGCGAACGGCGCGGCGACCACGCCTTCGAACGACAGGTGAGCGCGCTCTACGCAGTGCGCCAGCGTGTGGAAGATGTTCTCGTTGACCGAGACGACCAGCAGTTCCAGGCCCAGCGAGCGGCCGAACATGGCGCGCGGGTCGCGGATACCGCGCTGGCCGTCGACCGACCAGGCGATCGGCAGCAGGTGGATCGGCTTGCGGCCGGGAATGCGGACTTGCGCCAAGGCCGAGGCGATGGCGCGCGACAGGTCGCCGTCGCCGATCGGGCGGGCGCCCAGCGAAACCTGGGTATGGACGCGGTTGCTGGCCAGCTGGCCGCCGGCGGTGCAGACGCTGACGCCCTGCACGTTGACGCCGGCCACGGTCTCGGCGCGCTCCACGGCTTGCGCAATCGCCTGCGCCGCCTCGTCCAGATTGACGATCGCCCCGCCGCGCACGCCGCGCGACTGGACGTAGCCGACACCGGCCGTCGTCAGGGTGCGGTTGTCGCGATGAATGCCGTCGGCCTTCATGATGAAGCACGTGACCTTGGACGCGCCCAAGTCCACGGCCGCGATGGCGGGCTGGCGCACGAGCGTGGCCTTCAGGCCCTCGCGAGCCTGCTTCCGTTCCTCCAATCGCGACATCGCTATCGTCACCTCAATAAACTCGTTTACGCCCCGCCGGCCGCGGGCTGCCCAGGCAGCGCGCCGTCGCGAGGTCTCACAGCCACCATTTCAGGATCGCGCAGATCGATCCGCGCGAAACCCATGTCGAGGATTCGCTGCCGCTGGTCGAGCTGATCCAATTGAATCAGCGCGGATTCTTCGTCAATGGCCGGCAGCTGAATCAGCGAGCCGTCCTTCAGACGAAGATCCCAGCGGCGGTCATCCACCCGCACCAGCGCTTCCAGTCGGTCGCGCAGACGCGGACGCGAGGCCACGGCCGGCAGGATCAGGCCGGCGGCTTGATCCGCGCCCTGCCCCACCACCAGCGGCAGCTGGGGGAAGCGGGCTGGATCGGCCTCGCTGATCACCCGGCCCTCGCCGTCGATCACCTTCATGCGCCCACGGTTCTGCCAGACGGCCAGAGCCGGCCGCTCTTCCACCGAGATGAGCACGGTGTCGGGCAGCATGCGCACGATCTTGGCGTCCTTGACCCAGCCCACGCCTTGGACTCGGGTCCGAACGTCATTCAGGTCCATGCCCAGGGTCGGCTGGTCCAGATAGAGGCCCGAGGCCGCCAGGATGTCGCCCTGTGCGGTCGCCGAGGCGCCGCGGATATGAACCGTCTTCAACTTGAAACCGGCGGAAGCAAAGCTGCCGCCCACCCCGCGGACCATGGACGCGCCGAGACGCTCGGCCCGATGGCCGGTCGCCAGCATGATCACAAGACCGAGACCCAAGGCCGCGCCCGCTACGCTGAGGGCCACCGTGGGCGACAAACCCACGCCCTTGGCGGCGTGCAACTTCGCGGCCGGCTGCGCCCCCCGGGGCGCCGGCTTGCCTTTGCTCGGACTTGCGGGCGCTTCGGCCCGGGGTCGCCTAGGCTTAGGCGGTCCCCCCCGCACTACAGCGGGCATAAGCGTCCTCCACGATCCATAAAACTAAGGGTCAGACGAGATCCCGACGTGGGCGACCTGCTCGGGGGAGCGGGTCGAGGTCATGCCGGGCTTTGATTGACCTCCAGAAGGCCCCAAAGGTCGTTAATGTCGTCATAACGGGGACACGCCCGGGTCATGGCTTGGCAACCACGATCGCGGCGGACGGCAGGCGTCGTTTCCTAGCGCTAAACCCTTATGGTTATTTGACTTTAAGCAAGCCTCGACCGAATCTGGGCCGCGTGTGAAGCCTTCACGACCCGTTTTAAGAAACCTGTGGATGCACGCAGTTCGTTGAGGCGCCCCCTGGGGCCAATTGACTCACCCAAGGATGCAGGAAGTGCATTTTCGCCCCGAATACTGAGGCAGACGGCGCGTTATCGCGCCAAAGCTTGACTTTGGGCGGCGATATTCGCCGCCAGAGGCGTCTTAACGATCGCTGCAACACATGGTCACGCGCGACATCGTGTCTGGGTAGCAAGCGCCCTCCCCTCGCCACGACGGGGAGGGCGCTGCAGGCCTAGTTCGCGGCCGCGGCTGCCGGCTTCACGGCGCGGAAGTCGACGTCGCTGTCGGCCACCAGATAGATGAAGCTGGCCCAGGCGGCGACGTTCTGCGCCAGCTCGTCCGGACGCACCTTGTTCAGGGTGTCGTCGGCGGTGTGGTGGTAGTCGAAGTAGCGGCTGGCGTCTTGCTCCAGCTCGACCGACGGTACGCCGGCCTGCTCCAGGCCCTCGATGTCGGCGCCGCCGTGCGAGGCCGGGGTGCGGCTGACATAGACCTTCAGCGGGGCCAGCACATTGGCCGCCGTCGTGGCGATCGGCAGCGTCAGCGCGCCAGCCGGCAGCTTCAGCGCATAGACTCGGTCGGCGCCCGTGTCGCTCTCGCCGGCCAGGACGATCTTGGAGACCTCGTCCTTGTGGGCGGCCAGATAGGCTTCCGACGAACCGCCGCTCTCTTCCGAGCCCCACATCACGACGCGGATCGTACGCTTGGGACGCTTGGGCAGGTCGCCGATCAGCTTGGCCGCAGCCGTGGTGATGCCGATGCCGGTGGCGTCGTCCAGGGCGCCGGTGCCGACGTCCCAGCTGTCCAGGTGACCGCCGATGACGATCAGCTCGTCGGCCTTGGTTGTGCCCTTGATCTCGCCCGAGATGTTCCAGGCCACGTCGGCCGGGTTGGTGGTCGAGGCCAGCTTCAGCTTGATGCGCAGCGGCTTGCCTTGCTTGGCCAGGCGCTCCAGCTGCTCGGCCTCCGGCACGCCCATGGCGGCCGACGGGATGGTGGTCACGCCTTCGCCAAAGGCGGTCATGCCGGTGTGCGGCACGGTCGAGTCCGACGTCGAGATCGAGCGGATCAGCAGCGCCACGGCTCCACGCTTTGCGGCCTCGACCGGGCCGGCGCGGCGCGAGATGCCCGCGATCCCGTAACCCGAACCGTCCTGAGCCGTGACCATCGGCTGGGTGATGACGGCGATCTTGCCCTTCAGCGCGCCCTCCGGGGCGGCGATCATCTCGGCATACGTGCGGAACAGGGCGACCTCGGCCTCGATGCCTTCAGGCGGGGTCGGGACCGTGCGGCCCAGGCCGACGATGTCCAGCTTCATCGGATAGGGCGCGACCAACTGGGCGCTCTCCTCGCCGCGCGTCCAAGACGGCTTGGCGAATTCCTCGACCTTGATGTTGGTGAAGCCCAACGCCTTGAACTTGGCCACGCCCCAGTCCTTGGCGCGCGCCATGGCCGGCGAGCCGACAACGCGCGGACCGATATTGGTGGTCAGGTCCTCGGTGATGTCCCAAGCGGTGCGGTCCAGCAGCGCCTTGTCGCGCAGGGCTTCGGCCGTGCGGACATCCTGGGCGTGGGCGACGCCCGAAATCAGCGAAAGAACGGCCGAAGCGGCCAGAAGACGACGGTACATGAGCAAGGATTCTCCCCAATGGCGCGCGAGTCATAGCACCGGTTCGCGCCACGGGGAGTCAGCAGCGCGTGAAGTGTGGCGGGCGCCTAGTCTTTGCGCCCGATCCGCTTGATCTCCCAGTCCAGCTGAACGCCGGTCTTCTCCAGGACGTCGGCGCGGACAGCCTCGCCCAGGCCTTCCAGGTCGGCCGCGGTGGCCTCGCCGGTGTTGATCAGGAAGTTGCTGTGCAGAGGTGAGAACATCGCGCCACCGAACGGCTTGCCGCGCCAGCCGGCCTCGTCGACCAGCTTCCAGGACGAGTGTCCCGGCGGGTTCTTAAAGGTCGAGCCGCCGGTCTTCTCGCGGATCGGCTGGGTCGTCTCGCGACGGCTGGTGATCTCGGCCATGCGGGCCTTGATCGCGTCCGGCGCATCGGCGGTCCCTTCATAGATCGCGTCTAGCACGATCAGGTCCGCGCCCATCAGGTCGCTGTGGCGATAGGTGTAGCCGAAGCCCTCGCCCGAGATTTCCGACACCTCGCCCTGGCGGTTCATCACCCGCGCGGACTTGATGACATTGACGGTCTCCGAACCGTAGCAGCCGGCGTTCATGATCACCGCGCCGCCAATCGTGCCGGGGATGCCGGCATAGAACTCCAGCCCCGCGATGCCGGCCTCGGCCGCCTTGCGGGCCAGGATGACGTCGGGCACGGCGCTGCCGGCCTTGATGCGATTGTCGCCCAGGGCCTCGACGGTGTTGAAGCCCTTGCCCAGGCGGATGATCACACCCTCGACGCCGCCGTCGCGGACCAAGAGGTTGGAGCCGACACCGATGGCCAGCACCGGCACGGCCGGATCCAGGGCCTTCAGGAAGTCGGACAGGTCCTGCTCGTCGGCCGGCAGGAACACCACGTCGGCCGGACCGCCGACCCGGAACCAGGTGAACGGCGCCAGGGCCTCGTCGATCAGCAGCTTGCCCCGGACGGCGGGGAGTTGGGTCTTCCAGCTCACTTGTTGAGCGCCTCGAGCTGACCCGGCAAGGCGTACGACCAGCTGGTAATGTCGCCCGCACCCAGCAGCACGACGAGGTCGCCTGACTTGGCCTCTTCGGCGATCAGGGCCGGCAGGGCCGCGGGGCTTTCCAGCGGCAGCGCGCGGCGGTGGCCGAACTTCTTGAGGCCTTCGACTAGGTGGTCCTTGTCGACGCCCTCGATCGGCTGTTCGCCGGCGGTGTAGACGTCGGCCACGACGACCGTGTCGGCGTCGTTGAAGCAGCTGCTGAACTCGGTCATCAGGTCGCGCAGGCGGGTGTAGCGGTGCGGCTGGACCACGGCGATGACCTTGCCCTGCGTCACCGCGCGGGCGGCCTTCAGCACGGCGGCGATCTCGACCGGGTGGTGGCCGTAGTCGTCGACCACGCGGATGCCGTTGGCGACGCCGGTGGTGGTGAAGCGGCGCTTGACCCCGCCGAACGCGGCCAGGCCCTGGCGGATGGCGTCGGCGTCGACGCTCAGTTCACGGGCGACGGCGACGGCGGCGGTGGCGTTCAGCACGTTGTGGTGGCCGGCCATCGGCATCTTCAGGCCCTCGTAGCGGACCTCCTCGCCTTCGCGCGGCGAGACCACGATGTCGAAGGTGGCGCCTTCCGGGCCCATCTCGATGTTGGAGACGCGGACCTCGGCCTGCGGATTGGTGCCGTAGGTGACCAGGCGGCGGTTCTCGATGCGCGAGGTCAGGGCCTGGACTTCCGGGTGGTCGGTGCAGACCGCCGCGAAGCCGTAGAACGGGATGTTCTCGATGAAGTCCTGGAAGCCCTTCTTCACCGCGTCGAAGTCGCCCCAGTGGTCCAGGTGCTCGGCGTCGATATTGGTGACGATGGCCACGGTCGACTTCAGCTTCAGGAACGAGCCGTCGCTTTCGTCGGCTTCGACGACGATCCAGTCGCCCTCGCCGACCTTGGCATTCGTGCCATAGGCGTTGATGATGCCGCCATTGACCACGGTCGGGTCCAGGTCGCCGGCGTCCAGCAGGGCCGCGACCATCGAGGTCGTGGTCGTCTTGCCGTGGGTGCCGCCCACGGCGATCGAGAACTGCAGGCGCATCAGCTCGGCCAGCATCTCGGCGCGGCGCACCAGCGGCAGGCGCTTGTCGCGGCCGGCGACCATCTCGACATTGTCGGCCTTGATCGCGGTCGAATAGACGATGGCCGACGCGCCTTCGACATTGGCCGCGTCCTGGCCGATGAAGATGCGCGCGCCCAGCTTTTCCAACCGCTCGGTATTGGCGCTGGCCTTGGCGTCGCTACCCTGAACGGTGTAGCCGATACGCAGCATGATCTCGGCGATGCCGGACATGCCGATGCCGCCGATGCCGATGAAGTGCACGGGGCCGAGTTCGAAGGGGACGGGGCGTCGACGCTGGATCATGAAAAGCCGATTAGACCAATTCCGCGCGACGCGAAACGCCCTCTTGGGCCTGATGATGTGCGCATCACCAGCTTGGGCGCAGACACCCGCTCCGGCGCCGCTTGAACTGCGCCTGGCCGATGTCGGCCGGTTCGCGGTGTTCGTCGACATGGGCGCCGTCCAGCGGACGGGCAGCGTCGTGAAATTACGCGTGCTGCAAGTCGCCGAGGGCGGCTTCACGGCGGGCGCGGAAGCCTTCTGGGGCGGCTGGCGTCACGAAGTGATCGACTGCCAGGCCCGCACCATCGCCCACGCCGGCTTCGCCAGCATCCGGGCCGGCGGCCGCGAAGGCCCCCTCACCGGCGACCAGCGCCCTGCCGCGCCTCTGTCGGCGGGCAGCGCCGACGACGCGGTGGCCAAGGTGGTCTGCGACGCCTGGCGACCCTACGCCAAGGTCCCGGTCGCGACCAGCGTCGAGGCGGCCGTTAAAATTGGCCGCCCGCTCATCGAGACCGGCGCCGAGCCCTAAGCCCGCTCGATCGCCACAGTCGGCTTGGTGTTGGGGTAGATCAGCTCGACCTGAGGCTCGTCAGCGGCTGGCTTCTTCATGCCGTAGGCGTTGACCGGCTGCGAACGGTTGATCCAGGCGGTGTAGTGGATGTGGTCGGCGCGCGGATCGTCGGTATTGGGGTGCAGCAGGATCGTCAGGCCCAGGCTGTTCAGCTGCAGCCACGGCAGCAGCACGTGCAGCAGGTCGTTGGTGAAGCCAAAATAGAATGACGGCGTCACGTGCGGCCCGCGCGGCGTGACGTTCCAGTCGCCCAGCTCGACCTCGAACCGCTCGGCCACCCAGCGGCGCAGCAGAATCGCCTTCTCCGAGGTGCCCTCGTCGAAATAGACGTGGGCGTGATAGCTCTTGATGTCGGTATAGGCGCGCGGCGCCGTGGGCAGCGGATCCTCGCCCGGACGGATCGACACCGGCGTCGGCGTGGCCTGCCTGTAGGTGTCGTAGCCCCACGGGCTCTTGCCGCCCACCGGCGCGCGCGGCTGCTTGGCCGGCGGCGGCAAGACGGATTCGGCCTTGGCCGGCGACGCGGCCGAAAGCCCCGTCGCGGCGGCCAGGCCGCTGGCCAGCATCAGACCGCGCCGATCGACACCCTTGGCCGTAGTGGATTTGCCCATCGAAGACCCCCGAAGCTTGAAAGTTCGAGGGTTTTTGTCGGCCCGTGGGGCCATCGCGACAAATCAGATTAACTCGCTAGGAATTAAGCGGAGCTACCGCGCCGTGCGCTCCACCAGGTCCGCCAGGGCCTCGGCCGCGTCCGGCGTCGCCACCGACCGCGCGCCGGCGGCCATGCGGCCGAGGCGTTCAGGGTCCTTGAGCAGGGCGTTCAGGGCGCCGGCCATGGCGTCGACGGTCAGCTCGTCCTCGAGACAGACAGCCGCGCCGCCCGCCTCTTCCAGAAGCCGGGCGTTGAAGCGCTGGTGGTCGTCCGCGGCGATCTTCAGCGGCACCAGGATCGACGGCCGGCCGGCGACGGCCAGCTCGGTGCAGGTCGAGGCACCCGAACGGCCGATGACCAGGTGGGCCTGGCGCAGATAGCCGGCCATGTCGCGGAAGAACGGCGCGACCTCGCAGTCGACCATGGCGTTGCGATAGGTCTTGCGGGCGCCTTCCATGCTCTCGGCGCGGGCCTGCTGGAACACCTTCAGGCGGCCGCGCATCTCTTCGGGCAGCTTGGCGATGGCCTCGGGGATCAGCTCAGACAGCAGGCGCGCGCCCTGGCTGCCGCCGGTCACGAGAATGCGCAGCTGCACCTCGGGCTGCAGATAGGCGACGTCGTAGAGGGCGCGCACCGGCGGGCGCACGGGATTGCCCACGACATGGGCCCGGGCCTTCACGGCCGGCTTGGCCATCTGCAGGGTCGGGAAGGCGCAGGCGACTTCGTTGACATGCGGGGCCAGGAAGCGGTTCACGCGGCCAAGGACCGCGTTCTGCTCGTGGATCACCGTCGGGCGCTTCTGGCTCAGCGCGCCCAGCAGCGCCGGCAGCGCCGGATAGCCGCCGAAGCCGACGACCACGGCCGGGTCCAGGCGGTCGAACGCCTTGCGGGCCTCCAGCACGCCCTGCATCACCACGAAGCCGGCCTTGATCATGCCCAGCGGGTCATTGGACTTGGCGGTGGCGGCCGACAGGGCCAGCCGCTCCTGGGCCGGGAACTTGTCGGCATAGAGCGCGCCGCGCTCGTCGGTGGCCAACACCACGCGCCAACCGCGCGCGGCCAGACTTTCGGCCAGGGCCTGGGCGGGGAACATATGGCCGCCGGTTCCTCCGGCGGCGACGACAGCAAGCTTACTCATCATCTTACGCGTAGGCGCCGACGCCGAACTCGCCCGTCGCCCCGTAGGCGCCGGGGCGCTTGCGCACCAAGGCCAGGGCCATGCCCAGCGTCAAACCCATCGCGAGCATCGAAGAGCCCCCGTAACTGATGAACGGGAGCGTCATGCCCTTGGTCGGGATCATGTTCAAGTTCACAGCGACATTGATGATGGCCTGCTGGCCCACCAGGACGAACAAACCGGCCGCCGCGACCTGCTCGAACGAGTCGTTCAGCTTCATCGCCTTGTAGAGGCCGCGCACGACCACGAAGCAGAAAACCGCGATCAGGGCCCACGAGAAGATCAGGCCGTATTCCTCGGCCGCCACCGAATAGATGAAGTCGGTGTGCAGGTCGGGCACATGGCGCTTCATGACACCCTCGCCCGGGCCGCGCCCGAACAGGCCGCCGGCGCGAATGGCCTCGGCGGCGCGGGTGATCTGGTGGGTGTCGGCCTGATCGGGGCTGAGGAACTTCTGCACCCGGGCGTGGACGTGGTCGAACAGGAAATAGGTCGAGCCCAGGCCCGCCAGCGCCACGCCGCCCAGACCCATGATCCACGAGATCGGCACCCCGGCCATCCAGAACGCCGCGCCGAAGGCGACGGTGATCAGCACGGTCTGGCCGACGTCGGGCTGCACCAGCAGCAGGCCCACGGCGATGAAATACAGCAGGAAGGCGATCGAGACGCCCGGCACCCCCTCGCCCTTCTGCCCCTCGGCGAACATCCACGAGACCAGCACGATCAGGGCCGGCTTCATGAACTCTGAGGGCTGCAGGGTGAAACCGCCGAACTGCAGCCAGCGGGTCGCGCCCTTGGCGTTGTGACCGATGAACGGCAGGGCGATCATCACCAGGATGGCGCCGATATAGATGAAGAAGGCCGCCCGCCGGATGCCCTTGGGCGACAGCATCGACACCGCCAGCATCACCACCGTCGAGGCGCTGGCGAAGAAGCACATGCGCAGGGCGAAGTGGAACTGGTCGTCAATGCCGATCCGTTGGGCCGCGGCCGGGCTGGAGGCAAACGACAGCAAGACGCCCAGGGTCGCCAGCAGGACGGTCGCGCCCAGCAGCCAGCGATCGGTCGTCCACCACCACAGGCCGATCGCGCTGCGGTCGGTGCGGGCGAAAGCATGTGTCGCGTTGGAGGCCATGGCGCGGAGAGTCGGACTGCAGGGTTAATCAAAGCTTGCTGCAGCGTTCTACGCCGGTGGACATGCGTCGAAAAGCGCGTGAAGAGAGGACCATGGCTGCTTCAGACGATCTCCACGCCCTCGAAACCCTCGCCGACGACACCGATCGCGACGATCTGGCCCTGAAACTGGCGGAGGCCGGCACGCCGGGCCTGGACGCGGTGCTGGAGAGGCTGATCCGCCGTCCGGACCTGGCCGACAAGCGCGCGCGCCTGGTTCACGCCCTGGGTCAGCTGGACTGCTCTGAACACCTGCCCCTGCTGGCCGAACTGGTCGCCACGGGCGACGCGGAAGTCGCCCACGAGGCGCTGCAGGCGCTTGAGACGGTGGAAGAAGCCGACGGCGAACAGGTCGAAGCCGCCGTCGCCGTTCTGGACCGCGCCCGCGGCGCAGCCAATCTCGAGATCTGGCGCATCGCCCTGCTCGAGGAAGCCGCGGACATGTTCGAATAGGCTGACATCCCTCGGCAGAGCGACCTGCCGGAGACGTTCAGGGCGCGCGCGTCAGGATCATCGCCCCGGCGATCTCCTTCAGCAGCTTGGCCGCGACGGCTGCGGTCAGGCCGTTCCGATCGCGACCGGGGTTCAGCTCGACGATGTCGGCGCCGATGATCGGCTGGTCGATGGCCTGGATGATGTCGATGACCTGCCGCGTCGTCAGGCCACCGGGCTCGGGATGGGCGACGCCGGGCGCGCAGGCCGGATCCAGGCCGTCCAGGTCGATCGACAGATAGACCGGCCCGTCCAGGCTCAACGGCTGGCCACGCCAGGCCGCCATCTCGAACACCTCGACGCCGAACCGTTCGATCTGGGCGTCGTGGTGCGGGTTCATGCAGCGGATGCCGATCTGGATCAGCCGGTCGGCCAGCCCCTCCTCCAGGATCCGTGCGAACGGACAGGCGTGCGAGCGCCGGTTGCCCTGATAGACGTCGTAGAGGTCGCTGTGGGCGTCGATCTGCACGATGGTCAGGCGCGGATGGCGCTTGCGCACGGCGCGCAGGATCGGGTGGGTGATGGCGTGATCGCCGCCCAGACTGATCAGCGGATGGCCCGCCGCCAGGGCCGCATCGACGGCAGCCTCGATGGCGTCCCAAGGATCGCGCCCGGCCGGAAAGGCGACGTCGCCATGATCGACCAACACGCCGGGCGCGCCGAGGTCGACGCGGGTCTCGGTGATCAGGCCATAGGCGTCTGACCACAAAGCGTCGCGGATCGGTCCCGGCGCGGCGGCCGCACCCTTCAGATGGGATGAATAGTCGTCATGGGGCGCGCCCAGCAGGGAGATCATCTTCGGCCTCGGTCAGGATGAGCCCCAGCCCTAGACCGCACGCTTTGTTAGCTCCACTTCGATGAGCTAATCATATTGATAAGCTTTCCTACGAGATTTTGCCGCTGTGCTCGACCTCGCCCGCCTGCGCCTGCTGCGCGACCTGGCCCGCCTGGGCACCATGACCGCGGTGGCCGAGGCGCTGGGCCAGACCTCCTCCGCCGTGTCGCAGCAATTGGCGATCCTAGAGCGCGAGGCCCGGGCGCCGCTGCTGGAGCGGATCGGCCGCCGGGTGCGCCTGACGACCGAGGGGCAGGCGCTCGCCGCGCACGCCGAAACCATCCTGCAGGCCGTGGAGGCCGCCGAGCTGGACTTGCGCGCCACCCGCGACGCCCCCGACGGGGTGCTGGAGGTCGCCACTTTCCCCAGCTTCGCCAAGACCCGGCTGCTGCCGGCCATCCTGCGCCTGCGCGACCGCTGGCCCGGCCTGACGGTGACGATCCGCGAGGAAGAGCCGATTGACTCCCTGGAGGCCCTGCGCGAGGGCCGCCGCGACCTCGTCATCGACTTCGCCTACAGCCTCACCCCGCGCGGCGACGCAGCGAACCTGACGACCTTTCCGATCCTGGAGGAGCCCGTGCTGCTGGCCCTGCCCGCCGCTGGGGCGCCCACCGGCTCTGTCGCGCTGGAGACCTTCGCCCAGGCGAATTGGATCGTCGGTTCGCGGCAGTCCGACGACCATCGCCTGGCCGAGCGGGCCTGCGCCCTGGCCGGCTTCGCGCCGCGCATCGTCCACACGATCGACGACTACGACCTGATGCTGCGGATGGTGGCCGCCGGCCTGGGCGTCGGCTTCGCGCCGGAGATGGTCTTCGGCCTGGCTGGCGTCGTGGCGCGGCCGGTGGCGGACCTTGTCCTGACCCGCCGCATCCAGGCGGTGACCCGCCCCACCCTGGGCGGCTCGGCGCGTGTCAGGGCCGTGGTCGAGGCCCTGATCGCAACGCCAGGGGCCTAGGTTAGCCCGCGCCGCGTCCAGTCGACGATCTGGGCGGCGCTCATCGCGCCTGACTGCCGGGCGACCGGCTTGCCGCCCTTGAACAGGATCAGGGTCGGGATGCTGCTGATCCCCAGCGCGCCCGCTGCGTTGGGCTCGGCCTCGCTATCCAGTTTCAGCAGCCGCACGGCAGGCTCCAGCTGACGGGCGGCGGCCTCGAAGTTCGGAGCCATCGTCCGGCACGGACCGCACCACGGCGCCCAGACGTCCAGCAGCAGGCCTACGCCCTTCGTCAGGCGGCGGTGGCGGTCCAGGTCCGCGCCCGTCACGGCGGTCGGCGCGCCGGTGAACACCAGCGCCTTGCAGCGCCCACACTTGGCGGCCAGCGGGTCGCGGTCCTCGGGCAGCCGGTTACCGGCTCCGCAGTTGACGCAGACCACCTGAGACATCGCCGGCTCCATCAAATCCTGGCCACAGGAACACCGCCGAAACAGGGCCCGTTCCCCTGCCCTTCAGCAGGAGCCGCCCAGATGGCCAAGCCCGCACGCGGCCGCAAGCCTGCCAGAAACATTTCACTCGACAGCGTTCGCCCTTAGGATGAGAGACGTTGCTGAATTCGCGCGCCAGGCCGTGGCGCGGCGACAGGGGCGAGCGGTGGCCGACGACAAATCCGACAAGACGGTTCTGGAAGGCGTCGGCGCGTACTTCCTCAGCATCGTCGAGGCCAGCCAGGACTGCATTCGCGTCATCAGCGCCGACGGCGTCGTCGAGTACATGAACGCCCAGGGCCAGGCGCTGTTCGAGATCCAGGACTTCGAAGGCCGCAACCGCCGGCGCTACTGGCCCGACATGTGGACGGCCGAAAGCCGCGACACCGTCGAACAGGCCCTGCACGCAGCCATGGCCGGCCACCCGTCCTCGTTCCGCGCTTTCTGCCCGACCGCGCAAGGGTCGCCGCGCTGGTGGGAGACCACCGTCTCGCCGATCCTGGAGGACGGCCGGGTGATCCGCGTGCTGGCCACCTCGCGCGACATCAGCAACGAGCGGACCGCCGAGGTCCATCGGCTGCTGCTGGTCAACGAGCTGAACCACAGGGTCAAGAACACCCTGGCTACCGTGCAGTCGATCGCCCAGCAGTCACTGCGCAACGCCGGGGTCGATCCCTCGGTGCGCGACGCCCTGGAAGGCCGGCTGATGGCCATCGCCGCCACCCACAACGTGCTGACCGACCAGAACTGGTCGGCGGCCAGCCTGCGCCAGATTGTCGACGGCTCGGTGACGCCCTATCGCGCCAGCCCCACGCAGCTGACCATCACGGGCCAGGACCTGAGGGTCTCGCCCAAGCCGGCCGTGGTCATGGCCCTGGCCTTTCACGAGCTGGCAATCAACGCCCTAAAGTACGGCGCCCTGTCAGCGCCCGGTGGCCATGTCGACATCCGCTGGTCGGTCCAGCCCGACGACCAGCTCTATATCGAGTGGGCCGAACGCGGTGGCCCGCCCGTGCGCCCGCCCGAACGCCGCGGCTTCGGCTCGCGCATCGTGCAACTGGCCCTGCCCGGCGAACTGGGCGGCGCGGTCGATGTCGACTACCGCGCCGAAGGCCTGCGCTGCACGATCCGTTCGCCCCTGGCGGCCCTGGACAAGGTCGACGCGTTCATGCCGCTGGGGTGAGTGGGGTGCCTCCAAGAACGCAAAGCACTCCCGAACCGCCTCACTGAGGGTCGGTTATGAGGGACTGCACCGGATGGAAGCGGACATCGACGACCGACGACCGACGACCGACGACCGACGACCGACGACCGACGACGGATCACCGATTTTCGTCCTTGACCCTATAGCGACTTCAAGGTGCATCGAACGGCGCCGGCCGTCCCCGATGTGCAAGGCCGGCCCTTTACCGCCTAGGGTTCTGCTTTGAAAACTGCTGCTTCGCCGTCGCGGCGCTTCCCTCGTCTTGCGCCCGCCGCCCTTGTGCTGGCCACCGCCTGCGCCGCCCTGCCAGCCCGGGCCCAGGAGCGGCCAGCGGGCGACGGTGACGAGGTGGAGGCCCTGATCGTCCAGTCCACGCGATCCGGCCGCCGCGTGCAGGACGAGCCGATCCATGTCGATGTGCTGAGCCGCGAGGAGATCGAGGAAAAGATCGCCATGCGCCCTGGCAACATCGCCATGATGCTGAGCGAAACGGCAGGGCTGCGGGTACAGGTCACCTCGCCCGGCCTGGGCGGCTCCAACATCCGCGTGCAGGGCATGCGGGGGCGCTACACGCAGTTCCTCACCGACGGCCTGCCGCTCTACGGCGGCCAGGCCTCATCGCTGGGCCTGCTCCAAATTCCGCCGACCGATCTTGGCCAGGTCGAGATCATCAAGGGCGCGGCGTCGGCGCTGTATGGCCCCTCGGCGCTGGGCGGCGTCATCAACCTGATCGCGCGACGGCCAAGCCCCGAACCCGTCGACGAGGTGCTCGTCAACGCCACGACCCTGGGCGGGCAGGATTTCACCGGCTACGCGTCCTCACCCTTGTCGGACACCTGGAGCCAGTCGATCGTCGTCGGCCTGCATCACCAGACCACCAAGGACCTGAACGACGACGGTTATGCGGATCTCGCCGGCTTTGACCGCTGGACGCTGCGTCCTCGCCTCTTCTGGACCGGCGATGACGGCTCCACGGCCTTTTTGACTGTCGGCGCGATGGGCGAGCAGAGGCGGGGCGGTACGCTTCCGGGGCGCACCGTCGCCGACGGGACGCCCTATCGCCAGACCCAGGACAGCCGGCGCTTCGACGCGGGCCTGATCGCCGATCATGCGATCGAGGGGCTGGGGAAACTGCACCTGCGCGCCTCGGCGGTCACTCAGGGCCACAAGCATCGGTTCGGCGCCGACTTCGAGAAGGACCGCCACGACACCCTGTTCTCGGAGCTGTCGCTGGCTGGCGGCGAGGGCGTGACGACCTGGCTGGGCGGCGTGGCCGTGCAGCGCGACGTCTACCGCTCCAAGTCCCTTCCGGCGTTCGACTATGCTTATGACGTCCCTGCAGTGTTCGCCCAGGCAGAGCACGAGCTGACCAAGGATCTCACGATCGCGGGTAGCGCGCGCCTGGACGCCCACAGCAACTACGGGACCCATCTCAGCCCTCGCCTTTCTGTGCTCTATCGCCCCGGCCCGTGGACGATACGTTCCTCGATCGGTCGCGGCTTCTATGCCCCGACGCCGTTCGTAGAGGAGATCGAGGCGGCGGGCCTTTCGCGCCTTGCGCCGATGTCGGGGCTGAAGGCCGAGACCGCCGAAAACGCTTCGCTGGAGGCCGGATATTCCATGGGTCCGTTCGAGGCGAACCTGAACCTGTTCGGCTCGCGCATCCACGACGCGATCCAGCTGGCGGACTCGGGACCTTCCCTCGTGCGACTGATCAACGCCAGTGGCCAGACCCGCACCCACGGCGCCGAGGCCCTGCTGCGCTACCGCGTCGGCGAGGTCACCCTGACGGGCTCATATGTCTACACCCAGTCCAGCGAGCCGGATCCCAACGGCGCGGGTCGCCGTGAGATTCCGCTGACGCCAAAACACGCCGCAAGCTTCGTCGCGGTGTGGGAGCGCGAAGACTTCGGACGTATCGGCTTCGAGAGCTATTTCACGGGTCGCCAGTCGCTCGACGACAACCCCTATCGCGCCCGTTCCAAGCCCTATGTGCTGCTGGGCCTGATGGGCGAGCGACGGTTCGGCAAGATCAGCGTCTTCGTCAATGTCGAGAACCTGCTCGACGTCCGCCAGTCCAAGACCGACCCGATGCTGAGACCACGCCGCGCCAACGATGGAAGCTGGACGGTCGATGCCTGGGGGCCGACCGACGGACGTGTCGCCAATGCCGGCGTACGCGTGCGCTTCGGTGGAGAGCCCTGAAGCAGATGCTCGCAACGACCAAAACGGGTCGAGAGCAGCCTGTCAGAGCCATTCCGCGACGCCGCCCTTAGGCGACCGCCGCCTTGCCGGTGCTCAGGCCCATCACTGCATTACGGAAGGCCTCGCCGCGCGCTTCGAAGTCGCTGAACTGGTCGAACGAGGCGCAGGCGGGGGAGAGCAGGACGATGGCGTCCTCGCCGCTGGCGGCGGCGTCGGCATGAGCCTGCTGCACAGCCTTTTCCAGCGTGCCGCTCATCTTGACCTCGGCCTTGCCGGCCAGGGTCGTGGCGAAGGCGTCGGCGGCTTCACCGATCAGATAGGCCTTGGCGATGCGCGGGAAGAGGTCCTTGAGATCGTCGATGCCGCCAGCCTTCGCCACGCCGCCGCCGATCCAGTAGAACTTCGGATAGCTGGACATCGCCTGGCGGGCAGCGTCGGCGTTGGTGGCCTTGCTGTCGTTGACGAAGCGGACCTTGCCGATCTTGCCGACGGTTTCCATGCGGTGGGCAAGGCCCGGGAAGGTCATCAGCCCCTCGACGGCCTGGTGGACCGGGATGCCGATGGCGCGGGCGGCGGCGTACGCGGCCGCAGCGTTCTGCCAGTTGTGACGGCCCGGCAGGCTGCGGGCGCGTAGCAGATCGGCGACCTCGACCACGCGTTCGCCGGTGGCGTCATACAGCACGCCCTGCAGGGCGTAGACGCCCCGGCCCATGGCCTTGCCGGCGCTGATCGGCCAGATGGTGCGGCGGTTGGCGGCAGTGATCTCGGTGCAGATCTGCTGGCACCACGGATCGTCGACGCCGATGATGGCGGTGTCGCCCTTGCCTTGGTTCAGGAAGATCCGGCGCTTGGCCGTGACGTAGCCTTCCATGCCGCCGTGGCGGTCCAGGTGGTCGGGCGAGATGTTCAGCAGCACGACCGCGTCGGGCTTCAGGCTCGAGGTCAGGTCCAGCTGGTACGAGGACAGCTCCAGCACGTAGACCGCGCCGCCGTGCATGTCCTCAAGACCCAGGACGCCCAGGCCGATATTGCCGCCGACGCGGGTGTCGCGACCGGCCGAGGCGCACAGGTGGCCGACCAGGGCCGTCGTCGTCGACTTGCCGTTGGTGCCGGTGATGGCGATGATCTTCGGACGCTTGTGGACCGGGGCGGCGTTGACCGTCCGGGCGAAGAGCTCGACGTCGCCCAGAACCTCGACCCCGGCGGCCTTGGCCTTGGTCACGGTCCAGTGCGGCTTGGGATGAGTCAGGGGCACGCCCGGCGACAGCATCAGGGCCGCGAATTGCGACCAGTCGGCGGTTTCCAGGTCGACGACCGGGAAGCCCTCGGCGGCGGCCGCCTCGCGGCTGGCCGGCTTCTCGTCCCACAGGGCGACCTTCGCCCCGCCCGCGATCAAGGCGCGCGCCGCCGTCAGCCCCGTGCGGCCCAGGCCGAACACGGCGACGGTCTTGTCCTCGAAACCACGGACCGGGATCATGCTTCTCGCCTCTCCTAGCGCAGCTTGAGGGTGGCGAGGCCGACGAAGGACAGCATCATCGACACAATCCAGAAGCGGATCACGACGGTGGATTCAGCCCAGCCCAGCTTCTCGAAATGGTGGTGGATCGGCGCCATCAAGAAGACCCGCTTGCCGGTCTTCTTGAAGTAGGCGACCTGGATGATCACCGACAGCGCCTCGGCCACGAACAGACCGCCGACGATGCCCAGCACCAGCTCGTGCTTGGCGCAGACGGCGATCGCGCCCAGCGCACCGCCCAGGGCCAGCGAACCGGTGTCGCCCATGAAGATCTTGGCCGGCGGGGCGTTGTACCAGAGGAAGCCCATGCCGCCGCCGATGATGGCGGCGCAGACCACCGCCAGCTCGCCGACGCCCGGCGCGAAGTGCAGGTTCAGATAGTCGGCGAAGCGGTAGTTGCCGACCAGATAGGCGATCAGGCCGAAGGTCGAGGCGGCGAACATCACCGGCACGATGGCCAGGCCGTCCAGGCCGTCGGTCAGGTTCACGGCGTTCGAGAAGCCGGCGATCGTGACCGCCGCGAAGGCGATGTAGAACCAGCCCATATTGATCACCAGCGCCTTGAAGATCGGGAAGACCACGCTGGTTTCCATCCCCGGCGTCATCGGCGACTTGGGCGCGAACTGGATGAGGATAACCGTGGCGATGATCGCCACGATGAACTGGGCGACCAGCTTCTGGCCGCTGGAGAGGCCGGCCGTGGTCTGCTTGGTGACCTTGGCGTAGTCGTCCATGAAGCCCAGCACGCCGTAGCTGCCGGTGACCAGCAGCACGACCCAGACGTGAATGTTGCGGAGATCCGCCCACAGCAGCGCGCCGGCGAACAGGCCGGCCAGGATCATGAAGCCGCCCATGGTCGGGGTGCCGGCCTTCTCGGTGACGTGGCGCGCGATGCCATCGGTGCGGATCGGCTGACCCTTGCCCTGCTTGGCCTTCATCCAGCGGATGAAGCGCGAGCCCATGGCGACGGCCACGATATAGGCGGTAAGCATCGCCATGCCCGACCGGAAGGTCAGGTACTTCAGCAGGTTCAGCGCCGGGACATGCTCTTGCGAGCGCGCCAGCCATTCATACAGGAAGTACAGCATCAGCCCTGTTCCCCAAGATCGAGCGCGGCCAGGGCCTTGGCGAGGACGCCGGCCTTGGATCCGTTCGACCCCTTCACCATCACCACGTCGCCAGGCTGGACAGCCCCCGTCAGCGACGACGTTAACTTTTCAGTAACTTCCGCGTAGCCGCCCTGCCGAGTCGGCGGAAGCTGCTCCCACAGCGATTTCATGTGGACGCCTGCGAGAAAAACCGCGTCGACGTTTGCACGCGCGATCGGCCCTGCAAGCTCGGCGTGAAAGCGCGGGCTGTCCTCGCCCAGTTCGAGCATGTCGGTCAGGACGATCACCCGGCGGCCTGCCACCTTGCGCGCGCCCAGGGTCTTCAGGGCGGCTTGCATCGAGACCGGATTGGCGTTGTAGCTCTCGTCGACCAGGGTGAAGGACCCGCCCGGGATCCGCACCGTCTTCTCGGCCCCGCGGCCCTCGATCAGGGCGAAGGCGCCCAGGGCCGCCAGGGCGGTCTCGCGCGACACGTCCAGGGCTTCCAGCATTAGCAGGACGCACAGGCTGTTGGGGCCCCAGTGCACGCCGGTCTGGAGGATCGGGAAGCGGATCGCCTCGCCGCGCAGCTCGACCGACACCGTCGCGCCCTCGCCCTCGACCGCGAAGCCGGTCAGGCGCGCGGTCGCGCCGGCGGCCTCGCCGAAGCTCCAGACGGTGGCGCCGGCCTTCTCGGCCTCGGCCTTCAGCAGGTCGAACCACTTGTTGTCGGCGTTCAGCACGGCGATGCCGCCGGGCTCGATACCGTCGAAGATCTCGGCCTTGGCGCGGGCCACGCCTTCTTCGTTCTCGAAGTTCTCCAGGTGGACCGGGCCGACCGTGGTGATGGCCACCGCATGCGGGCGGACGAACTGGCTGAGAGGGGTGATCTCGTCGGCGTGGTTCATGCCGATCTCGAACACGGCGCGCTCCGTGTCGCGCGGCATCCGAGCCAGGGTCAGGGGCACACCAATGTGGTTGTTGTAGCTCTTCACCGAGGCGTGGGCCTTGCCCGCCAGGCGCAGGCCGGCCTCGACGGCGCGGGTGACGCTGGTCTTGCCGACCGAGCCGGTGACCGCGCCGCGTCGGCACTGCGGCGCGCGCTCACGGGCGGCGACGCCCAGGGCTTCCAGGGCCTTGAAGGTGTCGGCCACGATCACGGCGGGACCGGCGACGGACTTGGACGCCAGGGCGCCGGTGGCGCCGGCGATGCGGGCGTCGCCGACGAAGTCGTGGCCGTCGCGCGCGCCGACCAGGGCGACGAACAGGTCGCCCGGCTCGACCGAGCGGGTGTCGATCGAGACGCCGTTGGCGGCGAAGTCGCCGGCGACCGTACCGCCTGTCGCGGCGGCGATCTCGTCAGCGGTCCAGAGGGCTTCAGGCATCGACGCCCTCCAGCGCTTCCAGGGTCACGGCCACGTCGTCGAACGGGTGGACGACGCCGGCGATGGTCTGGCCCTGCTCGTGGCCCTTGCCAGCGATGACCAGCACATCGCCCTCGCCCATCAGGGCCACGGCGGCGCGGATGGCGGCGCGGCGGTCGCCGATCTCGCGCGCGCCCGGCGCGGCTTCCAGCACGGCGGCGCGGATCGATGCGGGGTCTTCCGAGCGCGGGTTGTCGTCGGTGACGATGGCGATGTCGGCCAGCTTGGCGCCGATCGCGCCCATCAGGGGGCGCTTGCCGCGATCGCGGTCGCCGCCGGCGCCGAACACGGCGATCAGTTTGCCGCGCGTGTGCGGGCGCAGAGCCTCAAGCACCGTCTGCAGGCCGTCAGGCGTGTGGGCGTAATCGACATAGGCCTCGCCGCCTTTGGGGCCGCGGCCCACACGCTGAAGCCGGCCGGCCGCGCCTTCCAAGGTCTCAAGCGCCTTCAGCACCGCAACCGGATCCTCGCCGGCGGCAATGCACAGGCCGGCGGCGACCAGCACGTTCGAGGCCTGGAAGGCGCCCGCCAGCGGCAGCTTGATCTTGTAGGTCTCGTCGCCGGCCTCGATCACCAGGGTCTGGCCTTCCGGGGTCGGGGTGCGCGAAATCAGGCGCAGGCCCTGGCCGTCCTCGCCGACCGAGAAGATGCTCTGGCCCGAGGTGACGGCGGCGGCGGCGAAGTTGGGGAAGGCCTCGCTGTCGGCGTTCAGAACCGCCGTGCCGCCGTTGGGCGCCAGGGTGTCGAACAGGCGCAGCTTGGCGGCGCGATAGGCCTCCATCGAGCCGTGATAGTCCAGGTGATCCTGGGTGAAGTTGGTGAAGCCGGCGGCGTTCAGGCGCACGCCGTCGATGCGGCGCTGATCGACGCCGTGCGAGCTGGCTTCCAGCGCCAGGTGGGTGACGCCCATGTCGGCCAGGCGCGCGACCATCTCGGCCACATCGCCGGCGTCCGGCGTGGTCAGGCCCGGCGGGGTCAGCTGCTGGTCGGGCTGGCCCTTCTCGCTGACCACCACGCCCAAGGTGCCCATGCTAGCTGCTTTACGCCCAAGACCGGCGAAGATCTGGCGGGCGAAGCCGGCGACCGAGGTCTTGCCGTTAGTGCCGGTGACCGCCACGCACATGGCCGGCTGCTTGCCCCAGAAGGCGGCCGAGGCCAGGGCGTAGGCGCGGCGGGCGTCCTCGGAGCGGACGACCGGAACGCCCAGGCCTTCCAGCCCGCCCTCGGGGGCCAGGATGGCGGCGGCGCCCTGAGCCACTGCGCCGGCGGCGAACTCGCGGCCGTCGACCTTGGAGCCCGGCAGGGCTGCGAACAGCCAGCCGGCCGTGACCTTGCGACTGTCGGCGGTGACCCCGGCGACGGCCGGATCGACGGCGAAGGGACGGTTGAAAAGCTCGGACAGTCGCTTCGTCATAGTCCCGCCTCCGGCGCAGTCGACTTCGGCTGGGCGATCGTCACCAGCTCGGCTTTTCTCTGCACGCCCAGGAAGGGCGCGATGCGATCGATGACCCGGCCGACCGCCGGCGTGGCGACCCAGCCGCCCGTCGAGAAGCCGAAGGTCTTGGCCGTGCCGTGCGGCTCGTCCATCAGGATCAATACGAAGTAGCGATCGGCCTCGATCGCCCCTTCGGTCGGAAACACGGCCGCGAACGACGACACCTGGCGCTGGTGGTTGTAGCCCCGGATCGACGGGTCGTACTTCTCGCCGGTGCCAGTCTTGCCGCCGACCGACAGGCCCGGAATGTTGGCCGTCTTGCCGCTGCCGCCGGTAACGTTGGCGCGCATGATCGTCAGCATCTGCTGCGAGGTGCTCTCGTTCAGGACCGCCTGCCCTTCGGGACGCACGCCGGGCGGCATCTTCTTGATCGTCAGCGGGATCATCTTGCCGCCGTTCAGCAGCGCGCCCATCGCCTGGGCCAGGGCCAGCGGGCTGACATTGATGCCGTGACCGAACGAGGTCGAGGCCACCGCGTCCATGTCCCACTTGCGCGGGGTCAGGGGCCGGGCGGACTCGCGCAGCTCCACCTGGGCCGGCTTGGTCAGGTTCAGATTGGTAAAGTACTTGCTGAGACGCTCGCCGCCGACCTTCTCGCCCAGGATGGCGGTGCCGATGTTCGACGAGTGCTGGAAGACCTCGATCAGGGTCAGGACCTTCCGCGCCGCGTGGTAGTCGTGGATCGTGCGGTAGCCCAGCTTGTAGGGCTCGCGCGCGTCGAAGGTCGAGGCCATGTTGGCCACGCCCGTGTCCAGGCCGATCGCCACGGTGAAGGCCTTGAAGGTCGAGCCCATCTCGTAGACGGACGCCGCGGCGCGGTTCAGGCGCTGCTCGTCGGTGGCGTCGCCGGCCTTGTTGGCGTCGTAGTCGGGATAGCTGGCTAGGGCCAGGATCTCGCCGGTGTGGACGTTGGTGACCAGGCCGACGGCGCCCTTGGGCGTGAATTCCATCGCCGCCTTGCGCAGCTCGTCTTCCAGCGCCGCCTGCACGCGGATGTCGATCGACAGCTGGGTGGGCGCGCCCTCGCCGCCCGCGGCCTTGCGGATCGGATCGTCCAGGGCGCGCTCGACGCCGGCCAGACCCTTGCCGCCGCTGTCGACGAAGCCGACCAGGTGCGCGGCCGTCGGGCCCAGCGGATACATCCGCCGCTCCTGCTCCTCGAACGAGATGCCCGGCAGGCCCAGCTCGAAGATCTTGTCCTTCTGCTCGGGCGTCAGGCCGCCCAGCACGAAGGTGCGGTGATCGCCGAACACCACCTTGTCCAGGCGCTTGCCCGGCACTTGGGGCAGAGCCTTGCCCAAGGCGCGACGCGTCTCCTTGGCGTCCCAGACCTCGCGCGGATCGACGTAGAGCGCGTAGTGGGCCAGGTCGACGGCCAGCAGCTTGCCGTTGCGGTCGACGATGTCGCCGCGCGCGCCTTCCAGGCCCTGGGCGTAGCCGTTGCCGCGACCGGCGTTGGAGAACAGCGCCGACCAGCCCGCGCCCAGCGCCAGGCCGATGAAGCACAGCGAAAAGAACGCCATCACCAGGAAGATGCGGATTCGGGTGTCGTCTTCAGGCTTTGCCGCGGCGCGCGAGCGCTCGAAGGCGTGCTCCAGCCGCCAGACATGCTCGCTCAGCCAGCGCCAGGTGCGCGACTGGAAACCGCCGGGACCGAGGTTGGAAAGGCTCATCGCAGAGCCTCCCCGGAGATTTGGGGCGGGGTCGAGGTGTCGTCCGGCACCGGCTGCGGCTCGTCGGCGATCAGGGCCTCGGGCGCGACCGGCGTGGCCGTGACGGGACCGCGGGGCAGGTCGCGGCGACGCGCGACGTCGATCAGCGCGTCCTCGGTGATCTCGTGATCCGGCGCGATCGGCTTCAGCTGCATCATCATCGCCAGCTGCTCGATGCGGCGCGGCTGCTCCAGGTGAGCGACCTCGGCCTCAAGCAGGCGCTTGCGCGACGCCTCGTCCTGGATCTGCTGCTCGATGCGGCTGATTTCCTGGCGCTCGCGACCGGCGAAGGTCTTCGCCAGATAGACGCTGGTGACCAAGGTCAGCAGGATGCCCAGGCCCACGACCTCGACGACGCGAAAACCCCGGACCCGGCGGTTGAACAGGCCGACCGAGCTCATGCCTCGGCCTCCCAGATCGGGGCCGAGGTGCGGATGGCGGCGCGCAGCTTCGACGAGCGAGCGCGCGGATTGACGGCCAGCTCGGCCTCGCCCGGCGCGATGGCCTTGTTGGCGATCAGCTGAAAGCTGGCCGGCGCGCCCGCCACGACTTGCGGCAGGTGGCGCGAGCCGCCCGGCGTGCGCCCTGCCCGCTCGGCCAGGTAATTCTTGACGATCCGGTCTTCCAGCGAGTGGAAGGTGACCACCGCCAGGCGGCCGCCCGGCTTGAGGATGCGCTCAGCGGCGGCGAGGCCGGCCTCCAGCTCGCCCAGCTCGTCATTGACCGCGATGCGCAGACCCTGAAACGAACGGGTGGCCGGATGCACCTTGGCGCCCTTGCGGCCGCCCAGAGCCCGCTCGATCACATGGGCCAGATCCAGGGTGCGCTCGAACGGGCGCTCTTCCCGGCGACGGATCAGGAAGCTGGCAATGCGGCGCGAGGCGTGCTCCTCGCCATAGACATACAGGATGCGGGCCAGCTCGGTGTGGTCCAGCGTGTTCACGAGATCGGCGGCGGTCGGCCCGGTGTCGCTCATCCGCATGTCCAGCGGACCGTCACGCATGAACGAAAAGCCGCGCTCGGCCTCGTCCAGCTGCATCGACGACACACCGATATCCAGCACGACCCCATCAACGCTTGCGGGCTCGAAATGCTCGGCCATCTGCGAGAAGCGATCGCCGATCAGGCGGAAGCGGTCGGCCGGCAGACCTTCGGTAAAGCGCTGAACGGTGGGATCGCGATCGAAGCCGACGACGCTCGCGCCCGTCGCCAGGATCGCGCGGGTGTAGCCGCCTGCACCGAAAGTGCCGTCAATGACGACGTCGCCCGGCTTGGCGTCGAGCGCCTCAACGACTTCGTTCAGCAGGACCGAGATATGAGGGGCGGCGCTCACGAGGCGCTCCCCAGCTTTGCGGCGCGCTGCTGGGCGCGCAAGGCCGCCAGGCCGTCGCGGGCCAAGTCACGCTGGGCGGCGCGATGGGCCTGGAAAGCCTCGCGCGACCAGATCTGAAAACGCTCACCCATACCGACGACGGTCACCCAATCCGTGAGACCGCACATTTCGCACAAGTGGTCCGGAAGCGTAATGCGACCAGCTGTATCAAACGAAAGCTTGGCCATGCCGCCCAGGATGCTGGTTTCCAGCGCCGTGCGGGTCGGATCGCCGAACGGCAACTCCTCGATCACGCCCATGTAGCGGTCGAACAGGGCCTTGCCGCCCGCTTCCAGACAGTCGGCCTCGATGGCGGGGAAGCAGAAGATGCCGTCGAACATGCCCGAGACGGCCGCGCGGAATTCCTGCGGCACAACGATGCGCCGCTTGCTGTCGAGCTGTTTCTCGAAGGTCGAGAGAAACACTGAAGCTTAAACCCCGCCAAACCCAAGCCGGACGGCGAGCAGCCATCTCGCTCCGACGCCAATTGGGTTAACATGGGATGAACTGGGAGACAATGACACCAAACCCATTTCGTCGAGTTTTCAAAGGTGTCGCACCCCTTCTTCACCGGCGCAGGACATTAATTAACAGAACATACACAGAACTATTGCGCCGCAAGACTCATACGGTGTCATCTCGTCCCATCGCGATGCTGAAAAACGGAGTTTTGCGAGGCCGGCCCAGAGTCGAGGCCAAGCAATGCGGGCGGAGAGCCGAAGCTCTCCGCCCCAAGACGGACCAGACGGTCTGTAAGCCGGGTTCTGTTCCGTTTCCGAAGAAACGGCGACGATCATTCCTCTAGGCCGGCCATTGCTGGACGGCTCTCGCGACCTACCCGGACCCTCTCAGCCAGTGACGGCCTATCCGACGCGAGGCCGGCGCGGGGTCCCTATTCGGTCTTGCTCCAGGCGGGGCTTGCCATGCCGTCCCTGTCGCCAGGTCCGCGGTGGGCTCTTACCCCACCCTTTCACCCTTCCCGCCCCGTAGGGAGGAGGTTTGCTTTCTGTGGCGCTATCCCTGGGATCGCTCCCGGTGGGCGTTACCCACCGCCTTGTCACCGTGGAGCCCGGACTTTCCTCGGCGTCCGAAGACGACGCGACCGCCCGACCATCTGGTCCGGGAGGGTGTTTGACGGCGCGACATGGAAACGTCAACTTTAGACAACGTTGACGTCAACAATAGTTGTCATCCTGGCCGCAGCGAAGCGGAGAGCCGGGACCGCCGGAAACGCTAATGCTTGTCGTGGTCCCGGCTCGGCGCGCTGCGCGCTTGGCCGGGATGACAGTCTATGTGGAGCGCATCAACCTCGCGATCGGATGATCGCCCAGGCCCGCGGCCGCGCCCAGGCGGTCGGCGGCGGTCTTGTTCTGGGAGAGCTTGAACGTGCCCTCCAGCCGCTCGACGAACAGGCGGCCACCCTGGATGCCGCGCAGCATGGCCTCGAACTTGCCGGGTTTCATCTTGTGACGGGTCCAGGGCGTCTTCGGCAGCAGCCGCGCCTCTTCCTGGGCCGAGAGGTCGTCCAGCAGCGCGACCAGTTCCTCGTCGTTCAGCGGCGCGACCGAGCCCGCCGCCTCGACGGACTGGTAGTTCCAGGTCGGGACCTGGTCGGCGCTCTCGTACCAGTCGGGGCTGATATAGGCGTCCGGCCCCGTGGCCAGCACCACCGCCCGGAAGCCTTGCGTCAGGTGCGGCGTCAGCACGTTGCCGCGCGACAGGTGGAAGTCGAGCGCGATCTCGCCGCCCAGGTCGCGGATCACCACCGGGCTCTGGGCCACGAACGGCCGGCCGCCGACGGAGGCGGCGATCGTCACGAACGGATGGGCGCGCAGGAAGTCGAGCAGGACCGTCCGGTCCTCGACATGGAAGCTGGCCGCGGGATGCATTACTCGGCCGCCGCCCGCAGCAGACCGACCAGGCGGGCGCGGGTCTCGCCGTCGGCGACGCCGTCGAAGCGGGTCTGCAGCCAGTGGCGCTGGAAGGCCGAGACGACAGTGGTGGTCCATTCGTCGTACTTGCCGGTCGGGGCGCAGTCGAAGCCCAGGCGGCTCAGGCCGGCTTGCAGGGCAAAGACGCCAGTCCCCTCCTCGCCCTCACCCAGCGGCGCGCCGGGAGACGGCGGCGGCTCGATCCACAGACCGTGGCCGCTTTGCGCCAAGCGCTGCCAGGGGAACAGCTCGCCCGGATCGATCTTGCGCGCAGGGGCGACATCGGAATGGCCGAGGATCCGGCTGTCGGAGATCATCCAGCGCGAGCGCACGTCGGCCAGCAGATTGATCACGGCAGCGACCTGGGCTTCCGGGAACGGGCGATAGCCGAACTCGTGGCCAGGGTTGACGATCTCGATGCCGATCGAGGCCGAGTTGATGTCCTTGGCGCCCTTCCAGAAGGCGGCCCCGGCATGCCAGGCGCGGCGCTCCTCGGGCACGAGGCGGACGATGCGGCCGTCCTCCTCGACGCAGTAGTGGGCCGAGACCTTGGCCTCGGGATCGCGCAGACGCTCGATCGCCGCCTCGCCCGTTTCCATGCCGGTGTAGTGCAGCACCACGGTGTCGGGCACGGCCTTGCGGGCGTCGAAGTTCGGCGACGGGGCCTCGATAAAGGACAGGCTCATTGGGCGCGGTTCCGGATCGACATCAGCAAGGGCATGACCTGATTCCGCCGCAGCGCGATGATCAGAACGCCGAACAAAGCCAGGGCCGCGCCGATCCCCATCCGCAGGTCGAAGTGGTCGTGGGTGACCAACACTCCGAGCCCAATGGTGAACAGCGGCGTCAGCAGGGTGAGCGGCGCGATCAGATTGGCCTCGTAGCGCTGGATCAAACCGTAATAGGCCGTGTGGGCCACGACCGAAACCACCAGGGCCGAGAACACCACCGCCACGATGAACGGCCAGCCGGCGGCCAGGCCGGCCGAGACCTGTCCCGGCTCCATGAAGCTGCTCATCGCCGCCAGCGGCCACACCGACGAGAATCCGACCCAAGCCTGGAACTGCAGCGGTTTGACGCCCTCGACCTGCTTCATCATCACCGCCCCCAGCGAACCGGCGAAGGCGGCGGCGGCGATCAGCCAGAGGCCGGGTGACAGCTGCAGGCCCTTGGGGCTCCACATCACCGTCACCGCGCCAGCCAGGGTCAGGGCGATGCCTAGGCCTCGCCGCCAATGGATCTTCTCGCCCAGCATCAGCACCGATAGCAGGGTCGTGAACGGCACACCCAGCTGGATCACCACCGAGGCGGCCGACGGCGAGGCGGTCTTGAAGCCCATGAACAGCAGCGCGAAGTTCCCCGCCCCCATCAGCAGCGCCACCACCACGATGCGCCAGGTCGGGCGCGGCGCGGGCAGCAGCCACGGCAGGGTCGCCAGCATCACCAGAGCGAAGCGCACGGCCGCATAGAACAGCGGCGGCACGCCCCAGTGGGCGACCACGATCTTCGAGATGATGTTGTTGCCGGCCCAGACCAGGCAGATCAGGACCAGAAGACCGAAGTCGCGCAGGGACATGAAGCGTTTTTGTTCGTGCAGGTTTGGACTGCCCCTTTAGCACGCTGGATTTTCAGGGGATCGCCAAATGCGCAGATTGGGCAAACCGGGCCGGATCGCCGCTTGCGACTAGTACCGGTTCGCCATCAGCGCCGCCGCCGAGCCTTGGACCAGGGCCGCGCCGCAATCAACGAAAAGCAGCATGCGAGGCTGAACTCGACTTTTTCGCACATCGAATGTCACCTAGTCGTGGTCAAATCGTCGGGCGGCGATCGCAAGTTCTAGCCAGGACGGGGCCGGCGCTCGCGCGTCGGCCCTAATCCTTGATCGCCAGGGCCACGGATACCGAGACGATCAACACCACGACCAGCGCCTTGAGAAACGACGTCGCCGTGACCAGGATCGCGCGGCTCCAGCGCTCGTTGAAGCGCTTCAGCCAGATCACCTGAAGCACGAGGTACCAGACGGTCGCCACCGCCATGCACATCCAGCCGATCGGGCGATGGTGCGGGAAGCCCTGGGCCAGGGTCGCGCCGATGCCGAACACCAGGCAGAACACCGCCGCCGGATAGCACTCGCCGAAGAACGGCCCGCGCAGCGTCTGCCGGGTCAGGGCCTGCTTGGTGTCCTTGACCTGTTGCAGGGCGAACATCAGCGGGAACGCCGCGAACATCAGCGAGCGCAGGATCACCAGGTTCTGGTACGAGCCGAACAGCCGCGCGGCCGCCGGCCCTCCGACGTCGAAGACCTTGGGCGCCACCACCAACTCCAGCGTGTGTGAGATGACCAGCGTCAGCATCAGGAACAGCGGCGCGCTGAGGGCGTCCTGGAACTGCTCCTCCTCGGGCTTGCGCATTTCCGTGCGCGAATATTCCAGGACCTCGACCGGCCGGAACGCGGTGCGCAGCAACGTCCGAGGATAGAAGACCAGCCAGGTCATCACCTCGTACAGGAACTCCTCCAGCGACCGGAGAATACGGATGAAGTCCATCTGCGAAGCCTTGGGGATCATGGCGCCAATCCGATCGAACGAAGCGACCCGGCGACCTTCCCAGATCGCATGGCGCATAGTAAGCCGAACACTCGCGCTTTGCCGACCAGCCACCCAGTCCAGCGCCGGTTAGCGCGCGGCGCCCTGCCCCAATACGTGGCTCCAGATGCGGCGTCCGCGCTCCTGGTAGAGACGCATGCGCTCGACCAGCTCCAGAAGTTCGCCGCCCCCGATCAGCTCGGAGGGCAGCAAGGGGTCGTGCATGATCTCGGCGATCACCGCGCGGCCCAGCAGCAAGCTCTCGCGGGCGGCGGCCTCGGGCGCGAACTGGTCCAGGCGCGGCTCGCTCTCGACAAGGGCCTGGATCAGGCGGCGATAATTGGCGCGCAAGGCGTCGATGGCCCACAACGCCTGAACCTCGGTGTGCTGGACCGCGTCCAGCCGCTCCACACCGATCACCTCGGCGCCCTCGGCCAGGCCCAGCTGCGGAAGCTGAAGCCGCAGGCTCTCCGCCCGTCCGACCAGGTTGGCGGGGCGCAGGTGGAAGCCCGGCCGCCAGGTGCGAAAGCCCCGCAGGCTCAGGGCCCGTTGATGCCGGCGCAGCCGAGTGCGGTCCGTCGTCGGGATCCGGGGGTCGACGACGGCGACCCAGTCGCCCGCCCAGGGCGTCATCCACGACACCCGGCCCAGCCAGCCGATCACGTCCTCGGCCATGGGCTGATAGGCGGAATGGAAGCCGTACAGCCCCCGCTCGGCCTTGCAGAGCTTTTGCTGCTGGACCAGCCGGGTCAGGGCCACGCGCATCTGGCCCTCGCCTACGCCCAGGATCGCCCCTGCGCGGCCCAGGTCCTGGACCGACAGCCTGCCGCCGTCGACCGCGGTCAGCAGGTCGAGCACGAGATCGGTGGCAGGCGGAACGACCGGCGTCATGTTTCAGCTCTTAGCCCGATTTTACCTCAGGCCGAATGTTTCTCTTGATGATCTATTTTCATCATGATCTGTAACATCTCAACCAGGGAGGACAACGTGACGGCGGACAGCACCCCCGCGCCCGACCGCTCGGACGCCGGCGTCCGGGTCGAGATCAACGGCGCGATCACTACCATCATCCTGAGCAAGCCCGAGCGGCGGAACGCCGTTGACGGCCCCATGGCCCTGGCGTTGCGCGCGGCGTTCCAGGCCTTCGAGGCCGATGACAGCCAGGCTGTGGCGGTGCTGTTCGGAGAAGGCGGCGCGTTCTGCGCTGGCGCGGATCTGTCGGCGCTGGAGGATCCGGCCCGGGCCCACGAGCTGGACCCTAGCGGCGGCGGGGCCGGCCCGATGGGACCCTCGCGCCTCCTGCTGTCCAAGCCGCTGATCGCCGCCGTGACCGGTCATGCCGTGGCCGGCGGACTGGAGCTGGCCCTGCTGGCCGACCTGCGGGTGGCCGAGGAAAGCGCGATCTTCGGCGTCTTCTGCCGGCGCTGGGGCGTGCCGCTGATCGACGGCGGCACGGTGCGCCTGCCGCGGGCGATCGGCATGTCGCGCGCCTTGGACATGATCCTGACCGGCCGTCCGGTCGACGCCCGCGAGGCCCTTGCCATGGGCCTGGCCAACCGGGTCGTGTCGCCGGGCCAGGCCCGCGCCGCCGCCGAGGCCCTAGCCCGCGAGATCGCCGCCTTCCCTCAGGCCTGCATGAAGGCCGACCGCCATTCGGCCTACGCCCAGTGGGACCTGCCGCTGGACGCCGCCTTGGAACAGGAGGGTCGCCTGGGCGCGCCGATCGTGGCGGCGGAAGGCCGCGCGGGCGCGCGTCGTTTCGTGGGCGGCGCCGGCCGTCACGGCCAGTTCGGACGCTGAGGGAGATCCCGCCATGACCCAAGGCCCGACCTGCCTGGAGCTGATCGAGCGCGGCGCGCGCCAGCACGCCGACCGCATCGCCGTGATCGCCGAGGGGCAAAGCCTGACCTTCGCCGAGGTGAACCTTCGCGCCAACCGACTGGCCCACGCGATGCGCTCGGCCGGCCTGTCGCCGCACTACCGCGTGGCGCTGCTGGCCAATAACGGCGTCCACAGCGTGCCCCTGGACTTCGCCTGCGTGAAGGCGCGCCTGAACCGCGTGCCGCTGAACGCCCGCCTGTCGGCCGCCGAGCACGCCCGGATGCTGACCGAGGCCCAGTGCGGCGTCCTGGTGTTCGGCCCGGACCTGCTGGACCGCGCCGCCGAGCTGAAGGCGCTGAAGCCGGATCTGGCCTGCCTGGGCCTGGGGGCGCGGCTGGACGACGGCGACGACCTGCTGGCCATGGCCGAGGCGATGCCGACCACCGCACCGGAGGCCGACGCCCGGCCCGAGGACGTGATCGTCACACTCTACACGTCGGGCACCACCGGCGTGCTGAAGGCGGCCCAACACACGCAGGGCTCCTATGCGGCGATCTGCCGGAACATCTTGATGAACCTGTTCCCGGCCGGCCCCGACGACGCCATGCTGCACTCGGCCTTGCTGATCCACGCCAGTGGCACGTTCGTATTGCCGCTGTGGCTGCGCGGGGCGCGCAATGTCGTGCTGCCGGGCTTTGCGCCCGCCACCTTCCTGCAGGCGATCGCCGAGCATCGGGTCACCGCAATCAACCTGGTGCCGACCATGATGCAGATGCTGCTGGAGCATCCCGACATCGACCGTTTCGACGTCTCGTCGCTGGAGCGGATCATCTACGGCGCCTCGCCCATGCCGCGTGCAGTGATCCAGCGGGCCATCGCCCGCTTCGGCCAGGATCGGTTCTGGCAGTATTTCGGCCAGACCGAGGTCCCGCTGTGCATCGCCGTGCTGCGACCCGAGGATCACCACGGCGATCAACTGGGCGCCTGCGGGCGGCCGGCGGCGGATGTCGAGATCCGGCTGGTCGATGAGGCCGGCCATGACGTGGCGGCGGGCGAGACCGGCGAGATCCTGGTGCGCACGCCCAGCGCCGCGGCCGGCTACTTCAACGCCCCGGACCTGAACGCCCAGACCTTCGACGCTGAGGGCTGGGTCCATACCCGCGACGTCGGCCTGTTCGACGCGATCGGCCTGCTGCACCTGCGCGACCGCACCTCGGACATGATCATCTCGGGCGGCTACAACATCTATCCGCGCGAGGTGGAGGACGCCCTGATCACCCATCCGGCGGTGCTGGAGGTCGCGGTTGTGGGCCTGCCCGACGACAAGTGGGTCGAGGCCGTCACCGCCGTGATCGTGCGGCGCGCCGGCCAGGACGTGAGCGAGGCTGAGTTGACCGCCCACGTCGCGGGCGCCATCGCCTCCTACAAGAAGCCGCACCGGATCGTGTTTGCCGACGCCATCCCGAAGACGGCCGTCGGCAAGCTGGATCGCAAGACCCTGAAGGCGCGCATGTTGGCCGACTGACGGCGCGACGTTCTGGCCCCAAGCTTGACAGCTTCACGCCCCTTCCCCTAAGCGCGAGATAAAGATGATATATTATATCATAACGATTCCTTTCGAGCACTTTGGGGGCTATGATGATGGCCTGATGCGCGCCGGCCGCCTGCGTCGCACCCTCGCGGCCGACACGATCACCGCCCAGGATCTGGAGGCGCTGTATCTGGAGGAGATGGGACGCGCCGCCTAGGACGCCCCCCCTTGTGGCGATCCATGGCCTTGGCCAACCATACCTTCGTATAGGGGGGCTCATACTCAAGTAGGCCCCGGTCGAGACCTAGGTCCGATGGCTGGCGAATGCTGGGCCGATCATCGTGATCCCGACTTCGAAACCTTCGAACCGGGGACACGCCATGACCTTCCAGACCTCGACCCAGCCCGCCGCCGCTCCGCTTCAGGCCCTTTTGGCCGAGGCTCAGCACATCCCCCCTGCTGCTCTCCACGAAGCCCGCGCGGCGATCGCCCGTCTGGCCCAGATGGCTGGCCTGGACGTGCTCGCACCGGTCGAGCCCGCCCTCCTCCCCCCGAAGACGATCGAGACGGAAATCGGCGGCCTGCCCGTCTGGAAGGCGCGCCGGCTTCAGGCCCATATCGACGCCAATCTGGACGCGGTGATCTGCAACACCGAACTGGCGCGGCTCACCAATCTGTCGGTCAGCTATTTCGGCCGGGCGTTCCGCAAGACCTTCGGTCAATCCGCCCATGCCTATGTGATGGGTCGCCGGGTCGCTCTGGCCCAGAACCTGATCGGCCAGGCGGAGCAGAGCCTGGCCGATATCGCCCTGACCTGCGGCTTCGCCGACCAGGCTCACATGACGCGGGTGTTCGGCAAGCTCACCGGCGTCACGCCGCACCGCTGGCGGCGGATGCGCGGCCAGGTCCTGCAGTAGGTCGGTGCGTTCGCCCCGCATCTCGATCGTCGAAGACGACGCGTCGCTGAGAGACGCTCTGATGACCCTGTTCGCGGCCGTGGGCTGGATCGGCAGCGGCCACGGCTCGGCCGAGGCGTTCCTGGAAAGCGGCGAGGCCGGGAGCGCGGACTGCGTCGTCACCGACCTCCAACTGCCCGGCCTCAGCGGGATCGACCTGGCGCTGAGGCTGCGCGATGCGACGCCATCGCCGCCGGTCGTGATCATCACCGCTCGCGGCGAAACCGACCTTCTGAGCCGGGCGGCGGCGACCGGCGCGCTTTGCGTGCTGCGCAAACCCTTCGCCGCCGACGCTCTGCTGGCCTGTGTGGAAAAGGCGTTGGCCCGTCGCCAAGGTTGAGATTTCGCTTTTCGTCGACCGTCGTTACGGGGCAAGAACGCCAGGCAGGCGTTTGGGGGACGGCGATGGGGGCGGACGACGCGGCTATCCTCGACCTGGTCGAAGACAGCATCATCGTGCGCGATCCGCAGGGCCGCATCACGGCCTGGAACGCGGTGTCCGAACGGCTCTACGGCTGGTCGCGCGACCAGGCTCTGGGCCAGATCACCCACGACCTGCTGGGCAGCCGCCATCCCTTGACCATCGGCGAGGTCGAGCGTCGCCTTTGGGCCGACAACGCCTGGGCGGGCGAAGTCACCCGATGCAACGCCGCCGGCGACGAGATCCTGGTCGAAACCCGCTGGCGGTTGCGACGCGACGCCGACGGAAGTCCCTGCGACGTGGTCGAGATCGGCCGCGACCTTGGAGGTCTTTCGCGTGAAGTGCGCGAGGCGCGGCAGACCGAGCATCGCTACCGCAACCTGTTTCAGGCCATGGCCGCCTCGTTCTGGGACCTGGACTTCACCGGCGTGCGGCGAATGCTGGAGGACCTGTTCAATTCGGGCGTCACCGATCCGCGCGCCTATTTCGCCGAGCACCCGCAATTCATCCGCGCCGCGATCGACTCCACTCGCGTGGTCGACGTCAACGACAAGACCCTGGAGATGTATCGGGTGTCGCGCGAGGACCTGATCGGCGCCTCGATCGGCCCGTTCTGGCCGGCGATCAGCCAGGACGTGTTCGCCGCCAGCCTGATGGCCGCCATCGTCAACGCCCCGCGCTTCATGGCCGAGACCGTCTTGGCGCGCGCCGACGGCACGCTGTTCGACGCGCTGCTGACGGTCGCCTGGCCGACCGAGAACAAGGGCAAGGGCACGGTGCTAGTGGGGGTGATCGACATCTCCGACCGCAAGGCCGCCGAGCGCGAGGTGCGGGCCAGCGAGGATCGCTATCGCAACATCTTCCAGGCCACCGCCGTATCGTTCTGGGAGCTGGACTTCCGCGCCGTGCGCACCGACCTCGACGCCTTGGTCGTGGCCGGGGTGAGCGACCTGCCGGCCCATGTCCGCGCGCATCCGGAGTTCCTGGAGCAGGCGCTGGAGCGCACCACGGTGGTGGACGTCAACGCCAAGACCGTCGAGCTCTTCGCCGCCGGCGGCGCGCGCGAGGCGTTGCTGGGCCCGGCGAAGCCCTACTGGCCGCCCGAGAGCCGCGCGGTGTTCGTCCAGGCGCTGAACGCCAATCTGAACGGCCAGGCCCACTTCGAAGCCGAGACACAGCTGGCCACGCTGGACGGCCGTCGGATCGACGTCATCTTCACCGCAACGGTGCCGGCCGACAACGCCGCGCGCGGCAACATCCTGATCGGCGTCGTGGACATCTCCGAGCGGGTCGCCGCCGGGCGGGCGCTGGAGCGGATGCAGGCCGACCTGGCCCACGCCGCCCGGGTGTCGATGTTGGGTGAACTGACCGCCTCCATCGCCCACGAGGTCAACCAGCCGCTGGCGGCGATCACCACCCATGGCGAGGCCGGCCTGCGCTGGCTGAACCGGCCCGAGCCGGACCTGGACGAGGCGCGCACCGCCACCGCCCGCATGGTCTCCGACGCCCGCCGCGCCGCTGACATCATCGCCCGCATCCAGAGGATGGTGGCGCGGGGCGGCGATGACAGGGTCCCGATCGCCCTGGCCGGCCTGATCGAGGAAGCGACCGTGTTCCTGGGTCACGAAATCCAGAGCCGCAAGGCCAGCCTGACCTTGGACATCGCGCCCGACCTGCCTCCGGTGCTGGGCGACCGCACCCAGTTGCAGCAGGTCGTGGTCAATCTGGCCATGAACGCGCTGCAGGCCATGGCCAGCAGCTCCCAACGCGACCTGACGATCCGCGCCGCTCTCGACGGGTCCGGACGGATCGCGGTCATCGTCGAGGACAGCGGCCCCGGCGTGCCGGAAGCCGACCTGACCCGGCTGTTCGACAGCTTCTTCACCACCAAGCCCACAGGCATGGGCATGGGGCTATCGATCTGCCGCTCGATCGTGGAGAGCCATGGCGGAGCGATCGGCGTCCGAAACCTACAAGACGGCGGCGCGGTCTTCAGCTTCACCCTCCCGCTCGACCTGCGCAGCGACTAGTCGGGGGACCCATGCGACTGCTCACCAAAGCCGCCTATGCCGCGCCCAGCGTCGGGCTCGCCGGGGTCAGCCTGCCGCTGCTGATCTTCCTGCCGACCTACTACGCCACCCAACGCGGCCTGCAGATCGCCGCGGTCGGCGCCGCCTTCGCGATCATCCGCCTGCTGGACATCGGCTTCGACCCGCTGATCGGCGCGGCCATGGACAGGACGCGGACGCGCTTTGGCCGTTTCAAGCCGTGGATGGCCGTCGGCACGCCGTTGTTCATGCTGGCGGTCTATGCGCTGTTCATGCCGCCGGCCGGCGCGGGTCTGACCTATCTGGTCCTGGCCCTGCTGGCCGCCTACGCGGCTTGGTCGATCTGCTTCGTTTCCCAGTTGGGCTGGGGCGTGGCGCTGTCGGGCGACTATGCCGAGCGCAACAGCATCTTCGGCTGGTGGCAGGCGGCCTATCTGCTGGGCAGCCTGGTGATCACCACCCTGCCCCTGACCCCGGCCCTGCGCACCGATCCGGCCCTGGCCGTGCCGACCATGGGCCAATTCATCCTGATCGCCACGCCGCTGGCGGTGATCGTGGCCCTGCTGGTCGTGCCGGAGCCGCCGTCCGGTCCGCGCCCCAGGGTCGCCCTGGCCGACTATCTGAAGCTGATGGTCCGTCCCAACATCGCCCGGCTGCTGGCCATCGACCTCCTGATCGGCGTGGCGGTGGCGACCAATGCGGCCTTGTTCTTCTTCTATTTCGGCTTCGCGCGCGGCCTGCCGTTCGGCCAGGCGGCGATCCTGCTGTTCGCGACCAATCTGGGCTCTTTGATCGGCGCCCTGCTGTGGGGCCGGCTGGGCAGCCTGATCGGCAAGCACCAGGCCGCCAGCGTCGGCTTCATCGCCTATGCGGCGCTTCTGGCGATCGTCCATCTGGCGCCATTCGAGCGCCTGCCGGTCGGCGCGGGGGTCATGATGCTGTTCGGGGCCACCCTGTCGGCGGGTCCGGTGCTGGTGCGCTCGATGCTGGCCGATGTCGGCGACGAGGAGCGGCTGCTGCGCGGCGCGGACCACACCGGCCTGATCTCGGCCCTGTTCTCCAATTCCAACAAGCTGGGCGCGGTGATCGGCCCGGCCGTCGCCTTCGCCGTGCTGGGCGCGACCGGCTTCCAGGCCAAGACGGCGACCCAGGCGCCCGAGACCGTTCGCGCGCTGGCCCTGATGGCCATTTGGGCGCCGGCGGCAATCGGCCTGGTGGCCGCCCTGCTGGCCCGCGGCCACGCCCTGACCGCTCAAGCCCATGCCGAGATCCGCACCCGACTGCAGGCGCAGACCCCGTGAGCCAGACCGTCCACATCATCGACGACGACGTTTCGTTGCGTGAAGGCTTAGACAGCCTGTTCCGTTCGGTAGGGCTGAAGACCCGCACCTACGGCTCGGCGCAGGCGTTCCTGGAGGATCACGACGACACGCCCGGCTGCCTGGTGCTGGACGTGCGCCTGCCCGGCCTCAGCGGCCTGGACTTCCAGGCCCGGATGACCGCCCTGGGCGTGGCCCTGCCGGTCGTGCTGATGACCGGCCACGGCGACATTCCGATGAGCGTCCAGGCCATGAAGGCCGGCGCCGTCGACTTCCTGGCCAAGCCGTTCCGGGACCAGGACATGCTGGACGCGGTCGCCGCCGCCCTGGCCCGCGACGCCGAGCGCCGCGAGGGCGCGGTCGGGATCGAAGCCCTGCGCGAAGCCTTCGCCACCCTGTCGCCGCGCGAGCAGGCAGTCATGACCCTGGTCACGTCCGGCCTGATGAACAAGCAGGTCGCCGGCCACCTGGACCTCTCCGAGATCACCGTGAAGATCCATCGCGGCGCAGCGATGCGAAAGATGGGCGCTCGCACCTTCGCGGAGCTGATCCGCATGGCCGACGCCCTGGGCCTGAAGCGACCCTGACCACGGCCGATCGGCGCCAGAACGCGCCAATCCGTCCAATAACCAGGGCCTCGAACCCGGCAAGCTCCCGTCATCGCCAGACCGGAGCGGATCATGTCGGACCACCGCCTCACCCATGCCAGCGGCGCGCCTGTCGTCGACAACGTCAACATCCAGACGGCCGGCCCGCGCGGCCCCGCCCTGCTGCAGGACGTCTGGCTGATCGAGAAGCTGGCTCATTTCGACCGCGAGGTGATTCCCGAGCGACGCATGCACGCCAAGGGCTCGGGCGCCTATGGGACCTTCGTGGTGACCGGTGACATCACCCGCCACACCAAGGCCAACCTGTTCGCGCGGATCGGCCAACAGACGCCGGTCTTCGTGCGCTTCTCGACCGTGGCCGGCGAGCGCGGGGCGGCCGACGCTGAGCGCGACATCCGCGGCTTCGCGATCAAGTTCTACACCGACGAGGGCAACTGGGACCTGGTGGGCAACAACACCCCGGTGTTCTTCTTCCGCGATCCGCTGCGGTTCCCCGACCTCAACCATGCGGTCAAGCGCGACCCGCGCACCGGCATGCGCAGCGCCCAGAACAACTGGGACTTCTGGACCCTGCTGCCCGAGGCCCTGCACCAGGTGACCATCGTGATGAGCGACCGGGGTCTGCCGCGCGGCTATCGCCACATGCACGGCTTCGGCAGCCATACCTTCAGCTTCGTCAGCGCGCAGGGCGAGCGGACCTGGGTCAAGTTCCACCTTCGCACGCACCAGGGCGTGGAAAACCTGACCGACGCCCAGGCCCAGAACCTCGTCGGCCAGGACCGCGAGAGCAGCCAGCGCGACCTCTTCGAGGCCATCGAGCAGGGCGACTATCCGCGCTGGACGCTGTCGGTCCAGGTGATGAGCGAGCAGGCGGCCAAGGCCTTTCCCTTCAACCCGTTCGACCTGACCAAGGTCTGGCCCAAGGGCGACTTCCCGCTGATCGAGGTCGGGGTGCTGGAGCTGAACCGCAATCCCGACAACGTCTTCGCCGAGGTCGAGCAGGCCGCCTTCACGCCGGCCAATGTCGTGCCTGGCATCGGCTTCTCGCCGGACCGGATGCTGCAGGCGCGCCTGTTCTCGTACGGCGACGCCCAGCGCTACCGGCTGGGGGTCAATTTCAACCACATCCCGGTCAACGCCCCGCGCTGCCCGGTCCATGCCTATCACCGCGACGGCGCCATGCGCACCGACGGCAATCTGGGCGCCACGCCGACCTACTGGCCCAACAGCCGCGGCGAGTGGATCGACCAGTCCGAGCTGGCCGAGCCGCCGCTGCCCCTGGACGGGGCGGCCGCCCACTGGGACCACCGCCTGGACGACGACCACTACCAGCAGCCGGGCGACCTCTTCCGACTGATGGAGCCGGTCCAGCAGCAGGCCCTGTTCGACAACACCGCCCGTGCGATCGCCGGCGCCTCGCCCGACGTCCAGCAGCGACACGTCGCCAACTGCGCCAAGGCCGATCCGGCCTATGGCGCGGGCGTGGCCGACGCGATCGCGCGCCTCTCCAAGAAAGCCTGAAGGGTCCCGGCATGACCGTGTCCGATCTCCCGCTCGCCGGGGCCGTGAACGCCCCGACCCGCTACGCCGAACTCGACGGCCGACGCCTGGCCTACCGCTCGATCGGGACCGGCCAGCCCATGGTGCTGTGCACCCGCTTTCGCGGCACGATCGACGACTGGGATCCGCTGTTCTTGGACAGTCTGGTCGGCCAGGGCTTCCGGGTCATCACCTTCGACTATTCGGGCCTTGGCCTGTCCACCGGCGAGAAATCCCTCAATCCGTTCGACTGGGCCAAGGACGCCGGCGACCTGATCACCGCCCTGGACCTCACGTCGGTTGTCCTGCTGGGCTGGTCTCTGGGCGGGTTCGCCGGCCAGGCGGCCCTGTCGATCTTCCCCGAGAAGATCAGCCACCTGGTCCTGATCGGCACGACGCCGCCGGGACCGACCGCCAAGCTGGCCGAGCCTTTGTTCTACGAGGTCGCCATCCGCCAGAACGACTTCGAGGATGAGGTCATCCTGTTCTTCGAGCCGAACGCGCCGGCCAGCCGCGCGGCGGCCAGGGCCTCGCACGACCGCATCGCCGCGCGCACGGCCGAGCGCGCCACGCCGGTCCCCTACGAATGGGCCGCCGCCAATCTCGGCGACGGACCCAAGGCCGAGCCGTTTCCAGCCCCACCGATCCTGGCGATCCTGAAGTCGACCAGCATCCCCATCCTGCACATCGGCGGCGACCACGACCTGATCTGCCCCGTCGAGAACTGGTACGCGCTGAACGACCAGCTGCCGACCCTGCAGTTGCTGACCTATCCCAGCGCCGGCCACGGCCCCCAGCACCAGCACCCCGTCTCCAGCGCCGCCCACATCGGGACCTTCGTCAAGGTCGCCGACTGATCCCTTTCGCCTCAAGGAGCCTGTCCATGCGTCGCCTTTCCACGCCCCTGATCCTGACCCTGAGCGTCGCGGCTGCGCCCGTACTCGCCCAGGACATCACCTCGCCCAAGTCGCCCAAGACCATGGCCGCCTTCGACATCGTCCGCACCTCGGTCAAGAGCGTCGGGCCCGAGGTCGTCTTCCAGGTTCAGGTGGCCGGCAAGGCGGGCGACCTGAAGCCCAAGGCCGTCGGCCAGTTCGCCGGCAGCGCCGTCTACAGCTACGTCTGGCCGACCTCGCTGGACAGCGGAACGGTCGGCTTCGAGACTGCGCAAGGCATTCTGGCCCTGGCCGTGACCTTCCACCCGGACTTCGACGACGGCGCGGCCGGCGCGGTCAACCGGCACGTCTGGCATCCGCACTGGGTGGTGCTGGTCAAGGACGAGGCCTGCGGCGTGGGCGCGCTGAAGGTCCGCGACATCCCCGAGGGGACCAAGCCCAAGGTGCCGGCCACCTGGCCCGGCGTGCCGCTGCTGATCGACAGCCCGACCTACCCGACGTCCCTGGCCACCGACACCGTCGAGGTCAAGGTGCCGGGCGCGGTCATCGGCGCGGTCGAGGGCGTCAAGTTCGACGGTGTCACCTCGGCCCTGAAGGTCAACGCCAACCTGCATGCGCCGCTGCTGTGCATCTCGGACGTTTTCGACGTGGCGTCGGGCGATCTCAGCCTGCCGGGCAAGGTGACCCGCTGATGGACGCCTTCCCGCCCGCCATCGACGGCGCCTCGCGCCGCGGCGTCCTCACCAGCGGCTTCGGCATGGCCGTGCTGGCGATGACCTCCGCCTCCCCCGCCCTGGCCGCCGTGGCGGCCCCGACTTCTCCAGGAGCCAAGACCATGAGCAGCGGTTTCGTCACCACAAAGGACGGCGTGCAGATCTTCTACAAGGACTGGGGTCCCAAGACCGCCCAGCCGATCGTGTTCCACCACGGCTGGCCGCTGTCGGCCGACGACTGGGACAACCAGATGCTGTTCTTCTACGCCCAGGGTTTCCGGGTCATCGCCCATGACCGCCGAGGCCATGGGCGCTCGACCCAGACCGACACCGGCAACGAGATGGACACCTATGCCGCCGACGTCGCGGCCCTGACCGACCATCTGGACTTGAAGAACGCCGTCCATATCGGCCACTCGACCGGCGGTGGCGAGGTCGCACGCTATGTCGCCCGCGCCAAGCCCGGCCGAGTGGCCAAGGCCGTGCTGATCGGCGCGGTGCCGCCGATCATGGTCAAGTCGGACAAGAACCCCGGCGGCCTGCCGATCGAGGTGTTCGACAGCTTCCGCGCCGCGCTCGTCGCCAACCGCGCCCAGTTCTACCACGATGTCCCCGCCGGCCCGTTCTACGGCTTCAACCGGCCGGGCGCGAAGGCCGACCAGGGCGTGATCTGGAACTGGTGGCGCCAGGGCATGATGGGCGGCGCCAAGGCTCACTACGACTGCATCAAGGCCTTCTCAGAAACCGACTTCACCGAGGACCTCAAGAAGATCGCCGTCCCGACCCTGGTCTTGCACGGCGACGACGACCAGATCGTGCCCTATGCCGACAGCGCCCCGCTTTCGGTCAAGCTGCTCAGGCACGGCCAGCTCAAGACCTACAAGGGCCTGGGCCACGGCGTCTGCACGATCAATCCCGACGTGGTGAACCCCGACCTGCTGGCCTTCATCAAGGCCTGAGCTATCCGGCCGTCCGCTTGGGGCGCGCGATCCCGTGCGCCCCCTTTTGCACATCGTGAACGCCGTTCGGCGAAATACGGATTTCGCCCAACCGCTGCGTGTTCACTGTCGAGGCCCCTCGCCTCGGGGAGAACACCATGTCGGGACTGCACGTCGAAACCGGCGCCTCGCGGCGCGAAACCATCACTTCTATCGGGAGCCAGGATCGCGACCGTCCGCCGCCTGCCCGAGCCCAGGTGATCGAACGCTCCATCGAGGACAACATCAGCCTGCCGCTGACCGTCGCGCGGGTCGCGGCCTTGTCAGGACTAGGTCTGCGAGATCTCGGCCGAGCCTGCCGAGAGACTTTCGGTCTCGGCCCCCGCGCGCTGATCGTCCACATGCGGCTGGCCCATGCCAAGCGCTTGATGGCCACCACGGATGATCCGCTAAGCCAGATCGCCCTGGCCTGCGGCTTTGCCGATCAGCCCCACTTCCAGAACCGTTTCCGCCACGTGACGGGCCTTACGCCTAACGCCTGGCGCCGGACCCATCGGGCGAACTGAGCGGCCGGCCGCTTACGAGCTTCAAGCGCGCGGGGCCGTCGGGAACCGCGCGCAACGGATAGAGCCGCGCCAAACCGCGGGCGAAGCGGGCGTTGTCGCCGACGCGGAACTGTCCGGTGATCCGCAGGGCCGCCACCTGCGGATCATCGATGACCAGTTGCAGAACCGAGTAACGGTTCATCTCGACAATGGCCTCGCTCAAGGGCTTGTCGTCGAACACCGCCCGCGTCTCGCGCCAGCGCTCGGTCGCCGCCTCGTCCGCCTGCCGGACCTGCGTGCGCCCGTGCGCGACGACCAGCGCCTGACCCGGCCGCAGCACCACAGGGTCGCCCCCCGGCGCGGCCACCCGGACGCTGCCCTCCAGCAAGGTCACGCTCAGACCCTCGGCGTCGCTTGCCACGTCGAAACGCGTGCCCAGGACCGTGATCAACCGACCGCCCGCTTCGACCACGAAGGGCCTGGATCCATCGTGCGCCACGTCGAAATAGGCGCGGCCGCGGATCAGGCGCGCGCGCCGCGCGTCGCCGGCATAGGCCAGGTCGAGGGCGCCGCCCGCCGCCAGCACCGCCTTGCTGCCGTCGGGCAAGGTCAGCAGGCGCTGCTGGCCCGTCGCTTCATAGATGACATGCTGGACTGGCGCCGGCGCCTCGGTCGCGCGCCGCCAGGGCGTCAGAACGACTCCCAGCGCCATGGCCACGCAGGCGGCCGCCGCGATCCACTGAACGGGCGCACGCCCAGCCTTCAGCGCCTTGGCCCGGCGGCGCGGCAGATCCAGAGGGCGATGGGCGTCAGCCGCGTCGAAACTGGCCCAGACCGCCTGGGCGTCCAGCCAGGCCTGACGATGAGCCGGGTCCTGGTCCAGCCAGGCATCGAGGCGCGCGGCCTGGACCGGATCGGCTTCGTCCACCTGCAGGAGCAGGCGGGCGGCCACCTGGTCGGGCGTCAGTCCGTCGAGGTCGCTGGGCATGCGGTCGCTCATCGCCAGGCCCTCGTCTGCGTCAGTATGTGTTCGAGCGCTCGAACCATGTGCTTCTCCACCGCGCTCGTCGACAGCCCCAGCCTGGCGGCGACTTCGCGCACGGCCAGACCCTCGATGCGCCTCAGAATGAAGATCGCGCGCGTGCGCTCGGGCAGGTCGGCCAGCGCCAGGGTCGCCGCCCGCAGGGTTTCCCGCGCATCCAGTTGCCGGGCCAGGTCGCGGTCGGCCGTATCGTGCCGGGCTGGGTCGAACGAGACATGCTGATCGGCCTGGCGCGCCTGGCGACGGCGATGCCGGTCGATCCAGACGCTGGCCGCCACCCGAAAGGCGTAGGCCCGTGCGTGCTCTTCTTCGGCTAGATTCAACTGGTCGGCGGCGCGCAGGAAGACGTCTTGGACCAGATCCTCGATCTCGGCCTCGTAGCCGGGCCCCAGGCGTCGCCGGAAGAACGCCGCCAGCGGCTTGGCCAGCAACGCCGCCATCGCGCCGCCCCGCGCGCTGGCGTGGCGGTTCTCACCGTCAGCCGACACGTCGACCGGCTCCCCCATGCGCTGTTCATGGGCCAATAGCATCGCAAACTCCAGCGCGGGCTTTCTAGGAAACACGCAGCCGGCGGGAAAATCCGCACCGTCCAGGTCCGGCGCAGCAAGCGACGCTTGCCGACAGAACGATGTTCGTTCTATGGCCCCGCCTGCTCTTCCATGATCGGCGCAATGGGCGAACGACGTTCACTTCTAGGTTCCAGGGCAGGCGCCCCCTTGCGGCTGGCGGCCATGGCCTGCGCCGGCTTGCTGGCGACGCCGGCGGGGGCGGCCGAGCGCGCCGTGACCCTCGCCCTGCCCGCCTTGCCGCTGGACGACGCGCTGGTCGAGCTGAGCCGGCAGGCCGGCGTCGACATCCTGCTCTCGTCGGCCAGCGTCGGGAACCGACGTGCGCCGTCTCTGCGCGGTCGCTACACGCCCGGCCAGGCGCTGCAGCTGCTGCTCGCGGACTCGGGCCTGGAGTTCGAAAGCCTCGAGGGTCAGGGCTATGTTGTGCGGGCGGGACGCGTCACCAAGGCTGCGGCGCTGTCCGATCCTGTGGTCCTGCCCGAGCTTCTGGTCGTGGGCGTGCGCACCCAGAACGTCGACCAGAGACGCGATCCCGATGGCATCCAACCCTACCGGGTCTTCGACCGCGCGACGCTGAGAGCGGCCCAGGGCCTGTCGGCCGATGACTTTCTCCAGACCTGGCTGACCAGCAACAGCGACACCCACGAGATCGTGCCCAGCCGCGGACGCGGCCTGCCGCCGTCACGATCCAATTTCAGCTTCCGCGATCCTTCGGCGCTCTCCAGCACCTTGGTGCTCGTGGACGGGCGACGCATGCCCGCGGTGCCCGGCATAGCGCAGCTCGCGCAGGCCGATGTTGGTCCCATTCCGCTGGCGGCGATCGGGCGGATCGAAACCCTCGGCGCCAGCAGCGGCGCGCTCTATGGCCTGGGCGCGGTCAATGGCGTGGTCAATCTGGTGATCGATCGCAACTATCGTGGGGCCGAGGTCGCCGCCACGGTCGGCAGCGGCAAGCACGGCGACGGCGGCTATGGTCGGCTGGACGCCCGCCTGGGCTATAGCACCGCGGACGGCGCCACGGCCCTGATGGTGCGCTATGGCCAGAAGCGCTTCAACGGCGTCACCTTCGGTGATCGAAACCAGGCGGCGGCGCCTCTGGACGGCGCGCAGATGAAGCCGGGCCAGGCCTACAACCGGCCGCCCGGAAACGGCGTCACCCTGTTTGGCCTCAACGGCCCCTTCACGGTCGGCGGCGTCGAGATGCTGAAGACCTACATCCCGGCGGACTATGACGGTTCGACACCAATCGAGACGGTGCTGATCGCCAATGCCGGCCGGTCCGCGCCCGGCCTGGCGCCGGCCCACCGAGACGGCCTGCTGACCACCGACAGCCGCACCGACGCGGTGCTGGTCAATCTCCGCCAGCGCCTGTGGCGCGGCGCCGAAGCCTATTTCGACCACATCTACCTGGCGAGCCACGACGCCGCCCCCCTCGCCTACGGCGCCCTTTCCACCCAACTCACGCCGGGCCAGGGGATCGCGACGATGCTGTCGGGGAGCAGTCCGGTCGAACTGGTCGCGCCCCTGCCCTATGTGTTCGGAACGTCGGACAGCCGATTGATCTCGCGCCGCACGACCGTCGGGCTGGTGTTCGATCTCCCGGCCCGGTGGCGGGGCGGTCTGGACTATGCGGTCGGCGATGTGCGCTTTCGCCAGGTCACCCAGGAGGTGGGCTTCGACGAACAGGCGCGCCCCAGCATCGCCAGCGGCGTCGCGCCCGCGGACGGGCGGCGCGCGCCAAACCCGTTCGGCGACCAGACCCAGTTTCTGGCCGACCTGGGCCAATACCAAAGCAACTGGGCAGAACCTGCTCCCTACGGTTCATCCCGCCTGGAAGACATTTCGCTACGCGCTTCCGGCCCCCTGGCCCGGCTGAGGGGTCGCGACGTCACGCTCTCGCTCACCGCGCAGCAGCTCTGGGAAAGCCTGCCCAACTTCCCCGGCGAGCCGCGAAACCATGTCTCGATGCGCTCGCGCTCTTTGTTTGGCGAACTGCGCGCGCCTCTGGAAGGCCTGACCGGGGTTCCGGGGTTGGAGGTGCAGGCTGCAGCGCGACGGCAGGTCGGCCGCATCCGCATCTTCTACGGCGGTCCCGCCGGTCCGGTCGAGAAGACCGCCGACCTCTATCTGCTGGGCACCAAGGCCGAGCCCGCGCCAGGCCTCACCCTGCGCATGGCCTATGCCTCTGGCGCGCAGCTTCCCGAGCCGGTCATGTTCATGAGCGCGGTGGGCGCGGGCATCAGCAGCCTGATCGACCCCAAGCGCAATCCCACCCAGCCGATCTCGGCGGAAGGCTGGTTCCGCCATGCCTGGGGCGGCTCTCCCGATCTCCGGCCCGACCAGATGCGAACCTATTCGGCCGGCATGGTGCTGACGCCGCGGCGGCTGCCTCGGTCCCGTCTGTCCGTCGACTATACCCGCATCGAAGGCCGCGACCTGCTGGTCCAGGTCTATCGCGGCTACGACTTCTACCTCCAGAACGAGGATCGTTTCCCCGGGACTGTCATTCGCGCGCCGCTCAGTGAGGCCGACCGCGCCAAGGGCTACACGGCCGGCCGCATCCTGGAGGTGCGCGACCTCAACGAGAACACGGGGTCGAGCTTGATCGAGGCGGTCGACATCGCCGCGGATCACGATCTGGACCTGGGCAGCGGCCGGCTGGCATTCAGCGCCGCCCTGACCTGGCAGCCGACCCTGCGCCGACGCGCGCCGCCCGACAACATCGTGTCCAAGCGCACGCAGGACGGGGCGACGCCGGAATGGCGCGGCGCGCTCGGCGCGCGATGGTCGAACGACCGCATCGCGGCGTCAGCGACCATGCGCTACGTCGACGCCTACGCAGTGACCTCCCTGCCGGCGCGCACGACGGTGGATCTCTCGTTCGCCTGGAAACTCCCCGCGCCTCTCGACGCCCCGCAGACCGAGCTTCGCCTGGGCGTGCGCAACCTACTCGACCGATGGTCGCTCGAGGATCCGCTGCAGCGGCGCGTGGAAGCGACACTGATCGCGCGGTTCTAGACACCGTCCTTGCCGCTGGGCCAACGGCCGCAGTTGACGTTCGGTCAAAACGGTCGTCTGTTGGTGAACACTGTTCACATACCGTCACTTCGGGTCAACTGAAGGATGGCAACGGGGAGGACGCGGACCATGGACCATGTCGACGTACTGATCGTGGGCGCGGGGCTTTCGGGGATCGGCGCGGCCTATCACCTGAAAAAGCACTGCCCGGGCAAGACCTACGCAATCCTGGAAGGCCGCGAGGCGATCGGCGGCACCTGGGACCTGTTCCGCTATCCAGGCATCCGCTCTGACAGCGACATGTACACCCTGGGCTATAGCTTCAAGCCGTGGAAGGCCGCCAAGGCCATCGCCGATGGGCCATCCATCCTGTCCTATGTCCGCGAAACCGCGCGCGAGAACGATGTCGACCGCCACATCCGCTTCAAGCACCTGGTCAAGCGCGCCAGCTGGTCCACCGAGACGGCGACCTGGACGGTCGAGGCCGAGCACGACGGCCAGGTGGTCAAGTTCAGCTGCGGCTTCCTCTACATGTGCTCGGGCTATTACCGCTATTCGTCCGGCTACACGCCCGACTTCGCCGGAAGCGACCGTTTCCAGGGGCGCATCGTCCACCCGCAGCACTGGCCTGAGGATCTGGACTATGCCGGCAAGCAGGTCGTGGTGATCGGCAGCGGCGCCACCGCCGTGACCCTGGTGCCGGAGATGGCCAAGACCGCCGGCCACGTGACCATGCTCCAGCGCTCGCCGACCTATGTGGTCTCGCGCCCGGCCGAGGACGGCCTGGCCAACTGGCTGCGCACCAAGCTGCCGCCGATGGCCGCCTACGGCTTCACGCGCTGGAAGAACGTGCTGCTGTCGATGCTGTTCTTCAACCTGGCCCGCAAGAAACCGGAGAAGACCAAGGAGCGGCTGATCGGCCTGGTCCGCGACCAGTTGGGCCCCGACTACGACGTCGAGACTCACTTCACGCCGCGCTACAATCCCTGGGACCAGCGCCTGTGCCTGGTGCCCGACGCCGACCTGTTCGACTCGATCAAGGCTGGCTCCAGCTCGGTGGTCACCGACCACATCGAGACCTTCACAGAGAATGGGATCCTGCTGAAGTCGGGCAGGACCTTGCCCGCCGACGTCATCGTCACCGCCACCGGCCTGCAGCTGCAGTTGCTGAGCGGCATGGAGGTGGTGGTCGACGGCGTCGTGGCCAACCTGGCACAATCGATGAGCTACAAGGGCATGATGTTCAGCGACGTGCCGAACCTGGCCTCGGCGTTCGGCTACACCAACGCCAGCTGGACGCTGAAGGCCGACCTGACCAGCGAATATGTCTGCCGCCTGCTGAACCACATGGACCGGGTGGGCGCCGACTGGTGCGCGCCGCGCCTGGACGGCGCGATCGAGACCGCCCCGTGGCTGGACTTCTCGTCCGGCTACGTCACCCGCTCAATGGACCAGTTCCCCAAGCAGGGCCTGCGCAAGCCGTGGAAGGTGCACCAGAACTACGCGCTGGACCTGGTCGCCCTGCGTTTCGGCAAGATGGACGACGGGGTGATGGCGTTCGGCAAGGCGGCGGCGACTCCGGCCAAGGTCGCGGCCTAGTTTCCCTATCGGATCTGATAGGTTGCAACCGGTGGCGGCGGCTCCGACCTTTCAAGGGTAAGGAGACCCGTATGGCCGCACCGTCCTCGTACCTGGGCTGGAAGATCGACTACGCCAACCCGCCCGGCGAGCCCGCCTATCTGGAGCCGGGCTCAATGCACTGGCGGGTGTACAAGAACCCGATCGCCCTGGCGGTCGGGGGCGTGGCCGCCGTGCTGCTGGAGTTCGCCGACGCGCGGATCCGCTCGGGCGTCTGGGATCACTCGACCTACAAGGCCGACCCGATCGGCCGCTCCAAGCGCACCGGCATCGCCGCCATGGTCGGGGTCTATGGCCCTCAGGCCGCCGCGCGGCGCGTGATCCAGGGCGTCACCAACATGCATACCCGCGTGGTCGGCGAGACGCCCAAGGGCGAGGCCTATAAGGCGCTGGATGTCGAGCTGCTGGACTGGGTCAGCGCCACCGCCGGCTACGGCTTCCTCAACGCCTATGACCGCTTCGTCGCCCCGCTGAGCGAGGCGCAGAAGACCCGGTTCTACGAAGAGGCCCATCCGATCGCCCGGCTCTATGGCGTGAAGTACTCGCCCAGCAACCAGGCCGACTTCATGGCGATGATGGACAAGCTGGCGCCGCGCTTCGAGCCACACCCGATCGTCGGCGAGTTCCTGGACATCATCCAGTCGGGCAAGGCCGCGTCCGCCGCGCCGAAGTTCCTGCATAAGGCCCTGGCCCGGGCCTCGGTGTCGCTGCTGCCGCCGATCGTGCGGACCAAGCTGGCGCTGGGCCGGGAATACGACCTGACGCCGCTGGACACGCTGTCGCTGAAGGCGGCGGGCAAGCTGGCCGACCGCATCGCGATCAAGTCCAGCCCGCCCAGCCAGGCCAGCCTCCGCCTGGGGCTGCCGTACGACTTCCTGTACCGCAGCCAGGCCGAGCAGAAGCGGCTGCTGGCGGAGCGGGAGGGTTCGCTGGCGGCGGCTTCGGCCTGAAGATCCTCCCCCGCGATGCGGGGGAGGTGGCCCGAAGGGCCGGAGGGGGCTAGCTGGACATCTGCCGCATTAGCCCCCTCAGTCGCTCCGCGACAGCTCCCCCGCATCGCAGGGGAGCATCTCACTACCCCTTCCGCACCACGAACCGCAGCGCCGAGTGAGTCGTCGAGAAGGCGCAGACCTTGGTGTCGACGAAGCCCAGGCCGCGCGCGGCTTCCAGGATCTCGGCGTCCTTCAGCGGCGCGCCCTTGCCCTTCTGGGCCACGACCCAGACCGCGCCCTTGTCGGCCAGGGCGCCGGCCCAGTCCTCCAGGCGATCCAGGTCGGCCAGGTCCTCGGCGGCCAGGAACAGCAGGTCGACGTTCTCGTCGGCCTCGACCGGCTCGACGCGCGCCGAAAGCTCAGCCAGGAACGCCGCGTCCTCCAGCCCGTCGATCACCACGGTCATGCCGGGCTTCACGCCCAGCTTGTCCAGGCGCGTGGGCGGGTTCTCGATGGCGTGGACCCAGGTCTGCGCCTGGCCGGGCTCCATTGTGAAGCGCGTGCCGTCCCGCAGCACCAGGTCATCGCCCTCGACCCGCACGTGCTTGAGGGCGTGACCCTGATAGATGCCGCGATAGGCCCCGCGGAAGATCAGCTTGGGCGGCTCCCACAGTAGCTTGCCCTCGCTCTCGCCCTCGGACAGTTGCCCCCAGACGCCGCTCGCTTCTTTACCCATGCCTACTTGCCTTCAAACTTCGGTTGTCGTTTCTCGAGGATGGCGTCGACGCCTTCCATGTGGTCCTCGGTGTGGTGGGCGATGGCCTGGGCGGCCGCGCTCATCTCCATCAGGGTGTCGTAGCTGGCCGTCTGGCCGTGCTTGAGCAGGCTCTTGCCCATACGCAGGGCGTGGGGCGGCTGCTGGGCGATGCGGTTGGCCAGCGCCAGGGCTTCGTCCATCAGCGTATCGGCCGGCACGGCCTTGCTGACCAGACCCCACTCGGCCGCCTTGGCCGCGTCGATGACGTCGCCGGTGAACAGTAGTTCCGCCGCGCGGCTCATGCCGATCGTGCGTGGCATCAGCCAGGCGCCGCCGTCGCCGGGGATCAATCCCAGCTTCAGGAAGGTGACGCCGAACTTGGCGGTGTCGGCGGCGATGCGGATGTCGGTCATGCAGGCCACGTCGCAGCCCAGGCCGATGGCCGCGCCGTTGACCGCCGCGATCGACGGGACCTCCAGGCCGTAGATGGCCCGGACGATGCGATGGATGTTCTTGCGGTAGCCGTCGCGCACGGCCACGCCGTTGCCGCCGAACGCGCCCTCGCGGGCCTTCATGGCCTTGACGTCGCCGCCGGCCGAGAAGGCCTTGCCCGCGCCGGTCAGGATCACGCAGCGGATGTCCTGATCGTCGTTGATCGCCTCGCAAGCGGTCGCCACCTGGTCGCCGTCGCCGGGCGCGCCCAGGGCGTTCATCGCCTCGGGGCGGTTCAGGGTGAGGATGGCGACGTGGCCGCGCTTCTCGGTGAGGATGAGGGACTTGTTGTCGACGGACATGGGGTGAGGCGCTCCTGCATATTATTCGTTTTGTCCTTGCATAGCCTGCTTTCCGCCGCCGCGCAGCCGAACCCGCCACCACAACCTGTGCGATCACACCGATCACGAAAACGCGACTGGCGCACCAGGCTGCGACATCCTCTGTATGTCTCTTGGGACGAAGACGAAGGCGCGGTGAATGACCGAGCACGCGAAGGCCCGACACGTGTTGATTATCGAGGATGAAATCCTCGTCGCGTTCGAGGTCGAGGCCCTTCTGGCGGAGATGGGCTTCACGAGTTTTGATATCGCCGACAGTCCGGCGGACGCCTTGGCCATGGCCACGGCCAATCCGCCCGACCTGATCACGGCCGACTACCGCATTGTCGGCGGCACCGGGCTCGAAGCCGTCGAGGCTATCCAGCGCCTCCTGGGTCGCATCCCCGTGGTCTATGTCACCGGCAACGCCGAACAGCTTCGGGGGCAGGTCAAGCCGATCGTCGACAAACCGATCTCGCGCCGACATCTGGCCGCCGCCTGCGTGGACGTCGGCCTCCCCCGCCCCTAGACTGGGGATCGCAGGAGGCTGCGATGCACGAGATCACCACCCTGGACGCGCTCGAGGCGCTGTACCAACCCGCGCCTGTCGCCGCCTCGACCGTCAAGGTCACGAGCCACATCACCCCGCACTACGCCGCGCTGATCGACGCCTCGCCATTCGTGGCCCTGGCCACCGTGGGGCCCGAAGGTCTGGACTGCAGTCCGCGCGGCGACCTGCCCGGCTTCGTCCGCATCGCCGATCCCAAGACCCTGATGTTGCCCGACCGGCGCGGCAACAACCGCATCGACAGCCTGCGCAACATCGTCCGCGACCCGCGCGTGGCCTTACTGTTCCTGATCCCGGGCTCGGGCTCCACCTTCCGCGTCAACGGCCGCGCGGTGCTCAGCGCCGATCCCGACCTGCTGGCCAGCTTCGCCGTCGACGGCAAGCCGCCGCGAACGGTGATGGTCGTCACGGTCGAGGAAGCCTACTTCCAGTGCGCCCGCGCCATCGTCCGCTCAGGCCTGTGGAAGCCGGAAAGCCAGGTCGCGGCCGCCACCCTCCCCACGCCCGGCGCCATGCTGGCCGCCGTCACCGCCGGCGAAGTCGGCGGCGACACCTACGACCGCGAATGGCCCGGCCGCGCCGCCAAGACCATGTGGTAGCGATCAACTCTCCTCGATCTGCCTTTGGTCGTCGCGGCTGATCGAGACCTCTTCGAAATCCAGCTCCTCCTGCACGATCAGGAAGGCGTCGGCGCCGACGATCTGTTCGTCGCGCAGTTCCTCCAGCCGCACGCGCTGGCGGGCCAGGGCCTTCAGGCCCAGCGTGCAGCGCGCTTCCAGCGGGCCGGTGGCGGGCGGGAAGCCAACCGGGACGGCGGCGAAGCGGAAGCGCCAGTGGTCTGCGGCCTCGCCGTGGTCGTTCTCCAGTTCCTTCAAGGCGGCGGCGGCCAGTTCGGCGCGCACATGAACCAGCTCGGCGTCGATGCCGGTCTCGCCGTCCAGGCCCAGCAGCTTGACCAGCGGCGACAGGGTCAGCCCCTGGATCACCAGGGTGGCCAGCACCACCGCAAAGGCGGTCAGCACCACCAGGTCGCGCTGCGGGAAATCGGCCGGCAGAGCGAAGGCCGTGGCCAGGGTGACGAGGCCCCGCATGCCGCACCAGCCGACCAGCACCCCGTGCCGCAGGTTGGGCTTGTAACCGCCGCGCAAGGACGGGATCAGTTGGGCCAGGCGGATATAGATCAGCACCCAGGCCATCCGCACCACGATCAGGCAGGCGATCACCGCCGAGACGAAGCCGGCGGCCTCGACCAGACGCTCGCGGCTCATGTCGGCCAGGATGATCCGCGCCTGCAGGCCCATCAGCAGGAAGGCCAGCACGTTTAGGAAGAACACCGCCGAGGTCCAGACCGCGAAGCTGTGGATCCGCATTCGCGGCGGCGTACGCAGGCCGGCCCGGCGCGCGATGGTCATGGCGAAGGCCACCAGGCACAGCACCGGCGACAGGCCCAGGCGCTCGGCGATCACCCAGACCCCGAAGGCGGTGACGAACTCCAGGACGTTGCCGCCCAAGGTGCCGCTGACCAGCGGATTGAGGGCGCGCAGCACCTTGGCCAGCACGATGCCCAGGATGATCCCGCCCGGCGCGGCCAAGGCCAGGCGCCACGCCAGGTGTCCGTCGACCTCGCCGCGCGCCTGGAAGGCCAGGGCCGCCGAGAACAGCAGCAGGGCCGAGGCGTCGTTCAGCAGGCTCTCGCCCTTCAGCACCACGATCGAGCCGCGCGGCATGCGTACGCTGCTGAGCACGGCGGTGGCGGCGGCCGCGTCCGGCGGGGCGACGATCGCACCCAAGGCCAGGGCCGCGGCGATCGGCAGGCCGGCCATGGCCACGCCCAACCACGCCACCGCCCCGGCGCTGATCACCACCGCCAGCACGGCCAGGGCGAACAGCGGCCGCCACAGCTTGCGCGCGTCGCCGACGGGGAAGTCGAAGGCTGCATCGACTAGGGCCGGGGCCAGGAACAGCGCCAGGGTCGTGTGCGGCTCGAGCGATATGCGCGGCGCGCCGGGGACCAGGGCGATGCACACCCCGGCGGCGGCCAGCATGGTCGGATAGGGCACCGTCAGTCGACGCGACACCTGCAACAGCAGAACCGCCGCCAACAGCAGGACCAGCAAACTCTCAAAGAAGCTCAAGCGGCGATCTCCAACCGTTGAGCGACCTTAGGGGGCAAGTGCGTCGTCCGCACAACGATGTTTGTCGGCCCCTCGGACTGTCGCAGTTCTGCGACGCTTCGCGCCCTCCCCTACCCCGCCCGTCTAGCCCCGCCGGGTCCCGCGTCCGAGCCTCGCCGCAGAGGAAACGCGAAAGGAAATCCGCCCATGGCCAAGACGATGAAGGCCGCCGTCGTGCGGGAATTCGGCAAGCCGCTGGTGATCGAGGACGCGCCGATCCCCGAGCCCGGTCCCGGCCAGATTCAGGTCCGCATCCAGGCTTCGGGCGTCTGCCACACCGACCTGCACGCCGCCGAGGGCGACTGGCCGGTCAAGCCGAACCCGCCCTTCATCCCGGGCCACGAGGGCGTCGGCTTCGTCTCGGCCGTCGGGGCCGGGGTGAAGCACGTCAAGGAAGGCGACCGCGTCGGCGTACCGTGGCTCTACAGCACCTGCGGCCACTGCAAGCACTGCCTGGGCGGCTGGGAGACGCTGTGTGAGAGCCAGCAGAACACCGGCTATTCCGTGAACGGCGGCTTCGCCGACTATGTCGTGGCCGATCCGAACTTCGTCGGTCACCTGCCCAAGGAGATCGGCTTCAACGAGATCGCGCCGGTGCTGTGCGCCGGGGTCACGGTCTACAAGGGGCTGAAGGTTACCGACACCAAGCCCGGCGACTGGGTGGTGATCTCCGGCGTCGGGGGCCTGGGCCACATGGCGGTGCAGTACGCCAAGGCCATGGGCCTGAACGTCGCCGCCGTTGACATCGACGACGCCAAGCTGGACCTGGCCCGCCAACTGGGCGCGACCGTCACCGTCAACGCCAGGACCAGCCAGGACCCGGCCGCCGAGATCAAGAAGCAGACCTCCGGTGGCGCTCAGGGCGTGCTGGTGACGGCCGTCTCGCCGATCGCCTTCCGTCAGGCCCTGGGCATGGTCTCGCGTGGCGGCACCGTGGCCCTGAACGGCCTGCCGCCCGGCGACTTCCCGCTGTCGATCTTCGACATGGTGCTGAACGGCGTGACCGTGCGCGGCTCGATCGTCGGCACGCGCCTCGATTTGCAGGAGTCGCTGGACTTCGCCGCTGACGGCAAGGTCAAGGCCACGATCAGCACCGCCCGCCTGGACGACGTCAACGACGTCTTCGCCCGCATGCACAAGGGCCAGATCGAGGGCCGCGTCGTCCTGGACCTGACCCAATAGGTGAAAACAAGAACGACCCGAGGCTCCCCACCCCGGGCCGTTCGAAACACATAGTCGCCTGAGGGTCGCTTAGTCGTCGCGGTGGACGCGTTCGCGGCGCTCGTGGCGTTCCTGGGCCTCGACGCTCATGGTCGCCGTGGGGCGAGCATCCAGTCGGGCCAGACCGATCGGCTCGCCCGTCTCCTCGCAATAGCCATAGGAGCCATCCTCGACTCGGCGCAGGGCCTGGTCGATCTTGGAAATCAGCTTCCGTTGGCGATCGCGGGTACGAAGCTCGAGCGTACGATCAGCTTCCGAGGACGCGCGATCGGCTAGATCGGCGTGGTTCTCGGTTTCTTTCTGGAGATGAGCAACCGTCTCGCGAGATTCGCGGAGGATTTCCTCTTTCCAGGCCAGCAACTTGTTCTTGAAATACTCAAGCTGCCGGTCGTTCATAAAAGGCTCGTCCTCGGAAGGACGATACCCAGACTCTTCGACTAGAACAGTGGCCGTTTGCATTAACGCCTCACGCCCCAATGAACGCAGCCCGAAACGGGCGGGTGCTTATACCAAAAGGTGAGCCGCGTTCAATGAACCTCGCGTGAGTAGCGCGTTCAGCACGCGCTGCTCGCGTGCGGGGCCCCGGAACCCGACGACGACAGGTGTAAAACGCGCGAGACGGCGAAGCGTGGCAGGAAGAAAACCAATTCGGTTCCCTGCCGCTACCCATGTCAGCGGCCTTGGCTCTGAAGCTTGGCCAGCTCGACCGCGGCGCGGGTCTCGATCTCGTTGAGGACCCCCTCAAGCTTGGGGTCGTCGGTGTTCTCGCGTTGCTCGCGAATGGCGCGGGTCAGGCGCTCCAGCGTGTTCTGGGAGATGTCGCCGTCGATCATCGCGACGCGGACCTCGCCCAGGATGTCCAGGATCTGGTCGGCGCGGCGCACCGCGCGCTTCTTGCGTTCCAGCGGGCTGCCGACCGCGCCGGTCTCCTGCAGGGCCAGCAGAGCATCGACCGAGCCGACGCCCGACAGACCGCCGACGGCAGCCGTGCTGGCCGCGCCGCTGGCGGCGTTGACCGAAGGCAGCGAAAAGCTGGACGACGAGCCGCCGGCCGGCTTGGCCCGCGATGCGCCGGCTGCTCCTACGCTCCCCGTGCCTGAAACCTTCATCCGACAGCTCCAATAAGCTCACACGCGTTACGTCATACTATCCCGACGCGAGATCATAATCTCCCTCGGCGTTTGAAGTATGGTTAATGCCGGGCAGAATCTGCCGGAGGGCGCCGAGCGGACCAGCGCCATCCCAGGAATCCCTTGAGTCACAAGGCCCTTAGAACTGGCCCGCTTCTGGCATGAGCGGCGCGGGGACCTCTCCCCCGCTACGAGATTGCCATGTCGCGTTCATTCTTCAGCACCGTCCTCCGCCCGGTCCTCGCCGCTGTGGTCGTCGCCAGCGTCTTCGTGGCCGCACCGGCGTTCGCCAAGTCGCGCATCAAGGACATCGTCTCGTTCGAGGGCGTCCGCGACAACCCGCTGGTCGGCTACGGCATGGTGGTCGGCCTGAACGGTACGGGCGACAGCCTGCGCAACGCGCCGATGACCAAGCAGAGCCTGGAAGCGATGCTGGAGCGCCAGGGCGTCAACGTCCGCGACGCGACGCTGAACACCAAGAACACCGCCACGGTCATCGTCACCGCCAACCTGCCGCCGTTCGCGGCCGCCGGCTCGAAGATGGACGTCACCGTCTCGGCCCTGGGCGACGCCAAGAGCCTGCTGGGCGGCACCCTGATCGTCACCAGCCTGCAGGGCGCGGACGGCCAGACCTACGCCGTTGCTCAAGGCACGGTGCAGACCGGTTCGGTCTCGGCCGGGGGCGCCTCGGGCTCGTCGGTCACCAAGGGCGTTCCGACCGCGGGCCGCATCGCCGGCGGCGGCGTCATCGAGCGCGAGACCGGCTTCCAGATGGTCAGCATGGACATCCTGCGCCTGACCCTGCGCAACCCGGACTTCACCACCGCGCGCCGCATCGCCGACGCCATCAACCAGAAATTCCCCAGCTGCGCCCAGGCCCAGAACCCGACCATCGTCGCGGTCCGCGCCCCGGCCGGCATGGACATGATCAGCTTCATCACGGCCATCGAGAACATGCAGGTCGAGCCCGAAGGCCCCGCCAAGGTGGTCATCGACGAAGTGGCCGGCGTGATCGTGATGGGCGACGACGTGCGCATCAGCCAAGTCGCCATCGCTCAGGGCAACCTGACCATCTCGGTCCAGGAAACCCCGGCCGTTAGCCAGCCCGCGCCGTTCAGCCAGGGCCAGACCGCCGTCATCCCGCAGTCGACCGTCAGCGTCGACGAGGAGAAGGGCAAGAAGCTGGTCACCCTGGGCGGCTCGCCCTCGCTGAAGAGCCTGGTCGGCGGCCTGAACGCCCTGGGCGTCACGCCCCGCGACATGATCTCGATCCTGCAGGCCGTGAAGGCCGCGGGTGCCCTGCAAGCCGACATCGAGGTGATGTGATGAACGCGATGTCCACCATCTCCACCCTGGTTCCCCAGTTCGGCGCCGCCGTCTCGGCTACCAAGACCGCCGCCGACGCGGTCAAGGCCGCCGCCTCGGCCGCCAAGGAAACAACCCAGCGCGCCAAGATCGCCGACACGGCCAAGACCTTCGAGGCCTCGTTCCTGTCGGTGATGATGCAGCAGATGTTCGAAGGCGTAAAAACCTCCGAGCCCTTCGGCGGCGGCCAGGGCGAGGAGATGTTCAAGTCGATGCTGACCGACGCGATGTCCAAAGAGGTCACCAAGGCCGGCGGCGTCGGCCTGTCCAGCACGATCCAGCGCGAAATGCTGAAGATGCAAGGTCTGAAGGAGTAGCCCATGGCCATCGCCGCCGCAGACGCCGACGATCGCGTCCACCAGCTGACCCTGCTGACCGAGCGCCTCACCGAGCTGGTCGCCAAGGAAGCCACGGCCTTCGAGAACCACCGCCCGCACGAGGCGGCGCAGTACGTTGAAGAAACCGCCAAGCTCGCCAATGTCTATCGGCACGAGTCGATGCGGGTTAAGGCCAATGTCGCCCTGGTCGAGGCCGCCCGGCCCGAGCTGCGCCAGCGGCTGATGCGCGCCACCGAGGCCTTTGACGCCGTGCTGGCCCGCCAGTCGCGCGCCGTCGCCGCCGCCAAGACCGTGACCGAGGGCCTGGTCCATGCCGTGGCCTCGGAGATCGCCAACCAGCGTGCCGCCCCGGCCACTACCTACGGCGCCGGCGCCATGATCAACGACCGCCCCGCCCTCGGCTCGGCGATCACGCTGAACCGCAAGGCCTAGATCAGTTCGAAGACGGCGGCGGCCCGGGCCGCGCCGTCCGGATCGCCGAAGTCCGCCACGACATGCTCGGCCACGACCCGCAGACGGTCGGCCGGCAGGGGCGTCCGCCACGGATCGCCGATCAACACCGCGATCCCCGCCGCGGTGCAGCGCTCCAGGAAGGCCAGGACCCGCGCCGCCAGGTCCGGGTCGTAGAAGAGATCGCCCACCAGCATCAGGTCTACGTCTGGCGGATCGCCCGTCGTCAGGTCGGCCAACACCGTCTCGACCGTCACGCCGTTAGCGTCGGCGTTCAGGCGCGTGGCCGTCAGCGCATAGGGATCGACGTCGGCGGCGGTCACCGCGCTCGCGCCCGCCATCATCGCGGCGATGGCGACGAGGCCGGAGCCGGCGCCGAGATCCAGCGCGCGCTTGCCCTTCACCGTCGCCGACCGATCCAGCACATGCCGCGCCAGGGCCAGTCCACCGCCCCACGGCCGCGCCCAGTAGGGCGAGCCAAAGTCCGGATCAGCATCGGCCAGCCGCATCAGCCCGCTGCGTGGTCCGGCCCGGTGCAGGCGGATCTCGGGCACGCCTGGCACGGGCTCCAGCGGCAGGTTGGCCTGGATGAAGGCGGCGATGTCCAGGGTCAGGCTCCCAATGCGATGCGCCGCTCCACGCCGATGGCGTTGAGGAAGTCCTCGTCGTGGCTGACGACCAGCAGCGCGCCGTCATAGCCGGAAAGCGCCGCCTCGACCGCCTCGATCGACGACAGGTCCAGATGGTTGGTCGGCTCGTCCAGGATGAGCAGCTGCGGCGGTGTCGCGGCGCACAGCACGCAGGCCAGGGCCGCTCGCAAGCGCTCGCCGCCGCTCAAGGTTCCGGCGACCTGGTGGGCGGCGGCGTTGCGGAACAGGAACCGCGCCAGGGCGGCGTGGGCGTCGTTGACGCTGGCGGCCGGATTCAGGCGGCGGAAGTTCTCCAGGATGGTCTCGTCGTCGTTCAGCAGCGCCGCCCGCTGGTCCAGCAGGGCGACCGGGACCGACAGCTTCACCAGGCCGGAGGTCGGGGAGTGATCGCCCGTCGCCAGCCGGATCAAGGTCGTCTTGCCCGTCCCGTTCGGCCCGATCACCGCGATGCGCTCGGGACCGGCGATGCGGAACGACAGCCCGGTAATCGCTGGCGTCCCATCCGGCCAGACGAACCCGACCTCATCGAAGGCCAGCACCGACCTCCCCTCCGGCAGTCCGCTGGACGGCAGATCAAAGCCCAGGGTGCGGGCCCGCTCGACGCGGGCTTGCGCCGACGCCTTGGCCTGCGCCGCCTCGGCCGCCAGCTTGTCGGCCAGCTGTCCCTCGCGCGCGCCGCTGTTCTGCGCCCGCTCGGCCATCATCCCCAGCACGATCTTCGGTGTGCCGCCGCGGTCGGCGAACCTGCGGCCGGCGGCGTCACGGCGGTCCTTGCGCTCGCGGGCGACCTGGGCCTCGCGCGCCACGCGGCGGACCTCCTTCTCGGCGTGGTCTAGGTCGCGCTGGGCGGCGTCAGCCTCCAGCGCCTTGCGCTCGGCATAGAGGTCGTAGCCGCCGCCATAGGACCGAGCGCCCAGCGACGACAGCTCGACGATGCGGTCCATGCCGCGCAGCAGGGACCGATCGTGGCTGACCACCACCGCCCCGCCCTTCCAGCGCGCCAGCGCCCTGGCGACGATCTCGCGGGCGTCGGCGTCGAGGTTGTTGGTCGGCTCGTCCAGCAACAGGACGTCGGGCCGGGCGATGAGAAGCCTCGCCAGCCCTGCCCGCGTCGCCTGGCCGCCCGACAGCGCCGCCGCCGGCCGCTCGGGATCGAGGCCCGCCAGACCGACATCGCTCAGAGCCTGGTCCAGCCGCGCCGGCAGGTCCCAGTCGGCTTCAGAGAGGTCGGTGTCGTCGCCCTCCCCGCGCTCGATACGCGACAGGCGATCCCACGCGGAACGCACGCCCAACAGGTCGGCCAGCCGCGCACCGGGCGAGACGTCCGGCGTTTGCGCCAGACTGGCGACGGTCCCGGCGCGGGTGATGGTCCCGGCCGTCGGCGCGCGTGCGCCGGCGATCAGCGCCAGCAAGGTCGACTTGCCCGCGCCGTTACGACCCACCAGACCGATGCGCTCGGTCCCGAGGGCTAGGTTCAGATTTTCGAAGAGCGGCCGGCCATCAGGCGTGGCGGCGGAAACGGCATCCAGAGTGATGAAGGACATGCGAGCCCACGGTCAGGGAAACGGGAAGGACGAAGCGGTCTTCCGTCTTGCTGATCATGGGAGCCTCCATTGGACGTGAGGCGGGGCTTCTACGCCCGCGAACGCGGTTCGGCAAGCTTGGCCGGGATCAGGCCTTAAGTCGGCGCCATGGCGTGAAGGACCCAGATCAGCGAGCCGACGCCGCCCAAGAACACCAGGCCGTCGATGACGATCGAGCGCGGCTTGGGGGCCTTCAGGGCGTCGAATGCGTCCTGCTTGGCGCCCTGTTTTCCGCTGGCGGCGGCCTTGGCCATGGCGAGTTCCTGCATGCCTCGGACTTCTGCCCGACCGTGACGCTTAGACCATGCGTGGACTGAAGAACCCGCTTCCAAACAGGGTTTCAGAAATCCGAACGGCCTTGATCAGGGGCAGGCGCCCTGGCGCAGCACGGGCGGTGCGGACGGGTCGGCCTTACGACGCTGGCCATAGACCTTGCAGAGGTCGCGATGACGCCGCCTTTCCTGGTCCGCCGTCGGCGGCTTGCGTGGGGCGGGCTCGGGCTCTTCCCATTTCGTCTCGTCGATGGGGCCAACGAACTGGGGCGACGGCCGCTTGTCGCGACGACCGCCCCACGCGTCGTAGCAGCGCTCCTTCTCCTCGGGCGTCATGTGTTCGTTGCTGTGGCCGTAGCAGGCCCGATGATAGCGCCCCCAGCCGGCGTCCGGATTGCCCTCGGTGATCTTCCAGCGCTCGACAGCCTTGGGATCGACGCGCCAGGCAGGCTCGACGGCGGGCGGCCCGGGCTCCGCTGGCGCAGCGACGGACACGCTGTCGCCCGATACCATCGACGGGACCGAGGCCTGTGCTTGCGCTGCGGCCGAGGAGGCTCCCGCCTTCGCCGCCTCCGACCGGCGCCCCGGTGTTCGCTCGGCCCGTTCGAGTTCGAGGATCATCGCCGGCGCCTCAGCGACCGGCGGTGCGCGCTCCAGCAGGGCCAGGCCGCCCAGGACCAGGGCGTTGACCAGGACCCCGCCCGCGCCGGCGATCCATCGCCGGGTCACCGCGCCCCGCCCCATCCGCCCACCACCTCCGGCTCAGTTGGACAGAAGGACGCGCGCCACTGGCGCCGCTTTCGAGGCGCTAACATGGCCAAGCGGCGCCGTGCGACGTGTCGGGCTGCTGACATCCACTGTCAGCAATCGGCCCGCCTCGCGCGCGCGACATTTGTTCACACCTTGTTCTTGTGTTAATTCGCGCTTCGAGCCCTACATATAGCCGCTGCGCTGCGACCAATGTCGCGGCCCAACGTTCCGGAAAACATGGCCGAGCAACTGAACTTCATCCGCGTTCGCGGCGCCCGTGAGCACAATCTGAAGGACGTCAGCGTCGATATCCCCCGTGGCGAGCTGGTCGTGCTGACCGGCCTGTCCGGCTCGGGCAAGTCGTCGCTCGCCTTCGACACGATCTATGCCGAGGGCCAGCGCCGTTATGTGGAGAGCCTGTCGGCCTATGCCCGTCAGTTCCTGGAGCTGATGAGCAAGCCCGACGTCGACCTGATCGAGGGCCTGTCGCCCGCGATCTCGATCGAGCAGAAGACCACGTCGCGCAACCCGCGCTCGACCGTCGGCACGGTGACCGAGATCCACGACTACATGCGCCTGCTGTGGGCGCGGGTCGGGGTCCCCTACTCGCCCGCCACCGGCCTGCCGATCGAGAGCCAGACCATCAGCCAGATGGTCGACAAGATCACCGCCCTCCCCGAAGGCACGCGTCTCTACCTGCTGGCCCCCGTCGTTCGCGACCGCAAGGGCGAGTACAAGAAGGAGATCGCCGAGTGGCAGAAGGCCGGCTTCCAGCGGCTGAAGATCGACGGCGAATACTACCCGATCGAGGACGCCCCGGCGCTCGACAAGAAGTTCAAGCACGACATCGACGTGGTCGTGGACCGCGTGGTGACCAAGCCTGACATGGAGCAGCGCCTGGCTGACTCGATCGAGCAGGCCCTGCGCCTAGCCGATGGTCTGGCCGTCGCCGAGTTCGCCAATATCGAAGAGGGTGAGAAGGAGCCGCGCCGGATCCTGTTCTCGGAGCGCTTCGCCTGTCCGGTCAGCGGCTTCACGATCGCCGAGATCGAGCCGCGCCTGTTCTCGTTCAACAATCCGGCGGGCGCCTGTCCGGCGTGTGACGGCCTGGGCGCCAAGCTGGCCTTCGACGCCGACCTGGTGATCCCCGATCGCGAGCGTAGCCTGCACAAAGGCGCCGTCGCGCCGTGGGCCAAGGGCCCTTCGCCGCTCTACACCCAGACCCTGCAGGCCCTGGCCCGTCACTACGGCTTCTCGATGGACGAGCCCTGGTACAAGCTGCCGGCCGAGGCCCGCGACGTGGTCCTGCAAGGCAGCAAGGGCACGAAGATCAAGTTCGTCTATGACGACAACGCCCGCAAATACGAGGTCGAGAAGCCCTTCGAGGGCGTGCTGCCGAACCTGGAGCGCCGCTGGCGCGAAACCGACTCGAGCTGGGTGCGCGAGGAGCTGGGCCGCTATCAGTCGGACACGCCGTGCGAGGTCTGCCACGGCAAGCGCCTGAAGCCCGAAGCCCTGGCCGTGAAGATCGCCGCCATGGACATCGCCGAGGTCTCGGGCCTGGCCATCCGGCCTGCTCGAGATTGGTTCGCCGGCCTGGAAGGCCAGCTGACCGACAAGCAGATGGAGATCGCCCGCCGGATCCTGAAGGAGATCAATGATCGCCTGCGGTTCCTGGTCGATGTGGGCCTCGACTATCTCAACCTGTCGCGCGGCTCGGGCACCCTGTCGGGCGGCGAGAGCCAGCGCATCCGCCTGGCCAGCCAGATCGGCTCAGGCCTGACCGGCGTGCTGTACGTGCTGGACGAGCCGTCGATCGGCCTGCACCAGCGCGACAACACCCGCCTGCTGCAGTCGCTGCAAGGCCTGCGGGACCTCGGCAACTCGGTGCTGGTCGTCGAGCACGACGAGGAGGCGATCATGACCGCCGACTACGTCATCGACATGGGTCCGGCCGCCGGCGTGCACGGCGGCCAGATCATCGCCGAGGGCAAGCCGGCCGAGGTGATGGCCAATCCCAACAGCATCACTGGCCAGTACCTGACCGGCGCCCGCGAGATCGAGGTGCCCGAACAGCGCCGCCCCATCAGCAAGAAGAAGGTGCTGAAGGTCATCGGCGCCACCGGCAACAACCTCAAGAACGTCACGGCCGAGATCCCCGTCGGGACCTTCACCTGCATCACCGGCGTGTCGGGCGGCGGCAAGTCGACCTTCACGATCGAGACCCTGTACAAGGCCGCCGCGCGCCGCCTGAACAACGCCAGCGACGCCCCCGCCCCGCACGAGCGGATCGAGGGCCTGGAGCAGTTCGACAAGGTCATCGACATCGACCAGAGCCCGATCGGCCGCACCCCGCGCTCGAACCCGGCGACGTACACAGGCGCCTTCGGTCCGATCCGCGACTGGTTCGCCGGCCTGCCGGAGAGCAAGGCGCGCGGCTACGGCCCGGGCCGCTTCTCGTTCAACGTCAAGGGCGGCCGCTGCGAGGCTTGCCAGGGCGACGGCGTCATCAAGATCGAGATGCACTTCCTGCCGGACGTCTACGTCACCTGCGATATCTGCAAGGGCAAGCGCTACAACCGCGAGACCCTGGATGTGGTGTTCAAGGGCAAGACCATCGCCGACGTCCTGGACATGACCGTCGAGGAGGCCGCCGACTTCTTCAAGGCCGTGCCGCCGATCCGCGACAAGATGGAGACCCTCAAGCGCGTGGGTCTCAGCTACATCAAGGTCGGCCAGCAGGCCACGACCCTGTCGGGCGGCGAAGCGCAGCGGGTGAAGCTGTCCAAGGAACTGTCGCGCCGGGCCACCGGCCGAACGCTGTACATCCTCGACGAGCCGACCACCGGCCTGCACTTCGAGGACACCAAGAAGCTGCTCGAGGTGCTGCACGAGCTGGTCGACCAGGGCAATACCGTGGTCGTCATCGAGCATAACCTGGACGTCGTGAAGACCGCCGACTGGCTGCTGGACTTCGGTCCGGAAGGCGGCGACGGCGGCGGCCAGGTGGTCGCCACCGGCTCACCCCAGGACGTGGCCAAGGTCGAGGCCAGCTGGACCGGCCGCTACCTCAAGGAGCTGCTGGACCGCCACGAGGAACGCCGCAAGGCGCGGGTGGCCGAGCTGAAGAAGAGCAAGCGGGCCTAAGCTTTCTCTGCCTCCCTAGGCCTTGTGCCTAGGGCCCAGGGTTCAGGGTTCAGCCCGTACTGAGAAGCAAGGGCGCGCGCCAACACTGGCCGCGCCCTTTCCTTTGCGCCAAGCCTGGCGGCGCGATGGGTCCTCGCCACAAGGGCGAGGAAGGCAAAGAGAATACCTACCAGCCGCCGTTGCCGGCGCTGGGCATGGGCGGGGTCTCGCGCTCCTTCAGCTCCTTGTAGATCGACGGCGGCGGGGCGAAGACGATCAGGGTGGTCAACACCTGGATCACGCCCGAGAACAGCGCCTGGACGATGCCGGCCGGCGTGAAATAGGCCTGCAGCGAGCTGGTGTCGGCCCGCATCATCTTGCCGGTGGCGGCGAAGTCGCCCGAGGCGACCAAGCCGACGGCCGAGACGATGGTCCAGATCAGCAGCACCACGATGATGCTCATCACGGCGGCCAGGAAGTAGGCGCCCATCAGCGGCCAGAACAGGCCCTTGGTGTGCGGCATCGACTTGAACAGGGTGATCTTGCCAGTGTCGAAAGTGACGGCCGGCGCGAACGACAGGCGGATAGCCAGCCACACGACCGCGCACATCGAGCCGATCAGACCCGCCAGGGCCAGGAAGGCGCCGGTGGCCCCACCCATCGCGCCCAGGAAGCCCGACACGGCCGAGCCCAGGAACAGCGTCCCCATCAGCGTCAGCCCGGTCAGCAGCCACACGGCGGCTTGGCGGGCCTCGTCCTTGCCCAGACGCAGATAGGCGTAGCGGCTGTCGTCATGGCGCAGCACCAGCCGGTTCAGAGCGGCGAACACGACGCCATTCTGGATGAGGCTCAGCGGCAGCATCCACAGGGTCAGCGGCGTCAGGGCCGAGGCCAGGCGCATGAACTCGTCCGGCTCGGGATTGTTGTTGTCCTGCATGTAGCCCAGGAAGGCCTCGAGCTGCGGCCCGAAGAACTGGATCGCGGCGACGTTGGTCAGGATCGAGACAACCGTCATGACGGCCGCCCAGATGGCGACGGTCTTCAGGTTTTCCCGCACCAGCCGGAAACCGGAGAAGGCCGCGTCGGAGGCCGAAAACTTGGACATGTCGCGCTCTGGACTGGATCGTGAATTGGCCGACAGGCCTAACAAGGTTCGAGCCGCTTCGACAGGCCCGAGGCCCACTTTTCGGGTGCGCGATCAGTCGTGCAGGCCGGCGTCGATCTCGTCCTGGTTCAGGTGGGCGAAGGCGCGGGCCGGGGCCGAGGTCACGACCACCGCCTGCAGGGTCAGGACGATGGGCACCATGACGATATTGACCAGCGAAGCCAGGATCAGGGCCGGATAGCCGGCGGCCAGGCTGATCACCCAGCCGATCAGCGAGGCGACGATGGTGCCGACAATCGAGATGACCGCCGTCATGACGATGACCATCACGTACATCGCCAGTAGCCGCCAGAACTGGCCATGGGTCTGGATCCAGGCCGTGCGGACGTCGATGTGGTGGTGCGAGAAGGCGTGCGGGCCCAGCAGCGACAGCCGCACGGCGATCCACAGCGACAGGCCGATCACGGCCAGGCCGCCCAGGAAGGCGAACCAGGTCGATGCGCTGCCCGACAGCAGGGCCGTGCCCAGCACCACCGCGCCCGAGGGAATGACCGTGGCCAGCAGGGCCGCTACCCAGGTGATCAGCGAGACGATCAGCAGCTGGATCTCTTCCTTGCCCAGCCGCAGATAGGCGAAGCGCTTGTCGTCGGGCTGCAGGACCGAACGGATGATCGCCGCGGCCAGCACCGCGCCGATGGCCAGGGCCAGCACGATCAGCAGCACCATGGCCCCGCCCAGATGGGTGACCAGCTCCAGGATCTCGCGCGGATCGGCCGAGGCCCCGCGACCGCGCAGCACCGCGCGCCCTTCCGGACCCAGCACGATCTGCACGATCAGGCCCAGCACCGGCAGCATGACCAGGGCGAAGGCCGCCCAGGCCGCGACGGCCTTGGGTTTGCGGCGAACGGTGCGAAGGCCCTCGAGGGCGGCGTCGACGGGGCGAACAGACATCTAGGCGTCCTGCAGGGCCGCGCGGCGGCGGTAGACGTGGGCCAGGGCGCCGGCCCAGGCCGGCATGGCGTAGAAATAGGCGCAGACCGCCAGGATGGCGGCGACCACGAAACCTTGGGGCGCGAACCGCATCGCCGTGCTGACCAGCACGACCGGCAGTACGATGACAACGCCGACGGCCAGCAGCACCGGCACATAGCCCTTGGTCAGCGGGAAGGCGCTCAGCACCCGCACGCCGGCCTGGTCCACCGTGGCCGGGGCCGACAGCGACAGGCGCAGGCCCAGCCACAGCAGGATGGCGAAGGCGGCCAGCGGGACCAGGGCGACGACGAAGCCAGCGGGGCCGGCGCTGGCATAGGCGGCCTTCCAGCCGGCGGTCGTGCTGGCGTCGAAGTCCGGCGAGGCGGTGCGGGCGATGCCCAGCGATACGCCGCCGACGATGATCATCAGGATCGCGCCGATCAGCAGGAACAAGGCCAGGATCATCAGCTGAGCGCCCAGCAGCCGCCACTCGTCGCGGCCCCAGCGCAGGCCCTTGAGCCCGCCCTGGCGACCGAAGGCGCGGCGAAACAGAGCGCCCTGGGCGATGACGCCGGCCAGCACGGCGGCGGGCAGGCGCAGGCCCGGCGGCAACAGGTTGGACGCTACGCCCAGAGCCGCGGCCAGGGCCAGGGCGACCCAGCAGTCCTTCACCGCGCCCGTCACGTCGGACAAGCCCGCGCGCAGCGTCGCGCCGACCATCGCCGATCCGTCCTTCATTCCAACCTCCGCCGCGGCGCTCACCCCTGAGTCGCCGCGCCCGGCCAATCTAGGGCCTCGCGCGGCGTCTGGCGATGGGCGCGCCTAGGGCTGTTGGGTCAAGGCGCGATGCACGGCGGCCCACGGGGCGTAGAACAGCGCCTGCAGCACCGCGCCGAACACCGCCATCAGCACCGCCACGCCGGCGATGAACGGCCACAGCGCCCGCAGCGACTGCATCGAGGCCTGGTTGAACAGGGTGTCGGCGTCGACCGGTCCGCTCACCGCGGCCAGCGATCCGGCGAACGCGACCAGCAGGCCGAACACGACGCCGCCCGCCAGGATCTCCAGCACCAACACGCAAAGCACCATCAGCAGCGCCACGCCCAGCAGCTTCCAGACATGGCCCTTGGTCAGGCCCCACGACTCGAACAAGCGGAACTGGTTGTCGACGAAGGTCATCGGCAGGGCCAGCGACAGGCGAAGCGCCAACCAGGCCAGCACGGCGCCGGCGACGATCGCGCCCGCGCTACCGGTGACGATCGCGGCGACGACGCCGTTCTCACCGCCGCCGAAGCCGGCGATGGCCGTCAGCACCGCCACGAGCAGCACCACGACGAACACCACGATCATGGCCAGCACCTGCTCGACCAGCATCAGCAAGGTCAGCCACAGCTCGCGCGAGCCGACCCGCAGATAGGCCCAGGCCGACTGCTCGGGCGACAGCACGGCGCGGAACACCGCCGCGCACAGCACCGCCGTCACGAAGCTGGACCACAGCCAATAGAGCATATTCAGGGCCATCATCCCCGACTGCATCCGCATCATGCGGTTCAACAGCTCCGGATCGGGCTCTCCGCCCGACTGGGCCGCGGCGGCCTGGAACAGGGTCATGAAGTCGGGCCCCATGGCCGCGACGCACAGCAAGGCCGGCAAGGCCAGGGCGACGATCAGGGCCAGGCCCCATCCGACCACCGCCAACGGCTTGCGCCCGATCACGCCGAAACCGGCCGTTGCGGCCGCGGTCACGGAAAAGCTCGGCATCTCCCCTCCTCGTCTTCGCCATGCGCGCGCAGCGCGAAGGCTCCTTCCCCTCGCGCGAGCCTACACGCAGGTTTCGCCGAGCGACAGCCGGGGGTATAGGGCGCGCCATGAATTCGAACTCGACCCACAAGCCCGTCCATGTCGTCGGCGGCGGCCTGGCCGGCTCCGAGGCCGCCTGGCAGATCGCCCAGGCCGGCGTGCCCGTCATCCTGCACGAGATGCGCAAGGACGACGCCACCGGCAAAGTCACCACCGACGCCCACAACACCGACGGCCTGGCCGAGATGGTGTGCTCCAACTCGTTCCGCTCGGACGACTGGCAGTTCAACGCCGTGGGCCTGCTGCACGCCGAGATGCGCAAGCTGGACAGCCTGATCATGGCCTGCGCCGACCAGCACCAGGTGCCGGCCGGCGGCGCCCTGGCCGTCGACCGCGACGGCTTCTCGGCCGAGGTCACCAAGCGCCTGTCGCAGCACCCGCTGGTCACCATCGTCCGCGAGGAGATCGCCGGCCTGCCGCCCGAAGACTGGGACAATGTCATCGTCGCCACCGGCCCGCTGACGTCCCCTGCCCTGGCCCAGGCCATCCTGGACGCTACCGGCGAAGGCCAACTCAGCTTCTTCGACGCCATCGCCCCGATCATCCATTTCGAGTCGATCGACATGGACAAGGCCTGGCGCCAGTCGCGCTACGACAAGGAAGGCCCCGGCGGCGACGCGGCCGCCTACATCAACTGCCCCATGAACAAGGAGCAGTACGAAGCCTTCATCGACGCTCTGCTGGCCGGCCCGAAGTCCGAGTTCAAGGAGTGGGAGAACGTCCCCTATTTCGACGGCTGCCTGCCGATCGAGGTGATGGCCGAGCGCGGCCGCGAGACCCTGCGCCACGGCCCGATGAAGCCGGTCGGCCTGACCAATCCGCGCGATCCGACGGTGAAGTCCTACGCCATCGTCCAGCTGCGCCAGGACAACGCCCTGGGCACGCTGTGGAACATGGTCGGCTTCCAGACCAAGCTGAAGCACGGCGTCCAGGCCGACACCTTCCGGATGATCCCGGGCCTGGAGAACGCCCAGTTCGCCCGTCTGGGCGGCCTACACCGCAACACCTTCATCAACTCGCCCAAGCTGCTGGACCGCTCGCTGCGCCTGAAGGCCGCGCCGCGCCTGCGCTTCGCTGGCCAAGTCACCGGCGTCGAAGGCTATGTCGAAAGCGCGGCCATGGGCCTCCTGACCGGCCGCTTCGCGGCCGCCGACCGCAAGGGCGCGCCGATCGACGCCCCGCCGCCGACAACGGCCCTGGGCGCCCTGGTCGAGCACATCACCGGCGGTCACCTGGCGGCCGGCAACGGTCCGGGCAGCTTCCAGCCGATGAACATCAACTATGGCCTGCTGCCGCCGCTCGAGGCGCCGAAGGTCGACGAAGACGGCAAGAAGATCCCGCTCAAGGAGCGTGGACGGGCCAAGAAGCGGCTGATGAGCGTGCGCGCCCTGGCCGATCTGGACGCCTGGACGGCCGCCTGATCCCTTAAGTGAGGCCCTCCACGCAGCGCGTGCGAGGGCCTTTTCGCGTCTGGGTGATTTACCCCTTTCGACGCGCATAGGACAGATTATTCAACCCCTTATCTCGACGCTTACGTCAACGTACGCGACGCCTTAACCACGGCCGGATTACGGCGTTCATTTTTCAACATTAGTGACAAAGTTTCATCTGACACCGGTTTCTCTTGCGAGTGACACCGGTATCCGTTAGCGGTACCAGCCATTTCTGGGGACCGGCCGACCCGAACAAGAGCCGGGCCCTCTTCCAACTTTCCGGGAGGGAACCGTGCAAATTCGTTCCAAGCATAATCGTACATGCGCGCTGCTGGCTCAGGCCTCGCTCGGCGCATTGACCATCGCCGCGGCCACGCTGTCGGCCAGCGCCGTCTTCGCCCAGGAGCAGGCCGCGCCCGCTCCGGCCGAAGCCCCCGCGCCGGAAACCGAAAGCGCCGAAGTCGAGGCCGTCGTCGTTACGGGCTATCGCGCCGCCCTGCAGAGCGCCATCAGCCTGAAGCGCAACTCGAACACGATGGTCGACGCCATCAACGCCGAGGACATCGCCGACTTCCCCGACGCCAACCTGGCCGAGTCGCTGCAGCGCCTGCCGGGCGTCTCGATCGACCGTGAAAACGGCGAAGGCCGCACCATCACCGTCCGCGGTCTGGGCAGCGACTTCACCCGCGTGCGCCTGAACGGCCTGGAAGCCCTGTCGACGGCCGGTCCGTCGGCCGCCGGCGACAGCGCCAACCGCTCGCGCGGCTTCGACTTCAACACCTTCGCCTCGGAACTCTTCAACGCCCTGAAGGTCCAGAAGACCGCCTCGGCCGAGACCGACGAAGGCTCGCTGGGCGCGACCGTCGACCTGGAAACCGGCCGCCCCCTGAGCTTCAAGGGCCGTCGCCTGGCTCTCTCGGTGCAGGACGCCTACTACAAGAACGGCGGCACCCACTCGCCGCGCTTCGCCGGCCTGGTCTCGGACCGCTGGGACACCAACTGGGGTGAATTCGGCGCCCTGTTCTCGCTGGCCTTCAACAAGCGCAGCCAGATCATCGACAGCTACGCCCGTCAGGCCGGCCAGTCGGACTACCTGTATCGCCAGTCGACCTTCCTGGGCACGGGCTCGACCACGGCCACCCCAGGTCGCCAGGGCTTCGCCGCCCCGACCGGCACCGCCTGCAACAACGGCGTGATCCCGGGCGTCAACATCACCAACGCGGCCGTCTGCTCGGCCCTGACGGGTTCGAACCCGGCCGCCTACAACCTGATCAACAACCCGACCACGGCCACCGTCGCGAACGGCCAGATCACGGCCGCCGGTCCGCTGGCCCGCATCCCGGCCCTGGCGACCCTGAACCAGCAGGACCTGGACCAGAAGCGCACCGGCATGACCGGCGCCCTGCAATGGCGTCCGACCAGCCGCACCACGGTGTCGCTGGACTGGGCCTATTCGGAGCTGAAGCAGGACTCGGTCAACTACCAGATCCAGACCGTTGGCCTGAACCGCAACAACACCAACGCCAACCTGAATGGCATCGGCGCCAGCAGCGACATCGCCACCAAGCGCGCCCTGTACGCCAACTGCACCGCGCGTGCGGCCAGCGCGATCCAGGACGCCATCGACTGCGGCCAGTCGATGAACGGCGGCGCGCTCGTCCCGGGCATGGCGTTCAGCTACAACCCCAACAACCTCGACCCGTACGACTACTACAACAACCCGCGCTCGGTGGGTTACGTGGCCGACCCGGCCGGCATCGCGATGCTGACCCAGTTCATCGGCCGTCCGTCGGTGAAGCTGATCGACGGCGCCCTGAGCGCTTCGGGCGCCAACGCCGACTACCTGAAGCTGGGCAACGTCGACCTGCGCTCGGCCGCCGACGCCGCCTTCTTCAGCACCTACTTCCGTCAGACGTCGCTGCGTCTGGACCACGAGTTCAACGACCGCTTCTCGATGAGCGCCATCTACGGCAAGTCGTCGTCGAACAATAAAACCCAAGGCCTGCTGGCGGACTTCATCCGCCTGGACAGCGGTCAGGGCGTGGCCGGCAACGACTACCTCGTCTACGACGCCCGCGGCGGTGGCGACATGCCGATGCTGAACCTGGGCTTCGACGCCACGCAGACGGGCGCCTGGGACTTCGTGAAGGGCTACTCGGCCCTGCGCCACTTCCAGCGCTACACCCGCAACGACTACGAGACCCTGCGCCTCGACTTCAAGTACGACCTGGGCGACAACTACGCCGTCCGCTTCGGCGGCAGCCGCCGCAAGTACGGCTTCGGTACCTCGGAATATCGCCGCCTGACCGGCGAAACGCTGAACCCGAGCTTGCGCGAAGGCAATTCGGACATCGCCTCGGTCAGCAAGGTCATCAACTGGGGTACGGGCCTGGACGTCCCGGCCGGCACCACGACCGCGTTCCTGGCGCCTGACCTGAACAAGATGGTCAGCCTGTTCGACTTCGACTGTAACTGCATCAACAAGTACGGCGACTGGCGTCTGTCGTACCTGGCCAGCGCGGCCAACCGCTATTCGGTCGACGAAACCAGCACCAGCTACTACGTCCAGTTCGACTACGACACCGAGCTGTTCGGTCGCGAACTGCGCGGTAACATCGGCGGTCGCTATGCGATCACCGAGATCGATTCCGACGGCCTGACCAACACCTCGCGTCCGATCTCGGGCCACAACAAGTACAACGACTTCCTGCCGTCGCTGAACGCCTCGTACGAGGTCTATGACAACATGCTGCTGCGCTTCGGCGCCGCCAAGGTCATGGCCCGTCCGCTGCTGGCCAACCTGGCCCCGAACGTGACCTCGATCAGCGTGCCCTCGAACGGCGCAACGGTCGGCGGCTCGCTGACGGTCGGCAATCCGAAGCTGGAACCGTTCCGCGCCACCAACCTGGACCTGAGCCTGGAATGGTACTTCCAGCCCGGCGCCCTGGTCTCGGTCGCGGTGTTCAACAAGGACATCTCGAACTTCCCGCAGACCCTGGTCACCGCGTCGAACCTGAGCTCGTTCCTCGACGCCGAAGCCATCGCGGCGCTGCGCGCGGCCCAGACCAACCCGCAGGCGGTCGCCTATATCGACGCCAACAACCCGTTCGACGTTCGCCAGTTCGGCGATGCGCCCGGCGGCTACATCCGCGGCATCGAGTTCAACTACCAGCAGAACCTCACGTTCCTGCCCTGGTACTTCAAGAACCTGGGCGTGCAGTTCAACGCCACGCACCTGAAGTCGGAGATGGAGTACATCGTGACTCCGGCCAACGCCCGCCTGGGCACGGCCGCCATCACCGCCAAGGGTCCGTTCACCGGCGCCTCGCCGAACGCCTTCAACTTCACCGTCTACTATGAAGTCGAGAAGTTCAGCGCCCGCCTGTCGTCGGCCTACCGCACCAACTACAAGACCCAGTACCCGATCGCGGCCGGCACCTGTGAGCCGGGCTACTGCGACAGCCCGCTGGTCAACGACTTCCTGGGCAACAAGAGCACGTTCAACCTGGACGGCTCGATGACCTACAAGCTGAACGACAACATCACGTTCTCGCTGGAAGCCCTGAACCTGACGAACCAGACGGAAAACCGCTGGGCTTACGAGAACGACCCGGTCGTGACGCGCTACGCCGCGGTCGGCCGCTCGATCTTCGGCGGCGTCCGCTTCGTCTACTGATCCGGCAAGCGTGGCAGCCGAAAGTGGAAACCGGTTTCGGCGCCCGCCACGCGCCAACGAACTAGAGCGTTAGTTCCTCCCAACGCTTTGACTGGGGCCGCGTCGATCACGACGCGGCCCTTTCTTTTTTTGTCATGCAGCCTTCCGGGACCCAGGGCGTTCGCCCCCGCATGACCCGCGTACAAGACTGGCTTTCCGACTCCGTCTGGCTCATCGGCTGGGCGCCGCCTTGGCTCGTCAGCATGGCGTTGATCGCCTTGGCCGTGACCGTCGCCCTCACCGTCCATGCGGTGCTGGTGCGCCTCGTCCGCCACAGCCTCTCCAAGCGCGACGCCTTCTGGCAGGCCCTGATCGCCCGCACGCGGCGCGTCACCCGGCTGGCGATCATCGTCGCCGCCCTGGGCCCGGCAGTGACCGCCTCCCCGCTCAACAACGCCCAGTCCGAAGCCGCCAAGCACGGCCTGCTGGTGCTGTTCATCCTGTTGCTGGGCTGGATGGCGATGACGGCGCTGGACATCGCCGCAGCCCTCTACCTGCGCGGCTTCAAGGTCGACGTCGAAGACAACCTGCTGGCCCGCAAGCACATCACCCAGGTGCGGATCCTGCGGCGGGCGGTGGCCATCCTGGTCGGCATCGTCACGGTCGCCCTGGCGCTGATGACCATTCCCGGCGTGCGCCAGTGGGGCGTCAGCCTGCTGGCCGCCGGCGGCGCGGCCTCGCTGATCGTCGGCCTGGCCTTGCAGCCTCTGCTGACCAACCTGATCGCCGGTATCCAGATCGCCGTCACCCAGCCGATCCGCATCGACGACGCCGTCATCGTCGAGAAGGAATGGGGGAACATCGAGGAGATCAACGCCACCTACGTGGTGGTGCGCCTGTGGGACTGGCGGCGGATGGTGCTGCCGCTGAGCTACTTCATCCAGACGCCGTTCCAGAACTGGACCCGCGAGAGCGCCGCCCTGATCGGCACCGCCATGCTCTATGTCGACCCCGCCGCCCCCGTGGATCGCCTGCGCGCCAAGCTGGAAGAGATCGCCAAGGACTCGCCGCTGTGGGACGGCAAGGTCGTCAATCTGGCGGTGACCGACATTCGTCCGGAAGTGATGGAGATCCGCTGCCTGGTCAGCGCCCGCAACGCCCCCAAGACCTTCGACCTGCGTTGCGAAGTCCGCGAAAAAATGATGGCCTTCCTGCGCGACGAACTCCCGGAAGCCTTCCCAAAGCAGCGCCTGGCGCTGGCGGCCGAAGCGGGCTGAGCGAGCGCGGCCTTCCGCAAGTAAGCAAATTATGACTTATGAAGAGGCGCCGCCGTCTCGACATGGCGCGCGCGCGGGCGCCTGGGCGGGAACCTCTGCCGAGAACGCTTGTCGACGAAGAGCGGCGGGGTCAGCCTGCTAGGGTTCTGGGATGGAAGCGAAGGCGGACGTGACCGCGGGTCTCGATATCGGCGCCAGGGCCAAGGCCCGTTGCGACGCCTTGGGCGCCCCGCCCTATAGCGAGGCCGAGGGCCAGCTGACGCGGCGGTTCCTCACCGCTGCCCATGGCGCGGCGTTGGACGCTATCACGCACTGGATGCTCGAAGCCGGCATGAGCGTGCGCCGCGACGCCGCCGCCAACCTGATCGGTCGCTACGAGGGCGAGACGCCCGGCGCCAAGGCGCTGATCATTGGCTCGCACATCGACAGCGTGCGCAACGGCGGGCGCTACGACGGGCCGCTGGGGGTCATGCTGGGCGTGGACGTGGTCGAGGCCTTGAGCCGCGCCGGCCGCCGCTTGCCCTTCGCGATCGAGGTCGTGGCGTTCGGCGACGAGGAAGGCTCGCGCTTTCCCGCCTCGATGAGCTGCAGCCGGGCGATCGCCGGCACGCTGGACGCCAGCGCCCTGGAGATGAAGGACGCCGAGGGCGTGTCGGTCGCGCAGGCCCTGACGGCGTTCGGCGGCGATCCGGCCGGCGTCGCTTCGGCCGCGCGCAAACCGGAAGATGTGCTGGCCTTCCTGGAAGCGCATATCGAGCAAGGACCGGTGCTGGAGGCCGAGGGCCTGGCCCTGGGCGTCGTCACCGCCATCGCCGCCCAGAAGCGGCTGATGGTGCGGATCGAGGGCGTTGCGGGCCATGCCGGCACCACGCCGATGACCCTGCGTAAGGACCCTGGCCCCGCCGCCGCTGAGGCCATGCTGGCCTTGGAGCGGATCTGCCGCGCGGGAACCGACGGCCTGGTCGGCACGGTGGGCCGCATGACCGCCCTGCCCGGCGCCTTCAACGTCATCCCCGGCGCGGTCGAGTTCTCGATGGACATCCGCGCCGAGACGTCGACGACGCGCGACGAAGCCGTACTGACCATCGGCGCCGAGATCCACGCACTAGCCGCCAAGCGCGGACTGTCGGCGACCGTCACCCTGATGCAGGCCCTGGCCGAGAGCCCTTGCGATTCATCGCTCATGAGCTTGCTGGAGCAAGCCCTGCGCGACCTTGATCTGCCGCTGCGCCGTCTGCCGTCGGGCGCGGGTCACGACGCCATGGTCATGGCCGACCTCTGCCCCACCGCCATGCTGTTCATCCGCTGCGAGGGCGGGATCAGCCATAATCCGGCCGAAGCCGTCACCGAGGCCGACTGCGCCTTGGCGGCCCAGGCCATGCTCCTTTTCATCGACAAGCTAGAACGACGCGAACGCGCATGACCGAAACTTTCAAAGAGCTCGACCACCCCGCCCGGCTGCTGATGGGTCCAGGCCCCATCAACGTCCACCCGCGCGTGCTGCGGGCCATGTCGGTGCAGTTGCTGGGTCAGTTCGACCCCGAGTTCACCGGCTACATGAACGAGGTCATGGCGCTGTACCGCGGCGTGTTCGAGACGAAGAACCGATGGACGTTCCTAGTCGACGGCACCTCGCGCGCCGGGATCGAGGCGGCGCTGGTCTCGACGCTGAACCCCGGCGACGACGTCGTGGTGGTCAATGCCGGGCGCTTTGGTCTGCTGCTGGCCGAGATCGCCGAGCGCTGCGACGCCAAGGTGACCTTCGTCGAAGGCGACTGGGGCAAGGCCGTTGATCCGCAGGCTGTCGAGGACGCCGTCAAGCGCGTCAAGCCGCGCCTTGTGGCCTGCGTGCACGGCGACACTTCAACCACCATCGCCCAGCCGATCGAGGCCATCGGCGAGATCTGCCGCCGTCACGACGCCCTGCTCTATGTCGACGCCACCGCGACCCTGGGCGGCATGAGCGTGCCGGTCGACGCCTGGCAGGCCGATCTGGTCACCGCCGGCCTGCAGAAGTGCATGGGCGGTCCGTCGGGCTCGGCCCCGATCACCATCAGCGACCGCGCCGCCGACCACATCTTCGGCCGCCGCCATGTCGAGAAGGGTCTGGCGGGTCCGGGCATGACCGGAAACGGCCGTCGCATCGCCTCCAACTATTTCGATCTGGCGATGATCATGGACTACTGGTCCGACAAGCGCCTGAACCACCACACGGAAGCGGCTTCCATGCTGTTCGCGGCCCGCGAATGCGCGAGGATCGTGCTGGAGGAAGGTCTCGAAGCCCGCTTCGCCCGCCACAAGCAGGCCGGTGCGGCCATGGTCGCAGGGATCGAGGCGCTGGGGCTGACGGTCTATGGCGACCAGGCCCACAAGATGACCAATGTCACCGGTGTGATCGCGCCCGGCGGCGTCGACTACGACCGGGTCAAGGCGCGCATGCGCACCGAGTTCGAGATCGAGATCGGCGCGGCGTTCGGCCCCCTGGCTGGCAAGATCTGGCGCATCGGGACCATGGGCATGAACGCCCGCAAGCATACGGTTCTACAGACCCTGGCGGCGCTGGAGGCCGTGCTGCGCTGGGAAGGCTTCGAGGCTCCGGCCGGCGCAGGCGTCGACGCAGCCGCAAAGGTCTTCGTATGAGCTATCCGAGAGATCTGATCGGCTATGGCGAACACCCGCCTCAGGCCCAGTGGCCGGGCGGCGCGCGGGTGGCCGTGCAGTTCGTGCTGAACTACGAGGAAGGCGCCGAGCGCAGCGTGCTCCACGGCGATCCCGTCAGCGAGTTCTTCCTGTCGGAGATGGTCGGCGCCCAGCCCATCCAGGGCATGCGCCACATGTCGATGGAGAGCCTGTACGAATACGGCTCGCGCGCCGGCTTCTGGCGTATCCGGCGACTGTTCGAAGAGTTCGGCCTGCCGCTGACCGTGTTCGGCGTCGCCCAGGCCATGGAGCGCCATCCCGAGGCCGTCGAGGCGATGATGACCTCGGGCTGGGAGATCGCCTCCCACGGCTATCGCTGGATCGACTATCAGCACTTCACGCCCGACCAGGAGCTGGAGCATATCCAGCGGGCGATCGAGATCCAGAAGCGCCTGACCGGCGAGCGCCCCCTGGGCTGGTACCAGGGCCGCACCAGTCCCAACACCGCCCGGCTGATCGCCGAGGACGGCGGCTTCGTCTACGACGCTGACAGCTATGCCGACGACCTGCCTTACTGGGACGACCAGCACGGCCGCGCTCAGTTGATCGTCCCCTACACCCTGGAAGCCAACGACATGCGCTTCACCGCGGCGCAGGGCTTCAACACCGGCGAGCAGTTCTTCACCTATCTGCGCGACGCCTTCGACGCCCTCTATCGGGAGGGCGAGACCGCGCCAAAGATGATGAGCGTCGGCCTGCACTGCCGCGTCGTAGGCAAGCCCGGACGCATCGGCGCCCTGCGACGGTTCCTGGAGCACATCACCCGGCACGATCGGGTGTGGGTGGCCAAGCGCATCGATATCGCCCGCCACTGGATCGCCACCCATCCTTACGAGGTAGAGGCATGAGCGGCGCTCCGCCCCTGACCCTGGCCCGCCTGAACAGCATGAACCAGACGGGCTTCACCACCGCGCTGGGCTTCGCCTTCGAGCTGTCGCCGTGGGTGGTCGAGCGCGCCTGGAGCGAGCGGCCGTTCGCCAGCGTCGAGGCCCTGCACGACGCGATGATGGACGTGCTTCGCGCCGCGACCACCGCCGACAAGCTGGCCCTGATCCGCGCCCACCCTGAGCTGGCCGGCAAGGCGGCGATCGCCAAGCAGCTGACCGCCGAGAGCACCGCCGAACAGGCCAGCGCCGGTCTCGACCGGCTGACCGAGGACGAATTCGCCCGCTTCCACCAGCTGAACGCGGCCTATCAGGCGCGCTTTTCGTTCCCGTTCATCATCGCCGTCCGCCTGAACGACAAGGCCTCGATCCTGGCCGCCATGGAAGCGCGCGCGGCCAATGACGAGGCGGCCGAGATCGCCGAGGCGATCACCCAGATCGGCCTGATCTCCAAGCTTCGGCTGCTCGACGCGGTGACCGCCTGAGATGGAATACGATCTTCCCGGCTGGCTGAACCTGGGCCTGCGCTGGCTGCACGTGATCGCCGGCGTCGCCTGGATCGGCGCCTCGTTCTACTTCGTCTGGCTGGACAACAATCTGCGCGAACCCGATCCCCCCAAGGACGGGGTCAAAGGCGAGCTGTGGGCCGTGCACGGCGGCGGCTTCTACCATTCGCAGAAGTACATGGTCGCTCCGGCGCACATGCCCGACCACCTGCACTGGTTCAAGTGGGAGGCCTACACCACCTGGCTGTCGGGCTTTGCTTTGCTGATCGTGCTCTACTACTGGCAGGCGCCGGTCTATCTGATCGACACCGCCAAGCACGCCTTCAGCCAGCCAGCCGCGATCGGCGCAGGCCTGGCCTTCATCTTCGGCGGTCTGGCCGTCTACGAGATCCTGTGTCGCTCGCCGCTGGGCCAGCGTGGCCTCGCCTTCGGGATCATCTGGTTCGCAGCCCTGACCGGCGCGGCCTGGGCGCTGTCGCAGCTGTTCAGCGACCGCGGGGCCTTCATCCACGTCGGCGCGATCATCGGCACCGCCATGGTCGCCAACGTCTTCCTGGTGATCATCCCCAACCAGCGGAAAATCGTCGCCGACATGCTGGCCGGCCGCCCGGTCGATCCGCGCCTGGGGGCGATGGGCAAGCAGCGGTCGGTGCACAACACCTACATGACCCTGCCGGTCATCTTCATCATGATCAGCAACCACTATCCGATGGTCACCGGCCATCCGCTGTCGTGGCTGCTGCTGGCGATGATCAGCGCCGGCGGGATCTCGATCCGCCAGTTCTTCCTGCTCAAGCACCACGGCAAGATCCGCCACGACTTCCTGTTCTACGGCTTCATGCTGGTATTCGCCGCGACCATGGTCGCCAGTCTCAAGCCCAAGGATGTGGTCCAGATCGACGGCGATGTGCCCTTCACCACCGCCCAGGCGATCATCGGAAAGCACTGCACGGCCTGCCATAGCGCGACCCCTACTCACCCCGGTTTCTCGGCCCCGCCGCTGGGCGCGGTCTTCGACACGCCCGAGCATATCGCCACCTATGCGCCGAAAATCCACGAGCGTGCGGTGGCTTCGACCAGCATGCCCCTTGGCAACGAGACCGGCATGACCGTAGAGGAGCGGGCCCAGCTGGGCGCCTGGATCAAACAGGGAGCCAAGATCCCGTGACCGACGCCGTCCTGGACGCGAACAAGGCCGAAGCCGAGACCGCCCTGCTCGACTCCGGGGGCGCGCCGCGCAAGCGCAACGCCGAGCGCACCCGCAAGGCGATCCTGGCCGCCGCGCTGAAGGAGTTCTCGCAAGCCGGCTTCGCGGGCGCGCGCATCGAGCGGATCGTCAAGGCCGCCAAGTGCAACATCCGGATGCTGTACCACTACTTCGGGGACAAGAAGGGCCTGTACATGGCCGTCCTCGAAAGCGCCTACATGGACCTGCGGGCGCGCGAGGCCGAGCTGAAGATCGACTTCGATCAGCCGCTCGACGGCTTCATGGAGCTGCAGCGCTTCACGTTCGACTATTTCGAAAAGAACCCGCGCTTCGAGGGGCTGCTGCGCAACGAGAACCTGCAGCACGGCAAGTTCGCCGCTCAGTCGCGGGTTGTGACCGAGACGGCCTTCCCACTGCGCCGCACGATCGAGAAGCTGATCGAGAGCGGTCAGGCCAAGGGGCTGTTCGGATCCGACCTGGACCCGGTGCAGATCTACGTGACCATCGCGGCCATGAGCCGCTTCCACCTGGCCAACGGCTATTCGCTGTCGGCGACGCTGGACACCGACATGAGCGCCCCCGAGTGGCGCCGGGCGCGGCTGAACCACGCCCTGGCGCTGCTCGAAGGCTATCTCACGCGCGGCGCGCGCTGACCGCTACTGGGCGGCCGGCGGCTGAGCAGTGGCGGCAGGGGCCGCGGTCGCCAGCGGCGGGCCACTGAACTCGGCCTCGATGATCACCTGGACCTCGTCAGACACGCCCATGGTCGTGCCCGGGGCCGGCACACCGTAGGCGATGCCGAAGTCCGAGCGCTTGAACATGCCCTTGGCCGAGAAGCCGATGCGAGCGTGCGGGTCCATCGGATGGCCCGTGTAGCCGCCGTTGTAGGTCACATCCAGAACGACCGGCTTGGTGACGCCGTGCAGCGTCAGGTCGCCGGTCACCTTGCCGGTGTCGGCGCCGGTGGTCTCGATCTTGGTCGACTTGAAGGTGATAGCCGGATAGCTGGCCGTGTTCAGCCATTGCGGCCCGGTCAGCTCCTCCAGGAAGCCGGCCGGCGGCGCGGGCAGGGTCAGCGACTTGGGATCGATCGTCGCCTCCAGGCTGCTGGCGGCGGCGTTGTTCTGGTCGAACTTCAGCTTGGCGTCGAAGCTGGCGAAGGCGGCGGTGTAGTTCGAGAAGCCCAGGTGATTGACCTTCATCACCAGGGTCGCGTGGGTCTTGTCCAGCGTGTAGTCGCCGGCCGGGATATCGGCCTTCGGCGGCTTGGGCGTGGTCGCGGCGGGCGCGGGCACGACGGGCGGCCCGTCTTCCTTCTTGTCGGCCGGAGCCGGCGAACAGGCGGCCAGGGCCAGCAGGGCCACGACGGGCAGGATCGTCCTCATACGCTTCCCTCCTTGAACGCGGCGCCCCTACGCCGACCAGAGGTCAACGTAGGGGGACGGTGAAGGTTGCGGCCAGTCGTCAGTGGAAGTTTTCGATGCTGATGTCGTTGGTCGAAACACCGACGAGCTTGATCACATTTTCCAAGGCCGGCGCGTTCGGATCGACGGTTTGCCCCGCGAAGACGTAGACATCCGAACCAACCTGGAACGCCATGTACAGCTGGTTGTAGCCGGGGGTCTTCAACAACCAGTCAGCCGTCGCTTGAGCTGCCGAGAAGCTGGCGGCTGCGTAGGTTCCGAAGCTGACCGGCAGATCCTTGCCGACGAAGCGAACTTCGTCGTTGCTTTCCCAGTCCGTGATCATGTCGACGCCTGCGCCGGTTGTGATGTCGACTGGCATCGAGTCATGGAGGCCAAACACGAAGGTGTCGGAACCACTGCCGCCAGTCAGGATATCGGCGCCTTTGCCGCCGGTGATCACGTCTGCCCCACCGCCACCAACGATATAGTCGTCGCCATCCAAGCCATTGATGTCGTCAGCCGCGCTGGTCCCAACCAGAGCGTCGCCGCCGTTGGTGGCGCTACTGGGCGCAAGCCCCATCAGGTTCAGCGAGACCACTGACTTCTCTCCCGCGATGATCATGCGGTCGCCACTCACCGCGACGCGGTCGCCATAAGCGGCTGGCGCGCTATCGTAGAAGACGGGGTAGTCCGCGACAATGTCTACGCCGATGGTAAAGGATTGCTCGAGCCCCCACGTCTCGGTCGAGATCTGAAGCACACGATCAGCTTCAGCATCGACCACATAGAGATGCTTGCCGTCGTCGCTGAAATCCAGTCCGTAAACGTTTGATAGCAGCGGCAGGGTCTTGGCTAAGTTGCCAACAAATTTCAATGCGCCGTCATAGACATTCAGTTGGTCCCTGCTGCTGGACTGGGCGACAAGCTTGCCATCGTTGGACAGCGCTTGAAGGCCGCGGTTGCCCCCCTGCACACCATCGGCGTACCAGCCGTGGAATGCGCTAATACCCTGGCCCGATTTATAGATCGACAATGGCGCGTCTGAGATATTGGCCGGCGCGAGCAGCATGGTCTGATGGTCGGCGCTGACAGAAATGGCGGCAGTCTGACCGAACGCCTGTGCGATCATGGTGAAGACACCTGTGGCCAGGTCTAGTGTCGTCAGCGGCTGCGCCCCCGAGCCATTCAAAAAGGCCTGGGTCAGCACGACCTTACCGTCGCTCGTGAAGGCTGCATCGTGGAAACCGTCCGAGCCGAAACCCGACGCCACGTAATCCTTCACCGATCCAGTTGCCAGGTCCAGCAAATGGACTCTGATCTGGGGGTTGAGGACATAGGGATTGTCGGCTTCATACTCCGACACGACCAAGAAGCGTCCGTCAGCCGAGACATCCATCCCAGTCAGCGAAACGCCGACCTTCCAGCGTCCCAAGACTTCGCCCGTCAACGAGCCATAGGCGGTGACATAGCCGTCGTCGCTCGAGACATATGCCGTTCGGCCATCCGAGGACAGCACGGCGTCCCGCAGTTCTCCTGTCGGTGAACTGGCCAGCACTTTCGGCTTCAGGAGGTCATCCACCGTCACCGTCGTAGCCGACGGGGTCAGCGTCACCGACTTGTCGTTGAACTTCAGCGTCTCGATGTTCAGCAGGGTGTCGACGCCATCCAGGCCCTTCACCGTCCAGGCGCCGTTGGCGTTGCGGTTCCAGGTGTAGTCCGACGCATTGCCCCAGAAGATCGCCGTGTCGTTGCCGGCGCCGCCATCCAGGATGTCGTCGCCCATGCCGCCTTGCAGGGTGTTGTCGTTGGCGTCGCCGATCAGGATGTCGCCCAGGGAAGAGCCCTTGATCCCCTCGAAGTTGCTCAGGGTGTCGACGCCGGCGCCGCGGGTGTCCTGCGGGCCGGTCTTGGACAGGTCAACCCGAACGGCGGAGCCGCCCTCGTAGGAGACGATGTCGAAGCCCGCCCCACCGTCGAGGATGTCGTCGCCCGCGCCGCCGCTGATGACATTGGCGCCCGCATCGCCGGTGATGCGGTCGTTGCCCGCGCCGCCCGTGACGTTCTCGACCTCGCGCACGTTGAAGCGCACGCCCGGAGCGACGACCTGCTCGTTGGTGTTCGAAAGATCGAAGTTGATGTCGTAGACCGACGCGAAGCTCAGGGTGTCGACACCCGCGCCGCCATCGACGATCGTCAGACCTTCGCTACCCGGCCCGACGAAGACGATGGCCAGGTCGTCGCCCGCGCCGCCGACCAGGATGTCGCCGGGCTTGCGGAAGCTGCCGCGCAGGATGTCGTCGCCGTCGCCGCCTTCTAGCGTGTCATTGCCGCCCACCGCGATCAGAACGTCGTTGCCCGCACCACCGGCGATGTAGTTCTCCGCCGCATTGCCGGTGATGACGTCGTCATAGGCCGAGCCTACCGCGCCCTCGATCGAGATCAGCCAGTCGCCCGTCACCGGCTTGGCGGTCATGCCCAGGTCGATCGTCATCCCAACGTCGCTGAACCCGTAGTCGACCAGGTCCCAGCCCTCGCCCCCGTCGATGAGGTTGTTGCCGGTCCCGCCCGACAGGTTGTCGTCGCCGGCGCCGCCGTACAGCTTATCGTCGCCCGCGCCGCCATAGAGGTAGTTGGTCCCGGCGTCGCCCGTCAGCACGTCATCGTACTGGCTGCCGTACAGGTGCTCGATGCCGCTCAAGGTGTCCTTGCCGGCGCCGACCGTGTCCTGCGGACCGGTCTTGCTCAGGTCGACGATCACGCCGGCCGTCGCATGCTCGTAGGACGACCAGTCGGCGCCCGCGCCGCCGCGGATGATGTCGTCGCCCGCGCCGCCGATCAGCCAGTCGTCGCCGTCGCCGCCGTCCAGGATGTCATTGCCGTCGCCGCCCACCAGGGTGTCGTCGCCGCCCATGCCGTAGAGGGTGTCATTGCCCTTGCCGCCGTCCAGAATGTTGTTGGCGGCGTCGCCGGTCAGGGTGTCGTTGAAGTCCGACCCGTGCAGGTTCTCGATGTTGATCAGCCGATCGCGGCCGCTGCCGCCGGTGTTCTGGGCCCCGGTGATGTTCAGGTCGACCTTCACGCCGGACGTCGCGTCCTCGTAGCCGGCCCAGTCCGAGCCCGGACCGCCATCGAGCGTGTCGTTGCCGGCGCCGCCCATCAGGTAGTCGTCGCCTTCGCCGCCTTCCAGAATGTCGTCGCCGTCGCCGCCGGCCAGGCCGTCGTCACCCGCGCCGCCGCGCAGCGTGTCGTTGCCGCCGTAGCCGTTGATGATGTCGTCCCCTGCGCCGCCCGTCAGAACGTCGGCGTTGATCGTGCCCTGCAACAACATCGTCGAGACCCCTCCACCCCAGCTGCAACTTCAGCGTGACCTGTCGACTGCAAGAGGGGCGCCGCGTTTTTGGGGGCCTGAACCGCCTTTCGGCGGATCAAACCGGGCCAGCTGTGCCGTAAAGAGACGTCAAAGCCTTTTGCCACAAAGGCCCGCATGGTCTGGCTTGGAAGTAAGAACGCTCCAGGGACCATCGCCCCGGGAGCGCCCTTCGGCCGTTTTCTCCGCACGCGCGGAGGTGGAGGCTAGAGCCCCGGGATCGTTCAGAACAGGAGCCCCTTGGCCAGCAGGGCGTGGACGCCCTTCTCGCCGTTGACGGTCTGGGTGACGCGGAAGTCCACGGCCAGCGAGCAGAACTGATAGGCCTGCACGCGGGTCAGGCTGGAGCGGGCGGTGATGAAGTCGATGGTCTGGCGGAGGGCCTGTTTCATGGCTAGGTCCAGGTCCTCGTGGAAGCCCATCAGGATGTAGTGGGTCGGCGTCTCGGCGCGGGGCTGCTTCAGATCTCCCGCCTTGTGCAGCAGGAAGGTGAAGGTTCCCGTCAGGCCCATCTCCAGGGCGTTGACGCAAACCTCGCCGTCGCCCTGGCGGCCATGGCCGTCGCCGACCGAGAAATTGGCGCCTGGGACCCAGACCGGGAGATACAGGGTAGAGCCGGCGACTAGTTCCTTGTTGTCCATGTTGCCGCCGTGCTCGCGCGGCTCTCGACTGGACAGACGGCCATAGCGGGCCGGCGGGGCCACGCCCATGGTGCCGAAGAACGGGGCCAGCGGCAGTTGCGGCCCCCATTCCGGCTTGCAGGTTCCGGCGGCGCGATCGACGGCGATGTGGCTGACGTAGCGCTCGGGGAAGTCCTCGGGGATCGTGCCGGCCAGCGGGCGCACGGCGCAGTAGCCCCAGTCGTTGTTCGGCTCGATCGCCTCGATGCGCACCTCCAGCACGTCGCCGGGCTCGGCGCCGGCGATGGCGACGGGGCCCGTGAGGATGTGCGGGCCGATGCGCTCGGGCTTGCTGTCGTGGATCGCCTGCAGGGCCGGCGGCACGGCGTAGGGCGATCCGGTTGGCGGCATCACCTCGACCCCGCCCGAGACGCATTCGAAGGTGACGCTGTCGCCGGGCTGCACGGTCAGTACGGGATCGAACGCCGCGTCGAACATGCCGAAGCGGATGGTGTCGGGCGTGGAAGCCAGTCGGTGATGCGCCATCAAGTAAGTTCCTTCTTACCTGCACATCTGGCGCGGGCCGCGAGGCAGGCCCAAGTCGCGAAGCGGTCGAGGGCGCTGGATCGCCCTCCCCTGCCCACCATCCGGGCGATCGTGGCGACAGGTGGCGCAGGCTTGGGCGGATCGGCCCGCGAAGGCGTGCGGGACTGGCGCGGCGCGCGAACGCGGGTGTATGAAGTTTTTTCTTACTTATGGAGCGCGGGCCTCATGGCGCTGGACGCGGAAACGCAAGCCTTCCTGGATCTCACCGACGCCGAGGTCGCCCCCTGGACCGCCGCCCGCGCCGCCGAACGTGATCTTTCCCTGCCGCCCTCTGCCCTGGCCGCCGTGATCGACAACATCGCCCTGCTGCGGGGCCAGTCGGCGCTGTTCATCGCCGCGCTCGGCGATCAGGCGGCCGAGGCTCCGGAGACTTTCCAGCCGTGAGCTTCTGTAGCATCGTCGAGATCGCCGGCGAGGTCCGCGCCGGCCGCGTCACCGCCCGCGCCGTCACGGAGGCCACCCTGTCGCGGGTCGCGCGCCTGGACGGCGGCATCAACGCCTTTACCGCCGTCACCGCCGAGCGCGCGTTGGCCGCGGCCGAGGCGGTCGACGCCGACCTGGCCGCCGGCCGCCCGGTCGGTCCGCTGGCCGGCGTGCCGTTCGCGGTGAAGAACCTGTTCGACCTTGAAGGCCTGCCGACCCTGGCCGGCTCGAAGATCCGTCGCGACGCCGCGCCGCCCGCCTATGACGCCACCCTGGTCCGGCGTCTTGCCGCCGCGGGCGGCATCATGGTCGGCGCGCTGAACATGGACGAGTTCGCCTATGGCTTCGTCACCGAGAACGCCCATGACGGACCGGTCCGCAATCCGCACGCCCCCACGCGGATCGCTGGCGGCTCGTCGGGCGGTTCGGCGGCGGCCGTGGCGGCCGGGCTGGTCCCGCTGACGTTGGGCTCGGACACCAACGGCTCGGTCCGCATTCCAGCCAGCCTGTGCGGCGTCTATGGCCTGAAGCCCACCTATGGCCGCCTGTCGCGCCAGGGGGTGTTTCCCTTCGTCGAGAGCCTGGACCATGTCGGCCCGTTCGCGCGGTCGATCCAGGACCTGGCCCTGGCCTATGACGTGCTGCAGGGTCCCGATCCCGACGGCGACGCGATCTGCGTGCGTGAAGCCCAGCCGCTAGCCGAACGCCTGGACGCCCTGGCTGACCAGCCCCTGCGTGTGGGCGTGATGGGTGGCTGGTTCCAGCAAGGCGCCTTCCCCGAGGTGCTGGAGGCTTTGGACCGCGTGGCCCAGGCGCTGGGCGCAGAGGGCCTGCTCGCCCTGCCCGGGGCCCAGGCCGCGCGGGCGGCGGCCTTCACCCTGACTGCCTTCGAGGGCGGCGAACTGCACCTGAAGGACCTGACTGCCCGGGCCATGGACTACGACCCGGCTGTGCGTGACCGCCTGCTGGCCGGCGCCCTGCTGCCGGAAGGCGTGCACCGTGCGGCCCAGCGCTATCGGACCGTCTTCCGCGATGAGGTCGCCAAGGCGTTCGAGCGCTATGACGTGCTGCTGGCCCCGTCGTCGGTGTGCCCCGCCCCGCCGATCGGCCAGGCGACCATGGACATGGACGGGGTCCCCGTCTCGGTCCGCAAGAACCTGGGCGCCTTCACCCAGCCGATCAGCTATATCGGCCTGCCGGTGGTGGCCGCGCCGGTGAACCGGCCGGGCCTGCTGCCGATCGGCGTGCAGATCATCGCTCCGCCCTGGCGCGAGGACCTGGCCTTCGCCGCCGCCGCCCGACTGCAGCGCGACGGCGTCGTGGCCGCCCATCCCCCGAAAGGCGCCTGATGGTCGTCGACGATCCTGAGACCCTGGCCGAAGTGACCGTCCAGGTCGACGCCTATGAGGCGGCGCTGATGCGCAACGATGTCCAGGCCCTGGACGGCGCGTTCTGGGTCTCGCCCCACACGGTGCGCCTGGGCGTGGCCGAGAACCTGTGGAGCTTCGACGAGATCGCCGCCTTCCGCCTGGCCCGGGCCGGCGGCTCGCCACCGCGCACCCGCCTGCGGACCCAGATCACCACCTTCGGCGCCGACTTCGCCGTGGCCAATATTGAGTTCCGCCGCGACGACACCGGCAAGACCGGCCGCCAGAGCCAGACCTGGGTGCGCACCGACGCTGGCTGGAAGGTGGTGGCCGCCCACGTCTCCCTGATGCAGGGCGTCAGCGACCAACGTCTCGCGTCCGACACGGAAAAGCGCTAGAGCCTGACAATGACGACCAAGATCATTTTTGACACCGATCCCGGCATCGACGACGCCATGGCGCTGCTGTTCATCGAGGCGAGCCCCGCTCTCGACCTGATCGCGGTGACGACCGTCTTCGGCAATGCCGACATCGAGACCACCACCCGCAACGCCCTGTATCTGAAGCAACGCTTCGGGCTGACGGCGCCGGTCTACAAGGGCGCGAGCAAGCCGCTGACCCGCCCGCGCAACCCATCGCCGACCTTCGTACACGGCGTCAACGGCCTGGGCGATGTCGAGCTCGACGGCCTGGTCCCCGCCCAGCCCGAGGCCAAGCCGGCGCACCAGGCGATCATCGACCTGGCCCGCCAGTATCCGGGCGAGGTGGTGCTGTGCGCCGTTGGTCCGCTGACCAACCTGGCCCTGGCGTTGCAGGCCGATCCGGAAATCGCCAGCTTGCTCAAGTCCGTGGTGATCATGGGCGGCGCGTTCGGCGTGGCCGGCAAGCCCGGCAACGTCACCCCGGTGGCCGAGGCCAATATCTGGAACGACCCGGAAGCCGCCGATCAGGTCTTCACGGCGCCGTGGAGCCTGACTGCTGTCAGCCTGGACGTGACGACCCAGGTCGTGATGTCGCCGGCCTACATGGAGGCCCTGGCCTCGGGCGGCAGCGACGCCGGCGTGTTCCTCAATGAGATCTCCAAGCCCTATGCGGCCTTCTACGGCGGCCGCGACGGCATCGTCGGCTGCTGCGTCCACGACGCCGCGGCGGTGGCCTTCGTGATCGACCCGACGTTGTTTGAAGTTCGCCGCGGCGCGGTGCGCGTGGTCACCGAAGGCATCACCCTGGGCCAGACCTGCCAGAGCCCCGAGGGCGAACTGTTCGGCCCCTCAGCCTGGGATGACCAGCCAATCCAGGCCGCGACCGTGGCGGTGGATGGCGAGCGGTTGCTGAAGCTGTACGCGGACACGATGAACGCGGCGCACGGGTAACTTGCCCCCACCTGACCGCTTCGCGGTCGTCCGCCCCCGGAGGGGGCAGACGGTGCTTCGTCTTCCCCCTCCGGGGGAGGAGCGCCGGAGGCGCGGAGGGGGCTAGTGCTCGCGCTAGCCCCGCCGATGCCGCTCCACGCCCGCCAGGTACGTCCGCGCTACCACCCGGTCATCCCCCAGCACCGTCAGCGCGAACACCTTGTCTTCCAGCGTCCGGGCCGCCGCCAGTCGCCGTTGCAGCAGCGGGGTCGCGGCCAGGTCCAGCACCAGGAAGTCAGCTTCCTTGCCGGGCTCCAGGTTGCCGATCTTGTCGCCCAGATCCAGCGCCCGCGCCCCGCCCAGGGTGGCCAGGTACAGCGCATGGAACGGGTCCAACGCATCCCCACGCAGTTGGCCGACCTTGTAGGCCTCGCCCAGGGTGTGGAGGATCGAGAAGGTCGTGCCGGCCCCGACGTCGGTGCCGATGCCAACCTTCACCCCGTGCGAACAGGCCTCCTCCAGCGGGAACAGGCCCGAGCCTAGGAACAGGTTCGAGGTCGGGCAGAACGCGGCCGCCCCGCCCTTGGCCGCCATGCGCCGGAACGCGTCGCCCTTCAGGTGGACGCAATGGGCGAACACCGAACGCGGGCGCAGCAGGCCGAAGCGGTCATAGACATCCAGATAGTCCTTGGCCTTGGGGAAGAGGCGCGCGGTCTCCTTGATCTCGTGGACATTCTCGGAGAGGTGGGTCTGCATCCAGACGTCGGGATGGGTCGCCAGCACCTCGCCGGCCATGGTCAGCTGGGCGTCGCTGCAGCTGATCGCGAAGCGCGGGGTGACCGCGTAGCCCAGGCGGCCCTTGCCATGCCAGGCCTCGATCAAGGCCAGCATGTCGGCGCGACTTTCCTCCACCGTGTCGGTCAGGCCCTCGGGCGCATTGCGGTCCATCAGCGCCTTGCCGGCGATCAGGCGCATGTCGCGCTCCAGCGCCTCGGCGAACAGGGCGTCGACGGAAGCCTTGTGCACCGAGCCGAACACCAGGGCCGTGGTCGTGCCGTTGCGCAGCAGCTCGTCCAGGAAGAACGTCGCCGCGCCCTTGGCGTGCTCGGGATCGGCGAAGGCCGCCTCGGCCGGGAAGGTGTGCTGCTCCAGCCAGTCCAGCAGCTGCTTGCCGTGGGCCGCGATGATGTCGACCTGCGGGAAGTGGATGTGGGTGTCGACGAAGCCCGGCGTGATCAGATGGCCGGACAGGTCCTCCAGCTCGGCCTTGCCCAACCAGGGCGACAGCTCCTCATACTCGCCGCAGCCGACGATGCGGCCGTCCTCGACCAGCAGCAGGCCGTCCTTGTGGAAGGCGACCGCGCCCTCCGTCGTCTTGGTCGGGTCGTCCAGCAGATGCAGGATCGACGCCCTATAGGCTCGCACGGGTCAGATCTCGTCGTTTCGAATGCGCGCCGCTTCATGGCGCATCAGGAGGTCGGCGGCCACCGAGACCGCGATCACCTCCGGCGCCTTGCTCTTAAGCTGCGGCAAGCCGATGGGACAGGTCATTCGGGTCAATACGGCTTCCGAGAAACCACCGTCGCGTAACCGGCTGATGAAACGCGCACGCTTGGTCTTGGAACCGATGACGCCGAAGTAGGAAAAGCCGCCACCGGCCAGGCCCGCCGACACCAGGGCATAGTCCTGGGCATGGTCGTGGGTCAGCACTAGGCCGTAGGCGTCGGGGCTGGCGCTCCGGGCCTTGGCGACGATCTCGTCGGGCGGCAGGACGGTGACGCCGGGAATGTCGGCCGTCTCGGGCCGGCTATCGTACCAGAACAGCCGGAAGGGCAGCGGTGCAAAGGCCTGGGCGATCGCCTGACCCACATGGCCGGCGCCGAACAGCAGCAGCGGCGGGCGCGGCGCGTCGGCGCGCTCGACCATGACGTCGCCCAGCTCGGGGCGCACACCGCGCGCGGTAGCGGGCGCGCCGGACAGGGTGACGGAGGCGCCGTCCTCGGTGGCCAGGATCGGAGCGATCGACTTGGTCAGCAGGCCCGGATCGAAGCGGGTGCGCACCTCGAACGGCTGGGCCGCGTCCATGCGCCGGGCGGCCTCGGTCAGCCAGTCGCGGCTGTTGTCGTTCAGCCGTTCCAGGAACATCCGCACCCGGCCGCCGCAGCACTGGGCCAGCAGCGGACCCAGCGGATAGTCCTGGATCGCGAAATGGGCCTGGCCGCCGTCCAGCATCCGCCGGGCCTGGTCGGCCACGCGATATTCCAGATTGCCGCCGCCGATCGTGCCCGACTGCCCGCCGCGCCAGACGACCATCTTGGTCCCGGCCTCGCGCGGGGCCGAGCCCTCGGTTGCCAGCACGGTGACCAGGGCGGCCTCGTCGTGAGCGTCGAGGCGAGCCAGGGCGGCGCGGGCCCAATTACGCATGGGAGTTACGCACGGCTGCGCCTCCGGACATCCTCGCAGGCCATTAAGATCGCCTCGGGCGTCGCCGGCGCGTCCAGCTGCGGGAAGACCTTGTGGTCGCCGACGCTGGCGACGGCGTGGTTGATCGCGCAGTACACCGAGATGGCCAGCATCAGCGGCGGTTCGCCCACGGCCTTGGAACGGTGCACCGTGGCCTCGACATTGCGGCCAGCCGCCCACAGCTTGACGTCCAGGTGGGCCGGGCGATCGCCGCAGGTCGGCACCTTGTAGGTCGAGGGAGCGTGAGTCCGCAGCCGCCCTTGCGCGTCGAACACCAGTTCCTCGGTGGTCAGCCAGCCCATGCCCTGGACGAAGCCCCCCTCGATCTGGCCCAGGTCGATGGCCGGATTCAGCGACTTGCCGACGTCGTGCAGGATGTCGGCGCGGGTGACCTTCATCTCGCCGCTCAGGGTGTCGATCAGCACCTCGCTGCACGCGGCCCCGTAGGCGAAGTAATAGAACGGCCGGCCGGTGTGGGTGGCGCGGTCGTAGTGGATCTTGGGCGTGGCGTAGAAGCCCGTCGCCGACAGCGAGATCCGCGCCAGATAGGCCTGGCGGATGAAATCGCCGAACGCGAAGGTCTCGGCCCCGACGCGCACGCCGGCGGGGGTGAAGGCCACGTCGGTCGGCGCGACGCTCCACTTGGCGGCGGCGAATTCGACCAGCCGCGCCTTGATCGTCTCGGCCGCGTTCAGGGCCGCCATGCCGTTGAGGTCCGCGCCCGACGAGGCGGCGGTGGCCGAGGTGTTGGGCACCTTGTCGGTGACCGTCGAGGTGATCTTCACCCGCGCGACCTCGACCTGGAAGGCGTTGGCGACGATCTGGGCGACCTTCACATAGAGCCCCTGCCCCATCTCGGTGCCGCCATGGTTCAGCATGATCGAGCCATCGGCGTACAGATGGATCAGCGCCCCGGCCTGGTTCAGGAACGTCGTCGTGAACGAGATGCCGAACTTCACCGGCGTCAGGGCGATGCCCTTCTTCAGGACCAGGCTGGCGCGGTTGAACGCCGCGATCTCGCGACGGCGGGCCTCGTAGTCGCAGGACGCGGCCAGCTCGTCGATCAGCTGCGGCGCGACATTGTCCTCGACCACCTGGTGGTAGGGCGTCAGGTCGCGACCCTCGCCGCCATAGAGGTTGCGGCGGCGGACCTCCAGCGGGTCCAGGCCGGTGGCGGCCGCCACGGCGTCCATCACCCGCTCGATCGCGATCATGCTCTGCGGCCCGCCGAAGCCCCGGAACGCGGTGTTCGACACCGTGTGGGTCCGATAGCGGTGCGAGACGATCTCGATGGCCGGCAGGAAGTAGGCGTTGTCGGCGTGGAACATCGCCCGGTCGTTGATCGCCATGGAGAGGTCGGTCGTCGCCCCGCAGCGTGAGGCCAGCTCCAGCGAAAGTCCCGTCAGCCGGCCCTCGTCGTCGAATCCCACGTCGTAGGCGGCCTCGAAATCATGCCGCTTGCCGGTCATGACCATGTCCTCGTCGCGGTCCGGGCGCGCCTTGGCCGGCCGGCCGGTCTTCACCGCCACCAGGGCGGCCGCGGCGGCGAACAGCGAGGCCTGGGTCTCCTTGCCGCCGAATCCGCCGCCCATGCGGCGCACCTCGACGGTGACGCTGTGGTCGGGCTTGCCCAGCACGCGGGCGATCAGGTGCTGCACCTCGGTGGGGTGCTGGGTCGAGGACCAGACGTGGACGTCGCCGTCCTCGCGCGGCGTGGCCAGGGCGATCTGGCCCTCAAGATAGAAGTGGTCCTGACCGCCGATCGCGAACTGGCCCTGCACGCGACGTGGCGAGGCGTCCAGGGCGGCCTGCGCGTCGCCCCGCGCCATGCGCTGGCTGGACTCGATCGTCAGGTTCATCTCACGGGCGGCGGCGATGTCAATGGCGGCCGGCCGCTCTTCGTACTCGACCACGGCCTTGGCCGCGGCGGCGCGGGCGGCGGCGATCGAGGTGGCGGCGACGGCGAACAGGCTCTGGCCGACGCAGTAGACTTCACCGTCCGCGAACAGTCGGTCGTCGTGGATCACCGGGCTGACGTCGTTCTCGCCGGGCACGTCCTCGGCGGAGAGCACCAGCACCACGCCCGGCGCCGTGCGGACGGCCGACAGGTCCATGCGGATGATCGTGGCATGGGCCTTGGCGCTCATGCCGAAGGCGATGTGCAGCAGGCCGGCCGGCTCGGGCATGTCGTCGATATAGACCGCCGAGCCCGCCACGTGGCGCGGACCGCTGTCATGCGGCAGCGAGGCGTGCACGCCCTGGAAAGTCTGGATCGGCGCAACAGCGGCGGAGTCAGCCATGAGCGCTCTCCGGCATGACCCGCGTTTCCACCTCGGCGTGCTGGCTCTCCAGGAACACCTTGCGCAGCATGTTCCTAGCGGCCAGCGACCGGTAGGTTGCCGAGGCGCGCATGTCGCTCATCGGCGCGTAGTCGGTATCGAGCGCGGCCATCGCGGCCTCGATCGTCGCCTCGCTCCAGGCCTGGCCAACCAGCGCCGCCTCGCAGGCCGTGGCCCGCTTGGGCGTGCCGGCCATGCCGCCGAACGCGATGCGAGCGTCGGTGACGACCCCGCCCTCGACCGCCAGCGAGAACGCCCCGCATACCGCCGAGATGTCCTGGTCGAAGCGCTTGGACAGCTTGAAGACCTTGAAGATCCGGTCCCTCGCCGGCGCGGGCACGATCACCGCCTCGACGAACTCGCCGGGCCGGCGGTCCTGCTTGCCGTAGTCGATGAAGAAGGCCTCGAGCGGCATCTCGCGTCGCTCATCGCCGCGCCGCAGGACCAGCGTCGCGCCCGCTGCGATCAAGGCGGGCGGCATGTCGCCGATCGGCGAGCCGTTGGCGATATTACCGCCGACCGTGCCGCTGTTGCGCACCTGGGTCGAGCCCAGCCGCCGCATCATCCGCCCCAGGTCCGGATAGAGGCTCGCCACCGCCGCGATCGCGTCGACATAGCGGACGCCTGCGCCGATGCGCAGGCTGTCGGCGGTCTCGTCCAGCGCCTTGAGCTCGGCGACCTCGGACACGCTGATCAGGGTCGGCAGCGGCTTGCGCAGTTTGGTCACCCACAGGCCGACATCGGTCGCCCCGGCCACGATCGTCGCGTCCGGATGGGCGGCATAGACCTGCGCCAGCTCATCCACCGTGCGCGGCGCGAACCAGCGACGGGTGACGCCGTGGATCTCGTCCTCGTAGCTGAGCGCCAGCATGGTCTCGTCACGCACGGCGGAGAGATCGACGGCCGGCGCCGCCTCGGCCGCCACGCCCTGGGCGACCTCGATGATCGGGCCATAGCCGGTGCAGCGACACAGGTTGCCGGCCAGCACCTCGCCCACCGGCGCGCGCGCGCCCTTGGCCCCGACCACGCGGGCATACAGCGACATGACGATACCGGGCGTGCAAAAGCCGCACTGCGAGCCATGCTTGTCGACCATGGCCTGCTGCACCGGATGCAGCGCGCCGTCCTTCGCAGCCAAGCTCTCGACCGTCATCAGCGCCTTGCCGTGCAGCATGGGCAGGAACTGGATGCAGGCGTTGACCGCCCGCCAGGCGACTGTGTCGCCCTCGCCTTCGCCGACCAGCACCGTGCAGGAACCGCAATCGCCCTCGGCGCAGCCTTCCTTGGTCCCGGTGCGCCGCATCGGCCCGCGCAGATGTTCCAGCAGGGTCGTCGTTGGGTTGGCGCCGCGCACCTCGTGCGCCTGGCCGTCCAGCAGGAAGCGGATCGTCTCGCCCATCAGCTGCCCCGGTAGGTCGCGTAGCCGTAGGGGGAGACCAGCAGCGGCACGTGCCAGTGCTGCTCGAGGTTCGAGACCGCGAAATCGATGACCACCACGTCCAGGAACGGCGGCTCGGTCACGGCCAGGCCCGAGGCCTTGAAGTGCTCGCCGATCGCGAACTCCAGGCGGTAGCCGCCCACCCTCAGGTCCTCGACGGCGAGAAGTCGCGCACGGCCGTCCGCATCGGTGCGGAATTCCGCCACGAACGCGACCTCGGACGCCTCGCGCCGCGACACCCGCACGGCCACGCCCGCCGCCGGCTTTCCGGCCGCCTGGTCAAGGATGTGGGTCGTCAGTCCGCTCATGGTCCGCCCTCGGATCGCCTCTAACGATCGATGCTCGGTTGCTCCGGACACCCTGTCCAGCGCCCAGGCCCCGGCGATCACATTGGAAGGACAAGCGCCGAGGAACGGGGCGGTGGGCGCCCGAAGCGCAGGCAATATATAATAGTTTTATTACTTATGGAGCCCCGGAACGGCGTTCGCGCATCAATGTGAATGTTACCGCTATCACACAGCCCAGCCCACAAACCGGCGCGCAGGGTTGGAAAAGCCGCCCATCCCCGGTAGCTAGACCCTCTAACGGCCCGCGCGCGAAGACGGGCCGCGCGAGACGTGCGCAGAGCTTCAAGAGGAACAAGATGGACGAGGATTTCCGTAAGGCGGCGCTGGACTACCATCGCCTCCCGCGACCCGGAAAGCTGGCGATCGAAGCCACCAAGCGGATGGCCACCCAGCGCGACCTCGCCCTCGCCTATTCGCCCGGCGTCGCCGCGCCCTGCGTCGCCATCGCCGAGAACCCGGAGCTGGCCCGCGACTACACCGCGCGCGGCAACCTGGTCGCCGTGATCTCCAACGGCACCGCCGTGCTGGGTCTGGGCGATATCGGCCCGCTGGCCTCCAAGCCGGTGATGGAGGGCAAGGCCGTCCTCTTCAAGAAGTTCGCCGGCATCGACGTCTTCGACATCGAGGTCGACGCCAAGGATCCGGACCGCTTCATCGAAGTGGTCGCGGCCCTGGAGCCCACCTTCGGCGGCATCAACCTGGAAGACATCAAGGCGCCGGAGTGCTTCGTCATCGAGCGCGCGCTGCGCGAGCGGATGAACATCCCGGTCTTCCACGATGACCAGCATGGCACCGCCATCGTCTGCGCCGCGGCCGTCCGCAACGCCCTGCTTGTCCAGGGCAAGACGCTGCAGGACGTCAAGCTGGTCACCTCGGGCGCCGGTGCGGCGGCTCTCGCCTGCGTCGACCTGCTGGTCTCGATGGGCCTGCCGGTCGAGAACGTCACCCTGACCGATATCAAGGGCGTCGTGCACGCCGGCCGCGAGCCGGACATGCCCGATAACATGGCCCGCTACGCTCGCCAGACCGACGCGCGCACGCTGCCCGAGGTCCTGCCCGGCGCCGACATATTCCTGGGCCTTTCCGCGCCGCGCGTCTTCAAGCCCGAATGGCTGCCGTTGCTGGCCGAGAAGCCGCTGATCCTGGCCATGGCCAATCCGGATCCGGAAATCCTGCCCGAGCTGGTCTATGCCGCCCGTCCGGACGCCATCATGGCGACCGGCCGCAGCGACTACGCCAACCAGGTCAACAACGTCCTGTGCTTCCCGTTCATCTTCCGCGGCGCGCTGGACGTCGGCGCGTCCGAGATCAACGAGGCCATGAAGGTCGCGGCCGTCGAGGCCATCGCCGAACTGGCCCGCGCCGAGGCTTCGGAAGTGGTCGCTTCGGCCTACGGTGGCGCCGCCCCCGTGTTCGGCTCGCAATACATCATTCCCAAGCCGTTCGACCCGCGCCTGATCCTGCAGATCGCCCCGGCCGTGGCCAAGGCGGCCATGGACACCGGCGTGGCCACGCGTCCGATCGCCGACTTCGACGCCTATCACGACGAGCTGGAGCTGTTCGTCTACCGCTCGGGCCAGCTGATGCGCCCGGTGTTCGAACGCGCCCGCAAGGCCCCGGTGAAGGTCGCCTATGCCGAGGGCGAGGACGAGCGCGTCCTGCGCGCCGTGCAGACCGTCGTGGACGAAGGCCTGGCCCGCCCCGTGCTGGTCGGCCGTCGCGAGGTCATCAAGGCCAAGGTCGCCGAAATGGGCCTGCGCCTGGATCTGGACGGCGCGGTCGAGATCGCCGATCCGCAGACCGACAAGGCGCTCTTCGCCCCGCTGGTCGCCGACTACCAGAAGCTGGTCGGCCGGCGCGGCGTGCCGCCGATCGCCGCCGAGCGCCGCGTCTCGGGCCGCCGCACCGTGGCCGCCTCGATGCTGCTGATGTCGGGCCATGTCGAGGCCGCCCTGGTCGGCGGCAGCGGCGACTGGTGGCAGCACATGAAGTACGCCCTGCCGATCATCCCCAAGCGCGATGACGTCAGCCGCGTCTACGCCATGTCGTCGCTGATCCTGGACAACGGCACGCTGTTCTTCTGCGACACCCACGTCAACGTCGACCCGACCGCCGAGCAGATCGCCGAGTGCACCCAGCTGGCCGCCGAGGCCGTTCGCCGCTTCGGCCTGACGCCCAAGGCCGCGCTGCTCTCGCACTCCTCGTTCGGGGCCAGCAACTCGCCGACCGCTCGCAAGATGCGCGAGGCCCTGGCCATCCTGCGCGAGCAGGCGCCGGATCTCGAGGTCGATGGCGAGATGCACGCCGACGCCGCCCTCAGCCAGCACCTGCGCGACCGCATGGTGGCCGACAGCCCGCTGAAGGGCTCGGCCAACCTGCTGGTCATGCCGACCCTGGACGCTGCCAATATCGGCCTGACCCTGCTCAGCGCCGCCACCGAGTCCCTGCTGGTCGGTCCGATCCTCCTGGGCATGAGCAAGCCGGTGCACGTGCTGGTGCCCAGCGTCACGGCCCGCGGCATCGTCAATCTGACGGCTCTGGCGGTCAATCAGGCCGCCCGCGCGGCAGCCGAATAGCAGCTCGCCAAAACGCAGAAAGGCCCCGTCCGACGGTTCACGTCGGCGGGGCCTCTCGAAAATCCTTGGAAAAGGCCGTCCGTTCGGGCGGCCTTTCCTTTTGGAAGGCGCTTAGAGGATGCGCAGGTTGCCGGCCGAGGTCTTGCCCGAGCGGCGGTCCTGTTCAAGCTCGTAACCGACTTGCTGGCCTTCGTTCAGGCCGCGCAGGCCGGCGCGCTCAACGGCCGAGATGTGCACGAAGATGTCGCCACCGCCGTTGTCCGGCTGGATGAAGCCGAAGCCCTTGGTGGTGTTGAACCACTTCACGACGCCCGTGCCGGCTTCACCGCCGCCACCGCCGCCGCCACCGTAGCCACCGCCACGCGGGCCGTCGAAGCTGCGCTGCGGACGCGGAGCACGAGCGCCGCCGCCACCGGGAACTTCGCCGTGACCCGTCACGCGCAGTTGGCCAGCCGAGGTCTTGCCCGAGCGGCGGTCTTCTTCCAGCTCGTACGCAACTTGATCACCCTCGTTCAGGCCGCTCAGGCCCGAGCGTTCAACCGCGGCGATATGGACGAACACGTCCTGGCCGCCGTCCTCGGGCTGAATGAAGCCAAAGCCCTTGGCCGGGTTGAACCACTTAACGACACCGTTCGCCATATTATCCTCAAACACCTCAATCGACGGGCTGATAGTCGGCCCGCGTCCTTCCAACGGAAGTCATGACGCAAAACCGCAGCAAGCGCTATGGGCTTTGAGCGTAGAAAGTTGGCTGAACAGCGACAGACGTTCGAAAAATTCACGCTTCAGGCAACGGGCGTTGCCGAAATGCCGCTATAGGTTGCAGACTTAGAAATTGAAAAACCCCGACCGATGACGGACGGGGTGATCGAACTTCAACCCTTTTCAGGGGACCTTGGGTGCGGGGACAGGATTTGAACCTGTGACCTTCAGGTTATGAGCCTGACGAGCTACCGGGCTGCTCCACCCCGCGTCAGGGTGTTGTGTGATTGTGATGGCAGGGTGTTGGACTTAGTAACG
>NZ_JBCNJZ010000002.1:0-521273 GCF_039596335.1 Caulobacter sp. | reverse complement strand
TGCCATCGCCCTGCGGCCGGTCCCGCGACAGTCCATTCGACGCCGACGAGCCCCGCCATGAGCGAAGACGACAGCCGCAACTCCGACGCCCAGAACCGCCCCGACCGGAATCGTGTCGGGTGCGCCATTCTCCTCAAGACATCGCTGGAAGTGGCCCCGTCGCCGGCGTCGGACGCCTCTCCAGATCCTGAACGACAAAGGCCCGGCAGATTGCTCCGCCGGGCCTTGTTGTACTCGCTAATAGGCCAGTTCTTAGAAGAAGCGCTCGCCGATGCGGATGGTGTCGCCCGGCGCGACCACGATCGAGGGCGTCAGCTCGCCCTTCACTTCCGAGGTCTCACCGTTGTGCTTGATCCAGACGGTGCGCTTGTCGGCGCGGTAGGTGAAGCCGCCGGCGGTGGCCACAGCGTTCAGGACCGTCAGGCCCGAGGTGTAGGGATAGGTGCCGGGCTTCTCGACTTCGCCCAGGATGTAGAACGGGCGGAAGGTCAGGACCTCGGCGTTGACGCGCGGATCCTTCAGATAGCCGTCGCTAAGGGCCTTCTGCACGGCGAGCTGGAACTGACCCACGGTCATGCCGCCGGCCTTGATCTCGCCGATCAGCGGCAGGGACATCAGGCCGCTGCCGCTGACGAAGAATTCGCCCGACAGCGAAGGCTCGCCATAGACCGTCATCCGGACCTTGTCCGCCGGGCCGAGCAGATAATCCATCGACTGGGCCGGCGCCGTGACCGGCGCGCCGCCGATCGCCGCCTGTTGGGCGCGCGCGGGATTAGCGACGGCGACGCCAAGCATGAGGCATGCGGCCAGCAGCATCATCGCAAAGGCGCGCGAAATTTTCGAAACACCGATCATGGCGAAGCTTCTCATCCTAACAGGAACCAGACCCGGAAGTTGAATTGCCACATCGCACGTGACCGCGAGATGAACAAGGCAAAGCCTTAGGCGGCGCGTGCTTTACTGAACTGAATGATCTTGGGCTCGCCACCGTCAAGTCTAACCGCGGTGAGCAAGCCGGTCGCATAGGCGCCGGTGTCGACATTGATCCGTTGCCGACCGATGAACACCTCTTCAGTCGGCGTATGGCCGTGAACCACCGTGGCCTTCAGGCCATGCGGGTTGTCGAGGAACTCGTTGCGGATCCACAGCAGGTCGGCGGCCACCTGGCGCTCCAGCGGCAGACCCGGCTTCACCCCGGCGTGGACGAACACGTAGTCGCCATAGACGACCATCAGTTCCAATTGTCGCAGGAAGGTCTCGTGGGCCGGCGGGAAGGCCGCGCGGAAGGCCTGGCGCGTCTGCTCCCAAACCTCGGGCTCGGCGCGGCCCACGGGCCGCTGCACGCCGTACGAGGCCATGGTCTCGCCACCGCCGTACTCGACCCACGACGGCCCGGCCATCGGGTCGTCGAGGAAGTGCAGCAGCGTCTCCTCGTGGTTGCCCATCAGGGCGCGGAAGTCGAAGTGGCCGTCCCGGGCCTGACCGCCCAGGGTGATCAGGCGGTCGATCACCGCCGCGGACTGGGCGCCGCGGTCGACATAGTCGCCCAGCATGATCAGCACCGGCTTGTCCGGACGACCCAGGGCCTGGAAGTCCTCGGTCATCCGCGCGACTAGGCCGTCCAGCAGGTCCAGCCGGCCATGGACATCACCGACGGCGTAAACCACGCGGCCGTCAGTGGAGGCTGCCTTGCGGGTCTGCTGCTTGGGACGGAACAGGGACTTGAACATCACGCTCGCCAGTATGGCGACGCCGCGCCGGGACCAGTTCTGCGATTTTGCCTTAGCTGGCGGCGTAGTTCAACGGCGCCGTCGAGTATTAACCTTTAATTTAGCACGATCGTTCTTGGCGAATTTACCAAGTAAATTAGGTCGTCATTTGAGTTAATTCGAGAATTACCATCACCGAACATTCGAATTAAACCATCTAAATTCAGCTCAAATTGGCAGCGCGAATGAATACTGGCCCCACGAACACAGCGGGGTCGTCATGTTCAAGACGCGCAACATTGTTATCGGAGTCATCAGCGCCGCCGCGATGATGATCGGCGCCAGCGCCCAGGCCGGCAGCATGCCGTTCCAGCCGCGCGGCCAAGGCGTGGGCGCTCCGGCCGGCTTCGCCGACCTGTGCCGCCGCGACACCGAAACCTGCGGCCTGCCGACCAGCCAGCTGGCCCTGATGGGCATCGCCGCCCCGGCGGCCCTGACGCCGACCTCGTCGATCGGCGCCACCGCCCAGCAGCGTTTCGAGGCCGCCATGGCTAGCGTTGAGCAGGAAGCCGATGACCAGCGCTTCATCACGATCGAAACGGTCGAAGCCTTCACGTTCGCCTCGGTCGAGGGCTTCGTCCCCGCCGGCGAACTGCGCGCCGCTCCGGCCGTCGAAACCGCTCCGGCGTCGACCCAGTGGGCCGCCCGCACCGAGCGCGACCAGCTGAAGCTGCTGAACGTCGTCAACCAGTCGGTCAATCGCGAGGTCAAGAAGGCCAGCGACATGGACCTGTACGGCATGCCTGAGTACTGGTCGCTGCCGCGCGTCATCGACGGCAAGATGTATGGCGACTGCGAGGACTACGCGCTGGAGAAGCGCCGCCAGCTGGTCGCCGCCGGCGTGCCGGAAAGCGCCCTGTCGCTGGCCGTCGCCGTCACCGCCCGCGGCGAAAGCCACGCGGTGCTGATGATCTCGCTGAAGACCGGCGACTGGGTTCTGGACAACCTGACCCCGTGGGCCACGCCCTGGGAAGACCTGAACTATCGCTGGGTCCAGCGCCAGGTGCCCGGCACCGCCCTGTGGACGACCGCCTGATCGCGGGCGCGCCTCCTGAAGACCAAAAGGCCCCGGACGAAAGTCCGGGGCCTTTTGGTTTAGCGCAAGCCGGCATGGCGCGCGGTAGCGCCCATACGTTAACGGCCCGCTCCGGGCTGGGAGCGGGCCGTTAAGGCGTTCAGGGTCTGAAGCGGCGCCTAGAAGAGGCGCGACACCGTCAGGACCAGACCAGTCCAAAGACCGGCGGACAACACAGCGGCCAGGCCCAGGCCTAGCAGCGGGGCCATGCGCTTGGCGCGCGCCGGAGCGGCGGCGTCCACGGATACGAAGGTCATTTCGGCGTCGATCATCGATCTCACTCCTGATGAGACTGATGTATCGCGACGCCGCTAATCGGTGATGAAATAACAGAGTCTATTTCCTATTAAGGATATTTCCGGTTGTTGTCGCTTTTTCCGCGCGACGCTTCTGAATGTTTGGAGTAGCGTTTTTTCCGTCAGAACTGGGAAACAGCCTCTGACAGGTGGGGAAAATTAGAGGGTCATCTGGTGGACGGGGGATCATATCCCGAGCTGCTCGCGCCCAAGATCAGAGCGCCGCTTCCCAAGGTGGCGCTAGACCTGCGCAAGCGCGCGCTCGACATCGTCGCCTCGGCGCTGCTGCTGGCCCTGTTCGCTCCCCTGCTGTTGCTAGCGGCCCTGCTGATCAAGCTGGAGTCGCCCGGCCCAGCCCTCTTCCGCCAGACGCGCGGCGGCCTGGACGGCGGGCGGTTCCAGATCCTGAAGCTGCGGACCATGCACTGCCGCGAGGATGGCCCTGAGCTGACCCAGGCGCAGCGGGGCGACGCCCGCGTGACCCGGATCGGCAAGCTGCTGCGCGCCACCAGCATCGACGAGTTGCCACAGCTGCTGAACGTGCTGCGCGGCGACATGTCGATGATCGGCCCGCGGCCGCACGCCGCCGCCCATGACGATTATTACGGCGCGCGCATCCCTGAATACTACTCGCGCTATCGGACGCGACCGGGCCTGACCGGCTGGGCCCAGGTCAAGGGCCTGCGGGGCGGCACCCAGACCGTCGAGGCCATGCGTCAACGGGTCCAGGCCGATATCGACTACATCCAGACCTGGTCGATCCTGAAAGACGCCAAGATCGTGCTCCTGACAATCCCCAGTCTGCTGGTCGCCGAGAACGCCTACTGAGGGGCCTTACGGCGCCGGCGCCAGGGCCGCCTTGGCGGCGCGCTCGCCGACGATCAGGAAGGCCAGGCCGATGCGACCCGAGCGGTTCTGGATGCTGTTGGCCAAGGCCGTCAGGCGACGTTCGCCGCCGGACCGGCCGTACTCCACCCGCGCCTGATACATCACCTGGTCGCGCGCGGCCTGGGTCAGGTCGGGCCAGTTCTCATAGGCGAGACGCGTGCGAGCCACGAACAGGCTGGTCTGCAGCGGCGCGACCGACAGCGAATGCTCCAGGGCGGCGCTCGCGGCGTCGATCTCGCCGCGCTGGAACTGGACGGCGGAAAGGCGCAGCCAGGCGCCGCCATTGCCGGGACGCAGCGCCGTCTCGCGGCGACTGAGCGCCAGCAGATGATCCAGGGCCTTGCGGTCGGTGGTCTTGGTCGCCAGGCCCGCCTCGATGCGCGTGGCAAGAACCTCGCCCGAGGCGGTCGGCAGGGCCGAGAGATCGCCGCCGAACCGCGAGACCGCCAGCGGCGCGGCGAACAGGGTCGCGAGCACCAGCACGACGCCGGCGAAGGCGGGCGTGCTCCAGTCGGCGGACTTGGCGCCCGGCCGGCGCGACGGCGCCACGGCGGTCATTGCGCCCAGGCCCAGAGCGAACAGCGCCTGCAGGGCCGGCACCTGGACGGCGAAATCCGACAGGCCATGCAGCAGCACCACCAAGGTCGCGGCGATGGCGGCGCGCGCCAGCCCGCCGGCGGTGCCCGGCTTGAGACCTTCGACGGCCACGCGCCACAGGGCGGTCAGCAGCCAGGCGGCCATGAACAGCGCCCCGACGACGCCGCCCTCCTCCAGCCACTGGAGATAGAGGTTGTGGGTGGCGCGGACGTCGAACAACACGCGCAGGTTCTCGGTCGTGACGATCATCTGGTTGACGACCGGGAACGAGCCCAGACCAAAGCCGAACCAGGGCGAGGCCTGGAACGCCTGCCAGTGGGCGCCGAAGATCTGCTGGCGCACCGCGACATCGTTCTCGAGGTTCTCGAGACGGGCAGCGGTCAGCTCGGCGCTGCGCATGGCCACGCCGATCACCACCAGCAGAGCGGCGGCGCCGCCGATGATGGCGATAGCCCGGATCTTCCGGCCTTGTGCCAGCACCTGCCAGGTCAGCAGCACGGCCAAGCCGATCACGGTCGAGAAGACCCCCGCGCGCGAGGCGGTCAGGGCCAGGGCGACGGCGAACACCGCCGACACGCCCAGGCTGAGGCTGGCGTCGAGGCCCAGGCGCTCAAGACGGAACGAGCCGCCGGCGCGCTGCAGGGCCTGGGAGAAGAACATCACCGAGAACACCAGGCCCACGCCCATCAAGGTCGCGGCGCTGTTGGGGCTGAGCAGCGTGGCGACCAGGCGGGATTTCGGTCGGAAGCTGACGTGATTGATGATGGCCAGTGCCGCGAAGGCGCCCAGGGCGAGCACCAGCCACCAGATCAGCGCGCGTCGACGGGTCTCGGACGCACCGATGATGCGTGCGGCCAGGAACATGCAGGCCAGGCCCAGCAGGCGCACGACATTGAGGAGCAGCGAGGAGCGGTCGACGGTGATCGCGCCCTGCCCATCACCAAGATAGGTCCAGACAGGGTGTGCGCCGCCGGGACCGAACGGTGTCAGGGCCCAGCAGACGGCGACGATCAAGGCGGCGAACATCAGGCCGGGCCAAGGCGTGATCAGCACGCTGGGGACCTTGCGCGCCCAAGAGCAGCTGGCCAGCAGACCGACCAGGAACAGGGCGTGAAGGGCGGCGAACACCGAGGCCACCGCCACGTCGCTGGCGCCGAAGGCCACGACCTCGATCAGCGCCAACGCGACGAGGGCGCCGATAGCGGCGCCCTCAGAAGCTTGTAGTTTTCGACTTCTGGATGCTCCGGGCGACGGCGCGCCCTCGCCCGTTCGCGTCCTAGTCCGCATAGTACTTTCGATAGTTGGCGTAGTAATAATAGGAGTCGCCGTAGCCGTAGCGGGACTGGGCCTTGAGATCCATCTGCGTCAGGGCCACGCCGGCGATGAACGCCCGGGTGCCTTGCAGCAGGGCCAGGGCCGACTGCACGGCCTTGACCGGGGTCTTCTTCCAGCGAACCAGCATCACCACGGCGTCGGCGTGCGGCGCCAGGATCCGCGTGTCGGCGATGGCCAACAGCGGCGCGGTGTCCAGCAGCACGATCTCGTAGCGATTGCGCAGTTCCTGCAGCAGGCGGTGCATGGCCGCCGAACCCAGGACGTCACGCGGCGTGTAGGCCGACTTGGCCAGCGGCAGGATGTGCGCGCCGCTTTCGTCGTTGATCAGCGCCTGGTCCAGGGTGGCGACGCCGTTCAGCACTTCCAGCAGACCAACCTGGGCTGGCTCCTTCAGGAACTGGCTGATGGCGCTTTGGCGCAGGTCGCAGTCGACGACGATGACCTTGGCGCCCGAGGTCGCCAGGGTGCGGGCCAGCGAGAAGGTCGTGGTGGTCTTGCCTTCGCCCGGCAGGGAGGAGGTGACCGCGATGACCTTCACCGTCTCGCCGACCTTGGAGAACAGGATCGACGCGCGCAGCTTGCGCAGGCTTTCGGCGAAGCTGGAGAGCGGCTTGGCCAGCAGGTAGTCCGGCGGCGTCAGACCCTTCAGGGTCTTGGCGTCGTCGACCGTGGTGCCCAGGCTGGGCACGGCGCCCAGATAGGGCAGGCCCAGACGGCGCTCGACCTCGTCCTCGGTGAACAGGCCGGCCATCAGGATCTCGGCCAGGACGATCGCCGCCACGCCCGCACCCAGCGCCAGGACCAGGCCCAGGGCCAGGTTCAGCGACGGCTTGGGATAGCTGGGATTGGTCGGGATCTTGGCCGGCGACACCACGCGGGCGTCGGCCTGCTCGATGCCGTCCTGGGCCGTGGTTTGCTTGAAGCGGGCCAGCAGGCTTTCGTACAGCGTCTTGACCGACTCGGCCTTGCGCTCCAGCTCGGCCAGGCCGATGGCGGCGCGGTTGTTGCCAGCCAGCGTACCCTTCGACGCCGAGACGCTGCCCGCGACCGAACCGGTGCGCTGACGGGCGACCTGGGCCTGGGCCTCGAGGTTCGAGATGATCCGGCGGATTTCGGCCTGGATCTGCACGTCAATGTCGGCCAACTCGCGCTTGGACTTGAGCAGGTCGGGGTGACGTTCGCCGTAGCGACCGCTCAGATCGGCGACCTGAGCGCTCTTTTCGGAACGTTGCTTGCGCAGTTGCTGAACGACCGGCGAGTTCAGCGACTCGCCGACATCCTCGCCGGTGCTGCCGCGCGCCAGTTGCTGGCGAGCGATCGCCAGGCGGGCGTCGGTCTCGGCTTGCGAAGCCCGGCTCAGCGCCAGCTGCTGGTTGAGGCCGGAGATTTCCTGCTCGGTCAGGGTGGCGCCCTGGGCGCTGAGCAGGTTGTTGGCGATCTTGTACTGTTGCACCGCGGCGTCGGCCTGCTGGACCTGGCCCCGCAGTTCGGCGACGCGGGTGTCGAGCCACTCATTGGCCTTGGCCGTAGCGTCGAACTTCGCTTCCAGCTGCTCGGTCAGGTACAGATTGGCGAAGGCGTTGGCCAGATCGGCAGCGCGCTTCGGATCAGTATGGGTGTATTCGACCGAGATCAGGTAGGTCAGACCCGCGCGGCGAACCTTCAGGCCGCTCAGCACACCGTCGACGATCCGCTCGTTCCGGCGCTGCATTTCGATCGGATCAGTCGTCGCCGTCGGTGCAGCCGCCTGCTTCAGCGACGATAGCCAGGCCGTCGCGCCCTTCGCCTTGGGCAGATAGGGGTTGAAGTAGGGATCTTGGTCAAGCTTCAGGTCCTTGACGACGCGCCCGGCCAGCGAGCGCGACTTCAGAACCTCAACCTCAGTGTCAACGACAGACGAGTCCGCCGGCAGGCCCGAGAGCACCGCGTTCATGTCGGTGACCTGTTCCTTGCGGACGTCCAGCATCACCTGAGCCATCGCGGTATATTTGGGCGTCTGCTGCAGGGTGAACAGCACCACCGCCGCGAACACCACCACCGCCACGGCTGCGAAGAGCCGGAAGCGCCGCCGGAACGTCGCGATCACGATGTTCAGGTCAAAAGATAACGCTCCGGTGTCTTTCACCGGAGCGTTCGAAGTTTCAAAACCGGAGCCGTCCATAGGTACTCTCGTATTCGGCAAACCTTGCCGTTTCGTGGACGTTCTTAGAACTGCAGGTCGTTCTTTAGAACTGCAGGGCGACCGAAGCAGCGATCTTATTCACCTTGAACGACGCGCCGCGCTGAACCGGGTTACCCGAGGACTCTTGCTTCAGGTAGTTGTAGGTCAGGAACAGGCCAACGCGGCGGTTCAGCAGATAGGTCGCCGTCGCCGAGAAGTTGTCGCGCTTGTCGTCGCGATCGATACCTTTGTAGTTGTCCTTGCCGTGCGTGTAGGCGGCCGACAGCAGAACGTTACGCAGCAGCTCGTGGTCGATCGACGCGCCGATGTTGTTCGAGATGAAGCCTTGCGAACCCGGCGCCGTCGATTCTTCGATCGAGCGCGAACCATTCAGGCCGACCGTGGTCAGCTGGGTCGGGAACCACTCCAGGCGGCCCTCGGCGCTGAAACCGTCGATGTCGGCGAACAGGGGGTTGTCGTACGACTGCTTCATGTAGCCGACCTGAACGTCACCGCGCATCAGTTCGGAGACGTCGAAGTTGACGCCGGCCCCGACGACGTAGCCGTCCGAGGTGCGGTCGGTGGCCACGGCGTTGTTGTCGTACTCGCGCTTGTTGCCGGTCGCCGACACGTAGAAGGCCGTGTCCGGGCTCACCGCATACTCGGCCTTGCCGCCGTAGTAGAACTCTTTCCGGTCACGGAAGTCTTGATCGATGATCGCCGTACCAACGCGGTTCGGGACGTCGTTGTAGTCGAAGTCCTTGCCTTGCAGACGGCCGACCAGACGCAGGCGGTTGAATTCCTTCGTCAGGGCCACATTGCCCTGGGTTAGGTCATATTCGACCGGCTTGCCCGCGGCCGTCGGGGCCGTCGGGTTCGTGCGCGGCTCGATCAGCTGCTGGGTCTGGACCGAACCGGTGATGTTCGAACCACGAGCGATGTCGATGCGACCGTTGGCCGACAGCGTGTACTCTTCAGCGTTTTCGGTCTTGTTATCCGAATAACGGATGACGTTGCCGCCCGCGAAGAAGCCCAGGGCGTGACGCGACCAGTCCGAACGCACGGCCAGTTCAGGCTTCACGCGCCAGATGGTGTCGCTCTCTTTGCCCGTGGCCTGAGCATAGATGTTGTCGTTGTGCTCGAGGTCCACGGTCACGCGCGGATAGACGGTGAAGCCGCCCGTCTTCTGGCCGGTCGCCTCGTAGTCGGGGCGCGGGCGCTGACGGACGCTGACGTTCTTGTCGCGCTTGAAGTTGGAGCCGAGATCCTGCGCTTGAACAACTTGCGGCGCAGTAAAGGCGATGCAGGCCGCAATGGCCGAGCACGTTAGGAGTCGCATTGAGGTATCCCCACCAGGAGGAGGCGGCCAGCGCGCGTCGTGACGCGCCGGTCCGCCCCGAGACTGTTAGCTAGTTAGTTGCCGCAGTAAGCCGCGACCACGCCGGCGCACGGATCGTACGGCGCGGGCGTAACCGGGGCGGTGCCGCCAGCACCACCGGTACCAGCACCCGCATCGCCAGCAGCCGCCGTCGAGGCGGCGCCTTGCAGGCTGACCAGAACGCTGGGGGCGCCAGCGCCATCGGTCGAAGCCGTCTGGGTGACGGTGGCCGACTGACCGGTGGCGGCCAGCTGAGCGGTGACGGCCGGGGCCGAAGCCACTTGCTGAGCCATTTCCGGAGCCACCTGGGCGGTGACCTGGATGGCCACGCCGGCGCTCACCGTGCCAGCCTGAACGGCTTGCACCAGGGCGGCGGCGATGACTTCCGACGAGGCGCCGGTGCCGGCCAGGGCGCCAGCGACGGCGGCCTGGATGGCGGCGGCCTTCTGCTGGGCGGTCAGACGGGCGAAGCCCGGCTGAGCGGCGGCCGAGCGGGCGGCGGCTTGAATGGTGCCTTGCAGCGACGTCGCCGTCGGAGCGGCGCGCGTTTGAGCCAGGACACTGCCAGCGCCCATCGGCGCGAGCGCGACGGCCAGGCTGACGGCGATAGCGCGGATGTGACGAGAAGCCATGACTGCTCCCTCCAATTGAACGGCGTCCCTTTAGGACAACGTAAACGAATGCTCCAGCCCGGTTTACGCTTTATCGTGGATTTCTAGGCTGAACCGTACCCAGAAGAACACACTTGCGCGCGGGGACCGCCCGCAAGAGCACGTAAACAGAGTTAATAGACTAGGATTGTGACGCGTAGGCCGCCGTGCCTTGGAAACTGAAACTTTTAGTCGGCGGCTCAGTTAGCCTTAAAAACCACGCCGAACGCGTTATGGCAACGGCGTTCGCCGAGATTCCATAGTAAATGCCGCGAATCCGATCGCTTTCGCTCAACACGCGATCAATGAGTTCGAATTAACCGCAACAGATCTGGTTAATATCAGGCCGCTGAGACGATGGCCGCCTGGACTTCCCGGCGCTGAACAAGACAGCCGTACCAGCCAAGACCCGCGTAGGTCTCATAGCCCGGCGTCAAAGCATATCCGACGGTTACATCGCCGTCGGCGTAACTGCCCATCGAGCCGGCGGAAGTATCCAGCGGGAAAATCTCGCTCAGCACGCCCTTGTGGTCGGACGAGGCCAGCACCCGACCCTTCTGGTCCAGCAGCATCACGCGGGAGCGCTCGCGCTCCTCGGTCGTCAGGCGTACGCCGTCGACAACCGCCTGGGCCTGCGGGCGCCAGTCGAAGTGCACGCCCAGCACCCCGAGCACCCGCCCCTTGGCCTGACCGCCCTCGCGGATCGCCGTCGCATAGGTCGCGACGGGCGCGCCGCCCAGCAGGCGGTTGGTCTCGATGTCACAGGCGACAAAGTCGTCGCCGGTCTCGGTGCGCATGCCGTCCTGGAACCAGCGCGCGTCGGCCACCGACTGCCCCACAACGCCGGCGTAACGGCCGGGGCGGCCATTGGCGACCACACGGCCGCGCGCATCGCAGATCCACAGATCGAGATAGACCGTATAGGCGTCAAGGATCACGCCCAGCCGCTCCCCGGCGAAGCGCTGGGCGGCGTCCTCGGCCTCGCCCAGACACGCGACGACCGCCGAATCGGTGGCCCACCAGCGCACGTCGCAGGTGCGTTCGTAGAGATTGCGGTCAACGATCTCGATGGCGTTCAGCGCCAGGTCGGCCAGGCGCTGGCCGCGCATGTGGCCCAGGATCGCGCCACCGATCGCCGACAGCTCGTCCAGATCGGCGCGCACCTGACTTTCCAAGGCGCCAGCCACCACGTCGATCTCGGTGGAGATCTTCTTGAACTCTTCGGCGACGATAGCGAAGCCTTTGCCGGCCTCGCCCGCGCGGGCGGCGACGATCAGGGCGTTGATGGCCAACATCTTGGCGGCGCGATTGACCCGGGCGATCTCGCCGATCTTGGCCCCGGCGACACTGGAGAGGCGCTCGGAAAGATCCAGTATGCGTTCCGGACGAAGACTGGCGTCCTGTTCCATCGAAAGCGCGCCCCCACGCGAACTTTCGGGCGAATCAGCCCGATTGACGCAAGATGACGCCCTCGTCATCACCGCGCGATGACACCGAGGATCACGCCGATAGCGGGGACACGTTTAGCAAACGAAAAACGCCGGACGCCCGCGAAACGGGCGCCCGGCGCTCAAGAAGCAATCGCTTCCGGTCGAGCCGCTAGACGTCGACCTCGGCGTCCAGAGCGTTTTCCTGGATGAACTCACGGCGCGGCTCGACGAGGTCGCCCATCAGGCGGCTGAACATGTCGTCGGCATCGTCGGCGTGATTGACGCGCACCTGCAGCAGGGTGCGAGCCTCAACGTCCAGCGTCGTTTCCCACAGCTGGTCGGGGTTCATCTCGCCCAGGCCCTTATAGCGCTGGATGGTCAGGCCCTTACGGCCGGCGTCCAGCACCGCATTGACCAGGTCCAGAGGGCCACGGACGGTGGTCGACTTGTCCTTGCGGCGGAAGACAGCGCGGCCCGAGAAGATCTCGGCCAGCTTGACGGCGCGCTCGGCCAGGCGACGGGCGTCGGCGGCGTGCAGCAGCACGTCGTCCAGCACCACGCGCTCGGAAACGCCGCGACGCACGCGGCTGAACACGAAGCCCGTATCGCCGCGCTCGCCGCTCCAGGGGCCATCGCCCTCTTCGGCATAGAGATCCAGGCGCGTCGCTGCGGCCGCGGCGTTCGGGGTCTCGCCCAGCAGGCCAGCCAAGGCGGCCTGCTCGATGGCCGAGGCCGGGGCGCGGGCCGCCAGGCGGTCGATATTGCCCTTGGCCGAACGGCAGCTCTGGACCAGGGCCAAGAGGTCCTGACCAGTCATGCGCTCGCCCGAGGCCAGATCCAGCTCGGCCCCGTCGACGCCCTCGTCGACCAGGAACGCGTCCATCTCGCTGTCGTCCTTCAGATAGCGCGAGGACTTGCCCTTGGCGGCTTTGTAGAGCGGCGGCTGGGCGATGTAGATGTAGCCGCGTTCGATCAGCTCCGGCATCTGCCGATAGAAGAACGTCAGCAGCAGGGTCCTGATGTGGGCGCCGTCGACGTCGGCATCGGTCATCAGCACGATCTTGTGGTAGCGCACCTTGTCCGGGTTGAAGTCGTCGCGACCGATACCAGCCCCCAGGGCCGTGATCAGCGTGCCGATCTGGTCCGACGACAGCATCTTGTCGAAGCGCGCGCGCTCGACGTTCAGGATCTTGCCGCGCAGGGGCAAGACGGCCTGGTTGTCGCGATTGCGGGCCTGCTTGGCCGAGCCGCCGGCCGAGTCACCCTCGACGATGAAGATTTCGGACTTGGCCGGATCGCGCTCCGAGCAGTCGGCCAGCTTGCCGGGCAGGCTGGTGATATCCAGCGCGCTCTTGCGGCGGGTCAGTTCGCGGGCCTTGCGGGCGGCTTCGCGGGCCGCGGCGGCTTCGGCGATCTTGCTGACGATCTGCTTGGCTTCGTTCGGATGCTCTTCGAACCAGGTCGCCAGGCCTTCGGAGACCAGGTTTTCCACGGCCGGGCGCACTTCGGACGAGACCAGCTTGTCCTTGGTCTGCGAGCTGAACTTGGGGTCCGGCACCTTGACCGACAGCACACAGGTCAGGCCTTCACGGGCGTCTTCGCCGCCCAGATTGACCTTTTCCTTCTTCATGATGCCGGAGCTCTCGGCATAGCCGGTGATGATCCGGGTCAGGGCGGCGCGGAAGGCCGACAAGTGCGTACCGCCATCCCGCTGCGGGATGTTGTTGGTGAAGCACAGCATCTGCTCGTGGTAACTGTCGTTCCACCACATCGCCAAGTCGATCTCGACCTTGTCCTTGACGCCGCGCACCGTGATCGGCGTCTTCAGCAGCGGGGTCTTGGCCTTGTCCAGGTGGCGGACGAACGCCTCGATCCCGCCCTCGTAGAACAGCTTTTCTTCCCACGGCTCGGCGTCGCGCAGGTCGCGGAAATAGATCGTCACGCCCGAGTTCAGGAACGCCAGCTCGCGCAGGCGGTGTTCCAGGGTCTTCCGGTCGAATTCGATGAACGCGAAGGTGTCCTTGGACGGGAAGAAGGTCACTTCCGTGCCCGTCAGGATCTCGCCGGCCTTGGGACCGTCATCGCGCACCGGCGAGTCGCCGGTCACGGCCAGCGAGGTCACCGCATCGCCGCGCTCGAAGCGCATCTGGTGGACCTTGCCGTCGCGGTGGATCAGCAGTTCCAGCCAGTCCGACAGCGCGTTGACGACCGAGACGCCGACGCCGTGCAGGCCGCCCGAGACCTTGTAGCTGTTCTGGTCGAACTTACCGCCGGCGTGCAGCTGGGTCATGATGACCTCGGCCGCCGAGACGCCTTCTTCCTCGTGGATGCCGACCGGGATGCCGCGGCCGTCGTCGGTGACCGTCACCGAGCCGTCGGCGTTCAGGATCACCTGGACCTTGGTGGCGTGACCCGCCAGGGCCTCGTCGATGGCGTTGTCGACCACCTCGTAGACCATGTGGTGCAGGCCCGAGCCGTCATCGGTGTCGCCGATGTACATGCCCGGACGCTTGCGGACGGCGTCCAGGCCCTTCAGCACCTTGATGGAGTCGGCGCCGTATTCGCCGCCGCCGGTGACTTCTTCGGGAACCTGATCTTCGGTGTTCTCGGTCATTCGTCTTCCAAAACGGTAAGGCCGGCCTCGCCCACGCGAACACCTAATGCCCGACCCTTGAGATGGTCGAACAGCGACTCGTCCGTGCCGGTGAGGAAGGCCTGGAGCTTGAGCGCCGTCAGTTCGTCGGCCAGCGCGGCCCGACGGGTCAGGTCGAGGTGCGCAGCGACTTCGTCGAGTAGTATTACAGGATTCGGCGCGGATTCGGTACGCGAAAGTCGCGCTGCCTGGGCCAAAACGAGGTTCAGAATCAGGGCTTTCTGCTCTCCGGTCGAGCATTCCGCCGCCGGACGGTCCTTCTCGACGTGGAAGATGGCCAGATCGCCTCTATGGGGACCAGTCAAAGCTCTTCCGGCGGCCCCATCACGAGCCCGCGCGACGGTAAGCGCAGCAGCTAACCGTTCCTCGATCTCGGCGAACGGAACCCCTTCCAGCGCCAGCTTTTCCCACTCGCCGGTCAAGGCCAAGCGGGCCTGCGGGAACGGCCGGTCGCCGCGCCCGTCGATCTCGGCCTGCAGCGCCTGCAGCGTCCGAGCCCGAGCCTGGGACATCAGGGCGCCGGCCTCGGCCAGCCGCGCCTCGAGCGCATTGAGCCAGGTTGCGTCCGGCGCGGCGCCGGCGTCGGCCGCATCGGTCAGAAGGCGCATGCGCTCGCGCTGGGCCTTGTCATAGGCGTTGGCGTTGGCGGCGTGGTTCGGCTCGCCAGCGAAGACCAGGCGGTCGAAGAAGCGGCGGCGCTCGGAGGCGGCCTCCAGGAACAGACGATCCTGGGCCGGCGTCAGCCAGATCGGTCGGACGTGGTCGGCCAGGCGGCCAGGCGGGACGGTCTCGCCCTCCAGGCGCACGGTGCGGCGCGAGGCCCCGCCCTGCTCCACCCCGGTGCCGACGCGGAGCGGCGCATCCTCGCCGCTCTCGACCTCGGCCGCGACGGCCCAGGCCCGCCCCACGGCCTCGCCGGGCAGCCGGCGGCCGACCTCGGCCATGCTGGAGCCGCGCAGCCCCTTGCCCGGGGTCAGCAGGCTGATCGCTTCAAGGAGATTGGTCTTACCCGCGCCATTGGCGCCGAACAGGTAGACGCTGCGCCCCTGCGTCTCCAGGCGCGCGCGCTCGTACGAGCGAAAGTCCGTCAGGGTCAGGGAAAGCAGTGCGGCCGACGCCATGGCGCGTTCTTAAGCGGTGTCGCCGGCCGACGCTACTGGCCCGCCTCAGCCCATCTTGTAGGCGCAGAGCTTGTTGCCATCGAGGTCGCGGAAATAGGCGAAGTAGACCTTGGGCATCCGCTCGCCCGGCGCGCCATCGTCTTTACCGCCCAGCTCCAACGCCTTGGCGTGGAAGGCGTCGACCTCTTCAACGGTGTCGAGCGCGAAGCCGCCCATCATGCCGTTGCCGACGCAGGCCGGATTGCCGTCGAACGGTCCCAGCACCCCGAACATGAAGCCGTCGCCGCGATAAAGGCGACCGCCCGACGGGTGCTCGTACAGCGGCTTCATGCCGATCGAGCCCAGCAGGCCGTCATAGAAGGCCTTGGCCTTTTCCAGGTCGTTCGAGCCGACCGTGACGTAGTTCAGCTTGGCCATGGGCCACCTCCCGTTTTCTTACGAAACGGACCTTAGCCAGCTTATGACGATTGGCAATAAGGCTCAGCGCTGAAGCAGGTGGCGATAGCCGTAGACCCAGGCGCCGACGTCGGCGAAGCGGTCGGTCGCGAGGGTGCAGGTCCGCACGCGCCCCGACTTGTCGGTGACGATCCACCCGGAGCGTTCCAGGATCTTCACGTGCTTCATGAACGACGGCAGGGCCATGGCGAACGGCGTGGCCAGTTCGCCGACACTGGCCGGACCCTCAGCCAGCCGGCTCAGAATGGCTCGGCGGGTCGGATCGGCCAGCGCTTGGAAGGTTTCATCCAGGATTTCAGCGTTCTCAGCCATGCAGCTAAGTATGCCAAAGGCCAAGCTCGGCGTCGACTACTTCGCTTCAGGCAGCCCCAGGACCTTCTGCAGGAACTGGGTTTCGACCTCGCGGCGGCGGTCGTTGTTGGCCTTCTTGGCGAAGCCGTGGCCCTCGTCCTTGAACTGAACGTACCAGGTTTCGACGCCCTGGCTGCGCAGCTTGGTGACGACCTGGTCGGACTCGGACTTCGGCACGCGCGGATCGTTCCAGCCCTGCATGACCAGCATCGGCTTGGTGATCTTGCCGACGTTGTTCATGGGCGAGATCTGCTGGAAGACCTTCAGCATCTTCGGGTCGCGCTCGTCGCCATATTCGGCGCGGCGCAGATCGCGGCGATAGGCCTCGGTGTTGTTGAGGAACGAGACGAAGTCGCTGATGCCGTAGCGCTCGACGCCGCCCGCCAGGCGGTCGGAATAGTGAGTCATTACGGCAAGCGACATGTAGCCACCGTACGACTGGCCGTAGACCACGACCCGGGCCGGATCCAGATCCGGCTGCGTCTTGATCCAGTCCAGAACCGCGCCGATGTCCTTGACCGAGTCCTCGCGCTTCTCGGCGTTGTCGAGGTTCAGATAGGTCTTGCCGTAGCCCGACGAGCCGCGGACGTTGGTGACGATCACCGCTGCGCCCAGCTCGCCGACGAAGTGCTGATGGATCGGGCTGAAGGTCGGGCGCGACTGCCCCTCGGGACCGCCGTGGATGTCGATGATGACCGGAGCCTTCTGACCCGTCGCCAGCTTGGACTTGTAGACGAAAGCCGGGATCGAGCGCTTGTCGAACGACGGGAAGCGGATCAACTCAGGCGTCGCCAGGACCTTGGCGTCGAGCCCGCCCAGTTCCGAAGCCGTCCAGCGTTCCAGCTTGGCGTCGGTGACGCCCCAGCTCCAGGCGTCGCTGGCCGCGGTCGGAGTCGCGAGAGAGAAGCCCAACTTCGAGGCGTCCGACGAGAACGCCAGGCTCGAGACGACGCCGGCCGGCAACTCGGGCTGCGGCAGGGCGCGGCGGGTGCGGAAGTCCTGCACGACCAGCTTCGAATAGCCGTCCTCGTTGACGACATAGGCCAGGATGCGGCCGTTGTCGGACAGGGCGAAGTCCTCGACGTCCCAGGGACGCTCACCCGAAAGGGTAACCTTGGCGCCGGTCGCCAGATCGATCTGGACCAGGCGCTGGAAGTCCGAACCCTCGTCCGACAGCAACAGAACCGCGCGGCCGTCCGGCGTGAAGCGGCCGCCGCTGTAGGCGATCTTCGACTTGGCGGAATTGAGCTCGGTCAGCTTGCCGGTCGCGACATCGAGCAGCCAGCGCTTGGACTCCGAGATCGAGAAATAGCGGCCGAGCAGCACCGTCTTGCCGTCGGGCGACACCGCCAGCGGCGAGACCTGACCCTGACCCTTGTAGATAACCTTCGTTGCGCCGGCGGCATCGCGCATCAGTACGTCGGAATCGCCCGAGCCCTTGGTCGAGCGCGACCAGACGATCACCGAACCGTCCTTGGACCAGGCCGGCGAGCCGTTGCGGGTGCCCGTCTCGGTCAGCTGGACGGTCTTGCCGTCGGCGCCCAGCAGGAAGAGCTGGAACCACTCATCGCCGCCGGTGTCCTTGGAGAACAGGATCTGGCCGCCCGGCAAAGTGTGGGTCGCGCCGACCGGCTCGTCGTAGAAGGTAATCTGGCTGCGGTCGGCGCCGGGCGCGGCCACGGTGTGCAGCTGGTTGGTGTTGCCAAACCGCGTGGTGACGATCATCCCACCGTTGGGTAGCCAATCGTCAAAGTATGCCGAGCGGGCGTTCTGATACTTGGCCAGGCCTTCGCGGATCGACGGGGCGGCGACCGGCACGTTCTCGAGGATCTGGTTGCCCATCTCGCGGCGCTCGACCGGCTGAGCGAGCGCGGGAACGGCGGCGGCGAGAGCCAGGACGGCGGCCGAGGCGGCCAACATCTTATTGATCGGCAGCTTCTTCATCAGAGTATCCCCAACAGCAGAACGGGCGCTCGAAAGCGCCCGCTCAATGTTTCCCAGGTCCTGGCCGCGGGATCAGACCCGCAGCGGCATCAGCACGTACTTCACGCCCGGGTCGACCGGATCGACCACCAGGGTGGGCGACGCCGGGTCGGCAAAGCGGAACTCGGCCTGCGGGCCGGCGATCTGGCCGCAGACGTCCAGCAGGTAGCGGGCGTTGAAGCCGATTTCGAAGGGCTCGCCGTCGTAATCGACCTCGACCTCTTCGACGGCCTGGCCGGCTTCCATGTTCCGGACGGTCAGGGTGATGCGGCCCGGCTCGACGGCCAGCTTCACCGAACGGCTCTTCTCGGCCGAGATGGTGGCCACGCGGTCGACGGCCTTGGCGAACAGGTCGTTGTCCAGCGTCAGGATCTTGGCGTTGTCGCGCGGAATGACGCGCAGATAGTCGGGGAAGGCGCCGTCGATGACCTTGGAGGTCAGGGCGGCCGCGCCAAACTCGAAGCGGACCTTCTGCGGCGACAGCTGGACGTCGACGGTCTCGCCGGCCGATTCCATCAGGCGGCGGGCTTCGGCGATGGTCTTGCGCGGTACGATCACGCCGGCCAGGCCCGCCGCGCCTTCCGGCGCCGGCATCTCGGCCAGGGCCAGACGGTGGCCGTCGGTGGCTACGGCGCGCAGCTTGGTCTCGCCGCCCTCGTTGACCGTGTGGATGTAAAGGCCGTTCAGATAGTAGCGGGTCTCTTCGGTCGAGATGGCGAAGCGGGTCTTGTCGATCAGCCGCATCAGCTCGTTGGTGTCGACCGCGATGCGGCCCGACAGGCCGTCGCTGCTCATAACCGGGAAGTCGCCGGCCGGCAGCACCGGCAGGTTGAAGCGCGAACGGCCGGCCTGGATCACCAGACGCGGGTCATCGCCGCTGAAGCTCAGAGAGACGTCGGCGCCGTCGGGCAGCTTGCGAACGATCTCGTACAGGGTGTGGGCCGGGGCGGTGATCTGGCCGGGAACGTCGATCTGGGCCAGGCCCTCGTCGATGATCTCCATGTCCAGGTCGGTGGCCGAGAACGACAGGGTGCTGCCTTCGGCCGACAGCAGGATGTTGGACAGGATCGGGATCGTGTTGCGGCGCTCGACGACGCTCTGCACGTGACCCAGCGCCTTCAAGAGCGCCGCCCGTTCGATCGTAAGCTTCATAAATCCGGTCCGACGCCCTGACCGCCCAGGAGAATCGTCCTGCACGGCCCCGTTGAGAATGGACCGCCGACATTAGCGAAATCGCGCGCGCGGGGAAGGGGGCCCGGGCCCTTGCGAAAGGCGAAATCGGCGCCAATATTGAGAATGATTATCAAATAGGAGCGCAAACGATGCGCCTCTACCTCAAGACCGCCACCTACGCGACCATGCACCTGACCGTGGCGATCGCCGTCGCCTACGCCCTGACCAGCGATTGGCGGATCGCCCTGGCGGTCGGCATCGTCGAGCCGATGGTCCAGACCGTGGCCTTCAACATCCACGAACGGCTGTGGTCGCGCGCCGACCAGAGGGTCGAGCGCGCGGCCTAATCAGCTTCGGGGCCAGGCCAGTCTCAGGCCTTGGTGTCGAACGAACCGCCCGAGCCCTCGCCGTCGGTATTGGCGCCGGCATAGGGGTTGGCCGAGGCGGCCGGTTGTTCGCCGCCCGGGCCGGTCGAGCCCTTGGCGGCCACGGCGACCATGGCCGGGCGGACCAGGCGGCCCATCAGCTCGTAGCCGGCCTGCAGCACGGTGATCACGCCGCCGGCGGCGACCTCGGTCGAGGGCTGCTCCATTACCGCCTGGTGCAGGTGCGGGTCGAACTTCTCGCCCTGGGCCGGGTCGATCTTCTTCAGGCCGTTACGCTCGAAGGCGCCCTGCAGCTCCTTCTCGGTCATCTCGACACCGACGATGAAGTTCTTCACCGACGCGTCGGCCGAGTCCTTGGGGCTGTGCGCCGTGGCGCGCGACAGGTTGTCGGCAACGCCCAGCAGGTCGCGGGCGAACTTCTGGATCGCATAGGCGCGGGCGTCGTTCATCTCGCGCTCGGCGCGGCGCTTGGTGTTCTCGGCCTCGGCAGCGTAGCGCAGCGCCTGCTCCTTCAGAGCGGCGACTTCCAGCTGCAGCGCCGCGATCTCTTGCGAGGCGTCGCCAAAGTCTTCTGCGCCCTCGAAGGCCACGTCTTCAGCCGGCGTTTGCTCGTCGGTCATCTCGTACAGTCCTTATCCATCCATCATCCGCCCCAGCACCCGGGCGGTATAATCCACCAACGGAATGACACGGGCGTAGTTCAAGCGCGCGGGTCCGATCACGCCGATCGCGCCCAGCACCTTCTGTCGGCCCGTCATATAGGGCGCCGCGATCACCGAGGAACCCGAAAGCGAAAAGAGCCGCGTTTCCGCTCCGATATAGATGCGAACGCCTTCGGCGTCGCGCACGTCGTCCAAGAGGCCGATCAGCTGGCCCTTCTGCTCCAGATCGTCGAACAGCTGGCGCACGCGATCGATGTCCTCGCGGGCCCGGGCGTCGGCCAGCAGATTGGCCTGTCCGCGCACGATCAGCGAGCGTGCGTCGCCCTCCCCGCCGCTCCAGGCGGCCAGGCCGTCCTCGACCAGACGCGCCGCGGTCTCGTCCAGTTGCCGGCGGGCGGCGTCCAGCTCGAGGTCCATCTCGGTCCGCGCTTCGGTCAGGGTGCGGCCGCGAAGGCGGGCGTTGAGGAAGTTGGAGGCCTCCTGCAGGGCCGAGGGCGTCACGCCCGGAGCCTGGCGCATCAGCCGGTTCTCGACCTGGCCGTCCTCGAACACCATGACCGCCAACACCTGGCCGCCGCCCAGCGGCACGAACTCCACGTGTTTAACCCCGCCCTCGCGGACGGGCGTGACGACGATCCCGGCCCCGCCGGCCAGGCCCGACAGCACCGACGAGGCTTCGGCCAGAGCTTCCTCGAACGAGCGGCCGCGCACGGCCAGCCGCGCCTCGATGGCCTGCTTGTCGGCCTCGGCCAGGTCGCCGACCTCCAGCAGGCCGTCGACGAACATCCGCAGGCCCGCATGGGTCGGCAGCCGTCCGGCGCTGGTGTGGGGCGCGTCCAGCAGGCCCAGCTGCGCCAGGTCCTGCATGGTGTTGCGGATCGAGGCCGGCGACAGGGCCAGGCCGGCGCGCGATAGGGTGCGCGAGCCCACCGGCTCGCCGGTCTCCAGATACGACTCGACAACGCGACGGAAGATGTCGCGGGCGCGGCTGTCCAGTTCGGTCAGGCCTGGCGTGCGAACGATCGGCCCGGGAAACAGGTGAGTCATATCGGCGTGTCGTTCAGGACCCGGTCGGCGAACAAAAGCGGACGCCCTCTTTGATGTGCGGTCTTCAATAGGATAAGCGGCCACCCAGCGAATTCAAACCATACCGGAGTATCCCATGCGTCCGTCCGAACGCGCCCCCGACCAGCTGCGCGCCGTCACGCTGGAAACCGGCGTCAACCGCTATGCCGAAGGCTCGTGCCTGGTCAGCTTCGGCCACACCAAGGTGCTGGTCACCGCCACGGTCGAGGAAAACGTCCCGGGCTGGATGCGCAACAAGGGCGCCGGCTGGGTCACGGCCGAGTACGGCATGCTGCCGCGCGCCACCCACACCCGTGGTCGTCGTGAAGCCGCCGCCGGCAAGCAGACCGGCCGCACCCAGGAAATCCAGCGCCTGATCGGCCGCAGCCTCCGCGCCGTCGTCGACATGAAGGCCCTGGGTGAGCGCCAGATCAGCCTGGACTGCGACGTCATCCAGGCCGACGGCGGCACCCGCACCGCCGCCATCACCGGCGCCTGGGTCGCCCTGCGCCTGGCCATCAACTACCTGCTGGAAGAGGGCGTGCTGAAGACCGACCCGATCCTGGGCCAGGTCGCGGCTGTCTCGTGCGGCGTGTTCAAGGACACCCCGGTTCTGGACCTGGACTACGAGGAAGACTCGAGCGCCGAGGCCGACAGCAACTTCGTCCTGACCAATGCCGGCGACATCGTCGAGATCCAGGCGACCGGCGAGAAGCGCGGCTTCACCCGCGCCGAGTTCGAGTCGCTCTACAGCCTAGCCGACAAGGGCATCACCGAGCTGTTCGCGCTGCAACGGGCCGCGATCGGGGCCTAACCGGCCCTTCGCCCTTGCCCGGACGGGGTATCGGTCCCAGATTCCAAACTCAGAGTTAGGAGTTTGACGTGACCACCCCGTTCGAAGGCCATGAAGTCGAAGCCCGCCTGCGTCCCTCGGCCGAAGCCTATCGCTTCGATCTGGACCAGGCGCTGGCCTCGATGGTCGCCCTGGAGGCGACCGTGCCCGCCGACGCCTATACGGCGTCGATCCTGGGGACCGAGCGCGTCGGCAACGGCGTGGTCGTCGGCCCGGGCGGCCTGGTCCTGACCATGGCCTATCTGATCACTGAAGCCGAAGAGGTCGTGCTGACCCGCAACGACGGTCGCCGCGTGCCGGCCCATTTGCTGGGCCTGGACAACCGCACCGGCCTCGGCCTGGTCCAGGCGCTGGAGCCGCTGGACCTGCCAGCCATGGTCATCGGCAGCGCCCGCGACCTGGACGCCGGCGCATCGGTGATCGCCGCCGGCGCCGGCGGCCGCGCCCATGCCGTCGCCGCCAAGGTCATGGCCCGCATGCCGTTCGCCGGCTACTGGGAATACCTGCTGGACGACGCCATCATCACCGGCCCGGCCCACCCGCACTGGAGCGGCGCGGCCCTGATCGGCCCCAAGGGTGAGCTGGTCGGCCTGGGATCGCTGATCCTGGAAGGCCGCGACAACGAGGGCCAGGCCCGTCCGCTGAACATGTTCGTGCCCGCCGAGCTGCTGCCGCCGATCCTGGACGAGCTGGCGCGCGGCAAGGCCCCGCACCCGCCTCGCCCGTGGCTGGGCGTCTTCGCCCAGGAGGTCGACAACCACGTCGTGGTGGTCGGCGTCTCGCCCAAGGGCCCCGCCGCCCGCGCCGAGCTGAAGGCCGGCGACCTGATCCTGGCCGTCGACGGCATGCCGGTCTCGGACCTGTCGGAATTCTACACCGCCCTGTGGGCCCTGGGCGCGGCCGGCGTCACCGTGCCGCTGAAGGTGCTGCGCGAAGGCGACGCCTTCGAGGTCGAGATCCGCTCGATGGACCGCGCCACCTTGCTGAAGAAGCGACGCCTAAACTGAAGTGCTTGAACTGACATGAGCGAGAAGCGCGGTCCCTGGGACCAACCGGACACCCCGACCCCGACGCCCCAAAATCCAGGACGCCCTGTGCGGCCGTCGCCCGTACCGGCGCCGCCGCAACGCCGGTGGCTGTGGCTGGGGTTCCTGGCCGGGATCGCCGTGCTGGTCTTCGCCCTGGCCAACGCCTTCCCCGAGGTGTTGGCCAGCAACGAGGGCAAGACCGCCCTGCTCTATCGCGTCGGCCTGGTGGTGCTGATCTCGTCGGCCCTGCTGCGCGGCCTGCACGGCCCGCTGAGCCAGCACCTGCGCCACGTCGTGATCTGGCTGGGCGTGATCGGCGTCCTGGCCCTGGGCTATGCCTATCGCAACGAACTGGCCAGCGTACCGCGCCAGCTGCAACTGGCCTTCAACGTCGGCTCGCCGGTGCAGACCGACGAGCGCACCCTGGTCGTGCCGCAGGGCGAAGGCGGCCACTATGTCGTTGACGGCCTGGTCAACGGCCAGCGCGTGCGCTTCATGGTCGACACCGGCGCCACCGACACCGTGCTCAGCCCCGCCGACGCCAAGCGTATCGGCATTCCAGTCGAGACCTTGAACTACGGCTACAAGGCCGAGACCGCCAACGGCGTCGGCTACGGTGCGGCCTACGACGCCACGACCCTGGAGGTCGGAGCCATCAAGCTGGAAGGCTTCCGGGTGATGGTCAACAAGGCGCCGATGAGCGGCTCCCTACTGGGCATGAGCTTCCTGAACCGCCTGGAAGCCTTCGAATTCCGCAATCGCCAGCTGATCCTCAAGTGGCGCGAGGACAGCAAGGGCCGGGCCTTCTAGCCCTCCAGTTCGTCGTCCTCATAGCTGACCGGCGGGCCGCTTTCGAAGCTGAGGAGGTCGCCGGGCTGGCATTGCAGCTCGCGGCACAGGGCGTCCAGGGTCGAGAACCGCACGGCGCGGGCCTTGCCGGTCTTCAGGATCGACAGGTTGGCGATCGTCACGCCCACGCGGTCGGAAAGCTCCGTCAGCGACATGCGGCGTTCCAGCAGGACGCGGTCGAGGTTCACGCGGACGGGCATGCGGTTTCGCGCTCCAGGATCAGATCGTGAGTTCGGCTTCGCGACGAAGGCGGGCGCCTTCGCGGAACACCTCGGCCAGGACAAACACCACCAGCACCGAGAACCAGGCCGTCAGGGTGAAGCTGTCGTCGATGACCTTGGCCTTGGGGGCCAGCCAGCGGGCCAGCCCCGAGAAGACGTAGCGCCCGACCTCGAGACCGGCCAGGACGAGGCCGATCAGGCGCAGGCGCACGACGTTGTCGGGGTGGAAGGGGTCGCCGGCGGTCAGGGTCCCGAAGATCCGGCGCAGGCGCTCGACGATCACCATCCAGCCGCCCAGCAGCAGCGCCCAGGCGGCCAGGGCGCCGGCGAACAGCGGCCCGTCGCGGCTGACAGCCTCGACGGCGTCGCTGATCGGCAACATCGAGGCCAGGAGTTCGGGATTGAAGCTGAACAGCAGGGCGACCAGCGTGAACAGCGACAGCAGGCAGACGAAGATCCAGAGCCCGACGTAGATGACGTCCAAGATGATCTTCAGAAAACTCGATACCGAGCCCGGCCCCAACGCGCGCATGGCTTCCCCCGAATAGCGACGCTGAGCAATGTGCCCCGCGTCGCCGGGGCGGTCAAAAAGCCCGTCGCGCCTAGAGCGTCTGCGTCACGAACGCCACGGCCGACACCGGAACACCTACCAGCAGAGCGGCGGTGATGGCGGTCATGACGACCTTGTCGGCGAGGCGGAACAGGCGGGCGGCGGACATCGTGTTTTCCAGTTTGCGAAGGGGCTTCAAGGACCAGACCGACCCGGTCCCTCGCCACGATCAACAAATAGGAGCCGAACGTGGTTCCGCCAATCTCGTTTATCGAGAAACGATATTAAACTCTGGTAATGATGCGCGGCCGCCAGCGGCTGTGGCCATCACGCCACATGCGTGTTGCGTCGGAGCGCGGTAAAGGACGCCGTCGTTTCTGATGGAGGCCGCCATGGCGTTGAAGCTCGAAGCCGGAACCAAGCTGGTCGCCGCCACCCACAATCCCGGCAAGGTGCCCGAGATCGCCGCCCTGCTGGACGGCCGCTTCGAGATCCTGACCGCCGGCCAATTGGGCCTGCCAGAACCTGACGAGACCGAGAGCACCTTTGTCGGCAACGCTCTCTTGAAGGCCCGCCACGCCGCCGATCTGTCGGGCCACATCGCCCTGGCCGACGACAGCGGCCTGTCGGTCAAGGCGCTGGACGGCGCGCCGGGCATCTTCTCGGCCCGCTGGGCCGGCCCGACCAAGGACTTCGCCCTGGCCATGAAGAAGGTCGAGGAGCGCCTGGAAGAGATCGGCTCGGACGACCGCTCGGCCTGGTTCACCTCGGCCCTGGCCGTCGCCTGGCCGAACGGCCCGGCCGTGGTGGTCGAGGGCCGCGTCGACGGGACCCTGGTGTTCCCGGGCCGCGGGACGCGCGGCTTCGGCTACGATCCGATCTTCATGCCGGACGGCCATGAGCTGACCTTCGGCGAGATGGAGCCCGCCGCGAAAGACGCCATGAGCCACCGCGCCCGCGCCTTCGCCAAGCTGAAGGCGGCGCTGTTTGATCAATAAAATCCGCTCATCCCCGCGAAAGCGGGGACCCAAGCCGATGTTCCGGAGAGTACTCGGCGGGACGGGACTGAGCTGCGCGCCATGCTGCAGACTCCGCTTGGATCCCCGCCTTCGCGGGGATGAGCGGTTGTGGGGGTGGCGTTAGATGAGTCCCCCCCTTGGCGTCTACGTCCACTGGCCCTACTGCGCGCGGATCTGCCCCTATTGCGACTTCAACGTCGTGCGGGATCGGGGCCGGACCGACGAGCAGCAGGCCCTGGCCGACGCCATCGTCGCGGACCTCGAGGCGCAACGGGCCCTGACCGGCGAGCGCGAGCTGCTGTCGATCTTCTTCGGCGGCGGCACGCCCTCGCTGATGGCGCCCGACCAGGTGGCGCGGGTGATCGAGACGGCCAAGCGCCTGTGGTCGCCTGTCGCCGACCTGGAGATCAGCCTGGAGGCCAATCCGACAGACGCCGAGGCCGGGCGCTTCGACGCCCTGGCCGCCGCCGGCATCCAGCGGCTGTCGCTGGGCGTCCAGGCTCTGGACGACGCGTCCCTCAAGGCCCTGGGCCGCAACCACGACGCCGGCGCGGCGCGCCGGGCCATCGCGGCGGCGACCAAGGCCTTCCCGCGCCTGTCCATCGACCTGATCTACGCCCGTCCCGGCCAGACCGACGCCGCTTGGCGCGCCGAGCTGAGCGAAGCCATCGCTCTCGGCCCCGAACACGTCTCGCCCTATCAGCTGACCATCGAGCATGGCACGGCCTTCGACCGGGCGGTCGGGCGCGGGACCCTAGTCGTGCCGGACGAAGACCTGGCCGCCACCCTGTTCGAGACCACCCAGGAACTGTTGGAAGCCGCCGGCTTCGACGCCTACGAGGTCTCCAACCACGCCAGAGGCGAGGCCGCTCGCTCGCGGCACAATCTCGTCTACTGGCGCGGCTGCGACTATGTCGGCGCTGGTCCGGGCGCGCACGGCCGCCTGAACCTGCCCGAGGGCCGCATCGCCACCGTCGCCCATCGCGGCATCAAGGACTACATCGCCGCCGTCGCCGAAACCGGCGTGGGCTTCGAGCGTGAACCGCTCAACCCCGAGGAAGCCGCCGAAGAACGACTCGTTCTGGGTTTGCGTATCGACGACGGGGTGAGCTTCGACGAGATGGCCCCGCTGGGCCTGAACCCTGACGTGGCAAAGGTTCGCGACATGGTGGAGGCCGGGCTGCTGGTCGACGACCGCAACCGATTGCGTGCGACGCGGGCCGGCCGACTGGTGCTGGACAGGCTGACAGGCGCGCTAGCGACCTGATAAGGCTGTGATTTGCGAGAGCCGAAGGACGCGTTGATTTGAGCCGCCAGCTTCCCCCGCCAGCCCTGTCCGACGCGCCGCTCGCGCCCGGCCTCTACCTGGTGGCGACGCCGATCGGCAACCTGCGCGACATCACCCTGCGGGCCCTGGACGTGCTGGCCGCCTGCGACGTGCTGCTGGCCGAGGACACCCGCGTGACCGGCAAGCTGCTGTCCGCCTACAGCATCAAGACCAGGCTGCAGCGCCACGACGAGCACGTGGCCGAGCGCGACATTCCCGGCATCCTGGAGCGTCTGGAAGCCGGCGAGCGCGTGGCCCTGGTCTCGGACGCCGGCACGCCGATGGTCTCCGATCCGGGCTACCGCCTGGCCCGCGAGGCGATCGTGGCGGGCCATGACGTGATCCCGGTCCCCGGCGCTTCGGCCGCGCTCGCGGCGCTCACCCTGGCCGGCCTGCCGACCGACCGCTTCCTGTTCGCCGGCTTCCCGCCGCCCAAGAGCGCCGCGCGCCGCACCTTCCTGGAAGAGTTCGCCAACACCCGCGCCACCCTGATCTTCTACGAAGGCGCCTCTCGGGTCGACGACTGCCTGGCCGACATGGCCGCCGTGTTCGGCGGGACCCGGCAAGCGGCCGTCTGCCGCGAACTGACCAAGCTCTACGAGACCTGCATCCGCGGATCGTTGGAGGAGCTGGCCGCCGACCCGCGCTTCGAGGCCCCCAAGGGCGAGATCGTCATCCTGGTCGGTCCGGGCGCGGAAAAGGTCGCCACCGCCGACGACGCCGAGGCCGCCCTGCGCGAGGCCATGACCCGCCTCCCCCTGGGCGAGGCCGCCTCCGAGGTCGCCAAGGCCCTGGGCCTGTCGCGCAAGGATCTCTACCGCCAGGCTCTGGCGCTGAAGGAGCAGGCCTGATGGTCGCGGGCGTCCGCCAGGCTCGCGGCGCTGCGGCGCGGAAGCTCGGCCGGCGCGCCGAGGTGGTCGCGGCGCTGTGGCTGATGGCCAAGGGCTACCGCATCCTGGGCTTTCGCCTGGCCACCCCGTTGGGCGAAATCGACCTCCTGGCGCAACGCGGCAAGACCCTGGCCGTTGTGGAGGTCAAGCAACGGACCACGATCGAGGACGCCCTGGACGCCGTCACGCCTACCCAGCGCGACCGCTTGCGCCGCGCCGCCGCCCATCTCGCCGCGCACCGTCAGGCCCTGCGCGATCTTTCGGTGCGGCTGGACCTGATCGCCCTGGCGCCCGGCCGCGTCCCGCGACACCTGCCCAATGCCTGGCTGGATTTTGGAGGCCCCGCATGACCCGCGAAGAGGCCGAAGAGATCCTCACCCGCGCCGGCGAAGGTCCCGACGAGGACTTCCCCCTGTTCGACGCCGCCCTGGCCTGCGCCGTCCATGACGACCCCAGCCGCGACACCACCCCGGCCCTCCACCTGGCCCAAGATTCCGTCGACCGCCTGCGCCGCCGCGCCGAGAGCGAGTCGCCCGAGGAAGCCGTCGCCGAGACCCTGGCGGGCGACCTGCGCCTGACCGGCGACGTCCTGACCTACGACCACCCCGACAACGCCGACGTCATCGCCATCGCCGACCGTCGCAAGGGCCTGCCGGTGGCCCTGGGCGTCTTCTACCTGCACGCCGCCCGCCAGGCCGGGCTGGACCTCTACGGGGTCGACTTCCCCGGCCACTTCCTGCTGCGCATCGAGACCGACGAGGGCCCTCTGGCCCTGGACCCGTTCAGCGAAGGTCGGGTGGTGCTGCCCTCGGAGCTCTCCCGCCGCGCCCTTCGCACCGGCCTGATGCCCGACGTCGCATCGCGCCTGGAACTCCTCATGGCGCCGATCTCCGACCGCGCCGTGCTGATCCGCCTGCAGAACAACATCTTCGCCCGCGCCCAGCAGGCCAAGGACTGGGTCCGCGCCGAGCGCTCGGCCCTGCGCCGCGCGCTGCTCAATCCCAACGACCACCGCCCCTGGCTGGACGTCGCCGCCGCCCGCGAAGGCCAAGGCGCCCTGGCCGGCGCCCTGCAGGCCCTCTCCCGCGCTCAGACCCTGGACGGCGGCGCAGCCATCGCCGCCCGGGCGGCGCGTGAGCGAATGCGGCTGCGGTTGAACTAGCGTTCCGGGGAAAACGGCTTAACTAGGCTCCAGACAAAGCCCAGGAGCCCCCATGTCGCTGCGAGTCGCCGTCCAGATGGATCCCGTCCTGGGGATCAACATCGACACCGACACGACCTTCCTGATGATGATGGAGGCCCAGAACCGCGGGCATAAGCTGTGGTTCTACACCCCCGACAAGCTGTCGCTGGAAGACGGGCGGGTGTTCGCGCGCGCGCAATCGCTGGAAGTCTTCGCCGAGCACGGCGCCCACGCCAAGCTGGGCGAGACCGTCGTTCTGGACATGAAGGACGACATCGACGTGGTGCTGATGCGCCAGGACCCGCCCTTCGACATGGCCTACATCACCGCGACCTACTTCCTGGAGAAGATCCACCCCCACACCCTGGTGGTGAACAATCCGGCCGAGGTGCGCAATGCGCCCGAGAAGCTGTTCGTCACCGACTTCCCGGGTGTACAGCCGCCGACCCTGATCACCTCGGACCACGAGGCGATCTACGACTTCCGCGCCCGCCACGGCGACATCGTGCTGAAGCCCCTGTACGGCGGCGGCGGCTCGGGCGTGGCGCGTCTGCTGGCGGACGATCCGAACCTCGACGCCCTGCTGGAACTGCACGCCATGATCAGCCGCGAGCAGGTCATCGCCCAGAAGTTCGTGCCGGCTGTCAGCAAGGGCGACAAGCGCGTGCTGCTGGTCGACGGCGAGCCGGTCGGGGCCATCAACCGTGTGCCGGCCGAGGGTCAGGTGCGCTCGAACCTGCGGGTCGGCGGTCGCGCCGAAGCGGTCGAGTTGACCGCGCGCGACCTGGAGCTGTGCAAGATCATCGGCCCCGAGCTAAAGCGCCGTGGACTGATCTTTGTCGGCATTGACGTCATCGGCGAGTACCTGACCGAGATCAACGTTACGTCGCCCACCGGCGCCCAGCAGCTGAACCGCTTTAGCGGTATCAACGCCGCGACTGTACTGTGGGAGCGCATCGAGGACATTCGCCGCACCGGTGGGTAACTCTACGGAAATACGGCATTTTCCTAAAATGTTCGTTTTTCGTTCTTGATGCATTTCGGAAGCTATGCTGTGACTTGTGGATAATTTCGAGAATCCACAAAGGGTCACGGCATGGCGGCCAAGGTGGTCACCGTCGCGTTCGAGGGCGTCGAGGCGCGCCGCGTCGATGTCGAGGTGCAGCTGACCAACGGTCAGCAGGCCTTCGTCATCGTCGGCCTGGCCGACAAGGCGGTGGCCGAAAGCCGTGAACGGGTGCGCGGGGCCTTCGCGGGCCTCGGCCTCTCGCTGCCGGGCAAGCGCATTGTCGCCAACCTGGCCCCGGCCGACCTGCCCAAGGAAGGCGCTCACTTCGATCTTCCCATTGCGCTGGCGGTGATGTCGGCCCTGGGCGTCATTCCGCTGGACGCTCTCGACGGCTGGGCGGCCATGGGCGAGCTGTCGCTGATGGCCGCATCATGCCCGCCGCCGGCGCCCTGCCCGCAGCCATGGCGGCCGGCGCCATGGACCTGGGCCTGATCTGCGCCGAGGGCTCCGGGCCCGAAGCGGCCTGGGCCGGCGGCACGCGGATCCTGGCCCCGCGCTCACTGGTGTCGCTGATCAACCACTTCCGGGGCGCCCAGATCCTGGCGGCGCCGACGCCCGGCCCGATCGTCGAGGGCGAGCGGCCCAAGGATCTGCGCGACGTGAAGGGCCAGGAACACGCCAAGCGCGCCCTGGAGATCGCCGCGGCCGGCGGCCACAACCTGGTCTTCGTCGGCCCGCCCGGCTCGGGCAAGTCGATGCTGGCCCAGCGCCTGCCGGGCCTCTTGCCGCCGCTGACCTCGACCGAGCTGCTGGAGACCTCGATGGTCCATTCGGTGGCCGGACTGATCGCACGCGGCGCGCTGACAAGGGATCGTCCGTACAGGGCCCCGCACCACTCAGCGAGCATGGCGGCGCTAACGGGCGGCGGACTGAAGGCCAAGCCCGGCGAGGTATCCCTGGCTCACAACGGCGTTCTGTTTCTTGATGAACTCCCGGAGTTCGGACGGCAAGCGCTGGACAGCTTGCGCGCCCCGCTGGAGACCGGCGAGGTGATGGTGGCGCGGGCCAACTTCCACATCCGCTATCCGGCCAAGGTGCAGTTGGTGGCGGCGATGAACCCCTGCCGCTGCGGCCACGGCGGGGCCGGACGCGGGGCGTGCGGCAAGGCCCCGCGCTGCCAGAAGGACTACCAGGGCCGGGTGTCGGGCCCGCTGATGGACCGCATCGACCTGGCCGTCGACATGCCCGCCGTCACCGCCGCCGACCTGTCTCTGCCGCCGCCCGCCGAGGGCACGGCTGAAGTGGCTGCGCGAGTGGCCCGGGCGCGGGCGCTGCAGGCCGACCGCGCCGCCGAACTGGGCGCGGCCGAAGGTCTCAACGGTCGGGCCGAAGGATCCTTCCTGGAGACCATCACCGCCCTGGACGAGCAAGGTCGCGCCTTGCTGGCGAAGGCCGCCGAGGCCGGCCGGATCAGCGCCCGCGGCTGGACCCGCACCCTGCGGCTGGCCCGCACCATCGCCGACCTGGAGGGCGCCACGAGCGTCCGCCGCGTCCATATCGCCGAGGCCCTGGCCTATCGCCGCACCACGACGCCGGACGATGTTCCGACCGCGGACCTGGGCTTGACCGCCCGTTAAGCCGCGACGGTTAAGATCGCCGGTCATGAGCACTTCCCGCCCCGGCGTCACCCCCGAGCAGCTGGCCACCCTGAGCCACGAGTTCCGCACCCCGCTGAACGGCGTGCTGGGCATGGCGCGCCTCTTGGAAAACACCAAGCTGACGGCCGAGCAACGGACCTATGTCACCGCCCTGCGCGAGAGCGGCGACCACCTCCTGTCGCTGGTCAACGACGTGCTGCACTTCGCCCGCCTGGGCGCGGCGTCGATCGAGCTGGCCCTGGCCCCGGTCAATGTCGAGGATCTGCTGCGTCAGGTCGCCGAGCTGATGAGCCCGCGCGCTCACGAGAAGGGCGTCGAGATCGCCTGGGCCGTGCCCGCCGCCCTACCGACCATCCTGGCGGACGAGGGCCGGCTGCGGCAGATCCTGCTGAACTTCGCCGGCAACGCCGTGAAGTTCACCGAGGCCGGCGGCGTGCTGCTGACCGCCGTCGCCGCCGAGAACGGCCACATCCGCTTCTCGGTCGCCGACACCGGGCCTGGCGTCGCGCCGGGAGCCCGCAAACGCATCTTCGAGGCCTTCGTCCAGACCGACATCACCCACGCCACCCAGCTGGGCGGCGCCGGTCTTGGCCTGGCCATCGTCTCGCGCCTGGCCCAGGCCATGAGCGGCGAGGTCGGGGTCGGCGGCGAGCTGGGTCACGGGGCCGAGTTCTGGTTCGAAGCGCCGTTCGAAATGGCCTCTCCGGCGGTCCGCGCTACGCCGCTCGAGGGTCGCGCCGTCGCCATCGCCTCGCCCAACGCCATCGTCCGCGCCGCCACGGTCCGCCAGATCGAGGCGGCCGGCGGTCGCGCCTTCGCTGCCGTCGACGTCGCCTCGGCCCTGGCCGGCGCGCCCGCCGACGCCGTGCTGCTGATCGACAAGGCCCTGGCCGGTCCGCGCGGCGGGCTGAAGCCGCCCGTCGGTCGCCAGGCCGTGGTGCTGCTGACCCCGGAACAGCGCGACCGCATTGAGCCGCTGCGCGCCGCCGGCTTCTCGGGCTACCTGATCAAGCCGCTGCGCGCGGCCTCGATGGTCGCCCAGGTGCTGCAGGCCGGCGCGACCGAGACCGCTCCAGCCGAAGAGCACGCCCACGACGACCGCATCGCCGGGGCCGTGGCCCCCGGCGTGCGCGTGCTGCTGGCCGAGGACAATCCGATCAACGCCCTCCTGGCCCGCACCCTGCTGGAGCGTGAGGGCTGCAAGGTCGACCGCGTCGCCGACGGCGAGCAGGCCGTGGCCGCCGCCTCGGCCGGCGCCTATGACCTGATCCTGATGGACCTGCGCATGCCGGGCCTGACCGGCATCGAAGCCGCCAAGGCGCTGCGGGCCAAGGGCGTCGCCGCCCCTATCGCCGCTCTGACCGCCGACGCCTTCGACGAGGACAAGCGCGCCTGCCTGGCCGCTGGCATGGACGATTTCCTGGTCAAGCCGCTGACCCAGGAGTCCCTGCGCGACGCCCTCCAGAAATGGACCACTTCGGGTGTTTCGGGCCGCTGGACGAAAGCCGCGACGCGAGCCAAGGTCGCCGGCTAGCAGGCGGGGGTCCCCGCAGGGGGATTTCCGCATGTCCGAAGCCGAAGCCAAGCCCGAGGAGAAGAAGACCCTTCTCCAGACCCTGGCCTTCTTCCTGGAGCGGCGCAGCCTGGTGATGCTGGGCCTGGGCTTCGCGTCGGGCCTGCCCTACATGCTGATCTTCGACACCCTGTCGCTGTGGCTGCGGGATTCGGGCCTGTCGCTGGCAGTGATCGGCTTCTTCAGTCTGGCCACCCTGTCGTTCTCGTTCAAATTCCTGTGGGCCCCGCTGATCGACCGGGCCAAGGTGCCGTTGCTGCACGGCCTGCTGGGGCATCGTCGCGCCTGGATCCTGGTGTTCCAGACCGCGATGATCCTGGGCCTCCTGACCATCTCGACCCTGTCGCCGGTCTCGCAACTGGCGGCGCTAGGCGCCGCGGCTGTGGCCGTGGGGTTCGCCACCGCCTCGCACGACATCGTCATCGACGCCTGGCGCATCGAGGTCGCCGACAAGGAAGAACAGGGCCCGATGGTCGTGGCCTACCAGTGGGGCTACCGCGTCGCGATGATCGCGGCCGGCGCCGGCCCGCTGCTGCTGGCCGAGAAATTCGGCTGGAACTTCTCCTATGCGGTGATGGGCGTGGTCACCGGCATCGGCGTGCTGGCCACCCTGTGGGCGCCGCGCGAGGCCGAGCACACCGTCCGCCCGATCCCCACTGGCGATGTCGCCCAGCCCAAGGCGTTGGAGCTGCTGGAGTGGGGGCTGCGCCTGTGCGTGCTGCTGCTGGGCGCGCTATGCCTGGGCTCGGGCCTGTCGGGCGACGCGACCCTGCTGTCCAAGCTTGTCGGCGGCGAGGCGCTCGCCGACGCCTGGACCGCCAAGCCGAACGGCGTCTGGCTGCAGCTCGTGGGCGTGGCCGTCGGCCTGGCCATCGTGGTGCTGGCCGCCTGGCCGATCCCCAAGGTCCGCACCAAGCCGGGCGTCTATATGTCCAAGGCCTTCGGTGAGCCGCTGGGCGAGTTCCTGACCCGCTTCCAGGGCGTGGCGGGCCTGATTCTGGCGGCGATCTGCGTCTATCGGGTGTCGGACTTCGTGCTCAACATCATGAACCCGTTCTACCGCGACATGGGCTTCACCCTGACCGAGATCGCCGAGATCCGGAAGGTGTTCGGCATCATCGCCTCGATGATCGGCGTCTTCCTAGGCGGCGTCGTGGTGGCGCGCCTGGGCCTGATGAAGGCCCTGATCATCGGCGCGTTCTCCCAGCCGATCAGCAACCTGCTGTTCGCTCTGCTGGCGATGAGCGGTCACAACCTGCCGATGCTGTTCGTGTCGATCTGCGTGGACAACATCGCCGGCGGCATCGCCGGCACCGCCCTGATCGCCTACATGTCCAGCTTGACGACGGCCGGGTTCACGGCCACGCAATACGCCCTTTTCTCGTCGCTGTACGCCCTGCCCGGCAAGCTGATCGCCTCGCAGTCTGGCCGCATCGTCGAGGGCTCGGCGTTGGCTGCCGAGGCCGGGGGCCCGCTGGGCCTGCTCAAGGGTCTGTTCACCCGCCTGCCGCCGGAGAGCTTCACCGCCGCCGGCGCCAAACTAGGCGTTAGCGGCCCCGCCCTGGCGGCCGGCTACACCACCTTCTTCATCTACACCGCCCTGATCGGGGTGGTGGCGATCGTGCTGTCGTTCATGGTGGCGGCACGGCAGAAGCCGGCCAAGGAAGCCGCGGTCGCCTAGACCGCCAGACAGACCACCTGGGCCACGCGCAGGTCGCGGCGCAGGCCGTCGGCGACGCGGCCGTAGTTCTCGGTGGTGATCGGCTCGCTGGGGGCGAAGCTGGACGGCGACGGGCGACGGTTGGGGCCCAGCACCGCCTTCAGGGTCTCGGGCGCTGTCGTGTAGATGCGGCCGCGACGCGGGGCCTCGGCCACCGTGACGCCGATGACGCGGCCGGCGCTGTCCAGCGCCGGGGCGCCCGACAGGCCCGAGAGCGTGCCCTTCAGGCTGTCGGTGCGGCCGACCTCGGCCCAGACCAGAACGGGCTCGGTGCGGGCGCCGCGACCATGGACGACCAGGTTCTCACGGCCCAGCAGGCGCGAGGCGGCCTCACCGGCATGGCCCTGCGGGAAGCCCGGGTGATAGGCGCGCGCGCCGCGGCGCAGCGGCTGGTCCAGGCCCAGCGGTACGGCCGGCGCCCCGCCCTCGGTGGTCAGGATGGCGGCGTCGGCGCGCGGGTCGACGTGGATGCGAGCCGCAACGCCCCGGCCATCGGCCACGACGATGGCCGCCGACTTGCAGCCGTCGACCACATGGCGGGCGGTCAGCCAGGTGCCGTCGTCGCCGACCGAGAAGGCCGTGCCCGAGCCGGGCTCAGGCCGGTCCGGCACCTGCACCACGATCGATGGGTCAAATGGCGAGGACGGCCCCAGCGGCAGCCCTTCCTCGCCCGGCACCGGCGGCGGCGGCGGCGGGGCGTCTGAACGCTCCTGCCGGCCGACGGCGACGATCACCAGGGCGCTGACCGCCGCGGCGTAGACCAGCCAATCGGGAAGCTTGGGGAAGTGCACTGAAAAAAGGTCCCCCGACCGTCTGGACGATCAGCCCGCCACGGCGGCGGCGAGGATCAGGGCGGTGGCCAGCTTGGCGCCGACCAGCAGGGCGGCGGCCGAGATCTCGCCCTCCTGGATGCGCTCGGGCAGGCCCTTCAGCACCATGTCGGTGACCCGGAACACCAGCAACTGCACGGCAATGGTCGCCGCGCCCCAGATGGCGATCTCGATCACCGAGGTCGAGGCCTTCAGCGACACCGACAGCGGGATGGCCAGGCCGACCATCACCCCGCCCAGCGACAGGGCGGCCGCCGAGTTGCCCTCGCGGATCAGGGTGATTTCCTTGTGCGGGGTCATCAGGGCGTACAGCGCCGTGCCCAGCACCAGCATGACCAGGGTCACGCTCGCGTGCAGCAGGGTGACCGGGAAGCCGGTGGCGAAGGCCTGGACCTCGGGCGACTGAAGCTGGGACTGCATACGCGGACGACCCCGAAAAATCTGCGGAGCCCTGACTAACACGGCTCGATGAGATTTGCGTAGGGGGCGCCCGCGCCGGGAGAGTCAAAGCCTACTTGTAGAAGCCTTCGCGCAGGTTCAGGCCGTGCTCGACGAACACCTTCATGGCGCACAGCATGCCGGTCCAGCCCTCGCAATTGCCGAAGGCGGCCTTCTCGCCGGCCGGGGTGTCGCTCCAGCCCGCCTCGTGGATCTTCACCAGAGTGCGGCCATCGCCGGTGTCGGCGAAGGTCATGGTCACTGTGGTGCTGTAGGTCGCGTTCGGCTCGGCCGCGCCCCAGCGCAGAACGATCTTCTCGTTGGTCACGACCTCGACCACCTCGACCGGGAAGGCGCCGGGGAAATCGTGGAAATCCCAGGTGACGGTCGCGCCGGTCTCGAGCCGCCCTTGGGCCCCGCCGGTGGTGAAATAGCCCGAGAGCCGCTTGGGATCGGCGACGGCCTCGAAGACCTCGGACACGGGCTTGGCGATCCGGCCGCTGACGGTGAATTCGTGCGCCATGGACAGCTCCTTCACTTGATGATCAAGACCATATGTTATAGATTTATAACATGTCAAACGAGGACGAAGCCGACCTGATCTTCAAGGCCCTGGGCCACCGGGCCCGGCGCCACATCCTGGATCTGCTGAAGGTCGAGCCGCTGACCACCGGCATGCTGTGCGCCCGCATTCCCGCGCTCGATCGCTGCACGGTGATGCAGCATCTGGGCGTGCTGGAAGAGGCCGGCCTGGTCGTGGCCGAGCGGCGCGGGCGTGAGCGCTGGAACCACCTGGACGCCCTGCCGATCCATGGTGTCCACGAGCGCTGGATCGGCCCCTACGCGGCCTATGCCGCCGGGATGCTGAGCCGGCTGAAGAAGGCGGCCGAGGAAGACGCCTAGGCGCGCAGCTTCGAGTGCTTGACCGAATAGCCGAAATAGAGGGCGCAGGCGGCCGCCACCCAGACGGCGAACAGCAGCCAGGTGTCCAGCGGCAGGCCGATGATCAGATAGGCGCAGAAAGCCACGCTCAGCGCCGGCACGACCGGGTAGAGCGGCACCTTGTAGCCGCGCGGCAGGTCCGGCTGCGTCCGGCGCAGGATGATCACCCCCAGCGAGACGATGGCGAAAGCGATCAGGGTGCCCATACTGGTCAGGTTGACCAGCACGTCCAGCGGCACGAAGGCGGCCAGCACGGCGATGAAGCCCGCCACGATCCAGGTGTTGAGGTCGGGGCTGTGGGTCTTGGGGTCCAGCCGCTGGAACACCTTGGGCAGCAGGCCGTCGCGGCTCATGGCGTAGAGGATCCGCGTCTGGCCGTACATGACCACGAGCGTGATCGAGAAGATCGAGACGATCGCGCCCACGCACAGCACCAGCGAGGTCCACGACGCGCCCGTCAGGTTGCGCAGGATCACCGCCAGCCCTGCCTCTTGCCCGGCGAAAGCGGTCCAGGGCTGGGCGCCGACGGCGGCCAGGGCCACCAGGATATAGACGCCGGTGACGATCAGTAGCGACAGCACGATGCCCAGCGGCAGGGTTCGGCGCGGGTCCTTGACCTCCTCGCCGGCCGTCGAGACCGCGTCGATGCCGATATAGGAGAAGAAGATCGACGAGGCCGCCGCCCCGACGCCGGCGATGCCCATCGGCATGAACGGCGTCAGGTTGCCGGCCTTGAAGCCGCTGAAGGCGATGACCACGAAGAACAGCAGGACCAGCAGCTTCAGGATCACCAGCACGGCATTGACGCGGGTCGATTCCTTGACGCCGCGCAGCAGCAGGATCAGGCACGAGCCGACCAGCACCACGGCCGGCAAGTTGAACACCCCGCCCGCGCCGGGGGCCTTGGCGATGGCGTCGGGCATGCGCCAGCCGAACAGGTCGACGAACATCTCGTTCAGATACTGCCCCCAGCCGACCGCGATGGCCGAAGCCGAGACGGCGTATTCCAAGAGCAAGCACGCGCCGACCAGGAAGGCGACGAACTCGCCCAGGGTGGCGTAGGCGTAGGAGTACGAGGAGCCCGACACCGGGATAGTCGAGGCCAGCTCGGCGTAGCACAGGGCCGTCAGGGCCGCCGTGATCCCCGCCAGCACGAAGGCCAGAATCACCGCAGGGCCGGCGGCGGGCACGGCCGTGGTCAGGGCCACGAAGATGCCGGTGCCGATGGTCGCGCCCACGCCCAGCATGGTCAGCTGGAACAGACCGATAGTGCGCGGCAGGGTCTCGGGAGGGTGTTCACCCTCGACCTGGGTCACCGGCTTGCGGCGCAGGAGGTCGGCCAAGCGCATGGGCGCTCCGTGGAGAAGAAATCAGGCGGCGCCTATGGACGCCGCCAGCTTTCTCGTCAACCGCGCAGCATGTAGTCCCGGGTCAGCGGCGCGGCGTCGCGCTTCTTGGCCAGCTGGATCTGGAAGACCATGTGGCCCCCGTGGCGGAAGCCCAGCTCGGCGCCGGCCAGGTAGAACTCCCACATCCGGCGGAAGCGGGCGTCGAACATCGTCGGGATGTCCGGATCAGCCATGAACCGCTCGCGCCAGATGCGGCAGGTCTCGGCATAGTGCAGGCGCAGGATCTCGACGTCGGTGATCCACAGACCCGCCTGCTCGATGGCGGTGACGATCTCCGAGAGGCCGGGGATATAGCCGCCCGGGAAGATGTATTTCTGGGTGAAGGCGTTGGTCGCGCCCGGCCCGTGCATCTTGCCGATCGAGTGGACCAGGGCCACGCCGTCCTCGTCCAGCAGCTTGGCGATGGTCTCGAAATAGGTGCGGAAGTTCGGCGCCCCGACGTGCTCCAGCATGCCCACCGAGACGATGCGGTCGAAGGTCTCGTTCAGGTCGCGATAGTCGGTCAGGCGGAAGTCGGTCTTGTCGGCCAGGCCCGCCTTGGCCGCGCGTTCTTTCGCCAACGCCAGCTGCTCGGTCGACAGGGTCACTCCCGTCATTTGGGCCCCGAAGTCCTTGGCCAGGGTCATGGAGAGACCGCCCCAACCCGAACCGATGTCCAGGGTCTTCATGCCGGGTTGGATCAGCAGCTTGCGGCCGATCAGGGCCTTCTTGGCTTCCTGGGCCTCCTCCAGCGTCATGTCCGGACGCTCGAAATAGGCGCAAGAGTACTGCATGTCGGTGTCGAGGAACCGGCGGTAGAGGTCGTTCGACAGGTCGTAGTGGTGGGCGACGTTCTTGCGCGACGCCACCCGGCCGTTGACCTGCTGGATGCGCCGCTTCAGCGCCTTGCGGAAGCGGGTCAGGGCCGAGCCGCGCTTGGGCTTTCGGCCGCCGCTCTCGCCGACGATAGTCAGCAGCTGGTCGATCGTGCCCTGCTCGAAGACGATGTCGCCTTCCATATAGCCTTCGCCGAGACCGAGGCTCGGATTGGCCAGGCGGCGCAGGCCCCGGGCGTTGATCCGGATCACCACCGGCGGCCCCGTGCCGTCGCCCGCCTTGATGACGCGACCTCCGGGCAGGTGCGCCGTCAGGTCGCCGGACTTGATCATCTTGGCAAGGAGCGTCTCGATCATCCGACCAACTTAAGGTGAAGTTCGCCGACGACAACCGGCCGGGCCAAAAACCCGTTGCGACGGCGCTAAGCGGCAGGCAACTTCCACTCAAGGATGAGCCGCGGCGGCGGCACAGGCGGGGGAAGAGCATGACGAAGATCACGGTTGGCGCGGGCTTCTCGCTTGACCTCTTCGACAGCGACCTCGGCGGCCAGGTTCCGCCGCCCGGGATCCGCACCGCAACGCGCTTCGTCTTCGACTACGGCTTCGGCGTCACGGACGAGTATGCCGGCACGGGCTTCACCTATGACGCCAACGGCGTTCCGAACGGCGGCGTCGTGACCAGCAACACCACGTTCTACAACGGTGTCGCCGGCTTCTGGATGACGGACTTCTCGATCTCGGTGGCCGCCGCCGTCGGCTTCCTCCAGACCGGCAACTCGAACGGTCTCCTGGAGATCGTTCTGGGCGGCGCGGACCAGATCAATGGCGGCGAGGACGATGACGCCATCCGCGGCTTCGGCGGCGCGGATATCCTGAATGGCGGAGGCGGCGACGACGTCATCTACGGCGACGCGGGCAACGACATCCTGGACGGCGGCGCCGGTGTCGACACGGCGGGCTTCGCCGGCGCGGTCGCCAACTACCGGATCACCAAGACCGGCTCGACCTGGGTGGTGACCGACACACGGGTCAACGGCAATCAGGGTACGGACACCCTGACCAATATCGAGCGGGTGAAGTTCGACGACCGCACCCTGAACCTGGCCTCGACCAGCGCCCAGATCGACACCGCGGCGGCCAACATCCTGCGCACCACGGCCACGGAAACCTCGCTGCTGGTCGCCAACGGCGCCAAGACGGTGGGCCAGGGCATCGCCGACCTGATCGCGGCGGCCGACGGCACCACGACCGTGGCCACGCTGGCCTATCAGTTCTTCACCGGCAAGATTCCCAGCACGATCGGCATCGACTTCCTGGTGTCGGCCACCGGCCCCAACCCCAGCAACCTCAACAGCGAAGCCTACGCCAAGTTCAACGTGGTCAACCGCTTCATCAATTTCTCGGCCAATCTGGGCAAGTACGGCGAGGCCAAGGACAGCTTCGCGGCCAAGTACGGCGACATGACCCTGGCCGAGGCGACCAAGAGCGCCTACGCGACCATCTTCGGCGGCACGCCGACCGACGCCAAGGTCGCCCAACTGCTGGACGGACGGATCGATTTCCTGGCCAGCTTCACGGGCGATGGCCCTACCGGTATTGGCACGAAGGCGGCCATGGTCGGGTTCCTGCTGGCGGCGGCGGCCACCGAGAATGTCGGCCTGTACGCCAAGGCCAGCGACGCCTTCCTGACCGACCTGGCCGACGGCGCCAGCTTCGCCATCGACCTGGTCGGCGTCTACGGCAAGGCCGAGTACGCCTACAGCGGCTAAAGCTTCCGCAGCTCGGGGCAGGCGTCGGGCTCGGCCGTCCAGCTGATCGACGCCACCTTCCAGGCGCTCTCCGGCGTGACCCCACCCGTCTTGACCAGCGTAAAGACCTGCATGCCGCAGTGAACGGTCTTGCCGTCCTTGGTCAGCTCAAACGGGCCGGTGACGGTGGCCAGGTTGGTGTGGCGGACGATCAGGGTCGACCACATCCACTCCTTCAGACCCGGCGGCACGGCCTTGCCGAAGCTGTCCTCGAAGGCGGTGCGGCTGATCTTGCTGGTCCCGTCGGGCTGCGGCCGCACACTGGTCAGCTGGGCGCCCGGCAGGGTCACCGCGCGCAGGGCCTCGGGACTGCCGGCGGCCATGCCGTCGAAGAAGGCCTGGGTCACGGCCAGCACCGCGCGGTCCTCGGGGTCGGCCGGCGGCGGGGTTTCGGTGGAAAGGGCCGCGGCGAACAGGACGGCGAGCAGCATGGCGAGATCCCCCTCGATGTCAGGCGCGCATCATGCCCCAGCAGATGCCGGCCTGTCCGCCCCAATACAGGAACCAGATCGTCCAGGCCGTCAGCCGCGGCGAGCCCAGCAGGCGCGCGCCCCGGAAGAGATCCTGCGACAGCACCAGATCCGACGCCATGAACGCCACAGCGCCCACCGTGGCCGGCCAGAGCGGCTCGGGCAGCAGCAGGGCCGAGGCGACCATGGCCACGATGGCCAGGGTGTAGACGATCACGGGGATCTTCAGCTTGCCCAGCGAGGTCCAAAGCGTCCGCAAGGCCAGGCCGCCCGCCATGCCCACCGCCCCGACGCCCAGCCAGTAGGATGGCTCGGGCGGCGCCTCGTAGCGCAGGAACAGCGGCACGTAGAGCAGGTGGCCGATCAGGAAGGCGCCGAGGCCGAACGGCAGCCAGCGCTTGGGGTCACCGGCCAGGAACCCGTCGCCGATCGCGCAGGCGGCCAGCGCAGCGACCAGCAGCCACGAGCCGCCGGCCAGGAACGCGGCCAGGGACAGGGCCGCCACCGACGCGGTCTTGACGACAGTCCGCAGGACCGACACCGGCTGGTGAACAAAGATCAGGCCATAGGCCAGGGCGCTGCCGGTCGCGATCGCCCACAGCAGCGGCGAGACCAACGCCCCTGGGATCATTTGGCGGAGTCGTCGCTCAGCCGGTGCAGGAAGGCCTCTGCGGCCTCCTTGTGGCGCGGCTTGATGGTCTTGCCCAGGATCGCCACCAAGGCGGCGAAGACCGCCGCGTCGTCGGTGAAGCCGATGGCCGGCAGGATGTCGGGAATGGCGTCGGTGGGCAGCACGAAATAGGCCAGGGCCGCGAAGATCATGCCCTTGGCCGCGGTCGGGGTCTCGGGATCGCGCGCGGCCCACCACACCGACAGGGCGTCGGAGGCGAACGGGACCTTGGCGGCGACCTTGCGGATCTTGGGCAGAAAGCCCTCGCGCACCTTCTCCTCGTTGACGCGCACCGTGGCCGGGACCAGCGCCTTGGCGGGATCCAGCACCTCGTTGACGTTGACGTCGGGGGACGGTTTGGCGTCGTCGCTCATCGGTCTAAACCCTTAACTCAAGCACGAACCTAAACGCGATATATGGGGAAACGTCCATGAAACTCGACAACACCGTCGCCGCCGTCGTCACGGGCGGCGCCTCGGGCCTTGGCGAAGCCACCGCCCGCGCCCTGGCCGCCCAGGGCGTCAAGGTCGCCCTGTTCGACATGAACGAAGAGCGCGGCCAAGCGGTCGCGAAAGAGATCGGCGGCGTCTTCTGCAAGGTCAACGTCACCTCGGACGCCGATGTCGACGCCGGCTTCGAGAAGGCCCGCGCCGCCCACGGCCAGGAGCGCATTCTCGTGAACTGCGCCGGCACCGGCAATGCCGCCAAGACCGCCAGCCGTGACAAGGCCACCGGCGAGACCAAGCACTTCCCGCTCGACGCCTTCGACCGCATCATCCAGATCAACCTGGTCGGCACGTTCCGCTGCATCGCCAAGTCGGCCAAGGGCATGCTGGACCTGGAGCCGCTGGAAGACGGCGAGCGCGGCGCGATCGTCAACACCGCCTCGGTGGCGGCGGAAGACGGTCAGATGGGCCAGGCGGCCTATTCGGCGTCAAAGGGCGGCGTGGTCGGCATGACCCTGCCGATCGCCCGCGACCTGATGGGCGAGGGCATCCGCGTCAACACCATCCTGCCGGGCATCTTCAACACCCCGCTGATGAACGGCGCGCCCGAAGCGGTGAAGGCGGGTCTGGCGGCCAGCGTTCCGTTCCCCAAGCGCCTGGGCAACCCCGAGGAATACGCCCAGCTGGCGGTGACCATGATCACCTGCGGCTACTTCAACGGCGAGGATGTCCGTCTCGACGGCGGCATCCGCATGGCCCCGCGCTGATCGGCGAGCCTCAAAAGGAAAGGGGACCCGGTGGGGTCCCCTTTTTTACGCGGTCTATTTCACTTCCGGCCGGACGATCGTGCTGGCCAGGTTGGCCATGATCTCGCGGGCGTCGTAGGCGCGCGGGTCCCCCTGCGGCTTGGCGCCCTTGTGCATCAGGATCTCGGCGCCGGCTTCGAAGCGTTCGACCGTGCGGATCTCGGTGCGGTTGGCGAAGAAGGGGTCACCCCAGAAGGGGTCCCAGGTGCGCCAGCCATACGGCGAGCCGTAGTAGCGCCACGACGGACGCCAGCCGCCATACGGACCCCAGCCGAAGCCCGGGCGCATGAACGGATCCGGATCGACATAGGTGCGGGCCGTGCGGTCGGTGCGGCGGTCGGCGGTTTCGAACCAGTCATAGCCGCTTTGCACGGTCACTTCGGCGGCCCGATAGAGCAGGTAGCGCTCGACGGTCTCGCGCGAGGTCAGGCTGTTGCCGGCGAAGCTGATCCGATAGCGGTCCGACTCCAGGCGCTGCTCGGAGAAGCCGCCGGTGACCGCGCCGGACGTGACGCGCGGTTGATAGGGGGTGGGGGTCGCGCAGGCGGCGAGGCCGGCGGCCACCGTCAATGCGGCGGCTAGGGCGACCTTCTTCATGGACATGACTTGCTCCTTCAAGCGGAGTCCTCGGTGTTGGACTAACTCTGGCTGGGCTTTGTGGTTTCGCCAAGGCGCCGTTTGATGCACGGGCGAAATCTCTTGATCCGCAAGGGTTGTAGACTACCCGCGGGAGACGATCAGAACGGCCGCGGTGATCAGCAGCACGCCGACCAGGATCGCGAAACCGCGGCGGAAACCCGGCTCGTTCATCCGGGTCGACAGCGCCGCGCCGCCCAGGCCGTAGGACGACATGCTGATCAGGTCCATGCCGATGGTGGCGCAGGCGAACATCGCCAGTTGCGGGGCCAGCGGCCGCTGGATGTCCAGGAACGGCGGCAGCACGCCCGAGAAGAACAGCAGCACCTTGGGATTGGCGATCTGGACCGTGAAGCCGTCGAGAAAGGCCGAGCGGCCGGCCTTGATGGTCGCCGAGGCGTGGCTCTCGACGTTCTTGATCCCGGCCCACAGCGACTTCAGCCCCAGCCAGACCAGATAGGCCGCGCCGGCCAGGGCCAGGATGTGGAAGGCCTTGGGGAACGCCAGGATCAGCGCACCCAGGCCCAGGGCCGACCCGGCGAACCAGATCAGGCTGGCGGTGTTCATGCCCAGCACGGCGACCAGGGCCGCGCCCTTGCCGCGCTCCATGCCGGTGGCGATGGCGAAAAGATTGGCCGGTCCCGGCGTGATGGCCATGACGAACATGGCGACCAGGAAGGCGCCGTAGCGGGCGGGATCGACGGGCAGATGGTCCATGGCGCGGATATAGGCCGCCGCGCCATGGACGGAAACGGTGAAGCTAGTTGCCGATCACGATCAGCACGTAGATCGCCCGGCCCAGGGCGCCGAACAGCAGGACCGCTGTGGCCAGGGCCTGAATGATGAAGCCGGCCTCACGCTTCTTCGGATCGGCGGCATAGCCCAGGGCGTAGACGACGCGGCCCAGGATCCAGACCACGCCCAAGGCCGCGGCGACCAGGTCGTTCCAGTAGATGGCGAACAGCCACAGCGACGGCAGGTAGATGACCAGCCACTCGACGGTGTTGGCCTGGACGCGAAGGTGGCGCTCCAGGGCCGGGTCGCCGGTCATGGCCGGAGCGTCGATGCCGGCCCGGCGGCGCGCGCCGGGAATACGCAGGATCATCCAGACATAGACGAGCAGCGAGACCAGGGTGACGATGGCCACCAGGGCGTGGGATTGATTCATGTGAGTTTCTCCCCGAATTGTTGTTCTAGGGAGCGACCCTAGCCGTATTCGTCCTGAGTTTGCACGCACTCCGGACGCGCCTAAACGGCTGACGAGCGCTGCTCTGGGAACCGCCTCGGGGCTCATTCGCTCCTTTAGGCAGACGATCCTCATCCGCAGGAGGCATGAGCCATGCAGGTGCAATCCACGGCGATCGCCGAGATCGGCTACACCCCCGAACACGGCAAGCTCTTTGTGACGTTCAACGACGGCGACGAATACGTCTATGTCGGCGTCCCCGAACGCGTCAGCGCCGCCTTCCTGCGCGCCCCGTCCAAGGGCCGGTTCTTCCAGCGGGTGATCCGGGATCGATACCCGTACAACCGAGTGTAGGCGTCGGATAACACCCCTATGGCCGTCATCCCGCGCTTTATGCGCGGGACCCATCTGTCCGCCGCAGGTGCGGAGCAGGATGGATCTTTCACGTACAAGCTGACCCATGGGTCCCGCGCATAAAGCGCGGGATGACGATGTGAAAAGGGCGCCACGAGTTGCCCCGCGACGCCCTTCGATAGTCGATCTTGGCTTATCGCCTAGCCGCGCTTGTCGCGCTTGGCCAGGACGCGCAGGCGCAGGGCGTTCAGCTTGATGAAGCCACCGGCGTCGCGGTGATCGTAGGCGACCTTGCCTTCTTCGAACGTCACCAGGTCCTGGTCGTACAGGCTGTACGGGCTGGTGCGGCCGATGACCGTGACATTGCCCTTGTACAGCTTCACGCGGACCTGGCCCGAGACCTTGGTCTGGCTGTAGTCGATGGCGGCCTGCAGCATCTCGCGCTCGGGCGAGAACCAGAAGCCATTGTACACCAGCGTGGCGTACTTCGGCATCAGCTCGTCCTTCAGGTGCATCGCGCCGCGGTCCAGCGTGATGCTCTCGATGCCGCGGTGGGCGGCCAGCAGGATGGTGCCGCCCGGGGTCTCGTAGACGCCGCGCGACTTCATGCCGACGAAGCGGTTCTCGACCAGGTCCAGACGGCCGATGCCGTTGTCGCGGCCCAGTTCGTTCAGCTTGGTCAGCAGGGTCGCCGGGCTCATCGCCACGCCGTCGATCGCGACGGGGTCGCCCTTCTCGAAGTCGATGGTGATGATGGTCGGGGTATCGGGCGCGTCTTCCGGCGCAATGGTGCGCATGTGGACGAACTCGGGGGCCTCGACCGCCGGGTCTTCCAGGACCTTACCTTCCGACGACGAGTGCAGCAGGTTGGCGTCGACGCTGAACGGCGCTTCGCCGCGCTTGTCCTTGGCGATCTGGATCTGGTGCTTCTCAGCGAAGTCCAGCAGGGCCTCGCGAGACTTGAAGTCCCACTCGCGCCAGGGGGCGATCACGTGGATGTCGGGCTCGAGGCCGTAATAGCCGAGCTCGAAACGGACCTGGTCGTTGCCCTTGCCGGTCGCGCCGTGGCTGACGGCGTCGGCGCCCATCTTGCGGGCGATCTCGATCTGCTTCTTGGCGATCAGCGGACGCGCGATCGAGGTGCCCAGCAGGTACTGGCCTTCGTACACGGTGTTGGCGCGGAACATCGGGAAGACGTAGTCGCGGACGAACTCTTCGCGCACGTCCTCAATGAAGATGTTCTCAGGCTTCACGCCGGCGGCCAGCGCCTTCGCGCGCGCCGGTTCGATCTCTTCACCCTGGCCCAGATCGGCCGTGAAGGTGATGACCTCGGCGCCGTACTCGGTCTGCAGCCACTTGAGGATGATCGAGGTGTCGAGGCCGCCCGAATAGGCGAGCACGACCTTCTTCACGGACTTGTCGGCCATGAGCGGGTCCTTCCGGAGAGAAACACAAAGTCGCGCGCCTTCAACGGGATCAGGACGCGCGGGTCAAGCACCAAATGGGGCGCTTTAAAGCTGCCCTTCCTCCTGCAACGTCTTGATGACGAAGCGGAGGTGGAAAAGCTGGCTGAGCGCCAGGCTGCTGGCCAGGGTGGCGCGCACCAGGAAGACGATCATCGCCTGGGTCGGGTCGGCGGTGAAGGTCGCCTGGGTCAGCGTGAACGACAGCAGCAGCACGATCGCTACGACCGGAATGGCCAGCAGGCCCACGGTCTTGGGCGCCCGCCAGGTCGGCTTGCCGGCCAGGTTCCACTGCATGGGAATGGCCACGCCCTTGGGCACCCGCTTCCAGCCGGCCTGGGCCGTGGCGGCGATGATGGCCAGAGCCGTGATCGACAGGCCGTCGCCGATGACGCGCAGCAGGGATTCCATGATCTACACCGTCACCTGGGCGCCCAGCTCGACGACGCGGCCCGGCGGGATCTTGAAGAAGTCGGTCGGGTTGGCCGCGTTGCGCATCAGGTAGATGAACAGGCGGTCCTGCCACAGCGGCATGCCGCTGTTGGCCGACGGCACGATCGAGCGGCGCCCCAGGAAGAAGCTGGTGGCCATGATGTCGAACTTCAGCCCCTGCTTGCGGCACACGGCCAGGGCTTTGGGAATGTTCGGGCTTTCCATGAAGCCATAGGTGACGGTGACCTTCTTGAGGTCGTCGTTGACCTTCTCGATCTTGACCCGGTCGTCCTCGGACACCCGCGGCGTCTCGGCCGTGCGCACGGTCAGGATGACGTTGCGCTCGTGCAGCACCTTGTTGTGCTTGAGATTGTGCATCAGGGCGACCGGCGTCATGTCCGGGTCCGAGGTCAGGAAGATCGCCGTGCCGGGGGCGCGATGCGGGGCGCGGGCGCGCAGGATCTCCATCAGGTCGACCAGGGGCACGCTGTCGCGGCGGGTCTTGGCGCTGAGGATCTGGCTGCCGCGCACCCAGGTGGCCATGACCAGGAACAGGGCTGCGCCGATGAACACCGGCAGCCAGCCGCCCGAGAAGAAGCGCAGGGCGTTGGCCGACAGGAAGGTCAGGTCCAGGGCCAGGAACGGCACGAGGAAACACAGGGCCATCGGCAGGCTCCACTTCCACATCCGGCGCATGACGATGAAGGCCATGCAGGTGGTGACCACCATGGTGCCGGTGACGGCCAGGCCATAGGCGTGGGCCAGGGCCGACGAGGTCTGGAAGGTGAACATGATGGCCAGCACGCCGACCAGCAGCATGGTGTTCAGCTGCGGCACGAAGATCTGGCCCGACTGGGTCTCGGACGTGCGGCGCACGTCCAGGCGCGGCAGCAGGCCCAGCTGGATCGCCTGCTGGGTCAGCGAGAAGGCGCCGGTGATCACCGCCTGGCTGGCGACGACCGTGGCCGCGCCGGCCAGCAGCACCAGCGGCAGGCGCAGCATCGGCGGGGCCATCTCGAAGAACCAATTCAGCTCGGGGAATGGCACGCCGGCGCGTTCCGAGGCCTCCAGCGTGGCCAGGGCGAAGGCGCCTTGGCCCAGATAGTTCACCATCAGGCAAGGCAGGACGAAGAACATCCAGGCCGAGCGGATCGGCTTCTTGCCGAAGTGACCCATGTCGGCCGACAGGGCCTCGGCCCCGGTGACGGTCAGGAACACCGCGCCCAGCACGATGAAGCCGGTGAAGCCGTGATGGGCCAGGAAGCTGACGGCGTAGTGCGGGCTGAAGGCCTTCAGGATCCCAGGCGTGTCGGCCAGGTGGGTCGCGCCCAGCACCAGCATCACCGCGAACCAGATCGCGCAGATCGGGCCAAACAGCAGGCCGACCTTGGCGGTGCCGTGGCTCTGGATGAAGAACAGGCCCAGCAGCATCGCCGTGGCGATCAGCAGCACCATCTGGTTGCTGACCCCGTGCTCCAGGGCCGGAATGGTGCGCAGGCCCTCGACGGCCGACATCACCGACATGGCCGGCGTGATCACCGCGTCGCCGTAGAACAGGGCCGCGCCGGCCACCCCCAGGGCGAAGACCACCGGCGTGCGGCGGCCGATCGCGCGCTGGGCCAGGGCCATCAGCGACAGCACCCCGCCCTCGCCCTTGTTGTCGGCGCGCATGATGAAGAACACGTACTTGATCGTGACGACCAGGATCAGCGCCCACAGGGCCAGCGACACCACGCCGTAGATCTCGCCGCGCGTCACGCCGTCGTGCGAGGCCGCCGCCAGGGCTTCCTTGAAGGCGTAGAGCGGGCTGGTGCCGATGTCGCCGAACACGACGCCGACCGCGCCCAACGCCAGGGCGAAGAAGCCATGTCCCTTGGGATCATGACCGTTCGCGGGTCCGGCGCTTTGCTGCGGAATGTCGGAAGCTTGTGTCGCGCACTCGGAGGCCGTTGCGCTGGAGGCTTCGGAAGCCATTCAATCCCTCCGGGCCGACCTCGCAAAAGGCTGTCGGCCGACCCATATCGATCAAGCGGGGCGCGATACACCCAATCGTCGCCGTGTTCAATCGTCGCCTATGTCGCTGCCTCTCCAAAAGGAAGGCGCGGCGACACGGCGGAGGTGAACGAGTTTTCAGTTGAACGCGCGGGTGACAACCTTACGTTCCCGGTCGAGATGTCCGACAGTCAGAAATTCCCCGTTGCGGCGCACGCCCTGGCCTATCTGGCGCACAAGGAGGCCTTTTCGGCCGACCGCGCCGTGGCCAGTGCGGAATTGGCCGCCTCGGTCCCGACCAATCCGGTCGTGGTCCGCCGGGTCACCGCCATGCTGGGCAAGGCGGGCCTGATCGGCGCGCGCGCCGGCGCCAATGGCGGCGCCTGGCTGCTGAAGCCGGCTGACGAGATCACCCTGGACGTCGTGCTGAAAGCTGTGAACGGATGCGCCCACTTAGGGGTCGCGCCCAAGGGCGTGAAGGGCTGCCCGGTCGGTGAGAAGATTCCCGACGCGGTCCGCGCGGCCATCACCGCCGCCGACCGCGCCGCCCATGAGCGCCTGGGCCAGATCACCGTCGCCGACCTGCTGCACGGCGCGCACGAGGCGGTCGCCGCCGGCTAAGCCTACTCGGCCGGGGCCAGGGCCAGGCGCTGCTGACGCGCGTCGACCGCCGCCACGATCCAGAACAGGAAGCCGCCCAGCGCCAGGGCCACGCCGACCCAGCCGGTCGAGGCCCAGCCCCAGCCGGCCGCCAGGGCCAGGCCGCCTAGCCACGGCCCCAGGGCGTTGGCGGTGTTGAAGGCCGAGTGGTTCAGCGCCGCCGCCAGGGTCTGGGCGTCGCCCGCCACGTCCATCAGCCGGGTCTGCAGAACAGCACCCAGGCCGCCGCCGCAGCCAATCAGGAAGACCACCGGGATCAGGGTCCACAGGCTATGGATGGCCAGCGGATAGAGCGCCAGCGAGGCGGCGCTCCACAGCAGCACCGCGCCGATGGCCGGCATCAGGGCGCGGTCGGCGGCCCAAGCGCAGACCAAGGTGCCCAGGGTCATGCCGGCGCCGAACACCATCAGCACGATGGGCAGGGCGGCCGGCGAGGCGTGAGTGACCGCCAGCATGGTGTCGGCCAGATAGGTGTAGACGCAGAACATGCCGCCGAAGCCGATCGCGCCGATGGCCAGGGTCAGCCACACCCGCCCCTTGGCCAGGGCGCCCAGCTCTCGCAGCGGGCTGGCGTCGGCGTCCGCCCCCTCGCGCGGGGCGTAGAGGGCCACGGCGGTGGCGGTCAGGGCCGCCAGCCCGGCGACGATGACGAAGCCCCAGCGCCAGCCGATCCATTGGCCGACGACATTGGCCAGCGGCACGCCGACGATAGTGGCCACGGTCAGGCCGATCATCACCATGGCCACGGCCCGCGCCCGCTTGTCCGGCGGGGCGACGCTGGCGGCGACCAGGGCCGCAACGCCGAAATAGGCCCCGTGCGGCAGGCCGCTGAAGAACCGGAAGGCGATCATCCAGCCGAAGTCAGGTGCCAGGGCGCTGAGCAGATTGCCGACCGCGAACACCGCCATCAGCGCCATCAGGATCACCCGGCGCGGCCAGCGGGCGGCGGCCACGGCGATCACCGGCGCCCCGACGACCACGCCCAGGGCGTAGGCGCTGATCGCATGACCGGCCGTCGGCGCGTCTACGCCCAGGTCCTTGGCGAAGTGGGGCAGCAGGCTCATCGAGGCGAACTCGGTCGTGCCGATCGCGAAGCCGCCCAGGGCCAGGGCGCCCAGGACGAGGCCGGGGTGGACGGTCCGGGTCGCGGTCTCGACGGTCATGTCGCGGTCTCTCCAAACACACACGCGGCGCAGCGGGTCGGAGCGCGGCGAAGGTCGCGTCCGGATATCGTGCTGCACTGCAGAAGTTTTTTGTCAGATAAAATACCGACAACGCTGTCGCAAGGCGGGCGCCACATTTCGTCGTTCGCCGGGGCGACTTCTTGAATCGAAGCCGCGGGCGTGCTCGTCTCCGGCCAAGTTTGTCCTTTTCCGGATCACCTCGACATGGCTCGCCGCCTTGCCCTGATCACCGGCGCCTCCGCCGGCATCGGCGCCGCCTCCGCCCGCATCTATGCCAGCCATGGCTATGACGTGGCCCTGACCGCCCGCCGGGCCGACCGGCTGGAAGGCCTGGCCGCCGAGATCAAGCTGCGCTCGGGCGTCGAAGCCTATGCCATTCCCGCCGACCTGGCCGAGCCGGGCGGGACCGACGCCGTGCTGGCCGCGATCACCGAACAGGGCCGCGAGGTCGACGCCCTGGTCAACAACGCCGGCTATGGCCTGCCGGGCGTCTATTCGGCCACCAGCTGGGCCGACCAGGCGACCTTCCTGCAGGTGATGCTGACCGGCGTCTGCGAGATGACCCACAAGGTGCTGCCGGGCATGGTCGAGCGGAAGTTCGGCCGCATCGTCAATGTCGCCTCGCTGGCCGGCCTGGTCCCCGGCGCGGCCGGCCACACCCTCTACGCGGCGACCAAGGGCTTCCTGGTGAAGTTCTCCCAGAGCCTGCACCTGGAGAACCTGTCGACCGGCGTCCACGTGTCGGCCCTGTGCCCGGGCTTCACCTATTCGGAGTTCCACGACGTCAACGGCACCCGCGCCCAGGTCAGCCAGGGTGTGCCCGAATGGATGTGGCTGGGGGCCGACGAGGTCGCCGCCGCCGGCTACGAGGCCGCCGAGGCCAACCGCGCGATCTGCGTGCCCGGCGCCCCTAACAAGGCCATCGCCGCCTTCGCCAAGATCATCCCCGATGAGTGGGCCCTGGCCCTGATCGCCAACCAGGGCGGCAAGTTCCGCAAGGTTTAGCCATTCAAGCTGTCATCCCGGACAAGCGCGAAGCGCGCCGATCCGGGACCGCAGGAAGCGCCGCGTCGGTTGCGGTCCCGGGTCTCCGCTTCGCTGCGCCCGGGATGACAGGGTTGGGCCAGGGATTCGGTCGCAGCCCGGCCCTTTTGGAAAACCGCCCCGGACCTGCTATATGTCCGCCTCGACCCCGAAGAGCCGGACACCCCCTTGAGCGCCACCCTCGACCTGACGCGCGTCTCCGCCGAGACGACGCCCGCCCCCGCCGTCGCCAAACCCATGGTCAACCTCTCGGGCCTGACGCGCCCGCAGCTGGTCGCGGCCCTGGTCGAGAGCGGTGTGGTCGAGCACGGCAAGGCCAAGATGCGCGCCACCCAGATCTTCCGCTGGATGCACCATCGCGGCGTCACCGACTTCGCCAATATGAGCGACGTCGCCAAGGAGACCCGCGCGCGCCTGGCCGACACCTTCACCATCGCCCGTCCGGAGATCGTCGAGCGTCAGGTGAGCAAGGACGGCACCCGCAAGTGGCTGATCCGCATGGCCCCGGGCATCGAGGTCGAGAGCGTCTACATCCCCGGCGTCGGCCGCGCCGGCGCCCTGTGCGTGTCCAGCCAGGTCGGCTGCACGCTGAACTGCAGCTTCTGCCACACCGGCACCCAGCCGCTGGTCCGCAACCTGACGGCCGCCGAGATCGTCGCCCAGGTGCAGGTGGCCAAGGACGACCTGGCCGAATGGCCGTCGGACAAGGACGACCGCGTGCTCTCGAACATCGTGTTCATGGGCATGGGCGAGCCGCTGTACAATCTGGGCCAGGTGGCCGACGCCATCGAGATCATCAGCGACAACGAGGGCATCGGCATCTCGCGTCGCCGCATCACCGTCTCGACCTCGGGCGTTGTGCCGATGCTGGAGAAGCTGGGTGATGCGACCCAGGCCATGCTGGCGATCAGCCTGCACGCCACCAACGACCCGCTGCGCGACGTCCTGGTGCCGCTGAACAAGAAGTACCCGATCGCCGAGCTGATGGCCGGCATCCGCGCCTATCCGGGCATCAGCAACGCCCGCCGGGTGACCTTCGAATATGTGATGCTGAAGGGGATCAACGACAGCCCCGACGAGGCCCGCGCCCTGGTCAAGCTGATCAAGGGCATCCCCGCCAAGGTCAATCTGATCCCGTTCAACCCGTGGCCGGGCAGCGACTACCAGTGCTCGGACTGGGCGACGATCGAGGCCTTCGCCGCCATCCTCAACAAGGCCGGCTACTCCTCGCCGATCCGCACCCCGCGCGGCCGCGACATCCTCGCCGCCTGCGGCCAGCTGAAGAGCGAGAGCGAAAAGGTCCGCGCCAGCGCCCTGCGCAAGCTGTCGCTGGCCGCGATGGCCGGCGTGCTGTCGGAAGACGACGAGGACGAGGCGGCCTAAGCCTCATTCGCTCATCCCCGCGAAAGCGGGGACCCAAGCTGCGTCTCCGCCTTCCTAAACCCCGCATGGATCCCCGCTTTCGCGGGGATGAGCGATGTGGTGGCTATTCCACCGTCACCGATTTCGCCAGGTTGCGCGGCTGATCGACGTCCGCGCCCTTCACCACGGCGACGTGGTAGGCCAGAAGCTGGATCGGGGCCGACATCACCAGGGTCGAGACCAACGGGTCGCTAGCAGGCGCGGTGACTACCACCTTGGCGCCGGCCGGGGCGTGCTTGGCGCCCTCGGTGTCGGTGATGAAGATGACCTGGCCGCCACGGGCCATGACCTCGCTCATGTTCGAGGCCGACTTTTCGAAATAGCTGTCGTGTGGCGCCAGGATGACGATCGGCGTCTGGTCGTCGACCAGCGCGATCGGGCCGTGCTTCAGCTCGCCGGCGGCATAGCCCTCGGCGTGGATGTAGCTGATTTCCTTGAGCTTCAGTGCGCCTTCCAGGGCCAGGGCCGACATCGGGCCGCGCCCCAGATAGAGCACGTCCCGGGCCTTGGCGACGTCGGCGGCGATCTCCTTGATGGCGTCTTCGAGGCCGATGGCCTCGGCGATCAGGCGCGGCGCTTCCAGGAGCACCTTCACGAGGCGCTGCTCCTCGGCGGCGTCGATGGTCCCGCGGGCTTTCGCCGCCGCGACGGCCAGGGCGATCATCACGCTCACTTGCGCCGTAAAGGCCTTGGTCGAGGCCACGCCGATCTCGGGACCGCAGTGGATCGGCCAGACGACGTCGACCTCGCGGGCCATGGTCGATTCGGTGGCGTTGACGACCACCGCGCTCTTCATGCCCTTGGCCTTGCAGTAGCGCAGGGCCGCCAGGGTGTCGGCGGTCTCGCCCGACTGCGACATGGCGATGACCAGCGAGCCCGGGCGCAGGGCCGGCTGGCGATAGCGGAACTCCGACGCGATCTCGACATCGACCGGCAGGTCGGCCAGCTGCTCGATCAGGTACTTGCCGACCATGCCGGCGATGAACGAGGTGCCGCACGCCACGATCTGGATGCGGTCCAGCTTGGCGAAATCGATGTCGCCGGGCACCGACGCCTTCGAGGTCAGGGTGTCGACATAGGCCGCGATCGTGCGCTGGCAGCCCTCCGGCTGATCATGGATTTCCTTCTCCATGAAGTGCCGATAGTTGCCCTTTTCCAGCATCACCGCCGAGGCCGCCACAACCCGGACGGGACGCGTCACGGCCGCGCCCGAGGCGTCGAAGATGCGGTAGCTGTCGTGGTCCAGGGCCACGTAGTCGCCCTCGTCCAGATAGACGACGCGGTTGGTGAACGGGCCCACGGCCAGGGCGTCCGAGCCCAGGAACATCTCGCCCTGGCCCTCGCCGACCACCAGCGGGCTGCCCCGGCGGGCGCCCAGGATCAGGTTCTGCTCGCCCTCGATCAGCACGGCCAGGGCATAGGCGCCGGTCAGGCGGTCCAGCGTCGCCTTGAACGCCTCCAGCGGGGCCAGACCGGTGGCCAGCTCGGCATCGATCAGGTGGGCGATGACCTCGGTGTCGGTGTCGCTGCTGAACGTGCGACCAGCGGCGGCCAGCTCGGCCTTCAGCTCGGCGAAGTTCTCGATGATGCCGTTATGCACCAGGGTGACGCGGCCGGCGGCGTGCGGGTGAGCGTTCTCGACGGTCGGTGCACCGTGGGTAGCCCAGCGGGTGTGACCGATACCGGTCGTCGCGGTCAGCGGCTGCTCGGCGACCACGGCTTCCAGCGCCTTGATCTTGCCCTTGGCCCGGCGGCGCTCGACCTTGCCTCCTACGACCCCGGCGATCCCGGCCGAGTCATAGCCGCGATACTCCAGCCGCTTGAGGCTCTCGATCAGACGCTCGGCGACGGGCTCTTTTCCGACGATGCCGATAATGCCGCACATGGGCCATGATCCCTTGTAGAACGCGCCAGCCGGCTTATCCCTGGCTGACGAGACTTTCGAAGCGGCCTTTAGCACTCGCTCAAGATCGCTTCCCATAAATCTGCATTTCGGATCGTTTCGCGGTCCTGAAGAGACGAGAATACGATGAGCAAGCGCGCCTATTTCGGCACCGACGGCATCCGCGGCCAGGCCAACAAGCATCCGATGACGGCCGAGGTCGCCCTGCGCGTCGGCCTGGCGGCCGGCAAGCTGTTCCGCTCGCAGGACGAGCGCCGCCACCTGGTGGTGATCGGCAAGGACACCCGCCTGTCGGGCTACATGATCGAGCCCGCCCTGGTGGCCGGCCTGACCAGCGTCGGCATGGACGTGCGCCTGTTCGGCCCGCTGCCCACCCCGGCCGTCGCGATGATGACCCGCTCGATGCGCGCCGACCTCGGGATCATGATCTCGGCCAGCCACAACAATTTCGCCGACAACGGCATCAAGCTGTTCGGCCCCGACGGCTACAAGCTGTCGGACGAGCAGGAGCTGAAGATCGAAGCCCTGATGGACGAGGGCCTGCAGGAAGGCCTCGCCGCCCCGCGCGACCTGGGCCGCGTCAAGCGCATCGACGACGCCCAGGCCCGCTATGTCGAGATCGTCAAGGCGACCTTCCCGCGTCACCTGAACCTGTCGGGCCTGCGCATCGTCATCGATTGCGCCAATGGCGCGGCCTACAAGGTCGCCCCGACCGCCCTCTATGAGCTGGGCGCCGAGGTCATCGCCCTGGGCGACAATCCCGACGGCACCAACATCAACGAGGAGTGCGGCTCGACCCATCCCGAGGCCATGGCCAAGATGGTCCGCGAGTACCGCGCCGACATTGGCATAGCGTTGGACGGCGACGCCGACCGCCTGGTGATCTGCGACGAGAAGGGCGTGGTCGTCGACGGCGACCAGATCATGGCCATCATCGCCGGGGCCTTCGCCAAGAGCGGCGGCCTGAAGGGCGGCGGCGTCGTGGCCACGGTGATGTCGAACCTGGGACTCGAGCGTCAGTTGAACGGCCTGGGTCTGTCGCTGGAGCGCACCGCCGTGGGCGACAGATATGTCATGCAGCGCATGCGCGAAGGCGGCTTCAATGTCGGCGGCGAGCAGTCGGGCCACCTGATCCTGTCGGACTTCTCGACCACGGGCGATGGTTTGATCGCCGCGCTGCAGGTGCTGGCGGTGATGATCCAGACCGACAAGCCGATGAGCGCCCTGGGCCGCCAGTTCGAACCCGTGCCGCAGCTCCTGGAAAACGTCCGCTTCGCCGGCGGCAAGCCGCTGGAGGCTAAGACCGTCAAGGAAGCCATCGCCGACGGCGAGAGCCAGCTAAACGGCGCCGGCCGCATCGTCGTCCGCGCCTCGGGCACCGAACCCCTGATCCGCATCATGGCCGAGGGCGACGACCCCGCCCTGGTCAAGAAGGTGGTGAAGTCGATCGTGAGCGCGGTGAAGGCGGTTTAGCAAATACGCCGCTCATCCCCGCGAAAGCGGGGACCCAAGCGGCGTCAGCAAGTCCGCTCACGACCCCACCAAGACCCGAAAATCAGCTTGGGTCCCCGCTTTCGCGGGGATGAGCGTTTCGGGGGCTCCTCAGTGCCCCGCCCCAACCGGCAAGTGATCCTTGTCGTGGCGGCCGACCCGCTCGACCAGGGTGCGCTCGGCGGCGTCCATGCCGGTGACCACCACCTCCGCGCCCTGGCGGCGATAGCGGAACACCACCTTGTCCAGGGCCGCCACGCCGGTCAGGTCCCACAGCCGCGCGTCGGTCATGTCGATCTCGACGCGGCTCGGGTGGCCGTGATGCTCGAAGGCGGCGGCGAAGACGTCGGCCGAGGCGAAGAACAGCTGGCCGCCGACCCTGTACCGCAACGTCCCCTCCGGCGCGTCCAGCTCGGTCACCGCGATGGTCTTGCCGACCTTGCGCATGAAGAAGATCGCCGACAGCACCACGCCCAGCACGACGCCCTTGGAGAGGTCGTGGGTGGCGACCACGGTCAGGGTGGTGGCGGCCGTGACGATCGACGACTGCGGTGGGTTGGAGCGCAGCTTCAGGATCGAGTTCCAGTCGAACGTGCCGATACAGACCATGATCATCACCGCCACCAGGGCGGCCATCGGAATCTTCGCCACCCAGTCGCGCAGCACCAGGATCAGGAACAGCAGAAAAAGGCCGGCCCACAGGGTCGACAGCCGTCCGCGCGCGCCTGAGCCGACATTGATCATCGATTGGCCGATCATGGCGCAGCCGGCCATGCCGCCAAACAGCGGCGACAGGATATTGGCGATCCCCTGACCGCGCGTTTCGCGGTCCTTGTCCGAGGCGGTGTCGGTGACGTCGTCGATCAGGTTGGCGGTCAGCAGGCTCTCCAGCAGGCCGACGAAGGCCAGGGTCGCCGAGACCGGGGTGATGATCCGCAGGGTCTCCCAGGTCAGGGGCACGTCGGGCAGGTGGAAGACCGGGAAGGCGGTCGGCAGCTGGCCCATGTCGCCGACGGTGCGCACCGGCAGGCCGGTCAGCATGGCGAAACCGCTCAGCACCACGATGGCGACCAGCGGCGCGGGCACGGCCTTGGTCAGGCGCGGGAAGGTGTAGAGGATCACCAGACCCGCGGCGGTCATCGCCCAGGTCTGCCAGTTGTGGCCGATCAGCTCGGGCATCTGGGCCAGGAAGATCAGGATGGCCAGCGAATTGACGAAGCCGGTCATCACGCTCTTGCTGACGAAGCGGATGTAACGGCCCAGGCGCAGCAGGCCGATGACGATCTGGAACAGGCCGCACAGGATCGAGGCGGCGAACAGATATTCCAGGCCATGGTCGCGGACGAGGCCGCCCATAAGCAGGGCCATGGCCCCGGTGGCGGCCGAGATCATCGCCGGCCGGCCGCCGACGAAGGCGATAGTCACAGCGATGACGAAGCTGGCGTAGAGGCCGACGGCCGGATCGACCCCGGCGATGATCGAGAAGGCGATGGCCTCGGGGATCAGGGCCAGGGCGACGACGGTCCCCGCCAGCAGATCGCGGCGGGGCGAGGCGAGCCATTGCTGGCGCGCAGAAGCGATGACGGACATTCGGGTTTCATCTGGGATGAGCCGCCGCAGCGGCGGCTCGGGTTTCCCGGCGGATCGGCGGCCGGGATAGCCACCCGACGCTCGAGACGAGGCCGGGTCCGTAGTGAACGGCGCTTCCTTGCACGACTTTGTCGCTAGGGACTAGCCACGCCGTGAAAAACCTCCATCATATAGGCAATCATCTCATATTTTGAGACTACAAGACGGAGGAACTGATGCCGGGAACCGGTACGATGGGCGAGGCCCGCGCATGATCGCCAATCCGCTTCTGGGCGTGCTGTTCCACTGGCTGGGCGGTCTGGCCTCGGCCAGCTTCTACGTTCCCTATCGCAGCGTCAAACGCTGGTCGTGGGAGATCTATTGGCTGACCGGCGGGGTGTTCTCCTGGCTGATCGCGCCGTGGCTGTTCGCCTCGATCCGCACCAACGACCTGCTGGGCGTGATGAGCCAGGTGCCGTCGAACGTCGTCGGCCTGTGCGTGCTGTTCGGTGTCCTGTGGGGCTTTGGCGGCCTGACCTACGGCCTGACCATGCGCTATCTGGGCCTGTCCCTGGGCATGGCCGTCGTGCTGGGCCTGTGCACGGTGTTCGGCACCCTGATCCCGCCGATCGTGCGCGGCACGTTCGCGCATGACCTCTTGGGCACGCCGTCGGGCCGCATCATCCTGCTGGGTCTGCTGATGACCCTGGCCGGCATCATCGTGGTCGCCCTGGCCGGGGCCAAGAAGGACGATGACCTGACCCCGGAGCAGAAGACCGAAGCCGTCGCCGAGTTCGACTTCAAGAAGGGCGTCGCCGTGGCGATCTTCTCGGGCATCATGTCGGCCTGCTTCGCCTTTGGTCTCGCCGCTGGCGAACCGATCAAGGCCCTGTCGGCCGCGGCCGGCACCGGCCCGCTGTGGACCGGCCTGCCGGCGCTGTGCCTGGTGATGTTCGGTGGCCTGATCACCAACGGCGCCTGGTGCGGCTATCTGATCCTGAAGAACAAGAGCGCCGGCGAGTGGGCTGGCAAGACGGCCGAAGACGGCTCCAAGGCCCCGCTGCTGGCCAACTGGCTGCTGTGCGCTCTGGCCGGCACCGCCTGGTACTTCCAGTTCTTCTTCTACACCATGGGCGAGAGCCAGATGGGCCGCTTCGGCTTCTCCAGCTGGACCCTGCACATGGCCTCGATCATCATCTTCGGCACCCTGTGGGGCTTCGCCTTCAAGGAGTGGAAGGACGCCCGCCCCGCCGTGCGCAACATGGTCTGGACAGGCGTGGCCCTGCTGGTCGGCGCCACCGTGGTGATCGGCTACGGCAACATGATCGGCGGCTGACCTGAAGACCTGTCATCCCGGCCGCAGCGCAGCGGAGAGCCGGGACCGCGGAAAGCTCCGAGCTTCCTGCGGTCCCGGCTCGGCTTCGCCGCCCGGGATGACAGCTTTAGTTAAACCCCCACCTTCGGCGACTTCATCCGCCGCTTGTTGACGTGGTGGCTGGGCGCCTCGGCCTGGATCTCTTCCGGGTATTCGCCCTTGAAGTAGAAGCGCTGCCAGGCCTCCTTGGTGGCTTCAGGATCTCGCTTGAAGATCAGGTTGTTGAACTCGGTGCGCTTCTCGGCCCAGACGTCGTACTGGCGACGCAGCTCGGGATTGGCGTTCATCGACTTGATGACCGGCTGGAAGGCCTCCATCGGCTTGTCCTGCATCAGCATGATGAAGCAGAAGGTCTCGCCCTTCTCGAACCGCACCGTGCCCGGCCGCGTGAACATCCAGTTCATCGTGAAGGGGAACGGCAGCCAGTCGGTCTCGATCACCCCGGCCAGCGGCTGGATACCGTCCTTGATGTGATTGGGCGGGCCCATGGCCATCAGCGACCAGCCCGGCGGGGTGCGGAACAAATAGCCGGTGTGGAAGGTCACGACCCCGCGCGTGAAGTGCGACTTCACGAAGTCGGTGAAGCCCGGATACGGATGGTCGGGCTGGAACTTGATGCACTCCTGGTGCGCCCCGCCATCCCAGGTCATCGAGAAGCCCACCGGGCAGATGATGTCCCAGCCGGTGGTGTTGGCCATGGTCAGCGGCAGGCAGCGATAGGGATGGCGCTCGGCGAACCGGTCCATCCAGGCGCGCTGCGGCCGGCCGGGCACGATTTCCGGCGGACGGTTCTCGGTGGGGTAGCACTCCAGTTCCATGCCGGTCCTTTGCTCGGGTCGTTCCTGCCCTATCTGCTGTCAGGTCTAGCCCTGCCAGTATTGAGCCGTCTAGAGAGACCGCATGAAGACCCGCTCCGACCTGTTCGCCTTCTTCGACGCCCACGACGTCGCGCACTCGACCCTCGACCACCCGCCGGTGTTCCGCGTCGAGGAGGGTCTGGAGATCAAGAAGGCCCTGCCCGGCGGTCACACCAAGAACCTGTTCCTCAAGGACGCCAAGGGCCAGCTGTGGCTGATCTCGGCCTTGGGCGAGACAACCATCGACCTGAAGAAGCTGCACCACGTGATCGGCTCGGGCCGGCTGTCGTTCGGTCCGCAGGAGATGATGGTCGAGACCCTGGGCGTGACGCCCGGCTCGGTCACCGCCTTCGGCCTGATCAACGACACCGAAAAGCGCCTGCGCTTCGTGCTGGACAAGGCGCTGGCGGAGTCCGACCCGGTCAACTTCCATCCCCTCGGCAACGACGCCACCACGGCGGTGTCCCAGGCCGACTTCCGCAAGTTCCTGGCCGCCCTCGACATCGCGCCGATGATCGTCGACTTCGAGGCCATGGAAGTGGTCGCGTAACACGCGAACCAATCATTGCGCCGCGACGCGCCAGGGACCATCTTGGCGGCTGACGCGTTCCCTATCTTGAGTACACGAGAGACCCGATGCTGATCGGCGAAAAGCCTGCGCCCCCTCCTCATGGACATGGCGCTAAAAGCGAACACATCACCGACGGCACCGACGCCAGCTTCATGGCCGACGTGATCGAGGCCTCGAAGGTCCAGCCGGTCATCGTCGACTTCTGGGCCACCTGGTGCGGCCCGTGCCGCCAGCTGACGCCAGCCCTGGAAAAGGTCGTCGGCGCCGCCAACGGCGCGGTCAAGCTGGTCAAGATCGACGTCGACGCCAATCCGGGCTTCGCGGGCCAGCTGCGCGTTCAGTCCATCCCCACGGTCTACGCCTTCGTCGACGGCCGCCCCGTGGACGCGTTCCAGGGCGCCCTGCCCGAGAGCCAGGTCAAGGCGTTCATCGAGAAACTGACCGGTCCGGCCGGCCCCAGCGCCATCGACGAGTTGATCGCCATGGGCAAGGAATCGCTGGAGATCGGCGACATCGGCGGCGCGGCCCAGGCCTTCGCCCAAGCCCTGCAGACCGATCCCGAGAACCTCCAGGCCCTGGGCGGCATGGCCCGCGCCTATGTGTTGGGCGGCGACCTGGAAGGCGCGGCGGAAGTCGTGGCCATGGCCCCGCCGAACGCCAAGGATCCGGATCTGGACGCCGCTCGCGCTGCGCTTACGCTCGCTGACGCCGCCCCGTCCGAAACCGCCGCCTTCGAACAGCGCCTGGCCGCCGATCCCGACGACCACGAGGCCCGCTTCGAGCTGGCCAAGGCCCTGGCCGGCGCCGGTCACCTGGACGACGCCGCCGACCACCTTCTGGCCATCATCGCGCGCGACCGTGCCTGGAACGACGACGCGGCGCGCAAGCAGCTGCTGACCGTCTTCGAGGCGGCCGGACCCACGTCCGAGGTCGCCAAGCAGGGCCGCCGCAAGCTGTCCTCGATCCTGTTCAGCTAGACCTGGATAAACAGACAAGGGAGCATTGGATGCAGGGGACCTATCGCAAGCTCGGCGACCTGCCACTGGTGATCCCGGTGTTCCCGCTGGACGGCGTATTGCTGCTGCCCGGCGGGCAGCTGCCCCTGAACATCTTCGAGCCGCGCTATCTGAACATGCTGGACGACGCCATGTCGGGCGAGCGGATCATCGGCATGGTCCAGACCCGTCCGCACCAGGCGCCGGACCTGCAGACCCCGGCCCTGGCGCCGGTCGGCTGCGCCGGCCGCGTGACCAGCTTCGCCGAGACCAGCGACGGCCGCTACCTGATCACCCTGACCGGCGTCTGCCGCTTCCGCACGGGCGAGGAGTTGCCGGTGCGCACGCCCTATCGCCAGGTGCGAGCCGACTTCGCCCCGTTCGAGCCGGACCTGCGCGAGGAGCAGAGCGGCGCGCGTACAGCCGCCGACATCGACAGGCTGCTGAGCGCCCTGCGCCGCTATCTCGACCACCGCGGCCTGGCCATCGACTGGGGCGACGCCGAGAGCGCTCCGTCCGACGCCCTGATCAACAGCTTGGCCATGGCCCTGCCGTTCGATCCGTTGGAGAAACAGGCCCTGCTGGAGGCCGAGACCATCTTCGAGCGCAAGGCGACCCTTACGGCGTTGCTGGAGATCGACGCGGCCGCCGGGGACGATGACGAACCGACTTCGATCCAGTAGAGAGGCGTCATGAGCGAAGCCCCTGCCCCCACAATCGACGTTGATCCGCGCCTGCTGGAAGTGCTGGTGTGCCCGGTCACCCGCGGCGCCCTGGAATACGACCGCGCCGCCGGCGAATTGATCAGCCGCTCGGCCAAGCTGGCCTATCCGATCCGCGACGGCGTGCCGATCATGCTGCCGGAAGAGGCGCGGGAACTGAGCGAGTAAGCTCCCCCCACCTGACCTGCTTACGCAGGTCGTCCGCCCCCAAAGGCGGGCGGAAGGTATTCGTCTTCCCCCTTTGGGGGAGGAGCGCGAAGCACGGAGGGGGCTAGAGAGCCTCCCCCCGCAGCAGCTTGGGCAGATCGCCCACCCCGCCGCCGGCTTCGTGCATGAAGAACCTTCTTGCCGGTGCGATGCGATTGACCACCGCCAGGCCCGCCCCACGCGCGACGCGCAGCAGCGGATTGTCATTCGAGAACACCCGCACGAAGGCGTCGAAGGCCAGGGCGTTGGTCACCGTGTCGAATCGCCGCCAGCGGGCATAGCGCTCCAGCACCGCCTCGGCCCCGATGTCCTCGCCATTGCGGATGGCCTCGACCAGCACCTCGGCCAAGGCGGCTGCGTCCTTCAGGCCCAGGTTCAGACCTTGGCCGGCGATCGGGTGAACGCCGTGGGCGGCGTCGCCGATCAAGGCCAGGCGCGGGGCGACCATGCGTTCGGCCAGCGACAGCGACAGCGGATAGACGAACACCGGGCCGACCACCTCGACGGTCCCTAAGAAGTCGCCGAACCGGCGCATCAGATGGGCGTGAAAGGCCTCGGGCGAAGAGCCGCGCAGGGCCTCGCCCCGGGCGGTGCTTTCGGTCCAGACCAGGCTGGCGCGATCATCGGTCAGCGGCAGGATGGCGAACGGGCCGCTGGGCAGGAAATATTCGTGGGCGACGCCTTCGTGCGGTTTCTCCAGCTTGACCGTGCAGACCACGCCCGACTGGCCATAGCCCCAGCCGATCTGGCCGATGCCGGCGGCCTTGCGCAGGACCGAGCCTCGGCCCTCCGCGCTGACCGCCAGCGGGGCCGTCAGGACGCGACCGTCCGAGAGGGTCAGGCGCGCCGCGCCGGGAGTCACTTCCAGGTTGGTCGCCGCCATCGGGGCGATGACCGGGATCTGTTGGTCGATGACGGCTTGCGATAGCGCCGCACGGATCTGGCGGTTCTCGACCAGATAGCCCAACGGCTCGCCGTCGATGCGGCCGGAGATCTCTGAAGAATCGAAGCGCAGGAAGCCCGGCAGCGGCTTGCGGGCCGCGGCGCCCGGCGTGCGGCCGTCGGTGACCAGGATCTGCTCGATGCGCTGGGCGTGAGGGGCCAGGGCCTCGCCCGCGCCGATCGCCCGCCACTGGCGGAAGCTGGAATAGGCGATGGCCGAGCTGCGGCCGTCGAAGGTCGGCGCCAGCTGGGCGTCGAACGGCTGCGGGTCGACTAGGAGCGGCTTCAGGCCGCCCGAAGCGAGGGCCAGAGCCAGCGTGGACCCGGCCATGCCGGCTCCGGCGATGATGACGTCGGCATCGTACATGCCGGGGATATGGGCCTCGCCCAGGGGCAGTGTCTAGGGCTTCTCGGCGTAGGGAGCCTTGGCCTCGTTGTTGATCAGGCCGCGCGTGGCGTCGCCGACCCCGACCAGCACAAACTGGACGGCCAGGGCGCACAGGATCAGGCCCAGCACCCGAACCACGATGCTCATGCCGATGCGGCCCAGCACCCGGCTGATCAGCGGCGCGGCCCAGAAGGCGGCCACGACCACGGCCGAGACGGCGACGATCACGCCCACGCCGATGCCCGCCCCGGTCCAGCCCAGCGGCTTGGCCTCGGCGGCGTAGATGATCACGGTCGAGATCGCGCCCGGCCCGATCAGCAGCGGCATGGCGAACGGCACGATCAGCCGCTCGAAGCGCTGCTTGGCGTAGGCGCGCGGCGACTGGTCCTCGATCCCCTCGGCGGCGTCGGCGAACATGGTGGTGAAGTCGTCGCGCACCATGTCCAGGCCCAGAATGAACAGGATGATGCCGCCGGCGATGCGGAAGGCCTGCATCGAGATGCCGAAGAAGGCCAAGAGGCCTACGCCGGTGAAATAGAAGAAGATCAGGAAGGCCATCATGAAGAGGCCGATATAGACGGCGACCATCCGGCGGCCCGCGGCGGCCGCGCCCAGGGTGGCGGCGGCGAACAGCGGCACGTTGCCGATCGGGTCGATCAAAGCAAACAGCGCGACGAAGAAGTTGACGGCCAGCTTCGCCTCGTCCATTCGCCGTCCTCGCCTTTATAACTCGCGCCCCAACCTTCGTCCTTCCTAGGGCGAACACTGTTGCGCGCCAACCCCCAGGGAACCAGCCCATGACCGCCGACCCGCGCCTGATCATCCCGCTGGACCTGCCGACCACGGACGACGCGCGGGCGATGGTCGAGCGCCTGGGCGACACGGTGTCGTTCTACAAGATCGGCCTGGAGCTCTTGGCCAGCGACGGCATGGCCCTGGCCCACGAGCTGAAAGCCAGCGGCAAGTCGATCTTCCTGGACTGGAAGCTGCACGACATCGGCGCGACCGTGGAGCGCTCGGCGCGGGTGCTGGCCCAGAGCGGCTGCGATCTGCTGACCGTCCACGCCGAGCCTCAGGTGATGAAGGCCGCGGTCAAGGCGCGCGGCGAGTCCTCGCTGAAGATCCTGGCCGTCACCGTGCTGACCAGCCTGACCGACGCCGACCTGGTCGAGATGGGCTACAGCTTCAGCGCCCGCGACCTGGTCGAACGCCGCGTTCGCCAGGCGGTCGAGTGCGGCGTCGACGGCATCGTTTCCTCGCCGCACGAGGCCGCCCTGGCGCGTGAGATTGCTGGTCCTGACTTCCTGATCGTCACCCCCGGCGTGCGCCCCGGCTGGTCAGCCAAGAACGACCAGGCCCGCGCCGCCACGCCTGCCGACGCCCTGCGCGCCGGCGCCAGCCACCTGGTCTGCGGCCGCCCGATCACCGCCGCCAACGATCCGCGCGAAGCGGCGCTGAAGGTGGTGGCGGAGATGGCTGGGGCTTGAACCCACCAGATGCTCCCCCGCGATGCGGGGGAGGATCGCTTGACTCATTCATAACTCCGGGGCTATGAATTAATTCATAGCCGAAGAGTTATGCGTTGCACACAGACCCCACCTCAGACCTGCTGTTCCGCACCCTGGCCGACCCAACCCGGCGGGCGCTGTTCGAGCGCCTGTGCCGCGAGGGCGAGCAGACGGTCGGGGCCCTGACCGCCCAGGCCGGGGTCTCGCAGCCGGCGGTGTCCAAGCATCTCTCGGCCCTGAAGCTGGCCGGCCTGGTCAGCGATCGCCACGAAGGCCGCCAGACCCACTACAGCGCCCGCCCCGCCGCCCTGGCTCCACTCACCGACTGGACCCGCGACATGGCCGCGTTCTGGGAAGGCCGCCTCGACCGGCTGGAAGACCTGCTCACCAGGATGGACCAATGACCGATACCCGCTCCGTCGTCATCGAGCGCGACATCGCCCACCCGCCGGCCAAGCTGTGGCGGGCCCTGACTCAGCCGCACCTGATCGCCGAATGGCTGATGCAGAACGACTTCGCGCCTCAGGTCGGCCACCGCTTCAACCTGCGCGGCGAGTGGGGCGGGGTGCTGGACTGCAAGGTTCTGACCCTGGAGCCGGAACGGGCCCTGGCCTACAGCTGGAACTTCAAGCACGAGGACCCCGCCTATGACCTGCGCAGCGTCGTGACCTTCACCCTGACCCCGACAGCGACCGGCACGCACTTGCGGGTCGAGCAGGCCGGGTTCCGCCCCGACCAGAAGCAGGCCTTCGGCGGCGCCATGGCCGGGTGGAAGGCGTTCCTCGACAAGCTGGAACCGGTGCTGGGAGGCCTGGATGGCTAAGGATCCCGTACTGCTCTCGGGCGGCAATCCGCAGATCGCCAAGGGCTATGGCGACGCCCCGGTGCAGGCCTATATCGCCGCCATGCCCGGCTGGAAGAGCGCGGTCGGCGCCCAGCTGGACGCCTTGATCAGCAAGACCGTGCCCGACGTACGCAAGGCCGTGAAGTGGAACTCGCCGATGTATGGCGCGGCCGACGCCGAAGGGACTTGGTTCCTGGGCGTCCACGTCTTCGCCAAGTACGTGAAGGTGGCCTTCTTCAACGGGGCGGACATCACGCCCCTGCCGCCCGTGACCTCCAAGCAGGCCAAGGTGCGTTACTTCCACATCCACGAGGGCGATGCGATCGACGAGGCCCAGCTGGCCGACTGGATCGCCCAGGCCAGCCGCCTGCCCGGCGAGCGCATGTGAGGACGCCATGAAGAAGACCGCCCCCGAGGACGAAGGCGTCCCCGCCTCGCAGCTGATTGACCGGCGCATCGCCGAGCTGACCGACTGGCGCGGCGCCACCCTGGCCCGGATGCGCCAGCTGATCCGCGAGGCCGACCCGGACGGGATCGAGGAGTGGAAGTGGGGCAAGCCGGTCTGGTCGCACGACGGCCTGATCTGCACCGGCGAGGTCTACAAGGCCTACGTCAAGACCACCTTCGCCAAGGGCGCGGCCCTGGCCGATCCGACGGGCCTGTTCAATTCCAGCCTGGAGGGCAATGTCCGGCGGGCCATCGACTTCCCCGAAGGCGCGGAGATCGACGCCGAGGCCTTCAAGGCGCTGATCCGCGAGGCCGCGGCCTTGAACATCGCCCAGGCGGCGGCGAAGAAGACCCAGAAGCGCTAGTTGCGTCGGGCGGGTGGGAGATGCTACCCGCCTAATATGGCGCGATGATCATACCAGTTGCGCCGGGAGGAAATCGCATGGCCCGTCGCTCGCCCATCTCCTGGACCCTCGCCGCCGCCCTGGCCTTGAGCGCGGCGGCCACGCCCGTCCTGGCCGCCCCGGCGCCGGCCGGTCCTGCCGCAGCGACGCCCGCCTATGGCAAGACCCGCCTGGTCGTGCTGACCGACATCGGCGGTGACCCGGACGACAAGCAGTCGCTGGTCCGGCTGATGACCTACAGCAACCAGTTCGACATCGAGGCCCTGATCGCCACGGCCAACAGCGGCGGCGTCTTCCCCGAGCGCATCCACGAGGTGCTGAACGCCTATGAGAAGGTGCAGGCCAATCTGGAACTGCACGAGCCGGGCTTCCCGCACGCCGCCGACCTGCGCGCCCGCATCTCGACCGGCCCGGTCAAGGACGGCGCGGCCGTCATCGGCAAGGGCAACGACACCGCCGGTTCGGACGCCCTGATCAAGGCCGTCGACCGCGACGATCCGCGTCCCGTCTGGGTCACCGTCTGGGGCGGTCCCGGCGTGCTGGCCCAGGCCCTGTGGAAGGTGCGCCAGACCCGCACGAAGGCGCAGGTCGACCGCTTCGTCGCCAAGCTGCGCGTCTATGCGATCTCCGACCAGGACGACAGCGGCCCCTGGATCCGCAACGAGTTCCCGGGCCTGTTCTACATCGTCAATCCGGGCCCCAACTTCCACCAGTCCACCTGGATCGGCATCAGCGGCGACAACTTCCACGGCCGCTTCGGCGGGGCCGACTATTCGCTGGTCACCAACGAGTGGCTGAACACCAACATCCGCGCCAAGGGCCCGCTGGGCGAGGCCTATCCGAACTGGAAGTTCCAGATGGAGGGCGACACCCCGTCGTTCCTGTACCTGGTGCAGAACGGTCTGGGCTCGCCCGATCATCCCGATTGGGGCGGCTGGGGCGGCCGCTACGAGCTCTACACCCCGCGCACCGACCGCTGGTTCTTCGCGCCCGAGACCCGGCCGATCTGGACCACTGCGACCGACGAGGTGCTGGGCCTGGACAACAAGTGGCAGACCAGCAACCACGCCACGGTCTGGCGCTGGCGCTCGGCCTATCAGAACGACTTCGCCGCGCGCATGGACTGGACCATCAAGCCCTACGCCCAGGCCAACCACCCGCCGGTCCCGCGCCTGGATCATCCCGAGACCCTGACCGCCAAGCCCGGCCAGCGCGTCGACCTGTCGGCGACGGCCTCCAGCGACCCGGACGGCGACGCCCTGTCCTACGAATGGTTCGTCTACGAAGAGGCCGGCACCCGGCCGATGGCCAACAACAACACGGGCGTGAAGCTGCCGATCAAGGGCTTCGACCAGGCCAAGGCCTCGCTGATCGTCAAGACCGACCGCGTGAAGGCGCCGGGCGACGGCACCATCCACGTGATCCTGGCCGTCACCGACAACGGGACCCCGCGCCTGACCCGCTACAAGCGGGTGATCATCGACGTGAAGCCGTAGGGCCGCAGGCCGCGCCCGGGCGATTGAACGCCGACAGGTCGATGGCCTTCGCCATGGCCGTATAGCCCTGGTCGTTGGGATGCAGCCGATCGTCGCGGGCCCAGTCGGCGCGCATGGCCAGGGGCTTGGCCGGGTCCTGGAGGGCCTTGTCGAAGTCAACCACGCCGTCGAACTCGCCGCTGCCGCGGATGAAGGCGTTGAGGGCCTTGCGCGCGGTCTCCGAGCGTTCGTCGAAGCGCTCCGAGCCCTCGAAGCCGGTCAGCGTGCCGCCGATGACCTTGATGCCGCGCAGGTGCAGGCGGGCAATGATTTGGCGGTAGGCGGCGATGACCTCCTCGGCGCTGCGGCCGACATTGGCGGGGTCGCCGTCGTGGCGGATGTCGTTGATGCCCTCGATCAGGATCACGTGGGTGACGCCCGGCAGCGAGAGCACGTCACGGTCCAGGCGCGCGCGGACATTGGGGCTGCGGCCGTCGCGGACGACCTGGTTGCCGCTGATGCCGGCGTTGGCGACGACATAGGCGCCCGGGCAAGCGGCCTCGAAACGGCGGTTCAGGACCGACGGCCAGTCAGCCTCGGCGCCCAGGGTCGCGCTGGAGCCCTCGGTGATCGAGTCGCCCAACGCCACCACCACGGCCGGCGGCTTGTCGGTCTGGCCGTAGACGGCGGAGATGAAGCTCTGGCGGCGGTGCAGTTCCGCATTGGCCGAGACCGGCGCGTCGCCGGCGCCAATCCGGACGGCGGTGCGGCGCACCACGCCGCGCGTCGGACCCGGCGCGTGCAGGCTGACGCTCAGCAGGTCGGCGCGCTTGACCGCGATCGGCAGCTGATCACTGACCAGGGCCACCCCGACCGGCACGACGATCTCGCGCGCACCGCCGAACGTCACCGGGACGATCCGGCCGTCGGGACCGGCGGCGGTCAGGTTGCGCAGGGTCAGGGGCTCGGCGCCCACCTCGTTGCTGATCCGCAGGCGCAAGGCCTTGGCCGCCACGCCCATCCTCAGCTCCTGGCGGATGGTCTGGTCCTGGTAGCCGATCGGCGCCTTGGCGGCGTCGACGTCGAACCGGGCGGGAGCCGCGGCTGCGGTCCAGGCCGGCCGCCATTCGGCGGCCTTCTGAGCGAAGGCGGGCCCGCCGGCGAGCGCCAGCAGGAGCGCGATCGAAGCGGGCCCGCGGCGCATCACGAGAAGAACATCCCGCCATTGATGTCGATATTGGCGCCGGTCACGAACGAGGCGGCGTCCGAGGCCAGATAGGCCACGGTCTCGGCGACTTCCTCGGGACGCCCCTGGCGGCGCAGCGGGGTGTTGCCGGCCACCGCCGTGCGTACTTCCGGCTTGGTGAAAGTGTCGTGGAAGCTGGTGGCGATCATGCCCGGGCACAGGCTGTTGACCCGCACGCCCTTGGGACCCAGTTCCTTGGCCATCGAGCGGGTGAAGGTCATCAGCGCGCCCTTCGACGTCGCGTAGATCGAGGCGCCGGGACCACCGCCGTCACGGCCGGCCTGGGACGAGAAGTTGATGATCGACGAGCCCTCGGGCATCAGCGGGGCCACGGCCCGGGTCGTCAGATAGGCCGACTTCAGGTTCAGGGTCATGACCTTGTCGAAGAAGGCCTCGTCGATGTCGGCCAGCTGCCGGCGCTCGACCATGCCGCCGGCCAGATTGACCAGGATGTCGATCTTGTCGCCGTAGGCGGCCTTGGCCGCGGCGACCAGGGAGTCGACGCCGGCGGCCGTCGTCACGTCGGCGCGATGCACGATGGCCTCGCCGCCTGCCGCCTTGATGCTGGCCAGCGTCTCGGCCGCGCTGGCCTCGTCATTGGCGAAGTTGATCACGACCTTGGCGCCTTCGCGGGCCAGTACGCGGGAGACGTCGCGGCCGATGTCGCGGCCACCGCCGGTGACGATGGCGACCTTGTCCTTGAGGCGCATGTTCAGTTGTCCTTCAGAGTGCGGGAAGCGTTCGCCTGGACCGGCGCGATGCGACCGGTGACGAACCACAGGGAGAGGATGGAAAGGGGAACCAGGGCGGCGACCAGGATGAAGATCGGGCCGTAGGAGACCTTGGTCATCACCGGGACCAGCCAGGTGGTGATCAGCGTGCCGGCCACCGCCGCCATGCCGCCGACGCCGGCCAGCGAGCCGACCGATCGGCCGTCGAACAGGTCGCCGGGGATGGTCTGGATGTTGCCGATGGCGATCTGGAAGCCCAGCAGCACGCCGGCGATGACCAGGACCGCCAGGGTCGGATCGGTCATGTTCGGCGCCGCGATCAGGCACGGGATCATGATCAGGCCGCCCAGGGTGACGGTCAGCTTGCGGGCCATGCCCGGCTCATGGCCCGACTTGATCAGCCAGCCCGACAACCAGCCGCCGAGCATGCTGCCGATCATCGCGCCGACATAGGGCACCCAGGCGAAGATGCCGATCTGCTTGATGTCGAAGTTGAAGGTCTCGGCCAGGTAGATCGGCAGCCAGGAGACGAACAGCCACCAGATCGGATCGAGGAAGAAGCGCGACAGGATCACGCCCCAGCTCTGGCGGTGCGACAGCAGCTGCTTCAGGGTCGGCACATAGGGTGGGGCCAAGGCCTCGTCGGTCGCGTGGGCTGTCGGCTTGTCCAGAATCAGCGCGCGCTCGGCGTCGCTGACCCAGGGGTGGCGGTCGGGACCGGCGCGATAGATCACCAGCCACGGCAGCAGCCAGATGAAGCCCAGCACGCCGACCAGCAGGAAGGTCCCCTTCCAGCCCAGCCACAGGAAGATCAGGGCGATCAGCGGCGCGGAGATGATGGCCCCGACCGAGGCGCCGGCGTTGAAGATGCCCTGGGCCAGGGCGCGTTCCTTGGCCGGAAACCACTCGGCATTGGCCTTGACCGCGCCGGGCCAGGCGCCGGCCTCGCTGATCCCCAGCATGGCGCGGAAGATGCTGAACGACAGGATCGAATTGGCCAGGGCGTGCAGCATGATCGAGATCGACCAGAAGCCGATCGATAGGGCGAAGCCCAGCCGCACGCCGATGGCGTCGAACAGCTTGCCGAACACGAACTGCCCCAAGGCGTAGAACAGCATGAAGATGGTGACCAGGAGGGCGTAGTCATCCTTGGTGGCGCCCACCTCGGACGCGATCTCGGGCCACATCACCGCCAGGGCGTTGCGGTCGATGTAGTTGACCACGGTGGCGACCGCGATCAGGCCGATGATGACCCACCTCATGCCGGACTTCATCGTCATCTCCTCAGCGGTCGAACCGGGCGTAGGGCCCGGTCCACTCGTAGGCCTGGCCGTCGATCCGCACGGCGTGGGTGGCGGTCTTGGAAACATCGTCGGCCACGGCCAGCGCCAGCTTTCGGCCCGAGGCCAGGGTCAGCACGATCACCTCGGCCCCCTCGCCGCGCTTGCGGGCGATGTCGCGGATGCGGCTGGTGCTACCCGCCACTGTCTCGGCGGTCGGGTCATAGGCGCCATGCGGCTCCAGCACCGAGAAGAAGCTCGCCTGGGCCTGGCCCAGCATCCGCTGGATCAAGGCCGGCTCGCGCCGCAGGTTGAAGTTGGGATCGTTGGCGCCGCTTTCGACCAGCAGGGCGCTGATCGGGGCCGAGGCCCCGAAGCGGTAGGTGTAGAACCGCCCGCCCAGCAGCCAGGTCAGGCTGCGGGTCTTGTCGGAAGGCGCGGCGACAGCGTCGACCCACAGGTGCTGGTAGCCGGAGTCCTGGCCCAGCACCGGCCGTTCGCGGACCGAGTGCTCGGCGTCGAAGGCGGTGACGATGTGGCCGTTGAAGTGCAGCGGCAGGTCGTAGTCGGTCGCCTTGCCGCCCTGGGCGCGGAACAGGTCGATGACCACGGGATAGGCCAGGTCCGGATGCTCGACCATGGCCAGGGTGCGGGTCAGGACGACGCCGTCATAGGCCTTGTCCATCCGGGCCGAGGCGATCTGCAGCCCCTCGCCGGCCTTGAAGAACAGCGGCGTGGTCGGACGCTCCTCGCCCACCTTCCAGTCAGCGCCGAACTGGCTCTTCTGGCCGACCACAAGGGTGTTGTGGGCCACGGTCTGCATGGCCCAGCTGTCGTTCTCGTCCAGATAGCCGCCGCCGCCCTTGGCCTCGACATTGAGGAAGCGGGCCGCGCCGTAGTCGCGCACGACCGCCTGGCCGTTGTCGTAGAACAGCCAGTTCAGGCGGTCGAAGTGGCCGTGTCCCTGGCCCTGCTGGGTGTTCTTCATCACCAGCGCCTGGCCGTTTGCCCCGCCGCGACGCAGGAACACCAGGTTGCCGAGGTCGCCATTGGGACCGTCGCGCAGTTCCATCGAGCGGAAGTCGAACGGCTTGGCCCCACCGCCGGCGACGCCCTGGGCGATGGCCAGGCCGTCAGGCGACAGCAGGGTGCGGCCCTGCTCCTTGGCGATCGACAGCAGGCCCGGATCGCGGGTCTGGGCGTAGGCGATGGCGACGCCGGTGACGATCTCTTCGGTGTCCAGGCCCTTGTCGGGCATGGCGTCGTTGATCGGGAACAGCTTGCCCGCGTAGGACGACTGGATCACCCCGTCGACGGCCTTCAGCAGCACGCCGTCGCGGCGCTTGAAGATGCCGCGCACCGGCTCGTTCTGCTGGATCGCCCGGGCGAAGATGATGAACGGCGCCAGGGCGTAGCGCTGATAGTACGGCCCCTCGGCATAGTAGCCGTCGGGCGAGAACAGCTCGTCGACCTGGCGCAGGAAGCCGGCCTTGCCGTCCTTCTTCGTGCCGTTCAGGGCGCGCTCGACCAGGTCTGGATCGCGCAGGACGTAGCCCGTCATGCCGACCCCGGCCGTGGCCCAGGTGGCGTGGTTGTGGATGCGGTCGAAATAGGGCGCGTTCTCTTCCGACAGGAAGCGGGCCATGCGGCGGAAGACGTTGTCGTCGATCGTGCGGCGCTGCTCGGGCGTCAGGGTGTCGCGAATGGCGTCATAGCCCTGCGCGCCATAGACCAGCCAGACGGAGTCGTTCAGCGCCTGCCAGAACAGCCGCCCCTTCACCGACGAATTGCCGGCCGGGTGGTCCTTCAGGGTCGGATAGAGCTTGGCGTATTCCAGCAAGAGGTCGCGGGCGAAGTCGGCGTAGGCCGCATCGCCGGTCAGGCGATACAGCGCGCCCGCCCCGGCCAGGGCCTTGTAGTTGCCCTTGTGCTGCTCGTGGGTCAGGCCGCCGCCCAGGTCGCGGGGCTGCGGGACCTTGATCCCCGCGGCCATGGCGGCGCGGACCTCGCGCTCGACCCGCTTCTGCTCGGCGGCGAACATCGGATAGCGCTGGCCGTCCTTGGCCATGGCGCGCCACTGGTCGGGCGTGACCAGCACCGGCTTGGCGTCGTCGATACGAGCGGTGGCGGCAGGCTTGGAGGCCTGGGCCAGGACGACGGCGGGAACGCCGGTCGACAAGGTTGCCAGCAGGGCCAGAAGGACCGGACGGTTCATGGCGCGGTCTCCAGCGACGGAACATTGGTGATCAGGTCGGGCGTACCCTGCAGGCGGTTGTCGCTCCAGACGAGGACAGGGCTGCCGACACGACGGAAGAAATTGGGCGCGCCGCTGTCGACGAAACGGTTGCTGCGCGCCTCGGTGCGCTGCACGCCGTAGAGCTTCAGCGCGCCGGCCTCACCCCCCTTGCCGTCACCTTGGCCGCTGCGCTCGAAGGTCGAGCCGGTCAGGGTCAGGCGTGGCCCGAAGGTGCTCTCGTCCGTGCCGCCGCGATAGAGGTCCAGCACCGGCCCGGCCACGTCGCGGAAGATGCTGTCGATCACCTCGACCACCTCGGCATTGTAGGCGCCCAGGTCGGCGGTTTCGGTGTGGGCGGAAATCACCGAGCCGGTGATCCTGTCGACCGTGACCCGCTCCAGACGGATGCGGTCGGCCAGGCTGCCGGGACCGGCGGCAAAGACGTTGAAGCTGCGGTTGACGGTCAGGTCCTGAAAGGCGCTGTCCTCGACGACCAGCTGGTACTGGGCCGCGCCCTGCCCCGCCCGGATCACGGCGGCGCCGGCGATGTCGGGGGCCAGGGCGCCGGTGACCGTGACGTGCGACAGGCGCAAGGCGCCGCCGCTCTCCAGTTCGAACAGGCTGGGCCGCGAGAACTGGATCTCGGCGCGACCCTTGGCCGGGCCCTGAACGCTGACGGCGCGGTCCAGGCCGACGACCTGGTTGACGATATAGACCCCGGACTGGAGCGTGAGGCGGTCGCCGGGCGCGGCCTTGGCGATCGCCTGGGTCAGGGTGTCCTCGCCCGGCGCGACGGCGACGACCGCGCCGCTGTCCAAGGCGGCGACGGGGTGGGTCTTGGGATACCAGCTGACGCCGGTCTCCTCGCGCGGAATGACCTTCAGGTCGTGGCGGACGCCAACGTCCTTCAGGCCCTTGGGCAGCAGCAGCGCGCCCTGGCGCTCCAGCGTGACCTTGCGGCCGGCGACGCCCGGCAGGGCCTTGGTGGCGGTCGGCGACTGGACGTTGCCCTCGAAGGCGACGCCGCTCATGTCGCCCTGCACGCGGATCGGGTCGCGGCCGTCGCGGTTGACGATCAGGTTCTTGGCGAAGCGGCTGTTGATCGGCGCGGCCGAGCGCTCGGCGTCCATGCCGGCCCCGAACGACATCTCGCGCGCATCGACCAGGGTGTTGTTCTCGATTACCGCCCCGTCGACCTGGACATAGCGGTGCACCGGCGAGTTGGGCACGCCGTACATGATGGTCAGGGCGCTGCCGAAGTTCGAGCCGGCCAGGCCTTCCATGTAGTTGTTGCGCACGGTGTTGCGGCGATTGATCACCCGCACGCCGCCGGTGTTGGCCTTGCCGTTGCCGATGAAGACGTTGTTCTCGACCAGATTGTCGTCGCCATGGCGCAGCACCATCGCGCCCTCGGACTCGAAGAAGACGTTGCCGCGATAGATGTTGCCGCCCGACTTGTTCGAGACGATCTCGACCTCGCCGCTGCAGTGCTCGAACCAATTGTTCTCGACGGTCGTGAACGAGCTGGTGGCCGAGGCGTGGCTGGTGCCGACCCGGATGGTCTCACCGCCGTTCGAGCCCAGCACCGGGCGGGCGCCGAAATAGTTGTGGTCGATGGCGTGGCGGTTCTCGAGCCCCTGCTCGGGATCGCGGATCACCACCAGGGTCGTGCCGGCGTTGGTCTTGCCGCTCAGCTGGTTGTGATCGAAGCGGTTGTGATGGCCGTACAGCGCCACCCAGTTGTCGGAGTCGGCGCGGCTGGGCTTGGAGAAGCCGTCGATGACCACGCCGGTGATGCGGCTGTAGTTGGCGCGCTCGGTGCGCGAGGTGCGGAACGACACGACCTCGCCGGTGGGCGAGAAGCCGTCGCGGAAGACCAGGTTCGACACCACCAGGTGCTCGCCGGCCAGGCTGAGGTTCGAGCGGCCGGTCAGCAGCACCTTGCCCGGCGTCTGGGCGGTCAGGGTGATCGGGCGCTCGGCCGCGCCCTTTCCGATGAACACGATCTGGAAGTCGCGCCACTCGCCGTCCGCCAGGGTCAGGGTGTCGCCCGGCTGCAAGCGCGGCAGGGCCGAGGCGAACTCGGCCTGGGTCCGGACCAGGGCGGACTCGGCCAGAGCCAAGGACGGAACACTGGCCGCCGCCATGACGGCGACCGCGCAAAGCGAGCGCTTCAGATCCGGCTTCGACATCGATTCCTCCCGCTCGGATCTTCGCGACCTCTGATCCTGACGCTAGGAAGTTGCGCTCAAGCCGTCAACCAAATTTCCAGACCACTTGCGGACATTTCGGCAGCAAAATCGCGATCATTCTGGTATGATCGATTTCGCGCCAATTGGTTGACACGATTGCCGAGTCAAAACCGGAGGGTCTGATGCGCCCCATACCTGGCCGGAGCCGCACAGGCCGCCCGCTAAGGCGGCGCTGCCTGCACCTCACCACCATCGATCGTTAGGCCCAGCCCGCAGAGACGCTTGCGAAGCGCCCCGTGGAAGGGTGTATTGATCAGCCAAAGAGGTCTAAGAGTCGCCGATGTCCGAGCAACGCCTTTATCAGTCTGTCGCGAAGCAGATCCGCGAGGCGATCGAGGCCGGGGAATTCCCCGTCGGCGCCCGCCTGCCCGGCGAGCGCGAACTGGCCGAACGCTTCAACGTCAGCCGCGTCACGATCCGCGAGGCCGAGATCGCCCTGGAGACCCTGGGCTGGATCTCGATCAAGACCGGCTCGGGCGTCTATGTCCTGTCGCGCGACGCCCACGCCGCCGGCCGCCTGCCCGACGTCACCGCCTTCGACCTGACCGCCGCCCGTGCGGTGTTCGAGGCCGAGGCCGCGGCCCTGGCCGCCGCCAATATCGACGAGGCCGCCCTGGCCGAGCTGGACGCCCTGGTCGCCATCATGTCCGACCCGGCCACCACCGACGCCCAGTCCAGCGCCGCCGATCAGAAGTTCCACGAGGCCATCGCCCGCATCGCCGGCAATCCGGTGGTCGAGTACTGCATCAAGCTGATCTGGCGGATGCGCAACGAGCTGCCCAAGGTCAAGCAGGTCTATCAGAGCGTCTGCCACCACGACTGGGACTCGCGCACCGACGAGCACGCCGCCATCCTGTCGGCCCTGCGCAACCGCGATCCGCAGGCTTCGCGCGCCGCCATGCGCGACCACTTCCACCGCCTGTTCGAGGCCATGCTGGCCGCCGAGGAGGCCGAGGCGCTCGCGGAAGTCCGCCGCCGGATGCAGCACGACCGGGCCCGCTTCATGGCCACCCTGTCGGCCCAGGCCTGAGCCCGCTCCTTTCTCTTCCAGTCCAACAACAAGAAGCCCCGCTGCGGTCACCGCAGCGGGGCTTTTAAGTTTGCGCAGAGACGCCGCCGAAGCGGCGCCCTCCCTGGGAGGCGTTAGAATTTCACGCTGAGGCCCACGACCACCCGACGATCGGTCAGGCCGTTGTAGCAAAGCAGCGCCTTGTCGTTGATGCAGTACTCGTTGGCGTCCTGGCGAGTCAGGTTGATGCCCTCGATGCCCAGGGTGGCCCAGTCGTTGATGTCGTAGTTGACGCTGGCGTTCAGCTGGCCGCGATCGCCGCTGATGCGCGGCACGTCGAAGGCCGAGGTGAAGGCCTCGGTGTTGATGAAGTGCGAGCGCCACGTGTAGCGCATGCGGGCGCTGAGACCGCCGCGCTCGTAGAACAGGGTCGCGTTGTAGGCGTACTTGGAGAGGTTCTCCAGCTCGACCCGGTCCTGCGGCAGGGTGGTGAAGCCCAGGTCGCGCGTGGTGTTCCGGGTCAGGCCGATGGTCCGGTAGTTGGCCACGTCGCCGCCGGTCTTCTGGTAGGTGAAGTTGCCGATGAAGCCGAAGCCCGAGGCCCAGCCCAGGCGATCCTCCCACTGCGAAAGGTCGTACTGGAACGCCGCCTCGATGCCGGTCTGGGTGGTTTCGCCGTCGACGTTGAAGGTCGAGGTCAGCGGCACGCAGATGCCCACCTGGCCGCGATCCGGGCTGTTCTGGTTGATGATGGCGATCGGGTTGTAGATGCCGCCGCCAGGGCACGACTGGTCGCGGCTGCGGTTGACGACGCCGCCGACGGCGTTGTCCGGCGGGCTCTCGGTGACGCTGGCGAACAGGTTGTCGCGCACCTTGTGGAACACGCCCACGCTGATCAGGCTGGACGGCGCGAAGTAGTATTCGGCCGACAGGTCGAACGACAGAACCGTCTCCGGCTGCAGGTTCGGATTGCCGCGGTTGACGGCGGTGTTCTCGCTGGTGGCGAAGGTCACCGAGGTCGACAGGGTGTTGAAGTCGGGACGGCGGATGTCGCGGGCCACGCCGGCGCGGACGATCACCTTGTCCATCGGCTCGGCGACCAGGTTGAAGCGCGGCAGCCAGAACTTGTAGGACGCCTCGTTCTCGGCCCGGGTCGAGGTCCCGCCCGTGGCGACGGTGTTGCCGATCGAGGTCAGGTCGGTCTGCACGTAGCGCACGCCGGCGTTGCCGCGGATGGGCGTGCCGAAGACTTCGGTATCGAAATTGGCCTGGAAGTAGGCGGTCTTGGTGTCTTCGGTGATCTTGAAGTAGGCGCTGGCCTGCGAGGTCGGCGCGCCCAGCAGGGCGATGTTGGAGCCGTTGGCGGCGTTGCTCGCCGCGATCGCCTTGTTCAGCGCCGCCAGGGTGGCGTCGGGATTCTTGAAGGCGGCGGCGCCGTCCAGGGTCATGTAGTCGGCGAACCACAGGCGCCGGCCATCGGCGTCATTGAAGTTGTTCGGCCCGGCGACCATCAGGTCGGAGAACAGGTTGCCGCTGGGGCGATAGAACGACGAGGTCACATTGGTGAAGCCCGTCGTGCCGGTGATGTTGTCGTTCAGCGCGCTCGTCTCGTTCCACCGAGCGCCGGCCTTGATCGCGCTGATGAACGGCAGCACGCCCTTGGTGTCGTACGACACGTCGACACGCAGCGCCTTTTCCTTGTTCTCGCGGATGCTGCGCGCCTGGGCCACCTGCTGCAGGCGGTAGTTGGCGGGGTTCAGCAGCATGGCCGAGGTCGGGGTGCTGGCCTGGCCTTGCGCGATGCCGAACTGCAACGTGCCGTCGCGCAGGTCGAACTCGATCGGCACGCCGTTGGCCAGGGTCACGCCCTGGGTCGGGGCCGGCGAGTTGGGGTTCACGAACTCCAGCGTGGTGTTGAAGCTGGGCAGGGTGGAGTCCGACGTCGACAGGGCCGCCTGGGCCTCGACGGTCAGACGCTCGCCCTTCCACTCGCCGCCGGTCGAGAAGACGCGGCTCTTGGTCAGGCGCGAACCGGTGTCGCTGGTGGTGCGCAGATAGGGCGCCAGGTTGCCGTTGGTGCGCGGCAGGATGATCCCCGCCAGGGCGGCCTGGACCGAGCCCAGGTCGATGTCGCCGTTCGGGCCCTGAGCCGTGCCCAGATCGACCGTCTCAAAGGCGGTGTTGCGGGTGTTGTCGACCACGCCGTTGTCCGAGACCGTCGAGATCTGGACGCTGGTGCTCTGCTCGGCGCGGGTCTGGTTGTTCAGCGTCGCGTCGACATAGAACTTCAGATTGTCGTTCGGTTTCCACTCGGCCGAGCCGGCGAAGTTCTTGGTTTCATACTCGAAATTGTCCAGATCCTGGTTGAAGAACTGGATGCGCAGGAACGGGAAGGCCTGGGCGCTGGTGCGGCCCGAGGTCGGAGTGACCACCGCGTCGCGGTCGACGCGCGGGCGGAAGGCGACGACGTCCTGCTCAGCGTAGCTGAAGCTGCCGACCAGGCCGATCTGGCCGATGCTGGTGTCCCAACGCTTGCCGACCGTGCCCGACAGGCGGGGCGTCGTGGTCTTGGACAGGTCGCTGTTTTCGGCCTGGGCGCGGAACGCGAACAGAGGCTTGGACAGATCCAGCGGGCGGATGGTCTTCAGGTTGATCGTGCCGCCGACCGAGCCTTCGATCGTGCGGGCCTCGGGCACCTTCACGACCTCGACCGCGCTGATCATCGAGGCGGCCAGGTCGTCGAAGCTGATACCCGAACGGCCCGAGCCCGAACCGACGGTCGACACGCCGTTGATCTCGACGCGGTTGGCGTCAGTGCCGCGGATCTGCACGCCGCGGCCGACGCCGGCCTCGCGGGTGATCTGCACGCCGGTGACGTTTTCCAGGACTTCAGCCAGGTTCTGGTCGGGCAGCTTGCCGATATCCTCGGCCTGGATGACCTCGACCAGGTTGTCGGCGTTGCGCTTCTGGACCAGGGCGCTCTGCAGCGAGGCGCGGATGCCGCTGACGACGATCTCCTCGACCGCAGTGTCTTCTACCGGGGCGGCGGGCGCGGTCTGAGCGAGGGCGGGCTCGGCGAACAGGATCGCGGTTCCCGCCAGCAGAAGCGTGGTCAACCGCACGCTGGAACCCGTTCGAGCCCCGCCGATCATCATCCGACGCATCATAGCCTCCCAACTGTCTTTTATTTGTTGCCGGGACGCTGGATTGGCATGGCACTTTTGTCAACCTATTTTCACACCAAGACCGCCCGCAACATCGTACCAATTGGTCAACCAATTTAGCCGATACGACCTCTCGGCTTGCGGTGTTGCCCGGCGCGGCCTGGGTCCGTTAGCCTCGCTCCTAAGAACCCAGGGAGGGACACCAGCCATGACGACGGATCTGAACCTGACGCCCGCGGCGGCGGCGTCCCTGGCCAAGTGGCACGACATGATCGCCCGCGGCGACCTCAGCGACCTGGCTTCGATCGTCCATCCGGACGCGACCTTCCGCTCGCCCGTGGCCTTCAAGCCCTATCGCAGCGCCCAGGCGGTGATCCTGGCGCTGTCGACGGTGATCACCGTGTTCGAGGACTTCGAGTACCACCGCCAAGCCGCCACGCCCGACGGGCAGAACGTGGTGCTCGAGTTTGCCGCCCGGGTCGGCGACAAGGGCGTCAAGGGCATCGACTTCGTCCGCTTCGACGACGACGGGCTGATCGTCGACTTCGAGGTGATGATGCGGCCGATGAACGGCGTCCAGGCCCTGGCCGCCGAGATGGGTCAGCGCCTGGGCGGCCTGATCCCCGCCTTCAAGGACTAAGGCCAAAGACATTCAGCGGACCGACCTAACCCAAACCGCTCATCCCCGCGAAAGCGGGGACCCAAGCGGCGTTTGCGGATCCATCTGCTGCCGGAGCCTCTTCTCGGACTCAGCTTGGATCCCCGCTTTCGCGGGGATGAGCGATTTTTGGGGGTTATCGATTCTGAATGTCGGCCCGCCCTAGCCCTGAGCGCCCTTACTCCGCCGTGGCCAGCGGCGGCCAGATGCACGCCCGCAGGCCGCCTTCGGGCCGGTTGACGATCGCCAGCCGGCCGCCGAAGCGCTTCAGCAGACGCTCGGCCGTCGGGATCCCCAGGCCAAAGCCGCCGGTGTCGCGGGCGCGGGCGGCGTCGCCGCGGAAGAACGGCTCGTAGATCCGCGCCAGGTTCTCGGCCGACAGCCCGGGGCCTTCGTCCAGGACCTCGAGACGGCGACCATCGGCGTCGTCGACCAGCCGCACGGTGGCGCGGCCGCCAAAGCGCACGGCGTTGTCGACCAGGCGGATCAGGGCCTGCTCCAGCGGACCGCGATGGGCCTGCAGGGTCAGGGTCTTGGGACCTTCATAGCGGACGGCCCCGTCGGGCCAGCGGGCCAGCACCTGGCGCACCAGGCCCGGCAGGTCGACCTCCTCGGCGGTGCTGGCCTCGTGCTGGGCGCGCAGCCAGGCCGACAGCGATTTCAGCATGTCGCCCAGCTCGTCGACATTGTCCGAGACCAGGGTGCGCATCTCGGGCGGCTCGACAAAGTCGGAGGCCAGCTTCAGGCGGCTGAGCGGCGTGCGCAGGTCGTGGCTTAGCGCTTCCATCGCCCGAGCCTGGTCCTCGATCAGGCCGGTGATGCGCCGCTGCATGTCGTTGAAGGCGCTGCCCAGGGCGGCCAGGTCGGCCGGTCCCTCGACGGCGACCGGCGAGGGCGGGCCTTCGCCGACCGTCTGAACCGCCCGCGTCAGGCGACGCAGCGGCGCGCCCAGCTGGCGCAGGGCGAAGACGCCCAGGGCCACGCAGATCAGGGTGAAGGCCAGGGTGGTGGCGCCGGCGCGCAGGGCGATGGGCCAGGGGCGCGGGAAATGGTGCGAGCGGAACGACAGCCAGCGGCCGTCCTCCAGCTCGAGGGTGCCGACCAGGTCGCGGCCGCCGTCAGCCTGGTCCTCGGACCACAGGCGCAGCGAGCGGCCCGACAGCGACGGCTCCCATTGGCGAACATAGTCGGCGATCGCCTCGGCCTCGTCCCCCTGCGGGTCGGTGCGCGTCGGCGGGCCGGCCATGACCGTGGCCTCCAGATAGTGCGAGGTCATCACCTGGTTGACCTCGATGCCCAGCCGGTTGACCCGATCGCCCACGACCAGGAACTCGGCGATGCGGCGGGCCTGGTCTTCGCGCAGGGTCTGTCGGTCGATCGCCTGGTAGAAGGCGACGCTGGCCACCAGCTCGACCAGGCCCACGACCACCACCACCAGGATGGAGCCGGCGACCAGGCCGCGGGGGCGCAGCGAGAATTTTCGCATCTTATCCTGTCCGTTCCCTCGACCCCTGCACGCCATGGTTACGGGCAACGGCGACGCATGACCACCCCGTGACGTGTAGCCGAGTGTGTCTGAGGTCGCCTTGACGCCTGCCGATTCTCGCAACATATAAAGTTACATGACTTTGAAAGCCGCCCCTCCCAGCGCCGGCGCGCGCCATTTCATCGACGCCTTCAACGACCCCGAAGCGGCCGCCCGCTACGTCGATGGCCCGCCGCGTTTCGTGCCCGGACTGGAGAGCCTGCACCGCATGTGCGGCGTACTGCTGGCCGAGCGCGCGTCGCAGAACGCCCGCGTGCTGGTGGTCGGGGCCGGCGGCGGCATGGAGCTGAAACATCTGGCGCAGGCCTATCCCGGATGGACCTTCGTCGGCGTCGATCCGGCCGCCGAGATGCTGCGCGGCGCCGAGCGGCTGCTGGGTCCGCTGAACGACCGGGTCGAGCTGGTCGAGGGCTATGTCGAGGACGTGGCGGCCGGCGACTTCGACGCCGCCGCCTGCCTGCTGACCCTGCATTTCCTGGACACGGACGAGCGTGTGCGCACCGCCGGCGAGATCCGCAAGCGCCTCAAGCCCGGCGCGCCGTTCGTTGCCGCCCATGGCAGCTTCCCGCAAGGCCCGGGCGAGCGGGATCTGTGGCTGGATCGCTATGCCGCCTTCGCCATCGCGTCGGGTTTCGATGCGGACAAGGCCCGCGGCGCGCGCGAGGCGGTCGCGGCCCACGTGTCGATGTTCTCGCCCGAGCAGGATGAGGCCATCCTGCGCCAGGCGGGCTTCTCGGATGTGACGCAGTTCTACGCCGCCTTCACCTGGCGCGGCTGGGTCGCCTACGCCTGACCTTAGAAGTCGACGGCGACGCCCTTCTTCTCCCAGTCGCCGAAGCGCGTGGGCTCGGGGCCGTCGCGGCCGCCCTGCTCGGTGGGCAGGGCCAGGGCCTCTTCGGCCGCGCGGCGGGCGGCGGCCTCCTCCAGCGCCCGGCGGGCGGCGGGGGTCAGTTCCTTGCCCGGCGCAGCCCCCAAGACTTCAGGGAGGACTTCGGGCGGGAGGTCGGAAAGGGGCTCGGAAGGCTCGGACATTGGGCGATTCTAGCAGTTTAGGCCGGGTTCGCCCCCCGATTTTTTGCGGAAGACGCTTGCGCTAAGGCTCCGCACTTGGCACGGCGAGGCGGTGACTCAAGAATTGAACGACGGCCTCCCTGCCCGGGAAGCCGCCCTGACCCTGATCGAAGCGGCCCTGTCGCGTCGCGGCGGCATCGACGAAGCCGCTTCCGCCAACGGCTTCCGCTTCCTGGAACCGCGCGAGCGCGCGTTCGCCCGCGCCCTGGCCATGGCCGTGCTGCGCCATCTGGGCCCCATCGACCGCGCCCTGACCGCCAAGCTGCAGAAGGCCCCACCCGAGCGGGTGATGAACCTGCTGCGCCTGGGCGCGGCCCAAGCCTTCTATCTGGAGGTCCCTGCCTTCGCCGCCGTGGCGACCTCGGTGGAGCTGGCCGGCGCTCACAAGGCCAGCCGGCCGTTCAAGGGTCTGGTCAACGCCGTGCTGCGCGGCCTGCTGCGCGACGGCGCGCCGGGCGATGATCCGGCCCTGCTGGCCCCGCCGTGGCTCTATGCCCGCTGGGTCGCCGCCTTCGGCGAGGCCACCGCCCGCGAGGTCGCCGGCCAGATCGCCCTGGAGCCCGCAACCGACCTGTCGCTGAAGCCCTCGGCCGATGCGACCGCCCTGGCCGAAGCCCTGGAAGCCGAGGTCCTGGACGGCGGCTCCCTGCGCCTGCGCCGCAAGGGCGACGTCGCCACCTGGCCGCACTTCGAGGACGGGACCTGGTGGGTGCAGGACGCCGCCGCCGCCGTCCCCGCCCGCCTGCTGTCCATCAAGCCCGGCGACAGCGTGCTGGACCTGTGCGCGGCTCCCGGCGGCAAGACCCTGCAGCTGGCCGCCACCGGCGCGACCGTCGTGGCCCTGGACCGCTCGGCCGCCCGCCTCAAGCGCGTCGACGAGAACCTCGAGCGCACGCAGATGACCGCCGAGGTCGTCGCCGCCGACGCCGCGGTCTGGGACGATACCCGCACCTTCGACGCCATCCTGCTAGACGCCCCCTGCTCGGCGACCGGCACCTTCCGCCGCCATCCGGACGTGCTGTGGGCCGCCCGCCCCGGCGATGTGGCCAGCCTGGCCGGCGTGCAGTCGCGCATTCTGGATAGCGCCGCTGATCGCCTGAAGCCCGGCGGCCAGCTGGTCTATTGCGTCTGCTCGCTGGAGCCCGAAGAGGGCGAGGCCCAGGTCGAGGCGTTTCTCGCGCGCCGCAAGGACATGACGCTGGAGCCGATCACCGCCGGCGAAGGCGGCTCGCCCGAAGCCAGCCTGACCGCCCGCGGGACCCTGCGCCTGCTGCCGCATCACCGCGACGGCGGCCAGGACGGCTTCTTCGCCGCCCGATTCCGCAAGGTCTAAAGGGCTGACAGGACGCGCCGACGCGGTTATCCCAGGACCATGACCGCGCCGATCATCGCCCCCTCCATCCTCGCTTCCGACTTCGCTCGCCTGGGCGAGGAGGTCGCCGCCATCCAGGCGGCCGGCGCCGACTGGGTCCACGTCGATGTGATGGACGGCCACTTCGTGCCCAACATCACCCTGGGCCCCGACATCGTCAAAGCCATCCGGCCGCACGCCACGATCCCGTTCGACGTGCACCTGATGATCAGCCCCGCCGACCCGTACCTGGAAGCGTTTCGCGCCGCCGGGGCGGACCTGATCAGCATCCACCCGGAAGCCGGCCCGCACCTGCACCGCAGCCTCAAGCGCATCCGTGAGCTGGGCGCCAAGGCCGGGGTCGTCTTCAACCCGTCCACCAGCATCGACCATGTCGAGTGGATCCTGGAGGACGTCGACCTCTTGCTGGTGATGTCGGTCAATCCCGGCTTCGGCGGCCAGAGCTTCATTCCCGGCCAGCTGCGCAAGGTCGAGGCCCTGCGCCAGATGGTCGACAAGGCCGGCCTCGACATCATCATCGAGGTCGACGGCGGCGTCACCTCGGTCACCGCGCCCCAGTGCGTCGCGGCCGGCGCCACCGCCCTCGTCGCCGGTTCGGCGGTGTTCAAGGGCGGTCGCGAGGCCTATGCCGCCAACATCCGCGCGCTGAAGGGCGGCTGATCCTTGAGCCCAGCCGTCAAGCGTCCCTCCGCCAACGGCTTCAAGTTTCCGACGCTGCCCAAAGCGCTGGAGGGGGGCGGCGGCGTCCTGCTGCGCGCCATCGGGGCCGAGATCGCCAGCCATGCCCAGCGCGAGTGGTTCGGCTGCGGCCCGCATCGCCTGCAGATCGCCCTGCCCCGGCCGCAAGGCCTGGCCGCCCGGCCGCACGATCCCCGCCCCGTCGATCCCGAGCATGGCAAGAAGATCCTGGCCGGCACGCTGGCCCTCGACGGCGGCACCCTGCGCCTGGGCCCCGACGGCGACCCGTTCGACACCGCCAGCCCCTCGCGCCGCTTCGCCGTCAGCCTGCACCGCTTCGACTGGCTGCCGGACCTGTCTTCAGCGGGCTCCGATGGGGCTCGCCGGTCCCTGCGCCTGATCGACGACTGGCGCCGGGTGTTCGGCAAGTGGAACGCCTTCTCGTGGAGCGCCGACTGCCTGGAGCGCCGCGTCTTCCACCTGGCCTGCGCCGCCCGCATCCTGGCCGCCGAGGGCAGCGACGCCGAGGTCGCCGACCTGACCCTGGACCTGGCCCGCCAGGCCCGCCACCTGCTGGAGATCGACAAGAGCCCCGAACGCCGGCTGGAGCGCGCCGTCGCCGCCGCCATCGCCGGCTGCGCCCTGGCCGGCAAGCCGGGCGAGGCCCTGATCGACAAGGCCCTGAAGGTCATCGCCCGCCAGATCGACACCATGGTGCTGGCCGACGGCGGCCACGCCACCCGCTCGCCCGAGGCCGGCCTGGAGCTCCTGTTCGACCTCCTGACCCTCGACGACGCCCTGGGCCAGTGCGGCCGCCCGGCGCCCGAGCCCCTGACCCGAGCCATCGACCGCCTGTCGACGGCCGCGCGGTTCTTCACCCTGGGCGACGGCCACCTGGCGGCCTTCCACGGCGGCGAGGCCATCGCTCCGGCCCGCATCCGCGCCGCCCTGGCCCATGACGAGAGCGGCCCGCGCCCGCTGAACGCCGCCCCGCACAGCGGCTATCACAAGATGATCGGCGGCAGCATCGAGGTCATCGCCGATTGCGCGACGCCGCCCGCCGGCCCGCTGTCGGTCGCGGCCTGCGCCCAGCCGGCCGCCGTCGAGATCGTCTGCGCCAAGGACCGCCTGATCACCAGCTGCGGCTGGAGCCCCGAGGCCGCCGGCGCCCACGCCTTCCGCCTCTCCGACGCGGCCTCCACCGTCTCGGTCGGCGACGGCTCGGCCGGCCGCCCGCTCTCAGGCTTCCGCGCCAAGGCCCTGGGTCCCTGGCTGGTCGACGGCCCCACCCGCGTCGACGCCAAGCGCCATGACGACGTCGGCGGGGTGTGGCTGGACATCATCCACGACGGCTGGCGCCGCCACGGCCTGACCCACGCCCGCCGCCTGTTCCTCGACGCCGTCGCCGACGAGCTGCGCGGCGAGGACAGCCTCTCGCCGATCGCCCTCGATCCCACGGCGGCCGACGGCCCGCGCCGCTATCTGCCGTTCGCCGTGCGCTTCCACCTGCACCCCGAGGCCCGCGCCTCGATCGCCCGCGACGGCAAGAGCGTGCTGATCCGGGGGCCCAACAACATCGGCTGGTGGCTGCGCAACGACGCCGTCGACGTCGAGATCGCCCCCAGCGCCCACTTCGACCACGGCCTGGCCCGCAAGGCCGGCCAGATCGTGCTCAAGAGCCAGGTCCGCCCCGAGGTCGGCGCCAAGATCCGCTGGAAACTGACCCGGGCCGAGGGCTGACCCATGGGTTTCAAACACCGCCTCCCGCAGGACCCTGGCCGCACGCACCAGGCGCCGGAGTACACCGAAGACGAGATCTCGGAAGTCGTCGAGGCCCTGGCCGCCAACGCCCCGGACCTGCTGGACGTCCTGCGCCGCGACCCGGCCACGACGCCGATGTCCGACTACGACGACGCCTACGACCGCATGCTGACCTATCTGTTCGAGCGCGGGTACATCCACACGCACATCGAGATGGCGATGCTGTTCAAGGCGGTGCGGGAGCGGGTGGGGGGTTAGATCGCTACCGGCGCCCGTTGGACGGACGTTAGGCCCTCTTGAATTCGAGCAACAGGTGGGGGGAATGGTCTCTAGAAAATCGACTGCCACTTCCATGTTCGAGCAACTCGATCGATGGGTAATTTGGTTCGATTTTGTCAGCAGTGAGATGATGTCTTCAGCGGATGGCAAATCGAGCGAGGATATTGCCAAAGCCATTCTGGAACGTGATGGGATTGCTGCAAACGACGCCGCAGCCCTTAAAGAGCGAACACGGCAAGTTTCTCAATATCTTGGAAACTTATCCCGCTGGGGCTTGGTCTCTGGAAAGATCGTTTCCCTAAAGAAGGAGAATTCCTTCTTTAGCTTCCCGGTTCAACTTGCGTCCCTGCTGCCCAGCGGCGAAAAATTAGCTAGATTGCCCAACTGGCGAAAACGCGCCTTCTTCGCAAGAAAAATCATTATAAACCACAAAGCATTTAAAGCAATTCAACCATCTATAGCGGTCGCCGGATCAATAGTTACCGTTCTAAAGATGATATTTTTATGGAATGATCATCACGTGATAATAGCGGCTAGCATTGGCGCATTTCTCACATTTTTCATTAAAATACTACGCTCTACCCATGCTTCCTAGGGCAGACAACGAACTACATTCAATTCGATAACTGGCCGTGTGAAGATCATGAGGTGCAGAGTCGAACCAATCCCTCTCCCATAGGGAGAGGGCGGGGCCCGCCGCGGAGCGGTGGGAGGGTGAGGGGTTTCACCGTTGGCCGGAAAATCCTCATTCCTTTCGTTGAAGGCAGATGGGCCATCGGCCCATGCTCGCGCCATGGACACGATCGCCAACGCTCGTCGCCTTCGGCAGGACCAGACCTTGGCGGAGAAGGCGCTGTGGGGCCTTGTCCGCAACCGGCGTCTGGGCGGTTTCAAGTTCAAGCGACAGGTCCCGGTCGGCCGCTATTTCGCGGACTTCGCTTGCGAGGCGGCGAAGGTGATCGTGGAGCTGGACGGCGCCTCCCACGATGGGCGGGAGGACTACGACGCACGGCGGACTGAGGTGTTGGGGCTGTTCGGGTATGTGGTGCTGCGGTTTCCCAACGAGCGGGTGCTGGGTGATCCGGGCGGGGTGACGGAGGAGATCCTGGCCGCGCTTCGGTCGGCGGGGGTGTAACCCCTCACCCTCCCACGCTTCGCGTGGGCCCCGCCCTCTCCCTATGGGAGAGGGAGTTCAGAGCGTTGAATGCTCGGCGTTCGCTGTTTCGAACCTCACGAAATCAAGCGCTTGTCGATTTTTCGCCGCTCTGAATGATCCGCGTTCAGCCCGGCCGCATACTAACTCCACCTGACAGCACGAAAGGGACGTCCGGCCGGCGATCGTGACGGCTGTCAGGGGTGGTCGAGCGGGAAGCGCTCGTCGGTGCGGGGGAAACGCCGCAACCGCATCCCTCTGGCAGCGGCCGGCTCTGGAACACAAAAACGGCGTGGGATGTCGGGCTGATGAGGGCGACAGGCGGAAGCTGAAATCGCTTTCGCGTTCCGGGACCGGGGTCGTCGCCCCGGCCCGCCCGTCGGGGGCCTCCTTCGGAAGCGGGTTAAGACCCCGCGCGTCGAGGGCTCACCGGATAACGGCTGCGCGGAGCGTCTGGCTTCGTCGAAACGGTACTCTACTCAAACACACCGGGCGCGGCCCGGGCGCTCCGCTTCCCTTTCGTGACTTCAGCGGCTGGCCGCGTGAAGCCGATGTCACTTGCCCCCACCTGACCGCTACGCGGTCGTCCGCCCCCAGAGGGGGCAGACGACGATCCGTCTTCCCCCTCTGGGGGAGGAGCGCGAAGCGCGGAGGGGGCAAGCGTCCCCGCCGCACATTGACTCCCCCGCCCGCCCCCGTATTTTCCGGCCCGTTCGGGTGACTGGCGTTGAAGGTGGGAAACCACCGGGGAGCCCGCGACGCATAAGCCGCGCGCCTGGGCTCCCTTTTCCGATCACGAAACCTGGAGTCCGCCGTGCCCGCCGCCCCCGACTATCCGTCCGCCCCCGATCTCGTCGCCCCCAAGCGCGCCCTGCTGTCGGTCTCCGACAAGACCGGCCTCGTGGAAGCCGCCCAGGTGCTGCACGCCGCCGGCGTCGAGCTGGTCTCGACCGGCGGCACCAAGGCCGCGATCGCCGCGGCCGGGATCCCGGTCAAGGACGTCTCGGACCTGACGGGCTTCCCCGAGATGATGGACGGCCGCGTCAAGACCCTGCACCCGGTGGTGCACGGCGGGCTGCTCGGCGTCCGCGACGCGGCCGAGCACGCCAAGGCCATGGCCGACCACGGCATCGGCGGCATCGATATCCTGTACGTGAACCTCTATCCGTTCGAGGCGACCGTCGCGAAGGGCGGCAGCTACGCCGAATGCGTCGAGAACATCGACATCGGCGGTCCGGCCATGATCCGCTCGGCGGCCAAGAACCACGGCTATGTCGCCGTCTGCACCGATCCGTCGGACCTCTCCGACGTGCTGGAGGCCTTGAAGGCCGGCGGGACGACCCTGGCTCTGCGCCAGACCCTGGCGGCCCGCGCCTATGCCCGCACGGCGGCCTATGACGCGGCGATCTCGGCCTGGTTCGCCCAGGCTCTTGAGCAGGACTTCCCGGCCCGCAAGGCGATCGCCGGCGAGCTGCGCCAGACCATGCGCTATGGCGAGAACCCGCACCAGAAGGCGGCCTTCTACACCTTCCCGAACCCGCGCCCGGGCGTGGCCACGGCCAAGCAGCTGCAGGGCAAGGAGCTCAGCTACAACAACATCAACGACACCGACGCGGCCTTCGAGCTGATCGCCGAGTTCGACCCGGCGCAAGGCCCGGCCGTGGCGATCATCAAGCACGCCAATCCGTGCGGCGTGGCGGTCGGCGCTTCGCAGCGCGAAGCCTATGAGCGGGCCCTGGCCTGCGACCCGACCTCGGCCTTCGGCGGCATCGTGGCCGTCAACTCGCGCCTGACCCGCGAGGCGGCCGAAGCCATGGTCGAGATCTTCACCGAGGTGGTCATCGCCCCCGAGGCCGACGACGACGCCATCGCCGTCTTCGCCGCCAAGAAGAACCTGCGCCTGCTGGTGACCGGCGGCCTGCCGGACGCGCTGTCGACCGGCGACACCTTCAAGAGCGTGGCCGGCGGCTTCCTGGTGCAGTCGCGCGACGACGCGCGGATCAAGGCCGAGGACCTGAAGATCGTCACCCAGCGCCAGCCGACCGACGAGGAGGTGCGCGACATGCTGTTCGCCTTCACCGTCGGCAAGCACGTCAAGTCCAACGCCATCGTCTACGCCCGCGCCGGCCAGACCCTGGGCGTCGGGGCCGGCCAGATGAACCGCAAGGACAGCGCCCGGATCGCGGCGCTGCGCGCGGCCGATTTCGGCCTGGACCTGAAGGGCTGCGCCTGCGCCTCGGAAGCCTTCTTCCCGTTCGCCGACGGCCTGATCCAGGCGGCGGAAGCGGGCGCGACGGCGATCATCCAGCCGGGCGGCTCGATGCGCGATCCGGAAGTGATCGAGGCGGCCGACAAGCTGGGCCTGACCATGGCCTTCACTGGCGTGCGGGTGTTCCGTCACTAAGTATGAAACCATGATGGACAGCGCCGCCTGGGGCGAGAAGGTCGCCCAGCACTCGAAGGTCTTCCGACCGGATGGTCCGGGCCCGTTCCCGGTGGCGCTGATCCTGCACGGCTGCGGCGGCAAGACGCCGTTTCTCGAAGACTACGCCCGGGTCGCCGTGGCGGCGGGCTGGGCGGCCGTAGTGGTCGACAGCCTGGCGCCGCGCGGCCTGACCCCGCTGGACGCCAAGCTGACCATCTGCACCGGCATGCGGCTGCGCGGAAGCAAGCGGGCCGCCGACGTCTTCGCCATGCAAGCGTGGCTGCAGGCCCAGGACTGGGCCGACGCGTCGCAGTTGTTCCTGGCCGGCTGGAGCCATGGCGGCTGGACGATCATGGACGCCTTCGCCCTGGGTGAGCGGGCGGGCGCGATCACGGGCCTGGCCGACGCTTCGCAGGCCGCGCTGCGGGGCGCAGTCAAGGGCGCGCTGCTGGTCTATCCCTTCGCCGGCTATCCCGCGCTGACGACCCGACATGGCTGGGGCGAGGGGCCGCCTCCGGTGTGGTCTGTGCTGGCCGGCCGCGACCAGGTCGTGGGCTGGAAGGCGCCGAAGCTGGCCTTGGACAGGTTGGCCAAGGATGGCCTGTCGGTGGATCAGCGCTTCCTGCCCGACGCCACTCACGCCTTCGACGACGAGAAGGCCAATGATCCCAGGGCCCGCTACCGACCCGACCTCGTGCTGGAGATGAAGACCTATCTGACCGGGGCGCTGGGGGCCTGCGGGCCGCGATAGAGCCGCCGCCAGACCCACTCCAGCGGCCCCATCGAGAACCGCGACATCCAGGCGTGCGACCACAGGATCTGCAGGACCCAGATCGCCGCCGTGATCGCCGCCAGCCCCGGCCGGTCGACCTGGCCGAACAGCGACAGGCCCCGGCCGCCGTAGAAGATCGTGACCATGATCAGCGACTGGGCGATGTAATTCGTGAACGCCATCTGCCCCACCGGCGCCAGAAGCCGGGGGATCGCCTTCCAGATCCCGCTGGACCGGGCGGCGAAGACCATCAGGCTGACATAGGCCAGGGTCGCCAGCGGCGCGGTCGCACTCTGGACGCCCATGAACACGCTGACCGCCAGCTTCGACAGCTGCGAGGCGAAGACCCAGGCGATCAGGCCGCCCAGCAGGACCAGCGAGGCCAGGCCCCAGGCCAGCAGCCGGCGATAGGTCCGGGCCGAGGCCTCGCCGGTCAGCACGCCGGTCTTGAAGCAGCCCAGGCCGATCATCATCAGGGCGCTGGTCATCAGCACGATCACCGGTTCGGCGGCCAGGCGCTGCAGACGCTCTTCGGCGTTGGCGACCAGAGAGCGCCAGGCGTCGCCGCTGAACGCCGCGGCAGTCTGGGCGTTCTCGGCGGCGATCCTGGCGGACCGCTCTGCGTTGGACGCGGCCGGCTCCAAGGTCGACAGCACCGGCCCAACGATGAACATCAGCGACAGGACCGACCAGATGGCGATCCCAGTCTTCAGCAGGCGATGGGCGCTCCACGACCGGGCCCGCATCATGAAGAGGCCGGCAATGGCGTAGCTCAGCAGGATGTCGCCGTACCACAGCAGAAAGCCGTGCAGGACGCCGAACACGATCATCCAGACCAGCCGCCGGGTCAGCATGCCGCCACGCTCCGGGTCGCCCCGCTCGCCGCCGACCAGGAACAGCGAGACGCCGAACAGCATCGAGAACAGGGTGACGAACTTGCGCTGGAACAGCCACTGGGTCACGGCCCAGACGCTCAGGGTCTCGGGACCCGTCCCGTGCGGCCGCCGCAGCACCGACTCCGACAGCGCCGGGATGACGGCAAAGTCCGGCGCGTTACACAGCAGGATGCCCAGCACCCCCAGACCGCGCAGCGCATCCAGCAGGACAATCCGATCCTTGGCCATGAAACTCTCCCCCGGCGGAGGAGCCTGCCGCCTTTTGCGTCAGCCGACAACCGGAGCGCGGCTGGGCGCTCTGGCCAGGACGACTGCACCCAGCGCCATAAAGGCCGCCGAGACCACCACGGCGATGCGCTGGTCGCCGGCCAGGCGGGTGCCGATGGCGATGACCAGCGGGGCCAGGAAGGCGGTGGCCTTTCCGGACAGAGCGTAGAGGCCAAACCAGCGGCCAGTCTCGCCCGGCGGGGCCAGCTCGGCCATCCAGGCCCGCAGGGACGACTGGGCCGGGCCGAAGGTCAGGCCCACGAACAGGCTGAAGAACAGGAACATCCGCTCGGGCGTGCTGGCGAACAGGGCTCCGGCCTGGGCCGGCTCGACCGTGATCAGGAAGAAGATCGTGTCGCGACCGACCAGGCCGACGCCGGTCGCGCCGAACAGGATCACGCCGGTGGCCAGCAGCACGGTCTTCTTGGAGCCGACCTTCTGGTCGACCCGGCCGCCGATATAGGTCCCGATCCCGGCGGCGACCGACAGGGCGATTGCGTAGAGCCCCAGCTGCGTCGTCGTCCAGCCGAACAGCCCGGCGGCCAGCACGCCGCCGAAGGCGATGAAGCTGGAAATGCCGTCGCCCAGCAGCATCCGGCCGATCAGGAAGGTCAGCATGTGCGGCTTGGACCGCAGGCTGCGGATCGTCTCCCACAGCTCCTTCAGGGGCTTCTCGCCGCTGCCGGCCGCGGGCTTGGGCGCGGTCAGCATCAGCGGCCAGGCGAAGGCCAGGAACCAGACGGCGACCAGCGGCCCGACGATGCGGTCCGGCTCATGCAGCGCCTTCGACAGCCCCAGCATCGGAACCTCGGGCAGCGAGAAGCAGAAGAGCACGATGAACAGGGTGATCAGCGCGCCGACATAGGCCAGGGCCCAAGCGGTGCCGGACAGCCGGCCCAGCTGGCCGGGCTTGGCGACCGCCGGCAGCAGGGCGTTCATCACCGTCACGCCCAGTTCGGCCACGACGCCGGCGACGACCAGACAGGCCAGGATCAGCGGGATACGGCTGGTCTCGCCGGGCGCGGCCAGCCACAGGCCGGCGCTGGCGATGACGAAGGGAATGGCCAGGCCGATCAGCCAGGCGCGCGGCCGGCGATGGGCGTCGATGCTGGCCCCGACCAGCGGCGACAGCACCGCGATCAAGAGGCCCGAGATCACCCCGGCGAAGCCCAGCAGGCTCTGGCCCCGGACCGGGTCGCCGACGAAACCGGCGGCGAAATAGGGCGTGAAGATAAAGGTTGCGATCAGCGCCCAGTAAGGCTGCTGCGCCCACTCATAGAGCGTCCACGCCACGCGTCGACGATCGCCCTGGTCCATTCTAAAGCTCCCTCTCCACCTCCACTCCCTAGGGGAGCGGAGGCGAAGGAGCCAGCCTTCTTAGCCGGCGTTCGAGAGCTCGCGCAGGGCGGCGTTGGCGATGGTCAGCTTGGCGAAGGTCCAGCCGCCGCCGGCCTGCTCGATGTCCTCGATCGTGCGCTTGGCGGTCTTGGGACGATCGCCGCGCAGGGCGGCCCACGAGTTGATCGCCGCCTTGGCCGAAGCCTCGTCCTCGCCGGCCTGCGACGTGGCGGCGAACTTCAGCACCGACTGGGTGATCGCGGTCTGCTCGCTGAGCATGTCCTCGATCAGGCGACGCACCGCCAGACGCTCGAAGGCGTCGCCGCCCACGAACGAACCGGCCGCGCCGCGCAGGCGGTCGAAACCGAAGGCCGCGCCGACCTGATGGTACAGGCGAGCCACGTTCTCGACGTTCCAGCTGGAGGCGTTGCCCAGATCGACCAGGTCGGCGGCCGTGGTCGACGGCTGCAGGGCCGCGACGGCCTGGGCCAGGGCTTCCGGCGCGCCTTCGGCGACATACGCCTTGGTCCGCTTGGCCACCGTCTTCTGCTCGAACGGCGACAGGATCGCCGGGGTCAGGGCCTTAAGCGCCTGGACCGAGGGACCATAGGTCTCGACCAGCTGCTGGACGGTCGACTTGTCGCGATGGGCGCGGCGGGCCAGCCAGAAGCTGAGGCTGCGCAGGGCATAGGCCAGGGCCTTGTACAGCGCCGTCTGACCGGCGGCCGAGGCCTTGTTGTCCAGGCCGTTGACCTGGTCCCACAGCCCGTCGACGCCTAGGATCTCGCGGGCGGCGGCGAAGCCGACAACCACCGCGCCGATATCGGTGCCGGCGGCGGCCTTCAGACGGCTCGGGAAGGTCGGGCCACACATGTTGACCATTTGGTTGCCGACCACCGTGGCGATGATCTCGCGCTTCAGCCGGTGCTTCTGCATGGCGTCGGCGTATCGATCTAGCGCCTTGGGGAAGTAGCCGCGCAGGGTGGCCTCGAACCACGGATCGTCCGGCGCCTGGCTGGCGACAATTTCGTCGAAGAGATCCAGCTTGCCATAGGCCAGCAGCACCGCCAGTTCCGGACGGGTCAGACCCTTGTTCGACGCTTTGCGCTCCAGCAGCGCGGTATTGGTCGGCAAGCCCTCGACGCGGCGGTCCAGGCGACCGCGCTGCTCCAGATCGACCATGTAGCGGATCTGGGCGTCGACCTCCGACGGCGCGTCGCTCTCCAGCAGGGTCAGGGCCAGGGTCTGGTCGAAATTGTGCTCCAGCACGTGGTGGGCCACGTCGGCGGTCATCGAGGCCAGCAGGGTGTTGCGGCTTTCGCGGGTCAGCTCGCCGCCGCGCTCCAGGATCCCGGTCAGGATTTTGATGTTGACCTCGTGGTCGGAGCTGTCGACGCCGGCCGAATTGTCGATGGCGTCGGTGTTGATGTGGCCGCCGGCCCCTCCTGCGCCCATTTGCGCGAACTCGATTCGGCCCGCTTGGGTGAGACCCAGGTTGGCGCCCTCGCCCACGACCTTGACCCGCAGGTCCGAGCCGTTGATGCGGATGGCGTCATTGGCCTTGTCGCCAGCGTCGGCGTTGGTCTCGCCCTTGGCCTTCACATAGGTGCCGATGCCGCCGAGATACAGCAGTTCGGCCTTCGACTTGAGGATCGCGGTCATCAGGTCGGCGGGCGAGACGGACTCAGCCTTGATCTCGAACAGCTCGCGCACTTCCTTCGACAGCGGGATGCTCTTCAGGCTGCGGGCGAAGACGCCGCCGCCGGCCGAGATCTTCGACTTGTCATAGTCCTCCCACGACGAGCGCGGCAGCTTGAACATCCGGTCGCGCTCTTCCCACGACACGGCCACGTCCGGGTTGGGGTCGAGGAAGATGTGACGGTGATCGAAAGCGGCCAGCAGCTTGGTCTGCTTGGACAGCAGCATGCCGTTGCCGAACACGTCGCCCGACATGTCGCCCACGCCGACGACGGTGAACGACTGGGTCTGGATGTCCTTGCCCAGCTCGCGGAAGTGGCGCTTGACCGCTTCCCACGCGCCGCGGGCGGTGATGCCCATGACCTTGTGGTCGTAGCCGACCGAACCGCCCGACGCGAAGGCGTCGCCCAGCCAGAAGCCGTACGACTCCGCCACGCCGTTGGCGATGTCGGAGAAGGTCGCCGTGCCCTTGTCGGCGGCCACGACCAGGTACGGATCCTGGTCGTCATGCGCCACAACGGACGGCGGCGGCACGACCTGGTTGTCGGCGTCGATGTTGTCGGTCAGGTCCAGCAAGCCCGACAGGAAGGTCTTGTAGGCGCGGATCGCCTCGGCCTGGATCGCGTCGCGATCGCCGCCGCGCGGCAGGCATTTCGGATAGAAGCCGCCCTTGCTGCCGACCGGTACGATCACGGCGTTCTTGACCTGCTGGGCCTTCACCAGGCCCAGGACCTCGGTGCGGAAGTCGTCACGGCGGTCAGACCAGCGCAGGCCGCCGCGGGCGACGGGACCAAAGCGCAGGTGCACGCCCTCGACATACGGCGCCGAGACATAGATCTCGCGATAGGGCTTGGGCGCAGGCAGGTCTTCCAGCTCGCGGGATGCGATCTTGAAGCTGATATAGGCCTTGGGCCCGCCGTCGGCGTCCGGCTGGTAGAAGTTGGTGCGCTGGATCGCGCCGATCAGAGCGGCCAGGCGGCGCAGCACGCGGTCGGCGTCCAGGCTCTCGACGGCCTGCAGGGCCTCGACGATCTTGGCCTGGACGGCCTCGGCCTGCTCCTTGCGGGTCTTCAGATCAGCGCGGACCGCCGGATCGAACTTGGTCTGGAACAGATCCAGGATCAGGCGGGCGACGCCGGGGTGATCCGACAACGCCTGCTCCTGCACGCCCTGGCTGGGATCCAGGCCCGACTGCTGGCGATAGCGGGCCAGCGCGCGGATCAGCGAGGCCTCGCGCCAGCCGATGCCCAGCTCCATCACCAGGCGGTTGAAGCCGTCGCTCTCGGCGCGGCCGGTCCAGATGGCGACGAACGCCGCCTCGAAGGCCTGCTTGATGTCGGCGAACACCAGGTGCTCGCCGCGTTCATCGCGCAGGACGAACTCGTGCACCCAGACCTTCTGGCCCTTGGGCGAAACCTTGAAGCCTTCCTCGATCAGCGCCTTCAGGCCCATGTGCTCCAGGATTGGCAGCACGTCGGCCAGCGGCGCGGCGGCGCCCGGACGATAGAGCTTGAAGCGCATGGTTACCGCGTCGTCCTCGGCGCGGCGGAAGGCGCGGACGCGGACGGCTTCGCCCTGCGCCAAGTCGTCGATGACCTGGATGTCGGCCAGGGCCTCGTCGGCGTCATACTGGTCGCGATAGCCGGGCGGGAAGGCGCCGGCATAGCGGGTCAGCAGTTGGGCGACGCGGCCGGCTTGGCCCTCGCGGATCACCGCCTCGAAGCGGTCGTCCCAGGTGCGGGCCGTCTCGGCGATGGCGGCCTCGACGGCGGCCAGGTCGGGCTCGCCGTGCTCGCCCGGCTGGACGCCCAGGATGTAGTGGACCCGCGCCAGCGGCGCATCCGAGAAGCTGGGATAATAGGCCGACACCCGGCCGTTGAAGGCCTCAGCCAGGATGTCGCCGGCCCGGGCGCGGACGCCGGAGTCATAGCGGTCGCGCGGCACGAACAGCTGCACCGAGATGAAGCGGTCGAACGGGTCGCGGCGGGCGAACAGCTTGACGCGCGGACGGTCGAACAGGTGCAGCACGCCCAGGGCCATGGCCAGCAGCTGGTCGACGTCGGTCTGGAACAGCTCGTCGCGCGGCCAGGTCTCGAGGATGTTACGCAGACGCTTGCCGTTGTGGCTGTCGGGATCCTTGCCGGCGCGGGCCAGCACCTGGGCCACCTTGTGGCGGATCAGCGGGACGTCGCGCGCCTGGGTCTCATAGGCCTCGGCGGTGAACAGGCCCACGAAGCGGACCTCGCCGGCCGCCTTGCCGTCGGCGCCGTAGCGGCGAACGCCGATATAGTCGGTGTAGCCGCGACGATGGACACGCGAGCGCAGGTTGGACTTGGCCACCACGATCGGGTCGCCGATGTCGATCTGGGTGCGGATGTGGGCCGACAGGATGGCCGGCTCGCTGCTCCGGCGCAGCACGGTCCGGGCCTGGTCACGCAGCACGCCCAGGCTGCCCTCGGGCTGGTACAGCGGCTCCTCAGCCGCGTAGCCGCCGTCTGCGGTGCGAGGATATTCATAGACCCGCGCGCCCAGGAACACGAAGTGGTCGCCTTCCAGCCAGTTCAGGAACGCGACGTCCTCGGCCTTCTCCGCTTCGGAGACCGGGACGGCGGCGGTCTTCAGCTCCTCGATCGTGCGGCGCATCAGGGCGCGCATGGCATCGAAGTCCTGGACGGCCAGGCCGACATCGCCCAGCACTTCGCGGACGCCTTCCAGCAGGGCCTGTTCACGGTCCTCGCCGACCGGGGCCAGCCAGATCTGGATCATCGAGCGGCGCGTGCCGCCGCAGTCCGATACGGGGTGGAACATGGCGCGGACCGAGAAGCCGTTCTCGGTCACTTCGCCCATGATGCTGTCGACCAGGAACGGACGGTCGGGCTGGACGATCTCCAGCAGGTCCGAAGGGGTCTCGCCACCGTCGGCGCGGCGGATGCGGAGGGCCGGCTCGGACAGGTCCTTGGCCTGCTCGCCGAAGCGCCAGAAGTCGGCCAGGGCGCGAGCGACGTCGGCGACGTCCAGGCCCGGCAGCTCCTCGGCGGACCAGTCATCCTGGGCCTGGGCGGCGAAGTCGCGCGCGGCGGGGGAGAGGGCTTCGACCGGCGACCCGAGCGCTTGAGCAAAGGCGATGACCAGAGGGCCAATCGGAGCTTCAGACGACTCGGGGCCGGTTTTTCCGCCGAACATAGGATTTCCTCGCGAATTTTGGTCGCAACCTAGCCCTTTCGAGCGTGCGTTCAACCGACTAGGTGGGAAATCTCATGTATTTCTGCCAGCCATTTTTACAGGTCGGATACGGAAGCGCCGCCGGCTGGGGGGGGCCGGCGGCGCAGGCCCGCGAGGGGGATGCGGGCGTTTCAAGCACGATCGCGGCGGCTAAGCCTGCCGGGATCGGCGGGGGTCCGGGTGGGGGATAACCGGACAGACCATACATAGGCGCCAGGGCCCCGGGTTTAAGGGCTGCGCCTCACTTCTTTTGTGACGAAGTTTTTGCGCCGGCGATTTTCGGATTTGAGGTTTTCTTCGGCTTGGCCGCCAGCAGCCGCTCGCCCTGCGGATCACCGTCTTCCGACAGCAGGATGGCGATCCAGCGCGAGCCGTCGAACTGCGCCAGGATCAGCATGGCCGCCACGGTCAGCGGCGTGGACAGGAACATGCCTGTCACGCCCCACAGCGCACCCCAGGCGGCCAGGGACAGCAGCACCACAGTCGGGTCCATGTTCAGGCTGTCGCCCTGCATCCGGGGCAGGATGACATTGCCGACCACAAAGAAGATCGCCTGCAGGGCGCAGAACAGGATTACCGCCGGCCACAGGCTGTCAGGGAACTGCACGAGGGCGAACAGCGGCGGCATGAAACAGCCGATCGCTCCGCCCAGGATCGGGATGTAGGCGGCCAGGAAGATCAGGAAGGCCCAGAAGAAGGCGTTGTCCAGGCCAACCAGCATCATCACCACCCAGGCCGCGCCGGCGATCATCACGCCCGTCACCGTCTGCAGCCACAGATACTGCTCGACGCCATCGCGGATGCGCTGGAACAGCTTCATGTTCTGCTCGCGCTCGGCGTGCTGCGGATAAAGGGCGACGATCTTGCGGGCGAAGCCCCGGCGCGAGGCGATGATGAAGCCCAGATAGATCATCACCAGCAGGGCGTTGGAGGCGAAGTTGCCGAATGAGCTGGCGACCTGGCCGATATAGCGCTGCGGGTTCAGCTGGTTGATCAGGCTGTCGATGGTCGGCGCCACCTGGATGCCAACGGCGTGGGCGACCTTGGCGATGATCCCGTTCAGCCTCGGGATATAGTCCATCAGCTGGTCGAAGAACCCCTTGCCGTTGGCGATCACCACCCAGAACGAGGCCCCGAACAGCAGGATCGACAGCACCACCGCCGCCGGCAGGGCGACGCGGGGCGGGAACAGGGTTGGAGCTCGCGCCGTCAGCACCCGGGCGAAGCTGTCGATCATCACGGCCAGAAACACCGCCAGAGCCAGCGGGATCAGGATGCTGCGCATCCAGTACAGCGCCGCAACGGCTGCAACGACGGCCAGGAACACCACGGCGTTACGCGTCGTGACGGGAGGCGAAGCAGGCGCGGGCATTTGTAAAAAATCTCCTGGAAGGCGGCGGACATTGCCTACGCCGATTGGCGCAGCGCAAGGCGCCAGCTACGCTCCAACGAGCAATACTGGAGTTTGTGCCCCATGCCCCTGTCGATTGGCGAAAACGAGATCCTGGTTGGCCTCGGCGAAGGCCCGGTGACCCAGCGCCTGGACCGCTCGAACCGGCACGGCGTCGTGGCCGGCGCGACCGGCACCGGCAAGACCGTGACCCTTCAGGTGATGGCCCAGGCCTTCTCCGACGCTGGCGTTCCGGTGTTCGCGGCCGACGTGAAGGGCGACCTCTCGGGCGTGGCCATGCCGGGGACGCCGAACGAGAAGATGATGGCTCGCGCCGCCTCGATGGACCTGGCCCTGTCGCCCTCGGCCCCGCCGGTGATGTTCTGGGACCTGTTCGGGCAGAAGGGTCACCCGATCCGCACGACCATCTCCGAGATGGGACCGCTCTTGCTGTCGCGCCTCTTGGAACTGAACGACGTGCAGGAAGGCGTGATGAACATCGTCTTCCACGTCGCCGACCAGGACGGCCTGCTGCTGCTGGACTTGAAGGACCTGCAAGCCTGCCTGAAATATGTCGCCGACCACGCCGACGAGATCGGCACCCAGTACGGCAACGTCTCGGCCGCCACGGTCGGCGCCATCCAGCGCAAGCTGCTGACCCTGCAGACCCAAGGCGCCGAGCACTTCTTCGGCGAGCCGGCCCTGGACCTAACCGACCTGATGCGCACCGACGTCGCCGGGCGCGGCTACGTCAACCTGCTGGCCGCCGACCGGCTGATCCAGTCGCCCAAGCTGTATTCGACCTTCCTGCTGTGGCTACTGTCGGAGCTGTTCGAGGTGCTGCCCGAGGTGGGCGATCCGGAGAAGCCCAAGCTCGTCTTCTTCTTCGACGAGGCGCACCTGCTGTTCAACGATGCGCCCAAGCCCCTCCTCGAGAAGATCGAGCAGGTCGTGCGCCTGATCCGCTCCAAGGGTGTCGGCGTCTATTTCGTCACCCAGAACCCGGCCGACATTCCCGACGCGGTGCTGGGCCAGCTGGGCGCCCGGGTGCAACACGCGCTGCGCGCCTACACCCCCGCCGACCAGAAGGGCCTGAAGGCCGCCGCCCAGTCGTTCCGGGTCAATCCGGCCTTCGACACCGCCGAGACCATCCAGGCCCTGGGCGTCGGCGAGGCCCTGGTCTCGACCCTGGACGAGAAGGGCGCGCCGCGCGTGGTGCAGAAGACCCTGATCCGCCCGCCGGCCTCGCGCCTTGGCCCGCTGACCCCGCCCGAACGCGCCGCCCTCCAGGCCCAGAGCCCGGTCGCCGGGGTCTATGACGCCGTCCAGGATCGCGAGTCCGCCTACGAGATCCTGCAGGGCCGCGCCCAGCAGGCCCAACGCCAGGCCGACGCCGATCGCGCCCAGGCCGAAGAGGACAAGCGTGAGGCCGCAGAGGCCAAGGTCCGTCAGCGCGAGGAAGCCCGCGAGGCGCGTCAGGCGCCCCGTCCCCGCGCCTCCAACCGCCAGAGCGTCACCGAGGCCTTCGCCGTCACCCTGGTCCGCACCGTGGCCTCGACGGCCGGGCGCGAGCTGATGCGCGGCCTGCTGGGCGGGCTCACGCGCCGGCGGCGCTGACCTTTCGGCGACGGGCGCGCTTGGGCGGGGTGCGCCCCTCCAGCAGGGCCGCGGCGATGCTGGCCAGCTGATCGACCTGGAACGGCTTGCGCAGCACGGGCCAGGGCAGGTCGGCCGGCGCACGATCTACGTGGTCGCCTGCATAGCCGGTGGTCAGCAGCACGGCCAGGTCCGGCCGATCCGTCGAGGCCGCCCGCGCCAATTCCACGCCCGACACGCCGCCGGGCATAATGATGTCGGTCATCAGCAGGTCGAAGACCTGACCGCTCTTCAGGGCCTCCAGCGCCGCCGCGCCATTGTCGGCCGTGGTCACCTCGCCGCCCAGGTCGCGCAGCTGGCCGCCGGCGATCTCGCGCACGGCCGGATCGTCCTCGACCAGCAGGATGCGGGCGCCGTCCAGACGGACCGCCAGCGGCGCCACGATCGCCCCGGCCGGCGCGGCGCGCTCGTCTGTGGCCGGCAGGTACAGGGCCACGGTCGTGCCCTCGCCCTCGACGCTTTCGATCTTCACCCCGCCGCCGCACTGGCGCAGGAAGCCGTAGACCTGAGCTAGGCCCAGCCCCGTGCCCTTGCCGACCTCCTTGGTCGTGAAGAACGGCTCGAAGACATGGGCCAGGACGTCGGGGGCCATGCCCGCGCCGGTGTCGCTGACCGCCACCCGCACATAGTCGCCGGCGTCGGTATCGGGGACATCGCCGGCCTTCAAGGTCGCGGGCTCCACGGCGATGCGGATCCGGCCGCCCGGGCTGGTGGCGTCGGCCGCATTGACCACCAGGTTCAGCAGGGCGGCTTCGAACTGGGCGGCGTCGGCGCGCACGTTTCGCGCTGCGTCCCCGCGCAGGACCTCCAGGGCTACCGCCTCGCCGACGGCGCGCCGCAGCAGCGGCTCGGCCTGGCCCAGCATGGCGACGACGTCGACCACCTCCAGCTTCAGTTCCTGATTACGCGAGAAAGCCAGCAGTTGCCGGGTCAGGCGCTCGCCGCGCCGGCCCGCCGCCAGCGCCGCCTCGCCCAGCCGCGTGACGCGGGCCGTGTCACCCGGCCGCCGCAGGATCATGTCCAGCCCGCCAACGATCACGGTCAGCAGGTTGTTGAAGTCGTGCGCCACGCCGCCGGTCAGCCGACCAACCGTCTCCAGCCGCTGGGCCTGGGCCAAAGCCGCCTGGGCCGTCGCGGTCTCGGCCATGCTGGCCTCCAGGGCGGCGGTGCGCTCGACCACCCGGTCCTCCAGGTCGCGCCGGGCCTCGACCGTCTCGGTGAAGTCGAAGCTGCTGCCGATGTGGCCGACATAGGTCCCGGCGGCGTCGAAGCGCGGCGCGCCGACGCTGTTGATCCAGCGCCAGGTCCCGTCGGCGCGGCGCAGGCGGAAGGCGACATGGAACGTCTCGCGCCGGCGGGCGGCGGCCTCGGCGATCTCCAGGGCGGCCGCGCGGTCGTCGGAATGCATGCCGTCGAACCAGTCGCCGGCCAGCTCCTGCTCCAGGGTGCGCCCCCGGAAGTCGAGCCAGGCCTGATTGAACCAGTCCGGCGCGCCGTCGGTGCGCGACGCCCAGATCAGCACCGGGGCTGAATTGGCCACGCCCCGGAACAGCTCCTCGCTGCTGCGCAAGGCCGCCGCGGCCTTCCGCTCCTGGGTCACGTCCCGGAAAGTGACGGCGATGTCGCAGCCCAGCCGCACGCCGCTGGAGCGCACCCAGCGCTCGTCGCCGTCGATGACCCGCCGCACGTCGATGTCGTCAGGCCCGCCGGCGTCCAGCAGGCGCTTGAAGCGCTCGATCATGTCGCGACCGGTCTCGTCGGGGAAGACGTCCGTCACCCGTCGCCCCAGCAGGGTCGAGACGCCGGCGGGCCGCATCGAGTCGGCCATCGGATTGGCGTAGGTCCAGCGGAAGTCGACCACCCGCCCGGCGTCGCGGATCGGCTCCAGGATCACGAAGGCGTCCAGCGACACCTCCTGGGCCGAGCGGAACCGCTCCTCGGCGGCCAGGCCCGAACGGACGGCCAGACGCAGGGCCTCGACCAGCACGACGATCAGGCCGCCGCACAGCAGGAACATGGACAGCTGAACGGTCTCGCGGAAATGCGGCGTCCAGGAATCGTCCGGCGCCAGCCAGAACCGCCAGGCGACCACGGCGCTGAGGGCCAGGGCCAGAGTCCCCGGCCCCAGGCCGCCGACCATGGCCGCGACCATCACAGCCACGAAGAACGGGGGGAAGTTGACGGTGACGCCGGTCAGGGCGACCGCGACCATGCGGGCGGCGATGGCCAGCAGCACGAACAGCAGCGCCAGGGCGTAGCGAAGCTCCCGCCGATCGGCCGCCGTCACGAACCTAATGGCCGTCCGTCCCAGCACCTTGGAAACCCCGCCTGCCGCCCGCTTAGGCTTCGCCTAACGTTCCAGGCAGACGGAGGTTCCGATCAGGGTCAGGCCGAGCGGCGAGCCGGGTCGGCGGAGGGAACGATGGCCTCGACCGCCTGAGCGCTGGCCACGGTCCAGGCGCCGATGGCGTCGACCGGGGCCGGGCGGCCGATGGCGTAGCCTTGCAGCTCGGTGCAGTTCTCGCCGCGCAGGAACAGGATCTGCTCCTCGGTCTCGACACCCTCGGCCACGACGGGGATCTCCAGGCTGCGACCCAGGCCCAGAACGGCGCGCACGATGACAGTGGCGCGGTCGTGGCGATGGATGTTCTCGACGAAGCTCTTGTCGATCTTGATCTTGTCGAACGGGAACGACTGCAGGGTCGACAGCGACGAGAAGCCGGTGCCGAAGTCGTCCATGGCGATCCGCACACCCAGCGCCTTCAGGCGGCGCAGGTTGTCCAGGGCGCGCTGGTAGTCCTTGAACAGGGCGCTCTCGGTGATCTCCAGCTCGAGGCGCGACGGCGACAGGCCCGAGGTGATCAGCACCTCGTGCACCAGGGTCGGCAGGGCCGGATTGTGCAGCTGGATCGGCGAGAGGTTGACCGCGATGCGCAGCGGCTTTTCCCAGGACGCGGCGTCGGCGCAGGCGCGGCGCAGGACCCAATCGCCCAGCGGACCGATCAGGCCGTTTTCCTCGGCGACGGGAATGAACTCCAGCGGCGAGATCATGCCGCGGGTCGGGTGGTTCCAGCGGACCAGGGCCTCGAAGCCGCAGACCTCGCCGTCGGCCGCGCGGGCCAGCGGCTGATAGTGGACCACCAGCTCCTCGTCGGCGATGCCCTGGCGCAGGTCGCGGGCCAGGTTGCGGCGCTCGCGGATGCTGTCGTCCATCTCGCGCTTGAAGAAGCGATAGACGCCGCGGCCGCTTTCCTTGGCGCGGTACAGGGCCATGTCGGCGTTGGCCATCAGAGCCTCGGCGGTGCGGCCGTCGTCGGGATAGAGGCTGACGCCCAGGCTGGCGCCCATGGCCAGCTCCTGGCTGTCGTACATCACCGGCGCGGCCAGCAGGTCGATCAGGCGACCCGACAGCTCGGCGGCCGCCGTCGGCTGGTCGCCACCGGCGATCTGGACCACGATGAATTCGTCACCGCCCAGACGCGCGGCGAAGGACGGGGCCTGGACGACCGACTGCAGGCGGCGGGCCGTCTCGACCAGAAGCGAGTCGCCGGCCACGTGGCCGTGCTGATCGTTGGCTTCCTTGAAGTGATCCAGGTCGATGCAGATGACCGACAGGCTCTCGCCCGAGGCCTCGACGCGCTCGACGGCGGCGGCCAGGCGGGCCTGCAGCGAATTGCGGTTGGGCAGGCCGGTCAGACCGTCATGTTCGGCCAGGTAGCGGATCTTCTCCTCGGCCGCGCGACGCTCGCGCAGGTCGCGGACGGCCAGGACCGTCAGGCCCGTGGTCTCGATGCGCGCGCCGTCGTCCATCAGGCGCGAGAACACCTCGACCGGGATCTGGCGATCGCCATTGACCGGCGCCAGCTTGCCCTCGCGGCGCACGCCGTCGCGGGCGGCGGCGTCATCGTCGAAGGTCAGAATGGCGCCCAGCAGCGGGCGGCCCACCAGTTCCGACAGCGGCGCGCCGGCCAGTTCGCAGAAGGCGGCGTTGGCGTCGTTGATCTTGCCCGACTGGACCACGACCAGGCCTTCATAGGCGGCGTTGGCCAGGCGGCGGATGCGCTCGAGGGCCGAGCGCGAGGTCTGGGATTCGATGGCGACGGCGCCCAGGCCGCCCAGGATGATCATGCCGGTGATCGAGCCGACGGCCAGGGTCAGGATGCCGCCCGACAGCAGCTGATCGGGGACGACGATCGTGGCGTCCGGCACGATGGTGATGGCCGACATACCCACGAAGTGCAGCGAGACGATGCCCAGGCACAGCACGCCGCCGCCGATCATCTGGCGCTTGATGGTGCGGGCCGTGCCCGCCAGGACCAGGGCCGCGGCCGCGCCGCCGATGCCCAGGATGGCCGACATGCCGACCGTGGCGTGCTCCCAGACCAGCTGGCCCTGGGTCACGAAGGCCGACATGCCCATATAATGCATGGCCGCCACGCCCAGACCCAGCAGAACGCCGCCGGTCAGGTCGTTGGTGGTCGAGCGCTGGGCCGAGGCGACCGCGAAGCCGGCGGCCATGAACACCACCGCGATCATCAACGACAGCAGCGTGCCGCTGGGGCTGTAGCCGGTCTTGAGGCCCGGGGTGAACGCGACCATGGCGATGAAGTGGGTGGCCCAGACGCTGGACCCGGCCACCAGGCCGGTCAGCAGCAGCCAGGCGCCGCGCACGTGGCCGCGGGCCCCGCGCATCCGTGAATATAGGCGGAACGTCGTGAAACAGCCGGCGATGCAGACCACCGCCGCGACGACCACCAGACGCAGGTCATGCTCGGTCGTCAGGCAGTTCAGGAACTTCAGCACGCACGTCCCCCGAGAGTTACTTCCGGAGAGAGCTACGCCAGGAGTTACAAATAAACCGTTGCGACAGTCGGGGCGCGACAAATGGCCGTAGCGCTCATTCCTCGCGCAATTTCCTGCCTTAACTTGACGGTCCTCAATAAAACGGCGGCCCGGCGCAATCCCAGTTTCGCTACGTAAGGTCTTGAAGTCGACGCAACAGTTTTACCGGGAAACTGGCGTTCCTGGTCATGAGAATGTCACGGTGCGCGCAGTTTTGATGGGGCCGCTTGCCTCGGCGCGGCGATTGCTGGATTAGGCGGGAGCGCCGCTTGCCGCGGCGTCCTTGTGGATGCGGACCAGGATGCTTCGATGCGCGTAGCGATGATTGGCACGGGTTATGTGGGCCTGGTGTCGGGGGCGTGTTTCGCCGACTTCGGTCACGTGGTGACCTGCATCGACAAGGATCCCAGCAAAATCGAGCGGCTAGAGCGCGGCGAGATCCCGATCTTCGAGCCAGGCCTTGATGACCTGGTCGCCCGCAACATGCGTGAAGGCCGACTGTTCTTCACCCTGGAAGGTGCCCAGGCCATCCAGGACGCCGACGCGGTGTTCATCGCCGTGGGTACGCCGACCCGTCGCGGCGACGGTCATGCCGACCTCAGCTACGTCTATGCCGCCGCCGAAGAGATCGCCGGCCTGATCGATGGCTTCACCGTCGTGGTCACCAAGTCGACCGTGCCCGTCGGCACCGGCGACGAGGTCGAGGCCATCATCCGCAAGACCAATCCGAACGCCCAGTTCGCTGTGGTGTCGAACCCCGAGTTCCTGCGCGAAGGCGCGGCGATCGAGGACTTCAAGCGCCCCGACCGCGTCGTGGTCGGCACCGACGACGAACGCGCCCAGGCGGTGATGCGCGACCTCTATCGCCCGCTCTCCCTGAACGAGACGCCGCTGGTCTTCACCGGCCGTCGCACCAGCGAGCTGATAAAGTACGCCGCCAACGCGTTCCTGGCGATGAAGATCACCTTCATCAACGAGATGGCCGATCTCTGCGAAGTGGTCGGCGCGGACGTTCAGCAGGTCGCCAAGGGCATCGGCCTGGACAAGCGCATCGGCGGCAAGTTCCTGAACGCGGGCCCCGGCTACGGCGGTTCGTGCTTCCCGAAGGACACCATCGCGCTCGTAAAGACCGCCCAGGACTACGGCGCGCCGACCCGGCTGATCGAGACCACGGTCGAGGTCAACGACGCCCGCAAGAAGGCCATGGCCGGCAAGGTGGCCAAGGCCATCGGCGCGGAAGACCTCACCGGCAAAACGATCGGCGTGCTGGGCCTGACCTTCAAGCCCAACACCGACGACATGCGCGACGCCCCCAGCCTGGACATCGTCCCGGCCCTGCAGGCCCTGGGCGCCAAGGTCCAGGCCTTCGATCCCGAAGGCGCCAAGGAAGCCGCCCACCTACTGGAGGACGTCGACTTCAAGTCCGGCGCCTATGAAGCTGCCGAGGGGGGCGATGCGTTGGTCATCCTGACCGAGTGGGACCAATTCCGGGCCCTCGACCTGGACCGCCTGAAGCTCCTGATGAACACGCCCGTCGTCGTCGATCTGCGCAACGTCTACAAGCCGGCCGAGATGGTCCGCCACGGCTTCACCTACGCCTCGATCGGTCGGGGCTGAGGCATGGCGACTCCGATCATCGTCACGGGCGCCGCGGGCTTCATCGGCATGCATGTGGCCGAACGCCTGCTGAATCGCGGCGAGACGGTGATCGGGGTCGACGTCTTCAACGCCTATTACGATCCGGCCCTGAAGGACGCCCGGGCCGCCCGGCTGGCTGGCCGGGAGGGCTTCACGATGGTCCGCCTGGACATCGCCGAGCACCAAGCCTTCGCCGACCTGGTCAAGACTTCCAGCGCCAAGCGGGTCGTGCATCTGGCCGCCCAGGCCGGGGTCCGCTACTCGATCGAGAACCCCTTCGCCTATGAGCGCAGCAACCTGGCCGGCCACCTGGCGGTGCTGGAAGCCTGCCGCCACGCCGGCGTCGAGCACCTTGTCTATGCCAGCTCATCCAGCGTCTATGGCGACCGGCCGCTGAACGGCGACGGCTTCCGCGAGACCGATCCGGCCAATGATCCGGTGTCGCTGTACGCGGCCACCAAGCGTTCGTGCGAGATGCTGAGCCAGAGCTACGCCAGGCTGTATGGCTTCCCGCAGTCGGGCCTGCGGTTCTTCACCGTCTATGGCCCCTGGGGCCGACCGGACATGGCCTATTTCAGCTTCACCGAGAAAATGCTGAAGGGCGAGCCGATCGACGTCTATGGCGAGGGCGAGATGGCCCGTGACTTCACCTTCATCGACGACATCGTCGACGGCATCCTGGGTGTCCTGGAGCATCCGCCGGGTGAGGGCGGCCACGAGGTCTACAACATCGGCGACAACGATCCCGTCGGGCTGATGGAGATGATCTCGACGCTGGAAGCCGCGCTGGGCGTCGAGGCCCAGAAGGTCATGCTGCCGATGCAGCCGGGCGACGTGCCGGCCACCTTCGCCAATATCGACAAGATCCACGCCCTGTGCGGCTACAAGCCCAAGGTCAAGCTGGCGGAGGGCCTGGCCCGTTTCGTCGCGTGGCGGCGCGCCTACGCCGGCTGAGCCGCCTGGCGCTTCGACAGCTGGTGCTCGCGCCAGGAGATGAACAGGGTCGAGGCCACGACGATCGCCGCGCCCGCCAGGGTCGCCGGCTTTGGGATCTCGTGGAACAGCAGGAAGCCGGCCCCGACCGCGAAGACCAGCCGCGTGTAGTCGATCGGCGCCATGACCGCCGCCTCGCCGGCCTGCATGCCCCTGATATAGGCCCCTTGCGTGAAGGTGCCGATCACCCCCATGGCCGCCAGCAGGCCCAGGTCCGGCCAGGTCGGCCAGCGCCAGACGAACAGGGCGGGCGGAATGGCGAACACCAGGCCCAGCACGGCGGCGTAGACCAGCAGCACGAACGGGCTGTGGTCGCGGGTCATTACCTTCATGCCGGTGATGGTCAAAGCAAACAGCAGCGACGAGGCCAGGGCCGCGGCCTGGGGCCAGCCCAGCCAGGCCTGAACCCCGCCCGCGCCTGGCCGCAGCATGATCAGCACGCCCAGGAAGCCGACCAGGGCCGCGCCGATCCTTAAAGGGCCGATCGGCTCGCGCAGCACGAAGGCCGCCAGCGGCACCAGCCACAGCGTCCGGGTGAACGACAGGGCGTTGGCGTCGGCCAGGGGCAGTTTCTGATAGGCGTAGAAGCCCAGGATCAGCGCCAGCACCCCGGCGCTGGAGCGGAAGACCAGTATCCCCGGCCGCGTGGTGCGGAACGCTCCGCGCCAGTCGCAGGCGATCAGCGGCAGGAGCACGATCACCCCCGCCAGCTGGCGATAGAAGGTCTGCAGGGCGGCCGGATAGTCGTCGCCCAGGAACTTGATCAGGGTGGTCATCGCCGTGAAGCCGACCGCCGAGGCCAGCATCCACACGGCGCCACGCAGGTTTGGGGTGAGGGTCAACCCGCCCCGCCGGCGGCGATCAGCTGGGCGCGCATCGCCTCGGCCTGCTCGGGCGAGATGCCCATGGCGGCCAGGATCGGCGAAGGCGTGTTCTTGTCCCAGGCGCTGCGCGGACCGACCGTGATGCCGCCGTCGACGACGATGTGCGTGCCGGTCACGAACACCGAGTCGTCGCTGGCCAGATAGAGGGCGGCGGCGGCGATGTCCTCGGGCAGGCCCGACTTGGGAACCGGCTGGATCTTGGGGCCGATCTGGGCGACCTGGGCGGCCATCTGATCGGCAACCTCGCGCGGCAGCCCCATCGAGGCCCCGAAGATCGAGGTGGCGATCAGGCCCGGGCAGATGGCGTTGACCCGGATCTTCAGCGGCGACAGCTCGGCCGCCGCACAGCGGCTCATGTGGATCACCGCCGCCTTGGCCGCCGAATAGGCCAGCGGCCCGAAGCCCGCCTGCAGGCCGGCGATCGAGGCGGTGTTGATGATCGAGCCGCCGCCACGCTTCAGCATCAGGGGCGTGGCGTGCTTCATGCCCATGGCCGGGCCGCGCACCAGAAGGGCGAAGGTCTTGTCCCAGCCCTCGGCGGTCAGTTCCGCGACCCCTGCGGGCGTGCCGCCATGGCCGGCGTTGTTGAACAGGATGTCCAGGCCGCCGAACGCGCTCTCAGCCAGCGCCATCGTGGCGGCCAGATCGTCGTCGGCGGTGACGTCGCAGCGCTGGAAGCGGACCTTGTCGGGGAAACGCTGCTCCAGCATCCGCCCCTTTTCGTCCTGCAGGTCGGCGGCGACGACGCTGGCGCCCTGCGCGACGAACAGTTCGACCGCGCCCAGGCCGATGCCCGAGCAGCCTCCGGTGACGACGGCGACCTTGCCGTCCAGACGTCCGACCATGGAAATTCCTCCGCGTCCCCAGCCTCTCAGTGGGCAGGGTGATCAATGATCATATTCGCGGAGCAAACAGGTGTTGGCTAGGGGCTATTCCCCAGCCGACCCAGGCAAATGCCACAGGGAAATCAGGCCGGGCGGCGAACCAGCGGCTGCAGCAGGCGGCCCAGGTGAGTCACACCCAGCCACAGCATGCACGGCACAAGCAGCACGGCCCAGGCCAGGGCCAGTCCCACCAGGCCCAGTCCCGCGACGGCGCGGTGCGTAAAGCCGGAGCGCTCATTGGCCTCCAGCGTCATGACACGAACATCCAGGCCCATTATCCCCCAAGCCCCTCTTTGGAGATCACGAACGCTTTTACTGAAACGATCATTAACGCGCACCTTCGTTCCGTGCACGCATTTGCTCCCAGCGCGCGTTTTCCGCGGCGCGGACGTCGCTATTGGGACCACGCCGGGTCGCAACGCGCGCAAGATCGCGGCACGCCGGGCCGATCAGCGACCAGGGCTCGACGCAGTAGCGCGAGAACAGACGCTGCGGGTCGGCCATCAGCCGGTACAGCCACTCCATGCCCATCGGACCCATCCAGCGCGGCGCGGCCTGCTGAACGCCGGCCTCATAATCGAAGGCCCCGCCGACGGTGAAGGTCACGGCCGGGCCGTAGGCCTTGTGGTTCTCCAGCGTCCAGATCTCCTGGCGCGGCATGCCCATGCCAACCAGGACGATGTCGGGCTTGTAGGCGCGGATCTTGGCGACCACCGCCTCGTTCTCGGCCGAGCCGGGCGTGACGTCGAAATAGCCGTGGTGGCTGGCGATCTGCGCCGCCGGATAGTCCTGCTGGACGCGCGCGATCGCCTTCTCGGCCACGCCCGGGGCGCCGCCGACGAAGAAGACCTTCCAGCTCTTGCGAGCGGCCAGCGCCCAGAAGTCGTCGCGCCAGTCCAGATAGGTGCAGCGGTGGAAGCGCCGGCTGGCGCGGCCGACCAGGCGCGCCCAGAAGATCAGCGGCACGCTATCGACCTCGATCAGGTCGGCGGCCTTGTAGAACTCACCGATCTGGTGGTCCTTGCCGATCAGGTAGAGGCTGTGGAGATTGTGGTTGGCCACGATCGCGCTCTGGCCCGCCGCCAGCTTGCCGGTGACGAAGTGAAAGACTTCTTCGGGACGCACCAGATCCATGGTCCCGCCCAGCACCTGCACGCGCTCTTCCGGGCGCCGGTTCAGACGATAAGGACGGCGCACCGCGGCCGGCGCCACATCGCCCCCACCGCTTGGCGCACCGCCTTGTTCATTCTGGACGAACATCGCCGCAGGTCTCCTAATCTTGGAGACAGTCTGCGGCGGGTATCCTGTTTCTTTCGCTAAAAAGGATACTTAGCGACTTTTAACCACGCTAAATGACCATGTTAGTCGACGGTGATGACGACCTTGCCCATCGCCTTGCGGCTGGACAGGTGGGCGATCGCGTCACCGGCCCGGGCCAGCGGGAAACGCTCGGAGACGTACGGCTTGATCTTGCCGGCCGCGTAGAGGTCCATCAGTTCCTTGAGGTTCTGGGCGTGGCCCTTGGGATCGCGCGCCACCGCCGCGCCCCAGAACACTCCGACGATGTCGCACGACTTCAACAGCGTGAGATTCAACGGGATTTTCGGAATCCCGGACGGGAAACCGATGACCAGGAAGCGGCCGTTCCAGCCCGCCGCGCGGATGGTGGCCTCCGAATAGTCGCCGCCGACCGCGTCATAGGCGACGTCCCAGCCGTTGGGTCCGCAGGCGTCCTTGATCAGGCTGGCCAGCGCCTTCTGGCCGTCCTTGTCGAACGGGCCGCGGGGGTAGACGACGCCGCTGTCGGCGCCGTGCTTGATGGCCAGATCGACCTTCTCCTGGCTGGAGGCTGCGGCAATAACGCGCACCCCCATCGCCTTGCCCAGCTCCACCGCGGCCAGGCCGACGCCGCCGGCGGCGCCCAGGACCAGCAGGGTCTCGCCCGGCTTCACGTGGCCCCGATCCTTCAGGGCGTAGTACGAGGTGCCGTAGGTCAGGACGAAGGCCGCGGCCTCGTCGAAGGGCATGTTGTCGGGAATGTGGGTGCAGCGCTGCTCTTCCAGGGCCAGCTTCTCGGCGTAACCGCCCCAGCCGGTCGAGGCCAGCACGCGGTCACCGACCTTGAAGCGGGTCACGCCCTCGCCCACCGCCGAGATCACGCCCGACACCTCGCCGCCCGGCGCGAACGGGCGCTGGGGCTTGAACTGGTACTTGTCCTCGATGATCAGCACGTCGGGATAGTTGACACCGCAGGCCTTGACGTTGATCAGCACTTGGCCGGGTCCCGCGACGGGATCGGGCAGTTCTTCCAGCACCAGGGTCTCGGGTCCGCCGACCACCTTGCTGAGCACCGCCTTCATCTCGCTTCTCCCGATATTTATCTTTAATCAAGCCGACGCTAGCGCAGGGCGCCGGCCCAAGGAAGCAGAATGTCAAACAAACGTTTTAGCCTCGCGCTGCACGGCGGCGCGGGCGCCAAGCCCGGTCATGACTACAGCGTCGAGATCGCCCACATGCGCGGCCTGGTCGAAGCGGCGCGCGACCGGCTGGCCGCCGGCGCCAGCGCCCTGGACGTCGCAGTCGAGACCGTGGTCGGGCTGGAGGCCAGCGGCCTCTACATCGCCGGCAAGGGCGCCTCGCCCAACGCCGACGGCGAATACGAACTGGACGCCAGCCTGATGGACGGCGCTAGCCTGAAGGCCGGCTCGGTCGCGGCCCTGCAGGGCTTCAAGAGCCCGATCCTGGCTGCCCGCGCGGTGATGGAGAAGACCCCGCACGTGATGCTGGCCGGCCAGGGGGCCATCGACTTCGCCCGCGCCCAAGGCCTGGAGAGCGTCGAGGATCCGGCGACCTGGTTCACCCAGGCCGGCGCGTTCGAGGACAACCATCCGCCGGATGCGCTGCCCACTGGCACGGTCGGTTGCGTGGTCCGCGACGCCGAAGGACGCCTGGCCGCGGCGACCTCGACGGCCGGGGTGTTCGGCAAGCTGCCGGGGCGGGTCGGCGACAGCCCGATCATCGGGGCCGGGGCCTGGGCCGACGGCCATGCCGCCGTCTCTTGCACCGGCCAGGGCGAGTACTTCATCCGCACGGCCGTGGGGGTGCAGATCGCCCACCGGATTCGCTTCGGCGGCCAGAGCCTGGAAGAGGCCGCTCGCGCGGCGATACAGGGCGTGGCGGACCTGGGGGGTCATGGCGGTCTGGTCTCCGTGGATCGCGACGGCGAGGTGGCCATGCCGTTCGCTTCGAGCGGCCTGAAACGCGCCGCGCTGCTCCTGGACGGGACCATCGTCAGCGAGGCGTTTTGACGGCGCTGGCTCCTCCACCGGCTTCGCCGGTCCCCCTCCCCCAACAGGGGGAGGAGAAATCTCTCCGCCCCGCTTGGGGGCGGACAGACCTGCGCAGCAGGTCAGGTGGGGGCCAGTCATGAGTCCGCCGCTTCACGCGGCTGCCCGCTGAAGTCACAGAAAGGGAAGCGGAGCGTCCGGACCACGTCCGGAGTGTTTGAACTAGAGTACCGTTTCGACGAAGCCAGACGCTCCGCGCAGCCGTTATCCGATGAGCCATCGACGCGCGGGGTTTTAACCCGCTTCCGAAAGAGGCCCCCGACGGGCGGGCCGAGGCGACGACCCCGGTCCCGGAGCGCCTGGGCGATTTCAGCCCAGGCCACCCCCGCTCGACCACCCCTGACAGCCGTCACGATCGCCGGCCGGACGTCCCTTCCAAGCCGTCAGGTGCAGAGAGTATGAGCACGGCCCTGAACGCGGATCATTCGATCGCGCGAAAAATCAACAAGCACTTGATTTCGTGAGGTTCTAGGTGGCGAACGCCGGGGATTGAGCCGCGCCGGCGCCCGCGTGCGCAAGGCGTAAGGGCCGGCCGGCGCCGCAAGGGAATGACGCCGGCCGGAGGGCTTACGCGCCGGCTTACTGTTGCCGACAGGACTTAGATGGGGCCGGGCGCGCACTGGAAAAGACGGTGCGACGCCCTGCCGCGCAGGTTGTGGTCAAGCTTATGCGTTCTCCTCGACCGGTTGGTCGTAGGCGGCCATCATGGCCATGTTCAGGATCTTGGACACCGAGGCCGACAGCGGCGCGATCTGCACCGATTTGGACAGGCCCAGCAGCACCGGTCCGATCACCGTGGCGCCGCCCAGCGACTGCACCAGCTTGGTGGCGATCGAGGCCGAGTGGATGGCCGGCATGACCAGGATGTTGGCGCTGTCGGTCAGGCGCATGAACGGATAGTTGGCGCGCTTTTCCGGATCCAGGGCCAGCTCGGGCGGCATCTCGCCCTCGTACTCGAAGTCGACGTCCATCTCGTCGAGCATCGCCACGGCCTCGCGCACCTTGTCGGAACGTTCGCCCATCGGATTGCCGAAGGTGGAATAGCTCATGAAGGCCACGCGCGGCTTGAAGCCCAGGCGCTTGACGGCGCGGGCGGCCTCGCAGGCGATCTCGACGAGCTCGTCGCTGTCGGGCAGTTCGGTGACGTTGGTGTCGGCCACGAAGACGGTGCGGCCCTTGGCCAGCACCACCGACATGCCCATGATCCGGCCGCCAGGGGCCGGGTCGACGACGCGCAGCACCTCTTCCAGGGCCTGGTCGAAGCTGCGGGTGACGCCGGTGACCATGCCGTCGGCCTCGCCCAGGGTGACCATCGAGGCTGCGAAGCTGTTGCGGTCCTGGTTGATCAGGCGCTGGACGTCGCGCTTCAGATAGCCCTGGCGCTGCAGGCGGGCGTACAGCGCATCGACATAGTCCGGATTGCGGTCGGAAAGGCGGGCGTTGTGGATCTCGAGCTCGGTGGTCGCCGGATCCAGGCCCACCAGGCGCATGTTCTCGTGCACCAGGTTCTCGCGGCCGCACAGGATGGCCTTGCCGAAACCACCGCTCTGGAAGGCATAGGCGGCGCGGATGACGCTGGGGTCCTCGCCCTCCGCGAACACGATGCGCTTGGGATTGGCCAGCACCGAGCCGGAGATCTTCTGCAGGAAGCCGGCGGTCGGATCCAGGCGCTGGGCCAGGCCGGCGCGATAGGCGTCCATGTCGGCGATCGGACGGCGGGCGACGCCGGTGTCCATGGCCGCCTGGGCCACGAACGGCGGCACGTACCAGATCAGGCGCGGATCGAAGGCCGACGGGATGATGTAGTTGGGGCCGAACTTCAGCTGGCGGCCGTGATAGGCGGCGGCGACCTCATCCGGCACGTCTTCCCGGGCCAGCATGGCCAAGGCCTGAGCGCAGGCGATCTTCATTTCGTGGTTCACACGACGCGCGCGCACGTCGAGGGCGCCGCGGAAGATATAGGGGAAGCCCAGGACGTTATTGACCTGGTTGGGATAGTCGCTGCGGCCCGTGCCCATGATCGCGTCCTTGCGGATGGCGTGGACTTCTTCGGGCGTGATCTCCGGATCGGGATTGGCCATGGCGAAGATGACCGGATTGGGAGCCATCGAGGCGATCATCTCGGGCGTGAAGGCGCCCTTGGCCGAGAGACCCAGCAGCACGTCGGCGCCGGCGACGGCTTCAGCCAGGGTGCGCTTGTCGGTCTTGACCGCGTGGGCGCTCTTCCACTGGTTCATGCCTTCGGTGCGGCCCTCGTAGAGCACGCCCTTGCTGTCCACCGCGATGACGTTCTGCGGGTGGACGCCCATGGCCTTGATCAGCTCCAGCGAGGCGATCCCCGCCGCGCCGGGGCCGTTCAGCACGACCTTCACGTCCTCCAGCTTCTTGCCGGTGATGTGGCAGGCGTTGATCAGGCCGGCGGCGCAGATGATCGCCGTGCCGTGCTGGTCGTCGTGGAACACCGGAATGTCGAGCAGGTCCTGCAGCTCGGTCTCAATGCGGAAGCACTCGGGGCTCTTGATGTCTTCCAGATTGATGCCGCCGAAGGTGATCCCGATGTTCTTGACCACCGTGATGATCTCGTCGGGATCCTTGGAGCTGACCAGGATGTCGATGCTGTCGACGTCGCCGAAGCGCTTGAAGAGGACGCTCTTGCCCTCCATCACCGGCTTGCTGGCCAGCGCGCCCAGATCGCCCAGACCCAGAATGGCGGTGCCGTTCGAGATCACGGCGACCATGTTGCCCTTCGAGGTGTACTCATAGGCGGCGTCGGGATCGGCGGCGATGGCGTGGACCGGCACGGCGACGCCGGGCGAATAGGCCAGGCTGAGGTCGCGCTGGGTCGCCATCGGCTTGGTCGGGGTCACCGCCAGCTTGCCGGGCTGCGGGTAGCGGTGGAAGGCCAAGGCCTCCTCGTCCGTGAAGGTCTTGCGTTCCGCGTCGCTCATCCGGCGTTCCCCATTTCCTGCGCAAGTCGATGAAGGGGCGCGCCGATCGGTGCGAACGCGCCCTTATGCGCCGTCCAGCGTAGCGATGGGGGCGCCGCGTCACAACCGGCCGACGTTGGAAAATCCCAGCAAACGCTTGTTAGGATTGGCGTTGCGTCAACGAGGCTTACGCTCCGTAAGGGTTCGAAAGGTTGACCTGCGGCGGCTGAAAGGCGATCAGGAATCCGACTACGCGTAAGAGGAAGAACCTTGTCCCAGCCCGTGAAGATCGCCGTCGCCGGCGCCCTAGGCCGCATGGGCCAGGCCGTGATCCAGGTGGTGGAGACCCGCGACGAGGTCGTGCTGGCCGCCCGCTTCGACCGTCCGGGCGCCGAGGGCGAGCATCTGGTGACCGCTGATGCCGCCCTGGCCGCCGCCGACGCAGTGATCGACTTCACGCTTCCGGAGGCCTCGGCCCTGCTGGCCGAAGCCGCCGCGGCCCGCGCCGTCCACCACGCCCACGCGCCGGCCCTGATCATCGGCTCGACCGGCTTCTCGCCCGAGCAGCTGGCCCGCATCGAGGCCGCCGCGACCAAGGTGGCGATTGTCCGCTCGGGCAACTACTCGCTGGGCGTCAACATGCTGATGGGTCTGGTGCGCCAGGCCGCCGCCGCCCTGCCCGCCGAGGATTGGGACATCGAGGTCTATGAGGCCCACCACAAGCGCAAGGTCGACGCCCCCTCGGGCACGGCCCTGATGCTGGGCGAGGCGGCCGCGCAGGGCCGCGGCGTCGATCTGGAGGCCGTGGCCGACCGCGCCCGCGACGGCGTCACCGGTCCGCGCGTCGAGGGCAATATCGGCTTTTCGGTCGTGCGCGGCGGCGGCATCATCGGCGAGCACAGCGTGATCTTCGCCGGCGAGTCCGAGAGCCTGACCCTGTCGCACTCGGCCATCGACCGGGGCCTGTTCGCCCGCGGCGCGGTCAAGGCCGCCGCCTGGGTAAAGGGAAAGCCGCCAGGCCTCTACGACATGCAGGACGTGCTTGGATTTTCCCGCTAGGGATCGAAGCTGAGCCGGGGGGGCTTTTAGGAACGCGAGCTTTTCAGGATCCGATGGCCGAGCCTTCGACCGCCCCCGACAGCAAGAAGACGCCCACCCCGACGTGGGGCCGCCGCGAGCGGCTGATCGACCTGGGCCTGGAAGCCCTGTCGCTGTCGATGCTGGCCTTCATCGCCACGGGTCTGGTCGTGTGGTCGGGCCGCCGCGAGATCAGCCGCGAGCTGGCCGAGAGCTGGCTGCGCGACCACGGCATCGAGGCCGCCGTCGAGCTGGACGACCTGGACGCCACCGGCTTCACCGGCCGGGTGCGCCTGGGGTCGCGCAACGCCCCGGTGTTCGCCGCCGACCGGCTGGAAGTGGCCTATGACCTCTCCACGCCCTGGAACGGCGAGACGTTCGGCATCCAGACCAAGGCCGTGCGCCTGGTCCGTCCGCGCGTGATGGCCAGTATCGACCAGAAGGGCCAACTCAGCTTCGGCGCCTTGCAGCCGCTGCTGGACGAATTCCTGAAGTCGCCCAAGAAGCCGAACGTCCCGGGTCCGGCCGTGCTGGTCGAAGACGCCCGCGTCGATCTGATCACCCCCGGCGGCCGCGCGCGCATCACCGGCGACGCTAGCCTGGACAACGGCCAGCTGCTGCGGTTCGACGGCCGCCTGGCCCCGCTGCGCTACGCCGTCCAGAACCTGGCGATCGACGCCCAGGGCGCGACGGTGACCGCCCGCAAGCGCGGCGACCGGCTGACGGTCGAGGTCACCATGGCCATCGACAGCCTGGAGGCCGAGGCCGCCGAGCTGGCCGACGCCGACGCCAAGCTCAGCGCCGACCTGCCCTATCCGGACCTGGCCAAGATGGCCGCCAGCGGACCGCTGGAAGCCCGCCTGGCCCTGCGCGCCGAGGGCGGCCGGATCGGCGACAGCCAGGCCGAGAAGCTGGCCGGCGACCTGACCCTGGCCGGCCGCCTGGACGGCGGGCTGGACGCCTTCGCCTTCCTGGGCCGTTCGCGCGGCAACCTGCGGGGCGAGCGCCTGCTGGCCCCGTCGCTGGACGCGCGCGGCGCCAGCCTGGCCTTGTCCGCACCACGCATCACCGTTGACCACCGCAAGGACCGCACCACGGCTCGGGGCGCGGTCGAGGCCAATCTTGACGCCCGCCAGGCCCTGGCGGCGGGGACCGCCCTCAGCGGCCTGAAGGCCAAGGCCGGCTCGTCGAACCTGGCCTTCATCCTCGACGCCCAGGGCGCGACCGTGAACGGCCCGCTGGCCATCGACGCTGCCGCCGCGCGGCTGGCCTCCGGCGCCCTGGCGCTGGCCAATGCCGAGCTGAACGCCCGCTGCAAGCTGGACCAGGGCCCCGGCGGCCTGGCCCTGACCCTGGCCGGCTCGGCCGGCGGCCGCAGCGGAGTCTCGGGTCCCGACGCCGAGCGGCTGGCCGCCCTGATCCCCAACCCCGCCTACGGCAAGCCGCTGAGCCAGGCCCTGCGGACCTTCGACCTGGCCCTGCCGGCCTTCGCGGTCGACATGAAGGGCGGCCGCACGCGGGTCACTCTGCCCGAACAAGCCCGCCTGGCCGCGCCCAACGGCGTGACCCTGACCGCCAGCGCGCCGAAGGGCTTGCTGGTCGACGCCGGCCCCGAGGGCGCGCGCGGGGCCCTTCAGGTCGCGCTGTCCGGCGGCGGCCTGCCCACCGTCAAGGCGCTGGCGCCCAACTGGAAGATGGCCGGCGGAGTCATGACCTCGCCGCTGTCGCTAGCTACCGAGAATTTCGACCTGCCGCCGATCGAGGGCGTCACCACCCAGATCGACGGCCAGGCGCGGATCGCCGGCGGCCGCTTCACCCTCACCCAGTCCAAGTGCGCGCCGATCACCGCCAAGGCCTATGCCCTGGGCGATGCGCCCGTCACCGGCATCAAGGCGCGCCTGTGCCCGGCCAAGGCCCCGCTGGTCACCGCCGGCGCCAACGGCTGGAGCGCGGCCCTGCGTTTCGAGGAGGGCGAAGGCGCGCTGAAGGTCGCCGAAGCGACCTTGAGCAACATCAAGGGCGAGGCGACCCTGGGCGGAACCGGCGGCTTCGACCACGCCAATGTCCGCGTCGACGGCGCGGCGATCACCGACGCCGCCGCCGAGCGCCGCTTCAACAGCATTCTCGCCAAGGGTGGCCTGACGCTGTCAGCCGGCGTCTGGGGCGGGACCTTCCAGGCCGAAACCCCGATCGGCCAGTCGCTGGGCGAGATCCGACTTCGTCACGTGGTGGCCACCGGCAAGGGCCAGGCCGATATCGACGCCTCCAAGCTGGCCTTCGCCAAGGACGGGCTGCAGCCGGCCGACCTGTCGCCGATGGCCGCCTTCGCCAAGAACGCCCAAGGGCCTGCCAGCTTCACCGGCGTCTTCGCCTGGGACGACAAGGGCGCGACCAGCCGAGGCCGCCTGGAAGCCAAGGAAATCGACTTCACCAGCCCGATCGGCTTCGTCGCCACCCTGGACGGCGCGGTCGACTTCGACAGCCTGGCCCCGCTGACCACCCGTCCGGGCCAGAGCCTGAAGGTGGTGCGCGTCGACTCCATCGTGCCGCTGACCGCCATCGAGTCGGTGTTCCAGCTGGGCGCCGACAGCCTGTCGATCTCCAAGGCCAGTTTCGAGGCCGCCAAGGGGCGCGTGTCGATCGAGCCGATCGACGTGCCGCTGGGCCTGGACAAGACCATGCGCGGCGTCATCGTCATCGAGCATCTGGACCTGGGCGAACTGCTCGCCGCCTCGTCGCTGGCCGACAAGGTCAAGGTCGAGGCGGTGATCGACGGGCGCCTGCCCTTCACCTTCGGTCCCGAGGGCCTGCGCTTCCAGGACGGCAAGATCCGGGCGATCCAGCCCGGCCGAGTGGAGCTGTCGCGCGCCGCCCTGTCGAACGTCGAGGCCAGCCCGGCCGACGCCCCGGGCGCGCCGCCCGCCGCGCCCGCCCAGGTCAACGCCATCCAGGACTTCGCCTATCAGGCCATGGAGAACCTGGCGTTCGAGCAGCTGGAAGCCGGTGTCAACAGCACCGACAAGGGCCGCCTGGGCGTGCTGTTCCACATCAAGGGCGAGCACGATCCCAAGGTCGCCGAGAAGGCCCGGGTCGGCATCCTCGACCTGATCCGCGGCCAGGCGTTCAACAAGCGCATCGCTCTGCCGGCCAAGACGCCGGTCGATCTGACCCTCGACACGTCGCTGAACTTCGACGAGCTTTTGGCGGCCTGGCGCCGCTCGTTCGCCGAGGAGGAAGCGGCCCCGCCCCGTTCAGGTTCGGTTCAACCGTGACCGGCCAATCTCGCGTCCGCAATGGAGACCAACGCATGAGAAAGCGCGCCCTCTTGATGGCCCTGATCGCGACGGGAGCGCTCGGCGCGGCCGCGTGCACGCCGACCGTCCGCGTCAAGGTCGATCCGATCAACATCTACGCCAAGCTGGACGCCGACGTGCGCGTGCGGCTGGACAAGGAAGTCCAGTCGCTGATCCAGCAGAACCCGAACCTGTTCTAAGAAGGAGGAACCGACATGATCCGCAAGACGATGACGGTTCTGGCGCTGGGCCTGGCGATGACCGCCGCCGGCGCGAACCTGGCCCTGGCCCAGTCGGCTGCCGCCAAGGCGGCGGTGGACGCCGGCAAGGCCTCGGGCACGGTCGGCGAGCAGGCCGACGGCTATCTGGGCATCGTGTCCGGCGGGGACGCGGCCCTGCGCGCCGCGGTGGCCGAGATCAACACCGGCCGCACCGCCGCCTACAAGGACATCGCCGCCAAGACCGGCGTGACCCCCGAAGCGGCCGGCCAGGCCACCGCCAAGCAACTCTACGCCAAGGTGGGCCCGGGCCAGTACTGGAAGCCGCTGGATGGCGGTTGGGTGAAGAAGTAACGACCTGAAATAGCTCGTCATCCCGCGCCCTGTGCGCGGGACCCATTTGTCCGCCGCAGGTGCGGAGCGGAACCAGGCTCTCACGTGAAAGCTGAACAATGGGTCCCGCGCATGAAGCGCGGGATGACGGGATAGGTTTGGGTCCGTATTAGGACCCCATGTCCGCCTCCCGTCCGCATCTTCTGCCCTATGCCGCCCTGTTCGGCTCGATCGTCACGCTGTGCGTCGGCACCTCGTTCGCCAAGAGCCTGTTTCCCGCCGTCGGCGCCGCCGGCACGACGGCCTATCGCGTCACCTTCGCCGCCATCATCCTGCTGCTGATCTGGCGGCCATGGCGTCACCCCATCACCCGCGCGGACCTCAAGAAGGTCGCCGCCTATGGCGCGGCCGTCGGGGTGATGAACCTCAGCTTCTACATGGCGCTGCGCACGATCCCGTTGGGCCTGGCGATCGCCATCGAGTTCATGGGCCCGCTGCTGGTGGCGGTGGCCTATTCGCGCAAGCTGATCCACTTCGTCTGGATCGGCCTCGCCGTTCTGGGCCTGGGCCTGCTGCTGCCGATCGGCGACAGCGCGACGCATCTGGACACGGTCGGCGTCGGCTTCGCCTGCGTCGCAGCGGTGATGTGGGCGCTCTACATCATCCTGGGCAAGCGGATCGGCCACCTGCACGCCGGGCGCTCGGTGGCCCTGGGCATGACCACGGCGGCCCTGATCGTCGCCCCGATCGGCATCGCTTCGGCCGGGGCCGAGCTCTTCCACCTGAAGTACGTTGGCATGGGCCTGGCCGCGGCGGTGCTGTCCAGCGCCATCCCCTACTCGCTGGAGATGATCGCCCTGCGCAGCATTCCCAAGCGCAGCTTCGGCGTCATGCTGAGCGCCGAGCCGGCTGTGGGCGCGCTGGCGGGCCTGGTAATCCTGGGCGAGCACCTGGCCCTGACCCAATGGCTGGCCATCGGCGCGATCATCGCCGCCTCGGTCGGCACGATCCTGACGACGCCGCCCGAAATCGCGCCCGAAGAGGTCGCCCTCTAGCCGCCGCGGGCCACGAACCAGCCGTTGCGGAAGCTTTGGTCGGCCTTGCCGTAGGTGAACGGCGAGCCGTCGGGCTGGGTGAAGGCCCCGCCCGCGGCGACCAGCACGGCATGACCAGCGGCGGTGTCCCACTCCGAGGTCGGGCCATGACGCGGATAGATGTCGGCCGAGCCTTCAGCGATGCGGCACATCTTGATCGAGCTATCCATTGGCGCGCGCAGGTCGAAGCCGTACTCGGCGGCCAGTTCGGCGGCCTTTTCCTCGCGCATGGTGTGGCTGACCAGGCCAAGCGCCTCGCCTTTCGGCCAGGGACGCACCCGCACCGGCGTCTCGGGCGCGTCCGGCCCGGCGCGCTTGACCGCCCCCTCGGCCGTGGTGAACCACACCTCGCCCGTGGCCGGGGCGCAGACGGCGCCGGCCACCGCCAGGCCGTTCTCGATCAGGCCGATATTGACCGTGAAGTTGGGGTCACCGCGCACGAAGGCCTTGGTGCCGTCGACCGGATCGACCAGGAAGAAGCGCGAACCGACCGCGTCGGGCGTGCCAAATTCGCTGGCGTGCTCCTCGGAGATCACCAGAACATCCGGATAGAGCTCGGCCAGGCGCTGCAGGATCAGGCGCTCGCCGGCGCGATCGGCCTCGGTGACGGGGCTCTCGTCGGCCTTCTGGGCCACGGCCAGCTCGGTCTTCCAGAACGGCAGGATGACCTTGGCGGCCTCCTCGGTGATCAGCGCCAGCTGGCGGCCCCAGTCTGCGAGGTTCTCGCTGCTCATGCCTATCCCCTGGGGTCGTCGCCGACGAAGACCAGACGCACGCGCGTGGCGTCGATGGTCTGCTTGCCGGCCTCTTCGAAATTGACGGTCACGCGGTGTCCGATCACGGATTGAACCTGCCCCAGCCCCCAATCGGGTTGGTTGGGATGGCGCACCAGGACGCCCGGCTCTAGAAACGGATCGATCACGGCCTTTCCCATAGAGGCGAGCGCCGGTTTGCCAAAGCCTCAAATCACGACAAACTCCGCCGCCATGACCGACACCGTTTCCGAGACCCCGGCTCCCGCGTCCCCCGAAACGGACGTCCAAGGCCCCGATTTCGCCGCCATGCTGGCCGCGCGCCTGTGCCACGACTTCATCAGCCCGGCCAGCGCCATCGTCTCGGGCCTGGACCTGCTGGACGATCCGGCCGCCCAGGACATGCGCGACGACGCCATGAACCTGATCGCCTCGTCGGCCCGCAAGCTGGCCGACCTGCTGCAATTCACCCGCGTGGCGTTCGGCGCTTCGGCCTCAGCCGAGAACTTCGACTCCCGCGAGCTGGAAAAACTGGCCCAGGGCGTGTTCGCCCACGTGCGCCCCTCGCTCGACTGGCAAATCGAGCCGCAGGCGATGAACAAGCCGTCTTCGCGCGCGGTGCTCAATATCGCTCAGATCGCCGCCAGCGCCTTGCCGGCCGGCGGCGTGGCGACGATCAAGGCCGTGGCCGGCGACGGCCGCTTCTCGATCATCGCCGACGCGGCCGGTCCCCGCGCCCGTCTGCGTCCTGAGGTGCTGGCCGGCCTGAAGGGCGAGCCCCTGGCCGAGGGCCTGGGCGGTCCGTGGGTGCAGGCCGCCTATCTGAACGCCCTGGTCCGCGCGGCCGGCGGCCAGGTCGCCGTCGAGATCGGCGAGGAGCGCGCCAGCATCGCCGCCTGGGTCCCCGCCTAACTCCACTGTAAATGTTACATTTGCCGCAGCCCGATCCGGGTTTGGGCAAACCGCTCCTTAACCAGACCGCTCGCACGATAGCGGCCTGGATTGGAGCATGCCGTGAAGACCTGTCTGGTGGTCGACGACAGCCGGGTGATCCGCAAGGTCGCCCGCCGAGTCCTGGAGGACATCGGCTTCGAGATCGCTGAGGCCGCCGATGGTATGGAGGCCCTGGCGTGGTGTCGCGCGGCCATGCCTGACGCCGTGCTGCTGGACTGGAACATGCCGGTGATGAACGGCCTGGAATTCCTGCGCAATCTGCGGGCCGAGCCCGGCGGCGACGCGCCCAAGGTGGTGTTCTGCACCGTCGAGAGCAGCGTCGACCATATCCGCGCGGCCCTGGACGCCGGCGCGGACGAATACATCATGAAGCCGTTTGACGGCGACATCATCCAGGCGAAGTTCGCCGAGGCGGGCCTGCTGTGACGCCCGAGGACATGGACCTGCTGGCGGCCCTGGGCCGCGCCCGCGCCGGCGTGCGGGTCGAGATCGAGAAACCTTATCTCATCGAAAGCCGCCTCTCGCCGCTTGCGCGCCGCGAGGGCTATGACTCGATCGACGCCCTGATCGCGGCTCTGCGCGCCAGCCGCGAAGATCGGCTGATCTGGGCCGTGGTCGAGGCCCTGTGCCGCGGCGAAACCACCTTCTTCAACGGTCGCGAGACCTTCGCCGCCCTGCGCGACGATGTGCTGCCGGCCCTGTCCCAGCGCCGCCGCGAGAGCCCTATCCGCGTCTGGAGCGCGGCCTGCGCCACCGGCCAGGAAGTCTATTCGATCGCCATCGCCGCCCACGAGGCCGGCAATCTGGCGACCGGCACGCGGTTTGAATTCTTCGGCTCGGACCTGTCGGAACGGGCGCTGGAGAAGGCCCAGGCCGGCCTCTACACGCAGTTCGAGGTCCAGCGCGGCCTGCCGATCCGCATGTTGATCAAGTATTTCGAGAACCAGGACGACACCTGGGCGATCTCGCCGCGCATCCGCCAGATGGTGCGCTGGCGGCGGCTGAACCTGCTGGCCGACCTGTCGGCCATGGGCCGCTTCGACATCATCCTGCTGCGCGGCGTGCTGCGCGGCATGGACGCGTCGCTGCGCGGCAAGGTGGTCGCGGCCCTGGTCGCCCTGCTGCCGGCCGATGGCGTGCTGGTGCTGGACGCCGAGGACGACGTTTCGGACTTCGAGAACATCCTGGCGCCTGCGCCAGGCGGGACGGGCATCTATCTGCGCGATCCGTCGGTGCGCGCCGCGGCCGCCGCCGCATAGGCCCTGCTGAGCACGGCGCCGCCGACCAGGCCGCCCAGCGCCTCTTTCACCTTCGTCACCGCCCCGACCGGCGCCGGCGTCACCGCGGCGAAGGCGGGCGCGAGCTTGCGGAACAGGATCTCCGGCGCGTCCGGGCCGACCACCGCCCCGTGCAGGTCCATCAGGTCGACGACCTCGCGCGCGGCCCGACGCCATTGCACCGGCGGCGCGATGCCGTGCGGGGCCGGCGTGCGGCAGTCGGAGAAGTCGGGTGTCAGGCCGCAGCCGACCTGGATCGCCGCCTCGATCTGGCGGGCATAGATCTGGTCGCGAGCCAGCCGATCGACGTCGATCACCAGGTCGGCCTGGGGCAGAGCCTTCAGGTATGAGCGCAACCACACCGCCAGGAAGGCCTGGAACGACACGCCGGCCGGAGCGCGCTTGAGCTTGCTGCGCACGGCGGCCAGCCGGTCGGCCAGGGTCCCCACGCCTTCGAAGTCATGGCCCAGGATCGTGCGGGAAAGGTCTTCGCAGCCGGCCATCTCGGACAGCAGGACATAGTGGCACTGCTCGAAATAGGTCGGCCGGGGCCGCTTGCGCAGCGAATAGAACGACAGCCACTGCTGGACGGGATCGCGAACCAGCACGACGTGGAAGCCGCCGAACCGTCGCTTGAGCCAGCCCACCCGGCCCAGGGTGCGGCAGCAGGCGAGGACCGGGATCTCGCCCCGAACGCGCGCGGCCTCGACCAGGGTCTCGACATAGGCCTGCTGGCCCAGATCGCTGGCCTCGGGCTCGATCCAGAAGCGATCCAGAGCGAAGCCGGCCTTGAAGTTTGTCACCCCGCCCGCCGGATCGAGAACGACTTGGAATTCCTTCAGATAGGGCTCGGTCCCGCCGGGATGGCGCAGGCCGCTGTTGTCGGGCGTTTCGGCGTCGATGGTCTGGGCGGTGATCCGGGCCAGCTGTTCGTGCCAGGGCTCATAATAGGCGCGCACGCCGGCCAGCGCCCGGAACCGGTGCCAGACATAGGTGCTGGAGCAACGCCAGCCGCTGTGCACGAAGACGGGTTGGATATCGGCAGTCGGCAAGCGGGTTTCGCCTCGGTTCAGAGGCGGTGAAGCTTGCGCGAGGATTTTTCAGCCGGATATCGGCTGAACGCCCTTGGGTTGCAGAATGGAAACGGTTTCGTTGAATCCAGAAACAACAAAGGCCCGCCGGATGAACCGGCGGGCCTCCGCGAAGAACGGCTGAGGACCGTTCCTAGTTGTTCTTCACGTCGCTGGCCGTGTCGCTGACGGCGCGGCCGGCCGACGAGACGTCGCGGCCGGCGCCTTCGACGGTGTTGCAGGCGGCGACGGACAGGCTGGCGGCGATGGCGGCCAGGATGATGAGCTTACGCATGGTCTTCTCCGCTGTTCGCCCCCGAAGGGATCGGGAAGGGCGCTTGAAACAGTGCCCGGAGAGAACGTCAGCGGCGAAGCTCGGTTCCGGCTTCTTTACGCCACGATCAAGCCTGTGGCGTCGGGAACACAAGCCGCACAGTCAGGCCCCGCGGATCGCGGGTTTCGAACGACACCTTGCCGCGCAGCTGGCGGGCGAAAGCGGTCATCAGGGTGCGACCGACCCCGCCGCCCAGGCTCTCGGCTGCGCCCGGACCATCGTCACTGATCGACAGCTCGGCCTCTTCGCCGCGCACATGGAAGCCGACGATCAGCACCCCGCCCTGCGGTCCGAAGGCGTGCTTCTGGGCATTGGTGATGGCCTCGACGGCGAACAGGGCGATGGGCGCCAGGCGGTCGGGATCGATGACCAGCGGGTCGGCATGCACCTCGGTCCGCACCAGCGGCGAGGTCGACATATCGTTGGCCAGCAGTTGGGCGGTCAGCTCCTCCAGGAACGGCCGCAGGTCGACGCGCTTCAGATCCGGCCCCTGGTAGAGGGCGCGGTAGATCTGGGCCAGGGCGGTGATGCGCTGGCGGGTGTCGTTCATCGCCGCCTTGGCCGCGGGATCGGCCAGGGCCCGCTGCTGCATGTTCAGCAGCGAGGTGATGATCTGCAGGTTATTCTTTACCCGGTGATGGATCTCGCGCATCAGCGCGTCCTTCTCGGCCAGGCTGTCCATCAGCGAGGCGTCACGGGTAACGATGGCGCCGGCCATGGCGTCCAGGGTGGCGGCCAGCTCGCGGATCTCCGGCGGCGCGCGCTCGGCCTGCAGCGGGCGGACGGTGAAGCGGCCGCGGGCATAGATCGCCGCCACGCGCTGCAGATAGACGATCCAGCGGATCACCCCGCGCTCGGCGGCGTAGAGCACGGCCGACAACGCCAGCACGAAGGCCAGCAGCGGCAGGGCCACGCGCGAGATCGGATTGATCGACGCCCAGGACATGATGCCCGGCGCCGGGGCCGACAGGATGACGAAGACATTGTCCTCGACCAGCGGCGCGGCCGAATAGCTGCGCGACTTGCCGTGGGCGTCGTGCCCGCCCCAGATTACCGAGCCGTTGCGGCTGGCGGTCTCGCGCCAACCGGCCCGCGGCGTGTCGAAGGCCTCCGGATTGGTGGCGGCGAACACCTTGCCGGTGGAGTCGGCCAGGGCCACCTCGGCCCCGCCGGGCATGTAGCGGTTAGCGGTCTCGACCTTCAGTTCCGACAGCGTCAGAACCGCGGCCATGGCGCCTTGGAAGTCGTCCGGCCCACCGGCGCGGACGGCGGCCAGCACGGCCGGCTCGTTAGCGTAGACGGCGCCCGGCGCGGCGGCCACGACCATCCCAGCCCCGGTCCGCAAGGACTGGAACCAGGCGCGCGTGCCGCGCTCGGTGTCATAAGGCGTGGTGGCGGCGGCGCAGGCCACGCGACCGCGCGCGTCGAAGCGGATCAGGTTGGCGTAGCCCGGCAGGCGCGCGCGCACGTCCGCCAGACGCTGGGCGCACTCCAGCCCCACCGAGCCGGGGCCCAGGGTCTGGAGCAGCACGCCCGCAGCCTCGATTCGAGCGCGCGCGATGGCGGCGCTGCGTCCGGCCGCCAGCTCCAGGCTCTGGCGTCGCGAATCGGCCTCCGCCCGGAAGGCGAAGACCGATTGCATGACGCCCAGGATGAGCACCGGAAGGAGGGCCAGACTGAGCGCGAGGGCCAGACGGACTCGGATCGACGTTACGGCCTGCGCAGCGCGGCCGGCCAGAGCATTCACCGCAAGGAGCTCAAACGCTCCGCGTCGGCCAGGATCGCCCGCATGGCGTCGCCGGCGGCGCCCCCGTCACGGTCGTAGTTGCCCGCTTCGAGGATGGCCTGCAGGGCGCGGCGCGCCCGGCTGACACGGCTCTTCACCGTACCGACCGCGCATCCGCAGATGTCGGCCGCTTCCTCGTAGGCGAAGCCGCCCGCCCCGACCAGGATCAGCGCTTCACGCTGCTCGGCCGGCAGCATGGCCAGACCCATGCGAAGTTCGTCCAGGGCGACGGGCGCCTCGGGATCGTCGACCGCCACCAGGGTCCGCTCGGCGGCTTCCTGGTCCAGCTGGCTCTGACGCCAGCTGCGGCGCTTTTCCGAATAGAACTGGTTGCGCAGGATCATGAAGGTCCAGGCCTTCATGTTCGTGCCCAGCTGGAACGAGGCGCGCGCGTCCCAGGCCTTCATCATGGCGTCCTGCGCCAGATCGTCGGCCGCGGTGGCGTCGCCCGTCAGGGTGCGGGCGAAGGCGCGCAGATGCGGAATCAGCGTGACCAGCTCGCGCTTGAACACGGGGTCGCGCACGGGATCGGGCGCAGAACGCCCCACTTGCTTCTCATCCATGCTCAGCGACCTCCCGCCGGAGGCTCAGCCTTGCGCAGAATATCGAGGAATTCGTCCGGCACCGGCTCGTTGACGACCTCGTCGAACATCTGGCGCAGCTTCACGCCGATGGCCTGCTGACGCAGACGCGCTTCATCCAGCGCCGCGGCGCTCTTGCGTTTGTCTTCCATGGGTACGTGTTCGATCATGTCCTCGACACCGAAATTCATCGGCATCCGCCCCCTTTGGCCGAATGTGTCTTCGCCAGACGACAACGTGGATTTCCGTACCGGGTTCCATAAGCTTGAGCATAAGATGTCAAAAAACGGCAATCGACGGAACCGCTCATTCGAGGGGACGTTATCGACCTTCGACGGAACGGCGCAGCTTCGCCGTTCGTTTGTATGTTTTTCGAAGACACCGCATCGGGAGGGGTCATGAGTCTTCTAGCTCGGCTGGCGCCGCATCTTCCTTATATCCGCCGCTACGCTCGCGCCCTCACCGGCGATCAGACGACCGGTGATCACTATGTCCGCGTCGCCCTGGAGGCGCTGGCCGCCGGCGAGCGTTCGCTGGATGGCGAGCTGTCGCCCCGCGTGGCGCTGTATCGCGTGTTCCACGCGATCTGGCTCAGCTCGGGCGCTCAGCTCGAGGCGCGTCGTGAAGAGGCCGCCAGCAGCGGCGACGACGCCGCCCAGCGTCTGCTGCGCATCGCCCCGCGTTCGCGCCAGGCGTTCCTGCTGACCGCGCTCGAGGGCTTCACCCCGTCGGAAGCGGCCCAGATCCTGGATTGCGACTTCGGCGAGGTTGAACGCCTGATCGCCGACGCCCAGGCCGAGATCGACGCCGAACTGGCCACCGAAGTCCTGATCATTGAGGACGAACCGGTGATCGCGGCCGACATCGAAGCCCTGGTCAAGGAACTGGGCCACGACGTCATCGACATCGCCGCCACCCGCACCGAAGCGGTGGAAGCCGTCGCGCGTCGCACCCCGGGCCTGGTCCTGGCCGACATCCAGCTGGCCGACGGCTCGTCGGGCATCGATGCGGTCAAGGACATCCTGGGCCGCATGGACGTGCCGGTGATCTTCATCACCGCCTTCCCCGAGCGCCTGCTGACCGGCGAGCGCCCGGAGCCGACCTTCCTGATCACCAAGCCCTTCCAGCCGGAAACGGTGAAGGCGGCGATCGGCCAGGCGCTGTTTTTCCATCCGCGCCGCACGGCCAAGGCGGCCTGATCTCGACTTTCCCGAAACGAGATCCCACGGTTAGCGGAACGGCCTCCCGAAAGGGAGGCCGTTTTGCTTTGGGCAACTGCCGGCACGAAAAAGGGCGGTCTCCGCGAGGAGACCGCCCTTCGAAGGCTTGCGAAGACCGCCGGCTAGTTGGCGGGCGTCTGGCGCGCCGGCTGTTGCGGCGTGTCATAAGCCTGAACCTCGGCCGAGGTCGTCGGGCCATTGTTGACCTCGACCGCGGCCAGGTCGTTGGCCCGGAAGCTCCAGGCCCCGAACAGGGCGATCGCGGCCAGCACGGTCGAAACGACCAGGACCCAAAAGATCTGCTTGCCCCAGCGACCTTGGCGGGCGCGGGTGGCGTTGACGCGAGGACCCCGACCTTGCGGCGCGGTCTGCGGATGATGAATGTCGGCGGGCATGATGTCCTACCTCCTACGGAACCCAGGTGTTGGACGCGTACGCCCGCTCGAAGACGGAACGATCGTGCATCGCCTGCACCATGCCGGCCGACGCTGCGATCGTTGCGATCACGGCCATGGCCATGATCCGCGTGCGCATCTTTTTCTGACGCCGTGACAGCGTCTTCTCGAAAACCATTCCGCCATGCTCGGCCTGATAAGTCCGGATCACGACGTCTCTCCCCTGCCCCGGCAGCAACCTTGCCGCCTGCAGATTTCAACGTCCCCGATGCCTCGCCGTTCCCGGAAACGACCTCTCGGAGAAACTTGCAAAAAAAATCGCGCCAAGCGGGAACCGCCGGCGCGCTACCTCGTTTCCATCTTCGTGAAGGCGGCGACGCCCCCCCGACTTGAGGCTGGCGATAGCCAGCCTGCCGCCTTCGCACCCCCCTTTGTTGATGCGAACTCAGGCGGACCGGTCAACCGGCCCGCCTTTCTTCGTGGCTCTATTTGGCCGCCAGATCGAACAGGATGTCGGTGCGACGGCGCAGCGGGGCGGTGGCGCCCGAAGCGGCCACGGCCCCGGCGTCGCCGACGGCGGCCTTGTCGAAATCGACCTTGCTGAAGCCGTGGCGAGCCAGGCTCGACGACACGGTGTCGGCGCGGCGCTTGGACAGCGCCAGATTTGCGTCTGAGGTCCCGACCGCATCGGCGAGGCCCACCACCCGCACCGATTTCACCGCGCAGCCGCGCGACTGGTCACGGGCGTTGGCCAGCACCTGGATCGCCTCCGGCGTCAGGGACGCGCTGTCCTGCTCGAAATAGATCGAGGACTGGAACGCCACGCAGTTGGGCGCTGCGGCCGTCACGGGCTTGCGCAGTGTGCGCCAGGGCCCTTCGGAGCTGGCGCAACCGGCCAGGGCCAGCACCACACCGCCCAGGGTTACCGCCTGCACCGCGGTCACGATCGTCTTCGTCTTCATAGCCATCCCTCCACCAGCCGTTGAACACGGAACCGAGCACACAAAAGGCGACCGGCCAAGCCGATCGCCTTTCCATGGGCGTCGTCGCCTTGCGCTGCCTTAGTAGCGCGGAGCGCCGTCTTCCCAATAGTAGCGACCCGCGCGGGAGTCGTAATAGTAGTAACGGCCGGCGCGCTCATCGTAATATTGGCGACGGTTGGCCGAGTTGGCGCCGCAGCCGCCGTCTTCACGGCAGCCCTTGATGGCGCCGGCGGTGCCGCCGATGGCCGCGCCGATGGCCGCGCCCGTGCTGGCGCTGCCGCTGCCGACATTGTTGCCGATCACGGCGCCGGCGAGGGCGCCCAGCGCCGCGCCGCCAGCGGCGTTACGTTCCGTGTTGCCGGTCGTGGTGCACGCCCCGGCCAGCACGCCGACGCCCATCAGGGCGATCACGGTCTTCATCATGGTGTGGCTCTCCGTTCCGAGTCCTGTCCCCTGCCGAGCAAACGGTCGCAGGGGCGGACGGTTCCGCTGCGAAGCGGAACCATGGCGTAGGCCGGGCCGTTGCGTCGGCGGGTTCAAAGTAAGGGGCGCCCGTGAAACGCATCGATGTCGTCGTCAACACCGCTTCGGGCTCTGTCGCTGCCGACGCGCCGCAGGTCGCCGAACAGCTTCTGGCCGAGCATGGGGTCAACGGCGTGGTCCACTCCCCCCAGCCGGGCGAGCTGGGCGACTGCCTGCGCCAGGCGATCGACGCCGCGCCGGACGCGGTTTTGGTGCTGGCCGGCGACGGCACCGCCCGGGCTGCCGCTGAGATGGCCGGCCCCAACGGTCCGCCGATCGCCGCGCTGCCGGGCGGGACCATGAACATGCTGCCCCGCGCGCTCTACGGCGATCGTGACTGGCAAGCCGCCATGCGCGCCTGCCTTGAGGAAGGCGAGGCGCGCGACATCTCCGGCGGCGAGGTCGGCGGACGCCTGTTCTTCGTCGCCGCCATCCTGGGCAGCCCGGCCTTGTGGGCCACCGCCCGCGAGGCCGCGCGCGAAGGACGCTTCGACCTGGCCATCGCCCGCGCCCGCCGCGCCTTCCGCCGCGCCTTCTCCGGCCGCCTACGCTTCGAGTTGGACGGCCGCGACAAGATCAAGGCCGAGGCCCTGACCCTGATGTGCCCGCTGGTCTCGACCGCCCTGGACGCCGATGAGCGAGCGCTGGAAGCCGCCGCCCTGGACCCGTCCAGCGCCCTGGATGTCTTCCGCCTGGGCTTCAACGCCGCGCGCGGCCAGTGGCGCGAGGACCCGTCGGTCAATGCCGGCCTGTGCCGCACGGGCCGGGTCTGGGCCGGCGGTCGCATCCCCGCCATCCTGGACGGCGAACCGACCCGGTTCGATCCCGAGGTTTCGATCCGCTTCCGTCCCAAGGCCTTCCGCGCCCTGGTGCCGCCTGAACTGCCCGGCGACGCGACGGTGACGACCGCATGAAGCTGGTTCAGGTCTCCGACATCCACTTCGGCGGCGAGAACCGCGAGGCGGTGGAGGCGGCGGCGGCGTGGATCGTTGCAGCCCAGCCGGACCTGGTCGTCGCGGCCGGCGACCTGACCCTGGACGGCAAGCTGGTCGAGTTCGAAGCCGCCGCCGAATGGCTGTCGCGCCTGCCCGACCCGATGATCGTCGTGCCCGGCAATCACGACACCCCGTTCGTAGGTCCGCGAGAACTGTGGGCGCGGTTCACCCGCGGCTGGGGCCGGTTCAAGGACCGCTTCGGCGACGAAGACGGCGCGGCCTGGCGCGGAGCAGGCGTCACCGTGGCCTCGCTGAACAGCGCCCGGGTGGCCCAGATCCGCTGGAACTGGTCGAAGGGCGCGGTCTCGCGCAGCCAGATCCGCCGCGTGGTGCGCGAGCTTGAGGCCGCGCCCGCCGGCGATCTGCGCGTGGTGGTCTGCCACCACCCCCTGATGGAAGTGCTGGGCGGGCCGATGACCGCCAAGGTCCGGGGCGGAGTCGATGCGGCCAACCGCTTCGTGGCGGCCGGCGCCGACGTCATCCTGTCGGGCCACATCCACCTGCCGTTCGTCACCGCCATTCCGTTCGGCGACGGCAAGACCCAGGCGGTCGGCTCAGGCACCCTGTCGGTGCGCGAGCGTGGCGCGGCCCCGGGCTTCAACGTCATCGAGATCGAGCCCGAATGCGTACGGGTCAAGGCCCTGGCCTATGAGCGCGGGCAGTTCGAGGTCTGGCGCACCTGGGCCTTCGACCGCCGGCTCTGATCCCCGCAAATGAAAACGGCGCGGTCGAAGCCGCGCCGTTCAGGTCTCATCCTGGTCAGGTCGCTACCTGGCCCCGCGTCCGCGGAACAGATGGCTGACCAGCGACACCAGGAACAGGATCAGGAAGATATAGAACAGGATCTTGGCGATCCCGATCGCCGTGCCCGCGACGCTGGTGAAACCCAGCAGGGCGGCGATCAGGGCGATCACCAGGAAAGTAACGGCCCAATTCAGCATCGGACTCTCCGAAAAGGCCCGGCGAACTGCCGGGGCGTTGTCTGGTTCGAAGCTTAAGCAGCCTCGCCTGGAGACAACGCGCCCGACTCACCGGCGTTCCGGAGACTTGTCCGAAGTGTGGCGGATCCTATTGCGGAGCCGGATAGGCCCAGCCTTGCTGGCCCGACTTGGCCGCGGCGTACTGGCTGTCGGCCAGCGTCCAGTTCAGGACGTTGTCGAACACGGCCTCCAGGAAGCCCTTCCGCAGGTTCTGGTAGTCCAGATAGTAGGCGTGCTCCCAGACGTCGGCGACGGCCAGGGCCGTCAGGTCCTGGGTGACCGGGCTCTCGGCATCGTGGGTCGAGATGATCTTCAGGGCGCCCGAGGCGTCCGAGACCAGCCACACCCAGCCCGAACCGAAGTGGCCGATGCCTTCGGCGACGAACTTTTCCTTCAGGACGTCCAGGCCGCCGAAGGTGCTCTCGATGGCGGCGGCCAGCTCGGCGCCCGGCGCGGTCTTGGTCGGCGACAGGCCGTCCCAGAAGAAGGCGTGATTCCAGGCTTGGGCGGCGTTGTTGAACACCTTGCCCGGGCCGGCGTCCTTGATGACCGCTTCCAGCGAGCCCTTGTCGTCGCCATTCAGCAGGCCGTTCAGGGCCGTGACATAGGCGGCGTGGTGCTTGTCGTGGTGGAAGCGAAGCGTGTTGGCGGAGATCGTGGGCTCCAGAGCGTCGTAGGCGTAGGGCAGGTCCGGCAGCGTGTACATGGTCTCTCCTTGGGAAGCCGTCGCCGCGCGAGGCGGGAACGCGAAGGGCATCTAGAGCGGCCGAGGCCAAAGCGCGAGGGGTTTCGCACAATGATCTCGCTCAAATTTTAGAGATAAATCCCCTTTGAAACTTTGGGTTTCTTGGGATTTCAAGGTGCTGGACATGAAAACGCCGCCGGGAGCTCCGGCGGCGTCTTGTCTTGACCAGAAGGATCAACGCGGCGGCGGCGGCCGGGGGTCCAGGAACGCCTTGGCCACCGTCGCGGTCAGGGTCGGGTTCTTCAGGGCGAAGATCCCGGCGGCCAGACCGATGCCGATCGACATCATCGGCTTTTCACGCACGATGTCGACGATCCGGCCAGTGATATCGAAACCTCCGACCGGCGGCGGCGCCTGGCTGTGGGCGCGATGGCCCTCGACCTTGCGCGCAGCGATCATGCCGGCGATGGCGACGATCAGGGCGGCGATACCCGCGACGATCGCCGCAGCGCCAGCGGCGCTGACCAAAGGTACGAGGACAGCATAGACGGCGAAGGCGGCGGACACGACACCGACCGCGGCGGCGGCGGCGATCGCCGCGGCCGCTGCCAGCGTCATGAGGGTCTTTTCGAAGATCACCGGTTGTTGCTACGGCCGCCGGACAGCAGCAGGCCGATCAGCACGCCAACGCCGAGACCGGCCAGGGTGGCGGTGATCGGACGCTCACGGATGCGCTCGGAGGCGTAGCGCTGGGCGTCTTCGATCTGCTGGCCAGCGGTGTCGGTATAGGTGCGGCTCTGGGCGCGCAGGGTGTCAAAACCTTCGGCCAGGGACTTCTCGACGCGCTTGGCGGCTTCGGTCAGTTGGACGCGGGCGGCGTTGGCGGCTTCGGTGAAGCTGCGCTCGGCGTGCTCGACGGCTTCCAGCGTGGCGGACTTGGCCTTGTCGGCTTCCTTGGCGGCGGGGGAATTGGCGGGCATGGACATCTCCTGTTCGCGACGCGACCAACCGGGGCGCGGAAGCTGCGCCTCGTCAACGCCGAGCTTGGCTTGAAGTTCCACGATACCTAAGGTCGACAAGCTGCACCACAGGGGATTCCCCCGTAAGTCGACGGCCAACATGACTATGCCAAATGCGCTCGCGCCCTGCGCGAAGCGAGTCTAAGGTCGAATCATGGAGGACGCCCCCATCGTCACCGACGACCGCCAGGAAGCCGCCAGGCTCGACGCCTTGAAGGCCTTGGATATTCTCGACGGCGCGACGAATGAGCCGCGTTTTCTGCGGCTTGCGCGCTTGGCGGCCCGACTGTTCGACGCGCCCCGCGCCGCAATCGCACTGGTTGATCAGGATCGCGTCTGGCGCCTCGCCTATATCGGCTATGCCGGCCCCGAGAGCCCGCGCGCCGGCGACCTGGCCGACCGTGTGGTCACGGCCAAGGCGCCGGTCGACCTGGCCGTCCCCATTCGCACCGCCGAAGGCTTCATTCTGGGGGCCCTCCTCGTCGAAGGCCCCGGCGCCAGCGGACCGGCCTCGGCCGAGGATCTGGAGGCGCTGCAGGACCTGGCCGAACTTGCCGCCGAGGCCCTGAAGCCCGCTGGCAAGGATCGCACCCTGGAAAGCGAGCGGCTGAAGCTGGCCATCTCGGCCGCCAGCCTGGGCGAGTTCGAGTGGGACATCAAACGCGACGTCTTCAAGATCAGCCCGCGCCTGGCCGCGATCGCCGACATCCCCGTGGGCGAGGCCCCGGGCGAGGATGGTCGGGCGCTGTTCGCCTACATCCACCCCGACGAGCGCGACAGCACCCGCGAGGCGATCAATGCCCAGCTGGACGAAGGCGGCCGCTATGACGTCGAGTACCGCCGGGCCACCGACGCCGACGGCCGCGAGGTCTGGAACCACAGCGCCGGCGTCACCGTGCCCGGCCCCGACGGCCAGCCAGCCTATCTGATCGGCGTCGTCCAGGACATCACCGAGCGCCGGGCCGAGGAGGAGCAGCGCGAGAACCTGGTCGCCGAGCTGGACCACCGCATCAAGAACCTGCTGGCGGTCGTCCAGTCGGTGGCGGCCCAGTCGGCGCGCAAGTCGGCCTCGCTGGACGTGTTCCTGAAGACCTTCGCCGGCCGGCTGAAGTCGATGAGCTCGGCTCACGACCTGCTGACCGCCGCCCGCTGGCGCGGCGCGACCCTGGCGCGGATCGCCGCCGCCGAGCTGGGCGGCCTGTCGCCGACCCAGACCCGCTGGGACGGGCCGGAGATCTTCCTGACCCCGCGCGCGGCCTCGGCCCTGTCGCTGGCCCTGCACGAGCTGGCGGTCAACGCGGTGCGCTACGGCTCGCTCTCGTCGGAGAACGGCAAGGTCGAGGTCGTCTGGCGGCGCACGCCCGAGGGCGGCTTTGCGCTTGAATGGCTAGAGACCGGCGGCCCGCCCGCCAATCCGCCCCAGACCAAGGGCTTCGGCGCGACCCTGATCGAGGACGTCGCCGGCCGCGAGCTGGGCGGCTCGGCTCATATCAATTATCGCCCCAGCGGCGTCACGGCGATGATCCAGGGCTCGGCCGAGGCCCTGGCCGACGCCCCGCCGATCGAACCGGTCGAAGCCGCGCCGGAACGCATTGTCGAGACCGTCGTCGCCTCCGACGAGACCATCCGCCCAGGGGCCATCGCCGGCCTCAAGGTGCTGATCGTCGAGGACTCCCTGCTGCTGGCCATGGAGCTGGAGGCGGGCCTGGAGGACGCCGGGGTCGAGGTGATCGGCTGCGCCGCCGAACTGGGCGAGGCCCTGTCGATGGTCGAGCAGGCCTTCGACGTCGCGGTGCTCGACGCCGACCTGAACGGCCAGTCGGTGGCCCCGGTCGCAGAGATCCTGCGCACCATGGGCCGGCCGTTCGTGTTCGCCACCGGCTATGCCGACAAGGCCGCGCCGATGGGCTTCGACGCCCCGATTGTGCGCAAGCCCTACAACGTCCACCAGATCGCCCGCGCCGTGGCCGGGGTGACGGGCCGGGCGTGATCATCCGTCGGGCGCAGGCCGCCGACCTCGACGCCTGGGCCGCCTTGCGCGCCGATCTGTGGCCGGACGGTTCAGCGACGGAGCACCGTGCGGAAGCGGCGGACATGCTGGACGACGGCGCGCTGGCCAACTTCGTCGCCGAAATGCCGGACGGCGCGATCGCCGGTTTCGCGGAGGCCGCGCTGCGCCACGACTACGTCAATGGCTGCGAGACCTCGCCGGTCGCCTTTGTCGAAGGGATCTATGTCGCGCCCGAACATCGCAAGGCCGACGTCGCCCGCGCCCTGTGCGAGGCGATCGCCGCCTGGGGCCGCGAGCAAGGCTGCACGGAGCTGGCGTCAGACGCGCTGGAAGACAACGTCCAGAGCCATGACTTCCACCGCGCCATCGGCTTCGAGGAGACCGAGCGGGTGGTGTACTTCCGCAAGGCGCTCTAGCTAGATCACCTTCCGCGCCCGCAGCCCGTCCACCGCCTCTACGCTCAGCCCAGCCACCTCGCGCAGCACTTCATCCGTATGCTCGCCCAGCGTCGGGCCCGGCCAGCGCACGCCGCCCGGCGTCTCCGTCAGCCGCGGGAAGGCGTTCTGCATCTTGATCTCGCCGAACACTGGATGCGGCACGGTGACGATCGACTCGCGGGCCACGAACTGCGGGTCCTCGATCATGTCCGGCGCGCGGTAGATCCGGCCCGTGGCCAGGCCGGCGGCCTCCAGCTTCGGCAGCAGAGCGTCGATGTCCTGGTCCAGGGTCCAGGCGGCGATGCGGGCGTCCAGCTCGGCCTGATTGGCGCCCCGCGCGGCGTGGTCGCGATATCGGACGTCCTCGGCCAGGTCAGGCCGACCCATCAGGTCGCACAGGCGCTTGAACAGGGTGTCCTGGTTGGCGCCGATCAGCACCAGTTCGCCGGACTTGGTCGGATAGACGTTGGACGGGGCGATGCCGGGCAGCACGGCCCCCGAACGCTCGCGGACATAGCCGGTCAGGTCGTACTCGGTGATCAGGTTCTCCATCACCGTCAGCACGCTCTCGTAGATGGCCGCGTCGACCACCTGGCCCTTCCCTGTCCGCTCGCGGGCGTGCAAGGCCATCATCACCCCCAGAGCCGCGTTCAGGCCCGACAGGCTGTCGCCGATCGAGATACCGGCCCGGGCCGGATTGCGATCGGGCTCGCCGGTGATGTGGCGCAGGCCGCCCATGGCCTCGCCGACCAGGGCGTAGCCGGCGCGCTTCGAATACGGACCCGTCTGGCCGAAGCCGGACACCCGCGCCATCACCAGGCCCGGGTGGGTCGCGGCCAAGGCCTCGTAACCCATGCCCCACTTCTCCAGCGTGCCGGGGCGGAAGTTCTCGACCACCACGTCGGCCTTGGCGATCAGGGCGCGGGCGATGTCGCGGCCTTCATCTGTACGCAGATCGATCGTCACGGACTTCTTGTTGCGGCCGATCACCGGCCACCAGGGTGACAGGCCCTTGGGCTTGGAGCGCCCCCACTGGCGCATCGGATCACCGGTCCCAGGATCCTCCAGCTTGATCACTTCGGCGCCGAAGTCGCCCAGAACCTGGCCGCAGAACGGCCCGGCGATCAGCGAGCCCATCTCGATGACGCGCAGGCCCGATAGCGGCCCAGCAGGAGATGTCTGTGTCATTTGTTAATCCGTCGCCCTAACCGGAACCGTTCACGGCGCCGTGATGTTTGTTGCTCACTCGACGCTGCGCAGCGCCGACCCTCACGACTTCCTAAGAAAAACCGGTAGGGAAAGACAGAGCCATGAACCGTCACCTGATGATCGCTGGCGCCGCTATCGCCGCCCTGAGCCTCGCCGCCTGCGGCCCGAAGACCGAAGAGACCAAGGGCGCCGCCACCCCGGCCGAACAGGCCGCGACCCCGGACGCCAACCCGGCCGCGACCGTCCCGACCCCGGCCGATGAGACCAAGGCCGAAGTGTTCGCCACCAAGGTTGCCGACAGCGACATGTTCGAGATCGCCGCCGCCAAGCTGGCCGCGACCCGCTCGACCAACCCGGCGGTCAAGAAGTTCGCCGCCGCGATGGAAAAGGCTCACACCGCCACCAGCACCGAGCTGAAGGCCGCCATCGCCGCCTCGGGCGCCACGATCACCCTGCCGACCATGCTGTCGTCGGACATGCAGGGTAAGCTGGACGACCTGACGAAGGCCGACAACAAGGACTTCGACAAGAAGTATGCCGACAGCCAGGTCGACGCCCACCAGGCCGCTCTGAACCTGCTGCAGCGCTACGCCCAGGACGGCGATACCCCGGCCATCAAGGCCTTCGCCGCCGCCACCGCCCCCAAGGTTCAGGAACATCTGAACATGGCTGAAGGCCTGAAGAAGGGCTTCGACACCGGTGAGGACGTGGCCAAGGCCCGCGAGAACTAAGCTCGCAGGTCACGGGATGGCGTAGGCCACGGTCGCCTTGGCGGCCGGCCGGTCTCGCCCTTCCGTCCACAACAGAATGTCGGCCGTCGCGATGCGGCGGCCGAGCTTGAGCAGGGCGGCCTCGGCGACGAGGTCGCCCGGTTTGCATCCGCGCAGGAAGTGGATGGTCAGCGAGGTCGTGACCGCCATCGCCACCTCGCCGATATGGGCCAGGACCAGCACATAGGCCGCCGTGTCGGCCAGGGTCATCAGCGTCGGCCCCGAGATCACCCCGCCCGGACGCAGCTGCCGGCTGGCATAGGGCTGGACCATCCGCACCAGGCCCGGTGCGACCTCGAGAACCCGCGGCATGTGGTCGGGGTCGGCCTCCGGGAAGGCGCGGCGCAGGAACGCGTCCAGCGCCGGCCCGTCCATCTTCAGCGTCAGATCCTCGCTCACTCGCCCGCCTTGGCGCCGACCGCGATCGTGTTGTCGTCGCCGTTGCGGTCGATGACCGTGTTGTAGGGATCGACCCCGGCAAACTTCGGCGCCTTGCTCACTGTGAAGGTGAAGGTCTGGACGCCCGACCGGACTGCGCGGCGCTGGTAGAGCACCACGTCCTTGGCGTCGAAGCCCTTGTCGCCCGGCTTGGCGGTGAACAGGCCGATGTCCATGGTCTCGTTCAGGGCCGCGTTGGTCTCCTTGCCCTTGCCGTCGGCGTACTTCTTCTGGGCGTCGACCGTCAGGGTGACGTCGAACTTGCCGTCGGCCCGCGCCTTGACCACCGCGCTTTTGGTCTTGAGATCGTAGAGCGTGATCTTCTCGAACAGGTCGGTGATCAGGGCCTGCTTGTTGGCCGGGGCCTCGGACCGCAGGATCGTCAGGAAGTCGGTGGTGATCGGATAGGGCGCGCCCTTGAAGGCGTACTGGGCGATCAACCGGCGCAGGGCGCGATTGACGACCTCCTCGCCCAGCTGGTCCTGCAGCCGGTACATGACCAGCGAGCCCTTGCGGTAGTGGATGTATTGCTGGTTCTCGACCTTGTAGAGCGGCTGCTCGTCCAGGACGTCGCCGCCCCGCGCGCGCAGGTAGCTGTCCAGCTCGAACTTCAGGAACTTGCGGATCTCGGCCTCGCCATAGGTGTGCTTCATCACCATCAGGGCCGAGTACTGGGCGAAGGTTTCGACCAGCATGGTGCTGCCCTGCTGGTCGGCGCTGATCACCTGGTGGGCCCACCACTGGTGGCCGATCTCATGCGCGCCGACATAGGTGACCATGTCGATCTTGCTGGGGTCACGGTAGTCGGAGATGAAGAACATCCCCTCCGACCACGGAATGGTGTTGGCGAACGACTGGGCGAACTGCGCGTAGTCGGGGAACTCCTGGTAGCGCACCTGACGGAACTGGTAGGGGCTGAAATTGGCCTGGAAGTAGTCCAGCGACCGCTTCATCGAGGTCTTCATCCGCTCGATGTTCCAGGCGTGCTGGGCGTCGTAATAGACCGCCAGCTCGACACCCTTGTACCGCTCGGTCGCCACCTTGTAGCGGGCCGACTGGATCGAGATGAACGGCATGATCGGCGCCTCGGTCACGAAGCGGGCGACGCGGCGGCCGTCCTTGACCGTGTCCGAGACCTTGTAGCCCGGCGCGATCGGGGTCTGGTCGGCCTCGGTCGTCACCGTGATGTCGGAGCTGACGAAGTCGGCGTCCTTGCGCAAGGCGTTGAACTGGCGTGAGGCCACGTCGCCCAGCGGGGCCATGCGACGCTCCGCCGGCAGACCGTACTTGCGGCGCTTGGCGCGGTCCTGCAGCAGGCTTTCGCGCGACATGCCCAGGATCGGCGCGATCTCCAGGTTGTTGACGAAGGTCCCGTTGTCGACGACGCGGGTTTCCGGATCGCTGTTGGGGAAGCCGCGTTGCGAGCGCAGGGTGATGAAGCTCATCTTGCGCTGCTCACCCGGGGCCAGCGGCGTGTCGAAGGCGAAGATGCGATAGTTGAAGCGCTCGAAGGTGCGCTTGGGCCGCGCGCCCTCGATCGACAGGCCCTTGACCTTCAGATCACGGTCGAAGCGGACGTGGATCTCGCGCAGCGGCGCGCCGGTCTTGTTCTGGAAGACGTACGACCCCTTGGTCTCCACGCTGGGCGCGTGGGGCTTCAGATCGACGTCCAGGGTCATGGCGATGATCTTGGGCTGCGGGACGGTCTCGAAGGCCAGCAGGGTCTTTTCGTAGTCGGCCTGCCAGCGCTCGTTGTCGATCTTGGTGCGATACGGGTTGGCGACATAGGTGTTCAGGTAGATGAAGCCGCCCAGCCCCGCGAAGACGACCAGCGCCCCGCCGGCCAGCAGTCCCGCGCCGCCGCTCAGACGTCGCGGCAGTCGCGCCAAGCGCGGCAGCAGACGGCTCTCGGTTCCCCGCCGCCACAGGCCGTAGGCCAGCACCAGCAGGATGACGGCGAAGGCGCTCCAATAGGCGCGCAGCCACCAGGCCCCGATCCAGAACTTGCCCAGACCGTTCATGTCCGAGAACGGCGTGTCGGTGGTCGAGGCGTAGTTGTAGAGCTTCCCCTCCAGGCCCAGGCTGGAGAAGATGATGGTGCTGACGATGTACAGCACCATCAGGCCCCAACCGATGAACTTGTGCGGGCTGACGGCCTGCAGGAACACCGCCAGGATCGCCCACAGGGTGAACTCCACGGCCTGCGGCAGCACGTACCACAGCAGGTACTTGTGCAGCTCGAGATCGAAGTAGCCGTGCAGCAGCTGGGCCAGGATGGCGGCGGCCACGCTGACCAGCAGGGTCGAGATCAAGACGAGGCTGATGGCCAGGGTCTTGGGGGCCACGAACGCCCAGTCGGGCACGGGGGTGGCGTCGATGATCTCGTGGGTCTTCTTCTCGCGCTCGCGCCAGACCAGTTCGCCCGAATAGTAGATGGCGATGATCATCGGGATCAGGCCGAACGCGCCGATGAGCGGCTGCAGCAGGATGCGGGTGACCGGATACAGCACGCCGCCATACTGGTCGGCCTCGGTGGCGAACCACAGCGAGCCCATGGCGTTGGCCAGGCCCAAGGCCAGCAGCACGAAATAGGCCGGGCTCTTGAACACCTGGCCCATGTCCAGACGGGTGCGGATCGCCAGCTGGGCCCAGGCGGTGCGACGGTCGAAGACCGGCTTGGGCAGCGGGCCTGCCGAGACGACGGGCGCCGCGTCCGCGTCACCCTTGGTCTTCTTGACCTTGCCTGATCCTGGCTTCTTCTGGCCCGACAGGTCCGCCGACTGGAAGCGGAACAGGCCATAGGCCAGCGCCAGGAAGCCCAGCGACAGGGCGACGGCGAAGACGCGATTGAACAGCAGGGCGCCGACCAGGGGCGGGGTCAGGCTGTTGCGCTCGCTGGCGGTCCAATACTTGGTGGCCAGGCCGTAGGCGGCGGTGCCCAGCGGCTCCCAATAGGCCGCGCCCTGCTCGAACTCGGGCTTGTCCAGGGCGATGCCGGCGATGACGTACAGCACCAGGAAGGCGATGACGCCGACATAGGTCCACATCATCGAGCGCGTGACCGTCGCCAGGGCGAAGAACGCCGAGGAGGTCATCAGGATGGCCGGCAGGGCCAGGACCACATAGGCGTAGAGATAGGCGGCAGGATCGTTCGGCCCCAGGCGCTCGGGATCGACCCACGGCATCAGCGAGCCGACGAAGACGCCCAGGGGTACGATCAGGAACGCGATCGCCGCGGCCAGGAAGGCGCCGGTGAAGCGGCCGTAGAGATAGTCGAACTTCTTCACGCGCGTGGACCGCAGGATCGGCCCAAAGCCCGTCTCGTCGTCGCGCACCACCACATTGGCCACGAAGGCCGTGGTCACGAACATGAAGAAGATCGAGAAGATCAGGTGATTCATGGCCAGGGCGAACGGCCCGTTGCGATGATCGCTGGGGCCCAGGCCGATCGAGATCTGGTTGGACGCCGTGATCCCGAACACCATCAGGAAGAAGACGACCGACACCACCCAGAAGACGGGCGACTTCAGCTGGTAGCGGAGCTCGAAGCCCGCGATCTTGCCAAACATCAGGCCGCTCCCGCCTTACGCCGCGCGCCGGGTGGTCGAGAGGGTGGAGAAGTAGACGTCCTCCAGCCCGCCCGCGACTGGCTCGAAGCCGTTGCCGGGATTGTCGTCGGACAGGATGTGGATGACCGTGCGACCGGCCAGCAGACGGGTGGAGATCACCTTGTACTGCGTCTTGGCCGCTTCGAGCTCAGCCTTGTCGATAATCTTCTTCCAGATCTTGCCGTTAAGCTGCCCCACGAGATCGGCCGGCGCGCCTTCCTTGACGATGCGGCCGTCGCAGATGATCGCCATGGCCGGGCAGAGGTCGGAGACGTCCTCGACGATGTGGGTCGACAGGATCACCACCACGTTCTCGCCGATCTCGGCCAGCAGGTTCAGGAAGCGATTGCGCTCCTCGGGGTCGAGGCCGGCGGTGGGCTCGTCGACGATGATCAGGCGCGGATCGCCGATCAGGGCCTGGGCGATGCCGAAGCGCTGGCGCATGCCACCCGAGAAGCCAGCGATGGCCTTCTTGCGCACGCCCCACAGATTGACCTGGTTCAGCAGGTTCTCGACCGTTTCCTTGCGCTCCTTAGGCCCGGCGATCCCTTTCAGCACCGCCATGTGGTCCAGCATGTCGTAGGCGCTGACCCGCGGATAGACGCCGAAGTCCTGCGGCAGATAGCCCAGGGTGCGACGCAGCAGTTCAGGGGTTTTGAGAACGTCGATGTCGCCGAAGCGGATGTGGCCCGAGGTCGGGGCCTGCAGGGTGGCGATGGTGCGCATCAGGGTCGACTTGCCGGCCCCGTTCGGGCCTAGCAGACCGTACATGCCGCGCGGGATCGTCAGGTTGACCTCGTCCAGCGCCCGCGTGCCGTTTCCGTAGACGTGGGTCAGGTTCTCGATGATCAGCATGACGCCCCCGAATATTCGCCCAAAAAGCCCCGATAACGACATGACTCGGCGTCAGGGACGGGGGCAAGTGAAAGAACGTTTATTCCATCGGTTCAACCGCAGGATTTCTGAACGGCAATGACTTTGGGCTCCCCGCCTTGCGGATGTTCAACGAGGGTTTTGGCTCGACGGTTTTGGGTCTAAACGAAGCGCCATGACCTCCTACGCCATCCCCCCGCACGCCATTCCGACGGTCCCGGTGGAGGGATCCGACGCGGTCTTCCCGGTGCGCCGCATCCTCTGTGTCGGCCGCAACTATGCCGCCCACGCCCGCGAGATGGGCGCAGACACCCGCGATCCGCCGTTCTTCTTCGCCAAGCCGGCCGACGCCGTCGCGCCGCTGAAAAGCCAGATCGCCTATCCGCCGGCGACCAGCGACCTGCATCATGAGATCGAGCTGGTCGTGGCCCTGAAGAGCGGCGGCGCCGACCTGACGCCGCAGCAAGCGCTGGAAGCCGTGTTCGGCTATGCGGTCGGCGTTGACCTGACCCGTCGCGACCTGCAAGGCGCGGCCAAGGCCAAGGGCCATCCCTGGGAAGCCGGCAAGGCCTTCGACGAGAGCGCCCCGATCACCGCCATCAAGGTCATGGACGCCCCTGGCCCCGAGGCCGCCATCACCCTGTCGGTCAACGGGACCGAGCGCCAGCGCGGTCAGATCGGCGACCTGATCTGGAACCTCGGCGAGGTGATCGCCAAGGCCAGCCAACTGTGGACCCTGGCCGCCGGCGACCTGATCTTCACCGGCACGCCCGAAGGCGTTGGGGCCATCGTGCGCGGCGACACGGTCGTCGGCGAGGTCGAGGGCGTCGGACGCCTTGAGTTCACCCTCGTCTAGGAGCCGGCGTTGAAGCTCGTCCTGCACAGCGCCAAGCGCGCCAGCGCGCCCTATCGGGTGCGCATCGGCCTGAACCTGAAGGGTCTGGCCTACGACCTGCGCCCCGTGGATCTGGTGGCCAACGCCCACCAAGGCGATGACTATCGCGCTCTGAACGCCCAGGCCTTGGTCCCGACCCTGGAGATCGACGGCCGCCCGTTGACCCAGAGCCTGGCCATTCTGGAATGGCTGGACGAGGTGATGCCCGAGCCGCGCCTGCTGCCGACCGCCCCGTTCGAGCGGGCCATCGTGCGCGGCATGGCCGAGATCATCGCCTGCGATATCCACCCGCTGAACAACCTGCGGATTCTGCGCCAACTGACGGCCCTGGAGATCGGCGAGACCGACCGCAACGCCTGGGTCGCCCGCTGGATCAGCGACGGCTTCCGCGCGCTCGAGCCCATGGTCGCCCAGCACTCGGGCGGCTTCGCCTATGGCGATGCGCCGGGTCTGGTCGACTGCCTGCTGGTGCCGCAGGTGTTCAACGCCGGCCGCTTCAACATCGACCTGTCGCCCTTCCCGGCGATCCAGGCCGCCGCCACGCGCGCGGCCAAGCACCCGGCCATCGCCGCCGCCCACCCTGATCATCATCCGGAGCGCTAGATGCTTGAGGACCTGAAAGCCAACAACGCCGCCTGGTCGAAGAGCAAGACCGCCGTCGACCCGGAGTTCTTCAAGCGCCTGGAAGGCCAGCAGAGCCCCGAATATCTCTGGATCGGCTGCAGCGACAGCCGTGTGCCGGCCAACGAGATCGTCGGTCTGGATCCGGGCGAGCTGTTCGTGCACCGCAACGTCGCCAACCTGGCCCCGCCGCAGGACGCCAACTACCTCAGCGTGCTGCAGTTCGCGGTCGACGTGCTGAAGGTCAAGCACGTGATGGTCGTGGGCCACTACGGCTGCGGCGGCGTCGCGGCGGCCATCGATGGCAAGCGTCGCGGCCTGGTTGACCACTGGCTGCACCCGATCCGCGAGGTCCATGCCGAGCACAAGCACGAGCTTGAGAAGATCGACGACAAGCGCGAGATGCTGGACCGCCTGACCGAGCTCAACGTCGCCCGCCAGGTGCGCAACGTCGCCGCCGACGTCTTCGTCCAGGACGCCTGGGCGCGTGGCCAGGAACTGGCTGTCCACGGCTGGGTCTATTCGCTGCACGACGGCCTGGTGAACGACCTCAACATCGGCATCCGCAGCGCCGAGGACTACGAACGCGTGATGGCCGAGACCATCGTCCAGGATCGTCCGTTCTGGAAGCGGGGCGAGTAGGCGGCTAGCCGCCCTTGACCCGCACCTTGGCGTTCGCCTTGCGGCCTTGGGCGTCCACCACCATCAGTCGGTAGAACCCCGGGGCGGCCGGTTTCCAGATGGCGCGTCCGCTGACCGGATCCAGGTCCAGCGGCGCGCCTTCGACGTACCAGGTCAGGCCCTCGCCCTGGGCGGCCAGCACCAGGCCGCGGCCCTTTGCGCCCAGGGCGTCGACCTGCACCGAGGCCCCGTCCGGCGGGAAGATCAGGCGCGGACCGGCGTCGACGGCGTGCAGCCGCTGCAGGGCCTGGGGCGCGGCCTTGGGCGCGATCGGACGCGGGGCCGAGGTCGGGGCGCCGACCGCATCGGCAACATCGAACAAGAGCGGCAAGGCCGCATCGCGCCCGGTCAGCCCGCCGCGCGCGCCGCCGTCGGCCCGGCCCGTCCAGACCAGGATCGCGTAGCCGCCGACAACCCCGGCCGCCACAGCATCGCGGAAGCCGTAGGAGGTGCCGGTCTTGAAGGCCATCGACGGCCCGCCCAGGGTCAGGGCCGAGGGCGCGCGGCCTTTGGGCGCCGGGGCCTCGCGCAGGATGTCCAGGACCTGCTGCGCCGAGTCTGCACGCACCAGGCGATGGCCGTTGGCGCGTTCGCGGGTCTTGGCGTCCTCTTCCGTCCAGGCCAGCGGCTTGGCGATGCCGCCGTCGCCCAGGGCCGCGTACAGCATGACCAGATCGCGCCAGGTGATGCCCTCGCCGCCCAGGGCCAGGGCCAGGCCGGCCTCCTTCAGCTGCGCCTTGGGCCGGGCCAGATGCGCGCCGGCGGCTTCGACCCTACCGGCGAAGGTCTCGGGGCCCAGCCGCTCCAGGGTGGCCACGGCGGGAACGTTCAGCGAGTGGGCCAGGGCCTCGCGCACCGTGACCTTGTCGTGGAAGACGCGGTCGAAGTTCTCGGGCTGGTAGTCGGCGAAGCGCGTGGCGTTGTCGGCCAGCTGGGTGTCGGCGGCGACTAGACCGTCGTCCATGGCCATGGCGTAGATGAACGGCTTGAGGGCCGAGCCGGGCGAGCGCAGGGCGCGGGTCATGTCGACCCAGCCGCCGGCCCGGTCGCGGCCCGCCGAGCCGACGGCGGCGCGGACGGCGCGGGTCTTGATCTCGACCACCAGGATGGCGGCGGTGGCGTCCACCCCTTGGGCGTTGGCGACAGCGGCGGCCATCGGCTCCAGCCGCCCCTGCAGGTCGGCGTCCAGAGTCGAGACCACGGTGGCCGTCCCTTGCGGGGCGTTGCGGGCCAGTTCGCCGGCCGCGTGCCAGGCCAGGGCGGGGAACGGGGTGCGGCCCGGCAGCGGCTCGTTGCGCGCCTCGTAGGCGGCGGCTTCGGTGATCGCGCGGGCACGAACAAGCTTGTCCAGAACCGAGGCGCGGGCGCGCTTGGCGGACTCGGGGCGACGGTCGGGCCGGCGGGCCTCGGGCGACTGCGGCAGGGCGATCAGCAGGGCCTGCTCGCCGTGGGTCAGGCTGGACGGCTCATGGCCGAAATAGCTGAGGCTTGCCGCCCGCGCGCCCTCCAGATTGCCGCCATAGGGGGCCAGCGTCAGGTACAGGGCCAAAATCTCGCGCTTGGACAGCCGCGACTCCAGCTGCACGGCGCGAACCATCTCGATCAGCTTCGCGCCCACGGTCCGCGGCCGCGGCTCCAGCAGCCGCGCGGTCTGCATGGTCAGGGTCGAGGCGCCAGACGTCACCCGGCCATGGACCGCCGCCGAGCCGATGGCCCGGGTCAGCGACAGCGGGTCGACGCCCAGGTGGAGCCAGAACCGAGCGTCCTCGACCTTGATCAGGCGTCTCTGGAAGCTGTCGTCGGTACGCTTCAGATCGGCGCGGATCCGCCACCGCCCGTCCTCGACCGGCAGGGCGCGCAGCCACGCGCCGCGATGGTCCTGGACCACCGGCGATGAATGCCGGGCCCGCGTCATATCGGGCGGCAGAGCCGCGCTCAGCGTGAACAGCACGACCTGGGCGCCGACGGCGACCACCAAGCCCTTGGTGATCGCCGCGACCTTAGGTGTCCTCACTGACCCGGCGCGATGGTGGCGCGCGAGGCTTCCGAGCGGGCGTTGACGGCGGGACGGTACATGTCCTTGGCCACCGCGCCCGGCAGGAAGAACGAACCCGGCGTCACCGCCCGCGCCACATAGGCCAGGGCGAAGGGCTTGCCGCCGCCCAAGTCCATGGCGGCCACGAAGCGGTCGTCGCGGCTTTCCTGGACGTCGGCGGCGGTCAGGGTCCCCAGGAACTTGAACGGACCATTCTGGGCGTCGTCGGCCCCCAGTGTCGTCTCGATCTCGAACCCGGCCGGCAGGGCGTCGTCGACCACCAGGGCGGTCGAGCGGGACTGCTGGTTGTAGCCCGACACCAGCACGATCACCCGGTCGCCCTGGCGGATCGTGGCCGGATCGATGCTGCCCCCGCCCATCGACATCAGGCGCTTGCTGACCGACAGGCCGTTGCTGGCCGCGCCCGGGGCCGAGGTCGGGGTGCCGCGCACCGAGACCGTGCGCCACAGGGCGCCCTTGCCGTTGTTGACGAAGCGGGCGTCGGTCAGCTTGCCCACGGCCCAGCGCGGCGCGCCGCCGGCCGGCGGCAGGGCGTTGGCGCCCTGAGCCTCGATCGACATCGGGCCGGCGGCCTGGATCAGGGCGTTGGCGGCATGCATCAGCGCCGCCTGCTCCTGGGTGTTCAGGCTGTCGGGATCCTTGCTGACGTTCTCCAGGCGGCCCTGCATCTGGCGAGCGATGTCCATCATGTTGGACTCCGCCGCCAAGGCCGTGACCACCGCGGTGTCGCGCAGGGTCGACTGGTACCAGTCCAGCTCGTCGCGATAGCCCAGCGAAGACACCGCCTGGCGCATGGCCGAGCGGGCGCGCGCGTTGTCGCCCATCTTGGCCAGGCCCGCCGCGACATAGGCCTTGGCGACCGGCTGGCTCTCGTCCTTCATCTGGACGTCGTGCCACCAGCGCAGGCGGGCCAGGTCGCCCTTGCCGGCCTTGGCCATCACGTAGAGGGCGTAGGCCGACGCGCGGCGACGCATGCGTTCCGTAGCCTTCTTGGACGCGTCCTCGTTCGACGCCCACCAGCCCGGATATTCCATGCGATAGGCGACCGAGGCCCAGCCTTCCGGCCGGCTGACCTGGCGCATGGCGCCGACGGCCTTGTCGATGGCGACGTCGGGCACGGCGATGCCTTGCGCCTTCGCCTCCAGCAGGAAGTCGACGACATAGGCGCCCAGCCAGGGGTCGGCCTCGCCGTCGCCCACCCGCCACAGGCCGAAGGCGCCGTCCAGAGTCTGGCGGTCCAGCAGCTTGCCCACCGCCTGCGACAGGGCCGCCGGCGTGCGCTTCAGCTTCGGATCCTGCGAGAAGGTCTGGGCGTACAGCAGCGGATAGGCGGCCGAGACCAGTTGCTCGGTGCAGCCGTACGGATAGCGCTGCAGCGCCACCGCGATCGCCGAGGGGTCGAAGCCGCGGATCGGCGAGTAGCTGACCTGCATCGTCACGTCGCCCGCCGCCAGGCCCGAGAGCAGCTGGTACGAGGGCGTGAAGGCCTCGCCCGGACGCTGGATCTCGGTGGTGGTGCGCACCACGTCGCCCCAGCCCAGGCGGGTCTGGATCGGATAGTCCTTCTGGGTCGAGAAGCCGGGGCCAGCGACCTTGAAGCCGATCTTGCCGACGCCGGTGACGTCCGGCGCCAGGAAGGGGATCTTTTCGGCGATGCGCTGGCCCAGGATCAGCTGGAACACCTTCTTGAAGGCGACCTTCAGCCCGCCCGACGAGAAGGCCTCGGCGGTGTAGGCGCCCGGCTTGCCCTCGACATTGTGCAGTTCCAGCGTGGCATAGGCCTCATCGCCCGGCGCCAGGAAGCGCGGCAGGTTGAGGTCAGCCACCACCGGCTGGCGCACGGTCAGCGGCTTGGAGGCCGAGCCGACGGCGGTGTCGGTCCAGGCCACGGCCTGCAGGCGCAGCTCGCCATTGAAGTCGGCGGCCGGCAGCTTGATCACCGCCTTGCCGTCGAAGCCGGTCTCGACCACGCCCGACCACAGGGCCACGGTCTTGATCGGGGTGACGGTCAGGCCCTCGCCGCCGATCTCGTCGCCGCCGAAATTGACATTGGCCGGCGCGCCCAGGTTCGGATCCAGCAGACGGCCGTAGTCGTCGCGGTAGCTAAGCGTCAGGGCCCGCTTGCCGAAGTACCACTTCACCGGATCGGGGCTTTCCTGGTGGGTCAGGCGCAGGATGCCCTCGTCCACCGCCGCGATGGTGACGCGGGCCTTCTGGCCCAGGCCCATGCCCGACACCTTCACCGGGATCTCGACCGGAGCCTTGCTGTCGATCTTGGTCGGCGTGCCCAGGTCGACCGTCAGCTTGCGGCCCTTCGGGTCGATCGGCACATACACCAGACCCAGGGCGCGACGCGGCTTGGGCGAGGCGACCGGGTCGCGCGGCTGCACCACACTGACCATGACATAGGCGCCGCCACCCCAGGCGGCCGTCGCCTTCAGGCGAACCGTGGTCCCGTTCTCGCCGACCGTGACCGTCTTGAAGTCGATCAGGCGGTCGGTGGCGACGGCGACCTGCGCCTCGCCGGCATAGGGCGGCTTCAGAGTGATCTCGACCGTGTCGCCTTGCTCATAGGTCTTGGTCCCGGCGGTCACGCGGACCACGTCGGGGGCCTCGCCTTCCTTGGCGGGCGAGCCCCAGCCGGCCGAGAACCGGGTGACGGTGCGTGCGCCGTCGGCGCCCTCGATCTCGAGGCGATAGTCGCCCCAGCCCAGGCGGCGGGTCAGCTTGGCCGGCGAGCCGGCGGTGATGTTCACCGAGGCCTTGGCCACGATGGCGTCGCGGCTAGTGCGCCGCCATTGCCAGCGGCCGTTCTGCTGGAACCAGTCATAGTCCCAGCGCTCGGCCACCAGGGTGTAGCTGGCGGTCGCGCCCACGCGCTGGCCGGCGGCGTTGACGGCGATGATGTCCAGGCTGACGGGCGGATCGCCCTTGCCGGACTCGCCCTGGTCGACCTTGACGCCATAGTAAAGCTCCTTGCCACGCACCTTCAGGTCCAGGCCTTCACGGACCGGACGGCCGCCGGGCTCGAACACGGACGCGGTGACGGCGGCGACCAGCGGTTGGGCGGTGTCGCCGGCCTCGCTGGTCCCCACCGACAGGATCGCCCGGCCCTCGCCGTCGGTCACCGTCGTGCCCAGGTCGATATATTTCTCGTCGAAGGGCTTCCCCTGGTCGCCCCACTCATAGCCCTTGAAGGCCGGGAACGGGTCGCTGTCGACGCGCAGGCGGGCCTCGCCCTGTGTCTGCAGGCCAGCGCCTGGCGCACCGTAGAGGAAGCGGGCCGAGACATCGACCTGGCGGGTCTCGCCGGCGGCCACGGGCTTGGCTTCCTGGCCCGTCGCGGTGACGGCCAGACGCTGCGGGGCGAAGTCCTCGACCGAGAACGACAGGCTGCCGCTAGCCTCCTCGATGCCCTCCATCTTCAGCTCGGCGGTCCACCGGCCACGGGGCGCAGAGCGCGGAAGCGCGATGTCGGACAGCACCGCGCCGGCATTGGCCTGGCTGAACGGATAGCGCTTGAACTCCACGCCCGACGGCCGCTTGACGACGATCTCGCCCTTGCGGTCGGAGACGGCCTTGGCCATCCGGTCGCGGACCATGGCGGTCAGGTGAACGGTTTCGCCGGGGCGATAGATGCCACGGTCGGCATAGAGATAGCCGTCGATGTCGGAGGCGACGCTGCGTCCGCCGACGCCGCCCTCGGTGCGGCCGCCCACGCCTTGCTTGGACAGGTCGACCGGCGAGCGGTCCAGGTCCAGCAGCGCCAGATCGCCCTGCGGGCCATAGGCCATGACCATCTTGGCGCGCTCGGCGCCCTGGCCCTTCAGCAGCGGCCGCAGGAAGCGCACGCGGCCGTCGGCGTCGCTGTTGCTTTCAGCCAGGGACTCGCCGTCGGCGGCGACCAGGGCCACGCGCACGCCCGACAGGGTCTTGGCGGTCTTCAGCGAGCGGACCACGACGTCCAGGCTTTCGCTGCCGTCATAGGCCAGCATCGCCATGTCGGTGAACACGATCCAGCGGCGGGCCTGGGCGGGATTGTTGTCGCCGTTCTCCTCGTCGGGATCGCGAGCGCCCGACGCGTCGCGCGCCTTGATGACGAAGGCGCCGGCCTTCATGTCCTTCAGCACCGCGCCCAGCGGGAAGACGGTGGTGGCCTTCTGGCCGGTCGCGCCGCCGGTGACCTGCACGGTCCCCTTCCAGACACGGCGGCCGTCGTCGCCCACGGCGTCGTCGCCATAGTCGCCGGCCCAGTCGCCTTCACCGGTCGGATCGGGGGCGCTGATCGACTTGCGGACCAGATTGCGGTCCGGCACGCGCCAGACCTCGACGGCCAGGGTCTGGACATTGATCGTCTCGATGCCGACGCCGTCGGCCTCTTCGCGCGGCAGGATCACGCCATCGCCGGCGAAGCCCACGTACGGCGGCTTCTCGCCGAAGGTGAAGTCGACGTCGGCATTGGCGGTCAGGGTCTCGCCGCCCTTGGCGGGGAAGCCCTTCAGCAGGGTGACGCGGTGATCGGTGAAGCCGATGCCGCCCAGGCACAGTTCGTCGCCCTTCACCCGCACCGACGGTTGGCGGCCCAGGTCCGGCGAGACCAGCACGAAGTCGGCATAGGACTTGGACGCATCCAGATCCTTGGACATGCGGATACAGGCCAGCGGATCAGCGCCGCTGCTGTCGACGCGGGTCTGCCAGACGGCGAAGCCCTCGGGCTTGGGGATGCCGCGACGCGGGGCGTTGGCGCCCCGCGGCTTGCCGAACAGCGACCAGCTCTCACCCTTCACTGATTCGGCCCCGGCCGGCTTGCCGCCGCCGAAGAACCAGCCGCCCTTACCGACCGCGAAACCGCCGCCGAAGCCGGCGGCCAGGGCCGCTGCAACAGCAATGGCCACCGGGCCTTTCAGCCCGGCGGGCCAGCGCGCGGAGACGCCGTCACGCAGGCGCGTCCAGCGGCTCTTGAAAGACTTGTCCTGCGAGGAGCCGTTCGGCGCGCCTTCCGGCGGCGTCTGATCCGTCGACATCCGTTATCCCACCGCTCATGCTTTTGTTGAGGCGACTTGAGCCTAAGCGCGAGCAGGGGTCAACGGCAGGTAGATGACGGCGTCAGGCGTCGAAGCTGACCACGCCGGTTCCCAGGTCGTAGCAGGCCGAAACCACCTTCAGGCGGCCGTCGGCGATGCGCTCGGTCAGGACCTCGTCGGCGCGCTTGAGGCGGCCGGCGATGTCGCGGACGTTGCGGCGGATGGCGGCGTCCTGCAGGTCGGCCGGGTGCGTCTCGTCGGCTTCCAGCACCGCCGGGATGATCGGCAGCACCATTTCCTGCAGCGCGCCATGCAGGTCGGCGTGCTTCTTGGCGACGTCGACGGCCGCGCCCACCGCGCCGCACTTGGTGTGGCCCAGCACGACGATCAGCGGCGCGCCCAGGTGCTCGACGGCATAGAGGATCGAGCCCAGGCCTTCGCGGCCGACGGTCGAGCCGGCGACACGGACGACGAACAGCTCGCCCATGTTGCAGTCGAAGACCAGCTCCGGCGCCGTGCGGCTGTCGGCGCAGCCGATGACCACCGCGAACGGATGCTGGCCTTGCGAGAGTTCGGCGATGCGGGCCGTGGTCGGCAGCATCAGATTGGCGCCGCCGCGGGCGTAGATGGCGTTGCCGTGCTTGAGGCGACCCAGCGCCTCATCGGGCGTGACGGCGGGCGCGGCGGCCGGCGCGTGTACGGCCGGCTGCGCCTCCAGCGGCTTGACCTCGGCCAGCGCCTTGTCGAGCGCGGCCTTGTCGGTGGCCTGGTGCTTGAGGGCCGAGCGTGTACGGCGGCCCTTCTTGGTCAGCAGGCTCGGCGCGGGGCCATCACCTTCGGCGAAAGCCATGGCCGGCGCGGCCAGGCCGACCAGCGCACCCAGCAGAAGTCGTCTCGAAACCATCTCGTCCCCCGACGTGATTGAAGTCGGCGAACGCTAGAATCTCAACCGCTCAAGAACGGTTAATCGAACCCCTACAGCGGCAATTCGACACGCTTAACGACAGTTCTCATGGCGATACTGGAACTGACTCGCACGACGCCGGGGATACGGGTCAGCTCTTGCGCATGCACCCGCTCCAGGTCGTCGACATCGCGCACCACCAGCCGCAGCAGGTAATCCGAGCCGCCGGTCATCAGGTAGCACTCGGCCACCTCGCGGACGTTGGCGATGGCCTTCTCGAAGGCGCTGAGCGTACTCTCGGCCTGGGATGACAGGGTCACGGTGACAAAGACGCTGAGCGGCAGGCCCACGGCGCGCTCGTCGATCACCGCGGCGTAGCGGCTGACAACCCCGGCCTCCTCCAGCGCCCGCACGCGACGAAGACAGGCGGACTCGGAAAGATTCACCGCTTCAGCCATTTCCACATAGCTGGCGCGGCCACGCCGCTGCAGCAGGTGGAGGAGCTTCCGGTCGAAACCGTCGAGGATCACGGCAGCTTTCTTCATCGCAGCGACATAGCACGCAGGATTCCTGCGTAACAGCGGTCACGTCGCTCGAAATCCCCAGGGAAACTGCGCGCCCCTGAGCGCACAGTCCCGGTCAAAGCGCTTTTGGAGGAAGCATCATGCGCGTTGGCGTCCCATCCGAGATCAAGCCGGGCGAACACCGGGTCGGTCTCACCCCCACCGCCGTCCGCGAATATGTCGGGCACGGCCATAAGGTTCTCGTCCAGACGGGCGCAGGCCTCGGCGCCGGCTATACGGACGAGGTCTATGTGAAGGCCGGCGCGACCATCGCCCCGGACGCGGCCGCCGTCTTCGCCGGCGCGGACATGATCGTGAAGGTCAAGGAGCCGCAGAAGGTCGAGTGGGAAAAGCTCGAGCCGCGCCACATCCTCTTCACCTATCTGCACCTGGCGCCTGATCCGGCCCAGACCGAGGGCCTGCTGAAGAGCGGCGCGGCCGCGATCGCCTATGAGACCGTCACCGACGCGAACGGCGGCCTGCCGCTGCTGGCCCCGATGTCGGAAGTGGCCGGCCGGATCGCCATCTATTCGGCGGCCGAGAGCCTGCTGAAGCACAATGGCGGCATGGGCCTCTTGCTCTCGGGCGTACCCGGCGTGCCGCCGGCCCGCGTGGCCGTGCTGGGCGGCGGCGTCGTCGGCGCCAACGCTGCGCGCATGGCCGCCGGCCTGGGCGCCGAGGTGGTGGTGCTGGAACGCTCGATCCCGCGCATGCGCGAGCTGGACGACCTCTATCAGGGCCGCATCCTGACCCGCTATTCGACCTTCGGCGCAGTCGAGGAAGAGATTCTCAAGGCCGACGTCGTGATCGGCGCGGTGCTGACCGCCGGCGCCGCCGCCCCCAAGCTGGTCCGTCGCGAGCACCTGTCGCAGATGAAGCCGGGCTCGGTGCTGGTGGACGTCTCGATCGACCAGGGCGGCTGCTTCGAGACCAGCAAGCCGACCACCCACGCCGAACCGACCTATGTCGTCGACGGCGTCGTCCACTACTGCGTGGCCAACATGCCCGGCGCGGCTCCGCGCACCTCGTCGGAAGCCCTGGGCAACGCCACCCTGCCGTTCGGCCTGGCCCTGGCCGACAAGGGCCTGGACGCCCTGAAGGCTAACGTCCACCTGGCCCGCGGCCTCAATGTCCTGAACGGCGAACTGACCCACCCGGCGGTGGCCCAGGCGCTGGGCAAGACCTCGGTCGACCCGTACGGGGCCTGGAAGTAGTCAGACAGCAGAAGGGCGCCGCGCGACTTCGCACGGCGCCCTTACTGTATCTGTGGCTTGGCGGGTTCAGGCCGCGAAGCGGCCTATGTCCTGGTGGCTCTCGACCAGGTCCAGCACGTCGGTCATGCGGAAGCCCGGATCGACCGGATGCAGGGCGTCGTAGACCGAGCGGGCGAAGGCCAGGTCGGCGGCGGTCTTGACCCGCCAGTCCAGCTTCGACCAGTCGCGGGCCGCGCGCAGATGGGCCTGGCTCCAGCGGTCGGGCTGGTTGCGAATGGCGGCGGTCGGCGAGACGCGGGCCTGCGGATCGCGCTCCTCGGCGGCGGCGGCGCGCAGGGCGCTGGCCTTGATCACCTCGACCTCGAGACCGGCCGGATAGGTGCGATGCACGCGGTTGGAGGTGTAGTCGGCGCCGCTGGCCAGAGCCAGGCGGATGGCCTCGTCGACCACGCCCGGATCCATGAACGGCGCATCCCCCTTGAGGCGGACGACGTGGCTGACCGAGCTGATCGCGTCGGCGCAGCGGGCGATGCGGGCCAGGATGTCGGCGCCGGCCCCGCGATGAACGGTGTAGCCACGGGAGACCAGGAACCCGGCCAGGGCGTCGTCGGCCGCATCTTGGCTGGTGGCCACGATGATCTTGGACAGGCAGCGCGCGTCGCGAAGACGCTCCAGCTGGCGCACGATCATCGGCTCGCCTTGGAGGGTGGCCATCGACTTGCCCGGCAACCGGGACGACCCCATGCGGGCCTGCAGGACGGCGAGGATCATGACGCGTCTCCCCAAAGCCCGTCCCCCGGACAGGCGTCTCTAAAAGGTCGGGACCAAGCTAGACGGGATTCATAAAATCCAGGTGAATCATAAGCTTACGAGACATGAACAAGCGGTCACGGACGCGCGAACGGCCACGACCTGCAAGCAGTCTCGAACGTGATTCTAGGGTTTGATCAGGCGACCCAACGTCGCGGGTCAAGCGCGACCGGATCGTCGATGGCCATGTCGTCCCAGTCCAGATCCGGCGGCGGGCTGGAGGCGGCGGCGACCACGGCCGACAGTTCGGCGGCCGAGTTGCAGCCGACCAGGACAGCCGAACCTTCGGGACGCGACAGGGCAAAGCCCAGGGCGGCCTGGAGCGGATCCGAACGGCCCTCGGCGATCATCCGGCGCACACGCGACAGACGGCCCGAGGCGCCCTTCAGCTGGGCCGGGACGCGATCGGGCGGCAGGAACAGCAGGCCGTTCAGGAAGATCGAGCGCAGATGCACCTCGACGCCCATGCCGGCGATGCGTTGCAGCGAGCCGTCGGCCAGCAGGCGCTGGTCGAGCAGCGAGGCCGGGGCTTGCAGAATGTCGGGCTTGAAGCGGCGGGCGACGCCGACCGGATCGTCGGTGGCGTGGGCGGCGACGCCGATCTTGGCGAACAGGCCCTGATCCTTCAGGCGCTGCAGGCGATCCCAAAGGGCCGCGCCGTGCGGACCGCACAGTTCGGCCGGCGAATGAACGATGATCGAGTCGGCGCGTTCGACGCCCAGGCGGCGCAACGTGGCGCGGGCCTCGGCCTCGACATAGTCGGGACCGCGGTCGGCGCGCGCGGCGGCGATGGTGACGCGGAACGGCACCGGACGCGGGATCAGGTCACCCAGCAGGGTCTCGGCGCGGCCATACAGGCCCGAGGCGTCGAGAACCGACAGCTGGGCGCGGCAGGCGATGTTGAGCATGTCGCGGGTTTCGGCCTCGGGCGAACGACCACGCGGCGCCGACGAGCTTCCGCCGTCGAGACCGAACTGGGCCGCAGCCAGACCAAGTTTTGAAACCGAAATGGACATCGCCATCCGTGCGCCAAAAACCACAACAGATGCGAACGGTACGCGCCAAGGTTTGAACATCCGGTTTCTGGAACCTTGCCGAGGGGTTAAAGTCGAGCCGATGACGACAGACCGTTTCGACGCCGTTTCCGCCCCTGCCTGGCCTATGCACGGCATGGTCGAAGACGCCCGTCCGGCCTTGTCCACGGCGCTTTCTCGAGGTCCGGCGGCCCTGGCGACCATCACCCATCTTGGCGGCGGCGGACCGCGTCCGGTCGGCGCCCAGATGGTCTTCGGCGAAAAACTTTTATCCGGTTTCTTGTCCGGCGGCTGCATCGAGGCCGACGTCGAGGGCCATGCGCGCGCCTGCCTGGAAGACGGCGTGCCCAGGCGCCTTGTCTATGGCGAGGGCAGCCCCTGGCCGGATATCCGCCTGCTGTGCGGGGCGCGGATCGAGATCCTGGTCGAGCGCATCGAACCTGACGATCCGGCCGCTCGCACCCTGCTGGATCTGGCCGCCGCCCGCGCGCCGGCCTTCTGGCTCAGCGACGGCGAAAAGCGGCTGTGCGTCGAGGAGCCGCAGGCCCCGTGGGCCGGCGCGTTCGAGCGGGCCTTCGATCCCATGCCGCGTTTAGTGGTGCTGGGCGGAGATCCCACGGCCCTGGCGACGGCCAGTCTGGGGGCCCAGGCCGGCTTCGAGACCTGGCTGGTGCGGTCCAAGGGTCCGACCACCCCACCGCCGCTGCCCGGCGTCGCCTATCGCCGCGAGCCCGTGGCCGAGGCCTTGAGCGCCATCGGCCTGGACCGCTGGACCGCCGTGGCGATCTGCGGCCACGACCTGGAGCACGACCACGAGGCCCTGATGGCCGCCCTGCCCTCGCCCGCGCCCTATGTCGGCCTGCTGGGCGCGCGGCGGCGCCTGCCCGAGCGGATTGACCGGGCGCGCGCCGCTGGCCTGACTGAACGGGATCTCGCCAAGCTACGCGCCCCGATCGGTCTGGACCTGGGCGGCAAGGCCCCGTTCGAGGTCGCGGTGGCCGTGATCGGCGAGATCATGGCCACGCGGCATGGCCAGCCGGCGCTGGAGCGCCGGGTGGTCGAGGCCTAGGCCGGCGACTTCTCCGCCCCGAACGCCGCCAGGTCTTCGATCAGCGCATTGGCCGCCATGTCGACCAGCTCGCCGCCCTTCTCAGGCGTGGCCTGGGCGGGGTCGGAGCCCATGCGGCCGTCGGCGAAGCGCGCGCGGAAGTCCAGCGCCTCGCGGATCGGGCCCATCGGCGCGATCTTCGGCTCATAGGCCGTGGTCTTGATGGTCTCGGGATAGGCCCACTGGGTCACGGCGATCTCGGACGGCGTGGCGTGACTGCCGTGGCCGGTCGGGAATTGACGATTTGCCAGGGCGTTGACGCCGGCCAAGTCCCACCAGTTCTTCAGTTTCAAGGCGAACGGCGCGCGCTGCTGGCGGAAGCTGTAATCGGCATAGATCTCCGAGAATGCGGCCTCGATCGAGGCGACATTGCCGCCGTGGCCGTTCAGGAAATAGATCCGCGTGAAGCCGTGAGCGCCCAGCGAGCGCACCCAGTCACCGATCGCGGCGATGAAGGTCGACGGGCGCAGGAAGATGGTGCCCGGGAAAGCCAGGTGATGCTGGGCCATGCCGATGTTGAAGGTCGGGGCCACCAGGATCTTGTCGCCGGCGCGCTTGCTGGCCTCGTGGGCGATGATCTCCGGGCACAGCCAGTCGGTGCCCAGAAGGCCAGTCGGCCCGTGCTGCTCGTTCGAGCCGATCGGCACGACCACGGTCTGGTCGGTCTGGATGCGGGCCTCGATCTCGGACCAGGTGGACAGTGCGAGCAGCATGGGAAGACGCCTTCGGGAAGAACAGGAGCGGACGCTTTACGCCCGAAACGGGGACCCGCCGACCCCAAAACGTCACACTTGCGCTCGAGCCTTTCCCGACGTCATGCTGTGGACAAGACGGGAGGACCTGAAATGGCCCATCATGCCGAACGGGTGCTGTCGGTGCTGCGCGATGGCCCATTGCCTTCTTTGTCGCCTGCCCTGTCGCCGGTCGCGGCGTCCTGGCGTCGTTGCCTGACCCAACACCGTCTCGACCCCGAAAACCGCAAGCCGCCCGAGACCCTGACCGGTTCGGAGCTGCGCGACGCCCGCGAGCAACTGGGTGGTCTGCTGGTCGCCGCGCAGGACAATCTGGACGCTCTCTTCCAGGCGGTTGGCGACGCCGGCTGCTGCGTTCTGCTGACCAATGCCGACGGCGTGCCGGTCGACCGGCGCGGCATGGCCGGCGACGACGCGGTCTTCCGCCGCTGGGGCCTGTGGGAAGGCGCAGTGTGGAGCGAGGCCCGCGAAGGCACCAACGGCATCGGCACCTGCATCGCCGAGCAGCGGGTGCTGACCATCCACCGCGACCAGCACTTCCACACCCGCAATATCGGCCTGTCCTGCACCGTCGCGCCGCTGTTCGATCCGGCTGGGCGTCTGGCCGGGGCGCTGGACGTCTCGTCGTGCCGTCCGGGGCTGGACGGTCTGACCGGCCTGGTCGAGCGGGCCGTCACCGACGCGGCCCGCCGCATCGAGGCCCGCGCCTTCCGCGAGACCTTCCCCCACGCCCGCATCGTGCTGCTGCCCGAGACCGGGGCCGAGCGGGCCTCGGCGCCGATGCTGGCGGTGGACGGCGACGACCTGGTGATCGGCGCCACCCGCGCCGCTCGGCTGTCGCTGAAACTGACCGACGAGGCCCTGCGCCGCGGCCTGCCCTCGCCCGACCGTTCGGCCGACCTGGATGGCGCAGAACGCGCGGCCGTCCGCCGGGCCCTCAGCCAGGCCGGCGGCAATGTCTCGGCCGCCGCGGCGCTCTTGGGACTATCCCGCGCCACCTTGCACCGGCGGATGAAGCGCCTGGACCTGACCCGGGATCGCGAATTCCACTGAACCTGTCGCACATCTGAGACAGTCGCCATACGCCCCCGAGGCGGAGGGGCGCCCGAGATCAAGGACGGGGCCAATCTGACTCCAAGACGCCAACAGGCGCTGGAGGAAACCATGACCAAGCCCGAATTCATCGAGTCGCTGTCGCGCCCGCCGTTCAAGGCCCGCTACGACAACTTCATCGGCGGCCAGTGGGTCGCCCCGGCCGACGGCCGCTATTTCGACAACGCCTCGCCGATCACCGGCCGCAAGATCTGCGAGATCGCCCGGTCGCAGGACGTCGACATCGAGCGCGCCCTGGACGCCGCCCATGCCGCCAAGGCCGCCTGGGGCCGCACCCCCGCCGCCGACCGCTCGCGCATCCTGCTGCGCATCGCCGACCGGATGGAAGAGAACCTCGAGACCCTGGCCACCGCCGAGACCTGGGACAACGGCAAGCCGATCCGCGAGACCCAGGCCGCCGACATTCCCCTGGCCATCGACCACTTCCGCTATTTCGCCGGCTGCCTGCGGTCGCAGGAGGGTTCGATCTCCGAGATCGACCACGACACCATCGCCTATCACTTCCATGAGCCGCTGGGCGTGGTCGGCCAGATCATCCCGTGGAACTTCCCGCTCTTGATGGCCTGCTGGAAGCTGGCCCCGGCCCTAGCCGCCGGCAACTGCGTGGTGCTCAAGCCTGCCGAGCAGACCCCGGCCTCGATCATGGTCTGGGCCGAGCTGATCGGCGACCTGCTGCCGGCCGGCGTGCTGAACATCGTCAACGGCTTCGGCGTCGAGGCCGGCAAGCCGCTGGCGTCCAGCCCGCGGATCGCCAAGATCGCCTTCACCGGCGAGACCTCGACCGGCCGGCTGATCATGCAATATGCCAGCCAGAACCTGATCCCGGTGACCCTGGAGCTGGGCGGCAAGTCGCCGAACATCTTCTTCGACGACGTGGCGCGCGAGGACGACGACTATCTCGACAAGGCGCTGGAGGGCTTCACCATGTTCGCCCTGAACCAGGGCGAGGTCTGCACCTGTCCCAGCCGGGCGCTGGTCCAGGAGTCGATTTATGAGCGGTTCATGGAAAAGGCGCTGAAGCGCGTGAACGCCGTTGTCCAGGGCAGCCCGCTCGACCCCGCGACCATGATCGGCGCCCAGGCGTCCGAAGAGCAGCTGAACAAGATCCTCGGCTACATGGACATCGGCCAGAACGAGGGCGCCAAGCTCCTGACCGGCGGCAAGCGCACCATCCTGCCGGGCCAGCTGGCCGACGGCTATTACGTCGAGCCGACCGTGTTCGAGGGCCACAACAAGATGCGGATCTTCCAGGAGGAGATCTTCGGCCCGGTGCTGGCGGTGACCACCTTCAAGACCGAGGAAGAGGCGCTCCAGATCGCCAACGACACCAATTTCGGCCTCGGGGCCGGGGTGTGGACCCGCGACGGCGCCCGCGCCTATCGCTTCGGCCGGGGCATCGAGGCCGGCCGGGTCTGGACCAACTGCTACCACGCCTATCCGGCCCACGCGGCCTTCGGCGGCTACAAGCAGTCGGGCGTGGGCCGCGAGACCCACAAGATGATGCTGGACCACTATCAGCAGACCAAGAACCTGCTGGTCAGCTACAGCCCCAAGGCCCTGGGCTTCTTCTGATCTCGATAGAAACTGTCATCCCGGCCAAGCGTGAAGCGCGCCGAGCCGGGACCGCGGCGAGCGCCGAGCTTTCCGCGGTCCCGGGTCTTCGCCCGGGATGACAGCCCTTCCTCAAGAAACCCGAGTGGTCTTCTTGCGCCGCGCGGTCGGCATCGCCTATCTCGGCGACCAACGATATAAGCTCAAAGGGAGTAGCGGCTGGTGAGCGACGGCATGATGTTTCCGGTACCCAAGGGCTGGGCTGAACGGGCCTATCTGGACGTGGACACCCTGACGACGGCGCGCCGCCGGGTCGAGGAAGACCCCGACGCCTATTGGAAGGACCTGGCCGGCCGTCTGGACTGGATGACCCCGCCGACCAAGATCAAGGACGTCTCCTTCGACAAGGAGGACTTCAAGATCCGCTGGTACGAGGACGGCGTCCTCAACGTCTCCGCCAACTGCATCGACCGCCATTTGCCCCATCGCGCCCACGAGACGGCGTTCATCTGGGAGGGCGACGACCCGGCCGCCTCGCGCAAGATCACCTATGCGGAACTGCACGAGCAGGTCTGCCGCATGGCCAATGTGTTCAAGGCTCAGGGCGTCACCAAGGGCGACCGCGTTACGATCTACCTGCCGATGATCCCCGAGGCCGCCTACGCCATGCTGGCCTGCGCCCGCATCGGCGCCGTGCACTCGGTGGTGTTCGCAGGCTTCTCGCCTGACAGCCTGGCCGGCCGCATCAATGACTGCGACTCCAAGCTGGTGATCACCGCCGACGAAGGCGTGCGGGGCGGCAAGCGCATCCCGCTGAAGCTGAACGTCGACGCCGCCGTCCACCACTGCCCCGGCGTGGAGACCGTGCTGGTCGTCACCCGCACCGGCGCCGAGGTGCCGATGGAGCCGGGCCGCGACGTGATCTACGAGACCGCCGCCGCCAAGGCCTCGATCCTGTGCTCGCCCGAGCCGATGAACGCCGAGGACCCGCTGTTCATCCTCTACACCTCGGGCTCGACGGGCAAACCCAAGGGCGTGCTGCACACCACCGCCGGCTATCTGGTCTGGGCCAGCTGGACGCACGAGGTGGTGTTCGACTACCGCCCCGGCGAAATCTACTGGTGCACCGCCGACGTGGGCTGGGTGACCGGCCACACCTACATCGTCTACGGCCCGCTCGCGAACGGCGCGACCAGCCTGATGTTCGAGGGTGTGCCGAACTATCCGTCCAACAGCCGCTTCTGGCAGGTGATCGACAAGCACAAGGTCGAGATCTTCTACACCGCCCCCACCGCCCTGCGCGCCCTGATGCGCGAAGGCGAGGCCCCGGTCGAGCGCACCTCGCGGGCGTCGTTGCGCCTGCTGGGCAGCGTCGGCGAGCCGATCAATCCGGAAGCCTGGCTCTGGTACCACCGCGTGGTCGGCGAGAGCCGCTGCCCGATCGTCGACACCTGGTGGCAGACCGAGACTGGCGGCGTGCTGATGACCCCGCTGCCCGGCGCAGACGGCCTGAAACCCGGCTCGGCCTGCGGTCCGATGCCCGGCGTCAAGCCGCAGCTGGTCGACGCCGAAGGCGTGGTGCTGGAGGGCGCGACCGAGGGCAATCTCGTGATCACCGACAGCTGGCCGGGCCAGATGCGCACGGTCTATGGCGACCATCAGCGGTTCTTCGAGACCTATTTCTCGACCTATCCCGGCAAGTACTTCACCGGCGACGGCTGCAAGCGCGACGCCGACGGCTACTACTGGATCACCGGCCGGGTCGACGACGTGCTGAACGTCTCGGGCCACCGCTTAGGGACCGCCGAGGTCGAGAGCGCTCTGGTCGCCCATCCCAAGGTCGCCGAGGCGGCCGTGGTTGGCTATCCGCACCAGATCAAGGGCCAGGGCATCTATTGCTACGTGACCCTGAACGCCGGGGTCGAACCCACTGACGGTCTGCGCAAGGACCTGGTCGACTGGGTCCGCCGCGAGATCGGCCCGATCGCTACGCCCGACGTCATCCAGTGGGCCCCGGGCCTGCCCAAGACCCGCTCGGGCAAGATCATGCGCCGCATCCTGCGCAAGATCGCCGAGAACGAGCTGGATAGCCTGGGCGACACCTCGACCCTGGCCGATCCTGCCGTGGTCGACGACCTGGTCAAGAACCGGGGCAAGGTCTGACCGCCCAGCCTGACCCTGCGGACCCCGTCGACGGCCTCTGGCTGTTCGACGGCGTCTGCAATTTCTGTACGGGCTCGGTGCAGGCCGTGCTGGCCCTGGATCGGGACGGCGTCATCCGCTTCACGCCGATCCAGTCGCCTTACGGCCGGCGACTGGCCATCGCGCACGGGCTGGATCCCGACACGCCGGAGAGCTTCCTGTTCCTCGACCAGGGCCGCCCCCTGGCCAAGACGGCTGCGATCGGCGCCCTGCTCCGCCGGATGCGGGCGCCGTGGTCCTGGCTGGCCGTCGTGGATCGCCTGCCCCGCCGCATGACCGACGCGGCCTATGACTGGATCGCCGCCCGTCGCTATCGGCTGATGGGCAAGAAGGATCGCTGCATGGTCCCGACGCCGGCCCAGCGCGCACGGTTCGTGCTGGAGTGAGCCCGCCCCGCCGCATCGTCCTGGTCGGGGCCAGCGGAGTCTTTGGCGCCCGTCTGGCGGCCATGATCGCCCGCTGGCCGGACGTCGTGCTGGTGCTGGCCGCCCGGCGCCGCGAACCGTTGGAGGCCTTGCGCGATCGGCTGCAAGGATCGGCGACGATCGAAATCGCGACCTTCGACCGTGACGCGCCCACCGCATTAACTGACCTGAAGCCGTTCGCCGTGGTCGACGCCGCCGGACCGTTCCAGACCAGCGACCTGCGCCTGGTCAAGGCGGCTGTGGCGGCCGGCGCGCACTATGTCGACCTGGCCGACGGCCGCGCCTTCGTCGAGCAGTTGCCGGAGACCATGGCGCAGGCCGCCGCGACCGCCCGGCGCTGGGCGATCACCGGGGCCAGCTCGACCCCGGCCCTCAGCACCGCCGCCCTCGACCGCCTGACGGCCGGGTGGAGCCGGATCGATGCGGTGACCACCGCCATTTCGCCCGGCGCCGACGCCCCGCGCGGCCCGTCCGTGGTCGCGGCGATCTTCTCGTGGGTCGGCCAGCCGGTGCGGGTGTTCGAGGGCGGCGCCTGGACACGACGGCCGGGGTGGAGCGGATCTCGACGCGAGCTGTTCCCAGGCCTGGGCCGCCGCTGGGTCGCCCTGGCCGAGACCCCCGACCTCGACGCGCTACCGCGCCGCTACAAACCTCGCTACGTCGGACGGTTCGAGGCCGGTCTGGAACTGCCCGTGGCCCATCACGGCCTGGCGCTGCTGGGCTGGCTCCGGCGCAAGGGCTTCATCCGTGACCTGACGCCGTTCGTCGCGCTGCTGGGCCGTCTCGCCGACCAGCTGGCCCGGTTCGGCAGCGATCGCGGCGGCATGGTCGTCGAGGCGGTCGGCAAGGACGCCCAGCGTGAGACCATCCGCGCCCGCTGGGGACTGTGGGCCCAGGCCGGCGCCGGGCCCAACACCCCGGCCGCCCCCGCCGCGGCGATCCTGCGCGCCCTGCTCGACGACCGGATGCCAGACCCGCCCCGCGCCGCGGCCTGTGTCGGCCTGCTGCCGCTGGAGGACCTGCTGGCGCCGCTGGCGCCGTTCCCGATCCGCACCCGCATCGACGCCGCCGCGCCGCGCGCCGCCAATGTCTTTCCCCGTGCCCTGGGCTCGCGCCTAAACGCTCTCCTCCCGGTCGTACGGCGCGCTCACGACGGAAGCGCCCGAACTCTGACCGGCTGGGCGCGAGCCCGTGGCGCCGGCGGCCTGGCACGGGTCGTCCGGCTGTTCCAGGGTCTGCCCGAGACCGGCCGCCACCTGACGGTCGTCGACATCGCGCCCGCGGCCGTCGGCGAGACCTGGACCCGCCGGTTCGGGTCGCGCCGCTTCCGCTCGCGTATCGCCGCCGTGCGCGAGGACGCCTACGCCTTCGAGGAGACGGCAGGGCCGATCACCTTTCGCTTCCACGCCGCCGACTATCCCGGCGGCTTTTCGTGGGAGTTCGAAGACTGGCGGATCGGATCGCTGCCCCTCCCCGCCGCCTGGGCGCCGCGCATCCGCGCCCGCACCTTCGCGCGCGACGGCGTCTATCGTTTCCGCGTCCTGGTCGCCCATCCGTGGGTCGGGGTGATCTTCGGCTATTGCGGCCGCCTGACGCTGGACTGACGGCGCGGTTCCCGGCGGAGCCTTTTGCTATTCCGAGAGTTGAGCTTGAGCGCGGCCGAACCTTTGCGGTGGGCCTATGCGCACGGGTTCACCGCCACGGAGCGTTTCATGACCGCCCTTCGCCTGATGTTCGTCGCGGGGGCGTCCGCCCTTGCCCTGGCCGCCTGCTCTCCCAAGGAGAAGACCGACGAGGCGACGACGTCACCCGAAGCGACCGCGGCCGCCGCCGCCAACACCCCTGTCACCGCTCAGCCGCGCCAGACGCGCTCGATCCCGGTCGACGTCCAGGGCGTGACCGAGGTCGGCGCCACGGTGCGGGTCAAGAACGTCGACCTGGCCGAGGACGCCACGGTGCTGGACGTCAGCATCTCGTTCGCCGGCAAGGCGACCAACAACGTCGAGATGGCCACCAACCCGACCTACATCCAGCTGCCCGGCGGCCAGAAGCTGATGTTGAAGGCCCCCGAGGGCAATCCGAACATGAACATCGTCAACGGCGACACCATGAACGGCCGCCTGGTGTTCATGGGCGCCGTGCCGCGTGACGCCCAGAAGATCACCGTGGTGTTCAACGAGGGCTCGACCTCCGACAGCATCATCGGTCCGTTCCTGCGCCTGGATGTGCCGCTGAACGGCCAAGCGGCCGGGGCCGCCGGATGAGGTCGCTGCTGCTGGCCGTCGCCGCCCTGGCGACGATCCCCGGCCTGGCCACCGCCGATGTTCGGGTGCGGGTAATGAAGGGCAGCGCCATCGGCATGGCCTCGACCTTCGAACGCGCCGCCAACGCCCCGCGTTCGACCTTCGACAAGGCCGGTCCCGAAAGCACGCTCTCCAGCGTCTTCGTGGCCTCCGAGGTCGCGCCCGCCCGCATCGAGACCACCCGCACCTTGCTGAGCGAGCTGAACGCCCGCCGCAGCGAGGGGACGATTGTGGTCGACCTGCCGGCCGACGTGCTGTTCGACTTCGACAAGGCGACGATCCGGCCTGACGCCGAACCGGCCCTGACCAAGGCCGCCGAGGTGCTGAAGAGCTATCCGACCGCCCTGGTGACGATCGGCGGTCACACCGACTCCAAGGGCGACGACGCCTATAACGATGCCCTGTCGCTGCGCCGCGCCAAGGCCGTCGCCGACCGCTTGGCCGGTCCCGCCGGCCGCACCCTAGCGTCGGAAGGCTTCGGCGAGAAGCAGCCGGTGGCCCCCAACGCCCATCCCGACGGCAGCGACGATCCATACGGCCGGCAGAAGAACCGCCGCGTCGAGATCCGCATCACCCCCAAGGCTGGAGGCTGAGCATGGCCCTGATTTCCTGTCCCGCCTGCGCCCGCCAGGTCTCGGAAGCCGCCCCGACCTGCCCCGGCTGCGGCCACCCGATCGCCGCCTCGCGTGGCGGCGGCGGCACGTTCAAGGACGCCCTGACCCGGCCCGACGCGGTGAAGTCCGGCTTCACGGTGCTGGGCTTGTTCGTCACCGCCCCCTGGATCGCCCGGGTCCTGGCGCTGTTCCTGTTCGTAGGCCTTGCCGCCTGGGTGGTGGCCCACAAATAGCTAGAACAGTCCGGCGACGCTCTCGGCGCTGTAGGGCTTCTGCAGCACCGCGATGTCGCGGAAGCGGTCGGGAAAGGCGGCGCTGTCGCCAAAGCCGGTGCCGAATGCGAAGGGCACGCCCAGCTCCTGCAGGGCCTCGGCCACCGGGAAGCTGGTCTCGGCCCCCAGATTGACGTCGAGGATCGCGAACGGCGGCTTCTCCTCGGCCAGATATTCCAGAGCCTGGGAGACGCTGGAGGCCACGATCACGTGCTTGACGCCGATGCGGGTCAGCATGTCCTCCAGATCGAGGGCGATGATCATGTTGTCTTCCAGCACCAGCATGCGCTCGGGCGCGCGCACCGGATTGTCCGAACGGCGCGGCTGGCTGAGCGTGGCGGTGACGCCCTCGGTGGTGACGTAGCGCCCCGGAATGCGGATGCGCGCCTGGAAGCCCTCGGGCCGGTAGTCCAGGCTGACCTCGCCATTGAGGTCGTGCGGGATCGAGTGCTCGATGATCGTCGAGCCGAAGCCGCGACGGGTCGGCGGCTTGACCGGCGGACCGTCCTTCTCGCGCCAGTCGATGATCAGGTCGCCCTTGGCGTCGCGGGCCCAGTCGATCAGCACTTGGCCCCGCTGGTCGCACAGGGCGCCATACTTGGCCGAGTTGGTCATCAGTTCGTGGATGACCAGCGACAGGATCGAGAAGGCGTCGGGGGCCACGGCCGTCGGCGCGCCATTCAGCTTCACCCGCTCGGCCTTGGTCGACAGGTAGGCCTCGGCTTCGGCGGTGATCAGGTCCGACAGGGCGCCGGGGCCCCACTGGTGACGGGTGATCTGGTCGTGGGCCCGGGCCAGGGCCTGGACACGGCCGCCCACCACCTCGGCGAACTCCTCGACGCTGCCGACACCGGCCTTGCTCTGGCTGATCAGGCCGCGGATCAGACCCAGGATGTTGCGCACCCGGTGGTTCAACTCGGCGATCAGCAGTTCCTGACGCTGGTTGGCGCGCTGGCGCTCCTCGTCGGCCAGATCGGTCAGCCGGAAGACGATCTCCAGCAGGCTGGCGCGCATGCTCTCGGCCAGGGACTTCTCGATCGCCGACCACGGCCGGGCCTGGCCGCGCATGGTCTCTTCCCAGGCCTCGAAGCTCTTGCGCGGGGTCAGGCGGTCACCCAGCGGCCCGACCTGGACCAGCTTGGCCGGCTTGCCCGCCCACACGACGGTTTTGGCCTCCTCCTTGCGGAAGAAGATCAGATAGTCGCGCGGCGCACGCGACAGCGGGACGGCCATCATGCCCGCCGCCTTCTCGGCCCAGGCCGCCGCCGAGGGCAGCACGGCGCTGATCTCATGGGTGGCGAAGACCGAGTGGGTGTCCTTTTCGCGCAGCACGCGGATCAGGGTGTGGACGTCGCTGGCGTCGGGCGTGGAGTCGCGCAAGGTGAGGCGCCCCTCCAGCCACAGGGCCAGGCCGTCGCAGCCGACCAGCCGGCACAGATCGTCCAGGAACGGCGTCAGGCTGTCGGCGCCCTGGGGGGCGGCGACCACCGCGCTCATCATCCGGTCGTGCAGAGCCCGCGCCTCGGTCATCCGCCGGGCCTCGTGCTCGCGCTCGCGGCTTTCCAGGGTCAGGGAGAACAGCTGGCCGAACAGCTCGGCGGCCGTGCGGCGCTCGTAGCTGATGTGGCGCGGGGCGTAGTGGTGACAGGTGAACAGGCCCCACAGCTTGCCGTCGCGCAGGATCGAGATCGACAGCGAAGCGGCCACGCCCATGTTGCGCAGATATTCGAGGTGGATCGGCGAAACGGCCCGCAGCATGCTCATCGACAGGTCGACGGGCTCACCCGTGACACTGACCGGCGGGATGATCTGCGAGACCTCCGCGTCGACGTCGGCGATGATCCGCAGCCAGCTACGCTCATAGAGGGCGCGAGCCTGCACAGGGATGTCGGAAGCCGGATAGCGCTGGCCCAGGAACGAGCCGATGCCGGGCCGAACGGACTCGGCGATCACCTCGCCGGCGCCGTCGTGGCCGAAGCGATAGACCATCACCCGGTCAAACTCGGTCAGGGCGCGGACTTGGCGGGCGGCCTCGTGGCAGAACTCGTCGAAGCTGGGGCGCGCGGCGATGCGCGTGGTCATCGAGCGCACGGCAGACGCCGCCTCGATCAGGGCGTCGGCCTGGCTGGGCTCGGCCTCGATGACCAGCAGTCGGCCGGAATAGTGCAGGGCGAGGTCGAAATCCTCGCCACCGTCCATCAGGGCGACGCCGAACATCCGCTCGACGGCGTCGGCGCCGCGCATGATCTGCAGGCGACCGCGAATATTGTGCAGGGCGTGGCCGTTCAGCAGCTGGGCCAGCGGCTTGCCTAGCAGGTCGTCGACCGTGACACCGAGATAGCGCAAAGCCGAGGTCGAGGCGTGGACGATGATCCAGTCGGAATTGACCGCCAGCAGGAAGCCGAACGGCTGGACCGAGCCGAGAATGTGGATCGGCTCGCGGTCACAATTGGTCAGGTCGACTTCAAACCCCGACATGGCCGCCTGCTCGGTCATCCACTACTCCAGACGCGCCGGTAGGCGAGACGCGCGCGAACGCGTCCGAGAAACGCTGGAACGCATATCGCGCGCCTGCTTCGGCGTCGTCTGTCCGAAACCCGACTTTGGGGATCGCCTCCATCCACGCCACGAAGCTGCGCCATAGGTCGTCGTCCTCGCCGTGGGTCAGATAGGCCAGCGGCAGATCGGGGTCCGCGGTACGGACCTGACGCGACAGGAACCGCGCGCCCAGACGCGAGCCTTCCAGCACGTAGAGCATGCCCGTGGCGAAGGCGAAGGACGGTGTCGGCGCCGGGTCGGCTTCGGGGGCGTCGAGATCGAGAGCGCTCAAGTCTTGAAACACCGCCTCGCGGCGAGCCCGGCGTGGCCAGTCCGGCAGCCACTCACTGACGCCGCCGCGTTCCAGGGCCGCCTCCAGCGGGGCCAAGCCCGACGCAGAGGCCGACAGGAACGCGCCATAGCCCGCCCGGGTCGACAGACCCAGCCCGCCGGCCGTGGCGTCCAGCGCCGCATGGGCCTCGGACGTGGCCGCGCGCAGGCGCTCGCGTAGTGAGATTTCGGACAAACTTTCCCCCCCGATACGATCGGCCCTGCACGCAGGTGGGGACGAAACGACTCTCCCTAACACAGACGTCGCCGGTTGGTTCCATCCTCATGTCGGCGCAGATGACAGGTTGGTAAGCTTTACCCGCGGAGCGCTGGTGCTAGGGTCCCTCACGACTTTCAGGAGACCTTAAGCGCATGTTCCGCACCGCCAAGCTGGCCCTCGTGGCCGCGGCTCTCTCCACGACCGCCCTTTCTCCGCTGGCGATGGCCCAGACCAAGGCGAAGGCCGCGCCGACGGCCTCGGCCATCACCGTGCCGCCGATCGTCTACAAGGAACGCGTGCTGCCCAACGGCCTGAAGGTCTTAACCTCCCGCGATACGACCACGCCGAACGTGACGGTGCAGGTCTGGTACGGCGTCGGCTCCAAGGACGATCCGCAAGGCCGCTCGGGCTTCGCGCACCTCTTTGAGCACCTGATGTTCAAGGCCACGCGCAACATGCCCAGCGAGACGCTGGATCGCCTGACCGAGGACGTGGGCGGCTTCAATAACGCCTCCACCTGGGACGACTTCACCAACTATTACGAGGTCGCCCCGGCCAACCATCTGGAACGCCTGGTCTGGGCCGAGGCCGACCGCCTGAAGTCGTTGGTCATCGACGAGGCCGTGTTCGCCTCCGAGCGCGACGTCGTGAAGGAAGAACTGCGCCAACGGGTCCTGGCCGATCCCTATGGCCGCTTCTTCGCGCTCTCGATCCCGCAGCAGTCGTTCACCACCCACCCCTATCAACGCCCGGGCATCGGCTCGATCGAGGAGCTGGACGCGGCGACGGTCGATGACGTGCGCGCCTTCCACCGCACCTATTATCGCCCAGACAATGCGGCCCTGATCATCGTCGGCAATTTCGACCAGGCCCAGCTGGACGCGATGATCGACAAGTATTTCGCGCCGATCGCCAAGCCGGCGAGCGCCCTGCCCAAGGTCACCGCCGTCGAGCCGGCCCGCACCGGCCCCAAGAGCGTCAACACCTACGGCCCCAACGTGCCGCTGCCGGCCGTGGCCATCACCTGGCTGGCCCCCCCCGCCGCCGACAAGGACGTGCCGGCCCTGACCGTGCTGGACGCCATCCTGTCGGCCGGCAAGTCCTCGCGCCTCTATGACAGCCTGGTCTACGAGGAGCAGATCGCCCAGTCGGTGTTCTCGGCCGCACCGAACAACGCCCAGCCGGGCCTGTTCTACGTCGGCGCGGTGATGGCCGGCGGCAAGACGGCGACCCAGGGCGAGGCGGGCCTGCGCGCCCAGGTCGCCCGCTTCCGCGACGCCCCCGTGACTGCCGCAGAGCTGGCGGAAGCCAAGGCCGGCCTGCTGGCCGACGCCGTGCGCCGCCGCGAGGAGATCGATGGCCGCGGCTTCGCCCTCGGCTACGCCCTGCAGACCGAGGGCGACGCCGCCGTCGCCAACACCAGCCTGGCCGAACTGCAGGCCGTGACCGCCGCCGACATCCAGCGCGTGGCGAAGAAGTATCTGGCCGACGACCGCAGCACGGTGATCCGCTACCTGCCGGAAAAGGACCGCCCGGCCGGCGAGAAGGACGCCACCCCGCCGATCCCTAAGGTCGCCTCGGTCAAGTACGACGGCCCGGTCACGACGCTCGCGCCCGAAGCCGAACGCGAGAAGATGCCCGCCGTCGCCGCCCCGGTGCCCGCCGTGCTGCCGACCCTGGCCGAGAAGACCTTGGCCAACGGCCTGCGGGTCATCGTCGCCAAGTCCAGCGACTTGCCGCTGGTCACCGCCGACCTGACCGTCAAGGGCGGCGCCAGCGCCGATCCGCAGGGCCTGGCCGGCGTCTCCAGCCTGACCTCGGGCCTGCTGACCGAAGGCACGGCCACCCGCTCGGCCACCCAGATCGCTCGCGAGACCGAGGCCCTGGGCGCCAATCTGGAAGCCGGTTCTGGCTGGGAGGCCGCCTCCCTGACCCTCAGCGTCACCGCCAACAACGCCGCCCCGGCCATGGCCATCATGGCCGACGTCGCCCAGCACCCGGCCTTCAAGGCCGAGGAGCTGGACCGCGTCCGCACCGAGACCCTGGACGGCCTGTCGGTGTCGTTCCAGCGCCCCGGGACCCTGGCCGCCTTCGCCACCGCGCCGCTGCTGTACGCGGGTTCGGCCTATGGCCACGTGGCCGGCGGCACGCCCGGTTCGCTGCCCAAGATCAAGACCACGGATCTGGCCAAGGCCCACGCCGCCGCCTGGCGTCCGGACAACGCCGTGCTGGTGCTGACTGGCGACCTGACGCCCGAAGCCGGCTTCGCCCTGGCCGAGAAGGCGTTCGGCGGCTGGAAGAAGCCCGCCACCCCGCCGCCGGCCGCGCCCGCCGCCCCGACCGGCTATGCACCGCGCAACCTGGTCATCGACCTGCCGGGCACGGGCCAGGCAGCCGTGGTGCTGGCCAAGCCGGCGATCACCCGCGCGGATCCGAACTACTATCAGGGCATTGTCGCCAACACGGTGCTGGGCGTGGGCTTCTCCTCGCGCCTGAACCAGGAGATCCGCATCAAGCGCGGCCTCTCCTACGGCGCCGGCTCCAGCCTGACGCCGCAGGGCCGCTTCGGCGGCTTCTCGGCCCGGGTGCAGACCAAGAACGAGTCGGCCGGCGAGGTCGTGACCCTGACCCGCGCCGAGCTCACCCGCCTGGCAGCCGAGCCCGCCTCGACCGCCGAACTGACGGCCCGCAAGTCGGTGCTAGTCGGCGGCTTCGGCCGTGACTTGGGCACGTCCGAGGGGCTGGCCAACATCCTGGGCAACCTGGCCGTCTATGGCGTGCCGCTGACCGAGATCCAGAGCTACGCCGTCAAGGTCGAGGCCGTGACTCCAGAAGAGGTCCAGGTCTTCGCCAAGGACAAGCTGGATCCGGCCCAGATGAGCGTCATCGTCGCCGGCGACGCCAAGGCCATGGGCGAGAGCCTGACCAAGGCCGCACCGGACGCCACGGTGATCGCGACCGACAAGCTCGATCTGGATGCTCCCAATCTTACTAAGTAGGGCCTGAGCAAGTAGCGGAACGCGGGCCCCACGAGCGCGATTGAGGTCTCCATGAACGAGGTCGACATCGCGATCGTGGGCGCCGGCGCCGCCGGCCTGGCCGCCGCCGGAGAGGTGGCCGCCAGTGAGCGCTCAGGCGTCCTGCTGGAGGCCCGCGACCGCCTGGGCGGCCGCGGCCATACCGTGGAGACGCCCGTCGGCCCGATCGACCTGGGCTGCGAGTGGCTGCACTCGGCCGACCAGAACCCGCTGGTGGCCCGCTTCCAGGCCCTGGGCCTGACCATCGACAGAACCCCGCCGCCCTGGGCCAATATCGCCGACAGTCCGATGTTCACGCGGGAGGAGCACACCGTCTTCAGTCGCGCCTTCCAGACCCTGGAGACCCGGCTCGAGGAAGCCGCCAGCGGCCCCGACCGCCCGGCCGCGGACTTGATGGAGCCCGGATGCCCTTGGAACCCGCTGCTGAACGCCTTCAGCGCCTTCTACAACGGGGCGGAGTTCGATCAGGTCTCGCTGCACGACTACGCCGCCTATGACGACACCGACGTCAACTGGCGAGTCGCCGAGGGCTACGGGACCGGCCTGACGCGCCTGGCGCCGACGGCTCTGCCGATCCGCTTGAACTGTCCGGTGTCGGTGATCCGCCACGACGGTCCGCGCGTGGTGCTGGAGACGGCCCTGGGCATGCTCTCTGCACGCGCTGTGATCGTCTGCGTGCCGACCGCGATCCTGACCGCCGGCGCCCTGCGGTTCCTCCCCGAGCTGCCGGACAAACTGGAGGCTGTGTCAGGCCTGCCGCTAGGCCTGGCCGACAAGGTTTTCCTGCGCCTGGACGATCCCGAGGCCTTCCCGGCCGAGGCCCAGCTCTATGGCGATCCCCGGCGCACGGCGACCGGGGCCTATCACCTGCGCCCCCTGCACCGGCCAATGATCGAGGTGTTCCTGGGCGGCGCCCATGCCCGGTCACTCGAGGGGCAAGGTCCTGGTGCGGCCAGCGCTTTTGCACTGGAGGAGCTGGTCGGGCTGTACGGGAGCAACATTCGCCGCACGGTGCATGTGCTGGCCGAGACGGCCTGGGCGACCGATCCTTTGGCCGGCGGCTCCTACTCCCACGCCCTGCCGGGACGGGCCGGCGAACGGGCGCGGCTGGCGGCGCCCGTGGACCAGCGCCTGTTCTTCGCGGGCGAAGCCTGCAGCGCTCGCGCCTTCTCCACCGCCCACGGCGCCTGGCAGACGGGCCAGGCGGCGGGGCGAGCGGCCGTCGAAAGCCTTTAAGCCTTAGGCTTGGCCAGCAGGTCGCGGATTTCGGTCAGCAGCTTTTCTTCCGGGGTCGGAGCTGGCGGCGCCGAGGGGGCCGGTTCGGCGGCGTCCTGGCGACGGATGCTGTTGACGGCCTTGACCAGCAGGAAGACCACCGCCGCGACGATGAAGAACTGGATCAGGGTGTTGATGAAGGCGCCGTACTGGATCGAGACCTTCTCGATCGCCTCCGTGGCCGGATTCTCGGGCTTGAGCACCCATTCCAGCTTGGAGAAGTCGAGGCCGCCGGTCAGCAGGCCGATGGGCGGCATGATCACCTGGTCGACCAGGCTTTTGACGATGCCGTTGAAGGCCGCGCCGATGATGACGCCGACGGCCAGGTCGATGACGTTGCCGCGCGAGATGAACTCGCGGAATTCCTTGACGACGCTCATGGCCTACTCCTCGCCACCCAAATGAAGGTGCCGAAGCTGAAGGCGTTCGTGTCCCAGGGTCAACCCCGGGATACAATCGTTGTTATTCGTCGCCGTCGGCGTTCAGGCGGGCCCGCAGTTCCTTGCCGCTCTTGAAGAACGGCACGTGCTTGGCGCGGACGTCGACCGCCTCGCCGGTGCGCGGGTTGCGGCCGGTGCGGGCCGGGCGAGAGCGGACCGACAGGGCGCCAAAGCCCCGCAGTTCAACGCGACCGCCATCCTCCAGGGCCCCGATCATGCGCTCCAGGATCACGCCGACAACGCGTTCGACGTCTTTCTGCGTCAGGTGCGGATTTTCATTCGCGAGCCTGGCGATGAGTTCAGACTTGATCATCGATATCCCCGGAACGCCCTTGGGAGGAAAAGGCGCGAGCGGACCTTTGCCCAACGAGGGCTGAGTCTTCAAGGGGTTGCGTGCGATTCACGACCAAGGTTCGGTTAATGCGTACACCCTCGATCAGGTCTGCGCGCAAAAGAAAACGGCGGCTGGATTGCTCCAGCCGCCGCCTGACTTCAGCTCACGAGAAGCGGAAGACTATTCCTTGGTGGCGCGCTCGCGCAGAGCCGCACCCAGGATGTCGCCCAGCGAAGCGCCGGAGTCCGACGAGCCGAACTGCTCGATGGCTTCCTTCTCTTCGGCCATTTCCAGCGACTTGATCGACAGCGAGACGCGGCGGGCAGCCTTGTCCACGTTGGTGATCTGAGCGTCGACGCGGTCACCCACGGCGAAGCGCTCGGGGCGCTGTTCCTGACGATCGCGCGACAGGTCCGACTTGCGGATGAAGGCGGTCATCGGGGCGTCGTCTTCACCGAAGCGGACTTCGATGCCGCCCGAGGTGACTTCCGTGACGGTGACGGTCACGGTCTGGTTCTTGCGGTAGGTGTCGCCCGACATCGGGTCGCCAGCCAGCTGCTTGATGCCCAGCGAGATGCGTTCCTTCTCGATGTCGACATCGAGAACCTTCGCCTTGACCACGTCGCCCTTCTTGTAGCGAGCCATGGCTTCTTCGCCCGGAGCGCTCCAGTCGATGTCCGACAGGTGCACCATGCCGTCGATGTCGTTGTCGAGGCCGATGAACAGACCGAATTCGGTCGCGTTCTTGACTTCGCCTTCGACGGTCGAACCGACCGGGTGAGCTTCCACGAAGGCTTCCCACGGGTTGGCCAGAGCCTGCTTCAGGCCCAGCGAAACGCGGCGCTTCGACGGATCGACGTCCAGCACGACCACGTCGACTTCTTGCGAGGTCGAGACGATCTTGCCGGGGTGGACGTTCTTCTTGGTCCACGACATTTCCGAGACGTGCACCAGGCCTTCAACGCCGGCTTCCAGCTCCACGAAGGCGCCGTAGTCGGTGATGTTGGTGATGCGGCCCGTGAACTTGGCGCCGACCGGGTACTTGGCTTCAACGCCATCCCACGGATCCGACTGCAGCTGCTTCATGCCGAGGCTGATGCGCTGGGTGTCCGGGTTGATCTTGACGATCTGGACCTTCACGGTGTCGCCCACGGCGAGCACTTGGCTCGGGTGGTTGACGCGCTTCCAGCTCATGTCGGTGACGTGCAGCAGGCCGTCGATGCCGCCCAGGTCAACGAACGCACCGTAGTCGGTGATGTTCTTGACGACGCCTTCGCGGATTTCACCCTCTTGCAGCTGCGACACCAGTTCGGTGCGCTGCTCGGCGCGGGCTTCTTCCAGGATAGCGCGACGCGAGACGACGATGTTACCGCGCGGACGGTCCATCTTCAGGATGGCGAAGGGCTGTTCCTTGCCCATCAGCGGACCGACGTCGCGGACCGGACGGATGTCGACTTGCGAGCCCGGCAGGAAGGCCGAAGCGCCGCCCAGGTCGACGGTGAAGCCACCCTTCACGCGGCCAACGATGGCGCCCATGACGGGTTCGTTGCGGGCGTAGACGCCTTCCAGACGGGTCCAGGCTTCTTCGCGCTTGGCCTTTTCGCGGCTGATGACCGCTTCGCCCATGGCGTTTTCGAGGCGTTCCAGGAACACTTCGACGGTGTCGCCGGCCTTGATGGTGGCCTTGCCGTTCTCGTCGACGCCGAATTCCTTCAGCTGGACGCGACCTTCGGTCTTCAGACCGACGTCGATGATGGCGAAGTCCTTTTCGATCCCGACCACGAGGCCCTTGACGACGGTGCCTTCCGCGAAGTCGCGGCCGCCCATCGAGTCATTGAGGAGCGCTTCGAAATCGTCGCGCGTCGGGTTGAAGCTCATATCGTCAGCCATGCTGATCTTTGGTCTCTAGGGTTAGGGGAAGCCCTGCGATGAGCGCCGCCGAATGACGGTTCTCGGGATTCCGGATGAAGAGGGTTTTGAAGCGGGTCCCGCGACTTTCTGGGTCACGGCGAGGTCGGCGGTGGATTAGCCCGGGAGGTTTCCCGACCGGGCGCGCGCGTCCTCGACGATACGGCGGGCCGCATCGAAGGCCTGCTCTATACTCATTTCCGAGGTGTCGAGCAAGATAGCGTCCACAGCCTGGGTCATGGGGGCGTCCTTGCGGCCGCCATCGCGCGCGTCGCGCTTGTGGATGTCGGCCAGGATCTCGTCGAAGGTGACGCTTTCGCCCTGCCCCGTCAGCTGCTTCCAGCGGCGGTCGGCGCGCACCTCCGGGCTGGCGGTGACATAGAGCTTGGCGTGGGCGTCGGGGGCGATGACCGTGCCGATGTCGCGGCCGTCGATCACCGCACCGGGCTCCCGCTCGGCGAAAGCGCGCTGCAGGTCAAACAGCGTCTTTCGCACGCCCGGATGAACGGCCACACGGCTGGCGGCCTCGCCGGCGGCGCGGGTGCGCACCTCCGGCTTCTCCAGTTCCGAGAGATCCAGCCCCCGGGCCGAGGCCTCGGCGGCGGACGGGTCGTCCAGGTCGCCGCCGATGGCCAGCAGCCTCACGCCGACGGCGCGATATAGCAGGCCGGTGTCCAGCATCGGCAGGCCGTAAGCAGCCGCAAGGCGCGAGGCCACGGTGCCCTTGCCCGACGCGGCCGGACCGTCGACGGCGATGATGAAGCCCATGTGATCAGGCCTCGCTCAGGGTCGCGCCCAGACCGCGCATCAGCTCCACGAAGCCGGGGAAGCTGGTGGCGATCATGCCAGGCTCGTCGACCGACACGGCCTCCTGCGCGGCCATGCCCAGGATCAGGTGGCTCATGGCGATCCGGTGGTCGCCATGCGTCTCGACGGTCGCGCCGCCGCGCGGCGGCTGGCCGGTGCCGCGAACGATGAAGCCTTCCGGCTCCTCCTCGACGTCGACGCCGCAGGCCTCCAGGCCCGCCGCGGTCAGGGCGATACGGTCGCTTTCCTTGACGCGCATCTCGCCAACGCCGCGCATCACCGTCTCGCCTTCCGCGAAGGCGGCGGCGATGGCCAGGATCGGATATTCGTCGATCATCGACGGCGCGCGCTCGGGCGGCACCACGACGCCCTTGAGCTTGGAGAACTTGGCCGTGATGTCGCCGACGTCCTCGCCGCTGGCGACGCGGACGTTCGAGATGACCAGGTCTGCGCCCATCTCCTGCAGGGTGGTGAAGAGGCCGGTGCGCAGCTCGTTGAGCATAACGCCCTCGACCGTCACTTCCGAACCGGGAACGAGCAGGCCAGCCACCAGCGGGAAGGCCGCCGACGACGGGTCGCCGGGCACGGCCACGTGCGTGCCGGTCAGCTTCTGGCCCTCGGGCAGGCGGATGTGGCGGATGGTGTGCTCGCCGGCGACGCGGTCCTCGACGATCACCTCGGCCCCGAAGGCGCGAAGCATCCGCTCGGTGTGGTCGCGGGTGGCTTCCGGCTCGATGACCTCGACGCCGCCCTCGGCGTGCAGGCCGGCCAGCAGCACGGCCGACTTCACCTGGGCCGAGGCCATCGGCAGCGTGTAGTTGAGGCCGCGCAGATTGCCCCCCTTCAGGGTCAGCGGCAGGCGGCCCTTGTCGCGGCCCAGCCAGGTCGCGCCCATGCGGGCCAGCGGATCCAGCACCCGGCCCATCGGACGGCCACGCAGAGAATTGTCGCCGGTGAAGGTGGCGCACATGGCGAAACCCGCCGCTGCACCCATGATCAGACGCACGCCGGTGCCGGCGTTGCCGCAGTCGATGACGTCGGTCGGCTCCTCGAAGCCGCCCTTGCCCTCGATGCGCCAGCGACCGACGCCCTCCTGCTCGATGCGCGCGCCGAAGGCCTGCATGGCCCGCGCGGTCGCCAGGACGTCGTCGCCTTCCAGGAGGCCTTCGACCGTCGTGGTCCCAGTCGCCAGCGCGCCCAGGATCATCGATCTGTGAGAAATGGACTTATCGCCCGGGGCCCGCACGATCCCTCGCAGAGCGCCTGCGGGTGCGCTCTTCAATCCAGCCGACGACATGCCGAAACCGGCTCCTTAGTACTTGGTGGTTTTCGCGAAGGGGTTTGCTTTTGACAGCGGCCTCTCGTCATGGCAAGTGACCGGCCGCTTTTCCCATCAGGATCAAAGGGTCGCCAACTTGGCCAATCCCGACTTGGGCGCAAAACAAATCTGCCCCAACTGCCAATCGAAGTTCTACGATCTCAACCGTCGTCCGGCCGTCTGCCCCAAGTGTGGTGAGCAGTTCGATCCGGAAGAGGCGCTGAAGTCGCGCCGTGTCCGCGCCCGCGCGGTCACGCCCGACTATGACGCCGAGGACGAGAAGGAAGCCCCGGCTCCCAAGGAGCAGGACGGCTACGAGGACGAAGCCGACGAAACGCCGGAAATCGACGAGGCGGCCGAGGCCGACGTTGTCGAGTCCGACGACGAGGATTCCGAACCCGGTTCGAGCTCGCCCTCGGGCGACGGCGACCTGGGCGTCGACTTCGCGGAAGACGAAGAACTCGAAGACGAGGAAGCCGACGACGTTCCGTTCCTGGAGGACGAGGACGACGACGACAATCTCGAGGACGAGATCGAAGGCCTGCCCGGCGAGGGCGACGACGACTAATTCCTGCCGGATAGCCGGTTTCGGGCTTTCGAAACCGGCTATCCACAGGCGTTTCCAGGGATGCGAAACTTTTCTCGAAAAAAGTTCGCTGAGGGGGGTTGATCCCCGAAAAATCCCGGACTAGTTTCCGCGCCTCTTCGGAGGGCGACGCAAGCCGGAACGCCGAAGAGACCAAGGATTTCCGAGAGTTACCGCAAGGTCTTCGAGGAAAAAATTGGGGCTTTAGCTCAGCTGGTAGAGCGCTTGCATGGCATGCAAGAGGTCAGCGGTTCGACTCCGCTAAGCTCCACCATCAAGGCCCGGACGGAAACGTCCGGGCCTTGTCCATTTCTGGGCCTGGCCATCAGGCCCCCGCGCCCAGCGCGCTCTCGAACCCCACGCCTCTTGAACCTTACACGCGCGCTCGCCATCTCTGTGGCTGTGTCGTGGGGACCTTGCGCCGATCCCCGGGTTTGTCTCTCCACGAACGAAGTCGCTTGAGCGAGGACTTCGCGATGACCCGGACGATCCTGTTCGACAGCCCCTTCCTGCTGGGCTTCGAACACACCCGAGACCTGATCGAGCGCGCCGCCAAGGCCGCCTCGGAAAGCTATCCGCCCTACAATGTCGAACAGTCGGAAAACGGTGGGGTGCGCATCACCCTGGCGGTGGCCGGCTTCTCGCCCGACCAGCTGCACGTGACCGTAGAGGGCGGCCAGTTGATCGTAGCGGGCAAACGCGACGTCGAGGGTCGTCCGGAGGCCGAGAGGGCCTTCCTGCACCGTGGGATCGCCGCCAGGGGCTTCCTGCGCACCTTCGTGCTCGCAGAGGGCATGGAGGTCAGCGGCGCGACCCTGGAGCACGGCCTGCTGCACATCGACCTGGCTCGGCCCGAGCCGGAACGCCTGGTGAAGAAAATTCCGATCCGCAGCGCGGGCTGAAAGGCCGCGCCGAACCCGCCGCGAGGTCCGGCTCTGAACCGGCCGGGAAAAGGCGCGTTCCCTAGTTGAAGGAGGTGGTCATCATGACGCCCAACACCCACACCCATTCGCTGTTCACCAGCGAAGCTTTCGCGGCCCTTGGCGCGCCTGACCTCGTTTATGTCCGGCCGATCAAGGCCGCCGAGATCCTCGCCGACGTCCCCGAGGGCGTGGAGGACTTCAACCTGGCCCCCGACCAGACCCTGTACGCGGTGTGCCGCGCCGACGGCGCGCGCCTGGCCGTGATGATCGACCGGGACACGGCGATCGCCGCCGCCCTCGCCCACGAACTGGCGCCGGTGTCGGTTCACTAGATTTATGATGGCGGCGGGCCCTAGAGGCCCGCCAAGCCGCCTCAAGCGGCCGTGGCCGCTTCCTGGGTCAGCAGCACATGGATGGCGTCGGCCGAGCGGGCCTGACGCAGGGCCGTGCGAATATCCGCCTGACGCATCATGCGCGCCACGCGAGCCAAGGCTCGCAGATGCTGTGCATTGGCCTCTGGCGGGGCCAGGAGCGCGATCAGGAGGTCCACGGGCTTGTCATCCAGGGCGTCAAACGCCACCGGGGCGTCCAGACGCACCACGACGGCGCGAATGCCGTCCAGCCTTTCCAGACGTGCATGGGGAATGGCGACGCCTTCGCCCACGCCGGTCGAGCCGGCGGCTTCACGTTCGATCAGACCATCCAGGATCGTGTCGGCGTCCAGGCCCAGAACGCGGCCGGCGACGTCCGCGACCATCGAAAGGGCCTGGCGCTTGCCAGGCGCGCCAGCGCGTAGCGCCACCGCTCCGGGCTCCAGTAGATCGCCGATGGTCATGGACTTCCAACGCTCGCTCTTGTCGACCGCCTCGACGCCGCCAGCCAAACCCGCCGGCGGCGCCCCAGACCATGGGCGGTCCGGTTAGTTCGCGGCGTGTCCGTTCAGCGACTTCGTGCGCTCGGGATCGATCCAGCCGATGTTGCCGTCTGGACGTCGATACACCACGGACAATCCGCCATGGGCGGCGTTCCTAAACACGATTGCCGGGTAGGCGGTCAAGTCCAGTTCCATGACCGCCATGGAAACGGTCATCGTCTTCACAGCGGCTTGGGTTTCCGCAATGACCATGGCCGCGGGCGCGCCCGTCGGGTGGTCGTTTTCCACATCCCAATCGTGCTCTTCGCCCTCGTCGATATCGGGAGCGCGAAGGACGAACATGGCGGCGTTTTCGACCTGCTTGGCCGTCGCCGCCGCCGAATGGCTCTTGAGGCGGCGCTTGTAGCGGCGGATGCGGGTGTCGATCTTCGACAACGCCGCATCGAAGGCCGCGTGGGCGTCACCCCCCGATCCATGGCTGATGAGCTGCTGACCCGAAGCCAGCTTTACCGAGCAATCGACACGGAAGGCGTAGCCCTCCTTGCTGACCACGACTTCGGCGGCTCCGCCTCGGTCGAAGTACTTGCCAATGCTCAGGGTGATTTCGTCGGAGACTCGCGCTCGCAGAGCCTCACCAACGTCGACATGCTTGCCGGAGACTTGGACTTGCATACCGATACAACGCGCCTGTCCGGGACGGGTGTCAAGCGTGGCTGTACCCCTTACGGAAACGTCCGGATTCCCCCTACATCAGCCCCGAAAACACCCCAATCAGCTTGCGCACGGCGATCACCACCACATGGGCGCTGACGAACAGCAGAGCGCCGCTGCCCAACGCCATCAGATAGCCCAACAGCGCCAGAAAGCCGTCCCTCTGCAGCAGCGCCAGGGCCAGCACGGCGACCGTCGCGCCGGGCGCGAAATTTCCCAGGGGAATGGGCAGGACCAGCACCAAGGCCAGCAAGGTGCAGACCACGCCGATGGCCCGCTCGCCCAGCGGCGAGAACAGGGCCTTCAGCCGCGGACGGGTGACCAGCTCCATGCTGCGCACGATCGGCGCCAGGCGCTTGAACAGGCCGCGCAGGTCGTTGCGCTTCAGGGGCTTTTCGACCAGTCCGCGCGGCAGCCACGGCGTGTCCGCGCCCATGGCGATCTGCGGAGCCAGGAACAGGATCGGCAGCGACAGGATAGTCGAGGAGCCTGGCGGCAGCGGCAGGGTGTTGAGCAGACCGAAAACCAGCAGCATGGCCCCAAAGGCGCGGCTCTCGAACGCCTCCAGCATCTCGCCGACTGTCAGGGTGGGACTGGCGTCCTCCCCGAAGCCCTCGATCACGTCGGCCAGGCTCTTGTCGGTCATCAAATCCTCGTCAACGCCCGGTCAGGAACGCGCGAGAGAGCGATAGGGCGCGCGCCTTGGTCGAGTGTTAGCCGCTCGACCGCCGCCTTGCGCGCCAAAAGTGACTTTGAAGCCGGCTGCTTCATCTGGCGGCGGCGCTCGACCGACGACGGGATGCGCAGGGCTTCGCGGTACTTGGCGACGGTGCGACGGGCGATGTCGACGCCGGCGGTCTTCAGGATCTCGACGATGGCGTCGTCGGAGTGGACGTCGCTTTCCGTCTTCTCGGCGTCGACCAGGCTCTTGATCTTGTGGCGAACGCTGGCGGCCGAGTGGGCCTCGCCGCCTTCCGACGATTGGATGGCCGAGGTGAAGAAGAACTTCAGCTCGAACACCCCCCGTGGGGTGGCGATGTACTTGTTCGAAGTGACGCGGCTGACCGTGCTCTCGTGCATGCCGATGGCGTCGGCGACGGTCTTCAGGTTCAGCGGGCGCAGATGCTCGACGCCGAAGGCCAGGAAGCCGTCCTGCTGACGGACGATCTCGCTGGAGACCTTCAGGATGGTCTTGGCGCGCTGATCCAGGCTCTTCACCAGCCAGTTGGCCGTAGCCATGCAGTCGGCGACGAAGGTCTTCTCCTGGTCGCTCTTGGCGCCCTTGGAGACGCGGGCGTGGTAGCGCTGGTCGACCAGCACGCGCGGCAGGGTGTCGGTGTTCAGCTCGACGTGCCACATGCCGCCCAGGCCCTCACGGACCATGACGTCGGGCACCAGGGTCTCGGCCGGCTCGCTGTGATAGGCCGCGCCCGGACGCGGACTCAGCGAGCGGATCTCGGCGATCATGTCGCGCAGGTCTTCGTCGTCGACGCCGCACAGACGGCGCAGGCTGACGAGATCGCGCTTGGCCAGCAGCTCGAGATTGTCGAGCAGGGCGGCCATGCAGGGGTCGTAGCGGTTCAGGTCCTTCAGCTGCAGCGCCAGGCACTCGCGGACGTCGCGGGCGAAGACGCCGACCGGCTCGAAGCCCTGCAGGGTCGCCAGGGTCACCTCGACCAGCTCCAGCTTGCAGCCCAGGCGGGCGGCCAGCTCGACGGTGTCGAGGCGCAGATAGCCGCCTTCATCGACCGCATCGATCAGGATCTCGGCGATGGCGTTGCGGGCCGGCGACAAGGCCGCCTGGACCAGTTGCTCGCGCAGGTGAGCCGCCAGGGTCGGCATATCGGTCAGGGCGCTCTCATAGCCCTCGTCGCTTTCGAACGAGCCGCCGCCGCCGGCGCGCGACCAGTCGATCTGGCCGCCGGCGTGCTCGGCTTCGGCGCCGTCGCCGGTGGCGCGTTCACCCGGCGAGACGTCCTCGTGCGGGGCGTCCATCTCGCGGCCGGCCGTGCTGTCGGCGACGGCGTCGAGCTGGGTGTTGCTGGCGGCGCGTTCGGCTTCAACCTCACCGACGGGCTCGGGCTGACCCTCGTCGCGTTGCAGAAGCGGGTTACGCTCCAACTCCGCGTCGACGAAGGCGTCGAGCTCGATATTCGACAGCTGCAGAAGCTTGATCGCTTGCTGCAGTTGCGGGGTGATGACGAGGCCCTGACCCTGACGGATCTCGAGACGGTGGCTGAGCGCCAATGCGCCCTCCTGACGATCGAAAAACTTCGAGCGCCATTGAAGGGCCGGTTTGGTTAACGGGTCGCGAAGACTTGCAAATATCGGGCCGGTGCGACGTTCCGTCCTGGAAAAGATCGTGCCAGTCGCATTGTCCCTGCAAGATCAACGGCTTGATCAGCGTGCGGAGCGATGACGCAGGCGCCTTTTGCCCACCCCTGCGCGCTTTTGGCCGCTGTTAATCGCCGAGCCGAGGCTCGCTGAAGCTGTCGCCCAGATAAACGCGCTTAACTTCCGGGTTCTCGACGATTTCGCGCGGCGAGCCCTCGAACAGCACCTCGCCGGCGTGGATGATCGAGGCGCGGTCGATGATGTCCAGCGTCTCGCGCACATTGTGGTCGGTGATCAGGATGCCGATGCCGCGACCCTTGAGGTAGCCGATCACCTCGCGGATGTCGGCGATGGCCAGGGGATCGATACCGGCGAACGGTTCGTCCAGCAGCATGAAGGACGGTTCGCTGGCCAGGGCGCGGGCGATTTCCACGCGGCGGCGCTCACCGCCCGACAGGGCGACGGCGGGCGACTTGCGGATGTGGGTGATGCGCAGCTCTTCCAGGATGCTGGTGACCTGCTCGCGGGCCTTGCGCGAGTCCTTCTGGCGCATCTCGACCACGGCCATGACGTTCTGCTCGACGGTCATGCCGCGGAAGATCGAGGCTTCCTGCGGCAGGTAGCCCACGCCCAGGCGGGCGCGCTGGAACATCGGCTGGGCGGTGATGTTCTCGCCGTCCAGATAGATCGCGCCGTAGTCGGCGGCGATCAGGCCGGTGACCATGTAGAAGCAGGTGGTCTTGCCAGCGCCGTTGGGACCCAGCAGGCCCGCGACCTCACCGCGCTTGAGGCGCAGCGAGACGTTCTTGACGACCGGGCGGTCGCCGAACGACTTGCCGACGGAATCGACGAACAGGCCGTCCATGTCGTTGGAGGTCAGGGTCATGGACGGTCCTACTGACGAATCTTCTTACGGGCGCTGGTCGGCCGCGGCGGGCGCGCCGGTCGTCTTGTCTTCGTTCTGGTAGAACACCGCGCGGACCCGGCGCTGGGTTCCACGGCCCTTGGCGGTGGATTCCAGCTTGGCGTCGTTAGTCTTGGTGTTGACGGTCAGACGGTCGCCCCGCGCCACGTCCTTGCCCTTGACCAGCACCACGTCGCCGGTGACGACGGCGATGCTGTTGTTGAAGGTGTAGACGGCGCGGTCGCCGCGGGCCTGCTGGTTCTGGCTGACGATGTAGACGCTGCCCTCGGCTTCCATGCGCTGGGCGTCGGCGCACTGGTTGTCAGCGCCCGGCTTCTTGGCGCTGTAGACCGTGACCTTGTCGGCGCGCATCCGCGAACGGTTCTGCAGGATCTCAACGTTGCCGCTGAAGATCGTGATGCACTTGCTGTTGATCGTTTCCTGGTTGTCGGCGGCCACGTCGATCGGCGCGCTCGAGGCGCTCTGGCGCGCGTGAGCGACGCCGCCGACCATACCAGCCAGGATCAACGCGGTCGTCGCCGCCGCCGTCCATCGCTTCATCAGAACCATGTTCCTCATCCGTCGCAGCCCGCTTTGCTCGCGAACCTGCGCCATTCAACTGTTCTTTACTGCCGTTCGAGGCGCGCGCGAACCCCGCCGCGGAAAACGATGCGATCGCCCTTGTCATATACGGAGTAGGCGCTGGATTGCACCTGCCCCGTAGGACCTTCGCCGCTCATCACCGTATCGCCCGTGACGTCCCCGGTCTTGGTGTCGACCACCGACTGCTCGGACGCGAACCGATAGCCGGCGCCGTCGTCCAGCCGGACATTGTTCTTCAGGTTCAGACTGAAGTCGTCCTGACGATAGACGCCGTTCTTGGCCGTCATCCGCGTCGGGGTCGGCGAACCCAGGTCCAGGGTCAGGGCCGGCTCCTCGAGAATGATGCGACGCATGTCGTTGTCGTCGCGGATCGCCGAGCGGGCGGTGATCATGAAGCTGCGCCCGTCGGTCGACTGACCGTAGAAGCGCGGCGTGATCAGGCGGATCTCGGTCTTGGCCTCGGCCGGCGGATGGGCGGCGGCCATGTAGGTGCGCCAGCCCACCTGGACGACCACCACCAGCAGCAGCCCCGCGATCGCGGCCGGCAGGACGATGCGCGCAGCCAGCACGCGACGCGAGCGGCGGCGCCAGCGCGCGAGATCGGCGCTCATCGCTCGTCCGGTCATGACCGCGGTGGGGTGCATCGTCCGTCCGTCTTAGCTGTGGGCGAAGATGTCGACGTCCTCCCACCCGGCCAGGTCCAGCGAGGCGCGGTGGGGGAGGTAGGCGAAGGCGGCGTCGGCCAGGGCCATCCGGCCCTCGCGCACCAGCATGACGTTCAGCTTGTCGCGCAGGGCGTGCAGATGCAGCACGTCCGAGGCGGCATAGGCGACCTGGTCGGCCGACAGCGTGGCCGAGCCCCAGTCCGACGACTGCTGGACCTTGGAGAGCTCCACGCCCAGCAGCTCGCGCGACACGTCCTTCAGGCCGTGGCGGTCGGTGTAGGTGCGCGCCAGCTTCGAGGCGATCTTGGTGCAGTAGACGGGTGCGGTCACCACGCCCAGATGGAGTTCGAACATGGCGATATCAAAGCGCCCGAAGTGAAAAAGCTTCAGGACGTTGGCGTCCGTGAGCAGGGCTTTCAGGTTCGGGCAGTTGTAGGTCGAGCGATCCAGGCGCACGACATGGGCGTTGCCGTCGCCCGACGACAGCTGGACGACACACAAAGGATCACGCCCCAGACGCAGACCCATGGTCTCCGAATCGATCGCAATGATGCTCGCGCCCGCGAACACGCCATCGGGCAGGTCGCCCTCGTGAACGAAATTGGCCAACTCTCAGACATCTCCGGCGAAGCTGCGCATACAGCGCGGCGAACCACGCACCGTTATAGGCGCGCGACACATATACTCGCGATGAACGGGATATCTAACTTTTAGGGAAGTTGGCGCCACCCCCGCCTCATCAAATGAAGCAAATAAGGGGTGGTGCCCAGGAGAGGACTCGAACCTCCACGACCTTTCGGTCACTGGCACCTGAAGCCAGCGCGTCTACCAATTCCGCCACCTGGGCCCGCTGCGCAACCGGGTAGGTCGCTGCGAGGCCGGGACGTTTAGGGGCAGCTTCTCATCGCGTCAACAGGCAAAAACGACAAATCGTGATTTCGTTGCGAACAAGGCCGTGGTCGTCTAATTCCCCGGTCATGTCTTGCGACGAGGAATGAAGATGCAGGGTCTGGTCACCGTGTTCGGCGGCACGGGTTTCGTGGGCAGCCAAGTGGTGCGCGCGCTCGCCAAGGCGGGTCATCGCGTGCGCGTGGCCGTGCGCCAACCCAATCTCGCCTATCGCATGCGCATGCTGGGCGACGTCGGTCAGATCGAGGTCTTCCAGGCCAATGTCCGCAACCCGGCCTCGGTGGCCCGCGCGTTGGACGGCGCTGAGGCCTGCGTGAACCTGGTGGGCGTGCTCTGGGAGAGCGGCCGCCAGAAGTTCCAGTCGGTCCATGTGATGGCCGCCCAGACCGTGGCCCAGGCCGCGGCCAAGGCCGGCGTCAAGCAGCTGGTCCATGTCAGCGCCCTGGGCGCCAAGGCCGACAGCGAGTCGAAATACTTCCGCACCAAGGCGGAAGGCGAACAGGCCGTGCGCGCCGCCTTCCCGGGCGCGACCATCGTGCGTCCGTCGCTGGTGTTCGGCGTCGACGACAAGTTCTTCAACAAGTTCGCCCAGATCGCCGCCCTGTCACCGATCATGCCGGTGGTCGGCGCCGAGACGCGTATCCAGCCGGTGTTCGTCGGCGACGTCGCCGCGGCGATCGCCAAGACCGTGGCCAGCCCGGCCGCCGTTGGCGTGACCTACGAGCTGGGCGGTCCGGCCATCTTCACCATGCGCGAGATCATGCAGCTGGTGCTGACCGAGACCGGCCGCAATCGCCCCCTGGTCGCCCTGCCCTCGCCGATCGCCGGCCTGCTGGGCTCGCTGGGCGACCTGCAGGGCTCGATCATTCCCTGGGCCCCGCCGCTGACCACCGACCAGGTCGAGATGCTGAAGACCGACAACGTCGCCGATGGCGGCCTGCCGGGCCTGGCCGAGCTGGGCGTGGCCGGAACCGCGGTCGAGGCCGTAGTCCCGTCCTACCTCTACCGCTACCGCAAGGGCGGCCAGTACGCCGAGACCCCGGCGGGCGCGTTCTAACAAAAGCCGCTTCCCCGGCGAAAGCCGGGGCCCAGATGCAAGAGCGCCCGCGATCCGGATTGGATCGCGGGCGTTTCTGCATGCGCCTCACAGCTCTACGATCTGGGTCCCGGCTTTCGCCGGGAAAACGGATCTGGATCAGCGCGGCCAAATCACCGAGGAATGTACAGCGCCGCCAGACCGACCACGCCCACCGCGATCCGCCAGTAGGCGAACGGCGCGAAGCCGTGGCGGGTGATGAAGTTCAGCACCGTCTTGACCACGAACACGCCCGAGATCAGCGCGGCGACGAAGCCGATGGCGATCAGGTTCAGGTCCTTGGCGCTGAGCAGGTCGATGTTCTTGTAGAGGTCGTAGGCGAACGCCCCGGCCATGGTCGGCATGGCCAGGAAGAAGCTGAACTCGGCGGCCGAACGCTTGTCGCACTTCAGCAGCAGGGCGCCGGCGATCGTCGCCCCCGAGCGCGACACGCCCGGCACCAGGGCCAGGCACTGGAAGACCCCGATGATGAAGGCCGTCTTCAGCGGATACTGCGACACGTCGGTGTAACGCGGCTCGAACTTCATGCGGTCCAGCCCCAGCAGGATGAAGCCGCCGACGATCAGGGTGGTGCAGACCAGGGTCGGGCTCTCGTAGAGCACGGTCTTGATGAAATCGTGGGCCAGCACCCCGACGAACACCGCCGGCAGGAAGGCCAGCAGGATGCCGGTCACGAACCGCCGCGTGCCCGGATCGGTGTGCAGCGTGGTCAGCAGCGCCCACAGGCGGCCGAAATAGACGCTGATGATCGCCAGGATCGCGCCCAACTGGATCAGCACCTGGAAGGTGTTGCCCGGGCTGTTGAAGCCCATGAAGTGTCCCGCCAGCAGCAGGTGGCCGGTCGACGAGACCGGGATGAATTCGGTCAGGCCCTCGATCAGGCCCAGTACGAGTGCGATCAGCCAATCCGGCATTGAAGTCCCCACCTGCGTTTTAGACGCTTGTCTCTCAGACGTTGGCCTGGGCGTGCGCCTTCTACGGTAAATACGTCGTTAATCCATAAAGTGGACCACTTTTAGCTTGTGTTGCGAGTCGATCTCAAAGACCCCACCCAAGACGCGGATATATAAGTCTATCTTTTTGACAATCGCATTCTTATTGCCCCGGAGAGTCCGTATGAGGCCCCAGAGAGCAATTTTTCTCCCAATGAAATTCGCATTGGGCAGACGAGGAAAGTCGCATGGCCGAGCGCATGCTGAAATTCACCACGGTGGCCCGCAAGACGCCTGAAAAGCGCGCGGCCGCCGAGCGTTCTGGCGACTTCCACGAGATCTACGCCGACTTCATCGATGCGAAAGCCACCGAGCAGGCCTCGCGTTGCTCGCAATGCGGCGTGCCGTTCTGTCAGACCCACTGCCCGCTGCACAACAACATTCCCGACTGGCTGCGAATGACGGCCGAGGGCCGCCTGGAAGAAGCCTACGCCCTGTCACAGGCGACCAATTCCATGCCGGAAGTCTGCGGCAGGATCTGCCCTCAGGACCGTCTGTGCGAAGGCAACTGCGTCATAGAGCAGTCGGGTCACGGCACCGTGACGATCGGCTCGGTCGAGCGCTACCTGACCGACAAAGCCTGGGAGATGGGCTGGGTGAAGCCGCTGGCGGCCGGTCCGGCCCGGGGCCAGTCGGTCGGCGTCGTCGGCGCGGGCCCCGCCGGCCTGGCCGCTGCCGAGAAGCTGCGCGAAGCCGGCTATGACGTCACCGTCTATGACCGCCACGACCGCGCCGGCGGCCTGCTGATCTACGGCATCCCCGGCTTCAAGCTGGAAAAGGACGTCGTCGAGCGTCGCACCCAGCGCCTGGCCGACGGCGGCGTCGCCTTCAAGCTGGGCTTTGAAGTCGGCAAGGACGCCACCTTGGAAGACCTGCGCGCCAAGCACGACGCGGTGCTGATCGCCGTCGGCGTCTATGCCGCCCGCGACCTCTCCGTGCCCGGCGGCGGCAGCAAGGGCGTCTCGCCCGCGCTGGACTATCTGATCGCCTCCAACCGCCTGAACCTGGGCGACACCGTGCCGGCCTTCGAGTCGGGCGAGCTAAACGCCGAAGGCAAGGACGTGGTCGTGGTCGGCGGCGGTGACACCGCCATGGACTGCGTGCGCACGGCCCTGCGCCAGGGCGCCAAGTCGGTGACCTGCCTCTATCGCCGCGACAAGGCCAACATGCCCGGCTCGATGCGCGAAGTCGCCAACGCCGAGGAAGAAGGCGCCGCCTTCGAATGGCTGGCCGCCCCGCGCGCCCTGTCGGGCGAAGCCGACGCCGTCACCGGCGTGCGCGCCATCCGCATGCGCCTTGGCGCCCCGGACGCCTCGGGCCGCCAGAGCCCCGAGGAAATCCCCGGCGGCGACTTCGATCGTCCGGCTCAGCTGGTGCTGAAGGCCCTCGGCTTCGAGCCCGAGAACCTGCCCGAGCAATGGTCGGCGCCCGACCTGAAGGTCACGCGCTGGGGCACGGTCAAGGCCGACGTCCGCAATCAGATGACCAATCTCGACGGCGTGTTCGCCGCCGGCGACATCGTGCGCGGCGCCTCGCTCGTCGTCTGGGCGATCAAGGACGGCCGCGACGCCGCCGACGCCATTCATCGTTACCTGCAGGCCAAGGTCGGCGCGCCCGCGCTGATCGCGGCGGAATAAGACAAGAGGACCCCGAACATGAGCGAGATGGACCTCTATCTGAAGAACCGCCAGGCGCTGATCGACGGTCACGCCTATGACCCGACCACCGAGCGCGACGCCTGCGGCGTCGGCCTGGTCTGCGCCATCGACGGCCAGCCGCGTCGCGAAGTCGTCGAACTGGCCATCAAGGCCCTGAAGGCCCTGTGGCACCGCGGGGCCGTGGACGCCGACGGCAAGACCGGCGACGGCGCCGGCGTGCTGGTCAGCGTTCCGCAGGACTTCTTCAGCGACCAGGTGCGCCGTACCGGCCACGCCCTGCGCCAGGGCCCGATCGCCGTTGGCCAGATCTTCCTGCCGCGCACCGACCTGGGCGCCCAGGAGACCTGCCGCACGATCGTGGAAGCGGAAGCCCTGCGCTTTGGCTTCTATATCTATGGCTGGCGCCAGGTGCCCGTCGACACCTCGGTGATCGGCGAGAAGGCCAACGCCACCCGTCCGGAAATCGAGCAGATCATGCTGGCCGGCGCGCCCGGCCTGGAAGGCGAGGCGCTGGAACGCGCCCTCTTCCTGTGCCGCAAGCGCATCGAAAAGCGCGTCCACGCCCAGAACATCACCGACTTCTACATCTGCTCGCTGTCGGCCCGCTCGCTGATCTACAAGGGCATGTTCCTGGCCGAGGCGATCGACGAGTTCTATCCCGACCTGAAGGACGAGCGCTTCACGGCCGCCGTGGCGATCTTCCACCAGCGCTACTCGACCAACACCTTCCCGCAGTGGCGTCTGGCCCAGCCCTTCCGGATGCTCGCCCACAACGGCGAGATCAACACCATCAAGGGCAACATCAACTGGATGAAGTCCCACGAGATCAAGATGGCCGCCCAGGCCTTCGGTGAGTTCGGGGACGATGTGAAGCCGGTGATCCAGCCGGGCGCTTCGGACAGCGCCAACCTGGACAACACCTTCGAGGTGCTGGTCCGCGCCGGCCGCGATGCGCCGATGGCCAAGGCGCTGCTGGTGCCCGAAGCCTCGAACCCCAAGATGAAGGACGCCCACAAGGCGCTCTATTCGTACTGCAACGCCGTGATGGAGCCCTGGGACGGTCCGGCCGCCCTGTGCGCCACCGACGGCCGCTGGGTCGTGGCCGGCAAGGACCGCTCGGGCCTGCGTCCGCTGCGCGTGGCCTATACCGATGACGGCCTGGTGATCATGGGCTCGGAAGCGGGCATGTGCGGCGTCGAGGAAAGCCGCATCACCCGCAAGCTGGCCATCTCGCCCGGCCGTATGCTGGCCATCGACCTGGCCGAGGGCCGCCTGTACGGCGAAGACGAGATCATCGACGAACTGGCCGGCCGCCACCCCTACACCGAGTGGCTGGGCAACATGGTCAATCTCGAACAGGAGATCGCGCCTGGTCCCGAGCCGCGCAAGTACGGTCGTGAGGAACTGACCCGTCGTCAGGCCGCCGCCGGCTATTCGCTGGAAGACCTGGAAATGGTCCTGGCGCCCATGGTCGAAGAGGGCAAGGAAGCCGTCGGCTCGATGGGTGACGACACCCCGCTGGCGGTGCTGTCGGAGAAGTATCGTCCGCTCAGCCACTTCTTCCGCCAGAACTTCAGCCAGGTGACCAACCCGCCGATCGACCCCCTGCGGGAGACCGGCGTCATGAGCCTGAAGACCCGCTTCAAGAACCTGGGCAACATCCTGGCCCAGGACGCGGCGCAGGCCGACGTCTACGTGCTGGAAAGCCCCGTGCTGACCACCGGCATGTACATCCGCATCCACGAGCTGCTGGGTGAGAAGAACGTCGCGGTCATCGACTGCACCATGCCGCTGCCGGCCGAAGAGGCTCGCGCCGGCGACGCCCTGCGCGCCAACCTCGACCGCGTGCGGGCCGAGGCCGAAGACGCCGTGCTGCGCGGCTGCGGCGCCATCGTCCTGACCGACGAGGCCAGCGACGCCGGCCGCGTCGCCCTGCCGATGATCCTGGCCACCGGCGGCGTCCACGCCCACCTGGTCGCCAAGGGCCTGCGCTCGTACGTCTCGATCGTGGTCCGCTCGGCCGAGTGCCTGGACACCCACTATTTCGCGGTGCTGGTCGGCGTCGGCGCCACGGCGGTCAACGCCTATCTGGCGCAGGAAAGCTTCCAAGATCGCCTGGAGCGCGGCCTGATCGGCGACAAGACGCTTCGCGACGTCTGCCTGAACTTCAAGGGCGCCATCGAGGGCGGCCTGCTGAAGATCATCTCGAAGATGGGCATCAGCGTCATCTCCTCGTACCGCGGCGGCTACAACTTCGAAGCCGTCGGCCTGTCGCGCGCCATGGCCGCCGAGTTCTTCCCCGGCATGCCCTCGCGCATCTCGGGCATCGGCCTGGCCGGCATCGAGAGCAAGACGGTCGAGCTGCACCGCAAGGCCTGGAGCGCCAGCGCCGTGACCCTGCCGGTCGGCGGCCTGTACAAGGCCCGTCGCTCGGGCGAAGCCCACGCGTTCGAAGCGCGCCTGATGCACACCCTGCAGACGGCCTGCGACACCGGTGATTTCGAGCTCTATCGCCGCTGGTCCAACGGCCTGCGCACGCAGAAGCCGATCCAGCTGCGCGACCTCTTGGACTGGCGTTCGGACCGCAACCCGATCTCGACCGACGACGTCGAGAGCGTCAACGAGATCCGCAAGCGCTTCGTCACGCCGGGCATGAGCCTGGGCGCGCTGAGCCCCGAGGCCCACGGCGCCCTGAACATCGCTATGAACCGCATCGGCGCCCGCTCGGTCTCGGGCGAGGGCGGCGAAGACAGCGCGCGCTACAAGCCGCTGCCCAACGGCGACAACCCCAACAGCGCCATCAAGCAGGTCGCCTCGGGCCGCTTCGGCGTCACCGCCGAGTATCTGAACCAGTGCGTCGAGCTGGAAATCAAGGTCGCCCAGGGCGCCAAGCCCGGCGAGGGCGGCCAGCTGCCCGGCTTCAAGGTCACCGAGATGATCGCCCGACTGCGTCACTCGACGCCTGGCGTGATGCTGATCAGCCCGCCGCCGCACCACGACATCTACTCGATCGAGGACCTGGCCCAGCTCATCTATGACCTGAAGCAGATCAACCCGATCGCCCGCGTCACGGTCAAGCTGGTCGCGGCCACCGGCATCGGCGCCATCGCCGCCGGCGTCGCCAAGGCCAAGGCGGACGTGATCCTGGTCGCCGGCGGCGTCGGCGGCACGGGCGCCTCGCCCCAGACCTCGGTGAAGTACGCCGGCGGTCCGTGGGAAATGGGCCTGTCGGAAGCCAACCAGGTCCTGACCCTGAACAACCTGCGCCACTCCGTCGTCCTGCGGGCCGACGGCGGTATGCGCACGGGCCGCGACGTCGTCATCGCCGCGATGATGGGCGCCGAGGAGTTCGGCATCGGCACCGCCTCGCTGGTGGCCATGGGCTGCATCATGGTGCGCCAGTGCCACTCCAACACCTGCCCCGTCGGCGTCTGCACCCAGGACGAGGCTCTGCGCGCCAAGTTCACCGGCACGCCGGACAAGGTCATCAACCTCTTCACCTTCGTGGCTGAGGAAGTGCGCGAAATCCTGGCGGGCCTGGGCTTCAAGAGCTTGCAGGAAATTGTCGGCCGCACCGACCTGCTGGCCCAGGTCAGCCGCGGCGGCGAGCACCTGGACGACCTCGACCTGAACCCGCTGCTGGTCCGCGCCGACCCCGGCTCGAACAAGCCGTACAACACGGTCGTCGGCCGCAACGCGGTGCCGGACACGCTGGACGCCCAGATCGTCCGCGACGCCGCTCCGCTGCTGGAGCGCGGCGAGAAGATGCAGCTGACCTACACGGTCCGCAGCACCGCCCGCACCATCGGCACCCGGACCTCGAGCCACATCGTCCGCAAGTTCGGCATGAAGGGCCTGCCCTCGGGCCACCTGACCGTCCAGCTGAAGGGTTCGGCCGGCCAGAGCCTGGGCGCCTTCGCGGTCCAGGGTCTGCGCATCGAACTGACCGGCGAGGCCAACGACTATGTCGGCAAGGGCCTGTCGGGCGCGACGATCGTGATCAAGCCGACACGCGGTCTCGCGGCGCCGGAGACCAACGCTCTGATCGGCAACACCGTGCTGTTCGGCGCCACCTCGGGCCGGCTGTTCGCGGCGGGCCAGGCGGGCGAACGCTTCGCCGTCCGCAACTCGGGCGCGGTGACAGTGGTCGAAGGCTGCGGCGCCAACGGCTGCGAATACATGACCGGCGGCCAGGTGGTGATCCTGGGTCCGACGGGCAGCAACTTCGGCGCGGGCATGACCGGCGGCATGGCGTTCGTTCTGGACCAGCACGACCGCTTCCAGGACAACATCAACCCCGACAGCATCGTCGTGCAGCGCCTGGCCTCGCCCTATTGGGAAGGCGTGCTGCGCTCGCTGATCGCCGAACACGCCCGTGAGACGGACTCGGCCTTCGCCGCCAGCCTGCTGCGCGACTGGGACCGCGTCCGCGACCAGTTCTGGCAGGTCTGCCCGAAGGAGATGATCAGCCGTCTGCCCCAGCCGCTCGCGGCCGAGGAAGCGGTGCACGAACGGGCTTAAGAGGTCGCCTTTCCCAGGGGGAGAGGGGGCTCCGGACTTCGGTCCGGAGGTGGGGGGCCGCGTCCAGCGTCCTGCGGTTCCCCCACCAGGGCCATCGCTGTCTAGGCGGCGGCCTTGGCGTCCAGGACTTTGAACGTCGCCCGCGCCCGGGCGATCGGCTGGCCATCCGCCCGCACCGTGGCCTCGGCGAAGCAGATCGACCGGCCCAGCTTGACGAAGTCGGTGTCGAACTCGAGCCATTGGCCGAGCTTCGCCGAGCCTAGATAGTCCAGGGTCAGGGACACGGTCACCAGGCCCCCGGCCGGCAGGTTGGCGTTCGCCAGATTGGCCCCCAGCGACAGGCCCATGGCGTTGTCGGCCAGGGCCGCCAGGAAGCCGCCATGCGGCATCCCCCGCGAATTGCAGTGCGCCTCGCGAATCCGGGTGGCCAGCACCAGCCGGTCCGGCTGGGCACTGGCATACAGCGGCTCCCACGGCTGGGTGATCGGGCTCTTGCGGCTGTGAGGCGCAAAGCCCTCGGGGATCAGGTCGTCGGTCATCGTCGCCTCGACACGAAATTCAAACAACTGTTTTAATCTAGCATCGAACCGCGACTTGCGCGAGCCTGCGGCTGAACGAACCGGGGCCCCTCGACATTCCATGTCCATGCGCGCCTTCGCCCACCTGCTCGACCGGCTGTCCCTGACGGCCTCGCGCAACGCCAAGCTGACCCTGATCCAGGATCACCTGCGCCAGACGCCGGACCCTGACCGCGGCTACGCCCTGGCGGCCCTGACCGGCGCGCTGTCGTTCAACGCCGCCAAGCCGGCCTTCATCCGCAAGGCCGTCGAGGCGCGAATGGACGCCCAGCTGTTCGCTTGGTCCTACGACTATGTCGGCGACCTGGCCGAGACCGTCGCCCTGGTCTGGCCGCAGCGCCCCGGCGCCAACCGGCCGCCGGAGCTCTCCGAGGTCATCGAGGCCCTGCGCACCGCCACCCGGCCCGAGGTGCAACGACTGATCGAGGGTTGGCTGGACGCCCTGGACCCCGACGGCCGCTGGGCGCTCTTGAAGCTGATGACCGGCGGCCTGCGGGTGGGGGTGTCTTCGCGCCTGGCCAAGCAGGCCTGCGCCAATTTCGGCCAGGTCGAGATCGGCGAGATCGAGGAGATCTGGCACGCCCTGGAGCCGCCCTATGGCGATCTGTTCGCCTGGCTGGAGGGCCGCTCCGAGCGCCCATCGCCCGACGCGCCCGGCCGCTTCCGCCCGGTGATGTTGGCCCAACCGATCGACGAGGAGACCGACTTTCCCAAGCTGGATCCCGCCGCCTACATCGCCGAGTGGAAGTGGGACGGCATCCGCGTCCAGGCCGTGGCCGAACGCGGCGAGCGGCGGCTCTACACCCGCACCGGCGACGACATCTCGGCGACCTTCCCCGACGTGGTCGAGGCCATGGATTTCGAGGGCGCGATCGACGGCGAACTGTTGGTCCTGCGCGACGGCGCCCTGGCCCCGTTCGGCGACCTGCAGCAGCGGCTGAACCGCAAGACGGTCGACGGCAAGCAGCTGGCCAGCTTCCCGGCCGGGATCCGCGCCTACGACCTCTTGCTGGACGGCGAGGACGACCTGCGCGCCCTGCCCTTCGTCGAGCGCCGCGCGCGGCTCGAGGCGTTCGTCGGACGGCTGGCCACCCCGCGCATCGACCTTTCACCGCTGCAGCCGTTCGGCTCGTGGGATGAGCTGGCCGCCCTACGCCTAAACCCGCCCGAGGGCGACGCCCGACTGTCGGAAGGCCTTATGCTGAAGCGCCGCGACAGCGTCTACGAACCCGGCCGGCCCAAGGGCCCGTGGTTCAAGTGGAAGCGCGACCCGCACCTGATCGACGCGGTGCTGATGTACGCCCAGCGCGGCCACGGCAAGCGGTCCAGCTTCTATTCCGACTACACCTTCGGCGTCTGGCGCGAGGACGAGGAGGGCTGTCGCGCCCTCACGCCCGTGGGCAAGGCCTATTTCGGTTTCACCGACGAGGAGCTGAAGCAGATCGACAAGTTCGTCCGCGACAACACGATCGAGCGCTTCGGTCCGGTGCGATCGGTGCGGGCCGACCTGGAGTTCGGCCTGGTGTTCGAAGTGGCCTTCGAGGGCCTGCAGCGCTCGACTCGGCACAAGTCCGGCGTGGCCATGCGCTTCCCGCGGATCAACCGCATCCGCTGGGACAAACCCGCGCGCGAAGCCGATGAACTCAAAACGCTAGAGGCCATGCTCGACTGACACGGTAGCGTTCACAACTCGTTTGCCTTGTGCTCCTACGCAAGGTTGCGAGGGAGTCCGCCATGTCTTCGTTCCTTGCGTCCCTGACGCCGCATCTGGCCGTCAACGCCAACGAACGCTACCGGCAGGTCTATTCCCGCGTCGGCCTGACCGTGCTGCTGTCCTGGGCCTTTAGCCTGATCGGCCGTCCCGACCTGATCGCCCCGTGGGTGGCCGTCAGCCTGTCGGTGCAGCTGCTGGAATTCGTCGCCGTCCGGCCGTTCGCCAAGGGCCGCTTCCCGACCCGCCACCTGGAGGCGCGGGTCGTCTTCATGCTGCTGGCCATGGTCACCATGGCCGCCGTCCATGCCGGAGTGGTGCTGATCTTCTGGCGCAACGGCCAGCCGGCGCTGATGGCCCTGGCCCTGATGGTGCTGGTCGGCGGGGCGCTGAACAATGTCGGCTCGGGCGTCGACAGCCGCCCCCTGTTCTATCTCGGCGCGGCCCCCTATGCGGCCGCCATGATCGCCATGCCCGTCCTGGCCTGGCATTCGGCGCAGGAGCAGGTCGCGGTGCTGGCCGTCTGCGTGGCCTTCTTCCTGCTGGCCCTGCACACGATCTGGGGCCGGATGCACAACGACCGCCGCGCCGTGGTCGCCGCCCGCGAAGAGGCCGACCGCCGCCGCATCCAGACCGAGGAAGCCCTGTCGGACCGCACCGCCATGGCCGCCATCGTCTCGCACGAACTGCGCACCCCGCTGTCGGCGATCCAGGCCGGCGCCCACCTGATCCGCGCCGGCGCCACCCCGACCCAGACCTACGCCACCGCCGACCTGATCATCGACGCCGGCCACCTGATGACCGGCCTGCTGACCGACATGCTGGACCAGGCCAAGATCGAGGCCCGCGCCATGAGCCTGGAGGACCGCGACTTCGACGTGCTGGGGGCGATCCGCGACGCCACCCGCTTCTGGGGCGCCAACGCCAAGGCCAAGGGCCTGATCCTGCGCGAGCCGCCTGGCGAGCAGCCCTCGGCCTGGGTGCGCGGCGACCCCTTCCGCCTGCGCCAGATCCTCAACAACCTGCTGTCCAACGCGGTGAAGTTCACGGAAGAAGGCGTCATCGCCCTGGCTCTGACGACCACGCCGGTAGAGGGCGACCAGGTGCGGGTCGAGATCGAGGTGCAGGACAATGGCCCCGGCATCGCCACCGACGTCATGAACCGGCTCTTCACGCCCTATACCCAGGCCTCCCAGGAGACGGCGCGGACCTATGGCGGCACGGACCTGGGTCTGGCCGTGAGCCGCCAGCTGGCGCGGCTGATGGGCGGCGAGCTGGACGCCCGGCCCGGCGCCGAGCGCGGGGCGATCTTCCGCCTGACCCTGACGCTACCCGCCGGCCACGAGGACACAGCCCCCCGTCGGGCCGAGATCCTGGAGACCACCGCCCCCGACATCGGCGCGATGCGGATCCTGGCCGCCGACGATCACGAGGTGAACCGCCGGACGCTGGCCCTGGTGCTGGAGCCGCTGGGCGTGCGCCTGACCACCGCCACCGATGGCCTGGAAGCCCTCAAGCGCCTGGAAGCCGAGCCCTTCGACGTGGTGCTGATGGACGTCAACATGCCGGGCATGGACGGCCGCGAGGCCACCCGCCGCCTGCGGGCGGGGGGCGGTCCCAACCAGCATATCCCGGTCATCGGCTTCAGCGCCGGGGTGGCCGAGGACGAGGTCCGGGCCTGTCGCGAGGCGGGCATGACCGACTGGCTGGCTAAGCCGCTCGACATCCGCGCCCTCTACGCGGCGCTGGACCGCGCGGGGACGAAGACCCAGGCCTGACTAGTGCGCGGCTGACCCCGCCGAGGCGGCATGGCCGGTCTGGAACAGCCGGCCCTTCTCCGTCACCAACACCGTCAGCAGACCCAGCAGGCCAAAGCCCGCAAAGCCCAGGGTCAGCGGCACCACCGTGCCGTTGAAGCTCTGGCCGATCACGAACCCGGCCGTAGCCCCGCCAATGGTGGTGATGAAGCCCTGGACCGAGGCGGCGGCGCCGGCCACGTGGCCCAGCGGCTCCATGGCGATGGCCCCGAAGTTGGACATCACCACACCGAAGCAGAACATCATCCCGGCCTGCATGATCGCGAAGGTCCAGAGGGTCTCATGGTCGGTCATGGCGATGACGGCGTGGGTCCCGGCAAAGCCGATGAAGCCGATCAGCGCCCAGTGCGAGACCTTGCGCATGCCCAGCTTCTCGACGATCCGCGCATTCAGCAGCGACGAGACGGCCATGGTCCCGGCGATGGCCGCGAAGACCAGCGGGAAGATGTCGGCGGCGTGCAGCACCTGGTCGAACACCTGCTGGGCCGAATTGAGGAAGCCGAACAGGCCCGACAGCACCAGGGCCGAGGCGATCGTGTAGCCCATGGCCACGCGGTCGGTCAGGGCCACCTTGAAGGCCGAGCCGATGCCCCGGACCGAGATCGGAATGCGGTCTTCCGGATGCTGAGTCTCGGGCAGCTTGAAGAAGGTCCAGGCCATGACGACCAGGCCGAAGATCGCCAGCACGCCGAAGATCCAGCGCCACGAGGCGAACAGCATCACCGCCTGGCCCACCGACGGCGCCAAGATCGGCACGGACAGGAAGACGATGAACACCAGCGACATCACCTGCGCCATCCGGCGGCCGGCATAGCAGTCGCGGACGATCGACACCGTCAGCACCCGCGTCGAGGCCGCGCCCAGGCCGCACAGGAAGCGGGCCAGCAGCAGCATGTCGAAGGTGGTGGCGAAGGCGCACAGGGTGGCGAAGATCGTATAGACCGCCAGGCCGCCCAGGATCACCGGCCTGCGGCCATAGCGGTCGGCCAGCGAGCCGTAGACCAGCTGGGCGACGCCAAAGCCCAACAGGTACGAAGTGATCACCCACTGACGGGCGTTCTCGTTGGCCATGCCTAAGTGCTCGCCGATATTGGGCAGGGCCGGCAGCATGGAGTCGATGGCCAGGGCGTTGGTCGCCATCATCGCCGCGATCAAGGCGACGAACTGCTTGAAGCCCATGCCGGGATGCGGCGAAGGCGCTATGTCAGACATGGCTTTTCCCGGATTTTCTTGCGGCCGACGCCCCGGTCCGGCGAGACGCAACGAGGGGCGATATAGGGCTTGTCGTTGATCAAGCCAACGCCGGGCCATCGCATTATGGGCGGAAAGGCCTATATAGCCGCCGCAATGACCCAAGCTTCCCAACCCGGCGTCCTGAGCCGGGGCCTGACCCTGGCCATGGCCGCCGCCACCGGGATCGCCGTCGCCAACATCTACTACAGCCAGCCGACGCTGGGGCTGATGCTGCGCGACATGCCGGGCGAGGCCACGGCGCTGATCCCGACCGCGACCCAGGCCGGCTACGCCGCCGGTCTCTTCCTGCTGGTGCCGCTGGGCGACTTGATCGAGCGGCGCAAGCTGATCGCCTTCCAGTTCCTGGCCTTGGCCCTGGCCCTGGTCGCCACCGCCCTGGCCCCGACGCCGGGATTGATGATCTTCGCCTCGCTGCTCTTGGGCGCGGCGGCGACGGTGGCCCAGCAGATCGTGCCGTTCGCCGCCCACCTGGCCTCCCCAGAGAAGCGCGGCGCGACGGTGGGGACCGTGATGGCCGGTCTGCTGTGCGGCATCCTGCTGTCGCGGACCTTGGCCGGCTTCGTCGCCGCCCACGCCGGCTGGCGGGCGATGTTCTGGCTGGCTGCGCCCGTGGTTCTGGCGGTCGGCGGCTGGATGTACGCGAAGCTGCCACGCAGCCATCCCGCTGGCGGCCTCTCCTATGTCACCCTGATGATCTCGCTGGGACGGCTGTGGAGCGAGTTCGGCTCGCTGCGCCTGGCCGTCGTCACCCAGGCCCTGCTGTTCGCCACCTTCACCGCATTCTGGACCATCCTGGCCCTTCATCTGCAGAGCTATCATCTGGGCTCGGACATCGCCGGCCTGTTCGGGGTGATCGGCGCCGTCGGCATCCTGGCCGCGCCCCTGGCCGGCCGCATCGCCGACAAGCGCGGCCCGCGGCCAATCATCGTGGCCGGCGCGGCCCTGACCCTGGTGTCGTGGCTGATCCTGGGGTTCTGGCCTGGCGTGGCCGGCCTGGTGGTCGGGGTGATCCTGCTGGACTTCGCGATCCAGAGCGTCCTCGTCTCCAACCAGCACATCGTCTACGCTCTGCGGCCCGAGGCCCGCGCGCGGCTGAACACCGTCTTCATGGGCGGCATGTTCGTGGGCGGCGCAGCCGGCTCGGCTGTCGCGGTGATGTTGTGGAAGTCCGCCGGCTGGACCGGCGTCTGCACGATGGCCGTGACCTTGACCGCGACGGCGACAACGCTGCAGGCGGTGAACCTGCTGCGCCGCCGCCGTCTCGCGGCGGCTTAAGAGCCGAAGGCGCGGATCGCGTCGATGATCTTCTGCTGGTCGGCCTCGGCCAAATAGGGGTGCATCGGCAGGGCCAGCACGGTCTCGGACTTCGCTTCCGTCACCGGCAGGCCGCCGGCGCCACGCGGGAAGTTCGCGTAGGGCGCCTGCACGTGCATCGGGACGGGATAGTAGACCGCCGTCGGGATGCCCTGGGCCTTCAGGTGCGCGGCCAGACCGTCGCGATCCTGGTGCTCGATCACGTACTGCGCCCAGACCGACACGCCGCCGTCGATGACGCCCGGGGTCGCCAGCACCGCGCCATTCAGGCCCTTAGCGTAGCGGTCGGCCACAGACTGACGCAGCGCGATCTCCTCGGCGAAGATCGCTAGCTTCTCGATCAGGATCGCGGCCTGGATGGTGTCGAGGCGCGAGTTCATGCCGATGCGGGTGTTCAGATACTTGGGGTCGTGGTCGAAGGTCTTGCCCTCGAGATCCGGCCCCACCGCCTTGCCATGGACGCGGTAGCTGTCCATCAGGTCCCAAAGCACCGGATCATTGGTCAGCACCGCCCCGCCGTCGCCGTAGCAGCCTAGCGGCTTGGCCGGGAAGAAGCTGGTGGTGGCCACGTCAGCCCAGTGCAGCGGATGCTTGCCGTTCAGCGTGCAGCCGAAGCCCTGGGCGCTGTCGGCGATCAGCTTCAGGCCTTCGCGGTCGCAGATGGCCTTGATGGCCGGATAGTCGGCGGGCTGGCCGAACAGGTCGACGGCGATGACCACCTTCGGGGTCAGCTTGCCCTCGGCCTTCACGCCGGCGATGGCCGCTTCCAGCTTGGCGGGGTCGATATTGAAGGTGTCCTTCAGCACATCGACGAACACCGGGGTGGCGTCGACCCACGGCACGACTTCCGGCGTCGCCGCGAAGGTGAAGGACGGGCAGAACACCGCGTCGCCCTTGCCCACGCCCCAGGCCATCAGCGGCAGGGCGATGGCGTCAGTGCCGTTGGCGCAGGACAAAGCGAGCTTGGCTTGACCGAATTCGGCCAGCTTGGCCTCGAACTCGCGGACCTGCGGGCCCATCACATAGGCGCCGCTGTCCAGCACCTTGGCGATCGCGGCGTCGATCTTGTCGCGGATCCGGCGCTGCTGCGCGGCGAGGTCGATGAAGGGCATGCTCATGGCGCGCTCTCTAGGACCCGTTCGCGGCGATTTCGAGCCAAATGGTGTAACCGACTGTTTCCACCTCAAGAGACATCGGAACGGTTCCGGTCGCGCTTTCGTTGACCCGGGAGCGCGGGGGCGCTTATCGAGACCTTCATGAAAGCCAAACCGAGCATCATCCCGGAGGACGCCTCCCTGCCGGCGATCGCCAATCTTCGCGCCGATGAGACCATGCTGGGCCATTTCCTGGACTGGCTGGGCAAGGTGGCGGTGAACCTGTGCGTCGCCGCCCTGATCCTGGTGGTGACCTTCTGGATCGCCGGTTGGGCGTCGAAGTTCATGCGCCGGACGCTGAACCGCGTGCATCGGAACAATCCCGACCAGACGCTGGAAAGCTTCGCCTCGTCCCTGGCCCGCTACGCCATCATCGCCATCGGCCTGGTGGCGGTGCTGCAGCAGTTGGGCGTGCAGGCGACCTCGATCATTGCGGTGCTGGGCGCGGCCTCACTGGCTATCGGCCTGGCCTTGCAGGGCGCGCTGTCGAACGTGGCGGCCGGGGTGATGATCCTGCTGTTTCGCCCCTATCGCGTCGGCGACGTCATTGAGACGGCCACGCGTCAGGGCACGGTCAAGTCGCTGGACCTGCTATTCACCGAGATCGCCACGCCCGACAACGTCAAGGTGATGATCCCCAACAGCAAGGTGTTCGGCGACGTCATCCTCAACTACTCGACCCACCGCACCCGGCGCGTGGACGTGCTGTTTAAGGTCCCGCTGAAGACTGACCTCGTGCCGGTGCTCAAGCGCATGCGCGAGCGCGCCGAGAACGATCCGCGCATCCGCAAGGACCCCGCGCCGATGATCGAGGTCACCGACCTGTCGGAGGTCTTCGCCCAGGCCGCCATCCGCGTGTGGACGGCGGCGGCCGACTTCGGATCGGTCAAGACCGACCTGATGCTGACCGCCCACCTGCTGGCCGAGGATCCGGCGCGCGAGGACCTGCCCCCGCCGCGACCGACCAACGCCAAGGATCCCTCCCCCGCCATGCCTGGCGAAGGAGAACATCATCTGATGTTCAAGCTGCCAAGGCCGCGTCGAGGTCGGAAATCAGATCCCGGCAAGACTCAATCCCCACCGAAAGCCGAATGAGGCCGTCGGAGATTCCCAGCGCCGCGCGCTGATCGGCCGGGATCGAGGCGTGGGTCATGATCGCCGGATGCTCGATCAGGCTCTCGACCCCGCCCAGGCTTTCCGCCAGCGTGAAGAGGCGCGTGCGCTCCAGCATCGCGCGCGCCGGCGCCAGGCCGCCCTTGATGTCGACCGAGATGATGCCGCCGAAGCCGTTCAGCATCTGGCGCTTGGCCAGGTCGTGTTGCGGATGCCTCTCAAGGCCCGGATAGATCACCCGCTCGATGGCCGGATGAGCCTCCAGCCAGCGGGCGATCTCCAGGGCGCTGTCGCAGGCCCGCTGCATCCGCAGGGCTAGGGTCTTTACCCCGCGCAGGGCCAGGAAGCTGTCGAACGGTCCCAGCACCGCGCCGACCGCGTTCTGCAGGAACTTCATCTGTTCGGCCAAAGCGGAATTATCGCCGACCACCGCCACGCCCGCGACCACGTCGGAGTGGCCGTTCAGGTACTTGGTCGCCGAGTGCATGACGATGTCGAAGCCCAGCTCCAGCGGCCGCTGGACATAGGGGCTGGCGAAGGTGTTGTCGGCGACGGTGACCAGGCCGTGCTTTTTCGCGAGCGCGGCGATGGCGGCCAGATCCGCCAGCCGCAGCATCGGATTGGTCGGGGTCTCGACCCAGATCATCCTGGTGGCCGGGGTGATCGCCGCCTCGATGGTCGAGAGGTCGGCCATGTCGACAAAGCTGAAGGTCAGGCCCGCCGAGCGCTTGCGCACCTTGTCGAACAGCCGGAATGAACCGCCATAAAGGTCGTCGCTGGCGATGACGTGGGCGCCACTGTCCAGTGTCTCCAGGATCGTCGAGGCCGCCGCCAGGCCCGAGGCGAAGGCAAAGCCGGCCGTGCCGCTCTCCAGGTCGGCGATGCTGCGCTCAAAGGCGAACCGCGTCGGGTTGTGGCTGCGGCTATATTCGAAGCCCTTGTGCTCCCCGGGGCTCGATTGGGCGTAGGTCGAGGTCGCGTAGATCGGCACCATCACGGCGCCGGTGGTCGGGTCCGGAGACTGGCCGCCGTGGATGGTGCGGGTGGCGAAGTCCAGACGGTTCTTGCCGGGGATGTCGGTCATGAAGGGTCCTTGGCCTTAAGAGCGCTCACGCGCTCATCCGCAAATGATTGATCAGGTCCACGCGGGTAATCACCCCCAGGAATTCCTCGCCGTCCACCACCAGCGCCACCTCGTCGCGGTCGAAGACGTCGGGCAGGGTGTCGACGCCCTGGTGGGCCTGCAGGGTGCGGACCTCGCGGGTCATGGCCTGGCCGACCGGGGTCTTGAAGCGCAGGTCGCGATCGTCGTCCTCGACGGCGGCCAGGATGTCGCTCTCGTCGAGGATGCCGACCAGGCGGCCGTGGTCGACCACCGGCAGTTGGCTGATGTCGGACGAGCGCATGCGGTTATAGGCGGTCATCAGCGTGTCGTCGGGGCCGATCGCCACCACCCCGCCGTCGGCATAGCGCTTGGCGATCAGGTCGCGCAGATCGCCGTGCAGTTCGCGGTCGTCGAAGCCGTGCGCCGCCAGCCACAGGTCGTTGAACATCTTGGTCAGGTATTTCGAGCCGGTGTCGCAGACCAGGGTCACGACCCGCTTGGCTTCCGTCTGCTCGCGGCAATAGCGCAGGGCCGCGGCCAGCAGGCAGCCCGAGGACGAGCCGGCCAGGATGCCTTCCTTCCGCAGCAGGGTGCGGGCGGTCTCGACGCTCTCGCGGTCGCTGATCGAATAGGCCTTGGAGACGAGATCCATCTGGGCGTTGGCCGGGATGAAGTCCTCGCCGATGCCCTCGACGATCCAGCTGCCGGCCTCGCCGAACGTCCCGGTCTCGACATAGTCGCGCAGGATCGAGCCCTCGGGGTCGGCCAGCACCATCCTGGTCTTCGGCGAGTGGGCCTGCATGTAGCGGCCGATGCCGGTCAGGGTGCCGCCCGAGCCGACGCCGACGACGATGGCGTCGATGTCACCGCCCATCTGGGACAGGATTTCCGGGCCCGTCGTGGTCTCGTGCGCGTAGGGGTTGGCCGGGTTCTCGAACTGGTTGGCATAGAGCGCGCCCGGGATCGACTGGGCCAGGCTCTGGGCCATGTCCTGGTAGTATTCGGGATGGCCCTTGCCGACGTCGCTGCGGGTCAGGCGCACGTCCACGCCCATGGCCCGCAGGTGCAGGATCTTCTCCCGCGCCATCTTGTCGGGGACCACCAGGATCAGCTTGTAGCCCTTCAGGGTGGCGACCTGGGCCAAGCCCAAACCGGTATTGCCGGCGGTGGCCTCGATAATCGTGCCGCCGGGCTTGAGCCGGCCGTCGGCCTCGGCCGCGGCGATCATGGCGCGGGCGACGCGGTCCTTGATCGAGCCGCCGGGGTTCTGGTTTTCCAGCTTGAGGAACAGCCGGCACGGGCCGGTGTCCAGGTGCTTGACCTCGATCATCGGCGTGCGCCCGATCAGATCAAGGGCGGAACCGGCGATCGGCATAAGGCCGTTTTCGGGGTCGTTCATGGCGCGTCTCCTAGCGGAGGTGAAACGATCTCACCCTAGGTAGGCGCCATTCGAGGAAAAACAAAAGCGGCGCCCTTGTCGCCGCGCGTCTGGCGGCGAAACCGCGGACACTTTCGCCTAACGCGCTCAGGCAGCCCCGGCGGTCCGGCGCAGGCGGATCCATTCGCGGGCGAACTTGCGGCTGAGGCAGACGTCCTCGAACACCACCTTGCGCTGCTGACCCAGCAGCTCGGGATTGTCGTGGACGATGACGAACGGGAAGTCGTTGGCCGAGAGAAAACCGTGCAGGAATCGCGAAAAGCGGTCGGCCTCTTCAGGGCCAGCCAGGCGCACTTCGGTCTCGGCGGTCGTGGTAGCCATGCAGGTGGCCCCCTCTGTGGACGGACCACCCTAACGCGCCAACTCGCGTTTGCGAACCAGCTTCGCCACTGCAAAATAAACTTTGATCACTTGACTCCAGTCCGGACGGGCGCGGAACGCCCGCCCAGCTGGCGAAAAGTCCGTTACAGGATGGATTGGCCGGTCGAGGCCCAGTCCTTCAGGAACTGTTCCAGGCCCTTGTCGGTCAGCGGGTGCTTGTAGAGGTCGCTGAACACCGCCGGCGGGATGGTGACGACGTCGGCGCCGGTGATCGCGGCTTCCTTGACATGGGCGGCGTTGCGCACCGAGGCGGCCAGGATCTCGGTCTCGTAGCCGAAGTTGTCATAGATCGTGCGGATGTCGCGGATCAGGTCCATGCCGTCGAAGCCGTAGTCGTCCAGGCGGCCGATGAACGGCGAGACGAAGGTCGCGCCGGCTTTGGCGGCCAGCAGGGCCTGGGTCGGCGAGAAGCACAGGGTGACGTTGGTCTTGATCTCTTCATCGGCGAAAGCGGCGCAGGCGATCAGGCCGTCGCGGGTCAGCGGGATCTTCACCACCACGTTAGGGGCGATGGCGGCCAGCTTCTTGCCCTCGGCGATCATGGCGTCGGCCGTGGTGGCGGCCACCTCGGCGCTGATCGGACCCGGGCAGATGTCGCAGATCTCGGCGATCACCTCGAGCATCGGGCGGCCCGACTTGGCGATCAGGGTCGGATTGGTGGTGACGCCGTCGATCAGGCCGGTTGAATTGAGGTCGGCGATGACCTTGGTGTCGGTGCTGTCGAGGAAGATCTGCATGGTCGCTCGCGCTCTGTCTTTCTAACGAAGGTTCCGTCGGGTTTAGCCCGGCCAGCGGTGTTAGGCCAGGGTCGTCATACCAGCGATATAAGACGATCCGCCGTCCGCTCGACCGCTGGGCGCCAGGGCTCAGGCGTGACGCCGAACACGGCCCGCAGCTTGCCCGTGTCCAGCGGCGTGCGCGGCGGACGCGGGGCCGGCTCGGCGAAAGCGGCCTGGGTGGTGGGCTCAAGGCGAGCGCGACTGCGGGGATCGCGATCGATGGCGGCCTGGGCGAACTCGAAGCGGCTGGCCTCGCCGGCATTGGCGAAGTGGAACAGGCCGAACGCCGGATCCTCGGCCGGCGCGACGACCCAGCGGGGAGCAGCCGCCAAAAGAAACCCCGCCAGGGCCTCGCCGTCGGTCGGCGTACCGAACTGGTCGGCGACCACCTTCAGAACCTCGCGCTCGCGGGCCAGGCGCAGCATGAAGCTGACGTAGTTACGGCCGTAGCGGGAGAACACCCACGAAATCCGCAGCACCACGGTGCGGGGATGGGCCAGCACCGCCTGCTCACCAGCCAGCTTGGAGTGGCCATAGACATTAATCGGCCGGGCCGCGTCGGTCTCGACATAGGCGCGATCGGTCAGGCCGTCGAACACCGCATCGGTCGACAGATGCACGAACGGCAAGCCGCGCGCGGCGCAGGTCTGCGCCATCACCCCCGGCGCGATCGCATTGACGGCAAAGGCTTCGTCGGGCCGCGCCTCAGCAGGATCGACATGGGTGAAGGCGGCGGTGTTGAGGACCAGGCCACAGTCAGCGGCCAGGATCGCGGCGCGGATCGCCTGGGGATTTTCGAGATCGCAGTCGGCGCGGGACAGGGCGGCCACCTCGACGCCTCCGACCTTCGCGGCGGCCTGGACGACGGTGGCGACCTGGCCCGTCTGGCCGAACTGCAGGATCTTCATTTAAGAGCCGGAACCCGTTCGCCCAGCACCTGGGCGACGAAGGCCCGCAGGTTGCCGCCCTTGAACAGATAGCCCGGCATGCCGGCGCGGTTGCCCGCCTCCACGTCGATGTGGCGGTCGCCGATGATCACGACCTCTTCCGGCGCGAGGTTCCAGTCAGCCAGACCGCGCAGGACCATGCCGGGATTGGGCTTGCGGTCGGGGTGGTCGGCGACACGGTACTGCTCGACCGCCGCCAGCTCGTGGAACGGGCAGTGGTAGAAGGCGTCGACCCGCCCGCCGACCTCGCCCAGCTGATCCTGCATGGCGGCGTGGAAGCGCTCCAGCGCGAACTCGTCGAAATAGCCCCGGCCAATGCCCGACTGGTTGGTGACCACCAGCACCTTCAGGCCGGCCTTGGTCATCGCCGCCACCGCCTCGCGGGCGCCCTCGATCCACTCCAGCCGCGCCGGGTCGTGGACATAGCCATGGTCGATGTTCAGCACGCCGTCCCGATCCAGGAACACGGCCTTCAGCGGGAGCAAATCGGTCATGGCGCGAGCACTACTCCGCTTGCCGTCGAAAGACCATGCCACGGTCTTGGCGACGTCACACAACCTCGCCTAGAAAGGCGGCGACTGGAGCTTCGTATGACCAATTTCGCCGACGCCGCCTATCTGCGCGACCGCCTGAGGACCTGGGCGACGGGCGCAGCCTATCCGCTATGGTGGACCGTCGGGGCTGATCACGGCAAGGGCGGCTTCTTCGAGAAGCTGGATCTGGAAGGCGAGCCGGTCGATGGCCCACGGCGCGGCCGCGTGCTGCCGCGGCAGATCTTCTCGTTCGCCATCGCCGGCCAGCTGGGCTGGACCGGGCCCTGGCGCGACGCGGTCGAGCACGGTCTGTCTTACTATCTCTCGACCTATCGCCGGCCGGACGGCCTGTTCCGCACCCTGGTCGGCCCGAACGGCGAAAGCCTGGACGAGACCGCCGACCTCTATGACCAGGCCTTCGCGCTGTTCGCCCTGGCCGCCGTCGCCAAGGCCATCCCCGAACGCGCCGAAGCGGTCCGCGCCATCGCCGTCCAGGTGCGCGACAAGCTGTTCGCCGAGCGCAAGCACCCGGTCGCCGGCTTCCACCAGACCAACCCGCCGACCGCGCCGCTGCAGTCCAATCCGCACATGCACCTGTTCGAGGCCATGCTGGCCTGGACCGCCATCGACGAGGATCCGGTCTGGCGCGCCCTGGCCGACGAGATCGCCCAGCTGGCCTTGGACAAGTTCATCCACGCCGAAAGCGGCCAGATCCGCGAGTTTTTCGACCTGGACTGGAACCCCGCCCCGGGCGTCGAGGGCCGGATCTGCGAGCCGGGACACCAGTTCGAATGGGGCTGGCTGCTGCTGCGCTGGGGCCAATTGACCCACCGCGCCGACGCCACGGTGGCGGCGTTGAAGATGATTGACACGGCCGAGGCCCACGGTACGGATCCGGCGCGCGGGGTGGCCATCAACGCCCTGCTGGACGACCTCTCGGTCCACGACGACAACGCCCGCCTGTGGCCGCAGACCGAGCGGATCAAGGCCGCGGCCCTGGCCGCCGAGATCATCGGCGACAGCAAGTATTGGGACATGGCGGCCGCGGCCGCCGAGGGCCTATTGGCCTATCTGCGTACGCCGGTGCCCGGCCTGTGGCGCGACAAGTACCAGCCCGACGAGACCTTCGTGGAGGAGCCGGCGCCGGCCAGCTCCTTCTACCATATCGTCCTGGCGATCGCCGAGCTGGACCGGGTGGTCAGCGCGGCCGAGTGACCAGCAGCGTGGCCGCGCCGATGGCCCGGCCGCGCCCTTCGCCGGTCAGCGGAATAACCGCGCCGGCGGCATAGACGCCGCCGTCCAGTTCGAGACCGCCTTCCAGCAGTTGCACGGTCGAGGCCGGCAGCACGATCGTCTCGCCAGCCGGGGCGCGGCGCAGTTCGACGTCGAAGCCTTCGGTCGAGACCAGGGTCTCGATCCCGTTCGGCGAGGCGCTCTTGCGCGAAGCGATCGAACGGCCCTTGGCCTTCAGGCCGTCGACCAGGGTCTTCACCGCCTGGCTGTCCTTGCGATGGCAGACCAGAACCGCATCGGGCTCAGCCACCACCACGATGTCGCTGACGCCGATGACGCCGACATAGGGACCGGTGGTGCGGACCAGAACGTCCTTAGCGCCGTGCAGATCGACGTCGCCGTCCTGGGCGTTGCCGTCGTCGTCGCGGGTCGAGGCTTCCCAGATCGCATCCCAGGCGCCCAGGTCCGACCAGGCGAAGGCAGCCGGCACGACGGCGGCCTTCGTGGTCCGCTCCATCACCGCATAGTCGAGCGAGATCTTCTTGGCCTGACCAAAGGCCTCGCGGTCCAGGCGACCCAGGCCGTCCAGCAGCGAGAGCCGGGCCACGACGGCCTTGGCGGCGTCGGCGACCGTCGGCTCGAACGCGGCGAATTCGCCCATCAGGGTCGCAGCCTTGAAGGCGAAGTTACCGCTGTTCCAGAGATAGCCTTCCAGCAGATAGCGCTCGGCGGTCGCTTGGTCGGGCTTCTCGACGAAAGCGGCGACTTCGCGCACCGAACCGTCCAGCAGCGGCGCGCCGGGGCGGATGTAGCCAAAGCCCGTGGCCGGCACGGTCGGCTGCACGCCGAAGGTGACAATGAAACCTTCCAGCGCGGCCTTGGACGCGGCCAGAGCCGCCTCGCCGAAGATCTCGGGCTGGGCGATGTGGTGGTCGGCCGCCAACATCAGGACGACGCCGTCCGGATCGCGGCTTTCGACATAGGCGGCGGCGGCGGCCACGGCCGGGGCGCTGTCGCGGGCCTCGGGCTCGACCAGGATGGTGACCTTGGCGCCCAGCTCGGCGGTCTGGTCGGCGACGAAGCCGACCATGGCCTCGCCCGTGACGACCACGACTTCTGCCACGCCGGGGATGTCCTTCACGCGAAGGACAGTTTCCTGGAACGACGAGCGGTCGCCGACCAGCTTCAGGAACTGCTTGGGCTGGTCGCTACGCGACGCCGGCCAGAGACGCGTGCCTGAGCCACCGCACAGGATCACCGGATAGATCGAAGCCAAGATAAACCCCACCAACTTTGTTTTGCGCCCTTGATAGGGCGTCATTGCGAAGGGTGCTTAAAGGCAAAGGCCTCGGGAACGAAGAGTTTTCCCTACACCGCCACGTTGGCGTGCAGTTCGGCCAACCAGGCGTCTGCGGTGACGTCCGACGGCATCCGCCAGTCGCCACGCGGCGACAGGGCGCCGCCAGACGAGATCTTAGGACCATTGGGCACGGCCGAGCGCTTGAACTGGTTGGCGAAGAAGCGCTTAAGAAACAGCTCCAGCCATTTCTTGATCTCGGGCAGATCGTAGGCCTTGCGCGCGTCCTTGGGCAGGCCGACCGGCCAGCCCCCCTGGCCTGCGTCGTGCCAGGCGGTCCAGGCCAGAAAGGCGATCTTGGACGGGGCCATGCCGTAGCGGCTGAAATAGTAGAGGTTGAAGTCCTGCAGGGCGTAGGGGCCGACGAAGCTCTCGGTGGCCTGCGTCTTCTCGCCCGGCACCAGCTCCGGCGAGATTTCGGTCGCCAGGATATCCTCCAGCAGCGCCGTCGTGCTCGCATCGACGTCGCCCGAATGGGCCACGAAGCGGATCAGGTGCTGGATCAGGGTCTTGGGCGCCCCGCAGTTGGGGTTGTAGTGGCTCATGTGGTCGCCGACGCCATAGGTGCACCAGCCCAGGGCCAGTTCCGACAGGTCTCCAGTGCCCACAACCAACGCGCCGTTGTGATTGGCCAACCGGAACAGATAGTCGGTGCGCAGACCCGCCTGCACGTTCTCGAAGGTCACGTCATAGACCGGCTCGCCGCGCCCGAACGGGTGACCCAGGTCCTTCAGCATCTGGGTCGCGGCCGGACGGATGTCGAGTTCCGCCGCCGTGACGCCCATCGCCTCCATCAGTCGCCAGGCATTGGCCTTGGTGTGGTCCGAGGTGGCGAAGCCCGGCAGGGTGTAGGCCAGGATGTTGGTGCGCGGCAGCGACAGCTGATCCATGGCCCGGGCGGCGACCAGCAGGGCGTGGGTCGAGTCCAGCCCGCCTGAGATGCCGATCACCAGCTTCTTCAGGCCCGAGGCCTCCAGCCGGCGCGCCAGGCCCTGGACCTGGATGTTGTAGGCCTCGTAGCAGTTCTCGCGCAGCTTGGCGGGGTCCGACGGCGTGAACGGGAAGCGCTCGACCGCGCGGCACAGGGACAGGTCGCCGACCGGCGGCGTGAAGGCGAACGGAACGATGCGGAACGGGACCTTGGGCGGGGCCAGCGCCATGGCGTCGCCGAAGCTGCCGACCCGCATGCGCTCCTGGCGGATGCGGTCGACGTCGATGTCGGCGCAGGTCCAGACCGGGCCGGTGGCGAAGCGTTCCGTCTCGGCCAGCAGCTGGCCCATCTCATGGATGTCGACATGGCCGTCCCAGGCCAGGTCCGTCGAGCTCTCGCCCGCCCCGGCGGCTGAGTAGACATAGGCCGCGATCATGCGCTCGGACTGGCTGGCGCACAGCAGGCGGCGGGTCTCGGACTTGCCGATGGTGATGTTGCTGGCCGACAGGTTCAGCAGGATCTCGGCCCCGGCCAGGGCCTGGGCAGTGCTGGGCGGCGCGGGCGTCCAGACGTCCTCGCAGATCTCGACGCCGACCGTGAACGGCGTGACGCCCTCGCCGCCGCCTCGGAACAGCACGTCGGTCCCGAACGGGACGGCCTGGCCAGCCAGGTTCAGGGTCTTGCCGGTGACCCCCGCCCCCGGCGTGAACCAGCGGCGCTCATAGAACTCGCGATAGTTGGGCAGGAAACTCTTGGTCACGACGCCCAGCACCCGGCCGCCCTGGATGGCCACGGCGGTGTTGTAGAGGCGCCCGCCGTCGCGCAGCGGCGCGCCGACCACGATCATCGGGGCCAGCTTCTCACTCTGCCGGGCCAGGGTCGCGATCGCCGTCTCGACGGCGTCCAGCAAGGCGTCCTGCTGCAGCAGGTCGTCGATCGTGTAGCCGGTCAGGCCCAGCTCCGGGAACACCATCACCGCCACGCCGGCCTCGTGCGCCTGGCCGGCCAGGGCTAGCACGTTGGCGACGTTCACGGCCGGATCGGCCAGCTTCACCTTCGGCACGGCGGTGGCCACCCGGACGAAGCCGTGGCGATAGGGCGAGAAGAACGACGGACTACCCAACGGATCGGCCTTTCAGGTTATGCTTAAAATGAGCATAAGTCGCGCACCAGCTATAGCGCCCACGGACATTGTTGCATAGCGCCCACGAGAGAGGTTCGCCTCCCCGTTTGGCCGGTGTCGCGGGTTGACCCCTCCGGGTTCCCATGCGACTGCGCCCCTCGCGCAGCCCCGCAAAACATAACAAAGACGGAACTTCCATGCCCGTTTCGCCCATCAAGATGGCCGACGCGATCCGCGTCCTTTCCATGGACGCCGTGCACAAGGCCAAGTCCGGACACCAGGGTATGCCGATGGGCATGGCCGATGTCGCGACGGTCCTGTGGGGCAAGTTCCTGAAGTTTGACGCCAGCCAGCCCGACTGGGCCGACCGCGACCGCTTCGTCCTGTCGGCCGGCCACGGTTCGATGCTGCTGTATTCGCTGCTTCACCTGACCGGCTTCAAGGCCGTGACGATGAAGGAGATCGAGAACTTCCGTCAGTGGGGTTCGCTGACCCCCGGCCACCCGGAAGTGCACCACACGCCCGGCGTCGAGACCACGACCGGCCCGCTGGGCCAGGGCCTGGCCACCGCCGTCGGCATGGCCATGGCCGAAGCCCATCTGGCCGGCCGCTTCGGCTCGGACATCGTCGACCACCGCACCTGGGTGATCGCTGGCGACGGCTGCCTGATGGAAGGCGTCAGCCATGAAGCCATCAGCATCGCCGGCCGCCTGAAGCTCAACAAGCTGACGGTGCTGTTCGACGACAACAACACCACCATCGACGGCGAGGCCACCATCGCCGAGACCGGCGACCAGGTCGCCCGCTTCAAGGCCGCCGGCTGGGCCGTCAAGGTCGTCGACGGCCACGACCACGGCAAGATCGCCGCCGCTCTGCGCTGGGCGACCAAGCAGGACCGCCCGACCATGATCGCGTGCAAGACGCTGATCTCGAAGGGCGCGGGTTCGAAAGAAGGCGACCCCCACAGCCACGGCTACACCCTGTTCGACGACCAGATCCGCGACGCCCGCGTCGCCATGGGCTGGGACGCCGAGCCGTTCACCGTGCCGGGCGACATCGCCACGGCCTGGAAGAGCGTCGGCCGCCGCGGCGCCAAGGTGCGCAAGGCCTGGGAAGCCAAGCTGGCCGCCTCGACCAACGCCAGCGAGTTCAAGCGCGCCATGCGCGGCGAACTGCCGGCCACTGCGTTCGAAGCCGTCGACGCCCACATCGCCAAGGCCGTCGAGACCAAGCCGATCAACGCCACCCGCGTCCACTCGGGCTCGGCCCTGGATCACCTGATCCCGTCGATCCCGGAAATGATCGGCGGCTCGGCCGACCTGACCGGCTCGAACAACACCCTGGTCAAGGGCATGGGCGCGTTCGACGCTCCCAGCTACACCGGCCGCTACGTCCACTACGGCGTGCGCGAGTTCGGCATGGCCGCGGCCATGAACGGCATGGCCCTGCACGGCGGGATCATCCCCTATTCGGGCACCTTCCTGGCCTTCGCCGACTACAGCCGCGCGGCGATCCGCCTGGGCGCGCTGATGGAAGCCCGCGTCATCCACGTGATGACCCACGACTCCATCGGCCTGGGCGAAGACGGCCCGACCCACCAGCCGGTGGAACAGGTCGCCAGCTTGCGCGCCATCCCCAACCTGCTGGTCTTCCGCCCGGCCGACGCGGTGGAAGCCGCCGAGTGCTGGAAGGTCGCCCTGCAGAGCCAGCGCACCCCGTCGGTCATGACCCTGTCGCGCCAGAAGACCCCGCACGTGCGCACCGCCGCCGGCGATCTCTCGGCCAAGGGCGCCTACGAGCTGCTGGCCGCCGACGGCGGTGAAGCCGCCGTGACGATCTTCGCCTCGGGCACCGAGGTCGGCGTCGCCGTCGCCGCCCGCGACATCCTGCAGGCCAAGGGCAAGCCGACCCGCGTCGTCTCGACCCCCTGCTGGGAACTGTTCGACAAGCAGGACGCCGCCTACCAGGCTTCCGTTATTGGGACGGCGCCAGTCCGCGTTGCTGTCGAAGCCGGCATCAAGATGGGCTGGGAGCGCTTCATCGGCGAGGACGGCAAGTTCGTCGGCATGAAGAGCTTCGGCGCCTCGGCCCCGTTCGAGCGCCTCTACAAGGAGTTCGGCATCACCGCCGAAGCCGTCGCGGAAGCGGCCCTGGGCTAAGGCTCGGGTTCTTCCAAAAAGAAACAGCGGCCTCGGTGAAAACACCGGGGCCGTTTTCACATCAGCGGTTGCAACTCTTCAGCTTGGGCCGGTGCGCCAGCCAAGCCTTCAGCGGCAGCGGGTTGTCGGCGTTGGCGAGGGCTGAAACTAGGTAACCAATTCCGCGCCGCTTGAACCCTTCGTCATCGCCATCGCGATCGCGTCGAAGAGTGACTGCATCTGGACTGGCTTACGCAAGAGGTCGTCCGCGCCCGCCGCGACGGCTCGTGCGCGTAGATCAGGCCCATCATCGGCCGTGACCATCAGGATGGGCAGATGCGCTTTGGCGTCTGATCGCGCACGGATTGCGCGGATCGCCGTTAAGCCGTCCATTCCCGGCATGCGGAAATCCATCAGGATGACGTCGAAGGTCTCGGCCTCGACCATTGCTAGACCGATCTTCGCGTCCTCGGCCTCGACCATCACGACCTCGGCAGCCGCCAGCATGTTCTTCACGATCAGCCGGTTCACCGCATTATCATCGACAAAGAGCACACGCATTTTGGTTCGCCTCTTCAGGCCGCGTCGGCGACGGCGCCAGTCGCGAACAGCACCTTCAAGCGCTCGGGCAGCTCGCTGGCCGTGACCGGCTTCTGGACAACGAGGTCAGCACCGCCGGCCTCCAGGAGGCCCGCCTCGCCAACCTCGCCGGCCCAAAGCACGACGACCTTGGCCGCGCCGGCCACGCCCACAACTTCGGCCAGCACCTCGGCAACGGCGCGTTCCGGCTCTGACAGGGTCTTGCCCTCGATCAGCAGCACGTCGCAGGCGCGGCTGGCGAGGTGCTGACGCGCCTCGGCCAGCGTGCCGACGATGTCCAGACCGCCGACGTGCGCCGACAGGGAGGCTTTCAGCACGCCCCGCGCCAGGGGATTGGCTTCGACCAGCACCGTCCTGGCGTCCTGCAGACGCGTCGCCGCCCCACCACTCTCCGTGGCGATCTCGATCAGGGGCAGCCGGACCGTGAAGCGCGATCCAACGCCAAGTTCGCTTTCGACCGACAGGGCGCCGCCCATGGCGGTCGCCAGCCGGCGACAGATCGACAGGCCCAGGCCCGTGCCGCCGTATTTGCGCGTGGTGCTGGCGTCGACCTGGGTGAAGGGCTCGAAAATGCGCTCGAAGTCTTCCGGGGCGATGCCGATGCCGGTGTCGGCGACTGTAAAGACCAGCGTCTCGCCCGCCTCGGATCGCTCGACAGCAGTGGTCAAAGCGATCTCGCCGCCGTCCGTGAACTTGATGGCGTTGGCCAGGAGGTTGAACAGGACCTGGCGCAGGCGGCCGGCGTCCTCCTCGATCAGCGTCGGCGCCAAGGCGCGGTCGCCTCTCAGGCCCAGCCCCTTTTCCCGGGCCTTGTCCGTCCAGACCGCCAGGGTCTCGTCGAACAGGCGGTGCAGGTCCATCGGCGCCTTGGTGATGGCGACGGTCCCGCTTTCCATCTTGGCGACGTCCAGCAGGTCCTCGACCAGGGCCAGCATGGTCTCGCCACTGGCGTGAACCAGGCGGATCTTCTCGCGGACCCGGTCAGGCAGGGTAGGATCGGCCAGAACGACTTGGGTCATGCCCATCACACCGTTCAACGGCGTGCGGATTTCGTGGCTGGTCATGGCCAGAAAGTCGGTGCGAGCCCTCAAGGCATGGTCCAGCGCGACATTGGCGACGGCCAGGTCGTCGTGGGCGGCCTGGATGCTGTCGCGGCTCTCGCGCATGTGGTCGGCCAGCTGGCGAAGATGGGCCTCGCGCGCCTGCACCACCGCGTCGGCGCGACGCTTGAGTTCAGTGCGGACCAGCCACGCCAGGCTCAGGACCTGGGCCAGGACCACCGCCCCGGGGCTGAAGGCGATCGGCGTCCAGGCCTGCAGCGCCACAGGCAATCCGAGGATGGCGACGCCGACCAGCAGGTGCCGGCGCAAGGCCGCGCCGTAGTCAACATGGGTCCTGGGGCGCAGGAAGACAGTCGCCAGGGCCGCGCACAGGACTAGCAGCAGCAGGCTGGGCGCCTGCAGGGCGCGACCGACGCGAAGGCTCTCATAGGCCAGGGCGTGGACATATACCCCCTGCAGGACGCCGCGCTTGGGCGTGGCGAACTGATCGCCCAATTCGATCGCCGTCGAGCCGATCAGGATGTTGCGGCCGCGGACCAGGTTGGGATCGAACTTGCCGGCATAGACGTCCTGGAAGCTGATCCGCGACACGGCGTTGGCGTCGAAGCCGTAGTCGATGAGGAAGTCGCCCGACGACGGCGGCTGGCCCAGCAGCGTCGCCGCCATCGAAGGACGAAGACCGGCGGTGGTGTCGAAGCCCAGGCGGTAACGGCGCACGCGCCCATCGGCGTCGATCGGCACATTGACGCTGGCCAGCACGACATCTCCGACCAGGTCGTCCATCGGACGGGTGCTGATGGCGCGGCCATCGCCCCCCCGCCCCGCCTGGACAAAGGTCGGCATGATCACCTGGCCCGGCCAGCGACGGACCGTCGCCGCCAGGCTCTGATCGGCGGCGGTCGAGGAGCGGGCGCTGAAATCCACGTCCAGCCCGACGACCTTGGCCCCGGCGCCGTTCAGGTTGTCGATCACCCGCGCGAACCGGTCGCGACCCCAAGGCCAGGTTCCCGCCGCGCGCAGGCTCTCGGCGTCGATCTCGACGACGGTCAGGGTGTCGCTGGGTGGTCGCTTCAGCAGCTGGAAGCGCCATTGCGACAGGGCGTCGTCCAGCGGATGCAGAGCCCCGATTTGGAGGGCCAACGCCACGCTCGCCGTGATCAGCGCCACGCCGATTGCGGACCGCAGACGCGCGCCAAAAGTCAGTTTGATCGGCATCGAGGCTTAGCTCTTGGACCCGCCATCGCCTTTGCCCTGGCCGTTGTTGCCTTGGCCGTTGCCACTGTTTCCGGCGTTGCCGGAGTTGCCGCTGCCGGCATTGCCCGCGTTGCCATTGCCTTGGCCGTTGCCAGTATTGCCCGAGGCGCCATCGCTCCCGGTATTGCCAGCGCCCTGACCGTTGCCGTTGTTACCGGCGTTGCCATTGCCCTGGCCGTTGCCATTGTTGCCCGAGGCGCCATCGCCCCCAGCATCGCCGGCGCCCTGACCGTTGCCGTTGTTGCCGGCGTTGCCGTTGCCCTGGCCGTTGCCGTTGTTACCGGCGTTGCCGTTGCCCTGGCCGTTGCCGGTATTGCCGGCATTGCCATTGCTCTGGCCGTTGCCGTTGTTGCCGGCGTTGCCGTTGCCTTGGCCGTTGCCGTTGTCACCGGCATTGCCATTGCCCTGGCCGTTGCCGTTGTTGCCGGCGTTGCCGTTGCCCTGGCCGTTGCCGGTATTGCCGGCATTGCCATTGCTCTGGCCGTTGCCGTTGTTGCCGACGTTGCCGTTGCCTTGGCCGTTGCCGTTGTCACCGGCATTGCCATTGCCCTGGCCGTTGCCGTTGTTGCCGGCGTTGCCGTTGCCCTGGCCGTTGCCGGTATTGCCAGCGTTGCCGTTGCCCTGGCCGTTGCCGGTATTGCCAGCGTTGCCGTTGCCCTGGCCGTTGCCGTTGTTGCCGGCGTTGCCGTTGCCCTGGCCGTTGCCGTTGTTGCCGGCGTTGCCGTTGCCTTGGCCGTTGCCGGTATTGCCGGCATTGCCCTGGCCGTTGCTGGTATTGTCAGCGTTGCCGTTACCCTGGCCGTTGCCTTTGTTGTCGACGTTGCCGTTGCCGTTGTCACCGGCATTGCCATTGCCTTGGCCGTTGCCGGTATTGCCGGCATTGCCGTTGCCCTGACCATTCCCGTTGTTGCCGGCGTTGCCATTGCCCGCCGCGTTACCGGCGCCCTGGCCCGCAGCGGTGCTTACGCCGGTATTACCGCCGGCAGCACCGGCGTTGCCGGCCGTCGTTCCCGGGGACACCGAGCCGGCCGGGTTGGCGGTGTGCGCGGCGACATCACCGCTAGCGGCCAGGCTGACGTGCACGACCGCCGCAGCCGGGGCCGGCGTGGCAGCGGACAGGGCCGCGCCTTCGCTCCCCACAGAGGCGACCGACATGTTCGTCATCGGGGCCGCCGCCGGCGCAGCGGCGACCGCAAGGCCGGCGCCCGCAGAGCCAGGTCCCTCGACCAAACCTCCCGAGACGGCGCCATAGTCCAGCGACACCGTCTGGGCGGGGAGCGGCGCGTCGACGCTGGCGCGCGGGGTTTCGACATTGAGCTGCTCAGGCGCGGCCTTGGAGACCACGCCCGTTGCACCGGCTCCGACGTCGCGTGTGGCGCTGCCCTGGTTGGCGTGGACCTCGACCAGGCCCTCAGCGACGTGCACCGAGTCTGCGCTCATCTCGACATTGACGGTGAAGGTGGTGCCCTTGACGACCGCGGCCAGCAGCGGGGTTTCAACCCGGAAATGCTGCGACGGCTTCTTGTCGACCTGGAACAGGATCGAACCCAGGTCCTGCATGACGCGGGTCATACCGTCGTTGGACTCGGGCGCTACCGACATCCGGCTGTTGGGGCCCAGGGTGATGCGCTGCTTGCCGTTGAAAAGCGCCGCGCGCGCGCCAGCAGCCGTGGTGACAATGGTTCCGACCGGTAGCACCTGGTTGGCGGCAGCCGGCGACGGCGCCTTGCCGGGGGCCGCGACGCGGACGACGCCAGCGACCTCGACCAGCTTCCAGTCCGCCGCGAAAACGCCCGTGGCGCTGAGGGCGATAGCGGAAACCGCGATGGCCATACGGGTCAAACCCATGGTAGTGCCTCTATACCTGCCGATCCATGTAGTCGATCAGGTATAATTCAACGAAGCTAAAGCTCTCCTAACTCCCGGCGCGATCAGCTGAATTTAACGCTGGATTTATCTGTCTACGCTATTGGTTTCGTTGTGGGACACTTCGTATCAAATGTTTTGAACAAGCTTGGCGAAAACGCATACTCTGGGTTTTGCGTACGGATACTCGCAGTAGTTCTTGCAACCCTGAGCATAGCTTCGCCCGCGTTGGCCCAACAAAAGCCGATCGCCGAAGCCCCTGAGCGGTTCGTTCTCACCGGCCTAACCATCGACGGCGTAAGCGCCTATCCGCTGAAGCAGCTGGCGCCGCTGTATTCTAACTATCTGACGCGCGAAGTCGCCATCGAGGATCTGGTGAAGGTCGCGCAGGCCATCACCGACAAGTACCGCGCCGACGGTTACTTCCTGTCGCGCGCCGTCGTGCCGCCTCAAGCGCCAGGCGGCCACGCCCGCATCCGTGTCTACGAAGGCTATATCGACCAGGTCGAGGTTACCGGCGACGCGGCCCCGGCCGTCGAGGCCCTGCTTTCGGGCGTGTCGGGCCGCCGTCCGCTGCGCCTTGTCGACCTCGAGCGCGGCCTCACCCTGGCGCGCGACCTCCCGGGCGTAAGACCCAGCTCGCGCATCGAGCCCAATCTGGACGATCCGGCCCGCCACAAGCTGGTCGTCGTCGCCGGCCTTAAGCGCTGGACCGGCAGCGTCTATGTCGACAATCGCGGCGCGCGGACGCTGGGCCCGGTGCAGGCCAATGTTCGGCTGGCGCGCAACGGCGTCGTGACGTCAGGCGATCAGCTGGCGCTGTCAGTGCTGACCGTGCCCAATGATCCGGGCGAGTATGTCCAGGCCGACGTCGCCTACGGCGCGCCGCTGGCGGGCGAGACGCGCCTGCGCGTGGCGGCCTCGGCGTCGCGGTCGCGCCAGGGCAGCGCGCCCCTGAACAACAGTGTCGGCACCGAGAGCCAGAGTGTCAGCCTGCGCCTCTCCCACCCGCTGGTTCGCGACCGCAAGCATGCGGTCTGGGCGGCGGTGTCGCTGGATGGCCGGCACGTCGAACAGTCCTACCGCAATGGCGGAGCCTATCGTGACGACCTTCGGGTCGTGCGCGCCTCGGTCCAGGCTGACAGCGGCACGAACCGCAGCTCAGTCAGCGGGTATGCCCAGGTGTCGCGAGGCCTCCAGGTCCTCGGCGCAACCCGTACGCCCAGCCGCGACCATTCGCGCTTCGACGCCGATGGCGGCTTCTGGAAGGTCAATGTCGGCGCCAGCCACTATCGCGATCTGGGCAAGCGTATGGGCGTCTATGTCGCCACCGACGCTCAGTGGAGCCCCAATCCTCTGCTGCTGTCCGAGGAATTTGCTCCCGGCGGCCTGCCGTATGGCCGGGCATACAACTACGCGGAAATCTCGGGCGACAGCGGCGTGGGGGCCATGGCCGAGCTTCGCTACGGGTTCGCCCCGAAGAAGGCCGGCCCGGTCACCTTCGTCCAGGCCTACGCGTTCGTCGACGGGGCCAAGGTGTGGAACAAGGCCTCGGCCTACAGCCTGCGCTCGGCGGCCCTCTCGTCGGCAGGCGGCGGCCTGCGTGTGACGGTCAACAACAAGATCACCGCCCGTGTCGAAGCCGCCAAGCCGCTGACCCGCACGCCTTACGAGACGAGCGACAAGGATTGGCGCGTCTTCGCGGCGATCTCGGCGTCGTTCTGACCTTAAAGAAGCGTCTGACCGCCGCGCTCGGCAACGGCCCTACCGATCGTATCGAACAGTATGTCCATTGCGACCGGCTTCATCATGACGTCGTCTGCGCCCGCGGTCAGACTCTGGTGGCGGATGTCCGAGCCCATGTCGGCGGTCACGACGACGATCGGGACGCTGGCCTTGGCGTCACCTCGCGCCCGGATCGCGCGGATGGCGGTCAGACCGTCCATACCGGGCATGCGCAAGTCCATCAGGATCAGGTCGTACTCGTTGTCCTCGATCATGCGAAGACCGGTCTCAGCCTCCGGAGCCTCGGCCATGTCCAGCCCGGCGACCGACAGCATGTCGCGCACCACACGGCGGTTCATCGCGTCGTCTTCGACGAATAGAATCCGCAAGGCCAAACTCCCAATACTCGCTGTAACGTTCATCGACTGAAACGCGAGTTCGTACAATCCCTTATGATACTGTCGCCTACACGACGGTAGAGCTCTTCGATCAGCCAGTCATACCTTGGACGGAGGTCTTGATCGGGAGTCGGAACGGCGAAGCCTGGCGCCTGAACGAGGCGGCGAAGTCCTTGTCGCCCAGCAGGTCGGCCAGCGCGGCCAGCGCCACCGGCTTGGAGACCAGATAACCCTGGATGTGATCGCATCCCATCGCGCGAAGCAGGGCCAAAGCTCCCGCCGTCTCCACGCCCTCGGCGGTCACCTCCATGCCCAGCGCGTGGGCGACGTCGATGGTCGAGCGCACCAGCAGCGGATCGCGGTGGCTGGAGGTCAGGGTCGAGATGAACATCTTGTCGATCTTCAGCTCGTGGGCCGGCATCTGCTTGAGATAGGACAGGGACGAGAGGCCCGAGCCATAGTCGTCGATGGCGATCCTCAGGCCGGCGTCGACAAGGGCCTGAAGATTGGCCAAAGCGCGCTGGGGATCGTCGATCACGGCGGTCTCCGTGATCTCCAGGCCCAGCGCGCAGCCCTCGGCCTGGCGCACCGTCTCCAGGATCCATGCGCAAAAGGCTGCGTCGGCCAACAGCCGACCCGACAGATTGAGATAGACGATGACCGGCTTGCCGGCTTTGACCAACCCTGCCTGGTCGCTGATCGCCCGGCGCAGGACCCATTGGGTGATGTCGGCGATCAGGCCGGTCTCCTCGGCCAGGCCGATAAAAATCTCGGGCGAGATCCAGCCCTTCGAGGGATGTCGCCAGCGCAGCAAGGCCTCGGCGGAGACAATCGTTTCGGACGGGACGTGCAGCTTGGGCTGGTAGACCAGCGACAGGGAGTCATCCGTCAGGGCGGCGCGGAGGTCACGCAACATGGCGCTGGCTTCCGCGGCCTTCTGCAGGTCGGCTTCGCGGTAGAGCAGCACCCGGCGGCCTTGAGCCTGGGCTTCTATCAGAGCGTCGGCGGCGCAGTCGGCCACATGTTCGCCGTGCACGGCGCGGCTGGCGAAGCCGATGACGACCTGCAGGTCGAACACCTGGTCATCGACCGGCAGTCGCCGTTCCAGATCGGCCTCCAGCCCGGCCAGCATCGCCTCGGCGGCCGCGTCATCGTCAGCGCTGAAGGCGAACTCCAGGCCGGCCCGGCTGACACGTCCGACCCGGGACTGGGGAAGCAAGACCTTCAGACGTCCAGTCATCTGCTGGATGATATGGTCCGCGACCGACGAGCCCAGGTCTCGCCGCAGACGGCCCAGACCTTTCACGGACAGGGCGGCGACATAACCGCCGCCGGCGTCGGCGGCGGTCAGGATGCCAGGAGCGCCGAGCTCGCCGCGCGCCGCCATGTCCAGTCGGGCCGCGATCTGATTGAAGGCTTTCGCCGTCGCCGTCTCGCCGACAGCACGCAGGCCGCGTTCGCCGGCCGCAAGCCGCGACCAACCCGCCTCGATATCGAAGATTTCAACTCCCGATACGGGAGTCGGCACGGTGAGGGGATCCATGCCGGAGCGTGAACGGAAAGGCTCTAATTTCGGATTAATTGTTGCAGAAGACGCCTCAGCTCGGCGCTCCAGACGTCTGGAGCGTCACCGCGTGGCGTTTTCGAGAGATCCTTGGTTTCGAGAGATCCTTGGTGGAGCCGAGGGGAAACTCCCCCAGACCAACGAAATCAACCACTTATGGTAAGCGCGCGTGACGTGCGTATCTCGCGTGTGTAGCAATTTACGGTGCCGATTGGAAGCCGACACTCACCATCTTCGTCTAAGGGAAGCGGCCGTTAGCGAAGCGTATCCTGAGGTGCTGGGGGCCATGCTGCCCCGTGGGTCGCCGCCTCAAGCTCTGCGATGAACTCTTCTTGTCGCTGGACCAGCTTCGGCGTGTTGAAGACCCGCCTATAAAGCGCCTCAGCTAAGTTATGTACACTTTCTGCTTCGTCGTTTGTGACTGCACGACTACCAGAATGCGTGACAGTGGAGCGAACTCCATACAGCTTCTTCACGCGTTTATATATTCGCTCCCTGGCTACAGGTTCATTATCGAGCATTATCGAAGAGAAGCGGGCAACGGTTTCCGTCACTGGGTCGGACGGGCCTCTCATTAAGAGGGCCTCAATAGACGTGAAGAAAAACAGCAGCCGCTCGGCTCTATCCATAGACTGTCGAGCCCGTGTTTGCCACACAAGCCCCTGCGACACACGAGACGCTACGGAGTTACTAGGCGGATTGAATAATATATCCGCTCTTTCCCTAAACTCCTTAGAGTATATTATTCCGGCAACTTTGTAATCAACCCAATATCCTAGCGGCGCACTGCCCCGGCTTAACACGCTATCCCCAGTGATTACGATACTAGTATCTGATAGCTTCTGCCTGGATGAGTTAGACGTCTCTATGTCGCCGACGCCAGGGTAGAGAGGAGGTATATCCTCCAATGATAAGCGGAGGATGCTTAGAGCTAGCCCTATCAGCTGTTCGGCTCGGACCTCAACTTGTCGTGGGGAGGCCCGAAGGCGAACCTCCCAGCATACTGACGACATGTTAGGCCTTAACACGTCATCTTTCGTTTTGGAGCTGCCGCCCGCAAGAAGCCAAGACGCATTTGGATGACGGTCCGCCAATATATCCGTCAACGAGGACGACTTAATTGCACGAACGGGGCCGATTGATATTGGACCCGAGTGGAGATGTATTACGTGGTTGTCGTTAATATATAGACGCTCCCCGCGTACAACGCCCTCTAGCCTCTCCAACAAGACCTTCACATGCCTGACCAGACTTCCAATCCCACCTTGGGGCAGCACGTCGGCTACCGCCAACCACAGACACTCAATCACATCGTCATCATGCGAAGCCTCTGCGCGATCGTGGCACCGAGCACAGATCAGATCGATGGCTTTGTCGAGTTCGACGCTCTTTGCGAAGCAAGCTCCCCCACAAATGAAGAACTCGGACTTAGGCGGAAGCCGACCTTCGCCGTTTAGCATATCGTACATACCAATATAGCTACGTGCCGCGACCTCTAAGAAGCTCTTGACTAGATTTCGAGACCGCTCGTCATTAACTATGTTGACCATCACATGCCCCGCCTCACTAGAATTGGCACTCGCGATCGGAGTTCGCGCCGCTAATGATGAAGCTAACCTCGCAACTGCAGATAGGCTAAGCTAAACCTTCTCGATGCAAGGGGAGCGCTGGGAAGCGCGTGATCAAGTGGGCCAAATCCTCCACAATCTGGCGGGCCGCCTGTACAGCCGAACGCCCCAGCAGTCACTCTATCACTACACCTCATTAGACGGCCTGATGGGGATCGTCGGTAGCGGCAAACTTAGGGCAAGCGAGGCGAGATACCTCAATGACGCCGACGAGTTAGCATATCTCGCGAAGTCGATTGGATGGGAGATCGCGCGACGCCTTCCAGTAGCCAGTGTTCACACTGCACGCATACTTGAACAGTTCGCCACTTGGACAACCGAGCGCCTGACTGATGGCTATATGCTGTTTGTCGCGTCCTTCACAGAGCACGGCAACCTGTTGAGCCAGTGGCGCGGCTACTGCCCGTTTGGGCAAGGCGTCAGCCTTGGCATCTCGCCTGAAAAGCTAGCAGCGATCACTCATCACTCCGGTTTCCGCATGGGCCAATGCGTGTACGGCAGCGAAGATCAGTCCAAGATCGTTTCAAGTATTATTGATGGCGTGGTTGAGGAGACCGAGCGCCGGGGCCCGTCTGAGGCAAAGCACTCCAGCCAATGTTACTACGGGGTATTCGAAGAGCTTGAGCCTGTCATTCTAAGCATTGGGGCGCTGTTTAAGAACGCAACCTTCAAGGAGGAAGGTGAATGGCGGATGGTCTCCCCGCCGAGGTCAAACTTCAGGGACAACGACATACAATACCGTACTGGGAAATCGATGCTCATCCCCTACCTCGCGATCGACCTCAGGCTGGGACAGGATGAGACTGACTTCGACCATGTTTATGTTGGCCCCACCCCGACCCCAAATCTCTCACACAGGTCACTTCACCGGTAGGCACCTCCGATTGGTGCGTAAATCCGGCGGTTCGTAAATCCGGCATCTGGCGATTTCGTCGCCGTGGCCAGGGTGTCGGGAAATACAGACGGCAAGAGGGATGAGCGCCTGTACGCGCTGGGCCAAGCTGTTGCCGCGCGCCGCCGTGAACTAGGATTGTCACAGGAGGCCCTGGCCGATGCGTCAGGCGTGAACCGGTCCCACATGGGCGAGGTGGAGCGAGGGAAGCGGAACGTCACCACCCTCAATGTCCTGCGATTGGCCGAAGCGCTGAACACCACGGCAGCCGAGCTGTTCAAGAAGGCCGATTTGTAGCCCGCCAGAGGGCGGCAATGCGCCCACCGGGCCTGCTCCGCGCCGACCGACCTTCCCACCTTCAGCGGCGTTGAAATCAGGGCTGGCCTGCGCGGTACTTCGGCGGCGACGGTGGCAGGACGACACCTGGAACCCGATATTGTCCCATCGCCTCAACCAGCTGCCACATCGGATATCCCAAGCCGTAGCTCTCAGCCACATCTCGGTTTGCGTGCCCCATGATCCGACGCTGCACCCCCTCAGCCATGCGGCCACGACCATTGTCTTTGAACGTGTGCCGGAAGGAGTGAAACACCAGTCGGCGGTCAGTTAGGCCGACAACATCCCGCAGATACGAACCAAACCACTCGCCCCACTTTGCACTTTTGGTCCCGTACTTGTTCGGGCGCAGTTCGGGGAACAGGCGATCTTGCCCAGAAGATTGGGCGTCCAGCGCGAAGCGCGTGAAACCCAGTCGCTCCAGGGCCGAGTGGACCGGGACGGCCCGCTCGCTTGCTGCGTTCTTCAGCTTAAGGCCTGCGCTCGGGTTATGGACCATGCGAATGAACCATGCCGCTTGATCGACATCATTCGCATCGGGATAGCGCTCCAAGCTCACGTCGATAGGCCTTAACTGACCAAGCTCCTCCAGCCTTGCCCCTGTGAAAAGAGCCAATAGAGGAAGCCAGTAAGCTGCCTCTCCCCGACCCTCAGCTGGACGGTCATCAGCTTGATAAACGGGGCTGTCGAACAACAGGCGCAACGAAGCATGATCGTAAGTCATACGCTTCGCCCGATCTGCATCGGGTATGACAACGATCACATCGTTTGCGGGGTTAATCTGTATGATGTCGTTCTGAACAGCCCAATTCAGAAGCGTTTTCAGTCGCGAGATCTTTGTTTTGATGTTCGCGAGGGACTGACCTTCCTCCAAAAGCTTATCTTTAAAGAGCAGTACATGTTTCTTTGCCGCCATCTCGACTTGAGAAACACCGGTTCTCTCAACGAACCAACGTGCAACAGCACGGTGGGCGTCAATGCCCTTGGCGTCAGGCCCACGCTCATTAGCCCATCGGTCAACTAGACGGTCGAATGAGGTCGTTGTGACTGGCGTAGGCTCGACGGCGGGGGCCTTGATGGAAACCGCCTCCACTTGGACTACCGAGTTCGCGAACAGATTGGAGCGCTTGAGAGCATGGTCCTGATCTGTCGAGAGGCGTTTATACTCCTCCCTTTCGCGGAAAAGCATAAGAACCATCTTGTCCGCGTCACTCATGCTATCTCGCGACTGTGTAACGATCTCGGCGACGCGATCTTCTAGCTCTTCTTCCTCGTACTGCCTGCGCAGATCATCGGCGATCTCTTCTTCATCATAGGCTTGACGATCGAGGATATACGCAAACTCCGCGTCTGAGATCGTAGGATACGGACGCTTGGGAGCAATGGCGTCACCGTCTCTAACGACAGCACGTTTTCGAGATAGGAGGGGCAGCGCAGCGGGATTAGCCCCAGTGCGCACGGCATCAAACTCGTTGAGTAGGTTCGCCACCTGCTGCGGCAGCACCCGTCTAGCCTCCTTCGGGTCGCTAGTTCCAAGCGCCCAGGAGATCTCCGCCCATCCCAACCTCGGCACCAAGTCTTTCGGTATCCGATAGCGCAGATAGTAACGGCCATTGGCCTTGCGTTGCAGCCCTTCCGGCAATGGTCCCACCTCATCGTGTGTAACACGCACGCGGGTCTTGGCCATTCTAAGCTGCTGATTTCCCTGGAAATCCAAGGCCTCTAAGCCTTTGGAAGGTCCTTGGTGGAGCCGAGGATGATCTAGGGGTCTAACCAGAACGTCCCATTCCGTACCAAAACCTCTTTATCTTCATATAGTTGATCGAAATTGCAGTTTCAGGTAATCTCACTTTGTTCCCTGAAATCCGCATCAAAAGTGTGGGGAAACCGAGGGGAAAATCGGAGGCTCCAGAACAGGGACTTCTAACTTGTCGCTTACAGCCCTGAAGGTGAAGAACGCGAAAGCCGGTCGCCATTGCGACGGGCGCGGCCTGTATCTCGATGTTCAGCCTAGTGGATCGCGGTCATGGCTTTTCCGTATCCAGTTCCAGGGGGTGCGTCGCGATTTCGGCTTGGGCTCCGTGCGGGACGTTTGCCTCGCCGATGCGCGGATCGCGGCGGCCGAGATGCGCCGGAAAGTCAGGAGCGGGGGCGACCCAGCCGCCGATCGTCGAAGCGCTCGTCGGTCCGTTCCGTCGTTCGAGTCCGCTGCCCGCGCCTGCTACGAGACCTTGAAGGCCGGCTGGAAGGACAGCCGGCAGGGCATTTGGATCGCCAGCTTCGAGCGGCATGTTTTTCCAATGATCGGGTCCAAGCCCGTAGACACGGTCGATGCGCTCGTTGTTCGAGATGTTCTGGAGCCGATTTGGCTGACGGTGCCTGATACCGCCAATAAGGTGCTTCAGCGGATCAATGCGGTTCTCGACTTCGCGCACATCAAGGGCTGGATTAGCAAGGAAGTTTCCCTGCGATCGGTCCGCAAGGGACTTCCGCGCCAGAACAACACTGGCTCGCACTATGCGGCGATGCCTTATCAGGACGTGCCGGCTTTCCTCCAAGCAATTGCGGCGATGCCGCCAACCCTTGGTCGGGATGCTCTGCAACTGACCGTCTACACGGCTGTGCGCTCCAACGAGACGCGGTTTGCGGTCTGGAGTGAATTTGACCTCGAAAAGGGCGTCTGGTCGATTCCGGCCGAGCGCATGAAGATGAAGGTGGCCCATGCCATCCCGCTATCGAAGCCCGCCCTCGCTCTCCTACGGCGAATGCACGACGACCGGATGGACGACGACGAACTCCTGTTCTCTCCAAATGGGGTCAAGCCCATCAGCGACATGACAATGTCCAAGGTGCTTCGCGACATGAAGGTCGAGAACGTGACCGTTCACGGTTTCCGCAGCGCCTTCACCGACTGGTCGTCGGAGATGACTGATTTTCCCAAGGAGGTCGCCGACAAGGCGCTGGCGCACAAGATTCCAGATCGGGTCGAAGCCGCCTATCGCCGGACGGATTTTTTCGAAAAGCGACGCAAGCTGATGCAGGCCTGGGCTGACTATCTGGCCACGCCCGCAGAGCCAAAGACCAAGTCAGCTTAGCTATCGAAGCTTGCGGCGATAAGGCGGGAGTCAATAGGACCAGTCGCGGAGCTCGGCTTCTTCGTCCTCACGAGCGGCGTCCCATTCATAGCGATCCGCCAGTCCATCGAGCGCCTTTGCGGTGTGCGGAGACTCGATGGCGATGGCCTTGGCCCACGCTCGATATTGCGCCGCCAACGCACGCTCTTGATCTCCACCATCGCCGGGCATGCGCCTGGTGACGCCCCGGCGGTTGGCCTTACCAACGCTGAAGCCCTCTAGCATTGGCTTGCTACGAAATAGGTCGAGCACATCACGGACAGGCTCAGCCGGCCAGTTCCCGTCGGCCCCCATCGGTGAGGCGGAAAGCATTTGGCCGATTTTGCTGTCGGCGATCTCGGCTCGCCCAGCGACCTTGGCCAGGGCTCTGGCTTCCTTGACCCAGGCCTCTAGAACCATGCCATCGATAGTGTTGTCGGCGCGACGTCCCGGTATGTGATCCCAAAGGTCGAGGAGTCGATAAGCCTGATTGGCGATTGCGCGGGCCTGTTCGGGGTTCTCCGGCTCGGGCTCCTTTACGCCGCTATCATCGCTTGCCTTGAAAATGGTGCTGAGCATCTCGATGAACAGCTTGGGCTGCTCGGCTAGCACGCTTAGTAGGACCTTGGCCGGACGGCGTGAGTATTCCAGAACTCGAAGGTAGTTCCATTCGAGCATCGCCAGAACCTGGCGATCGACGTCGTCGCGGCTGTCGAGTTCCGACAGGGTCTCGGCGACATAATGCTGGAACATCGTCGCTTCGTTGCCGTCGTCGGCCCTGTCGAACGGCTGCTTCGCGGCCTGTTCAAGAACCTCAATCAGCAGCGGCGACGGCAAACGCACGCCCTTACTGCGCCGCCCAACCAGGGCCAGCGCGTGGCGCGCTCGTCCAACATCGATCAACTGGCGGATCGCGTAGCAGACCGCGTCGATGTCCTCGTCAATCCAGAACACCGGCGCGCCTCGCCAGTAGGCTACTTGGAAGTCGCCACCGATGGCGGCAACCTGATCCCAAGTCCATCGCGAGGCCGGCATGGCTCGCAGTATGGTCATCAGCGCTTCGGCGCCCCAAGCGTTTCGCCGGGCCCGGCCGATGAGTTCAACGGCCCACGGTTCCTTGCGATCGCGGAACATTGAAATGATCAGGCCATGAGCGAGGTTGCGCTCACGGGCGTCGCTGCTGCGAGCCGCCATCTCCAGCACTGGGTCCAGATCAACTGTCGAGACGCCGGCGTCGTAGAGCGCCTTGCCGATATAGCCTCCGGTATCAACTAATCGCGCCAACCCCAGCACCGCCTCTGCTCCGCCTTCGGCGAAAAGGGCCTTAGCAGCAGCTTGCCGGGCGGAGTCGATCTGGCGCTGCTCGGCTTCCCAACCCTCCCGAGTTGGCGTGGGCAGAGCCACGCCGTTCTCGAATAGCCAAGCTGATCGCTCCAGCGGGTCGGCGGGCGTTAGCCGGTCATAGATTACTTCCAAACGGTCGAGCGCCACCGGGTCTAAAGACCATTCTGCATCGACGAACTCGCGGTGGCGATGCAACTCGCGACGCAGCCTGTCCCAAAGAAAGGTACGATCGGCCTTGTCGATGATGGTGGGCGCGACGGTCTCAAGCGCACAAAGTGCCGCATCCGGATCTGGCGCAAGGTCGTTCAGTCGCTCAAGGAGCTCAGCCCAGCGCCTTGGGTCTGCGCCAGCATCGCTGACTAGGCGATCGGTAATCTTGGCTGCGCCACGCCCGATTAGGTTCCACGTCACGACTTCGGGCTTGTCGACGCTGAAATCTCGCCAGCGGGGAAGCGGTGAAGGGTCCGCGCTGTCATGGCCTCTTGGCAAGATGCGCAACATGAGCTTCCAGGCCGCAACAGGTTCGTGCTTGCGGATCAGGTCTAGGGCGCGGAGGCGCTGCTCCAGGCTGGCGTTCGTCTGCGGCAGCCACAGCAGATGGATCTTGCCGAGGCTGCTCATGGGGCCATTGATGTACTTGCGCGGCTTGACGTCGATGGCGTCCAGCCGCGCCAGCGCGTGCGTGACCCTTGGCATCCAGTCGGGCGACCATGCCAACGCCTCCAGCGCCCACATCAGGTCTGACAGGTGCTCAGACCCGAAGAGACCGCCTTCGTCGTGGCCGAACAGGGCGCTGATCGGCGGCTCTTCCTGATCGAGACTGTCTTCGACGGCGCTAAGGAACGCCTCAGGTGAGGCTTCAGCCAGCAGACGGAAATCGCTGGACAGCGACCACCATCGTTGTGCATCGGCGTCGCGCAGGAGCTTGGCGACGATGACGTCGGCGCGGCGCGCGGCGTCGGACACGGCTAGTACTTTGCCGCCCCAAAGCGCCAGCAGGATGAGCACCTGCCCAACCCCATGGCGCAGCAGACCCGAGTGATCGGGCCTGACGCCGTGGACGCCGGCCATCCACCGTTCATCAGGATCCATTTCGAAGCGGGGATCTGCCGCGCCGAGCACAGCGTGGGCTACAGCCTCGAACCGGCTGAGCATCGCAGGCGACAGGTGGTGGGCAAGCAGGAACCAGGCGTCGGATGGCGAAGCGATGCGCCAGGCGGGTCCAACCTTCTGCACCGGACTGTCGAAAGCCCCGAGTAAGGGCGCAAGATCGGCAATCACCGCGTCATAAGGTTGATCGGCAAGATCGGCCAGGCGTGCCCGATCCCCATCGGAGGTTTCGTCCCATCCGCCAGCCAGTAGCGCTGCCAGCAGCGCCGTGGATGGCGCCCCTTCTGCCCAACGCGGCAGGCGCCCAGGCGCACCGGGAATAAGACGGCGAAGGGCGGCCAGATTACGGGCGCTGTCTCGGGCGAGGGCTCGGGCGCGTGGCTCCGCCATGCCTGACGCCTCCAAGGCCCCAGCGATGCCATCGCGAGACGGACGAGCCAGGGCTCGGACCTCGCCCCGGCCAATCAGGCGTTCGTCGTAGGCCAGGAGCACATAGTGTCCTCGCTTGACGAGCGCGCGCGCTACGCCCGGATCGGGTTCAGTAAGCACCAGTACTAGAGGCGCGCGGGCATTCATCAGCGCTCGCGCGGCGTCTAGCGTAGTCGCGACCAGGGTGCGGGCGCGATAGGTCGCCGCGACGTCGGCCGGCAGCTCCGCGAGAGTCGCGTGAACGAAAGCCGCCACCTCGTCGGTAGTGGTCGCCTGTAGGGACAGGACCGACGGCGCACCGCGAAGCCAGCGCAGGACTTCGGCCGCGTCCTCGCTTCGGTCGGCGAGCACGAGGTCCTCGGTTAACCGCCACTCTGTTGCGAGCGACCACTCTTCCCAGACCTCTTCGAGTTCGCGCGTGCCGGGCGGGCGCTTGTTTAGGCGCGCGGCGATCCACAGGCCCACTGCCGGGTTCTGTTCGATCCAGTGAACAAGATCATCGGCGTCGTAGACTCGAACCTCGCGCCAAGGTCCCTCGTCTTGTCGAGCTTTGGCCCAGACGTCCTTTTGCGGCCAGTGACGCAGGGTTACGAAGATAAAGGCATCGGTCGCCGGATCGAGATCGGCCGGATCTTCAGTGCGCTTAGCGTAGTCGCCCTCGGCCTTTTGCTGAATGTTGCGGCGTTGGACGCCAAGCTCCCAACCCGCGCGCCCTTTGGGCACATAAGCGTTTCCCGTCACCGCCTTGGTGATGCCGTCCCACCCCGGATGGCGCACGCCCTCATCGGACGGGAAGCGCAGTTCTGTCGCCGGGTCGAGCGAGGCCTGGACGAGCTTGGCGATCAGTGTCGGCAGGCTAACGGCCCCGTCCGTACGGTCGCCCCATTCGGAAAGATCCTGAGCGCTTACCCAACGCACAGGCGTCCCCGGCTCACCAGCGTCGACACCTGCGGACGCGAAGCCTGGCACGACGGGGCCAATCACCGCGCCCCCTGCCAGGAAGGTGACGCCGGCGCCCTCTAGGGCTGTTCGAATGGCCTGGGCGTTGTTGGCCACCGGCGTGCGCGATCCGCGCTCGAAGTCCGCAACCGTCGAGGTTCCTACGCCCGCCGCCTTGGCCAGATCCTGCTGAGACCAAGCCAGAAGCGCACGGGCGGCGCGGACGTGCTTAGGCGTTAAATCGTCTGGGCTGGACTTGCTCATGGTCATAAGAAATATATGACCTCAATGAAGAAATCCAAACCGTTTTCTTTTGTCGACAAACAGAGATTTTTGCCGACAATAGGTAACAACATGGCTGACGGTCATAGAACTTATCGCGAGCGCGCACTCAGCCTGACCCGGGAGCGCGGGATCGCGCGAGCGCGGGATTACAAGGCCGCTGGCATTCCGCTGGCCTATCTCAAGCGCCTTACGGATTCCGGCGACCTGCTCAAACTAGGACGCGGACTATACCAGGATCCAGAACAAGCAGGTACCGACGTCGCCCACGATCTGGCCGAGGCGGCTCGACTGGTACCCAACGGTGTGGTCAGCCTGCTGAGTGCTCTCCGCCACCACGAACTGACCACCCAACTTCCGCATGCGGTCTGGCTAACAATACCACATAAGGCGCGCACACCCTCGATTACCAGCGTGCGCCTGGAGATCGTTCGCGCCACCGGGCAGGTCCTGACCGCAGGCGTAGAGCATGCACGGATCGAGGGCGTCGACGTCCCCATCTACAGCGTCGCCAAGACTGTGACTGACTGTTTCAAGCACCGCCGCCAAATCGGTGAGGATGTAGCCATCGAGGCGCTGCGCGATGCGCTGCGCCAGCGCAAGACCACACCCAGCGAACTCATGTTCTTTGCGGGAATCAATCGCGTAGTCGGCCGGATCGAGCCGTTCATTAGGGCACTCCAATGAAGGGCAAGATCATCAAGGACCCAGCGGCTTCCATCCGCGCCAGGCTGCTGGCTCACGCAAAGGCCAAAGGTGACGACTTCGGGCGTGTCCTGACGCGCTACGCCATCGAACGGCTGCTGTTCCGCCTTAGCCAGACTCAGGCGGCCGAACGATATGTCCTCAAGGGCGCGATGTTATTCGTGACTTGGCCCGAACACGTCGCCCGACCAACCGGCGATCTAGATCTTCTGGGCCAGGGTGATGCCGATCCCGAAGCGCTCCGGGCCTTGTTCGCCTCTATCTGTGCAGTCGAACTTCCCGACGACGGCATCCGCTTCGATCCCTCAACAGTCAAAGTCGAGCCGGTCCGCGAAGCAGATAAGTACCAGGGCGCCACCCTCAGCCTAAAGGCGACCTTAGCCGGTGCATTGATCACCGTTCTGGTCGACATCGGGTTCGGCGACAACGTGCACCCTGCGCCCAAGCGCGAGATGTTCCCGGGCCTGTTGCCAGGCCTACCGCAGGCGAACATCCTGATGTATCCGCCAGAGACCGTTGTCGCCGAAAAGTTCGAAGCGATGATCCGCTTCGGCGAAGCCAATGGCCGGATCAAGGACTTCCACGACATCTGGGTCACCACGCGCACTTTTCCTTTGGATCTGGCCAACGTGGTCGCCGCAGTCGCCGGTACGCTACGGCGTCGCGAAACCGCAGACCCGACAGACCTACCCATCGGTCTGACCGAAGCCTTTGCCGTGATCCAAGAGGAGCGCGGACTTTGGACGGGCTTTCTTCGACGCACTCCGCCAGCACTGACGCCACCCACCTTCCCCGAACTACAGGCCGAGTTGCGCACGTTCTTTGGCCCTGTGTTGGCAGGCCTAGCCACACCAGAAGGCGCGAGGGGAACGTGGGATCCCGACAGCGGCGCCTGGCGCTGACCTGTTGGCAGGTCGCCCGTTCGTGACAACGGATAGGCTCTGGCCCTTGTGGCGCATACGAGGCACAGAGCGCGCTAACTAGCGTCCGGACGATACCCTGCCGGATCGGCAATCCAACGGTTGATCGCAGACTCGTGCCATCCCGCACCGTGGACGCTGATCGGGACCTGCCGAGGAAAGGTGCCCTCCCCGATCTTCCGATAGAGGGTCGAGCGGCTCAGGCCCGTGCGCGCCAGCACGGTCTTCAGGCGGACAATGCGGTCGAGGTCGGCCATCGTTTAAAGCTCCACAGACTGGGATCTGAAGGCATTGGATGGGCCAGAATTGGATTGCTCGCCGCTGGCGGCAAGACCTCGCGGGGCCAGATCGTACTCTGGGGAAGAAAGACAGGCTCTAGGCGCCTCTAGCGAAGGTGAGAACGTACCTTCGTGAAGCTGGCTGCGCCCCTGGCGCCGCGAATTCCGTCCTAGGCCTCGGATTAGCTCCGCTATTTTTTCAGGCGCACACCCGGGCCGCCAGCTTCGTCAGCCGACAAAAACGTCACCCCGGCATTCTCCAACGACTGGCGTACTGCATCCACATTGGCGGCGGAACTCCGGCCAGGACCGGCCGCACCCTCCATGCGAACAATGGTCGGTAGGGAGACACCTGAGGCCGCCACCAGTTGCGGCTGGCTCCAGCCCAAGAGAGCGCGAGCCGCCTTGATCTGTTCGGCGGTAATCACGAGGCGATAATTTTATTATCGTGCGTGATCATTTTATAATTGACCTCACTGGAATGCCGAGTGATAATAAAATTGTCACCCATGATTATAGGGTCCAGGCTATGGAGTCACGTCGAAAGGCGGGGCGTGCAGCTGCGCGCCTTCAGGAACCTTCTAGACGAGCAATCATAGTTGGCAGCTCTGCTGCTTGCGCGACTGTGGCCAACCCAGCGCCCCATGAGGCAACCGAGCCCTCGATCAACATCTGTCGTCGGTGGCTGGCCATCGACGCGGAGCAGCGTCGCCTTCAACTTGAATGGGGCACGCTGGAAGGCTGGCTGATCACCCACCGCAGTTGGTACAAACTCACGCTCGCCCAGCAGGCCGAAATCCCCGAAGGTGCCAGGCTCTCTGAGATCGACGCGCGGCTCGATGTGCTGGAGGTCGAGGGACACGCCCTGCTGAAGACCATGCGGCCCAAGCCCGCCAGGAGTGTCGAGGCCGTTATCGCCAACCTTTCAGTGGCTGCGCGCCTGATTTTCGAGGAAGACCATCCCGAAGCCCACGGCCTGATCACCCGCGCCGTCCGCGACCTCACCGCCTTCTCCGGTGGAAAGTGACGCGCCGCGTCCCGCGACGACGGGACGGCGCCGACCGCCCCCTAGCGGCGACGTTTCGCCGTAACGCCACTGGCTTCCACCAAGGCGCCGAGGCGGTGCTGACGCGACACCCCGAAGGCGCCCGCTACTTCCTGGCCATCGCCATCGAACTGGCGCTGAAAGCGTACCTGCTCGACCGAGGGATCAGCGACGACTGGAACCGCGTCTACCTCCGGCACGACCTCGTCAAGGTGCTCCGGTTCGCACGACGCGCCGGCTTTACCGCCGTCCCCGCCCAGCTTCCCGGACTGGCCGCGCTGCTGAGCCCTTACAAGGTCCACGCCATCTCAGAGATGTCGCCGGAGGCCATTGTATCGGTCTGTTGGGCGGAGGCCTGCACGACTGTCCGCGCGCTCATTGACGCCGTCATCGAGGCCGCCAGGGCGGATATTTGTCGAGAGGGCATAGCGTGATGGCCCGTCTCCACCTGCCTTGGCCGCTTGTCGTCAGCCAATGGTGGCGCTGGCGATATCCCAGTCTTTGGCGGGGCCGGACCTTCGATCCACACAACGGCCAGCAGGTCTTGTCCTACGCGGTCTTGCGCCTTCGCAGAGGAACACGAGACGTGTTCCTCCTCAATCATATCAGGGAGTTCGACTACGCGCTGATCGCGCGTCACCTCGGTCTCTCCATCGCCGACGTCCAGTCGCTTTTGGCCGACGCGCTCTATGAAATCTCGCGAACGGTCGATCTGATCGAGCGCGCCCGTCCTGCATCCAAACTGTCCAAAGCGGAGCATCCCGATGTCTGACGACAAGGGGCCATTCGCCGTGTCCCGGCGTGTCGTAATCGGCGCTGCCAGCGCCGCGCCCGTGGTCGGTGGCGCCGGTGGCAGCGCACCGTCAGACCACGCCGTGGCGCGCTGCGCCGAGTGGCTGGCGCTCGACGCGGAGATTGATCGGCTGGGCCTGCGCTGGTCGGACTTGGAGACCATTCTGGTGCGGCAGAAGCGCTGGGAACGCATGACGCCCGAGGAGCGCGGGGAGCTGTTGCCCTCCGAAGAGATGGACGCCATCGACAAGCAGATGGAATCGCTGTTCGACCAGCGGGAGGCGTGGCTGGAAGCCCTTCCTGCTGTGCGCGCCAACGACATGCACGGCGTCGTCGCCAAGCTGGAAGTGGCGCTGAGAGTCATGGTTCACCAGCAGGGCGACGGCTACGACCTCTTCAAGGCGACGATGGAGGAACTGCGTACCGCCCGCTGTCCAAACTGCGGGGCGCCCGTTTGCAAGCGCTAGCAGCGCCCCCTCCGGCGACTGCCTTGCCAACCCCAACCTGCGGGAGCCAGGACCGGAACGGTCGGTGCTCGCCCTGGAGCGCTTGGAGAGCCTCTGCCGGGCGGGCTGGTGCGGGTCAAGGGCGGCTTCGCCGTCGCTCCGCGAGACGCCCGCAGGGCGTCCCCTTGACGCGCACCAGCCCGTCCGGCCCTTGTTCCACCAAGCGATCCAGGGCGTCTTGTCTCCGAGCGAAGATGGTCGATGGCCGCGTGCTCGGTGGTCGGCCGGACAGGCTCAGCCAAGCGGCCCTGTCAGCGCACGCGCTTGAAGCGGACACGGTCCTTGCCGGCGATGAGGAAGGCGTCGTAGCCGGCGTCGCCCCACGCCTTGCGCTGCACCTGGCTGGTGTAGGGATCGGTGGTGTTGGCCCACCACTGTTGGCGGGCCGCGCTCTTGGGAAGCATGGCGCCGAGGATGCGCTCGATCTCGGCGAAGGTCAGTTCGAGTTCGTCTTGACGCTGGCGACGCAGATGACCCGACAGGGGATCGTACTTGGACATCCCCCAGCATCGCCGATTGATCCGGACGCGTCGAAATCCACACGCGACTAGCGCGAGTGGAGAACGACCTTGAAAAGCCACGCTTGCGGGCGTTTCTGCGCCGCAAGCCCTTTCGCGGATCGGCGGCGTTGCCGGCGAACCGACCATGGAGACTTTCGTGACCGATACGCCTGAAGCTCGCACGCCCAACGTCGTCGACATCCACGTCGGAGGCCGCGTGCGCATGCGCCGCAAGATGCTGGGTATCAGCCAGGAAACGCTCGCCGATGCGCTGGGCCTCACCTTCCAGCAGGTGCAGAAATACGAGCGGGGCGCCAACCGCGTCAGCGCCAGCAAGCTCTACGATATCGCCAAGACGCTCCAGGTCCCGGTGTCATACTTCTTCGATGGTCTGGCCGACCCGACGGCCAACGAGGTCGACGAAGTCGGCGCCGCTGCCGAACGCATCGTCACCGACTTCCTCAACACGCCCGAAGGCCTGGAACTGGCCGAGATGTTCCCGAAGATCGGCCGAGGCCGGGTCCGTCGCCAAGTCCTCGATCTCGTGCGCGCCATGGCCGACGACGAAAGCCGCGATAAGGGCTGACGATCGCTTTAGCGGATCTCCGACGCCGGGCGGGATTGAGCCTCGAACGCCCGCTTCCCGCCACGCCGCCAGAGCGCCAGGGTGTGCTCGGCGTCGTCGGCCTTGAGCATGGTCGCCAGGAACGTGAACGCGCCGTAGAGGGCGGCGCGATCGTCGCAGGTCAGATCGACGAGGCCGGCCTTCTGCACCAGGCCGCCCAGTTCGATCAGGTGGCGGGTGCGCTCCCTCCGCTTCACCACCCAGGCCCGCGTGTCCATGCGCGCTCGCCGCGCTTCCAAGCGGTGGCGCGCGGCCCTCGTTCGGCGCTCGGCGTCATTGCTCGCCGCCAGCGCTTGGCGGAGCGCCGTCCTTCCCGCCGCGAAAGAACCCCGCGCTGCGCTTCCTCCAACCTTCCTTGCGAGCGGCGTTTCCGGCGTCGGCCAAATCGAGAAGCCCGCCCGCCAGGGTGTCGATGTCGAGGGCGTCCGCGCCCGTGGCGATTACCAGTTCGCCAAGTTGCCGAACCTTACGATCCTTCAGGGTCTTGGCTTTGTCTTCGAGGCTCTTCAGTTCGGCGTCGAAGTCACGTGGTTTGCGCATCCCAAGTCTCCAGGTTTCGATGATGCGCTGATCGTAAAGCAGTCGATCCGGGAATGCTGTAAGGTCGCCGGAACACACTGGGACGGGCCGGTCCCTCCCGAGATTCTTTCTTGGGAGGGCGCGCTTATACGTCGTGCCGACGTGCGCTTGAGGGCGTAGGTGGTCTGTCGCCATGGCGATCTACCACTTCTCCGTCAAAGTCATCAGCCGCGCCACCGGGGCCAGCGCTGTGGCCTCGGCCGCCTATCGCTCGGCCTCGCGGCTGCATGACGAGCGGCTGGATCGCGACCACGACTTCACCAACAAGAGCGGCGTCGTCCATTCCGAGATCATGCTGCCGGACAGCGCGCCCGAGCAGTTCTCCGACCGCGCCACGCTGTGGAACGCCGTCGAGGCCGGCGAAAAGCGCAAGGACGCCCAGCTCTCGCGCGAGGTCGAGTTCGCCATTCCCTGCGAGATGGATCAGGCGCAGGGCGTCGCGCTGGCCCGTGACTTCGTACAACGCGAGATGGTCGATCGCGGGATGGTCGCCGACCTCAATGTGCATTGGGACATCGGGTCGGACGGACTGGCCAAGCCCCACGCCCATGTCATGCTCACCATGCGCGAGGTCGGCGAGGAGGGCTTCGGCGCAAAGGTGCGGGATTGGAACCGCACCGAACTGGTCGAGCATTGGCGCGAGGCCTGGGCCGACCACGTCAACGAGCGGCTGGCGCAACTCGATATCGACGCGCGGATCGATCATCGCAGCCTGGAAGACCAAGGCATCGACCTTGAGCCACAGAACAAGATCGGCCCAGCGGCTGGGCGTATGGCCGACGAAGGCGTCGAAACCGAGCGGCTCGAAGATCATCACCGCATCGCCCGTGAGAACGGCGACAGGATCATCGCCGATCCGCGCATTGCCCTGGACGCCATCACCCACCAGCAGGCGACGTTCACGCAGCAGGATCTGGCGAAGTTCATTCACCGCCACTCGGACGGCAAGGATCAGTTCGACCGGGCCATGAGCGCGGTGCGGACATCCCCCGAGTTGGTGGCGCTGGGTCAGGACGGGCGCGGCCAGGACCGTTTCACCAGCCGCGATATGATTGCTGTCGAGGATCGGCTGCATCGCGCCAGTGAAGTGATGGCGGAGCATCGGGGGCATGGCGTCAGTGAGCTGCAACAACGGCGCGCCCTGGCGCGCGCCGAGCAGCGTGGTCTCGTTCTGTCCGGCGAGCAGAAAGCCGCGTTCGCGCACGTCACCGAGGGCCGGGACCTCGGCGTCGTCGTCGGCTACGCCGGCACCGGCAAGTCGGCGCTGCTGGGCGTGGCGCGCGAGGCCTGGGAGGACGCCGGCTATCGCGTTCAAGGCCTCGCGCTCTCGGGGATTGCCGCCGAGAACCTGGAGGGTGGATCGGGCATCGCCTCGCGCACCATCGCCAGCCTCGAACATCAGTGGGCGAAAGACCGCGAATTGCTCGACGCGCGTGACGTGCTGGTCATCGACGAGGCGGGCATGATCGGCTCGCGGCAGATGGAGCGCATGCTGTCGGCCGCTGAGAAGGCCGGGGCCAAGGTGGTGCTGGTCGGTGATCCTGAGCAGCTCCAGGCCATCGAGGCCGGCGCGGCGTTCCGGTCGATCGCCGAGCGCCATAGCCACGTCGAGATCACTCAGGTCCGTCGGCAGCATGAGGACTGGCAGCGCGACGCCACGCGGAATTTGGCGACCGGTCGGACGGGCGAGGCGCTGGCCGCTTACGAGGCGCGCGGCATGGTCCATGCCGCCGAGACCCGCGACCAAGCGCGCGAGGGATTGGTCGAGCGCTGGGATCGCGATCGCGTGGCCGAGCCGGGCAAGAGCCGGATCATTCTCACCCACACCAACGATGAGGTGCGCGAGCTGAACCTGAGCGCCCGCGAGCGGCTGCGCCAGGCTGGCGCCTTGGGCGAGGACGTCACGTTGAAGGCCGAGCGCGGCGAGCGGTCGTTCGCGACCGGTGATCGGCTGATGTTCCTGAAGAACGATCGCGGGCTGGGCGTGAAGAACGGCATGCTGGGCGAGATCGAGCAGGTTTCACCCACGCAGATGGCGGTGCGGCTCGACGCGGGGCGATCGGTCGTCTTCGACCTGAAGGACTACGCCGAGGTCGATCACGGTTACGCGGCCACCATCCACAAGAGCCAGGGCGTCACGGTCGATCGCGCCCACGTTCTGGCGACACCGGGGATGGATCGCCACGGCGCCTACGTCGCCCTCTCACGCCATCGCGACAGCGTCCAGATCCACTACGGTCGCGACGAGTTCGAGGATCTCGGCAAGCTGACCCGCGTCCTCTCGCGCGAGCGGGCCAAGGACATGGCCAGGGACTTCGCCGAACGGCGCGACATCCATGTGCCGGCGTCGATGCGCTCGAACGATCCGCCGCAACGCCAGCGCGGGATGTTCGACGGGTTCAGGCCCGCCAGCCCGACGCGGCAGCCGGTGGCACCGACGCGGGAGGTCGGCCAGTTCGACCAGCACCGCGCGATCGAGCGCCACGCCCGCGCCGCGGCCGACGTCCTGCGGATGAACGACCGCGGCCTGCCTGTGCTCGCCCACCAGCTGCGGGCGCTTGAAGAGACGCGCGGGGCGTTGGGAAAGATCGGCCCGCATGCGGCCAAGGATCTTGAACGGGCCTACGCGCGAGAGCCGGGGCTGGCCAGCGAGACCGCCTCGGGTCGGACCCAGCGGGCGATCCGGGTCCTTCAGCTTGAAGCAGAGGTTCGAGCCGATCCGCGTCTGCGGGCCGACCGCTTCGTCGAGCGCTGGCAGGGCCTGGAGCGGCAGCGTTCAGACCTGCATCGCGCGGGCGACATGACCGGCGCCGGCCAGGTGAAGGACCGCATGGGCGCAATGGCCAAGAGCCTGGAGCGCGACCCGCAGATGGAGTCGTTGCTGCGCGGGCGGCGGGCCGAACTTGGTTTGCCTTCGAACACGGGACGCAGCGTGGGGCAGGGACTTTCGGAATACCTCGGCATTGGTCGTGGGCGCGGGCTTGGCATCTAGGAGGCAAGGTGATGGAGCAGGATGTTGGAGCCGGAGAGCCAGCCGATGCGGCGGTGGCCTTCGAGGCGCTGCGCCGGGAGGTGGCGTTGCTGAATGTCGCTGTGGCTGGGCTTGCGGCCGAACGGGCGCCAGCGCCGGACTACAGCGAGACGCTGGGCGAGATCGCCAAGGGCGTGTCGGTGGCGGTCGGACGGCTCGGCAAGGTGATGACCAGTCCATCCTTCGCCCTGGGCCCGGCAGACCTGGCGCGGCAGATCGCGGCGGCGGGGGAAGAGGCCCGACGGCAGGACCGCGCGACGGTCCACCAGGCTCAGGAGGCGCTTCAACGCTCCACTCGCGATCTCGATGGATGGATTGATCGTGCACGGCTGGCGAGCTTGCAGAACTGGCGCTTGGTTCAAGCGGCGGCGGTTGGTGTCGTCGCTGGCATAATTCTCTACGCAAGCGTCTCGACCGTGATCGTCAATGCCGCGCCAGCCGCCTGGGCGTGGCCGGAGAAAAGGGCGGCACACGTGCTTCGCCGCGACATGTGGTCAGCTGGAGAGCGGCTGCTGGCTATTGCTGACCCGCAGCGTTGGCGGGAGTTTGAGAAGACGCGGGCAATCGTTGCTCGCAACAGCGAGGCATTGGCCAAATGCATCAGGGGCGCGGACAAGGCAAAGATGGAGACCCGTTGCCTGATCACCGTCAGGCTAGCAAGCCCGCCAAAAACTTGATGCTTCGGCAGCTTTTCTGCTGACCCGGGTTGCTGGCAAGGCCTACGAGCTGATCGCGACAGGTTGTTCGATGTACGGCATCCCCCCAAGCAACTTTCGGTTCCGCTAGTCGACGAGCGCCCCGCGACGCTTGCAAGACAGCAGCAGATTCAGCCTGGCTGAGAGGTCTGGGCTTCGCCTAAGGGGTACAAACGTTAAGCCGCAGGCGTTTAGTCGGACGCAAACTGGGAGGCAACGCGGGCTGCGACGAAAGCTTTCAGCCCCACCAATCGGCGCCGTCGGTGCCCGTCGCTCTACGACGTTCTTCGTGTTCCTGCCGCACATCGTCCCATATGAGATACGTCTCTCTGACCATTTCTGAGAGCTGATCGTACGAGAAGAGGCGCATCTCGCCGGCGACAGTGATTGTGCACCGCCGTGCCGATCGCTTCGGATGGGGGAACTGGACGAAGGATAACTCAGCTGCGCGGAGGTCGTCGTTCAACGCCCGGCTTTGCTCGTGCATCACGGAGAACGCGAATCGTAGCGCCTCCCGTCCCAATGGCGTTCGCCGATAGTTAGTAGCCGGAACCCAGACACGATGCTGATCAGATAGAATTAAACCGGCACAGAAAGAGGTCGAAATCCCCAGGCCGAGTTGGAGAGGCAAGAAAGGTTCTTCGGTAGCGCAGAGATTTAGCTCCACCGCCTCGCCATGAAGTAGCTTAACGACCTGCAGGCAGGATTCCCTTTCTTTACCTGCTTTCGCTCGCCTGCTCACGCGAGCCAGGATCGCATCAAGGGATGGTTTAGGTACGTCTAGCGGCAGCGTAGGCGGCACGCCGAAAACCGCGCTCTCGACCTCTCGCGCGGGGCCATAAGAAAAACGCGGGTCGCCCAGCATGCCTCTCAGCGCCCGCCGCTTATCGGCGGCAGTCGCCATCACAGAAATTCTCGCTAGATCCTCACGCGGTAAGAAGCGCTTCTTCGACAGGGGAAACTCCGTCGCTGCGGGCGTTCAAGTCCAGCTTGTGCCGGAAGAATCGCTCAACGATCACTGTATCATGAATACGAACCCCGCACCCGCGAGTTCTAGCTTCGTTCGCAACTGCATACCAAGGCCCCCCGGGCGCATGTGACAGCGCCACCAATCGCGCGGCAGGCAGGCGCCCCAACGTGCCGACGACCCGGCTTAGCAGATCACTTACGCGTGGATCCGCAACAAAAGGCAACGCCACAGCAGCACCGGCGGCAAAATCGCGCCTCATCGCTCGATGCCGTATGGGCTCGGCACCACACACCTTGAAGCAGGAATACACTTGAGGATGGACCGGGCCGTATTTCCAGGCCTCGAAATAGCCGCCTACGAGCGGCTGTCCGGCTGAGGTCAGATAAGCGCCATGGGTGAAATAAAGGAGCTTCTGAAGGCCGATATTGGTCACCGGAAGGCCATAGCCATCCGCAACATCTAAAAGTCCATTAGCCACCGATCGGGCGTCGTAGGCAGGATTGTCGTTCACCGGTTCACCCAAAGCTGGCGGCGACCATACCGCTAACGCGGGCAACTGGGTTAATGGACGTTAAAGTTTCTTGCCTTAGCCAAGGGCGCCATAAACGTCCGCGCATTCAGAATGGGTTACGCATCGAAATATCTCCCCAACTAGAGCAGCCGCGAAGACCCTCCGGCCATCAACGTGCCCGAGCTATTGCGAGAGTGGATCCGGATATGCACTCTGAGGTTCATTGGGGGCTATGGAGGCGCAAACGCAGCCTCCGAAAGGGGACGTGTTGAGCGACAATAAGATTATCAAGGCCGCTATTCATGACCTGAAAAAGGGCACGGGCGGCTTCCAGGTCACCCTAGGCAATAGCGATCTTCCGCCATCGAAGACCGCCCAGCGGGTGATCAACGAGCTCTACGACCTCTACAGCCGGCGCGCGTCGAAGTCATACGGCAAGTTTTCCCTGGATGACGCCAATTTTCCCACTCAGACCCACCTGAGAGAGTACGTAGACAGCAAGGCAGACTTCGCAGGGCTTACCGCGAAGCTGATGGAGAACCTTAAATACCGCGCGGGCGCCAGGGGTGCCGCCACCGGTGGCCACGTCCTGTTCGCCCACTTTGAGCGCGACGCAAAACAGTTCCTGCTAGTCGCCATTATGACCGACAAGCTGGGCGCCGCACTGACCAGGTCGTTCGATGTCACCGACATCGAGCATTTAGATATGGATGGTTTCCGCTTCGCCGGCCGTATCAATCTCACCGGCTGGTTGAAATCGGAGGAACGCTACATCGGCTTCCTTAAGGGGCGTGGCGACGTTTCAGAGTACTTCAAAGAATTCCTAGGGTGTGACCTGACCATTCAGTCGCGCAAGGACACCTCAGATCTTGTTGGCGTTCTCAAGCGCTTTGCGGAAGACCGGGGACTAGTTGGGGCCGCAAAAGATGAGTTCCTTCACAAAGCGAAGGACATTTGCGATCGCTCGGCGGTCAAGAAGGAGGAAATTCGCTTCAGCGCCCTGGCCAACGAGCTGATGCCGGATGAGCCAGAAACCTTACTAGCGATCCTAACCGACCCGGATGCTACACTCAATGACGGGTTTGTCCCTGATCGTCGCGCCCTGAGCACTCTCGTGCGGATCAAGGCCAAGACTTCGCTTTGGAACTTGGAGTTCGAGCGAGACGCGATCACCATGGGTAAGATCCGCTTTGATGCCGACCGCAAAACACTGACCCTCGTGGATTTGCCAGACGCTCTCACGCAGGAGCTCAGCGAACAGGTTTCCGGCCCCGACGCCGACACCGCCAGGAGCATCTAGCGTGTCGGGCATCGGCTTTGACGATCTCGTTACGATCTATCGGAACACCAAGTTCCAGTTGGATGACGATGTCGGCGAGCTAGAAATCTCATCGGCCAAGGTTCTGGAAGTCATCCAGCGCATTGAACAAGATCCGGTGCCCGAAAATGCCAATATTGCAGTGCAAGTCGAACCCGATTCGCTGAAGCTCGGCCAGAAGGTTCCGATCAGAATTGGCTCGCCAAAAATTGGCATCGGCATCCTGGCAAGAGACTTTGACGGCCTCATAAACTCACCAAACGGCGTTTTTGAAGAACCAAAGAACTTCTACGTAATCGAGGATGGCAGTAACTCCGTCACACCGGGACTTACCAAGGCGCTGGTCGGCTATAGGCGTATTCTTGAGCTAGTTTCTCGGCTCTCAGAAGCTGCTGCACTAGTAGATCAAACTCGACGCGAACTTGTATTCTTTCAACACAGCAAGATTATAATACCTATAGAGTTTTCCAAAGCGGACGCCGTCCGGATAGGTAGTCTCTCCGCAGCGCCCCTTAGAGACGCATTGTCAGGTGATTTTCATAAGGACCAGAAACTTACGATTTTGTCAGCCACGATCTCTGAAATGACAATTGGGCAGCCCAGGGATCAGAGATTTCAGTACATCTTGAAAAATCTTGATCATATTCAAGATGCGCTCGAAAATGGGTATAAACTATTTGCGTCGAGCTTCTCGTACGCAAAAGTTCGTAGCGAAATAGAAAGCGCTAAGGTCGACTACATCGGAAAAATACACAGAACATTTGTCGATATTCAGGGACAAATGCTCGGTATTCCAATATCTACTGCCGTTATAGCCACACAATTAAAATCTGCTGAATCGTGCGGATACCAGTCCTGGTCCAATTTTGGGCTGATTGTGGGCGCTAGCGCGTTTGTTCTCTTCCTGCTTATCGCGCTCATTAACCAGGGGATCACACTTCACGCAATTAGCAACGAGATTTCACGCCAGAAAAAGAAACTCGAAGAAGAATACGACAATTTGGGTAAAAGTTTTTCGGATATTTTTACATCACTAAACCATAGAATTGGATGGCATTATTTCGGCCTGTTCGTGATTTTTGCCGTCGCTCTAACTTCGCTAGCGTTTGGGTTTAAGGCTTATTTCGCCGTGACGAAAGTCGTGGCTCTCAGTTGCACTTAACGCCGTTTCTAATGCTATTCGACCCATCACTGCTGTGAGTTTCCAAGGCACCGCTCGCATCACTTCCACACGACTGGTGCCCGATCACAAACGCACCGACCATGATGCACATGGGTCGGATACAAGACGGCGCAAAAGGGGTGCACATCAAAAATGATGGCATCCAGACCCGCTGTCCAATTCGGTCATAAACGTTGGTGCGCTGAGCGGATCGCCAACCGGCCACCACACCTGAGCCCGGTCAGCACGCATGAACTCAAATTCGCTATCGGTCCCTACATGGCGGAGAAAGGCTACCGCCTGTTTCAGGGTAATATCCAAGAGTCGTTTTCCCGCCCGCGATCGTACGACCGAATGAGCTTCAAGACACAACGGCGCGCCAGGATAGTCACCGCCGACTGCGCTAATCGCCCATCCCCTCACAGCGATATAGCCGACTCTATCGGCTACCCAGCGGTCAACGTTCTGATGACATTCGTTCGGGCGTGGGCAGGTTCCGTCTTGAAATAGCACGGCGCGCGGCTGGAGGCGTATCCTAGGGCGCCGTACCAAGGCGTCAAAGTAACGCTCGATTTCCGATGAAGTCATTGCCGCCCTCACTGACCTTCACTTCCGAGCTTGGCGCGTTCGGCGTTCGCCAGCACCTAAAAAGTAAGGCGAGGCATCACGCTGTTGTTCTCTCATGGAGAGCGGTTTGCGGTCCAGAATCACTGGCTGTAGCGGGATGCGGCGTTAGGCCGCGCGACGAAGTACTATGAGCCACATCACGGCAAATTATTGCTCAGAGTGGGTCGGCGTTAACATCTGGCCACTTCCACCCTGTCGGCTTGCTGCGGCCCAACTATCGTGAAAATAGCTTATCCCAGCGCGCACCATCTCGACGCAGACAGTGCCATCGAAGCGCGGAAGAAATGAGGGGAAACTCGTGGGGAAGCCCAGGAGCTTTCCAAATAATATCAAACAAAAACAATTACTTAAATGGAGTCCTTGGTGGAGCCGAGGGGAATCGAACCCCTGACCTCCTCATTGCGAACGAGGCGCTCTACCATCTGAGCTACGGCCCCAAGGAGCGGCGGAAATACGGCCCCTTTCGCCGCTCGTCAAGCGGGGTTCTCGCAAGCCCCGCCTTGTCAGTCGGGGCCGGGCGCGGCAAGAAGCTTCGGCGTCACCACGGAAGTCCCATGGCCCCGATCATCAATCTCGTTTTCTTCATCCTGAACGCCCTGCTGGACCTGCTGTGGTGGGCGATCGTCATCTCGGCGATCCTGAGCTGGCTGTTCGCGTTCGACGTGATCAACCGCCGCAACCAGTTCGTCTACAACGTCGCCACGTTCCTCGACCGGATCACCGATCCTATCCTGGCGCCGTTCCGCCGGATCATCCCCTCGATCGGCGGCATCGATATCAGCCCCATCATCGTGCTGTTGCTGCTGCGCGGCATCCAGCTGTTCATCCTGCCGGCCCTCCAGGGCACGCTGCTGAACCTGCTGGGCTAGTCTTGGAGGTTCTGGCCGTCCGTCTGACGCCCCGGGGCGGCCGCGATGCGGTCGACGGCTGGGCGCTGGACGCGGACGGCCGGCCCTATCTGAAGGTGCGGGTGTCCAGCCCGCCGGTGGATGGAGCGGCCAACGCCGCCCTGACCGCCTTCCTGGCCAAGACCCTGAAGATCCCGCGCTCGGCCGTGCGCCTGGCGTCCGGCGAGACCGCCCGCCTCAAGCGGCTGGAACTGGACGGGATCGGCCCCGACGATCTGGCCAAGGCCTTCGGTCCGCGCCCGTAAAGCGTCCCCATTTTGGGCCAAGCCATTGACGTGACGGCGTTCTTTCATCTCATCTTAGCCCTTCGCGGATAGGTCTCGCCCGAGGCTGGGATCGCATTTCGATCTCCCTGGAGGCTGGGCGCCCTATGAGCGCGGATGTCGAAAACGGAGCTGCTGTCCGCGCCCTCGCCTCGCAGCGCGCCAATACCGGCCTGCGCCTGACCGCCACCGTCGCCGTCGCGCTGATCCTGCACCAGTACGTGGGCATGCGGTGGGTCTGGGCCTGGGCCGCGCTGTACGGCGCCATCGTGCTGGCCGAGCGGAGCCTGGCGAGCGGATCGCGCCGCGATCGCGGCTGGCGACGCATGGCGCTGAAGCTGACCCCATTCCTGACCTCAACCGTGTTCGGGATGCTGTCGATCCCGCTGTTCGCCTCGCCCGTCCGCTTCGCCCCGACCCTGGGCGGCATGTTGCTGGCTGGCGCGCTGCTGAACGTGGTGATGGCGAACGTCCATAGCCGCACCGCGATCGTGTCCGCGGCCTTGCCGCATGTGGCCTACCTGCTGATCGTGCCCTTCGTGGCCCGGGCCGCCAATCCGGGCTCTCCCCTGGCCAACGCCTTGTGGCTTGGGGCCCTGCTGCTGGTCATTTCGGTGGTCGTGGCCGCCCGCACCCTGCGCCAGGCCATGAAGGCCGAAGCCGACGCCAAGCTGGAGGCCGAGCGCCGCCGCTATGAGGCCGAGGAGGCCGTGGCCGCCAAGTCTGCCTTCGTGGCCATGATCAGCCACGAGCTGCGCACCCCGATCAGCGCCATCCTGGCCGGCGCGGCGCGCCTGCACAGCGAGGTCCCGGAGGCGAGTGCGAAAGTTCACGCCCAACTGATCGCCGACGCCGGCGGACTGATGCGCACCCTGCTGAACGACCTGCTGGACTTCTCGCGTCTGGAAGCCGGCCGTATGTCGGTCGAGAAGACCACCTTCAACCTGCGCCAGACCCTGGCCGACACCCTGCGCCTGTGGCGGCCCGAGGCGGCGCGCAAGGGCCTGCGCCTGCGTATCGACGGCGCCGCCGGCCTGCCGCGCTGGGTCACCGGCGACGGCATGCGCCTGCGTCAGGTGCTGAACAACCTTCTCTCGAACGCCATCAAGTTCACCGAGCACGGCGGCGTCACCATCACCCTGCATGCACGCGAAGAGGCCGGCGGCGTCCGGTTGACCATCGACGTCATCGACACCGGTCCGGGCATCGCCGAGGCGGTGCTGCCGCGCCTGTTCACACCGTTCGACCAGCTGAGCAGCGCCGTGGTCCGACAGCATGGCGGCTCGGGCCTGGGCCTGGTCATCAGCCGCGAGCTGGCCCGGATGATGGGCGGCGACCTCACGGCCACGAGCGCGCCGGGTCATGGCGCCCACTTCACCCTGACCGCCGCCTTCGATCCTGCCGAAGCGCCGGCCGTCGCGACCGAGGGCCCCTCGATCACCGGCCTGCGGGTGCTGGTGGTCGACGACCACGTGGTCAATCGCCGGGCCATCGAGTTGATCCTGCAGCCGTTCGGCGTCGACACCACCCTGGCCGAGTCCGGGGAAGAGGCCCTCGAACTGCTGGGTTCTGAAGTGTTCGACGCGGTTCTGATGGACGTTTACATGCCCGGCCTCGACGGACGCGAGACCACCCGCCGCCTGCGGGCCGGAACCGGTCCGAACCGCGCCGCGCCCGTCGTGGCCGTCACCGCCTCGGCCACGCCCAAGGATTGGGACGAATGCGCCGAGGCCGGCATGGACGCCCATGTCTCCAAGCCGATCGACCCGGCCGAACTGTTCGGGGCGCTCGCTCAGGTGCTGGCGCGGTCCGCATCGCTGGCGTCGGCAGAGCCGGTTTCCGGCGCGGCCTGATCCAGTAGCGCCGAGAGCCGGGTGATCAGCGCCGGCTCGTCCTTGAAGGCGCATTCCCAGATCGTCTCGACCCGCCAGCCGGAGGCCTCCAGCGCAGCCATCGAGCGTTCGTCGCGGGCCTTGTTGCGGGCGACCTTGGCCAGCCAGTAGTCGCGATTGGCCTTGGGCACGCGAGAGCCTCGCGCGCAGTCGTGGCCATGCCAAAAGCAGCCGTGGACGAAGAAGGCCAGCCGGCGACCCGGCATGACCAGGTCCGGATTGCCCGGCAGATCCTTGCGATGCAGCCGGTAGCGCGCGCCCAGCCCGGTCAGGATCCGGCGCAGGGCCTTCTCCGGCGTCGTGTCCTTGCTCTTAACCCGCGCCATGACGGCCGAGCGCTTGGCGGCGTCATAGACGTCGGTGGTCACGGCCTAGTCTCGGGCGGGAAGCGACCCAGGCGCAGGGTGCCGGTCAGCAGCAGGACGCCCAGCTGCTTCAGCCCTGGCCAGCGCGACATTGGGGTGAAGAAGAGATCGCGCATGAGGGGCCAAAACGCGCCATGCGCCTGGAAGAGCGGCGTCAGGCCCTTGGAGACCAGCTGATAGATCCCCGTATGCCGTCGCCGCTGGCCCTGCCAGGCGCGCACGGCCACCGTGGTCGGGCGTTTGTCCTGCCCAAGCCGCGCGGCCAGCTCGACGGCGTCGACGAGGGCCAGATTGGCGCCCTGGCCCAGCTGCGGGCTGGTGCCGTGGGCGGCATCGCCCAGCAGAACGCAGGCCTCGCGGCTCCAGCGGCCCACCGAGACGTCGCGATAGAGGGCGCGGGAGAAACCTCCCCAGTCCTCGCGGCCTTCCAGCAGGGCGGCCGCCTGCGGCCACAGCGGCGCCAGGCGCTCGCGCCGCCAGGCCTCGAAATCGCCGGCCAGGAAGGCGTCCATGTCGGCCACCGGCAACGACCAGAAGATGCTGACCTGATTGGTTTCGCCCTTGGGACCGCGCCCGACCGGCAGGACGCCGGTCATCACCTCGGCCCGGTGATAGACCTGCCGCAAGGCGCCGGCGAAGCGGCCGTCGGTGTCCGTAGCGTTGGTCCAGACCGCGCCCCACGTATAGACCGGCGCCCGCGCGCCAGGCCGGATCGCGGTCCGCAGGGCCGAGCCCGAGCCGTCGGCGACCACCGCCAAATCGAACGGCCCGAACGCGCGGCCACGGTCGTCGTGCAGGACCGGCTTGGCCGGGTTCTCGATGCCAAGGATGCGGGCGTCGGTGACGACCGTGACCCCGGCCGGCGCCAGGGCGTCGTGCAGGGTGTCGAAGAGCACAGCGCGGTGGATGCCGACGCCATGGGCGCCCGGCCGCCAGTCGCCGTAGTCCAGGTCCATGACCTGCCGGCCGCGGGTGTCGTGGCCTTCCAGCCGGTCGACGCGGGCCCCGGCGGCGCGGATCGTCTCGTCCAGGCCGAGAGCCTTCAGCGCCGCCAGGCCCGTGGGCTGCAGCAGCAGGCCCGAACCCAGCGGGCGCGGGGCGGCGAAGGCCTCCAGCAGCGTGACCTCATGGCCCCGGCGCGCGAGCGCGAGGGCGGCGGCCATGCCGCCGACCCCACAACCGACAACGCCGACGCGTATGAGGCCTCTTGGAGAGATTAGAGGCCCTCGAACAGGGCCGTGGACAGGTAGCGTTCGGCGAAGCTGGGGATGATCGCCACGATGGTCTTCCCCTTGTACTCGTCGCGCAGGGCCAGATCGAAGGCGGCGACCAGGGCCGCACCCGAGCTGATGCCGACCGGCAGGCCCTCGACGGCCGCCGCGCGGCGGGCCATGGCGAAGGCGTCGTCATTGCCAACCTGGACGATGTCGTCGATCACGCCACGATCCAACACGCCCGGCACGAAGCCGGCGCCGATGCCCTGGATCTTGTGCGGGCCGGGCGCGCCGCCCGACAGCACCGGCGAGGCCTCGGGCTCGACGGCAACCATCTTCAGGCTGGGTTTGCGGGCCTTCAGCACCTGGCCGACGCCGGTGATCGTGCCGCCGGTGCCGACGCCCGACACCACCGCATCGACGGCGCCATTGGTGTCGTTCCAGATCTCCTCGGCGGTCGAGACGCGGTGCACCAGCGGGTTGGCGCCGTTCTCGAACTGCTGGGGCATGACCGCGCCGGGCGTGGCCTCGACCAGTTCCTGGGCGCGGGTGACGGCGCCGCGCATGCCCTTCTCGGCCGGAGTCAGCTCCAGCTTGGCGCCCAGCAGCAGCAGCATCTTGCGGCGCTCGACCGACATGCTCTCGGGCATGACCAGGATCAGCTTGTAGCCCTTGGCTGCGGCCACGAAGGCCAGGGCGATGCCGGTATTGCCCGAGGTCGGCTCGACGATGGTGGCGCCGGGCTTGAGGATGCCCTGGGCCTCCAGAGACTCGATCATCGAGGCGCCGATGCGGTCCTTGACCGAGGCTATCGGGTTGAAGAACTCCAGCTTGGCCAGCACCTCGCCCTTGGGGTTCAGCTCGGCCGACAGGCGCGGCAGGCGGACCAGGGGTGTGTCGCCGATGGTGTCGATGATCGAATCATAGACCTTGCCGCGACCGGCGCGCTTGAAACGCGCGGCGTCATACAGGGAGGAAGCGTCGTCCATCGGGTGCCTCGGAGCCTCTAGGTTGCGGGAAGCGGCGCACCCTAGTCCTCGATCCCCCACCTGTCAGGGGGTCATTCGGCGGCGAGGCTTGCAGTTTTGCTATCGACCAGCGGCTCCAGCAGGCTTTGGGCCAGCCAGCGCACGGCCGGGACCGCCACGCCGTCGCCGATCACCTGCAGGCCGGCGGTCTGCGAGCGCGGCAGGACGTAGCTGTCGGGCAGGCCCATCAACCGCGCCCCCTCACGCGGGCTGATCAGGCGCGAGCGGACCACGCCCTGGTCGATGACCAGCAGGGTCTGGCGCGAGGAGCCGCCGCGCGGGGTGCGCAGGCAACCCGCGACACCATCGAACCGCACCTCGGCCCGCTGCTCGCCGCCGCGCATCCGGCGGAATACCGCCCCGACCGAACGGCCGCCCTCGCGGACCCGCAGCTCGACCGCCTGTCGGTGGGCGGGGGCCATCAGCTCCAGCAGGGCCTGCGTGCGCTCGTCCGAATTCCAGGTCACGGCGGCGTCGTCTTCCAGCACCACCGCCAGGTCTGTGTTGCGGGCCGGCGGCGAAGGCACGCCCCACCAGATCCAGTGGGCCTTCAGGTCGTCGGGCAGACGGGCGGCTGCCTCGCGCACGGCGCGGGTGTGGAAAGCGCTGCCGCCCTCCAGCTCGCCGCGCTCCAGGCGGGTGGCGACCACGAACACACGGGGACGGGATTGCGGGGTAAAGGCGGCCGCGTCGATCTCCAGCGCCCCGAAGCGGTAGCCCTCCTCCGAGAGCACGCCGCACAGGGCGGTGAAGTCGTCGCCGCCGTGCGAGGTCAGCAGGCCCACGACGTTCTCGATGACGATCACCGGCGGGGCGCGGCCTTCAGCGGAGAGGGCCTTCATCAGCGTCCAGAAGCCGAAGAAAGCCGAGGACTTGCCGCCGGCCAGGCCCGCTCGCGCGCCGGCCAGGCTGAAGTCCTGACAGGGGCTGGACGCCCAGGCCAGGTCCGCGGTCGGCAAGGCGTCGGCGGTCAGGGCGAAGACGTCGCCGGTGTGGAAATGGCCGTCCGCGTCATCGGTGAAGTTGGCGCGATAGGTGTCGGCCTTCACCGCGTCGAAGTCGTTGGCGAAGGCGCAGGTCCAGCCCTCGCCCAGGCCGAGGCGGGCCATGCCGCCGCCGGCGAAGAATTCCAGGAAAGTGGGGGGCGAGGTCCGATTCATCGTCGGGAACTCTAGCCTTCGTCATCGCCGGAGTGGATAGACAAAGACATGCGCATCCACGCCTTCCTTGCCGCCTCGCTTCTCCTGACCGCCTGCGGGCAGACCCCGATGGGCTCGGCCGAGGAAGCCCCGCCGCCAGCCGACGCGCCGATGGCCGTGGGCCCCGACTATTCCGGCGATTTCGATGCGGTGGGCACCGAGCCGTTCTGGAACGTGAAGGTCCGCGAAGGCAGCGTGACCCTCTCGCGTCCCGATCACCCGGACATCGCCCCGGCCAATCCCGGTGTGCGCGCCGACGGCGAACAGGGCGTCTGGGACGCCACCATCGGCGAAGACCAGCGCCTGGTCCTGCGCCTGACCCCCGGCGAATGCTCGGACGGCATGTCCGACCGCCGCTACGGCTACATGGCCGAGGTGTGGATCGACGGCGAAACCCTGAAGGGCTGCGCGTCCAAGACCCAGGATTTGGCGGCGCAGCCGAAACCTTAGACCCAAACCATTTCGTCATCCCGCGACTTGTTCGCGGGACCCATCTGTCCGCCGCAAGTGAAGTGCAGGCACGAACACGCTCGTGAAAGCTGAACCATGGGTCCCGCGCATAAAGCGCGGGATGACGGCAGTTTTGGTCTACCGCGCCCCGTGCTCGCCCTGGCCGGCGATCATCTTCAGATACGCGCCGTAGGGCGACTTCTGCAGGTCGTGGGCCAGGCCCAGAAGCTGCTCGGTCGAGATCCAGCCGTTCTGGTAGGCGACTTCCTCGACGCAGCCGATCTTCAGGCCCTGGCGGTGCTCTAGCGTGCGCACGAACTCCGAAGCCTCCAGCAGGCTGTCGTGGGTGCCGGTGTCCAGCCAGGCAAAGCCCCGGCCCATGCGCTCGACCGACAGCGCGCCCGCTTCCAGATAGAGGCGGTTGATGTCGGTGATCTCCAACTCGCCGCGCGCCGACGGCTTGAGATCGCGGGCGAAGTCGACGACGCGGTTGTCGTACATGTAGAGGCCGGTCACCGCCCAGTTCGAACGGGGCTTTTCCGGCTTCTCCTCGATCGACACCGCCTTGCCGGTCGCGTCGAACTCGACGACGCCGTAGCGCTGCGGATCATTGACGAAATAGGCGAAGACGCTGGCCCCGTCCTTGGAGCGCTCGCGGGCGCCCTGCAGGATGCGGCCCAGGCCCGCGCCGTAGAACAGGTTGTCGCCCAGGACCAGGATCGACGGCTCGTTGCCGACGAAGTCCGCGCCGATGCGATAGGCCTCGGCCAGGCCGTTCGGGTCGGCCTGCTGCGCATAGGTGATGTTGATGCCCCAGCGGGCGCCGTCGCCCAGCAGCCCTTCGAACAGCGGCAGGTCGCGCGGGGTCGAGATGATCAGCACGTCGCGCACGCCGGCCATCATCAGCACCGACAGCGGATAGTAGATCATCGGCTTGTCGAAGACCGGCAGCAGCTGCTTGCTGATCGCCAGGGTCACGGGATGGAGCCGCGTGCCCGAACCGCCCGCGAGGATGATGCCCTTCATACGTCTTCTTCTTCAGTCCTGTGGCCAAAACCCTAGAGCGGTTTTCGCGACGGCGTGAGCCATAGTTTCGGGGTTCCGGGTTCGACACCATGATTTCGGGCAGGTCTTGGCGAAATCGGGGTCTAAACGTGACCCTTGGCGGCGAGATAGCGGTCCAGAGCGTCGGTCCAATGCGGCATTGGCCGGCCGATGGCGGCTTCCAGCTTGGCGTTCGACAGCGCGCTGTAGGGCGGCCGGCGGGCGGGGGTCGGGAACTGGCTGGTGGGGATCGGAACGACTTCGGCGGCGACGCCGGCCTTGGCGATAATCGCGGTCGCGAACTCGCACCAGCTGGCCACGCCCGAATTGACCACGTGATAGTCGCCGGCCGGCGACTTGGCCGCGATCAGGTCGAGAATGGCCTCGCCGGCGTCATAACTGGCGGTCGGCGACATCATCTGGTCGGCGACGACGGTCAGGCGGCCGCGTTCCTTGCCGAAGCGGATCATGGTCTCGACGAAGTTGCCGCCCTTGCCGCTGGCCCCGGCCACGCCGAACAGCGAGGCGACGCGGGCGACGATGACGTCGTCGTGCTCCAGCTTGACCAGATCCTCGCCCAGGGCCTTGGTTGCGCCATAGACATTGACCGGCGCGCGGCCGATGGCTTCGGTTAGCGGCTCGCGCTCGACCTGGCCGCCATAGACATAGTCGGTCGAGACCTGGACCAGCCTGGCGCCCTTGGCGGCGCAGGCCTTGGCCAGGCGACCGGCGAAGTGGGCGTTGATCGCCACGGCCGGGGCCGGGTCCTTCTCGCAGTCGTCGACCCGGGTGACGGCCACGCAGTTGATGGCGACGTCGAAGTCCAGGCCGTCGAAGCCGGCCTCGGGATCGGCGGCGTCGACCTGGGCGCGGGTCACGGCCATAAGGTCGAGACGACGCTGAGCCGCCAGGCTCACCATGTCAGACCCCAGCTGGCCGTTGGCGCCGAAGAGGGCGATACGCATCAGGCGGACTTCAGCCCCAGGCGCTGGCCGTCATAGCGTTCGCGCAGCGGGGCCCACCAGGCTTCGTTGTCCAGGTACCACTGGATGGTCTTGCGCAGGCCGGTGTCGAAGGTTTCTTGCGCCTTCCAGCCCAGCTCGGTCTCCAGCTTTGTGGCGTCGATGGCGTAGCGGGCGTCGTGGCCCGGACGGTCGGCGACGAAGGTGATCAGGTCACGGCGGCGCTGGCCGGCGATCGGGCGCAGCTCGTCGAGCACGTCGCAGATGGCCTCGACCACTTCGAGATTGGTGCGCTCGTTGCGGCCGCCGACATTGTAGCTCTCGCCCGGGACGCCCTGGGTGGCGATCAGGTGCAGGGCGCGAGCGTGGTCCTCGACGTGCAGCCAGTCGCGGACATTGTCGCCCTTGCCGTAGATCGGCAGCGGCTTACCCTCGAGGGCGTTCAGCGTGACCAGCGGGATCAGCTTCTCGGGGAAGTGATAGGGGCCGTAGTTGTTCGAGCAGTTCGAGACGACCACCGGCAGGCCGTAGGTGTGATGCCAGGCGCGGGCCAGGTGGTCGGACGAGGCCTTCGAGGCCGAATAGGGCGAGCGCGGATCGTAGGGCGTGGTCTCGGAGAACAGGCCGTCGGCGCCCAGGCTGCCGAACACCTCGTCGGTCGAGATGTGATGGAAGCGGAAGCTGGCCTTTTCCTCGCCCTCAAGACCCTGCCAGTGCTCCAGGGCCGCCTGCAGCATGACATAGGTGCCGACGATGTTGGTCTGGACGAAGTCGCCGGGGCCGGTGATCGAGCGGTCGACATGGCTCTCGGCGGCCAGGTGCATGATCACGTTGGGGCGGAAGGCCTTCACCGTGGCCGAGACGGTCGCCGCGTCGGCGACGTCGCCCTGCACGAACTGGTAGTCGGCCTTGCCCGCCAGCATGGCCAGGCTGGCCGGCGAGGCGGCGTAGGTCAGCTTATCGTAGTTGAGGATCGCGACATTGTTCTGGCCGGCTAGGTGGCGGCACACGGCCGAACCGATAAAGCCCGAACCGCCGGTCACCATCACGCGTAGAGTCTGCTGAGACATGCCCTGAAATGCTCTGCCTTTAGAAGAGGATGCCCCGTATCCAGTTTTTCCTGTACGCGCAACCTTAGTCGGTGAAGACCACGGTCTTGCGGCCGTTCAGCAGCACGCGGTCTTCCAGGCGATAGCGCAGGGCGCGAGCCAGGACTCTGCGCTCGATGTCGCGGCCCTTGCGGATCAGATCGTCAGGGGTGTCGCGGTGGCTGATGCGCTCGACGTCCTGCTCGATGATCGGGCCCTCGTCGAGGTCACCGGTCACATAGTGGGCGCTTGCCCCGATCAGCTTCACGCCGCGCGTATGGGCCTGATGATAGGGCTTGGCGCCCTTGAAGCCCGGCAGGAACGAGTGGTGGATGTTGATGCAGCGGCCCGACAGCTTGGCCGACAGGCCGTCGGACAGCACCTGCATGTAGCGGGCGAGCACGACGATGTCGGTCTTGGTCTCCTGGATCAGCTTCCACAGCTCGGCTTCCTGCTCGAACTTGGTCTCCTTGGTCACCGGCAGGTGATAGAAGGGCAGGCCCGAGAGATCGACATTGGCGTAGGTTTCGGCCGGGTGGTTGGAGACCACGCCAGCGATGTCCATCGGCAGCTCGCCGATCCGCCAGCGATAGACGAGGTCGGCCAGGCAGTGGTCGAACTTGCTGGCCAGCAGAAGCACGCGATAGCGCTCGGCGCGGTCCCGCAGGGTCCACTTCATCTTCAGCTCGGTCGCCACGGCGGTGAACTGCTCGCGCAAGGCCGCGCGGTCGGCGCCATCGGCGTCGAACACCACGCGCATGAAGAAGTGACCGGTCTCCTGGTCGTCGAACTGCTGGGCGTCGAGGATGTTGCAGCCGCGCTCGAAGAGGAAGGCGGACACCTTGGCGACGATGCCGCGCTGGTCGGGGCAGGAGAGGGTCAGGATCATGGCCTGCTCCCTCTAGAGAACAGCGTCGCCGAAGAAAAGCGCTCGAACGTCCCGCCGGCCGCCGTTTTTGACCGCCGGCGGGGAGTTTTCCTAAAGCGGGGTGGGCGAGGCGCGAAGAACGGGTCTAGGCTCGACGGATGATTTCCTCCTCCGAAGTCCTGTCCGAACGCGCCATCGACATCCTGGCCAAGCTGGTGGCGTTCGACACCACCTCGCGCCGGTCGAACCTGGAGCTGATCCAGTGGATCGAGGCCTACCTCGCCCATCTCGACATTCCCTCGCGCCGCGTGCCGAACGCCGACGGGACCAAGAGCAACCTGATGGCCACCATCGGTCCGGCGGTCGAGGGCGGGGTCGTGCTGTCCGGCCATACCGACGTCGTACCAGTCGACGGCCAGCCGTGGTCCAGCGATCCGTGGACGCTGACGCAGCGCGACGGCCGGCTGTATGGCCGCGGGACCTGCGACATGAAGGGCTTTCTCGCCTTGGCCCTGGCCGCCGCGCCGGACCTGGCGAAGGCGACGCTGAAGAAGCCCGTCCATCTGGCCTTCTCTTATGACGAGGAGGTCGGCTGCCTAGGCGCGCCGGACATGATCGCGGTGATCGCCAGCGAGGTCCCGCGCCCGGCCCTCGTGGTGGTTGGCGAGCCCACCGACATGGTCGCCGTGCGCGGCCACAAGGGCATCGCCACCTTCACGGTCACCGTCACCGGCCGCGAAGCTCATTCCAGCCTCACCCACCTGGGCGTCTCGGCCAACACCATGGCGATCAAGCTGATGGCTATGCTGGTCGCGCTGGCGGAAAAGCTCGAGCGCCAGGCCGATCCCAGCTCGCCGTTCACGCCCAAGGGCGCAACCCTGACCGTCGGCATGGTCCATGGCGGTACGGCCGGCAACATCCTGGCGCGTGAGTGCAAGTTCCTGTTCGACCTGCGCACCCCGGCCGGCCTGGATCCGATGGCGATCCTGGCCGAGTTCTTTGCAGCGGCCGACGCCCTGGACGCGGAGATCAAGGCCAGGGCGCCCGAAGGTGGGGTCAGGGTCGAGCGCCGCTCGCTGACCCCGGCCCTCGCACCCGAGGAGGACGGCGTCGCCGAGGCTTTCGCCCGCAAGCTGGCCGGCGACAACGGTCCGGCCCGCGTCGTGCCCTATGCCGCCGAGGCCGGGCAATTCCAGGGCGCGGGTTTCTCGACCGTGATCTGCGGCCCCGGCTCGATCGACCAGGCCCACCAGCCCGACGAATATGTCCAGATCAGCCAGATGCAGCGCGGCGCGGCGTTTATGCGCCGGCTGATCGAGGACCTCGCCACTTCCTGATCACGAAGCGACGGCCGACGAAGGCCGCCGGGTCGATCGACATCACCCGCAGAATCGCGCCGGGCGAGACCTTTCGCTTGGCCTGGATCGCGCGGCGGTCGGCCATGACATGGTCGAGGTCCTCGCGCTTCAGCGCCGCTCTGATGCCGCGTATGGCCGGGGCGACGTCGCCGCGCCTCCAGTGCAACAGCAACAGACCCGCCGTCACCGCCACGTGCAGCGGCAGGGTGACGGGCAGCAGCCAACCGGGCGTGTTCTTCAGGAACGTCCAGACGCGGTTGCGCGAGCCGTGGAAGATCGAGAAGTCCGAGCGCACCCCGGTGCTGGCCGAACCGACATGGGCGACCTTCGCCTTCGGCAGCAGCAGGGTCGGCTGGCCGTACAGGCGCAGGCGGTAGCCCAGGTCGACGTCCTCGCAGTAGCAGAAGTAGCGCTCGTCGAAGCCACCGGCTTCCAGGAAAAGCGCGCGGTCGATCAGCATGGCCGCGCCGCAGGCCGAGAACACCTCGCCCTCGGGCAGATCGGCCGGGATCTTGCGGCCATACCCACCGCGGAACGGTATGCCCGCGCTGGTGACGTTGTCGCCGGCCCCGTCCAGTCGGCCCGGCTGGTCGGCCGACAGCTGCAGCGAGGCGAAGCTCTTGACCTCGGGGTGGCGCGCAACGCCGGCCATCAGCTCCGCCAGCCAGTCGGGCTCGGCATAGGCGTCGGGGTTCAGCAGCACCAGCCATCGGCCCTTGGCGCGCCGGATGGCGAAGTTGTTGCCGGCCGCGAACCCCAGATTGGCCCCGGCCTCGACGAAATCGACCCACGGATGGGCCTTCGCGGCGGCCTGCGGCGCGCCGTCGGTCGAGGCGTTGTCGATCAGGATGGTCTCGAAGTCGCGGAAGGTCTGGGCCGCCAGCCGCTCCAGGCACGGCGCCAGGGTCGGGCCGCTCTGGTAAGAGACGATGATCACGCTCACCGCCGGGCTCTTGTGTTCGATCGTCTCAGCCGGCATCGGTGGCGGGTTCGTTTCTCAAGGTACGCGTCATGAAGATCACGCCGCTGGCGATCCCCGAAGTGCTGCTTATCACGCCCGCGCGCCATGGCGATGAGCGCGGCTGGTTTTCCGAGACCTTCCGCCAATCGGCGCTGGAAGAGGCTGGATTTAAGGCCGCGTTCGTTCAGGACAACCATGTCCGCTCCACGACGCGCGGCATCCAGCGGGGCCTGCACTACCAGAAGCCGCCGCATGCCCAGGACAAGCTGTTGCGCTGCGTGGTCGGATCGATCTTCGACGTGGCGGTCGATATTCGCAAAGGCTCGCCGACCTACGGCCAATGGGTCGGGGCCGAACTGTCGGCCGAGAACCGCCAGCAACTGCTGGTCCCCAAGGGCTTCGCGCACGGCTACGTCACCCTGACCGACGCCTGCGAGGTGCTCTACAAGGTCACCGACTACTACGCCCCGCAGGCCGAGGGCGCGGTGCGCTGGAGCGACCCGGCCATCGCCATCGACTGGCCGATCCCGGTCGCCGAGATCACCGCCAACGACCGCGATAACGCAGCGCCGCTGCTGGCCGAGATCGACTCGCCCTTCGTCTACGAGGCCTGACCGTGAGCTTCACCGACTTCTTCTGGACCTCGTACGAAGGCCTGCCGCTGCATGCGCGGGACTATGCGCCTGTCGGTGAGAGCCAAAAGCTGCCGGTGATTTGCATCCACGGCCTGACGCGCAACGCCCGCGATTTCGAGGACCTCGCGCCGAAGATCGCCGCCACGGGCCGCCGGGTGCTGGCGGTCGACGTGCGCGGGCGGGGGCTGTCGGCGCACGACCCGAACCCGATGAACTACCATCCGGGGACCTACGCCGCCGACATCGTCGCGCTGCTGGACGCGGCGGGGATCGAGAAGGCGGTGTTCGTCGGCACCAGCATGGGCGGGCTGATCACCATGGTACTGACCTCGATCCGCCCCGAGGCGATCGCCGCCGTCGTGCTGAACGATGTCGGCCCCGAGCTGTCGCCCGTCGGTCTGGCCCGGATCGCCGGCTATACCGGTATGGCCAGCCGGTTCGAGACCTGGGACGAGGCCGTCGCCTACGCCCGCAGGATCAATGAAGCCGCCTTCCCAGCCTATGGCGCGCAGGACTGGGACGCCTTCGCCCGCCGGCTGTTCAACGAGCAGGACGGCGCCTTCGCCCTGGCCTACGACCCCGACATCGCCGCCCCGATCAAGGCCGCCGCCGAAGCCGCCGCCAAGACGCAGGCCGAAGGCGGCGCCGCTCTCGCCCCGCCGGACATGTATCCGCTGTTCCGGGCGCTGGCGAAGGAACGTCCGCTGCTGCTGGTGCGCGGCGGGATCTCGGACCTTATCGACCCCGCCATCGCCGAGCGCATGCACGCCGCTGCCCCCTCCATGATCTATGCTGAGGTCGCGAACGTCGGCCACGCGCCGATGCTGACCGAGCCGCAAGCGTGGGCGGCCATAGAAAACCTGCTGGAGACCGCGCCCTAAAGGGGTGTGCCCGGATGGCTTGGCCGTGGTAGAGGCCCCGCAAGTTCTCGTGTCCGGAGCGCCTATGACCCTCGACCTCGCCGCCATCCAAGCCGCCGCCGGCCGCCTGAAGGGTCAAGTCGAGCGCACGCCGTGCCGCTATTCCAAGACCCTGTCGAAGATTACCGGGGCCGAGGTCTGGGTGAAGTTCGAGAACCTGCAGTTCACCGCCGCCTACAAGGAGCGCGGCGCGCTGAACAAGCTGATGCTGCTCTCGGAAGCCGAGAAGAAGCAGGGCGTGATCGCCGCCAGCGCCGGCAACCACGCCCAGGGCCTGGCCTATCACGGCGCCCGCCTGGGCGTGCCGGTCACCATCGTCATGCCTAAGACCACGCCGTTCGTGAAGGTGCAGCACACCCGCGACTTCGGCGCGACCGTGGTCATCGAGGGCGAGACCTATGACGACGCCGCCGCCCACGCCCGCAAGCTGCGCGACGACCAGGGCCTGACCTTCGTCCACCCGTTCGACGACTACGACATCATGGCCGGCCAGGGCACGATCGCCCTGGAGATGCTGGAGGACGCGCCGGACCTGGAGATCCTGCCCGTGCCGATCGGCGGCGGCGGCCTGATCAGCGGCGTGGCCACGGCGGCCAAGGCCCTGAACCCCGACATCCGCATCGTCGGCTGCGAGCCGGCCATGTACCCGTCCTTCACCGCCCGCATGCGCGGCGTCGCGGCCCACTGCGGCGGCCAGACCATCGCCGAGGGGGTCGCGGTCAAGCAGGTCGGCGACCTGACCTACGGCGTCGTGCGCCCGCTGATCGACGACGTGCTGCTGCTGGAAGAGCCCCACCTGGAGCAGGCCGTCTCGCTGTACTGCAATGTCGAGAAGACCATCGCCGAGGGCGCCGGCGCGGCCTCGCTGGCGGCGCTGCTGGCCTATCCGGAACGTTTCCGCGGCAAGAAGTGCGGTCTGATCCTGTGCGGCGGCAACATCGACACCCGCCTGCTGGCCTCGGTCCTGACCCGCGAACTGGTCCGCGCCCAGCGCCTGGCCAGCTTGCGGATCATCGGCGACGATCGTCCGGGCCTGCTGTCGACCGTGGCCTCGGTGATCGGGACCATGGGCGCCAACATCATCGAGGTGAACCACAACCGCCTGGCCCTGGACGTCCCGGCCAAGGGCGCGGAGTTCGACATCACCATCGAAACCCGCGACGCCCAGCACACCCAGGAGGTCATGGACGCCCTGCGCGAGAGCGGCTACCCGCCGCGGGTGGTCTGAGGCCTTAGCGCCCCCTCCGGCCCTTCGGGCCACCTCCCCCGCTTCGCAGGGGAGGAGAGATCCCGTCCTCCCCCGTGCAACGGGGGAGGTGGATCGGCGCGCAGCGGCGAGACGGAGGGGGCGCTACACCGCTATTCCTTCGGCTGGCCCGGTCCGATCCGGTTCACGTCCAGCAGCTCGATGCGGAAGATCATCACGCTGTTGGCCGGGATCGGGCCCTTGTCCTGGGCGCCATAGCCCAGGGCCGGCGGCACATAGAGGATCCATTCATCGCCGGCCTTCATGCGCTGCAGGGCGATGACCCAGGCCGGCACCAGGCCGTCCAGCGGGAACACGGCCGGCACGCCGCGCTCGTAGCTGCTATCGAACACCGTGCCGTCCAGCAGCTTGCCCTCGTAGTGGACCTTGACCTCGTCGGCCTTGCTCGGGTGCATGCCGCCGTTCGGCCCGTCGCGCACCACCTTGTACTGCAGGCCCTCGGGCAGGGTGACGACGCCGGGCTCCTTGGCGTTCTTGGCCATGAAGGCGTCGGCGATGGTCAGGTTCTCCTGCGCCTTCTTGCTGGGACCGCAGGCGGCCAGGGTCAGGCCGACGGCGGCGAGGGTTAAGAGCAGGGCGCGGCGATGCATGAAAAGAACCTCGAACAATCAGACCGCTCAGCTAGCACGGACCGCCCGGGATTCCATCTCCGGACGAACACGCCGGCGCGGTCGAACAATTTTCACGGAACAGTGGTGGCTTTGTTTGGAAACGTTTTCTAGAAACGACCACCCAATACTCTGACGAGACGCCCATGAAACCCGTTCGTAAAGCCGTCCTTCCCGTCGCCGGTCTCGGCACCCGTGTCCTGCCGGGCACCAAGACCACGCCGAAGGAACTGCTGAACGTCGTCGACCGACCGATCCTGTCCTACATCGTCGAGGAAGGCCGCAAGGCGGGCATCGAGCACTTCGTCTTCGTCACCGGCCGCAGCAAGGGCGCGATCGAGGACTATTTCGACCACCAGGTCGAGCTGGAGGCCCAGCTGGAGGCCAAGGGCAAGACCGATATCTTGAAGCAACTGCGCGACGAGCTGCCCAAGCCGGGCGAGATGAGCTTCGTGCGCCAGATGGCCCCGCTGGGCCTGGGCCACGCCGTCTGGTGCGCCCGCGACATCATCGGCGACGAGCCGTTCGCGGTCATGCTGCCCGACGTCATCGTCGATGCTGATCCCTCGGCCCTGGGCCAGCTGATCGAGGTCTATGACAAGGTCGGCGGCGGCAACGTCATCGGCGTCGAGGAAGTGCCGGAAAGCGAGACCCACAAGTACGGCATCGTCGCCCCGGGCGAGGTGAACGGCCGCCTGGCCACCATGACCGGCATGGTCGAGAAGCCGGCCAAGGGCACGGCCCCCTCGAACTGGTCGATCGCCGGCCGCTACATCCTGCAGCCCGAGATCTTCGAGCTGCTGGCCAGCCAGGAGAAGGGCGCGGGCAACGAGATCCAGCTGACGGACTCGATGGCCAAGCTGATGACCCAGCAGAAGTTCCACGCCTATGTTTACGAAGGCGCCACCCACGACTGCGGCGACAAGATCGGCCTGCTGAAGGCCAATGTCGCCCTGGCCCTGAAGCGCCCCGACCTGGGCGTCGCCGCCCGCGCGGCGGTGGAAGCGGCGCTGAAGGCGTAACTCCCCCCACCTGACCTGCTTCGCAGGTCGTCCGCCCCCAAAGGCGGGCGGAAGGAAAAAACGGCCTTCTTCCCCCTTTGGGGGAGGAGGGCCGTTAGGCCCGGAGGGGGCAAGTCAGACCCACTCCGCCAAGACCTCGGGATCGTGCTCCGCGCCCTTCAACGCCAGCGCCGCCTCCCCGATGAGCCGTCGCGCGGCCCATATCGCCGCGCCGCGCACCACGGGCGCGGGGTCCGCCAGCAGCGGCTCGACCACCGCCATCAGCCTCGTATCGCCACTGTTGCCGATCGCGTAGAGCACGTTGCGCACGAAGCGGTCCCGCCCGATCCGCTTGATCGGGTTCTTCGAGAACAGCGCCCGGAATTCCGCGTCGTCCAGCCCCGCCAGCTCGGCCAGCGACGGCTGCTTCAGCGCCGCGCGGGCCTGCAGCTTGGCCTCGCTGGAGAGGCTGGCGAACTTGTTCCACGGACAGATCGCCAGGCAGTCGTCGCAGCCATAGATCCGATTGCCCAGGGCCGGCCGGAATTCGGCCGGGATCGGCCCCGACAGCTCGATGGTCAGGTACGAGATGCAGCGCCGCGCATCCAGCTGGCGCGGGGCCGGGAAGGCGTTGGTCGGGCAGATGTCGAGGCAGGCGCTGCAGCGGCCGCAGTGGTCGACCTCGGGCGCGTCCGGCGGCAGGTCCAGGGTGGTCAGCACGCTGCCCAGGAACAGCCACGAGCCGAACTGGCGCGACACGAGGTTGGTGTGCTTGCCTTGCCAGCCCAGGCCCGCGCGCTGGGCCAGGGGCTTTTCCATCAGGGGCGCGGTGTCGACGAACACCTTCACGTCGTTGCCGAACCGGCGGTGCATCCAGCCGGCCAGCACCTTCAGGCGCTTCTTTATGACGTCGTGGTAGTCGTCGCCTTGGGCGTAGACCGAGATGGCCGCGTCGCTGGTCACCTTCAGCTGTTCCAGCGGATCGATGTCGGGGCCGTAGTTGACACCCAGCACCACCGCCGAGCGCGCCTCCGTCCACATGGCGGTCGGATGCGAACGCCGCTCCAGCGTCTCCTCCATCCAGCCCATGTCGCCGTGACGCTCGGCCACCACGAATTCGCGCAGCCATTCGCCATTGGGCCAAGCAGCGGCGGCGTCGGCGAAGCCGCAGGTCGAGAACCCTAGCTTGAGGGCCTCGGCGCGGATCTCGTCCTTGATCGCGTCAGGAGAAGAAAGCTCAGAAATCGAGGTCGTCATAGTGCGCGGCCGGCGCGAGGCCGGGCCAGCGGTCGGCCAGGATCGGGCGGAAGGCCGGCCTCGACTTCAGCTTCATGTACCAGGTCTTGGCCGTCGGGAAGTCCTTCCAAGGCACGTCGCCGAAATAGTCGATCACCGACAGGTGGGCGGCGGCGGCGAAATCGGCCAGGCTCATGCGGCGTCCGGCCAGCCAGTCGCGGGTCTGCAGCAGGCCGTCGACATAGCCCAGGTGGTGGCGCAGCGCCTCGCGACCCTGGCGCAGGGCGGCCAGGTCCGGCGCGCCCATGCGCAGCAGCCGCTTCTCCATCTTCTCGTGCAGCAGGAAGCCGTTGACCTCGTTGTCGAACTTGCGGTCGAACCACTGCAGCAGGCGGCGGGCCTCGGCGCGTTCGCCGGCGTCGCGGCCCAGCAGGGCCGGCTCGCTCTCGGTCTCCTCGATGTGCTCGAGGATGGCGCGCGTCTCGCAGACCACCAGGTTGCGCTGGTTGCGGGTCTCGACCAGCACCGGCGGCAGGCCCGACGGGTTCAGGGCCGTGAACTCGGGCGGCATCTCCCAATAGCGGACCTGGATCTCGACGAACGGCAGCCGCTTCTCGCCCAGCGCCAGACGCACCTGTCGCGAGGCGGGGTCCAGCGGGAAATGGTGGAGGGTGCGTTCGACGCTCATGCCCAGGTGCGCTCAGGCTGCATCGAAAGAGCGATGCGCCGCTTTGCTTAACAAGAGATTGCCGAACGGCGTTTAGCCTGGAAATCCAGGCTTTTGCGCGGCGCTTTTACTCAAGGTCAGCTGTTCATCCGAGCAATGAGGTTCGTGGTGCTCTGGCCCTGCTTCAGCTCGGCCAGCACCACCTTGCCGCCATAGCCCAGCACGATGTCCGAACCGACCACGGTTTCGACCGTGTAGTCGGCGCCCTTGACCAGCACGTCGGGACGGAAGGCCTCGATCAGGTTCAGCGGCGTGTCCTCGTCGAACAGCACCACCAGGTCCACCGACGACAGCGAGGCCAGCACCGTGGCGCGGCCCTGCTCCTTCTGCACCGGGCGGGTCGGGCCCTTCAGCTTCGACACCGAGGCGTCGGTGTTGAGGCCGACGATCAGCCGGTCGCAGGCCGCCTTGGCCTGGCTGAGCAGCGAGACGTGGCCGGGATGCAGCAAATCAAAGCAGCCGTTGGTGAAGCCGACCTTCAGGCCGCGCGCGCGCCAGCCCTCGACGATCTCCACGGCGTGGTCGCGGTCGGCGATCTTGATCTCGCCGGGCTCACCCTCGGCCGAGCCGGCGCGGGCGGTCAGCTCGGCGGCGGTGACGACGTCGGTGCCCAGCTTGGCGACCACCAGGCCGCCGGCCAGGTTGGCCAGATGCGCGGCGTCGGCCAGGCTGGCGCCGGCCGCCACGGCCAGGGCCAGGGTCGCGGCCACGGTGTCGCCGGCCCCCGAGACATCGAACACCTCGACCGCCGTCGCCGGCAGGTGGACGTGCGGCTGGCCACGCACCGACAGGGTCATGCCCGCGCCGCCGCGGGTGATCAGGGCCGCCTCCAGCCCCGGGGCCATGGCCAGGATCGCCGCGCCGGCTTCCTCCGAGGCCTCGTCGGAATTGTCGACGACGCCGGTGGCCTCGGCGGCCTCCTTGCGGTTCGGCTTGATCAGGGTCGCGCCGTCGTAGCGCGCGAAGTCGCGGCTCTTGGGGTCGACGATCACCGGCTTGCCCAAAGCGCGGGCGGCGTCGATCGCTCCGCGCACGACCTCGGCGGTCAGCACGCCCTTGGCGTAGTCGGACAGCACCACGACGTCGGCCGAGGCGAGGCGCGCCTTGAACGCCGCCAGCAGGGCCGCGCCGTCGCCGGGGCCGCGATCCTCGCGGTCGACGCGCAGCATCTGGTGCGCGCCCGAGATGTAGCGGACCTTCTCGGTCGTGCGGCGCTTGGGATCGGCGACGAGCTCGGCGTCCAGGCCGTGCTCGACGTCGATCATGCCGCGCAGGGCCGCGCCGGCCTCGTCCTGGCCCACTAGGCCAATCAGCACCGCCTTGGCGCCCAGGGCGGCGACGTTGCGGGCGACGTTGCCCGCTCCGCCCAGCATGGCCGTTTCCTTCTCGACCGCGATCACCGGCACCGGCGCCTCGGGCGAGATGCGGTCGACCGCGCCGTAGATGAAGCGGTCCAGCATCACGTCGCCGAGGACCATAACGGTCTTGTCGGCGAAGGCGCGGGGCAGGTGGGCGAGCGTGTCGTTCATGCGGAGTTTTCGTACCTAGCCGCCCCGAAAACTCAACCCTCGACGCCCTCGGCGAAGACGCCGCCGTGCTTCTCGGCCAGGCCCCTCGGGTCGGGGTGGATGATGATGTCGGCCGAGGGAAAGGCCTCCAGCAGGCGGTTCTCGGCGGCGACGATGACGCTGTGGGCCTCGGCCAGCGAGATCTCGGCGGGCAGGTCGGCGTGCATCTGCATGTGGATATAGGGGCCCGAGGCCCGCGTGCGCAGCTGGTGGACGCCCAGGACGCGCGGGTCGGCGGTGGCCAGGGCCACGATCCGCTCGCGCTCCGCCTCGGGCAATTCGCGGTCCAGCAGCTGGTCCGAGGCCTCGCGGAAGACGCCGATCGCGCCCCAGATCAGCCACAGCGCCACGATCAGGCCCGCCGCCGCGTCGACCCAGGTCAGGCCCAGCCAGCTGGCCGCCGCGACCCCGACCAGGGCCACGGCGTTCGAGCCGAGGTCGGCGGCGTAGTGGGCGCGGTCGCCGGCGATGGCGATCGAGCCGCTGGCCTTCAGCACCCGGCCCTGGGCGGTGATCAAGGCGAGGGTCAGGACGATCGAGATCGCCATCACGACCACTCCGGCCAGGCCGTGCTCGACCGGACTGGGGTTGAAGAAGGCGTGGAAGGCCTCGCGTCCGATCAGCGCGCCCGAGGCGAACACCAGCCCGCCCTGCAGCAGGCTCGAGAACGCCTCGGCCTTGCCGTGACCGAACCGGTGCTCGGCGTCCGGCGGCACGGCGGCGTAGCGGACGGCGTAGAGCGTGATCAGCGAGGCGACTAGGTCCAGCGCCGAGTCCGACAGCGAGGCCAGGATCGCCACCGAGCCGCTGGCCCACCAGGCGATCGCCTTGACGATGATCAGCACCGTCGCGGTGGCGACGGACAGCAGAGCGACGTTGCGGGTGGCCTTGGGGTCGGCGGCGGACAGGGACATGGTCCCTATCTACCGCACCCCGCGCCGAAGGCTAAGCCGCCACGCGCACTTGAGGACCCACATAGACCGACTGCGGCCGGATCAGCCGTCCGCCGGACAGCTGCTCGCGGGCGTGGGCCAGCCAGCCGGCGACACGCCCCATGGCAAAGACGCAGGTGAAGCTGGACGGCGGCAGGCCCAGGGCCTCCAGCAGCAGCGCCGTGTAGAACTCGACATTGGTGTCCAGCGGCCGGTCGGGCTTGTGCTCGCGCAGGATCTCCAGCGCCGCCTGCTCGACGGCCTCGGCAAAGGTAAGCCGTCCAGGAAAGCATTCGGAGGCCGCCGCCAGCTTGCGCACAGCCGCCTTCAGGGCGTCGGCGCGCGGGTCGCGGACGCGATAGATGCGGTGGCCGAAACCCATCAGCCGATCGCCGCGCGCCAGGGCCTTTTCCAGCCAGGGGCGGGCGTTCTCGGGTGCCCCGATCGCGTCCAGCATCTCGATCACAGGGCCGGGCGCGCCGCCGTGCAGCGGGCCCTTCAGGGCCGACAGCCCGGCTAGCACCGCCGAGGTCAGGCCCGCGCGGGTCGAGGCCACCACCCGGGCGGCGAAGGTCGAGGCGTTCAGGCCGTGATCGCAGACCGTGACCAGGTAGGCGTCCAGCGCCGCGGCCTCGGCGTCGGTCGCCGGCGTTCCGCGCGTCATCCGCAGGATGTCGGCGGCGTGCGACAGGGCCGGATCGGGCGCGACCGGGCTCTGGCCCTGAGCGACGCGCAGGACGGCGGGGGTGAACACGGCCGGAGCGGCGATTAGCAGCAGGGCGGTCGGCAGGTCGTCGCCGTCGGGCAGGCGGGCCAAGAGGGCGCGCATGGCCTCGACCGGATCGCGGCGGGCCAGGCCCTCGTCCAGGGCGGCGACCTCGGCGAAGGCGCGGACCCGGGCCTCGCCCAGGGCCGGCGCCAGGTCGCTGGGCATATCCTCGAAGAAGCCGTCGAACAGCAGGTGCGCGGCCTCCTCATAGCGGGTGCGGCCCGACAGATCCTCGACGGCATAGCCACGGATCACCAAGCGGCCCTTGGCGCCGTCGACATCGGACAGAACGGTGTGGGCGGCGATGGCGCCCTCAAGACCATCGGACATGTGTGGTCTCCTTTCGTCCGCCAGAACGCGCCCTACCCGCTTGATCGTCAATCTTGATCAATATAATCAATCTATATGGCAGATTGGCTCGACGCGGATCAGGTTTTGGAGCGGTTGGGGATCCGGCCGCAGACGCTCTACGCCTATGTCAGCCGGGGCCGGATCGAAGCGGCCGCCCATCCGCACGATCCGCGCCGCAGCCTCTACCGCGCCTCGGACGTCGCGGCCCTGGCCCAGAAGAAGGCGCGCGGCCGCCGCGCCGCCGACGTCGCCGCCCAGGCCATCGCCTGGGGCGAACCGGTCCTGCCCTCGGCCATCACCACCATCGCCGGCGGCCGCCTGTGGTATCGCGGCCAGGACGCCGTACACCTCGCCGAAAGGCTAAGTTTCGAGGAGGCCGCCAGGCTGCTGCGGGGCGGCCACGGCGCGGCGTTGCTAGCGGTTCAGCGCCCGATCCCCCCCCTGGCTCCCGACGCCCGCGCGCGACTGTTCCTGACCCTGGCTGCCCGGGCCGGTCGCGAGCCCCCGGCCCGAGGCCGCGCACCGCTGGCCCTGGCCATGGAGGCCGCCGACCTGCTGGAGGCCGTGGTCGACGCCGCCACCGGCCAGACCGGCGAAGGCCCAGCCCACGCCCGCTTCGCCGCCGCCTGGGGCCTGAACGCCGCCGGCGCCGATCTTGTCCGCCGTACGCTGGTCCTGCTAGCCGACCACGAACTGAACGCCTCGACCTTCGCCACCCGGGTGGCGGCTTCGACCGGGGCGTCGTTGTCGGCGGCTTGCCTGGCGGGATTGTCGGCGCTTTCCGGGCCTCTGCACGGCGGTATGGCCGCAAGGGTCGAGGCCTTCGTCGAGGAGGCTGAGCGCCGCGATCCCGGCCACGCGGTGTCCGCCCGCCTGGCGCGCGGCGCGTCGATGCCCGGCTTCGACCATCCGCTCTATCCCGACGGCGATCCCCGCGCCGCGGCGCTGCTGGCAGCGTTCGAGGCCCCTCACCTCCTGGCCGCGCTACGGACGACGACAGAAGACGCCACGGGCCTCGCGCCCAATATCGACTTCGCCCTGGTGAGCCTAGCCCGCACCCTGAAACTGCCGCCGGACGCGCCGTTCATCCTGTTCGCCACGGCCCGCAGCGCCGGCTGGACCGCTCACGCCATCGAACAGCTGCAGACGGGCCGCTTGATCCGGCCGCGCGCGCGATATGTCGGCGAGGCCCCGGCGGGCTACTCGCCCTCTTCCTCGTCATAGCCGACCAGCCGCAGCGCCCGGGCTGGCAGGCCTTCCAGTTCGCACCAGCGCTCCAGCGCCTCTTCGCGACCGTGGGTGATCCACACCTCGCCGGGACGCAGCTCAGACAACGTGGCGGTCAGCTCGTCCCAGTCGGCGTGGTCGGACAGGATCAGCGGCACTTCCACGCCACGCTGGCGGGCTCTGGCCCGCACCCGCATCCAGCCCGAAGCGAAGCAGTCGACCGGATCGGGGAAGCGGCGCGACCAGCGGTCGGCCGTGGCGCTGGGCGGCGCGATGACGATCTGGCCGGCGAAGGCGTCCTTGGGTCCGGATGCGGTCGCCGGGGCCAGCGGGCCGAGCTCGACGCCGTGCGCCTCGTAGAGCGCGTTCAGCTTCTCCAGCGCCCCATGCACGAAGATCGTCTTGTCCCAGCCGCCCTCGCGCAGCAGCCGGATCACCCGCTGGGCCTTACCAAGCGCATAGGCCCCGACCAGATGGCAGCGCTCGGGGAACTGCTCGACCGAGGCCAGCAGACTGCGGATCTCGTCGGCGTCGTCGGGATGTCGAAAGACCGGCAGGCCGAACGTCGCCTCGGTGATGAAGACGTCGCACGGCACGGGCTCGAAGCGGGCGCAGGTCGGATCGCGGCGACGCTTGTAATCGCCGGACACCACCATGGTCAGGCCCTTCCAGCGCACCACCGCCTGGGCCGAGCCCAGCACGTGGCCGGCCGGGACCAAAGTGACCTCGACGCCGTTGTGGCTGATCGTCTGGCCATAAGGCACGGCCTGGCGGCGCTCGGTGAAGTCCTCGCCGTAGCGCGTCGCCATGATCGCCAGGGTCTCGGGCGTCGCCGCCACCGCCCCATGCCCGGCGCGGGCGTGGTCGGCATGGCCATGGGTGATCACCGCCCGGTCCACGGGGCGGACGGGGTCGATGTAAAAGTCTCCCGGCGGGCAGTAGAGGCCATCCGGCCGGGGACAGAGAAGGTCTTCGGGTCTGATCACGGCTGGCAATGACAACGCGGAAGACGCTAAGCCTATCCCATGAGCGACAACGAGCAGACGAAACTCATCGCCGCAGCGATGAACGAGGGCAGTCCGCAGGCCAAGGCCCTGGGCTTCTCTACCCTGGAAATCGGCGACGCGGTGGCGATCCTGAAGGTGCCCTACCGCCCTGAGATCGTCGGCGATCCGGAAACGGGCGTCATCGCCGGCGGTGTGGTCACCACCCTGCTGGACCATGCCAGCGGCCAGGCCGTGCACGCGGCCATGGAAAACTTCACCTCGATCGCCACGCTCGATCTGCGCATCGACTACATGCGCGCGGCGGAGCCGGGGCTGGACGTCATGGCCCGGGCCCATTGCTACAAGCTGACCCGCTCGGTCGCCTTTGTCCGCGCCGTGGCCTACGACCGCGATCCCGAGGATCCCGTCGCCACCGCCCAGGCGACCTTCATGCTCGATAGCAGCGCCGGCAAGAAGCCGGGCGCCAACCTGAAGCCCTCGCGCGAGCCGCGCGCCAAGACCGGAAGCGTGGACTGATGAGCGACGCCGACACCCGCCTGGTCTCGATGCTGGACGCCATCCCCTACGCCCGCTTCCTGGGTGTGCGGGCCGAACTGGCCGGCGACGAGATGACCGCCGTCCTGCCATTCGCCCATCACATCGTCGGCAATCCGATGCTGCCGGCCATCCATGGCGGCGTGCTGGGGGCCTTCATGGAAATGACCGCTCTGGCCCAGCTGTCGGTCGCCGCGCCGATGAAGCGTCAGCCCCGGACCATCGATGTCTCGATCGAATATCTGCGCTCGGGCCGTCCGCTGACCACCTACGCCCGCGCCACGATCAAGAAATTGGGGCGCCGCATCGCCAACGTCCATGTCGAGGCCTGGCAGGAAACCCGCTCGGCGCCGATCGCTACGATGCGAGGCCTGTTCCTCGTCGCGCCCAGCGAGGACTGAGTTTAGGACGGGTTCGGACGATCGTCTCAGAGGATAAAGTTTCCCACGAAACGAAATTTCGAAGAAACATTAATCCCAGTTAATGCGCGATCAGGTGCGACATATTCCCTTAAATCGCCGTCATGAAGCATGAGTAACGTGCATTAACCCGAGTCAGCGCCTACATCCTTGCTCATCGGACGCCGACATGGCGTTCGCCAATGAAAACAGGGATCAAGACCATGACCATCAAGACCAACGCCGTCGCCGGCCTCGCCTCGCTCGTTCTGGCGGTTCTGCCGCTCGTCATCATCGCCGGCTCGCTCGCTTCGAGCTTCTAAGTGATCGCCGCGTAACCTCCGTCGGGCGAACCTTCGCCCCGACGGAGATGGCGACCTCAGGTCGCCCAAGACTGATTAGGGATAAGAGGCCCAAGGCCTCAGGAATACAGAGACTTGGCCGTCCGATGCAGGATGGCGTGGCGGGCAGCCAGGCGGTCGATATCCGCGTCGTAGCCGCCGCCGATGACCCCGACCACGGGGATCTCGCTCTCCAGACAAGCGCCCAGGACATAGGCCTCCCGTCGCCCCAGACCTTCGTCGGTCAGCGACAGTCGGCCCAGCTTGTCGTCCGCGTGGGGATCCACCCCTGCATTGAAGAAGACGATGTCCGGCCGGACGCTGGAAAGCAGCGCCGGCAGGATCTCTCCCACCTTTTCCAGATAGACTGCGTCGTCCGTGCCGTCGGCCAGCTCGATGTCGAGATCGCTGACCGCCTTGCGGTGCGGGAAGTTCTTCTCGGCGTGCATCGAAAAGGTGAAGACGCTGGGATCGTCCTCGAAGATCCGCGCCGTGCCGTCGCCCTGGTGAACGTCCAGGTCGACGACCAGGGCCTTGCCGATCTTGCCCTCGGCCAAAAGACGCCTTGCCGCCACCGCCACATCATTGAACACGCAGAAGCCCGCGCCGCTTTCCGCCGAAGCGTGATGGCTGCCGCCGGCGGTGTTGCAGGCTATGCCGTGCTCCAGGGCCAGGCGCGCGGCCAGCAGGGTGCCGCCGGTCGCCGCCCGGGCGCGGGTCGCGACGCTGTCAGTATTGGGCATGCCGATCCGCCGGACGACGTCGGGCGGCAGGATGAGCTCGATCACGCCCCGCACGTAGTCCTCGGTATGGGCCAGAAGCAGGGTCTCGACGTCGATGAACTCGGGCCGCACGAAGCCTACCGGCCCCGCCACGCCTTCGGCCTCCAGCATCGTGGCCAGGCGCGAGAACTTGTCCATCGGGAAGCGATGTCCGGCCGGCATTTCGGCGCGGAAGGCGGGGTGATGGATGATCGGGGGAGCAGAAGACATCGACCCACGATGGGGACCGCGACCGACTGACGCAAGGTCACGGCTTGCGGCGCCGCACAAGCGCGCTTATCGCACTGCTCCATGCAGACGACCGAGAACCTCGCCGACATCCTGGACCTCGAACCCATCGAGGTGAACCTGTTCCGGGGGGTCAGCCCTAACGACGGCTTCCCGCGCATCTTCGGCGGCCTCGTGATCGCCCAGGCCCTGCTGGCGGCCTACAAGACCGTGCCGGACCGGGTCTGTCACTCGCTGCATGCGTATTTCATCCGCCCCGGCGATGTGAACGCCCCAGTCCTGTACGAGGTCGAGCGGGCTCGCGACGGCGGCACCTTCACCACGCGCCGCGTGGCTGCGATCCAGCATGGCGAGCAGATCTTCAACCTGGCCTGCTCGTTCCAGACGCCGGAAGCCGGCTTCGAGCACCAGTCAGACATGCCCTCGGCGCCTGATCCGGAGACCCTGCCGACCGAGGCCGAGTTCCTGCGCAGCCTGGGCGACCAGATCCATCCGCGGATGCTGGCCCACCTGGAAAAGCCGCGCCCGGTCGATATCCGCTGGGTCGACATGCAGAACCCGGTCGCTCCGGTGAAGAAGTCGGGCACCAAGGAAGTCTGGATGCGGGCCAAGGCCCCGCTGGGCCATGACGTGAAGATGCAGCAGGCCGCCCTGGCCTATGCGTCGGACATGGCGTTCATGGAAAGCGCCCTGCGTCCGCACGGCCTGATCTGGACGACGCCGGGCCTGCAGGGCGCCAGCCTGGATCATGCCATGTGGTTCCACCACCCGTTCGACTTCAACGACTGGACCCTGTTCGCCCAGGACAGCCCCAGCGCCTCGCAGGGCCGGGGCTTGGTGCGCGGCCAGATGTTCAGCCGCGACGGCAAGCTCCTGGCATCGGTGGCCCAGGAATGCCTGATGCGCGTGCGCAAATAGCCTAGAGCCGCTGATCGCCGGCCAGCGCCGCCGCCGGGTCGGCGATGGCGTCGGCGCGTTCCTTTTCCGAGCGCGGGGTCACGACAAGCGGCTTGGCGACGCCAAGGGCCCGGCGATAGGCCTCGGTCAGGGCGCTTTCGGGCCGTGTCTCGACATCCGGCTGGACGCCGACGCCCTCCCAGCCCTTGCCAGTCAGCGGATGGATCGCCTGGCCGTTGGGCACGAACACCGACAGGCCAAAGCCCAGGGCGGGCGCATCGCGATTGGCCGGATTGCCGCCGCCGCGCGTGCGCGTCCCCACCAGCAGGCCGCGCTTGTTGGCCTGGATGTCGTAGGCGAACTCCTCGGCCGCCGAGAAGGTCCGGTTGGCGACCAGCACATAGACCGGCTTGTCAGCATAGAGCGGGCCCGAGGCCGGCACGTCGGCCTTGCGCTGCTCCACCGTCTCGCGGCCGTCCGGCTCTCGCCAGTGCAGGGCCGCCATGGTCAGCGGCGCGCGCGACAGATGGCCCAGCAGACGCTCGTCGGACGCCCCGCCGCCGCCGGTGTTCTCGCGCAGATCGATGATCAGGGCGTCGGTGTGCTGCAACAGAGCCATGGCGTCTTCGATGACCTGAGCCCCAGCCGCGGTTTGCTCGAAGTAGCGCAGCTTCAGATAGCCGATATTGCCTGGCAGGCGGCGGACGGCCATAAGGCCATAGGCCAGGCGCTGATCCAGCAGAGCCTGGTCGGCGTCGCTCATCGTCGGAGCCTGGGCGCTGGCGGTGGTCACCGACACCTTCAGATGCTGGTCGCCGGAGGTCTTCAAGGTGATGGCGCTGAGCGCCTGCGCCAGCTGTTCGCGGTCGTGGATCGCGACGAGGCGTTTGCGCTCGGTCTTCAGCACCGCCTGGACCTGACGCGCCTTGGCCGGGTCGAAATAGCCGTTGAGGTTCGAGACGAGCTTATCGACAACTTGGCCGGCCTGCTGGGTCGTCAGTTCCTCGGCCGCCAGGACGGGCGAGGCGACCGCGAGCGCGGCCAGAGCCGAAAGGACGAGAAGGCGCATGGCGAAAGCCCCGGTTGAACAGCGGGGCGAGGGGTCGCATCGCGCCGTCTCGAAGGCCAGTTAAGCCTCTGTCATGACCTTCTTGTCATCGACCGAGAACGCCGCCACGCCGGCCTCGACCAGACCCCGCAGCAGCGAGGCGGCCTGCATGCCGACGGTGAGCTCGCCGGCCAGCGCCATGCGCAGGGCCTCGGCGGGGCTGACCCAGAAGCTCTCGATGCGCTCGCCCGGATCGTCCTTGGGCTCGGCCACCCGGACGACGTCGCGGGCCAGCACGATATGGACGCGGTTGGTGTGGGTGCCGGCGTTGGGCCGGGTCTCACCGATCAGGGACAAGGTCCCGGCGCAGCCCGCCTCTTCCAGCAGCTCGCGGATGGCGGCGGCCACCGGATCGGTCTCGCCCTCGTCCATGCCGCCGGCCGGCAGCTCGGTGGAGACATCGCCAAGACCGTGGCGATACTGCCGGATCAGCAGGACGTTGTTCTGCGCGTCCAGCGCCACCACCTCGACCCAGTCGCGATATTCCAGGACGTAGTAGGGCGCGACCACCGCGCCCTCGTCGGTGACGCAGTCGTCGGCCCGCAGGCGGATCCAGGGATCCTGGTGAACAATGCGCGAGGCGGTGACCCGCCACTTTCCGCCCAATGTCGATTTTGGCGAGGTCGATTTTGGCGAGGTCAATCGTACGCTCCTGCGCGGAAACTCAGTCGCGGTCGCCCAGCTCTTCGTCTTCCTGGGGGCCTTCGTGCTCGCCGACCAGTTCGGGCGGGTCGGCCAGGATCAGACCTTCGCCGATCTTGACCTCGGGCACAGCCGCCCGCGTGAACGGCAGGAACCAGGTCGGGCCGCCCAGGTCCGGAGTGATCTCGAGAATATCGCCGGCGCCGAAATTCTGGACGCTCTTCACGCGACCCAGCAGGACGTCGGTGGTGATGTGGCGGACGGTCAGGCCGACCAGATCGGTCAGGTAGAACTCGTCTTCGTCCGGCTCGGGCAGGGCCGAGCGGGGAACGTACAGGCGCAGGCCGCGCAGGGCGTCGGCGGCTTCCTTGCTCTCGACGCCGGGGCAGCGGCAGACGACGCCGTCCTTGGTCTTGCGGGCGGAAGCGATGGTCAGGGCGACCGAGCCGTCCTGGCGCTTCAGCGTCTTGAAGCCCGCGATACTCATCGGGTCTTCGGTATAGGTCGAGATCCGCACCTCGCCGCGCACGCCGAAGCCGCCGGCCACGCGGCCGACCAGGATCATCGGGTCATCGGGAGAAGCAGCGGCCATCGTGCAGACAGAGTCGCGCCGCCGACCCGGAAAGGATCGGCGGCGCGGATACCCTGATTAGCCTTCCGAGGCTTCTTCAGCCGGCGCTTCAGCGGCCGGGGCCTCTTCAGCGGGGGCTTCTTCGGCGGCCGGGGCAGCAGCGGCTTCAGCAGCAGCAGCGGCGGCGGCTTCAGCAGCAGCGGCCTTCTCGGCTTCGGCGGCGGCCTTGGCGTCGATCTCGGCTTGCTTGCGCTCTTCTTCACGCTGAGCGCGCTCGGCGGTGCGCTCTTGAGCCTTCTTGCCCGGGGCGCCCTTTTGCGGGTTGTTGCCGTGGGTCCAGGCGACCAGGCCTTGAGCGGCCAGGAAGCGGGCGACGCGGTCGCTCGGCTGAGCGCCCTTCTTCAGCCACTCCTGGATCGACTCGACCTTCAGGGTCACGCGAGCCGGGTCGTCCTTCTTGAGGAGCGGGTTGTAGGTGCCGACCTTCTCGATGAAGCGGCCATCGCGCGGCGAGTGGCTGTCGGCGATGACGATCGAGTAGTACGGACGCTTCTTGGCGCCGCCACGGGCGAGACGGATCTTCAGCATTTGAGGTAGTCCTTAGGGTCTAAAGTTCTATTTCTTGAACGGGTTGAAGCCGGGCAGGCCCAGGCCGGAGAGAGGGTTGGGCTTGGCGTCGCCGCCGCCCCCGAGGCCCGGCAGACCGGGCAGCCCCGAGAGGCCTTGGCCTCCCGCTGCATTGGGATCGGGCTGGGGCATTTTCCCCCCACCCATGGTCTTGAGACGGGCCATGTCGCCGCCGCCCATCATCTGGGCCATGCGGGCCATGCCCCTGCCGCCGTCCTTGGACATGGCCTTGAACATGTCGGCCATCTGGCGGTGCTGTTTCAGCAGGCGATTGATCTCGGCGACGTCGACGCCCGAGCCCGCCGCGATGCGACGCTTGCGCGAGGCGGCCAGGATGTCGGGCTTCTTGCGCTCTTCCTTGGTCATCGAGCTGATGATCGCCTGCTGGCGACGGAAAATGCTGTCGTCGACGCCGCTCTCGGCGATCTGCTTCTTGACCTTCTGGACGCCCGGCAGGAGGCCCATGATGCCTTCCATGCCGCCCATCTTCTGCATCTGGCGCAGCTGGGCGGCCAAGTCGTCCAGGTCGAACTTGCCCTTGGCCAGCTTCTTGGCCATGCGCTCGGCTTCGGCATGGTCGAGATCGGCCGCGGCCTTCTCGACCAGCGCCACGACGTCGCCCTGGCCCAGGATGCGGCCGGCGACGCGGCGGGCGTCGAACACGTCCAGCTGGTCGATCTTTTCGCCGGCGCCGAGGAACTTGATCGGCAGGCCGGTGACGTGACGCATCGACAGCGCCGCGCCGCCACGGCCGTCGCCGTCGGCGCGAGTCAGGATCAGACCGGTCAACGGCAGGCGCTCGTGGAACGCCTTGGCCGTGCGCACGGCGTCCTGACCGGTCAGGCTGTCGGCGACCAGGATGGTCTCGGACGGCGTGGCGATGCGGGCGATTTCCGCCGCTTCGCTCATCATCGCCTCGTCCAGCGTGGTGCGGCCGGCGGTGTCGAGGATCAGAACGTCGTAGCCGCCCAGCTTGGCCACGGTCATGGCGCGCTTGGCGATGTCCGGAGCGCTCTGGCCCGGAACGATCGGCAGGCTCTCGACCTCGACCTGCTTGGCCAGGGTTGCCAGCTGCTCCATGGCGGCGGGACGGCGGGTGTCGAGCGAGGCGACCAGCACCTTCTTGCGCTCGGTCTTGGACAGACGCAGGGCCAGCTTGCCGGTGGTCGTCGTCTTGCCCGAGCCCTGCAGGCCGGCCATCAGGATGACCGACGGCGGGTTCAAGGCCAGGTTCAGGCCGGTCGGCGCTTCGCCGCCCAGCATCTCGACCAGGCCGTCATAGACGATCTTGACCACCTGGTCGGCCGGCTTGACCGAACGGATGACGGACTCGCCAGACGCCAGCTCCTTGGCCTTGCTGATGAAATCCTTGACGACCGGCAGGGCGACGTCGGCCTCGAGCAGGGCGACTCGGACCTCGCGCAGCGCCTCGTCGATGTCCTTCTCGGACAACACGCCGCGGCCGCCGAGGCGGTCGAAGACGCCTGAAAGTCGCTCTGTAAGGCCGTCGAACATGTCGAACCCTGGTTAAAACTACAGACCAAACGCGATCAGCCCCCGTGGACGATCACGTCGACGGGGGTCCTCGCCGTCCTCGTCCGGATGGATCCTGCGCTAACAGGCCGGGGTCGTGACGGTGGAGGCGCTGCTGATAAAGCGCCGGAAGCCGGGGCTTATGCACAGAAAAGGCGGAAGAGTCTATAGGGGCGGGCTTTTGGCGGTGACGCAGTTTGAGATAGCCGGTTGCTAAGCCTCAGCGGTGGCGGCTCGGTCGGGTGGCGAAACCAAGGAGATCGCCCATGTTCTACCGCACCGAAACCATCAACCTGCGTCGCGGAGCCCACCAACTCTCGATCGGCTGCGAGTTCACCCAGACTTGCAAGCGCTACGTCGGGAGCGTCGATGGCGCCGCTTGCGTGACCTCTATGACGCGGGAGGGGGCCGTCTCGGCACTCCTCCGTCATGTGGTGTCCTGCGCCGTTCACACCGGCGATATTCTTTAAGCCTGTGGTACCCTCTCCGGCCTGCTGCTTGCAGGCCGGACCCTCGCATGACGAAACCCTCCCACACTGATCCCGAAACTGAACGTCTGGCGATGCTGAAAGCCGCCAAAGCGCTGGTGGGTGATGATGAGCCGGCAAGCGCCGAGGAAGCTCGTGTCATTGAGGAGGTCCGAGATGCTCTACCTCGCGCAGACAGGTCAGAATTGATCGAGGCAGCAAAGCGACTATCAAAGAAAAGATAGCCCCGAGAATATCTATTAATGTTCATTATTACAGGAATATAAGGGGCGTTTCGTTGCGAATTCGCAACGTTAACCTCATCTCGTGCATGAGTTTAGGCCGAAAGCGACGAAATAGGTTGAAACTCAACTACCCATGAGCGACCTCGCTCGCGCACCCAAACTGGGTTTTGCGAACTTGGAGAACGCCCATGGTTACTTTCAACTATTTCGGGACTGACCGGCGCCGGCCAGCAATGGCGTTTGGCGAATAGACTTAACGCGCGACTACGCGCCTACATTCTCCACTCCCTCTGCGAGGGCATGTCGCAGCGCTCATGCGAGCGCATCTTTCGCGTCAGTCAAAACACGGTCGCCAAGCTGTTCGAAGAGGCTGGCGATATGGCGATCGCCTATCTCGACTCGCTACGCGACCTGACCATTGAGAAAATTCAGGCTGACGAACTCTACGCCTTCGTCGGCGCGCGCAGTTTCAACGTGAAGGACATGGCCGCGCCGACGCCCGGCGCCGGCACGGTGTGGACCTACCTGGCGGTTTGCGCCGAGACCAAGTTCATTCTCACCTACCACCTCGGGAACCAGGGCATCGACGACGCCACGAAGTTCGCCCGTCGCCTCGCCAGCAAACTGAAGCGCCGAGAGAGTGGTGAGTTCGTGAAACGCCCGACCATCATCACAGACGGCCTCGGAGCCTACCCCCAGGCGATGGATCGAGCCTTCGGGAGCGATTTAAACTTTGGGGTTCTGAACAAGAATTACTCGAAGGTCGATGCGAAAGGTAGCCGCCTAACCGGTAGCCGATACGAAGGGGCGACGCGGACGGCGGTGATCGGCGATGTCGCTGAGCACGACATCCACACCAGCTACATCGAGCGCCAGAATCTCAACGTGCGGATGGGAAATCGGCGCTACGGTCGCAAGACCAACGCCTTCTCGAAGCGCTTCCTCAACCACGAGCGCCATCTGGCGCTCTGGATCATGTACCATAATTACTGCTGGATTCCCCGTCCGAGGAGGCCGCGAGGCGGCTCCGGCGACTGGATCAAACTCCCGACGGCGGCAATGCAAGCAGGCCTCGCCGACGGGCTCTGGGAGATCGAGGACGTGCTGGCGATGACTGACGCCTTCATCGCCGAGCGTAGTGCTGAGGCCAATGAGGATCAGGCCGACAACGACAATGGTGAGATCGTTCAGGTTGACCCTGATGACGTCGAGCTTGCCCCGAGCCATTGGGTCTATCGGAGCTTCGTCCACCACACGACCAAGGTCCACTCGGCGGGCTGTTCAAACTGTCGCGACGGTGCCGGAAAAGGCGGGACCGGTGGGACAAAAGCCGGGGAGTGGTTGCCGTTTTACCGGCTGGAGGATGCTACCGCGAAGGCCGAGGAACTGGAGCCGGATGGCTCTTCGATCTGTTCGATGTGCCTCGGAGAATACCGGAAGCTTGGAGAGAGAAGGTAATCTTTGAGTAGCAAAGATTCCGTACACAACCGATATGAAGCGATATCTCGTCGGCTACGACCTCACCAAAATCGAGCGCGACTATAGCGCGGTAGATCGCCAAATGCGGACGATCGATGCAGGTGCCGCTCGTATTCTAGAGTCGACCTGGTTGGTTGAGACGGCCTACTCGCCAGACCAAATCGTCGCCATGCTGAGCGGCGCTGATGCTGAGAATAACGACCGCTTTCTTGTATTGAGCATTGAAGGCCCTTGGGCAGGCCTTCGCCTGCGCACTGACGACCTATTGCGAAAGTGGTTTGGACCTCCTACCGGGAAATCCGACCGATAACCGTCATGCCGTCGGCGGCATAGACGTTGAGATCGGGAAAGCTGACTCCCACGAAAACTCCGCGCTCAGGCGAAATTTGAACGCCCAGCAATTTACCGAGCATGTGGAAAAAGCGCCGGCGAGGCGTCCATTTGAAGTTCATTGAAATGCTCTCGGAGTGAGGGGGCGCGCAACTCGCGCCGATCGGCCTCGGGCCGAAATTCAAGCCGCTGAACGCGACGCAATCAGCGTTAACCGAAAACGGGGCTGACGTCAAGATTTGCGTGCAATTCGTCGCTATTCTTAGAGCTTAGTTCCGCGCCAGCAGGGCCGACGGCTCGACGCCCAACGCATCAGCCATCTTCACCAAGAACTTGAGCGACGGATTTTCCTCACCACGCTCGACGCCGGCGACGTAGCGCATGGCGACCTCAGACTCGTGAGCAAGCTGCTCTTGCGTCAGGCCTTTCGCCTTCCGCAGTCGGCGTATGTTCCCGCCAACGATCGCAGCCCAATCCATGAGGGGATGTGGCGGCCAGAGGCACTTTGGCTCCAGGAGCCATTCTGCCTATTTCGTTTACCTATGATAGGCAGAATAGACCCCATTCAACTTGAGCGGGGCGATCATGGCGAGCAACGGCAAAACGGATTGGGTCTCGGTGACGGTCGGGAGCTTCCTTCTCGTCGCGCTGCTGATCTGCGCAGGTGCGTTCGCCGTTGATCGCATCAAGGCCGCCGCTTTCCCGAAGGAGCACGCCGCTGCGCAGGCCCAGATAAAGGCGCAACGGGATCGAGATGCGGCAGTCGAAAATGCCCTCAAGGCCGAGGAAGAAAAGGCCCAGGCCGAGAAAGACGCCGCTGAGCGTGAAGAGGCCCAGGCTTTCGCGTCAGCGAATGAGGCCGTTCAAGCCGTGCGCTACAGCCTCGCCGATCCCGACAGCGCACTATTCAAGGATGTCTGGGCCGTGCGCGGCCAGATCGATGGCGCGCCCGAGGGCGTCTTCACTTGCGGCACGGTCAACGCCAAAAACGGGTTCGGCGGCTACGTCGGGTACATGCCCTTCGTGGCGGTTGGCTCAACGGTGCTGACGCCGCAGGACGGCATCTTTGAGCAGACATTTCAGCGGGTGTGCCTGGAAGGAAAAAAGCTCTTCCCAGTTCAGGTATAGTTGAGGAAGGCAGGGCGATACGTTTAGCTTGACCGATGAAGGTCAGAATCCTCAACGAAATTCGCCGGCTGGCGAAAGAGGCCGACGGGAAACCGCCCGGTGCAAAGCATTTCCAAACGCACTCTGGCATTGGTGAGTCGGCTTGGCGGGGCGTGTATTGGGCTCGCTGGAGCGAAGCCATCGCGGAAGCCGGCCTAACGCCTAACCTTCTGCCCGAAGAGCGCCGCATCGCCGACGATGAGCTACTCCGGCAACTGGCGATGGCGTGCCGGCACTATGGTCGCGTTCCGACCGTCGCCGAACTGAAGCTGTTTGGACGGTCGCGGCCTGACTTCCCCAACTTCAAAACGATCGAGCGCCGGTTCGGCGGCTTCAGCCAGCTTGGTGTCCTTATTGGCGCCTGGACAGCAGACAAGCCCGAGTTCGCTGACGTGGTGCCAATCCTCGGCGCCCAGCCTGTGTCGCCACCCCGCAGCCGCGTTGATGGTTCCGTGTACTTGCTTCAGTCAGGCGCGTTTTTCAAAGTCGGGAGGAGCGACGATGTGGAGCGTCGGGTCAAGGAGATCACGATCGCGCTGCCCGAGAAGGTGATGCTCATCCACTCCATCTCCACCGACGATCCGCCTGGCATCGAAGCGTATTGGCACCGGCGCTTTGCCGACCGGCGCGCCAATGGCGAATGGTTCAAGCTATCGCGAGAAGATATCGCTGCGTTCAAGCGACGGAAATTCCAGTAGGCAGACCGACAACGCTATCTGCCCCGCGAAGCCCCAACGAGTTCGCTGAGGGTACGCCCCAATCACCCACATAGATCGAGAATCCGTGATGGAAGATAAGATTGTCGAGGCACTAAAGTTAGCGGGAGGCCGACTAATAAGGCAAAAGTTGTGGGAGAAACTGCCTGATGTTGGTCAAAAGCCGACAGATGACTATTGGAAGGCTGAGCAAACTCTGGTCGATGCTCGCAAGATCGAGAGGCGCAGAGGTCGCAACGGCGGAATCTACCTTGTTCCGGAGACGAATGACGAGCCCGCCCTTGTCGAGATCGAGACGATTCCATCGAGCGCATCTGCGGCAGAGCTAGACCCTCAGACAGAGCGACATTTTTACGACCCTGCCCTGAACGTAATCCTTCGGAATTGGACTGAGCAGCCGGGCTTCACGCATGTTTTCGGGGCGGTGACGGCCGGTCAAGGGCGACGACAGACCGGCGGCACTTGGACACGACCAGACATCACTCTTTGCACCGTGTCAGATTGGCTATTTTCTTCTCGTCCGGAAGGAGACGTGAGGACAATCGAAGTCAAGCGGTATGAAGCTCTGAATGTCATGGGAGTTTACGAAGCGGTATCGCACCGCCTGCGAGCGCACTACGCCTACCTTCTCATAGTCAACTTCCCAACGGAGTTGTCAGAAGATGAAAAGGGAGACTTCGATAACGTGCTGTCAGTGGCGGGGCGGCATGGGATCGGCGTCATAACGGCGACATCAGTCGAGAAATGGTCAACTTGGAGCTTTGAGCTGGACCCACTGCGGAGCGATGCCGACAATCAGGCCGTCCATCAGTTCCTACTAGACCAAGTCCCGCCGGACGTCCGAGGGAAGTTCCGAGAGGCCATTCGGAGCATCAAGATCACCATTTGATCCAGACTTACTAACTCCCGGATTCAAACTGCGTCACTACCGGGCTTTTCGGCCCGCCCCCCAAGAAACCGAAGATCAGGCCGTGCCCAGGAAGTCGCGCTTGCCGACCTCGACGCCGTTGTGGCGCAGGATCGCGTAGGCGGTGGTGATGTGGAAGAAGAAGTTCGGCATCGCCTGGCCCTGCAGATAGTCCAGGCCCTTAAAGGTTTTGGTCTCGCCGCGACGAACCAGCTGGACGTCACGGTCGTGACCGCCTTCGAACGCCGCCACGTCCAGACCTTCCAGATAGGCGATGGCGCGGTCGACGCGGGCGACTAGGTCTTCGAAGCTGGCTTCGGTGTCGTCCCAGGCCGGAACCTCCTGCGCGGCCAGGCGCGCGGCGCCGCCCTTGGCGAAGTCGGTGGCGATCTGCACCTGGCGGATCAGCGGGAACATGTCGGGATACAGGCGGGCCTTCAGCAGGGCCTCGGGGTCCCATGTCTTGGCCTCGACGAGGGCGGCGGCCTTGGTCAGGACGCCCTTCAGACCCTTCAGGCCCTGGATGAAGACGGGCACGCTGGCCTGGTGGATCGAGATCGACATGGGAAGCTCCGCGGAGACCCCCTCCAATGGGGGCTGCGCCTAGATAGGGCACACGCAAGCGGAACAGGAGGGGGTGTGCGCGGGTTTTAGAGCCTCGGAATTCCCAACCTTGAGAGGTTCGCCATGAAAGTCAGCGACGCCATGACCAGCCAGGTCTCGATCGCACGCCCCACCGACAGTATCCGCAAGGTCGCCGAGACCATGGCCAAGGTCGAAAGCGGGGTCGTGCCCGTGGTCGAGGACGGCAAGGTGGTCGGCGTGGTCACCGACCGCGACATCGTCCTGCGCGTGGTCGCCGAAGGCCGCAGCTTCGACGCCCCCATCTCGGAAGCCATGTCCGACGGTGAAGTGCTGAGCGTGAAGGAAGACGACGTCCTGGCCGACGCCACCGCCAAGATGGCCAACAACCAGGTCCGCCGTCTGATCGTCCTCAACGAGTCCGGCAACCTGACCGGCATTCTTTCGCTGGGCGATGTGGCCAAGGACTACGGCGCCAAGCAGGTCGGCAAGACCCTGGAAGAGATTTCCCAGGAGCCGGGCGACGCGGCGCACTAGGCCTGCCACTTGCCCCCACCTGACCGCTTCGCGGTCGTCCGCCCCCGGAGGGGGCAGACGTTAAGCCGCCTTCCCCCTCCGGGGGAGGAGCGCGAAGCGCGGAGGGGGCCTGTAGTGACCAAGAAAAAGGGCGGCCCCGCGAGGGCCGCCCTTCGTCGTTATGGATCGAAGTTCGCTTAGACCAGCGAGCTGTCGATGGCCTTGCAGGCTTCCATCAGGCCCTGGACCGACGCAACCGAGGCAGCGAACATGGCCTTCTCGGCGTCGTTGGTTTCGAACTCGACGATCTTCTCGGCGCCGCCGGCGCCGATGACGACCGGCACGCCGACGTACAGCCCGTTCAGGCCGTACTGGCCGGTCAGGTAGGTGGCGCACGGCAGGACGCGCTTCTTGTCCTTCAGGTACGACGTCGCCATGGCGATCGCCGATTCCGCCGGGGCGTAGAAGGCCGAGCCGGTCTTCAGCAGGGCGACGATCTCGCCGCCGCCCTTGCGGGTGCGCTCGACGATGGCGTCCAGCTTCTCTTGCGTCAGCCAGCCTTGCTTGACCAGTTCCGGCAGCGGCAGGCCGCCGACCGTCGAGTGACGGACCATCGGAACCATGTCGTCGCCGTGACCGCCCAGGGTCCAGGCGTGGATGTCTTCGACCGACACGCCGGTGGCTTCAGCCAGGAAGTAGGCGAAGCGGGCCGAGTCCAGGACGCCGGCCATGCCGATGACCTTTTCCTTGGGCAGACCCGAGAACTGCTGCAGGGCCCAGACCATCGCGTCGAGCGGGTTGGTGATGCAGATGACGAAAGCGTTCGGGGCGTGGGCCTTGATGCCTTCGCCGACGGCCTTCATGACCTTCAGGTTGATGCCCAGCAGGTCGTCGCGGCTCATGCCCGGCTTGCGCGGCACGCCGGCGGTGACGATGCAGACGTCGGCGCCGGCGATGTCGGCGTAGTCGTTGGCGCCCTTCAGGGCCACGTCCTTGCCGAACACGGCCGAGGCTTCGGCGATGTCGAGGGCCTTACCCTGCGGGGTGCCTTCGGCGATGTCGAACAGGATCACGTCGCCCAGCTCTTCGCGAGCGGCGATGTGGGCCAGGGTGCCGCCGATCATGCCGGCGCCGATAAGGGCGATCTTCGCGCGAGCCATGGGGTCTCCATCAAGGCTGTGGACAGTGAAATGTCGGGCGCGGTCTAGACCTGTAGCGTCCCGGCCTCAAGTCCTCTTTCCCGTTTCGCTGCGCTGCGGCAAAGATGCCTAAACAACGATAAGGAGCCGCGGGGATGAGCAAGACCGATCCGGGTCATTTCTTCGAGGACTTCAAGCTGGGCCAGCGACTGGTCCACGCCACGCCCCGGACCGTCACAAGCGGCGATGTCGCGCTGTACACGGCGCTTTACGGGCCGCGCTTCTCGCTCTTTTCGTCGGACGAGTTCGCCCGCGCCTGCGGCCTGGCCTCTGCGCCGGTCGACCCGCTGATCGCCTTCCATGTGGTGTTCGGCAAGACGGTGCCCGACATCAGCCTGAATGCGGTGGCCAATCTGGGCTATGCCGAGGGCCGGTTCCTGGCCCCAGTATTTCCGGGCGACACCCTGAGCGCGGTGTCCGACGTGATCGGGCTGAAGGAGAACTCCAACCGCAAGACCGGCGTCGTCTATGTGCGCACCACCGGCGTGAACCAGCGCGGCGAGGCGGTGCTGAGCTACGTGCGCTGGGTGATGGTGCGAAAGCGCGATCCGGACGCGGAGATCGCCGAGCAGACGGCGCCGACCCTGTCGGGCGCCGTGGCGCCGGCCGATCTAGTCTTACCGGCGGGACTGGACTTCGCCGCCTATGACTGGGCTCTGGCCGGCGCGCCGCACGCCTTCGAGGACTACGAGATCGGCGAGACCATCGACCACGTGGACGGCATGGCGGTGGAAGAGGCCGAACACCAGATGGCCACCCGGCTGTGGCAGAACACCGCCAAGGTCCACTTCAACCAGTTCGAGCGGAGCAAGGACCCGTCGGGCCGGCGGTTGGTCTATGGCGGGGTGGTGATCTCGACCGCCAAGGCGCTGTCGTTCAACGGGCTGCAGAACGCCGGCCTGATCCTGGCCATCAACGGCGGCCGGCACGTGGCCCCGCTCTTCGCCGGCGGCACGGTGTTCGCCTGGAGCCAGGTGCTGGACAAGGCGGATCTCGGTTCGGTCGGCGCCCTGCGCCTGCGGCTGGTGGCGACGAAGGACCAGCCCTGCGCGGAGTTCCCGGACAAGGATGGCGAAGGGGTCTATGACCCGGCCGTCATTCTCGACTTCGACTATTGGGCGGCGGTGCCGAAACGTGGCTGATTTCATTCTCGACCCGGCGTTCGTCGCTACCTCGCACAAGGTCGCCGACCTGCCGCTATGCGAGGTGCGCCTGCAGGACGACGCCCGCTATCCGTGGCTGGTTCTGATCCCCCGCCAGCCCGGTCTGCGCGAGATCGAGGAACTCGACACCGCCCACCGCATCGAGCTGATGGAAGAGATCGTCCTGGCCGGAACCGCCGTCCGTGCGGTCGGCGCGGCGCTGGGCCTGGCGGTCGACAAGCTGAACGTCGGCGCCCTGGGCAATGTCACCGCGCAGCTGCATGTGCACGTGGTTGGGCGACGCGCAGATGATCCGGCCTGGCCGGGCCCCGTGTGGGGTCACAGCCCGGCGAGCGCCTATGCGGCTGAGGACCTCGCCGCACCGATCGCAGCGGCGCGGGAAGCGCTGAAAGCCTAGCGCTTCTTCTTGGCGGCCGGCTTCTTGGCCGTCGCCTTGCCCTTGCGTGCGGTCGTCGCCTTGGCCTTCGCCTTGCCGCCCTTCTTGACCGCCGCGCCCTTGCCGCGCTTGGCGGCGGCTGCGCACTTGGCCTTGGCCGCCTTCAGGGCCTTGCCCGTCTTGCCCTTGGTCGAGCAGGCCGGAGCCGACGCCGCCGGGGCGGGACGGCTGGCCGCCACGCGCTGGGGGCCAGGCCAGACATAGGGACCACGACGCTCGGTCTCGTAGCCGGGAGGAGCCTCAGGACGCAGCTGCTCGGCGACCACCGCCAGGACCTCGCCGTTCTCCGACAGCTGGCCGGCCCAACGCTCCTGGCCGACAGGCCGCAGGGTCAGGACGCTGGACTGGCCGCCCCGGGGGCTGAAACGGACGACGACGTCAGAGCCGTCGCGGCGCAGATCCTCGATCAGGCCGGTCGAGCCGACGCTGCCGGGCCGCCGGACATCGCGCCAGGCGCCTTCCAGCTCGCCATAGCCGCCGGCCTTGTCGACCAGCTGCAGGGCGTAGAGTTGGCCGCCGTCGGCGCCGGCGATCTTCCAGCCGCCATCAAGCGGGCCTTGCAGGTTCTGGGCGGCGGCGATCGAGCCCTTCACCCGCATCTCATAGACCTTCTCGGCCGGGACGTAGCCGCCCTGCGGGATGGCCGGGCCGGTCGGTTCGGGCGGGGGTATGGGCAGGATGGTGGCTCTGTGGCGCGGCGCGGGCGCGCTAGCGGCCTCGGCCTGCTCTTCGTCGAGACCGGTTTGCTGGGCGATCAGGTCGGCCAGCGGATCGAGCGCTTGAGGGACCGTATCGGCGGGCGGCGCCTGGACCTGCGGCGCAGCCGTCACGACCGGCGCGTCGGCAGACTGCTGAGCCCAGACCGGACCCGCGGCCAGCATGGCCGAAACGACGGAAACAACGATAGCCCGCATACGAAACCTGCTCAGCGCCCCCTTAGGTCGCCGCATCCCTCGCCGAGATCGCGGCCGCCACGGCGACAAGACGCTCTGCCTGCGACAGATGCAAGCGTTCGGCCATCTTGCCGTCGACCCGTAGGGCGCCTTTGCCCGCATTTTCGGGCGCGTTGAAGGCGGCGATCACCGCCTGGCTCCAGGCAACGTCCTCGGGCGAGGGCGAGAAGACCCGGTTGCAGATCGGGAGATGCTTGGGATGGATCAGGGTCTTGCCATCGAAGCCGAAGTCGACGCCCTGGACGCAGACGGCCTCCAGCGCCTCGAGGTCTTCGATGTCGTTGTGGACCCCGTCCAGGATCGTCAGGCCGTGGGCGCGGGCGGCGGCGACCGACAGGGTCAGCAGCGGCAGGAACGGCGCGCGATCCGGAGTCTGGCGGGCGCGCATTTCCTTGGCGAAGTCATTGACGCCCATCACCCAGGTCGACAGCCGCGTGCCGTGGCGGGCCTGCGCGATCTCCCACAGGTGGAAGGCGGCCTTGGCGGTCTCGATCATGGTCCACAGGCGCGTGGCCGGGGGCGCCGACTTCAGATGCTGGTCGTAGAGGCGCACGTCGTCGGCGTCATTGACCTTGGGGACCAGCACCGCGTCGGGACCGGCTTCGGACACGGCGGCCAGATCCTCCAGGCCCCAGGGGGTGTCGATGCCGTTGACCCGGATCGCCACCTCGCGCGCCCCGAAGCCGCCGGCCTTGACCGCCGCCACGGCCGCTTCGCGCGCGGCCGGCTTCATCTCCGGCGCAACGGCGTCCTCCAGGTCCAGGATGATGACGTCGGCGTCCAGGGTGCGAGCCTTCTCCACCGCCTTGGCGTTGGAGGCCGGCATGTAGAGGGCGCTGCGGCGCGGGCGATCTGCGAAGGCGTCGGTCATGGCGCTCACCTTAGCAGCGCCGCGACGCCGCAAAAGCCTTCCCCATGCGCAAACCCAGGGTCTAGGATCGCCGCATGAGCACCACACGGTACGACAAGAACGCCCGGAACGTGCTGGGCGGCGAATTGGCGCCCTGTTCGCTGGATCCGGTCACCGGTTTCTACCGCAACGGCTGCTGCGAGACCGGGCCGCACGACCTGGGCCTGCACACTGTCTGCGCGGTGATGACCGAGGATTTCCTGGCCTTCTCCAAGGCGCAGGGCAACGACCTTTCCACGCCGCGCCCCGACTACGCCTTCCCCGGCTTGAAGCCTGGCGACCGCTGGTGCCTGTGCGCAGGCCGCTGGACCGAAGCCTTGGAGGCCGGCATGGCTCCGCAGGTCGTGCTGGAAGCCACCCACGAGGAGATGCTGGCGGTCGCGCCGCTGGGCGTTCTCAAGGATCACGCCGCGACCTGAGCCTGATCAATCGCGCCGGGGCCGAGCGGCGCTACTAGATCCCTGCGTATCGAGGGAGCTTTTCGATGAACCCGCAGGACATCGCCATCATCGGCGCCGGCCCGGCCGGCTTGGCCTTCGCCCGAGCGATGCAGGGCTCGGGCCGGAAGATCACCCTGATCGAGCGCCAGCCGCGCGCGGCCCTGGCCGATCCGGCCTTCGACGGCCGCGAGATCGCCCTGACCCAGCGCTCGATCGCCACCCTCAAGTCCCTGGGCGCCTGGGACCTCTTCCCCGCCGACGACGTCTGGCCGTTGCGCGCCGCCAAGGTGCTGAACGGCGCTTCGCCCATGGCCCTGACCTTCGAGCCGGAAGGCGGAGCTGCCGGCGAGCTGGGAGCCCTGGTCGCCAACCATCACATCCGCAAGGCGCTGTATCAGCTGGCCGACGGCGCCGATGACGTGACCCTGCTGACCGACGTCGTTGGCGCTTCTGCGCAACGCACCGACACCGGGTTCCGCATCGGTCTGGGCGACGACGAGGCAATCGAGGCGAAGCTGCTGGTGGTGGCCGACTCGCGCTTTTCGACCTTCCGCGACCAGCTGGGCGTCGGGGCCGACATGAACCGACTGGGTCGCGCGATGCTGGTCTGCCGCATGACCCACGACGCCGACCACGGCCACGTCGCCACCGAGTGGTTCGACCACGGCCAGACCCTGGCGATCCTGCCGCTGGGACCGGGCTGCTCGTCGATCGTGGTCACCCTGGCCGCGCCCGAGATCGACAAGCTCATGGCCATGGACGAGGCCGCCTTCGAGGCCGAGATGACCCGCCGCCACAAGGGCCGCCTGGGGGCCCTGAAACTGGTCAGCACTCGCCACGCCTATCCGCTGGTCACGACCTGGTCGCACCGCTTCGCCGGACCCGGCTTTGCCCTGATCGGCGACGCGGCGGTCGGCATGCATCCGGTCACCGCCCATGGCTTCAACCTGGGCCTGCTCAGCGCCGTCGGCCTGGCGCGACGCCTTCGGGCCGGCCGCGACCTCGCCGCCCTCAACGTCCTGTCGGCCTATGAGAGCGAGCATCGCCGCGCCGCCCTGCCGCTCTATACGGCGACCAACGCCATCGCCCGCCTGTATGCGACCGAGACCGCCCCGGCCAAGCTGGCCCGCCACGCCCTGCTGCGGCTGGGTCGCCAGGCCCATCCGGTGCGCCGGCTGATCTCGCGCGCGCTGACGGCGGCTTAAGCCTCCAGCGGGTATTCCCGCTCCAGCCGGTAGGCCGAGCCCTCGCTGGTCTGCCAGCTGGAATAGAGGCCGAAGCGGTCAACGTGGAAGGCCGGCGAGTGCAGCAGGTTGTTGGCCTGGATCCAGGCCCCGACTTCCGGAACCGCGGCGCGCTTGAGATAGGCCAGGGTGACATGCGGCGTGTAGAGACGGCTCTCGGGCTTCAGCTCGGCCGCGCGGGCGGCGCTCTCATTGGCCTTCCGCAGCCGGCGCAGCGGCGCGCTGTCGGCGACCCCGGCCCAGACGGCGTGGATATCGACGCCCTCGCCGAAGTGACCGGCCCCGGCCAGTTCCAGGTCGAAGGCCGGCGCGACGATCTCGGCCAGGGCCTCGTCCAGTTCGGCCGCGACCGGCTCCTGCACGTCACCGATGAACTTCAGCGTGATGTGAAACGCCTCCAGCGGCCGCCAGCGCGCGCCCTCGATCCCGTGCTGGCGCGAGAGCAGGCCCTGGCCGATCTCCGGCGGGATGGCGATGGCGGTGAAGAGACGGATCATCGAGACCTAAGGCTTACGGGCAGGGATTGGGCTGGCGGGCGTGGATGGCGTTGACGGCGTCTTCCAGGTCGTCGGTCCAAGCCAAGTCGAAGGCGTCGATATTGGTCTTCAGCTGTTCCATCGAGGTGGCGCCGATGATCGTCGAGGTCACGAACGGGCGGGTGTCGCAGAACTTCAGGGCCAGCTGCGCCGGGTCGATCCCATGGGCCTGGGCCAGGTTCACATAGGCCTGGAAGGCTTCCTGAGAACCGGGGCCTTCGTAGCGTTGCATGCGGTTGTAGAGCGCCTTACGCGACCCGGCCGGTAGGGCGCCGTTCAGGTACTTGCCGGTCAGCTGGCCCTGGGCCAGGGGCGAATAGGCCAGCAGGCCCACCTGCTCGCGCATGGCGATCTCGGCCAGGCCGTATTCATAGGTGCGGTTAGCCAGGTGGTAGGCGTTCTGGATCGAGGCGATGCGCGGCAGGCCCTTGGCTTCGCTCTCGCCCAGGAACTTCATCACGCCCCACGGAAACTCGTTCGAGACCCCGACGTGGCGGATCGTGCCCTTCTTCACGTGGGCGTCCAACGCCTCGAGGATGTCGCCAAAGCTTTCGAAGTCTTGGTCGTAGTCCTTGAAGCTTTGGCCGCCGAACACCCGCACGCGGCGGTCAGGCCAATGCAGCTGGTAGAGGTCCAGATAGTCGGTCTTAAGCCGGCGCAGAGAGCCCTGGACGGCCTCGTCGATCTGGGCCTTGGTCTGGCGGGTCACTGCGCCGTCCTTGCGCATCCAGGACAGACCGCCGAACGCCGCGCCCTGGCCGGCGACCTTCGAGGCCAGCACGATCTCTTGGCGCTTGCCGGTCCTGGCCAGCCACGAGCCGATGTATTCTTCGGTGCGCCCTTGCGTCTCGGGGCTGGGCGGGCTGGCGTACATCTCGGCCGTGTCCCAGAAGGTCACGCCGCGCGAGACGGCGTAGTCCATCTGCTCATGCGCCTCGACCTCGGTGTTCTGCGAGCCCCAGGTCATGGTGCCCAGGCAGCAACGCGACACCGACACGTCCGTGCGGCCAAGCTTGGCGTAGTCCATAGGCATTTCTTCCCTCGAGATCAGACACTCTTTGCCAGACACACTTTGTAAGAGTTCGGTGTGAGCCCCGGCAAGGCGTGAACCGTTTTGCGTCACGGACGCCAATAAGTCCAAAGTGCGTACCATGAACACATGCGCGAGGGGATTGCGCGACCGCCTTTCACACCCGATATTCGTCAGGCGTCCGTCGTGGGCGCTCTAGCTCAAGGGCTTTAATTCAATGAACGACTTCAACCGCGGCTACGCGCGCTCGATCCCGGCGGATCGCGCCGACATGTCGGTTGACGCCGGCCTGCGTAGTTTCATGCTCGGCGTCTACAACAAGGTGGCGCTGGGTCTTCTGCTGTCGGCGGGCCTGGCCTTCCTGACCAGCGCCTACCAGCCGGTCGCCAGCCTGCTGTACGTGCTGACCCCCGACGGCCGTCTGGCGGGCTTCACTCTGGCCGGCACGATCATCCGCTTCGCGCCCCTGGTGATGATGCTGGTGTCGATGTTCGCCATGAAGAACCCGACCGCTCGCTCGTCGGGCCTGCTGTACTGGGCGCTGGTCGCCTCGATCGGCGCGGGTCTGGGCGTGTGGCTGCTGGCCTATACCGGCGCCTCGGTCGCCGCGACCTTCCTGGTCACCGCCATCGCCTTTGGCGGTCTGAGCCTGTTCGGCTACACGACCAAGAAGGACCTGTCGGGCTTCGGCAGCTTCCTGATCATGGGCCTGATCGGCCTGGTGGTCGCGTCGCTGTTCCAGATGTTCCTGCAGCTGCCGGGCCTGTCCTTCATTATCAGCATCCTGGGCGTTCTGATCTTCGCGGGCCTGATCGCCTACGACACCCAGAACCTGAAGATGACCTACTACCAGCTGGGCGGCGACCAGCAGTCGGCGGCCGTGGCCACCAATTACGGCGCCCTCAGCCTGTACCTGAACTTCATCAACCTGTTCCAATTCCTGCTCAGCATCATGGGCAGCCGCCGCTAAAACCGGCGACAGGTCGAAACGACGAAGCCCCGGCGGGAAACCGCCGGGGCTTTTTGTTGACCTGCGATGTTGCGTCACCCTCGACGCGCGCCGCTCCCGGGACCACATTCACGGCGGGGCATGATGGAGACGACGATGATCCGGACATTCGCGTTCGCCCTGCCGCTGATCCTGGCCGCCGCCGCCAGCCAGGCGCAGACCGTTCCAGCCTCTTCCCAAGCCGCCAAGCGCCTGGCCCTGTCGCCCATACCGTCGACGGCGCCGATGTCCTTCGCGGTCGCCTACGACCGGGCCCCGATCATGTTGCCACGCGGGATCGCCAAGACCTCGGTAGAGCGCTCAGAAGGCGGCGTTACCGGTTCGGCAGGCGTGCTATGCGGGCTCAAGCCCAACGCCGACAGCAGCACGATCGGCACGGCGCGCGGCTATGACAACGATGGCCGCTTCGTCGGCGCGAAGCTGGCCGTTTCGTTCTAGCTGTCAGTCAACGACCGAGAACTTGCCCTTCTCGAAGACCTTCAGCACCTGGGTCAGCTCGTGGCCGCGCTTGAGGATCTGGCCGCCCTGACCGAACACCGCCCAGGCGCCCTGTTTGCGGGCCAGGGCCGGGCGCTTCTCGACGCGATAGAGCGGGGCTTCGGCGGCGTGGCGGAAGATCGAGAACACCGCACAGTCCGATAGGCCGGCGATGCCGTAGTCGCGCCATTCGCCGGCCGCGACCATGCGGCCGTAAAGACGCATCAGCTGGTCCAGCTCGCGCCGTTCGAAGAAGGTGACGCCGCCGACCGGCGTGGGATGGGAATCCAGGGCCATCGGTGGAATCTAATCCTAAATCGGACGAATGGAACAGGCGCCGCCCCGACGGTCGCTCCGTGGCCTCCCGGACACGCCCGGTTGCAAATGACACGAGGTAGCCACGCTGCGCCTCGATATGACCTTATTTCGGTCCTTCGGCCGCCCGGTTGCGGGTCGATAACAACATCGTCGGCTGATCGGAGACCCTGCGGTCCAGGATCCTGAACAGCCCCCCCAGCCCCCCAGATTGCGGGCCGGTCAGCCGACAAACTCTATATCCCCTCCCCCAAGAGGCCCGCGCGGATCATCCCCCACCGCGCGGGCTTTTTGCTGTGCGCGTCGCGGAAATCTCGCCGCCGCATATCGGCCACGACCCGCCCCGAAACGACCTTGGTTTGGTCCAGCCCTTGCCGGTTTGAGGCTCGATAAAAAGAGCGTCGACGAAGACCGGATCGGGGTCCTGTCCAGCCCCCCCCAGCCCACCCGGTCACTACGGCCTTCGCCGACATGCAAAAAGGAACCCGTGTGACGCTCCCCTCCTGTCACACGGGTTTTCTTCTGTCCGGAAACTGAGCTTCAGCGTTCGGGGGTGATGGTTTCCAGCACGCCCAGGATGCGGCCGCCCTTGGCGCCCTGCACCAGGATCACCGTCGCCAGGTCGGGATCGGTCCCGATCGCGGTCGGCAGGCGATACAGCTTGGGCCGGCCGGCCCAGGGGCCCAGCTTGACCAGCTCGCGCACCACGTTGCGGTGGACCAGGGTCTGGCCCTTGTTGTCGCCGCGCTTGACGGCGATGTCCTGCTCGCGCGGGTCGTAGCGGATCATCCAGACCTCGGCCCCGCCGCGCGGCGCAGGCCCCGAGCCGACGGCGACGCGCGCATTGCCGACGAACTCCATGTCCGGCGGATTGGACGGGGCGTTGGCCCTCGTCTTGACCAGGTCCTCGACGGTCCCGGCCTTGGCGCCCGAGGCCTGGACACGGCCACCGACCACCATCTGCGGTGTCGGCACGTCGCGCAGGGCGAATTTCTTGGCGTAGGTCCGCTGGCGCTCGGCGAAGGCCGGCTTGGCGAAGGTGTCCTTCCAGCCGAGATAGTCCCAGTAGTCGACCGCGTAGGTCAGGGCCAGGACGCCCTCCCGCTTGGACAGGTCGGCCGCGATCTGATTGGCCTTGCCGCAGGACGAACAGCCCTGGGCGGTGAACAGCTCGACCACCACCGGCGACTTGGCGTGCGCCTTCGGGGCGGCCTCCACAGCGGGAACCGTCACGCCGGACAGGGCCAGGCAGAACAGGGCCAAACGGAACGGGAAAAGGGCGGCCTTACGCATTGCGGGTCACTTAAGCCAAGAACGTCGACACGCGCCGTTCACGAGGCCGTGAAGCGGGGCAGTCGATGGGGAGAAACGGTGGAGACATCGTTGTCAGGCGCCGCCGAAACGAAAGCGGCCGGCCCCGCGAGGGAGCCGGCCGCCTTTAGTCGGTCTTCCAAGCCTTGGACTATTCGCCCTTGGCCAGGTTGCGCAGCACGTAGTTCAGCACACCGCCGTTCTTGAAGTATTCAAGCTCGGTCGGGGTGTCGATGCGGCAGCGGACCGGGAAGCGGGCGATGCGGCCGTCGGTCGGGCGGTACAGCTCGACGATCAGCTGCTTGCGCGGCGCCAGGTCGGTGAGGCCGCGGATCGAGACGATCTCCTCGCCGGTCAGTTCCAGCTTCTGCCAGCCGTCCTGCACGAACTGCAGCGGCAGAACGCCCATGCCGACCAGGTTCGAGCGGTGGATACGCTCGAAGCTTTCGCAGATCACCGCGCGGACGCCCAGTAGCTTGGTGCCCTTGGCGGCCCAGTCACGCGACGAGCCGGTGCCGTATTCCTTGCCGCCGAAGACGACCGCCGGGCGGCCTTCTTCCTGGTACTTCATGGCGGCGTCGTAGATCGGCATCACTTCGCCGGTCGGGAAGTGCTTGGTCACGCCGCCTTCGATTTCCGGCGTAATCTTGTTGCGGATGCGGATGTTGGCGAACGTGCCGCGCATCATCACCTGGTGGTTGCCGCGGCGGGCGCCGTAGCCGTTGAAGTCCACCGGCTGCACGCCTTGGTCGATCAGGTACTGACCGGCCGGGCTGGACGTCTTGATCGAACCGGCCGGGCTGATGTGGTCGGTGGTGATCGAGTCGCCGAAGACGGCCAGGATGCGGGCTTCCACGATGTCCGTGACCGGAGCGGGGGTCATCGACATGTTCGGGAAGTACGGCGGGTTCTGGACGTAGGTGGAGTCACCTTCCCAGGCGTAGGTCTGGCCGCCCGTGGTCTTGATGCCCTGCCAGTTCTTGTCGCCCTTGAAGACGTCGCCGTAACGGCTGGCGAACATCTTCTCGTTGATGGCCTTGCGCTGCAGGGTCGCGATGTCTTCGTTCGAAGGCCAGATGTCCTTCAGGAAGACGTCGTTGCCCTTCTTGTCCTGGCCGATCGGCTGGGTGGCCAGGTCGATCTTCATCGTGCCGGCCAGGGCGTAGGCCACCACCAGCGGCGGCGAGGCCAGGTAGTTGGCGCGCACGTCCGGGTTCACGCGGCCTTCGAAGTTGCGGTTGCCCGACAGCACCGAGCAAGCGACCAGGTCGTTGTCGTTGATCGTCTTGCTGATGGCTTCCGGCAGCGGGCCCGAGTTGCCGATGCAGGTGGTGCAGCCGTAGCCGACCAGGTTGAAGCCCAGGGCGTCCAGGTGCTTGGTAAGACCGGCCTTGGCCAGATAGTCGGTGACGACTTGCGAGCCGGGGGCCAGCGAGGTCTTCACCCACGGCTTGGCCTTCAGGCCCTTGGCCACCGCATTCTTGGCCAGCAGGCCGGCGGCGATCAGCACCGAGGGGTTCGAGGTGTTGGTGCACGAGGTGATGGCCGCGATGACCACGTCGCCGTGACCGACGTCGAAGTTTTCGCCTTCCACCGGGGCGCGCAGGTCGGGGGCTTCCGACTTGCCGAATTCACCACCCAGCGACTCGGCGAACTTGTACGAGGCTTCCGACAGCAGGACGCGGTCTTGCGGACGCTTCGGGCCGGCCAGCGACGGCAGAACCGTCGACAGGTCCAGTTCCAGGCTGTCGGTGAAGGTCGGCTCGGCGACGCCGGGCTCCCACCACATGCCCTGTTCCTTGGCGTAGGCTTCGACCAGGGCGACGCGTTCCGGCGTGCGGCCGGTGCCCTTCAGGAAGGCCACGGTGGCGGCCGAGATCGGGAAGAAGCCGCAGGTGGCGCCGTATTCCGGGGCCATGTTGGCGATCGTCGCCTGATCTTCCAGGGTCAGGTTGGCCAGGGCGTCGCCGTAGAATTCGACGAACTTGCCGACCACGCCCTTCTTGCGCAGCATCTGGGTGACGGTCAGCACCAGGTCGGTGGCCGTCGCGCCTTCCGGCATGGCGCCGGTCAGCTTGAAGCCGATGACTTCCGGGATCAGCATCGGGATCGGCTGACCCAGCATGGCCGCTTCAGCCTCGATGCCGCCAACGCCCCAGCCCAGGACGGCCAGGCCGTTGACCATGGTCGTGTGGCTGTCGGTGCCGACGACGGTGTCGGGATAGGCGACTTCGGCGCCGTCGACTTCGTTGGTCCAGACGGTCTGGGCCAGATATTCCAGGTTCACCTGGTGGCAGATGCCGGTGCCGGGCGGGACAACGCGGAAGTTGTTGAAGGCCGACGAGCCCCAGCGCAGGAAGCGATAGCGCTCGATGTTGCGCTCGTACTCGCGCTTGACGTTGTTGTCGTAGGCCTTGGCGTCGCCGAAGTTGTCGACCATCACCGAGTGGTCGATGACCAGGTCGACGGGGTTCAGCGGGTTGATCTTGGCCGGGTTGGCGCCCAGGGCAACCATGGCGTCGCGCATGGCGGCCAGGTCGACGACGGCGGGAACGCCGGTGAAGTCCTGCATCAGCACGCGGGCCGGGCGGAAGCTGATCTCGTGCTCGACGGCGCCCTTGTTCTGCAGCCAGGCGGCCACGGCCTTCAGGTCGTCTTCAGCGACCGAAACGCCGTCTTCGTTGCGCAGCAGGTTCTCGAGCAGAACCTTCATCGAGATCGGCAGCGACGAAGTTCCGGCCAGACCGGCTTCCTCAGCGGCGCGAAGGCTGTAATAGACGTACGACTTGCCGCCGACGGTGAGCTCGCGACGGGCTTTCAGGCTGTCAACAGACGCCATTCTCAAGGATCCTTCTCTGTCCACGGCCGCCCGAAAACCACTCCCGGGATCACGCGCTGATCGGAAGGGACACACAGGTTCCGCCTCCGCGCCGCGTACCACCCTGAACGACTGGAGGGGGGCGACCGCGCGCTTCTTAGCGCCACAGGTCTTCAACGTCCATGTCGCGCGCGGGGACTTGGCATGTTGAGAGTTGTTCTCATTAAGGATCTCGCCATTTCGCGCGGCGAACGTACGCTGTTTTCGGGCCTGAATCTGACCCTGAACGCCGGCGAAGCGGCCGCCCTGGTGGGTCGCAACGGCGCGGGCAAGACCAGCCTGCTGCGCGCGGTCGCGGGCCTGCTGCGACCCATGGCGGGTACGGTAACGTTTGAGAGCGCCAACGGCCCCGTCGAGGCCGACGCCGCGCGGGCCGAACAGCTGCATCTGCTGGGCCACCACGACGGCCTGAAGGCCAGCCGCACGGCTTGGGAGGAACTGCGCTTCCAGACCCTGTGGACGGGCGGGACTGAGGACAGCGCCCGCGCCGCCGCCAAGCGTTTCGACCTGATCCGCTTGCTGGACCTGGAAGTGCGCCGCCTGTCGGCCGGCCAGCGCCGGCGCCTGGCCCTGGCCCGGCTGGCGGCCAGTCCGCGCGCCCTGTGGCTGCTGGACGAGCCGATGGCCCCGCTGGACGCCACTCAGCGCGAGGCGTTCGGCGTTGTGATGGCAGAGCATCTGGCCGGTGGCGGCATGATCTTGGCCTCGGTGCACGACCCGCTGCCCATTCCCGCCCGCACCGTGGAGATCGGGGCATGAAGGCGTTCGGCGTTCTCCTGCGTCGCGAGCTGGCCCTGGCCTGGGGCCGAGGCGGCGGGCCGCTGCTGGCCCTGACCTTCTATGCCTGCGTCGTCGTGCTGCTGCCGATGGCGTCGGGCCGCGCGCCAGAGCGCCTGGCCGCCATCGCGCCCGGCATCGCCTGGCTGGCCCTGGCCCTGGCCGCCCTGCTGTCGCTCGAGCGCCTGTTCGAGCGCGACTACGAGGACGGCGCTCTGGAACTGCTGGCCCTGGGTCCCGCGCCGCTGGAGGCGGTCGCCATCGCCAAGTGCCTTGCCCAGTGGCTGGCGTCCGGCGCCCCCCTGGCCTTCGCAGCTCCCGTCGCGGCCCTGATGCTGGGCGCGGACCTGAAGGTCATCCCGCTGCTGGTGCTGTGCAGCCTGGCCGGCGGCCTGGCCTTCGCGTTCCTGGGCGGCATGGGCGCGGCCCTGGCCCTGGGCAGCAAGCGCGGCGGCCTGCTGGTGGCGGTCATCGTCCTGCCGCTGTTCGCGCCGCCGGTGATCTTCGGCGCCGGGGCCCTGGACGGCTACATGGCCGGCCTGCCCTGGACCGGCGGCCTGATGCTGATGCTGGCCTATTGCGCCGGCGCGGTGGCCTTGTCGCCCCTGGCGATGGGCGCGGCCTGTCGCAACGCCCTCGACTAGGGAGTCGGGGCGACCGTCGCCTGCAGCTCGCCGGGTTGGGCCTGCTTCTCGCCCAGCACCACCGTCAGCGATCCTCCGATGATCAGCGCCCCGCCGGTCAGCAGGGCCGCGGTCAGGTGATCTCCGAACAGCAGTACGCCGCAGGCCGCGCCGATCAGCGGCTCGATATTGATGAACACCCCGGCGCTGGCGGCTCCGACCCGCGAGGCGCCGTACTGCCAGGCGGCCGTGGCCAGCAGGGTCGCCAGCACGCCCTGGGCCAGTACCGCGATCCAGGTCGGCGTGCTGAGGGCTAGGCTCGGCGCGCCATGCATGACGAAGGCGATCGGCAGGATGGTGGCGGCGGCCACGATGATGGTCACCGCCGTGACGGCCATGGCGTCATCGGACTTGGGCACGCGGCGCAGCACCAGCAGCCAGGCCAGGAAGATGAACAGGGCCCCGATCGACAGGGCGATCCCCAGGGTCGAGCTCGCTCCGTCCGGCTTGCCCGCGATCAGGGCCGCGCCCAGGGTGGCGGCCGCAACGCCGGCCCACGAGGCCGGGGTGACCTTCTCGCCGAGGATCCGGGCGCTGACCGCGATCAGGGCCGGCATGGCCCCGACCAGCAGGGCCGCCACCGTGACGCTGACATGGGCTAGGCCCTCGAACTGCACCAGGAACGCCACGCCGTAGAGCACGCCGGTCAGCAGCACGATCGGTGAGCGGAAAAGGGCGCGGGTCTCGGGCCTGCGCAGGGCGAACGGCGCAGCCACCACCGCGGCGACCAGGAAGCGCAGCAGCACCATGTGGGCGGCGCTGGTCTCACCCAGGATCAGCTTGCCGGTCGGAAAGCCCATGCCCCAGAAGAGACCGGCCAGGGCCAGGGCGACAAAGGCGAGCGACTTCATGACGGGCTCCGGGCCGGCGACAAGGGGCGACCGGCGTGTCCTTAGGCAAGACGGATCCCGAAACTGTCAGCTGCCTGTAGCGCCAGTCGCGGGCCGCGCAAACCCGCCCCTTTCGCCGCCCGTCAAACATGGAACATTGTTCATGTTTTCGGACATTTTCGCGCCATATGGCGATGGCCAAGCTCCCGTCATCAGATTTCGAGGGAGCACCATCACCATGCGTAGAACGCTTATCGGCCTGGCGCTCGCCGGCGTCGCCGTCACCAGCTTGGCCGCCGGGGCCGCCTCCGCCCAGATCCCGGCTCCGCCGCCGCCTCCGGCTCCGCCCGCCCCGCCAGCCCCACCTATGGAGATGATGGCCATGGGCCCTGGCGCGATCTGGAGCCACAGCCGTACGGCCGATCCGGAAAAGCGCGCCCAGCGCCTGCGCGATGTCCTGCAGCTGCGCGGCGACCAGGACGGGGCGCTGAAAGCCTATGTCGAGGCGACCACGCCGAAGATCGAGGTCCGCAAGGTCGTGAAGACCCCCAAGGACGGCGCCGATGTCGAGCCCACGCCGCCGACCACCCTGGAGCGCCTGGACCGCATGACCCAGGCCGGCGAGGCGATGCAGAAGCGCGCCGCCGCCACCCGCGCCTTCTACCTGGCCCTGACCCCCAGCCAGCAGAAGACCTTCGACGTGCTGGGCATGGCTGAGGAGTTCGGCGGTCCGCGCGTGCGGGTGCATCGCTTCGACACCCGCGGCGCGCCGGTCTTCAAGGGCGGCCAAAGCAAAGTCGTCATCGAGCGCAAGGTCGGCTGACCTCCGATCCTGCGCGAGATGGGGCGTGAAGGGGCGGCGCGCCTGCACGCGTCGCCTCTTCTCCAGGCTGCCCGCCCCGCTGGCGCGGTCCGTAATCATACGGCCATTGCCGCAGACCGGCGTCCGCTCTAATCAGCCGTCATGGATCCTCGCCACCCGCTCGATTTCCTGACCAACCCCGAGCGGTTCATGGCGTTCTCGCGATGGGCCGCGCCGCTGCTGGGCGTGCTGTCGGCGATCGCGGGGGTTATCGGCCTGGTGCTGACCTTCATGGTCCCCGAAGACTACCAGCAGGGCGACACGGTGCGGATGATGTTCATCCACATCCCGGCCGCCTCGATCTCGCTGTTCATCTATGTCTGTCTCGGCGTCGCCAGCTTCCTGGCGCTCGTTTTCCGCCAGGCCTTGGCCGACCTGGCCGCCCAGGCCTGCGCCCCGATCGGCGCGGTCTACACCGTTCTGGCCCTGATCACCGGCGCCCTGTGGGGCAAGCCGATGTGGGGCGCCTGGTGGGTGTGGGACGCCCGCCTGACCTCGGTGCTGGTGCTGCTGCTATTCTATCTCGGCTACATGGCCCTGCGCGGCGCGCTCGACGACGAGCAGAAGGCCGCGCGCGCCGCCGCCATCCTGGCCCTGGTCGGCCTGATCAACCTGCCGATCGTCAAGTTCTCGGTCGAGTGGTGGAACACCCTTCACCAGGGCGCCTCGACCTTCGGGGCCAAGCGCGGCGACGGTCTGCCGGCCATCTATGCCTGGCCCGCCCTGATGATGGGCCTGGCCTATCTGGGCGCTTTCGGCGCGCTGTGGCTGGTGCGCATCCGCGCCCTGATCTGGCGGCGCAAAGCCCGCAGCCTGGCGATGAAACTGGCGGAGGGCGCGCGATGAGCTTCGACTTCGACGCGGGCAAGTACGCCGTCTATCTGTGGCCGGCCTTCGGGATCTCGGCCATCGCCTTCGCCTGGATGATCGCCGACAGCCTGGCCATGGCCCGCCGCTGGCGCCGTGAGACCGAACGCCGCCAGGCCGAACTCGACGAGTTGAAGTCGTGAAGCGCTGGCTGGCCTTCACCCCGCTGCTGATGCTGGTCGCCGTGGCGGTGCTGTTCGCGGGCTATGCGCTCAAGCGCGATCCCAAGGTCCAGCCGCACGCCCTGGTCGGCAAGCCCGCACCGGCGCTGTCCCTGCCCGACCTGAGCACCGGCGCCTCGGCCCCGATCCGCGTCCCGGGCGAAGGCCCGATCCTGGTCAACTTCTTCGCCTCGTGGTGCGCCCCGTGCGAGATCGAGCACCCGCAGCTGATGGCGCTGAAGGCCCAGGGCGTGAAGGTGGTCGGCATCGCCTACAAGGACGCCCCGGCCAACACCCAGGCCTTCCTGACCCGCCTGGGCAACCCCTTCGCCGCCCGGCTGGTCGATCGTGACGGCCGAGCGGGCCTGGAGTTCGGCGTCACCGGCGTGCCCGAGACCTACCTCATCGGCGCCGACGGCGTGATCATCGCCAAGCACACCGGCCCGCTGACTCCGGACAAGGCCGAGGAGCTGCTGAAGAAGGCGCGCTAGCCGCCTACTGGACGCAGGTCTTCGGGCCCGCTGTCTCGCGCTTCATGCCGGCGACCAGGCCCAGCGCCTCGGCGCTGGCGATCGGCGCCAGCGGCCCCTTGGCCTGGGCGACCAGATAGTCGCAATCGCGATCCTTGTAGGGCGGGGTGTCGCTGGGCTGGCGGCGCTCGACGATCATCCGCTCCGGGGACAGCCAGACCGAGGTCACGTCCGTCACCAGCGTCTGGTCCGGCGAGCGTATCCAGGTCTCGCCCTTGCCGCCGACCGACAGCTCATAGCCGTTGGGCAGCTTTTCCTTGGCCGCAAACATCGAGCCGACGATGGCGGCGATGAACAGGCCGACCGCGGCCAGCACGATCAGAAAGACGATCTTGTAGCGGCTCAAGGGGGGTCTCCGGCCGAAAGGGTGCGCGCACAGGTCGCGGAGCTACCGCGTTAACGGCGCGTTGACCATACTGGCCGACTTTCCATTAACCATGTTACAGTCCGCGTCATGAGCAACGTCCGTCCCGCCGGTTGGCCGTCCGTCCCCGCCAAGACCGCCTCGACGCCCGCTACGGGCGCGGCGGCGCAGACGCGTGCGGCCTTCTTCCAGACGGCGCTCGGCGATGCGACCCCGACGCGGCCCGCCGCGGCGCCCTCGACGCTGCAGATGCAGACCATGGCTCCGCCCCAGCAGCGCACCGCGCCGCCCAAGGCCTTCGTGCAGCCGGAAACCCAGCCGCAGAAAGTCCTGCGCCCGGGCTCGCTGCTGAATATCCTGGTCTAGGAAATCCGCTCATCCCCGCGAAAGCGGGGACCCATGCGGAGGGTGACCCAACACAAGCGCTCTTCGCTGAAACTCAGCTTGGATCCCCGCTTTCGCGGGGATGAGCGAGAGATCAAGCCGCCTTCTTGGCGGCCTTGTCCTTCTTGGGCTTCTTGTCCTTCTTCACCTTCTCGGCCTTGGGCGCCTTGTCCTTCTTGACCTTGGGCGCGGCCTCGGCCGGGTGCAGCTCGGCGCCGGCCATGTCGGACAGCAGGTCCAGGAAGCCCTCGCGCTTGCCGGGCTTCAGCAGGGCCAGGATGCGGGCGTCGGCCATCGCCACCATCGGGCGGATGCTTTCCAGCGCCTCGCGGCCGGCGGTCGTCAGGCGCACGCTGTTGGCGCGGGCGTCTTCGCTGGAGCGCTGACGCTCCAGGTGGCCCTTGGTGATCATGCGGGCGACCATGTCGGCCAGGGTCGAGCGGTCGATGCCGGTGGCGCGGACCAGGGCCGTCTGGGTGACGCCCTCGTTCTCGGCCACGGCGGCCAGAACCGCGAACTGGCGCTGGGTGACGCCGGCCTCGCCGCACTCCTCGGCATAGATGTCGAGCGCCAGTTGCAGGACCCGGTGCAGCAGGTGGCTGGGCGAACGCTCCAGCAGGCCGCCAACCGTTTTCTCGCCCTTGCCCTTGGCCATGCTCAGTCCCCGTCCAGCCACAAGTCCCCGAGCCGGCCGATCGGCCGACGGACGAAAGTTAGCATCACTAGACGTCGATTTGACGACAGACGGTCCGTGGACGGCGGAAGCTGGAAACCAGCGTCAGAAGCCCGCGTCAGGCGGCTCGGTCGCAGCCGCTTCGTCGCCCTTGGCCATGTGCTTCATGATGAAGGGGATCTGGCTGGCGACGAACACCAGGGCCAGCGGCAGCAGGCCCAGGCGGAACTTGACCCAGGTGTCGGTGCCCTGGGTGTTGCGGACGATCTCGTTCAGCACGGCGACCGCCGCGAAATAGAAGCCATAGCGGATCGACAGGGTCCGCCAGGCCGCGTCGGGCATGTGCAGGGCCTCGCCCATGATCACCTTCAGCGGCTGACGGTTGGTCAGCACGCCGCCGAACAGGAAGCCGGCCAGGGCCAGGTTGATCACCGTGACCTTGATCTTCACAAAGACGTCGGAGTGGAAGATCAGGCCCAGGGTGCCAAAGATCAGGGCCATGCCGCCGAAGAACAGCGGCATCAGGGCCAGGCGGCGCTCGACCGCGAAGCCGATGGCCAGGGCCGCGCCCGAGGCGGCGACCAGAACCCAGGTGGCCTTCTGGAAATCTTTGGTGGCGAAATAGGTGACGCCGAACGCGATGGCCGCGCCGTAGTCGACGACCGTCCGCACCCAGCCGTTCTTGTTCTTGGTCTCGGTCGCCGGCGTTTCGCTCACGGATTAGTCCTTCAGGCCGACAAGCGAACGCGAGAACGCGCGGGCGTCGAACGGTTGCAGGTCATCGACCCCCTCGCCCACGCCGATCAGCTTGATCGGGCTGTCGGAGGCGCGGGCCACCGGCACCAGCACCCCGCCCCTCGCGGTGCCGTCCAGTTTGGTCATGACAATCCCGGAGACGCCGACCTGGTTGCCGAAGATCTTCTCCTGAGCCAGGGCGTTGCGACCGACGGTGGCGTCCAGGACCAACAGGGTCTCGTGCGGATAGTCGGGATCGACCTTCTTGACCACGCGGATGACCTTCAGCAGCTCGTCCATCAGGCCCTGCTTGTTCTGCAAGCGGCCGGCGGTATCGATCAGCACCACGTCATAGTGCTCAGCCTTGGCGCGCTCGACGGCCTCATAGGCCAGGGCGGCGGCGTCCGAACCGGTGGGCTTGGACATGAAGTCGGCCCCGGCCCGGTCGGCCCAGACCTTCAGCTGCTCGACGGCGGCGGCGCGGAAGGTGTCGCCAGCGGCGATCAGGACGCGCGCGCCCTTCTCGGTCAGGTCGGCGGCGATCTTGCCCAGGGTCGTGGTCTTGCCCGAGCCGTTGACGCCGATGAACAGCACGACATAGGGGCGTGGACCGCTGAGGGGCTCGAAGCTGCCCTGACGATCGGAAAGCTCGGCGGCGATCAGCTCGGCCAGGGCTTCCTTGACCTCGTCGTCGGTCGACGACTTGCCGAAGCGCGCCTTGCCAAAGGCGTCAGTGATGCGGGCGGCGATCTGGGGACCCAGATCGGCCTCGATCAGCATCTCTTCCAGGGCGTCCAGCTGCTCCTGGTCCAGGGGCTTCTTGGTGAAGACCCCCGTGACCTGATCGGTCATCGCTTGCGAAGACCGGGTCAGGCCTGACGTCAGGCGCTGGAACCAGCCTTTTTTCTGCTCGGGCTTATCGCTCATCCGCGCCCCTTTAGTCGAACGGGCGAAAGTGTAAATCGGATATTACCGGGTCATGGTTCACAGAACTGGCGCCAGGGTTGGCGTGGAGGGGGATCGACAGGCATGGACGTGCAGCTTGACCCCTTGGGGACCACGCTTTTCTGGCTCGACTATGCCGCCGTGGCGGTTTTCGGGGCAACCGGCGCCCTTGCCGCGGCCCGGCGCAAGCATGACGTCATCACCTTCGGATTCTTCGCCGCCATCACCGGCGTGGGCGGCGGCACCCTGCGCGACCTGCTGATCGGGGCGCCGGTCTTCTGGGTGCAGCGACCCGGCTACATCCTGGCCTGTTTGGCCGCCGCCGCCGGGGTCTGGCTGCTGGGCAAGCGGGGGTGGCGGTTCCGGGCCCTGCTGTGGCTAGATGCGCTGGGCATGGCCGCCTACGCCGTGGTCGGCACCGCCAAGGCCCTTAGCCTGGGCGTCCATCCGTTCACCGCCGCGGTCATGGGCGTGCTGACCACCGCCTTCGGCGGCGTGATCCGCGACGTGCTGGCTGAGGAGCCAAACCTGCTGCTACGCCGCGAAATCTATATCACCGCCGCCATGCTGGGGGCCGGGGTGTTCGTGGTGCTGCAGCTGCTGAAGGTCCCGTTCTGGCCGGCCGGCATCGCCGGTTTCACCGCCGCCTTCGCCCTGCGCGCCTGCGCCATCCTGTTCGGCTGGAGCCTGCCGGGCTTTCTCAGCCAACAGGACGAGACCTAGCCCTTCGGCGTCAGCCGAAAGGTCACCTTGTAACCGTCGTGGTCGGACAGCACCGGCTGAGCTGAGCCATCGAAGGTCGCCTCGACGGCAGTCGGCCTGACCAGGACCTGTTCGCCATCCAGAAAACCGATCAGGTCTTGGGTGTCGAGCCACGGCGCATCGCCGTCATAGGAGATCTTGGTGTCGCAGGCTTGTGGGCGCGCGTGGCACCACTGGCTGACGACCTCAAAAGGATAGTCGGCCATGACGTAGTCGTAGCGGTCGGGCGCCTTCATCACATTGAAGTCGCCGCCCACGATCAGCGGCGCGCCCGGGGCGCGGTCCGTCTGCATGAAGCGCTTGAGCTCGTCGGCTTGATAATGGTGCGCCGCCGTCGACCGTCGCCGAGGCACGCCTGAGGCCGCGCGGGAATTCAAGTGGGTGTTGGCGATCTCGACCGGCGCTGGCAGGCCGGGAACACTGAGGCTGACCAGCATCACGCCCTTGTTGGCCAGGCAATCCAAGCCCGCGCAGTAGCGGTAGGCGTGAGACGTCACCGTCTCGATCGGATGGTTGCTTAGCACCCAAAGGCCGCTCGAGCCCCACTTGCCCCAGCCTTCCCCCAACCGGCGATACTTGACGCGCCGGTACTCGGGCCGCTCGCCCTTGGAAAAGACGTTCTTGTCGCGCTGGCCCTTGCGTGGTCCTCGGGCCACGTAGGGATAGCCGCTCTCGTCGATCAGGTCCCAGATCTCACCGCGGAAGCCTTCCTGAATCAGGACAACGTCTGGCTCTTCGCCGCGTGAGCGGAGGGCGGCCAGTTCGTGGCCGATCTTTTTCAACGCCGAGCCGCGCTTCTTGCGGATCGGCCAGGGGAGCCCCTCGACATTGTAGGTCATGACGCTGAAGGTCACGCCCGCGGCGTCCTTGGGCGCGGGTTCGCTCGCCCGCACCGGGGCGGCGGCCAGAAAGGCTAGCGCGACAAGTGCCCAGGCTTTGCGGATCAGGCGGCGCGCTCCGCTATCACACGCGCGCCGTCTTGGCCGGTGATCCGGAAGGCCACGATCTCGCCCAGCGGGGCCTCGCCCTCGAAGCGGATCTCGGTGAAGTCGTCGGCCCGGGCCACGCCCTCGCGCTCGACCAGACCCGGCAAGGTGCGGCCGACCTGGCGCTGCAGGTGCCGCTCCAGCCCGCGTTGGCCCGCCTCGCGCAGACGGCGAGCGCGCTCCTTGATCAGCGGCCCCTTCACCGGCGGCATCCGCGCGGCCGGCGTGCCGGGGCGGGCGCTGTAGGGGAAGACGTGCAGGAAGGCCAGGTCTGCCTCCTCGACCAGGCGCAGGGTGTTCTCGAACGCCTCGTCGGTCTCGGTCGGGAAGCCGGCGATCAGGTCGGCGCCGAAGGCGGTGTCGGGGCGCACGCGGCGCACTTCCGAGACCAGCTTCAGGGCGTCCTCGCGGCTGTGGCGGCGCTTCATGCGCTTGAGAATCAGGTTGTCGCCGGCCTGCAGCGACAGATGCAGATACGGCATCAGGCGCGGCTCGGTTTCGAGAAGCTTGAAAAGGTCCGGATCGATCTCGGCGGCGTCGATCGACGACAGGCGCAGCCGGGGCAGGTCCGGAACCATGCGCAGGATGCGACCGACCAGCTGACCCAGGGTCGGGGTCCCGGGCAGATCCGTGCCCCAAGAGGTGACGTCGACGCCGGTCAGCACCACCTCGCGATAGCCTTCCGCAGCGAGTTTGCGCACCTGCTCCACGACCTCGCCGGCCGGGGCCGAGCGCGAATTCCCGCGGCCATAGGGGATGATGCAGAAGGTGCAGCGGTGGTCGCAGCCGTTCTGGACCTCGACATAGGCCCGGGCGCGATCCTTCAGACCGTCGATCAGGTGACCGGCGGTTTCCTTGATCGACATGATGTCGTTGACCCGCACGCGGGTGGAGGTATCGATCAGCGCGCCGGGGGCGGCCTTCTCGGCATTGCCCAGCACCAGGTCGATCTCGGGCATGGCGGCGAAGGCGGCGGCGTCGACCTGGGCCGCGCAACCGGTGACGATGATCCGCGCGCCAGGACGCTCGCGGCGGGCCTTGCGGATCGCCTGGCGGGCCTGGCGCACGGCTTCGTTGGTGACGGCGCAGGTGTTGAACACCACCGCGTCCGACAGGCCATCGGCAGCGGCGCGGGCGCGGATGGCCTCGCTTTCATAGGCGTTCAGGCGGCAGCCGAAGGTGACGACGTCGACGCCGTCCGGACCGGACAGGGTGGTCGCGGGACCGCCCTCCTCGCCCACTTCGGGCTTGGGCTTCGGGGTCGCCTTGATGACGGTGTAGGTCGTCACGGCTTCTCGACAAACGCCGCGAAGGCGTCCTTCCAGTCCTTGTGCCAGCGCGACAGGGCCGGGCGGTTCTCGATGATGTCGCCCAAGGCCCAGGCCATGCGCTTGTTGTCGAGGTCGCGTGACACGTCGTTGTCCGGGCATAGGATATAGAAGTCGCCGGCGGCGATCCGCTCCAGCATGAACGCGACGACCTGTTCCGAGGTCCAGGCGGCAGCGGGCTTGTCGCCCGGACCGCGCTTGGTCATGCCGGTGAAGGTGTAGCCGGGCACCAGCAGGTGGGCGCTGACCTGGCAGCCCTCGGTCTCGCGCAGGGTATGGGCCAGGCCTTCGGTCAGCGACTTCACCGCCGACTTGGAGACGTTGTAGGCCGTGTCGCCCGGCGGCTGGGTGATGCCCTGCTTGGAGCCTGTGTTGATGATCAGGCCGGGATTGCCCGAGGCGGCCATCTCTTCGCCGAACACCTGCACGCCATTGATCACGCCCCACAGGTTGACGTCGAGGATGCGCTTCCAGGCGTCGTCGCCGGCGAAGGCGTCGCCACCGCCACCGACCCCGGCGTTGTTCATCAGCACGTCGACGCTGCCATAGGCCTCGATCGCGGCGGCCTTCAGCGCCTCGACCGCCGCGCGGTCCGAGACGTCGGTCGGCACGGCCAGGGCGCCGATAGCCTCGGCTTCGGTCTTCAGCTTGCGGCCGGTGATGTCGGCCATGACGACATTCAGACCCAGGCGTCGGAAGATCTTGGCCGCGGCCAGGCCGATGCCGTCGGCCGCGCCGGTGATGACGGCGGTCTTACCGGCCGCGATGGCGGGATGGACGGTCATGCAGCCACCCCTTCGAGCTTGCCGGCGAAGTCCATGCTGACGGGGCCGGTCATGATCACGTGGCCGTCGCTCTCGCGCCATTCGATGACCAGCGAGCCGCTCTCGAACTGGACGCGCGCCTTGCGGTCGGTCAGGCCGCGACGCACGGCGGCGACTTGGGCGGCGCAGGCGCCGGTGCCGCAGGCCAGGGTCAGGCCCGCGCCGCGTTCCCAGACCTTCAGCTGGATGTGGTCGCGCGCCGCGATGTGCGCGAAGCCGACGTTTACAGCCTCTGGGAAGAGCGGGTGGTGTTCGACCAGACTGCCGGTCTTGGTGGCGAACTCATCGCTGACCGGGGCATCGACAAAGAACACCACGTGCGGATTGCCCATCGAGACGCAGACCGGCGTGTGGACCAGCGGCGCGTCGATCGGACCGACCTGCAGCTCCACGCGCTCGGTGTTCATCTCTTCCGAAAGCGGGATCTGGTCCCAGTTGAGGGCCGGGGGGCCCATGTCGACCGTGACCAGCTTCTCGCCGGCCGCGACGCCCGACAGGCGCCCGGCGTTGGTGTCGAAGGCCACGGCCTCCTTGCCCGACGACTGCATCAGCAGCCACGCCACGCAGCGCGTGCCGTTGCCGCAGGCGCCGATCTCGTCGCCATCGGAATTCCAGAACCGCACATAGGCCGCCGCGCCCGCCGCCTTGGGCGGATCGATGGCGATGACCTGGTCGCAGCCGACACCGCCGTCCCCGCGTTTGGCGATCGCGCGGATCTCCTCGGGGGTCGGTTCAAAAGCTTGGGTGGCGGTCTCGATGACGACGAAGTCGTTGCCGAGCCCGTTCATCTTCAGGAAGGTGCGGCTCATGACGCGGCTATATAGTGGAAAGCCGTGCAAAATGCACCGCAGCGGGACGACGCAGTAGCATGACGGCCAAGGATATTCGCGAGCAGCTGACCAGCGCCATGGGCGAGCGCACGCTGATGCGCTTTCACCGCCGTTTCGAGGACGGCTGGGTCAACGGCTACGTCGTCGGGATCGGGCCGGCCTTCGTGATGCTCGCTGAGGTCAGCGATCACGTCCGGTTCAACGGTTTCGGCTGCTATCGGCTGGCCGACATCAGAAACCTGCGGCCGGCGGCCTATTCCGAATTCATGGAAGCGGCGCTGGAGAAGCTGGGCGAAGTCCAGCCCGAGACGCCGCCCGTGGCGCTCAACAGCGTCAGCGATATCCTGGCGACCGCCGGCGTCCTGTTCCCGATGGTCACGGTGCATACCGACAAGAATGTCAGCTACATCGGCGCGGTCGTCCGCGTGGACGGCGGCGTGGTCTGGATGCAGGACATCGGACCCGACGCGATCTGGGACGCGCGCGCCACCGCCCGGTCGTTGGAGGACGTGACCCGGATCGACTTCGGCGGCGCCTATGAGGCCGCCCTGGCGCTGGTTGGCGGCCCCGCGCCCGAGCCGGTCGAGGCTCGTCCGCCGCTGCGCCTGGTCGCCGACAATGGCTGAGCCCGTCCGCGAGGAGCTTCGCCTGCGCGCCCGGCTGCGTGCCCTCTACCACGGTGCGTCGCCGACGGCGGTGCGGTTCCGCTATGCGGTGATCCTGATCGACCTGGCGATCATCGCCTTCTTCATCGCCGCGCCGCTGATGCAGCACCACGGCGTGACCTTTTACCTGATCGACTATGGGGTGGCGCTGTTCCTGGCGCTGGACCTGGGCGCGCGGGCCATCGCTCACGGCGACATCAAGTCCTGGCTGAAGAAGCCGATCGTCTGGCTGGATCTGTTCGTGCTGGCCACCCTGCTGTTCCCGGCCTGGCTGTTCAACTTCGGCTTCCTGCGGGTGGTGCGACTGTGGACGCTGATCCACAGCGAGTTCTTCTGGCGCACCGTGGCCCGGCGCTATGACGACACCCGGATCGAAGACATCACCCGCGCGGCCAGTTCGCTGCTGACCTTCGTCTTCGTGGTGACGGGCTTTGTCTATACGAGCTTCGTCGGCCGGCACGAGGGGCTGAACGGCTATGTCGACGCCCTCTATTTCACCGTCACCAGCCTGACGACGACCGGCTATGGCGACGTCACCCTGCCCGGCGCCTGGGGCAAGCTCTTGTCGATCGCGGTGATGCTGGGCGGAGTGTCGCTGTTCATCGGCCTGATCCAGTCGATCCTGCGGCCGCACAAGGTGATCCACCCCTGCCCCTGCTGCGGCCTGCGCCGGCACGATCCGGACGCGGTTCACTGCAAGGCGTGCGGTCTCGTGCTGAACATCCCCGACGACGGGCTCTGATCGGCCCCGGTCAAGCTCTGGCCAGGGTCGATTTTTGCGCTAGGGTCCCCTCCCCTGTCGCGCCGCTTTCGGGATGACTAGATGCGTAACCTGCTTTTCGCCCTCCTCGCTTCCACGAGTCTGATGACCCTGACCCCTGCGATCGCCGCCGACACCACGAAACCCGCTGAAGCGCGCACACCGCTGGCCGAGCTGGGCAAGGACGATCCCTACCTCTGGATGGAAGAGATCGAGGGGACCCGCGCCATGGACTGGGCCAAGGCCCAGAACGGCAAGACCCTACCGGTGCTGCAGGGCGATGCGCGCTATGCCGGGCTGGAGGCCCAGGCCCTGGCGATCCTGAACGCCAAGGACCGTGTGCCCGGGGTCTCGTTCGCCGGCGACGGCTCGCTGCGCAACTTCTGGCAGGACGCGGACCACGTCCGCGGTGTCTGGCGCAAGACGACGCTGGAGAGCTACCGCACGGACCAGCCGGCCTGGGAGACGATCCTCGACATCGACGCCCTGTCCAAGGCCGAGAACGCCAACTGGGTGTTCAAGGGGGCTTCGTGCCTGGCTCCGGACGACACCCGTTGCCTGGTCACCCTGTCGAACGGCGGCAAGGACGCCGTGACGGTTCGCGAGTTCGACACCACGACCGAGACCTTCGTCGATCCGGCCAAGGGCGGCTTCGTCCTGCCAGAGGGCAAGCAGAACTACACCTGGCTGGACAAGGACACACTCCTCGTTGCCCGCGAGTGGACGTCCGGCGAGCTGACCAAGTCGGGCTACGCCTATGTGCTGAAGACGCTGAAGCGCGGCCAGAGCCTGGACCAGGCCCAGGAGGTCTATCGCGGGACCGAGACCGACGTGTCGGTCAGCCCCTACGTCCTGCGCGATCCAGACGGCAAGGTGATGGGCGTCATCGCCCACCGCGGCGTGACCTTCTTCGAGAGCGAAGACTATCTGATCACCCCGATGGGCGCGGCCCGCCTGCCCTTCCCGGCCAAGAGCTCGATCCAGACCTTCGTCGACGGTCGCCTGGTGTTCCTGCTGGAACAGGACTGGCCCGAACACGGCCTCAAAGTCGGGGATCTCGCCGAGTACAACATCGACCCGCTGACGGTGGACGCCCACGCCAGCCTGGGCCACGGCAAGCCGGCCGGCGCCAAGCCGCAGCTGATCTTCCGTCCCACCGCCAAGCAGTCGGTGGAGTCGGTGACCAACACCCGCGGCAAGCTGGTCGTGGCCATACTGGACAACGTCAAGGGCGCGACCCTGGTCTTCACCCACGGCGCCAAGGGCTGGAGCCAGCAGAAGCTCGACCTGCCCGCCAATTCCAGCATCGGCCTGGGCTCGGCGTCGGAAAAGGACGACCGCCTGTTCGTCACCGTCACCGGCTACCTGACCCCGACCACCTACTGGATCGCCGACACCGCCACGCTGAAGCTGGAGCAGGTGAAGGCCTCGCCTGCGCGCTTCGACGCCTCGACCCACGTGGTCGAGCAGTTCGAGGCGACGTCGAAGGACGGGACCAAGGTCCCCTACTTCATCGTCCACCCCAAGGGCGTGAAGTATGACGGCGCGGCCCCGACGCTGCTCTACGCCTACGGCGGCTTCCAGGTGTCGATGACCCCGTCCTATTCGGGCGTGATGGGCAAGCTGTGGCTGGAGCGCGGCGGCACGTATGTCGTGGCCAACATCCGTGGGGGCGGCGAGTTCGGCCCGGCCTGGCACGAGGCGGCGCTGAAAGAAAATCGCCAGAAGGCCTATGACGACTTCTTCGCGGTGTCCGAAGACCTGATCGCCCGCAAGATCACCTCGCCGCGCCACCTGGGCGTGATGGGTGGGTCGAACGGCGGCCTCTTGATGGGCGTGGCCCTGACCCAGCGGCCCGAGCTCTACAACGCCATCGTCGTGCAGGTGCCGCTGTTCGACATGATCCGCTACAGCCAGATCGGGGCCGGAGCCTCGTGGGTGGGCGAGTATGGCGACCCGGCCATACCGTCGGAGCGGGCGGTCATCGCTAAGTACGACCCCTATTCAAACCTCAAGGCCGGCCAGAAATATCCCGAGGTGTTCATCGAGACCTCGACCAAGGACGACCGCGTCCACCCGGCTCACGCCCGCAAGGCGGCGGCCAAGCTCGAGGCCCTGGGCTATCCGGTGCTCTATTACGAGAACGTCGACGGCGGCCACGCGGCCAGCGCCAACCTGGCCGAGACCGCGCGTCGCCAGGCGCTGGAGTTCATCTACCTGACGCGCAAGCTGATGGACTGAAAACGGCGGGCGGCTCGATGTCTCTGCGCGAGAAATGGAGCCGCCTCAATTTCGCATAACGCCGTATCGTCAACCCTAAGGAAAGTTATCGGCGTCAGGATGCGCCGTAATTAACTTTACGGGTTCGCCCCCTTGCCTATCGAAGTCGTCAACGCCCTGGACCTCTCGCCTGCCGACATCGCGCGGTGGAGCGAGCTTCAGCGTGGCCAGACGCGCCTGGATTCACCCTTCCTGTCTCCGCATTGGACCCAGGCCGTGGCCCGGGCCCAATGCGAAAAGGGCCAGGCCATCAAGGTGGCGATCGAGCGCGGCGCGACGGGCGAGGCGGTAGCCTTCCTGCCGACACGCGTCCGCCACGACGTGGCCATGCCGGTCGGCGCGCCGATGTGCGACTACCAAGCCCTGATCTCGGCCTCCGGCGCGACCATGAACCCACGCGAGCTGCTGTCTGTGCTGGGCGCGGCGCGCATCGACTTCTGCCACATGATGGCCGACGACGTGACCCTGGGCCGCCACGCGCGCGGCCAGGCCGACAGCTGGGTGATCGAGACCCCGGACGGCTACGAGGCCTATGCCGCCGAGCGCAAAGCCGCCGGCGTCGGGGTGCTGAAGGACATCGACAAGAAGCGCCGCAAAGCCGAGCGCGAGATCGGCCCCTGCCGCTTCACCGCCATGTCGGAAAGCCGGGCGGCCTTCGACCAGCTGATCGCCTGGAAGCGTGTGCAGCTGCTGCTGACCCACCAGACCGACCTCTTCAAGGCCTCGTGGGTCAACAAGCTGCTGGACGATCTCTTCCTGCGCCGCGACGCCGAGTTCGGCGGCGGGCTCTACACCCTGCACCTGGGCGAGCGCCTGGCGGCGGTGCATCTGCATCTGCGCGGCCAACACACGATCCACGGCTGGCTGATCGCCCACAATCCCGACCTGGAGCGCTATTCGCCGGGCCTGATGCTGTTCCAGGACATCCTGAAGAGCATGGACGGCACGCCCTACATGCGCCTGGACCTGGGCACCGGCGACTACCGCTTCAAGCGGGAGCTTTCCAACGCACGCCAGACCGTGGTGTTCGGCTTCCTGGGCTCGCCCTCAATGCCCAGCCTGTTCCGTCACGCCGCCTATGGCGTGCGCAGCATGGCCGAGGCCCTGCCGCTGGGCCGGATCTCCGACCTTCCCGGCAAGGCCATGCGGCGCATGGACCTGCTGCGCGGCTTGCACTGATCCCCTCCCCCATTTGACAGGACCGCTGCCGGCAGTAATTGTCGGAGTAATAAGCCTGTACGAGGGGTAGATGAAACGCCAGGACACGACGGGCTCGCGCCTGGATCGACGGTCGCTGCTGACCGGACTGAGCGCCGCGGCCCTGGGCCTGGCAGGCGGCCCCGCCTTCGCCCAGGCCCTCTTCTATCCCACCTACCCCAAGCCCGGGACGCCGAAGCTGGAGGGTGCGGACAACAGCCGCCGTATCATCCCGCCGCCGGCCAAGGACTATTGGCCCTATGCGGGGATCAGCGGCGCGGGCCAGGCGGTGACCAAGGCCACCCAGGACGGCGGCTGGATCTCGGGCCTGTCGGAAGTGGCCTACAAGGGTCCGAAGCCGCGCCCCTATCCGACCGCGGCCTGGGGATCGGCGGATTCCGGCTCGGCGGTGAAGAGCGGCAAGCTGCCCGCCATCCGGCCGATCTGGGACGTCCACATCCGCGATACGATCGTCTGCCTGGGCGGCGACGGCGCCTACTACATGACCGGCACCACGGGCGACAACTGCTGGGCCCGGAACGACGGCGTCGAGCTATGGCGCTCGACCGACCTCAAGACTTGGACCTATCTGGGCTTGGTCTGGAGCATCGATCGCGACGGAACCTGGGAGAAGAACTGGACCGCCCGGGCCGGCGTGCCGTTCCGGTCGATCTGGGCCCCGGAGATCCACTTCCTGGGCGGCAACTACTATATCTGCCACTGCATCAGCGGCGTCGGCATCGGCGTGCTGAAGAGCCAGACTGGGCGCCCCGAGGGGCCCTATGTCCACGTCCTGTCGGACCAACCCATCAAGGGCGGCATCGACTCGACCCTGTTCCAGGACGACGACGGCAAGATCTATCTGTCCTGGGGCGCGGGCGAGCGGATCCGCCAGATCAAACCCGACTTCAGTGACTTCGCCGGCGACTGGCTGGACCTGACCTTCGACGACTCCGGCATCGATCCCAAGGCGGAGCGGAACGGCAAGCCGCTGCGCCGGGTCGGCTTCGAGGGCGTGACCTTGTTCAAGGCCAACGGCCGCTACTATGTCGGCGCGTGCAACAAGGATGAAGGGCGCTACTCCTTCTGGTTCGCCTCTTCGGACAAGCTTCTGGGCCCCTATTCCGGACGCCACGAGGGCCCGCCGGGCGGCGGCGGCGGCAACCTGTTCCGCGACAAGACGGGCCGCTGGTGGCAGACCTTCTTCGGCAATGACGAACAGATGCCGTTCCGCGAGAAGCCGGGCCTGATCGCCGTGACATTCGACGACGCCGGCCGCGTCGTCGCCTCGGCCGACCAGCCTTTCAAGCCCTTCGCCTAACGACGAGCTAGGCTCGGGTCCAGCCGTACTGCAGCTCGCCCTCGCGGTGAGCGAAGCGGTTCAGGTGGACGGCCACCACGTCTTCCAGCCTGGCCAGGCTTTCGCCGTCGACGGCTTCGATGGTGATGTCCAGGCCGTCCGGATGGGCGACCATCTGGCACGTCCCCGCCGGCAGCGGGAAGGTGGCGGTGGTCGCGTCGTACTGAACCTCGAACTTGTGGCTCCAATGCTTGGCCAGTTGGGTCATGTAGCGGGCGGCGCTTTCAGTAGCGACGCGGGCGTGGCTTTCCATGATCGCCGCTCCTCTCAGATGGATTCGATGACGCCGGCGGCGTCGTCCAGGGCCTTGGCCACGGCGCTGATCTGCTCAGGCGTCAGCTGGCCGCCGTGCAGCTTCAGGCGCAGGGCGGTCTTCAGGTTCTCGCGGGCCCGCAGGATCTGCGGCGAGAAGGCCGCGCTGGCAGAAGCCGCCTCAGCCATGCGCTCGAACAGCGAACGGACGGGCTGGGCGTTGCCGGCCAGGAATTCCTGACCTTCGGGGGTGATCGTGTAGAGCTTCTTGCCGCCGCCGGCGTCGCCCGCCGTAACGTAGCCCAGCTCCTCCAGCAGGGTCAGGGTCGGGTAGACCACGCCCGGGCTGGGGGTATAGGCGCCGCCGGCCGCCGTCTCGATCGCCTTGATCAGCTCGTAGCCGTGGCTGGGCTTGTCGGCGATCAGCTTCAGAACCACGAAGCGCAGGTCGCCGTGGTCGAAGAACCGGCCCATGCGACCGCCGCGGCCGCGCGGACCGCCGTGTTCGCCATGGAAACCGAAGGGGTGTCGGCCGTGATGTTCACCGCCATGAGCGGCCCAGTGGCCCCGGCGGTGATGATGGTGTCGTCCAAACATATGTGTTTTAGATCCTGTTTCGTTATATCGAAATTATAGATATATCGAAACCATCAAACGTCAAGCCTATTTCGATATATCTGGTTGCATCGGATGAATTACGCTCTAGCTTCCGAGCGCAAATGGCCTTACGCTGCCCGCCCCTCGCCGAACGGGAAACGACCTGAGGTATAGCGGCCACAGCGTGACCGAAATCTCCGGGTCAATCTTGATACGGAGGAGGTCGTGAATACATGCCGCGTATCAGAAGCAGGAGCATCAGCTTGAGCGACCAGCCCCAGAGCCCGCGCCGCAAGGCCGCCGGCCGGCGTTTCGCCGTCGCCGTCGGGCTGATGTCGGCCGCCAGTCTGCTGGCGCTCGCCCCTGCCGCTCACGCCCAGGAGCAGGCCCAGGAACAGGTTCCGACCGTCCCTGCCCCCGCCGTCGCCGCACCGGCAATCGCCGACGACAGCGCTGCCTTGACCGTCAACGATCCGCTGGAAGGCGCCAATCGCGCCTCGTTCAAGTTCAGCATGGGCGTCGACAAGGTTCTGCTGGGCCCCATCGCCCACGGCTACATGGCCGTGACGCCTGAAGTGGTCCGCGATCGCGTCAGCAACGCCGTCTACAATCTGGGTGAGCCCAACACCGTCATCAACCACGTGCTGCAGGGCAAGCCCAAGCGGGCCATGCGCTCGACCACCCGCTTCCTGGTCAATTCGACGATCGGCGTGCTGGGCCTGTTCGACGTGGCCGCCAAGATGAACCTGCCGCCGCGCGCCGCCGACTTCGGCCAGACCTTCGGCACGTGGGGGGCCCAACCCGGCGCTTACCTCTATGTGCCCGTCATGGGGCCGATGAACGTGCGCGACGGCGTCGGCCGCGCGCTGGACATCGTCACAGACCCCGTCCGCATGGTCGGCGGCGGCTTCAACACCGATTTCGGCAAGGCGCGCCTGGCCGCCACCATCCTGGACGCCCGCACCCAGGCCGATCCGGCCCTGCGCGCCGTGAAGGACTCCAACGACCCTTACGCCACCGCGCGTTCGGCCTACACCCAGTTCCGCGAAGCCTTCATTCGCGAGGCCACCGGCGAAACTGAAGATCTCCCTGATTTCGACACGCCGCCCGCGGATGCTCCGCCCGCGCCGCCCACTCCATGATCCTTATCGGTAGAACCATGACCACCTCCCCCACCCGGCGCGGCGCCAACGCCGCGCTTTTGACGTTCATCGGCGCCCTGGCTCTGGCCGGTCCCGTTTTCGCTCAAGCCCGCGACGCCGGCGCCGAGGCCTTCGTGCAGGCCAAGGGCCAGCGCGTGATCAGCGTCCTGGCCAACAAGGGCATGCCCGACGCCCAGAAGAAGCAGATCTTCAAGCAGGCGGTGGACGAGCTGGCCGATGTGCCGCGCATCACCAACTTCGTGCTGGGCAAGTACGCCCGCACTATCACACCCGCCCAGCGGGCTCGCTTCACGCCGGTGTTCCGGACTTATGCCGAGAACGTCTACCAGAACCGCATCGACGATTATCGCGGCGAAAAGCTCACCGTTACCGGTTCGGTGGTCCGCAAGCCGGGCGACGTGATCGTCAACACCACGATCTCGGGCGGTCAGATCAAGTCGCCCCTGCCTGTTTCTTGGCGCGTGCTCGGCAACGGTCAGACCTGGAAGGTCGTCGACGTCCAGTTCAAGGGCGTCTGGCTGGCCATCACCCAGCAACAGGACTTCGTCTCAACGATCGACAACGCCGGCGGCAATGTCGAGGTGCTCATCAATCAACTACAAAAGGGCGGTTCGAGCCGTCGCTAAGAGCGGCTGGATCGCGGACTAAGGGGATATGGCTTTGCGCGAACAATGGGCCGAAACGGCCATGGGCGTCGTCGTGCTCGCACTTGCCGCGGGCTTCCTGACCTACTCGCTGAGCGTCGGCGGGGTCGGCGTGAAGAGCGGCAACTACGAGATCAGCGCCAAGTTCGGCGAGGCCGGCTCCCTGGCGCCCGGCGCCTCGGTGACTGTGGCCGGTGTCAAGGTCGGCACGGTCTCGCAGGTGACGCTTGAGCCCAAGACCTATCTGGCCGTGGCTAAGCTGAGCATGGACCCGAACGTCAAGCTGCCGGCTGACTCGACGGCCAAGATCACCAGCGACGGCCTGCTGGGCGGGGCGCACATCGCCATCGCCCCGGGCGGGTCGATGGAAGACCTCAAGCCGGGCGGCGAGATCGACAACACCCAAGGCGCCGTGGACATTTTCGGCCTGATCGGTTCGGTGATCCGCCCGCAAGGCGGCGACGATGACGCGGCGGCGGCTCCGGCTGCGGCCAACCCGGCCACGCAACCGGCCGAGAGCTACTGAGATGACCGCCCAGGCGGCCCGCAAGGCCGCGCCCAACCCCGTCCGGGCGATCGGACGCTCGACACTGGCCGCCATCAGCACGGTCGGCGGCGTCGGCGTCTTCGCCGTGCGCGGCGTCGTCGCGGCCCTGACCCCGCCCTGGTTCTTCGGCCAGCTGTGGCGTCAGATCGTGGCCATCGGCTTCTTCTCGCTGCCGGTCGTGGGCCTGACCGCTGTCTTCACCGGCGCGGCCTTGGCCCTGAACATCTTCACCGGCGGCGGCCGCTTCAACGCCGAGCAGGTGATGCCGCAGATCGTGGCCCTGGGGATCACCCGCGAATTGGGTCCCGTGCTGGCCGCCCTGATGCTGGCCGGCCGGGTCTCGGCCGCCATCGCCGCCGAGATCGGGGCCATGCGCGCCACCGAGCAGATCGACGCCATGCGCACCCTATCGACGGATCCGTTCCGCTATCTGGTCGGCCCGCGCCTGCTGGCCGGCGTGCTGATGCTGCCGATCCTGACCGCTGTGGCCGACACCATCGGTATCGCCGGCGGCTGGCTAGTGGCGACCCGTGTGCTGGACTTCAGCCCGACCGTCTACATCCGCAACACCATCAGCTTCCTGGAAAGCTGGGACATCATCTCGGGCCTGATCAAGGCCGGGGTGTTTGGCTTCATCGTCACGCTGATGGGCTGCTATCACGGCTACAACGCTTCGGGCGGCGCCCGGGGCGTCGGCCGGGCCACGACCCACGCGGTGGTCTCCTCGGCGATCCTGATCTTCGCCTCCGACTACCTCCTGACCACCTTCTTCACCCACGCCGCCCAATGACCCAGACTCCGAAACTGGCCTGGAAGGGCGTGACCAAGCGCTTCGGCGGCCGCGCGGTGCTGGACGGTCTGGATCTGTCGGTGGCGCCCGGCAAGTCGCTGGTGATCATCGGCGGTTCGGGCCAGGGCAAGTCGGTAACGATCAAGACGGCCCTGGGCCTGCTGCGCCCCGAGGCCGGCCAGATCGAGCTGGACGGCAAGAACATCGTCGGCCTCTCGGAAGGCCAACGGCGCAAACTGTTCTCGCGGATCGGCGTGCTGTTCCAGGGCGCAGCCCTGTTCGACAGCCTGACCATCTGGGAGAACGTCGCCTTCCGCCTGCTGAACGCCGATGGTGTCTCGCGCAAGATCGCCAAGGAGCGCGCTATCGAGGCGCTGGAGCAGGTGCGCCTGGCTCCGGCCGTCGCTGATCGCTACCCGTCCGAACTGTCCGGCGGCATGCAGAAGCGCGCTGGCCTGGCCCGCGCCGTCGTCGCCCAGCCGGAGATCCTATTCTTCGACGAGCCGACCACGGGCCTGGACCCGATCACGGCCGCGGCGATCAACGAGCTGATCTCCAACCAAGTGCGTCGCCTGGGCTCGACCGCCGTGTCGATCACCCACGATCTGGCCAGCGCCCAGACGATCGGCGACGAGATCGCCATGCTGCACGACGGCAAGATCATCTGGCGCGGCCCGGCCGCCGAGCTGCACACCACCGACAACCCTTACGTCCGCCAGTTCGTCGAAGGTCGCGCCGAAGGGCCGATCTCGCATGCGGTCTAGGACGGCCGGCGTCCTTTTCTTCACAGCGAGCCTGCTCTCCGGAGCGGGCGCGCAAGCCCAGAGCTTCATCCGCGGCGATTGCCAGGCCCATGTCGGCGTCTCGCCCGGACGGTTCGACACGCCGACGCACGCGCTGTGGTACCGCCGCTATTGGACGGGATCCTGCGACCCACAGATCCCCCGCTGCATCCCCGGCTCGCCGAACTGGAACGAGATGGTCGGCAAGCTGGTGGCCCGGAGCGCGCCGGCCCAGCGCCAGACCGCCTTGGCCAAGGCCTGCCGCCTGGGTCAGCTGATCGGGCTGGAATGGTCGCGCAGCAAGCTGATCCGCAAGATCGACCTGGGCGACCTTCGCGCCTTCAACCACTCGCTAGACCACACCGACGACGTCCTGAAGGGCATCGACCAGGTGGAGCAGGGCGCTCGCGCTAAACTCGCTGCGCCTTAAGGGGCTTCGCGCAGGGTCTCGGCCAGCAGTCGGCCCTCGACCGAGCGGCTGGACCCGGCCCGCCAGGCGACCACAATCTCGCGGCTGGGATGCTCGGTCGCCAGCGGCCGCACGGTGACTGAGGCGCGGTCGACCAGACCCGCCTCGACCGCCATGGCCGGCAGGAACGACACGCCCAGGCCGGAGCCGATCATCTGCACCAGGGTTGGCAGCGAGGTGGCCGCGAAGCTCTCCTCGTCGCCCACGCCACGCGGCGGCTCCAGCCCGCAGGCGGCCAGGGCGTGGTCGCGCAGGCAGTGGCCGTCCTCCAGCAGGATCAGGTCGTCGCCCTCCAGGCTGGCCGGATCGACCCGGGTCGAAGCCGCCATCGGGTGGTTGGCCGGGGCGGCGGCCAAGAGTTCGTCGTCCTCGACATGGGCCCAGTCCAGGCCGGACATGTCGTAGGGCAGGGCGATCAGGGCCGCATCCAGGGCGCCGCTCTTCAGGGCCCCGATCAGCCGCTGGGTCAGGTCCTCGCGCAGGAACAGCTTCAGCTTGGGGAAACGGTCGCGCAGGACGGGCAGGGCGCGCGGTAGCAGATAGGGGGCCACGGTCGGGATCACGCCCAGACGGAAACGGCCCGCCAACGGCTGGCCGGCCCCGCGCGCGGCCTGCACCAGGTCCTCGGCGCGGGCCAGAATGTCCTCAGCCCGCCGCACCGCTTCCTGGCCGGCGGCGGTCAGGATCACGCCCGAGCGGGCCCGATCGACGACCGGCGCGCCCAGGATCTTTTCCAGTTCCTGGATGCCGGCCGACAGGGTCGGCTGGGTGACGTGGGCGTTCTCGGCCGCCCGGCTGAACGAGCCATGCTCGGACAGGAGCTTGAGATACTGCAGCTGGCGAAGGGTCGGGAGCATGGCCATAAGATAGGATCAATCTATCAAGAATCCAAAAACTATCGATTGGATGTGTTTCGGGCGAGGGCGTACGAAAGCTTCAAGGCGAACGGTTCGAGGCTTCTCCCCCACCGGCTTCGAACGTCCCGCCAGGTCCCGGTCTGCGCCCAGTCTCCCTCGCGGCGCGGACCGGGACGCCCCACACCCCCGATGCTAAGGGTCTTCCAACCTCAGGAGGTCCCATGCCGATTTCGGCCCTCAGCGCCCAGCTGCCCGCCTACGCCAAGGACATCGCCACCAACCTCGCGGTCCTGGCCGAGGAGCGCGTGCTGTCCGATCAAGCCAAGTGGGGGACCTTCCTGGCCAGCGCCTGCGCCGTAGGCGAACCCGAAACTCTGCGCGCCGTCACCACCGCCGCCCGCGAGGCCGGCCTGTCGCCGGACGCCTTCGAGGCCGCCAAGACCGCCGCGGCGATCATGGCCATGAACAACGTCTACTTCCGCGCCCTGCACATCATGGCGACGGCGGACTACGACCATCTGCCCTCGCGCCTGCGCATGAACCGGCTGCGCCACCCGAGCGTGGATCCCGTCGACTACGAGCTTTGGTGCGTGGCGGTCTCGGCGATCAACGCCTGCGGGGCCTGTCTGGACAGCCACGAGGCCGAGCTTCGTCGGCGCGGCGCCGAGCCGATCCAGGTGCAGGCCGCCCTGCGCATCGCGGCCGTCGTCCACGCCGCCGCCAAGGTTCTGGCGGTCGAATCCCTGGATCGTCCCCAGTTTTCGGGCGTTTGAAAGCCAGGCGCGACGCCCCGTCGCGCCCCGTTTACGGTCCCGGCCCCTCGACATTCATCCTGTCCGTAAACTAAGTTGTTAACCTCTGGGTAAGAGATTCGCGGCTCCGCAACCTCCCGATGGGAGGGGCTAGGGTCCGCACGGGGCGAAAGTGGGCACATGAGACTGCTGTCGAAGAATTCGCGCGACGCCAAGAATGGCAAGCCGACCGTGCTCGGGGACGACGACGCGCGCACCGAGATCGTGCAGCACCAGATCGAGTCCACCCAGGCCATCGGTCAGCGCTACGAGACCATCCACGGCGGCCTCGACAGCATCGGCCGCGTGATGGAGCACCTGAAGGCTATCGAGCCGCTGATCTCCGAGATCCGCGGTCCCGTCGCCCAGGAGTTCGAAGCCCGCCGCGCCGAGCACGCCGAACTGATCGCGCTGCGCGCCAACTACGACCAGGCTCAGCGCCAAGTCGCCCAGATCCAGTCCGAAGAACGCGAAGTCAGCGCCCGCCTGGCCGCCGCCGAAACCGCCCTGGGCGAGTCCGACGCCCGCCGCCAGACGCAGGACGCGGCGTTGGAAGACAACGCCCTCGAGATCGACCGCCTGCGCAACGCCCTGCTGCAGTCGGACCTGAAGGTCTCCAGCCTCGACGCCTCGCTGCGCGACGCCACCAGCCGCATCGAGCACCTGACCCAGGACGTCGAAAGCCTGCGTATCCAGAGCCAGGACATCGACACCCGTCGTGGTGACGCCGAGGCCGCCCTGGCCCGCGCCAATCAGGACAACGCCCTGCTGGCCGAGGAGTCGGCCACGCTGAAGAAGCGCGTCGACCAAGCCGGCGTCGACGTCGCCCGCCTCTCGCGCATCGAGACCGACCTGGAAGCCCAGCTGGCCGGCGAACGCGCCCGCATCCAGGCCGCCGAGAACGCCCTGCACGCCCACCAAACCGACACCGGCCGCATCATCCGTGGCCTGGAAGGCCAGGTCGAAGCCGGCCGCGCCGAGATCTCGGCCCTGCAGACCCGCTTGGAGACCGCCTCGGGCCGCGCCGACAAGCTGGAGGAGATGAACGGCCAGATCTCGGCCCGTCTCGCCGAGTCCAGCGCGCACCAGAAGGCGGTCGAGCGCCGCGCCGGCGACCTCAACGTCGCCTTGGAACGCGCCCTGGAACGTATCCGTACGCTGGAAGAGGATTCCGAAGGCCTGCGTCAGCGTCACGCCGGCGTCGACACCGCCCGCGCCACCGCCATCGAGCGCGCCGACCAGCTGGCCAAGGGCGCCGTCGCCCAGGACAAGGCCCTCAAGCGAGCCGAGGAACGTTCTCAGCAGCTGCGCACGCGCCTGGACGCCATGCAGGAAGCCCAGGACCAGGTCCGTCGCGAACACGAGGACAAGGTCGCCGAACTGCAGGCCACGATCGAGCGCCTGACCTCGGAAGCCGCGCTGGCCGAAGGCGCCCTGGAAGCCGCCCGCCGCGACCGCTCGCGCCTGCAGATGGCCCTGCTGGGCGCCAGCGACGGCGACATGCAGGAAACGGCGTAACCGCCGCATCAAGCTTGAAGATCAGAACGCCCGCGAGCCGAGAGGTTCGCGGGCGTTTCTGCGTCTGACGGGCGGGTGCGCGAACCTCCAGAAGGGGTGGTTAGCGGACGTTCAAAACCCCTCTCTCACAGAGAGAGGGGTTGTAGCTCCCGCCAAGGGTCGGAAGCATACCTTGGCCAATCGCGGCTACTTTCCTTCCACCGCGCGCTTCAGGCCCACCACCTGCTGACCCAGCACCCCGTCCACCGGCGCGGCGATCTTGTCGAGACCGCCCTTGAACCAGCCGCCGACATCGTAGGTGAAGGTCACGGTGGTGCGGCCGGCGCTCTCGGCTAGTTGGACGGTGAGGGCGCCCGAGGCTCCGGAACTCTGCAGGGGTCCGAGGCCGCCGGTCAGCACCAGCTTCTGGTTCGGCACGGCTTGGACGGTGGTCATGTGCAGCACCGAGCCGCCATTGGGCAGGCGCTCGCAGAAGCAGCCGCCCGAGGCCGCGGCCAGCGACAGGTTGGCGGCCGAGCCCGACCAGGTATGGCTGGACGACCACCATTTCGAGGGCTGAAGCAGGGTGGCCCAGACGACGGCAGCCGGGGCCTCAACCACCGCCACGTGGCGGACCTCAAAGCCGTTCGGCTGGGCTTCGACGACCTCGGCGCGGGCGGCGCCTGCCAGGACGAGGAAGGCGAGGGCGGCAGTCATCGTCTTCATGGGCCGTCTCCTATTCGATCGGCGAGGTCACCGTGGCCCCGCCAGCCTTCAAGCGGTCCAGGACGCCATTGCCCGGCAGCAGGAAACCCAGGTCGACCACCGCCACGGTGACGCCAGGGCGCTTGAGGGCCTCGGTCATGGCGTCGGCCGTCTGGTCGATGCCCTTTTCCAGAAGGGCCGGACCGCCGGGCGCGCGGGTCAGGCAGCGCTGCACGCCGCTGGCGCGATAGCGGGCCCGCACCGAGGCGAGATCCCCTTCGGCCCAGTCCTGGCCGATCGTGGTGGAGTGGGCGGCGTCATAGGCGACCTCGTCCAGAGCCACCCGCAGGCAGTAGAGCTGGTCTTCCGGCGAGAGCTTGGAGGCGATGGTGGTCACCGCGCTCATCCGGTACTGGCCGACGGCCTTGACCTTGAGCTTGCGGGCCTTGGCCATACGCTCGATCGTGCTGACCGGCTTGGCCTCGGACAGGCCCGCGGCCTGGCGCAGGTCGGACAGCAGCAGGAAGCCCGCCACGGCCGGTTTCCAGTTCTTGTAGTCACCGGCGCCCTTGCGGGCCTGCTGCCGGGCGGCGACGAAGCGGTCGCGCAGGTCGGGCGGCAACTCGCTTTCCAGCGACTTGCCCAATGGCTGGCGCAGGCCGCCGCCGAATTTCAGGATGAAGCCGGCCACCTGGGTCACACCGACCGAGGCCTCCGGCGGAACCAGGACCAGGCTGGCCTTGTCCAGCGCCTTGTTCAGGCGCGGGCTTTCCCATTTCAGGCGATGGGGCAGGGGGTGGGCGGACCCGAGAATGTAGAGCTTGGCGCCGTCCTTTTCGACAAGCCAGACGGCGGGTCCTGGCGGCTTGGCGACCACGGTCAGCTCGGCGACCACGGCGCTCTCGTCCTGGGCCGGGGCCTGGCCGAGATCCACCGTCGGGGCGGGCGCGGCCTGAACGGCGAGGAGGGCGGATAGCGCCAGAGCGGCGGACGCGGACATGGATGCTCCTTCAGCCACGGGACAGTTCTAGCGCGCGACGCGCCCTCTCCCAAGCGGGAGGGGGCGCTTGAGCCCTTAGGCCCCCGGCGGGACCGGGAAGCCGCGCTTGCGCATCAGGGCGCCGATCTTCACGTCGCGGCCGCGGAAGGCCTTGAACTGATCGACCGGATCGACCGTGTTGCCCTTCGACATGATGGTCTCGTAGAGGCGCTTGGCGGTGGGCTTGTCGTAGAACTTGCCCGGCGCCTCCTCGAAGGCCTCGGCGACGTCGGCGGTCAGGGTGTCGGCCCACAGATAGCTGTAGTAGCCGGCCGAATAGCCGTCCGACGAGAACACGTGACCGAACTGCGGCGTGCGGTGCCGCATGACGATCTCCTTGGGCATCTTCAGCTTGGCCAGCTCCTCGCGCTCGAAGGCGTCCGGATCGATGTCCACGTCACCGGCCAGGTGCAGCTTCATGTCGATCAGGGCCGAGGCCAGGTACTCGGTCGTGCCGAAGCCCTGGCCGAACTGGCCGGCGGCCTCGATCTTGTCGACCAGGGCCTGCGGGATCGGCTTGCCGGTCGTGGCGTGCAGGGCGAACTGGTTCAGCACCTGCGGCGTCGGCAGCCAGTGCTCGTTCAGCTGGCTGGGGAACTCGACATAGTCGCGGGCCACCGACGTGCCCGACACCGACGGATAGGTGGCGTTGGCGTTCAGGCCGTGGATGGCGTGGCCGAATTCGTGGAAGAGGGTGGTGGCGTCGTCCCACGAGATCAGCACCGGCTCGCCGGGCTTGCCCTTGATGAAGTTGGAGTTGTTGGAGACGATCGTCGTCACCTCACCCTTGAAGCGCTCCTGGGTGCGATAGTTGTTCATCCAGGCGCCCGAGCGCTTGCCGGGACGGGCATAGGGGTCGAAGTACCACAGGCCGACATGCTTGCCGGCGCGGGTCACCTCATAGACCGTGACGTCCTCGTGATAGACGGGCAGGCCTTCGATCTTCTTGTACTCGAAGCCGTACAGCTGGCCCGAGGCCCAGAACATGCCCTCGCGCAGCTTGTCGAGCTGCAGGTAGGGCTTCACCTCGTTCATATCGAGGTCGTACTTCGCCTTGCGGACCTTCTCGGCATAGAAGCGGTAGTCCCAGGGCTCGAGCTTGAAGCCACCGTTCTCCTTGTCGATGATCGCCTGCATGTCGGCGACGTCGAGGGCGACCTGGGCGATGGCCGGCGTCCATACCGCCTCCATCAGCGCCATGGCGTTCTCGGGCGTCTTGGCCATGGCCGTTTCCAGGCGCCAGTGAGCGTGAGTCTTGTAGCCCAGCAGCTTGGCGCGCTCGACGCGCAGCTTCAGGATCTTTGCAATGATGGCGTTGTTGTCGGTCGCGCCGCCGTTGTCGCCGCGGTTGACGAACGCGCGCCAAACCTTCTCACGCGCCGCGCGCACGGGGCTTTCGGTCAGGAACGGGTCGACGCTGGAGCGGGTGTTGACGACGATGAACTTGCCCGGGAGCTTGCGCGCCGCGGCGTTCGAGGCGGCGGCGGCCTTCAGGCCCTCGGGCAGGCCGGCCAGGTCGGCGTCGGACAGCTCGATCCAGGTGTTCTCGTCGGCCAGCAGGTTCTGGCTGAACTTGGTGAAGAGACCGGCCAGCTCGGTGTTGATCGCCGCGACCCGGGCTTTGGCCTCGGGCGACAGCTTGGCGCCGGCGCGCACGAAGTTGCGGTAGTAGATCCACAGCACGCGCTGCTGCTCGGGCGTCAGCTTGGCCTTGGCCGGCGAGTTGTAGACCGCCTCGATGCGGGCGAAGAGCGCCGCGTTCTGGGTGATCTTGTCACTGTGGGCCGACAGCTTGGGATCCATCTCTTCTTCGATGGCCTGGAACTCCGGCGAGCTCATGGTCGAGCCCCAGATGCCGTAGAAGGTCCCGACGTCGTTCAGCAGACGGCCGGTGTCTTCCAGCGGCGCGATGACGGTCTCGAAGGTCGGGGCGGCCTTGTTGTTGGTGATCGCATCGATCTCGGCCAGGTTCTTGGCCATGGCCGCCTCGAGGGCCGGCTTGAAGTCGGCGACCTTGACCTTGTCGAAGGCCGGCACGCCGCCATAGGGGCCGGTCCACTTGGCGGTGAGGGGATTTGAAGCTTGCGCCATGGACAGGCTCGGATTGAGGGCGACAGCGGCGCCGGTGGCGGCGGCCGAGGCGAGGAAGGTGCGACGTTGCACGGCGGAGGGTCTCCGGTAGGAATTTACGCCCGACCCTAGAATATGGGGCCGGGCGCGTCACATGACAGGACCGTAACCTTCAGCATCGCGTGGACGGAAGGCCTTCGGGGGTCTAAATCTCCAGGCATGATCGGCGTCTTCGACTCCGGCGTGGGCGGCCTGACGGTCCACCGCGCCCTCGTGCACCGCCTGCCGCAGGCGGATTTCACCTATCTGGCCGACCAGGCCAACGCCCCCTATGGCGTAAAGACCGGCGAGGAAATTGTCGAACTGACCAAGGCCGGCTGCATCCGCCTGTTCGAGCGTGGCGCCAGCCTGGTGGTCCTGGCCTGCAACACCGCCTCGGCCATCGCCCTGCGCCGCCTGCAGCAGACCTGGCTGCCAGGCTACCGCAAGGAAATCGGTCGGCCGGTCAACATCCTGGGCATCATCGTGCCGACCATCGAGGCGGCCACGGGCCTGCCGTGGGAGCACGAGGCCGAGCGCCGCGGCGAGAAGGCCGAGAAGGTCGACATTCTGGGCGTCTTCGCCACCCAGGCCACGGTGCGCTCGCGGGTCTACGAGATCGAGATCGACAAGCGCAAACAGGACCTGGCGGTGTTCTCCGAGCCCTGCCCGGAACTGGTGCCGCTGATCGAGGGCGACGCCAGCGCCGTCGACCTGGCCAAGGCCGTCGAAGCCCACGTCCAGGCGCTGAAGGCCAGGATCGGCCGCTTCCCCGATCGCGTGGTGCTGGGCTGCACCCACTACGAGATCATCGCCGACATCTTCCGCGCCGCCCTGCCGGCCGGCACTCCGCTGATCCAGCAGCCGGCCTCGACCGCCGACGCGCTGGAGCTCTATCTGGAGCGCCACCCGGACTACGTCCAAGGGACCAGCGGCAGCCGCGTCTTCCTGACCACCGGAACGCCGGGTCCGCAGAATGGCTTGGTGCGAGGGTTCTGGGGTGGTCCGGTGACGTTCGACGCCGCCTGAGGCGCCGCGACATTCTGAATCATTTCCTGACGAACGCCGTAAACGCCTCTTAACGCTCTTCGGGCACAACATCGCGGTTCGCCCTGTTTCGGCAGGCCGAGGCATACGAAGTTGAGTTCGGAGACTTTCCATGGCGCGAGCCGCGCGGCGATCCACGACGGAGCTCCTGTGGGATGCATTCCGTTACGGCTGGGTCCAGCCCTGGACCGCCCGGTTCCGGGGCGGGGTCGTCACCGTGATCGGGGCCGGCCTGCTGCTGGCCATCGCCACCTACAACGCCACCGATCCCAGCCTCAACGCCGCCACCGGCGAGCCGGCCCGTAACGCGCTGGGCGGTCCCGGCGCGGCCGTGGCTGATCTCCTGATGCAGTCGCTGGGCCTGTCGGGCTGGGGCGTCGCGCTCCTGATGCTGGTGTTCGGCGTCACCCGCGTGGCCCAGGCCGACCCGGACGCCGAGCGCAAGGACCTGCGCCAGCGCGCAGGCGTCGGCGCCCTGGGCCTGCTGGCCCTGTCGGCCACCCTGGCCGCACCACCGCCGCCGGCCATCTGGCAGCTGGAAAAGGGTCTGGGCGGCTTCTGGGGTGACGGCCTGCTGCAAATGGTGGGTGGCATCCTGAGCTTCGCCCACATTCCCGGCGCCAACATCATCGCCGCCATCCTGTTCGCCATCGCCGCCATCGTCGCCCTGGGCTTCGCCATCGGCGTGCGCGAGGTCGACCCCGACGCCATCCACGCCGCCGTCAGCAACGCCCTGCAGCCGCGCATGCGCGCCGAGCCGGAGCCCGCGCCGACGCCCGCCGCCAAGCCTGCCCGCGCGAAGAAGGAAAAGGCCGAGGCCGCGCCGCGTCGCGAACGTCCAGGCCGCCTGCCGCCTTTGGAGGCCGACGAAGACAACTTCGACGGCGAGACGCCAATCGCTGCGCCGGCGCCGCAAGTTGCCCGCGCCGCGCCCCCGGAGCGCGCCTACACGCCCCCGCCGCCGCAAAGCGACGAGGACGAATTCGAGGACATGCTGGACGCCCGCCCGATGGCGATCGCCAAGCCGAAAGCCCCGGCCAAGGAATCCGGCCGCGAGCAGCGCGAGCAGCAGAAGGCCTTCGACTTCGACGAGGAGGAAGGCTTCCAGCTTCCCGAGCTGGCCATGCTGGCCAAGTCCAAGCCGCGCTCGTCGGAAGTGGACGCCGGCGCCCTTCGCCAGAACGCCCGCCTGCTGGAAAGCGTGCTGGCCGAGTTCGGCGTGAAGGGCCAGATCGACCAGATCCGTCCCGGTCCCGTCGTCACCATGTACGAGCTGGTGCCGGCCCCGGGCGTGAAGACCGCCCGCGTCGTGGCGCTCGCAGACGACATCGCCCGCTCGATGAGCGTGATCTCGTGCCGCGTCGCCGTGGCCCAGGGCCGCAACGCCATCGGCATCGAAATGCCGAACTCCAAGCGCGAGACGGTCTATCTGCGCGACCTGCTGAGCAGCGCCGACTACGAGAAGGCCAGCCAGATCCTGCCCATGGCTCTGGGCGAGACCATCGGCGGCGAGCCCTATATCGCCGACCTGGCCAAGATGCCCCACCTGCTGATCGCCGGTACGACCGGCTCGGGCAAGTCGGTCGGCGTCAACGCCATGATCCTGTCGATCCTGTACAAGCTGCCGCCCGAGAAGTGCCGCTTCATCATGGTCGACCCCAAGATGCTGGAACTGTCAGTCTATGACGGCATCCCGCACCTGCTGGCCCCCGTCGTAACCGATCCCAAGAAGGCCGTCGTGGCCCTGAAGTGGACCGTGCGCGAGATGGAGGACCGCTATCGCCGCATGTCCAAGATCGGCGTGCGCAATATCGCCGGCTACAACGAGAAGGCCAACGAGGCGCTGGAGAAGGGCGAGCACTTCGAGCGCACCGTCCAGACCGGCTTCGACGACGCCGGCCGCCCGATCTACGAGACCGAGCAGATCCGTCCCGAGGCCATGCCCTATCTGGTCGTGGTCATCGACGAGGTCGCCGACCTGATGATGGTCGCCGGCAAGGACATCGAAGGCGCCGTGCAGCGTCTGGCCCAGATGGCCCGCGCCGCCGGCATCCACCTGATCATGGCCACCCAGCGCCCGTCGGTCGACGTCATCACCGGCACCATCAAGGCCAACTTCCCGACCCGGATCAGCTTCCAGGTCACCTCGAAGATCGACGCCCGCACCATCTTGGGCGAGCAGGGCGCCGAGCAGCTGCTGGGCCAGGGCGACATGCTCTACATGGCCGGCGGCGGCCGCATCACCCGTCTGCACGGTCCGTTTGTGTCCGACGGTGAGGTCGAGGCCGTGGCCAAGTTCCTGCGCGACCAGGGCATTCCGCAGTACCTGGAAGAAGTCACCGCCGGCGGCGACGAGGAGCAGGAAGAGGCCATCGAGGGCGCGTTCTCGGGCGAGGGCGGAGCCAACGACCTCTATGATCACGCCGTGGCCGTGGTCACCCGCGACCGCAAGGCCTCGACCAGCTACATCCAGCGCCGCCTGCAGATCGGCTACAACCGCGCCGCCTCGCTGATGGAGCGGATGGAGAAGGAAGGCGTCGTCGGCGCCGCCAATCACGCCGGCAAGCGCGAGATCCTGGCTCCGCCCCCGCCGCCGCTGTAGGCAACCTTCACCTTGGGCAGTGCGTTCCCGTCGCTCCCAACCTGAACGGGGCTTCATCGGAGCGCCGGAAAATGGCCTTGCGGCGGCCTTCGCGCAGGCCAAGGTTGGCGCTAAGGAGTCTGTATGACCACTCGCCGTATCCTCATCGCGGCCGGCTTGGCCGCCGCCCTCGCTTCGCCCGCCTTCGCTCAGCAAGGCGCGCCACAGCCCGCCAAGCTGACCCCTCAGCAGCAGGCGCAATTGGACAAGGCCACGGCCTATATCCAGAACCTCAGCTCGGCCAAGGGCCGCTTCGTGCAGACCGACGCCCGCGGCACGGTCACCCAAGGCACGCTCTATCTGCAGCGTCCGGGCAAGGCCCGCTTTGCCTATGACGCCCCGGCCGGCCTGCTGGTCGTTTCGAACGGGAAGAACGTCAACATCTTCGACAGCCGGCTAAAGACGTTCGAGAGCTATCCGCTCAGCAAGACGCCTCTGAACCTGCTGCTGGCCCGCGAGGTCCGCCTGGACCGCGGCGTGGTGATCACCGACGTGCGCCCGCTGGCCGACGGCTTCACCATCGTGGCCCAGGACGCCCGCCGCCAGGCGCTGGGCAAGATCACGATCGACTTCTCCAACAGCCCGCTGGGCCTGATGGGCTGGACGATCACCGACATCAAGGGCGGCCAGATCCGTGTCCGCCTCAGCGATTTCGGCCCGACCTCGGGCCTGGATCCGAAACTATTCGAGCTGACCGACCCCCGCAGAAAGTCCGGACGCTGATTTGTGACATTCTCACAACAGGCAAGAATCAAGCGACTTCGGGGTTGACTAAAAGTTTTGACGTGGCATATTTAACACGCATGGCGATGAGCGACCGACCCGCTCCTCGCGAACCGTGCCGGAACCTATCCCCTCCCGGCGGCGGCATGAGAGACCTGACTTTCGCCCCGGCTTCCAAGGAAGCCGGGGCGTTTTTCGTTTGGGTGGACGGCCGCTCGCCGAGCGCCAGCTAGGACAGGCCGGGCGTTTTTCTTTTCCGGTGCAGGTTTCCAGGCTAGAGGCAGCGCATGCGCCTCCGTATCGCCACCTGGAACGTCAATTCCGTCCGCCTCCGCGCCGAACAGGCCGCCCGCTTCGTCGACGAGCAGGCCCCCGATGTTCTGTGCATGCAGGAGATCAAGTGCCAGGAGGGCGAGTTCCCGCGCGAGGCCTTCGAGGCCATGGGGCTGCCCCACATCAAGATCGCCGGCCAGAAGGGCTGGCACGGCGTGGCCATCGCCTCACGCCTGCCGTTTGAGGACGTGCCGACCCTGATGAACTGCCGCGAGGGTCATGCCCGCTGCGTGGCGGTTAAGGTGGCCGGCGTCGACATTCAGAACTTCTACATCCCGGCCGGCGGCGACGTGCCCGACCGCGTCGCCAATCCGAAGTTCGACCACAAGTTGGACTTCTACGAGACCCTGACCGCCGCCCTGCAGAAGCGTGACCCCAAGGCCCCGCTGATCGTCACCGGCGACCTGAACATCGCACCGGGCGAGAACGACGTCTGGAGCCACCGCCAGATGCTGAAGGTGGTCAGCCACACCCCGGCCGAACTGGAAGCCTTCGACGCGATGATCAAGTCGATGGACCTGCTGGACCTGCCGCGCCTGGCGACGCCCGAGCCCGAGAAGCTGTTTTCCTGGTGGAGCTATCGCGCCGCCGACTTCCGCAAGTCCAACCGCGGCCTGCGCCTGGACCACATCCTGGCCAGCCCGGGCCTGCGCGACGCAGCGATCGTGGACGGCAAGGCGACCTCGCGCGTCCACGACACCGTGCGGGAATGGGAACGCCCTAGCGACCACGCGCCGGTGACGGCGGATTTGAAGATCTAGCGGCGGACCGAGGCCGGCGCCTTCATCTGCAGGATCTCGCGGGTCTTGCGGGTGATGCCGTACAGCATGCCCTTTTCGCTCTCGTCCCAGTCGATGGCCTGGCCCTCGGCGTCCATGGGCAGGGTCTCCAGGTGGTCCAGTACGCCGCCGCCCAGCGGGATGGCCACGACATAGGCCTCCGGCAGGTCGTGGCCGCTGAGATAGAGCCGGCCGTCCGGACCCCAGCCGCCGCCCGAAATGCTCATCGGCTTGATGCGCTCCAGGATCGTGGCGGGCAGGGCCCAGCCTTCCAGCCGCCGCCACTGATCGTCGAACTTGATCAGGGTGGTGTGGCGGTGATCGCGTGGAACCTCGCCGCCCTTGGCGTCGTAGTTGGCGAACATCGCCCACCAGAAGCCGTCCTTGCGGTCGACCCAGGTCAGCGACCCCGTGCCCAGGCCCAGCGAGATGCTCTTCTTGTGGGCCAGGGTCATCGGATCGAAGATCTCGACCGTGCTGACATGCGGCACGGCCGGGAAGTTCGAACTGGCGCACACCAGTTCGCCGCCGATCAAGGCGCACGAGTTGATGTGTGGGAAGCGCGACTTGGGACCGACCCACTCGGCGCGCTTCTCACCGGTCTTCTTGTCGAAGCGCACGATGGTGAAGTTGCTGACCGAATAGACGTCCTTGGGGCCGACCGCCGCGCCTTGGCTGGCGTTGCCGCCATAGCGGCGCACCGTCTCGAAACCCTCGGGCGAGGGTGCGGGAGCAGGGGCCGCTTGCAGTGCGGCGGCCAGGAGCAGGGCGATCGGCATTTCCAGGATCTCCGCTTAGAAGTTGAACGCCGCGCCGACCCAGTAGGTGCGGCCGTAGTTGGCCCATTCCTGCAGGTAGCGGCGCCCCGGACCCGTCACTTCCTGGCGGCCGGTGTTGGACAGGTTCTGCCCTTCGACGAAGACACTGATGTGATCGTTGAAGCGCCAGGACAGGCTGGCGTCGAACACATGGCGGCCCTTCCAGTACTGGTCAGAATTGACGTTGCCGTCGTTGATCGTCTCCAGCTGGCCGCCGATGTAGTTGTGGGACACCCGGGCCTCGAACGGACCGCGCTGGTAGTAGATCGACTCGTTGGTGGTGATCTCGGGCTGCTGGAACAGGCCGGTGACGCGCGGACCGGTGGCGGTCAGGAACGTGAACTCGGTGTCCAGCCAGGTGACGTTGCCGTTGAAGCCAAAGCCGTCGAGCGGCGCGGGCAGGAAGGTGAAGGCCTGCTGCACGGCGAACTCGACGCCCTTGATCTTGGCGGTCTCGGCGTTGCGCGGGGTCGAGACCAGCACTGTCTCGACGCCCCGGCCCACGTCCATCTGGGCGGTCGAGGACAGGGTGAAGATCTCGTTCTTGATGTCCTTGGAGAACAGCGCCAGCGAGACCATGCCGTCGGTCGGGTAGAACTCGACCGAGACATCGAAGCCCTCGCTCTCGCGCGCCTTCAGGCCCGGATTGCCCCGCGACAGGGTCGGCTGACTGCCGTCGAAGTTCAGGTTTTCGGTCGCGGCCAGCGAACCGTAGTCCGGGCGGCCGATGGTGTTGGTCCAGGCGGCGCGGACAATGACGTCCTCGCGCGGCTTCCACTGCAGGTGAACGCTGGGCAGCCAGTTGCCGTAGCTGCCGTCGTTCGAGACCGGGGTCAGGACGCCGCCGGTGTTGCGGACGGCGTCGGACTCGATCTTGGTGTGCTCATAGCGCAGGCCGCCCAGCAGGGTCAGGTCGCCGAAGCGATAGCTGCCCTGCAGATAGCCGGCCTGGACGTCCTCGCTGACGTCGTAATTGCCGGTCGGCGCGGTCACGGCCGTGGTGAAGCGGCTGCGGTTGGCCTTGAAGAAGTCCATGGCCGCGCCGGCATCGATGCGCGGGTTCAGGCGATAGCGGCCGGCGATCAGCTCGGTCGGACCTTCCTTGTCGACCTCGGCCAGGGTGTAGTTGAAGCCCGCGCCGGCGCGGTAGTTGACCTGCGAGTTGCGGAATTCGCGATCGCTGGCGCGCAGTACGCCGCCGAACTTCAGGGTCCAGGCCGTGTCGTCGTCGAAGGCCAGGTCCAGGCGGGCCTGGGTCGTGGTCTCGTTGGTCTTGGTCAGGGCGTCACGGTGCTGCTGCAGCACGTAGTTGGCCGGGTTGCGCATCGCCGCTTCGTTGACCGGGTTGAAGGTCGGGAACAGCGGGTTGGTGGTGTCGTAGTTGAAGGCATAGTTGGCGCCCTGGGCGTCGACGGTGCGGAACTCGACCGAGTGGTTTGGCACATCCAGGCCGGCCAGCGAATAGACCAGGTCGCCCGAGGCCTTCCAGCCCTTGGCGAAGTTCCACGTGAAACCGCTGCGGGCCAGGCCGATCTCGCGGGTGGTGATCGGCTGGTTCAGCTGGATGATGCCGCGGCCACGGGCGAACGAGCCCGAGGTGGCCGTCTGGTTGGCGACATTGCCGAGCGGCTCGATGCGGTATTCGATCCGCTCTTCGTCGTCCTCCATGCGCGAGGCCAGCACCGAGGCGTCCCAGCGGAAGCTGTCGGTCGGACGGTACTCAAGCTTGGCGTTCACGCCGCTGCGCTGCTTGGTGTTGTTGTACCAGAACAGGCGGACCTGGGTCGGCACCTGGATGCCGTTGCCGGTCGGCGAGCCCGACGTCGTCTGCGCACCGGCGGCGGTGTACTCGCGCACGCTGGGATCGGCGGCTTCGACCTGCGGGATGTCGTAGTCCAGCTGCTCGTGCGAGGCGCCGATCACGACGCCCCACTGGTCGTCAGCCCCGAAGCGGCGGCCGGCGGCGAAGGCCAGGCGATAGGATGGCTTGTCGTTGCGCACGTCGCCGGCGCGCTCGTACTTGCCGTACGAAGCCATGCCGTTGAAGAACGGCGACTTGGCGTCGAAGGCGCTGCGAGTGGTCACGTTGATGACGCCGCCGATGGCGTTGCCATCGTTCTCGGGCGTCACCGTCTTGATGACTTCCAGGCGGCCGGCCATCACCGAGGGGACGATGTCCATCGGCACGGTGCGGCCGCTCTCGTCGACCGAGGCAACCAGGGCGCCGTCGATGGTGGTGCGGTTATAGGTCGAGCGCAGGCCGCGGATGACCGGGAAGCGCGGCTCGCCCTGGTCTTCCATCACCGAGATGCCGGGAATGCGGCGCAGGGCGGCGGCAGTGTTGTGATCGGGCAGCTTGCCGATGTCATCGGCCGAGACCACGTCCTCGACCACGAAGGCCTCGCGCTTGACCGCGATGGCGGCGCGCTGGGCTTCACGTTGGCCGACGATCACCACCTCGTCGACGTCCGTAGCCTCTTGGGCGAAGGCGAAGACCGGAGCGCACAGGGCGCTGGTGGCCAGCAGGCCGATGAGCAGTTTCTTGGTTTCGACGTTCGACACGGGACCCCTCCAGCGTTCGTGATGGCTGGGCGATAGGGCGCGATGACGACGTTAGGGTGTCGGTAAGACCAACGTTATGCGACGTACACGTACGGTTGCGGGGTACAACCTGGCTTCAACCCTCGGCGGTGACGACGCCCGCCTTGATCCACAGGGCCTGGTCCTTGAGGTTCTTGCGCACCCAGGCGGCGTGGACCTCACGCTCGGTGTCGGTCGAGCGCGGGGCCAGAGGCCGGGTGCGCGCACCGTACGAGCCCTGGATCGCCGCCGACACCGACAGGGCCTCGACATGGGTCAGTTCCAGGGCGCGTTCCTTGCCGCCCTGCAGTTCCAGATAGACCTCCGCCAGGAGGTGCGAGTCGATCAGCGCCCCGTGCTTGTCGCGGCTGTCGAGGCTGATCTTGAACCGCTTACACAGCGCGTCGAGCGAGTTGTACATGCCCGGAAAGCGCTTCTTGGCCATGGCCAAGGTGTCGATCCAGCGCTCTTCCAGGATCGGCGCACGGCCGCACTTTTCCAGCTCGAAATTGATGAACGAGCGGTCGAAGGCGGCGTTGTGGGCGACCACGACGCTGTCGCCGACGAACTCCAGGAACTTGTCGGCGACCTCGTGGAACTTGGGCTTGCCGGTCAGGAAGGCCGACGACAGGCCGTGAACCTTCTCGGCCTCGGCCGGCATGTCGCGCAGCGGGTCGCAATATTCGTGGAAATTGCGGCCGGTCGGCATGAAGTCGACCACCTCGATGCAGCCGATTTCGACCAGGCGGTCGCCCGTCTTCGGATCGAAGCCGGTGGTTTCGGTGTCGAGGATGATTTCCCGGGCCATGGCCCTTCAATGGGCCGCTTCGAGCCGGTCTTCAAGCTGAGCCGGGAGTTCTCAACAGAGTCAGAACGTCGCGGACTTGCTGGCGAGCGTGCTCCAGGCCTTGGCCGGTATCGATCACGAAGTCGGCCCGAGCGCGCTTTTCGGCGTCGGGGGTCTGGCGCGCCAGGATGGCCTCGAACTTTTCGGGCGTCATCTCGGGCCGGGCCAGGACGCGGGCCCGCTGGATGTCCGCGGCGGCCGAGACGACCACGACCTTGTCGACCTTCTTCTCGCCGCCGGTCTCGAACAGGAGCGGGATATCCAGCACCACGATATCGTGGCCCTCGGCCTGGGCCTGTTCGAAGAAGCCGATGCGATGACCACCGACCAGCGGGTGGACGATGGCTTCTAGCTTGGCCAAGGCCTCGGGATCACCGACAACCCGAGAGCTGAGCTTGGCCCGATCGATCGCGCCATCCACGACGACACCAGGAAAAGCCGCCTCGACCGGCGCAACGGCCGCGCCGCCGCTGGCGTAGAGCGCGTGAACCGCGGCGTCGGAGTCGTAGACCGGCACGCCTTCGGCCTGGAACATCGCCCCGGTCGTGGACTTGCCCATGCCGATCGATCCGGTCAGGCCCAGCACCAGCATGGTCTCAAGCCTCGCCCAGGATGCGCAGCAGCATGCCGCGCGCGTCGACTTCGGACGGCGGCGCGACGCCGAACATCCGCTCGAACGAAGGGACCGCCTGGCGCAGCAGCATTTCCAGGCCATCGACCGTGCGACGGCCGGCGGCTTCCGTGCGCTGAAGGAACTCGGTGCGCAGCGGCTTGTAAACCATGTCCATGACAACTGCCGTTTCCGGCGTCAGCGCCAGGTCGGCGGCCGGACCTTCGCCGCCGCCCAGGCCAAGCGAGGTGGCGTTGATGACCAGGCCGGCATCGGCCAGCAGGGCAGGGAGGTCCGCCTCGCCCGCCGCGACCACCTTGTCGCCGAACGCATCGACCAGTTCCTGGGCGCGCGCGACGGTGCGATTGACGATCCGCACTTGCGGCGCGCCGGCCAGCAGCAGGGCAGCGGTCGCGCCGCGCGCCGCGCCGCCGGCGCCCAGGATCACGACCGGCGCGGCGGAAACCTCGAAGCCCTGGGCCTGCTCGGCGATCGCGCCCAGCAAGCCCGGACCGTCGGTGTTGTCGGCGTGGATCGAGCCGTCAGCTTCGAAGATCAGCAGGTTCGCCGCGCCGGCCATCCGGGCCAGGTCGCTGGCGTGGTCGGCGGCGGCCAGCGCCCGCTCCTTGAACGGGATGGTGACGTTCAGGCCCCGGATCGCACCGCCCCGGAAGCCGTTGACGAAGGTCTCGAAGCTGGCATCGCTCGGCGCGAACGGCACATAGGCCGCGTCCAGTCCCGCCGCCTGGATCCAGGCATTGTGGATCAGGGGGCTCATCGAGTGCTTGATCGGCAGGCCGCACACGCCGCCGACAATGGCGGCTCCGGAAATCGTCATGCCGCCAGAGCTCCATGTAGTCGCAGGAAGTCGAGCAGGCCGATCAGCGGCAGGCCCAGGATCGTGAAATAGTCGCCGTCGACGGCGTCGAACAACTGCACGCCCTCGCTCTCCAGCTCGTAGCAGCCGACCGACCAAAGCAGAGCTTCGCCGCGACGTTCAATATAGGCGTCGAGCCAGGCCTCGCTGAACGGGCGCACCGAAAGCTTGGCGGTCTCAACGATCCGCCAGATCGCCCGGCCGTCGCGGGCCACAACCACGGCCGAGTGCAGTTTATGCGTCGTGCCGCGCAGTTCCAGCAGATGTTCGCGCGCCTCCTCCAGGGTCTCGGCCTTGTCGAACAGCTTGCCCTTGAGATCCAGCGTCTGGTCAGCGCCGATCACCAGGCCTGGCCGCTTGGTCGAAACCTTGACCGCCTTCATCTCGGCCAGGGCGTCGGCGATGTCGCGCGGCGTGACTTCTTCAGCCAGCAGGCCGGCCTTGGCCGTATCCTCGTCGACGCCGGGGCTGACCGCCTCGAAAGCGACGCCGGCGTTCTTCAGGATCATCTGCCGCGCCGAGCTTTTCGAGGCGAGGGTGACGGGGGTCAAACTCATCCCAGCACCTCGACCTTGCCGCGGCCGCCCGACAGCAGGTTGACGATCGCCGCGGCCGTCTCCTCGACCGAGCGGCGGGTGATGTCGATGACCGGCCAGTTCATCCGCTCGAACAGCCGGCGGGCGGCGATGATCTCCTGCCGCACGGCGTCGCTGTCGACATAGTCGCTCTCTCTATTTTCCTTGAGGGACAGCAGGCGGTTGCGACGGATCTGGATCAGCCGATCGGGCGAGGTGATCAGGCCGACGATCAGGGTGTTCTTCAGTTCGAACAGCTCGGGCGGCGGCGGGCGGCCTGGCACCAGCGGCACATTCGCCGCCCTCACGCCGCGGTGCGCCAGATAGATGCAGGTCGGGGTCTTCGAGGTGCGCGACACGCCGACCAGGATGACGTCGGCCTGAGTCAGGTCCTGGCCGCCTTGGCCGTCATCGTGGGCGATGGCGTAGTCCAGGGCCTCGATGCGGTCGAAATAGTCGTTGGTCAGGGCGTGCTGGGCGCCGACCCGCGTCGAGATCCGCGCGCCCAGATAGCGCGACATGGCGCTGATCACCGGATCCAGCGCCGCGATGCAAGGCATCTCCAGCTTGCGGCAGCCCTCTTCCAGCGCCGCGCGCAGGCCCGGATCGACGATGGTGTGCATCACCACGCCCGGCGCACCGCCGATCTCCTCCAACGCTCGGTCAAGTTGCCGGGTGGAACGAACCAACGCGTAGATGTGTTCGATAGGCAGGATGTCGGTGAACCGGGCGCAGACCGCACGCGCCATGGCGTTCAGGGTCTCACCCGTGGAATCCGACACCAGATGGATGTGGAAGTAGGTCGCAAAACGCTGCGGTAGCCGTTCGCCGTCGCCGCCGGCGGCCAGACCTTCCTGTGGATCATCCGTTAACGGTTGCTTAACCACTTGCCTCGCCTCTGGGGATGCCCGGGGGCCAATCAGGGTCCTAGGCGTCGTGACACGGCGCCGCTGTGATCAACGGTCGCATTGCTCGCGTATCATCCCCAGGCTGGGACCGCATCCCCAGAAGTCTGAATCCCGGTTGTCCAGAACACGGGATAGAGTCTCGTGAGGGGTTTTTGTCCCGTCTTCGGCGATTAATATTTCATTAAGAAATTCAAAGCGCTGCTGGAACGTCCACAAAGTTAACAGAGGGTTAATCACATGTGGGGCGGGCTGGGGGCAAAGCGCTACGGTATGTGGGGCGAACTCGCCCGACAGAGGTTTTCCCCACTGTCCAGTTGCCCTCCCACATCCTCTTTCAATTCTTAAATTCTTATTAAGAAATGATAGAAAGACCTTAGGGGGCTTCCGGGCTTGAGCCCGAGCCCGCTCCGGGCTTTAACGCGATCCATGACCGCGCCGACCTCCCAGACCGAACCCCAAGCGGGTCCCAAGTTTCTTTCCGCCCTAAGTGGTGAACGCCAGGTTAACCCTCCGATCTGGTTCATGCGCCAGGCGGGACGGTATCTGCCCGAGTACCGAGCGGTGCGGGCTACGGCCCCGGACTTCATCTCGTTCTGCTTCGATCCGGAAAAGGCGGCGGAAGTCACGCTGCAGCCGATGCGCCGGTTCCCGTACGATGCGGCGATCGTGTTCGCCGACATCCTGCTGATCCCGGGCGCGCTTGGGCAGAAGGTCTGGTTCGAAGCCGGCGAAGGCCCGAAGCTGGGCGAAATGCCGTCGATCGAGTCCATGGCCGAAAAGGCCGGTGAGGCGGGCAAGTCCCTTTCGCTCATCGGGGAGACGCTGACCCGGGTTCGTTCGCAGCTCGATCCGTCGAAGGCCCTGATCGGCTTCGCCGGCGCGCCGTGGACGGTGGCGACCTACATGATCGAGAAGGGGTCCAGCGATCGCAGCGGCGCGCGAACCTACGCCTATCAGAACGCTGAACAGCTGGACGCCCTGATCCAGGTGCTGGTCGACTCGACGATCGACTATCTGGCCATGCAGGTCGACGCCGGGGCCCAGGCCCTGAAGCTGTTCGAAAGCTGGGCCGAAGGCCTGTCCGAGCCGCTGTTCGATCGCCTGGTCACCCAGCCGCACATCAAGATCATCGAAGGCCTGCGCGCCCGCGGTGTCACCGTGCCGATCATTGGCTTCCCGCGCGGAGCCGGCACGCTGGTCGAGGACTACGCCGCCAAGACCCCGGTGCAGGGTGTGGCGCTGGACACTTCGGCGTCCGCGAAGCTGGGTCTCTCGATCCAGAAGACCAAGACCATCCAGGGCGCGCTGGATCCGCTGCTGCTGCGGGCCGGCGGCGACGCGCTGCTCAAGCGCGTCGACGAGCTGGTCGAGCAGTGGAACCAGGGCCCGTACATCTTCAATCTGGGTCACGGCATCCTGCCCGACACCCCGATCGCCAACGTCGAGGCCGTGCTCGAGCGCGTCACCGGCCAGAAGGTCGGCTAAGTGACCAAGAAGCTCGCCGTCGTCCTGTTCAATCTCGGCGGGCCGGACGGTCCGCGCGCGGTGCGGCCGTTCCTGTTCAACCTGTTCCGCGATCCGGCGATCATCGGTGCGCCGGCGATCATCCGCTATCCGCTGGCGGCGCTGATCTCGACGACCCGCGAGAAGATGGCCAAGGCCAACTACGCGATGATGGGCGGCGGTTCGCCGCTGCTGCCCGAGACAAAGAAACAGGCCGCCGCGCTGGAAGCCGAGCTGGCCAAGAGCCTGCCGGGCGTCGAGGCCAAGTGCTTCATCGCCATGCGCTACTGGCATCCGCTGACCGGTGAGACGGCCAAGCAGGTGAAAGTCTTCGCGCCGGACGAGATCGTGCTGCTGCCGCTCTATCCGCAATATTCGGCGACCACGACGGCCTCGTCGCTGAAGGCCTGGCGCGGGAGCTATGCCGGCGGCGGCCGTCAGACGACGGTCTGCTGCTATCCGACCGAGGAGGGCCTGGTCGACGCCCACGCCCGCCTGATCCGCGAGACCTGGGAGAAGGCCGGCTCCCCGACCAACGTCCGGGTGCTGTTCTCGGCCCATGGTCTGCCGGAGAAGGTGATCCTGGCCGGTGACCCCTACCAGCAACAGGTGGAGGCCACGGCCGCGGCGGTGGCCGCCAAGCTGCCGGCCGGTCTGGACTGGACCGTCTGCTACCAGAGCCGGGTTGGACCGCTGAAGTGGATCGGCCCCTCGACCGACGAAGAGATCCGCCGGGCGGGCGCGGACGGCAAGGGCGTCCTCGTCCTGCCGATCGCCTTCGTCTCCGAGCACGTCGAGACCTTGGTCGAGCTGGACCACGAATACGCCGAGTTGGCGAAGGAGGCGGGGGTCGCCCCCTATCTGCGCGTACCGGCTGTCGGCGTGGCGCCGGAGTTCATCGCCGGCCTGGCCCGCAGCGTCGTTTCGACCCTGGATGGGGCAGGGCCGACGGAAGCCTGCGCCTGGGACTGCATCGACACCAAAGGAGCCGCGGCGTGATGGATGCCCTCTCGGCGCACTACAACCTAGTGCGCGGTCTGCACATCCTGTCGGTCATCGCCTTCATGGCCGGCATGCTCTACCTGCCGCGGCTGTTCGTCTATCACACCAAGGCCGCCGCCGGCTCTGAGATGGACGAGACCTTCAAGGTCATGGAGCGCCGGCTGCTGCGCGGGATCATCAATCCCGCCTCAATCGCCACGGCCCTGTTCGGCGTGCTGCTGATCGCCATCGATAGCCAGGCCGCCGGTGTCGTGGCCTTCCTGACCCAGCCCTGGATGGCCACCAAGCTGGTAGCCCTGTTCGGCCTTTACGGCTGGCACGGCTTCCTGTCGGCCTCGCGCAAGAAGTTCGAGCGCGGCGAAAACGCCCGCTCGGAAAAGTTCTGGCGGATCACCAACGAGATCCCGTTCGTGCTGGCGATCATCATCGTCCTGTCGGTGACGACGAAGTTTATGCTGGGCTGAGGACGCGGCCGGCGCTTGACCGGCCGTCTCCCGCGTGGTTTGCATCCCAAGACGTTCGGAACTTCCGGACATCATCTTCACGGACTGGCGCCCGTCCTGGCGCGCCCCGCGAGCGATCCCGCCGCAAGGTCTGTTCCCCAACGATCCGCGTCATCGTCAACCGACGCGCATTCTGGTCCGACCTGATGGCCTGGCCGGCATGACCATCGAAATCCTACCGGCCGGACTCCGCCCTGGAGTCCGCGCCCAGTCTTGAGTCTTGCCATGACCGAAGAAACCGAAAACCAAGTCCCGGCCGTCGAAGAGACGACCATCGAGGACACTGTTGCTGACGTCGCCGACGTCACCACCGAAGCCGCCGTCGAGACGGCCGAAGCTTCGGAAGACGACGACGGCTCCGACATCGCCGCGACCATCGCGGCCATGGGCCTGAAGTCCATGTCCCTGCAGGAGCTGAAGGAGAAATCCCCGGCCGACCTGCTGGCGTTCGCCGAGACCTTCGAGGTCGAGAACGCCAACTCCATGCGCAAGCAGGACATGATGTTCGCCATCCTGAAGACCCTCGCCGAAGAAGGCGTGGAGATCGCAGGGTCAGGCACCATGGAAGTGCTGCAGGACGGCTTCGGCTTCCTGCGCTCGCCGGAAGCCAACTACTTGCCGGGTCCGGACGACATCTACGTCTCGCCCTCGCAGATCCGGAAGTATGGCCTGCGCACCGGCGACAGCGTCGAGGGCGCGATCCGTTCGCCGCGCGAAGGCGAGCGCTACTTTGCCCTGACCAGCGTCTCGAAGATCAATTTCGAGAGCCCGGACAACGTGCGCCACAAGGTGCACTTCGACAACCTGACGCCGCTCTATCCCGAAGAGCGCCTGAACATGGAACTGCCCGATCCGACCATCAAGGATCGCTCGGGCCGGGTCATCGACATCGTCGCCCCGCTGGGCAAGGGCCAGCGCTGCCTGATCGTCGCTCCGCCGCGCGTGGGTAAGACGGTGATGCTGCAGAACATCGCCAAGTCGATCGAGACCAACCATCCGGAATGCTATCTGATCGTCCTGCTGATCGACGAGCGCCCGGAAGAAGTCACCGACATGCAGCGCACGGTGAAGGGCGAGGTCATCGCCTCGACCTTCGACGAGCCGGCGACCCGTCACGTCCAGGTGGCCGAGATGGTCATCGAGAAGGCCAAGCGCCTGGTCGAGCACAAGCGCGATGTCGTCATCCTGCTGGACTCGGTCACCCGTCTGGGCCGCGCCTACAACACCACCGTCCCGTCGTCGGGCAAGGTGCTGACCGGCGGTGTCGACGCCAACGCCCTGCAGCGTCCGAAGCGCTTCTTCGGCGCGGCGCGCAACGTCGAGGAGGGGGGCTCGCTGTCGATCATCGCCACGGCCCTGATCGACACCGGCAGCCGGATGGACGAAGTGATCTTCGAAGAGTTCAAGGGCACCGGTAACTCGGAAATCGTCCTGGACCGCAAGGTCGCCGACAAGCGCATCTTCCCGGCCATCGACGTGCTCAAGTCGGGCACCCGCAAGGAAGAGCTCATCACCCCGAAGGACCAGCTGCAGAAGACTTACGTCCTGCGCCGGATTCTCAACCCGATGGGCGCGTCGGACGCGATCGAGTTCCTGCTGGACAAGCTGCGGCAGTCGAAGACCAACGGCGACTTCTTCCAGTCGATGAACACCTGAGTCCGAACAGACTCATCCCAGATATGGAAAAGGCGCCGGTTCTACCCGGCGCCTTTTTTGTTGGCCGTACCGCGTTCGGTCCTACGGGATCAGCAGGGTGGACCCGTTGGTCTTGCGGCCTTCCAGAGCCTCGTGGGCGGCGCGCGCTTCGGCGAGAGGGAAGGTCTGTCCGATGTCGATCTTCACCGCGCCCGAGCCGATGACCTCGAACAGCGCCGCGGCGCTCTCGTCCAGTTCCTCGGTCGTGACGATGTAGTCGAAAAGGCGCGGACGGGTGACGTAGGCCGACTTGGCCGACAGCTCCAGAGGCGCGAATGGCGGTACCGGACCGGAGGCGTTGCCGAAGGTGGCCAGCACGCCGCGACGGCCCAGGCTCTTGAGGCTGGCCTCGAACGTGTCCTTGCCGACGCCGTCATAGACAACGGCCACGCCCTGGCCGCCGGTGATCTCCGCGACGCGCGCGGCGACGTCTTCGTGGCTGTAGTCGATGACGTGATCGGCCCCTAGCTCACGGGCGATGGCGGCCTTGGCGTTCGAGCCGACCGTGGCGATGACGGTCGCACCCTCGGCTTTGCACCATTGCACCAGGATTTGGCCGACGCCGCCGGCGGCCGCATGGACCAAAACGGTATGGCCAAGTTTCACGTGAAAACATCGGCGGATCAGAAACTCCGCCGTCATGCCTTTCAGTAGAGCCGCGGCGGCGACCTCCAGGCTGACGTCGTCCGGCACCTTCACCGCGCGATCGGCCGGGACGACAGCCGCCTCGGCATAGGCGCCCATGGTCCCGTTATAGGCGACGCGGTCGCCGATCTGGAACCGGGTGACGCCGTCGCCGACCGCCTCGACCACACCCGCCGCTTCCAGCCCGATCACGCATGGCGTCTTGATTGGGTAGAGGCCGGACCGGTGATAGGTGTCGATATAGTTCAGACCCACGGCCTGGTGACGGACAAGGATCTGGCCGGCGGCGGGCGAGGGCAGGGGCAGGTCGGCGGCCTCAAGGACCTCCGGGCCACCGGTACGGATGGCTTGGATGGCGAGCATCAGGCGAGGGCCTTTTGGAAGAAGGTCAGGCTGCGGCCGTTGGCCTTGGCCGCATCGGACGCGTCATAGTGCGCGCCGCCTTCTCGCGCGAAGGCATGGTCGCGGCCTTCATAGAGATGGATCTCGATCTGCGGGTGATCCTTCAGGGCGGCCAGGATGACCTGGCGCGCTTCCGGCGGCACGAACTGATCCTTCTCGGCGATGTGCATCAGCAGCGGCTTAGTCAGCTTCTCGGCCTCGCCGACGTGCTTCTCCAGCCCGACGCCATAGTAGGAGACCGAAGCGTCGACGTCGGTGCGCGTGGCGGTCAGGAAGGCCAGTAGGCCGCCGAGGCAATAGCCGACCGCGCCGATCTTGCCGTTGACCCCGTCCAGCTCGCGAGCCGCGGCAATGGTCGCCCCAATGTCCGAGACGCCGGCGTCCACGTCGAACGCATTGAACAGCTCGAAGGCCCGCTTCCACTCGGCTTCCGATTGGTCGGTGATGTCGATGCCGGGCTCGATCCGCCAGAACAGGTCGGGGCAGATGGCGACATAACCCTGGGCCGCCAGGCCGTCACAGATGTCGCGCATGACCTTGTTGACGCCGAAGATCTCCTGGATCACGACGATGGCTGGAGCGCTCTGCGCCTGGGGCCGGGCGACATAGGCCGAGAAGTCGCCGTCGGGCGTGGTGATGGTGAGGGTCTCGCTCATCGGGAACTCCGTCTATTCCGTTGTCGCTTCTTGGGGGGCCGCTGTTCAGGGTCGATGTGACTTTCGACCAAAGCGCTCTAACCTGCGCCGCGAGGCCAGGCCCGTCACAATATAGTGCCCTGCCCGAAGGGAACCACCTCATGAAGATGACCATCGAGATCGACTGTACGCCGGTCGAGGCGCGGGCCTTTCTGGGCCTGCCGGACGTCAGCGCCCTGAACGACCATCTCGTCAAGGAGATGCAGAATCGCATGGACGCCAACATGGCGATGCTGGCCCCCGAGGAGCTGATGAAGAACTGGATGGCGTTCGGGGCTGGGGCCCAGGAGCAGTTCCGCAAGCTGATGACCGCCGCTGCTGGCGCGGCCGCCGGGAAGCCCTGACCGCATGACCGATACGATCTTCGCCCTGGCTACGGCGGCCGGGCGAGCGGCGGTGGCCGTGGTGCGCGTCTCGGGTCCGGCGACCTCGTCGATCGTCGAGGCTCTATGCGGAAAGGCCCCGGCGCCGCGGATGGCGGCCGTGCGCAAGCTGCGTCACCAGGGCGTCGAACTGGACGAGGCGCTGGTGCTGCGCTTCCAGGGACCCGCCAGCTATACCGGCGAGGACAGCGCGGAGTTTCACGTGCACGGCGGCCGGGCCGTGGTCGAGGCGCTACTGTCGGCGTTGAGCGACCTGGGCCTGCGCCTGGCCGAGCCCGGTGAATTCACCCGCCGCGCCTTCGAGAACGGCAAGCTGGATCTGGCCCAGGCCGAGGGCGTGGCTGACCTGATCGACGCCGAGACGGAGGGCCAGCGACGACAGGCGCTGGGTCAGCTGGGCGGCGCGCTGAGCGATCGGTACGACCGCTGGCGAGATCTACTGGTCCAGTCCCTGGCCATGCTGGAGGCCGCCGTCGACTTCCCGGACGAGGACTTGCCGGAGGAGGTGGCCGAGCGGGCCCGTCCGGCGCTGCGCATTCTGAGCGGCGAACTCGACGCGGCCCTGGCCGATGTTTCCCGGGGACGCCGGGTGCGCGACGGCTTCCGCATCGCTCTGGTCGGCGCGCCTAATGCCGGCAAGAGCACCTTGCTGAACGGCCTGGTCGAGCGCGACGCGGCCATCGTCACTGACACGCCCGGTACGACCCGTGACGTCATCGAGGTTCCGTTGGTGCTGAGCGGTTATAAGGTACTGGTCGCCGACACGGCCGGGATCCGCGAAACCGCCGACGCCATTGAGGCCGAAGGTGTCCGCCGGGCGCGGGCCTGGGCTGAGGAAGCTGACCTAAGGCTTTGGGTGGCTGATGGGTTTCACGTGAAACATACAGTGAAGCTTGAAGAGACCGTTCGGGCCGGCGACTGGCTGATTCTCAACAAGGCCGACATCGCCGAGGCTTCCGAGTTGACGGCCGCCGAGGCGCGCTGGGCAGGAGAGGGGCTGAAGGTCGCTCGTTTGTCGGCACGTTCAGGCGAGGCCGTCGATGAGCTACGCACCGTTCTGGGCGACTATGTCGCCGACGCCCTGTCCGGCGCGGAGTTCCCAGCCGCGACCCGTCTGCGCCACGCAGAGCGCCTGAAGGAAGCCCGTGGGTATCTCGCCCGGGCGCTTTCCGATATCGGGCTGGAAGTCGAGTTGGCCGCCGAGGATGTCCGTCTGGCCGCCAGGGCGCTGGAGAAGATCACTGGCCGGGTCGACCCCGAGGACGTGCTAGGCCGCGTCTTTTCGACCTTCTGCATCGGCAAGTGATGCTCCACGAGAAACATCCCCTATATTATCCACAGCGCGCTCACAGCTGTGATGGGGGTGTTTCACGTGAAACGCCGGCGAGTCAGATCGACCCATTCGCCTGATTGGCGTATATGACGAGTCCAACGCCCCCGCTCGTTCGGGGGCGTTCGCATTGAGGCGAGTTCTTTGTCCAACACTTGGGATGTCATTGTCATCGGCGGCGGTCACGCCGGCTGCGAGGCGGCCGCTGCGTCGGCGCGCGCGGGCGTGCGCACCCTGCTGCTGACCCACAAGCTGGAAACCATCGGCGAGATGTCCTGCAACCCGGCCATCGGCGGCCTGGGCAAGGGGCACCTGGTGCGCGAGATCGACGCCCTGGACGGCGTCATGGGCCGCATGGCCGATAAGGCCGGCATCCAGTTCCGGATGCTGAACCGCTCGAAGGGCCCGGCCGTTCGTGGCCCGCGCGCCCAGATCGACCGCAAGCTCTATCGCGAGGCGATGCAGGCCGAGCTGTACGCCACGGCCAACCTCGACATCATCGCCGCCGCCGCTGAGGACCTGATCGTCGAGGACGGTAAGGTCGCCGGCGCGATCGACGGGGAAGGGCGGTTCTACCGAGCTCCACGTGTCATCCTGACGACCGGCACTTTCCTGAAGGGCGTTATCCATCGCGGCGACGATCGCATCCCCGCCGGACGCGTCGGCGACCAGCCGGCCATCGGCCTGTCGGATCGCCTCTACGGCCTGGGCTTCCAGATGGGCCGTCTGAAGACCGGCACGCCAGCGCGCCTGGACGGATCGACGATCGCTTGGGACCAGCTGGAAATGCAGGCGGCCGACGAGGTCCCGGTCCCGTTCTCGTATCTGAACGACAAGATCGACGTGCCGCAGATCGCCTGTGGCGTCACCTTCACCACCGAAGAGACCCATCGGATCATCGCCGAACGCATCGGCGAGTCGCTGGTCTATAGCGGCCGCGCCACGGGTGTCGGTCCGCGCTATTGCCCGTCGATCGAGGACAAGGTCGTTCGCTTCGCCGACAAGACCAGCCACCAGATCTTCCTGGAGCCGGAAGGCCTGGACGACACAACGGTCTATCCGAACGGCATTTCCACGTCGGTCTCCGAAGAGACCCAACTGCTGTTCCTGCGCACGATCCCCGGTCTGGAGAAGGTCGAGGTCGTCCGTTACGGCTATGCGATCGAATATGACTATGTCGATCCGCGCGAGCTCTACGCCACGCTGGAGACCAAGCGGCTGCCGGGCCTGTATCTGGCCGGACAGATCAACGGCACCACGGGCTACGAGGAGGCGGGAGCCCAGGGCCTGATGGCCGGGCTGAACGCGGCGTTGGCCGTGCAGGGCAGGGACCCGGCCGTCTTCGCCCGCGACGAAGCCTATATCGGCGTAATGATCGACGACCTCGTCACCCGTGGCGTTACCGAACCCTATCGCATGTTCACCAGCCGGGCCGAGTTCCGCCTGACTCTGCGCGCTGATAACGCAGACCAGCGCCTGACCGATCGCGGCGTCGCCCTGGGCGTCGTCGGCGAGGCCCGCGCCGAGGCCTGGGCCGAGAAGAAGGCGCGGCTGGAAGCGGCCCGGATCTTCGCCCGGTCTGTGACTCTGACCCCGAACGAGGCGGTGAAGGCCGGCTTCAAGGTCAACAGCGATGGCGTGCGCCGCGACCTGTTCGCCATGCTCGCCTATCCCGATGTGACTCTGGACGACCTCGGCCGGATCTGGCCCGATGTTTTCACGTGGAACAGTGACGTTCGCGAGCAGATCGAGATCGAGGCGGCCTATGCCGGCTATCTCGACCGCCAGCGCGCCGACGCCGAGTCGCTGCGCAAGGACGAGGATCTGCGCCTGCCGGCCGACCTCGACTATGCCGACATCGGCAGCCTGTCGAACGAGGTCCGTGAAAAACTGCAGCGCGTCCGTCCGCTGACCCTGGGCCAGGCGGCCCGCATCGAGGGCGTGACCCCCGGGGCGCTGACCGCGCTGCTGGCCCACGTGCGACGCAGCCGTGCAGCCTGACGCCATGCCGGAAACGATAAGCGAAACCACTGCCGCTGAACCCCAGGTCCTCGACGCCGCGGGCTACCAGGCCCTGACCAGCGCGACCGACGCCCAGATGGCGGACCTGACGCGCTTCCAGGAGCTGCTGGCCGAGTGGAACGAGGTCATGAATCTGGTCGGTCCGCTGACCATCGCCACCTACTGGACCCGTCACGCCCTGGACAGCTCGCAGCTGCTGCCGCTGGCGCCGGGCGCTCTGAGCTGGGCCGACCTGGGCGCTGGCGCGGGTCTGCCCGGCGTCGTGCTGGCCATTCTGCTGAAGGGCAGGGAGGACGCCGGCGTCCACCTGGTCGAGTCGATGGCCAAGCGCTGCCGGTTCCTGGAGGTCGTCGCCAAGGACCTCGACCTGCCGGTCCAGATCCACAATGCCCGCGCCGAAGCGCTGAAGCTGGACGTCGACATCGTCACCGCGCGGGCCTGCGCGCCGATGACCAAGCTGTTCGGCTTCGCCGAGCCCTATATGCGCCGTGGCGCGACCGGCCTGTTCCTGAAGGGACAGGATGTCGCAGCCGAGCTGATCGAGGCCAAGAAGGCCTGGAAGTTCGACAGTGACCTGCGCACCAGTCAGAGCGACCCCCGGGGTCGCATCGTTCAAGTGAAGAGGCTTTCCCGTGTCCGCTAATCCTCTCCGCGTCCTCGCCATCGCCAACCAGAAGGGCGGGGTGGGCAAGACCACGACCGCCATCAACCTGGGCACAGCCCTGGCCGCCTGCGGCGAGCGCGTGCTGCTGATCGACTCCGATCCGCAGGGAAACTGTTCCACGGGGCTTGGTATCGGCCGCACCCAGCGCCGCACCACGCTCTATGACGTGCTGATGGGCGAGTCGCCCGTGGTCGACGCGGCGGTGAAGAGCGAACTGCCAGGCCTGGACGTGATCCCGGCCGACGCGGATCTCTCGGGCATCGAGATCGAACTGGGCCAGACTGCCCGCCGCTCGTACCGCCTGCGCGACGCCCTGGAGGCCATTCGCGTCAACGGCCCCTACACTTATGTGCTGATTGACTGCCCGCCGTCGCTGAACGTGCTGACGGTCAACGCCATGACCGCCGCCGACGCGGTGTTCGTGCCGCTGCAGTGCGAGTTCTTCGCCCTGGAAGGTCTGACCCAACTGATGCGCACCATCGAGCGTGTCCGTGGCAGCCTGAACCCGCGCCTGGAGATCCAGGGCGTGGTGCTGACCATGTATGACCGCCGCAACAGCCTGTCCGAGCAAGTGGCCAAGGACGTGCGCGAGCACTTCGGAGACAAGGTCTATGACGCGGTCATCCCGCGGAATGTCCGCGTCTCGGAGGCCCCGTCGTTCGGCAAGCCCGTGCTGCTGTACGATCTGAAATGCGCCGGCAGCCAGGCCTATCTGAAGCTGGCCCGCGAGGTGATCAGCCGCGAGCGCGACCGCCAGGCGAAAGCGGCCTAACCGCGAGCTTGGCCATACCGAACCGTAGTTTGACTGAGAAGAAGATGGAGTCCGTCGCAATGGCAGAGCCCGGTAGTTCCGAAGGGCGTCGTGGTCTGGGTCGGGGTCTGTCCGCCTTGCTGGGCGAGGTCGACGCCGCGCCGGCTCAGGCGCCGGGCGAACGCGCCGCCGGCTCCAGCGAAGCGCCGATCGAGCTCCTGAAGCGCAACCCGGACCAGCCGCGCCGGACCTTCCGCGAAGAGGACCTGGAGGACCTGTCCAACTCGATCCGCGAGAAGGGCGTCCTGCAGCCGATCCTGGTGCGGCCGTCGCCGGACACCCCCGGGGAATACCAGATCGTCGCCGGCGAACGCCGCTGGCGTGCGGCCCAGCGGGCTGGCCTGCGAGCCGTGCCGATCATGGTGCGCGAGCTGGACGACCTGGCGGTGCTGGAAATCGGCATCATCGAGAACGTCCAGCGCGCCGACCTGAACGTCCTGGAAGAGGCGCTGTCCTACAAGGCGCTGATGGAGAAGTTCGAGCGCACCCAGGAGAACATCGCCCAGACCATCGGCAAGAGCCGCAGCCACGTCGCCAACACGCTGCGCCTGCTGGCCCTACCGGACGAGGTTCAGTCGTACCTGGTCAGCGGCGAGCTGTCGGCCGGTCACGCCCGCGCCATCGCCGCGGCGTCCGACCCGGTGGCCCTGGCCAAGCAGATTATCGAGGGCGGTCTGTCCGTCCGCGAGACCGAGGCCCTGGCCCGCAAGGCGCCGGGCGTGAAGCCGGCCAAGAGCAAGGGCGGCCGTCCGGCCAAGGTCAAGGACACCGACACCCAGGCGCTGGAAGCCGACTTGTCGTCGGTGCTGGGCCTGGACGTCTCGATCGATCATCGCGGCGCGACCGGGACCCTGACCATCACCTATGCAACGCTCGAGCAGCTGGACGATCTCTGCAACCGGTTGACGCGAGGGGTCTGATCGATCGCACCTAAAAGGGTGCGAGTGACCGGATTTTTGGGCCTTCCAAAATTGCCTCTGTGACGCACCAAGCGGCGCCTTTCCGTACTCCGGGAGGCGCCGTTTTCGTGAGAGGAGGGCGGTTCGAGTCCGATCAGACTCCAAACCCTTGTGCCGTAACGCTTTCTCGACAAGCGTCCACAGCGGCGCAAAGGCTCTGTTTTCGGCCCTAAAGGCCCAGCCGGCGCGCGCGACCCGCGATCATCAGCGCCAGGCGTTCGGCGATTAGTTGATCCGGTGAGCCGGAGGTCTTGCAGGCGCGGTCGGCGGTCAGGATCTCGCCCTGAATGTCGAGGATCGCTTCCAGGTTCCAGGCGCGGGCTTGACGCAGGAACTCGCGCTCCTGTTTCCAGAAGACGCCCGAGGCCTTGGCGGCCGCCTGCAGGTCGACGCCGTTCTTGTGCAGGGTCAGCACCCGGCGCAGACGGCCCAGATAATAGCCCATGGCCCGGACCGCGGCCGGACCGCCTTCGCCCTCGGCGGCGGCGCGGCGCAGGGCCGCCTGGGCCAGGCCGACCTTTCCGCCGAAGGCGTCGGCGGCGGCGTCGCTGAGCGAGGCCTCGGGCTCGACGCCCAGGAAGTCGGTCAGATCGGCGGCGGTGGCGTTGATGCCGCTGTTGGGGCCCAGATACAGCGCCAGGCGCTCGATCTCGGCCCGGGCGACGCCGCGCTCCTTGGGCAGGCGCGAGACGAAGAGATCCAGGGCCTCGGCGTTGAGGCTGACCTTGTCGTTGGCCAACAGGTCGCGGGTCATGCGGGCCAGGTCGCCCGCTTCATCCTCATAGCAGGGGATGACGGCGCAGCCGTTGGCCTTCTCGCCGACCTTGCGCAGCTGGGAGTCGCGGCCCAGGGCCCCGGCCTCGACCAGGAAGAAGGCGTCAGGGTTCAGAAGGCCCTCGACGTGGCGGGTCAGGGCTTCGGCCGCCTGCTTGTCGGGACCGGCCTTCTCGCCGTTCAGGCGCAGCCGCACTAGGCGGCGGCCGCCCATCAGCGACATGGCCGACAGTTCGTCCTCCAGCTTGGCCGGGTCGGCGTCCAAGTCACCGTCGGTCAGCTGGGCGGTGTCGAAGGGATCGTCCGGGCGTTCGACGACGCGCTTGGCCAGGGCGTTGGCGCGATCCCGCACCACGCCCCGGTCCTTGCCGTACAGCACCACGGCCCGGATGTCCGGGGTCGGCTCCCGCAGGAAGCGCTCGACGTCCGGACGCTTGGACAGGATCATCGCTGATTAGGCCGGTTTACGGCCCGCCAGCCAGGTGGCGAGCTCCAGCTGGATCTTGCGAGCCACTTCGGCCGCAGCGCGCTCCTGGCCGTCGTTCTGGGCCGCAATGGCGGCATAGGGCTGGTCGGCCGAGTCGTAGGTCACCGACACTTCCGTATAGCCCTTGTGGACCTCGGCGGCGGTCGTGGCGTCGGCCAGCTGCCAGGTCACGGCCATCCGCAGCTCGTAGCGGTTAGCGTTGTTGTCCAGGCGAACGCCGCGGGCGAAGCGCTGCTCGTTGATCGCATAGGTCAGCCGATAGCTGGCCTGCGTGCCCTGGCGATAGGCCAGGGCGTCGTCCAACTTCTCGCGCAGCAGATAGCCGCCACGCCCTTCGGACGCGATCGGCTGGATGCTGGAGAGCCCGCCCTCGACGCCGGGGCGGCCGTACAGCGGCGTGAAGCCGGCGCAGGCCGAGAGCGTCAGGGTCGAGAGCGAGAGGGCGCAGACCGCCAGGAAGCGTTTCATGAATCTCGCTCGGGGGCTCAGTTGGCCACGATGTTGATGATGCGGTCCTTCACCACGATCACCTTGCGGACCGTGAGGCCTTCAAGGTGAGCCATGACGTTGGCATCCGCCAGCGCGATTTTCTGGACCTCGTCGTCGGGGGCGCCGGCTTTCACCTTCACCTCGCCGCGACGCTTGCCGTTGATCTGGATCGGCAGCACGCGCTCGTCGTCCGCGGCCAGGGCCGGATCGGCCTTGGGCCAGGGGGCGTCGACGACCATGCCTTCGCCGCCCAGCTTGGCCCAGGCCTCTTCGGCCAGGTGGGGCGTGAACGGGGCGACCAGGCGGGCCAGGATGTTCAGCGCCTCATTGCGGGCGGCCAGCACGGCTTCCGATGCGCCTTCGGCCGGGGCGGCCTTCAGGACGTTCAGGAACTCGTACAGGCGCGCCACGCCGCTGTTGAAGCGGAAGCCCTCGATGCTGTCGGTGACGTAGCCGATCAGCTTGTGGGCCGACTTGCGCAGGGCCACGGCGGCTTCGTCGCTGTCGTCATGGGCGAAGTCGCCGGCCGGCTGGCCGTCGAACTCGTTCCACAGACGGTGCGTGAAGCGCCAGCTGCCTTCGACGCCCGAGTTGGTCCACTGGACGTCACGCTCGGGCGGGCTGTCGGACATCACGAACAGGCGCGCGCTGTCGACGCCATAGGCCTCGAAGATGTCCTCGGGCGCGACGACGTTCTTCTTGGACTTCGACATCTTCTCGATGTCGCCGATGATGATCGGGGCCCCGGTCTTGGCGTGCTTGGCCGTGCGCTTGTTGCCGTCGGCGACGATCTCGACGTCCGCCGGCTCGACCCACTCGCCGGCCTCGTTCTTGTAGGCCTCGTGAGTGACCATGCCTTGCGTGAAGAGGCCCGCGAACGGCTCCTCGACCGACAGCAGGCCCTCGTCCTTCAGGGCGCGGGTGATGAAGCGCGCGTACAGCAGGTGCAGGATCGCGTGCTCGACGCCGCCGATATACTGGTCGACCGGCATCCAGTGGTCGGCCGCGTCCTTGCCCACCGGCTCGTCGGCTTGCGTGTCGGCGAAGCGGGCGAAGTACCAGCTGCTGTCGATGAAGGTGTCGAGCGTGTCGGTCTCGCGCTCGGCGCGGGCGCCGCACGACGGGCAGGTGGTGTGGCGCCAGGTCGGGTGACGTAGCAGCGGGTTGCCCGGCTTGTCGAAGGTGACGTCCTCGGGCAGGGCGACCGGCAGCTGGTCTTCCGGCACCGGCACCACGCCGCAGTCATGGCAGTGGATGACCGGGATCGGGCAGCCCCAGTAGCGCTGGCGCGAAATGCCCCAGTCGCGCAGGCGATAGACGGTCGCGCCCTGGCCCTGGCCTGCGCCTTCGATGCGCGCCACGGCCTCGGCCTTGGCGGTCTCGACGTCCATGCCGTCCAGGAACTCGGAATTGAAGATCTTGCCGGGGCCGACATAGGCCTCCTTGCCGACTTCGAACGTAGCCGGATCCTCGCCGTTCGGCAGGACGACGGGCTTCACCGGCAGGTCGTACTTGCGGGCGAAGTCCAGGTCGCGCTGGTCGTGGGCCGGACAGGCGAAGATCGCGCCGGTGCCGTAGTCCATCAGGATGAAGTTGGCGATCCAGACGGGCAGGGTGATCGACGGGTCCAGCGGGTGCTGCACGCGCAGGCCGGTGTCGTAGCCCAGCTTCTCGGCGCTCTCGATCTCGGCTTCCGAGGTGCCACCCTTGCGGCAGTCGGCGATGAACTGCTGGACGTCGGGGTTCTCGATGCCCAGGCGCTCGGCCAGCGGATGCTCGGGCGCGATGCCGACGAAGCTGGCGCCGAACAGGGTGTCGGGACGTGTGGTGTAGACCTCCAGCCCGTCGGCCATGCCGTCGGGGGCGTCGCCCTCGAACTTGAACTTGAAGCGCAGGCCCTTGGAGCGGCCGATCCAGTTCTCCTGCATCAGGCGAACCTTGTCGGGCCAGCGGTCCAGGGTCTTCAGGCCGTCGATGAGGGCGTCGGCGTAGTCGGTGATGCGCAGGAACCACTGGGTCAGCTTGCGCTTCTCGACCGTCGCGCCCGAGCGCCAGCCCTTGCCGTCGATGACCTGCTCATTGGCCAGGACGGTCATGTCGACCGGGTCCCAGTTGACCGAGGCTTCCTTGCGATAGACCAGGCCGCGCTTCAGCAGGCGGAGGAACCAGGCCTGCTGCTTGCCATAGTATTCCGGGTCGCAGGTGGCGAACTCGCGCGCCCAGTCGACCGACAGGCCCAGGGCCTTCAGCTGCTCACGCATGGCGGCGATGTTGTCGTAGGTCCAGCCCTTGGGGTGGACGCCGCGCTCCATGGCGGCGTTCTCGGCCGGCATGCCAAACGCGTCCCAGCCCATCGGGTGCAGGACGTTGAAGCCCTGGGCACGCTTGTAGCGGGCCACGACGTCGCCCATGGCGTAGTTGCGCACGTGGCCCATGTGGATGCGGCCCGACGGATACGGGAACATCTCGAGCACGTAGTATTTCGGACGGCCGTCGTTGATCTCGCCGGTCTTGAAGACGTCGGCCTTGGCCCAGGCGTCACGCCATTTGGGCTCGGTGTCTTTGGGATTGTAACGGGCCATCGGAAACCAGGTCTTGGATGCGGAAAAGCGCTCCAGGGAGCGCGGCCGCGTCAAGTTAAGCGGTTTCGCGGCCGGAGCGCGCAGAGAAATAGGAAATCAGGGTCTCCGCCGCGAAGGCGGAGACCCTGGGGGCCTTAGCCCTTGATGTTCGACAAACGAAGCTGACGGGCGCGGGTCAGGATCGCGTTCTCGATGTCGGTGGCCGTCTGCGGCGTGACCTCGGTGTCGACCCAGGCGCCGTTGATGTCCTTGGACTGCTTGAACACCGTGACGTTCAGGCCGTCGGCGCGCAGGCGGGTGTCGAGAATGTAGACCGTGGCCTTGAAGCGTTCGGCCGGGGTCTCTGGATTGATGTACCAGTCGGTGACGATCACGCCGCCGTACGGGTCGGCCGAGGCCAGCGGCATGAAGGACAGGGTGTCGAGGCTGGCGCGCCACAGGTAGCCGTTGACGCCGATCGACGCTTCGGGAGCCGCGACCGTCTTGCCGCCGATACCCAGGAAGCCGCCCTTCTTCTCGCCTTCGGCGGAGAACGACTTGGGGTTGCCGCCGCAAGCCGCAACGCCCAGCACCGACAGAGCCAGGACGCCCGCGGCGACGCCGCGCATCACAGACCCACGCTCAAACGCCATAGTACCTCGCTCCAATGTCTCGCCGGCGCGGTTCACGCATTCCTGGCGCGCCCCCGCGGCCGGGAGCCGGTCTATAGCATGGCTGCGTCGCCTCAAAACAGGAATCGCGTGACCTCGTCGCAACAGGACTCGATTGAATCATATGATTCAGCAGGAACGGGGACCGATGTGCGGTTGACCGCGTTCCGGCCAAGCCTTTAATCGCAACGCAAGGGGCTCGTTCCTATATGGGATGGGTGGGGACAACTGAGTATAGGCGGCGAGTAGCGATGGTCGCGACGCGTTTCTTCTTGGCGGGGGCTGCCGCGCTGATCCTGACGGGATCGGCAGCGACCGCGTTTGCGCAGGCCAAGCCGCATGCCGTGACGCCTGACTTCAGCGTCAAGAACGACTTCACCAGCGCCGCCGCCGGCGTCCAGTATCCGCAGGACGAGAAGCGCGCCTTGCGTTGGGACGCCAAGAAAGGCCGCTGGGGCCTGAAGCTGGACCTCGACCAGCCTTCCAGCCGTGAAATGGAACTGCAGGACGTGCAGGCAGGCGCCTACTTCAAGGTGACCCCGTCGATCCGCGTCGGCGGCGCCGTGGCCCTGGGCGAACGCAATCCGGCCCTGGCCGCCCGCAAGGCCGAGCCGACGGAAGCCGCCCCGCGCGTCCGTCTCGAGACCGCGTTCAAGTTCTAGCCCGCCAGGGTTTCCACCGCCGCCAATCCGACGATCCTGCTGCCGGCCAGCCGCGCGGCGGTTTCTGCGCGCACGCCACCTAGCGCATAGACGGGCAGGGTGGTGGCCGAAACCAGCGCCGTCAGGCCCTCGATCCCAAGCGGCGTTCCCGCCGAGGGGCTATTGCTGGCAAAGACCGGGGAGACGACGGCCGCATCGGCGCCGGCTTGCTCCGCGGCCATGAGCGCCGCCGGGCTGTGGGCCGCCGCGGTGACCAGCCAACCCGGGCGGGCTACCTTCAGGTTCGGGATCTCGCCCGCCAGCCGTTCGGGCATGTGCAGGCCATCCGCCTGAATCGCCTGAGCCAGTTCAGGCTCGGCGCCGGCCAGCAGGAGCAGCCCCCGCGCGGTCGCGATCTCCCGCAGGCGAAGGCCCTGCTCGACGGCGTCGGCTGCGCTGAAGGCCCGGAACACGATCCCCGCGCCACGCGGCAGGCGCTCGGCCACGGCTTCGGGGTGCGGGACGCGGACCGGATCGGTGAAGAACAGCAGGCCGGGCAGGGTGATCCCGCGCACGGTCCTTGGCGGAAAGGTCGCCGCCGTCCTAGACAGGACCTCCAGTTCGCTCACGCCGTCCACGCCGGGTCCGTCTCCATGTCTCAAGCGCTTGTCGATATCCGCGGCCGCATCGCCGCCGCCGAGGCCCGCGCGGGCCGCCCGGCGGGTGCGGTGACCCTGGTGGCGGTCTCCAAGACCCAGCCCTGGGACCATATCGCGCCGGTGCTGGAAGCGGGACAGAAAGTGTTCGGCGAGAACCGGGTTCAAGAGGCGATGGAGCGCTGGGGCGATCGCCGCGAAGGCCTGGAGCTGCGCCTGATCGGCCCGCTGCAGACCAACAAGGCCCGTGAGGCGGTCGGCTTCTTCGACGTCATCGAGACCCTGGACCGCGAGAAGCTGGCCAAGGTGCTGGCCGACGAGATCCAGCGCGCCGGCCGGGCGCCGCGCCTCTATGTCCAGGTCAATACCGGCGAGGAGGACCAGAAGGCCGGCGTCTCGCCCAGTGAGGCCGAGGCCTTCATCACCGCCTGCCGCGCGACCTACGGCCTGACGATCGAGGGCCTGATGTGCATTCCGCCCTTCGACCAGGATCCCGCGCCGCACTTCGCCCTGCTGAAGGCGATCGGGCTGGCGAACGGGGTGGAGAAGCTGTCGATGGGCATGAGCGACGACTTCGAGACCGCCATCGAACAGGGCGCGACCTCGGTGAGGGTGGGTTCGGCGATCTTTGGTCGCCGCGACTATGCCTAGTCGGCGACGATCTCGACCGCGTCGCCCGGCTGGGCGGCCGCCAGCACCGCCTCGATATCCTCCCGCGCCAGGGCCACGCAGCCCTCAGTACCGGGATAGCCCTCGCGCGCCAGGTGCATGAAGATCGCCGAGCCCATCCCTGGAACCGGCGGGTCGTCGTTGTGGCCCAGGATCACCACCAGGTCGTAGACGTGGTCGTCGCGCCACATCCGCTCGGCGCTGGCCGGATAGGGCAGAACGACCGGTCGATTGTAGTTCGGATCCTGCGCCGCATCGCACCAGCCGTCCTCCGGCCGCGTGGCGCGCACGGGCAGGGCGGTCTTCGGACCGTCCGGATAGACGTCGGGCCGATACCAGACCTCGCGCATCACCCAGGCGCCCAGCGGGCTCTTGTTGTCGCCCTCGCGCTTGTCGGCGGCGGGCAGGGCGCCGGCCTTGCCGATCGCGCAACGCACGGTGCGGCCCCCGAAGTCGAAACGGCCGTCGGTGTGAGCGCGGAAGGACATCGGAAGCGTCGGCTCCAAGACTTATAACGTGGCCGGGGTTGTCCCGAGGGGCCGCAGCGGTGCATGTTTCGCCTTATGGCGCAACGTAAGACCCTATTGCTGATCGACGACGATGACGACCTGCGCGGCGCCTTGGCCGAGCAGCTGGCGCTGCACGAGGAGTTCGCCGTCAACGAGGCCTCCAGCGCCGGCGAAGGCGTGCGGTTGTCGCGCGAGATCAAGCCGGACCTGATCCTGCTGGACGTCGACCTGCCCGACATGGACGGCCGCGAGGCTTGCCGCCTGATGCGCAAGAACGGCGTCACCGCGCCGGTGATCATGCTGACGGCCGCCGCCAGCGATAGCGACACCATCCTGGGCCTGGAATCGGGCGCCAACGACTACGTCACCAAGCCCTTCCGCTTTGGCGTGCTGCTGGCCCGCATCCGCGCCCAGCTGCGCAGCTATGAAGCTTCGGAAGACGCGCTGTTCCGTATCGGCCCGTACGAATTCCGCCCGTCGGCCAAGCTGCTGGTCGACGAGAAGCAGAAGAAGGTGCGGCTGACCGAGAAGGAAACCAACATCCTCAAGTACCTCTACCGCGCAGGCTCCAAGCCGGTGTCGCGCGAGGAGCTGCTGACCGAGGTCTGGGGCTACAACGCCGGGGTCACCACCCACACGCTGGAGACCCACGTCTATCGCCTGCGCCAGAAGATCGAGCCCGATCCGGCCACGGCGCGCATCCTGATCACCGAGATGGGCGGGTACAGGCTGCAGCCATAGGTGGGCCCGCAAACCTCGCCCTTCGACAAGTCGACAAGCTCAGGGTGAGGTTTTCTACTGAACGGCCTTGAAAGTGTCCTCACCCTGAGCCTGTCGAAGGGCGAGGACGGACCCTCGGCGCAAAAGAAAAGGGCCCGACCTTCCGGTCGAGCCCCTCTCAAAACCAGATCCGCCTGGACTTAGGCGTTGCCGACCGGCTGGCCTTCGGCCTGGGCCTTGCGCGCGGCGTAGACGCCGGCGAAGTCGATCGGGTCGATCAGGAAGGGCGGGAAGCCGCCTTCGGCCGTGACGTCCGAAACCAGACGACGGGCGTAGGGGAACAGGAAGCGCGGGCACTCGATCAGCAGGACCGGCTCCAGCTCGGCTTCCGGAACGCCGGCGATGTGGAACAGGCCGCCATAGACGACTTCGACGTGGAACACCGCCTGGTCGTCGCGCAGGGCGCGGGCCGACAGCTTCAGGTCGACTTCGAACAGGCCATCCGGACGACCGCGGGCGTTCATTTCCACGCCCATGTCGATCTGCGGCTGGGCGGCGCCGGCGCGCAGGCTGTCGGGGGCCAGCGGGTTCTCGAACGAGAAGTCGCGAACGAACTGGGCCAGAATGCGGACGCCGGGTTGTTCAGCGTTTTCGGCCGAAGTCGCCTCGGGGGCGGTGGTGTCGGTCATTAGGATAAAATCCGTAATCGGCGCCTAAAACGCCTAGAGAAGGTGGGCGCTGCTACCATGAGGGTCCGTCTGGCGCAACGCCAGGCGCCTGACGGGAGAACGCGTCTCGCCTATATAGCTACGAACCCCTGGGCTTGAAGCCTGTAGCCGGACCCTGAAGTGCTCCAGATCCTGTTCCTCGCCGCGGTCGCCGCCATTGTCCTGTATCAACTCTACGCCACGCTGGGGCGTCGGGTCGGGCGTCAGCCCGAGGACGCGCCCGCGGCCGCCGTTCCGGGTCCTGCGCCGTCTGCGGCCGACACCCATCCGGTGCTGCGTTCGGAAGGCCTGGCGGCGCTGAAGTCCAAGCAGCCCGACTTCGATCCCAACAAGTTCCTGACCGGCGCGCGCTCGGCCTACGAGCAGATCGTCTCGGCCTATGCCGAGGGCGATCGCGAGACCCTGCGCCCGCTGCTGTCGGCCGAGGTGATGGCCAATTTCGAGCAGGCCATGGCCGCCCGGGAGGCCGCCGGCCGCACCGAGAAGGTCGAGTTCCTGACCCCGCCGCGCCTGGACCTGGAAAGCATCGACCTGGTCGGCGACAGCGCCAAGGCCGTGGTCCGCATCCTGGCCGAGGTGCGCACCCGCACCAAGGACGAGCGCGGCGAGGGCGTCGACGATCGCCGCACGGCCGAACTCTGGACCTTCGAGCGCGAGGTCAAGAGCGCCAACCCCAACTGGTTCCTGACCTTCGTCGCCGCCGCCGAGGCGTGATGACCGGAGTGTTCTCGCGCGCCTTCGCCCCTCTGGTCCTGGCGGGCCTGCTGCTGAGCGCCTGCGCCAGCGTGACGACGCCCGTGCCGCCCACCACCGGCCCGGTCGCGCCGCCCACGACGACGCCACCGCCGGCCACCACCCCGCCGACACCAACCCTGTCGTTCTCCAGCCTGCCGGGCTGGGGCGAGGAGGATCATCTGGCGGCGCTGAACGCGTTCCGCGCGGGTTGCGGCGTGTCCAAGGATCCGGCGCTGGCCCGCGTCTGCAGTCTGGCCAAGAGCTCCAGCGTCCAGGACGCCGCCGGCGCGCGGGCGTTCCTGGAGACCAACTTCCGCCCCGAGGCGCTAGGCGTGAAGGAGGGCGGCGACGAGGGCCTGCTGACGGCCTATTTCGCCCCGCAGTACGACGCGCGGATGTCGCGCAACACCGAGTTCACCGTGCCGGTGCGTGGCCTGCCCTCCGATCTGGTGGTCGTGGACATGGCGGGCGAGCCCTCCCTGATCAGCCAGAAGACCGACGGGCCCGACGGCCCGACCCTGACGCCCTATCCGGACCGCGCCGCCATTGAGGCCGTGCCGACCGACAAGCCTTTGGCCTGGATGCGGCCCGAGGAGCTGTTCTTCCTGCAGATCCAGGGTTCGGGGATCCTGGTGCTGCCCGACGGTCGCCGGGTGCGCGCGGCCTTTGCCGGCACCAACGGCCGGCCGTTCGTCGGCATCGCCACGCCGATGCGCGACAAGGGCCTGCTGCCCGACAACAACACCTCCGGCGAGTCGATCCGCAGCTGGCTGGCCGCTCATCGCGGGCCCAAGGCCGACGCGATCATGCAGCTGAACCCGCGCTACGTGTTCTTCAAGATGGCGGCCGACGATGGCAAGGAAGCGGTCGGGGCGGCGGGCATTCCGCTGCCGGCCGGCCGCGCCATCGCCGTTGATCTGAGCCGACACGCCATGGGCGGCCTCTTCTGGCTGGACGCGGCCGCGCCGAAGCTGGCGGGGGCCTTCCCGGCCTATCGCCGCCTGGCCGTGGCGCTGGACACCGGCGGGGCCATCAAGGGCGAGGTCCGCGCGGACCTCTATATGGGCTCGGGCGCCGCCGCGGGGGCCGAGGCCGGCCGCGTGCGCCACACCCTGCGCATGTACCGCCTGGTTCCGAACCCCTGACGTGGCTAAGAAGCCGCCGCCCTCTCCGGATGACGATCGCCGCCTCTGGAAGCTCGTCGCCTCGACGGTGATTCCGCGCGCGCCGCAAAAGCCGGAGAAGATGCGCAGCAAGGCGCGGATCCGGTCGGTGAAGACCGCCACCGCGATCCCGGTTGAGGCGCCGACCCACCTGGCCTCGATCGCGCCCCTGCGGGTGTCGCCCGAGGAGATCAAGCCGGCCCCGGCCAAGACCCTGAAATACGCGCCCGACCGCATCGAGCCCAACCGCAAGCGCCGCTTGGTCAAGGAACACGACCCGATCGGCGCGCGCCTGGACATGCACGGCCTCGACCAGGACCAGGCCCGGGCGACGCTCGAGGGCTTTATCCGCCGCGCCTATGACGACGGTCACCGCGCGGTGCTGGTGATCACCGGCAAGGGCAAGGTCGGTCACGGCGTACTGAAGCAGCGTACGCCCGAGTGGCTGGCCGGCGCAGCGGTGCGCGAGATGATCGCCGGCGTGTCCACCGCCGACCAGCGTCACGGCGGCGAGGGCGCGCTGTATGTGGCGCTGAAGCGGAAGGCTTAGCCTTCCAGCCTATTTGGGGCGCGAAGCCTTCTCGGCGATGCCCGAGGTGCCTTCACGGGCCTCCAGCTTCTCGGCCACAGCGTCTAGCGACACGCCCGAGGCGGCCATCAGGGCCAGCCAGTGGTAGAGCAGGTCGGCGCTCTCGGCGGCCAGGGCATCCGGCCCTTGAGCCACCGCCGCGATCACCGTCTCGACGGCTTCTTCGCCCAGCTTCTTGGCGGCCAGGGCCGGATCGTTCAGCAGCTTGGCGGTGTAGGACGCGGTCGGGTCGCCGCCCTTGCGGCTCTCGATCGTGGCGGCCAGGCGGTCCAGGACGTCGGTCAGGCGGCTCATGCGGCGACCCCGTCCAGGCGTACCGGCACGCCGGCGGCAGCCATGGCCTGCTTGGCCTCGCCGATGCTGATCTCGCCGAAGTGGAAGATCGAGGCGGCCAGCACGGCGGCGGCGTGGCCTTCGCGGGCGGCTTCGACCAAGTGTTCGGTCTTGCCCGCGCCGCCCGAGGCGATCACCGGCACGTTCACGGCGCCGGTCACGGCCTTCAGCAGCGGGATGTCGTAGCCGATCTTGGCCCCATCGCGGTCCATCGAGGTCAGCAGAATCTCGCCCGCGCCGCGCTCGACCACCTTGGCGGCCCAGTCGACGACGTCCAGACCGGTGTCCTTGCGGCCGCCATAGGTCCAGACGTTCCAGCCCGAGCCGTCCTCGCGCAGCTTGGCGTCGATGGCCACGACCACGCACTGGCTGCCGAAGGCGTCGGCGCCGCCGGCGATCAGGTCAGGGTTCTCGACGGCCGCGGTGTTGGTCGAGACTTTGTCGGCCCCGGCCAGCAGCAGCCGGCGCATGTCCGACACCTGCCGCACGCCGCCGCCCACCGAGACGGGCATGAAACAGACCTCGGCCGTGCGCGAGATAACGTCCAGCAGCAGGCCGCGGTTCTCGCTCGAGGCGGTGATGTCGAGGAACATCAGCTCGTCGGCGCCGGCGGCGTCATAGGCGGTCGCCTGCTCCACCGGGTCGCCGGCGTCGCGCAGGGCCACGAAATTGACCCCCTTGACCACCCGCCCGTCCTTCACGTCGAGGCAGGGAATGATCCGGGTCTTCAGCATCAGATCGCCGCCGCGATCAGGGCTTCGGAGGGCTTGATGGTGCCGGCATAGAGCGAGCGGCCCAGGATGGCGCCGGCGATCTCGACGCCGGGACGGGCCTTCAGGCGCTCGATGTCGGCCACAGCGGCGACGCCGCCCGAGGCGATGACGGGAATGGAGACTGCGTCGGCCAGCTCGCCCACGCCCTCGACATTGACGCCGGTCAGGGCGCCGTCGCGGCTGATATCGGTGACGATCAGGGCGGCCACGCCCACGTCCTCGAAGCGCTTGCCCAGGGTGATGGCGTCCAGGTCCGACAGGCCCGTCCAGCCGTCGATGGCGACCTTGCCGTCACGCACGTCGACGGCGACGGCGATCTGTTCCGGCCAAAGGCGGGCGGCCTTGCGGACCAGGTCCGGGTCATGGACGGCGATGGTGCCCAGGATCACGCGGGAAACGCCGGCCTCGATCCAGGCCTCGACGCCTTCCAGGGTGCGGATGCCGCCGCCCAGCTGCACCGGGATCGAGATCGACTCCAGGATCGACTCGACGGCCTTGGTGTTGACCGACTTGCCCTCGATGGCGCCGTTCAGGTCGACCACGTGCAGCCACGAGAAGCCGTCCTTGACGAAGCGCTGGGCCTGGTCGGCGGGCGAGTTGTTGAAGACCGTGGCCTTCTCCATGTCGCCGTGCAGCAGGCGCACGCACTGGCCGTCCTTCAGGTCGATGGCGGGATAGAGGATCATGGGCGCCATTCCAGGAAGTTGGCGAGCAGGGCGAGCCCCGCGGCTTGTGACTTTTCAGGGTGAAACTGTAGGCCAGCCACATTGCCCTTGGCCACCGCCGCGGTGAACGGACCGCCGTGGTCCGTCGTGGCGACGACGTCGGCCGGGTCGGCCGCGGTCAGGGCGAAGGAGTTGGCGTAGTACATATGCGCGCCGTCAGGGACGCCGGCGAACAGGGCGTGGTCGCGGACCAGGGTCACGGCGTTCCAGCCCATGTGCGGGATGGTCAGGGCCGGATCGCTGGGCTGCAGCTTCTTCACCTGGCCGCCGATCCAGTCGAGGCCGGGGGTGACGCCGAACTCCAGGCCTTCGGTGGCCAGGAGCTGGTGGCCGACGCAGATGCCCATGAACGGCTGGCCTCGCCCGTGCACGGCCTCGTTCATGGCCTCGTAAACGCCGGTGGCGTCCAGGCCGGCGCGGCACGAGGCGAAGGCCCCGACGCCGGGCAGGAAGACGCGATCGGCCTTGGCGACAAGGTCGGGGTCGGCGGTGACGACGATCTCGGCGGCGATATCGCGGCGGCGGGCCGCCTCACGCAGGGCCTTTTCGGCCGAACGCAGGTTGCCCGACCCGTAGTCGATCAGGGCGACGGTCTGCATGGGATGTCCTACAGCACGCCTTTGGTCGACGGAGCCTGGCCGCCGGTCTTCGGGTCGATCTCGACCGCCTGACGCAGCGCCCGGGCCAGGGCCTTGAAGCCGCTTTCGGCGACGTGGTGGGTGTTGTCGCCGTACAGGGTTTCCAGGTGGATGCACGCCCCGCAGTTCATGGCGAACGCGTGGTGGAACTCCTTGAACAGCTCGGTGTCCATCTCGCCGACCTTGGGCCGCTTGAACTCGACCTTCCAGATCAGATACGGCCGGTTCGACAGGTCGATGGCGCAACGCGTCAGGGTCTCGTCCATCGGGATATAGGCCGAGCCGAAGCGCCGGATGCCCTTGAAGCCATCCAGCGCCTTGTTGATCGCCTGGCCCAGCACGATGCCGGTGTCTTCCACCGTGTGGTGCATGTCGATGTGCAGGTCGCCCTTGGTCTCGACCTTCAGGTCGAAGCCGCCGTGGCGCGCGAAGGCCTCCAGCATATGGTCGTAGAAACCGATGCCGGTGGAGATCGTCGAGACGCCGGTCCCGTCGAGATCGATCCAGACCCGGATCTGGGTCTCTTTCGTCTCGCGGACCACTTCAGCGGTGCGGGCCATTGAAATCCTTACAGTCCGTTCTTCGCGGCCAGTTCACGCAGGCTGACCTGCGGGCGCGGACCATAGTGGTCGATCACCTCGGCGGCCGCGAGCGAGCCCAGCTGGCCGCAGACCGGCAGCGGGCGACCCTGGGAAAGGCCGTAGAGGAAACCCGCCGCGTATTGGTCGCCCGCGCCGGTCGTGTCCACGACTTTTTCCACGGGGTAGGCCGAGATTTCGTGAAGGGCGCCGCCCTGCGTGATCACCGAGCCCTTTTCGCTGCGGGTGACCGCGGCGATGTCGACCTTGCCGGCCAGAGCCTGAACGGCGGCGTCGAAATTGGTGGTGCGGAACAGCGAGCAGACTTCGGCGGCGTTGGCGAAGACGATGTCGCACTGGGTCTCGATGAAGCCCAGGAGGGCGTCGCGGTGACGCTCGACGACGAAGCTGTCCGACAGGGTGATGGCGATCTTGCGACCGGCGCCGTGGCTCAGCGCGGCGGCCTTGGCGAAGGCCTTGCGGGCTTCGGTCGGGTCGAACAGATAGCCTTCCAGGTAAGAATACTGGGCGGCCTCGATGATCGCCGGGTCGACGTCGGCCGAGGTCAGCTCGACGCACGCGCCCAGATAGGTCGACATGGTGCGCTGCGCGTCGGGGGTGACGTTGATCAGGCTCTGGGCGGTGGCCGGGCCGTCGGCCAGCGGCGGGGTGTTGAAGGTGGCGCCGATGGCGCGCATGTCGTGGGTGAAGACGCGGCCCAGCTGGTCGTCGGCGACCTTGCCGATGAACGCGGCCTTGCCGCCGAAGCTGGCCACGCCCGCCACGGTGTTGCCGGCGCTGCCGCCCGAGGCTTCGATGCCCGAGGCCATGACGTCGTACAGGCTGGCGGCGCGGGCGACGTCGATCAGGGCCATCGAGCCCTTGACCATGGCTTCGCGTTCCAGGAACGCGTCGTCGCACTGGGCGATGACGTCGACGATGGCGTTACCGATGGCGGCGACGTCGTAGAGCGCGGTCATGGGGCGGGACAAACCTTTGAAAGAACAGGGCTGAGAGGCCCATCAGGGACGGCGATTAAAGGAAGTGGCGGTGCAAGGCAACGCGAGGCTTGCCCGGCGGCCCGCCAAGGCCTAGCTGCGAAGCCCTAGCAGCTGCGAGTAAACCGATGGTCGACGTCCTGATCCTGGTCCCCGCCCGCGACGAGCCGCGGTTCGCCAATAGCTGGAGCCCGCTGTTCGAGCGCCTGGCCGCACCGCTGCGTGATAAGGGCCTGACGGTTGAGCCTCAGCCCTGGACCGACCCGATCGACAAGGACCAGGCCCGGTTGGTCATGCCGTCCCTGGCCTGGGGTTACCACCATCGCCAGCCCGAGTGGTTCGGCCTGCTGGATCGGCTGGAGGCCGACGGCGTGCGGGTAGCCAATGCGCCGTCGATCATGCGCTGGAACTCGACCAAGACCTACCTGGTCGAGCTTGAGGGCAAGGGCGCGCCGGTGGTGCCGACGCAGGCTCACGACCGCCTGACCGACGAGATCGCCCACGCCGCCTTCGACGCCTTCGGGGTCGACGAGGTGGTGGTCAAGCCGCAGGTCTCGGCTGGTTCGCAGGACACCATCCGGGTCAAGCGCCATGGCTCGCTGGAAGGCGGTCCGACCGGGCCGGCCCTAATCCAGCCGTTCCTGCCGGCGGTGGGCGAGGAGGGCGAGCTGTCGCTGTTCTATTTCGACGGCCAGTTCAGTCACGCGGTGGCCAAGGTCGCCGTGCTGGGCGACTTCCGCGTCCAGCCGCAGTTCGGCGGCGTGGTCAGCCAGATCGCTCCGGAGCGCGAGGCTCTGCGGGCGGCGGAACTGGTGCTGGAGGCCGCGCCGGCGAACCTGACCTATGCGCGGGTGGACCTGATCCGCGGCTTGGACCACACCCCGCAGCTGATGGAGCTGGAGGTGATCGAGCCGGATCTCTTCCTGCAGCATGCGCATGACGGGGGCGCGGGGTTTGCGGCGGCGGTGGTCAGGGCAATCGGCTGATGGATGCTCCCCCGCGATGCGGGGGAGCTGTCGCGAAGCGACTGAGGGGGCGAGCTGGATCGAGGCCGCATTAGCCCCCTCCGGCCCTCTGGGCCACCTCCCCCGCAACGCGGGGGAGGATCCTCTGGGCCGGTCAGGCCCCCAGGAACAACTCCCGCGACGGGCATAGATCACTGATCTTGCACACCTCGCACTTCGGTTTCCGCGCCACGCAGACATACCGCCCGTGCAGGATCAGCCAGTGGTGCGCTCGCGTCTGGTAGGGCCCCGGCACGATCCGCATCAGGTCCTGCTCGACAGCGTCCGGGACCTTGCCGGCTGACAGCTTGAGCCGGTGCGAGACCCGGAACACGTGGGTGTCGACGGCGATGGCCGGTTCGATGTCCAGTTCGTTCAGCACCACCGAGGCGGTCTTGCGGCCCACGCCCGGCAGGGACTCCAGGTCCAAGCGGTTCAGCGGCACTTGGCCGCCGTGCTTGTCGATCAGGATGTGGGCGGCGGCGATGACGTTCTTGGCCTTGGTGCGGAAGAGGCCGATCGAGGCGATGTACTTGATCAGCCCCTCTTCCCCGAGCTCCAGCATCTTCTCGGCGCTGTCGGCGACCTGGAACAGCGGGCCGGTGGCCTTGTTGACCTGGACGTCGGTGGCCTGGGCCGACAGGGCCACGGCGGTGACCAGTTCGTAGGGGTTGGAATAGTTCAGCTCGGTCTTGGGATGCAGGTCCAGGCTCTCGAAGCGCTCGAACAGGATCCTGACCCGCTCGCGCTCGGCGGGGCTGATGCGCTTGACGGGCTTTTTCTTCACGACGGCCATGGCGCGGACCATGCCGTGATGCGCCTGAAACACCAAGACAGGTGGCTCGCCAAGCGCCGGACAGCCCCGTAAAATCGCCGCAAGAACCGGGCGGACGCCGTTCGACGAGGGGCCTAGCCTGATGACCATGGCATACGACGCACCCCCCGCAGAGAACCTCGAGCTCGTTCGCCTCGCCGAACGCTCGGTCGACTATCACCGCATGGCCAAGGCGCTGGATTGGCTGGCCGCGCGGTGGTCCGATCACCCCTCGCTGGACGAGGCGGCCCAGGCCGTGGGCCTCTCGCCGTTCCACTTCCAGCGCATCTTCACCCGCTGGGCGGGGGTCAGCCCCAAGAGCTTCGTGGCGGCCATCGCCCACGCCGAGGCTCGCCGCTCGCTGGAGGCCGGCGGCACCGTGCTGGACGCGGCCTTCGACGCCGGGCTGTCGGGGCCCTCGCGACTGCACGACCTGTTCATCGCCCAGGAGGCCGCGACCCCCGGCGAGGTGCGGCGTCGCGGCGAGGGCATGAAGCTGCGCTGGGGCTGGGCCCCTACGCCGTTCGGCAAGGGCCTGTTCGTGATGGCCGACCGCGGCCTGGCGGGCCTGGCCTTCTCGGACGGCGATGACGAGGCCAGCTTCGCCGACATGCACCGCCGCTTCCCGGCGGCGACCTGGACCCGCGACGACATGGCCGCCCAGGCCATGGCCCTGCACGCCTTCGCGGGCGGGGAGGGGCCGGTGCCGGTCGTGCTGATCGGCTCGCCCTATCACGTGCAGGTCTGGAAGGCTCTGCTGCGCATCCCGGCCGGCGAGACGGCCACCTATGGCCAGGTCGCCCACTGGGCCGGCAAGCCCAAGGCCTTCCAGGCGACCGGCGGCGCGATCGGGGCCAACCCGATCTCGCTGCTGATCCCCTGCCACCGGGCGATCGCCAAAAGCGGCAAGTTGACCGGCTACCACTGGGGCCTGGCGCGGAAGGCGGCGATTTTGGGGATGGAGGCGGTGGCCGCCGCCTCCTAGTCGCCCGCTAGAGGATGAACCGGCTCAGGTCCGCGTTAGCCGCCAGGGCGCCGACGCGGTCCTTCACATAGGCCTCATCGATGGTGATGGTCTCGCCGCCACGATCGGCCGCCGTGAAGCTGATCTCCTCGACCACCTTTTCCAGGATGGTCTGAAGCCGCCGCGCTCCGATGTTCTCGACCGAGGCGTTCACGGCCACGGCCGCATCGGCCAGGGCGTCGATCGCGTCGTCGCTGAAGGCCAGGGTTACGCCCTCGGTGGCCATCAGCGCCTGGTGCTGGCGGATCAGGTTGGCTTCCGGCTCGGTCAGGATGCGGCGCAGGTCGTCGCGGGTCAGGCCCTTCAGCTCCACGCGGATCGGCAGACGGCCCTGCAGTTCGGGCAACAGGTCGGACGGCTTGGCGACGTGGAAGGCGCCCGAGGCGATGAACAGGATGTGGTCGGTCTTCACCGGCCCGTACTTGGTCGAGACCGTCGTGCCCTCGATCAGCGGCAGCAGGTCGCGCTGCACGCCTTCGCGGGAGACATCGGCGCCCGAGCGCTGCGAGCTGCTGGCCACCTTGTCGATCTCGTCCAGGAAGACGATGCCGTGGTTCTCGGCCAGCTCCAGGGCCTCCTGGGTCAGGGCCTCCTGGTCCAGCAGCTTGTCGCTTTCCTCGGCGATCAGCGGCGCCCAGGCCCCGGACACGGTGGTCTTGTGGGTCTTGGTCTTACCGCCGCCCAGCGACTTCATCATGTCCGACAGGTTGAACATCGCCGCGCCGGGCTGGCCGGGGATCTCGAAGGTCTGACCGCCGCCGGTGTCGGCCAGCTGCAGCTCGATCTCCTTGTCGTCCAGCTCGCCGGCCCGCAGCTTCTTGCGGAAGGCCTCGCGGGCGGCGGTCGCGCCGGGACCGGTCAGGGCGTCGAGGATGCGATCCTCGGCGGCGCCTTCAGCCTTGGCCTTGACGGCGGCGCGACGCTTGTCGCGGACCATGGCCAGGGCGCTTTCAACCAGGTCACGGACGATCTGGTCGACGTCGCGGCCGACATAGCCGACCTCGGTGAACTTGGTGGCTTCGACTTTCAGGAACGGGGCCTGGGCCAGGCGCGCCAGGCGGCGGGCGATCTCGGTCTTGCCGACGCCGGTGGGGCCGATCAGCAGGATGTTCTTCGGGGTCAGCTCGTCACGGATGTCGGCCGGCGCGCGGCGGCGACGCCAGCGGTTGCGCAAGGCGACGGCGACGGCCTTCTTGGCCTCGTTGTGGCCGACGATGAAGCGGTCGAGCTCGGAAACGATCTCGCGGGGGGAAAATTCGGTCATGATTTATAGGACTTCGACGGTCAGGTTGCCGTTGGTGTAGACGCAGATCTCCGCGGCGATGCTCATGGCCTTGCGAGCCAACTCTTCGGCCGAGAGATCCTGGTCGAGGAGCGCTTTACCCGCGGCCAGAGCGTAGTTGCCGCCCGAGCCGATGGCCGCCACGGCGTTGCCATTGGCGCTCTCGCCCGGCTCCAGCACGTCGCCCACGCCGGTGACGGTGTAGATGGCGGTCGCATCCGCCACGAGCAGCATGGCTTCCAGCCGGCGCAGATAGCGGTCGGTGCGCCAGTCCTTGGCCAGGTCGACGCAGGCGCGGGCCAGTTGGTCGGGATACTGCTCCAGCTTGGCCTCGAGACGCTCGATCAGGGTGAAGGCGTCGGCGGTGGCGCCGGCGAAGCCCGCCACGACCTTGCCGCCGGCCAGGCGGCGCACCTTGCGGGCGTTGCCCTTGACGACGGTTGGGCCCATGGAGACCTGTCCGTCACCGGCGATCACGGTCTGTCCATTCTTGCGCACCGCCAGAATGGTCGTGCCGTGCCAGTCCGGGAAGGAATTCGAGTTTTGCATGGCTTCGCATGTGGCGAGGCTTTTCCCGGAGATCAAGGATGAGCTTCACGCCGGAAGAGGTCGAGCGCTATGCCCGCCACCTGGTCCTGCGCGAGGTCGGCGGTCCGGGACAACAGAAGCTGAAGGGCGCGCGGGTGCTAATGGTCGGAGCCGGCGGCCTGGGCGCGCCGGCCGCGCTGTACCTGGCCGCGGCGGGCGTCGGGACCATTGGCTTGGTCGATCCAGACACGGTTTCGCTGTCCAATATGCAGCGCCAGGTGCTGTACGCCACGGGCGATGTCGGCCGGCCCAAGGTCGAGGCGGCGGTCGAGCACTTAAGCGCTCTGAACCCGCACACGACCGTCGAAACCCATCCGCTATGGCTGGACGAAACCAACGCCGGCGCGGTGGTCGCGCAGTATGACCTTGTCCTGGATGGCACCGACGATTTTAAGACCCGCTTCGCGGTCAGCGACGCCTGTCTGGCCCATGGCAAGCCGCTGGTCAGTGGGGCCCTGGGCCGCTGGACCGGTCAGGTCGGGGTGTTCCACGGCCAGCCCTGCTACCGCTGCCTGGTGCCGGAAGTCCCGCCGGACGCCGAGACCTGTTCGCTGGTCGGGGTGGTCGGGGCTCTGGCGGGGGTGATCGGCTCGATGATGGCGCTGGAGGCGATCAAGCTGATCGTCGGCGCCGGTCAGCCCCTCTCGGGCCGGCTTTTGATCTACGACGCCCTGGCCGCCGAGACCCGCACGGTGCGCATCGGCGCCGACCCGGCCTGTCCCGCCTGCGGTTCTTGACGCGCAAGCTCTGGCGCGGTTCGCTGAGCGTCTCGGCGGGGAGGGCGGAATGAGCAGGCTGGCGCGCGGACTGTTGATCGGCCTGGGCGTGGTCGTCGTGCTGCTGGTCGGGGCGTGGTTTCTGCTGCAGCGGCCCGACATCCCCTACGCCACGCTCGAGCAGCGGTATGGCCACGCCGACAGCCAGTACATGGACCTGCCCGGCGGCGTACGAGCGCACTACCGCGACCTGGGCCCCCGCGACGCGCCCGCCATCGTCCTGGTCCACGGCTTCTCGTCTTCGACCTATGCCTGGAACGGTTGGATCGCCGCGCTGGCCCAGGACTACCGCGTGGTCGTGCTGGACCTGCCGGGCCACGGCCTGACCCGAGGTCCGCTGGTCGGCGGTCGCGACGGCTTCGGAGCGGTGGTCGATGGCGTGACGCGCAATCTGGGCCTGACCCGCTTCACCCTGGGCGGCAATTCCATGGGCGGTGGTGTCGCCTGGGTCTACACCCTGGACCATCCGGACAAGGTCGAGCGCCTGGTGCTGGTCGACGCCGCGGGCTGGCCGGCGAACAAGCCCAGCGGCGCGGCGATCTTCTCGATCATGCGCATGCCGCTCGGCCGGGCGCTGCTAAAGGATATCGACACCCGGCCGCTGATCGCCCAGGGCCTGCGGGCGGCGTATCTGGATCCCAGGCTGGTCACCCCGGCCCTGATCAACCGCTATGCCGACCTGGCCCGCGCGCCCGGCCATCGCGACATCATGCTGTCGCTGCAGACCGGCCCGCGGCGTGAGGCGAGGGCGGCGGACCTCTCGCGCATCCACGTCCCAACCTTGATCCTGTTCGGCCAGGACGACCGGCTGATCCCGGCCGCCGACGGCGAGAAGTTCCACAAGGCCATACCGGGCGCGACCCTGATCATTTACCCCGGCGTCGGCCACGTGCCGATGGAGCAGATCCCCGAACGCTCGGCCGCCGACCTCAAGGCTTGGCTGGTGTCGCACCCGCCGCGTTCCTAGATGTCCGGGACTTTACGGAGGCGCGGCCGTCATCCCTTTGGGGTAAGGCCTCCCCGACAGTAACGGAGGATCCTGATGGCTGGCGCTCGGATCGAACTGGAAAGCTTGAAGTCCAAGGTGATGTCGGCGGAAGACGCCGCGGCCTTGATCACCCCCGGCAGCACCGTCGGCATGAGCGGCTTCACTGGCTCGGGCTATCCCAAGGCCGTGCCGCTGGCCCTGGCTGGCCGCATCGAGGCCGAGCACGCGGCGGGCAATCCGTTCCGCCTGCGGGTCTGGACCGGCGCCTCGACCGGCCCGGAGCTGGACGGCGCCCTGGCCAAGGCCGACGGCATCGAGTTCCGCCTGCCCTACAATTCCGACCCCATCGCCCGCGAGAAGATCAATCGCGGCGAGATGGACTATTTCGACATGCACCTCTCCCAAGTGGCCCCGATGGCCTGGCAGGGGTTCCTGGGCCCGCTGGACACGGCGGTGATCGAGGTCAGCGGCATTCGCCCGGACGGCTCGCTGATCCCGTCCTCTTCGGTGGGCAACAACAAGACCTGGATCGACCGCGCCGAGAAGGTGATCCTGGAGGTCAACCGTTGGCAGAACCCGGCGCTGGAAGGGATGCACGACATCTACTACGGTACGGCCCTGCCGCCGAACCGCGTTCCGATCCCGCTGAAGAAGCCCAACGATCGCATCGGCGAGGCCTATTTCCGCTGTGATCCTTCGAAGGTCGTGGCGGTGGTCGAGACCGACGCGCCCGACCGCAACCTGCCGTTCGACGCCCCTGGTGAGGACCATCGCGCCATCGCCGGCCACATCATGGAGTTCTTCCGCCACGAGGTGGCGCGCGGTCGCCTGCCGGCCACTCTGCTGCCGCTGCAGTCGGGCGTGGGCAACATCGCCAATGCGGTGATGTTCGGTCTGGTTGACGGGCCGTTCGACAGCATGACCGCCTATACCGAGGTGCTGCAGGACGGGATGCTGGAGCTAATGAAGTCGGGCAAGCTGCTCAGCGCCTCGGCCACGGCCTTCTCGCTCAGCCCCGAGGCCGCCCGCGAGCTGAACGCCGACATGGCCGCCTATCGCGATCGTCTAATCCTGCGCCCGCAGGAGATCAGCAACCACCCCGAGGTGATCCGCCGCCTGGGCTGCATCGCCATGAACGGCATGATCGAGGCTGACATCCACGGGGCGGTGAACTCGACCCACCTGATGGGCTCTCGCATCCAGAACGGCATCGGCGGCAGCGGCGACTTCGCCCGCAACGCCTATGTCTCGATCTTCATGGCCCCCTCGACGGCCAAGGGCGGCAAGATCTCGACGATCGTGCCCAAGACCCCGCATGTCGACCACATCAACCAGGACGTCCAGATCCTGGTCACCGAACAGGGCCTTGCCGATCTGCGCGGCCTGTCGCCCCGCCAGCGGGCCGAGGTGATCATCGAAAACTGCTCGCACCCGGACTATCGCCCGGCGCTGAAGGACTATCTGGCCCGCGCTCGTCGCGACTCCTACGGCCAGCAATCGCCGACCCTGCTGATGGAGGCCTTCGCCTGGCACCAGCGGTTCGTCGAGAAGGGCGACATGCGGGCGTAAAAGGCTTGAGGCAGGTCAAGGCGCGGTCTTCGGATCGCGCCGATCCTGGCGTTTTCGCCGGAGCCTGCGATGAGCGTCGACACCCAGGACACCGCCTTCGACCAGATCGGCGGGGCCGCCCGCATCGACGTCCTGGTCGAAGCCTTCTACGACTTCATCGAGACCGATCCAGCCTATGCTGAGCTTAGGGCGATGCACGCGGCCGACATGACCCCGGTGCGGGCCTCGCTGAAGGGCTGGCTGACCGGCTGGCTGGGCGGTTCGCGCGACTGGTTCGCCCAGCATCCGGGCGTCTGCATGATGTCGATGCACCGCGCCATGCCGATCGACGCCGCCACCGCCGGCCAGTGGACCGACGCGATGAAGCGCGCCCTGGCTCAGGTCGAGGTCGATGCGGACTTGGCCGAAGCCCTGAACGAGGTTTTCGGTCGAATGGCGTCAGGTATGCGAGCGCACTGAGGCGTCAGAGCATCGACGGGATCACCCGGTCTGGCGGCCTATGCCCGTCCATGAAGGTCTTCACGTTGACGATGACCTTCTCGCCCATGTCGATACGGCCTTCGACCGTGGCCGAGCCCATGTGGGGCAACAGCACGACGTTGGGCAGCTTCAGGAGCTTGGGATTGATCGCGGGCTCGTGCTCGTAGACGTCCAGGCCTGCGCCGGCGATCTCGCCCTTGGCCAGCATGTTGGCCAGCGCGCCTTCGTCGATGACCTCGCCGCGGGCGGTGTTGACGATCACCGAATGGGGCCGCAGCAGCTTCAGGCGGCGGGCCGACAGCAGGTGATAGGTGGCCGGCGTGTGCGGGCAGTTGACCGAGACGAAGTCCATCCGGGCCAGCATCTGGTCCAGGCTTTCCCAATAGGTGCAGCCCAGCTCCTCGGCGATGCGGGGGCTGACCGGCTTGCGGTTGTGATAGTGCACCTGCATGCCGAAGGCCTTGGCGCGGCGGGCGACGGCCTGGCCGATACGGCCCATGCCGATGATGCCCAGGCGCTTGCCCCACAGGCGGCGGCCCAGCATCCAGGTCGGCGACCAGCCCTGGAAGCCGCCGGCCTTGACCACCTCGGCGCCTTCGACGATCCGGCGGGATGCGGCCATGATCAGGGTCATGGTCAGGTCGGCGGTGTCCTCGGTCAGGACCCCCGGCGTATTGGTGACGATGATGCCGCGGGCGTTGGCCGTGGCGACGTCGATATTGTCGACGCCGGCGCCGAAATTGGCGATCAGCTTGAGCCGGTCGCCGGATCGCGACAGAAGACGCGAGTCGATGCGGTCGGTGATCGTCGGCACCAGCACGTCGGCCCGGCCCATGGCCTCGACGAGCTCGTCGGCGGACATCGGCTTGTCGGTTGTGTTCAGTTCGGTGTCGAACAGTTCGCACATGCGCGTCTCCACCGGATCGGGGAGTTTGCGGGTGACGACGACTTTGAGCTTGCGGGCGGCCATGGGCGGTTTGAAAAGCTCTCACTGACGGGCGTTTGAAAGCTGTATCAAAGGGGCCCGAAGGGGCCAAGCAACATGGCGTCGAAAACAGAACAACGTTCGCCGCGGATTGGGTTCGCGCTGGGAGCCGTGGCGGCCATGCTGCTGGCGGCGCCCGCCCAGGCCGCGCCGAAGATCACGCCGTCGGGCCTGGAAGTGCCGCGCTACGTCTCGCTGAAATATGCCGAGGTCAATGCGCGCAACGGTCCCGACGAGGCCCAGCGCCTGCTGTGGATCTACCGCGCCAAGGGTCTGCCGGTGCAGATCGTGGCTGAAACGCGCGAGTGGCGGCGGATCTGCGACCCGGAAGGCGGCCTGGCCTGGGTGCACCGGCGGGTCATCGACGGCCGTCGCTCGGCCATGCGGGTGAAACCCGAGAACCTGCCGCTGCTTAGCGCCCCTAAGCCGGACGCCAAGGTCAGCGCCTATCTGAAGGGCCGATCGACGGCCAGCCTGGACAAGTGCGAGGACGGCTGGTGCCGGCTGCGCGCCGACGGATCATCGGGCTGGGCGCGCGAAAGCGACATCTGGGGCGCCGATCCGGCCATCCAGTGCCGCAAGGGATAGGTCCGGACGCCGGCCGGAAACCGGAACGCACCTCTTCAGGGAAACGTTGAGACCTGACCCACCGCCGTGCTAGGGCGTCCCCTATGCAGAAGAACGCCTATACCTTCGAAGAACTCCTGGCTTGCGGCCGCGGCGAACTGTTCGGCCCCGGCAACGCTCAGCTGCCGGCTCCGCCGATGCTCATGTTCGACCGGATCGTCCGGATCGAGTCCGAGGGCGGCAAGTACGGCAAGGGCTATGTCGAAGCCGAATTCGACATCAATCCGGACCTCTGGTTCTTCGGCTGCCACTTCATCGGTGACCCCGTCATGCCCGGCTGCCTGGGCCTGGACGCCCTGTGGCAGCTGGTCGGCTTCTTCCTGGGCTGGTCGGGTGGTCCTGGCCGCGGCCGCGCCCTGGGCGTCGGCGAGGTGAAGTTCACCGGCCAGGTGACCCCGGACGTCAAGAAGGTCGTCTACAAGATCGACCTGAAGCGGGTCATCATGCGCAAGCTGGTCATGGGAATCGCCGATGGCGTCATGGAAGCCGACGGCAAGGTGATCTACGAAACCAAGGACCTGAAGGTCGGGCTGTTCACGCCCGAGCAGATGGCCTAACGCGTTTTAGACGAGACCGGCCCCCGAGAGCCGGCCCGAGTTTCGGTTCGGGATGGGGGGAGAAGAGGAATTGAGCATGCGTCGCGTCGTCGTCACCGGACTGGGGATCGTCTCGTCCATCGGCAACAACGCCAATGAGGTGTTGGCTTCCCTCCGCGAAGCCAAGTCCGGCGTGATCTTCGCGCCGGAATACGCCGAGCGCGGCTTCCGCTGCCAGGTTCACGCCGCGCCCCAGATCGAGTGGGAAAGCCTGGTCGACCGTCGCGCGGCGCGCTTCCTCGCGCCCGGCACGGCCTATGCCCACATTGCCATGGAGCAGGCGATCGCGGACTCGGGTCTCGAGGAGAGCGAGATCTCCAACGAGCGCACCGGCCTGATCGTGGGCTCGGGCGGCCCGTCCACCCGCGTCATCGTCGAGGCTGCGGCCACGACGGTCGAGAAGGGTCCCAAGCGCATCGGTCCGTTCGCCGTACCCAAGGCCATGAGCTCGGGTCCGTCGGCTGTGCTGTCGACCTGGTTCAAGATCCGCGGCGTCAACTATTCGATCAGCTCGGCCTGCGCGACCAGCGCCCACTGCATCGGCGCGGCCGCCGAACAGATCCAGATGGGCAAGCAGGACGTGATCTTCGCCGGCGGCTGCGAGGAGCTGGACTGGACCCTGTCGAACCTGTTCGACGCCATGGGCGCCATGAGCAGCAACTTCAACGACCGCCCGGCCGTGGCCAGCCGCGCCTATGACAAGGCCCGCGACGGCTTCGTGATCGCCGGCGGCGCCGGCATAGTGGTGCTGGAAGAGTACGAGCACGCCAAGGCGCGCGGGGCCAAGATCTACGGCGAAGTCGTGGGCTATGCCGCCAATTCGGACGGCTTCGACATGGTCGCCCCGTCGGGCGAGGGCGCTGCGCGCTGCATGAAGATCGCCATGGCCGAGGCCGGCAACCGCACCATCGACTATCTGAACCCGCACGGCACCTCGACGCCGGTCGGCGACAGCAAGGAGATGGGCGCGGTGCGCGAGGTGTTCGGCGACAAGCCGCCGATGATCTCGTCGACCAAGTCGCTGACCGGCCACAGCCTGGGCGCCGCCGGCGCGCAAGAAGCGATCTATTCGATCCTGATGCTGAACAACGATTTCGCGGCCGAAAGCGCTCATATCGAAGAGCTGGATCCCGAGTTCGCCGACCTGCCGATCCTGCGCCAGCGGTCGGACAAGCCGATGGAAACGGTGATGTCCAACAGCTTCGGCTTCGGCGGCACCAACGGCACGCTGATCATCAGCAAGATCTAGGGTTCAAGTGGCAGGGTTCCGCCGGACGGCGAGCCCTGCTAACCCAGCAGGCAACGATTTCCTGAAGAGGGCCCGACACATGGCCGACGACTACGCATTCCCCAAGGGCGAGCTGATGCGGGGCAAGAAGGGCCTCGTCATGGGCGTGGCCAATCACAACTCGATCGCCTGGGGCATCGCCAGCCAACTGGCCGCCCAGGGCGCCGAGATGGCCTTCACCTATCAGGGCGAAGAGCTGGAGCGCCGCGTGCGTCCGCTGGCCGAAAGCATCGGCGTTGAGACGATGATCCCCTGCGACGTCACCGACGACGCCTCGATGGACGCGGCCTTCGCCGCCATCGAAGCCAAGTTCGGCACGCTGGACTTCGTCGTCCACTCGGTGGCCTTCGCCAACAAGAACGAGCTGAAGGGGTCGTTCGTCGAGAACACCACCCGTGAAGGCTTCCTGCTGGCCATGAACATCTCGGCCTTCAGCTTCGTGGACGTCGCCAAGCGCGCCTCGAAGATCATGCCGAACGGCGGCTCGCTGATCACCATGACCTATCTGGGGTCGGAGCGGACCATCCCGAACTACAACACCATGGGCGTGGCCAAGGCGGCTCTGGAAGCCTCGACCCGCTACATCGCCCGCGACCTGGGCCCCAAGGGCATCCGCGCCAACGCCATCTCGGCCGGCGCCATGCGCACCCTGGCCCTGGCCGGCATTTCGGGCGGCCGTGGCATGATCGCCCAAGGCCGCGCGTTCAGCGCCATGAAGGAAGACACCTCGATGGAAGGCGTCGCGGGCTGCGCCCTGTGGCTGGCCTCGGATCTGGGCAAGTCGACCACGGGCGAAGTCGTCCACGTCGACGCCGGCTTCCACATGATGGGCATGCCGGACGCCGAAGAGGCCTAAGCTTCTACGGCGCGTAAGCTCGCATGAAACGGACGGCCGCCTCCCTCGCGAGGCGGCCGTATTCGTCTGGGGTCTTCTCCGACGGCAGGCGCAGCAGCGAGCGCATCTGGGTCTGGCCCATGACCATCCCTGAGAAGATCTCGGCGGCCTGGTCGAAGTCCTCGACCTTCATGCGGCCCAGCTCCGTCTCGGCCTGCAAGAAGGCCGCCAGCTGCCGGCGGGCGCTCAACGGGCCGGCCTCATAGACCTCCTGGGCCACGTCGGGCATCTCGCCCGCGCCCAGCATCACCACCCGCATCATCGAGTAGCTCTTGTTGGTGATCACCGTCTCCAGCAGAGAGCGGGCATAGGCCTCCAGCGTCTCGGTCGGATTATCGACCGCGCCGCTGTCGCGCAGGGGCGCGGTGATCATGTCGACCCGCCGCTGCATCAGGGCCCGCATCAGCTCGGCCTTGGAGCCGTAGTGGTTATAGACCGTCTGCTTGGAGACCCCGGCCCGGCGGGCGATGGCCTCCATGGGGGCGGCCAGGCCGCGTTCGCCGATCACCTCGACGGCGGCGTCGAGGATGGCCTCGGTCTTGGCGACGTCGATTTGTCCGGGTACGCGCGGCATCAGTGGGCGTCCGAGGGCGGCGGCGGGGCGTTCTTGACCGGCGCGGCCAGCAGCGAGACGAAGGCGGCCACGAAACAGCCGATCGCCAGCAGGGTGAAGCTGTCGCCGAACGCCATGACCGTGGCCTGCTGCTGCATCATGCCGGAAATGGCCTTGCGGGCCGCGCCGGCCGGATCGGCCACGCCCAGCTGGGCCATGCGCTGGGTCAGTCCCGCCAGCATGGACGCGGCGTTGCCGCCGGCCATCACCTTCGAGGACATGTCGTCGTAGTACAGCGCCGTCTGCTGGGTGATCGAGGTCGCCAGCAGGGCCAGGCCGATGGCCCCGCCGGTGTTGCGCGACAGGTTCACCAGGCCCGAGGCGTTCTTGATCATGTGCGGGGGCAGGGTGCTCATGGTGATCTGCTGGGTCGCGATCATGGCGATCATGACGCCGACCCCGCGGCAAGCCTGGACCCCGGCGAACTCCCAGAACCCCCAGTCCTTGGTCACGCCGTGGGCCATGTACATGCCCCAGCCGGCCATCAGGAAGCCGATGCACATCGGCAGGCGCGGGTCGGTCTTGCGCACCAGGCGGCCGGCGATCGGGCCGGTCAGGAACATCGACAGGCCCGAGATGATCATGGTGGTGCCGACTTCCGACGCCGAATAGTGGCGCACCCGGCCCAGGAACTGCGGCAGCAGGAAGGTGCCGCCGAACAGGCTGGCGCCCGATACGGCCGTCATCACCACCCCGACCGTGAAGTTGCGGTTGGCGAAGGCGCGCAGCTCGACGATTGGGTTGCGATAGGTCAGCTGCCGCCAGATGAACAGGCCGCCGCCGATAACGGCGGTGACGGTCAGCCACAGGATCAGGCTGTCGTCGAACCAGTCGTCCTTGGCGCCTTCTTCCAGCACGAACTGCATGCTCATCAGGAAGATGGCCATGACCGCCAGGCCGAACCAGTCGAAACCCTTGGACAGGCTGGGATCGCCCTTGTCGAAGTCGGCCCAGCGGGCCACGCCGAACAGCACGATCAGGCCCGTGGGCACGTTGATGAAGAACAGCCAGCGCCACGACAGCCACTCGGTCAGGTGGCCGCCCAGGGTGGGGCCAACGGTCGGGGCCAGGGTGACGATCAGGCCCATGACCACGCTGGCGGTGATCCGCTTCTCGGGCGGGAAGGCGGTGAAGGCCACGGCGAACACCGTCGGGATCATCGCCCCGCCGATGAAGCCCTGCAGGGCCCGCGTCAGGATCATCATGTCGATCGACGAGGACAGGCCCGTCAGCACGCTCATGACGATGAAGCCGACGCACGAGGCCAGGTACAGGCGCTGAGTGCCCCACAGGCGCGACAGATAGCCCGACAGCGGGATCATCACGACTTCGGGGATCAGATAGGCGGTCTGGATCCAGCTCACTTGGTCGGTGCTGGCTCCGACCCCGGCCTGGATCTGCGGCAGCGAGGCCGCCACGATCTGGATGTCGAGGATGGCCATGAACTGGCCGATGACCATCGCCCCGAAACCAAGCATCAGCTTGGTCCAGTTTGTTTCGACCTGAGGCGCGCCCGGAGGGGCCGCGGCGGCCGCGGGCGCGGGGCCCTTGGGTCCGGACCCGTCAGCGGGGATGGCGGCGTCCGACATGGGGGCTTAGCGCGCCGGGCTCGGACGGGCGGCCGGCCTGGGCGCGCCGCCGGCCTCGGCGAACGAGGCGCCGGAGTCGTCGCGGACGTCGACCTTGATCTCGACCGACAAGCCCGGACGCAGGGCCGCGCCCAGCTGGCTGCGGTCGACCACGATCTTCACGGGCAGGCGCTGGGTGATCTTGGTGAAGTTGCCGACGGCGTTCTCGACCGGGATCAGGGCGAACTCCTGGCCGGTGGCCGGGGCGAAACTGTCGACCTTGCCGATGATCTTGTCCTTGCCGAAGGCGTCGGCGCGGAGCTCGACCGGCTGGCCGATGCGGATGCGCGAGACCTGCGTCTCCTTGAAATTGGCGACGATGAAGGCCTGGCCCAGTGGCACGACCGACATCAGGGCGACGCCCGGCTGGACCAGTTGGCCCGGGCGCACCGAGCGGGCGCCGACCACGCCGGCGACCGGGGCGCGGATCACGGTGCGCTCCAGGTCGAGCTTGGCCTGGGCGACGGCGGCGTTGGCGGCGGCGGCTTGCGCGATCGCCTGAGCCTTGGCCGAGCCCAGGGACTGGGCGGTGCGGCGCTCGGCTTCGAGGGCGGCCTGGGCGCTGGCGACGCCGGCGGCGGTCTGGGTGGCGGTCGCGCGCTCGGTCTGAACCTTCTGCTGCGACACCCAGCCCTGGCTGGCCAGGCTGTTGTAGCGTTCCAGGTCGGCCTTGGCCCGGCTGGCGTCGGCCTGGGCGCTGGTCACGCCGGCGGCGCGCTGAGCGATGATCGCCTGCTCGAGATTGTTCTTGTCGTCGATCGACCGGATGGCGGCGTCGGCGGCGCTGGCGTTGGCGATCGCCTGGTCGACGCGGGCCTGGAAGGTCGACGGATCGATCTTGGCCAGGATCTCGCCGGCCTCGACGCGCTGGTTGTCGGCCACCAGGACCTCGGCCACATAGCCGGAGACCTGCGGGCTGACCTGCACGGTGTCGGCCTGGACGAAGGCGTTGTCGGTGCTTTCGAAGTGCTGCCGGTCGAGGAACCACAGCACCCCGCCCACCAGCACGGCGATCGCGACCGCCCCGCCGATGACCATCGGGATCAGCTTCTTCTTGCTCGGCGACGTTTCCGGCGAGGCCATGTGCAACCCTTATCCCAACGCGATCCATGCGATTTCGAGCGCCGGATAGTCGGGTCTCGGGCGCGCTTCAAGGGATAAATGGACGCAGTCGTCCAGAAATCAACGGTTACAAACCGGACTTGAGGATGAGGATTTTCATTGTGTCGGAATCACGACACGTTAAAAGCCGCCCGCCAGCGCAACCATCGCGCTTGGCGTGCGTATCTCACTCGGTGCGTATCCAAGGCCTCGCTCAAGGCCGCCGGAGTTCCCGATGAAGCCTCAGACTGGCCAGACCCCGCTCGACATGATCCGCCCGGTGCTGTGGATGGCCGCGGCCGCCTTTGCGACCGGCTTCGGCGGCTATCTGTTCCTGGGCCTCAAGGCCGCCCAGGTAGCCCCGGCGTTCTAAACGCCGGTCGAGCCGAAGCCGCCAGCGCCGCGCTCGGTGGCGTCCAGATCCTCGACCTCGACCAGTTGCCATTGCGGGGCCGCCGCGATCACGCCCTGGGCGATGCGGTCGCCCCGACGGATGGTGAAGTCTTCCTCGCCCAGATTGATCAGCAGCACGCAGACCTGGCCGCGATAGTCGCTGTCGACGGTGCCCGGCGCGTTGACCACGGTCACGCCGTTCTTGAACGCCAGGCCCGAGCGCGGGCGCACCTGCATTTCATAGCCGTCGGGGACCGCCACCGAGAACCCGGTCGGCGCCATGCAGCGCGAACCCGGCTTCAGCACGATCGGCTCATCTTCCGGCACGTGGGCCCGCAGGTCGAAACCCGCCGCGCCCGCCGTGGCGTAGGCCGGAACCGGCAGGTCGGCATTGCCTTCCCAGCGCTTGAAACGGATAGCGAGACCGGCGGGGATGGCGGACATGGACGGTTCTCCTGAAGGACCGCCCGCCTGTAGCTGATTTGGCGGGGGGCGGGCCAGGGCCTCGACCCCTATGACTTGCCGGCGATCCGATCCTGGCCGTCCTGAGAGAGGATCAGCCCGGCGACCGCGCCAGAGGCGTCGCGGGTGAAGGTGATCCGGGCGTCGCCGCCGGGCAGGCCGAAGACATCGCCTGATTTCGCATCGAGCGGGACGACGCCTTGGCCGGAGACCTGGCTCACCAGTCCCCCGTTCACGGCCGAGATCGCAATGGACGTGCTGGGCGTCAGCTCATAGGCGCCCGCATAGTCTTGCAGGTTCGACGCCGCAGGCAGCGCCGCGCCGCGTTTACTCCCGGCGTCTTCGCGGGCGAGCGCGAGCAGGGATCCGCCCAGAAGATCGGGCGCGGGTCCGTTGAGGTTGCCCAGGACCACGACCGTCAGGCGGCGAGCTGGATCGTAGGCCATGAAGGTGTTGAAGCCATGCAGCCCACCCGAATGGGCGATCGTCGTGTTCCCCTCCGTCTCGACGGCGAACACGCCGAAGGCGTAGCCGTCGCGGACCGGCGTGGTGAGCAGCTTCAGGGAGGCGGGCCGCAACACGCGGCCTCCGAACAGCCCCTGTTCCCACTTCAGCAGATCATGGGTGGTGGAATAGAGCCCGCCAGCGCCTTGCGGAATGCTCATGTCCCAGTGCTCGGCATTGATCACGCCACTGGCGGTCGGCGTATAGCCCGATGCGCGACGCGGCAGGATGACGGCGTTGCGGTCATAGCCCGTGCTGCTCATGCCCAGGGGCTGGAAGACGGTCTCGGACAGGAAGTCGGCATAGGATTTCCCGCTGACCTTCTCGATGACCGCGGTCAGCAGGACGTAGCCGGAGTTGGAGTATTTCCGTCCCTCGCCGGGCTGGAAATCGAGGGGCCGATCTCGGAACCGGGCAATGAGACTGTCGATCGTCGTCGGCAAGGCCTTGGTCGACTGGAAGTCGTCGAAACTGGTGAAGTTGGGGATGCCGGCGGTGTGGGCCAGCAGGCGTCTCACCGTAACCGCGTCCCAGGCCTTGGGCGCATCCGGCGCCCAGGTCTTCACGGGCGCGTCCAGATCGACCAGGCCGCGTTCGTGCAGGATCATGATGGCGACGGCGGTGAACTGCTTGGTGATCGAGCCCAGGCGAAACTTGGTGTCGCTGTCATTGGGGATCAGCCATTCGCGATTGGCGAGGCCATAGCCCTTGTCGAGCAGGACCTGGCCATCGCGCGCGACCAGAACAGACCCTGAGAATGCGTTCGCCTCGGCAGAGGCGCGCACGATCCGGTCCATGCGCTCCGGGCTCTGAGCCAGGGCCGGCGTGGTCTGCAGGAGAAGAGCGACCAAGCCTGCGAGTACGCCACTCAGGCCTGTGCGAAGGCTGTTTCTCGACAATCGGGGTCCCCACGCAGCAATGCCGTCGCGCTTCGACAGCGGGCGCGCGCACTGTGCGCTGATCGGTGCGCGGACCGGCATTAAATCGGCTTAAGCTTGGCCCAGCCTTCGCCTTGCCGGCCTAACCCAGCGCCGCCGCGATCCGGGCCGCGATCTGCGCCGCCACCTGGTCCTTGGCCGCGCGGTCCCAGCGCTCGGTCCCTTCCTTGGTGATCAGCAGGACGGCGTTTTCGCCGCCGCCCATCACGCCCGGTTCAGTCACGTCGTTGGCGATGATCCAGTCGCAGCCCTTGCGAGCCAGCTTGGCGCGGGCGTGCTGTTCGACGTCGTTGGTCTCGGCCGCGAAGCCGACGACCAGCTGCGGCCGCGTCGGCCCGGTGGCCGACAGGGTGGCCAGGATGTCGGGGTTCTCGACGAAGGTCAGGGCCGGCGGGCCGCCCTTTTCCTTCTTCAGCTTGGTCCCGAAGGCCTCGTCCACGCGCCAGTCGGCGACGGCGGCCACGAACACCCCGACATCGGCGGGCAGGGCGGCCTGGCTGGCGGCCAGCATCTGGCGAGCGGTCTCGACGTCGACGCGCTTGACCCCGACCGGCGTCGGCTGGTTCACGGGGCCGGCGATCAGGGTCACCTCGGCGCCGAGCTTGGCCAGCGCCTGCGCGATCGCGAAGCCCTGCTTGCCGCTGGAGCGGTTGGTGATGCCGCGCACCGGGTCGATCGGCTCGAAGGTCGGGCCGGCGGTGACGAGGGCTTTCTTTCCGGCCAGCGGACGAGCGGCGGGTCCTTCCAGCATAGCGACGATGGCGGCGAAGATCTCTTCCGGCTCGGCCAGGCGCCCGTAGCCGAACTCGCCGCACGCCATCGAGCCTTCCTCGGGCCCGACGAAGCTGACGCCGTCGGCCTTCAGCGTGGTGATGTTGCGCTGGGTGGCCGGGTGCAGCCACATCCGCACGTTCATGGCGGGCGCCATCAGCACCGGCTTGTCGGTTGCCAGAAGCGTGGTGGAGGCCAGGTCGCCCGCCAGGCCGTGGGCCGCCTTGGCGATCAGGTCGGCGGTCGCCGGCGACACGACCACTAGGTCGGCCGAGCGCGACAGTTCGATATGGCCCATCTCGGCCTCGTCGGTCAGCGAGAACAGCTCCTCATAGACCTTGTCCTCGGCCAGGGCCGACAGCGACAGCGGGGTGACGAACTCGCGCCCGGACTTGGTCAGGATCGGCCGCACGCCGATGCCCGCCTTGCGCAGCAGCCGGATCAGCAGCAGCGACTTGTAGGCCGCGACCCCGCCGCCGACGATCAGAAGAACCCGCTTGCCCTCGGTCTTGCCGCTCACGTCACGCTCCGCCTGCCGCGTTCACTCGCCCTGCACATGCCCATGCCGGGGCCGAAGCGCCAGAGGCAATCGCGCGGCAATCGCAGCGCGAAGAAAGAGACTCGACTCGCGTTCCGCTTTCGTTCATCAATCGTTAAAGTAGAAATATGGGGCGAATACGATCATGAAGATTGTGCGATATGTCTCTCTTCTGCTGCTGGCGGGACTGGCGGCGTGCGACAGCGGGGCTTCGGCGGTCAAGGCGCCGACGGGCGGGGAGCGGGCTCAGACCCAGGCGCCGGCGGCGCCGGAGACACCCGGCGAAACCGGTCCTGGTCGCTCGGACCCGCGCGATGCGCCGGTCAAGCTGGTGGCCGGCAAGCCGTTCTGGGCCGCCAACCGCACCCGCTCGGCCGAGGAGAACGCTCAGCGGTCGTTCGAGCGCAACGGCGCGACCTTCCAGGCCAAGTCGGCCGACGACTATGTCGCCAAGGTCCATGCCTTCGTCAGCGATCCACCCAAGGGGTCTGAAACCCTGAAGCGTTCGAACGGCGACCTGCTGATCTATGATCCCAAGGGCAATGTCTTCGCGGTGGTCTCGCGCGAGGGTGCGCCGCGCACGATGTTCAAGCCTGACGAGGGGGCGGACTACTGGGCGCAGCAGAAGAGCCGCGAGACCCGCCGAGCCTCAGCCGCCAAGTCTCGAGACCAGGCCGAAAGCGGCTAACTGGCTAGGAACACGCCTGCGGCAAAGGCTGCGCCAGCGGTCGCTGCGCCGATCAGGAACCACAACACAGGCCGGGCGTGGGGACGCTCGACGACCGTGAGGGCCGGGGCCGGGGGCGCCTCGGCCAGGCGGGCCAGGGCCTTGATGGCGCGCAGGGCGTCCTCGGCGAAGTCGCGGGCCTTGGCGGCGGGCGACAGCTCGCGGCCGATCCAGCGGCGCACCACCGGGTCGGCGGCGGCCCACAGGTCGTGGGTCGGGTCGATGCGGCGGGCCACGCCCTCGACGGTGACCATGGTCTTCTGCAGCAGGACGAGTTCCGGCCGCAGGGCCATGTCGAACAGGGCGGTGATCTCGAACAGCTGCGCCAGCAGGCGGCCCATCGAGACGTCGTGGGCGTTGCGGCCAAAGACGGGCTCGCCGACGGCGCGCAGGGCCTGGGCGAAGGCGTCCATGTCCTGGTGGGCGGGGACATAGCCGGCGTCGAAGTGGATCTTGGCCACGCGGACGTAGTCGCGATTGAGGAAGCCGTACAGGATCTCGGCCAGATACTTGCGCTCGCCGGGACCCAGACGCCCGACGATGCCGTAGTCGACGGCCACGACCTTGTCCGGGGCGGCGACGAACAGATTGCCCTCGTGAAGGTCGGCGTGGAACAGACCGTGGTCCAGGGCCTGGGCCAGGAAACCGCGGGTGACGTTCTCGGCCAGGGTCTTTCGGTCCAAACCGGGCAGTTCGAGAGCGGCGGCTTCGGACAGCGGCGTACCCTCGGCCCAGGTCAGGGTCAGGACCCGCTTGCCGACGCCATCCCAGATCACGCCCGGGGCGCGCATATAGGGATCCAGCGCCATGGCCTCGCCCAGCTCGGCGCAGCCGGCGGCTTCGAAGCGCAGGTCCATCTCCAGCTCCAGCGAGCGGATCACGACCTCGACGAACTCGGTGGGGCGCAAGCGGCGCGAGGCCGGGGCCAGCTTCTCGGCCAGGCGGGCGGCCAGGCGCAGCACGCCGCTGTCCTGGGCGACCTGGCGCTCGACGCCGGGGCGCAGCACCTTGACCGCCACCTTGCGACCATCGACCAGAACGGCCGGATGGGCCTGGGCCAGGGAGGCGGCGGCGACGGGCTCGCCGATCTCGCGGAAGAGCGCGTCGAGGGGCTGGCTCAGATTGCGGGCGATCTCGGCGCGGGCGACCTCCAGCGGGAAGGCCGGCAGGCGGTCCTTCAGGTGGCTGAGGTCTTCGGCGAAGTCCGTTCCGAAGATGTCGGCGCGGGTCGACAGGAACTGGCCCATCTTGATCGCGGCCGGCCCCTGCTTTTCCAGCACCCGCGCCAGGCGCTCGCCCGGGCGTCCGTGCTTGGCGGCGGGACCGGCGAACAGGCGCAGCAGGCGACCCGCCCAGCGCGCCGAGGGCGGCAGCAGCGGCTCGACCTCGCGCGGAACCAGGGCGTCGGCCCGCACCAGGGCCCAGCCGGCTCCGGTCAGCCGCCAGAAGGCGTCGAAGCTTGCCACAGCTTTAGAGCGCCCAGCCTTGGTGCAGAGCTGCGACGCCGCCGGTGAAGTTGGTGAAGGTCACCCGCTTGAAGCCGGCGTTCTCCATCATGCCCGCGAAGGTGCGCTGGTCGGGGAAGCGGCGGATGCTCTCGACCAGATACTGATAGGCGTCGCGGTCCTTGGCGACCCACTCGCCGACCTGCGGAATGACCTTGAAGCTGTAGGCGTCATACGCCTTGGCCAGGGCTTCGGTGACCGGACGCGAGAACTCCAGGCACAGGAAGCGGCCGCCGGGCTTGAGCACCCGGCGCGCCTCGCGCAGGGCCGCGTCGATGTCGGTGACGTTGCGGATGCCGAACGAGATCACATAGGCGTCGGCATAGGCGTCGGGCAGCGGCAGGCGCTGGGCGTCGCCGACGGTCCAGGTGATCTCCGGTTCGCCGCCGCGCTCGATGCCGGCCATGATCATCTCGGCATTGTAGTCGACGATGTTGATGGTGGCGTCCGGACCGCCGCGGCGTTCCTGGGCGTTGCGGGCCATCTTCGCGAAGCGGCGGGCCATGTCGCCGGTGCCGCCGGCGCAGTCGATGATCACCTCGCCCGGCTGCGGATTGAGGCGCGCGGCCACGGCGTCCTTCCAGAGGCGGTGCACGCCACCGCTCATTAGGTCGTTCATGACGTCGTAGTTCTTGGCGACGCGGTCGAAGACCCCGCGCACCAGGCCCGCCTTCAACGAGGCGTCGACATCCTTGAATCCGAAGCTGGCCGAGTTGCTCATGACGTCTTTGGGTCGCGCTCTACTATATGAACGTCCGCTCTTAGACCGGCCCGCGCGCCTAGTCATCGCCTTAAGGAATGATCCTTGCCCGAATTGCCCGAAGTCGAGACCGTCCGCCGCGGCCTGGAGCCCGCCCTGTCCGGCGCGCGGCTGTCGCGCGTTCGCGCCAATCGGCCCGACCTGCGCTTCCCGCTGCCCGACGGTTTCGTCCAGCGGCTGACGGGGGCGAGGATCCTGCGCCTGGACCGCCGCGCCAAATATATCCTGGCCCCGCTGGACCGTGGCGACACCCTGGTGATGCATCTGGGCATGACCGGGCGCTTCGAGATCGCCGCACCGGAAGGGGCGGTTCGCCCTGGAGACTTCGCTCGTGAGGTCAAGCCCGGCGACAAGCACGCCCACGTCGTCTTTGAAACCGAAGAGGGCGCGACAGTCACCTATTACGACCCGCGCCGGTTCGGCTTCATGGACCTGATCGCCATCGACCGCGTCGATCGCCACCCCTGGTTCGCGACCATGGGCCCCGAGCCGCTGGGCGAGGGCTTCGACGCCAGGACGCTGGAAAAGGCCTTCGCGGGCCGCAAGCAAGGCCCAAAGACCCTGCTGCTGGACCAGAAGACTGTGGCGGGCCTGGGCAATATCTATGTGTGCGAGGCCCTGCACCGCGCCCACATCTCGCCGTTCAAGCCGTCGGGCGGCATCGCCAAGAAGCGCCTCACCCCCCTGACCACGGCGATCAAGGATGTGCTGGCCGAGGCCGTTGAGGTCGGTGGCTCGACCCTGAAGGACTTCGCCGCCGCCGACGGGGCCCTGGGCTATTTCCAGCACCGCTTCCGCGTCTATGACCGCGAGGGCGAGCCGTGTCCGACCCCCGGCTGCAAGGGCGTCATCGCCCGCGAGGTCCAGGCCGGCCGCTCGACCTTCTTCTGCCCGCTCTGCCAGGTGTGACCGCGCAATCTTGACGATCTCGCCCCGGCGCCCGCAGCCTCCGATCACAAGGAGGCGTCGCGACCTCCGGGGAGGGACGTCATGGCCAATCCGCACGACCACCACACGCCCAAGGACCATTATACCAAGGCCGACCTGATCCAGTCGGGTCTGGGCGGCTATTTCGGCCCGGGCAACGCCCAGCTGCCGGCCCCGCCGATGCTGATGATGGATCGGATCACCGAAATCACCGTGGATGGCGGCGAGTTCGGCAAGGGCTTCGTGGCCGCCGAGCTGGATATCACGCCTGACCTCTGGTTCTTCGCCTGCCACTTCCCGGGCGATCCGGTCATGCCCGGGTGCCTGGGCCTGGACGCCATGTGGCAGGTGATCGGCTACTGGCTGGGCTGGTCGGGGTCGCCCGGCAAGGGCCGCGCGCTGGGCGTGGGCGAGGCCAAGTTCCGGGGCGACGTCACGCCGGCGACGACGCTGGTCCGCTACGAGGTCAGCCTGCGCCAGGTGCGGCGCGGCAAGCTGGCCCTGGGCCTGGCCAATGGCCGACTGATCGCTGACGGCGAGTGCGTCTACACCGCCAACGACCTGAAGGTCGGGATGATCGCGGCGCGGGATCCGGCCTAGAAGACCTTCGACAGCATGAAATAGAGACCGCCGGCCAGCAGGATCGAGACCGGCAGGGTCAGCACCCAGGCCATCAAGAGGTTGCGCAGGGTCGACATCTGCAGGCCTGAGCCGTTGCCCACCATGGTCCCGGCGACGCCGGAGCTGAGCACGTGGGTGGTCGAGACCGGCAGGCCGAAGCCGTCGGCGGCGAAGATGGTGCCCATGGCCACCAGTTCGGCCGCGCCGCCCTGGGCATAGGTCAGATGCGACTTGCCGATCTTCTCGCCGACCGTGATGACGATGCGCTTCCAGCCGATCATGGTGCCCAGGCCCAGGGCGAAGGCCACCGCGATCTTCACCCAGGTCGGGATGAAGCGCGTGCCCTTGTCCAGGTCGGCGCGGTATTCATTGAGCGCGGTCTTGTCGGCCTCGGCGAAGGCCAGGCCCGGCTCCTTGGTCAGGCGCTTGGCGCCCTCGGCGGCCAAGTACATGTCGTTGCGGACATTGCCGACCGAGGCGGCCGGGATCTTGGCCAGCGAGCCGTATTCCTGGACCTGGCGGTCGATGTCGGTGACCAGCACGGCCATGGCCGGGGCCACGTTGGGCGCATAGGTCTTTTCGGCGATGTAGCGGGTGACCGCCTGGCGGGCCTGGACCGGCGTCGCCACCGTGGGGTCGGCCGGGGCGCGGGCGGTCAGAATGCCGGCGACGGCGGTGGAGCTGGCGTGGAATTCCGAGACATAGGCCTGCGGCACGGCGCGGTTCAGGGCGTAGGCGGTGGGCACGGTGCCGATCAGGATCAGCATGATCAGGCCCATGCCCTTCTGGCCGTCGTTTGAACCGTGGGCGAACGAGACGCCGGTGCAGGTGAAGATCAGCAGGCCGCGGATCCACATCGGCGGGGCGACGCCGGGCTTGGGCTCTTCATAGAGCGCCTTGTTGCGGACCAGCACCTTCATGGCCAGCAGCAGCAGCATGGCCAGGGTGAAGCCGACCAGCGGCGAGAACAGCAGGGCCTTGCCGATGTCGGTGGCCTTGGTCCAGTCGACGCCGGCGGTGCCGCTGCGGCCGTGCATGATGGCGTTGGCTACGCCCACGCCGATGATCGAGCCGATCAGGGTGTGCGAGCTGGACGAGGGAATGCCGAAGTACCAGGTGGCCAGGTTCCAGATGATCGCCGCCAGCAGCAGCGAGAACACCATGGCGTAGCCGGCCGAGGAGCCGACCTGCAGGATCAGCTCGACCGGCAGCAGCGAGATGATGCCGAAGGCCACCACGCCGGTCGACAGCAAGACGCCCAGGAAGTTGAAGAAGCCCGACCAGACCACGGCCACATTGGCCGGCATCGAGTTGGTGTAGATTACCGTGGCCACGGCGTTTGCGGTGTCGTGGAAGCCGTTCACGAACTCGAAGCCCAGCGCGATCAGCAGCGCCAGGAACAGCAGGGCGAACGGCAGGAAGGCGGTGATGCCGACCCCGGCCGCCTCGGCGTCGGAATAGACGCTCCAGGCGACGTAGACGAGGGTGACCACGATGGCGGCCCCCATGCCCAGTCGACCGGCCACGCCAAGGCCCTTGTCCAAGTCTGGGCGAGCGACCGCCCCCGGCTGCATGGCGATCTCACTCATGGACGCGTCTCTATGCATTACTCTAGGAGCCGGCAAGCTAGGCGGTGGTCGTGACGGGCCCGTGAAACCCCTTACGGGGCCCCACGTCAGCGGTGTTGGGGACTCCCCAAGCGCGCGAGCCTCTTTATAAAAGCAGCGCTCAAGCAGGAGACCGCGCATGGCCGACTACCAGACCTTGATCATCGAGAGCCCCGAGGCCGCGCCCGGGGTGACCCTGATCCGGCTGAACCGGCCCGAAGCGCTGAACGCTCTTAATACCGCTCTGCTGGGCGAGCTGGCCCAGGCGCTGGCGACGGCGGAAGCCGACGACGGCGTGGGCTGCATCGTGCTGACCGGATCGGCCAAGGCCTTCGCCGCCGGCGCCGACATCAAGGAGATGTCGGACAAGACCTACGCCCAGATGTTCAAGGCCGACTTCTTTACGGCGGGCGCGCGGGCGATCGAGCAGTGCCGCAAGCCGATCATCGCCGCCGTTTCCGGCTACGCCTTGGGCGGCGGCTGCGAGCTGGCCATGATGTGCGACTTCATTCTGGCCGCCGACACCGCCAAGTTCGGCCAGCCCGAGATCAATCTGGGCGTCGCGCCCGGCATCGGCGGCACCCAGCGCCTGACCCGCTTTGTCGGCAAGTCCAAGGCCATGGACATGATCCTGACCGGCCGGATGATGGACGCCGCCGAGGCCGAGCGCTCGGGCTTGGTGTCGCGGGTCTTCCCGGCCGACAGCCTGGTCGACGAGGTGCTGGCCATCGCGGCCAAGATCGCCAGCCAGTCGCCGCTGGCCGTTGCCATGAACAAGGAGCTGGTCGAGGCCGCCTATGAGACGACCTTGACGACGGGGGTCGCCTTGGAGCGCCGGCTGTTCCATTCGCTGTTCGCGTTCGAGGACCAGAAGGAAGGCATGGCGGCCTTCGTCGAGAAGCGCAAACCGGCATTCGAAGGGAAGTAAACGTTTGCGTGGACATGGCCCGCAGGAATCCGCCTGTGGACCGTTGACCCCGCCCAGCGCTTCCCGTATATCCGCGCGCTCGATTTCAACTGCTTCGCGGCCGCCCGCGGGCTGTCCGTTTGAAGGTCCAACCTTATGGCCAATAATCCCGGCGCCAAGAAAGCGATCCGCAAGATCGCCCGTCGCACCGAAGTCAACACCGCCCGCCGTTCGCGCGTGCGCACCTTCCTGCGCAAGTTCGAAGACGCCATCGCCAAGGGCGACGTGGCCGTCGCCAAGGCCGCGTTCGTGGAGGCTCAATCGGAGCTGATGCGCGCTGTCTCGAAGGGCGTGGTTCACCCCAACACCGGCTCGCGCAAAGTCTCGCGTCTGGCCGCTCGCCTGAAGAAGCTGGATAAGGCCGCCGCCTAGTCCAGAATTCTGACGAACGTCGTTCGTCAAGCGAATTCAAGTATTTAGATAAGCCGATCAGGTAAGCCTGGTCGGCTTTTTCTATGGATTCAACGCTCTGCTTTTGTCGTTGCAATCTGTGATCTGAGCGTCCGGCTGTACTATTCCCTTGGCGGGCGAGGCGCGCTCGCGAGTCAACAGAAATATCCGCGATCGGACTCAAGTTTTCCGTTTGACCGGCCCGGGCTGGTGGCTAGTTTGAGCGTCTCAACGCTTCTCCAGTCTTGGAAAAACAAGGCGGCGGCGGAACAACTGTGTTCGCCGAGTAAGAACCTGTGTGCGTTGAGGAAAGCCGGTCGAGCGCCATGGGGGGCGAGCGCCGGATTCATGCGGCGGTTGTTTTTGTGCAAGGCGGTGGACGAATGACGATGAAGGGCGGGGTGGCCAGCCAGGACTTCTCGACGACGATGGCGGTGGCTTGCGAGCCGGCCGCGACCGTGTGGTCGAAAGTGTGCGTGGCGCTGAAGCGTGAGCTGGGCGATGCGGCCTTCGGGTCATGGATCGCGCCGGCGATGTTGCGCGAGGCTGCCTCCGGCGATGTCGTCGTGGTGACCTCGACGGGCATCGCGCGCGATTGGATCCGTCGCAGCGCCTGGCGCCGTATCGGCGAGCTGTGGGCGGCCAGCGACACGACCGGTCGTCGCATCGACCTGAAGTCGCGTCTGGAATTCGAAGCTTCGGCCGGCGCCTACGTGGAGGCCGCCCCCAAGGCTGCTCCCGTCGCCGCCGAACCGATCGAGATCGTCCTGCCGGTGTCCAGCGACACCGCCCCCGTTCTGGCCCCGACGAGCGCGAAGTCCACGCGCACGCAGGGTCTGCAAGAGCGCTTCACCTTCGAGACATTCGTCCCGGGTCCGGCCAATGAGTTCGCCCACGCCGTGGCGCGCCGCATCGCCAACTGGGCCGACGGCCACTTCAATCCCGTGCTGTTCCATGGCCCCTACGGCTTCGGCAAGACCCACCTGCTGAATGCCCTGGCCTGGGAAGCCATGCGCAATGCGCCGGAAAAGCGCGTGGTCTATCTGACCGCCGAGCGCTTCCTGTCGACCTTCGTGCGCGCCGTGATGGATCGCCAGACCGCGGCCTTCAAGGAAGAGCTGCGCACGGCCGACCTGCTGATCATCGACGACGTCCATTTCATCGCCGGCAAGCAATCGACCCAGGAAGAGCTGTTCCACACGCTCACCGCCCTGGTTGGTGAAGGCGGCCGCGTGGTGTTCTCGGCCGACCGTCCGCCGTCGGCCATGACCGAGATGGACGCACACCTGCGCTCGCACCTGTCGGCGGGCCTGGTCTGCGGCCTCGAGCCGGCCGACCGCAGCCTTCGCATCGGCATCCTGGAGCGCAAGATCCAGACCCTGGCCGGCGGCCAGGGCTTCGACGCCACCATGCGTCCGGACGTGCTGCAATTCCTGGCCGACCGCTTCACCGACAGCGTCCGCGAGCTGGAAGGCGCGCTGAACACTCTGTCGGCCCGCGCCGGCGAAGGCCTGTCGCGCCTGACCCTGGACGAGGTGCAGGCCATCCTGCGCCCGCACCTGCGGACCGGCGAAAAGCGCATCACCATCGACGACATCCAGAAGGCGACGTCCGAGCACTACGGCATGAAGCAGGCCGACCTGCTCAGCGAGCGCCGCAACCGCGCCGTGGCCCGTCCGCGTCAGGCCGCCATGTGGCTGGCCAAGCAGCTGACCACCCGTTCGCTGCCGGACATCGGCCGTCGCTTCGGTGGCCGCGACCACACCACGGTGCTGCACGCCGTGCGCCGCATCGAAGCCCTGCGCGCCGAAGACAGCGCCCTGAACCACGACCTGGAAGTGATCACCCGCAAACTGCGCGGCTGATCCTGGTCGAACCGGTTTTGAGAAGAGGGCCGCCCCGCAAGGGGCGGCCCTTTTTTCTTGGCTGTTTTCACGTTAAGTGTGGACGGTCTGGTTAATCGCCCACTAACTGTATTCGCAAAAATACACGTCCATTTCTGACGTATCGCCTATGTATATTGCCCGTCTGCTAGAAGCGGAAAGGGTGATATGTCAAAGATCAGCGCGATAAAGGGTGTGATTGCGAAGCTTCCGGTGTCCGATATTTTGGATATCAGCAGCTTCATCGGCAATCACGTCCAGAACCAAGCGGTTCAAGTCGCACTGACCAAGCGCAGCCAAGCCGTTCTCAAGTCCGAGTGCATCCATTGCGGATTCGCCTGTCTTGTCCAATGGGGCCGCGCCAATAGCGGCACACAACGGTTCAAGTGCCGGAACTGCAAGGCAACTTTCGGCGCGACCACCGGAACACCGCTCTATCGGCTTCGCAATCGCCATCTGTGGTCGAAGTATCTTGGCCTGATGACCACGCACATTCCGCTGGTGAAATTACGCGAACAGCACGGCATCGACCTGAGCTTGCCGACGCTGCATCGCTGGCGTCACCGTTTCCTGACGGCTCTGGTCGCTAATCCGACCGGAAAGCTGGCGGGGCTGATCGAGGCCGACGAGAAATTCTTCCGCACGTCCTACAAGGGCTCTCGCGGCTGGAAGCGCGGTGCGCGTCCGCAAGAACGCAAGGTGCGTCGCCGTGGCGGTGCGGACCAACGTGGCCTTGGCGATCAGCAAGTGCCCGTTCTGACGGCTCTGGATCGTTCAGGGACGATTTTCCAGACGCAGCTTCCCGATACGCGATGGGTCTCGATTGGCGAGACTATGAAGCCGTGGGTCGAAGCGGAGTCGATGATCTGTTCGGACGGCAACGGCGCCTATGCCCGCGTGGCGGGTCAAACGGGCTGCGAGCACATGGTCGTCAAGAAGGGCGGCGGTGGCGGGAACACCCGCAATCTGAGCATCGGTCGTATCGACGCCTACCACCGGGACATTGAGAACTTGGTCAACCGGCGGTGTATGGGCGTAGGCACTCGCTACCTGATGAACTACTTTGGTTGGGCTCGTCGAATCACCCAGCACAAGCCGTTCGGCAACGACCTGTTGGGGGAGATTTTGACGGCTTAGTGGAAGGAGCCCTGCATGAGTGACCAGAGCGTCGAAAGCCGTCTTGACCGCATTGAGAAAGACATCCGCCACATCAAAGACGTGATCGACAAGAATGAAAAGGCAATTGAGCGCAATGCCGAGCAGGCAAACGCTGCGCTTAAGAAGGTTTTTGAAGCCTTAGAGCGGATTGAGAAAGGCTCTCGGTAAGCTCACGGTTGTTCTTCTTGATCTCAGCAATCATTTCATTGTTGCTATCAATGATACCTTGAATGTAGCCCATAATTTCTCTGATGGGGCATTGGTCAGTTTCGAGTTTTTCCATAGAGCTATTTATCTTCGCATAAGGCACGGCACATGCGTCTCAGCGAATTTATCGAAGGCACATTGAGCGAAATCGCTATCGGCGTGAAAAACGCGAAGGAGAAATCCAGAAGCGTTCTCGCCATTTCACCCGGAACACTCGACGGGAAAATGGTCGCCGAAATCACCTACATCGAGTTCGACGTGTCTGTTGCAGTGTCAGACGCCTCCGAAGCCTCATCCTCGAAGGAAAAAGGGTTCGGAGGCGATCTCAAGGTTATGTCTGTGGGCGTGAGCGGCAAGAGTGGCGGCAAGGACGACGCCAAAAACTCTGCATCATCGCAGGTGACGCATCGCATTTCTTTCAAAGTGCCGGTCTGCATGGCCGCTGATTTCTTGATGAAATAGGCCAGCGAGAGTAGTTTTCGCCGCAATGATCGCGAAATAGTCGCCCATCATCACTCGCTTAGTTCAAGCGTGTGGGATCATTATGCCCGTAACCATCACTGGTAGAGACAACCTCGAACTCAGCTACACTCGGAAATGGTATGGCGTTCTCACCGTCACGGTGACTACCGCCAGACCGCGCGATTACGTGTTCGATGTTCATGTGGTGGAGGACTCCATCGAGGAAGCCGCCATCAAAGCTCTGGAAGAGGCCGATAAGGCTCTTGGGGAGCTTCGCGACCAACTTGAGACGGAACGCAAACGCTTGGTACCGCCCAAGTCCTGTTAGCGGTTAACCAACCCACCCACACTCAACGTGAAAACAGCCTTTTTCTTTGGGTGGAGTTTCATCGTCGGCGCCGCGTTGGGCTAGGGGCTCGGCGGTGGTCCGCGCCGCGGCGCCAGCCACATCTTTCCGGCCCTGGCGTCCAGGACGAGGAACAGCTGGTCCAGAAGCTCCATGCCGATGGCGCCCTCGGTATCCTTGTCGGACCAGGACATGATCTTGGTCCGCACGTTCGTGAAGCGATTGTCGCCGAGGACCACCAGGGGCAAGACGCCGAAGTCGGCGGCGCGGCCCTGGCCGTCGGCGCCCCGGGTCTGTCCCGTCACGACCCTGGCGTTGGCCGGTCCGACACGCGCCCAGGCTTCCGGCTCCAAGGTGAGCGCGCCCGCCGCACCCAGATCCAGGTCGACCAGGACGGGCTTGTTGTCGACGAGGATTTCGATCCTGTAGCCGCCCTTGAGGGGCAGGGCGGGAAATCCGTTGGGCGGTCGCAGCGCGCCTGAGGGGTAGAGGTCTAGGGTCCGCTTGGCCGGATCCAGCTTGAGTGCGGTCAGGGACAGGAACTCCGCCCCCAGAACGAACTCGACCTTTCTGCCGACCGCCTTCGAGAGCGCGGTCATGTCCATGCCGGCCACGGCGGGGCTCTGGATCTCGAGTTGGTCGGCGACGGCGATCCGAACATCGGAGACGCGTCGCTTCGGAATGAAGGAGCCCGTCGAGGTCCGCAGCCTTCCTTCCGGGTCGCCGATGTGGAGGCCGGCGCTGGTCGCCAGGGCCGTATCGATGAGACTGCGTTCCGCGCCGGTGTCGAGCAGGGCCCAGACGTCGCGTCCCGCCACCACGGCTTTGAAGATAATATGGCCCTGGACGAGCTCGTAGGAGGCGGTCTTGCGGGCGGCCAGGGGGACAAAGCGCCCGTGAAGCTGAATTTCGGCGCTTTTCGCCGGCGGTGACGCCTGCGTGGTTGGCGACGGATCCTGGCTCGCCAGCAGGCCGCTCACAATCAAAGCCAGAACCGACACGTCAGCCTCCGAAACGCCCTTCGCCAAGGTACGGCGGGTGAGGCTATCGTCAAGGTTGAGGTGCGGTCTGTTTCGCACTAAGCCGCGCTCGCCGCAGCGTCAGGTTGATCCGCCCGCCGCCGGGGACCAGTCCCGAGGAGCCGGTCAGGATCCGGTCGACGCCGTGGAAGGCCAGACGCGCGGGCCCCGCAAGCCGGCAGACATCACCTGAGGTGAGCTTCAGGCTGCGGGTCGGGTCCTTGCGGCTGGTCCCGCCGATCCGGAACACCGCGGTGTCGCCCAGCGAGATCGACAGCACCGGGAAGGCGGGGTCGGCCTCGTCGCGGTCCTGGTGCAAGCCCATGCGCGCGCCATCGCGATAGAGGTTGATCAGGCACGAGTCCGGCGGCGTGTCCGCATCGCCCAGCCGGGTCCAGAGATCCAGCAGGACCTGGGGCATGGCCGGCCAGGGTCGCTCCGTTCCCGGATGCTGTTCGGCATAGCGGTATCCGGTCTTGTCGCTGGTCCAGCCCAGCGGGCCGAAGGCGGTCATGGCCACGCTCATCGCCTTGCCATAGCCGGTCTCGTAGTTCGCGAACGGCGCGGTCTGCGCGGCGGCGAGGGCGGCCTCGACCAGGGCCTTCTGGGTCGCGAGGTCCAGGAGGCCGGGCCACAGGTCGAAACCCGGAATGACGGTCAGAGGCTGGGACATTACCGATAATTAACGCGCCGGGGCCGGACGAAGGGTGTTGGTTTGCGCCGCCGGCTGAGGGGGCCGGGTGAATTTTCCAGCTCAAGGCTCAACATGCGTCGTCTTCTGTCCTCCGCGGCCGTCGCCGTGATGCTTTTCGCCGCCGGCAGCGCGGCGGCCGCCACGCCGGCCGCGCCCGGTTCGAAGGGCGCGACCTTCGCCTCGGTCACTACCCAGCTGCCGCGCAACGTCCGGCCGTCGCACTATGATCTGGCCTTCACGCCCGATGTCGACAAGCTCACCTTCACCGCGACGGTGAAGATCGCCATCGAGGTGGTCGAGCCCACCAGCACCGTGACCCTGCAGGCCGCCGACCTGACGTTCTCGAAGGCGCAGATCGCCGGGGTGGGTTCGGCGACCATCAAGGTCGACGAGGAGGCCCAGACCGCCGCCTTCACGTTCGCTAAGCCGCTGTCGAAGGGCAAGTACGTCCTGACCCTCGACTATGCCGGCAAAATCTACAAGCAGGCCGCCGGCCTGTTCGCGCTCGACTACGACACCGAGGCCGGCAAGAAGCGCGCGCTCTACACCCAGTTCGAGAACTCCGACGCCCGCCGCTTCATCCCCTCGTGGGACGAGCCGTTCTACAAGGCCACCTACACCGTCGAGGCGACAATCCCGACCGGCCAGATGGCCCTGGGCAACATGCCGATCGCGTCCTCCAAGGACCTGGGCGGCGGCAAGACCCTGGTCAAGTTCGCGACCTCGCCGAAGATGTCGACCTATCTGCTGTTCTTCGGCCTGGGCGAGTTCGATCGCGCGACCAGGAAGGTCGCCGGCGTCGACGTGGGCGTGGTCACCAAGAAGGGCGACACGCCCAAGGCCGAGTTCGCCCTGACCTCGGCGGCCGACCTGCTGCCGTGGTTCAACGACTATTTCGGCACGGCCTATCCGCTGCCGGCCCTGGACAACATCGCCGCCCCCGGCCGCAGCCAGTTCTTCAGCGCCATGGAGAACTGGGGGGCCATCTTCTACTTCGAATACGCCATGCTGCTGGACCCGAAGATCTCCACGCAGACTGACAAGAAGAACGTCTTCACCACCGTGGCCCACGAGATGGCCCACCAGTGGTTCGGCGACCTGGTCACCATGGCCTGGTGGGATGACCTGTGGCTGAACGAGGGCTTCGCCTCGTGGATGGAAGGCCGGGCCACCGAGCATTTCCACCCGGAATGGAACTCGGCCCTGGCCGCGGTCGGCGGGCGTGAATACGCCATGGGCCTGGACGCGCTGGTCACCACCCACCCGGTCGTTCAGCACGTCGAGACCGTCGAGCAGGCCAGCCAGGCCTTCGACGGCATCACCTACCAGAAGGGCGAGGCCGTCATCCGCATGCTGGAAAGCTATGTGGGCCACGACGCCTGGCGCACCGGCGTGCGCGCCTACATGAAGAAGCACGCGCACGGCAACACGGTCAGCGACGACCTGTGGAGCGCCGTCGAAGCGTCGGCCGGCAAGCCGATCCTCGACATTGCCCACGATTTCACCCTGCAGCCGGGCGTGCCGCTGATCACGGTGACGGACGCGACCTGCGCGGCCGGCAAGACCACCCTGACCTTGACGCAAGGGCAGTTCAGCAAGGATGCGCCCGACAAGAAGCCTCTGACCTGGCGCGTTCCGGTGACTGTAAAGGCTGTCGGCGGGGGCGAGGCCAAGACCCTGGTCACCGGCGGCAAGGGTTCGGTCACGGTTGACGGCTGTGGCCCGGTCGTCGTCAACGCCGGCCAGAGCGGCTATTTCCGCGTCCAGTATCGCCCGGCCGACTTCGCCGCCATCGCCAAGGACTTCGCCAAGCTGCCGTCGATCGACCAGCTGGGCGTGATGAGCGATGCCTGGTCGATGGGCTTGGCCGGCTACCAGCCCGCCACCGACTTCCTGGACCTGGCCAAGGCCACGCCCGACAGCGCCGATCCGCAGGTGCTGTCCAAGATCGTCAGCGTGATGGAGGCGATCGACAGCTATTATGACGGCATGCCGGCCGAGCAGGCCGCGTTCCGCAAGGTGGTGTATGCGCGCCTGTCGCCGCTGCTGGACCAGGTCGGCTGGACGGCCAAGGCCGGCGAGCCGGACAATGTCGGCATCCTGCGCGGATCGCTGATCGGCGCCCTGGCCGGCCTGGGCGAGCCCAAGGCGCTGGCCGAGGCTCGTCGCCGCTACGCCGCCGACAAAACCGATCCGACCGCCGTGCCGGGTCCGTTGCGCCGGACCATCCTGGCCGTCGTCGCCAAGCATGCCGATCAGGTCACCTGGGACGCCATCCGCGCCCAGGCCCAGGCCGAGAAGACGCCGCTGATCCGCGCCCAGCTCTACACCCAGCTGGCCGGTGCGGCCGACCCGGCCCTGGCCCGCCAGGCGCTGGATCTGGCCCTGACCCCGGAGCCGGGCGAGACCCTGTCCAGCACGATGATCTCGCGCGTGGCCGGCCAGCATCCGGAACTGGCCTTCGACTGGGCCGTGGCTCACAAGGACCAGGTCAACGAGAAGGTCGACAACAGCGCCCGCACCCGGTTCATCCCGGGCCTGGGCGCCGGCGGCGCCACCCCGGCCCTGGCCGAGAAGATCAAAGCCTATGCCGCGGCCAATATTGCTGAAGGGTCGCGCAAGGAAGCCGACAAGGCCGTCGCGGCGGTCATGAACCGCGCCAAGATCCGCGAGCAGCGCCTGCCGGCCATCACCGCCTGGGCCGCCAAAGCGAACTAAGCACCCGACAGATCTAGGGTTTTCATGGCCGCGCTCCCCGGGGGTGCGGCCATTTTTCTGCGGTTTTCAGGCAATTTCCCCTTAGTCGTATGGGGTTATGGCCTTGTGTGTCAGCAGCCGTCCCCCATATCCGCCTTCGAAGCGGGGTTGACGGGCTCGTCGACTTCGCACAACGCATTCTGCCCGCTCGGCTTTCGCCGGTGGAACAGGATGTGGAACGTAAACCCGAGAGAGTGCGAACCACGGGGACGGAGCGAGAAAAACCGGGGCGCTTCAGAGAAGGCCCTTGTCACCGCCGTCCGCCTACAGGAGCGACAGGTACGAAGATGAGCAAGATTATCGGTATCGACCTTGGCACCACGAACTCGTGCGTGGCCATCATGGACGGCAAGAACCCGAAGGTGATCGAGAACGCCGAAGGCGCTCGTACGACCCCTTCCGTGGTCGCCTTCCAGGAAGATGGCGAGCGCCTGATCGGCCAGCCCGCCAAGCGCCAGGCCGTCACCAACCCGACCAACACGCTGTTCGCGATCAAGCGCCTGATCGGCCGCAACGCGAGCGATCCGGTGGTCGAGAAGGACAAGGGCATGGTGCCCTACGAGATCGTCAAGGGTCCGACCGGCGACGCCTGGGTCAAGGCCCACGGCAAGGACTACAGCCCGCAGGAAGTGTCGGCCTTCATTCTGCAGAAGATGAAGGAAGCCGCCGAAGCCCACCTGGGCGAGACGGTGACCAAGGCGGTCATCACGGTTCCGGCCTACTTCAACGACGCCCAGCGTCAGGCGACCAAGGACGCCGGCAAGATCGCCGGCCTGGAAGTCCTGCGCATCATCAACGAGCCGACCGCGGCGGCCCTGGCCTATGGCCTGGACAAGAACGACGGCAAGAAGATTGCCGTCTACGACCTGGGCGGCGGCACGTTCGACGTCTCGATCCTGGAAATCGGCGACGGCGTCTTCGAAGTGAAGTCGACCAACGGCGACACCTTCCTGGGCGGTGAAGACTTCGACCTTCGGATCGTCGACTACCTGGCTGACGAGTTCAAGAAGGAGCAGGGCGTCGACCTGCGCAAGGACAAGCTGGCCCTGCAGCGCCTTCGCGAAGAGGCCGAAAAGGCCAAGAAGGAACTGTCGTCGACCGCTCAGTACGAAGTGAACCTGCCGTTCATCAGCATGAACGCCTCGGGTCCGCTGCACCTGAACATCAAGCTGTCGCGCGCCAAGCTGGAAGCCCTGGTCGACGACCTGATCGCCCGCACCATCGGTCCGTGCGAACAGGCCCTGAAGGACGCCGGCCTGAAGAAGAGCGACATCGACGAAGTGATCCTGGTCGGCGGCATGAGCCGCATGCCCAAGGTTCAGCAGGCGGTGCAGGACTTCTTCGGTCGCGAACCCCACAAGGGCGTGAACCCCGATGAAGTCGTGGCGCTGGGCGCGGCCGTTCAGGCCGGCGTGCTGCAAGGCGACGTCAAGGACGTGCTGCTGCTGGACGTCACCCCGCTGACCCTGGGCATCGAGACCCTGGGCGGTGTGTTCACCCCGCTGATCGAACGCAACACCACGATCCCGACCAAGCGCTCGCAGACCTTCTCGACCGCCGACGACAACCAGTCGGCCGTGACGATCCGCGTGTTCCAGGGCGAACGCCCGATGGCCGTGGACAACAAGGTGCTGGGTCAGTTCGACCTGGTCGGCATCCCGCCGGCGCCGCGCGGCGTGCCGCAGATCGAGGTCACCTTCGACATCGACGCCAACGGCATCGTGCAGGTCCACGCCAAGGACAAGGCGACCAACAAGGAGCACTCGATCCGCATCCAGGCCAATGGCGGCCTGTCGGACGCGGACATCGAGCGCATGGTCAAGGAAGCCGAGGCCAACAAGGCGGCGGACGAAAGCAAGAAGCAGCTGGTCGAGGCCAAGAACCAGGGCGAGGCGATCCTGCACTCGACCGAGAAGGCCCTGGCCGAGCACGGTGACAAGGTTGGCGCGGCCGAGAAGGGCGCGATCGAGACCGGCATTACCGATCTGAAGACCGCTCTGGAAGGTGAAGACGTCGAGGCCATCCAGGCCAAGACCCAGGCGCTGATCCAGGCTTCGATGAAGCTGGGCGAAGCCATGTACTCGGCCCAGCAGGGCTCGGGTGACGGCGAAGGCGCCGAAGCCGCGGACGATGGCGTCGTCGACGCCGAGTTCGAGGAAGTCGACAACAACGACGACAAGTCGGCGAAGTAATTCGCCATGCGCGCGCCGCGGAACATGCTCCAAAGGTCTGTTCCGCGGCCGCGACCTCTTGACGCTACGCCCGAAGACGCCTTGCGCCGGGCCGCGCGCTATCCCACCTCTCTCACTATCACCGCCACTTTCGTGGGCCTTTTGGGCGCCAGACGCTGACGATGCGCGACTATTACGAAATTCTCGGCGTGACCCGGACCATCGATGAAGCTGGTCTGAAGTCCGCGTTCCGCAAGCTGGCGATGGAGCACCATCCCGACCGCAATGGCGGCTGCGAAAACGCGACCGGTCGCTTCAAGGAAATCAACGAGGCGTACAGCGTCCTCTCCGACCCGCAGAAGCGCGCGGCCTATGACCGCTTCGGCCATGCGGGCGTCAACGGTCCGCAAGGCGGCGCCGGCGGCTTCGGTGGCCAGGGCTTCGACGCCAGCGACATCTTCAACGACGTCTTCGGGGACGTGTTCGGCGAAATGTTCGGCGGCGGTCGTCGCCAATCGAACGGTCCCCAGCGCGGCCAGGACCTGCGCTACGACCTGGAGATCACCCTCGAGCAGGCCTATGCCGGCGCCGAGGTCGAGATCACCGTCCCGGCCGCCATGACCTGCGAGGTCTGCGAGGGCTCGGGCGCCAAGCCGGGCACCAATCCCACCGTCTGCGGCACCTGCGGCGGCGCAGGGAGGGTCCGCGCCACGCAAGGCTTCTTCGCGGTCGAGCGCGGCTGCCCGCGCTGCGGCGGCTCGGGCCGTCTGGTTCTGGATCCCTGCTCCAACTGCCATGGCCACGGCCAGGTGCGCCGCGAGCGTATCCTGTCGGTCCGTATCCCGGCGGGCGTGGACGACGGCGCCCGTATCCGCCTGGCGGGCGAGGGCGACGCGGGCGGCCGCGGCGGCCCGCGCGGCGACCTCTACATCTTCCTGTCGGTGATCCCGCACGAGCTGTTCGAGCGCGACGGCCTGGACCTGCTCTGCACCGTGCCGGTGCCGATGACCACGGCCGCCCTGGGCGGCGAGATCGAAGCCCCGTGCCTGCTGGGCGGCGAAACCTGCGACGGCGAGTGCAAGATCACCGTCGCCGTCCCCGAAGGCGCCCAGACCGGCAAGACTGTCCGCCTCAAGGGCAAGGGCATGCCGTCCCTGCGCAGCCGCCAGCGCGGCGATCTTGTGGTCGAACTGTTCGTCGAAACCCCGACCCACCTGTCCGCCCGTCAGAAGGAACTGATGCGCGAACTGGCCGGCCTGTGCGGCGAAAAGCAGAACCCCAAGTCGTCCAGCTTCGCGGGCAAGGCCAAGCGCTTCTGGGAAGAGGTGACGGGGAACTAGGGCTTTGCGCTCCCTCCCCGGGCCGCGCGACTATGATAGCGGCCCAGCAACACGATCAGGCCCACCAGCAGCAGCGCCGAAACGCCGGCGATGCCCAAGCCGACGACCTTGATCATCTCGTAGTCCCTCGGCGTCGGCTGTACAGGCGGCGGAACCTCGAAGATTAGCGGGATTGTCACCTCGCTAGGCGTGCTGGTGTCGCCGGGAGGCGTCATCCGAAACTTCGGCGCCATCTTCAGCGCCGCTTCGCCGAACCGCTCGCCGGGCGGGGTCTCCTCGAGGATCTCGCAAGCTTCAAGCTGTCCGTCGGCCTTGACCGTGCAGCTCATCATCACCTTGCCGGAGAGGTTCTTGCGCTGAGCCTGGCGCGGATAGTAGGCGGCCAGATCCTCGCTCGTCGGCTTTTCCAGCCAGTCCGGACGGGACGGCGCCGGCATGGCGGGCCGGGAGGCAAGCGGGACAGGCGTGGCGTTTGTCATGCGCCAAGCTCAACCTTGAGCCGACTGCGCGTCAAGAGCGGATGAAACGTCGGCCGAACCGTGTTCCATCCCCGGAAAACCTTAACGCCGCCTCTTAACGCGATCCGCGACGCTCTGTAGTTTCGCGCGTCATGAACGCCCATACGTCCACCCCTGCGCACTTGCTCGACCCCACCGGCGCGACGCCGGTGATGCAGCAGTTTTTCGAGATGAAGGCGCGGCAGCCCGATGCGTTGATCTTCTTCCGCATGGGCGACTTCTACGAGCTGTTCTTCGACGACGCCTATCGCGCCGCCGCCGCCTTGGGCATCAGCCAGACGTTCCGTGGCACCCATGCGGGCCAGCCGATCCCGATGGCGGGCGTGCCGCAGCATGCGGCCGAAGCCTATCTCTCCAAGCTGATCCGCCTGGGCTTCAAGGTCGCCGTCTGCGAGCAGATGGAAGACCCGGCCGAGGCCAAGAAGCGCGGCTCCAAGTCGGTGGTCCGCCGCGACATCGTCCGCGTGGTCACGCCCGGCACCCTGACCGAGGACGGCCTGCTGGACGCCCGCGGCGCCAACCGCCTGGCGGCCGTGGCTCTGCGCGCCGGGCAGGCCGCCGTGGCGTCGGTCGAGTTGTCGACCGGCGAGGTCGAGGTCTTCGCCCTGGCCAAGGAAGGCGTCGCGCCGATCCTGGCGGCCCTGGCCCCGTCCGAGACCCTGGTCGCCGACCGCCTGCTGTCGGACGACAACCTGTCCCAGACCCTGAAGATCTGCGGCGGCCTGGTGCAGCCGATGCCTTCGGCCCTGTCCGAACCGCAGGCCTCGGAAGCCCGCGTGAAGCGCCTCTATGGCGTCGAGACCCTGGACGGCTTCGGCGGGCTTACGCCGGCCGAGATCGGCGCCCTGGGCCTGATCGCCGCCCACCTGGAAATGACCCAGGCCGGCAAGCTGCCGGCGTTGCGGGCACCGCGTCGCGCGGCCGACGCCGACGTCATGGCCATCGACCCGGCCACGCGCGGCAGCCTGGAGATCGACCGCACCCAGACCGGCGACCGCAACGGCTCGCTGCTGGCCTGTATCGACCGCACGGTGACCTCGGGCGGCGCCCGGATGCTGGCCTCGCGCCTGGCCCGGCCGCTCTTGGACACCGCCGCCATCGACCAGCGCCTGGACGCAGTGGAGTGGTTCGTCGAGCACCGCCAGCTGCGTCAGCGTCTGCGCGAGGTGCTGAAGGGCGCCGGTGACATGGCCCGCGCGCTGTCCCGCCTGGCCCTCGGCCGCGGCGGTCCGCGCGACCTGGGCTGCCTGCGCGACACGCTGAAGTGCGGCGAGCGCCTGGCTGGCATGGCGGGGGGCTCGCCCGACCCGCTGTCGCCGCCGCCGTTCGAGCTTGAACACGCCTTCAAGGCCCTGACCCCGGCGCTGCACGACGGCCTGTCGCAGTATCTGGAGATCCTGGAGCAGGGCCTGGGTCCCGACCTGCCGGCCCTGGCCCGCGACGGCGGCTTCGTCGCCCCCGGCATTCGGCCCGAGCTGGATCAGGCCCGCGGCCTGCGCGATGACAGCCGTAAGGTCATCGTCGCCCTGGAGGCCCAGCTGACCGCCGAAAGCGGCGTGCCGCTGAAGATCCGCCACAACGGCGTGCTGGGCTATTTCGTCGAGGCCACAGCCGGCAAGGCCGATCCGCTGTTCCAGCCGCCGCTGAACGCCACCTTCATCCACCGCCAGACCCTGGCCAACCAGGTGCGCTTCACCACCGTGGAGCTGGCCGATCTGGACGCTCGCATCGCCCAGGCCGCCGAGCGCGCCCTGGCCATGGAGGTCGCCGCCTTCGAGGACTGGCGCGAGCAGGCCCGCCAGCTGGCCGACGCCATCCAGATCGCCGCCGAGGCCCTGGCCCGCATCGATGTCGCCTCCGGCCTAGCCGAATGGGCCGAGGACGCCGGCGCGGTGCGTCCGATCGTCGACAAGTCCTACGCCTTCGACGCCAAGGGCGCGCGCCACCCGGTGGTGGAAGCCGCCGTCAAGCGCGCCGGCGATCCCTATACCCCCAACGACTGCTGCCTGGACGCCTCGGGCGAGACCGGTGCGCGGCTGTCGATCGTCACCGGCCCGAACATGGCCGGTAAGTCGACCTTCCTGCGCCAGAACGCCCTGCTGGCCATCCTGGCCCAGTCAGGTTGCTACGTACCCGCCGCCAGCTTCCGCCTGGGTGTCGTCGACCGCCTGTTCAGCCGCGTCGGCGCCGGCGATGACCTGGCCCGTGGCCGCTCGACCTTCATGATGGAGATGGTCGAGACCGCCGCTATCCTGACCCAGGCCGGCCCGCGCTCGCTGGTCATTTTGGACGAGATCGGCCGGGGCACGGCCACCTATGACGGTCTGGCCATCGCCTGGGCCTGCGCCGAGGCCCTGCACGACACCAACCAGAGCCGCGCCCTGTTCGCCACGCACTATCACGAGCTGGCGACCCTGGAAGAGCGGATGGCCTATGTCTCCAACCTGTCTCTGCGGGCCAAGGAGTGGAACGGCGATCTGGTCTTCCTGCACGAGGCCGCGCCCGGCCCGGCCGACCGCTCGTACGGCGTGCAGGTGGCCAAGCTGGCCGGCGTGCCCGGCCCCGTGGTGGTCCGCGCCCGCGAGGTGCTGGATCGCCTGGAGAGCAAGGACCAGTCGCCGGCCAAGCTGGACGACCTGCCGTTGTTCGCCGTCAGCCAGGCCGCGGCCGTGGCGCCGGCGCCTTCCAAAGCGGCGCCGAGTGTCGTCGAGGACACGCTGAGCGATCTCGACGTTGACGGCATGAGCCCGCGCGAGGCCCTGGAGGCCCTCTATCGTCTGAAGGGTCTGCTCAAGACCTAACGAGAAGTCTTATATAGCCGTCATGCCCCGTCGCCTTCGCCCCACCCGCCTGGAACATGTCGTCGACGGTCACGCCCTGCGTGCGCGGCTTTCGGCCGCCGCGCTGGACGCCATCGGCAACGAGGCCGACCAGCGCGCGCGCGCCATCGACATCCTCAAGCAGGCGCTGTTTCGCGGCCGGATGATCGCCAAGGAGCGGCTGGAGAACGGCGCAAGCGGCGTCGAGACCGCCCGCCTGATCAGCGGCGTCACCGACGAGGTGATCACCGCGCTCTACGACTTCACGACGGTGCACGTGTTCCGGGCCCGCAACCCGACCGAGGGCGAGCGCCTGTGCCTGCTGGCCGTCGGCGGCTATGGCCGCTCGACCCTGGCCCCGTTCTCGGACATCGATCTCCTGTTCCTGCGGCCCTACAAGCAGACGCCGCACGTCGAGAGCGTGATCGAGTTCATGCTGTATGCGCTGTGGGACCTGGGCTTCAAGGTCGGCCACGCCTCGCGCACGATCGAGGAGTGCGTGCGCCTCTCGAAGGAAGACTTCACGATCCGCACCTCGATCCTGGAGGCCCGCCGCCTGACCGGTGACGAGCGTCTGGCCGAGGATCTGAAGAAGCGCTTCCGCGACGACGTGGTGAAGGGCACCGGCGCCCAGTTCGTCGCCGCCAAGCTGAAGGAGCGCGACGACCGCCAGGCCCGCGCCGGCGCCAGCCGCTACATGGTCGAGCCCAACGTCAAGGAAGGGAAGGGGGGCCTGCGCGACCTCCACACCCTGATGTGGATCGCCGAATATCTGCACCCCGTCGACAAGCCTGAGGACGTCTTCAAGCTGGAGATTTTCTCCAGCCGCGAGATCAAGACCTTCATCCGGGCCTTCGATTTCCTGCACGCGGTGCGGGCCCACCTGCACTTCACGACGGGCCGGCCCGAGGAGCGGCTGACCTTCGACCTGCAGCCCGAGATCGCCCGCCGCATGGGCTATGGCGACCGGGGCGATGCGCCGGCGGTCGAGCGGTTCATGCGCCGCTACTTCCTGATCGCCAAGGAGGTCGGGGCCCTGACCCGCGCCTTCTCGGCCAAGCTGGAAGCCGAGCATTTCAAGAACGAGCCCAAGGGCATTTCGCGGTTCATTCCGGGCGCGCGACCCAAGCGCAAGGCGCTGGACGTCGAGGGCTTCTACGAAGACGGCGGCCGGCTGAACATCGAGGAGCAGTCGATCTTCGAGGCCGATCCGGTCAATCTGATCCGGCTGTTCAAGATCGCCGACGAGCGCGACCTTGATCTGCACCCCGACGCCTTCACGGCCGTGACCCGCAGCCTGTCGCTGATCACCTCCAAGGTGCGGCGCGACGAGGAGGCGGCCGCCACCTTCCTGGACCTCTTGGCGCGCGGCAAGCGCAGCTACCGCACCCTGACCCTGATGAACGACGCCGGCGTGCTGGGCCGCTTCATCCCCGAGTTCGGGCGGGTCGTGGCCCAGATGCAGTTCAACATGTACCACTCGTACACGGTGGACGAGCACACCCTGCGGGCCATGGGCGTGATCGGCGACATCGCCGCCGGCCGCCTGGCCGAGGACCATCCGCTGGCCGTGTCGATCATGCCGCTGATCGAGGACCGCGAGGCCCTGTTCCTGGCCATGCTGCTGCACGACACCGGCAAGGGCGGGGTCGGCGGTCAGGAAAAGGCCGGGGCCCGCGCCGCCCGCAGCGCCTGCGAGCGACTGGGCGTGGAGCGCACCAAGGTCGAGTTGGTGGCCTGGCTGGTCGAGAACCATCTCGTCATGAGCGACTTCGCCCAGAAGCGCGACGTGTCGGACCCCGGCACGGTGGCGGCCTTCGCCCGCATCGTCGAGAACCCCGAGCGCCTGCGCCTGCTGCTGGTGCTGACCGTGGCCGACATCCGCGCCGTCGGGCCGGGCGTTTGGAACGGCTGGAAGGGCCAGCTGCTGCGAGAGCTCTACAACGCCACCGAGGCGGTGTTCCGGGGCGGGCGCGGCAAGGACGCCGCCGCCAATGTGGTGCGTCACCAGGAGAACGCCGCCGAGGCCGCCCGCGCCGCCCTGCTGGAGGTCGATCCGGCCGCCATGGGCTGGGCGACGGCGATGGAAAACGCCTATTTCAGCGCCTTCCCGCCGGAAGACCTGCTCGAGCACGCCGGCTTGGCGCGGCGGGCGGCGATCCAGGGCGGGGCGGCGGCCGAGGGCCGGGTGCGCTCCGGCCAGAACGCCGCCGAGATCGTGGTCGCGGCCCAGGACCGGCGCGGTCTGTTCGCCGATCTGGCCTTGGCCATCTCGTCCCTGGGCGGCAATGTTGTCGGGGCGCGGGTTTTCACCTCGCGTCAGGGCCAGGCGCTGGACGTGTTCTACGTTCAGGACGTGACCGGCGCGCCGATGGGCTGCGAGAACCCGCGGGCCCTGCGCCGTCTGGCTGACGCCCTGGAAGCCGCCGGCCGGGGCGAAGTCCTATCCGTCGAGCCGCGCCGGGGCTCGGAGCAGTCCCGCGCCGCCGCCTTCTCGATCGCCCCGACGGTGGTGGTCGACAACGAGGCCTCCAACGACGCCACCGTGGTCGAGGCCTCAGGCCGCGACCGTCCGGGCCTGCTGCACGCCCTGGCCAAGTCCCTGGCCGACAGCGGCCTGTCCATCCAATCGGCCCACATCGACGGCTATGGCGAGCGCGCGGTCGACGCCTTCTATGTCCAGACCGCGCAGGGCGGGAAAGTGACCGAGACCCGCAAGATCAACGCCCTGAAGGCGGACCTGCTGGCCGCCCTGGAGCAGAACGAAGCAGGCGCCCCGGCGGCCCGGCCGGGCCTGCGCCGGGCGCGAGCCAGCGTGGCGCGGTAGGGGCGCGTCGCCGCCCTTGACGCCCTCTCGTCAAGCGCCCAGAAGCGCCGGGTGACCGACGTCGTTCCCCCCGCCGCCCAAGACGCTCCGCCGCCGCCTGCCAAGAAGGGCGGAGGGCTGCTGAAATCGTCGGCGATCTATTCGGGCCTGACCCTGGTCAGCCGGTTCATGGGCTTCTTCCGGGACCTGGCGGTCTCGTACCGCATGGGGGCCAGCGCCACCCCGGCAGCGGACGCCTACAACGCGGCCCTGGCGTTCCCGAACCTCTTCCGCCGGTTCTTCGCCGAGGGCGCGTTCGCCGCGGCCTTCGTCCCGGCCTACGCCAAGTCGCTGCAGCGCGATGGCGAGGAGAAGGCCGATATCCTGGCCGCCGACGCGATGGCCACCCTGGCGGCCTCGACCATCATCATCACCGTGATCTGCCAGCTGGCCATGCCCTGGCTGATGATGCTGATCAGCCCGGGCTTTGGCTGGGGCACCGAGAAGTACAAGCTGGCGGTGCTGCTGACCCAGATCACCATGCCCTACCTGCCGTGTATGGCGATCGTGGCCCACCTGTCGGGGGTGCTGAACGCCCGCGATAAATTCATCCTGTCGGCCGGGGCGCCGATCCTGCTGAACATCGCCACCCTGATCTTCATCCTGCCGCAGACCACGGCGGTGGGCGCGGCCCAGTGGGGCTCGGTCGGCGTCGTCGTGGCCGGCGTCGCCCAGGCGGCCCTGCTGGTCTGGGGCGTCAACAAGTCGGGGGCCAAGGTCCACTGGCGGCTGCCGCGCCTGACGCCGGAAGTGCGCGAGCTGATCGGAAAGGCCATCCCCGGGGCCCTGGCGGCCAGCGCCACCCAGGTCAACATCTTCATCTCCGGCAACCTGGCCAGCCACGTGCCCGGCGGCCGCTCCTGGCTGGCCACTGCCGACCGGCTCTATCAGCTGCCGCTGGGCCTGGTGGGCGTGGCGATCGGCGTGGCCCTGCTGCCGCGCCTGGCGCGCGCCGTGAACTCCGAGGACAAGGACGACGCGCAAGGCGCGATGGACCAGGCGATCGCTCTTGCCATGGCCCTGACGCTCCCCGCCGCCGCGGCCCTGGTGGCCATGCCGGGCTTCCTGTCGGACGGCCTCTACACCCGCGGCGAGTTCACCGCCTTCGACGCCAGCCAGACGGCCTCGGCGCTGTTCTTCTACGGCCTGGGCACCCCGGCCTTCGTGCTGCAGCAGCTGTATTCGCGGGCCTTCTTCGCGCGCGGCGACACCAAGAGCCCGATGCGGTTCGCCCTGGTCTCGGTGGCCGTGAACATCATCCTGGGCATCCTGTTCTTCAACCTGTTCGGGGTGAAGGGCATCGCCGCGGCCACCGCCGTGGCCTCGTGGTTGAACGTCGGGCAGATGGCCTTCGGCCTCTATCGCAAGGGCCACTACAACCCCTCGCTGGACACCTGGTCGCGGTTGGCGCGGATCCTGATCGCCAGCCTCGGTATGGGCCTGCTGCTGGCCGCCGCCTCACACTGGCGGCCGCTGATCGAGGCGCCGCTGCGCGGGATCGGCCTGACCGGCCACGCCATCGGCGCCAAGGAATTCGCCCTCGCCCTGACCTGCCTGGCGGGCCTGGCGGTCTATCCGCCACTGCTGTTCCTGTTCGGCGGGGTCAAGCCGGCCGAGCTGAAGGCGGCCTTAAGGAGGGGCAAGGCTTGATCCGCGTCCAGCCTGGGGCTAACCAGCAAGGCATGGCTCCGATCGGTCTCTTCTCGCCGCGATGGCGCGGCTCCAACTGACTTTGATCACCGCATCCTCGCGATGCGGTTTGCGCGCCTGCGCCTCGCCATTTCCAGATTCTGACAGCCAAGGCTGAAGTCATGACCGATCAAGCTCCCGTCACCTATACGGGCCCCTCCCGCGTGCTCTCGGGCGTCCAGCCCTCGGGCGCCCTGCATCTCGGCAACTATCTCGGCGCGCTGGTGAAGTTCACCCGCCTGCAGCACGAGATCGACACCTTCATCTTCGTCGCCGACCTGCACGCCATCACCGTCTGGCAGGACCCGGCGCTGCTGGCCCAGCAGACCCGCGAGATCGCCGCCGCCTACATCGCCGCGGGCCTGGACCCGGACAAGGCGACGATCTTCCCGCAATCGGCCGTGCGCGAGCACGCCGAGCTGGCCTGGATCTTCCAGTGCACGGCCCGCCTGGGCTGGCTGGACCGGATGACCCAGTTCAAGGAGAAGAGCGGCAAGCACAAGGAGCGCAGCTCGGTGGGCCTCTACACCTACCCGGTGCTGCAGGCGGCCGACATCCTGGTCTACAAGGCCACCCACGTGCCGGTGGGCGAGGACCAGAAGCAGCACCTGGAACTGACCCGCGACATCGCCGGCAAGTTCAACCACGACTTCGGCATCCCGGCCGGCCAGCCGGCCTTCTTCCCGCAGCCCGAACCCCTGATCCAGGGCCCGGGCGCGCGGGTCATGTCCTTGCGCGACGGCTCGGCGAAGATGAGCAAGTCCGACCCGTCGGACTACAGCCGCATCAACCTGACCGACGACGCCGACACCATCGCCGCCAAGGTCAAGAAGGCCCGGACCGACCCGGAACCGCTGCCCGAGACCCTGGAAGAACTGACCGCCCGCGCCGAGGCCGACAACCTGGTCGGTATCTTCGCCGCCCTGTCGGGTCAGACGAAGGCGCAGGTGCTGGCCGAGTACGCCGGCAAGGGCTTCGGAACCTTCAAGCCGGCCCTGGCCGAGCTGGCGGTCGAAAAGCTGGCCCCGGTCGGCGAGAAGATGCGCGGCCTGCTGGGCGATCCCGCGGTGCTGGACGCCATCCTGGCCAAGGGCGCGGAAAAGGCCCGCGAAGCCGCCGCCCCGACCGTGGCCGAGGTCAAGAAGCTGGTCGGCTTCTGGGGGGCTTAGAAACTGGACTTGAGATCGACGTTGAAGCGGCGTTTTCTGGCTCCATGACCGACGCTGCTTCAACTCAGGTCTCAGGGGGCCGCCGCAAGTTCCTGGTCGTCGCCGACGACAGCCCGGAGTTCGCGGCGGCGCTGAAATACGCCTGCCGCCGGGCTCGCTCGACCGGCGGTCACGTGGCCATGCTGAAGGTCATCTCGCCCGCCGAGTTCGAACACTGGAGCGGCGTGCGCGAGGAGATCGAGCGCCAGGAGCGCGCCGAGGCCGAGACCTTGCTGCAGAGCCTGGCCGGTCAGGTCATGGCCGAGACCGGCCTGCCGCCCGAGTTCATCATCAAGCACGCCGACAGCGTCCGCGCGGCGCTGAAGGCCGTGGTCGGGGCCGACCCGACCATCAAGATCCTGATCCTGGCCGCCTCGACCTCCGGCCGTGGTCCCGGCCCCCTGATCTCGGCCATCGCCAAGGAAGGGGTGGGGTTCAGCGGCCGCAAGCTGCCGGTCACCGTGGTGCCGGGCGACCTGACCGACGCGGATATCGAGGCGCTGGCTTGATTGTCATCCCGGGCGAAGACCCGGGATCGCAACAGGCTCGGCGTTTCCGGCGGTCCCGGCTCGGCGCGCTGCGCGCTTGGCCGGGATGACAGGTTTTAGTTGCGCTCCGGAATCCGGACCATCATCCGCTCATAGCCCTTCACGAAGGTCGAGTAGACGCGCTTGGGCTCTTCCAGGACCTCGATCTTGGGGAAGCGCTTCAGCACCTCTTCCCAGACGATCTTCAGCTGCATCTCGGCCAGGCGATTGCCCACGCAGCGGTGGATGCCGAAGCCGAACGACAGGTGGCGGCGGGCCTGGGGGCGGTCGATGATAAAGGCGTCGGCGTCTTCGATCACCGTGTCGTCGCGGTTGCCCGAGACGTACCACATGACGACCTTGTCGCCCTTCTTGATAGTCTTGCCAGCGAGCTCGAAGTCCTCCAGCGCCGTGCGGCGCATGTGGGCCAGCGGGGTCTGCCAGCGGATGATCTCCGAGACCATGTTGGGGATCAGCGACGGATCGGCGCGCAGCTTGGCCTCTTCCGCAGGGTTCTGGCTCAGGGCGTAGAGGCCGCCGGTCAGCGAGTTGCGGGTCGTGTCGTTGCCGCCGACGATCAGCAGGATGACATTGCCCAGATACTCCATCGGCGGCATGTCGCGGGTGGCCTCGCCGTGGGCCAGCATCGAGATCAGGTCATTGCCCGGCTCGGTCTGGTTGACTCGCTCGTTCCACAGGTTGGTGAAGTAGCCCAGGCACTCCAGCAGCTCGGCGCGGCGGGCATCTTCGCTCTCGACAATGCCGCTCTCGGGTGAGGCGGTGGCGACGTCCGACCAGCGCGTCAGCTTGCGGCGCTCTTCCCAGGGGAAGTCGAACAGAGTGGCCAGCATCTGGGTGGTCAGCTCGATCGAGACTTTGTCGACCCAGTCGAACGGCTCGTCGATCGGCAAGGTGTCGAGGATCTGGCAGACCCGCTCGCGGATGACGCCTTCCAGCCGGCCCAGGTTCTGCGGCGAGACGATTGGGCTGACCGTCTTGCGCTGGATGTCGTGCTTGGGCTGGTCCATGGCGATGAACATCGGCAGGACGAAGTCCTCGTCGAAGTCACGGATGGTGATGCCGCCCAGGTGAGCGTCCGACGAGAAGACCTGGTGGGTCGTGTCGACGGTCATGATGTCGTTGTAGCGGGTGATCGACCAGTAGGGCCCGGTCTCCTCATTGCCCTTCGACCAGTGGACGGGGTCCTCTTTCCGCAGACGCTCGAAATAGGGCCACATCGCGTCGGCCTGGAACAGGGCCGGATCGGCCACGTGATAGTCCTCGAGCGGGATGGCATAGGCCTGGGCCCGCGCGGCTTCCGTCAGGTCAACTGAACCGTCGCTCATGATGGATCCTCCCAAGGATCATTGTTCTTTCGACCATGACGTCAGAAAATGACGCTGGTGTCATCTTTTTTGTGCGGCTTTTCGGCGCCCTTGCGTCACGCCTTCGTCAGGTCCATCTGTCGCCCATGTTCATCCAGACCGAAACCACGCCCAATCCCGAGGTCCTCAAGTTCCTGCCCGGCCGTGAAGTGCTGGGCGAGGGCGCGCGCGAGTTCCGCACGCCCGAGGAAGGCGACGCCTCGCCGCTGGCCAAGGCCCTGTTCGACCTGGGCGACGTCACGCGGGTGTTCTTCGGTCCCGACTTCCTGACCGTCACCAAGGGCGACGAAGCCCAGTGGCCGCACCTGAAGGCGCCGATCCTGGCCGCCATCATGGACCACTTCACCAGCGGCCGGCCGCTGATGCTAGACGCCGCCACCGGTGATGGCCATGACGAGGGCGAGTACGACGAGGAAACCTCGCAGATCGTCTCGGAGATCAAGGAGCTGCTGGACACCCGCATCCGTCCGGCCGTGGCCCAGGACGGCGGCGACATCGTCTTCTCGCGCTTCGAGCCCAAGACCGGCGTCGTCTGGCTGCACATGCGCGGCGCCTGTTCGGGCTGCCCGTCCTCATCGGCGACCCTGAAGTCGGGCGTCGAGAACATGCTCAAGCACTATGTGCCGGAAGTGACCCGGGTCGAGCAGACTCTCGGCTAGGGGCGCCTTGCGGGCGGCCAGGTGAGCTCTTATTGTAACCTGACAAGTTGCTAATTGCCTGTCAGGGATCACCCATGGCCAAGCTCGAAACCGCTGCGCTCGCTCAACTGTTTACCGAAGCGCGCACGCGCAACGGCTGGAAGCCGGATTCCATTCCGGAAGACGTGCTGCGCGAGCTGTACGACCTGGTGAAGTTCGGCCCGACGGCCGCCAACGCCACGCCGGCGCGCTTCATCTACGTCAGCAGCCCGGAAGCCAAGGCCAAGCTGGCCGCGCTGTCGTCGGGCTCGAACGCGCCGAAGATCCTGGCGGCCCCGGTGACGGTGATCGTCGGCTACGACCTCGACTTCCCCGAGACCCTGCCCAAGCTGTTCCCGCACGCCCCGGGCGCCAAGGACTGGTTCAACGACCCGGTCGCCAAGGAGTGGGGCGCGCTGCGCAACAGCTCGCTGCAGGGCGGCTATTTCATCCTCGCCGCGCGGGCCCTGGGCCTGGACGTCGGTCCGATGTCGGGTTTCGACAATGCCGGCGTCGACGCCGCGTTCTTCGCCGGCACGAACATCAAGAGCAACTTCATCGCCTCGATCGGCTACGGCACCGACGAAGGCCTGTTCCCGCGCAATCCGCGCCTGGACTTCGAGGAAGCGGCGCAGATCCTGTAGAAGCCTGTCATCCCGGCCAAGCGCGAAGCGCGCCGAGCCGGGACCACCGGAAGCGTTGAGCTTTCCGCGGTCCCGGCTCTCCGCTGCGCTGCGGCCGGGATGACAAGTGTTTTGTGCATCTGGCGCACATTGGCTAGATTGATCCCATGACCCTGCGCCACACCCTGATCGCCCTGCCGTTGCTCGCGCTGGCCGCCTGCGGGCCGGCCAAGAAGGACGAGGCTCCGGCCTCCGCCCCCGCGCCAGAAGCGGCCGAGACCAAGACGCCGGCCACCCTGGCCGTCACGCCCTATACGGGCGGGACCCTGAAGATCACTAAGGACAGCGTCGGCCCGATCACCGCCGCCACCGCCTTCGACATCCCCACCATTCAGGCCCTGTTCCCGAAGGCCAAGGTCGAGCAGGCCTTCATCCACTTCGGCCAGGGTCCGGCCCTGCCGATCATCAATGTCGAGCAGGACAACGTCCCGCTGCTGGAGATCGGCAAGGGCGAGGAGGGCGCGATCGGCTACATCGCCGCCGCCTCCGACCCCGTGACCGGTCCGCGCGACGAGAAGCTGCTGGCCAAGTGGGGCGAGCTGGACTTCACCGTCGCCCAGTGCCGCGCCGGCGAGGGCCGCGAGGTCAATATGACGATCTGCGTGCGTCCCGACGCCCCGACCGTCTCGTATGTGTTTGGCGTCCCGGGCTTCACCGGCAAGACCGTGCCGCCCGAGGCGACGCTGAAGGCCAAGGGCCAGCTGAACCAGTTCATCTGGCGGCCGACCGAAGGCGCTGTGGTCGGCGCCGGCTGATCCATGATCCTGTCGATCGACACCTGCCTCGGCGCCAGCTCGGTCGCCGTGCTGGATGGCGAGCGCGTGCTCGCGACCAAGTCCGAACCGATGACCCGCGGCCACCAGGAGCGCATCGGCATGATCGCGCGCGAGGTGGCGTCGGGAGCTGGCATTGCCTTCGAGGACCTGACCCGCATCGGCGTCACGGTTGGTCCCGGCTCGTTCACCGGCCTGCGCGTGGGTCTGGCCTTCGCCAAGGGGCTGGCCACGGCCCTGTCGATCCCCTGCGTGGGCGTCACCACCCTGGAGGCCTTGGCCTTCGGCATCCCGGGCTTCACCGCCGCGGTGCTCGATGCGCGGATGAGCCAGGTCTACATCCAGGTGTTCGCGGACGGCGTCTCGCTGATGGCCCCTGACGCTCTCGAGTTGGGCGAGGCCGCGGCGCGGCTGGCCGAGCTGCATTCGGGCGGTCCGGCGACCCTGGTCGGCTCCGGCGCGCCGCTGCTGGCCGACACGATGAGCGGGGCGGCGATCCTGACCCCGGCCGCGCCCGATCCGGTCGCCGTGGCCCGTCTGGCCGCCGCGCGCCCGACCCCCGCCCATTCGCCTCGGCCGCTCTATCTGCGCGCGCCCTATGCGACGTTGCCCGCCGCATGAACCTGCGTCCTGTCGGCTCCGAAGCCGCGTTCGATCTCGCCGACCTGCACGACAAGGCCTTCGACCGGCCCTGGACGGCCGTGGACCTGGACGAGCTGCTGAAATCCCCCGGCGCCTTCGCCGTGCTGGGGGAGGCCGGCGAGCCTGCGGAGTCCAAGGGCTTCATCCTGTGCCGCTCGATCGCCGGCGAGGCCGAGATCCTGACCATCGCCGTCGATCCCGCCGCCCGCCGGCGCGGCTGGGGCGCGGCCCTGGTCGAGATGGCGGCCGGGATCGCGACCGAAACCCGCGCGGAGGCCCTGTTCCTGGAGGTTGCGGCCGACAATCTGGCGGCCATCGCGCTCTACCAGGCGACCGGATTTCTCAAGGTCGGCTTACGCAAGGGCTATTATCCCCATCCGGATGGCGCCAAGGACGCGCTTGTGATGCGGCGGGCGCTTAACACTTAAGAGCCGATTGCCTATCTTGCCGCGACTCAGACGGAGGCTCCGCCTTGGATCGACTTGAAAAAGCCTGCATCGAAAAAGGCATGCGCATGACGGACCAGCGCCGCGTGATCGCGCGCGTGTTGTCGTCGGCCGAGGACCACCCGGACGTGGAAGAGCTGCACCGCCGCGCCCACGCCATCGACCCGCACATCTCGATCGCCACGGTCTATCGCACCGTGCGCCTGTTCGAAGAGAGCGGCATCATCGAGCGCCACGACTTCCGCGACGGCCGCTCGCGCTACGAAGAGACGCCCGACCACCACCACGACCACCTGATCGACATGAAGACCGGCAAGGTCGTCGAGTTCGTGGACGAGGAGATCGAGGCCCTGCAGCACGCGATCGCGCGCAAGCTGGGCTACAAGCTGGTGGACCACCGGCTGGAACTCTACGGGATGCCGCTGGAGGAGTAGGGCGCGCGGAGGTGTGACCTCCGCGCCCTTGCGCAGCGGGGTCCTCGACCCCATAACCTCGCGGGATGAGCGAGACCCCGCAGAAGCGCCTGTTTATTAAGACCTACGGCTGTCAGATGAACGTCTATGACAGCGAGCGCATGGCCGATGTCCTGCGCCCGCTGGGCTATGGCGTGGTCGATGACCCCGAAGGCGCGGACCTGGTGGTGCTGAACACCTGCCACATCCGCGAGAAGGCGACCGAGAAGGTCTATTCCGAGCTCGGCTACATCAAGCAGATGAAGGATCGGAAGGCCAAGGACGGCGGTCGCATGACCATCGCCGTGGCCGGCTGCGTCGCCCAGGCCGAGGGCAAGGAGATCATGCATCGCCAGCAGGCGGTGGATCTGGTTGTCGGCCCGCAGGCCTATCACCAACTGCCCGAGCTGATCGCTCGCGCCCACCGGGCGACCGGCGAGCGCCTGGCTGCCGACTTTGCCGCCGACGAGAAGTTCGACGCCCTGCCGGCCGAGCGCCACGTGACCGGGGTCACCGCGTTCCTGACCGTGCAAGAGGGCTGCGACAAGTTCTGCACCTTCTGCGTGGTGCCCTACACGCGCGGCGGCGAGTGGTCGCGGCCGGTCAACGACATCGTCGAGGAGGCCAAGCGCCTGGCCGGCGCCGGCGTGCGCGAGGTCACCCTGCTGGGCCAGAACGTCAACGCCTACGACGGCGACGGCTCGACCCTGGCCAAGCTGGTGCGTCAGCTGGCCAGGATCGATGGCCTGGACCGCATCCGCTATACGACCAGCCACCCGCGCGACATGGGTGACGATCTGATCGAGGCCCACGGTGAGCTGCCGGAGCTGATGCCCTATCTGCACCTGCCGGTGCAGGCGGGCAGCGACAAGATCCTCAAGGCCATGAACCGCGACCACACGGCCGAGAGCTATGTGAAGCTGATCGAGAAGATCCGCGCAGCCCGGCCCGACATCGCCATGAGCGGCGACTTCATCGTCGGCTTCCCCGGCGAGCGCGACGGCGACTTCGACAAGACGCTGGAGCTGGTCCGCGAGGTCGGCTTCGCCTCGGCCTTCTCGTTCAAATATTCGCGCCGCCCCGGCACCCCCGCTTCGGCCATGCCCGGCCAGGTCGACGAGACGGTCAAGGCCGAGCGCCTGGAGCGCCTGAACCAGCTGCTGGACGACCAGCAACGCGCCTTCAACGCCGGCCAGGTCGGCAAGGTGCTGCCGGTGCTGTTCGAGAAGGCCGGCCGCCACCCTGGTCAGGTCGTGGGTCGCAGCCCATATCTGCAGGCCGTCCACGTGGAAGGCCCTGAAAGCCTGATCGGGACGATCGCACCCGTCCGTATCGAGAGCGCCGCCAAGATGAGCCTGGGCGGCGTTCTGGAAAGCCAACCGACCCTGGAGACCGCTTGAGCCGCACCCCTGAGTTCCTGCCGCTGTCCGACGACGCGGTCCACGCTGTTTCCGGACCTTCCGGGCGCCATGCGGCGCTCGTCGAGGACGCCTTCAAGGTGTTGATCGAGACGCCGGGCGGCGGCGTCACCATCACCGGCGACGCGCGCGGCCGCACCGGCGCCAAGCGGGTGCTACAGAGCCTGGCCGATCGCGCCGACGCCGGCGAGGAAGTGGTCGAGGCCGACGTCCGCATCGCCATCGGCAGCGCGCAGGAGACCGGCGGCCAGGCCTCGCCCCGCGCGGTGCGCAAGGGTAATGTCTCGCCCAAGACCAAGGGCCAGGCCCGCTACATGGAGGCCATGGCCAGCCATCCGCTGAGCTTTGGCCTGGGTCCGGCCGGCACCGGCAAGACCTTCCTGGCCGTGGCCCACGGCGCGGGCATGCTGCTGCGCGGCGAGGTCGATCGCCTGATCGTCACCCGTCCCGCCGTCGAGGCCGGTGAAAAGCTGGGCTTCCTGCCGGGCGACCTGAACGAGAAGGTCGATCCCTACATGGCCCCGGTCTGGGAAGCCCTGACGGACATCATGGGCGCCGACCAGCTGCGTCGCCGCCGCGAGAAGCTGGAGATTGAGGTCGCCCCGATCGCCTTCATGCGCGGCCGCACCCTGGCCCATGCGTTCGTCATCGTCGACGAGGCGCAGAACTGCTCGCGCCTGCAGATGAAGATGGTCCTGACCCGCCTGGGCGAGGGCGCGCGCATGGTCGTCACCGGCGACCCGACCCAGGTTGACCTGCTGAACCCGCGGGATTCGGGCCTGGCTCACGCCGTCTCGATCCTGGAAGGGGTCGAGGGCGTGTCGATCTCGCGCTTCACCTCGGCCGACGTCGTGCGCCACCCGCTCGTCGAGCGGATCGTTAAGGCCTATGACGCGGACGCGGCGCAGAATACACCCCGCTAACATGACCATCACCGTAGACATCGAGATCGAGGACGAAGCCTGGACGGCCGCCGCGCCGGAGGCCGAGGCCCTGGTCTGGCGCGCGGCCCAGGCCGTGCTGGACGCCCATGAGGACATCGAAGGCCAGGGGATCGTGATCCTGCTGACCGACGACGACAGCGTCCAGGCCCTGAACCGCGACTTCCGTCAGAAGGACTACGCGACCAACGTCCTGTCCTTCCCCTCGCCGAAGGGACCGGAGGCCAATCCGGAAGGCCAGATCGGCGACATCGCCCTGGCCTATGGCGTCTGCGCGCGCGAAGCGGCCGAGCAGAACAAGACGCTGGCGCACCACCTGCAACATCTGGTGGCGCATGGCGTGCTACATCTCCTAGGATACGATCACGAGGACGACGCTGACGCCGAGGCGATGGAGTCGTTCGAACGTGAGATCCTGGCGGGCCTGGACGTTCCAGATCCGTATGCCGGGGATGAAGAGGAACGCTAACGGGCCATGCCCAGCGACGAGCCTAGTCAACAGCCCGCCGAACCGGTTCGACGCAGCCGGGGCGTGCGGGCGTTTTTCCGACGCATGCGAAAGCAGCTGATCGCCGTGGGCGGCGCCTCGCCGCGCGCGCTCGAGCCGCCGGTCCAGCCCGGCGCGGTGGACATGGTTGACCAGGCCGAGGCGTTCAAGACGCTGCGGGTCGCAGATCTGATGACCCCGCGTCCCGACATCGTGGCGGTCGAGCTGACCACGCCGTTCGAGGCGGTGGTCGCCCGGTTTGTCGAGACCGAGCACACCCGCATGCCGATCTACGACGAGAACCTGGATGCGCCCGTCGGGGTGGTCCACATCAAGGACGTCTTCCGGCTGCTGGCCGATGACGAGCAGATCCCCGCGCCCGGCGACCAGGTGCTGAACACCCTCCGTCGCGACGCCCTCTATGTGCCGGCCTCGATGAAGGCCGCCGACCTGCTGCTGCGCATGCGCACCAAGCGCATCCACATGGCCCTGGTCATCGACGAATTCGGCGGCACCGACGGCCTGGTCTCGATGGAAGATCTGATCGAGGCGGTGGTCGGCGAGATCGACGACGAGCACGACGCCGTCGCTGTGGCCAGTGTCATCGCCCGTCCCAATGGCGTGTTTGACGCCGACGCCCGCGCGCCGCTGGAAGAGCTGGAAGCCGCCCTGGGCCGCGAACTGGCCCTGGCCGACCTGGAAGAAGAGATCGACACGGTCGCCGGCCTCGTCGTCGCCTTGGCCGGCCAGGTGCCGCATCGTGGCGAGGTCGTGGCCCATCCGGACGGCTATCTGTTCGAGGTGCTCGAGGTCGACCAGCGCCGCATCCGCCGTGTGCGGGTGCGCCCGGCGCCGGTGGCCCTGGCCGAGCCCGCTGTCGTGGGCGCCGCCACCTCGTGATCGCAGCCTGGACCCGCTTCCGGACGCGGCCCTGGAGCGGGCCGCTGCTGGCCCTGTTGTCGGGTCTCGCCGCCGCCCTGGCCCATCCGCCGTTCGGGGTGCTGCCGGGCCTGCTGGGCTATGCCCTGCTGCTGCATCTGCTGGACGACGCCAGCCCTGACAAGCCTTTGCGCTCGGCCTTCTGGCGGGGCTGGTTGGCGGGCGTGGGCTATTTCGGCTTAAGCACCTGGTGGCTGGGCGAAGCCTTCATGGTCGACGCCGCCAACCAGGGTTGGATGGCGCCGTTCGCGATCGGGGCCATGGCCGGCGGCCTGGCGCTGTTCTGGGGCCTGGCCGGTCTGCTCTATCGTCTTGTCAGCCCGCAGAGCGCCTGGCGGGTCCTGACCTTCGCCGGCGTGTTCGCGGCCCTGGAATGGGCGCGGGGCCACGTGCTGACCGGCTTTCCCTGGAATCTGCCGGGCGAGACCTGGAAGGCGGGCAGCCTGCCGTCGCAGACCGCCGCCCTGGTCGGCGCCTATGGCCTGACCTGGATCACCCTGGCCATCGCCGCCGCCCCCGCTGTCTGGCGGCAGGGTAGGGCGGGCAAGGTCGCCCTGGGCGCCGCCGCCGCGGGCCTGGTCGCCCTCTACGGCTACGGCGCGATCGCCATTGCTCGCCCGACAGTACAGGGCGCGCCGGTCACGGTGCGGATCGTCCAGGCCGACATCAAGCAGGACCTGAAATGGGACCCGGTCCGCTTCGCCCAGATCGTCCAGGCCTATGTCTCGCTGACCGCCAAGCCCTATGCCGGCAAGCCCGCCGACATCGTCATCTGGCCTGAGGGCGCCCTGCCGGCCTCGCTGAACGAGGTCCTGGCCCCCGGGATCTGGACGCGCAAGGCCATCGCCGACGCCTTGCAGCCCGGTCAGACCCTGCTGATCGGCGGCTATCGCCAGGACGGCCCGATCGACAAGCCGATCTATTACAACAGTCTGGCCGCGCTGCGCCGCACGGCCGACGACGTCGAGGTGGTAGGGATCTACGACAAGCACCGGCTGGTGCCGTTCGGCGAGTACCTGCCGGCCGACGCCTTCCTGACCGCGATCGGCTTCAAGAGCATGGCTCACCTGGGCGACGGCTTCGAGACGGGCCCGCGGCCCGCGCCGCTGCGGGTGCTGCCCGACCTGCTGGTCCAGCCGCTGATTTGCTACGAGAGCCTGTTCCCCGGCCTGGCCCGCAAGGATCCAGACGTCCGGGTGCTGATCAATGTTTCGAACGACGCCTGGTTCGGCGTGACGTCCGGGCCCTTGCAGCATCTGAACTTGGCCAGCTATCGCGGCATCGAAAGCGCGCGCCCAATCCTGCGCGCCACCCCCACCGGGGTCAGCGCCGTGATCGACGCGCGTGGTCGAATCATCCCCGGAACCCGCCTGGATCTAGGCAAAAGCGGAGTGATCGATTCGCTTATACCGGGGAAGGGTGAGTCTACACCCTTCGATAACTTGGGGGATTGGCCGTTCTGGGCGCTTCTACTGATATCTGCGGTTGCGTCAGTTCGCCTGAGGGCAGGTAAAAACTCATTCTCTATTGCGCGCACGGGCGACTTGAGCTGAATTAAAATCGCAATTTCAGCGATTAAGCGTGCGTATGAGCGAGTCTGCGGATACCGAGCGTCACCCCAACCCCGTCGATCTTCACGTCGGGGCGCGCATCCGCATGCGCCGCAAGATCCTGGGCGTCAGCCAGGAGCGTCTGGCCGACGATCTGGGCCTGACCTTCCAGCAGATCCAGAAATATGAGCGCGGGGCCAACCGGGTCAGCGCCAGCAAGCTGTACGAAATCGCCAAGAGCCTGCAGTCGCCGGTCGGCTATTTCTTCGAGGGCCTGGTCGACGCCAATACCGGCATGTCGGAGACGGGCGAAGCCTTCGTCCACGACTTCCTGATGACCGACGAGGGGCTGGAACTGGCCACCGTGTTCCCGCGCATCAGCCGCGCCAAGGTGCGGCGGAAGATCCTGGACCTGGTGCGTTCGATGGCCGAGGAAGAAGCCCAGGGCGGGCTAAACGACTAAAAAAGGCGGGTTTCGCGCGATTTTCGCGGATTCTGAGGGCGCCTGCAGGTTCTCTGACTTGCTGGCATAAACATATCTTTATATGGTTTCGGTCTAACTGGACGCCGAATGGGACGGTGAATCCGTCCGCGCGTGTCATGATCGGAGCTGTCTCTTGAGCCGTTCGTCCTACATCTTCACCAGCGAGAGCGTTTCCGAAGGCCACCCCGACAAGGTCGCCGACCGTATCAGCGACACCGTCGTCGACGCCTTCCTGACCGCCGACCCCGAGGCGCGCGTCGCCTGCGAGACCCTGGTCACCACCAACCGCATCGTGCTGGCCGGTGAAGTCCGCGCCGGCAAGCCGGACGGCGACAAGAAGGCCAACAAGGAGCTGACCAAGGACATCCTGAAGTCCCTGGAGCCCAAGGTTCGCGCCGCCATCAAGGACATCGGCTACGAGCAAAAGGGCTTCCACTGGGAGAAGGCCAAGTACTCGAACTTCCTGCACGGCCAGTCGGCGCACATCGCCCAGGGCGTGGACGCCACCGACAAGAAGGACGAAGGCGCCGGCGACCAGGGCATCATGTTCGGCTACGCCAGCACCGAGACCCCGGAGCTGATGCCGGCCACGCTGCAGTACAGCCACAACGTCCTCAAGCGCCTGGCCGAACTGCGCCACAGCGGCGAGCTGTCGGAGCTGGAGCCCGACGCCAAGAGCCAGGTGACGCTGGAATATGACGGCAACGGCCGCCCGGTCCGCGTCGTCTCGATCGTGGTCAGCCACCAGCACAAGAAGAAGATCGACGGCAAGGCCGCGACCTCCAAGCGCGTGCTGGACCTGATCAAGCCGCACATCCTGCCGATCTTCCCGGACGGCCTGATCACCAAGAAGACCCAGTGGCTGGTCAACCCGACCGGCCGCTTCGAGATCGGTGGCCCGGACGGCGACGCCGGCGTCACCGGCCGCAAGATCATCGTCGACACCTATGGCGGCGCGGCCCCGCACGGCGGCGGCGCGTTCTCGGGCAAGGATCCGACCAAGGTGGACCGCTCGGCCGCCTATGCCTGCCGCTACCTGGCCAAGAACGTCGTGGCCGCCGGCCTGGCCGACCGCTGCACCATCCAGATCGCCTATGCGATCGGCGTGGCCCAGCCGGTCTCGTTCCACGTCGACCTGCACGGCACCGGCAAGGTGGATCCGGCGGTGCTGGAAAAGACCCTGCCGCAGCTGATCGGCGGCGCCACCCCGCGCGCCATCCGCGAGCACCTGCAGCTGAACCGTCCGATCTACGCCCGCACCGCCGCATACGGCCACTTCGGCCGCACGCCGGACAACGAAGGCGGCTTCTCGTGGGAGAAGACCGATCTCGTGGGCGACCTGAAGGGCCTGGCGTAAAAGCCACGACCTCCTGAACTTCGAAGCGGGCTCCGATCCTCACGGGTCGGAGCCCGTTTTCATTTCACGCTCAACGCTCTAAGACGCCGCCCCATGACCAATCCCACTCAACCCCATGGCCCGCTGCGCTCGTTCGGCCGTCTGAAGTCGCGCCCGGTGAAGCCGCGCCAGCAGGCCCTGCTCGACACCCTGCTGCCCGAGATCGCCGTGCCGCAGGGGCCGTTCCAGCCCCTGGACCTGATGCCCGAGGCCAAGGCCGTGTGGCTGGAGATCGGCTTCGGCGGCGGCGAGCATATGGCGCAGCAGGCCGGTCGCAGCCCTGAGACCCTGATCATCGGCGCCGAGCCCTTCGTGAACGGCGTGGCCAGCGCCGTGCGTCACGTCGAGGAGCAGGCTCTGAAGAACGTTCGCATCCACGAAGGCGACGCCCGCGACGTGGTGGACTGGCTGCCCGACGCCTGCCTGGACCGGGTCTTCATCATGTTCCCCGACCCCTGGCACAAGGCGCGCCACAACAAGCGCCGCCTGATCCAGCCGGAGTTCGTCGCCAGGCTGGCGCGGGTGCTGAAGTCGGGGGGGCGTCTGCGCTTCGCCACTGACTGGGCCGACTACGGCGAGTGGACGACCGAGCGGGTGCTGGCCGATCCGAACTTCCGCTTCGAAGACGACAGCGCCGATCGCAACGCGATCCCGGCGGACCACGTCACGACGCGCTACGAGGAAAAGAAGCTGGGCGACTGCGCCCCGGTGTTCCTGGACTTCATCCGGGCCTGAAACGGAAAAAGGGCCGGCGTTTCCGCCGACCCTTTAAGAACTCAGTACGTCTCGTTGTAGCGCTTGATCGCCGTACGGATGATCTCGGCGGTCTCGTCGATGTCGGCCCAGCCGCTGATCTTGGTCGACTTGCCCTTTTCCAGGTCCTTGTAGTGCTGGAAGAAGTGGGCGATCTGCTCGGTCAGGATGGTCGGCAGGTCGCGCCAGCTGGTCACGCCCGTGTAGAACGGGTGCAGCTTGTCGACCGGCACGGCCAGGATCTTCTCGTCCGAACCGGCCTCGTCGACCATCATCAGGGTGCCGATCGGGCGGCAGCGGATGATCGCGCCGGGCACCACCGGGGTCGGGCCCACAACCATGATGTCGGCCGGGTCGCCGTCGTCGGCCAGGGTGTGCGGGATGAAGCCGTAGTTGGCCGGATAGAACATCGCCGTGTGCAGGAAGCGGTCGACCATCAGGGCGCCGCTGGCCTTGTCGATCTCGTACTTCACCGGCTCGCCGCCCTGCGGGATTTCGATGATGGCGTTGAGATCGTAAGGCGGGTTCTCGCCGGTCGGAATCTTGGAAAGGTCCATTTTGACTCTTTTTGATCTTTGAGGACCGCGGGGAGGCGGCCTGCGCGGGGCTTCTATAGGCCAGAATTGCTGCGGCGCGGAAGCCGGTGTCGGAGATTTCACCCCGGAGAGTCGACAAGGCGGGTTCGGTCGCCTATAAACCGTCCTACATCGTCCGTCAGCGCTAGATGGCGCTTTCGAGCGGCGGCCCGAAAGGCTGCCGCTTTTTGTTTGGCCGTTGGTCTGCTCAGATGAGCGCGAACCGACAGCCCCGAGTGAGTTGAGAGAACGTGCGCGGCAAGACGCAGGAAGATCGTGACCTGATCGAGATGCTCGATCCCATCGCCGAGAGCCTCGGCTATGAGATCGTCCGCCTGCGTCTGATGGGCGGGACCGAGCAGCGCCGCCTGCAGATCATGGCCGAGCATCCGCTGCAGGAAGACGGCAGCGGCGGCGACATGAACGTCGAGGACTGCGCCCGCCTGTCGCGTGGCTTCTCGGAAATTCTCGACCCCGCCGACCCGATCGCCGGCGAATATACGCTGGAAGTCTCCAGCCCCGGCATCGACCGTCCGCTGACCCGCCTGAAGGATTTCGACGACTATGCCGGCCTGGAGGCCCGCATCGAACTCGACCGCGTGGCCGAGGGCCGCAAGCGCTTCAAGGGCGAGCTGGCCGGCGTCGAGGACGACCAGGTGGGCATGAACATCGAGGGCGAGGACGACGTTACCGTCTACTTCCCGTTCGAGTGGATCATCGACGCCAAGCTCGTCATGACCGACACCTTGATGGAGCGGGGCGCCAAGCAGCGCGCCGCCCGTCTTCAATCCGACAACGAAGACCTGTCCGAAAGCGAAGAGGACTGACCATGGCCATCGGCATCGCCGCCAACCGGCTTGAACTGCTGCAGATCGCCGACGCCGTCGCGCGCGAAAAGGGCATTGAGAAGGAAGTCGTCATCGAGGCCATCGAGGACGCCCTGCAGAAGGCTGCCCGCGCTCGCTACGGCGCCGAGCACGACATCCGCGTCAAGATCGACCCGCGTACGGGCGAAACGACGCAGAAGCGCGTGATCGAGGTCGTCTCGGACGACGCCGAGCTGGAAGGCGAGATCGGCAAGGTCCAGCTGTCGATCGCCAAGCGCACCTGGCGCGACGCCGAGATCGGCAAGGTCTACGAAGAAGCCCTGCCGCCGTTCGAGATCGGCCGCGTCCAGACCCAGATGGCCCGCCAGGTCGTCATGCATAAGGTCCGCGAAGCCGAGCGCGAGCGTCAGTTCGACGAGTACAAGGATCGCGTCGGCGAGATCGTCAACGGCAGCGTCAAGCGCGTCGAGTACGGCAACGTCATCGTCGACCTGGGCCGTGGCGAAGGCATCATGCGCCGCGACCAGTCGATCCCGCGCGAGAACTTCAACGTCGGCGACCGCATCCGCGCCTACATCTACGACGTCCGTCGCGAGACCAAGGGCCCGCAGATCATGCTGAGCCGCGCGCACGGCGGCTTCATGGCCAAGCTGTTCGCCCAGGAAGTGCCGGAAGTCTACGACGGCGTCATCGAGATCCGCGCCGTGGCCCGCGACCCGGGTTCGCGCGCCAAGATGGCCGTCATCTCGAACGACGGCTCGATCGACCCCGTCGGCGCCTGCGTCGGTATGCGTGGTTCGCGCGTGCAGGCGGTCGTGGCCGAGCTGCAGGGCGAGAAGATCGACATCATCCAGTGGTCGGAAGATGAAGCCACCTTCATCGTCAACGGCCTGGCGCCTGCGGAAGTCTCCAAGGTCGTCATGGACGAGGAAGACGAGCGCGTCGAAGTCGTGGTGCCGGACGAGCAGCTTTCGCTGGCCATCGGCCGTCGCGGTCAGAACGTCCGCCTGGCCTCGCAGCTGACCGGCTGGCAGATCGACATCATGACCGAAAGCCAGGAGAGCGAGCGCCGTCAGCGCGAGTTCGCCGAGCGCACCAGCCTGTTCCAGGAAGCCCTGGACGTCGACGAGGTCATCGCCCAGCTGCTGGTCACCGAAGGCTTCGCCGCGGTGGAAGACGTCGCCTATGTCGAGCCGCACGAGATCGGTTCGATCGAAGGCTTCGACGACGAGACCGCCGAGGAACTGCAGGCCCGCGCCCGCGAATTCCTGGAAAAGGAAGCCGCCGCCCTGGACGCCAAGCGCGTCGAACTGGGCGTGCAGGACGAGGTTCTGGCCATCGAGGGCGTGACCCTGGCCATGGCCGTGGCCCTGGGCGAAGGCGACGTGAAGACCGTCGAGGACTTCGCCGGCCTGGTGCCCGACGACATGCGTGGCTGGTTCGAGAACAAGGGCGGCGAGCGCGTGCGCGAGCCGGGCATCCTGGAAAGCTTCAACCTGTCGCCGGAAGACGCCGAGGCCCTGATCATGCGCGCCCGCATCATCATGGGCTGGGTCGAAGCCCCGCCGGAGCCGGAATACGAAGAGGTCGAGGCTGAAGGCGAGGCCGAGGAGCCCGCCTCGGAAGACGCCTCCGCCGCCGCCCCCGAAGAAGAGGCCTAAGCCCTTCGGAGCGTGAATTGACGGCCTCGCGGAGCGATCCGCGGGGCCGTTCGCTCTTCCAGAAAGATCATGACCGAGACCGCCTCTCCCAAGACCCACGCCGAAGCCAATCGTCAGCGCAAGGACATCGTCCTGGGCGAGGCGACCGACGAGGCGCGTCTGGTCCGCTTCGTGGCGGGCCCTGACGGTGTGGTCGTGCCGGACGTGGCGCGTAAGCTGCCTGGCCGGGGGATCTGGGTCGGCGCGGACCGGGAGTCCGTGACGATGGCGGCCAAGAAGGGTCTCTTCTCGCGCTCGGCCAAGACCAAGCTGACCGCGCCGGCCGACCTGGCCGACCAGGTTGAGGCGCTGCTGGCCCGGCGTGTGCTGGACAGCCTGGGTCTTGCGCGCAAGGCCGGGACCATTATCTCAGGCTTCGAAAAGGTGGTCGCCGCCGTGGCGACCGGCAAGGTCGCCTGGCTGATCGAGGCGTCCGACAGCGCCGAAGACGGTCGCCGCAAGATCCTTTCCGCCGCGCGAAAGGCTCCCAAACCGCCCCGTTTACTGGGCGCGTTCACTTCGGACGAATTGGGTTTGGCCTTGGGTGGGGAGAATGTGATACACACGGCGCTCCTCGCCGGGCCTGGCGTCGAACGTTGGACTTTGGACGTCGAGCGTTTATCAGGCTTCCGCCCGCTTCTGCCGCCCGAATGGTCGGCGAACGGACGAGAGGAAAGCTAGAGTTTTTCGATCGCACCGCGCGATCGATGCGATCGAAAAACTCTAGAATCTTTGACGTGGGGCGTAGTCATCCGGGCTGCGTCCGTGAGTGAAGGGTCGGGAAACGCGCTTGCTTCGGCAGGTACGTCCAGGCCCCTTTCTCACATGGAAAGAACGGTTTTTTTAGCCGGGTACCGCCCGGCGGAAGTACAAGCGAGCGCATGAGCGACGAGAACGAAAACGGCCGTAACGGCAATCGACCCCCGATGACGCTGAAGCCCCGCCAGGGCTCGGTGAGCGCCGGGGTCGTGAAGCAAAGCTTCAGCCACGGCCGGACCAAGACGGTGGTGGTGGAAACCAAGCGCACGCGTCCGCATGCGCCAGCGAGCGGCAACCTGGCCGCGCCGTCTTCGGCCGAGCGTCGTCACGACGCCCCGCCGCCGCGTTCGTCGCAGCCGCAAGGTGGCGCCCCGGCAGGTGGCGGTTCGGCCGGCGGTCTCTCGCAGGAAGAACTGCGCGCCCGTCAGCGCGTCGTCGACGCTGCTCGCGAGAACCAAGCCCGTCAGGCTGCTGATCAGGCCGCCGCCGAGGCTCGCGCCCGCGCCGCCGCCGAGGCCGCCCAGCGTGAAGCCGCGGCCAAGGCCGCAGCCGAGCGCGCGGCCGCTGCGCCGCCGCCGCCGCCTCCGCCCGTGCAGGCCGCTGCTCCGGCAGCGCCCGCCGCGCCGGCTCCGGCCGCCCCGGCTCCGCGTCCCGTGACCCAGGCTCAAGCCCCGGCCGCTCCGCGCGCAGAGGCTCCGCGCCAGGACGCGCCGCGCAACGAGGCTCCGCGTCCGTCGGCCCCCGGCCAGACCCGCACCTACGAGCCCAGCCGCGACCGTCGCGACGACCGCTCCAGCACGACGACCTATCGTCCGGCTCCGCAGGGTGACCGTCCGTTCAATCAACGCGCGCCCCGTCCCGACGCCGGCGCCAACTTCGGTCAACGGGCTCCCCGTCCCGAAGGCGACCGTCCGCGCGGTCCGCGTCCCGACGGTGATCGTCCGCAAGGCGATCGCGGTCCCGGCGGTGGCGGCGGCTACCGCGGCGATCGCCCGCAGGGTGATCGTCCGCAGGGCGATCGTCCGCAGCAGACCGTGCGCTACTCGGCCCTCGCGCCGCGTCCCGCGCCGGGCGCCCGTGGTCCCGGCGGTCCGCCGCGTGGCCCGCGTCCCGGTGTCGCGCCCTCGGCTCCGGCCACGCCGGAAATCCAGCGCGCCATGCGCTCGGCCCCGCGTCCCGGTGGCGAAGTCGGCCGTCGTCCCGACGAGGACGACGATCGTCGCAAGACCGCGAACGCGCCGAACAAGGCCGTCTCGCGCGTCAAGGGCGCCCCTCAGCGCCGCGAAGGCCGCCTGACCATCCAGGCCGTGGGCGGCGACGGGGATTCCGCCGATCGCATGCGCTCGCTGGCCTCGGTTCGCCGGGCCCGCGAACGCGAGAAGGAAAAGCGCCGTGGCGGCGTGGCCGAACAGGCTCGTGTCGCGCGTGAAGTCGTCATTCCCGACGTCATCACCGTGCAGGAACTGTCCAACCGGATGGCCGTGCGCGGCGTCGACATCATCAAGTTCCTGATGCGTCAGGGCGTGATGCTGAAGATCAACGACGTCATCGACAACGACACCGCCGAACTGGTGGCGACCGAGTTCGGTCACACCGTCAAGCGCGTGTCGGAAGCCGACGTCGAAGAAGGCTTCATCGGCGCCGAGGACATCGACGATCACCTGGAGGCGCGTCCTCCGGTCGTGACGATCATGGGTCACGTCGACCACGGCAAGACCAGCCTGCTGGACGCCCTGCGTTCGACGGACGTGGCGGCCGGCGAGCACGGCGGCATCACCCAGCACATCGGCGCCTATCAGGTTCGCCTGAAGGATGGCCAGCGCGTGACGTTCCTCGACACGCCCGGCCACGCCGCGTTCTCGTCGATGCGCGCCCGCGGCGCCAACATCACGGACATCGTGGTGCTGGTGGTGGCTGGTGACGACGGCGTCATGCCCCAGACGGTCGAGGCGATCAAACACGCCAAGGCCGCCGAAGTGCCGATCATCGTCGCCGTCAACAAGATGGACAAGCCGGGCTCGGACGCCACCCGCGTGGTCAACGAGCTGCTGCAGCACGAGATCGTCGTCGAAAGCCTGGGTGGTGACACCCAGATCATCGAGGTCTCGGCCAAGGCGCGCACGGGTCTCGACGACCTGCTGGACGCCATCCTGCTGCAGGCTGAAGTGCTGGACCTGAAGGCCAACCCCGACCGCACCGCCGATGGTGTTGTGATCGAGGCCAAGCTGGACAAGGGTCGCGGCGCCGTCTCGACCGTCCTGGTCAACCGCGGCACGCTGAAGCGCGGCGACATCGTCGTCGCCGGCAGCCAGTTCGGCCGGGTTCGCGCCCTGCTGAACGAGCGCAACGAGCAGCTGACCGAAGCCGGTCCGGCCACCCCGGTCGAGATCCTCGGCCTGGACGGCGTTCCTTCGCCCGGCGACGCGTTCGCCGTCGTGGAGAACGAAGCCCGCGCTCGCGAGCTGACCGAGTACCGTATCCGCCTGAAGCGCGAGAAGTCGCTGGCCCCGGTGGGCGCCGGCGCTTCGATGGCCGACATGATGGCCAAGCTGCAGGACAAGAAGCTGAAAGAGCTTCCGCTGATCATCAAGGCCGACGTTCAAGGTTCGGCCGAGGCGATCATCGGTTCGCTGGACAAGATGGCCACCGACGAGGTCCGCGCGCGGATCATCCTGTCGGGCGCCGGCGCGATCAGCGAAAGCGACGTCATGCTGGCCAAGGGCGCCGGCGCGCCGGTCATCGGCTTCAACGTCCGCGCCTCGGCGCAGGCGCGGGCCCTGGCCGAACGCGAAGGGGTCGAGATCCGCTACTACGCGATCATCTACGACCTGCTGGACGACATCAAAGGCGTGCTCTCGGGCATGCTGGCCCCGATCCAGCGCGAAACCTTCCTGGGTAACGCCGAGGTCCTGCAAGCCTTCGACATCTCCAAGATCGGCAAGGTCGCCGGCTGTAAGGTCACCGAAGGCGTGGTCCGCAAGGGCGCCAAGGTCCGGATCATCCGCAACGACATCGTCGTTCTGGAACTGGGCACCCTGCAGACGCTCAAGCGCTTCAAGGACGAGGTCAACGAAGTCCCCGTCGGTCAGGAGTGCGGCATGATGTTCCAGGGCTTCCAGGACATCAAAGTCGGCGACACGATCGAGTGCTTCACCGTCGAGGAGATCAAGCGCCAGCTCGACTAGGAGCCGGTCGCCAGATCGAGAAGTTAGAGGGCGCGGATCGCAAGGTCCGCGCCCTTTGTCTTTGAGCGTTTTCGACTCCGGCAGGTCGCTGTGGCATGATCGTCTCGCAGGAGACCGCCATGAGCCGCATCATAGTCAATACCCCGGGGCAGGGCCTGACTGTACCGGAGGAGATCGTCCAGGCTGCGGGACTTACAGGCGAGCCCGTTGAGATCGCGATCAAGGACGGGGGCATATTTCTGCATCGCTCCACGTCGATCGACGAGGCGAAGGTTCGCGCCGAGGCTTTGGAACGGATATTCGAGCGTTCCAGAAAGATCCCGCTGCACGGCCTTTCAATCCGTGAGCTCATCGACGAAGGCCGTCGTTGACCATCGTCCTTGATGCTTCATTGACAGTGGCCACGATGGTCGTGGAGCACAGGACCGCCGACGCGCAGGCCGCTATGATCGAAGCGGGCGGGCGGCCAATCTGGGTTCCGTCGCTTTGGCGGCTCGAAGTCGCCAACGTCTTCAGAACCCTTGTGCGCAAAGGTGTCGTGGCCCCGCGTCTCGTAGACGAGTGCTTGGCTGACTTGTCGCGGATGTCGATCATGCTCGACCCACATACCGACGCCCGCGCGTGGACCGAGACCTTGGCGCTTTCGCGTGAGGAAGAGCTCACCATCTATGACGCGGCCTATCTGGAACTGGCATTGCGCCTGGACGCGACCTTATTGACGCTGGACACCCAACTGACCGCCGCGGCGCGAGGTAGAGGCGTGGAAGTCTGGCCGCGCTAACCCAGACTGGAAATCGCCCCAATCGCGGGCTAGGGATTTTCCCATGCGCTTCAAAGCTCTCCTTGCCCTGACCCTCGTCGCCGGCGCCCTGGGCGCCTGCGCGACCACTACCCGTCTCGACGCGGCGGGCGATGTCCATGACCTGCTGGTGGCGATCCGCGACAACGATCGGGCGACGTTCGACGCCCATGTCGACCGTCGGGCGCTGAAGTACCAGATCGAGTCCCGATTGATGGACGAGGCCCGCCAGCGCGGTGGGCAGAGCAATAGCGTGATGGCGCTCGCCGCCCTGGCCGCGGGGCCGCTGGCCGACGTCGCCGGCGAGGCGCTGATCCGGCCCGAGACCTTCCATGCCGCCGCCAACTATTACGGCTACACCCCAGACCGGCCGATCCCGGGCCGGGTGGCGATCGCCAGCACCCTGCGGCCCACCGGCGACGGCCGGGTCTGCGCGGCCAAGAAGGACGGCCCCTGCATGCTGACCTTCACCCGCGAGGGCGATCGCTGGCGCCTGTCCAGCTTCGATGCGCAGGCGGCCAATCTCTACCTGAAGCGATGAGCCGCGCGACCTGGGGGGGCGTCGCCCTGGCCTTGCTGGCCGCCGGCGCGGCGCGGGCCGAGCTGCGGATGTTCTCGTACGACCCGATCTCGCCGGACGCCAAGCGGCTGACCGGGGCCGGGGTCACCATCCTGTTCAACAAGGGCCTGATGGGGACCGGCCGCCCGCTCAAGGTGCTGGCCACCGGCGTGCCGGCCGAGGCCCGCCTCACCAGCGGTCGCCAGAAGGACCTGGGTCCCGGCGGCCTGGCGGCCATGGACGGCGTCGACGACAAGGTCGCGCTGTTCGAAGTCGACGCCAAGGCCGCCCAGGGCAAGGTCTATGTCCGGGCCTTCTGCCCGGGTTCGACGCGGCTGTGGCTGTCGTTCAGCACCATCGCCATCCGCCGCGACCTGCGCATCCAGGCGTTCGGCGACGACCCCAAGAAGGCGGGTGCGGCGCGTCTTTGCGGCACCCTGGACTTCACCTATCGCGGTGAGTGGCGCCTGCCCGACAACCGCCGGCCCGATCCGATGGAGGACTGGACCGACAACATGAACCAGCCCGGCTGATTTTGGCTGCGAGCCGCGCGGAAGGGGTCCAGGCTGGACTTTCGGGCGTTACGCGCCTAGACACCCCGCCTTCCGATTTTCCCCGCGCACCGGCGTTCGATCCGCCGGCCGGGCCGCAAGGATTTCGCGCCATGAAGCGCCATGCCGACAATAAGAAGGGCGCCCTGACGGGTCCTTCGCAACGCCAGCTCCGCGCCGGCGAACTGATCCGCCACGCCCTGGTCGAGATCCTCCGCGAGGAGGAGCTGGCCGACGAGGCCCTGACCGGCGTCTCGGTCACCGTCTCCGAAGTGCGGATGAGCCCCGATCTCAAGCACGCGGTCTGCTTCGTCGAACCGCTGGGCGCGGGCCTGACGGGCGAGGACACCACCGAGGTGATCAAGGGCCTGAACCGGGTGTCGAAGTTCCTGCGCGGGCGGCTGGGCCGCTCGATCGACATGAAGTTCACGCCGGACCTGAAGTTCATCCACGATGAGAGCTTCGGCGCGGCGGCCTATATGGACAACCTGTTCCTGGACCCGCGGGTCCAGCAGGACACCCGCCGCCTCTCGGACATCGTCGAAGACGACGAGGACTAGGGATGGCCCGCCGCAAGAAGGGTGACGCCATCTCGGGCTGGCTGTGCCTGGACAAGCCCTACGACCTGACCTCGACCACGGCCGTCAGCCGCGTGCGCCGCGCGTTCAACGCCCAGAAGGGCGGCCACGCCGGTACGCTGGACCCGCTGGCCACCGGCATCCTGCCCATCGCCCTGGGCGAGGCGACCAAGACGGTCCCGTTCCTGATGGACGCCGACAAGGCCTACCGCTTCACCATCGCCTGGGGGCGCGACACCACGACCCTGGACCGCGAGGGCGAGACCACCGGGACCTCGGACGTGCGCCCGACGGTCGAGCAGGTGGAGGCCGCTCTCCCCGCCTTCATCGGCGAGGTCGATCAGATCCCGCCGAACTTTTCGGCCATCAAGGTCGATGGCGAGCGCGCCTACGACCTGGCCCGCGATGGGGTCGAGTTCGAGCTGGCCACCCGCAAGGTCAGGATCTTCGACCTGAAGGTCGCCGGCGCCGCCGACGCCGACCACGTCACCCTGGAGATGGAATGCGGCAAGGGCACCTATGTCCGCGCCGTGGTCCGGGATCTCGCCAAGGCGCTGGGAACCTGTGGACATGTCGCCGAGCTTCGCCGAACGCGGGTGGGCGGGTTTACCGAGAGCGGCTCGATATCGCTGGAAACCCTCGAGAATTTGAGCTATGAGGCCCGGCTGTCGGAGGCATTGCTTCCGGTCGAGACCGCGCTGGACGACATCCCGGCGTTGGCCGTGACCGATGAAGACGCCTTCCGGCTTGCACAGGGACGCGCCATCGTCCTGCTTCCTAGGCAGGTTGAAACGCTGAAAGCCGAGCTTCCGCCCGGCGATCGCACCGTTTCCGCCATGTCTGGCGACAGGTTGGTGGCCCTGTGCGAGATGCGCGCCGGGAAGCTCAATCCGGTGCGGGTCTTCCAACTCACCTGAGCGGAGACAATCCGATGTCGATCACTCTCGAGCGCAAGAGCGCTCTCATCGCCGAACACGCCCGCACGCAAGGCGACACCGGCAGCGCTGAAGTCCAGGTCGCGATCCTCTCGGAACGCATCTCGAACCTGACCGAGCACTTCAAGACGCACAAGAAGGACAACCACAGCCGTCGTGGCCTGCTGAAGCTGGTTTCCCAGCGTCGCCGTCTCCTCGACCACCTGAAGAAGTCCGACGTCGCCCGTTACCAGTCCCTGATCGAAAAGCTGGGCCTGCGTCGCTAAGGCACAATTCGGCCGCCCTGCTCCGGTAGGGCGGCCGAACGTTTTTCCAACCTTCCGTTTCGAGACAGGCCGAAACGAAAGGTTGTCGCGGATCCGCTGTAGGCATGATCCGAACACGTAGCCGGAGATCACGATCTTCGGACGCCTGTCGAACTGGATGAGGAAATCTCGGGACCGCCCTTCGGCCGCCCGCCCCTGTCCGTCCTGAAGGAAATGGGTCCTTCGGAACCGAAAGAAGCAAAAATGTTCGATATCAAGCGCAAGACGATCGAGTGGGGCGGCAAGACGCTGGTCCTCGAAACCGGTCGCATCGCCCGTCAAGCCGACGGCGCCGTTCTGGCCACCATGGGCGAAACTGTCGTCCTGGCCACCGCCGTGTTCGCCAAGACCCAGAAGCCGGGCCAAGACTTCTTCCCGCTGACGGTCAACTATCAGGAAAAGACCTTCGCGGCCGGCAAGATCCCCGGCGGTTTCTTCAAGCGTGAAGGCCGTCCGTCGGAAAAGGAGACCCTGGTCTCCCGCCTGATCGACCGTCCGATCCGTCCGCTGTTCGTCAAGGGCTTCAAGAACGAAGTCCAGGTCGTCACCACCGTGCTGCAGCACGACCTCGAGAATGATCCCGACATCCTGGCCATGGTCGCCGCCTCGGCCGCCCTGTGCCTGTCGGGCGCCCCGTTCATGGGCCCCATCGGCGCCGCTCGCGTCGGCTGGATCAATGACGCCTACGTGCTGAACCCGACGCTCGACGAGCAGAAGGACAGCAAGATGGACCTGGTCGTCGCCGGCACCACCGACGCCGTCATGATGGTCGAGTCGGAAATCCAGGAGCTCTCGGAAGAGATCGTTCTGGGCGGCGTCAACTTCGCCCACAAGGAAATGCAGACGGTGATCGAAGCGATCATCGAGCTGGCCGAGCACGCCGCCAAGGAACCCTTCGCGTTCGAGCCGGAAGACACCGACGCGGTGAAGGCCGAGATGAAGGGCCTCGTGGGCGCCGACATCGCCGCCGCCTACAAGATCCAGAAGAAGCAGGACCGCTACGAAGCCGTCGGCGCCGCCAAGAAGAAGGCCGTCGCGGCCCTCGGCCTGTCGGACACCAACCCGGCCGGCTACGACCCGCTGAAGCTGGGCGCGATCTTCAAGGAACTGGAAGCCGACGTCGTGCGTCGCGGCATCCTGGACACCGGCCTGCGCATCGACGGCCGTGACGTCCGCACCGTGCGTCCGATCCTGGGCGAAGTCGGCATCCTGCCGCGCACCCACGGTTCGGCCCTGTTCACCCGCGGCGAAACCCAGGCGATCGTGGTCGCCACCCTGGGCACCGGCGACGACGAGCAGTTCATCGACGCCCTGGAAGGCACCTACAAGGAATCCTTCCTGCTGCACTACAACTTCCCGCCCTACTCGGTCGGTGAGACGGGCCGCATGGGTTCGCCGGGCCGCCGCGAAATCGGCCACGGCAAGCTGGCCTGGCGCGCCCTGCGCCCGATGCTGCCGGCCAAGGAAGACTTCCCCTACACGATCCGCCTGGTCTCGGAGATCACCGAGTCGAACGGTTCGTCGTCGATGGCCACGGTCTGCGGTTCGTCGCTGGCCATGATGGACGCCGGCGTGCCGCTGGTCCGTCCGGTCTCGGGCATCGCCATGGGCCTGATCCTGGAAAAGGACGGCTTCGCGGTTCTGTCGGACATCCTGGGTGACGAAGATCACCTGGGCGACATGGACTTCAAGGTCGCCGGCACCAGCGAAGGCCTGACCTCGCTGCAGATGGACATCAAGATCGCCGGCATCACGCCCGCGATCATGGAGCAGGCCCTGGCCCAGGCCAAGGAAGGCCGCGCTCACATCCTCGGCGAAATGAACAAGGCCATGGACGCCCCGCGTGAAGAGGTCGGCGACTTCGCCCCGAAGATCGAGACCATCACCATCCCGACCGACAAGATCCGTGAAGTGATCGGTTCGGGCGGCAAGGTGATCCGCGAGATCGTCGCCACCACCGGCGCCAAGGTCGACATCAACGACGAAGGCACGGTCAAGGTCTCGGCCTCGGACGGCGCCAAGATCAAGGCCGCGATCGACTGGATCAAGTCGATCACCGACGAAGCTGAAGTGGGCAAGATCTACGACGGCAAGGTCGTGAAGGTCGTCGACTTCGGCGCCTTCGTGAACTTCTTCGGCGCCAAGGACGGCCTCGTCCACGTCAGCCAGATCAGCAACGAACGCGTCGCCAAGCCGTCGGACGTGCTGAAGGAAGGCCAGATGGTCAAGGTGAAGCTCCTGGGCTTCGACGACCGCGGCAAGACCAAGCTGTCGATGAAGGTCGTCGATCAAGAGACCGGCGAAGACCTGTCGAAGAAGGCCGAAGAGGCCCCGGAAGGCGCCGCGGAATAAGCGCCGCGCTTCTTTCGAAGTGACTGAATAAGCGAGCGGGCGGTTCCGAAAGGGGCCGCCCGCTTTGCGTTGAGGCCTATGGCTTGCGCCGCGTCATCTCGCGCGCGAGCGGCGCGAAGCCCGCGACGAGCACCGCCAGCAACCATAGATAATAGGTCGGGCCGAACGGCCGCAGGCGCACCAGCTCCATGTGGTCGCCGAGCAGGATGCCGTCCCAGACCACGGCGAAATAGCCGGTGAAGGCGGTGAAGACCGCCAGCACCAGCGACGACCACGGCTGGGGCGTCTGGCGCAGGATCAACAACGGCGGCCCGAGAAAGACGGTCAGGTTGGCCAGATAGCCGTACTTGCCGATGATCACGCCCAGCCAGCCGATCGTCAGGACATCCATGCCCGTGTAGCCGCCGCCGATCGGCAGGAACAACGACAGCGCCCACACCGCGACGGACACCAATCCGAGAATGGCCCACAGGTCTGGACGCGCGAACGTCATACAGGCCCTCCTCCTTCAAACTTGGCGCTCTTCAAGTACAGCGCGCCAACCCAATGGATGGCCAGCGCCCACTATGCCAGGGGTGCTTGACGCCCAGAAGCGGACGCGACCAACTTCCCGGAAGGGTGAGGAACAAAGAAAGTGCGGCGGCGTCTCCCAGGCGCGCATTGGGTCCGCGATTGTATCGCATCCATGGCCAAAAATGGCCGACACAAGAGCGTCGCTCAATCTGTCACTTCAGATAAAACTGGGTCACACTGAATATGTATTTAGATGGATGACTGTATATTGATGGACGTCTCCTGTAATCGGAGAGCTCAAGGGCCATCCATGGTAGCTTTTCTAGTATTCCAATGCTTAAGGGGTCTCGGGTTTTAGCTACAGAAATTCCAACAACCCTCGCGCCGCGACCAAATCGGTCTGGAAGCACTTCGCTCCGAACCGCCCTAATGGAGGATAGATCGTTGATGTCCTCGAAATAGACGAGCGCAGGACCTCGACTAGGCGGGATCGGTGATGGCCTGAACGCAGCTTCCCCGGGAGCGTCTACTGATGACCCAGGCATCCAGTACCTAGACCATCCGCCTTCCACTTCTTTCAGAGTGACGAATATTGTGGGCTTGCCCGGAATATCGATCCAGAACGCTTCGCCGCGCACATCCGATAGAACGTTCGTTCCGCTTTGAGGGAACGCGCTGACTTCACGCGAAACGACCTCCCGAACGCCGGAGCCCGTGTAGCGCCGACCTTCAACTTCGACTTCGACCGTCAGCCTGAAACGGTGTCGTGACCCGATCAGCCCGCACCCCGCCAACGGGGTTAGCGCTGCAGCGAGTGTCCAAAGAACGGCGCGCCGCCCCGAGAGCTCAGGTGCCTCCGACACGCTGCGGACTGTGTAACGCATACGATCACCTCAGGCTGAGAAAGCGCTACCATACCCAACGCAAGGCATCAGCAAGTTTAGCGTAGAAATTGTAATGTGGAAAAAATCGCCACATGCCATGAGCCCTGGCCGTCCGGTGGATTGGCGTCTGCGTGACCGCCGGTACGGGCATAGAGCGCTCTGAATGCTCGGCGTTGCCAATCAGGAGCCGTACGAAATCAAAGTCTTACGAAATCTGGATGTGCGTGTGTGATCCGCGTTCGAAACCGATCCATACTTTTTCTCGCCCCGTCGCGGGGGAGGGCGTTCAGCTGGCGACCGAACGAGCGGCGGGGATGATCGAGCGGGAAGCGCTGGTCGGCGTCCCACAAGGACGCCTCTTCACGACGGATCCGGACGGGCTCCCTGAAACATCGGGACGAAAGCCGGGCGGTGGAGGGTTCGACCAACGCGGCAGGCGCGGGCTGAAATCGCCCGCGCGGTCCGGAGGGCGCGCTTGTCCCTCCGCCCGCCGGGGGCCTCTTTCGGAAGCGGGTTAAGACCCCGCGCGCCGAGGGCTCATCGGATAACGGTCACGCGGAGCGCTCCGGCCCCGGCCGAAACGGTACTCCATCCTCGTTTTCCGGGCTGCGCCCGGACGCTCCGCCGCCTCCCTCCAACCCGCCGGTCCGGCCGACGGGGGCGCCGTCTTGACTCTTATTTCGTTATTTAGCTAAATATAAAATATGAGCGAGATCTTCAAGGCCCTGGCCGACCCGACCCGTCGTCGCGTGCTGCAGCTGTTGCGGGAGCGGCCGATGACGGCTGGCGAGTTGGCCGAGCGGTTTCCGTTCTCGAAGGCGACCATGTCGGCCCACTTCGCCGTGTTGCGCGAGGCCGACCTGGTCGCCAGCGACAAGCGCGGCACGACCATCACCTACAGCCTGAAACTGTCGGTGCTGGAAGACGGCCTGCTGGCCTTCGCCGAGACCTTCGGCATCGGGGCGGGGAGAGCTCCGGCCGCCGCCACGACCGTCACACCCAGGGAGGAAAAGGGGTGAACCGCACGACCAAGCTTCTGTTGCTGCTGATCACCCTCGTTTCCCTGGCCCTGGCTTTGGGCGCCCTGGGCTGGCGCTGGCGCGAGGCCGGCGACGTCATGGCGATCTTCGCCGGATCCAAGCCGGCGCGCGGACCGTTCCTGCTGGCCGCGCTGGGGAGCGTTCTCGTGATCGTCTTGACGTTGAGCTATGTTCAGCGCCGGACACGTCGTGGGCTGGTCCCGGTTTCATTCTGATCATGCATAAATGGAAACCATGACTTTCTATGATTTCCATTTATGCGACCCGATGTCGCGTCCATTCTTGCCTTGTCAGACACGAGGGCCGGCCACGGGCCGCCTCCCCAACCAGGACGACGGACATGAGCAGCGGCTTCTTCACCACCACGGACGGCGTCAGCATCTTCTTCAAGGACTGGGGTCCCAAGGACGCCCAGGCCGTCGTCTTCCACCACGGCTGGCCCCTGTCGTCGGACGACTGGGACGCCCAGATGATGTTCTTCCTGAACAAGGGCTATCGCGTCATCGCCCATGACCGCCGCGGTCATGGCCGTTCGGACCAGACCGACACCGGCAACGAGATGGACACCTACGCCGCCGACGTCATCGCCCTGGCCAAGCATCTGGACCTGAAGAACGCCGTCCATATCGGCCACTCGACCGGCGGCGGCGAAGTCGCCCGCTATGTCGCCCGCGCCGAGCCGGGCCGGGTGTCCAAGGCCGTGCTGGTCGGCGCGGTGCCGCCGATCATGCTGAGGACCGACGCCAATCCGGGCGGCCTGCCGAAAGAGGTCTTCGACGGTTTCCGCCAGGCCCTCTTGGCCAACCGCGCCCAGTTCTTCCACGATGTGGCGGCCGGTCCGTTCTACGGCTTCAACCGCGACGGCGCGCAGGTCTCGCCGGCCACGGTCGAGAACTGGTGGCGCCAGGGTATGATGGGCGGGGCCAAGGCCCACTACGACTGCATCACCGCCTTCTCGGAAACCGACTTCACCGAGGACCTGAAGGCCATCGACGTTCCGGTGCTGATCCTGCACGGCGAGGACGACCAGATCGTGCCGATCGACGACAGCGCCCGCCTGGCCATCAAGCTGGTCAAGAACGGGACGCTGAAGACCTATCCCGGCCTGCCGCACGGCATGGCCACGACCCACGCCGACACGATCAACGCCGACCTGCTGGCCTTCATCGAGGGCTGATCGACCCTTAGGCTACCGGCGCGGCGTGACCTTCACGATCGCCGCGTCGGGCGCGCCGTTGCCGCCTCGGCAGGCGGCCCACTTGTAGCCCTTGTCCATGCAGACCCAGACCTCGGTCAGCCGGCCGTCCTTGACCCGGACGTTGAGGCCGTTACGGCTGAGGCCGCGATTGCGCTTCAGGAAGGCCTCGCGGATCTGGCCGGCGGTCATGGCTTGGTCGGCGCCGGGCTTCAGGTCCGGCACGTTCAGGCGGTCGCGGATGACCCGGGCCTGCTTGAAATAGGCCTCCGGCGTGTCCCACTGGCAGGTGCCGTGCGCCTGCCACTCGTGCTGCAGCAGCCACGGCGAGGGCGTCATGCAGAGATTGGCCTTGACCGTCTTGACGCTCATCGGGGGGCTGGAGCGGCAGTAGCGCGGATGCACCTTGTCCGGGCCGTTGGGCCACAGGCCGTGCACCGTGAAGCCGAAGCGGTTGGCCTCGCACTGGATCTTCTTGTCCGACTCCGGAATGCCGGCCCGGCAGGCCTCGGGCGACCAGTACAGCGCCAGCAGATAGGCCGCGATCGGCACGTCGGGATGGATCTCGTCGGCCGGCGGAATCTCGGTCGGGGCCGGCGTGACATTCGGCGGGATCGCGCAGGACTTCAGGCTGGACGCCTGGGCGGCGCTCGCCAGGGACAGGACGGCGGCGGCGACGGCGAGAACGGTCTTCATGACGGGCTCCGGATAACGGCGCGGATAGGGACCCGCGCCGCGTCCGACGTCAAGGCAAGGTCTAGAGCCTGTCCGTTTCTGATGGAAACATCAGAAACGGATGAACAGGCTCTAATTCAAACATTTAGAGCGTGGCAAACGCCAAAACCGCTTACACTTTTGGCTGCCACGCTCTAGCGACGGGCCTCGGTGGCCATGCGCACGGCCAGGCCGCCCAGCACCGAGGCCATCAGCCAGCGCTGGATCAGGGCGAAGCTGGGACGGGTCGCCAGGAAGCCGGCGATGGTCCCGGCGGCCAGACAGATGGCGCCGTTGACGCTGAGGCTGACGACGATCTGGGTCAGGCCCAGGGCCAGCGACTGGGTGAAGACGTCGCCGTGCTCGGGCTTGATGAACTGCGGCAGCAGCGACAGGTACAGCATCGCCGCCTTGGGGTTCAGCATGTTGGTCACGAAGCCCATGGTGATCAGCTTGGCCGGGCTGTCCTTGGGCAGTTCGCGGACCTGGAAGGGCGAGGCGCCGCCCGGCTTGATCGCCTGCCAGGCCAGCCACGCCAGATACAGCGCGCCGCCGAACCGCAGGACGTCATAGGCGATCGGCGCGGCCATCAAGAGGGCGGTGATGCCCAGCGCCGCGCAGAACAGATAGACGATGAAGCCCGCCGCCGTGCCGATCAGCGACACGATCCCGGCCCAGCGTCCCTGGCAGATCGAGCGGCTGACCAGATACAGCATGTTCGGCCCCGGCGTCAGGGCCATGCCCAGGCACACCAGGGCGAAGGCGATCCAGGTCTTGGCGTCGGGCATGGTCGGGCTCCGTTGAGGAAAGAAGCTCTAGCATGGGGAGGGGCGCGACCGGTGCGGTATTCTTGCGACTGGATCGCAAGAAAGCTAAGACCAGCTCGCCTGCCGTGACCTTGATCAAGGAAGCCCTCGGCGGGGCGCCCTAAGCCGGGCTCGCCAAGGAGCGCTCCGATGATGCTGCAGATTCCGCAAGTCCTGACCAAGGCCCAGGTGGCCGAGTGCCGCGCGATCCTGGACGCTGGTCCCTGGGTGGACGGCAATCTGACCTCGGGTCCGCAGGCGGCGCTGGCCAAGCTGAACCAGCAGCTGCCGCAGGAGAGCCCCGAAGCGCGCGAGGTCGGGGCGCGGATCGTGCGGGCGCTGGAAGCCAATCCGCTGTTCATGTCGGCGGCCCTGCCGCACGTCATCCTGCCGCCGATGTTCAACCGCTATGGCGAGGGCATGGGCTTCGCCGACCATGTCGACAACGCCATCCGCCGCGATCCGGTCACCGGCCGCCGCCTGCGCACCGACCTGTCGGCGACCTTGTTCCTGGCCGAGCCCGAGGACTATGACGGCGGCGAGCTGGTGGTGAACGACCTCTATGGCGAGCACGTCGTCAAGCTGGGGGCAGGGGACATGATCCTGTATCCCAGCACCAGCCTGCACCACGTCACGCCGGTGACCCGCGGGGCCCGCGTCGCCAGCTTCTTCTGGATGCAGAGCCTGGTGCGCGACGACGCCAAGCGGACCCTGCTGCTGGACATGGACGCGGCCATCCAGCACCTGTCTCAGAAGCTGTCGGCCGACGAGCAGGGCGTGCTGTCGCTGACCGCCGTCTATCACAACCTGCTGCGCCAATGGGCCGAGATCTAGGGCGCGACCCGAATACCGAGATCGGGTTGCGGGAACCACCATTCGTAGAACAACGATACGTCCGCGAACCATAAGTTTACGGTTGCGTTGCACGATCCGTCCAACTTGGCGGAGACCGAATGCTCGACGCGTCGCCCATAGTTGAGACCCGCAGCGCCTCCTCGCCCCTCGGCGAGGAAGAGGCCGCGCGCTGGTTCTTCGACAACGCCAGCGACCTGTTCACCGTGGTCTCGCCCGACGGCCGCTTCGTCTCGGTCAACGCCGCCTGGACCGCCCTGACCGGCTGGACGCGGGAGGAGCTGATCGGTCAGCCGACCGTGAAGTTCGCCCATCCCGACAGCCAGGCCGAGCTGATCGACTCCGCCCGGCGGATGCGCGAGAGCGGCGCGGTCATCAACGAGCTGCGCATCCGCTGCAAGGACGGCGGCTGGGTCTGGGTGCAGGGCCGTTCGCGCCTGGGGCCCAATGGCGAGATGATCGGCCTGATGCACGACATCTCCGGCGAGGTGAACGCCCGCGCCGAACTGGCGGCCGCGCGGCGGACGCGGACCCTTCTGGCCGAGGCCGCCGGGGTCGGGGTCTGGAGCTATGACCCGGACGCGGGCCGGATCGAATGGTCGCCCGACGCCCTGGTTGCCGTCGGCATCTCGCCGGCCGCCGTCGCCACGCCCGAACTGTTCCTGGCCCGCCTGGCCGATGACCAGCGCGACGAGACCAACGCCGCCTTCCACAAGTCGGTGACAACCGGCGCAGGCGGCACGTTGGAATACCGGGTGCGCAGCGACGATGGCCGTTGGCACACCTTCCGCAGCACGTTCCATACCGAGCCGCGACCGTCGGGCCGCTTCGCCCTGAAGGGCATCTCGCAGAACATCACCGACATGGCCCGCAGCCGCGACAAGGCGATCTGGAGCGAGCGTCGGGCGCGCCGCCTGATCGAAGACGCGCCGTTCGCCGTGGCGGTCTACGACATGGACCTGCGCCTGCGCCTGGTCAGCCCGCGGTTCCTGGAGATCTTCAAGTCGACCGAAGGCCAGGTGATCGGCAAGACCCTGTCGGAACTGACCCAGGACGGTCGCCGCCGGTTCGTCTCGGCGGTCAGCCGGGCTCTCGCCGGCGAGGTCGTCACCCGGCGCGAGGATCGCCTGCATGACGCCGAGGGCGTCGAGCACACCCTGCGCTGGGAAGCGCGTCCCTGGCGTGACGGCAGCGGCGAGATCGTTGGCGTCATCACCTACATGGACGACATCACCGCCCTGACGGCGGCGCGGCGCGAGGCGCGCATCAACGCCCGACGCCTGAAGGTCGCTCTCGCTGCGGCCGGGGCCGGGGTCTACGAGATCGACCACCAGACTCGCAGCTTCTGGGGTTCGCCCAAGTTCCACCGCATCCTGGGCCGGCAGATCGTCTACGAGGACGTCCGCGAGGCGGTCTGGCCGATGATCCATCCCGAGGATCGCGAACGGCTCTATGCCGCCGCCGCCGCGAACCGGCGCATCGGTCGCTGGGGCGGCCACGAATACGATGTGAGGCTGGTGACCCCCGACGGCGAGGTGCGCTGGATTCGCGTCTTCCACGACGTGCGCCGCGACGACGCCGGCAAGGCCCGAAAAGCGGTCGGCCTAGTGCTGGACATCGACGAGCGCAAGAAGGCCGAACTGGCCCTGGTCGCCGCCGAGCGCGCGGCCCAGGCGGCCAACGAGGCCAAGGCCCAGTTCCTGGCCAACATGTCCCACGAGATCCGCACCCCGATGAACGGCGTGCTGGGCGTCATGCACGTGCTGAAGCGGGAACTGCCGGCGGGCGACAGCGCCAAGCTGCTGGGCGAGGCCCTGGCTGCCGGCCAGATGCTGTCGACGCTGCTCGACGACGTCATCGACATCTCGCGCATCGAGGCGGGGCGGCTGGAACTGGCCTGCGAGGCCGTCGACCCGCGCGAACTGGTGCGCAGCGTCGCGCGGCTGCTGGCCGGCCAGGCGGCGCACAAGGGGCTGCGGCTGGAGCTGGACCTCGCCGACGACCTGGGCTGGGTGCAGACCGATCCGACCCGCGTGCGCCAGGCGCTGTTCAACCTGATCGGCAACGCTGTGAAGTTCACCCTGCAGGGCGCGGTCACCGTACGAGCGCGGCGGGTTCTGGGGACGTCCTATTACGGCGACCCTGAGGCGAAGCTGGTGTTCGACGTCACCGACACCGGCGTCGGGGTGCCGATCGAGGCCCAGACGCGGCTCTTCGAACGCTTCCAGCAGGCCGACGCCAGCACGACGCGTCGGTTCGGTGGCTCTGGTCTGGGCCTGGCCATCAGCCGCAAGCTGGCCGAGATGCTGGGCGGCGACATCACCTTCTTCTCGACCCCGGGCGAGGGATCGACCTTCACCCTGACCATCGCCGCGCCGGCCGCCCAGGCGCCGGGCGCGACCGAAGCCGAGGCCGACGACATCCTGGCGGGGGTGAAGGTGCTGGTGGTCGAGGACAATCCGACCAACCAGCTGGTGGCCTGCCGCATCCTGCAGCAGCTGGGCGCGGTGGTCAGCGTCGCCGACGACGGCGCGACCGGCGTTGAGGCGGTGCGCGACGGTGGCTTCGACCTGATCCTGATGGACGTGCAGATGCCCGGCATGGACGGGCTGGAGGCGTCGCGCCGCATCCGGTCCCTGGCGGGCGTGGCTGCGACCACGCCGATCATCGCCCTGACCGCCAATGTCATGGCCCATCAGCGGGCCGCCTATCGCGCCGCCGGCATGGACGGCGTGGTGGCCAAGCCGATCTCGCCCGCCGCCCTGGTGGCCGAAATCCTACGGCTGTCGAGCGCCGAGACCGAACCCGGCGCGCGCGGCGCCGTCGCCTAGCTGGCCGAGGGCAGCACCTCGACGGTCACCGCCGCCTGGGTCAGGGCCTGGACCAGGGTCGGGTCGACCGCGTGGGTGATCAGCAGCACGATCTGACGCCCCTCGCGGGCCAGCTGCACCAGCTGTTCGGGACTGGTCGCGGCCGGGTCCAGCCGTTCGACGTCGCGGCGGGCCATCTTCACGACCTCCGGATCGGCGTCGGCGTCCAGCACCAGGGCGTCGGCCGCGCCCAGGGCCCGGACGGCGCGCAGGGTCAGGAGATCGGCGGGACCCTTGCCGGCCACGAACCGCACCACGCCCTTACGGGCCGAACCGCGGCTCAAGGCCTCGCGGAACAGCTGGCCGGCCTTGTCCATGTCGCCGGCCCGAGCGGCCTCGGCGGCCTCGCCCATTACTGCGTCTCGCAGGAAGGCCCGGCGCTCGTGCAGGGCGGGCAGGGCGCCGCGCACTTCGGTCTGGAACTTCTGCAGCAGGGCCGCGACCCGGCCGGTGCCTTCGGGCACCTGAACCTCGATGTCGTTGCGCAGCATGGTCGCCAGCACGGGCGACGCGCCGCCGGTGCCGACCGCCGCCACCACCTCGCCGCGATCGATCACGGCCGGGGTGGTGAAGTCGCACAGGTCGGGTCGGTCGACGACATTGACCAGCACCCGCGCGGCGCGGGCGGCGCTGGCGGCGGCCTGCACGAACACCTCGTCGGGACTGGCTACGAAGGCCAGGGTCGCGCCGGTGTACGAGCCGGGCAGATAGGCGTCGTGGCCCTCCAGCCGGATCAGGGTCGCGGGCGAGCCGTCGAACAGCCGGGCCTTGGCCTCGGCCGCCTCGCCGACGCCGGCGATCACCACCTTGCGGCCGTCCAGGGGGAAATAGGCGGGGAAGGAATTCAACGCTTGTCCTCGGAACCAAGCATTTTTCGAGCGAAGTGGTCCCGGTTCGCGTGAAGAAAAATGCGTCAAAATAAAAGACTAGAGCTCGCGGCCTGACACAGTCAGGTCGCGAAACGCTCTACTGCGAGCGGCAATCTTGATAGGGGCCGCCGGGGAAGCCCTTGAGCATGGCGTCCGCGCCCTTGCTCCAGATCTCGGCGTCGCCGGCCGTGTAGCGGGCGCCCGAGGCCGAGCGAGCCAGCTTCAGGGTCTTGGTCGCGCCGCCGGCCGTGACCACCACGCGCTTGCCATGCAGGGCGTAGGCCGCGGTGAAGCGCTTGCCGGCCTTGCAGCTGTAGCGGATCGGAGCGTCTGTCGAGTCCATCGGGGCGACCGTGGCGCAGCCGGCCAGGAAAAGGGCCAGGCCGGAGAGGGGAAGGAGAAGGCGGCGCAAGTCGGAGACCTCCAGGCTGTGCGAGGCCTGGAGCATAACGGGTTTCGTCCCCGGCGCGCCAGGGAAGCGATCGGCCGTTCCCGCGCGTTCTGTCTCCAGATCGCTCTGGCCAAGCCGGATGTGAACAGTGTTATCATTCTCCGGAACGCTCGCTGGGAGGCGAAGAGCATGGCCGTGACGCTCGACATCAATGGCAAGCCCGTGGCCGTACAGGCCAGCCCGGACACCCCGCTGCTCTGGGTTCTGCGCGATGAACTGGGCTTGACGGGCACCAAGTTCGGCTGCGGTCTGGCCCAATGCGGGGCCTGCACGGTGCATGTCGACGGCGAGCCGAGACGCTCCTGCGTGACGCCGATCGAGGCGGTCGGGTCGGCCAAGATCACCACCATCGAGGGTCTGGGCGGCAGCCATCCGGTGCAACAGGCCTGGGTGCGCCACGACGTTCCCCAATGCGGGTACTGCCAGTCGGGCCAGATCATGTCGGCGGTCGCCCTGCTGGAACGCCAGGCCAAGCCCTCCGACGCGGACATCGACAGCGCCATGTCCGGCAACATCTGTCGCTGCGGCGCCTATCAGCGGATCCGGGCGGCGATCAAGGACGCGGCCGACACCGGTCCGCCGCGCGGCGAGCCCCATGCCGATATCGACGCAGCCATCGTCGCCGGTTCGGGCTCGACCCAGCGCGGAGCCGGCCAATGAACGCGCCCTTTAAGCAACCCAGCCGCCGCGACGTCGTCGTCGCCTCGGCCCTGGTCGGCGGGGCGCTGGTGGTCGGCTGTTCGCCCGCCGACCTGATGAGCGCCGGCTCGGACATCGAGGTCGGGGCCTTCGGACCATTCATCCGCATCGCGCAGGACGGCGTGGTGACGGTGATCAACAAGCACCAGGAGATGGGCCAGGGCAATCACGCGGGCCTGGCGGCCATCGTCGCCGAGGAACTGGACGCCGATTGGACGCGGGTGCTGGTCGAGCACGCGCCCGCCAACGCCAAGCTCTATGGCAACGCCACGGCCGGGGCCCAGCTGACCGGGGGCTCGTCGGCGATCTCCAACTCGTGGGACCAGCTGCGCAAGGCCGGCGCCGGCGCGCGGGCGATGTTCGTCCAGGCCGCCGCCAACCGCTGGAACGTCGCGGTCGGCGAGATCACCGTGAAGGACAGCGTCGTCAGCCACACCTCTGGCAAGAGCGCGACCTTCAGCGAGCTGCTGGCCGACGCCGCCAAGGTTCCCGCCCCGACCGACGTCAGGCTGAAGGACCCCAAGACCTTCACCCTGATCGGCACCGACCGCGTGCGCCGCAAGGACGCCCAGGCCAAGAGCGACGGCACCGCTCGCTACACCCAGGACGTCCGTCTGCCCGACATGCTGACGGCGGTGGTCGCCCACGCCCCGCGGTTCGGGGCCAAGGTCAAAAGCTTCGACGCCGCCGAGGCCAAGAAGGTCGCCGGCGTGGTCGACGTGTTCGAGATCCCGACCGGCATCGCCGTCGTGGCCCAGAACACCTATGCCGCCCGCATGGGCCGTGAGGCGCTGAGCGTCGAGTGGGACGAGGACAAGGCCGAAAAGCGCGGCTCGCCCGCCATCGCCCAGCTGTTCAACGACATCGCGGCCGGCAAGAACACCGAGACCAAGTGGGAGGCCTTCGACCAGCGCGGCGATGCGACCGGGCTGGACACGGCGACCGGCAAGGACGTCTTCGAGGCGACCTACGAGTTCCCCTACCTGGCCCATGCCACCATGGAGCCGATGAACTGCGTGGCCTCGGTGGACGGCAACAAGGTCAAGCTTGTTTTCGGGTCTCAGGGCCAGACGCTGGACCAGCTTAACGCCGCCAAGATCGTTGGCTGCCTGCCGGGTTCGGTCGAGATCGAGACCCTGTTCGCCGGCGGCTCGTTCGGCCGGCGCGCCAACTTCCAGTCCGACTACGCGTCCGAATGCGTCCACATCGCCAAGAAGGTCGGCAAGGGCCGGCCGGTGAAACTGGTCTGGACGCGCGAGGACGACATGCAGGCCGGCTACTTCCGGCCGCTGACCGTACACGCCCTGAAGGTGCGGTTGGACAAGGACGGCTATCCGGCCGCCTGGCGTCACCGCATCGTCACCCAGTCGATCATGAAGGGCTCGCCGATGCCCTCGAAGGGACCCGACCAGACCGCGATCGAGGGCACGGCCGGCTCGCCCTATCTGAAGGCCACGCCCGTGGTCGACGCCCAGCTGGCCCTGCCCGAGGTGGGCGTGCCGGTTCTGTGGTGGCGGTCGGTGGGCGCGACCCACACCGCCTTCGTGATGGAGCACACCATCGACCAGCTGGCCCTGAAGGCCGGTCAGGATCCGATCGAGTACCGCCGGGCGCTGTACAAGAAGGCCGGCGCCGACCGGCACCTGGCCGTGCTGGACCTGGCCGTCGAGAAAGCCGGTCCCAGCGCTACGGCCGGCTGGACCCGCGGCGTGGCGGTGCACGAGAGCTTCGGCTCGGTCGTCGCCCAGGTGGCTGAGGTCAAGCTGGAGAACGGCGCGCCGCGCGTGGGCCGGGTGGTCACCGCCATCGACTGCGGCGTGGCTGTCTCGCCCGACCAGATCGCCGCCCAGATGGAAGGCGGGACCTGCTACGGCCTGTCGGGCTTCATGTTCGGCGAGGTGACCCTGACCGACGGCAAGGTCGATCAGAGCAACTTCGACACCTATCGCGTGCTGCGCATCAACGAGGCCCCGACCGTCGAGACCCACATCCTGCCGTCGGGCAATCCGCCCAGCGGCGTGGGTGAGCCGGGCACGCCGGTGATCGGCCCGGCGGTGGCCAATGCGCTACTGGCCCTGAACAAGACCGCGACCACCCGCCTGCCGTTTGTCCGGGCCTAGAGCCTGTCCGTTTCTGATGGAAACATCAGAAACGGATAAACAGGCTCTAATTCAAACATTTAGAGCGTGGCAAACGCCAAAACCGCTTACACTTTTGGCTGCCACGCTCTAGGCGGGCCCCCGCGTCTCAAAAGGTTCTCGCGTGACGTGCTGGACGCGGCGCGCGTGGCCAAGCATGCTCGCGCCATGGTCGATCGCACTACGGCTTTCGAGAAGCTCACGCCGCGTGAACGCGAGATTCTGCGGCTGATCGCGGCGCATCTGCAGTCAAAGGAGATCGCCAGAGCGCTGGGCCTGTCTCCGAAAACTGTCGAGATGCACGTGCTCAGCGCGCGCCGGCGCCTGGCCGGAATGAGCCGTCGCGACGCGGCCCTGGCCTTCGTGGCCTGGGAAGGCGGGGACCCCGGTAATGACTACCGTAGGCGACCAGACGATCTGGCCCAGCTTGAGGCGGCGCCGCTTGCTGAGAGCGAGATCGGAGCCGGCCATGAGCGAGACCCTGACGACACCACCGCATACGGGCCCGGCCTTCTTCGTGGCCAGCTGGGGCGCGCTGGAGGAGGGTTTGACCATGCTGGCGGGGACCCCCGAGCGTGGAGCCCTGGTGCCGGAAGCGGTGTCGGCCTTGCGCAAGGCCCAGGCCTCTGGCGAGCCGCCGTCCAAGACCTTGTTGCGGGTGCTGGCGGCGACGGCCTTCCTGACCGACGATCGACCGCTGGGAGGCGGGATTGGCGCCATGAGCTGAATCCCCTCCAGTGGCTGGGCATGGTGCTGGCCATCGCCGCGGCCTCTGCGGTGCTGCTGGCGGTGATCGCCGTGGCCCTGCGCAGCCTGATGCTGACGCTGCAACACCGCGTCTAGCTCGACTTCCCTGTAAGCGTCTCGAACCCAAGACGCGCGGTCCGCACAGCCGCGCGACAGGAACCTTGCGGCATGACCCCATCATGCGTTTCATCTGTCCGGACACCTTCTCCTGCTTCGGGATCGGACCGTGCCTCTGCTGCTGCCCTACGTCCTGTATCTGGTCGCCCTGGCGATCTGCGGGACGGCGATCTGGAAGGGCGACGCGCCGCTGCGCTGGTCGGCGGGCGCGTTCATCATCGGCTGGATGCTGACGCCGGCGGTGTCCAACCTCAGCCGCGGCGACTGGGACATGCCGGTGGCGGTGATCGACACCAATGTCGCGCTGCTGGTCGTCTGGGTGTCGCTGCGCTGGCGACGGTTATGGGCGGCCGTGCTGGGGGCGCTGATGCTGCTGCCGGTCATGGCTCGTGTCATCGCGGTGGTCGATCCGGAGGTGCATCGCTACGGGTTTCTGGCCGCCAACAATGTCCTCGTGCTGTGCCAGATGGCCGTGCTCATCGTCGCCGTCAGGGTGACGCTGCGCGACCGGAGGCGGGCCAATGAAGAAGTTTGGTCATGACGTCGAGCCGGCCGACGACCTGGAAATGGCCGAGTTCCGCCGCGGCTTCGCGCGGGTGGGCGACGATCACAAGCGGATCCTGGCAGCCCTGATGACCCGGCTGATGGCGCTGGAGGAACGCGGCGACACCGATGCGGCGCTGTCCCTGGTCGACCAGGTACGCCGCGTGCTGGTCGCCAAGCCCGCGCCGCTGCACTAGAGCCGCGCGAGATCCTCGGGCCGATCAACGTCCAGCAAGACGCCGGGGTCGGCGACGGCGACCAGCGTCAGCCGGTCGCTAGCATTCCTCAGGAGGACGCGGGCGCCCTCGTCGCCGGACAACGCCCGCAAGGCCGGCAGCCAGGCCGCGCCGAACAGCACCGGATGCCCGCGCTGGCCGTCGAAGACGGGGGCGACGATGTGGTCGGGCGCGTCCAGCGCATCGGCCAGCGCCGCCGCCGTGGCCGGGTCGATGGCCGGCATGTCGCCCAGGAACACGAAGACGCCGGCGGTGTCGTCCGCAACCCGCGCCGCCGCCGTCCGCAGCGAGGCGCCCATGCCCTCGGCCGAGTCGGGGACCGGGACCAGCACCAGGCGTTCGGACACGCTGGCGACGGCCTCATGCAGCGCCGGATCATCGCCGACCGCCACCAGGACCTGGCGCACCGGCGCGGCCAGGGCCGTGCGTAGCGCGCCGGCGACCAGCGGCCGACCGTTGAGCGGGGCCAGCAGCTTGCCGCCACCGAAACGGGCGCCGCGCCCCGCCGCCAGCACGATGGCGTCCAATGCTCCGGTATCGCTTTGCGTCATGGGCCCCAGCGCCTATTCTTGATCCTGGACATGACGCCCTATGACGACAGCCCCGCGCAAGCGGTCCGCACGGAGCCCCGCCTGATCGACGGGTTCGGCCGCGCCGTAACCTATCTGCGGGTTTCGGTCACCGATCGTTGCGACCTGCGCTGTGTCTACTGCATGGCCGAGCACATGACCTTCCTGCCCAAGGCGGAAGTGCTGACGCTGGAGGAGCTGGACCGCCTGGCGTCGACCTTTGTGGGCCTGGGCGTGCGCAAGCTGCGGCTGACCGGCGGCGAGCCGCTGGTGCGCAAGGGCTTCATGCAACTGGTCGCCAGCCTGTCGCGCCACCTGCGGACGGGGGCGCTGGACGAGCTGACCCTGACCACCAACGGCACCCAGCTGGCGCAGCACGCCGCCGAGCTGGCCCGGCACGGCGTGCGGCGGGTCAATGTCTCGCTGGATACGCTGAAGCCCGATCTCTTCCGCAAGCTGACCCGGGGCGGCAACCTAGCCCAGGTGATCGCCGGCGTTGATGCCGCCCTGGCCGCAGGCATCGCCATCAAGATCAACGCCGTCGCCCTGAAGGACGACAACGCCGCCGAGCTTCCGGACCTGATCGCCTGGGCCCACGCGCGCGGCTGCGACATGACCCTGATCGAGACCATGCCCCTGGGCGAGGTCGAGCAGGACCGCACCGACCAGTTTCTGTCGCTGAAGGACGTGCGCCGTACGCTGTCGTCGTTCTGGACCCTGGACGACATCCATCACGCGACCGGCGGCCCGGCCCGCTACACGCGCGTGGCCGAGACGGGCGGACGGCTGGGCTTCATCACCCCCCTCAGCAACCACTTCTGCGACACCTGCAACCGGGTGCGGCTGACCTGCACCGGTACGCTGCACACCTGCCTGGGCCGCGACGACGCCAGCGACCTGCGGGCCGTGCTGCGGTCGGGCGCCAACGACGGCGAGTTGCGCCAGGCGATCTTCACGGCGATCGGGTCCAAGCCGCAGGGCCACGACTTCCAGATCGCCGCCGCTCGCCCCGCCGTGGCCCGCCATATGTCGACGACCGGAGGCTAGATGGCGCGGGTGCTGCTGTTCGGACGCCTGGCCGACCAGGCCGGCTGGCGCGAGCGCAACGTCGAGGCCGCAGATCTCGCGGGCCTGCGTGGCGTCCTGACGGCCGATGACGCCGCGCTGGGCGAGGCCCTGGCCGGTCCCGGCGTGCAGATCGCCGTCGACAAGGTGCTGGTGCGCGGCGAGGCGGTTCTGGCCGTCCACACCGAAGTCGCCTTCCTGCCGCCGATGAGCGGCGGATGACCGTCACCCTCACCAGCGAGCCCTTCGAGCCCGGCGCGCTGGTCACCGCCTTCTGCGCGGACCGCCAGGAGACCGGCGCGGTCGCCACCTTCGTCGGCCTGGCGCGTGCCGAGCAAGGCGCGGCGGCGGCCCTGGAACTGGAGGCCTATCCCGGCTTTACCGACACGGCGATCGGCGAGATCGCCGCGTCGGCGATCGAGCGGTTCAAGCTCCACGACGTCAAGATCGTCCATCGCACCGGTCGCATCGCGCCGGGCGAGGCCATCGTCTTCGTGGCTACGGCCGCCGGCCATCGCCGCGAGGCCTTCGAGGCCTGCGACTTCCTGATGGACTATCTCAAGAGCCGCGCGCCCTTCTGGAAGAAGGAGCACGGTCCGGACGGCGCGCGCTGGATCGAGCCGACGGACCGCGATAGGACCGACGCCGAACGCTGGGACTAGGAGTACGCGAATGTCGGAAGGCCTGAAGCCGGGTGGCGGGATCAAGCCGGAACTGCCGTTCAAGCCGGTGCGCATCGCCGTGCTGACCGTCTCCGACACCCGCGACGAGAGCACCGACACCTCGGGCCAGATCCTGATCGACCGGGTCCGCGACGCCGGCCACGCGTTCGCTGGCCGGGCGGTGGTGCGCGACGATGTCGAGCTAGTGCGGGCTCAGGTCCGCGACTGGATCGACAGCAAGGCCGTCGACGCCATCGTCACCACCGGCGGCACCGGCCTGACCGGCCGCGACGTGACGGTCCAGGCGCTGCAGCCGCTGTTCGACAAGACCATCGACGGCTTCTCGGTGATCTTCCACCTGGTCAGCTACGCCACGGTCGGCCTCTCGACCCTGCAGTCGCGGGCCACGGCCGGGATCATCGACGGCGTCTTCGTCTTCTGCCTGCCGGGCAGCAATGGCGCGGTGAAGGACGGCTGGGACAAGGTCATCGCCGCCCAGCTGGATAGCCGCCACAAGCCCTGCAACATGGTCGAGCTGATGCCCCGACTTCTTGAGCAATAGGGCTTCTGGAACAGTGAGCAAGCTGACCCACATCGATAGCGAGGGCCGAGCTCGCATGGTCGACGTCTCCGACAAGCCGGCGACGGCGCGTGAGGCGGTGGCCACCGGCTTCGTGCGGATGAGCGCCGAGACCCTGGCGCTCGCGGCGTCGGGCGAGGGCCGTAAGGGCGACGTCCGCGCCGTAGCCGAGCTGGCCGGGATCATGGCGGCGAAGAAGACCTCGGACCTGATCCCGCTGTGCCATCCGCTGGCGCTGTCGAAGGTGGTCGTCGAGGTCGAGCCGGCCGAGGGCGGCCTGACCGTCACCGCACGGGTCAAGACCACCGGCCCCACAGGCGTCGAGATGGAGGCCCTGACGGCGGCCTCGGTGGCCTGCCTGACGATCTACGACATGCTGAAAGCCGCCGAGAAGGGCATGGTCATCGAGACCGTGCGCCTCCTGGAAAAGACCGGCGGCAAGTCGGGGGACTGGGTCGCCTAGCGCGGGATCTCCGCCGTCTTCACCAGGGCCACCTGCCGGTAGACCGCGGCGATCTCGAAGTAGCGGCCGAAGGCGGCGTGGAACTGGTCGACGGCCTGCTTCACGCCGGGGCCGCCGATCTCGCTGATGTCGTGCCAGTAGTCGTCCAACACCATCATGCCGCCCACGCTGAGCAGGCTGGCGCAGAAGCAGAGATCGATCAGCACCGCCAGGGCGGTATGGCTGCCGTCGACATAGATCAGGTCGAACTGCTCGTTGCGCTCCAGCATCTGGGGCAGGACGTAGGTCGAGAAACCCTTGTGGGTGTCCAGGCTCTTGAAGCCGCACTTGGCCATGTTGCGTTGGAAGCGCGGCTCGACGGCGTGGTACTTCTCTTCCGGGTTCAGGGCCTCGTCGAACCAGGGGTCGATGACCGTGACGGCCAGGCGATTGGGCAGCAGCCAGTCCATGAAGGCCAGGTTGCGGCCCTCATAGGCGCCGATCTCCATGTAGCGGATCGTCTCGCCGGCCGGACGCTTGGCGGCGAAGTCGCGCAGCAGCGGGGCCACGAACGGGATGTTGTTGCTGGCCCAGGTCGAGGTGAACTCGAAACCGGCTTGTTCGGCGTGGGCGTTGAAGGCGTCGACCACGGCGGCGTCGCGCTGGCCGCCCAGCATGGTCTTGGCCAGGGGCGCGGCCAGGCGCGGATTGATCTTGGTGATCGAGCGCAGCTTGGCCAGGCCGGCGCGGTGGGTGACCGTCTCGGCGTCGAAGTGCATGTCGGTCATGGCCGGTCTCCCGCAATCATTGGCGGGGACCGTAAAACAAAGGTCTTAAGCGACGATGATCTGGCCGTCCTGGACCGCGACGGGCCAGGGGAACAGCTTGTCGCCGGGGCAGGGGCCCGCGACGCAGGCCCCGTCCTCGATCTTGAACAGGGCCGCGTGGCCGGCGCACAGGATCAGGTCGTTCTCGCGGGTCAGATAGCGTCCGGCGAACCCCGCCAGCGGCCAGCCGGCATGCGGGCAGCTGTCGACATAGCCGACCACGACGTCGTCCTTGCGGACCACGAAGCCGGCGAACATTGCGTCGCCCTCGCGCCAGCGGAAGCCCTTCGAGCCAGGCGAGGCGATCTCGTCCAGCGCGCAGAGCACCGTGCCCGGCGCGGGGCGGGCGGGGTTGTCCGGGTCGGTTCTCAAGTCAGCCGGTGATCGAGCCGACGCCGACGCGCCAGCCGTCGATGGCGACGCTCTCGAACAGGCCGGCCTTGGTGTAGGGGTCGTTGTCGACCAGGGCCTGCACCGCAGCCTTGTCCTCGGCTTCAAAGATCAGCAGCGAGCCGATCGGCGAGCCGGCGTCGTCCAGCAGCGGGCCGGCGGCCTTCAGGGCGGTCACGCTGTTTAGGTAGTCGAGGTGGGTCGGGCGGGTGGCCATGCGCGTCTCGAGCGCGCCGGGCTTGTCCTTGCAGTAGACGACGAAGAGGGCCATGCGGCGGTCCTTACCTTAAGCTTCGGATTTCAGGGGGCGCGACAGCAGGCCCTGGATGGCGGCGTCGATTTCGACCTCGCCAGCCAGGATGGCGGCCACGGCCTCGCAGATCGGGACCTCGACGCCGACCTTGCGGGCCAGGGCGCGGACGGCCGGCGCCGAGGCGACGCCTTCGGCCACCGAGACCTTGCCGGCCAGGGCCTGTTCCAGGGTCATGCCCTGGCCCAGGGCCAGGCCGACGCTCATGTTGCGCGACTGCGGGCTGGAGCAGGTCAAAACGAGATCGCCCAGGCCGCACAGGCCCGCGACGGTCTCGGGCTTGGCGCCCAGGGTCACAGCCAGGCGGGTCAGTTCGGCGAAGCCGCGGGTGATGACGGTGGCGTGGGCGTTGCGGCCCAGGCCCTTGCCCTCGACGATGCCGCAGGCGATGGCCAGCACGTTCTTGACCGCCCCGCCGGCCTCGGCCCCGATCAGGTCGTTGGCCGTGTAGGGGCGGAAGGTCGGGATGGCGATGGCTTCGGCGATGGCCTTGCCCAGGGCCTCGTCCTCGCAGGCCAGGGTGACGGCGGCGGGCAGGTTGCGGGCCACCTCGCCGGCGAAGCTGGGGCCCGACAGCACCGCGATCGGCGCGCCCGGCAGGGCTTCGGCGGCGACGTCGGTCATCAGCTTCAGCGAGCCCTGCTCGACGCCCTTGGAGCACAGCACGATAGGCGCGCTGGCCTGGTGATGCGGAGCAAAGGCGGTCAGGGCCGCGCGCAGATGCTGAGCCGGCGCGACGGCCAGGATCAGGTCGCACGTGGCGAGGCCGGAGAGTTCGGTGACCGCCTTGATCCCCGGCTCCAGCGCAATGCCAGGCAGGAACACCGCGTTCTCGTGGCGTTCGTTGACCGCTTCCACGACCTCGGGCTCGCGGGCCTGCAGGGTGACTTGAAGGCCGGCGCGGGCGGCGACCTGGGCCAGGGCCGTGCCCCAGGCCCCGGCGCCGATCACGCCCACATGCTTGAAGGTCATGCCTTGGCTCCCTTGCGTCCATAGGCGTTGGCGGGATTGGCCAGCGCCGCGGCTTCGTCCAGCGGCCAGCGTGGACGGGCGACGGCGTCGAGGTCGTCGGAAATCCCTAGGGCCAGGCGCTCGGCTCCGGCCAGGGCGATCATGGCGGCGTTGTCGGTGCAATAGGCCAGCGGCGGGGCGGCGAAGGAAAAGCCGTTCTTCTCGCAGTCGGCCAGCAGGGCCGCCCGCACCGCGCCATTGGCCGCCACGCCGCCGGCGACGACAAAGCGCAGGTCATCGCCTGCGTGGCTTTCCTTGTAGAGCATCATCGCCCTCTGCACCCGCTCGGACAGCTGGCGGGCGATGGCGAACTGAACGCCGGCGGCCAGGTCGCGGCGCTCGTCGTCGGTCGTCAGGGTCTCGGCGATCCGCGCCGCCGCAGTCTTCAGGCCCGAGAACGAGAAGTCGCAATCCTTGCGGCCCAGCAGGGCGCGCGGCAGCTTGTAGCGCTCGGCGTCGCCGCCGACGGCCAGCTTCTCCAGGGCCGGACCGCCCGGATAAGGCAGGCCCAGGCTCTTGGCGATCTTGTCGAAGGCCTCGCCGGCTGCATCGTCGATCGTGGTGCCCAGGCGCTTGCAGGCTCCGACGCCCGAGACTTCCAGCAGTTGGCAGTGTCCGCCCGAGACCAGCAGCAACAGGAACGGATAGGCGATGTCGGCGCCCAGGCGGGCCGAGACCGCGTGGCCTTCCAGGTGATTGACGGCGACAAGGGGCACATTGCGCGCCAGGGCCACGGCCTTGCCGAACGCCAGGCCGACCATCACCCCGCCGACCAGACCGGGACCGGCGGTGGCGGCCACGCCGTCCAGCTCGCCGAACGTCACGCCCGAGGCGCGGACCGCTTCGGCGGCGATGGCGTCGATCGACTCGACATGGGCGCGGGCGGCGATCTCGGGCACCACGCCGCCGAACGGGGCGTGCTTCTCGAACTGGGCGCCGATCACCGAGGACAGCACCGTGACTGTCCCATCCGCATCGCGACGCACGACCGAGGCCGCGGTCTCGTCGCAGCTGGTCTCAAGGCCGAGGATGGTCAGTGTCTTAAGGGGTGTCATCAGTTGCGGGCTTCCCACTGCTCCTGTAGCAGCGAAGAGGAAATTTCATCACCGCAGGTAACGTTCCGACCGTGTCCCGGCAACCTCCCATCCGCATCGGCGCGCGCGGCTCCAAGCTCTCCCTGGCCCAGTCGGGCCTGATGCAGGCGCGCATCGCCGCCGCGCTCGGCGCCCCCGAAGGCGCGTCGAAGGACGAGATCGAGGCCTTCGCGCCCCTGATCCCGATCGTCACCACCGGCGACCGCATCCAGGACCGCCGCCTGATGGAGATCGGCGGCAAGGGCCTCTTCACCAAGGAGATCGAGGAAGCCCTGTTGGACGGCCGCATCGACTGCGCCGTCCACTCGCTGAAGGACATGCCGGCCGAACTGCCGCCGGGCCTGATCCTGGCCGCTACGCCCGAGCGAGAAGACCCACGCGACGCCTTCATCAGCCACGTCTGCGAGCGGTTGGAAGACCTCCCCAAGGGCGCGCGTCTGGGCACCGCGTCCTTGCGTCGCCAGGCTCAGGCCCTGCACGTGCGGCCCGACCTCGAGATCGTCATGCTGCGCGGCAATGTCGACACCCGCCTGGCCAAGCTGGAGCGTGGCGAGGCCGACGCCATCCTGCTGGCTCAGTCCGGCCTGAACCGCCTGGGCCTGGGTCACATCACCAAGAGCTGGCTTGACCCCGTGGCCTGCCCGCCGGCCCCCGGCCAGGGCGCCCTGGTCATCGAGACCCGGCTGGAGGACGCCCACGCTCCCTGGCTGCAGGCCGTCAGCTGCCGCAAGACCACCATCGCCGTCGCCGCCGAGCGCGGGGCGCTTTTCGCCCTGGAAGGTTCGTGCCGCACCGCCATCGGCGCTCGCGCGGTGCTGGAGGGCGCGCACCTGTCCATCATCGTCGAGGCCCTGACCCCCGACGGCGCCCAGCGCTTCCGTCGCGAGGGCGAAGTCGCCCTGAACGGCGCCGACGACATCGGCGAGGCCCGGGCCCTGGGCCTGAAGCTGGGCGCGGAAGTCCGCGAGGCCGGCGGCGACGCGATCGTCCTGCCGGAATAGACCATGGAAGCAGGCGCGCCGGTCTGGATCACCCGCGCCCGTCCTGGCGCCGAGGCCACGGCCGAACGCGTGCAGGCCCTGGGCTTCACGCCCCTCATCGACCCGCTGCTGGCGGTCGCGGCGCTGGACGTCGAGATTGACCTGGACCACGTCGCCGCCCTGGCCTTCACCAGCGCCAACGGGGTCGAGGCCTTCGCCCGCTTGCACGACGCCCGCTTCCTGCCGGTCTTCGCCGTTGGGCGCGCCACGGCCCGGGCGGCCGAGACCTTGGGCTTTCGCAGCGTCTCCAGCGCCGACGGCGATGTCGAGGACCTGGCCCGCCTGGTCGTCGGCGCGGCCGGCGGTCCGGTGCTGTGGGCCGGGGCCAAGGAACCGGCCGGAGACCTTGTCGGGATGCTCCGCGAATGCGGGGTGATGGCGCACGGGATCGCGGTCTACGAAACGGTCGAGCGCGCGCCGGCCAAGGCGACCCTGACGACGGCGACGACGGTGTTGCTGCACTCGCCGCGCGCGGCCCGCGGATTGGCGGCGATCTTGGCCGAGCGACCCGCGCCGAACCTGCGCGTCCTGTGCCTTTCCAAGGCCGTCGCCGCGCCGCTGGCGGGCCTGGTCGAACCGGGGTCTGTGGCCGTCGCGCCGCGTCCCGACGAATCCGCGATGCTGGAGCTGCTTACAGCTTGAGCGCGACATTGCGCGGCGCAGCGGCCTCAGGCACGAATGGAGCATGACCGCCGCTCCCGATCCCGCTGAAATCGTCGCGCCCAGCGATCCGGCGCTCTACGCCCGTCGCCGCGTGCTGGGGCCCGGGGTTTGGGTCTGGCTGATCCTCTGCGTGCTGTGCATCGGCCTGGGCGCCGGCGTCGCCCATTTCGGGCCGGCCCTGTTCAAGAGCGGCCCCGCCGAAGGTTCGGTCTCGGCCCAGCCCAGCTCCCGCCCGGTCGCCGAGCGCCTGGCTCCCGGCTCGGCCCTGCCGGTCGAGACCGGCGAGACAGCCTTGGCCGCGCCGGCCGCCGATGTCGAGCGTCTGGACGAGCGAATCACAGCCCTGGAGTCGGGCCAGCGTGGGGTGACCGACGCCGCGGCCGCCGCCCTGGCCGCCTCGACCCTGGCCGAAGCCGCCGGGACCTCGCGTCCGTTCGCCGCCGAGCTGGCCCGGCTGGAGCGGGTGCTGCCCGGCTCGCCGAACCTGCGGGCGCTGGAACCGCTGTCGCGTACCGGAGCGCCGACGCGCGCCGGCCTGGCCGTGCAGTTCGGCAACCTGGCCGGCCGCGCCGCCAGCGCCTCGCGCGATCCGGGGGCTGAGGCTGACCTCTTCGCCCGCATCCGCTATGCGCTTTCCAGCATCGTCTCGATCCGCCATGTCGGCTCGACGAAGGGCACGACGCCGGACGCCATGCTGGCCCGCGCCCAGGCGCTGCTGGACGAGGGTGATATCGAGGGCGCGGTCGCCGCCCTGGACCCGCTGCCCGACGCCGCCCGCGACGTGCTGGGCCCGTGGTTCGCCGCCGCCAGCCGCCGCATCGAGATCGACCGCCAAGTGGCGGCCGTGCGCACCGAGGCCTTGGCGGGCCTGGCCCGCGTCGCCCGGGCCGGCGTCTGATGACCCGCGTCGCCTTCGCCCTCTTCCTGGTTGCCGCCGTCGCCGTGGGGGTCCTGGCCCTGACCGGCGAACCGGGTCGCGCCTGGCTGGAGTGGATGGGCTGGCGCATCGAGATGACCGCCGCCGCCGCGGCCCTGCTGACCCTGGCCTCGGCCCTGCTGTTCACCCTGCTGTGGCGGGGCGTGATCTGGATCGTCGAGGCCCCCCGCCGCGCCACCCGCGCGCGCGCCGAGGCCAAGCGCAAGCAGGCGATCGAAGCTCTGTCGCGCGGCTTTCTCGCCGTGGCCGCCGGTGATGGTTCGGAGGCCCGCCGCCTGGCCCAGAAGTCGGCTGAGCTAGCCGAGGACGCCCCGGCCCTGGTTCGCGTCCTGGCCGCCCAGGCCGCCGAAGCCGCCGGTGACACGGCCGCGGCCAAGAGCGCCTACAACGCCATGCTGGGCTTTCCCGAGATGCGCCTAGCGGGCTTACGCGGCCTGATGCAGACCGAACTGGCCGAGGGCGACAAGGCCGCTGCTGTGCGTCACGCTGAGACTGCCTACGGCCTGGCCCGCACCGCCCGCTGGGCCTGGCTGGCCCTCTTGGAAGCCAAGCTGGAAGCCGGCGACTGGGCCGCCGCCCTGGACCTGGTCAAGAGCGCCCTGGACCGCAAGATCGTCTCGCCGGTCGTGGCCGAGCGCAGCCGCGCCGCCCTGTTGGCCGCCTCGGCCGCCAGCCTGGAGGAGGCCGACCCGGCCGCCCGCGCCCAGGCCCTGGACTTCGCCGTCCAGTCCGTGAAGCTGAAGCCCGACTTCGCCCCCGGCGTGGTCATGGCCGCGCGCCTGCTGGCCGATGACGGCAAGGGCGCAAAGGCCGGCGCCCTGATCGAGACCGCCTGGAAGGCTCAGCCGCATCCGGCCTTGTGGCTGGCCTATCGCGACCTGAAGACCAACGAGACCCCCAAGGCCCGCGCCCAGCGCCTGGCGGCTCTGGCGGCGATGAAGCCCGAGGCGCGCGAAAGCCGCATTCTGCGCGTCGAGAGCGCCCTGATCGGCGGCGATCCGGTGGCCGCCCGCGCCGCCGCGCGGCTGCTGGACGAGGAGGCTCCGACTGCCCGCTTCGCCGGCCTGATGGCCCGCGTCGCCGCCGCCAACGGCCAGGGCGACGAGGCCCGCGCCTGGGTCGCCCAGGGCCTGGAGGCGCCGCAGGAACCCGACTGGTCCGACCTCGACCCCGAAGGCCGCGCCTTCGCCTATCAGCGCGAGGACTGGGCCCGCCTGGCGGTCAGCTATGCCGAGACCGGCCAGCTGATCCATCCGCGCCACGAGCGTCGTGAGCGGACGATGAACGACCTGCCAGAACTGCCCTCGGCCTATGCCGACTACGCCAAGTCGACGCCGTTCATCCATGCGGCCGAGACCGGCGGGGCCCTGATGCCGGTGCCCGATGACCCTGGGCTGTATGACGCGCCGCCGATTTCCGACCCGCCGGACGGCCCGCTCGGCGGCGGTCCGGCGCCCCGTCGCAATTCAGGTGCAAGACGGCGCTTGGCAAGTGGCTCGCGTCCCGCTAAGTAGGCGCTCCTCGCGGTCGGACCACGGTCCGAAGCGACGTGGGCCGCTTTAGCTCAGCTGGTAGAGCACATCATTCGTAATGATGGGGTCAGGTGTTCGAGTCACCTAAGCGGCACCACTTCTTCTCCCTCCAAGATCGATAGCCATCCGGGCGCTCGCCCCAGGATCGACTTCGTGCGCCGTACTCTATTGCGGGTTGCGGGGGTTTGGAGACGCGTATGACCGTCAAGCCGATCCTTCTCGCCTGCCTGGTCGCCCTCGCGCCGGTCGCGGCGCAGGCCCAGTACCAGATGCTGAGCCCGATGCTCTATTACGGGCCGGTCAAGAGCTACCAGGACCATGCCAACGCCCAGGAGGCCGGGCGAGAGCGCCGCGCGGCCGCGCCCGTGGAGGCCGGCTCGCTGACCTATCGTCCCGACCTGGAGCGCCGCCGCGCCAACCTGGCTCAGTTTGTCGCCAAGAGCCGCAAGGCTGATCCGGCTGCCGCCGCGAGCCTGGAGGCGCTGTTCGCCCAGGGCGACATCATCGAGATGACCGGTCAGGCGCTGAGCCCGTACGGCCTGCGCGTCGACAACCCGGCCGACGCCTATACTATCTGGTGGACCACCGCCTGGCAGGCGACGCGCGGCAGCAACGACGACGTCAGCCCGGCCACGGTCAAGGCCGTGCGCGCCAGACGGCCCAGGCCTTGGGCGGCAAGGCTATCCTGGTAGGCGCCGGCGATCCCGTGAGGCAGGAGCTGACCGAATCGCTGCTGATCCAGACGTTGCTGATCGACGCCGCCGTCGACCAGGCCAAGACGGATGCGGCGTAGATGAAGAAGGTCGGCGCGGCGGTGAACCAGGGCGCCCAGGGCATGGGGCTGGACCTGATGCGGTTGAACCTGACCGAGACCGGGTTTTCGCCGCTTTAGAGCGGCAACCGGGGCCGTGCGGAACCGTTGAAGTCTCGAAGGAGTACCCGCATGCCCAAGAGCGTCGACAACGACACCGCCCTCGAAGAAGTCATGACCTTCCTGGACGCCCCGCCCGAGCCCGGCAGCGCCGACGACGACCGGTTCGGCGAGCGGCTGAGGCAGGTGATCGCCGCGTCGATCCCGCTGGACGAGGGCGACGATCTCCAGGATGCGCCGACCCTGCAGCTGGACGACACGTTCCGCAGCCGCCTGGAGAAAGTGGCCCGCGAGCGCGGCGGAAACTACTTCGGCGACCATCCCGACGGCATCGGCCCGACCCTGGGCATGGACGTCTCCAAGGCCTAGTCGTCCCAACCTGGCCGCTTCTTCTTGCGGCCCAGGGCGAAGATGCCGGGGTAGGGGCCTTTGCCCACGCGGTAGAGGCACCATTCGTCGTCCTTGGAGCAGTCGCCGTCGAATGCCGCCTTCTTGGACGGGTCGATGGCGGCATACATCGGAGCGGTGCGAGAGCGCTCGCCGGCAGCTTCGGCGCAGGCGGCTTTCTGATCGCGATTGAGGCCGGCGGTCTTCGGATTCCGGCAGCCCAGGCTTTCGCGCAGCGCCTCGCGCGTTTCATCGCTTTGCTCGACCAGTTTGCGGGCCGTGAAGCCGGGCGGGGCGATGATGCCGCGTGGAGCGGGCGATGGCTTGACCACGGGTGAGAGCGTCGGGGGCGCTGGCGGAGATCGGGTTGCGACCTTGGCGATGGGCGCTGGAGCAGTCGGTGCGGACCTCGCCACCGGCGGATGCATCAGCAGGGCCTCAATGACCGGCGGCTCAACCAGCCGCGGCGCCGGATGAACGCCGGCGATCAGGGCCAGCAGCACCAGCGCGTGGACCACCACGACCGCGCCCAGCGCGACGAGGTTGCGCCGCAACGCCCGACGCGAGCGACGTCGCCAGGTTCCAGTGGCGATCGCCGGGGTCATCGTCTCTCCAGGCGCTGCGGCGCCCGGTGGAGGTAGGCGGGGGATGGGGCGCGAGCGTGGCTTTACGGGACAACAAAAAGGCCCGGCGGTGACGCCGGGCCTTCCGTTGTTTCAGTCTTGCAAAGCTTGGCCTTAGGCGGCTTCGGCCTTCGCCTTGCCGCCGAAGCGGCCGTAGAAGGTCTCGCCCTTTTCGGCCATCTCGCGCAGCAGGGCCGGCGGGGTGAACCGCGTGCCGAACTTCTGGGCCAGGGCGTCGAGGGTCTCGACGAAGGCCTTGGCGCCGACGCCGTCGATCAGGCTGATTGGGCCGCCGGTCCAGGGCGCGAAGCCCCAGCCCAGGATGGCGCCGACATCGGCCTCGCGCGGGTCGGTGATGACGCCTTCCTCGAAGCAGCGGGCGGCTTCGACAGCCTGGCGGTACAGCAGGCGGGTGCGGATCTCCTGGATCAGCGCCTGGTCGGCGTCGGCGGTGGTCACCGGCGCCAGATCGGCGAGGCCCTTCCAGATCGTCTTCTGGCCGCCTTCCGGATAGTCGTAGAAGCCCTTGCCGTTCTTGCGGCCCAGGCGGCCCAGCTCGACGACCATCTTTTCCAGGACCGGCGCGAACGGACGCTCCTCGTACTTGTCGCCGAGGTCCTTCTTGGTCTGCTCGCCGATCTTGTAGGAGAGGTCCAGCGCGACGTCGTCGTTCATCTCCAGCGGGCCGCGCGGCATGCCCGTGGCGCGGCCGACGTTGTCGATGATGGCGGGTGCGATGCCCTCGGCCATCATCTCCAGGCCTTCCTGCACGAAGGTGCCGAAGCAGCGCGAGGTGTAGAAGCCGCGGCTGTCGTTGACGACGATCGGGGTCTTCTTGATCTTCAGGACGTAGTCGATCGACTTGGCCAGGGCCTCGTCGGACGTCTCTTCGCCCATGATGATCTCGACCAGGCCCATCTTGTCGACCGGCGAGAAGAAGTGGATGCCGATGAAGTTCTTGGGACGCACCGACGCCTTGGCAAGGCCGGTGATCGGCAGGGTCGAGGTGTTGGAGCCGAAGATGGCGGTCTCGGCCAGCTGGGCCTCGGCCTTCTTGGTGACGTCGGCCTTGACGTCGCGGTTCTCGAACACCGCCTCGATGACCAGGTCGCTGCCTTTGACCAGGTCATAGTCGGTGGTCGGAGTGATCAGGGCCAGGACGGCGTCGCCCTTCTCCTGGGTCATCTTTCCGCGCGAAATGGCCTTCTTCACCAGGCCTTCGGCATAGGCCTTGCCCTTGTCGGCGGCTTCTTGCGACTGGTCGATCAGCACGGTCTCGATGCCGGCCATGGCTTGGACATAGGCCACGCCCGCGCCCATCATGCCGGCGCCCAGGACGGCGACCTTCTTGGCTTCCGAGGGGGCGAAGCCCGCCGGACGACCCGCGCCCTTGCCCAGCTCTTGCAGGCTGAGGAACAGGGTGCGGATCATGCCCTTGGCCTGAGGCGACATCATCGTCTTCAGGAAGTAGCGGGTCTCGATGCGGATGGCCGCGTCGAACGGCACCTGGGTGCCCTCATAGACCGCCTTCAGGATGTTCAGCTGGGCGGGGTAATTGCCATAGGTCTGCTTGCGCAGCATGGCGTTGCCCATGATGAAGACCTGGCTGCCGGTCGGGGTGTAGGGCCCGCCGCCCGGGAGCTTGAAGTCCTTCTTGTCCCACGGGGCGACCGGATCGCCCTTGGTCTTGATCCAGGTCTTGGCGGCTTCCACGACCTGATCGGCCGGGACGACCTCGTGCACGACCTTCAGGGCCAGGGCCTCGGCCGGCTTCATCGACTTGCCTTCCAGCAGGTACGGCGCAGCGGCCATCACGCCCACCAGGCGCGGCAGGCGCTGGGTGCCGCCGGCGCCCGGCAACAGGCCGACCTTGGCTTCCGGCAGGGCCAGCTGAATCTTCGGATGGTCGGCGACCACGCGATAGTGGCATGCCAGGGCGATCTCGAGACCGCCGCCCATGGCCAGGCCGTTGATCGCGGCGGCCACCGGCTTGCCGCAGGTTTCCAGGGCGCGGAACGCCTTGTTGAGCGCGAAGCCGGCTTCGAAGGCGGCCTTCAGGCCTTCTTCGCCCGAACCCGCGCCGCCGATACCGCCCGAACCGCCCAGTTCACCGAGGTCCGCGCCGGCGCAGAAGCCGGTGGTCTTGCCCGAGGTGATCACAGCGCCCTTGATGGCGGCGTCCGACTTGATGGTCTCGACCACCTCGCCGATTTCCTTGATGACCGAAGCGGTCAGGGTGTTCATCGAGCGGCCGGGCACGTCGAAGGTGACCAGGGCCACGCCGTCGGAATCGACCTCGATCTTGAAGTTTTCCATGGTGCTAGCTCCTAGGTCTTAGACGCGTTCGATGACGGTGGCGGTGCCCATGCCGGCGCCGACGCACAGGGTGATCAGGGCGGTTTCCTTGTCCGAGCGTTCCAGCTCGTCCAGGACGGTGCCCAGGATCATGGCGCCGGTGGCGCCCAGCGGGTGGCCCATGGCGATGGCGCCGCCGTTCACGTTCATCTTCTCGTGCGGGATATCCAGGGCCTGCATCATGCGCAGCACGACCGAGGCGAAGGCTTCGTTCAGCTCGTAGAGGTCAATGTCGCCGACCTCCATGCCCAGCTTCTTCAGCAGCTTCTCGGAGACCAGCGAGGGGCCGGTCAGCATGATCGAGGGTTCCGAGCCGATCGAGGCCGCGCCCTTGATGCGGGCGCGGGCCTTGAGACCCAGGGCCTCGCCCATTTCCTTGGTGCCGATCAGGACGCCGGCGGCGCCGTCGACGATGCCCGAGCTGTTGCCGGCGTGGTGGACGTGGTTGACCTTCTCCACCTGCGGATAGCGCTGGGTGACCACCGCATCGAAAGCCATCTCGCCCATGCCCGTGAACGACGGGTTCAGGGCGGCCAGGGTCTGCATGGTGGTGGCGCCGCGCACGGTCTCGTCATGGGCCAGCAGGGTCAGGCCCAGCTGGTCCTTCACCGGCACGACCGACTTGGAAAAGCGGTTGTCGGCCCAGGCGGCCGCGGCGCGCTTCTGGCTCTCGACGGCGTAGGCGTCGACGTCGTCGCGGCTGAAGCCGTACAGGGTGGCGATCAGATCGGCCGAGACGCCCTGCGGGGCGAAATAGGTCTTGAAGGCCGAGGACGGGTCGGTCGGCCAGGCGCCGCCGTCGCTGCCCATGGGCACGCGGCTCATGCTCTCGACGCCGCCGCCGATGGCCAGGCCCGCTTCGCCCGAAGCGACCTTGGCCGCGGCCATGTTCACGGCTTCCAGGCCCGAGGCGCAGAAGCGGTTGATCTGCACGCCGGCGACGCTCTCGGCGTAGTCGGCGGTCAAGACGGCGGTGCGGGCGATGTCGCTGCCTTGCTCGCCGACGGGCGAGACGCAGCCCAGGACGACGTCGTCGACCTTGCTGGTGTCCAGGCCGTTGCGGTCGCGCAGGGCTTCCAGGACCTGGGTGGCCAGGGACAGGGCGGTGGTCTCGTGCAGCGAGCCGTCCTTCTTGCCCTTGCCGCGCGGCGTGCGCACGGCGTCGAAGATGTAAGCGTCAGCCATGGACTGGCTCCTTCCTGCGAAGCGATGGTCTTATGTTTGTCTAGCGGGCGGCCGGAGTGGCCTGTCGCTAGGGTCTCCAATTGCCGATCGGATAGGTCCCGATCGGCTTGCAGATCAGGCCGCGGGCCGAAGCCTGGGCGCTGTAGTAGACGCGCTTGCCGAACGCCGGTGCCGGCAGCGTGCAGGCGGTGAAGCCCGAGGTCGTGACCTCCAGGCGCCACTCGGCGATCTTGGAGCGCAGCAGGGTGTGGCACACGTCGGCCTTGGGCTTCAGCGGCAGCTTGAAGGCGCCCGGCTGGGGCCGCTTGCCGACCAGTTCGCCCGAGAAGGTCAGGGGGCGCGGGCCCGGCACGGCGCGCACGCAGACGACGGCCGAGCGGTCATTGTCCGCGGCGGCCGGCGGGGGCGGAGGCTTGGGGCCGCTCTGCAGGCCGGCCAGCAGGGCGACCAGGGTCAGGCTCGTGACGGCGGAAGTGATCACAGCGTCCTCGCGATCAGGATTTTCATGATCTCGTTGGTGCCGCCGTAGATGCGCTGGATGCGGCTGTCCTTGTACATGCGCGCGATCGGGTACTCGTTCATGAAGCCGTAGCCGCCGAACAGCTGCAGGCAGCGATCGACGATCTTGCCCTCGAGATCGGTGACCCAGTACTTGGCCATCGAGGCGGTGGCGGCGTCCAGCTTGCCATCCAGGTGCTGGCCGATGCAGTGGTTGACGAAGACCCGGGCGACCGTCGCCTCGGTCTTGCACTCGGCCAGGACGAACTGGGTGTTCTGGAAATCGATGACCGCCTTGCCGAACGCCTTGCGGTCCTTGACGTAGGCGATGGTCAGTTCCAGCGCGCGTTCGATGGTCGCCATGCCCTGCACGGCGATGTTCAGCCGCTCCTGCGGCAACTGGCCCATCAGCTGGAAGAAGCCCTGGCCCTCGTCGGTCCCCAGCAGGTTCTCGGTCGGGATCTTCACGTCGTTGAAGAACAGCTCGGACGTGTCCTGGGCTTCCTGGCCCAGCTTGTCGAGGTTGCGGCCGCGCTCGAAACCCCCCTCCTTGCTCTCTACGCCGTCGGTCTCGACGATCAGCAGGGACGTCCCGCGCGCCCCGGCGGTTGGATCGGTCTTGGCCACGACGATGATCAGATTGGCCGTCTGGCCATTGGTGATGAAGGTCTTGGAGCCGTTGATGACGTACTGGTTGCCGGCCTTCTTGGCGGTGGTCTTGATGCCTTGCAGGTCTGAACCGGCGCCCGGCTCGGTCATGGCGATGGCGCCGACCAGCTCGCCGGTGGCCAGGCGCGGCAGCCAGCGCTGCTTCTGCTCTTCGGTGCCGTAGTGGAAGATGTACGGCATGATGATGGCGTTGTGCAGGCTGGCGCCGAAGCCGTCGACGCCCTTAAGCCCCAGCTGCTCCATGAGCACGACCTCGTGACGATAGTCGCCGCCGGCCCCACCGTATTCCTCGGGCGTGGAAAGGCCGAGCAGTCCGGCCTCTCCCGCCTTGGTCCACATGTCGCGATCGACGCAGTGGTTCTTGCGCCAGGTCGCGACCTTGGCTTCAGGCGCGTGCTCATCGAAGAACTTGCCCACCGCGTCCGCAAAGATCGCGATGTCTTCCTCGGCCATGAAAGCCGGTTTTTCGACGTTGAGCACGCTCATGATCAGAAAGCCTCCGCGGGCAGCGCCATCAGGGTCGCCGAACCCGTCTTCAACTTGGCGAGGTGTGCCGCCGCGTCAGGCAAGATGCGTTCGATGAAATAGCGACCGGTGGTCAGCTTGGTCGTGAAGAACGGGTCCGACGAGCCGGCGGCGATCTTGGCGTTGGCCGCCTTGGCCATCAGCGCCCACATGTAGGCCAGGCCCGTCAGGCCGAAGAGGTGCATGTAGTCGGTCGAGGCCGCGCCGGCGTTGTCGGGGTTCTGCAGGCCGTTCTGCATCAGCCACATGGTGCCGTCCTGCAGCTGGGCCTTCACGCCCGACAGGGCGTCGATGAACGGCTTCAGCTCGGCGTCGGCGTCGTTCTCGCCGATGAACTGGTCGACTTCCTGGAAGAAGGTCATGACCGCGCGGCCGCCCTTGGCCGCCAGCTTGCGGCCGACCAGATCCAGGGCCTGCACGCCGTTGGTGCCTTCGTAGATCAGGGCGATGCGGCAGTCGCGCATGAACTGGCTGACCGGGAAGTGCTCGGTGAATCCGCTGCCGCCGTGGACCTGCACCGCGTTGGAGCAGACCTCGAAGCCCTTGTCGGTCAGGTAGCCTTTCAGCACCGGCGTCATCAGGCCCATGTAGTCGGCCGACTTCTCGCGCACCGCCGCGTCCGGGTGGACGTGCGACAGGTCGCCGTGCAGGGCGGTCCAGAACAGGAAGGCGCGGCCGCCCTCGATCAGGGCCTTGCTCTCCAGCAGCATGCGGCGAACGTCGGGGTGGACGATGATCGGATCGGCCGGGCCTTCGGCGTTCTTCGGGCCCGTCAGCGAGCGGCCCTGCAGGCGGTCCTTGGCGAAGGCGACGGCGGCCTGATAGGCGGCCTCGCCCTGGGCCACGCCCTGCATGCCGACGCCCAGGCGGGCCTCGTTCATCATGACGAACATGATCTTCAGGCCGGCGTTTTCCTCGCCGATCAGATAGCCCTCGGCGTCGTCGTACTGCATGACGCAGGTGGCGTTGCCGTGGATGCCCATCTTCTCTTCCAGGCCCACGCACTTGACGCCCTGGTTACGGTCGCCGACCGAGCCGTCGTCCTTGGGGAAGAACTTCGGCACGATGAAGAGCGAGATACCCTTCACGCCGGCCGGGGCGCCCTCGATGCGGGCCAGCACCAGGTGGATGATGTTGTCCGACATGTCGTGCTCGCCGGCGCTGATCCAGATCTTCTGGCCGGTGATCTTGTAGCTGCCGTCGGCCTGCGGGACCGCTTTGGTGCGCAGCAAGCCCAGGTCCGTGCCGCAATGCGGCTCGGTCAGGTTCATGGTGCCGGTCCACTCGCCGGTGACCATCTTGGGCAGGTAGGTCTGCTTCTGCTCGTCCGTGCCGCCGGTGTGAATGGCCGAATAGGCGCCGTGCGCCAGGCCCGGATACATCGAGAACGCCATGTTGGCCGAGCTCGACATCTCGCTGAAGGCCAGGTTGACGACGTGCGGCAGGCCCTGGCCGCCATAGGCCGGGTCCGAACCCAGGCCGGTCCAGCCGCCTTCGCACAGCTGCTTGTAGGCATCCTTGAAGCCGGGGGGCGTGGTGACGACGTTGGTCGCCGGGTCCAGCTTGCAGCCGTTCTTGTCGCCGACCGTGTTCAGCGGGGCCAGGACCTCGCCGGTGAACTGGGCCGCGGCCTCCAGGATCTGCTCGACGGTCTCGAACGGCGCGTCCGAGAAGCCGGGCAGGGCGCCATGCTGATCGATGTTGAGCACGTCGCGCAGGATGAAGGCGTGATCGCGAACGGGCGGCTGATAGGTCATGGGCAGTCCTGGATCGGTCGGGGGAGGAAACGGCTAGAGGGGCGACCGGCTTCCGTCTGGACGGAAACCGGCGCTGACAAAGTGTGTCTTACTTGCCCAGCATCGCTTCGCTGTGACCGTCCAGGCGGGCGCGCAGCACCTGCTCGTAGTCGGCCGCGCGTGGCAGCAGGTCGGGGCGAATTTCGGTCAGGCGACGCTCCAGGCGATTGCACGCCTCGCGCAGCTCGATCAGGGCGTTGTCGATGTCGTCGCGCTGTTGCTCCAGGGCGTTGGCGCGTTCGCGGAACTTCTTCAGCGAGCGGGCCATCTGCGCCGCGCCCTCGTCGTTCTCGTCGTAGAGGTCCAGCAGTTCGCGGATCTCGGTCAGCGACAGGCCCACGCGCTTGCCGCGCAGGATCAGCTGCAGGCGGACGCGGTCCTTGTGCGAATAGACCCGGTTCAGACCTTCGCGGGCCGGATTGAGCAGGCCCTTGTCCTCGTAGAAGCGAAGGGCGCGCGGCGTGGCTTTGAATTCGTTGCAGAGCTGGCGGATCGTAAAGGTCCGCTCGGGGCGACGCAGGTCGGCCATGGTTGGAAACCTCCCAATGAAGAGGGCCTGGCTACCGCGGCCGGGCCGCTTTGTTATCGGCGATCACCCTAAACCCGATCTGGAGCGAGCGTCAACGCTTACGTAAACGTCAACTTTAGCGCGGTTGATAGGTTTACTTTCCTAGACCTTAGGGCGTAGCTTCACGGGGAAGGCCGTTCCAAGGAGAGCCTCATGGCGACCCTCTCTCACGGCGAAATCTGGCGCGCGATCGACGCTCTCGCCGAGCGCTTCGACATGACGCCGTCGGCCATGGCCCGGATGGCGGGCCTGGATCCCACCAGCTTCAACCGTTCCAAGCGCGGCTCCGCCGAGACCGACGGCCGCGCGCGTTGGCCCTCGACCGAGAGTCTGGCCAAGCTGCTCGAAGCGACAGGGGTGAATTTCTCAGAGTTCGCCGCCCTGACGGAGCAGGCGACGTTCGCGCCGGCGAGCGCGAGAAAGGCCGCGCCGCTGATCGGTCTGGCTGAGGCGGGGCGCGAGGGGCTGTTCGACGAGGCGGGCGCGCCGGCCGGGGAAGGTTGGGACGAGATTGCTGCGCCGGATCTGGGCGAGGGGCTGTTCGCGCTCGAAGTCACGGGCGACGCGCTGGCGCCGGTCTATCGCGACGGCGACCGCCTGCTGGTCTCGCCCACCGTGGAGCCGCGCAAGGGCGACCGCGTGGTGGCCAAGACGAGCGCCGGCGAGATCCTGGTGCGCGAACTGGGACGGGTCACGGCCCGGACGATCGAGCTGACGCCATTAGGCGGTCGTGGCGAGGAGCGCCTGCTCGCCCGCGACGACGTCGCCTGGGTCGGCCGGATCGTCTGGGTCAGCCAGTAGGGGTCAGGTGCGCGGGCAGCTGGCGTGGCTGTCCAGCAGCCAGGCGATCAGCGGGCCGGCCGAGGGATCCTCGCACGAGACGTCCAGGCGATAGGACGCCCAGGTGTCGTTGTGAGCCGCCTCGACGTGCGCGTCGGGGAACTGCTGGACGATGCCGCCGAGCAGGGAATCGAATTCCTGACGGTCGGTGGGACGCAGAGTGAACGAAGCCATGAGAATAACCTTGAGGTTTAAATCTTGGTTCTGATGGTCGTAAGCCTAGACTCCGAAGGGCGGACAAACCCTTAACCACGAATTCAGACTTCGTTCATTTTGCGAGGCATGGTGTCGCAGCGCGCGAAAGCTTTGCCCAGCCACCCGTCGTCATCCCGCGCCTTGTGCGCGGGACCCATGGTTCAGCTTACACGTGAGAGCGTTCTTCCGCTCCGCACCTGCGGCGGACGGATGGGTCCCGCGCACAAGGCGCGGGATGACGGGGCAGGGGCGGTGGTTAGCCCAACTTCTCTTCGATCAGGGCGATGGTCCGGTCGATCCCGAAGATCGCCGCGAACGAGCCGAAGCGCGGGCCCTGGCTCTGGCCCAGCAGGACCTCGTACAGGGCCTGGAACCAGGCGCGCAGCGGGTCGAAGCTGTGGGTCTTGCCCACTTCGAACACCTCGTTCTGGATCAGCTCGGCGTCCTGCGTTCCGGCCGGCATAGCCTTCAGCTTGGCCAGCAGGTCCAGGATCGCCGCGCGCTCCTGATCGGTCGGGGCGCGGAAGGACTTCGTCGGTTTGACGAAGTCCTCGTAGTAGTTGATCGCGTAGCCGGCCAGGCGGTCCAGCAGCGGCTGGGTCTCGGCGCTGGCGCCCGGGATGTAGCGCGACAGGAAGCCCCAGAGGATCTCCTTGGTCGAGGCGTCGGCGGCCGACACCAGGTTCAGCATCAGGCTGAACGACACCGGCGAGCCATATTGCGGCGGACGGCTCGCGTGGATGTGCCACACCGGGTTGTCCAGCTGCTTGGCCGGCTCCTGGCGCTGATAGGCGTCCAGCTGCTGCAGATATTCGTCGGTCGCCTTGGGGATGACGTCGAAATACAGCTTCTTGGCCGACTTGGGGCTCTGGAACATGTAGTACGACAGGCTTTCGGGCGCGCCGTAGCGCAGCCAGTCCTCCATCGACAGGCCGTTGCCCTTGGACTTGGAGATCTTCTGGTTGTTCTCGTCCAGGAAGAGCTCGTAGTTGAAGCCTTCCGGGGGCACGCCGCCCAGGGCCTTGCAGATCGCGCCCGAGGCCTTGACCGAGTCGATCAGGTCCTTGCCCGACATCTCGTAGTCGACGCCCAGGGCGGTCCAGCGCATGGCCCAGTCAGGCTTCCACTGCATCTTCACGTGGCCGCCGGTGACCGGGACCTCGACCTTCGAGCCATCCTCGTCCTCGAAGACGATCGTGCCCTTCTCGACATTGCGCTCCAGGGTCGGGACCTGCAGCACCTTGCCGGTGGTGGGGCTGATGGGCAGGAACGGCGAATAGGTCGCGCGGCGCTCCTCGCCCAGCGTCGGCAGCATGACCTTCTGGATGGCGTCGAAGCGCTCAAGGGCGGTCAGCAGGGTCGCGTCGAACAGGCCGCCCTTGTAGCAGTCGGTCGAGCTGACGAACTCGTATTCGAAACCGAAGCCGTCCAGGAACGCGCGCAGGCGGGCGTTGTTGTGGGCGCCGAAACTGTCGTGGGTGTCGAACGGGTCGCGGACGACCGTCAGCGGCTTGCCCAAGTCCTCGATCAGCGGCTGCTTGTTCTCGATGTTGTCGGGAACCTTGCGCAGGCCGTCCATATCGTCGCTGAAGGCGATCAGGCGGGTCGGGATGTGGTCGTCGACCAGCGCGCGGAAGGCCTGGCGCACCATGGTCGTGCGCGCCACTTCGCCGAACGTGCCCAGGTGCGGCAGGCCCGACGGACCGTAGCCGGTCTCGAAGATCACGGCCTTGGAGAGGGCCGGATAGGCTTTCACCGCCTCGTCCGCCTTGCCGGCGTCGATCAGGGCTTTCGCGGCCTCCTGATCGGCGCGGTCGGGGAGGCGCACGCGCAGGACGCGGGCGATGGTGGCGCGCGCCTGCTCGAACGGCCAGGAGCGGGCTTCGCGGGCGAGGGGGGAAAGGCCTTCAAACATGGCCGCGCGTATAGACCTTGCCTCTCCAACTGTCATCCCGGAAGCCTCGCAGAGGCTATCCGGGACCGCGGCAAGCTCGGCGTTTCCGGCGGTCCCGGCTTTCGCCGGGATGACAGGTTAGGGGATCAGCCCTTCAACGCGCCCGCCACGACCTCGCGGGCCTCGGCCTGGACTTGCTTCAGGTGATCCGGACCCAGGAACGACTCCGCGTAGATCTTGTAGACGTCCTCGGTGCCCGAGGGCCGGGCGGCGAACCAGGCGTTTTCCGTGCAGACCTTCAGGCCGCCGATCGCCTCGCCATTGCCGGGGGCGTTGGTGAGGATATCGCTGATCGGCTCGCCGGCCAGGGTCTTGGCGGCGACGTCGCTGGGGCTGAGCTTGGCCAGGCGGGCCTTCTCTTCCCGCGAGGCCGGGGCGTCGACGCGGGCATAGGCCGGGGCGCCGTACTGCTCGGTCAGGCCGGCATAGAGCTGGCTGGCGCTCTGGCCGGTCTTGGCCTGGATCTCGGCCGCCAGCAGAGCCAGCTGCAGGCCGTCCTTGTCGGTGGTCCACACGCTGCCGTCGTGGCGCAGGAAGGCCGCGCCGGCCGATTCCTCGCCGCCGAAGCCGACCGAGCCGTCCAGCAGACCGGGCACGAAATATTTGAAGCCGACCGGCACTTCGAGCAGGCGGCGGCCCAGGCCCGACACGACGCGGTCGATCATCGACGACGAGACCAGGGTCTTGCCCACGGCGACGTCCGCGCCCCAGCCGGGACGGTTCGAGAACAGGTAGGAGATGGCCGCCGCGAGGTAGTGGTTGGGGTTCATCAGCCCGCCGTCGGGGGTGACGATGCCGTGGCGGTCGGCGTCGGCGTCATTGCCGGTGGCCACGTCATAAGCCGCCCCGCCCTGCATGATCTCGATCAGGTTGGCCATGGCCTTGGGCGACGAGCAGTCCATGCGGATCTTGCCGTCGGTGTCGAGCGGCATGAACGCCCAGCACGGATCGACCGCCTCGTTGACCACGGTCAGGTTCAGCTTGTGGCGCTCGGCCACCGCGCCCCAGTAGGCGACGGCCGCGCCGCCCAGGGGATCGGCGCCGATGCGCACGCCGGCGGCGCGGATGGTCTCTATGTCGATGACGCTGGGCAGGTCGTCGACATAGCGACCCAGGAAGTCGTAGCGGCCGGCGGCCTTCACGGCCTCGTCGAAGCTCACGCGCTTCACGCCCGAGAGGTTCTGGGCCAGCAGCTCATTGGCGCGGGCGGCGATGGCCGAGGTCGCGCTGCTGTCGGCCGGACCGCCGCTGGGGGGATTGTACTTGATGCCGCCGTCGCGCGGTGGGTTGTGCGAGGGGGTCAGCAGCAAACCATCGGCTTGCGCGGTGTTCTCGCGGTTATAGGTCAGGATCGCGTGCGACACGGCCGGGGTCGGGGTGTAGCCGCCTTGCGTGTCGATCAGGGCGGTGACGCCGTTGCCGGCCAGCACTTCCAGCACCGTGCGCCACGACGGCTCGGACAGGCCGTGGGTGTCGCGACCGACGAAGATCGGGCCGGTCACGCCTTGGGCGGCGCGATGCTCGACGACGGCCTGGGTGATGGCCAGGATGTGGTTCTCGTTATAGCCGCCGTCCAGGCTGGAGCCCCGGTGACCCGAGGTGCCGAACACCACCTTCTGGCCGGGATCGGAGACGTCCGGCTTGATCTCGAAATAGGCGCGCAGCAAGGCGTCCAGGTCGATCAGGTCTTCCGGTAGTGCGCGAAGTCCAGCCCGATCGTGCATCAAGATCACCCGTCATGTTTCGTCGCCACAAGGCGAAGCGTCGTCTCTGTAGAGGCTGCGTGTGATGAAGGGAATCTCTTGCGAGGGTTTCGCAGGGAAGAATTTACGGGCATTGGCATGGCTCAATCCCCGGCGTTGGCGATCTCGAAGGCATAGAAATCAAGCGTTTGTCGATTTCTCGCGCCATTCCATCCTCGGCGTTCAGCACGGCCCCATACTTAATCCACCTGACGGCTTGAAAGGGACGTCCGGCCGGCGATCGTGGCGGCTGTCAGGGGTGGTCGAGCGGGTAGCGCTCGTTGGTGCGGGGGGAAACTCCGCAACTGCATCCCTCTGGCGGCGGTCGGCCCTGGAACACAGAAACGATGTGGGATGTCGGGCCAATGAGAGCAGCAGGCGCAGGGTGAAATCATCTGCGCGTTCCGGGACCGGGGTCGTCGCCCCGGCCCGCCCGTCGGGGGCCTCCTTCGGAAGCGGGTTAAGACCCCGCGCGTCGAGGGCTCACCGGATAACGGCTGCGCGGAGCGCTTGGGCTTCGTCGAAACGGTACTTCACTACTCACACTCCGGACGCTGTCCGGGCGCTCCGCTTCCCTTTCTGTGACTTCAGCGAGCGGTCGCGTGAAGCGGCGGACCTGTGTCCAGTCAGATGCTCCCCCGCGATGCGGGGGAGCTGTCACGAAGTGACTGAGGGGGCTAATGCGGCCTGCATCCAGCTCGCCCCCTCCGGCCCTCCGGGCCACCTCCCCCGCAGCGCGGGGGAGGATCTGTTCTCCCCTCCAGATTCCCTGCCCTTGCATCCCAACTTCCCCGCCCGTAACTCCCCATCCATGACCACGGCAAAGATCTGCGGCCTTTCCACCTCCGAAACCGTCAAGGCCGCCTTCGATGGCGGGGCGGCGTTCCTGGGATTCGTGTTCTTCGAGAAGAGCCCGCGCAACGTCGCGCCCGAGGTCGCCGCGCGCCTCATCGAGCCGGTTCGCAACCGCGGGATCAAGACCGTGGCCGTCACGGTCGATCCCGACGACGCCCTGATCGACCGCCTGATGGCCACGATGCGTCCTGACCTGATCCAGGTCCATGGCAAGGAGACGCCCTCGCGGGTCCGCGAGATCGCCGTCCGCGCCGGCGTAGGGGTGATCAAGGCCTTCTCGGTGTCCACCAGCGCCGACGTCGACCAGGCGGGCGCCTTCGATACAGTTGCCGAGCACCTGATGTTCGACGCCAAGCCGGTGGAAGGATCCGCCCTGCCTGGCGGCACCGGCGCAAGGTTCGACTGGGGACTGCTGGCCGGCCGGCGATTTTCTCGCCCGCATTTCTTGGCCGGCGGGCTGGATCCGTGGAACGTGGGCGAGGCCGTGAAGGTCTCCGGAACCCCCATTGTGGACGTTTCTTCTGGCGTGGAGCGCGGTCCGGGCCTAAAGGACCCCGCTCTGATCTCGGCGTTTCTCGACGCCGTCAAACGCGCCTAGCCTTTGGATGAGCTCGTGAACGTCCCCTCCAAGCCCAATGATTGGTCGGCCCAGCCCGACGCCAAGGGCCGCTTCGGCGACTACGGCGGCCTCTATGTGGCCGAGACCCTGATGCCGCTCGTGCTGGAGCTGGACAAGGCCTACACCGAGGCCAAGAACGATCCGGAGTTCCAGAAGGAGCTGAAGGGCTATCTGACCCACTATGTCGGTCGCCCGTCGCCGCTCTATTTCGCCGAACGCCTGTCCAAGCACCTCGGCGGCGCGAAGATCTATTTCAAGCGCGAAGAGCTGAACCACACCGGCGCGCACAAGATCAACAACTGCATGGGCCAGATCCTGCTGGCCCAGCGCATGGGCAAGACCCGGATCATCGCCGAGACCGGCGCCGGCCAGCACGGCGTGGCCTCGGCCACCGTCACCGCTCGCTTCGGCCTGCCCTGCGTGGTGTTCATGGGCGCCGTCGACGTCGCCCGCCAGAAGCCCAATGTCTTCCGCATGAACCTGCTGGGCGCCGAAGTGCGTCCGGTGACCTCGGGGGCTGCGACCCTCAAGGACGCCATGAACGAGGCGATGCGCGACTGGGTCACCAATGTCGACGACACCTATTACATGATCGGCACCGCCGCCGGCCCGCACCCCTATCCGGCCATGGTCCGTGATTTCCAGGCGGTGATCGGGTCGGAGACCCGCGAACAGATCCAGGAAATCGAAGGCCGTCTCCCCGATGCGGTGGTCGCCTGCGTCGGCGGCGGTTCGAACGCCATCGGCATGTTCCACCCGTTCCTGGGCGACGAGAACGTCAAGATCTACGGCGTCGAGGCCTCGGGCCACGGTCTGGACACCGACAAGCACGCTGCCTCGCTGACCGGCGGCCGCCCGGGCGTGCTGCACGGCAACAAGACCTATCTGCTGCAGGACGACGACGGCCAGATCCTGGACGCACACTCGATCTCGGCCGGCCTAGACTATCCGGGCATCGGTCCGGAGCACTCGTTCCTGCACGACATCGGCCGGGCCCAGTACCTGACCTGCACCGACGACGAGGCCCTGAAGGCCTTCCAGCTGTGCGCCGAGCTCGAGGGCATCATTCCCGCCCTGGAAAGCGCCCACGCCCTGGCCAAGCTGCCTCAGCTGGCCAAGGAGATCGGCGAGGGCGGCGTGATCGTGCTGTGCCTGTCGGGCCGGGGCGACAAGGACATCTTCACCGTGGCCGACGCCCTCGGGCGTTCGATCTAGGGATCCCATGACCAAGGACCGTATCGACCGTCGCTTCGCGGCGCTGAAGGCCGAGGGCCGCGCCGCTTTCGTGGCCTATGTCATGGCCGGGGACCCGGACGCGGCGACCGCGCTGGAGATCGTCAAGGGCCTGCCGGCCGCTGGCGCCGACATCATCGAGCTGGGCTTTCCGTTCTCGGACCCGGTGGCCGAGGGCCCGACCATCCAGCGCGCCAGCCAGCGCGCCCTGGTCCAGAAGATGACGCTGAACGGCACGCTGGACATCGTCCGCGCCTTCCGCGAAGGCGACCAAGACACGCCGATCATCCTGATGGGCTATCTGAACCCGCTGGTGAACCGCGGTTTCGAGACCTTCGCCAAGCAAGCCAACGACGCCGGCGTCGATGGCCTGATCGTGGTGGACTGCCCGCCGGAAGAGGCCGATCCGCTGTCGGACGCCCTGGAAGCCGAAGGCCTGTCGCTGATCCGCCTGGCCTCGCCGACCACCGATGACGCGCGCCTGCCGGCCGTGATCCGCCGCACCTCGGGCTTCGTCTATTACGTCTCGGTCGCCGGCGTGACTGGCGTGAAGGAAGCCGATGCGGACGCCGTGGCGCCCGCCGTGGAGCGCATCCGCAAGGCCTCGGGCTTGCCCGTGGCCGTCGGTTTCGGTATCCGCACCGCCGAACGCGCCGCTGCGGTGGCGCGCGTGTCGGACGCCGCTGTCGTGGGCTCGGCCCTGATCGACGAGATCGAGGCGGCGACCAAGTTGAACGAAAACGTGACTGAGAAGGTTCTTCTCAAGGCGTCGGAGCTGGCTAAGGCTGTGCGTTCGGCGCGAGTCGGGACGAAGTGAGGCTCTAAGGCTATGGCTATGGCTGAACCCCAGGACCCGAAAAAGGGCGACAAATCCAAGAGCGGCGACCGTCGTGGCGGCGGCTGGCTGTCGCGCATCGCGCCCGGTGTGCGCGGCGCGTTCGCCAAACGCGAGACGCCCGAGAACCTCTGGGTCAAATGCCCCGATACGGGCGAGATGATCTTCCGCTCCGACCTGGAGGCGGCCCTGTGGGTCACGCCGTCCGGTCGTCACATGCGGATCGGCCCGGAAGCCCGCTTCAAGGCCACCTTCGACGAAGGCCAGTTCGAGGCCCTGCCGACTCCGTCGGTGGTCGAGGACCCGCTGAAGTTCTCGGACGGCAAGCCCTACAAGGACCGCCTGGCCGCGGCCCGCAAGGCGACCGGCGAGCCGGACGCTATGGCCATCGGTTATGGCAAGGTCGGCGGCGTCGACGCCGTGGTGCTGGTTCAGGACTTCGCCTTCATGGGCGGTTCGCTGGGCATGGCTGCCGGCGAAGGCTTCATCGCCGCCGCCAAGGCTGCGCTGGAGCGTGAAGTTCCGCTGATCGCCTACACGGCCGCCGGCGGCGCCCGCATGCAGGAAGGCGCGCTGTCTCTGATGCAGATGGCCCGCACGACCCTGGCCATTAACGAGCTGAAGGACGCGGCCCTGCCCTACGTCGTGGTCCTCACCGACCCGACCACCGGTGGCGTCACCGCCTCCTACGCCATGCTGGGCGACATCCATCTGGCGGAGCCGGGCGCCCTGATCGGCTTCGCCGGTCCGCGCGTCATCGAGCAGACCATCCGCGAGACCCTGCCACCGGGCTTCCAACGTTCGGAATACCTCGTCGAAAAGGGCATGGTCGACCGCGTCACCCACCGCAAGGACCTCCCCCAGGTCCTGGGCTCGCTGCTGGGCACCCTGATGATGGGCCGCAACCGCAAGGCGGCCTGAGGGCCGTCTTGAGCGACCATCTCCGCGCCCATGACGCCGCCCTGGCGCGGCTGCAGGCGCTGCATCCCAAGCTGATCGACCTGTCGCTGGACCGGATGCGGCGGGTGTGCGCCGCCCTGGGCGATCCGCAAGACCGCCTGCCGCCGGTGATCCACGTGGCCGGCACCAACGGCAAGGGCTCGACGGTCGCCTACCTGCGGGCCATGGCCGAGGCGGCGGGCCTGAAGGTCCACGTCTTCACCTCGCCGCACCTGGTCCGCTTCGCCGAGCGCATCCGCCTGGCCGGAACCCTGATCACCGACGAGGACTTGGCCGGCGTGCTGGACCGCGTCGAACAGGCCAATGCCGGCCTGCCGATCACCTTCTTCGAGATCACCACGGCCGCGGCCTTCGTCGCCTTCGCCGAGGTTCCGGCCGACCTCTGCATCGTCGAGGTCGGCCTGGGCGGGATCCTCGACGCCACCAACGTCGTGACGCCCAAGGTCAGCGTCATTGCTCCGGTCGACATCGATCACCGCGAGTTCCTGGGCGACACGCTCGCCAAGATCGCGGTCGAGAAGGCCGGGATCATCAAGCCCGGCGCGCCGACGGTCTCGGCCCGCCAGCAGGAAGACGCCGAGGCCGTGATCGAGGCCGCCGCCGACAAGGCCGGCGTTCCGCTGACCCTGATGGGCCGCGACTTCGACGCCTGGGGCGAGCGCGGCCGACTGTTGGTGCAGATGCAGGACCGCCTGCTGGACCTGCCCGCGCCGTCCTTGCCGGGCGAGCACCAGTTCGCCAATGCCGGCCTGGCCGTCGCGGCGCTGCTAACCCTGGCCGATGACCGGATCGGCGAGGCGGCCATGGGGCAAGGGATCGCCGGCGCCGTCTGGCCCGCCCGCTTCCAGCGCCTGACCGCAGGTCCTCTGGCTGAGCGCGCTAGGGGCACGGATCTCTGGCTGGACGGCGGCCACAATCCGCATGCCGGCCGGGCGGTGGCCCGCGCCGTCGCCGATCTCGCCGCTCGCGACGGCCGGCCCGTCGTGCTGATCGCCGGTCTGCTGGCCAACAAGGACGCCAGCGGCTTCTTCGGCGCCTTCCGGGGCGTGGCGGCCAAGGTCTTCACCGTCACCTTCGAGGGCCACGCCGCCGCCAGCGCCGCGGAGATCGCCGCCGCCGCCGAACTGGCCGGCCTGCGCGCCGCGGCCTGCGACAGCGTCGAGGACGCGCTGGACCGGGCCCTGGCGATCGACCCGGTGCCGCACGTCCTGATCTGCGGCTCGCTCTACCTGGCCGGGGAAATCCTGGCCCTGAGCGAAGAGACCTGGCCGACCTGACAGCAAAACGCCCGCCCCGGACCGACCGGGACGGGCGTTTCGATCTGAGCCTTGAAGGCGGCTTAGGCCGGTTGGACGCCGGCTTCGTTCAGCCATTCCAGGATCTTCTGCTTGGGCATGGCGCCGACCTTCATCGAGGTCATCTGGCCATCGCGGAACAGCATCATGGTCGGGATGCCGCGCACGCCATAGCGCGACGGGGTCGTGGGGCTGTCCTCGATATTGACCTTGGCGACGGTGACGACGTCGGCCAGCTCTTCGGAGATCTGCTCCAGGGCCGGGGCGATCTGCTTACAGGGTCCGCACCACTCGGCCCAGAAGTCCACCAGGACGGGCTTGCTGGCTTGCAGGACGTCGGCTTCGAAGGTGGCGTCAGTCACCGTGACGGTGCTCATGGTCTGCTCCTGTGTGGCGTCACGCGGTCGGCGCGGAGGACGCGAATAAGGTTCGGGCGCCCAGACTCGTTCCGGACGGTTGCAGAAGATGTAGGATCACAAGGAACGTCCGGCAACGGCCTTACGCCAGTCTGGCGAGTGCGGCCTCCATCACCTTTTCTGGGACCGGCATCAGTTTGGGGCCGTCGGTCCAGACTAGGGCCGCCTCCACGGTCCGTCCCGGGAACACTTCGCGCAGCACCGCGGCATAGACCGCCATCTGGGCCAGATAGGCCGGATCGGCGTCCTCGATGGCGTCGGGCGAAGGGCGATTGGTCTTGTAGTCGACGACCAGCACGCGGCGATCATCGACCACCAGCCGGTCGACGCGGCCCGAAACCGCTAGGCCCTGGGGGAGGTAGGCGCTGGTCCCGGCCAAAGCGACCTCGGCCCGCGAGCCGGGACCGAACACGGCGGCGAAGCGCGCGTCATCCAGCACGCCGAAGGCGGCGGTGGCCATCTCCTGGCGCTGTTCATCCGTCAGGTCGCGCTCGCTGGCCAGCAGGCGGCGGGCCGCACCGGGGCGCTGGTCGGGCGCGACATCGGGCAGCAGCTGCAGCAGCTTGTGAACGATCTCGCCGCGGCGATAGCGGCCCAGGCCCGCGACCCGGGCCAGGGGCGAGGGCGCGGGAACGCGGGCGTTGTCCTCGATCCGCGACGGGGCGGCGTAGCGGGCCGCCGCCGGCTCGGGGGCAGCCACGGCCTTGATCCAGGCGGGCGCGGTCGCTGTCGCACGCTCGGTCTCCTCGACGCGCGGCGCGGTCAGCGGATCGGGGCCATAGCGCAGGAAACCGGTCTCCTCGTCGCCAATCAGCCGAACGTCCGGCGCGATGTCGGCATGGTCGAAGGCGGCGCGGGCGGACGCGTACCAGCCGCCGACCTTGTCGTCCTTGGTCCGGGCGTCGATGCGGCCGCACAGGATCAGCCGCTCCCGCGCCCGGGTCAGGGCCACGTACAGCAGGCGCAGAGCCTCTTGGCTCTCCTTGTCCTCGCGCAAGCGTCGGGCCTTGGCCGAGGCCTCGCAGTCGCCTTTGGCGCTGGAAGCCCACAGCAGGCCGCCGTCCTCCGTGGCCAGAAGCGGCGAGCCGCCGGCCCCGCGCTTCACCGTGGTCTCTGGTAGGAAGACGATCGGCGCCTCCAGGCCCTTGGAGCCGTGGGCGGTCATCACCCGCACCTCCCGCCGGGCGCCTTCCATCTCGCGCTTCACGACGATGTCCAGGGCCGCGAAGTCTGCGACTAGGGCCTCGAGGTCACGCACCCCGCGCTGCTCGGCCTCCATGACCTGGGCCAGGAACTCGTCCAGAGCCTCCTCGGCCTCGGCGCCCAGGCGAGTCAGCACCTTGGCGCGGTGCGAGCGGCCGTCGGCGTCGGCCAGGCCCAGCCAGCCGGCGAAGAACTCGAACGGCTGGCGCTTGCGGCCCTCGGTCAGGGCCCAGTCCAGCACGGTCCGCGCGGCGAGCCATTCGGGACGCTCTTCCGACCGACGTTGCAGCTCAGCCCACAGCGCGCCGCGTCGGCCCTTGGCCAGGGCGTAGACGTCCTCGTCGGTCAGCGCGCAGAACGGCGTCTTCAGCAGGGCCGCCAGGGTCAGGTCATCGTCCGGGAACAGGATGAACCGGCCCAGCGCCAGCAGGTCCTCGAAGGCGATGTGGCTGGACAGCGACAGCCGGTCGGCCCCGGCCACCTGCACGCCGCGCCGTTTCAGGGCCCGGATGATCTCCTCGAACAGCACCTTGCGGCGACGGACTAGCACCAGGATATCGCCGGCATGGGCGGCGCGATGGCGGCCGATCTCCTTATCGAAGATGGCGTCGCCGCGCTGCAGGATCGCGACCGTCTCGGCGGCGATCGCCTCGGCCAGGCGGCGGTTGGCGCTGCGCTCGCTCTCGGAGTCCACCGGCGCTTCCCAGGCCTCGCGCTCCTCACCGGGCAGTTCGCGGGTCAGGGGCCACAGGTCGACGCAGCCGGGATGGCCGTGGCGGAACAGCTCGTGGCGGACCAGGTCCTGGCCGACCGGCGGCGGCACGCCCTCTCGGGTATCGGGATCAGAGAACAGGGCGTCGACGAAACTCAGCACCTCGCGGGTCGAGCGGTACGACACCGTCAGCGGTACGCCCTTGCCGACCGCGCCCACGGCCGCGATGCGGGTGATGTAGTTCTGGGTCTCGACCAGCAGCCTCTGCGGGTCGGCGCCCTGGAATGAATAGATCGACTGCTTCTCGTCGCCGACCACGAACAGGGTCCGCTCGGCCCGGCGCTCGCCGCCTCGGCCCGGCGCGGTCTCGCCGGCGAAGAAGTCGGCGGTCAGGGCCGACAGGATTTCCCACTGCTCAGGCGCGGTGTCCTGGGCCTCATCCAGCAGAATGTGGTCGATGCCGCCGTCCAGCTTGTAGAGCACCCAGGCCGCCTCCACCTTCTCGGTCAGCAGCACCCGGGTCTTGTCGATCAGGTCGGTGAAGTCGAGCGCCCCACGGGCGTCCTTCTCGATCTGGTGCGAGGTGACGTACAGCACCGCCAGCCGCAGGGCGCCCTCGGTGTCCTCGGCCACCTTCGCGGCGCGGACCCGCTCGCGGGCCGCCTCCAGCTTGGCCTGTTCCAAGACGAGTGCGTCGCGCAGGTCGGGCCGGCTCTTCAGGCCCGAGGTCTTGGCCGGCCAGGTCGCCGGCGTGCCTTCGCCGCCCTCGGTGAAGAGGGCGCGTAGAGCCAGGTCCAGCGTTGCGTCCGGATCGCGGGCCACGGCAGCCAGGGCCTCGGCATATTTGGCGTCGGCCTTGCCGCCGCCGTCGAACAGCAGGGCGGCGGCCTCCCGCCAGGCGACGAGGTCTAGCCGGGCCATCGCCTGGGCGGCCAGGTCTCCGGCGGAGGTCGGCGCATCGAAACCGCACCGTTCCCAGGCGTCGGCGATCGCTTCAGACAGGCTGCCGCTCCTGGCGACATAGGCCATGATCTGACCGCGCCGCGCCTCGAAGCCGGCGAACATGTTCTCGAAGCTCTGGAAATCCAGCGCGACCGAGAAGCGGGCATAGGCCTCGGCGAACGCGTCGTCGTGCGTGTCGACCCACTGGGCCGTGGCGCGGCGCGCGGCGCGGGCGATGGCGGCGCCGGCCTGGTCGTCCATGACGGTGAAGCCGGGCGAGACCCCGGCCTCCAGCGGGAAGCGCCGCAGCAGCTTCTCGCAGAAGGCGTGGATGGTCTGGATCTTCAGGCCGCCGGGCGTCTCCAGCGCCTGGGCGAACAGGGCGCGGGCCTCGGACAGGCGGCGGGCGTCGTAGATGGCCTCCGCCTCGCCAACCAGCTTCACCAGCTCAGCGCGCAGGTCGGCGTCGCTGGTCACCGACCACTTGCCCAGCCGCTCGAACAGGCGGCGCTGCATCTCGGCGGCGGCGGCCTTGGTGTAGGTCACGCACAGTATCGCCTCGGGCTTGACCCCGGCCAGCAGCAGGCGCGCGACCCGGTCGATCAGCGTCTTGGTCTTGCCGGAGCCGGCATTGGCGGTGACGAAGGCCGAGATGGTCGGATCGGCGGCGATGCGTTGATAGTCGGGCGCACTCATTCGCCGTCTCCGTCATCGCCGCTGGTCGACCATTCGAACACCCGCGCCAGGTGGGCGTAGTCGCCGGGGTGTTCCTTGACGAACTGCGGCGCGACCCGTGAACGATAGGGCTCCTCCGGGTTGTCATAGCGTCGGATTAGCTCGGAGAGTCCCTCCAGCGCCTTGTTGGCGGCGGCGCTGCTTTCCTCGCCGGCCAGGGCGCGGACCTGCTCCTCGCCGGCCGGCTTGCGACCGGTGACGCGGACATAGGTCAGGTCGCCCGGCGTGGGCTTGCCGAGGTCCGGGAAGCCGCCGTGCATCAAGATCGCCGCCGTCAGGGTCAGCTGCGGCGAGAAGCCGGTGTCGACCTGCTTCTGCGACGGGGCGGCGCCGGTCTTGTAGTCGAGGATGTGGGCGGTCCCGTCGGCGGTCGGCTCGATGCGGTCGGCTTTGGCGGTCAGGATGAAGGGTCGGCCGTTGATGCTGAGCGTCAGTTCGCCGGCGGCTTCGACGATCACCTTGCGGGCCGTGGTCCGACGCGCGCGCTCCCAGTCGGCGACCCACAGGGCGGCCTCGCGAGCCAAGGCCTTTTCGCGGGCCAGGGCGGTCGGCGGCATGCCGGCGGTGACCAGGGCGTCGATATAGAAGCGCTCGAACACGCCGGCGGCCTCGACCGGCACGGCGTCGGGGTAGGTCTCGGCGAACTTTTCGAAGGCGGCGTGGATGGCGGTGCCGCGCGCCCGGGCCTCGACGGGCTCGTCGGGGCGCTCCAGCGGGTAGAGCTTGAGGATGTCGCGGGCCCAGACGGCGTAGGGGTCGCGGGTCAGGGCCTCGACGCGGGTGACGGCCATCTTGCGCGGACGCTCCTCGACCGGCGGCGTCGGTGCGGGGCGGCCGATGGGGGCGTAGGGATCGGGCGCGTCCAGGGCGCGGACCCAGTCCAGCACGTCGTCGCGGCGGGGCAGGGACAGGCCCGCGCCGGCGGCCAGGGTCTTCAGCCGCCACAACCAGCGCGACTCGACGGCCGGCGCGCCGCCACGGCGTTCGCAGTGGACCAGCACCACGGCGGGCGCGCTGGCGGCCTGGGCGAAGTCGTGGGCGGTCAGGCCGACCTTGCGCTCGGGCGGCGGCAGGCCCAGCCGGCTACGCATGGGCCGCGACAGGAACGGGTCGATCGGCGCACCCTGTGGCCAGACGCCTTCCTCCAGCCCGGCCAGCACCAGCCGATCAGCGCGGACCAGACGGGCCTCGATGGCGCCCAGGATGCGAAGGCGAGGATGGGTGGCGCCGCCGACGCGAACGGTTTCCTCGTTGACCAGGCGATCGAGAATGTCGGCGAAGGCTTGGGGCGAGGCGTCGGGCAGGGGCTCGCCGTCCTGGATCAGCGCGGCCATCAGCCCGCCCAGGCTTTCGCCCGCGCCGCCGGCCCACAGGCGGTTGACGGCGATCAGGCCTTCCAGCGCCTCGACCAAGGCCTGGGCGGCGCGGCAGGGCGGGGCGTAGCCGTCGGTATAGGGCGCGGCGGCGTGATCGACGGCGGCCAGCACGCGGTCGCACAGCTCCAGGGCCTCGGGGAAGTCCTTCAGTCGGGCGCGCAGCACGTCCTTGGAACCCGGCGCGGCGCCGCGCAGGCCCTTGCGTTCCAGCATTGCGGCGGCGGTGGCCTCGTCCTCGCCCAGCACCAACGGGTGCTTGGCGAAGGCCAGCAGGCGGACGGGGTTGAGCGGATCCTCGACCAGACGCGCCAGGTGCAGGGCCAGGATCGCCGAGCCGGCGGCGGCCAGCGGCGCGCCGGCCGAGCTGTCGGGGATTACGCCCCAACGCTGCAGGCGGGTCATCACCCGGCGGGCCAGGGTCTGGTCGGGGGTGACCAGGGCGGCGGTTCGCTCGGGATCCTCCAGCGCCTCACGCAGCAGCAGGGCGCAGGCGCCGGCGGCCTCTTCCTCGGCGCGGGCGGCGATGACCGAAAAGCCGGTCAGGCCCTCGGCGATGGGGTCCACATCCTTGGCCTCGGCGCGCAGGGCGGCGATCTGGGCCAGCCAGTCGGCGGTGGCCTCGGCAGGGCGCAGGGCCTCGTTGACGATCCGTCGGCGCCACCGGCCGCGGCTGTCGACGTCGGGGACCCAGGCGCGGACGTCGGAACGAGAGACCCCGGCCCTATCCAGAAGGCGCTTCATCGCGCCTTGCGGATGCTGCTCGCCCTGCGTGCCCTCGATCTGGCTCCAGGCGCTGTCGGCCAGGTCTTCGTCGAGGCCGGGCAGGACCACGGCGCCCTTGGGCGCGGCGGCCACGACGCGCAGCAGGTCGGCGGTGGCGGGCGCGGTGCCGGTCGAGCCGGCGGCGACGAGCACCTCCGTCGGCGGATCGTTCTTCCACTGCTTCTCCAGGGCGCGCAGCAGGCGTACGCGGCGCTCGGAGACGTCGATCAGGCCCAGATGCGTCAGCCGCTCCGGCCAGGCGGTCAGCACCGCTTTCAGGAACTTGGCCGAGACCTGCCAGTGCTGGGCCAGGTCGCCCTCGGCCAAACCGTCCAGCTTGTCGTGGAACGGGATCTCCTCGATTTGGCAGCTGTCCAGGAAGTCCGACAGCGCCTTGGCCAGCTCTAGGGCCTGGACCGGGCCGGGCTTGAACGACAGCTTGTCGCCGTGGTCGACGACCAGTCGCGCCAGTTCGAACCGGCGGCGGCGCGAGGAAATGGCCGGCGGCAGGTCGATGGACAGTTCACCGGGTTCAAACGGCGGCTCGCCTTCGTCCAGGTCGCCCAGCGGCCGGATCTGGGGCAGCAGCAGCGCCCGCCCACCGCCGACCGCAAGGAAGGCGTCGGCCAGGGCTCGGGCGCCGCGCCGGGTCGGTGTCAGGACGGTGGCGCGGGGCAGGGCCTCGGGGCCCAGCGGCTCCAGGGCGTTGAGCAGGCCGCGCGCCAGCTCGTCGACGAATGGCCGGTGGGCGGCGATCGAGAACCAGCGCGGCCCCGGTCTTTCGAAGAAGGGGGCCGGTCCGGTCATGCCGTCGCCAGCCTCGCCTCGGCCTTGTCGCGGGTGACCGGGTCGCCGACGTGCATCCAGAGGCCGTCGGGCGTGACGCCGTGGACGCGGCCGTCGGCGGCCAGGGTCTTCCACAGCGGGGTCAGCGAGAACGGACCTTCGGGACCGTCCCGGACGATGGCCGGATCGCAGATGTGGACCCCGACATAGACCAGAGGCCCGGTCTCGCCGGCGGCCTTGAACCGCACCGAACCCTCGTCTTCCAGGAAGACATCGCCGCTGTCGTGGAAGCCTAGCGAGGTCGCGGTCGGAGCCAGCATCAGCAGGACTTCCATGCGGCTCGGATCCCAGGCGGCGACCATGGCGTCGAGGGCGGGAACGCCGTCTTCGATCCAGACGGAATCGATGTTGGCGACCCAGACCGGGCCATCGCCCAGCAGGGGCAGGGCCTGCTTCAAGCCGCCGCCGGTCTCCAGCGCTTCGGGGCGCTCGTCGGAGATGACGATCTTGGGGGCCGTGGTGCGGGCTTTCAGATGCGCTTCCAACCGATCGGCGAAGGCGTGGACATTGACCACAGCCGTCTCGACGCCGGCGGCGGCCAGGCGGTCCAGCATGTGGTCGATCAACGCCTTGCCGGCGACCTCGACCAGGGCCTTGGGCCGGTCGTTGGTCAGCGGCCGCATGCGGGTGCCGAGACCGGCCGCCAGCACCATGGCGATCTTAGGTGCGCTCATCGGCGGGTCTCCACGGGCACGTAGCGGTCGAACCACGCCTTCAGGTCGGCCAGGGCCGGATCGGCGAAGCAGACGTTCAGATAGACCCACAGGCGCGGGATGAAGTCGGCGTAGCGGGGCTTGCCGTCGCGGGTCACCAGACGGGCGAAGATGCCCAGGATCCGGATGATGTTGAGCGCGCCCAGCGCGTGATAGTCGGCCAGGAAGGCGGTGCGATCGAGGTCAGGGCGAGCGGCCAGGTAGCGGTCGAGGCAGGCGGCTTCACGCTCAGGCGAGACGGTGCGGCGGGCGTCGTGCAGCAGCATCGACAGGTCCCAGGCCGGATGGGCCCGGACTGCGTCCTGGAAGTCCAGCATGCCCACCCGTTTCGCGCCGTCGCGTTGCGGCAGCCAAATGAGGTTCTCGGCGTGATAGTCGCGATGGCAGAAGACGGTCGCGCCGGCCTCGCCGTGCTTGCGGATCGGCGCCCAGATTGCTTCCCATTTGGCGATCGCCGCGTCGTCGAAGGTGATGTCGCGGAACTGCGGCTGCCACTCGACGAAGATGTCGTGGGCGGTCTTCAGGGCCAGGTCGTCATAGGTCAGCAGCGGCCAGGTCGAGCCGTCATAGTCTAGCAGGTCTGGCGCGGGCGCGGCGTGGATCGCCAGCAGGCCGTCGATGGCGGCGTCGTACAGCGCGGCCTCGTCGGTCCCGGTCTCGATCAGGCGAGCGTAAAGGTCGTCGCCCAGGTCCTCCAGCACGGCCAGGCCTATCGCGGCGTCAGCGGCCAGCACCTTGGGCGCGGAGAGGCCCTGGGCGTTCAGCCAGCCGGCGCAGGCGACGAAGGCGTCCACGCGGCCGGCGGCCAGGCGGGCCAGGGCGTTGTAGCCGAGGGCGGCGCGTTGTTCAGGCGAGGCGTCCGGCGGGCAAGGCGCGGTCTCGACCGACGGCGGCTGGTCCATGAAGATGAAGCTGTCGTCGCCCCGGTGCAGGCGCTCGTACGACCGCGTCGAGGCGTCGCCGCCCAGGCTCTCGCGGCGGACGTCGCCGAAGCCGCGGGCTTCCAGGAACGCGGCCTTGGCCGTCTCACGCTCAGAACTCAAGGGAACGTCCTTCGAAATCGCCGTGCGTCACGATGACGGCGCGCCGTGCGTCGCCGTCGAGAGCGATGTCTATATCGAGCCGATTCGCCGGCAAACGCCCTTCCAGCCGTTGCGGCCATTCGATCAGCGCCACGCCCTCGTCCAGGGCCTCGTCCAGGCCGATCTCATAGGCCTCGTCGGGGTCCGACAGGCGGTAGAGATCGAAATGGGCCAGGGGGAAGGCGGCGGTCTCGTAGAACTGGACGAGCGTGAAGGTCGGGCTGGGCACTTCCTCGTCCGGCGTGGTCAGGGCGCGGATCAGGGCGCGGGCCAGGGTCGACTTGCCGGCCCCCAGCGGCCCGGTCAGGCACAGGGCGTCGCCCGGCTTGAGGGACGCGGCCAGCTTGCGGCCCAGGCCTTGGGTCGCGGCCTCGTCGGCGAGGAGAATTTCAGTCACGTCAGGCGGCTCGTCGGATCAGCGGGCAACACGCGCTCCACATAGCGCTTCAGGGTCTCCGTGGCTTCCCCAGCATCGTGCGGCAAGGCCTCGGCGTCGATCGGCTCGCCGACGATCAGCGAGAATTCCCGGCCCTTCTTGTTCAGCAGCTCGTGGAACAGGGTGATGTCGCGCAGCTCCTGCCAGCGGCCATCGAACAGATGGAACAGGGTCGACCATGGGCCGGTCAGGTGGATCGGGACGATCGGGGCTGCGTACTTGCGGGCGATCGACACGGCCGAGGTCATCCAGGGCGGGTCGCGCAGTTGGCCCTCGGCGTCCTTCACCGCCAGGCGGCCGGCCGGGAAGATCATCAGGGCGCGCTCGGCCTCCATCGCCTCGCGGGTCATGGTGAGAGTCAGGCGCATGCGCTCGCGGCTGCGCTTTTCCTCGACCCATTCGACCGGGATCAGCACCTCGTCGAAGCGGCGGCACACCCGGTGGGCGTCGGCATTGGCGTAGAAGACCACGTCCGGCCGCCGGGCCTTGATGGCGTCATAGACCGCCACCCCATCGCCGATGCCGGTGGGGTGGTTGGAGACGATAATCACGCGACCGTTCGCCGGCAGGTTCTCCAGACCCGACACCTCGACCTTCAGGGCCAGCAGCTCGGACACGTGATCCAGCGCGGCCCGGCCGCCCAGCTGGCAGATGGTCTCGGCCATCCGCCGGGCCTTCCTGTAGTCCAGCAGCTTGTAGAGCCCCGGCCGGACCAGCGGCCAGACCGCCGACGCCGTCAGCCGCGGCGCGCGCTCGGCGATCAGGGTGTCGATGATGTGGGGCGAGGCGGCCACTTTCGCGCCGACCACCCCGACGGCCGGAACATGAACCATGAAGGGAGCTTAAGCGCGTCGGACCGTTCTGTCAGCAGACGGAGCGGGTCGGTTCGGGCTTCCAATGCCGGCCCTCACGCGATAACCGCACCGGATGCCGACTTCCCTACGCACCGCCTATCGCGAGCGCCTGGCCCAAGGCGAGATCAGGCCCGACGCGGCTCAGGCCGCAGCCGTCGAAACCCTGTCGCGGCTGGAGACCGACCTGGACAACGCCGGGGAGCCCGGCTTCTCGCTGTTCGGACGCAAGCCCAAGAGCCAGCGCGGGATCTACATCTGGGGTCCGGTCGGACGCGGCAAGTCCATGCTGATGGACCTGTTCTTCGACAGCGCACCCGTGGCGAGGAAGCGGCGCATCCACTTCCACGCCTTCATGGCCGAGGTCCACGCCGACATCGACGCCTGGCGCAAGGGCGACGCGGCGGCCCGCAAGGCCCGCTTCGGCCAGCACAAGGGCGATGATCCCGTCGTGCCGACCGCCGAGCGGATCGCCCAGGATGCGCGCCTGCTATGCTTCGACGAGCTTCAGGTCACCGACATCGCCGACGCCATGATCCTGGGGCGGCTGTTCGACGCCCTGTTCGCGCGCGGCGTGACGCTAGTCGTCACCTCGAACCGGCCGCCTGAGGATCTCTATAAGGACGGTCTCAACCGCCAGCTCTTCCTGCCGTTCATCGACATGCTGAAGTCGGCCATGGATGTCGTCGCCATCCGGGGACCGGTCGACTTCCGGCTGGACCGCTTGCGCGCGGCCCGCACCTGGCTGGCGCCGAACGACACGGCGACCCAGGCCGAGTTCGAGCGCCTTTGGGCCGACATGCTGGACGGTGCGGCCGAGACCGGCGCGACGCTGGAGGTGTTGGGCCGGAAGATGCGCCTGCCGCGCGCCGCCGGTGGCCTGCTGCGCTCGTCCTTCGCCAGCCTGTGCCAGCAGGCGCTGGGCCCGCAGGACTACCTGGCCATCGCCGAGCGCTTCCACACGCTGTTCCTGGAAGACGTGCCGAACCTGACGCCCGAGCGGCGCGACGCGGCCAAGCGCTTCAACACCCTGATCGACGCCCTGTACGAGGCCGACGTGAAGCTGGTGGCGCTGGCGGAAGCCGAACCGGAGCTGCTGTATCCGGCCGGCGATGGCGCGTTCGAGTTCGAGCGCACCGTGTCGCGCCTGCAGGAAATGCGTTCGGCCGACTATGTGGCGCGGGTCCGCGACTAGGAGAGACAGAGATGTCGGTGAAGGATCGGGTTCGCGTCCAGGAGACCAAGCTGCTCTCCGACAACTGGTACGTCCTGAAGACGACGCGCTTCGACTGGAAGCGCCGCGACGGGACCTGGCAGACCCAGAACCGCGAGCACTACGACCGCGGCAACGGGGCGGTGCTGCTGCCCTACAATCTCGCGAACCGGACGGTGCTGTTGGTGAAGCAGTTCCGCTATCCGGCCTTCGTCAACGGCCATGACGACCTGCTGATCGAGGCGGCCGCCGGCCTGCTGGACGACGCCGAGCCGGAAGTGCGTATCCGCGCCGAGGTCGAGGAGGAACTTGGCTATCGCCTGGGTGAGGTCCGCAAGGTGTTCGAGGCCTTCATGAGCCCGGGCTCGGTGACCGAGATCCTGCACTTCTTCGTGGCCGAGTACGACGCCTCGATGCGGATCGGCGAGGGCGGTGGTCATCCCGACGAGGGCGAGGATATCGAGGTGCTAGAGCCGTCGATCGACGAGGCTCTGGCCATGATCGCCGACGGCCGCATCCGCGACGCCAAGACCATCATGCTGCTGCAGCACTTGGCCCTGACGGTGTTCCGCGCCTAGGCGAAGTCGCGGGCTAGCGGTGTCTCAAAGCGGACGGTCAGTCCGCCTTCGGCGTAGTCCGCCTCGAAGCGGCCGCGCAGCTCGCCGGTGATGCTGCGTTCGATCAGGCGCGAACCGAAGCCGCGCCGCAGGGGCGCAGTGGCCGCCGGTCCGCCAGTCTCGCGCCAGCCGAACTCCAGGGCGTCGCCATCGCCCAGCAACGACCAGCTCAGCAGCAGGCGGCCGCCGCCGGTCGACAGCGCGCCATACTTGGCGGCGTTGGTGGCCAGTTCGTGAAAGACCAGGCCCAAGGACAGGGCCAGTCGCGCCGGCAAATGGACGTCGGGTCCGTCCAGCCGAATGCGTTCGGGGCCATAGGGACCCAGCTCTTGTTCCAGGATTTGGCGCAGGCCGGCCCCGGCCCACTGGCTGTCGGTCAGAGCGTTATGAGTGTGCGACAGCGCCAACAGGCGCGACTGGAAAGCCTCGGCGAAGCTCTCGGCGGTCTTGGCGCCGCGCAGGGTCTGCTGGGCGATGGCCTGGACCGTGGCCAGGGTGTTCTTCACGCGGTGGTTCAGCTCGTCCAGCAGCAGGCGCTGGCGCTGGTTGGCCAGCACGCGGTCGGTCATGTCGGTGCCTTCGACGAACACCCCCGAGACCGAGCCGTCAGCGTCGATCATCGGCTGATAGATGAAGTCGAGGAAGCGCTCCTCCAAGATCCCGCCCGGCTCGCGCGCTAGCATCACCGGCATCTCGCGGCCCAGGAACGGCTCGCGGGTGCGACAGACCTCGTCGAGCAAGGTGATGAAGCCCTGCTCGCGGATTTCCGGCATGGCCGCGTCCAGCGGCTGGCCGATGATGTCTCGGCGGCCGATCAGCCGTAGATAGGAGTCGTTGGCGAAGTCGAAGACGTAATCGGGGCCGCGCAAGACGGCCACGAAGCTGGGCGCGCGCATGAACAGGCGGCGGATCTGCACGCTTTGGGACTGAAGGGTCTCGACCCGGCGCAGCACGCTGTCGCCCAGCATGGCGGTGGTCGGCGTCGCCTCCGGCCGGAAGGCGGCGTCTTTCAGGCGTTTGAGGTCCGTGATGTCCTGGGTGTTCTGCAGTACGAAGCCGCCGGCCTCACCGGCTACCCAGGTGTGGGTGCAGCTCCAATAACGATCGTCGAAACCGCCGCCGACGCTCTCGGCGCGGGGAATGGCGTAGTGCAGTACGGCGATGACGTCCGTCTCGCCCGTGTCGCGGGTGCGAAGAATGGACTCTTCCAGAAGGCGGCGGCTCTCGCCTTCCGCCGGGAAGGCCTCGAACACGTAGCGTCCGACCATCTCTTCGCGCGAGCGTCCGGTGACATCCAGATAGGCCTGGTTCATCTCCACGATGAAGAGGTCGTGGTCCATCATCATGTAAGGCGTGGGTATTCGGTCGAACACCGCCTTGAAATCGATCGGACCGTTCATCCTGAACGTGCTTCCCCTAAAGCGACGGACCGTAACGCAACCTTGGCCGGCATTGTTCCGATCTGTCCCCGGAACGGGATGTGCGAACGTTTCTCAACATGGCGCCGTTTAATTGACACCCAAGCCTTCGCGCTTAAAAGCGTCCCGCAACGCACAAAGGCTACCGAGGTTGGACCTTTCATGACCGACACGAGCCGGGGGCTGCCTGAGCGCCCGATGTCTCCGCACCTGACGGTGTGGCGCTGGCACATCACGATGGCCTGCTCGATCCTGCACCGTGGCTGCGTCGTCGCCCTGTGGGTCGGCGCCGTGATCCTGGCCGCCTGGGCCGCCGCCCTGGCCTCGGGGCCGGACGCCTATGCCGGCTTCCTTAGCATCCTGGGCTCGCCGATCGGCAAGCTCGTCCTGCTGGGTGAGACCTTCGCGGTCTTCTTCCTGATCGCCTACACTGTCCGCCAGACCTTCTGGGATATCGGCAAGGGCTTCGCCCCGCGCATCGCCGACATGACCGGCGCCATGTCGATTGCTTTCGCCGTCGTGGCGACGATCGTCACCTGGGTCATCGCCGGCGCGAACGGAGCGTTCTGATCATGAGCAAGAACGAGCTCTTCCAGCCCATCCAGTTCCGCACCCCGCTGTCGCGCGCCCGCGGCATGGGCGCCTCGCGTCACGGCGTGGGCCACTTCATCACCGAGCGCGTCTCGGGCCTGGCGCTGGCGCCGCTGAGCATCTGGGGCGTGTTCGCCGCCCTGAAGATGATCGGCGCCGATCAGCACACGGTCGCGACCTGGATCGGTCAGCCGCTGAACGCCGTGCTGCTGGGCCTGCTGCTGGTTTCGGCCCTCATTCACCTGCAGGCTGCGGTCCAGGTGGTGATCGAGGACTACATCCACGGCTTCGCCGGCAAGTCGGCCCTGGTGATCGGCAATCTTTTCGTCTGCGTGGCCGCCGGCGCCGTGGGGATCTTCTCGATCCTCAAGGTCGCCCTGACCGTGACCGGAGCCTAGTATGTCGGCCTACAAGTTCATCGACCACAAGTTCGACGTCGTCGTCGTCGGCGCCGGCGGTTCGGGCCTCCGCGCCGCGCTGGGCGCCGCGCAAGCCGGCCTCAAGACCGCCTGCATCACCAAGGTGTTCCCGACCCGCAGCCACACCGTGGCCGCACAGGGCGGCATCTCGGCCTCGCTGGGCAACATGGGCCAGGACGACTGGCGCTGGCACATGTTCGACACCGTCAAGGGTTCGGACTGGCTGGGCGACCAGGACGCCATCGAATATCTGACGCGCAACGCGCCGGCCGCCGTCTATGAGCTCGAGCACTGGGGCGTGCCTTTCTCGCGCACCGAGGACGGCAAGATCTATCAGCGCGCCTTTGGCGGCATGACCAAGAACTACGGCGAAGGCCCGATCCAGCGCACCTGCGCGGCGGCCGACCGTACCGGTCACGCCATGCTGCACACGATGTACGGCCAGTCGCTGGCCCACGACACCGAGTTCTTCATCGAGTACTTCGCCCTCGACCTGATCATGGAAGATGGCGTCTGCCGCGGCGTGACCGCGTGGAAGCTCGACGACGGCACCCTGCACCGCTTCCAGGCCCAGATGGTGGTCCTGGCGACGGGCGGTTACGGCCGCGCCTACTTCTCGGCCACCTCGGCCCACACCTGCACGGGCGACGGCAACGCCATGGCGCTGCGCGCCGGCCTGCCGCTGCAGGACATGGAATTCGTGCAGTTCCACCCCACCGGCATCTACGGCGCCGGCTGCCTGATCACGGAAGGCGCCCGCGGCGAAGGCGGCTACCTGACCAACTCGGAAGGCGAGCGCTTCATGGAGCGCTATGCTCCGTCGGTTAAGGACCTGGCGCCCCGCGACATGGTCAGCCGCGCGATGACCATCGAGATCCGCGAAGGCCGCGGCGTGGGTCCCAACAAGGACCACATCTTCCTGCACCTGGACCACCTGGACCCGAAGATCCTGCACCAGCGTCTGCCGGGCATCTCGGAAACCGCCAAGGTGTTCTCGGGCGTCGACGTCACCAAGGCGCCGATCCCGGTGCTGCCGACCGTCCACTACAACATGGGCGGCATCCCGACGAACTATCACGGCGAAGTCGTCACCAAGTCGGGCGACAACCCCGACCAGGTGATTCCGGGCCTGATGGCCGTGGGCGAAGCCGCCTGCGTCTCGGTGCACGGCGCCAACCGCCTGGGCTCCAACTCGCTGATCGACCTCGTGGTCTTCGGCCGGGCCGCCGGCCTGCGCTGCGCCGAGATCATCAAGCCGGGCGCGACCCAGCCGGAGCTGAAGGCCTCGCAGACCGACGCCCACCTGGCGCGCTTCGACAAGTTCCGCAACGCTTCGGGCTCGACCCCGACCGCCGACCTGCGCCTCGAAATGCAGAAGGCCATGCAGGAAGACGCCGCGGTGTTCCGCACCGGCGAAAGCCTGGACAGCGGCGTCGAGCGTCTGGCCAAGGTCTGGGAAAAGAAGAGCGATCTCAAGGTCAGCGATCGTGGTCTGGTGTGGAACACCGACCTGATGGAGACCCTGGAGTTCGACAACCTGATCGGTCAGGCCGTCGTGACGGTGAACGGCGCGGCCAACCGCACCGAAAGCCGCGGCGCCCACGCCCGCGAGGACTTCTCGGATCGCAACGACACCGAATGGATGAAGCACACCCTGGCCTGGCTCGACATGGAGTCCGGCAAGGTGAAGATCGATTACCGTCCGGTGCACAGCTACACGATGTCCGACGACATCGCCTACATCCCGCCTAAAGCACGGGTCTACTGAGGGTACGATGGTCGAACTCGCACTCCCCAAGAACTCGCAGGTCAAGTCGGGCAAGCATTGGCCGGCCCCTGCGGGCGCCAAGAAGGTCAAGACCTTCAAGATCTACCGTTACGATCCGGAATCGGGCGGCAATCCGCGCTGGGACACCTACGACGTCGATATGGACGCCGTGGGCCCTATGGTGCTGGACGCGCTGCTGTACATCAAGAACAGCATCGACCCGACCCTGGCCTTCCGCCGGTCGTGCCGGGAAGGCGTCTGCGGCTCGTGCTCGATGAACATCGGCGGCCGCAACACCCTGGCCTGCACCCATGGCTGGGCCGAAGTCCCAGGCAAGGCCGTGCAGATCGCCCCGCTGCCGCACATGCCGGTGGTCAAGGACCTGATCCCGGACCTGACGCTGTTCTACGCGCAGTACGCCTCGATCGAGCCGTGGCTGCACACCGACACGCCCGAGCCGCAGACCGAGTGGAAACAGTCCCCGCAGGACCGTGAAAAGCTCGACGGTCTGTACGAGTGCATCCTGTGCGCCTGCTGCTCGACCTCGTGCCCTAGCTACTGGTGGAACGGCGACAAGTATCTGGGCCCGGCGGCCCTGCTGCACGCCTATCGCTGGCTGATCGACAGCCGCGACGAAGCGACCGGCGACCGCCTCGACCAGCTCGAAGATCCCTTCAAGCTATATCGCTGCCACACGATCATGAACTGCGCCCAGGTCTGCCCGAAGGGTCTGAACCCGGCCAAGGCCATCGCCGAGATCAAAAAGATGATGGTCGAGCGCGTCGTCTGACGGGCTCGCAGTTTCTCTGCTTATGAAAGCGGCGGCCGAGACAGGGTTTCGGCCGCCGTTTTTCTGTCTATCTATGCCGCCTGGTTTCGAAGGTGCTTGCCAATAGGTGACGCCGGCGTCATTTTTGACGAAAGGGAGGGCGTCATTGAGCGCTGACAGTCATCAGAACGCGTGCGTCGTCATCGTCGGCGCGGGTCATGCCGGCGGCTCGGCCGCGGCGTTCCTGCGGCAGTACGGTCACGAGGGCCGTATCGTCCTGATCGGCGACGAGCCTCTGCTGCCCTATCAGCGCCCGCCGCTGTCCAAGGCCTGGCTGAAGGGCGAGGCCGACGCCGACTCGCTCTCGCTGAAGCCTTCCGAGTGGTACGCCGAGAACAACGTCATGCTGCGCCTCGAGGGTGTGGCCCAGCGGATCAACCGCTCCGAGAAGACCGTGACGCTCGCTTCGGGCGAGGTCATTCCCTACGACTTCCTCATCCTGGCCACTGGCGCCCGCGCCCGCGCCCTACCGATCCCGGGTTCGGACCTGGCCGGCGTGCTCTCTCTCCGCACGGCGGCCGACGCCGAGCTGCTGAAGCACGCGCTCGGTCCGGGCAAGCGCCTGGCCGTCATCGGCGGCGGCTATGTCGGCCTGGAAGCCGCGGCCTCGGCCCGGGCGCTCGGCGCCGAGGCTCTGGTCGTCGAGCGCGAGAGCCGGGTCTTGGCCCGGGTGGCCTGCGACGCCCTGTCGACCTTCTTCCAGGATTATCACGGCCAGCGCGGCGTCGGCTTCGAGCTGAACGCCGGCGTGGCGGGCTTCGAGGGCGAGAACGGTCACGTCACCGGCGTGAAGTTCACCGACGGCCGCGTGATCGCCTGCGACGTCGCCCTGGTCGGTGTCGGGGCCATCGCCAATGACGAGCTGGCCCAGGACGCGGGTCTGGCCACGACCAATGGCGTGGTCGTCGACCTGGAGGCGCGCACCGAGGATCCATCGATCTTCGCAATCGGCGACGTCACTCATCGTCCGCTGCCGCTCTATGAGCGCCAGTTCCGCCTTGAGAGCGTGCCCAATGCGCTGGAGCAGGCCAAGCAGGCCGCCTCCGCGATCATGGGCCGCCCAGGTCCGGCGCCCGAGGTGCCGTGGTTCTGGTCCGACCAGTATGATCTGAAGCTGCAGATCGCCGGCCTGCCGTTCGAGGCCGACCGCCAGGTGGTGCGTGGCGACGTCGCCGCCGCCAAGTTCGCGGTCTTCCATATGAAGGGCGACCTGATCCAGGCCGTCGAGGCGGTCAATGCGCCGCCCGAGTTCATGGCCGGCAAGCTGTTGATCGCCAAACGCACACCGGTAAGCGCCGACAAGCTCGCCGATCTCACGGTGTCCATGAAGGAAGTGGCGGCTTAAGGCCGCCCAAGGGGATAAGAGAGACGCATGGCCAAGATCACCTACATCGAACACGACGGCGCCGAACACGTCCTGGACGTGAAGCCGGGCCTGACGGTCATGGAAGGCGCGGTGAAGAACAACGTGCCGGGCATCGACGCCGACTGCGGCGGGGCCTGCGCTTGCGCGACCTGCCACGTCTATGTCGACGACGCCTGGCTCTCGAAGACCGGCGACAAGTCGGCCATGGAAGAGTCGATGCTGGATTTCGCCGAGAACGTCGAGCCTAACAGCCGCCTGTCGTGTCAGATCAAGGTCAGCGACGCCTTGGACGGCCTGGTCGTGCGGCTGCCGGAAAGCCAGCACTAAGCCGTCGCCAAGGACGAGGTCGCAGCCCCTTCAAAAGAGCGTCGTTATATCGTCGCGAAGGGGTTGCCATTCGTCAGGGGTGGGACTAGATCACCGCCTCGCACGGAAGACATCGCGACCGGACGACGCGGCCCCTTCAAAGGGTGTTGCATCGGTTCAGACGCTTCGTTAGAAACCGCGCTCCAATCGACTCGATGATGGATCCGCAAGGGCGGCTTCGGCAGCCCTGGGGATCCTTTTGTTGTCTTTCTGACCCCGGTCTCCGGGATCTGAAAATAACGAAAAGAGACGGTTGATTTCGGAATGGCTCCTCTTTAGAAGCGCCGCTCCGAAGCATTTCAGCCAAGAGTTCGCAAGAATTCAGCGGCGGGATTGCTGACTGGCCAGGTAATCACTTCGAACTTTCTTCGAAACAATTGCTTGACTGGTTTTGGTGGTTTCTTTAGAAGCTGCCGGCTCTGGCGGATCCGGTTTTTGGGTTTCGTTGGTTGGGTCAGAAAGTTTTGAAAAAAACGATTTGACACGGAATTCGAGGTTGGATAGATAGCCGCCTCCGCCGACACCGGGCGCTAAACGAGTGGCTCCGCTGAGAAGCGGTTCGGGTCTTTGACATTGTTGATTTGGAAAGAGAAAC
>NZ_JBCNJZ010000001.1:0-811636 GCF_039596335.1 Caulobacter sp. | reverse complement strand
TGCCATCGCCCTGCGGCCGGTCCCGCGACAGTCCATTCGACGCCGACGAGCCCCGCCATGAGCGAAGACGACAGCCGCAACTCCGACGCCCAGAACCGCCCCGACCGGAATCGTGTCGGGTGCGCCAGTTCTCCAAACATCGCTGAAAACGTTGAGGTTTCACCGTCCGGTGAACCGTCTTTCGACGATTGCTACACAACCCTTCTACACAATCGCACCGACGATCCGGGCCTAACTATCGGGCAACGCTCACGAAATCGCGCGCGCGACTTCTAGGTCCCAATAGTCTGGATGACCTCACTGCTCACCAAGCAACCTGCGGGCCGTCTTTAGCGCCGCAGTCGCTTCTGTGATTTTATGTTTGAGGTCTGCTTCGATGGGGCGGAGCTTCCGCAGTGCAACAACATTCTCGTCTGGCAAAAGAAGAAGCCCAGCCTTCTTAACCGAGCGGACTGTCAGTGGCGCGATCTGTTCTTGCAAGGCAGCATATTCGGCATTGAGCGTCGCAAGCCTTGCCTCCGCCAGCCGAACATTGCTTTTACGCGCTTCAACTTCCGTAGACGATTTGATTGTTACGGCCTTGAGCTTCTTCGTCGAGGCGGCCTTCTTTGCCCGCTTAGCCTTCTTCCGCGCTCGTCTCCGTTGCAGGACGGCCTGCAAGTCTGAGATCACGGTAACGGCGGCTGAATCGCGCTGAACGCGGGCAGGATCAGCTTCTTTCGCCGGGTTAGACCACCTAAGTCGCGTCATCCCAACCCTCTCGCATCTCTGGCTCGTCCGCGACCTTCCCAGCGGGTCAGTGAATCACGTCATAGCGTCAGGGTTACTATCAACATTCTCGCCAAGCCTTGAAAAGTCGAGACCGTCGTAACCAACGCGGTCAATAGCCTCTTTCAGAGTGGCGACGCGATAGCCCCTGCCATACGCATCTGACACCGAAGCGGCTCCGCCGACTGACGCCCAGCCGCCCAATGCGAGCGCGATGTCACGGTCGATGCGAGCTTCGCGGAGGGCATCACGAAAGCCATGCCGGAAGCTGTGAAAGCATGTCTTTGGAGAACCGGCGCCTGCGCGCGCGACAAAGCGACGAAACCACTGGGAGAAGGTTGTCGAGCGGTAGCCGGTGGCACCCATTCCGACCTCCGCGAACAGCTTGCTCTCACCCGCGCTTTGTCGTCGTTCCACGAAGTTCATGAAGCCGAGGTCGAGCAGCGTGGCGTGGATCGGGACGACGCGCTCGCTGGAGTTCGTCTTGAGCCGCTTGTCGTTTGCGATCTCATCGGACCGCTCGGTCACGACGAAACAGGCGATGCCTTCAATCCTTCGAACGTCCGCAACATCGAGTTGGCAAGCTTCGTTCAGGCGTAGCCCAGCGAACATCGACACGAGAGGAATCCAGAAGCGGGCGTTACGCGGCCTATTCGGGCCGGGAGCGGCGTAGCCGTGTTGATCGTCGAGGCAGCCGGTGTATAGCGGCGCTGAGAAGATTGCCCGAAGTTGGGATGTCGAGAACGGTAGGCGTTTGTCACGCCGCAGCGTGGGGTCGGGCACTCGCAATCCTATGGCGGGGTTCCGGTCGAGCAGTTCCTCCTTCACCGCCCAGTTGAAGACCCCGCCAAGCTTGTTGACGTAGGTGTTGATGTTGGCGGCGTTGATGAGGTCGTCGCGCCCCTCCGCCTTGCTCCTCTCGGCGATCTCGACCGGGGTGAGGTTGGGGAACAGCTTGGACGCATTACGAGGCAACCACCGAAGCACCTCGATCATTTCGCGACACTGAGAGCGCGTAATGGACCGGATGGGCGTGGTTTCGCCGAGGATCGCCATGACGAGTTTCCGAGTGGTCCCGTAGGCCATGCGTGTCGTCGGCGACCAGTCGCGGGTCGGATCGCTCATGTAGGCGTCGTAGACTTCGCCGAGCGTGGCCCCAATGACGGTCTCGGCTGGGCTCTTCTGAGCGTCAGGCGCGCGCTCGGTTGCGCTCTTCCATACCGCTTCGCAGACGATCATCGGATCGACCGTGCGACCTGATCGTCCATGAGCCAACTCGAAGTCTCGCTCGATGGCGGCGGCGATCTGGTGGGAACGTCGTAGAGCGACCGTGGGGCTGTCCGTCCCCAACGACCGCCAGATTTCCCTCTTCCCGACAATGCCCGTCAGCGATCCCGGCACCCGTCGCCGGTAGTAGAAGCGACCACCCTTTCGGACGATATGCGTTCGAACATTGTGGGGTGGGTTTGTGTAGAAGTCGCGCGCGCGATTTCGTGAGCGTTGCCCGATAGTTAGGCCCGGATCGTCGGTGCGATTGTGTAGAAGGGTTGTGTAGCAATCGTCGAAAGACGGTTCACCGGACGGTGAAACCTCAACGTTTTCAGCGATGTTTGGAGAACTGGCGCACCCGACACGATTCGAACGTGTGACCTTTGCCTTCGGAGGGCAACGCTCTATCCAGCTGAGCTACGGGTGCTTGGTCCCTTGCGGGAAGCGCCTCTTAGCCGAAAGGCGGCGCTGGCGCAAACGGGTTCGCGAGGCCTAGCCCGCGCTCATGTAGACGAAGCGCACGACGAACAGGCCGGCCAGGACGAAAAGCAGCCAGTCCTTGGGCTTGGCCTGGCCGCGCAGCAGGGCCAGGCCCGCATAGGCGGTGATGCCGAAGGCCAGGCCGTTGGCGATCGAGAAGGTCAGCGGGATGGCGATCACGGTCAGGAAGGCTGGGATGGCCACGCCCGGATCGTCCCAGTCGATGTCGGTCAGGGCGCCCAGCATCATCGAGCCGACGATGATCAGCGCCGGGGCCGTGGCGGCGGCCGGGATGGCCTGGACCCAGGGGGCGAAGAACAGGGTGGCCAGGAACAGCAGGCCCACGACGATGGCGGTCAGGCCGGTGCGGCCGCCGGCGGCGACGCCCGAGGCGCTCTCGATATAGCTGACCACGGTCGAGGTGCCGGCCAGGGAGCCGCCGATGGTGGCGATGCTGTCGGCGGTCAGGATGCGGTTCAGGCGCGGGATCGTGCCGTCCGGCTGGACGAGGCCGGCCTTCTTGGTCACGGCGACCAGGGTGCCGACATTGTCGAACAGGTCGACGAACAGGAAGACGAAGACGACCTCGGCCAGAGCCATCCCCATGGCGCCGTTGAGATGAAGAGCTGCGGGGACATCCAGCTTGAAGGCGGTGGTCGAGAGGGCGGCCAGGCCGTAGTCGCCGGGCATGAACTTGGCCAGGCCCAGGGCCCAGGCGGCGATGGCGGCGATCAGGATGCCGATCAGGATTGCGCCCTTCACCCGCCAGACCATCAGGCCGGCCATGACGACGAAGCCCAGGATGGCCAGGGCGGCAGTCGGCTTGGTCAGGTCGCCCAGGGCCACGGTGGTGGCGGGGCTGGCGACGATGATCCCGGCTTCCTTGAAGCCGATGAAGGCGATGAACAGGCCGATGCCCGCCGCGATGGCCGAGAACAGTGGGCGGGGGATGGCCCCGACGATCAATTGGCGGATGCCGGCCACGGTCAGCACCAGGAAGGCGATGCCCGACAGGAACACGCAGCCCAGCGCCGTCTGCCAGGGCAGGCCCATGCCGATCACGACGGTATAGGTGAAATAGGCGTTCAGCCCCATGCCAGGGGCGAGGGCGATCGGGTAGTTGGCGATCAGCCCCATCAGGATGCTGCCGAACGCCGCCGCAAGGCAGGTGGCCGCCGCCACGGCCGCCACGGGCATGCCGGCCTGGCCCAGGATCGTCGGATTGACGATCACGATATAGGCCATGGTCAGGAAGGTGGTGAACCCGGCCAGCACCTCGGTGCGCACCGACGTGCCCCGGGCCGTCAGCCCGAAATGCTTATCCAGGAAACCCATCGCCGCGACCCCACCCCGTTCGAAGCGGGAGTGTTGGCGGCGGGCTTCGCCGGAAGCAAGTAAAGAACGTCAGTCCTTCGTGGGATCGGCCGCGTTCGGGTCGCCATAGGTCAGGGCGACGAACACGTCTTCCAGGTCCGGATCCTCGGTGGCGATGTCCTTAATGTGGACGCCGCTGGCGCGGACGGCGGCCAGCACCTGCTCGACGCTGGACTGGCCGGTGCGGTAGCTGACCTGGAAGGCCCCGCCGTTGCGCAGCTTGGTGTCGAAACCGGCCAGGGCGGGCGCGGTCGTCACCGGCTCCTCCGGCGTGACCACGACGTTGCGGCTGTCCATGCGCTTGAGCAGGGTCGCGGTCGGCTCGCAGGCCACCACCTCACCCCGATTGACGATAGCGATCTGGTCGCACAGCTCTTGGGCTTCTTCCAGATAGTGAGTGGTCAGCACGATGGTGACGCCCAGCTCATTGAGGCCAGTGACGTACTGCCAGAGCTGGCGGCGCAGCTCGACGTCGACGCCGGCGGTGGGCTCGTCGAGGATCAGCACCGGCGGCTGGTGAACCATGGCTTTCGCGACCATCAGGCGGCGCTTCATGCCCCCCGACAGCTGGCGAACATAGGCATTGGCCTTGTCACCCAGGCCCAGGGCGTTGAGCAGCTCGTCGGTGCGACGCTCGCTCTTGGGCACGCCGTAGAAGCCGGCCTGCACCTCCAGGGACTCGCGCGGCGTGAAGAAGACGTCGGCGGCCAGTTCTTGCGGCACCACGCCGATGGCGGCGCGGGCGTCGCGCGGCCGGGTGTCGATGTCGCGGTCCCAGATCTTCACCGTGCCCGAGCTCTTGCGGACCAGGCCGGCCAGGATGTTGATGAAGGTCGACTTGCCCGCGCCGTTGGGGCCCAGCAGGCCAAAGATCGAGCCGCGCGGGATCTTCAGGTCGATGCCGTTCAGGGCCCGCTTCTCCGGCGAGGTCTTGGTCCCCGCATAGGTCTTGTAGAGGCCTTCGGCTTCGATGGCGTAGGCAGGCAGGTCCATGGGGCGTCCAGATAGCAACATGACGGCGGGTAAACGGCCGATCGGGCGCCCGTTTGATTGACGGCGCCTTTCAGCGTCGCATAGGTATGCCTCGTTCGTCGCCTAGCCAAGGCCGCGTTCCGAATTCGAGGACTTCCCATGGCCAAGACCCCCGCTGCCGCCCCGACGGCGATGGATATCGCTGCGATCGCCGGCCCCGCGCCGGAAACGATCTCGGTCCGCTCGCACCGCATCGCCTGTGACGGCGTCGGCGGCGCGCTGGGCCATCCGCGCGTGTGGCTGGAGATGGGCGCGGCCGGCTTCGTCGACTGCTCGTACTGCGACCGCCGCTTCGTGGCCGCCACGGCCGAGGGCGACGAGAACGAGATCCTGGCGCCTGGCGTCTACGAAGGCGCCGGCGGTCACTAGGGTGTCCGAGGTTCCGACGGCCCAGCGGGCCGAAACCCTCGCCAAGGCGTGGGAAAAGGCCGAGTGGCCGCATGAGGCGCCGGTGCTGCGCGCCATCGCCATGCCGTCCGACACCAACCCCGAGGGCGACATCTTCGGCGGCTGGCTGCTGTCGCAGATGGACTTGGCGGCGGCCTCGATCGCCTTCCACCGCGCCGCCGGCCGCTGCGCCACCATCGCCGTCGACGGCATGACCTTCATCAGCCCGGTGTTCGTCGGCGACGAGGTCAGCCTGTTCGCTCGCGTCGTCCACACCGGGCGCACCTCTCTGAAGGTCCAGGTCGAGGCCTGGCGCCGCCGTCGTGACGCCGAGCAGGCCCACAAGGTCACCGAGGGCGTCTTCACCTTCGTGGCTATCGGCGAAGACCGCAAGCCGCGCCCGCTTCCGGTTTTTTAGGGCGGTCTTCTAGGCCAGCTTCTCGGCCTTCACGAAGTCCACGAAGGCCCGCAGCGGCGCGGGCATGTGCCGGCGGCTGGCATAGTAGAGATACGGCCCGGTGAAGGGCGGCAGCCAGTCGTCCAGCACGGTCTCCAGCCGCCCAGCCGCCAGCGATAGCGCGACGAAGTCCTCGAAGGTGGCCATCAGGCCCACGCCCGCCTCGCAGGCCGCCAGTTCCAGGTCGATATGGGTCGAGACCATCCGGCCGGGCGGATTTATCCGCACCACCTCGCCGTCCTTCTCGAACTCCCACGGGTACGACGCGCCATGCGCGAAGCGGTGCCGGATGCAGGCATGGTCCAGCACGTCGCGCGGATGGGCGGGCCGGCCATGCTCGGCGAGATAGGCCGGCGACCCTACCAGCACGAACCGCTGCGGGCCTGACAGCGGCACGGCGATCATGTCCTTCTCCAGGCTCTCGTCGTAGCGCACCCCGGCGTCGAAGCCGGCGGCCAGCACATCGATGAAGGCGTCGTCGGCGATGACCTCGACGCTGACGCCCGGATGCTGCTCCAGGAACCGGGGCAGCAGGCGCGGCATGATCACCTTGGCGACGATGCCGGGGACGTTCAGGCGCAGAGTCCCCGTCGGGCTGTCGCGAAAGGCGTTGACCTCGTCCAGGGCCAGGGCGACGTCGGCCAGGGCGGGGGACAGGCGTTCCAGCAGTTTCTGGCCCGCCTCGGTGGGGGTGACGCTGCGGGTGGTGCGGTTCAGCAGGCGCACGCCTAGCCGCGTCTCCAGCCGTCGCACCGCCTCGCTCAGCGACGAGGCCGAGACGTGGCGAAGGGCGGCGGCGGCCCGAAAGCCTCGCGCCCGGGCCACGGCCGTGAAGGCGTCGAGATCGGCGAAGTCTGCCTGCTGCATTGTGCGAATATCCGAACGGGTCGTGCAAACTTCCTCGGATTATCGCACGGCGTGGCCGGGCGCATAAGTCTCCTCACCAGAGACGGAGACATCAGATGAAGACGCATCAACTCGGCAAGACCGGCCCCGTCGTTTCGGCCTTCGGCCTCGGCTGCATGGGCATGTCGGACATGTACGGCCCCAGTGACCGCGCCGAGAGCCTGGCCACCTTCGACGCGGCGGTCGAGGCGGGGATCACCCTGATCGACACCGGCGACTTCTACGGCATGGGCCACAACGAGATGCTGATCGGCGAGGCGCTGAAGAGCCACAAGCGCGACAAGCTGGTCATCAGCGTCAAGACCGGCGCCCTGCGGGACCCGATGGGCGGCTTCCTCGGCTATGACAGCCGTCCGGCCGCCATCAAGAACTTCCTGGCCTACAGCCTCAAGCGCTTGGGCGTCGACTACATCGACATCTACCGCCCCTCGCGCCTGGATCCGGACGTGCCGATCGAGGACACCATCGGCGCCATCACCGAGATGGTCCAGGCCGGTTATGTCCGCCACGTCGGCTTGTCGGAAGTGGGCGCCGACACCATCCGCCGCGCCGCCAAGGTCGCGCCGATCGTCGACCTGCAGATCGAGTACTCGCTGGTCTCGCGCACGGTCGAGGCCGAGATCCTGCCGACCCTGCGCGAGCTGGGCATCGGCATGACCGCCTATGGCGTGCTGTCGCGTGGCCTGATCAGCGGCCACTGGAGCAAGCAGCGCTCGGAGGGCGTCGGTCGTGACTTCCGCGCCATCAGCCCGCGGTTCCAGGGCGAGAACCTGGACGCCAACCTCAAGCTGGTCGAGGCCCTGCGCGGCGTCGCCGAGGCCAAGGGCGTGACCACGGCCCAGGCCGCGATCGCCTGGGTGGCTTCGCGCGGTAACGACATCGTGCCGCTGATCGGCGCCCGCCGCCGTGATCGCCTGACCGAGGCCCTGGGCGCGCTCGAGGTGAACCTGACCCCACAGGACCTGGCTGCCATCGAGGCCGCCGTGCCGCAGGACGCCGTGGCGGGTACGCGCTACGCCCAGGCCATGATGGCGCACCTGGACAGCGAGCGCTGATCCTTGCGGCGGGGGCGCTTAGGCGCCGCCCAGGTGCCCCCGCCAGGCCTCGCGCAGGACCTTCTTGTCGATCTTGCCTGTGGCAGTGAGCGGCACGGCGGCGAAGACCACGTCGTCGGGCGTCCACCACTTGACGATGCGCGGGGCCAGGTAGTCGAGCACGGCGGCCTTGCTGACGTCCGCGCCATCATGGGCCTCGATGACCAGCAGGGGGCGTTCCTCCCACTTCGGATGGGGCACGCCGACCACGGCGGCGACCTTCACGCCCGGGCAGCCGGCGGCGACGTTCTCGAGATCGATCGAGCTGATCCACTCGCCGCCCGACTTGATGACGTCCTTCTGGCGGTCGGTGATGCGCATGAAGCCGTTGGCGTCGAGCGTGGCGATGTCGCCGGTGTCGAACCAGCCGTCGGGACGGGCGGCGTCCTGGTCCTTGCAGAAATAGCGCTGCACCACCCACGGGCCGCGAACCAGCAACGCGCCTGAGGTCTCGCCGTCCCAGGGCGCTTCCTGGCCATCGTCGGTCTCGACGCGCAGTTCGATGCCGAATTGCAGCCGGCCTTGGCGGGTCCAGATCGCTTCGTCCATCGCCTCCTCACCAAGAGCGGCTAGAGCGGGCGTGGGAGTGGCGACAACGCCGATCGGGCAGGTCTCGGTCATGCCCCAGATCTGCAGCACTTGGACGCCGTGGCGGCGCTTGAAGGCCTCGGCCATGGCGCGCGGCACGGCGCTGCCGCCGATCACGACCTTCTTCAGGCTGTCCGGCTGATGGCCGGTCTTCTCCAGCCAATCCAGATACATCGTCCAGATGGTCGGCACGCCGCCGGTGAAGGTGACGCCCTCGGTCTGGATCAGCTCGTGCAGGCTCGCCCCGTCCATCTTGTCGGCAGGCAGGACGAGCTTGGCGCCGCACAGCGGGGCGCTGAACGGCACGCCCCAGGCGGTGGCGTGATAGAGGCTGGAGCAGGGCATGGCCACGTCGAAGGCCGTGAAGCCGAAGGCGCTGTTGAGGCCGCCGGCCATGGCGTGCAGCACCACGGCGCGGTGCGAATAGAGCACGCCCTTGGGATCGCCCGTCGTGCCCGAGGTGTAGCAGAGGAAGGCCCCGGCGTTCTCGTCGAAGACCGGCCAATCGATCGTCTCGGGCTCGCCCGCGATCAGGGTCTCGTAGCTGGCGGCGTCGCCTTCGGTGCGCTCGGCGTCCGACAGCATGACGAAGGTCTTCACGGTGGTCAGCTGCGGGGCCAGCCGTTCGACCAGGGCCGCGAAGTTGCGCTCGAAGAACAGCACCGCGCTTTCGGCGTGATTGATCGTGTAGACGATCTGCTCGTCCGAGAGGCGCGGATTGGCTGTGTGCAAGACTGCGCCGATGCCAGGCGCGGCGTAGAACAGCTCTAGGTGCCGATGGGTGTTCCAGGCCAAGGAGGTGACGCGGTCGCCGGGCTTGATCCCCAGCCGGCGCAGGGCATGAGCGGCCTGGGCGGCGCGGCGGGCCAGGCCCGCATAGTCCGAGCGCCACAAGGGCTCGTCGATCCGTCGCGAGACGACCTCACGCGATCCGTGGGCCTGGGCGGCGTAGGTCAGGACGCCGCTGATCAGTAGCGGCGCGGTCTGCATGAGCCCCGGGATCATCGGCTCCTCCCAACTTTTATTGTTGGAAGGAGCCTAGATCGGGAAAGGGCGTCCGTGGAAGGCGTTACGCAGCGCGCGCAGCGACGCCGGGACGGCTTTCCTCGGTGCGGAAGCGGCCAACCAGTCCGGCCAGCTCGCCGGCCTCGCCCTTCAGCGAGTGGGTGGCGGCGGTGGCTTCCTCGACCATGGCGGCGTTCTGCTGGACGACCTGGTCCATCTGGTTCACCGCGACATTGACCTGGTGCAGGCCGGTCGACTGTTCCTGGGCCGAGGCGGCGATTTCCTTGACCAGGCTGTCGATCGAGGCGACCTGGTCGACGATGGCGCGCAGGGCCTGGCCGGTCTGGGCCACCAGGCTGACGCCGGTCTCGACCTGCTGCGACGAGGTCGAGATCAGGGTCTTGATCTCCTTGGCGGCGTCGGCCGAACGCTGGGCCAGGGCGCGAACTTCCTGGGCCACGACGGCGAAGCCCCGGCCAGCTTCACCCGCACGAGCGGCTTCAACACCAGCGTTCAGGGCCAGCAGGTTGGTCTGGAAGGCGATCTCGTCGATCACGCCGATGATCTGGCCGATCTGGCCCGACGAGGTCTCGATCTCGTTCATGGCCGAGACGGCCTGCTGGACGATCTGGCCCGAGCGCTCGGCGCCGGCGCGGGCCTGGGCGACAACCTGCGAGGCCTCGATGGCGCCCGAGGCGGTCTTGCGGACCGTGGCGGTGATCTCGTCCAGGGCGGCGGCGGTCTCTTCCAGGCTGGCGGCCTGCTGCTCGGTGCGACGCGACAGGTCGTCGGAGGCCTGGGCGATCTCTTCCGAGCCCGCATGGATACCGCCGGTGGCGCCGTTGATGCCGCGCAGCACGTCGCGCAGACGGTCGGCGGCGGCGTTGAAGTCGCGCTTCAGGCGCTCGGTCTTCGGGGCCAGCGGGGCGGTGATGCGGTGGGTCAGATCGCCGGCGGCCAGATGGTCCAGGGCCTGGGCCAGGCTGTCCATGGCGAAGGCGTCGGCGGCGGCTTCGGCGGCCTTCTCGCGCTCGCGCTGTTCACGCTCGCTCTCGGCCTGGGCGCGCTGAGCAGCGGCCTCGGCTTCCATGCGCAGCTTCTCGACGGCGGCGGTCTTGAAGTGGGCGACGGCGCTGGCCATCTCGCCGACCTCGTCCTTGCGACCCATGGCCGGAACGTCGACGTTGTTGTCGCCGGCGGCCAGGCGGCGCATGGCCTGGGTCATGGCTGCGACCGGCGCGCCGATGGTGCGTGACAGCATCCCGCCCATCAGGGCGGCGATCACCAGCGAGGCGGCCCCGCCGATCATCAGCGACCAGTTGGCCATGGCCTGGGCGTCTTCGCGTTCCTGCTGGCGCTGGGCGACGCGGGCGCGGGCGGCATCGATCAGGTCCTTCTGGGCGGCGCGGATCTTCGACAGGCTCTTGCGGCCAGTCAGTTCGCCGGCCTGGGCGCGGCCGGTCGCAGGATCGGCCATCAGGGCCATGGTCGGCTCGCCGATCGTCTGGCGCCATTCGGCCATGGCCGCGCGCAGCGTCTGGATACGCTCGCGCTGCTCGGCCAGGATGGTCTTCTTCTCGAAGGCGACGAGGGCGGCGTCGAACTCGGCCTTGGACTCCTGGTAGGTGTCGGCGAACTTGGGGTCACCCATGATCACGTAGCCGCGCAGGGCGTTCTGCTGCTCCAGCACCAGGGTCATGATCTGCTCGCCCTGAGCTGACAGGGCCAGGGTGTGCTGAGCGCTGGCCGACGCTTTGTCGATGCGCTGCAGGCTGGTGAACACCACACCCGACGAAATCGCGGAAGCCAGGATGAGTGCGCAGAAGGCGACACCCAGCTTCACCGGTATTTTGAGGTCCTGAAAACGCATATCCCCGAATTCCTGCACAGCCCCGTGTTGAACTGAGGAATTCGGGGATAACTTTTAAGAACTCATTGTGAAGTTGTAGGTGAACAATGTTATATTAATGACGTTGTACTCGGATCGGGTTTAGAGATTTGAGATAACGGCGTCGCCCATTTGCGCTGTGTCAAGTTTTCCGCCCAGGTCGCGGGTTCGGGCGCCGTCGTCCAGTGCCTTCTTGACCGCAGCCAGCAGGGCGTCGGCGGCCTCGGATTGTTTCAGCGACCAGCGCAGCGCCATTTCGAACGACAGGATGGCGGCCAGCGGATTGGCCCAGCCCTTGCCGGCGATGTCAGGGGCCGAGCCGTGGATCGGCTCGTACAGGCCCGGCTTCTCCGGATCGCCGATGGCGGCCGAGGGCAGCATGCCCAGCGAGCCGGTCAGCATGGCCGCGGCGTCCGACAGAATGTCGCCGAACAGGTTGTCGGTGACGATGACGTCGAACTGCTTGGGGGCGCGCACCAGCTGCATGGCGCAGTTGTCGGCCAGGATGTGCTCCAGCTCGACATCCGGATACTCACGCGCGTGCAGGTCGGTGATCACCTGCTTCCACAGAAGACCCGACTCCATCACGTTCGACTTCTCGGCCGAATGGACCTTGTTCTTGCGGCCGCGGGCCAGCTCAAAGGCCACGCGCCCGGCGCGCTCGATCTCGCTGGTCGTGTAGGTCTGGGTGTCGAAGCCGCGCTTCTGGCCGTCGGCCAGGTCCTCTATGCCGCGCGGTTGGCCGAAATAGACGCCGCCCACCAGTTCGCGCACGAACATGATGTCCAGGCCCGAGACCAGCTCCGGCTTCAGGCTGGAGGCGCCGGCCAGGGCTTCGAAGCAATAGGCAGGGCGCAGGTTGGCGTAGACGTTCATCGCCTTGCGCAGGTTCAGCAGACCGGCCTCGGGGCGCAGGTGGCGCGGGGCGTTGGCCCATTGCGGACCGCCGACGGCGCCCATCAGCACCGCGTCGCTGGCGATGGCCTGGTCGCGGACCTCGTCCAGCAGCGGCGTGCCGTGAGCGTCGTAGCTCATGCCGCCATAGGGGGCTTCCTCGACCTTGAGGTCCGGGGTGAGGGCGGCCGCCACGCGACGCACCTGCGCGCAGACTTCAGGACCGATGCCGTCGCCGGGCAGGAGCAGCAGGGTGGACATGGGAGGCTCTCTCTAAATCTTGCGATAGGCGGAAATGTCGAAGGACTGCAGGTCGCGGCCGTGCACGCCCAGATCTGCGCAGGCGGCGCGCCAGGCGGCCATGTGCGGCGTGGCGCGGTGGTGCTCCAGCGCCGCCTCGCTCTCGAAGTGTTCGTAGACCCGGATCAGGCCCGGATCGAGCGGATCCTCGGTCAGGGCATAGTCCAGGCAGCCCGGCTCGGCGCGGGTGCCTTCGACTTGGGCGCGGAGATGCGGTCGCAGGTCGGCCAAACGTTCGGGCGCGATGCGGATCGTGCCGGCGAGGATCAGGGTCATCGGGCGTCTCCCCCTTCCCTCGTGGGGAAGGGCCAGAGGGGAGGGGCTTTAAGCTTCCATCCAGGGCTGGCTGATGGCGCGCTTGCTTTCGAAGACGTCGATGTCGCCGCCGTGCTGCAGGGTCTCGCCGATGGCGTCCAGGCCCTTGAGCATCTTCTCCTTGCGGACCGGATCGATCTCGAAGCGGATGGTCTTTCCCGACGGCGAGACCACGGTCTGGGTTTCCAGGTCGACGCTGACCATGTGATTGCCGCCCTTGGCCTCGTCCATCAGGGCGGCCAGTTCGTCGGGCTTCACGACCACCGGCAGCAGGCCGTTGTTGAAGCAGTTGTTGAAGAAGATGTCGGCGAAGCTGGTCGAGATCACGCACATGATCCCGTAGTCCATCAGCGCCCACGGGGCGTGCTCACGCGACGAGCCGCAGCCGAAGTTGTCGCCGGCCACCAGCACGGAAGCGCCCTTGTACTCGGGCTTGTTCAGCACGAAGTCAGCGATTTCCTGACCGTCCGCGTCGAAGCGGAAGTCGTAGAACAGGCCCTTGGCCAGCCCTTCGCGTTCCACGGTCTTGAGGAACTGCTTGGGGATGATCTGGTCGGTGTCGATATTGGCCAGCTCCAGAGGAGCGGCGCGGCCATCGAGGCGGGTGAAGGCTTTCATGGCGCCCTCCTTCAGGTCTTCAGGCTCTGGGTGATGACCCAGCGTTCGGTGCGGGTGGCGGTCTGGCCGCTCGGGTCGGATGAGGTGATCAGGCTCTCGCAGTCGGCCTTCAGCGGCAGACCCGTCTTCAGATCGATCTCGTAGAGACAGCCGCTGGTGCGATCCAGCTTCAGGCTGGCCAGGGCGGTCCGGGGATCGGGGGCGCCCGGCTTCTGCGGCATGCGCGCGGCGAGGGCCTCCAGCGCCACGGCCATGCTGTCCTTGGCCGACTGAGCGTTCAGGGTCAGTGTCCAGCGAACGACGGCGACGTTGCGCGCGGTGTCGATCGTCTCCAAGGCGATGACGCCGTCGGCCTTGATCGGCGGGCCGCCCAGCGGATTGGGCAGGCGGTCCTCATAGGTGTGCGGCTTGCCGGCCTCGAGGTCGACATTGACCGGAATGGTCAGGAAGCCGTCTTCCTTGAGCAGGACGGCGGCGGCCTGTTGCGGGTTCATGCGCTCGAACACCGGCACGACCGCGCCCAGGGCCTGCTGGCCTTCCGGCGAGTCGCCGACCAGGGCGGTCAGGGTCTTGCGGATTTCGGCGATGATGCTCGACCAGCCCTCCATCGACTTCGGCGCCAGGCTCTCGTCGGCGGCGTAGACAAAGGTGTGGTTGGTCAGGTTCTCGACGGCCGCCTGCAGCTTGGCCTGGTCGGTCTCCGAGGGCAGCTCGGGCAGACGCGTCTCGACCGGCTTGAGCGTGACGCGATAGCCGCCGTCGCGGGCCTCGATGGTCTTCTCATAGCGGGTGAACGCGCTGGCGCTCTTCATCTCGCCGTTGCGGACGTCCTCGCGCGAGCGCTCGACGCTCATCTCCACCTTGGCGACCTTGGGAAGGGTCAGCGGAGCGGAGAAGGTCGAGGCGGCCATGGCGAGGACGACCAGCAGGGTCACGACAGCAGGGTCCGCACGTCCACCAGGTGGCCGGCGATCGCCGCCGCGGCGGCCATGGCGGGCGAGACCAGGTGGGTGCGGCCGGCGCGGCCTTGGCGGCCTTCGAAGTTGCGGTTGCTGGTCGAGGCGCAACGCTCCTGCGGGGCCAGCTTGTCGGGGTTCATGGCCAGGCACATCGAGCAGCCCGGCTCGCGCCAGTCGAAGCCCGCGGCCTTGAAGATGGCGTCCAGGCCCTCGGCCTCGGCCTGTTCCTTCACCAGGCCCGAGCCCGGCACGACCATCGCCTTCACGTGCGGAGCCACCATGCGGCCGTGCAGGAAGGCTTCCTGCACCACGGCGGCGGCGGCGCGCATGTCCTCGATCCGGCTGTTGGTGCACGAGCCGATGAAGACGCGGTCGATCTTGGCGTCCGAGATCGGCTGGCCGGCGGTCAGGCCCATATAGTCGAGCGCCCGGTGCGCGGCCGCGCGCTTGTCAGGCGTGGCGAAGCTTTCCGGGTCCGGGACGTTGCCGGTGACCGGCACGACGTCCTCAGGGCTGGTGCCCCAGGTGACCATCGGGACCAGGGCCGCGCCATCGATGACGACGGTGCGGTCGAAGACAGCGTCCTCGTCGGTGAAGAAGGTCTTCCAGTGGCTGACGGCCATGTCCCAGGCCGCCCCCTTGGGGGCGGCGGGCTTGCCCAGGATGTAGTCGAAGGTCTTGTCGTCCGGCGCCACCAGGCCGGCCTTGGCGCCGCCCTCAATGGTCAGGTTGCAGAGGGTCATGCGGCCCTCCATCGACAGCTCGCGTACGGCCTGGCCAGCGAACTCGATGACATAGCCGGTGCCGCCGGCGGTGCCGATCTCGCCGATCACGGCCAGGGCGATGTCCTTGCCGGTCACGCCCGGGCCCAGCTGGCCGTCGACGCGGACCAGCATGTTCTTGGCCTTCTTCTGGCGCAGGGTCTGGGTGGCCAGCACGTGCTCGACCTCGGACGTGCCGATGCCATGGGCCAGGGCCCCAAAGGCGCCATGGGTCGAGGTGTGGCTGTCGCCGCAGACGATGGTCATGCCCGGCTGAGTGCGGCCCTGCTCGGGACCGACCACGTGGACGATGCCGTTGCGGATGTCGCCCATCGGGAAGAATTCGATGCCGTTGTCGGCGACGTTGCGGGCCAGCGTCTTGAGCTGCAGGCGCGCCTCTTCGTCGGCCACCGCATCGACGCCCAGGGCCTGGCCCTCGGTCGGGATGTTGTGGTCCGCCACGGCGAGCGTGCGGTCGGGACGACGCACCTTGCGGCCGGCCGCGCGAAGGCCGGCGAAGGCCTGCGGGGTCGTCACCTCGTGGATGAGGTGCAGGTCGATATAGAGGATCGCTTCGCCGTCCTGTTCGTTGACGACGTGTGCGTCCCAGATCTTGTCGTAGAGGGTCTTGGCTGCGCGGGTCATAGCGCCCCGCATCTAGGCCTTCGCGAGGGATGCGTAAAGCGAGGAAACGCCCAAAATAACGTGTTCGAGCGCGCTGCGGCGCGCGTTCGTGCCCCGTGTGGACGCCATTAGGCTGGTGGTGCGCATGTTTTTTGCCCCGACGGCGCAACTGACGGACGAGGATCGCGAGCGCGGCCTGCGCCACCTGGTGGTCGAGGCCGGGTTCTCGAACGCCTGCACGGCCGTGACCAGCGGTGTGATCCTGACCGCTTTCGCCCTGCACCTGGGGGCGTCCAACACCACCATCGGCCTGCTGGCGGCGATCACCTTCTGGGTGCAGCTGCTGCAGGCCCCTGGCGTGCTGATGGTCGAGCGGCTGCGGACGCGGAAACGCATCGCCATTCTGGCCAGTCTGCTCAGCCGCTGCGCCTTGGTCGGTATGGCAGCCCTGGCCATCCTGCCCAACGCTGGTGGCGCGACCTTGGCCATACTGGTGGCGCTGCAGGTGTTCTTCTGCGGGATCGCCACGTTCGGGGGCTGCGCCTGGAACGCCTGGGTCCGCGACCTGGCCCCCGAGCAGCGTCTGGGCCAGATCTTCGCCAAGCGGACGATCAACGCCACCGTCGTCGCCCTGATCGCCAGCCTGGCCGCCGCCTTCGCCCTGGACCGCGCGCCCGAGGGCTCGACCTGGCGGCCGCTGGCGTTCGGCGGGCTCTATCTGTTCGGCTTCGTGATGGGCCTGCTCAGCTGCCGCGAACTGGCGCTGACACCCGAGCCTCGGATGCCGGCGGCGTCCGAGCGCGTGAAGCTGCTGCCGCTGCTGAAGGCTCCACTGAAGGACCAGAATTTTCGGCGGCTGATCATGTTCCTGGCCAGCTGGCAGTTCGCGGTGAATCTGGCCACGCCGTTCTTCACGGTGTTCTTCGTCAAGCAGCTGGGCCTGGACATCACCTTCGTCGTCATCCTGGGGGTGGTCAGCCAGGCGACCAATGTGCTGGCCCTGCGCAGCTGGGGCCTGCTGTCGGACCGCTTCGCCAACAAGTCGGTTCTGGCCGTGGCCGCGCCGCTGTTCATCCTGTGCATCGCCGCCATGGTCGGGGCCTCGCAGATCCAGGAGAAGGCCTGGGTCATGGCCTATCTGGTCGGGCTGCACGCCCTGATGGGCCTGGCGACGGCCGGCGTGACCCTGTCGTCGGGCAATATCGCCATGAAGCTGTCGCCGCGCGGCTCGGCCACCGCCTATATCGCCGCCAACGCCCTGATCAGCTCGGCCGCCGCCGGCCTGGCGCCCGTGCTGGGCGGGGTGTTCGCCGACTTCTTCGCCGCCCGCCGGCTGGAGATCCTGCTGCGCTGGACCAGCCCCGGCGACGTGCTGACCCTGATGCCGCTGCGGGTGTCCAACTGGGACTTCTACTTCCTGATCGCTTTCGTGCTGGGCCTCTACGCCCTGCACCGGTTGTCGCTGGTCACGGAGGCGGGCGAGGTCGACAGCAAGGCCATGGTCGGCGAGGTCATCGCCCAGGCCCGCCGCGACGTGCGCAACCTCTCGCCGATCGCGGGGCTGAAGTTCCTGACCGACGTGCCGGCCGCCCTGCTGCGCGACGCCCGCGTCCAGCGCCGCCTGCGCCGGGCCCGCGAGAGCCAAGCCGAGCGCGACGCCGAGAAGACGCGGCGCGGCGGCAAGCGACGGGTTCGAAAGGTTTCTAGAACGACATAGGGCGCGCCTGTTCTAGCGCGCCCTAGCATCGTTTTTGCCTTCGGGGGCCGATGGCTCCGCCCGAAGAGGGCCGTCCGCTAGAAAGAAGACGGTCTGGAAGCCCGGCCTGAACCGGGGGTGCCTTCACCATCTCACGGAACGGAGGTTTGTCAAGGATCGTGCGTTCGCACGGACGCGCGGCCGTCAGTAGCCGTCGAGGCCTTCAAGGCGACGCGCCAGATCCTGTGGCGAACGGATGGGCGGGGGCGGGATCAGGTCGAACAGCAGCTGATCGCCCCGCCCGTCACAGTTCCAATCTGCGGTGACCACTCCGGTCCTTGGGACATAGGCCGCACAGGCGTCGATGACATGATCGCCGTCGCGATCGACATAAAGCCCCCCGCCAATCTTGTAGAACCGCACCCCCGCCAAGGTGCGGACCAGCGTCATGTCCCCGCGGCGGATCCGGACGCCATCGTAGCCGCCGACGATGCGGAGACGGATTTCGGCCAGGTCGACGCCCAGGCCTCGCAAGCCGTTGGGCGCCAGGAGATCGGGCTTGCCGGGGAACGAGGGGAGGTTGGAGCTTGTCTGGGCCGCCCAGCCGCTGGACACGGCCAGGATGGTCAGCAGGCCGGCCACCTTCATCATTTGGCGCATGAGCTCTTCCAGGTTCGAAGCCGGGTCACGGTTTGGCGCGATCGATCTCTAAAATTCAACCTGAAGGTTATCCGGCGGGGCGCGTCAAGGGTGAAGCTGCAGGACGCTCCAGCGGCGCTACGGCGGCGTAGTGGGCGATCAGCGGGTCGGCGGCCGCCTGCGCCAGCACCCAGTCGCGGAAGGCGGCGATCTTTCGCACCCGGGCGCGTTCGCTGGGATAGGCCAGCCAGTAGCCGCCGGTATAGCGGGCCACCACGTCGAACGGCATGATCAGCCGCCCCTCGGCCAGCTCGCGGGCGAAGAAGATCGGTGAGCCCAGGGCTGCGCCGTGGCTGGCCAGGGCGCTGGCGACTTCCAGCGCCTGGGCGTCGGAGGCCAGCCGCGGCGCCGGCCGTTGCGGATGGTCGCTGACCCCGGCGGCCTGGAACCACTCGTCCCACTCGCGGGCGATGCCGATGCGGGGGATTTCCAGCAGGTCCTCAGGCTTTTCGAGGCCCCCGACCCGGGCCAGCAAATCCGGCGAGACCATGGGCGTCTGGACGGCGGGGACCAGGAAGTGGCTGGTCATGCCAGGCCAGTTTCCGTGGCCGCCGCGCATGGCCATGTCGACACCTTCTCGCGCCAGGTCGACGACCCGGCTGGAGGCCTCCAGCCGCACGGCGATGCGCGGGTGGGCGATCTGGAAACCGCCCAGGCGCGGGGCCAGCCACTGGCCGCCCAGGCTTTGCAGGGTGGTGATCGACAGCACGCCCTCGTCGGTCTCGACCAGGTCGGACACCGCCGCCCGCAGCAGGGACATCGCTTCCGTCGCCGCCCGCGACAGGCGCTCGCCGGCCGGGGTCAGGGTCACTTCGCGGGGCAGGCGATGGAACAGCGGCTGGTCCAGCTGTCGCTCCAGCGCCTTGACCTGCCAACTGACGGCGGCCTGGCTCACCCCCAGAGCGTCGGCTGCACGGGTGAAGCTCTTCAGACGAGCGGCCGCCTCGAACACGCGGAGGGCGCTGAGCGGCAGGCGGGCGAGGATGTCGGCCATAAGGTAAGTTTATGCATATCCAAGGAGGCCGCGTTTGTCACTCGGTCGCCGAACGTCGATCTTCAGGGCATTGGAAAGCCCCGGAAGGCGAAGATGATGGACCTGGCCCTCAAGACCCATAAGGAAACCGAATTCGGTTGGCTGCTGGCCCTACGGCAGCTGTGGGCGCTGCTGCGCGCGCCGAGCGCGCCTGGCAAGCACCCCCGTATCCTAGCGCCGCGCTAGGCCGGGCGGGGGTTCGCCTCCGCCCAGGCCTTGGTCGCCTGGCACGTCTCCATCGCCCGCTTGTAGCCGTCGCGGGCGGTGGTCCGCTCGATATAGGCCCACTCCGCCTCGCCGAGAGGATAGCCGACCGTGCGATGGGCGAACTCCAGGGCGTAGGTCACTGAGATGTCGGCGGCCGTGAACGCCTCGCCGGCCATGAACGGCGCCTGGGCCAGCTGACGCGTGACCAGGCGCAGGCGGCCCTCGAACATTGCCCGACCCTTGCGCGCGCCCCAGTTGTCGCGCTCGGCCTCGGGCGCGAGAATCTGGCTGACCACGGTCATGAACATGGGCATCGCCAGACCCGCCTCGCCCAGGTGCAGGAACTGCTGATAGGCCGGGAAGGCGGGGTCCTGCGGGGGCGGCGCTAGCGACGTCGGTCCGTAGCGGGCCATCAGATATTCCATGATGGCGATGGACTCGACCATGATCGTGTCGCCGTCCTGGATCGCCGGAATGAAGCCTGCGGGATTGATGGCCAGGAACTCCGGATCGTTCTCGACCCCGGCCAGCATGTCCACGGGCCGCAGCCGGTAGGGCAGCCTCATCTCCTCCAACAGCCAGACGACCCGAAAGCCCCGGCCCTCGCCGAATACGGTGATCATGTCGGCGCTCTCCCGTGCCCCGCGCCCATTCAAGCCGATGGCGGCGCCGGCGCAACGAAAAAGGCCCCGGTGTTTCCACCGGGGCCTCGTTCGTTTCGAAGCTCGAAAGGCTTAGTCTTCAGACGAAGCCGCAGCCGAGGCCGACGCCTTAGGAGCGCCCGAGCGCTCGGCGATGCGGGCCGACTTACCGCGACGGTCGCGCAGGTAGTACAGCTTGGCGCGACGGACGACGCCGCGACGCTTCACTTCGATGCTTTCGATGCTCGGCGACAGCAGCGGGAACAGACGTTCCACGCCTTCACCGAACGAGATCTTGCGGACCGTGAAGCTCTCGTGGACGCCGGTGCCGGCGCGGGCGATGCAGACGCCTTCGTAGGCCTGAACGCGCTCGCGCTCGCCTTCCTTGATCTTCACGTTGACGCGCAGGGTGTCACCGGGACGGAAGTCCGGGATCGCGCGGGCGGCCAGCAGACGGGCCGATTCTTCTTGCTCGAGCTGAGCGATGATGTTGATCGCCATGATCATTTCTCCTTGGGCTTACCCGTTTTTGGGCCGCCTTTTGCCTGTTGATTGGCGAGATGCGCGTCCCAAAGATCGGGGCGCCGCTCGCGAGTAGTCTCTTCACGCATACGCTTGCGCCATTGGTCGATCCGCTTGTGATCGCCCGACAGCAGCACCTCGGGGATGTCCTGTCCTTCAAACGTCCGCGGTCGCGTGTACTGCGGATGCTCCAGGAGACCGTCCTCGAAGCTTTCTTCTAACGTGCTCTCGATGTTCCCCAGCACACCCGGGGCCAATCGAACGCACGCCTCGATCACGACCATCGCCGCCGCCTCGCCACCGGCAAGGACCGCGTCTCCGACCGAGACCTCCTCGAACCCGCGGGCGTCGAGCACCCGCTGATCCACCCCCTCGAAGCGGCCGCACAGCACCACGATACCGGGCGCCTTGGACCACTCTCTTACGCGCGCCTGGGTCAGGGGCCTGCCCCGGGCGCTCATGTACAAAAGCGGCCGACCATCCAGCTCCACACTGTCGAGCGCAGAGGCGATAACGTCCGCTTTGAGCACGGCTCCCGCGCCGCCACCCGCAGGGGTGTCGTCGAGGAAGCCGCGCTTATCCTTGGAAAAGGCCCGAATGTCCAGCGTTTCCAAGCGCCACAGATCCTGTTCCTTCCAGGCGGTCCCGATCATCGAGACGCCGAGCGGGCCTGGGAAGGCGTCGGGGAACATGGTCAGGACGGTTGCGGTGAACGGCATCAGCGCTCTTTAGCCGCACCGGCGGCGAGAGTCGAAGGGCGTCGGCCAACGGCGCCGTTTTCGGCTTGTTCACCCCTCCTGAGGCAGGGTTCCGGCGAAATTCCTCGTCCGGACCGCCGTCATGTCGACCCCGACCCGCCTCTTCCGTCGCATCGGCGACTTCCTGGTCCGCCTGCGTCGTGATCAGCGCGGCGCCATCGCCGTTCAGTTCGCCTTTTTGGCGCTGCCGCTGGCGGTGATCGTGTTCGCCCTGGTGGACCTGGGCCGCATCAGCCTGCAGCGCCGGCAGATGCAGGACGCCCTGGACGCGGCGACCCTGATGGCGGCGCGCTCGACGGCCGTCACCGACGCCGATCTCGACAAGGTTGGCGACGCGGCCTTCGTGGCCGAGATCGCCGGCCTGAACCTGGGCCTGACCGGCAGCGACTCCACCTTCAAGGCGGGCGACAAGAGCCGCATCCTGGGCTCGGTCAGCGCGACCCTTAAGCCTGTGATCGCCAATCTGTGGACCAACAAGGATTTCACGGTCAACGCGACCTCGGAGGTCGTGCGGTCGTCCAAGGATCTGGAAGTGGCCGTGGTGCTGGACATCACCGGCTCGATGAGCGGCTCGCGGATCACCGACCTGAAGACCGGCGCCTCGGACCTCGTCGACATCATCGTCAAGGACGTCCAGACGCCGTTCTATTCGAAGGTGGCGATCGTGCCGTACTCGATGGGCGTCAATGTCGGCGACTATGCGGACGCTGTGCGGGGCCCGGTTCCGGTGCGCAACATTACCGGCGCGGCCTGGGCGGCCAGCGCCTCGCGGTCAATTACTGGGGTCAGCAAGGCTTCGAACGCCGTGTTTACATCGAACGGCCACGGCTATGCGGTGGGGGATACAGTCTACATCGCCGGGATCAATGGAACGTCGAACGTTACGCCGTTGAACAACAAGTACTACGTGATCAGCGCCCGGACGACCAACACCTTCACCCTGACCGGCGCTGACACCAGCGGCACCTGGTCCTCGTCCTCTGGCTACAGCTCCGGCGGCACGGTCACCAAGTGCACGACCAGCGACTGTTCGATCGTGATCACCACCAGCGTGGCCCATGGCTTCATCACCGGTGATCTGATCGCCTACGCTGGCATGAGGGGCTATACCGCCCTGAACGGCGTCACCCGTTCGATCGCCTCGCTGACAACGACGACATTCGACACCGGCGTCAATGGCCCTGGGACATCGACCTATACCGGGGGCGGTACAGCGACGTGTAACACCAGCACCAACCCCGGGTGCCAGAAGTACACCTTCAAGAACATGTATTCGAACGACACGACGCGCACGCTCAGCACCTGCGTGACCGAGCGCACGGGTTCCGACGCCTATACCGATGCGGCCCCCAGCACGTCGCTGGTGGGGCGCAACTATCCGACGACCAAGGACGATGGGGTGCCCAGCAACCGGTACAACCCCTGCCCGACCTCCGAGATCGTGCCGCTGTCCAGCGACCGCGAGGCGCTGAAGGCCAAGATCAACGCCTTGACGATCGGCGGCTCGACCGCGGGCCAGATCGGCTTCGCCTGGGGCTGGTACATGGTGTCGCCGAACTTCGGTTATCTCTGGCCGAACGCCGTGCAGCGCCCGGCCGCCTACAAGACCGACAACCTGATGAAGGTCGTCGTGCTGATGACCGATGGCGCGTTCAACACGCCCTACTGCAACGGGGTCATCTCCCGCGACGCCGGTGCGGGCAGCGGCGACTATGCCGATCACATCACCTGCAACGCCACCAATGGCGACGCCTTTGCCCAGACCCGGGCGCTGTGCAAGGAGATGAAGGACGCCAAGTACGACCTGCGGGTCTACACGGTGGGCTTCGACGTCGACGACGCCACGGCCACCAGTGTCCTGAAGTACTGCGCCAGCAAGGAAGAATACGCCTTCTTCCCGGCCACGGGCTCGGAACTGAAGACGGCGTTCAAGTCGATCGCCCAGGAGATCTCGGCCCTGCGCATCGCCAAATAGGTCAGGGCGGCGGGGGTTCGCCGTAGCGGTTGGCGTCGGCCTTGGAGGGCTGCGCCAGCAGCACGATCAGCAGCACCAGCGCGCCCAGATAGAGCAGGTTGTTGAAGAACAGCGCGAAGAAGAACAGCTCGAAGCCCGGAAGCGGCTTTTCGATGCCGCGCATTAAAAAGCTGAAGCCCACGAGGCCAAGAGTCAGGGACAGCAGCGGCGCCAGACCCCAGTAGCCGGCCCGCCCGGTGTCGTGCAGGCGGCGGGTCACCGCGGCGGCCAGCAGGCCCACGGCCGCGGCGATCTCGACGGCCATCACCAGCACCATGCCGATCAGGTTGGGCATGCCGTCGGTGGCCGACATCGCCTGTCCGATGAAGGCCATGTTGCCGGCGCCCATGACCAGCATCAGCACGACCACGACGACGCCCGCATAGGGCCAGAAGATCCCGCGCGGGTCGCGGCCCGAGAAGTCGGTCAGTCCGCTCAGATTGCGCCGCAGGAACTTCATTGCCCAACCTCCAGAATCAAACACGCCCGCCCCGACCATGACGTCGAGGCGAGCGTGTGCAAGGAATCTTTCGGAGGTTGTGGCGAGCCTAGGCCAGCTTGATCTCGCGCAGGCGCTGCTGGAGGAATTCGTCGGCTGTGATCGACTCGGGATAGCGGTCCGGGTTCTCGGCGGTGATCGTGCTGGGCAGGGTCTTGATCTCGTAGTCCGACGCGAAGTGCAGGAAGAACGGCGTCGAGTAGCGCGGGATGTGGCGACGCTCGGGCGGCGGGTTCTGCACGCGGTGGATGGTCGAGGGCAGGACGTGGTTGGTCAGGCGCTCCAGCATGTCGCCGATATTGATGACGATGCAGCCCGGGGGCGGGTTGATCGGCAGCCAGTCGCCGTTGCGGTCCAGCAGTTCGAGGCCGCCTTCCTCAGCGCCCATCAGCAGGGTGATGGTGTTGATGTCGCCGTGGGCGCCGGCGCGCACGCCGGTGGCGTCCTGCGGGATCGGCGGATAGTGCAGCAGGCGCAGCACCGAGTTGCCGTTCTCGACCGTCGGCTTGAAGAAGTCGCGGTCCAGCTTCAGGTAGGTGGCGATCGCCTCCAGCACCTTGCCGCCCATGGTGTCGAGCGCGTTGTAGAACCAGCTGACGTTATGCTTGAAGGCCGGGATCTCGGCCGGCCAGACGTTGTCTGCCATGGTGGCGCGGAAGCGGTGGCCGGGCGGCAGGTCGCGGCCCATGTGCCAGAATTCCTTCAGGTCGTAGTGCGTGGCGCCCTTGGCGGTCTCGACCCCGAACGGGATGTAGCCGCGCGCGCCGCCCTTGATCCCGGCGTACTGCTTCTTGGTGTCTTCCGGCAGGGCGAAGAAGGCCTTGGCGCTGTCCACGGCCGCGTCGATGCGGCTCTGGTCTAGGTCGTATTCCGACAGCACCGCGAAGCCGTAGCGCTCGAACGAGGCGCCCAGCTCTTGGGCGAAGCGCGGGAAATCCTTGGCGTAGAGGGAGAAGGAGACCGGATCGATGGCGGAATTGGACACGTCGGCGGGCCTTGAGTCTGCAAGCGTTTGAATAGGTAAGTCCCTTCTTACTACACCGGAGGCGGGGCGAAACGAAGGCTGTTCGTCGTCGCGCGGGCGTGGCGTTCGGAACTTGACCATAAGTCGGGCGTTTGCCCGATTGACCTTGATTTACAGCAAACAGTCCAGGGGTGCGAGAATGCGCAAGATTGCTTTGACGGCCGTGCTGATCGGCGCGGGGGCCGTGGCCGCCTGTTCCACCACCGATCCCTATACCGGCATGCCGGTGCGCAACAACACGGGCACGGGTGTCCTGGCCGGCGCCGCCGGCGGCGCTCTGTTGGGCTATCTGACCAACACCAACAAGGGCGAGCAGGGCCGCAAGAACGCGCTGATCGGCGCCGGCATCGGCGCGCTGGCCGGCGGCGCCGTCGGCAACTACATGGACCGCCAGCAGGCCGACCTGCGCCGCAGCCTGGAAACCTCGGGCGTCATGATCCGCCGCAACGGCGACCAGATCGTGCTGGTCATGCCCAGCGACGTGACCTTCGGCGTCGACCGCTCGGACGTGCAGCCGCAATTCACCCGCGTGCTGGACGACGTGGCCCGCACCCTGAACGCCTATCCGCAGACGACGATCGACGTGGTTGGCCATGCCGACAGCAGCGGCGCGGCCGACTACAATCAGGCCCTGTCGGAGCGTCGCGCCGGCGCTGTGGCCAGCTACCTGACCCAGCAGGGCCGCGTCCTGCCCGACCGCGTCTTCGTGGCCGGGATGGGCATCCGCCAGCCGGTCGCCGACAACGCCACCGCCGCCGGTCGCGCCCAGAACCGCCGGGTGGAAATCATCCTGCGTCCGCTCACCTAAGGGGGGTTAGGGGCGCGGAATCGTCGCGCCCTTGATCCAAACGGTTGCTTTTCCCTCGCGCCGTCGCCAATTCGTCACCTTGCTACGGGGTGGCGGGCGCGGCGTGAGGTTGAAGTGAACAAGTTGGCGAGCGAAGGCGTCAGTCTGACCAAGCAGGCCTTTGCCCTGTCCGGCGACCTGATGCGCCCGAACCCGGCGATCTATTGGGCGGACCTCCTGGTCTCGTCGGTGCTGGCCTGGGGCGGCCTGGCCGTGGCGGCCACGACCTCCAGTCTGGCGATCGGCCTGATCGCTGGCGCGGTCAGCATCCTGGCGCTGTATCGCGCGCTGGTCTTCATCCACGAACTGACCCACATGCGCGACGACGAGGTTCCGGGCTTCCGCGTCGCCTGGAACGTGCTGGTCGGCGTGCCGCTGATGACGCCGTCGCTGATGTACGAGGGCGTGCACAACGTCCACCACGTCAAGGATCGCTATGGCACGGCGCTGGACCCAGAATACATGCCGCTGTCGCGCTTCACCCCACTGTCGCTGGCCGGCTTCCTGTTCGTGGCTCTGCTGGCGCCGCTGGGGGCCCTGATCCGTTCGGCGATCCTGACGCCGCTGTCGTTCCTGATCCCGCCGATGCGCCGTTACGTGAAGACGCGCCTGTCGGCCATGATCATCAATCCCGCCTTCGTCCGCGAGGACATGAACAAGCCGCGCACGGCGTGGCTGATCCAGGACGTCGCCTGCTGGCTGTGGTCGTGGATGCTGCTGGGCGCGGTGTTCGCCGGCCTGCTGCCGGTGCGGGTGTTCCTGATCGGCTTCGCCATCTTCGCCCTGGCCACCTTCGTCAACCAGGCCCGCACCCTAGCGGCGCACCTGTGGGACAACGAGGGGGACAAGATGACCCTGGACGAGCAGTTCCTGGACTCGGTCAACGTGCCGCCGCCGAACCTGGCCTCGGAACTGTGGGCGCCGGTCGGCCTGCGCTACCACGCCCTGCACCACCTGCTGCCGCGCCTGCCGTATCACAACCTGGGCAAGGCTCATGCGCGTCTGGCCGAGGCGTTGGGCCCGGACTCGATCTATCACCATGCGTCGCAGAAGGGGCTGTTCGAAGCCCTGGCGGGACTGTTCCGTCGCGCCGGTCGCAAGCCCTAACCCGTCGTCTAGACAAGAGAACGACGCGGACGTGGTGGCGTCCGCGTCGCGGCAGTTGCGGTGTTTCGCGCGGGGATCCGGCTCCGACCCGATTTAACCCCCACCGAGGACGGGCGGATCTCACCGCGGGGCGCTCGGTCGTCGCAAAGGGAATGACGCTTCGACCGGGTCGCCAGCCGTTCGCGTAGGGCGCAAGCCCAGACCGAGCAACGGGTTGCGCCCGCTTTGAGACACCGGGTCATGAATCTGAGACACCGCGCACGGAACATCTGAGGACATTGACGCGACTGATCTTTCGGGGTCTGGCTGGCGGCTCGCGTATCGTTGGTCCGAGTTCACCCTGATGTCGTCGTCAGATTCGACGCTTCCCCAGTTCGAAGCCGGCACTCGCCTGACCCCGGGTCGCCTGGGCGCCGAGGCCTATGCCGAGGCCATCGCTCCGGTCTTCGACACCCGCCTGCGCGACGCTGGCGAGCAAGGGCCGGATCTCTGGATCGAAAGTTTCAACATCGGCTCGATGGTGCTGGGAGAGGCCCATATGAGCCAGGCGACCTTCACCTATGGCCGCGATGCGCGGAAGGTCGCCGCTACGGGTCTTGAGCTGGTGCTGGTTCAGGTCATCGTCGGCGGCGTCGACCATCGCCGCACCGACAGCGACGAGATGATCGCGCGTCCCGGCGACGTCTGCCTGCTGGACCTGACCCGGACCTTCGAGTCCAACACCGCCGACTGCACCAACATCAACCTGGCCTTGCCGCGCGACGCCTTCGACGCCCGCGACATCGACCTGGATCCGCTGCACGGCCTCGTTTTGCGCCGCGAGAGCGCCGGGGCCCAGCTGCTGCGCGCTCATGCCGAGAGCCTGATGCGCCTGGCCCCCAATCTGCACCCGGACGAAGCCTATGGCGTCGGTCGCGCCACGACCGATCTGCTGGCCGGCCTGACCCTGGGCCACCGCGGCGAGGCGGCGACCCGCGCGGCGGCCGAAACCCAGCGCGCCCGTATGCGCCGGTTTATCGACGCCAACCTGCATGACCCGGCCCTTGACGCCGAGCTGCTGTGCCGCAAGTTCGGGGTCTCGCGCGCGTCGCTCTATCGCTTGTTCGCGCCGCTGGGCGGGGTCAGCGAGCACATCCGCAATCGCCGCCTGCGCCGGGTGTTCGACGCCTTGTCGGATCCTGGCCAGCCCCTGGCGATGGCCCAGGTGGCCGAGCGCTATGGCTTCACAGTCTGGTCAAGCTTCAGCCGGGCGTTCAAGGCCCGCTTCGACATGACGCCGGGCGAGGCGCGCAGCCTGGGCGGGGCCGCGGCGGCGCGCGCCAACGGCCTCCAGCCCGCGTCGGGCGCGCTGCCGGACTGGCTGCGCGCCCTCGACGCCGCCTAGGTCGCGGGTTCTTCGCCCAGCGCGACGGACGCGTCCGACGGCTTGCGCGGCTTGAACAGCGGACCAGGGACCGGGGCGTTGCCGTGCAGCAGGCCGACGCCCGCATAGATGCCGCCGGTCATCTCCAGCTCGAAGCGTTCGGCGTCGCGGGCGCGGATGTCCTCGCTGGTCTCGGCCACTTCCTCGTCGTTCAGGCCCATCAGGCGCAGGGACTCGGCCCCGAACACCATGGCCGACTCGAAGGTCTCGCGGATCTGGTAGTCGACCTCAGCCTTGATCAGGTCCAGAGCGTGGCCGCGGTCATAGGCGCGGACCATCAGCTTGGCCTGCGGGAACTCGGCCTTGGCCAGTTCGACGATGCGGTTGGCGGCGGCGACGTCCTCGATGCAGACGGCGATCAGCTTGACCTTGCCGGCCCCGGCCGCGTGCAGGATGTCGGGGCGCGAGCCGTCGCCTTAATAGACCTTGAAGCCGAACGGGGCGGCGTTGGTCACCCGCTTGGTGTCCAGGTCCAGGATGCTGACGTCGACGCCGCGGGCCAGCAGCGACTGGCAGACCACCTGGCCGAAGCGGCCGAAGCCGATGACCAGCACGCTGCCCGACAGGCCGTCCGGCTCCTCGACATTGTCCAGGGCCAGCGGATCGTCCGGCGTGATGCGGCGCACGGCCATGACCACGAACGGGGTCAGGATCATCGACATGATGACCGCGGCGGTGAAGAGGGCGTTGTCGCGCGCGCCGATCACCCCGGCCTGGGCGGCCGCGCCATAGAGGACGAAGGCGAACTCACCGCCCTGGGCGAACAGGGCCGCGCGGTTGGCGGACTCGTTGTTGCAGGCCTTGAACAGACGGGCGACGACATAGATGCCGGCCGCCTTGATCGCCATCAGTCCGACCACGATCAGGGCCAGGAATTGCCACTGGCTGGCGACGACGCCGAGGTCCAGCGACATGCCGACGGCGATGAAGAACAGGCCCAGCAGCAGGCCGCGGAACGGCTCGACGTCGGCCTCCAGCTGGTGGCGATAGGCCGAGCCCGACAGCAGCACGCCGGCCAGGAAAGCGCCCATGGCCATCGACAGGCCCGACAGGTCCATCAGCCAAGCCGCGCCCAGCACCACGGCCAGGGCGGCGGCGGTCATCACCTCACGCGCCTTGGCGGCCGACAGCAGGCGGAACAGCGGGTTCAGCAGCCAGCGACCGGCGACGAACAGGCCGACCAGCGCGCCGAACGCGATCAGCATGTCGATGGCCCACGAGCCGCCCGTGCCGCCGCGCGGCGACAGCAGGGTCACCACGCCCAGCAGCGGCACGATGGCCAGGTCTTCCAGCAGCAGGATCGAGATCGCCCGCTGGCCGCGCGGGGCCGAGGCCTCGCCGCGCTCTTCCAGCATCTGCATGATCACAGCGGTGGACGAAAGCACAAAGCCCATGGCGCCGATGAAGGCCACCGGCCAGGACAGGCCGGCGAAGTGGGCCGCCACGGTCATGGCCGCGCCGCAGCCCAGCACCTGGGCCGCGCCCAGGCCGAAGATGTCGCGCCGCATGCCCCACAGACGGGCCGGACGCATCTCCAGCCCGATGATGAACAGGAACATGATCACGCCGAGCTCAGCGATGTGCAGGATGGTCTGGGGCTCGTCGAGCACCTGCAGGCAGAACGGACCGATGATGATCCCGGCCAGCAGATAGCCGAGGATCGAGCCGAACCCGAGGCGCTTGAAGATCGGTCCTGCGACCACGCCCGCGCCCAGCACGGCCACGACCTGGGCCAGATTGACGCCGTGTTCCGCCGCTTCACCCGCCATCCGTCATCCCCCTGTCCGATTCCTCGGGTCTTTTGGCATCGTCGCGGCGCGGGGTCGATCCTTGATGGGCCTCACGTTGCGGGCATAGTGCGACCGCGGATGGCCTCACGGCGTTATTCATCAAAGCTTGAATTTTTCGGCCGGTTGGGTGAGATCGAACCTCTGGTGGAGGAACCATGGTAGACAAGATCAAGAACGACGCCGTCGAGGCCCTGTCGGGTCTGCTCAAGGACGGCATGACCATCATGGCCGGGGGCTTTGGCCTCTGCGGTATCCCTGAGAACCTGATCGCGGCGATCCGCGAGACCGGCGTCAAGGACCTGACGGTGGTCTCCAACAACTGCGGCGTCGACGGCTTCGGCCTCGGCATCCTGCTGGAAGCGCGCCAGATCAAGAAGATGATCTCGTCCTATGTGGGCGAGAACAAGCTGTTCGAGCAGCTGTATCTGTCGGGCGAGCTGGAGCTGGAGTTCAATCCGCAGGGCACCCTGGCCGAGCGCATCCGCGCCGGCGGCGCCGGCATCCCGGCCTTCTTCACCCGCACCGGCTACGGCACGCTGGTGGCCGAGGGCAAGGAAACCCGCGAGTTCGACGGCGAGATGTACGTGATGGAGCGCGGCCTGACCGCCGACCTCGCGATCGTCAAGGCCTGGAAGGGCGACGCCGAGGGCAACCTGATCTACCGAAAGACGGCGCGGAACTTCAATCCGATGATGGCCACGGCCGGCAAGGCCACCGTGGTCGAGGTCGAGGAACTGGTCGAGATCGGCGCCCTGGACAAGGACGCCATCCACACCCCCGGCATCTATGTCGACCGCATCATCAAGGGCGCCAAGTTCGAGAAGCGCATCGAGCGGGTCACCACCCGCCAGAAGGAGACCGCGTAATGGCCTGGACCCGCGACGAGATGGCGGCCCGCGCCGCCAAGGAGCTGCAGGACGGCTTCTACGTGAACCTGGGCATCGGCATTCCGACCCTGGTGGCCAACTACATCCCCGAGGGCATGCATGTGACGCTGCAGAGCGAGAACGGCATGCTGGGCATGGGCCCCTTCCCCTATGAGGGCGAGGAAGACGCCGACCTGATCAACGCCGGCAAGCAGACGATCACCGAGCTGGAGAGCAGCTCGTACTTCAGCTCGGCCGACAGCTTCGCGATGATCCGCGGCGGCCACATCGCCCTGTCCATCCTGGGCGGCATGCAGGTCTCGGAAAACGGCGACCTGGCCAACTGGATGGTGCCCGGCAAGATGGTCAAGGGCATGGGCGGGGCCATGGACCTGGTCGCCGGCGTCAAGCGCGTCGTGGTGGTCATGGACCACTGCGAGAAGTCGGGCGCGCCCAAGCTGCTCAAGCAGTGCTCGCTGCCGCTGACCGGCGCCGGGGTCGTGGATCTCTTGATCACCGAACTGGGCGTCTTCGAGATCAATCGCGGCAAGACGGCCGTGAAGCTGATCGAGCTGGCCCCCGGCGTCACGGTCGACGAGGTGAAGGAAAAGACCGAAGCCGCGTTCGAGACCTCGCTCTAGTCAGCGAACCAGCCAGTAAGGGTGCTCAAGCGTGAGCGCCACGTGTCTCGCCGTCGCCTTGCCATAGGCGGCGGCGATTGCGTTCAGGGCGGTGGTCGGATCGCCCGAGCGCGGCTCGACCGTCCGCGCCGCGCGGGGAAGCTTCGTCGGCGCGATGACCTCCAGCCCGTGGCGGGAGATCGCGTCGCTGCTGGCGAAAGCCTCCGAGCGATTGGTGCGGGACCAGGCGTCCAGGGCGGTGGCGAAGGCCAGCTCATCGAAGCCGTCCGCGATCCGCACCGCCACCTTCTCGCCGCGCCAGGCGTTGGCCCAGCCCGACAGGCCGCTGAACACCGCGTCGGTTCCGACCCGGAAGGCCGCGCCGTCGTGGGGCTGGACCGGCGGCGGAACGCCCAGGCGGGCGGCCGTGGCCTTCATCACCGGCTCGCCGGCCAGGTCGCGCAACAAGGCCAGGCTGGCGGGGATCGAGGCCGTCACCCCGGCGGTGGTGGTGATCGCGCCGTCCGTGACCCAGCGCTGGTCGCGCCGCCAGCGGACATTCGGATAGGCTTTGGCCAGGCGGCCCAGCTCGAACCAGTGGGTGGTGGCCGCGCGGCCATCCAGCAGGCCGGCGCGGGCCAGGGTCTCGGCGCCCGCGCAGATGGCGACGATCCGCGCGCCGCGGCGGGCTCGCTCGCGCAGCCAGGCGTCTCGCGCCGGGTCGTAGGCCGGCATCATGAACGGCACGACCACGACGTCCGGCTCGCGCGGCAGGCTGGCATAGGTCGCCTGCGGTCGGATCCAGGCCAGGCCGGGCATCAGGCGGACGGGCGCCAGGCTGGCCGCGACGATCTTGACCTCGACCGCGCCGGATTCCGAAAGAACCGCATAGGGCGCGATCAGGTCGGTGGTCTCGGTCCCGCGCGCGTCGGCCAGGATCGCGACCAGCGGCCGGGCCTGGGCCGGCAGGGCGAGCAGGCAGAACAGCAGGGCAAGCAGGCGCAGCATGGAGACCTCCCGAAAGACGCGGGCAGTCTCGCTGCGAGGGCGGCCTTTGGAAGGACGAGCTTCCCTCGAAAAGCGCCAGCTATTCCGGCTTCCGCACCGGGCGTGGCGGCAGGCCGGTGATCGGATCGCGGGGCAGGGGGGCGAAGCCCTCGGCGATAAACAGGTCGATCCGGCGGCTGCGTTTCTTGTCCAGGCGCACGCGGGCGATCTGCAGGGCCGAGGTCTTCTGGAAGTCCTGCTCGATCTCGGGACGGTAGCCGCCTTCCAGGCTGACGATCAGGGCGCGGCGGCCGTGCGGCTTATCGAGCGGCGCGGTGGTCTCGGCCTGGTTCTGCGGTTGGGCTTCGTGCACCCACATCCGCAGCGGCGGCGCGCCCGGCTGGCCGAAATAGTCGCGGCCGTAATAGGCGGCGGCGTTGTAGACGAAGCGGTCGTCCATCGCGACGGAACTGACCCCGCCCCGCAGGGCCTCTTCCTCGCGCGAGCGGTCGATGATCGCCTGGACGGTCTGGTCCCAGCCGCGCACCCGCTTGAAGCCATTCGAAAGGCCCGTGGCGTCCGCGATCCGCGGGCTGACCATGCAGGCCACGAAGAACAGGGCGAACAGGCCCTGCACCGCCAGGCCGCCGATCAGCCAGCGGCGGGCGTTCCAGCGCAGCAGCCAGCCGGCCGCTAGGGCCGAGCCGGCGACGAAGGCCGCGCCGGCCCAGTTGGCGTTGGCGCGCGAGACGAAGGCCTCGGCCGCGACGATCAGCAACGGCGGGGCGCTGAAGCACAGCAGCAGCAGGTCGGGCGACTCCAGGCGCTTTTTGACGCCCAGCCAGATCGCGCCGCCGAGCAGCACCGCGAAGGGCACGGGGCCGAAGACGCCGAACTGCGAACCGACGAACTCGATCAGCTCACGGAAATTGAACAGGCTGCTGGCGCCCCAGTTGGCGTTCGAGGCGGTGTGCTTGACCGTCGAGAACTGGTGCGCGGCGTTCCAGGCGAAGTTGGGGGCCAGCACCAGCACGAAGCCCAGCAGGAACAGCACGATGGCGGCGGGGCACCAGCGCAGCCGCGCTTCGCGCGAGATCAGGGCGTGCAGGACGATGCTGCCCAGGGCGTAGATCGCCGCATATTTCGACAGGAAGGCCAGGCCCAGGGCGGCGCCCATGCCGATGGCCACGAAGTAGCGGCGCGGCGCAGTCTGGTCGGCCAGGGCGACATAGCCCCAGATCGTCAGCGAGAGGAAGAACAGCAGCGGCGCGTCGGTGGCCATCAGGCCCGAGGACAGCACCACGCCCGGCATCAGGCTGTAGATTGCGGCGGCGACCAGCCCCGCCCAGCCGCCATACAGTCGTCCGGCGATCCGATGAATGACGAGCGCGGCCCCGCCGTGCAGCAGTGGGGCGGAAAGTCGCACCCAGGCCTCGGCGTCCCCGCCGATTTGAGTAGTCGCCCAGATCAGCCAGGCGATCATCGGGGGTTTCGAGAAGTAGCCGAACGCCAGTTCCCGCGACCACAACCAGTACTGCGCCTCGTCCGGATAGAGCTCCAAAGGCGTGGCGAACAAGGCCGCCAGGCGCACGATCGTCAGTGCGCCGACCATTACCAGCGTGAACCGCCAGGCGCGGCCTTCAGGCGAGCCCGAGAGCGTCGCTGACGGAGAATCGGAGGCAAGAACCATGGCGACCGTTTAACCCAAGTAAGAAAAATCTGACCAATTGTTCCGCAGATTCCGGGCTTTATGACAGTTTCTGGGCCAGCGTGGCGTTTCCGTCACCAAACCTTCTAAAACCGACGGTAAAGAGCCCTCAATAAGGCCGTTGGGCGTAGTTAAGCCCGCGTCGAGGCCTAAACGAGGGGATACTCACCAATGATCTCGAAGAAACTCCTGGCGTCGACCGCTCTGGTCGGCTGCCTGGCCGCCGCCGCCAGCGGCGCCCACGCTCAATCGACCGGTACGGAAGTCCTCGAGCAGGTGGTCATCACCGCCTCGACCGGCCAACGCACCCAAGGCGCCATCATGGCCCAGACGGTCACCAAGTCGCGCTCGTCGATCGACCAAGACTTCATCTCGCGCCAGACGCCCGGCGCGACCGTCCTGGAAACGGTCAACCTGCTGCCCGGCGTGAACTTCACCAACAACGACGCCTACGGTTCGGCCGGCGGTGACCTGACCCTGCGCGGCTTCGACAGCCAGCGCGTGGCCCTGCTGCAAGACGGCATCCCGCTGAACGACAGCGGCAACTACGCCATCTACCCGAACCAGCAGATGGACTCGGAGCTCATCTCGCGCGTTGACGTGAACCTTGGCACCACCGACGTCGACAGCCCGACGGCTGCTGCGGCCGGCGGCACCATCAACTACACCACCCGCAAGCCGAAGGAAGAATTCGGCGGCGTCGTGCAAGCCCAGATCGGCGACGGCAACTTCCGCCGCTTCTTCGCCGTGGTCGACACCGGCAAGGTCGGTCCGTTCGGCACCTCGGCCTGGTTCAGCTACGCTGACTCGATCAACGACGTGTTCAACGGCCCGGGCAAGATCCACAAGAAGCAGTACAACGGCCGCATCTATCAGCCGATCGGCGACAACGGCGACTTCATCAGCCTGATCGCCAACTACAACAAGAACCGCAACAACTTCATCAATCGGATGTCGCTGGCTGCGTTCCAACAAGGCACCGGCGTCGGCTACAGCCGTTCGAACTGCGCCCGTCCGACCCCGCAGGGCGGCACCGCGCAAGTCGATTTCAACGCCAACACCTGCTACCTGAACAACGTGAACCCGTCGAACACCGGCAACCTGCGCGGTCAGTCGCTGTTCCACATCACCGACAACGTCATCATCACGGCTGACCCGTACTTCCAGTACACGATCGCCAATGGTGGCGGCCGCACCCTGTTCAACGAAAACGGCGCCGCTACCGGCGCTGGCCTGATCCGCGGCGCTGCGCTGACGGGCGGCCAAGACCTGAACGGCGACGGCGACACCCTGGACACCGTCCTGCTGTACTCGCCGAACACGACGAACACCCGTCGTTACGGCGTGACCTCGTCGCTGATCTGGAAGTTCTCGGAAGACCACAGCATCCGCGCCGCCTACACCTGGGACGAGGCTCACCACCGTCAAACGGGTGAGTACACGAACTTCAACGCCGATGGCTCGCCGAGCAACTTCTTCGGCGGCAAGGACGGTTACGGCAAGTCGATCAAGCTCTCGGACGGCAGCATCCTGCGTCGCCGTGACCGCGTTTCGGTCGCCACGCTGAACCAGTTCTCGGCCGAGTATCGTGGCCGCTTCATGGAAGACAAGATCCTGGTCAACCTCGGCGTCCGCGCGCCCTTCTTCAAGCGCGAGCTGAACAACTTCTGCTATCAGGCCGACACCTTCAACGCGTACTGCACCAACCAACCGGCCACCCCGGTTGTCGGTTCGGACGACGGCAACGGCCAGACGCTGGTCACCCTGCCGGGTCAAGGTTCGACCCAATACGGTCGTCCGCGCGAGTTCACCCGCAAGTACGACAAGATCCTCCCGAACGCCGGCGTCAGCTACAAGTTCGGTGAGCATCAGTCGGTCTACGTCAGCTACGCCGAAACCCTGTCGGCGCCGCGTACGGACGACCTGTACGACCGCAAGATGACCAACCCGAAGCCGGAAATCGCCCAGTCGTACGACATCGGCTACCGCTATCAGTCGGGTAAGGTGCTGGCCGCGGCCTCGTTCTGGTACAACCAGTTCAGCAACCGCATCGAGCGCGCGTTCAACGAGCAGGACAACATCGCCTTCTCGGTCAACGTCGGCGATGTGAAGCTGAAGGGCTTCGACGCTCAGGTCGGCTTCAAGCCGGAAGAATATCTGAGCTTCTACGCCTCGTTCTCCTACGTCGACTCGGAACTGCAAGAGAACATCCCCGGCACCTCGCTGGGTTCGGTCCTGCAGACCAAGGGCAAGGAACTGTACGAGACCCCGAAGTACCAGGGCGCCGTGCGCGTGACCTACGACATCACCGAAGCCCTCAGCGTGGGCGCCCAGGTGAAGTACGTCGGCGAGCGCTGGACCAACCTGACCAACACCGAAAAGGTGCCGCACTACGCCCTGCTGGACGTCGACGCCCGCTACTCGCTGGCTCAGTTCGGCATGGAAGGCACCTACGTCCAGATCAACGTGAAGAACCTGGCCAACGAGAAGTATCTCGGCGACCTGGCGGTCAACCCGAGCGGCACCGGTCTGGGCCAGCCCGGCTACCCGCGCACCGCGAGCATCACGCTCCGCGCTGCGTTCTAAGCCAAGCTTAGATCCGACGAAGAGAAGGGCGGCCCGGTCACGGGCCGCCCTTTTTCTTTGTCACGTGCGTTTGCTAAAGATGCAGCCGCTTGACCCCGGCCCCCTGAAGGGCCATCTGCGCCCCCTTTCGTTTTCGCGCCTTTCCTTGGGTTTTCGACCATGACCGTGACCGTTCCCGCCGAGTGGGCTCCGCACCGCGCCATGTGGGTGGGCTTCCCCAGCCATCCCGACGTCTGGCAGGGCGACCTGGAGCAGGCCCAGAAGGAAGTCGCCGACCTCGCCCGCGCCCTGGCCGGTCCGGGCGGCGAGCGCGTGCGCCTGATGGTGGTCGGCGATGAGGCCGAAGCCGCGGCCCGCGCCCTGCTGAGCGACACGGCGGTCGAGATCGTCCGCGGTACGTTCGGCGACATCTGGCTGCGCGACACCGGTCCGATCTTCGTCGACGACAACGGCGCGGCGGTCGCGGCCGGCTTCCTGTTCAACGGCTGGGGCGGCAAGTACGAGATGGAGGGCGACGACATCGTCGCCGAGCAGATCGCCGCCGCCTCGGGCGCGCCGCTTGTCCGCAACAACTTCATCCTGGAAGGCGGCTCGCTGGACCACGACGGTCTGGGCACCATCCTGACCACCGGCCAGTGCCTGCTGAACGAGAACCGCAACGCCGGCTGGGACGAGGCTTCGGCCACGTCCGCACTCGCTGAAGCCCTGGGCGCCAAGAAGGTGCTGTGGCTGGGCGACGGCCTGCTGAACGACCACACCGACGGCCACGTTGACAACCTGGCCCGCTTCGTAGCCCCGGGCGTGGTCGCCTGCCCGATGGCCTATGGCGCCGACGATCCGAACGCGGACGTCTATGCCGAGACCGCCAAACTGCTGGCCAGCCTGACCGACAGCCGCGGCTCGCCGCTGCAGGTCGCCCGCATCCCGTCGCCGGGCCGGATCCTGAACGCCGACGGCGAGGTGATCCCGGCCTCGCACATGAACTTCCTGATCGCCAACGAGGCGATCCTGGTGCCGATCTACGCCGAGGAGTCGGGCGCCTTCGCCGTCGAGGTGATCAAGGGCCTGTTCCCCGAGCGCCAGGTCATCGGCCTGCCGTCCACCGCCATTCTGACCGGCGGTGGTTCGTTCCACTGCATCAGCCAGCAGGAGCCTGAATAATGGCCCGCACGCTCAGCGTCGCCGCGATCCAGACCTCATACGGGATGGATCTGCAGGACAACATCAAGAAGACCGAGGCCTTCATCCGCGAAGCCGCCGCGGGCGGCGCGCAGGTCATCCTGCCGTCAGAGCTGTTCCAGGGGCCGTACTTCTGCGTGACCCAGGAAGAGCGCTGGTTCGCCGAGGCCCATCCGTGGCGCGAGCACCCGGTGGTCAAGGCCATCGCGCCGCTGGCCGGCGAGCTGGGCGTGGTGATCCCGATCTCGATCTTCGAGCGCGAGGGCCCGCACTATTTCAACAGCCTGGTCATGGCCGACGCCGACGGCTCGATGTTGGGGCTCTATCGCAAGAGCCACATCCCCGACGGCCCCGGCTACCAGGAGAAGTTCTACTTCCGGCCCGGCGACACCGGCTTCAAGGTCTGGGATACGCGCTTTGGCCGTCTGGGCGTCGGGATCTGCTGGGACCAATGGTACCCCGAATGCGCCCGGGCCATGACCCTGATGGGCGCCGAGGCCCTGTTCTATCCGACCGCGATCGGCAGCGAACCGCACCAGCCCGACATGATCACCACCCTGCCGTGGCAGCGGGCGATGCAAGGCCATGCGGTGTCGAACGTGATCCCGGTGATCGGCGCCAACCGCGTCGGCTTCGAGCCGTGGGAGAACTATCCCAATGGCGGCCAGACCTTCTACGGCTCCAGCTTCGTGGCCGACCATCGCGGCGACCTGGTGTCGGAATTGGGCACGGCCGATGAGGGCCTGGTCACCGGGACCTTCGATCTGGACTATCTGACGACCCACCGCGCCGCCTGGGGCTTCTTCCGTGATCGCCGGCCGGAACTCTACACGGCGCTGGCTCAAGGCCGGCCGGCATGATCGAAACCGACCGTCTGGTATTGCGCCCGGCGGTCGACGCCGACCGGGACGCCATCGCCGCCCTGAACGGCGATCCCCGGGTCGGCTACTGGCTGGGCGGCGCGCGTGACCGCGCCGCCAGCGACGCCTTCGTCGACCAGCACCTGGCCTATATCGCCCAGCATGGCTTCGGCTTCTGGGCGGTCGAGCGCCGGGTGGATCAAGCCGTCATCGGCCTGGCCGGACTGTGGGATGTATTCGACGGCTATCCGTTCGGCCGCCAGATCCAGGTTGGCTGGCGCCTGGCCCATGACGCCTGGGGCCAGGGCTACGCGACCGAGGCGGCCAAGGCCTGCCTCGATCATGCCTTCAGCATCCTCGCGCTGCCCGAGGTGATCGCCATCACCGCCGGCAGGAACCTAGCCTCTCAGTCGGTGATGCGCCGGGTCGGCATGGTTCAGGATCCTGCGCGCGACTTCGACCACCCGGCCGTGCCCGAAGGCGACGACCTGCGGCCCCACGTCACCTTCGTGGCGCGGCCCTAGGCCCCGCAGCCCTCCGGCGCGCCCTTGGCCTTTGAGGCCGCCACTTCCGCCTTGGCCTTGGCGAGATCCGCCACGAACGCCGGATCGTCGTGCAGGCGGGTGACCAGGGCCGAGCCCAGATAGCGGCCGGCCTCGACGTCGCTCTGGAAGTGGACGCCGCAGATGATGCGGCTGTCGCCGAACGCCTTGCCGCGCGCCAGGATCGGCGTGGCCTTGTCCGGGACCAGTTCGGCGATCACCGAGCCCCACGCCCAGCCGATCAGGCTGTGACCGGACGGATACGAGCCGTCGGTGTTGATCCAGTCCTCGCGCGGCACGCAGATCGGCGCGGTGTTGCCGACCGGCGGCCGTTGACGCTGGAAGACGGCCTTGGCCGGCTGGTAGATCTTGGCGGCGTCGTCTGTGACCCGCAGCAGCAGGTTGGCCAGGGTCGGCGTGGCCTCGGCGCTGAGCGTCACGCCGGCCGCGCACGAGAAGCTCTTCATCCCGCCCTTGCCCGACAGGTCGGCGTCGGCGATCGCCTGGCTCCAGGTCGGGGTGTTCACCAGCTTGCGGGTCTCGCTGAACTGGGCGCGCTCGGCCTTGCCGCGGGCCGAGTCCGGCGTCGGCGGCGGACCGATGATGTCGGCGGCGATGATGCCGCCGTCGCCGCCCAGATAGCCGGGAGGCGGTTTGACCCAGCCGGCCGACGGCGGGGTCATGGCCACCGGCGCGGTCGAGGAAACGGCGGCGCAGCCGGCCAGGATCAGCCCCGAGGCGGCGGCGATCAGCGTGAAGCGGGTCATGGAATGCCCTCCTGAAGTCATCCGCTCACAGAGCGTTGCAGATATCGCACGTCAAGCGCGGGTGCGGGAGAAAGGTGGATTGACTCGCGGATATGTTATTTCATAACACACCGTCGTGGCCAGTTCTCCGGCCAAGCTATCCGTCGTTTAGGACAGTTCATGCAGCGTCGCGTCGCCCTTTCCGCTGTGAGCCTCATCGTGCTCGCCGCCGCCGTTTCCGCCCACGCCGCTGACGCGCCCGCGCCCGCCGCCGATGACTCCGAAGTCTCCAAGGTTATCGTCACCGCCGCGCCCTACGGCGTCTCGGCCGACGCCCTGACCGCCAGCGTCGCGGTCGTCGATCGCACCCAGCTGGACCTGGCCCCGCCCAAGGGTCTGGGCGACGCCCTGGCCGGCCTGCCGGGCGTGCGCTCGACGGCGTTCGGCGCCGGCGCCAGCCGCCCGGTTGTGCGCGGTCTGGCCGGTCCGCGCGTCCAGGTGCTGACCAACGGCGTCGGCCAGATCGACGCCAGCGCGCTGTCGCCTGACCACCAGGTCGCGACCGATCCCGGCGAGGCCGAGCGCATCGAAGTGCTGCGTGGTCCGGCTGCCCTGGCCTATGGCGGTTCGGCGATCGGCGGGGTGGTCAACATCATCGACGACCGCATCGCCAGCCGTCAGCCCACTGACGGCCTGAGCGGTCGCCTGCTGGCCTCTAAGGGGACCGGTGACGACAGCTACGCCCTGTCGGGCGCCGTTCACGCCACGGTCGGGCCCTTCGTGCTGTCGCTGGACGCGCTGAAGCGCAACAGCAAGGACTACCGGATTCCCGTCTATCCGGAATCCAAGCGTCAGCTGGCCCTGGAAGGCGAGACCGCCGAGGGCGGCGGCGGCAAGCTGGAAAACACCGCGGTCGATCTTGAGACCTTCGGCGCCGGCCTTTCGTACATCGGCCAGAAGGGCTTCGTCGGCATGGCGATCAAGCGCACCGACACGCGCTACGGCGTGCCCGGTCACAGCCATGAGCACGAGGAAGAGAGCCATGACGATCATGACCACGATCATGACCATGATCACGAAGGCGAGCACGAGGAAGAAGGCCCGGTCACGATCGGCCTGAAGCAGACCCGTGTCGACCTGCGGGGCGAGTACGACCTGGACGGCGGCGCGTTCTCGAAGATCCGCTTCTCGGGCGGCTACGCCGACTACACCCACACCGAGTTCGAGGGCGACGCGGTCGGCACCAAGTTCACCTCCGACGGCTATGAAGGCCGTCTGGAGCTGGTCCAGGCCGAGCGCGGCGGTTGGAAGGGCGCTGTGGGCGTCCAGGCTCTGCGCCGCAACTTCGACGCCGTCGGCGACGAGGCCTATGTCCCCAAGACCAAGATCACCGAGTTCGGCGCCTTCACCCAGCAGCGGCTGGAGCTGGACGGCGGCTACGGCGTCGAGGGCGGGCTGCGGGTCGACACCCGCGAGCTGGACAGCCTGAAGGGCAAGGCCGACTTCACCAACCTATCGGGTTCGATCGGCGCGTTCTGGCGGCCGACGACCGGCAGCTTCGTGGGCCTGGCCCTGTCGCGCACCAGCCGCGCTCCGACCGAGTCGGAGCTGTTTGCCGAAGGCCCGCACGTGGCCACCCGCGGCTTCGAGATCGGCGACGTCAATCTGAAGGAAGAGGTCGCCACCTCGCTGGAAGCGACTTTCCACTATTCGAACGACCGTCTGTCGGGCGACCTGCACCTGTTCGCCGCCCGCTATGACGGCTTCATCGACCTGCGCCCGACCGGCGCTCAGGACGATGGCCTGGACGTCTATCAGTACACCCAGACCGACGCCGATTTCCGCGGTCTGGAGGCCGAGCTCACCTACCGTGTCTGGAGCGCGGGCCAGCGCTCGGTCAGCCTGCAGGGCGGCGCCGACTACGTCCGCGGGTCCTCGGACCTGGGCCCGCCGGCCCGGATCCCGCCCTACGCCGTGTCGCTGAAGGCGCTGTACGAAGGCCCCATGTGGTCGGGCAATGTCGAGGTGCGCCGCACCGGCGGCCAGGACCGCGTGGCCCAGCTGGAGCTGCCCACCGACGGCTACACCACGCTGAACGCCTCGCTGGCCTGGAAGCCGACCGGCGACGCGCGCCTGCGCCTGTTCCTGGATGGCCGCAATCTGACCAACGAGGAAGTCCGCGAGCACGTCTCGTTCCTGAAGGATATCGCGCCTTCGCCCGGTCGTCAGGTCCGGGCCGGTATCGCCCTGCGCTTCTAGCGTCAGGACGGCAAGCGGAACCCACGCAGCCCCCGGGTTCCGTCGCGCCGGGGTTCGGTCCCTCTCTCCCGAACCCCGGGCATGCTCGCCTTGCGGATGAATCAGAGACCGGCGATCTCCCCACGACAGCGGCCCAGATTGCCGGTCCCGCCTGGATCGGCTAGAAGGCCAAGCCTTTCGGTCGTCTTGAAGCGTTCGAGCGTCCGTTTCTTAATTCTGTCGTAGAGTTCTTCATGACAACGACCCCTTCCGCCGGCGGTGAAATCTCCGGCAACGTCCTGTTCTACAAGTCGCCCGAGCCGCTGAACCGCGAGCAGCATGCGAAGCTGGCCCTGGTCCACAAGGACCAGCCCTATGGCTTCGCCGCCGCCGGCACCGCCGTGCCGCTGACGGTCTCGGAGTTCGCCCCGGCCGCCCTGACCTTCCCGGTGATCTTCGCCGGCGAAGACCGCGTGCCGCTGGCCGTGATGGGCCTGAACCAGCAGGAAAACCTGTTCATCAGCGCCGACGGCGCGATGGAAACGAACGTCTACATCCCGGCCTATATCCGCCGCTATCCGTTCGTGCTGGCCAATGACGACAGCCAAGACCGCCTGATCGTCTGCATCGACCGCGGTTCGGACCTGCTGACCGAAAACGGCCAGACCCCGCTGTTCGACGCCAAGGGCGAGCCGACCGAATACACCCAGAACTGCATCCGCTTCTGCGACGACTTTGAAGTCGAGCGCCGCCGCACCGACTCGTTCGTGCAGCTGCTGAAGGACCTGGACCTGTTCGAGCTGAAGAAGGCCACCTTCCAGCCGCAGGACGCCAACGGCAATCCGGACGGCGAGCTGGTCACCGTCGCCGAGTACTTCGGCGTCTCTGAAGAGAAGCTGAACAACCTGCCGGCTGAAAAGCTGAAGGAACTGCAGACCAACGGCGCCCTGGCGCAGATCTACGCTCACCTGGTCTCGCTGCTGGGCTGGGAACGCCTGATCACCAAGACCATGCTGAAGCAGGCCGCCGCCAACCTGAACTAGGGTTCGGCGCAGGTCTGAAAAGACGAGGGCGGCGGGGCTTCGGCTCCGCCGCCTTTTCTTTTGGTCAGCGTGCGAAGATGCTGCGGGTCAGGCAGGAGAAGACCAGGCGTCCGGCCTCGTCCAGCAGGTCGTGCTGGGCGATGACCATGCCCTTGCCGTCGCCGACCGGGTCCTTGCCCATCACCGTCATCCGGCCGCGCAGGAGCTCGCCCACGGGCGGATTGCGCATCCAGCGCAGGGCGTCGACGCCCAGGCGCTTGGTCTGCGGCCAGGCGGCGCTGGCTTCGGTGTCCAGGCGGGTCCAGATCGCGAAGACCATGGCGTCCGGCGCGCCGTTCTCGATCGGCCAGCCCGGGGTGAACGCGCTGATGAAGGCGTTCAGCGCCTTCTCGTCCACGGCCCGCGTTCCCAAAGAGACGACCTGACCGATCTCGATGTCGTCGAAGGCGGCGGGCATGGGCGGCTCCAGCTTTGATTCGCTGTTCGACTGTCGGCCGCGCCTTCGCCATTGTCGAGAAGCGCCCACAGGTCCATGTGTTCGGCGCAGTCTTTTCCCTCGTCGAGCCCGCGCATGTTCCTGAAGAAAGCCGTCCTCGCCCTGCAGGCCCTGATCGCCGCGAGCGTCTTGGCTGGCGCGGCCTTCGCCGGGCCCGTGGTCAACTCCGGCCACATCGAGTCGGAGCTGGTCGCGCAGGAAGCCGGCATCGCGCCGGGCGGCACGGTCTATGTCGCCCTGCGCCAGAGGATCCAGGAGCACTGGCACACCTATTGGCGCAATCCGGGCGACGCGGGCGAGGCGACCAAGATCACCTGGACCCTGCCGGACGGCTGGAGCGCCGGCGACATGGTCTGGCCGACGCCGCAGAAGGCGCGCCTGGGCCCGCTCCTCGACTATGCCTATGAGGGCGAGGTGCTGATCCCGGTGCCGATCACCGCGGCGGCCAACGCCCAGGCCGGGACGACCGTCAGCCTGACGGCCGACGTCTTCTACCTGGTCTGCGAGCAGGTCTGCGTGCCCGAGGAGGCCAAGCTGACCCTGCTGCTGCCGGTCGTGGCCGGCGCGCCCTCGGCCGATCCCAAATGGGGCAAGGTCGTCGGCGAGGTGCTGGCCAAGGCGCCGAAGCCTGCGGGCCTGAAGGCGATGTTCAAGCTGGACGGCGAGACGCTGAAACTGGCCATCACCGGCGGTCCGCTGAAGGGCGCCGACCTGGCCGGAGCCTATTTCTTCCCCTATTCGCCCAAGGTCCTGGAGCATTCCGCCGAGCAGGCGATCGAGCGCGGTCCCGAAGGTCTGACCCTGTCGGTCAAGGCCGGCTATGACTTCGTCGGCGGCGGCACGCCCCCGACCGAACTGGCGGGCGTGATCTCCACCAAGGCCGGGGCCTGGGAAGTGACGGCGACGGCGGGTGATCCGCCGGCCGCCGCCATGGGCCTGGGCGCGCCGCCGACCGAGACCGCGCCGGCGACCGGCGTCGCAGGCGGCCTCGTCGGAGCGCTGCTGTTCGCCTTCGTCGGCGGGCTGATCCTGAACCTGATGCCGTGCGTCTTCCCGGTGCTGTCGATGAAAGCCGCCAGCCTGGCCGGCCACGCCCACGACGCAGGCAAGGTGCGGGTGCAAGGGCTGGCCTTCCTGGTTGGCGTTGTGGCGACCTTCCTGGTCTTGGCCGGCCTGCTGCTGGCCGTGCGGGCCGGCGGTTCGGCGGTGGGCTGGGGCTTCCAGCTGCAGTCGCCGGTGGTGATCGCGGGCCTGGCCCTGCTGATGCTGCTGGTCGCTTTGAACATGTCGGGCGTCTTCGAGATCGGGACCTCGGTCCAGGGCGTCGGGACCGGCGCCTCGTCCAAGGGCGGTGTCACCGGCGCCTTCTTCACCGGCGCGCTGGCCGTTGTGGTCGCCGCGCCCTGCACCGCGCCGTTCATGGCCGGCGCCCTGGGCTTTGCCCTGACCCAGCCGACCCTGGTGGCGCTGTCGGTTTTCCTGGCCCTGGCCCTGGGCTTTGCCGCGCCCTTCGTGCTGGTCGCCTTCGTGCCTGGCGTGCTCAAGCGCCTGCCGCGCCCCGGCGCCTGGATGGATGTGCTGAAGAAAGGCCTGGCCTTCCCGATGTACGGCGCGGCCCTGTGGCTGGTCTGGGTGTTCGCCCAGCAGTCCGGCTCGCTGTCGCTGGCGCACCTGCTGGGCGCCGGCGTCCTGGCCGCGTTCGCCGCCTGGCTCTATGGTCTGGCGCAGGCGCGCCGCGCCGCGGGCAAGCCGACCCTGGTCTCGATCCTGGTCGCCCTGGTGGCGCTGGGCCTGGCGATCACCGTCGCAACCTTCGGCGCGCTGGCCGCCCAGCCGCCGCCCGCCGCCGCGACGTCGACTTCGGCCGAGATGCCTTCCGGTCCTGGCCTGGCCTCGGAAGTCTGGTCACCGGAGAAGGTCGCCGAGCTGCAGGCCGCCGGCCGTCCGGTGCTGGTCGACTTCACCGCCGCCTGGTGCGTGACCTGCCAGGTCAATGAGAAGATCGCCCTGTCGGGGTCGAAGGTCGCCGAGGCCTTCAAGGCCCAGGACGCCGTCTATCTGAAGGCCGACTGGACCAATCGCGACCCGGTCATCGCCAAGGCCCTGGCCGACTTCGGCCGGGTCGGGGTGCCGCTGTACGTGGTTTATCCCAAGGGCGGCGGCCAGCCGGTCATCCTGCCCCAGCTGCTGACCGAGGGCATGGTGATCGAGGCGATCGAGAAGGCCGGGACTTAAAGGCCTACTTCTTCTTGTCGCCGCCGAAGGGCAGCTTGCCCTTGACCTTGTCCAGCGGGGTCTTGGTCACGACCAGTGGCGGCGGGATCACCGGCGCAGCGACCTTGACCGGATAGGCCCGCCAGCCGCTCTGGATCAGCGGCGTGAAGCCCTGGCAGCGCGGGAAGTAGCGGACCATGCCGACGCGCGGCTTGGCGAACGGGGCCGGCTGTCGCAGCAGCTGGTTCTTCGGGTCCACGAACCGCCAGTCGCCGGGCAGGCCGTAGCCCTTCTCGCCGCCCAGCCGCACGGCCTGATAGGCGATGTTGGCCTGGAACTGCGGCACGCCGTAGCGCAGCATGGCCCGCAGGAAGATCTGGTCAGCCTCTTCGCGCTTGCCCGGCTCGCCGATCGTGTAGAGCCAGTCGTGGACGATCGCCGCCCGCGCCGTCGGCCCCTGCGGGTCGATGAAGGCCTGGCCGTACCAGGGCACGCTGGCGAAGTCGGTGACGTACCAGCGCGGCACGACGATCACCTTGCCCGTCTCGACATCGCAATAGGGGAACTCGGCGTCCAGGGTGAACAGCTTGCGGCCGTCCTTGGTCTGGTTGAACAGCATGATCGGCTGCGGCGTCAGCGAGCTGGGCGGCGTCGGGGCCGTGACCGGCACATAGACGGTGGTGTTGGTCTCGGTGGCGCAGCCGGTCAGGACCAGGCCGAGCGCGACAGACGCAGCGATAAGCTTTGAACGGGACATGGATCGCGGAGAAAACGAGCGGAGGTTGAGCAGGGCGATCTTCTGAGCGCCGAGCCCCCCTAGATCAAGCAAGAATGGCGAAGTTTCGGCCGTTCCGGCGATTGCGTCTGCGACCGTTTCGCATAGCGACGATCCGTGACAGGATCGCCGACGGGGGCTTCCAGCTCAGGAGAACCGCCATGTCGCTCACTCGCCGTCTCGTCGCCGCCGGCCTGCCGCTGGCCGCTCTGGTCCCGTCCGTCGCCTTCGCCAAGCCCGCGCCAGAGTTCACCGCGGTGGACGTCGACGGCAAGACCCGCTCGCTGTCGGAGTTCCGCGGCAAGACCGTGGTGCTGGAGTGGGTCAACGAGGGTTGCCCCTATGTGAAGAAGCACTATTCGGGGAACATGCAGGGGCTGCAGCAGGCCGCCCGCGCCGACGGCGTGGTGTGGCTGACGATCGCCTCGTCGGCCCAGGGCAAGCAGGGCCATTTCGCCGACGGCGCGGCCGCCAAGACCTGGATGGACAGCCGCGGCGCCAAGCCGACCACGCTGCTGCTGGACGGCGAGGGCAAGATCGCCACGGCCTACAAGGCCAAGACTACGCCGCACATGTTCGTCATCGATAAGGCCGGGCAGGTGGTCTACGAGGGCGCCATCGATGACATCCCGACCACCAAGGTCGAGGACCTGAAGACCGCCAGGAACATGGTCTCGGCTGCCCTGGCCGACGTGAAGGCCGGCCGCAAGGTCGCCACCCCGTTCGTCACGCCCTACGGCTGCGCGGTGAAATACAAGGACGCTTAAGCCGCCGGCTTTTTAAGCCGCGGGTTGGGGCGGCGCCGTGATGACCTCGACGTTGTCGTTCAGCAGATAGACCATGTCGCGCAGCGCTAGGTCCTGGTCCTTGAGGGTCTTGGCCGCGCCCATGGCGGTCAGCTTCTCGGGCAGGTCTTGGCTGATGCCGCGCAGGATGCACTTGAGGTCGTCGACCGCGCCCCTGTCACGCAGCGAGATGTGGCCCTTCATGTCCAGCGCCGACAGCGCGCCGATCTTGGCCGAGAAGGCGTCGAAGCCCTTCAGCGGCTTGGCGCCGGCGGCGGGATCGCCGCCGGCCAGGGCCTTGCGATAGGCCTCGGTCTGGGCCTTGAGCTGGGCGGCGCGCTTGACGATGTCCTGGAACAGGGGCTCGCCCGCGACCGATTGCGGCACGGCAGGCTGCTGTATCACCGCGGGCGCCGGCCCGGCAGTCTGCCCTGGATTGAACGAAGCCATCCATAGCATGGCGGAAAAGGCGACGGCGTCACAGGACATCTGATACTCCCGCAGAAAACGTCATGGGTCTGCCCATGACGGGGCGGCGTGCGTTTGATAAGCCGCTTCGCGTAAACACCGATTTACCAATCTTCAGAGGACCGCTCATGGCCAATCTCGACGCCGCCTGGACCCGCCTGGAAGACGCCGCCAAGGCCGCGGGCGAAAAGCGTATCGTCGAGTTCTTCGAGACCGAGCCGGGACGGCTGGAAGCGCTGACCCTGGACGTCGCCGGCCTGCATCTCGACCTGTCGAAACAGGCCTGGGACGAGGCCGGCCTTGAGGCCGCCCTGGACCTGGCCCATGCCGCCGACGTCGAAGGCGCCCGGGCCCGGATGTTCGGGGGCGAGGCGATCAATTCCTCCGAGGGCCGCGCCGTCCTGCACACCGCCCTTCGCGCCCCGGCCGATGCGGACTTCAAGGCCCAGGGCCAGCCGGTCATGGCCGAGGTCGAGAGCGTACGCCAGCGGATGAAGGCCTTCGCCGAGGCGGTCCGCTCGGGCCAGATCAAGGGCGCGACCGGCAAGCCGTTCAAGGCCATCCTGCACATCGGCATCGGCGGTTCGGACCTGGGCCCCCGCCTGCTGTGGGACGCCCTGCGCCCGATCCGCCCCGACATCGACCTGCGCTTCATCGCCAATGTCGACGGCGCCGAGTTCGCCCTGACGACGGCCGACATGGATCCGGAAGAGACCCTGGTCATGGTGGTCTCCAAGACCTTCACGACGCAGGAGACCATGTCCAACGCCGCCGCGGCCCGCGCCTGGCTGGTCGAGGCCCTGGGTGAAGACGGCGCGAACCAGCACCTGGCCGCCATCTCGACCGCGCTCGACAAGACCGCCGCCTTCGGCGTGCCCGACGAGCGGGTGTTCGGCTTCTGGGACTGGGTCGGCGGCCGCTATTCGCTGTGGTCGTCGGTGAGCCTGTCGGTGGCCGTCGCAGCGGGTTGGGACGCCTTCCAGGGCTTCCTCGACGGCGGCGCGGCCATGGACGAGCACTTCCGCAGCGCCCCGCTGGACAAGAACGCTGCGGTGCTGGTCGCCCTGGCCCAGATCTTCAATCGCAACGGCCTGGACCGCCGCGCCCGCTCGGTCGTGCCCTATTCGCACCGCCTGCGCCGCCTGGCCTCGTTCCTGCAGCAGCTGGAGATGGAATCGAACGGCAAGTCGGTCGGCCCGGACGGCAAGCCGGCCCAGCGCGGCACGGCCACCGTCGTCTTCGGCGACGAGGGCACGAACGTCCAGCACGCCTATTTCCAGTGCATGCACCAGGGCACCGACATCACGCCGATGGAGCTGATTGGTGTCGCTCGGAGTACCGAAGGTCCGGCCGGCATGCACGAGAAGCTGCTGTCGAACCTGCTGGCCCAGGCCGAGGCCTTCATGGTCGGCCGGACCACGGAAGACGTCGTCGCCGAGTTGCAGGCCAAGGGCGTGCCCGACGCCGAGATCGCCACCCTGGCCCCGCAGCGCACCTTCGCCGGCAACCGTCCGTCGACCATGGTCATCCTGGAGCGCCTGACGCCCCAGACCTTCGGCGCCCTGATCGCCCTCTATGAGCACAAGACCTTCGTCGAGGGCGTCATCTGGGGGATCAACAGCTTCGACCAGTGGGGGGTCGAGCTGGGCAAGGTGATGGCCAATCGCATCCTGCCCGAGCTCACCGACCGCGCCTCCGGCGACCACGATCCCTCGACCACGGCCCTGGTCGAGCGGCTGCGCCGCTAGAACGTCTTCCGCACCCGGACCGTCACGAAGGTTCGGGGATTGATCGCACGGTCCTCGACGAAGGCCACGGCGCGTTCCGTGGCCCGGTCGGCGAAGACCGTGCGGCGGATCGTGTAGTCGTCCCACAGGTTCAGCTGGGCGCGGATCGCCCAGGTCGGGGTCGGCTTGTACTCGACGAAGCCCTCGTAATACTGCGCGCCGCGCCAGACATTGGTCTGGTCGGGGCCATAGGTGCCCGAGCCCAGCAGCGGCAGCCAGTTGACGCCCCACTGGATCTTCCAGGGCAGCACGTCCTGGATGAAGCCGATATTGGCCTGGGTCGGACGAACGCCCGAGATCGGCCTGTCCTTGCCGGTCGTCGGGTCGGTCACATGGGTCTCGTTCCAGTCGTTCTTGAACGTGAACCGGCCGCCCTTGATGCCGAACTTGTCGGTCGGCACCACGATGTTGACCGACAGGCGGTCCAGGGTGGCGTCGCCGATATTGCCCGTCGCCGACAGGTTGCCGGGCAGGGGCAGCTGGTCGATCACCCCGATGATCTCGTCGTGGCGATAGCCGATCGAGATCACGCCCTCGCCCCAGAAGCGGCGCTCATAGGTGATCTCGCTGATCCAACGCTGCTCGGGCGCCAGGTCGACATTGCCGCCATAGACGGTGTTGTCCTCCAGCTCGGCCGAGGCGGCGAAGTCGCTGAACTCCAGCTGGCCCAGCTCGCGCTCGAACCGCAAGCGCACCTGGTTGCCGGCTGCCGGCGTCCACGTCGCCTGGAAGCGCGGCTTGGCGTAGAAGAAGCTCTTCTTCTGGTCGGCGTCGCCCGACTGCTCGATGGTCGACTTCTCCAGCCGCAGCCCGCCTTCCAGGGTCAGCTTCGGGTTGACCCGCCAGGTCGCCTTGGTGAAGGCCTCGCCGCGCAGCTCCTCGACCTTGACCGAGGCGCTGGGCAGGGCCACCGCCGCGCCGCCCACCGTGAAGGCCTGCTTGGTGTCCAGCATGTTGTAGGCCGTCTCGCCGCCGGCCTCGATCGTCAGCCCACGGCCGAAGTCATGGCGCACCAGCGCGCGCAGGATCGATTCCGAGCTCTTGATGTCGGCGGTGAAGCGCTGTTGCGGGCTGGCCGCGCCGCCCAGGGTCTCGTCGCTGGTCGAGACCTCGTCGCCGTTCTCGAAGCTGTGCTGGGCGCGGGTCTCCAGCGTCCAGCGCGGGGCCAGCGGGCGGTTCCAGGTCAGGCCCAGCTCGCCGAACTTGTAGTCGTCGTTATAGGCGCTGCGGCGCAGGGCCAGCGGCGACTGCAGGGTCTGCCACTGGTTCCAGTCGCTGATCCCGTAGCGGGCCGTGGCCTCGACCTTGCCGCCGGCCAGGGGACCCGAATAGTTGCCGCGCACGGCGTTGCTGCCGCCCCAGCCGTCGTTCAGATAGGCCTCGTCGCGGATCAGCTTGCCGGCCCCGTCGTGGCGCACATTGCGGCCCGGGCCGTTGCTGTCGCTGGAGCTGGTGCCGTCGCTGAGCGTGACGCCCCAGCTCTTGTCGCCATTGGTGGCGGTGAACTGGTAGCTGCCGCCGTAGATGTCGCGGCCGCCGTCGAAGATCTGGGCGTTCCAGGTCAGGATCGACTGACGGCTGGCGCCCTTCTTCAGCACCACGTTCACGACGACCGCATAGCCCTGCATGTCGACGCCCGGCGCGCCGCCGCGGATCAGCTCGATGCGCTCGACGCGGTTGGCCTGGGTGCGGCCCAGCACGTTCGAGCCGGTGTCGTTCTTCGAGGCCGGACGGTCGCCATTGATCAGGATGTTGCCGGCCGCGCCCTCGAAGCCGCGATTGCCCGAGCCGTCATTGACCGAGAAGCCCGGCACCCGCTGGACCATCTCCAGCGCCGTGTTCGGGCGCTGGGCAGCGAAGAACTCGGGCTGGAAGACCAGCACGCCCTTCTGGGCGGCGTCGTCCATCGGCTTCTCAGACGTCGGGCCGGTCGGGACCGGGTTCACGGCGGCGGCCTGGCCGGCCCCCGCCGGCGTCGTGGCCGCTTCACCCGCATATGCGACGCCGCTCAGCAGCAGCGTGGCCGCCGTGGCCAGCAGCATGGTCTTCGTCATCAGTCTTCCCCTCTTCGAGGAGATGTCTGGCGTCGGCGACCGTTCATCTCAAGTTACAAGGCCGAAAGGTGCGTTACATCGGCGACATCATTACAGGATGTTCATGGAGAGATAGGGCGCCCCGCGCGGGCAGGTCTATATCAGATTGGGCATAGACTTGCTGGGGCAGGTATAGTGATCGCCGATCAGTCGTCCCCAAGAGGCGTGGCGGGAACAGGCGGGGTTTCGGCCAGTTGCTGGCGCAAGGCCTGATGTTCCGCATAGGCCTCCCGGCGAATGATCTCCATGCGGATCATGAGGTTGGCCCGCATGACTTCCAAGGCGGAAGAAGCTTCCGTGATGGGGGCGGTCTTGCGGGGCGCGGACTTCGACCTGGACTTCGACATGATGGGCTCCAATCGGATGGGTGAGGGAAGGCGCAAGGCGACGGTCTTCCGCCGGAAAGGCCGGCAGGCTGGGGAGGCGGCGAAGCGTCCGGGACGCGCCCGGAAGGTTTGTTGAGGAGTACCGTTTCGACGTGAACTGGGCGCTCCGCGCGGTCGTCTGACGCGGAAGCCTTCAGGGCGCGGGGTCTTAACCCGCTCCTGACGGAGGCCTCCGGCGGGCGGGAGGACAAGCGACCCTCCCGGACCGCGCGAGCGATTTCAGCCCGCGCCTGGCGCGCCGTTCGAACCTTCGCCGCCAGGGCTTCGTCCTGTGTTTCAAGGAACCTGCCACTGGATCCGTCGCGAAGGCGTCCCCGAAGAGACCCCGACCAGCGCTACCCGCTCGACCGCCCCACACCGCCCGTCAGGTCGCCAGCTGGACGGCCTCCCCAGCGATCGGGCGAGGAGAAGTATGGGGCGGTGGTGGGCGCCGTGCGTTCGGGGTGGTGAGAAAGTGGGAAGTCGTTGATTTCGTGGGGTTCGAGGCGGCGAACACCGAGGACAGGCGCCGCTGAACGCTCGTGGCTCCCCCTTCTCCCCTTGTGGGAGAAGGTGTCAGCGAAGCTGACGGATGAGGGGGAAGCCCTCACCCGACCGCCTCCGGCGGCCACCCTTTCCCGCAAGGGGAGAGGGATTGCTCTCAGTGCATGTTCTCCATATGTTCTATCCATGGTTGATCGCCCAACCACCTTCGCGCGCCACCTCCGCCGCAACGCCCCGGCGACAGAGCGGCTGCTCTGGCGCCTCCTCCGCGACCGCCGCCTCGATAATCTGAAGTTCCGCCGCCAGGTCCCGCTCGGCCGCTACGTCGTCGACTTCGTCTGCCTGCGCCATCGCCTGATCGTCGAAGCCGACGGCCCGCATCACCAGGACTCGCTCACCGATGAGGTCCGCGGCGCCTGGCTGCGCAGCCAGGGTTTCCGCGTGATGCGCTTCACCAACGCCCAGATCCAGGGCGACCCCGGCCGCGTCCTGGGCGCCATCCAAGACGCCTGCGCCGCTACTCTCCCTTCTCCCCTTGCGGGAGAAGGTGTCGGCGCAGCCGACGGATGAGGGGTCGATAACCGTCCCCGTCCTTCAACCCCTCACCCGACCCGCTCTGCGGGCCACCCTCTCCCGCAAGGGGAGAGGGGCAGTAGCGCGAGAGCGCTACGGCTCAAAATTCCGATAGCGCATCGCTTCGCACGTTCCGTCGATGCCGGGGAATAGAGAGCCCGCGTTGATCCCCATGAGGTTCAAATCCGAGAGCGCTTGAGCGCGATCCGCCAGTGGTAGGTCCACGGCCATCAAATATTCTTTCTTATTTAGAACTCCCATCGCGACAATATAGCTCTCGATGTCATCTATGTTCGTCAGAGTTGCTTTGGCTTGTTGAGGGACCATTCTATGGTTTTCGATTGAGTGGAATTCCAAAATCGAAAAATGCGGTGGTGCGTAAGCTATGGATGGCTTTTGAATCGTGTCGTTCCGCCAATGTTTCGCATCCAAGATATATATTCTGACGACCTCCTCGGGTTTCCGGTCTCCAGGTTTGGCGCAAAAAGCGAAGTATGCCGCTACGAATGGCGATAAGGACCAATCCAGAAGTGGTGTTGGATAACCGTGGTGCTGCAAAAGATTGTAGAAGGCTCCGTTCTGATCTGCATCACGAGTATCAAAGAAATGCTGTAGCTGGGCGCTAAGAACACGCCGCATTTCGTTTATGTCCCAGTCTCTATACCAGGCTAAATTCTTACGATTTGTGCGATGAAAGGAGGTTCGGAGGCGCTTTGGTGCGCACTGTCCGCGATAGAAGTACCTCTGAGGTTCAACTGCGAACGCCCATTCTTTGAACGATGCCCAGGAAATTACGTCGGGATGCGCTTGGAGTGCTGACGGGGTACCGGCGAGGCTTTTGTATAATTTTCCTCCCCCGCTAGAGATGGTTGTCTTGTAAGAGAAAATAACATCGCCATTCGGATCGAACTCGATGGATGGTCAGCTGTCTGGCCAATTTCGGTATTTGGATATTGCTCGTGTAAATCCGTGGATCCAAGTAGGAAGCCGTTATTGGGATTTAGTGGAGTTAGTGTTGCTCCCTCTACAATCTGCTTGCGGTCTCTATTGGGTAATGAGAAGCGTACAGTGCATCCAGGCAGTCTGCTATCATCTGGGAAGTGATATGCTATCCCTCTGATTTCCAAGCCGAAATCATCTAATTCCAAAACACCTAGGCCGGGTGACGCTCCCTCGACTTGACCAGTCCATTGGCCGCTCATGCTCTGCGTCATCTGTCGCCCCCTTTTCTGGGTCAAGCCTAGGAGAGTTGTGTTCTCCCGATCAATGGGTGGGTGCAGCTTGGTCTTTTTGAGGAAGCGTACCGCGGGCGCTTGCGTAGCTCAGACTTTGTTGGGGCTTTGGCCTTCCCCCTTTCCCTCTCTCCCCCACTAGGCTACACCCCGCCCCGATGACCCGCGCACCGCATCACCACGGCTGCCACCACCATCCGACCTCGCCTCGCGGGATCGGCCGGGTCCGCACGCTCTAAAGCCGAGCGACCCAGCCAGAGCCCCGCCTAGCGGATGGGGCTTGGCATAAGCGCCATCCGTCGAAGCCTAGACCCTTTAGGACCGACGCCGATGACCGACGACACTTCCGACACGCCCGAACAGACCTTCCGCCCCGAAGCCCGCGCGCCCCGCGGCTTTGCCGACAAGCGCGCGCGCGACCTGCGGGCCGAGCGGGCGATCCTGGAGGCGGTGTCGGCGGTCTATGAGCGCTACGGCTTCGAGGCGCTGGATACCGGGGCGTTCGAATATGCTGACGCTCTGGGCAAGTTCCTGCCCGACAGCGACCGGCCGAACGAGGGCGTTTTCGCCCTGCAGGACGATGACGAGCAGTGGATGGCGCTGCGCTACGACCTGACCGCGCCGCTGGCCCGGTTCGCGGCCCAGAACTGGGAGACCCTGCCCAAGCCGTTCCGCCGCTATGCCTTCGGTCCGGTGTGGCGCAACGAGAAGCCGGGTCCGGGGCGCTTCCGTCAGTTCATCCAGTGCGACGCCGACACGGTGGGCTCGGCCCGTCCGGAGGCTGACGCCGAGATCATCGCCATGGCGGTCGAGGGGCTGGAAGCGGCCGGCCTGCCGCGCGGCGCGGCGGTGCTGAAGATCAATAATCGCAAGCTGCTGAACGGCCTGCTGACGGCGGCGGGCGCCGACAGCGCGGGCCAGAAGCTGGCGGTGCTGCGCGCGGTCGACAAGCTGGACCGCCTGGGCGTCGAGGGCGTGCGGCTGCTGCTGGGCGAGGGGCGGCTGGACGAGAGCGGCGACTTCACCAAGGGCGCGGGCCTGAAGGGCAAGGCGGTCGACTCGGTGCTGGACTTTGTTCAGGCCGGAGCCGGCGGTCGGGCGGCGACGCTGGACAATCTGGCCAAGGTCATCGGCGGCTCGGCCGAGGGCGACGAGGGCCTGCTGGAGCTGTCGCGGATCGACGCCGCCCTGACCAGCCTGGGCATCGCCGACGATCAGGCCTTCATCGATCCGTCGATCGTCCGGGGTCTGGAATACTACACCGGCGCGGTGTTCGAGGCCGAGCTGCTGCTGCAAACCACGGACGAGAAGGGGGCCAAGGTCTCGTTCGGCTCGATCGGCGGCGGCGGGCGCTATGACGACCTGGTGGCGCGGTTCACGGGCACGGCGACGCCGGCCACGGGCTTCTCGTTCGGCGTCACCCGCCTGGCGGCGGCGCTGCGGGCGGCCGGGCGCGAGCCGGGCGGCGAGGCGCGCGGGCCGGTGGTGGTGATCACCTTCGACCAGGCGCACATGCCGGAATACTTCTCCGTGGTCGGACAGCTGCGGGCGGCGGGCATCGCGGCCGAGGTCTATCTGGGGACCTCGGGCATGAAGCCGCAGATGAAATATGCCGATCGCCGCAACGCGCCGGCCGTCGTCATGCTGGGCGGCGACGAGATCGCGGCCGGCACGGTGACGATCAAGGACCTGGACGCTGGCCGCCTGGCCGCCCAGGGCCTGTCCGACAACGCCGCCTGGAAGGCCGAGCGGCCCGGCCAGCAGACCATCCCGCGTGACCAGCTGGTCGCCGCGGTTCAGAAGATCATCGGGGGCTAGTTCATTGAGGCTCGAGCGTTCCATTCCGGCGGAGGCGCTCGACGCCATCCGCGCTCCCCTGCTGGCCGCAGGGGCGACCCTGACCGACGCGCCGGTGCTGCAGCCCTTGGGTCTGCTGCTGGACCTGACCGGCGAGGCGATGCGTTCGCGGCTGTTCGTGGTGTCCGGTGACGGCGGCGAGGAGGCCTGCCTGCGGCCGGACTTCACCGTTGCTGTCGCGCGCGCCCAGAACCAGGCCGGCCGCTACCGCTATGAGGGCAAGGCGTTCCGCGTCGCCCCGCGCGGCACGGATCGGGCTGAGGAGTTCCTGCAGATCGGCGTCGAGGCCTTTGAAGCGGGCGATCCCGTGGCCGCCGACGCCGAGATCGCCGCCCTGGCCTGGGCGGCCTCGGCCGCCGGCGGACGATCGGACCTGTCGCTGATCCTGGGCGATGTCTCGCTGTTTGCCGCCTTCGTCGACAGCCTGGACCTGGCTGCGCCCCTGGCCGCGCGCCTGAAGCGCGCCTTCGCCAAGCCGCGGCAGCTGAAGGCCGAGCTGGACGGCGAGGCCGCCGCGCCGCTGTCGGGCGAGCAGAGCCGCATCGCCTCGCTGCTGGCGGGCCTGCCCGAGGCCGAAGCCGCCCAGGTCCTGCAGGAGCTGTGGTCGCTGGCCGGCATCGAGCCCGTCGGCGGTCGCCGTCCGGCCGAGATCGCCCGCCGGCTCGTGGAGCGGGCCGAGGCCGCCAAGGCTGGTCGCCTGGACGCCGCGCAAGCCGACAAGGTCCGCGCCTTCCTCGCCGTCGCCGATCGTCCGAACGCGGCGCTGTCGGCCATCGTCGCCCTGGCCGGTCCCAATGACGGGGCGCTGAAGACCGCCATCGCCGCTTGGCGGGCGCGTCTGGAGGGCATGGCTGCGCGCGGCGTGCCGTTGGACCACGCGACCCTGGCCGCCGCCTTCGGCCGGGCCTTCGGCTACTATGACGGCGTGCTGTTCGAGGTGCGCTCGGCCGCCCTGGGCGACGAGCGTCCGGTGGCCGCCGGCGGCCGCTATGACGGCCTGCTGCCGAAGCTCGGCCTTTCCACCAACACCGGCGCGGTGGGCTGCATGGTCCGTCCGGCGCGCGCCTATGCGGGAGGCGGCGAATGAGCGGCGCACCGATGATCTTCGCCATCCCTTCGAAGGGCCGTCTGAAGGACCAGGTCGAGGCCTGGCTGGCCGACTGCGGCTTCAAGCTGGAGATGACCGGCGGCGCGCGCGGCTATTCGGCCGAGCTGTCGGGCCTGCCCGGCGTGTCGGTGCGGCTGCTGTCGGCCGGCGACATCGCCGCGGGCCTGGATAGCGGCGACCTGCACCTGGGCGTCACGGGCGAGGACCTGCTGCGCGAGCGCGGCGACGACATGGACAGCCGGGTCATGCTGCTGCGGGCCCTGGGCTTTGGCCGCGCCGACCTGGTGGTGACCGCGCCCAAGAGCTGGCTGGACGTCGACACCATGGCCGATATCGACGAGGTCGGGCACGCCCACCTCGCCAAGACCGGCCGCCGTCTGCGTGTGGCGACCAAGTATGTCACCCAGACCCGGGCCTTCTTCGCTCGCCACGGCGTGGCCGACTACCGCATCGTCGAGAGCAGCGGCGCCACCGAGGGGGCGCCGGCCGCCGGCGCCGCCGAGCTGGTCGTCGACATCACCACCACCGGCGCGACCCTGGCGGCCAACGGCCTGAAGATCCTGTCGGACGGGGTGATCCTCAAGAGCCAGGCCCAGCTGACCGCCTCGCTGCTGACGGCCTGGGCGCCGGAACAGCTTGGCTCGTTGCAGCGTTTGCTGTCGGTCGTCGAGGCCAAGGGCCGCGCCGGCAAGCTGGCGACCCTGGTCTGGCCGGCCGAGCAAGACGCAGCGGCTCAGGCCGCCGTGGCCGACTTCGTCGCCAAGGGCGGCTCGCGCCGGGCCAACGGCGCGCTGCTGGCGACGGGCGATCTCTTCGATGCGGCGGCCGCCCTGGCGGCGGCGGGCGTCGAGCCCGTGACCGTGTCGCGTCCGGACTATGTGTTCGAGTCGCGGTCGGCGGTGCTGGATCGCTTCGCGGCGGCCCTGGGAAAGTAAGTTTTGACGCCAGTGTCAAAATAGCGCTGTCTGAACGGTGATAACATCTGAAACTACGCCGTTCGCGTCAAAAATTCGTCCAATCCTTTGCAGAAAACGGATTCCCGCGTTGACAGCGTCATGAATTTGACGTTTCTAGACACTGCAAGGACGAAACGAGCCCAACAGAGAGCTCCCGTTCTTCGGCGTTTCGGGGAGGAAACGCCCGCCTAGATCGAATGATCGAGAAAATAGCCAGCCCGTCGCGATTATCCCCCGCGGCGGGTTTGGTGTATCTGGGCCCTGGTTTTCCGTTTTGACGGATTGGTCAAAATTGTAGGCGCCCGAGGCGGATGGTTTTCGTCCGACATCCACGCCATCCAGTCCTCACACACACACTCCGTTTCCCCGGCGAATGCCGGGGTCCAGATCCATCCGGGCAGGCTGGGGCGTTCGCGCCCAGGGACGGCGCCGCGCCCGAGAGGCAGCGGGTTCGATCTGGGCCCCGGCTTTCGCCGGGGAAGCGGCTGTAGGCGGGCAAAGAAAAAGGGCGCTCCCCTTGCGAGAAGCGCCCCAATCCAAACCCTATCTCCGAAACCTTAGCCCACCGGCGGCGGGGGCGCGTCGGCGTCCGTTTCCGGCACGTCGATCACGCCGCGGCCCAGGTGGCTCTTGCGGTAGCCATAGGCGAAGTAGACCACGATCCCGACGATCGCCCAGCCGAAGAACAGCATGATCGTCTCGCGCGACAGGCTGAAGAACAGATAGGCGCAGCCGAGGGCCGACAGCGGGCCGACGATGGCCACCATCGGGGCCTTGAACGGACGCGCGCGGCCCGGATCGGTCTTGCGCAGCACCACGACCGCGATCGACACCATGGCGAAGGCGAACAGGGTGCCCGAGTTGGAGATGTCGGCCAGCACGCCCACCGGGAAGAAGGCGGCGAACAGGGCCACGAACACGCCGGTCAGCACGGTGATGACGTGCGGGGTGTGGAACTTGGGGTGGATCTTCGAGAACACGGCGGGCAGCAGGCCGTCGCGGCTCATGACGAAGAAGATCCGGGTCTGGCCGAACATCATCATCAGGATGACCGAGGGCAGGGCCAGGCCGGCGGCGAGGCCGATCAGGTTGCCGATCTGCGGCCAGCCGATCTGGCGAAGCGTCCAGGCCAGGGCTTCCTTGGAGCAGACCACGGCGTTGTCGCCGATCGCCGAGCAGGCGGCGCTGAGCTCGGCGCTGCCAGGGCGCAGACCTGCGCCGTCAGCGCCCAGCATCGGCTGAGCGCCAACGCCGCCGATCACGCCGGCGGCGACCAGCACGTAGAAGACGGTGCAGATCAGCAGCGAGCCGATCAGGCCGATGGGCATGTTGCGCTGCGGGTTCTTGGTCTCCTCGGCCGCGGTCGAGACCGCGTCGAAGCCGACGTAAGCAAAGAAGATCGAGGCGGCCGCGGCCGAGATCCCGCCAAAGCCCAGCGGCGAGAACGGCTGGAAGTTCTCCATCTTCATCACCGGCACGGCGAAGATGATGAAGGCCGTCAGGGCCGAGACCTTGATGGCCACCAGCACGGCGTTGACCATGGCGCTCTCGCGGGTGCCGATGACCAGCAGCCAGGTGACCAGCAGGGCGATGGCCGCCGCCGGCAGGTTCACGAAGCCGCCGTCAAACGGCCCGCGCACCAGGGTGTTCGGAATGTCGATCCCGGTCAGGTGCTCGATCAGGCCGACCACATAGCCGGACCAGCCGACCGACACCGCGCCAGCGGCGACGGCATATTCCAGGATCAGCGCCCAGCCGACCATCCAGGCCAGCAGTTCGCCCATCACGGCGTAGCTGTAGGTGTAGGCCGAGCCCGACACCGGCACCATGGCCGCCATCTCGGCGTAGCACAGGGCGGCGATGGCGCAGACCACGGCGGCGATGACGAAGCTGATCATCATGCCTGGGCCGGCCTTTTGGGCGGCCTCGGCGGTCAGCACGAAGATGCCGGTGCCGATGACCGCGCCGATGCCCAGCATGGTCAGTTGGAAGGCGCCCAACGAGCGGTGTAGCGCCTTCTTTTCCGCCGTCGCCAGAATGGCGTCGAGCGGTTTTACGCGTCCGAAGATCATGAACAGTGCCCCAAGTTTTCGTGCCCATTCCCCATGGGCTTTGAGGGGGAGCCTAGCTCGCCCGGAGGATGGCGCAAGAGCGCCTAGGCGGGGGCGGTCAGAGCCTTTGCCGCCGTCGCACGAATGGCCTGGGTCAGGTCGTCCAGCAGGCGGGCCGACAGCCGGGTGCGCTGCCAGTAGAGCGACACCGAAATCCGTCGCCCCGGCGGCAGCTCGACCAGGCGACCGGCGGCCAGGTGCGGGGCGGCCATGGACACGGGTGTGGTCGCCCAGCCCAGGCCGGCCAGGGTCATGTCCAGCATGCCGGGCGTCGAGGGCGTCCAGTGGGTGGGCGGGGCGATCCGCGTCTCCCAGGCCTCGGCCGCCCAGCGCGCCTGCAGTTGATCGCGGCGGTCGAAGCGCAGGATCGGCGCGGCCCGGAGGCCTGCGGCCTCCACACCGTCAGGAAAGACTCGCGCCATGTAGGCGGGACTGGCGACGGCGACATAGTCCAGAGCGCCCAGCGGATAGGTCTTGCAGCCGGGCACGGGTGTGGGATCGGCGGTGACCGCCGCCAGCACCTCGCCCGAGCGCAGGCGGTCGGCGGTGTGGGCCTCGTCCTCCAGCACCAGGTCCAGCATCGCCCCGGTCTGCTCGGCGAACACGGCGGCGGCGGCCGGGAACCAGGTGCTGACGCTGTCGGCATTGACCGCGACCCGGATCGTCGACGGCGTCGGCGCGGGGCCGGCCAGGCCCGGCAGGTCATGGGCGACCTCGCTTTCCAGCAGCCGCACCTGCTCGACATGGGCGCACAGCTTGGCGCCGATCTCGGTGGGCCGGCAGGGAACACCGCGCGTCAGCAGGATAGCCCCGACCCGCTCCTCCAGTCCCTTCACGCGCTGTGACACCGCTGAGGGCGTCACGCCCAGCACGGCGGCGGCCTTCTCGAAACTGCCCTCACGGGCGACGGCGGCCACGGCGGCGAGGGACGGATAATCGAGCATTAGTCTGGCTAAATCTTCTTTAGGAAACTGAGTTAGACTACATCGCGGGGGGCCGGCATCAAGCCGTCATGACTCACGACCTCTTCCCTGCCTTCTCCTCCGCCGCCCTCGTGAAGGGCTTCTTCCTCTCCGCCGGGCTGATCATCGCCATCGGCGCCCAGAACATGTTCGTCCTGCGCCAGGGGCTGAAGCGAGAGCACGTCTTGCCGATCGTGCTGTTCTGCGCTGCCGCCGACGCGACCCTGATCATCGCCGGAGTCAGCGGGCTGGGCGGGGTGCTGGCCCTGATCCCGGGCCTGTCGCTGGTGCTGGCCCTGGGCGGGGCGGCGTTCCTGGGCTGGTACGGGATCTCAGCCCTGCGGCGAGCGGCCAACCCCTCGGCCCTGGTGATCGGCGCGGAGGCCGGTATGACCCTGGGCGCGGCCCTGGCCGGCACGGCCGCCTTCACCTTCCTCAATCCGCACGTCTACATCGATACGGTCATGCTGACGGGCGCGGTCGGCGCCAGCCTGCCGCCCGCCGAGCGCCCGCTGTTCACGGCCGGCGCGATCCTGGCCAGTTTCACGTGGTTCACGTCCCTGGGCTACGGCGCGCGCTTTCTGGCCCCGCTGTTCGCCAAGCCCATCGCCTGGCGCGTCGTCGACACCGGCATCGGCATCATGATGCTGACCCTCGCGGGAAGCCTGATCCACGGGGCCGTGGCGGGGTGAATTGACGCGTCACGACGGATATCAGGCTAAGCTATTGGAACATTTGCCCGATTCTCCGGCTTGTCCTTGCAGGAAGCAAACTGGAAGGCTGACATGGCTATGCGCACCGACACCCAAATCAAGCCCAAGCGCGGCTTTGCCGCCATGTCGCCGGAAAAGCGGCGCGAGATCGCCGCCAAGGGCGGCGCTTCGGTCCCCGCCGAAAAGCGCAGCTTTTCGCAAAACCGGGATCTGGCGGCGTCCGCCGGTCGCGTCGGCGGTTCGGCTTCACCCAGCCTGCGTCGCGACGCCTGAAGGGCGCGGCGATCGCGGTCAGCGGCGGCGCAGACTTCGCGGGAAAACCCCGGAACCGACCGCCGGCTGGCGACTTTTCCTATCGTCCAGACAGCATCATACGTGGCGCTTGGGACATCAGCGGCCCGGCAAAACGCCCCCCCCGACGATCGCCGGGCCGCGCCCCTTCTTTTCGCCCAAAGCTTTGGTCGCCCCCCAAAGCGCCTTTGGCGCGTTTAGGGATGATGGCTAAAACTCCCAAACCGCCCCACACCGGCAATGGCGAACTGACAATCGCCCGCCAGGCCCATCCCGTGGCCTTTTCGCTGCACTATCTCGACAACCGCGGCCAGCGCTCGGCCAAGGGCGGCCTAACCGGCTCGCCCGACGTCATGCGTGACGCCTTCCGCGAAGGCCGGGTGCATCTGGCGTTGGATGACGGCAAAGGTTTCGACGTCTCGATCATCGCCCACGCTGAAGGCAGCCCGACGGCCTATTTCGAGAGCGCTACCAGCCTGCGTTAGGCGCCGGCGCCCTTCATCCGCGTTGGGGGCGGCGACCTGCGCTTTCCGGAATTCGGGCCGGGCGCGGGCCGGGTCCCGGCGCTAGCGGTTCAGCGCGAACTCGACCGGCGCGTCCATGGCGATGCGCTCGCCCCTCACCGTGTGCGGCGGGGTGGGGAAGGGATCTGAGCGGCGGACCATGGCCATGGCCTCCTGGTCCAGCAGCGCGTGGCCGGTCGGCGTGACCAGACGGCAGTCCAGCACATGGCCGTCGCGGTCGATGACGAAGGCGACGCGAACGACGCCCTGCTGCTTCCGCATGCGCGCAGCCTTGGGATAGGTCTTGTTGCTCTCCAGCCAGGCGCGCACGCGGGCGGCGTAGCTGTTGGACGAGCCGGCGTGGGCCTGGACGCTGTCGGCGTCGCTGCGGCCGGCCGGCGGCTTGGCGGCGGTGGCGGTCATGGCCTTGGCGGCGATCGCGGTGGCTGCTGGCGCGCTGGAGGCGGGACGGGCGTCGGCGTCCGAGTCCAGAGGGGCGGCCGGCTTGGCCGGCGCAGCGGTGGGCGCGACCCAGGCCTCTGCGAGCGCGGCGACAGGACGGGTCTTCGCAGGCGGCTCCACGGGCGAGGGCGGCTTCGGGGCGTCCTCGGGTTTGCTCGCGGGCTCCGGCGCGGGCTTGGCCTCGGGCGACGCAGCGTTGTCGAAGGCGGTCAGCGACGGATCGCCCAGCGAGATCAGCATGGCCGTCTCGTCCTGGGCGATCGTCGACATCTGGGGCGCCATATGGACGGCGCCCAGCACCAGGACGCCGTTGATCGCCAACGACGTCCCGGTCGCCCAGGCGCGGATGTGCCAGGGCGTGCGCATGCTTAGAAGGTCCGGGCGAGGGTCAGCTTGAAGGTGCGGCCCTCGGCGTCCAGCGACATCAGGTGACGCTGGAAAGTGCGGTCGAACAGGTTGTCGATCCCGACCCGCACGTCCAGGCCGGCCAGGGCGCCGGCCTGCGGCTTCCAGGTCACGAACAGGTTGTGCACGTCGTAGCCCGGGGTGCGCAGCGAGACGGCCGTGACGTCGTCCTGGTCGTCGGTGATCTCGGCTCGCCAGCCGACGATCAGGTTCTGGGCTGGGAAGACATAGCCCAGGGTCAGGTTCAAGGTGTTGGCGGGGATGGTGTTCAGCGGCTGGCCGTTCAGGCGGTTCTCGCCGTCGATGATCGACACGGCAGCGCGGGCGAACAGGTTCTTGGCGCCGTACTCGGCCTCGACCTCGATCCCCTTGTAGCGGGCCTTGCCGATATTGACGAAGTAGGCCGAGGTCGCCGTGCCGCGGGCGATCAGGTTGTCGACGTCGTTCTGGAACAGCGTCGTCTTGATGTTGGCCTGGTCGCCCTGGCCGAAGATGTTGCGGAACTGCAGGGTGCCGCCCAGTTCGTAGTTCTCCGACTCTTCCGGCTTGAGGTTCAGGCTGTAGTTGGTCGAGGCCGTGGCCGTGCGGCTGTAGATCTCGTCCAGCACCGGCATGCGCACCGTGTGGGCGATCGAGCCGAACACCGAGAAGGTTTCGTTGATCGCGTACATGGCGGCGATCTTCGGCGAGATGGCGCTGTCATTGACCTTCTGCGTGGTGGTCACGCCCAGGCCCGGCTGCAGCTTGGTCCAGTCGATGCGGGCGCCGGGGATCAGGGTCAGCTTGCCCAGGACGAACTCGCCCTGGGCGAACAGGCCGTACTTCTCCATGTCGCCTTCGGGGTGGGTGGCCGCGCCGTGGTTTGTGCCGGTGGCGGTGCGGCGCGGGTTGCGGCGCTCCTGCTTGCTGGCCTGGGCCCCGATGGTGAGGAAGCCGACATTGTCGCCGGGGAGCTTGAACTCCGAGACGTTCTCCACCCGGCCCTGCAGGGTCTTGTACGAGAACTCGCTCTCGATCACGCCGCTCAGGAAGGTCGTGTCGGTCTGGTTGACCTTGGTGTTGGCGTAGGAGACCTGGGCCTTCAGATCGAGCAGCGGGTTGCCCGCGAAGTCGTTCTCATAGCCGAACACGCCGGTCTGGTCGGTGGTGATGCGGTGCACCGGCGTCGTGCCGAAGGCCTCGGCCTGGTCGTAGATCTGGGTGCTGTCGTTCTTCCAGTTTTGGTACGACGCCCAGAGGTTATGCTTCTTGTTGCCGCCGAAATAGTAGCGGCTCTTCAGCAGGTAGCTGTCGGACTCGGCCTTCGAGGTCGGGACCACGACGCCGTCGCCATTCTTGTACTCGTCGCTGCGGCGCACGGTGTACATGGCCAGGACGTCCAGGTTCTCGGTGGGCTTCATGGCCAGCACGCCCGAGCCGAAGCGGGCGTCGGCGTTGCTCTCGAAGCCGCCACGCAGACGGGCCGAGAAGCGGTCGTCGCCGGTCAGGAAGTCCGAGGCGTCCTTGCTGGTGAAGTTGACGACGCCGGCCAAGGCGCCCGCGCCGTACAGGGTCGAGGAGGCCGGGCCCCGCAAGACCTCGACGCGCTTGTAGAGCTCGGGATCGCTGAAGAACGAGCCCATGCGGTACTGCTCGAAGAACTTCGTCGTGCCGTCGATCTGCATCAGGATGCGGCTGTCGCTGTCGGCCAGGCCGGTGCCCATGCCGCGGATGTTGAAGCCCTGGCCCAGCGCGCCGACGCCCCCCATGGTCGAGACGCCGGGAATGGCGGTCAGCAGGTCGCCGATGGTCGAGGCCTGGGCGTTGTCGATGTCGTCCTGGTCCAGGGTGGTCACGGCCTGGGGCGTGTCGATCGCCACCTTCTCCTGGCCGGCCGAGACGACGACCTTGCCCAGCGACAGCTGGCTGGCGGTGGCGGTGGTCTCTTCCTGGGCGTGAGCCGCGCCGGCGAGAACGATCTGGGCGACGCCGGCCAGCAGGAGGCCGCGCGTGCGATTTGAAATGCGCATCGAATTATCCCCGACTTATATGCGAATAAGAATCATTAGCTCATCAAGGCGAGGCGACTCCCCTCTGGTGCTTGGGAGAGAGCGAAGCGCCGCCGCCGAACTGCGACGCCTTTTGGGCGCTCTCTTGATTAAATGCAAGTGACTCGCAAAATCATATCAAGGGGGCCGCTGGGAGAGCACCGGCTCTTGGCTTCGAGGGCCTTCAGGCCCGCAGCGTCTCGATCACCGCGCGCAGGCCGGCCGACAGATACTTCCGCGTCGGATAGTACAGATACAGCCAGTCCTCGAACGGGCACCAGGGTTCCAGGCAGCGCACCAGCCGTCCGGCGCGCACGTGGTCCTCGGCCCGATGCTCCCAGACATAGGCCAGGCCGGCCCCGGCCAGCGCCGCGGCGGTCAGCAGGTCGTGATCGTCCGAGCCGAACGGCCCCTCCGGCTGGAACTCGATGTCCCGGCCGTCGCGGGCGAACGTCCACGGGTAGCGTACGCCGCTGGGATAGAGGTTCTGGAAACAGACGTGGGCCTTCAGGTCGCTCGGATCATGGGGCGCCGGGTTCTGGGCGAAATAGGCCGGCGAGCCGACCAGCGCGAACCGCAGGCGCGGCTTGATCCGCATCGCCGTCATGCCGTCGCGCAGGCTCTCGCCCAATCGGACGCCGGCGTCGAACCCTTCCTCGACGATGTCGACCAGCCGGTCGGTGGCGATGATCTCCAGCTGTAGATGCGGATAGGCGCTGGCGAGTTGGCCCACGGCCGGTCCCAGCACGAACGAGGCGATCGAGATCGGCGCGTTGATCCGCACCTTGCCGAAGGGCGTGTCGCGGAACTGGTTCAGCCCGTCCATCGCCGAGCCGATGTCGTCGAAGGCCGGCGACAGCCGCGACAGCAGCATGGCCCCGGCGTCGGTCAGCGAGACGCTGCGCGTCGTGCGGTTCAGAAGGCGGATGCCGACCCGGGTCTCCAGGTTGGTCACCGCATGGCTGATGGCCGAGGCCGTGACCCCGCGCTCCTCGCCCGCGCGACGGAAGCTGCGATGGCGCGCCACCGCGTCGAAGGCCGCTAGCTCTGAGAGATCGGTCGTTCTCATTACTGAATTTGGCTCAGCATTGATCGGAAGACTTCCAATCTAATCGCCGAGATCGATCGGGGCAATTCTCCTCCTCACAGACGGGCGGCGTAGACGCGGGCCCAAGGAAACCAGGAGAAACCGATGCCCGACTTCATCCCGCCGGCCCGGAACACCGGCTCGATCTTCGCCGATCTGCGCGGCCATCACGTCGCCATCCGCACGCCCAGCCTGGACGCGGCCAAGGCCTTCTATGTCGGCCTGCTGGACTTCCGCGTCGTGGCCGAGTGGGACTATGCCGACGAGAAGCTGGCCTATCTGGCCCCAGCCGCCGACGACCACTTCTACATCGAGGTTCTGGGCGGCGGCGAGCCGACCCCGGTCGACGTCAAGCCGTACGCCGACCTCGGCGACAGCCTGAAATACGCCGGCTACCACCACCTGTGCCTGAGCGTGACCAGCGTCGAAGCGACGGTCGAGGCGCTGCGCAGCCGAGGCGTGACCATCGTCACCGAGCCGTTCGTGCTGGACGCGATCAGCCGCAAGCTGGCCTTCTTCTGCGACCCCTTCGGCAACCTGATCGAGCTGGCCGAGGTGCTGCCGTGAGCCGCGCCCTGCTGATCATCGGCGCTGGTCCCGGGATCGGCGCGGCGACCGCCGAGCGGTTCGGCCGCGAGGGCTGGACCGTGGTCCTGGCCGCCCGCAATCCGCGCACCATCGACCCGATGGTCGCCCGGCTGATCGGGATGGGCGTCGACGCCCACGGCCTGGTCATCGACGCCACCCGCCCCGAGGCGGTCCGGGCCGGTCTTCGGACCGCCGACCGGATGACGGGTGGGCTGGACGCGGTGCTCTACAACGCCGCGGTCGGGCGCCGGCAAGACCTGTTCAGCATGACCGACGCCGAGGTCGAGAGCGACTTGGCCGTCAACGTCGCCGGCGGGCTGCACGTGATCCGCGCCGCTGCCGGTCTCTTCGAGGGCCGGGGCGGGACCATCCTGGTCACCGGCGGCGGCCTGGCGCTCAGCCCCCACGCCGAGTGGGCCAGCCTGGGTCTGGGCAAGGCGGCCCTGCGCAACCTGGCGCAGGGGCTGGCCCCCGCCCTGGCCGAGCGCGGCATCCGCATCGGCCTGGCCACGGTCGCCACGCTCGTCGCCCCGGCCTCGGCCGAAGCGGCCGGCGTCGCCGACACCCTCTGGACCCTGACCTCCGACCCCAGCTCCGGCTGGGAACGGACCTTCCCCGCCGGCTGATCCTCATCACCACAAACAAGGAAACGACCATGCTCACCCTGAACCAGGCCCAGGCGGCGATCGCCGCCGGCCAGGCCCACGCCGCCGATCTCGGCGTCCCGGTCAACATCGCCGTCCTCGACGCGGCCGCGCACCTCCAGGCCTTCGGGCGGATGGACGACGCCGTGCTGGGCTCCATCGACGTCGCCCTGGGCAAGGCCCGCACCTCGGCCCTGTTCGGCATCACCAGCGAAGCGGTCTGGGACTACTGCAAGCCCGGCGCGCCGGCCCCCGGCCTGGAGCGCAGCAATGGCGGCCTGATGACCTTCCCCGGCGGCGCGCCGCTGCGCGATCTGGTCGGCCGGCTGCTGGGCGCGGTCGGCGTGTCGGGCGGCAGCCCCGACCAGGACGCCGAGATCGCCCGCGTCGCCGCCGCGACCCTCAACGGCTGAACCCTCCTTTTTTCCGACCACCCAGAACCTGAACCTCGAACCCAAAGGACCAAGACCATGACCACCCAGAAGACCATCCTGATCACCGGCGCCGCCGGCGGCTTCGGCAAGGGCGCCGCCCTCGGCATGGCCAAGAACGGCCACAACGTCATCGCCACCGTGCAGGTCTCCTCGCAGGTGACCGCCCTGCGCGAGGAAGTCGCCGCCCTGGGCCTTTCCGACCGCGTCACCGTCTATCGCCTGGACCTGACCGACCCCTACGACATCCAGCAGGCCATCGGCCTGGACTTCGACATCCTGTGGAACAACGCCGGCATGGGCGAGGCGGGGCCGGTCTGGGAGATCCCCGTCGACCTGGTGCGCAAGAACTTCGAGATCAACGTCTTCCTGCCGCTGACCCTGACCCAGGGCGTCGTGCAGAAGTGGGTCCGCGAAGGCTCGAGCCACGGCAAGAAGGTGGTCTTCACCTCATCGATGGGCGGGCTGTTCACCCCGGCCAACTGGGGCACGTACGTCTCGACCAAGCACGCCCTGGAATCGGTGGCCGAGGCCATGCAGCAGGAGCTGGCCGTCCACGGCATCAAGATCCAGACGATCAATCCGGGCGCCTACTACACCGGCTACAACGAGACGATGGCCGACAATCCGTTCCGCTGGCTGGACGACGCCAAGCACTTCACCAAGCGCGCCGACCTGCGCAAGGGGTTCGACGACTTCTTCGCCACGCCGGAGGGCAAGATGGACGCCCAGGAGATGATCGACCGGATGATCGACATCGTCCCGGCCGACACCGGCAAGTTCCGCAATGTCGTGCCGCAGGTGATCGAGGACATGCTCAAGGATCACCAGCTGAAGGCCTGGGACAACCAAATCTAGCCGCACCTCCAAAGCCGACCTTCGACCTTCAGGCCTTCGCCGGCCTGAAGGTCTTCTTCTGCGTTCGAGATCCTACCCCCGTCCTGGGCGCGGCGCTTTCGGCACGGTCTTGAGCACCTGGCGGACCATGGCCTCGGTGCGGCCGCCGGGCCGGATGAGGACCAGCAGGGCGATGGCCTCGGCGGCGGCATAGGCCGTGGGCAGGGTCACGATCTCCTCGGAGAAGGAGTCGTCAGCCTCGCGCCAGGTCAGGGCGACCTCGCAGCCGGGCAGGTCTTGGCCGATCTTCTGAAGGGTACGCATACAGGGCACTCGCGCTGAGCGGGTGAAATATGCCGAAAAAAGTGAGTGAGCTTCAACCTAGGATAAGGCGTATAAAAAAAGGGCCGACGCGAAGCGCCGGCCCTCTCATTCTGGGTATCGCGTGTGGCGACTACCAGATCTTCACGCGGTCGGCCGGGGCGACGTACAGCTTGTCGCCGGCCTTGATGTCGAACGCCGAGTACCAGCCGGGCTGGTTCCGGATCGTGCCGTTGACGCGGTAGTAGCCCGGCGAGTGCGGATCGCTGGCGATCTGCTGCTTGAGGGCGTCCTCGCGCGACTTGCCACGCCACACCTGGGCCCAGCCCAGATAGACGCGCTGGTCGCCGGTGAAGCCGTCCAGCACCGGCGAGGGCTTGCCGTGCAGCGAGACGCGATAGGCGTCCAGGGCGAAGGCCAGGCCGGCCATGTCGCCGATGTTCTCGCCCATGGTCAGCTTGCCGTTGACGTGCACGCCCGGGAAGGGCTCGAACGCGGAGTACTGGGCGCCCAGCTTGTCGGCCTGGACCTGGAACTTGGCGCCGTCTTCGGCGGTCCACCAGTCGCGCAGCACGCCGTCGCCGTCGGACTTGCGGCCCTGGTCGTCGAAGCCGTGGCCGATCTCGTGACCGATCACGCCGCCGATGCCGCCGTAGTTGATGGCCGGATCGGCGTCGGGGTGGAAGAACGGCGCCTGCAGGATGGCGGCCGGGAACACGATCTCGTTGTTGGCGAAGTTATAGTAGGCGTTGACCGTCTGCGGGGTCATGCCCCACTCGGTCTTGTCGACCGGCTTGTTCAGGCGGGCCACGTCGTAGCGGTAGTCCCAGGCGCCGGCGCGGATGACGTTACCGTAGGCGTCGTTGTCCTTGATCTCCAGCGCCGAGTAGTCACGCCAGTGGTCGGGATAGCCGATCTTGACGGTGAACTTGGCCAGCTTGTCCTGGGCCTTGACCTTGGTCTCGGCACCCATCCAGTCGAGGTTGTCGATGCGGGTCTTCAGGACGGTGCGGATGTCGCCGACCAGCGACTCCATCTTGGCCTTCGACGAGGCCGGGAAGTAGGCGGCGACATAGTCCTTGCCGACCGCTTCGCCCAGCATGCCGTTGACCTGCGCCACGCCGCGCTTCCAGCGCGGACGCTGCTCGGGCTGGCCGGCCAGGGTCTTGTTGCGGAACGCGAAGGCCGCGTCGACGAAGCGCTTGGACAGCAGCGGCGCGGCGCCGTCGATGACCTTGAACGCCTGCCAGGCCTTCAGCGTGTCGACCGGGGTGTCGGCATAGATCTTGGCGAACTTCGGGAAGGCGGTGTTGGTCGTGACGATGATCCGGTCGACGCCGGTCAGCTCGGCCGCGGCCATGTAGCGCTTCCAGTCGTAGCCCGGCGTCATGGCCTGCAGCTCGGCGAGGGTGGCGGGGTTGTAGGTCTTGTCGCGATCGCGGCGCTCGACGCGGGTCCACGAGGCTTCGGCCAGCTTGGTCTCGAAGTCGACGACGGCCTTGGCGTGCTCGGCCGGCTTGTCCCAGCCGCCCAGGGTCAGCATCTGCTGCACATAGGCCAGGTAGGCAGTCTTCTTGTCGGCGAACTTGGCGTCCAGATAGTAGTCGCGGTCGGGCAACGACAGACCCGAGGTGCCGGCCATGACGGCGTAGGCCTTGGGGTTCTTGGCGTCGATCGAGATGCCCACGCCCAGGATCGAGGCGTACGGCGTGGTCGACGCGCGACCCATCATCGTCGTGAACTCGTCCTTGGACTTGACCTTGCGGACCTCGTCCAGCCACGGCTTCAGCGGCGCGGCGTCCAGCTTCTCGATGCCGGCCTCGTCCATGAAGGCGCGATAGGCGGCGCCGACCTTGGCCTTCTCACCGGCCGCGGCCTTGTCGGCGGCGGCGGCTTCGATGATCGCCTTGGTGCGGGCGTCCGACAGTTCGGCCAGCTTGTCGAAATTGCCGTAGCGGGCGCGGTCGGCCGGGATCTCGGTGCGGGCTTCCCAGGCGCCGTTGGCGAACTTGTAGAAGTCGTCGCCCGGCTTCACCGTGGTGTCCATGCCCGTGACGTCGAAGCCCCAGGCGCCGTAGCGCGGGGATTCCAGCGAGGTGACTTCACCGCCGCCGGCGGCCTCGCCGTTGGCGATCTGGGCGAAGTCCGGCAGCAGCGAGACCATCTCGCACGCGTCGTCGATGCAGGCGTGCTGTTCGTGGGCCGAGGCGGAGGCGCCGAACGCCGAGAGGGACAGGGCCGCGACGGCCGCTGCGCCAAACCAAACTCTTTTCATGGAAATCGCAATCCGTTGGCAGTGAGTGGGCGGCAATCTGCAACGGCGCGAAAAATTCTCTCCCTTAAAAAAAGTTCATGTAGCCCGTTCCGGGGGGTCTAGTGGTGGTGACCGGTGTGCTCGGCGGCCCCGCCGGCGGCGGGCGGAGCCAATTGCACGGCCAGTTCGACCTGGATTTTGCGGCCGCCATCGAAGACCAGTGTTACGGGGACTTTTTGCCCCACGCCCTGCGCCTGCTTCAGGCCCAGCAGCATCAGGTGATAGCCGCCCGGCGCCAGCGCGACCTGGCCGCCGGCGGGGATGACGACGCCGTTGTCCTGTCGGCGCATGGTCATCACGCCGCCCACCATCGCCGACTGATGGATCTCGACCTTGCCCGCCGCCGGGCTGGTGGCGCTCTTCAGGATCACGGGCGTCTTGCCGCTGTTGGCGAGGGTCAGGAAGCCGACGCCGTTCATGCCCGCCTGGGCCGGACGGCTCCAGGGCTGGCGGACGGTGATCGGCCCGGCGGCGTAGGCGACAGGCGCGGCGACGGCGGTCAGGGCCAGGGCGGCGATCAGCAGGCGCGACATGGGGGCGGTCCTTTCGAAGGTCAGTGCGCGGCCGCGGCGGGCGGCTTTCTGCGGGGGGCGCGGGCGAGCATGCCCTTGGCGATCTCTTCCTCGCCGATCAGGGCGTGGGTGGCGCCGGTCTCCTTGAGCAGGGCGACGTCGGCGTCGGTATAGGCGCGGGCGATGATCTCGGCCTGGGGATTGGCGACGCGGGCCTGCTCGATGATCCGCACGGCCTCGAACGGATTGGGCACGGCGACGAACAGGTGGGTGGCCTTGTCCAGTCCGGCCTTCATCAGCACGTCGGACTTGACCGCATTGCCGCTGACCGTCTCGAAGCCGGCCTTGCGCAGTTCGTCGGCGCGTTCGACGTCGTCCTCGATGACCACCAGCGGGGTGCGGCCCTTCAGGCCCTCGGCTACCAGCTTGCCGACCCGGCCATAGCCGATCAGCAGGGCGTGCGGCTGGGCGGCGGCGCTGACCACGGGCTCGTTGCTGGCGGCCTTGCGCTCCTTCTCGATCATCTTGGGCAGGATACGGTCCAGCCAGGCGAACAGCAGCGGGTTGATCAGGATCGACAGGATGGCGCCGGCCAGGACGAGGTCGCGACCCTCGGGCGGCAGCAGCTTCAGCGATACGCCCAGGCCGACCAGGATGAACGAGAACTCGCCGATCTGGGCCAGGCTGGCCGAGATGGTCAGGGCCGTGCTCATCGGCCGGCGGAAGGCCAGGACGATCAGCAGGGCGGCGATCGACTTGCCGACCACGATGATGGCCACGGTGGCCAGCACCGCCAGCGGCTGCTGCAGGACGATCTGATAGTTGAACAGCATGCCGATCGAGACGAAGAACAGCACCGCGAAGGCGTCGCGCAGCGGCAGGGTCTCGTTGGCGGCCTGCTGCGACAGCTCGCTCTCGGCCATGATCATGCCGGCGAAGAAGGCCCCCAGGGCGAACGACACGCCAAACAGCGCCGCCGAGCCGAAGGCGACCCCCAGGGCGATGGCCAGCACACCCAGGCGGAACAGCTCGCGCGAGCCGGTGTGGGCGATGCGGTGCAGGATCCAGGGGATGACCCGCCGGCCGACGATCAGCATCAGGGCCACAAAGGCGACGACCTTGCCGATGGTCAGGGCGAAGGCGCCCAGCACGCTGTCGCTGGCCCCATGATCGGTCGGGGCCTCGCCGCCCAGCACGCCCGACAGGGCCGGCAGCAGGACCAGCGCCAGCACCATGGCCAGGTCCTCGACGATCAGCCAGCCGACCGCGATCTTGCCACGCCCGGTCTCGATCAGTCGCCGCTCCTGCAGGGCCCGCAGCAGCACCACGGTCGAGGCCACCGACAGGGCCAGGCCGAACACCACGCCGGCGCCGATGCTCCAGCCCAGGGCCAAGGCCAGGCCAAGGCCCATCACCGTCGCCGCCCCGATCTGCACGATGGCGCCGGGGATGGCGATGGTCCGCACCGACAGCAGGTCCTTCAGAGAGAAGTGCAGGCCGACCCCGAACATCAGCAGGATCACGCCGATCTCGGCCAGTTGCGGCGCCAACTGCTGATCGGCCACGTATCCCGGGGTGAACGGCCCGACCAGCACGCCCGCCAGCAGATAGCCGACCAGCACGGGCAGCTTCAGGCGGTTGGCGATGGCGCCGAACACAAAGGCCAGACCCAGGCCCGCGACGATGGTGGCGATCAGCGAGGTGTGGTGCAAAGGGCCTCCTTGACGGTCATCTCTTTCGGGCGTACTCAACCAATATGGGCGACAAAGCTCAGGTCTACCAGATGCCACACGCAAAAATTCTCCACCCGGCGCAATGTCGGGGCGCCCGCGGCCTGCTCAGCTGGTCGCAAGGCGAGCTCGCCGATCGGGCGGGCGTGTCGCGCAGCACGGTCAAGGATTTCGAGACCGAGCGCCACGCCTTGCACCATAGCACCGAACGGCTGCTGATCGACGCCATCGAGGCAGGCGGGGTGTGCCTGATCGCGCCGGATGACGCCGGCGCGGGCGTGCGGCTGAAGCGACCTTACTGACGACACGATAGAGAGCGAGCGGGGCACGCGGGTGGAGCACGGGGTTTCGGCGGAGAGCTACAAGGATCTGGTCCTGTTCCTGGCCACGGCCGGGATCGTGGCCCCGATCTTCAAGCGTCTGAAGATCAATCCCATTCTCGGCTATCTGCTGGCCGGCGTGATCCTGGGTCCGTTCGGCCTGGGCCGGTTCATTCCCGTCGCGCCGTGGCTGGACTATGTCACCGTCGACAATCCCGACGAAATCGCCCAGCTGGCCGAGTTCGGCGTCGTCTTCCTGCTGTTCATGATCGGGCTGGAGCTGTCGTGGGAGCGCCTGCGCCTGATGCGCAAGCTGGTCTTCGGCCTGGGCGCGGTGCAGGTGATCGGCTGCTCGGCGGTGCTGGGGGCCGGCGCCATGCTGCTGGGCCAGCCCACGGTCGCGGCCCTGACCATCGGCGCGGCGTTGACCCTGTCCTCGACCGCCATCGCCGTGCCGGTGCTGGCCGAGAAGCGCCGCCTGCACTCCGAGGCCGGCCGCGCCACCTTCTCCGTTCTGCTGTTCCAGGACCTGGCCGTCGCTCCGATCCTGATCACCCTGGCGATCATGGGCCGCGGGCACGGGACCTTCCACATGGCCGACCTGCTGTCGTTGGCGCCGGCCGCCATCGGCCTGGGCGCGATCGTGCTGGTCGGCCGCCTGGCCCTGCGCCCGATGCTGAAGTCGGTGGCCCGGGCCAAGAGCGAAGAGATGTTCATGGCGGCCTGCCTGCTGGTGATCATCGGCGCCGGCCTGGCCGCCCAGGTCTCGGGCCTGTCGATGGCGCTGGGCGCGTTCGTCGCCGGCATCCTGCTGGCCGAGACCGAGTATCGCCATGAGGTCGAGGTCAAGATCGAGCCCTTCAAGGGCCTGCTGCTCAGCCTGTTCTTCGTGTCGCTGGGCATTCGCCTGGACCTGTCGCTGCTGGTCGCCAAGCCCGGCGTGATCTTCGCCACCGCCGCGGGCTTGCTGCTGCTGAAGACGGCGGTGGTGTTCGGCGTCGGCCTGGTCATGGGTCTGGGCAAGCGCGCGGCGATCGAGACCGCCCTGATCCTGGCGGCCGGCGGCGAGTTCGCCTTCGTGCTGCTGGACAACGCCATGGGCGCCGAGGTCGTGCCGCGGCCGATCGGCCAGGCGGTGCTGGTCTCGGCCACCCTGACCATGTTCCTGATCCCGGGCCTGGCGGCGCTGGGCCAGTATCTGGGCCGCAAGTCCGGCGCCGCCCAGATGACGGAGGCCCCCTCCAAGGACTCCAGCGAGCGTGAGCCCGACCGCGTCGGTCCCGAACCGCAGGGCCAGGTGCTGATCATCGGCTATGGCCGGGTGGGCAAGCTGGTCGGCGACATGCTGGGCCGCCACGAGTTGTCTTGGATCGGGGTCGAGCGTGACGCCCGCCTGGTCGAGCAGGGCCGCCGCGACGGCCATCGCATCTATTACGGCGACGCCTCGCGGCTGGAGCTGCTGGATCGCTGCGGCCTGGCCACGGTGCGCGCCGTGGTCGTGACCATGGACTCGCCCGAACAGGCCGAGGCGGTGGTCGCCGCAGCCCGCGGGGCCCGGCCGGACGTACCGATCGTGGTCCGCGCCCGCGACGCCCGCCACGCCGCCCGCCTCTACGAGCTGGGCGCCACCGACGCCGTGCCCGAGACCATCGAGGCCTCGCTGCAGCTGTCCGAAGCGGTGCTGGTCGATGTCGGCGTGCCGATGGGCCTAGTCATCGCCTCGATCCACGAGCGCCGCGACGAGTACCGCAAGGTGCTGAACCGTCCCGACGCGCTAGGCGGACGCCGCCGGCGACTGCGCGACGCCAGCCTGCGCTAGAGCCTGTTTATCCGTTTCTGATGGAAACATCAGAAACGGATAAACAGGCTCTCATTCAAACATTTAGAGCGTGGCAAACGCCAAAACCGCTCACACTTTTGGCTGCCACGCTCTAGGGCGCCGCCGCGCGCTCCCAGCGCCCGGCCCACAGGCCGCGCTTCTGCGCCTGGGCGATTTCCTCGTCCTCGGAGAACTGACCCTCGAAATCCTCCGCCCAGCCGTCTCTGACCTGAGCGAGGTTGAGCGATCCGAGGCTCGATTCACAGGGGCCCTCATCGCCCTGGCAGGGGGCGTCGGCCACATAGCAGATCCCCAGCCAGCGCCCGTTCGGCGTCGGCGGACCCTCGGGGCGGCAGGCGACCTGGCGCCCGCCGATCAGCTTTTCCAGGTGGGCGCGCGAGGCCTCGCCACAGGCCCAGGGCTTGCCGTCCTTCTCGCAGGCCTGGTCCAGGCGCGGCGCAACAATCGTCCAGAGGTCGGCCTCGACATCCTGGACACGGAGGGTGTCGCCATCGACGACGCGGGCGGGACCGAACAGGTCTTTGCGGGGATCGGTGGTCTGTTCGTACGAAGGCGGACCGGTCGGGCCGCGGCCGTGTTTCTGCGCTTCCGCCGCCTTGATGGGATGGCTGTAGGGGCGGGTGGCGTCATAGACGAGCACCCCGGCGCCGACGAGGCCGGCGACCACGACCAAGGCCAGCAGAACCTTCGGGACGCGCATCATCGCACCTTTCGCAGATACGGGGCCGGCGTGCGCCCGACGCCCTCGTCGGGCACGAAGCCCGACCAGCGGGTCAGCAGGCGGCCCTGGCGCTTCGACAGCGTGAACAGCGGCGCGCCCGGCTTGTAGACCTCGACCCCGAACCGGTTGCCCTTGGCCGGCGGCGGATAGCGCAGGAACCGCACCTCCAGGCCCGAAGGCGTTTCGTGGGTGCTGCACTGGAAGGTCTCGAGGGTCTGATAGCCCTCGCCGTGGAAGGCGCAGGTCCCATCTTTCAAGGTCAGTCGCCAGGTCACCAGGATCGGTGAGCCGCCGGCCGTGCGGCCGCCGTCGTGGGTGTAGCTGTAGGTCCCGTCCCAGGCGCCGGGGGCGGAGGCCAGCAGCGCCAGACTCATGGCGCCGGTCAGTAGCAAGGAAGGCATGGCAAGATCCTCACGCGAGCCGCCTGACTATTGCTCACCGCGCCGCCAGCGTCTCCAGAAGATCGCGATGGAAGCGGTCGGGGTCCTGGACCTGCGGGGTGTGGCCCAGGTCCGGATAGGTCACCAGCTTTGCGCCCGGGATCTTCGCCGCCGTCGCCGGGCCCAGCCGCTTGTAGTCGCCCAGCGTCGCCTTCAGGGCGGCGGGGGCGCGGTCCTTGCCGATGGCGGTGTTGTCCTTCTCGCCGACGAACAGAGTGGTGGGGACCTTGAGGTTCTGCAGCTCGTGGACGACCGGCTGGTTGAAGATCATGTCCGAGGTCAGGGCCTGGTGCCAGGCGACTGTGCGGCCGCCTTCGCCCTGGTACATTGAGGCCAGCATCTGGACCCAGCGGTCGTACGCGGGCTTCCAGGTCCCGGCGTAGTAGGTGGCCTGCTGATAGGCGCGGATCTTGGCGGCGTCCTGCTTCAGCTCGCCGGCGAACAGCTGGTCGACGGTGGCGTTCGGAACGCCCAGGGCGCGCCAGTCCTCCAGCCCGATCGGATTGACCAGCACCAGGCGTTCGACCGCGTCGGGATATTGCAGGGCGTAGCGGGCCGCCAGCATGCCGCCCATCGAGTGGCCGACCACGATCGGACGGGCCACGCCCAGCTGGTCCAGCAGGGCCTTGGTGTTGGCCGCCAGGGTGTGCAGGCCGTACTGGTAGCGGTCGGGCTTGGCCGACTTGCAGAAGCCGACCTGGTCGGGGGCGATGACCCGGTAGCCGGCGGCGGTCAGGGCCTTGATCGTGCCCTCCCAGGATCCGGCGCAGAAGTTCTTGCCGTGCAGCAGCACCACGATCTGGCCGTTCCGCGTTGCGGGGCGGACGTCGAGATAGGCCATGGCCAGGTCTTGGTCCTGGCTGTGGATGGCAGCCTGCTGAACCGGCCAGCCATAGTCGAAGCCCTTCAGCATCGGATCGGCCGCCGCCGGGGCTGAGAGGGCCAGGCCGAGAAACATGCCGATGAGGACTCGTTTGGCCATGTCGGCTCCTGTCGCAGAGGGGCGGGTTGCTCCCGCGGGCGGGGCCTGCACAATGGCCGCGCCGACACCCACCGACAATGAATCACGGAGTTTCAAAGTATGAGTGATGCGGTGTTGGAAAAGGACATGGCCGCCTATTGGGACCGGGCCGGCAAGGTCTGGGTCGAGCAGCAGGCCCTTCTGGACCGTCTGTACCAGCCGATCGCCGAGGCGGTGGTCGAGCGCGCCAGCCTGGCCAATGGCGAGAAGGTTCTGGACATCGGCTGCGGGGCCGGCGCGACCACCTTCGCCGCCGCCTGGCGCACGGGTCCCACCGGTCGCGCCGTCGGCGCCGACATCTCCAACGCCTTGCTGGAAGAGGCGCGCCGCCGGGCCGGCCAGGACGGGATCGAGGGCGTCGAGTTCCTGCACGCCGACGCCCAGACTTATGGTTTCGAGCCGAGCTATGACGCCCTGGTCTCGCGCTTCGGGGTGATGTTCTTTCCCGATCCGGTGGCGGCCTTCGCCAACCTGCGCCGGGCGGCCAAGCCGGGGCGGGGGCCGACCTTCGCCAGCTGGCGCGGGCTGGAGGACAACGCCATCTCGCAGGTCCCGCTGACCGCGGCCGCGCCGTTCCTGCCGGCGACTACGACAGTGTTCGAGAAGGACGCGCCCGGACGGTTCGGCCTGGCTGACCCCGACCGTACGCGGCGGATCCTGGAGGAGGCCGGCTGGCGCGACGTGTCGATCGAGCCCCTGGACGAGCCGACCCCCGTCACCTTCGACGAGCTGATGACCATGAGCCTGCGGGTAGGACCGCTGAACCCCGCTCTGGCCAAGGCCGACGAGGCGCTGCGGGGGCGTGTGCGCGAGGCCGTCGCCAAAGCGCTCGAGCCCTATGTGGAAAACGGCTTTGCACGGATGAACTCGGCCTGCTGGCTGGTATCGGCCAAAGCCTAAGGTCCGCGCAGGGCCGAAGGTCCGGAATGGTCGTGCTTGGACTGGCGACGCTCTGTCGACAACCTCACCGATCCGGCTGGAAGAACATGGTTTTTCGGTGACGATTTCCGAATGCTTGGCCATTTCATGACCATCGGCCCTTGCGCGGGACCGTTCCTCGTGCGAACCCAACAAAGCTGACGCTTACTGTCTTGTGGATGTCGGCGGGCGCGCTCGAAAGATGATTCTGAGGGGCGGTCTTGTTTAGCTTTCCTGAGCAATGGGCAGGGGGCGAAACCTGACGAGTGTGTCCTTGCTGACACTATCCCGTGGCGTTCGCCTTGGTATAACGATGCTCGGTCGGTCTCCGACCTGGGCAGGGCAATCAGAGGGCTCTTCAACAATGAAACTGAAACTCCTGGCAGGAGTTGCTCTGGCCGCAGCGTTCGCTGCGACGGCCGGCGCTTCGGCTCAAGAGACCGGCTGGTACGGCGCGGTCGACCTGGGCTACCACTGGCCGCAGGGCCTCAAGTCCGAGTCGGACGCCAATGCTGCGGACGGTTCGCACTATCACTGGTCGTGGAAGACCAAGGAAGACTGGACCGGCTTCGTCCGTCTGGGCTACCAGTTCAACCCGAACTGGCGCGCTGAAATCGAAGGCGGCTACCGTCCGGGCGACCTGGAAGGCGTCCGTGGTAACGGCGTTCGTAGCCAGCCGGTCGGCCTCTGCACGCCGGGCGTCACCCGCACGGCCGCCGCTCCGACCTGCGGCTCGCCGGCAGGTTCGATCGACGCCTGGTCCCTGATGGCGAACGTCATTTATGACTTCGCTCCGGGCGCCTGGTTTAACCCGTTCATCGGCGCCGGCGTCGGCATCAACCGCCTGGACGTCAAGACCTTCGGTCAGTTCAGCGGCGTTCCGGGTGCGATCACGACCCTGAACCCGACCATCCAGAACCTGACGGTGGATGACGACGACATCGCCATCGCCTGGCAAGGGATTGCCGGTGCGTCGATCAAGGCGACCGATCGCCTGAACATCGACTTCACCTACCGCTACCTGACGGGTACGGAGCACAAGTGGCAGACGCTGGGCAGCGCCGCCCTGCAGCCTGGCGCGTTCGAAGGCCAGTACAAGGACCAGTCGCTGACCGTGGGTCTGCGCTACTCGTTCGCGTCGCCGCCCCCGCCGCCCCCGCCGCCCCCGCCGCCTCCCCCGCCGCCTCCGCCTCCGCCGCCTCCCCCGCCGCCGCCGCCTCCGCCGCCGCCGCAGTACGAGGCCCGCGAGTTCATCGTCTACTTCCCGTTCGACCAATCGGTCCTGACGCCGGAAGCCCAGTCGGTGGTTTCGGAAGCCGCGAACTACGCCAACGGCGGCAAGGCGACGAAGATCATCGTCGTCGGCCACACCGACACCTCGGGTTCGCCGAAATACAACGCGAAGCTCTCGGAGCGTCGTGCGAAGGCCGTGGCTGACGCCCTGGTGTCGCAAGGCGTGCCGCAGACCGTCCTGGGCGTCGACTGGAAGGGCGAAAGCGCTCCGGCCGTCGCGACCGGCGACGGCGTGAAGGAACCGCTGAACCGTCGTTCGACGATCTCGATCAACTTCTAAGATCGAATCGCACTGATGACTTGGGAGGGCCCGGTGGAAACACCGGGCCCTTTCTTCATGTCTGGACCCCTGGCCGCGCCCTCGGGCGGCTAGCGGGGCGCGTCCCGAGACCCCACATCCTGTTCGAAGGCCCGGTTTCCGGGGGCTTTCGCCGCGGTATCCTTGAAGCGGCGCCGGCGGGCGTCCTCCACCGCCGACCACTATCCCTTGTGGTCACCCTGTGAACGAACGGCGTTGTCCGGGGGCGGATGTCTGGAGGCGCCTTGCGACGCTCCGTCGCGGCTGAAAAAAGTTCGCCCAGGCAACCCCTTGTCCTGCCTATGCAAGTTCAGGCCGTTCACAGGTTGTTAACGAAAAACTCGCGTCCCAGGCGTTGACGAGTCATTCACCCTTATGGCCCCATATCTGGGTTGAGGGGGCTCCTCAGCCACAAGATATAGCGGCTGACCGGGGCATGACCCTTCTCCGGAACACGCTGATTGAGCAATGGATTTGGTCATGAACGGCAGTGAAGCGGTGCAGACGAACGTCCGGAAAGAAGCGCGCATGGCGGCGATCAAGCCGTCCAAGCGCCCGCAGCTGGCGCTGGTGCAGAAGGTCCAGGTGGACCGTTCGCGCGACGCCCTGCTGACCGACTTCGGCAAGACGACCCTGGAAGACCGCTATCTGCTCCCGGGCGAGAGCTACCAAGACATGTTCGCGCGCGTGTCGACGGCCTTCGCCGACGATGCCGAGCACGCTCAGCGCGTCTACGACTACATGAGCCGCCTGTGGTTCATGCCGGCCACCCCGGTGCTGTCGAACGGCGGGGCCGATCGCGGCCTGCCGATCAGCTGCTTCCTGAACGCGGTGAACGACAGCCTGGACGGCATCCTCAGCGTCTGGAACGAGAACGTCTGGCTGGCGGCCAACGGCGGCGGCATCGGCACCTACTGGGGCGGCGTCCGCTCGATCGGCGAGAAGGTGAAGGGCCAGGGCCAGACCTCGGGCATCATCCCCTTCATCCGCGTGATGGACTCGCTGACCCTGGCGATCTCGCAAGGCTCGCTGCGTCGCGGCTCGGCCGCCGTCTATCTCGACATCCACCACCCGGAAATCGAGGAGTTCCTCGAGATCCGCAAGGCGTCGGGCGACTTCAACCGCAAGTCCCTGAACCTGCACCACGGCATCAACATCACCGACGAGTTCATGCACGCGGTGCGTGACGGCAAGAAGTTCGGCCTGCGCTCGCCCAAGAACGACGAAGTGCTGCGCGAAGTCGACGCCCGCGCCCTGTGGCAGAAGGTGCTGGAGCTGCGCATGCAGACCGGCGAGCCCTACCTCGTCTTCTCCGACACCGTGAACCGCGCCATGCCGTCGTTCCAGCGCGAGCTGGGCCTGAAGGTGCGCCAGTCGAACCTGTGCAGCGAGATCATGCTGCACACCGGCACCGACCACCTGGGCCAGGAACGCACCGCGGTCTGCTGCCTGTCGTCGGTCAACGCCGAGACCTTCCTGGAGTGGCGCGACCACCCGACGTTCATCGAGGACGTCATGCGCTTCCTCGACAACGTGCTGCAGGACTTCATCGATCGTGCGCCCGACGCGGCCGCCACGGCCGCCTACGCCGCCATGCGCGAGCGTTCGGTGGGTCTGGGCCTGATGGGCTTCCACAGCTTCCTGCAGAGCCAGAACGTGCCGTTCGAGAGCGCCCTGGCCAAGAGCTGGAACATGCGGATGTTCAAGCACCTGCGCCGCGAGGCTGACAAGGCCTCGATCGCGCTGGGCGAAGAGAAGGGCCCGTGCCCGGACGCCGCCGACCGTGGCTCGGTCGAGCGCTTCTCGCACAAGCTGGCCATCGCCCCGACCGCCTCGATCTCGATCATCTGCGGTGGCACGTCGGCCGGCATCGAGCCGATCCCGGCCAACATCTACACCCACAAGACCCTGTCGGGCTCTTTCGCGGTGAAGAACCCCTATCTGGAGAAGCTGCTCGAGGAGAAGGGCCACAACACCGACGCGGTGTGGGGTTCGATCCTGGAGAACGAAGGCTCGGTCCAGCACCTGGAGTTCCTGAGCCAGGACGACAAGGACGTCTACAAGACCGCCTTCGAGCTGGACCAGCGCTGGGTGGTCGAGCTGGCCGCCGATCGCACGCCGGAAATCTGCCAGAGCCAGTCGGTCAACGTCTTCCTGCCGGGCGACGTCGACAAGTGGGACATGCACATGCTGCACTGGATGGCCTGGGAGCGCGGCGTGAAGTCGCTGTACTATCTGCGCTCCAAGTCGGTGCAGCGCGCGGCCTATGCCGGCGCCGACGGCAAGGCCGAGACCATGACCGGCGGCTTCGACGCCCCGGAAAAGACCGACTACGACGAGTGCCTTGCCTGTCAGTAAGGGCTGACAGCGGGCGGGGCCATCCTGCCCGCAAGATGGGCTAACGAGAATGTGACGGCGGCGCGAGCGATCGCGCCGCCGTTTTTCATTGTCCGCAAACCCTGATCGGGGAACCTTCGTCACAGAGCACGGTTCACCCTGTGCTGTTTCGTCACGATGTGGGGTTATGACGAAGCGCGTAGGCTGGATCTCGGTTGGGATGGGGAGTCCGCGATGCGGGCGGCTGGGAAGCGTAGCGTTCTGTGTCTGGCGGCCATGGCCCTGGCCGTGAGCTTCGCGTCGTCGGTCTGTGCGGCCGGCAAGCAGGCCAAGGCTGCTTCAGAAAAACCCCAGATGTCTTTCCGCGTGAAGCCGGAGGCCGCGCGTCCTCTCGACCTCTCACCCAACACCACTGGCTTCGCCGCCCGCGACCTCGACGCGTTCGAAGGCGACCTGGCCGGCTTTGACCTGTCGCCGGCCGCCGTCGCCGGCGATGTCCGTCTGCTCGATTCCGACCGCTACTATGCCGGCGCTGGCCCGGTGACCTGGCGCTCCAACGCCATCGTGCGCCAGGCCCAGGCGGGCGGACCGATCGACGCCGTGCGCGTCTCGGTGGCCGGGTCGGCGCCGACCGCTGCTTTCGCGCCCCTGACCCTGCAGCGCCCAGACGCCTATGAGGTGCGCGAGGTCGATGTCACCGTCCTGCGCGGCTGGCCCTCGGCCGTGTCGTTGGCTGGCCGCAAGTACGCCCTGGACGTCACCCCGCACGCTGGTGTGGGCTTTGGCGGGGCCGGCGGCTCGGCCGAGGCCGGCGCTACCCTGCGCCTGGGCAAGAAAAAGAACATGGGCGACCGGGTGACCGACGCCCTGGGCGTGCGCGAGGGCGACGAAGCTTTCGGCGATCGCGGGCGCTGGTACATCTTCGCCGCCGCCAGCGGCCGGGCTGTCGGCTTCAACATGCTGCGCGGCCAGAACGGCGACTGGAACCGGGCGGGCCTATCGCAGGACGTGACCAGCCAGCTGATCGGCGACAGCCAGGCGGGCGTGGCCTGGCGCAAGGGGCCGATGCAGGCCTCGCTGGGCTATATCCACCGCGAAATCCGCGCCAAGGAAGGCATCATGGGCCTGGCCACGCAAAAGGACGACGTGGTGGCCCTGTCATTCAGCCTGAAACCGCACTGGTAAAGGGGTTTCGGGCTATTAGGCTTGTGTTTCGGGCCGCTTTCATGCAGCAAGCCACGGTCCCTTTCCTGAACCCAGCGATGTCATGAGCGAGAGCGAGCCCCCGCGCCGCAAGACCTTGAGCCTCAAGAGCCCGGTTGCCGCCCCCGGTGGGCCGCCGCCGCTCGAGCGCATGGTCAAGCCGGCCGGCCGCACCGTTTTCATCGCGCCGTCGGCTGCAGCGGCTCCGCCGCCCCCGCCGCCGGCCCCGGTCGTCGGCGACTGGAAGTGCAAGCCGTGCGGCACGCGCTTCGATCCTCCGACCGATCTGCCCGACGAGGAATCGGTGCGCTGCCCTTCGTGCAACGCCCGCCTCGGCCTGGCGTCCGATTTCCGCAGCGACCCGCCGAACCTAGCCAAGCTGCGCGCGCGGTGGCTGAAGAAGGCCTAGGCTCGCCCCGTCAGCCGCCGCCACAGCGACGGCTTTCCGCCTGAGGACCCCTCGGGCGGCGGTGCGCCGACCCGGGCGATGCAGTGCTCGCGCAAGGTCCGCAGGCGCTGAGCCTCCGCACGATAGTCGCTCGCGTCCCTGTTCGAGCCCAGCGTGCCGGCCTCGATGCGGCTGGCCGAGTTCTCGCTGTCGTCGGCCCAGCGCGCTAGGGTGGCGATCAGCTCGCGCACGGCCTCGGGATCATCCTCGGCCAGGGCGTCGGTGATCAGCACGGCATTGTCCAGGCGATTGGCGCGGGCCGCCGTGGCCGCGGCGATGCCGCTGGGCGTGGCCCCGCGCGCCAGGAAGTCCGCCAGCAGGTCAGGCGGCGTCTGGCTGACGCCGTTGGTCGCGGCGTTGGTCACGTCGACGCCTTGGGCGGCCAGCCAGCGGGCCGCCTCGATCTGGCCGTGGACCAAGGCGTGGTCCAGGCTGTTGCCGCCGCCGCCGAACGCCTCGTTCAGATCGCAGCCCGCGGCGACCAGGCGCTGGAAGAGTGGGATGTCCCCGGCCGCCGAGGCGGCCTGCAACGCCAGGCGGCGCGCGCGCGGGACGACCGCCAGCCGGCCCATGTCCAGCGCCGCGCGCCAGTCGACCGTCGCCGACCGCGCCAGGGCCTTCAGCCGCTCGCCCTCGACGGGATCGGTCTGGGCGATGTCCTCGACCGCCCGCCACATCTCCTGGCCGGCGTCGTAGTCCTTAGGGCCCAGGGTGGCGGGATCCTTCTCCAGGTCCAGCATCCGGAAGAGGGCGGGGACGTCGTCGGCGATGCGGGCGACCGACGATTCGTGCAGCCGCAGCGTCCAGGCCGGTGGCAGGCCCTGGGCGTAGACGATCACGCTGCCGTAGTCGGGCCCCGGCCGGGTGCAGACATAGAGCCGCTCCAGATATTCGAAGCCGCCGAACGGCAGGTAAGGCAGCTTGCCCGACCAAGTCTCGCCGCGCTCGTCGGCGGCCTCCTCGGCCATCTCCGCCTCGCGCTCGATCCAGCCCCACAGGTCGTTGTAGCCGTCGCTGCCGGGATAGAAGAGTTCGGTAAACGAGCAGGAATGCACGAAGTCGCCGAAGGTGACGCTGAGGCTGTAGTCCAGCCGACCGCCGAACGAGAGCTTCCACAGCGCCAGCAGGCCCGGCGGGATGGGGCCCTCGCAGCGGGCCTCCACGGCGGCGATCTCGGCGTCGGTGATCGGCGGCCGCGCCTCCAGGATCAGCCGATCCTCGAAGACGGCCACGTTGTGTGGGTGGTCGCTCAACGCCTCAAGGCTCCGCCGGCGCCTCGGCGCTGATCGGCGGGGGCTCGTCGCGGATGATCACGCCGGTGCCCACGGTCGGCGACAGCGCCAGCGGCTTCTTGAACAGGCCACGCCACAGGCTCTGCTCTTCGACGGCGCTGGTCCACACCGCGCCGTCCAGGGCCTGCTGGAAGCCGGCGTCATAGATGCGGCGCATCAGGTCGGTCTCGAACTTCAACAGGTTCATGCCCTCGAAGCTGTTGGGGATCGAGGCCACGCTGAGCGGCAGGTTGTGACGCGAGCAGAAGCCCGCGGCCAGGCTCAGGGCCTGGCGATACGAGAACCGCAGCATAGCGTCGAAGCTGCGGGCCATGATCGAGGCCACGCCGGGCGGAGTAGACTGGGTCGAGGGATCCAGCACGGTGTTCATGATCACGTGCACCCGGCCGCGGCGGAAGCGGGGGCCCAGGTTCCTCCAGTGCAGCAGGGCGTCAGGCATCAGGAACAATGGCGCGGCCACGCCGCCGTCGACGTGCATTTCCTGGTGCGGCTCGCCGTCGACCTCGACGTCGATCAGCTTGGGCGGGAAGATGCCGGGCACCGAGGACGAGGCGACCAGCAAGGTGCGGAACAGCTTCAGCGCCTCCTCGCCACCGCGTGTGGCGATCTCGCCCATGTCCCAGACCACGGCCCGCTGGCTGTCGAGATTGGTGGTGGCGATCAGCAGGCGGCGGCCCTTGTGGTGCTCGACGGCGACGGCCTCGACCATCTCCATGTCGACGAAGGTGTCGACCAGGGCATCGAGCGACTCGCCCTTGAAAATGCTGGGACCCAGAGCCGGTCCCAGGCGACGCAGGCTGAGCAGCTCGGCCGCGTGACCGCCGACATAGGCGTCGGTCAAACGGTCATCCCAGGCCGAACCAAGGAAGGCGAGGGGCGCGATTAACGCGCCGGTGGACACCCCGGTGACGATGGCGAAGTCGGGGCGACGGCCCGCCTTGCTCAGGCCGGCCAGCACGCCGGCGCCATAGCAGCCGCCCGCCGCGCCGCCCGACAGCGCCAAGATGTTGAACTCGTCACGGCCGATCAGGGAGCGCAGCGGCGCCAGGCGGTCGGCGGCCTGCTTGAGGGCGTCGTCGGCCTGATCGACCGACAGTCGCACGCCCGGGAAGCCGACGGCTTCCACGTGGCGGTCCGAGGCCGGCGCGGTCAGGCGCTTGCCCTTCAGCGGGTCAGCAGTGATCCAGTCGCGGAACAGGCCTTGGAAATTTGCCTTGCCAGAAGGGTCCTTGTCCAAGCGCGGTTCTCCGAACGTCAGTGAGAGCTGGCCAGCACCACGCCCACCAGGACGGCCGCGTAGTGCAGACCGGCGCCGCCGATCACATGGCCGTGCCAGATGGCGCGGCGGAACTTCAGGCGACGCATCAGGTAGAAGATGGTTCCGGTCGAATAGACCACCCCGCCGATGGCCAGCAACAGCAGGGCCACCCATGACAGGCCGTCGATCATCGGCTTGATGGCCACCAGGACCAGCCAGCCCAGGGCGAGGTACAGGCCGACCCAGAAGCGCTTGTCCAGGCCGGGCAGGAACAGCTTGGCCAGCACGCCGATGGTGGCCACGGTCCAGACCGCCGAGGTCATGCCGATGGCCCACCAGCCGGTCAGGTTCTGGGTGGTGAAGGGGGTGTAGGAGGCGGCGATCATCACGAAGATGCCGGCGTGGTCGAAGCGGCGCAGCAGGGGCCGCCAGCGGGCCTTGGCGAAGTTGTAGGCGGTCGACAGCGACAGCATCAGGATCAGGCCCACGGTGTAGACGCTGACCGCGGCGACCTGCTGCAGGTCGCCCATGCCGAACGCCAGGCCCAGCAGGATGCCGCCGCCCAGCAGGGCGCAGGCCAGGCCTGCCAGATGCACGATCAGGTCGGCGCACTTGGCCCCTGCGGTGGGGTAGTGCGTCGCGACTTCCGCAACAGCGATCTCGGTGGTGGTGGTCGTCGTCATGGCCCCGCCCAATCGGTGCAATTACGTCCGAACGATCAGTTCGTTCCGCTCATATAAGCGTTGATCATCGTGTCGGCGAAAGGGCGGTTCGGCCACGATCGCGGGAAAAGAATCAGGGCTGATCCGGTCGCGGACGGTTCTTCCATTCGGCCGCCGTCTGGCCCCAGATGTTGATCTTTGAAGCTTCGTGGGGCGCGGGCAGCTGGCCCGGTCCGCGATTGGTCGCGCCCAGGCGCTGTGCGACCCGCTCCGACGGCGTGTTTTCCGGATCGATGCAGTGAATGACCTCGGTCCAGCCCAGGTGCTCGAACGCCCAGTCGATGGTCGCCTCGGACGCCTCGACCGCATAGCCCTTCCCCTGGGCGGACGGGTGCAGGCCCCAGCCGATCTCGGTCCCCGGCCAGCCTTCCGGCTCCCACGGCCCGACGCGGCCTAGCCAGAGGCCGCTGGCCTTGTCGATCACCGAGAACATGCCAAACCTCTTGAGCGCCCACGATCCGGCCATGCTGGCCATCCCACGCCAGGCGACGGCGCGGGGCTGAGCGCCGCCGATGAAGCGGGCCGCGACCGGATCGGCCATCAGCTCGGCCCAGCGGTCCAGATCCGCCTGCGCTGTCGGACGCAGAACCAAGCGCGCCGTCTCCAGCGTCGGCCCCGGTGCGATCGCCATGATGGTCCCCTCCCGTCGTTGTCGTTGTCCTAGGCCACGCACCCCGCCATGCCTTCGCGGCGCACCGTGCCCGAGGCGCGGCCGATCTTCTTGGAGCGCCCGGCCACGTACTTGCCCGGCTTGATCACCTTCCACTTCAGCGGACTGGGCAGGATGGCCGCCAGGCGCGAGGCCTGGGCCTGGGTCAGCTTGTCGGCCCCGACGCCGAAATAGCGCTGAGCCGCCGTCTCGGCCCCGTAGATGCCCGGGCCGAACTCGATGGAGTTCAGATAGACCTCCATGATCCGCTTCTTGCCCCATCCGATCTCGATCAGCACCGTGAACCAGGCCTCCAGCCCCTTGCGGACGTAGCTGCGTCCCGGCCACAGGAAGACGTTCTTGGCCGTCTGCTGGCTGATGGTCGAGCCGCCGCGGATCTTCTTGCCGGCCTCGTTGTTGGCATAGGCCTTCTGCAGGGCGTTGAAGTCGAAGCCGTGGTGCTCGCAGAACCGGGCGTCCTCGGCGGCGATCAGGGCGCGCGGCAGGGCCGGGGCGACGTCGTCGATGCCTCGCCAGCGATGGTCCAGCCCTTTGCCCTCGACCGCCCGGATCACCATCAGCGGCGTCACCGGCGGCGGTACGAAGCGGAAGATCAGCACCGCCACGATCGGTCCGGCCACCAGCACGATGAACAGGCCCAGGAAGATATTACGCAAAAGCCGCCGCACTTAACGCCCCCGAAGTCCTCTTGTCTTGACGCAGCGGACGGATGCTACCCAAGCGCATCGTCCCTGTCTTGGGATAGGTTTGAGGAGCTTCTGGATGGACGTGATCGACGCCGTCAACCGCCGCCTGTCGGTGCGCGCCTTCAAGCCTGATCCGGTCGACGGGGCGCTGGTGCGCGAGCTGCTGGAAGCCGCCGCGCGCGCCCCATCCGGCGGCAATCTCCAGCCCTGGCGGGTGCAGGTCGTGGCCGGCGCGCCGCTGGACGCGCTGAAGGCCGACATGCTCAAGCGCGCGGCCTCGCCCGACGAGCCGGCCTATGACGTCTATCCGGCCAATCTCTGGGAGCCGCTGCGCAGCCGTCGCTTCCAGGTGGGCGAGGACATGTACGGGGCGCTGGGCATCCCGCGCGAGGACAAGCTGCAGCGCCTGCAGTGGTTCGCAAACAACGGCCAGGGCTTCGGCGCGCCGGTGCAGCTGTTCTTCTCGATCGACCGCCGCTGCGGCCCGCCGCAGTGGAGCGACGTCGGCATGCTGATGCAGACCTTCATGCTGCTGGCGGTCGAGCGCGGTCTCGACACCTGCCCGCAGGAGTTCTGGTCGCACTACCACAAGCTGGTCGACAGCCATGTCGGCCTGCCCGAGGGGCATATGTTGTTCTCGGGCATGGCCCTGGGCTATCGCGACGCCGACGCCCCGGTGAACAACTTCCGCAGCCGCCGCGCCCCGTTCGAGGAGTGGGCGGAGCTGAAGGGGTTCTAGGCGGTCTTAACCGGCGAACTCGCGAGGGCCGCTGATGTCGGGGATCGCGATGACCCCAGCCTCGCCGCTCTCGTCGCCCCAGGCCATCCACTTGCCGTCGGCGCTGGTGGCCAGGGCGCTGATCGGCGCGCCGCGTTCGGTCTTCAGGGTCTCGATGCGGCCGTTGCGCAGGTGGGCGATCCAGATGCGGCCGTTGTCCTGGGCCGAGACGCACACCGGGTGCTGATCGATGCCGGCCACGCGCACGATCATCGAATCACGATTGAAGCCGATCTCGGCGGCTTCCTTGCCCATCGGGCCGTTGGCGCCGGCGAACGGCCAGATCACCGCGCCGCTGGCGCCGGCCGTGGTCAAGAGATTGCCCTTGTCGAAGAAGGCCATGCTCTTGATCTTGGACGGGTAGCCGCCCATCCGCATGTCCTTGCTGTCCGACAGGCGCCAGCCGTGCAGCTGGTTGTCCTGCATCGACGAGATCAGGAACTTGCCGTCGGGGCTGAACGCCACGCCGGTGTGGCTGCCGGCCCACTTCAGCGCGGTCGGCTTCTGGTCGGCGATCCGCGCGTACCAGAGATAGGCGCCGCCATAGGCGGCCGTGGCCAGGCGGCGGCCCTTGGGCTCGAACGCCAGGCCCGACACCGTGCGCTCGTGCGTGAAGATGCGCTCGAACTTCGCGTCGGCGACGTCACGGACATGGACGTCCTTGCCGGCCGTGAAGGCGATCAGGCCCGAGGCGGCGCTGGTGGCGATGTGCTCGATCCACTTGTTCTTCAGCTCGGCGATCACGGTGGCGACGACCTCACCGCCCTCGATTCGCGACCAGACGACCTTGCCGTCGTCGCCGCCCGTGACGACGCCCGCGCCGCTGGGATGGACCGCAGCGCTCAGAACCGCGCCACCCATGGGCCCGCCGTGGGCCTCGACCGTGACGAATCCGTCCTCGGTCTGGAAGCGGACGGTGCCGTCGCCCAGCGCGAAGGCCGCGCGGCCGGAGCGGTCGAACAGGGCGTCGGTGACGAAGGCGTCGAAAGAAAAGATCATGCGCGCGAGATAAGGCGCCGAGCCCTTTACGGCCAGACTCTTTCCGAAAGGCCCATTGATCGGCCAGTTTCGCGTCGTGGGCGAACGAAGAGGGCGCTTGCTGCCGCTTCGAACGGCGTTCGGCAAAAAAGACTCGAAAAGGGGTTGCTATTGCAACGCGTCGTCGGGCTTTACTTCCGCGCCCGTCTACGCCAGACGTGGCGTAGGTAACGACATTTCAGGCGCGCCCCAAGCGGTGCGACCTTCTGGGAGACAGTCAGGCTATGGCGGCTAAACTTGCTGGCGGCGGCGGTGGCCGTTATTCGCTGGGCCAGAATTCCGAAATCAACGTCACGCCCTTCGTGGACATTCTGCTGGTTCTGCTGATCATCTTCATGGTCGCCGTGCCGATGGCCGTGACCTCGATCAAGATCGACCTGCCGCCGGCCTCGGCCGTGCCGCAAACGACGAAGCCGAAGGAACCGGTCTTCATCTCGATCCAAAAGTCGGGCGCGATCTTCATCGCTGAAAAGCAAACCAGCCTCGACGGCCTGGAAGCCGACCTGAACGCCAAGTTCGAGTCGACCGGTCAAGCCGGCCCGAAGGACGACCAGCGCGTCATGATCCGCGCCGACGCCGACGTGCCGTACGCCGACTTCATGGGCGTGCTGAACCAACTGCAGACCACTGGCTGGTTCAAGGTTGGTCTGATCAACGAAGACATCCACTAAGGGCTTCGGCACTAAGGATCGTCCTCGGCGACAGCCAAGAACACGAAGCCCCGGAGCGAAAGCTCCGGGGCTTTTTGTTTGTCGCGGCTCCAAAGGGCAGCTTCGCCGTGGCGCGTTTCTTGCTTGGTCCTGACCGTCCCTTCACGGCGGAGGCCTGGCGAATGACGACGATCAACAGCAGCGCGCTTATCCAACAGACGCAGCAGAAGCCCTTTGGCGCGGTAGGCGCTGCGCCGGCCCGTACGGCCGACGCCGGCGCGCGCTCGGCCAGCGACTTCGCCAAGATCTTCGAGGCGCTGAACGGCGAGCAGGACGGCAAGATCGGCCGGGCAGAAACCGCCGCCACGCCGTCTCCGGCCCAGGGCCCGTGGGAGACGGTGCGGACGCAAGGCGAGACGGCGGCGTCGCAGGCGCGCGACCTGGGCGGCGCACGTCCCAAGACGTCCGCCGAACCCACGCTGATGGACATGACCCAGACGCTGTCGACCCGTCTGATGGCCCAGATTCTGGGCGGCCTGGACGCGGCCGCCGCCTAAAGCATTTTCCGATCCCAACGGATCGGTGAAATGCTCCAGGTCTTTGATGAGAGGGCGAGGGGGCTTTAAGCCGCCGTCGCCTCGAAGCCCGCGCGCAGCTCGGCCTCGTCCAGATCGCGGCCGATGAACACCATGCGGCTGTAGCGCTTGTCCTTGTCGGTCCACTCGCGCTGGAAGTCGCCTTCCAGGATCATGTGCACCGCCTGGAAGACGAGACGCTTGTTCTCGCCCTTCACGTCGATGATGCCCTTGGCGCGCAGGATGTCGGGGCCGCGCTTGGCCAGCAGCTCGTTGAGCCAGACGGTGATCTTCTGGCCGTCGACGGGCTTGTCCAGCGTCAGGGAGATGCCCTTCACGCCGTCGTCGTGCACGTCGCTCTTGTGGCCGTGCCCATGGTCGTGCCCGTGGTGATGGTGGTCGTGACCGCAGTGCTCGTCGTGCACGTGGTCGTGGTCATGATGGTGGTGACCATGATCGTGGCCGCAGTGTTCGTCGTGGACGTGGCCCGGCTCGCCGTGGGCCGGGTTCAGGAACTCCGGCTCCAGCTCGGTGATGCGGTCCAGGTCGAAGCTGTGCTTGCCGATGATGGCGTCCAGCGGAACGTTCGAGCGCTGGGCGCGGTGGATCGGGGCCAGCGGGTTGATGCGGCGGATGCGGGCCTCGACGTGACGCAGGTCGTCTTCCGAGACCAGGTCGGTCTTGTTCAGCACGATCTGGTCGGCGAAGGCGATCTGCTCGACCGCTTCCTTGCTGTCGCCCAGGCGCAGCATGATGTGCTTGGCGTCGACCACGGCGGTGACCGAGTCCAGCGTCGTGCGGGCCTTGACGTCGTCGTCGACGAAGAAGGTCTGGGCCACCGGGCCCGGATCGGCCAGGCCGGTCGTCTCGACGACGATGGCGTCGAAGCCGCCCTTGCGCTTCATCAGGCCCTGGAGGACGCGGATCAGGTCGCCGCGCACCGTGCAGCAGACACAGCCGTTGTTCATCTCGAACACTTCCTCGTCGGCGCCGACCACCAGGTCGTTGTCGATGCCGACTTCGCCGAACTCGTTGACGATCACGGCGTAGCGCTTGCCGTGCTCCTCGGTGAGGATGCGGTTCAAGAGCGTGGTCTTGCCGGCGCCGAGATAGCCGGTCAGCACGGTGACGGGGATCTTGCCGGGAGCGGGAGCAGCTTGGGTCATGGCCGCTATTTAGGAGCCTAAGCGCCCCAGCGGAAGCGCCTTACGTCTTCAGAAAAGCAACAGCCAGGCCGACCAGGATCAGGGCGCCGCCCAGGATGGTCTCCTCGTAGCGCTCGACCCAGTGCAGGCCCAGGCGCTTAAAGCCGGCCAGGGACAGGCTGGTGAAGATCAGCATGCCCGCGGCGGTGGCGGCCATCAGCACGCCGCTGAGCAGGACGAAGGCCTGCCAGCCGTGCTCCATGCCCGCCAGATAGTAAGGCAGGAAGGCTTCGCATGGCGACAGGGTCAGCAGGGTGACCAGGGCGACGATCGCCGCCCTATCAGACGTGTAGGTCCGCCGTCCGGCGTCGGGCACGGCGTGGTTATGCCGGCCGCGTACGATGTAATAGAGGCCGACGGCGACCATCAGCCCGCCAACGATCCAGTGGAACAGGCCGCCCAGGGCCGGCTGCAGGGCCAGGCCCGCCACCACCAGGGCCAGGCCCAAGGCGATGGTTAGGGCCACGTGGCCCAGGCCCGCCAGCAGGGTCACGCCCAGGGTCCGACCCGTCGACCACTTCTGCGCCCGTCCGACCAGCACGAAAGGCAGCCAATGCGTGGGCAGGGCCGCGTGCAGGAAGGCCACGGCGAAACCCGTGGCGGCGATGGAGGCGAAGAAGGAGTTCACGCTCGTCCCTATAGCGTGTTACAAGATAACGAGCCAGGAGACTCCTGCGATCGGTTTGCTTCAAAACGTTCCAGACGGTGAAGCGCATGGATCAACGGAATCCTCCGTCCTGGCGTTGACTCTCGGGTCTTGGGCTGTATAAGTCCGCCCCTCTTCGCCCGCCGGGTTTCCGAGCGGGCGTTCCCTATTTTGCGAACGCACGTTTTTAAGGCGCTAAACCTATGTACGCGGTGATCAAAACCGGCGGCAAGCAGTACCGGGTTCAAGCCGGCGACCTGCTGGTTGTCGAAAAGCTCGAAGGTGAACCCGGCGCTGCCGTGGCCTTTGGTGAAGTCCTGATGCTTGGCGAAGGCGAGGCCGTGACGGTCGGCGCCCCCACCGTGGACGGCGCTGTCGTCTCCGGCACCCTCATCGAAACCCGCAAGGGTGAGAAGGTGAAGATCTTCAAGAAGATCCGTCGCCAGGGCTATCGCCGCACCCGCGGCCATCGTCAGCTCGAATCCGTCGTGCGCGTCACGTCGGTCGTCGGCGCTGGCCTGGAAGCCAAGTGGGAAGGTTCGATCGACCTGACCCCGAAGGTCATCCTGGACGCCCGCGCTCGTGGCCTCGGCGACGCCGCCGTGCCGTTCTCGATCCCGGCTGCTTCGACCGAAGCCGCTCCGGCTCCGAAGAAGGCCAAGGCTCCGAAGGCTGCTGACGCCGCCGCCGAGCCGGCCGCTGAAGCCGCCCCGAAGAAGAAGGCCGCCCCTAAGAAGGCTGCCGCCAAGACGGAGGAAGGCGAAGCCTAAGGGCGACGCCTTCTAAGGTAGGAGAGCACAATGGCTCACAAGAAATCTGGCGGCTCGTCGAGCAACGGTCGCGACTCAGAATCGAAGCGCCTTGGCGTGAAGAAGTTCGGCGGCGAGAAGGTTCTCGCTGGCAACATCCTCGTGCGTCAACGCGGCACGAAGTTCTATCCGGGCGCCGGCGTCGGCATCGGTAAGGACCACACCCTGTTCGCCCTCGTTCAGGGCGCCGTGGGCTTCGTGACCAAGAAGCATGACCGCACGTACGTGACGGTCACTCCGGCCGCGCAACCGGCCGAGTAAGCACGAACCAGAGTTTTTCGGATCGTGCTTCATCTCTGAAGACGATCCGGACAGGCGATCTCTAGCGGGGAGTCCGGAACGCCGGGCTCCCCGCTTTTGTTTGTCTCGCCGCCTATCGGACCTGAGTCTGAAACAAATTGGCCATGGCGGCGTCACGGCTCCCGATCAAAGAGGGGCCGGAAGAACTCTGGGAGGCGCCGATGTGCGTCATCGAAGAAAGACCCGTCATCGAAACCCAGCGGTTGACGCTGCGTGTTCCGGCCAAGGCCGACGTCGAACGCGTGGCGGCCTTCTGCGTCGACCATGACGTCGCGCGCATGACCACGCGCATGCCCTCGCCCTACACACGCGCCCATGCCGAGGACTTCGTGGTCCGCTGCGGTACGCAGGATCGCGCCCGCGACAACACCTTCGCCATCGAGCTGGCCGAGGAAGGCCTGATCGGGGTCTTGGGCATGTTCACCACGGCCGAGGATCAGGTCGAGCTGGGCTACTGGATCGGCCGGCCCTACTGGGGGCGCGGCTATGCCAGCGAGGCGACCAAGGCGGCGCTGGACTGGGCCCGGGCGACCTGGCGCAAGCGCTATGTCGTGGCCGGCCACTTCGCCGACAACGAGGCCTCGGGCCGCGTCCTGGTCAAGGCCGGCTTCCTCTATACGGGCGTTGTCGAGCACAAGCCGTCGATCGCGCGTGGCGAGAGCGCGGCGACCCGGATGATGGTGTGGCTGGCGTAAAAAGCTGTCATCCCGGCCAAGCGCGCAGCGCGCCGAGCCGGGACCGCCGGAAGCTCTGAGTTTGTTGCGGTCCCGGCTCTCCGCTTCGCTGCGGCCGGGATGACAACCTTCTCTAAGCCGCCCGGTGGGTGTGGATCACCTTCTGCGGACCTTCGCGGAAGCGCTTCTCGGCGGTGATGATCCGCTCGCACAGGGCGTCCAGGTCGCTCAGCAGCGAGTAGGTGGCGTAGATGGGGATCTCCATCATCGCCACCTGCGCGCGGGGCATGAACTCGGTGTACTTCTTCCAGGCCGTGTGGCTGTCGCGAGCGTTCAGCGCGCGCTGACCCAGCGGATTCCACAGGTTCAGGTCCATCAGCTCGTCCCGGCACTGCTTCATCACCGGCAGGGCGATGTACAGGAACAGGAACGTCGGCGTGGCGGCGCGGCCGAACTGCGGCTGCACCTGCAGGTGCCAGATGCGGTAGGCCTCGAAGAAGCCGGCCTTGCGGGCCGGATCCGGCGGCAGCCACGAGGCGCTTTCGTTGATGAGGTCGGCGACCACGCTGGAGCGCTTGACCAGGTCGTCGGCGGTCGTGCCGCTGGGCATGGTCCGTGACAGGGCGCCCACCGGAATGGCCAGGCGCTTGGCGACGTCGGTATAGGCCACCTGCTTGCCGGCCATCGGCGTCCACTGGCCGAACGACGGGGCGTTGGGCGCGCTGGCGCGTTTGACGGCCGCGGTCTTGTGCATGACCAGCTGTTCTTCGCGCTGTTGCTCGGCGCGCAGGCGGTCGAATTCGATCTCGTGGGCGGCCCGCTCGTCGTCGGTCATCCATCTGGCCCGGCCCGGGCCGTAGGTGTGCTCGAAACGGTTCAGCAGGACCAGGCTGTGGTCCGTCGAGGGCCGCCCGCCCAGCTCACCCAGGAACGTCTTGAACTCGCGCCATTGCGGGGCCAGGCCCGTGCCGCGCGCGATCAGGATATTGCGGTGAACAGAGGCTTCGGCGCTGTACTTGCGGTGCAGCTCGGCCGTCGACAGGTCGCGGAGATCCTTGGCCAGACTCTGGTCGACCACTACTTCGCTCGTCAAAGTTCAGCCTCCCGTCGTTGGAGCAAGGAACCGGCGGGTCCCGCCAGGACTCTTTGTCGCACCGGTAGTTTTAACATTTCGTCACGCTGAAGAACGTCGGTCATCCTTTCCGAGTACGTAACCACGTGGCCAAGCGTCACAGTACAGGCGCGCCGGAGGGGCCTCCGGGGCGTTTTGGCTCGACGCGCGGGACGCCTTGGGACAAAAGGAGCCCATGAAATTCCTGGACCAATGCAAGATCTATATCCGCTCCGGTAACGGTGGCGGCGGGTCGGTGTCGTTCCGCCGCGAGAAGTACATCGAGTACGGCGGCCCGGACGGCGGCGACGGCGGTCGCGGCGGCGACGTGTGGATCGAGGCCGTCGAAGGCCTCAACACCCTGATCGACTACCGCTACCAGCAGCACTTCAAGGCCGGCACGGGCGTGCACGGCATGGGTCGCGCGCGCCACGGCGCCGCCGGCGAGGACGTGCTGCTGAAGGTGCCGGTGGGCACCGAGATCCTTGAGGAAGACAAGGAAACCCTGATCGCCGACCTAGACCACGTGGGCGCGCGCCTGCTGCTGGCCAAGGGCGGCAACGGCGGCTGGGGCAACCTGCACTTCAAGGGTCCGGTGAACCAGGCGCCGAAATATGCGAACCCCGGCCAGGAGGGCGAGGAACGCTGGATCTGGATGCGGCTGAAGCTGATCGCCGACGTCGGCCTGGTCGGCCTGCCCAACGCCGGCAAGTCGACCTTCCTGGCGGCCGCCAGCGCCGCCAAGCCGAAGATCGCCGACTATCCCTTCACCACCCTGACCCCGAACCTGGGCGTCGTGGACCTGTCGAGCAGCGAGCGCTTCGTGATCGCCGACATTCCCGGCCTGATCGAGGGCGCGTCGGAAGGCGCGGGTCTGGGCACCCGCTTCCTGGGCCACGTCGAGCGGTCGGCCACGCTGATCCACCTGATCGACGGCACCCAGGACGACATTGCCGGCGCCTATGAGACCATCCGCGGCGAGCTGGAAGCCTATGGCGAGGACCTGGCCGACAAGGCCGAGATCCTGGCCCTGAACAAGATCGACGCCCTCGACGAGGAGACCCTCGCCGAGAAGGTCGCCGAGCTGGAGGCGATCGCCGGGACCAAGCCGTTCCTGGTGTCGGGCGTGTCGGGCCAGGGCGTCACCGAGCTGCTGCGCGCCGCCTATCGCCAGGTGCGCATCCGCAAGGGCGACCTCGAGGACGATATCGACGACGAAGACGAGGACTATGTCGAGGAGACCCCCGGGGGCTGGACGCCGTGAGCCACGGGGGGGCGCAGGTTTTCGACAAGGCTCGGCGGATCGTCTTCAAGGTCGGTTCGGCCCTGCTGGTCGACGCGCAGACCGGGGCAGCCAACCGCGCCTGGCTTGAGGCCTTCTGCGCCGACGCTGCGGCCCTGCGTGCGGCCGGCAAGCAGGTGCTGGTGGTCTCGTCGGGCGCCGTCGCCCTGGGCCGCCGCCGCCTGGGCCTGGTCGGCCGCAAGACCACCTTGCCCGAGAAGCAGGCCGCCGCCGCCGCGGGCCAGAGCCTGCTGATGCGCGCCTGGGAAGAGGCGTTCGAGCCGCATGGCGTCGGCGTCGCCCAGATCCTGCTGACCCGCGACGACACCGAGATGCGCCGCCGCTGGCTGAACGCCCGCGCCACCACCGAGACCCTGATGGGCCTGGGCGTGGTGCCGGTGGTCAACGAGAACGACACGGTCGTCACCGAAGAGATCCGCTACGGCGACAATGACCGCCTGGCCGCGCGCGTGGCGCAGATGGCCGGCGCCGATCTCCTGGTGCTGCTGTCGGACATCGACGGCCTCTACACCGCTGACCCGCGCAAGAACCCCGCCGCCGCCCACATCCCGCTGGTGACCGAGATCACCCCCGAGATCGCCGGCATGGCCGAGGGCGCCAATGCCGCGGCCGGCGTCGGCACCGGCGGCATGGCCACCAAGATCGCCGCCGCCCGCATCGCCCGCGCCGCCGGCTGCGCCACCCTGATCACCCTGGGCTCGCGCCCGCGTCCGCTGGCCGCCCTTTCTGAAGGCGCCAAGGCCACCCTGATCGAGGCCGCCGCCTCGCCCGCCGCCGCCTACAAGGCCTGGATCGCCGGCTCGCTGGCCCCGCAGGGCTGGGTGACGGTCGACGCCGGCGCCGCCAAGGCCCTCGCGTCCGGCAAAAGCCTGCTGTCGGCGGGCGTCCGCGCCATTGAGGGGCCGTTCGAGAAGGGCGACGCCGTCCGCGTGCGCGACGAGACCGGGCAGGAAGTCGCCCGCGGCATCGTCCGCTACGACAGCGCCGACGCCCAGCGCATCGCCGGCCTGCGCTCCGACGCCATCGAGGCCGAGCTGGGCTTCACCGAAGGCCCGATGATCCACGCCGACGACCTGGCCGTCGCGAACTAAGGCACGAGTACCATGGCCTACCGTTCCCTCCGCGAGTTCATCGACGTTCTGGAGGCTAAGGGCGAGCTCGTCCGGGTCACCGAACCGGTCTCCAGCGTGCTGGAAATGACCGAGATCCAGACGCGCCTCCTGGCCACTGGCGGTCCGGCCGTGCTGTTCGAACATGTCCTGCTGCCCGACGGCACGCGCTCGGAAATGCCGGCCCTGGCCAACCTGTTCGGCACGGTCAAGCGCGTGGCCATGGGCGTCACCCTGGGCGGCGAACCGCGCGAGACAGCGGGCGAGCTGCGCGAGGTCGGCGAGTTGCTGGCCTTCCTGCGTCAGCCCCAGCCGCCCAAGGGCCTGAAAGACGCCATCGACATGCTGCCCCTGGCCAAGACGGTCATGAGCATGCGTCCCGGGACGGTGAAGAAGGCCCCCGTGCAGGAGGTCGTCCTGACCGGCGACCAGATCGACCTCTCCAAGCTGCCGGTCCAGACCTGCTGGCCGGGCGAGCCCGCGCCGCTGATCACCTGGCCTCTGGTCGTCACCAAGGGCCCCGGCAAGGACCGCGAGGACGACTTCAACCTCGGCATCTACCGGATGCAGGTGCTGTCCAAGGACAAGTGCATCATGCGCTGGCTGGCCCATCGCGGCGGGGCCCAGCACTACGCCCGCCACAAGAAGGCCGGCAACAAGGAGCCGCTGCCGGCCTGCGCCGTGCTGGGCGCGGATCCCGGCACCATCCTGGCGGCCGTGACGCCGGTGCCCGACACCCTGTCGGAATATCAGTTCGCCGGCCTGTTGCGCGGGGCCAAGGTCGATCTGGTCCCGGCCAAGACTGTGCCGCTGATGGTCCCGGCCCATGCCGAGATCGTCATCGAGGGCCACGTCCTGCTCGATGAGTTCGAGGACGAGGGCCCCTACGGCGACCACACCGGCTATTACAACAGCGTCGAGAAGTTCCCGGTCTTCCAGGTGACGGCGATCACCATGCGCAAGGACCCGATCTATCTGACCACCTTCACCGGCCGTCCGCCGGACGAGCCCTCGGTGCTGGGCGAGGCGCTGAACGAGGTGTTCATCCCGCTGATCCGCCAGCAGTTCCCCGAGATCGTCGACTTCTGGCTGCCGCCCGAGGGCTGCAGCTACCGCATCGCCGTCGTGTCGATGAAGAAGGCCTATCCCGGCCACGCCAAGCGCGTGATGCTGGGCGTCTGGAGCTATCTGCGCCAGTTCATGTACACCAAGTGGGTGATCGTCGTGGACCACGACATCAACGCCCGCGACTGGAATGACGTGATGTGGGCGATCAGCACCAAGATGGACCCGGCGCGGGACATCACGGTGATCGAGCACACGCCCATCGACTATCTGGACTTCGCGTCCCCTGAGAGCGGCCTCGGCTCCAAGATCGGTCTGGACGCCACCGACAAGTGGCCGCCCGAGACCAAGCGCGAATGGGGCGAGGAGATCCGCATGGACCAGGGCGTGATCGACGCGGTCAGCGAAAAGTGGTCGCGCCTGGGCCTGCCCGGCGACGGGACGCCGATCTGGAAGAAATAACCCGAGGAGAGGAGGCCGTCAGGCCTCCTCAGCCCAGGCCTTGATCAGCTGATGGGCGATGGCCAGGGGCGGGGGGGCGAACAGGCCTTCCAGTTCGCCTTTCAGCAGCTGGACAGCCTCTTCCTTGCTGAACCAGCGCACAGCTTCCAGCTCGGTCTGGTCGGGCGCGGCGTCGGCGCTGTCGACGTCGGCGATCAGGCCCATCATCAGCGACGAGGGCCATGGCCACGGCTGGCTGGAGTGGTAGCGGACGGCGGTGGCGGTCAGGCCGGCCTCTTCCTTCAACTCGCGGGCGCAGGCTTCCTCGATGGTCTCGCCCGGCTCCAGGAAGCCGGCCAGCGCCGAGTACATGCCCTCAGGCCAGGCCGCCTGGCGGCCCAGCAGGCACTTGCCCTCGTGGACCCCCAGCATGATCACCACCGGATCGGTGCGCGGGAAGTGCTCGGCCTCGCACGAGGGGCAGACGCGCTTCCAGCCGCCGTCGGCGACATTGGTCTGCTGGCCGCAGGCGCTGCACCAGCGGTGACGACGGCGCCATTCGAACATTGACTTGGCGGTGGCCAGGATGCCGGCGTCGGCCGGCGGCATGGTTGCGGCCGCGCCGCGCAGCTCCTCGAAGCGGCCCAGGCCCTGCAGCGGGCCCTCGGCCGGATCGCCGGTGGTGTCGATGTCGACGGCGAAGACCGCGATGTCCTTCCAGAGGCCGAGGAACAGCAGGCGCTCGGCGCCGCCGGCCAGGTCCTGGGCCATGTCGGCGCGCAGATAGGCGATCTGGACGCCATTCGGCTGGCCGTCCTCGCCGGGCATGTCCTCGACCAGCGGCTTGCCGTTCCACAGCGCCACGGCCAGGGATTCGGCGTCGGCCAGCTTCTCGGCCAGCCAGGATTCGTCGCCTCGCCGCTCGCTGGCGCGGTTCAGCGGGTTGCCGGCGAAGGTGTTGGTGATGATCGACAAGGGCATGATGGAACCTCTAGCGCGGCTCTGATCGCTCGTCACGACGTCGCATCAACGTCATGCATCTTGCATCCTTCGTCCGGAGTCGCGATATAGGCCTCGGAGATCGGCGCGGACGGAAGCCTCGCCAACCTGGTCAGGGCCGAGAGGCAGCAGCCACAACGAGATCACCTCTGGGTCGCTGTCCGGTCTCCACCTTCCCCTAAAATCAGCGAAATCTGTCAGCAGATGCACGGTCCACTCGGACCGGGTCTTTTGCCGCGCCCTTCGCCCCACTACACTCCGCCGCATGGCCGACCACGACGACCTTTCTGATTCCGCGCCGCCGTGGGACGAGGCTCCCGCCGAGCGCGACGAGAACACCGCCGACATCTTCGGCGAGGCGCCCGCGCCTGCGCCTGCGCCCGTCGCTGAAGAGTCGCGCCCGGTCGTCCAGGATCCGCCGCCCGAGACCCCCAATGGTTCTGGCGACGCCTATACCGTGCTGGCGCGGAAGTACCGCCCGCGCACCTTCGAGGACCTGATCGGCCAGGAGGCCATGGTCCGCACCCTGGCCAACGCGTTCTCGACCGGCCGCATCGCCCACGCCTTCATGCTGACCGGCGTCCGCGGGGTCGGCAAGACCACGACCGCGCGCCTGTTGGCCCGCGCGCTCAACTATGAGACTGACACCGTCAAGGGCCCGTCGGTCGACCTGACCACCGAAGGCTACCACTGCCGCGCCATCATCGAGGGCCGGCACATGGACGTGCTGGAACTCGACGCCGCCTCGCGCACCAAGGTCGACGAGATGCGCGAACTCCTAGACGGGGTGCGCTACGCCCCGGTCGAGGCGCGCTACAAAGTCTACATCATCGACGAAGTGCACATGCTGTCGACGGCGGCGTTCAACGCCCTGCTGAAGACGCTGGAAGAGCCCCCGCCGCACGCCAAGTTCATCTTCGCCACCACCGAGATCCGCAAGGTTCCGGTGACGATCCTGTCGCGTACCCAGCGCTTCGACCTGCGCCGGGTCGAGCCGGACGTGCTGGTCAAGCACTTCGACCGGATCTCGGCCAAGGAAGGCGCGCGGATCGAGACCGACGCCCTGGCCTTGATCGCCCGCGCGGCCGAGGGCTCGGTGCGCGACGGCCTGTCGCTGCTGGACCAGGCCATCGTCCAGACCGATCGCGGCGCGACCGTCACCGCCGCCGTGGTCCGCGACATGCTGGGCCTGGCCGATCGCGGCCAGACCATCGCCCTCTTCGAAAACGTCATGGCCGGCAAGACCAAGGACGCGCTGGAAGGCTTCCGGGCCCTGTGGGGCTTTGGCGCCGACCCCGGCGTGGTCATGCTGGACGTGCTGGACCACTGCCACGCCTCGGCGGTGTCCAAGGCGCTGGGCCCAGACGCCCTGTCGTTGCCCAAGGAACAGGCCGCCCGCTTGGCCGCCATCGGCGCCCACACCTCGGCCGGCACCCTGTCGCGCCTGTGGCAGATGCTGCTGAAGGCCCATGAGGAGGTGCGCCGCGCGCCCGACGCCATGGCCGCGGCCGAGATGGCCCTGATCCGCCTGTGCTACGCCGCCGACCTGCCGGGTCCGGAAGAGGCGCTGAAGGCCCTGCGCGACGGCGCCCCGATCGGCGGCGGCGGTCCTGGCGGCGGCGTCGCCGTGGGCGGCGGTGGAGGCGGCGGCGCCGTCTCGGCCCAGGCCCCGGTGATGATGGCCGCCCCGGGCGCCCAGGCCATGCCGGTGGTCGCTTCGTTCGACGACGTCATGGCCCTGATCGCCGCCAAGCGCGACATCGGTCTGCGCCTGGACGCCGAGCAATATATCCGCCCGATCAGCTTCCGCCCCGGGGCCATCACCTTCGAGGCCGCGCCCGGCGCCCCCGGCAACCTGGCCGGCCGTCTGGTCCGTTTCCTGAAGGAGGCCACCGGCCAGCCCTGGCTGGTCGCGGCCGAGGGCGGCGGCGGGGCCGAAAGCCTGATGGAGCGCCAGAAACGCGAGGAGCGCGAGGCGCTGGAGGAGATCAAGAAGGATCCCTTCGTGTCCTCCGTGCTGTCGGCCTTCCCCGGCGCCGAGATCATCGAGATCCGCAAGCTCCTCACGCCTGAGACTCCGCCTCTGGAGCCGGACGAGGAAGAGGGCTGATCAGCCCTGCTGTTTTGACGTTGGAGTACTCAAGATGAAAGACCTCGGCGGCCTGATGAAGCAGGCGCAGGCCATGCAACAGAAGCTGCAGGACGCTCAGGCGCGCCTGGCGGAAAGCTCCGTCGAGGGCACCTCGGGCGGCGGCATGGTCACCGTCACCCTGATGGGCACCGGCGAGCTGGCCAAGGTGGTGCTGGACGAGAGCCTGATCGAGCCGGGCGAAGGCGAGGTCATCGCCGACCTGATCGTCGCCGCCCACGCCGACGCCAAGAAGAAGCTGGACGCCAAGCAGGCCCAGATGATGCAGGACGCCGCCGGTCCGATGGCGGGCCTGATGGGCGGCATGCCCGGGATGAAGTTCTAACCCTTTGGGAGCTTCCGCCGGACCCGAGATCGAGCGCCTGATCGCCCTGCTGTCCAAGCTGCCGGGGCTGGGACCGCGTTCGGGCCGGCGGGCGGCTCTGGCTCTGCTGAAGAAGCGAGACACATTGCTGGCGCCCCTGGCGTCGGCGATGGCCGAGGCGCAGGCCAAGGTCCGGACCTGCTCGACCTGCGGCTCGCTGGACGTCACCGACCCCTGCGCCGTCTGCGCCGACGGAACCCGCGACGTGCGCCTGCTGTGCGTGGTCGAGGAGGTCGGCTCGGTCTGGGCCATGGAGCGCGGCGGCTCGTTCAAGGGCTGCTACCACGTGCTGGGCGGACTGCTGTCGGCGCTGGACGGCGTGGGGCCGGAGAACCTTCGTATCGGTGAACTGGTCGCCCGGGTGGCCGATGGCGAGGTCTCCGAGGTGATCCTGGCCTTGCCCGCGACCGTCGACGGCCAGACGACCGCCCACTACATCGCCGACCGCCTGGCCCGCACCAATGTGCCGGTGACCATGCTGGCGCGCGGCGTCCCGGTCGGCGGCGACCTCGACTGGCTGGATGACGGCACCATCGCCCAGGCCTTGCGCGCCCGGCGCCCGGCCTGAGGAAATCTTTCAGCGAACTGCGGTCTCCCCGCTGACAGCCGCGCCGGGCCGTGGCAGCGTCTCACAGTCGCGCTTGGCGATCGTCGCCTGCGCGTTGAGGGACAGGTCCCATGAGCACTCCCGAAGACAAGGCCCCGGACGCCGAGGTCGAAGCCCCGCATGTCGCCAAGGTCGGCGTGGTCGACAAGGGTCATAACGTCACCGGCTTCGCCGGCGAGCCGATCAACGGCATGATTGCCGACCTCGCGGACGGCGACGACTGATCCGGACGTAGCGGCCGGGCCAGTGCGCTCGGCCGCCTTTCGCGCCCAGACGACTCCGGCTAAGAACGGAGCATGAACTTCTCCGACCCGTTCCTGATCCTGGCCATCGTCTTCGCCCTGGCCGCCATCGCCTGCGCCCTTTGGGCCGCCGCCGCCCAGCGCCGCGCCGCCCGCGCCGAGGCCCAGGCCTGGTTACTGAACGAGAAGGTCGCCCAGGCCGAGGAGCGTCATCGCCTGCTGGAGGACCAGAGCGCCACCCAGATCGAGCTGATCAAGGCCCAGGCCGCCCAGAGCGCCAACGCCATCGCCGAGCAGCTGATCAAGCGCGCCGACGAGAACGCCAAGAGCCGGGACAACCTGGCCCAGGCGCGCCTGGAGGCCCAGCTGAAGCCGGTGGCCGAAACCCTGGCCAAGTTCGAGGCCCAGGTCACCGCCGTCGAGAAGGCTCGCGCGGAAGAGACCGGCGGCCTCAAGGCCCAGATCGCCGCCCTGATGGAGGCCTCGACCGCCACCCAGGCCGAGGCCCGCAAGCTGTCGGCCGCCCTACGCCGCGGGGCTGGCGTGCAGGGGCGCTGGGGCGAGCAGACCCTGCGTAACGTGCTCGAGGCCGCGGGCCTTAACAGCCGCTTCGACTTCCAGGAGCAGTTCAGCGTCGACACCGAGGAGGGCCGCCGCCGTCCCGACGTCAAGGTCACTCTGCCGGGCGGCGGGGTGTTTGTGATCGACGCCAAATGCTCGCTGAACGCCTTCCTTGAGGCGCAAGAGGCCACCGACGACGCCTTGCGCGAAGCCGCCATGGCCCGCCATGCCGCCAGCGTACGCGCTCACATGCAGGGCCTGTCGTCCAAGGCCTATTGGGACCAGTTCTCCAGCGTCGGCTCGCCCGATTTCGTGGCGATGTTCGTGCCCGGCGACGGCTTCCTGGCCGCCGCGCTGGACCGCCTGCCCGACCTGATGGCCGAGGCCATGGAGCGTAAGGTCGTGCTGGTGACGCCAACGACCCTGTTCGCGCTGTGCAAGGCGGTCGCCTATGGCTGGAGAGCCGAGGACCAGGCCAAGAACGCGGCCCGCATCGTCGAGGTCGGTCGCGAGCTCTACAAGCGCGTCTCGGTCATGGGCGCCCACGCCGGGGCCATGGGCAAGGCGCTGGAGAGCGCGGTGGGCAAGTACAACCAGTTTGTCGGCTCGCTGGAGAGCCAGGTCCTGACCCAGGCGCGCCGCTTCGAGGAGCTGTCGGTCGACCACGAGGGCAAGAAGATCGACGAACCGGCGGCCATCGACCAGGGGGTTCGACCTCTCACCAAGTTGAACGCCGGGCTAGCGGCGGGACAATCTCCCACCTTGACGCTCGGAAATGACCCCACTACCTGAGTGGGATCATGGCTATCCGTCGCATCCTCACCGTCGATAACGCCGCCGATCTGGCGACGCTGAAGAAGATCTCCACGCCCGTGGAGGCCGTCACCGACGAGCTGCGCGCGCTGATGGATGACATGCTGGAGACGATGTACGACGCCCCGGGTATCGGCCTGGCCGCCGTGCAGATCGGCGAGCCCGTGCGCGTGATCACCATGGACCTAGCCCGTGAGGGTGAGGAGCCGGCCCCGCGCTACTTCGTCAATCCCGAGATCCTGTCGAGCTCGGAAGACACCCTCGGCTACGAGGAAGGCTGCCTGTCGGTGCCGGAATATTTCGATGAGGTCGAGCGCCCGTCGAAGGTCACCCTGCGCTACATGAACTATCAGGGCGAGACCGTCGTCGAGGAAGCCGAAGGCCTGTTCGCTGTCTGCATCCAGCACGAGATGGACCATCTGGAAGGCGTGTTGTTCATCGACCACCTCTCGCGCCTGCGCCGGGACCGCGCCATGGCCAAGGTGAAGAAGGCCCGTCGCGCGGCCTAAACCCCTTCGGGATCATGCTTTGTCACGCGCGCGCCGGCCTCGCGGCTTGCGCGACGCGACCTGATGCGCGCCTATCGCCTCCCGCAGCGGAAGGACGGCGATGATCAAGAGCATGCTAGCGGCCCTGGCCCTGATGGTCGGCGCGCCTGACGCCCCCTACACGGTCGCGCCGAACCTGTTCCAGCCAAGCCAGCCGGACCTGGGCCTTACCGCCGCGCCGGGAACCGAGACCTTCACCGTCTTCGCGCCCACGGAGGCCACCGACCGCTTCAGCAACGGCGTGGTGCTGGTCGGCTTCAAGGGCAAGCTGTACGCCCAGTGGCAGAGCTCGGCCCGCGACGAGGATTCGGCCGACACCTGGGTGGCCTACAGCGTTAGCGACGACGGCAAGACCTGGAGCGCGCCGCGCAAGCTGGCCCCGGCCGGCGAAAACGGCCTGATGCGCTCCAGCGGCGGCTGGCACACCGACGGGAAGGTCCTGGTCGCCTACGCCAATGTCTGGCCCGAGGGCTTCCAGTCGGGAGCCGGCGGCTATGCCGAGTACCGCACCAGCCAGGACGGCGTAACCTGGAGCGCGCCGAAACGTGTCATGGGCGCGGACGGCAAACCCGTCGAGGGCGTGATCGAACAGGACCCGCACGTCATCGACGGCCGGGTGCTGACCGCCTTCCACCTGCGCCCCGGCATGATCGCCAAGCCGTTCTTCACCGATGATCCCCTGGCCGTCGGCGGCTGGACGCAAGGGCAGATGGAGAATCTGCCGCGCGATACCTCCAGCGCCGCCGCCGCCCACGAAAAGAAGCTCAGCCGCGAGATCGAGCCCAGCCTGTTCCGCCGCGCCGACGGCTGCATCGTCATGGTGTTCCGCGACGAGGAGCTGAGCTTCCGCCAGCTGGCTTCGCAAAGCTGCGATCGCGGTGTGAGCTGGACGACCCCGGCCCTGACCGGCATGCCCGACGCCCGCGCCAAGCAGAGCGCCGGCAACCTGCCCGGCGGCGGCGCCTATCTGGTCAACGCTCCCAACACCGACCGCCCGCGCATCCCGCTGGCCGTGACCACCAGCGCGGACGGCCGCGTCTTCGACCGCAGCTGGCGTCTGCGCGGCAAGGCCGACCTGCAGCCGCTGCGCTTCGAGGGCCAGTACAAGCGCCCCGGCTATCACTATCCCAAGAGCGTGGTCTGGAACGGCTACCTCTATGTCGGCTACGCGGCCAACAAGGAGGACGTCCAGGTGACGCGGGTTCCGGTGAAGGCGCTGAGCGACTAGGGGCGCATGACCTCGACTTCGTCCTGGGCGGACGATAGTCGTGACCGCAGGCTGTAGGCGCCGTTGAGGTATGGCTGGCGAGGCGCCCAGCAAGGTTCGAGCGCCTTCTGCGCGTCCCACCACCAGCGCGCGGTCGGACCCATGGTGTCACGGCGGAGGGCGAAGTCGCTGGACGCGCCGCCCGCCGCGGGACCCATCAAGGTCACGTCGGAGGAGTCGCTGTAGGCCGTCTTCGGCGTGGTATCGAGCCCAGCCATGCTGACCGGCGGCAAGCGGGCGATCTTGCCGATCGTCTCTGCCAAGGCGGGGCAGGTGCGGCCGTCGACCCATTCGTGGCGGACGCTGACCAGGCCCATCTTCTGGTCCCGCCGCCGCCGTTCCAGCACCCAGACCGTGTTGGGCGCCTTGCCGATCTCATAGAATACGGCGGCTTCGTCGATGAAGATCCCCAGGCCGCCGCCCTGCTGCTTGACCCGGTAGACCGTCCGCACCGGCACGGCCTCGGCGTTCTCGATGGCGGCGGGCAAGGGGGGCGACGCCGGGCCGGCGGCCAGTGATGCGGCCGCGACGATCATCAGCGGAACGAGACTATTCACGGCGCGACCTTTCTGGATCGATGGTGTCAGCGCTTGCGGCCTTCCGGCGTGTCATACGGCGTCCCGTCGCGGTGACGGTAGAGGCTTTCGCCATCGCGCAACACGAGGTCGATGTCGGGATAGTCGCAGCCGTCCTCGGCAGGGCGGCGCGCGCCGATCTCCAGAAGCAGGACGTCGCGGTCCGAGCGGTTCTGGAAGTGGTGGCCGTTGGCGACGCCGGCCTTGAAGCCCGCGCACTCGCCGGCCCGCAGGATCGTCTCGCCGTCGTCATCGACCAGCACGACCTCGCCCTCGACTACCCAGGTGAACTCGTCCTCCGCCGTGTGCCAGTGACGCTGGCTGGACCACTGTCCGGGCGGCAGGCGCAGCAGATTGACCCCGAACTGGTTGAGCCCGACCGCGTCGCCCAGCTTGGTGCGATGGCGGCCCAGGCAGGGCTGGTTGAACGGCGCGGGATAGGCCGTGCCCACGCGGGTGGGGGCGTTAGAGATATCGATCTTGGGCATGGTCGGCCGTGCAGGTTTGCGTCAGGCCGGAGGGAAGCCTAAAGGCATCGCCATGACCAGCACCATCGACGCCGTTGAACTTGCTCAAGCGCTTATCCGCCGTCCGTCGGTGACGCCGGCCGACGAAGGCGCGATGGACACGCTGCAGCGGCAGCTGGAAAGCCTCGGCTTCGCCTGCCGCCGGATGAAGTTCGGCGAGATCGAGAACCTCTACGCCCGGCGCGGCACGGCGCGGCCAAACCTCTGTTTCGCGGGCCATACCGACGTGGTGCCGGTCGGCGACGACGCGGCCTGGACGGCGGGTCCGTTCGAGGCCGAGATCAAGGACGGCGTCCTCTACGGCCGCGGCGCGGTCGACATGAAGTCGGCCATCGCCGCCTTCGTCGCCGCCGTCGCCAAGATTCCCGAGCATCCCGGTTCGATCAGCTTCCTGATCACCGGTGACGAGGAGGGCGTGGCCGAGGACGGCACCGTCAAGGTCGTCGAGGCCCTGGCGGCCGAGGGCGAGATCATCGACCACTGCATCGTCGGCGAGCCGACCTCGGCCAACCTCCTGGGCGACATGGTCAAGATCGGTCGGCGCGGCAGCATCAACGCCTGGATCACGGTCGAGGGCCGCCAGGGCCACGTGGCTTATCCGCACCGGGCGGCCAATCCGATCCCGGTGCTGGTCGACATCCTCTCGCGCCTCCAGGCTCGGGTGTTGGATGACGGCTATACCGGTTTCCAGCCGTCGAACCTGGAGGTGACGACGATCGACGTCGGCAACACCGCGACCAACGTCATTCCCGCCGCGGCCAAGGCCCGGGTCAACATCCGCTTCAATCCGGGCCACAAGGGCGCCGAGCTGGCCGCCTGGTTCGAAGACGTGTCTCGCGCAGCGGCGGAAGGCTTCGACGGCAAGGTCGAGGTGCTGAGCAAGATCAGCGGCGAGGCCTTCCTGACCCTGCCGGGCGATTTCACCGACGTGATCGTGGCCGCGGTCGGCGACGCCACCGGTCGCGTGCCGGAGCTGTCGACCACCGGTGGCACCAGCGATGCCCGCTTCATCCGCGCCCTGTGCCCCGTCGTCGAGTTCGGCCTGGTTGGCTCGACCATGCACCAGGTCGACGAGCGCGTTCCGGTCGAGGAGGTGCGTCAGCTGGCCAACGCCTACGAGGCGCTGATCAACCGCTACTTCGCGGCCTTCGCCTAAAAGGGACCGCCCGGCGATGAAGGAACTCTCGATCGCCGAGGTGCTGGCCGAGGTCGCGGTGCTGGTGAAGCCCCACTTCGGCAAGGGCCGCACCGCCGACTACATCCCGTCGTTGGCCAGCGTGCCGGGCAGCAAGTTCGGCATGGCCGTGCGCACGGTGGCGGGCGAGGAGCACGTGATCGGCGACGCCGACGAAGGCTTCTCGGTCCAGAGCATCACCAAGGTCTTCGCGCTGGGCCTGGCGCTGAACCGCATCGGCGATGAGGTCTGGACGCGGGTGGGCAAGGAGCCCTCGGGCACGCCGTTCAACCACCTGTCGCTGCTGGAAGCCGAGAAGGGCGTGCCGCGCAATCCCTTCATCAACGCCGGGGCCCTGGCGATCACCGACGTGCTGCTGGACGTCAGCCCCGACCCGGCGGGCTTGGTGCGCGACTTCGCCGGCTTCCTGGCCGACGAGCGGGTCGAGATCGACGCGACGGTGGCGGCCTCGGAGCTGGCCAACGCCTGGCAGAACCGGGCCATCGCCAGCCTGATGCGCGGCCAGGGCACCATCACCCACGAGCCCGAGGCCGTGGTCGCCGCCTATTGCCGCCAATGCGCCCTGACCATGAGCTGCCGGCAACTGGCGCGGGCCTTCCTGCCCCTGGCGGCCGGCGGTTTCTCGCCGGTGGCCCAGGAGACCATTTTCCACGAGCGCCTGACCCGGCGGCTGAACGCCCTGCTGCTGACCTGCGGGATCTATGACAGCGTCGGCAACTTCGCCTACCGCGTCGGCCTGCCGTCCAAGAGCGGCGTCGGCGGCGGCGTGGTGGCAGTGATCCCTGGCAAGGCGACGGTGGCGGTGTGGTCGCCCGAGCTGGACCGGTTCGGCACCAGCGTAGTCGGCACGGCGGCGCTGGAAGCGTTCAGCCAGATCACCAACTGCTCGGTGTTGTAGGGCGTTACGCCTTAGTCCCCGTACCCCACGCCCACTAGATAAAGCCCGTCGGCCGGCGCGACCGGCCCGCACTCGCGCCGATCCTTGGCCTCCAGCGCCGCCTTCACGTCGTCCGGCGCCCAGCGGCCTGCGCCGACCTCGGCCAGGGTGCCGGTCATCGAGCGGACTTGGCGGTGCAGGAAGGAGCGGGCCTCGAAGTCCAGGTGGATCTCCTCGCCCACCCGCCGCACGCGAGCGACGTCCAGGGTCTTCACCGGGCTCTTGGCCTGGCAGTGCATGTCGCGGAAGGTCGTGAAATCGTGCAGTCCGATCAGATGCTGGGCGGCCGCGTGCATGGCGTCCGCATCAAGGTCCTTTTTCACGTGCCAGACCTTGCCCTTGTCCAGGGCCGGCGGGGCGCGGCGGTTGAGGATCCGGTAGAGGTAGCGCCGCTCATTGGCCGAGAAGCGGGCATGCCAGTCGCCCTCGGCCACGTCGGCCGACAGGATCGACACTGCCTCGCGCATCAGGTGGGCGTTGAGGGCGTTGAGCACCGTCTGGGCGGGCCAGTCGCGTTCGAGGTCGACATGCACGACCTGGCCGGTGGCGTGGACGCCGGTGTCGGTGCGGCCGGCGGCGGCGATGCGCACGTCCTGGCCGCTGAAGGCCTTCACCGCCGTCTCGATCGCGCCCTGCACCGACGGTAGCACGGCCTGGGCCTGGAAGCCGTTATAGGGCCGGCCGTCATACTCGACGAGGAGGCGGTAGCGGGGCATCAGGCCAGGATGGTCCCAGGCGCGATCGGGAAGCCGCGCGTGAAGGTCTCGGCGTCCTGGACGCCCTTGCCCTCGCGCTGGGCCTTCAGCAGGCGCACGGCGCTGTCGCCGCAGGCGATCAGCAGGGCGTCGTCCAGAGCCGTGCCGGGGGCGCCGGAAGCCGTCTCCACGTGCGACAGCAGGGCCTTCACGCGCACGGGGCCTTTCTCCGACGGGGCCTCGAACCAGGCGCCGGGGAAGGGTGACAGGCCGCGGATATGGCGATCGACCTCGGCGGCCGGACGGGTCCAGTCGATACGAGCCTCGGCCGACTTGATCTTCTTGGCGTAGGTGACGCCCTCTTCGGCCTGGGGCGTCTCGACCGCGCCGCCGCGTTCAATGGCGGCCAGGGCGACGGGCAGGATGCGGGCGCCTGTGGCGGCCAGCTTGTCGTGCAGGGTGGCGACGGTGTCGTCGTCGGTGATGACCACCTGCTCGGACATCAGGATCGCGCCCTCGTCCAGGCCCTCGCTCATCCGCATGACTTGGACGCCGGTGACGGCGTCGCCAGCCATGATCGCCCGCTGGATCGGCGCCGCGCCGCGCCAGCGGGGCAGCAGCGAGGCGTGCAGGTTGAAGCAGCCGTACTGCGGGGCGTCGAGGACGTCCTTGACCAGGATCTGGCCGAAGGCGACCACGACGGCGGCGTCTAGGTCCAGCGCCTGGAAGGCTTCGATCTCTTCCGGGGTCTTCATCGAGACCGGGGTGCGGACCGGCAGGCGCAGGCCTTCTGCAAAGGCGTGCACCGGCGAGGGCTTCAGGTCCTGGCCGCGCCCGCGCGGGGCCGGCGGCTGGGAATAGACGGCGACGATCTCGTGGCCCGAGGCGACGAGTTCGGCGAGGCAGGTGACGGCGAAATCGGGAGTGCCGAGGAAGGCGATGCGCATGGCGGGGGTTTAGACCCCCGCGCGCCCAGACGCAAAGCGAGTCGGAACCTGAGCCATGGGCTTTCGTTATCCACCCGACTCATCAGGGAGCACGACCATGCGTACCATTCTGTTTGTCGCCGGCTGCGCGGTTGCGCTCACCCTCGGCGCCTGTTCGCAGGAGCATGCCACCGAGATCAAGGACGGGGCCAAGGCGGCCGCCGCCGACGTCAAGGACGCGGCGCACAACATCGCCAACGACCCGGACGTCAAGGAAGCCGGCACGGCGATCAAGGAAGCCTCGCGCGAAACCGCCGCCGAGCTGAAGGAAGCCGCCGGCGAGGCTACCGACAAGGCCCAGGAGCTGGGCGCCAAGGCTGGCCAGGAAACCAAGGAAGCCACGCGCGAACTGCGCCAGGACGTCAAGGAAGGCGCACAGGATACGAAGCGTCAGGTCCACGAGGCGACGCGGTAGGCTGCTTCAAATCCTCCCCCGCTAGGGGGAGGATTTTCTTTGTCTGAGCTTAGTCCCGCAGCAGGTCGTTGATGCTCGTCTTCGAGCGCGTCTGGGCGTCCACCGTCTTGACGATCACGGCGCAGGCGAGGCCCAGGCCACTCTTGGCGTCAGGGCGGGCGCCCGGGACCACGACGCTGTAGGGCGGCACCTTGCCGATGTGGACCTGGCCGGTCGCGCGGTCGATGATCTGCGTCGAGGCGCTGATGAACACGCCCATCGACAGGACCGAGCCCTCGCCGACGACCACGCCCTCGACGACTTCCGAGCGGGCGCCGATGAAGCAGTTGTCCTCGATGATGGTCGGGTTGGCCTGCAGGGGCTCCAGCACGCCGCCGATGCCGACGCCGCCCGACAGGTGGACGTTCTTGCCGATCTGGGCGCACGAGCCGACCGTGACCCAGGTGTCGACCATCGTGCCCTCGTCGACGAAGCCGCCGATGTTCACGAACGACGGCATCAGGATGACGTTCTTGCCGATGTGAGCGCCGCGACGGACGATCGCGCCCGGCACCGCGCGGAAGCCGCCGGCCTCGAACTGCGGGGCGTCCCAGCCGTCGAACTTGTTGGCCACCTTGTCCCACCACGGACCGACGCCGCCGCCAAGCGTGCCGGCGCGCATGACGGTGTTGGGGTTCAGGCGGAACGACAGCAGCACGGCCTTCTTCAGCCACTGGTGGGTGACCCACTCGCCGTCGACCTTTTCCGAGACGCGGGCCTTGCCGCTGTCGAGCAGCAGCAGGGCTTCGTCGACGGCGGTGCGGACCGGGCCGGTGGTGGCGGCCGAGACGTCGGCGCGGGCTTCCCAGGCGGCTTCGATCTCGGTCTGGAGGTCGGAGAGGCTCACGGTGGTCATGCTGGGCTTCCTTGCAGGCGGGCCGAGCTCAGGAACTCGGCGAGGTCGTTGGTGCGGAAATGGACGTGTTCGGAGGTCGAGTCCTTGGCGTGCGGCCCGACCAGGATGGTGGTCATGCCCAGCCGCGCGGCGGGCACGAGGTTTTTCTCGCTGTCCTCGAAGAAGGCGCTCTTCGGCGGATCGATGGCGTGCAGCTTGGTGATCTTGTCGAAGGTGCTCAAGGACGGCTTGGGGATGTAGTCGGCCGTCTCGATCGCGAAGATCTCGGAGAACAGGTCGCGCAGCTCCAGATGAGTCAGCACCCGCTCGGCATGGGCGACCGAGCCGTTGGTGAAGATCAGGCGGCGGCCGGGCAGGGCGGCGATCGCTGCGCGCAGGGCCGGGTCCGGCGTCAGACAGTCCAGCGAGACGTCGTGCACCTCGTCCAGGAACACCTTGGGCTCCAGGCCGTGATTGATCATCAGTCCCGACAGGGTGGTGCCGTGCTCGGTAAAGTACTGGTGCTGCAGGGCCCGGGCTTCCTCGCGGGGAAGCCCGGTCATGCGCGCGACGAAGTCGGTCATCTTGACCTCGATGCGGCCCATGAACTGGGTCTCGATCGGGTAGACCGTGTTGTCGAGGTCGAACAGCCAGGTGTCGACATGCGAGAGATCGGCCGCCATCAGCGCGAGATCAGCGTGCCCGCGCCGTGCTCGCTGAACAGCTCGACCAGCATGGCGTGCGGGCGACGGCCGTCCAGGATGACCACAGCCTCGACGCCGGCCTCGATGGCGTGGATGGCGTTTTCCAGCTTGGGGATCATGCCGCCGGTGGCGACGCCCGTGGTGATCAGCTCGCGGGCCTGGTCGACGGTCATTTCGCGGATCAGCTCGCCGTTGCCGTCGAGCACGCCCTTGATGTCGGTCAGCATCAGCATCCGCTTGGCCTTCAGCGCGCCCGCCAGCGCGCCGGCGACGGTGTCGGCGTTGATGTTGAAGGTCTCGCCCTCGGTCGAGACGCCGATCGGCGCGATCACCGGGATGTAGTCGGTTTCCGAGGTCAACAGGGCCTGGATCAGGTGCGGATCGACCTTGGTCGGCTCGCCCACGAAGCCCAGGTCGACGACCTCCTCGATCATGCTGTCGGGATCCTTGCGGGTCCGGGTCACCTTCTCGGCGGTGATCAGGCGGGCGTCCTTGCCCGACAGGCCCACGCCGCGCACGTCGGCTTCAGCGCCGGCCAAGGTGATCCAGTTGGCGATCTCCTTGTTGATCGCGCCGGACAGGACCATCTCGGCGACTTCCATGGTCGCTTCGTCGGTGACGCGCAGGCCGTCGATGAAGGTCGACTTGACGCCGGCCTTGTCCAGCATGCGGCTAATCTGCGGGCCGCCGCCGTGCACCACGACGGGATGGACGCCCAGCAGCTTCAGCAGCACGGCGTCGGCGGCGAAGACCTTGGCCACCTCTTCCTGGCCCATGGCGTGGCCGCCGTATTTGATCACGACCGTCTCACGGTCGTAGATCTGGATATAGGGCAGGGCCTCAGCCAGGGTCTTGGCGGTGGCCCAGCCGGCTTCCTCGGCGGCTGCGTTCAAGGGGGTAGTCCTCGAAGGGGAGAATGACGGCGCCTCGATAGCGGACCCCGTCTTCCGTGTCACCCGAAAGGGACCCTAGCGTGGGTGATCGAACCGCCACTTCATCGCCAGCACCGCGCCGGACATCAGCAGGCAAGCGGTGTTGGAGGCGATCACCGGCCAGGCCTTGATCATCAGGCCGTAGGCGATCCAGCAGGAAAAGCCGGTGACGGTGACGACATAGGTGCGCAGCGAGACCGACGAGGCGTCCTTCTCCTTCCAGATCTTGACGATCTGCGGCGCGAAGCTGGTAATCGACATCAGGGCCGCGGCGGTTCCGACAAACGCGGCGGCCGGATGGACAGCCATCAGGCGCTTTGCGGGAGGATGTCGTTCAGGCCCCAGAGCTCGGCATAGGCCGGCGCCAGGCTCAGGCCCACCGGCACCGGGCCAGGAGCATGGCCTTCCTGCAGGCAGTAGGCCAGATAGCTGAGGGCGGTCTTCACGCCATGCTCGGAATAGGGCTTGCCGATCACGCCGCAGGCGCCGGCGAAGTCCTCGGGCAGGCGCTTGACGTTGGCGGTCATGAACAGCGCCACGCCGCCGCAATCCTGCGAGATCTTGCGGGCCACCTCGACGCCGGTCGGGCCGTCGCTGAGGTGGACGTCGACCAGGGCCAGATCGGGGTGCAGCTTTTCAGCCAGATCGACGGCTTCGTCCGAGCTCATCGCGCAGCCGAGCGAGTGGCAGCCCACCTCCTCGACCAGATGTTCGAGTTCGATCGCTAGCAGCATTTCATCTTCGACGATCAGAACTTCGAGCGTACGCGCGCTCATTACCAAAGCCTCTTTGTTCCCTAGTGCGTCATATCCACGGGCAAGAGAACGACGACACGGGTTCCGGGTTCCGCGTCGGTGGTCTCCACCTTCGCCTTCAGTTGCTGGCACAGCAGCTGGACGATGGTGAGGCCAAAGCCCGACGCCTTGGTTTCCTTGTCCAATCCAACGCCGTTATCCGTGATCTCGATACGGAAATCTCCGTTCAGGCGATTGACCCCGATGAAGATCCGGCCGCCGCGGCCCTCCGGAAACCCGTGGCGCAAGGCGTTGGTCAGCAACTCGTTCACCACCAGCGCGAACGGCGCAGCCTTGGCGGCGGGGATGTCGACCCGCTCCAGGTCCAGCTGGATCTCGATGTCGTCGCGTGCCGACGAGCCGACCAGGTCGGCGACCATGTCGCGGATAAAGGCCGAGACGTCGAAGCGCTGGACGTCCTCGCTCTGGAACAGGCGGCGGTGGACCGTGGCGATGGCGTTGACCCGGCCCAGCATGCCCTTCAGCGAGGCCTTCAGGTTCGGGTCAGCCACCCGGCGGTTCTGCAGCAGCAACAGGCTGGAGATGAGCTGCAGGTTGTTCTTCACCCGATGGTCCACCTCGTGGAGCAGGGCGGTTTTTTGCTCGAGGGCCTGGGTCAGCTCGCGGGTGCGGTCCTCGACCAGCTGTTCCAGTTCGTCCTGCCGGTCGCGGGAGCGCTTCGATTCCGAATAGTCGTCCATGCCAGCTCCCACCACCCCGTATGCGCTCAACGTACCCGATCATGTCGGGTTCCCAACACAGCAGAGTTTCACGACGGACGCACGGCGAGAACCCGGTCGGGCTCCCGCCGGCGCGCCGTCAGGGGCGTGCGGACTTCCCGGAACGCACGAACCCGTCGGGAGGGTGCGTTATCGCGGACGATAGATGCGGTCGAACACGGCCCCATCGGCGAAATGGTCGGCCTGGGCCTTCTTCCAGCCGCCGAACGTGTCGTCGATCGTCACCAGCGGCAGCGCCTTGAACTTGGCGGCGAACTTGGCCGCCACCTGGGCGTTGCGCGGGCGAAAATGGTGCTTGGCGATCAGGCCCTGGGCCAGGGGGCTGTAGAGGAAGTTCAGATAGCCCTCGGCCACGGTGCGGGTCTTGTGGCGGTCGACATTGCGGTCGACCAGGGCCACCGGCGGCTCGGCCAGGATCGACAGCGACGGATAGACGATGTCGAATTTCCCGGGCAGCTCCTCCTGGGCCAGGAACGCCTCGTTCTCCCAGGCCAGCAGCACGTCGCCCAGGCCGCGCTGGGTGAAGCTGGTAGTGGCCCCCCGTGCGCCGGTGTCCAGCACGGGGACGTGCTCGAAGACGCTCTTCACATAGGCCTCGGCCTTGGCCGGATTACCGCCCGGCTGCTTCAGCGCCCAGGCCCAGGCGGCCAGGTAGTTCCAGCGCGCCCCGCCCGAGGTCTTGGGATTGGGGGTGATCACCTGCACGCCGGGGCGCACCAGGTCCGGCCAGTCCTTGATCTTCTTCGGGTTGCCCTTGCGGACCAGGAACACGATCGTCGAGGTGTAGGGCGTCGAGTTCTGCGGCAGGCGCGACTGCCAGTTGGCCGGCAGCAGGCGCGAGCGCAGAGCGATCTCGTCGATGTCATAGGCCAGCGCCAGGGTGACGACATCGGCCTGCAGGCCGTCGATCACCGAGCGGGCCTGCTTGCCCGACCCGCCGTGGCTCTGGTTGATCACCAGGGTCTGGCCGACCCGCTCCTTCCAGTACTTGGCATAGGCGGCGTTGACGTCCTTGTAGAGCTCGCGCGTCGGGTCGTAGCTGACGTTCAGCAGGGTCACCGTTTTGGGCTGCGCATTGGCGGCGCCCGCCAGGCCGGCCGTGGCGAGCGCGCCGGCGCCGGCCAGCAGGCCGCGGCGAGAGGGCTGTTTTGCATCTTGCGTCATGGGAAGCTCTGCTTTCGGCCGCCAGAGGATGTCTAGGTTCTAGCCGGTTTGTAGATCTGGTCGAAGACGCCGCCGTCCGCGAAGTGCTTGGCCTGGGCCTTGGCCCAGCCGCCGAACGGGTCGTCGATCGTCACCAGGGTGATCTGGGGAAACTTGGCCGCATACTTCCGGGCCGCTGCCGGATCGCGGGGACGGTAGTGGCGCCTGCCGATCAGATCTTGCGCCAGGGGGCTGTACAGGAAGTTCAGGTAACCCTCGGCGACGGTGCGCGTTCCGCGCCGCGCGACCACCTTGTCGACGACCGCCACCGACGGCTCGGCCAGGATGGAGATCGACGGATAGACGATCTGGAACGTGTCGGCGCCGAACTCCTCGCGGGCCAGGTGGGCTTCGTTTTCCCAGGTCAGCAGCACGTCGCCGACGCCTCTTTGCGCAAAGGTGGTCATCGAGCCGCGCGCGCCGCTGTCCAGCACCGGAACCTGGGCGTAGAGCCGCCGGACGAACTCGCGGGCCGCGACTTCCGAGCCGCCAGGACGCTTCAGGGCATAGGCCCAGGCCGCCAGATAGGCCCAGCGCGGCGCGCCGCCGGTCTTGGGATTGGGCGTGACGATGGCCACGCCCGGCTTGATCAGGTCGCCCCAGTCCTGGATCCGCTTGGGATTGCCCTTGCGGACCAGGAACACGATCGTCGAGGTATAGGGCGCACTGTTGTGCGGCAGGCGCTTTTGCCAGTCCTTGGCGATCAGGCCGCGCTTGGCGATCTGGTCGATGTCGTCGGCCAGGGCCAGGGTCACGACATCGGCCTGCAGGCCGTCGATTACCGAGCGGGCCTGCTTGCCCGAGCCGCCGTGGCTTTGATTGATCGTCAGGTCCTGGCTGACGCGGCCCTTCCAGTACCTCGCGTAGGCGGCGTTGATGTCCTTGTAGAGCTCGCGCGTCGGGTCGTAGCTGACGTTCAGCAGGGCCAGCGGGCGTGGCGCGGCGTTGGCGCCCGCGGCAACCGCCGCCATGCCGGACGCGACGAGGCCGCGGCGCGACAAGGTCCTGGTCTTCTGGCTGGTCATCGACATCCCCATGGCGGCGCTAGGGAAGACAATTATTCCCAGCGGCGAAATCGAGATTTGAGACGACCGGCCGTCAGTTTTTCTGCAGAGGCCCGGACAGCAAAACGGCGGCTGCCCTGGGGACAGCCGCCGCATCGCGATCATGGAAGCTGATCGGGCTTAGAACATCGCCCGGCCGGCGAAGCGCAGGTTGTAGCGCTTCTGCTTCTTGGTGGCTTCGACGCCGCCTTCCAGCGCCAGGTACGACATCGGCGTACCGGCCCGCAGGGCGAAGCCGGCGGTCACTGCGCCGTCCTTGTCGTTCAGCGCGGCCAGGGTGAAGGGATTGCCGCCGCGGAAGTTGGCCACGGTGTCGCCGACCGAACCCGCCAGGGTCTTGCGGTAGCCGACGCGAACTTCCGGACGCCACCACACGGCTTCGCCGAAGTCGGCGCCCAGAACCACGCCCAGTTCGCCGCTCAGGTTGCTGGAGTTGCGCTTGGCGACCGTCAGGTCGAAGCCGTCGCCGCCGCCGGTTTCGGTGCGCTTGCCTTCGCGCAGCGTAACATAGTCCAGACGACCTTCCGGACGGGCGAAGAAGCGCCCGAACTTCTGCTCGTAGGCCGCGCCGGCATAGGCGTTGGCGGTCAGGCCGTTCCAGTCGGCGTTGTTGCGCAGCACCAGATCGGCCACGCCGCTGCCGTCGCTGTCCGGCGCGATGAAGGCGCGGTCGCCCTTGAAGAAGCCGTAGCCGACGCCGCCGCCCAGGTTGAAGCGCCAGCCGCCGACCGAACGCCGCCAGTAGGCGCCCGTCTGGACGAACGAGGCGGTGGTTTGCTCACCGACCTTGGCGACGTTGTCGTGCTCGTCCAGGCTCATATAGGCCAGGGTCACGCCCAGGGCGCCGCCGGCGTCGCCTATGGCCTCGTAACCGGCCACGAAGCCGAACGCCTCGGTGTCCGAACCTAGGGTCTGGTCGGTCTCGCGACGGGTCAGCGAGTTGACTTCCAGCACCCAGATGCTGTCCGGGCCATAGCGGTCGCCCGGATCAGGGCGGAACATGGTGGCGGCCGAGATCTGTTGGTTGACCGACTGCAGGGCGGCGAACAGGCCCTGGCCCTGGTCGGGCAGCATCTGGTCGTACAGGTCGCGGAAGCCGTCGCGGGTGTTCTGGTTCAGGAAGGTCGACGCCAGCGTCGTGTTCTTGCCCAGCGCGCCATAGACCGCGTCATAGGCCGAGGCTTCGGCCTGGTTGAAGCCGATCTCGGCGGCGGTGCGGCGACGCACGTCGATATAGACGTTGTTCTGGTCGGCGCGGCTGGTGGCCACGTACATGTAGGGCGACTGGGCCAGCAGGCTGTTGCCGAACGTGCCGACGTTGATGTTCGAGCCCTGGATCACCGTGAAGCTGGTCGGCTGGGTGACCAGATTGGCCAGGCGGATGCCCAGCTCGGCGCCGCTGGCGATGTTGGTCGCGCCCGAGACCACCAGCTTGGTGTTCGTGCCGGCCGTGGGATCAGCCGAGAACAGGATCTTGCTGCTGGCGCCCAGGTTCAGGCTGCTGACGTTGATCGTCTCGCTGTTCAGGATGCCCAGGCTGCCGTTGGCGATGGCGATGTCCAGGCGGCCGTCGCCGCTGTTCAGCGTGCCCAGGGCCGTGCCGCCGCCGTCGATCGACAGGCGGTCCTGGCCGGCGCCGAACGACATGGCGCCCACCAGGGTGCCGCTCCACACGTTCAGCGTATCGTTGCCGCCGCCGAACATGACGTCGCCGATCGTGGTCGGCGCCACCGTGGCGGCCGACGCGTCGGCGCTGGTGACCGTGTCGGTGCTGGGATAGGTCGTGGTCGAGGTGAACGAGGCCGGACCCGACTGGGTGTAGGTGACGCCCGAATTGTTGGCCCGCAGGTCCAGGGCGATGGCCTTGCCGGCCGCCGTGGGCGTGGTCGTGGGCAGGGTGCCGTCGTTCTTGTAGGCCGGCGCCGACACGGCCGCGCGGATCGTGCCGGTGTTGGTGATGGTCTTCAGCGTGCCGGCCTGGTCGAGGACGGCGACCGCGTCGCCCGTTTCGCCGGTGCGCGTGGCGCTGATCGCGCCGGTGTTGTTCAGCGCCGTGGTCGTCGAGCCCGCGCCCAGCGTCACGCCGTACGCATTGGCCGTCACGCCCGAGCTGGCGAACGACGAAGAGGTCGAGGTGATGGCCCCGCGGTTCAGGATCGTCGGGACATTGGCCCCGGCGTTCAGCTGCACACCGGTCGCGTCGGCCTCATAGGCGGTCGCGCCGATCTGGCCGTCGTTGCGCAGGCCGCCGACCACCGTCGTAGTGGTCCCGCCGGTTCCTGCGCCGATCTGCAGGCCGGTGGCCTTGATCTTGTCGTAGACGCCCGCCGCGGCGATCGTGCCCTTGGCCACCACGCCATAGGCGTTGTCGCCGGCGCCGACCGCGCCCAGGGTGATGTTCTTGCTGTCCGAGCCGATCAGCAGGGCGGGCGCGCCGCCGAAGCTGCTGATGCTCGACGAGCCGGTCGTGCTGGAGGTGATCGTCGTGACCGTGGTCGTGCCGTCGGTATTGACCTTGGTCGAGTAGTTGGCGCCCTGCAGCAGCACGCCGCCGCCGACATCGCCGGCCACGCGGACGGCCGGGCCGCCCTGCAGCAGGTCGTCGGCGTCCAGCTTGTTCAGCGCGTCCAGCGTCGACGGACGGCTGGTGTAGCGATAGCCGGTCGCGCTGGCCGTGCCTTGCAGCACCAGCGGGCCGCTGACATTGGCGTCGATCGCCTGGGCGACCGCGTTCAGGCCCTGAACGTTGACGGCGCCGCCCAGCGTCACCGCGCCGGTCACCGGGCCGGTGACGCGCACGCCATGGGCGTTGTCGCCCAGAACGGTGATCGAGCCATGATTGCTGATCGAGCCGACGACCGGCCCCTCCAGCAGCATGCCGGCCGAATTGTTGCCCTCGATGCTGATGACGCCGCCCGAGGCGTTGCTGATGTCGCCGGTGAAGGTTCCGGCGTTGGTCAGGCGGATGCCGAAGCGATTGTTGCCCTGGGCGAAGGCGCCATCCAGGTCGCCGTCCGAGTCGCTGTCGGTCGCAGTGTAGTCCTCGACCAGTGAGATCGTGGCCGAGTTGGTCACCGAGCCGGTCTTGCCGCCGATCACCAGGACGCCGACGCTGTCATTGACGCCCGTCGTCGACAGGTTGCCCAGGTTGGTGACCTTGTTGTTGCTGTCCAGCGTGACGATCGCGCCGGCGGTCGTCGTCTTGATCGAGCCGTCCGCCGTGATGCGGATGTCGTCCGGCGCCGAGCCCGTGGCCGTGCTGGTCGCGATCGGCGTCGTGCGCGCGGTGGTGACCGAAGTCTCCGCCGAGGCGGCCAGCCCCATGGCCAGAAGAGGAGCGGCCGCGACCGTCGCGACCAGGACCTTGCGCTGCATTACGAACGACACCTCGATAAAATCCGCGCACCTAATTCGGGTCACGATGCGGCGAAAATGCGGTGAGTCCCGCCCGCGACACGTACTAAGGCGCCAACCGTCTATCGCATGGCTTGGCGGGGCGCCATATCTGGTTCGTCGAATCGCTTCTGGCTTGAAACCGTGAGCCTCCCCATGCCGCTGGCGAACCCGCTCTCCGACGGACCGCAAGGCCGCCGCCCACGCGCGTTCTGGCCCCAGATGATCGGCCCTGGCGTCCTGCTGGGGCTGGCCGTGACGGGACAGGCCCAGCCCGTGCCGGCGATCCTGTCGGCGATCGCGGTCGGCGGCAGCGTCTACTGGCTATCACAGCGCAGCCAGGCGACCGACGTGGGGCCCAGCCCCGGCGCGGCGCTGACCCCGGCGGCCGCGGCCGAAGAGATTCCGCCCTTCGCCTCGATTCTCGACCGCCTGCCCGATCCCCTGATGGTGATCAGCGCCGAGGAGGCCGACGACCTGACGGGCCGCCGCTTCCTGTTCGCCAACGCCGTGGCCCGCGACCTCTTCAAGATTCAGCACCAGGGCGCGCTGCTGGTCACGGCCGTGCGCAATCCGCGCGTGCTGGAGGCGGTGGACGAGGCGCTGTTCGGCGGCGTCGAGGGGGTGGTCGAGTTCGAGACCGGCGGCGCCCAGGGCCGCGCCTGGCTGGCCCATGCCCGGCCGCTGCGCGAGACCTCCGGCCGTTCGCGCCTGGCGCTGCTGGCGCTGCGCGACGAGACCGACGCCCGCCGCAGCGAGCGCACCCGCGCCGACTTTCTCGCCAACGCCAGCCACGAGCTGCGCACGCCGCTGGCGTCGCTGTCGGGCTTCATCGAGACCCTGCGCGGCCACGCCAAGGACGATCCGGGCGCGCGCGACAAGTTCCTGGCCATCATGCTGGCCCAGGCCGAGCGGATGTCGCGTCTGATCGACGACCTGATGAGTCTGTCGCGAATCGAGCTGAACGAGCACATCGCGCCGCTGGGCCGGGTGGATCTGGCCATGGCCGCCGTCGACGTCATCGACGCCCTGGCCCCGCAGGCCCGCGAGAAGGTGGTGACCTTCGACCCGGTGCTGCCGCCGCGTGGCGGGGCGGTGGTCGACGGCGACCGCGACCAGATCATCCAGGTGATCCAGAACCTGATCGACAACGCCATCAAGTACACGCCCGAGGGCGGGGTGGTGCGGATCGAGATCTTCCCCGGCCTGGGCGCCGAGGCCGCCGCGGCGGCGCGTGATCCGATCGCCTCGCGCCTGTCGCTGCTGACCCCCGACCACGACGCCGGCGAGCGCTATGCTGTGCTGCGGGTGACCGACCGTGGGCCGGGCCTGGCGCGCGAGCACCTGCCGCGCCTGACCGAGCGCTTCTATAGAGTCGAGGGCCAGAAGAGCGGCGAGCGTTCGGGCACCGGCCTGGGCCTGGCGATCGTCAAGCACATCATGAACCGCCACCGCGGCGGCATGACGGTCGAGAGCGTGCAGGGCGAGGGCGCGACCTTCGGCGTCTATCTGCCGATGGCCAAGGGGGCGGGCGACCCCGCGCCGATTCCGCCGCCGGTGGCCGCCGAGGCTTAAGAGGCGTGACCTAGAACTCGGTCCACTCGTCGTCCTTGACGGCCAACTGAGCGCTGCCCGGTCGACCGGCCGAACGAACGGCGGCAGGACGTGGAGCAGTGCGTTGCATCACCGGTGCGGGCGCGCGGGCCGGACGCTGGATCTGCGCAGGCTTTTCCTCGCCAGCGCTGACGGTGAAGCGGGCGACCAGGTGGGCCAGCTCCTCGGCTTCGCTGCGCAGGCTGGTGGAGGCGGCGTTGGCTTCCTCGACCATGGCGGCGTTCTGCTGGGTGACCTGGTCCATGCGATTGACGGCGGTGTTGACCTCGGAGAGGCCCGTGGCCTGCTCGCGCGAGGACTGGGCGATCTCGGAGATCAGGCCGTCGATGGTGCTGACCTTGGCGACGATGGCCGACAGGGCCGTGCCGGTCTCGCCGACCAGCTTGACGCCGCGATCGACCTGGGCGGTCGAGTTGGCGATCAGGGTCTTGATCTCCTTGGCGGCCTCGGCCGAGCGCTGGGCCAGGGCCCGCACTTCCTGGGCGACGACGGCGAAACCACGGCCGGCCTCGCCAGCACGCGCCGCCTCGACGCCGGCGTTCAGCGCCAGCAGGTTGGTCTGGAAGGCGATCTCGTCGATCACGCCGATGATGCTGGTGATCTTGGTCGAGCTGCCTTCGATCTCGCTCATGGCGGCTACCGCGTCGGCGACGATCTCGCCGGAGCGGGCGGCGTCGGCGCGGGCGCCGGTCGCCGTGGCCGAGGCCTGCTTGGCCCCTTCGGCGCTGCGATTGACCGTGGCGGTGATCTCGTCCAGCGCTGCGGCGGTCTCTTCCAGGCTAGCGGCCTGCTGTTCGGTGCGGCGCGACAGGTCGTCGGAGGCGATCGAGATCTCGTGGGCCCCGGCCCCGACGCCGCGGGTGGCGTGAGCGACCACGCCCATGGCGTCGTCCAGCGACGACATGGCGGTGTTGAAGTCGTTGCGGACCTTGTCGAACTGCGGATCGACCTGGCTCTGGATGCGATAGGTCAGGTCGTTGCTGGCCAGGTGCTCCAGGCCGGTGGCGATCTCGTTGACGGCGTGGACGCGGCCGGTGACGACCGTGGCGAACTTCACGACCTTGGCGATGCGGCGCTTGTGGTCGAAAATCGGATTGTACGAGGCCTGGATCCAGACCTCGCGGCCGTCCTTGCCCACGCGCTTGAACTCGGCGGCGACGAATTCCCCGCTGTTCAAGCGGCGCCAGAACTCGCCGTAGTCGGCCGAGTTGGCGTAGGCGGTCTCGACGAAGATCCGGTGATGGCGGCCCTTGATCTCGTCCAGGGTGTAGCCCATCGCCTCAAGGAAGTTGCTGTTGGCGCAGAGGATCTGCCCCTCGGGCGTGAACTCGATGACGGCCTGAGCGCGGCTGATGGCTTCCATCTTGCCCTGGTGCTCGGCGTTCTTCTGCTTCTGGTCGGTGATCACCGTGGCGATCTTGACAATGCGGGTGACCACGCCGCGGTTGTTGCGGATCGGGTTGTAGGAGGCCTGGATCCAGACCTCGGCCCCGCCCTTGCCGACCCGCAGATACTCACGGGCGTCGAACTCGCCGCGGCCCAGCTTGTCCCAGAAGGCGCGATATTCGCTGCTGGTCGCGTAGGCGGCCTCAACGAACATGCTGTGGTGCTTGCCGATGATTTCTTCGAGCTTGTAGCCCATCGCGCCGCAGAAATTGGGGTTGGCCGAGAGGATCTTGCCGGTCGGGTCGAACTCGATCGTCGCCAGGGAGCGATCCAGGGCGGCCAGGGTCTCTACGGCTTGGGCATGCGAACGCTGGAACATCATCGCTTCGGCGCTCCTGGGGAGAGGGCGGTTGTTGTAGGGCAGGACAGAAGCCACGGCTCAGTCAACAAGTGCTGAAGATGAGCGAGCTAATTGAACGTGTGCGATTGAATTTTGAGCGATGCTTCCCGATGGCTCAATCGCAAACCGCTGATACGCAAAGGGAAAGCCAGTAGAATGTCCATGATGTCGCAGGCCCCCGATCTGGGTGCGACATAATGACGGTCCCCATAGTTCAGAGTCTTAGGCAGGGCTCGCCAGACACTGGGGTCTGTCGTCAAACTGTCATGAAAGCGTCGCATAAGCACAGCTGCGGGGCGGCATAGATCGATCCCGGAAGGCGCGCGCTCCTGCGGGACCTTCGAAACCTTCGCGCAAGATTAGCCTCACGCATGCTGACCTGGCTTTCGCTTCTCGTCCTGGCGCTGTTTTCAACGGCGGCCTTCCTGGCCGGTCGTCGTCGCGCCGTGGCGACCGCGGGCAGACGCGCCAGCGCTCTGCATTCGCTGCCCAACTACTACGGGACCTATGCCGCCCTGTGGGCCGGCGCCCCGGCGGCGCTGTTGCTGCTGCTGGGCGCGGCGTTCGGCGGCCGCATCGAGGACGCGGTCCTGCAATCGGAGCGTCCCGCCGCCGTCCAGGCCCTGGAGCCCAGCCGCCAGGACGTCTTCTACAGCGACGCCCACGCCATCGCCGCCGGCCAGACGCCCAGCGAAGTGCTCTACGAGGGCGAGCTGAAGACCGCTCTGGACGCCAAGGTCGCCCAGGCCAAGCGCATCGAGACCCTGCTGAACATCGGCATGATCGCCGCCGCCGGCGTGCTGGCCCTGGCCGGCTTCCTGCTGGCGGTGCCGCGCATCTCGGCGGAATTCCGCGCCCGCAACCGGGTGGAAGGCTGGATCGGCGCGCTGCTGATCGCCTGCTCGGTCGCCGCCGTCCTGACCACCCTGGGCATCGTGCTGTCGCTGGTCTGGGAAAGCTGGCGCTTCTTCCAGAGCGTCAATCCGATCTCGTTCCTGTTCGGGACCGAGTGGAGCCCGCAGATCGCCATGCGCGCCGACCAGGTCGCGTCCGAGGGCGCCTTCGGGGCCGTGCCGCTGTTCGCCGGCACCTTCCTGATCATGTTCATCGCCATGCTGGTGGCCGCGCCCGTCGGCCTCTATTCGGCGATCTATCTGTCGGAATACGCCAGCCGCCCGGTGCGCGGCCTGGTCAAGCCGCTGCTTGAGGTCCTGGCCGGCGTGCCGACCGTCGTCTACGGCTTCTTCGCCGCCCTGACCGTGGGCCCGCTGTTCCGCGCCGGCTTCAACGCCATTGGCGCGATGCTGATCGGCGGTCCGCTGGATGGCGTCGGCCAGTATCTGATGGAAGTCCAGAACCAGATGGCCCTGGTGGCGGGCGTGGTGATGGGGATCATGCTGATCCCGTTCGTCTCCTCGCTGTCGGACGACATCATCAACGCGGTGCCGCAGTCCCTGCGCGACGGCAGCTACGCCATGGGCGCCACCAAGTCCGAGACGGTCAAGAAGGTGGTCCTGCCGGCCGCCCTGCCGGGCATCATGGCCGCCATGCTGCTGGCCGTGTCCCGCGCCGTCGGCGAGACCATGATCGTGACCATGGCTGCGGGCCTGCAGGCCAAGCTGACCGCCAACCCGCTCGACACCGTCACCACCGTGACCGTCCAGATCGTGACCCTGCTCACCGGCGACCAGGAGTTCGACAGCCCCAAGACCCTGTCGGCCTTCGGCCTGGGCCTGACCCTGTTCGTGGTCACCCTGGCCCTGAACATCATCGCCCTGCGCATCGTCCAGAAGTACCGGGAACAATATGACTGACGCGACCCTCGGCGCGGTCGCGCGCCCCGGCCAGTCGGCCGCCGAAGCCCGTCTGAAGAAGCGTCACCGCGCCGAGCGCCTGTTCAAGGCCCAAGGCATCGCGGCGATCGTCATCGCCATGATCTTCCTGGTCGTGCTGGTCGGCCGCGTCGTCGGCCAGGGCTATACGACCTTCCAGACCCACACGATCAGCCTGCCGGTCTACGTCAATCCCGAGCGGATCGACCGCACCGACCTGACCGGCGTCAACTACGACTACATCGTCGCCGAGGCGGTGATGAAGAAGCTGGGCGTGCAGGACGACGACTACGGCACCGTCTCCAGCGAAGTCATGGAGCTGGTCTCGACCGACCTGGGCTTCCAGCTGCTGGACATGGTCAAGGCCGACCAGAGCGTGATCGGCAAGACCGTCGAGATCAAGGGGCCGCTGAAGGCCGACGCCGACCTCTATTTCAAGGGCGAGATGAAGCGCGAGACGCCCGAAGGCGATCGCAAGCTGACCAACATCCAGCTGGACTGGCTGGACAAGCTGCAAGGCGCGGGCATGGTCACCTCGGGCTTCAACACCGCCTTCTTCACCAACTCCGACTCGACCGAGCCCGAGCAGGCCGGCGTGCTGGGCGCGGTGATCGGTTCGGCCATGATGCTGCTGATCACCGCCCTGATCGCGGTGCCGGTCGGCGTGCTGGCCGCCGTCTATCTGGAAGAGTTCGCCCCGAAGAACCGCTGGACCGACATCATCGAGGTCAACATCAACAACCTCGCGGCCGTGCCGTCGATCGTCTACGGCCTGCTGGGCCTGGCGCTGTTCATCAACTGGCTGAACGTGCCGCGCGGCTCGCCGCTGGTCGGCGGCCTGGTGCTGGCCCTGATGGCCCTGCCGACCGTGATCATCGCCACCCGCTCGGCCCTGAAGGCCGTGCCGCCGTCGATCCGCGAAGCCGCCCTGGGCGTCGGCGCGTCCAAGACCCAGACGGTCTTCCACCACGTGCTGCCGCTGGCCATGCCCGGCGTGATGACCGGCGCCATCCTTTCGCTGGCCCACGCCCTGGGCGAGACCGCCCCGCTGCTGATGATCGGTATGGTCTCGTTCGTGCCCGGCGTGCCCGACGGTCTGACCGGCGCGGCCACCGTCCTGCCGGTCCAGGTGTTCATCTGGGAGAACGCCTCGGAGGCGGCCTTCCATGAGCGCACCGCCGCCGCCATTATCGTCCTTCTCGTCTTCATGATCCTCATGAACGCCGCGGCCGTCATCCTGCGCCGCCGCTTCGAGCGCCGCTGGTAGAGCATGACCCGGATCCTGAACCCCCTCGCTTCGCCCCTCGTCCAGGGACACGCCATGACCACCCAGAGCCCCGACGACACCGCCCGTTCGCCGGCCATCCACACCTCGGTCCCGCACGCCCACGCCGGCGCCGCGATCGGCGAGGCGAAGATCCGCGCACGCGACGTCAAGGTGTTCTACGGCGAGAAGCAGGCGCTGTTCGACGTCAGCCTGGACATCCCGGGCAAGTCGGTCACCGCCTTCATCGGCCCGTCGGGCTGCGGCAAGTCGACCTTCCTGCGCTGCATCAACCGCATGAACGACACCATCCCCTCGGCCCGCGTAGAGGGCGCGATCGAGATCGACGGCGCCGACGTCAACGCCAAGAGCGTTGACCCGGTGGTGCTGCGCTCGCGCGTCGGCATGGTGTTCCAGAAGCCCAACCCCTTCCCGAAGACCATCTTCGAGAACGTCGCCTACGGCCCGCGCATCCACGGCCTGGCCACGCGCAAGGACGAGCTGGAAGCCGTCGTCGAGAGCAGCCTGAAGAAGGCCGGCCTCTGGACCGAAGTCGCCGACCGTCTGCACCAGCCGGGCACCGGCCTGTCGGGCGGCCAGCAGCAGCGTCTGGTGATCGCCCGCGCCATCGCCGTGTCGCCCGAAGTCATCCTGATGGACGAACCTTGCTCGGCTCTGGACCCGATCGCCACCGCCCGCATCGAGGAACTGATCGACGAGCTGCGCACGCAGTTCTGCATCGTCATCGTCACCCACTCGATGGCCCAGGCCGCCCGCGTCTCGCAGCGCACGGCCTTCTTCCATCTGGGCAAGCTGGTCGAAAGCGGTCCGACCGAGGAGATGTTCACCAATCCTCGCGACAGCCGCACCCAGGACTACATCACCGGCCGCTTCGGCTAAGCGGGAGGGAGCCGACATGGAACATACCGTCAAATCCTACGGCGAAGAGCTGGCCCACCTCACGGCTGAAGTCACCCGCATGGGCGGGCTGGCCGAGGCCCAGGTCGCCGACAGCATCGGCGCCATCGCCCGCCGCGACGCCCCGCTGGCCCAGGCCGTGGTCGCCGGCGACGAGCGGCTGGACTCGCTGCAGGGCGAGATCGAGCGCAAGGCGTTCCGCCTGATCGCCCTGCGCCAGCCGATGGCCGTGGACCTGCGTCACGCCGTCGCCGCTCTGAAGATCTCGATGAGCCTGGAACGCTGCGGCGACATGGCCAAGAACATCGGCAAGCGCGCCCTGATCCTGACCGAAGCCGACCCGATGACGGCCCTGACCCGCTCTATCGAGCGCATGGGCCGCCTGGTGCAGGGCCGCCTGAAGGACGTGCTGGACGCCTACACGACCTCGGACCTCCAGCGCGCCATCGGCGTGTGGAGCCGCGACGAGGAGGTCGACGAGCACTACAACTCGATCTTCCGCGAACTGCTGACCTACATGATGGGCGACCCGCGCACGATCAACGCGTGCGCGCACCTGCTGTTCGTCGCCAAGAATCTCGAGCGCATCGGCGATCACGCCACGAACATCGCCGAGATCATCCATTTCGAACTGACCGGCGAGGAGCTGGTGTCCCAGCGTCCGAAGCTGGACGTCGTGTCGCAATAATCGAAAGAGGCGGCTGAAGTGACTCCGTACGTTCTGGTGGTCGAAGACGAAGACGCTCTGGCCACGCTGCTCCACTACAACCTCGACAAGGAAGGCTATCGCGTTGGCGTGGCCGGCGACGGCGAGGAAGCCCTGATCATGGCCAACGAGCGGGCCCCGGACCTGGTCATCCTCGACTGGATGCTGCCGAAGGTCTCGGGCATCGAGGTCTGCCGCCGCCTGCGCGGCCGGGCCGAGACCCGCAACGTGCCGATCATCATGCTGACCGCGCGCGGCGAGGAAAGCGATCGCATCCGCGGCCTCGACACCGGCGCCGACGACTACGTGGTCAAGCCGTTCTCGATGGTCGAGCTGACCGCCCGCGTCCGCGCCGTGCTGCGTCGCATCCGCCCGGGCCTGGCCGACGACCGCATCACGGTCGGCGACATCATCATCGACCGGGTGGCTCACCGCGTGAAGCGCGGTGGCAAGGAGATCCACCTGGGCCCGACCGAGTTCCGCCTGCTCGACTATCTGATGCAGCACCCGGGCCGGGTGTTCAGCCGCGAACAGCTGCTGGACGCCGTCTGGGGCTCGGACGTCTATGTCGAGGCCCGCACCGTGGACGTCCACATCGGCCGCCTGCGCAAGGCGCTGAATGGCGACGCCGACGGCGACCCGATCCGCACTGTCCGCTCGGCCGGCTACTCGCTGGATCTGGACGCGGCCTAGAGCCCGAGCCGCTTCAGCAGCTCGTCGCGATAGGTGCGGCTGGTCACGACCTCCGCGCCGCTCTCCATGGTCAGCCGCCAGGAGCCGTCCGACAGCGGGGCGGCGGCGCGCACGCGCGCCAGGTTGACCAGGGTCGAACGGTGGCAGCGGGCGAAGATCTTGCTGTCCAGGCGGGCCTCCAGGGCCTGCAGCGTGCTGCGCAGCAGGCCTTCGCGGTCGGACCAGTGGACAACGACATAGTTGTCGGCCGCGCCGAACCATTCGACCTCGGCGATGTCGACGGGCACGCGTCGCGCGGCGCTCATCACGATGAGGCGCTCGGGCGACGGTAGCTGGGCTGGGGCGGCGGCCTGGGAGAGGGCCTCGCGGGCTTCGGTCAGGGCGGTCTCCAGCACCCGGGCGCGCTTCTTCTCGTCGGCGGCGCGCTGATGGTTGGCGGCGGCCAGGCCGATGGCGATCATGGCGGTGTAGAGCAGCAGGCTGACCGGCAGGCGGCCGAACGTCCGCGCGGCGATCTCGGGACCAGCGATGTATTGGGCGTCGATCGTCGCCGAGACCAGGGCCTCCAGCGGCACGATCAGCGCGCCGGCCTGGTACAGCGCCAGCATGCCGATCGCGCCCGAACCGAACCGACGCAGCAGCCACCAGACGGCTACGGCCGCCGGCAGCCAGGCGGCATAGACGCCGCCCTGCCAGGTCAGCGACTCCAGCACCGACAGCGACCGGCTGCGATCCTCGGCCATCCGCCGGGCGAACCAGGCCGCGCAGACCGTGGTCATCGCCCAGGCATAGGCGGTGAACGCCCATACCCAGGCGGCGGTCGAGATCCGGCTCAGGCGGCCGCCGACAGGCTCCCAGGCCGGCGACGCCGTCGCCACAGCAGGGCCAGGATCCAGATCACGGCCATCGGTTGGAACAGGAGGGTTGGCCAGAGTTGACTCCAGGGCGTCGGCAGGAAGTTCAGGTAGTTGCCCGAGAAGGCGCTGATCACCGCGCCATAGGCGCTCAGCATCTTCACCAGGTGCTCATAGGTCCAGAGGTTCGGCGAGAAAGGCCAGTCGGTCGGGCGAAGAAACCGCCACAGGTCCCAGCCGCCATAGGTGAAGCAGGCATAGACCAGCGCGGCGCTGACCGCCGCCTGTTTGCCGGTCCGACCCTGGATCACCAGGGTCAGCACCCAGGCACCGATGGCCAGCACGGCCAGGGTGACGCCCCAGTCGAGGACGGTGGCGCGTTGGCGAGGATCCAGGTCCGGTCGCTTTCGCCGCAGCACCCGCACGCCGGAGAACAGGGTCAGGGTCGCGGTGGCCGAGAGGGCGGCGAAGTAGGCGCTGAAGTGCAGCGCCGTCATCACCCAGGCGGCGGCCAGCAGGACGCTCATCAGCGCCACGAAGACCCGGCCCGACAGGCGGTGCAGCCGCGAGCCCTTGCGGGTCAGGATCGGCATCAGACCGACGGCGACGAGGGCAAAGCCGCACGCGACGTGTACGGCGAGGGCGGGCGAGAAGATCAGCTTGTCCATGAACCGCACCCTGGCGATCAGCGCCGGTATCGCCACGGTCATGGGGCGAACGACAGCCGCGAGGGGCGAACGGCTTGACCCGAGGCCGCGCCCAAGCCACACCCCGGCCTCATGGAAAAGCTGACCATCCTCCTCGTCGGGTCCGGCGGGCGTGAGCACGCCCTGGCCTGGAAGATCGCCCAGTCGCCGCTGTGCGGCCGCCTCGTCGCCGCCCCGGGCAATCCGGGCATCGCGGCCGTCGCCGAGCTGCGTAATGTCAAGGCGACCGACGCCGATGCGCTGGTGGCCCTGGCCCAGGAGATCGGCGCGGATCTGGTGGTGGTCGGTCCGGAATCGGCGCTGGAAGTCGGTCTGGCCGACAAGCTGGCCGAGGTCGGCATTCCCTGCTTCGGCGGCAGCCAGCGCGCGGCGCAGCTGGAGACCTCCAAGGCCTTCACCAAGGACTTCTGCCATCGTCACGGTCTGCCGACGGCGGCCTATGGCGTGTTCGAGGACGCGGCCTCGGCCGGCGCCTTCCTGGATGCGCTGGAGGCCCCGTTCGTGATCAAGGCCGACGGCCTGGCCGCCGGCAAGGGCGTGGTCATCGCTCGCGACCGCGCCGCCGCCGATGCGGCCGTGCTCGACATGCTGGGCGGCCGCTTCGGCTCGGCCGGCGCACGGGTGGTGATCGAGGAGTTCATGCACGGCGAGGAGGCCTCGCTGTTCGCCCTCTCCGACGGCAAGACCGCGGTGCTGTTCGGCGCGGCCCAGGACCACAAGCGCGCCTATGACGGCGACGAGGGTCCCAACACCGGCGGCATGGGCACCTATTCGCCGCCGCCCGTCCTGACCCCGGACCTGATCGACCAGGCCTGGCGCGAACTGATCGTGCCGACCGTCGAGGGCATGGCCGCAGAGGGCAATCCTTATGTCGGCGTGCTCTATGCCGGCCTGATGCTGACCCCGATGGGTCCGAAGCTCGTGGAATACAACGCCCGCTTCGGTGATCCCGAGTGCCAGACCCTGATGCTTCGCCTGGAGAGCGACATCGTTCCGATCCTGCTGGCCTGCGCCAAGGGTGAGCTGGCCTCGGCCGAGCCGCCGACGTGGCGCGAGGAGGCGGCGATCTGCGTGGTGCTGGCGGCCGAGGGCTATCCCGACGCCCCCAAGACTGGCGGCCTGATCCAGGACGCTGAGGCCGACTTCGGCGACGAGGCGGTGGTCTTCCACGCCGGCACGACCCGCGACGCGCAAGGCGCTCTTCGGGCGTCTGGCGGCCGGGTGCTGAACGTCTGCGCCCTGGGCGCGACCCTGCACGAGGCCCGCGACGTGGCCTATGCCGCTCTCGGGACCATCAGCCTGGAAGGCGGCTTCTACCGCAGCGACATCGGGTGGCGGGCGCTGAAGGGCTGAGGCTGCCGCCGGGAGAGGCTTGCCACCCGCGCCCCACGCTCTAAACTCCCTTTCAAACAAGCGTTGGGGAGAAAGCGCATGGCTGAAGCCGCTGAACAGTCCGCCCAGGATCTGAACTCGGGCACCAAGCCTGTCGACCCGCGCCACGCGATCGACGAGGCCAAGCTGGCCGCCTGGCTTGAAGCCAATGTCGAGGGCTATGCGGGCCCGCTGGAGGTGCGCCAGTTCAAGGGCGGGCAGTCCAACCCGACCTATCAGCTGGTCACGCCGGCCAAGAAATACGTCCTGCGCCGCAAGCCGCCGGGCAAGCTGCTGCCGTCCGCCCACGCCGTCGACCGCGAGTTCAAGGTGATCTCCGGCCTGAACAAGGCCGACTTCCCCGTCGCCAAGGCTTACGCCCTGTGCATGGACGAGGACGTGATTGGCACGATATTCTACGTCATGGACAATGTCGAAGGCCGGATCCTGTGGGACGGGACCCTGCCGGACTACCAGCCCGCCGAGCGCCGGGCGATCTATGAGGCCGAGATCGACACCCTGGCGGCTCTGCACAATGTCGACTACGCGGCCGTGGGCTTGGCCGACTACGGCAAGCCCGGCAACTATTTCGCCCGCCAGATCGACCGCTGGACCAAGCAGTACAAGGCCTCGGAGACCCGGACGATCGACGAGATGGAGCAGCTGATCGATTGGCTGCCCAAGAGCTGCCCGGTCGACGACAAGACCTCGATCGTCCACGGCGACTACCGCCTGGACAACATGATTCTGCACGCCACCGAACCGCGCGTGGTGGCCGTGCTGGACTGGGAGTTGTCGACCCTGGGCAATCCGTTGGCCGACTTCAGCTACTTCCTGATGAACTGGGTGATGCCGTCCGACCAGCGTGGCGGCCTGGCCGAGATCGCCGACCTGCAGGCCTATGGCGTCCCGACCATCCCGCAGGCGGTCGAGCGCTACTGCAAGGCCACCGGCCGCGACGGCCTGCCCGAGCTGGACTGGTATTTCAGCTACAACCTCTTCAGACTGGCCGGCATCTGCCAGGGGATCGTCGGCCGCGTCCGTGACGGCACGGCCGCCAGCGCCCATGCGCAGCTGATGGAAGCGCGCGTGCCGGTCCTGGCCAAGGGCGCCTGGGAGTTCGCGCAAAAAGCGGGGGCTTAGGGGTTTCATGAAGACGTATCTGGCGGGTGTCGGCGCTCTGGTTCTAGCTGGGGCGCTGAGCAGCGCCGCGTGCGCGCAAAGCTCGACGAATGGGACGGTCTTCGTGCAGGCCGGCCGCCTGCTGGCCGACCCGGCGAGCGGCAAGGTCGAGACGGCCAAGACCCTGGTGCTGGAGAACGGCAAGGTCGCGCGCATCGTCGACGGCTATGTCGCCGAGCCCGGCGGGACGGTGGTCGACCTGAAGGACAGCTTTGTCTTGCCCGGCCTGATCGACAGCCACGTCCACCTGACCGGCGAGCAGAACCCCAACGGCCGGCTGCAGGCAGTGACCCGCTCGGCCGCCGACGACGCCCTGGTCGGGGCCGGCTTCGCCCGCAAGACCCTGATGGCCGGCTTCACGACGGTCGCGGACCTCGGGGCTGACAACAAGGCGATCTTCGCCCTGCGCGAGGGCATCAAGCGCGGCGACGTGCCCGGTCCGCGCGTGATCGCCGCCGGCTCGGCCGTGTCGGTCCATGGCGGCCACGGCGACGTCAACGGCTACAGCGAGGAGGTCATGCACGTGCTGCGGCCGACCTCGGTGTGCTCGGGGCCCGACGACTGCCGCCGCGCCGTGCGCGAGCAGGTCTGGCTGGGCGCCGACATCATCAAGATCACCGCCACTGGCGGCGTACTCTCCAACACCGCCGCAGGCCTGAACCAGCAGTTCTCGGACGCCGAACTGGCGGCCATCGTCGAGACCGCCCACCGCATGGGCCGCAAGGTCACCGCCCACGCCCACGGCGTCGACGGCATCAACAGCTTCCTGAAGGCCGGCGGCGACTCGATCGAGCACGGCACCTATCTGGACCCCGAGAGCATCGCCGCCTTCAAGAAGAACGGCGCCTATCTGGTCCCAACCCTGATGGCCGGCGACTTCGTCTATCGGATCGCCTCGGGCCCGAACAATTTCATGACCCCGGCCCAGACGGCCAAGGCCCTGGATGCTGGGCCGAAGATGCTGGAGATGGCCCGCCGCGCCCATGCCGGCGGGGTGAAGATCGCTTTCGGCACCGACACCGGCGTCTCGGCCCACGGCGACAACGCCGGCGAGTTCGCCCTGCTGGTCAAGGCGGGCCTGACCCCGCTGGAGGCCATCCAGACGGCCACCGTCAACGCTGCCGCCCACTTCTCGCTGAGCAGCGAGATCGGGACCCTGGCGCCGGGCAAGGCCGCCGACCTGATCGCCGTGAAGGGCGACCCGCTGAAGGACGTCACCGAACTCCAGCGCGTGACGTCGGTCGTGAAGGGCGGGGTGGTCTACAAGTAGCTAAAGGCCGATGTCGGCCAGCAGCTTCTCCACCGCCGCCTCGTCGTCGAAGCGGGCGCGGACCGGCCAGGGCGTGACGCGCTCGCGCCACTTGGCGGGCAGGCGGACCCAGTCCTTTTCGGTGGTGACCAGGCCCGCGTCATAGACCCGGGCGCGGTCGGCCAGCAGCTTCAGGGTGGCTTCGTCATATTCGCCGTGATCGGGGAAGGGGGCGAAGTCGACCAGCTGGCAGCCGGCGGCGGTCAAGGCCTTCTCGACCTTCCAGGGCTTGCCGATGCCGGCGAAGCCGACTTGCGGGCCCTTAGGGACAGGCGCGGCGGCCTCCAGGCGGGCGACCAGCACCGGCATGTCGCCGAAGGTCACCAGCAGGTCGAAGTCCGGCTCCGCGACATCGACCGGCAGCAGCACGATCACCGCGTCGGCGCGCGACAGCCCCACCTTCAGCGGCTCGCGCATCGGGCCGGCGGGAAAGACGCGGCCGTCGCCGAACGGCCACTCGCCGCCGCGGGTCTCGCCGTCGACGACAACCAGCGAGAGAGCCTTCTTGACGCTGGGGTTCTGGTGGCCGTCGTCCATGACGATGGCCTGGGCGCCAGCGCCGGTCGCCGCCTTGGCCCCGGCCACGCGGTCGACCGCGACCCACATCGGAAAGTCCTGGGCCAGCATCAGCGGCTCGTCGCCGACGTCCTTGGCGGTGTGGCGGTGGGTGTCGACCCGGGTCGGCCCCTTCAGCTTGCCGCCATAGCCGCGCGACAGGCCGTGGGCGGCGACGCCCCGGCGGGTCAGGATCAGCAACAGCTCGCGGACGATCGGGGTCTTGCCGGCCCCGCCCATGGTGACGTTGCCGACGCAGATCACCGGCGCGCCGACCAGGGCTGGACGGGTGCGGGCAATGCGGCGGCGCGTGGCGTCGGACCAGATCCACGACAGCGGAGTCAGCAGGGCGCGGGTCAGCGGGGCGGGACCGCCCGTCTTGACGTACCACCAGCGGGGCGTGCCGAGTTTCATGAGGCTATCTTGGGAACGAGCTCGAGAATGCGGGAGAGGCCGGCGCGGGCCTCGTGGTCGCGGGCGTCGACATAGGCCCGGGCCTTGGCGGCGCGGGCCTTCGCGGAGGCAGGGTCGGCAAGGTCGGCGGCGATCGCATCGCGCAGGTCTTCCGGCGAGGTCATGACCACCCCGTCAGCCGCCTCCAGGCCGGCGAAGGCCGAGGTCCAATTCTCGACGAACGGGCCGCTGATCACCGGGCTGTCCAGGCGCGCGGCCTCCAGCGGGTTGTGGCCGCCGATGCCGGGCACGAGGCTGCCGGCGATGACCGAGGTTCCGGCCACGCGGAACCACAGCCCCATCTCGCCCAGGGTGTCGGCGACCAGGATATCGGCAGGCTCCCGCGACTGGCTGCGCAGGCTGGCCGAGAGGCCTCGGGCTCTGGCCAACTCGACGATCGCCGGGCCGCGTTCGACGTGGCGCGGCGCCAGCACGACCGGTGGACGGTCCGGCAGGGCGGTGATGGCGTCGAGCACGATCTCGTCCTCGCCCGGATGGGTGCTGGCGATCAGCAAGGGGGGGCGCTCGAAGCTGATGTCCGGGGCCATGGCCGGCAACGGCGCGGCGCCGAACTTCAGGTCGGCCTCGCCGGCGACCACGCCGCCCAGGGCCTGGAGACGCTCAGCAGCGCGGGCGTCTTGGGCCAGGATCAGGTCGAAGCTGCCCAGCAGCTGGCGGGCCGCGTTGGGACGCTTCTGCCAGCCGGCATAGCTCTTGTCCGACAACTTGGCCGAGACCAGGGCCAGGCGCGTGCCGGCGGCCTTGGCCTCCAGCAGAAGGTTCGGCCACAGCTCGCTCTCCACGAACACCGCCAGGGATGGCTTCCAGCGGGCGATAAACCGCCGCGCCGCGCCGGGGGCGTCGACCGGCACGTACTGGTGAATCGCCCCGGCCGGCAGTCGCCTGGCCAGCAGGGCGGCCGAGGTGGTGGTGCCCGAGGTGACCAGAACCGTGACCTCCGGCCGCTCGACCCGCAGGCGCTCGACCAAGGGCAGGATCGACAGGCTTTCGCCGACGCTGGCCCCGTGCAGCCAGACCAGCGGGCCTTCCGGGCGCGCGATCTCGGCGCGGCCGAGGCGCTCATTCAGGCGCGCGGGATCCTCCTTGCCCTGGCGGGCGCGGCCGGCCAGCAGGCTGGGGGCGAGGGGTTCGAGCAGGCCCGTGGCGAGCTGGTAGAGCTTGAGGGCGGAGGGCCGGATCACACCACGCCTTCAGGAGCCAGGGCGCAGGCGTGGCCGCTGTGGCTGCTCTCGACCTGGATGGTCACGTGGCCGATCTTGAACCGGCTGGCCAGTTCGGCGCAGGCGTCGTGCAGGAACTGGTCGTGGTCGCCGTCCAGCGGCCGCACCACGTGGGCGGTCATCGCCGTCTCTGTCGTGCTCATCGCCCAGATGTGCAGGTCGTGGACCTCGCTGACGCCGGGCCGCGTGGCCAGCCACTCGCGCACCTTCGTCGCGTCGATGCCGCGCGGCGTGGCGTCCAGGGCCATGTCCAGGGAGTCGCGCAGCAGGCCCCAGGTGCCCAACACGATGACCAGGACGATGGCCAGGCTGACTACCGGGTCCAGCCACAACCAGCCGGTGACGCCCATGGCCAGGGCCGCGATCACCACGCCCGCCGAGACGCCGGCGTCGGCGGCCATGTGCAGGAAGGCCCCGCGGATGTTCAGATCGTCCTTGGCGCCCTTCATGAACATCAGGGCCGTGGCGGTGTTGATGGCGATGCCGATGGCGGCGACGATCATCACCGGACCGGTCTCGATCGGATGCGGATCGGCGAAGCGGCGCACGGCTTCCCAGGCGATGGCGCCCACGGCCAACAGCAGCAGGGCCGCGTTGCCCAGCGAGGCCAGGATGGTGCCCTTGCGCAGGCCGTAAGTGCGGCGGGCGCTCGGGGCGCGCTTGGCCAGAACGGCCGCGCCCCAGGCCAGCAGCAGGCCCAGCACGTCCGACAGATTGTGACCGGCGTCGGCCAGCAGGGCCAGCGAGCCGGTGATGAGGCCCGCGCCCGCCTCGACCAGCACGAAGCCCAGGTTCAGCGCCGTACCGATCGCGAAGGCGCGGCCGAAGTCCTTGGGCGCGTGGCTGTGCCCGTGGTGGCCGTGCCCGTGCCCATGGTGGTGATGGCCGTGACCGTGCGCGTGGTCATGACCGTGATGGTCATGATCGTGTTTGTGGTCGTGTCCGGAATGATCGTGCGGCATGGCCCTACATCCCACCAAGGACCGGCGGGATCAATCTTCGACCAGCTGCTCGGCGCGGCGAGTGACGGCCGAGAGGCGCTGCGCCCACGCCGCGACCAGCTGGTCGGGATCGTCGCCGCGGCCGGCGCCGGTGGGGCCGTCCCAGACCATGGCGGCCTTGGCGAAGGGCAGGGGGATCATGGTGGCGTCCCACGAGCCCAGGCGGATGCAGGGCTTGGCGGCCAGGCCGACGAAGATCACGGGCGCGCCGGTGACGCGGGCCAGAGAAGGCGTGCCCTTCTCCATGTGCTCGGCCGGGCCGCGGGGGCCGTCCGGCGTGATGGCGATGCCGCCGCCGTCCTTCACCCACTTGACCATGTCGCGGAAGGCCTGTTCGCCGTGCTTGTTCTTGGCCAGGTCGGTCTTCTTGGCCGAGGAGCCGCGGATCGAGGGGAAGCCCAGCTTCTCGACCGTGCGGGCGATGAACTCGCCGTCGTTGGAGCGCGAGATCAGGGCGCGCATGTCCTGGCGGCCGGGGTCCTGCGGCCAGCTGAGCGGCGACATCGGGATGCGCGAATGCCAAAAGCACAGGATCGCGCCGGCTCCGGTTTCACGGCCTTGCGCCCACACGGCCTCGGCCTGCTCGCGGCCTTCTTCGGTCATGCGCAATGTCTTGAAGACGAATTTGGAATAGCCAGCGAAGATCGAGGACAGCAGCCAGATCACGAACGGCGAACGCAGGGGCCTCAAGCGTCAGTCTCCGGCATATGGTCGAGATCCTGCGCCTTGGCCAGGCGGGCATAGAGGCCGCCGGCCTGGACCAGCTGGGCGTGGGTTCCGGTCTCGACGACCGCGCCCTTGTCGATGACATAGATGCGGCTGGCGTTCTTCACGGTCGACAAGCGGTGGGCGATCAAGATCGTGGTGCGGCCGGTCATCAGCCGCTCCAGCGCCGCCTGGACCTGGGCCTCGCTCTCGGTGTCCAGCGCGCTGGTGGCCTCGTCCAGTAGCAGGATCGGAGCGTCCTTCAGGAAGGCGCGGGCGATGGCGATGCGCTGGCGCTGGCCGCCGGACAGGCGTGCGCCAGCCTCGCCGACGGACGTGTCGTAGCCCTCGGGCAAGGCCAGGATGAAGTCGTGGGCGGCGGCCTGGCGCGCGGCGGCCTCGATCTCAAGCTGACTGGCCCCGGGGCGGGCATAGGCGATGTTGGCGCGGATGCTGTCGTCGAACAGGAACGGCTCCTGGGTGACCAGGGCGATACGGTCGCGCAAGCTGGCTAGGGTCACCGAACGCACGTCATGGCCGTCGATCGCCACCGAGCCGCCGGTGACGTCGTAGAAGCGCGGGATCAGGTTCAGGATCGAGCTCTTGCCGCCGCCCGAGGGGCCGACCAGGGCCACGGTCTCGCCGCGCCGGGCCTCCAGCGAGACGTCAGACAGGGCGGGGGCGTCCGGGCCATAGGCGAAGCGGACGGCCTTCAGGGCGATGGCGCTTTCGCCGGCCGGCAGGGCGCGGGTGTCGGCCGGATCGACGATGGTCGGGGCGATGTCCAGGGCGGCGAACAGGCGGCGGGCGGCGGTGAAGCCCTCGCTGAACACCGTCTGCAGGTTGGCCACCTGGCGCAGCGACTGGGCGGCCATCAAGAGGCTGGTCAGGAAGGCGAAGAACACGCCCGCGGTGATCGGGGCCAGGGTGAACGGGCCGACGGTCAGCACGCCGCTGGTCGCCCGCCAGCCGGCGTAGACGAAGACCAGCGCCACCAGGATGGTGGTGAAGGTCTCGGTGGCGGGGGCGGCCATGGCGCGGGCGTTGCTGCCCTTGATCAGGTGGCGCTGGCGACGCTCGACCACGGCTCCGACGCGAGCCTCCTCGTGGGCCTCGCGGTTCTCCATCTTGACGATCTTGATGCCGTCCAGGCTCTCCATGATCGCGGTCGAGAGATTGGAGGTCTCGCCCATGGCCCCCTTGGCGGCCTTGGTGGTCTTCTTGGAGAAGCCGCGCATGATCAGGCTGGCCACAGGGGCCACGACCAGCACGCCGGCGGCCAGGATCGGATCCAGCGCAAACATGGCGATCAGCGCGCCGATCACGGTCAGGAACTCGCGGACATAGTTGACGACGCCGGTGGTCGCCGCCTCGCGGATCAGGCCGGCGTCATACAGCACCGAGGCGACGTAGGAGCCGGAGTGCGCGCCGCGCAGCTGGGCCAGGTCCGAGCGCACCAGCCGGCCGAACAGGCGCACCTGCATGTCGCCCACCACGCCGTTGCCGATGCGGTTGATGACATTGGCCTGGATCACCTGGAACACGCCGCGCGCCAGGGCCAGGGCGGCGATGCCCAGCGGGATCAGCCAGATGGCGTTGGGTTTGGGATGGGTGATCAGCTGGTCGATGGCCGGCTCGATGATCCGGGCCAACTGCACAGACAGGAAGGCCACGATCGCGGCGCTGACCATCGAGACCGCCAGGCCCTTCCAGCGGGCTTGCAGGAACTCGCGCCACATCCGGCCCATCAGGACGCGGTTGGAGAGCGGCTTGGGTTCCGAGGTCGTCATGGCCGAGGGGTCGGATTTCGAGACGTGGCTGTCAACGCGATTTTGCCTTTCCGGCCTGATCCGCCTACTTAGGCGCTGTATTTCCGAAGGATCGCGCCCGCTTGGCCAAGTTCGACCTGACCACCGCCTGGGGCCGGTTCAAGGCCTATCTCGACTTCCTGTGGAACGACCACGCCTATCTGCGGCTGGGCTTTTCCAACGCACACTGGATCAGCCCCGAGATGGTCCGCGCCAACCAGCCCTGGCCGTTCCAGCTGGCCTGGTGGAAGAAGCGCGGCATCAAGACCATCGTCAATCTGCGCGGCGGCTTCGACGGCAGCTTCTACGCGCTGGAGAAGGACGCCTGCCAGCGCCTGGGCCTGAACTTCGTCGACTTCACGATTACGTCGCGCGAGGTGCCGATCCGTGAGCGGGTGCGGGGCGCGAAGGAGCTGTTCGACAAGATCGAATATCCGGCCCTGATGCACTGCAAGTCGGGCGCGGACCGGGCCGGGATCATGAGCGTGTTCTACGCCCACTATCGCTTGGGCCTGCCGATCCGGGAAGCGATGGAGCAACTGTCGCCGCGCTACCTGCACATCAAGCACGGCAACACCGGGGTGCTGGACTACACCTTCGAGCAGTATCTGGAAGTGGGCGAGCCCAAGGGGCTGACCTTCAGCGAGTGGGTCGAGAGCGACGACTACGACCCGGTCGCGATGAAGAAGACCTTCCGGGCGAACATGCTGGGGAAGGTGTTGGTCGATAAGGTGCTGCGGCGGGAATAGGGGCGACTTGCCCCCTCCGGGCCTTCGGCCCTCCTCCCCCAGAGGGGGAAGACGGGTCTTCGTCTGCCCCCTCTGGGGGGCGGACGACCGCGAAGCGGTCAGGTGGGGGCCAGTGACCCGGCTCCCGTTAGGCCTCAGCCCTCGCTGCTCGGATCCAGCAGCTTGTGGGCGTGGATGATGAAATACCGCGCGTGGGCGTTGTCCACCGTCGCCTGGGCCTTGGCCTTCCAGGCCTTGTGAGCCTCTTCGTAGCTGGGATAGGCGCCGACGAACTCGACCTGGCTCAGATCACGGAACTCGATGTTCGCGACGTCCTTCAGTTCGCCGCCTACGACGATATGGAGAAGCTGTTTATCGGCCATTTGAAGCATGTTCCTGCGTGGAATGTTTTTATGGCAGTTCGATATGCCCGACGCGTGACAGGATCAATGGCGCCAGAGCCTTATTGGCGCAAACCAGGCTCGGAACCGTCGGAACGGGGCGATTATAGGCGAAGTCGCGGCCCTTGTGGTCGCTGACCCAGGCGCCGGCCCGGCGACAGATCAGCTCGGCTGCGGCCAGGTCCCACTCGCTCTTCGGCGACAGGGCGATGGCGGCGTCGAAGGCGCCGGAGGCCACCAGGCACATGCGATAGGCGATCGAGTTGCGGCTCTCGACCCGCATCGCCGGCCACGGCTCGCGCCAGGCCGGATGGCCGAACATCTTGGCGTCGCCCAGCATGGCGCAGTCCAGCAGTTCGCCGGTGGCGCTGGGCGCGATCGGCGCGCCGTTCAGGGTGACGGGGCCGTCGAGCGTGGCGACGAAGGTCTCATCCAGGGCCGGGGCGTGGACGACGCCGGCGATCGGCTGGCCGTTCTCGACCACGGCGATCGAGACGGCGAACCACGGCTTGCCCTTCATGAAGGCCACGGTGCCGTCGATCGGGTCGACCACGAACTGCCGGCGGGTGGACAGGCGGGCCGGATCGTCGGCCGTCTCTTCCGACAGCCAGCCATAGTCGGGCCGCTCGGCCATCAGCTCGGTCTTCAGCAGGGTGTCGACGGCCAGGTCGGCGTCGGTGACCGGCGAGCCGCCGTCCTTGGACCAGATCTTCAGGCCGCTCTCGCGCGCCGAGAGCGCCAGCTCGCCGGCTTCCGTGGCGGCTTGAAGGATCAGGTCCAGGTCGTTCATTTGCCCGCGATCGCTAGGGCGTCGACCAGGATCGACGGACTGTTGCTGGAGCCCCGGAACTCCAGGTCCGAGCCAGGGACCAGGCGGGCGTAGATGTCGATCAGGTTGCCGGCCACGGTGATCTCGGTGACCGGGCCGGTGCTCTCGCCGTTCTCGAACCAGACGCCCGAACAGCCCACCGACCAGTCGCCGGTGTTGCCGTTCAGCGAGGGGCCAAACATCGAGGTGACCAGCAGGCCTGTGCCGGCGTCTTTCATCAGTCCCGCCAGATCCTGGGCGCCGGGCTGGAGCGTCAGGTTGTGGGTCGAGACGCCCGAGGGGCCGGCCAGGCCGCGCGAGGCGTGGCCGGTGGTGACCAGGCCCAGCTGCTTGGCCGAACTGGTGTTCATCAGCCAGGTGGTCAGCACGCCGTCGTCGATCAGGGCGCGGGCTTCCGTCGCCACGCCCTCGTCGTCGAACGGGGCCGAGCCCAGGCCGCGCACGCGGTGGGGATCTTCCAGCAGATGGACGCCCTTGGCGAAGATCTGCTGGCCCAGCTTGTCCTTCAGGAACGAGGTGCCGCGGGCGATCGACGGGCCCGAGATCGCGCCCAGCAGCGGGCCGATCAGGCTCATGGCCAGGCGGTTCTCGAAGATCACCGGGGCGGTGGTCGAGGCGATCTTGCGCGGGTTGAGGCGGGCCACCGCCTGGCGGCCGGCCTCCATGCCGATGTCGCCGGCGGCCGGCAGGTCGCCGAAGTGGCGGGTCGAGCGGCCTTCGCCGCCGCGTTCCATGCCCGCGCCCTCGCCGGCGATGGCCGAGGCCGACACCGAGTGGCCGGTGGCCGCGTGGGTCCCGTGGAAGCCATCGCTGGTGACCAGCGCCCAGCGCGACGACGACCAGCTGCCCGAGCCGCCGTCGGAATTGGTCACGCCCTTGACCGCGCGCGCATGCTCCTCGGCGATGCGGGCCTGGGTCTCGAGGGTTTCGGCCGTGGGCTCGTAGGCGTCGATCAGGTCGAGTTCGGGGAACGGCCCCTTGGCCAGGCGATCCTGCGGCGCGAGGCTGGCATAGGGATCTTCCGGGGCCAGGCGGGCCATGGCCACGGCGCGCTCGACCAGCTTGGCGCGGGCCTCGGCGGAAACGTCCGAGCCGGAGACGGTGGCGCTGCGGTTGCCGATGAACACGCGCAGGCCCAGATCGCGGGCCTCCTCGCGCTCGACCTCTTCCAGCTCGCCCAGGCGGACCGAGACGGAGAGGGATTGGCGCTCGGCGAAAACGGCTTCGGCGGCGTCCGCCCCGGCCTTGCGCGCGGCGGCGATCACGTCATGCAGCAGATTATCGTCCATGCGGTCTTATGGACGAGGTCTCCTCCCCCGTGCAACGGGGGAGGTGGCGCGAAGCGCCGGAGGGGGCGAACTGGATGGCGGCCGAGCTGGCCCCCTCCGTCAGCTCCGCCGACACCTCCCCCGCATCGCGGGGGAGGAGAATTTAGCCGATCGCCGACAGCAGCAGGGCGACGCCGGCGAAGATGTAGGCCAGCCAGGTGGCGACCATGCCGACCGCGCGCGGGATCGAGGCGCCGCCACTGTTGGACAGGCCCACGGCGTGGACCACGCGGCCGGCGAACAGCACGAAGCCCACCACGTGGATAGCCAGCGGCGCGGCGCCGGCCACGGCCAGCACGGCGATGGCGGCGATGCCGGTCGGGACATATTCGGTGGCGTTGCCGAAGGCGCGGATGGCGCGGGCCAGTTCCGGAATACCCTCGTCGCCCAGCGCCACCTTGTGCTTCTGACGCAGGCGCACGACCAGCAGAGACAGGGTCAGCAGCAGGAACAGGTGCAGGCCGGCCCACAGGGCGGCCGCGTGGCCGGAAGCGATGACGTCCATGCGCGGACCCTTCGTCTACACAAAAGCGGGCCGCATATGGGCCCGTCTTCGGCGGAGAAGGCAACCGCTAACCTTAAGCGTTGGGTTCAGCGCAGGCTGTAGCCGCCGTCGGAAAACAGGGTCGCCGCCGTCGTGAAGCCGTTGGTCAGCAGGAACAGCACCGCCTGGGCGATCTCGCCCTCAGACCCCGGACGGCCGACCAGCGAGCCAGCAGTCTGGCCGGCGAAGGCGGCTTGCCGGACCTCAGCCGGGCGGCGACGCCAGAGGTCGCCGTCGATGGTCCCGGGCGCGATGACATTGACCCGCACCGGCGCCAGATCGACCGCCAGGCCGCGCCCGAACGCCTCGACTGCACCGTTGGCCGCGGCATACAGGGCCGCGCCCCTTGGGGGACGGGCGCTGGCGGCGCCGGACATCAGCACCACTGCGCCGTCACGGGCCAGCTTGGGCGCAGCGGCTCGCACGCAGCGCACCTGACCCCAGAACTTGCCCTCGAACGGCGAGGCCAGGGCCGTCTCCTCGGGATGGTCGAACGGCGCGATCGCGTAGGAGGCGGCCGGGGTGAACAGATAGTCGATGCGGTCGACGGCTTCGAAGAACCGGGCCACCGACGCGATGTTCCCGACGTCGATCTGCGCCGTCTGGGCCGCATCACCCAAGGTTTCGCGGACGCGGTCCAGCCGCTCGGCCGAGCGGCCGCCGATCACCACGCGCCCGCCACCGGCCACGAAGGCGCGCGCCGTCGCCAGGCCCAGCCCAGAGCTTCCGCCCACCACCACCAGGGTCTTGTCATCGTATCGCATGGCTGGACGGTAGGCCGGGAAGGCGGCGAGGCGGAAACGACTTGAATTCGGATCATTATGGAATTTCCTTCCACAATGATCTTGCTTCCTTCTCCCGACCGCTACGGCGGCATCCGCGCCTTTGTGGCGGTGGCCGAGCATGGCGGTTTCGCGGCCGCTGCGCCGGCGCTGGGCCTTTCGCCCTCGGCGGTCGGCAAGGCGGTGCAGCGGCTGGAGGCGAGGCTGGGCGTGCGCCTGCTGCAACGGACGACCCGCGCCGTGGCCCTGACCGACGACGGCCGCCGCTTCCACGCGCGCTGCGTCCAGGCCCTGGCCGACCTGGCCGAGGCCGAGGCGGAGCTCCGGCGGGGGCAGGGTGAGCCCTCGGGCCTGCTGCGGGTAGCCTTGCCGCCGCTGCTGGGGCGGACCTTCGTCATGCCGGTGCTGCTGGACCTGGCCAATCGCTGGCCCAGTCTGCGGCTGGAGGTGAGCTTCGACGTTCGGGCCGCCCACCTGACGGCCGAGGGCGTCGATCTGGCGGTGCGGATCGGAACCCTGGACGACCGCGCGGGCCTCGCAGCCCGGCCGCTGGGCGTCCAGCGGCGGGTGGTCTGCGCGACACCGGCCTATCTGGAAGCGCACGGAAAACCCTCGCGGGTGGAGGATCTGGCTGGCCATGACTGCGTCGTCGAGGCGCGCGATGGCCGCGCGACGCCCTGGGCCTATGTCGATGAGACAGGCGCCGCGCGTGTCCTGGCGGTCCAGGGACGGGTGCGGATCGGCGACGCGCTGGGCCTGGCCGAGGCGGCGCGGGCGGGCGCGGGATTGGCCATGGTTCCGCGCTGGCTGGTCGCGGAGGACCTGCACCGCGGCCGGCTGGAGGCGGTGCTGGACGGGGTCTTCGACACGCCCCTGCCGGTCAATCTGGTCTGGCCGCGCACGCCATATCCCAGCGCCCGGCTGCGGGCGGCGATCGACGCCCTGGTTGAAGCTTACGCCGCCGCTCCGCCCTGGAGCGCCTAGTTCTCGAGGTCTAGTTTTCTCTGGCGATCGGGTACAGCAGGTGGTGGTCGTCGTAGAAGGGTGTGCGCTTGTAGAACCAGGCCAGACGCGCATCGGGATCGGCGGCGAACTTGGGCTCGGCGGCCAGCTTGGCCTCGAACTGCGCCGTCAGCTTCGGATCGGCGGCCAGCATCTTCTCGGCCAGCGGGGCGATGGCGTAGGCCTCGATATATTCCACGCGGCTCAGCACCTCGGGGATCATGCCCCAGGCGAAGAAGCTCTCGCTGGACTGCGGCTCCAGCAGCAGCACGACCAGATCGCCCAGCGTCTGGTCCGTCGACACGCGCACAGAGCCCTTGGGGAACACCCAGTCACGGGTCTCGGTGGTGATAGTCTCGACGCTGATCTGGACGTGGCCTTCGTTGGCGCGGGCAGCAAGCTTGGGGTCGGTCAGGCGGATCATCTCGACCTTGATCGTCTTTTCGGCCGGCAGGGTTTCCAGCGTCACGCCGTGCAGCTTCAGCCGCTCGATCAGGTCGGCGCGGTAGCTGGGCACGTAGTAGGCGCTCGGGCGCTTCAGCGTCAGGCCCGGCTTGGAGCCGTAGAACGGCGTCTGCCAGATCTCCGGATCGGCCACGCCCAGCCAGCGCACTTCCTTCCGGCCCGAGGCGGGGCTGTCGTAGTACTCGTACTCGATGCCCTTGAAGGCCCGCATGTAGGCCGGCTTGGGATCGGAAACGAAGTTGGCCGGGATCTCGGCGGGGCGCAGGGCGCTGTCGGCGGCGATGGCGGCGCGCAGGTCGCCGCCCTTGTTGGCCAAGAGCTTCAGGGCCGTCTCGATGAAGACATAGGTGCCCAGCACGCGTTGGGCGTGGGGCTTGAGGCTGTGGTTCTCGATCAGGATGGTCGGGACGTGGGCGGCCGCGCCCCAGCCGTTCGAGTAGCGCTCGCCCAGGCCGCCGTCCGAGAAACCGGCCTTGGGATTGTGCTCGTCGACGCCGAACACCAGCTCGCCCGGGATGTGGCCCTGCGCCTCCAGGCTCTGGTTCATGGCCGGCTTCAGCACGCCGTCCAGCCACTTGGCGATGGCTGGCGAGCGGTTCCAGACCCCGTTCTCGCCGTTGAAGCCGTAGGTGACGTCGTACTGGTAGTCCATGCCGTCGGTCACGTGGACGTCGACATAGAGATCGGCCTTGTACTTGGCCTGCAGGCGCTTCAGCGCCTGCATCTCCGGCTGGTCCAGCTTCATGAAGTCGCGATTGAGGTTCTGGTTGGTCGCGGTGTTGCGCCAGCCCTGGATGCGCGGCCCGCGCTGGTTGGGACGCGAATAGGGGCCCGAGCGCTCGTGGCCGTCGACGGACAGGATCGGGATCAGGACCAGGTTGACCTTGTCCAGCAGCCCATCCTTGCCGTGGAAGGCCATGTCCCGCAGCAGCATCATGCCGGCGTCCTTGCCGTCGATCTCGCCGGGATGGATGCCGGCCTGGATCAGCAGCAAGGGCTTCTTCGGATCCAGCGTGTCGCCGTCCTTGGAGGCGATCACGGCGAAGATGGCGCGACCCTGCGGCGAGACGCCGAAGTCCTCGACGCGGATCAGCTTGCTGGCCTTGTCCAGCCGGTCGAACCAGGCGCGGGTGTCGACATAGGTCGGCGAGAAGTCGTGGGCCGGATCGGCCTCGAACGCGGTCGCCCACGGATCGGACTTGTCGCGGATCAGCGCCTGGCTGGCGCCCTGCCAATGCGGGGCGGGCGGCAGGAAGGCTTCGTCCCAGGGGGCTTTGGTCTTTGCGTCCGGGACTTGGGCCATGGTCGTACTCGCAGTCAGGGCGACGGCCAGGGCCGCCGCGGTCAGAAGACAGGATTTCATCTCGCGGCGGCCCTTCAGGCTTAGCGGCCCACAGTCTTAGCGGAAAGGCGGCTCGTCGAACGCCCGCAGCTTGCGCGAGTGCAGGTTGGGGCCTTCGGCGTGCAGCAGCTTGCAAGCCAGGATCCCGATCTGCAGGTGCTGGCTGATCGCCCGCTCGTAGAAGGCGTTGGCTTGGCCGGGCAGCTTGATTTCGCCATGCAGTGGCTTGTCCGACACGCACAGCAGCGTCCCGTACGGCACCCGGAAGCGATAGCCCTGGGCCGAGATCGTCGCCGACTCCATGTCGATGGCGACCGCGCGGCTCTGGTTGAAGCGCAGGGCCGAGAGGCTGTGGCGCAGTTCCCAGTTGCGGTCGTCGGTGGTGACGACGGTGCCGGTGCGCAGGCGCTTCTTCAGCTGGTCGCCGGAATCACCGCTGATCGCCTTGGAGGCGTCGTAGAGGGCGCGCTGGACCTCGGCGATCGAGGGCACCGGGATCTCGGGCGGCAGCACGGCGTCCAGAACGTGGTCGTCGCGCAGATAGGCGTGGGCCAGGACGTAGTCGCCGATGGTCTGGGTGTCGCGCAGGCCGCCGCAGTGGCCGATCATCAGCCAGGCCTGCGGACGCAGAACGGCCAGGTGGTCGCAGATGGTCTTGGCGTTGGACGGGCCGACGCCGATGTTGACCAGGGTCACGCCCGCGCCGCCCGGCGCCATCAGGTGGTAGGCCGGCATCTGGTGCTTGCGCCAGGTCGATTCGGCCACGGCCAGCTCGGGATTGGCGGTGTTGGCGGTGATCGTCAGGCCGCCGGCGCACGACAGCGCCGTGTAGGGGCTGTCAGGCTGCTGCAGCTGCTCGATGCCCCAGCGCACGAACTCGTCGACATAGCGGTTGTAGTTCGTGAACAGGATGAACTGCTGCACGTCCTCGGCCGGGGCGCCGGTGTAGTGCTTCAGGCGAGCCAGCGAGAAGTCGGTGCGCAGGCCGTCGAACAGCGACAGGGGCCGCGTGTCCTCCAGCGCCGGATCCCAGACGCCGTCGGCGATCTCGTCGCCAATGAAGGCCAGGTCCGTGGTCGGGAAGAAGCGGGCGATGTCCTCGCTGCGCACGTCGGCCTGGTTCAGGTCGATCGTGGCGTCCAGCACGTAGGGATAGGGGATTTCCTGGCGCGACCGGTCGATCTCGATCTCGACCTCGAAGTCGTCCATCAGCAGGGTCAGCTGCTCGACCAGATAGTCCTTGAACTGGGCCGGCTTGGTGACCGTCGTGGAATAGACGCCGGGGCGGCTGACGCGGGCGTAGGAGCGGGCCAGCTTGGGCGGCAGGGCCTCGGGATCATAGGTCAGGCGCAGCTCGGGATAGGCGAACGTGCCATCGAACCGCGTCTGCGGGTCGGGCCGTGTTCCATTGTCCAGATAGGCCCGGAGGGCGTCGCGAAGGGCGCCGACGGCGCGTTCGTATTCGTCATTGAGCCGTTCGACGACGGCGATTGCTTTTTCTTGGTTTGACATGGCGCCTTATAGCGATGTTTCACGACATTGGCGAGACGCACCCCGTGCTCACGTCATGGGGCATGGACGAACCCGCATTCGTCGGCCACAAGAAGCAAAAAATGCCACGCTGCAGGTGAGGCGAGCCGGGTCTCGTACGTCATCAAAGCATCGGGGCGTGTCATAGGCATCTCGCGTCGACACAAGGACGTCCGCGCCGTCGGCGCTCGAGGGGACTTCATGAACAAGCGTTTCGCTATTCTGATTATCGCATCCATGGTGCTGGGCGTCGCCGTGGGCTGGGGCTGCAACCAGTTCCTCAGCCCCGAGCAGGCCGCCGAAGCCGCCAAGTGGTTCAAGCTGGGCACCGACCTCTTCCTGCGCCTGATCAAGATGATCATCGCCCCGCTGGTCTTCACCACCCTGGTGGCCGGCATCGCCCACATGGAAGACGCCGCCTCGGTCGGCCGCATCGGCGTCAAGACCATGGGCTGGTTCATCACCGCCTCGGCCGTGTCGCTGCTGCTGGGCCTCTTAATGGTCCACCTGCTGCAGCCGGGCGCGGGCCTGGTGCTGAGCGACGCGGTGACCGGCGGCAGCGCGCCGCCCGCCGCCTCGACCGAAGGCTTCACCCTGCAGACCTTCATCGTCCACCTGGTGCCGACGTCGATCTTCGACGCCATGGCCAAGAACGAGATCCTGCAGATCGTCGTCTTCTCGCTGTTCGTCGGCACGGCCGTGGCCTCGCTGGACAACAAGGCCCCGCAGATCATGGAGCTGGCCGAGCAGGGCGCTCAGATCATGCTGAAGGTCACGGGCTTCGTGATGAAGCTGGCCCCGCTGGCCATCTTCTGCGCCCTGGCCTCGGCCATCGCCACGCAAGGCATCTCGATGCTGGTGGTCTACGGCAAGTTCGTCCTGGGCTTCTACGCCACCATGGGCGTGCTGTGGGCGTTGCTGTTCGCCGCCGCATTCTTCGTGCTGGGCAAGCGCGCCATCGCCCTGTTCGGCGTGATCCGCGACCCGGCCCTGCTGGCCTTCTCGACCGCCAGCTCGGAAGCCGCCTATCCGCGCATCCTGGACGGCCTGCCCAAGATCGGCGTGCGTCGCCGCATCGTCTCGTTCGTGCTGCCGCTGGGCTACTCGTTCAATCTCGACGGCTCGATGCTGTACTGCACGTTCGCCACCATGTTCATCCTGCAGGCGCACGGCGTGCACCTGTCGATCCAGCAGCAGATCTTCATGCTGGCCCTGCTGATGGTGACGTCGAAGGGCATCGCCGGCATCCCGCGCGCCTCGCTGGTGGTGATCATGGCCACCCTGACCCACTTCGGCATGCCGGACGCCTGGATCGCCCTGGTGCTGGGCGTCGACCACCTGCTGGACATGGGCCGCAGCGCCACCAACGTCGTCGGTAACAGCGTCGCCGCCGCCGTGGTCGCCAAGTGGGAGGGCGAGCTGGACGACCCCGATCCCGAGGCCGAAGCCGCTACTGTCTAGGTCTTCGGCTCACCGAACCCGACAAGCCCGCCGCTCCCCGGAGCGGCGGGCTTTTTCGTGTACAGTTTCAAATGTACAGTAAAAACTTGACACCGTTCAAACGAAGCCCAATCTCTCAAGGGCGAGGGATTTTTTAGGACGAACGTCATGAGCAGGATCGCTCACATCGCGCGCACGGCGCTGATCGGCCTGGCCATTGCCGGCATGGGCGCTCCGGCGGCCTTCGCCAGCCAGGACGCGGCCACGGCCACGGCCGCAGCAAAGCCCGCCAAGCCGCCCCGCCAGTGCTTCTACCTGTCCGACTGGCGCGGCTGGACCGCCCCGGACAAGAACACCCTGTATCTCAAGGTTCGCGGCCGCGACGTCTATCGCGTCGACCTGGCCTATGGCTCCAACCAGCTGACCTGGCCGGGCAACCACCTGGTGTCGGTGGTGCGCGGGACCGACAGCATCTGCTCGCCGCTGGACCTGGACCTGCGGGTCTCGGACGGCATGGGCTTCGCCATGCCGATCCGCGCCAAGACCATCACCAAGCTGACGCCCGAGCAGATTCAGGCGATCCCGAAGAAGTACCAGCCGTAAGGTGCACCGTACTTAGCCGGCCGCCGCGTTGATCAGCGCTACGATCATCGCGTTGGCCGGCGTGGGAACGCCGTGCGTCGCGCCCTTGCGGACGATGACGCCATTGCGGGCGTCCAGCTCCATGGGACGCCCCGCCTGGCGATCGGCCAGCAGCGAATTGACCAGATCCGGCGGGCCGTCGCGATAGCCGTTCACCACCTGGTCGCCCAGATCGTCGGCCAGAGTCGCGCCCTCGGCCCGGCCCACCGCCACGCACTCGGCGATCAGCGCCTTCATCACTGCCGCCGCGCCGTCGTCGTGCGACACGCCCGAGGGCTTTAGCGTCGCAGCGTTGACCGCCCCGGCCGCGTTCAGGGCCAGCTTGCGCCAGGCCACCGAGACGAAGTCGTCGGTCGTCGCCACGTCGATCGGCGTGTGGGCGAACAGGGCGGCGAACGCCTCGCCTGCCGCGCCTTGCGGCACGCGGATCCAGCCGTAGCGGCGCTGGCGGAACACGCCGGGCGCGGGCCGCTCGGCCGGGAAGTCGACGATCACCGGCACGAGATTGGCTTCGGCCACCCGGCCGGCGAAAGCCTCGCGGTGCTCCACGCCGTTGCGGATCACCGCCACCTTGGTGTCCGGCCCCCGCAGCGGCTTCAGCCAGGCCGCGGCGGCCGCGTCGTCATAGGTCTTGGTCGCCACCAGCACCCAGTCGACCGGAGAGAGCCCCTCAGGCGAGGTCACGATGCGCGGGCTGGCCGTGATCGTCGCGTCCGGCGTCTCGACCGACAGGGTCTCGAACGGCGTGCGCACGCAGACGGTCAGGTCGATGTCCTCGCGCTGCGCCAGCCAGGTGGCGAGCGTCCCGCCGATGGCGCCGGGTCCGATCAGGGCGATGGTGGTCATGCGAGGGCTCCCAACTGTGTTGGCCCTAACTAGTGCGCCCGCGTGACAGGGTCACGGCTCTTTCTCCTCCCTTGCGAAGTGGGGGAGGAGAAGCCAGTGTCATCGCTTGCGCAGCTCCTGCGGCGTATGCGCGGCGCGGGCGCCGGTCTTGTCGCTTTCGACGATGTATTCGGGATGGTCCTTGGACGCGGCGACCTTGTGGCCCTTGATCCGCGTTGGCGTGGTCTGCTTGCGCACCACGCGGCCAACGCTGGTCCCCTGGCTGTGGTCCCAGGCGACCTTGTCGCCGGCCTTGAAAGTTTTCTCGGTCATGATCCTAGAACGAAGAAGGGCGGAACCCGGCTCCGCCGATCCCGCCCTTCTCGACACCCCCGTGTGAGGCTTGGGTGTGATTAAAGCGCCGGAACGTCCGTGCGCTTCTTCATCATCTCGTCGAAGCTGGTCCACACGCCCTCGGCGCCGTGCCACGAGCCCTTGGTCGCGGCCTTGGAGTATTCCGTGGCGCGGGCTTCGAAGAAGTTGGCGTGCTCGACGCCCGACAGCAGGGCCTGCAGCCACGGCAGCGGGTTTTCCTTCACGCCGTACACTTCCGGCAACTGCAGCTGGCGCAGGCGCCAGTCGGCGACGAAGCGGATGTATTGCTTGATGTCGTCCGGGGTCATGCCCTGGATGTCGCCGGCCTCGAAGGCCAGGTCGATGAAGGCGTCCTCCATCTTCACCACGGTCTTGCAGCAGTCGACGATGTCGTCGGCCACGGCCTTGGTCACCGCGCCGGTTTCCTTGTTGAAGGCGTGGTACAGCTTGATGATGCCGTCGCAGTGCAGGCTCTCGTCGCGGATCGACCACGAGACGATCTGGCCCATGCCCTTCATCTTGTTAAAGCGCGGGAAGTTCATCAGCATCGCGAACGAGGCGAACAGCTGCAGGCCTTCGGTGAAGCCCCCGAACATCGCCAGCGTGCGGCAGATGTCGGCGTTGGAGTCGACGCCGAAGGTCTGCATGTAGTCATGCTTGTCCTTCATGGCCTCGTATTCCATGAACGCTGAGAACTCGGTCTCGGGCATGCCGATGGTCTCGAGCAGCAGGGCGTAGGCCGCGATATGGATCGTCTCCATGTTCGCGAACGAAGCCAGCATCATCTTCACTTCGGTCGGTTTGAACACCCGACCGTAGCGCTCCATGTAGTTGTCCTGCACCTCGACGTCGGACTGCGTGAAGAAGCGGAAGATCTGCGTAAGCAGGTTCCGTTCCTTGTCGTTCAGTTTGACGGCCCAGTCCTTGAGGTCTTCGCCCAGCGGCACCTCTTCCGGCATCCAGTGGACCTGCTGCTGCTTCTTCCAGAAGTCATAGGCCCAGGGATAGCGGAACGGCTTGTAGCCGCCCGAAGGGGTCATCAGGCCAGGCAGGATCAGCGACGACGGAGCGGACATGGCGGAGCCTCGGGCAGCGGGAATCAGACGGGTGGGCTAGGATAGGATATGGCAGGAGTAAGCCAGACTCACGCCCTTCCTGTCCACTACATCTTGTGTGGTGAAGCTCTCCTTCCACAACATAAGGGGCATTCTGTGGAAAAGCCGTTCAAGCTGTTCAGCGCCCTCGGATCGGGCGGCGTGCCGGTCGAAGCGGCTATGTCCTTGATCGGCCTGCCCTATGAGATCGTCGAGGCCCCGACCTGGGAAGGCGAGGCCGAAAAGGCCAAGGTCGCCGCCATCAATCCCCTTAAGCAGATTCCGGCCCTGATCACCCCGGAGGGCGAGACGATCACCGAAAGCGCCGCCATCCTGATCTGGTTGGCCGACCGTTATCCGGCCGCCAGGCTGGCTCCGGCGATCGACGACCCGACCCGTGCCCAGTTCCTGCGCTGGATGACCTTCATCCCGGCCTCGATCTACTCGCTGTTCTGGGTCCGCGACGATCCCTCACGTCTGGGCGGCCCGGACCCGGAGATCCAGGCCCGCATCAAGGCCGCCACCGTCGAGCGCATTCTCGACTGCTGGGCGATGATGGAAAGCCAGCTGACGCCGGGCCGCTACCTCCTGGGCGACGCGCTGACGGTGCTCGACCTCTACGTCACGGTCGTCAGCCGCTGGGGCCCGCGCCGCGTGCGGTTCTACGACGTGGCGCCGAGGATGAGCGAGGTCGTCCGACGCGTGGATGCGGATCCGCGACTGGCGGAGTTCTGGCCCAAACGCTTCCCGTTCTTCGACGGCTGGGAGCGGCTAGGGCAGCAGACCTAGCCGCCCGAGGCCTCGAACACCGCGCGTTGATCCTCAAACGCCCTCTGCCAGGCCGGCCGCGCCTCCGCCCGGGCCACATAGGCGGCAAGTTTCGGATAGGCCTCGACCAGTCCCGACGATCCCAGCCGCCGCAGGACGGTGACCATCATCAGGTCGCCGGCGCTGAAGGCGCCGTCCAGCCAGTCCGCGTCGCCGAGGCGGTCGGAGAGCTCGGCCAAGCGGTCGCGGACGCGCTGTTCCAGCATCGGCTGGCGGGCTTCGAACCACGGCTTGTCGCGTTCCAGGATCATGGCCATGCCGAACTCGACGATCGGCGGCTGCAGCGTGGCCTGGGCGGCGAACATCCACATGATGGCGCGCGAGCGGGCGTCGGGATCGGCCGGCAGCAGGCCCGAATGCTGTTCGGCGATGCGCAGCACGATGGCCCCGGACTCGAACAAGGCCAGGCCGCCGTCCTCGAAGGTCGGGATCTGGCCGAACGGATGGATCGCCCGGTGCGCGAACTCTTTCATCTCGGCGAAGGTGACCAGGCGCACGTCGTAGGGTTGGCCGACCTCCTCCAGCGCCCAGCGCACCTGCATGTCGCGGGCCAGCCCTCGGCCACGGTCGGGCGAGGCCTTGAAGGCGGTGATGACGGGGTTCATGAGGACCTCCCAAGCGGCTGATGTCGCAAGGACGGATCAGCGACCGCCGTTCCGACACTTTACGCGGCGACGCTTCCCCGCTAGAAGCGCCGCCGATGCAATTTTCCGCGACTAAAATTATTACCCGCAAAACGACCCGCTTCGGTGGGGCGGCGGGTATGCGCGCGATCTAAGCGGCATCCTCGAACCAGCCCCGCCAAGCGCGGGGCCGGCTCTCACTCAACGAGATCTGACAGCTCCCCGCGCTCCGAACACCCAGGAGACGCAGACCATGAGCTTCAAGTTTTCCCGATCCAATCCGCCGCGCGTCGGCGTCGTCGGCGCCACCGGTCTGGTGGGCGGTATGATGCGCGAGCTGCTGGCCGAGCGGAACTTCCCGCTGGCCCAACTGCGCCTGTTCGCCTCGGCCCGCTCGGCCGGGACCAAGGTCGACTTCAACGGCCAGCAGGTCGTGGTCGAGGACGCCGCCACCGCCGACTTCGCCGGCTTGGACATCGTGTTCTTCTCGGCCGGCGGCGACACCTCGCGCGAACTGGCCCCCAAGGCCGCCGCGGCCGGCGCCGTGGTGATCGACAACAGCTCGGCCTGGCGCTCGGACCCGGACGTCCCGCTGGTGGTCGCCGAGGTCAATCCGCACGCCCTCAACAACATCCCGAAGGGCATCGTCGCCAACCCCAACTGCACCACCATGGCCGCCATGCCGGTGCTCAAGCCCCTGCATGACAAGGCGGTGTTGAAGCGCCTGACGGTCAGCACCTACCAGGCCGCCTCGGGCGGCGGCATGGAGGGCATCGAGGTGCTGTCGAGCCAGCTGCGGGCCGGCGCCGCGGGTGACCTGGATGGTCTGGCGCGCTCGCCGGAGGCCGCCCCGCTGCCCGCGCCGGTCAAGTGGGTGGTGCCGCTGGCCTACAATGTCGTGCCGCTGAACTACGTGGTCGGCGAGGACGGCTACACCGAGGAAGAGCTGAAGCTGCGCGACGAAAGCCGCAAGATCCTGGAGCTGCCGGGCCTGCCGGTCTCGGGCACCTGCGTGCGCGTGCCGGTGTTCAGCGGCCACTCGCTGTCGATCAACGCCGAGTTCGAGCGTTCGCTGTCGGTCGCCGAGGCCACGGCGCTGCTGGCCGACGCGCCCGGCGTGGTGCTGGAGGACGTCCCGAACCCGCTGGCCGCCACCGGCCAGGACCCGGTGTTCGTCGGCCGCATTCGCCCCGACCCGACCGTGGCCAGCGGCCTGGCTCTGTTCGTGGTCGGCGACAACCTGCGCAAGGGCGCGGCCCTGAACGCGGTGCAGATCGCCGAAGTGATGCTGGACGCCTAAGGCAGCGAGGGGCGGGGGCTTAAGGCTCCCGCCCCATCGGCCAGTCGACATCGACCTCGACCGCCAGGAAGTCGATCATGGCCCGCACCCTGGCGGGCAGCGGGCCGGCATGGCCGACATAGACCGCGCTGAGCGTCTCCAGGTCGCCGGGATGGAAGGCCTCCAGCACCGGGACCAGCCGGCCGGCGGCGATGTCATCGGCGATGTGGAAGACGCCCAGCCGGGTGATCCCTTGCCCGGCCTTGGCCAGGTGGGCGGCGCTCTCGCCGTCGCCGGCCAGCACGCGGCCATGGGCCGGATAGTGGACCCGCTCGCCCTCGATCAGGAACGGCCACTCGTCGCAGTGGCGGGCGAAGTTGAAGGTCACCAGATCATGGTGCGCCAGCTCGTCGGGATGCTGAGGCGTTCCCCGCCGGGCCAGGTACTCCGGCGAAGCGACCACTGCCGCGCGGCTTTCGCCAAGCTTCCTGGCCATCAGTTGCGAGGGCCGCAGGGGGCCGCCGCGGATGGCCAGCTCAGCGCGCTCGTCCAGCAGGTCGATCACCTGATCGGTCAAGGTGACGTCGACCTGCACCTGGGGATGCAGGGCCGTGAACTTCGGCAGCAGCGGCAGCAGATGGTGCAGGCCGAACGCCACATTGGCGTTGATCCTCAAGCGCCCCTTGGGCACGGCGCAGGCGGCGACCGAGCGCTCGGCCTCGTCCAGGTCGGCCAGCACCCGCAAGGCGCGCTCGTGGAAGGTCAGGCCCTCGGCGGTCAGCTGCAGCTTGCGGGTCGAGCGAACGACCAGCCGCGAGCCCAGCCGGGCCTCCAGCCGCGCCACCAGCTTGCTGACCGCCGAGGGGGTCATCGACAGCGCCTTGGCGGCGGCGGTGAAGCCGCCCTCCTCGACGACGCGGGCGAAGACCTCCATCTCTCCGGAGCGATTGATCTCCTGGCGCGCCATTTGTGCCCCTAAGTCACAACTGATTTTCCCGAGCGCAATCTAATTCACCGAACGGCGACGCGCTATCTCCCGGCCCGAACATTCACGGAGCCGGCTGTCATGCCTCTCGCCCTCTACGCCCTGACCGTCGGCGCCTTCGGCATCGGGGTCACCGAATTCATCATCATGGGCCTGCTGATGCAGGTCTCCGCCGATCTCGGCGTTTCGATCTCCGCCGCCGGCCTCCTGATGACCGGCTACGCCCTGGGCGTCTTCGTCGGCGCGCCGATCCTGACCCTGGCCACGCGCCGCCTGCCCAAGAAGACCACTCTGCTGGTGCTGATGGCGATCTTCACCCTGGGCAACGTCCTGGCCGCCATCGCCCCGACCTACGGCGTCCTGATGGGCGCGCGGCTGGTCACGGCCCTGGCCCACGGCACCTTCTTCGGCGTCGGGTCGCTGGTCGCCGTCTCGCTGGTGGCGCCCGAGCGCAAGGCCTCGGCGATCTCGATCATGTTCACCGGCCTGACCCTGTCGACCCTGCTGGGCGTGCCGTTCGGCGCCTGGCTGGGCCTGGCCTTCGGCTGGCGCGCGGCGTTCTGGGCCGTGGCCGCCGTCGGCGCCGTGGCCCTGGTCGTCCTGGCCGCCCTGGTGCCCAGCACCCGGGAAAAGGTCGAGCCCGCCCCGCTGCGCGAGGAGTTCGCCGTGCTGGCCCGTCCGCAGGTGCAGCTGGGCCTGGCCATGACCGTGCTGGGCTTTGGCGGGGTGTTCGCCGTCTTCACCTACATCCAGCCGATCCTCACCGAACTGGCCGGCTTCTCGCAGGCCGCCGTCTCGCCGATCCTGCTGGTGTTCGGCGCGGGTCTGGTGGCCGGCAACCTGGCGGGCGGCCGCTGGGCCGACAAGAGCCTGAACACCGCCCTGGCCGGCACGCTGATCGCCCTGACCGTGGTCATGGGGGTCTCGGCCTTCGCCTTCCACAGCCAGATCGGTGCGGTCGTCGCCGCCTTCCTGCTGGGCGCGGCCGCCTTCGCCACCGTCGCCCCACTGCAGATGCGGGTGCTGAGCCAAGCCGGCGGCGCGGGCCAGGGCCTGGCCTCCAGCCTGAACATCGCCGCCTTCAACCTGGGCAACGCCTTCGGCGCGTGGCTGGGCGGGGCGGTGATCGACCACGGCCCGGGCCTGTCGGCTATCCCGCTGGTCGGCGCCCTGGTGCCGCTGTCGGCCCTGGCCCTGGCTGCTTTCTCGCTTCGCCTCGAACGCCGCACGCTCGCCGTCGCCTAAAGGAGAGACCCTGATGGACTACCGCTCGCTGGGCCGTTCCGGCCTGAAGGTTCCCGCCCTGTCGTTCGGCGCCGGCACGTTCGGCGGCCAGGGCCCGCTGTTCAGCGCATGGGGCGACACCGATATCGCCGGCGCCCGCCGCATCGTCGACATCTGCCTGGAGGCCGGCGTCACCTTGTTCGACACCGCCGACGTCTATTCCAACGGCGCCTCGGAGGAGATCCTGGGTGCGGCGCTGGAAGGCCGTCGCGACCAGGCGCTGATCTCGACCAAGCTGGGCCTGGCCGGCGGGACCTCGCGCAAGTCTTTGATCGACGGCGTCGAGGCGGCGCTGAAGCGCCTGCGCACCGACCGCATCGACCTGCTGCAACTGCACGCCTTCGACGCCGCCACGCCGGTCGAGGAGACCCTGTCGGCCCTCGATGATCTCGTCCGGGCGGGCAAGGTGCTCTATGTCGGCGCCTCCAACTTCTCGGGCTGGCAGCTGATGAAGGCGCTGGCCGCTGCCGATCGCCATGGCTGGCCGCGCTACGTCGCGCACCAGGCCTACTATTCGCTGGTCGGCCGCGACTATGAGTGGGAGCTGATGCCGTTGGCCGCCGACCAGGGCGTCGGGGCCATGGTCTGGAGCCCGCTGGGCTGGGGCCGCCTGACCGGCAAGGTCCGCCGTGGCCAGCCGCTGCCCGCCCAGAGCAGGCTGCACGACACCGCCGACGCTGGTCCTCCGGTCGACGACGAGCGCCTGTACCGCGTGGTCGACGCCCTGGACGCCATCGCCGCCGAGACCGAGAAGACCGTGCCGCAGGTGGCGCTGAACTGGCTGCTGCAGCGGCCCACCGTGTCCAGCGTCATCATCGGCGCCCGCACCGAGGACCAGCTGCGCCAGAACTTGGGCGCGATCGGCTGGGCGCTGACGCCGGAGCAGGTCGCCCGCCTGGACGCCGCTAGCGCCGTCGAGCCGCCCTATCCCTACTATCCGTACTGGCGCGAGGGCGGCTTCAAGGCGTTGAACCCGCCGCTGGTGTAGCGTCACCGAAGCGCCTAAGCGTCGGTCATGCTGACCGATCCGTTCTTCTATGCCGTCGCCATCCCGGCGGTGATCCTGCTGGGCCTGGCCAAGGGCGGGTTCGCCGGTATCGGGGTGGTGGCGGTGCCGATGATGGCCCTGGCGGTCTCGCCGGTCATGGCCGCCTCGATCACCCTGCCGATCCTGTTGGTCCAGGACGTGGTCAGCGTCTGGGCGTTCCGGAAAAGCTGGGACAAGGGCCTGCTGATCCTGATGCTGCCGGCTGCGGCAGGCGGCATCTTCCTGGGCTGGGCCCTGGCGGCCTTCGTCGACGAGTCCGCCGTCGAACTGGCCGTCGGCCTGGTGGCCATGCTGTTTGCTCTGCAGCGCCTGTGGGCCGAGCGGGCGGTGAAGGCGGCCAGCCAAGTCGAGGCCTCGCCCGGCCGGCCATGGCTGGGCGTGCTGTGCGGGATCGCCGCCGGTTTCACCAGCCAGATCGCGCACGCCGGCGGTCCGCCCTTCCAGATCTACGTCCTGCCCCGCCGTCTGCCGCGCGACGTGTTCATCGGCACCAGCGCCATCTTCTTCGCGGTGGTGAACTGGATGAAGGTGCCGGCCTATATCGCGCTGGGCCAGTTCACGCCCAAGGTGCTGGCTACCGCCGGGGTGCTGCTGCCGTTGGCCGTGGCCTCGACCTGGGCCGGGGTCTGGCTGGTGCGCCGCGTGCCGGCCGAGGGCTTCTACAAGGTGATCTACATCCTGCTGATCGCGGTGGGCGGCAAGCTGGCCTTCGACGGCGCCCGCGGGCTGTTCTAGTCGACCGCCAGGATCACGTCGGACGCCGCGATCCGCGCCTCGACCGTCGCGCCGACCGGCAGATCCCAGGATCCATCGCCGGGGCGCAAGGTCGCCACCAGGCTCTTGCCGGCGGGCAGGGCCAGGGTGACCTCGGCCGAGGCCTCGCCCGCCTCGCGATCGACGATCTCGCCGGCCAGGCGGTTGTCGCCGTCACCGGCGTCCAGACGCACGAAGCTGGACTTGATCAGGGCGATGGCCGGCCGGCCGGGCGCGAGGTCCAGGTCCTCGACGCTGCGGCGGGTGATGGATGCGCGCAGGGTCAGGCCCTCGCCCAGCGCTAGGGTCACGATCGCGGTGACGCCGTCGCCCTCGACTGTCTGGACCACGCCGCGCAGGGCGTTGCGGGCGCTAGTGCGCAGGCCCAGGCTCCACAGCAGCTCGGCGTCGCTGCTCAAGTCGGCTTCCAGTCGCGCGAAGGCCGCGCCCACCTCGCGCTCGGCGGCGCGGAAGGCGCGGATCACGGCCTGGCCGCGCGCGGTGACCTGGGCCGCCCCGCCGCTGCGGCCGCCGGGCGCGGCGCTGACCAGCGGCTGGTCGAACAGGTTGTTCAGCGCCTGCACCCCGTCCCAGGCGCCCTTGTACGAGAGGCCGGCCGCCTTGGCCGCGGCGCTGATCGAGCCCAGGCGCGCGACGGCTTCCAGCAGGGCGATGCGCTCCAGCCCCACGCGGGCCAGGCCGCCGCGCTTCAGGATCAGGGAGGCGCTGAAATCGTCGTCGTTCGCCACGCGTCTTGTCCTGCTCTCGGCGTTATGTAGATGTGCTGCATATCCGCAGCGCTCTCACCGCAGGACTACCAGATGATCGCCCGCCGTCCGATGCTGATCGCCGCCTTGTTCGGCGTGTTCCTGTCGGGCGGCTCGGCGCTGGCCGCCGAGACCAAGGTGGCGGTGGCCGCCAACTTCACCGAACCGGCCAAGGAGATCGCCGCGCGCTTCAAGGCCAAGACCGGCCACGACGCGACCTTGAGCTTCGGCTCGTCGGGCCAGTTCTATACCCAGATCGCCAATGGTGCGCCGTACGAGGTGTTCCTGTCGGCCGACGTCGAGCGGCCGCTGAAGGCCGAGGGCGAAGGGCTGGCGGTCGCCGGTTCGCGCTTCACCTACGCCACCGGCCGGCTGGTGCTGTTTAGCAAGACCCCGGGCCTGATCGACGGGCCCGACAGCAAGGGCGGCGCGGTGCTGGGCAAGATCAAGTTCGACAAGCTGTCGATCGCCGATCCCAAGGCCGCGCCCTATGGCCAGGCGGCGATCGAGACGATGACCAAGCTGAAGCTGTACGACGTCCTGAAGCCGAAGATCGTGCAGGGCAGCTCGATCACCCAGGCCTTCCAGTACGTTCAGACCGGCGCGGCCGAGGTCGGCTTCGTGGCGCTCTCCCAGGTCGTGAACGAGAAAGGCGGTTCGCGCTGGGTGGTGCCGACGTCCTTCCACACTCCCATCGACCAGCAGGCGGTGCTGCTGAAGACCAGCGCGAACAACGCGGCGGCCAAGGCGTTCCTGGCGTTCCTGAAAGGGCCCGAGGCCAAGGCGATCATCAAGCGCTACGGCTACCAGGTCCGTTGATCATGACCGAGGTGCTGTGGCTGACGGCCCGGCTGGCGGGGCTGACCACGCTGCTGCTGCTGGCCCTGGCCACGCCGCTGTCGTGGTGGCTGGCGCGCGGGCGTTCGGCCTGGCGCACGCCGATCACCGCCCTGGTGGCCCTGCCGATCGTGCTGCCGCCCACGGTGCTGGGCTTCTACCTGCTGATCGCCCTGGGGCCGAAGAGCCCGCTGATGGCGCTGCTGCAGCCGTTCGGAATCCGTACCCTGGCCTTCACTTTCGAGGGGCTGGTGATCGGTTCGCTGATCTATTCCCTGCCGTTCGCGGTGCAGCCGCTGCGCAACGCCTTCCTCAGCATCGGCGATGAACCGCTGGAGGCCGCCGCCACCCTGGGCGCCTCGCCGTGGGCGCGGTTCTGGCGGGTGGCCCTGCCGCTGGCGCTGCCCGGCTATGTCGCCGCCGCGATCCTGGTCTTCGCCCACACGGTCGGCGAGTTCGGCGTGGTGATGATGCTGGGCGGGGCGATCCCCGGCGAGACCATGGTGCTGTCGACCGAGATCTACCGTCTGGTCGAGTCGCTGGAATGGGGGCAGGCCCATCGCCTGTCGCTGATGCTGCTGGGCTTTGCGCTGGTGGTGCTGCTGACCCTGCTGGCCATCGAGGCGCGGTCCAAGGTGCTGCTGCGCACGCGCGAGGGCTGAAAAGAAGGGGCGCGACGGAAACCGCCGCGCCCAAGGGACCGAGTTGAGATGGCAGGGGAGGAACGCCGCTCCGGCGCCATCACACCGGAGCGTCCATGGTTGGAGGCCCCTAGAACTTCCAGGTCAGGGCCGCGCCGTAGGTGGTGGGCTTGCCCGGGAAGCGGACCACGGTGTTGGCGTTGCTGCTGACCGCGCTCCAGTAATATTCGTCGGTCAGGTTGCGGCCCCAGATCGACAGCTCCCAGCCCTTCTCCGGCGAGCCGATGCCGACGCTGGCGTTCAGCATGCCGTAGCTGTCGATGGCGAATAGCGGGTTGCCTTCCAGGTCGGCGGCGGACTTGTCCTGCCAGCGGCCGTTCAGGGCGGCCTGCAGCTTCAGGCCGTTTTCCAGGTCGTGGTTGAACAGCGCCGTCAGGCCGCCCTGGAACTTCGGGCTGTACAGGAACGGCTGGCCGTCGAAGCTCTGGGTTTTGCCGGCGGCGTTGATGCCGGTGTAGCCCTTGACCTCGGTGTGCAGCCAGGTGGCCGAGGCGATGAAGGTCAGCGAGCGGGTGGCGCGCCAGGTGATGTCGCCGTCGACGCCATAGGCCTCGCCGTTGGGCACGTTGGCCAGGCGCGACAGGGCCGTGTAGATCGGGTCGGCGAAGTACACGCTGAGCTGCTTGTCGGTGTAGTCGTAGTAGAAGCCGCTGACATTGGCCTGCACGCGGCGACCGAACAGACCGGCCTTCACGCCCAGCTCGTAGGCGGTCAGCAGTTCCTGGGTGGCCGGGGCGTTCTGGGTCGAGATGTTGGCGGCGTTGATCGGCGTGGCGCCGGCCTTGGCCCCGCGCGACACCGAGCCGAACACCAGCACGTCTTCCGACGCCTGCCAATCCAGGGCCACGCGCCAGGCGATGTTGTCCTCGTCCAGCTTGGACTTCACGAAGCCGAAGCTCTTGGTGGCTGGATCGAAGGTGTTGCAGCCGCCCTGGACGATCGGGGCCACCAGGCCATAGGCGCCGGCGAACAGCGCCCGGTTGACGACGTTGACATTGACCAGCATCGAGCCGCCGAAGTCGCGCGAGCAGCCGATGTAGTCCTGCTTGTCCTGGCTGTAGCGGATGCCCGCGGTCAGTTTCAGGCTGTCGGTCAGGCGATGGTCGGCGTTGGCGAACAGGCTCCAGGTCTTGGTCTCGATATTGCCGACGTCCTCATAGGTGCGGAACGCCTGGCTCATCTGCAGGGCTGTGTAGCCGAACGAATTGAATGGCGTCGCCAGCAGGGTCGAGCCGACCGCGCGGATCGTGCCGACATTGGCGTTCTGGCCCAGCAGGGTGCGGTTGCTGTCATAGATGGTGTCGCGGGCGACATAGCCGCCGACCAGCCACGAGCCCTTGTCGGTGACGCCCTCGAAGTGCAGTTCCTCGGCGAACGACTTGATGTCGCCGTGGGCCTTCTGGACCAGGATCTCGTAGGGCGCACCGCTCCAGTCGAACACGGCCTTGCGCGACAGGCGGTTGAAGCTGGTCAGCGAGACTGCCGTCACCTTGTCGCTGATGTTCCAGGTAACCCGCAGCTTGCCGGCGTGGAACTGGTCGTTCTCGCGCAGCGGATCACTGATGCCCAGGCCAGGACCCGCATTGGCCGAGCGCACGGCCAGTGGGGCCCAGTCGGCCTGGCTGGCCTTGGTCGGCTGGTTGGCGGCGATGTAGCTGACCAGGCCCGGGGCGTTGAACGGGCTGGCGGCGGTGGCCGGTGTGAAGCCGATGGCCTGGGCCGCGACAGTGTCGGACTTGTTGCGCCAGCCCGAGTACGAGGCCTCGACCTCGACCTTGTCGGTCGGCTGCATGGCCAGCGAGATGCGCCAGCCGTCGCGATCGACCTTGCCCAGGCGCTCATTGCGGCTGTTGCTGACCTGCCAGCCCTTGTCGCTCTCTTCCGAGCGGAAGGCGATGCGGCCCTGCACGCGCGGGCCCAGGGCGCCGCTGACATAGCCTTCGAGGTTGTAGGTCTTGAAGTTGCCGGCCTCGGCGGTCAGCGAGCCCTCGAACTCTTCGGTCGGCTTGTTGGTCACGAAGTCGATCAGGCCGGCGGTGGTGTTGCGGCCGTACAGCGTGCCCTGCGGCCCCTTCAGCACTTCCACCCGCTCCAGGTCGAAGACCGGGCCGGTGTTCATGAACGGATAGGCGTAGGCGACCTCGTCCCAGTAGGTGCCGACGGTCGAGGTGGCCGACAGGTTGATGGTGTTGAAGCCGATGCCGCGCAGCGTATAGGTCGGCACGCCCTGATAGCTCTGGCTGACCGTGAAGCTGGGCGCGACCGTCGTCAGGTCCTTTGGGTCGGTGACCCGCAACTGCTGCAGGGCCGCGCCGCTGAACGCCTGGATCGGCATGCCGATGCTGTTGGCGGTCTCCTCGCGGCGTTGGGCCGTGACCACCAGCGTGTCGATCGTCAGGGTGTCTTCCTGCTTCGATGCCGCCGTGGTCTGAGCCCCCCCAGTCTGTGCTAGGGCGGGGGCCGCCATCAGCAGGGCGAGCGCCGACACGCTCAAGCTCAAGGTCAGGCGCGTAGGTCCTGGCATTCGTTCAACCTCCCTTTGGCCCCGCCTGCATTGGGCGGGAACTCTGAGGGGAGCGTGCGTTTGGGTCTCTCGCGTAACAAGCTATCGGAATTGATAGGTGAGGCGCCGTTACAACCCCAACACTAGCTTGGCGATGATGTCGCGCTGGATCTCGTTGGAGCCGCCATAGATCGAGGCGGCGCGGTTGTTCAGGTAGCGGGCCATGGTCGTCAGGCCGTGCTCGGGGCCGACGAGGGTCTCGTTGGAGCCGGCCTCGCGGGCCTTGGGTTGGTGCGGCGCGACGTAAGATCCGAGCGCCTCGACGCCCAGTTCGTCCAGCCGCTGCAGCTGTTCGGAGCCTTGCAGCTTCAGGATCGACGAGGCTGGTCCCGGCTTGCCGCCGGCGGCCAGCGCCGAGAGCACCCGGCGCTCGGTGATGTCGATGGCCAGGGCCCCGATCTCGGCCTCGGCCAGGCGGCGGCGATAGTGGGGGTCATCGAGCAGGTCCTCCGCCCCCGCCATGTCGCGCAGCCGCGCCAGCCCCGCGTCGAGGCCTGCCGCGTAGCCGCCGCCGCGTTCGAATTCCAAGAGGTGCTTGGCCACCGTCCAGCCCTGGTTTTCGGCGCCCAGCCGGTCGGCGGCCGGGGTGCGGACGTCGTCGAAGAACACCTGGTTGACCTCGTGCTCGCCGGCCAGGGTGATGATCGGATCGACCTTGATCCCCGGCCGATCCATCTCGATCAGCAGGAATGTGATGCCGGCCTGCGGCTTGCCCTCGGTCGAGGTGCGCACCAGGCAGAACATGTGCGTCGCCCACTGAGCGTGGGTGGTCCAGATCTTCGAGCCGTTCAGTACGTAGTCGTCGCCGTCGCGCACCGCGCGCATCTGCAGGGAGGCCAGGTCAGAGCCCGAGCCGGGCTCCGAATAGCCCTGGCACCAGTAGTCTTCGCCCGACAGGATGCGCGGCAGGTAGCGCGCCTTCTGTTCGGGCGTGCCGAAGCTCATGATCGCCGGCGCCACCATCCGCAGGCCCATCGGCGCCAGGTTGGGCGCCCCCGCCCTTGCGCATTCGGCGAAGAAGACGTGGCGCTGGATCTCGCTCCAGCCCGGCCCGCCATACTCGACTGGCCAGGTCGGCGCCGCCCAGCCGCGGGCGTGCAGGATCTTCTGCCAGGCCAGGCTGTGGACCTTGTCGCAGAACACGCTGGTCATCCGCCGGCCGGCCTCGCGCAACGCCGGCGTAAGCTCAGCGTCCAGGAAGGCGCGCACGTCGTCACGGAAGGCCAAGTCCTCGGCCGAAAGCTCCAAATCCACCCGCGCATTCCTTCACTTCGGCATCGTCGGGGAAACTTGCGAAAGGGCGGGGGAGGCGCGCAAGCTATCGGAAACGATAGGGAAGCGGCCCACCCAGATGGCGAGTCCGGCGAACGATGGCGAGCGCTTGGCCAGGGTCACGATCCTGGCCGAAAAGGTGCGCGACCTGGGGGCTGCGATCGGCCTGCCCTATGTCGCCGCCAGCGCCGACATTTCCAGCCCCGAACCGATGCTGGGCCAGGATGGCCGGCCCCTGGCCGAGACCACCTTCGAGTGGCTGGACAGCTCGCTGCGCTACTGGCGCGACCGGGCCTTCGCCTTGCGCGCGCCGTTCATCCTGGCCGCCCGCTACACGGCCGAGCCGTTCTTCTATCACCAGGGCCGGTTTTCCAGCTGGCGGCCGCTGCCCCGGCTGGAGGCGATCGAGGTGCGCGAGGCGGCCCAGGACTTCGGCGTCCAGGCGGCGATCATCGCGCCAACCTACCTGACCGGCGGGGTGATCGGGGCGGTGGTCTGGGCGTCCGCGGAGCCGGTGGCGAACCTGCCGGCGCTCTACGAGGCGCGGTCGGATGAGCTGCACGGGGCGGCCTTGCGGCTGGTCTGCGCCTATCGCGACGGCCTGGGCGACGACGCCCCGCCGGTGCGCCTGACCAAGCGCGAGATCCAGTGCCTGAAATGGGCGGCGGCCGGCAAGACCGACGCCGACATCGCCCAGATCATCGGCATCTCAGGCCCGACGGTGCGCTTCCACGTCCAGAACGCGGCGCTGAAACTGCGCGTCGCGGGCCGGGCCCAGGCGATCCACCGGGCGACGGGGCTCGGGTATATTGGCGGGGGAGGGGCGGTCTAGACCGTGCCGGAAACCTCGCCCTTCGACAGGCTCAGGGTGAGGTTTCTTGTTAACCGGTGCTGGAAGTCGTCCTCACCCTGAGCTTGTCGAAGGGCGAGGACGTGGCAGGGACTAGGCCGGATCCAAATGACACCGGATCAGCGCCCGGGCCGAGCGGGCCACGGCGCGGACGGGGCCGTCGGCGCCCAGGGTCACGCGGGCGGTGGCGGCGCCTTCCATCAGCAGCATCAGGGCGTCGGCCAAGTCGTCGTCCTTGGCCCCGGCGCGTTGGGCCAGATCGACAAGTCGGCGGTGCAGTTCCTTCTTGTAGTTCACCGACACCACCTGGGCGGGGTGGTTCTCCTCGTGCAGCTCGATCGCGGCGTTCGACAGCGGGCAGCCGTGGATGTCCTGCTTGCAGGCCTTGGTTTCGAAGGCGTCGAAGATCGCTTCCAGCTGGGCGCGCGGGTCGGTGCAGCAGTACGACGTGACCTGCTCCCACCACGCCCAATATTCCCGCTCCTGCTCGCGCAGCACCTCGGCGACCAACTCGTCCTTGGACGGGAAGTTCCGATACAGCGTCATCTTGGTGGCTTCGGCCTCGGCGGCGATGGTCTCGACGCCGACGGCCCGGATGCCGTGCTGGTAAAACAGCTCGCGGGCGGTCTCGAAGATCCGGTCCCGCGCGGGTCGCTTGGACGCGGGCGCGCACACCGCCGCCGCTGCTTCCGTGTCGCCCCCGACATCGTCCCCAGAATTTCTCGTCGCCATTTCGGCAGGCCTCTCCTTGACGTGAGAGTTACCGGTCAGTATCTCTCCGCCACATGGCGATGATACCGAACGGTCTCGTCACATCCTAAATCGTCCTTCGGGTCGCTCAGGTCAAGTAACAGGCCCTGCGACATTTCATTCTCTTAAACCCTAAAAACGGAGCGCACGCCATGCCGCCTCAAGCGACCGACTTCGCCCCCGCCGCCGACGCTGCGCCGTGCAAGGGTTTGCTGGCCTTCATGATCTGCAAGGCCACGGCGATCCCCCGCTGGATCGAGACGCTGGAAGAGGCCGAAGCCGCCGAGGCTCGCCCCTTCTTCCTGCACGAATGATCCCAAAAACAAGAAATCCCCGCATCAACTCCTTGTCCGACAGGCATCTCCCCATGCGCCTTCAACCCGTCATCACTTCCTTCGCCGGCCTGGCCGCCGTCGCCGTGCTGGCCGCCTGCTCGGCCCAGGCCAAGCAGGAAGCCGCCGCGCCGCCGCCGGCCCAGGTCACCGTCACCGATGTGGCCTTCAAGTCCCTGCGTCAGTGGGACGACTTCACCGGCCGTCTCGAACCGATCGACACCGTCGAGATCCGCCCGCGCGTCTCCGGTTACATTGACGGGGCGCAATTTGCGGAAGGCGCCCGTATCCGCAAGGGTCAGGTCCTCTTCCAGATCGACCCGCGCCCCTACAAGGCCGAGGCCGACCGCGCCGCCGCCGAGGTGGCCCGCGCCAAGGCCCAGCTGGACCTGGCGATCGTCAATCGCGAGCGGGGTCGTCGCCTGATCGACCAGAACGCCCTGGCCCAGAGCGAATTCGACCGCCTGGCGTCCGAAGAGCGCGCCGCCCAGGCCAATGTCTCGGCCGCCCAGGCCGCCCTGACGACCGCTCGCCTGAACCTGGAATGGACCAAGGTGACCTCGCCGATCGACGGCCGGGTCTCCAAGGCGATCATCACCCGCGGCAACCTGGTCACCCAGGCGTCCCTGTTGACCACGGTGGTGTCCGACACCCCGATCTACGCGGCCTTCAACGCCGACGAGCAGACCTTCCTGAAGTACGCCGCCAACGAGCGCGGCAAGCAGAGCCCGGTCTATATGGGCCTGATGACCGAGGAGGGTTATCCGCACATCGGCAAGTTGGCCTTCATCGACAACGCCCTGGACGCCAAGAGCGGCACCATCAACGGCCGCGCGATCTTCGCCAATGCCGACGGCCGCTTCACCCCGGGCCTGTTCGCCCGCATCCGCATGGTCAGCGCCGAGCCCCAGACCGTCGCGCTCGCCCCTGATCGCGCTGTCGCGACCGACCTGGGCAAGCGCTACGTCGTGGTCGTCAGCGCCGCCAACAAGGCCGAGTACCGCCCCGTTGAGATCGGCCCGCTGGCCGGCAACCTGCGCATCATCCGCCAGGGCCTGAAGCCCGGCGACCGTGTGATCGTCGGCGGCCTGCAGAAGGTCAAGCCGGGTGACACCGTCGCGCCGGTCAAGGTCAAGACCGAGACCGCCGACCTGGCCCAGCTGGCGGCGCTCGAGACGCCGATCCGACAGAACTAAGCGTAGCGCCCGGCTCCCGTTACGAGCCGGGCGTCTTTTTCAGGGTTTCGAACGGTTCCTTTGGCTCGCCGCCTGGCGGGAAGGGACCGCTTGCGCCCGAAGTGTACCTCCTTTTCCGCTCCTCCCCGGAACGACCCCATGTCCTTCTCAAAGTTCTTCGTGAACCGGCCACGCTTCGCGGCCGTGCTCTCGATCGTCATCTTCCTCGCCGGCCTAGTGGCGCTGCCTCAACTGCCGATCAGCGAGTATCCCGAAGTCGTGCCGCCGACCGTGGTCGTGCGCGCCGCCTATCCGGGCGCCAACCCATCCGTCATCGGCCAGACCGTCGCCGCTCCGCTGGAGCAGGCGATCAACGGCGTCGAGGGCATGATCTACCAGTCGTCCCAGTCGGCCGCCGACGGGGCCATGGTGCTGACCGTGACCTTCGCGCTGGGCACCGACCTGGACAAGGCCCAGGTGCAGGTCCAGAACCGCGTCGCCCAGGCCCTGCCCAAGCTGCCCCAGGAGGTGCAGCGGATCGGGGTGACGACGGACAAGGCCTCGCCCGACCTGACCCTGGTCGTGCACATGACCTCGCCGAACAATCGCTACGACATGCTGTACCTCAGCAACTACGCGCAGCTGAACGTGCGTGACCGTCTGAAGCGCATCGACGGCGTCGGCGACGTACAGATCTTCGGCGCCGGCTCGTACTCGATGCGCGTCTGGCTCGATCCTGAAAAGCTGGCCGCCCTGTCGATGACCGCCGGTGACGTGGTCCGCGCCCTGCGCGAGCAGAACGTACAGGTCGCCGCCGGCCAGCTGGGCGCGCCGCCCAACGCCGGCTCGGGCGCCGACTTCCAGCTGTCGATCAACGCCCCCGGTCGCCTGACCGACGAGGAGCAGTTCCGCCAGGTCATCGTCCGCTCAGGCGGCGACGGCCAGATCACCCGCCTGGGCGACGTGGCCCGCGTCGAGCTGGGCGCCAACAACTACGCCCTGCGCTCGTTGCTGGACAACAAGCCGGCCGTGGCCATGCCGATCTTCCAGCGTCCGGGCTCCAACGCCCTGGAGATGGCGGCCAACATCAAGAAGACGATGGCCGAGCTGAAAAAGGAATTCCCCGAAGGCGTCGACTACGAGATCGTCTACGACACCACGGCCTTCGTGCAGGAAAGCATCGACTCGGTGGTCCACACCCTGATCGAGGCCATCATCCTGGTCGTGCTGGTGGTGGTGCTGTTCCTGCAGGGCTGGCGCGCCTCGATCATTCCGCTGATCGCCGTGCCCGTCTCGCTGATCGGCACCTTCGCGATCATGCTGATGCTGGGCTTTGGCCTCAACGCCCTGACCCTGTTCGGCCTGGTGCTGGCCATCGGCATCGTCGTCGATGACGCCATCGTCGTGGTCGAGAACGTCGAGCGGAACATCGCCCTAGGCCTGGAGCCTGCCGACGCCACCCGCAAGGCGATGGGCGAGGTGACCGGACCGATCATCTCCACGGCCCTCGTCCTCTGCGCGGTGTTCATCCCCACCGCCTTCATCAGCGGCCTGTCGGGCCAGTTCTACCGCCAGTTCGCCCTGACCATCGCCATCTCGACGGTGATCTCGGCTATCAACTCCCTGACCCTGTCGCCGGCCCTGGCCGCGGTGCTCCTGAAGTCGCATGACGCGCCCAAGGACCGCTTCCAGAAGCTGATCGACGCCGGCCTGGGCTGGCTGTTCAACCCGTTCAACCGCTTCTTCGCCAAGGCCTCGAACGGCTATGTCAACGGCGTGGCCAAGACCCTGGGCCGCTCCACCGCGGGCCTGGTGGTTTACGGCGTGCTGCTGGTGCTGACGATCTTCGCCTTCTCGCGCACCCCGACCGGCTTCGTGCCGCAGCAGGACAAGGCCTATGTGGTCGCCGTCGTGCAGCTGCCCGACGCCGCCTCGCTGGACCGCACCGAAGCGGTGGTGCGCCAGATGGGCGAGATCGCCAAGACCATTCCGGGCGTCAAGCACTCGGTGGCCTTCCCCGGCCTGTCGGTGAACGGCCTGATCAACAGCCCGAACTCGGCCGCGGTGTTCTACGCCCTGGACGACTTCAACGAGCGTGAGAGCAAGGAAACCCAGGCCGGCGCCATCGTCGGGGCCCTGAACCAGAAGTTCGGCGCCATCGCCGACGCCCAGATCGCCGTCTTCCCGCCCCCGGCCGTCCAGGGCCTGGGCACCATCGGCGGCTTCCGGATGCAGATCGTCGACAAGGCGGGCCTGGGTTCGGATGAGCTGTACAAGGCCACCCAGAACCTGATGGACAAGGCGCGGCAGGACCCCGCCCTGGCCGGCGTGTTTTCCAGCTACCAGGTCAGCGTCCCGAAGATTCAGGCCGACATCGACCGTGAAAAGGCCCGGGCTCAGGGCGTGTCGCTGACCGACCTGTTCGAGACCATGCAGGTCTATCTGGGCTCGCTGTACGTCAACGACTTCAACCGCTTCGGGCGGACCTACGAGGTCAACGTGCAGGCCGACCAGAAATTCCGCCTGCAGCCGGAACAGATGCTGCGCCTGCAGACCCGCAACGGCGACGGCCAGATGATCCCGCTGGGCGCCTTCGTCAGCTTCAACGAAGCCACCGGTCCCGACCGCGAGAGCCACTACAACGGCATGCTGACGGCCGAGATCAACGGCGGCCCCGGCGCCGGCTTCTCGACCGGCCAGGCCCAGAAGGCCCTGGAAGACCTGGCCAAGAAGGAGCTGCCCAACGGCATGGGCTACGAGTGGACCGAACTGACCTACCAGCAGATCCTGGCGGGCAACACGGCGGTCTTCGTCTTCCCGCTCTGCGTGCTGCTGGCCTTCCTGGTGCTGGTCGCTCAGTACGAAAGCTGGAGCCTGCCGTTGGTGGTCATCCTGATCGTGCCAATGACCCTGCTGTCGGCCCTGGCCGGCGTCTGGATCAGCAAGGGCGACAACAACATCTTCACCCAGATCGGTCTGATCGTGCTGGTGGGGCTGGCGTGTAAGAACGCTATCCTGATCGTCGAGTTCGCCAAGGAACGCGAGGAGCACGGCGACAGTCCGCTGCAAGCGGTGCTGGAGGCCTGCCGCCTGCGCCTACGGCCGATCCTGATGACCTCGATCGCCTTCATCATGGGGGTCTATCCCCTGGTGGTGTCGCACGGCGCGGGCGCGGAAATGCGTCGGGCCATGGGCGTGGCGGTGTTCTCCGGCATGCTGGGCGTGACGATCTTCGGCCTGATCCTGACCCCCGTCTTCTACTACGTCATCCGTCGCTTCACGGCCCGCAAGGCCGCCCAGAAGACGGTGACGACCACGGCGGCTCCGGCCGCGGAGGCTCACTGATGTTCGTCATCAACACCCTGCGCGCCGCGCTGATCGCCGGCGTCTCCCTGACGGCCGCCGCCTGCGCGGTGGGCCCGAACTACACGGCGCCGGCGACCCCGCCGGCCGCCTTCCAGAACGCCGATCCGGCCGTCTTCACCGTCGCCAATCCCGAAGCCGAATGGTGGAAGGCCTTCGGCGATCCGGTGCTGGACCAGCTGGTCGGCAAGGCCTTGGGCGAGAACCTGGACCTTCGCATCGCGGTCGCCCGCGTCGGCGAGGCCCGGGCCCTCTTCACCGAGCAGCGGCTGGACCAGCTGCCGCATGTCAGCGCCAGCGGGACCTACGCCAAGCGCGACCAGCAGCAGCCGGGCTTCACAACCGAGCGGGCCGAGATCGAGAGCTATCAGGCCGGCTTCGACGCCCGCTGGGAGATCGACCTGTTCGGCCGCGTCCGGCGCGGCGTGCAGGCGGCGGGGGCGGAAGCCGGGGCGGTTCAGGCCGACCTGCGCGACGCCCAGGTCACCGTCGCCGCGGAAGTGGCTCGAAATTACCTCGAACTGCGCGGCGCTCAGGCTCGGCTCAAGGTCGCCAACCGCAACCTCGAGACCCAGCGCGAGACCGTGCGCCTGACCAAGGTGCGGTTCGACGCCGGGGCCGGCAGTCCGATCGACGTCGCCAGCGCTCAGGCCCGCCTGAACGCGACCGAGGCGGCGATCCCCGCCCTGGTCACGGCCGAGAAGCGCGCCAACCATCGCCTGGCGGTGCTGACCGGCCAGCGACCCGGCGCGTTGGACACGCTGCTGGTGGCGCGCACCGACGATGTCCGTCCGCTCGTCACCGCCTTGCCGATCGGCGAGGCCGGCGACCTGCTGCGCCGGCGTCCCGACGTCCAGGCGGCTGAGCGTCGCCTGGCGGCCGCGACCGCTCGGGTCGGCGTGGCCACGGCCGACCTCTTCCCGCGCGTGTCGGTGACCGGCTTCGTCGGCTTCCTGTCAGGCACGGCGACGGGCTTCGGCAACAGCGCCAGCCAGGCCTGGTCGGTGGCCCCCACCGTCAGCTGGCCGGCCCTGGACCTGGGCAGCGCCCACGCCCGCCTGCGGGCGGCGCGAGCCCGCGACGACGCGGCCCTGGCCAGCTACGACCGGACCGTGCTGCGCGCGTTGGAGGATCTCGAAAATGCTCTGGTGTCCTATAGCCAGCAGCAATCGCGCCTGAAGAGCCTCACCGACCAAGCGGCGGCCTCGCGCCGAGCGGCGGAGCTGGCGCGCGTGCAGTATCGGGAAGGCGGCATCGACTTTCTGATTCTGTTGGATGCCGAGCGCACCTTGCTGGCGGCGGAAGATTCGCTCACCGTGGCTGAAACCAGCGTCAACACGGACGTCGTGGCGATCTACAAGGCGCTAGGCGGCGGTTGGAGAGCATGATCGACCCGCATGCGACATTCTGTCGCAGAGGCGCCGATGGCTCTGTCTGGTCGTCGACATCTTCGATCAATGACGACGGCATGGCGACAACGTTGTCTTATGATTGTCGATCCTGGGTGAAATTGTCCCCTTCGAAGAGACCCTCGTTCCGCCAATGGCGGGTGTTGGCGAAGGCGTTAGGCCGCGCCAGCGGCAGTGAAGGTTTTGATTAATCATCGCCGGCTTTCTTCGCGCCAACAAAGGCGGGCGCTCGGTTTGAGCGCCCGCTTCGCGACAGCGTGAGGCTTGCGATGACCCTGACCATCAAGACGAGACTGCTGGGCTGCCTGGTGGCGCTGGGCGTGGGGATGGCGGCGATCGGGCTTTCAGGCTTCATCGCCAGCAGCGTCGCCAACCAGCGCATGGAGTCGGTGATCGCTGACCGCGTTGGGCCGATGGAACAACTGAAGGCGGTCAGCGACATGTACGCGGTCAGCATCGTCGACGCCGCACACAAGGCGCGCTCGGGCGAGCTCTCCATGGATCAGGCCGCGGAGAGCGTCGCCATCGCCAAGGCGAAGATCGATCAGAACTGGCGGGCCTATGCGGCCACCCAGATGACCGACGAGGAAAAGGCCTTGGTCGACAAGGTCACGGCCGCTTTGCCGGCCGCCGACGCGACGGTCCAGGCCCTGGAGGGCCTGCTGAAGGCCAAGGACGCCGTCGGACTGGAGGCCTTTGTCGACGCCAAGCTCTACCCAGCCATCGATCCGGTGACGCTCAACGTCGGGGCGCTCGTCGACCTGCAGACCCGAGTCGCCCACGCGGACGGCGCGGCAGCCAAGGCGGCCGGCCGCTTGGCCATGGGCGTCATGGCGGTGATCGCCCTGGTCGCCGCCGGCCTGATGGCCTTCGCCACCAATGTCGTGATCGCCAAGGTCTGTGCGCCCTTACTCTTGATGACTGCAGCCATGCGTCGCCTGGCCGATGGCGACCACGCCGTGGCTGTCCCGGCCGTGGGCCAGAAGGACGAGCTGGGCCAGATGGCCGCCGCCGTACAGGTGTTCAAAGAGAACGCGATCGCAAAGCTGCGCGCGGACGCTGAGGTCGCGCAGGCCAAGGAACGCTCGGAAGCCGAGCGTCAGGCTGCCGCGGCGCAGGCCATTGCCGAGCAGCAGCAGCTGGTCGTGCAGTCGTTCGGCGTGGGCCTGGATCGCTTGGCGCACGGCGACCTGACCTATCGCGTCGAGGACGCCCTCCCGGTCGAGTACGAAAAGCTACGCGCCGACTTCAATGGCGCGGCGGGCAAGCTACAAGACGCTATGAAGGTGATCGTGGGCAACGCCGACGGTATCCGCGCCGGCAGCCGCGAGATCACCAACGCCTCCGACGACATGGCCAAGCGCACTGAACAGCAGGCCGCTAGCCTCGAAGAGACGGCCGCGGCGCTCGAGGAAATCACCGCGACCGTCAAGCGCACGGCCGAGGGCGCCCGTGAGGCGCGCCAAGTGGTCGGTGCGGCCAAGTCCGATGCCGAGACCGGCGGGCAGGTCGTCGCCGACGCGGTGGCCGCCATGGGCGAGATCGAGAAGTCCTCGGTCCAGATCGGCAACATCATTGGGGTCATCGACGAGATCGCCTTCCAGACCAATCTGCTGGCTCTGAACGCGGGCGTCGAGGCGGCGCGCGCTGGGGAAGCCGGCCGTGGCTTCGCGGTTGTCGCGCAGGAAGTCCGCGCCTTGGCTCAGCGGTCGGCCGAGGCCGCCAAGGAGATCAAGGCGCTCATCACGGCCTCCACCGACCAGGTGGACGCGGGCGTCGATCTGGTTGGCAAGACCGGTGAGGCCCTGGCCCGGATCGTCGCCCAGGTCTCCCGGATCAATGGCCTAGTCGGCGAGATCGCCGCATCGGCTCAGGAGCAGGCGACCGGCCTGGAGCAGGTCAATTCGGCCGTCAGCCAGATGGACCAGTCTACCCAGCAGAATGCGGCCATGGTCGAGGAGAGCACGGCGGCCAGCCACGCCCTGGCGCGCGAGGCCGACGATCTGTCCCGACTGATGGGGCAGTTCGATGTCGGCCGGGCGGCGACGCTAAGCCCGCGACCGGCGGCCAAGCCCGCCGCGCCGGTGTTGGCCCAACGCCCAACGCCGCGACCCGTCGTCCGTTCGATCGCCCGACCAGGCTCGGCCGCGCCGAAGATCGAGGACTGGGAAGAGTTTTAGGGGATCAGAACCAACCCGCTTCGCGCAGGGCCTTGGCATAGGCGCGGCTGACGGGGGCCTCGATATCGCCCTTCAGCTGCAGGGTCGCCCGGCCGTCGCCGCGCCGGGCGTCCTGCACCGCCGCCTTGGCCACCCACCACGAGCGGTGGGTCTGGGCGCCTTCGATGCCCTCCAGCTCGGCGACGGCGTCGGACAGCCTCATCAGGATCAGGTCCTGGCCGCGCGAGGTGTGCAGGCGCAGATAGTGGTCTTCGGCCTCGACCGCGTAGAGCTCGCCGCCGCGCAGCTTGGGCGGCAGGCGGTCGATGAAGCGCGGCGCCGGGGCGCCGACGGGCGCGGCGTGGGTTTCCGTGGGGCGACGCTGGACCAGGAAGTTCAGGGCCGTCATCGCCGTCGTCACGATAAACACCGGGGCCAGATACATCGGCAGGGCCTGCGGCCGCAGCCCGCGCTGGAAGGCCAGTTCGCTGACCAGCCACACCACCGCCGTGAAGGGCAGGGTGACGCCGATCACAGTCATCGATCCATAGAGCCAGGGCCTGGCGTCGGCGCGGCCCTCGCGGCCGATCAGCCGGCTGACCACCGTGCCGACAACGGCGCCGGCCAGGCACAGCCCGACCCAATAGGCCAGCCGCACGCCGAACGGCACGGCGTAGGTGCCGAACGTTCCGAACAGCGCCAGGAACACGCCGGCCGCCGCCGACACGATGAAGCCGCGCCGGGAGTCCTTGCCGGTCACCGCCGTTCGCGAAGCGTGAATGGCGCCGCCCAGCCGTTCACGAAGCGAGGCCGGCGACTGGCGCAACGACGATTGAGACACGGGTCCGACCACTCCACCAAGGCTCTCGACGGCGAGGCGACACGACGCCCCGCCACCACCGGGAGTGCAGGACAATGGCCGCGGACGGCAAGACAATTTCGCAAGGGCAGGGGCTGCGCACCGCCGCGGTCGGCGTCGGCGCCGCCGTCCTGATCGCCGCCCTGGCCTCGCCGCAGGCTTTCGCCCTGGTCGAGCGCATCCATGCGCCTGACTTCTCCCGCATCGCCGCCGCCCCGCCGGTCATCCAGGTCCACCTGACCGCCGCCCTGACCGCGCTCGTGATCGGCGCGGTGCTGATGCTGCGGGTCAAGGGCACGACCCTGCACAAGCTGCTGGGCTGGACCTGGGTGATCGCCATGGGGACGACAGCGGTCAGCTCGCTGTTCATCCAGACGATCAATCCCGGCCACTTCAGCTTCATCCATCTGCTGTCAGGCTGGACGATCGTGGGCCTGCCCGGCGCCGTCTACGCCATCAAGCGCGGCAAGGTCGCCGCCCACCGCCGGGCCATGACCGGCATGTTCGTCGGCGGCCTGCTGATCGCCGGCGCCTTCACCTTCCTGCCCGGCCGTCTGCTCTGGACCGTGTTCCTGGGCTGAGCCCTCGCATCCCTCTTTCAAGGAGAACCACCATGACTGCTCTGAAGACCCTGCTCGTCGCCGCAGCCCTGATCGCCGCGCCCGCCGCCCACGCCGCCGACCTGACCCTGACCTTCCCGGGCCTGAAGGCCAAGACCGGGACCGTGCTGATCGCTGTCTATGACAGCCCCGAGAGGTGGGCGTCGGGCAAGCCGACCCGGGCCGCCACCGCCTCGGCCGCCGCCGACCTACCGACCGCCAAGCTGGAAGGCCTGCCGGACGGGACCTATGCGGTCCGCGCGGTCCACGACGTCGACGGCGACGGCAAGATGGGCCGCAACCCGTTCGGCATTCCGACCGAGCCCTACGGCTTCTCGAACGACGCGCCGCCGGTCATGGGCCCGCCCGCCTTCGAAGCCGCCGCCTTCCCGCTCAAGGGCGCCGTCGCCCAGGCTATCCACCTGAACTGAGGAACCCGCCGATGAACCGCCGCGAGATCCTGAGCGCTGTGACCCTGCTGGGCGGCGCGTCCCTGACCCCCGAGGCTGTCTGGGCCGCGGCGGCCAATGCCAAAACCGGGGACTGGACCCTGGGCGTGGCCGATGTCGAAGCTGACATCGCGCCCGCGGCTCTCACCCGCCTGCACGGCCGTGCGCCGGCCGATCTGAAGGGCACGCTGTTCCGCAACGGGCCGGCCAAGTTCCGCCGTCCGGGCGGCAGCGTCGGGCACTGGTTCGACGGCGACGGCCTGGTCCGCAAGTTCCAGATCGCCGACGGCCAGGCGCGGATGACCGCCCGCTTCGTCGACACCGCCAAGCGCCGGCGCGACACGGCGGCGGGCGCGGCTATCACCCCCGGCTACGGCACCGCGGCGGGGGCCGGCGCCAAGATGGCCGGGCCCGACGACGCCAACGCCGCCAACACCTCGGTGATGATGGCCGGCGGCGAGCTGTGGGCCCTGTGGGAGGGCGGCTCGCCCACCGTGCTGGACCCGGTCACCCTGGAGACGCGCGGCCTCAAAACCCTGCGGCCGGACCTGAAGGGCATGCCGTTCCTGGCCCATCCGCGCGTGCAGCCGGACGGTACGGTCTGGAACCTGGGCCTGGCCGGCGCGCACGCCATGATCTGGCAACTGGCCCCGGACGGCGCCTTGCGTAGGGCCGAGATGATCACCCTGCCGCGCGGCAGCTTCATGCACGACTTCACCGCCACCACCCGCCATCTGGTGATCGTGCTGCAGCCCTGGATCCAGCAGCGGCTGAGCATGCCGATCTCCACCGCCATGGCCTGGAAGCCGGAGCTGGGCGCCCAGGTGCTGGTCATCGACAAGGATGACCTGACCCAACGCCAGATCTTCGAACTGCCGCCGTTCTTCTTCTTCCACCTGGGCGATGCCTGGGAGGAGCGCGACGGGACCATCCGCTTCGACGCCTGCATCGACGAGGACCCCTCGGGCACGGCCGCCAATGGCGGGGCGATCCTGCGCGGCGTGCGCCTGCGGGCCGCGCCGCCGCGCCGGGCCCTGATCACCCTGCGCGCCGACGGGCGGGGCGAGCTGGCCAAGGAGATGGTCAGCGCCGAGTTCCCGCGCGGCGACGCCCGCTTCGCCGGCCAGGCCCGCCGCTATTCCGTGCACGTCACCAACGAGCGCGCCGATCGCCCGCTGTTCCAGGGGCTGGCGGTGCGCGACTGGGCGCGCGATCGCGATCAGCTCTTCGACTTCGGTCCGCGCCATCTGGTCGAGGAGACGGTGTTCGTCCCGCGCCCCGGTTCGTCGGCGGAATTCGACGGCTGGCTGGTCGGCACGACGCTGAACCTGGACGCCAAGGCCACCGAACTGCACGTGTTCGACGCCCGCCACGTGGACAGGGGACCGCTGGCGTCGTGGCGCGCGCCCGTGGCCCTGCCGGTGACCTTCCACGGCGTCTTTGTGCAAGCTTGACGTAACGGTCATTCTTGCCAGGCCCGCCGGGTTGCGCCTATCCGAGGACGGAGCGCAACCACGGCGGGCCCTTTCTCGATGACCGCAGTCAAGACCTCGCCGACGTCCGAGGCCCGCCCCAGCGGACGCGGCCGTCCGTCCAAGGCCAAGGGCCTGGACCTGAAGGAAACTATCCTCGACGCGGCCGAGGGGCTGTTCGCGCGCCACGGCTTTTACGGCGTGACCACCCGCCAGGTGGCGTCCGAGGCCGGCGTCGACACCGCCCTGATCCACTACTATTTCGGCGCCAAGCGCGAGCTGTTCGACGCGGTGTTCCTGCGCCGCGCCGAGATCCTGAACCAGGCCCGCGAGGCCTCGATGGACGCCTATGTGAAGGCCGTCGCGCCGGACGCCATGACCGTGGAAGGCGTGATCGAGGCCTTCATCGAGCCGCTGCTGCGCATCTCGCAGGACGGCGGCCCCGGCTGGAAAAGCTACTTCGCCCTCGTGGCCCAGGTGAACAACACGCCCGCCTGGGGCGGCGAAACCATGGCCCGGTTCTTCGATCCGGTCGTCCACCGGCTGGTCGAGACCCTGAAGTCCGTCCGTCCCCAGGCCGAGTATCGCGACCTCTACTGGTGCTATCAGTTCCTGACCGGATCGATGATGCTGACCCTGTCGGAAACGGGGCGCATCGACTCGCTGTCGGAAGGCGAGTGCCATTCCAGCGACCTGGAGGCCGTGCGACGGCGGCTGTTTTCCTACTGCGCGGCGGGCTTCGAGGCCGTGATCGCCAAGGCTTCCTCCGCCCCCTGATCTTCCTTTTCACCACCTGATGAAAAAAGACTGGCGTCCGGCGCCGGTTCGGGTGATGGTGAACGCAATTCGCCGTTCGATGAAATGGCGATCGCCGCACGCGCGTCCGCGAAAAGACGGATCCGGTTCGGCAGGGCGGAAACCAGGGAGGGGAGCACCCCATGACGTCTATGTGGAAAGGCGCGCTGCTGGCCGGCGCGGCATGGAGCGCGATCGCCGGCTGCGCTTGGGCGCAGGAGGCTCCGGCTGCTGCGGACGGCCTGTCGGTCGACGAAGTCGTCGTCACCGCCCGCCGTCGCGAGGAAAGCCTCAAGGACGTGCCGGTCGCCGTCACCGCCTTCTCGGCCGAGAAGCTGGAACAGCAGGGCGCGACGGACATCACCAGCCTGTCGCAGACCACTCCGAACATCACCGTCCAGACGGCGCGTGGTTCGAACTCGACCCTGATCAGCTACATCCGCGGCGTGGGCCAGCAGGATCCGCTGTGGGGCTACGAGCCGGGCGTGGGCCTGTATGTCGACGACGTCTACATCTACCGCCCGCAGGGGGCGGTGCTGGATGTGTTCGACATCGAGCGCATCGAAGTGCTGCGCGGCCCGCAAGGCACGCTGTACGGCCGCAACACCATCGGCGGCGCCATCAAGTATGTGACCAAGCGCCTGGGCGACGACGCCGGCGCCAAGGTCCGCGCGACCTATGGCAGCTATAACCAGACCGACCTGCTGGTCTCGGCCCAGACCCCGATCGCCGAGACGGGCCTGTCGATCGGCGGCGCCTATGCGCTCTACAAGCGCGACGGCTACGGCAAGAACCTGACCACGGGCGCCGAGCACTACGACAAGGACGTCCAGGCCCTCCGCCTGAGCGCCGAGTACAAGCCGACCGACAGCCTGTTCTTCCGCCTGGCCTATGACCGGGTCGAGGACGATAGCAATCCGCGTCACGGCTTCCGCGAGACCCTGCCGACGGCGGGCAACTTCCCGCGTCTCGACAGCGTCTACGACACGCGCGCTGGCTTGGGCGACAAGAACCACGTCGAGACCGAAGGCCTGTCGCTGACGGCCGAGTGGAACGCGACCGAGAACCTGACCTTCAAGTCGATCACCGCCGACCGCAAGGGTCACACCCAGACCCTGATCGACTTCGACGGCACCCCGCTGCCGACCCTGGACGTGCCGGCCACCTATGACGACCGCTCGTTCTCGCAGGAACTGCAGGCGGTCTATTCGGACGAGAACGTCCAGGGCGTCTTTGGCCTGTACTACATGAACAGCCAGGCCTCGGGCGAGTTCGACACCATCGCCGGCAACCTCGGCGTCTCGATCGCCGACGGCGGCAAGGTCAGCACCCAGAGCTTCGCGGCGTTCTTCGACTTCAGCGCCAACCTGACCGATCGCTTCAAGGTCTCGCTGGGCGCCCGCGCCACGCGCGACGCCAAGCGCTCGAACGTCTTCCGCCTGTTCTATCTGGGCGCGACGCCGTCGCCGTATCAGGGCGGCGCCCAGCGTCCGATCCTGCAGACGCGCACCAACTACAGCGCCGAGCGGACCTTCTCGCAGTTCACCCCGCGCATCTCGGCCTCGTACGACCTGACCGACGACCTGACCACCTACGCCTCGTTCTCGAAGGGCTTCAAGTCGGGTGGCTGGGACATGCGCGGCGACGCCTTCATCACCCCGCAGACCGTCGACGGCTATCGCCCCGAGATCGTCAAGACCTACGAAGCCGGTCTGAAGGGCTACATGCTCGAGCGCCGGGTCTCGTTCTCGTCGGCGGTGTTCCTGTCGAAGTACACCGACCAGCAGGTCACGACCCAGGTCGTGGTGCCCTCGGGCATCGCCAGCTCGGTCGACAACGCCGGCGCCTCGACCCTGTACGGCGCCGAGTTCGAAGCCAACGCCAAGCTGACCCCGAACCTGTCGGGCAACGTGGCCCTCGGCTACATCCACGCCAAGTACGACAGCTTCAACCGCTTCGTGCCGGCCGGCGCGCCCAACCCACTGAACCCGTCGACGACGCTGGCGACCGGTCAGGTGATCAACGTCGCCGACCTGTACGGCTTCCAGAACACGCCGCAATGGACGGGCAATGTCAGCCTGACCTGGCGCGGCGACCTGGCTGGCGGCAACCTGGCGATCACCCCGATGGTCAGCTATCGCGACAAGTACCAGCAGTTCGAGCAGCCCCTGCCGGCCCTGGACCAGAAGGCCTTCACCCTGGTTGACCTGACGGCGATCTGGACCGCGCCGGGCGGCCGCTACAAGCTGGCCCTGACCGGCAAGAACCTGACCAACGAGCGCTATCGCACGGGCGGCTACAACTTCGCCGGCGCGACCTACAACAACTCGGTGATCGGCTTCTACGGCCCGCCGCGCACGGTGGCCGGCTCGATCGAGGTGGCGTTCTAATCATCTAGGCGATGAAACTGGGCGGGACTTGCTGCAACAAGTCCCGCCCTTTCTTTATGTAGGCTGTGGCGTAAGGGGGCAGGTGATGAGCGACAACGCGAAACAGACGAGCGGCGGCTACCGCTACGTGGTGCTGGCCATGCTGATCCTAGCCTACACCTTCAACTTCCTGGACCGGCAGATCCTGGGCATCCTGGCCAAGCCGATCAAGGATGAGTTCCAGCTCACCGACGCCCAGTTCGGCCTGATGGGCGGTCTGGCCTTCGCGCTGCTCTACACGACCCTGGCCATTCCGATCGCCTGGCTGGCCGACCGCTTCAGCCGCGTCTGGATCATGACCGCTGCCCTGACCCTGTGGAGCGGCTTCACCGCCATGTGCGGCATGGTCGGCAGCTTTGGCCAGCTGTTCCTGGCCCGCATGGGTGTGGGCATCGGCGAGGCGGGCGGCGTGGCCCCGGCCTATTCGCTGATCGCCGACTACTTCCCCAAGCACCAGCGCGCCCGGGCCCTGGCGGCCTACGCCTTCGGCATTCCGCTGGGCACGGCGGCCGGCACCCTGGTCGGCGGTCTGCTGGCCGTGAACTACGGCTGGCGCACGGCCTTCATCGTCGTGGGCCTCTTGGGCGTGCTGCTGGCCCCGATCTTCCGCCTAGTCGTGCGCGATCCGCCGCGCGGCGGCGCCGACCGCGCGCCCGATGCGCCGCCGGTCGCGCCGGCCCCGGCCGCGCCGGTCGGCCAGGTCTTCCGCCTGCTGGCGGCCAAGCCCAGCTTCTGGCTGCTGTCGCTGGGCGCGGCCTCGTCGTCGGTTTGCGGCTATGGGGTCGCAGCCTGGCTGCCGTCGTTCTTCATGCGCAGCCTGGGCCTGACCCTGGGCCAGACCGCCTGGTACTATTCGGGCATTGCCTTCCTGGGCGGCATCGTCGGCATCTGGATGGGCGGCGCGGTCGCCGACCGCCTGGGCGCCAAGTCCAAGGCCGGCTATCCGCTGACCCCGGCGGTGGCCTTCCTGATTTCGGTGCCGTGCTTCCTGCTGGCCATGAACAGCGGATCGCTGGTCGGCGGCCTGGGCGGTGGAGCGTCGCTGACGGTGGCCTTCCTGATCTTCCTCATTCCCACGGGCCTGAACCTGGCCTGGCTCGGGCCCATCACCGCCGCCGTCCAGCACCTGGCCCCGGCCCCGATGCGGACCACGGCCTCGGCCCTGTTCCTGCTGATCAACAACCTCTTGGGGATCGCCGTCGGCATCTACTATTTCGGCGCCGTCTCGGACCTGCTGCGCCCGACCTTCGGCGAGGAGTCGCTGCGCTGGTCGATCTACACCGGCCTGGGTTTCTACCTGCTGGCGGCGCTGCTGTTCTTCCTGGCCTCGCGCCGTCTGGACCGGGATTGGGTAGAGTAGGCGGGCTGCGGCGAGACGTCGCGACGGGGCGCTGACAAACGCCACCGTTCGGTCATGATCGGGGATCAAGCCGGGCTCAAATCGCGAGCGCCGCCATGAGCCCTGAAGACCGTCCCATCTTCCACGACCCGTCGGGTCAGCGCGAGCGGCGGGCCAAGCTGATCCTGGGGATCCTGGCCTCGACCATCGCCGCCCTGGTGGCCGGCTTCGTGGCCACCCTGGCCTTCGCCCCGCGCCTGCCCGACGCGCCGCTGCGCGATCCGCGGGTCCTGACGGCGCTGCACCAGGAGACGCCGCGCAAGAAGGTCAAGGCGACCGAGGCCTGGCGCCGCGTGCCCCGTCCCAAGGCGGCCCCCAACGGGACGGCGGTGCGCCCGCTGTCGGTCGGCTTCTATGTCTCGTGGGACGAGGACAGCCGCGAGTCCCTGCGCCGCAACATCGACAAGCTGGATGTGGTCTCGCCCCAGTGGGTGGCGATCGAAGGCAGCAAGGGCGATCTCAGCCTGGTCGACGACCCGCAGGGCGCGGCCCGGATCGCCGCCGCCCCGAACCATCCGGCCGTGCTGCCGCTGGTCCACAACTCGGCCAACGCCGCCTTCGACGGACCGCTGGCCGACGCCCTGTTGGCCGACCCACTGGCCCGCCGCAAGCTGATCGACAACCTGTCGACCCTCGCCCAGCGCAAGGGCTACGGCGGCTATGTCTTCGACTTCGAGGCGCTGTCGGCCAAGGGCCTGGCGGCCTATCCGCAGTTCCTGGACGAGGCGCGGGCGGCCCTCAAGCCCGTCGGCCGGGAGGTCTGGGTCACCGCCCCGTTCGACGATGTCAGCTGGCCGCTTCGGCGCCTGCAGCAGGCCTCCGACACCCTGCTGCTGATGGCCTATGACCAGCACTACGCCCTGGGCGACCCCGGCCCCAACGCCGGCCAGGACTGGTACGAAGCCGAGCTGGAGAAGCGGTTCTCCACTCTCGACCCGGCCCGCACGATCATGGCCTTGGGGACGTACGGCTACGACTGGACGCTGAACAAGGAAGGCTCTCGCGCTTCGGGGGGGGCGACCACCTTCCACGAGGCTATGCGCAACGCCCAGGACGCCGGCGCCAAGATCCGCATGGACGACGACGTCCTCAACCCGACCTATGCCTACAAGGACGACAACGGCGACGAGCACGTCGTCTGGTTCCTCGATGCGGTCACCCTGTTCAACCAGGTCAAGGTCACCGACGCCTGGAAGCCGCGCGGCTACGCCCTGTGGCGGATGGGCATGGAGGATCCGGGCGTCTGGTCGCTGATGGGCAAGCCCTACGGTCAGGCCTCAGCGGCGGGGCTGACGACCCTGGCTAACGGGCAGGGCGTCGATTTCGACGGCGGCGGCGAGGTGCTGCGCGTGGCCCAGCTGCCCACGCCCGGCAAGCGCAGCCTGGAGTTCGATCCCGACACCGGCCTGGTCTCGGGCGAGACCTATGACATCCTCCCCAGCGGCTATGTCATCGACCGCTACGGTCAGAAGAAGGGCGTCGTGGCCCTGACCTTCGACGACGGTCCCGACCCGCGCTGGACGCCCAGGATCCTGGACATCCTGAAGGCCAAGCAGGCGCCGGCGACCTTCTTCGTCATCGGCCAGAACATGCAGAAGCATCCCGAACTGGTGATGCGCGAGGTCCGTGAGGGCCACGATGTCGGCGGTCACAGCTGGACCCACCCCAATATCGGCGAGACGCCGCTGCCCCAGGTGCAGGTCGAGCTGAACGCCACCCAGCGCCTGTTCGAGGTGCTGACCGGCCGCTCGATGCGCCTGTTCCGGCCGCCGTTCTTCGGTGACGCCGAGCCCTCGACCCCGCGTGAGGTCGCCCCGCTCGTGATCGCCCAGACCCTGGGCTACATGACCGTGGGCCTGCGCATCGATCCCGACGACTGGCAGAAGCCGACCCCGCAGCAGATCATCGACCGCACCCTGGACCGCCTGGACAATCCCGGCGACCGGCCGGGGCAGGTGGTGCTGCTGCACGACGCCGGCGGCGACCGTAGCCACACGATCGCGGCTTTGCCGGGACTGATCGACCAGATCCGGGCCCGCGGCTATCGCCTGGTCACGGTCGGCGAGCTAGCCGGCATGACCCCGCAGCAGGTGATGCCGCCGACTTCGCGCAACGGTCTGGACCTGGCGCTGGATCGCCTGGGCTTCGACTTCTTCCGTTGGACGCAGGCGGCGATGACCTTCCTGTTCATCACGGCGATCTTCCTCGGCGTGGCGCGACTGGTGTTCCTGGCCAGCCTGGCCCTGGTCCACCGCTTCTGGACGCACGAGGAGCCGGCCGATCTGGATGGGGCCGACGGTCCGCTGGTCAGCGTGCTGATCCCCTGCTTCAACGAGGAGAAGGTGATCGCCGCCTCGATCGCACGGATCCTGGAGAGCGACTGGAAGAACCTGGAGGTCCTGGTCCTGGACGACGGCTCCAAGGACCGCACGGCCCAGGAGGTGAGGGACCACTTCGCGAACGATCCGCGCGTGACGCTGCTGAGCTTCGAGAACGGCGGCAAGGCGCGGGCCGTGAACAAGGGCCTGGCTGTGGCGAGGGGCGAGTACGTGGTGGCCCTGGACGCCGACACCCTGTTCCCGCCCGAGACCATCGGCCGCCTGGCCCGCTGGTTCCAGGATCCGGACATCGGGGCTGTCGCCGGCAACGCCATCGTCGGCAACCGCCTGAACATCGTCACCCGCTGGCAGGCGCTGGAATATGTCACGGCCCAGAACCTGGAGCGCCGCGCCCTGTCGGCCCTGGGCGCGGTGACGGTGGTGCCGGGCGCGGTCGGAGCCTGGCGCAAGAGCGTGCTGGACGCCCTGGGCGGCTATCCGTCCGACACCCTGGCCGAGGACCAGGACCTGACCATCGCCTGCCAGCGCGCCGGGTGGAAGGTGGCCTTCGATCCCGAGGCCCGCGCCTATACCGAGGCCCCCGACACCGTGGGCGGCCTGCTCAAGCAGCGCTTCCGCTGGTCGTTCGGCACCCTGCAATGCGTGTGGAAGCACCGACGGGCGATGTTTGGCGCCAAGACGCCGGTGCTGGGCTTCGTGGCTCTGCCGCAAATCTGGCTGTTCCAGATCCTGTTGGCGGTGGCGGCGCCGCTGGTCGACCTGGCGGTGGTCTGGAGCCTGATCAGCGGCCTCTATGGCGCGGTCGCCCACCCGGTGGAGTGGCGGCCCGACGACATGCTGCTGGGCCTGGCCTACTGGGCGATCTTCATCGCTGTGGACCTGTCGGCCGGCGCGCTGGGCATGGCGCTGGAGAAGCGCGCGCCGTGGGCGGACCTGCCGTTCCTGCCCGTGCAGCGGTTCGGCTATCGCCAGCTGATGTACTATGTCGTCGTCAAATCGGTGGTTGCGGCGATCCGCGGCGGCCGGGTCGGCTGGGGCAAGCTGGAGCGACGCGCGACGGTCTCGGTCACGCCCGAGGCCTGAGGCGTCGACGTTAGGTATCAGCAAATCTGGCCCGTCAGCCGCTTTCGGGGCGCCAAGAGCGGCTGATCCAGCCCATTTTTTAAGGCTGTTGAAGGTGAGCTTTGTGACCGGTAACAGTGGGCGCGCCCAGCGCATGCTTGTGCCCAGAGCGTGCAGGCGGGCGCGGGGAATGTCCTTTCGGTCAGAAGAAGCCCGCAAGGCCTCACCTTATCGCCTTCGTGCGGTTGCGCCTGACAAACAGCGCTCCTATAACCCGGCCACATTTCAGAAAGCCGTCGTCGAGACCGGGCCCTCATGAACATTCACGAACATCAAGCCAAAGCTGTACTCGCCGAGTTCGGCGCCCCCGTGCCGCGCGGCTTCGCCGCCTTCACGCCCGCCGAAGCCGCGGAAGCTGCCGAGAAGCTCGGCACGCCGGTCTTCGTCGTGAAGAGCCAGATCCACGCCGGTGGCCGTGGCAAGGGCAAGTTCGAGGGCCTGGGCCCCGACGCCAAGGGCGGCGTCCGCGTCGTCAAGTCGGTCGAGGAAGTCCGCACCAACGCCGAGGAAATGCTCGGCCGCGTGCTGGTGACCCACCAGACGGGCCCCAAGGGCAAGCAGGTGAACCGCCTCTACATCGAGGAAGGCGCCGCGATCGCCAAGGAATTCTACCTGTCGCTGCTGGTTGACCGCGCCACGAGCAAGGTCTCGGTGGTCGCTTCGACCGAAGGCGGCATGGACATCGAGGACGTCGCTCATTCGACGCCCGAGAAGATCCACACCTTCACCATCGACCCGGCGACCGGCGTGTGGCCGACCCACACCCGCGCCCTGGCCAACGCCCTGGGCCTGACCGGTGGTCTGGCCAAGGAAGCCGCCTCGCTGCTGAACCAGCTGTATACGGCGTTCATGGCCAAGGACATGGCTATGCTGGAGATCAACCCGCTGATCGTGACCGCGGATGACCACCTGCGCGTCCTGGACGCCAAGCTGTCGTTCGACGGCAACTCGCTGTTCCGTCACCCGGACATCAAGGCGCTGCGCGACGAGAGCGAAGAAGACCCCAAGGAAATCGAAGCCTCGAAGTACGACCTGGCCTATATCGCCCTCGACGGCGAAATCGGCTGCATGGTCAACGGCGCTGGCCTGGCCATGGCCACCATGGACATCATCAAGCTGTACGGCGCCGAGCCGGCCAACTTCCTGGATGTCGGCGGCGGCGCGTCGAAGGAGAAGGTCACCGCGGCCTTCAAGATCATCACCGCCGATCCGGCTGTGAAGGGCATCCTGGTCAACATCTTCGGCGGCATCATGCGCTGCGACATCATCGCGGAAGGCGTCATCGCCGCTGTGAAGGAAGTCGGTCTCCAAGTTCCGCTGGTCGTCCGTCTGGAAGGCACCAACGTCGAACTCGGCAAGAAAATCATCTCGGAAAGCGGCCTGAACGTCATCGCCGCCAACGATCTGTCTGACGGCGCCGAGAAGATCGTCGCTGCTGTGAAGGGCGCCCGCTAAATGTCGGTTCTGATCGGTTCGCAAACCAAGGTCATCTGCCAGGGCATCACCGGCGCTCAAGGCACGTTCCACACCGAGCAAGCCATCGCGTACGGCACGCAGATGGTCGGTGGCGTCACCCCCGGTAAGGGCGGCCAGACCCACATCGGCCTGCCGGTGTTCAACACCGTCGCCGAAGCCAAGGATCGCACCGGCGCCGACGCCTCGGTGATCTACGTCCCGCCGCCCTTCGCGGCCGACTCGATCCTGGAAGCCATCGAAGCCGAGATTCCGCTGATCATCTGCATCACCGAAGGCATCCCTGTGCTGGACATGGTCAAGGTGAAGAAGGCTCTGGCCGGCTCGCGCTCGCGCCTGATCGGTCCGAACTGCCCCGGCGTCCTGACGCCGAACCAGTGCAAGATCGGCATCATGCCGGGTTCGATCTTCTCGGAAGGCTCGGTCGGCGTCGTGTCGCGCTCGGGCACCCTGACCTATGAAGCCGTGTTCCAGACGACCAACGCTGGCCTCGGCCAGACCACGGCTGTCGGTATCGGCGGCGACCCGGTCAAGGGCACCGAGTTCATCGACGTCCTGGAACTGTTCCTGGCCGACGAAGCCACCAAGTCGATCGTCATGATCGGTGAAATCGGCGGCTCGGCCGAAGAAGAAGCGGCCCAGTTCCTGAAGGACGAAGCCAAGCGCGGTCGCAAGAAGCCCATGGTCGGCTTCATTGCCGGCCGTACGGCTCCTCCCGGTCGTCACATGGGCCACGCCGGCGCCATCGTGTCGGGCGGCAAGGGCGGCGCCGAGGACAAGATCGCGGCGATGGAAGAGGCGGGCATCCGCGTCTCGCCGTCGCCGGCCAAGCTGGGCGAGACCCTGCTGGAAGTCCTTAAAGGCTAACTAGAACACCGAACCCCGCCCCGCGCGGGGCCCAGGTTTTTTGCGACCGCCAGTCGACGATCCGAAAAAATCACCTGGGCCCCGCCGATCGACGGGCGCCCGGGCGATTGAGAGACTATATTTACGGGCTTGCGGTAGCGCTCCCGTAAGCAAGCGGATCTAAGGCGAACAACAATGGCGGACGACGCAGGCATCCTCAACCAGGTCTTGACCGAGACCAGCTTCCTTTACGGAGCCAATGCGGCCTTCGTGGAAGACCTCTACGCCCAGTGGGCGGAGAGCCCCGGATCGGTCGATCCCTCGTGGAACGCCTTCTTCTCCACCCTGCAAGAGCAGACCGACCAGGTTAAGCGCGCCGCGCAAGACCCGGCCTGGACGCCCAAGAAGGTCGCCGCCGCGCGTCCCGACTGGCTGTCGGCCCTGGACGGCCAGTGGGCCAGCGTCGCCCCCGCCGTCGAAGCCAAGATCGCCAAGGCCGTCGAGGGCAAGGCCCCCGGCGCTTCCGCCGAAGCCGTCCGCGCCGCCACGCTGGACAGCCTGCGCGCCATCATGATGATCCGGGCCTACCGGATGCGCGGTCACCTGGCCGCCAACCTGGACCCGCTGGGTCTGGACCCGGCCAAGGACGCCAGCGAACTGGATCCGGCGACCTACGGCTTCGCCGAGGCCGACTACGACCGTCCGATCTTCCTCGACTTCGTCATGGGCATGGAGACCTCGACCATCCGCGAGATGCTCGAGATCCTGCGCCGCACCTACTGCGGCAATGTCGGCGTCCAGTACATGCACATCTCCGACCCGGCCGAGAAGGCCTGGCTGCAGGAGCGCATCGAGGGTCGCGACAAGGAGATCGTGTTCTCCAAGGAGGGCAAGGTCGCCATCCTGAAGAAGCTGATCGAGACCGAAGGTTTCGAGAAGTTCCTGCACAAGCGTTTCCCCGGCACCAAGCGCTTCGGCCTGGACGGCGGTGAATCCATGGTCCCGGCCATGGAGCAGATCATCAAGCGCGGCGGCGCTCTGGGCGTGAAGGACATCGTCCTGGGCATGCCGCACCGCGGTCGCCTGAACGTGCTGGCCGCCGTGATGGGCAAGCCCTACCATGTCATCTTCCACGAGTTCCAAGGCGGCTCGTCGGTCCCCTCGGACGTCGAGGGTTCGGGCGACGTGAAGTATCACATGGGCGCCTCGTCGGACCGTGAGTTCGACGACAACAAGGTCCACCTGTCGCTGACCGCCAACCCGTCGCACCTGGAAATCGTCAACCCGGTCGTGATCGGCAAGGCCCGCGCCAAGCAGGCCTTCACCCTGCGCGAGACGCCGGACGCCGGCCGTGGCCACGTGCTGCCGCTGCTGCTGCACGGCGACGCCGCGTTCGCCGGCCAGGGCGTGGTGGCCGAGTGCTTCACCCTGTCGGGCCTGAAGGGCTACCGCACGGGCGGCACCATCCACTTCATCGTCAACAACCAGATCGGCTTCACGACCAGCCCGCGTTACTCGCGCTCGTCGCCGTACCCCAGCGACATGGCGCTGATGGTCGAAGCCCCGATCTTCCACGTGAACGGCGACGACCCCGAAGCCGTGGTCTTCGCGGCCAAGGTCGCCACCGAATATCGCCAGATGTTCGGCAAGGACGTGGTCATCGACATGGTCTGCTATCGCCGCTTCGGTCACAACGAAGGCGACGATCCGACCATGACGTCGCCGCTGATGTACGCCAAGATCAAGGGTCACCCGCCGACCCGTGAACTGTACGCTGCGCGCCTGATCGGCGAAGGCTTGATCACCCAGGCCGAGAGCGACGCCTGGGTCACCGAGTTCGAGAGCTTCCTCGACAAGGAATTCGACGCCGGCAAGAGCTACAAGGCCAACAAGGCCGACTGGCTGGACGGCAAGTGGGCCGGCCTGACCCTGCCGGGCGACGAGGATCGCCGCGGCAAGACGGCCTTCCCGCTGACCCGCCTGCAGGAACTGGGTCGCCAGATCACCACGATCCCGGAACGGATCAACGCCCACAAGACCGTGCGCCGCGCGATCGAGAACCGTCGCGATGCGTTCGCCAAGGGCGAAGGCATCGACTGGGGCGCGGCCGAACACCTGGCCTTCGCCACCCTGCTGGACGAAGGCATCCCGGTTCGCCTGTCGGGTCAGGACTCGGTGCGCGGCACGTTCACCCAGCGCCACTCGGACGTCATCGATCAGGCGACCGAAGAGCACTACACGATGCTCAACAACATCCGTCCGGGCCAGGCCAACTACGAAGTCATCGACTCGGCCCTGTCGGAAGAGGCGGTGCTGGGCTTCGAATACGGCTTCTCGCTAGCCGACCCGAACACCCTGACCCTGTGGGAAGGCCAGTTCGGCGACTTCGTGAACGGCGCCCAGGTGGTCATCGACCAGTTCATCAGCTCGGGCGAACGCAAGTGGCTGCGCATGTCGGGCCTCGTGATGCTGCTGCCGCACGGCTATGAAGGCCAGGGCCCCGAGCACAGCTCGGCGCGCCTCGAGCGCTTCCTGCAGTCGTGCGCAGAAGACAACATGCAGGTCGTCAACTGCACGACGCCGGCGAACTACTTCCATGCCCTGCGTCGCCAGATGCACCGCGAGTTCCGCAAGCCGCTGATCGTGATGGCCCCCAAGAGCCTGCTGCGCCACAAGCGCGCCGTCTCGAACCTGGCCGATTTCGCCGAAGGCTCGACCTTCCACCGCGTGATGGTGGACGGCGCCGAGGCTGGTTGCGACGTGGGCGGCATCACGCTCAAGAGCGATGATCAGATCAAGCGCGTCATCGTCTGCTCGGGCAAGGTCTACTTCGACCTGGTCGACCAGCGCGCCAAGACCGGCCGCGACGACGTCTATCTGCTGCGTCTGGAGCAGTTCTATCCGTGGCCGATGAAGTCGCTGATGAACGTGCTGAGCCGCTTCAAGAACGCCGACCTGGTCTGGTGCCAGGAAGAGCCGAAGAACATGGGCGGCTGGACCTTCGTCGATCCGTGGATGGAGCTGACGCTGGACAAGCTGGACATCAAGGCCAAGCGCGCTCGTTACGTGGGTCGCCCGGCCTCGGCCTCGACGGCCGCGGGCCTGATGAGCCGCCACCTGAAAGAACTCGAGACCTTCCTGAACGAGGCGTTCGCGTAAGCGAGCTCCTCATTCAGACCTGAAACCCGCCGGACCGAACAAGAAAGACCTGGAAAGCCCCATGGCCGACATCATGACCCCCGCCCTCGGCGAATCCGTCACCGAAGCGACGGTCGCCCGCTGGACCAAGAAGGTTGGCGAGGCGGTGAAGAAGGACGAGATCCTGATCGAGCTGGAAACCGACAAGGTTTCGCTGGAAGTGGCCTCGCCCGCCGACGGCGTGCTCTCGGCCATCGGCGCCGAAGAGGGCGCGACGGTCGTTCCGGGCACCGTCCTGGGCGTCGTGAGCGAAGGCGCGAGCGCCTCGGCTGCTCCGGCTGCCGCCGCGCCGAAGGCTGCTGAAGCCCCGAAGGCCGCGCCGGCTCCCGCCGCTGCTGCTCCGGCCCCGGCCGCCGCCGCCGCGCCTTCGGCCGCTCCGGTCAGCCCGGCCCCGGCTCGCGTCGCCGCCGAGAACAACCTCGACCTGTCGAAGGTCGTGGGCACCGGCAAGGACGGCCGCGTGACCAAGGGCGACGCCCTGGCCGCTCTGGAAGCCCGCGCCGCCGCTCCGGCCCCGGCCGCCGCCCCGTCGGCCCCGCGCGCCCTGCATGAGCGCGAAGAGCGCGTGAAGATGACGCGCCTGCGTCAGACGATCGCCCGTCGCCTGAAGGAAGCCCAGAACACCGCCGCGATGCTGACGACCTTCAACGAGGTCGACATGACCGCGGTGATGGCGCTGCGCGCCCAGTACAAGGACGTGTTCGAGAAGCGCCACGGCGTGAAGCTGGGCTTCATGTCGTTCTTCACCAAGGCCGTCGTGGCCGCGCTGAAGGCCATCCCGGACGTCAACGCCGAGATCGACGGCCAGGACGTCATCTACAAGAACCACTACGACATCGGCGTCGCCGTCGGCACCGACAAGGGCCTGGTGGTTCCGGTCGTGCGTGACGCCGACACCCTGAACCTGGCCGAGATCGAAAAGACCATCGGCGACCTCGGCAAGAAGGCCCGCACCGGCGGCCTGGCCATCGAGGACATGCAGGGCGGCACCTTCACGATCACCAACGGCGGCATCTACGGTTCGCTGATGTCGACCCCGATCCTGAACGCGCCGCAGTCGGGCATCCTGGGCATGCACGCGATCAAGGAACGCGCCATGGTCGTCAACGGCAAGATCGAGATCCGCCCGATGATGTACCTGGCCCTGTCGTACGACCACCGCGTCGTCGACGGCGCCGGCGCCGTGACCTTCCTGGTCAAGGTCAAGGAAGCCCTGGAAGACCCGCAGCGCCTGCTGCTGGACCTCTAAGAGACTTAGCGAGAAGCCCGCCCTCACCGGCGGGCTTCTTCGTATCCGGCCCCGGTCTCATCGCCGGGGCCGTTTGCTTTTCCGGAAGGACGCGCGCGATGGCCAAGGACACGCTCTACCTGCTGAACCCCTTCTTCGAGAAGGAAGGCCAGATCCGCTTCTGCCCCGACTGCGCGATGATGGAAGGCTATCTGGCGACCTATCCGCATCTGCGGCAGGCGCTGGACATCGTCTATGTCGACTACGCCCGTCCGCGCGCGATCCTGGTCGAGCGCCTGGGCGAGGATCACCAGAACGCCCCGACCCTGATCCTGGGCGAGGCCGCGCCGGACGCCGGCCCGCACGGCGAGATCCAGTCCGCTAATGGCCTCAGCTTCCTGTCTGACGCCCGCCCGATCACGCGCTGGCTGGCGCAGCGCTTCGAGCTGGCCGCGCCGCTCTAGCGGCTGGCGTTCAGCACCGCCGCGCCCAGGGCCGCGTAGTCGCGGTCGAAATGGTGATCGCCGGGCAGGCGCACCTTGGCGACCTCGGCGTCGGGCAGGGTGGGGCAGATGTCGTGCTTTTCCCTGTCGCCGTAGACGCAGGTGATCTTCAGGTTCTTCAGCGCCGCGATCGCCGGGGCGACGGGGAAGGCGTCGGCGGCGGCGATGTCCAGCCAGCTGACCGGATGGAACTGCAGGTCGCCCATCGGGCCGGTCCCGATCAGCACCAGTCGCTCGACATGGCCGCGCAGGTCGGCCGGCAGGTAGGGAATGATCGCCGGCAGGGCGTCGGCCCCGAACGAATAGCCGATCAGCACGATCTTCGAGCGACCCCATTGCTGCTCGTAGCGGCGCAGGGCGGTGGCCAGATCGGCGGCGGCGGCCTGGGGCGTGCGGCGGACATGGAAGTAGTTCAGCGAGTCGATTCCGACCGTCGGCACGCCGTTGTCGGCCAGGTGGCGGGCCACGTTCTGGTCCAGCGCCCGCCAGCCGCCGTCACCCGAATAGAGCACCGCCAGGGTGTCGCCGGCCATCCGGGCGGCGAACGGCGCTTCGGCCCCGGCCGGCGCGGGGGCGGCCGCGCCTGCGGTGAGCAGAAGGGCGGCGACGGCGGCGATGAGGGGCTTGTGCAGGCTCATGAAGCCATGACGTCACCGAGATGCGGCGCTCTCCAGGCAAGGATGCGCGTCCTATTGTCACGCTCGCGCGCCCGGACAGTCCAACCAGCCTGATCTCCTTGATTTTCAAGGCCGCGGCCGTGGAAAAGGGTTCCGTTTTCGCGCTGTTGCCTCTAAGGAACTCGGGCCTCCAGAGGTCTGACAATTTGGCCGGCGAGGCCCCATATTTTGTCCGGCGCCGCTTTCGGCGCGTCCTCTAGGCGGTAGATCCATGGCTCAGTACGACGTCGTCATCATCGGTGGTGGTCCCGGTGGCTACAACGCGGCTATCCGCGCCGGCCAGCTGGGTCTGAAGACCGCGATCGTCGAAGGCCGCGGCAAGCTGGGCGGCACCTGCCTGAACGTCGGCTGCATGCCCTCGAAGGCTCTGCTGCACGCCTCGGAATACTACGAAGCCGCCGCCGGTGGCGAGTTCGCCAAGCTGGGCATCGAGGTGAAGCCGAAGCTGAACCTCGACCAGATGATGGCCCAGAAGGCCGAGAGCGTCGAAGCCCTGACCAAGGGCGTCGAGTTCCTGATGAAGAAGAACAAGGTCGAGTACGTGAAGGGCTGGGGCCGCATCGACGGCGCCGGTAAGGTCGTGGTCAAGGCCGACGACGGTTCGGAAAAGACCCTCGAGACCAAGAACATTGTCATCGCCACCGGCTCGGAGCCGACCCCGCTGCCGGGCGTGACGATCGACAACAAGCGCATCATCGACTCGACCGGCGCCCTGTCGCTGCCGGAAGTTCCGAAGAGCCTGGTCGTGGTCGGCGCCGGCGTCATCGGCCTGGAGCTGGGCTCGGTCTGGAAGCGCTTGGGCGCCGAAGTGACCGTGGTCGAGTATCTGGACCGCATCCTGCCGGGCACTGACGGCGAAGTGGCCACCGCCTTCCAGAAGATCCTGACCAAGCAAGGCTTCAAGTTCCAGCTGGGCGCCAAGGTCACCGGCGCGGAAGCCGGCGCCAAGGGCGTGAAGCTGACGCATGAGCCGGTCGCCGGCGGCGCGGCTCAGACGATCGAAGCCGACTACGTGCTGGTCGCCATCGGCCGTCGTCCGTTCACCCAAGGCCTGGGCCTGGAATCGGTCGGCATCACGCCCGACAAGCGCGGCGTCATCGCCAACGACCACTACAAGACCGGCGTCGATGGCATCTGGGTGATCGGCGATGTGACCTCGGGTCCGATGCTGGCCCACAAGGCCGAGGACGAGGCCGTGGCCTGCATCGAGCTGATCGCGGGCAAGGCCGGCCACATGAACTACGACATCATCCCGGGCGTGATCTACACCAAGCCGGAAGTCGCCACGGTCGGTAAGACCGAGGAAGACCTGAAGGCGGCGGGCATCGCCTACAAGGTCGGCAAGTTCCCGTTCCTGGCCAACAGCCGCGCCAAGATCAACCACGAGGGCGATGGCTTCGTGAAGGTTCTGGCCGACGCCAAGACCGACCGCATCCTGGGCGCCCACGCCGTGGGTCCGAACGTCGGCGACATGATCGCCGAGGTCTGTGTGGCCATGGAGTTCGGCGGCGCGTCGGAAGACATCGCCCGCACCTGCCACCCACACCCCACCCGTTCGGAAGCCATCCGTCAGGCGGCCATGGGCGTCGAAGGCTGGACGATGCAGGCCTAAGCGTCTGGGGCGGGCCCAGCCTGCCCAAAATTTAATATCCACGTTCGGTCAATCGGACGTAGAGTGGCGGGGTTTCGGGAACGGAGCCCCGCCATGCTTCTATCTGCGCTACTCGCCGCCGCCGCTCTGCAGGCCACGCCTGAGATGGCTCTGAAGGGCTATGTGATCGGCGAACGGCCCGCTAGCCGGGCCCAGTCCGTGGGGGAGCTGACCATAGCCCCGCGCAAGGCCATGCCCCGTCTGCCCGCCCCGCCGCAGATGCGCTCGCGGTTCACGCCCTCGCGGACCTTCAAGAGGGCCGGGCCGAAGGACTTCGTGGTCAATCCGCAGATGGCGAACTGCCGAGGGGAGGGCCCGGAACTGATCGCCAATGCCGAAATGCTGCAGGGCCAGCCCTTGTCGAAAATGCCCAAGGCGCGCGGCGAACGGGCGGTGGCCCGCCTCGTGGACGGCTGCCCGGTGGCCGTGACGATCGCACAAGGTCCGATCGAGCGCTGAGCCCACGAAAAAGGCCTCGCCCTAGAGGAGGCGAGGCCTAGTGTTTTCGAGGGGAGAAAACGCCCCGCCGCTCAGCGGGGCGGTACGCTTACTGAAACTCTTTTGCCGCGCGACGGGCGCCGAAACCGGCGTCCACTTTCGGCTGTCGCGCTCGGGTTAGAACTCTTCCCAGTCATCCGAGGCCGGCTGAGCCGAGCTCTTCTGGGCGAAGCTGGCCAGCTTGGCCTGGGCTGCGGCGACCGGGTTCAGGCCCGGGCGGCTGGCGGCGGTGGCCGGCGCCACGGCCGGAGCGGCGGCCGGGCGAGCCGGAGCCGCGCGCGGGGCCGGCGGCGGAGCTGAGGGACGCGAGGTCGAGCGACCGCCACCGCTGGCGGCGATGGCGCTGGAGGCGCCGCCGACGCGGAAGCGGCCGATCATCTGCAGCAGGCCCGTGGCTTCGCTCTTCAGCGAGTGGCTGGCGGCGGTCGATTGCTCGACCATGGCCGCGTTCTGCTGGACGGTCTGGTCCATCTGGTTGACGGCGGCGTTGACCTGGTTGAGGCCGGTGGCCTGCTCCTGGCCCGAAGCTGCGATTTCCGAGACCAGGGCGTCGATCTCGCCGACCTTGACGACGATGGCCTGCAGGGCCTCGCCGGTCTGGCCGACCATGCTGACGCCTTGATTGACCTGCTGCGACGAGGTCGAGATCAGGGTCTTGATCTCCTTGGCGGCGTCGGCCGAACGCTGGGCCAGAGCCCGCACTTCCTGAGCGACGACGGCGAAGCCACGGCCGGCTTCACCCGCGCGCGCCGCCTCGACGCCGGCGTTCAGCGCCAGCAGGTTGGTCTGGAAGGCGATCTCGTCAATGACGCCGATGATCTGGCTGATCGACTGCGACGACTTCTCGATCTGGTTCATGGCGTCGACGGCGTTGCGGACCACGACGCTGGAGCGTTCGGCGTCCGAACGGGTCGAGCCGACCACGCGCGAGGCTTCCTGGGCGCCGGCCGACGAGCGCTTCACCGTGGCGGTGATCTCGTCCAGGGCGGCGGCGGTTTCTTCCAGGCTGGCGGCCTGCTGCTCGCTGCGGCGCGACAGGTCGTCGGCGGCCGAGGCGATCTCGTCCGAACCGGCGCCGATGCCGTTGGCGGCGTGGACGATGGTGCCCATCGCCTCTTCCAGGCGGCTGATGGCGCCATTGAAGTCGTCCTGCAGGCGCTTGTAGGCGGGCGGGAACTGGGCGTCGACGCGGAAGGTCAGGTCGCCTTCGGCCAGGTGGTTCAGGCCCGAGGCGATGGCTTCCATGACGAAGGCCTGTTCCTTGGCGGCGGCGTCGGCCAGTTCCTGGTTACGACGGCGTTCGGCTTCGGTCTCGGCGCTGGCGCGCTGCTGGGCGGCTTCGGCGGTGCGCAGGGCCAGGGCGTTGTCCTTGAACACCTGGACCGAGCGGGCCATGGCGCCGACCTCGTCCTTGCGCTCGGCGCCGCGGACTTCGACGTCCACCGAGCCTTGGGCCAGGATTTCCATGGTCTTGGCGGTGGCGTTCAGCGGCGCGCCGATCTTCTTAGAGCCGATCCACAGCGCGAACATCATGGCCAGACCGGCCGACACCACGCCGAACACCGTGGCCAGGATAGTGCCCATGTCGGCTTCCTTCGAAGCCTTGGCGACCATCACGTTGGTCTCGGCGGTGTGCTTTTCGATGAACGTGTTGACGTCCTTGGTCAGGCTGGCGATGTCCGGATCGATGCCGATCATCATCATCTTGGCCGCGTCGTTCATGTCCTGCATGCCCATGTCGGCGCCGTTGCGGGCGTCGGCATAGATCTTGTCGAGGCGCGTGGCGAAGCCGGTGACCGTCTTGGCGGTCGAGGGATCGGCGGCCTTCATGGCGGCCAGGCGTTCCTTGGCTTCCTTGTAGGCCGCGTCCAGCTCGGCGCTGGCCGACTGGCTCTGCTGCGAGCTGCCCTCGTAGGACATGGTGCGGTAGACCGCGTAACCGATGGTGGCCACCCGGCGGTTGAAGCGGGCGGCGTCAAGCTCGGCCGGAGCCCGTTGCTCGACGAGAACCTTGGTGCTGGCCTCGACGCGCTTGGACTGGATCGCGCCCATGGCGACGATCACCAAGGCGACCACGGTCAGAACGATGGCCGGCAGGGCCACCTTGGTTGAAATCTTCAGGTCGTCGAACTTCATCGGAGCCTCACGCGGGCGAACGTTGCCCGACGCGGGACGCACGCTCATTTTGAGTAAGAGGCGCACAACCGTGTAAAATCAGGGTTAAAGCTTCAGCTTAATGACCGGTGAACGGCAGTTTGTCGCAGGGCTGCGGTTCAGGCCTTGGGGTGGGCCGCCTGATAGGCCGCCAGCAGGCCGGCGGCGTCGACCTGGGTGTAGCGCTGGGTGGTCGACAGCGAGGCATGGCCCAGAAGATCCTGGATCGCACGCAGATCCGCCCCCGCGCCCAGCAGATGGGTGGCGAAGGCGTGGCGGAAGGCGTGCGGCGTCACCCGATCCGACAGGCCCAGGCGCCCGCGCAGGTTCTGCACCAGGCCCTGGACGTGGCGGGGCGACAGCGGCCCGCCGCGCTTGGCCCGGAACAGCGGCTCGTCGGCGGTCAGGACGAACGGCAGCTCGTTCACATAGACGTCCATCGCCTCGCGCACGGCGTCCAGCACCGGCACGATCCGGGTCTTGCCGCCCTTGCCGGTGATGCGCAGAGCCTGGCCGAGGGGGACGCTGCTCCAGGTCAGCGAAAGAGCTTCGCTGATCCGCAGGCCACAGCCCCACAGCAGGGTCAGCACGGCCTCGTCGCGGGCGGTCTCCCAGGGATCGCGTTCGGTGTCGCCGGCGGCCTCGGCCAGCAGGTCGCGGGCCTGGTCCTCGGAGACGGGGCGAGGCAGGCCGACCTTCAGGCGCGGGCCGCGAACCAGGTCGACGGCGGCGTTGGCCACGCCGTGACGCTGGTCGAGATAGCGGTGGAAGGCGCGGATCGACGACAGGGCCTGGGCCACCGAGCGCGGGGCCAGGGCGTCCTCGCCCTGACGACGGAAGGCCAGATAGCTGCGCAGGTCGGCGGCGGTGATCTCGCCCATCGCGGAGAGGCCGAGGCTTTCGCCCCGGTGCCGTTCGAGGAAGTTCAGATAGGCCAGGACGTTGTCGCCATAGGCCCGCACCGTGCGCGGCGAGGCCCGGCGCTCCAGCGTCAGGTAGTCCAGCCAGGCGGCATAGGCCTGGCGAGCGCTCACAACACGGGCCAGCGTTCGGCGGTGCGCTCGACGACGCGGGCTAGGAAGTTGACCAGTTCGGTGCCCATGTCGGGCGTGAAGCCCTCCGGATCCTTCGAGGCGAAGGCGATCAGGGCCTCGCGGCGCGGCTCCCAGATGGCCATGCGGACCAGGGCCATGCTGCGGATGGTCTCGGCCCGGTCGCCGAACAGCGGCAGGGCGGGGGCGAAGAAGCCCATGCGAGCGATGGGGGCGTCGCCCAGGATCATGTCGACCTGGCCCTCGGCCAGCGGACGCCAGCCGGCCGGCACGCGGCTGGGGCCTTCCAGGGCCATGACGCCGGCAGCCAGGCCAAAGCGTAGCATGGCCATATCGTCGACGCGGCGGGCGAGGTCCGAATGGTTGCGGGCGTCCAGCAGGTCGATGACCGCGGCATGGGTCTGGGCCTGGGCCGAGTAGTTGGCGCGGGCGTTGTCCTCGATGGCCTGGCGGACGCTGGCCTCGCGGCGGTGGGCGGCGGCGGCCTTGGCTAGGGCGGCGGGACCGAAGTCGATGACGTTGCCGCCGTCGACCTTCAGGCCCAGTTCGCCCAGCAGACTCTCGTCGCCCAGCAGGAAGCCAGGGTCGATGCGCAGGAAATCGCGCACGCTGTCCGGATCGACGGTCGCCTTCAAGGCTGCACCAGTCGCGTCGCTCATCGTCTGCCCCACCGTTCGTAAACTGACGGCCTGATGAAGCCGCAACTCGGTTAACGCCGGCTTGACGATCTAGACCGTGGCGCCTCTCGACCTGGGGATGGTTTGTCGGCAAAAGCATCGCGTCATGTCCCGTATCGCTTCCGTCCTGCTGCCGATGCCGTTGCCGGAGGCCTTCGACTACGCCGAGCCGGAGGGCATGGACCTTTCGCTCGGCGATCACGTCGCCGTGCCGCTGGGGCCGCGTGTGATCCGCGGCGTGGTCACCGCCCTGCGCGACGGGACCGGCGGCAACCGGCCGCTGAAGGTCATCCAGGGCCGGGTCGACGATCCGCCGCTGCCGCCCGGCGTGCTGGCCTTCGTGGAGTGGGCGGCGCGCTATTCTGTCGACCTGCCGGGCTTCCCGTTGGCCATGGCCCTGCGCGGTCTGCGCCATCCGCCGGCCAAGCCCGACAAGGTGCTGGTCCTGACCGGGACCCAGCCCGCCCGCGTCACGCCGGCCCGGCTGAAGGTGCTGGCCGCCGCCGAGGGGGTGAAGCTCTCGAACAGCGCCCTGGCCTCGGCCGCCGGCGTCTCGGCCGGGGTCGTGAAGGGCCTGGTCGACGAGGGTGTGCTGGCCGTCGATTTTGTCGAGCCCGATCGCGGCCTGCCGCAGCCGGACCTGTCCCTGCCGCCGCGTGAGTTGAATCCCGGCCAGGCCGCCTGCGTCGAGGTGCTGAAGGAGATGCTGGACACCGGCGGCTTCCAGGCTGCGCTGCTGGACGGCGTCACAGGTTCGGGGAAGACCGAGGTCTATCTGGAGGGCGTCGCGGCCGCCTTGCAGGATCCGCAGGCCCAGGTGCTGATCCTGCTGCCCGAGATCGCCCTAACCCAGGCTGTGCTGTCTCGTTTCGAGCAGCGGTTCGGGGCGCGGCCAGCCGAGTGGCATTCGGGCGTCTCGCCGCCCCGTCGTCGGCAGGTCTGGGAGGCGGTGGCCAGCGGCAACGCCCGCATCGTGGTCGGCGCCCGCTCGGCCCTGTTCCTGCCGTTCAAGAAGCTGCGGCTGATCGTCGTCGACGAAGAGCACGACAGCTCGTTCAAGCAGGAAGAGGGCTTCATCTATCAGGCCCGCGACCTGGCCGTGGCCCGCGCCAAGATCGAGGGGGCGTCGGTGATGCTGGCCTCAGCGACGCCGTCGCTGGAGAGCCTGTTCAACGCCCAGGCCGGCCGATACCGCTGGCTACGGCTGTCGGCCCGCCATGGTGCGGCGCAGCTGCCCGACATCGGCCTGGTCGACATGCGCCAGACGCCGCCGGAGCCGGGCCGCTGGCTGTCGCCGCCGCTGATCAAGGCCATGGCCGTGACCCTGCAGCGCGGCGAGCAGGCCATGCTGTTCCTGAACCGGCGGGGCTATGCGCCGCTCGTTTTGTGCAAGGCCTGCGGCGAGAAGATGAAGTCGCCAGACACCGACAGCTGGTTGGTCGAGCATCGCTACACCGGCCGCCTGGTCTGCCACCTGACCGGCTTCTCGATGAAGAAGCCCGAGACCTGCCCGCACTGCGGCGCCAAGGACTCGCTGGTCTCGATCGGTCCCGGCGTCGAGCGAGTCGAGGAGGAGGCGCGGCACATCTTCCCCGACGCGCGGGTGGCGGTGTTCTCGTCCGACACGGTGATGGACGCCGAGGCAGCCAAGGCGTTGGTGGCGACCATGGCGGCCGGCGAGATCGACATCCTGGTGGCCACCCAGGCCGCCGCCAAGGGCCACAACTTCCCGAACCTGACCCTGGTGGGCGTGGTCGACGCCGACCTCAGCCTGCGGGGCGGCGACCTGCGAGCAGGGGAGCGAACCTTCCAGCTGCTGGCCCAAGCTGCGGGCCGCGCCGGGCGTCACGAGAAGCCCGGCCGCGCGCTGCTGCAGACCTATTCCCCGGACCACGCGGTGATGCAGGCCCTGGCCGCCCAAGACCGTGACGCCTTCATCGAGGCCGAGATGGGCATGCGCCAGGACGCCGGCCTGCCGCCGTTCGGCCGTCTGGCGGCGGTGATCGCTTCGGGGCCCGATGGTGCGGCGCTGGACGCCTATGTCGAGGCCCTGGCTGCCGTGATCCCCAATGCCGAGGGCGTCGAGGTGTTCGGCCCCGCCGACGCCCCGCTGGCCCTGGTGCGCGGCCGTCGCCGCAAGCGTTTCCTGGTCCGCGCCGAGCGCAATGTCGACCTGCAGGGCTTCATGGCCGCCTGGCGCGCGCGGGCCAAGGTCCCGAACTCGGTGCGGGTGACGATCGACATCGACCCGTACTCGTTCCTCTAGGTCGGCTCAGCCACCGCTGCGGGCTGGCGTGATTTCAGCGGCAGGGCGGGGATCATCAGGATGGCGACGAGGCCTGCGGCGACCACGAACACCGCCGCGACCATCACGCCGCTGACGGCGTGGATCAGCGCCGCCTGCAGGGCCGGGTCGGCCTGGGCAGAGCCGCCTTCCGCGGCGGCCTTGATCGCCATGCCCTCCAGCGCCCCCAGGTTCAGCCCGCCCGGCAGTCCGGCCAGGCGCGCGGTCAGCAGCGCCCCGGCCAGGGCCGCGCCGACAGTTGAGCCGATCTGGCGAAAGAACTGGTTGGAGCTGGTGGCCACGCCCAGGTCGCGCGGATCGACGGCGTTCTGGGTGGCGATATTGAAGAGGCTCTGCCCCGGACCCAGCCCCAGGCCGACGAAGGCCAGAAGGAGGGCCAGCTGGCCCAGGTGGCCGATCTTCGACAGGTCGTGCAGCAGGAACACCGCGATCAGCAGCACGCTGGCCCCGGTGATCATGTAGGGCTTGTACTGGCCGGTCTTGGTGACGAGCTGGCCGGCCACGGTGCTGCCGGTGATCAGGCCGGCCATCAGCGGCAGCATGGCCATGCCGCTCAGGGTTGCCGACACGCCGCGTCCCAGCTGCAGATAAAGCGGCAGGAACATCACCACGCCCATGAAGGCCATGGAGATCAGGAAGCCGGCCAGGTTGGCGGTGACGAACACCCGATTGCGGAAGAGGTGCATCGGCACGATCGGGTTGGAGACCTTGGTCTCCACGAACACGAAGGTGACCAGGGCGCCGATGGCCAGGCCGAACAGGCCCAGGCTCTGCGGCGAGGCCCAGGCGAAGTCGTGACCCGCCAGGCTTAAGGCCAGCAGCAGCGGCACGAAGGCGGCGATCAGCAGGGCCGCGCCCAAGAAGTCGATCTTGCCCGAGCGGCGGTGTTCCAGCTTGGGCATCTTCACGATGACCATGAACAGCGAGAGCAGGGACAGCGGCAGGTTGACGTAGAACACCCAGCGCCAGCCGGCGACGGTGTGGGGGCCGATCTGCACGGTGCCGTGGTCGGTGAAATAGCCGCCGATGATGGGGCCCAGCACGCTGGCCAGGCCGAACACCGAGCCGAAGATCCCGGCGAACTTGCCCCGCTCGCGCGGCGGATAAAGGTCGGCAATGATGGCGAAGGCTGTAGTGAACAGCGCCCCGCCGCCGATGCCCTGCAGGGCGCGGAAGACGATCAGCTGCACCATGCCGGGCACGCCCAGCACGGTCCCGAACTCGCCGGATAGACCCGACAGCCAGGAGCCCGCGAGAAAGATCGAGATGCCGGTGATCAGCACGGGCTTGCGCCCGAAGATGTCGCCTAGCTTGCCCCAGATCGGCACCATGACGGTCGAGCTGAGCAGATAGGCCGTGGTCACCCAAGAATAGAGATTGAGGCCATTCAGTTCGGAGATGATCCTCGGCATGGCCGTGGAGACGATTGTCTGGTCCAGCGCGCTAAGCAGGAAGACGATCATGAGCGCCGCCAGGGTCAGGCGGCGCTCGGCATCGGTGAAGGTCTGGGCCATGGAGCCTTAGTCGGTTTTCTTCGCGTTGCGCTTGCGGGCCATCATGTTCAGGCCCTCGACGCCGGCCGAGAAGGCCATGGCCGTATAGATGTAGCCCTTGGGCACGTGGGCGCCGAAGCCCTCTGCGATTAGCACGGTGCCGATCATCAGCAGGAAGCCCAGGGCCAGCATGACCACAGTCGGGTTGCTGTTGATGAAGTTCGCCAGCGGGTCGGCGGCCAGCAGCATCACGGTGACGGCGATGATCACGGCGATAATCATGATCGGCAGGTGATCGGTCATGCCGACGGCGGTCAGGATCGAGTCGATCGAGAACACCAGGTCCAGCAGGATGATCTGGAAGATGGCCGAGCCGACATTGGAAATGACGACCGTGGCCTTGTCCTTCTCCAGAACGTCATCGCTGACACCGGGGTCGACCGTGTGGTGGATCTCCTTGGTCGCCTTCCAGATCAGGAAGACGCCGCCGGCGATCAGGATCAGGTCGCGCCACGAGAAGGCCGTTTCGAAGCCCGGTTCGCCATGCGAACCGACAGGACCGGTGATGCCCAGGTCGAAGACCGGCGCGGTCAGGCCGACGATGAAGGCGATGGTCGACAGCAAGACGAGGCGCATGATCAGCGCCAGCGAGATGCCGATGCGGCGCACGCGCTGACGGTGCTCGGGCGGCAGCTTGTTCGAGAGGATCGAAATGAAGACCAGGTTGTCGATCCCCAAGACCACCTCCATCACCACGAGAGTGACTAGGGCGGCCCATGCCGCGGGGTCTGCGGCCAGTTGAAGGAGTTCGTTCATCGGTCCTCTCTAAGGATAGTCCGGATGAGCCGTCTTAGCCCGCAACCGGAGTTCCGGGCGAGATAGGCGACCAACGCCGGTCTTTCTACCGTGGGGGACGGAAGAGCGGCTGTCGAGGATGTCGTGATGCAGGACGCCGCCCACATCAAGCCGCTGACCGCCTTGCGGTTCTTCGCCGCCTTCTGGGTGGTGATGTTCCACTACTGGCCCAAGCTGGACGTGGGTTTCACGCCGGCCGTGGTGGACAAGGGCTATCTCGGGGTCGAGGCCTTCTTCGTCCTGTCGGGCTTCATACTTTGTCACGTTTATCTCAGCGGTTTTGGCGAGGGCCGGTTCCGCTATGGCGACTTCCTGTGGAACCGCCTGGCGCGGGTCTATCCCCTGCACCTGGCCACCCTGCTGGGGGTCGGCCTGATGGCCGGCGCGGCCACGGTCGCGGGCATGGTCATCGATCCCAACATCCTGTCGTGGAAGTCGCTGCCGGCCAATCTGCTGCTGGTGCACGCCTGGGGCTTTGCGCCGGTGGCCGGCTGGAACCACGCCTCGTGGTCGATCTCGGCCGAGTGGTTCGCCTATCTGACGTTCCCCGCCTTCGCCTTCGCGGCCTGGAAGCTGCGCGCGCGGCCAGTGGCGGCCCTGCTGGGCGCCCTGGCGGTGATCGCGGTGCTCTATCCGGTGTTCGAGGCCCTGGCCGGCTTCTCGCTGACCCAGGCGACCATCCAGTGGGGCGCTCTGCGCATCGTGCCGTGCTTCGCCTATGGCTGCGCCTTGCACGCCCTGTGGCGTTCGGACCGATTCCCCAGCCGACTCAGCGGCTACGGCGCCGCTTTCTTGGGCATGGCCACGCTTGCCGCCGTGCAGTTCCAGTGCCCGGATCCGGTCATTGTCATGCTTCTGGGCGGGCTTATTTTCATGCTCGCGAGCCTCGCCAGGACCGGTTTTGACTTTGCTGGACAGCAAGTCTTCGTCTATCTGGGTGAGATCAGCTACTCGACCTACATGATTTGCATCCCGTGGAAGATTCTAGGGATCAACGCTGCGGCCAAGCTCCTCAATATCGAGGGCGACAAGTTGCCGCTTCTGGTCTGGATCGTGATTGTGGCAGCGCTTATCCCGCTCTCCGCAATCTCCTATCACATCATAGAAAATCCGTGCCGGGAGCGTATGAAGACTTGGGCTTCGAGCTGGAAACAGCGCCGCTTGGCTCTCTCAGGTGCGGCATAAACACTCTTTTCACGTCTTCCTGAGAAGGTTATCCCTTAACCCAGTGACGCGGGGGAGTACCCACAGCATGACGAAACGGACGAGGGCCCTTCTGGGTTCCCTGGCCGCTGCCGCCATGATCAGCTTCGCGCCGGTTTCGGCGAGTGCTGATGGCTACTGGCAGTGCGTGCCCTTCGCGCGACTGATGTCGGGCATCCAGATCTTTGGCGACGCCCGTACGTGGTGGTCGCAGGCCGCCGGCAAGTACGACACGGGTTCGACCCCGAAGATCGGCTCGGTCCTCTCCTTCAAGCCCACCGCCCGCATGAACCTCGGCCACGTGGCCTTCGTGAGCCAGGTGCTCACCGACCGGGTCATCCAGGTCACGCACGCCAACTGGTCGATCATCGATGGCGACCGTGGCCAGATTGAAAAAGACGTCACCGTCGTCGACGTCTCGCCCAATGGCGACTGGACGCAGGTCAAGGTCTGGTACGACCCGATCCGCGACCTCGGCACCAGCGTCTATCCGACCAACGGCTTCATCTATCAGGACTCTCAGGCGACCAAGATCGCCGTCGCGACCAGCAAGATCGCCATGGCCCAGAACGCCGTGGTCTCGGCCGCCAAGCAGGCCGCCAACCAGGTCGCCGCTTCGGTCCGCGCTTCGCCGCTGGACATCATCGGCCAGGCCGCCGACTCGACCGACCGCATCGCGGCTCTGATCGAGGCCGCCGGTGGTGGCTCGTCGTCCAACGACGCCAGCAAGCAGAACGCGCCCCGCTAAGCGGAGCGCGTTGACGCCAAGCTCTGGCCGGGGCACACCCGGCCGGTAGCTAGGACGCGACTATGCTCAGAATCCTCCGTCACGGCGCGCCCGGCTTCGAACCCGGCGGCGAGACGCCCGACTGGCGTGTGCCCGGTGACACCGTCTGGATCGAGCTGGTCAATCCTACCCGGTCCGAGGAAGTCGCCGTCGAGCAGTCGATCGGCCTGCTGCTGCCCACCCGCGAAGAGATGGCCGAGATCGAGGCCTCCTCGCGCCTCTATCAGGAAGACGGCGGCACGTTCATGACCGCCACGGTGCTGGTCAACGCCGACGGCGACCTGCCGACCGCTGCGCCCGTGACCTTCGTCCTGGCCGGCGCTCGGCTGATCACCATCCGCTATGTCGAGCCCAAGTCGTTCTCGGTGTTCGCCGCCCAGGCCGAGCGCCAGCCCAGCCTGTGCCCCAATGGCCTGCAGACCTTCCTGGGCTTGCTGGACGCCATCGTCGATCGCACCGCCGACATCCTCGAGCGCACGGCGGCCGAGGTCGAGGTGCAGTCGCGGGCCATCTTCAGCCGCCCGCGCGGCGCGGCCTTCGAGTTGATCCTCAACAAGCTGGGCCGGGCTCAGAACGTCAATTCCAAAGCCCGTGACAGCCTGGTCAGCCTGGCGCGCCTGCTCAGCTTCGCGGCCCTGGCCGACCAGTTCGACGGCGAGAAGGACCTGCGCGACCACCTGAAATCGCTGCAGCGCGACGTCCAGTCGATCACCGACCACTCCAGCTACCTGGCCGGCAACATCACCTTCCTGCTGGATGCGGCCCTGGGCCTGATCAACATCGAGCAGAACGCCATCTTCAAGGTGTTCTCGGTGTTCTCGGTGATCTTCCTGCCGCCGACCCTGATCGCCGGGATCTACGGCATGAACTTCGAGCACATGCCCGAACTGCGCTGGATCGAGGGCTATCCGATGGCCGTGGCGATGATGATCATGGCCGCCGGCGCCCCGATCCTGTGGTTCAAGAAGAAGGGCTGGCTTTAGGTCGCTTGCGACTTTCCGCCGCGGTCTAAACGATGGCTTAAAGCTGCCGTGGGAGGATGGACGCCATCTCCGCGTAGATCAGCCAAAGAGCGTCCCGCCAGCCCCATGCCGCCGCCTGCGTCTTCACGACCGAGCCTGATCCGAACCCTCCACGCCACGGCGGTGCGTGAGGTGATCGAGGCGCATGGGCGCTACATCAAGGGCCTGCCGGGCGGGCGCCGGGCGATGCTGTCCTACGTCAATCTGAACAATTACGAGCTGGACGGGGTCGACCTGTCGGAGGCTGACCTGACCGGGACGCTGCTGGGCGGCGCGTCGCTGCGCGGGGCCAATCTGAAGGGCGCGATCCTGTACGGCGCGGACTTACGCGACTCCGACCTGCGCGACGCCGATCTGTCGCGCTGCGACATGCGCGGGGCGTGCTTGCGTGGGGCCAATCTGGGCGGGGCGAACCTGGCCAATTGCGATCTGCGCGAGGGCGTGACCGCCGTGCAGGACGGCGAGAAGGGCCTGCGAATCCTGGAACATTCCAAGCGGGCGGGCGAGCTGGACTACGCCCTGCTGCAGGGCGCCAACCTGTCGGGCGCGCAGATGTCGGGGGCCTTCGCGCGCAAGGCCGACTTCACCGACGCCGACCTGTCGAACGTCACCTTGCAGGGCGCCAAGCTGACTAATGCCTGCATGGACGGGGCGAACCTGTCCGGGGCCAATCTGCACAACGCCGAGATGGCCCACGTCTCGCTGCGCCGGGCCGTCATGGTCGGCGTGGACATCAGCGGCGCCGACCTCAGCGACGCCGACATGACCGAGGTGCTGCGCGCGCCGCCGCCGATCATCTATGTCGACGACCTGCCCCTGCACGAGGTGCTGGAGGCCCACGAACTGTTCTGCAAGAGCGACGGCGCCGACGGGGCGGTAGGTAAGCTGGCCGATGTCGACTTTCGGCCGCTGAAGCGCCTGAAGGACCGCCGCCTGAGCGGTCTGTCGGCGCCCAAGGCGGTGTTCTTCGGCATGGATCTGGACGGTGTGCAGATGCAGGGCGCCAACCTGTCGGGCGCGGACCTGCGCGGCGCCAAGCTGCGCGGGGCCGACCTGCGCGGCGCGCGGCTGGTCGACGCCCAACTGGCCCGGGCCGACCTGACCGGCGCCAAGCTGGGGCCGCTGAAGATCGGCGAGAACCGGGTGATCCGCACCGACCTGACCCGCGCCGTGCTGCGCGGCGCCAACCTCAAGGGCGTCAGCGCTCCACGCGCGCGCTTCATCGAGGCCGACATGGCGCGCGCCAAGCTGGACGGCGCCGATCTGGCGGGCGCGGAGCTGCCGGCCGGCGTCGGCGGCTGAAAATCGCCGCGCCGTCCGCGCGCCATGCATCCAATGTCGCGGAGGTTGCGTATTCAGGAAGTGACCGGAAGTGTTCCGGCGCGATCCTGGAACGGACCACGGCGATGACACTGGCACTCTTCACTGCCCGGCGGATGGCTTGCGGCATGGTGGCCCTGGCCGCCGGAACCGCCGAGACGGCGTTCGCCCAGGACCGCAACCGCACGGTCGTCGGCCTGGCCGGGATCCACACCCCCGCCTACCAGGGCTCCGACAAGTACCGGACGCTGCCGTTCCCGGTGATCGACATCAAGCGCGACCGCTTCTACGCCAATGCACGCCGGGGCGTGGGCTGGTCGCTGGTGGACGGCGACAAGATCTCGGTCGGGGCAGGCATGACCTTCGTGCCCGGCTATCGCCGTCGCGACGCGCCCGCGGGCATCGGCCGGCTGAAGAACGGCGCCGGCGCGCGGGTGTCGGCCGACCTCCGCACCGGCATGGCGATGATCAGCCTTGGGGCGACCAAGGTAGTGTCGGGCGGCGTCGACGGCGCTCTGATCGATGCGGGCCTGGCCCTGCCGCTGCGGGTGTCGCCGCGCCTGACCCTGGTTCCCGCCGTGTCGGCGACCTGGGCCGACCGGACCTATAACAACCGCTATTTCGGCGTCACCCCGGCCCAGTCCCTGGCCTCGGGCCTGCCGGTTTATAGGGCGGGCGGCGGGATCAAGGATGTCTCGGCTTCGCTGGGCGCCATGTACCGGCTGAACGACCGCGTCACCCTGGGGGCCACCGCCAGCCTCAGCAGCCTGCAGGGCGACGCCAAGGATAGTCCGATCGTCGCCGACCCGACCCAGCCGGCGGTGTTCGTCTCCGCCGCCTATCGGTTCTAGCAAAGGTCCTTGCGGCGAGACGGGAAGTCCGTGTTGATGGCGGCCAAATCGCTGGAGCCGTTCATGTCTCGCCTATCCTGGATCGCCGCCGCTGGCGCGCTGACCCTGTGCTCTCTGGCCGGGGGCGCGCATGCCGCCGCCCCGCAGTTCAAGAAGACCGCCTGCGCCGCCGACTACAAGGATACCGGCTTGAAGGTCGATTGCGGCGACCTAGTCGTCGACGAGACGCGCGGCGATCCCAAGAGCCGGCGGATCAACGTGGCGGTGGCCATCGTCCGCGCGGCCCAGCCCAAGGGCCTGCCGCCAGTGGTCTATCTGCACGGCGGGCCGGGCGGCTCGGCCGTGGGCAATCTGCCGCGGATGCTGAAGAGCAAGGCTTCGCGCGAGTTCGTCGCCGCCGACCAGGACTGGATCTTCATCGACCAGCGCGGCGGCGGTCAGTCCAAGCCGAACCTGGACTGCCCCGGGACCAACCTGACCGATGCCGGCCCGCCCTCGGACAAGGACGCCGACGGCATCGTGGCCTGCCTGGAGACCTTCCAGAAGCAGGGTGTGAACCTGTCGCGCTACAACGCCGTCGAGGTCGCCCAGGACGTCCAGGACCTGCGCAAGGTGCTGAAGCTGCCGCTGATCGACCTGTTCGGCGGCTCGTACGGCACCCGCATCGAGGCGGCGATCCAGACTCACGCGCCGCAGGGCGTGCGGGCGGTGGTGCAGGACTCGCCCTGGCCGCCCGAAGCTGACTGGACCATCGGGGGTCCGGCCATGGTCTCCAGCTCGATCGACATCGTCATGGCCAAGTGCGCCGTCGTGGCCGAGTGCGCCAAGCGCTATCCCGACTTGAAGGCCCGCCTGGCCACGGTCGCCGAGCGCTGGCTGGCTGGCCCGCAGACCATCGGCGGCAAGATCTACACGGCCGACGACTTGGGCGGCTATCTGATGGACGCCAGCTACTTCACGGCCGGCGTGCTGCCGCGCGACCTCTGGAAGATCATTGAGGGCGATGTCTCGCCGGTGGCCGAGTTCGTCGCCAGCCGCGACTACTACAGCGAGGGCCAGTTCATGACCCACCTGTGCAAGGAAGAGATCCCGTTCGAGGCCCGTGGCGACGTGGTCAAGGGTACGGAGAACGATCCGGTCGCCCGCCTGATGGTGGTGTCGATGCAGCGCATCCACGACGTCTGTAAGGCGATCGACGTGGGGCCGATCTCGAAGGGCGAGCAGGCGCCGGTGAAGACCGCGATCCCGACCCTGTTCCTGGCCGCCGAGATCGATCCGGGCTGCCCGCCGGAGCTGACCCGCGCCGCCGCCAAGGGCTATCAGGGCTCGCAGGTGGTCATCGTCACCAACGCCACCCACGGCGTTTCGCGCGGCAGCCCGTGCGCGCGGGCGATGATCCGGGCCTTCTTCCAGGACCCCACCAGGCCTGTCGACCGCAGTTGCCTGCCGGCCGCCGACACGCCGATGGCGTTTACGTATCAATAGATTTCAGCAACGTAGCTGAACCATTTCCGCCACGAATGGCTTGTAGCAGCGCCGGCTTTCGAGCTGACGCCGCTGCGAGGACCCTTTGACGACGCTTGATCGCCGCGCCGCCCTTCTGCTGATGACGGGCGCCGCCGCCGCGCCCGGACTGGCGCTGGGACAGGGGCGCGCCTTCTCGTTCGAGAGCGTCAAGGCGCGCGCCAAGGCCCTGGCCGGGCGCGCCTATGTCACCCCCCCGCCCCCGCCGCCGCAGGTCCAGGCCATGGACTACGACGCGGCCCAGGCGGTCGGCTTCTATCGCGAGAAGATCCCTCTGTGGGGCGACGACTGGGGGATCGAGCTGTTTCCCCTGAGCCGCGGCGTGCCCAAGACGGTGACCATCCACCTGGTCGAGAACGGCGTGGCCCGGCCGCTGGGCTATGATCCCAGCATGTTCTCGATGCGGGCCGACAGTCCGCTGCGCAGCCTGCCGCCCTCGGCGGGCTTCGCCGGTTTCCGAGCCATGAGCCGCGACGACCGGGGCGAGTGGCTGGTGTTCCACGGCGCGTCCTATTTCCGCTCGCCGGCGCCTTACGGCCAATACGGCTTGTCGGCGCGGGCCATCGCCGCCGACACCTACGCCGTCCAGCCCGAGGAGTTTCCCGACTGGCGCGAGGTCTGGCTGGAGAAGGATGCTCAAGGCCGCCTCGTTATCCACGCCCTGATGGAGAGCGCCGGCATCGTCGGGGCCTATCGCTTCGTCAATGAGCGCGACGGCCTGGCCCTGACCCAGACCGTCGAGGCCGCCGTCTTCTTCCGCCGCGCCTTCGACCAGATGGGCATGGCGCCGCTGACCAGCATGTTCTGGTACGGCGAGGACCGCGCCCAGGCCTCGCCCGACTGGCGGCCCGAGATCCACGACAGCGACGGCCTGGCGATCTGGACGGGCGCCGGCGAGCGCATCTGGCGGCCGCTGAGCAACCCCTCGCGCGTGGTCACCAGCGTCTTCAGCGACGAGAACCCCAAGGGCTTCGGCCTGGTCCAGCGCGACCGCGACTTCGACGACTATCACGACGACCAGGCCCGCTACGAGCGCCGGCCCAGCGTCTGGGTCGAGCCGGTGGGGGCCTGGGGCAAGGGCTCGGTGCGGCTGGTCGAGATTCCGACCCGCAGCGAGACCGATGACAACATCGTCGCCTTCTGGACGCCGGACGCGCCGGTGACGGCGGGCAGCGCCATCGACCTGACCTATCGCCTGCACTGGACCGACGACGCGCCGCCGGCGCCGGATCTGGCCCGCGTGGTCGCCACCCGCACGGGGCGTCCGGGGCAGCCGGGCAAGGCCGCTGTCGTGGAGGGCCGCCGGGTCGCCATTGAGTTCCGCGGCGGCGAGCTGGGCGCCCTGCGCAAGGCCATCGACATTGAGGCCGACGTCACGGCCCGCAACGGCAAGATCCAGGGTCTATCGCACTATCCCGCCGCCCAACACGAGGCGGAAACCGACACGTTGTGGCGGGTCACGTTCGACGTCGCGCCCGATGGCGCGGAACCGGCCGATGTCCGCGTGGTGCTGCGGCAGAAAGGTCGCGCGCTGAGCGAAACCTGGACGGCGCTCGTTTTTCCGGCCCCGGCCGGGAACTAAATCCCGATCCAAAACCTTTCGGCCAGGCTTTCTCCGCATTGCGGAAAGGTCGGGCCGGGGGCTTGAGTGAGTTAGGCGTTCTGTAATGCGAACCGTTTCCTGGCCGGCCGATGCGGTTCCGATGGAATCGCCGATGGCCATGCCGACCCAAGAACTGGGGGCCGCGCCCCCTCGTCCTGTTCTGGATCCCAAGCCGATCGCCGACCGCCTTCTGCGGCGGCGCGCGGGGCTTATCGCCTTCACGATCGTGACCAGCCTGGCCGCGACCCTGGTCATGGCCATGGCCTTCGCGGCCGACCGGTTCATGATCCTGGAGCTGGTCGCCCTGCCGCTGTTCGCGAGCCTTTTCGCCTGGACGGCGTTCTCGTGCGCCTCGTCGGCCGCCGGCTTCGTGGCGATGTGGCGCGAGGGCCGTCACCGCGACACTCAGGGTCCGCTGCCGGTGGTCAAGAGCCGCAACGCCGTGCTGCTGCCGGTCTATAACGAGGCGCCGGCTCCGGTCTTCGCCCGCCTGACGGCGATGCTGGAGTCGCTGCAGACCGTCCGGGCCCTGGATCACTTCGATGTCTTCGTGCTCAGCGACACCCGCGACGCCGAGGTGGCCGCCGAAGAGCGCGAGGCCTATGACCGGCTCTGCGCCCGGTTCGGCGGTCTGGTCCGCATCTACTATCGCCGCCGCGTCGAGAACATCGACCGTAAGGCCGGCAACATCGCTGAGTGGGTGCGCCGCTGGGGCGGGGCCTATGAGCACATGGTGGTGCTGGACGCCGACAGCCTGATGACCGGCGAGTCGCTGGTGCGCCTGGCAGGGGCCATGGAGGCCGCGCCGGGCGTGGGCCTGATCCAGACCGTGCCGGTGATCGTCAACGCCCGCACCCTATTCGCGCGCCTGGAGCAGTTCGCGAGCCGCCTGTACGGCCCGATGTTCGCTCGTGGCCTGGAGTGGTGGAGCGGGGCGGAGTCCAGCTACTGGGGCCACAACGCCATCATCTGCGTGAAGGCCTTCGCCGAGCAGGCCGGCCTGCCGCATCTGCGCGGTCCCAAGCCGTTCGGCGGCGCGATCATGAGCCACGACTTCGTCGAGGCTGCCCTGATGCGCCGCGCTGGCTGGGAAGTGCGCCTGGCCCCCGAGCTGTCGGGCAGCTACGAGGAAAGCCCGCCCAGCCTGATCGACCAGATCGTCCGGGATCGTCGCTGGTGCCAGGGAAACCTGCAGCACATCGCCGTCATCGCCGCCCAGGGCCTGCATCCGCTGAGCCGCTTCCACCTGCTGCGGGGCTTTTCGACCTATCTGACCGCGCCACTGTGGCTGGGCCTGCTGACCGTGGGCCTGCTGCTGGCGGCCTTCCCGACCCTGGCCGGCGGCGCCGCGCACGAGGCCTCGGTGATGGCCGAGGCGCCGATGGGCTGGGTGCTGAGCGCCTCGCTGGCCCTGCTGCTGGCCCCCAAGCTGATGGCCTGGGCCCTGGTGCTACGCAGCGGCCAGGCTCAAGCGTTCGGCGGCGCCGGTCGCGCCCTGGCCGGCGTCGGTCTCGAGACCGTGGTCTCCAGCCTGATTGCGCCGATCGTGCTGTTCGCTCAGACCCGTTCGGTGATCGAGATCCTGACGGGCCGCGACTGCGGCTGGGCCACCCAGCGTCGGGACCTGGACAAGCTGTCGATCCGCGAGGCCCTGCGCGCCCACCGCACCGAGGCGATCTTCGGCCTGGCCCTGGTCATCGTCGGCCTTGTGTTCGCGCCGGGGGCCTTCATCTGGATCGCCCTGCCGGCCCTGGCCCTGACCTTCGCCTTCCTGGTCTCGGCCTGGACGGCGGAAGACGCCGGCGACCTGGGCCTTCTGCTGACCCCGGAAATCCGCCGGCCGCCGCGCCTGCTGGACCGCGCCCTCAAGCTGCGCTCGGCGGCGACCGTCGCCAGCCTGGTGACGCCCGATACGCCGCCGGTGCTGCTGCCCCTGCCGGCCCGTCTGGGCTACGAGGCAGCCTAGCTGGAACCCGTCTCCCCGGCGCAGGCCGGGGAGGGCGGATCCCAAATCTACATCTTGGTCTTCAGCGGCAGCAGGTCGGGATATTCCGCGGCCCGCTTCTCGGCCTTGGCCTTGAACGACTCGGCCATGTGCGGACCCGAGAACATCCCCGTCTGCCAGGTGGCGATGTAATCCAGGCCGTCGGCGATGGTGTGGTCGCGGGCGTAGTTGATCATGACCTTGCTGCCGGCCACGGCCAGCGGCGACTTCTCGGCGATCTCGCGGGCAGTGGCCAGAGCGTGTTCGACCACGGCCTCGTGGGTGTCGAACACCTCGTTGACTAGGCCGATGTCGCGGGCCCGCGCGGCCGGCAGGCGGCGGCCGGTATAGGCGAGCTCGCGCACCCAACCCTCGGGGATCAGCTTGCACAGGCGCGGGAAGGTGCCGACGTCGGCCGTCATCCCGAGGTGGATCTCCTGGATCGTGAAGAAGGCGTCGCTGCTGGCGTAGCGGATGTCGCAGGCGCTGATGAAGTCGACCGCCCCGCCGATGCAGCCGCCTTGGATGGCGGCGATCACCGGCATGCGGGCCTTGTCGAGGCAGGTGAAGGTGTCCTGGAGGTGATGCACAAAGCGGCGGAAGCTCTCGGCGGCGACCCAGCGGTCGGCGTCGGTGCGGGCCGTGACGCCCTCGTCGTCGGTAAAGACCGACAAGTCCATGCCCGCGCTGAAGTGCTTGCCGGTCGAGGAGATGACGATGCAGCGGGCCAGGGCGTTGTCGTCAATATGTTTCACAATTGCGGGAAGCTCATTCCAGAACGGCCGTGTCATAGTGTTCATGGCTTCGGGCCGCTTCAACTGGATGTGCGCGACGCCAGCGTCGATCTCGACCTTGAAACAGCTATAGTCCGACTGGCTCATCCCGGGGCTCCCCAAAAGCAAACTTGTTCTTAGGGGAGAACTATCCGATGGGCGGCGGAAGACCACAACACTGACCCGACGGAAGAGGGTGAAGACATGACCAGCAAGATCTCTGCAGCGCTGGCGATCGCCGCCATGGCGGCCACGACCCTGGCCGCTGCGCCGACGGCGAGCCTGGCGCAATCGCGCGGCCTGGGCGGCCTGTTCGCCTGCGAAGGCTCGGGCGGCAAGCAAGAGGGCGGGGCCCTGATCGGCGCAGCCGCCGGCGCCCTGCTCGGCAACAAGGTGGGCGGCAAGAAGAACAAGACGCTCGGCACCCTGGTCGGCGCGGCCGCCGGCGCGGCGGCGGGTGGCTATATCGGCTGCCGCATGCAGTCGACCGACGCCAACATGGCCGAGCAGGCGACCAAGAAGGCCCTGGAGACGGGCGTGGCCCAGACCTGGTCCAACAGCCGCACCGGCAATTCGGGCCGCATCAGCGTGGTGTCGTCCAGCTACGGCCCGCCGATCGACGGTCGCAGCGTCAACTATGCGCGCGGCGTCCAGAACCTGCCCAGCTATGAGGCCGCCGGCGGCGCCTATGTCGCCGGTTCGACGACCAACCTGCGCGCGGGTCCGTCGACCAAGTCGGCGGTGGTCGGCAAGCTGGCCTCGGGCGAGAGCTTCGACGCCATCGGCCTGGCCCCGGCCGGCGGCTGGGTGCTGGTCGGCCGCAGTGGCCAGGCGATCGGCTATGCCGCCGCCTCGCTGGTGCGCCCCTACGGCCAGCAGGTCGCCAGCTGCCGCGTGATCGACGCCTCGGTCGCCGGCGGCGGCCAGCGCGCCACCAGCCAGCGCTACAGCGCCTGCAAGGACAATCGCGGCGAGTGGCAGGTCACCCGGGCCTAGAGGTTCACCACCTCGCACTTCAGGGTCTGGCGGATGCGATCCGCCACGATCTGCCGATGACAGCAGTTCGGGTCGTCCTCGTAGCAAAGGAGGGCGACCCGTTTTGTTTTGGCCAGCTCCGTCGCCTGGGCCAGAGCCAGCTGAGTCTCGGGCTCCTCGAGATGGGCGTTGAAGATGGCTCGCATCTCGTCGGTCCGCCCCGCCCGGGCGGCGTCGCGGCCGGCCTTGGGCGTGCCCAGCGGCCGCAGGTGCGCATAGTCGATGCCCTCGGCCTTGAGGCTCTCGCCCAGCAGGGTCTTGGAAAAGCCGGCCTTGCGCGACGAGGCCACCGCGCGGACATCCACCACCAACTGCACGTCGGCGGCTTTCAGCCGGCCGATCATGCCGCCTTGCGTGTCGGTCTCGTAGCCGATCGTGGCCAGCCTATTCATTTCCCTGAGCTCCATGGACGCGGCGTCCGCGCGAGCCTACCTTAACGCTCAATGATCTCCAGGGAGCCTCAAGCCATGGACGCGGCCGTCTTTCGCGAACCCCGCAAGCGCGCCGTGGCCGTTCCCGGCGGCGAGATCGCGGGCCTGGAGTTCGGCCCGCTGGACCGGCCCATCGATATCATCTTCGTCCACGCCAACGGCTTCAACGCCCAGACCTATCGCGTGCTGCTGTCGCCCCTGGCGGCGGGTCTGCGCATCCTGGCCATCGACCAGCGCGGCCATGGCGGCACTACCCTGCCGGCACTCCCGGACGGTCGCCGCTCGTGGCGCGATCTGCGCGATGACCTGACCAACCTGCTGGACGTCCTGGATGGTCCGCCGGTGGTGCTGGCCGGCCACTCGATGGGCGGCACGGTCAGCCTGCTGGCCGCCGCCGCGCGGCCCGAGCGGGTCAAGGGCCTCGTTTTGCTGGATCCGGTGATCATGCCGTGGCTGGCCACCCTCTACGCCAAGGCGCCGTGGACCTCGGGCCGGCTGTGGAAGCACATGCCGCTGGTCCAGGCGGCCCTGCGCCGCCGGGCGGTGTTCGACAGCCGCGAGGCCGCCTTCGCCGGCTACAAGGGCCGCGGCGCGTTCAAGACCTGGCCCGAGACCATGCTGGCCGACTATGTCGCCGGCGGCTTCGTGGAGCATAAAGACGGCAAGGTCGAGCTGGCCTGCGCCCCCGCGTGGGAGGCCTCCAACTACGCCGCCCAGGCCCACGACCCGTGGCGGGCTGTGCGCCAGGTCAAGGCCCCGGTGCGGATCCTCAAAGCCGAGAAGCACTCCACCTGCCGCACTGGCGACGGCTTCGCGCGACGGGGCCGGGACGTGAAGATCGAGACCATCGAAGGCACGACCCACTTCCTGCCGATGGAGCGCCCGGACGTGGTCCGCGACGCCCTGTTCGACATGGCGACGGCCTAGAGCGCCAGCCCTTCCACCTCGTGCTCCGCTAGGGCCACGCGCGCCGCGTCGCTGACCGGCACGACCTTGCGCGCGTCGAGGTCGAAGGTGATGGCCACCGCCTCCGACGTGCCCCAGGGCTGGCCGGTGGCGGGATCCAGCATCCAGTGGACGACGCGCATGGTGCGGGCGTCGGTCCCCAGCAGGCCAGAGCGGATGTCGACCCGGTCGCCGGCGCAGGGCCAGGCCAGATAGGCGATGCGGTACTCCAGCACGGCCCCGCCCATGCGACCCGGCTTCTGCTCGGCGTGCTCGACCACGACGTCGCGGAACGGGTGGATGAAGGCGCCGATGCCGTCGGACACCCGGCCGATGAACTGCTCTGCCCGCATCCGTCCGTAGACGTCGCAATCGGAGGGCAGGAGGCCGCCCAGGCCGATGCGGCTCAGCGCCATGGCTTCGGCGCGGGCCAGGCTGGCGGTTGGCTGGAACGGCGACAGCGTCAGCCCGCGCGCCTGGGCCTTTTCTGGAATCTCGACCTTCAGGGCCTCGGCGCGGTCGCGCACGGCCTGCGACCACGGGAAGACCTGGCCCTCGCGCGGCGTGGCATGCACCACGGTGGTCTGGAAGGTGGCGGCCAGCTCGCCGGTGTTGGAGTGGACCAGCAGCTGGAGAATGCGCGCGTCGCTCTCGCCGATCTCGATCACCCCGCCCAGCATGTGCAGCGGCGCGCCGGCATGGGCCTCGCGCAGAAAGCGGATGTGATGCTCGCGCACCAGCAGTGTGGCGTTGGCGTGGGGCGAGAAGGCGTTGGGCAGGCCCAGCTCGGCGGCCATGCCGACCAGCCCCTCCATGGCGCGCACGACATAGTGGCGCACATTCATGTGCCCCATTTCGTCACAGTCCCAGGTGTTCACCCCGCCGCGCCAGATCTCGACGCCGGGAAGAGCCTCAGCGGACGTCATGGCGCGGCGTCCTTTCAGCAAGAATGGCGCGCCAGATCTCGACGCCAGGAAGCGGCTCTGCGGTCGTCATGGCGTCTCTCGGCGAACAAGGGTGGGCAAAGACTAGCGGGCTTCGCGCGCGCTCCGCAATCGGCGGACGACCATTGATCTGCGCCGTGACAACCCATTCGGGCGAGGCGGAATGTCGCATCCCAGGGGTTGTCTTTTTTACCCTAATTTAAGGACGAAAACCCAGCCTAGTGCGAAGAATTCGGGCTGCTGATTTCGCAATTCGTATTCCGGAGGGGGAGACTAGTTGTGAGTCTGGATAACGACATTGTCGTGCGCTTCCAGGAAAGCGTGACGATATCGAATATTTCCGTCGCCCACGACCTGATCATGTCTGACATGAGCGGCGAGCGTGATGTGAATGTCGACTTGTCGTCACTGGGCGACGTCGACCTGACCTTCGTACAACTCATCGAGTCGGCGCGACGCGCGGCGGAAGAACGTGGCCGGACGATCCGGTTGCTTCAGCCGGCGCAGGGCGCGCTGCTCCAAGTCCTGCAACGGGGCGGCTTCCTGGATCCTGAGGACCAGACGCGCTCGGACTTCTGGCTTCAAGGGACCAGCGCACAATGACCGCGATCCTCACCGTCGACGACTCGGCCAGCATCCGCGCCGCCATCAAGATCGCCCTGAGCGGCGAAGGCTACGCCGTCACCGAGGCGGCCAACGGCTCCGAAGGCCTGGACAAGGCCTCGGCCGGCGGCTTCGACCTGATCATCACCGACCTGAACATGCCGGTCATGAACGGCCTGGAGATGATCCGCGCCCTGCGCCAGCGCCCCGCCGGCGCGGGCGTGCCGATCATCTTCCTGACTACCGAGTCCGACGCCGACGTGAAGGCGCAAGCCAAGGCCGCCGGCGCCACCGGCTGGCTGACCAAGCCGTTCGAGCCCGACCAGCTGGTGCGGGTCGTCGCCAAGGTTCTTGCCAAGTGAGCGGTCTCGATCCCATCGAGACCTTCCGCCAGGAGGCCCAGGAACTGCTGGAGCAGGTCGAGCAGGGTCTGCTGGATCTGGCGCGGCGTCCGGGGGATCGGGCCCTGGTCGACGCCGTGTTCCGCGGCCTGCACACCTTGAAGGGCTCAGGGGCCATGTTCGGCTTCGACGCCCTGGCCGCCTTCACCCACCACTGCGAGACCGCCTTCGACCGCGTGCGCAAGGGCGAGGTTCCCGCATCGCCCGCCCTGGTCGCCGCCGTCCTGGCCGCCCAGGACCATATGCGCGCCCTGGCCGAGGGGCGTCCCGTCGCCGCCGGTGTGGGCGAGGCCCTGCTGGCCGACCTGCAGGCCGCCGTCGACGGCGCGCCGGCGCCGCAAGCCGCGCCCGCCGCCCCGGCGCTCAACACCTTCAAGATCCGCTTCAGCCTGCCGGCCGACGCCCTGGTCAACGGGGCGCGACCGCTGCCGCTGCTGGACGAGTTGCGCGACCTGGGTGAGGCCCGGGTCCGCGCCATCACCGAAGCCGTGCCGTCGCTGGCCGAGCTGGTCCCCACTGAATGCCACCTGGCCTGGGAGGTCCTGCTGACCACCCCGCACGGCCGCGACGCCATCGACGACGTCTTCATCTTCGTGATCGACGAGATGACCCTGGAGGTCGAGGACCTGACCCCGACCGCCGAGGCCGTGGTCGAAGCGGTCGTCGAGGCCCCTGTCGTCGTCGAGGCCGCCGCTGCGCCGGCTCCCGTCGCGGCTCCGGAACCCGCCAACGAAGGCGCCAAGGCCGCCAAGTCCGGCGACACCGTGCGCGTCCCGGCCGAGCGCCTGGACGGCATGATGGATCGCGTCGGCGAGCTGGTCATCGCCCAGTCGCGCCTGAAGCAGCTGGCCAACGCCAGCAGCGACATCGCCCTGCGCGCCGTGGCCGAGGAGATCGAACGTCTGGCCGCCGAGATGCGCGACACCATGATGGTCGTGCGCATGGTGCCGATCCAGCAGCTGTTCGGCCGCTTCCGCCGCCTGGTCCACGACCTGGAGCGCGACACCGGCAAGCGCATCGAAATGACCACCGAGGGCGAGAGCACCGAGCTGGACAAGACGGTGATCGAGCGCCTGGCCGATCCGCTGATCCACCTGATCCGCAACGCCGCCGACCATGGTCTCGAAACCGCCGAGCAGCGCGCGGCCGCGGGCAAGCCTGAAGCTGGCCGCATCCACCTGGCCGCCCGTCAGTCGGGCGCCGAGGTGGTGATCACCATCACCGACGACGGCCGCGGCGTGGATCGCGACCGCGTGCGCGCCAAGGCCGAGGAGAACGGCCTGATCGTTGCGGGCCAGGCCCTGAGCGACGCCGAGCTGCTGCAGCTGATCTTCGCCCCCGGCTTCTCGACCGCGGCGGCGATCACCAACCTGTCGGGGCGCGGCGTCGGCATGGACGTCGTCAAGAAGACCATAGAGGGCCTGCGCGGCTCGCTGGATATCACCAGCACGCCGGGCGAAGGCTCGGTGATCGCGCTGCGCATCCCGCTGACCCTGGCCATCATCGACGGCCTGCTGGTCCGCGTCGGGACCGGCCGCTACGTGATCCCGCTGTCCTCGGTCGAGGAATGTGTCGAACTGACCCCGGCCCAGGACCTGCGCTCCACCGGCCGCAACCTGATCACCCTGCGCGACGAGCTGGTGCCGTTCATCCGCTTGCGCGATCAGTTCGTGACGGGCACCCCCGCCGATCCGCATCAGAAGATCGTGGTGGTCTCGACCGGCCAGGAGCGCGTCGGCCTCGTCGTCGACCAGATCCTGGGCGACCACCAGACGGTCATCAAGCCGCTGTCCAGCTTCCACGCCGATGTCGGCGCCTTCTCGGGCGCGACGATCCTGGGCGACGGCGGCGTGGCCCTGATCCTCGACATCGCCGCCCTGGTTGGCCTCGGCCAGCGCCAAGACGCGCTGCTGCGCACGGCCGGGTGAGGGGGAGCATCATGAGCACTATTCAAGCCCTTACCTTCGACCTGCAAGGCGAAACCTTCGCGCTGGAGGCCGGCCTCGTGCGCGAGGTCCTGGACCTGCTGCCCGAGACCGCCGTGCCCGGCGCGCCGTCGTTCGTGGGCGCGGTCATCAACTTCCGCGGCCGCGTGATCCCGCTGGTCGACCTGCGCCTGGCCTTCGACATGGCGCCGTCGGCCACCGGGATCGACAGCCGCATCGTGGTCATCGAGCACCCGCTGGACGGCGAGCCGGCCCTGATCGGCCTGCGCGCCGACAAGGTGCACGAGGTCACCGACATCGCCGCCGACGACACCGAGGACGCCCCGCGCGTGGGTCTTCGTTGGCGGACCGACTTTATCCGTCGCCTGGTCCGGCGCGACGGCGACGTGATCGTGCTGCCGGACCTCGACCAGATCTTCACATCTCGGGGCCGCACGGCCTCGGTCACCCCCCTTTCACCGAACCGTTGAACGGCCGGAGTTTCCCATGCGACTGACCATCAAGCTTCAGCTTGCCCTGGCGTTCGGCGTCGTCATCGTCCTGATGATGATCGGCAACGCGTTCGGCATCAGCAGCCTCTCCAACACCAACAAGGCCATGAACGAGATGGTTCAGGGCCCGGCCACCCGTCTGGAGATGGCCCAGCAGCTGAACATCCACCTGCTGAACGTCGTCCGTTCCGAGAAGAACATGATCCTGGTCTCGACCCCCGCCGAGGTCGAGAAGCTGGACGCCGCCGTCGTCAAGGAGCGCAAGGCGTTTGAAGCCCTGCTGGCCAAGGCCGAAAGCATGGCGACCGCCGAGGGCAAGCCCAAGTGGCAGGCCCTGGACGCGTCCTGGGAGCAGCTGATCGAGGTGCACGGCCGCGTGCGCGAGCTGGCCGCCGTCAATGACGACGTCGCCGCCACCGCCCTGTCGATGGGTGACGGCCGCAAGGCGGTCACCGAGGCCGGCGAGCGCGTCCAGGAACTGGTCGATCTGTCGAAGTCGCAGCTGGAGGCCGCGACGGCCAAGGGCGACGCCGACTTCGCCGCCACCCGCAACCTGCTGCTGGGCCTGTCGGTCCTGTCGCTGGTCGGCGCGGCCGTGGCCGGGATCTACATCTCGCTGACCGTCAGCAAGGGTTTGAACCGCGCACAAGAGGCCGTGAAGACCGTCGCCGAGGGTGACCTGACCAAGTCTGTCGACATCACCACCAAGGACGAGATCGGCGACCTGCTGGGTCACGTGAACATCATGATCGAGCGCCTGCGCGGCGTGGTCGCCGACGCCATCACGGCCTCGGAAAACGTCTCGGCCGGCAGCCAGGAGCTTTCGGCCACCGCCGAGCAGATGAGCCAGGGCGCCACCGAGCAGGCCTCGGCCGCCGAACAGGCCTCGGCCTCGATGGAAGAGATGGCCGCCAACATCAAGCAGAACGCCGACAACGCCACCCAGACTGAGAAGATCGCCCGCCAGTCGGCGATCGACGCGGAAACCTCGGGCAAGGCCGTCGCCAAGGCCGTCGACGCGATGCAGACCATCGCCGAGAAGATCACCATCGTGCAGGAGATCGCTCGCCAGACCGACCTCCTGGCCCTGAACGCGGCCGTCGAGGCCGCCCGGGCCGGCGAGCATGGCCGCGGCTTCGCGGTGGTCGCCTCGGAAGTGCGCAAGCTGGCCGAACGCAGCCAGACGGCCGCCGCCGAGATCAGCGCGGTCTCGACCGATACCGTCAAGGCCGCCCAGTCGGCTGGCGAGATGCTGACCAGCCTGGTGCCGGACATCCGCAAGACCGCCGAGCTGGTCGCCGAGATCAGCGCCGCCTGCCGCGAGCAGGACATCGGCTCCTCGCAGATCAACGAAGCCATCCAGCAACTCGACAAGGTCACCCAGCAGAACGCCAGCGCCTCGGAAGAGATGTCGGCGACCTCGGAAGAGCTGGCCGCCCAGGCCGAGGAGCTGCAAGCCTCGATCGCCTACTTCCGCACCGACGAGGGCGGCAGCCGCCCGCGTCCGGCAGCCCGTCCCGCCGCCAAGCGTCCGTCCGCTTCGGCCTCGGCCGGCGCGCCGGCTCGCAAGGCCCCGGCCAAGTCCGCCTCGCGCGGCGTGGCCGCCCAGCAGGCTCGCGCCGCCGGCTTCGCCCTGGACCTGACCAGCGGCGGCCCGGACGCCGACGACGCCGACTTCAAGGCCTACGGCTCTTGAGCCGCCCGGGCGATAAGAAGGGGGCCGAGAGCCAGTTCGTGACCCTCGGCCTCGGGGCCGAGGTGTTCGCGGTCCCGGTCGCCTATGTTCGGGAAATCCTCGACTACGCCGCCCCGTTCGCCATCCCCGACGGTCCCGCCTATCTGCTGGGCCTGACGGATGTGCGCGGACGCGGGACGCCGACCCTGGACCTGCGCCGCAAGCTGGGCCTGCCGCCGGTTCCTCCCGGTCCGGCCACCCGCATCCTGGTGGTCGATGTCCCGACCGAAGGGCGGACCCTGTCGCTGGGCCTGGTCGCCGACCGCGTCATCGAGGTCGCCGCCTTCGCCGAGACCCAGGTCGAGGCCGCGCCAGACATCGGCGTGCCGTGGCGCTCCGAATACATCCGCGGCGTCGTTCGGCGCGACGCTTCTTCTGGGGGCGGGGGCTTCGTGGTCATCTTCGATCTGGCCCGTCTGCTGACCAGCCAGGACGCCGCCTTCCTTGCCCAAGCGGCCTAGTTCGGTCGCCTAGCTTCGATCCAGAAGGATCCCTCGTGTCGCAAGCCGCCATGGCGGTCCAGAGCTCGGCCCAGATGGGGCCGGCCCTGGGCGAGCCGCTCAGCCTTCGGAATTTCGGCCGCCTGGCCGAGTTCATCCACGCCTACAGCGGCATCAAGATGCCGGCCGGCAAGCACACGATGCTGGAGGGGCGCCTGCGCCGCCGCATGCGGGCCAACGGCTACAGCCAGGTCAACGACTACTGCCGCTTCCTGTTCGACGAGGGCGGGCTGGAGAGCGAGAGCGTCCACCTGATCGACGCGGTCACCACCAACAAGACCGACTTCTTTCGTGAGCCGATCCACTTCGACCATCTGCGCAACACGGTGCTGCCCAAGCTGGCGGCCAGCGGGCGTGGGCGGATCAAGGTCTGGAGCGCGGCCTGCTCGACCGGGGCCGAGCCCTACACTCTGGCCATGGTGATGGACGAGTTCTGCGGCCAGGGCCGCAATCTCGACTATTCGATCCTGGCCACCGACATCTGCACCGAGGTGCTGAAGCAGGCCGTGGCTGGACGCTTCCCCGAGCCGATGATCGAGCCGATCTCGCAGGAGCGCCGCCGCCGCTATGTGCTGGCCGCCCGCGATCCCCGCGCCCGCGAGGTCCGTATCGCGCCGGCCCTGCGCAGCAAGGTGTCCTTCGCCCGCCTGAACCTGATGGATGCGACCTATCCGGTGGATCGCGACATGGACGTCGTCTTCTGCCGCAACATCCTGATCTATTTCGACAAGCCGACCCAGGCCAAGGTCCTCAGCAGCCTGTGTGACCACCTGCGGCCGGGCGGCTTCCTGTTCCTGGGGCACTCGGAATCGGCCGCCGGCGTCGACCTGCCCGTGCGCCAAGTGGCCAATACGGTCTTCCAGAAGGTCGCGGTATGACGCGTAAGATCCGTGTGCTGATCGTCGATGACTCCGCCACCGTGCGCCAGACCCTGGCCGAGGTGCTGGAGTCCGATCCGCAGATCGAGGTGATCGGCGTCGCGTCCGACCCGTTCCAGGCTGCTCGCCGCATCCGCGAGGAAATCCCCGACGTCATCACCCTGGACGTCGAGATGCCGCGCATGGACGGCGTCACCTTCCTGCGCAAGCTGATGGCCCAGCACCCGGTGCCGGTGGTCATGTGCTCGTCGCTGGTCGAGGCCGGCTCGGAAACCCTTTTGCAGGCCCTGGAGGCCGGCGCGGTCGATATCGTGGTCAAGCCGCGCATGGGCGTGGCCGAGCATCTGCTGGAGTCGCGTATCCGCATCTGCGACGCCGTGAAGGCCGCCGCCAGCGCCCGGGTCTCCGGCGCGCGCCGTCCGCCGGTCTCCGTCCGCGCGATCCACGAGCCCGAGAAGAAGCTGACCGCCGACGCCATGCTGCCGCCGCCGGTCAAGTCCGCGATGGCCCGAACCACCGAGACCATCGTCTGCATCGGCGCCTCGACCGGCGGCACCGAGGCCCTGCGCACCGTGCTGGAAGGCCTGCGCCCGGACTCGCCCGGCATCGTCATCGTCCAGCACATGCCCGAGAAGTTCACCGCCTCGTTCGCCAAGCGGCTGGACAGCCTGTGCGCGGTCTCGGTCAAGGAGGCCGAAGACGGCGACACCGTGCTGCGCGGCCGGGTGCTGATCGCGCCGGGCAACAAGCACACGATCTTGGAACGCAGCGGCGCCCGCTACTACGTCACCGTCAAGGACGGCCCGCTGGTCACCCGCCATCGGCCGTCGGTGGACGTCCTATTCCGCTCGGCCGCGCGTTCGGCCGGCTCCAATGCGGTGGGCGTGATCATGACCGGCATGGGCGACGACGGCGCGCGCGGCCTGGAAGAGATGAAACAGGCCGGCGCCTTCACCATCGCCCAGGACGAGGCGACCTCGGTCGTCTTCGGCATGCCCAAGGAGGCCATCGCCCGCGGCTGCGTGGATCGTGTCGCTCCGCTGGGAGCTCTGACCGCCGAGATCATGCGCGCGGCGACGCGCTGAGGGGCCGAAACTCGCCCTTCGACAAGCTCAGGGTGAGGTTTCTACTCGACCGTTTGCATTCGTCCTCACCCTGAGCCTGTCGAAGGGCGAGGGCGGCTTTCTCAGAAAAAGACGTCGTCGTCCTCGACCGCCTCGGCGGCGGGGGCCTGTGCGGCGACGTCGTCCAGCCCAGCCGTCAGCGCGGCGTGGACCTCGCGTTCCTGAGCCATGGTGTAGGCGCGGGCCAGGCTCGCCAGCAGCGGCGACAGCACCGTCATCACGTCGTCCAGCCGCGCATCCTCGGGGCCGGCTTCGCGCGCCAGGGCGTCGGCGCCCTGGTCCAGGAAGTCGCCGATCTGGCCCTGGAAGTCGAAGCGGGCCGCGGCGCGGCGCAGCATGTCCACGACCTCGCCGCCCTGGCGGGCCGCATCGGCCAGGTCGCCCTCGACGGCGTCACCAGTGGTGCGGATGCGGTCGACGGCGTCGCGCAGGGCGGCCGAGGCCTGGGCCGCGCCGCCCATCTTGCCTTCGCCGCCGCGCGCCTGGGCGGCCTGGCCCTCGGCCGAGGCGGCCAGGCTCTCCAGCGCCGTCAGGGTGCGGTCGGCCGACGTCTCAAGGTGCGTGGCGTGCTGGCGCAGCTCGATGGCGATGACGCCCAGCGGCTTGCCGGTTTCGCCGATGCGCGAGCATTTCAGTGTGGTGTTCAGCGCCATCATCTGCACGTCGGCGCGCATGGTCTGGATGGCGGCGATCTGTTCGGACAGCGCCTGGGCCGACTGTGCGGCGGCCTGGCCGACCTGTTCGGCCTGGCGCTCGCCGGCGTCGATGTCGTCCACCAGGGCGAAGGCTTGGCCGACGCTGGCCTCCAGGCCGCGCAGGAAGCTGGTTTCGCCACCGGCCGAGCGGCCCTGGGCGTGGTCGCGCAGCTTCAGGATTTCGCCGGCGTCCAGGGCGATAGCCCCGACATTGTCGCCGATCCGCGAGACGTCGCGGTGGAAGTCGGCGATGGTCGCCGACAGCTGGGCGGCCAGCAGGCGGTTGATGAAGCCCGACAGGCGATCGCGGGCCTCGGCCGGCAGCGCCGCGACCTCGGGCGAGGCCAGAAGGCGCAGGCCCAGCTGCACGTGCTCGATGCGCTGACGGGTGATGTCGCCGATCTGTAGGGCCGCCAAGGCCGCGCCGATCTTCTTGCGGACGTCACGGGCCAGGCCGGCGACCTGTTCGGTGATCACGCCGATCCGGGCCTGGTGGGCGGCGATGGCGTCGGCCTGGCCGCTGAGGGCGTCGGGCACGGCCGGCAGCAGGTCTTGGCAGCGGCGGCCCAGGGCGTCCTCTTGGCTGAGCGCGCCGCGCAGGGCGGTGTCGAGACCGGAGAGGTCGTCGCGGAAGGCGTCCAGCTGCCCGCGACCCAGCTCGATGCAGTCGCAGATCTCCTGGGCGAAGATGGCGAACTCGGGTCCGGCGGCGACGATGCCGCCCGAGGTGATCTTGATGTTGACCCCGAAGACCCGGAGATAGGCCAGGTGCTGGCGCATCTCGTCGATGCGTTCGGACAGGGCGTCGCCGACCTTGACCAACTGGCCCAGGCGCTCGCGCCGCTCGCGCAGCATTTCGGGCAGGGACTTCAGGGTAGAGGAGGCCTCGCCCAGCTGGCGGGTGGCCGCGCCGACCTCGCCGCCGCTGATCCCTTCGCGCATCCGGTCCAGGGCGCCGATCAGGCCGTTCATGCCGTCGACGACCAGCGACAGCACGTCGCCGACCTCGAGGAAGCGGCCCTCGATGGCGCCGCGGGCGGCTTCCAGGCGCGCGACGACGTCGCCGGCGGCGGCCGTGGCGGGGAGGGGGGCGGAGAAAGCCAGGGATGAAGAGGCCATGAGCTCGTGACGCGATAGGTGCGGGCGCACGATCAACCCAGATGTGCGAAGATGGGGTAAAACACGCGGGCCTAGGGCGTGCGGCAATCCGTCCCACGGCGACGGGCTGGGGCATGGTACGACACAGCACTAAAGTTTTTACGCAACATATCCCCGGTTCCATAGCCCGGCGGGCTGCAAATCATTTGTTTCGAACGGCTTGGCTCTGTATGGAGGCGCCTTGCTGACCGCCGCGAGGCGCCAAGAGAAAGACCTCATGCCGAGTTCCCTGAAGGCGGCGTTCAAGGACGTGGGAGACGGCATCCGTCTCGCGCCCCTGTGGTGGCGGCTCGGCCTGGACCAGACGACCTCGCGGTTCCAGCGCTCGATCCTCGGTCCTTTCTGGATGGCCTGCAACCTGCTGGTCGTCGCCTTCGCCCTGGCCTTCATCGTCGGCGGCCTGATGGGCGTGGACCTGTCCAAGAGCTATCCGCAGGTCGTCGCGGGCCTGCTGGCCTGGTCGCTGGTCGGCGTGACCATCGCCGACGCTCAGGCGATCTTCTTGTTCAACGCCGGCCTGATGCAGAGCCAGCGTCTGCCCCTGACCTTCTACGTCTTCCTGCATGCGCTGAAGGCGATCACCAACTTCCTGACCCAGATGCTGGCCTTCTGGGCGATGATGCTGGTGTTGGGCCGGTTCACGATCCCGCACTGGACGCTGCTGCCGGGCGTGGCCCTGATCCTGCTGAACGTCTGCTTCCTGGGCTTCATCATCGCCATTCCGTCGACGCGCTTCCGCGACATCGGCTACATGATGGGCTTCCTGGTCCAGATGATCTTCTACATCACGCCGGTGTTCTGGCTGCGCGACCAGATGAGCGAGAAGCGCCGCTGGGTGGCCGATTTCAACCCGCTGGCCCACCAGATCGAGCTGCTGCGCGCGCCCCTGACGGGCAAGGCCCCGCTGCTCATCGACTGGTGGTGGACCCTGGGAACGACCGGCGTCTTCGCCCTGATCGCACTGCTGCTGCTGGCCAAGTTCGGCAAGCGCGTGGTCTTCTGGCTGTAGGGGACAGGCGATGACGCACCAGATCAAGCTGACCGACGTCGATCTCGACTACTTCGTCTACAGCCTGCGCTCGCAGTCGCTGCGCAGCGCCATGTTCAACCTCGCGGTCGGCGGCAAGATGTACAAGGCCGCTGGCGACGTGGCCGCGGTCAAGGCGCTGTCGGGCATCAATCTCGAGATCAACGAGGGCGACCGCATCGCCCTCGTCGGCCACAACGGCTCGGGCAAGACGACCCTGCTGAAGGTGATCGCCGGCATCTATCACCCGACGCGCGGCGAGCTGAAGATCGACGGCGACATCACCTCGATGATCGCCATCAACGCCGGCATCGACATGGAGGCCACCGGCCTTCGCAACATCCACAAGCTGGGCCTGATGCGCCGCCTGTCGCGCAAGGTGATCGACAGCCGCGTGGACGCCATCGCCGAGTTCTCGGGCCTGGGCGACTTCCTGCACCTGCCGGTGCGCACCTATTCGGCCGGTATGCTGGCGCGCCTGATGTTCGCCGTCGCCACCGAGTTCGAGGCCGACATCCTGGTGCTGGACGAGTGGCTCAGCGCCGGCGACGCGGCCTTCGTGCACAAGGCCGGCCTGCGGATGCACCAGATGGTGCAGGACGCCAAGATCGTCGTCATCGCCACCCACGACCACGACCTGGTCAGCCGCGTCTGCAATCGGGTATGCGAGCTGCAGGGCGGTCACATCGTCTTCCTGGGCACGACCGACGAATGGATCGCGCGCAACCAGGCGCTGGCTGCGCAAGCTCAGGCGGCCCTTCCTGCATGAATGCGGCCGCTCGACGCGTCGACCATGACGATGTCCGGGGCGTGGCCTCGGACGCCTGGATCGCGCGCCTGCAGCACTCGGTGGCCCAGCGGGTCCAGAGCGGCCTGCTGTTCCCCCGCTTGCCGCCCAGCCCCAGCGGCCTGGAGCAGGCCGCCGAGATCTACCGCTTCGCCCATGAGAGCATGGACGGCCGCGACTACCAGTCGTGCGCGGCCAGCGGCTATCTCGACTTCGGCTGCGGCTGGGGCGAGGTGGGGCGGTTCTTCCTGCGCGACTTCCGGGCCTGCGACATGGTCGGCATGGACCTGGACGCCGAACGCGTCGCCTTCTGCCGCAGTGGCGACCTGCCCGGTCAGTTCGAGGTCGCGACGATCGGCAAGCCGCTGCCGTTCGAGGCCGCCGAGTTCCGCCTGATCACCGCCCCCTCGGCCCTGGCCGACGCCTGCCCCGACGTGCTGGGCCTATGGATGGCCGAGCTGCTGCGCGTGCTGGCCCCGGGCGGGCTGATCGTGCTGATGACCGACCCGGCCCTGGGCGCCAAGGCCGTAGCCCGCGCCGCCGCCCCGCACGGCGGTGAGGTGATCCGCTATGTGGGTCCCGGACGCTTTTCTCAGGCCGCCGTCGTCGTGCGCAAGCGCGTCGACCGCCCCGTGGGCTTCTGGACGCGGCTGCTGCGAGGCCGTCGGTGAGCGCCGTCCAGCTGAAGCCCGAGCCGGGGATTACCGTCGAGGGCGACGTCCTGGCCGTGTCGCCCGGCGGCCAGCTGATCTGGACCCCGACGAAAGCGCAGCGCCAAGCCTTCCGCGACGCCCGCTCGGCCCGGGTGGAGGTCGCCTTCAACGGCGCGCCGACCAACCCGATGGTCTGGGCCGATTGGGGCGAGGGCTTCTCCGAGATTTCGCGTGCGGCGCTGAAGGACGGTCCCAACGGGCTGTTCGCCGTACTGCCCGCGCGCGGCCGCCAGCTGCAGCGCCTGCGCCTGGATCCGTCGGACACCGCCTGCCGGCTGACCGTCACCCGTTTCGAGGTCTCGGTATCGGGCGCGCTGGGCGCGGACCCGCGAGGCGCGGTCGGCCCGCTGATCGACGCCCTGAAGCCGGTGCTGGGCCCGCTGCGCGAACCGATCGCCGCGGCCTATCGCAAGGTTCGCGGGCTGGGCGCTCGCCCGAAGGGCCCGCGCACGCCGCGCGGCGGCGGCGCCTGGCGCGAGACCTATCTCCACGCCAACGCTGTGGCCCGCAATCTGCGCAGCGTCCACTACGGCGCGCCGATCGCCGACCAGATCCGGTTGAACGAAGACGCTCCCAAGCTGGTGGCCTTCTACCTGCCGCAGTTCCATCCGTTCCCGGAGAACGAGGCCTGGTGGGGCAAGGGCTTCACCGAGTGGACCAACGTCTCCAAGGCCCAGCCGCAGTTCGTCGGCCACTACCAGCCGCGCCTGCCGGCCGACCTCGGCTTCTACGACCTGCGCCACCGCGCCCCGATCGCCCAGCAGGTCGAGCTGGCCAAGCGGGCGGGGATCTCGGCCTTCTGCTTCCATTACTACTGGTTCGCCGGCAAGCGCCTGATGGAGACGCCGATCGAGCTCTATCTGGCCGATCCGACCCTGGACCTGCCGTTCTGCCTGTGCTGGGCCAACGAGAACTGGTCGCGGCGCTGGGACGGCCAGGAGCAGGACATCCTGATCGCCCAGCAGCACTCGCCGGAAGACGACCTGGCTGTGTTCCGCGACCTGGCCCGGCACATGGTCGATCCGCGCTACCTGAAGATCGGCGGCAAACCGGTGCTGGTGGTCTATCGCCCCGAGCTGTTCCCCGAGGCCAAGGCCACGACGCAACGTTGGCGCGCCCTGGCCCGCGAGATGGGCCTGGGTGAGATCCATCTGCTGTGCACCACGGCGTTCGGTTTCGCGGACTACGAAAGCCATGGCTTCGACGGCATCATCGACTTCCCGCCGCACGCCATCGACACCGACGAGATCACCGACAAGGTCACGCCCTTGCATCCGGAGTTCACCGGCAAGGTCTTCGACTTCCCGCGGGTGGTCGAGCGCAAGCTGGAGCAGCTGCGCGACGTCGACGCGGCCTTCGTGCCCGGCGTCATGCCCGGCTGGGACAACCACGCCCGCAAGCCGTGGAGCGGCCACGCCTTCCACGACGCGACGCCGCCGTCGTATCTGCGCTGGCTGTCGGGCGCGCTGAGCCATGCCGAAAAGCGCCATCCGCCGGGCGAGGCGGTGGTGTTCGTCAACGCCTGGAACGAGTGGGCCGAGGGCGCCTATCTCGAGCCGGACCGCTGGTACGGCCACGGCTATCTGCACGCCACCCGCACGGCGATGAGCGCCTATGCCCCCAAGATCGCCGACGACCATCCGCTGGTCGTGGAGGCGCGGGCCGGGTTCCAGAAGCGGTCCGACACGGCCGTGCTGCTGCACCTCTACTACCCCGAGCTGACCGCGTGGTTCGCCGAGCGCCTGGCCCCGCTGATGGACCAGGCCGACGTGCTGGTCTCGGTGTCGGAGACCTGGAGCGAGGCGGACCTGTCGGCGCTGCGCCAGGCGTTCCCGCAGGCCTATGTCTTCGTGGCCGAGAACCGCGGGCGTGATATCCGGCCGTTCGTCGAAGCCCTGCGCCGGGCCCGCGACCTGGGCTACGACGTCTTTTGCAAGCTGCACTCCAAGCGCTCGCCCGACCAGGCCAAGGGCGACCAGTGGCGCACGCGGTTGGTCGACGGTCTGGCGGGTCCCGAGGCGACCACGGCCGCCCTGGCCGCCTTCGCCGCCGATCCGAAACTGGGCCTGCTGGCCGCCGCCGACGCGCGGATGCGGATGGGCGATCCCGGTGTGATGGACAACAACTGGCCGCACGTGGAGCGACTGTCGGCCGCCATGGGGCTGAAGCCCGCGCCCGAGACGCCGTTCGCGGCCGGCTCGATGTTCTGGGGCCGCGTGGCCGCCTTCGCGCCGCTGGCCGACCAGGCCGACGACGCCATCGGCTTCGAGCCGGAGACCGGCCGCATCGACGGGGCCACAGCCCATGCGATCGAGCGCCTGACGGCCGCCATTGTCGAGCGGGCTGGCTACCGCACGGGCTTCGACCTGTGAGGCCCCTGGTCGGCCTCGCGCGTCGCGTGGGCCGCCGACTGCGCACGCTGGCTGAACGGCGGGAAAAGCCCCGGCCCAGCCTGGTCCTGACCCCGGGGGGCGATGCGACAGAGCTGCGCGACGTCTGGGCCGCCCCGGCCCTGGGCCTAGCCATCGACGCGCAAGGCCAAGTGTTCGGCGCGGCGGCCGACCTGGCCCACGCGCCCGGCGCCTGGCGCTCGGGCCAGGATGTCCGCTTCCCGCTGCCCGCAGACGCCCCTGCCGTCGCCGCCGGCGTGCTGTTCATGGACGGTCGCGCCACCCGCAACTACGCCCACTTCCTGCTGGACGCCCTGCCGACCCTGCTGGCGATTGAACCGACCGCCGTCCTGGCCCCGCCGCTGACCCGCTGGCAGACCGATCTCGTCGCCCTGGCCGGCGCCCAGCCGCCGATCGAGATCACCGCGCCGCTGGTGCGGGTCGAGCGCCTGACCTTCGCACCCACCGCGCCGTCGCTGACGCCAGGGCCGCATCTCGATCCGATGCGCGCCGCGATCCTGGCGGCGTTGGACATGCCGCCGGCCCCGCCGCGCCGGGTCTATGTCAGCGGCCGCGCCGGGCTGAAGGCCGTGCTGGACGACGAACTGCGCCTGGAAATGATCATGGAGGCCCGTGGCTACCGGATCCTCCGTCCCGAGACGAGTTCGCCGCGCGAGCTGATCGCTGCCTTTCGCGACGCCGAGCGCGTGGTGGCCGCGACGGGCACGTTGATGGCCAATCTGCTGTTCTGCGCGCCGGGAACCCAGGTCATCGAGCTGCGCCCGCCCGGCGTGGACGGCGACTGGATCGAGGCCCTGGCGCGCCATGCTGGCCTGGCCTGGAAGGCGTACGCCTCGCACGAACCCATCGACGCCGCCGAGGCGCTGCTCGATGCCGTCCTGCGCCCCGCCTCGGCCTTCGGCTGGCGGCTGGACCTGCCGGCGTTCCTTGCTTTCCTGGACGGGGAGGGCTGAGGACGTGAGCGACTTCGTCGACCTCTCCGGCGCCGACCTCGCGCCGCTGAAGGCGGCCCTGGAGGGGCCCGCCCGCGCCGCCCGCGCGCTGTTGATCAAGAGCAGCGGCTGGGTGGCGCCGCGTCCGATGCTGTGGGACTGCCCCGGCCAGCAGCTGAATGAGCAGCACGTGCTGGGCGACCTCTTCGCGCCGGACATCGACCTGCTGGCCGTGCGCCGCGTGGTCGCCGGCGGCCGGGGCGCGCACCTGAAGCTGGACGGCCAGATCGTCTACGCCGCCGGGGCCTATCCCTACTATGTGCGCCACTGGCTGGAGCACGGGGTGACGCCCGAGGCCTGGGCCTTCGACGCGCCGGTCCGCATCCGCCTGGACCGGGCGTTCGTGATCACCCACTTCAACTATGTCTGGGGTCACTGGCTGACCGAGATGTATCCCAAGCTCTTCCTGATCCGGGCGCTGAACCGGGCGGGGATCGTCGCGCCGCTGGTCCTGCCGCGCACCGCGCCGGGCTATGTGGCGCGCATCGTCCGCGACGTGCTGCCCGAGCAGGAGATCGTCACCTATGACCCGCGCGACGAGGCGGTGGAGATCGGCACGGCCCTGCTGCCGCACATGCTGCAGGACAACTACGTCTTCCATGATTTCCTGCGCTGGAGCCTGGAGGACCAAGCCCTGGCCTGGCCGCGCGCCGGCGGGCCGGAGCGGATCTTCGTCAGCCGCGGCGGCGTGCGCACCGCCCAGGCCTTCCGCGAGCTGGAGAACGAGGCCGAGATCGAGGGTATCGCCCAGGAGCTTGGCCTGACCCTGCTGCGTCCCGAGACCCTGTCCTGGACCGAGCAGGCCAGGATTTTCTCTCGCGCCCGGGTGGTGGCCGGCGAGTTCGGCTCGGGCCTGCACAACGCCCTGCTGTCGCCGGAAGGCTGCCAGGTGATGTCGCTGAACTGGGTGGTCGAGGTGCAGTCGCGGATCGCCAACTTCCGCCGCCACGACATCGGCTATCTGATGCCCACAGACGGCCAGGCCCGCCTGTTCACGATCGAGCCCCAATCCAACCAGCCCTTCACGATCGACGCCGCCGCCTTCCGCGAGAAGCTGACCCTCGTCCTCGATCGCGCCGAGGCTCGCGCGGCCATGGCCGGCTGGGATGACGCCGCACCGGGCGCGCCGGACCTGCGGCTGTAGGCTTCCTGCTCAAGTCTTGGTCGTGATGCCGTACGGAAGGCTTTGCGCCTTGCCAGCTTCGCCGGGTCGCGCTCTCTGAGTGTTACGATGTAACAACGAGCGCTGCGCATGACCGGTCAGACCACCCGACGTCAACTGATCACGTCCGCCGTCACGACGGGCGGGGCGGCGCTGCTGGCCGGCGCCGAACTCCAGGCCGCGCCGGTGAGCGCGGAAGGCGCGCTGAGGCCCGGCTCGATTGCGACGGCCGACCTGCCGCGCCAGTTCGACGTCGCGCCCGGCGTGCGCAATCTGGAGGCCGGCTACTGGAGCATGATGCCCCGCGTGGTGGCCCAGGCCTATGAGCGCAACAACGCCGCGATCAACGCCGCCCACGCCCTGTGGGCCCGCAACGTGCTGCCGGACGGGGCGGGCTGGAAGAGCACGCTGGCGGCGGCCCAGGCCGCGATCGCTCGCCAGATGGGCTGCGCGCCCGAGGAGATCGCCGTCACCCGCAGCGGCGCCGACGCTCTGCAGATGCTGATCAGCAACTACAAGCCGTTGAAGCCGGGCGACGCGGTGATCCACTGTGACCTCGACTACGACGTGATGATCTCGGCCATGGGCTGGCTGGGCTCGCATCGCGGGGCGGACGTGGTGACGTTCGCCATGCCCGAGCCGGCCACGACCGCCAATATCCTGGCCGCCTATGAGGACGTGCTCAAGCGCACGCCCAGGGCCAAGCTGCTGCTGGTCACCCAGGTCTCCAACCGCACCGGCCTGGTCACGCCGGTCCGCGAGATCGTCGCCATGGCCCGGGCGCGCGGCGTGGACACCATCGTCGACGCCGCCCATGGGGTGGCGTGCCTGGACTTCCAGCTCGACGACCTGGGCGCGGACTTCGTGGGCTGGTCGGTGCACAAATGGACCTCGGCCCCGCTGGGCACGGGCGCGATGTACATCCGCAAGAGCCGCCTGGCCGATATCGACATCGCCCTGGGCAACCACACCGGCCCGGCGGACGACATCAACACCCGCGTGCCGGCCGGCACGGTGAACTTCCCGGCGGTGATGACCATCCCCACGGCCGTGGACTTCCACTTCGCCGTCGGCGGCGCGGCCAAGGAGCGCCACATGCGGGCCCTGCGCGACCGCTGGGTGGACGGGGTGCGCGACCTGCCCAATGTCGAGATCTGCGTCTCCGACGATCCAGCCCGCTATTGCGCGATCACCAGCTTCCGCCTGAAGGGCATGAACACCGACGACGACGCCCGCCGCGTCCAGGCCGTGCTGCTGGAGCGCTACAACATCCTCACCGTCTGGCGCGGCGGCATCGCCAAGGGCCCTGCGATCCGAGTGACCCCAGGCCTCTACACCCCCGCCGCCGATTGCGACGCCCTGGCCGCCGCCCTACGCCGTGAACACGCGATGTTCGGCTAGCGCGAAGCCGTCCGGCAGCGAGGCCCGGACGGGCTGTCTTGGGTCTTCAAATGTAAGGGGGAGTGGCGGAGAGGGTGTCCGCTGTGGGAGCCTATAGGCACTGTATTTTTTGGGTTTTTTCTTTTTTCACCCACACTTTCACCCACATTTCGGAGGGCGCTTTCAGAAGCCATATTTATCCGGAAGCGGAGGAGGTGCGTTATGCGAGCGACTCTACGTCGGCCATTCGGACGGGCGATTGACGGCGCGAGCTCTCGACGCGGGGGACAGGGATCCCACACAGACCGAGATTCCCGTTTCAACTTGAGCGTTCAATAGGCGATAGACGGAATCTTCGCGTTCAAGAGTTGTCTGGGTTCTGCGCCGGTGTAGCGTGATGGCCGCGTGCATTTCATCACACTTTAGTCGTGCGCGAGTCATATTCTTTTTAACTGAACTCTGTTGGAGCGCAGCTCTGGCGCCCGCCATTAGGGCGCAAAATGTCTGCTGATCGCGCAAGAGTCGCCTCTCCGCGAAAAAAGGTTGGTTAACAACCCCTACGAGCGGTTGTTCGACGAGCGGCGATTTAGTAAAGGCTTTCTAAATGATCGGGCAAAGACCCGAACGCTTAAGACTGGTGGGGACCACGTGCTGATCGTATCAAATCCGACAGCGGAACAGCTACCGTGCGCTATGACAGCGTCACCGGTCGCCAAGGATCCGCTCAAGCGAGCGATGGACATTCTGGTCGCGGGCGGAGCGTTGCTCTTCTTTGCGCCGCTCCTCGCGCTTATCGCCGTCCTGATCAAGCTCGAGTCCCCTGGACCGGTGCTCTTCCGTCAATCGCGCGGCGGATTGAACGGCCAGGCTTTCACGATCCTGAAGTTCCGCTCTATGCGCTGCCAGGAGAACGGCTTGAAGGTCGTCCAGGCCAAGCGCGACGACGACCGCATCACCACGGTCGGTCGTATCATCCGCAAGACCAGCATCGATGAACTGCCTCAGCTCCTCAACGTGCTGAAAGGCGACATGTCCATCGTCGGGCCGCGCCCGCACGCCCTTGCTCACGACGAGCACTATGGCGCGTTGATCCCTAACTACCACCTGCGCTTCCGCGCGCGTCCCGGCCTTACCGGTCTGGCCCAGATCAAGGGCCTTCGCGGCGGCACCAGCGCGGTCGAAGCGATGGCCGCCCGTGTCGATGCGGACAACGAGTACATCGAGCGCTGGACGCTGAGCGGCGACGTCAAGATCCTGTTGATGACCGTGCCGCATCTGCTGTTGGCTGAAAACGCCTACTAGGCGTTGATCTGCGGTGGGGGGGGCTGTCTCCCACCGTGGTCGGGGATATTTCATGCAAAGCGTTCTAGTCACCGGCGGGGCGGGCTATGTCGGCTCGCACTGCTGTCTGGCCCTGGCCGAAGCCGGCTTTCGTCCGGTCGTGTTCGACGATCTGTCGAACGGCCATCGCGAACACGTCCAATGGGGACCGCTGGAGGTCGGCGATATCCGTGACGCCGCCCGGTTGGACGCGGTGTTCGCCGCCCACGCGCCCGTCGCGGTCTTGCACTTCGCCGCCCGCATTGAGGTCGGCGAGTCTGTGAAGAACCCTGGCACCTTCTTCGACAACAATGTCGGCGGCGCCATCACCCTGATCGAGGCCGCTCGCCGGGCCGGCGTAAACGCCATGGTCTTCTCCTCGACCTGCGCGACGTTCGGCGATCCCGTGACGCTCCCGATGGATGAGAGCCATCCACAGTCGCCGCTGAATCCCTATGGCCGCAGCAAGCTGATGATCGAGCAGGCCCTGGCCGACTACGACCGCTATGTCGGCTTCAGGAGCGCGGTGATGCGCTATTTCAACGCAGCTGGCGCGGATCCCGAGGGGCGCATCGGCGAGTGGCACGAGCCGGAGACCCACGCCATACCGTTAGCGATTCAGGTCGCCATGGGGCAGCGTCCACACTTCACAATCTTCGGTGACGACTATGATACTCGCGACGGGACAGCGGTGCGAGACTACGTCCACGTTCTCGACCTCGCCGACGCGCATGTTTCTGCTCTACGTCGTTTGCTAGAGGGTGGCTCGTCCGAATCCTACAATCTCGGAACAGGTAGGGGGACGACGGTGCGGGAACTCGTCGATGGCGTTGGCCGGGCGGCGGGTAAGCCCCTGCCGGTGAAAATGGCGGCCCGACGCGCCGGCGACGCGCCTATTTTGGTAGGCGATAATGGCAAGGCGCGTGATCATCTCGGTTGGAAGCCTGTGCGTGATCTCGACGTAATTCTTTCCAGCGCTTGGCGCTGGCACCAGGGCCAAGTTGTGGCTTGATCAGATCGGTTCGAGGCCCGCTCGGGAATCCGACAGGAGTGAAATATGGCGGACTATCAGCTTGCGACGGACCGTCCGCTGAAAGTGTTGGTGGTCGGGCTCAACTATGCGCCGGACTTCATTGGAATTCCCAAATATACGACAGAGCTCTGCGAAGACCTCGTCCGGCGTGGGCATGTGGTGGAGGTCATCACGGCGCCACCCTACTATCCGGCGTGGTCGATCCGTGCTGAGTACCGCGGCGCTTGGCGCACCGAGACACGCAACGGCGTCAAGATCATACGGTGCCCGCTATATGTGCCGCCACAGCCCAATGGCCTGAAACGCCTTCTGCATCACATCTCCTTCGCCGCCTCCTCGCTTCCGATCGCCGTCGGATCGGCTCTGCGCATGCGCCCGGACGTCGTCTTCGCCGTGGCGCCGTCACTAATGTCCGCGCCAGCGGCGCTGCTGGCTGCCAAGCTTTCGGGCGCGAAATCGTGGCTGCACATTCAGGATTTCGAGGTGGATGCGGCATTCGAACTTGGAATGCTGAAAGGCGACGGCGCTCGTCGCTGGGCGGAGCGGTTCGAAAGCGGTCTGCTGAAGGGCTTCCATCGTGTTTCGACAATTTCCGAGAGCATGCGGCGTCTGCTGTTGCGCAAGGGCGTGGCGGAAGAAGCGGCTCTGGAGGTTCGAAACTGGGTTGATGTCGAAACCATCAAGGCCTGGCCTAGTAGCGAAACATCCTATCGTCGCGATCTGAATATTCCTGCCGACCACGCCGTTGCGCTGTACTCCGGCAACATGGCGGGCAAGCAAGGGCTGGAAACGCTCGGGGAAGTGGCTCGCCTCTTGGAGGAAGAGCACGTGAAGGTCACTCTGCTGCTCTGTGGCCAGGGACCGCTGCGTGGCGTTCTCGAGGCAACGTGCGTCGACCGGCACAATGTGCGCTTCATGGACCTGCAGCCGATCGAGAAGCTGCCCGAGCTGCTGGCCACCGCCGACGTCCACCTGCTGCCCCAGCGCGCCGAGGCGGCCGACCTAGTTTTGCCGTCTAAGCTCACGGGCATGCTTGCCTCGGGGCGGGCCGTCGTCGCCATGGCGGATCCGGGGACGGGGCTGGCGACCGAAGTCGAAGGGTGTGGCCTGACTGTCGCTCCAGGTGATGCGCGGGCCATGGCAAACGCCATTGCGGGTCTCGCGACCGACAAGGACGAGCGCGATCGCCTGGGCGTCGCGTCGCGCCAGCGCGCCGAGCAGCGGTGGCGCATGTCGGCCGTCATCGATGGGTTCGAGTCTCAATTGAAAGAGGCTTTGACCTAACCGACCAGGATCTAAGGTGCCATCAACTGGGCCTCACCATGGACTCAGCCGCCTCGCCAAGCCGACCGACAACGCCTTCGCCGAGTCCTTCAACGGCAAGGTCCGGGCCGAATGCCTGAACACCGCCTGGTTCATGTCCCTCGACGACGCCCGCTCAAAATGCGAGGCTTGGCGTAGGGACTATAACGAGCAGCGTCCCCACAGCGCGATCGGCGACAAGTGCCCGATCGAGCTCATGAACGGCGCCGGGCCATATGGCCCGCCCGGCGCCTAACCGGCGAGAAATCCCGGCCCGACCTGGTCCAAGGTTGGGGGCAAGGTCAAATCAACCCAGGACTCTCGTTATGGCTGGATGAGAAATAGGGAGGGGCGCGTCACTGAGATGGGTCAATCTTCGTATAAATCTCTAAGCTTCCTTAGGCTGAGGGCGCTGTGCCGTTCATGTATTTCCCGCGCCCTATCGCATAAATTGGACTTCTCTTCCGCGGAAAGATCAGTGTATTGCCTGATCAATTCTATAGCAACCTCAGAAAAATTGTCTTTGGGATTTATGGCAAGCAAGCAATCTTCAACTTGATCTCCTATAGTGCCGCGATCGAAAGAAATAACGGGGACGCCGGAGGCAAATGCTTCATATATCACCGTTGGTTGGGCCTCGTGCTGATATCGCGTAGGGAACAGAAAAAGATCGATGCTATCGAAGAAATGGTACTTCTGCTCTCCGTATAGTGGTCCCTGCCACTCCACGATTCCCGCTTCGACGGCATCGGAAATGGCTCTAGCGTCGTCCATTCGAGCCACGGGCCCAGCAAGCAGCATCCTCACTGGTAGCTTCGCCTCTTTAGCGAGGCGCGCCGTCTCAAGGAAATCCATAAGACCCTTCTCGGGACTGAGATTGCTAAGCAATCCGACCGTTGTGGTAGAGCTATGCGTCCTTTCACGCTTGCGAATAGGTACAAATGGGGCGTTCGACAATATGTGAGATGGCGTACAGACTGGGTATATGGACTCAAACTTCTCCAACATAGATTTTGATAGAAAAACGTGTTTGGATCTTAGGCCTGCTACCGAACAGACCGCGCGCATCAATTTGGAATGATTGTTAATATACGCGTATGAGTGATGATGAATGCAGGTTTGTATTTTGAAAAATCGTGCGGTGAGAACGTGAAGTAGCGTGTAAAGGAGTCCCAGTCTGCTGTTTGCCCCCAGCGACATCTTTTTGCCCCCACGAATGGCAAATGAGGCGATGGCTTTGACGCCCAGCAAACACTTCCACGTCTGACCTATATGTCTCAGGATCGGCTTACGCGCATCAGACGACATATCAACTCGAACGATATCTCTAAACGTCTGAATCTCTTTGGCCTGCGCGGCGGTAATAACGGCGAATCCGTGCACCGGCGGTGGAAATGGGCCCAGGATTAGCAACGCATTTCTCATCTAACGGACATTCCCCGGGGCAGACCACAATCTGTGACCTGGTTTGATTGGTGCTCTTGCGGCATCATATTCTCTAGGAAAATTACTTGTTTTGACGCTCTATGAAGCGGACCGTCGCCGACATTAGGATTACATAGCCAACAAGCGCGCCGATCGAGATAAGCGAACCGCGCATGACGATGCCTGAAAACGCTGCGGCGGTCGCAAACGGCAAGAGAGCGGTTATGCGATTTTGTTGCCGGGCAATCGTTGCTTGGCGATCACATATGCCAACTAGCCACCCGGCGGTTAAACTGCCGATAACGACGCCTATCCAACCAAAGTCGGAAAAAAACTCGGCAGGTAGGGGGGCCGATATATTTGTATATGGATATCCATTGAACGCAGCAGCCTGCTGACCTGTAGGAAAGCCCTTTCCGGCCCAGATTGCGCGTGGAATAAATACTAAGGCTGCAGAGATTATTTGCCTGCCAAGCTGCAAACCAGCGTTATCGATCCAGACATAAACATTTACGATAGACTGAAAGCTATCGAGATCGCCTGAACTTGTGAAATATTCTTTCGGAGACACGAAATAACGCCCCCCCCTGGAGCCCCTCGAAATTTGATTTAGCAGAGGAAGCGCGACGCTGAGGGCCAGCGCGTAAAAACTTGCGGTGTACACCTTTATACGAGACTGGTTGAACGGGATAAATGTAATAAGTGTAATGATGGCAAATCCAATGGTGAAGGTTCTGGGTGTTGATATCGGATTCGCCATCACTAAGAAGGCCAGCACAGAGAATGGGATAGCATAGAGCCAAGCCCGTTTGCCTGATCGGATCATGAATATATTGATCCATAGGATAAAAAAGCCAGCGTATCTTCCGCCGGTAAGGACCATCGCCTCGATAGGATCGCGGCGGATGACGGCTTCGCCGCGGGACGACAGAATGTTATCCGCACCGATGCGAAGGATTGCAAAGGCTGCCAACGCTATAAAGAGGGCGACAAGAGCGAGAGCTCGTGGCGAGTCGGCAGTGTAGGACTTTCGCCGAAGAGACAGCTTTGGCAGGGACCACGTAATCGCTAGTCCCGCAGTGAAAAATATCATAAACAACAACATCATGATGGCTGCTGCGGTTACCGCTTCATCGGAGTAGTCCCTACGAAAAAACGGAAAGGTGCCGGTGGCGCTATGAATGAGGCCAGGCAAGCAGACGACTACGAGCAAGAATAGGCCGGAGAAGAGTGTCACAGCCTTATCGTCTGTTGTCGAGCAGCAGTAAGCCACTAGCGCGACGCAGAAGCCGCAGCATATGGCTAAAAGTAGGCAGGCGAGGGGGTGCACCGGGTTTACTAGCGCCGCACTAGCGAGTCCAATTGCTGCGGTTAGGCCTCCAAGTGCTGGCGGAAGCACGGGGATTTTCAAGTTGACGCTAGCCATTATATCGCATTTCTTCCAAGTGCGTTCGCGACCTATGATCATCACTTACCAAGCCGTGCACTTCATTACGGATTAGGAAGGGGGAGGAAAAGAGTAGCACATGAATTTTCCTGGCTCCGCTACGCGATAAAATGCATCTGCGATAATTTTCCTATTAGAGCTGTCCTGCCTCCGAACCTTCACGCAGTGACGTGACCCCCATTTCTCATCCATCCACAATGAGAGTCCTAGGTTGATTTGACCTTGCCCCCAACCTTGGACCAGGTCGGGCCGGGATTTCTCGCCGGTTAGGCGCCGGGCGGGCCATATGGCCCGGCGCCGTTCATGAGCTCGATCGGGCACTTGTCGCCGATCGCGCTGTGGGGACGCTGCTCGTTATAGTCCCTACGCCAAGCCTCGCATTTTGAGCGGGCGTCGTCGAGGGACATGAACCAGGCGGTGTTCAGGCATTCGGCCCGGACCTTGCCGTTGAAGGACTCGGCGAAGGCGTTGTCGGTCGGCTTGCCGGGCCGGCTGAAGTCCAGGGTGACACCCCGCTGGTAGGCCCACAGATCCAGGTCGCGGGAGACAAATTCCGGGCCGTTGTCGACCCGAATGACCCGCGGATAGCCGACGGCCTTTCCGGCCCGTTCGAGCGTCTGGACCACGTCACCGGCCTTGTAGGCGAACCGCTGATCCAGAGCGCCGGCGAGAACCGGCTGAAGGTGTCGATGATCGCCAGAATGCGGATCTTGCGGCCATCGAACATTTGGTCATGCAGGAAGTCCAGGGCCAGACATCGTTGGCCCCGGAGGCTGGTTGGCGATCTTCTCGGAGCTAGGCTTTGACCTTTCGTTTGGGCGTCTTGTTGCGTAGCTGAAGGCCCAACTCCTTGTGAGGGCTGTAGATCCGCTTGCCGTGGTAAGAGCAACGCCTCCAAAAAGAGATCTGAGCAGTTTCTTGTAAGTCGCGCCGAGAATATTCGGCGAGTCAAGAAATTCCGAGTATCGTCCATGAGGCTAGTTTATTTATTATTCGCTGATAGCGCTAAGTCCTTGTTAGCCATGAATACTGAAAACCGGTAAGCAAATATAACCAAATTTGATAGAGTCACGACTGTGCATATGGAGGTCAGCGTCGCCTTGTTAAGCGCAAATAGAGTTAGCATAGCCACGGCATTGAGGCTGACGCTCAAAATTAGAGAAAAATTTGCATGTCGTGCCAATCCAATAGGGGCCAGTGCATTGTAGCCGAACATATTGCTTGAGAACGCCATGAAGCACCCGAATAACAATATTCTAAGCGCTGCTCCTGCAGAAGCATATTGCGGGCCAAGAAGGATTGAACAAATAGAGCTCGCAAATATAAAAACAAAAGCACAGCCTAAAAACCATAGAACCAAGCCGGGAAAGTAAACCCGCCAAAAAAGGCGATAGTCCCGCTTATTGATCATATGGGGGTAGAGGCTGTCAGAAACGGGGAGCAGCATCATTTCGCCCGCGGAAGAAACTCGCCAGGCGGCCGAATAAACCCCCATCTCGTAGGAAGGTCCTGTGTGAACTAACCCTAAGGTGAATGCCCCCATAGATTGATTTATTGTTGCTGATACGCGAGAGAGAAAATACATAAAGCTCTCTTTGAGATAGACAATTGCGCCCCCTATTGACGGCTGAGAAAATCTAAATCCAAGCCTTCGCATTTTCATGAAGGCCCAGAGAACGGCGACGAGGTTGCTGGCAAGAAGTGACATTGGAACAGCCGCCAATTCGTGATCGCCGCGAACCAATGCGAGGACAATTACAATTGAAAGCGATCGCGCCGCAATTGCCCTCGTGGCGATCGACTGCATTTGCTCCATTCCTCTAAAATAGAAATCTGGAACCATTGCGGCAGTTGCAGCGCTTAGAAAAAAAAGAGACATGACCAGGAGATGGTCGCGAACCATCTGCACAAATGGAGCGCTAAGTATAAATATTAAAGTCGATATAAATAAAAGTATTCCCTTTGCTAGCATAGTGTTTGTCACTGCCTCCGACACCTTTGTGGCATCTGAGCGCACTCGTGAAATGCGGGCGGTAGTTGAAATCATAAATCCGAATTCAACAATCGACTGGAAAACCATGGCATAAGCCATTCCAAAGCCAACGATGCCGAAGGAATTCACGCTGAGAACGCGTGATATAAAAGGAAATAAAAGGAGACCTATAAAGTAGTTTGAAAAAGTTAAAGCGAACAGGAAGATAGAATTCCTGGCAATCCGGTGGCCGTCCCCCATCATTAACCTCGCAGTGCAGCTGCTAACAGAGCAATTTGGGGGGATATAAAGACAAGGAACACAAGCATACGTCTACGAAAGGGAATTTTCGCGCGGGTAAGCATACGGTACGACGCCGACCTAATGTAGCTATAACAAGTTTCGCAGAATTCATCTTCACGTTCACCCGTGACGCGGGCCGCACGTAGCGCGTAGAAGCACGTCCACCACTTTTGAAATTCCAACGCCAAGTTTACGGCATTTGATTCAATGATTAGATTATTGCGGATATTTTCGATCGCATGAACTGCGTTTTTGTACTTTTCTAAACTTACCTTCTGCGTTGCGGATTCTTCGTTGTCTTTTCTATAATGATACGATGAACTGCTTATCGATATTATATTTGAAGAAATCTGAGAGAATGTAGTTATGAAGTTTAGCCCCTCGCCCATAAAATATTCAGGAATGAATCTCAGGCCTTTATGTTCAATAAGCTCCCGCCTGAATAACTTGTTCCAGCAACCTATGATGATTTGCGCGTAAAGAAACTGTTCCGTGGCGCGCTCGGGCGTTAATAATTCTGCCGATATACTAGAATTGTTCCTGAGGTGCTTTTCGTCAAATACAGATTTAGATATTACAAGATCCGCACTGTACGCTTCCGCGATATGTACAAATTCCTCGACGAAACCTTGTTCAATCCAGTCGTCAGCATCTATGAAGCAGACGTATTTTCCAGTGGCATTAGCAAGACCCGTGTTTCGTGCAGAGCTCACCCCTGAATTGGATTGGTGGAAAGCCAGGATGCGCCTGTCTTGCGCGGAGAACTTATCAATGATCGATCCGGAATTATCTGGCGAGCCGTCGTTGACCAATATTATTTCAAGATTTTCATACGATTGATTAATGATAGAGGCGATGCATTGCTCTAGGTACCTCTCTACATTGTAGATAGGCACGATCACTGAGACCAATGCGTCCCTTGCTGTTTGGGGTAACTCCTTCATTGGGTGGCCTAGTTCCGCGTTCCTGTCTCAATAAGTTGCCTTAGATATTCTCTAGAGCGATCTGCCTGTGCATCGAGGGCCGTGTGAACGAGCTCTACATCATAGTCGGGTGGCTCGGTAATCGGGGTGCTTATATCGGCGGGGACAACTAGGCGCTCCAAGCCGACACGTGCCACAACATCGAGAAGCCGTGTCGAGTACTTGCCTGGCGGGATCACATATAGCGGCGTTCCGAGGCGTAGCGAGAAGGCGGTGCCATGGAATGAATCGGTTACGACGCAAGCCGCGTCTCTAATCCATGCGACAAAGGATTCTGGAGACACGAGAATTTTTGTGCGTCCGTGGCGGGCAATGTGCTTCCAGTCCGGTGTGATTCTGATAACCGGCAAGCCGTAGCGCGCCTCAACCTCTGCCAGTCTATGCCTGAATTGTTTCGTGTTATGCAGTTGGTAGACAAGGATGTAAGGGCTCTTGCTCCGAGACCTTCCTGCAAAGGTGCTCCAGAATTCCTTGTTGTGCAGGAGTACCGGATCAACGTCGCTCCTGGCGTCTATTCCATGGGAGTTGAGCCAATCTGCAGAGGAGGGCTCCCTCACGGATACGTGGGAAAACTGTCCAACTGAGCTCAGTACTTTTGCAATATCTTCGTCTAGGGGCTTTGTGGAGCCAAGGCTGGCAGCATATGATGCGCGCTTCTTTTCGTCTTCCAGAAATGGAAGAAAATAATTTGTGTCTATTTCGCTAGTAATTCTATTCCAAATCTGGTCGCTACCGGCGACCACCATGTGAAATGAAGAGCAGACCTGTTTGAGTTGGCTGGCACCACGTGCACTATGGGTTAGCGTGAGCAGTCGCTTTTGGTGGCGGCGAAAGGTTAAGCCCATAGACAGGAAGGTTGGGGTTTGCACGAGCTGGTAAATGGCTCTTTTCCACCAGGAGCGCCCCATAGATGAAATCCGAAGATTGGCGGCCACCAACCCGAGAGGAGTGTCGCTGGGATTTACGTAATCAATAACTTCGGGGTCTGCGCCAAGTTGCTTGAAAGCGTTTTCCAACGCGTATGCCTGCAAGATGGAGCCGTAATTTGGGTAGCAGTGACGAGTTATTATTCCGATCTTCTGCTTCATCTTTATTGCTCGGCCGAGATGGTAGACGCGTATTGCTGGTAGGTGCGGGAGATGCCGCTTCGCAAGCTGATCTTTGGGGTCCAGCCCATAGCTTTTAGCTTTTCTCCACTCATCAACTTTCGAGGTGTCCCGTCCGGTTTGGTCGCATCGGTTTGGATTTCACCTTCAAATCCGACGACTTCGCACACTAATTGGGCCAGCTCGCCGATGGGGATGTCTTCACCTGAACCAACATTGACGTGTTCGAAGTCAGAATAACGCTGCATCAAAAATACGCAGGCATCTGCACAGTCATCGGCATGAAGGAATTCTCTTCTAGGGGTGCCGGTTCCCCAAATATCTATGTGATCGGCGCCCGAAACTTTGGCCTCATGAGCTTTGCGGATTAGCGCGGGCAGCACGTGACTGCTGTTAAGGTCGAAATTGTCCCCAGGGCCATAGAGATTGGTAGGCATGGCGCTAATGAAATCGCAGCCGTGCTGCTTACGATAGGCCTGGGCCAGCTTGATGCCGGCGATCTTGGCGATCGCGTACCACTCGTTGGTCGGCTCGAGCGGGCCGGTGAGCAGGGCGTCTTCCATGATCGGCTGCGGCGCGAACTTGGGATAGATGCACGACGAGCCCAGGAACAGCACCTTGCCCACGCCGTTGCGCCAGGCCGCGTCGACGATGTTCGTCTCGATGACCAGGTTGTTGTAGAGGAAGTCGGCCGGATAGGTGTCGTTGGCCAGAATGCCGCCGACCTTGGCCGCAGCCATGAAGATGGCGTCCGGCTTTTCCTTGGCCATCCAGGCCTCGACGGCGCTCTGGCGCTCGAGATCAAGGACGTCGCGGCCGGCGGTCAGGACTTCACAGCCTTCCGAGGCGAGGCGCCGGACGATGGCGGAGCCGACCATCCCGCGATGGCCGGCCACCCAGACGCGCTTGCCCTCAAGAGGGAAGATCACGTCATTCGGCATTGCGACGCTTCTCCCGCGCGACATTGATCATGTCGGCCGCGACCATCTCGGCGCAGAGTTGCTCCCACTTGGTTTCGTGGACCCAGCCCAGCTTGGTCTTGGCCTTGGTCGGATCGCCAATCAGCAGCTCGACCTCGGTCGGGCGGAAGTAGCGAGGGTCGACTTCGACCAGCACCTTGCCGGTCTCGGCGCAGGTTCCCTTCTCGTCGACGCCCGCGCCCGACCAGTTGATCGTGATGCCGACTTCCGAGAAGGCCTTGGCCACGAAGTCGCGGACCAGGGTGGTTTCGCCGGTGGCCAGGACGTAGTCGTCCGCCGTCTCCTGCTGCAGCATCAGCCACATGCCGCGGACGTACTCGCGGGCGTGACCCCAGTCGCGCTTTGCGTCGAGGTTGCCGAGGTAGAGCTTGTCCTGGAAGCCCTGCTTGATCGCCGCGACGGCCCGGGTGATCTTGCGGGTGACGAAGGTCTCGCCGCGCAGCGGGCTCTCGTGGTTGAACAGGATGCCGTTGCTGGCGTGGATGCCATAGGCCTCGCGGTAGTTCACCACGATCCAGTAGCTGTAGAGCTTCGCGGCGGCGTACGGGCTGCGCGGATAGAAGGGCGTCTTCTCGCTCTGCGGAACTTCCTGGACGAGGCCGTACAGCTCCGAGGTCGAGGCCTGGTAGAACTTGGTCTTCTTTTCCAGGCCCAGGATGCGGATGGCTTCCAGCAGGCGCAGGGTGCCAGTGCCGTCGGCGTTGCTGGTATATTCCGGGGTCTCGAAGCTGACCTGGACGTGGCTCTGGGCCGCCAGGTTATAGATTTCGTCAGGCTGGGTCTGCTGCACGATCCGGATCAGGTTCGTGCTATCGGTCATGTCGCCGTAGTGCAGGATGAAGCGCGGGTCGGCTTCGTGCGGGTCCTGATAGAGGTGCTCGATCCGGCCCGTGTTGAACGACGACGAACGCCGCTTCACGCCGTGGACCGTATAGCCCTTCGAGAGCAGCAGCTCAGACAGGTACGCGCCGTCTTGACCAGTCACGCCCGTGATGAGCGCGACCTTACCATTGCTTTTAACCGTCATTAGATCCCCACCATCGAGAACGCGGCTATTTAGCCTTGCGTAGGCGCCTCATAGCGTAAGCTGCTGGTCAGCGCGACCCTCGTAATAGCCTCGGCGCGTGAAAAATTTAATTTGGACGTCTGATGGGCACCGCTAACCATAAACCGACTGTGATATTAGTCACGTTCCATTACAGGAATATATCCAACGGTGCTCTACTGAGGCCTTGCTCCGCTTTCGGTTCGACGCGTTGCTCTGGTCTTTATTGCTCAACTTCGGATTGGCTCCTCTTAATATTAATGCGAGCCCATGGCTTTTACACCAGTGCGAGGCGAGTGGGGCGAACTTCCGGAAATGTCGCATTTAATGAGCGAGGGTTCATGCCAAAGGCGCGCGCGACAATTTCGGCGATGATGGACCTATAGTCAGTCAACACCTTCAACTCCCTGCCGTCATTGAGCATCTCTGGCCGGATGGCGACCTGCTCGCCAGCGAGGCGTCCGCCCTTCAATGCACCACCGAGCACCCAGTACACACTGCCGTGCCCATGATCAGTGCCCTTGTCCCCGTTCTCCTTGAAGGTGCGGCCGAACTCCGAGAGCACCACCACGGTCGTCTTTGCCCACGTATCCGAACCGAGGTCTTCGGCCAGTGCCGCCAGACCGCGCCCCAACTGGCCGATCCGATCGGAGAGCACGCCCGTCGCCCCGCCCTGATTGACGTGCGTGTCCCAACCGCCGACATCGAGGAAGGCTAGATTATAGTCGGTCTTCATCAAGCGGGCGACGCGGCGGGCGGCTAGTTCAAAACCGCTGGGGGAGATCGCGTTGCGATTGGCCGCCGCAATTTCGCCGGCCAGGGCCGCGTAGGCCTTGTCCCTCGCCGAGAAGCCTTGCGTCACCGCCGCCTGCAGGTTGTGGCCCTGATACATCTCCTGGATCAGCTTGGCCTGCCGATCGTCTACGCCGGGCTTGCTCACCGATGTAATCGCGATGTTGGGCACCGACATCGGCCCCTGAAAGGCCAGCGGCGGCTGGGCGGTGAAGGCGATCGGGCGCCCGCCCGAGAGCTCCTGAGCCAGGCGCCCCATGAAGCCCGAGCGATAGTTCCTCGAACCGCCTACCGGCTGGCCGAGTTCGATGGTGTCCTGAGTCTCGAAATGGCTGCGCGTCATATCGTCGGTCCCCGCGAAGGGTACGAAGGCGATCTGCTTCTTGGTCCAGAGCGGGTAGAGGGTGTCGCGCAAGACGGGGTGCAGGCTCCAGTCGCTGTCGAGGGGCAGGGCGGCTTTGGGATTGGCCGGATCGGGCCGCGCGATCGCGATGGTCGGGCGGCTCTCGTAGTAGAAGTCGCTGGAAGTGGGGATCACCACGTTGAGCGCGTCGTAGCCGCCGCGCAGGAAGATCACGAGCAGGCGCTGGTCGGTGGCCGGCGCGCTCCAGGCCCGGCCGCCCACCGCGGCCGTCGTCGCGGCGAGGCTCCCGGTCAGAAAGTGTCGACGATGCATGGCGGCGACCTCATCGATGCAGGAACTCGGGAGACGACAGGAAGAGCGTGTTCCACTCCGCCGGCGATCGGGCCTGCGCCAAGGCCGATCGCGTCCGAGGGGAAAGCCGCTTTTCCAACGTGGCGTAGAAGAGTGCGTTCTGGAGCTGAGGGAATGCTGCCTGATCCTCGGCGCCGGGCTCGCTGGGCTTGAAGAGGCCCGCCGAATTGGCGCCGACCTGGCGGGCGACTTCGAACATGGTGGCGAGCTGGCCTGGGCCGGACCAGGCCGTGTCTTCCAGCGGATAGCCATCGGGCGTGTCGCGACTATAGAGGCCCTGGCCTAGGCGACTGATCCAGCCTTGCAGGGGGGCGGTGTTGGCGATCGTGCGGCCGTCATAGGCCAGGCGCACCGCCGAGACGGCGTAGTGTATCGGGTCCTTCAGCTTCTTGCCGAGTGACGCCTTGAACGCCGACGACTTGAACAACACGCCGAGCACCTCGGCGATGTCGCCATCGCTGCGCAGGAACTTGGCGGTCATCCGGTCGATCAGGTCGGATGGCGCCTCGCCCATGAAATAAAGCGCCAGTTTGCGGGAGACGTGCCGCGCGGTCGCCGGTTCGCGGGCCAGCGCGTCGAGCGTTTGTTCGAACTCAGAGAGCCCCGTGCCGCCGATCTGGCGTCTCAGGACCACCTTGGCGCCAAAGTCATGCCGCGCCGGATTGAACTCCATCAAGCCGCGCCGGACGTAGAAGGCCTGCTGTTCGGGCTTCAGCTTAGGCGTATCGGGCGAGAGGCTGACGCCGACGCCGGTCAGCACCCGCGCCATCTCCTCGACGTCCTTCTGGTTGTAGCCGGAGCCGACGCCCATCGTATGCAGCTCAAGGATCTCGCGGGCGTAGTTCTCGTTGATACGGCCGACCGCGTTCTGGTCGTTGTCGAGGTAGCGCAGCATGGCCGGATGCAGATCGGCTGCCTTCAGGAGGTCGCGAAACTTGCCCAGCGCGTGCGGGCGGATCGCCTGATCCTCGTAGTCGCCGATCATCGCCCGGATGTCGCGCTTTTCGGCATGGACGTTGAAATGGTTCATCCAGAACCAAGTCATCTGTTCCTGAAGCTGGTGCGGCGAATAGAGGTCACGCAGCAGCGAGCGCGCGGCGGCCTGCTGCTTCAAGTCGGTCATCGCCCTTTGATACGCCTGCTGGGCGGCTTGCCGCGCGCTCGGATTTTGCAGCTTGGCTGCCGCCCTGATCTCGGCGTCCATCGCGACCGCAATCTGCCTCATTGGCTCATTTGATATCCGTAGTGCGTCGATCTGCTCCTGTGCCTGAGGCGGGAGCAGATCGGGCCCTGCGGGCCGCAGTTGCCTCTTCAACCAGCGATCAGGGCCTAAGCGATCGATTTCAGCGAGGTCATGAGACGTCCGTCCCCAAGTCAGGCGGTCGACGAGGGCGGCATTGTCCGCGACTTTGGCTGCTGCCGACATGCTTGATGCAGCGCAGGAAAGGCAGACAACGATGGCGAGCCAAAGGTGGCGCATGCGCGGGCCCTCGATGAGCAACGCCATGCTCGGACGCCGCCGGGGCCGTTTCAAGGCGCAGCGTCGCCATAGTCCGGACGTGCATCACCTTGGGCCGTTACCAGGTCTGAAAGGAAGTGCACCCGATGCTAGTCGCGGAGGCGCTTAGAGCTCGAGAGCAATGGAGGCCCGGGCCGGAATCGAACCGGCGTGCACGGATTTGCAGTCCGCTGCGTCACCACTCCGCCACCGGGCCATCCGGGTCAACGCAGAGCGTTGGCGAAGAGGGGCGTTGGCTATCAGACCGGGCTCGGCCGGGCAATGGAAAATCACGTGCGCTGTAGGAGCCTCGAGCCGATCTAGAGTTCGGCGCCATGATCCAAAGACGCTCGCGCGGCCTTGCCCGGATGGCCCAGCGCGGTGAGGCGCAGGCCAGAGCGCGCCTCGACGCCGCGCACCAGCTTCTCGCGATTGTCGGTGACGATGGTCGCGCCGCGCCGGGCGCGAGAGATCGCGACATAGAGCGTGGCCTGGTCGACAAGATTGCTCCGCTTGCTCTCGGCGTGGAACAGGACCTGGTCGGTGGTGCGGCCTTGAGCGGCGAACGCCGTCTGCACATAGGCGTGACGGATGTAGCGATCCTCGACGGTATTGAGCGAGAGCTGGCGGACGCGCCCCCGCTCGTCCCGCACAACGACCTCATGGCTGCGAGCGTCGACCGAGACGACCTCGGCTTGAAGGCCATTCACTCGTCCTGAGCGACGGTCGTTCCGAGTGAACTCTACCCGGTCGCCAGCGCGGATCTCCCGATCGGCGACCTCGAAGACCTCGGCGCGGCCCCAGCGATGTGGCGCCCATTCAAGCCGGCGGCCGCTACTATCAGCGAGCGCGACGACGCGTCGCTCGGTGTCGATGTGCTGGACCGTGTAGGCGGCGCCTTTGGTGATCGACCTGCTCGCGAGTGACTTGGCGAAGATGACGACATCGCCCGCGGCATAACTGCCAGCGTTCTTGGCTTCCGCGCGCGTGAGGTCCTTGGCGACCAGCGCCTTCATGGTCACCGCCGCATCGCCAAGCTGTCCGCTCTTGATCAGATCCGCACGAATACGAGCCGTAAGGAGGTCGCGCCCCTCTCGCGAAGGATCGATGACGAGCGTGTTCCGGCGTGCGGCCGTGTCGAGGCCGGCATAGTGCGCCGCGATCAAAGCGTAGCGGTCTTGAGCCTGAGAGACCTCGACGATCCGGCCGCCCCCTCGGTCTAGCGCGTCGAGCGCCTTGCGAGCATCGCCGACAATCGAGGCTTCCACCGCCTCCAGAGTCAGGGCGTTCGACTGTCGGACGATCTTGGTCAGGTGGGCCGTCTCAAGACCGGCCTCCTGCAATTGGCGGAAAGCCGCGCCCGCGCCGACCGAGCCGAGCTGGCGCGTGTCACCGACGAGCAGGGTCCGCGCGCCGACGCGCCGAGCGTCTTCAAGCAGGCGGGTCATGTCCTTGGCGGACACCAGCGAGGCCTCGTCAACGATCCAAAGCTGGCGTGATCCCTTGGGCGTCGCCGAGGGCTCCAGGAGGTGACGGGCGATCGTGCGCCCCTCCATGCCCAGCGCTTCGCCGAGCGTAAGGGCGGCTGACGCCGACGGGGCCAGCGCCTTGACCTCATAGCCTTGGGACCGCGCGGCTTCGGCCACCGTCGCCAGGACGGTGGTTGTCTTCGCCGAGCCCGCATAACCCTGAACGCCGACTACGGCATTGCGGCTCGTCAGAGCTTTTCGCGTCGCAAGCCGTTGATCGTCCGACCAGGTCAGACCGCGCTCCCCCGTCTGAAGGCTAGCCTCGGCCACGATGCGGCTGGCCAAGACAGGAGACGCGATAGCGACGAGCCTGTCTCTGCCGAGGCGCTCGATCTCGATCATCCGCCGCTCATGGGCGATCGCGCGGTCAGTCGCGAAACCCTCCAGATCCACGCCAATCGTATTGCGTAAGGCTCGGGCCTCTAGCTGGTGCGACGCCAGACGCTTCTCCAAGGCGCGCGCCAGCTGATCCCTCGCGACCTTGCCGAGCGCCTTGCGCCCGGCCTCGCGCTCCAGGTCGGCGCGGGAGAAGACCGCCTGACGCTCGCCCAGCTTATCGGCGGCGAAGCGCACCGCTTCTTGGGCGATCAGCTCGGCTTCGCCTTGAGCCGCGAGTGACAGACGCTTCGATCGGTTCGTCGCTTCAGCGACCATTACGCGCCGTGTGCTGGCGTCAAAGCCGAGAGCCTCGGCCTCGGCGCGCCAGGCCTTGCCGAGCTCCGCGCGGTCGCCACGGCCTTTCGCGGCGCGCGTATATAATGTGGCGAGCTGCTTTTCCTCGGCGCTGGCGGTGGCGCGTGTTTGGCCTCGCGCCGCCAGATGCGCCTCCACCTGCTGGGCGCGTTCGCTGAAGGCGGTAAGCAGCGGCGCGGAAAGCCCGCGGATTTCGAACATCGACTCCTTACCGATGTCGATCTCATAGCCCAGGCGACGAACGCCGACCGCCAACTCCTGGCGGTAGACTTCGCCGATCGCTTTCTGGAGCTGATAGAGCGGCCGCGAGTCCAGGCTGCGCCAGCCGTCGTTTCTGTCGAGAGTCATATTCATAATGACGGCGTGGGTGTGGAGCTGCGGGTCTTGAGCGCGACTGGTGTCATGGCGGAAGGTCGCCGCGGCGAAGTTGCCGGTGCGGACGTGCGCGACATGCTCGCCTTCCCGAATGCGCGTTCCGCCCGCGTGACGCTCGGCGAAGGACAGCGCCGCCGCCACGGCTTGGGCGTGGGCCGCGTCCAGCCGGCGATCGCCGGCGACGAGCGCCATGATCGATACCGACTTGGGCGCGCTGAAGGTCAGGTCCCAGCCGGGGCGATGCTGCCGGCCGCCCTCACGATGCGCGCCCAGCGTCTGCCCGGTCGGAAGGTGGCCTTCGAGCAATCGACGAAATTGCTCGGGATCGACCTCCCCCTCCAGCCCCAGGAGCGCGGCGCCGGATCCCTGCCAAAGGCTCGGCGCGGCGCCGTCTTCGGCGTAGTAGTCGTCGGCTTCGTAATAGCTGGCGGCTTGGGCCGAGCTCGAGAGGCTGGAGAGGGAGGCGACCATTAGACCGGCCCGCCGTCGTTCAGCGGCGTTTCAGCCGTCGGGGGCGGAGGCTTGGGACGGCCCCAGAGCGTCTGTTTGACGTCAATGGCGACGAAGCCCTTACGGCGCGGCGGCCCCCGTCGAACGATGTGGTCGTTGCGCAGGATGACGCTCGCCACCGGATAGCCGTCAGGCAGCTGCAGGAAGCCGTGGTGCGGCGGAAGCCGGAACTGGCTCTCCAGGAGCAGGGGCAGGATTTGGCGGCTACTGCCGAGAGACGTCCGGCCTTTGCCGACCTGATGGTCGAGGTTCTCTGAAGCGCCGCGCACCTCCGTCTCTACCGTCCCGGTCGCCTGGCTGGCCCATTGGCGGGTGGCCGAGTCAGCAAGCTGCAGGAAGAGCTTGGTATTGGCGTTGGCGAGCAGGGCTTCGGCGCCATCCTGTCCGTACCGGTCGCGCATCTGTCCGATCGCTTGGAAAGTCAGGACAACCGACGCCCCGAACTTGCGACCTTGTGGCAGGAGGCGAGAAAGGTTCTCGACCTTGGGCAGGTCCGCCAATTCGTCCAGCATCAACCAGACACGGCGGGACGGGTGCGGATTGAGGCCCAGAATTGCGGTCGCCGCGCATTCCAGGAAGCAGGCCAGCAGCGGACGGGTTGCGGCGAAGTACTGTTCCTGCCGGGGAAGGAAGATCCACGGCCGGAACCCACGCTTTTCGTCCAGCGTCGAGAAGTACTCCCGGAAGCTGAAGACCTTCGCTTGGTTGGGCGCCCCCCGGAGGAACTGCAGGACCTGAGCGCACCGGGGCAGCATGAACAGTACGCTGCTGGTGGCGCGTTCGGCGCCGGGCTCGAACAGGCGAGCAGAGGAGGTGTCCGAAAGCCATTCCGCGAGTTCCTCGCGAGAGCCATGATTTAGGACGTCGATCAGCGTAGTGAGATCGGTGCGACCTTCGGCATGGAGCTTTCGCAGAATGTCTGCGACCAATATTCGAGCCGATTCAAGCCAGGTGTTTTCATCGGACCTGCCTGTCGAAGCGATCAGCTGGTGAGCGATGTGATCTGCGTCGGCGGGGTGCTCGATCTCATCGAACAGAGACCAGAAGGCGCCCCGGGCGTCGAACGGGTTGAGAATGATGTCGCCGCGTTCCGGCCGGTAGTAGTGGGCGATGAACTCGCCGCTGGTGTCGTAGACGATCGCCGTGTCGCCCCGCGCTTCGATGTCGTCGAGCATCTGGCGCAGCGCGGTCGTTTTTCCTGACCCCGTGGACCCGATCAGCGCGACGTGGCGTGTCTCTAGGTCTTGGGGAATAGGAACGCTGGCCAGATACACGGGGTCCTGCCCAGCGCGCTTCCGCGTTTTACGAGCCAAGGCTTTCTCGGAGACGATACTGGAGCCGCGGCGAGCATTGTCTTGCCCCGCGCTGCGACCCCATTCGGCCGCAAAGTGGGCCCAGAGGATGCAGAGCCCGATACCCACCAGTAGCCCCGCGACGGCGCCAAGCTGCATCTGCAAAAACGCTTGGTCGGCGAAATGCTGATAGTCGGGAGATGCGGTTACTGCATGGGCGCTGACCGTTTCCAGCCCGCTCGGGGTGTAGCGGTCGATCGTGGCCTTGTCGTTGAACGGAATGTGCAGGGCCGCCTTGGCCAGGACGTAGTCCAAGGCGAAGCGCCAGGTGTCTTCGGAGAAGTACCGAACACCGATGACGGCGCCGGCCGCCGCTGAGACGACGCAGGTGTTGAAGTAGCCGCGAGCTCGGCGAAGGATGTCGCCGATTGATCCCGCGAACAGCGCTTGGCCGCGGGACAGGTTCTGATGATAGCTGGTCATTGTTGAGCGCCTCGCGCGAGGTCGCGTTGGCGGCGGTACGCATCCTGCGCCGCCTCCGCGATCAGTTGATCCATTTTGCTGTCGGTTTCGGACCGGACGACGCCGCGCCGCGCATAGGCGTAGGCCGCGCTGGCGGTGAAGAGCGTCCGGTCGATCATGGCCTCTAGGCGCGCCGCTCGGGCGAGCAGCTCGCCTAGGCCGTCGGCCACCTCATCGTCGGCCGCGCCAAGATGGGCGGAGCCGACCAGGACGCCGAGACCTGTTTCAAGGGCGCGGATCGCGGCCTGGTAGCGGCTGCAATAGCCGGGCCCCTTGGCGTAATCCGCCAGAACCGCGTTCAGGGCGGCGGGGATGCGGAGGGAAACCGTCACCTTGTTCATAGGACGCCTCCGCCGTTGAGCACGCCGACAGCGTTCGCATAGCGCTCAGAACTCGCTGGACTTTTCCGAGTCGCCCATGGTCCGCACGCCATTGGCGGGCTCTGGAAACCCTTGTGGACCGGTAGGCACGCGTGCGTGGGGTGTGTTCTTCCAATCCTTCGACGAGACGACGTCTCGTCGATACGGATGGCCATGGTTGAGGAAGGTTGTCGTTGGCGCCTCGCCGTTGGTTCGACGGGGCGTGGATCGGGCGCACGAAGGCGGCCGCATAGCGGTTTAGCCATGATGGCTCCTTTGGACCGGCTGTGGGCCGGTCCGTTGAGTTGAGGTTTCGAGGGGAAGTGCTCGCGGAGCGAGCTGCGCCCAAGGCGCTATCGGCGGTCCTTGCTCGCCCACCAGGCGCGAGCTTCGGCCGTCGGCACGAGGGTCCGGCCGCCGGCCTTGCGCACGCGCAGCCGGCCCGCCTTTACCTCTTCGTAGAAGTAGCTCTTGCCGACCGCGAAGGTCCGACAGAACTCGGCCACCGAGATGGCCATGCGGGGATGGGGTTCGTTTTCGTCGATCATCGTCAACTCCAGCGTTCGGCGGTCTTGCGCGAACGTCCTGAGTCAACCGCAGGCTGGGGCGGGCGGCATCCGGCTTGCCCGGAAACCCGTTGCCGGAGGGATTGGCCTAACCGGCCTTAACTCTGTCGTGCGGGGCGCGCGCGTTGACGGCCTCTGCTCGATCGAACGCGTCCCAGATCAGCTTTGCGTGCGTCGACAGGACGTCGTGCGAAGGATGGACTTCTGGACCAATTTCGTTGAGCGCGCCCAAAAGGAGGCGGCCGATCTCTGCCTTGGAGGTGGCCGCGTTCAGCCTGCCGCCGTGATAGACGGCATTGACCATCAGGTGGATGACGGCTTGCTCCCAGAGATAATCCCGGGGCCGTCCGCCCTTCGAAGGCGCGGGCGCTTTGGGATCGAAGCGGAGATCCGCGTCGGGATTGCCGATCTCGTGGATGCGTTGGTCGCATCGGCGCAGATAGTCTGGATCATCCTTGAGCGGCGAGGCGGGATTGGCCCTGACCTCGATCCAGAAAAGTACATCCTTGCGGTTCAGGTAGATGTCCACCAGGGGCGCGCCGTCGGCTAGGCTGATGCTGTCCTCGTCGATATTCAGGCCCATGCAGGTGGCCCACTGCTTTGGGAACACATATTGGTAGGAGCGATCGAATGTGGGGGTGTCGCCGCCATCGCGCGCGGCGACCCGGATGACGCGGCCATGGATTGCGATCACTGACGCCGCCTTGAGCGCCGATATCAGCTTCTCCTCCGCTGCCTCCGCAGAAAACGCCGGGCTCGCACCGATCAGATCAAGCGCGTCCCTCATCCGGATCCAGTCCGCGCGGTTGAGCTCCGCCGCCGCACCGACACTCGCCGGGTTGAACGTGTAGACCGCAACCTCCATCCCCATGGTCTGGTTGAAGTAGGTGTAGACCGATTGGTACTCGGGTTCGCCTAACGGGGCCTGCGGTGAATAGAGGTCGTCTGCCATGGGATCTCAACTGCAGCGTGTTGGCAGTTGGCCATGAACTTCCTTGCTATTCCACCAACGCGTCGTCGAGCATCCCATGCGGGAGCTAGAGTCATCGATCGATGACATTGTGAAATGTCTACCATCATTGACAAAGATTCATGTCCACGATAGATGACATTTTTCGATGTAATCGATCGTGGACATGAGCATGTTGATCACGACGCCACGTGACATAGGCGCTGCGATCAAGGAGCGGCGAAAGCAGCTTGGTCTGGGTCAGGCGGAATTGGCTGCGCGCGCGGGGGTTAGTCGCCAATGGCTGATCCAGGTTGAGGGCGGCAAGCCCGGCGTAGCTCTGGGCCTCGTGCTGCGACTGCTCAACGTCCTAGGCATGCGCCTTGCGCTGGATGGTCCTGACCAGCTGGCAAGCGACAGCGACGAAATCCTAGATCTGCCCGACCCTAGCGCGATCCTGAATCGCCTTCGTAAGGAGGGCTCGCAATGAGCCATCTCGTCGTGCTCATGAATGGCCTCGAAGCTGGTCGGCTCGATTATGAGCGTGGGCGTCTGACGCTGACCTACGCCGACTCCTGGAGAGGTCGTCGCGAAGCCGCGCCGATCTCGCTGTCGATGCCGTTGACGGCGGAGGCTCATTCCGGCGTGGTGGTGGAGGCCTTTCTTTGGGGACTGTTGCCGGACAACGAACTGATCATCCGCGACTGGGCCAGCAAGTTTCAGGTCAGTGCGCGCCAACCCTTCGGCTTGATCGGCGCCGTGGGCGAAGATTGCGCGGGGGCGGTGCAGTTCATCCAGCCGGAACGGCTGGACGCGGTGCTCAGCGGTGACCGCGATGGCGTGGAGTGGATCGGCGAGGAAGAGGTTGGCGCCCGTCTCAATGACCTGCGCACCAATAGAGGCGCGTGGCGTAGATCTGGCGACCTGGGCCAGTTCAGCCTTGCTGGCGCTCAGCCGAAGATCGCACTTATCCAGCAGGGGGGACGATGGGGCGTGCCCTCAGGCCGCGTGCCGACAACCCACATCCTGAAGCCGCCTTCAGTCGATATCGAAGCTCAAGCCGAGAACGAGCATTTCTGTCTTTCGTTGCTGCGGCGTTTTGGTCTTCCGGTCGCCGCATCGCGTGTGCGGAGGTTCGGCGAGGAAGTCGCAATCGTCGTGGAGCGCTACGACCGATTTGAAGGGCGGGGCGGCATTGTGCGCCGCATCCATCAGGAGGACTTCTGCCAAGCTCTCGGCGCGATGCCGGACCGGAAATACCAGAACCAGGGCGGACCAGGCCTCAAGGACTTGGTTAGCCTGCTGCGCGAAGTATCGGCCAACGCGCGAGAAGACATCGACACGCTCGTTACAGCCTCCATCGTGAATTGGATCATCGGTGGTTCGGACGCGCACGCAAAGAACTTCTCCCTGCTGCTGGGCGCGGCAGGCGCGCACCGTCTGGCGCCGATCTACGATGTCGCCAGCATCCTCCCCTACAGCCCGCAGGTGCAGTTTCAGGACGTCAAATTGGCCATGAGGATAGGAGGGGAATACCGCTTGCGGGACATAGGCTTGAAGCAATGGCGCCGCTTCGCGGAGGAAAATCGGCTCGACTACGAAGCGGTGCGAGATCGGATTGCCGACATCGGCGCCAAGCTGCCAGACTACGCCACAAGCGTGCGCAATCAGATCGCCGTCGACGGCGCCCCGCATGCGCTTAACGACAAGCTTGTGCTGTGTTTCGCGGAGCGCGCCGAGTGGGTCCAGGGGCAGCTTGAAAAGAGCGAGCGCGCGTAGACGAGCGCCCTACGCGGTTCCTGCCGTTGATGATGCACAGTACGCTGACCAGTCCCGCATCAACTCCCGGCGCTTCTCGAGTAAATCCCCACGGCGATAGGCCGCTTCCACCTTGCCGGCGATTGCGTGGGCTAGGGCCATCTCGACGACCTCGTTCTGATAAGCCGTCGTCTCCGCCGCCCAGTCTCGGAAGGTGCTGCGGAAGCCGTGGGTGGTGAGATCGGGATAGCCCATCCGCTCGAGCACCTTGAGCATGGCCATGTTCGACAGGCCCTTGCCGCGGCGCATGCCGGCGAAAATGAAGCCTTCGAGCGCGATGTCGTTGGGGATCGGCTTGCCGTAGAGGCTGAGAAATTCACGCCGGCCCTCCAGGAACGCGTCCCGCATGGCCTCCAGGACCGCCATCGCCGCATCGCACAGCGGCACCCGGTGTTCCTTGTGGGTCTTCGTCCGCGTCGCCGGTTGGGTCCAGACCCGCGCCTCGAAGTCGATCTCCGACCATTGCGCGCCGATCACCTCGCCGGTGCGGGCGGCCGTCAGGATCGCGAACTCCAGGGCGCGGGCGGCGGCGCCGTCGCGGGTTCTCAGGTCACCCATGAAGGCGGGCACGGCCTTGAAGGGTAGGGCGGCGTGGTGCTCGACGCGGGCGACCTTCGATTTGGCGGGGAGGATCTTGTCGAGGTGGCCCTTCCAGCGCGCAGGGTTCTCGCCCTCGCGATGACCGCGCGCCTTGGCCCAATCGAGAACCGACTCGATCCGGCCGCGCAGGCGGCTGGCGGTCTCAGCCTTGGTCGACCAGATCGGCTCCAAGACCTTGAGGACGAGGGCGGTGTCGATCTCATCGACGGGGCGATCGCCCAACACCGGATAGGCGTAGGTCTGCAACGTGCTTGACCACTGGGCCTCGTGCTTGGCGTTTCGCCAAGCGGCGCTGTTGGCGTCGATATAGGCGGCCGCGGCGTTCTTGAAGCTCGGTCCTCGATCGACCTCGGGCGGCGGCTCGGGCGCTGGCCTTGAGGCTGCGCGCGCGTCGATCGGATCAACGCCCTGATTCTTCAGGAGCCGGGCCTCCTGCGCCATTCCGCGCGCTTCGGCCAAGGACACGAGATGAGTCGGGCCAAGGCCCATGGCTCGCACCCGTCCATGGAGCGTGTACCGATAGATCCACGATTTCGATCCGCCGGCGTGAACCTGCAGGTAGAGGCCCCGTCCATCGGGGTGCATCCCGACCCGGTCGAGACGCTTCACCTCCAGCGCGGTTAGGCGATCAACGAGACGCGCCATTATCCACCCACACTTTCACTCACATTTTCACCCACATGTAGAATGCGGATTTGAGCGAACGTGCGCAAGCGGCCCTGAACGGCGCTTCCGGATAAGCCCTGGTTTTATTGGGATTTTTCGCGCTTCTGCGGATGTCTGCGGAAATCAGCGAAAGAGGGGGTGGCGGAGAGGGTGGGATTCGAACCCACGGTGCCCTTCCAGGCACGCCGCATTTCGAGTGCGGTACATTCGACCACTCTGCCACCTCTCCACAGGTGTTTTTCCGAAGGCTTTTTGGGCCCCCGAGGTCGAGGGCGCGATAACTAGCGGCGTCGCCGCCGGGACGCAAGCCCTCTCTTCAGCTTTCTTTTCGGTCAGGCCCTGGGGCGCAAAATCATCTGCGTGCAGCGGAAAAGAGCGATGGTCTTGCCGGTGGTTTCGTTGGTCACCACAGCGTCCCAGACCTGGGTGCTGCCGCCGCCGTGGGCCAGCTTGGCCTCGACCGCCACGCCGCCCTCGCGGGCGGTCCCCAGGAAGTTGGACTTCAGCTCGATGGTGGTGAAACCGGTCGCGCCCTCGGGCAGGGAAATGACGCAGCCATAGCCGGCGGCCGAGTCGGCCAGGGCGATGACGCTGGCCGCGTGCAGGAAGCCGTTGGGGGCCATGTGGCGCTTGTCGACGTCGAAGCGGCCGCGCACCAGGCCGGGCTTGGCCTCCAGCCATTGCAGGCCCAGCAGGTCGGGCAGAGTGCCCGCCTGGCCGGCGGTCAATTTGGCGCTGAAATCCTCGGCCATGCGAGCGGGCTCCTATGTTTCGCGTGCGAACCATAGGGCGCTGGCCCGGCGATGGGCAAGTGCGTTTCGAAAAGAAATTCAGTAGCCTAGAGGGCGCGCAGATCGACCGGCGCAAAGCGCGGACCGGCCTCGACTTCGGGCGGCAGCTTGCCGGCGCGGATGGCCACCCGCAGCGCGGCCGGGGCCAGGGTCGGCGCGGGGAGGGCGGCGTCGGCGGCGTTGCGCAGGGCGATGAAGCCGTCGCGGTCCACAGCGTCCTTCAACTGGACGTTGGCGGCCTTTTCTTCGGCGATGGTCGACTCGCAGGGCTCGCCGGCGCACGAGCCGGGCAGCACCCGGGTCTGGGGCGGCAGGCCCAGCAGCTTGCGGGCGTCGTCATAGGCCTTGCCAGCGTCGGCGCCGGGGACGTCGCAGCGGCCCGCGCCCTCGCCCGGGGTCAGCACCAGGTCGCCGGTGAACACCGCGTCGCCCAGCTGATAGGCCAGGGCGCCGGGCAGGCGGCCTTCCAGGGCGATGGCGGTGATCTCCAGCCCGCCCATCGGCAGGGCCTCGCCGTCCTGGGCCAGCTTGTCGAAGTCCCAGCCGTCCAGGTCGACGCCGTCCTCGCCCAGCACGGGGGCCAGGCGCTTGAGGCTTTCGACCACGCCGGCGCCGATGCAGACCGACGCGCCGGTCTCATACTTCACATGGCCGGCGGCCGAGACGTGGCCGGTGTGCAGGCCGGTTTCGAGAATCCAGGTGGGGCCAAGGTCGCGTTGGCGGATCTCGGCGATGATGCGGTTCATGAAGCTGGTGTCGACGGTCTCGGTGACCGGATCGAAGTCCAGGACCGGGTCGACGATCGCGCACAGGAAGGTGGCGGGGTCGACGATGAGATAGGTCACCGTTCCGGTCGACGGATGGCGGTACGCGATGATTTCCGGCTGCATCAATCTGCCTCAGTCCCCGATGCGGGGCACCATGAGCGCAAGCCGTTAAACATCGGCGAACAGCGGCGCTTAGACGCAGCGCAACTTCCCCGTAAAACCCAGTATGAGTTCTCTAGCGCTCGGCGGCCGAGCACGGGTGGGCCCCGTCGCGCATGTCGCCGACCCAAAGCGGCTCGACATAGCGGCCGCCATCGCGGAAGCCGGGCGCGCAGCCCTCGGGGACGGCGGTGCTGCGGCGAGCGCCGCTGCCGCCCATCACCGAGACGGCCAGCGACTGGCTCTGGCCGCCACGCATGCGCATCGGGTAGCCGCCGTAGCCATAACCGCCGTTGCCGTAGAAGCCGTCGCCATAGGCCCAGCCACCGTTGCGGCCGAAGTCGGTCTTGGAGACAGCGATGCCGACCGTTGTGGTCTCGCCCACCGGGATCAGGGCCGAGGCCGAGGCGCTGCGATAGCCGCCGGTGCCGACCGACACGCTCATCTGGCCGTGGATCTTGCGCTTGCCGTCGGCGTCGCGGTCGTCGAGACCGTCCTCAACGTAGTAGTCGGCGAAGTCGTGGCTGGGCTTCAGCAGGACGCGCTGACGCGCATCGGCGGCCCTCGCGGGCGCCAGAAAGGCGTCGATCTGTTCCTGGGTGGTCAGCTGCCGAACCGTCGTCTCCACGACGGGGGGCGGCGGAGCGGTCGCGGTCAGGGCCTGGACGCTGGACTTGGCCTGGGCGGTGCTGATGACCTCGTCGTCGCCATTCGTCGCCAGGAAGGGCGTCGCCAGGGCGGGCGTGGCCAGGACGGCAGCGGCGCTGAGGGCGAGGATCGCGAGAGAGGGCCGCATAGTACGCTCCAGAATGACCAGACGGAGATAGTAGGCCGGCAGGTCAGCGCAATTAGGGCGCTTTTGTTGCGGTCGCGCAAGCTTGGCCGACCTGCGGGATCAGAGCGTCGCCAGGCTGGCCTCCAGCGTCGCCATGTCGGCGGGAGGGGGGGTCTCGAAGCGCAGGGTCTCGCCGGTCACCGGATGCACGAAGCCCAGCACCGCCGCATGCAGGGCCTGGCGCGCCAGGCCGGCCGCGGCGATCCGTTCGCGCACGGGCTGGGCGGGCTGGCTGGCGCCGTAGACGGGATCGGCCAGGCAGGGCGAACCCTTGCTGGCCATGTGCACGCGGATCTGGTGGGTGCGGCCGGTCTCGAGCCGGCAGGCGACCCGGGCGGCCAGCGGCCGTTCCGGCGGTCCGAAGGTCGCCTCCACCTTATAATGCGTGATCGCCAGGCGACCGCCGGACTTCAGCACCGCCATCTTCTTGCGGTCGCTGGTCGAGCGGCCCAGCTGGGTCTCGATCGTACCGGCCAGAGGGCTGGGCGCGCCGCGCACCAGGGCCACGTACAGGCGGTCGATGTCGTGCGCGGCGAACAGTTTCGACAGGCCCTGGTGGGCCACATCGCTCTTGGCGGCGACCATGACGCCGGAGGTGTCCTTGTCCAGGCGGTGGACGATGCCGGGCCGGGCCACGCCGCCCACGCCCGACAGGCTGTCGCCGCAGTGGTGCAGCAGGGCGTTGACCAGGGTGCCGTCGGGCGTGCCAGGCGCGGGGTGCACGGCCATGCCGGCGGCCTTGTCGACCACGATCAGGTGCTCGTCCTCATAGAGGATGGAGAGCGGCAGGGCCTGGGGCTCGGGCTCGGCCGGGGCCGGCGGCGGAACGCGCAGGACATAGGTTCCGGCCCTGGCCTTGCGCGCGGCGTCGGTCACCGGCTGGCCGTCCAGGGACAGGCGGCCCTCGCCGATCAGAGCTTGCAGGCGGGCGCGAGACAGATCAGGGAACAGCGGCGCCAGGACCTTGTCCAGGCGTTGGCCGGCCAGCGACTCGGGGAGGTCGGCGGTCAGCAGTTCACCGGAATCGTCCGTTTCGGCGGCGGCGTCGTCCAGGAGGTCGTCATCAACTGTGTCCTGCGCGCCATCCACCGGGGGTTTCACTGCTCCGTCACACGCTCGTCGCGTCAGCGACACGGGCCGTCCCTACGGCCCAGTTCGAGTATTTGTATCGAGGGGATAATCGATGCGCGCCTTCCGCACCACCACGCTGTTGACCGCCAGCCTTCTGGCCCTTGTCGCCGCCGCGCCCGCCATGGCGGCAGACGAGCCACAGGCCGGCTCCAACACCGGCGCCGCCACGCTGGGCGAGCTGGTCATCACCGCCCAGAAGCGCGCCCAGGACCCGGTCGACGTGCCGATCTCGGTCACCGCCTATTCGGGCGAGTTCTTGGAAGCCATCGGCGTCAAGGCGTTCGACGAGCTGTCGGCCTTCACCCCCGGCTTCCTGGTCCAGAACCAGTCGAACAACAATTCCGGCTTCGTGATGCGCGGCATCACCTCGGACTCGGGTTCGGCCACCGATGAGACCCGCGTCTCGATCTATCAGGACGGCGTGCCGATCTCGCGCTCGCGCGGTTCGTATGTCGAGCTGTTCGACATGGAGCGCGTCGAAGTCGCCAAGGGTCCGCAGTCGACGCTGTTCGGCCGCGGCGCCCTGATCGGCGCCGTGAACCTGGTGCAAAACAAGGCTGACCCGGTCAGCAATGACTGGATGATGAAGGCCGAGATCGGCACCCGCGGCTACACGGTTGGCGAAGGCATGGTGAACTTCGCCATGAGCGACACCAGCGCCCTGCGCCTGGCCGTCCGCGTTCGCCAGAACGACGGCTACGTCAAGGACGCCGCCGGCGGCGATCCCTACAACTCGACCGACACCCAGGCCTTCCGCGCCGCCTATCACGTCGAGCTGGGCGAACGCTTCAAGCTGGACCTGATCGGCAACTATCAGGAAGACAGCACCACCGGCACCTCGTTCAAGAGCCACACCTTCAACCCGACCAACCCGGTCACCGGTCAGGTGCTGGGCGACACCGGCGTGTCGTCGGGCGCAACCCTGTCGGCCGGCGCCGGCTTCGAGGGCGGCCAGCCCCTGGGCCTGGAGCGCAAGGTCTACGGCGTCACCGCCCTGGCCGAGTTCAAGCTCAGCGACAGCCTGACCCTGTCGTCGATCACCGCCGGTCGCCGCTTCCACTCGGTGGAAGTGTTCGATCCGGACGGCACGAGCCTGCCGATCCTGACCTTCGCCGAAGACGCGCAAGGCCGTCAGCAGAGCCAGGAACTGCGCCTGAACTACGACAACGGCGGCCGCTTTACCGGCTTCGTCGGCGCCAACTACTTCCACGAGACCGGTTCGTGGCGCATCCCGGGCCAGTTCGACGAGCGCCTGGTCCTGGCCCTGCTGGCCGGCACGTCGCCGCTGGGCATCAGCCGTCCGAACCCGCAGCCGCTGGCCTTCCTGACCAACCCGGCCTACCTGGCCCAAGTGCTGAACCTGGGCTTCGGCGTCCCCGCCGCCCTGGCGCCAGGCCTGGCCGCCAACCTCAAGCCGGTGCACCGCGAGACCTTCGCCAACTACAGCGAGAACACCGCCTACGACGTCTATGCCGACGGCACGTTCAAGCTGACCGACAAGTTCGAGATCACGGCCGGCATCCGCTACACCAGCGAAGAGCGCTGGGCGGGTTACAGCTCGCGCGTCGACAACGGCCGCTCGATCCTGGGCCTGCTGCTGGCCGCCCCGACCGCGACCAACATCTTCCTGGCCTCGCAGCCGAACGCGGTGAACAACCCGGCCCTGCCGTCGGTGGGCCTGATCGCCCAGCCGACGACCGGCAACGGCCAGACCTTCGGTCGTGAGATCAAGGACAACGGCCTGACCTGGCGCCTGGTCGGCCGCTACGCCGCCGCCGAGAACCTGTCGTTCTACGCCTCCTACGCCCGCGGCCGTCGTCCGGACGTGATCTCGGCCAGCGGCCCGGCCGTCCCGCTGGGCGCGGCGCGTCTGAACGTCGTCGACGCCGAAACGGTCGACAGCTACGAAGCCGGCGCCAAGGGCAAGCTGTTCGATGGGCGCCTGTTCCTGTCGGGCGCCGTGTTCCGCTACGACTACGACAACTTCGCCACCAGCTTCCGCCAGGGCGCCCAGGTCGTGACGCTGAACGCCGGCAAGGCCAAGGCCTACGGCTTCGAAGGCGAGGCCCGCCTGCAGGCCGGCGAGTACTGGACCCTGTTCTCGACCTACGCCTACAACCACGCCCGCCTCAGCACCGGCCTGCGCGACGGCAACAGCTTCCGCCTGTCGCCCGACCACGCCTTCTCGGTCGGCGCCGCGTTCAGCCGCGAAGCCCTGGGCGGCAAGCTCACCTTCACCCCGACCTACACCTGGCGCTCGAAGATGTTCTTCGACGACGACAACGACCGCTCGGACCTGCAGTCGTCGGGCCTGTTCCCCGACACCAAGGTCGACGAGTTCCAGAACGGCTACGGCCTGGCCAACGTCCGCATCGGCTTCGGCGCGGTCGATGATCGCTGGCGCATCGAGGCGTTTGTCGAGAACCTCGGCAACGTCAGCTACCTGAAGGATGCGGGCAACACCGGCGACAGCTTCGGCATCCCGACCTTCATCGCCGGCAAGCCGCGCTTCATGGGCATCGGCTTCACGCTCCGCCGGTAGCCTTAGAGACTGTCATCCCGGCCAAGCGCGCAGCGCGCCGAGCCGGGACCACAGGGAGCGCCTAGCTTTCTGCGGTCCCGGCTCTCCGTTTCGCTGCGGCCGGGATGACAATTATTTCCCGGTCGCCTCTTCCTCGTGGCCGGTGATCGACCCTTCCTTGAACAGGTACTCCCGCAGCTGCTCGTCGGTCTCCGGATCGCTGCGGCGCAGCCATTCCAGCACCATGGCCGCGTGCTCCAACTCCTCGCGGGCGTTGTGCAGCAGGATCTTCTTCAGTTCGGGGTCGTCGCAGTCGTCCGCACGCTGACGATACCAGTCGACGGCCTCCATCTCCTCGATCAACGAGGTGATGGCGTAGTGCTGATTCAGTGTGCGCTTGCTCAGCTTTTCGCGGGGAACGTGCAGATCTTCGCTCGACATCTCGGCTCCTGGAAGCGTCATCTTCCTGTTGTGTCGAAGCGCTAACGCACAGGACGCCGAAGCGGCGCCATGCACGGGGAAACGAATGATGGCCATTGATCGACGTAAGCTGCTCGGCCTGCTGGGCCTGACCACCGTCGCCGCCGGCGAAGCGGCCGCGCAGACGGTCGGCGAGTACAAGGGCCCGGTGGCCTTCGAGCATGGCGTGGCCAGCGGCGATCCGAGCGCGACGTCCGCGATCTTCTGGACCCGCGTAACCCCGAAGACGGCCACGACCGGCGACATCGACGTCATGCTGGAAGTCGCCGCCGACCCCGATTTCAAGACCCTGGTGCGCACCAGCAAGGGCCTGCGCGCCCGGGCCAGCCGCGACTGGACGGTCAAGCACGACCTGGACGGCCAGGGCCTTAAGCCCGCGACCGAGTACTGGTACCGTTTCAAGTCGGGCGGCGTGGTCTCGCCCGTTGGCCGCACCCGCACCCTGCCCCAGGGCAAGACCAAGGACGTCGTCCTGGCGGTGGCGTCGTGCGCCCTTTATCCGAACGGCTACTTCAACGCCTATGACGCCATCGCCAAGCTGCCGCGCGTCGACGCGGTGCTGCACCTGGGCGACTACATCTACGAATACGGCGGCGCGGCCGACGACTACGGCATGAGCTCGCCGACCTCGAAGGCGCGCGCGCCCCAGCCGGCGACCGAGATCCTGTCGCTGGACGACTATCGCCGTCGTCACGCCCAGTACAAGTCCGACCCCCGCCTGCAGGCCGCCCACGCGCGCGCGCCGTGGATCGTGGTCTGGGACGACCACGAGACCGCCAATGACAGCTGGGTTGGCGGGGCCGAGAACCACGATCCCAAGACCGAAGGCGACTGGGCGGTGCGCAAGGCCGCGGCGCTGAAGGCCTATTACGAGTGGATGCCCATCCGCGAGGCGCACGGCAGCCTGCCGGAAGCCGCCTGGCGCGACTTCCAGTTCGGCGACGTGGCCAGCCTGCTGATGGTCGAGACCCGCCTGTCGGGCCGCACCCAGGAGCTGACCTACGAAGCCGACCTGAAGATCGTGGACGGCAAGCCCGACGTCGCAGGCTTCGTGGCCAAGTGGAAATCGCCCGAGCAGCGGATGATGGGCCAGGACCAGCAGAAGTGGCTGGCCAGCCAGGTCGGCGCCTCGGTCAAGAACAACACCGCCTGGCAGGTGCTGGGCAACCAGGTGGTCATGGCCCGCGTCGCCGCGCCCAACCTGAAGACCACCATGGGCGAGGCTAATTTCAACACCCTGCTGGGCAAGTTGAACGACTACGCCCGCAAGGCCGTGCTGCAGTCGGTCGCCATCTCGGCTTATGACGTCCCGTCGAACCTCGACTCCTGGGACGGCTATCCGGCCGACCGCCAGCGGGTCTACGACATCTTCACCGCCGCCAAGGCCCGTCCGATCGTGCTGGCCGGCGACAGCCACATGTTCTGGGCCAACGAGCTGTGGGACGACGCGGGCAAGACCCGCGTGGCGGCCGAGTTCGGCGCGACCTCGATCACCTCGCCCGGTTATGGCGACGCCCTGCCGGGCGTGCCGGTCGCCGAGGCGATCATCCAGCGCAACAAGGAAGTGAAATACGCCCACGCCAGCGCCAAGGGCTTCTTGCTGCTGACCCTGGAGCACGGCAAGGCCACCGGTGAGATGATGGCCGTCTCGACGATCTACGAGCCGACCTACACCACCAGCGTGCTGAAACGCTTCGAGGTGACCCCGGCGGCGGACGGCGGCGTCGAGGCGCTGAAGGAGGTCTAGCTCAGCGGCGCTCCAGCGCCAGGCGCAGGCCGAACGCCACGAAGACGCAACCGGTCACGCGGTCCAGCCACTGGACCACGACCGGCACGCGCAGGAGGCCGGCGATCGGGACGGTGGCGGCGATCAGGGCGGCGAACCAGGCCAGGCCCAGCACCACGTGGATCGCCGCCAGCAACAGGCCAAAGCGGGCGGGATCCACGCCCGCCGGCATGAACTGGGGCAGGAACGAGACGTAGAAGATCCCGACCTTGGGATTGAGCAGGTTGGTCAGCAGGCCCCGGCGCAGCGCCGCGATGGGGCCGGCGTCGATGGCCTTCATCTCGCCGGGCTCGAACTGGTCGCGGGGCTTCAGGATCATGCGGATCCCGGTCCAGGTCAGGAACAGGGCGCCGGTCCACTTCAGGACGGTGTAGGCCATCTCCGAGGCGGTCAGCAGCGCCCCGACCCCGAAAGCGGCGGCCGCGCCCCAGATGAAACAGCCCAGGCCGATGCCGATCGCCGCCCCGGCCGCCCGGCGCGGACCCTCGGCCGCCGCGGTGCGGATCACCAGGGCGGTGTCCAGGCCCGGCGTCAGGGTCAGCAGGCCGGCGGCCAGGGTGAAGGCGATCAGGGCCTCAGGTGTGGTCATGGCCGCAGTCTCCCGGTGGCGGCAGCTCCCGCTCGACCAGCTTGCCGTCTTCCCAGACGCGATAGAAGCACGAGCGGAACCCGACGTGGCAGGCGCCGCCGTCGCCGCGCGGGCGCACCTTCAGCAGCACGGCGTCCTGGTCGCAGTCGACCCGCAGCTCGGCCACGTCCTGCAGCTGGCCGCTGGTGTCGCCCTTCTTCCAGAGTGCGTTGCGTGAGCGGCTGAAATAGTGGGCGATCTTGGTCTCGACCGTCAGCTTCAGGGCCTGGTCGTTCATCCAGGCCAGCATCAGGATCTCGCCGGTGTCGGCGTGCTGGGCGATCGCCACGATCAGGCCGTCGGCATTGAAGCGCGGGGCCAGGGCGCTGCCGCGCTCCAGGTCGTGCTTGTCGTGGATTTCGGGGAACAGGGCGGTGCTCATGGGCCACATATGGCGCAGGAGGGGGTGTTTGCGCTAGGTTCCGCGCACTCTTGCGGGGAAGAGATGAACCTTAAAGATCGCATCAAGGCGGCCGTCGCGGCGCTGGATGTCTGGGCCCGGCCTTGGGCGCGTCGATCGCGCTGGAACGGCTATGCCTACGAGTTCCTGCTGTTCGGGCTGAAACAGGCCTGGGCCTGCCTGTTCGGCGGGCTGATGCTGGCGCTGCTGGTCGGCACGCATCTGTTCTGGCCGGCGGGCGCGCCGCTGGCGCGTTACGACTTCCTGGTCATCGCCGCCGTCGCCATCCAGGCCACGCTGCTGGCGCTGAAGCTGGAGCGCTGGGACGAGGCCCTGGTGATCTTCATCTTCCACGTGGTCGGGACGGTCATGGAGCTGTTCAAGACCGCCCATGGCTCGTGGATCTATCCCGAGGACAACCTGCTGCGCATCGGCGGCGTGCCGCTGTTCACCGGCTTCATGTACGCCTGCGTCGGCAGCTACATCGCGCGTGTCTGGCGACTGTTCGACTTCAGCTTCATCCGCTACCCGCCGTTCTGGAGCGCCCACATCCTGGCGGTCCTGACCTACGTCAACTTCTTCAGCCACCACTACATGCCGGACATGCGGCTGGGCCTGTTCGCCCTGTCGGCGGTGCTGTTCGGGCGCAGCTGGGTGGTGTTCACGCCGGACGTCACGCCACGCCGGATGCCGCTGATCATGGGCTTCACCCTGGTGTCGCTGTTCATCTGGTTCGCCGAGAACCTGGGCACCTTCGCCGGGGCCTGGATCTATCCCAGCCAGACGGCGGGCTGGCACATGGTGCCGTTCGAGAAGATGGGCGCCTGGTATCTGCTGATGCTGATCAGCTTCGTGCTGGTGACGCTGGTGCACCGCCCGGTCGATGCGTGCGTGGCGCGGCTGCGCGAGGGGATCTGGCGAGCGGCCTAGAGTTTACTCGCCCCCACCTGACCGCTTCGCGGTCGTCCGCCCCCGAAGGGGGCAGACGGTGATCCGTCTTCCCCCTCTGGGGGAGGAGCGCGAAGCGCGGAGGGGGCCAGAAGCTGATCCTACTTCTTCACCAAATCCATGAACCGCTGCTGCAGGACCTTGTCGGTCTTGAACACGCCGCGGAACTGGGTGGTGATCGTCGAGACGTCGTGGTGCTTCACGCCGCGCGTCGACATGCACTGGTGCTCGGCGTCGATCAGCACGGCGACGCCGGCGGCCGAGAGGTGGTCCTCGATGGCGTCGGCGATCTGCATGGTCATGGTCTCCTGGGTCTGGAGACGCTTGGCGTAGATCTCGACCAGGCGGGCCAGCTTCGACAGGCCCACGACCTTGCCGGTCGGCATGTACGCGACCCAGGCCTTGCCCAGGAACGGCGCCATGTGGTGTTCGCAGTGGCTCTGCACATCGATGCCGCGCAGCATGACCATGTCGTCATAGCCCTGCACGTCCTCGAAGGTGCGGCTCAGTTCCTTGGCTGGATCGCCGTGATAGCCGGCGAACCACTCGCCATAGGCCTCGACGACGCGCTCGGGCGTGTCCAGCAGGCCTTCGCGATCCGGATTGTCGCCGGCCCAGGCCAGCAGGGTCCGGACAGCGGCCATGGCCTCGTCCTTGGTGGGGCGCTGGGCGGGTTCAAGATCAAGAGCAGCGTTGTCTTCAGCGCCGATCAGGGTTCGCTCGCGGGTCAGTGCGTCCATGTGATGAGGGGGTCTTTCCACGGGCTGAGTTGCGCCGGAACGCCCATCGCCCCGGAATTACGCGTGCCACCCGTTTCTCATACGGTCGGCCGAGCGAATTAGACGCATCGCGACGTGGCCCTGACCGTATCTGGAAGCTATATGGGGCCGTGCTCCATCCGGAGCAACCACTACCCTACGTCAGGTTGCCGCGACCCAATGACCCTGAAGCTCCACGACACCATGGCGCGCGAGAAGCGCGACTTCGTCCCCGCCGACCGCAATCGCGTGACGATGTATGTCTGCGGACCCACGGTCTACAACTACGCCCACATCGGCAATTTCCGCCCCGTGGTGGCGTTCGACGTCCTGTATCGCGTGCTGCGCCACCTCTACGGCGAGGACGCGGTGGTCTATGCCCGCAACGTCACGGACGTGGACGACAAGATCAACAAGAAGGCCGCTGACGAAGGCGTCGACATCAAGGTCATCACTGACCGCTACCTGGCCGCCTATCATGAGGACGCCGACGCGCTGGGCGCGCTGCGTCCCAATCTGGAGCCCAAGGCCACCGACCACATCGGCGCGATCGTCGAGATGATCGGCAAGCTGGTCGAGAACGGCAGCGCCTACGCCGCCGAGGGCCACGTGCTGTTCGACACCCAGAGCTTCGCCGATTACGGCCAGCTGTCGGGTCGCGACCTGGACGAGATGATCGCCGGCGCCCGCGTTGAGGTCGCGCCCTACAAGCGCCACCCAGCCGATTTCGTGCTGTGGAAGCCGTCGAAGGAGAATGAGCCCGAGTGGCAAAGCCCCTGGGGCGCGGGCCGTCCGGGCTGGCACATCGAGTGCTCGGCCATGATCGACAAGACCCTGGGTCAGACCATCGACATCCACGCCGGCGGCATCGACCTGACCTTCCCGCACCACGAGAACGAAGTGGCCCAGAGCCGCTGCGCCCATGATGCGCCGGTGCTGGCCAACTACTGGCTGCACAACGGCTTCCTCGACATGGGCGGGGAGAAGATGTCCAAGAGCCTGGGTAACGTCATCATCCCGCACGAGCTCTTGAAGACGGTGCCGGGCGAGGTGATCCGCTGGGCGCTGCTGTCGGCCCATTACCGCCAGCCGCTGGACTGGACGCCAGAACTGATCGAGCAGAGCAAGAAGTCGCTGGACCGCCTGTACGGCGCCCTGCGCCGCGCCAAGGACGTGCCGATGGACCAGGCGATGGAGGCTCCGGAAGACACGATCGCGGCCCTGATGGACGACCTCAACACGCCGCTGGCGACCTCGACCCTGTTCGAGGTGTCGAGCCTGATCGAGAAGGCCGTCACTGCTGGCGACACCGCCGCCATCGCCGCCAACAAGGCCCGGCTGATCGAGGCCGGCGCCCTGCTGGGCTTCCTGCAGGCCGATCCCGATAGCTGGTTCGAAGGCGACGCCTCCGATGAGCTGAAGGCCCAGGTCGAGGATCTGCTGGCCCGCCGCGTCGCGGCGCGCGCCGCCAAGGACTGGACCGCCGCCGACGCCATCCGCGGCGAACTCGACGCCCTGGGCGTGGTGGTCATGGACGGTCCGGCCGGCGCCACCTGGCGCATGAAGGACTAAGCCGCATGACCTTCGAACAGCAGGTCGTCCTGGTCTCCGGCGCCGGCCGGGGCCTGGGGGCGGCGATCGCCCGGGCCTTCGTCGAGAACGGCGCCCAGGTGGTGGTCAATTACCGCCGCAGCGAGGAGAAGGCGAAAGCGCTCGTCGAGGACCTGGGCCAGCGCGCCGTCGCCATCCAGGCCGACGTCGCCGACCCGATCCAGGCCCGCCGCCTGGTCAATGCGGCGGCCGAGCACTTCGGCCACCACATCACGACGGTGATCAACAACGCCATCGGCGACTTCAGCTTCAACGGCGACGCCCGCGAGAAAATCCAGACGATCGGCTGGGACGACTTCGCGGGCCAGATCGACGTGGCCCTGCGCGGCGCGCTGAACCTGATCCAGGCCGCCGCGCCCGCGATGGAAGCCGCCGGCTATGGCCGCATCGTCAATGTCGGCACCAACCTGTTCCAGAACCCGGTGGTGCCCTATCACGACTACACCGCCGCCAAGGCCGCGCTGCTGTCGCTGACCCGCACGGCCGCCGCGGACCTTGGTCCGTCTGGGATCACCGTAAACATGGTCTCGGGCGGACTGCTGCGCACGACCGACGCCAGCGCCGCCACGCCCGACGCCATCTTCGACCTGATCGCCCAGAGCACACCCCTGCGCCAGGTCACCACCCCGGCGCAATTCGCCGACGCCGTCCTGTTCTTCGCCTCACCCTGGAGCCGGGCGGTGACGGGCCAGAATCTGGTGGTGGATGGCGGGCTGGTGAGGGACTAGAGACCCGTTCCACCTTTCCAATCCCCAAAACTCGCTCATCCCCGCGCAGGCGGGGACCCAAGCCGAGCTAACAGTTCAGGGTCTCATAGAGATCGGCCCAAGTCGGGTTCAGCGTTTCGATCAGTTCGATCTTCCACGCCCGGTTCCACTTCTTGATCTGTCGTTCTCGGGCGAAGGCGCCTTCACGCGTGTCTCCCATTTCGTACCAGACGAGCCGATCCACGCCGTATTTTGTGGTGAAGCCCCCACGCACCTTCTGCTTGTGCTCCCAGATACGCCTGGTCAGATCATCCGTGTGACCGCAGTAGAGCGTGCCGTACGGCCTGCTCGCCAGAATGTAGACTGCGAAGATCATGGTGAGAACGTATGGCGAACGTTATTCGCTGGCAATCTCGGCTTGGGTCCCCGCTTGCGCGGGGATGAGCGGATTTGGGGGAAGGCGTTGAGCCGGAGTTGGAGGTGGTGCTAAGTCCCAGCCATGCAACGCGCCGTCGAACACCGTATCGGGGTCCAGGCTCCCGCTGAGATCGTCTGGGAGATCGTCTCGGACTTCGAGACCTGGCACCAGTGGAACCCGCTGTACAAGAAGGCCGAGGGGCAGCTGAAGATCGGCACGGCCTTGAGCCTGGAGCAGCACCTGCCTGGCGAGACCCCGATCGTCATCGCGCCGATTGTCCAGGACTGGGTGCCGTACGAACAGCTGCACTGGCGGTCCAAGCGCCTGGGCGGGTTCGTCACCGCGATCCGCTATCTCGAGATCGAGAACATGGGGCCGACCAGCTCGACCTTCTCGAACGGCGAGCTGTTCATGGGGCTGTTGCTGCGCTTCGTCAGCCGCGACGACCGCCGCAAGCTGAAAGCGGCCTTCACGCAGATGGGCGAGGCCGTGCGCGACCGCGCCGAAGCGCTCTGGATCGAGCGCCAGAGCACCCCATCTTAAGGACGCTCCTTTCTCAAGGTTTGGGATGATCGACGATCTCTACAGCGCCAAGATCCTGACGCTCGTGGCCAATATGCCGCGCGCCGGACGCTTGGCCGCGCCGGACGCCAGCGCCGAGAAGACGGCCAAGCTGTGCGGCAGCACGATCGTGGTCGACGTGATGCTTGACGCCGACGGCAAGGTCGCCGACTTCGCCCAGGACGTTTCGGCCTGCGCCTTGGGCCAGGCCGCCGCCGCTGTTCTGGGCGCCAACGTCATTGGCGCAGGTCTTTCCGACATCGAGTTGGCGCGCGACTCGCTTGCCGCTATGCTGAAGTCGAACGGTTCGCACCCTGTGGGCCGGTTTGCGGAGCTCGCCGTGCTGGAGCCGGTCAAGGACTATCCCGCTCGTCACGCCTCGACGCTTCTGGCGTTCGAGGCGACGGTCGAGGCTGTCCAGAAGGCCACAGCCGCGCCCCAAACACGAACTAGCACCGCCGGCGCGGCTTGATCCTGCCCCCTCCGGGGTGGTGTAACCGCACTGCAACAAACAGTCGCGCGCCGGCATGACTCTCTACGAACGCACCGTCGACCTGGGCCTGCGGGCCTACAAGACGACGCTCTCGCCTCTCATCGGGCGTCAGTGCCGCTTCGCGCCGAGCTGTTCGGAGTACGCGGCGGCCGCCCTCAAGGATCATGGCCCGCTCAAGGGTTCCTGGTTGGCTTTACACCGGATTTGCCGCTGCAATCCGTTTGGGGGTTCGGGCTATGACCCGCCGCCGCCGCGAAGCCAGCCACGCAAGTGGATATGTGAAGAATGATCGATCTGGTTTTCCCCGACGGCTCGGCGCGTCAGTACCCCGATGGCTCGACGGGACGCGACGTCGCCGCCGCCATCTCCAAGTCGCTGGAAAAGAAGGCGCTGCTGATCAAGCTGGACGGCCAGGTGCTGGACCTGGACCGCGCCCTGACGCCTGACCTGCTGACCGGCGAGCGCAAGTTCGAGATCCTGACGCGCGAGGCGCCCGAGGCGCTCGACACCATCCGCCACGACACGGCCCACGTGCTGGCCGAGGCGGTGCAGGAGCTGTTCCCCGGCACCCAGGTGACGATCGGTCCGAACGTCGAGGACGGCTTCTATTACGACTTCGCGCGCGACGAGCCGTTCAGCCTGGACGATCTGGAAAAGATCGAAAAGCGCATGAAGGAGATCGTCGATCGCGACGAGAAGATCACGCGCGAGGTCTGGGACCGCGACGAAGCCATCGCCCACTTCGACGGCATCGGCGAGCAGTACAAGGCCCAGATCATCCGTGACCTGCCGGGCACGGACACCATCACGGTCTACCGCCAGGGCAACTGGAAGGACCTGTGCCGCGGGCCGCACCTGCCGTCGACCAAGCATGTCGGCAAGGCCTTCAAGCTGACCAAGCTGGCCGGCGCCTACTGGCGCGGCGACCAGAACAACGCCCAGCTGCAGCGTATCTACGGCACCAGCTGGGCCTCGGAAGCCGACCTGGAAGCGCACCTGAAGCGCATCGAGGAAGCCGAGAAGCGCGATCACCGCAAGCTGGGTCGCAGCATGGACCTCTTCCACATCCAGGAAGAGGGCAAGGGCATGGTGTTCTGGCACGCCAAGGGCTGGGCCCTGTACCGCGTGCTGGAAGACTACATGCGCCGTCGCCTGGACGCGGCCGGCTACAAGGAAGTGAAGACCCCCCAGATCCTGGATCGCAGCCTGTGGGAGAAGTCGGGCCACGCCGAGAAGTTCGGCCACGCCATGTTCATGTGCGAGAGCGCCGAGGGCGAGATCCTGGCGGTCAAGCCGATGAACTGCCCGGGTCACATCCAGATCTTCAATGTCGGCCAGAAGAGCTATCGCGAGCTGCCGCTGCGCATGGCCGAGTTCGGCGCCTGCCACCGCTACGAGCCGTCGGGCGCCATGCACGGCATCATGCGGGTGCGCGCCTTCACCCAGGACGACGCCCACATCTTCTGCCGCGAAGAGCAGGTGACGGAAGAAAGCGCCCGCTTCATCGAGCTGCTGCGCAGTGTCTATGATGACCTGGGCATGCAGCTGGCCGACACCAAGTTCTCGACGCGTCCGGAGCTGCGGGCCGGTACCGACGAGGTCTGGGACAAGGCCGAGGCCGCCCTGTCGGCCGCCGCCGAGTCGGCCGGCGAGACGCTGGTGCTGCAGGAAGGCGAGGGCGCGTTTTACGGCCCGAAGCTGGAGTTCTCGCTGAAGGACGCCATCGGCCGGGTCTGGCAGTGCGGCACGCTGCAGCTTGATTTCGTTCTCCCGGAACGTTTGGACGCCGAATACGTTGCGGAAGATGGTTCCAAGAAGCGTCCCGTGATGCTTCACCGAGCCATCTTGGGGTCCTTCGAGCGTTTCATCGGCATTCTGTTGGAAAACTTCGCGGGCGCTCTGCCCGTGTGGCTGGCGCCGACCCAGGTGGTCGTGGCCACCATCACCTCCGACGCCGACGATTATGCCCGCCAGGTCGTCGAGAAGTTGACCAAACTGGGTATGCGCGCGGAGCTTGATCTGCGTAATGAGAAGATCAACTACAAGATTCGCGAGCACAGCCTCGCCAAGGTGCCTGTGATCGCGGTGATCGGACGTAAGGAAGCTGAAACGGGGCATCTGGCCCTGCGTCGCCTGGGCGGCGAAGGCCAGAGCATTCTGTCCCTGGAAGACGCTCTGCGCGTGCTGGCCGACGACGCCACCCCGCCGGACGTCAAGCGCGCCCGCGCCGAGGCCCAAGCGGAGGCGGCGACCGCCTGATGAACAGCATTCTCCCGTCCATGACGACCTTCACCGCCGGCGCTCGTCCGGCGCGCCCGAACGTGTCCGTGGTCATGGTCGTCTATTGGACGGGGGAAGCGCTGGCCGAGAGCATCCGGCATGTCTTGGCCGAGGCGCTGGTCGATGAGTTCGTCATCGTCGACAACGGCTCCTCGCCCGAGGACGCCGACATGCTGCGCTCGCTGGCCCTGACCGAGCCGCGCGTGGTGCTGCGCCAGGGGCATGGCAATGTGGGCTTCGCCCGCGGCGCCAACCTGGGCGCCATCACGGCCGGCGGCGAGCACATCGTCTTCCTCAATCCCGACGCCAACCTGCAGCCCGGCTGCGTGGCGGCCCTGGTCACGGCTTTCAAGGGCCAGCCGACCCCGACCATCGTCGGCGCGCGGGTGATGAACGTCGACGGCAGCGAGCAGCGCGGCGGCCGGCGCGGCGAGGTGACCCCGGTCACCACCGTGCTGAGCTTCGGCCAGCTGACCCGCCGCTATCCCAAGCTGGCCGGCTTCGAGATCCACCGCGAGAACGAGCCGCTGCCGGCCGGTCCCGCGCCGATGCCGACCATCTCCGGCGCCTGCTTCGCCATGCGCCGCGACGACTTCGACGCCCTGCAAGGCTTTGACGAAGGCTATTTCCTGCACGTCGAAGACATCGACCTGTGCTGGCGCGCGCGCCGGGCCGGCGGCCAGGTGCTGTTCCAGCCGCAGGCCGAGGTCATCCACCTGGGTCACACCAGCCTGGAACACCCGATGAAGGTAGAGTTCCACAAGGGCGTGGGCCTGACCCGCTATTTCATCAAGCGCGCCGACAGCCTGCAGCTGTTCGCCGCCGCCGTGCTGCTGGCCCCGGCCATCGTGCTGATGTCGATCTCGCGCCCGCTGCTGTGGAAGCTGACCGGGCGGCCGATCTAGGCGCTACATCGGCGCAATCGACTCGAACCTCATTCCATCCGGACCCTCGATAGAGGTCGGGGCCTTCAGGCCGCGCGGCGGGAGCATCGCGCGATAGCGTTCGTACACTGCGGCGGCTCGACCCGGCTTCGTCGCAAGGCAGAGATCGTACTCGCCTTCCTTGCCCCACGGCTTGCTCTCGCTGCCGGCCACGTCGCGGTCGGTCTTCACGGCGGCCGTCACGCGGGTCGAGACGTCCTGGTCGATGCCCATGCCGTAGCTGCCGAACTTGATCGTCACGTCGCACCGGCCCACCACCGGCTGTTCGATCGGCGCCGCCGCGCAGGCGGTGAGGGCGAGGGGCAGCAGCAGGACGGGCAGGCGGATCATGCGGGGAAGCCTCCGGCGCGGGCCAGGGACGAGGCGGGGGTCTTGCCCAGGCGTTCGCTGATCTCACGGCCGATCGCGATCAGGGCCGCAAGGTCGTAACCGGTCTCGAAGCCGGCCCGTTCCAGCATGTAGACCAGATCCTCGGTGCCGATATTGCCGGTGGCGGCCGGCGCGAACGGACAGCCGCCCAGGCCGCCGACCGAGGCGTCCAGCACGTCGATCCCGGCCTCGACACTGGCATAGGCGTTGGCGAGGCCCGTGTTGCGGGTGTCGTGGAAGTGCATGCGCAGCTTGGTGTCCGGCGCGGCGGCCTTGGCGGCGGCGATGCGCTGGCGGACGGTCCAGGGATCGGCGACGCCGATGGTGTCGGCGATGGCGATCTCGGCCACGTTCAGGGCGGCGGCTTCGCGGACGATGGCCACGACCTGGTCTTCCGACACCTCGCCGTCGAACGGGCAGCCGAAGGCCACCGAGATCGTCGCGGTGATCGGCGGTCCGCCTTCCACGGCGCGGCGCTCGGCGATGGCGGCCAGCGCATCCAGTTGCTGGCTGACGGTTGCGCCCTGGTTCTTCACCCCGAAGCCGTCCGAGGCGCAGACCACGACATTGGCCTCGTCGCAGCCGGTCGAGATGCAGCGATCCCAGCCGCGCATATTCAGCACCAGGCCGATGCGCGAGCGCATGGGGTCCTGGGGCAGGGCGGCCATGATGTCCTCGGCCCCGGCCATCTGCGGCACGCGGGCCGGATTGACGAATGACACGACCTCGGTGCGTCGGGCGCCGGCGGCCTCCAGCTTGCGGATCAGGTCAAGCTTCTCATCGACCGACAGCAGGGCCTTCTCGTTCTGCAGGCCGTCGCGCGGACCGACCTCGACGATCTCGATGAAGCGGCTCATCGGGTGACCTCTTCTTCAACAGCCTCTTCGGGCGGCAGGGCGCGGGGCTCGCCGCGATAGATGGTCAGCTTTTCCTGATCGCCGTCGGAATAGTTCAGGCCCTCGACGGTGGCGACTGGACGCGGGGTCAGGCCCAGGGCGGCCAGGGCGTCGCGGAACGGCTTGTCCTCGCGCGCCTCGACCACGGCGGGGCGGCCCTCGGCGATCGCGTCGGCGGCGCCTTCGCCGGTGGTCAGCTCGGTGGCGGTGCCCAGCTGGAAGATCAGGCTGGGCTCGGCATAGCCGGTGACCGCCACGGGGCCGGCGGCGCCCGAGCGCGGCGATAGGCGGGCCTGGTCCAGGGCCTGGGTGATGTCCTTGGACAGGAACAGCGGCTGCAGGCGCGGGATCAGGCCGGCGGTCAGGGCAATGTGGGCTGCGATGCCCAGGGCGCCGGCCGTGACCAGGGCGCGGACCGAGCCCTTCTTCAACAGCAGGACGGCGCCGGTGATCCCAGCGGCCAGGGCCAGCAGAGCGGCCAGGGCGGTCCAGACCAGATCGCCGTTGGTCCCGAACGTCACCTGGCCATAGACGGCGACGGCGGCCAGCAGGGCGCCGATGAAGACCGACAGGCCCGCGCCGATCCAGCGCACGCGCGGGCCTAACGGCTCACGCACGGTCGCAGCCATCAGCATGGCCAAGCCGCCGTAGCCGGGCAGGGCGTAGTGCACCAGCTTGGTCGGCAGGATCTCGAACATCAGCCAGGTCGGGATCAGCCAGCACAGGGCGAAACGCACGCCCGGCTCGTCGCGCTTGATCCAGCCCAGCACCAAGGCGGCCGGCAGCAATAGGGTGGCGGGGAAGGTCAGCAGCGGCGCCAGCAGGGCGTGATAGCCGAACGGACCCGAGTGGCCCTCTTGGCCGCCGGCCAGCTTGGGGGCCAGGTCCGCCCCGACCGCTGCGCCCCAGAAGGCGCCGTCGGTGGCCACAGTGATCATCATCGCCCAGGGCAGCACGATGGCGGCGAACAGGATCAGGCCCCAGGTCCAGCCCAGGTCCTTCATCCAGCGCGCCTTGCGGTCCCAGATGGCCAGGGCGACCAGAGCGAAGATCGCCACCAGCATGCCCACGGGCCCCTTGATCAGCGCCGCCAGGGCCATGCCGATCCAGAAGGCCAGCTTGGTCCACTTGCCGGCCATCTCGCCCTTCAGCTGGGCGGCGTAGACCCGCGCCAGGGCCGCCATGGCCAGGGTGGTCGTGCCGCACAGCATGGCGTCGGTCTTGGCGATCAGGCCCTCGGTCGACAGCAGGAAGGTCGCGCCCAGGATCGAACCGGCGATCAGGCCGGTGCGCGGGTCGAACAGCGCCGCTGCGCCCCAGGCCAGGGCCGCGGCCGCCAGCATCGCCCCCAGCAGCGAGGGCAGGCGATAGGCCCAGATCCGGCGGTCTTCCTCGTCGGAGAACGCCTTGACGCTCACCGCCTGCATCCAGTGGATGCCGACCGGCTTCTTGAACCGCGGCTGATCCTGGAACTTGATGACGACGTAGTCGCCGGTTTCCAGCATCTGCGAGGTGGCCTGGGCGAAGCGGGACTCGTCGCGGTCCAGCGGCGGCATGGCGATCAGGCCGGGCAGGCTGGCGATCAGCGCCACCAGCGCGGCGAACAGGGGGCCGCGCCACCCACGGCTCCAGTCATCCAGGCGAGATTCAAGCGTCATAGGATGAGCTTTAGCACGATCCTTTCGTCAGAGCGCGATAGCCGAAAGTGGAGGCCGGTTTCGGCGGTAATCGCGCTCTAAGTTATTGAAGCAAATCCTGTTTATCCTTTTCAAAAGCGTGCTTTTGAAAAGGACAGGCTTTGGCGAATTTTTCCGGTATTAGAGGGCGATGACCGCTACCCCCGACTTTTCCGTCGTCGTGCCCGTCTTCGACGAAGGCGGCGCCGCGCCCAGCCTGGCGCGCGAGATCGCCACCGCCTTCGCCGGCGAGAACTACGAGATGATCTTCATCGACGACGCCAGTCGCGACGACACCAAGGCCCTGCTGGTGGCGCTGAAGGCCGAGATCCCGCAGCTGCGCGTGCTGGGCCATCGCAAGAACTCGGGCCAGAGCCGCGCCGTACGCAGCGGCGTGCTGGCCGCCCGCGCCCCGATCGTCGTCACCCTGGACGGCGACGGCCAGAACGACCCTGCCGATGCGCCCCGTCTGGCAAAAGCGCTGCAGGCCGGTCCGGAGAACCTCGCGCTCGTCGGCGGCGAGCGGGTCAAGCGCCAGGACAGCAACGCCAAGCGCTTCGCCTCCAAGTTCGGCAACGGCGTGCGCAAGCGGCTGTTGAAGGACACGGCCAACGACACCGGCTGCGGGCTGAAGGCCTTCAAGCGCGAGGCCTTCCTGCGCCTGCCGTACTTCGATCATATCCACCGCTACATCCCGGCGCTGATGCTGCGCGAGGGCTATGACGTGGCTTTCCAGCCGGTGAACCATCGCCACCGCGAAACGGGCGTGTCGAAATACACCAACTTCGGCCGCCTGAAGGCCTCTGTGTCGGACCTGATGGGCGTGATGTGGCTGCAGACCCGAGCTCGCAATCCCCAGGGTGTGGACGAGGCGTAGCGCGCGGTACGCGAGCGGACTTCACCGGGGGCGAAATTCCGGCTACGGCTTAACCATGGCACGGCGATCTCTCCGCGTGCCAAAGGGGGAAGCTCGATGTTCGCCGCGGTTCCGCTGCTGGCCCTGCCGGTGCTGATCTACAACCTGATCGTCCTGACCCTGGCGGGCGGCTTCAAGGCCGCCGACGCGGGTTTGAGGATGGGCGACACGCTGTTCACCATCCACATGACCTCGCGCGCCGAGTGGGCCGTCAGCCTGGGCGACCTGCTGCTGGCCGCCTCGTTGGTGGTGCTGTTCGTCGAGCTCTTGAAATCGACCACCAGCCGCCGGATCGCCATCATCAACCACTCGCTGTCGATGGTGCTGTTCATCATCTGCCTGGTGGAATTCCTGCTGCTGCCGGCCTTCGCCACCTCGACCTTCTTCCTGGTCACCCTGATGGTGCTGCTGGACGTGCTGGCAGGCTTCATCGTGACCATCGTCGCCGCGCGCCGCGACGTGGATTTCGGGGATCACTGAGAGCGGCTGAGCGCCCCCTCCGTCGGCTTCGCCGCCACCTCCCCCGTGCTCGGGGGAGGATGAAACCTTTCCTCCCCTGGGGAGCGGGGGAGGTGGCCCGAAGGGCCGGAGGGGGCGCTTGCTGCCTACTCCGGAAACCCGCCCGTCTGCCTCAGGGCCTCGCCGAGCGCCATGGCGGCCGTCGTCGCCAGGTTCATCGAGCGCGTGTCCGCCCGGATCGGGATGACGATCCGGCCCTGGACGGCCTGGTGCACCTCTTCGGGCGCGCCGCGGCTCTCGTTGCCGAACAGCAGGGTGTCGCCGGCCTGGAACTCAAATCTGTGGAAGGGCGTGGCCCCGCGGGTGGTGAACAGCAGCAGCCTGCCCTCGGCCCGTTCCGGCGCCTTAAGGAATGTCTCCCAGTTGTCATGACGCTGAAGATGCGTAAGCGGCCCGTAATCCAGGGCCGCGCGCTTCAAGCTTTTGTCGTCCAACGGGAAACTGCAGGGCTCGATCACATCCAGGCCGACCCCGAAACAGGCCGACAGACGGATGGCGGCCCCGACGTTTTGGGGAATGCCTGGTTGAAAAAGTGCGATGCGCATAATAAGCGATCCAACCACAAAGGCAGCAGGGGCTTTGCCACGAATCGAAAGGGCTTGCGGACTTCGTCCGCGCGTCCGATAGGTCGAGCCAACCGCTGCCTTGTGGTGGAGATCCGCTTGCGGGTCGAGCAATTATGTAGCGTCGCAAGACGCTCCTCCTAGCGGGGCCGTTCGCGGGCCGGCTGAATTGAAGGGTGACTTGGGTGGCCGACACCGCCGTGGGCGCAACGACTGAGCCGGAACACGGGAGCGATCCCTCCCGGCGCGACTTCATTCACATCGCTGCTGTCGCAGCCGCCGCTGGCGGCGGTGCGGCGCTGGTGTGGCCGTTCATCGATCAGATGAACCCCTCCGCCGATACGCGGGCCCTGGCCTCGGTCGAGTTCGACCTGACCAAGGTCGCCGAAGGTCAGCAAGTGACCGTCAAGTGGCGCGGCAAGCCGCTTTTCGTGCGCAACCGCACCAAGGCTGAGATCGCCAAGGCCGTGGCTGACGACAGCGCCTCGATGAAGGATCCGGCGACGGACGCCTCGCGCGTGAAGCCGGGCAAGGACAACTGGCTGATCGTCGGCGGCAACTGCACCCACCTGGGCTGCGTGCCGACCTTCGGCGGTGGCGAGTACGGCGGCTGGTTCTGCCCGTGCCACGGCTCGGTCTACGACACCTCGGGTCGTATCCGTAAGGGCCCCGCGCCCACGAACCTGGTGGTTCCGGAATACGCCTTCCTCACCGACACCAAGGTCAAGATCGGCTAAGCGATATGAGCGGACATTCGACCTATCAACCGAAGACCGGTATCGAGCGCTGGCTCGACGCCCGTCTGCCGATCGTGCGCCTGGGCTATGACTCGTTCGTCGACTACCCCACGCCGCGTAACCTGAACTACTGGTGGACCTTCGGCGGCATCCTGTCGCTGTGCCTGGCCTCGCAGTTGATCACGGGCATCATCCTGGTGATGCACTACAACCCGAGCGCTCAGGGCGCCTTTGCTTCCGTCGAGCACATCATGCGCGACGTGAACTACGGCTGGCTGATCCGCTACATGCACGCCAACGGCGCGTCGATGTTCTTCATCGCCGTCTACATCCACATGCTGCGCGGCCTGTACTACGGCTCCTACAAGGCGCCTCGCGAAGTGCTGTGGCTGCTGGGCTGCGTGATCTATCTGCTGATGATGGCCACCGCCTTCATGGGCTACGTCCTGCCCTGGGGCCAGATGTCGTTCCACGGCGCCGTCGTCATCACCAACCTGTTCGGCGCGCTGCCGCTGGTGGGCGAGAGCATCACCACCTGGCTGTGGGGCGGCTTCGCGGTCGACAACCCGACCCTGAACCGCTTCTTCTCGCTGCACTACCTGCTGCCCTTCATGATCGCGGGCGTCGTGATCCTGCACATCTGGGCCCTGCACGTGGTCGGCCAGAACAACCCGACCGGCGTTGACCCGAAGTCGAAGGCCGACACCGTTCCCTTCACGCCGTACGCAACGGTGAAGGACGGCTTCGCGATGAGCGTCTTCCTGATCCTCTTCGCCTTCTTCGTCTTCTACATGCCCAACGCCCTGGGCCACGCCGACAACTACATCCCGGCTGACCCGCTGGTGACGCCGTCGCACATCGTTCCGGAATGGTACTTCCTGCCGTTCTACGCGATCCTGCGCGCCGTTCCGGACAAGCTGATGGGCGTGCTGGCCATGTTCGGCGCCATCGCCTGCCTGTTCGCCCTGCCGTGGCTGGACACCTCGAAGGTGCGCTCGATGCGCTACCGCCCGACCGCGAAGATCTACTTCGTGTTCTTCCTGGTGGTCTGCATCATCCTGGGCTTCTGCGGCGCCAAGCTGCCCGACGATCCGGTGATCCCGCACCTGACCACGTTCCAGCTGATGGGTTCCGACCTGAACAGCTTCGTGTGGCTCAGCCGCGTCGCCTCGCTCTACTACTTCGCTTTCTTCCTGGTCGTTCTTCCCGTCCTGGGTCTCGTCGAAAAGACCCTGCCGGTTCCGGACTCGATCGCCTCGCCGGCCCTGTCGGCCGACGCCAAGAAGGGTTGATCCCGATGCTCCGCAAACTCTCGGTTATCGCGGCGGCGGTCGGCATCCTGACGGCCGGCATCGCCGGCCCGGCCCTCGCCAACGGCGGCGCCAAGCACGCCAAGGACGTCCACTGGTCGTTCGAAGGCCCGTTCGGCTCGTACGACCAGGCCCAGCTGCAACGCGGCTACAAGGTCTATCGCGAAGTCTGCGCGGCCTGCCACTCGATGAAGCTGGTGGCTTTCCGCAACCTCGGTGACAAGGGCGCGCCGTTCTTCAGCAAGAAGTACCCGAACCCGAACGACAACCCGTGGGTCAAGGCGATCGCCAAGGACTACGAGGTCAACGACATCGACAGCGAGACCGGTGACGCCATCAAGCGTCCGGCGACCAGCGCGGACTATTTCCCCGCGCCGTTCGCCAACGACGCCGCGGCCCGCGCCTCGAACGGCGGCGCCCTGCCGCCGGACATGTCGCTGCTGGCCAAGGCCCGTTCGGCCGGTCCGGACTACATCTACTCGCTGGTCACCGGTTACGTGAACCCGCCCAAGGGCCTGACGGTCCCGACCGGCGGTCACTACAACCCGTACTTCCCGGGCGACCTGACCTCGGCCTGGCATGGCGATCACAAGAACGTCCCGCAGGGCGGCTTCATCGCCATGGCCCCGCCGCTGAAGGCCGATCTGGTCACCTTCGACGACGGCACCAAGTCGACCGTCGAACAGCAGGCCAAGGACGTCTCGGCCTTCCTGATGTGGGCTGCCGAGCCCAAGCTGGAAGAGCGCAAGCAGACCGGCTTCGCCGTCCTGCTGTACCTGATCATTCTGTCGGGTCTGCTCTACGCCAGCTACAAGACCGTGTGGCGCAACGAGTCGCACTGAGCCTGCCTGAGCGGGCTCAGCCCTAAAGATGGGGCGCGTTGACGCTCTCCGGGCGACACGTCCGCAACCGAATACGGAAAGGCCCGGTGGAAACGCCGGGCCTTTTTCGTTGTCGGTTATAGGTCCAGTCGCCAGGCGATGACGGGTCCGTCCTCGTCGTCGACCCGTTCTCCGACGGCCTGAAAGCCGTTGCGCGAGAGCACGGCCTGGGAGGCGGGATTGTCGACCGAGGTCTCGGCGGTCAGGGCCAGAACGCGGTCGTCCTGGCGGGCCCAGGCGATGAGGTCGGCGACGGCGCGGGTGGCGACGCTGCGCCGCTGCCGCGTCGGGGCGACGCCGTAGCCGATGTGTAGGGACCGATCGCGAGCGTCCAGCGGCCGGGTCGGCGATAGCAGGCCGACGATCTCGCCATCCTCGACGATCATCCAGGCGGCGGGACAGAACAGCGGGCGGATCTGGTCCGCCAGCCCGGCCAGCATCTCCAGCACCTCGGGCGGGGCGAGGGGGCTGTCGCAGAGCGTCAGGCCTTCTGGCGCCTGATCGCGTAGCAGGGCGGCGAAATGTTCGGCCGTAGCCTCGACCAGCATCAGGGGGCGACCGACAGCGTGCGGGCGTCGGCGGCCAGATGCAGGCGGTGGCGGGCCCACAGGCCCGCGCCCAGGGTTCCGGCCACGCCCGCGGGCAGGTCCTCGGCGAGGGTGGCGGGCACGTTCTCGGCCAGCACCCCGCCCAGCGACAGGGCGCGCAAGGACGCGGGCGCCTTGTGGCGGGCCTTGGGATCCAGCTTGCCGCTGGCCGCCCCGTCGCGGCTGGAGAGGCGCACCATGGCCCGCGAGGCGGTGTCGATGGCAAAGGCGCCGCGCAGCACACGAGGGCCGTCGCTGACGCTGGCGACCACGGTGGGCAGGCCGTCGACCACCTCCACGGGCAGCACGGCCTGCGTCCGGGCGCGCCAGGGACGGTCGATCCGCACCTGGCAGGCGGCGAAGTCGATCTCGATGCTGTGGCCGGCCAGCACGTCCATGCCGATGACGCCGGCGATCGGGGTGACGAAGCCAGCCCCGCGCGCGTCCAGGTCGGCGATCGCCACCGACACCGACGGCGCCTTCAGCCCGGCGACTTGGACGGGCAGGATTAGCTCGGGCTCCACGATGCCGGCCATCTGGGCCTTGGTCTCGTGCAGCAGGGTGCGGGGCGCGGAGAGGTCGATGACGTAGTCGCCGGCCATGTCGCCGATCACGGCCGGGGCCACGACCGCGCCGTTCTCGAACCAGCAGGCGGTCTCGCCGGCGTGCGCGGCGGCCGTCAGGGACAACGAGAACGCCAGGGCGAGAGGAGCGGTGCGACGACGCATGCAATCAGCCTAGCGCAGCTGTGCGGTCCGCGCGACAGAGGCGCTCGACAAACGCTGTTCTTCGTCGTCATGCTGCGCGACTTGGGGCAGGGGGCGAACATGGCGCACGATCCGGAGCTGGAAACCGGCAAGCGGCTGGACGCCTTTGTCGACGCGGCCTTCGCCTTCGCCGTCACTCTGCTGATCATCGCCGGTGCCGAGCCGACCACCAGCCTCGACGCCCTATGGCGCGCCTTGGGCAGGATCCCCGCCTCGCTGGGCGCCTTCGCCCTGATCGCCATGTTCTGGCTGGCCTATCGCGAATATGGCCGCCTGGTCCCCCGCCGGGACGGCCTGTCGACCCTGAACGCCCTGGCCATCGTCTTCACGGTGCTGGTCTACGTCTTCCCGCTGAGGATCTTGCTGGAGACCGGCTTCCATTGGGTGTCGCGCGGTTGGCTGCCGGGCGCCGAGATCATCCGCTCGGCGGGCGATCTGCACGACCTTTTCCGGATCTATGGCGTCGGCTTCGCGGTCCTGGCGGGACTGTTCGCGGCGCTCTATGCCCGCGCCAGAAATCATGCCGACCGCCTGGAGGTGCCGGTCGAGCGGCGGGCCGATATCCGGGCCGGCCACGAGATCTGGCTGATCGCCGCCGCCAGCGGCCTGCTGTCGGCTGGCCTGACGCTGGGGCCTTTCGCCAAGGTCCCGTGGCTGCCCGGTTTCGCCTACTGGCTCATTCCCGCAGCGATTGGCGTGCGCGCGCGGCTGATCGCCCGCCAGCCCGTTGACGGGACGTCGCCCGCGTAACAAGGTTCTCGAAACTCATTCCGGGGAATTCTATGCGACGCCTGCTGCCCGTCCTTCTTGCTTCCGCCGCCGTCGCGGGCGCCGCCCAGGCCCAGATGCCGCCGGATCCGGCTGTGCGGATCGCCGCCCAGACCGAGGCGATGAAGAAGCTCTCGTGGATGGACGGAACCTGGCGCGGCCCGGCCTGGAACGTCGGCCCCACCGGCCGTCACGACATCACCCAGGCCGAACGCATCGGCCCGCTGCTGGGCGGCTCGGTCAAGGTGGTTGAGGGGCGCGGCTACAATCCCGACGGCTCGACCGGCTTCAATGCCCTGGGCGTGATCTCCTTCGAGCCCAACACCGGCGTGTACAGCATGCGCTCCTACGCCATGGGCCAGGCCGGCGATTTCAAGCTGGCCCTGACCGCCGACGGCTATACCTGGGAGATCCCGGCCGGACCGATGACCATTCGCTACACCGCTGTGATGAAGGACGGCGCCTGGCGCGAGATCGGTGAGCGGATCGTGCCAGGCCAGGCGCCGGTGCAGTTCTTCGAGATGAACCTCAAGCGCGTGGGCGACAGCGCCTGGCCCACCGCGGGCGAGGTGGGGCCGAAATAGGCTTCAGCCCCGCATGATCTTGTCCATCGCCTTGCCCCTGGCCAGTTCGTCGATCAGCTTGTCCAGGTAGCGGATCTCGCGCATCAGCGGCTCGGCGACCTCTTCCACGCGCACGCCGCAGATCAGGCCCTTGATCTCGGCGCGGGCGGGATTGAGCTTCGGGGCCTTCGCGAAGAAGGTCTCGAAGTCGGTCTTGGCCGCGATCTCGGCGTCCAGCGCTTCCTGGCTGAAGCCGGTCAGCCACTGCAAGATCTGGTCGACCTCGGCCTTGCTCCGCCCCTTCTTCTCCGCCTTGGCGACGTACAGCGGATAAACGCTGGCGAAGCTGGTCGTGTAGATGCGGTGGCCGGCCATCACGCTTCGCCCTTGCGCCCGCCCGAGCGCTGGAACAGCTGCAGGGTCCGCAGCAGGGACAGCCGGGCGCTGTCGGCATGGTGGCCGCTGGGGGCCACGAAGGCGTGGCCGGCCTCGTAGAGGTGGATCGGCAGCTCGGGGTGCGTGTCCCGGATCGCCTCGACGTCGGCCAGGGGGATCATCGGGTCGGTCTTGCCGAAGTGCAGGATGGTCGGGACCTTAGGCGGCTCGTCCTTGTAGGCGATGATGTCGCCGCCATAGAAGGCCGACACCGCCTGCACGCCCTCGCAGCGGCAGGCCGCCAGCCAGGCCGTGGTGCCGCCGAAGCAGAAGCCCATCACCGACACCGGCCCCTCCATCGCCTCGATGCAGGCCTGGACGCGGGGCAGGGTCGAGACGCCCCAGCCGGTCGCCTTGCCCAGGGCCATGCGCGCGTCGAGGATCGCTGGCGTGGTGTCCTCGACCGGGAAGTCGGCGTCGGCCGCGTCTAGCAGGGCGGGGGCCATGACCTCATAGCCCTGCTCGGCCAGGCTGTCGGACAGGGCGCGGATGTGCGGGGTCACGCCCCAGATGGCGTGCAGCATGACGATGCCGCCGCGACGGGCTTCCTGAGGCGGCGAATGCCAGACGGCGAAGGGCGAGCCGTCCTCCCGGCAGGCCAGGGCGATGCGCTCTCCCATCAGGCGGCTCCGTGCTCGGCAAAGAACGCGACGGTGCGTTCGCGGGCCAGTTCGGCGTCGGCAAGGTCGCTGTCGGGCCGGCCGTCGTTGTTGAAGCCGTGGCCGCTGTTCTCGTAGACGTGGACCGGGACCTCGGGATGGGCGGTCCAGATGGCGGCCTTCACCTCCTCGGCGGGGATGTGCGGGTCGTTGGCGCCCAGGTGGACGATGACCGGGGCCTTGAGCTCGAACTTGGCCATGCCGACGACCTGACCGCCATAGTAGCTGGACGCCGCCGACAGTCCCTGCAGCCGCGCGGCCGCCAGCCAGGCCATGGTGCCGCCATAGCAGTAGCCGACCACGAACACCGGCCCGCGGTCCTTCAGAAAATCGATGCAGGCCTGGATGTCGCCCATGGCGTTGTCGGGGCCGTTGGCCTTGGCGTAGGTGACGCCGGTCGCGAAACCGGCCTCGTCGTGGCCGGCGGTGAAGCCCTTCTCCTGACGGTCGAACATCGACGGCGCCAAGACCTCGAAGCCCCGCGCCGCCCAGCGAGCGACGTCTTCCTGGATGTATTGATCGAGGCCGAAGATCTCCTGGATCACGATCACCCCGCCCTTTCGCGCGCCTTGCGGCTGGGCGTGCAGGGCCGTGAAGCCGAAACCGTCATGGGCGGCGGTCAGGGTGATTATCTCGGGCATGGTGCGTCTCCGGCTGGTGGCCGCAGGTTAGACGCCGGGCGCGAAGGAACAACGAAAAACGGCCCGCGAGCGTTCGCGGGCCGCTTTACGTGATGGCTCCGGATCTCAACCCCTGGCGGGTTTCAGCGCGCAGGTCCCCATGCCGGCGGCCTTGGCCTTGGCGCAAGACATGGCCATCACCGAGGCGCTCGACTTGGGTTGAGGCGTATCGATGATGTAGCCGGCGCCGTTGTCGCACAGCACCTCATAGCGGGAGATCGGCGGAGCGCCGCCGCCGCCCAGATAATTGCCCTGCACCGGCGTGCAGGTCAGACCCGCCTTGCCGGCCAGCTTCGCCAGACCGGCGTTCGCCGCCAGGACATTCTCGGCCAGTCGGCAGGTCACCAGCTTGCCCTTGGCCGCCTTCTCCGAAGCCGCCAGCGCCACGCATTCGTAAGCGGTGATCTCTTCGCCGGACTTGGTCAGGATCCAGCCGAAGTCGTTCTTGCAGGCGATCTCGTAGACTACCGAGTTGATCCCGCCCTTATGGGTTTCCTTGAGGACTGCGGCGCTGGCCATATTGCACTCGATGCCGGCTTGGGCGGCCAGATTGGCGGCGGCGCGCTGCTGCAGCGGGTTGCCCGGTTCGGCATACCGACCGTTCAAGTTCGAGGCCTGATAGCCGCCGGTGGTGTAGTTGGGCGTGACAGCGCGTGGGCCGGTGTACTGCTGGGCCCATGCCGGGCCTGTGGTCATCACCATGGCGACGACCAGAATGAGCTTTTTCATGAGTAGTCCCCTTCTCCTGAAGCGAGACTACACCTTTTAAGAACGTCGTCGAGATACCACCCCGGCGCGAGCCGCGCCGGGGTGGCTCGGATCAGACGTTGAAGCGGAAGTGCATCACGTCGCCATCCTTGACGACGTATTCCTTGCCTTCGGCCCGCATCTTGCCGGCTTCCTTGGCGCCGGCTTCGCCGCCCAGCTTGACGAAGTCCTCGAAGGCGATCGTCTCGGCGCGGATGTAGCCCTTCTCGAAGTCGGTGTGGATGACGCCGGCCGCTTGCGGGCCGGTGTCGCCGACGTGGATGGTCCAGGCGCGGGCTTCCTTGGGGCCGACCGTGAAATAGGTCTGCAGGCCCAGGAGGTTGTAGGCCTCGCGGATCAGACGGTTCAGGCCGGGCTCTTCCAGGCCCAGGGTCTCGAGGAACTCGGTGCGCTCCTCAGAGTCCAGCAGGGCGATCTCGCTCTCGATCTGGGCCGAGATCACGACGGCCTTGGCGTTGTCGCGGGCGGCGCGTTCGGCGACCAGGTCGCTGTACTTGTTGCCCTTGTCGGCGCTGCCTTCCTCGACGTTGCAGACATACAGAGCCGGCAGCGAGGTCAGCAGCTGCAGCATGTGCCAGGCCTTCTCGTCTTCCTTGTCCACGGTCGCGGCGCGGGCCGGGCGGCCTTCACGCAGCTGGGCCAGGGCCAGGTTGATCAGGCGCAGGGTGTTGGCGGCTTCCTTGTCGCCGCCCGACTTGGCCTTCTTCTCGATGGCCGGCAGGCGCTTTTCCAGGCTTTCCAGGTCGGCGAGCATCAGCTCCATCTCGATGATCTCGAGATCGCTGAGCGGGTCGATGCGGCCCTCGACGTGGGTGATGTCGTCGTCCTCGAAGCAGCGGGCCACGAAGGCCACGGCGTCGCAGTCGCGGATGTTGGCCAGGAACTGGTTGCCCAGGCCTTCGCCCTTCGACGCGCCGCGCACCAGGCCGGCGATGTCGACGAAGGTGATGCGGGCCGGGATGATTTCCTTGGAGCCGGCGATCTTGGCCAGGGCGTCCAGGCGCGGCTCGGGCACGGCGACGTCGCCGGTGTTCGGCTCGATGGTGCAGAACGGATAGTTGGCGGCCTGGGCCGACGCCGTCTGGGTCAGGGCGTTGAACAGGGTGGACTTGCCGACGTTGGGCAGGCCGACGATGGCGACTTTCAGGGCCATGGAACTCTCGTGGATTTCGTTGGCGCGGCGATTAGCACGGATGACCGCGAAAGGCGAACCGGAGCCGCCCCTTGCAAGAACTGCAACCAGACCTGATATCAATGCGCGAAAGGAGCTTCCCCATGAGCGTTAGACCCGTCCTGAAGATCGTGAAGGGCATGCCCGCCTCGGACGGCGACGGCGTGCGCCTGACCCGCATGCTGGGCACCCCGGAAGCCCAGATGTTCGACCCGTTCCTGATGCTGGACTGCTTCGACAACGACCAGGCGTCGGACTATATGGGCGGCTTTCCCGACCATCCGCATCGCGGCTTCGAGACCGTGACCTACATGCTGGAAGGCCGGATGCGTCACCGCGACAACACTGGCCGCGAGGGCGTGATCGGTCCCGGCGGCATCCAGTGGATGCGGGCCGGCAAGGGCATCGTCCACTCCGAAATGCCCGAGCAAAACGAGGGCCGGATGCGCGGCTTTCAGCTGTGGGTCAACCTGCCCGCCAAGCTGAAGATGACCGCGCCGGGCTATCAAGAGTTCGAGGCCGACAGCATCCCGGTCGAAGCCCGCGATGGCGGCGTCACGGTCAAGGTGATCTCCGGCGCGACCGATGCCGGCACACCCGGTCCGATCGGAGGCGGCGCGGTCGATGCACTGTATTTCGACGTCGTGCTGCCGGCCGGAACCCGCTTCTCCGAGCCCGTGGGCGATGACCGCAACGCCATGCTCGCCGTCTACGAAGGTCAGGTCCGCGTGGCCGACAAGACGGTCGACGCGCTGTCGGGCGTGTTCCTGGGCAAGGGCGACACGGTCGAGGTCGAGGCCGTCACCGACGCCCGCGTGCTGCTGCTGGCCGGCCGTCCGATCGAAGAGCCGGTGTTCTGGCACGGCCCGTTCGTGATGAACTCGCGCGAGGAGATCGTGCAGGCGTTCGAGGACTTCCAGCGCGGGCGGTTCTAAGCGCCGCCAGGTGTTGTAGGGTCAAGGCTCCGGAGTGAGCCTTGACCCCCATCGCCTTCGAAGACGCGCTCGCGCGCACCGTCCAGCGTCGCCGCCATCTGCTGCTGGGCAACGGCTTCAGCATCGCGGCCTGGCCGGACTTCCGGTACGGCGCGCTGGCCACCACTGTAGCGGGCCAGAACCCGCGGATGGAGGCGCTGTTCATGAGCTTCCAGACCGTGGACTTCGAGCGGGTGGCGCGCGCCCTGCTGGAGACCCAGGCGGTGCTGTCGGTGCATGACGACACCGCCGCCCTGATCGCCGCGGTCGGGGCCGACTACCACGCGCTGCGTCGCCTGCTGGTCACGGCCATCACCCGCATCCATCCGCCTGCGCCGGCCCAGCTGGACGACCGGATCGAGGCCTGCGCCGACTTCCTGGCCCTGTTCATCGGCAACGATCGCCGAAAGCCCCTGCGCGGCCAGGTGTTCACCACCAACTACGACCTGCTGCTCTACTGGACCCTGATGCGGCGGGTGAAAGGCCTGTCGGCCACCGACGGCTTCGGCGGCCGGCCGCTGACCTGGACGCGGCGTGAGACCCAGGCGATCTTCTACCTGCACGGGGCGCTGCATCTGTTCGAGGCCGACGGGGTGACCCAGAAGCTGTCCGTGCCTGGCCGCCTGGTCGACACGGTCGGTCAACGGATCGAACGGGACGACGTGCCGCTGTTCATCTCGGAAGGTTCTTCGCCGGAAAAGCGCGTGCGCATCGCCGAGAGCGCCTATCTGACTGCCGCCTCCGACGGCCTGGCCGCCGCCTGCGCCGACCCAGACGCCAGCCTATTCGTCTTCGGCCACTCGCTGCGCGACGAGGACGAGCACGTCTTTGAGAAGATCGCCGACGGTGCGGTGTCCGAGGTCTTCGTCTCGGTCCGCGCCCAGGACCCGCTTGAAGCCCAGGCCCAGGTCCTGAAGGCGACCGAGCTGTGGGTCGCCAAGCGCCGCAAGCGTGGCGGGCCGCCGCTGACGGTGTTCAGCTACGACCCGGCGCAGGCCGCGCCCTGGGGGTGAGCGGTCAGGCCCGGGCGACGCGGCGCGACGTCGAGAGCGCGCCCAAGGCCTGGCCCTTGACGATCATCCGTTCTGCCAGGCCGTCGATCTGGGCGTCCGAATGCGCCGCCGAGATCGCACAGCGCAGCAGGCTTTCGCCCGAGGGCGTGGCGGGCGGCAGGCCGACATTGACGTAGTAGCCGTCCTCCAGCAGGGCGCGCCACATCGCCAGGGTGATCTCCTCGGACGGCAGGCAGGCCGCGACGATCGGGCTGGGCGTCGCGCCCAGCTGGAAGCCTGCAGCGTCCAGAGCGTCGTACAGCCGGTGGACATTGCTCCAGAGCCGGGCCCGCAGCTGCGGGCGTTCGCGCACCGCCGCCAGGGCGGCCCGCACCGAGGCCACGGTCGCCGGCGGCAGCGAGGCGGTGAACATGTAGGGGCGGCAGGCCACCCGCAGGATGTCGAACTCGTCGTGGTTCGAGACGCAGTAGCCGCCGACCGCGCCCAGGCTCTTGGAGAAGGTGCCGACCACGAAGTCGACCTGATCCAGCACGCCTTCCTGCTCGGCCAGGCCGCAACCGCGCTCGCCGATCACGCCCATGGAGTGGGCCTCGTCCACCAGGATGTAGGCGCTGTGGCGCTTGACCACCTCGACGATGGCCTTGAGCGGAGCCATGTCGCCCAGCATCGAATAGATGCCCTCGACCACCACCAGCTTGTTGCCCGGCTCGCCGGCCAGGCGGCCCAGGCGCTTGTTCAGGTCAGCGGCGTCATTGTGTTTGAAGCGGATGGCGCTGGCCTGGGTCTGCTTGCAGGCGTCGTAGATCGAGGCGTGGCTGTCGGCGTCCAGCAGCAGGAAGTCGCCCGCGCCCACCAGGGTCGAGATGATCCCAAGATTGGCCTGGTAGCCCGTCGAGAACACCATGGCGTGGCGCAGGCCGTGGAACTCGGCCAGTTCGCGCTCCAGCGCTACATGGTCCGAGAACGAGCCGTTGGCGATCCGCGAGCCGCACGTCCCCGTGCCCTCCAGGCGGAGGGCAGCGGCTGCCGCCTCGATGCAGGTCTCGTCGAAGGCCAGGCCCAGATAGTTGTGCGTGCCGACCGTCACCGTCCGGCGGCCGTTGATGATGGCTTCGCTAGCCGACAACAGCCGGTCCATGACCACGCCGGTCGGCATCTGGCCTTGCGTGCGGGCGGCGGCGTAACGCGCCGCCAGGGTGGAGTGCGAACTGAAGAGACCCAAGTGCGTGTTCCGAGTCGGCCTATAAGGACGCGACTATCGTCGCGCTTGAATTTGGAATACAATCTAAAAATAGATCTCACAATGAAAATGGAACTCAAGCCATCATCGGTCGGCTCCCTCCGCGAACGGGGGAAGGCGCGACGCTATGCCGACATCGTCGCGGCGGCGTCGGGGCTGTGGCGTGAGCATCGGTTCGAGAGCGTGTCGCTGAACCAGATCGCGGCCGCCGCCGAGGTGGCCCCGCAGACGATCTATAACCTGATTGGTGGCCTGGACGCTGTCGGCCTGGCGGTGATCAACGTGGCCCTGAACCGGGTCGAGGCCGTGCTGGCCCAGACGACCGCGACCGGCGTCGACCTGGCCCTGGAAGCCGCGCGGGTTTCGGCCCAGCTCTATATCGACGACGCCGGGCTCTATCGGCAGGTGCTGGTCCGGATCCCCCGCGTGCTGTTCGACGGCACCCACATCGGGCGCGATGCGGCCGATCCCGCCGTCCGCGCCATGGTCCAGGCCCAGGCCGCCGGCCAGATCGCGCCGGCCGTCGATCCCGACCGGCTGGGCCGGGCGATCTATTCCAACTATCTGGGCGCGATCTATGACTGGGCCTGCGGCGACGCCAGCGACGCCGACTTCCTCAGGATGAGCGAGATCGGCGTCCTGGCGCCGGTGGTGGCCTGCGCAACACCGGCGAGCCACGCCGTCCTATCACCGCGCCTGGTGGCGCTGCTGAGCCCGGCGGCGGGCTAGGCTCACCCCACCGCTGACGCCGCCAGGTCGCGCCAACTCTTGGCTTCCTTGCGAAAGTGGCTGTGGGTCTTGGACAGGCGCTTGTCGATCTCGGCCAACTTGGCGCGGGCCTCGTCCTTGCGGCCCTGGCGGGCCAGGAAGACGGTATAGCGGGCGATGCCCTCGAAGCCCGGATAGTGGTCGGCGGCCCAGCTCAGCGCCGTGTCGGCCTGCTCCTCGCGGCCCAGCGCGTGATAGACGCGGCCCAGGGCCAGCATGGTGTGGGGCGTGCGGCCGGCATTGGGTTGCTCGCCCAGTTTCTCCAGCAGCGGCAGGGCCTCGGCCGGGCGGTTCAGCTCGATCAGGGCGTTGGCGCGGCCCAGCAGCAGCTGCGCGTCGTCGGCGTACATGCCCGTCAGGCTGTCGGCATAGAGCTGTTCGGCCTCGGCATGCTTGCCCAGCTCGGTGGCGGCGGTGGCCATGCGCACGCGGTTGGCGACGGTCGGGGCGTCATCGACGGCGCGGGCGGCTTCGCGATATTCGCGCTGCGGGTCCAGCGCCTGGCGGGCGGCCTTGCCGACATTGCGCGCGGTCTTGCCGCCCAGCAGCTCGGGCACGATCACGGCGGCCAGGTAGACGATTCCGCCCAGCGGCTGGAAGATCAGGATGATCCACAGCCAGAACATCTCGCGGTGCGTCCGCACCACGTGTACGCACAGGCCGATGGAAAACAGCAGCGACAGGCCCAGCAGGGGCAGGGGAAGCGAGAACAGGGCTGACATGCCTGGACCTCTACCGAATTTCGCCGTCCGCCTCTAGGCGGGCTTACCCTAAGCCGGCTTGCCCTAAGCAGGCTTTCTGGGATCGGCCTTGGGCGCGGGGGCCAGGCGCATGACCTCGGCCTGGTAGCGCTCGTCGTCGCCCACGGCGGCGAAGGGCAGGGCGTCGGCCAGGGCGTCCAGCATCGGGTCCAGCCACTGGTGCTCGACCTTGTGGAAGTCGCCCAGCACGTAGTGCATGACCGCGTCCTTGTGGCCCGGATGGCCCACGCCGATGCGGCCCCGGCGGAAGGCGTCGCCGACCTGGCTGGTCACCGAGCGGATGCCGTTGTTCCCGGCCGCGCCCCCGCCGGCCTTCATGCGGAATCGCCCCGGGGCCATGTCGATCTCGTCGTGGAAGACGATGACGTCGGCCGGGGTCAGCTTGAAGAACTTCATGGCCTCGCCCACGGCGCGGCCGCTCTCATTGTAATAGGTCTTGGGCTTGAGCAGCAGCAGCTTGACCGGACCGTCGGGCGTTGCGACCTGCCCTTCGCACGCCAGGCCCTGGAAGCGCGCGCGCCACGGCGCCGTGCCCCACTTCCGTGCGAGCGCGTCGACGGCCATGAAGCCGACGTTGTGGCGGTTCTTCTCGTACTTGGGCTCGGGATTGCCCAGGCCGGCGAGGATCAGCATCGCGGAGGTCTCGAGGGGACAAACAAAAACGGGCGGACCGTGAGGCCCGCCCGCTCTTTAGATCGGTTCGGTCGGAAGACCGAGCGGATTAGCCTTCGGTCGTGGTGTCGCCGGCGTCCGACTGAGCGGCCGACGAGGCCTTCAGGTTGGCGATGACGAAATCGCGTTCCATGGCCGGCTTCACGCCTTCCGGCAGCTTCACTTCCGAGATGCGGATGACGTCGCCGATGTCGTGCGAGGCCAGGTCGATGACCAGCTCTTCCGGGATCTTGTCGGCCGGGCAGGCCAGCTCGACGGTGTGACGGATGACTTCCAGCGTGCCGCCCTTCTTCAGGCCGACCGAGGTTTCCTGGTTCTTGAAGTGAACCGGAACTTCGATCTTGATCAGCTGGTGCTCGTCGACGCGATACAGGTCGAAGTGGATCGGCTCGTCGGTGACCGGGTGGAATTGGATCGACTTGGCGATGACCGATTGCTTTTCGTCGCCGTGTTGCAGCGTCACCAGGTGACCCAGCAGCTTGCCGGTGTACAGCGACTTGCGGAATTCGTTGGCGCGCACGGCGATGTTCACCGGCTCCTTGCCGCCGCCGTACAGGACGCCCGGGACCTTGCCTTCGCGACGGACGGCGCGGGCCGCGCCGGTGCCGGCGCCTTCACGGACTTCAACGTTCAGAATGATCTCAGCCATCGTACTGTCTTTCTAGAGAGCCGAATGCTCTCTGCTGGGACCCAGCGCCTATGGCTGTATTGCCACGCTCGCCCGGTCGTTTTGGGGTCGCGCTACATACACAAAAGGGCCGGGCGACGCAACGCCCAGCCCTTTCGCTCGGATTTCAGAGAAAGATCAGCTCTTCTTGGCGACCGCCTTCTTGGCCGGAGCCTTCTTGGCCACGATCTTCTTGGTCGAGGCCGGGGTGATCTTCGGCGGCGGGGGCGGTTCGGGCGGCAGGGCCGCGCCCGAGGCCTTGGCGATGCAGGCGCCGGTGTCCATCAGGATGTGCTGGCCCAGGCAGAAGATGTCCTCGTAGTGCGGCTTGGCCACGGCCAGGCACTGGTAGAGGTTCAGCTTGGCCATCGACAGGCAGCTGTTGGTCATCGGGTCGACGCTGAGGGCGTCGATCGAGGTCAGGTTGTTGTCGCCGGCGGCGCCCAGGGCGGCCAGGGCGGCCACGGCCAGGCCGCGGATGACGATCGGCTGGTACGGCGCCGGTGCCACGCGCGGCGTGAAGCCCAGCGACTGACCGCCGGTCGAGGCGTTCTGCAGCACGGCGATGTCGGCGCTCTCGGCCAGGGCCGGGGTGGCCGACAGGCTCTTGGCCGAGGCCAGGCGACCGTCGCGATCGACGACCGAACCCTTGGACCACGAGGCCTTTTGGACGTCATAGGCGGCTTGCTTCACGGCCTTGCCGGCCATGTAGACCTTCAGGCCGTCGCCGCCGATCTGGTCGATGATCAGGCCCGCGGCGCTGTCGCTGCCCTTAAACACGGTGGCGTAGGACGGGTTGGAGAAGATGTTGTTGACCATCTCCTGGCGCGAGGTCGGGTTGGCGGCCACTTCGCGCACCGAGGCGACGAAGGTGGGGTCCTGCAGGGCCAGGACGGCGGCATAGGCCACGGCGCCGTTCATGAACGACTTGGATTCGTAGGCTGCGGCGACCTTCAGCGAGGTCTGGATCTGCTCGCCGTTCTGGAAGGCCGACGAGACGGCGCCGGCGCGGGCCATGTAGCCGCGGAAGGCGCTGGCGCGCTCGACAACGCTGGCCGACAGGGTGATCGGCGGCGGCGGCGGCGGAGCCTGGACGACCGGCGCGGGCGGGGGAGCCGGCGCGCTACAGGCGGCGACGATCGCGGCAAAGGCGACGGCGGTCGTCGTCAGTACGGCGCGCGTGCGCGAAAAGGAACGCATTGTAGGAACTTCCCCATCAAGTCTGGCGGCGCCGATAGCAGCCCGGGTCGGCGAGATTGTGACTGTCGTCTCGTTAACCAAGCTTTTACAAGCGGGGCCGTGCGAGAGGCGAGTGGGGATATGACAATACCCCCGCCAGCCGAGTGGCTCGGCGACTTAGGAAGCGCGCTTAATTCAGAAAAATCAACAGGATCGCAGCGGCCAAGCCGTCTGATGACGGCCTGGCCTCATGCCCGATACGGGTGTTGGGCGATCGGAGATATGTTTAACGTCAGTCGATCAGGGGTCAGTCGAACAGCTTCGACACCGACTCCTCGTTGGCGATGCGGCGGATGGCCTCGCCGATCAGGGGCGCGCACGAGACGTAGCGGATCTTCGGGCAGGCCTTGGCGGTGTCCGAGGCCTCGATCGAGTCGGTGACCACCAGCTCGGTCAGGACCGAGTTGGCGACGCGGTCGGCCGCTGCGCCCGACAGGACGCCGTGGGTGACATAGGCGCTGACCGAGGTGGCGCCGTGATTGATCAGGGCCTGGGCGGCGTTGCACAGGGTGCCGGCCGAGTCGGCGATGTCGTCGAACAGGATGCAGCGGCGGCCCGAGACGTCGCCGATGATGTTCATGACTTCCGATTGGCCGGGACCCGAGCGGCGCTTGTCGACGATGGCCAGGTCGGCGTCGTCCAGGCGCTTGGCCAGGGCGCGGGCGCGCACCACGCCGCCGACGTCGGGCGACACGACCATCAGGTCGTCGCCCAGCGGGTAGTTGCGGATGATGTCGTCGGCCAGCAGGCGCGAGGGCAGCAGGTTGTCGGTCGGGATGTCGAAGAAGCCCTGGATCTGGCCGGCGTGCAGATCCATCGTCAGGACGCGGTCGGCGCCCGAACGGGTGATCAGGTTGGCGACCAGTTTGGCCGAGATCGGCGTGCGGCCGCCGGTCTTGCGGTCCTGGCGGGCGTAGCCGAAGTAGGGAAGCACGGCGGTGATCCGCTTGCCCGACGCGCGCTTCAGGGCGTCGATGCAGATCAGCAGCTCCATCAGGTTGTCGTTGGCCGGGTAGCTGGTCGACTGGATGACGAAGACGTCCTCGCCCCGCACGTTCTCGTCGATGGTGACGAACACCTCGAGGTCGGCGAACCGGCGCACCTGGGCGCGGGTCAGCGGCATGTCGAGATACTCCGCGATCGCCTGAGACAGGGGGCGGTTCGAGTTGCCGGACAGCAGCTTCATGATGATCTCGGGGGTGGGGGGCGGCCGATGCGGGGCCTTCTAGCAGCGATCGCCCCGCACACAAGTGTTAACGGCTACACTTTTTCGCTTCCGTACGCGGAGGATCGTAGACGTGTCCTCTGCGCCTCACGATTTCCAACCCCATCCGCTCATCCCCGCGAAAGCGGGGACCCAAGCTGACGTGCGGGTTTGGGGACAGCCGTTGAGCAATTCCCTTCGCCGCTTGGGTCCCCGCTTTCGCGGGGATGAGCGGTGGAGGGGTCAGGCTTCGAGAGAAATCGCCGACAGCAGGCGGCCGTAGTCGCCCTCGCCCTTCAGGAAGGCGCGGCGGTTGGAGAAGAACCATTCTTCCTCGATCCGGGTGTCGCGGCCGACCCACTCGCGGCGCTCGACGCCGGCGGTCTCCAGGCGGTCCAGCACGAACGATGGCAGGTCGAAGAAGCGCTTGTCGTCGCTGGCGCCCGGCTTGAAGAACCGACCCGAGCCGGGGCAGTCGGCCTCGAACCTGTGCAGGAACTCCAGCCCGACCTCGTAGGACTTGGGCCCAATGCAAGGACCGACCACGCCGGTGATGTTTTCCGGCTTGGCGCCCAGCTCGACCATGCGGTCGACGGCGGCCTGCACGACCCCGTCAAGAGCGCCGCGCCAGCCGGCATGGGCGGCGGCCACGACCCGGGCCTCGGGATCGACCAGCAGCACCGGCGCGCAGTCGGCCGCCAGGGCGCCGCAGATCACGCCGGGCGTCTTGGTCACGACCGCGTCGCCCTCGGGCCGCACGTCGCCCCACGAACCGTCGGCGGTGATGGCGATGGTCGAGTGGATCTGGAAACAGGTGTTGAGGTCTTCCGGCGCGCCGCCGAACCAGGCCGCGGCGCGGGCGCGGTTCTCGACTACGTCGGCCGGCTCGTCCTTGCTGCCCCGCCCGACGTTCAGGCTGTCATAGATGCCGCGCGACACCCCGCCCTGGCGGGTGAAGAAGGCGTGGCGCACGCCGGGCAGGCTGGCCAGCAGCGGCGACTGGATGGTGGGCAGATCGATCTTGGTCATCAGGTCGCGTCCTCGAAGAGGGGCGGGGAAAGGTCGGGCGCGCAGAGGCAGGCGACCTTGAACAGGTCTCCCATCTGCGCCGCGTTGATCAGGCGATCAAGCTGTCTTGCGACCTGCTCGGCGCGATCGGGCCGCGCCGCCGCCAGGGCCTGGGCGCGTTGCTCGATGCCCAGGGCGCGCAGGAACTCGGCTTGCGTCAGGATCGGCCCGGCCTTGGCGCCGGTTTCGCGGGCGGCGGCGACGACCGAAGGAAAGTCGGCCCAGACGGTCAGATCGGCCTGGCCCGCGGTCTTCAGCGGATCGACTTTCTTATGCGCCTGCAGCGCCTGCAAAGTGTCGCCAGCTTCGGGCTGGGCGCGGCCGTAGTCGATCAAGAGCGCCGCGCCGCCGTCGGCGACCAGGCGGTGGGCGATGTCGGACGCCAGGGCGGCCTGGGCGGGAGAGGATTCCCACACGCTGCCCGGCTCTGCCTCGGCGTCGATGGGCGGCTGGCCCAGACTGCGCAGCCCGAACGCCATCTCGCCGTCCTCGCCCAGGCCGATCACGCGCTCGGCCCAGCCGGTTTCGGTGCGGACGAACTGGCGGGCGGGCAGGCAGTCCAGCAGTTCGTTGGCGACCAGGATCATCGGCGCGCCGCCGGGGACCTCGTCGAGGCGGCCGACCCAGCGCGGGCCTTCGCCCAGCCGCGCGGCTTGGCGGGCGCGCAAGGGGCCCGACACCTCGACCAGCCAGACCTCGGCTGCGGCCAGGAACTCAGGATCCAGCTTCCCAGCCCGCAGCAGGTCGCTCATCAGCGTGCCGTCGCCGGGGCCCATCTCGACTAGGCGGACCGGCGCGGGGCGGCCCAGCCGGGTCCAGGTCTCGATCGCCCACAGGCCGATCAGTTCGCCAAACATCTGGCTGACCAGCGGCGCGGTGACGAAGTCGCCGCCGGCGCCCAGATCAGGACGCATGGCGTAGTAGCCGTCGCGCGGGTCATGCAGGCAGCGGGTGAAGAACTCCGGAACGCCGATCGGCCCGTCCTGGGCGATCTGCGCCTTCAGGCGATCAAGCAGGCTCATCAGTTTGAATAGGCTCGCGCAGCGATTTCCACAGCAGCCAGCCGCCGACCAGGATCATCGGGACCGACAGCATCATCCCCATGGTCAGGCCCAGCGGGAACTCGGGCATGCCGACGTCAGGATTGCGGACATTCTCCAGCGACAGTCGGAACAGGCCATAGGCCAGCAGGAAGGTCGCGACGATCGCGCCGCGGCGCTGCAGCCACTTCAGGCGATAGACGGCGAAGGCCAGGATGACGAACAGCAGCACGCCTTCCAGGCCCGCTTCATAGAGCTGGCTGGGGTGACGCGGGTAAGGGCCTGCCGGGCAAAGGTGCTGCGGGTGGGCGGCCTTGATGGTGTCGTTGCAGAAGATGATGCCGAACGGATGGTCGGTCTGGCGGCCCCACAGCTCGCCATTGATGAAGTTGGCGATGCGGCCGAAGAAGATGCCTATCGGGGCCACCGGCGCGACCAGGTCGCCCAGCTTCAGCATGTCCATGCCGTTCTTGCGGGCGAAGAAGATCACCGCTGCGCACACGCCCAGGAAGCCGCCGTGGAAGGACATGCCGCCCTCCCAGATCTTGAAGACGTCCAAGGGGTGGCTGAACAGCCAGGCGCGCTGGTCGTCGTTCATCAGCATGTAGAAGAGAATGTAGCCGATACGGCCGCCGACGATGATGCCCAGGGTGATCCAGAGAACGAGATCGTCGATCTGCAGCGCCGTGGCGGTGGGCTTGCGGCCGCCCCACAGGCTCTCCGTGCGGGTCATACGGACGGCGAAGCGCCAGCCCAAGAGGATGCCGGCGACATAGGCCAGCGCGTACCAGCGCAGGGCCAAGGGGCCCCATTGCAGAGCCCAAGGGCCGATGTGAACGATCGGGTCGATATCGGGAAATATCACGCCGCGAAGCTCCGCTGGGGACAGATGGTCGCAGTCCTATAGGGTTCGGTCTTCGCTTTCACCTCCTGTTTCCCATATAAGGACGGCTCGCCCATTCGCGGGCGTGTGGAAAGCCGATGCACAGCCAGAACCCCTTCCTCGACGAATTCGCCAAACTGACCCAGGCGGCCATGGGCATCGCCCAGACGGCCGGCGAGGAGGCGAAGACCGCGATGCGGAGCCAGGCCGACCGTCTGGCTGCCGAGTTCGACCTGATCCGCCGCGACGATTTCGAGGTCCTGAAAGCCGAGGTTGCAGCGCTGCGCGAAGAGGTTGCGGCCCTGAAGGGCGCCAAAAAGGCTCCGGTCAAAAAGGCGGCTCCGGCCTCAGAATAGGCGAATCGTCGCTCGCTTCCGGCGTGAAGCGGGTTGAGACGAACGCCGCGAAGCAGATTAGTGTCCCCAGTACGTGAGCGATTCATGGTGGGGCTAACCCCCGCCTTCGCCGGCGGGGACATAGGTTTTCATGGACACCCAACCGGAAGACGACGAAGTCCTGCTCGCCCTCGATCCCCTCGAGGTCGTCGAGCATGTGCTGTCGGCCGAAAATCTCACCTTCGATCGCACCGAGGACGGTGACCTCGCCTTCGCGCTGAAGGGCGACTGGAAGGACTACGAGCTGTGGTTCGCCTGGCGGCCCGAGGCCGACTGCCTGCAGCTGTGCCTGTCGCTGGACCTGCGCGCGCCGAAGTCCAAGCGGGTCTCGGCCTATGAGCTGCTGGCCCTGATCAACCAGCGCGTCTGGCTGGGCCATTTCGAGGTCTGGACTGAGGACGGCGAGGTGGTGTTCCGCCACGCCCTGGCCCTGCCGGCCGGCGAGCGTCCGACCATGGCCCAGGCCGCCTCGATGATCGACGCGGCGGTGGAAGCGGCCGACCGCTTCTTCCCGGCTTTCGAATTCCTGATCCAGGGCGCCAAGACCCCGGATGAGGCGATGGCCGCCTGCATGTTCGAGACCGTGGGTCAGGCCTGATACATCGCTTGGCCCTTGGCCGAGCCGCATCGGAAGCTTAAGGGCTCTGACGAGATCATCGTCGGAGCCTTTTCCTTATGACGTCGAGCGTGACCCCCATCCTTCTCCTCGGCGCCGGACGCATGGGCGGGGCGCTCGCTGAAGGCTGGCGCGACGCCGGCGCCTTCTCGGCCGCCGACCTGATCATCCGCGATCCCCATGTCGACCCCGCCGCCTTCGCGGGCGCGCTGGTCAATCCGCCGCTGGAAGCGCTGGCCGCGGCCAAGACCGTGCTGCTGGCCGTGAAGCCGCAGATCTGGCGCGAGGCTGTGGCGGACATCGTCCCGCACCTGGCCCCCGACGCCGTCATCGTCTCGATCGCCGCCGGTGTCCGCGCGGCAGATATCTCGCAAGCCTTCGGCGGCCGGCGCGTGGCGCGGGTGATGCCGACGACCGCCGTCGCCATCGGCCGGGGCGCGGCCTCGATCCATGCCGAGGACGCCGAGGCTCTGGCTCGCGCCAAGGCTCTTTTCGCGCCGGTCGCGGTGGTGGCCGAGCTGGCCAGCGAGGACCTGATGCACGCGGCCACCGCCGTCTCGGGCTCGGCCCCGGCCTATCTCTACGCCTTCGTCGAGGCGCTGGAAGCCGCCGGCGCGGCGCAGGGCCTGAACGCCGCCGACAGCGCCAAGCTGGCCCGCGCCACGATCATCGGCGCCGCCGCGCTGATGGAGAAGGGCGGCGAGGAGCCGGCCGAACTGCGCAAGCAAGTGACCTCGCCCGGCGGCACGACCGCTGCGGCGCTGAGCGTGCTGATGGGCGAGGGCGGGTTCGGGGATCTCCTGCCCAAGGCGCTGGACGCCTGCGTGAAGCGGTCGGAGGAGCTGGGGGGCTAAAAACTCCCTCTCCCATAGGGAGAGGGTTGTTTTTGGTCGCTGTGCTGCTCATGTCGGCGGCATGACCGACGACATCCTCGACCGCGCGGCCGACGCCGCCTTGGCCCTGGCCGCCGACCGTCCCTGGCCGGCCGTCTCCCTGCGCGACATCGCCATCCGCGCCGAGGTCCCGTTCGCCGAGCTCTACGCTCGCGCCGACAGCAAACACGCCCTGCTGGCTCATCTGTCGGCCAGCTTCGACCAGGCCGCCCTGGCCGTCGACTATCCGGAAAACTCAGCGGCTCACGACCGCCTGTTCGACGCCGCCATGGCCCGGCTGGAAGCCATGGAGCCGCATCGCGCCGCCCTGCTGGCCATCGCCAAGTCGGAAGGGCCGCTGGTCTCGGTCGCCCGCTTCCCGCGCATCGCTCGGGCGATCCTGGAGGCCGCCGGCGTGCCCGCGACCCCGCCGCGCCTCTTGGCCATGACCGCCGTCTGGGCCCGTGTAGTCCAGGTCTGGCGCGACGACGAGGGCGCGCTGAACCGCACCATGGCCGAGCTGGACAAGCGCCTGAAGCAGATGGCCGCGAAGCTGGCCAAGCTCGGCGCGGGCTTCTAGCCCGGCAGCTTGATCGCGGCTCGCAGGCCTCCCATCGTCGAGCGCGACAGGACGAGGTCCCCGCCCAGTCCGCGGGCCATGTCCCGCGCGATGGCGAGGCCCAGCCCCACGCCCTTCTCATTCTGGTTCCGGCTCTCGTCCAGGCGCGAGAACGGCTTGAAGGCTTCCTCGTAGCGGTCCTCGGGGATGCCCGGGCCGTCGTCGTCGACCGCCACCTCGACGCCGCCGGTCAGGCGCTCGGCGACCGTCACCTTCACTCGGTCGGCATGGGCGACGCCGTTGTCGATCAGATTGGCCAGGGCGCGGCGGAAGGCCAGCGGCCGCAGGTGCGCCTCCAGCGCCGGGGCGATCTCGGTCTCGACCATAGCCCCGCCGCGCTCGGCGTCGGCGATCACGCTCTCGACCAGTTCCGACAGATCGACCACCTGCGCCGCCTCGCCGCCCTCGCCGCGGGCGAAGGCCAGGTATTCGTCGATCATGTGCTCCATTTCCCGCAGGTCGCCCTTCATCGCCTCCAGCTGCTCGCTGGGCTCGGACATGGCCATTTCCAGCTTCAGGCGGGTCAGGGGCGTGCGCAGGTCGTGGCTGACGCTGGCCAGCAGGGCCGTGCGCTGCTCGATGTGGCGGACGATGCGGGCCTTCATGGCCATGAAGGCCGCCGCCGCCTGGCGCACCTCGCGCGCGCCGTGCGGCTTGAAGTCGTGGTCCTCGCCGCGGCCGAAGGCGTCGGCGGCGTCGGCCAGGCGCTCGATGGCCCGCACCTGGTTGCGGATGAACAGGATCGCCACCCCGGTCAGCAGCATGGTCGCCACCACCATCCACAGGATGAAGATGTGCCCCTGCGTGGCATAGGCCCGGTCGCGCAGGGCGTAGATCTGCAGCACCCCGCCCGGGACCTGCACGCGGATGTCGATATAGGCGGTGTAGCGAGTGGTATCGAACCAGAACGGATTGTCGAGCCGGTCCTCCAGCGCCTTCTGCAGCGAGCGGTCCAGGGCCGCGAACAGCGAGGGCCGGTGGCTGGTCGGCAGCTTGCGGCCCTTCTGGAAGGCGATCGACAGCGACATCGAGTCTTCCGCCCGCTGGGCCAGCTTCTCGACGGCGGCGGGCGACGGATCGTCTTCATAGGACTGCACCGCCCAGGCGATGTCACCGGCCAGGCCTTCCGACAGCTTGCTGGTCACCGACTGCCAGTGGGCGTCGAAGAAGGCCCAGGTGACGGCGATCTGCATCAGGCCGATCGGCAGCACGATGATCAGCAGGCTGCGCCCGAACAGCGAGGTCGGCAGCAGCCGCTTGAACATCCGAGGGATGTAGAGCTTGGTGCGCAGCCGCATCAATCAGTCCGGCGCCAGCCGATACCCCACGCCGCGCACGGTCTGCAGATAGCGCGGGTTCTTCGGATCCGGCTCGATCTTGCGGCGCAGGCGGGTGACCTGAACGTCGACCGCGCGGCCGGTGGCGTCTGCGGTGTCGCGGGCCAGCTCCAGGCGGTCGACGGGCTCGTGCACCGAGCGGGCCAGACGGCGGAGCAAGCTGACCTCGGCCTCGGTCAGGCGCACGACCTCGCCGTTGCAGGTCAGCTCGCCGCGATCGGACTCGAAGCTGCAGACCCCCAGGCTCAAGGCCTTGGTTGCGGCCGGGCGGGCCGACGAGCGGCGCAGGATGGCCTCGATGCGCAGCAAGAGCTCCTGCGGCTCGAACGGCTTGCCCAGATAGTCGTCGACGCCGCTGGACAGGCCCTCGATGCGGTCGGCGGTCTGGTCGCGGGCGGTCAGCATCAGGATCGGCGTGCGGCCGGCCTCGCCGCCCTTGGCCCTCAGGCGCTTTGTGAAGCTGTAGCCGTCCTCGCCGGGCATCATCACGTCCAACACCATCAGGTCGAAGTCCAGGGCCTCGAACAGGCGGTCGGCGGCCGCCGCGCTGGACGAGGCCGTGACCCGGAAGCCGGCCCGGCTGAGGAACTCCTTGATCAGCTTGCGCAGGCGGTCGTCGTCGTCGACGACCAGAATGTGGCGCTCGCGGCGTTCGTCCGGTGTCATGTCGGGCTCATGTCGGGTTTCGGCGTCCCGCGCCCTGACGCGATCCGGCCAGGGCCGCCAGGATGCGGCGGGCGCCGGGTACGCCGTCCAGGCCGCCGGTGCGATAGGCCCGGGCCAGGAGGGCGCGCAGGCGCTCGGCTGTGCGCTGTTCGAAGGCCACGCCCTCGGGGGTCAGCGTCGCCGGGCGCCGGCGGCCGTCCAGATCGCCCGAGCCGCGCTCGATCAGGCCGGCCTTCTGCAGGTCTGCCAGGGTGCGGCTGGCGGCCTGTTTCGACAGGCTGGTCAGCTTGGAAAGGTCCTGGACGCCCAGGCCCGGACGACGGCGCAGCAGGAAGGCGGCGCGCCAGTGCGAGCGGCCCAGGCCCAGGGTCTCGGCCTCCAGAACCGCGTCGACCGTGGCCCACAGCGAGGCCTCGGCCAGGAGGATCAACTCCAGGCCGCCGTCCAGCTCCTCCTCGCGGAGGATCAGACGAGGGTCGTCCGAACCTGGCTGAAACGGGGCGATCATCGCGCGGAGTCCATTTTGTTTGACGCGTCCGCCCTCGGGGCGTCTAAGGGCCGGGTTCTCAATAAGGAGGTCTCGGGCCGATGTCTCTGGTTCCCTTCGACGATCGTGATGGTTGGATCTGGCTGGACGGCCAGTTCGTTCCCTGGCGCGAGGCGAAGGTCCACGTACTGACGCACGGCCTGCACTACGCGTCGTCGGTCTTCGAGGGCGAGCGGATGTACGGCGGCGAGATTTTCAAGCTGACCGAGCACACCGAGCGCTTGTTCAAGTCGGCGGAGATCCTCGATTTCAAGATCCCCTATACGGTGGCTGAGATTGACGAGGCCTGCAAGGCGACCGCGGCCAAGAATAACCTTAAGGACTGCTATGTGCGCCCGATCGCGTGGCGCGGCAGCGAGATGATCGGCGTCTCGGCGCAGCAGACCAAGATCCACGTGGCCATCGCCGTGTGGGAATGGCCCAGCTATTTCGACCCGGCCACCAAGGCCAAGGGCATCCGTCTGACCTGGGCCAAGTACCAGCGTCCGGACCCCAAGACCGCCCCGGTCGCTGCCAAGGCCGCCGGCCTCTACATGATCTGCACCATCTCCAAGCACGCCGCCGAGCAGGAAGGCTATGCCGACGCGATGATGCTGGACTATCGCGGCTACGTGGCCGAGGCGACCGGCGCCAACGTTTTCTTCGTCAAGGACGGCGCGCTGCACACGCCCAAGCCCGACTGCTTCCTGGACGGGATCACCCGTCGCACGGTCATCGACCTGGCCAAGCAGAAGGGGATCGAGGTCGTCGAGCGCCACATCCAGAAGGAAGAGCTGGCTGGCTTCACCGAGTGCTTCATCGTCGGCACCGCCGCCGAGGTCACCCCGGTGTCGGAGATCGGCGAGTTCAAGTTCACGCCCGGCAAGCTGTCGCTGGACCTGATGGACACCTACGCGGCGCTGGTGCGTCGCGCTGAACTGGCTGTGGCCTAACCCCTCCACTCGCTCATCCCCGCGAAAGCGGGGATCCAAGCTGACTCTCTGCTTGGAGTACGAGCGGTGATTCCTGGTTCGACTCCGCTTGGATCCCCGCTTTCGCGGGGATGAGCGGGGGAGGGGCTTAATGCCAGTCTACTGAAGCAAGACCTATAGCGGACGATCCGGCCAAGGCGGCCAGGTCGTCCGCGCCTAGCCGGCAGGTCCAGCCGCGCTGGGATTCCCGGGCGCAGTCGACGCGCTTGGAGAAGGCTGCCGCCATCAGGCGCTTGCGATCCAGCGCCTCGGTCCCGGCCCCATCCTTGGCCAGGCGCACCTTGACCCACTGCTCGGGACGCGGGCCCAGGGCCACGCAGATCACCCCATCCGACGGCACGTCCAGCACCGGCCCGGCCACCGAGGCCCGGTCCGACGCCATGCAGGCCGTCGCGCCGTGCGCGGCGATCAGCGCTGCCAGCGTGGTGACGAAAGCGATGGTCTTGTTGCGAACCCCGGTCATGGATCAGATCCTGTTGCCCGGAGATCAACGTTCACACGACGCCGGCGTTCCTGTGTCGGGCGCCAGACACCCTCATGACGCAACGGCAGCTGACGGATTCGTGAGTTGGACTTGAGCGGTCCGACACCGCAGGTTCCCGCAATCTTAGGAGGGCCGACCATGACCGAACGTACTTTTCGCCAGGGCGACATGCTGCTGCGCACCGGCGTCGACCTGCCTCACCTGGGCGTCTTCTCGGGCCAGGTCTACGAGGTCGAGGATTTCCACCACCACGCCGACGGCCTCTATGTGAAGGGCATCCCCGAAGGCCTGGACCCGGCCAGCTTCGCGCTGGCCGAAGCGTCGTAGGACCTTATTTCGCCGCGGCCTTCAGGGCCGCGGCCACTTCCGCCTTGGCCATGTCGAGGTCGCGGCGGAACGCTTCCGAGGCGTGCTCGGCGGCATAGATCACCGCCCCGGCCTGCAGGCCCGCCTCGGTGGCGCTGACGGTATGGCTGCCGCAGATCCAGCGACTTTCCGCATACTGACGACCGCGTGCGTAGAGGGCGTCGGCGCGCGACGGGACGACCTCGGCGAGGATCATCGCCACGTGCTCGCCATGGGCCGAGTGGCCCGACGGATAGTCGGGATTGGCGGTCAGGTCGGGGCGCTTCACTTCGCACACCGGAGCCGAATCCTTACCCACATAAGGCCGCTGCGTGCCCCAGTGATTTTTCGCCACACCCACCACCGAGCGGTCGGCGCCTGAGCGCTCCAGCAGGGCCGTCAGGATTGGGGCCTGTTCCGGCGTCAGGGTCACGCCCAAAGCCTGCGCGTAGTGGTGATAGAACGAGCCGTTGACGTCGTCGGTGGCCAGGGCCCAGCGCGGCGTGTCCTTCAGGGCGCGCGACTGGTCGAAGATCGCCGCGTCGGCCAAGGCGCGGGGCGAGCCCGGCTGCGGCGGGGCGGCCAGCACCTTGGTCAGGTCTGGGCGGGCGGCGGGGGCCAGGTAGCCGCGCACGGGCGCGTCGCCGGCCATCTCGATGGGCAGGCCGTCGCAGGCCTTAGCCGCGCGGACGGGATTGCAGGTCGCCGCCTCGCCGCCGGCCAGGCGCACCGTGTAGTTCCCGGGCAGGCGCGGGTCGGCCCACATGTAGTCGGTCGAGACATATTGCGCGCCGCTGGTCAGGGCGGCGCTGCGCTGGGTGACGTCGTTGTTGCGGGCGGCCCAGGTGTCGGCGTCGGCGCGGGTGCGGACCATGAAGCCGGCCTTCACGGCGGCGGCGATGCGGTCCTTCTGGCCGACCGGATCGTTCAGGGTCAGGTAGGCGGCCGCCGGCGAAGCCTCATCGGTGTTGACGAACATCGCCCGGCCTTCCAGCGAGGCGCGCTTGCCGCGATAGATCGCGACCTTGGCGGGGCTTTCGTCGAGGGCGAAGAACACCTTGCCGCGCGCTGCGCCCAGTTTCGGCCAACCCTTGGCAAGGACGCCTTCGCGCAGGGTCTTGGCCTTGCCCTGGACAAGGTCGGGCGTGATCAGCTTGTCGGGTCCGAACACCGAGCGGATCTCGGCGTCCAGGGCGTCGAAGGCGGCTTCGTCGAAATTGGGCGGGACCACGCCGCCGGGGAAGGACGCGCCCTCCTTGGCGTTCAGCATGATCAGCAGCGGCACGTGGTCGGGATGGGCGTCGGACCAGGCCTTGATCTCCGTCAGGCAGGCTACGAAGGTCACGCAGGTGCTGCGGAAGTCGACGTCGGGCATGTGCAGGGTCTTGAAGCCCGACTTGGCCAGGGCCGCCGCCGTGGCCGGCGACAGCACGGTTCCCTGGCCCAGGGCGGTGGTCGGCTTGGCGTAGAGGCCGCCCTTAGGATCGTGGACGACGTCGATCTCCAGCTGGCGGGCGCCGGCGTCCAGTTGCTCGGTCAGCGGGCGGTGGCCGTAGTCGATGCCGAGAGCCGTCTGGCCCTTGGCGGCGACCAGAGCGGCCATCTCCTCGGGCGGGATCGGCAGCTTGTAGGAATTGTGCGTGCCGACGGCCATCATGTCGGTCATCGACAGGGCGTCCATGCGCTGTCGCAAGCAGGGCGCGCTCTCGTCCCCGGCGGGGCAGGCGACGGCAAGGGCGGCGAGCAGTTCGAGCATGAGCGTCTCCTGGGTAGGAGACGCTGCTAGCTCTGCTGTGTGAAGGTTTGACGTCAGCCGGTGTTATGCGGCGACGGCCTCCTCCGCCGGCAGGCGGATCAGGTAGTCGAACGCCGACAGCGAGGCCTTCGAACCCTCGCCCATGGCGATGATGATCTGCTTGTACGGCGTGGTGGTCGCATCCCCCGCGCCGAAGACGCCCGGGATCGAGGTCTCGCCGCGATAGTCGACTTCGATCTCGCCACGGTTCGACAAGGCCACGCCGCTGTCCTTCAGCCACTCGGTGTTGGGCACCAGGCCAATCTGCACGAACACGCCTTCCAGGTCGACGCGGTGGGTCGCGTCGCTGTTGCGGTCCTTGTAGCTCAGGCCCGACACCTTGCCGCCGTCGCCGTGGATCTCGGTGGTCATGGCCGAGGTGACGATCTTGACGTTCGGCAGGCTGGCCAGCTTGCGTTGCAAGACGGCGTCGGCGCGCAGCTGGCTGTCGAACTCGATCAGCGTCACGTGGGCCACGATGCCGGCCAGGTCGATGGCCGCCTCGACGCCGCTGTTGCCGCCGCCGATCACCGCCACGCGCTTGCCCTTGAACAGCGGACCGTCGCAGTGCGGGCAATAGGCCACGCCCTTGTTCTTGTACTCGGCCTCGCCGGGCACGTTGACGTTCCGCCAGCGGGCGCCGGTCGACAGGATGACCGTGCGGGCCTTCAGCGACGCGCCGTTCTCCAGCTTGACCTCATGCAGGCCGCCGACCGTCTTGGCCGGGACCAGGCCGGTCGCCTTCTGCAGGTTCATCACGTCGACTTCGTATTCCTTGACGTGCTGCTCTAGCGCCGTGGCCAGCTTGGGACCCTCGGTGTGGGTGACCGAGATGAAGTTCTCGATGGCCATGGTGTCCAGCACCTGGCCACCGAAGCGCTCGGCCGCGACGCCCGTGCGGATGCCCTTGCGGGCGGCGTAGATGGCCGCGGCGGCCCCAGCGGGGCCCCCACCGATAACGAGAACGTCGAAGGCGTCCTTGGTCTTGATCTTCTCGGCCATGCGGTCGGCGGCGCCGGTGTCCAGCTTGGCCAGGATCTGCTCGACCTCCATGCGGCCTTGCCCGAAGGGTTGGCCGTTCAGCAGGATGGTCGGCACGGCCATGACCTGACGGGCTTCGACCTCGTCCTTGAACAGGGCGCCGTCGATGGCGACGTGGCTGATGCGCGGGTTCAGGGCGCTCATGGTGTTCAGCGCCTGCACGACGTCCGGGCAGTTCTGGCAGGATTGCGAGAAATAGGTCTCGAAGCGGTACTCGCCCTCCAGGCCCTTGATGCGCTCGATGACCTCGGCGTCCAGGCGCGGCGGGTGGCCGCCGACGTGCAGCAGGGCCAGCACCAGCGAGGTGAACTCGTGACCCAGCGGCAGGCCGGCGAAGCGCACGCTGGCGTCCTTCGCGGCGCGCTCGATCGTGAACGACGGCTTGCGCGCGTCGGTCCCGGCGAAATTGACGCGGACCTTGTCCGAGGTCGAGACGATGTCTTCCAGCAGGGCCTTCATCTCGGTCGAGCCCTTGCTGTCGTCCAGCGAGGCGACGAGTTCGATCGGTTGGCGCAGGTTCTGCAGATACTGGGTCAGCTGGGTCTTTAGGCCGGCGTCCAACATGGTGGCTCCAATAGGCGTGAGAGGGCAAGCGCCGGCGAGGCCGGGCGCTACAGGCTTGGGAATTTCAACGGAGGTGCGCCGCCGCCCGTTCCGCACCCGGAAGGATCTCCGGGGGCGGGCGGCGGCGCGGGGTACGCTAAAGCTTAGATCTTGCCGACGAGGTCGAGCGAGGGAGCCAGGGTCTTTTCACCCTCTTCCCACTTGGCCGGGCAGACTTCGCCCGGGTGCGAGGCCACGTACTGGGCGGCCTTGACCTTGCGGACCAGTTCGGCGGCGTTGCGACCGATGCCTTCGGCGGTGACTTCCATGAACTGGATGACGCCTTGCGGGTCGACCAGGAAGGTGCCGCGGTCGGCCAGGCCTTGGCCAGCGCGCATGACGCCGAAGTTGTTGGTCACTTCACCCGACGGGTCGCCCAGCATGGTATATTTGATCTTGCCGATGGCCGGCGAGCTGTCGTGCCAGGCCTTGTGCGAGAAGTGGGTGTCGGTCGAGACCGAGTACACTTCCACGCCCATGCCTTGCAGCGTGGCGTAGTTGTCGGCCAGGTCTTCCAGCTCGGTCGGGCAGACGAAGGTGAAGTCGGCGGGGTAGAAGAAGAAGATCGCCCACTTGCCCTTCACGTCGCTGTCGCTGACCGTGATGAACTTGCCGTCCTTGAAGGCCTGGGCGGTGAAGGGTTTGATCTCGGTGTTGATCAGCGACATGGAGCGCTCCGTCTGGAAAGGATGGCGCTGTCTTACGGGGTGCGACCCGATCGATCAAATTGATAAATCTTCTGGAGGGAATAGAGTGGATTTATAGTGACGGTCCCGGACGAAGGCGGCTTCGATCCTACGGCTCAACCTCTCGACGCGCCTCGGCGCTGCGCATGGCCAGGTCCATGACCGTCATGGTCGCCAGGGCGTCCTGCGGGTTCGACGGGTTTTCGCCTTCGCCGTTCAGCGCGTCGCGCAGACGGGCGTAGAAGGCCGGATAGTCGCCGGGCAGGCTGTCGAACGGGGCCTGGCCGCCCGCGACCCTCGTGAGCACGCCCGGGCGCGGATCGACGCCCCAGCCTTCGCCGCCAGGGATCCCGCCGGCCGCCAGGGCCGCCTCCTGCGGGTCCAGCCCGTGCTTGATGAAACTGCCGCCGGTCCCGTGGACCGCGAAGCGCAGATCGTTGGCCGGGACCAGCGAGCCAGCCTGCAGCACCACCCGCAGCCGTTCGTAGCGCAGCAGCACATGGCAGTAGTCGATCGCCTGGCCGCCGTCCTTCTGGATGGCGAAGTCGGCATAGACGCCCAGCGGCATGCCGAACAGCTGCAGGGCCTGGTCGACCACGTGCGGGCCCAGGTTCAACCAGCTGCCGGCCCCGGGCTTTTCCTTCCACTGGTCGGCGACCACGGGGCGGAAGCGGTCGAAGCGGGATTCGAACTGGGTCACCCGGCCCAGGGCGCCATCGGCGATCAGCTGGCGGACGGTGAGAAAATCGCTGTCCCAGCGGCGGTTGTGGAACACGCTGAGCAGCAGGCCGGCTTCCCGCGCCTGTTCGGCCAGGGCCTTGGCGTCGTCCAGGCGGGTGGCGAATGGCTTGTCGATCAGCACCGCCTTGCCGGCGCTCAGCGCCGCGCGGGCGTGCTCGGCATGGACGGCGTCGGGCGTGGCGACGATCACCAGGTCGATGGCCGGATCGGCCAGGGCCGCAGCGATGTCGGCAGCGACCGCAACACCGGGATGGTCAGCGGCGACCTGGGCTGCGCGCGAGGTGACCACGGTTTTGAGGGACAGGCCCGACGTGGCGCGGATCAGCGGGGCGTGGAACACCTTGCCGGCCATGCCGTATCCCAGGAGGGCGACGTTCAGGGATCGTGTCACGAAGCCTCTCCTGGGAGCGCAAGCCTTACGGATTCGGGATGGTGAACATCCGATCGTAGTCGCGCCAGTGGGCGTTCATGGTCTTGATCTTCTGGCGCAGGTTTTCACGGACGTTCGGACCCAGGCGCAGGGCGTATTCCTCGGTCGTGGTCGGAGCCGCTTCCAGGATCTTGCCGTCCGTGCTGGCCAGCAGCTTTTCCATGGCCACGGCGGTGTCGATCTCGCTGCGGGCCAGGTTCATCAGGTCGGCGCGGGCCCAGTCGGCCTGGACGCCCAGCACGGGGTTCTCTTCCGGCTTGGCGCCGATGGCGGTCACCCGGTCCAGCTGGGCCTGGTACTCGACCATGTTGTCGGCCGAGCGCAGCAGGTAGATCAGGGCCTGGGTGCGCTTGGCGGTCAGGTCCCACTCGGCGCGCGAGGCGGCGTCCGGACGGCTGGCGGCGATGCCTTCAAAGATGGCCTTGGCCTTCTCGGCCTGGGGGATGGCCACGTCGATGGTCTGCTGGAACAGCAGGCGCGCGCCCCAGCCTTCGTACATGCGCATGGCCTGGATATCGGCCAGGTTCGTCGCCTGGGCCTCACCGCGGGCCTGGAACAGATAGGGCTTCCAGGCGACGGTCTCGGCTTCGGTCAGCTCGGCGGGGTAGGGCACCATCGGCCGTTCCAGCCAGCGGTTCAGCACGTGGCCGAACTTCAGCATGCCGCCGAAGTCGAGCGGCTGCATCAGCAGGGCCACCCGGTCCAGGGCTTCCCAGGCCTCCAGCAGGTTTCCGGCCTGGGCCTCGCCGACCTCGCTGACCGCGAAGCGGTGCAGGGCGGCCAGACGTTTCAGGCGATCATCCATCGGCTGGTCCTTGGTCGACTTGGCCAGGCGATAGTTGAAGGCGGCGGCTTCCGGCGAGCCCAGGTCGAAGCCCTTGCGCGGGCTGGTGCTGGGCTTGATGGGCGCGAAGCTGGGCACGACCAGGCCGGCGATCGGGCTGAACGGACCATCGCCGGGCCGTTGCACGCCGGTGTCGAAGCGCTTGCCGTCCGGACCTTCCTTGCCGTTGACGGCCAGACCCGGCGGCAGCTGGCGCACGATATTGGCCTCGGTGTCGGGACCGAAGGTCGGGATCATCCAGCGGCGCGGTTCGATCTGGTTGATGTTGATCCGCACCGTCTTGCCCTTGGCGGCGGCGGCCTGCTGGATGTTGGTCATGAAGCTGACCACGCGGTTGGCCAGTGGCTTGCCGAAGCCGTCCGTATTGCCGTTGGCGCCGGGATAGAGGCCCGGATTCCAGCCAAAGCCCGAGCCGGCGTCGGTGGTCACCCAGATGAAGGTGTCGATCTGCGGGCACAGGTCCAAGAGCTTGCCGGTCGCTTCGCGATACATGGCCAGCACGTCGGGATGGTCGACATTGGCGGCGAAATAGATCTTCCGCGAGCGGGTGATCTGGTCGATGCGCGGCCCGCGATATTCCGGATGGGCGACGAAGAAGTCCTCGGGCAGGACGGTCGGCTCATTGGCGGTCCAGGTGGCGGTCAGGCCATTGCCGGCGATCGCCTGGCAGCGCGCGCCGATCAGCTTCTGCAGCCGGCGGGCGTAGGTCATGTCCATGTAGGGCTGCAGCGCCGCGGGCGGGAACACCTTGAACAGCGCGATATGGTGGGTGAACCAGCCGGGATAGGGATCGTCCTTGTCCAGTTCGAACCGGGCGATCGGCAGGCCCTTGGTGATGTTCATCTGGGTCGCGCCCAGTTCGCGCAACTGACCGGCCTCGTGGTTGAAGCGCTCGGTGTCCTGGCGGTCGAAGCTGGCGTCGGCGGCGGCGTTCTTGGCCGCGTCACGCATGTTGAGCGGCGCGGGCGGCGCCTCGGCGAGGGCGGTCGCCGGACCTGCCAAGGCCGCGAGCACCGTCAGCAGGCGCACTGAATTCCGGATCATTCCCAAGACCTCCCAGACGGCGCTTAAGCGCTCACGTCGGGACGTTATCGATTGGTCAGGCCACTTTCAATCAAATAATGAAATAGAATCCCAACATATGGAAGTTTTGGGCCGTGCTCTTGAAAATCCCTCTCTCATAGAGAGAGGGAGGGGCCCGCCGCGCAGCGGTGGGAGGGTGAGAGGTTACAATCTCGCAGAATAGAGCGCGGCGCGGGCCGCCAAGACGCTCGTCGAAAGGCTGGGATCTCGCCGGCTAGCGGTGCAACCTCTCACCCTCCCACGCCTGACGGCGTGGGCCCATCCCTCTCTCTATGAGAGAGGGGTCTCCTGGCTATTCCGCGATCTTCGCTTCCAGCTCGTTCAGGCGCGTGCGCGTCGCGACCAGGTCCGGGCCGAAGCGGGCCGGGTCGGCGACGGCGAGGCGGCCGGCGATGTCGTAGCTTTCGCGGTAGAGGTCCAGGGCGCGCATCCGGTGGCCGCGGTCCTCACGCAGGTCGGCCAGGCGTTCGAGGTTCACCGACAGGGCCCGCTGGGCGCCTGGATCACCGGACTCTCGGCCGCCGCGCGAGCGGCGCAGGGCCAGCGCTTCCTCGAAGGCCGACAGGGCCACGTCCAGCCGGCCCTCGGCCTCGGCCACGTCGCCCACGCCGCACAGCGCGCCGGCCAGGAGCTCGACGGTGTCGTCGGTGGGCCGGTCGTGGCGGACCTGGCGGGCGTAGGACACGGCGTTCTCATAGGCGTCGCCGGCGTCGTCCATCCGGCCCTGGCCGTGCGCGAAGTCTCCCAGGTCGCGGTGGAACAAGGCCTTGTCCTCGTCCGTCCTGGCGGCGCTCTTCATCGCCATCAGCACGCGCGCGCCCTCGGCCCAGGCCTCGGTGCGGGCGGCCGTTACCAGGCGGACGCGCAGCTCGGCGAAGGTCGGCGGCTGGGGTGGCGGGGGCGGCGCCGCGTTTGGTGCGGGTGCGGTTGGGGGCGGAACAGGCGCGGAGATGGCTTGGGGCTCGGGCTGGGGGCGAGGTTGGGGCTGGGGCGGCGCAAGCGGCGGAACCGGCTGGCCATAGGGGATCCAGCGTACATCGGGCTCCTGGCCCAGGGCCAGCGGCTTGGCGCGAGCCTTGCGCTTCCCGGGCAGCAGGGCGGCGATCACGAGCCCCCCGCCCACGATCGCCGCCGCCATCCCGGCGATCGGGCGATGCGGCTCGAACGGTCCGAGATCGAGATGCTTGGCCCAGTCCCCCAATGGCCCCCAAAGAGGGCCCCAGTCCGCGGCCGCATATCCCGATGTCGCCAGGATCACCCCCAAGACGATCCCGACCAGTCGCGCCAACATCACGTCCCCCCAGACGTTGTCCCGAGTAGAAGAAAGACCCTCCCCAGGGCTCTCCTTCGCCAGGCCGCGCAGATCAGCGCACGGTCTGGTTTCCGTCGAGCCGTCTCAACCGGCAGGGGAAGGTGGGCGCGCCAAGGGTCCTCGAATGACGCCGGGTTGGGCGCCTGGCGCGGCGTTTGCCTTTAAATCAGCCAGGCGCGCGGGCGCGGATAGGCCTCTCCACGCACCAGGTACACGATGCCCATGATGCAGCGGACGACGAACCAGATGCTGACTGCGCCCATGATCAGGCCGCCGATCGCGATCATCGGGATGCCGATGGCCAGCACGATCAGCGGGATTCCGAAGGCCAGCAGGACGGCGCCGATCAGGAACCAGGCGATCGAGAGCCAGAAGGTGCGGATCGCGAAGGTGTAGTGGCTCTGGTTGATCGGCCCGGCCTGGTCGCGGTTCACATAGGCCACGATCAGGCCGATGACGAAGGTCAGGCCGTTGGTGAAGCCCAGCAGATAAAGGCCATAGACGACAGCCGGCAGGACCTTGTCCTCTTCGGCGCGCGTTTCGGTCGGCGGGGTGATGGCGGCGGTGTCAGTCATGGTCAGAGCATCCAGTTCTTCGGGGTCGGATAGGGCTGGCCCTTGAGGAGGTTCGAGAGGCCGACAACGCAGCGCACCACAACCCAGATCCCGACGGCGGGCAGCAGCACGACGCCGATGCCGACCGGGGTCAGCAGCAGGGCGACGATGCCGAACAGCATCGCCAGCCAGAAGGTGCGAATCTGGAACTCGTAATGGCTGGTCAGCCACTCCGGGGCGTCCTTGCGGCTGACATAGGCGATGATCGCCCCGATCAGCGTGGTCAGGCCGCCGGTGACGAGACCGGCGATGTGCAGGCCATAGACGACGCCGGGCAGGGTCTTGTCGTCCTGCAGGCGCGGCGGCACGGCGGGGTCTACGGTCGGATCGGTCACTTCGGGTCCTTATGGAACAACGGTTGACCAATGCTCGCGCCCTTTTGGGTGCGATGCAAATGAAGGTGTTGTAATCGATTATCGATGACGGATCGGTAATGCCGCCCGCGCTGCAGGGAGACCTTCCGTCTACGGCAGCAGGTCGCTGGGCGGGTCGTGCGGATCGAAGTCGGCGCCGCGGCCCAGCCAGGGCAGGGCGGCCACCATCAGCAGCAGCACGAAGCTCATCCGCGCGGCCATGTCGAGGCCGACGCCCGCCATGCCGGCGGTCAGGGAAAACAGCAGCATCGCCACGGCCCCAAGCGCCAGCAGGCCCATGACCCAGGTCAGGGCCGTACGCGCCTGCAGGCGGGCGACGCCGAAGCCGGCGCGAGGGGCGAGATCGGCGCCGACGGCGGCGATGGCGCGGGCCAGTGTCGAGAAGGCTGGCAGGCGGTCTTCATAGCGGCCGGGGCCCGCATAGCTCTGCGAGGTCATCACCACCTTGGCGCGGCCGAAGTTCAGGGTCAGGACGCGGCGATTGCCGCCGTCTTTTGCGGCCGCCAAGCGATAGCGGGTCAGGGCCGACAGCGGGAAGCGGCGCTCGATCCGGCCCCGGGTCTCGGTCAGCGTCCCGGCGTCCAGCGTCCAGACCGTCTCGGGCTGGAAGGGGGCGATCCGGGCGCTGTGCGAGACTTCCACCGTTTAGCTCCGGACGGCGGTGATCTCGACGCCGGCGGCGGCCGCGTGCGGGGCCAGGGCCAGGGGCTTTTCCACCCGCACCCGGGCGCGGGTGACGCGGGGGTCGAAGAAGCAGGCCTGGGCCAGGCGTTCGGCGAAGGTCTCGACCAGGTCGACATGGCCCTCGGCGGCGATGGCGCGGGCGGCCTCGCCGACCTTCTCGTAGTTCACCGTGTCGCCCAGGCGCTCGAAGTGGTTGGCGGCGATGTCCAGTTCGACATCGACGATCAGCGGTTGGGCGCGGCCGTGCTCGTGGTCATAGACGCCGATCTCGGCGTCGACCTTCAGGCCGCGGACGAAGACCTTGGTCACGATGACCTTGGCGAGGGTCTGCGGTCCCAGGCCTTGGGGAGCGATGTCGGTAAGCGGCGAAGCGGCCAACGGTGGCCTCCTAGGGGGCGACGATGTCGGGCGTCTTCCAGCCCAGGTGCTGGCCGCCGTCCACGGCGATCATCTGGCCCGTGACCGACGTTGCGTCAATCAGATAGCGCAGGGCGCCAGCGACCTCATCGGGCGTGGCGCGGCGCTGCAACAGCACCCCCGCGGCCTCGGCCTCGAACTCGCCGGGGGCCTGGTGCACCGAGGGCAGGGTGGGGCCGGGACCGATGGCGTTGACCCTCACGCGCGGCGCCAGGGCCTGGGCCAGGGTCTGGGTCGCCCACCACAGCCCGGCCTTGGCCAGGGTGTAGCTGAAGAACTGCGGATTGGGCCGCCAGACGCGCTGGTCGACGATGTTGACCACCAGGCCGGAAGCGTCCTCGGGCAGGGCCGCCGCGAAGGTCTCGGCCAGCACGATCGGCGCGCGCAGATTGGTCTCGAGGTGGAGGTCCCAGGTGTCGCGGGCGAGGGCGCCGACGCGGTCGTCCTGGAAGGCCGAGGCGCTGTTGACCAGCAGGGTCACGGGGCCGAGCGCGGCGGTCGCGGCGGGGATCAGGCCCCGGACAGCGGTTTCGTCGGCGAGGTCGGCGGCGACCACGGTCGCGCGGCGGCCCAGCGCCTGGACCGCGTCTGCCGTCTCGTGCGCCTCGTCATGCGAACTGCGAACATGGACGGCGATATCATAGCCGGCGCGCGCGGCCTCCAGGGCCAGGGCCTGGCCGATCCGGCGTCCTGCGCCGGTGACCAGGGCCGTACCGCGCGCCATCGTCAGTTAGTCGATGCGGCCGAACTCGACGAGGTTCAGGGTCAGGATGACGCCCAGGAAAATGACGATGACACCGATGGCCAGCATGGCGCGGCTCCGAAGAGAGAGAACAGGTGCTGCGGCTTTAGCGTCCGTGGCCGCTGACCGCAAGCGCGCGGCGCGCTAGAACGGGGCCATGCTCTGGCGCCGTCGCATCGAACCGTTTACCCGCCCGCTGGTCTATGCCTTCTTCCGGATGACGCGGGGCCTGACCCTGGGCGTGCGGGCGGTGGTCACCGACGCGGACGGCAAGGTCCTGCTGATCCAGCACACCTACATCAAGGGCTGGTACCTGCCCGGCGGCGGGGTCGAGCGCGGCGAGACGGCCGAGACCGCCGTGATCCGCGAACTGGCCGAGGAGGCCGGGGTGCAGGCCTTGTCGCGCCCGCGCCTGGTTTCAGCCCACAGCAACGAGGTGCTGCATCCCGGCGACCACGTGCTGGTCTATCGCGTCGAGGCCTGGGAGCCGTGCCCGTCGGACGCCGCGGGCGAGATCCACGCCGTTGGCTGGTTCGACCCTGCCGACCTGCCGGACGAGACCACGCCAGCCACCCGTCGTCGCCTGGCCGAGGCGCTGGGCGGGGCCGATCCCGATCCGATGTGGTGAGTTTCTGGACCAGTTTCTGGCCGGCAGCCCTATGGGAAGGCTTCCCCCCTGAACGCCGATAACATTAAATGGCTGTTTGAAACCGCCCGCCACTTCCCCACCCCCATGGGGGCCAACTAGAGCGGGTCCCACCATCCGAGGGCAGGAGCACGGCATGCGCGAGTACACCAAGTTCTATATCGACGGCGCCTGGGTCGATCCCGTCGCGTCCAAGACCCTGGACGTCATCAACCCGGCCACCGAAGGCGTCGCCGGCAAGATCTCGCTGGGCTCGGAGGCCGATGTCGACAAGGCCGTCCGCGCCGCCCGCAAGGCGTTCGAGACCTTCAGCCAGACTAGCCGCGAAGAGCGCATCGACATCCTCGAGCGCATCATCGCCGAGTACCAGAAGCGCTTCGAGGACATGGCGAAAGCCATCACCGAAGAGATGGGCGCCCCGGCCTGGCTGGCCCAGCGCGCCCAGGCCGCCATGGGCATCGGTCACGTCCAGACCGCGGTGGCGGTGCTGAAGGACTACAAGTTCGAGGAAGACCGCGGCACGACCCGCATCGTCAAGGAGCCGATCGGCGTCTGCGGCTTCATCACGCCGTGGAACTGGCCGGTCAACCAGATCGCCTGCAAGGTCGGCCCGGCCATCGCCACCGGCTGCACCATGGTGCTCAAGCCCTCCGAGATCGCGCCGTTCAGCGGCTATATCTGGACCGAGATCATGCACGCCGCCGGCGTTCCGGCCGGCGTCTATAACCTGGTCAATGGAGATGGCCCCACGGTCGGCGCGGCCCTGTCCAGTCACCCGGAAGTGGACATGGTCTCGTTCACCGGCTCGACCCGCGCCGGCATCGAGGTGGCCAAGAACGCCGCCCCGACCGTCAAGCGCGTGCACCAGGAGCTGGGCGGCAAGAGCCCCAACATCATCCTCGACGACGCCGACTTCCAGCGCGCCGTCGGCGGCGGCGTGGCCTCGGTGATGATGAACTCAGGCCAGTCGTGCAACGCCCCGACGCGCATGCTGGTCCCCGGCCAGCGCATGGACGAGGTGATCGCCATCGCCAAGGCCGCAGCCGAGAGCCACACGGTTGGTGATCCCAATGGCAACCACAAGATGGGCCCGGTGGTCTCCGAGACCCAGTGGAACAAGATCCAGGGCCTGATCCAGAAGGGCATCGACGAAGGCGCCACCCTGGTCACCGGCGGCGTCGGCCGCCCGGAAGGTCTGGACAAGGGCTACTATGTCAAGCCGACCATCTTCGCCAACGTCACCAACGAGATGACCATCGCCAAGGAAGAGATCTTCGGCCCGGTGGTCTCGATCCTGGGCTACGACAGCGTCGATGAAGCCGTCACCGTCGGCAACGACACCGAGTACGGCCTGGCGGCCTACATCTCGGGCGGCGACCAGGACAACGTCCGCAAGGTGGCCAGCCGTCTGCGCGCCGGCCAGGTCAACCTCAACGGCGCCAGCACCGACCTGATGGCCCCCTTCGGCGGCTACAAGATGAGCGGCAACGGCCGCGAGTGGGGCGACCATGCCTTCGGGGAATTCCTCGAGACCAAGGCGATCCTGGGCTACGCAGCGAAGGCGGCGGCGGAGTAGGGCTTCGCTTCCACCGAGCTAGCAACTGAGAGGGCGGGGCCGCGAGGCTCCGCCCTTTTTCATGCTTGATCGCTTATGGCGCGAACTCAAATTGCGCACTCGCATATGGTGAAGTTCGCGCGTCGCCTCTACTCTTCGTGGTTGGAAGGGGAGGACACATGCTCAGATATACATTTATTGCTTTGTGTGCATTGGGCTTAACGGCATGCGCGAGTACGCAGTCGGTTATGCCGCGTGTCGACATCGTAGATCGGCCTGCGTTGGGGGGCGTAGCTCAGGCTGAACTTGGCGACACGATCGTCGAGAAAGGCAAGATTACCACGTTTGATGGTCTGCTTCTCAAGAACGAAGTGACTTGGGGCGATGGAGTTTTACTAAAGAAATTTACGATCGCTCCGGGGCGCCTACGAGCAAAGCAGTCGGATGCTTCGTACACGTATTATTATTCGGATAAGATGACGGTCTATGATGCAATGCTCGGAACCTCGCCTTACATGGCAGGTGGGATTTGCACGAAGAAAGGTGATCCAACTTACGTCCGAGGGTTTTTCCAGACCGGAAAATGCAAAAGCAACTTTAAGCCTACTCCTGAGGTCACGCCAATTCGAGTGACTGACGTTGACGCCCCCAATTTCCGTCAGGAATTGATTTACAACGGTAGGTCTGGTGAGACTTTGAAATTTCTCTACCGGGAATTTTCCGGGGACTATGCTAGGCCGTCATTTTCTCAGGATGTGCAGTACGACCTGAAAGATGGCAACACCATTGGCTTCAAGGGAGTCCGGATCGAGATTGTTGAAGCATCGAATACTCGAGTTTCGTACCGCTTGATCTCTTCCTTTCCTGATCCTGTGAATTAGGGCAAGTGGATCCTCCCCCGCGATGCGGGGGAGGCGGCCCGGAGGGCCGGAGGGGGCTAGCTCGGCCGCCGCAGCACCTGCCCCCTCAGTCGCTCCGCGACAGCTCCCCCGCATCGCGGGGGAGCATCTGCGCGGGGATTGGCGCCGCCCAATTCCCGGTGTTGGTGATCTAGACCTTCACGAAATCAATCGCTTGTCGATTTTACACCGCGCTGCATCCTCCGCGCTCAACCCCGCTCCATACTCTTCCTCACCTGATGGCGCGAAAGGGACGTCCGGCCGGCGATCGTGGCGGCTGTCAGGGGTGGTCGAGCGGGGAGCGCTTGTCGGGGTCTCTTCGGAGACGCCTTCGCGACGGATCCAGCGGCAGGTTCCTTGAAACACAGGACGAAGCTCTGGCGGCGAGGGTTCGGCGGACGCGGCAGGCCTGGGCTGAAATCGCCCGGGCGGTCCGGGACCGGGGTCGTCGCCCTGGCCCGCCCGTCGGGGGCCTCTTTCGAAAGCGGGTTAAGACCCCGCGTTTTGAGGGCTCACCGGATAACGGACTACGCGGAGCGCCCGGCTTCGTCGAAACGGTACTTCCTATTCCAACCTCCGGGCGTCGCCCGGGCGCTCCGTGTCCCTTTCATCCCTTCAGCGGCGCGCCGCGTGAGGCAGAGGGCGTGTGTCTGTGCTAGGCTCCCGCTCATGACCACCGAAACCCCAGTCGAAACCCCGATGCAGAAAGCCCTGCGCCTGAAGCAAGCCGCGCTCGACGCCCGGCCCCAGGCCCCGCGCGGGGGCAAGTTCCAGCGCCAGCAGGCCAACCGCATCGCCTCGGGCGACTCGCGTCCGTGGGGGAGCCGCTGATGGCCGGGCTGAAGGACAAGCGCGGCTTCATCGACAAGGACCGTCTGGACCTCTCTGAGCGTCAGGCCGTCGAGTACTGGATGAAGCGCTGGGGCGTGACCCGCGACCAGATCACCGCCGCCCACCGCAAGGTCGGCCGCATGACCAAGGACATCGCGGCGGAGCTGGGCAAGAAGCGCTGATCGCAGACGCTTTTGCGATCGCGGTTCTTCGGTTACGCTCCGGCCAAACCCTGGGTGGAGACAGACTATGAAGGCCGCTTTCCTCACTGTCGCCGCACTGGCTCTGATGTCGCTGCCGGCCGCTGCTCAGAACAACCCGGCCCCGCCGCAGGTGTTCGACTTCAACGCTCAGCTCCAGGCCTATCCCAGCGGCAGCCCCGAGACGGCCACGGCCGCGCGCTGCTTCAGCGGCAAGACCATCGCAGGCGTCAACCGCTCGGGCCCGCAGACCCTGTACATCCAGTCGGCCAACAGCGGCGTCTACACGATGAAGCTGACCGGCGACTGCGGCGCCCTGGCCCAGGCCGAGCGCCTGTCGATGAACGCGAACGGCAGCGAGATGATCTGCCCGGGTGAAGGCGCCCAGCTGATCGTCAGCACCAGCGCCGGCGACAAGCAGTGCCGGGTGACCGGCGTGAAGCGCCTGACCTCGGGCGAACTGGCGAAGCTGTCGGCGCGCTAAGCGCCGACTTTCGTTTCCGGCAAGGGGCTGCTTCCCCGAACGGCAACCTTGCCGGGCGCCCCGTTTCCGCTACCGTCACTCCCAACGAGATATAATCTGAGGGAGTGAGACCATGACGCCGCCGGATGGCGCGTCGCCCTCGCGCGACGCTTCGCCTACTGCCCCAAATACTCAGGGCATCCCGTTCAAGCCGCTGCCGATGAAGGGTCCCGACGTGACCGTCGAGCGGCGCGGCGACGGGACCATCGTCATCACCTCCAACCATCCGCCGGGCGAGGGGCCGCGTTCGATCGCCCATCTGCTGGCGCAAAAGGCCGGCGAGCACGGCGAGCGGCCCTACATCAAGCAGCGCGAACCGGGCCACGGGCCCTGGCGCGGCGTCAGCTACGGCCAGGCGCTGCGGGCGGTCGAGGGCGTGGCCCAATGGCTGCTGGATCGTGGTCTGAAGGCCGGCGACAGCGTGATGATCCTGTCGGGCAACTCAATCGAGCACGCCCTGATGACCCTGGGCGCCTATACCGCCGGCGTCCCGGCCGCGCCGATCAGCCCGGCCTACAGCCTGATCTCGACCGACCACGCCAAGCTCAAGCACTGTTTCGAGCGGGTGGCGCCGCGCGTCGTCTTCGCCCAGAGCGGGGCGCTGTTCGCCAAGGCGCTGGAGGCCCTGAAGGCCATCGACCCGACCATCGCGGTGATCACGGTCGACGGGACCGGCGCGGGGGCGATCCCGTTCGCCGACATCGCTGCGACTGAGCCCACGGCGGCCGTGGCGGAGTCGCGTGAGGCCGTGGGCCCGGCGACGGTGGCCAAGTATCTCTTCACCTCCGGCTCGACCGGCATGCCCAAGGCCGTGCCCCAGACCCACGGCATGATGGCGGGCGTGATCGCCGGCCAGGATGGTCTGAAGCTGGACGAGCCCGAGGCCGGCGAGGTCCCCCAGAGCCTGGAATGGATGCCCTGGAGCCATATCTCGGCCGGCAATATCAGCTTCAACGGCACGCTGTGGGCTGGCGGCACCTTGCATATCGATGAGGGCAAGCCGCTGCCGGGCATGTTCGAGACCACGATCAAGAACCTGTACGAGGTCTCGCCGATCGTGTTCGGCTCGGCCCCGATCGCCTTCTCGATGCTGGCCGAGGCCATGGAGAACGACCCCACCCTGCGGGCCTCGTTCTTCAAGAACCTGCGCTACATGGGCTATGGCGGGGCGACGCTGTCCAACGACGTCTATGAGCGGCTGCAGGCGCTTGCGGTCGCCGAGACCGGCCATCGCATCCCCCTGACAACCATGTACGGCGCGACCGAGACACAAGGCATCACCGTCACCCACTGGATCACCGAGCGGGTCGGGCTGGTCGGCCTGCCGCTGCCAGGCATCCAGCTGAAGCTGGCCCCAAACGGCTCGAAGTACGAGGTGCGGGTCAAGGGGCCGACGGTGGCGGCCGGCTACCACAAGGATCCGGAAAAGACCGCCGCGGCCTTCGACGAGGAAGGCTTCTACAAGCTGGGCGATGCGGCGCGGTTCGTCGATCCCGAGGACCCGGCCAAGGGCCTGGTGTTCGACGGCCGGGTGACCGAGGACTTCAAGCTGGACAGCGGCACCTGGGTCAGCGTCGGCGTGCTGCGGCCCGACATCGTCGCCGCCTGCAGCCCCTATATCCACGACGCGGTGATCACCGGCCAGGACAAGGGCTTCATCGGCGCCATGCTGTGGCCCTCGCCGGCCGGCTTGGCGGCGCTGGTCGCTGATCAGGGGCCAGGCACGCCGCTGGAGAAGCTGGTCGCCATTGTCCGCGACCGGTTGGGCGCGTTCAACGCCGCGGCCGGCGGCTCGTCGCGTCGGGTGGCCCGCTTCACGATCCTGACCGAGCCCCCGTCGATCGACGCCGGGGAAATCACCGACAAGGGCTACGTCAACCAGCGCGCGGCGCTGGAACGCCGCGCCGACCGGGTCGAGGCGCTGTATGCCAAGACGCCGGGCGAGGCGGTGTTCGCGGTCTAGATCACCACTTCATTCCGCTGCGCACCAGCACGGCGGTCTTATCGGACATGTCGAAGGCCATCAGTTCGGGCGGCTTGGCCGGCGGGGCCTTGGCCTCTTCGGGCCAGCCCTCGTGATATTCGAGCGCGGCGACCTGGATCTTGCCGGGACCCTCGCCTTCAATCGTGAAGCTGAGCGTCACGCCGTTCGGATCGGGGGCGTGATAGGTGACGCCCGACCACTTGTCGGCCTCCGTTTTCAGGGTGATCGGCCGGCCGTTCAAGCGGGGCGAGGTCAGCTCGCTGCTGGGGCGCAGGCGGATGCTGACCAGCTCGGCGCCAGGCGCGGGGATCAGGCGGACCAGCAGGCGGTTCTCGATACGGTCGACGGTCAGGTGCGGCGCCTCGACCGGGGCGGGGCGGGTCTCCGACATCCAGACCGGCTTGCTCCAGAACGGGGCCAGGGCCTGTTGGGCGGGCTTGGAGCCGCCGTCGTCGGGCAGCACGGCCTTGGTCCAGGCGTCCAGGCGCGGCTGGTCGGCGATGCGCCAGGCCTTGCCGGTCGAGAGGTCGGCCAGATGCAGGGCCTGGGTGATGCCCGGCCGCGCGGCGTCGCCGCCCAGCCGCGCGGCGTTGGCGATCAGGGCCAGGCCGGCAATGGCCAGCACGCCGGCGGCGCGCCAGGCCCAGCGGGTGGCGGCGAAGTCATGGGCCAGGGGCGACAGGGCTGGGGCGGCCAGCATGGCGAAGGCGGCCATGATCGCCGGCATGGTCACGCCGAGGCCCGCGAAGGTCCAGGCGCCCCAGGCGCTGAGCTGAGCGGTCGACAGCACGGCCAGCAGGCCGACGGCGAAGGTCAGGGCCAAGGCCACCCGCTTGTCGCGCGTGCCGCCGACGCCGATGACCAAGGCCGCGCCGATGGCGGCGATCAGCAACGGCCAGGTCAGCATCACGGTCGCGCCGGGGGCCAGGACCTGGGCGACGATGCTGAGGATCAGCAGCACGATCATCCCGCCGATCCAGGCGCCCAGCACATAGGTCCGGAAGCCCAGGGCGGCGATGGCCAGCACGCAGGTGGCGACGCCCAGTCCCAGGCCGATCGGGTCGAAGCCGCCGGCCAGGCTGCACGCCCCGCCCAGGGCCAGGGCGATGATCGCCGGGATCATCCGGGCCGCGCCCCGCGCCTGGGCGGTGGCGACGGCCAGGCCGGCGGCGACGGCGGTCAGGCCTGCGCCCCACAGCATCTGATCGAAGCGGGTCAGCAGGCCGTAATAGCGCTGGACGTCGGTGACCATCAGCATCCGCCCCGCCAGATGCAGGACCAGGGCCGCGCTGGCCGCGATCAGCATCAGGCCGGCCATGCCGCGGGCGATCTCCCAGCCGCTGGTGCCGCGTCCGGCCAGGGCGCGCCAAGCGGTGAAGGCGATCAGGCCGGCGGCGAGGACCAGCAGCAACCAGCCCACGACCGGCGGATAGCTGACCAGGAACAGGCCCAGCACGTCCGAATAGATGGCGTTCGGCGTCCGGGCCGGCAGCTCGCGGGCGTCGGCCAAGGCCCGCACCGTGGGCAGGGTCTGGTCGCCCATGTGCTGCAGGCTGCCCTTGTCCAGATGATCGGGGCGGGCCAGCGGCGTGTGATAGGCCAGCTGGTTGTCGATGAAGGCCAGGTTCAGCCCCGGCAGACCCCGCTTCACCGCGTGGGTGAAATCGGTGTCGTTGGGCATCTTCTCGTAGACGGTCGAGGCCATCGAATTGGCCGACGGCCCCTTGGCGGCGCGGGCGAAGACGCTCATCAGCGCCCCGTTCTGCGGGCCGGTCTGGAACATGGCCGCGCGGCCCGCGTCGCCCCGGGCCTCCATGTTCACCACCAGGCCCACCCGCTCCAGCGTCGGGTCGCGGTTGAAGAAGGCGTCGGCGCCCAGCAGGCCCGGCTCCTCGGCGTCGGTGAACAGGAAGATGACGTCGCGGACCGGCTGCGGCCCGGCCTTCAGGGCGCGGGCGATCTCGAGCGCCGCGGCTGCGCCCGCCGCATCGTCGGCGGCGCCGGGCGAGTTGTGGACCGAGTCATAGTGGCTCATCACCAGGATGGCCGGCAGGGTGCGGTCCTGGCCCGGCAGTACGCTCACCAGGTTCTGCACCGCCGCCACGCCCAGGGCGCGGCCGTCGCTGGAATAGGGGCGGAAGCCCTCGCCGACGCGGACAGAAACCTCCAGGCCAAGCTCGGTCATGCGGCTGAGCAGGTGGTCGCGCACCTTGGCGATCTCGGCCGAGCCGGTCGGGTGCGGCGCGCGGGCGATGGCGTCGACATCGGCCATGGCCCGCATGGCCGAGAAGTCGGTCAGTGGCGCGGTGGCGGCGACGGGCGCAGGCGGCCTCTGGCTCCAGGCGCCCAGCGCCAGGCCGATCACGAGGCAGATCCAGAATCCGAGGAAGCGGATCGTCTTCATGGGCCGCGGTCTCCGACGTCGAGAAAGTCCCCCACGCCCATGCTGAGGTGATGCGGCCCGATCCGAAAGCCCCAGGCCTTTAGAAAAAAGAGGGGCTCAGAGAAAAGCGGGGATCAAGCTCGGGCAAAAAGGCGAGGGCAAAAGAAAGGGGCGACCCGGTCGCCCGGATCGCCCCTTTCCCTCTTCCGAAAGCCGGCAGGCCTCGAAGGCCCGCCGGTTCCCCCCTCCCGGTTTGACTAGAACTTCGAGCGCAGGGTCACGCCGTAGGTCCGCGGCGCGCCCAGGAACGCGTCGTAGGTGTTGGTGTCGTTGGCGGGGACATAGGTCGCCTGCGTCGCGCTGAGGCCCGAGGAGCCTTGCAGCGGGCCGTTGAAGCCGACCTGCATGTACTTCTCGTTCAGCAGGTTCTGGGCCCACAGCTCCAGCATCCACTTGTCGTCTTCCGCGCCCAGGCCCACGCGGCCGTTCACGACCGTGAAGCCCTTCTGGATCTTGGGCGGGAACAGGTCCGAACCGGTGTTGTAGCTGGACGAATACTTGGCCCCCAGGTTGAAGCGCGCCTTCATGCCCGTGCCGACGGCGGTCTCATAGGTGACCGAGCCCGAGGCCGAGTAGAGCGGGGCCAGCGACATCCGGCTGCCCGGCAGCAGGGCCAAGGCGTTGGTCGGATCGTTCGGCACCGCGTCCTTGCCGTATTCGGTCTTGGCGTAGGTGAAGCCGCTCTGGACGGTCAGGCCGCGAACCGGCGTGAACCACAGGAAGTCGGCGTCGATACCCTTGGAGGTCACTTCCGGGATCGAGCGCACGGCGAACGAGGTGCCCAGGAAGGTGTTCAGCTGGAAGTCCTCGAACTTCTGGTAGAAGCCGGTGATGTTGAAGAGCACCGTGCGGTTGAACAGGGTGTTCTTCAGGCCGACTTCATAGCTGTCGACGAACTCGGCCGGGAACGAGGTGTCGTAGATCGGCGTGACGCCATTGCCGCCCGAGGGCAGGCCGTTCGACGACTGGGTGCGGTCCAGGTTGAAGCCGCCGCCCTTGTAGCCGCGAGCGAACGAGGCGTAGCTCATCACTTCCGGCGAGAAGCGGTAGGCGGCCTTGATCGTGCCCGACCATTCCTTGTCCGTGCGGGTCTGGTTGGTGCTGCGGTTGTGGAACAGCGGGTTGGCCCAGGGCAGGCACAGGTTGCCGATGACGGTCGGGGTGGCCGCCGCGCCGACGATGCCGGCGATGCGGGCCTGGCCGGCGGGCGAGAGCGCCGTGCCGCAGCCGATGCCGCCGTCCGAATTGGTCTGGTAGGTGAAGAGGTCCTTCTTCTCTTCGCCGTAGCGCAGGCCGGCGGTGATCCCGAAGGCCTCGGTGAACTGGTAGGTGTTGTTGGTGAAGAGCGAGATCGTGGTCGAGCGCTGGCTGTAGCGGTCGTACAGGCCCTGGCCCGCCGTGAAGGTGGTGTTCGGGGCGCGGCCGGTCAGGGCCGAGACGAAGTTGGCGATGCCGGCCGGGTTGGCCGCCGAGCGCGACAGGAGGCGGCCCAGATACTGTTCGTAGTCACGACCGAACAGGAAGTTGGCGCGGGTTTCCAGGCGCTCGTCGGCCAGGAAGGTGCCGACCAGCCAGTCCAGCTTGCCGGCCTTGCCGGCCAGGCGCAGTTCCTGGGTATAGGTCCGGAACTGCGAGTAGTTCGTGCCGTCCTTGTTGCGATAGGTGATGTCGGCGGTGGTGAAGTCCGAGTCCTGGCCGTTGTCGGTGCGCCAGTCGCGAATGGCCGAGATCGAGGTCAGGGTGCCCCAGTCGAAGTCGATATTGCCTTCCAGCGAGACGCCCTTGTCCTCGACCGACGACGGCGCGCCGCGGTTGGAATAGGCCACGCGGGCGAAGGGATCGGCGGTGGTCGCCAGGGCCGGGCCGCCGTTGATCAGGCCCAGGATGGCCGCGGTCGGACCGGTGCGGATCTGCACGGCGCCGCAGCAGTTTTCGTCGCGCTTGGTGTAGTCGGCGATGACCTTGAAGGTGGCGCGATCGTCCGGAATGAACAGTAGCTGGCCCCGCACGGTGTAGAAGCCCTGATCGGCGTCCTGGTCGCGGTCGCTGGGGCCTTTGCCGGTGACGACCTTGTTGAAGCCGTCACGCTCACGGGCGGCGAAATAGATGCGACCGGCCATCTTGTCGCCGGCGATCGGGCCGGTGACCGACAGCGACGCGCCCTTGGCGTCGTAGTTGCCGTAGACCAGCTCGGCTTCGCCGCCGAACTCGAACGACGGCTCCTTGGTCACGATGTTGATGACGCCGGCCGAGGTATTCTTGCCGAACAGGGTGCCTTGCGGGCCCTTCAGCACTTCAATGCGGTCCATCTCGCCCAGGTCGCCGAACGAGACGCCGTTGCGGGGACGATAGACGCCGTCGATCACGATACCGACCGAGCTCTCCAGGCCCGGGTTGTCGCCGACGGTGCCGATGCCGCGGACGCGGGCGGTGGTCGAGGCTTCCGACGTGGTCGAGGTCACGGTCAGGCCGGGCGTCAGGATCGTCAGGTCCTTGATGTCGCGGACGCCGGTGTCCTGCAGCAGCTTGGCGCCGACGGCGGTGACCACCACCGGCACGTCCTGCAGGTTCTGTTCCCGCTTCTGGGCGGTGACGACGATGCTGTCGATGGTTGGGATGTCCTGCGCCTGGGCCTGGGCGGCGCTCGTGGCGCCGAGACCGGCGAGGACAACAGCGGACGCAGTGCCGCAAAGCACCTGGTTGAAGCGCATTTCCTACCTCGGTTTGTTGTAGCCGAGTGCGCTTGCCCGCCCCCGACCTGTTTTTCGTTGGTTCGCTCGAACGAGTGTTCGAATGAATAGCCAAGGGTTAGGCGCCGCCCACGGTCTCGGCAAGCTAAAATCCCTGTGATCTAAAGGTGATTGCGCGCCCTGTTGCCCGGAAGCGACAGCGTTCGGCGAGCGTCATGGACATTCGAATACGGAAATTCGAACAGGGCTTGCGGCCGTCGTGCGCGGACCTGATATGGCGACGATGCCGTTCTCTCCCGCCTACCGCCCCGATCCGCGCTTCCAGGCCCTGGGGAGCGAGTTCTCCGACCCGGTCGCGCCGGCCGATTTTCCCGAGACGATCCTGCGGTTCCGCAACGACCGCGCGGCTGCGACCGTCGGGCTGGAAGGACTGGACGACGCTGACTGGATCCGGCGCTTCGGCCGTTTCGATCCGTTGCCGGACAATCAGGCCCAGCCGCTGGCCATGCGCTATCACGGCCACCAGTTCCGCACCTACAATCCCGACCTGGGCGACGGGCGCGGCTTTCTCTATGCGCAGCTGCGCGAGGCCGGCACCGACCGGTTGCTGGACCTGGCCACCAAGGGCTCGGGCCAGACGCCGTGGTCGCGGTCGGGCGATGGCCGCCTGACCCTGAAAGGCGGGGTGCGCGAGATCCTGGCCGCCAGCCAGCTGGAGGCGCTGGGCGTCCCGACCTCGCGGGCCTTCTCGCTGGTCGAGACCGGCGAGGCCCTGACCCGCGGCGACGAGCCTAGCCCTACGCGCTCGGCGGTTCTGACCCGGCTGTCGCACAGCCACATCCGCTTCGGCACGTTCCAGCGCCTGGCCTATTTCGACCGCCGCGACCTGATCGGTGTCCTGGTCGACCACGTGGTCGAGACCTACTATCCGCATCTGGCCGACGCCGCCGACCGCCCCGCCGCGCTGATGGAGGCGGTGGTCGCCGCCACCGCGCGCCTGCTGGCCCGCTGGATGACGGCCGGCTTCGTGCATGGCGTGCTCAACACCGACAACATGGTGGTGACCGGCGAGAGCTTCGACTACGGCCCCTGGCGCTTCCTGCCGCGCAACGATCCCAATTTCGTGGCCGCCTATTTCGACCATTCGGGGCTCTACAGCTTCGGCCGCCAGCCCGAGGCGGTGTTCTGGAACCTGCAGCAGCTGGCCGCCTGTCTGACCCTGGCCGGCGGCGAGCAGGCTGGGCTGCTGGCGGCGCTGAACGGCTTCTCCGACGGCTATCGTCTGGCCTTGCGAGGAGCGATGCTGGACCGGCTGGGCGTGGTCGGCCGCGATCCCGACCGCGACGTCGAGCTTGTCAACGCCGCCTTCCGCGCCCTGGCCGAGGGCGGCGAAGCCCTGCGCTGGGAGCCGTTCTTCTTCGACTGGTTCGGCGGCGAGGCCTCGGAGGCCCGCGCCTTGGCCGGCCCGCGCGCAGGGCTCTACGACACCGAGGCGTTCAGGACATTCCGGGGGCTGCTGGGCCAGTACGCGGCCGACCGGCCCGAGCGCCTGACCGATCCGGTGTTCCAGCGTCCGGAGCCGGAAGAGCTGCTGATCGAGGAGGTCGAATCGCTGTGGGCCCCGATCGCCGCCGAGGACGACTGGGCCCCGCTGCGCGCCAAGCTGGGCCGGATCGAGAACGCTCGCACCGCCTATGGCCTGGGCCGCTCAGGCGATAAAAAAGCCGCGTCCTGATTTTTTTTGTTCGCGCCCGGAACAACCGTCAAGGTTCCGTCTTACAGTTGCGGCACAGTGCCAGCGAACAGAACCGCGCGGAGCCGACCCATGCGTATCTTCCAACCGATCATGCTGGTTTGCGCCGTGGCGATGTCGTTCATCGGCGCGCTGGGCCTGCCGGGCTGCGCCCGCGCCATCGGCGAGTGCCTGCGCGACCGCCCCGAACCAGCCTAGGTCACGCGTCTAGGCGGACAGCGCCTCGTCCAGAGGCGCGTGCGCCGGCTCGGCCATGATGTCCCGCCGCGCACGGACGGGGAAGACGGCCAGGAACCGTTCCAGGAACAGCCACGTATCGCGGTCGTGATCCAGGTGATGGGTCAGGAGGCCGATCGGCTCGTCCCATTGGCCGGCCTGGCGACGCTGGGCCAGCAGCCGCCGCATCCGCGACAGGAACTTCCAGGCGCCGCGGAAGCGCGCGCCGTCCTTCCAGCGCAGCACGTCCAGATGCGTATCCAGCCGCGCGACGCCGTCGGTGGCGCCGCTGAGCTGGTCGAAGCCCGAGACGGCACGGAGCGACGAGTCGGGCAGGGCCGTCAGCAGCTGCGGCGCCAGATTGTTCCACGGCGGCACGAACAGGGTTGGGGCCGCGCCGGCGCGGTGGAAGGTCGTCACTGCCGTGCGCAGCTGGGCGCGGACCCAGTCGACATCGTCCTCGGGTACGATCTCGCCGAAGCCGTGGCCCTCAGGCTGGCGGTTGATGTGGCGGAAGCCATGGACGGCGATCTCGACGTCCGGCTCGGCCTCCAGCCGGCGCACCAGGGATGGCAGGCTGGGGCCGGCGATCGAAGCCAGGGTCAGCGGCGCATCATGGCGATGCGACAACGCCAGCAGCTGCTCCAGCGCCCCGGTCGGCGAGCGCGCGTCGTCATCGCGCCACCAGACGACCGGCGTGTGGCCAGCCTTGGCCCAGAGCTTCAGCTCCGCGCCCAGGATCAGGCCGAAGGCGAGCGACAGATGGGCCATGCGGCTTAGTGGCCAGCGGCCTCGGCGCGGCGCAGCGGCACGGCCGCCGGCGCCGCATAGGCGGGCTTGGCCTCGCGGGCGCGATTGCGGACGATCTCGCGAGCCCGCAGGTTTGACAGGATCGGATACAGCGCCGCCATCAGCGAGATCAGGAAGCCCAGATCGCCTTCCTTGTAGCCCTTGCGCGAGACGTAGCACTTGAAGAACCGGCGCACGCCGCGGAAGGCGTCGTCGGGAAGGCTCTTGATCTTGCCGTTGTCGGCCAGGTCCTGGCCCTTCAGGGCGGTGTAGCGGCCCAGGCGGGCGAACATGTCGGCGATGTCCTCGTCGACCATGTGGTTCAGCGGCTGGGTCAGCTTGCCGCCGAAGGTCCCCTCCAGCTTGGCGCCGGGATGGACGCGCTCGTTCTTCCACGACTTGTGGCCGCGACGGAACAGGCGGGCCGCCGACGAGGTGCCGAAGGAGCCACCCCAGCCATGACGCACCAGCTGATCGCCGACATAGTTGTCGACCGGGATCTGGTACCAGTCGGCGGCGTTCGCGCCTTCGATGGTCTGGCGGATTTCTTCACCGAAGGCCGGGGTGACGCCTTCGTCGGCGTCCAGCTCCAGGATCCAATCGCCGGTGCAGCGGGCGATGCCGGCGTGCTTGCGCGGGCCCTCGACCGGGAAGATGCCCGACACGACCACGGCGCCGTACTGGCGGGCGATGGCCTCGGTGCCGTCGCTGCAGCGGTCGGCCACCACCACGATCTCGTCGCAGAACGACAGCGCCGAAAGGCAGCCGTGCAGGCGCTGCTCTTCGTTGTGCACGCAGATCAGGGCTGAAAGCTTGGCCATACTGACATCCTCACGAACGACCACGCCCCCGCAGTCGCTTCGATGTGATGACGTCGCCGATCCCGTCCGCCCCCCGCTGATGAGGCGAGAAATGTTGCGACCCTGCAAAGGGTTTGCGACAGCGATGCGCCTAGAAGTTGGCGCTGAGGGCCAGGCTCCACGTGCGGGGGCGCTGCGGCGTCACCTGGCGCACCTGGCCGAAGCTGAACGGGTTGCCGTAGGCGAAGGTGTCGCTGGAGCCGTTCCAGGGATTGCTGACGAACAGGGCTGCGCGCCAGCGGTCGGTCAGCAACTGGGCCGAGAGCTTGCCGGTGTAGTAACCGCCCATGGTCGGGGAGTAACGCGGGTCGAAGGTCAGCCGCGACTCGCCGATGTAGCCGGTCTCTGCGGTCAGCAGCAGGCTGGCCCCGGGGGTGACGGGGCGATGATAGGTCACCAGGCTGCCGAACGAGACGTCGGGCACGCCGGGCAGGCGCGCCGCGTCCGTGATGCCGTAGCCCGGGGCGATGCGGGTCAGTTCGGGATCGTTGAACAGGGCGTTGGCCGACAGAGTCAGGCGCGGGCTGGCGCGCCAGGCCGTCTCGACTTCGAGCCCGCGGTTGCGGCCGCTGCCGATGTTGGCGGTGTAGGACAGGCCCGAGGTGAAATACTGGTCGGTCTGGATGTTGCGCCAGTCGTCGTAGAACACCGCCGTGCGCAAGCTGACGCGGCCGTTCCAGGGATTGAGCGTCATCCCCGCCTCGTAGTTGCGCAGGTGGTCGGGGCGGAACACCCGGCGCGTCTCGGACGGCGTGACCAGGCCCCCGGAGTTGAAGCCGCCGGCCCGATAGCCCTCGGAGGTCAACAGATAGACCAGGCCGCCGTGCGGCAGTTCGCGCTGGATCGACAGCTTGGGCGAGAAGCCCTGGAAGCTGGCCTTGCGGTCCAGGTCGCGCGACTGGCCGGGCGCCGGGGCGGTGACGTAGGAACGGGTATGGACGGTGGTCCTGAACTGGCGGCCGCCCGCGGCGATCCGCCAGCCGCCGCCCAGGTCGTAGCTGGCCTCGCCATACAGGGCGTACTCGTTCAGGCGGTCCTTGCGGTCCTCGTCATAGACGCTGCGGGTGATGCCGACGGAGCGGGCGCGCAGGTCGGCGTCGCTCTCCTCGATGCTGGTGGCGGTGAAGGCCCCGATCAGCCAGCGCAGGCGGCCGCGCTCGGGTCCGGTGTAGAGCATGTCCTGCACGGTCATCCGCACCTTGGAGCGCTCGTCATAGAGGCCCAGCTCGATAGCCTGTTCCGAGAACTGGCTTAGCGACAGGGTGGCGTCGTAGCGGCTGGCGAAGCGGTGGGTGACATAGCCGGTCACCGCCTCGAACCGGCCCCAGTCGCCGGCGCCGGTGATCTTCAGCGAGGTCTGGCCCAGGCGGTTCTGGTGCGTCTCGCGCACCTGGTTGGCGCGCCGCGGACCGGTCGGGGCCAGGGTGACGTACTGGGTGTCCTTGGATGAGATGGTCTGGCCGGCCACGCCCAGCCGCACCTGCCATTCGCCCAGGTCGGCGCGCCAGGCTGCGCGGCCGCCGCGCCGGGTGGTGCTGTCGACGTTGGACAGGCGCAGGGTCACGTCGTCGAGATAGCCGCCATCCAGATCGTGATAGGCCACGGCCCGCAGCGCCGAGTTCGAGCTGGTGGGGACGTTGACCACGCTTTCGAAGCGGTAGCTGTCCGAGCCGGACTTGGTGCGGGCCGTGGTCGCTCCGACCGAGGCCGACCAGGTGTCCAGTTCGGGCGCGCGGGTGACGATGCGGTAGACGCCGCTCAGCGAGCCGCCGCCATAGAGCGCGCCTTGCGGGCCGCGCATGACCTCGACCCGGTCGACATCGATCAGCCGCAGGTCGGGGTCCGGGGCGTTGTAGTTGACCGGCACGTCGTCGAGATAGGTCCCGACCGTGGATTGGGTGCGGCCGGTGAAGGTGCCGTCCGACAGGCCGCGCAGCAGGATCTTGTTGCGCGCCGCGCCCAGGTTGGTGGTGATGAAGCCGGCCGTCTGGCGCGAGACCGAGGCGGTTTCGCCGACGCCGGTGTCCTGCAGCTGCGGCGAGCCGATGACGCTGACCCCGCCCGGCAGGCTGCCCAGGCGCGGCGGACGCTTGCCGGCGCTGATGACTAGCGGGGCGACCGGGACGATCTGTTCGGGTTGGGTGATGACGGGCTGGGGAAGGGGTCTGAACCGCGCGGGCGCCGGCGGATGCGGCAACCAGAACCGGACCGTGCGCGGGTCGACGAACGCGTAGCGGCAACCGCCGCCTTCCGAGGTCAGCAGGTCCAGCGCCTCCTTCAGCGTGTAAGGGCCGACAAGGGCAATGCCCGGGCCCTTGCAGGCCTCGACCCCGCCCAGGCTGACGCCCATGCGGATGCCCAGCTCGATCAGGGTTTCGGCGGCGGTGGTCTTGCGGATGTCCAGGCGAACGCGCTGCTCGGCGGCGATCGCCGCCTGGCCGCTCGTCCCCAGGAGGGCGGCAGCCAACAGGAAGCAGGCCCGGCTCAGGGCCGGACCCGTTCAAAGGCGTTAATGTGAAGCGGACGGCCTTCCGCGCAGGACAATCGCATCATCGGTCGGCGTCGCCGAAATCGGCATCAGGCTGGACAGGCGACGGACCATCGCATCCTGGCCATCCACGATCAATACGCCGGTAAACCGGAGGTCTGCGGTGTTTTCACCCTCAAGGCGAAGCGGGCGGTCGAAATAGCGATTGATGTCGCCGACAATGCGACCCAGCGGCTGGTCGCGATAGATCAGTCGGCCCGACTTCCAGCCGACCTGGTCCTCGGCCGTGACCTTGCTGACCGTGACGCTGGCGGCGCCCTCGGTGTGCTCCAGCATCTGGCCGGGGCGCAGGCGTACCGGTTCGTCCTGGCCATCCGTCGAGACCTCGACCAGGCCGCGCAGCACGGTGATGCTGAGCTGGCCGTCGCGGCGGCGGACGTCGAACTTGGTGCCGACCACGCGCACGGTCTCGTCGCCGGCGGTGATCAGGAACGGGCGGTGGTTGTCGTGGGCCACGTCGAACAGCGCCTGGCCGTCGTGCACGGTGACGCGGCGGGCGTCCTTCTCCAGGCGGACCGACAGATGCGAGTCGGTGTTCAGGTCGATGCGGCTGCCGTCGGCCAGCTGGACCTGGCGGCTCTCGCCCTTGGCGGTCGTGTAGAGGGTGTCGGGCTGCGGCAGCAGCTCGCCCCACGGGGCCATGGTCACCGCGACGGCCACGGCCGCGGCGGTCGCGCCCAGGCCGCCCAGCCAGCGCCAGTCCAGCGCGAAGGGCTGCCGGGCGGTCGCCAGGCGGGGCTTGGTCAGGGCCGAGCGCATGGCCGGACCGCGGTGGAAGATCTCTTCGTCTACGGCCTGGATGGCGTCATAGGCCTCCTGCGCGCCGGGCTCGGACAGCCAGGCGTCGAACGCCAGCCAGTCGGTCTCATCGACCTCCGGCCGCTGCAGACGGGTCAGCCAATCGGCCGCCTCCTGCAGATGTTGCGCTGACCGGCTCATCCGGTGTTGCTCCGACGAGGATCAAACATCCCCTTGCACATTGACGTCACCGTTCGGCGCCATCCCCCATGCGGCATTTCATAAATCAACGGAGCCGCCTCGTCAGGGTCTTCAAGGCCGAGCTTATGTGCTTTTCCACGGTGCTGATGCTGATGCCCATACGGCGGGCGGTTTCGGCGTGGCTGAGACCATCCAGCTTGTGCAGCTGGAAGGCCTGTCGGGTCTTCTCGGGCAGGTCCCCCACGGCGTCGACCAGAGCCTTCAGGCGTTGCCGGCTTTCGACCACGGCTTCGGCCGACGGCTCGTCGGCGACCTCGTGGCCGGCCATGGCGACGGTGTTGACTGCGCGCCAATCGGCGTCGCGCGCGCCGGAGCGCTTCTGGCTGCGCAGGCGATCCAGCATCAGGTTCGAGGCGATGCGGTGCAGGAGGGCCGACGGATTGTCGATCGGGCCGACCTGCTCCATGCCGTTGATGCGGATGTAGAGGTCCTGCACCAGGTCCTCGGCCTCGGCCCGCGAGCCCAGACGCGCCGCGTAGAAACGCGCCAGATTGGCGCGCTTCTGCTCGTACAGGCCAAGCAGCAAGGCCTTGTCCGAGTCTGTGGCGCTCAAAGAATCTCCCGTGTCCACCGATGCCCGCCCCTAATGGCGCCGCACTATCCATCTTTTTGATCGAAAGACGATCGTTAGTTCGAGTGACAGTCGATGATCATTCAGGACATGAGCCAGACAATTTGAAGGCCTTTGCGGCGAAAGGCCCAGTTTCTGCTATTCAGCTCATGATTTCACCAACCAGAAGGCGAGGCAGGCGGCGCCAGAACTTGGCTTTATGTGGCGAAATGTCGCGGTGGCTGCCGCAGCTCGGCGACGTCATTGCGCTCGCGGACTCCAAGACGTCCACGGCGCGAAATCCTCCGCAGGCTGCGTAAGGCAGCAATGTAATCCATTGTAAAAACAGCGACCTGACGGCTGGTCTCGCGGGCGGCAAGGCCGCTAACCTCCCTGGGTTGCGGCAGGGAGGGCCACGGCATGCGCCCGATCGACATCCAGGTCCGCGGACCCGTGCGCCCGCAGACGGTGTCGCAGCGTCCGCCGTCACGCCGCCGCCGCTACGCCCCGATCATCCTGGCGATCCTGGCCGCCGCCCTGGCCTGGGCCGTGATCGTGTTCGGCGGGGTGGCCGTCGGCTCCTGGCTGGCGTGACCGCGAGGCCGGTCGAGGGTATCGTTCGCTTATCGGAACTTTAGGGGAGGGCCGATCATGCGGACCTGGACGCCGATGCTGGCTGTGGCCGGCCTGTTGGCCTTGAGCGCTTGCGCGTCACCGCGCGCCATCGGTGAGGGCGACGTGACTGTAATGCAAGGCGCGGTGGTCGCCGCGCCGGTCGATCCCGCCGATGACGCCTATGCCCGCGCCGTGCAGGTCGCCGCAATCGACCGCCTGGGCGCGCGGGTGGGCGACAGGCCCGCCTTCCTGGTCCAGGTCGGCGTGTCGCTGGCCCCCAGCACCATGGGCGTATCGACGATCACGGCCGAGAATGCAGCGCCCACCTGGCGCAGTCCGGCGCCCCCGCGACGCCCCTGGAGCCGCAAGGGGCCTGTCCGCGCCGTGACCCTGGCGGTGCTGGACGCCAAGACCGGCAAGACCCTGGCCTGGTCCTCGGTGCGGGTGCGCAAGGAAGCGCCCGTCGTGGTCGCTGACCTGCTGGTGACGGCGCTGCGGCTGACGGCCAAGCCCGCCTAGCCCACCCCGTGACGCGGCAGGCTGACGGTGAACTCCGAGCCGACGCCGGGTTCGCTGCGGCACGAGACCTCGCCGCCGTGGCGGGCGATGGCGGCGTGCACAAAGGCCAGGCCCAGCCCCGCGCCGCCGGCGGCTTCCGATCCCGGACGCTCGAAGCGCTGGAACGGACGGAAGGCGGTGGCGGCCTCCTCGCGCGAGAAGCCCGGACCCTGGTCGGCCACCGACACCTCGACCGTGGGACCGCTAGCCGAGGGGCGCTCCGACAAAGCGACGGTGATGACCGAGCCCTCGGGCCCGTACTTCACCGCATTGCCCAGCAGATTGACCAGGGTGCGGGCCAGGACGCTGCGGTCGCCCAGCACCATCAGCGGCGCGTCGCCGCCGACCTGCTCGATGCGGATCTTGCGCTGGGCCGACTGCGGCCACACCTCGTCGATAGCCTCGACGGCGACATCGGCCAGGTCGACAGGCTCCAGGAACACCGGCGTGACCTCGGCGCGGGCCAGCTGCACGAAGCCGTCGGCCAGGGCCAGGGTGCGGCGGGCATAGGCCGAGATGCGCTCGGCCAGTTCCGGCGGCGCGTCCGGGGTGGTGGCCAGCAGCGCCAGGATCGAGGTCTGCGGCGAGCGCATGTCGTGGGTCAGCAGCTGCAGGGCCTGCTCGCGCTGGCGCATGGCGGCCGTCAGGATCGAGATGTCGGCCAGGCGCACGATCCAGCCGGCGGGCGCGCCTTGGGCGTCGCGGCGGAACACCGTCTGCAGATGATAGGCGCGGCCGTCGGCCAGGTGTAGGTCGATCGGGTCGTGGCGCTCGGTCGACCCTTCCTTGGGGTTGGGCGGCCAGTCCAGCTCGAAGCGGTGGCCCAGCGGCTCCAGGGTGTTGATCAAGTCGGCCAGCGAAGCGCCCTGAGGCGGAAGCGACTTGAACAGCGCCTCGGCCGCGGCGTTGGCGGCGATCACCCGGCCGCGGGCGTTGGCCACCAGGGTGGCGTCGGGCAGACTGAACAGGGCGTCGGCCGAGAACCGGCGCAGGTCGTCGATATGGGTGATGGCCTCGCCCAGGCTGGAGGCCTGCCGCGCCACGACGTCGCCCTCAAAGCCGACGGGGGCGGCGGGCTTGCGGCCGCGGGCGATGGTGCGAATGCGGGCCAGCTCGTGGCTGAGCAGATCGTTGACGCGGCCCAGCTGGGTCCAGCCCCAGACCAGGGCGACGATCTTCAGGCCGATCACCGTGGCGATCGGCGACAGCCATGTGCGGCCCAGCCAGAACATCGCCGCCGAATAGGCCAGACCGACCAGGCACAGGCCGATGGTCAGCACCAGATTGGCGCGCGGCGGCAGCACCAGCAGACCCGCCATCAGCAGCCACAGCAGGGTCAGGGTGAAGATTACCCGGCCGAACGGACCGACCGGCTTGATCATCTGGCCGCTGCGTAGGCCGTCCAGGATACTGGCCTGCAGCTGCACGCCGGTCATGCTGGCCGCGTCCGGCGTGACCGGCGTGGGGAAGGCCGGACCCAGGCCCGGGGCGGTCATGCCGATGAAGACGGTGCGTCCCGCGATCAGCTCGGGCGGCACCTCGCCCTGCAGCACGCTGGAGAAGCTGACATGGCGATAGATCGAGGGCGGTCCGGCGAACGGCACCAGCAGGGTCTGCTCGGCCGAGCGGCTCGGGTCGGGGCCGTCGTGCGGGCGGGTGGCGCGGTGGACGACGGTGATCAGGTCGGGACTCAGCGCCGGGCCGTGGGCCTCGAACGGGGCCATGCGGCGGACAACGCCGTCGTCGTCGAAGCGCACGTGCGCCAGGCCCACCCCGGCCGCGCCGGCCGCGACGCTGGGCACGGGACCGATGACGCGGGACGGGGCGTCGCCTTCGCCCTCGGCCAGGAACTGGGGCAGATAGACCTTGCCCGAGCGGGCGATGGCCGCGCCCAGGGCCTGGTCCTGGGCCGGATCGGCGGAGCCTTGCGTGAACAGGATGTCGTAGACGATGGCCTTGGCGCCGGCCTGGTCCAGCTGGTCGATCATGTCGGCATGGACCGCGCGCGACCACGGCCAGGCGCCCAGCTGGGCCAGGCTGCGGTCGTCGATGTCGATCAGCAGGATCGAAGGATCGGCCGGACGGCCGTCCGCGCGGATCAGCACGTCGTACAGCACGTCGTCCACCCGCTTGGGCGGGGCGACGGCGAACAGCGCCATGACCAAGCTGGCCACGGCCGCCAGCAACAGCCAGGACAGCAGGCGGCCGGACGGCGGCGGCCGGGTTCGGTTGGTGAGGGTGTTCACTTACGCGTCTGCTTGGATGGGCGCGCCGGCTTGGCCTGACCGATCTGCAGGGCCTGGAGCGATCCCTGCTTCTCGCTGACCACGCCGTCCTTGAAGCGCGTGGCGATCACCCGCCACTGATAGGCGCCCGCCGGCAGGTCCGTCAGGGTCACCTGCGGTTCGGTCAGGCCCGGCTGGTCGACCACGGGGACCTGGGCGTCGGCGTCGGAGAACATCTGGAAACGATAGTTGCGCACGCCTTCGCCGGCCGCGCTCCAGCGGAACAGGAACTTGCGGTGCTTGCCCTCTTGCGTGTCGCTGGGCGCGCCGGCGGTCAGGGTGTTGAGGTCGCGGTCGAAGCTGTAGTCGGCGGGAAAGCCCTCCAGCCCGCCCTGGTCCAGCGCGGTCATGCGCACGAAATAGGTGCCGTTGGCGACCTGGCCGAAGTCCGCCGTCGGGGCGAAGCTGGTGGCGTCGGTCATCACCTCGGAGAAGATGTCGATGAAGCCGGCGTCGTGGGCCAACTGCAGGCGATAGGCGCGCGCGCCCTCCACCGGCTGCAGGGTGAAGCGGACCAGGGGCTCGCTCTGGGTCTGGCCGCCGGGCGCCATCTTCGGCGCGGGCAGCAGGGCCACCGGGCCGCCGACGCCGCCGGGCGAGGCGCTGACCCCGAAGCCAGCCTGGACGGGCGGGCCGCCGGTGGGGAGGGCCCCCAGATCGACCCCGACCGCGCCCTTCAGCACTTCCGTCTGGGCCTTGTCCGCACTGGCGCCGACCCGGAACTCGGTGCCGCGCACGGCCGAGACCGACACGGGCGTACGGACCTCGAAGCGGGCGTCGGGCGTGGTCGCCGGCGTGGCCGAGATCGTGCCGCGCCCCTGGTCCAGCTGGAACACCCGCTGGGGGGCGTTGTTGATCAGCACCTGGCGCAGGCGATTGATCCGCACCCGGGTGTTGGACGGCAGGGTGACGCGCGAGCCGTCCTCCATCTCGAAGGTGGCGAAGGCGCCGGGGCCGGTGATCACCACCTGGCCCTCGGACAGGGGCATGCCGACGCGGGCAGGGATGCGCTGGCCGTTGGCCTCGACCTGCACCGGGCCGGTAAAGGCCGAGATGCTGGCGGCGATCGGGGTCGACTTCAGCAGGTTCGGGTCGATGTGCAGTCGCGAGCCGGGCTGCAGCCGCGTGGGCTTGCTGACGCGATTGGTCTTCTGCACCGTCCGATAGTCGTCGGGACGGTTCAGATAGGCGCGGCCCAGGCCGATCAGGGTGTCGCCTGGCTTGACCACATAGGCCACGGGCGGCTCGGCAGTTTGAGCCGCGGCCGAACCCGTCATTGCCAGAAGGAACAGAAGGCTCGCCCCCGCAGCCTTGGTCATGCCTAGTCTCCGCTACTCGCGCCCGCCGTCTCGGGGTCGCAGGCTTCCAGACGATACCCGAAACCGTAGACGGTGCTGAGTCGGAAACCGTTGCTGGGGCGCAGGTGAAGCTTGGCCCGCAGGCGCGAGATATGCGCGTCCAGGGTGCGGGTCTCCAGGTCGGGGCGCTGGCCCCAGATCCGGCGCAGCAGATACTCGCGCGACAGCGGACGGGACAGGTTGTTGAACAGCAGCGACGCCAGCTGGAATTCCTTGGGCGTCAGGGCCTCGACCTGGCCGCCCCAGCTGGCGGTCTGGGCGCCGGGGTCCAGGCGGTAGGGGCCGTAATGCTCGACCTGGGGCGACATCGGCGCGCGGTGGATGCGGCGGACGACGGCGTTGACCCGCGCCAGCAGCACTGGCGGCTGCAGCGGCTTGACGATGTAGTCGTCGGCGCCGGCGTTCAGGCCCTCGACCAGGTCGGCCTCGACCGAACGACTGGTCAGCAGCAGCACCGGCGGCGCGGTGGACGGATCCTCGCGCAGCAGCTTCAGCGTCTGGACGCCGGACAGCTCGGGCATGTTCCAATCGAGGATGATCAGGTCGAAGGTCTGCTTGCGCAGCTCGGCCAGGAGACGCGTAGGCTGGGTAAAGCTCGTGCAGGTGAAGCCCGCCGGTTCGAGCACCGAGGCGACAAGCGCGTTGTGGCTTTGATCGTCGTCGAGCAGGGCGACTTTCATACGTTCACTTATGCTGGGGAGGTGGCGCATCCCGCGGGGGAGCGGGATGCGCCGCGGGAAGCTCGCTGTCGGTGGGGCGACGAGCAGGCGACCAGCTCTTCATGTCTATATCGCCCGGCTCAGGTTCGCTCGACTTCGAACGGTGTTTTTACAATGCTTTACAGTCTCGTTTGTGACCTGGATCAAGTCGGGGAGCGGATGGATGGACTCAGTTTGGGGGCCAGATCTCCTACCGGTCGCACCTCCACGGCATCGAGGCCTAGCCACCGCGCCATGGCCTCCAGTTCCTCTACCAACGCGTGAGCGGTGTCGGTGTTCGCGTCCGGCTCGGCGTGGGCGGCCAGCACCAGCAGTTTGCTTGCCTTACGGTCGGCCTTCAGGTCGACGCGGGCGGTGATCGCCTCGTCCTGCAGGAAGGGCAGGACGTAGTAGCCGTGGGTGCGCTTGTGAGCCGGGGTGTAGATTTCCAGCCGCACGCGGACGCCGAATATCCGTTCGGTGCGTTCGCGGAACCAGATCAGATTGTCGAACGGCGAGAGCAGGGCGGACCCCTTCACCGACCGGGGTCTACGCGCGTGCGGCCACAGATAGGCTGGCTGGTCCCAGCCCTTGACCGCGACGGGCGTCAGCGTGCCGTCCTCGACTAGTTCGGCCACGCCGCGACGGGCGTCGGCGAGCCCCAGGCGGAAGTAGTCGCGCAGGTCGCGCTCGGTCGCCACGCCCATGGCCCGGGCGGCGATGGCCAGCAGCTGGCGGCAGGCGTCGGCGCGATCGGGCGTGGGGGCCTCGAAGATCTCCGGCGGCAGCACGCGCTCGGGCAGGTCATAGACCCGCTCGAAGCTGCCGCGCCGCGTGGCGGTGGTCAGCCGGCCGGCCCAGAACAGGCACTCCATGGCCCGCTTGCCCTCGCTCCAGCCCCACCAGCCGCCTTCACCTTTAGCGCCCAGGTCCAGCTCCGAGGCCGCCAGCGGGCCGCGCGTGCGCACCGCGTCCAGCGCCTGGTCGATGAAGCCGGCATGGCTGCGCAGGAAACCCGAGACCGGCTTCCACACGCCGACGCCTTCGGCCGCGTCCTGCATCCGCCAGCGCAGTAGCGGATGGGTCGACAGTGGGGTCAGCGACGCCTCGTGCGCCCAGTATTCGGCGAGGGCCGGTTTCTTGCCCCAGGCCAGCTGCTCCAACTGCTGGCGATCATAGGCGCCCAGGCGCGAGAACAGCGGCAGATAGTGCGAGCGCGACACGACGTTGACCGAGTCGATCTGCACGACCCCCAGGGCCTCGATCGTCGACAGCAGGTGACGTTTGCCGGGATTGGCCGGACGGGCGCGGCCGAAGCCTTGCGCCGCCAGCGCGATGCGCCGCGCCTCAGTGGCGGAAAGGGTCAGGGCCATCCAGGGAGTTGAGCTTGCCTCGCCCGTCGGCGCAAGGCAGGGAGAGCGTCCACAGCCAGGAGCGCGCCGCATGACCGTCATCGAGAAGGGCTCGGCCCGCCTGATCCTGGCCCCCGAGGCCGGCGGCGCAATCGCCGGCTTCACGATCGCCGGTCGCGACATCATGCGCCCCACGCCGGCCGGGGCGAACGACGCCCTGGACACCGCCAGCTTCCCGCTGGTCCCGTTCTGCAACCGCATCCCGAATGGCCGCGTCACCTTCGAGGGCCGCGAGGTCGTACTGCCGCCGAACCTGGGCGACCATCCGCACGCCCTGCATGGCCAGGGCTGGCGAGGAGCCTGGACCGTCGAGCGCGCCGAGGGCGACGCGGCGGTGCTCGCGTATGTCCACGCCGCCGACGCCTGGCCGTGGGCCTATCGCGCCGAACAGACCTTCACGGTCGACGAGGCCGGCTTCCGCGTCGTGCTGAGCGTGACCAATACCGGCGAGACGGCGATGCCAGCGGGCCTGGGCTTCCACCCCTATTTCCCGCGCCGGACGGGCGAGACGCTGACGGCGGCCAATGACGGGGTCTGGATGATCAACGCCGACGTCCTGCCGACGGTCCATCATGCCGGGCCGTGGGAGGTAGACCTGGCCGCCGGCGCGGCGGTCGAGGGGCGCGGCCTGATCGATCACTGCTTCACCGGCTGGGACCAGCGCGCCGTGCTGGCCGCCCCCGGCGCGCCGGACACGGTGATCACCGCCTCGCCCGAGAACCGCTGGCTGCACGTCTACATCCCGCCGGCCGAGAGCTTCTATTGCGTCGAGCCCTGCGCCAGCCGCCCCAACCCATTCGGCGAGGGCGAGACCGGCATGACGAGGCTCCAGCCCGGCGAGAGCCGGAGCATCTGGATGGACGTGCGGTCGGCCTAAGAGGCTACTGCAGTCCCGCCTGGGCCTTCAGGCGGGCGACCATGTCGCTGGACATGTAGCCGTCGGCCGGCAGCTGGCGGTTCTGCTGCCATTCGCGCAGGGCCTTGCGGGTGCCGGCGCCGACGACGCCGTCTGCCGGGCCCGGATTGAAGCCCAGGCGCGCCAGGGCGATCTGGGCGGCCATGCGGTCCGACAGCGACAGCGGCGTCTCCATGGGCCAGGCCGTGACGGGTGGCTCGCCACCGCCGAAGCGGTCGGCCAGCAGGCCGATACCCAAGGCGTAGGATGTCGAGTTGTTGTACTTGCGGATCGCGAAGTGGTTGGGCAGGGCCAGGAAGGCCGGGCCGGCCGCGCCCGCGGGCAGAATCAGGCCGGCCGGCTGGGCGGCGTCAGCGGCGCTCCACGGCAGGCCGTCGGCGCGGCGCACGCCCTTGGCTTCCCACCAGGACGGAACCTCGCGCGGGCCCTCGGCCAGGGAATAGTCGAAGCCGGCCGGCAGGATCACTTCCTTGGCCCAGCCCACGCCGGGCTTCCAGCCGCCCTTGACCAGCAGATTGGCGGCCGAGGCCAGGGCGTCGGCGTTCGAACCCCAGATGTCGCGGCGACCGTCGCCGTCGAAGTCCACGGCCATGCTGCGATAGCTGGACGGAATGAACTGGGTCTGGCCCATGGCCCCGGCCCAAGAGCCCTTCAGCTGGGCGCGGGAGACCTCGCCCGAATCGATGATGCGCAGGGCGGCGATCAGCTCGCCCTCGGCCCAGCCGCGGCGGCGGCCGTCGGCGGCCAGGCTGACCATCGAGCGGACGACGTCGAAATTGCCCTGCAGCTGGCCGAACGCCGATTCCATGGCCCAAACGGCTAGCAGGATGTCGCGCGGCACGCCGTAGCGGGTTTCCAGCTGCGGCAGGAAGGTCAGTTCTTCGCGCTTGCGGCGGCCCACGGCGACGCGATCCTCGCTGATCACGCCCTTGATGTAGTCGCCGACCGGCTTGGAGAATTCCGGCTGGCGGCCGTCCAGGCTGATGACCTTGGGATCGGGCGTGACGCCGGCCAACTCGCGGTCCAGCAGCTGCGGCGTCAGGCCCTGGGCGATGGCGCGGGCGCGGAAATCGGCCAGCCAGGTGTCGAAGGCCAGCTCGCCGGCGGGCACCGGCGTGGCCGGAACCGTCGGCGCAGGCGCGGGCGCCTGCGGGCGCGGCGCGGGGCTGGGCGGGGTGATCGCCGTCAGCGGGCCCTGCGGTGAGGTGTCCGCGCAGCCGGCGAGAAGAAGGACGAGAAAGACGCGACGATCCATGGCCATACGGGCAAGCTACCGGGGTTCGTGTAAAAGCTTCAATCACAAGCCCGACAGGACGGTGAAGTTCCGCGCCGGCCCTTCATACGGGAAAGCCGTGCGGAGAAGGTCCGCAACACATTGACTCAAGGCTGCGTCCTGCTTATACGCACCGCCTCCGAAACACCCCGGATGTTCCGGCCGCCTTATGCGCGCCCGAACCTCTCCGCCGAAGTAACAGAGACGGTCATGAAGGTTCGCAGCTCGCTGAAGTCGCTGAAGGGTCGCCACCGCGACTGCAAGATGGTTCGCCGCAAGGGCGTCATCTACATCATCAACAAGACCGACCCGCGCTTCAAAGCCAAGCAAGGCTAATGACCGCGTCGCGTCCCAGGGCCGTTCTCTGGGACGTTGGCAACGTCATTGTGCGCTGGGATCCCCGCGCACCCTACGCGACGATGTTCGAGGAACCAGCCGATCTCGACTGGTTCCTTTCGCATGTCTGCACCATCCCTTGGCACGTCGAGCACGACAAGGGCGTCGGCTTCCCGGAGAACGCCGCGCCGCTGATTGCTCGCTTCCCCGAGCACGCTGACGCGATCCGCGCCTGGGACGAGCGTTTCCACGAGATGCTGTCGGGACCGATCCCCGAGACCGCCGGGGTGATCGACGCCTTGGCCGAACGCGACGTCCCGCAGTTCGCGCTCACGAACATGCCCCAGAGCAAGTGGCCGGCGGTGCAGGCGATCTCGCCCAGCCACTTCGCCCACTTCCGCGACGCCATCGTCTCGGGCGACGAGCAGGTCATCAAGCCGGACCGCCGCATCTACGAGATCGTGCTGGAGCGCACTGGTCTGCAGGCTTGCGACCTGCTGTTCATCGACGACTCGATCGCCAACATCGAGGCGGCCATGGACATGGGCTTCCACACCCACCACTTCACGGATCCGGCGCGGCTGCGCGCCGCTGTCGAGCAGCACGGCCTGCTCTAGTCTCCTTTCGGAGGATCGCATGAACGTCGGTTTCATAGGCCTGGGCGCGATGGGCGCGGCCATGGTGCGCAACCTGCTGGCCAGGGGCGTGGCAGTGACGGTGTGGAATCGCTCGCGGGCCATCGTCGACGAACTGGCCGCCGAAGGCGCGAGCCCCGCCGCCAGCCTCGATGAGGTGTTCGCCAACGACATCGTGCTGTCGATGCTGGCCCACGACAAGGCGATGCGCGACGTGCTGCTGCCGGTTCTGGCCAAGGCCCCCAAGGGGCTGGTGCACGTCAATCTGGCGACCATCTCCACCGCCTTTGCCGCCGAGCTGGCCGCGCTCCACGCTGAGCTCGGTTTGGGCTACGTCGCCTCGCCGGTCTTCGGTCGCCCGCCGGTGGCCTTGGCCGGCGGTCTGAACGTCCTGGCCGCCGGCGCGCCGGACGCCATCGCCAAGGCCCAGCCGGTGCTGGACCTGCTGGCCGCCAAGGTCTGGCCGCTAGGCGAGGATCCGGTCCGCGCCAACGCCCTGAAGCTAGCCGGCAACTTCATTATCGTCTCGGCCATCGAGAGCATGGGCGAGGCGGTGGCGCTGGGCGAGGCCTACGGCGTCGAGGCTCCCGAGCTGCTGGACATGCTGTCCAGCACCCTGTTCGCCGCGCCGATCTACAAGATCTACGGCGGCATGATCGCCGAGCGCCGCTACAGCCCGCCCGGCTTCGCCGCCGAACTGGGTCTGAAGGACGTGCGCCTAGTGCTGGACGCCGCCGAAGCCAAGGGCCTGTCGATGCCGCTGGCGGACCTGGCTGAAGCTAGTCTGGAATCGCTGCTGGGCGGCGACGAGAAGGACCTGGATCTCGCCGCCCTGGCCGAGGTCGCGCGGGGACGTGTGGAAGGCCGCTGAATCCCGCTTCCCAGGGGCGCGGCTTCGAACTAGGTTCCGCGCCTCCCAATTCCAGCCTTTTCGCGAGATCTCCGCATGGCCGACGACGCCGTTCCCCACGCCGACGTTCTGAACAGCACCGCTCAGGGCCAACTGAAGTCGATCGTCGACCGCGTCGAGCGGCTCGAGGTCGAGAAGGCCGAGATCATGGAGCAGATCAAGGAAGTCTATAACGAAGCCAAGGGTAACGGCTTCGACGTCAAGGTGCTGAAGAAGGTCGTGCGCCTGCGCAAGCAGGACCGCGCCAAGCGCCAGGAAGAAGACGCCATCCTCGACCTGTACCTCTCGGCCATCGGCGAGATCTAAGTTTTTACGGGTGCATGGGCGCGCGCGGTCGGGGATAATCCTCGCACGATGCGCGCCAAGCCGCCCGACCCCAAGGAACAGGCCAAGAAGGCCGCGCTGAACGCCCTCAAGCGGGCGCGGCGCGCGGCCGAGAAGTCCGGCGTCGAGCTCTCCGACTGGGAGGGCGAGTTCCTGACCAGCGTCGCCCAGCGCGTCGAGACCTACGGGCGGGCCTTCGCCGATCCCGAAAAGGGCGGACGCGGCCAGGCGCTGTCGGGCAACCAGGCCATCAAGCTCAAAGAGATCGCCCGGAAAGCCAAGGGCGAACCCAAGCCGATGAAGCGCGGCAAGGGCTTCCAGCGGCGCGGCCGTCCCGAGGCCGAAGCCGAGTCTGAAGAAGACTAGAGCTCTGCCGCAGCGTGTCTGCGTGGCGCCATCATCCTGCCGTTGTTCTCAAGCTCCATCGGCGCGCTCACATCACCTTCTTGCCGGTCCGCGCCCGCGCTGGACCTCACGGTCAAGCTCGCCTTTTGGTGGAGTGAATGTTTGCGCCTTACGACTTCTGATTTTGTCCCAAAGGCTTACCAAAAACTGACGTGCGTCCACCACTGTTAAGGTCTTGGTAACGCTCCGGCGAGAAAATGTGAAAAAATGTAATAAGTTAATGTCAAATGGTGGTGGGGTTCCTGGGTTGTGCTGCTCACCGCGGCCCAGAACTGACGTACGCGGGCTTTAGACCTGGATCGACGTCGGGTGAACCTTCCGGTTGTGTGGGACCAGGGAAATGGCGACGACCTATCAACTTCTGCTGCGCCGAAAGGCGGAGCTGGAAACGCGCATGATCGAAGCGCAAAGACGGGCGCAAGCTCCGTTCGAGGGCGAGCTGCGTGCAATCATCCTGGCGCTGGACGCGCTGAAACAGGCTGGCCTGGCCGAGCGGCTGTCGGCCGTCGAGGCCGCGCCCTTCGCGCCGCCCACGCCGGGCAAGCGCGGCCGACGCGGACGTTCGACCCGCGACATGATCCTGATGACCCTGGCGCAGGCGCCGGGCCTCAACGAGGCCGAGATCGCCCGCCAGCTGGATCACCCCTGGAGCCGCCCCGTGACCCCCGTCCAGGTGGGCCGCGAGCTGGAGGCCTTGGAGGTCGAAGGCCTGGCCAAGCGCTCGGGCCCCGGCTGGATCCGCCTGGATGAACAGGCTGAGGCCGAGGAAGAGCCGCGCAGCTTCAGCGTGGCCGTCCCCGGGCACTAAGACGACGCTCTAGGCGGCCCCGCCCAGCTCCTGCACCTCTTCGAAGGTGCGCAGGCCGGGCCGCTGGGCGCAGACCAGGACCGCCATGTTGCCGGGCAGATGCTGGTTGGCCAGCATCTTCTCGTGCGCGGCCGGGATGTCCTTCCACGGGAAGACCTCCGACAGGCATGGGTCGACGCGACGGTCGACCACCAGCTGATTGGCCGCCGAGGCCTGCATCAGATTGGCGAAGTGGCTGCCCTGGACCCGCTTCTGTCGCATCCACAGGAAGCGGGCGTCCATGGTCAGGTTGAAGCCGCTGGTGCCGGCGCAGATGGCCACCATGCCGCCGCGCTTGACCACGAACACCGACACCGGGAACGTCGCCTCGCCGGGATGCTCGAACACCAGGTCCACGTCGCGATTGCCGGTGATCTGCCAGATGGCTTTGCCGAACTTGCGGCTCTCCTTCATGTAGTCGGTGAACTCGGGGCCGTTGACCTTGGGCAGTTGGCCCCAGCAGTCGAACTCGTTGCGGTTCAGCACCGCCTTGGCCCCCATCGACAGCACGAACTCGCGCTTGTCCTCGCTACTGACCACGCCGATGGCATTAGCTCCCGCCACGGCGGCCAACTGTACGGCGAAGACCCCGAGGCCTCCCGAAGCGCCCCAGACCAGCACGTTCTGGCCGGGCTTCAGCTCATGCGGCTTGTGGCCGAACAGCATGCGGTAGGCCGTCGCCAGGGTCAGGGTGTAGCAGGCGGCCTCTTCCCAGGTCAGGTGTCGGGGACGCGGCAGCAGCTGGCGCGACTGAACCCGGCAGAACTGGGCGAAGCTGCCGTCCGGCGTCTCATAGCCCCAGATCCGCTGGCTGGACGAGTACATCGGGTCGCCGCCATTGCACTCCTCGTCGTCGCCGTCGTCCTGGTTACAGTGGATGACAACCTCGTCGCCCAGCTTCCAGCGCTTCACCTTCGACCCGACCGCCCAGACGATGCCCGAGGCGTCGCTGCCGGCGATGTGGAACGGCTGCTTGTGGCCGTCCAGCGGGCTGATGGGCTCGCCCAGGGCGGCCCAGACGCCGTTGTAATTGACGCCCGCGGCCATCACGAGGACCAGCACCTCGTCCTCGCCGATCTCCCAGGTCGGGACAACCTCGACCTGCATGGCGGTCGAGGGCTTGCCGTGGCGCTCCTTGCGGATGCTCCAGGCGTACATGGTCTTGGGCACGTGGAAGGCCGGCGGGATCTCGCCGATCTCGTACAGGTCCTTGAGGACAGGTTCAGCGGTCATGTCACTCCCCGTGCCTAAGACTGTGTGGCCCGATGGCTTTCCGGGTCCTTGGCCCGAAGGCTGAGACAACTGTTTGAACCTGGCAAGCGGAATCTTGTGCGCCGCAACATGGCGCCGGGGAAGCTTGTCGCTGGAAGCGGCGCGGGCCACGGTGGCGGCATGATCCACCTGTCGCATCCCCAACCCGCCATCGCCCTGGTCGAGCTGGACACCGCCCCCGCCAATGTCCTGGCCATGGCCGAGCGGGCGCGGCTGCTGGAGGCCTTCGCGGCGATCCAGGCCGACAAGGCCGTGCGGGTGGTGGTCCTGACCGGCCGCAACGGCGCGTTCTGCACGGGCGACGACCTGGCCGAGGCTCTGTCGCGCGATGCGTCCACCCAGAGCGCGGCGATCCTGCACTTCCTCGATATGTGCGCCCAGATCGCCGCTTGCCGCGTCCCGGTGATCGCGGCCGTCGACGGCTGGTGCATCGGCGGCGGCCTGGAATTGGCCCTCTCCGCCGATATTCGCCTGGCCAGCGACCGCGCCAGCTTCGCCTGCTCGGCGGTGCGGATGGGCCTGACGGCCTCGGCCGACCGCCTGACCCGGCTGGTCGGCGAAAGCCGCGCCAAGCCCCACCTCCTGACCGGCGCGCCCTTCGACGCTGCGCGGGCGCTGGCGGACGGGATGGTGGCGGAGGTCCATCCGGCAGAGGGGCTGCTGGACGCGGCGATGGCCATGGCGCGGGTGATCGCCTCCCGCGCGCCCCTGGCCATCGAGGCGACCAAGCGCGTGGCGTCGGGCGTCTCGACCACCAACGCGGAGATCCCAGGCCTGGCCGCCACTGCCGATCACGCCGAGGCGCGGGCAGCGTTTGTCGCCAAGCGGACGGCCGTCTTCACGGGCGCCTGACAAACCGGCCGGAGCCTGGAAATGGACCTGATCAGCCTGCCCGTTTCGCCGTTCGCCGCGCGGGTCCGCATCGCGATCTACGCCAAGGGACTGCCGATCGACCTGATCCCGCCGCCGGCCGACTGGCGCGAGAGCCGCGGCTTCCGGGACCTGTCCCCGACAGGTCGTGTCCCGGTCCTGCTGGATGCGCGCGGACCGATCTGGGAGTCGGCGGTCGTGCTGGAATATCTGGAGGAGCGGTTTCCGGACGCGCCGTCCCTGATGCCTGTCGATGTCTTCGACCGGGCGATGGCCAGGCTGATCGTCCGCCACGTCGATCTCTATCTGATGCCGCCGATGGTCGTGCTCGCCGAGCCCCGCACCGACGCCGCGCGGTCGCGCCGAGCGGTCGAGGAGCTGGTGGACGCGGTGACGATGCTGGACGGGCTTCTGAGCGGCGAGCGCTACGCCCTGGGCGAGCGCCTGACGATCGCCGACTGCGCGCTGGCGCCTGCCCTGTTCGCCCTGCAGGTCACGGCCGAGCGGATCGGTATGGATCTGGTCGAGCCGGCTTCCGTCACCGACGGCTATGCGCGGTCCTCGCGGAGCGACCCTCATGTGGCGCGAGTCATCGCTGAGATGGAGGAAGGCCTGCGCCACCTGGTGCGGGTCGGCTAAAAAAAGGGCAGCCTGACGCACCCGCGAACCTCATATTGCGTCGCAGCAATTCCCGGCTCATGATCTCCGGTAAGCACGGCCGCTAGAGCCGCCCGGGAGCCCGCCATGTCGTCGACGCCGTACCAGCACGCGCCCGATCCGCCGTGGATCTTCCGCACCTATGCCGGCCACTCGACGGCCGAGAAGTCCAACGCCCTCTATCGCGCCAATCTGGCCAAGGGGCAGACGGGGCTGTCGGTGGCCTTCGACCTGCCGACCCAGACCGGCTACGATCCCGACCACATCCTGGCGCGCGGCGAGGTCGGCAAGGTCGGGGTGCCGGTCAGCCATCTGGGCGACATGCGCGCCCTCTTCAGCGAGATCCCGCTGGAGAAGATGAACACCTCCATGACCATCAACGCCCCGGCCGCCTGGCTCTTGGCGATGTATGTGGCGCTGGCTGACGAGCAGGGGGCGGACCGTAAGCTTCTCCAGGGCACGACCCAGAACGACCTGATCAAGGAGTATCTGTCCCGCGGCACCTACATCTTCCCGCCGGGGCCGTCGTTGCGGCTGATCGGCGACATGATCGCCTGGTGCTATCGCGAGGTTCCGAAGTGGAACCCGATGAACGTCTGCAGCTACCACCTGCAGGAGGCGGGCGCGACGCCGGAGCAGGAGCTGGCCTTCGCCCTGGCCACGGCGATCTCAGTGCTGGACACCGTGAAGGCCGGCGGCCAGGTGCCCGACGAGGACTTCGAGATCGTCGCCTCGCGGATCAGCTTCTTCGTCAATGCGGGCGTCCGCTTCGTCACCGAGCTGTGCAAGATGCGGTCGTTCACGAAGCTCTGGGACCAGATCCTGCTGGAGCGCTATGGCGTGCAGGACAAGAAGGCGCGGCGCTTCCGCTACGGGGTGCAGGTCAACAGCCTCGGTTTGACCGAGCCGCAGCCCGAGAACAACGTCTACCGCATCCTGATCGAGGCCCTGGCCGTCACGCTCAGCAAGGATGCCCGCTGCCGGGCCCTGCAGCTGCCGGCCTGGAACGAGGCCCTGGGCCTGCCGCGCCCGTGGGACCAGCAGTGGTCGCTGCGGCTGCAGCAGGTGCTGGCCTACGAGACCGACCTGCTGGAATACGAAGACCTGTTCGAGGGCTCCCACGTGGTCGAGGCCAAGGTCGCCGAGCTGTCCTCGGGCGCGCTGGCGCAGTTGGCTGAGATCGACGCCATGGGCGGGGCGGCCAGCGCCATCGACTACATGAAGGCGCAACTGGTCGCGTCCAACGCCAAGCGGGTGCGCTCGGTCGAGACCGGCGAGATGACCGTGGTCGGCGTCAATCGCTGGACCGATACCGAGGTCTCGCCGTTGTCAGCCGGGGAGGGGGCGATCGAGACGGTCGATCCCAAGCTGGAGGCCGATGTCGTCGCCCGCCTGAAGGCCTGGCGCGAGGCCCGCGATCCCGCCGTCGTCGATGCCGCCTTGGTCGACCTGCAGGCCGCCGCCCGCGACGGTCGCAACGTCATGGAGCCTTCGATCGCCGCCGCCAAGGCGGGGGTCACCACCGGCGAATGGGCCGGGGCCCTGCGCGAAGTGTTCGGCGAGTATCGCGGCCCGACCGGCGTGGCGGTGGTGGTCTCCAGTGGCGAGGCCGAGGACGTCGAGGCCGTGAAGCGCGAGGTCGAGCGGGTCTCGGAGGTCCTGGGCCGCACCCTGACCTATCTGGTCGGCAAGCCGGGCCTGGACGGCCATTCCAACGGCGCCGAGCAGATCGCCACCCGCGCCCGGGCCTGTGGCATGGAGGTGGTCTATGACGGCATCCGCTCGACGCCAGAGGAGATCGTGCGCCGAGCCAAGGAGAGCCGCGCCCACGTGGTGGGTCTGTCGATCCTGTCGGGCTCGCACCTGGACCTGGTGCAGGAGGTCGTCCGCGTGATGCGCGCCGAGGGGCTGGACCACATCCCGATCGTCGCCGGCGGCATCATCCCCGAGGCCGACGCCCTGGTGCTGAAGCAGATGGGCGTGGCGCGGATCTATACGCCCAAGGATTTCCGGATCACCGAGATCATGGACGACGTGGTGAAGCTGGTTGAGGCGGCGGCGCGGGAAAAGGCCTAGGCCCTCTCGCGCCGTCCCAGTCGCCACGCCGCCGTGAAGCCCACCAGGGCCAGCGGCAGGAAGGCCCCGAACAGGATCAGGCCGTGGCTGGGGGCCAGGGCCGTGTCGATGCCCTCGCTGAAGCCCAGCACATTGGCCATGGCCCCAGCGCCGGCCGCGCCGACCGCGCCGCCGATCAGCTGCGAGGTGGGGACGGCCGACGACGCCATGGCCTGCTCGGCGGCCGGAGCGCCTGCGATCGTGCGGCGGGCGATGAAGGCGTGGCTGAGGCCGAAACCAGCGCCCAGCAGGGCGAAAGCGGCGGCGGTCCAGGCCATGTCGGCGCGGGCGGTGGTCCAGGCGCTGGCGGCCGCGCCCAACACGATGATCCCGGCTCCGGTGCGGACCAGGGTCCCGTCCTTCTGGGCCGAGACGTGGCCGACCAGCAGGGCGCAAAGGGTCCAGCCGGCGGCGATGGCCCCGGTGACGTAGCCGGCGACCAGCGGCGAGGCGGCGTGGCGGGCCTGGATGAAGGCCGGACCATAGACGGTGAAGCCGATCACCGCGGCCTCGCAGGCGAAGACGGTCAGCAGGCCCAGGCCCGTGGCGGTGCGCAGGTCGCTGGCGGAGGCCGGCAGCAGGCGATCCTCGGTGCGGCGATTAACGGCCAGCATGGCGATCATGCCGGCGATCCCGGCCACGGCCAGGGCGGCGGCGAGGGCGGGCGAGGCGACGATCCCGGCTGCGCCTATCAGGCTTACGCCCAGGACCAGCAGGATCAGCTGCCGGGTCGGGATGCGGCTGCGAGAGGCGTCGGCGCCGCCGGCCGGCAGCATGACCATCACTGCGCCGATGAAGATGATGGCCTGGACGACGAACAGCCAGAAGGTGCCGCGCCAGAAGCCGGCGGCGGCGAACAGGCCGCCCAGGGTCGGGCCCAGCAGGGTCGCCGCGCCCCATACCCCGGCCACGGCGCCATAGACTCGCGGCCACAGGCGCTCGGGGAACAGGGCGGTGATAGCGACGTAGCACAGGGCGACCACGGCCCCAGCCCCCAGGCCCTGGACCAAGCGGCCGACGATGAAGGTGACGAACTCCGGCGCCAGCGCGCCCATGGCGCAGCCTATGGCGTAGATGGCGCCCGAGAAGGCTGTGGCGGCGCGCAGCCCCAGCGCCATCGACAGCTTGCCCGAGCACGCCCCGGCGACGATCGAGCCCGTCAGATAGGCCGCGACCGACCAGCCAAAATACTGGTGGCCGCCGATGTCGCGGGCCACGCTGGGCATGATGGTGGCCGTCACCAGGGTGTCGGCGGCGTTCAGCCAGATGCCCAGGCACAGCAGGGCGAAGCGAGGGGCCAGGGCCTTGTCGAACAGGCGAACGTCACCGGTGGAGGTCATGGTCGATCCCCTGGACCGGGACCGATGCAGGGTCAATGGCGTTGAAGTCCCGTGACCCTCGTGAACCCCACCACGCACGCCCTGGCGGCCCTCTGGTCGGTCCTGCTGGACCTCGTCCTGGCCGGGATGCTGGTCTTCCTGCTGGTCGACCGTCTGGCCCCGCCGCAGGACCTGCCGTGGAAGCCGTTCTCGCTGAACCAGCCGATCGGCCTGGCCACGGCCGGCAAGCTGGCGCGGATCAGCGCTGACCCGGCCGCCTGCCGTGCAGCCCTGCGCGCGGGCGGCATCGACCCGGTCGACCAGCCGGTGCGCGAGGAAGGCTTCTGCTCGACCCGCGACACGGTGCGGGCCCAGAGCCGCCTGTCGCCGGCTGCCCCGATCATGACCTGCCCGGTAGCCCTAGGCTACGCCCTGTGGGAGCGGCAGGTGATCGAACCGGCCGCCCGACAGGGGCTGGCCTCACCCGTGACCCGCGTCGAGCATCTCGGGACCTATGCCTGCCGCACGATTGGCGGCGCGAAGAGCGGCCGGCCCAGCCAGCACGCCACCGCCAATGCCCTGGACGTCGCGGGCTTCCGCCTGGCCGACGGGCGGCGGATCACGGTGCTGAAGGACTTCCGCGGCGATGACGATGAAGCGCGGTTCCTGCACACGGTGCGCGACGGCGCCTGTCGGGTGTTCGGGGTGGTGCTGGGCCCCGACTACAACGCCGCCCACGCCGACCATCTGCACCTGAATCCGGCGCCCTACAGCCTTTGTCGCTGAGCGCGGTTGAAGCCGTCGCCAAGGTCGTGCTTGGGTGCGGCGTTAACCTTTTCCAGGCGTTCCCCCATTCATGGCCGGCTATCGCGTCCCGCGACATCCGCACGTCGATCACGAGGTGCGCCACAGGAGCCGTCTGGCCCGCTACGCGGCGCTGGTGATCCTGTGGCTGATCGTGCTGCTGATGGCCTTCGTCGCCGAGCGCAAGATTCCCGACCAGCACCTGCCGTGGAAGCCGCTCAGCGTCGTCGATCCGGTCGGCTTGGCCACGCGGGTCAAGGCCGCCCGCGCGGGGGCCGATCCCAGGGTGTGCCGCGGCATCATGAGCCGGGCGGGCGTGGCCTATGTCGAGGTCCCTGATCGCACGGAAGGCCAGTTCTGCCAGCTGCGCGACGCGGTGCGGCTGGAGACGGGCCTGGCGCGGCTGGAGCCGGCCGACGCGCCCCTGGTCTGCAAGGAGGCCCTGGCCCTGGTGATCTGGGAACGCCAGGTCGTGCAGCCGGCCGCCGACGAGCTGCTGGGCCAGCACGTGGCCGGCCTGCAGCACTATGGCAGCTATGCCTGCCGCCGGATGTACGGCCTGCAGGAGGGGCCGGTCAGCGAGCACGCCACCGCCGACGCCATCGACATCGCCGGCTTCAAGCTGGCGGACGGGCAAGTGATCAGCGTCGCCAGCGACTGGACGGACCCCGGCCCGCGCGGGCAGTTCCTGCGCCGGGTGCGGGACGGGGCTTGCCGGGTGTTCCTGACGACGCTGGGCCCCGACTACAACGCCGAGCACCGCGACCACTTCCACCTGGACATGAGCGGCGGGAACAAGTGCGCCTGACGGCGCCCTAGAGCGTCGCCGCCACCTCGGCCATCTGGTCGGCGACGATGCCCCAACCCTCGTGGAAGCCCATGGCCTCGTGGGTCTGGCGGTCCTCGACGGTCCAGTGGCGGGCCACGGCGCGGTAACGGGTCTTGCCGCCGCCGAGGTCTTCGAAGGTGATGATGCCGACCATGAACGGCTTAGCCGAGGGCTCCCAGGCCTTGGTGAAGGCGTCGGTGAAGACGATCTTCTGGTTCTCGATCACTTCCAGATAGACGCCGGGGTTGGGCATGACCTCGCCCTCCGGACCCTCCATGACGATGTAGCTGTCGCCGCCGCTGCGCACATCCATGCGGGCTTCGGTGACACGCCAGGGCTTGGGGCAGAACCATTCGCCCATGCGTTCGGGCGTGGTCCACAGCTTGAACAGCTTGGCGGCCGGCACGTCGATGATGCGTTCCAGAACCAGTTCCCTGTCAGAGGGGAAATTGGCGGCGGGGAAGTCGGCGGTGTCGAGCATCGGGCGTCTCCTTTGTCTGAACTCTCGCCGCAAGGACGGGGCGGAAACAACCGTGCCGACATTTCGCGTCGAATTTTTTCCGCGGCTTGACCTCGCCGGTTGGCGGCCTCAGGGTGACGGCAATTCAAACAAACGTTTAGGGAGCCCGCCATGAGCCTCTTCGACCTGTCCGGCAAGGTGGCGATCATCACCGGATCCTCGCGTGGGATCGGCAAGGCGATCGCCGAGCGGATGGCCGAGCATGGCGCCAAGGTGGTGATCTCCTCGCGCAAGGCCGGGCCCTGCGACGAGGTGGCGGCGGCGATCAACGCCCAGCACGGCGCGGGCACGGCGATCGCAGTCCCGGCCAACATCGCCTCGAAGGAAGACCTGCAGAATCTGGTCGACGAGACCCGCAAGGCCTTCGGCAAGGTCGACATCTGCGTCTGCAACGCGGCCAGCAATCCCTATTACGGCCCGCTGTCGGGCATCGCCGACGACCAGTTCCGCAAGATCCTGGACAACAATATCATCAGCAATCACTGGCTGATCGGCATGGTCGCGCCGGAAATGCGCGAGCGGAAGGACGGGGCGATCATCATCGTGTCGTCGATCGGCGGCCTGCGCGGCAACGCCATCATCGGCGCCTACAACATCAGCAAGGCCGCCGACTTCCAGCTGGCCCGCAACCTCGCCCACGAGTTCGGCCCCGACAATGTGCGGGTCAACTGCATCGCGCCCGGCCTGATCAAGACCGACTTTGCCAAGGCCCTGTGGGACAATCCCGAGACCCTGGAGCGCTCGACCAAGGGTGTGCCGCTGCGCCGGATCGGCGAGCCCGACGAACTGGCCGGGGCGGCGGTCTATCTGGCGTCGAAGGCCGGCAGCTTCATGACCGGCCAGGCCCTGGTCGTGGACGGCGGGGCGACGATCTAGGCGATAATACCACCTTGATCTGCGAACGTCGGTCACTTGACCTGGGGTAAGCTTAACTGGTCTTACATCTGTTGCCTTGAAGGCTGGCCGCGAACTCCAGGAAAGCGGACTTGCGGCGCCTTCTCACCTTTCTCGTCCTGATCTGTGCGCTGGCGGCGGGCCCTGTCGCCGCCAAGGACGCCGTATCCCAGGCCGATGCACCCCTGGCCCAGCGCCTGGAGCAGCTGAGCCGTGACATCGGCGCGCGGGCGCACAAGCCGTCGCGCGACAACGAGGATGTCGAGCGCGCCGGCGCCCAGGCGATGGATGAGCGGGGCGAGGAACGGCTCTACGGCCTGTGGCGGGTGCTGTACGCCTACAAGAGCAGCCAGGTCGGCGCGCCGTTCGGCGCCTGGGCGGCCCGGGTGCGCGAGGCGGCCCGCCGCGATCATGATCCGGCCCTGCTGGCCCTCGTCGATCTGGAAGCCCTGGCCTATCGCCACGAGACCCATGGCTACCGGGCCTTCACCGAGGCCGACTGGCAGCGCTTCCTGGACAAGTCGGGCCCCGACATCCGCCTGATGGCCAGCATCGAGCGCGTTCGCCACTTGGGCCAGGTGGGGCGCTGGGCCGAGGCCGCGCGCCTGGCCGCCGACCTCAAGACCGACCTGGAGCGCCGCGGCGACATCGCCCAGCCGCTGCTGGCCGAGCTGCACCAGGTGCACAGCTACACGCTGTCGGACATGGGCGACAAGGAAGGCGCGCTGGACCACATGGCCCGGGCCGCGGCCCTGGACGAGCGCGACGCCTTCTACCTGCGCAAGATCGAGCGGATCTATGACATCGGCTTCACCGCCGCCGAGCTGGGCGAGCTGGACGTGGCCCGCCGGTTTGCGACCCTGCACCACCAGATGACCCTCAACAGCAGCGGCTCGGACGGCACCTGGGACCGCTTCCTGTGCGCGCGGATCGCTCAGCTGTCCGACCAGCCGCGCCAGGTGCTGCAATGCCTGGCGCCGGCCCAGGCCATCGTCGACAAGCCCTCCCGCCGGCTTCAGGTGATCATGCTGGGCATGCGCGCGACCGCCCTGGGCCAGCTGGGGCTGGCCGACGCGGCGCGCGCGGACCTGGTGCGCCTGCGTGGCGTCTCCACCGCGCTCAGCCCGCGCGACCTGCAGGTCGAGGGTCTGATCGAGGCCTATGTTGATCAGGCCGAGGGCCGCAGCCAGGACGCCTTCGCCAAGCTGGACGCCTGGCGCAAGGCCGACACCCGCCAGACCAATCGCGAACACGCCCGCAGCGTCTCGGAAATGTCGGCCGCCCTCGAGACCGAGCTGCGGGCCAAGCGCGACGAGAGCCGTCGCCTGACCCAGGAGGTGCGGCTGTCGCGCAGCCTGGCGCGGGCCTCGGTGGTCATCGCCATCCTGCTGGCCGTGCTGGTGGCCGGCGGCGTCGCCTGGACGCTGCACCAGCGCCGCGCCTCCCGGGACCTGAAGGGCGCCCAGAAGCGGGCCGAATCCGCCAACCAGGCCAAGTCGGCGTTCCTGGCGGTGATGAGCCACGAGCTGCGCACGCCTCTGAACGGCATGTTGGGCCTGGCCCAGGCCCTGCGCAGCGGCCAGCTGACCGACGAACAGCGCGAGCAGGTCGACCTGATCCTGGACAGCGGCGACACCCTGCTGGTGCTGCTGAACGACATTCTCGACCTCTCCAAGATCGAGGCCGGCAAGCTGGAGATCGCCCCGACTGCCGGTGACATCGTCCAGACCTGCGCGCGTCTGGTCGGCGGCTACCAGCCCACGGCCCTGGAAAAGGGCGTCGACCTGACCTTCCAGCTTGAGAGCGCCGCGCCCGGCCCGTTGATGTTCGACGGGGTGCGGGTGCGCCAGTGCCTGACCAACCTCGTGTCCAACGCCCTGAAGTTCACCACCCACGGCAAGGTCGAGGTGGGGCTGGCCTGCTATCCGGAAGAGGATGGTCGTGTGCGCGTGCGCCTGCGGGTGTCGGACACCGGCATCGGCATGAACGAGGCGACGATCGCCAAGCTGTTCCGCGCCTTCACCCAGGCCGACGCCTCCACCACCCGAAATTTCGGCGGGACGGGCCTGGGGCTGAACATCACCCGCCGCCTAGTCAAGATGATGCGCGGCGAGATCGCCGTGGAAAGCCAGGAAGGCCGCGGTTCGGTCTTCACCATCGAGATGGTGGTCGACACCGCCGAGCCCCTGGAGCTGCCGCCCGAGCTGGACGAGGCCGGTGACGCCGAGTCGGGCTTTGCCGCCCTGACCGGCCGCCGGGTGCTGGTGGTCGACGACCATCCGGTCAATCGCCGGGTCATCCGCCTGTTCCTCGAACCGTTCGAATGCGAGCTGGTCGAGGCCGAGAACGGCCAGCGGGCCTTGGAGACCCTGGCCCTGCAGCCGATCGACATCGTGCTGATGGACGTCAACATGCCGGTGATGGACGGGCTGGAGGCCACGCGTCGCCTGCGCCAGGATCCGCGCCTGGCCCGCCTGCCGGTGATCGCCCTGACCGCCGACGTGATGTCGGCCCAGATCAAGACCTGCCTGGACGCCGGCTGCGACGCCCACGTGGCCAAGCCGATCGACCTGCGCAACCTGCTGTCGGTCATGGACCGCTGCATGGCCCGCGCCAGCGCCCGCGACCTGGTGGCCGGCCTGGGCGCGGCGCCGAGCGTGGCGATGATGCGGCCCGCGCCGGCTTTGCAGGACGGCTAGGCCATCGCCTCTCGCGCCGCGGCCAGGCGTTCGATCGCCGCGTCCAGGGTCGCGTCGGCCTTGGCGAAGCACAGGCGGACCACGGTGGTGACGGAGCTTTCGGCGTAGAAGGCCGAGACCGGGATGGCGGCGACGCCATGCTCAGTCACGCACCGCTCGCAGAAGGTGACGTCATCGACGGCCACGCCCGAGGCGGCCAGGTCGACGTTTAGGAAATAGGTCCCCTGGCTCTCCAGCACGACATAGCCGGCCGTGCGCAGGCCGGCGGTCAGGCGGTCGCGTGAGCGCTGCAGGTCCCGGGGCATGTCGTCGAACCAGGCGCGGTGGTGCTCCAGGCCCCAGGCGACGCCCGCCTGCAGGTTGGGCGGGGTGGTGAAGGTCAGGAACTGGTGGGCGGCCGCCAGGGCCTTGGCCAGGGGCGGGGCGGCCATCAGGAAACCGACCTTCCAGCCGGTCATGCCGAACAGCTTGCCGGCCGAGCTGATCTTCACCGTCCGCTCGCGCATGCCCGGGAAAGACATCAGCGGGCGGTGGCGGCGATCGTCGAAGACCACGGCCTCCCAGACCTCGTCGCAGACGGCGATCACGTCGTGGCGGACGCAGAACTCAGCCAAGAGGGCCAAATCCTCATCGGGGGCGACGACGCCGGCCGGATTCAGCGGGCTGTTCAGCACCACCATCCGGGTCCTGTCGCTGAAGGCCGCCTCCAGCATCGCCCGCGTAAAGCGCCAGTGCGGCGGCGTCAGGGTGACCAGTCGGGGGATCCCGCCCGCCCGGCGCACCAGCGGCAGATAGGCGTCGTACAGCGGCTGGAACAGCATCACCTCGTCGCCGGGCGAGATCAGCGCCGTGAACGCCGCCGCCAGGGCCTCCGTCGCCCCGGACGTGACGACGATCTCGCTGTCGGGGTCCAGCGCCAGGTCCTGGGTCCGCTGGTAGTGGCCGGCGACGGCGGCGCGCAGCTCGGGCAGGCCGCGCATCGGCGGATACTGGTTCAGCCCCTCAATCAGCGCCCGGGCCGCGGCCTCGCGCACGGGGAGGGGACCCTGATCGTCGGGAAAGCCCTGGCCCAGGTTGATCGCGCCGTGCTGGCGGGCCAGGCCGCTCATGCGCTCAAACACCGTGGTCGGAAGATTGTCGAAGACGGGATGGACCATGACCCGTGATTAGCACTGAACCCTAGGCCGGGCTCGCGCATTTCCGTGGCCTAAGCTTCAGTGGAGGGTAATCACATGAACGGCGTTGGTTTCATCGGAGCCATCATCATCGGCATCTTCGCCGGCTGGCTGGCCGAGAAGATCATGAAGCGCGATCACGGCCTGCTGACCAATCTGGTCGTCGGCCTCGTCGGCGCGCTCTTGGGCGCGTTCATCGTCAGCATGCTGGGCATCAGCTACGGCGGCTGGATCGCCAGCCTGGTCGTCTCGACCCTGGGCGCGGTGCTGCTGCTGTGGCTGTTCGGCCTGGTGAAGCGGCGGTAGTCAGCTCGCCGCGGCTTCGGCCTCGGCGCCATCGCTCTCGCTGGCGCGGCGCATCCGTCGCGCCAGGTCTGAGACCAGGAAGCTCGGAATGTCGCCGACTGGCATCGGACGCCCGTACAGGAAGCCCTGGAAGGTGTCGCAGCGCATGTCGGCCAGCAGGCGGGCCTGAGACGGCGTCTCAACACCCTCGGCGGTGACCTTCAGGTTCAGGGTCTGGCCCAACAGGGTGATGGTGCGCAGGATGTCGGCAATGGCCGCATTGTCCTGCATCTCGGCCACGAACGAGCGGTCGATCTTGATCTTGTCGAACGGGAACCGCCACAGATAGGCCAGGCTGGAATAGCCGGTGCCGAAGTCGTCCATGGCGATCTTCACGCCCAGGGCCTTCAGGTCGGCCAGCTGCTTCAGCGTGCGAGCGCTGTCGTGCAGCAGCAGGCCCTCGGTAATCTCCAGCTCCAGTCGCGAGGGATGCAGGCCCGAGGCCTTCAGTGCTTTGCGGACCTGGGCCACCAATTGGCCCGAAGCGAACTGGTTGGGCGACAGATTGACGGCCACGGTCATCGGCGCGGGCCATCCGGCGGCCGTGCGGCAGGCCTCCATCAGCACCCACTCGCCGATCTTGCCGATCAGGCCCCATTGCTCGGCGTGCTCGACGAAGTCAGCCGGCGCGACCAGGCCGCGGCGCGGATGTTGCCAGCGCAGCAGGGCCTCGAAGCCGGTAATCTCGTTCTCGCTGGCGCCGATCAGGGGCTGGAAGAACAGCTTCAGCTCGTCCTTGGCCAGGGCGTCGCGCAGGTCCAGCTCCAGGGCGCGGCGCTCCTGGGCCCAGACGTCCATGGCGGTCTCGAAGAAGCGATAGGCCCCGCGGCCGTCGCCCTTGGCGCCATAGAGAGCCAGGTCGGCGTTCTTCAGCAGGCCGTCCGGATCGTCGGCGTGCAGGGGCGCAACGGCGATGCCGACGCTGGCGCCGATCAGCACGTTGTGGCCGCGAACGTCGTAAGGGCGCGACAGGGCCGCGACGATCGACTGGGCGAGATCTCCAAGGGCCGCGTGGCCGGGCGAGGGGGCGATGACCACGGCGAACTCGTCGCCGCCCAGGCGCGAAACCAGGCCGGCCTCGCCGACGCAGGCCTTCAGGCGGGCCGAGGCCTGGATCAGCAGATCATCGCCGATCGGATGGCCCAGGCTGTCGTTGACGCCCTTGAAGTGGTCCAGGTCCAGGCACAGAACGGCGCAGCCGGCTCCGCTGCCGCCCTGGGCCTTGGGTTGGCCATGCTCGGTCCAGGCGCGGCCCAGGGCCTGCAGGAACGACAGGCGGTTGGGTAGCTGGGTCAGCACGTCGTAGTGGGCCAGGCGCGAGATGCGGGCCTGGTCTTCGCGCGCGCGGGTGATGTCGGCGCCAACGCCGCGGAAGCCGGTGAAGCATCCGTCCAGGTCGTGCACGGGCTTGGCCGCCAGCGACCACCAGTGGGTCTCGTCGCCCACCTGGACCGACACGACGACGTCGCGGAAAGTCTTCTGCTCGGCGAACAGGGCCGACAGCGCGGCGACCGCGCCGGAGGGACCGCCCTCGGCCGCGCCGCACAGGGCCGACATCGGCCGCCCGATCAGCGTGTCTTTCTCGACCCCGGCCGCGGCGGCCATGCGGTCGGAGACGTAGGTCAGGGCCCCGTGGGCGTCGACCTCCCACAGCCAGTCGCTGGCCCCTTCCTCGAAGTCAGACAGCAGCAGGCTGACCACCTGCTTCTGCTTCTCCAGCTCGTCGGACGCCACCAGGCGCTCGACGAAGATGTGGGCGTGCGACAGGCACGAGGCGCTGACCACCAGGTGGCAGAACACCAGGAGGCCGGCCAGGGCCTGCAGAATCGGATCGGGGCTGGTGACCAGCATGATCAGCGAGCCAACGACCATCGGGGTCGAATAGGCGATCACGGCGGCGGGCAGGGTCAGCATGGCGAAGCCGCCGCAGCCGATCATGCCGGCGATCACCGACGCCACCAGCATCGGCGTGGCGTTGCCGCTTTCCCGGAACGTCAGGGCGGGCAGGACGCCCCACATCACGCCCAGCAGGCCGGCCTGCAGCACCAGGCGGTTGACGCCGCGCGCCGAGACGGTCGCCTTGCCGGTCTTGCGGCGACGCGCCGAGAACCAGCCGTACAGGCCCAAGAGGGCGTAGCCGTTGACGATCATGGCCCAGACCGACAGCGGCAGGGCGTTGGCCGAGCCCAGGCTGGTCAGGCTGACTAGAGAGGCGATCAGGATGTTGGCGCCCATCATCACGGGCGTCAGGCGCAGGATGGCCTGGACCTGTTCCATGCGGACACGGCCGGCCATGGCCTCGGGAACAGCGGGGGAAAAACGGGCCACCAGGGCGCTGGGCCCGCTCGCCAGCTTATCGGCCAGGGCGCTCCAGATGCGACGCCCTATTTCGCGACCGTTCAAGGCGCGATCTCCATGATCAAGCGGAGTGAAATCCCCGGTAGAAACCATGGGGCGGGCCGGTAAACCCACGGTTAAGTCGCGTGGTTTCTCAGTTAAGCGTGGCCCTTAAGGAAAAAGGCCGCGGTCCTTTCGAACCGCGGCCTCTAATTGACTTAAGGTAAGCCCGGAAGGGTCTACTCTTCCTTGACGCGGCGCTTACGGAACGACGGGTTCAGGATCTGCTTGCGCAGACGGATGTTCTTCGGCGTCACCTCGACCAGCTCGTCTTCCTCGATGTAGGCGATGGCCTGTTCGAGGGTCATCTTGCGCGGCGGGGTCAGGCGGATCGACTCGTCCTTGCCCGAGGCGCGGACGTTGGTCAGTTGCTTGGCCTTCATCGGGTTGACGTCGAGATCGTCCGAACGGGCGTTCTCGCCGATGATCATGCCCAGATAGGTCTTCTCGCCGGCGCCGACGAACATCACGCCGCGCTCTTCCAGGTTCCACAGCGCGTAGGCCGCGGTTTCACCGTCCGAGTTCGAGATCAGCACGCCCTTGCGCTGTTGGTCGATCGCGCCCTTGTAGGGCTCGTAGTGGCTGAACACGCGGTTCAGCACGCCCGAACCGCGCGTGTCGGTCAGGAACTCGCCCTGATAGCCGATCAGCGAGCGCGACGGGGCGGTCAGCTGGATGCGGGTCTTGCCGGCGCCCGACGGACCCATGTCCTTCAGCTCGGCCTTACGCAGCGACAGCTTCTCGATGACGATGCCCGAGAACTCGTCGTCGACGTCGATCATGACGTCTTCCATGGGCTCCAGGCGCTTGCCGGTTTCCGGGTCGTTCTGGAACACGACGCGCGGACGCGAGATCGAGACCTCGAAGCCTTCGCGGCGCATGTTCTCGATCAGAACGCCCAGCTGCAGTTCGCCGCGGCCCGAGACTTCGTAGGCGTCGCCTTCGCTGGTCTCGGTCACCTTGATGGCGACGTTCGATTCGGCTTCCTTCAGCAGGCGGTCGCGGATGACGCGCGACTGGACCTTGTCGCCTTCGCGACCGGCCAGCGGGCTGTCGTTGACCGAGACGGTCATCGAGATGGTCGGCGGGTCGATCGGCTGCGAGGGCAGGGCGTCGGTGACTTCCAGTGCGCACAGGGTGTCGGCCACGGTCGCCTTGGACATGCCGGCGATGGCGACGATGTCACCCGCTTCGGCGCCTTCGTCGACCGGCTGGCGCTTCAGGCCGCGGAAAGCCAGCACCTTGGTGATGCGGCCGCGCTCGATTTCCTTGCCGTTGCGGTCCAGGGCCTTGATGGCCATGCCGGGAACGGCCTTGCCGCTCTCGATGCGGCCGGTCAGCAGGCGGCCCAGGAACGGGTCGCTTTCGATCAGCACGTTCAGGATCTGGAAGGGCTCGTTGACCTTGGCGATCTGCTTGGGTTCCGGTACGTGGCGCACGATCAGGTCGAACAGCGGGGCGAGGTTGTCGCTCGGCACGTTCATGTCCAGCGTCGCCCAGCCCGAACGGCCCGAGGCGTAGATGTGTGGGAAGTCCAGCTGCTCGTCCGTGGCGCCGATGGCGGCGAACAGGTCGAAGGCGGCGTTGTGGACGCGGTCCGGATCGGCGTGGGCGCGGTCGACCTTGTTGATGCAGAGGATCGGGCGCAGGCCCATCTTCAGCGCCTTGGTCAGCACGAACTTGGTCTGCGGCATCACGCCTTCTTCGGCGTCGATCAGCAGGACGCAGCCGTCCACCATGCCCAGGATGCGCTCGACTTCACCGCCGAAGTCGGCGTGGCCGGGGGTGTCGATGATGTTGATGCGGGTTTCGCCCGCTTCGCCGTTCCACAGGACCGAGGTGCACTTGGCCAGGATGGTGATCCCGCGCTCGCGCTCCTGGTCGTTGGAGTCCATGGCGCGTTCGGTCGTCGCCTCGTTGGCGCGGAACACGCCCGACTGGGCCAGCAGCTGATCGACGAGGGTGGTCTTGCCATGATCGACGTGCGCGATGATGGCGATATTTCGCATGGACATGGGAGCGGACGGACTTTCGGGAGGAATAGGGGATGACGCTTACGCGTCAGGCGCGCGGCTTTTACGCGACTGCGCTGCAATTATCCACCCCCACCCACACTAAACCCATGCTCAAGGTAACCGGTGTCATGCGCAAAGCCTTACGCCGCTTGGCTTTGCGCGGTGTTCTCAAGCGAGACCGTTTCAAGCGCAACAAATTGTGCAATGCAGCATGACTAAAAAATGGGCTATTTAGAATAGCGCCGTTACGTAATCCTTGTGGTGCAAAGGGTTGCTTCAATCCCCTTCAGAAAAATCGACATTGAAGCTCAATTTTGCGCTTGCCTAATTTTGCGCCGCACCCTATAAACAATCCTGTGAGGCGGCGCTGCCGCTTCTGCCCTTCCTGGGCGTTTCCTCCCTAATGAACTGGCCCGGTGGTTTCACCGGGCTTTTTTTTGGCCTGTGGCCGGGGAGGGCTCGTCAGCCTGTTTCGGGGAGCGTGGAAATAGGGCCTGCAGCGGTGATGCGCAGCGGCTGGTCGTCCATCTCCGGCCATCAGCCTCGCTGAGGCTCAGGTCGCCGGGCTGGAGGTGGGCCCAAAGAGGTCCACCTCCGCGCGGGCTCAGTGGCGGAACCGGAAGCCGACGGTGAGCTGACGCCCGGGCGAGCCGTAGAGGGCCGCGACCGGATTTTCCGAATAGTAGTAGCGGCTGGTCGCCTGGTTGGTCAGGTTCAGCCCCTCGATCGAGAAGGACAGCTGGCTGGACAGCTTGTAGCTGAAGGCGAAGTCGACATTCAGCGTGTCCTTGGAGCCCCCGAAGTCGTTGATCAGCGGGGTGTCGCACGCCACACCGGCGACGACGCCCGGCGCGCACGGCCCGGCCACCAGGGGGTAGGTAGTGTAATAGCCGTCACGCTGGGCCAGCGACACGCGGGTGTTGATCCGCTTGTCCTCGTAATAGAGCGTCATGTTGACGGCGTTGGGCGAGGCGCCCAGCCACGGCCCCTTGCCCAGCACCGGCGCACTGGTCTCCGAGCCGGGATCGAGAATGTAGGTCAGCTCGGACTTGATGTGCGTCGCGTTGAGCTGGATGCCCGTGTTCTTCAGCAGTCCCGGCAGGAAGGTGAAGGCCTGCTGGTAGTTGATCTCCCAGCCCTGCAGCGAGCCGCCGGGCGCGTCGCGGAACTGGCGCGCCGTGGCGTCGTAGTCGGCGCGGATATAGGCCGCCTGGTCGCTGGTCGTGCCGAACTGCTCGATCAGGCTCTGCAGGCCCGCTTCGTCCAGGAACGACGAAAGCGGCCCCGAGAAGCGCACCGTCTGCGGATAGGAGCCGATCTTCTTCTTGAACAGCGCCACCGAGATCAGACCGCCCTCGGCATAGTACCACTCCACCGCCGCATCGAAGTTGTTGGCGCGGAACGGTGAGAGCTTGGGATTGCCGATGGTCAGGGTGGCGCCGGAGTTCACGCCGCCGTCGGGGATGCTCAGCTGGGTGATGGTCGGCGCCAGCTGTTGCAGGGTCGGGCGCGACATCGTCTTGGCCGCGCCAAAGCGGAAATAGAGATCCTCACGCGGCCGGATGGCGATGTTGAACGACGGCAGGACGTCGGAATAGGAGTTCTCGCCCTTGACGGTCCGTCCGCCGGTCGAGCGGCCGGTGGAGTCGATGTCGGTGGTGGCGTAGCGGACGCCGAGGTTGCCGAACGTGTTCCAGCCGTCGAAGAAGTCGTAGTTGAAATTGACCTGGCCATAGACGCCGCCGGTCTTTTCCTGGACGTCGAAGGTCTCGCGGCCTTGCTGGCGGAACTGGGTCAGCCGCCAGTCGCCCCACTTGTTTATGCAGTTGCAGGTGAAGCCGAACAGGGCGTCGAACTTGTCGATGTCCGGACCAAACCAGGACGTCGTCGTGCCGGCCGGCGCATTCAGACCCTGACCAAACGCGATGACCTTGCCCAGACTGGCGATCGAGACGCCCGCCTCCTTCTCGGTCGGATTGATCTGGACGTTCTGGCGCTCCAGCTGCGAGGTCGAGAACTGGTAGTCGCGCTGGGTGCCGCCGAACTTGAAGGTCAGGTTGTCGTTCAGCTCCCAGGTGAAGTCGGCCTTCCACGAGCCGTACTTATTCTCGACGTTCTTCTTGTGGTAGCGCAGGAACGACACGCCCTTGAGGATCGTCCACTGGTTCGGGTCGGCGGCGTTGAAGCCGGCGTCGAACATCGGCATGTCGCCGCCGCCGCGCTCGTCATAGGTGAAGGTCGCCGGCTGATCGAACTGACCCCACTCGGCCATCTTGCCGTAGGATTGGAGCTTGGAGCTTGATGCGCCGTAGGTGAAGTCGGCCTTCAGCCGGTCGCTGAACTCGTGGGTCAGGTTGAACGACAGCTGCTTGAACGTGGTGTCGTAGCTGCCCTGGTCGGCGCGCGCGCCCCAGTCGACATTGCGCAGCTTCAGATAGTCGGCGACGCCGTTGGTGACATTGGCCGCCAGCACGTCGGTCGCCGGCCGGCCGATCTGCTGGGCGCGCATGGCCAGGCCATCGGCGGAGGCGACATAGCCCGGCGAGCCGGCCCAGTTGTAGTAGTCGTAAACGTCCAGATTGTTGGGATTGTACGAGAAGTTGGTCCCCGCCACGAGCGCGCCGCCATAGGTCGCCTGGCCGCAGTCGATCGGCGAGGCGTAGGTCCCGCCGGCCGTGTAGTTGCAGGTGCCGGGATACAGGCCGCGCTTGGAGTTCAGCGCCGTCGCCGCATTGGCGGTGGCGAAGGTCGCGTTGGTGTTGTTGCGGTTCAGGCCGAACGGCAGCAGCTGGTTCAGGGTCGAGCTGCTCTTCTGGTTCGAATAGAGCCCGTCGATCGTCAGCCGCGTCCGCGACGAAATCTCCCACTGGTAGGATGAGGTCAGCCCCAGGCGCTTCTGGCTCAGGTCCTGCTGCTCGGGGCCGGCCAGCGCCGGGAAGATCACCTGCGAGCCATCCAGCGACGGATGCAGCAGGGCGTAGGCGGTCGGATCCGAACCGGTGACCGCGGCGATATAGGCCGGGTTGGTGATGGCGGCTGTCGACGACACCGTGCCGCCGGGATTGGTCGCGGTCGGATTGGAGACCCGATCGCCGAACGTCGTGCCGACCGGCGCGGAGAAGCCCGCGCGTCGCGGATTTTCCAGGGTCGCCCAGGTGGCTGAGCGATAGACGTACTCGCCGGTGACGATCTGCCGGCGGTACTGGTCGGTTTCGGTGTCCTTCTCCGAATAGGCGACCGAGGCCAGGAAGCCCATCTTGCCGTCGGCCCAGCGCTTGGAGAGCAGGCCGGCGACCCGCGGATTGTGGTGACCGCCGTTCTGGTAATAGGCGTCCTCGACCGACAGGGCGAAGCGATCCTTGCGGTAGTCGAACGGCCGGCCCGTCTGCAGGTCGACGGTCGCCCCTAACGAGCCTTCATCGGTCTCCGCCGACGCGGTCTTGCGCACCTTCAGGCTGTTGAAGAGCTCCGAGGCGAAGACGTTGAAGTCGAAGGTCCGCGTGGTGTTCATCGCGGTCGAGTTGGTGTCGTTGGTCCCCGCCGTCGACAGCGCCTCGAGGTTGTTGATGCGCACGCGGGTGAAGTCGCCGCCCAGGCCGCGCACAGTGATGGTGCGGCCCTCGCCGTTGTCCCGGTCGATCGAGATGCCCGGGATGCGCTGCAACGACTCGGCGAGATTGGCGTCGGGGAAGTCGGCGATGTCCTCGGCATTGATGGCGTCGACCATGACGTCGGACTGCCGCTTGACGTTCAGGGCGCTCTGCAGGGAAGCGCGGTAGCCGGTGACGACCACGGCCTCGACCGCCTGGTCGTCCGGCGCCGCCTCGCTTGCGGGCGCGGCCGTCTGGGCCAGGGCGGGGCTCAGGCCCAGTCCAATCACAAAAGCCGTCGACGCCAGCAGCATCGTGCGCGCGCTTGGGCGCTCTGAACGGTTGTCCATTCCCTCTTCCTTCCCCAGAACCAATTTTCTCTATTTGGCTTACCTATTTGGTTGATCGCTTGGCGACGAATGTCAACGGCCATTGTTCGGCGAAGTGCGCAGCCCATCGGCAGCGAACTCGCTATTGGGGGCGAGGTCGTTTCGAAAATTCAGCTCTTACGAAGCCGTCAGCGGCAAAATGAGCAGGGATTACAAAAGGGTCTGATTATTGGTTGACCAATCTGTGCGATAAAGGTCTAGCAATCTGCCCGTAGACATGCGCGCTCAACCTGATAGAGCGGAATGCAAACTTGGCGCGACGAACCAAGATCGCGGGGCGTCCACTGGCGCCCGCTGCATTGAAATGGCTGTTGGGAGAGACGCGATGATCGCCAGGACTCTTGCCGCCGCGCTGCTGCTCAGCGCCGGATCCGCCGCAGCCCAGGCTGGGAGCGATCCAGACGCCGTGGCACAGGTCGCCGCGCCGACGGCGACCAAGGAGGTGGTCTATCTCCAGGCCAGCGGCCAGGACCTGCATCTGGATGTCTATCGCAACACCGCGTTCGCGGGACCGCGTCCGGTGCTGGTCTACATTCACGGCGGCGCGTGGTGGAAAGGCCAGAGACCCGCCAGTTGGGAAGGCTTCCGGTCCTATCTGGCCGCGGGCTTCTCGGTCGTCACCGTCCAGTATCGCCTGTCCGACACCGCCCGCGCGCCCGCCGCGGTGCAGGACGTCCGCTGCGCGCTGTCGTGGGTGAAGGCCAATGCCGGGACCTATGGCTTCAATGCGGACAAGGTCGTGCCCTACGGCACCTCGGCCGGCGGGCACCTGGCCCTGATGGCGGGCATGCTGCCGCACGGCAACGACATCGACCTGCCGGCTTGCCGCGACCAGCCCAAGGTGGCCGCCATCCTCGACTTCTACGGTCCCTACCACTTGAGGCCGGCCGATCCGGGCGCCTTCAAGAGCCCCTCGACCGCCCGGTGGATCGGCGACGGCCCGGATGCGCTGTGGACGACGATGTCGCCCGCCGCGTATGTGCGCAAGAACCAGCCGCCCGTGTTCATCGTGCACGGTGACGCCGACCCGACCGTTCCCTTCGAGGCTTCAACGACGCTGAAGGCCGATCTCGACAAGGCGGGGGTCACCAATCGCTTCCACCCCGTGGCCGGCGGCGTGCACGGCAAGTTCCCCAAGGAAGAGCAGGCCAAGGTCGAGCGGGACGCTCTGCAGTTCCTCGGCAGCCTTGGCGTGCTGAGCGATCGCCGCTGAGGCTGCTGGGCGCGCGGTGCAATCGCGGCCGGGGCGCCTATATTCACGCGATCCTGCCAACTGGACCGCGCCATGACCAAGCCTCTGAAGATCGACTTCGTTTCCGACGTCTCCTGTCCCTGGTGCGTGGTCGGACTGGGCGGACTTGAAGCGGCGCTCGAGAGGGTCGGCGACTTGGTGGACGCCAAGATTGCGTTTCAGCCCTTCGAGTTGAACCCGAACATGCCGCCCGAAGGCCAGAACATCGTCGAGCACGTGGCCCAGAAGTACGGCGCCACGCGCGAGCAGTCGGCCGTCAATCGCCAGGCCATCCACGACCGCGCCGCCGCGGTCGGCTTCACCATGGCGACCGACGAGAACAGCCGCATCTACAACACCTTCGACGCCCACCGGCTGCTGCACTGGGCGGGCCTGGTCGGCGACCAGAAGGCGCTGAAGCGCGCGCTGTTCGACGCTTATTTCACCGGCAACCAAAGCCCCGCTGAGCACGAGGTGCTGGTGCGCGCGGCGATGAAGGCGGGCCTCGACCCGCATGAGGCTCTGGAAGTGCTGACGTCCGGCCGCTACGCCCAGGAGGTCCGTGACGCCGAGCGCGCCTGGCAAGCGGCCGGGATCAGCTCTGTGCCGGCCGTCGTCATCAACGATCGCTACCTGATCTCCGGCGGCCAGCCGGCCGAGTACTTCGAACAGGCGCTGCGGCAGATCGCCGCCGAAGCCTGACGGCTAGGCCCCGGCAGCGGGCGACAGCGGGCTCTCATAATCTCCAGCCGGACATCGCCACCGCCGAACAACAAAAAGGCCCGGAGTCGCCTCCGGGCCTTTCGCTTGTCTGCCTCAGCGGGGGAAGCTTACTTCCCGGCCGCGGTCAGGGCGTCCATCAGTTCCGGGACGGCCGTCTTGTAGTCGGCGACCAGGCCGAAGTCGGCCACCTGGAAGATCGGGGCGTCGGCGTCCTTGTTGATCGCGACGATCACCTTGGAGTCCTTCATGCCGGCCAGGTGCTGGATGGCGCCCGAGATGCCAATGGCGACGTACAGCGACGGCGCGACGACCTTGCCCGTTTGGCCGACCTGGTAGTCGTTCGGGGCGTAGCCGGCGTCGACGGCCGCGCGCGAGGCGCCGACGGCGGCGCCCAGCTTGTCGGCCAGAGGCTCGATCACGCGCTGGAACTCTTCGGCCGAACCCATGGCGCGACCGCCCGAGACGACGATCTTGGCCGCGGCCAGTTCCGGACGGTCCGACTTGACCATCTCTTCGCTGACGAATCGGGTCTTGCCGGCGTCGGCGCCGCCCACGGTTTCCACCGAGGCCGAGCCGCCTTCACCCGCCGCCGCGAAGGCGGTCGGGCGGACGGTGATCACCTTCTTGGCGTCCGACGATTGGACGGTCTCCAGCGCGTTGCCGGCATAGATCGGGCGCGTGAAGGTGTCGGCCGAGACGACCTCGACGATGTCCGAGATCGGGGCGACGTCCAGCTTGGCGGCGACGCGCGGGGCGAAGTTCTTGCCGCCGGCCGTGGCCGGGACCAGGATTGCATCGTAGTTGCCAGCCAGCGCCAGAACGGCGTCGGCCTGGGCTTCGGCGATGCCGTGACCCAAGGCGTCGGACTCGGCCAGCAGCACCTTGCGGACGCCGGCGATCTTGCCGGCCGCGTCGGCCACGCCCTTGGCGCCTTGGCCCAGGACCAGGACGTCCACGTCGCCCGAGATCTTCAGGGCGGCGGTCACGACCTTGTGGGTGCCATCGCGCAGGTGCGCGTTGTCGTTATCGGCGACGACGAGAACAGCCATTACAGCACCCCCGCGGTGTTGAGCTTGGAGACGAGGTCGGCGGCGGTTTCCACCTTGATGCCGGCCGAGCGCTTGGCCGGCTCGGTGACCTTGAGGACCTTCAGACGCGGCGCGACATCGACGCCGTAGTCGGCGACCGCCTTGCTGGCGATCTCCTTCTTCTTGGCCTTCATGATGTTGGGCAGCGACGCATAGCGCGGCTCGTTCAGGCGCAGGTCGGCGGTGACGATGGCCGGCAGGTCGACGTCGAGCGTCTGCAGGCCGCCGTCGACTTCACGGGTCACCTTGGCGCTCGAGCCCGAGACTTCCAGGGCCGAGGCGTAGGTGGCTTGCGGCCAGCCCAGCAGGGCCGACAGCATCTGGCCGACGGCGTTGTTGTCGCCGTCGATCGCCTGCTTGCCCATCAGGACCAGGTTCGGATTTTCCTCAGCCACCACGGCGGCCAGCAGCTTGGCCACGGCCAGGGGCTCGGGATCGGCGTCGGTGGTGATCAGCACGCCGCGATCGCCGCCCATGGCCAGGGCGGTGCGGATGGTCTCCTGCGCCTGGGCCGGGCCGATGCTGACGATGACGACCTCGGTCGCCACGCCCTTTTCCTTGAGACGCACGGCTTCCTCGACTGCGATCTCGCAGAAGGGGTTCATCGACATCTTGACGTTGGCGAGGTCGACACCGGTCTGGTCCGCCTTCACGCGGGCCTTCACGTTGTAATCGATCACCCGTTTGACCGGGACTAGGACCTTCATGGGCGTATCGCCTCCAGGCTACGTTTCTCCTGCTGGCCAACCGAATTAGCGCTTCGGCGCCGCAATGCAAGTTTCCCTTTGCGTAAGCGTAATGCATTGAGCAGGCTGGGGTTCAAACAATTGTACGATTCTCGGACTTTTGTTCGTGGGGCCGCGTCGGCGTGGCCAATTCCCTTGGGATCGGAAATTCGCTAGGGAGCGGTCATGACCAAGACCCTCACCCGCCTGAAGTACATCTTCCTGGGCCTGTTCCTGCTCAGCAGCGCCGGCGTCCTGGCCTATCACGCGGCCTGGGTGTGGCCGAAGGATCGCTGCGAGGCAAACGGCGGGGCGTGGGCCGGCAAGTGGCTGAAGTGCGCCGCGGTCTATCCGATCGAGACCTGGACCCGTCGTCCGGCCGGCACGCCCGCTCTGAACAACCAGAAGGCCGACGGCCCGACCGCCACCGCGCCGACCAAGGCCGCGCCGGTCCAGCCGGAAAACCCGTAAGGCTCTAGCCCCGCGTCGCCCCCGGCTTCCACAGGACGTCGGCGGCGCCCTTGTCGTTGCTCCAGCGGGCGGCGACGAACAGCAAGTCCGAGAGACGATTCAGATACTTGATCGCCGGCGCGCCGACGATTTCGCCTTCGGTCGCGGCCAGGGCCACGCAGGTGCGCTCGGCTCGGCGGCAAGCGGTGCGCGCCACGTGCAGCGCCGCGGCCGCCGGCGAGCCGGCGGGCAGCACGAACGAGGTCAGAGGCTGCATCTCGGCGTTCAACAGGTCGATCTCCTGCTCCAGGCGGGTCACCTGATTTTCCAGGATCCGCAGCGGCTCCCACTCGGGCTTGCCGTGCTGCTCGGGCGTGGCGAGATCCGCGCCTAGGTCGAAGAGGTCGTTCTGGATCCGCTCCAGCATGGCATCGAGCGCGGCGTCGGTCGCCGTATGCTGCCGCGCCTGACCGATGGCGGCGTTGGTCTCGTCGACCCCGCCATAGGCCTCGACCCGCAGGGACGCCTTGCTGACGGGCGCGCCGGTGGCCAGGCGGGTGGAGCCGGCGTCGCCGGTGCGGGTGTAGATCTTGTTCAGCGTGACCATCGAAGGGCCTCCCTCAGCCCTTGCGCCACCAGAACGCCGCGCCGACCAGCACGATGATCGCCACGAACTGCAGAACCACCCGCAGGCGCATCAGTTTGTTCGAATAGGAGCGGCCGAAGTCGCCGCCGCGGAACAGGGCATAGAGGCCCGCGGCCAGCGCCAGCAGGACGGCCAGCAGCGCGGCGGGGACGAGAAAGTCGAACACTTGAGACATGGCGGCAGAATAGGCCGTCGACGACGCGGGCGCCATAGCCGCGCTCGGATGGCGCGAGCGTTCGTCGACCGTCGTCTTGTGATCGAGTTCGCTGAATGTGTTCGATGAGCGTATTTGTCGCAGTGACGCTTAGAAAGCGGTGTCATATCTATCGCTCGAGCCCATCGTTCGTCGATTTTTGTTCCATTTTGCGGTTGCCAGGACGTTTTTCCGGCGTTAAAGGCCCCGCTTCAAAATTTTAGTGCGCGTTCGTTGAACATGATCAACTCCCCCACCGCGGATCTGTTCGGCGCTTTCACTGACCCCAGCGGGGGTAGGAGATAACCGCATGGCCTCGAGCGCTCACGCCTCGAACGCCGCCAGCCCCGTCGCGAATGATCGCGAAGAGGCCCTGGCCGAAGTCCGTCAACTGATCACCGACCTGCGCGACGCCGCTCAGGACGGTCGCCAGCTGGCTCGCCGCTACGCCGACGTCCTTCAGAATGTCGTCGACGAGTACTGCATTGAATTCGAGAAGCGCGCGGAAGCCGCTCTCGCCCGTCTGGAGGCCGCCGCATGAGCTTCGTGTCCGTCAATATCGAGTCCGGCGCCGAAACCCCGGTCAAGCTGACCCGCCGCGCCCTGGCCAAGCAGCGCACCCGTGAGCGCGTTCTGGCCGCCGCCCGTCGCCTGTTCACCGAGCGTGGCTACGAAGGCGCCACGATCCGTGACATCGCGCAGGCCGCCGGCATGTCGACCGGCGCCGTGTTCGCCAGCTTTGCCGACAAGTCGGAGCTGTTCGAAGAAATCCTGACCGCCGACTACGAAGTCATCTACGCCCAGATGACCCAGGCCTCGCGCACCGCCAAGACCATCGACGAAGCCCTGCTGGGCCTGTTCGCCGTGGCCTACGGCTTCCACGTCGAGCAACTGCCGCTGCTGCGCGCCAGCATCGCGGTCTCGTGGACCCGTTCGGAAGCCGCCGAGCGCCGCGCCCGCACCGATCTCAAGCACATCTTCCGCCTGCTGGCCGAAGCGCTGCAGCGTGGTATCGATGCCGGTCAGTTGAAGAAAGATGTCGACGTGAAGCTCTTGGCTGAAATCAGCTGGGACGTGTATGTCGCCAACTATCGCCGAGCCGTTTACGACGGTTGGTCGGTGGATGCTCTGCTGGCGCGGCTTTCGGATCAACTGAAGGTCATCTTCGCGGGCGCTCGCGCCTGACGAATTCACTGAGGCGTTCCGTTCAGGGGGAATGGAACGCCTTTGGTTTCAACGACGCTGGCGTGTTCGAGGGGGACGTGCGTGGGCGTAAGAACTGATCAGAAGGCCGCCACTCGGGAGAAGGTTCTCGAGGCGGCCCGCGACCTCTTCAACGAGGTTGGCTACGAGGAGACCACCATCCGCGCCATCGCGGAGCGGGCGGGGGTGTCCGTCGGTAGCGTGTTCACCACCTTCGCCTCCAAGGCCGAGGTGCTGAGCCATGTCATGGAGCACCGGCTGACCGGGCTCTATGCGGAACTCGATCGCGTGACGCCGTTCCTGCGCGGAACGACGGCGGACAAGCTGTGCTCGATCTTCGCGATCCACTACGAGTTCGAATGCCGGCGGGTGAAGCTGTTCCTGGCGCACATCGCGGCCTCGTACAATCCGGCCAACGATCCGGGCGTGACGCCCTATGGCCGCAATCCGCGCCTGAACCAGATGCTGCTGGACGTGCTGGAAGAAGGCATGCGCAAGGGCGACGTGCGCGCCGACCTGGACCTGCCGTTGGTGGTCGACACCCTGAAGGCGGCCTATGCCTGGAACTACCGCATGACCGCGGCGGCCGGCGGCGAACTGCCGGCGGCGCAGATGTCGGCGGCCATGGACCGCCAGATCGCCATCATCGCCGAGGGCTGGAAGCCCCGCTGAGGCCTGAAACGAAACTGCCCGCGGATCGGCTGATCCGCGGGCGGTCGTTTGTCGGCTCTGAGGACGGTTCTTAGAACGCGTACGTCAGGCTGACCGTGTAGTTACGCGGCTTGCCGTAACGGTACTGGCTGTAGAAGCCGGTCTGCGAGTAGTAGGTCTCGTCGGTCAGGTTTTCGACATTGGCCTGGATCGACAGCTGGTCGTTGACCTTGTAGCGGGCCATCAGGCTGACGAGAGCGTAGGACTTCTGCGTGAAGCTGAAGGGCGCGCCGGTGGCCGGGTTGGTCGAGGCCGAATAGGTCTCGCTCTGCCAGTTGACGCCGCCGCCGACCGTCAGGCCTGCCAGCGCGCCTGTCAGGTCATAGGTGGTGAACACCTTGAACAGCTTGCGCGGGAACTGGGTGTTGACCTTTTCGTCGAGCGCGTCGCGCATCTGGAACTGGCTATAGCCCAGCGCGATGTTCCAGTTGTCGACCGGCTTGCCGACCACTTCCAGCTCGAAGCCCTTGCTGGTCGCGCCCTTGGCCGCGATCGAGGCGCGGGTCGGGGGGCTGGAGCCCGGGACCATGTGCGTCAGGTCGGGGTCGGTCTGCGCCAGGTTGTCCTGGACGATGCGGAACACCGCGACCGTGGTCTGCAGGCGTTCGCCGAAGAAGCCGCTTTTCAGGCCCGCTTCCAGGCTTTCACCGGTGATCGGGTCCAGATAGGCGCCCGTGAAGTCCTGGGCGTTCTGCGGCTGGAAGATCTCGGTGTAGCTGGCGTACAGGCGATGGTTCGACGACAGGTCGTACAGTGCGCCGACATAGGGGATGAAGACGTTGTCGTCGCCGAAGTCGAAGGTCCCGTAGTTGAAGCCCTTCTGGCTCCAGCTGGCCAGGCGCGCGCCACCGATCAGCTTGAAGGCGTCGGTGACGTTGATGCGCGTGGCGGCGTAGTAGCCGGTCTGCTTGATCGTCTGGTCGACCGTCGGGTTCGGGGTATCCGAGAAGGTCGGGTGCGGGATCGCGGTCCAGTCGTAGAAGCTGCCCGACGGCGTCGCGGCCGAGGTCTGCGCGAAGGTGTCGGTGGTCAGGTGCTGCTTGCTGTGCAGGGCGCCGGCCACGAATTCGTGCTCACGGCCGAACAGCGTGTAGTCGCCCTTGAGTTGGACGTCGATGCTGTTCTGGATGCTCTCGCCCTTGTCCTTGTAGGGATAGGGGGCCCATTGCCAGGTGCCCGAGGCCTTGTCGATCAGGCCCGACATGTAGAGCAACTCGGTGCTCTGAGCGTTGCGGATCCAGTTGTAGTTCACCGACAGCGACCAGCCGTTGCCGAACTTGTGCTGCAGGTTGGCGAAGACGTTCTGGTTGGTGCTGTCCCAGTAGCTCCACTTGGCCGAGGCGGTCTTGGAGCGGGGCCACTCGGCCACCGTGCCGTCCTCGAAGAAGGTGGGCAGGGCGCCCCAGGCCGGCGCATTGGGCGCGCCCTTCTGTTGGCTGGCGCCGACGCGCAGCAGGGTGTTCTCGGTCAGGTCGGCGTCGACGACCCCGTACAGGACCGACTTCTCGTTCTTGTACCAGTCGATGAAGTTGTCGGTCTTTTCGTACTTGGCCACGACGCGGCCGCGGATGTTGCCGCTGGCGGTCAGCGGGCCGGCGACGTCGGCCTGGACCTGACGGTTGTTCCAGCTGCCCAGGCTAGCGTTCACATAGCCGGTGAGCTCGCGGCTCGCGGCGTGCTTGCGCACCAGGTTGATCGAGGCGGACGGGTCGCCGGCGCCGGTCATCAGGCCGGTGGCGCCGCGCACGACTTCGACGCGCTCGTAGATCGACACGTCGGCCACGGTCTCGCCAGCGCCGCCGGCCAGGGTCCAGGCGGTCGGGACGCTGTCGATCTGGTAGTTCTTGATCTCGAAGCCGCGGGCGTTGAACGTGTTGCGCACGTCATCCACCTGGATGGCGGCGACGCCGACCGTGTTGACCACGACGTCGGCGACGGTGCGCATGTTCTGGTCGAGGATGCGCTGGGCGGTGATCACGGTCACCGACTGCGGGGTCTCGCGCAGGGTCAGGCCCAGGCCGGTCGCCGTGTCGATGCGGTTGTTGATCGTGTACGAGCCGGTGACGACCACGGCGTCGACGTCGTTGGCCTCGGTCTGCGTGGTGGTTTGCGCCTGAACCGAAGTCGCCAGCGCCAGGACCGCGCCGCCTGCAAGCAGCGTAACCTTCAAGGACATATGTCCATCCCCAATAAGGGCGCGGGTCCCGCACACACACAACGCGAAGCGAGAACGGACGCCAAAGCTACAAGACGCCGGCAGGGCCGACGGTCGGACGCCTATAGCGGCGGGAATCGCAACTGCAAATGACTCGCATTTCCTTGGGGGCAAGCTTTTCTCAGCTGTGACTTTTCCGCCGCTCTGTCCGGAGGGCCTTGAAAAGCGATCCATCATGTAACAAATGGAATTACATGAAACGAAGCGGTCGCCTTTCCGTCGCCCTGCACCTGTTGCTGCACATGGCCGAGCAGCCGGACGATCCGATCGTCTCCGAGCGGCTGGCCGCCTGGGCCGACACCAATCCGGTGGTCATCCGCCGCACGTTCGCGGGCCTGCGCGAGGCGGGGATCGTCGCCTCGACCAAGGGCCATGGCGGCGGCTGGCGGCTGGCTCGCGCGCCCTCCGACATCAGCCTGGGCGATATCCAGCAGGCGCTGAACGAGCGGTTGCTGACCCACGCCCTGATCGAGGACACGCCCGGCTGCTTGGTCGAGCGGGCGGTCAACGCCGCCCTGGACGAGGCCATGCGCGAGGCCGAGCGCCTGCTGCACGACCGCCTGTCACGCCTGTCGCTGGCCGACCTGGCCAAGGACGTCGCCGTCCTGTGGGCGGCTGACCCGCGTCCCAAAGGAGAGCATCCCCATGAACCATGACGTCATCACCGTGGGTGGAGGCTTCGCCGGCCTGTCGGCCGCCATGCAGCTGGGCCGCGCGCGCCGGCGGGTGCTGATCATCGATGCGGGCCTGCCGCGCAACCGTTTCGCCGATGCTTCGCACGGCTTCTTCGGCCAGGACGGCAAGGCGCCGGCCGAGATCTTCCGCGAGGCCGCCCGGCAGGTCGCGGCCTATCCGACCGTGGCGTTCATCCACGGCGAGGCCACGCAGGCGGTCCGGGACGGGGAGGGCTTCGTGGTGACCCTAGCCGACGGCCGGACCGAGCGGGCCCGCAAGCTGGTGCTGGCCGGCGGGATCGTCGATCACCTGCCCGACATCCCGGGCCTGAAGGAACGTTGGGGCGCGACCGTGCTGCACTGCCCCTATTGCCACGGCTACGAGGTGCGCGACCGGGCGCTGGGCGTGCTGGCCAACCATCCGATGGCGCCGCATCAGGCCGAGATGCTGCCCGACTGGGGTCCGACCACCTACTACACGCAGGGCAAGTTTGAGCCCGACGCCGAGACGCTCGCCGTCCTGGCCCGACGCGGCGTGGCCATCGAGCGCCAGCCGATCGTCGAGGTGCTGGGCGCGACGCCGGTTATGGAGGCTGTGCGCCTGGCCGACGGCCGGGTCGTGAGCGCCGAGGCCCTGTTCGTCGCGCCGCGCACCACCTTGGCCAGTCCGTTGGCCGCCCAACTGGGCTGCGCGATCGACGACGGCATGCTGGGCCCAGTCATCCGCGTCGACGACATGAAGGCCACGACCGTACCGGGCGTCTTCGCCGCCGGCGACGCCACGACCAGCATGCACAACGCCACCTTCGCCTCGGCCGGCGGGGTCATAGCGGGCGTCGCCGCTCACCGCGCCCTGATCCAGGAGGATGGCGCCGTCAGGGCTGCCGCGTAAGCCGCAGGTCCTGATAGTCGTAGCTGAAGTCGGCCAGCGGCGAGACGGCCTTGGCCACTGCCGAGACGACCTTGCCGTCCTTGACGTCGAAGGTGACGAAGGCGTCTTCCTGGGTGCGGTCGTCGAAGCGCGTCTTGAAGGTCTCGCCGTCGAACGTCTCCAGCTGGCCGCGCAGGGCCGGGGTCTTGTCGAAGGAGATCTTCAGGCCCTGCTTCTTGCTCCCTTTTGCCTTGGTCGGGCCCGCCAAGCTGATCGTCACCGTGCCGTACCAGGGGTCGCTGTAGACGCCGGCATAGGCGGACAGCGGCAGGCTGGGCTTGGCGCCGCCGGCGGTCGGCGCGGTCATCGACGCGTGATCCTTGACCGCCTGGGCCTCGGTCTCGGCCTGCACCCGCCGGCTGGAGGCGATCCAGTCATAATCCTTGCGGCCCTGCAGCCGGTCGGGACCGCCGTAGCGCAGCGAGCGCAGCACCGGCGTCTCTTCGGCGTTGGTCATGATCATCACGCCCGACTTCCGGCCGGGCAGCAGCGCTGTATACGAGATGAAGCCGGCCAGGCCGCCGGTGTGCCACAGCATCCGCTCGCCGCGGTGGTCCTGGACGAACCAGCCCAGGCCATAGGCCTGCATCGAGGGGCGGGCGGGGTTCTCGTCGGTCGGGCCGTCCGACCAGCTGGTGATGGTCTGCGGCTTCCACATCTCGCGGGCGGCGGGCTCGCCCCACAGGCGCTTGCCGTTGGGCCGCATGCCCAGGCCCAGCTGCACCAGCATCCACTGGGCGATGTCCTTGGGCGTGGAATTGACCCCGCCGGCCGGGCCGGCCGCGTCGAAGCTGGCGTCGAACGGCAGCACAGTCTGCGGACCCATGCCGCGGATCGGCGGACCGAGGCGAGCGTGGGGCGAGGCGCGCCGGGCGCGGTCGACCAGGGCCGGGCTGGCGACGGTGCTGGTCATGCCCAGCGGCTCGAAGATCCGGGCCTTGATCACCGCTTCCCAGGTCTGGCCGGTCACCGCCTCGATCACCGCCCCGGCGGCGACGTAGAGCACGTTGTCATAGGCGTAGCCGCCCCGGAACTGGCCGCCGATCGGCAGATACTTCAGGCCCGCCAAGATGTCGGCGCGGGTATGGGTCGGGGCCGGCCAGATCATCAGGTCGCCGGCGCCCAGGGTCAGGCCGCTGCGATGGACCAGCAGGTCGCGGACGGTCATCAGCTTGGTGACTACCGGATCGCTCATCTGGAAGGCGGGCAGGTACCTGGTGACCGGCGCGTCCCATTCGACCTTGCCTTCCTCGACCAGCATGGCCAGCAGGGCGGCAGTCATGGCCTTCGTGTTGGAGGCGATGCCGAAGACGGTGTTCTCGTCGCAGCGGTCCTGGGTCCCCAGCGTCTTGACGCCATAGCCCTTGGCCAGGGTGACCTTGCCCTTCTCGACCACGGTGATGCCCAGGCCCGGCTGGTCGGGGAAGGCGGCCATGACCTCCTGGGCGAACTGGTCGATGGCGCCGGCGACCGAGCCGGTCTCTTGGGCAAAGGCGCGATTACCGAACGCCGCCAGGCCCGTGGTCGCGAGAGCCGAGACGAGAGCGGTGCGGCGGGTGGTGGCGAACATGGGCGATCCTTACGGTTAAGGTCGCACGCTATGCCGAGCGTCCGTGGCCGGACAAGGGCAAGGCTCTAATTCCCGCCATCCAGCAGCCGCCGCGCGATGACCTGGGCCTGGATCTCGCCGGCGCCTTCGAAGATGTTGAGGATCCGCGCATCGGCCAGCAGGCGGCTGGCGGCGTATTCCATGGCAAAGCCGTTGCCGCCGTGGATCTGCAGGGCGTTGTCGGCGGCGGCCCAGGCGACGCGGGCGGCGATCAGCTTGGCCATGCCGGCCTCGAGGTCGCAGCGCTTGCCCTCGTCCTTCTGGCGGGCGGCGTAATAGGTCAGCTGGCGCACGCCCATGATCTCGGCGGCCATCATGGCCAGCTTGTTCGAGACCCGTGGGAAGTGGAAGATTGCCTGGCCGAACTGCTGGCGGTCCAGGGCGTAGCCGAGACCGGTCTCCAGCGCCGCCTGGGCCACCCCCACCGCGCGGGCGGCGGTCTGGATGCGGGCGCTCTCGAAGGTGGCCATCAGCTGCTTGAAGCCCTGGCCCGGCACGCCGCCCAGCAGGTTCTCGGCCGGCACGGTGAAGCCGTCGAAGCCGAGTTCGAACTCCTTCATGCCGCGATAGCCGATCACGCCGATCTCACCGCCGCTCATGCCGGGGGCGGGGAAGTCGTCACCTTCCGTCCCGCGCGGCTTGGGGGCCAGCAGCATGGACAGGCCGCGATAGTCGGTGGTGGCCGGGTCGGTGCGGACCAGCAGGGTCATGACGTCGGCGCGGGCGGCGTGGGTGATCCAGGTCTTGTTCCCGGTCACCACATAGTGGTCGCCCTGCAGCTCGGCCCGCGTCCGCAGGGAGCCCAGGTCGCTGCCGGTGTTGGGCTCGGTGAAGACGGCCGTCGGCAGGATCTCGGCGCTGGCGATCTTCGGCAGCCAGTACTCCTTCTGGGCGTCCGTGCCGCCGGTCAGGATCAGCTCGCCGGCGATCTCCGAGCGAGTGGCCAGCGAGCCGACGCCGATCCAGGCCCGCGACAGCTCTTCGGACACCACGCACATGGCGGTCTTGCCCATGCCGGATCCGCCAAATTCCTCCGGGATGGTCAGGCCGAACACGCCCAGCGCGCCCAGCTCCTCCACCAGCTCGATCGGGATCAGCTCGTCCTTCAGGTGCCACTGGTGAGCAAAGGGCGTGACCTTCTCCTCGGCGAAGGCGTGGAACTGGTCGCGGATCATCTCGAAGGTTTCGTCCAGACCGGTCCGCTCCAGCGTGGGCCGGCCGCGGGCGTCGGCCAGATGCTGGGCGATGCGGGTCTTCACGGCCTGGGTCCCGCCCTCGACCATCAGCTTCATGATGCCGTTGGAGAACAGGCGGTTCATCACCGCGCGGTCTTCGACAAGGTGCGCCGGGCGGACGATCTCGCCCTGGTTCATCGGCACGCCGCCGATCAGCTGAGCCGAGTATTCCGCGAACAGCAGCTGGGCCAGCAGGGCCTCGATCTCGCCGAACTGGCCCTCGTCCTGCAGCCGCTCGGCCCAGCCGGCGACCTGATTCATCAGCTCGGCATAGGCCGCGTACCAGCCATAGCCGTGGACGCGCATCTGATGAACGTCGGCCAGCTTGCGGTCGACCTTGCCCCCATTTGGGCCGTTCTCGCCGGTGATGTGGGCCAGCACCTGGGGTTTGGCTTCCGCCACGAACAGGCTGGCGGAGTCGGCCGCCTCGCGCAGCAGGCCGATCAAGCCGGGCAGGATGAGGGTCTCACTTGCCGTGTGCGTCATGCTTGCTCCCCGGTATCGAACAGGCGTTTTCTTTCACCCTGGCGCTTTTCGCACCTGCGAGCAATGTCGCGGCGCACAAGATCAGGGAAACAAGGCATGCTGACGGTCCACCACCTGAACGAGTCGCGCTCGCAGCGGATCCTGTGGCTTCTGGAGGAGCTGGGCGTCCCGTACGAGATCGTCCAGCACACGCGCGATCCCAAGACCCGCCTGGCCCCGCCGTCGCTGCTGGCGGTGCACCCGCTGGGCAAGTCGCCCGTCATCACCGCCAAACAAGAAGATGGGGGCGACCTGACGGTGATCGAGTCCGGCGCGATCATCGACTATGTAATCCGTCGCCACGGCGAAGGGCGTCTCGCGCCCGATCCGGCAAGCGCCGACTACGACCGTTACCAGCAGTGGCTGCACTATGCCGAGGGCTCGGCCATGCTGCCGCTGATGCTCAACATGTATGTCGGCCGCCTGGGCGAGGCCGGCGCGCCGTTGCATCCGCGCATCCAGGGCGAGATCGCCAACCACCTGTCGTTCGTCAATGACAGCCTGGCGGGCCGGGACTTCTTCGTCGGCGACGCGCTGACCGGCGCCGACATCCAGATGAGCTTCGTGCCCGAGGTCGCCAAGGCGATGGGCAAGCTGCCTGAGTATCCGCACATGGCCGCCTGGATCGCGCGCATGCACGCCCGACCGGCCTGGAAAGCGGCCCTGGACAAGAGCGGGCCCTACGCGCTCGGGGCCTGACGCCAACTTTTTTCAACATGAACGAAATCTGCTGAATCGGTTCGCGCAGCCGTTCAGCTTCGTCCTGCCATGGTCTGTCTCACGGGGTTGCTGACCCCGGAGACTTTCAAGGGACGAAGGAACAAGACCATGACCATCACCAAGAACATCAAGACCATCACCCTGACCATCGGCGCCGCCGCTGCCGCCCTGAGCATGGCCGCCGCGCCGCAAGCCAACGCCGGCGTCGTCGGCTGCAAGGCCTCGGGCTCCAAGCAGGAAGTCGGCGCGGTCCTGGGCGGCCTGCTGGGCGGCCTGGCCGGCAACAAGATCGCCGGCAAGGGCGATCGCGGCACGGGCACGGCCATCGGTGCGGTGATCGGCGCGGGCGCCGGTTCGGCGGTCGGCTGCGGCATGCAGAAGACCGAGGCGGCCAAGGAGGTCGGCGGCATCTACAAGTCGGGCGGCTACCGCTACGCTCAGACCGTTCGGGCTGCGCCCCTGGTCGAGACCAAGGGCAAGTACGTCACCCGCTCGACCGTCAACCTGCGGGCCGACGCCTCGACCTACGGCCAGCGCCTGGGCTCGGTGCAGTCGGGCACGACCTTCCAGGCCCTGGGCCGCACCGGTGACGGCAAGTGGATCCTGGTCGGCCAGGACGGCGTCGGCGTCGGCTATGTCAGCAGCGCCTACGTCTATCGGGCCTAACGCCTGAGCTTTTGGGACGCGGCCGATCCGTCCCTCAGGCCGTGTCCTCGAAGAGAGCCCGTCCGGTCCCCACCGGGCGGGCTTTTTCGTGCGCGTCAGGAGAGTGCGCTCACGCCGCCCAGCCAGGTCTGCCAGACCACCACCAGCAGCCAGTGCAGCCCGACGGCCGGCCACAGCGAGCCGGTCTTCAGCCGCATGACCGCGCAGCCCAGGCCCAGCACCGCGCAGCACAGCAAGAAGTCCGGGCGCAGGAAAACGGACGCCGCCCCGGGGAGGAAGGTCAGGGCCTCGACCACGTGCCACAGGGTGTAGAGCGTCGTGGACAACGCGATGGCCAGCCAGGGGCGGCGGCTTTCGCCGGGACCGGGCGTGAGCAGGCCGCGGAACGGGATTTCTTCGCCGAGGGCGGGGATGAAGAGGACGGTCAGCATCCGCAACGGCAGGCCGGGTTCGGCGGGCGTCAGATGATAGAGGCCGGTCGTGAAGCCGATGGCGGCCATTGTGGCGAGCGTGATGGCGGAGACAGCGAGGCAGAACAGCCAACCGCGTTGGGCGGGCAGGGTGGTAAGGCTGAAGAGGAGGCGGCGGTAGGTCTTCAAGAACATCCCATACCCTAACCGTCATCCCGCGCTTTATGCGCGGGACCCATTTGTCCGCCGCAGGCGCGGAGCAGAATGGATCTCTCACGTATAAGCTGACCCATGGGTCCCGCGCATAAAGCGCGGGATGACGATGTGGCTAGGTCCGCCACCGCAGAGTCTGATCCCGCACCGGATTGACGAACGCTCGTCCCTCCCGCCGGCTGGCGTTCCATTCGCGTTTGCACTGGTGGTACCAGCGGGCCTGCTGGTCGGCGTCGCCCACCCACATCAAGGGCGGATTGCACTGCAGGCCCGGGGTCTGGGCTTCGACGATCTTGCCGTCCTGGCGCAGGAAGGCGCGGGCGGCCACGCGGATCACCGGGTGGAAGGCCGTGAAGGCCCAGTGATCGGACCACATGATCTGGTTCATGCGGGTCTTCCTGGCGTTGATCGGGGTCATGGCCGACAGGGCCAGAACCTGCTTGTCGCCGACCACCACATGCTCCCAGCGCAGGCCCGGCAGGCGGAAGGTGATCTCGGTCAGCGGCTCGCCGCCCAGGATGGCGTAGGCCTTGGAGTTCTTCGAGGGCTCGTGCCGCACCATGGTGAAGCCGGCCTCGGACGGACAGAAGCTCTTCTTCTTCTCGTGCTGGCTGGTCTTGGTGCGCCACCACCACTGCTGGTGCACGAAGGGGCCATGGGCCGGATCGATCAGGCCCAGCACCGCGTGATCGATATGGATGTCGTAATCCAGGTGATCGACCAGCTTGGGCGTTCCGGTCACGCCGGGAATGCTCGGTGGCGGCTCGGGCGGCTGGCCATCGAAGCGCGGATCGGACGCCATCCAGATCCACACCAGACCCTGCTGCTCGATCGTCGGGTAGCGGCGCACCCGCACCTTGGAAATGTCGAAGTCGCTGTCGGCGGTCAGGGATGGGATCGACTTGCAGGCGCCGTCCGGGCCGAAGCGCCAGCCGTGATAGGGACATTCGACGCTGTCGGTCCCGTCGGCCTCGCGATGGACCTTGCCGGCCGACAGGGCCGCAGCGCGGTGGGGGCAGATGTCGCGCAGGGCGTAGACCTGGCCGGCCCGGGTGCGGCCCAGCAGGACGGGCTCGCCCAGAAACTCGCGCTTTTCGGCCTTGCCGGCTTTGAGGTCGGGCGAGAGGCAGGCGACGTACCAGGCGTCCCAGCAGAAGCCTTCGCCGAACTTGTCGGGCAGGCTGCGTACGGGGCGGGACTTCACGAGCGCGGCGGCGTCGTCGGCGGGCGGCATGTGCAGAAAGCTCGGATGGAGGTTGGAGAAAACGCCGTCACTCAGGCCTCATGTCGCAGAACATTGCGACAGTCTCGCAAGGGCCGATCGAACGCTGATCGACACTTTGCTCAAGCTTTAGACGTCACCGCGCCGCCGCGGTCTCCACGAGCCGCTGATAAAAGCGCACCATCCGTTCGACATTGGCCAGGCTGACATGCTCGTCGGTGCCGTGGATCATCTTGGTGTCCTCGACCTTCAGCACCAGCGGCTGGAAGCGATAGACGTCGGTGGCCACCCCGCCCATGTAGCGGCTGTCGGTGCCGGCGGTGACCAGACCCGGCACGACCGGGGCCTTGCTCTCGTCGGCGGCCAGGCCGGCGATGGTCTTCCAGGCGTCGGACTCGGTTGACGACACCGCCGAAGGCTCGTCCGGAGTCTTGGTCCATGACAACTGCACCGGCAGGTCGCCGACCGCGTCCTTGGCCCGCGCCATCACCGTGGTCGAGGTGTCGCCGGGCGCGATGCGGTAGTTGATCCAGGCCGTGGCGTCCTGCGGCAGCACGTTCTCCTTTGGAGATCCTTTCAGCATGGTCGGCGCGATGGTGGTGTGCAGCATGGCCGCGCCGGCCGGGGTCTTGGCGGTGACGTCGACCAACAGCGGCGAGAACAGCCAGGTGTTGGCGGCGAACACCTTGACCACCGGCTTGGCGTGCGGGGCGATGGCCTTGAGCATGTCCGCGCCCGGGCCCTGGAACTTCATCGGAAACTGTTTGTCGGTGATGGCCAGCACGGCCCGCGACAGCGTCGCGACGCCGGTGTCCTTGGGCGGCGCCGAGGAGTGGCCGCCCACGGCCGGGGCGACGACCTTCATGGTGGCGTAGCCCTTCTCGGCCGTGCCGATGATGGCGGCGGGCTGGCCGGTGACGGGGTGATCGGCGACCACCACCATGCCCTCGTCCAGCACGAACTGGGCCTTGATGTTTCGCGACTTCAAGAGGGCCGCGGCGGCGCGGGCCCCGACGCCGCGCACCTCCTCGTCGTGGCCGCTGACCACGATGACGGTGCGCACGGGCTTGAAGCCGCTGGCGGCCACGCCGTCCAGCGCCTCGAACAGCGTGACCAGCGAGCCCTTGTCGTCGATCGCGCCGCGGCCCCAGACCGAGCCGCCGGCGACCACGCCGTCGAACGGCGGATGGCTCCACGAGCCTTCGCTGCCCGGCGTCACCGGCACCACGTCCTGGTGGGCCATCAGCACGATCGGCGGCAGGGCCGGGTTCGAGCCGGGCCAGGTGTAGACCAGGGTATGGCCGGCCACGACCTCGCGGGTCATGACCTTGTGGGCCTCGGGATAGGTCGATTGCAGCCAGGCGTGCAGCTTGTCCCACTCGGCCGGCTGGTCCTCGGCGGGGTCCTGGTGGCTGATGGTCTGGAAGCGCACGGCCTCGCCCAGGTGGGCGGCGGCGCGGGCGACGTCGACGGGCCGGGCCGAGGCCAGGTTGGCCGCTTTGGGATCGACCGCCGCCGGGGCCTCGAAGGTGGCGGTCCGCACGGCGACCACGCCGGCGACAACCAGAACCAGACCCACGGCCGTCAGCGCGACCTTACCCACGACACCCATCGACGCCTCCCCAAACGCTTGTTGGGGAGGACTGTGCGGTGGGGTGCGAGCGTTGGCAAGCCGACGTTACGTCAGGCCCGGTAGCGCGCTTCCAGCAGGTCGATGTCGCGGACGATCTTGCGCGCCGACTCGCTGCTCAGGGCCCGTTCGCGGGAGAGCTTGAAGATCGCGTCGCGCTCAGCGGTCAGGCCGACCACGCGCAGCTGCAGCTCGATCGCCTGGAGCTTGCGATTGACCGCCGCCTCGTCGGGCGTGTGCAGGCGGCCGTCGATGCGTTCGCGATAGAGCTCCATGACCCGGGTCGAGGCCTCGACATAGAGGTCGGCGTCCTCGCGGCCTTCGCCCAGGGCATGCTGGGCGGTCTCGACGGCCTGGATCGCGGCCTGGGCGGCAGTGGCGCGGGCTTGGTCGATCTCGGCCTGGTGCGAGGGCTCGGGCGGCAACTCCAGGTTCCGCAGCACGCGCGGCAGGCCCACGCTGGCGACGATCAACGACACCACGATCACCCCGGCGGCCAGGAAGATGGCGAGATCCCGGGCCGGGAAGGCCGTTCCGTCCGCCAGGGTCAGGGGCAGGGTCAGCACACCGGCCAGGGTGATGGCCCCGCGCACGCCGGCGAACGACATGGCCGCCACCAGCCGCCAGTCGACCTTGCGGGCCGGCTCGCCACGCCGTTGGGCCTTGAACAGGGTCAGGCGCAGCGAGGTCCACACCCAGGCAAAGCGCATCAGGCCCAGGGCCGCGCTGATCGCCAGGACGTAGATCGCCAGCCACCAGACTTCATGGTGGCCGGTCATGCGGACGGTGTTGGCCGCGCCGTTGAGGATGCCGGGCATCTGCTCGCCCAGCAGCACGAAGATCACGCCGTTGGCCGCGTATTGCACGGTGTCCCACACGGCGGCGCGACGCACGCGGGTCACGGCCAGCGCCTTACCCGAGCCTTCCACGAAGCCCATGGTCACACCGGCCGAGACGGCCGCCAGGATACCCGAGCAGTGGAAGTGTTCGGCCACCAGATAGGCGCCGAACGGGATCAGCAGGCTGACCAGGATCTGCGAGCCGGTGTCTTCGCCCAGCTTGCGGGCCAGCCATTGCTTGGCCCAGGTCACCGACCAGGTGACGCCGACGCCGATGGCCAGGCCGCCCAACGCCACCCACAGGAAGGTCAGGAACGCGGCCTGGATCGAGAACACGCCGGTCAGCATGGCGGCCACGGCGAAGCGCATGCACACCAGGCCCGAGGCGTCGTTCAGCAGGCTTTCGCCTTCCAGGATGTGCATCATCCGCTTGGGGATCGGCGCTCGGGCGGCGATGGCCGAGACCGCGATCGGGTCGGTCGGCGAGACGATGGCGGCCAGGGCGAAGGCGACCGGCAGCGGCATGGCCGGGATCATCACATGGATCAGCCAGCCCACGCCCAGGACCGTCAGCACCACCAGGCCCAAGGCCATTTCGAGCACGATGGCGCGGTCGCGCAGCAGGTCCTCGCGCGGGATGCGCCAGCCGTCCAGGAACAGCAGCGGGGGCAGGAAGAGCAGGAAGAACAGGTCGGGCTTCAGCTCGACCGTCGGCACGATGGAGAGCGCGATCAGGGCGCCCAGAGCGATCTGGACGAGGGGGAGGGGCAGTCTCGAAAACCGCGCCAGGGATCCGCTGACAATAACCGCGAACAGAAGAAACAGGATCGTGACGACAGTGTCCAAAACGCCTCCGAACTCTAGAACATGGCGTACAGACTAGGGGATCAAGCTGCGCAAGATCAACGAAGCTTCCCTAGCGTCGCCCAGAAAAAGGGCTTGGAACCCCCGAAGGGCGCGGGGCGTAGTCCTTGGCGTCAACGAGAAGGATCTCGACCATGGCCGCACGCCATCTCGCCTTGAGCGCCGCCCTCGCCGCCCTTCTGGGCGCGGCCGCCTGCTCCGAGCAGAAGCCCGCCGAGCCGGCCGCCCCGGTCGAGAGCCGTTCGGTGGCCGGCGTCGAGGCCGCCGCCCCACCGCCTGAACCCGCGCCCGCTGTCCCGGCCTCCAGCGGCGAGACGGTCGGCGGCGACGGCTCGGCGATCACGCTGAACACGCTGAGCGCGGCCGATGTCGAGGCCAATCCGGTGCAGGGCGAGCTGGGCTGCAGCTTCGGCGGCGCCGGCGCGACCCCGCCGCTGCTGATCGCCAAGGGCGATGTCGGGACCAAGGACTCCGCCTTCGGCCTGGTGAAGGTCGGCGACTATGTCGAGCGCGTCGCCCAGCCGGGAGGGTTCAACGCCATCACCAAGGGCGGGACCTTCAGCGGTCAGGGCAAGACCATCGTCATCGCCCTGACCGGCCCGGCCATCGGCGGCGGGGAGTCCCCGCCGCGTCCGGCGACCCTGACCTACCAGCGCGCGGACGGCGCCAGCCGGGTGTTCACGGGCCTGTGGACTTGCGGTCCGTAGAGCTTAAAGCCCGAACGTCACGAGCCCGCGCTCGTCAATCTTCCAGGCGGGGTTCCAGGCGATCTCCCAGGCGTGGTCGTCGGGATCGGCGACATAGCCGCGAAAGCCGCCATGCACCGGCGCGTCGCCTTGACGGAGGATACGTCCGCCGTGCGCGGCCAGCCGGTCGATCACCGGTTGGACGTCGCTCTGCTCAGCCACGTTGTGGGCCAGGGCGAAGGCCCCGGGGCGCGTGAGGCCCGGACGCTGCATGTCGTCCTCGAGGCCCGTGGTCAGCCAGGTCCCCAGCATCAGGCCGTTCATCTGGTAGAAGACGATCTCGTCGTTCTCGAACACCGGCGTCCAGCCGAAGCCCTCGCCATAGAACCGCTTGGAGCGCGCGATATCCGCCACGCCCAGGGTGATCACCGAAATCTGCTGCTGCATGGCAAGGCCCTTAACGCTGCGTGAGGTGCGAAGCGTTAAGGGGCGGCCGATGCGTTGGGTTGCAACCTAAGGCTAACCCGCTTCCTTCAGGTCCACGTCGATGCCTTGCTCGCGCACCTTGCGGTACAGGGTCGAGCGGCCGATGCCGAGGCGGCGGGCGACTTCGCTCATGTGGCCGGCATAGACGTCGATGGCGTGCTGGATCAGGTCTTTTTCGATCTCCTCAAGCGTCCGCAGGTGACCGCGGTCGTCGAGGATGCGCACGGGGGCCTCGGCCGCGGTCGGCGCGGCCATGGCGGCGTGGGCGGCCTGGAGAAGGGCGGCCGGCGGCGGAGCCGGTGGGGTCGAGACGGCCTCGATCGGCGCGGCCAGGCCCGAAATGGCCGGGAAGTCGTAGGGCTGCAGGTACGGGGCGTCGGCCAGCACGATGGCGCGATAGACTGTGTTCTCCAGCTGGCGGACATTGCCGGGCCAGTCGAAGCTGGTCAGCAGCTGCAGGGTCTCGGGCGAGGCGCCGATGACGCGCTTGCCTTCTTCCACGTTGAAGCGACGGATGAACGCCTCGACCAGAGCCGGCACGTCCTGGCGGCGCTGGCGTAGGGACGGGGCTTCGACCGGGAAGACGTTCAGGCGGTAATAGAGATCCTCGCGGAATACGCCGCCGGCGACGGCCTGCTGCAGATCGCGATTGGTCGCCGAGACAATGCGGACGTCGACCTTGACCGAGCGCTTGGCGCCGATCGGGTCGATCTCACCCTCCTGCAGGGCGCGCAGCAGCTTGACCTGGATGTCCAGGGGCAGCTCGCCGACCTCGTCCAGGAACAGGGTGCCGCCGTCGGCCTCCTTGAACTTGCCCAGGTGCTTGTCGGTGGCGCCGGTGAACGACCCCTTCTCGTGGCCGAACAGGATCGACTCGACGAGGTTCTCGGGGATGGCGCCGCAGTTGACGGCCACGAAAGGCTTGCCGGCGCGATCCGACGTGCCGTGGACGGCGCGGGCGATCAGCTCCTTGCCGACGCCGCTTTCGCCGGTGATCAGCACGGGGATGGCGCTCTTGGCCGCCCGCTCGCCGATGCGCTTGACCAGGGTCATCGCCGGGCTGTCGCCGATCAGGTCGGCGAAGGTGGTCTTGCCACCGGCGCGTTTGGTCAGGCGCTCGACCTCGCCCTTGAGGTCGCCCATCGATAGGGCGTTGCGGATCGAGACGGTGATGCGTTCCGGTGAGGCCGGCTTGATGAAGAAGTCGCTGGCCCCGGCCTGCATGGCCTTGACCACGGTGTCGACGCCGCCGCTGGCGGTCAGCACGATCACGGGCTGGGCGAAGCCGCGCGCGCGCATCTCCTTCAGCGTGTCCTGGCCGTTCAGGCCGGGCATGACGAGGTCGAGCAGAATCACGTCGGCGGGCGCGCCCGAAGTCAGGTGCGCGATGGCGGCGTCGCCGCCTTCGGCATGGGCGACCGCGAACCCGTCGCGCTCGAGCACCGCCTGGATCAGCCGACGTTGTGTCGGGTCGTCATCGACGACTAGGACCGTTTTGGTCATAGGGCACATCCACCAGAACCGGCCTGACTCGACATGGAGCAGGCTCTTGTTGGTTCAGAGTGATACAGGTGGTGGGTAAACATCGGCTTTCGCAGACGTGTCGCGAACCTTAATGTTTATAGTTAACAGGACTTTGTGCGACTTTCGGCTCTGGAGGAGAAACACCAGATGTTCGTCGGACACTATGCGGCCGCCCTGGCGGCCCGGGCGGTCGAGCCGCGTGCGCCGCTGTGGGCCTATGTGCTGGGCTGCCAGGCGATGGACGTGGTCTGGGGCGGGCTGGTGATCGCCGGCGTCGAGCAGGTCCGGATCGATCACGACCTGCCGGGCAGCGCCCTGGTGCTGGACCACATGCCCTATACCCACAGCCTGCCGGCCGCCGTGCTGTGGTCGGTCGTGTTCGGGGCGGGCGTGATGCTGTGGCTGAAGCTGCCGCGCCGTGCGGGCGTGATCATCGGCCTGACGGTGTTGTCGCACTGGCTGCTGGATTTCCTGGTGCATCGCCCCGACCTCCCGCTGCTGTGGGGCGAGCCGAAGGTGGGGCTGGGCCTGTGGAACCACCCCGTGCCCGAGCAGGCGCTGGAGATGGGCCTGCTGGCCCTGGCCGCCGCCGCCTGGGGCTGGCGCCGCGGCGTCGAGGGGCAGGGCTGGATGGCTGCGCCGCTGTTCCTGGGCTTCCTGGTGCTGCTGCAACTGGTGCCGCTGGTCTCGCCGGTGGGCGAGGGCGTACTGGGCGTCGGCGGCTCGGCCCTGGCGGCCTACCTAGTCACCTGCGTCTTCGCTTGGATGGCCGAGCCGAGGATCGCGCGCAGCTAGCCTCCGGGTCGTGCGTTGTGCATTGCGCCCAGCCGGTCCGGAGCCCTATCTGCAAGCCATGAACGCGCCCTTCAAGCCCGACACCCCGCCGCAATGGTCCCTGGCCGATCTCTACACCGGCCGTGACGATCCGCGGATCGAGACCGACCTGGCCGCCGCCAAGGCCGCCAATGACGAGCTGGCCTCGCTGGAGGGCATGTTCCTGGAGGCCCGCAAGGAGCCGCAGCGCCTGGGCGTCCTGCTGGATCGCGGGATTACGCTGTATGAGCAGGCGACCAACGGCCTGTGGGGCGTCGGGGCCTATGCGGGTCTCGCCGCCTCGGTCGCGCGCGACGACCCGGCCTGGTCGAAGTTCGAGGCCGACCTGCGCGCGCGCTCTTCGCAGATCGCCGCCGAGAGCCTCTATTTTACGCTGGAGCTGAACCAGCTGGAAGACACCGAGATCGCCAAGGCGCTGGACGCCCATCCCGAGGCCGCCCGCTGGGCGCCGTGGCTGCGCCGCGTGCGCCTGTCGCGGCCGCACGAGCTGTCGCCGGAGCTGGAGCGCTTCATCGTCGACAAGGCCCCGGCCGTCGCCAACTGGGTGCGCCTCTATGACGAGACCCTGGCCAAACTCACCGCGAAAGCCGGCGAAGAGACCCTGACCCTGCCCGAGGCGCTGAACCGCCTGTCGGATCCCAGCACGGCCCGCCGCAAGGCCGCCGCCGATGGCCTGGCCAAGGCGCTGGAGGAGCGCAGCTCGACCCAGGCCCTGGTGCTGAACACCCTGGCCTTCGAGAAGCAGGTCGAGGACCGCTGGCGCCGCTATGACCATCCGGCTCAGTCGCGCCACCTGGCCAACGAGGTCGACGCCGACGCCGTCGACGCGCTGGAGCAGGCGGTGGTCGAGGCCTATCCGCGCCTGTCGCACCGCTACTATGCGCTGAAGGCCAAGGTCATGGGCCTGCCGCACCTGGACTATTGGGACCGCAACGCACCCCTGACCGCCGCCGCGCCCAAGTCCTACGCCTGGAACGAGGCGCGCGGCATGGTTCTGGAGAGCTTCCAGGACCTGGCGCCGAAGTTCGCCGACACGGCCCGGACCTTCTTCGACCGGCCGTGGATCGATGCGGCCCCGCGCGCGGGCAAGCAGTCGGGCGCCTTCGCCCATCCGGTCACCGCCGACCGCCATCCGTTCGTGTTCATGAACTATATGGGCGAGCGGCGCGACGTTCTGACCCTGGCTCACGAGTTGGGCCACGCGGTGCACCAGACCCTGTGCCAGCCGCTGGGCACCCTGCTGGCCGACACGCCCCTGACCCTGGCCGAGACCGCCTCGATCTTCGGCGAAGGCCTGGTGTTCGACCGCCTGCTGGCCGAGGCGAGCCCTGAAGACCGCAAGGGCCTGCTGGCCGGCAAGATCGAGGACGGCCTCAACACCGTGGTCCGCCAGATCGCCTTCCACCGCTTCGAGCGCCGCTTCCACGAGGTCCGCGCCGACGGGGAGCTGTCACCTGAGCAGATCGGCGCCCTGTGGCTGGAGGTGATGGGCGAGAGCCTGGGTCCGGCCGTCAAGCTGAACGAAGGCTACGAGCATTACTGGGCCTATGTCAGCCACTTCTGCCACGCGCCGTTCTACGTCTATGCCTATGCGTTCGGCGACCTGCTGGTGCGCGGCCTGATGGAAAAGCGCCGCGAGGACCCGGCCGGCTTCGCGCCGCTGTATGAAGACCTGCTGGCGGCCGGCGGCACGCGCACCTATGTCGAGGCCTTGAAGCCCTTCGGCCTGAACCCGAGGGATAAGGCGTTCTGGGCCGCCGGTTGCACGCAGCTGGAGCGCCTGGTGGACGAGTTCGAGGCGCTTGTTGGCTGAAGATCCCGAACGTAACCGTCTGGGCGGCCGTCTCTCCCGCTTCGCCAAGGTGGGCGCGGGCCTGTCGGGCGCGGCGGTGTCCTATGGGGCCAACCGCATCCGGGGCGGCGACGACGCCGACGCGCGCAACGCCAAGGCGCTGAAGGCGGCCCTTGGGGGCTTGAAGGGGCCGCTGATGAAGGCGGCCCAGATGTTCGCCACGGTGCCCGACCTCTTGCCGCCCGAGTTCGCCAAGGAGCTGGGCGAGCTGCAGACCAACGCACCGGCCATGGGCTGGCCGTTCGTGCGTCGGCGCATGGCCGCCGAGCTGGGGCCGGACTGGCAATCCAAGTTCAAGAGCTTCGAGCACGAGGCCGCTGCGGCCGCTTCGCTGGGCCAGGTGCACCGCGCCGCGACCCACGACGGCCGCGCCCTGGCCGTGAAGCTGCAATACCCGGATATGCAGAGCGCGGTCGAAAGCGACCTGGGCCAACTGCGCGCCATGATCGGCCTGTTCAAGCGCATGGATGGCTCGATCGACCCGTCGGAGATGATCGTCGAGATCGGCGACCGTCTGCGCGAGGAGCTGGACTACGGCCGCGAAGCCCAGCTGATGCGGGTCTATGGCAACTTTTTCGCCGGCCGCGAGGACATCCGCACGCCGACGCCGATTCCTGAATTGTCGACCGGTCGGCTGCTATCGATGACCTGGCTGGACGGCCAGGGGCTGCTGGCCTTCAAGAGCGCCCCGCAAGCGGTTCGCGACCGCATCGCCGCCCTGCTGTTCGAGGCCTGGTGGAGCCCGATGACGACACTGGGCGTCATCCATGGCGATCCGCACCTGGGCAACTACAGCTTCGCCGGTGAGGGCGCGGCGCACCTGAACCTGCTGGACTTCGGCTGCATCCGCATCTTCCCGCCGAAGTTCGTGGCCGGTGTGGTGCGGCTCTATCGCGCCCTGTCCAATGACGACCGCGCCGAGCAGATCGAGGCCTATCGCAGCTGGGGCTTCACCGGCCTGAACGACGAACTGGTAGATGCGCTGAACGTCTGGGCCCGCTTCATCTACGGACCGCTGCTGGACGATCGGGAGCGCACGGTGGCCGACGATGTCCCGCCTGGCGAATACGGCCGCCGCGAGGCCTTCAAGGTGCGCCAGGCCCTGAAGGCGGTCGGCGGCGTGACCATCCCGCGCGAGTTCGTTTTCATGGACCGGGCCGCGATCGGCCTTGGGGCCGCGTTCCTGCATCTGGGCGCGCGGCACAACTGGCGCCGAATGTTCGAGGCCTCGCTGGAAGGCTTCTCCGAAGAGGCCGTGGCGGAGCGGCAGCGGGCGGCGCTGAGCGAGGTGGGCCTCTAGGCCTCATACTCCTCCAGCAAACCCTCCAGCCGCCGCTGCTCCGGCTTCATCACCCAGAAGTACCGCGCCGTGTTCCACCCCGCGCTGACCGTCAGGGCCACGCCGAACACCAGCAGCATCTGCCAGACGTCGCGGTCCGAGGCCTTGCCGACCGCGCCCAGCTGGCCGACGCCGAACAGCATCGGGACCAGAAACACCGGCAGCATCATCCAGAAGATTCGAACATTGGCCCGCGCCCGGCGGTTGGCGGCCAGCAGGGCGGCGATCGAGTCGCGCATCGGAGAGTCTCCCGCCTGGCCGCAATGGCGCAGGCGGAAGCCGACGACGACCACTGCTGCGAGGATCAGCCAGCAGACGCCCAGCATCCCTAACGCGCCCCACTCCTGGCCGACGTCCATCCGCCCGGCGGCGATGTTCTGGATCGCGATGCCGGTGAACAGGGTCATGGCCGCCGTCGGCATGATCAGCAGCAGGATCTCGCGGTGGCGACGGGTCTTCAGGGTCTTCATGACGTCCTCCATCAGATGGGCCCGGACCTTGTCGTCGGGCGTGTTGGTCGGCGAGCGCCAGGCAGTTTGCAGTTGGTCAAAGTCCATCGTCGTCGCCCTCCACGAGGCGGGTGAGGCGGTGGCGGAGCCGCGTTAGCCGCGCCCCGACATTGGTTTCCGAGAGGCCGTGCAGGCGGGCGATCTCGGCATAGGGGACGCCGTCCAGCAACAGCAGGACCAGCGACCGCTCGACCGGCGCCAACTGGCGGATCGCTACGAACAGTCGCTCCAGCAGCGGCCCCTGAGGGTCGTCGCCTGCGTCGCGGATCACCAGCTCGGCCTCGACCGCCACACCCCGGCGCCGCCGCCGGGTCTCGCCGCGCCGCCAGGTCAGGGCGGCGTTGTGGGCGACCCGGTAAGCAAACGCCGCCTCGATCCGCGCCTGGCCCACCCGCGGCCGCGCTTTCCACAGCGCCAGGGTCAGCTCCTGCAGCAGGTCGTGCTGGTCGGCGGGATCGGCGAACGCCCGCGCCGTCCGGTGCAGCATCGGCAGATGCGGCCCCAGCCAGTCGGCGAAATCGTCCTCGATGCGGCCCATGGATCCCCCTGTTCGAAAGGGTAGATGCCGGCCGACCCTTCGTCCTTACGGAAGGCTTTGCTTTTTTCAAACGCTTGTTAGTCTGGTCGCATGTCCGACGACCTGACCGACGCCCAGACCGCCGCCATCCCCGAGGGCTTTTCCCAACTGAACTGGTCGCGCGGCTTCGGCCGCCAGATCGGGCCGCTGTTCGAGCACCGCGAAGGACCCGGCCAAGCGCGCCTGGCCTTCCGGGTCGAGGAGCACCACACCAACGGGCTTGGAAATTGTCATGGCGGCATGCTGATGAGCTTCGCCGACATGGCCTGGGGCCGGATCATCTCGCTGCAGAAGTCCTACAGCTGGGTCACGGTCCGGCTGATGTGCGACTTCCTTTCGGGCGCCAAGCTGGGCGACTGGGTGGAAGGCGAGGGCGAGCTGATCGGCGATGAGGACCTGCTGTTCACCGTGCGCGGCCGCATCTGGGCCGGCGATCGCACCCTGATCACCGGCACGGGCGTCTTCAAGGCGCTGAGCCCCCGCAAGCCGCGTCCCGGCGAGCTGGCCTACAAGGACGAGGGCTGAGCATGGCCGACGATCAGACCCAACCCGCTTCGCTGCTGGCGCCGTTCGAGGGCCAGCCGCCGCCCGCCCCGGCCTGGTTCACCGCGATCATCGCCCAGGAACCCCAACGCTCGACCTTCGACGTCGAGGGCGCGAACATCGAGCTCCTGACCTGGGGCGAGGTCGGCAAGCCCGGCCTGCTGTTCCTGCACGGCAACGGCGCCCATGCCGACTGGTGGAGCTTCATCGCACCGTTCTTCGCCAAGGATTGGCGCGTGGCCGCCATCTCGTGGTCGGGCATGGGCGGCAGTGATTGGCGAGAGGCCTACAGCGCCGAGCTTTTCGCCAAGGAGATCTTCGCCGCCGTCGACGCGGCCCAGCTGGAAGCCGGCGGCGTGAAGCCGATCGTGGTCGGCCATTCGTTCGGTGGTTTCCCGACCCTTTACTGCGCCGCGCGCCATCCCGAGCGCCTGCGCGGGGCGATCCTGGCCGACACCAGCATCCAGCCACCCCACAAGCGCTGGAAGGGCCCGCCGCCGCGGTCCGGCCTGGGCAACCGTGTCTACGCCACCATGGAGGACGCCCTGACCCGCTTCCGCCTGGCCCCGCCGCAGCCCTGCGAGAACCTCTACATCGCCGACTACATCGCCCGGCGGTCGCTGAAAGAGTTGGAAGGCGGCTGGACCTGGAAGTTCGACCCCGACCTCTGGCACAATTTCCGGATGCCGGACCTTGGCCTGCTGCTGCCGGAAATCGCCTGCCCGGCGGCGATGCTGTGGGGCGAGCGTTCGGGGCTGATGGGGCCGGAGACGCTGAACTACATGCTGGAGCAGATGCCCGACGAGGTGCTGCTGCTGCCCCTGCCGGACGCGGACCACCATGTGATGATCGACCAGCCTTTGGCGTTCGTGGCGGGCTTGCGAGGGCTGCTGGCGGGGTGGGGCTAAGAATCCCTCTCTCATAGAGAGAGGGAGGGGCCCGCGCCGCAGGCGTGGGAGGGTGAGAGGTTTCACCGCCTGCCGGAGAAGCCCTATCGGCGCTCCATTCTGAGAGATTATAACCTCTCACCCTCCCACCGCTTCGCGGCGGGCCCCTCCCTCTCTCTATGAGAGAGGGTTTTCCGCGTTCAGAGACCTCTCCCTTGAGCATCCCCGCCGGCCTGGTTCTCGTCTACATGCCCGACCGGGGCGTGGGCGATCTGATGTGGCACCTGCCGACCCTGCGGGCCATCGCCGCCACGACGCCGGAGCGCAAGGTGCTGCTGGCGGCGCGGCCGTCCAGCCGGGCGCGGGAGCTGCTGGCCGCCGAGCCCTGCGTCGAGGCCATCGACTATCTGGACTATCGCGCCGGACGGCTGCGCCACCTAGTGGAGATCGTCGACTTCTACAAGCTGTGCCGCCTGCGTCGGCCGCGGGCGGTGTGGATCCTGGAAAAGATCGACCGTCCGGCCATCGGCGCGGCCCTGGCCGGGGTGCGCGAGCGGCGCGGGTTCGGCCTGGGGCATGGGCAGGAGGCGTGGCTGACCCACGGTCCCCACTTGCCGCGCGCCATGCGTCCGGCGCACCGCATCGAGAAGCTGGCCGCGTTCGAGGCCGCCCACGGCCTGACGGTGGGCAGTCGCGAGCCGGCGCTGATTCCAGTGCCTGCCGCCCTCGAGACCGTCGAGCAGCGCTTCGGCCATCTGCCGCGCCCCTGGGTGGTCTATGGCGTCGGGGCCAGCGAGCCGCGCCGCTGCTGGCCGCTGGAGAACTTCACCCGCCTGTCGGCCGATCTTGCCGATATAGGCGGCACGCGCTTCTGGCTGGGCGGCTTCGGCGACTCGGCGGCCGTTGACGCGGCCCTGGCGACGGACGACGTGGGCGGGGTCAATGTCTGCGATCTGAAGCTGGACGTCGGGGCGGCCCTGCTGGCGCGCGCCGACCTCTTCATCGGCAACGATTCGGGCCCGCTGAACCTGGCCGCCTCGGTCGGGACGCCGGCGATAGGCCTGTTCGGCGACAGCCCGCCGCTGGACTATTCACGCTTCCTGAAACCGATCGTGGGGCCGCCGGGCGGCATGGCGGCGCTGAGCGTTGAAAGTGTCGCGGCCATCGCCCGCTTGAGCCTTTAGGCCCGGCGTTGTAAGCGGCGGGCTGCAGTTTTTCCTTTTGGACCGAGGACGACACATGGCCGGCGACTATCACCGCGGTGAGATGGACATTCACGAACAAGCCGCGACCTACGACGCGTTCGGCAAGATGACCAAGTGGGGCTCGCTGGCCGTCTCGGTCCTGCTGCTCTTCATCACCCTGCTGTTCTGCACGAAGGCCGGTTTCATTGGTAGCGCTATCGCCGCCGTGGTGCTGCTGGCCGGTGGGATCTTCTTCCTCCGCGAAAAGCCTGCTCCGGCCCACTGACACCGGTAGACATTGGCATAATTTTTCTCTGACCCGCAGATCTTGCCTCGACAAGAGGCAAGACTATCCCCTACAGAGCGCCTCATCCTGTTGAGGAAACAGTGCTCTGGGGAGGGGTATGCCGATGGCTGTTATCGCCGTCACGAAAGAGACCCGCGCGAACGAGACGCGGGTCGCGGCCACGCCTGAAACCGTCAAGAAGCTCGGCGCAGCCGGCTTCTCGGTGGTGGTGCAGGCGGGCGCCGGGACGGCCGCGTCCTATCTCGACGCCGACTACGAGGCGGCGGGCGCGAAGATCGTCAAGACCGCCAAGGACGCCCTCAAGGACGCCGACGTGCTGTTCAAGGTGCGCGCGCCCGAGGCGGCCGAGATCGCGGCCCTGAAGAGCGGGGCGATCGTCGCCGCCGCCCTAAATCCGTATCAGGACAAGGAAACGCTGGACGCTCTGGCCAAGGCCGGCGCGACGGCGATCGCCATGGAATTCATCCCGCGCATCACGCGTGCGCAGGTGATGGACATGCTGTCCTCGCAAGCCAACCTGGCTGGCTATCGCGCCGTGATCGAGGGCGCCGAGGCCTATGGCAAGGCGCTGCCGATGATGATGACCGCCGCTGGCACTGTCGCCGCGGCCAAGGTGTTCATCATGGGCGTGGGCGTCGCGGGTCTGCAGGCCATCGCCACGGCCCGTCGCCTGGGCGCGGTGGTGACCGCCACCGACGTGCGTCCGGCCACCAAGGAGCAGGTCGAGTCGCTGGGCGCCAAGTTCCTGGCCGTCGAGGACGAAGAGTTCAAGAACGCCCAGACCGCCGGCGGCTACGCCAAGGAAATGTCGAAGGAATACCAGGCCAAGCAGGCCGAGCTGGTTTCTTCGCACATCGCCAAGCAGGACATCGTCATCACCACGGCCCTGATCCCGGGCCGCGCGGCGCCCAAGCTGGTCAACGCCGCCCAGGTGGCGTCGATGAAGCCGGGCTCGATCCTGGTCGACCTGGCCATCGAGCAGGGCGGCAATGTCGAGGGCGCGAAGCTGAACGAGACGGTCGTGACCGCCAACGGCGCCAAGATCCTCGGCCACGCCAACCTGCCCGGCCGCATCGCCGCCGACGCCAGCGCGCTCTACTCGCGTAACCTGGTGGCCCTGGCGACGCTGTTCACGACGAAGGAAGGCGAATTCGCCCCGAACTTCGAGGACGAGATCCTGCAGGCCGCCGTCGTGACCCGCGATGGTGAAATCGTCCATCCGAACCTGAAGACCGCCTAGCAACTCGAAAGAAGGGAGGCTCCCATGGAAGCCGTCGACCCCACCGTGTTCCGTCTGGCGATCTTCGTGCTCGCCATCTTCGTCGGCTACTACGTCGTTTGGAGCGTGACGCCCGCGCTCCACACGCCGCTGATGGCCGTCACCAACGCTATTTCGTCGGTGATCATCGTCGGCGCCCTGCTGGCCGCCGCGGCCCACGGCGCGGCCGGTGAAGCCGTCACCGGCTCGGTCTGGATCTCCAAGGGGGCCGGCGCCGTCGCCGCGGCCTTCGCGGCGGTCAACATCTTCGGGGGCTTCCTTGTCACCCAGCGCATGCTGGCGATGTACAAGAAGAAGTCGAAGTAAGCGGCGCGAGCAGGGGGAACTGATCACATGAACGCCAATCTCGCCGCCATCCTGTACCTCGTCTCCGGGGTGCTCTTCATCCTCGCGCTGCGCGGGCTTTCCAGCCCCGAGACCAGCCGCAAGGGCAACACCTACGGCATGGTCGGCATGGCCATCGCCGTGGCCACCGTGCTGGCCACCCTGTGGACCCAAGGCGCGCTGGACGCTGTCACCCTGGGCCTGATCGTCGGCGGCGTCGCCGTCGGCGGCGGCGTGGGCGCGGTGATCGCCCGCAAGGTGCCGATGACCTCGATGCCGCAGCTGGTCGCCGCCTTCCACAGCCTGGTCGGCATGGCCGCCTGTCTGGTCGCCGTGGCCGCTATCTACACGCCCGCCGCCTATGGCATCGTGGGCGAGGACGGCGCGGTGCACCTCAACAGCCTGATCGAACTGTCGCTGGGCCTGGCCATCGGCGCCATCACCTTCACCGGTTCTGTCATCGCGTTCGCCAAGCTGAACGGCAGCATGGGCGGCGCGCCGATCCTGCTGCCGGCCCGTCACCTGCTGAACATCGCCATCGCGGCGGGCATCGTCGCCCTGATCGTGGTGCTGGTGATCTCGGGCGGCCAGGCCAAGTGGGCCTTCTGGGGCATCTTCGCCCTCAGCCTGCTGATCGGCGTCACCCTGATCATCCCGATCGGCGGTGCGGACATGCCGGTCGTCGTGTCGATGCTGAACAGCTATTCCGGCTGGGCGGCGGCGGCTCTGGGCTTCACCCTGGAAAACACCACCCTGATCATCACCGGCGCTCTGGTCGGTTCGTCGGGCGCGATCCTGTCCTACATCATGTGCAAGGGCATGAACCGTTCGTTCGTCTCGGTGATCCTGGGCGGCTTCGGCGCCGACGCCGCGGCGACCGGTCCGGGCGGCAAGGTCGAGACGCGCCCCGTCAAGCAGGGCTCGGCCGACGACGCGGCCTTCATCATGAAGAACGCCTCGAAGGTCATCATCGTCCCGGGTTACGGCATGGCCGTTTCCCAGGCCCAGCACGCCCTGCGCGAAATGGCCGACAAGCTGAAGGAAGAGGGCGTCGAGGTGAAGTATGCCATCCACCCCGTCGCGGGCCGGATGCCGGGTCACATGAACGTTCTCCTCGCCGAAGCCAACGTCCCCTATGACGAGGTCTTCGAACTGGAGGACATCAACAGCGAGTTCTCGACGGCCGACGTGGCCTTCGTGATCGGCGCCAACGACGTCACCAACCCGGCCGCCAAGACCGACCCGACCAGCGCCATCTTCGGCATGCCGATCCTGGACGTCGAGAAGGCCCGCACGGTTCTCTTCGTGAAGCGCGGCATGTCCTCGGGCTATGCCGGCGTGGAGAACGAGCTGTTCTTCAAGGACAACACGATGATGCTGTTCGCCGACGCCAAGAAGATGGTCGAAGGCATCGTGAAGGGGCTCTAGGGCTTCTCACCGCTGAAAATGACGAAGGCCCCGGTGGAAACGCCGGGGCCTTTTTCATGGGGGCGGTCCGGTCAGATCAGCAGCGTGACGGCGTTGCCGAAGTTGTGCATCAGCACCGGCAGCAGGACGCTGCGGGTCTTCAGCACCAGCCAGACGGCGATCAGCGACGGCAGGGCGGTGAGCGCCATGGTCAACGGATCGAAGCTGAACTGCCCGTGGCTGAAGCCGAAGGCGTGGGCCAGGCCAAAGAGGGCGCAGGACAGGATCGCGCCCAGGCCCCACTCCACGCCCAGGAAGCGCACGCGGCCGGTGAACGCCTGACCCAGCGCCAGCAGCAGGACGCCGCGGTAGTAAGGCTCTTCCTCCAGGCCCGGCATGGTCAGCTGGAAGGCGATGGTCTCGAGCGAGGCGGGTTCATTGGGAAAGACCAGGGCCAGCACCAGGAAGAGGCCGAAATAGAGACCGGTGACGGGCAGGGCGGTCTTCAGGCTGCCGGGCGCTTGCGCCAGCGTCAGGCCCGAGCGGCGCCAGCTGAAGGCCGGCAGGGCGGCGATCGCCAGGGTGGCGGCCAGCGCCAGGATCTTGCCCTGCCAGTTCCAGCTGCTGCCCGCCGGCAGGCGTGGGAGCAGGCCATAGGCGCTGGTCAGCATCAGGTCGTTGAGCAGGACGAGCCCCGCCGCGACCAGCAGCCAGCGGATCGATAGTCGCCCCGGCAGGGCCAGCCCTAGCGCGCCGCCCACGCCGAGCAGAAGGGCGATGACGCCCAAGGTTCCGATAAAGCTGTCCACGCCGCACTCCATTGTCTGCGAGAGGGCGGGTCATGCGCTGGAAGGCGGCGGGCCGGCTTCTCGAAAGCCGGCGAAACGTGTCTCAGAACCCGGCGGCGCGACGATAGGCGCCGGGCGTCATGCCCTGGACCGACTGGAAGACGCGATTGAACGACGGCAGCGAGGCAAAGCCGCTGTCCATGGCGATAACGATCAACTTGTCGCCGCTGCGCGCGGGATCGGCCAACAGGCGCCGGGCCTCGTCCATCCGGTGGGCGTTCAGGAAGGTGCGGAAATGATCATAGCCCAGCTGGTGATTGATCAACTGGCGCACCGCCCGTTCGGAGGTCCCCATGCGCCGGACGAAGGTCGCCAGGTCCAGCGCCGGATCGAGATGGATCTTCTCGACCTCCACCAGATGGCGCAGGCGGGCTTCCAGGCCGTCGGCGGCGGGCGCAGCGAGGGCGCTTGTCGGCGCATCCAGGGACGAGCGCTCGGCGGAGAGCGTCAGCAGCCAGGCGGCGAACGCTAGGATGATGAGGTTCTGGACGATGGCGTAGGTCTGCGACTGCCATTCCAGCCCCAGCACGATATCCACGGCCATGTCGGTGATGAGCAGTCCCGCGACCACGGCGACGACGCCCAGGCGCGATCGGCGCCTGCGGTCCAGCAGGTCACCGTCCCGGTCGCGATAGAGGCGCCAGGCCAGGTGGCCCATCATGGCCGAGCCGAAGGCGATGAGGATCCAGGACAGGCCACGGCTGGCCAGGGCCTCGCCGAAGACGCCTCGGTCGGCGGCGGCGACCACGATCCAGGCCAGGCCCAGGGCCAGGACGCCGCCCTTGGGCTGGAAGGTCCAGTCGAACACCGCCAGGCAGAACCACCACAGGAAGGTGACGGTGAAGCCGCTGAGCAGGACGGCGATGTGGCTGACCTCTCCCGACAGCTGCAGGCCTGGGGCAGGGGTGTTCCCCGCTAGATAGCCGCAAAGGCAGGCGGCGAAGGGCGCGAAATAGCGATGGTCCGCGCGCTTGCCGCGGCGCCATAGGGCGACGGCGGCGACGATCAGCAGGGTCGCGCCCGCGACGCGGACGATGACGTCGAGTTGCAGCAAGGCGTGATTCCGTCCGGCGGGAGAGGCGTCTACGCCCTGTAGTCCGCGACGGGACATAAAACAAAGGCTCCAGGGTTACCTGGAGCCTCTGTCGCGGGGTGCGGGGAGGTGGGGCGTTGTCGCCGGGATCACTTCGCGGCCAGTTCCACTGCCTTGGCGTGCGAGGCATACGCCAGGGCTTGGCGCTGGGTGGGCGACAGCTGGCGGTCGGCTTGGCGGTGAGCGTCGGCGATGCAGGCGCGCAGCGGCATTTCCAGTTGACCCTTGGCCAGCTTGGCGCGGCACAGCTGGTCGCCGGCGGCTTCGACGCGAGCCTTGAAGATGGCGGCTTGGGCCGGGGTGGCCAGGTTCAGGTCGGCATAGGCGACGCGGACGGTGGGCTCGGCGGCGTTGGCGGCTTGGGTCAGGCCCAGGACCGGAACGATGGCCAGGCTCAGGCTGGCGACGGTGGCGATGTTGGTGATGATCTTGCGCATTTGAAGTGTCCCTCTGGTGTGGCGCTTCTTGTTGTGCGCCGATGAATACTGTGTACTTCCCAGAGTTCTCGAAGTCCCGTTACGTCTCAGTCATGACGTGTAATTTAGAGAATGACTTGGATTTCATGAAATGAACGTCCTGTAATGTCTTTCCGATGCTTCATGTTTTCGTCTCGCAATCGTCATGGTTAGCAAATGGTTAAGCTGCCCCGCTTCCGCCCCATACGGGCGTCATAGAGCCCGGCCATTCATTTCGAGGGCATTCACCGTCCCGAAAGGTCAAGCATGGGATCAGGGCGCCCGCGCCGGGCCCCGTCCCGATTGACCGAAGTCCGAGAGGAAGCGGTTTTGATCTCCAAGAGCCTGGCTGTTCAGTCTCCGCACCTGCGCGTCGCCTTCTTCACCATGCTGGGCGTGGCGGCCATGGCCGGAGCCCTGAACGGCGCGATGGCGCTGGGCAGCTGGGTCGCGCAGACGACCGCGCCGGCCGCGCCCGCGCCGGTGGTCCAGCCCAAGGTCGAGGCCCCCGAGCCGCCCCCGCCGCCGCCCGCCTATCAGTTCGACGCCCCGCTGCCCGGCCGCGTGGTCAATTCGCCGTTCGGCCTGCGCCAGATGCCGTGGGAAGAGAACGGCCGCCTGCACGAGGGCGTCGACATCGCCGCCCCCGGCGGGGCCGCGGTCAAGGTCGCCGCCGACGGGGTGGTCAAGGCCGTCGGCGTCAGCGGCTCGTACGGGCGCTATGTCGAGGTCATGCACAAGGGCGGCCTGACCACGACCTATGCCCACCTCAAGGGCCCGGCGGCCGGCGTCAAGCGCGGCGCCTATCTCAAGCGCGGGTCCACGGTGGCCTATGTCGGCAATTCGGGCCGCTCGACCGGCTCGCACCTGCATTTCGAGCTGCGCAAGGGCGACAAGCCGCTGAATCCAACCCTGTTCCTGGGCCGTACCTTCGCGGAAGCCGACGACCTGCCGCTGAAGGCCGCCGGCCGGGTGTCGCGCAAGGTCCGCGTGGCGACCGTCTCGCGCTGGCCCGATAGCGTGGTCAAGGCGCGCGCCGCCAAGGGTCTCTCCAGCGGCGATGGCGTGACCATCACCCGCACCAAGACCGGCCGGGTCCGTGCGCAGATTCCCGTCGTCGTCGGATAAAGCTCCGATCCCGGCGTTTGTCGCCTCGACGCGTCACAAAGCGTCACTACATTGAACGCCATGATCCAGTTCCTCGGCCGCGGCGTCGCCGGTCTCGCGCTTCTTCTTGTGTCGTACATCGCCGTGGGCGGGGTGGTCAGCGCGCTTGCAGCGCCGCACCCCCGCGGCCAGATGGTCGAGATCGAGCCGGGCCGCTCGTTGCGCCTGGTCTGCGAGGGCCCCAAGAGCGATCGCCCGGTGGTCTGGCTGGAAGCCGGCGCCTTCGGCTTCGCCGCCGACTGGGGCGGCACGCAGGAGGCCCTGACCGCCGCCGGCTGGCGTTCGTGCGCCTATGACCGCGCCGGCATGGGCTTCTCGCCCAAGGGGCCCAAGCCGCGCGACGGCCTGGCCATCGTCGAGGACTTCGAGAAGCTGGTCGAGCTGTCGGGCGAGCCTGGGCCGTTCATCCTGGTGGGCCACTCGATGGCCGGCCTGCGGATGCGCGAATATGCCGGCCGCCATCCCGAAAAGATTCTGGGCCTGGTGCTGGTCGACGCGGCCACGCCCGAGGCGGCGCTGGACCCGCGCATGCGCGGCTTCGTCAACAAGTTCGCGGAGGTTTCCAAGTGGGCCGCGCGCGGGGCCTCGCTGGGGCTCTACAAGCCGCTGATCTACACGCGCCTGGGCGACAAGATCGATCTGCCGCCGGCCGCCAAGGCCGAAAAGCGCTGGGCGTTCGCCAACGGCCGCCACAACCGCACCGCGGCGGAAGAGGTGGGGTTGTGGGCGCAGGCGTCGGACCAGGCCGCCAAGCAACCGCAGTTTGACCCGAAATGGCCCGTGGCCGTGGTCACCGCCGGTCCGATCGCCGGTCGCGAGGACCGCAAGGCCATGCAGGCCGCCCCGGCCAAGGCGTCCCAACACGGCCTGGTCGACCATGTCGAGGCCGCCACCCACACCCTGCTGATCGGCCGCCGCTTCGCCGATCACATCGTGCGGGCCGTGGCGTTCGTGGCCGACGCGGCGAAGAAGGGCTAACGGCTTTCGTCGTCGAGATAGGCGGCCAGCTCCTCCGGCGCGCCGGTCGGGAAGGCCGCCTTCAGGTGATCGAGAAACGCCGAGACGCGGGCGCTGAGCAGCCGTCGGGACGGATACAGGGCCCACAGGGCGATCTCCGGACCGTCGACATCACCCCAATGCGCCAGGCGGCCGGTCCGCAGGTCCCTGCCGACCAGGGAGATGGGGAGCCGCGCCGCGCCGACGCCGGCCAGCGCGGCGTCGCGGACCATGGTCATGGATGACAGCCGCAGCACGGGCTCGACCGCGAGGCGGGACCGTCCCTGGGCGGTGGTGATCTCCCAGGTCTCGGCGCCGTCTCCGCTTCCGCGCACCACGGCCCGGGCGGGCGAGCCGTCCTGAGGTCTCGTCAGGTCCGGACGGGCCGCGACCACCAGGCGATCGCGCAGAAACGCCCGACCGACCAGCGTCTCGTCGGCGGGCGGGTTTACCCGTATCACCAAGTCGTAGCCTTCCTCGACCAAGTCGACGGGGCGGTCGTCGGTGGTCACCTCCAGCCGGACCTCGGGGAAGTTTCGGGAGAAGGCGGCGGCCAGCTTGCCCATCGCCGTCTGGGAGAACAGCAGCGGCGCGCTGATCCGCAGACGGCCGCGCGGCGACTCGCCGCCGGACGCGATCGCGGCGGCCGCCTCGTCCAGTTCGGTCAGCAGGGCCCCGGTCCGCTCGAATAGCGCCCGGCCTTCCTGGGTAAGCTTCAGCGCCCGTCCGCCGCGCTCGAAGAGGCGCAGGCCCAGGCTGGCCTCCAGCTCGGTGACCCGGCGTGACAGCGTCGCCTTGGGGCGTCCCGCCGCGCGGGCGGCGCGGCCGAAGCCGCCATGGCGGGCGACCAGGTTGAAATCGGCGAGGGCCAGCAGATCCATGTGTTCCACCAGTGAGACGGTACGTCCATATCTAACGACTATTGGCTCTTATGTGGATCGGTCATTTTCCGGGTGTCTTCACTGACCAACCCGGAGAAATTCCCATGACCATCCTCGTGACCGGCGCCACCGGCCGTATCGGCCGCCAAGTCGTCCAGCAACTGGCTGCGCGCGGCGCTGACATCCGCGTCCTGACCCGCGATCCCGCCAAGGCCGACTTCCCGGCCGGGGTCGACGTCGCCAAGGGCGACCTGCTCGACATCGACGCCCTGCGCGCGGCCTTCAAGGGCGTGCGCACGCTGTTCCTGCTGAACGCGGTGGCCGGCGACGAATTCACCCAGGCCCTGATCACCCTGAACATCGCCCGCGAGAGCGGTGTCGACCGGGTCGTCTACCTGTCGGTGATCCACGCCGACCGCTTTGTGAACGTGCCGCACTTTGCTGTGAAGTCCGGCGCCGAGCGGATGATCCAGCAGATGGGGTTCTCGGCCACGATCCTGCGTCCGGCCTACTTCATCGACAACGATCTGATGATCCAGGACGTGTTCCTGAACCACGGCGTCTATCCGATGCCGATCGGCGGCAAGGGCGTGGCCATGGTCGACGCCCGCGACATCGCCGAGGTGGCGGCGATCGAGCTGGTCCGTCGCGACCAGGCGCCCGGCAAGCTGCCGAACGAGGTCATCAACCTGGTCGGTCCCGACACCTTGACGGGCTCGGACCTGGCCACGATCTGGTCGCAGGCCCTGGGCCGTCCGATCGTCTACGGCGGCGACGATCCCAGCGGCTTCGAACAGAACCTAGCGGCCTTCATGCCCCGCTGGATGGCCTATGAGATGCGCCTGATGGCCGAGCGCTATGTCAGCGACGGCATGGCCCCGGAGGCCGGCGACGTCGAGCGCCTGACCCGGATGCTGGGCCGCCCGCTGCACGGCTATCGCGACTTCGCCGCCCAGGTCGTCGCCCAGCGCGGCTGAGCCCAGAAACGACAAAAGCCGCGCGGGGTGCCGCGCGGCTTTCGAAGGTCTTCGAGGAAGAGGAGCTGGATCTACCGGCTCGGCTTCTTCGGCATCGGCAGCAGGCCTTCGCGCTGAGCGCGCTTGCGGGCCAGCTTACGGGCGCGACGGACGGCTTCAGCCTTTTGGCGAGCGCGCTTTTCCGACGGCTTCTCATAGTGCACGTGCCGCTTCATTTCGCGGAACGAGCCTTCGCGTTGCATCTTCTTCTTCAGGGCCTTCAGCGCCTGATCGACGTTGTTGTCGCGGACGAAAATCTGGACCAGGGGTATCTCTCCATTCGACAGCCCGACCAATATTCCCAAGTCCCTCTTGAGGGGCCGGGCGGGCGAACAAAACCGGGTAACCTGAGAGGGGTGCTCCCAGGCGATGAGGCGGGGCTGATAGCAGAGCGAGGAGCCGCTGTCCATGCGGGACGCGGCCTAAACACCAGTGTAGACTCGGATTTATGACACAAACCACTTCCACCTCCGCTCAAGCTTCCGGTCACGCTGACCCGTCGTGGGCCGACACGGCCGAACAGCGCGTGCTGGACGAGGCTTTGCGCCTTGCGCCGCGCACGGGCTGGAACGCGGGCCTGGTCAGCCGTGCCCTGGCGGCGGCGGGTCTTTCGGATGCGGAAGGCCAGCTGCTGCTGCCGGAAGGGGCGCGAGATCTCGCCGCCCTGTTGTCGCGGCGCCACGATGCGGCGGCCATGGGCACGCTTTCGACCTTCGATCTGGCGACCCTGAAGATTCGCCAGCGAATCCGTGAGGGCGTGGTGGCCCGACTCGATGCGGCCCAGCAGCACGCCGATGTGATGCGGCCGCTAGCGGCGTTTCTGGCCTTTCCGACCAACCTGCCGCTGGCCTCGCGCCTGACCTGGGAATCGGCCGACGCGATCTGGCGCTGGGCCGGGGATACGGCCACCGACGAGAACCACTATTCGAAGCGGGCCATCCTGTCGGGAATTCTCGTTTCGACCCTGGCGGTCGATCTGGCCTCGGGCCGCGCTTCAGCGCTGACGCATCTGGACGCGCGCATCGACAACGTCATGGCCTTCGAGAAGTGGAAGGCGGGCCTGAAGCCGATGGACCTGGCCGCCGGCGCGGTCGGCGCCTTGGCCCGGATGCGGTACGGGAAGGGGGCTTAGCCCCCGAACGCCGCCGTCAGACGATCGAACTGGGCCTGAACCGGGCGCGGGGCCTCTTCGTTCGGCGATTCCACGTACATGCGCTGGTCCAGGCGACGCACGCGCTCGTACAGGCGCTCGGAGCGCTGCAGCAGATTGGTCAGGCCGAAGGGCAGCTCTTCCACCGCAGGCGGGGCGCCGGCGGCTTCCAGGCCCAGGCGGTAGCTCTCGGCGCAGGCGGCCTCGGGAAGCATCTCGCCTTCACGCACGGCGCGCTGCACCAGCAGCCACGAGGCCAGCTGCATCAGGCGGGTGGTCAGGCGCATGCTCTCGGTGGCGTAGTCCAGGGCGGCGTTGCGCGAGAGGATCTTGCTGTCATGCCGTCCGGCCCCGTCGAGATAGGCGGCGGTCTCTTCGACCAGCTGCATGCCTTCCTCGAACGTCCGGTCGAACAGTTCCGATCGCGCGAAGTCCTGGATCACTCCAGCGCGCCAAGGCGTGTCCGCGAACGCGTTCAGTTCGGTCATAGCTACTCAATGCCCCTCGAAAGGCCGCGAGGACGTCTCGCTTGGCAGAGGGACTGCAACGCCCGTGCCAGAACTCGTCGTCCCGTTGCGACCCACCCCCGACCTTCTCACGACAAGAAGCGTCCGAACGCTGATGAGCGCTTAAGACGCCAGTAACCTCACCGAAACCTTAAAAAGACCCTTAGGCGCGCCTAGTCCAGGCGACCAAACAGCGCATTCGCCGCGTCGCGGCCGGCTTTCTTCTTGGCGAGCTGGGCCTTGGTGCGCTCGATTTCGGCCTGCAGGGCCTCGATGCGCTCTTCCAATTCCGAGACGCCGTAGACTTCCAGATCCTCGTGGGTCGTCTCGTTCAAGGCGCGTCCGCTGAAGGCGCGGGGCTCCGCAGGCTCTTCGAACATCGGCTTTTCTCCCTTTTCCGTCCGATATCTGACGCCTACCTAGGTCCCAAGGCAAGCGTGACGAGGGAACCAGGCCATGAGCCAGACCATGACGGCGATCGCGATCGAGGGCGGCAAGGGACCCGCCGAGGCCCTGAAACCCATCGCGCTGGAGCGTCCCGTATCGGGACCGGGCGAGATCCTGATCAAGGTGGCCGCGGCCGGCGTGAACCGTCCCGATCTGCTGCAGCGCATGGGCTTCTATCCGCCGCCGCCCGGCGCGCCGACCACCCTGGGTCTCGAAGTGGCGGGCGAGGTCGTTGTGGGCGCGGGGCGCTGGAAGGCCGGCGACAAGGTCTGCGCCCTGCTGGGTGGCGGCGGCTATGCCGAGTACGCCGTGGTGGACGCCCGCCACGCCCTGCCCATTCCGGGCGGCCTGGACCTGATCCACGCCGCGGCCCTGCCCGAGACCGTCTTCACGGTCTTCGCCAATGTGTTCGAGCATGGCGCCCTGAAGGCCGGTGAGACCCTGCTGGTTCATGGTGGAACGTCCGGAATCGGAACAACAGCGATCGCCATGGCCAAGGCGGCGGGGGCCAAGGTCATCGCCACCGGCCGCGGCGCCGACAAGAAGGCCAAGGCGCTGGACCTGGGCGCCGACATTGCCGTGGACACCAAGGCCGAGGACTTCGCCGAAGTGGTCAAGGCCGCCGGCGGCGCCGACGTGGTGCTCGACATGGTCGGGGCCAGCTATTTCGAGAAGAACCTCGACGCCCTGAACACCGGCGGCCGCATCGTCTACATCGCCAGCCTGGGCGGCTCGGCGCTGGAGGTGCCGGTGATGAAGATCATGCAGAAGCGCGCCGTGATCACCGGCTCGACCTTGCGCCCCCGCTCGTCCGACGAAAAGGCCCGCCTGGCCGCCGAGGTCGAGCGCGTGGCCTGGCCCTGGGTCGCGGCCGGCAAGCTCAAGCCCATCGTCGACGCCACCTTCCCCCTGACGGAGGCGGCCAAGGCGCACGCGCACCTGGAAGCCGGCGAGCATGTGGGCAAGGTGGTGATGACGGTCGACTAGGTCGTCGCCGAAGTTCCCGTCCGCTCAATAGAATAGAGCCAGGAACCCAAAGCTCCCCGTTCCCTTTCCGCAAGAACGGGATTATAGGTTTTGCAACATCCCGCCCGGCCGAAAGGCCGGGCGCCGTCATTTCTGGAGGACCGATGTCCGACATCCTGATGCCCAAGGCGACCGCCGTCTGGCTGGTCGACAACACCTCGCTCAGCTTCGAGCAGATCGCGGATTTCTGCGGCCTGCACCCGCTGGAAGTGCGCGGCATCGCCGACGGTGAAGTGGCGCGCGACATCCGCGGCGCCGACCCGATCGGCAACGGTCAGCTGACCCGCGAGGAACTGGACAAGGCCCAGGCCAAGCCGGAATACCGCATGAAGGCCCAGGTCAGCCGTCACGCCGAGCTGCTGAAGCCGGCCAAGAAGGCTCCGCGCTACACCCCGGTGTCGCGTCGTCAGGACCGTCCGGACGCCATCGCCTGGTTCCTGCGCCACCACCCTGAAGTGACCGACGCCCAGATCTCGAAGCTCCTGGGCACCACCAAGGCCACGATCGAGCAGGTTCGCGCCCGCACGCACTGGAACGCCGCCAACATCAAGCCGGTCGACCCGGTGACCCTGGGCCTGGTCGGCCAGCTGGAGCTGGACGCTCTGGTCAAGAAGGCCGCCGAGAAGAAGGCCAAGGACGACCTGAAGAAGGGCATCCTGCCGGAAGACCCGACCCTGCGCCCCGCCGCCGAGGCCGGCCAGTTCGAGCCCGAGGTCGAGGAAGAAGAAGATTTCCGCGCCAAGCGCGGGGAGATCAAGGCCGAGGACGTGTTCGGCAAGTCGACGGCTTACGTCGACGAGGAAGACGAGGACTAGCCATAAAATCTGTCATCCCGGCCAAGCGCGAAGCGCGCCGAGCCGGGACCGCAACAAGCGCCTGGCTTCCGGCGGTCCCGGCTCGCGCAAGCGCGTCCGGGATGACAGCTTTCAAAGCAGAGGCCCCGCTCCTTGCTGGAGCGGGGCCTCGTGTTTTTCAGCTATCGCTAGCTAGTGAAGTCGGGCCCTGAGGCCTTCGATCTCTTCCTTCAGCCTCAGCTTCTGGCGCTTAAGCTCCCGAAGCATGGTTCCGTCGCTATTGGGTCTACTGGTCTCGTCCTGAATCTTGCGATCAAGGGTCTCATGACGGGATCCAAGCTCGCGGATACGGGATTCGATGGCCATGGCTCTCGGCTCCTTGCTGTTGGAGACCAAAGTGAACACCGGCTGCGCGGCGCTGTCAGATCACATATGATTGCAATCGGCGGCGCTTGACGTCGCCGATCTTGCTCCTAGGCCGGACGAAAATTCACCATGACGGACGCTCCGAAGACCGCAGATAAAGCCCGGCTCGTCGTGGGAATCTCAGGCGCTTCGGGGGTGATCTACGGCCTGCGGACGCTGGACGCCTGCCGCGAGCTGGGCGTCGAGAGCCACCTGGTCGTGTCGAAGTCGGCGGTGCTGACCCTGCAGCAGGAGACCGGTCTTTCGGTCGCCGCGCTCAACGAACGGGCAGACGTCGTGCACCGCGTGAGCGACATTGGGGCGGCCATCGCGTCCGGCTCGTTCCGCACCTTGGGCATGATCGTCGCGCCCTGCTCGGTGCGGACGATGAGCGAAATCGCCACCGGCGTAACGTCTTCGCTGCTGACCCGGGCCGCCGACGTCACCCTGAAGGAGCGTCGCACCCTGGTGCTGATGGTGCGCGAGACGCCGCTGCATCTGGGCCATCTGCGCACCCTGACCAAGCTGGCCGAGATGGGGGCGGTGATCGCCCCGCCGCTGCCGGCCTTCTACGCCAAGCCCGCCTCGATCGACGAGATGGTCGACCAGTCGGTGGGCCGGACTCTGGATCTGTTCGACCTTCAGTGGGCGCCGGTGAAGCGCTGGGGCGAGGACCTGGAGACGATCTCCAGCAAGGCTGAAGTTTAACGCCGATGCGGTTCTGGGACTGGGCCTTGAAGGCCTATGCGCGACAACCTGTCGCGGAGGCCTGCCTGCATCTGCAGGACGCCCATGGCCAGAACGTGCCGTGGCTGCTGTGGGCCGCCTGGATGGCCGGGGAAGGGCGCAGCGCCGACCTCAAGGACGCCGCCCGGCTGATGCGCGCCTGGGACGTCGAGATCGGCGCGCCGCTGCGGGGCGTGCGCCGGGCGCTGAAGCCGGCCCGTCCGCCGGTGGACGAAGCGGCCAAGGAAGCGCTGCGCGATGCGGTCAAGGCGGTCGAATTGCGCGGCGAGCGCGTTTTGATGGAGAGCCTGGAGGCCTTGAGTGCCGATCCGGGCTCGCCGATCCCGGTGCTGGACGGCCTGGTCGCCGCCGCCGAGGCCTCTGGCGATCCGCCACGCCGTTCGGCGCTGGAACGACTGGCGCACGCGCTGGAAAACGAACACGGCTAAGCCTTTACCGGCCGTCAGCCTTTGCTATCTAAGACGCCTAGAGGGGCCACTCCGAGACATGTCCATGAACGACGATGATCCGTCGGACGATACCGACATCGCGATCGAACGTCGCATCGCGGACCTGCGCGAGGAGCACAAGGACCTGGACGACGCCATCCAGGCTCTGGAAGAGCGCTACCAGCCCGACATGCTGCAGATCGCCCGCCTGAAGCGGAAGAAGCTGGCCCTGAAGGACGAGATCGGCCGGCTGGAAGACCAGCTGACGCCGGACATCATCGCTTAACAACGCTGCGGAGCGCCCCCTCCGTCACGTCGCCTATCGGCGTCGCGCCACCTCCCCCGCAAGCGGGGCAGGAGGGAGCTTTATTCTCCTCACCCGTGAAACGGGGGAGGTGGCGCGATGCGGATACGCATCGCGAGGGGGCGCTAAACGCTCACGCAGCCAAGCGCCTCCAGCGCTCGGACCGTCTGCAGCAGGCTGCCGGGCGTGACCGGCTTTTCCAGACGCGCGTCGGCGTGCTGGTCGTCTTTCAAGAGGCGGGCGTTGACGCCCGAGGCCATCAGGGTCGCGGCTTGCGGACGGCGGCGGCGCACGGCGCTGACCAGCTCGCCGCCGCTCATGCGCGGCATCGAATGGTCGGTGATCACCAGGTCCGGCGCAAAGCTGTCCAGGGCCTCGAACGCGGCCTGGCCGTCGGCGCACAGCATCACGTCGAAGCCGGCTTCGCTCAGGGTGATTTGGTAGATCATCGAGAGGACGGGATCGTCCTCGGCGACCAGAATACGCTGCATGGAAGCCCGCCAGACATGCTTAACAGAGTGTGAAATCTCTATCTCGGCCTGCTGGGGGAGTCGCCGTGCGATAAGGTCGCATGACCGGCAGTTGTCAGGCGGAAGCTTTACGCTTCCGCAGGAAGACATAGGCGTCGGCCTCGGCCAGGGCCACTTCCGGATCGCCGCCGGGCTGGATCTCGCGCACGCCGTAGGAGATGTGCAGCGGCACCGACCATTCGCCGAACTCGACGGGACGTGAGCGGACGGCCTCGGCCAGCGTCTCGGCCTTGGTCAGGGCCATCTCCTGGTCGGCCTGGCACAGCAGCACGGCGAACTTGTCGCCGCCCATGCGGCCCACGACGTCGCTTTCGCGGATATTGGCGGTCAGGCGCTTGGCCACGACCTTCAGCGCCTCGTCGCCGGCCGTGTGGCCGAAGCGGTCGTTGACGCTCTTGAAGTTGTCGAGATCGAAGAACACCAGGCTGGCCGACGAGCCGGAGCGCTGGGCGAAGGCGGCCACGCGCTTGGCCTCGCGCAGGAAGGCGCGGCGGTTCAGCACCGGGGCCAGGGCGTCCATGTCGGCCAGGCCCTGGGCCTCGTTCAGCCGCAGCTTCAGCGAGGAGACCTCGTTACGCAGGTCGTCGATCTCGCCCATCAGGGTCTGAAGGGCCTCGACCACCTGCGGCGACATGTCGGCCTCGGTGAGGCCCAGAAAGGCGGCGCTGTCCGGGGCGGCGACCTCGCGCGCGACGACCTGCGCCCCCGCGCGGACCAGGGCCCGCTTGCGGATGGCGGCGAAAGGTTCGGTTCGGGCGCCGGTGATCTTCATCGGGTGATCTTCAGGAGGCCTTACGCGTGAATCGCTATGGCATAGCTTGGCTATGGTTAACGCGGGAACGGCGTTCCACGCAAACGGGACACTGACACGCTAGGCTTTGCGCCCAAGACTTGAGCACGTCCATTGGACGAAACGGCGCAGGTCGGGCGCGGGATTGATCCGTCTCGTGTCGTTTTGGGCTTGCGCGAAGGGGAGGGCGCGCATACGGGGCGGCCTTCATTCGCCGCCTCAAGGGCCGACGTCATGACCGCAGCCACCCCGCCCGTCGCCATCATCATGGGCAGCCGCTCGGACTGGCCGACCATGAAGGGCGCGGCCGACGCGCTGGACGCCCTGGGCGTGGCCTACGAGGCCAAGGTGGTTTCGGCCCACCGCACGCCGCAGCGCCTGTTCGACTTCGCCACCGGCGCCGAAAAGGCCGGCTACAAGGTGGTCATCGCCGGGGCCGGCGGCGCGGCGCACCTGCCGGGCATGGCCGCCTCGATGACCAACCTGCCGGTGCTGGGCGTGCCGGTGCAGTCCAAGGCGCTGAGCGGGCTCGATTCCCTGCTTTCGATCGTTCAGATGCCGGGCGGCATTCCGGTGGCGACCCTGGCGATTGGCGAAGCCGGCGCCAAGAACGCCGGCCTGCTGGCCGCCCAGATCCTGGCCCTGTCGGATGCCGGGCTGTCGGAACGCCTGTCGGCCTTCCGCGCCGCCCAGACCGACAGCGTCGCCGAGAGCGTCGAGGACTAAGAAGAGACAATGGCCGACTTCCCGCTCGTTCCTGGTTCGACCATTGGCGTCCTCGGCGGGGGACAGCTGGGTCGCATGCTGGCTCTGGCCGCCGCGCGCCTGGGCTTCGACGTGGTCATCCAGGACCCGGAAGAGAACTCGCCGGCCGGCCGGGTCGCCGCTCGTCAGATCGTGGCGGCCTATGACGACCGCTGGGCGCTGAAGCGCCTGGCCGAGGCCTGCGACGTCGTCACCTACGAATTCGAGAACGTGCCTGCCGACACCGTGGCCGAACTGGCCGCCCTGGGCGCGGTGGTCTCGCCGGGCGCCAAGGCCCTGGCCACCGCCCAGGACCGGGTGGTGGAAAAGAGCTTCCTGGCCGACATCGGCGTGCCAACCGTGGCCTTCGCCCCGGTCCACGACAGCGAGAGCCTGGCCGAGGCCGTGGCCAAGATCGGCGCTCCGTCGCTCTTGAAGACCCGCCGCGAAGGCTATGACGGCAAGGGGCAGGCCTGGATCCAGAAGGCCGCCGACGCCGAGGCCTCGTTCGACAAGATCGGCCGCCAGGACGCCATCCTCGAGGCTCCGGCCGACTTCGGCCGCGAACTGTCGGTGATCGCCGCCCGCGGCCGCGACGGCGAGATCGCCTGCTATCCGCTGGCCGAAAACCACCATGAAGGCGGCGTCCTGCGCCGCACCGTCGCCCCGGCCAAGGTCACCCCGGCCACGCGCGATCAGGCCGAGGCCATCGCCGCCAAGATCCTCACCGCGCTGGACTATGTCGGCGTCATCGGCGTGGAGCTGTTCGAGCTGGCCGACGGCAAGCTGCTGGTCAACGAGTTCGCCCCGCGCGTCCACAACACCGGCCACTGGACCCAGGACGGTTGCGAGGTCGACCAGTTCGAGCAGCACATCCGCGCTGTCGTCGGCTGGCCGCTGGGCCCGACCGCCCCGCACCACCACGTGGAAATGACCAACCTGCTGGGCGCCGATGTCGACGCCTGGAAGAAGCTGGCCGCCGAGCCCGAAACCCGCGTCCACCTCTACGGCAAGGGCGAAGCCCGCCCCGGCCGCAAAATGGGCCACGTGAACAGACTGCGCCCGCTGCGGGACTGATCCCTGAGAAAATCCCTCTCTCATAGAGAGAGGTAGGGGCCCACGGCGTCAGGCGTGGGAGGGTGAGAGGTTTCACCGCTGGCCGGAGAGATCCGAGCCTTTCCGACGACGTCCTGGGGGCCCACGCCGCGCCTTATCCTGAGAGATTATAACCTCTCACCCTCCCACCGCTACGCGGCGGGCCCCTCCCTCTCTCTATGAGAGAGGGCTTTCATCCCCTCGTGACAACGCTGTCGGTCTCGGCTAGCGTCGGTCTCAGGGATTGGAAACGCGACCGTCAAAAGGCGGCGCTCCGGGGGACTTCAAGTCATGACGCCAGCTGAACTCAGCGTGGTCTTCTTCCTGCAGATGGCGGTGATCGTCGCTGCGTGCCGCCTGGTGGGCTGGGCCGTGAAGCGGTTCTTCGACCAGCCGCAGGTCGTGGGCGAGATGATCGCCGGCGTGGTGCTGGGCCCGTCGCTGCTGGGCCTGCTGGCGCCCGACGTCCAGGCCATGCTGTTCCCCAAGGAGAGCAAGGCCGTCCTCTATGTTGGCGCCCAGATGGGCGTGGGCCTCTACATGTTCCTGGTCGGGATGGGCTTCCAGAGCGACCACTTCAAGAGCAACGCCAAGAGCGCGGTGGCGGTGTCGCTGTCGGGCATGGCCGCGCCGTTCCTGGTGGCGGTCGCCATTGCGCCGTGGCTGCTGAGCCAGGGCCTGTTTGGCAAGGGCATCGACACCTTCCAGGCCACCCTGTTCATGGGCGCGGCGATCTCGATCACCGCCTTCCCAATGCTGGCCCGGATCATCCACGAGCGGGGGCTGTCCAAGACCCCGCTGGGCACGCTGTCGCTGTCGGCCGGAGCCATCGACGACGCCGGCGCCTGGACGGTGCTGGCCATCGTGCTGGCCACTTTCGGCGGCGGTTCGGCCGTGGCCATCAAGGCCATCGCTGGCGGCCTGGGCTTCGTGCTGTTCATGGTCACCCTGGGGCCGCGCCTGCTGGCCCCGCTGGGCCGCTGGGCCGAGCGCGAGGGCAAGGTGTCGCCGTCGCTGCTGGGCGTGGTGATCATCCTCTTCATGCTGTGCGCCTGGGCCATGGATGCGGCCGGCATCCACGCCGTCTTCGGCGGCTTCATCCTGGGCACGGTGCTGCCGCGCGGCGTGCTGAGCCGCGAGATCAAGAAGCAGCTGGAGCCGTTCGCGGTGGTGCTGCTGCTGCCGATGTTCTTCACCTTCTCGGGCCTGAACACCCAGCTGACCATGGTCAACAGCCTCAGCCTGGTCGGCGTGGCCCTGGTGATCCTGGCCGGCTCGATCCTGGCCAAGGGCGGGGCCTGCTGGGCTGCAGCCCGCCTGACCGGCCAGGACAACGCCACGGCCATGGGCATCGGCGCGCTGATGAACGCCCGCGGCCTGATGGAGCTGATCATCATCAATATCGGCCTGCAGAAGGGCATCATCGGCCCGGCGCTGTTCTCGATCCTGGTGCTGATGGCCATCGCCACCACCCTGATGGCCAGCCCGCTGTTCGAGCTGCTGTACGGCAAGACGGCGCGGGCTCGAGGGGAACTGGGCGAGCTGAGCGAGGAAGATGAAGACAGCGCGCCGCCGGCTCTCGCCACCGCGCGCTGACCCTTCGCCCCCGCGAAAGCGGGGATGAGCTTTTTTAGGAGGCGAAAGCGCTGCTAGGCTGCGACCTCTCACGGAGTCCCGCTGAATGCGCTTTCGCCTCGCCCTGCTGGCCAGCCTGTCGATCCTGGCCGCCAGCCCTGTCCTGGCCCAAGTGGCGTCCAAGACTGCCTACGAGTCCGTGGATCCGTTCATCGGCACGGGCGGCGACGGCCACACCTTCCCCGGCGCGGTCGTGCCGTTCGGCATGGTGCAGCTGAGCCCCGACACCGACATCCTGCCGTTCAAGCAGAGCTATGCCCGCGCCGCCGGCTACCGGTTCGGCGACCCGACCATCCTGGGCTTCTCCCACACCCACTTCTCGGGTTCGGGCCATTCGGACCTGGGCGATATCCTGCTGACCCCGGTGACGGGCGAGCCCAAGCTGGAGCCAGGCGAGGCCGACAAGCCGGGCTCGGGCTACCGCTCGCGCTACACTCACGACACCGAGGTCGCCGAGCCGGGCTACTACGCCGTGACGCTGAGCGACAGCCACGTGCGCGCCGAGCTGACGGCCGGCCTGCGCACCGGCCTGCATCGCTACACCTTCGAGAAGGGTCAGAAGGCCCAGGTGCTGATCGACCTGCGCACCTCGATCTACAACTATCCGGGCAAGGTCTTGTGGTCGCGGCTGCGCGTCGCCCCGGACGGCACCATCACCGGCTATCGCGAGACGCGCGGCTGGGCGCCCGGCCGCAAGCTGTTCTTCGCCATACGCTTCGACAAGCCGCTGGTGGGCCAGGCCTTCCACAACCGCGAGGCCGACATCCCTTACAAGGGCTTCACCCAGCCGGGACGGACGTCCAATGACCGCGCCCAGGTGCAGGGCAGGGCGCTGGTCGGGGTGTTCGACTTCGGCCAGATCGACGGCCCGCTGACGGCCAAGGTGGCGCTGTCGTCGGTCAGTGAGGACGGCGCGATCGCCAACCTCGCCAGCGACGAGCCGGGCTTCGACTTCGACGCCCAGCGCGGCCGCGCCAAGGCGCTGTGGGAGAAGGCCCTGAACGCGGTCGAGATCGAGGCCCCGGCCCCGATGAAGAAGACCCTCTACACGGCGCTCTATCACACCCTGCTGGCCCCCAGCGTCTTCGCCGACGCCGACGGCCGTTACCGCGGTCCCGACGACCAGGTGCATGAGGGCAAACTGGACGGCCGGGCCTTCACCTTCCACTCGACCTTCTCGCTGTGGGACACCTTCCGGGCCGAGCATCCGCTGCTGACCCTGGTGCAGCCGGCGGACTACACCAACGACGTCGTCAACTCGCTGATCGCCTCGCAGCGGCACAGCCCGTACGGCCTCCTGCCGGTCTGGCAGTTCCACGGCCAGGAGACCTGGACGATGATCGGCTACCACGCCGTGCCGGTCATCGCCGACGCCTGGATGAAGGGCATCCGCGGCTATGACGGCAAGGCGGCCCTGGACGCCATGGTCAAGAGCGCGACCTACGCCCCTTACGGCGGCCTGGGCGACTACATGAAGCTGGGCTATGTCGCGATCGACAAGGAGCCGGAAGCCGCCTCCAAGACCGTCGAATATGCCTATGACGACTGGACCATCGCCCGGATGGCCCGCGAGATGGGCCAGGCCGAGGTGGCCGCGACCTTCGACAAGCGCGCCGGCTACTGGAAGAACAGCTTCGACGCCAAGACTGGCTTCCTGCGGGCGCGGAAGTCGGATGGCGCTTTCCGCGAGCCCTTCGACCCGACCGCGATCAACTACGGCTCGGACTACACCGAGGGCAACGCCTGGCAATATTCGTGGTTCGCGCCACAGGACCTGGGCGGGGTGGTCAAGGTGCTGGGCGGCGACGCGGCGACGGTGAAGAAGCTGGACGCCATGTTCGACTTCGACAATTCCAAGCTGGACTACAGCCACGCCGAGGACATCGCCGGCCTGATCGGCCAGTACATCCACGGCAACGAGCCCAGCCACCACGTGGCCTATATGTACAACTACGCTGGCGCGCCATGGCGAACCCAGGCGCGACTGAGCCAGATCGTGAAGAGCCAATACAAGCCGACCCCGGACGGCCTGTCGGGCAATGACGACCTGGGCCAGATGTCGGCCTGGCTGGTGTTCACGTCCCTGGGCTTCTATCCCGTGACCCCGGCCTCGAACGAATACGCTCTGGGGCGTCCGTTCGTGGACAAGGCGGCGCTGAACCTACCGAACGGCAAGCGCTTCACCGTCCACGCCGAGGGCATGACCGACGCAACGCCGTACGTGGCGCGGGTGACCCTGAACGGTAAGCCGCTGACCCGGGCCTACCTCAAGCACGAGGAGATCATCGCCGGCGGCGACCTGGTCTTCACGATGAGCGCCACGCCCAACAAGACCTGGGCGACCAAGGCGGCGGACCGGCCGACGTCGATGACAGGATATCGGTAGCGGGACCGCAAACCTCGCCCTTCGACAGGCTCAGGGTGAGGTTTTCTACTGTACGGCCTAAGCCATGATCCTCACCCTGAGCTTGTCGAAGGGCGAGGATCGCGCACTCAGTACGGCAGGTTCTGCGGCGCCGGTTGCCCCTCCGGCGGTGTCGGCGGGGCCGCTCTGGCCGCCGCTTCCAGCTCCGAGGCCGCTCGAGCGAATTCGGCCGACAGGGTCTCGTAGTAGCCGTTGCGCGGGTCGGGCGTGGTCTGCGGCGCGGGATCGGGCAGCAGCCAGGCGAAGTCGCGGATGGCCAGGGGCTGGTGGGCCGTCATCATGAAACGGCGCCAGATGCTGGCCGGGATGTCGCCGCCGACGACCTTGTTCATCGGCTTTTCGTCGTCATTGCCGACCCACACGCCGGTGACGTAGTCGGGCGTGAAGCCGACGAACCAGGCGTCGCGCCAGTTCTGGCTGGTGCCGGTCTTGCCGGCGGCCGGACGTCCGAAGGCGGCGCGCTTGGCGGTGCCCTCGGCGACCACCTTCTTCATCATCTTGACCATGATCGAGGCGTGGCTGATGTCGTAGACGCGGCGCTCGGCCTGCGGGGCCAGGTGCTGGAAGATCTGACGACCGTCCTGGGTGATGATCGACTCGATCACATAGGGCTCCAGCCGCACGCCGCCCTGCTGGAAGACTTGGAAGCCCGAGGTCAGCTGCAGCAGGTTCACCTCGTACGAGCCCAGCGACACCGACAGGTCCGGACGCGGCGGCAGGCTGGTGATGCCGAAGCGGCGCACCAGGTCGCCGATGGCGTCGCCGCCGGCTTCCTTGCCCAGCTTCACCGCCACGGTGTTGGTCGAGTTGATCAGCGCCTGCTCGACGGTCATCGGGCCGCGATAGCCGCCGCTGTAATTAGCCGGGGCCCAGTCGCCGAACTTGATCGGCTCGTCCACGCGCACGTCGGTGGGCAAGACGCCCTTCTCGACCGCGGCGGCATAGATGAACGGCTTGAAGGTCGAGCCCGGCTGGCGCTTGGCCTGGACCGCGCGGTTGAACGGGCTCTCGCTGTAGCTGGTCCCGCCGACCATGGCCCGCACCGCGCCGTCGGCCGACAGCGACAGCAGGGCCGCCTGGGTGGCGCCCGAGCGGGTGGTCTCGGTGGCCATGGTCTGGCGCACGACCTCGGCGCCTTCGTGCTGCAGGGCAGGATCGATGGTCAGCCGCACGACCAGGTCCGGCGCGTTCTGGCCGGCGATCTTCACGGCTTCGGTGGTGGCGTAGTCCAGCACCCAGCCGTAGTCGCCCTCGTCCTGTAGCGCCAAGCCCGACAGGCGCGGGGTGTCGTCCAGGGCGCGGCTTTCCTGCTCGGCGGTGATCCAGCCTTCCTTGCGCATATTGGCCAGGATCAGGCGCGAGCGGGCCAGGGCGCGCTCCATGTCGTTGGTCAGCGCCAGGCGCGACGGGGCCTTGGGCAGGCTGGCCAGCAAGGCGGCCTCCGACAGCGTCAGCTGGCTGGCGGGCTTGTCGAAATAGGTCTGGGCCGCGCCGTCGACGCCGTAGGTGCCGGCCCCGAAATAGATGCGGTTCAGATAGAGCTCGAGGATCTCGTCCTTGGTCAGGACCTGCTCCAGCTTCCAGGCCAGCAGCATCTCCTGCAGCTTGCGCTTCACCACCCGATCCGGGGTCAGGAACAGGCCCTTGGCCAGCTGCTGGGTCAGGGTCGAGGCGCCCTGGCGGGTCTTGCCGGCGCGCCAGTTGATCCAGGCGGCGCGGCCGATGCCCTGCAGGTCGATGGCGCCGTGCTTGTAGAAGCGACGGTCCTCGGCGGCCAGGAACGCCATCGGCACGTAGTTGGGCACCGAGCCCACGGTGATGCGCTGGCCATAGCGCGGGCCGCGGGTGGCGATCACCTGGCCGCTGCGGTCCTCGAAGCGGATGCCCGGCGCGCGGTTGACCGCGAACAGCGCCTCGCGCGAGGGCAGGGGCGGGGTGTCCTTCAGGTACTTGAACCAGACATAGGCCGCGCCGCCGCCGGCCGCGAGCACGCCGACCAGGAACGACACCAGCAGCACGCCCCAGATCCAGCCCCACTTGCGGGCCTTCTTCTTGGCCGCGTGATGCTTCAGGTCTGCGCGGAAGGGCTCTTCAGGCGGCGGAGGCGGCGTACTTGAAGGTGGCGTGTTCGAAAGGGGAGACTGCGGGCTGTCGGCGAACTTGAACGGGTCGCGCAGCGGGGCCTCGGGCGCCCACGGATCGTGCGGAGGCGGCGCAGCCGGCGTCGGTCCCTGCCCAGGCTTCTTGGGCGGTTCCTTGTCGTCGAATTTATAAGGCGGCAGCGTCCAGTCGTTCACGGTGCGTCGTCAGGCTCTGTTGGTCCCCGAGGCAATCGGGTTTAGGACGGCGCCATGACGCCACACAAATATTTCTGGCAGACGAAGACGCTCGTGCAAATGACCGTCCCCGAGTGGGAAAGTCTATGCGATGGCTGCGGTCTTTGCTGCCTGGTTCGCTTCGAAGACGAAGATACCGGCGAGATCATCCCCACGCGGGTGCATTGCCAGCTGTTCGACGAGCACCGTTGCCAGTGCAAGGACTATCCGAACCGCAGGAAGACGGTGCCGGACTGCATCAAGCTGACGCCGCACAATATCGAGGACCTGGAGTGGATGCCCCCCTCCTGCGCCTATCGCCGGCTGCATGAGGGCAAGGACCTGCCGCAGTGGCACCCGCTGGTCACCGGCGATCCCGACAGCACCCACAAGGCCGGCGTCTCGATCCGCGACCAGACCGTGTCGGAGCTGAGCTTCGTCGACGCCGAGGACGCCATGGACTTCGTGGCCACCGACCTGATGCGCGACCGCGGGGATGACCCGTACGATCCGGAAGACTGAGAAGCGCCCCCTCCGGCCCTGCGGGCCACCTCCCCCGCTGCGCAGGGGAGGAGTAGGAAGCGCTTTATCCTCCCCCGTGCAACGGGGGAGGTGGATCGATGCGGAGCATCGAGACGGAGGGGGCGCTAGGCCCCAGATACAGAAAAAGCCGGCCCGCAAACGCGGCGCCGGCTTTTCGTCGCCCTTACGGCGAGAAGCGTGAGCTTCTTACTTCTTGCCGGTGAAGCCGGCGAACTTGGCGTTGAAGCGCGAGACGCGGCCGCCACGGTCCATCAGCTGGGCGTTGCCGCCCGTCCACGCCGGGTGGGTGCGCGGGTCGATGTCCAGCGCCAGGTTCGCGCCTTCCTTGCCGTAGGTCGAACGCGTTTGATAGCTCGAGCCGTCCGTCAGGGTGACGGTGATGAAGTGGTAGTCGGGGTGAATGTCTTGTTTCATGGCGGCGATCCAGTCCGACTAAGCCGGCGAGTTTGAATTGGGTTAAGCGCCATCCACGCACACGCGGGGTGGCCCTCGAAGACGGGCGGCTATAAAGAACCCGCGCGATTTTGGCAAGGGACTGTTGATGACCGACGTGAACGGCGGCGAGCAAAAGGCCGACGGACGCCCCGGCGCGGGGGCCGCTCTGGTCCAGAGCATGGCCGAGGCGGGCGCTAAACGCGAGCGCCGCAAGGACATCCGGCCGCTCGTCCACCTGTTGCCGTTCGTCAAGGCCCACAAGGGCGACGGCCTGGCCGCGGGCTTCTTCCTGCTGTTCTCGACGGGCGCGACCCTGGGGCTGACGGCGGCCTTCAAGCAGGTGATCGACCACGGATTCGCCAAGGGCGCCGAGGCTGACATCAATCGCGCCTTTTTGGGCCTGGGCGTCGTGGCCCTGGTGCTGGCCATCGCCACCGCCGCCCGATTCTTCTTCATCACCCGCCTGGGCGAGCGCGTGGTCGCCGACCTGCGCCGGGTGCTCTATGGCCACACCCTGGGCCTCGATCAGGCCTATTTCCTGAAGACCCGCACGGGCGAGGTGCTGTCGCGCCTGACCACCGACGTCACCCTGGTCGAGCAGCTGGTCGGGGCCTCGGCCTCGATCGCCCTGCGCAATATCCTCAGCCTGGTGGGCGGCCTCGGCTACATGGCGGTGGTCTCGCCCAAGCTGGCCGGCTTCATCGCCCTGATGGTGCCGGTGATCCTGGCGCCGATGTTCTTCCTGGGCCGCCGGGTGCGCAAACTGTCGGTCACCGCCCAAGACCGCTTCGCCGACGCCGTGGGCTATGCCGGCGAGAGCCTGGACGCCCTGGAGACCGTGCAGGCCTTCGGGCGCGAGGCCGCCTCCACCGGCCGGTTCGGCGAGGCCGTCGAGACCGCCTACCGCGCCTCTGTAAAGCGCATCACCGCCCGCGCCAGCATGACGGCCATGGTCATCGTCCTGGCGTTCGGCGGCATCACGCTTCTGCTGTGGACCGGCGCGCGCCTCGTTCTGTCGGGCGAGATGACCGGCGGCACCCTGGCCCAGTTCGCCATGCTGGCGGTGATGGCGGCCGGCTCGATCGGCGCTCTGGGCGAGGTTTGGGGCGACGTCCAGAAGGCGTCCGGGGCCATGGAACGGATCTCCCAGCTCTTGAACTCGCACCCGGACATCGCCGCCCCGCCGGCGCCCCAGACCCTGCCGGTCCCGGCCAAGGGCGCGATCGCCTTCGAGAACGTGGTCTTCGCCTATCCCGGCCGTCCCGACCTGCCAGCCCTGAACGGCTTCGACCTGACCGTGGTGCCCGGCGAGACCGTCGCCCTGGTCGGCCCCTCAGGCGCGGGCAAGAGCACTGTGCTGCGGCTGCTCCTGCGCTTCTATGACCCTCAGGTCGGCGGCATTCGCCTTGACGGCGTCGACCTGCGCGACGCCGATCCGTCGGAAGTGCGCGAGCGCATGGCCCTGGTGGCTCAGGACTCGCCGCTGTTCTCGGGCTCGGCGCTGGACAACATCCGCTTCGGCCGCGCCGATGCGACGGAGGAGCAGGTCAAGGCCGCCGCCGACGCCGCCCAGGCCACCGGCTTCCTGTCGGCCCTGCCGCAGGGTTTCGACACCCCCGTGGGCGAGCGCGCCAAGACCCTGTCGGGCGGCCAGCGCCAGCGTCTGGCCATCGCCCGGGCCCTGGTCCGCGAGGCCCCGATCCTGCTGCTGGACGAGGCCACCAGCGCCCTGGACGCCGAGAGCGAGCGCCTGGTGCAGCAGGCCCTGGCCACGGCGATGGAGGGGCGCACCACGCTCGTCATCGCCCACCGCCTGGCCACCGTGCTGAAGGCTGACCGCATCGTGGTCATGGAGGAAGGCCGCTTGGTCGAGCAGGGCAAGCACGCCGAGCTCTACGCCAAGGGCGGTCTCTATGCTCGCCTGGCCCGCCTGCAGTTCGGCGTCGAGGCGGCCTGATAGCAGGGCTTAATGCCTACTAAATTGATCTGATTTGTCGCGGCCGCGCCGCACAGCCACGGTCGGATACCGGCCGGCGCGAGATCTTCGCGTCGGCGGCTCCTTTCTGGCGACGCGACCATGCCCGACGAACATCCCAGGCCGGCCGTTCCGGAAGCGCTAGTCCTCGGTGATGAGGCTGGTCTTCCGGGTGTCGGGCATCCGCAGATAGACGATCAGCGACACGCCGATCATGGCCGTGACGTAGATGTAGAAGCCGCGCTCCATGCCCTGGCCCTTGAACCACAGGGCCACATATTCGGCGGTGCCGCCGAAGATGGTGTTGGCCAGGGCGTAGGGCAGGGCCACGCCCAGGGCGCGGATGTGGGCGGGGAACAGCTCGGCCTTCACCACGGCGTTGATGGCCGTGTAGCCGGTGACGATGACCAGCGCGCCCAGCACCAGCAGGAAGGCGGCGAACGAGCTGCTGGTGGTCTCCAGCGTGCGGAAGATCAGGAAGGTGAAGGCCACGCCCAGCACGCCGAAACCGACCATCAGCGGCTTGCGGCCGATGCGATCAGACAGGGCCCCGGCCACCGGCTGCAGCAGCATGTAGATGAACAGCGCCGCGGCGGTGATCGCTGTGGCCGACTCGCGGCTGAAGCCCGAGGTGTTGACCAGGAACTTCTGCATGTAGGTGGAGTAGGCATAGAAGGCCAAGGTGCCGCCGGCGGTCAGCAGCACCACGGTCATGGCCTGCTTGGGGTGATAGCGGAACAGCGCCCAGCCGCTGGACTTGACGGTGGAGTCGCGCTTGGCGGCCACGAAGCTGTTGGTCTCGCTGAGGCCGCGGCGGATGTAGAACACCACGATGGCCAGAACCCCGCCCGCGGCGAAGGGAATGCGCCAGCCCCAGCTCTCCAGATCATGGACGGGCATGATGGCCTGCAGCAGCAGCAGCACGCACAGGGCGATCAGCTGGCCCGAGATCAGGGTCACGTACTGGAAGCTGGAGAAGAAGCCGCGGTTCTGCTTTCCCGCCATCTCGGACAGATAGGTCGCCGAGGCCCCATACTCGCCGCCGACCGACAGGCCCTGCAGCAGGCGGGCGGTCAGCAGGATGGCGGGGGCGAAGATGCCGATCTGGTCGTAGCCAGGGGTCACGGCGATCATCAGCGAGCCGGCGCACATCAGGGTGACCGAGAAGGTCAGGCCCGCCTTGCGGCCCTTGCGGTCGGCATAGATGCCCATCACCCACGCGCCGATTGGGCGCATGATGAAGCCGACCGCGAAGATCGCCGCTGCGCTCAGCAGCTGGGCGGTCGGGTCGTCGGACGGGAAGAAGGCAGGGGCGAAGTACAGCGTGAAGGCCGAATAGGCGTACCAATCGTACCACTCGACCAGATTGCCGGCCGAGCCGCCGATGATCGACTTGATCCGTTGGCGGCGGTCCAAAGCGTCCTGCAAGGTGTCTTCTCCCCGGTCTTCGTCGTTTTGTCGGCGGGGCGGCGGTCGGCGACGCGCGCGACGATGGCGCGATCACCCAGGCCGTGGCCCCCCTGTCTTGTCAAAACGAACGGCGCGAAAATTTCCGCCATAGGATCGTATCGTCAATCGCGATCGCGCGCTGCAAGAGCCGTGGCGCCCATATTCGATCGCAAACTGCGTCGGACTTGGACGAACGCACCTCTCCTGACCCCCGATCGCGCCTTTGCGATCGACGTCGGCCATTTGACGCGACCTTCTGGATATGGCGCGATGGCGCACCGCTCCTTTTGCGGAGGGACCCAATCATGGACGGTCTGACCACGCGCCTGGCCTGGTTCAAGGCGGTGATCCTGCCCCATGAGGGGGCTCTGCGCTCGCGTCTGCGCCGCGCGTGCCCGCCCGGCTTCGACGTCGACAACCTAGTGGCCGAGAGTCTGGCCCGCGCCTATGCGGCCAAGGACATCGACCGAATCCCCACGGGGCGCGGCTATCTGTTCACGATCGCCCGCAACCTGCTGATCGACACCCTGCGCCGGGAAACCATCGTCTCACTGGACTTCGTGGCCGACCTGGACACCCTGCGCAGCGACGACACCCTGGAAGCCTCGCTGACCGCCCGCGACGAGCTGCGCCGGCTGCACGCCATCATCGAAACCCTGCCCGCCCAGTGCCGCCAGGTGTTTATTTTGCGGCGCGTGCACGATGTTTCGTTCCAGGAGATAGCGGTTCGCATGTCCCTATCCGTTTCGACAGTAGAGAAGCATCTTGCTAGAGCTGTGATGCTCGTGGCCAAGGCTATGTCCGAGCGCGAGGAAGGCAGTTTTGACCGCATCACCCGCAGGGGCCGAAAGGCAGCAGATCGACGAGAGGGCCTCGGCGCTCCTCGTTAGGCTGCATGCCGGCGCGCCCGCGGACGAGCGTCGGGCCATCTTCGAGTGGATCGAGGCCGACCCTCGCCATGCGGTCGCCTTCGCACGGATGGAGGCGGCCTGGGAGGCCGGCGAGCGGCTGCGGGCCGTTCCCCCGCCGGTGGAGACGACCGCCCCGGTGGTCGAGGCCCCGCCCATGGTGTCGCGACGGGCCCTGGTCGGCGGTTCGGTGGCGGCTCTGGTCGTTGCGGGCATCGGCACGGCCGCCTGGCGCTATCTCGGCGACGTCGACCTGCACCACACGCGCACGGGCGAGCGGCGGACGGTCACCCTAGCCGACGGCTCGCGCATTCACCTGAACACCGCCTCGGCCGTCGAGGTCGCCCTGCGCAAGTCCAGCCGGCAGGTGCGGCTGATCAAGGGCGAGGCCCTGTTCGAGGTCGCCCATGATCCCGGACGGCCGTTCCTGGTCGAGGCGGGCTCGGCCCGGCTGCGGGCGATCGGCACCGCTTTCAACGTCCGCATCCGCGACACCGTGGTCGAACTGACCGTCACCGAGGGCGTCGTGGCCGTGGCCGAGGCCGGCGGCAAGTCGCAGGCCAACGCCCAGCGGGCCGACGCGCCCAGGGTCGTGGCCGGCGGCGGGGCGGTGATCGGTTCGGGGGCCATGGCGCCCACGGCGTTGGGGCCGACCATCCTGCGCCAGCGCACGGCCTGGCAGGACGGGGTGATCGAGCTGGACGGCGAAACGCTGGCCCAGGCGGTGGCCGAGTTCAATCGCTATCGCGGTCCGCCCATCGTCATCGGCGACCCGCGCCTGGCCAATCTGCGGGTGGGCGGGCGCTTCGAGGTCGACGAGGCCGACAAGTTCCTGACGGCGGTGGAGGCCAGCTTCCCGGTCAATGCGATTGCCGCCGCCGACGGCAGCATCCTGCTCGTGACAAAATCTTGAAAATTATTCTCTGAGCAGATGGCGGTTCCCCGCACGGCGGCTCGTTGCAGTGGTTGAGACTGTTCAATCACGCTTGGGGGCGTCCAATGGCCGGTGGATCTAAGTTCAATTCCCTGTATCGCGGCGCGCTGTTCGCCACCGTTGCTATGGTTGCGCTACCCGCAGCTGCGGCAGAGGCTTCCAAGGACTTCAATATTGCGGCCCAGCCGATGCAGGGGGCGCTGAACGCGCTGTCCCAGCAGTCGGGCGTGCGGCTGCTCTATCCCTATGACCAGGTCTCAGGCCTGCGCTCGCCGGCGGTGAACGGCCGGATGCCGACCCGCCAGGCGCTGGAGGCCATCATCGGCCGCTCGCCCCTGCGCGTGGCGATCATGAAGGACGGGCTGATCGCCCTGACCGCCGATACGGCGGCGCCGACCGGCCTGATCAAGGCCAGCGCGCCGATGGGCTATGTCGCTCAGGAGGCCGTCGCGGCGACCCCGCGCGAGGCGCCCGAGGAAGTGACCGAGGTCGTGGTGACCGGCACGCGCGGCGTGGCCCGCACTGTCACCGAGAGCCCGACGCCGATCGACGTGCTCAGCGCCGCCGACCTGGAGCGCACCGGCAAGGCCGGCGCCTTCCAGGCCCTGCAGACCCTGGTGCCCTCGTTCAACCTGCCGGCCCGCGCCGGCGGCGTGTCCGCCACCGTCATCGCCACGGGCGGCCTGCGCGGTCTGAACCCCGACCAGACCCTGGTGCTGGTCAACGGCAAGCGCCGCCACAAGACCTCGCTGATCAACTCGGTGTCGTCGCTGTACAACGGCTCGGTGCCGGCCGACCTGGACCTGATCCCGACCTCGGCGATCGGCCGCATCGAGGTGCTGCGCGACGGCGCCGCCGCCCAGTACGGCTCCGACGCCATCGCCGGCGTCATCAACATCATGCTGAAGGACACGCCCGGCGGCTCCTTGACCGTCACGCGTGGCCAGAACTTCGACCGCAACGACGGCGACTTCACTCTGGTGCAGGGCAACTACGGGACCAAGCTGGGTGAGAACGGCTTCCTGAACCTGTTCTTCGCCACCAAGGACCAGGCGCTGTCCAACCGCGCCGAGCCGATCGCCTCCAGCATCCGCCTGTACCCGCTGGTGGGCGGCGCGCTGGACCCGCGCGAGGCCACGGTCGACCGCATGGTCACCCGCAACTCGGGCGTCCTGCCGCAGAACGGCGTCAATCTGGGCTACAACGCCCGTTACGACGTCGGCGAGGTCGAGCTCTATTCGTTCGGCACCTTCAGCCACCGCGTCTCGGACCTGCCCTTCACCTTCCGGGCGCCGACCAACGTCAATTCGCTGCCCCAGGTCTATCCGGACGGCTTCCGCCCGAACCTGGTGATCAAGGAACAGGACTTCGAACTGGCCTTCGGCGCGCGCGGCGTGATCCAGGGCTGGGATTGGGACGTCTCGTCGACCTTCGGCAAGAACCTGGCCAAGGAGAACGTCTCCGAGAGCATCAACGCCAGCCTGGGTCCGGCAAGCCCGACCACCTTCTATGTCGGCAAGCTGGTCTCGTCGGAGTGGGTCAACTCGCTGGACGTCACCCGCGGCTTCCAGGCCGGCGGCGGCGACCTGCAGCTGTCGTTCGGCGCCCAGCATCGCCGCGAGACCTATCAGGTCGGCGCGGGCGAGCCCCTGAGCTACGCGGCCGGGACCTATGTCATTCCGGCGGGCCAGCCGTCGGCCGGCTCGCGTCCGGCCACCGGCGCCCAGGCCGCGCCGGGCTTCCAGCCCTCCGACGCCAGCAAGACCAAGCGCACGAACCTCGCAGCCTATGGCGAGGTCGGCTACACGATCGACAAGCTCTTCCTGGGCGCGGCGGTCCGCTACGAGGACTATGACGACGCCTCGGGCGACACCGTGGTCGGCAAGATCAACGGCCGCTACGAGCTGACCCCCTGGCTGGCCATCCGCGGCGCGGCCAGCACCGGCTTCCGCGCGCCGGGCCTGGCCCAGAACAGCTATGCCGCCAGCTCCAGCCAGTTCCGCCAAGTGAACGGCGTGCTGGACCTGCTGCAGATCAAGACCCTGCCGGTCGGCTCGCGTGAGGCCGTCGCCCTGGGCGCCGAGCCGCTGACGCCGGAGAAGTCGAAGAACTACAGCGTCGGCGTGACGCTGGAGCCGCTGCCGCGCCTGTCGATCACCCTGGACGCCTACCAGATCGAGGTCGACGGCCGCATCGCCATCACCAGCACCCTGACGGGGACGGCGGTGTCGAACATCCTGGTGGCCAACGGCCTGCCCAGCTCGCTCAGCGCCCAGTACTACACCAACGCCATCGACACCCGCACGCGCGGCGTCGACTTGGTCACGGCCTATCGCCACGAGCTGGGCGACTACGGCACCCTGCGCCTGACCCTGGGCTATAACCACAACGAGACCAAGATCACCGGCATCATCGCCAATCCGCCCGAGCTGGCGGCGCTGGGCGCCAACTACGTGCTGTTCGACCGTCTCAGCCAGGGCTACCTGACCAAGGCCTTCCCGAAGGACAAGGTCAGCCTGGGCGTCAACTGGGCGTGGGACAAGCTGAACGTCAATCTGCGCGGCACCCGCTTCGGCAGCTACACGGTCCAGCAGAACATTCCGGCCAACGACCGCTCGTACGGCGCCAAGTGGATCACCGACCTGGAGATCGGCTATCGCATCCTGCCCACCGTCAACGTCGCGATCGGCGCCAACAACCTGCTCAACGTCTATCCGTCGCGCAGCGGTCCCTCGACGGCGGCTAACGCCTCGTACAACGTCAACACGGGCACCGGGCAGTATCCGGGCATCTCGCCGTTCGGCTTCACCGGCGGCTCCTACTACGCCCGCCTGCAGTGGGACTTCTGATCGACAGTTGTGGGTTGCGGGGGCCGCTGCGGCGGCCCCGTAGAATGAAATAGGTTGGGGAGCACCAAGGCATGACGATTCTTCGCCGCACCGTCGCGACGCTGCTGCTGACGGGCTGGATCGGGCTGGCGGCCGGGCCGGTCATCGCCCAGGAGGCCCCCAAGGACATCGGGGCTGCGAAGCCGGCCGCCCTGGCGCCGGCCAAGCCGACCAAGAACGAGATCCTGTGGGACACCTATGGCGTGCCCCACATCTACGGCAAGGACGCCAAGGCGGTGTTCTACGGCTATGGCTGGGCCCAGGCCCAGAGCCACGCCAACACCATCCTGCGCCTGTACGGCGAGGCGCGCGGCAAGGGCGCCGAGTACTTCGGTCCCGAATACGAAGAGACCACGACCTGGCTGCTGACCAACGGCGTGCCCGACCGCGCCAAGCTCTGGTACAAGCAGCAGACCCCCGCGTTCCGGGCCAATCTCGACGCCTTCGCCAAGGGCATCAACGCCTATGCGGCGGCCCATCCGGACAAGATCGACGCCGACCTGAAGCAGGTGCTGCCGGTCAGCGGCGTCGACGTCGTGGCCCACGCCCACCGGCTGATGAACTTCATCTACGTGGCCTCGCCCGGCAAGACGATCGGCGAGGGCGATCCGCCGGACATCGCCGACCAGGGCTCCAACTCGTGGGCCGTCTCGCCCAAGAAAACCGCCGACGGCAACGCCCTGCTGCTGCAGAACCCCCACCTGCCCTGGGGCACCGGCTATTTCATCTATTACGAGGCCCACCTGACCGGGCCGAACTTCGAGGTCTATGGCGCCACCCAGGTGGGCCTGCCGATCATCCGCTTCGCCTTCAACCAGCAGATGGGCATCACCAACACCGTCAACAGCATGGTGGGGGCGACCAACTACAAGCTGACCCTGAAGGACGACGGCTATGTCTTCGACGGCAAGGTGCTGCCGTTCAAGTCGCAGGGCCTGACCTACAGGGTGCGCCAGGCCGACGGGACGCTGGCGACCAAGCCGCTGACCATCCGCTCGACCGTCCACGGCCCGGTTTTCGACCGCAAGGATGGCTCCAAGGTCGCCGTGCGCGTGGCGGGCCTGGATCGCCCGAAGATGCTGGAACAGTATTTCGACATGGTCACGGCGCCGAACTTCAAGGCGTTCGAGAGCGCGATGAAGCGGCTGCAGGTGCCGACCTTCAACATCATGTACGCCGACCGTGACGGCCACATCGACTACACCTTCAACGGCATCGCGCCCAAGCGTAGCGAAGGCGACCTGAACTTCTGGAGCGGCCTCGTGCCGGGCGACAGCTCGCGCTACCTGTGGACCGACACCCATCCGTTCGAGGACCTGCCGCGCGTCACCGACCCGGTCGGCGGCTTCGTGCAGAACGCCAACGACCCTCCGTGGGTGGCCAGCTGGCCGGTGACCATGAAGCCGGACGACTATCCCAAGTATCTGGCCCCGCGCACGCCGGAGTCGTTCCGCGCCCAGAACGCCGTCAAGCTGATGGCCGAGAACGACAAGATCAGCCTGGACCGCTTCAAGCAGCTGAAGCTGTCCACCAACGCCCTGATGGCCGACCGCGTGCTGCCCGAGCTGGTGCCCGCGGCCCTGAAGGACAAAGACCCCGAGGTCCAGGCCGCCGCCCGCCTGCTGGCCGGCTGGGACCGCAACTTCACGGCTGAAAGCCGTGCGGGCCTGCTGTTCGAGGAGTGGGCCAAGCTGTTCGCCGGCCCGACCTTCGCGGGGCAGGGCGGTTATGCCATTCCGTGGACGGAACAACGCCCGATCAGCACGCCCTACGGCCTGAAGGATCCGGCCGCCGCCGTCGAGCAGCTGCGCACCGCCATCGCCAACACCAAGAAGAAGTACGGCGCGATCGACCGCCGCTTCGGCGACGCCTCGCGCTTCATCCTGGACGGCGTCGACGTGCCCGGCACCGGCGGTTTCGGCAATCTGGGCGCCTTCCGGGTCATCACCTGGTCCGAGCCCGACGCCAAGGGGATCCGCACGCCCAACCACGGCGAGACCTGGGTGGCGATGATCGAGTTCTCGACCCCGGTGAAGGCCTACGGCCTGATGAGCTATGGCAATGCCCGCCAGCCCGGCACGACGCACTACAGTGACCAGCTGGACATGCTGTCCAAGGACCAGTTCCGCGAGCTGTGGCTGCGGCGCGAACAGGTCGAAGCCCACGTCTCCGAACGCACCGACCTGAAGCCCTGAAAGGCGATCCGATGTCCAAGAAAAACGCCTGGTTGGCGTCGTCGCTGCTGGCCGCCGTCCTGACCGCCGGCGCCGCTTACGCCGCCGATCCGGCCTTCACCTCGGTCCAGCCCGAGATGTTCTCCGTCCCGGGTTCGCTGTCGAACGCCTGGGCCGATTTCGACAGGGACGGCGACCTGGATCTGGCCGTGTCGTTGAAGGGCGGCGACGTTCGCCTCTATCGCAACGACAACGGTGTGCTGACCAATATCGGCCCGACCCTGGGTCTGCCGACGACGGGCAAGGAAGTCCGCGGCGTCAGCTGGGGCGACTATGACGGCGACGGCTATCTGGACCTGCTGGGCGGCTCGAACGTCCCGGCGGCGCAGGGCAACCAGTCGTTCGTCTGGAAGAACGAGGGCGGCAAGCGCTTCGTCGAGGTGTCCCAGAAGATCGGCCTGACCATCCCCGACCGGATGAGCCGCCAGGCCAACTGGATCGACTACGACAACGATGGCCGGCTCGACCTCTATGCGTCCAACCGCCTGGGTCCCAACCAGCTGTTCCACAACGAAGGCGGCGCCTTCAAGCAGGCGTTCGCCGACAACGGCGTGACGGACCTGCGGCCGACGGTTGGCTCGTGCTGGTTCGACTACAATCGCGACGGCAAGCTGGACCTGTTCCTGGCCAACCAGTCGGGCGCGACCGACGCCCTGTGGCGCAACGACGGCGCCAAGGGCTTCACCGATGTCGCCCCGGCCCTGGGCCTGCACGCGCCGGGCCGCACCAAGGAAGAGGGCGGCGTGGGCTGCGCCATCGGCGACTACGACAACGATGGCAATCTGGACATCTTCGTCGCCGTCTACGGGGCCAACCTGCTGTACCGCAACAAGGGCGACGGCACGTTCGAGGAAGTGGGCAAGGCGGCCGGCGTCGACGATGCGGGCCACGCGGTCGGGGCCGCCTGGGGCGACTACGACAACGACGGCTATCTGGACCTCTACGTCACCAGCTACGAGGGCGAGGCCGGCAAGCAGACGCCGCTGGACCTGCTGTACCACAACAACGGCAAGGGCGGTTTCGACCAGGTCCTGACCCGCGAGAGCCTGCTGAACGCCGGCGACCACGGCGTGGAGTGGGTCGACTACAACGGCGACGGCGCGCTCGATCTGTCGGTGATGCGCGGCTACAGCCCGGTGGGCGGCCACTTCCTGTTCCGCAACGACCTGGCCGCGCCCGCCAAGAGCCGCAGCCTCAGCGTTCTGGTGCTGGACGCCAAGGGCAACTACACCCGCGCCGGCGCCGAGGTCCGCCTGTACGACAAGGCCGGCAAGATTGTCGCCACGCGCCTGGTCTCGACCGGCGGCGGCTACAACGCCCAGAGCGCTCTGCCCGTGCATTTCGGCCTGAAGACCTTCGATCGCGTCACGGTCGAGGTGTCGTTCATGAGCAATGACGGGGTGAAGAAGCAGACCCTGCGCAACGTCGATCCCAAGGCCTTCGCCAAGAAGCCCCTGGTCGTCCGCGAGGCCAAGGCGCGCTGAGGTCTGCAAAACAATAGGCCCGTTTGACGGAAATTCCGCGCCCGTGCATCGCTTCTTGTGAACCGCAAGAACGAAGAATCGGGAGGGACGGTGTTGGAAGGACGCGCGCGCGTCGTGGCGTGGCTGGGGCGGGAGATCCTGCCCCACGAAGCCGCCGTGCGCGTCTGGCTGCGGCGATCATTCGCCGCCGCCGGAGACGTCGACGACATCATCCAGGAGACCTATTGCCGCTTGGCCGCCCTCAGCAACATCGAGCACATCGGCGAGCCGCGGGCCTATTTCTTCCAGGCCGCGCGCAGCGTCGCCCTGGAGCAAATCCGTCGCGCCCGCGTGGTGCGCATCGAGACCGTCAGTGAAATCGAGGCGCTGGACCTGGCGCTGGAAGATCCGTCGGCCGAGCGCATCGTCTCGGGGCGGCGTGAGCTGGAGCGGGTGCGCGGCCTGATCGCCGCCCTGCCGGACCGCTGCCGCAAGATCTTCGAACTGCGCAAGATCGAGGGCGTGCCCCAGCGCGAGATCGCCCGCCGGCTGGGCGTGACCGAACATGTCGTGGAAAACGAAGCCGTGCGGGGGCTGCGCGCCATCCTCGCGGCCATGACCGAACAGGACGCGCCCGCGGGCGCCCAGGGACTGAGAGAGAAGACCGATGGTCGATCGCGAAAGCGCCGCTGACATCGAGGCGGCCGCCGCCCGATGGGTGGTCCGCGTCGATCGTGAGGGCGATGACCCCGGCGTGCGCGCCGAACTGGAGACCTGGCTGGCCGGCGATCGTCGCCGCGTGGGCGCCTATGTCCGCGCCGAGGCCGGCTGGACCCACCTGGACCGCGGCCGTGCGCTGGGACTGGAGACGCCCGTGGCCCGGCCCACGCCGATGCTGCGCCGGCGAGGCGTGATCGGCGGCCTGGGCGCCTTGGCGGCCGGCCTGGCCGCGGTGGTGGTCGCGCCGCGGCTGCTGGCCAAGCGCTATGGCACCGCCCTGGGCGAGATCCGCCGCGTGCCGATGGCCGACGGCTCGGTGGCGGCGATCAATACGAGCTCCGAGCTGGAGATCTCGATGAGGCCCCGGTTGCGCGCCGTGCGGCTGGAGCGCGGCGAGGCCTGGTTCGCGGTGGCCAAGGATCCCGATCGGCCCTTTGTGGTCGAAAGCGGTCCGGTGCGGGTGCGGGCGGTCGGCACGGCCTTCTCAGTGCGCAAGCACGAGGCCGGCAGCGACATCCTGGTGACCGAAGGCGTGGTCGAGGTCTGGACCGACGGCCAGGCGCCGCGTCGGGTGGTCGCCGGCCAGCGGGTGTTCGCCGACAACGGCGCCGGCGTCCAGGCGCCGCCCAAGGCCGACGACAACCTGGCCCGCCAGCTGGCCTGGCGCGAGGGGCAGATCGTGCTGGACGGCCAGACGCTGGCCGAGGCCGCCGCCGAGTTCAACCGCTACAACGACCGCAAGATCGAGGTCGCCGACCCGCGCCTGGCCGGCGAGCGCTTCGTCGGCTGGTTCCGGACCAACGACCCTGAAGGCTTCGCCGAAGCCGCCGCCACCACCTTCAACGGCCAGGTCCTGACCAGCGGCGAAGCCATCGTCCTGCAGGCCGGCTGAAGGTTGCCTTCCAGCAACTCATCGCCTTCCTGGGCCTTGTGCCCAGGACCCAGCGTTCCGGTGTGCTGAGCCTCCGGGCGCGTGTGGCGGTAATAGTGGTCTAAGGGAAAATCCTCGTCACGTGGCGCCATGGGTCCTAGGCACAAGGCCTAGGAAGGCAGGGAAGAAGGGCTTCAGAACCCCACCGGGAAATTATTTTGACGTTTTGTGACGGAAACCGGTTTCCGCCGCATCGCTCCAATCAGGCGTTCCAAGAAGCGCCGTTGGAAACGAAAAAGGGAGGGGCCGCATGCGTACGTCGCTGCGTAACCAAGACAAGTCCTATCTGATGCTCGCGGCCGGCGCGACGGCGCTGCTGGTCGCCTCGGGCGCCCATGCCCAGGTGCGCAAGTTCGACGTGGCCGAGCAGCCCGCCGCCACCGGCATTCCCCAGTTCGGCAAGCAGGCCGAGCTGCAGATCCTGGCGCCGCAGGGCGCGGTCCAGGGCAAGCGCGTCAACGCCGTGCGCGGCGCCTACACCGTCGAGGAGGGCCTAGCCCGCCTGCTGCGCGGCGCCGACCTGACCGTCGTCTCCAACAACGGCCGCACCGCGGTGCTGGGCCAGACCGCCTCGCTGCAGCTGGCCTCGACCGCGCCGGCGCCGCTGATCGCCGCTCAGGCCGTGACCCCCGTCTCCGCGACGCCGGAAGAGTCCGCCGCCGAGGTCGAGGCGGTGGTCGTCACCGGCTTCCGCGCCAGCCTGCAGAGCGCCATGAACATCAAGCGCCGCGCCAGCGGCGTGGTCGACGTCATCAAGGCCGAGGACATCGCCGACTTCCCGGACGCCAACCTGGCCGAGTCCATCCAGCGTGTGCCGGGCGTGTCGATCGCCCGCGACGCCGGCGAGGGCCGCCAAATCACCGTCCGGGGCCTGGGTCCGCAGTTCACTCGCGTGCGGATCAACGGCGTCGAGGGCCAGAGCACGGCCAGCGGCACCGACAGCTCGGGCGGCGCCAACCGCAACCGCGCGTTCGACTTCAACGTCTTCGCCTCGGAGCTCTTCAACAGCATCACGGTGCGCAAGACCGCCTCGGCCCAGACCGAGGAAGGCTCGCTGGGCGCCACCGTCGACCTGCAGACCGGCCGGCCGTTCGACTACAAGGGCGCGACCCTCGTGGTCTCGGCCCAGCAGGGCTACAACGACCTCTCCAAGTCGTGGGACCCGCGCTTCGCGGTCCTGGCCTCCAACACGTGGTTCGACGGTAAGCTGGGCGGGCTGGTCTCGGTGGCCTACACCGAGCGAGGTCTGCTGGAAGAGGGTCACGGCTCGGGCGGCTGGCTGAACGGGACCGAAGTCGGCGGCTTCAGCCCGGCCTCGACCTTCACCCAGGCCAGCTCGGCCTCGGTGTTCACCCCGCGCTTCCCGCGCTACGGCCGCCTGACCCATGAGCAGAAGCGCCTGGGCCTGACCGGTTCGTTCCAGATGCGTCCGGACGACAAGACCCTGATCGGCCTGGACGTGCTCTATTCGGACTTCAAGGCGACCCGCGAGGAGAACTGGCTGGAAGCCCTGTCGTTCGCCCGTAACGCCTCGCAGGGCGGCCGCCCCGAGATCATCGTCCGCGACGGCGTCGTCAATGCCAAGGGTGACATGGTCTATGGCCTGTTCGACGACGTCGACGTCGAGAGCGAGACCCGCTTTGACAAGCTGGACACCGAGTACACCCAGGCCACGTTCTCGGTCGAGCGCGAGTTCGGCGATCGCCTGAAGGTGAGCGGCCTGGCCGGCTTCTCGAAGTCGGACTTCAACAACCCGATCCAGACCACGGTGATTCTGAACCGCGAGAACGCCGACAACTTCTCGTATGACTACCGGGTCAATCCGAACCTGCCGGCGATGAGCTTCGGCTTCGACGTCACCGATCCGCTGGCCTACAATTTCGGCGCGGCGCGCTCGGAGATCCGCCTGCGGCCGCAGGGTGTGACCAACAAGATCGGAACCTTCCAACTGGACGGCGACTATCGCCTGGCCGACGGCCTGCAGCTGAAGGCCGGGGTCAACGCCAAGCGCTACAACTTCAGTTCCTGGGCCCTGGCGCGGGTCAATGAGTCGGTCGTCCCGACCCTGCCGGCGGGGACCACCCTGGCCAGCCTCACGAAGATGGTGTCCGGCTTTGGCAAGAACCTGGGCGCAACGGGCATCCCGACCCAGTGGATCGCGCCGGACCTGGACGCCTTCGCCAAGCTCTACAACATCTACAGCGGCACGGGCCTGTTCGAGCTGTCGGGCGCGAGCAACGCCAACGCCCGCGGCAACATCCGCAGCGTCGAGGAAAAGGACAGCGCCGCCTACGTGCAACTGGACTTCCAGACCGAGCGCTTCGCCATCCCGATCCGCGGCGACATCGGCGTGCGCTACGTCAAGACCGAGCAGAGCTCGACCGGCTACCAGCTGGTGGCGGGCGCGGCCCAGCAGACCACAGTCAAGCGCGACTATGACGACATCCTGCCGGCCCTGAACCTGACGGCCGAGGTCACGCCAGACTTCCTGCTGCGCTTCGGCGCGGCCAAGGTGATGACCCGCCCGAACCTCGGCAGCCTGACCCCTGGCGGCAGTCTGTCGACCGTAGGCGTGTTCAGCGTCAGCTCGGGCAATCCGAACCTGAAGCCGATCCGCGCCACCACCTACGACCTGTCGGCCGAATGGTACTTCGCCAAGGATGGCCTGCTGTCGGTTGGCCTGTTCTACAAGGACATCAGCAGCTACATCCAGACGTCGCGGATCTCGCAACCGTTCAGCGCCTCGGGCCTGCCGGTCAGCCTGCTGGACGGCCTGGGCGTCTCGGCGGGCGACACCTTCCTGTTCAGCCAGCCGGTGAACACCGAGGGCGGCCCGCTGAAGGGGATCGAGGTCAGCTACCAGCAGCCGTTCAGCTTCCTGCCGGGTGTGCTCAAGCACACGGGTGCAATCTTCAACGCCACGATCGTCGACTCCAAGATCGACTACATCTCGGCCCGCTCGCCGACCGGCTTCGTGCAGAACGACCTGGTGGGCCTGTCGAAGAACGCCTTCAACGCCACGCTCTACTACGAGGACGAGGTGTTCAGCGCCCGCGTCTCGGCGGCCTATCGCGACAAGTACCTGACCGCCGTGCCCAGCGGCACCAGCACCAACGACATCGACGGCGTACGTTCGATCACGACCATCGACGCCTCGGCGTCGTACGCGATCAACAAGAAGCTGAAGCTGACGTTCGAGGGGCTGAACCTGACCGACGCCTTCAACAATCAGTACACGGATAGCAACCGCGACAGCGTCTACGTCTATTCGCACACGGGCCGGCAGTTCAATTTCGGGCTGCGGTACGCCTTCTAAGATCCACTATTCTTCCCCCCGAGGAATTGGGGCGCCGGCGGCCCTCCCCGCCGGCGCCCACTCTTTTTTGGAAAAGCATTATGTCGCTGAACCTTCCTTCTCGTCGGGGCGTTCTGGCCGGCGCGGCGCTGCTGGTCCCGGGCGTGGCCTCGGCCGCCACGCGCTACGACGCGGTGCTGTGGCGCGGGCCGGGCAAGCCGCCGGTCGCCGCTCCGGCCTATGCCAGCTTGTCGGCCGCGCTCGCGGCCGCGCCGGCCAACGGCAAGAAACCCTTCCGCATCTTCGTGACCCGCGGCCTCTGGGACGAGCAGGTCGTCATCGACAAGCCGTTCGTCCACCTGGTGGGGCAGGACCGCAAGGCTTCGGTGATCAGCCACCTGGCCGCCTCGGGCCTGACCGCGCCCGACGGCAAGCGCTGGGGCACGTTCCGCACCCCGACCCTGTTCGTCCGCGCGCCGGACTTCGCCGCCCGTAACCTGACGATCCAGAACGCCTTCGACGGCCTGGCGGAAATGTCCAAGCCGGGCGGCCTGCACTCGCACGACGGCGGCGGCCCGCAGGCCGTGGCCCTGATGCTGGACAAGGGCTCCGACCGCGCGCGGTTCACCGAGGTGGACCTGCTCAGCTATCAGGACACCCTGTTCCCCGACGCCGGCTCCAGCCTGTTCGAGCGCTGCCTGGTGACCGGCAGCTACGACTTCATCTTCGGCGCGGGCCGGGCGCTGTTCCGGGACTGCGAGATCCGCTCGCGGCCGCGGCCGGTCGATCCGATCGACGGCTATATCGTCGCCCCCAGCACCTCGATCGAGCAGCCGGTCGGCTTCGTGTTCGTCAAATGCAGCCTGACCAAGGAGGCCGGCACCAAGACGGGATCAGTCTATCTCGGCCGGCCCTGGCGCCCGTCCAGCCAGTTTGCCGACGGCCGCTATGGCGACCCCAAGTTCCAGGGCGCGACCGCCTTCATCGACTGCTGGATGGACGACCACATCGCCCCGGCCGGGTGGACCGAGATGTGGTACACCGGCAAGGACGGCAATCCCCGCACCATGCTGCAGCCCGAGGACGCGCGGTTCTCGCAGTTCAACGCCACGGGCCCGGGCGCGGCCAAGTTCGCGCGCGGCCGGTGGCTGTCGGCGGCTGAGGCGCGCGCGATGGTCCAGGCGGCCGCGGCCTAGGCGGTCCGCCAGCGCTCCAGGTGGTAGAGGACGTCGGCGACCAGTTGATCCTGGGTGAAGCCGGTGACGTCGCGGGGCCTGGCGACGTCGTCCGAGCTGGCCGAAGCCCGCCACTCCATCGCCCGGCGGCTCTCGGGCGCGTCCAGGGCCGTCAGGGCCGGACGCGGCCGGGCGCGGGCCACCAGCCGGTACTGGAACAGACGCCCGCCTTCGCCGACCGAGGCGGCCAGCAACAGGCCCTCGTCGTCCCGCGTCACGGTCGCGGTCAGGCCCTCGGCGGCCAGGCCGTCGCGCACGCGCTCCAGGGCCGAGGCGCCCGTGCGGTCGATCTGGCGCTGGATCTCGCGGCGGCTCGCCGGCGAAAGGATGCGCTTGATCTGCTCGGCCAGCGGCGGGGCCTCGGTCTCGAGCGTACGGCCGGCCAGGTCGGCGTTCATCTGGCGGACCAGGCCGACGGCCAGCAGGATCATGATCACCGTGAAGGGCAGGGCGGCCACCAGGGTCGCGGCCTGCAGCGCCCCTAGTCCGCCAGCCAGCAGCAGGAGAGCGGCGACCAGGCCCAGCAGCACGCACCAGTACATGCGCTGCCAGCGCGGGGTGTCGTCGGCCCCGCCCGAGGCCATGGTGTCGATGACCAGCGCCCCGGAGTCGGCCGAGGTCACGAAGAACACCGCCACCAGCAGGATGGCCAGGGTCGAGGTGATCGCCGCGCCCGGCAACTGCTCCAGGAAGTAGAACAGCGCGGTCGACAGGTCGGTGGTGACGGCCCGCGAGATCGCCCCGGCCGCCTGGCCCATGTCCAGGCTGATGGCGGTGTTGCCGAAGACCGTCATCCACAGGAAGGTGAAGCCGGCCGGGACCAACAGCACGTTGAGGATGAACTCACGCACCGTGCGGCCGCGCGAGATGCGGGCGATGAACATGCCCACGAACGGCGACCAGGCGATCCACCAGGCCCAGTAGAACAGCGTCCAGTCCGCCATCCACGCCCGCGGCTCGTAGGCGTAGAGAGTGAAGGTGCGGTGGACGAAGTGCTCCAGATACGACCCGAAGTTCTGCACCAGCGCCTTCAGCAGGAAGCCCGTCGGGCCGACCGCCATCACGAACAGCATCAAGAGGATGGCCAGGATCAGGTTCAGTTCGGACAGGCGGCGCACCCCGTTGCCAACGCCGCTCATCATCGAGGCGGTGGCGGCGGTCATGACCACGCCGATCAGGATGACCTGGACCCAGGCGTTGTTGGGCACGCCCAGCAGATAGGCCAGGCCGCTGTTCATCTGAGCCACGCCGAAGCCCAGCGAGGTGGCGATGCCGAAGGCCGTGCCGCAGATGGCGAAGATGTCGACCGCGTCGCCGATCGGGCCTTTGATCCGCTTGCCCAGCAGGGGCGACAGGCCCGAGCGCAGGGTCAGCGGCAGGCCCTTGCGATGGGCGAAGAAGGCCAGGCTCAGCCCGACCAGGGCGTAGATCGCCCACGCGTGGACGCCGTAGTGGGTGAAGGTGATGACCATGGCCTCGCGGGCGGCCAGGAAGGTGCGCGGCTCCGCCTCGGGCGGGCTGATATAGTGCTGGATGGGCTCGGCGACGCCGAAATACATCAGGCCGATGCCCATGCCGGCCGCGAACAGCATGGCCAGCCACGAGACATAGGGAAAGTCCGGCTCGGAATCGTCCGGTCCCAGCTTCAGGGCGCCGGTCGGACCCAGGGCCAGGAACAGCATCAGGCCCAGGAAGCCGGCGACGGCCGCGACGTAGAACCAGCTGAAGGTGTCGATCACCCAGGCCTGGGCGGTCTTGAAGATACGGTCAGAAAGTCCCGGCGCGACGACCGCCAGCACCAGCAGCAGCCCGATCGCCAGGCTGGCCCCCCAGAAGACGCGGGGGTTCATCTTCGTCGTCAGCATCATCAAACCTCAGCGGCCGGGTCGCCGCTTTCGCAACGCCCGGCCCTTCATTCCAACTCGTCTTGTGTCGCTTCTCGTCAGGCCTTGAAGGCGCGATGCAGCCTGTGCATCTCGTCCCGGCGCATCCCGCCCACCGCCGCGGCGATGCTGGCGGCGAAGGCGCTGGTCAGGGCGCCGATGCCCAGGAACAGCGAGATCTGGGCGCTGATCTGACCGGCGCGAATGGCCTCTGCCGGGGTCAGCTCGACGGGCGCGCTGACGGCCGGCGCAGCCATCAGGGCGCCCAGCACCAGTAGGCCCACGACGCTGGTCGCCCAGGCCAGCAGGCCGTGCGCGGTGTCGCGGAAGTGGGTCTCGTGGTCGTGGACGTACAGCCACTTGGTGCGCAGTCGTCCGGTCAGATAGCCGCCCAGCATGCTGGCCACGACCTGGCAGGCGACGAAGGCCGCGCCCAGGATCGGGGTGAAGTCCTCGGCCGTAACGCCGCCCGGCCAGCGCGGCGCCATCTTCAGGCCGAAGCCCGCGCACAGCGAGACCAGCACGAACAGCATGGCGACGGTCGCCGCCGCCCCGGCCCAGACCGCGTCCCAGCTGACCGCCGACTGGGTCTCGTCGGGAATGACCTCGACCCGTGAAAGGCTTTCAGACGTGGGTGTTTCATAGGTCATGGCGACGCTCCCGGCCGGCTCAGAAGTGGTGCGTGCAGAAGGCGAGCAGCAGGATGATCGGCAGGGGAACGCCCAGCAGCATCAGGAGGATGGATCGCATCGCGCGGGCTTCCTTGCTTAGTGAGGGGCTGAGTGCGGACAGGCTTGGCTGTGTTGCGCTGGGAAACGGCTCAGCTGTTCGGGGGTTCCGCTCCATGCCGGATGGCGCCGAGGCGACCTTGTTTCATGGCCAAGCTTGGCCATCGCGATGCGAGGCGATACCTCTACCGGAAGGCGTGAACGCCTTTAGGTCGTGTGCGAGAACTGGAGCGTCCCCTGACTACGTCTTGGATTGTCGCCATCGGGCTGGCCCTGGCCGCCCTCGTCGTCGTGTTGATCTACAACGGCCTGGTCCGGGCCCGGGCGCTGGTGCGTGAAGGCTGGAGCGGGGTGACCGTACAGCTGCGCCGCCGCGCCGACCTGATCCCCAACCTGGTGTCGTCGGTGAAGGGCTATGTCGAGCACGAGCGCGGCCTGCTGGACGCGGTGACCGCCCGCCGCGCCGAGGCCGTGCAAGCCCGCACCGCGCCCGAGGCCGTCCGCGCCGATACCGCTCTCGACGGCGCGCTAGGCCGGCTGATGGTGGTGGCCGAGGCCTATCCCGCCCTCAAGGCCGACCAGGCCTTCCTGGCCCTGCAGGCGCAACTGGCCGAGATCGAGACCGAGCTGCAGAGCGCCCGCCGCTACTACAACGCCACCGTCCGTGATCTGAACACCAGGATCGCCACGTTCCCCGCCTTGCTGATCGCCGGGCCGCTGGGCTTCCGCGAGGAGCCCTCGTTCACCGACGACGACCCCGGGCTCGCCGCCGCGCCGGCCGTGCAGTTCGACGCCGCCCGGTGAGGTCTTCGATCATGCGCGCCTGGGCGCTGCCGCTATTCCTCGTTCTAGGTCTGGCGGGCGCTGGCCGCGGCTTGGCCGAGGAGCGGATCACCAGCTTCGTCAGCGACGTCCGCGTCCAGGCCAATGGCGACCTGGATGTGGTCGAGACCATCGCCCTGGAATCGGAGGGCGAGACGATCCAGCGCGGCATCCAGCGCGACTTCCCCACCCGTTATCGCACCGAGCGCGGCCGGCTGGTGGAGGTGGGCTTCACGGTAGTGTCGGTCGAGCGCGACGGCCGGACCGAGCCCTTCAAGCTGATGCGCATGAGCAATGGCCAGCGGGTGCGCATCGGCGATCCCGATCGGCTGCTGGACCCTGGCGCGCACGTCTATAGCATCCGCTACCGCACGACCCGGCAGCTGGGCTTCTTCGGCGACTTCGACGAGCTCTATTGGAACGCCACCGGCACCGGCTGGACCTTCCCGATCGAGCAGGCCGAGGCGCGGATCACCCTGCCGACCGCCGCACGGTTCGGGAAGCGGGCGGTCTATACTGGCGCCCAGGGCGATACCGGCAAAAACGCCGAGGTGGTCTCCGAACGGCCGGGCCAGATCGTCTTTCACACCACCCAGCGGCTGGAGGCCCAGGAAGGCCTGACTGTCGCGGCCGCCTGGCCCAAGGGCGTGGTCGCCGAGCCGTCGCAAGGCCAGCGCCTGGGCTGGTTCCTGCGCGAGCAGGGCGGGCTGCTGCTGGCCTGGGCCGGCGTCGTCGCCATCGCCGCCTACATGGCGCGGGCGGTGTGGCGGGCGCGGCGCAATCCTGATCCCTGGCCGATCGTGCCGCTGTTCTCGCCGCCCGACGGCCTGTCGGCGGCGGCTGTGCGCTACATCTGGAAGGGCAAGTTCGACGACCGGGCCTTTACCGCCGCCATCGTCGATGTCGCTGTGCGGGGCCACCTGCGCATCGTCGACAAGGTCAAGAAGGGCAGCTTCGGCAAGCCGGTCCGCCGCCTGCTGAAGACCGTCGGCAAGCCCCCGCTGCCGCCCGCCGAGGCGGCCATGGTCCGCGAGCTGTTCAAGGGGCGGGCCAGCCTGCAGCTCAGCCAGGGCAACCACCGGACCTTGATGGACGCCCGCATGGACCTGGACCGCGGGCTGGACCGGGCCTACGGCGAGGACCGCTACAATTCCGACGCCGCCGGCAAGGCCAATCGTGGCTGGCTGGCCCTGGCCGGCCTGCTGCTGTCGCTGGCCGTGCTCCTGGTGCTGCTGAACGCCCCCCACGCCGCGCCGCTGACCCTGGGCGCCGTGGCGGTGGGGATCGGCGGCGAGGTCGCCCGCCGCTGGTTGAAGCGCCTGCGCGCCGGCCCCTTGTCGGCCAAGAGCGGTAAGCGCACCCTGTCGTTCATTGGCACGGGGATCGCCGTGCTGGCCACCTGGCACGCAGGCGCGCTGCTGGTGTTTCTGGGCTTCGCCGCCGGCGACCCCGTGCCAATGCTGGTCGCGCTGCTGGCCCTGCCGATCGTCATCGTCGCCAAGATGAACTTGCGCGGGCCGACCGCCGAGGGTTGGCCGCTGCGGGCGCGGATCGCCGGCTTCCGCCACTATCTGTCGGTGGCCGAAGAGGACCGCCTGGAGCGGCTCAATCCGCCCGAAAAGACTGCCGAGCTGTTCGAGAAATACCTGCCCTACGCCATCGCCCTGAAGGTCGAAACCCGCTGGGCCAAGCGCTTCGCCAGGGTGTTGGCGCAGGCCCAGATGGATCCGGAGAAGGACTGGTACGATGGCGACCAGCGGGCGTTCAGCCGTCCCGCCGCCTTCGCCACGTCGATGGGCAGCAGCCTGGTCGCCACCATCGCCTCGGCTTCCACCCCGCCGGGCTCGTCCGGCGGCGGCTCCAGCAGCTCCTCCAGCAGCGGCTCCTCGGGCGGCGGCTCGTCCGGGGGTGGCGGTGGCGGCGGTGGGGGATCGGGTTGGTGAGCGAACCTACTTCCGCAGGTCCGCCGGGGTCGTGGGTTCGCTGATCACGCGCTCCATGGCTTTCCAGCGGGCGTCTTCGGTTTTGCCGGCGCGGTTGACGTGGGCGCGGACCATGTCCTGGCCCAGGTTGTAGTTGATGACGTACGAGCGATAGGTCTCGACGAAGGCTACCCGCTTCTCGGCCCCGCCGCGCGAATAGAGGCTGTACTTCATCATCGCCTGGACGGCCTGTTCCTTGGTCATCCGGCCGGCCAGGTATTCGGCGGCGATGGTGTTGCCGGCGCTCGACAGGGCGGCCTTGGCCTCCTGCAGCTCGCCATAGGCCTGGGCGGTCTTGGGGTCCAGGCCCGCCAGCGGATAGAGCTTGTCGCGCTCGAAGGCGGTCTTGCTGTCGCCCGGGAAGGCCAGCTCGATGCCGAAATTGGCGCTGCCCTCGGCGATGAACGATTGCGGCGAGAACAGTGGATAGACGCTGAACTCGACCCAGCCCTTACCCTTGGTCAGCTTCTCTTCCAGCAGGGCGTTCAGCACGTGGTGGCCGGGGTAACCCTCGTGGCAGCCCAGGTCGAGCGCGCGGCTGATATAGATCGGCAGGTCGGTGTTGATCTCGATCAGGCTGTGGGCCTTGCCCTGGTACCAGTTGTAGCCGCTCCAGGGCTTGCCGGTGACGAACGACAGGTCGAAGCGCTCATTGGCGGGCAGCTTGATGTGCTCTTCGGTCTTGGCCTTGCAGGCGGCGATGCCGGCCTTCATCACCGGCTCGAGCTTGTCGGTCGGGATCACATACTTGTTCTGGAAGGCGTCGACGCGGCTGGCCAGGTCGCCCTTGCCCGGGACCAGCTTGTCGAGGCGGGCCAGGATCGGGTCATAGCTCTTCAGGGGCTTGAGCACCGGGCGCACGCCGAACAGGCCCTCGGCCTCATCCTGGAAGCTGAACTTGTCGCCGGCGATCATGGCCAGGCGGGTCTGGGCGGCCTTGATCTGCCCCTTCAGGAACAGCTTGCGGCGCTTCTCGTCGGCGTCGAGATCCTTGTCCGGGATGTGGCCCAGCAGACCCTGCAGGCGGTCGGCTTCCTTGCGCAGCACCGAGACCGGACGCGGGGCGACCTTGGCGGTGTTCTGCAGGGCCTCAGGGCCGTAGTAGGCGTCGACATAGCCCGGCTCGCGCACGCCGGCCTCCAGCGTCATGCGCACGAAGTCTTCGGCGATGCGGTTCAGCACCTCGGCCCCCGGCGTGGCGGCCCCCGGAGTCGCAGCGAAGGCGGGCGCTCCCAGCAGCAGGCTGGCGGCGAGGGCGGCCGCGGAGACGGCGTGGCGGAAGGTCATGGCGTGGCCCCAGGGCAAATCGAGGCCGGCACGCTGCCCGGACGGGGCTGTTTCCGCAAGAGCGCTGCTAGAGCCTGTCCGTTTCTGATGGAAACATCAGAAACGGACAGGCTCTAATTCAAACATTTAGAGCGTGGCAAACGCCAAAACCGCTCACACTTTTGGCTGCCACGCTCTAGCGGGCGGCGGCCGCCGCGGCGGGGAAGTCGCTGAACACGCCGTCGACCCCGGCCGCGTAAAGGGCCTTGAACACCGGCGCCACGTCGCCGTGCATCGCCAGGAAGGCCGGATCCTTGGGATCGCCCTTCCGCAAGGTCGCGGGCAGGAAGTAGTTCTCGGTCCGCACCGTCCACGGATGAACCTGCAGACCAGCGGCGTGGGCGTTCTTCACCAGGTCGGTGGCCGGCAGCAGCTTTTGGCCGTCGCTGGGGACCACCAGGCTCCAGGTCGGGCCCAGGCCGTCGGCATAGACCGCGACATCCTTCAGGCCCTGGGCGGTGATCAGGTCGGCGTACTTGACGCCCGGCAGATCGGCCGGGCCGCCTTCGCCGTCGACCAGGAACACCAGCTTGGCCGGCGTCTTGGCGCGCAGGCGCTTGAGCGGGCCGACCTCGAAGCACTGGACGAACACCGGCGCGGTCGCCGAGTTCAGGTCGTTCTTCTTCAAGAGGGCGACCAGGCGGTCCTCGGTCGGCAGGCCGATGCCGGCGAAATAGGTCGGGTGCTTCAGCTCGGGATAGACGCCGATGGTGCGGCCGGTGCGCTTGGAGCCGGCCTTGGCGATGGCGACGACCTCGTCGAAGGTCAGGATGCCGCCGGCCTGGCCGTCGAAGGCGGCGCTGACGGGACGCAGCTGCGGCAGCCGCTCGCGGGCCTTCAGCGTCTTCAGCTCGGCCAGGTTGAAGTCTTCGGTGAACCAGCCGGTGATCGATTGGCCGTCGATGGTCTTGGTCGCCTTGCGGCCGGCGAACTCGGGGCGGCTGGCGACGTCGGTCGTGCCGCCGATCTCGTTCTCGTGGCGCGAGACCAGATGGCCGTCCTTCGTGGGGACCAGATCGGGCTCGATGAAGTCGGCGCCCTGCTCAATGGCGCGCTCATAGGCCAGCGCGGTGTGCTCGGGCCGCTCGCCGCTGCAGCCGCGATGGCCGATCACGACGGGCTTCTTCGTCTGGGCGAAGGTCAGGGTGGGCAGCAGCGTGCCGGCGAGGGCGGCGGTGGTCATGGCGCGACGGGTGAGCAGGGTCATGCCCCGCGATTTAGCGCGCAGGTGTGACGATTTGGCGAGGGCTTTCAGGCCCTCGCCATCACATATCTTAAGCTGCGCGCAGGCGTTCCAGGATCTGCGGGTAGAGGTCCTGGTTGCTGGCCAGGATCGACTTACCGTTGACGACGTCCAGATCGTTTTCGTCGATCGTCGTGACCTTGCCGCCCGACTCCTGGATCATCAGCACGCCGGCGGCGATGTCCCACGGGTTGAGATTGCGCTCCCAGTAGGCGTCGAAACGACCGGCGGCGACCCAGGCCAGGTCCAGGGCGGCCGAACCAAAGCGGCGCACGCCGGCGACCTTCTGGCTGACCTGGTGCAGCTCCTTCAGGAACTGGCCGTGCCCGGGCTTTCCGGCGAAGGGCACGCCGGTGGCCAGAACGCTCTCGTCCAGGTGACGGCGGGCGGCGACGCGCAGGCGCTTCTCGGCGCCCAGGAAGGCGCCCTTGCCCTTTTCGACCCAGAACAGGTCGTTGGTGATCGGGTTGTAGGTCACGCCGGCCACGATGCCTTCGCCCTCGCGCTGCAGCGCGATGTTGACGGCGAAGTGCGGGATGGCGTGCAGGAAGTTGGTGGTGCCGTCCAGCGGGTCGACGATCCAGGTGTGGGTCTTGTCGGTGCCTTCGATCATGCCGCGCTCTTCGCCCAGGAAGCTGTAGCCCGGGCGGGCCTTGGTCAGGATCTCGAACAGGGTCTGTTCGGCCTTAAGGTCGGCATTGGTGACGAAGTCGGCCGCGCCCTTCTTGGACACCTGCAGTTCCGTGACCTCGCCGAAGTCGCGGGCCAGGCCGCGGGCGGCCTTCCGGGCCGCGTCGATCATGACGTTCAGGAGGGCGGAAGGCGTGGCCACGGGCGGATATCCTCAAGGAATGCCGTCGACGCCCGCCGGAAAGTCCGGCGGCGGAGCGGTAGGTCGACGGTGTGAAAGAACGGGCGCGGAACCTAGTCGTCCACAGGGCCGATGGCAAGATGAGGGATTGGGGCGTGGTTAAGGGGACCTCACAGCCCGTCATCCCGCGCTTTATGCGCGGGACCCATCTATCCGCCGCAAGTGCGATGCGGACTCACGCTCTCACGTAGAAGCTGAACCATGGGTCCCGCGCATAAAGCGCGGGATGACGGATCTGCTGAGGAAAGGCCCTAAGGCAGTTCCACCTTCGGCAGGCTGTCCTTGGTCTCGCAGGCCAGTTTGCCGGCCTTGCCGACCGCGCCGGAGATGTCCTCGACCTTGGCTTCCTTGCGCCAGCCCTTGGGCAGGGCGTGGCCGCCGTCGAAGTCCATGCCCAGGTCCATCCATTTGTCCGCCGCGCAGTCGAGGGCGAACATCAGGATCGGACCCTTGCCGGCCGGCCAGTTCCTGTAGGGACCGTTCGGCTTGCCTTCGGCGATACGCGTCACGACCAGACCGGTGGACTGGTCCACGCGGGTGAAGTCGACGTCGTAATAGGTCTTGGTCTCGCCCGGAGCCAGTTTCCAGGTCTCGGCGGTCGCGGGGCCGCAAAGGGCCAGCAGGACCGATACGCTAAGCAAACACCCTTTGAGCCGCATTTCGCGCGCCTCCCCAGTTATCGTTCGCTGGAAGAGACGCTATGCCTGTGTGCAGTGCATCACAAGGCGGTGGGAATAGCTGCTTTTACTTACGGGCGGCGAGGCCTTCGGCGATCGCCGTGTTCAGGGCGGCGACGGCGGCGGCGGGACCTTCCGGATAGGCCCAGACCCCGGCCGCGACGGCCAGGAAGTCCGCGCCGGCCGTGGCCAGCGGAGCGGCGTTGGCGGCGGTGATGCCGCCGATGGCCACGCACGGGGTTTCCATCGACTCCTGCCAGATGCTGAGGATGTCGGGCTCGGCGACGATCGGGGCGTCCTTGGTCGTGGTCGGGAAGAAGGCCCCGAAGGCGACATAGTCCGCGCCGGCCTCGGCGGCTTCCATCGCCAGGTGGCGGCTGTCGTGACAGGTGACGCCGACCATGCGGCCGCCCATCAGCTTGCGCGCATCCTTATAGGCCATGTCCGACTGGCCCACGTGGACGCCGTCCACCGGCAGGCGGGCGGCCAGGTCGGGCCGGTCGTTGAGGATCACGGCCACGTCGCGGGCCTGGGCGATCGGGGCCAGCACGTCGACGGCGGCGGCCACGACGTCGTCGGGCGCGTCCTTCAGGCGGATCTGCAGCGCGGCCACGTCGCCGCCTTCCAGGGCCTGGGCCAGCAGGCGGCCGAACCCGGCCAGGTCATCCAAGGCGGGCGGGGTGATCAAATAGAGGCGGCAGTCGAGCGTCATGGGCCTGGCTTTAGCACGAGCGCCCCCTCCGTCACGATCCGTATCCACTCTACCCGCGACCGCATGTCGCTGCGAACTCGACTGAGAGTCAGTTGCAAAAGTCGACTCTCTCGGCTAAATGAGAATGACACTCAATCGGGTAGGGCGTTCTTCCTTGTACGTCTGTAACTGTAACGGCATCCGCGAGCGCGAAGTGCGCGCCGCTATCGACGCTGGGGCCACGCGCCCGGCGGAGATCTTTCGCCACAAGGGCTGTCAGGCCCAGTGCGCCAAGTGCGTCTGCGAAATGCGTCAGATGATCCAGGAAAGCCGCGAGGCCCTCGCATTCGCAGCCGAGTAACGGCCCGAAACTCTACTTCGCGGGCTATCGCGAAGCACTCGCACGCTTTTCTGTGAGCCTGCGAAACACTTGCACAGATAGCGGTTGAAGCCTCGAACGGCTTGCCCCAGGTTCCGCCCGAACAGCGAACCCTTAAGGAGGCCGCCATGCAAGGCGACGCCGGCGTCATCCGCGTGCTCAACGCGGTGCTCACCAACGAACTGACTGCGATCAACCAGTACTTCCTGCATGCGCGGATGTACGACAACTGGGGCTTCAAGCGCCTGGGCAAGATCACCTACGACGAATCCATCGGCGAGATGAAGCACGCCGACAAGCTGATCAATCGCATCCTGTTCCTGGAAGGCCTGCCCAACCTGCAGGACCTGCACAAGCTCAAGATCGGCGAGACCGTGCCGGAATGCCTGGCCAGCGACCTGAACGTCGAGCTGTTCAACCGCGAGATCCTGGTCCCCGGCATCGTCCAGTGCGAGACCGTGCGCGACTATGTCAGCCGCGAGATCCTGCGCGAGATCCTGACCGACACCGAAGAGCACATCGACTTCCTCGAAATGCAGCTGGGTCTGGTCAAGTCGCTGGGCGACCAGAACTACCTGCAGTCGGCCATGGGCGAACTGCCGGCCTAACTGCGCTGCATGAACACCCGCAGGCTCTCGTCGAGCCCGCGCGCGATATGCTGACGCCGGATCTCCCTGAGGTCCGGCGTTAGTTTTGACTCGGCCGGGAAGGGCGGATGAGCGGGCTCATGCCGCCATGCTGACGTCCCGCGGGACGAACGCCAAGCGCCGTGCAGCGTCCTCGCCCTTCGACAGGCTCAGGGTGAGGACGACTTTCAAGCCGGTTTCAGTAGAAAGCCTCACCCTGAGCTTGTCGAAGGGCGGGTTTTTGGGCCCTCTTACGCCGCTCGCGCGCCCGGGCGGCCATAGCTGCGGATCTGAGCCGGGCGTTCGACGACGGCGTCCTGGCCGGTCTTGAAGCGCTGCATCATGTCCGACAGGTCGTGGGCCTCGGTGCGCAGGTTGGCCGAGGCTGCGGTAGTCTGCTCGACCATGGCCGCGTTCTGCTGGGTGACCTGGTCCATCTGGTTGACGGCGCTGTTGACCTGGTTGAGGCCGGTGGCCTGTTCCTGCGACGAGCGGGCGATCTCGGAGATCAGGATGTCGATCTCGCCGACCTTGGCGACGATGGCGTCCAGCGACGAGCCGGTCTCGCCGACCAGACGCACGCCGCGATCCACCTGGGCGGTCGAATTGGCGATCAGGGTCTTGATCTCGCGCGCGGCTTCGGCGGAGCGCTGGGCCAGGGCCCGGACTTCGGAGGCGACGACGGCGAAGCCGCGGCCGGCTTCACCCGCGCGAGCGGCCTCGACGCCGGCGTTGAGGGCCAGGAGGTTGGTCTGGAAGGCGATCTCGTCGATGACGCCGATGATCTGGGTGATCTGGCCCGAAGACTTCTCGATCTCGCCCATGGCGGCGACGGCCTCGGCCACGACCTTGCCCGAGCGGTCGGCGTCGGCGCGGGCGCCCGACGCGGCCTGCGAGGCGCGATTGGCGCCGTCGGCGCTGCGGGCCACGGTGGCGGTGATCTCGTCCAGGGCGGCGGCGGTCTCTTCCAGGCTGGCGGCCTGTTGTTCGGTGCGACGCGACAGGTCCGAGGCGGCGTAGGAGATTTCGTCGCAGCCGGCATGCATGCCCATGGTGCGCTGGACGATGCCCTGCACGGTCTCGCGCAGGCTGGCTACGGCGGCGTTGAAGTCGTCCTTGATCTGTTGGTAGCGCGGATCCATCGCCGCCTCGATGCGTGCGGTCAGGTCGCCCTTGGCCAGGGCGTCCAAGCCCGAGGCCAGCACGGTGACGACGGTGTTGTCCTGATCGGCCTTCTTGCGGGCGGCCTCGGCGGCGGCGCGCTCACGCTCGACCTGGGTGATGTCCGAGGCGAACTTGATGACCTTGTAGGCCTTGCCGTCCTTGTCGAACATCGGGTTGTACGAGGCCTGGATCCAGATCTCCTTGCCGTCCTTGCCGACGCGGCAGAACTTGTCGGAGAAGAACTCGCCGCTGGACAGACGCTTCCAGAAGTCGCGGTACTCGCCGCTCTTGGCGTAGTCGCACTCGACGAACAGGCTGTGATGGCGGCCCTGGATCTCCTGCAGGCCATAGCCCAGGGTCTTCAGGAAGTTGTCGTTGGCCGTGATGATCGTGCCGTCGAGATCGAATTCGATCACTGCCTGGCTGCGGTGGATGGCGGCGATGACGGCTTCCAGCTCGGCGATGCGGCCGGCGGACTTGTTGTCTTGGCGGGCCCGAAAGATGGACATCGGATTGTTCCCCTACAGGGGTCCCTGACCCGCTACCCCCTGGTGACGAGTCTTCCCTGCGCTTCGGCGAAAGGTTGTGCTCCGAAGCTCAAAGGAACCTTAATGGCCAGCAACCTTAACCAGGTCATTCAGGGTGTTGGCATGCTAAAAAGGTCAGTGAAAACAGCGATGTGACGGGATCGGGTATCCTGTGGCGCCCGCGCGCGGCATTACGCCACACGGGTCTTCGAACGGTGTTGCGCGAAGGGGTTGTGCGCCCTTAAGGCCTTATGGAACCCGGTCTCGGCGCTTTTTACGCTAGCGCGAAAAAACGATCGCGGCATCATGCGTCGAGGTGTCGCCCCAGTCGAACCGCGGTCTGGAACCAAGGTGCAGCTGGGCTGTTTGACCTTATCGAGTAGATAGATTTAGGGGAGTCCCGCCATGCATATCGCCAACGGAAAGACCCGCGACCGCGCCCTGGCCGGCCGCGAGGCGTTCCAGCTCGATCGGCGGGAGGGCGTCCATCCCGTCGCCCAGATCGCGGCGGGCGCGGCCCTGGCGGGCGCGGCGATCATTGCGGCCCGACTGATGGGCGGCCGGCATGAGCGCGTCCTGGACGACGAGATGTACGCCGTCGAGTTCGCCGAGATGCACGAGCCGGTGGCTCACCAGCCCAAACCCATGACCAGCCTGCTGCTGCCGCCGCTGTTCATCGCCATGACCCTGTCTGGCCTGCGCACCTGGAACTCGCCGTCCAGCCCGGCCCGTACGCGCGCCCTGACGATCTGGAGCTTGGTGCAGGGGTTCAACGCCCTGTGGCTGGGCCTGGGCGCCAAGCGCGTCGGCGGCCAGCTGGGTGCGGCCACGGCCTCGCTGGCGGCCTCGGCGGCCTACGCCCTGGAAGCGCGCAAGGTCGGCGGCGGCTCGGCCCCGGACCTGGGCTGGGTCGGCATCGCCAACGCCCTGACCGCCCAGCTGTGGCGTCGTCCGGCGCTGCGGACGCCCACCATCCACTAGGGTCGTCCGTCGCCTTCCCGACGTGCATCACGTTTTGTACCGCTACCTCCTGATTGATTGACAAACCGTCGTTCGACCAATGAAGTGCCGCGGCTTTTTGCACATGCGGCGCAAGGGCGACATCCAATCCCGTAAGCTACTCTGTGGGGAGGGGCGCGTGACGATCGATGACGCGCTCGCGACCGCGAGCGGCGAACCTCTGCCTGTGTCCGGTGGCGCTGGATGGTCGGCGGCCAACCTGCCCTGGCGGCTGGCCGAGACGGCCATGGCCGGGGCGCTGGCCGGCGTGCTGATCATCCTGGCCTGGTTGAAGCTGCGGCCCGACCTGACCCTGGCGGCGAACGGGGCCTTCTTCTGGATCAAGGCGGCCTATCCCCTGGCCATCGCGGCCTGTGCCCTGGTGGCGGCCACGCGGCTGGCGCGCGAGCGGCGCGGGGCGGATGTCGCGTTTGGCGTCGCGGCGGTGCTGGCGGGGCTGATGCTGGTCGCCGCCGCCGTCCAGATCATCGACCTGCCCACCGAGATGGTCCTGGCCATGCTGTGGCCGGACGGGGCGATCTGCGTGGCCAACGTCCTGACCCTGGCCGCGCCGATGCTGCTGCTGACCGCCGTGGGCCTGCGCCGCGTCGAGCTGGAGCGTCCGGCCGCTACGGGCTTCGCCTGCGGCCTGTTCTGCGGCGGCGTGGCCAGCACGGTCGACGGCCTGCACTGCTGGCAGGAGACCTACGCCTTCGTGGGCCCGTGGTTCAGCCTGGCGATGCTGGCATGCGGCGCGGTGGAGGCGGGGAGCCTGAAAATCCCCTCTCTCATAGAGAGAGGGAGGGGCCCTCCGCCGCAGGCGGTGGGAGGGTGAGAGGTTATAATCTTTCCGGATAGGGCGCAGTTCGCGGTGAACGGCCCTAGGCGGGATCGTCGGAGAGCAATCGGCTGAGGGTGAAACCTCTCACCCTCCCACCGCTGCGCGGCGGGCCCCTCCCTCTCTCTATGAGAGAGGGAAAAACAAAAAGGCCCCCCGGATCGCTTCGGGAGGCCTCTTCATGTCAGCGGACCGAACCGACTACTCGGCGGCGGCCTTGGCCGCGCCGGCGCCGAACTTGGCGTTCAGCTCGCCCGAGGTGTAGCGCTTGGCCATGGTCGCGGTCGACAGCGGCTTGATCTTGTCAGCCCAGCCGGCCGAGCCGAACTCGGTGAAGCGGGCGGCGCAGACCTTGCGCATGGCTTCCTTGGCGGGCTTCAGATAGGCGCGCGGGTCGAACTCCTGCGGCTTTTCCATCAGCAGCTTGCGGATGGCGCCGGTGATGGCCATGCGGTTGTCGGTGTCGACATTGATCTTGCGCACGCCGTGCTTGATGCCGCGCTGGATCTCTTCGACCGGCACGCCCCAGGTCTGGGGCATCTCGCCGCCGTACTGGTTGATGATGTCCTGCAGGTCCTGCGGGACCGACGAGGAGCCGTGCATCACCAGGTGGGTGTTGGGCAGGCGGCGGTGGATTTCCTCGATCACATTCATGGCCAGGACGTCGCCGTCCGGCTTGCGCGTGAACTTGTAGGCGCCGTGGCTGGTGCCCATCGCAATCGCCAGGGCGTCGACGCCGGTGGCCTGCACGAAGTCGACCGCCTGGTCCGGATCGGTCAGCAGTTCGTCGTGGCTCAGCTTGCCTTCGAAGCCGTGGCCGTCTTCAGCCTCGCCCATGCCGGTTTCCAGCGAGCCCAGAACGCCCAGCTCGCCCTCGACCGAGACGCCGCAGCTGTGGGCCATCTGGACCACCTTCTTGGTGACCTCGACATTGTACTCGTAGGACGCCGGGGTCTTGGCGTCTTCCATCAGCGAGCCGTCCATCATCACCGAGGTGAAACCGTACTGGATCGCCGTGGCGCAGGTCGCCGGGCCGTTGCCGTGGTCCTGGTGCATACACACCGGGATATGCGGGTACAGCTCGACCAGGCCGTCGATCAGACGGGTCAGAACGATGTCGTTGGCGTAGTTACGCGCGCCGCGCGAGGCCTGGATGATGACCGGCGAGTTGACGGCGTCGGCCGCCTCCATGATCGCCAGGCCCTGTTCCATGTTGTTGATGTTAAAGGCGGGCAGCCCGTACTCATGCTCGGCGGCATGGTCCAGCAGCTGGCGCAGCGTGATGCGAGCCACGTAGTCTCTCTCCTGCAAGCGTTAAGTGGTTAGGTCGTTTCTTGTTCTTGGGGCCGCGACGCTTTTGCGTTCTCTGCCCATGTCGTGCTGATGCGTGTCAGTCTTATACAGGCTGAACGCCGATCTGCACGATCCGCGCCAGCAAATAACTTGAGCTTACCCTTCGAGGGCGGCGACGCCCGGAAGCGTCTTGCCTTCCATCCATTCCAGGAACGCGCCGCCGGCGGTCGAGACGAAGGTGAAATCGGCCGACACGCCCGCGTGGTTCAGCGCGGCCACGGTATCACCGCCGCCCGCGACGGCCACCAGCTTACCCGACTTGGCCAGGCTTGCTGCGTGTTTCGCCGCCGAAACGGTCGCTTCGTCGAACGGGGGGACTTCAAAAACGCCAAGCGGGCCGTTCCAGATCAGGGTGACGCTCTGGTCCATGGCCGCCAGCAGACGCTTGGCGCTGTCCGGACCGGCGTCCAGGATCAGGTCGTCGGCCTGGACCCCGTCCAGCGGACGGACAGCGCTTTCAACACCAGGAGCGACCTTCTTGGCCACGACCACGTCGGTCGGCAGCAGCAGTTCGCAGCCGGCGGCCTCGGCCTTCTTCATGATCTCACGGGCGGTGTCGGCCAGGTCCTTTTCGCAGAGCGAGGCGCCGACGTCGTGGCCCTGGGCGAACAGGAAGGTGTTGGCCATGCCGCCACCGATCGCCAGGCGATCCAGCTTGGCGACCAGGTTGTTCAGCAGGTCCAGCTTGGTCGAGACCTTGGAGCCGCCGACGATGCCGATCACCGGCTTCTTCGGGTTGCCCAGCGCGGCGTCCAGGGCTTCCAGCTCGCGCTGCATCGACAGGCCCGGATAGGCCGGCAGCAGCTTGGCCAGGCCTTCGGTCGAGGCGTGGGCGCGGTGGGCGGCGCTGAAGGCGTCGTTGACATAGATGTCGCCGTTGGCGGCCAGGGCGGCGGCGAACTCGGCGTCGTTCTTCTCTTCGCCGGCGTGGAAGCGGACGTTCTCCAGCAGCGCGACGCCGCCGTTCTCGAGCGCGTTGACGACTTCAGCGGCGGCCGGGCCGACGGCGTCCGAGGCGAAGGCGACCGGCTGCTCCAGCAACTTGGACAGCGGCTCGGCCACGAAGCCCAGGCTCATCTCCGGCACGACCTTGCCCTTCGGACGATCGAAGTGGGCCAGCAGGATCACCTTGGCGCCTTGCTTGGACAGATAGCTGATCGTCGGCAGCGCCGCGCGCAGGCGAGTGTCGTCGGTGATCTTCCCGCCGTCCACCGGGACGTTGAAGTCCACCCGAACCAGGGCGCGCTTGCCGGCGAGATCGGCGGTGTCGAGGGTGCGGAAGGTCATGTCGGCGTCCCGGAAAAGCGTAGGGGATATCAGGCAAGGAAAACCCCGCTCCTTGCGAGAGCGGGGTTTGGTAGGGCGTTCCTTAGAGGAACTTCGCCATTTCCAGAGCGGTGTCGCTCATGCGGGTCGCGAAGCCCCACTCGTTGTCGTACCAGCTGAGCACGCGGACCAGCTTGCCCTCGATGACTTGCGTCTGGGGCAGGGCGGCCGTCGAGCTGGCGGCGATGTGGTTCAGGTCGGTCGAGACCAGCGGGTCGGTCGTCGTGAACAGCACGCCCTTCATCGGACCGTCGGCGGCGGCCTGCAGGGCGGCGTTGACCTCGGCGACGTTGGTCTCGCGGGTCGGCACGACCTTCAGGTCGATGACCGAGACGTTCGGGGTCGGGACGCGGATCGACGAACCGTCCAGCTTGCCCTTCAGGGCCGGCAGGACCAGGCCCAGGGCCTTGGCGGCGCCGGTCGAGGTCGGGATCATGCTCAGGGCGGCGGCGCGGGCGCGGTAGAGGTCCTTGTGCATGGTGTCCAGCGTCGGCTGGTCGCCGGTGTAGCTGTGGATCGTGGTCATGTAGCCACGCTCGATGCCGACCAGGTCCTGCAGCACCTTGGCCACCGGGGCCAGGGCGTTGGTGGTGCACGAGCCGTTCGAGACGATGATGTCGTCGGCGGTCAGGGTCTCGTGGTTGACCTTGTAGACGATGGTCTTGTCGGCGTTGTCGCCGGGCGCCGAGATCAGGACGCGCTTGGCGCCGGCCTTCAGGTGGGCGGCGGCCTTGTCCTTGGCGGTGAAGATGCCGGTGCACTCGAACGCGATGTCGACGTTCAGTTCGGCGTGCGGCAGCTCTTCAGGGTTACGGATGGCCGTGACCTTGATCTTGCCCATGCCGACGTCGATCCAGTCCTCGCCCGACGTCACCGTGCCGGGGAAGCGGCCGTGCACGCTGTCGTAGCGCAGCAGGTGGGCGTTGGTCTCGACCGGACCCAGGTCGTTGATCGCGACGACCTCGATGTCGCGGCGGCCATGCTCGGCGATGGAGCGCAGGACCAGACGTCCGATGCGGCCGAAGCCGTTGATGGCGACGCGAACAGCCATGGATCTTTCTCCGGTTTATGGCCGCCGGTCGAAGGCGACCGACGTTCCCTAGTTGGGGTGGCGTTTTGCGGTGTGCAGCCGACAAGTCAAGTCCGAGAAACTACGGCCGCCTCCAAGGGCGCTAAATCCGATTGCGAAAAAGCGAGGGGGTTTGGCGGTGCAAAAGTGAGGACAACCCCTCCGGGTCGCGGACAGGCGGGGGCGAATGCTGCTAAGGGCTTCTGATCCCGCCCCATTCTCGCCTCCGAACGCTGGCTAACAGGGCCTCGATCTATATGTTGCGTCGCATGATGGAAGTTCGCCGATGATCCCGGCCGAAGGCAGCGCCCTCGACCTGGCCGTTCGCCGCCTGGACCGGGCGGTGAGCCAGCTGGAACAGCGCCAGGCGGCCAAGGCCGCCGAGGCCGAGCGCGCGCTGGCCGCCGCCAGCGCCGCGGCCCCGGCCATGCCCCTTTTCTCGGCCGATGAGCCGGGTCTCTTCGACGACGAGGAGCGCGCCCGCTTGGTCGCCGATCTGGAAGCCGCCCGCGAGCGCGAGAAGGCGCTAGAGGAGGCCGGCGAGCAGGCCTCGGTGGCCCTGGGCCGCGCCATCGCCGAGATCCGCGCCGCCCTGGGCGACGAGGCCGTGGCCAACGACCATCACCACGACGGTCACGCGGTCACGCCGGGCGAGGACGACGAGCTCTTCGACGATCCTGAGGAGGCCTGACCATGTCCCAGGTGACCATCCACGTGAACGGCCGGCCCTACATGGTCGGCTGCGAGGACGGCCAGGAGCCGCACCTGACCGAACTGGCGCGCCTGTTCGACCGCCAGGTCCGCCAGGTCAGCTCCGACGTCGGCCAGCTGGGCGAGACCCGGCTCTTCCTGATGGGCGCCCTGCTGCTGGCCGACGAGCTCTCGGACATGAAGCTCCGCCTGGCCCATGCCAACGCCGAGATCAACCGCATGCAGCAGGAAGGCACCAAGGCCGAGATCACCGCCATCCGCGCCCTGGACGCGGCGGCGGACCGGCTGGAGAAGCTGGCGGCGGAGTAGGCTGGCAGATCCTCCCCCGCGATGCGGGGGAGGTGGCCCAGAGGGCCGGAGGGGGCCAATGCGGTCTCGCTCCAGTTCGCCCCCTCAGTCGGCTCCGCCGACAGCTCCCCCGCATCGCGGGGGAGCATCTTCAGGCTTCGCGTCACCGCGCTTATGCGGTGGCAAAAAGACGACCGCAGCGTAACAGCGACCTTAGACCTACGAGCGGTCGCGTCTCGTGCGACTAGTGTGCTCGGTGCGTATCGCTTCGAACACGTCCTTAGCCGGTATGCCGCGATCAGGATTGGCTTGCATCAGGTCATAGGCCTCAGCTGCCTTCACTGTGCGTTGCGTCTCGATGATCGCGTTGATCTCGGCTAGTGCTGACGCGACAAGCTCATGAGCCCGCGCCTGCCCCTTAAGGTCGGCTTCGCAGTAATTCAGGTCGTGGAGCAGGTCGTATAGAACGATTTGCACCGCGTTGACGTCTGGGGGCGTGTCCTCAATCAAGGCTTGGAGAGCAGCTATCTCTTGCCGGCCAAAGGGCGCTCCCGGAACAAGACGTGCGCGTAGGGCGTGCTCGACGCTCCCATCCAGGAGTAGAGGCGTAGGCGCCTGGGAACGGGGCGCTTTCATGTTGGTCTCCGGATTGACCATGGGGAGCGCGTATGGCCCGCGTCAAACCGACCCTATCGCAGGAGCCAAAGGATCCCTATATTGATCAACGGCGGGTCATGCTGTGGCTCTCGTCGAAGATTTCTTATCCCAGGGACCTTAATCTCTCTATCGGGACCTGTTCCCTCCCGTGGCCGTGGCTGCGGGAACACGGGGCCCACCTGTTACTGACAGGTTCGAGTGGATTGAAACGTCTTCACGGTTCTTCGCGGCGCCGCCACCCTTTCCCCTTCTGAAGCGCTATAGACGGACGATGACCATCGTCGATCCCGTCGCGGCCAAGACCGCCCTGCGTATCTTCCTGCGCAACCAGCGCAAGGAGCTGGCGCGCCAGCATCCCGAAGCCGACTGGATGATCGCCGAAGTGGCGCGCGAGCCCTTGGCGAAGCTGTTTCCCGATCCCGTCGGCAAGGTGGCGGCGCTGTATCACGGCCTGGGTTCGGAGATCTCACCGCTGATCATGGCTGGCCACATGCACGAGGCCGGCTGGACCCTGGCCTTGCCGGCGGTCGAGGACGCCGACGCCGCGCGCATGGTGTTCCGCGCCTGGACGCCGGGTGAGCCGCTGGTGCACGACGCCATAGGCCTGCGCGGTCCCGCGCCCGAGCGACCCATCCTGGAGCCCGATCTGGTCATCGCTCCACTGCTGGCCTTTCAGCGCGACGGTCTGCGCCTGGGGCAGGGCGGCGGCTATTACGACCGGGCGCTGGAGGCCTTGCGGGCCCGCCGGTCGGTGGTCGTGATCGGCCTGGCCTACAGCGGCCAGCAGGTCGAAAACCTGCCCGCCGAACCGCATGATCAAAGGCTGGACGCCATTCTCACAGAAAAAGAGTATATCGCCGTCCATGACATGAGCCGCTGACGGCTCGCTCTAAGGACTTTCTATGCGTTTCGCCTTCTTTGGCGATGTCGTCGGCAAGTCGGGCCGCGACGGCCTGGCCGACCATCTGCCTGATCTCCGCCGCCGTCTCGGCCTCGAGTTCGTGATCATCAACGCCGAGAACGCCGCGGCCGGTTTCGGCATCACCGAGAACACCGCCCGCGAGCTGTTCGACGCCGGCGCCGACTGCCTGACCCTGGGCAATCACAGCTGGGACCAGCGCGAGGCCCTGACCTATATCGTCCGCGAGCCGCGCCTGATCCGTCCGGCCAACTATCCGATCCTGTCGGACGCGCCGGGCCGCGGCAGCCATCTCTTTCAGACCGACTCGGGCAAGACCGTGTTCGTCGTGAACCTGCTGGGCCGGGTGCACATGGACGCCATGGACGACCCGTTCGCCGCCGCCGATCGCGAGCTGGACAAGGCCCCGCTGGGCCAGGTGGCCGACGCGGTGATCGTCGACATGCACTGTGAAGCCACCTCCGAGAAGATGGCCATGGGCCACTATTGCGACGGTCGCGCCAGCCTGGTCGTCGGCACCCACACCCACGTGCCGACCGCCGACTGCCAGATCCTGCCCGGTGGCACCGCCTATCAGACCGACGCTGGCGCGTGCGCCGACTATGACAGCGTGATCGGCAACCAGAAGGACGAGCCGCTGCGCCGGTTCACCACCAAGATCAGCGGCGGCCGCTACACCCCGGCCAGCGGTCCGGCGACGATTTGCGGCGTGTTCGTCGAGACCGACGACCGCACCGGCCAGGCCGTGCGGGTCGAGCCGATCCGCGTGGGCGGCCGCCTGAAGCAGACCATCCCGGAAGTTTAGCCTAGGCGCTGGCCGGCCCGGTGGAGTCCCGCACGATCAGCGTGTGGGGGTGCATCAGCTGCTTGGGTTCGCCGCCGCCGTCGCGCTGGCGGCGGATCTCTTCCAGCACCAGGTCGACGGCCGCGCGGGCCATGGCCGCGATCGGCTGGCGCACCGTGGTCAGCGGCGGCCAGATGTTGTCGGCGATCGAGGTGTCGTCGAAGCCGACGATGGAGAGATCCCCCGGCACGTCCAGGCCCAAACGATGGGCCAGGCCCGCGGCCGCGGCGGCCATGTCGTCATTGCCGGCGAAGATCGCCGTGGGGCGCTGGTCGCCCGACAGCAGCCGCTCGGCCGCGTCCAGGCCCGAGCGATAGGTGAAATAGCCCTGCTCGACCCGGATGTCCTCCATCGGGATGCCGGCAGCCTTCAGGGCGGTCATGAAGCCGTCCAGGCGCTGCTGGCTGACCGTCTGGTTCGGGTGGCCCTTTATGAAGCCGAAGCGCGTGTGGCCCAGGCCGATCAGGTGCTGGGTCAGCTCGAAGGCGGCGGCCTCGTTGTCGATGCGGATGGTGGCCATGTCGGCGCTGGCCAGGCCCGGCGCCACGGCCACGGCGGCCGCGCCGGCGGCCTTGACCTCGGCCAGCACCTGCGGGCTCTCGCACAGCGGCGGCGGCAGGATCAGGCCATCGACGCCCGTCTTCAGCAGCCGCGCCAGGGTGGCGCCGGCCAGTTCGGGCTCGGCGCACTTCTCGATGACGATCTGGGCGCCGGTGCGGCTGCTCTCGTCCAGCGTCCCGACCAGGAACTCCGACAGGAAGCCCATCGAGGGGTTGTCGTACAGCAGGCCGATGCGAAACGGCGCGCTGCCGGCCAGGCTGCGGGCGGCGGGGTTGGGGGCGTAGTTGAGGTCGGCGATGGCCTTCTCGACCAGGGCGCGGGTCTCTTCCTTGACGGTGCTCTCGCGATTGATGACCCGCGAGACGGTCATCGGCGAGACGCCCGCCCGGGCGGCGACGTCGCGGATCGTGGCGCTCTGGGTCGTACGACGGCGCTGGCGCTCGGTCGGTTGGCTCATTCTTGTATTTCCGTCCCTTATCGCGCGGGACACTAGACCGCTTTGGGTGGAGCTTGGAAGACGGCGCCAGAGGCGATAGGCAGCCTTCATGACCAAGCTCGGCGCCATCATCCTGTGCGGCGGCGCGTCCCGGCGGATGGGGCGCGACAAGGCCGTGCTCGACTGGGACGGCGCGCGGGCGGTCGACCGGGTGGCGGCGCTGGCCAGAGCGGTGGGCGCCCAGGCCCTGGTCACGGCCGGGGCGGATCTGGGCCTGCCATGGGTTCCGGACGAACAGGCTCTGGCCGGACCGGTCGGCGGCGTGCTGGCCGGGGCGCGAGCGCTGGGGGCGGAACGGCTGCTGGTGCTGGCGGTCGACGCGCCGACGCTGACGGCCGAGGACCTCGCGCCGCTGCTGGCGACGGGCGGCTACTACGAGGGCCTGCCCGTACCGATGGTGCTCGAGACGGCGGCGCTGCCGGCGGACGCTCAGGCCGGCTGGCCGCTGCGGCGGCTGGCGGAGCGCGCAGGGCTGACGGCCCTGCCGGTTCCGGACGGGGCGCTGGCGCGGTTGCGGGGCGCGAACACGCCGGAGGAGCGGGCCGCTCTCAATCTGTCATCCCGGCCGTAGCGAAGCGGAGAGCCGGGACCGCGGCAAGCGCATGGTCTTCCTGCGGTCCCGGATCGGCGCGCTGCGCGCTTGTCCGGGATGACACGGAGGTGGTTCAGTAGACGTCCCGCCGATAGCGCCCTTCGTCCGTCAGCTGCTCCAGCGCCTCAGCCCCCAGCGCCTCGACCAGCGCCGCGTGGACGTCGCGCGACATGCCTTCCAGCGAGCCGCAGACATAGATCGCCGCGCCGTCGGCCACCCACTGGCGCAGCACCTGGGCCGCTGCACGGAGGCGGTGCTGGACGTAGATGCGGTCGCCCTGGTCGCGGGAGAAGGCCAGGTCCAGGCGCTCCAGCAAGCCCGACGTCTTCCAGGCCTCGATCTCGGCGCGGTGGAAGAAGTCGTGGGCCGAGGTGCGCTCGCCGAACACCAGCCAGTTGCGGTTGGCGCCGGTCGCGGCGCGGGCCTTCAGATGGGCGCGCAGGCCGGCCAGGCCTGTGCCCGAGCCGATCAGGATCAGCGGGCGGTTCTTGTCGGGGCCGTGGAAGCTGCGGTTGGTCCGAACGCGGGCGTCGATGTTTCCGCCGATTTCCGCGAACCGGCACAGCCAGCCCGAGCCCAGGCCGGGAGCACCGTCAGCGCGCGGCATCAGCCGCACAAGCAGCTCGACCCCGCCGTCGCTGGGCAGGGAGGCGATCGAGTATTCGCGATGCGGCAGCGGCGTCAGCTCGGCGATGTCGCCGATCGGGCCGTGCGGCAGGCGCAGGCCCGACAGCGCCTCGGCCAGCTCGGCGGGCAGACCCAGGGCCGCGACCTCGGCCGGATCGTTGCGCGGGCCGATCTCCAGGATGTCGCCGGCTTCCCAGCTGACCTTGTCGGCCGGGACCAGCCGCACGTGCCAGGCCTCGCCGCCGGGGCTGCCGGGGTTGAGCAGGCGGCGCTCGGCCAGGGTCCAGCGGCGATAGGCCGGGCGGCTCCAGTCGGGTGCGTCGGTGACGCCGGTGATCAGGGAAAGTTGCCCCTGCCAGTGGCGCAGGGCGGCCGGATCGCCGTCGTCGACCTCGACCCGGTCGAAGAGGGGGGAAGCGCCCGCATGGGCCAGCCAGCCGTCCAGCGACCGGCCGAAGGCGCAGTACTGGGCGTAGGTCGCATCCCCCAGGGCCAGGACGCCGTAGCGCAGGCCTTTGAGGTCATGGGCATCCGTAAGAGTGGGCTTCATCACGTCGCGGATGAAGGCGCGGGCGGTGTCGGGCGCGTCGCCCTCGCCGGTGGTGCTGACCACGAACAGGGCGCGGCCGGTCAGGTCGGTGGCGGTGACGGCCGACAGCTCGCGCAGCGTGACCGGCGCGCCGCCTTCCGACAGGGCCTTGGCGGTGGCGTTGGCCAGTTCTTCGGCGAAACCGGTCTGGCTGGCATAGGCGACCAGCACCGGCTCACCCGTGCCCTGCGAGAGGGCCTTGGCGGCCTTGCGCGTGGCGTGGCGGCGCAGGGCTTCGCGCGCGGCGATGGCGGCGCAGAACAGGGCATAGGCCCCGGTCACGGCGCCGGCCGCGATCAGGCGGCGGGTCTCGGGCGGAAAGGCTTCGAAGTCGAACATCAGTCCAGCATGGCCTGCAGGGCGGGCGACAGGCGCTCTTCCAAGCCGCTGGCCGAGCGGCTGACAATCAGGGTGGCCAGGTCGTGGGCGGCGGCGAAGGCCAGGGCCGCGTCGGGGGGCATCACGGTCAGGGCCGTGGCCCAGGCGTCGGCGCTCATGCAGTCCTGGGCCAGCACCGTGACGCTGACGGTGGCGTGCGCGACGGGCGCGCCGGTGGCCGGGTCCAGGGTATGGGCGTAGCGGCGGCCGTCATGGTCGAAGAACCGGCGGTAGTCGCCGGAGGTGGCCACGGCCAGATTGTGCAGGGCGACCACCGTGTGCTCGGCGTCATTCGCCGTGGGTGGCCGTTCCAGCTCGACCCACCAAGGCTGGCCGTCGGGCTTGGCGCCCGTGCCGCGCAGCTCGCCGCCGACCTCGACGAGGTAGCTCTTCACCCCGGCCCGATCGAGCGCGGCGGCGGCCTGGTCGACGCCGAAGCCCTTGGCGATGCCGTTGAGATCCAGCTTCAGACCGCCCGGCTGGAACAGGGCGTCGCCGTCCAGCGTCAGGCGGCGCCAGCCGCCGGCGTCGCGCAGGGTGGTGATGTCAGCCGCCAGTGGCGGCTCACCCGAAAACGGACGAGGCCCAAAGCCCCAGAGATCGGTCAGGGCGCCCAGGGTCGGGTCGAACGCGCCGTTGGTGGCCTGCGCGATCGCGATCGCGCGGCGCAGGACGGCAGCGGTCTGGGCGGGCAGGGCGGTCCAGCTGCCCGGGGCGGCGCGGTTGTAGCGCGACAGGTCCGAGAGCGGCTCCCACGGGCTCATCTCGGCGACGACGCTGTCGAGCGCGCGCTGGATCATGGCCTCGAGGGCGGCAAGTTCGGTCGTGGCCGGCAGCACCGCCTTGACCGACCAGGTCGTGCCCATCGTCGCCCCGCCGAACGCACGGACGCTGCCGCCGACAGGACGGGCGGGCGGCGTGGCGAGGACGGGGATCAGGACGCGGGGCATACGTTGAAAGCTGTCATCCCGGCCAAGCGCGACGCGCGCCGAGCCGGGACCGCCGGAAGCATCGAGCTCTCCGAGGTCCCGGCTCTCCGCTGCGCTGCGGCCGGGATGACAGGTCCTTTTACGGCCGTTGGGCTTCGATGACGGCGGTGTAGCCAGCACTTTGGCCATTGCCGGCCAGGGGCTGGGCCGGGCCTTGCGGGGCCGCGCCGGGCGGGCCGCCGCGGGCGTTGGCGCCCGAACGGACCGAGGCGTTGACCCAGTACATGCCGGCTTCCGGCAGGGTGAACTTCACGACACCGTCGGCGCCGGTCTTGGCCTTGATCTCGCCGGGGCTGGTGCGCCAGCGATAGCCGCCGGGGATGAAGGTCACCTCCAGGTCGGCGGCTGGCTTGCCGTCCAGCACGAACTTGAACGAGGCCGCCTCGGTGGCGATCACGTCGGTCGGGTGGGTGACCGGGACCAGCTCCAGGCCGACGCCGGTCGGGGCCAGGCTCTCGGTGGTCGGCTTGTCCCGCGTGACGAAGGTCTCGTTGCGGTTGGCGCCCTTGATGGTCTTCAGGTCGGCCGCGCCAGCCGGGACCTGCTTGGCGAAGTCTTCAGGGCTGCCGCGAAAGCGCTTGACCTCGCCGTTCTCGGTCCAGCTGGCCATGACCGAGTTGCTGGCCGTGAAGATCTTGTAGGTGCCCGGCTTGGACAGCTGCAGGTCGAAGGTCGAGCGGTACTTGCCGGTCGAGGCGTTCTCCAGCTTCACCGGCTGGCCGTCAGGACCCAGCACCTTGACGCCATCCAGGCGCATCGGATGGTGGTCGGGGTGGAACAGCTCGTTGGAGATGGCCGCATCGACGCCGACCCAGGCGCTGTCGCCCGACAGGTTGGTGAACGACGGCAGCATCCAGCCGCGGTGGGCTTGGGCCGACAGCGGCATGGCGAAGGCGGCGCCGAGCGCGGCGACGGCGAGCAGGCTTTTCTTGAAGGTCATGATGGTTCTACCCCTCACTTCACGGAAACGATGACGGCGCCCAGTTCGGTCGCGCCCTTGGCCGAGGCCGGCTTGCCCGCCTTGCCCCAGGTGAAGGGCACGCGGACGGCCTCATGGCCGCCGACTTCGCGGGCGGCTTCGACGACCAGGTTATATTGGCCGGGCTTCAGGGCCTTCAGGGCGCCCTTCGAGCCGGCGAAGACCAGCTTCTGCGGGCCCGGCGCGCGGGTGGCGCCCGAGACGCCGTCGGCCGGGAAGCTCATCTCGCGGCCGGCCTTGCGCCACCACTGGCGCATGTCCTTCAGCCACTTGGCGCCTTTGTCCTCGCGATTGTCGGCGTCGTACCAGACGGCCAGGGTGCCGGCGGCGGTGGCGTCGGCGTTCTCGATCCAGATCGCGACATAGGGCTTGTGGTACTCGGCCACGGTCATGCGGGGGATCTCGACGGTGACGTTGAGATCGGCGGCCAGGGCCGGCGCGGCGCCGACGGCGGCGCCGGCAAAGGTCAGGAGAGAGATCGAACGCTTCACGGGGTGTGCCTCAGAGGTGAACGAAAAGGATGATGAGAACGACGGGCGCCGCCAGGCCCAGCGCGACCAGCGGCCAGGTCATCGGCCGGGCGCGGGCGTGGAACTGCAGCAGGATCAGGCCGGTGACCGTGAAGATCACGCAGGCGGCGGCGAAGACGTCGATGAACCAGGCCCAGGCCTTGCCCGAGTTGCGGCCCTTGTGCAGGTCGTTGAGCAAGGACACCGCGCCGCGCGTGGTCTTCTCGTGCTCGACGGCGCCGGTCTCGCGGTCGATCGACAGCCAGGCGTCGCCGCCCGGACGGGCTAGGGCGACATAGACCTCGCTGGACGACCACTCGCCTTCGCGGCCGGCCACGTCGGCGCCGACGGCCTTGTCCAGGAACCGCTCCATTTGCACGGGCAGGGGGCGCTTGCCCTCTTCCGGACCCTTAGCCAGCAGGGCCAGCAGGTCGGCGGGCAGCTCGGCCTTGCGGCTGACGACCTTGGGCTCGGCCTCGATCTGGCCGGCGTGGTTCAGGGTGATGCCGGTGATGGCGAACAGCATCATGCCGACCAGGGACACGGCCGCGCTGATCCAGTGCCACTGGTGCAGCTGCTTCAGCCAGAAGGAACGGCGGTGCTGGTCGGCGGCGGACTTCACGGGAACTCGGAAAACCTTGGCGGTGGAGGTCCCGTCCTTACTTGAGAACGAATTGCAATTTCAAGCGTTATGCGCCGTTTCGTCCGCTTCTTGGACCCGGAACGTGGCCACCAACACATCGCGCAGCGCCGGTTGCTCCGGATCGACCGGCTGAATCGGCGTCACGCCGTGCAGCACGCGGTGGTCGTCCAGGAACACCGCATCGCCGGGCTGGGTCAGGGTGAAGGCTCCCAGGCTGGTCCCGTCCGGGGCGTAGATGTCGGTGACGCCCTGATCGACATTGGTGCGGTCGACCAGCATGACGATCACCCAGTCGACGCCGTCGCGGTGCGCGCCCTCGGGCGTGGGCTGGCCGGCCTCGCCCGTGCGGGCTTCGATGCGGAACTGGTGCAGCTCCACGTGCCAGGTCTGGTCGCCGAATAGATCGACGCCGGCGCGGATCACGGCTTGCGTCACCGGGTGGTCGGCGATGGCGTCGGTAACCGGCTCGAACCAGCGCTGCACGCCGCCGTTCAGCGGGTTGTAGTCGCGGCTCTGCCAGTGCGGCTGGTGCGGCTTGCGGTGGACCTGGCCCGAGGCGACCGAGAAGGCCGCGAACCGCCGCCGGCGATAGCGGCCGCCGTCGGCCATGAAGCCGTCCAGCGGCAGGTCGCTCCAGCTGTCGGCGAAGCTGTGCCAGGCGCCCTTGGCCTCGGGGCCCAACAGATGGAAGGTTTCATCGGCTTCGAAGCGGACGAAGCCCTGGTCTTTCAACGCGCTCAAGCGACCGCGTCCGGATTGAAGAACAGGCCCAGCTTCAGGCTGCGGGCGATGCGCTCGGCCTTCTGGCCGACGATGGCGGCGCGCGGGGCGTCGAACAGTTCGACGCAGGTCTGATGGAACAGGTTCAGCCAGGGCATGAACAGGCCCTCGGTCAGCTGCGGGATGCGCTGGTGCACCGCCATCGGCGAGCCCTTGTACCGGCCGGTGGTGTTCAGCACCGACGACCAGAAGTCCTTCAGCGTCGCCAGGTGATGCGGCCAGCCGTCCGCGCCGACCGCCTCCTCGAAGATCGGCCCCAGGCGGTGGTGGCGACGGACGCGAGCGTAGAAGGTCTCGACCAGGGTGTCGATCTCTTCGTCGGTGAAGAGGGGAGGAGGAACAGCCATCGCCGGAACATGGGCCTTCCCGGTGCGGGACTGAACCCCGCACCGGTCAACTTGTCTTTCGATTGTTACGTAAGGAGGCCTCACGCCACCGTCAGCGTCGCCTTTTTCAGGTCGACGGAGTTGGGTCCGGTCAGGATCGAGAACGCGCCCGGTTCGACGACGCGCTTCATGTCCAGGTTCCACATCGACAGGTCCGAGGGCTTGATCTCGAAGGCCACCGTGGTCCTGGCGCCGGCCGCCAGGGTCACCCGCTTGAAGTGCTTCAGCTCCAGCACCGGGCGGGTCACCGAGGCGGCCTCGTCGTGGATGTAGAGCTGAACCACCTCGTCGCCGGCGACCTTGCCGGTGTTGGTGACATCGACCTCGACCCGGACACTTTCGTTCGGGCCGATGCTGGCCTTGGCCAGGCGTGGGGCCGACAGGTCGAAGGTCGTGTAGGAGAGGCCGAAGCCGAACGGATAGAGCGGGGTCACCTTGTCGAACAGGTAACCGCGCCGGGCCGAGGGCTTGTAGTTGTAAAAGATCGGCAGCTGGCCGGCGTCGCGGGCGATGCTGACCGGCAGCTTGCCGCCCGGATTGGCGCGGCCGAACAGGATGTCGGCGGCGGCATGGCCGGTTTGCTCGCCCAGGTACCAGCCCTCGACAATGGCGTCGGCGCGCTCGGCCAAGAGGTTAATCGACAGCGGCCGGCCGTTCAGCAGGAACATCACGGTCGGCTTGCCCAGGTCGAAGATCGCCTGGGCCAGGTCGTTCTGCTGGCCGATGAGGTCCAGGCTCTGGCGGTCGCCCATGTGGGTGTCGGACCAGGCCTCGCGGCTGGTCTGCTCGTTGTCGCCCAGCACCATGACCACGACGTCGGCCTTCTTCGCGACCTCGACCGCCTCAGCGATCAGGCGGGCGTTCACGGCTGGGTCGACCAGGGTGACCTTGTCGGCGGCCCACAGACGGGTCTCGGTGATCCGCACGGCCTCGGCATAGTCCAGCTGGAAGCCTTGCGCCTTGGCCTCGGCGGCCAGGCCCTCGTGGATCGAGACCACGTGGCGCGGAATGTCGGAATAGCCGCCGATCGGGGTGTCCTTGGCGTGGGTGCCCAAGAGCGCCAGGCGCTTGATGGACTTGCCGTTAAGGGGCAGCACGCCCTTGTCGTTCTTCAGCAGGACCACGGCCTTGCGGGCGGCCTCGCGGGCCAGGGCGACGGCGTCGGCCGGGGCGGTCTTGGCGTCGGCGGTCTTCTCGTCGCAGTAGGGGTTTTCGAACAGGCCGGCGTCGAACTTCATCGCCAGGATACGGGCGACGGCGGCGTCGATCTCGAACTGTGGGATGCGGCCGGCGCGGACCAGGTCGGGCAGCAGGGCATAGGCCTCGCCGTCGGGCAGCTCGACATCGACGCCGGCGTGCATGGCCAGCACGGCGGTGTCGGCCAGCTGGCCGGTCAGCTTGTGGCGGGTGTTCAGCTCCTTGATCGCGAAATAGTCGCTCTGGATCGAGCCTTTGTAGCCCCACTCCTCGCGCAGCACCTTGGTCAGCAGCCAGCGGTTGGCGTGCGAAGGCACGCCGTCGATCTCGTTGTAGCTGGGCATGACCGCCCGCACCGGCAGCTCCTTCACCGCCCGTTCGAAGGGCGGGAAGAAGTTCTCGCGCAGCGTCCGCTCGGCGACCTGGGCCGGGGCGGTGTTGACGCCGCTCTCGGGCTGGCCGTGGCCGGTCATGTGCTTGAGGGTGACGAAGACCTTGTCCTTGGCCAGCGGCAGGGTCGTCCCCTGGAAGCCGCGGATCGCCGCCAGGCCGATCTCGGCGCACAGGTGGGGGTCCTCGCCATAGGTCTCTTCGATGCGGCCCCAGCGCGGGTCGCGGGCCACGTCGACCACCGGGGCCAGGGCCAGGTTCGAGCCCCGCGCCCGCATCTCGCGGGCGGCGATGGCGAAGATCTTCTCGGTCAGGGCGGTGTCGAAGGTCGAGGCCAGGGCGATGGCCTGCGGGAAGCAGGTGGCGTCGCGGGCGACATAGCCGTGCAGGGCCTCGTCGTGCATCAGCAGCGGGATGCCCAAGCGGGTCTCTTCCATCGCCCACTTCTGGGCGGCGTTGGTGTAGCGGGCGGTCTCGGCGGCGGTGCGGTTGACCACCTCCTGGTCGGCCCCGGCGGCGGTGGTCACCGGCTTGGCGCGCTTGACGCCCTTGCGGTCGGACGGTCGCGAGATCTGGCCAAGGCCATTCGGGAAGGCTTCCCGGGCGCGCTCGGACGAGAACTCGCCCTCAACCGTCTGGATCTTGGCCTTGGTCAGCCAGATGCCGACCAGTTGCGCGGCCTTCTCCTCCAGCGTCATTCGGGCCAGCAGGTCCTGGACCCGGGCGTCGGTCGACTGACGGGGGTCCTTGTAGAGGGGCTTGCCGCCGACCTCCCGAGGCGTCTGGGCCAGAGCCGGCAGGCCCACAGACAGGGCGGCCAGGCTGGCGCCGAACAGGCGTCGGGTGAGGGCGGTGGTCATGGCGTTTCCCCGAGTGCGCAGCGGGCTCTGCGGCCAGCGTCGGGGGCGACTATGCGGAGGCTTCAGTCGGGGCTCAAGACCGAAATGGTAGCGGTCTCAGTCCGCTGACCTCCAGACACAAAAAAGGGCCCGCTTGGGAGAGGGGCGGGCCCTTTTCGGTACGCGTTCAGAGGGATTGAACAAGCGGGAAGATGACACGTGTGTCGCCTTCCCGCCCTTCCCCAAATCGTCGCAGGCCGCGAACGAGTCGCAGCCCCATCATCCTTTTGGGGCGCTCTACTTGCGCGGCGTCAGGATGTCGTCGAGGCGCGCGGGCGTCCCGGCGATCTTCTCCAGGCGCGGGTAGCGCAGGCCGCCGCGGTAGTCGAGCTTGACCATCCGATAGCGCGAGCCATCCTTGATCAGCAGTTCGACCAGCGGGTTTTCCGGCTTCAGGGCGGCGGTGGTCGCGGCCTTCAGCTTGTCGCCGTCGAAGCTCTCGCCGTTGACGGCCACGATGGTCAGGCCTTGCGTCAGGCCGGCCTTGAACGCCGGGCCGCCCCACTGCACGTCGGTCAGCACGCCGTCCGAGCCGGCGGTCAGGCCCAGCGAGTAGCTGAGCGCGACGTTCTTGGCGCGGGTCTCGGCCGACTTCATGAACTCGGTCGGGGTGTCGGTGTAGACCAGCTTGTAGCCGCCGCGGGCCAGGCCATCGAGCGGGGCCTTTTCCTGGACCTCTTCGATGCGGGTCTTCAGGAAGGCAGCCCAGTCATAGGCGTAGACGCTGTTCAGGCCGGCGACGACGTCGTCGAACACATAGGTGCGGACCACGTACGAGCCGTTGTCGACGCCGAAGAAGGTCTTGGCGAAGTCGTCCAGCGACTTCTTGCCGCCGGTCTTCTCGCGGATCAGCGTGTCGGCGTCCATCCAGACCAGCAGGCCTTCGGAATAGTAGTCCTCGCTGCGCTGCCACGAGAGCCACGACAGCGGCTTGCGGCTGGCGATGATCGGGTCGTTGGTGGTGTCCTGCACCGGACGCCAGTCGCGGCCACGACGGTTGTCGTAGACGGCGGCGGTCGAGGCGATCGAATCCAGCGCCTGTTGCTTGGTCAGCAGGCCCGAACGGGCGGCCAGGACGTTGCCCCAGTACTGGGTCTGGCCCTCATACACCCACATCAGGCTGTCGCGCATCGGCACGTTCAGGTTCGGCGTGAACAGGTCGGCGCCACGGCGGAACTTGCCGTTCCACGAGTGGGTGAACTCGTGGCTGAGCAGGTCGCGGCCGACGAAGGTCTTGTCCCATTCGGTAAAGTACTTCGGGGCGACGCGGTTTTCCGACGAGCGGTGGTGCTCCAGGCCGATGCCGCCGATCTTGTCCGACAGGGCGACCAGGAAGTCGTAGTGGTCGTAGTGGTGCGAGCCGAACACCTTGTAGGCCTGCTGCACCAGGTCCTTGTGCACCTGGATGTGCTCGGCCTTGGCGTCCAGCAACTCGGGGCTGTCGGCGACCATGTTCAGGCGGACGGGGACCGGACCCTTGGGATCCAGGTCGACCGACTTGAAGTACTTGCCGGCGAAGATCGGCGAGTCGACCAGGGTCTCGACCGTGGTCGGCTTGAAGGTCGTGGTCTGGCCGGCGGCGCTGGCGGTTTCGAGCGCGGTGGCCAGCTTCCAGCCTTCCGGCAGCTTGACGCTGGCTTCAATCGGGATCTGGCGGGTGTAGTAGCCGGCCGGATACATGGTCACCTGCATCCACTGCAGGTTCAGCATTTCGGGGGTGACCTCGATGCGGCCGACGCGGCCCTCGACGGCGGTCAGGAACTGGTAGCTGACCTCGATCTCGCTGACGCCGGCGGGGATGTCGACATGGAAGGCGTGAACGCTGACGACGTCACGCTTCCAGGGGATGCGCTTGCCATTGGCGGTGACCACCAGGCCGGCCAGCTTGTCCAGGTCGTTGCGCGGCGAGTGACCGCCCGGAACCCACTGCGGATACAGGAACACGAAGTCGCCGGCCTTGCTGACCGGGATGGTGGTGGTGACGTTCCAGATCTTGCGGTCCAGATCGGTGGCGTCGACGTTCAGCTTCAGCGTGCCGACATAGGGAACGTCCTGCGGCGCAGCGATCGGCGGCGTCGGCGCGGCCGGTTCGGGCATGACTTGGGTGGTCATTTGGCCCTGAGCCAGAGCGGCCGTGGCGGCCAGCGACAGAACGGAAACGGAGAAGAGCAGCGCTTTCACGAAAACACCCCAATGCAGCGCGCGGGTGTTGCGCCCCGCGGCGAGAAGCCGGGATGTTTGTGGCGTTAACCCCCGCTTGTCGAGGCCAAGTTGGCCTGGAGGGGAAGAACGTGGGTATGCATAAGCCCGCTCCCCCGCGATGCGGGGGAGCGGGCTCAGGCCGGCTTAGCCCAGCGGCGGAGTGATCGGCACGGCGGTGGCGTAGGCCTCGCCGCGGTCGATCCGCAGGTTGTTCTGGACGTTGTCGACGCCCGAGACGCTTTCGGCCAGGGCCTCGGCGCGCTTCTTGTCTTCGCGCGAGCGGACCGTGCCGGTCAGGGTGACGTCGCTATCGGCGACGGCGACCTCGATATTCTGGGCGTCCAGCCAGCTGTCGTCGGTCAGGCGATCGCTGACATCCTCGCGGATGCGGTCGTCCGAGCGGCGATAGCCCTTGGGGCCTCGGCCGCGGTGTTCGCCGTCAAGTTCGCGGCGGCGCTGGGCGTCGTCGTCGCCCATCCACGACGAGACCTCGTCGCGGGCGCGGTCGAACCAGCTGCGGTCCTCTTCGTAGCCGGCGCGCCCATCACGGCCGAACGCGCGGTAGGGGTTATGGCGGCCGTATTCGCCCTGATAGCCATACCGGTCGCGATCGCGGTTCTCGAAATAGCGCTCATCGCCATAGTCGGCCGTGCGGCTGGAATAGCCGCTGGAGCCGTAGTCGCCGGTCGCGCCGCCGAAGTCGTGGCCGCCGGCCCGGTCCCAGCCGCGATTGACCGAGGTCCCGCCGTAGTCGGCGCCCGAGCGGATGCGGCCATAGCCGATATCGCCGCCCTGCTGGGCCGCGCGCAGGAACTCGCTGCCGTGGCGGCGGCTGCGGTGCGAGGGCTCGGCGCGGTAACCGCCCTCGTTACGGTTGGAGGTGTCATAGGCCGGATCGCGACGACGGGCGGCGTCGTAGCCGTAGCCCTGCTGACGGTCGAAATCGCCGTCGGCCTCGACATCGAAGCGGCCTTCGCGATCGTTCCAGCGTTGCGGCATGGGTCTTCTCCGTGGCGGTTTTGAAAGAGGGGACGCGTCGAGGCGTCGCCCTGGGCTTGCAAAACGGGCGGCCGGAGTCGGTGTTCCTAGGGCGGAGCTTACGGTTAACTTGTGAGTAACCTGTGCAGAAGGCGGCGCCTGCTGTTCGCCTCGGTCATTGGCTGGGTTCTGACGCGGCGCATCCCCAGATAAGGTGCCAGACTCAGCAAACCGCGTAGCCTCGCCCCCTCTAGATGCGTTTCGACGACCGCTTTCTCGAAGAACTGAAGTCCCGCCTTCGCCCGTCCGACGTCGTCGGCAAGTCGGTGAAGCTGCGGCGGCAGGGGCGCGAGTATGCGGGGCTGTCGCCGTTCACCAAGGAGAAGAGCCCGTCGTTCTTCGTCAACGACGAGAAGGGCTTCTACCACTGCTTCTCCAGCGGCAAGCACGGCGACATCATCAGCTTCCTGCAGGAGACCGAGCGGCTGACCTTCGCCGAGGCGGTCGAGCGTCTGGCGGCCGAGGCCGGCATGAGCCTGCCCGCACCAGACCCGGTGGCTGCCCGCGAGGAGCAGAAACGCTCGGGCCTGGGCGACTGGATGGAACTGGCCGCGGCCTGGTTCGAGAGCGAGCTGCGTCGCCCCAGTGGCCAGGCGGCCCGCGCCTATCTGGAAAAGCGCGCTCTGCCGGAGAACGAGTGGGGCCGTTTCCGCATCGGCTTCGCGCCCAACAACCGCACCGGCCTGAAGGACTATCTGATCGCCAAGGGCGCCAAGCCGGGCGACCTGGTCGACGCCGGGGTGCTGATCTCGCCCGAGGATGGCGGCGCGCCCTATGACCGCTTCCGCGACCGGATCATTTTCCCGATCACCGACACCCGCGGCAAGGTCGTGTCGTTCGGCGGCCGGGCCATGGATCCCAACGCCCGCGCCAAATATCTGAACGGCCCCGAGACCAGCCTCTTCCATAAGAGCCGGGTGCTGTACGGCCTGTTCGAGGCCCGCAAGATCCTGCACGACGGCCAGAGCGGCGGCGGCCGTCCGGCCATGGTGGTGGTCGAGGGCTATATGGACGTCATCGCCTGCCAGCGGGCCAAGGTGCCGGCCGTGGCGGCGATGGGCACGGCTCTGACCGAGGAGCAGATGGACGCCCTGTGGCGGCTGCACCCCGAGCCGACGCTGTGCTTCGACGGCGACAAGGCCGGCCAGCGCGCCGCCCATCGCGCCATCGACCGCGCCCTGCCGCTGCTGAAGCCCGGCCGCTCGTTCCGCTTCTCGATGCCGGTCGGCGGCAAGGACCCTGACGACGTTCTGCGCGAGCAGGGCGCCGAGGCGCTGCGCGAGCAGCTCGCCGACACCAAGCCCTTCGTCCAGGCCCTGTTCGAGCGCGAGCGCGACCTGGAGGAGCTGGACACGCCCGAGCGCAAGGCGGGCCTGCGCCAGCGCCTGCGCGCCGCGGCCGGAACCATCGCCGACAAGGACCTGGCCCAGGCCTACAAGGACGATCTGCGCGAACGCTATGACGAGTTGTTCCAGCGCGCGCGGCCGCAGTCCAACGACGGCGGTGGCTATGGCGGCGGCGGGGGAGGCGGCGGCGGCTTCCGCGACGGCGGCCGGCCGTTCGTCCCGCGGGGCGGCGGTGGCGGCGGCAACTGGAAGCGTGATCGCGGTCCGCCCGATCCTGGCCTGCGTCCCATCGCCCGCGCCCAGATCGGCGGGCGGATCAATCCGTTCCACGCCGCCATCGCCCTGGCCGCCATCGAGCATCCAGGCTGGGCGCGGGCCTTCGACGAGGCCATCGAGCGTATCGGCTTTGGCGATCCGCGCTTGCAGCCCCTGGCTCAGGAGCTGTTCTCGGCCCTGTGCGACGACCATGGCGACGACGTCTCGCTGCGCGAGCGCCTGGACCGCCGCGGCCTGTCGGGCGCCCTGGCCGAGGTCGAGCGCATCGCCCAGTCGGACGCGCCGTTCCTGGACAAGCGCTACGACCCGGCCAAGGCCCGCGTCCTGTGGGCGTCCTGCTACCAGGCGGTGATCGAGATCGCCGACTCCGAGCGGGCGCTGGACGGGATGCGCTACGAGGAAGTGACGACCGCCAGCCTGGCCACGACCCGCGACCTGCGCAGCCGTATCGCCACCCTGCAGCGTCAGATCAGCCAACTGGAGTTCTGGCGCGCGCCGCAATAGCGGCCGTCCGAAGGCGGAAAACTGACCGTCCCATCTTGACACCGGCGTCACCCAAAGCCACATGCCGACTCAAGGATTTGCCAAGCAGCTGATTGACATCGGCCGGGCCGCCGCAGCGCGCGCCCTTATCGAAACAGGATGTCACCCTCGCCGCCGCACCAGGTCCCCAGTGGTCGCTGCTCCGAAAGGGTGGCGTCAGGCCGCGCTCAAGCCATGAGCCTCCGCCGGGTCTCCCGCGGAGTGCTTGCACGTGGCGGGCGGGATCTGGCGATGCAACGGGAACGCGATTGTTGGGAAGGCGCTAAAATAAAAAGCGCAGGACTTGCCGGCCTAATCCTTTTCGAAACGGATTTTCTCGACGCTGCTCCCTGTGAAGCGGTCGGCGTCGATTTCGGAGAGCTTGATGAGCACCAATTCCTCGGCCGAGACGGAAGCGCCCGAAGCCACCGGTGGTGATGGTCCCCTGCTCGACCTGACCGACGCCGGCGTCAAGAAGTTCATCAAGCAGGCCAAGGCCCGCGGCTACGTCACGATGGACGAGCTGAACAAGGTGCTGCCGTCCGAGGAAGTCAGCCCCGACGCCATCGAAGACACGCTGGCCATGCTCAGCGAGATGGGCGTCAACGTGGTCGAGGCCGAAGAGGACGCCGAAGCCTCGGAGGGCGGCGAAGTCGCCACCCGTGACGAGAACACCACGGTCATCACCAGCGACAAGCCGGCCGCCTACGACCGCACCGACGACCCCGTGCGCATGTATCTGCGCGAGATGGGCTCGGTCGAGCTGCTGTCGCGCGAAGGCGAAATCGCCATCGCCAAGCGCATCGAGGCCGGCCGCGACACCATGATCCGCGGTCTCTGCGAATCGGCCCTGACCTTCGAAGCCATCATGGTGTGGCGCGAGGAGCTGGGCACGGGCCGCATCCTGCTGCGTGAAGTCATCGACCTGGAAGGCACCTACGCCGCCATCAACGGCGTGGCCGCCCAGCCGGCCGCCGAGGACGACGACGGCGAACCGGCCGAGCCCGTCGACCAGGAAGCCGGTGCCGAGCCCAAGCCTGAGGGCGAAGGCGAGGACGAGGACGATTTCGACGACGGCGCCGGTCCGACCGTCAGCGCCATGGAAGGCGAACTGCGCGAAGGCGTGATGGCCATCCTGGACGCCATCGCCAGCGAGTTCGAAAGCTTCCGCAAGCTGCAGGACAAGCTGGTCGGCAGCCGCCTGAAGGGCGAGGACCTGACCGACGCCGACCGCAAGGCCTATGAAGGCCTGTCGGCGACGATCATCCAGCACCTGAAGACGCTGAAGCTGAACAACAACCGTATCGAGGCTCTGGTCGAGCAGCTTTACGCCATCAACAAGCGCCTGATCGGCCTGGAAGGCCGCCTGCTGCGCCTTGCTGACAGCTACGGCATCAGCCGCGGCGAATTCCTGAAGGCCTATTTCGGCTCGGAGCTGAACCCGACATGGTCGGATCAGGTCAAGGGTATGGGCGTGCGCTGGACCAAGTTCGTCGAGAACGACAGCCAGTCGGTGACCGACATCCGCGGCGAGATCGCGGCCCTGGCCACCGAGACCGGTGTGCCGATCGACGACTACCGCCGTATCGTCCAGACGGTCCAGAAGGGCGAACGCGAAGCCCGTCAGGCCAAGAAGGAAATGGTCGAGGCCAACCTGCGCCTCGTGATCTCGATCGCCAAGAAGTACACCAACCGCGGCCTGCAGTTCCTGGACCTCATCCAGGAAGGCAATATCGGCCTGATGAAGGCGGTCGATAAGTTCGAATACCGTCGCGGCTACAAGTTCTCGACCTACGCCACCTGGTGGATCCGTCAGGCGATCACCCGCTCGATCGCCGACCAGGCGCGGACCATCCGCATCCCGGTGCACATGATCGAGACGATCAACAAGATCGTCCGCACCAGCCGCCAGATGCTGCACGAGATCGGTCGCGAGCCGACCCCGGAAGAGCTGGCCGAAAAGCTGGCCATGCCGCTGGAAAAGGTCCGCAAGGTCCTGAAGATCGCCAAGGAGCCGATCTCGCTCGAAACGCCGATCGGCGACGAGGAGGACAGCCACCTGGGCGACTTCATCGAGGACAAGAACGCCGTCCTGCCGATCGACGCGGCCATCCAGAGCAATCTTCGTGAGACCACGACGCGAGTGCTCGCGTCGCTGACCCCGCGGGAAGAACGCGTTCTGCGGATGCGCTTCGGCATCGGCATGAACACCGACCACACCCTGGAAGAAGTCGGCCAGCAGTTCTCGGTCACCCGCGAACGCATCCGCCAGATCGAAGCCAAGGCCCTGCGCAAGCTCAAGCACCCGAGCCGGTCGCGGAAGCTGCGCAGCTTCCTGGACTCGTAAGAGCCCGGAACCCGAAGACGAAGACGCCCCGGCCGCAAGACCGGGGCGTTTCTGTTTCGGGGGGAGGCGTGGATTCGCTAGGCGTCTCGGAAAAGCCAAACGCCGTCTGGCTGCCGGATAAGCAGGTAGTTTCCTTTGGTTGACTCTCCGCTATCGGATGCTTCGAAAACCGCTTCGAATTTCAGAGCGTTTTTTGCGGGTTTGCTCCAACCTTGTAGACGCACCAAATCCAGGCAGATCGACCGGTCATGATATTGAGTGTTTAGGTGTGGGCCGAAGTAGGTGCCAAAGTTCCTCCCGGGTGCTGCAAAGATGTTCAGTGCACTCCCGTTCACCGTCGTAAGGCACGAAGCACGCTCCAGAAACGGCTGGATCGTCGTCTTCGCTTCCGCGATCGACTGCTGCAGATCTTCGTTCGACTGCGTTTGGGCAAGGCGCTCCGTGATGGCCGCGCGCTGCTCTGGCGCGATCCTGGCCAGACCTGCCAAGGTTTGGCCTCTGGCTGCGGGGCTCGAGGTCGATGCCGGCGTCGCGCCGCCAGCCAACGCGCGATTGGTCTCGGCGAGACTGGCGTTCATCTGCTCCAGCGCCTTGTTTAGGCGATTGAGCACCTGCGCCTGCGCCAGATCGGCTTGAGTGAAAGCTAGAAGGCCGGCCGACATGGCCAGGAAGAGCCGATTACGCATGTGACGCGCCCCATCTACTTAAGATGGAAAAATCTTTGGAGCGATGCAATTTCAGATCGGTGAAGCGGCGCAGTTACTCTCAGGTTCACCAACCACAGGTCGTGCCGGCAATCCGACCATCGATGAAACCCTACCCCAACCCTCTCCCTATGGGAGAGGGAGCTCCACCGTCACATCCACCATGATCTCGCCGGAGATAGACTCCAGCGCCGCCTGCACCGTGTCGGACTTTAGGCCCGCTGGCAGGCGCAGTTGCGCGTCGAGGTGGAAGAGCGGGGCGCCGGAGTGGGGTTCGACGCTGAGGCGGGTTTCGAAGGTCTCGATATTGGCCCCCAGGTCGCTTAGCACGGCGGTGACCTGGTGGACGATGCCGGGGCGGTCGCCGCCCACGACGCTGAAGCCGACCGTTTCGCCGTCGCCCTGGGCCTCGGCGGCTTCGAGCGCCGGCGCGATCCGCACCTCCAGGCCCTGGGCGTCGACCTCGGCGACGGCGGCGCGCAGGCGCTCGACCGCGTCTGCCTCCAGCGCGATCAGCACCGAGCCGACATAGAGCCCGCCCAGGCGGCTGAGATGGCTCTCCAGCCAGTTGCCGCCGGCCGAGAACACCGCCCGCGCCAGGGCCTGGGTGAGGCCGGGACGGTCGCTGCCGACGACGCTGAGGATCAGGTTGGCCATGGGGAACTCGTGAGGAAACCGACGCCGTCCGCGTCCGGCGGCAAGCCAGCCACGAGGGCGGGGTTCCGTCAATGCGCGGTCCGGCGCTCCGGTTGCGCGTCGCGGCCTTCCAGGCCGCGGGCCACGGCGGCGATCAGGGCGTCGCGCTGGATCGGCTTGGCCACGTGGTCGTCCATGCCGGCGGCGCGGCAGCGGGCGATCTGATCGGGCAGCACGTCGGCGCTGAGGGCGATGATCGGCACGGCGGCCTGCTCGCCGGGCAGGGCGCGGATGGCGCGGGTGGCGGCCAGGCCGTCCATCACCGGCATGTGGACGTCCATCAGCACCAGGTCGATGTCCTCGACCTGCATGGCCTGCACCGCCTGGACGCCGTCGTCGGCGGTGATCACCTCGCAGCCGGCCAGGGTCAGCAGGGCCTTGCCCAGTTCGCGGTTCATCGGGTGATCGTCGACCAGCAGCACGCGCGGGGCGCGCTCGCTGAGGGTTTCGGGCGCGGTGCGGTCGGCGGGATCCGGCGCGGCGGCGGGCTGGGCGGTCAGGGCGATCCAGAAGCACGCGCCCTGGCCGGGCCGGCTCTCGACGCCGATCTCGCCGCCCATGCGGGTGATCAGGGCCTTGCTGATCGCTAGGCCCAGGCCCGTACCGCCATAGCTGCGGCTGATCGAGCTGTCGCCTTGGGAGAAGCGCTGGAAGAGGCGGGTCTGCACCGTGGGATCGATGCCGATGCCAGTGTCGACGATCTCGAACCGCAGGGCGCCCGGCGCCGGGCCCAGGGTCAGCTTGGCGGTCACCCCGCCGGTGGCGGTGAACTTCAGGGCGTTGGCCAGCAGGTTCAGCAGCGCCTGGCGCAGGCGGGTCTCGTCCAGGGCCAGCAGGGTGTCGGGCGCGGCCTCGTCCGGCGCCTCGACCACGGTGCGCAGGTAGAGGCCCTTGGCCGCGGCTTCCGGGGCGATGATGGCGGTGGTGTCGCGCAGCAGGGCGATGGGCGAGGTCGGTGACAGGGTCAGGTCCAGGCGGCCGGCCTCGACCTTGGCGAAGTCCAGCAGGTCGCCGACGATCTCGGCCAGGGAGCGGCCGGCCTGGCCGACCAGGTCCAGCCGCCGGCGGTTCTCGGCCGACAGGTCCGGATCGTCGGCCACCAGGGCCGCGAAGCCCAGGATGCTGTTCAGCGGGGTGCGGATCTCGTGGCTGATCGTGGCCAGGAATTCGGACTTGGCCTGGTTGGCGGCCTGGGCGCGGGCCTGGGCGGCGCGGGCCAGGGTCGAGCGGCGGGCCAGCAGGGCCTTCAGGCGCTTCTGGCGACTGATGGCCAGGGCCGCGACCAGGCTGACGGCGTAGAGCACGACCAGGAAGATCAGGGCGTGGCGCAGCGGCGGCAGGGCGGTGCGGGGATCCATGCCGGTGCGCTGCAGCAGCGCCGGGATGGCGACGGCGATCGCCACCATGACCAGTACGGCCACGGCGCGCGGGCCGCCGCGGAAGGACGCCAGGATGACGGGCGCGAACAGCAGCACCTGGTAGTCGACCTGGGAGGCGAAGACGATGGCCGAGGCGCCGCCGACCAGCACGGTGGTGGCCAGGGCCTCCAGCGGACGGACCGGGAAGCCCTCGCCCTGGCGGCGGTCCATCAGGATCAGGGTCGCGGGCAGGGCGACGGCGGCGCCCAGCACGTTGGAGATGGTCCACTCGCTCCAGCCCTTCAGCAGTGGCCGGCCGGCGCTGAGCGACAACAGGCCATTGCTCATCAGCGAGGTGAGGACGGTCAGCAGACAGACCAGGCCGATGATCGCCAGCAGACCGCGCGGGTCGCGGATGCGGATCGGCGCGCCCAAGCGGCGCATCAGATAGGCCGTGCCGGTCATCTGGAAGGCGTCGACCACGGTGACCAGGAGCGTGAAGCGCACGCTGTCCTGGGTGCTCAGGCCCAGAACGATGCGCAGCATGCAGGTGGCGGCCAGGAAGGCGAAGCCCTGGCGCCGGTTCAGCACCATCAGGGCGCCGATGGCGATGGCGTTGGCGGTCCACAGGGTGGGCAGGTTGTGCGTCGCGCCGGCCAGGAACAGGCTGTAGGCGACGCTGGCCACATAGGCGCAGGTCAGGACGGCCGGCCGGCTCCAGCCGCGGATCCCCTCTTTGCCGATCACCGCGTCCACCCCCGTCGCGGCCTCAGTCGCGGATGGCGATCAGCGACTTGGTCAGGACGAGGATCTTCTCGTCGACATGACGGGCGTCGGGATACAGGAACTTGAACTGGGCCTTGTCCAGCAGGCGGGCGTGCTGCACGTCGCGCATCGCTGCGCCGACATCGGGGGCGATCTCCGAGAAGCCGTGCTTGCGCTTCATCAGCAGCTTGGCGCGGGTCTGTTCCGAGCGCCAATGGAAGAACGGCGCCGAGAAGTGCGGCTCGACCGGGAACCAGAAATAGGGCGTCTGGACGTAGTAGCGCGGGGCCAGGCGACGGCACTCGCGGGCGAAGGCCTCCATGCGCACCCAGTCGCCGACGTGCTCGACCACCGAGTTGGAATGGACCAGGTCGAAGCTGTTGTCGGCATGCTCGTGCATGTCGCAGGCGTCGCCCACGGCGGCCGTGAACAACGGATCGTCCACCGAGAACGGCTGGGGATTGAACAGGCTGATATGGACCTTGTGCGCTTCCAGGAAGGCGCGGTCGAACAGGATCTGCCAATAGGTCGGCTCGCCCCCGAGATCGGCGATGCGGACTTGGCCGCGCTCGGCGAAGGTCTTTTCGATCAGGGCGACGACGTGGGCGGCTCGCGCCCGACGGAAACGCGCCGACAGCGAGTTTTCGCTGTCCATGTCCTGGAGGGCGTGGATCAGTTTCATGCGGACACCGTGCCGCAGGGCGCTTGAGATTTCGTGTATGCGAAACGGGTTTTCGCGAGGAATTTCCCGGATTCCCGCAGTCGTCATCCCCCGACTTGTTCGCGGGACCCAGGGTTCAGCTTGCCCGTGAGAGCTTTGCTGGGCGCTTCACTTGCGGCGGACAAATGGGTCCCGCGCATGAAGCGCGGGATGACGGTCGCGGAGAAGGGCGTGTCCCTACCCAGAAAGCGTTTCGGCCAGCGCCTGGAACATCGGCTTGGGCCGGCCGGCGTCGTCGAAGGGCAGGCCCTGGTCGTTGGGGTCGTGGTTCTTGCTGGACCGCAGCCAGCTGTCCTGGTCGCGCAGGCCCCACAGGGTGAAGGCGAAGCGCTGCTGCTGAGGCAGGTCCATATAGGCCTGCGCCAACTCGCGAGCGATGTCGGCCTGGCGCAGGCGCAGGTCGGGCAGGCGCGCGTAGTTCGGCTTTTCCCCCAGCGAGATGTCCAGCTCCGAGACGTGGAGCGGCAGGCCGAAGCTGGCCAGGTCGCGCATGGCCGCGCGGCACAGGCCCGGGCGGGTGGAGTCGAGGTCCAGGTGGCTCTGGGTGCCGAGCCCGCCGATCGGCGCGCCGGCCTTCAGCAGGCGTTCGACCAGGCGCATGAAGGTCGCGCGCTTCTTGGGCATGTTCTCGAGGTGGAACTCGTTGAGGAACAGCACCGCGTCGGGATCGGCTTCCTTGGCGTGGTGGAAGGCCAGGATCATGTGCTCGTCGACGCCCAGATTGCGGGTCCAGATCGACTGGCGCAGGTCCGTGCCGTTGTCGTCGATGGCTTCGTTGACGACGTCCCAGCCCACGGCCTGGCCGCGATAGCGTCCGGCGACGGCCAGGATGTAGTTGCGATAGGCGTCGGCAAAGGGCTTGCCGCGACCGTCCAGCTTCTGGAAGGCGGGCATCTCCTGATTGTACCAGACCAGGGTGGTGCCATAGAGCCGGATGCCGTGGTCGCGCGCGAAGGCGGCGATGGCGTCGGGGCGGTCGAAGCGGAAGCTGCCGTCGTCCTGGAGGATGTACTCCATCTTCATCTCCCACTCCGGCGTCAGCTGGGCGTAGTGACGGACGAAGAGGTCGGCGAAGGCCGGGTCCTGGAGCTGATGCTGCTGCACGCAGATGCCGACCGGCGTGGCGGCGACCGACTTCAGCGGAATGTCGTTGATGACGGGCTGGCTGGAGGCCTGCCGGCCGCAGGCGCTCAGGGCCAGAGCCGAGGTAATGGCGGACCGGCGGGTCAGCCGCCCAGTCATGCTAGCGCCCGGCCATGGCGGTGCGGCGGATGCTCAGTTCGTCCAGCTGCGCGGCCTCGAAGGCGCCCAGCTTCTTGGCGGCCAGCACCTTGGCCTGTTCGGCGACGTGCTCGTACTTCTTGAGGTTCTCGAAGGCTTCCGAGAGAGCCTCGCGGGCGCCGATCTCTTCCTGCTGGCTCTGCTCGACCTGCACGACCATGTCGGCGCGGCGGCGCTTATAGCCCTCGCGGTAGCCGATCATGTACCAGCCGGCCGACGCATCGCCCTCGGCGTTCTTGGCTTCGGCTTCCGCTTCGGCGTCCAGCATGGTGATGCGCAGTTCAGCGGCGGTTCGACGCTCGGTGATCTCGGCGAGGCGTTTCTGCAGCGTCTCGACCTCGTGGTTCGAGATGCGGATCAGCGAGGCGGCCCACTTGGTCATCAGTACTCACTCTCGAGGATCTGCCCCAGATGACCGAAAGAGTCGTCCAGACTAGTTGCTTCTTCCTTATCCTGGCTGAGGAAAGCCTCGATCGCAGGGTTCAGGCGGATCGCGCGGTCGACGGTCGGGTCGGCCCCGGCGCGATAGGCGCCGATGCGGATCAGTTCTTCCATGTTGGCGTAGGCGGCCATGACCTGGCGCGCGCCCTTGACGATCTGGCGCTCGTGGGGGTGCTGGCACCCCGGCATGGTCCGGCTGATCGACTTCAGGACATTGATCGCCGGGAAGCGGCCGCGCTCGGCGATGGCGCGCTCCATGACGATGTGGCCGTCCAGAATACCGCGGGTGGCGTCGGCGATCGGCTCGTTGTGGTCGTCGCCGTCTACGAGGACGGTGAACAGGGCGGTGATGGGGGCGGCGGTGGTGCCGTCGGCGCGGATCGGGCCGGGACCGGCGCGCTCCAAGAGCTTGGGCAACTCGGTGAAGACAGTGGGCGTGTAGCCCTTGGTGGTCGGCGGCTCGCCGGCGGCCAGGCCGATCTCGCGCTGGGCCATGGCGAAGCGGGTCACCGAGTCCATCAGGCACAGGACCTCTTGGTCCTGGTCGCGCATGTACTCGCTGATCGCCAGGGTCATGTAGGCGGCCTGGCGGCGGGTCAGGGCCGGCTCGTCCGACGTAGCGACCACGACGACGGCGCGGCGCAGGCCTTCCTCGCCCAGGGTCTCTTCGACGAACTCGCGGACCTCGCGGCCCCGTTCACCAATCAGGCCGACGACGACGGCGTCGCAGGTGGCTTCTTTCGCGAGCATGGACAGCAGCACCGACTTGCCGACGCCCGAGCCGGCGAAGATGCCCAGGCGCTGGCCGCGGCAGGTGGTGGTGAAGACGTTCATCGAGCGGACGCCCAGGTCCAGGCGTTCGCCCACCCGGCCGCGGGCGTGGGCCGGGGGCGGCGAGGTCTTCAGCGGATAGGGGATCTCGCCCTGCGGCAGCGGGCCCAAGCCGTCGATGGGTTCGCCGAAGGCGTTGATGATGCGGCCCAGCCAGGCCTTGGTCGGACGCACGACCGCGCCTTCCGGCACGATGCGGATCTCCGCGCCGGGGCCCACGCCCTCGACGGGGCCGAACGGCATGAGCAGGGCGCGGGTCTCGCGGAAGCCGACGACCTCGGCGGGCAGGGGCTTCTGACCATGCCGCTCGATCTCGACGCGGGCCCCGACCGACAGCCGGGTCAGACCGCCGCGCACCTCGATCAGCAGGCCGTTCACGGCGGCCACGCGACCGTAGATGGTCAGCGGATCGATGCGTTCGACGGCGGCGATGAGACTGCGCAAGGTCGCTCCTGAGATGACCCGCGCAGACTCGGCGATCGTGGTTAATCAGGTATGAAACTGGCTACGGCTAAGGTGCGACCAATTGGTCGCTGAAGAACCGGACGACCGCGGCGTTGAAGGTCTTGTGGAAGGCCGCGCGGTCGAAGCCCGGGGCGCTGGCGCAGATCACCGCCACCTCCGGCGCGGGTTTGGCGTTGCAGGGCGTCAGGAAGTCGAAATGCCGCGCCCCGACCACGACGCGATAGTCGTGCGGCTTTGGCAGGTTGCGGTGCGCCGCCTCGGCATAGTCGTCGCCGGGCAGGATCTCGTCATCGGCCGCCTTCCACAGCTGCACCGGGGCCTTGATCCCCTTCAGCCCGTCGCGCCCGAAGGTGAAGCCTAGGGCCGGGGCGGCCGAGACCACGGCCTTGATGCGATCGTCGTGGACCCATGGGGCGGTCAGCGCGTCGGCCGGGATCGGGCGGCCGGCGGTCAGCTTGCAGTCGAAGTTGCCGGGATGCGCCTTGCAGTGGGCGGGGACCTTGGTCAGGTCCGGCTTGCCGCCGGCCGCGGCCAGCACCGTGAAGCCGCCCGACGAGAAGCCGAACGCCCCGACCTTGCCGGGATCGATCTTCGCCTTCAGTGGCGAGGCGTCCAGCATGAACCCGATCAGCGCCGCCAGCGCCGCCGGCCGGTCGGCCATGGCGGTGGCGCGGCTCTGGTCCTTGTAGCTGTCGCCGGGGTGGGTGAGGGCGGCGACCACGAAGCCGGCTTCGGCCAGCGCCTGGGCGGTGTCGGCATGGCCGCCGAAGAAGCCGCCGTTGCCGTGCGACATGACGATCAGCGGCAGGCGCTGACCCGCCGCCGGCGCGCCGGCCGCCACCTGGTGGCCCCAGGACCCGAAGCTCATCGGCGCCGTCGCGGCGTCGGTGGGGTACCAGACCCCGACCTCGACCGGCGGGCCGTTGGGGCGCGGCTCGTGCAGCAGCATGAAGCCGGCATTGGCGGCGAGCGCCGGGGAGGCGGCGGTGGTGGCCGCGGCCAGCGCGGCGGCGAAGACGTGACGGAACGACATGACGGCCCTTCGGCGAGTGACGATGGCCTGGCTGTGACCGCCGGCGGACCGCTTCGCCACGGCGAATGCGCGAATGGGCGAATGGGTTCGCGGACGGGCGAACGGTCGCTATATCATCGCCTGATGAGCGCCCAAGCTTCCGACACTCCGCTGCTGGGTACTGCCCGTGAATGGGTGGTGGATCTTGGCGTGGCCGTCGGGATCGGGGTGCTGCTGGGGCTGATGGGGCCGTTTGGGAGCTTCTTCAACGACGGGCCTCTGGTGCGGATCGCTTACTGGGCTGGCAGCCTGGCCTGCGGCATGGCGCTGATCGGCGTGCTGGCGCGGTTGATCGGCGAAGCGGCCAGGCGGCTGGGCTGGCCGTATTGGGCGATGATCCCGCTGATCGTGCTGGTCGGAAGCTTCGTGCAGGGCGCGCCTCTGCGGTTGGTGGCGATCGCGCTCTGGCCGCAGGTCGCCGACGCCGTGTCGCCGTTGGCTTGGTATGGCCAGTGCGTGGCGATCACGACCCCGCTCGTCCTGGCCTACTACTTCATCCGCGTGCGCCCGCTGACGCACGCGCGCACGCGTGAGGCGCTGGTTCCCAAGTCGGCCCCATCGCCCGCCGCCGATCCGGGCGCGGTGCTCTATCTGAAGATGGAGGACCACTATGTCCGGGTCAGGACCGAACACGGCTCGCGGCTGGAGATGGGGCCCCTGTCGCGGGTGACGGCGGGCCTGTCCGGCGTCGAGGGCCTGCACGTGCACCGCTCGTGGTGGGTGGCGCGGCGGGCGATCCAGGGCGTCGAGCGCGACGGCCGGAACCTGCGCCTGCGGCTGGTGGACGGCCAGGCCGCCCCGGTCAGCCGCGCCTCGGTGGCCAAGCTTCGCGAAGCCGGCTGGCTGGCCCCGGAAAAACTCGCCTGACAGCCTGCGGCGGGCTGTCGCGGCCTCGTCTCACGGCTCAGCTTGGCCGCTGGAAACCCACACGCGGAGCTTGAGCATGGTGTTCAAATACCCGCGACGGAACGCCGCAATCGCGCCGTAAAGATAACTGTCGATTGAATGTTGTCTTACTCGCGTAACAGCGTTTCAACCGCTTTCCGGGCACGGATTTAACGCTTTTGCGTTGGTTAACGTGAGCGCCGGATGAGCCCCCTGCGACGCGTGCGACCAATGTGACCAAGGGCTCTCCGCCCGCTTGCACCCGATTCGCAAATCATATTAACCATTCGGCCAACGGAAACATTCACCATTAACCAGTCTTAAATTAACTCTCCGGCACACTGGCCGCAGGGTTTATCGGCGGACTTCCGCCTTAAGACGTTCGAATACGCCGGATCGGCGTGGAGGGGCTCATGCGCGTACTGTTGATCGAGGATGACAGCGCGACGGCGCAGACCATCGAACTGATGCTGAAGTCTGAGGGCTTCAACGTCTATACGACGGATCTGGGTGAGGAAGGCGTCGATCTGGGCAAGATCTACGACTACGATCTCATCCTGCTCGACCTGAACTTGCCCGACATGAGCGGCATCGATGTTCTGCGCACCCTGCGGGTCGCGAAGATCAACACGCCGATCATGATCCTGTCGGGCTCGTCGGAAATCGACACGAAGGTGAAGACCTTCTCGGGCGGCGCCGACGACTACATGACCAAGCCGTTCCACAAGGACGAGATGATCGCCCGCATCCACGCGGTGGTCCGTCGTTCGAAGGGTCACGCGCAATCGGTCATCAAGACCGGCGACATCATCGTCAATCTGGACGCCAAGACGGTCGAAGTGAACGGCAACCGCGTTCACCTGACCGGCAAAGAGTACCAGATGCTCGAGCTGCTCTCCCTGCGTAAGGGCACGACCCTGACCAAGGAAATGTTCCTGAACCACCTGTACGGCGGCATGGACGAGCCCGAGCTGAAGATCATCGACGTCTTCATCTGCAAGCTGCGCAAAAAGCTGGCCGCTTCGGCGCACGGCAAGCACCACATCGAGACGGTCTGGGGTCGCGGCTACGTGCTGCGCGACCCGAACGAGGCGATCAACGCCGCCTAAGTCTCGCGACTTCAGTAAGCGTACAGTACCAGCGTACCCAGAAACGCCCACCGGCAACGGTGGGCGTTTTCGCAATTGGATCATATGGTTACGGTTCGACCGCCGCGGCGCCTTTAACCATGTCCGTGACAAATCGCCCGAAGCGCCGAATAGTCCTTGCCGTGCGGAGCATGGCCGACCATGTTCCGGCGCGACGATTGCTGGGGGGCTACCCAGCCGTGTCATTTTGACTTGCGCGGCATCGACACCGACGGGGGCACGATGCAGGAATTTGATCCGCGCCGCAGCGCGACTCGCTGGGCGCCGAGGGTTTTCACCGCCGTCGCCGGCATGGCCGCTCTGGGCCTCGGGTGGAAACTGACCGCCGAAGACGCCAAGACTCCGACCACTGAACGCGCCGCTCTGGACCCGGCCGCCCTGGTCGCCCTGCAGCACGTGGCCTTCGCCAGCGCCGAGGCCCAGCCCGGCTTCGAGCGTCCCGAGAACATCGCCGTCAAGGTGCGCCCGGGCGAGACCCTGCAAGGCGCCGTGCAGCGCGCCGGCGTCGCTCCGGAAGACGCCCAGGCCGTGGTCGCCACGCTCCAGGGCGCGATCGACACCGTCAATATCAAGGCCGGCATGGCCTTCGAGGCCGCCATCGCCCAGCGCCGCGGCCAGCGCGGACCGGTCCGCCTGGTAGGTCTGTCGATGCGCACCAGCCCCAACTCGACCCTGACCGTCTCGCGCACCTTCGACGGCGCCCTGCGCCTGCGCGAACTGGAGGAAAAGGTCCGCGACGAGCAAAAGGTGGCCTGCGGGGCCATGAACGGCTCGTTCTACGAGAGCGTGGCCAGCGTCGGCGGCACCCCGGCGGTGATCAGCCAGGCGGCCAAGCTGTTCTCGCACAAGATCGACTTCTCGCGCGACATCCGCGAGGGTGACAAGTTCTGCCTGGTCTTCGGCCGCAAGGTCACCGAGAGCGGCCGCACCATCGAGGCCGGCGACCTGGAATATGCCGAGGTCAAGGGCCAGAAGTTCTACGCCTTCGACCGCAAGGGCGAGGACAAGAGTCAGTTCTTCGACGAAAGCGGCAAGAATATCAAAGGCTTCCTGCTACGCACCCCGGTCGACGGCGCGCGCATCACCTCGACCTTCGGCGCCCGTCGCCACCCAATCCTGGGCTACAACCGCGCGCACAAGGGCGTGGACTTCGGGGCCGGCACCGGCACCCCGATCCTGGCCGCCGGCGACGGCGTGGTGCTGGAAGCCCGCCGCTGGGCCGGCTACGGCAACTGGCTGCGCATCCGCCACGCCAATCAATGGGACACCGGCTACGCTCACATCTCGCGCTACGCCCCCGGCATCAAGGCCGGCTCGCGCGTGCGCCAGGGCCAGGTCGTGGCCTATGTCGGCTCGACCGGCATGTCGACCGGCCCGCACCTGCACTACGAAGTCTGGCTGAACGGCCAGCGGGTCAATCCGATCGGCGCCAAGGTCCCGCAGGGCACCATCCTGGGCGGTTCGGAACTGGCCGCGTTCAAGTCGCAGAAGGCCCGCATCGACCGCATGCTGGCGGCCGGCGGTGAGCCGGTCAGCGGCGAGGACACCCCGAAGCTGGCCATGGCTGACATCGAGCAGGCCAAGAGCAAGCTGCGCTAAACCTAAGAGGGCGGGACATGTTGGCGATGCTGGCGGCGGCCGTTCTGGCCGCGACGACTCCCGAAACCCTGGCGGGCGACTGGACCGTCGACCTGACCTCCAGCAAGAGCGCAACGCCCTACCTGAAGCGCATGAGCCTGACGCTGGCCGACGACGGCACGGTGACGGGCAGCTTCTACGACAGCGACATCCTGGCCGGCCGGTGGAAGACCTCCAAGGGCCGCACCTGCGTCAGCTTCCGCACCACCGACGGCAAGGGGCCCTATCACACCGCCGCCTGCCTCGAAGCCGGGCGGCTGACCGGCCAGACCTGGGCCGAGCACCGCAACTTCGTCTTCGTCTGGGACGCCACGCGCGCCGAGCCGACCAAGCCCTAGTCGACCTCGACGAAGGTGAAGGCGTTCTGACCTTCGCGGATCGTCAAGGTGCGCCGCTCGCCGGTCTTGCCGGCCACGAATGGGAAGGTCGGGCTGGCCGCCATGACCACGAACGCCGCCGCGCCATCGGGCATGGTCCGCGAGGCCACCGGCGTCTTCCAGGCGGAGAATTCGAACACTGTCTGGCCGTCCGCTGACGCCACCTTCAGCTCGCCCAGCACGTCGTTGCGATAGCGCGGGGCCAGGCCCGATCCGTCGGCCGGATAGCGCACGGCCTGGCGCGCGGCCTCGCGCCGCTGGTTCTCTGCGGCCGCCGCGGCGGCGACCATGCCGTCGGCCTTGGGCTCGCCGTCGAACAGCACCTCCATCAGCTTGCGGGGCAGGGCCTCCATCAGGACATTGGCGGTGCTGGCGTTGGCCAGGATCACCACCCCCACGTCGTGCTCGGGCAGCCAGACCGTGTCGCCCCGGAAGCCGTACAGCCGCCCGCCGTGATAGCGCACGGTCGTGCCGCTCGAGACATTGGTGTCCAGCCCCATGCCGTACCAGGACTGCGCCCCGGTGCTGACCTGGGCGTCCGACCGCGCCTTCAGCGCCGCCTCGGAGATGTAGCGCGTCCCATCGCCCAGTCGCCCGCCGGCCAGCTCCATGCGGACATAGGCCAGGAGGTCGTTGACGTTGGTCCAGGCCCCGCCCGTGGGGCGCACCGCGTGCATCTGGCGATTGCGGGCCGGATCGACCTCGACCCTCTCACCCAGCGGGTTCACGCCATAGGCGCGGGCGAAGTTGCCCTGCATGGCCGTGTCGTAGTCGAAGGTCGTGCGGCTCATGCCCAGCGGCCCGAACACCCGGGTGTCCATCGCCTTGTCATAGGCCGCGCCCAGCGCCAGGTCGGGATAGGCGACCCGGCCGCCCACGAAGCCGCCGGCCGCCGCGATCGGGTTCGAATAGGAATAGGTCGCGCCGAACGTCCCCGCGGGTCGCATCCGCGCCAGGATGTCGAAGGCCAGGGTTTCGGGCGCGTTGGGCGGGGCCACTTCCCAGTCCAGGTTGCGATAGGGCAGGCCGGTGCAGGCGCACAGCAGGTGCTTGACCTGGATCTTCGGCGTGGTCGCCGCGTCCGCCAGCCTGAACCGGGGCTCCAGGTCCGCGACCGGCGTCTCCCACGTCAGCTTGCCCTCGTCGACCAGCTTGGCCAGCATCAGGGTGGTCAGCGGCTTGGTGTTGGACGCCACCAGATAGAGGGTGTCGGCGTCGACCTTGTCCGGCCGGCCCACCGCGCGCACCCCGAACCCGCCGGCGAACACGGTCTTGCCGTCCTGCACGATCCCGACCGAGATCCCCGGCACGCCCAGCGCCTGGCGTGAGGCCTCCACGAAATCGGTCAGCACCTTCACCCGCGCCGCATCCAGCTTGTACGCCTGGCGACCCGCGAAGCTCTCGGCCAGGGCCGGGGACGCAGCCAGGCAGGCGACCGCCACCAGCACCCCAAGCGATGCGTTCCTCATCCCATCCCCCGGCCAACACCAGCGCGAGCGCAAGCTTTGGTGAAACGGTGTTCTTTTGAGGGCGCGGCGGCGCCTGAGCAGCTCTCCGTCACCCCAGAGTCGGCCGGGGCAATTTAGCGTGCAAGCGAGCCTCGCTAGAACGGCGAGCAACTTCATCGGGCCCTAGCGGAAGTGCCACGCGCCCAAGGGGACTAGGCCAGACAGAGCTATGGCCGCCCCGAAAAGTTTGGCGTAGCCCACGGCCAAAGCGCAGCGATCCCGCATCGATCAAATATCGGCTCGATACGGTGGTCCGCGATTCTCCCACCGCACTGTTCACAGGCCTGGATCATGATTGTCAGCCTACAGGCGGAACTTCGGAAAGTCGCCTTGGGGTGGCTAGCGGCCTTTCGAAATCCCTCTCTCTATGAGAGAGGGGCTTGGTGAAATGTCCGCAACGGGTCGATAACGGTCGCGCCGTCCCCCGCTACCCCACCGCCGCCTGGATGCCTGCCAGCAGGTTCGCCGCGGTGATCGGCTTGGCCACGTGCAGGTCGGCGCCGGCGGCCAGGGTCTGTTCGCGGTGGGTCGTCAGGGCGTTAGCGCTGAGCATGATGATCGGGGTGCGGGACGCGCCGATCTCGGTTTCCCAAGCCCGCATCGCCCGCGTTGCGGCCAGGCCGTCCATGCGCGGCATCTGCATGTCCATCAGCACCACGTCGAAGGTGGCCACGCGGAAGGCGTCCAAGGCGTCCAGCCCGTCGCCGACCGTGACGACCGCCGCGCCCTGGGCGGCCAGGATCAGCTGGGCCACCCGCTGGTTGGTCGGGTGGTCCTCGACCAGCAGCACCCGCAGCGGGGCGTCGGTGCGCGGCAGGGGCGGGGCGTTGACGTCGCGGATTTCGGGATGCTCGGCCGGGGCGCGGGGCAGCGGCAGGATCACGACGAAGCGACTGCCGGCCCCGGGGCTCGAGGTCGCCCAGATCTGGCCGCCCATCATCTCGACCAGTGAGTGGCAGATCGACAGGCCCAGGCCCGTGCCGCCGAACCGGCGGCTGATCGAGGCGTCGGCCTGATGGAAGCGGCCGAACAGCTTGGCCGCATGGTCCGCGTCGAAGCCGATGCCGGTGTCGACGATCTCCAGGGTCAGGCCGGCGGCCTCGTCGGCGATGCGCAGGGTGACGCCGCCGGTCTCGGTGAACTTCACGGCGTTGGACAGCAGGTTGCCGACCACCTGGCCGATCCGCGTGCCGTCGCCCAGATAGCGGGCGCCCAGATGGCCGTGGGTCAGGTCGCCGGCGCATTCGACCTGCAGGGTCAGGCCCTTTTCCTCGGCCCGGTGGCGCATGATCTCGACGCAGGGGCGCAGGGCCTCGTCCAGGTCGAACGGCCGCTGTTCCAGCCGCAGCTGGCCGGCCTCGATCTTGGCCACGTCCAGGAAGTCCGACACCAGTCGCTCCAGCGTCGCGCCCGAGTTGCGGATCAGGTCGACCATCTCGGCCTGGTCGGGGCTCAACGACGTTCGGGCCAGGGCGTCAACAATGCCGATCACCCCGTTCAGCGGCGTGCGGATCTCGTGACTGATATTGGCCAGGAAGTCGGTCTTGGCGCGGTTGGCCGCCTCGGCCGAGGCCTTGGCCTCCAGCAGCGCCCGCTCGGCCGCCACCCGCTCGGTGACGTCGCGCGCCACGCCGAAGATGCGGTCGCCATAGCGCTGGGCGCGCCATTCCAGGGTCAGGTAGTGGCCGTCGGCGTGGCGATAGCGGTTGGTGTAGCCGCGGACCGGATCGCCGTCGCGGCGGTTCTCGACCTCGATGGCGCTCATCTGGGTGCCGGGCATGTCGTCGGGATGGACCAGGCGCAGCAGGGACTGGCCCTCCATGTCCTCGGGACGGTGGCCCATCTTGGCTTCCCACGAGCGGCTGGCCTTCAGCACCCGGCCGTCGACGTCGCGAATGACCAGCAGATCCAGCGAGACGTCGAAAAAGGCGCTGACGTCGACGGGCAGAGTCTCGCGGGTGGTCATCGTGACCGAAATCCTTGTGGACGACGAAAAGTCCTGGCGCAGCGGGGACAAGACAAAACATCGATATCAGTGAGGCTTAGCGTTCGTGAACAACCTTGGGAAGATTCTTCAAAAGACTTGCGACGCGTATTTCAGGATCTCTCAACTCTGACAGAATGTGGGATCAAGAACGCCGTTAGCATAAATTGTCTGACGAATATTGGCGGGTCTGGCTGGCGTGATTGGCAGCGCAGTCATTGAAGCCTTCCGGCGCACAGCCTAGAAGCAGCGCTTACGCCCCTGAAGCGAGCCCGCGTTTGTCCTCTCCTCGCACGACCCTCTATACCGACCGCCGCTTCGTCATCGGCATGGCCGTGCTGTGCTGCTTCCTGTGGGGCAGCGCGTTTCCGGCGATCAAGGGCGGCTATGCCCTGCTGCACGTGGGCAAGAGCGACACCGCCGCCCAGATGCTGTTCGCCGGCTGGCGGTTCCTGGCGGCGGGCGTGATCCTGCTGGTTCTGGCCGGGCTGAGCCGCAAGCCGCTGGTCCCGCCGCGCGACCAGATCGCCAGGGTCGTGGGGCTGGGCGTCTTCCAGACGACCCTTCAGTACGTGTTCTTCTATGTCGGCCTGGCCCACGCCACTGGCGTGAAGTCGTCGATCATGAACGCCACCGGCGCGTTCTTCGGCGTGATCCTGGCCCACTTCCTCTACGCCAACGACCGCCTGAACCGCCGCAAGGTGCTGGGTTGCCTGCTGGGCTTCGCCGGCGTGGTGGTGGTCAATCTCGGAGGTAAGGGCCTCGACTTCGACTTCACCCTGCTGGGCGAGGGCTTCGTGGTCATCGCCGCCTTCGTGCTGGCCGCCGCCTCGATCTGGGGCAAGACCATCTCGCAGAAGATGGACCCGATGGTGATGACCGGCTGGCAGCTGGGCATCGGTGGCCTGGGCCTCTTGGCCATCGGCTATGTCGGCGGCGGGGCGCTGCATGGCTTCGACGCCCGCTCGCTGGGCCTGCTGGCCTATATGGCCGGCCTGTCGGCGGCGGCCTTCGCGCTGTGGAGCCTGCTGCTGAAGCACAATCCCGTCGGGATGCTGGCGGTGTTCAACTTCCTGATCCCGGTGTTTGGGGTGCTGTTGTCGGCGCTGTTCCTGCACGAGCCGGTGCTGGCGTGGAAAAACGCCGCCGCCCTGGCGCTGGTCTGCGCCGGCATCTGGCTGGTGACGCGGAAGGGGGCGGCGAAGGCCGCGGCCTAGTCCACCCCCGCCACGGCCAGCAGGGCGGCCAGGCCGACCTGCATGCCCTTCAGGCCTTCGGTCTTCTCGACGTCGATCCACTCGTCCAGGGCGTGGGCGCGGCCCGCCTTGCCGCCGGCGCCGATGGTGACGGCCGGAATGCCTAGGCTCATCGGCAGGTTGGAGTCGGTCGAGCTGTCGCCGTGCTGGGGCTCAAAGCCCAGGGCCGAGACCGCCGCGGCGGTCAGCACCACGATGTCTGACTTGGGATCGGTGTGGCCGGCCGGCCGCTCGCCGATCACCTTGGCCTCGTAGCTGATCTTGCCGGGCGCGGTGGAGCGGGCGGCGTTCTCGGTCGCGACCGCCTTGTCCAGGATGCCGATCAGGGTCGCGTCCAGCTTGGCCAGTTCGGCGGCGCTTTCCGAGCGCATGTCGAACTCCATGAAGGCGCTGTTGGGGATCGAATTGACCGAGGTGCCGCCGCCCGTGACGCTGGCCGAATAGGTGGTCTTGGGATCCTTGGGCGGCTGGACGGCGTAGAGGTCGGTCACCGCCTGGGCCATGGCCGCCATCGGGCTGACGATGCCGAACGCGCCGTAGCTGTGGCCGCCCGGGCCCTTGAAGGTGACGCGATAGCGCTTGGAGCCCACGCCCTTGTCGACGATCCGCGACGGGTCCGAACCGTCCATCGAGAAGAAGGCGCTGATCCGGCCCTTGTACGGACCGGTGTTGAACAGGTGGCGCACGCCGCGCAGGTCGCCGGGGCCCTCCTCGCCGACATTGCCGACGAACAGGATGTCGCTCTTGGTCTTGATGCCCGCCGCGTCCAGGGCGCGCAGATAGGCCAGCAAAGTGGCCAGCGAGCGGGTGTCGTCGCCGACGCCGGGGGCCATCAGCCTGGTCCCCTCGCGCTTGACCGTCACGTCCGTGCCTTCGGGGAAGACGGTGTCCAGATGGGCGGCGATGACCACGAACGGGCCCTTGCCTTTCGTGGCCGTCCCAGCCCGCACGCCCATGACATTGCCCTCGGCGTCCATCTCGACGTTCGACAGGCCGTGAGCCTTCAGCATCTCGAGATAGGCCTTGGCGCGGGCCTCTTCCTTGAACGGCGGGGCGGGGATCTGCGTCAGGGTGACGATGTCGCCGACCGTGCGGTCGTAGTCGGCGTCCAGCTTGGCCACGGCCTTCTTGAACGCCGGTGAGGCGACCAGCTTGCTCACGGTCTTCTGCGGATCGGCCTTGGGCGCGGCGAGGGCCGGGGCGGCGGCCAGGGCCAGGACGATGGCGAGCGCGGAGGGGCGGAGCATGACGGCGAATCCCTGAAGACTTCGCCGTGACCCTAGCTGTCATCCCGGCCGCAGCGAAGCGGAGAGCCGGGACCGCGGCGAGCTCGGCGCGCTCTGTGGTCCCGGCTCGGCGCGCTGCGCGCTTGGCCGGGATGACAGTTTAAACGGTCAGCCGCGCAGCCCCGCCCATCAGCGGGTCGCTGATCGAGTGCGCGCCGGTTTCGATGCGGCCGGCCAGGCGGCGCAGCCAGTCGGGGTCGCCATCCTGGCGGACGGTCAGGTCGTACCAGCCCTGCTCTGTCGGCAGGGCCCGCGAGCCGACCTCGCGCGGGGCCAGGGTGACGCGCCAGGGCTCGCCGGTCTGGGGCGTCACAACGACGGTGCGCGGCTCGGTCCCGCTGTTCTTCAGGGTCACCAGCAGGGTGGCGCCGCGCACGCGGGCGCTGGCCTCGACGCTGGTGGCCTCGCCCGCAAATTCGCGGTGGAAGCCGTTCGGCCCCAGCACCCACAGGTCGTAGGCGCCCGCCGGCCAGGCGTCGTCCAGGGTCTTGCCCGGACCCACGGTGTAGCGGCGCGGGATCGCGTCCAGCCGCAGGCGGTCATAGACGTGCAACACCGCGGCCTGGGCGCCGGTATTGGCGAACGACAGGGTCATGGCCCCGTCGCGAACCTTGCCCTCGACGGCCAGGGCGTAGGGCAGGGCGCGCGAGGGGCGCACGCCCTTATCCTGCACCGGAGCAACCACCTTGGTCGGCGTCGGCGGCTTGAACTCCGGCAGCTTGGCGGCGCGGGCGGCCTCCTGGGCCACCGACGGCAGCGGCGCGAACGGCTGGTGGTTGGGAGTCTTGAAGTCGAAGCAGCTGGTCAGGTCGCCGCACACCGCCCGCCGCCAGGGCGAGATGTTGGGCTCCATGACGCCGAAGCGCGCCTCCAGGAAGCGGATCACCGAGGTGTGGTCGAACACCTGGCTGTCGACCCAGCCGCCACGGCTCCAGGGCGAGATGGCGTACAGCGGCACGCGCGGACCCAGGCCGTAGGGGCGGCCCATCAAGTCGTCGCGCTCGGCCTTGGCCTCGCTGGCGGCGCGCACGTGGTGGTGCTCGCCGGTCAGGTCCACGGTCGAGGCGCCCAGCAGCTTGCCGTCCGCATCCTTCGACGGGGCCGACGGCGGCGGCATGTGGTCGAAGAAGCCGTCGTTCTCGTCGAACATCACCAGGAACACGGTGCGCGCCCAGACCTTGGGATCGGCGGTCAGGGCGTCGATGACCTTGGCGGTGTAGTGGGCGCCCTGGGCCGGACTGGACGGGGCGGGATGCTCGCTATCGCCGGCCGGGGCGATGATCCACGACACCTGCGGCAGGCGGCCGGACACCACGTCCTCGCGCAGCTTGTCCAGGTGATGGGTGGTCAGGGCCAGGTCCTTCAGGCGCTTGTCCGAGCCCGGGGCGTCCTTGTAGGCGGCGCGATAGGCCGCGAACCCGACCAGGGGGTTGTCGGTGAAGTTGTCGGCCATGTCCTGGTAGATCCGCCAGGAGACGCCGGCCTTCAGCAGCCGCTCGGGATAGGTGGTCCACGTGTAGGAATCCGGCGAGCCGCCCTTCTCAGCGAAGTTGTCGTGCGAGTTCGAGATCGACGGTCCGCCCCGCTTGCCCGACGGATCGTTGGTGCCGGTCCACAGGAACAGGCGGTTGGTGTTGGTGCCGGTCTGGGTCGAGCAGTGATAGGCGTCGCAGAGCGTGAAGGTCTCGGCCAGGGCGTATTGGAACGGCATGTCGGCGCGTTCGAAATAGCCCATCGACCAGGGCTCCTTGGAGTCCGGCCAGCGGTCCATGCGGCCATTGTCCCAGGCGTCCTGGGCGTTGGTCCAGCTGTGCGGCGTGCTCTCGACCCGCATGTGGGCGAAGGTCTTGGTGGTCTCCAGCGGGAAGGGCGCCAAGAGCTGGTCGCCATAGGCCTGCAGGAACACCGAGCCGTTCTCGCGGCCGGGCTTGTTCCGGACCGGGATCGGGAAGCGGTCGCCGAAACCGCGCACGCCCGACAGTGTCCCGAAATAGTGATCGAAGCCGCGGTTCTCCTGCATCAGGATGACCACGTGCTCGACGTCCTTGATCGTGCCGGTGCGCACGTCCGCGTCGATGGCGGCGGCGCGGGCCAGGGCCGGCGGCAGCGTCAGGGCGCCGATGGCGGCCAGCAGGCCGCGGCGGTCGATCTGGGACATGGAAGGACGCTCCGGTAGAAACTGCGCCGCAGTTACACCCGGGGTTCGTCAGTGATGTGACAGCTGGACTAGACCAGTTGGGCGTCCGATCCCATTCTTGTCTTCCTAGGCCTTGTGCCTAGGACCCATCTGTCCGCTCGCACTGAGCGATGACGGCGTGCGCCACGCTCGCGGAGCGCTCCGTCCAAGCCGAGCCCAGCCAAGCCCTGGGTCCTAGGCACAAGGCCTAGGAAGGCAAAAAGGGAGGGAAGAGGGGCTGTTGGAAGCCTCAATCAAACACGATCACCGACCGCGCTAGCTCGCCACGCTTCAGCTCGTCGAACGCCGAGTTGATCTCCTCCAGCTTGATGCGGCGTGAGATCAGGTCGTCCAGGTTCAGCTTGCCGTTCATGTAGAAGTCCACCAGGCGCGGCATGTCGACCGGGAAGCGATTGGAGCCCATGTAGCTGCCCTGGATCCGGCGCTCGCCCAGGAAGTCGACGCCGTGCAGCTCGATCTTGGTGCCGACCGGGATCATGCCGATGACGTTCGCCGTGCCGCCCCGGCGCAGCATCTTGAACGAGGCTTCCGCCGTCGCCTTCAGGCCTATGGCTTCGAAGCTGTGCTGCACGCCGCCGCCGGTCAGGTCCAGCACCGCCTTGGCAACATCGTCGACGGCCGAGGCGTCGATCACGTCCGTGGCGCCGAAGGTGCGGGCCAGCTCCAGCTTGGCGGCGACGCGGTCGATGGCGATGATCCGGCCCGCGCCGGCGATGGCCGCGCCGTTGATGGTGGCCAGGCCCACGCCGCCGCAACCGATGACCGCCACGGTCTCGCCCGGACGGACGTTGGAGGTGTGCATCACCGAGCCGACCCCAGTCATCACCGAGCAGCCGATCAGGGCGGCGCGGTCGAACGGCATGTCCTTGCGGATGGCGACGCAGGCGTGCTCGTGCACCAGCATCATCTCGGCGAACGACGACAGGTTCAGGAACTGGGCCATCCTGGTGTCGCCCGAGCCTGACAGGTCTTCCTTGAACAGGCGTGGCTCCTCCCCCTTGCCCCGGCGGGTTTCGGGGCTGATGCACAGGTTCATGTGCCCGGTCAGGCAGACCTCGCAGTGGCCGCAATAGGGGTTGAGGCAGGTGATGACGTGGTCGCCGACCTTGACGGTGCGGACCTCGGATCCGACCGCCTCGACGATGCCGGCGCTCTCATGGCCCAGTACGGCGGGCAGGGCGTGGGTATAGGAGCCCTCGATGAAATGCAGGTCGGAGTGGCAGACGCCGGCGGCCTTGGTGCGGATCAGCACCTCGCGCGGGCCGGGCTTGCCGATGGCCACGGTCTCGATCTCGAGGGGCTTGCCCACCTCGCGCAGAACAGCGGCCTTCATGCTCGTCTCCCTTTAGTTTGGCGGAAGACTAGCGTTCGGCGAGGGCGAAGCGGAAGAGGCTATTCGAACAAATGTTTGGGGCGCGGCCTATTCGTCGCGAAGCTCCAACGCGGTGAAGGGGCGCTGGTCGCGCTCGATCCGGATCAGGTCCAGAACCCCAATCAACTGGCGTGAGCGCCAGGTGCTCATCATGTAGCCAAGCGGGGCCGAGGTCGCCAGGATGCCGATGGCGACCGCCGACGGCTGGTTGGCCTTGAGGAAGGCCATGATGCTGTCGCCGGCGATATCGGCCAGAAGCGCGGCGATCGACAGCGGCATCGTCAGATACAGGATGACGACAGCACGCAGCAGTTGCTCTTGCCGGCGGGCATTCAGCGCGGCCAGGGCGGTGAGGCCGTCGAACAGGGCGTCGTCCACGCCCTCCAGCAGGGCGAACGCTTTGCGCGTCGAGGGATTGCGCCGGAAGCCGGAGACAAAATCGACGCCGACATAGCCCCAGGCGCCAGGCGTGACGAAACTGTCCGAGATCAGCCCCAGGCTGGGGAAAAGCTTGTGCAGCGCGTTCCAGAGCCGCCAGAGCTCCGGGCGCTCGCCCATCTCGCCTTCACGCGCTGCACGGTCCATGTTCGCCCCCGAATCCGAAGCGATACAGTGTTGAACTCAACGCGTGGTGGCAAGTCGCCGAAGGCTTACGCCGCTAGGGCGATCGGGCGCTCGGGCAGAATGCGGCTGACGGCCAGCAGGACGGTCATCGAGCCTTCGCCGGCGGTGATGACGGCCGAGACCAGCGGGCTGTCCTGGCCATCGCCCAGGGCCGGCGGCGGGTTGATCTGTTCGGCCTCGACGGTGAAGCTGTCGCAGACGGCGTCGACCAGCAGGCCGGCGACGTCGGTCTGGTTCTCGACCACGATGATCACCTGACGCGGGCCGTCCTCGGCCGCGCCCTTGCCCAGGCGCCACGACAGGTCGATGACCGGCATGACCTGGCCACGCAGGTTGATGACGCCGCGCACATAGGGCGGCGCGTCGGGCAGCGGGGTCGGCGGCGTGACGCCACGGATTTCGCGGACGGCGCTGACGGGAACGCAGTAGGTCTGGGCGCCGACCTCGAACGACAGGACCTGAAGGGCCTGGCCTTGGGCGTACGACAGGGAATGGCTCATGGCGTTCTCTCCGGGAGCGCGCGGTCTCAAGTGAGGCGGAGTTTTCCCCAAAAAGATGAACAAACCGGTTCCGCCAGCCGTTGGTCAGGTTCGTTCAGGCGCCGTTCAGCCACGGAGTCCGATCGTAGGTTCAACGCTTGAGACGACGCGCTACGCGCCGGGAAGCAGAGGATTTGAGGGAGGCCGTCATGGCCAACAAGCTCATCACCACCATCGGCCGGGTCGGCGCCGGCGTCGCCGCCGTGTCGCTGGTCCTGGCCGCCACCTCGGCCTCGGCCGACCCGCGCTGGCGTCATCACCGCAACCGGGGCGGCGACACCGCCGCGGCCGCCATCGCCGCCGGCGTGGTTGGCCTGGCGATCGGCGCGGCCATCTCCGACAACGGACGCCGCGACCGTGGCTATTACGACCAGGGCTATTACGCCCCGCCGCCGCCTCCGCCGCGCTACGGTTATGGCTACGGCTACGCCCCGCGCCCCTATTACGGCCGTGGCGGCGAATGCTGGACCACCCGCGAGTACGATCGCTGGAACGGTTCGTACTATGAGCGTACCGTCTGCCGTTAAGCGATCAGCCTCGCACGAAGAGCCCCGGAGCCTTGCGGCCCCGGGGCTTCTTCATGTCCCGAATTGGGGACTCGAGTCTCTTGCGCGACGCGAACAAAAAAGGAACATTGGCGTCGACCACAGGATGGTCCGCATGTCGCTCGCCGCCCAGTATCCCGCTTCGCAGGCCCCGTTCGGCGTGGGCCTCAAGCTGTCCGAAGCCTATCCGGAAGATGGGCGCCTGGAGATTGCCGAGGCGGTGCTGGCCGGCGCTTGGCGCACCCTGCGCGCGGCCGGCTTCGGCGAGGCTGAGGTCCAGGCGTTGTTCGACCAGATCGCCGATCGGCCCGAAGACCTCGCCCGCCGCCTGCGCAAGATGGCCAATGCGGCGGGCTGAGCCGTTTTGAGACGTGAAGGCTAGGCTAGTCGTTCGATCAGGGCGCGCAGCATGTCGGCGCGCTGGGCGGTGTCCACCGAGATGCGGCCGGCCAGTTCACGCACGCCGACAGGATAGGCGTCGCCGCCGTCGGCGATCAGCTTGGCCTGGTCCGCCAGGCGGCGCAGGTCGGCGTCAAGTCGCTCGACCTCTTCGCGCGCCAGGATGCGGGCTTCTTCCTGCAGGCGCTTGATACGCTGACCCGTAGACTCGGGACCGCGTCCCAGGTCGTAGATTTCCGCCGGGCCCGAGACGGGCGGCACGATCTTCAACGGCTTACCAACCATGGAGTGGGGCTCCTTGATGCGGGCCGCGAGACGTCGACCCTCACCATAACAAAGCCTGGCTTAGCGTCAGTGTTCCGTATCGAGGTTCGCTAAAGCCTCGCCGTGGCCGCCGCGCCACATGTGAGCGCGACAGCCAAAAGTGGACGCCGGTAAAAGCGTCAGTGGGCGGTGTGGTTGTACGGCGACTGCGAAGCCGACGGCGGGGCCTGCGGCGCCGGGGCCGGCTGATGGACCGGCTGCGGCGCGGCTTGCTGAGCCTGGGGCTGCGGCGCGGGCGTCGGCGCCGGAGCCGGACGGCGGAACTTCAGGCTGCGGCCCTGGAACTGCGCGCCGGTTTCCATGGCCAGTTGCTCGTGGGTGATGTCGCCGTCGACGCGGGCGGTGCCGTACAGGCGCACGCTCTGGGCGGTCACCGAGCCGATCACCAGGCCGTGGATCTCCATGGCCTGCGAGACGACCGAACCCTCGACGCGGGCGTTGGGGCCGATCACCAGCTTGCCGACCTTCACGTCGCCCAACACCACGCAGTCCAGATGCACCTCGACGTCGCCCACCACGTCGCCGCGGATCGTCAGGCCCTGGGCAAACAGCGAGGCCGGCTTCGGACGCGCAGGCGCCGGCGCAGGCTGGTGCTGGACCGGAGCGGCCGCGCGCGGCGGCTGTTGCTCCAGCGGAGCCAGGGCCAGCTGCGCGGGGGCTTCTTTCTTCTTGGCGAACATGGCGGCGACCTTGTCTCAAAATGGCTTGTCTTGGGTCACGTGCCGCAAGTTAGAGGCCGATTTCAGGACTTGGCCGGTCGCAAGCCTATTCAGCGTCCCGGATATGGGTTTTCGGCCGATCGTCGCCGGACGCCACCTCGCCGTGCCAGACCGCGTTCTTGTCCTCATACACGATGCCGACATCCTCGCCGGGCAGCTCCTGCTCGGCCGCGGCGGTCTTGGCCGCCTTTAGCGCCGCGTCATGGCTCGGGAAGGTCTCGGAGAACGTCGCCCCGACCTTATAGGCCCAGCCGCCGTCGTGCTCGACGATGTCGTAGGTGATGTCGGTCATGGGAGGTCTCCGTAAGGTTCGCCAAGACGAACGAGCCGCTATTCAAGCCGGTTCCGATGACGCGGTCTTGTCGAAACGGCCAAAAGGGCGATCTGGATCAAAACAAGAACAAATGTTATATTCAACCCTTGCGGTAGTTGAGGGTGGTGCGATGGTTGATCCGTATAACGTTATGCGTTATGGTTACGTCTGATGATCCGAAGTTTCGCCGACCGCGAAGCGGAGGCCATTTGGAGAGGTGGGTATTCGCGTCGCTTGCCTGGTGACATCCAGGCTTCGATCATCCGCAAGCTGCGCTCACTAGATGCCGCGGAGCAGGTAGAAGACCTACGTTTCCCGCCTGGCAACAGGCTTGAAGCGTTGCGAGGGGACCGCGGAGGGCAATACTCGATACGGATCAATCAACAGTGGCGGATCTGTTTCCGCTGGATCAATGGACACGCTGAAAATGTCGAAATCTGCGAATACCATTGAGATGGACCCGGCCAACTGGATACCCAATCCCACGGCGGGCGACATCCTGTTTGAAGAGTTTCTCAAGCCGATCGGCATGAGTCAGAACGCCTTGGCCCGCGCCATTGGCGTACCGCCGCGGCGGATCAACGAGATCGTGCTCGGCAAGCGCGCGGTCACCGCCGACACTGATCTGCGTCTGTGCCGCTATTGGGGAATGTCGGAAGGCTTCTTCCTGCGTCTGCAGAACAGCTACGACCTGATGGAGCAGCGTCGGAAGATGGGCGCCGAGCTGGAGAAAATCACGCCGCGCGAGGCGGCGTGACGCTCTAGTCTAAGCCACCTTCACCCGCGCGGCGCTTTCCGGGAGGTCCGTGCCGAAGGCGCGCTGGAAGAACTCGGCGACCGTGGGGCGCTCGAGTTCGTCGCACTTGTTCAGGAAGGTCAGGCGGAAGGCCAGGGCGACGTCGTGGTCGAAGATCTCGGCGTTCTGGGCCCAGGTGATGACCGTCCGCGGGCTCATGACCGTCGAGATGTCGCCGTTCATGAAGGCGTTGCGGGTCATGTCGGCGACACGGACCATGGCGGCCAGGGTGCGCTTGCCGTCTGCGGTGTCGTAGGACGGGTTCTTGGCCAGCACGATGGCGGCTTCCACGTCGTGCTCCAGATAGTTCAGCGTCGTAACGATCGACCAGCGGTCCATCTGGCCTTGGTTGATCTGCTGGGTGCCGTGATAGAGGCCGGTGGTGTCGCCCAGACCGATGGTGTTGGTCGTGGAGAACAGCCGGAAATATGGATTGGCGCGGATGACGCGGTTCTGGTCCAGCAGGGTCAGCTTGCCGCCGGCTTCCAGCACGCGCTGGATCACGAACATCACGTCCGGACGGCCCGCGTCATATTCGTCGAACACCAGGGCGATCGGGCGCTGCAGGGCCCAGGGCAGGATGCCTTCGCGGAATTCGGTGACCTGCTTGCCTTCCTTCAGGACGATGGCGTCCTTGCCGACCAGGTCGATACGGGAGACGTGGCTGTCCAGGTTCACGCGGACCAGCGGCCAGTTCAGGCGCGCGGCGATCTGCTCGATGTGGGTGGACTTGCCGGTGCCGTGATAGCCCTGGACCATCACGCGGCGGTCCTTGGCGAAGCCGGCGCAGATGGCCTTGGTCGTCTGGGGATCGAAGCGATAGGCGCTGTCGATTTCCGGCACGTGCGGATCGCGATGGCTGAAGGCTGGGACCTTCATGTCGCTGTCGACGCCGAACGCGTCGCGCAGCGTCACCCACTTGTCGGGGACCAGGGTGATCAGGGGATCTTGGGCGGAGCTGGTTTCGGCGAACTCGGGCATACCTCCGAATTAGCCTCTTGACGCTAGGGAGGGGAAGGGGGCGCCGCGTTGCGACGCCCCCTCCAGGCCTAATTTTTTAGCGGTTGGCGATGATCACCGAGGCGATCAGGCCCGTGGCGACAGCCGTCAGCAGGTACTGGTTGTCGACCCGCTGCCAGCGATAGCCGCGCGGCGGCTGACGCAGGCCGTAGCGACGATAGTCGCTGACGTAGTAGCGGTTGTCGCGATACTGGCGGTCCAGGCGTTGGCCCTTGGCCCAGCGGCGGTACTCGCGACGGTCGCGGCGGTCTTCGGCGCGAGCCTGGTCGCGGCGGCCTTGTTCATAGGCGCGGTCGCGCTGGTCGTAGCGGCCGTTGTTGTTGTGATCACGGCGCCAGTCCTGGGCCGAGGCGGCGCCGGCGCCGCCGGCGAGCATCAGAACGGCGAGCGAAGCGGTCAGAAGGCGTTTCATGTGGGGTCTCCTTCGATGAGGATGTCAGAATAGGGGACGTGACCTAGTCCCAGCATGAACGGCTCTGGTCAGCTTAAGTTCATGTTTCAAAAGGGAAATATTGTAGTCTGACGTCTGCATTTCGGGAGCTATGCCTTTGATCCGTATCGACTTTCGCGCCGTGCTGACGGCCGCGCGGCGCGAGCTGGGCGCGACCTGCGCCCTGCTGATCATCGCCCTGGGCGGCATGGGTTTCCTGTCGATCGCCGAAGAAGTTCGGGAGGGCGAGACGCGGGCGCTGGACCTGGCGGTGCTGGAGGCGCTGCGAGTCGATGGTCAGCCCGACATCCTGATCGGACCAGACTGGCTGCACATCGCCGCCACCGACATCACCGCCCTGGGCTCGGTGGCGGTGCTGGCGCTGCTGATCCTGTTCGCCTTCGCCCTGCTGGCGTCCCTGCGGCGCTGGAACGAGGGCGTGCTGCTGGTGGCTGGGGCCGGCGGCGGGCTGATCATCAGCCAGGCTCTGAAGAGGGTGTTCGAGCGCGAGCGCCCGGACCTGGCCTATCGCGCGGTCGAGGCGGTGAACGCCAGCTTCCCATCGGGCCATGCCATGCTGTCGGCCGTGGTGTTCCTGACGCTGGGCGTGCTGGCCGCGCGGTTCGCCGATCGCCGGCGGGTCAAGGTGCTGGCCATGGTCGCGGCGGTGCTGATCAGCCTGCTGGTGGGCCTCAGCCGCGTCTATCTGGGCGTCCACTGGGCCAGCGACGTGCTGGCCGGATGGTGCGTCGGCGCGGCGTGGGCGATGCTGTGCTGGCTGGCGGCGGTGTTCGTGCAGCGGCGCTTCACGCGCCGGTCGCTGGAGCCTACGCCTTCGGCTTAGGCCGCCACTGGAGTTCGAGCGTCGTCCAGACCGCGCCGACGAAGTCCAACAGGCCGAACGCCAGCCAGGCCTTGGGCAGCCAGTCGGCCAGGACGAACGCGCCGATCACCACCAGCGAGAACACCCGCAGCACCACCGAGGCCCGCATATAGGTGCGCTGCCCGGTCCAGCCGGCGACGTGATAGCCCATGGCATAGGCCAGCAGGACCAGGCCCGCGAATCGAACCCAGGGCAGGGACGGGGTCTCGACCGAGGTGTTCAGCAGGTCCAGCACCTGGCGCGGCGCCACGGCCAGGGCGAAGCCGCCGGTCGACAGCAGCCCGCCCCAGAACCAGATGCTCCACGGCTTGCCGAACGGCACGGGCGTCACGGGCGTCGGCGGCTCGCTGGGCGCGCGCCATTCCGGATCGCTGACTGTCATGGATTCGCTGTCCCTGCCCGTGTGGGGCGGGAGGATGGCCTAGAGACCGGTCGTTTCGCAAGGCGCTGAGAGGAAGCCCCCTCAGCTCTTCACCATTCCCGACTTTTGCAGCGTCTTATAGGCCTTGATGACCCGCTGCAGCTTGTGCTCGGCGCTGCGGTCGCCGCCGTTGGCGTCGGGGTGGCAGCGCTTCAACAGCTCCTTGTACTTGGCCTTGATCGCGGCGCTGTCGGCGCCGGCTTCCAGGTCCAGGTCGGCCAGGGCCTGACGCTCCAGCTTGCCCAGGCCGCGCTCGGCGGCGGTGCGCGCTGATTCGGCCTTGCGCTGCTGGGCGCGGAACACGCCGAACGGATCGGCGAAGGCGCGGGCGTCGCGCGCGGCCGCAGCGGCGGCTTCGCGGGAATTGGCGTCGGCCTTGAAGCTCCACGTCGGACGGCCGCCGGTCTGGCGCTCCTTCTCCTGAGCGGCGCGGATCTGCGACTCGCTCATGCCGGCGTAGAAGTTCCAGTTCTTGTTATATTCGGCCGCGTGCGGCTGGCAGAACCAGTAGTGCTGGTTGGGCAGGTCGCGCGACTTCGGCGCCTTGGTCGAACCGGCCAAGCGACAGTCGGGATGATCGCAACGTTTTTCGCCCGGCTTGAGGCCCAGGACGTCGTTGACCACGTCGTCCTCGCCCTTCTTGGGCGGACGCACGCGGATGTCGGTGAATTTGGGACGGTATTCGAACTCGCGGCTCATGGCGTCTAGAGTAGTCCCGCGCTATTTCCGTTCAAGGATTGACATGCAAGAGACGCATCATGGGCGCCGTCATCGACACCATTCGCCGCAAGTTGGAAGACGCGTTTGCGCCCACCCGGCTGGAGATCGTCGACGATAGCGACCGCCATCACGGCCATGCCGGCCACACCGGCGCGGGCGAGAGCCACCTGAACCTGCGGATCGAGGCCGAGGCCTTTGCGGGCAAGGCCCGGGTGATGCGCCAGCGCCTGGTGATGAAGGTGCTGGAGGATGAGCTGGCCGGTCCCGTTCACGCCCTGTCGATCGTCGCCACGGCCCCCGGCGAGGGCTAGGTCGAGGGGATCCGGGGCGGCGTTTTTCGCTTGCCTCGGGGCGCTGCGACTGATTGCCTCTCTCCCCGGCGCGATCCCGCCCGGAGGCAGGGAACAGCATGAGCGTCGACGTCACTCCCGATCCCATCGAACAGCAAGCCGCCCAGGGCCTGCCCGCGCTGCTGGCGCGCGCCTATGCCCGCTATTCGGCGTTCACGGTGGCGGCGGCGGTGATCGATGACGAGGGGCGCGTCCATTACGGCGTCAATGTCGAGAACGCGGCCTATCCGGTCGGCACCTGCGCCGAGCAGACGGCGATCGGGGCGATGATCACGGCCGGCGGCGCGCGGCGCATCGACAAGGTGCTGATCGCGGCCGGTTCGGGCGCGGTGGTCCAGCCCTGCGGCGCCTGCCGCCAGCGGATCGCCGAGTTCGCCGGCGAGGCCTGCGAGATCGTCTCCGTGCAGGACGGCGCAATCACCGAGCGTCTGCCGTTCTGGGGGCTGCTGCCCCATTCATTCGGTCCGCGCGACCTGGACTGATCTTTACGCCATCGCCGCGTGCCACGCGCTCCATCCGCTGGAGCGTGTTTTTCTGTGTGCGCAGAGCGACAAAGTGTTTCGGCAATATTTTGTCTCAGATATCGCTGATTTATGAAATTGCCCCCCTCGCTCAACAATTCGACGCGGTCCGGGCTGATCGTGGCTTTTTCAGGAAGAACTTTCCAATAGCGGGCTCAATTGTGTTCAAATAGCCACGTTATTTCTAAAATGCGGCGCGATATGGCCGTTTGGGGTTCGGATTTATGACGATCCTGCTACGGTGAGGTGTGGATGAACGTGGGTATTTATGCCTCGTTCGGTCCCAAATCATCCGTTTTAGTGTCGTCCTTGGGGGACCTCTGTTGAGCTTGAACAAGAACATTCTGCTGGGAACGACGGTCATCACCGGCGTTCTGTCGCTGATCGCCGTCGCCGCTCCGGCCCACGCCCAGACCGCGCCTGCCGCGCCGGCCGCTGAGGCCCAGGAAGTCGAGGCGATCACCGTCACGGGTTCGCGCATCCGCCGCAGCGAATTCACCGCTTCCGCGCCGATCCAGGTCCTGACCTCGGAACGCGCCGAGCTGGAAGGCCAGGCCTCGATCTCGGCCGTTCTGCAGAACTCGTCCCTCGCCGCCGGCAACGGCCAGATCAACAACCAGTACACCGGCTACAACGTGACCGGCGGTCCGGGCGTCAGCACGATTTCGCTGCGCGGCCTCGGCGCCAACCGCACCCTGGTGCTGCTGAACGGCCGTCGCGCCGGTCCGGCCGGCGTGCGTGGCCAAGTCGGCCCGTTCGACCTGGGCGTTGTTCCGGAATCGATCGTCGAACGCGTCGAGATCCTGAAGGACGGCGCTTCGTCGGTTTACGGCTCGGACGCCGTCGCCGGCGTCGTCAACATCATCACCCGCACCAAGCTGGACGGTGGCGAGCTGAAGATCTGGGGCAGCAACCCGATCGACAAGGGCGGCTCGTCCTATCGCATCACCGGCGCCTACGGTAAGACCTTCGACCGCGGCTACGCCAACATCTCGGGCGAGTACTTCCGCCAGGAAGTCCTGCGTCGCGGCGACCGTGACGACACCGCCTGCGCCGCCGACTACCTGTTCGACCCGAAGACCGGCGCCCGCAAGGACTACAAGGACTCGCTGACCGGCGAGTTCAAGTGCGTCAACCTGGGCAACGGCTACGTCCAGCGCGTCGCCGGTTCGATGAACCTGATGCCGGTGGTTCCGGGCCAGACCTATCCGACCGCGGCCCAGGGCAACGACTCGCCTTACCCCGGCTTCGTCCGCTTCAACCGCATCGGTTTCCCGAGCACCTACAGCTACGCGCCGCAATCGACGCCGCTGTTCGACCGCGCCAGCACCGTCAGCCCGGAAATCCGCTCGACCGTGGCCTTCAACGGCGGCTACCAGCTGACCGACAACATCGAAGCCTACACTGAGCTGATGTTCAGCGAGCGTAAGTCGGCCCAATACGGCGTCGGCCAGATCTTCCAGTCGTTCGCTCAGCGCAACACGCTGAACGGCGCCGTGAACTACCTGCCGGCCAGCAACCCGAACAACACCCTGGGCGCGGACGCCCTGACCATCTCGGCCTACGCGTCGGACGGTCACCAGGACGTCAAGTACTACCGCGCTGTCGCGGGCCTGCGCGGCTCGATCGACTGGAACGGCGGCTGGAACTGGGACCTGTTCGGCCAGTACTCCAAGTCGGACGCGACCTATGACTTCGGCAAGCGCGTCTATCTGGACCGCTTCGTGGCCCTGAACAGCCCGAACGTGGCCTGCACCAACAACCCGCTGGGCGGCAACGTCTCGAACTTCAACTGCTCGGCCCTGCCGAACGGTATTCCGTGGATGTCGAACCGCGTCCTGCAGGGCCAGTTCACCCAGGCCGAGAAGGACTTCCTGTTCTTCGACGAAGAGGGCACCACCGAGTACAGCCACGCCTACATCGAAGGTTCGGCCTCGGGCGACCTGTTCCGTCTGCCGACCGGCGCCGTCGCCGGCGCGTTCGGCTTCCAGGTCCGCAAGGAACGCATCAACGACAAGCCGGGCACGCAAGCCGCGACCCGCAACATGGCTCTGTACACTTCGGCTGGCCAAACCAAGGGCACCGACAGCGTCAAGGAAGTCTTCGGCGAACTGGACGTGCCACTGGTGCGCGACGCCCGCTTCATGGAAAGCCTCGACCTGAACCTGTCGGGTCGTTACTCGGACTATGACAGCTACGGCTCGAACGCGACCTACAAGGTCGGCGTGAACTGGCGCGTGTTCCCGTCGGTGACCCTGCGCTACACGCACGGCACCTCGTTCCGCGCCCCGTCGCTGTACGAACTGTATCTGGGCAACCAGATCGGCTACTCGGCCCAGAGCGCCATCGACCCCTGCTTCGACCTGGCCAACTCGACCACGGCGTCGCAAACGACCCGCACCAACTGTGCGGCTCAGGGCATCCCGGCGGACTATAACGCCCTGGGCGGCAGCAGCGCCTCGATCTTCTCGACGGGCGGCATTGGCAATCTGAAGGCCGAAACGGCCGACGCCAACACCTTCGGCTTCGTCTGGTCGCCGCGCTTTGCGGACCTGAACGTCGCGGTCGACTACTTCACCATCGAGGTGGACGACCAAGTTCGCCAGTTCGGCGCGCTGAACATCCTGCGTCAGTGCTACAACTCGGCCGACTTCGCGACCAACCCGTTCTGCTCGCTGTTCACCCGCGACCCGACGAAGCACTACGTGCTGACGGTCCAGAACAGCTACGTGAACGTGGCCAACCAGGTTAACCGCGGTATCGACCTGACCACCCGCTACGGTCAGGACCTGCTGGGCGGCCGTCTGGTGCTGAACTCGCAGTTCACCTGGGCGACCAAGAACGTGACCACCCTGCTGGGCGGCGCGGCTCCGCTGGACTACCGCAACACCACGTACAACTTCGATGGCCCCGGCTTCTCGGGCAACATGCAAGCGACCTGGAAGAAGGACGACTGGACGTTCTTCTGGGGCGTCAACATGATCGGCAAGGGTTCGGACATCACGCAGCCCGCCAACATGGGCAACGTGTTCCCGGTCACGAAGTACAGCGACACGGCGAACGGCGTGGGCAATGTCTGCACCGCCGCCTCGAACTCGTGCTCGTGGTACAAGCTGCACACCGAATTCACCGCCTACCACACGTTCTCGGTGAAGAAGGACTTCGAAGGCATGTCGGCCCAGGTCGGCATCAACAACGCCTTCGACGAGCGTCCGCCGGCTCAGTCGTCGGGTCAGTTCCGCGTCGGCACCGCCGCCATCGGCAACTACGACATGATCGGTCGCCGGATCTTCATGTCGGTCAGCAAGAAGTGGTAATCTGACGTCCTCTTCGGCCGGGTGTTCGCACCCGGCCGATACGGATCCGGACTACCGATACGGAAAAGGGGCGGCCCCGCGAGGAGCCGCCCCTTTTTTGTCTCCGGATCTGAAGAAGGATCAGGCGGTCTGGCTGACCAGGCCTTCCAGCACGCGGCGCAGGTCGGCCTCGCGGAACGGCTTCTGCAGGACGGCCGCGCCCTTGTGGTCTTCGCTGATGCCGGCCTCGCCATAGCCGCTGGCGAAGGCGTAGGGCACGCCGCGCGCGCGCAGGGCGTCGGCGACCGGGAAGATCGGGCGGCCACCCAAATTGACGTCCAGCAGGGCCGCGTCGATGTCGGCCGAGGTGGCCAGGCGCAAGGCTTCCTCGATCTCGGCGGCGGGACCCACGATGGTGCAGCCCAGATCGGTCAGCATGTCCTCGACCAGCATGGAGACCAGCGCCTCGTCTTCGACGACCAGGACCTTGAGGGCGGAGAGTGTCTTCATGTGTCAGGCTCCAGCGCGCGCAGAGGCAGCGCCATATGGCAAACGACGCCGGCGGCATCATAGGTCAGGTCGACCGCGCCGGATAGCTCGGCCGCGAGGCCGCGCTCCAGCAGGCGGGCGCCGAAGCCGCGCCGGGCGGGAGGATGGACTTCAGGTCCGTCCTTTTCCGTCCAGCGCAGCCGCAGCAGATCGCGGTCCAGGGTCCAGGTCACGTCCACCCGACCGTCCGGCGTCGACAAGGCGCCGTACTTCGAGGCGTTGGTGGCTAGTTCATGCACGCCCATCCCCAGGGCCACGGCGGCCTTGGGACTGAGGCGGATGTCGGTGGCGTAGTCGAAGCTGATGCGATCCTCGCCGGCCATGGCGTGCATCTCGGCGTCGATCACCTCGCGCAGGCTAGCGCCCTCCCAGCTCTCGCGGGTCAGCAGGTCGTGGGTCTGCGACAGGGCGATCAGCCGCGACTCGAAGGCCTCGCGGAAGAACTCGGGCGAGGCGTTGGAGCGCAGGGTCTGGGCGGCGATCGACTGCACCGTGGCCAGGCTGTTCTTCACGCGGTGATTCAGCTCGTTGACCAGCAGCTTCTGGCGTTCCTCGGCGCGCTTGCGCTCGGTGATGTCCAGCGACACCCCGGCCAGGCGTCGTGCGCCGCCGTCATCGGCGATCGTGGCGGCGCGACCGCGGGCGTGCAGCCAGCGCAGGTCGCCGTTGGGATGCACGACCCGGTACTCGACGTCGTAGTCGGCCCCGTCGCGGATCGCCGCCTCGATCGCCGCCAGGATGCCCGGGCGGTCGTCGGGATGGATCGTGGCGATCAGGTCGGCGAAGCCGAAGCTTTCGTCGATCCCCCGGCCGTAGTTCAGCTTGCAGAGGTCAGAGGCCTCGTAGGCGCGGGTGGCGACGTCCAGGTCCCACGAGCCCATGCGGCCGCTGTCCAGGGCGAACTTCAGGCGCTCCTCGGCCCGGCGGCGCTGAATCAGTTCGTCGCGCGCCTCGGCGTTGATCTTGATGGTGTCGATGGTGGCGGCGACCTGGGCGCCCATGCCGACCACCAGGTTCTCGTCGCGGGCGGTGAAGCGGCCGGCCTCGGGATGGCCGAAGAACAGACCGCCCAGCACCTCGCCCTGCCGGTTGGCGACTGGGATGGCCAGATAGCTGCGCACGGGCAGGTGGCCCTCGGGCATCCCGTGGCGCGGGGCGTTACGGCCGTAGCGCGCATCTTGGGTGATGTCGTCCGAGCGGACAACGCCCTGGCCGCTGAAGGTGGGAGCGAAGACCTCGGTCTTGCGCACCTTGGGGAACGCCGCGAACGCCTCGGGCGAGGCGCCCGACAGCCGATAGAGGGCGTAGGACTCTCCGTCGGTGTCGACCACGTTGTAGAAGAAGGCCCCGAACGCTGCGCCGATGATCTCGCGGGCGCCATCGATCACCAGTTGCACGCAGGCGTCGACGTCCTGACTGGAGGCGACGGCCTCGGACACGCGGGCCAGGGTTTCGGATTTGCGGATTTCCTCGGCGAGGCTTTTCTCGGCCGCCGCCAAGCGGGCGTACACGTCGAAATCGACGCTATCGCGCACCAGACTGTCGCGAATTTCGGTCTCAGCCAAGCTGGCCAACACGCCCCTCCATGCCGGCCTCCCCCGGACCAGCAAAGGCGAAAAACGCATCTTTCTAAGGATGGTTCCGCGCCCTCGGCGGAAATCTGCTCAGAGTTCGGCGATGGCGTCCAGAGAAGACATTTTCCATGGGTCCCAGGCGCGAAACGCCTCGGCGCCAGGCTGCCCGCCGACGAAGCGCGCCACCGAGTCCCGGAAGGTCTGAACGTCCTTGTTCAGCTGAACCATCCGCTCGCCCACCGCCGTCTCCATCGCCCCTTACGCCGCCTTCGGGGCCTTCTACTCCCTGCTGGCCGGCGCCGGCCTGGCGGTGAAGGGGCGGCGTTGATGGAGTAAGTTAAATCGTATATACGATAAAGTTATGCAGTTCGACCCGCTCAAGAACGAGGTCAACATCGCCAAGCACGGCGTCTCGTTCGAGCGGGCCGCCGACTTGGAGATTCTGGCGGTCATCGCAGACGACCGTCAGGACTATGGCGAGGTCCGCTATCGCGCGTTCGGACTGATCGATGGTGTCGCCCACTGCCTGGTGTTCACCGACCGCGCGGGCGTGCTGCGACCGATCAGTTTGCGGCGCGCGCATCAGAAGGAGATGAAGCGTTATGTCCCCTAGGCCGCTGATCGACACCGAAAATCCCGAGTGGACCGCGCAGGACTTCGCGCAGGCCAAAGGCGCGGAGAGCCTGCCAGCCCATGTGCTGGCGGCGTTTCCGAAGACGGCGGCGCGGGGCCGAGGCGCGCAGAAGGCTCCGACCAAGACGCCGGTTTCCATTCGGCTGGACCAGGCCGTGCTCGATCACTTCAAGGCGGAAGGGCCGGGGTGGCAGGGCCGCATCAACGACGCCCTGCTGGGCCTTATCCGGCGCTAGCCTAGACCGCGCCTTCCTCGATCAGGAACGTCTTGAGCGCCGCGCGGTCGACGTCCTTGGCGACGAAGGCGTCGCCGATGCCGCGGACCAGGACGAAGGTCAGCTTGCCGCCTTCGGCCTTCTTGTCCTGGCCGCAGTGGGCGACCAGGGCGTCGGCGTTGAAGGGTTCGGAGCGGACATCGGCCATGGTGGTCGGCAGGCCGGCGGCCTTGATGGCGGCCTCGGCGCGGACGGCGTCCTGAGTGGGGCAGAGGCCCAGCTTAGTGGAGAACCGGAAGGCCTGGGCCATGCCGACGCCGACGGCCTCGCCGTGCTTGAGCGCGTCGCCGAAGCCCATCTCGGCCTCGATGGCGTGGCCGAAGGTGTGGCCGAGGTTCAGCAGGGCGCGACGGCCGGCTTCCTTCTCGTCCTCGGCGACGATCTCGGCCTTCATCTCGACCGAGCGGCCGACGGCGCGGACCAGGGCGTCGACGTCGCGCTCCAGCACCTTGGCGACGTTGGTCTCCAGCCACTCGAAGAAGGCGAAGTCGCCCAGCAGGCCGTACTTGATGATCTCGGCATAGCCGCAGGCCAGCTCGCGGGCGGGCAGGGTGCACAGCACGTCCAGGTCGGCCAGCACCAGGCGCGGCTGGTGGAAGGCGCCGATCAGGTTCTTGCCGCGCGGGGTGTCGATGGCGGTCTTGCCACCGACCGAGCTGTCGACCTGGGCCAAGAGGGTGGTCGGCGCCTGCACGAAGTCGATGCCGCGCTTGTAGATCGCCGCCGCGAAGCCGGCGAGATCGCCGACGACGCCGCCGCCGAAGGCCACGATCTGGTCGCCGCGCTCCAGGCCCAGGGCCAGCAGGCGGTCTGAAAGCTCGGCCAAGCCCTCGAAGCTCTTGCTCTCTTCGCCGGGCGGGATGGTGATGACGTCGACCGCGACGCCAGCCTTTTCCAGGGCGACGGCCAGGCGCTCGCCGTGGTGCTCGCCGACATTCGAGTCGGTGACGATGGCCACCCGCTTGCGCTTGCCCAGCACCGGAACGATCCGCTCGCCGGCGGTGTCGAGCAGGCCCGGACCGATGACGACGTCATAGGCGCGCTCGCCCAGGCCCACGGAAACAGTGCGGATCATGGGCTTACTCCGTGGGCTTACTAAGATTGGACGCGCGCAGGGCCGCCAGTATGGCCTCGACGGCCACCATGTGCGGGGTGTCGCCGGTTTGCACGTGGACCTGGGCCTCGGCATAGGCGGGGTTGCGGGCCTGCGCCAACTGGGTCAGCACCTGCACCGGGTCCTTGCCGCGCACCAGCGGGCGGTTGTCCTTGCGCGAGACGCGACGGGCCAAGAGCTCGATATCGGCCTTAAGCCAGACCGACACGGCCTTCTCGTTGATCAGGGCGCGGGTCTCGGGATTGACGAAGGCGCCGCCGCCGGTGGCCAGCACGTGCGGCGGCTCGTCCAGCAGGCGGCCGATCACCCGGCGCTCGCCGTCGCGGAAGGCCGATTCGCCCAGCTCGGCGAAGATCTCGGAGATCGACCGGCCGGCGGCGGCCTCGACCTCGTTGTCGGCGTCGCGGAACGGCAGCTCCAGCACATTGGCCAGACGGCGGCCCACGCTGGACTTGCCCACGCCCATCAGCCCCACGAGCACGATGGTGCGCTCGCGGAAGGGCGCGAGGTCGGCCTTCGCGTCGATCAGCGCGGCGGGCAGGGTTTCGGGCGGTTCAGCAGCTTCGGTCATGATGCGGTCGCGGGTTTACACGAGGGTAGGGCTAACCGCCAAGTTTGCGAGAACTCCGTCATGCGTCATAACCGGTCCATGGTCATTTCGAAGCGTTCTCCGTTCGCCGCCGCGCTGGTCCTGGCGCTGGCCGTTCCCGCCCTCGCCGGCGCCCAGGAAGAGGTCACGGTCAAGACCCTGGCCGCCCCGGACTACTTCTCCGGCCCGGTCGCCGACACCGGCATTGGCGGTGATCTGTGGAAGGGGACCGCCCCGGCGATCATGCGCGACGTCGTGCCGAAGCTGGGCGGGTCCAAGCCGCTGTCGCCGGCCTTCGCCAGCCTGGCGCGGCGGATGCTGTCGACCGGCGCCAATGGTCCAGCCGGGGTGGGCGACGACGCCGAGATGGGCGCTCAGCGCGGCTTGGCTCTCATTGCACTCGGCGAGGCCAAGGGCGCCAACGCCGTGCTCGACCGCGTGACCGGCGCGCCCGGCAGCGCGGCGCTGTCGATGGCGAGCGCGGAAGCGGCCCTGATCAGCGGCGACGATGACAAGGCCTGCCGCGTCGAGCAGGCCCTGACCGTCGATCGCGGCGCGGCCTACTGGCTGCGGCTGCGGGCCTTCTGCCAGCTGAAGGCCGACCAGCCTGACGCGGCGCAACTCACGTTCCAATTGGCTCAGGCGGGGACTAAGGACGCCGACTACGCCCGGCTGATGGGCGCGGCGCTGGCCGGCACGGCCCCCGGCGCTGCCAATCTGAAGAACGGGGTGAACTACGCCCTGTCGCGCCGCCTGAACCTGGACGTCCAGTCGGCCGCCGCCATCGCCTCGGCCTCGCCGGCCCTGAAGTCGGTGCTGAAGCCGACTGGCGACCTGTCGGGCGTGGCCTCGGGCGCGGACCTGACCGCGCAAGAAGCTTCGGACCTGGCGTTCCTGCGCCAGGCCAAGACCCTGACCGCCTTCGTCGAGGCCGCCCACGCCTCGGCCGCCTCGATCGCGGTGCTGGCCTCGGCCGGCGGTCCGCTGCAGGACCCGGTGCTGCTGGCCCGTGCCGCCGTGGCCTCGGGTGACGTGGCCAGCGCCCAAGCCATCCGCGGCCGGCTGGTCGGCGACACCATCCCCGGCGCCAACACCACCGACCTGGCCCTCTTGGACGCGCTGATCGCGGCGGCGTCCGGCAAGGTCGACAACCAGATCCTGGGCAACCTGGTCTCGCGCGGCGCGACCGGCGGTCCCAAGTCGCCGGCCCAGCCCGCCGCCGTGCTGCTGGCCAGCCTGGGCGGGGGTCTGGACCCCGACGCCCGCGCCCAGTTCGCCAGCTTCGACCTGGCCAAGCCCGTCGCCTCGCCGGCCCGCGCCCTGCTGCTGGACGACGCCGGCGCCGCCAAGCGCAAGGGCGAGGCCGGTCTGCTGGCCCTGTCGATCGCCCTGGACGCCGGGGCGACCGGTCCCGCGCCGGTGGACCGCGCCCGCATTGCCGAGGCCGTGAACCACGCCGGCCTCTCCGCCGACGCCCGCGCCATCGTCGTCGAGGGCATCCTGGGTCTGGCGTTCACGAAGTGAGCGCGAAGGGGGCAGGCTGGGTCGACGCCTTCCTGGAGATGATGGCCGTCGAGCGCGCGGCCGCCCGCAACACCCTGACCGCCTACGGCAAGGACCTGGAGGACGCCCGGCTGTTCCTGGCCGGCCGCGGCGTGGATCTCGACAACACTGACGCCGAAACCATCGAGGCCTATTTCCAGGACCTGGGCGCGCGCGGCCTGTCGCCGGCCACCGCCGCCCGCCGCCGCTCGTCGGTGCGCCAGTTCTATCGCTTCGTGCTGGGCGAGAGCTGGCGGACCGACGACCCCTCGCGCCGTGTCGCCGCCCCCAAGGCCGGCCGGCCGCTGCCCAAGGTGCTTGAGCGCGAGGAGATCGAGCGCCTGTTGGCCGCCGCCACCGAAAAGGACGGCGCCCAGGGTCTGCGCCTGTCGTGCATGATCGAGCTGATCTATGCCTCGGGCCTGCGGATCTCCGAGCTCTTGGCCCTGCCGCTGACGGCCCTGGCCCGCGATCCAGCCTTCCTGATCGTCAAGGGCAAGGGCGGCAAGGAACGGCTGGCCCCGCTGAACGACGCCGCCCGAGCGGCGGTGAAGGCCTATCTGGCCGAGCGGCCGTCGTTCCTGTCGAAGGGCACCAAGGACAGCCCGTGGCTGTTCCCCTCGCGCGGTTCGACCGGCCGCCTGACCGCCCGCCGGGTGGGACAGCTGCTGGAAGACGCCGCCATCGCCGCCGGCATCGACCGCGAAAAGGTCAGCCCGCACGTGCTGCGCCACGCCTTCGCCACCCACCTCCTGGAAGGCGGCGCTGACTTAAGGGTCATTCAGACCTTGCTAGGCCACGCCGATATTGCAACCACCCAGATCTATACGCACGTGGCGGGCGAGCACCTGGCCCACGTCGTTCAGACCAAGCATCCGCTGGGGCGGAAGAAATAGAGATCATGAGCGAAGAGACCCGCGACTCCAACGGAACCGTCCTGGCCGACGGCGACACCGTCACCCTGATCAAGGACCTGAAGGTCAAGGGTTCGGGCGGCGTGACGCTGAAGCGCGGCACGGTGGTCAAGAAGATCCGCCTGACCGGCGACCCCGACGAGATCGAGGCCAATGTCGACAAGGTTAAGGGCCTCGTTTTGAGGACGGAATTCGTCAAGAAGGCCTGAGCTTAACCTTAGGGCGACCCGCGTTACGCCATTCTGGCCGCCAAAGGCAGGCCAGAATGGCCGCGTGAGGCTCGAAGGCCATGAGGGTGACGGGGCAGGTGGGGACGATGGCGCTGGCGGCCTATGGCAAGGCCGCGCCCGCCCAGGAACCGGCGAAGAAGAGGAGTCCGGAGGCCGAGGCCCTGGACCAGCTGAAGAAAGATCTTCGGACCGGTCGCAAGACCGCGATCGGCGACGCCAAGGGGCGGGCGCGCGACAAGCTGCTGAAGCTGGTCGAGAAGCTGAAGATGCTGAAGCAGATGTACGCCAACGATCCCAAGGGCATGGCCAAGGCCCTGGCGGCGGCGGCCAAGGACCTGCAGGGCGCGGTCAAGGACTACGCCAAGGCCGCCAAGGACTCCGGCGAGATGTTCGCCCAGGACCTGGCCGCCGCCCCGGACACGACGCTGCCGCCCGAGCAGCAGGCCGCCGACCGCAAGGCGATCGAGGACCAGGCCAAGGTCGAGGTCGAGGGCGACATGGACTTCATCAAGTTCGTCCGTAGCCTGAGCAAGGCGTTCAAGGACGAGCTCCATACCGCCAAGATCAAGGGCATGCTGACCCAGCCGGGCAAGTTCGAACGCTCCGACGAGGTCAAGGAGACGGAGGACACGTTCGAGGACCTGGACCAGATGACCGAGGACCTGGATCGGCAGGTGCGCCGGGACATGCCGCCGGGGAGTTTGATGAAGCTGGCGGCTTAGGGCGGGCGCGCGGACCAGAGCGCCCCCTCCGTCACGGCGCTACGCGCCGCGCCACCTCCCCCGTTGCACGGGGGAGGATGAAGACCTTTCCTCCCCTGCGAAGCGGGGGAGGTGGCCCGAAGGGCCGGAGGGGGCGCTTATAGCCTCAGCCCCCCTCATACGCCGCCCGCAACCCCGCGACGTCGATCTTCACCATCCCCATCATCGCCTTGAACACCCGCGCGGCCGCCTCGCGGTCCTCGCCCGTCGTCCACTCGATCAGCTGCTTGGGCGTCACCTGCCAGGACAGGCCGTAGCGGTCCTTCAGCCAGCCGCACTGCACCGCCTGGCCGCCGTCGGCCGTCAGGGCGTCCCAGTAGTGGTCAACCTCCTCCTGGCCATCGCAGTCGATCACGAACGAGATCGACTCGTTGAAGGTGAAGGCCGGGCCGGCGTTCATTGCCGTCCAGGGCTGGCCGTCCAGCTCGAAGCTGACGGTCATCACGTCGCCGGCCTTGGGACCCTGAGGCGCATCGGTCGGATAGCGGTCGACGCGGACGATCTTCGAGTTCGGGAAGATCGAGACATAGAAGGCGGCGGCCTCTTCGGCCTCCTTGTCGAACCACAGGAAGGGGCTGGTCTTGGGCATGGCGGTCTTCCTCCTTTGTTGTCAGCCTAGGACGGGCCGGGCGGATGCGTTCCGACATCCGGCGCCAAAAAAGATTGGTCGTTGCGCCGGGAAGATTGCCTGATCCTCCACAACAGCGCGGACCCTCTAGGTTCGCCGCGTATCGAAACCATCTTCGTCGTCACCCCAATCGAAGGAGCTTCCCATGAAGACGCGCAAACTCGGCGATGGCCTGGAGGTCTCGGCCATCGGTCTCGGCTGCATGGGCATGGGACAGGTGTACGGCACCGCCCTCGAGCCCGGCGACGCCCACAAGGTTCTGGCCAAGGCCGTCGAGCTGGGCGTCACCTTCTTCGACACCGCCGAGGTCTACGGCCCCTATCTGAACGAGGTCCTGGTCGGCGAGGGCCTCAAGCCCTTCCGCGACCAGGTGGTGATCGCCACCAAATTCGGCTTCGACATCGCGCCGGAAGGCACGGGCGAAGGCTTCTCGCGGATGCGGGGGACCAACAGCCGCCCCGAGCACATCCGCGCCGTCGCCGAGGCGTCGCTGAAGCGCCTGGGCGTCGAGGTCATCGACCTGTTCTACCAGCACCGCGTTGATCCCAACGTGCCGATCGAGGACGTGGCCGGGGCGGTCAAGGACCTGATCGCCGAGGGCAAGGTCAAGCATTTCGGCCTCTCCGAAGCCGGTGCGGCGACCATCCGCAAGGCCCACGCCGTGCAGCCCGTCGCGGCCCTGCAGAGCGAATATTCGCTGTGGTTCCGCGAATTGGAGGCCGAGGTGCTGCCGACCCTGCGCGAGCTGGGCGTGGGCCTGGTGCCTTACAGCCCGCTGGGCCGGGGCTTCCTGACCGGCGCGTTGAAGAGCGACCTAGCCGACAACGACTTCCGTCGTGGCCTGCCGCGCTTCCAGGGCGAGGCCCTGACCAAGAACCTCGGCCTGGTCGGGGCCCTGACGGTCATCGCGGGCGAAAAGGGCATCACCCCGGCCCAGCTGGCGCTGTCCTGGATCCTGCACCAGGGCGAGCATATCGCCCCGATCCCGGGCACCACCAAGATCGCCCGCCTGGAGGAGAACCTCGGCGCGGTCGATGTGGTCCTCTCGGCCGACGACCTGGCCCGCATCGCCGCCGCCGTGCCGGAAACGGCCGTGGAAGGCGAGCGCTACACGGCCGCCGGCATGGCGATGGTCGGCCGCTAGCACACTGCTGACAGAATGCGGTTCTCCGAGACGCGAAGGTTCGCCCGACCGTCTCGGAGGGACCTAATGTCATCGATCATCCGCCGCGCCGTCCTGGGCGCGGCCGCCGCGCTGGCGCTGAGCTCGCCGGTCTTCGCGATCGCCCCCGACCGCCAGGGCCTGGACGAGGCCTGGTGGACCGGGCCGCTGCTGGCCTCCGGAGCCTCGACCCTGCCCAAGGGCCACGCGCTGATCGAGCCCTATCTGTTCGACGCCAAGCCCTATGGCCGCTTCGGCGCCGACGGCAAACGGCGCAGCGCGCCGGACGAGGACAATATCGGCTCGTCGGCCTATCTGCTGTACGGCGTGACCGACACCCTGACCGCGGGCTTCATCCCGCACCTGGGCTATCGCCGGGCTGGCGGGCGCTGGAGCCAGGGGCTGGGCGTCGGCGACGTCACCGCCCAGGTCCAGTACCGGCTGACACAGTACAAGGAAGGCGGCCGGGTCCCGACGATCTCGGTGATGCTGCAGGAGAACCTGCCGATCGGCCGCCACGACCGCCTGGACGAGCGGCCCAATGACGGCTTCGGCAGCGGGGCCTACGCCACCACCCTGGGCGTCAATTCGCAGCACTATTTCTGGATGCCGAACGGCCGCATCCTCCGCACGCGGTTGAACGTCGCCTACACCCGCGCCGGCGACGCCAAGGTGCGCGGAGCCAGCGTCTACGGCACGGCGAAGGGCTTTGCGGGCAAGGCCCGGCCGGGCGACACGCTTCTGGCCAACCTGGCCTTCGAGTACAGCGTGACGCGAAACTGGGTGGCGGCGCTGGACGTCGCCTGGCAGCGCGACGCGGCGACGGAAGTGGCCGGCGTTCTGGACGGCGCGGCGGTCCAGCGCCGCTATCCGGTCAGCCAGGCCCTGATCCTGGCCCCGGCGGTCGAGTACAATTTTACGCCCAAGGTCGGCGTCATCGTCGGGGCGCGCATCGTGCCCGCCGGCCGCAACGTGACGGCCTCGGTGACCCCAGCGGTGGCGGTGAACTGGGTGCTGTAGCGCGCTCTTGATCCGAAGCGGCGGCTCGCTCCAAACTCCGGCCATGGCCGCCAACCCGCTCCGCACGCTCGATTCCTTCGAACTCCTGAAGCTGGGCAAGGCCTCGGTGACCGTCGGCGGGCTGGCGGCGGGCGTACTGATCGTCGTGGCGGCCATCGTCGCGGCGCGGCTGACCTCGGCGGGCCTGCGCCGGCTGCGCGAACGGGCGGCCGGCAGCGCCGCTTCGCTCTACATCGTCGAGAAGGTGGCGACCTACGCTCTGGTGGTCATCGGGGTGATGGCGGGCCTGTCGACCATGGGCGTCGACCTGACCTCGCTGACCGTGTTCGCCGGCGCCCTGGGCGTGGGCGTCGGTCTGGGCCTGCAGGGCATCATCAAGGACTTCGCGTCCGGGGTCAGCCTGGTGTTCGAGCGGCTGGTGGCGGTGGGCGACTTCGTCGAGCTGCCTAATGGCGGCCGCGGCGTGGTGCACGAGATCGGCCCGCGCGCCACGCGCATCCGCACCAATGACAGCACCGACATCATCGTGCCCAACTCGGTGCTGGTGAACGATCAGGTGGTCAACTGGACCCTGCGCGGCACCAACCGCCGCATCCGGGTGCCGTTCGTCACCGCCTTCGGGGCCGACAAGACCAAGGTGCGCGAGGCGGTGCTGAAGGCCGCCAAGGCCGCGCCCTACACCTCGCCCGACGACGCCACCCGCCGCGCCCAGGTCTGGCTGGTCGGCTATGGCGACCACGCCCTGAAGTTCGAACTGGTGGTCTGGCCGACGGTGGACGCCGTGCGCCGCCCGGCGGCGATCTATGCGGCCTATACCTGGTTGATCGACGACGCCCTGCGAGGGGCGGGCATCGAGATCCCCTATCCGCAGCGCGACATCCGTGTCCGTGGCCTGTTCGGCGAGGAGGGCGAGGACGCCCTGACCAGCCTGCGCCTGGAGCCCGCCGCCCGTCGCCGCAAGGCCAAGACCGTCAAGCCCGGCTCCAGCAACGACGCCGCCGCCGACCTCGAGCGCGAGGATCCGGAAGAGGCCCCGAAACCGCCGCCGCCCGCGAAGGCCTGACGCAAGCGGCAGCCTTGACGTCGCATATTGCGCCGCAGCACAGTCCTCGCCAACACACCCCTACACCGCTCATCCCCGCGAAAGCGGGGACCTAAGCTGAAAATCAGGGTTTCCTCGGTCAGCTCGGCTTGGGTCCCCGCTTTCGCGGGGATGAGCGAGGAGAGGGGTCATGGGGAGAGTGATGACGTGAAAACCGCGCGCGGCTTTTTCAAACCCTTGGCCATCGGCGCGCCCGCGCCGTATCGCGAGCTGCCGGCCCGGGTGGAGCGGATGATCCACTTCGTGCCGCCGCACCTGGACAAGGTCCGCGCCAAGCTCCCCGAGATCGCCCCGACCGTCGATGTCATCCTGGCCAATCTGGAGGACGCCATCCCCGCCGACGCCAAGGGCGCGGCCCTGGCCGGCCTGGTGGCGATGTCGCGCGAGGTCGACTTCAAGGCGCTGGGCGTGGGCTTCTGGGCGCGGATCAACTGCCTGAACTCGCCCTGGCACCTGGATGAGATCGCCACCATCGTCGAAAAGGCCGGCGACAAGCTGGACGTGATCATGGTCCCCAAGGTCGAGGGGCCGTGGGACATCTTCTACATGGACCAGCTCTTGGCCTCGCTGGAGGCCAAGCACGGCGTGACCCGGCCGATCCTGCTGCACGCCATCCTGGAGACGGCCGAGGGCGTGATGAACGTCGAGGCCATCGCGGCGGCCAGCCCGCGCATGCAGGGGATTTCGCTCGGGCCGGCGGACCTGGCGGCCAGCCGGGCGATGAAGACCACGCGGGTCGGCGGCGGTCATCCGGGCTATCGCGTGGTGGAAGATCCGCATGCGGACGGTTCGGCCCGCGCCTCGGTGCAGCAGGACCTCTGGCACTACACCTTCGCCAAGATGGTCGACGCCTGCGCCGCCCACGGCATCAAGCCGTTCTATGGTCCGTTCGGGGCGATCGACGACCCGGTCGCCTGCGAGCAGCAGTTCCGCAACGCCTTCCTGATGGGCTGCGCCGGCGCCTGGAGCCTGCACCCCAGCCAGATCGACATCGCCAAGCGCGTGTTCAGCCCGGACCCCGCCGAGGTGGCCTTCGCGCGGCGGATCCTGGAGGCCATGCCGGACGGGACGGGCGTGGCGATGATCGACGGCAAGATGCAGGACGACGCCACCTGGAAACAGGCCAAGGTGATGGTCGATTGCGCGCGGCAGATCGCGGCGAAGGATGGGGAGTACGCGGCGCTGTACGGGTTTTAAGATGCTCCCCGCGATGCGGGGGAGCTGTCGCGGAGCGACTGAGGGGGCAAGTGCTGCGAAGGCCGAGCTAGCCCCCTCCGGCCCTCTGGGCCACCTCCCCCGCAACGCGGGGGAGGACCTAGGCTGAGCTACTCCCCGCCCACCGTCGTCACCACCCGCGCCCCCGCCGTCAGCAGCTTGTGGATCGGGCACTTGTCGGCGATCTGGAACAGGCGCTCGCGCTGTTCGTCGTTGAGGTTGCCTTCCAGGGTGATCGTGCGCTCGAAGCGGTCGTGCGGGGTCTGGTCGGCGTCGAAGTGGTGGAAGACCTCGACGTGCATGGCCGAGATGTCCCAGTTCTTCTGGTTGGCGTAGAGCCGCAGGGTCATGCTGGTGCAGGCCGCCAGGCCCGCGCAGACCAGTTCGTGCGGATCGGGCCCCAGGTCCAGACCGCCCTTGGCCGCGGCGATGTCGGCGACGATCGTGGCCGGGCCGGCGGTGACGAAGGTCTGCAGGCCGCCGTGGCCGCTGTCGTCGGCGGTGGCGGAAGGACGCGTGGCGGGAGTCTCGGTCATGGCGGGGCCTTTCGAACAACTGGCGCGAAGCTGACGCTTCAGGCCGCGCGGTTCAAGGGCGTCAGCGCAAACACCGGCTCGTGGTCCGGCCCCAGGGTGATCGAGGCCTTGGGCAGCACCGGCCGGTCGCTGTCCAGCCCGATCTGGAACCGTTGCAGCAGGCTGGCCAGCACGATCTGGGCCTCGGCGAGGGCAAAGCCCGCCCCGATGCAGACCCGCGGCCCCGCGCCGAACGGGATGAAGGCCTCCATGCCCCATGGGTGGGCCTGGTCAATGAAGCGCTCGGGTCGGAAGGCGGTCGGGGCGTCCCACAGCTTGCGGTGCCGGTGCATCAGCCAGGGGCTGATGGTGATCATGCAGCCGGGGACGACCTCGCACCCCATCACCGTGTCGGCCCCTCGCGCCGCGCGGGCGATCAAGGGTGCGGCGGGATAGAGGCGCAGGGTCTCGAACAGCACCGAGCGCAGCAGCGGCCAGGCCTTCAGGTCATCGAGGCTGCTCACCTGCTGCGCGGGGAAGGCCGTGACCTCTGCGCGCACCCGGGTCTGCGTCGCTGGGTCCAGCGCCAGCAGGTAGGCGGCCCAGAACAGCAGGCGCGAGGTCGTTTCGAAGCCCGCCGCCAGCATCGAGCTGCACTGGTCGCGAATCTCCTGGTCGGGCAGGGGCGCGCCCTCCTCGTCGCGGGCGGCCAGCAGGCGGTCCAGCATGTCCCGCACCTGAGCGTGCGGATGGGCGCGGCGCTCGGCGATCAGGGCGTCGACCGTGTGCAGCCAGCGCCGGCCCATCGCCCGCCGGTCGCCGTCCATGAAGATCAGGTCGTCGGCGCCGCGACTGACGAAGTCCAGCAGCTTGAAGTGGGCCGGCCCCTCCATGTAGCGACGGGCCAGGTCGGCCAGCAGCGCGCCCTCGGCGTCGGCGCGGCGCGAGAACAGGGCGCGCAGCACCGCGTCCAGGGTGGCGTGATGGAAGGCCTGGGCCAGGTTGGCGCGGTCCTGCCCCGCCAGCGCCTCGACCAGGCCCGCGCCGGCGGCGACGAAATGGGGCAGCAGACCGCCGGTCGCGGCGGGCGTGAAGACCGGGGCCAGGCTCTTGCGCTGCCGCCGCCAGGTCTCGCCTTCGCTGAGCAGCAGGCCTTCGCCGACCAGGGGCTTGAGCGGCCGGCTGGCCTTCACGGGACGCAGATAGTTCGGCGAGGTCAGGACCTGACGCGCGGCGGTCGGGTCGCTGACCACCAGGCCCGGACTGCCCATGAACACATAAGGCGTGACCAGATTCTCGAAGTCGTCCTCGCTATAGGCCCCGACCAGGCTTCGGCCCATCTCCCAGGCGACGCGCAGTTGGCCGAACAGCTCAGGGCCGAGCGGCTTGGGATGGACTTTCGGAGCAGGCGGTATGAGCGGCGCGGTGAGGACCGATGCGTCCATGAAGCGGCCTTCCGGTGCGCGGCGCCCGTTTTGGGCGCCGTCCGGACGCAGACGCTACAGCCGCTCAGGTTGCGGCGCAATAATTCATCGCGTGGGGAATTGAGGTGTTACGCCGCCACCGCGTGGTGCGCCGAGACGTCGAACACGCGTTGCGATCCGCGCCACACTTCCACGAAGTCGCAGCGGGTATGCATGTCCAGAAGTTCGAAGGCGCGCACACGGGCGGCCTTGTCGTCAGCGCACGGCGTGACGTCGAAGCGCGGAACCGAACCGTCGGATTCAACACAGAAAAAGGTGAACACCTGCATGGGAACACTTTGCTCTCATCAGGCGGGTCCGAGCCACATTCGATGGGCGGGGGCCGCGGGCGCAAGTCGTCTTCCGCGACCTGCTACAAAGCAACATAGGACTCTATGTCGCGATTCACCAGACCAGAGAGTCTTGTTTCGAGACTCACCTGGGGATCCACACTGGGAGCCTGTGGATAAAACCCGGCGGATTCGGGGCGGTTCCCGGTCTGAATCTCGCCTCTTTCCCTCGAGGCATTACGCCACTAGGTTCGCACCCTTTCATCCACGGCGACGTTAAGAGTCCATGGCCGCCCATTATCTCGATTTCGAACGTCCAATCGCTGACCTGGAAAGCAAAATCGAAGAGCTGAGCAAGCTCTCCGAGACGGCTGGGCCGGGTGCGTTCGACAGCGAGATCCAGGCCCTTCGCGATCGCGCCCAGGAGCTGCGCACCGAGGCCTATTCCAATCTCGACGCCTGGCAGAAGACCATGGTCGCGCGGCACCCGCAGCGGCCGCACCTGCGCGATTATGTCGCGGGCCTGATCGACGAGTTCGTCGAGCTGCGCGGCGACCGCAAGTTCGCCGACGACCAGGCCATCGTCGGCGGCCTGGGTCGATTCCGCGGCCAGCCGGTCGTGGTCATGGGCCACGAGAAGGGCCACGACACCACCACCCGCCTGAAGCACAACTTCGGCATGGCCCGCCCCGAAGGCTACCGCAAGGCCGTCCGCCTGATGGACATGGCCGAGCGCTTCAGCCTGCCGGTCATCACCTTTGTCGACACCGCCGGCGCCTATCCGGGCCTGGGCGCCGAGGAGCGCGGCCAGGCCGAGGCTATCGCCCGCTCGACGGAACGCTGCCTGACGCTGGGCACCCCGATGGTCGCGACGATCGTCGGCGAAGGCGGCAGCGGCGGGGCCATCGCCCTGGCCGGCGCCAACCGCGTGCTGATCCTGGAACACTCGATCTATTCGGTGATCTCGCCGGAAGGCGCGGCCTCGATCCTGTGGCGCGACGGCGCCCGGGCCAAGGACGCGGCGACCAACATGCGCATCACCGCCCAGGACCTGATCAAGCTGGGCATCGTCGACCGCATCGTCGAGGAACCGGCCGGCGGCGCCCATTCCAACGCCGACGTGGCCATCCAGGCTGTCGGCGATGCGGTGGAAGAAGAGCTGAAGGCCATGGCCCACATGAGCGCCGCTGAGCTGAAGAAGCAGCGTTCCGAGCGCTTCTACGCCATCGGCCGCGCGGGCCTGCAGTAACAGGGCTGGCCTAGCCACGCTTTCTTACAATCGAACGGGGAACCGGGCGGCCGTCTCGACGGCTTAGCTCCATGTCGGCGGCGCTGTCCGCAACGACGTGGAGCGCCCGATGATCCCGCTGTTCGCCGCGACCCTGATGCTGACCCGGCCTCCGGCGCTTCGTCGCCGAAAGCCGGCCCCGCGGAAGCCGCTTGCCTGACGTAGCGGGCGCCGCGCCATAGTCCCTCAAAATCAGAGGGAAGCGCATCATGGCCATCAAGACCCGTTTCACCGAGCTGTTCGGCGTCGAGCATCCGATCGCCCAGGGCGGCATGCAGTGGGTCGGCAAGGCCGAGCTGGTCGCGGCGGTGGCCAATGCCGGCGGCCTGGGCTTCCTGACCGCCCTGACCCAGCCCACGCCCGAGGCCCTGGCGAAGGAGATCGCCCGCACCCGCGACCTGACCGACAAGCCGTTCGGGGTGAACCTGACCATCCTGCCGGCCATGACCCCGCCGCCCTATGCCGAGTATCGCGCCGCGATCATCGAGAGCGGGATCAAGGTGGTCGAGACCGCCGGCTACAAGCCGCAGGAGCATGTGGATCACTTCAAGGCCAACGGCGTGAAGGTGATCCACAAGTGCACCGCCGTCCGTCACGCCCTGTCGGCCGAGCGGATGGGCGTCGACGCCATCTCGATCGACGGCTTCGAATGCGCCGGCCACCCGGGCGAGGACGACATCCCCGGCCTGATCCTGATCCCGGCCGCCGCCGACAAGGTGAAGATCCCCATGATCGCCTCGGGCGGCTTCGGCGACGCCCGCGGCCTAGTCGCGGCCCTGGCCCTGGGCGCGGACGGCATCAACATGGGCACCCGCTTCTGCGCGACGGTGGAAGCCCCGATCCACGAGAACTTCAAGCAGGCCATGGTCGCCAACGACGAGCGCGCCACTGACCTGATCTTCCGAACCCTGCACAACACCGCCCGCGTGGCCCGCAACGCCATCAGCCAGCAAGTCGTGGCCATCGAGCGCGCCGGCGGCGCCAAGTTCGAGGACGTCGCCGACCTGGTGAAGGGCGCGCGCGGGAGAGAGGGACTAGAAAGCGGGGATGTCGACCACGGCGTCTGGACCGCCGGCATGATCCAAGGCCTGATCCACGACGTCCCGACCGTGAAGGTGCTGATTGACCGCATCATGAGCGAAGCCGAGGCGCTCATTCGCCAGCGGCTGGCGGGGATGGTGGGATAGAATCCCTCTTCCATAGGGAGAGGGAGGGGCCCGCCGCGAAGCGGTGGGAGGGTGAGGGGTTACAGTGGTGGACGGCGTGCCGGCGCCCCGGCTGACCTCGTAACCCCTCACCCCAACCCTCTCCCTATGGGAGAGGGAGCGCAGTATAGGAAGCTGGGCCGCCGAACCTATCCATCGAGACGTCATGACGACGAAATCCGCTCTGCTCCACGCCGCGATCGCGGCGTCGCTGCTGCTTGCCGCCCCGGCCGCCGCCCAGACCGTTCAGCCCGCCGGCGACGGCTACCGCCTGAGCCAGGGCCTGGCCGACTTCTACGACACCGCCTTCGTGATGAAGGACGCCAAGACCGGCCAGCCGCGCGTGGTCAGCCCCGCCGAGGCCGCCGAGCTGCTGTCGGCCTATGACGTGGTGTTCTTCGGCGAGAGCCATCGCCATCCGGGCGTGCACGCCCAGCAGCAGGCGCTGTTCCGGGCCCTGGTCGCGCGCCATCTGCGCTACGTCCTGTCGCTGGAGCAGTTCGAGCGCGACACGCAAGGCGTCATCGACGCCTATCTGGCCGGCAAGGTCGGCGAGAACGCCCTGAAGGAGAAGGGCCGGGCCTGGGACAACTACCCGACCTCGTACCGGCCGCTGGTCGAGTTCGCCAAGGCGCGCGGCCTGCCGGTGATCGCGTCCGAGGCCCCGACCTGGGCCATCTCGTGCATCGGCCAGTTCGGTCCGGAGATCCTCGACAAGTTCACCCCGGAAGAGCGTGGCTGGGTGGCGCGGCAGCTCAATCCCGGGACCGGCGCCTATCGCGCCAAGTACATGCGCTTCCAGTCGGGCGCGGCGGCCCACGGCGGCGGCGCCAGCCAATCGCCCGAGGCCCTGGCCAAGGCCGAGCGCAGCCTGGCCGCCCAGACCGCCCGCGATGACACCATGGCCGAGGCGATCTTCCTGGCCCTGAAGGCCAATCCCGGCGCCAAGGTCCTGCACCTGAACGGCAATTTCCACAGCGCCGCCTTCCTCGGGACAGTCGAGCGCCTGAAGCTGCGCGATCCGAGCCTGAAGATCGCCGTCATCGACCCGCTGGAGGTCGACGACCCCAAGGTCCCGGCCTTCAAGGCGTCGGACCTCGACAACGGCACCCTGGTGCAGCTGATCTATCCCAACCCGCCGACCTTCGTGGACGGCGAGGACACCAGCGACTGGGTCCGCGCCCTGATGGCCAAGCGCAAGGCCAGCGCCTGCAAGTACGCGCCGGCGGCCGCGGCCAAGCCCTAGAGGCCGATCAGCGTCCGCAATCGGGCCTTATCCGGCTCGGCCAGACCTTTCTCGAAATGCGCCATGCAGGCGGGCTCGGCGGCGGCGAACCGCGGAACCTTGCGGGCGCGCAGGCTCTCGTCGATCGGGGTCATCTTGCCCAGCCAGGCGCGGAGGTCGGTGGTGTCGCGGGCCAGGCGGGCCTCGGCGCTGCTGGGGAAGGTGACGTCGTAGTTCAAGGCGTGAGTCGGGGCCTCGCCGGTGATCTGGCTGGGCGTGGTGCTACAGCCGACGCCGACGCTGGTCGCCGCGCCCCAGGACCAGTGCTCGCGGGCCTTGCCGTCGATCAGCCAGGCTGCGCCGAAGGGCGTGGCCAGGCCCAGCTCCGGGCGGGCGGCGAAGGCGGCGACGCCGATGCCGCCGGCGACCGCCAAGGCCGAGGCGGTGACCGCGACCAGGCGAGCTCGGCGGGCGACGCCGGGCGGCACGGCCTTGCTGTCCAGGCCGAACGCGCCGGGCACCACCAGGGCCGGCACCGCCAGGGTCAGGATGAAAGCCCAGAAGGCCAGCGGCGAGGGGTCGCGCCACGACACCAGCACGTCGGGAATGGTCTTCAGGAACAGGTCGTCGCGACGGGCGATCCAGGCGTCCAGCACGCCGAGGCCGAACAGGCCGGCCACCATCAGGCCGGCGGTGACCAGCACCCCCGCCAGTTTCTCGACGAGGTCGCGCACGCTGGGGCGCGGGGCGGGCTGTGAGCCATCGGTCATGGCGCCAGCCTGCGCGAGGCGAGGCGGCGAGGGAAGGGGGTGTATGGGCTTAAGGGGGAAGATGCTCCCCCTCGCACCCTACTTCCGCTTCTTGCGGAATTCCTCAGCCTTCTCCTGGCGGATCTCCGCGCGGATGCGCTTGGGCGCGGCCTTATCGACCTCGTCGCCGGTCGCGGCCAGGGCTTCGTTGGCGAATTCCAGGTCCATCAGCTTCATGCGCTTGATCTCATCGCGCAGGCGGGCGGCGGTTTCGAACTCGAGGTTGGCGGCGGCTTCGCGCATGCGGGCCTCCAGGTCCTTGAGCGCGGCCTTGAAGTTGTCGCCGCTGAACGGACGGTCGTCGGTCTCGGACATGCCCATCGGCACCAGCACGCGGTCGCCGCGCTCGTAGGGGCTGTTGAGGATGTCCTTGATGTCGCGCTTGACGCTCTCGGGCGTGATGCCGTGCTCGAGGTTGTAGGCGTGCTGCTTCTCGCGGCGGCGGGCGGTCTCGGCCATGGCCCGCTCCATCGAGCCGGTGATCCGGTCGGCATAGAGGATGACCTTACCGTCGACGTTTCGCGCCGCCCGGCCGATCGTCTGGATCAGCGAGGTCTCCGAACGCAGGAAGCCCTCCTTGTCGGCGTCGAGAATGGCCACGAAACCGCACTCGGGGATGTCCAGGCCCTCGCGCAGCAGGTTGATGCCGACGAGCACGTCGATATTGCCCATCCGCAGCTCGCGGATGATCTCGATGCGCTCCAGGGTGTCGACGTCGCTGTGCATGTAGCGGACGCGGATGCCCTGCTCGTTGAGGTACTCGGTCAGGTCCTCGGCCATCTTCTTGGTCAGCACGGTGACCAGGGTGCGATAGCCCTTCTTGATGGTCTGGCGGATCTCGTCGACCACGTCGTCGACCTGGGAGGCGTTGTCCTTGCTCACCGGACGCACCTCGACCGGCGGGTCGATCAGGCCGGTCGGGCGGATGACCTGCTCGGCGAAGACCCCGCCGGCCCGCTCTAGCTCCCAGTCGGCCGGGGTCGCGCTGACATGCACCGACTGCGGGCGCATGGCGTCCCACTCCTCGAACTTGAGAGGGCGGTTATCGAGGGCCGAGGGCAGGCGGAAGCCGTACTCCGCCAGGGTCCATTTGCGATTGCGGTCGCCCTTGTACATGGCGCCGATCTGCGGAACCGTCTGGTGGCTCTCGTCGGTGAACAGCAGGGCGTTGTCTGGGATGTATTCGAAGAAGGTGGGCGGCGGCTCGCCGGTCTTACGGCCCGACAGATAGCGGCTGTAGTTCTCGATGCCGGCGCACGAGCCGGTGGTCTCGATCATTTCCAGGTCGAAGGTCGTGCGCTGCTCCAGGCGCTGGGCCTCCAGGAGCTTGCCGTTGGCGGTCAGCCATTCCAGCCGTTCCTTCAGCTCCTTGCGGATCTCGATGATCGCCTGGCGCAGGGTCGGGCGCGGCGTGACGTGGTGGCTATTGGCGTAGACCTTGATGGTCTCCAGCTCGGAGGTCTTCTTGCCGGTCAGGGTGTCGAACTCGGCGATCGCCTCGACCTCGTCGCCGAACATGGTCACGCGCCAGGCGCGGTCCTCGTAGTGGGCGGGGAAGATCTCGATGGTGTCGCCCCGGCGGCGGAAGGTGCCGCGCTCGAAGGCCTGATCGTTGCGCTTGTACTGCTGGGCCACCAGGTCGGCGATCAGCTGCTTCTCGTCGACCCGATCCCCCACCGTCAGGGTGAAGGTCATGGCGGTGTAGGTCTCGACCGAGCCGATGCCGTAGATGCAGCTTACCGAGGCCACAACGATGACGTCGTCGCGCTCCAGGATCGCCCGGGTGGCCGAGTGGCGCATCCGGTCGATCTGCTCGTTGATCGAGCTGTCCTTCTCGATATAGGTGTCGGTCCGCGGCACATAGGCCTCGGGCTGATAGTAGTCGTAGTAACTGACGAAGTACTCGACCGCGTTCTCCGGGAAGAACGACTTCATCTCGCTGTAGAGCTGGGCCGCCAGGGTCTTGTTCGGGGCCAGGATCAGGGCCGGGCGCTGGGTGCGCTCGATGACCTGGGCCATGGTGAAGGTCTTGCCCGAGCCGGTGACGCCCAGCAGCACCTGGTCCTGGTCGTTGTTCTCGATGCCCTCGACCAACTCCTTGATCGCCGTCGGCTGGTCGCCGGCTGGCTGGTACTCGCTGACCAGCTTGAACTTCTTGCCGCCCTCGGACTTGTCCGGCCGCGCGGGGCGGTGCGGAGTCCACAGCATGGGCATGACCCCGGCGGCGACATCGCCGACGGCGCCGCCCAGATTGTCCATGACGAAGGGCGTGGAGACGTCGGAGACGCCGGAGTTTGGGCTGCGAGGCATGACCCCAAATTAGGATCGCCGATACGCGAAGGCTAGAGGGGCTGCTGACGAGGAGTGGCAGCAGAGTGGCGGGAGGTGTCCCAGGCGCGCCTTGTCGTGAACAACCTCCGATGGAGAGAGTGGCGTCTCACGATCGGGCGGCGGGTGGTGATGCCGAACGAGTCGCACTCGGCCTCGCGCCACCGGCTGTTCCTGGCCAAGGTGCTGCGGGCCCTGCGGCCGGAGGGTTTCGACATTCTGGCCTGCGAGACCTTCGCCAATCGCAAGCCGGGCGAGGCGCCGGGCGTGCGGGGGATGACGGCCGGCCAGCCCTTCGAGCCCAGCTTCGGCTACTACACCTATGACCCGATGTTCGCCGACGCGGCGCGTGAGGCCCTGGCTCTTGGCTACCGGCTGGAGGCGCACGAACAGCGCTTCGACCAGGCCGACATGGCCATCAAGGGCGCGGAGGCCATCGCCCGCCGCGAGACTGCCCAGGCCGAGAACCTGGCCGCCGTGCTGGCCACCCATCCATCGTCGCGGGTTCTGGTCCATGTCGGCTTCTCGCATCTGCGCAAGACGCCCGACCTGCGCGGCAACCGCTGGCTGGCCCAGCGTTTCCAGGAGCAGACCGGGATCGAGCCGCTGTCGGTCAGCCAGGCCTATACCGGTTCGTTCGGACCGCACGGCGTCGACCAGGGGCTGACCCTGGCGGTGCTGGAGCGGTTCGCGCCCAAGGCGCCGATCGTCGTGCGGGCCCGCGGCCGCGCTCTGGGCGCGGAGATGGCCGGCGCGGACCTGGCCGTCTTCCATCCCAGCCTGCCGGACGTCGACGGCCGCCCCGGCTGGCTGGCCGCCGATCCCATGCGCCAGCGGGTGATGGTCAAGACGCCACGGCGGCCGCGTGGCGAGCCGGTGATCGTCCAGGCCGTCCACGCCTACGAGCCCGACCGCGCCGTGCCCGCCGACCAGCACGTGCTAGCCAAGGACGAGACCCGGGCCGTGCTCCTCCTGCGGCCCGGAACCTATCGCCTGCGGATCGAGAGCGAGGCGGGCTTTACGACCCTGAAGACGGTGAGCCTCTAGCCGCCCGTATCCCATGTTAATGCCGGGGCCGCCGATCGGTGACAGCCGCCCGGCGACGCTCTATGCCTGAGGCATGTCTTCCTCCGCCCGGTCCGAAGCGCCGACCGAAACGCCCGGCATGATCCTGGGCGACGCCGCACGGTAGGCGTTCGCCGCCGTCGACTGGACGGCGACCAGCCTGGGCGGGCCGGAAGGCTGGCCGCAGTCGTTGAAGACCACGCTGGAGATCATGTTCTCCTCGCGCTTTCCGATGTTCGTGGCCTGGGGACCCAACCTCGTCCTGTTCTACAACGAGGCCTACGCGCCATTCCTGGGCGCGCGCCATCCGTGGGCGATGGGGCAGCCGCTGGCGGTCGTCTGGGCGGAGATCTGGCCCGACCTGGAGCCCCTAATCCGCCAGGTGCTGGCGGGCGAGGCGACCTGGTCAGAGGACCAGCACCTGCTCATGACCCGCAACGGCTACGAGGAGGATACCTGGTGGACCTTCTCCTACAGCCCGCTGCGCGACGAGACCGGCGCGGTGGCGGGCGTTCTCGATATCTGCAGTGACTCCACTGAAAAGGTGGTGGCCGCCCGGCGGGTCGAGGCCAAGCGCGCTCTGCTGGCCGAAAGCGAGGGCCGCTTCCGCGCCCTGGTCAACGCCAGCTCCGACGTTGTCTATCGGATGAGCCCCGATTGGCGGGAGGCGCGGCAATTGGATGGCCGCGGCTTTCTGGCCGACATCGGCGGGCCGACCACGGACTGGATCGATGTCTATGTTCCCGAGGAGGACCACCCGATCCTGCGGGCCGCCATCGCCCAGTCCATCGCGGCCAAGGCCCCGTTCGAACTGGAGCATCGCGTGCGCCAGGCCGACGGCGCGATCGGCTGGACCCTGTCGCGGGCCATTCCGGTGCTGGGGCCGGACGGCGAGATCGTCGAATGGTTCGGCATGGCGACCGACGTCACCGAGCGTCGGCGCAAGGACGACCACCTGCGGCTGGTGGTCAATGAGCTGAACCACCGGGTGAAGAACAACCTGGCCATGGTCCAGTCCATCGCCATGCAGACCTTCCGCCGGGCCGACGACATCGACCAGGCCGCCACCCAGTTTTCGGCCCGGCTGGTGGCCCTGGCCCGCGCCAACGACCTGCTGACCGGCGAGCGCAGGACGGGCGTGGACCTGCGCGGCGTGCTGCTGGAGGCGGTCGGCTCGCACAGCGACGATCCCGAGCGGCTGGTGCTGAACGGCGAGGATGTCGAGATCTCGGCCAAGTCGGCCCTGGCCCTGACCCTGGCCGCGCACGAGCTGGCTACCAACGCGGTCAAGTACGGCGCGTGGTCGAACGCGGCCGGGGTGGTGACCGTCCGCTGGACCGCCCATCGCCTGGACAAGGGTCTGCGCCTGTCCCTGGAATGGGTCGAGCGCGGCGGCCCGACCGTCAGCCCGCCCACCCGGCGGGGCTTCGGCTCGCGCCTGATCGAGCGCGGTCTGTCGGCGGAGCTGAACGGCGAGGTCCGCCTGGCGTTTGAACCCGAGGGCCTGGTCTGCCGGATCGAGGCCAATATCGGGGACGAAGACGAGATGACCATCGCCATGCTCCTGGAGGACATGATCGACGGGCTGGGTCACACCGTCGCCGGCCTGGCCTCGCGTCTGGGCAAGGCTCTGGAGCTGGCGGCCGCCGACGGCTTTGACCTGGCCATTCTCGACGTCAATCTGGACGGCCGCTCGTCCAGCCCGGTGGCTCAGCGGCTGCGTGACCGGAGCGTGCCGTTCTTCTTCGCGACCGGCTATGGTCGCTCCGGCGTGGCCCCGGCCTTCGCCGACGTGCTGGTGCTGAACAAGCCCTTCCTGATCGAGGAACTGGCCCGGGGGGCGCTAGCCCAGCCGGGCCAGGGTCAGCGGGTCGGCCTCGCCGGCGAAGTACTTGTCCAGCGCCTGGCTGAACGCCGGCTCGTCCGGAGCTGCGGCCTGGAAAAGGGTCAGGCTGGAGCGCAGCTTCAGGTCGTCGGGCGCGCCGAAGACGGCGTGGGCGTCGTGACCGGGCAGGGCGTTGATGGCCTCCACCGCCTCCACCAGGCGCGGGCCCAGCACGGGGTGGGCCAGATAGGCTCGCGCCTCGGCCAGGTCGGCGATGGCGTAGAGCTGAGCGGTGGGGCTGCGGCCCAGGCCGGCGATCTGTGGGAAGACGAACCACATCCAGTGGCCAGTCTTCTCGCCTCGCCGCAGTTCGGCCAGCGCCGTGCCGTAGGTGCTGGTCTGGGCGTCGACAAAGCGGGCGAGGGCGCGGGCGTCTGGCATTTCGGTTCCTAGAGCGCTCCAGCCGAGCCGGTGCGCCGTGTCACGAGCGGCGCTGCCAGGGTTGAGCCGGGAGCTTGCGAGGACCCGTTTATGGCGAGGCTCGGCGACGTTTTCATCACCACTGGCTCAGTAGTTCCCCAGGCTGAGGATCTTGCCGTCCGGGTCCTTGAACCACACCACCTTCATCGGCCCGGCTGTGTGGATGTCGCCCTCGCGGGTCATGCCCGGCAGGTCGTAGTGCTCGAAGGCGACGTTCTTTGACTGCAGCAGCCGCACGGCCTCGTCGAAGCTTTCGCCCAGCGACCAGGTCAGCACTGTCGACTTGTTGGTCCCGGCATACTCGCTCTCATAGACCAGCACCTGGGCCTGGCCGGCCTGGAAGCCCATCACGCTGGGCTCGCTGCTGGGCAGAGGCTTCAGCCCCAACACCTCCTCGTAGAACGGTCGCGAGACGTTGAGGTCCCGCACGCCGATCGTCGCCTGGGCGTCCTTGTCTCCGAGCATGGGCCGTCTCCTCGCGGGTTCGAGGAGGTAAGCCGTGACGGAGGCGGGCGTTCCGGGCCTTTACCAGAGATCGGCCGGCGCATAGCGCACGATGCGGCCGATCGGCTCCAGGGCGGCCAGGACGTCGGGACGCTGGCGCAGCTGCTCCAGCTTGGCTTCCTGGCTCAGGCCGTAGGCGGTGGGATGCGGTGAGGGCGGCGTGCGTTGCAGTTCCAGCAGGATGGGCGAGCGGCTCTCAGCATCGGCCAGGCGCGCGATCACCAGCTTGGCGGCGGCGTCCAGGTCGCCGACGCATAGCAGGGCGTCCAGGCTGTTGCCCTTGGCCGCGTCGCCCAGCGCTTCCAGCTCGCGCCGCGCGGCCAGGGCCAGGGCGGGCTCGCCGGCGGTCGCGGCGGCGCAGGTCTTGGCCTTCAGCATCACGGCCTTGCCATAGGGCGACATCAGGTCCATCCGCGCCGAGGCCGCGGTGGCCAGCGCCGCCCGGGGCTGGTTGGCGGACACCTGGGCGACGGCGAGGTTGAGGGTCTGGTTGATGTTGGGCTGGCCGCGTTCGGGCACGCGGGCGCCGGCGGCCAAGGCCTCCAGCGCCTCCTCGCGCCGGCCCAGCCAGTTGAGGGCGGCCTGGCGCGTGTTGTGGGCCCAGCTCAACTTGGTGCTCTGGTCATCGAAGGCCTTCGGGTCGGCATTGGCCCGGGCGATGGCCGCGTCGAGAACGGCCAGGGCCTCGTCGGCCCGGTTCAGGGCGATCAGCGTCTCGGCCTGGGCGATCGGGCCGGACAGGCGTCTGGTGTCGGTCTTCAGCAGCGCCTCGATCGCCTTCAGGCGGGCCTGGGAGGCGGACTTGACGACGAAGCGCTGCGGACCCGTCCCGACCAGGGCGTCAAAGCGCTTGTCGGCGCGCATCAGCATGATCGCCTCGCCGAAAGTGACCTTGGCGGCTTCGCGCTCGGCCTCGGCGACGCGTCCGCGCGTCAGCAGGCCCAGGGCGTAGCGGCGCCGCATATCGCTGAGGTCGACGAAGGGATCGGCCGGGGTCCAGCCGCCCTTGGCGACGGCGTCCACCAGCCGGAAGTGGACCGCCTCGCCTTGCGGCTGGCGGCTGGCCTCGTTGATCCAGTAGTCGACCGTGTCGTCGTCCAGGTCGCTGAGCGATTTGGGAAAACGCTCGGCCAGGGTGGTGAGGCTTGCGACGGCCTCGGCCTTGTCGCCGGCGCGGGCCGCGACCTCCCAGCGGGCCATCCAGTCGTCGCCGGTCGCCTCGGGCATGGCGGTGGCGGCGGCGATGGCTTCCTTGGCGTCGGCCCAGGCCTTGGCCTCGACGGCCAGCCCGGTCAGGGCCAACAGCAGGTCGTGGCGAAGGTCGGCGGGGGCGGTGGCGAAGCCGGGCGAGCGCCAGGCCCGCTGCAGCACTTTGCGAGCCTGTTCCATATCGCCGTTGCGCAGAGCCGCGCCGGCTTCGGCCAGGGCCATCTGGAACGCGTCTTCCGAGGCGGCGGGGGCAGGGGCCTTGGGGCGAACGCCCGCCAGGGCCGGCAGCGGGCCGCCCACGCTCACGACCGCCGCGGCGGCCAGGATCCATCGACGCAAAACTCGCCCCCGCGAAACTTCTCGAACCAGAGGTTGAGATCAGCACGCCAGGCGCGTCCATGGCAACGCTTCGAATAGCCGTTGACGATCCATTATACTGTGCGTTACACAGTGTGTGTCACACACCATGTGATGCACACTATGTGGCGCACACCCAATGCCGACCGAGACTGATATCTTTGACTCGCTCCGTCAGGAGCTGCGGCGGGGGTCGCTGATCCTGGCCGTCCTCGCCCAGCTGCGGGAGGAGCGCTACGGCTACAGCCTGCGCCAGGCCCTCCTGACCGTGGGCGTCGAGATCGACGAAGGCGCGCTCTATCCCATGCTGCGCCGGCTGGAGGCCCAAGGCCTGCTGGCCAGCGAATGGCGCGAGGAAGACAAGCGCAAGAAGCGTTTCTACCAGCTGTCGGACGACGGCCGGGCCGTGTTGGCCCGCCTGGCCGACGAATGGCGCGCGATCAACGCCGCCCTCGAGCCGCTGCTGTGAGCGCGGCCTCTCAAACTCAGGGGAACAAGACCATGAACGATCTGATCGATCGCTATCTGGCGGCCGTCGCCGCCCTGCTGCCCAAGGCCCAGCGCCAGGACATCGTCGCCGAGCTGCGCGACCTGATCATGAATAAGGTCGAGGAGACTGAAGAGCGCCTGGGCCGTCCGATGGACAAGACCGACACCGAAGCCATGCTGCACGAGATCGGCCATCCGATCGCGGTGGCCGGCCGTTATGGCCCCAGCCGCGCCCTGGTGGGCCCGGAGCTCTATCCGTTCTGGGAGTTCGGGGTGAAGGTGCTGCTGGCCATCGCCGCCATCGCCGCAGTGGTCCCGGCCTTCATCCTGCTGCTGACCGGCGAGGGCGACGCCCGCACCATCAGCCGCGCAGTGGGCGACTTCGTGCCGACGGCCATGACCCTGATCGGCTTCGCGACCCTGGTGGCCGCCGCCTTTGAGCGCGGCTGGCTGAAGACCGACGGCCTGACCAACTGGAAGGTCGCCGACCTGCCGCAGCTGTCGGGTGGCAAGAAGCTGTTCGTGAAGAGCCGCTTCGAGGGGATGTTCGAGCTGGCCGTCACCCTGCTGTTCATCGGCTGGTGGACCAGGCTGGTGCCGTTCCCGGCCGCCCAGATCACCCAGGACCACCATGATCTGCAGCTCGTGCTGAGCCCGATCCTGCAGACCCTCTGGTGGCCGATCCTGGCTCTCTCGATCGTGCAGATCCCCTCGTCGCTGATCGCGGTGGTCAAGCCGGGCTGGGTGCGGGGACGCTCGGCGGTCGAGATCGTCTGCTCGCTGGGCGGTATGGCCCTGGTGGCCGTGCTGTGGCCGATGCGGCCGCTGGTGACGGTGATCGCGCCCGACGCCAATGTCGCCGGCCTGGCTCATCTTCAGCAGTTGCTGGATCAGTCGATCCAGATCGGCCTGGTGATCGCCGCGGCCATCTATCTCAGCAAGCTGGCCGTGGATGTGTGGCGGGTGGTTAAGGGTTGAGGGGCGAAACGGGGGAGGGCGCTGCGCGGCGCCCTCCCTTTTCGTCTGCGCTCCTACGGGCGAGCGACCTTGTCGACGGCCACGCCAGCCGCCCCGCCGACGGCCGCGCCGACCGGCCCGCCGACCACCGCGCCGGCGATCGCGCCACTGGCCGCGCGCTGTTCGGCGTTATGTCCGCAGGCGGTCAAAACGAAGGCGCACACCGCCGTCAGCGCGATCGTTTGCAGAGTCGTTTTGGGGGCGTTGTGAGCGTTCATCTTCGGCCTCGTCGTTAAGGTTCATGTCCTCGTCGAGTAACGATGCGGCCAAGCTCAGGTTCCGTTACGAAAGGTTGAGCACAAGCGTGCAAAGGGCTTTTTCGTCCACAAAAAAACGCTGATCCGCTGCCTGCCGCTTTTTGCAATGATTCAAGGCGTTAACAAATTAACCATGCGGCCGTTGCGCGCACGGCCCGTGGCGACCCGCCGCTAAAGCTTGCGAGTCGGTCACCGATACGTCATAAGCCGCGTCAAGCAGGATCTTGGCCACGTCGTGATACGGCCAGTTCCCCCGCTTCGAAGGGCTCCCCGCCAGTGAATTTACCGGGGATTTCGAGGCGGATTTTGTCGGGGGGCCGGAGCGCCCTCGCCGCGCAGGACACGAGTTTTGTCTATCAAGTCGCAGACGCGTGCTGACGCACGCGGGCTGGTCGGCGCCGTATTGGTCGGATCCATCACGGGTCTGGCTCTGGGTGGCGTTTACCTTCTCGGCGGTCTGGCTCAATCGGCCTCGACCCACGCCCGTGTTGCTCGGCTGGCAGAAGGCGCTTCGGGGGACTTCTCCGAAACGGCCATGCTTAGCGCGTCTACGCGTATGGACCGCGGCGCCCTCGCCGTGGCCAAGCGTCATGATCCCCATCTCTTCGCCGCTCTGGACTCGCGCGATCGCCAAGTCCAACTGCTGGCCGCCCGTCTCGAGAACACCGGCGGGCTGATGCCCGGACAGAGCGGCCGCAGCGGCCCGCTCATGCTCCGCGCCAGCTTCGGCCAGGCCTTCAACCCCGGATTCAACTCGGTCAGCGCCGCCCCGTTCCAACTGGGCAATGCGCTGGAGAGCTCGCGTGAGCTCGAATGCCTGGCGCAGGCGGTCTATTACGAGGCCCGCGGCGAGACCCCGAGCGGCCAGGCGGCCGTGGCCCAGGTGGTCATGAACCGCGCCCGTCACCCGGCCTTCCCGAAGTCGATCTGCGGCGTCGTGTTCCAAGGCGCCTATAACCGCACCGGCTGTCAGTTCAGCTTCGCCTGCGATGGCTCGATGCGCCGCGCTCGCGAGATCGGCGCCTGGAGCCGGGCCCGCAAGGTCGCCTCGCGCGCCCTGGCCGGCACCCTGGACAATCAGGTCGGCTCGGCCACCCACTTCCACACGACCGGCGTCTCGCCTGGCTGGGGCCCGCGCCTGCTGCGCGTCACCCAGGTCGGCATGCACGTGTTCTACCGCTTCGGCCGTGGCGGCCCGTCGACCTATGCACCGTCGCGCACGGTCGAGGACATCGCCCCGACGGAAGTCGCCAGCCTGACGGCCGACGGCAAGCCGCCGGTGGTCTATGCGGTCGCTGCGCGTCTGGATCGCGAACACGGCCAGGGCGGTCCGATCGGTCCCGTGACCGAGCCAGCTTCGGCCCCGATCGCCACGGCCCGCACGGTCGCGATCCCGGCCGACAAGGTCGCCGCCAAGATCCCCGTCGCGACCGAGCGCTCGCCGCTGGATGGTCTCAAGACGACAGTAGGGGCCGCGAGCGGAGCTGCTTCCTAAGCATGTTCGGCATGTGGCTGCTGGCGAAGCGCATCTGCTTGGCCCGCTTGCCCACGAAATAATGCAGGGCCTTGCCGTGGGCGGCGTCCCAGATCGCCTGGGCGGCGTCCTCGACGGGATAGACCTCCAGGCCGCCCGCGCGCAGGGCGTCGGCCATCTGCTCGTTGGTGCCTGACGCCCCGGCGTTGAGGATCGGCGTCTCGACGAACCACGGCATGACGCAGGCGACGCTGACCCCGTGGCGGGCGTATTCGACGTCCAGCGCTTCGGACAGCCCGCGCACCGCGAACTTGGTGGCCGAATAGACCGCCAGCTTCGGCGAGCCGTACAGCCCCGCGCACGAGGCGACATTGACCAGCCGCCCGCCGGCCGCCCGCAGCAGCGGCAGGCCCGCCCGCGCGCCGTGGATCACGCCCTTGATGTTGATGTCGACCTGCAGGTCGCAGTCATCCTCGGACAGGTCCTCCAGCACCCCGAACCGCGCGATGCCGGCATTGTTCAGCAGCACGTCGGCCTTACCGCCGGTCTGCTGGCCGAAATCGGCGAGGGCCTCGTCCCAGGCCTCGCGATCGCGGACGTCCAGGACATGGACGCTGCCGTTGTCGGCCCCGATCGCCTGATGCGCGGCGGAGAGGCCCGCCTTGTTGACGTCCGACAGCCCCACGAACCAGCCTGCGCCGGCGAAGCGCTTGGCGGTCGCCAGGCCGATGCCGCTGGCCGCCCCTGTGATGAAGATGGTCTTCCGGCCTTGTACAGCCATGTTCGTCCCCTCCCGTATCATTGTTATCAATGATCAGAGAGCCGAATGGGGGAGGGGTCAAGGCGCTTTCCAGATCCTCCCCCGCGTTGCGGGGGAGGTGGCCCGAAGGGCCGGAGGGGGCTAGTGCGGCTGACGTCCAGCTCGCCCCCTCAGTCGGCTCCGCCGACAGCTCCCCCGCATTGCGGGGGAGCATCTTCCACTCAGTCCGCCAGCGTCTGGTCTTCGATTTCCGCGCCGGGACCGTTCTTCAGGATCGACTCGATGGCGTTCTTGGCCGAGGCCTTCGAGGAATAGCCCTCGGTCCAGAAGATGGTCTCGCTGTTGTAGACGAAGTAGGCGACGAACTCGCCGGCCTTGTTCTTCTTGATCAGAAACTTGTGGGCCATCGGTTTTCTCTCCGGAGATTTGAGGTTCATCGGCGCCACCCGACAGGTATGAGCGTCGCCTTGCCGACGCAGCTCTGTCAATCGCGACCTTGTCATCTTCGGCGCAACCGGCCGATGATCGCCGCCGATCCTTCGCGCGAGTCCCTTGAAAGCATGTCCCAGGAACGCCTCGACCAGATGTCGCGCGAGCTGCTGCGCCGACCCTACGACGAGCTGACCGAGGTGCAGCGCCGGGCCATCCACCTGGTGCTGGCCGAGCAGCCTTCGGAGGGCCTGGACGAGGACGAGGACAGCACCTTCTGGACGCGTCTGGCCGACAAGGTGGCGGCGATCGGCGGCTCGTGGGGCTTCATCGGCGGCTTCGCTTTGGCCCTCGTCCTATGGATGGGGCTGAACCTGGCGCTGACCCCGTTCAAGCACGCCTTCGACCCCTATCCGTTCATCTTCCTCAACCTCCTGCTCTCGACCCTGGCGGCCATCCAGGCCCCGGTGATCATGATGAGCCAGAACCGCCAGGCGGCGAAGGACCGCAAGACCGCCGAGCACGACTACGCCGTCAACCTGCGGGCCGAGCTGGAGATCATGCGGGTCATCGACAAGCTGGACGCCCTGCGCAGCGAGGAACTGATGGTCCTGTGCCGCGAACACGCCGCGCGGCTGTCGGAGCTGCAGGTTGAGGTGGCAGCCCTGAAGGCGGGGCGCGGATGACGCCCGTCGCCAAGCCGAGCCTTCTCGAACGGTCCGCGATCCCGATCGCCCTGGTCGGTTTGGGAGCGACGGCCTACCAGGCCTACAAGCTGTCGCTCGGCGAAGGCGCGTCGTTGGCGGCGGGGCTCGCCGGCCTGTGCTTTGCCGCCATGATTTTCGTGTCGAACAGGGCCAAGACGCTGCGGCTCCGCGCGCTGGCGCTCTGCTGCCTCTCGATCGTGGCGATCTCGGCCGTCGGGGTGGTGGCGGCCCTCAGGGGTCTGGCATGATCAAGCGCTGAACAAGCGGGTTCCTCACCCCTCGACAAACTGAGCTTGTCGAAGGGCGAGGTTCTCGGCTTCATCAGCGCCACACCGTGCGGCAGACGCGGACGCGGTGGTGGTGACGCCACTCGGGACGGCAGACGCGCACCTTCTGGGGCCTGTAGTGGCGGCGGTCGTAGCGGTGACCGCGGTCGTAGCGATGATGGCGCGGGCCGTCGTAGCGCACGTAGTCGCGGCCGTAGTAGCGGTCGTGACCGGCGGCGAAACTGGCCGCGGGGAAGGTCACGACGAGGGTGGCGGCCGCCAAGGCGGACACGCCGAGCACTTTACCGAATGGCATGGCTGGCTCCTTTGCGTTTCGTCCCTCGAACGACACGCTCCCCGGCCCGTGTTGCAGCCTTGTTGCACGGGCGTACGCTGCAGCTGCCTTATTTCAGGCGCGTCGCCTGACCGCCTGGGGCGGCTGGCCGAAGGCGCGGATGAAGGCGCGGCGCATCCGCTCTGGGTCGCCGAAGCCCACCTCCAGGGCTACGTCCTCGACCTGCAGCGGCTGGCTGTCCAGCAGGGCGCGGGCGGCCTCGACCCGCAGGCGCTCGACGGCCTTGGCGGGGGTGACGCCGGTCTCCTGGGCGAACAGGCGGGCGAAGTTGCGGGGGCTCATAGCGGCGCGGTCGGCCAGCTGTTCGACCGACAGGGTCTCGGCCAGGTTCTGGCGGGCCCAGGACAGCAGGGCGTCGAAGCGGCCGGGGCGCAGGTCGATCAGGGCCGAGTGCTGCGACTGGCCGCCGGGGCGGTGGTGATAGACCACCAACTGCTGGGCCGTGCGGCGGGCGATCGCCTCGCCCTCGTCGGCGCCGATCATGGCCAGGGCCAGGTCGATGCCGGCGGTGATGCCGGCCGAACTCCACACCGCCCCGTCCTGGATCCAGATGCGGTCGGGCTCGAGGCGCACATTGGGAAAGCGGCGCTGGAAGTCCTGGGTGCGGCTCCAGTGGGTGGTGGCGCGCTTGCCGTCCAGGAGACCCGCGGCGGCCAGGACATAGGTGCCTGAACAGACCGAGGCCACGCGGCGGGCGTCGCGGGCGGCGGCGCGGACGAAGGCCAGGGTCTCCTCGCAGGTGGCCGGCACCTTCACCCCGTCGCCGCCCGAGATCAGCAGGGTGTCCAGATGCGGGGCGTCGGCCAGGGCGGTGGTCTGGATCGTCACGCCGGCCGAGCTGGGCGTCAGGCCGCCGCGCAGCGACAGGAAGTGCAGGGCGTAGGCGCCGGGGGCCAGGCGGCCGGCGATCTCGAACGCCGCGATCGGGCCGGTGGCGTCCAGCAGCTGGAAGCCGGGATAGACGAGAAAGCCGATGGTGCGCGTCATGCCAAAGCCCTTGGCTGAATCCGTGGGAACTATGTCATTCCTGACGGACGCTAATCGAACCATGGTCGCTGTCAATCGTGACGGAGGCTATCGGATGACCCAGATCGTGATCGCGTTGTTCCCGGGCGTAACGCACCTGGACTTCACCGGCCCGCACCAGATCCTGTGCCGCCTGCCCGGCGCGACCGTGACGGTGGCCAGCCTGCACGGCGGCGAGATCGAGGCCGACGGGCTGGTGTTTGCGCACTTGCCTAAGCTGTCCGACATCGAGGCCTGCGACGTGCTGATCGTGCCGGGCGGGTTCGGGACGACGGAAGCGATGGCGGACCGGGCCTTCATCGCGGAGATCCGCCGGCTGGCGGATGGCGCGAAGTACGTCTGCTCGGTCTGCACCGGCTCGCTGGTGCTGGCGGCGGCGGGGCTGCTGACCGGCAAACGCGCGGCGTGCCACTGGGCGTGGCGCGATCAGCTGGCGCTGTTCGGGGCGATCCCGGATCCGTCACGGGTGGCGCGGGATGGGCGCTACTTTACCGGCGGCGGGGTGACGGCGGGCATCGACTTCGCCCTGGTGATCGCGGCGGAGCTGGCGGGGGACGTGGTGGCGCAGAGCATCCAGCTGGCGGTGGAATATGCGCCGGCCCCGCCATTCGATGCCGGGCGACCGGAGACGGCACCGGAGGACGTGCTGGCGCGGGTGCGGGGGATCTACGGCAAGGGGATGGAGGCGCGGGTGGCGGCGGCGGAGAGGGCGGCTCTGGCGCTTTAAAGATCCTCCCCCGCGATGCGGGGGAGGTGGCCCGGAGGGCCGGAGGGGGCCAGCTGGACGTAGGCCGCGTTCGCCCCCTCAGTCGCTTCGCGACAGCTCCCCCGCATCGCGGGGGAGCATCTCGAGGCATCAGCCTATTTGTACCCCCGTCATCGAAATCGCCGCCCAGATGTCGTCGGTGAAGAACTCGACCGCATCGCCTTCGGCTTGCGCCCCCAGCACATACAGCAGCGGCAGATAGTGCTCGGCGCTGTTGATCGAGGCCTCAGCATCCGGACCAAGACTGCGCCAATCGATCAGCGGGTCGTGGTCGCCCGCGACGATCAGGGCCTTGGCCTTCTCGTTAAACCGGTCGGCCCAGTCCGGCGCTTCCGGCCGGCGCCAGTCGACGGCGCGCAGGTTGTGGACGATGTCGCCGCTGCCCATGATCAGCACGCCTTCGTCGCGCAGGGCGGCCAGGCGCTTGCCGGCCTCGTAGTGCCAGCGGTCGGGACGGCCGCGATCCAGGCTCAGCTGCACCACGGGGATGTCGGCGGCAGGATACATCGGTCGCAGCACGCCCCAGGCGCCGTGGTCCAGGCCGCGCGTCGGGTGCTGCACGACGACGTCGGGCGAGAGCAGATCGGCCACCCGCGCCGCCAGGGCCGGATCGCCGGGCGCGGGGTACTGCACGTCGAACAGCGCCTGCGGGAAGCCGCCGAAGTCGTGGATGGTCTCCGGCGCGGCCGAGGCGCTGACCGCCGAGGCGCCGCGCGTCTCCCAGTGGGCGCTGATCATCAGCACCGTCTTGGGGCGCGGCAGTTCACGGCCGAGGCGCCCCCAGTCGCGGTTCCAGGCATTGTCCTCGATGGCGTTCATCGGCGAGCCGTGACCGACGAACAGGACGGGCATGCGGGCGGTAGACATGGGGACCTTCCGAAGGACCTTCATTAGAAACAACAGAAGTTACAGATAAGCGCCGCGACCTCGTATCGCAAGCCGAGGGGCGGTCCGTATCTTCCCCGGCGCGGCCGCCTTCGGTATGACCGGGGATGTGACAGTTCCGCTTTCCCCTTCTGAGGCTAATCACGAGCCCCAAGCCGCCCCGACGTTGGAGCGTCCCGACCGGGAAGCGGTGCGCGGCGGATCGCTGGACTTTCTGCGTTTTCTCGCCTCGCTGCTGATCGTGGTCTACCACTACGGGGCCGAGAGTCCCTTGCGGATCGAGCGCTTCCACCCGGTGTTCGCGCGCGGCTTCCTGGCCACCGACTTTTTCCTGATGCTGTCGGGCTATGTGCTGGGCCGGGCCTATGGCGCCTCGATCCTGAGCGGCCGGGTCGGGCCGGGTAAGTTCTGGGTGCGCCGCGCCGCGCGTGTCTGGCCGGGGCACCTGGTGGTGCTGGCCCTGCTGGCGGTGCTGGTCCTGATCCTCAACACCCTCGGCACCGACGCCCACAAGCCCAGCCGCTTCGCCTGGGACCAGCTGCCGGCCCAGGCCTTCCTGGTCCATGCCTGGGGCGTGCCCAGCGACGGCTGGAACCTGCCCAGCTGGTCGCTGTCGGCCCTGATCGTCTGCTATGCGGTGTTCCCGTTCCTGTGGCGGGCGGTGGGCAAGGTGCGCCACGCCTGGCTGTTGCCGATCGCGGCGGCGGCGGTGGTCGGGGTGTTCGAGGTCATCGCTCGCAAGGTGTTCGGCCACGCCCTGCCGGATCTGCAGTTCCAGTACGGCGTCGTGCGCGCCCTGCCGCTGTTCGTGCTGGGCCTGTGTCTGGCGCGGGCCGTCGACATGCGCTGGCCGTCCGAGACCGTCGCCAAGATCCTGCTGTGGGGCGGTGTCGCCCTGCTGGTCATCACCCAGGCCTTCGACCGCTATGCGCTGCCCGATCCGTGGTGGTTCGACACCCCGTCGCTGCTGGCCATCGCCGCCATCGTGCTGGGCGCGGGTCGCCTGCCGGTCAAGCGTCCGCAGCAGTGGATCGAGGAGGGCGCCAAGCTCTCGTTCGCCCTGTTCATCACCCACATCTTCGTGGGCGTGATCTACTGGAGCGCGGTCCATAAGCTGATCGACACCGTGCCGATCGGCATCGGCTGGCAGTGGCTGATGTGGCTGGCCGGCTTCCCGCTGGCCTATGGCGCGGCCTGGGCCTTCCACAAATATGTCGACCAGCCGATCCAGGACCGCCTGCAGCCGCTGCTGCGGAAGTAGGGACGCCTCAAAGCCGGGCAAGGTCTCGCCATCGTCACCTTGCGGGGTTAAGGCGTTGGGTCATGACCAGACACATCCCCCTGCAAGGCGTCGAGAACTTCCGTGATTTCGGCGACTACGCCGCCGCGGCCGGGCGCCTGAAGAAGGGTGTGCTGTTCCGCGCCGCCCACCAGGCCCAGGCCACCGACGAGGATCTGGAGGCGATGGCCGCCCTGGGCATCGTCACCCTGGTGGACCTGCGCCGGCCCAACGAGCGCGAGCGCGATCCTTCGCGGCGCTGGAACGACTTCGCCGCCCAGGTGATCGACAACGACATGGGCGCCACGGGCCCCGACCCCTGGCACACCTTCCTGATGGAGTCGGACCTCTCGGTCGGCGCCGTCGAGGGCTATATGGAAGAGTACTATCGCCGCTTGCCGCTGAAGGAGCGGCACATCGATCTCTTCCGTCGCTACTTTCAGGCGCTGAGCGAGGCGCGCGGGCCGGTGCTGATCCATTGCGCGGCGGGCAAGGATCGCACGGGCATGCTGGCGGCGCTGACGCACCACGTGGCCGGGGTGTCAGATGACGACGTCATCGACGACTATCTGCTGACCAACGATCCGGGTCGCTTCGAGCGTCGCGGTCCCAAATATATCGCCGCCATCGAGGAGCTGACCGGCCGCCGTCCCACCGAGGCGGCGATGCGCGCGGCCATGGGCGTGGAGGCCCGCTACCTCGCCGCCGCGCTCGCGGTCATCCAGACCGAGTTCGGCGGGCTGGACGGCTATCTGCAAAAGGTCATCGGTCTGGACGCGGCGTCGCGCGACAAGGTGCGGGCTCACATCCTGCTGTGACCTCCGCTTGATGGGCGTCAAATCCGTAAGGTGACAAACGCCCGTTTAAGGTCCAGCCTCGCGTCATGGCCTCGTCAGAAGGTTGTGCATCATTAGGGTGTGGCATGAGTGAGTTGGCGGGGTCTCCCCCTGGCTTGAGTGAGGTCGCGGCCGACGACGTGCTGGTCCCGGCGCCGCAGAAGACGCTTTCCCGAGGCGCGCTGAGCTGGATCCTGCACCAGGGTTCGCGCGACCCCTATGTCATCCTCGTCACCATCTACGTGTTCTCGCCCTACTTCTCGCGGGTGCTGGTCGGGGATCCGGTCAAGGGCCAGGCGGTGGTGGCCGACATCTCCACCATCTACGGCCTGGCGACCGCGGTCCTGGCGCCGATCCTGGGCGCCTCGATCGAGCGGTTCGGACCGCGCAAGCCGCTGATGGGCCTGATCCTGGCGATCATGGCGCCGCTGCTGTTCGGCCTTTGGTTCGCCAGTCCCGGCGGTCTGTCGGTGAGCGTGGTCGGCGCTATGCTGATCCTGCTGGGCGTGGCCTACAACTGCGGCGACGTGCTGAACAACTCGCTGCTGTCGCGCGCCGCCGAGAAGGGGCAGGAGCCGGTGCTGTCGGGCCTGGGCTATGCGACGGCCAACGGCCTGTCGGTGACCCTGCTGATCTTCGTCATGTGGGCCTTCGTGCTGCCGGGCATGGTCCCGTGGTCGTTTGTACCGTCCGCGCCGCTGCTGGGTCTCAGCCAGAGCGCCCACGAGCCCAGCCGGATCGCCGGACCGCTGGCGGGCGTCGTCATGGTGCTGGGCGCGATCCCGTTCTTCTTGTGGACCCGGGATGCGCCGCGCACCGGCGTGCCGTTCCTGGCCTCGCTGAAGGAAGGCGTGAAGCTGATCCTCGACACTTTCGCCAACCTCAAGGGCCACGCGGACGTCGCCAAGTTCCTGGGCGCGCGGATGCTGTACTGCGACGGCATGACGGCCCTGCTGATCTTCGGCGGCCTGTTCGCGTCGGGCCTGATGAAGTGGGGCGAGCTGGAGATGCTGGCCTATGGCATTTCGCTGTCGATCTTCGGCGTGCTGGGCGGGCTGATCGCGCCGCACCTGGACCGCACCCTGGGACCGCGCAAGGCGGTGCAGGTCGAGATCGGCATGTGCATCCTGGTGCTGCTGGGCACCCTGGGCATGGGCCGCGAGAAGATCCTGTACTTCTGGACCTGGGACGCGGCGACCCATCCGCCGGTGTGGAACAGCCCGCTGTTCTCGACCTTGCCGGAGCTGATCTATCTGGGCATGGGCCTGCTGATCGCCGTCTTCGTCACCGCGCAGTACGCCTCGAGCCGGACGCTTCTGGTGCGCCTGGCGCCGGCGGACCGGATGGCGGCGTTCTTCGGCCTGTTCTCGCTGTCGGGCACGGCGACCATGTGGCTGGGCTCGCTGCTGGTGGCCCTGGCGACCAAGATGTTCGCCAGCCAGGTGGCGGGGTTCATCCCGATCGCCGGCCTGCTGGCGCTGGGTCTGGTGGGGCTGTTCTGGGTGAAGGGCGGGGAGCGGGAGGCGGGCTAGCGCCCCCTCCGTCACGCGGCAACGCCGCGTGCCACCTCCCTCGCAATGCGGGTGAGGAGAATCCCATCCTCCCCCGTGCAACGGGGGAGGGGGACCGCGAAGCGGTGGAGGGGGCGCTAGCCGCCTGCTATCACCCCACCCATGCGCCGCGTCGCTCTCCTCACCGCCCCCTGGCGCGAGCCGGTTTGGGCCCTGGCGCCCTTCCGGGACGAGGCGTTCGCCTGCGCCCTCGTGACCGGTGGCCAAGGGCGCCATGGGGGGCGGTGGTCGTACGTGCTGCGCGCCCCCGACCAGACCTTCAGCCTCGACGCGGGCGACCCGTTCGCCCAGCTGGCCGACAAGCTCGGGCCCCGCCTGCCGAGCGATCCGGATGGCCCGCCGTTTCAGGGCGGGCTCGTCGGCCTGGCCGCCTATGAACTGGGCGACCGCATAGAGGCGCTGGATCTCGCCCGCACCGACTGGCCGGACCTGATCGGCGCCTGCTATCCAGCCCTGCTGGCCTTCGACCATCACGCGCGGCAGGTCGTCGCGGTCGGACGCGGGGAGACCGAAGGCCAGGCCCAGGATCGCGCCCGCGCCGCCTTGGCCTGGCTGGATACGCCCGCCGCCGAGCGTCCCGAACCCGCCGGTCCGCTGTGCCCCGACCTGACCGCCGCCGACCCCGCGTCCTACGAGGCCGCCGTCGCCGAGGTGGTCGCGCGGATCCTGGCCGGCGAGATCTTCCAGGCCAATATCGCCCGCGCCTGGACCGGGCGTCTGGCGGCCGGCGCCGATCCGTATGACCTGTTCACGCGGCTGCGCGCCACCAGCCCGGCGCCGTTCAGCGCCTACATCCGCCTGCCCGGTCGGGCCCTGGTCTCCAACTCGCCGGAGCGCTTCCTGAAGGTCGAGCCGGACGGGGCGATCCAGACCCAGCCGATCAAGGGGACCCGGCCGCGCGGCCGTGACGCGACGCAAGACCGCGCCCTGATCGCTGAGCTCCTGGCCAGCGACAAAGACCGGGCCGAGAACCTGATGATCGTGGATCTGATGCGCAACGACCTGGCCCGGGTCAGTCCGCCGGGCAGCGTGCAGGTCCCGGAGCTGTTCAAGGTCGAGAGCTTCGCCAACGTCCATCACCTGGTCTCGACCGTCACGGCGCGGCTGGGGTCAGGACACGGCGTCGCCGACCTGCTGCGCGCCAGCTTCCCGCCCGGCTCGATCACCGGTGCGCCCAAGGTCCAGGCCATGAGGGTGATCGCCCAGCTGGAGCCGCCGCGCGGTCCCTATTGCGGCAGCCTGTTCTGGGCCGGCTTTGATGGCGCGTTCGACTCCAGCGTGCTGATCCGCGGCGTGGCCCTGACCGAAGCGGACGGCGGCTGGCGCCTGGAGGCCCGGGCCGGGGCCGGCATCGTCGCCGACAGCGATCCGCGCACCGAGCGCCTCGAAACCGAGGCCAAGATCGCCGCCCTGAAGAAGGCCCTGACCGAATGATCCCTAACGATGATCGCGGACTGCTGCTGGGCGACGGCGTGTTCGAGACGATGCTGGCGGTGGACGGCGCTCTGCCGCACCTGGCTGCCCACCTCGACCGCATGGCCGCCGGCTGCGAGGCCCTGAGCCTGCCGTTCGATCGCGCCGAGGCTGAGCGCGCGGTCCGCGCGGCGACGCCGGCCGAGGGGTGCTTCGCCATCCGCCTGACCCTGACCGCCGGTTCGGGCGGCCGGGGGTTGGATCGGCCCGACGCGCCGGTCGTGCGTCTGTTCGCCACCGCGGCGGCCTCGGCTCCGGCGACGACGCCCGCCACGGCCATCCTCGCGGCTACGCGCCGCAACGAAGGCTCGCCGGCGTCGCGGCTGAAGACGCTGAGCTATCTCGACAACGTCCTGGCCCGGGCGGAGGCGCGCGCGGCCGGGGCCGACGAGGCGGTGATGCTGAACAACCGGGGCGAGGTGGCCTGCGCGGGCGCGGCCAATCTGTTCTGGATCGCCGACGGGCGGCTGTTCACCCCGCGCCTGGACTGTGGCGTGCTGGCGGGGATCACCCGGGCGCGGCTGATGGCGCTGGAGGCGGTCGAGGAGGTGGCGGCGGGGCCCGAGGTCCTGGCGCGGGCCCAGGCGGTGTTCCTGACCAACAGCCTGATCGGCGTGCGGCCGCTGTCACGGCTGGGCGAGCAAACGTTCGAGGCGCACCCGCTGGTGGCGCGGCTGCGAGACCGTCTGGCCTAGATGTCGTTGTTCCAGATCACCACGTCCGACTTGCGCGGGCGCAGGTAGTAGGTGCGGGTGAAGGTCATGGCGTTGGGCAGCACCAGCTTGATCGGCGAGGCGTAGGCGTAGGTCACCCGCGCCATGATCACGCTCTGATTGGCCGGCAGCACCCCGACGGAGACGTCGGTCAGCACGGCGCCCTGCGCCGGGCAGGTCGGCATGCTGGACGAGGTGCTCGACCAGGCTACGGTGTCCTTGCCGTTGGCGTCGGCGGTGATGCTGACGACGCACATCTTCAGGTCGGAGGCCGGGAAGGGGGCCATGATGATCTTCCCGATCTGGAAGGTGTCGTTCAGCTTCGAAGGACCGGCCTGGCCCGTCTGGGCCACCAGGTCGCCGATCGTCGAGGTGATGTTCGACACCCGCCGCTGGGCCATCATCGCCTGGGTCAGCTCGGCCATGCCGCAGTACATCAGCACGATGACCGGAGCGATCAGGGCGAACTCCACGGCCGAGACGCCGCGGCGGTCGCGCCAGAAGCTGATCAGCGGGCGGGCGGGGCGCGCACGGCGCGTCGTCGGGTCGCGCCTCATTGGTCGTACGGCTCGTTGGTGAAGGCGGTGGCGGCGTACAGGACCCGCTTGCCGCTGCTGCTCTGCAGGCCGGTCTGCAGCAGGGGCGTGATCAGCGGCCAGGTGTAGTAGGCGCGGATCAGCACGACCGAGCCGGGCACGCCGGGCCGCCAGGTCATGGTCTGGGGCGTCGTGCCGTCATTGGCGGTGTTGGTGGTGGCGTAGTCGGCGAAGGTCTGGACGTCGATCTGCAGCGACGTGGCGCAGTTGCCGCCGATCGGCAGCATCTTGTTGCAGACGGCGGTCTTGAACGCCGTGGCGCTGGTGCCGGCCATCTGGGCCTCGCCTGTGCGGATGGTGCGGCCTACGTCGATGACGGCGCTCTCCAGCGACAGCGAGACGGTGAGCACCAGGCCCAGCTCGATCAGCGCGAAGATCAGGGTCAGGAAGGGAATGGCGACGAGGGCGAACTCCACCGCCGTCGCTCCGCTCTCGGCGCGCGCGAAGCGGCCGGTCGTGAGGACCAGTCGGCGTCGAGCGCGGGCGAGGATCGGAAGCTTGGCCATCGTGGAGGCATTCCGTGATTGGGACGGGGGCACGCTAGCCGAACGATCCTAATCACTGGTGTAGGGGCGTGCGACGAACGCGCGCACGCCCGTGAGTCTTAGGCTTAGGGAACCGCGCCCGGCGCGGGGGGCGCTGCGCCGCCGCCGTCCTCGGGCGTCAGGCGGGTGCATTGAACGCCGCAGGCGTAGGCCGTGGCGTGGGCGCCGCGATAGACGGTGACGCCGGCGCCTTCCGAGACGACGACCTGACGGTCGGCCAGGGCGCGGCCGCTGGCGCTGAAGGCCAGAAGGCTGGTCACGCCGGGGCGCTTGCCCAGGACCACCAGGGTGCGCTCGTTGACGACGCTGACGTCGGCGACGCTGGGATCGCCGACCACGATGTCGCGCACCGCGCCGCCCAGGTTCAGGTACGAGGCCTGGCCGGCGGCGACCGGCAGATCGGCCGAAGCCGTCTTGATAGGGAGCATCTGCGCGCTCGCGGAGACCCCGGAAAGGGTCAGGGCGGCGGCGATGACGAGCGAAAAGCGGCGCATGAGGTTTCCGATTCCGGATCAGAATGTTCCCGCAGGATCATTTTATTTGGTCAACAAATACCTAAAGCCAGACTGTATGCGTCAAGGCGTCGCTTGAGAGGTTCCTTGATTCAAAAGGGTTTTGAGGTCCTTTCTGAAGGCATGGTTAAGAGCAAATAACGGTAAATACAAATAAACCAAAAGAAAATTGCCGGAAACTAGTTCGAGTTTACTGGCCATTAAGTCAGTTGGGCGAAGTTGATCGTGTTTTCGGGGGTGAGCAAGTCGAACGGCTTGAAAGCCTCAAATCAACTAACCCTGGTTTAGGAGACCAAGTCATGACCAAGTTCGTCACTCGCTTCCTGAAGGATGAATCGGGCGCCACGGCCATCGAGTACGGCCTGATCGCTGCCCTGATCGCTGTCGTGATCATCACCGGCGTGTCGGCGCTGGGTAACAACCTGAACGCCAAGTTCAACGCTCTGGCCACGAAGGTCGGCACCACGGTCTAACGATCGCTGACCTCTCGAAAAAAGAGGGTCGGGGCTCACGCCCCGGCCCTTTTTCTTTGGGCGAAGGATGAATTGGCCTCCCGAACGCCGGGAAACGTTTGCTTCATCCGTCCGTCCCAGAATGAAGCGACCCGAAAGGGAAGTAAGAAGGCCCTCGCGATGCAAGCCATCCAGATCCCGTTGCTGCTGGCGTTCCCGGTCCTGGCCGTGATCGGCGGTCTCAAGGACCTGACCAGCTACACGATCCCCAACTGGATCTCGCTGACCCTGATCGCCGCCTTCTTCCCGGCCGCCCTGGTCAGCGGCGCGCCGCTGGCGCAGATCGGCCTGTGCCTGGCCGTCGGCCTGGGCGCGCTGGTCATCGGCATGGGCATGTTTGCGGCCGGCTGGATCGGCGGCGGCGACGGCAAGCTGCTGGCCGTCTGCGCCCTGTGGCTGGGCTGGCCCGCGGTGATGCCGTTCATCCTTTATACGGGCCTGGCCGGCGGCGCGCTGACCCTGACCATCCTGACCCTGCGCTCGGGCTTCTTTACGCCTATTGTCGCCGGCGGACCCAGCTGGCTGCGCAACCTGAGCAAGGACGGCGGCGACCTGCCTTACGGCGTCGCCATCGCCATCGGCGCCCTGGCTGCTTTCCCCGAGGGCGCCCTGGCCCGCGGAATCCTGGGTTGAACCCCAAGACCTGAGACTCGCCCCGCGACAGCCTGTCGCGCGCGCCGATCGACTCAGGGTTAAAAACTTTTAGCGGGCGTTAACCATGCGCGGGCGACCATGGGACATAGCCAGAAAGGCTGACTGACGAATTTTGCGCGCTCGCCGGAAGGGCGGCCGTGAGGTTCTTCCCAAGAGTTTCAGCCCGCGCATGAGCCCCGTCCGCCTCCTGATCGTCCTGATCGCCGCCGTTTCGGCCATCGGCCTGGCCGTGGTCCTGCAGCGCGCCATGGGCGGCAAGCCGGCCGAATCGGTCGCGATCGCCGCGCCGGCGCCGTCCGAACCCAGCAAGCCGATGACCCAGGTCCTGGTCGCCAAGCGCGACCTGCCGATCGGCACGCGCCTGGTCGCCGCCGACGTGGAATGGCAGGCCTGGCCGTCCGACGCCGTCAACGGCGCCTTCATCACCAACGGCGCCTCGCCGACCAAGCCCGAGGGCAAGGTCGAGGAAGCCAAGGCCACCGTCGCCGGGGCCGCCGACCAGATGATCGGTGGCGATCCGGCCAAGGTCGTCGAGGGCGCGATCGTTCGCGACCCGATCCTGACCGGCGAACCCATCACCAATCGCAAGATCGTGCGGGGCGGCGAGGGCGGTTACCTGTCCGTCGTCCTGACCCCCGGCAAGCGCGCCATGTCGGTGCCCGTCACCTCGGAGACCTCCGCGGGCGGCTTCATCCTGCCCGGTGACCGCGTCGACGTGCTGGTGACCCGCGAGGATGCGGTCGCCGGCGAGAACGGCGGAGCCGGCAACAAGGTCATCGTCGCCGAGACCGTGCTGCAGAACATCCGCGTCCTGGCCCTGGACCAGTCCACGGCCGCCGAGAAGGACGCCAAGTCGATCGTCGCCGCTACCGCCACCCTCGAGGTCGGTCCGGTCGAGGCCGAGGCCCTGACCCGCGCCAAGGCGTCCGGCGCGGTGACCCTGGCCCTGCGCGCCTATACCGACCTGGGCGGCCCCTCGGGCCTGGCCAATCCGGCGACCGCGAAAGACACCGCCGTCCGCATCAACCGCGGCGGCGCGACCACCAGCGTGGCGGTGCGCCCATGAGCGGCCAACTGCCCCCGAAGAAAGCCAACATGTCCATCCAGCGCCGAATGCTGACGGCCCACATGGCCGTCCTGCTGGGCCTGACCGCGACCGCCCCGGCCTTCGCCGACGGTCCGGTCGGCGGCTCGCATGTCTATCGTCCGGTTCGCGCGGCTCGTCCGGCGGCTCCGGCGCCCGCCGCCTACATCCCGCCGCCGCCGGTCGGCGAGCAGATCCCGCGCATCTACCTGACCGCCGACCAGGGCGCGGCCTCGGTCGAGCTGTCGCGCGGCAAGTCGGCCATCGTCGAACTGCCGTCCGACGTCCGCGATCTGCTGGTCACCAATCCGCAGGTCGCCGACGCGGTGCTGCGCGACAAGCGCCGGATCTATGTCGTCGGCCTGGCCGAGGGCTCGACCGACGCCGCCTTCTTCGACGACGCGGGGCGCCGCATCCTGTCGCTGACGATCCGCGTCACCCAGCCCGTCGACAACCTGTCCGAGACGATCCGCCGGGTGCTGCCCGACGCCAAGGTGCAGGTGCAGGCGGTCCGCGACAGCGTCGTGCTGAGCGGCACGGCCCGCACGGCCGCCGACGCCGAGGCCGCCGGCCGCATCGCCGCCCAGTTCACCGGCTCGGCCGACAAGGTCCTGAACATGATCGGCGTGTCCGGCAAGGACCAGGTCATGCTGCAGGTCCGCATCGTCGAGGTCCAGCGCAACGCCATCAAGCAGCTCGGCGTCGACATGAACGCCATCCTGGGTCAGCTGGGTCAGAACCAGTACAGCTTCGGCTTCACCCCCACCTACGGCGTCAACGGCGCCCTGATGGGCGGCGTGACCGGCGGCTTCAGCCGCGACACCACCAAGGCCCCGGTGATCAGCCGCGACGTCAAGGTGCCGCTGACCACCTGTACGGCCGAAGGCTGCACGACCTCGGAAGTGCTGAAGGCCTACGACTTCGTCGATCCCAAGGATCCGCTGTCGACCATCCGCAACGTCGCCGGCAGCACGGGCCTCAACCAGGCCAAGGGCATGATCCAGGCGTTTGAGCGCGTGGGCCTGGTGCGCACCCTGGCCGAGCCGAACCTGACGGCCGTGTCGGGCGAGCGCGGCAACTTCCTGGTCGGCGGTGAATTCCCGGTCCCCGTGGGTCAGGACAACACCGGCCGCGTGTCCATCGAGTTCAAGCCCTACGGCGTGGGCTTGGCCTATACGCCGGTGGTGATGTCGGGCGGCCGCATCTCGCTGAAGATCGCCACCGAGGTCTCGGAACTGACCAACCTGGGCGCCTTCTCGCTGAAGAGCGACACCTCGACCTCCAGCCTAGTGGTGCCGGGCCTGTCGGTGCGCCGCGCCGAGACCGTGGTCGAGCTGCCCTCGGGCGGGTCGTTCATGATCGCCGGCCTGCTGCAGCAGACCACCAAGCAGACCATCGACGCCCTGCCGGGCATGACCAGCATGCCGATCCTGGGCACGCTGTTCCGCTCGCGCGACTTCCTGAACGGCGAGACCGAGCTGGTGATCATCGTCACCCCGTACATCGTCGACCCGACCAAGCCGCAGAACCTGCAGACCCCGGCCGACGGGCTGAAGATCGCCGGCGACATGAGCACCGTGCTGCTGGGTCGCCTGAACCAGGTCGTCAAGGCGCCGCCGGGCGCCAACGCCGGACGCGCCTACCAAGGCCCCGTCGGCTACGTGATCGAGTAGGACCGCCATGACGCACAACGCTCCCGTCAAGATCGTCCTGAAGAGCCTGCTGCTGTCGGCCGCCGTGGCCGGCCTGGCCGCCTGCGCCTCGACGCCGCCCGACCAGGGCCCGTCCCGGACCGCCGCGACCGAGACCCAGCAGTGGATGGACCGCGTCAAGGTGACCTCCGCGCCGGACGAGATCGTCCTGGCCGCGCACGCCAGCGGCCTGTCGGCCAACCAGGGCGCGGCCCTGGAGGATCTGTTCGGCCGCTGGATGCAGGCCGAGGGCCGCGAGCTGGTCGTCACCTCGCCCAACGCTGCTGGCGGCATGGCCAGCCAGATCCGCGATCGCCTGGTCCTGCTGGGCGCGCCCGCCGCGCGCGTCCGCGTCGTCGGCTTCCAGCCCACCGGGCCGGAGGACAACGCCATCCGCGTCGGCTTCCTGCGCTACGAGGCGCAAGGCCCCAAGTGCGGCCAGGCCTGGGAAAACCTGACGGCCACGCGCGACAACAAGGCCTATGACAATTTCGGCTGCGCCATGGCCGCCAACATGGCCGCCCAGATCGCCAACCCCGAGGACCTGGTCCGGCCGCGCGACATGACGCCCGCCGACGCCGGCCGTCGCGGCGTGGTGTTCGGCAAGTATCGCAAGGGCGAGGTCACGGCCACGGCCAAGGACGGCCCCTCCGCTGGCCTGATTTCGAGGGCGATCCCGTAATGCGCCCGACCGACAACGATCCCTTCGACCTCGGCTTCGACGCCGCCGACGAGTTCACCACCGGGGGCTCGGATCCCTGGCGCGCCTCGGCCCCGCCGTCGCTGAGCCCGGCCCTGGGTGGGTTCGAGGACCCGTTCGCCGAGTTCCCGCCCGCGCGTCCGCAGGAAGCGCCGCGCGCCGCCCCGGCCCAGCCGACGACCCGCCCGACCCCGACCGCGACCCCGACCGCCGCGCCGCAGCAGCGCGCGGCCGCCGCGTCGCGCGATGACGACTTCCGCGACCTGGACATCGCGCCGCCGCCCGCCCCGACGGCGACGATGGCGGCGACGATGACGGCGCCGCCGGCCTATGACGCCGCCGCCGAGGAAGCCGGCCTGAACGAGGTCGGCGTCGGCGAGGCGGTCATTCCGCGCATCTCGATCCACGCCTTCTGCGCCCGTCCCGAGACGGCGGCCCTGATCGAGCAGGCGTCGGGCGACCGTCGCATGGCCCGGGCCTCGACCATCGTCCGCGACGGCGGGCTGGAGGCGGCCGTCGAGCACTACCAGAACCAGCCGACGCCCTCGCTGGTGATGGTCGAGACCATCGACGGCGCCCAGCGCCTGCTGCACCTGCTGGACAGCCTGGCCCAGGTCTGCGACCCGGGCACCAAGGTCGTCGTCGTGGGTCAGACCAACGACATCGCCCTCTATCGCGAGCTGATGCGTCGCGGGGTCAGCGAATACATCACCCAGCCGCGCTCGCCGCTGCAGGTGATCCGCGCGATCGGCGCGCTGTACGCCGACCCGGCCGCGCCGTTCGTCGGCCGCCAGATCGCCTTCGTCGGCGCCAAGGGCGGGGTGGGGGCCTCGACCCTGGCCCACAACTTCGCCTGGGCGATGGCCGAGAAGATGCAGACGGCCACCGTGCTGGCCGACCTGGATCTGGCCTTCGGCACTGCCGGCCTCGACTTCAACCAGGACCCCGTGCAGGGCGTGCTGGACGCCCTAACCCAGCCCGACCGCCTGGACCCGGTGCTGATGGACCGCATGATGGTCCGTTGTGGGGATCGTCTGTCGCTGTTCGCCGCGCCCTCGACCCTGGACGACGACTACGAGATTGGCGCCGACGCCTTCGAAGAGGTGACGCAGAAGATCCGCAACGCCGCCCCGTTCGTGGTGCTGGACATCCCGCACGTCTGGAGCGCCTGGACGCGCCGGGTGCTGCTGGGCTCCGACGACCTGGTGGTGGTGGCGACGCCCGACCTGGCGTCCCTGCGCAACGCCAAGAACATCATCGACCTGGTGCGCAGCGCGCGGCCGAACGACATCCCGCCGCGCCTGGTCCTGAACCAGGTCGGCGTGCCCGGCCGTCCCGAGATCCCCGTGAAGGACTTCGGGGAGGCCCTCGGCGTCCAGCCCTCGCTGGTGCTGCCGTTCGATCCCAAGCCCTACGGCCAGGCGGCCAACAACGGTCAGATGCTGGCCGAGGTGGCGCCCAAGTCGAAGGCCGCCGAAGGGTTGGAGCATCTGGCGCGCCTGATCAGCCGCCGTGAGCCGCCCGCGCCGCAGAAGACGTCCGTGCTCTCGGGCCTGTTCAAGAAGAAGTAGACCTCATGTTCGGCAAGCGCGACCAATCCGTTCCCGCCGAACCCAAGGCGCCGCCCCCCGCTCCCGCGGGCGGCGCGCCCATCGCCACGCGTCCGCAACGGGTGGAGCCGACCGCGGCCCCGACCGCGCCGGCGCCCAAGGTCAACGGTCCCGCGCCCAAGGCGACGGCGGGCCTGGACCAGCTGCGCGCCGCCCAGGGCGTCGCCGCGGCCCAGACGACCAACATCGTCCGTGAGCAGAGCGACTACTACCACGCCACCAAGACCACGATCTTCAACGCGCTGCTGAACACCATCGACCTGAGCCAGCTGGCCCAGCTGGATCAGAAGCAGGCCGCCGAGGAAATCCGCGACATCGTCGCCGAGCTGGTGGCGATCAAGAACGTCTCGATGTCGGTGTCCGAGCAGGAGCACCTGGTCCAGGACATCATCAACGACGTCCTCGGCTATGGCCCGCTCGAACCTTTGCTGGCCCGCGACGACATCGCCGACATCATGGTCAATGGCGCGCACCGCGTGTTCATCGAAGTGGGCGGCAAGGTCCAGCTCACGAACGTGCGCTTCCGCGACAATCTGCAGCTGATGAACATCTGCCAGCGGATCGTCAGCCAGGTCGGCCGCCGCGTCGACGAAAGCTCGCCGATCTGCGACGCCCGCCTGCCCGACGGTTCGCGCGTCAACGTCATCGCCCCGCCCTTGGCTCTGGATGGTCCCACCCTGACCATCCGTAAGTTCAAGAAGGACAAGCTGACCATGAAGAACCTGGTGGAGTTCGCCTCCATCAGCCCGGAAGGGGCGCGGGTTCTGGGCGTCATCGGCGCCTGCCGCTGCAACATCGTCATCTCGGGCGGTACGGGTTCGGGCAAGACCACCCTGCTCAACACCATGACCGCGTTCATCGACCCTACCGAGCGGGTCGTGACCTGCGAGGACGCCGCCGAACTGCAGCTACAGCAGCCGCACGTGGTGCGTCTGGAAACCCGTCCGCCCAACCTGGAAGGCTCGGGCGCGGTGACCATGCGCGACCTGGTCAAGAACTGCCTGCGCATGCGTCCCGAACGCATCATCGTCGGCGAAGTCCGCGGCCCGGAGGCGTTCGACCTCCTCCAGGCCATGAACACCGGCCACGATGGCTCGATGGGCACGCTGCACGCCAACAGCCCGCGCGAAGCCATCAGCCGTATCGAGAGCATGATCACCATGGGCGGCTACGGCCTGCCCTCGAAGACCATCAAGGAGATGATCGTCGGCTCGGTCGACGTCATCGTCCAGGCGGCCCGTCTGCGCGACGGTTCGCGCCGCATCACCCACGTGACCGAGGTGGTGGGTCTGGAAGGCGACGTGATCGTCACCCAGGACCTGTTCGTCTACGAGATCACCGGCGAGGACGAGAACGGCAAGGTCGTGGGCAAGCACCGCTCGACCGGCATCGCCCGCCCGCGCTTCTGGGACCGCGCCCGCTATTACGGCCTGGAGCGCGAACTGGCCGAAGCCCTGGACGCGGCGGAGTAGGCGGCCATGCTGTTCATCCTGGCCGGGATTTTGGGCTTCATCACCATCGCGGGCCTGGGCTTCGCGTTCGTCGGCGGCGACAGCGACAACGTCAAGGCCGGCAAGCGCGCCCAGATGATCGCCGGCGGCGGCGAGCGCCAGGCGCGCGTGCGCGCCAAGGCCGCGGCCAACACGCCCGAAGCCCGTCGCCAGTCGATCCTGAAGGCCCTGAAGGACCAGGAACGCAAGCAGAAGAAGGCCTCGCTGAGCATCGCCGCGCGCATGCAGGCCGCGGGCCTGGCGCCCAATCTCCGGATGTTCTGGATCATCAGCGGCGTGCTGGGCGTGTTCGTGGCCCTGTTGATGCTGCTGCTGGGCCAGATGCCGCTGGTCGCCCTGGGCGCCGGCTTCGGCGCGGGCCTGGGCCTGCCGCGCTGGGTGCTGGGCTTCCTGGGCCAGCGCCGGATGGCCAAGTTCACCGCTTCGTTCGCCGACGCCGTCGACATCATCGTGCGCGGCGTCAAGTCGGGCCTGCCGGTCCACGACTGCCTGAAGATCATCGGCAAGGAGAGCCCCGAGCCCCTGGCCGCCGAGTTCCGCACCCTGACCGAGAACGTCGGCATGGGCGTGCCGATGGATACCGCCCTGGACCGCATGTACGAGCGGATGCCGACCAGCGAGCTGCGCTTCTTTTCGATCGTGCTGGGCATCCAGGCCAAGACCGGCGGCAACCTGGCCGAAGCCCTGAGCAACCTCTCCACGGTGCTGCGCGCGCGCAAGCTGATGAAGGAGAAGATCAAGGCGCTATCGGCCGAAGCGGTCGCCTCGGCCATGATCATCGGCAGCCTGCCGCCCGGCGTGACGGCGCTGATCAGCATCACCTCGCCCACCTACATGACTCCGATGTTCACCGACCAGCGCGGCCATCTGATGCTGCTGGCCGCGGGTCTGCTGATGGCGATCGGCATCTTCGTGATGCGCAAGATGATCAACTTCAAGTTCTGAGGGGGAGGGCGCCATGATCGAAGCTTTGACCAACCCCTCTAACCTGCTGACGGCGTTCATCGCCGTGGTGGTGTTCGCCACCATCATCACCCTGACCTCGCCGATGCTGCGCGACAGCAGCCTGGAAGGCCGCCTGAAGTCGGTGGCCAACCGCCGCGAGGAACTGCGCCGTCGTTCGCGCCAGAGCATCGCCGACCGCGGCGGCCCGGGGCTGTCCAGCTCGCTGCGCCACCAGGACGAGGGCCTGTACAAGAACGTCGTCGAGCGGCTGCAGCTGTCGCGGCTGCTGGAGGATCCCAAGGTCGTCGACAAGCTGGCCCAGGCCGGCTTCCGCGGCCCCGGTCCGGTGACGACCTTCTACTTCTTCCGCTTCATCATGCCGTTCGCCTGCGCGGCCACGGCGGCGTTCTATCTCTACGTCATCAACGGCTTTGGCCTGCTGCCGATGCAGAAGGTCTGCGCCTGGGTGATGTTCCTGGCGGCCGGCTACTACGCGCCCAACATCTACATCAGCAACATCGCCCAGAAGCGCCGCGAGTCGATCGTGGCCGCCTTCCCGGACTCGCTGGACCTGCTGTTGATCTGCGTGGAAAGCGGCATGTCGATCGAGGCGGCCATCCAGAAGGTCGGCGCCGAAGTCGGCTCTACATCGATGGAGCTGGCCGAGGAGCTGAGCTTGCTGACCGCCGAGCTGTCGTATCTGCCCGACCGTCGCCTGGCCTATGAGGGTCTGGCCCGCCGGACCAATCACCCCGGCATCAAGTCGGTGGCCACGGCCATGATCCAGGCCGAGCGCTACGGCACGCCCCTGGGCACGGCCCTGCGGGTCATGGCCAAGGAAAACCGCGAGCTGCGCCTGTCGGCCGCCGAGAAGAAGGCTGCGGCCCTGCCGGCCCAGCTGACCGTGCCGATGATCCTGCTGTTCCTGCCGGCGCTGTTCGTCGTGATCATGGGGCCGGCGATCATCCGGATCATGGACACCATGATGAAGCACTAGACGGCGCGGTCAGGGTAAACGTCGCGTTCACCCTGTGGCCCGTCTCTTGCCCCGCCCGCTCCCAGTGATCTCAAACTGGGACAGGGCGCGTGGCGAAGCAGAAGCGGAAGATCCTCGACGGACTGGTCGAGGAACGGGCCGGCGCGGCCCTGGAAACCGGGCTGATCCTGGCGCTCGGGGCGTTCTTTGCTCTCACCGTGCGCGAGTTCGTGGCCAGCCCGCTGCTGGCCCAGCTGACCCGGGCGGCGAAGGTGCTCAGCCAGGCCCTGGCCTAGACGGCTCTATTGCCCGCCGCCGGCCTTCAGCGACTCCCAGGTGCGCCCGGCAGCGCCCTGGCCCAGCGCGGCGCGCAGATAGGCCAGGTTGTTGTTGACCAGCTCGGGCGGCAGGTCGGCGCGGGCCAGCTTTTCAGCTTCCGGCAGACGGCCTTGCAGGCCCACCACCAGGGCCAGGTTCTGGCGCGCCTGGATCGTGGCGGTCGGCAGGGCGACGGCGCGGCGCAGCTGGGTCTCGGCGGCGGCCAGATCCCCGCGGGCGGCCAGGAACATGCCGTAGTTGGTGGCCGGCGCGGCCTCGTTGGGCGCCAGGGTCAGGGCCTGACGGTGGGCGGCCTCGGCCTCCTCGCCGCGCTCGGCCTGCTCATAGGCCACGGCCAGCAGGGTCTGCGGACGCCAGTCGCGTGGCGCCAGACCGGCGGCCTTGCGGGCCGGATCGATGGCGTAGAAGCCCTGGCCGCGCGCGATGTGGGCGCGGGCCAGTTCCAGCAGCAGCGGCTGGTCGTCGGGATGGGCGATCAGGCCGTTGGTGGCGGCCACGGCGGCCTCGTCATTGCGGCCCAGATTGCGCAGCGCCAGGGCCAGGCCGGCGGCGGCCTCGGCGTCGGCGGGGTCGATCTCGATCTGCGTGCCCCAGAAGGCCGCGCGGGCCAGCGGGTCCAGGCGCGCGGCCTCGGCGCGCTGCTCGCGGCTGGCCTTGGCCGGCTTTGCGGCTGCGGCGGCCTGGGGCTTCGGCGCATCGGCGGCGAAGGCGGGCAGGGCCAGCAGAAGAGCAGCCGGGGCGAGAACGGTTGCGACGCGCGCGCGCTTGCGACACATGGAAGACAAGTCTCCAGAAGGTTCGGCCATGATCCGGCCGCCGCCTCAAGGAATCGTTAAGCATAATTTTAAAGGGTTTCGCCGATGACCGACGCGACGCATCCGATCCTTGAGAGCGCTCAGGGGCAGGCGATCCCGGTCCACCCCCTCGCCGAGGGCGAGGTCGAGGCCTTCCTGGCGCAAAAGCGAGCGCCGGTAAGGACTTACGCGGCGGCCAACAAGTTCTCGGGCAAGGCCGGCCAGGTGCTGGCCGTCCCCGGCGCCAGCGGCGCGGTCGAGCGGGTGCTGTTGGGTATAGGTTCTGGCCGCGTTGATCTGTCGCTGTTCCGCACCCTGGCGGGCAAGCTGCCGGCCGGCGAGTACGCCCTGGCCAAGCTGCCGCGCGGGATCGATCCGGAGCAGGCGGCCCTGGCCTTCGCGCTCGGGACCTATCGCTTCGACCGCTACAAGAAGCGCGGCGAGCCGATCCCGCGCCTGGTCGCGCCCAAGGGCGTCGACGTCGCCGCCGTCACCGCCTTCGCCCACGCCTGCGCCTTGGCGCGCGACATGGTCAACACCCCGGCCAACGACATGGGCCCGCTGCAGATCGAGACCATCGCCGGCGAGATCGCCGAAAAGTACGGCGCGACCCTGTCGGTCGTGCGTGGCGACGACCTGCTGAAGGAGAACTATCCGGCCATCCACGCCGTGGGCCGCGCCGCCGTCGAGGTTCGCAGCCCTCGGATGATCGAGGTGACCTGGGGCGACCTCGACCATCCCGTGCTGGCCCTGGTGGGCAAGGGCGTGGTGTTCGACACCGGCGGTCTGGACATCAAGCCCTCGGCCGGCATGCGGCTGATGAAGAAGGACATGGGCGGCGCCGCCCACGCCCTGGCCCTGGGTCGCATGGTCATGGAGGCCAGGCTGCCGGTGCGGCTCGTCATCCTGACCCCGGTGGTCGAGAACGCCATCGCCGGCGACGCCATGCGCCCGGGCGACGTGCTGCAGACCCGCGCCGGCCTGACCGTCGAGGTCGGCAACACCGACGCGGAAGGGCGCCTGATCCTGGCCGACGCCCTGACCCGCGCCGCCGAGCTGAAGCCCGCCCTGACCTTGGACTTCGCCACGCTCACGGGCGCGGCCCGGATGGCCATGGGCCCGTTCGTGATCCCGTTCTGGACGCCCGACGACAAGCTGGCCGCCCAAATCGAGACGGCCTCGAAGACGGTGTCCGACGCGGTGTGGCGCATGCCCCTGACCGAGGCCTATCGCGAGGCCCTGGACAGCGACATCGCCGACCTGAAGAACGACCCAGACGGCTGGGCCCAGGCCGGCGCCACCACGGCGGCCTTGTTCCTGCAGCGCTTTGCCCCAAATGCAGAAGAGGCGGGCTCCTGGGCGCACTTCGACGTTTTCGCTTGGAACCCCAAGGGACGCCCCGGATTCCCGGTAGGCGCAGAGGTTCACGCCATCCGCGCCGCCTTCGCCATGATCAAGAGCCGGTTCGCATGACCCTGGACACTCGCATCACCCTGGCTCGGGCCGATCTGGCCGACGAGCGGCTGGAGGGCCTGGCCCCCGCCGAGCATTACGCCGCCAGCCGGATCATGGTCTGCGCCGAGCCCGCCACCGCCATCCGCGCCAGCGCCTCGCCCGACGCCGAGCAATGGGACCAGCTGCTGTTCGGCGAGGTCTTCCGCGTGCTGGAGGAGAAGAACGGCTTCGTCTGGGGCCAGGCGACCCGCGACGGCTATGTCGGCTATGTCGCCGCCTCGGCCCTGATCGAGCAGGGCCATCCGCCGACCCACGCGGTCAGCGCCATCCGCACCTACGCCTTCAGCCAGCCTGACATCAAGTCGCGGCCCGAGGGGCTCTATTCGTTGAACGCCCTGGTCACCATCGAGGCCCGCGAAGGCCGCTTCGCCAAGGGCGTCGGCGCCGGCTGGTTCGTCGAGGAGCATCTGACCACGATCGGCCGCGGCCACCGCGACCACGTCGCCGTCGCCCAGGCCTTCCTGGGCGCGCCCTACCAGTGGGGCGGCCGCGAGAGCCTGGGCCTGGACTGCTCGGGCCTGGTGCAGCAGGCCCTCTATGCCTGCGCGCGCGCCTGTCCGCGCGACACCGACATGCAGCGGGCCTTCTTCCGCCAGATCGTCGAGAGCGACCGCAAGCGCGGCGACCTCGTCTTCTGGAAGGGCCACGTCGCCCTGCTGCTGGATCCCGACACCATCCTCCACGCCAACGCCCACCACATGGCCACGGCCATCGAGCCGCTGAGCGAAGCCATTGCGCGGATCGAGGCGGCCGGGACCGGGGCGCCGCTGGGGTATCGGCGGGTGTAGATAAGCCTGTTGAGGTCGTGACAGGTTAGAAGTGTTCTTATATTGTTCTTCATCCTGGGTGGAGAGCGTCATGGTTCCTCGCGAGGCGTGGATCGCGGTCTATATGATGGCGGACCGTTATCGCGGCACGATCTATGCCGGTGTCACGGGCCATCTCATTACCCGCATCACGGATCATCGCGAGGGGCGCTCAGGCTTCACGCGCAGGTACGGAGTTCATCGTCTAGTCTGGTACGAGGAGCACGAGCTGATGACCGAGGCCATCCAGCGTGAGACCTCGATCAAGCGCTGGCCTCGCCAATGGAAGATCAATCTGATCGAGCGGGACAACCCGCGCTGGGATGATCTTTACAAGGCAGTGGCCGAGTGGACGCCGCTTCCTCGGCAGTTCTGACCGCCCCGCCCCAACTTCCGTCATTCCCGCCCTTGTGGCGGGAACCCCTCTGTCCGCCGCAGGTGCGGATGTGGCGAACCGCAGGCGGTCCGCTTGTGTCTCACGTGTTAGCTGAACCAGAGGTTCCCGCCACAAGGGCGGGAATGACGGCAGATAGAGAAAAGGCCGCGGAGCTTTCGCTTCGCGGCCTCTTTCATAGCGATGCGCTGAAGGATCAGGCCTTCGGCGGCGCCGTATTGCCACCGGCGGCCGGAGCGGCCGGGGCGGCGGCGGCGCCCGCGGCGGGCGCCGTTTCACCGGCCGGCGGGGTCGCGGCGGCTTCCGTGGCGGCGGCGCCTTCGGCCGGGGCCGCGGCGGCGGCCGGGCGAGGCGCCGGGATCGGCAGGGTGCTGCCCAGGCTGTGCAGGTAGGCGATCAGCGCGATGCGATCTTCCGGCTTCTTCAGACCCACGAAGGTCATGTTGGTGCCGGGGACGTCCTTACCCGGGGCCTTCAGAAAGGTGTACAGGGCGTCGTAGTCCCACACCGCCTGCTTGCCCGAGAAGTCCTTCATCGCGCCCGAATAGTTGAAGCCGGCGTGGGCGGCCGGCTTGCGGCCCACCACGTCCCACAGGCCCGGGCCGGTGGAGTTGGCGTTCGACGCGTCCATCTTGTGGCACGCGGCGCACTTGGCCGAGACGGCCGCGCCGGCGGCGACGTTGGCCGGGGTCAGCACGGCGTTCCAGTCGGGCGGCGTATCGGCAGCCGCCGCGCCGCCTTCGGCGGACTCTTCCTGGATGGCGATCTCGTAGCCGGCCTTCTCGACTTCGTGCTTCTTGAAGACGATGTCCGACGCTTCGCGCAGACCGAAGATAACGAGGCCGGTCAGCAGCACGCCGCCAGCGATCTTGTTGAACGTCAGGTCGCTCATCTAGCCTAGTCAGCCCTTTGTCAGCCCGTTCGCAAGCCGGGCTTGAATCCGCGACGCTCGCAGGTCTCTGGCGAGTCCAGACGTGCGTCATGTTGCGCTCGCGTCTCTTACACGCTACCGCCCCTCGCGCAACCGGGCAGCAAAGATTTGAGGCGCCGAGCTCTCATGAACCCCATCGTCCTGATCCCCGCGCGGATGGCGGCGACCCGCCTGCCGAACAAGCCGCTGGCCGATATCGGCGGGGTCCCGATGATCGTCCGCGTCCTGAACCAGGCCCTGGCGGCGGGCGTGGGCCCCGTGGCCGTGGCCGCCGGCGACGTCGAAATCGTCGAGGCGGTTCAAAAGGCTGGCGGCACGGCGGTGCTGACCGATCCGAATCTGCCCTCGGGCTCGGACCGCATCCTGGCCGCCCTGGCGGTGCTCGATCCGGGTTCGCAGCACGACGTGGTCATCAATCTGCAGGGCGACATGCCGTTCGTGGATCCGGCCGTGCTGTCGGACTGCGCGCGACTACTTAAGGAGTTCGGCGACGCCGACATCGCCACCGTCGTGGCGCCCGAGGCCTCGCCCGCCGACCGCGCCAATCCGGACGTGGTGAAGGCCGTGCTGGCCCTGGAGCCGGACGAGAAAAGCGGCCGCGCGCTCTATTTCACCCGCTCGACGCTTTATGGCGACGCGCCGGTCTGGCGTCACATCGGCATCTACGGCTATCGCCGCGCGGCGCTGGAGGCGTTCAACGCCGCCGCCCCCTCGGCCCTGGAAAAGCGTGAGAAGCTGGAGCAGCTGCGCGCCATGGAGCTGGGCCTGACCATCCGCGCCGCCGTTGCGGCGATCGCGCCCATCTCCGTCGACAATCCCTATGACCTCGAAGCTGCACGCCAAGAAGCTGGAAAGCAGGCCTAATGAGCATCCTCAAGAAGATCGCCTTCCAGGGCGAGCCCGGCGCCAACAGCCACGAGGCGTGCCGGACCTACTTTCCCGAGTACGAGGCCTATCCCTGCAAGACGTTCGAGGAAGCGTTCGAGGCCATCAAGACCGGCCAGGCCCAGCTGGGCATGATCCCGATCGAGAACTCGATCGCCGGCCGCGTCGCCGACGTGCACCACCTGCTGCCGGCCTCGGGCCTGAAGATCATCGGCGAGCGCTTCAAGCCGATCCGCTTCCAGCTGATGGCCAACAAGGGCGTCAAGCTGGCCGACATCAAGACCGTGGCCTCGATGCCGATCGCGCTCAGCCAGGTCCGCAACAGTCTCAAGAAGCTGGGCGTGGCCACCGAAGCCGCCGGCGACACGGCCGGTGCGGCCAAGGACCTGGCCCTGAAGCCCGACCCGACCCGCGGCGCCGTGGCCCCGGCCCTGGCCGCCGAGATCTACGGCCTGGACATCCTGGCTCGCGACATCGAGGACGAGCGCAACAACACCACCCGCTTCCTGGTGATGACGGCCGACAAGAGCCCCGAGCCGCCGCCGTTCACCCATCGCTGCGTGACCAGCTTCGTGTTCAAGGTCCGTAATCTGCCGGCCGCGCTGTACAAGGCCATGGGCGGTTTCGCCACCAACGGCGTCAACATGACCAAGCTGGAAAGCTACATGGAGAACGGCGCCTTCACGGCGACCTTCTTCTACGCCGAGGTCGACGGCCGCCCCGAGGACCGCAGCCTGGCCCTGGCCTTCGACGAGTTGAAGTTCTTCTCGGAGAAGTTCGAGATCCTGGGCGTCTACCCGGCCGACCCATTCCGGGACCGGGGCTGACACGGTTTACGGGCGTCCGCGCGGACGCCCGGCCTTCCCTAGCGCAACCTAAGTCATTGCTGCACTGCAGTATTTCCAAAAACCCATGTTCCATAAGGGTTTCTGTGCAACCGCCGGGCATCAAACGCCTGTTGGCAACCCTGTGGATAGCTTTTGCTTCCCATTAAGATTTGACGTCTTTAGTCGGCCGCGACCCTACCTGGCATGAGGCTCGCATGTTCCGGCGCAAACCCGAAAACACCGATCGACATGACGTCGCGGCGTTTATCTTCCAGCACTCCCCCGACTGCTACTACGTGATCGAGGACGGGGTGATCGTCGACTGCAACCCGGCGATGGAAAAGCTGATGGAGACCAGCCGGGACACGCTGATCGGGGTGTCGCCGACCAAGCTGTCGCCGGAGCTCCAGCCCTGCGGCGGGCGTTCGGCCGACCTGGTGGGCTCGCGCATCACCGAGGCCTTCGCCAAGGGCCACATCCGTTTTGAATGGATGCACCAGCGACTGGACGGCTCGCCGCTGCCGGTGCTGGCCACCGTCATGCCCGCCAAGCTGGGCGGCCGCGACGCGCTGGTGGTGTTCTGGCAGGACTATCGCGAGACCGTGGCCCTGCGCGAGGCGCAGGCGAAAGCGCGCGAAGCCGAGCAGGCCGCCGCCGCGCAACAGGCCCGGGTCGTCGAGCAACTGGCCGGCGGCCTGCACGCCCTGGCCCAGGGCGACCTGCGCGTCCAGTTCGGCCAGCCGTTCCCGGCGACCTACGAGCAACTGCGCGCCGACTTCAACAGCGCCGCCTCGGCGTTGGAGGCGGCGGTCTCGACCGTCGCGACCGGCGTGGCGACCATGACCGCCGGCTCGCGCGAGATCTCGTCGGCCGCCATCGACATGTCGCGTCGCATCGAGCAGCAGGCCGCCAGCCTGGAAGAGACGGCCGCCGCCCTCGACGAGATCACCGCCACCGTCCAGAAGACCGCCGATAACGCCCGTGAGGCCTCGGAATCGACCCAGGGCGCGCGCCAGGCGGCCGAGACCGGCGGTCAGGTCGTGCGCCAGGCCACCGAGGCCATGGCCGGCATCGAGACCAGCTCGCGTGAGATCGGCAACATCATCGGCGTGATCGACGAGATCGCCTTCCAGACCAATCTGCTAGCCCTGAACGCCGGCGTCGAAGCCGCCCGTGCGGGCGAGGCCGGTCGCGGCTTCGCGGTCGTGGCGCAAGAGGTGCGGGCCCTGGCCCAACGCTCGGCCGACGCGGCCAAGGAGATCAAGGCCCTGATCACCAAGTCGACCGGCGAAGTGGCTCAAGGCGTCGGCCTGGTCGAGCAGACCGGCCAGGCGCTGGAAAAGATCATCGGCCAGGTGGGCTCGGTCAGCCAGCTGGTGGCCGACATCGCCGCCTCGTCGCGCGAACAGGCCACCGGCCTTCGCGAGGTCAATGTCGCGGTCAACCACATGGACCAGGCCACCCAGCAGAACGCGGCGATGATCGAGCAGTCCACCGCCGCCAGCGAGGCCCTGGCCCGCGAGGCCGGCGAGCTGGCGACCCTGACCACCCGCTTCCGCCTCAACCGCGACGGCGCGAGCGAGGGGCGGGCGGCGCGGGCGGCCTGACGAACCTCCGCAACGTCACCCTATCCGGTATCGCCGTTCTCTGATTAGCCTTCCCCCAAAACGGGGAGGACGTCGATGAACGAGACGATGATCGCGCCGGTGATGGCGCTGGTAGGGTGGTCGCTGCTGATCTGGCTGTGGATGTATGTCCAGCGGATCCCGGCCATGCAGAAGGCCGGGATCAAGCCGCAGGACGCGCGGTTCCCGGGCTCGCTGAACACCCTGCCCGACGGCGCGCGGCAGGCGGCCGACAACTACAACCACCTGATGGAGCAGCCGACCATCTTCTACGCGGCGGCCCTGGCCATCCAGGTCGCCGGCCACACCGACGGCATGGCCGTGCATCTGGCCTGGGTCTATGTCGGCGCGCGCGTCCTGCACAGCTTGGTGCAGGTCAGCGTCAACCTGGTGGCGGTGCGGTTCCTGCTGTTCCTGGTGTCCACCGGTGTGCTGGCCGCGATGGTGGTGCGGGAGCTGGTGAAGGTGTTCTAGCCTTAGATCCTCCCCCGCGCCGCGGGGGAGGTGGCCCAGAGGGCCGGAGGGGGCTAACGCGGCATGCGTCCAACTCGCCCTCAGTCGCTCCGCGACAGCTCCCCCGCATCGCGGGGGAGCATCTACGGTCTCAGACTGCATCCAGCCCAATATCCAGCACCGGCGCCGAGTGCGTCAGCGCCCCGACGCTGATCACGTCCACGCCGGTCTCGGCGATGGCCCGGACGGTGGTGAGGTTCACCCCGCCCGAGGCCTCCAGCACCGCGCGGCCCTTGGCCAGGCTGACGGCCGTGCGCAGGTCGTCGAGGCTGAAGTTGTCGAGCATGACGACGTCGGGGCCGTGCTTCAGGGCTTCTTCCAGCTGGTGCAGGCCGTCGACCTCGACCTCGACCTTGACCAGGTGGCCGGCGTGGGCCCGCGCCCGGCGGACGGCTTCGCCGACGCCACCGCAGGCGGCGACGTGGTTGTCCTTGATCAGGATGGCGTCATCCAGGCCGAAGCGGTGATTGACCCCGCCGCCGCAGCGTACGGCGTATTTCTCCATCGCCCGCAGGCCCGGGGTGGTCTTGCGGGTGTCGACGATGGTCGCGTGCGTGCCCTCGACCTGGCGGACATAGGCCCGCGTCAGGGTGGCGATGCCCGACAGGCGGCCCAGCAGGTTCAGGCCGGTGCGCTCGGCGGCCAGCACGGCGCGGGCGTTGCCTTCCGCGCGGGCCAGGATCGCGCCTGGGGCGGCGTCGGAGCCGTCGGGCGTGACCACCTCGAAGGTCGCCGTCGGATCCAGAGCGGCCAGGGCCAGGCGGGCGCAGGCCAGGCCCGAGACCCGGCCGTCATGGCGGCTGGCGAACACCACCGACAGGCGGGCGTCGGCGTCGATGCAGGCCTGGCCGGTGATGTCGCCGGCCCGGCCCAGATCCTCGGCCAGGGCGTGGTCGACGATGGGGCGGATCAGCAGGTCGTCGAGAGGCGTGATGGTCATTCGGCGGCGTAGCGGACGGCGGCGTCCGCGCTCGTGAGGGTGACGAAGGTACGGACCGGCTGGGCGGTCGCGGGGAAGTCTGCGCGGTAGTGACCGCCACGGCTTTCCTGGCGGGCCAGGGCGGCCTCGACGATCAGGCGGGCGGCCACGACCGTGGGGGCGGTCGGCTCCAGGGCGCGGATCTGGTCCAGCAGGCGCGTGAGCCCCGCTGCGTCGCGGATGACGCCGGCGTCGCGGCTCATGGCCTTGCGCAGGGTCTGCAGCGCCGCGTCCGGCAGGTCGGGCAGGGGCTCGAGGCTGACGGGCTCACCACCGTGCAGGCCTTCGGTCGCCGCCGCGTGACCGGCGCGGGCGCCGAACACGGCCGCTTCCAGTAGGCTGTTGGAGGCCAGCCGGTTGGCGCCTTGCACGCCGGTGGAGGCGCACTCGCCGGCGGCATAGAGGCCCGGCAGGCTGGCGCGGCCGTCCAGGTCCGCGGCGACCCCGCCCATGTGGTAGTGCACGGCCGGCACGACCGGGATCATCGCCCGGCGCGGGTCGATACCGCCGGCGATGCAGGCCTCGAACACGGCCGGAAACTCCTTCGGGAAGTGCCCGCCGACGGCCTGGGTGGCGTCCAGGAAGGCGCAACGGCCCGCTTCGCGCTCGGCGTGGATGGCGCGGGCCACCACGTCGCGCGGCGCCAGCTCTTTCGCCGGGTGATAGTCGGCCATGAAGGCGCGGGCGTCGGCGTTGCGCAGGATCGCGCCCTCGCCGCGCAGGGCCTCGGTGGCCAGGGGCGCGGGATCGCGGCCGATGTCGATGGCCGTGGGGTGGAACTGCACGAACTCCGGATCGGCGATCGTCGCGCCGGCCAGGGCGGCCAAGCCGAGGCCTTCGCCGCGCACCTGGGCGGGCGTGGTGGTGACGGCATAGAGGCCGCCGATGCCGCCGGTGGCCAGGATCACCGCGGTCGAGCGGATCTCGACCAGGGCGCCGTCGATCTGGGCCAGCACCCCGACCACACGGCCGGTCGCGTCCTGAAGAAGACGGCGGGCGCGGGCGTTCTCGCGAACCTGGATGGTCGGCGCAGCGCGGACGGCCGCGACGACGGCGGCCATGATCGCCGCGCCGGCCCCGTCGCCGCCGACCCGGGCGACCCGGGCCTTGGCGTGAGCGGCTTCCAGGCTGAGCACGAAGCCGCCATCGGCTTGTCGGTCGAATGGCGCGCCCAGGGCGGCCAGATCGCGCACGGCCTGCGGACCTTCTTCCGTCAGCAGAGCCACGGCCTGCGGATCGCAGAGACCGGCGCCGGCGGCGATGGTGTCGGCGGCGTGCAGGGCCGGGGTGTCGTCGCCGGCCAGGGCCGCGGCCATGCCGCCCTGCGCCCAGGCGCTGGAGCAGCCCGTCGCCAGCGGCGTCGGCGACAGGACGAGCGCCGTCTTGGCCGCCCCTTCAACCGCAGCAAGAGCGGCGCTGAGGCCCGCCAAGCCGGCCCCGAGGATCACGGGGCCGTCGAAAACCAAACGCTCGATCACTGAAGCACTCCCTGGGGAGAGGGAAGGAGGGGGGCAGGCTTAGATCAGCTCGACATCCACGTGATGCCGCGCTTTGACCAGGTCGTAGCGGGCCGGGACGGCGGGCGGCGGCAGGTCGATCATCCGCTGCACGGCCAGGCGGGCGCGGTCCAGGATGTCGGCGTCGACCGTCACCTCGTACTGCTCGTAGACCAGGGCGTCGTAGATGTTCTGCAGCGTGATCCGCTTCATGTGCGGGCACATGTTGCAGGGACCGATGAACTGGGTCCCGGGGCTTTCGGCCTGGACGTTGCTGGCCATCGAGCACTCGGTGATCAGCACGACCTGGGCCGGCTTGCGGGCGGCCACATAGTCGTTCATCGCCGCGGTCGAGCCGGCGAAGTCGGCGGCTTCCAGGATCTCGGCCGGGCACTCGGGGTGGGCCAGCACTTCCGCGCCGGGCCAGGCCGAGCGCATGTCGGCGATGTCGCTGGCGGTGAAGCGCTTGTGCACCTCGCAGTGACCGGCCCAGGCGATGATCTTGACGTCGGTCTGGCGGGCCACGTTGCGAGCCAGGAACTCGTCGGGGATCAGGATGACCTTGTCGACGCCCCATTCCTTGGCGGCCCACTCGACCACCTGCACGGCGTTGGCGCTGGTGCAGCAGATGTCGGTCTCGGCCTTCACGTCGGCGGTCGTGTTGACATAGGTGACCACCGGAATGCCCGGGTGACGCTCCTTGATCAGTCGCACGTCGGCGCCGGTGATCGAGGAGGCCAGGCTGCAGCCGGCCTTCAGGTCTGGAATCAGAATCTTCTTCTGGGGCGAGAGGACCTTGCTGGTCTCAGCCATGAAGTGGACGCCGGCCTGGATGATTATTTTTGCATCACTCTTGGCGGCTTCCTTGGCCAAGGCCAGGCTGTCGCCCACGAAGTCGCCCACGCCGTGGAAGATGTCCGGCGTCATGTAGTTGTGGGCCAGGATCGCGGCGTTCTTCTCGCGCTTGAGGCGGTTGATCTCCGAGATCAGCGGAGCCTGAGCGCGCCACTCCATCGGGGTGACGTGGTGCTTGACCTTCTCCCAGATCCCGGCGGTTTCCGCCTCGATGTCGGCGGTGAACTCAAGCGGGGCAGCGAAGCCGTCGGCCATTGGATCCTCCGTTATGCTCAAAGTGAGCATTTCCAGGGCCTCAAAAAACGCCGGGACGGAAGCGGTCGTTCCATTCCGACGTCCGGGTTATGCTGAAAGTGAGCATAACCTGAGTGTCACACATATAGCCCTTCGGCGGCGGAAATCAAACCCGGGTTCAGTCAAAGTCAGGGGCGCCCGTTTTGAAGGCGAGGGCCTTCGCGCACCCGGTGCGGCGACAGGTCGCGTCAGAACGACCTTGCCTAGCAGTCCTTGGGCGAAGTGAGCAATTTTTCCTTACAAAAAGGCAATCTAAAAGAAAAATTTCGCAACACTAGCGATTGCATGAAGGGGTGCGGCAGTTTTGTCCATCTCTTCTGTGTAAAGTAATTCATGTACAAGTATTTGATGCCTAGAAATTGAGCTTTCGGAAGGCTATCCATGCATCGAATATATTTTAGAAAATAAATTCTATATTTTTAATTCTCCGAAAAATGCTTTGTGGCTTCTGGGCATTACCGGTTGTTAATGATGTGACTTAAATGCGACAGCTGTTTCGTGTCATATTTCACGAGCGCAATGTTCGTTGACCTAGGATCGTTTCAGTTCGTAGCTCCACCCCAATCCGGGTGCGACATCGCGTCCGGGTGGGGGCCGCGCATCGTCCGCGCGGCGCTATGAGACGCTGGGGAGTTTAAATTGAATACGAAGTCCATTCGGGAGCGCTTGCTCGCTTCCTCGATGATCTGCGGTGCGGCGTTCGCCGCGCTCGGCGCTGGCCAGGCTGTCGCTCAGACGGCGCCCGCCGACACGCAGGTCGAAGAAATCGTCGTCACCGGTTCGCTGTTCCGTCGTACGGACACCGAGACCCCGTCGCCGGTCACCGTGATGACCGCCGAAACCCTGCAAGCCGCCGGCATCACGACGGCCACCGACGCCATCCGCTCGATCTCGGCCGACGGCGCCGGCTCGATCGGCACCGGCTTCCAGAGCGGCTTCTCGGCCGGCGGCTCGGCCGTCTCGCTGCGCGGCCTGGGCGTTTCCTCGACCCTGGTTCTGGTTGACGGCCTGCGCTCGACCAACTTCCCGCTGAACGACGACGGCCGTAACGCCTATGTCGACCTGAACTCGATCCCGTTCAGCCTGATCGACCGCATCGAAGTGCTGAAGGACGGCGCCTCGTCGTCGTACGGCGCCGACGCCATCGGCGGCGTTGTGAACCTGAAGCTCAAGAAGCAATTCGTCGGCGTGAAGGGCAGCGCCCAGATCGGCGAAAGCGACCGTGGCGACGCTGAACACAAGCGCGCCGACATCACCCTGGGCTACGGCGACTACGCCGAGAGCGGCTGGAACGTTTACGTCAACGCCGAATACCAGAAGGACGGCCGGGTCTCGAACCACAGCCGTGGCTTCCCCTACAACACCCAGGACCTGAGCTCGATCGGCGGCGTCGACAACAACACTGCCGACTCGGCCCTGACGACCGCCACGCCGAACGCCGTGGTGACCCGCGTCACCCAGACCGACCTGAACAACCCGCTGGCCGGCGGCGCTGGCGCGCCCCTGACCAACCAGTACCAGTCGCTGAACCTGAACTGCGCCAACGGCACCTACACGGTGACCACCGGCGCCGCCCAAGGCACCGGCTGTAAGTGGGACCTGGTCGACTACTATCGTCAGATCCAGCCCCTGCAGAAGCGCTACGCCTTCAACGGCCGCCTGAGCTTCCGCCTGAGCGAAAACATCGAGGGCTACGCCACCGGCAGCTACTCGAAGAGCTATGTCAGCATCAAGGGTCAGCCGACCGCCGTCCGTCAGACCCAGCCCTTCGGCGGCGCGCCGTCGCTGGCTTCGTCGAACCCGGGCATCGTGCTGCCGGTCTATGTCTGCAACAGCGGCGTGAACTGCGCCACCGCGGTTGACCGTCGTCTGAACCCGAACAACCCGTACGCGGCCGCCTATGCCGGCGACCCGTCGAACGGCGCGGCTCGCCTGTATTACCTGTTCGGCGACATCCCGCTGGGCAGCGAGCGCGACAACGAAGTCATCCGCGGCACCATCGGCTTCAACGGCTCGTTCGGTGACGACTGGAACTGGCGCGTTGAAGCTGTCGGCGCACGTGACAACCTGAGCCTGACGCAACACGGCCTGCTGAACATCGCGGCGCTGTCGAACGCGATCAACACCGGCGCGTACAACTTCGTTAACCCGTCGCAGAACACCCAAGCCGTTCGCGATGCGATCTCGCCGGACAAGACGACGCCGTCGCACTCGTCGCTGATGGCGATCGACGCCTCGATCACCAAGAAGCTGTGGGCCCTGCCCGGCGGCGACATGATGCTGGCCGTTGGCGCCCAGGCCCGTAAGGAAGTCCTGGAAAACAACAACCAGAACGTCCGCCTGGACACCTACGGCCTGTCGACCGCCTCGGCGTTCGGCAAGCACACCGTGAAGGCCGCCTTCTTCGAACTGGCCGCTCCGGTCCACGACACCCTGGAACTGAACGTTTCGGGCCGTTACGACGACTACTCGGAAGGCTTCAGCCACTTCTCGCCGAAGTTCGCCGCCAAGTGGACCCCGATCCGCCAGTTCGCGATCCGCGGCACCTACTCCAAGGGCTTCCGCGCGCCGACCTTCGCTGAATCGGGTCCGCGCTCGCAATACGCCGGCTTCGTCACCTCGACCCCGCCGGTGGCCTTCCAGACCGCCCACGGTGGCACGACCAACCCCTACGCTCAGGCCTACAGCCTGGGTCGCGGCGTGGCCGGCAACCCGAACCTGAAGCCCGAGAAGTCGCGTAGCTTCACGACCGGCGTCATCGCCGAGCCGACCAAGTGGCTGTCGATGACCGTCGACTACTACAACGTCAAGAAGTCGGACCTGATCGTCGCCGGTCCCGACGTCAGCAAGGCCTTCGCGGCCTACTACGCCGCCGGCAACCAGACCGCCGGTTGCGCCGCTGTCGCCGCCGTCGGCCAGGGCTACTCCTGTAACGTGATCGACGCGCCGGACCCGCTGTTCCCGCTGGCCCAACCGCGCGTGCTGATCATCAACGTGCCGTACGTCAACGCCAACTACTCGACGACCTCGGGCGTCGACTTCGCCGCCACGGCCAAGGTTCCGGTCACGGAAGACATCCGCTGGACCAGCCGCGTCGAAGTCACCCACGTGCTGAAGTACAACCTGCACACCGGCACCGCCGTGCAGAAGTACGCCGGCACCCTGGGTCCGTACGACCTGTCGTCGGGCAACGGTACGCCGGACTGGAAGGGCAACTGGCAGAACACCGTCTCGTTCGGTGACCGCTACACCCTGTCGGCCACGGCCTACTATGTCGGCAAGATCAAGTCGGTCGCTTCCGACCAACGCGCCGACATGAGCTGCGTCACCGGCAATCAGTACAACACTGGTAACCAGGCGATGGGCGCCAAGTTCTGCAACATCAAGCAGTTCATCAACGTCGACCTGAACGCCACCGCGGAAATCCGCGAAGGCCTGCAAGTCTTCGGCAACGTCGGCAACATCTTCGACGAGAAGGCGCCGATCGCGCCGGGCGCCTATGCTTCGGCCCCGAACTTCCTGACGACCTTCCACTACGCCGGCCTGATCGGCCGCACGTTCAAGATGGGCGTCCGCTTCCAGTACTAAGACTTGTGGGTAGCGATCGGCCTTCGGGCCGATCGTCGGGGGCCGGTTCCGAAAGGAGCCGGCCCTTTCTTTTTGCCCGCCACGCTCTAGCGTCCGCCCATGCCGACGCTCGCCTTGCTGTCCCTGATCCTGGCCGCCTCCAACCTGCCGACGCCCGAGGCCTTCGAGGTCGAGCGCTACGCCGTGACCCTGCGCCCGGACTTGGCGACGACGGCGGTGTCGGGGACGGAGACGATCGTGGTCCGCGCCACGGCCGATGGGGTGACGCGGCTGGCCTTCTCGCCCAACGCCCTGCGCATCGACGCAGCCACCGCCGACGGCGGGCCGGTCCAGGTGGTCTCGGATGCGGCGGGCGTGGTCTTCACCCTGCCCAGGCCCCTGCGCAAAGGCGGCAAGGCCACGCTGCGGTTCCGGATCGCCGGAACGCCGGCCCGGGGCGTGACGGCGGCGGCGGGCGGGCTGCACGCCAGCTATTTCGCCTGCGACTGGATGGTCTGCCGGCAGGACACGCCGGGCGATAAGGCCGACCTGGCGCTGGACCTCTATCTGCCGGCTGGCGCCCAATCGCTGGCGGTGGGGCAGGCCCTGGCCGTGACCGCCGCGCCCGACGGGCTGACGCGCCATCGCTGGCGCGCGACCAGGCCCTATCCGGCCTATCTCTATGGGTTCGCGGCGGGGCCGTTCGCACGCCAGTTCCACGACACCCCGGCCGGGCGGCTGACCTATCTCGACGCCAGCGGCGGCCAGGCCGATCTCTCCGCCCTGTTCACCGACACCCCGCCCATGGCCGCCTTCTTTGCCGACAAGGCGGGCGTGGCGCTGCCCGACGGCCGCTACGCCCAGCTGCTGACGGCCGGCCGCGAGGCCCAGGAGACCGCCAGCTTCTCGCTGATCGGCCGGGACGAGCTGGATCGCGAGCAGGGCGACCCGTCAGCCGCCTGGGTCATCGCCCACGAGCTGGCCCACCAGTGGTGGGGCAATCTGGTCACTTGCGCCTCGTGGCGCGAGTTCTGGCTGAACGAGGGCGTGACCACCTTCATGACCGCCGCCTGGAAGCAGCACCGGTTCGGCGAGGCGGCCTATCGGCGTGAGCTGGATCTGGCCCGCGAGCGGCTGGCGCGGGCCCGTCAGGCCGGCTTCGACAAGCCGCTGGCCTGGGACGGCCGTTACCCCTCGCTGGCGACCCGGCGGGCGGTGCAATACAGCAAGGGCGCCCTGTTCCTGGCCCAGTTGCGCGAGACGATGGGGGAGGGCGCCTTCTGGGCGGGCCTGCGCGCCTATACCCGGCGCCATGCGGGCGGCACGGTGACCAGCCGCGACTTCCAGGCCGCCATGCAGGCCGCCAGCCCGCAAGACCTATCTCCGCTGTTCGCCACCTGGGTCTACGGCGACGACGCCGCCCAAGAAAAAGCCGCCCTGGAGCCAGGCTCCGGAGCGGCTGAAGTCGAGCCGAACCCGAAGGCCCGACCCGTAGGGTAGGTGTACGGCCCCCCGAGAGAGGCCGTACGGGGGAGGAAACTTAGTTGAACTTGGCGCTCAGCGAGACGCCGACGACGCGGGGCTCGTTGTAGACGGCGGCCATGTAGTTCTCGATCACACCCTTGAGGTTCTTCTCATTGGTGATGTTGCGGCCGAACAGAGCGATCTCGTAGCCCTTGTCCATGTTCTCGTAGCCCAGCTTCAGGCCGCCCTCGAAGTTGCCCTTCGAGTAGAACTCGCGGGTCTTGTAGAGCACGAAGTTGGTGTAGCCCTGCAGGTTCCAGTCGGTGGCCACGAACACCCGGCCGTCGTTCGACACCGGCACGTCGTAGCGAGCGGTGAAGTTCAGGTTGTATTCCGGAGCGTTCGGCAGCGGCTCGCCGTCGATCTGGGCGAAGGTGTTGGCGCCGACCTTGATGGTCGGGTTTTCCACGGTGCAGACCACGACGCCGTTCAGGGCGCAGACCTGGGCGTAGACGCGCTTGTCCTTGATCTCGCTGTGCAGGTAGCTGGCGCCGGCCGTCAGCAGCAGGTTCTGGATCGGACGCCATTCCAGGTCGGCCTCGACGCCGTACGCCTTGGCCTTGTCGGCGTTGAACAGCACGCCGTTGCCGTTGCTGTCGTTGCCGTTCAGCTGGATGTCCTTGACCTCGTAGGTGAAGGCCGAGGCGTTGAAGCGCAGGGTGTTGTCCAGCAGGGTGCTCTTGAAGCCGGCTTCCCACGACAGGATGGTCTCGCTGTCGGCGGTGGTGAAGTCGGCGTTGAACACGGCCGAACGGCCCTGGATGGTCGGGCCGCGGAAGCCCTTGGCCACGCGGGCGTACAGGCTGAGGTCCGGGTTGACCTGGTACAGGGCCGACAGGTCCCAGCTGGGCTGCTCGTCGGTCATGCGCACATAGCGGCGACCGGTATAGGTCGACACGTTGGCGGCGTTGTTCGAGGTCTTGGCCAGCACGGTCTTCTTGGCGTCGTAGGTTTGACGTGCGCCGGCCGTGATGGTCAGGGCGTCGGTGACCTCATAGCTGGCCTGACCGAACACCGCCCACGAGGTGTTCAGGTTGTTCAGGCGCACCCAGTTGTTGGGGTTGGCGCCGGCCGTGCCCGGGGTCAGGAACCAGCCGCGCTGATAGAAGTCGGTGGTGTCGCGCGAGTCGAAGTACAGGCCGCCGACCTGCCACTTCAGCTTGCCGTCGCCGTTGCTGGCCAGGCGGATTTCCTGGGTCAGCTGGTCCAGGTCGCGCAGCTGGCCCATCGACTGGCCGAAGCCGTTCGGGGCGCCGTTGACCGGGAAGTTGGCGGCCGCGCCGCCGTCGGTGTCGCCGCGGCTCTTGCCCTTGGCGGTCTCGTAGGCGCTGATCGAGGTCAGGGTCACGCCGCCGAAGTCGTAGGCGATGTTCAGCGAGGCGCCGGCCATCTGATAGGCCTGCGGATTGTTGCCGGCTTCGTCATAGGCGACGCTGTCGCGCGGGGCGTTCGGCTTGTTCGAACCCTTGGTCATCGCGTTGCGCAGGAACAGGGTCGAGGTGCCGTCGTAGTCGCGGGCGTGGGCCGAGGCCAGGACCGTCAGCTTTTCGTTCGGGGTGGCCAGCAGTTGCAGGCGCACGTCCTTCTCGTCGAAGCCGCCCATGGCGTTCTTCTGCGGGGTCTTGGTGCCGTCGGCGCTGGCGCCGGCGAAGGTGTTGTCGACCCAGTCGTCGCGGTGCTGGTACAGGACCGAGGCGCGGAACATCAGGCCTTCGGCGATCGGGCCGCCGATACCACCGTCGAAGGTGGTCGTGCCGTAGCTGCCGTACGAGGCCGAGAAGCGGCCGTTGTAGTCTTCGCTAGGACGGATGCTGTCGAACTTGATGATGCCGGCCGTGGTGTTGCGGCCGAACAGCGAGCCTTGCGGGCCGCGCAGCACTTCAACCTGGCGCACGTCGAAGATCGGGTTCGACTTCAGGGTCACGTGCTCGAGAACCACGTCGTCCTGGATGATCGACACCGGCTGCGAGGCGCCGAGGTAGAAGTCGATGTTGCCGAGGCCGCGGATGTAGAAGCGCGGGAAGATCCGGCCCGTGGTGGTTTCGGCGTAGAGGCTGGGGACGCGACCCGACAGGGCCAGGATGTCCTCGCCGCCGGCCTGCACGGCGCGCAGCTGTTCACCGCCGACGGCGGCGACCGACAGCGGGGTCTTCTGCAGGTTCACCGAGCGGCGCTCGGCGGTGACGACGATCTCGTCCAGGGCGGTGTTTGCGTCGGCTTGGCGGGCCTGGGCGGCGGTCGCCATGCCCATCACGGACACGGCCGCGCCCAGCAGGAACGCCAGCTTGCGAGAGGTTTGGTAGCGCATGTTTGGAGACACCTTTTTCGCGGCCGTTTTCGGCCGTCTTGGGAAGTGCGCCGGAGCTATCGGGGCCTTCGCGATTCGTCTCTGACGCCGCGCTAAGCATCCCCAGCCTTAGCGTGCTCGCGCTATAGGCAGGTTCGATGTCAGTTCAGTGAAGGTTTACTTACTTGCCGTTCATGGAGGCTACGTAAGGGCGAGGGACCTGGTTTTGCTCAACCCGATGGCCCAGACGCCGGAACCTGCCGCGAAGCGCCGCAGTCGACCCGTTGCGGGCGTTCGGAACGTCTGCTCGTCGGCGATCAGCGGTAGTCGCTGATCGCCAAGTCACCTTCGCTGGCGGGAACGAGGTCGCCGACGATCGCCACGCGGGCCCCGGCCGCCTTGCCGGCAGCGACGCCTGCGGGGGAGTCTTCGAAGACCAGGCAGTCGCCGATCGGCACGCCTAGCAGGGCGGCGGCCTTCAGGAAGCCTTCGGGGTTCGGCTTACCGTTCCCCACGCTCTCGCCAGTGATGAAGTGATCCGGGATGGGCAGACCCGCCGCTCGCAGTCGGATCGCGGCCAAGGCTTTCGGCGCCGACGTCACGATCGCCCAGCGCGCAGGGTCGAGCCCCGCGATCAGGTCCTGGACGCCAGCGATCGCCACGACGCCTTCAATGTCGTCCAGTTCGGCCTGCAGCAGGCTGGCGGCCTCGGCTTCGATGTCGAAATCCGGCTTGGCGAAGCGGCGCAGGGTGTCGCGATACTGCAGGCCCTGGCAGACGGCCAAGACGTCGGCCGGCTCGTAACCGTGACGCTGGGCCCATGCCGTCCAGACCCGCTCCACGACGGGCGACGAGTCCAGCAAGGTGCCGTCCATGTCGAACAGGAAGGCGGCATAGGTCTGGCCTCGGAAGGTCGGCGACGTGCGATCGGATGCGGGCATGGTGCTTCGTCCTTGAGCTTGGAGGATCAGGTTTGCGGCGCGAGGCTGCGCGTCGGCTTGGTCAGGCGGCCAGCGAGCAGCGGTGTGAGTGCAAATAGGCCGGCCAGCAGCCAGAAGGCGCCGTGCAGGCCGGTGGTGTTGGCGATCCCGCCGATCCCGGCCGGACCGATCAGGATGCCGGCGTAGCCAATCGTCGACAGGGCGGAGATCGCCTGCGCCGCCGGCATCGCCGTCTGAGCGCCGGCCAGCCGGAAGAGCACCGGTACGATGTTCGCGGCGCCCACGCCGATCAGGACGAAGCCGCTGAGCGCCAGGAAGGCCACGGGTGCGGTCAGCAGCACGACGAACCCTGCGACGGCAAGCAGACCGCCTCCACGCAGCACCAGGCGATCGCCGAGGCGAGCGACGACCTTGTCGCCGACCAGCCGACCGGCGGTCATGGCGATCGAAAACAGCACGTAGCCGAGACCGCCTTGAGCAACGGAAACGAGGCCGCCCTTGGTGATCAGCAGCGCACTCCAGTCCAGCATCGCCCCTTCGGCGAGGAAGGTCGCCGCCGCCAGCAGCGACAGCAGCAGGACCACGCCGCGCGGCACGGCGAATGCCGCGCCGTCTGGATCGCCCTTGGCCCGCACAAGGCGCGGCGCGGCCAGAGCCATCGCGGCCAGCATCAGGACGGCATTGGCGATCACGCCCGTCAGCGGAGACAGACCCAGCGACAGCATCAGGGTCATCGCCGTCGCGCCCGCGAAGCCACCGATGCTGTAGAGCGCGTGGAAGCCCGACATCAGCGTCTGGCCGCTGGCGCGCTCGACATCTACGGCGTGAATGTTCATCGCCACGTCCAGCGATCCCAGCGCCGCGCCGAAGGCGAAGAGGGCGGCGCCCAGCGCGATCGGCGAGTCGGCGATGACCAGCAGGGGCAGGAACAAGGTCACGCCCAGGCCGCCCAGTATGATGATTGGGCGGCTTCCGAACCTGGCGCCAAGCGCGCCCGTCGCGGACATGGTCAGCACCGAGCCCAGGCCCAGGCAGAGCAGCAGCAAGCCCATGGCGCCGTCGTTGATGGCCAGCCTGGCCTTGGCGAAGGGGACCAGCGGCGCCCAAGAGGCGATGCTGAAGCCGGCGACGAGGAAAGATAGGCGCGTGGCGAGACGCGCCGCCGGGGAGGACGGCGTCACCATGACGAAGCTTCAGGTGATGAGGGGGTGGTGGCTAGGCCAGTACGATCTTGGCGCCGGCCTGGGCGAGGTCGTCCTGCATCGCTTCGGGCGCGTCCGCCTCGAGGATCAGGGTGTCCAAAGCTTCGAGTGGGGCCACGCGATGAGGGGCGCGGGTTTCGAGCTTCTCGGTCAGGGCCATCAGGACGATAGCCTCGCTGACGCCGATTAGGGCGCGTTTGAAGGCTGCGTCGCCGGCATCGAAGATGCAGACGCCGTGACGGACTGATAGCGCGCAGGCGCCCAGGAAGCAGCGGTCTATGCTCAGCTGCTGGACCGCCAGGACCGCCGAGGCGTCGATCACCCCGCCCACCTCTCGATCAACCACGCCGCCCAGGATCATGAAGTCCAGATCCTGGCGTTGGAACAGCACTGAGGCGATCGGCACCGAGTTGGTGATCACCTTCAGGCCCAGGTCGCCGGGCAGCTCGGCGGCAAGGGCCAAGTTGGCGCTGCCGTTGTCGAGGAAAATGACTTCCCCAGGGCAGACCAGCTTGGCGGCTGCCTTTGCCAGGACGTGCTTGCGGTCGATGTCCTCGGCAGCCCGCACGCTCATCGAGGCCGACATCGGCGAGATTGGCAGCGCGCCGCCATAGACCCGTCGGCAGCGACCTTGGGCGGCCAGGGCGCGCAGGTCACGCCGAATGGCGTCTTCAGAGACCGAGAACTCCTCAGCCAGCACCGCCGCGACGACGGTTTGGCCCTGATCGAGGCGCTGGGCGATCAATTCTCGGCGGGCGACGGGTGGTGTGTCGTTCATGATCGCAGGCTATATCGTGCAATATCGTGCATTTCAACTGGGGGCTTGCCCTATTATCTCCGCTTTTGTACAGGAAAATGCATGGTGTTGCACGATGTAGAATTTGGTCTCGCTGCCCCTGCGTGACCGGATCTAGAAATGGGATTGGCCACCGCCGCGCTTTCGACCCAGATCTCAACGGTCTCGCTGATGCTTGGCGGCGCTATTTCGGAGCCGTTGCGGGTCTGCTCGCGCTCACTCTGACCACCGGATCAGGCCACGTCTGGATCTTCGAGTTCACCCAGCTGGCGCTGATGCTCCAGCGAGCTCTGTCGCGCCGTGATGATGTTTCGCAAGCGCTCGACCGTCAGCGGATAGTAACCCTTCGGCGCGCGATGCGGGCCTAGGTCATCGACGAGGAGGACGGCTATGGGCATTCGCCCGCTCCACTATCGTGCGTTCCGAGCCTAGCAGACCTTCCCGACTAGTGCGGTCTCACCCGGGCTTGGGCTTCGGTCAGGGCTCGAGCCAGGGTTTCCAGGGAGAAGGGTTTGCTGACGAAGGGCCAGTCGCCGGCGCGGGCGCGGCCCTGGTCGCCGCCGGTGTAGCCTGAGCACAGCACCACCGGCAGGCCCGGACGGGTCGCGGCCAGCTGCTCGGCCAGGTCCACGCCGCTGCGGCCGCCGGGCATGATCACGTCGCTGAGCACCAGCTGCACGCCCTCGTCCTGGTCCAGGCGCGCCAGGGCCTCGTCGACCCCGCCGGCCCGCACGACGGTATGGCCCAGGTCCGCCAGCATGGCGTCGATCAGCTCGGCCACCTGCGGATCGTCCTCGACCAGCAGCACGCGGGCGGGGGTCTGGGCCTGGATGCGGTCCAGGCGCGGGGCGGCGTCCTCGATCGGCACCGCGACGGCCTCGGGCAGCAGCAGCGAGACGACCGCGCCCTGGCCGGGCTGGCTCTGGATCTCGACCCCGCCGCCGCTCTGGCGGGCGAAGCCGTAGACCTGCGACAGGCCAAGGCCCGTGCCTTCGCCGGGGGCCTTGGTGGTGAAGAACGGCTCGACCGCCCGGGCCAGGGTGGCCGCGTCCATGCCCATGCCGGTGTCGCGCACGCTGATCCGCAGATATTCGCCGGGCTCCAGTTCGCCCTGTTTCTGGGTCAGGGTCAGCGGGTGGGACTCGATGGTGACCTGGCCGCCCGGCGCAGTGGCGTCGCGGGCGTTGACCACCAGGTTCAGCAGGGCCGCCTCGAACTGGCCGGCGTCGATCGTGGCGCTGCGCACGCCCGCGCCCAGCCGCAGGTTGAAGCCATAGGCGTCGCCCAGGGCCCGTCGGAGCAGGCTCTCGCTCTCGGCGACCAAGCGGTCGATGCGGCACACCTCCGGCTTCAGCGGCTGGCGGCGGGCGAAGGCCAGCAGGTGCTGGGTCAGCTTCTCGCCGCGCTTGGCCGCCGCGGCGGCCGCCGTCAGCATCCGCTCGCGCCGGCGGGCGTCGTCGGGGTGGCGCTCGACCGCGTCCAGCGCCCCGATGATCACCGTCAGCAGGTTGTTGAAGTCGTGGGCCACCCCGCCGGTCAGCTGGCCGATGGCCTCCAGCTTCTGGGCCTGCATCAGCGCCGCCTGGGCCGCGTCGCGCTCGGCCACGGTGGCGGCCACGCGCTCCTCCAGCATCTCGGTGAGACGCGTGAGATCCTTCTCGGCCAGCTTGGCGTCGGTGGTGTCGAAGGCGATGCCGATGAAGCCCAGGAAGCCCCCGTCGGCGTCGAAGCGCGGCTGCGAGAACGACTTCAGCCAGCGCCACTGGCCGTCGGCCCGGCGATAACGGGCCTCCAGCGCGAACGGCTTGCGCGAGGCCTCGCCCTGCACCTGGGCCTTGAGGATGCCCGGCAGGTCCTCGGGATACAGCCGCGTGCGCCAGTCCATCGACAGGGCGGCCTCGTCGTCCAGGCCGGTGAAGGCGACATAGGCCTGGTTGACGAACTCGCGCACCCCGCCCGGACGCGAAACCCACATCAGGGCCGGGGCGCTGTCGGCCAGGTTCCGGAACCGTGCCTCGCTCTCACGCATCTGGTCCTCGGCGCGGCCGCGTCCGCGGGCGTCGGCGCCGGCGGCGGTCTGGGTCACGCGCAGGCGGTCCTCGGTCTCGGCCAGCGCCTCGCGGGCCTCGGTCAGGCCGCGAATGGCGCTGCGCAGGCCTTCACCGACCGCCGTCACCATGACCGCGCATAGCAGGTAGATGACCATGGTGGCCAGCTCGTCCTCGGCCAGGGCCTGGCCATAGCGGCCGCCCCACAGCCACCAGCCGAACGTCGCGCCGGCGATGACGGGAATCAGGCCCCAGCGCCAGCCGGCGTATAGGGTCACCAGCATCACGGCCGGGAAAAACGGCTGAGTCGCGCCCACCCCGCCCTGCAGGCCCAGCAGGCTGACGCGCATCAGCACCGCGGCGGCCACTGCGATCAGCGCGGCCAGCGCACACAAAGGCCAGGGCGGTGGAACCCTGGGTATGAGCCAGGCGCTAAGCAGCGCGTGGGTGCGTCCTCGCTCATCGGGGAGCAAGGCAGGCGGGGCGAATATTGACGTCTCTTTGTTCTCCATCTCCGCTCCCCGCAAAGATGTCTTGCCAAGAGCATGGACACGCTTACGTAAGACGCGCAACTCGGGAGATTATTTATGGCTGACGCCCTGAACACCGGACTGACCGCCAAGCAGCGCGGCGACATCGCTTCGGCCCTCAACAAGGTGCTGGCCGACAGCTACGCGCTCTATCTGAAGACGCATGGCTATCACTGGAATGTTCGCGGCCCGAACTTCCAGTCGTTGCACGTGCTGCTGGAAGGCCAGTACCAGGAAGAATGGGCGGCGCTGGACGACATCGCCGAGCGCATCCGCGCCCTGGGCGAGCTGGCCCCGCAGGGCTACGGCGCCTTCGGCAACCTCTCCAGCATCAAGGACGGCAACCCGGAAGGCGACTGGGAAGCCATGTTCAACGAGCTGCTGGCCGACAACGAGACGGTGATCCGCACCCTGCGCGATAGCTTCCCGGTCGCCGACGACGCCGGTGACGAAGCCACCGCCGACCTGCTGACCCAGCGCCTGCAGGCGCACGAGAAGCACGCCTGGATGATCCGCTCGACCCTGGGCAAGAAGTAAGCTTCCAGGAGAACAGGGTGGGGACCCTGAGCCTTAGAACGCCCCTTGGGGCCGCCGCGACCTTGCTGGTCGCCGGCGGCCTTTGGGCGTGCTCGACCACCACCTATTACGTCCCCGCCGGCGAGGGACGGGCGGGCGGGATGGTGCGGATCACCCGCAGCTTCACCGACGAGGGCCTGGCCCGCTATACCGCCGACTTCGACCACGCCATGCTGGCCCTGGCCAAGCGCCACGACCCTCGTCCGCATACGGACTACTGGGGGCGCGTCGAGGGCTGGGAGGTCATCAATCTCAAGGACATCCCGCGGATCGGCGACCGCGCGCCCGACTTCGACGAGGCGCGGCTGATCAACAGCCTGCGCCCGATGACGCCGGACGAGCTCGAGTTCGCCAAGCCGTTCGTGCTGACCGGATCGGCCGACGCCCGCGCCAAGGCGCTGAACTGCCTCTCCCAGGCGGTCTATTACGAGGCCGCCTTCGAGCCGGGCGAGGGCCAGCAGGCCGTGGCCCAGACGGTGCTGAACCGCATGCGCCACCCGGGCTATCCCAAGTCGGTCTGCGGGGTCATCTACGAGGGCGCGGCCCGGACCACCGGCTGCCAGTTCAGCTTCGCCTGCGATGGCTCTCTGGCGCGCACGCCGGTGCCGGCCATGTGGGCTAACGCCCAGGCGGTGGCCAAGCGGGCGCTGAGCGGTTTCGTGTTCAAGCCGGTGGGGATGTCGACCCACTATCACGCCGACTATGTCTCGCCGTACTGGGCCCCGACCCTGGTCAAGCTGCGCAAGTTTGGTCAGCACATCTTCTATCGCTGGACGGGACCGTCCGGGACCCTGGCGGCGTTCAACGGCCGCTATTCTGGCAACGAGACCGTCTCGGCCGAGATCCTGATGGCCGCCGACCCGCGCACCCTGGAGGCGGCCCCGCCCGAGGTGCTGGCCGCCCAGAACGCGCCGCCGCCGATGGTGGGCGCGGCCGCCCAGATGCTGGGGGTGTCGAACCTGGTGCTGCCCGAGGCCAAGCTGATCTCGGTCCCCGACGGTCACGGCGGCGAACGCGTCACGGTGCAGGGCACGGTGGCCGGCCGCCGGATCCCGACGGCCGAAGAGATCGACCGCATCAACAAGGCGCTGGAAGCCGTCGCCGAACCGGCCCCGCCGACGGTCGAAGCCCCCGCCGCGCCGCCGCCTCCTCCGCCGCCCCCGCCGAAGCCCAAGCCGCGGCCGCCGAGCTTGCTGAATCCGTTGAATTAGAAGCGGAGGGCAGCGCCCCCTCCGTCACGGCGCTGCGCGCCGCGCCACCTCCCCCGCTTCGCAGGGGAGGAGAAGTCGTTTCATCTTCCCCCGTGGAACGGGGGAGGTGGCCCGAAGGGCCGGAGGGGGCGCTAGGCCCCTACCAAACCCCGATCTTGTTCGCTTCCGCGTGGCTGATGGGATGATGCGCAGCCTTGTGGTCTTCCTCGGCCAGGAAGCGCACGGCTTCCAGCGCGGCCATGCAGCCCATGCCGGCGGCGGTGACGGCCTGGCGGTAGACGTCGTCGGTCACGTCGCCGGCGGCATAGACGCCCTCGATCGCGGTCGAGGCCGTGCCCGGCTTGACCTTCAGATAGCCGCCCGGGCCGGTTTCCAGCTGGCCCTTGAACAGCTCCGACGACGGCGCGTGGCCGATGGCGATGAATACGCCGTCGGCGGCCACATCGGTCGTTTCGTCGGTCTTGATGTTCTTCAGGCGAGCGCCGGTGACGCCCATCGGATCGCTCGTGCCGGTGACCTCGTCGATGACGCTGTCCCAGATGACCTCGATCTTCGGGTGGGCCAGCAGGCGCTCCTGCAGGATCTTCTCGGCCCGCAGCTCGTCCTTGCGGTGCACCAGGGTCACCTTGCTGGCGAAGCTGGTCAGGAACAGCGCCTCTTCCACGGCGGTGTTGCCGCCGCCGACCACGATGACGTCCTTGTTGCGATAGAAGAAGCCGTCGCAGGTGGCGCAGGCGCTGACGCCAAAGCCCTGGAACTTAGCTTCGCTCTCCAGGCCCAGCCACTTGGCCTGGGCGCCGGTGGCGATGATGATGGTCTCGGCGATCCAGTCCTGGCCGCTGTCGGTCTTCACCGTGAACGGGCGCTTGGAGAGATCGACCGACAGGACGATGTCGTTGACCAGCTCGGTGCCGACATGCTCGGCCTGGGCGCGCATCTGGTCCATCAGCCAGGGACCCTGGATGACGTCGGCGAAGCCCGGATAATTCTCGACATCGGTCGTGATGGTCAGCTGGCCGCCCGGCTGGATGCCCGCGATCAGCACGGGTTTCAGCAGCGCACGAGCGGCGTAGATGGCGGCGGTGTAGCCAGCGGGACCCGAACCGATGATCAGGCAGCGCGTTTGGCGGGGAGCGGATGTGGACATGGGGCACATATAGTGTCGATTCCGGCGCGAGGCGATGGGCCGGACGCGGCGAAAAACTCACGCCATCTCTAGCTTCCGTCAGCTTGGCGGCGCTCCGCGAACACACGACGCCGTGGACAAGGTCGCGGTTATGGTGTCCGATCCCTTAAGTAGTCGCCACAGGCTACACGGAGGAAACCTGATGAAGCTCGCAATCCTGCTGGCCGCGGCGATCGTGGCCCTCTTTGCCGGCCTGGCCAATCTCTGGTTCGGCGATGTGACCGTGGGCGCGGCGTTGATCACGACGTTCTGCGCAGTGGCCGGGATTTCGGCCTGGAACGCGAGGCGCGAGTACGAGGCGCGACCGGTCGAACCGCCGGTCATGGAGCACGCAGTCGAATAGGGACGATTGACGCCTCGTCCACGATTTCAGGGTTAATGTGGCGTCATGACCGCGCCCTTCATCGAGATCGCCGGACGCAAGATCGGCGCTGATTATCCGCCCTATGTGATCTGTGAGCTGTCGGGCAATCACAACGGCAGCCTCGAGCGCTGCCTTGCAATGGTCGATGCGGCGGCCGACACTGGCTGCGACGCGATCAAGATCCAGACCTATACCGCCGACACCATCACGCTGGATGTCGACCGGCCCGAGTTCAAGATCCACGGCGGCCTGTGGGACGGCCGCACGCTGTACGAGCTTTATCAGGAAGCCCAGACGCCGTTCGAATGGCATGCGGCCATCTTCGAGCGCGCCCGCCAGCGCGGCGTGACCATCTTCTCCAGCCCGTTCGATGAGACCGCCGTCGACCTGCTGGACAGCCTGGGCGCGCCGGCCTTCAAGATCGCCTCGTTCGAGGCCGTCGACCTGCCGCTGATCAAGTACGCCGCCGCCAAGGGCAAGCCGCTGATCATCTCGACCGGCATGGCCAACCTGCAGGAGATGCAGACGGCCCGCGACACCGCCCTGGCCGCCGGCGCGGCGGGCGTGCTGCTGCTCCACTGCGTCTCCAGCTATCCCGCAACCTTCGCCGACGCCAATGTCCGCACCGTGCCGGACATGGCCCAGCGCTTCGGCTGCCCGATCGGCCTGTCTGACCATACGCCTGGCACGGCGGCCTCGGTGGCGGCGGTGACCCTGGGCGCCTGCGTGATCGAAAAGCACTTCACCCTGGCCCGCGCCGACGGCGGACCGGACGCTGCCTTCAGCCTGGAGCCGGTCGAGTTCAAGGCCCTGGTCGACGACACCCGCAACGCCTGGGCCGCCCTGGGCGTGGCGCACTACGACGTGCTGGGCGCCGAGCAGGGCTCCCTGCAGTTCCGTCGCTCGCTGTACGTCTCCGCCGACGTCAAGGCTGGCGAGACGCTGTCGCGCGCCAACATCCGCTCGGTGCGCCCGGGCAGCGGTTTGCCGCCGGGCGAGCTGGACAACGTCCTGGGCAAGCCCGCGACCCGCGACATCGCCCGCGGCGAGCCGCTGGACTGGTCGATGGTGGGTTAGCCTTCGATCAGGCCCAGCCGCTTGCCGGTGATCCGGTCCAGCGTGCGCTTGGGCAGGATCTCGGTCATCAGCACCTGCATGGGCGAGGGCGAGACGACGTAGCGGACCTTAGGCCGGGCGGCGGTCAGCGCCGTGTGGATGGTCTCGCCGATGGTCTCGGGCGGCAGGCCGGCCTTGCCGATGGTCAGCATGTACTGGCGCAGGCGCTCCAGGGCCGGGGCGTAGATCGTGTTGGCGTAGCGGCTGGTGTCGGTCTCGTCGGCCTTGGTCCAGATCGGCGTCGCCACCGCGCCCGGCGCGACCACCACCACGTCGACGCCGAATGGCAAGAGCTCGCGGCGCAGCGATTCCGACAGGCCCTCCAGCCCGAACTTGCTGGTGCAGTATGGGGCCATGAGCGGATTGCCGTTGCGGCCGCCGACCGACGAGATGTTGACGATCCGGCCGGGGTTGCTCACGCGGGCCTCGCCGGCCCCGAGCAGCGGCGCGAAGGCCTGGGTGGCGATGACCACGCCGGTCAGATTGACCTCCAACTGCTGACGCCATTCCTCGATCGGCAGTTGGAGCAGGGGACCGGCGACGGCGATGCCGGCGTTGTTGACCAGGCCCGCCAGGGCCGCGCCGCCCAGCGCCGCCTCGACCTGCCTGGCGCTCTCCCGGACGGCGGCTTCGTCGGTGACGTCGAACAGCAGCGGGGTGAAGGCGGCGCCGAATTCGGCCGCCAGCCGGTCGGCGTCGGCGCGTTTGCGCACGCTGCCGAACACGTGACAGCCCCTGGCCGTCAGCACCTTGACCGCGCCCCAGCCGATGCCGGTGGACACGCCGGTGACCACTACGGATTTTGTCGCCATGTCCCGCCCCATCCCTGATGCCGGCAGGATGCGCCCGGCGGCGGCAAACGCCTAGAGGGCGGCGAGGAACGCTTCAGCCGCCCGGTCCGCGCCCAGGCCGTCACAGACGGCGGCGCTGGCCGTCGACAGCGCGGCGCGGTGGTCGGCATTGGCCAGCAGGGCCGAGACCGTCTCGATGAAGGCGGGCTCGAAGTCCGGCGCGGCGACGTCCAGGCAGGGCGAGGCGCCGAGGGCGGCCAGGGCGTGTGCCGACGGCGCCTGGTTGTCGGCCAGGATCAGGGTCAGGGCGGGCAGGCCCAGGGTGCAGCGCTCCCAGGTCGTCGAGCCGCCGGCCCCGATGGCCAGATCGGCCTCCAGCACCAGTTCGGGCATGTGCAGGGTGTCGACGTGCAGGGTCACGCGCGGATCCTGCGCCGTCAGGTCCCACAAGGCCGGCAGGCTGGGCGCGCCGCCACCCAGGACCAGGTCCAGCCTGGCCTCGCCCGCCAGGGGCCGCAGCAGGTCGGCCACGCGGCCGGTGACGCCGCCCAGGTCGGTCAGGCCCAGCGACACCAGGATCCGTCGCACCGCCGCCCGCTCGGCCCGGCGGGCCAGGGCGGTCTCGCGCAGGGCCGCAAACGCTGGCCGCACCGGGGCGTAGGCTGGACCCAGCAGCAGGCGCGCATCGGGAGCGAGGAGGCCGGCATAGTCCTCGGCCTTGCGGGCCGGGCCGGAGTCCAGGACCAGATCGACGGCCAGCGGTCGGTCGGCCAGGTCGTCCAGCGCCAGGCTGGGCCGGCCCTTGGCCAGGGCGCGGTGGTCGTCGGCGGTCAGGCCATAGTGGTCGAACGCCACGGCGTCATAGGCCTCGTCGCTGGCGGCCTGGGCCATGTCGGGCGCGAAGGCCTCCAGCACCCGCGCCACTTCCGGCGTGGCCAGGAACGCGCAAGCTGCGCCCCGCGCCTGCAGCGCTCGCGCCAGGGTGATCGAGCGCATGACATGGCCGCCGCCGATGGCGGGACCTGCGTCGCATATGAAGAGGATGCGGGTCATGCCCGGCGATCGCTAGATTGGCCGTCGGAGACGAAGGGGGCTCTAGGAGTCTCGATCACGCCGCTGCTTCTTCTCGCGATTGTAGTCCCGCATGAAGAACCAGTGGACGCCCACCGCGCCGAAAACAGCCAGCCAAAGGATCAGCTGCATTTGGAAGAAGGGGTCCATTCAATCCTCCACACGGTAGAGAACGTAGTGCAGCGCGCCTTGTAGGGCAATGAAGCTGACCAAGGCGCCAAGGATCAGCAGAGCATTGGAGCGGCCTGTAACCAGGGGCTGGACGAGCGCGGTGCCCACGAAGACGACAGACGCCGCATTGCAAGTCGCCGCCAGGGCCTTGCGTTGCTCGTTCCGAGCGGCCTTGCCAGGGCGAGGTATGATTGGCAGCTCAATCATGGCGCGAACGTAACGCGAACAAATTCGCGTCTACAATCGGAAAAATCAGGCTTTCGGCTTGGCGGCGCGGGGCTTGCGCGGCTTCGGCGTAGGCGTCTCGACCACGCCTTCGACCGTCTTCGCGCGCGGCTTGCGCTTGGGCTTCTGTGGCGCTTCGACCTCGGCGACCGGGGCGGGGATCTCCACCCCGATCCGCGCCAGAACCTCGCGGGCGGCGCGGTCGGTTTCGTCCACCGGATCATAGGTCCAGCCGTGGAAGGCGCCGCCATAGGGGCGGGCCGCGCCCATGCGCTCCAGCTCCTCGTGGAACATGCGGAACTTCAGGCCCGCGCCGTCCATCTTCAGCACGAACACCGGCTTGCCGGTCGAGGCCGCCTCGGTGGCCATATTGGTCGAGTCCTCGGTGACGAGGATGTAGTCGGCCCCGGCCAGGAAGGCGAAATAGGGATTGGCGCCCTCGCCGTTCCAGATCGTACCGGGCAGGTGGCGCAGGCGGGCCGTCATCAGGGCGCGCGCGGCGTCGGGCGTGCGACGCGAGAAGGTCATCAGCAGGCTGCCGCCTTCCTGCTCCAGCGGGATCTGGATCGAGTGGGCGATCTGCGCCGCCCGCTCGCTGGACAGGTCGAAGGCCTTGGACTTGCCGCCCACCAGCACCGCCACGCGCGGCCGGGGCAGGGGATCGATCAGAGCCTTGAAGGTCTCATACTCGGCCTCCAGCCGCTTGGGCGTCACCCGGTGCGGCGAGCCGCTGATCGGCAGCACGTTGTCGCCGTCCAGGCGGTCGTGCTTGGGCGGGATCACCAGGTCGAACATGTGGGCCGGGACGCGCGGATCCTGGATCTGCACGACATAGGACTTGCCGCCCGACCAGCGCTTGGCGCGGATGGAGAGGGGCAAGGTGGCGCGGCCGGCGGCGACCCAGAGGTCCGGCCACTCGCCGTCACGACCGGTGGGAATGCCGCTGTCCGGCGTCAGCCAGCGCTTGGGCAGCAGGTTCAGCCACCAGGGCAGGCGGCCGGTGCGGCCCTTCCAACCCACGCGCTTGATGGTGACTTCGCAGGGGACGAGGCGGGCGATCGCCTCCGACAGGCCCACGACCTGGGCCTCGATGCCGGCGCGGCCATCGGAGACAGCCCATACCCTAAGCGGCAGTTTCGGAGCTTCGGTCACATCGACCCCCGACAACGCGAAACGAAACAAGGCCGCCGATCGGCAGCCTTGCTCCATTGAACCGTAGTTGTGGCTTAGCTGGGGCGAACCCTACAGCCATTCCACCTTGAGGATCTCGTAGGCCTTGACGCCGCCGGGCGTGTTGACCTCGACCACCTCGCCGACTTCCTTACCGATCATCGCGCGCGACAGCGGCGACAGGACCGAGATGCGGCCCGACTTCACGTCGGCCTCATGCTCGCCCACGATCTGGTAGCGAGCCTCGTCCTCGGTGTCCTCGTCGACCACGCTGACCGTGGCGCCGAACTTCACCTGCTTGCCCGACAGTTTCGAGACGTCGATCACCTGCGCGCGGGCGATCTTGTCCTCGATCTCGGCGATCTGACCTTCGATCCAGCCCTGACGCTCCTTGGCGGCATGGTACTCGGCGTTTTCCGACAGGTCGCCGTGCGAGCGCGCCTCGGCGATCGCCGCGATTACGGCCGGTCGTTCGATGGTCTTCAAACGCTTCAGTTCTTCGTCGAGGGTCTGATAACCCCCGACGGTCATCGGCACTTTTTCCATTGCGGATTTTAGCTCGGTCGCCTTGGGAGGAATGGCTTCCAGTCGCGGGCGTTTCACAACCGGGGGCTGGGAGGATAGGCGCCCAACTCCGGCTGCGCAAGGGGTTCAGCTTGACCTTAAGGGCAGGTCGTCCGCGATCCGGCGAGGTTTATGCCCGCCGGCGCACCGGCTCGGCCAATCCGCGCGGCAGCTCGAACTGGCTGACAAGCTCGGCCAGCAGGGCCGCGTCGCCGTGCAGGGTCTGGGTGGCCACCGAGGTCTGCTCGACCATGCCGGCGTTCTCCTGCAGCACCTGATCCATCTGGTTGACGGCGCTGTTGACCTGGTGGAGGCCATACGCCTGGTGCTGGGCCGAGGCGGCGATTTCGCTGACCAGGCCGTCGATTTCGGCGATCTGGGAGACGATCCGCTCCAGCGCCTCGCCCGTGCGGCCGACCAGGCCCACGCCCGTCTCGACCTGCAGGGTCGAGGTCGAGATCAGGGCCTTGATCTCCTTGGCGGCCTCGGCCGAGCGCTGGGCCAGGGCTCGGACTTCCGACGCCACGACGGCGAAGCCCTTGCCGCTGTCGCCGGCGCGAGCGGCCTCGACCCCGGCGTTCAGGGCCAGGAGGTTGGTCTGGAAGGCGATCTCGTCGATGACGCTGATGATGTTGGTGATCTGCTGCGAGGAGCCCTCGATGGCGGTCATGGCTGCGACGGCCTGCTGCACCACCTCGCCCGAGCGGCGGACATCGTCGCGGGTGCGGGCCACCACGTCGGCGGCCTTCTTGGCGCCCGAGGCGGTCTGGCCGACCGTGGCGGTGATCTCGTCCATCGCCGTGGCGGTTTCTTCCAGGCTGGCGGCCTGGCGTTCGGTGCGCTTGGCCAGGTTCACGGCGGCGTCGGCGATCTGGTCGGAGTGGGCGCGCACGCCGTCGACGCGGCCCTCGATCACGCCCATGGCGTCGGCCAGCTTGCCGGCGGCGGTGTTGTAGTCGGCGCGCAGGGCCTCGTAGGCCTCGGCGAAGCGCTGGTCGAGACGGGCGGTCAGGTCGCCGCGCGCCAGGTGCGCCAGGGCCTGACCCAGGGCGGCGATAGCGGCGTCGCGCTGGGCCTCGGCCCGCTCGCGGGCGGCGGTGTTGACCGCGCGGGTCTCTTCCTCGGAGCGGCGGGCGCTCTCGGCGGCGTCATTGGCGGCGCGGGCCTCGCCGACGGCGGCCTCGGCCTTGGCGCGGGCCTTGTGGTTGACGGCGAACATCGAGTTGACGCTGGCGGTGATGGTGATCAGCGCTCCGGCCTCGACGATCAGGATCACGGCGTGGACGATGACCCGACCCAGGCTGGCCGAGCCGGGGAACACCGCGCTGGGCAGCAGATACGACAGACCCAGGTGGTGCACGGCCACGGTCGCGGCGGCGGCTGTGATCACCACCCAGTCGCAATAGACGACCAGCAGGGCCAGGGCCGCGAAATAGGCCATGTGCATGTCGCCCTGCCAGGCGTGGCCGCCCAGGGCCGCGACCAACAGCGAGACCTGGGCCATCAGCGCCACCCCGACCAGCGAGCGGCCGGCCGAGCCTTCGCCGCCGAAGCGTCTGGCCAGGGTCGCGCAGATGGCGGTCAGCACGGACGCGACGGCCAGGCCGGCGAAGCCCTCGTGTACGGCCAGGCGCGCGCCGACGACGATCGCGACCATCGCCCAGGCCAGGGCCACGATCAGCTTGCCGCCGACCTGGCGTTGCGACTCGAGATTGGAGAAGGCCAGCTTCATGTTCGTCTTCAGGGCTTGGTGGCGGTGATGGCGGGCGCGCAGGCGCCGGCCAGGGCGGGGTCAAACAGCAGGACGGCGCCGGCGGCGCGGGCCCGTTGCTCCAGGTCGGCGGGATCGCCGCGCAGAATCACGATGAACGGCACGCCGCCGACGCCGGAGAGGTCGCCAGCGCTGGCGGCCGCGCCGACCACCTTGGCCGGGCTCCACCAGGGCGGAAACACCGCCGCGATCCGGCCGGGCGTGCGGGGCTGGGCCTCGACCGCGACGGCGGCGAAGAGGCTCAGGCCCGCGCCCAGCGCCGCCAGCGCGACCGGTCCCGCGACGGCGGCGATGCGACGCGTCAGGGAAGGGCGGGGCGTCAAGGCGGGGCGTCTCCTGCGAGGGCGGGCGTGAGCCCTTGAGATGCCGCGCGTCAGGTTTTGGAAATCTTAAGCACGACCGTCCAGCGACGCTTGGCCGCACAGGTTGGGCGTCCGGGCGACGGCGTTGACTCTTAAGTCGATATATGTCGAGATATTGCAATGAAACGCACCCGACGCCCCTCCGGACCGGCGCTTCGCCTGCTCCACGCCCTGCTCGCCGCGCCGGCGGACTGGCGTTATGGCTATGATCTTACACGGGAAACCGGGGTGGGGGCGGGCACGCTGTATCCGCTTCTGGAGCGCTGGGCGGGGCAGGGCTTGCTGGTGTCGGAGTGGAGAGCTTCCGAGACGCCGGGCCGCCCTCCGCGCCACGCCTACCGCCTGACCGGCGCCGGCCAGGCCTACGCCGCGGAGTGGACGCAAACCGTTCCGTCGACAGATGAGTTGGGGCTGGCGACATGAACCTTCTCCGAGCCTTGGCCCAAGCCCTCGCCCAAGCCCTGGGACGCCATGCCGAGAGCGTGCTGGCCATTGTCCGTCCCGAGCAGGGGCGCGCGATCGCCGCCGAGATCGCGCATATCGACCGTCCCGTCGCGGCCCTGGTCTTCGCCCTCGGCGGCGTGCGGGCTGCCTGGCGGGGCCGGTTCAGCGCGCCGGCCGCCGGGATCGTCCTGGCGCGGCTGATGATCGCGCTGGCGGCGGGGATGATGGGCTATGTCCACCTGCAGATCACCGGCAGCAATCTGGGACGCAAGCTGGCGTTGATGGCCGGCGATGACGCGGGCATGACGCCCTATCTGGCGCGCATGATCGACCAGCAGAGCCTGGCCTATTTCCTCTGGCATTTCGGGGTGCTGGGCGGCATGGGCGCGCTGCACGTGGTCGCCGCCCTGGCCATGGCCGTGGGCGCGACCCGGGCGGTCTACCGGATCGCGCTCGCCATCGCCGCCCTGTCCATCGCCCTGCCGGTGCTGGGCGCGGGCGGCCTGACCCTGCCGATCATCTACCTGGCCCTGATCGGCCTGATGGCTCTGGCGGCCTGGATCCTGGCGCGCGGGTGGCGCCGGGACGAGCAGCGGATGGAGGCGCGCTGAACGCGGCCGCCACCCTCAAACACTCAGCCCTGCTTGGGAATGGTGTTGATCATCCACGGGATGCCGAACTTGTCGGTGAAGCTGCCATAGCCGGGCGACCAGAAGGTCTCGGCGAAGGCCATGCCCACCTTGCCGCCTTCCGACAAGGCGTCGAACACCCGGCGCGCTTCGGCGGGGTCCTCGGTGTGGAAGGTGACGTCGAAGCCGTTCTTGGGCTTGTCGATGTTAGGGGCGAACTCGGGCGGCATGTCCGCGCCCATGATCGACTGGTCGCCGACGTCCAGCCAGGCGTGCATCAGCCAGTCCTTGTACTTGGCGTCGACCGGCGTGTCGGGCGGGCCGTCGCCGAACGGGAAGGCTGCGGTCACCTTGCCGCCCAGCACCTTGGCGTAGAAGTCGAAGGCCTGGCGGCACTCACCCTGGAAGCTGAGGCTGGTGACGATCTTCATGGCGATCCTCCTTGTGGTTGTCGGCCGGAGGCGAGGCTGAGCCCACTGTGTGACGGAGGCAAGCGCGGGCGCGCGCTCAGCGTGGCGCGGACAACGACAGCGCGCGCAAAAAACCCCTCTCTGCGGGAGAGAGGGGTTTGATGATCCGCGTCCAGGCTTGGGGGCCTAGAGCTTGTACTCGATGGTCAGCCACCACTTGGTGCGCGAGGCCGGCGGGGCCAGGGCGCCCTTGGGCACGGTCTTGGCGCGATCGAAGTCGGCGTACTTCCACTGCATCGACCAATGGCTGTTGATCGGCGTGGCGTACATCAGGTTCCACTCGTGGCCCAGGTCGACATTGGTGCGGCCATTGTCGAAGTCGTGGTAGCGGGCCATCAGCTCGCTCTTGGCCGGCAGCCAGGACCACTTGGGCTTGACGGTCAGCATGACGTTCACGTCCTGCAGGCCGTCGGCGAAGTTCTTGAAGCCGCCCGGGGTGTTCCAGGCGTCGGCCCAGCCGTTGAAGCCGTGGGCCGCGCCGGTCGCCGAGCCGAAGCCGCGCACGCCGTCGCCTTCCAGGGCGTCATAGGCCAGACGCAGGGTGTAGGCGCCGCGGGTGGCGGCGACGTCGGCCCCGAAATAGTCCAGCTCGAACGGGGCGGTGCGGCCGCGCCAGTCGTTCTGGCGGGCGAAGGTGGCGTTGTAGGCCAGGTCGTACGCGCCGACCTTGTGCTTGCCCGAAGCCTTGACGCCCTTGGTGATCACGCTGCTGGCCGGGGCCTGCTCGAAGTCCATGCCATAGACATAGCCCTGCAGCGTCAGCGCCTTGGAGAAGGTCCAGCTGGCGTTGACGAAATGGCTGTCGCTGTCCCAGTCGCGCAGTTCGGCGAGCGTGCGGTTGACCTTGTCGGCGTAGATGTAGGTGGCCTTGAATCGGCCGCGGTTGACGTCGACGCGGAAGGCGTCCCAGGTCTGCTCGTCCTGGCGCCAGGGGGCCGCGCCCACCAGACGGGAGTCGTCCAGCTGGATGCGCTGGCGGCCGAGAGTGAACTGGGCGGTCTTGTTGGGCGTCCACTGCAGCTGCAGGCGGTTGAGTTCGGTGCCTTCGGGATCGTTGATGGCCGGATACTTGGCCTTGTCGGCGCCGTTCAGCGGCGGACCGCCGTTCGAGGTGATCGCAAAGCGCACCGGACCCAGCCAGGTGACGTTCTCGAAATCGACCAGGGCCTTGAAGCCCTTGTAGGAGGCCGTTTCCCAGCCGGCCCGCGTGCGGGTGGTCAGCTGCTGGCCGTTCTCCGTCAGGGTGGCGGTCTTGGTCTGGTCCCAGTGCTCATAGCGCGTGCGGACTTCCAGCATCGGCTTGCCGGACGTGATGGCGTCCAGAACCGACGATGCCTCTCCCGCCTCCGCGGCCGAGATCCCCACCAGCCCGGATGCCAGAGCCCCGAGCGCGCATGCCAATAGCGTCTTTTCCATGGTCGTGGTTCTCGGGGATAAAGGTTAATCCCCTTCCCCACGGGAACTCCACGATCCCCACATCAGGGAAAGTAAGACTGCGGTAAGTTGTCGCGGGGGTGGGACCGGTCACGCCCCCGCGACAATACCTCAGGTCTCAATAACCTCAGGCATAGGCGTACGGACCGCCGCGCTCGAGGGCCCGCTGGTAGGCGGGGCGAGCATGGATCTTCTCCAGGAACGCCTTCACATGCGGACGGCTGCCCGCGCCGCCGCGCGCCGCGCCGGCCTCCAGCGGGAAGCTCATCATGATGTCGGCGGCGGTGAAGGCGCCGCCCGCGAACCACGCCGACTTGGCCAGCTCGGCGTCCCAGTAGTCGACATGCAGCTTGATCTGCGGGTCGATGAAGCTGCCTTGGGCCTTGTTGGCGATCGACCTGACCAGGCCCTTCATCAGACCCGGCGCGCGGTTGGGCAGGGCGGTGAACACCAGCTTCAACAGCAGCGGCGTCATGGCCGAGCCCTCGGCATAGTGCAGCCAGTAGGTGTAGCGCAGGCGCTCGGCGCTGCCCGCCGCCGGGACCAGTCGGCCTTGGCCATAGGTCTCGACGATATACTCCACGATCGCGCCGGTCTCGGCGATGACCTTGTCGCCGTCGGTGATCACCGGAGACTTGCCCAGCGGATGGATGGCCTTCAGCTCGGGCGGGGCCAGGATGGTGTTGGCGTCGCGCTCGTAGCGCTTGACCTCATAGGGGACGCCCAGCTCCTCCAGCAGCCACAGGACACGCTGGCTGCGCGAGTTGTTCAGGTGGTGGACGACAATCATGAGGCGCTCCCGATTTTCGCCCACAGTGGCGAGACGACGCCTGGGTCAGTCAAGAGGGCCGTCGGTCAGCCCGCTGCGACGCTTTCCACGATATGCGCCCGGTACAGCACCGCGATCAGGTCGGTCTGGGTGATGACCCCGACCAGCCGCCGCTCGCCGTCGACCACCATGGCCTCGTGGGTGTGGCCGCTGGACAGGATCGGCAGCAGGGCCGCGATCGGCGTGCCCTCCATGACCTTGTGCACGAAGGGGTCGAGGGCCGCCTCCACGGTGCGGCGGTTATTGGCCTGCAGCTCGGCGCGGCGGGCCATGCCGATGACGCGACCGGCCTCGTCGACCACCGGGGCGGCGCGCAGCTCGTGCTCCTGCAGATAGGCCAGGGCGCTGGCCGCCGACTGGTCGCGGTCCAGGCGGATGACGTCGCGCGACATCACCTCGCCGCAGCGGATCTGGCCGTGCAGCCGCTGGTGGGCCGAGATCTCGACCTCGCGGAACAGGGCGTCCAGGTCCTCGCGGGTGACGTCCAGCAGCTCGCCGTAGCGGGCCAGGGCCGCGTCCAGGTCGACGGGGCTGTAGCCGATGCGGGCGGCGGGAGCGGGGTCCTTGGTGTGATGCGGGCTGGCGGCCGGGGCGGGGACGCGGTGCGGATAGGAGTGGCCGGTGAGCCGTCCCCAGGCCATGCCGGCAGCGACCAGGAGGGCGGAGTCCACTGCCACCGGGTTCAGGGCGAACAGGAAGCCGGCCTCGCGCACGGCCGGGCCGCCGATCACGCAGATCAGCGCCACCGCGCCACCCGGCGGGTGCAGGCAGCCCAGCAGCATCATCGTCCCGATCGCCAGCCCGACCGCCAGCGGCGCGGCGACCAGGGTCTGCGGGACCAGCATCGCCACGGCGATGCCGATGAAGGCCGAGACCAGGTTGCCGCCCAGCACCGAGCGCGGCTGGGCCAGCGGACTGGCCGGCACGGCGAACACCAGCACCGCCGACGCCCCGATCGGCGCCACCAGCAGCGGATGCAGCCAGTCGCCGCCGCCGACGGCAAAGCGTCCCAGCAGGCCGGCGAACAGCAGGCCGACCAGGGCGCCGGCGCCGCCTCTGAGCGCGTCGATCGGGCGGATGGGGCTCTTGCCCCGGACGAGCGTTTGCAGGCGACCGGTCATGGCGGCGGGGATAGACCGGCGAGGCGAGGGCGTCTTGCCGTTTTTTGTACAGACGGTTCAAGAAAGTCGGGGAGGGCGGCGCAGGCTTTCCCCTAACCGTCATCCCGCGCTTTATGCGCGGGACCCATGGTTCAGCTTTCACGTGAGAGCGTGGACCGGCGCTGTACTTGCGGCGGATAAATGGGTCCCGCGCATAAAGCGCGGGATGACGGGTGAGGTGGGGGTACTGCTCACCCACCAGCCCTCGTCGACTAAGTCCGAGCGCCCAACGGCTTCAAATCCGGCTCCACCCAGCCGCGCCGGGCTTCGACGCTGAACAGCCGTTCGCGCGACCAATGCGTCAGGGGCCAGTCCTTGTCGCCCAGGGGCGTTTCCAGCAGGCGCTGTGCGGCCTCGCTGTCGGAGATCCCCGCCGGCAGGTCCGCCACGAACGCGCGGATGGCCGCCAGATAGGCCTGGGTGATGGTCTCGTGATAGCCGCTGGTGTCATCGTTCACCCCGCCGACCGACACGTTGTAGGTGCGGATGATGCCTGGCAGGTCGCGCTCCAGCCCCGCGTCGCGGGTGCGGACCAGGCGCAGGGTGGCGGTCAGGTGGGCGGCGTGGGTCCACTGGGCCTTGGGCAGGCTGTGGTCCAGCAGGCCCTGCGCCAGGGCGGCGATCTCGGCGTCGGTTGGGCGAACGGTGTTCATGGTCGAGCTAGACACGAAAACGCCCGGCGACCGCAAGGCCGCCGGGCGTCGTTTCGGACCCGTAAGGGTAAGGCTTTAGGCTTCGACCATGTTCTTGGCGACGGCCGCCTCGCGCATGGACTTCTGCAGCTTCTCGAACGCCCGGACCTCGATCTGGCGGACCCGTTCGCGGCTGACGCCGTACTGGGCGGCCAGTTCCTCGAGGGTGGTCGGGTCGTCCTTCAGGCGGCGCTCGGTCAGGATGTGACGCTCGCGGTCGGTCAGTTCGACCATCGCCTCTTCCAGAAGCGACATCCGCAGCGACTTCTCCTCGTTCTCGGCGACGACGGTCTCTTGCGAAACCTGGTCGTCGTCGGCCAGCCAGTCCTGCCACTCGCTCTCGCTGTCCGAACGCAGCGGGGCGTTCAGCGAGGCGTCGGGGCCCGACAGGCGGCGGTTCATCGAGATGACCTCGCTGTCCAGCACGCCCAGCTTGGTGGCGATCTGGCTGACCTGGTCAGGGCGCAGGTCGCCTTCCTGGAAGGCGGCGATCTGGCTCTTGGCCTTGCGCAGGTTGAAGAACAGCTTCTTCTGCGCGGCGGTCGTGCCCATCTTCACCAGCGACCACGAGCGCAGGATGTATTCCTGGATCGAGGCGCGGATCCACCACATGGCGTAGGTCGCCAGGCGGAAGCCCTTCTCGGGCTCGAACTTCTTGACCGCCTGCATCAGGCCGACATTGCCTTCGGAGATCACTTCACCGATCGGCAGGCCGTAGCCGCGATAGCCCATGGCGATCTTGGCCACGAGACGCAGGTGCGAGGTGACCATCTTGTGGGCGGCGTCGCTGTCCTGATGCTCTTTCCAGCGCTGGGCCAGCATGAACTCGTCGTCCTTGCTGAGCATCGGGAACTTGCGGATCTCGGTCAGGTAGCGCGACAGGCCGCCGTCCGGCGACATCACCGATAGAGAATTTACGGCCATGGTCTTCATATCCCCTTGCGTGCGGATCCGCTCGCCAATCGCGCGCGATCATCCCCCACACGAGAGGATAGATAGGGCGCAAAGTCGCGGGCGAAAGGGTGGTAACGCATTTGTAATGTCCGAGTTGCCCGCTTGGATATTGTACGAATGCGGCGGCACTTTGATCGCGCCGCGCAATCGGCCACTCTTCAGGAAATCTGGGAGAGTCGGTCCATGCTTCGCTTCATCCTTCGCATCCTGATCGCCGCCGCCGGCCTGTGGCTGTCGGACCGCCTGGTCGACGGGGTCGTGGCCGAGGGCTGGACCACGCTGCTCATCGCCGGCTTCCTGCTGGGGATTGTCAACGCCATCGTCCGCCCGGTGGTGACGGTGCTGACCTTCCCCCTGACCATGATCACCCTGGGCCTGTTCCTGCTGGTGGTGAACGCGGCGATGATCGGCCTGGTGTCGCTGGTCGTGCCCGGCATGGAGGTCCATGGCCTGTGGGCGGGGATCCAGGCGGCGGTGGTCACGGGCATCGTCAGCTGGATCGGCCAGGTGGTGATCGGGGATACGAAGCGCGAGCGGGACTAGGTCGACGTCGCGGCAAGCTGGCGCCGCTGATCCATCGGCGTAACCTCCCGCGTCGGGAGGAAGCCGAGATGAAGATCACCGGCGTCAATCACCTGGCGCTCGTCTGCCGCGACATGGGCGAGACGGTCAGGTTCTATACCGAGGTGCTGCAGATGCCCCTCGTCAAGACCGTGGCCCTGCCGGACGGCGGGCAGCACTTCTTCTTCGACTGCGGCGGCGGGGCGTGCCTGGCCTTCTTCTGGTGGCCGACGACGCCGGCGGCTGCGCCGGGGATCGCCTCGGTCCGGTCGTTCCCGGCCGACGCCAAGACCGCCGTCGGCTCGATGAACCACGTGGCCTTCAGCGTCGACGAAGCCGACCTCGAGGCCTGCCTGGCGCGCCTGCAGGCCGCCGGCGTCCCGACCTTTCCGATGGTGATCAGCCACGACGACAGCCCCATGGGCGTGGCGCGCGAGCCGCATCCGGGCGTCTTCGTGCGTTCCGTTTACTTCACCGATCCCAACGGCGTCATGATGGAGCTGGCGGCCTTCACCCGCGACTTCGCCGCCGCCGATGTCGCCCACGAGCCCGCCGGCATGACGGTAGACGCCTGATGCCCCGCCTGCGCCAGGTTTCCCGCGCCGAGGTCACTGACGAGCGGACCCGCAAGCTCTACGACCTGCTGTTCGACGACCGCGATCCGGTGGCTGAACCCGGCACCGCCACCGGCACACGCGGCGACTGGTGGACGGTGTTCGCCGGCAGCCCCGACATTCTCAAGCACGCCTCGCAGGGCTTTGCCCTCTATCGCGATCCGGCCCGCAAGCTGGACCCGGTGCTGCGCGAGCTGGCCCAGACCCGGGCCGGCTGGGCGCGGGGCAGCCAGTTCGTGTTCTCCCAGCACTGCAAATCTCTGCGCGGCCTGGGGGTCTCGGAAGCCAAGATCGCCGCCGTGCCGCACTGGCCGGTGTCGGACCTGTTCGACGCGAACGAGCGCGCCGTGCTGGCCTATGCCGACGGCCTCGTTTTGGACGGCGGCCGCATCGCCGACGGCGTGTTCGCCGCGCTCAAGGCGTTCCTCGACGACGAGCAGATCCTGGAGCTGACCTACATCACCTGCCTCTACGAGATGCATGCAGTGATGAGCCGGGCCCTGCGCACCGAGTACGATGATCGCGACGAGCCGGTGGTCGAGGTGGCCGCGCCGGCGTTCGCCGGTCGCGATTTCCTGGACACGGAAAAGTAGCGCCTGGGTTGCATCTCATCGTCTGGCGCGAAAACCAGTAAAAATGCCCGCAAGCACTGTGACGGCTGCATGAATGTTTCGCGAAATCCGCCGTCAACAGCTCTGCCATTATCACGTCGTTAGCCGAGTGAATGGCTCCTCCGCTCGCGAGTGGAGGCGTATTGATGTTCACCCTGCGGGATACGGTTTCTTCGCTGGCGCCCGCGCGCCAGGAAGATCTCGGCAAGTCTCTGTATGACCGGTTCCGGGCGGAGCCGGACACCCTGATCGTTCCGGTCGTCGACGACGACAACCGGCCGATCGGCATTGTCGAACGCAACGCCTTCTTCCTGCGCATGGCCGCCGAGTATGGCCGCGCGCTCTATGCCAACCGTCCGATCTCGACCCTGATGGACCGCGAGCCGCTGGTCGTCGACGCCGGGGCCGAGCTCGCCGAATTCACCACCAACAGCCTGTCCTATCGCGCCTCGGACCTGCTGCGCGGTTTCATCGTCACCGAGGGCGGCCGCTATCTGGGCGTCGGCACGGTGCTGGGCCTGCTGCAGGCCGCCAACGAGACCAACCGTCGGGGTGTCGAGCAGCTGGCCGAGGCCAAGGCGGAAGTCGAACGCGCCCAGACCTTCATGACCGCCATCGTCGAGGCCATGCCCTCGATGGTGTTCGTCAAGAACGCCCAGGACCATCGCTACGTGCTGCTGAACCGCGCCGGCGAGAAGACCCTGGGCCTGCCGCGCCACGAGGTGATCGGCCGCACCGACGCCGACGTCCATGGCGAGGAACTGGGCGCCCTCTATGTCGAGCGCGACCGCGAGGTGCTGGATTCCGGCGAAGTGCGCGTGATCGAGGAAGACCTGGTGCCGCGCCGCGACGGCTCGACGGCCATCCTGCGCACCAAGAAGATCGCCCTGCGCGGCGTCGATGGCCAGGCCGAATATCTGCTGGGCGTCTCGGAAGACATCGCCGAGCGCAAGCGGGCCGAGGCCCAGATCGCCCGTCTGGCCCACTACGATCCGCTGACCGAACTGCCCAACCGCGTGCTGTTCCAGAAGTCGCTGTCCGAGGCCCTGGCCCGTCGGGCCCGCAAGGGCGACCAGCTGGCCGTCCACTTCATCGACCTGGACCGCTTCAAGACCGTCAACGACACTCTGGGCCACCCGCTGGGCGATGCTTTGCTGCGCGAGGCCGCCGAGCGCCTGCGCAGCTGCGTGCGTGAGGGCGACACCGTCGCGCGCTTGGGCGGCGACGAGTTCGCCGTGGTGCAGACGGGCCTGTCGGACATGTCCGGCGCCACGCGCCTGGCCGGCCGCATCGTCGAGGCCATGTCGGCCCCGTTCGACCTGCAGGGCCACCAGGTGGTGATCGGCGCCAGCGTCGGCGTCGCCGCCGCGCCTTCGGATGGCGAGGACGCCGACGAGCTGCTGAAGAAGGCCGACATGGCCCTCTATCGCGCCAAGGGCGACGGCCGCGGCGCCTTCCACTTCTTCGAACGCGCCATGGACGAGCAGCTGCAGGCCCGCCGGGCGCTGGAGCTGGACCTGCGCCGCGCGCTGCAGGCCGGCGAGTTCGAACTGTTCTACCAGCCGCTCTACCATCTGGGCGACGAGCGGGTGACGGGTTGCGAGGCCCTGCTGCGCTGGCGCCACCCCGACCGGGGCATGGTCTCGCCGGCCGACTTCATCCCGCTGGCCGAAGAGATCGGCCTGATCGTGCCGCTGGGCGAGTGGGTCCTGCGCCATGCCTGCGCCGAGGCCGCCACCTGGCCCGAGCACGTGCGCCTGGCGGTGAACCTGTCGCCGGCCCAGTTCCGCGATCGCGGCCTGGTGCGCACCGTCGTCTCGGCCCTGGCCGCCTCGGGCCTGGCCGCCGAACGCCTGGAGCTGGAGATCACCGAGTCGGTGCTGCTGCAGGACAACGTCGCCAACATGCAGATGCTGCACGACCTTAAGGCCCTGGGCGTGCGGATCTCGATGGACGACTTCGGCACGGGCTACAGCTCGCTGAGCTATCTGCGCAGCTTCCCGTTCGACAAGATCAAGATCGACCAGACCTTCGTCCGCGACATCCTCGACGACAGCGACGCCATGGCCATCATCAAGGCCGTGCTGGACCTGGGCGCCAGCATGGGCGTGGTCACCACGGCCGAAGGCGTCGAGACCCAGGAACAGCTGGACGCCCTGCGCGGCCAGGGCTGCGCCGAGATCCAGGGGTATTTCATCAGCCGGCCGGCGCCGGCGGCGGATATTGCGAAGTTGCTGGGCGTGGAGCGGGTGGATGTCGTCTCGGCGCCCGTTGAAACCTTCTCCCAGAGGGAGAAGGAGGGGCCCGCGCCGCAGGCGTGGGAGGATGAGGGGTTAAAGCGGTCGAGAGTGTAACCCCTCACCCCAACCCTCTCCCTATGGGAGAGGGAGCTGCTAGCGCACCCGCCCCAACGCCGCGCCCAGGTCCTCGACCATCTCCGGCGTCGTCGCCCAGGAGCACATGAAGCGCACCGTGCCGTCCAGGAAGCGGTAGACGAACCAGCCTTCGCCGCGCAGGCGCTCCAGGGTCGGTTCGTCCATCTCCACGAAGATGCCGTTGGCCTCGACCGGGTGCTTGATCTCGAACGGCATCAGGCTGGCCAGCTTCTCGGCCATGGCGTTGGCGTGGGCCGCACGGGCCGCCCAGGGCCCCGTCCCGCCGTCCTCGCCCAGCAGGCCCAGCCACGGGGCGGCCAGGAAGCGGCCCTTCGACACCAGCTGACCCGCGTGCTTGAGGCGCGCGTCCAGGCGGCGGGCGTGGGCGGGGTTGAGGAACACCACGGCCTCGGTCGGGGTCGAGCCGGCTTTCGTGCCGCCGATCACCAGAATGTCGACGCCCATCTTAGCCACGCTCTTCAGGTCGAAGCCGGCGGCCACGGCGTTGGCCAGGCGCGCGCCGTCCAGGTGGACGCCGTAGCCCTTGGCCCTCACCGGCGCGATCAGGCTCTTGAGGTGGTCTTCCGAATAGACCGTGCCGTACTCGGTGGCGGTGGTCAGCGACAGGGCGGCGGCCGGCTGGTGGTAGGAGACGTCGGGCTTCTCCAGCGCCGCCTCCAGGCCGGAAAGCTCGATCTTGCCCGACGGGCCGGCCAAGCCGATCAGCCCCACGCCCTGGCCGAAGAAGCCCGGCGCGCCCGTCTCGTCGGTGCAGATGTGGGCGTGCTCATGGGCCAGCACTGCCTCGTGCGGCTGGGCCAGCAGGGTCAGGGCGAACGCGTTGGCGGCCGTGCCCGAGGCCGTGAAGCGGACCTCAGCATCGGCGTCCAGCAGGCCCCGGATGCGGTCGGCGGCGGCCTGGCTGACATGGTCCGTGCCATAGCCCGAGGCCGTGCCCACATTGGCCGCGACGATGGCCTCCATCACCTCGGGCATGGCCCCGGCGACATTGTCGGACGCGAAATCGTAGCGGGCCATGGCGAACTCCTGAAGCAGAGCGCCCGGATGCCATGGCGGCGGTGGAGCGTCTACAGCGTCCGCGCCCAGGCCCGAACGTCGTCGACGAACAGCCCCGGCTCTTCCATCGCCGCGAAGTGGCCCCCGCGGGGCATCTCGCTCCAGCGGGTGATGTTGTAGGCGCGATCGGCCCACGAGCGGGGCGGGGGCTTGTAGATGCTCTCGCCGGGGAAGTTTGCGAAGGCGGTCGGGGTCTCGCAACGCTGGCCCTGCGCCAGGACTGGCCCGCCTTCCTCCAGCATGGCGCGGTAGTACCAGGCGCCGGTCGTGAAGCTGCCGGTCATCACATACAGCATGACATTGGTCAGCAGCTGGTCGCGGGTGAACACCTGCTCGAAGGGCTTGGCCGACAGGTCCGCCCAATCGTGGAAGCGCTCCAGGATCCAGGCGGCCTGGCCAACGGGGTTGTTGGCCCCCAGCCAGGCGACGGACTGGGGCTTGCTGGCCTGCAGGCGGAAATAGGCGCCCCAGAGATCCATCTGGGCGCCGAAGCCGGTGATCCAGGCGATCTCCTCCGGCGTCGTCGGCGGTCCGGCCGGGCGCAGGCCGATCATGTTCAGGTGGATGGCGCGGACGTACGCGGCGTGGTCCAGGCCCAGCCACGAGGTGACCAGGCCGCCCCAGTCGCCGCCCTGCGCCAGATAGGTGTCGTAGCCCAACTGGCGGGTCATCAGCGTGTTGAACAGCCGCGCCGTCGCCCGCTGGCCCAGCGGTCGCTTGGGTTTCCCTGAGAAGCCGAAGCCCGGCAGCGACGGGATCACCAGGTCGAAGGCGTCGGCTGGATCGCCGCCATGGCGCGAGGGGAAGGCCAGGGGCTCGATCGCGTCCCAGAACTCGAAATGCGAGCCCGGCCAGCCGTGGGTCAGCAGCAGCGGGCGCTTGCCTTGCGCCTCGCCGACCACGTGGACGAAGTGGATATCGAGATCCTCGATCGTGGCGGTGAACTGCGGGAAGCGGTTCAGGGTCGCCAGCGCGGTGGTGACGTTATAGCCGTCGGTCCAGTAGCCGCAGAGGGCCTCCAGAAAATCGGCGTCGCAGCCATAGGCCCAGCCGCCGCCTTCTGGCGCCGGTGGGAACTCATAGGCCCGGACCTGGTCCAGCACCTTGTCGACCTGGGCCTTGGTCCAGGCGGCCTCGAACGGCGTCGGCATGGGTCGCCTCCCTTTTTCAGAGAGGGTCAGGTGGGTGACGTGGGGGAGGTCAACACATCCCTCACAACCACACTCCGTCATCCCGCGCTTTATGCGCGGGACCCATGGTTCAGCTTCCACGTGAGAGTTTGGACCCGCACTTCACTCGCGGCGGACAAATGGGTCCCGCGCATAAAGCGCGGGATGACGGGAAGGGTTAGGCGGCCGCCGCGAACCGCATCCGCAGCTTGGGCCACAGCATGTTCACCGCCAGGCCGGTCAGCACCAGGGCAGCGGCGATCAGCTTCCACGCGGGCAGGCCCTCGCCCAGGAACAGGGCCGAGGCGCTCATGCCGAACACCGGGACCAGCAGGGCCATCGGGGTGACGGTGGCGGCCGGATGGCGGTGCAGCAGCCAGCCCCAGGCGGCATAGCCGAACATGGTGTTGCCCACGGCCTGCCAGGCCACGGCGATCCAGGTGCCGAGGCCGGCGCTGGTCACGCCCTTGACGATGGCCGGCCAGCCTTCCAGCCACAGCGACATCAGGAACAGCGGCGGGATCGAGAACAGGCTAGCCCAGACGACATAGCCCAGCATGTTCACCGGTCCGGCCTGGCGGGCGACGATGTTGCCGCAGCCCCAGCTCAGCGAGGCCAGCAGGGCCAGGCCCACGCCCAGCGGCGTGGCCGCGCCGCCGCCATGGGCGGCGATGACCACGATGCCGGCTACGGCCAGCAGCAGGGCCGCGATCTGGAAGCCCTGCACCCGCTCGCGATTGATCTGCATGGCCAGGGCGATAGTGAAGAACACCTGGGTCTGCAGCAGCAGCGAGGCCAGGCCCGGCGAGATGTGGCCCTTCATGGCCACGAACAGCAGGCCAAACTGGCCCGCGCCGATCAGCAGGCCATAGGCCGCCAGGTTGCTCCAGGGCACGGCCGGGCGCTTGACGAAGAACACCACCGGCAGCAGCACCATGGTGAAGCGCAGGGTGGCGAACAGCAGCGGCGGCAGGTGGTCCAGGCCGATGCGGATGACCACGAAATTGGTGCCCCAGACCGCCACCACGGCCAGCGCCAGCAGGAAGTGGCGCAAGGGCAGGGACGCGTGGGTCATCGGTCGGCTCCACTGGGCGGATCAGGGGGAACGGGTAGGGCGGACTTGAGCCCTCGCGACCCCTGCCGCAACGGAAACATTGTCCCGTGTGACAATTCCAACGGGCGTTTGACTTCGATCGGGGCGCGGGCGAACGTCGGTCGATTGTTAAGGGAGCAAGCGCCATGGGCTGGGATTTCGTCGTCGCCAAGTCGGACCTTCGGCAGAGCCAGTTCCGCGACGCCGAACCGCCGCCGCTCGAGGACGGCCAGGTGCGTCTGGCCATCGAGAGCTTCGCCCTGACCGCCAACAATATCACCTACGCGGTGTTCGGCGAGATGATGCGCTACTGGGACTTCTTCCCGGCCCCGGAGGGGTTCGGCCGCGTGCCGGTCTGGGGCCATGCACGGGTCGAGGCCTCGGCCAATCCCGACATCGCCGTGGGCCAGCGGTTCTACGGCTACTGGCCGATGTCGACCCACCTGACGGTGCAGGCCAAGGCCGGACGCAGCGGCTTCACCGACGTCTCCGCGCACCGCGCGCCGTTGCCGCCGATCTACAACCAGTATCTGGCCGTCGGCGAGGATGACGGCCTGCAGGCCCACCAGGCGCTGCTGCAGCCGCTGTTCATCACCGCCTTCCTGATCGACGACCAGTTCGACGAGAACGGCTTCTATGGCGCCAGAAGCGTAATCCTCTCCAGCGCCTCGTCGAAGACGGCGATCGGTCTGGCGGCGCTTTTGAAGAAGCGCGGCGCGGCCAAGATCGTGGGCCTGACCTCGGCCCGCAACAAGGCCTTCGTCGAGGGGCTGGGCTTCTACGACCGGGTGGTGCTGTACGAGGATTTGGCGACTGCGCCGATCGAAGGGCCGGCAGCCTATGTCGACTTCGCTGGTGACGCGGCGGTGCTGGGCGGCGTGCATCGGCGGTTCGGTGATGAGTTGAAGGCCTCGATCCTGGTCGGCGGCACCCACTGGGAAGCGCCGCGCGAAGGGACCAGCGACCTGCCCGGCCCGCAGCCGGCCTTCTTCTTCGCGCCCGATCGCGTGACCAAGCGCCAGAACGACTGGGGCCCCGGCGGCTTCGAGCAGCGCTATGGCGCGGCCTGGAGCGGGTTCGTGGCGGATGCGCCGCGGTGGCTGAAGGTCGAGCGCTCGGCGGGGCAGGCGGCGATCCAGAAGGCCTATCTGGCGCAGGTGGATGGCGGGACGGCGCCGGATGTGGGGGTGGTGCTGGCGCCGTAAATCAAGCGGCCGCTTGGGCGTTGTCATCCAGGCTCACGCCCAGCCGCTCGCGCAGCGCCGCCGCGCCCTCGGCTGTCAGGCGCACCGCGCGGCCCTTGGCTTCCAGCGCCAGCCAGCCGTGGGCGGTCATCGCCTCCAGCAGCCTCACGCCCAGAGGCCCGGCCAGGTGGTGCCGGCGCTCGGTCCAGTCCAGGCACTGCCGCGCCACGCCGCGCGGCGAGCGGAGGGTGTCCACCGCCACGCCCAGGTCCGCGAACCAGGCCGAGCCCTCCGGCGTCACGGCGTAGAGCTTGTCCGCCTCGGGCCGGATCAGGTCGCGCTCGACCAGGGCCTCGCAGACCCGCACGCCCAGCCGCCCGGCCAGGTGGCCGTAGCAGCACCGCGCATCCCGCAGCGCCCGGGCTTTCGGCGACCGCGGGACCTCCAGCGACCGCACCGGCGTCGCCAGCACCGACAGCGCCTCGATGACATGCGCCACCTCGGCCGAGGCGAGGCGGTAATACCGATGCCGACCCTCACGCTCGACCGCCAGCAGGCCGCCGTCGACCAGCTTGGCCAGGTGGTTGCTGGCAGCCTGGGCGGTGACGCCGGCAGCCCAGGCCAGGGCGCTGGCGGGCTGGGCGCGGCCGTCCTGCAGGGCCTGCAGCATGGCCGCGCGGGTCGGGTCGCCGATCAGGGCGGCGGGGGTGGCGATGTTGGCGTCCATGGCTGCACTCTAGGCCCATCCGGCGCGGAATGGTTCATCGGCGCGTGTAGCATTCCAGAGGCGAGGCGGGGCATGGAGACGGCATGAGAAAGCTGCCCCTCATCCCAAATCTTTCCTGGATTACTGGCGCCGCCAGTTTCGGCTTCTTCGTCACCCAGCTGGACGTGACCATTGTCAATGTCGCGCTGGACGCTGTCGGCAAGGCGTTCGACGCCCCGACCGCCCAGCTGCAATGGGTGGTCGACGCCTACATCCTCGCGCTGGCGGCCATGCTGCTGTCGGCCGGCGCGATCGCCGACCGGGTGGGACCGCGCCGGGCGTTCGTGACCGGGCTGCTGCTGTTCGGGATCGCCTCGGCGGCGTGCGGCCTGGCGACGACGCCCCTGATGCTGATCCTGGCCCGCGTGGCCCAGGGCGCGGCCGGCGCGCTGCTGATCCCGCCTTCGCTGGCCCTGATCGCCCACGCCGCCCACGGGGACGACCGCAAGCGGGCCTCGGCCGTCGGCTGGTGGACCGCTGCCGGCGGGGTGTCGATCGCCGCCGGGCCGGTGCTGGGCGGCCTGCTGGTCGAGGCCCTGGACTGGCGCTGGGTGTTCTTCGTCAACCTGCCGGTCTGCGCGGCCGGGGCGATGCTGACCCTCATCGTCACGCCCGAGGCCCCGAAGAAGCCTCGCGTGCCGTTCGATATCCCCGGCCAGGCTCTGGCGGTGGCGGCGGTGACCCTGCTGGTCGGCGGCCTGATCGAGGGCGGCCATCGGGGCTGGAGCGGCTGGCCGCTGCTGGCCCTGGTCGCCGGCGTGATCCTGGCCGCCGCCTTCGTGCTGGTCGAGCGCCGCGCGGCCCATCCGGCCATGCCGCTGGGCGCCTTTCGCCAGCGTCCGGCCTGGACGGCGGTGGTGGTCGGCTCGGCGCTGAACTTCACCTATTACGGCCTGATCTTCGTGCTGGGACTCTACATGCTGCGGGCCCTGCACTGGCCGCCCGGTCAGGCGGGCCTGGCCTTCCTGCCGCTGACGGCGACCTTCATCGTCTCCAACCTGATCAGCGGCGGGCTGGTGGCGCGGTTCGGCGCCCGGGCGGTGACCACCGGCGGGGTGCTGCTGGCCGCCTGCGGCTACGCCCTGACCGCGCGGCTGGGGGCGGGGAGCGGCCTCTGGGACATGGTCCCCGGTTTCGCCCTGATCCCCGGCGGCATGGGCCTGGCCATCCCGGCCCTGACCAGCGGCCTCCTGGCCAGCGTTGACCGCCACGACGCCGGCGCGGCTTCCGGAACCCTCAACGCCTGCCGCCAGGTCGGCGGCGCGGCGGGGGTGGCGATCTTCGGCGCGCTGGCGGGGGCGGACGCGGTGATGGGGTTGAGAGTGTCAGGGTTGAGCGCAGCGGTTCTGCTGGTCGCGGCGGCGGCCGTGGCGGGATGGCCGTTGAAGGCCAGGCCCTAACGCCGTCTCCCCGGCGAAAGCCGGGATCCAGATCGAGCCTTGAGCTTTGAACGAGGAGGCAGGGCGCTTCTCGGATCAGGCCCAAACTCACGGGGTGAATCTGGGTCCCGGCTTTCGCCGGGAAAACGGAAAGATTATAAACCCATAGGTTGAGTTTGCGTGCTACGCTCCCGCCATGGCGTTCTACGTCTACATCATGGCCAGCCGTCGGAACGGCACGCTGTATGTCGGCTCCACCGACGATATCGGCCGTCGGGTGTTCGAGCATCAGAGCCAAATCAGTGGCTTCACGGCCATATACGGCTGCACGATGCTGGTCTGGAGCGAAGTCCACGAGACCCGCGAGAGCGCCCTTATCCGTGAGCGCCGCATCAAGGAATGGCGACGGGTCTGGAAGCTACAGCTGATCGAGGTGGCCAATCCGGAATGGCGGGACCTGGCGCGCGAGTTCTTGGGTTGACCCCTCCCTCCGTTTCCCCGGCGAAGGCCGGGGCCCAGATTCATCCTGATCCTCAGCCGTAAATGCAAAGAGCGCCGCGCGAGACCGCGCGGCGCTCCTGACTTGATCTGGCCCGCGGCTCTCGCCGGGGAAGCGGATCAGGGTCTCACTTCACCAGGGCGCCGTGGCACTGCTTGAACTTCTTGCCCGAGCCGCAGGGGCAGGGGCTGTTGCGGCCGGTGCGTTCCCAGTCTTCCGGCAGCGACGAGACCGGCAGGGCTTCGCGTTGCTCGGGCGACAGACCGTCGGGGATGGCGCCGGCGACGGCGGCGTTCTCGCCGGTCAGAGGGTCCAGGTGGACCTCGACCAGGTTGTCCGGGCTCTCCAGCGGCTCGGGATCGGCATAGGCGATCTCGACCGTCATCAGCCAGCGGGTGGTGTTGGTGCGCAGGTCGCCCAGCAGCTTCTCGAACAGCGAGAAGGCCTCGGTCTTGTACTCGTTCAGCGGATCACGCTGGCCGTAGCCGCGCAGGCCGATGACGTTGCGCAGGTGGTCCAGGTGCATCAGGTGCTCGCGCCACTGCAGATCGATCATCTGCAGCAGGAAGTTCTTCTCGACCGAGCGCATCTGCTCGGGCGTGATGATCGTCTCGCGCTGGGCGGCGTATTCGTCGGCGGCCTTGACGATGCGGTCCTTGATCTCCTCGTCGGCGATGCCTTCCTCGGCGGCCCACTCGGTGATTGGCAAATCCAGGCCCAGGATCGACTGGACGCGTTCCTTCAAGCCGGCGATGTCCCACTGCTCGGCATAGGCCTTGGGCGGCAGGTGGCGCGCGACCAGGTCGTCGATCGTGTCGTGACGCATCTCGGTGATGATTTCCGAGAGGTCGGTCGACTCCATGAACTCCTGGCGCTGCTCGAACACGGCCTTGCGCTGGTCGTTGACGACGTCGTCGTACTTCAGGAGGTTCTTGCGGATCTCGTAGTTGCGCTGCTCGACGCGCTTCTGGGCGGTGGCGATGGCGTTGTTCAGCCACTTGTGGGTGATCGCCTCGCCTTCCTGGACGCCGAAGGTGCGCATGATCGCGTCCAGGCGCTCGCCGGCGAAGATGCGCAGCAGGTCGTCCTCGCACGACAGGAAGAACTTGCTGCGGCCCGGGTCGCCCTGACGGCCGGTGCGGCCGCGCAGCTGGTTGTCGATGCGGCGGCTTTCGTGGCGCTCGGTGCCCAGCACAAACAAGCCACCGGCGGCCAGGGCCGCGGCCTTGGCGTCGGCGATCTCGGCCTCGATGGCGGCCTTCTGGGCCTGCTCGTCCTGGTGGTCGATCTCCAGGCCCATGCCGCGCTGCTGCTGGCGCCAGCTGGCCAGGCGCATGTCGACATTGCCGCCCAGCTGGATGTCGGTGCCGCGGCCGGCCATGTTGGTGGCGATGGTCACCGCGCCAGGGAAGCCCGCGTCGGCGACGATGCCGGCTTCCTGCTCGTGGAAGCGGGCGTTCAGCACCTGGTGCGGGATGCCCTTCTGCTTCTTGCCGTTGTTCTCGAAGGCGAAGGTCGACAGCAGCTTGGACAGCTCTTCCGACTTTTCGATCGAGACGGTGCCGACCAGGATCGGCTGGCCGCGCACGTGGCAGTCGGCGATCTGCTTCAGGATGGCTTCATTCTTCTCGCGCTCGGTGCGGTAGACTTCATCGTCGTCGTCGATGCGCTGGATGGTGCGGTTGGTCGGGATTTCCGAGACGCTCATCTTGTAGATGTCGTCGAATTCCTGGGCTTCCGTCGACGCCGTGCCGGTCATGCCCGACAGCTTGGTGTAGAGGCGGAAGTAGTTCTGGATGGTCACCGAGGCCAGGGTCTGGTTCTCGGGCTGGATGGCGGCGCCTTCCTTGGCCTCGATCGCCTGGTGCAGGCCTTCCGACAGGCGACGGCCGGTCATCATGCGGCCGGTGAACTCGTCGATCAGGACGATCTCGTCGCCCTTGACGATGTAGTCCTTGTCGCGCGTGTACAGCACGTTGGCGCGCAGGGCCTGGTTGACGTGGTGCACCACCGAGACGTTGGCCGCGTCGTAGAGGCCCGCCGAGTCCTCGGCCAGGTGGCCGCCCGACATCAGGATCTCTTCGATCTTTTCCTGGCCGTCTTCGGTCAGGATGACCTGCTTCTGCTTCTCGTCGTGGTCGTAGGTCCCCTTGTCCTGGATCAGCTGCTTCACCAGGACGTCGACGGTCTTGTAGAACTCGCTGCGGTCTTCGGTCGGGCCCGAAATGATCAGCGGCGTGCGGGCTTCGTCGATCAGGATCGAGTCCACTTCGTCGACGATGACGAAGTTGTGGCCGCGCTGGACCATTTCCTCGACGCTGTAGACGAGGTTGTCGCGCAGGTAGTCGAAGCCGAATTCGTTGTTGGTGCCGTAGGTGATGTCGCTGCGATAGGCGCGCTGACGTTCACCTTGCGACAGGCCGTTGACGATCACGCCGTACGACAGGCCCAGGTAGTTGTAGAGCTGACCCATCCAGTCGGCGTCGCGACGGGCCAGGTAGTCGTTGACGGTGATGACGTGGACGCCCTTGCCTTCCAGGGCGTTCAGATAGGTCGGCAGGGTGGCGACCAGGGTCTTGCCTTCACCGGTGCGCATCTCGGAGATGCCCGAGAAGTGCAGCACCATGCCGCCGACCAGCTGGACGTCGAAGTGGCGCATGCCCAGCACGCGCTTGGAGCCTTCGCGCACGACGGCGAAGGCTTCGTTCAGGATGTCGTCCAGGGTTTCGCCCTTGGCCAGGCGGGCCTTGAATTCGTCGGTCTTGCCCTTCAGCGCCTCTTCTGAGAGCGCGGCGTACTCGGCTTCCAGCGCATTGATCTTGGCGACCCGCGCTTGGAAGGTCTTGACCTTGCGTTCGTTGGAAGAGCCGAAGAGCTTTTTGGCGAAACCAAGCATGCAGGGGAAATCCGAACGGAGACGGTGTGACGAGGAGGCCGGCGCTAAGGCTTTGCGGCCTCGACTACGGGAATGAAGTCACGCGGGATCAATGGATAAATCCGTCAGTCCTGCGCGGCCGGAGACTTAAGCACCGCCCCCCTTGGTGTCAACGCGAAGACCCCTCCGCAGCGAGGGGTTATCGCCCGTAAGCGGTCGTCGGGACGGTGCTTTTCGTCGCCCCGAACGCTTTGTGCGGCGAAGCCGTTTCCTCTTCTCGAAAAACCGCGCTAGAGGCGTTTGAAGCAAAGCCGGAGATCTGGGCCTTGAAGACTTTCGCGTCCCTTCGCGCCTTGAGCATGCTCAGCGTCATGACCTGCGCCCTGTTGCTGGCCGCCTGCGGTCAGAACAAGGTCGCCGAAAAGCCGCCGGAGCCGGGCGACACCGCCGTGGCCCGTGTCAACGGCCAGGTGATCTGGGCGTCGGACGTCAAGCGCGAGGCCGTGGCCCAGGGCCTGATCAGCGAAGGCGAGCCGCTGGACATCTCCAGCGAGGTCTTCCGCCAGCGCCTGGACGAGGTCATCGATCAGAAACTCCTCGCCGCCGAGGCTGCGAAGCGCAAGCTGGACAAGGAAACCGTGGCCCAACGCCGTCTGGACGCCGCCCGCGAGCGCATCCTGGGCGACATGCTGGTCGAGGGCGTGGTCGAGAAGGCCGTCACCGAGGACGCCATCCGCAAGCTCTATGCCGAGCAGCAGAAGCTCTCCAAGCGTTCGGAAGAGATCCGCGCCCGCCAGATCATCGTCGCCAGCCAGGCCGAGGCCGAGAGCGTCAAGAAGCTGCTGGCCACCGGCGCCTCGTTCGACGCCCTGGCCATGGAGCGCTCGACCGACCAGGCCACCCGCTTCAACGGCGGCGACCTGGGCTACTTCACCCTGGACGTGATGCCCGAGCCCTATGGCGTGGCCCTGAAGGACGCCCAGAAGGGGCAGCTGGTCGGTCCGTTCGCGGCCGAGGGCGGCTGGGTCCTGGTCCGCGTCGAGGACAAGCGCACCGAGGAGCCGATCACGCTCGAGGCGGCCAGACCGCAGATCGTGCGTTTCCTGACCTATGATCAAGTGCGCGACATCCTCGAGAAGCTGCGTGGCTCGGCCAAGGTCGAGATGCTGATCGGCAAGCCCCAGGACGCGCCGAACACTGGCGGCGCCCAGGAGCCGGCCTCGGCGCCGGCCGAAGCCCCGCCTCCCGCTCAACCCGCCAAGAACTAGACGCGGTTCCCATGACCAAGACTCCCAAAGCCTCCGGCAACAAGACCGCCGAGAAGGCGCCTGAGGCCACGTCCAATCCCGTCGCCGCCGCGGGCGCGGCCATCGAGCGCGCCCTGGTCGATCCGCTGACCTCGGCCCTGAAGCGCGCCGGCCTGCGCCGCGCCCAGAAGTCGGCCGGCGAGGACGTGTCCGCCCCGGCCGCCGCGGCGACGCCGGTGAAGTCTGCTGCGACCGGCGCCGGCAAGCCCGGCCTGGCCGTGTCGCCGCTGGCCGTGCCGTTCCCGGTCATCCCGCCGATCGCCGGCGTCGAGATCGCCACTGGCCGCGCCGGCTTCTACAAGCACGAGCGTGAAGACCTGCTGCTGATGCGCTTCGCCGAGGGCACCTCGGCGGCGGGCGTCTTCACCCGTCACGGCGTCGGCTCGGCCCCGGTGGACTGGTGCAAGCGCCAGCTGGCCGCCACCGGCGGCGCGGACGTGCGCGCTTTGGTGGTCAATGCCGGCTGCGCCAACAGCTTCACCGGCCGTCCCGGCGCCGACGCCGTGCGCCGCGTGGCCACCGCCGTGGGTAAGCGGCTGGACTGCCGCCAGCGCGACGTGATGATGGCCTCGACCGGCGTCATCGGCGTCATCCTGGACGACAGCAAGATCACCGCCCGCCTGCCGGACGTCGAGGCCCGCCTAACGCCCGACGCCTGGGCCGAGGCCGGCCGGGCGATCATGACCACCGACACCTTCCCGAAGGGCGCCTATGCGACCGCCCTGATCGACGGCGTCGAGGTCAAGATCGCCGGCATCGCCAAGGGCTCGGGTATGATCGCGCCCGACATGGCCACCATGCTGGCCTTCGTGGCCACCGACGCGGCCATCGCGCCCGCCGCCCTGCAGACCCTGGTCAGCCTCTATACCCGCACGACCTTCAACTGCGTGACGGTGGACGGCGACCGCTCGACCAACGACACCCTGCTGCTGTTCGCGACGGGTCAGTCGGGCGCGCCCAAGATCAGCCGTCCGGGCGACAAGCGCCTGGCCGACTTCCGCGAAAAGCTGGAGCACGTGCTGCTGGACCTGGCCCTGCAGCTGGTCAAGGACGGCGAGGGCGCCACCAAGTTCGTCAAGATCACCGTCAACGGCGCCGAGAGCCCGGCGTCGGCGCGCAAGATCGCCCGTACCATCGCCGAGAGCCCGCTGGTCAAGACCGCCTTCGCCGGCGAGGACGCCAACTGGGGCCGCATCGTCATGGCCGTGGGCCGCGCCGACGAGCCGGTCGCTCGCGAGCGCATCAGCGTCAAGTTCGGCGACCTCTACGCCGCCCGCGACGGCCTGATCTCGCCCGAGTACGACGAGGCCAAGATGAGCGCCTACGTCAAGAACCAGGAGTTCGAGGTCAGCGTCGACGTCGGCGTCGGCAAGGGCTCGGCCACGGTCTGGACCTGCGACCTGACCAAGCAGTACGTGGCGATCAACGGGGACTACCGGAGCTAACCCCACCAGCCGTCATTCCCGCCCTTGTGGCGGGAACCCCTGGTTCAGCCGACACTTGAGATGCAAGCGGACTGCCCAGCAGTCCGCCCCTTTCGCCCTTGCGGCGGATAGAGGGGTTCCCGCCACAAGGGCGGGAATGACGGTGAGTTTGGTGATGTGCGAGGCGAACGCCCTAGTGCCCGAACTTCAGCGCCACCACGCCGGCGACGATCAGGCTGACGCCCAGATAGCGCACCAGCGAGCTGGGATCGCCGAAGACGAACACGCCGACCAGGAAGGTGCCGGCCGCGCCGATGCCGGTCCACACAGCATAGGCGGTGCCGATCGGGATCTGGCGCTGGGCCAGGAACAGCAAGGTCCCGCTGGCGGCCATGAAGGCGATGGCCACCACGATGCCGGTGATCCGCGTGCCGGGCGCCTGGGCCAGTTTCAGCCCGACCGGCCAGCCGATTTCCAGCAGTCCCGCCAGCAAGAGATAGGTCCAGGCCACGCGTCTGTCTCCTTGTCGTGCGTCTGATCTCGTAGTTTAAATACGATCGTATCTAATTAGTTCCAAGGAGCGGAAATGGCAAGGCCGCGCAGTCTGGATCGTGATCTTCTGCTGGATGCGGCCGAGGCCGTGGTCGCCCAGTTCGGGGCCGCAGCCCTGACCTTCGGCAAGGTCGCCGAGGCGGCGCAGGTCCCCAAGGCCAGCGTGCAGTCGGCGTTCGGGACCAAGGAGGGCCTGCTGGACGCCCTGCTGAACCGCTGGGCCGAGCAGGAGAAGGCGCGCTTCGCCCGCAACGTCGGCCCAGATCCCACGCCCCAGGCGGTGATCGCCGAGCACATCCGCTCGACCGCCATCGAGGATCACGACACCATCAGCCGCACGGCCACCTTGCTGGGGGCGGTCGCGGGGAGCGGTCAAAAGGTTGGGGCCATGGCCGACTGGTACGCCGAACGCGCTGGCGACCTCTCGGCCGTCACGCCCGAGGAACGCCGCCGCCGCATCGCCTTCCTGGCCGTCGAGGGCGCTTTCCTGCTGCGCCACGTCGTCGGCTTCCCGATGACCGACGCCCTGTGGCGCGAGATCTTCGACGACCTGCTGGCGATGGTGGGGGATTCACAGATTTCCTCATCCTGAGGTGCGAGGCGAAGCCGAGCCTCGAAGGACGCACAATGCTTCCGCCACCGTGCTAGAACGCCCGCAGTCCCCCATTTCCCAGGAGCCCTTCCCATGACCGATCTCACGCCCGACCAGGAAGGCGCGATGCTGGAGAGCCTGGCCACGGTCTGCCGCGAGGCCGGCTATGTGGTGGAAGCCATCGATCGGGGCCTGGAGGTCTCGGGCGAGGACGAGGGTGCGTTCTATCTGCTGCCCGACCATGGCTGGCTGCAGGCCCGCTGCCTGGTGCTGGGTCCGGAGGACCTGGACGAGGCCCGCGACCTGACCGCCCTGTTCGAGACCATGGCCCGCGCCCAGTTCCGCCTGATCGGTTGCCGCTTCGGCTTCGACCCGGCCTCGGGCCTGTGGCTGGTCGAGGATCTGTATCCGGGCTTCGACCCCAACATCGTGCCGACCGTACTGGAGCAGCTGGGCTTCATCTGGGAGGCGCTGGAGGGCCTGTTCGAGGCGGCGCTGACCGGCGCGGTGCCCAATGACGACGCGTTCGACGCGGCTTTCGACCTGGAAGCGGCGACCCCGCCGAACTAAGGTTTCACACTCGCCCGTGAGTGGAACCGCAGGCCAAGCTTGCCGTTCCTGATCGGTATTCAGTTTGGAGGGCGTGAGATGACCCGGAAGTTCTGTATCCTGATGGGAGCGGCCCTGCTGGCCGCCTCGACCGCTCACGCCCAGACCAAGCCGCCGGCCAAGCCCGACGAGCCCAGCGGCCGTTGGGGCGAGGCGCGTCAGAAGGCCATCGACATCGGCAGCCAACCGGCCCGCGACGTCGGCATGTCCAAGCGCGAGATCCCGCCGATCCTGGTCAAGGCGTTCGAGGATCCCTACAGCCTGAAGGGGCTGAAGACCTGCCGGGCGCTGGCCGCCGAGGTCAAGGATCTCAACGCCACCCTGGGTCCCGACTATGTGGTCGGCAACACCTATGAGGAAAACCGCGGCGGCAAGCTGGCCGAGGCCGGCGGCAAGGCGGTGATCAACAGCATCATCCCGTTCCGCGGCCTGGTGCGCGAAGTGACCGGCGCGGCCCCGGCCGACCGCCAGATGAACGCCGCCGTCGATGCCGGCCTGGCCCGTCGCGGCTTCCTGCGCGGCGTGCACCTGAAGCAGGGCTGCAAGACCAAGTTCTGAAGGCGGAGACCGCGATGAAGCTGCTTGCGCTCACGGCCCTGGCCGCCACGCTGCTGGCGTTTCCGGCGGCGGCTCAGGTCAATGTCGAGAAAGAGTACTCGGCGACCTATAACCGCTGCTTCCAGACCGGCGACGCCGCCCGCGGCGTGACCCCGGCCATGGCCGGCTGCATCAACGCCGAGCTGACCCGCCAGGACAAGCGGCTGAACACCGCCTATGCCGGAGCCATGGCGCGCCTGTCGCCCAAGGCCAAGGACAGCCTGCGCGCCAAGCAGCGCGCCTGGATCAAGAACCGCGACGCCGAGTGCGAAGCCAACCTGACCGGTGGCACGATCGACTTTATCGAGCGTCCCAGCTGCCACCTGAACCTGACTATCGAACGGGCGGTGGAGCTGGAGCGGATGGCCAAGCCGCGCGCCGAGGCCGCGCCCGGGATCACCGAGGCCCGCGCCTTTCCCTACGAAGGCGGGATCGTCGACCTGCTGCTGATCGGCCCGGCCGCCCAGACCCTCTATGACCGCCTGCCCGGCCAGGGAAAGACCAGCGCCTGCGGGGCGACCGGACTGCACAAGGGCGACGGCAAGATGCTCTGCACCAAGAACGGCGCCGACCACAGCTGCCACGTCTGGCTGGACGCGACCAAGCAGAGCCTGGCCAATCCCGAGACGGACGACTGCTGAGACTTTAGGGACGGGGGAAGCGCCTTGACCGACGCCTTGATCGTGCGGGGGCTGAGCAAGGCCTTCGCCAAGCCCGCGGTGTCCGCGCTGGACCTGACGGTGCGGGCCGGGGAGCTCTATGCGCTGCTGGGGCCCAACGGGGCGGGCAAGACCACGACCTTGCGGATGGTGGCGGGGCTGACCCAGCCGGACGCGGGCGAGATCTCGGTGTTCGGGGTCGATGCGCGGCGCGACCCGGCCGGGGCCAAGGCCCTGGTGGCCTGGGCGCCCGACGAGGCGATGATCTACGACAAGCTGACGCCGCTCGAGTACCTCGAGTTCGTCGCCGGCCTGTGGAGCATTGAGCCCCGCACGGCCAAGGACAAGGCCGAGGACCTGCTCGCGACCCTGGGCCTGGCGGATGAGGCCCGCCGTCGGTGCGAGGGCTTCTCGCGCGGCATGAAGCAGAAGGTCGCCCTGGCCGGGGCGCTGATCCACGACCCCAAGCTGCTGATCCTGGACGAGCCGCTGACCGGCCTGGATGCGGCGGCCGCGCGCCTAGTCAAGGACATGCTGCAGGCGCGGGTCGACGCTGGCGGCACGGTGATCCTGACCACCCACATTCTCGAAGTGGCCGAGCGCATGGCCGACCGCATCGGCATCATCGCCGGCGGCCGCCTGCTGGCTGAGGGCACGCTGGACGACCTGCGCGGTCGGGCCGGGGAGGCCAGCGGCAAGACGCTCGAGGACGTGTTCCTGCAACTGACTGCGGAGGCGGCCCAATGAGGAGGGGAGGGGCGTGAGCCTGCCGTTCAAGCCCGCCAGCGCTCCCTGGCTGCTGGCGCACGAGCTGCGGCTGGCCTGGCGGGGCTTCCGGGCGGGGCGCAAGTCGAAGGGCGCGATGATCGCCTTCGCCATTCTGGGCGTATTGGCCCTGGGCGGCGGGGTGCTGGCGGGCCTGGCCCTGCGCGAGGTCGAGGTCCCGATCGTGCCGCTGGCGGTGGTGATCGCCGATCTGGCCCTGGCGGTGATCATGACCCTGATGCTGTCCAGCACCCTGGCCGCTTCGGCCGACGCCCTCTACGAGCGCGGGGATCTGGATCTCTTGTTCTCCTCGCCGCTGAAGCCGGGGCGGGTGCTGCTGATCCGGGCCCTGGGCCTGGCGGTCAATGCGGGCCTGTGGTTCGTGCTGCCGACCTTGCTGCTGCTGACGCCGTCGATCGTGCTGGGCCATCCGGCCTGGGCGGGAGTGTTCGTGGTGCTGATCGCCGCAGCGCTGTGCGCGACGGGCGTGGGCCTGCTGCTCGCCATGGCGCTGTTCGCCCTGATCGGTCCGCGCCGCACCCGCACCGTGGCCCAGGTGATGGCCGCCGTGATCGGCGCCGGCTTCTTCCTGGCCAGCCAGTACCGCAACCTGCTGGGCGAGCAGAAGTCCGAGAGCCTGATCGCCCGCATCGCCCTGGACGCCAAGGAAGGCCGCATTCGCCCGCCGCCACTGGCCGACCTGCCGCTGCGGGCGGCGGTGGGCGAGCCCCTGCCGCTGCTGGCGGTCGTCGCGATCGGGGCGGGGATCTTCGCCCTGGCTGTCGTCATCCTGGGCCGCCGCTTCGCCGACGCCGCGGCCGCCACCCAAGGCACCGAGACTCGCAAGGCCGCGCGGGGCCTCACGCGAGCCTTTGCTGCCGGCGCCTTCCAGGCCACGGTGCGCAAGGAGCTGCGGCTGATGGGGCGCGATGCGGCCCTGCTGTCCCAGGTGCTGATGCGGGTGCTGTACATGGTCCCGCTGGCCCTGGTCATGGCCCGCAGCGCCGCCGAGGTCCCGGCCATGGCCCTGGCCGGCTCGGCCGCCGCCGTCACCATCCTGGCCGGACAGGTGGCCGGGGCCCTGGCGTGGATCACCCTGTCGGCCGAGGACGCTCCCGACCTGCTGGCCGTCGCGCCCACGCCGATGAAGGTGCTGCGCCAGGCCAAGCTGGCCGCGGCCCTGATCCCGGTCGCCATCCTGCTGGCGATCCCGGTGGCGGTGCTGGCCTGGCACCAGCCGCTGGCCGGCCTGTGGACCGCGATCGGCGCGGGGCTGACCGCCTGGTGCTCGGGTCTGGTCAATGTCTGGCGCCAGAAGCCCGGCAAGCGCGCCGACTTCCGCCGCCGGCGCGGAGGCTCTCTGCTGGTCGCCATCGCCGAGATCGCCGTGTCGCTGCTGATCGGCTCGGCCACGGCCCTGGCGGTCGCCGGCTGGCTGGTCTGGGCCGTGTTGCCGCTGATCGTGGCCGGCGCGCTGATGATGGCCCTGCGGCGGACGGACGAGCAGATCGCCGCGGCGCTTAGGGCGGCGAGCTAGGCCTCCAGCAGCGCCTCGATCCGGCAGACCACCCCGTCCGGGCGGAAGTCGATGTCGGCCGAGCCCGACAGTTCCGCGGCCAGGCCGCGTTCGATCAGGCGCGAGCCGAAGCCGCGGCTTTCAGGCGGGGTCACCGGCGGGCCGTCGCGTTCGGTCCAGGTCAGCTCCAGGCGCGGCGCGCCCGGTCGGGGGATCTGGGTCCAGGTGATGTCGACCCGGCCGTCCGGGACCGACAGCGCGCCGTACTTGACCGCATTGGTGGCCAACTCGTGCAGGGCCATCGACAGCGACAGCGCCGTCTTGGGCGACAGCCGCACGGTCGGGCCGTTCAGGGTGAAGCGTCCCACCCCGCCGTGCAGCGAGGCCAGGCGCATGGTCACGTCGTGCAGGTCTGCCCCTTCCCAGTTCTCGCGAGTGAGCAGGTCGTGGGCCTCGGACAGAGTGACGATGCGGCTGGCGAAGGCGGCCTTGGCCTCGTCCAGCGAGCGGCCGTCGGTGAAGCTCTGGGCGGCGATGGCCTGGATCGTGGCCAGGCTGTTCTTCACCCGGTGGTTCAGCTCGTTGACCAGCAGCCGCAGGTGCAACTCGGCCCGCTTGCGCTCGGTGATGTTGACCACGGCCCCGACGAAGCGCTGGGCCTGGCCGTCCTCGCTGAAGAAGGTCTTGCCCTGTACCGCGATCCAGCGCTCGGCCCCGTCGACCGGATTGAGGGCGCGGAACTCGATGGCGTACTCGGCGCGCAGGTCCGGATCCAGGGCCAGGCGCATGGCCTCGCGCACCCGGGGGCGGTCGTCCGGATGGACCAGCGGGTAGAACATCTCCAGCGACACCGGATCGCCCTGCGGCACGCCGAACAGGGCGTAGCAGCCGGGCGACCACGACAGCGCGTTGCGGATCAGGTCGAAGTCCCAGGCCCCGACATCGGCGGCGTCGACGGCCAGGCGCAGGGTCTCGTCCTGGCGCAGCTGGCGTTCCAGCGCCTCGCGCCGCTCGGTGACGTCGGAGACCACGCCGACGAAGCGCACACAGCGGCCGTGTTCGAAGAAGGCGCGGCCCGAGACCTCGACCCAGCGCAGGGCGCCGTCGGCGCCGCGATAGATGCGGTATTCCAGATTGATCGTGCCGGGACCGTTTGGATCGGTGGTCGCCGCGACCGCATCCTGGACAGCCGCCAGGTCGTCAGGATGCATCAGGGCCTCGAACACTTCGGCCGAGGCTGGGATATCGGCCGGAATGCCGAAAATGGCGCGCACGCGCGGGTCCCAGTAACGGGTCCCGGACATCAGGTCGTAGTCCCACCGTCCGATGCCGGCGGCCTGGGCGGCCAGCTCCATGCCGGCGCGGGCGGCGGCCAGGGCGACCTCGGTGGACTTGCGCTCGGTGATATCGACCATCACCCCCGCGGCGCGCCGGGCCTTGCCGTCCGTTCCCAGATAGGCCTTGCCGCGAACATAGACCCACGCGATCCGGCCATCGGTCTGGACCAGGCGGTACTCTTCGGTAAAGTCGCCGCCGGCCCGCAGGGCGACGACGGCCTGCGCCTGTACGCGTGCGACATCGTCGGGATGTACGGCCGGCAGGAAACGATCCAGCGGCAATCCGCCTTCGGCCTCGTCCGGCGGCAGGCCATGCAGGGCGGCGTAGCGCGGATCGGCGTAGATCTTGTCGGCCTTCAGGTCCCACTCCCAGGCCCCGACGCCGCCGGCGGCCTCCAGCGCCATCTGGTAGCGCTCCTGGACGGTCTTGAGGGTCTTCTCGATGCGGACGGTGTCGGAGATCTCGACGGCGGTGATCCACACCCCGCCGACCCCCGAGGCGGTGGTCGCGTCCGGCACGGGACTGTAGCTGACGGTGAAGAAGGCCAGTTCGTTGTCGACACCGCGATTCACCCGCAGGGGCAGTTTTTCGAAGGCGAAGCCGCCGCTGGCGCCGTCCAAGATGTCCATGTGCGACTGGCGCAGGGCTTCGCGGATTTCCGGCGTCTCGTCCGAGAAGGCGATGCCGAGCGCCGAAGGGTGACGCTCGCGCAATGAGGGCGCGTAGGCGTCGTTGTAGATCAGGACCAGCTGCGGACCCCAGCGCAAGGCCATCGGCGTGTTGGCGGCCAGGATCATGTCCACGGCCAGGCTCAAGCTGGGAGACCAGTCGGCCCGTGGTCCCAACGGACTTGTCGCCCAGTCGAACGACGCCACCCGCGCGGCCATTTGGCCGCCGGCAATGCGCGTCAGTTCAGGCGTGGCGCTGGGCCTGCCCTCACTCATATTCCGTGGTCCCCCATCCGATCTGCCGATCGGCCCAAGAGCAAAGTGAACCCATCTCCGGGGTCGGCACAAGCGGAACCCCGGCATAGGCGCAAAAGAAAAGCCCGACGCGACGAACTGTCGCACCGGGCTTCAAACTCTTGGAATTGCTTATGGTTCAGTCGATCGGCGACCAGCGTTTTTCCGCAGGTGCGGCGTCGCGCTTGGGACCCCGGAACTCGTTCTGAGGACCATTGCCCTTGGGCTTGTTGCGGCCCTGACCCTGGGGCTGGTTACGGCCCTGACCTTGGCCCTGCGAGCGGCCCTGGCCCTGGGCTTTTTGTCCGCCCTCGGAGCGCCCACCGCCGCCGCCATTACCGCCATTGCGGTTGGGGCGATTGCGCTTGCGGCGCAGTTCCGACGGCACGTCGTTGCGCGGGTCGGCCTTGCGCGGATCCACGTACTTCTCGGCCGGGACCAGCTTGTCGGCGACGGCGGCGGCCGCGGCCAGCTGCTTGTCGTTGCGGCGGTCGAAGGACGGGATCTGCTGGCGGGTGGCCTTCTGGATGTCCTTCAGCAGGTTACGCTCGTCATCGGCGCAGAAGCTGATGGCGATGCCGTCCTTGCCCTTGCGGGCCGTGCGGCCGATCCGGTGGACATAGGCCTCCGGCACGTTGGGCAGCTCGTAATTGATCACGTGGCTGACGTCGTTGACGTCGATGCCGCGCGCGGCGATGTCGGTGGCCACCAGGGCCCGCATCTCACCGGCCTTGAAGGCGGCCAGGGCGCGCTCGCGCTGGCCTTGCGTCTTGTCGCCGTGGATCGAGGCGGCCTCGACGCCGGCGGCGTTCAGATACTTGGCCACCCGGTCGGCGCCGCGCTTGGTGCGGGTGAAGACGATGGTGCGCGAGAAGCTGTTGTCGGCGAACAGTTCGGCCAGCAGCGGACGCTTGCGCTGGGCTTCGATGAACAGCACGCGCTGGTCGATGCGCTCGACGGTGGTGGCCTGCGGGGCCACCGAAACCTGCACCGGATCCTTCAGCAGCTCACCGGCCAGCTTGCCGATTTCGCTGGGCATGGTGGCCGAGAAGAACAGGTTCTGGCGGTTCTTGGTCAGCTGGCTGGCGATCTTGCGGATCGGCACCACGAAGCCCAGGTCCAGCATCTGGTCGGCTTCATCCAGGACGAAGATCTCGGTGCCCGAGACCACGGCCGACTTCTCGGCCATGTGGTCCATCAGGCGGCCGGGGGTGGCGACCAGCACGTCGATGCCGCCGGCCAGGGCCTTCATCTGCGGGCCGTACTTCACGCCGCCGTAGATGGTGTGAACGGAAAGGCCCATGTGAACGGCGTAGGCCTTGAAGTTCTCGGCGATCTGGGTCGCCAGCTCGCGGGTCGGCGACAGCACCAGGCAGCGGAAGCCGCGGCGCGGGGCGGGTTTGCGATCCTCAGCCAGACGCTGAAGAATGGGCAGAGCGAAGGCGGCGGTCTTACCGGTGCCGGTCTGGGCGATGCCCAGCAGGTCCTTGCCTTGCAGCACGACCGGAATGGCCTGGGCCTGGATCGGGGTCGGCTCCTTGTAGCCCTTCTCGGCAAGGGCCTTCAGCAGCGGCTTGGCCAGGCCAAGGTCAGCAAATTGAGTCACGAGTGTCTGTCTTTCATGCGCCGAAAGACAGCTCATGCGTCCTCGCACGGCTGGCCCATTCGGCTAGTCGGTCGGGGAGCGCCCCGCGTGTACGGGCGATCTGATGAGAAAGCTCTCAAGGCGCTCGACAGGCTGGTCCGAAAACGGACCCTCACGCGGCTGGAGCGCCAATAGCGCCGAGGTGGCGCGGGGCGGATATCGGTTATCCGAGCAGGGAAGTCAAGTTTTACGGGCGAGGGCCTCCCCGCGGCGCGGGGAGGGGGCGCTAGGACGCTGGCGTCTTCGGGGCCACGTCGAAGATCTTGTGCACGATCTTCCAGCCCTCGGGCGTCTTCAGCAGCTGCATGTAGTCGGTGAGGACGGCGTTGGGGTGGTCCAACACGATCTTGGCGCTGGCGGCCGAGCCGGTGATCGAGATCGACTCGATCCAGCGCTTGCGCTGGGCCTCGTCGGGGGCGGGCTTGCCCGACGCGCCGCCGATATACTCGTCGTCGGAGCGCTGAACGAGGGCGTTGTCGCGGATCCACATCAGCCGGCTGTCGTCGTGGAAGGCCTGGCGGAATTCCTTGGGGTCGCCGGTGGCGTGGCCGGCCAGATAGTGCTCCAGCGCCGCGCGGACGGCGGGTTCCTCCGGATTGGCGGCGGAAGACGTCTGGGCGAAGGCGGGGGCGGCGGCGAGCAGGGCCGCGCCGGCGGCCAGCATGGCGAGCGTCTTGTGCATGGTGTCCCTCCCAGTGACGAGGGGAGACTACGGACGTAAATATGGCGCTCGTGCGGCGATGCTTGGCCTTGCCTCCGGCGCGGCATCACGCCACACCCGCTCCCATGAGCAAGCCGATCGTCCTCGTCGCCGCCGCCGCCCTGATCGATGTCGATGGGCGGGTGCTGATCTGCCAGCGGCCGCAAGGCAAGCAATTGGCGGGTTTGTGGGAGTTTCCGGGCGGCAAGGTCGAGCCGGGCGAGACGCCCGAAGCGTGCCTGATCCGTGAGCTGGACGAGGAACTGGGCATCAAGGTCGCGCAGGCGTGCCTGGCCCCGTTCGTGTTCGCCTCGCACTCTTACGAGTCTTTTCACCTCCTGATGCCACTGTATCTGCTGCGTCGCTGGGAAGGTCAGGTGGCGCGCAAGGAGCACGAGGCGCTGGCATGGGTGAAGCCCGACAAACTCTCGGACTATCCGATGCCCCCCGCGGACGAGCCGCTTGTCGCGTGGCTGCGCGACGTACTCTGAAAGCTCGCCTGGTTGCGCGACGTGCTCTGAAGAGCTTCTGGACCGATCAGTCGGGCGCCACCGCCGTCGAGCTGGGCATCCTGGTCGGGATCATCTGTGTGATGCTGATCACCGCCCTGGGCGCGCTGGGCGGCAATCTGAACGGCCTCTTCACCAAGCTCTCGGACAAGTTCGCCTAGCCGGCCTTGTCGCCGGCCGACTGCTCGGTCGTTCCCAAGGCATCCGCCAGCCGCATCTTGGCCGAGCCCGGACGCAGCGGCTTCTGCTGGCTGTCATGCGGCGCCCAACCGGTGACGGCCACGATCTCGAACGTCGCCGGCACGCGGCCGTCGGCCTCGGCGAACCGTTCGACATAGAGTTCCAGCGCCCGGAACAGCACCTTGCGGGGCAGGGGCTTCTTGGAGCGGTCCAGCAGCACACTGGTCTCGCCCATGGCCCGCAGGTCCTGCAGCAGCTTGATCGGATGGGCGTAGCGCACCTTCACGCGATCGACGTCCGCCACCGGCAGGGCGAAACCGGCCCGCTGCAGCAGGGCCGCCGCGTCGCTGGCGTCGGCGAACGGCGAGACGCGCATGGCCGCGCCGTCCGAAACCTCGGCCTCGGCGGCCAGCAGGCACTGGCGCAGCTCGGTCAGGGTGGCCCCGCCGAACATCGCCCCGATGAACAGACCATCGGGCCGCAGCGCCCGGCGCACCTGGATCAGGGCCCCGACCAGGTCATTGGTCCAGTGCAGGGCTAGGGTCGAGACGACCAGGTCCAGGGTGTCGTCGCCGAACGGCAGGCGCTCCTCGTCGGCCGCGACGCGCAGGCCCGGACGGCCGGCCAGCATCCGCGCCGAGAGATCCGTCTCGAACAGCACGTCGATGTTCGCCGCCGCGTCGCTGTCGGCCAAGGCCTTGGAAAAACTGCCGTTTCTGGATCCGAGATCGACGGCGACCGGAAAGCGTCTCAGGATCGTCTCCAGCCGCATGACCACGTCCTGGGCCGCGCGGGCCTTCAGGAAGTCGGCGGACGCATAGTCGGGCGCGGCGCGGTCAAGGCGCTGGCGGTGCAGGGTGCGGTCGAAGAGCAGGGGCGAGGCGGTCATTGCGCGCGGAACATGGCGATTCCGGATCCGAATGGAAAGCCGGGCCGCATCTTAGGGGTTTGGGGCGCTCGCTGCTGGACCTGTTGCTGCCGCCGTCCAGCCTGGACGGCGAGGCGGCGCTGAGCGGCGGCCTGTCGGCGGCGGCGTTCGCGCGGGTGACCTTCCTGGACGATCCGGTCTGCGACGGCTGCGGCCTGGCGATGGCTTACGCGCCCCCCTCCAATGTATTGGCCGAGCGCTGTCTGTCGTGCCTAGCCAAGCCGCGGGCGTTCGGCCGGGCGCGGGCGGCCTGTGTCTATGACGAGCACTCGCGGGCCCTGATCCTGAAGCTGAAGCACGCCGACCGCACGGACCTGGCCGGCCTGTTCGCTCGCTGGCTGTCGCGGTCCGGGGCGGAGTTGCTGGCCCAGGCCGACGCCATCGTGCCGGTCCCCGTCCACCGCACCCGGATGCTGACCCGCCGCTACAACCAGGCCGCCGAGATCGCCCGGCCGCTGGCTCGGATGCACGGCCTGACCTATCTGCCCGACGCCCTGGTCCGGAAGCGCGACACCGCCAGCCAGGGCGGCAAGTCGGCCGTAGGCCGCAAGCGCAACGTCGCCGCCGCCTTCGCCGTGCCGCCGGGCAAGCGCAAACAGGTCGAGGGCCGGCGCATCGTGCTGGTCGATGACGTCCTGACCACCGGCGCCACCGCCGAGGGCTGCGCGCGGGCGCTTCTGGCGGCCGGCGCGGCTTCCGTGAGCCTATCGGTCGTCGCCCGCGTTACAGAACGACAAGCGCGTCCTATATGAGGGCGCTGAACAGTCGAGCTGGATCATGGCCAAAGTCACCATCTACACCCGTCCCTTCTGCGGCTACTGCGCCCGCGCCTTGTCGGTTCTGACCGAAAAGGGCGCTGACTTCACCGAGATCGAGGCGGGCATGGACCCGGCGCTGCGCCAGGAGATGATGAACCGCTCGGGCCGCACGACCTTCCCGCAGATCTTCGTCGGCGAGCAGCACATCGGCGGCTGCGACGACATGATGGCCCTCGAGCGCGAGGGTAAGCTGGATCCGATGCTGGCCGCATGACGCTTCGTGTCGGCCTGATCCAGACGCGGACGCCGGCGACGCATGAGGCGGCGCTGGCCCATGTCGCGCCGCTGGTGCGCGAGGCGATCGGGCAGGGCGCGCAGTTCGTCCTGACCCCCGAATGCACCAACGTCGTGCAGAAGGATCGCGCCAAGCTGCTGCCGGCCCTGACCGCGCTGGAGGACGACCTCGTCGTCAACGGCCTGCGGGAGATCGCGGCGCAGACCGGGACCTGGATCGACGTCGGCTCGGCCTTGGTGACGCGTCCGGACGGCGACGGCCGGGCGGCCAACCGCCAGGTGGTCATCGATCCCACCGGCGCGATCGTGGCGACCTATGACAAGCTGCACATGTTCGACGTCGATCTGCCCACGGGCGAGACGGCGCGGGAATCGGCCGCCTACCAGCCCGGCGATCGGGCGGTGACGGTGGAGACGCCGCTGGCCACCTTCGGCCTGTCGATCTGCTACGACATGCGCTTCCCGGCCCTGCACCGCGCCCTGGCGCTGGCGGGGGCGACGGTGCTGACGGTTCCGGCCGCCTTCACCCGTCCGACCGGCGAGGCCCACTGGGAGGTGCTGCTGCGCGCCCGGGCCATCGAGACCGGCTCATTCGTGCTGGCCGCCGCCCAGGGCGGTTTCCACGAGGACGGGCGCGGCACCTGGGGCCGCTCGATCGTCATCGGGCCTTGGGGCGAGATCATCGCCCAGCTTGACCACGACGAGCCTGGCGTGCTGATGGCCGACCTCGACCTGTCCGCCGCCGGCAAGGCGCGCGCGGCGATCCCGGCCCTCCAGAACGCCCGGCCCTTCGCCGGACCTTAAGAAGGGGGCCCTAAGGACGATGATCAAGTACGCCCTCCAGTGCGACCAAGCCCATGAGTTCGAGGGCTGGTTCGGGTCGTCGTCGGACTATGACGACCAGGCCGCGCGTGGGCTGGTCGAATGTCCGGTCTGCGGCTCGCACGGGGTGTCCAAGCAGATCATGGCCCCGGCCGTGGCGGGCACGAAGGCTCAGCGCTCGGCGCCCGCCGTGGACCCGAAGATGCGCGACATGATGATGACCGCCATGGGCGAGGTGCGGCGGCATGTCGAGGACAATTTCGACTATGTCGGCGACGCCTTCGCCAAGGAAGCTCGCGCCATCCACGAGGGCAAGTCCGAGGATCGCGGCATCTACGGCGAGGCCTCGCCCACCGAGGTGAAAGCCCTGGTCGAGGACGGCGTCAAGGTCGCCCCCCTGCCGCCGGCCGCGCCGAAGAAGACGGATGTGAACTGACGGCCCGTTGGCTTCGGTTCGCCCAGGCCCTAAGAGGCCGCATGGGGTTTTATCGCTTTTCCGCCGCCTTGCTGCTGACCGTCTGCCTGCCCGTGGCGGCCTATGCTCAGGATGTCGAGCCGATCTCGGTCTGGGGGCGGCGGGCCGATGACCTGGGGCGGGCGACCTCGGCCAGCGAGGGGCGCATCGCCTATGCCGACTTCGCCGTGCGGCCGCTGCTGCGCCCCGGCGAGCTGATCGAGGCGGTGCCCGGCCTGGTCGCCACCCAGCACTCGGGCGCGGGCAAGGCCAACCAGTACTTCCTGCGCGGCTTCAACCTGGATCACGGCACCGACCTGGCCGCCTCGCTGGACGGCGTGCCGCTGAACCTGCCCAGCCACGGGCACGGCCAGGGCTATCTGGATCTCAACATCCTGACGCCGGAGTTCGTCCACGATATCGGCTTCCGCAAGGGACCCTATTCGGCCGAGAGCGGCGACTTCGCCACCGCGGGGGCCGTGGCCTTCGAGACCGCCGACCACCTGCACGGCGACGGCCTGCAGGCCTGGGCGGGCCAGTACGACTATTACCGCGCCGTGGGCTCCAAGGCGCTGAGCCAAGACTTCATGGTCGCGGCGGACCTGTCGACGACGCGCGGCGCCTGGTCCACGCCCGAGGACCTCAAGAAGATCAACCTGCTGGGCCGGGCCATCGTCGGCGGCTGGTCGATCACGGCGCTCGCCTATGACGCCGACTGGAACGCCACCGACCAGATCCCGCGTCGCGCGGTCGAGGCTGGAACCTTGGGCCGGCTGGACGCCATCGACCCGACCGACGGCGGCAGCAGCTCGCGTTACATCCTGTCGGCCCGCCGCCGCGACCTGCTGCGCGGCCTGGACACGGTGGTCTATATCCAGCGCTACAAGCTCGATCTCTTCTCGAACTTCACCTACTTCCTCGACGATCCCGTCAATGGCGACCAGTTCCAGCAGGCCGACCAGCGCTGGATCTATGGCGGCTCGCTGACCAAGCGCTGGACCCTCGGCGATGGCTGGAGCGCCCGCACCGGCGTCACCGCCCGGGTCGACGACATCGGCAAGGTCGGCCTCTACCGCACCACGGCCCGCGTGCGTCGCGAGACCGTGCGCCAGGACGCTCTGACCGAATGGTCGACAGCCGTCTGGGGCGAGGCCTCCAAATCGTTCGGCCCGCTGGACGCCACCTTCGGCCTGCGCGCCGACGCCATGGGCGCCGACGTCAACGCCGGCGATCCGCGCAACGCCGGCGAGGTCAGCGACCTGCTGGTCAGCCCCAAGCTGGCCCTGGCCTGGCGGGTGTCCAAGACCTTCGAGCTCTATGCCGACGCCGGGCGCGGCTTCCACTCCAACGACGCGCGCGGGGCGGTGATCACGATCGATCCGGTGACCGGCGATCCGGCCGAGCGCGCCCCGCTGCTGTCGCCCGCCGACGGCGCGGAGCTGGGCCTGCGCTGGAAGCGCGGCGACTTCCTGCTGACCGCGGCGGCCTGGGCGCTAAAGGTGCAGTCCGAACTCGTCTATGTCGGCGACGCCGGCTTCACCGAGGCCAGCGGCGGCACCAAGCGGGCCGGGATCGAGCTGCTGGCCGACTGGCGGCCCCTGCCGGGCCTGAACCTGACCGGGTCCTACGCCGCCACCCACGCCCGCTTCACCGGCGATCCGGCCGAGGGCGACCGCATCCCCAACGCCGTCAGTTCGGTGGTCAGCGCCGGGGCCAGCTGGACCCTGCGCCAGGGCTCGACCTTGTCCCTGACCTGGCGCCGCCTGGGCGCGGCCCCGCTGATCGAGGACAATTCGGTGCGCTCGCGCCCGACCAGCCTGCTCAACGCCCTGTTCGTGCAGAGCTTCGGCAAGGCCAGCCTGATGGTCGAGGTGCTGAACCTGACCGGCAGCAAGCGCGACGACATCGCCTATGCCTATGCCTCGCGCCTGCCGGGCGAGCCGGCCGAGGGTGTCGAGGACATCCATTTCCACCCGGTCGAACCGCGCGCGGTTCGGGCGGGACTGAAGATCAATTTCTGACCAGACCCGCGAAATTGGGGGTGGATTTCCCCCCGCCCCCTCGCCAAGGTCCGTCTAGAGCGCGTTAGCGCGCTCTAGGTGTTTGATTTGGAGCCTTTTTAGACGCCTCATATGTAGCCAGATGAGGCGTCTAAAAGGCTCCGGGGGTTTCATCCGGGTTGCGGATTTTCCGAGGGGCTTTCGAACTTGTCCAAGCGTTTCATTCGCTACGCCGTGGCCGGCGTGCTCGCCGCCTTGTCCGCCGCTTCCGTCGCTCAAGCCGACGCCATCAAGCAGACCAAGGCGCCGTTCGACGACAAGTTCCGCCAGCTGGAAGGCGAGGACTGGCCGACCCCCACCGACTATCGCAACGCCGCTGGTGCGCCGGGCTATCGCTACTGGCAGCAGAAGGTCGACTACGACGTCGCCGTCCGCCTGGACGAGGACACCAAGCTGCTGACCGGTCGCGAGACCATCACCTATCGCAACAACTCGCCCGACAGCCTGCCCTATCTGTGGCTGCTGCTGGACCAGGATTCCAAGCGCGACTCCATCAGCAAGCTGACCGAGACCGTGTCGGGCGACAGCATCAGCCTGGCTCAGCTGCAACGCGTCCAGCGCTTCAAGACCTGGGAAGGCGGCTTCACCATCAAGTCGGTGAAGGACGTCTCGGGCCGGCCGCTGAAGTTCACCGTCGTCGACACCCTGCTGCGCGTGGACCTGGGCCAGGCCGTGCGCGCCAACGGCGGCGAGACCAAGCTGGTGATCGAATGGTCGCTGCCGATGATCGAGAACAAGGTGATCGGCGGCCGCAGCGGCTACGAGTGCTTCACCGGCAAGGGCGAGGACGGCAACTGCATCTACGAGGGCGCCCAGTGGTTCCCGCGCCTGGCCGTCTATTCCGACTACGAAGGCTGGCACAACAAGGCCTTCCTGGGCTCGGGCGAGTTCACCCTGGAGTTCGGCGAGTATCGCGTCGCCCTGACCGTGCCGTCGGACCATGTGGTCTCGGCCACCGGCGTGCTGCAGAACGCCGGGACCGTGCTGACCGCCGCCCAGCGTGACCGCCTGGCCAAGGCCCGCACCGCCGCCGAGCCCGTCTATGTCGTCACCCCCGAGGAGGCCCTGGCCGCCGAGAAGGGCAAGGCCACGACCGAGAAGACCTGGGTCTTCCAGGCCAGCAACGTCCGCGACTTCGGCTGGGCCAGCTCGCGCAAGTTCGTCTGGGACGCCCTGGGCGTGAAGCAGGAAGCCGGCGCCGACCACCCGGTGGTCATGGCCATGTCGTTCTTCCCCAAGGAAGCCCGGCCACTGTGGGACGCCTATTCGACCAAGTCGATCGCCCAGACCCTGAAGGTCTATTCGGACTTCACCTTCGCCTATCCGTACCCGACCGCCCAGTCGGTCAACGGCCCGGTCGGCGGCATGGAATATCCGATGATCAGCTTCAACGGCCCGCGGCCGGTGAAGGATAAGAAGACCGGCGAGCTGACCTATACCGAGCGCGCCAAGTACGGCCTGATCGGCGTGGTCATCCACGAGGTCGGCCACAACTACTTCCCGATGATCGTCAATTCCGACGAGCGCCAGTGGACGTGGATGGACGAGGGCCTCAACAGCTTCCTGCAGTTCCAGGCCGAGAAGCAGTGGGACAAGAAGTTCCCCTCGCGCCGCGGCGAGCCCAAGGACATCATCGAGTACATGGTCAGCCAGGACCAGGTGCCGCTGATGACCCAGTCGGATTCGATCGTCCAGTTCGGCCCCAACGGCTATTCCAAGCCCGCCACCGCGCTGGTCATCCTGCGCGAGACGATCATGGGCCGCGAGCTGTTCGACCGCGCGTTCAAGGAATATTCCAACCGCTGGCGCTTCAAGCACCCGACGCCGTACGACTTCTTCCGCACGATGGAAGAGTCGTCGGGCATCGATCTGGACTGGTTCTGGCGCGGCTGGTTCTACTCGACCGACCACGTCGACATCGCGCTGGACAAGATCGTGCGCGCCCGCATCGACAGCGGCGATCCCGACGTCGAGGCCGGCGTGCGCAAGGTCGAGAGCGGCAAGGAGCCGGGCTCGCTGACCGCGTCGCGCAACACCGGCACGACAGTGACCGATCGCGATCCCAAGACCCGCGACTTCTACGACCAGAACGACGAGTTCACTGTCTTCGACAGCGCCCGCAAGAAGGCCAAGACCGCGCGTGACGACCTGACGCCGGAAGAGGCCGCCGCGCGCGACATGAAGGACAACTTCTACCGCTTCACCTTCCGCAACGTCGGCGGGCTGGTGATGCCGGTGATTCTGAAGATGGACTTCGCCGACGGCACGTCCGAGACCGTCCGCATCCCGGCCGAGATCTGGCGCAAGAATTCCAAGCAGGTCACCTGGCAGTACGTCTCCACCAAGGACTTGAAGGGCGCGCAGATCGATCCCTTGTGGGAGACCGCCGACGCCGACCGCGGCAACAACGTCTATGACGGCGCCATCACGCCCACGACGCTGAAGATCATGAAGGCGCCCGAAGTGGCCAACCGCATGAAGGACGCCGACATGAAGGTCGAGCCCAGCGGCCTGGGCACGTCCCCGGTGGCCGCCCCCAAGAAGGACGACGGTCCCCCCGCGGCGCCGAAGTGATGGTGCGCGCGGCCGTCCTGATCGCGGCGGCGGGCCTTGTGCTCGCCCCGCTGCCGGCGGCCGCGCACCGCGGCCACGGCGCGCTGAGCGTCGTGGAGCTGGACGCCAAGACCGGCGGGGTGAAGGTCAGCCACCGCATCCCGGCCCACGACGCCGAGCCCGCCCTGGCCCTGATCGCCCCGGACGCCCAGGCCAGCCTGGACGATCCCGACGCCATCGCGGCGCTGAAGACCTACATGCTGCGCACCTTCAGGGTGGCCGTGAACGGGCAGGCCGTCGATCTGGCGCTCAAGGACATGACCCTGGGCGCCGACGAGGTCCGCCTCGAATATGTCGGCCAGGTCGCGCCCGCCGACGTCAGGGCCGAGATCACTGTCCGCGCGGCGATGTTCGCCGACGTCTATGACGACGAGGTCAACCAGGTGAACATCCGCCGCCTGGGCGTGACCCGCAGCCTGGTGTTCGCCGCCGGCGAGGCCTGGCAGCCCCAGAGCCTGGGGGCGGTGGAGCCCTAGGGCGTCAGCGCCTCCTCCCTGACCCGCAACACCGGCGTGCGCCGTTAGCCACAAGCCTGGCAGCGGTGCGGAAAGCGGACATTTCGAGGGGCTGTCCGGGGTGGTTAGGAGACGTTGGGGCGCGTAGCATTATCGCATGGCTAAGCGTCCGAAAATCAAGCTGGAACCCCTACGCGAGATCGGCTGGCGCAACTGGAACCCAATCGGCACTAGCTTGCCGATGGATGAGTACGACACCTATCTACTCAACGCCGCTGGGCAGATCGCCAACGGCAGGTCGGACGATGCTGTTGCCGATTACCTAGTGTCTGTCGAACTAGACCAGATAGGGCTCGACGCCGCTCCGGGTATCCGTGAGCGCGCGCTGGTCGTCGCCTCTGCAATCCGCGCCTACGTGCAGACACTACCCTCGCGTTGAGGCGAACAGTTATGCCGATCCATTTCATGCCAACTGGCGACGTAAGCGTAGGCCGACGATTCAACCTGTTCGCGGACGAGTTCGCGTACGCGATGGGGACTGAGTTTGATTTCGCTAAGGCTGAGCTTTTGAAGCCCGACACTATCGTGTTGAACCTCTTGTGCGTCGATCCAGCCCGAGGCGTCGTTCCAAATGGCACCAGCCATAAGCGGTCGGCAGGAGAGTTCTGGACCTTTTATAACGTGGACTATGCCGCCTTCATGTCGTCGGACATCGGGACGCGGATCGCGGCTCTCAGGGACGGCTTCATTGCGGCGGTCCAACAGGTTCCTTCATCACGAATGCCAGATCGTGTGAAAGCCGATCTGAAGAGAGCAGCGGAAATCACAGCTATCAAGCTTGTGAGCGCCCCTGATCGTTTGCCCCGCTAAGTCCGACTAGGTTCGCGAGCAGAAACCCACGCGCCGCCAGAACGCCGACCTTCGGATCGTGACCGTCAGGACTTCTCGGTTTCTGTCGACCGCCGCGGCTATGCGCCCAGACGCAGAAAGGGCGCCGAACCTTGCGGTCCGGCGCCCTTCTGAAGGTTTGGCTCTAGGAGCCCGCTAACTAGCGATAGCGGTACTCGTAGTGGCACTTCTTCTTGCCCTTGCCGATCTCGTGACCGGCCAGGCCGCCGACGCCGGCGCCCAGCAGGGCGCCTTCGGTCTTGTTGCCGCGGCCGGCGACGGTGTTGCCCACCAGGGCGCCGCCGAGGGCGCCGATGATGGCGCCGTTCTTGGCCTTGGACTTGTTACACACCAGCACACGCTCGCGACGACCTTGGGCCTCGGCGGCGGTGATGGCGACAGTGCTGGCCGTGAAGGCGACAGCGGTGGCCATGACAATGGCTTTAATACGGGGGCGCATGACGGGCTCTCCGATCGTTTCTTGTTTCGATCCCTCGGAAGCTAAACGCCCAAGCTGACGGCGGGTTTCCTTCGCAAAGTCGGAAACTCGACCGACAGCCCGGAGCGGGTTAGCCTTCGACGCGATAACGGCCGTCGGCGTCGGGGCAGACGCGGACATAGCGGTTCTCGACGCGGCCGTTGTACTCGGCGGGCGCGGCGGCCAGGCGGCAGCGTTCGCTGCTGCTGGCGTAGCGGCCGTCGCTGTAGCGATACGGCTGGGTCTGGTCATAGGTGTAGTAATTGCCGCGCGTGTCGCACTTGGCCGAGGCGTTGCCCACGGCCGCGCCGACGCCCGCGCCGACCAGAGCGCCCAGCACCGTGCCTTCCGGACGGGCGTTGCGAGCGGCCACGTTCGAGCCCAGGGCCGCACCGGCCAGGGCCCCGATCACGCCGCCGACGGTGGCGTTCTTCTTGGCGTCCTGACGGCAGTCGTCGCGGTAGTTGACGCTGGCGCTGGTGTCGATGCCCGCAGCCCCGGCATAGGGCGCGCCATAGCGGCTGGCCTCGCCCGGATTGCGGCGGTCATAGGCGCCGTAGCCATAGCGGCGGTCATAGTCGTCGCGAGCGCGCATGTAGCGATCGCGATCGCGCTCCCACTGATCGCGGCTGGCGTCGTAGCCCGAGGTGTAGCTGACGCCGCTGGTGCGGAAGCGATCGGCCTCGCGCGGGTTGCGGCGGTCGTAGCTGCCTTCGCCATAGCGGCGGTCATAGTCGTAACGAGCGCGTTCGTAGGTGGCGCGCGAGCGCTCGAACTCGGCCTGTTCGGCATAGTAGGCGGCGCTGTCGCGATACTGGGCGACGCGATAGCGCTCGGCGTAGCTGGGATTGCGACGGTCATAGGCGCCGCGGCCGTAGCGGCGGTCATAGTCGTCGCGGGTGCGCATGTAGTTGGCCCGGTCGCGCTCGTAGGCGTCCTGGCGGTCCTGATACTCGGCCACGCGCTCATAGTAGTTGGAGCGCTGGTTGTCGTAGTTGCGCAGGCTCTGCTGATAGGCCGAGTCCTGGGCGAAGGCTGGTGCGATCGCGCCGAACGCCACGGTGGCGGCGAGCGCAGCAGCAAGCGTCTTGGAAGTCATTTTGTGTCTCCGTTCCCACTCGAACGGATCGACGTCCGACCCCGAAGCGGGCCGTCAATCCGGGGTCTTTGTCCCTGTCGAGCAAAAAGCCCGCGCAGAGGCGAAGTTCCCGGACCTCAGCCGTTTCAACCCCTGGTCACGGTCATCATGTAGTTGATGTCGACGTCGTTGGAGCGGCTCCAGCGGCCGGTCAGCGGGTTGTAGGCCACGCCGAACGGGCCCTGCATCTCGACCGGCTCGCTGGCCAGGAAGGCGCGTAGCTCTTCCGGCTTCAGGAACTGGCTCCAGTCATGGGTGCCGGGCGGCACCCAGCGCAGCACGTACTCGGCGCCGATCTTGGCGAGCGCGAGCGCCTTCAGCGTGCGGTTCAGGGTGGCCACGATCATCAGGCCGCCGGGCTTGAGCAGCTTGGAGCAGGTGCGCAGGAACTCGCCCGGATCGGCGACGTGCTCGATGACCTCCATGGTCAGCACCACGTCGAACGGTCCGGCGCCCTCGGCCAGCAGCTGTTCGGCGGTGGCGGGACGGTAGCCGATGGTCAGCCCCTGTTCGGCCGCATGGGTGGCGGCGGTCTTGATGTTCTTCTCCGAGGCGTCGACGGCGGTGACGTCAAAGCCCAGGCGGGCCATCGGCTCGCTCAGCAGGCCGCCGCCGCAGCCGATATCCAGCAGGGTCAGGCCCTGGAACGGCTGGCGCGCCGCGCCGTCGCGGCCGAACCGCACCAGCGCCTGCTCGCGGATGAAGGCCAGGCGGCAGGGATTGAACACGTGCAGCGGCGCGAACTTGCCCTTGGGATCCCACCACTCGGCGGCGATCGCCGAGAACCGCGCCACGTCGGCGGGGTCGATGCTCCAGGAAGACGGGGGGGCTTCAGCGGCTTGAGTCATGAGGCTTGTCTATCACGCGCGGTTCGTCCCGCCACGATCCGTGAAAAAAGACACCTGCGCGACATTGCCGTTGCGCCATCCCCCCGCTAGAAGGCCGGGGCTTGCGCGAGGGGGAGCGATCTTGCCGCGCGGGCGCAAGAAATAACCAAGTGTCGAGGTACCAAGGACGTGTCACGTCTGGTGATGAAGTTCGGCGGCACCTCGGTGGCCGACCTGGAGCGCATCCGCCGTGTGGCGCGCCTGGTCGCCGCCGAAGTGGCGACGGGAAAGCAGGTCGCGGTGGTCGTGTCGGCCATGTCGGGCAAGACCAACGAGTTGGTCGCCTGGACCGATGGCGCAGGCCGCGCGGCTGCAGGTCTTCCGGAATCGGATGACGAGTACGACGCCATCGTCGCCTCGGGCGAGCAGGTCACCGCCGGTCTGCTGGCCATGACCCTGCGCAACATGGGCCACAAGGCCCGCTCGTTCCTGGGTTGGCAGGTGCCGATCCTCACGAACGAGGCCCACGGCAGCGCCCGCATCGAGGACATTCCGCCGGCCAATCTGGAAGCCTGTTTCGAGAACGGCGAGATCGCCGTCATCGCCGGCTTCCAGGGCGTGACCGCCAACCAGCGGATCACCACCCTGGGCCGCGGCGGTTCGGATACCTCGGCCGTGGCGATCGCCGCCGCCGTCAAGGGCGCCTGCGACATCTACACGGACGTCGACGGCGTCTACACGACCGATCCCCGCATCGAGAAGAAGGCCCGCAAGCTGGCCAAGATCTCGTACGAGGAGATGCTGGAAATGGCCTCGCTGGGGGCCAAGGTGCTGCAGACCCGTTCGGTCGAGATGGCCATGGCCCATCGCGTCCCGCTGCGGGTGCTGTCGAGTTTCGTCGAACCCGGGGAAGCCCCCGGCCAAGGTACGGTCGTCTGCGACGAGGAAGAAATCATGGAAAAGCGCATCGTCTCGGGCGTCGCCTATAGCCGCGACGAAGCCAAGATCACCCTGCTGGGCCTGCCCGACCATCCGGGCGTGTCCTCGCAGATCTTCGGCCGTCTGGCCGACGCCAATGTCAATGTCGACATGATCGTGCAGTCGCGGGCCCGCACCGCCGAGACCGCCAACATGGAGTTCACGGTCGGCAAGCGCGACGCCGCTCGCGCCGTGGAGATCGTCCAGGCCGCCAAGGCCGAGATCGGCTTCGAAGACGTGGCCGTCGACGAAGACGTCTCGAAGGTGTCGGTGATCGGGGTGGGCATGCGTTCGCACGCCGGCGTGGCGCAGTCGATGTTCGCGGCCCTGGCCGAAAAGAACATCAACATCCAAGTCATCTCGACCTCGGAGATCAAGATCTCGGTCCTGATCGACGCGGCCTACACCGAACTGGCCGTGCGGGCTCTGCACGCGGTTTACGGTCTGGACCAACTGTAAGCCCCAATCTGTCATCCCGGCGAAAGCCGGGACCGCCGGGGGCTCTGAGCTTTCCGCGGTCCCGGCTCTTCGCTTTCGCTACGGCCGGGATGACAGAAAAGATGAAAACGTCGCGTTCGGACGGTATGAGAGCGCCAGCCTCCCAAAGCACGCCTCGGCGTGCTTTGGGCGTTTAGAAATTAGAGCCTGTTCATACAGGCTCTGGCGGAGCTCCCATGCCCGACGTCTTCAAGTTCGATCCCGACGCCAAGACCGTCACCTTCCACGGCGACGCCGGTCTCGACCTGCTCTACGACCTGCTGCTGCGCGCCAAGTTCGGCGACGGCTATGAGAAGCCCCTGCTGATCAGCCCGTGGCTGGCCGCCCTGCTGAACCAGCTGGACCAGGCCCTGCCGGACGACGGCCAGTGGTTCCCCGAAAAGCCCGGTCAGCCGATCTTCGACACCGACGACCTGCTGGCCATGGGCGACGCGGTCATCGAGGAAGGTCACACCGTTGGCTGGTGGACCATGACCGAGCTGGAAAAGCGCGCCTATCTGCGCAACGTCATCGCCGCGCCGCACCCGCTGACCGACCTGGAAGTCGAGTTCATCGAAAGCGACATCGACGCCGCCCTCGAACAGGCCCGCCGGCTGGTCCAGGACGCGTCGGAACCCCTGGCCCTGCCGGGGCACGGCTAGGCTTCCTCCGCTCTCCCTTGATCCGTTTCCCCGGCGAAAGCCGGGGCCCAGATGGAAGCGCGGTGGGGTGGGATCTATGGACGCGGCGCGTCTCCGATCAGCCCAAGCGCTATGAGATCTGGATCCCGGCTTTCGCCGGGAAGACGGAAAAGGGTATGGTCAAGGGATGGCGCACAGCCTCTTAGCCCCCGCCGAGCTGTCCTTCCGTCGCTACAGCGTCGAGGCGATCTCGCACGCCCACGACTTCGACCAGATCGTGCTGCCGCGCCGCGGCGTGCTGGAGATCGAGATCGACGGCAAGGGTGGGCGGGTCGATCCGGGCAGCGCCGCGGTGATCCCGCCGGGCACGCGCCATGTCTGCGCCGCCGACGGCGAGAACCTGTTCGTGGTGGCCGATATCGGCGATGCGCTGATGCGGCCGTTCGAAAGCCTGCGCGACAAGCCGTTCGCCTCGGTGACCGGGCCGGTGCACGGCCTGCTGTCGTTCCTGTCGGGCGAGGCGCCGGGCGGGATCGACGACGGTGTCGCCGGTCTGTGGACGCCGCTGCTGCTGCGCGGCCTGACCACCGGTCCGATCGCCGTGGACGCGCGCCTGGCCCGGGCCGCGGCGATGATCGAGACGCGCTACGACCAGCCGCTGACCGTCCGCGACCTGGCCGCCGAGGCCGGCATGAGCCAGAGCCGCTTCTTCGCCAAGTTCTCGCAGGCCTACGGCGCCACCCCGCACGGCGCGCTCAGCGATGCCCGCCTGCGCGCCGCCCAGCGGCTGCTGTCGGGCACCAGCCTGTCGATCGCCGAAATCGCCGTCCGCACGGGCCATGGCGACCAGAGCGGTCTCACCAAGAGGATGAAGGCCAGCCTGGGCGTGACGCCAGGGGCGTTGCGGAAGGCGCGGAGCTAAAGCGCCCCCTCCGTCTCGTCGCTTCGCGCCGATCCACCTCCCCCGCTGCGCAGGGGAGGAGAGGTTCCTTCCTCCCCCGTGAAACGGGGGAGGTGGCGCGATGCGGATACGCATCGTGACGGAGGGGGCGCTCAGGAGGATCTTCCAAACCTCCGAGACCTTTCGCCAAAGCCTGGCTTCGCGCGACCTGCTACCCAGTCGGCATGAGCTCTTCCCGCAATCTCGTTCTGGGCCTGCTGTGCGGCCTCGTCGCTGGCGCGTTCTGGGGCGGGGTGTTCCTGGCTCCCAAGCTGCTGGACGCCTTCACGCCGCTGCAGATGACGGCGGGGCGCTACATCGCTTACGGCCTGGCGTCGGTGGCGCTGCTGTTGCCGGTCTGGCGGACGGTGATGGGCAAGATGGAGGGGCGCGACTGGCGCGACCTCTTCCTGCTGAGCCTGCTGGGCAACCTGATCTACTATGTCGGCCTGGCCGTGGCGGTGCAGACGTCCGGGGTCGCCCTAGCCTCGCTGGTCATCGGCCTCTTGCCCGTCACCGTGACCCTGATGGGCGCAAAACCGGGGGAGGGCGTTCCGATCCGCCGGCTGGCCGCGCCGCTGGCCCTGGTCGTGGCGGGCGGGGTCTGCATCAATGTGGCGGTGTTCACCCAGAACCGCGGCGTCAGCCTCGGCCAGCAGCTGATCGGCCTGCTGGGCGCGTTGCTGGCCTTGGGCGTGTGGACCGTCTACGCCGTCTGGAACGCTCGCCGCCTGGCCGCGACGCCCAAGTTCACCAGCCACGAGTGGTCGCTGCTGACCGGCGTGGCCACGGGCCTGCTGTCGCTGGTGCTGGTCCCGGCCTTCTTCCTGGGCGGCGGCAAGGTCCATGTCCCGGCCGCCTGGGGCTGGTTCTGGATGGTCAGTTTCGCGGTGGCGATCGGGGCGTCGGTCATCGGCAACGGCCTGTGGAACGCCGCCAGCCGCTATCTGCCGCTCAGCCTGTCGGGCCAGATGATCGTGTTCGAGACCCTGTTCGCCCTGCTGTACGGCTTCCTGCACGAGCGCCGCTGGCCGCATGGCCTGGAAGCCGTGGCCATCGTCCTGATGCTGACCGGCGTGCTGTGGTCGGTGCGGCTGCACCAGCCGAAAGTGGACCTCGCCTGAAGCCTCTCAAACTTTTTTCGTACCTAAACGGAATCTGAACAGGCCCGTTCAGGTCGGGTTCAAGCGCGGCTCCTTACAACGGACATCAACAGCGCCGCCCAGAATTGGTTTGGGGGCGACGCCACCGGAAAAAGGAGACTGTCATGAAGACCATCACCAAGACCGTCGTCGCCGCTGTCGTCACCGGCGCCCTGATCGTCCCGGCCTCGAGCGCCTTCGCCGGCCAGAAGACCGAACGCGCCATCATCGGCGCCCTGATCGGCGGTGTCGCCGGCGCCGCGATCGGCGACGGCAAGACCGACGCGGTCGCCATCGGCGCCGTCGCCGGCGCCGCCCTGGGCGCCACGACGGCCAAGAAGAAGAACCGCTACGGTTATGGCTATCGCAGCCAGCCCCGTTACGAGAACAGCCGCTACTACGACAACCGCTACGACCGCGGCGGCTATCGCAACGACCGCTACAACAGCCGCTACGGCTACTATCGCTAACCCCGGTTTCGCTTCGCTAGCGTTCCGATCCCTCCCCTAGCGAACAAACCTGCGCCGCCCAGTCTGACTGGGCGGCGCTTTTTCGTGGGCGCTCACCTAATCGCCGTTCGGTTGACGCAGCGGCTATCCCCATTGCGAAATCTGCGGTAGCCCCAATCTTGAGAATTGAGCCGTCTTAACCCACGACCTCACAAGCTGGGCTAGACCGGTCTTTCGAAACCTAGGGAGCGCGCTGCAGGCACATGGCGGCATCCGGCATCGCCGTTCGAGGACCCCGCAGCCTGCTTCGGCAGATCCGCGAGGCCATGGCCGGCGGCGGCCCCGCCCAGGACAAGCTCGACATGGTCGTGCGCACCATCGCCGTGTCGATGGTGGCCGAGGTCTGCTCGATCTATCTGCGCCGCGCGTCTGGCGATCTCGAACTGTTCGCCACCGAGGGCCTGTCGCCCGAAGCCGTCCACGTCACGCGGATGATGCCCGGTGAGGGCCTGGTCGGCGAGACCATGCGCCTGGGCCGGCCGCTGAACCTGTCGGACGCCGCCAGCCACCCGTCGTTCTCGTACCGTCCGGAAACTGGCGAAGACCCGTACCACGCCTTCCTGGCTGTGCCGCTGCTGCGCGGCGGCCGGGCAATCGGCGTGTTGGTCGTCCAGAACCGCACCGAGCGCACCTATGACGAGGAGGAGGTCGAGGACCTCCAGATCATCGCCATGGTGCTGGCCGAGATGGTCAGCTCCAGCGAACTCTTGGGCGCCGACGAGCTCAAGGACGTCGAGCTGGCCCCCCACAAGCCCGAGCGGCTGAAGGGCTCGCGTTTCGCGGAAGGTCTCGCTTATGGCGTGGCGGTGCTGCACGAGCAGCCGGTGGTCCCCGAGACCCTGCTGTCCGACGACGCCCTGGCAGAGGAGGCGCGGCTCTCCTACGCCATCGAGGCCCTGCAGACCCAGATCGACCAGATGCTGGAAGGCCAGCACGGTCTGGTCGGCGCGTCCTACGAGGTGCTGGAGACCTACCGCCTGTTCGCCCACGACCGGGGCTGGAACCGGTCGTTGCAGGAAGCCGTGCGCTCAGGCCTGACCGCCGAGGCCGCGGTCGAGCGCGTTCGCTCAGAGCACCGCGCCCGCCTGGGCCAGGCCCGCGACCCCTATCTGCGCGAGCGGCTGCACGATCTGGAAGACCTGAACGACCGGTTGCTGCGCCACCTGTCGGGCGACGTCCACGCCGTGCGCCAGCTGCCCGACGACGCCATCTTGATCGCCCGCAACCTGGGTCCCGCCGACCTGCTGGAATACGATCGCACCAAGCTGAAGGGCATCCTGCTCGAGGAAGGCTCGGCCGCCAGCCACGCCGGCATCGTGGCCCGGGCGCTGGACATCCCCTGCGTGGGCCGCCTGGCGGGCCTGCGCGACCGGGTCAGCGAAGGCGACCCTGTGGTCGTCGACGCCGAGACGCAGGAAGCCTGGCTGCGGCCGCGCGTCGACGTGGTCAAGGCGCTGAAGGCCCGGATGGAGGTCCGCGCCCAGCGCAAGGCCGAGTTCGCCCGCCTGCGCGACACCCCGCCGATCACCAAGGACGGGGCCAAGATCAGCCTGCTGATGAACGCCGGCCTGGCCGTCGATCTCGATATTCTCGCGGAGACCGGGGCCGAGGGCATCGGCCTGTTCCGCACCGAGTTCCAGTTCATGGTCGCCGAGGAGCTGCCGCGGCTGGAGGCCCAGACGGCGCTCTACGAAAAGGTGCTGGAGGCCGCCAACGGCATGCCGGTGACCTTCCGCACGCTCGACCTGGGCGGCGACAAGCTGCTGCCGTACATGGAGCTGGAGCGCGAGGACAATCCGGCCCTGGGTTGGCGCGCCGTGCGCATGGGCCTGGACCGTCCGGCCCTGCTGCGCATGCAGATCCGCGCCCTGATCAAGGCCGCCAACGGCCGGCCGCTGAAGGTGATGTTCCCGCTGGTGGCCAATGTCGACGAGTTCCGCGCCGCGCGCTCGTTCGTCGACCAGGAAGTGGCCTGGGCCCAGAAGCGCGGCCGACCCGCGCCCTCGCGCCTGGACGTCGGGGCCATGGTCGAGGCCCCGTCGCTGCTGTGGCATCTCGACGCACTTCTGCCCATGACCGACTTCGTTTCGGTCGGCACCAACGACCTGATGCAGTACCTGTTCGCGGCCGATCGGGGCAATCCGAAGGTCTCTGACCGCTACGACCCGCTGTCGCCGGCCGCCCTGCGGGCGCTGAAGACCATCCAGCAGGCCTGCGCCGACACCGGCACGCCGGTGTCCGTGTGCGGCGAGATGGCCGGCCGTCCGCTGGAGGCCTTCGCCCTGGTCGCCCTTGGTTTTGAAGGGCTTAGCATGCCGCCGGCCGGCATCGGTCCGGTCAAGCAGATGGTCCTGTCGCTGGACCGCGAGGCCGCGCGCCGCAACGTCGAGGCCCTGCTGAAGGGCTCGGGCGGATCCTTGCGCGGCGAGATCGAAACCTTGGCGCGCAAGCTCTACGTAGCCGTGTAACAAACCTTTGCCGTTAACCAAGCGTCACTGTTTAGTACATTGAATCCGGCTACTTAGTTTGATATCCACAAACACTTGTTAATACCTTCGTGCGATACGAAGGCAGGGGGATTGCGATGCGCGCGCCTGACATTGCGTTAGGGGGCGCGTGTCGCGTACTGGGGGCCGTTTAGCTGTCATGCCGCTGGATACGGGCAACGTGAGGCGTTTGCATCTCGTCACGGACGTCGATGTCGACGATACGCCGATCGCCGCGTCGCAACCGTCGCTGACCGACGGCGCCGATATCGGCCTGGCCCTGAAGGGCGCGCGCGAGTTCCGCGGCCTGACCACCCAGGACGTCGCCGACGCCACCCGCATCCGCCAGAGCTATATCGAGGCCCTCGAGGACATGCGCCTCGACGACCTGCCCTCGCGTCCGTTCACCATCGGCTATGTTCGCGCCTATGCCGGCCTGCTGGGCCTGGACGGTGACGCGGCCGTGTCGCGCTTCAAGGACGACGCGCCCGATGACGGCGTCGAGCTGCGCGCTCCGATCGGCGTGCGCCGCGAGCGCGATCCGCGCCTGGCCCTGATCCTGGCCGGCGGCCTGCTGGTCGTGGGCGCGATCCTGCTGTGGAACGTGGCCCAGCGCGCCATCACCAAGGAAGAGCCGCCGGCTCAGGTGGCTCAGTCGGCCGTGACCTCGACCGCAGCCGCGACGCCGACGGCCGCTGCCGCGGGCGCCAATGCCGGCGATGGTTCGGTCTCGCTGGGCGCGCCGCTGCCGGCCCCGGTCGAGAGCACCACGCCCGAGCCCTACAAGACCCCTGGCCTGGACGACGCCGCCGCCAACGGCGGTTCGGTCGACGCCGCCAAGATCGCCGCCAAGGCCCGCGCCGAGGCCGAGGCCCGCGCCGGTATCGTCGATCCGTCCAAGCAGATCGCCCTGGGTTCGGCCTTCAAGCCCAAGGGCGCGATGCTGGGCGCGGCCCCGGCCGACAGCTCGGGCGTCATCCTGCAGGCCCGCAAGGGCGCGACCCTGGTGGTGCGCGGCGACGGCCAGGTCTATTTCGCCCGCGCCCTGGCGGCCGGCGAAGCCTATCGCGTCCCCCGCACGCCCGGCCTGACCGCCGACGTCTCGGATCCGGCGGTGTTCGACGTCTATGCCAACGGCGTGCTGACCGGCCGCCTGCAGGCCAACTCGACCGCGCTCTCCAAGCTGATCCCGGCGGCGCCGAAGCCCTAACCCCGTCTCCCCGGCGAAAGCCGGGGTCCAGATCGGACCCACAAACGCTTCGCCGGCTGGTGAGGCGGGTTTCGGATCATCCCAAACCGCTCCGGATGAACCTGGGCCCCGGCTTTCGCCGGGGAAACGGGTTTTGGATGTTGGGAAGTGGTGGGAAGGGCAGGGCAGACCCTTCAGTTTCCTCGGCAGACCCTCTAGATTAGCGCCATGGCCGCAGATCACACGCACGTCCGTCCTTGGCGCATGATTACGCGCCGCCAGTCGCGCAAGATCCGCGTCGGCAATGTCGAGGTGGGCGGCGACGCGCCGATCACCGTCCAGTCGATGACCAACACCCTGACCAGCGACGCCAATGCGACGCTGAACCAGATTCGTCAGCTGGAAGAGGCCGGCGCTGACATCGTGCGCGTCAGCTGCCCCGACGTCGAAAGCACCGCGGCCTTCAAGACCATCGCCCGCGAGGCCAAGGTCCCGCTCGTGGCCGACATCCACTTCCACTACAAGCGCGGCATCGAGGCGGCCCAGGCGGGCGCGGCCTGCCTGCGGATCAATCCGGGCAATATCGGCAGCCCCGACCGCGTGCGTGACGTCATCCAGGCCGCCCGCGACCATGGCTGCTCGATGCGCATCGGCGTCAACGCCGGCTCGCTGGAGCGCGAACTGCTGGAGAAGTACGGCGAGCCGTGCCCCGACGCGATGGTCGAGAGCGCGCTGAACCACGCCCGCATCCTGCAGGACCACGACTTCCACGAGTTCAAGATCTCGGTGAAGGCGTCCGACCCGTTCATGACTGTGGCGGCCTACTACCAGCTGGCCGAGGCCATCGACTGCCCGCTGCACCTGGGCGTCACCGAGGCCGGGGCCACGCGCACCGGCACGGTGAAGTCCTCGATCGGCATCGGCTCGATGCTGTGGGCCGGCATCGGCGACACCATCCGCGTCAGCCTGGCCGCCGATCCCGTGGAAGAGATCAAGGTCGGCTTCGACATCCTGAAGTCGCTGGGCCTGCGCCACCGCGGCGTCAACATCATCGCCTGCCCGTCGTGCGCCCGTCAGGGCTTCAACGTCATCAAGACGGTGGAAGCCCTGGAAGAGCGCCTGGCCCACATCGCCACGCCGATGTCGCTGTCGATCATCGGCTGCGTGGTCAACGGCCCGGGCGAGGCGCTGATGACCGACATCGGCTTCACCGGCGGCGGGGCGGGGGCAGGCATGGTCTACATGGCCGGCAAGCCCGACCACAAACAGTCCAACGAAGGCATGATCGACCACATCGTCGAGCTGGTCGAGAAGAAGGCCGAAGAGCTGAAAGCGGCCGAGGCGGCCAAGGCGCTGGCGGCGGAGTAGCCCTTCCGCTCATCCCCGCGCAGGCGGGGATCCAAGCTGCACCGGGTTGTGATTCCGGGCGGCGCCACGCCCTGAGACTCCGCTTGGGTCCCCGCTTCCGCGGGGATGAGCGATCTGGGTGTTAGCGATTTGCACAGCTGCCCCTGCGATCGTCGGGGCATGACCAAGGCCGGCCAGCCGAACTACAGGACCCTGCTGATCGTGCTGCTGGCGGCGCTGGCGGCCGTGAGTGGGCTGACGATCGTCCATGACCTGGGCGCGCAGCCGGCGGGGCTGGACTTCCTGGCGCTGTGGGCCGGCGGACGAACCGCCCTGACCGAGCCGGGCCGGATCTACGACTTCGCCCACGTCACCGCCGTGCAAGGCTTGCCGCTGCCGCCGCAGGTGCTGCGGCCCTACGTCAATCCGCCCTCGGCCCTGCTGCTGCTGGCGCCGCTGGCTCGCCTGCCGTTCGGGACGGCCTATGCGATCCTGATGCTGGCCAGCCTGGCGACGCTGCTGGCCGGCGCCCGCCGGATCGGCGCGCCGTGGTGGCTGGTCGTGCTGCCGATGGTCCCGTTCGCCGTCTTTTGCGGCCAGGTCACCCTGCTGATCGTCGGCCTGGTCCTGCTGGGCCTGAGCCTGCGCGAGCGGCCGTGGCTCGCCGGTCTGTGCTTCGCGATCGCCGGCGTGATCAAGCCGCAGGTGCTGGTCCTGCTGCCCCTGGCCCTGGCCGCCCAGGGCGCATGGCTGACGATTCTGGCGACGGGCGTCGTCGCCCTGGCGCTCTGCGGGCTGTCGGCGGTGCTGTTCGGGCTCCAGGCCTGGCTGGACTGGCTGGCGGCCGTGTCGCGCTTCTCAGGCGTGGTGATGGCCGACCGGGCCCTTCTGGACGACATGGTCACGCCGCATGCCTGGCTGGTCGCCCACGGCTGGAGCGGCGCCTGGGCCTGGCTGCTGGCGCCGCTAGCCGTCTGGGGCGTATGGACCACGTTCCGCCACGACGCACCCTGGCCCGACCGCCTGATCGCCCTGCTGGGGGGGGCCTTGCTGCTGTCGCCCTACGCCATGAATTACGAGCTGGCCCTGCTGGCTCCGGCGGTCGCGGCCTATCTGGCGCGCACCGGCGATCGGCTGTGGATGGCCTATGCCGGCCTGGCCGCGCTGTATGCGATGAACGGCATGACGGGCGCCCTGGCCCTGCTGGCGGCGCTGGCCCTGCCACTCGTCGAGACGCGCTTTCGTCACATTTCCCTGGCCATGGCGGCCCGTGACCGCTAACGCCGGGGAATGATCGAACGTCACCCCTCCGGCGGCTACATCCTCGAAGAACTGTCCGTCGGCATGACGGCCGAGAAGCACGTCACCGTCACCGAAGAGCGCATCGGCCAGTTCGCCGACGCCTCGGACGACTTCAACCCCGTGCACATGGACGAGGCCTTCGCGTCCAAGACCGCCTATCGCGGCCGGATCGCCCACGGCCTGCTGTCGGCATCGTTCGGCTCGGCCGTGGTCGGCACCATCCTGCCGGGCGCCGGCGCGATCTATCTGTCGCAGACCCTGGCCTTCCACCGGCCGGTGCGGATCGGCGACGTGGTCACCGCCCGCGTCACGGTCTCGGAGATCGACGCCGAGAGCGCCCGCGTCACCCTGCGCTGCGCCGGCTATGTCGGCGAGGACCTGATCATGGACGGCGAAGCCGTGGTCCGCGTGCCCCGCCGCCGGCGTCCCGCGAAGGACTAGCCCGCGATCAGCGCCGCGCGCTCTTCCGGGGTTAGCGGCCGCCAGCGGCCTTCGGGCATTTCGCCCAGGGTCAGAGGGCCGATGCGGACGCGGAACAGGTCGACGACCTTGAGGTCGACCAGCTCGCACATGCGGCGGATCTGACGATTGCGGCCTTCGCGCAGCACGAAGCGCAGGCGCTGGTCGGAGATCACGTCGACCTCGGCCGGGCGCAGCTCACGGCCGTCCAGCTCCAGGCCAAAGCGCAGCAGCTCGATCTTTTCCTCGGTCAGGTCGCCCATGACCGCGACCCGGTATTCCTTTTCCAGGTCCGACTGCGGGCCGATCACGGCCTTGGCCACCACGCCGTCCTGCGACAGCAGCAGCAGGCCGCGCGAGTCCTTGTCCAGGCGGCCGATCGGCGGCAGCAGGTCGCCCGACTGCGGGATCGGCGCGGGAACGCCGCCCCAGATGTTCTGACGGGTCAGCAGGCGCGCGGCCGGGACCTGGCCGGGATCGGGCTGGGCCGAGACCACGCCCGCCGGCTTGTGGATCATGTAGGTGAAGGTCGAGTCCAGCTTGGCGGTGGCCTGGTCGGCCAACACCAGGGTCTGGCCCGGCAGGATCTTGCGGCCGACGTCTTCCACGACCTCGCCGTCGATCGACACCAGGCCGTTGGCGATCAGGGCCTCGGCCTCGCGGCGCGAGCACACGCCGCTCTGGGCCAGCCACTTGTTGACCCGCTGGGGCTCGCCCTCGTCATAGGTGCGGGTCCAGGCCATCAGCCGAAGCTTTCTTCGAGGCTGGCCAGGCGTTCGGCCTGATCCTCGGCGATCAGCGGATTGATCACGTCGTCCAGGGCGTCGCCCTCGATGATCCGCGACAGGTTGTAGAGGGTCAGGTTGATGCGGTGATCAGTGACCCGGCCCTGCGGGAAGTTGTAGGTGCGGATGCGTTCCGAGCGGTCGCCGCTGCCGACCTGGCTCTTGCGGGCGTCGGCGCGGGCGGTGTCCAGGGCCTCGCGCTGCATGTCGTACAGGCGCGCCTTCAGGTTCTTCATCGCCCGGGCGCGGTTCTGGTGCTGCGACTTTTCCGAGCTGGTCACGACCACGCCCGTGGGCAAGTGGGTGATACGCACGGCCGAGTCGGTCTTGTTGACGTGCTGGCCGCCGGCGCCCGACGAGCGATAGGTGTCGATCCGCAGGTCGCTTTCCTTGATCTCGATCTCGACGTCCTCGGCCTCGGGCAGCACCGCGACGGTGGCGGCCGAGGTGTGGATGCGGCCTTGCGCTTCGGTGGCCGGCACGCGCTGCACGCGGTGCACGCCGCTCTCGAACTTCAGCCGGCCGAACACGCCTTCGCCGGTGATCGAGGCGACGATTTCCTTGAAGCCGCCCATCTCGCCTTCCGAGATGCTGTCGATCTCGACGCGCCAGCCCTGCAGCTGGGCGTAGCGCTGGTACATGCGGAAGAGGTCGCCGGCGAACAGAGCCGCCTCGTCGCCGCCGGTGCCGGCGCGCACTTCCAGGATGGCCGAGGCGTTCTCGTCCTTGTCCTTGGGGGCCAGCATCAGAGCCAGGTCGTGTTCCAGGACCGGCAGCTTCTCGTCCAGGGCGACGATCTCGTCCTTGACCATGTCGGCCATCTCGGGATCGGCGGCCATGACGTCCAGCTCGGCGCGCTCGGCGGTCAGCTTGGCCAGCCGCTCGACGGCCTCGGCGACCGGGCGCAGCTCGGCGTGCTCCTTGGAGAGCTTGACGATCTCGGTCCCGTCGGTGGCCGCGCCCATGCGGGCCTCCACTTCGCGGAAGCGGTCGAGAACCTGGTCGAGGCGGGCCTGGGGCAGTCGCAAGGGGAGGGTCGCTGGGCTGAGAGAATGGGTCGGTCTCTCTAGGCCTTTTCCGGGAGGAAGGGAATGAGGCTGCTGACGCCCCTGCTGACGCACATTGTCATCAGTATTGATTGAAAACGGACTCGGATCGGCTTAGCTAGGCCGCAGCCCAGTTCCAGGAGGAAGCGGCTCATGCCTCTTACGATCCACCACGTCACGGCGACCGCCATCACCCGCGGCCTGACCGCCCTGTCCCTGTTGCTCGACAAGGCCAAGGCCCATGCGGAGGCGACCGGGACCGACCCCGACGCCTATGTCCAGGTGCGGCTCTATGACGACATGCTGCCGCTGTCGGGCCAGATCCAGCGGGCCTCCGACAGCGCTCGCGGCGTCTTCGCGCGGCTGACCGGCACGACCGCGCCAGGGATGGCCGACGAGGAGACGACCTTCGCCCAGTTGCAGGAGCGCGTGGCGCGGACTCTGGCCTATGTCGAGAGCGTGCCGGCGCAGGCCTTTGAGGGCGCGGAGACCCGCGAGGTGGTGTTCGGGGCCGGCCCGCTGACCCTGGGCTTCACGGGCGTCGACTACCTGTTGGAGTTCGCCCTGCCGAACTTCCAGTTCCACGTCGTGACGGCCTACGACATCCTGCGCAGCCAGGGCGTGCCGCTGGGCAAGCGGGATTTCCTGAACCTGAGCGCCGATCGGGTGCGGGCGGCTTAAGGCCCCCTCCGCGCTTCGCGCTCCTCCCCCGGAGGGGGAAGACGGATCACCGTCTGCCCCCTCCGGGGGCGGACGACCGCGAAGCGGTCAGGTGGGGGCCTGTGCTGAGGCTACCGCGTCTTCCACTCCGCGAAGTCCGTCGATGTCTGCCCCGCCAGCACCGCTTCCGCGGCCTTGTCGTCCAGCACCTTGGCCTTCAGGAACGCCACGCTCAGCGCGGCCGCCTCGGCGAAGGCCGGCGCCTCGGGGTGATAGGCCAGGCCGTGGTTCACGCCCTTGCCCTGCCACAGATACTTCTGGCCGGCCGGGCTGGTGTCGAACGGATAGAGGTGCTCATGCCAGTCAGGCACCAGGCCCGGCACGACGTCCTGGTCGCCGGTGATCATCATCATCGGCTTGGTCAGGCCCTGGTACGAGGTCGGGCCCACCAGCCCCTTGATGGCGCCGGGGCTGGAGAAGCACAGGGCGGCCTTGGTGTTGGGGTCCTGGGCCGGGATCATGCCCTGGAAGGCGCCGGCGCGGATCATCGACATCAGCGAGCCGTACGAGTGCCCGGCCGAGGCCATCGGCAGGCCCGGCGCGGCCTGGGCGGCCCAGGCGCTGGCGGCGGCCAGGTCGGCCAGGCGGGCCGGGAAGGCGCTCTGCAGATTGTAGTCGGCGCGTCGGGGGTGCTTCTGGGAATCGACGTGCAGCGGCGCGACGACCATGAAGCCGGCGGCCACCCAGTGGTCGAGCAGGGCCTGGTAAGGCGCGGGCCAGCCGCCGGCGCCGTGCGAAAAGATCACCACGCCCTTGGCCGCGTCGGGACGCAGGACGGTGACCTCGACGTCGCGGTCGGCGACCTTGAGGGTGGTGGTCGAGGTGTTGGTCGCGCGGGCGAAAGCCGGCGCGGCGGCGAAGGCGAAGGCCCCGGCCAACAGGCCGCGGCGGTTCAGGATAAGCTTGGTCACGGAATGCCCCACAAACGTTTGGCGGGAAAGTTCCGAACTTCGCGCGGGTTGTCCAGCGTTCTTAGAACGCGGGTTTGACCTCGATCGAGACCACCTGGCGCGGCGCCCGCGACGGACGCAGGTCGCCGTCGACTACCAGGCGATAGGGGCCCTCGCGGTCATCCAGTTTGTGGCCGTTGACGGTGTCGGCCACCACGACCGGATTGGCGCGGTAGACCGGATCGGTCTCGGCCAGCGACAGCAGGCTGAAGAAGCCGTCGGCGGCGCGGGCGATCACCACCTGATTCAGATAGCGGCCCATCAGGCGCTCGCCATGCACCACGCCGGCCTGGGCCAGCACGGCGTCGAGCCGGACGCCCTCATAGGTCACCGCCGCGCCCTTGACCTGGATGGTGGCCTTGGCGCGGGGCAGGGCGGCCAGGTCCTTGGGCGTCAGGGTGACGGTGTCACGGCCCGCGACGGTGACCTTGAGGTCCTGGGCGAGGGCGCCGGTGGTCAGGGCCAAGGTGGCGACGAAGGCGAGCAGCAGGCGCATGGGGCGGGTCCATCTTGATTGTCATCCCGGCCGCAGCGAAGCGGAGAGCCGGGACCGCGGCAAGCTCAGAGTTTCCGGCGGTCCCGGCTCGGCGCGCTGCGCGCTTGGCCGGGATGACAGTTTAGGTCACCCGTGCGACCGCATCGTCGGCGGCGGCGGCACATCCGCCAGGGCCTCCAAGCTCACCGGCTTGGCCTTGTGATCCACCAGCAGCGGGTACAGCGACAACACCAGCAGCAGCGCCATCACCACATTGAACGTCCGCAGCACCGCCGGCTTGTCCAGGAACGGTCGCAGGCCTTGGCCGAAGCCGGCCCACGCAGCGCTGCAGGGCGCGCCGACCAGCATGAAGGTCCCGGCCAGCAGGGGCACGATGGTCCAGCCCGAGCCCTCCGGCGCATAGGTGGTCACCGCGCCCAGGGCCATGGCCCAGGCCTTCGGGTTCACCCACTGGAACGCGGCCGCCTGCAGGAAGCTCATCGGCTTGGCCAGGTCGCGGTCGCTGACCGAGCGCGCGCCGCCGATCTTCCAGGCCAGCCACAGCATGTAGGCCGCCCCGACCCAGCGCAGGATCTCGTGCAGCACCGGATAGGCGCGGAACACCCCGCCCAGGCCAAAGCCCATGGCCAGCACCATGAATCCCAGCCCTGTGCTGATCCCGAGAATGTGCCACGCCGTCCGCCGCAGGCCGAAGTTCGCGCCCGACGCCAGCAACAGCATGTTGTTCGGGCCGGGCGTACCGGCGGTGGCGAAACAAAAGAGCACGTAGGCCAGCAGCAGGTCGGGAGTCATTGCAACCTCATTGTCTCCACAAGGTGGGCCGAGGCGTCATTGTGTTGATTTTCATTGTATCGTGAGTCAAACGGCATATTGATATGGTGACAATAAAGGAGACATCCGTGGCGCAGGCCTGGACCCCGGTCATCCCCGACGGCGCGGCGCCGCTGTACGAGCGGCTGCTGTCGGTGCTGCGCGCGGACATTGCGACAGGCGCCCTGGCGACCGGGGCGCGCCTGCCGCCGCAGCGGGACCTGGCCTATCGGCTGGGCGTCGGCCTCGGGACCGTGACGCGGGCCTATGTCGAGGCCGAGAAGGCGGGTCTGGTCAGCGCCCATGTCGGCCGGGGCAGCTTCGTCAACGCCCCCGCCGCCTACCGCGCCGCCGAGCGCGAAGGGCCGATCAACATGGCCCAGAACATCTCGCCGTCGATCCCGGCCGCCTCGCGCCTGTCTGAGGCCCTGGCCCGCCTGCGCAAGCGGCACGACCTGCTGGAGCACCTGGCCTATGCCCCGGCGGCCGGTCACGAAGCCCAGCGGCGGGCCGGCGCGGCCTGGCTGTCGCGCACCAGCAGCTATGAAGGCGTCGACTGGCGGCGGGTGATCTGCTGCGCCGGCGCCCAGCAGGGCCTGGCCCTGGCGCTGGGCACGGTGCTGCGGCCCGGCGACACCCTGCTGACCGAGGCGGTGGCCTATCACGGGCTGAAGGCCCTGGCCCTGCACAGCGGCTGGAAGATCCGCGGCTTGGCCATGGACGACGAAGGCCTGCGTCCCGACGCGCTGGAGGCGGCGATCCTGGCGACCGGCGCCCGCGCCCTGGCCGTGCTGCCCACCCTGCAGAACCCGACGGGCCGGATCATGGGCCGCGCGCGCCGCGACGCCATCGCCGCCATCGCCCGCAAGCACGACCTGATCATCGTCGAGGACGATATCTACGGCGCCTACGCCCCCGACGCGCCGCCGCCCTTCGCCCTGCTGGCGCCCGAGCGGACCTTCCACGTGTCGGGCGTGTCCAAGACCCTGGCGCCGGGCCTGCGGGCCGGTTTCCTGGTGACCCCGCCGGGCGAGGCCTTCGAGCGGGTGCTGGATGCGGTGCGGGTGATCGCCTACGCCCCGCCGGCCTTCGGCGGGCTGATCGCCACCCAGTGGATCGAGGACGGCACGGCCGACGCCATCCTGGCCGAGACCCTGGAGGAGGGCGCCGTGCGCTTGAGCCTGGCCCGGGACCTGCTGGGTCCGGCCATGGAGCCCGCGCGTTCGGAAGCTTCGCCCCACGTCTGGCTGCCGATGAGCGAGCTGGAGGCCGAGCGCCTGGCCGGCCGCGCCCTGCGCGGCGGCGCCGAGGTCACCCCGCCCGGCGCGCCGATCGTCGAGCCGGGGCTGGAGAACGGCGTCCGCATCTGCCTGGGCTCGACCGAGGACCGCGCGACCTTGCGGCGGGGCCTCGAGATCGTGGCCGGCGCGCTGTCGAGTGAAGTGTCGGAGCGGTCTAGGGCGGTGATCTAGAGCGCCTTCTTCATCACCACGAAGGCCAGATCATCCCGCTGCGGCTCGCCGAACTTCTCGTCGTCGTACGGGAACGGCTGGGTCTCGCCGGTCAGGGCGTAGCCGCGGCGTTCGTACCAGGCGATCAGGGTGTCGCGCACCGAGATGACGGTCATCTGCATCGACGTCCCGCCTTGGGCGCGGGCGTGGGCCTCGGCGGCCTCCAGCATGGTCCGGCCGATGCCGCCGGCCTGGCGCAGGGGCGAGACGGTGACCATGCCGACGTACCAGCCGTCCGCGCCGGCCGGCTCAACCCAGACACAGGCGTGCGGCTTGGCGTCGGCGGTCTCGCGCAGGGTCAGGATGGTCGCGCCGGGCTTGGCGGCGAGATCGGCGCGCAGGGACTCCTCGTCGGTGCGCTGACCGCCCAGCAGGTAGCTCTCGTGCGTCCAGCCCTTGGTCGCCAGCTCGCCGCGATAGGCCGAGTTCACCAGGGCGGCGATGTCGGCAAGGTCGTGATCGGCGCAGGGGGCGAGGTGCATGGCGGAGGTTCTAATCTATCCTCCCCCTTTGGGGGAGGGGGAGCGGCGAACGCCGGTGGAGGGGCCAGCGCCGACATGCCGTACAAGCCCCCTCCGTCACGGCGCGCTTCGCGGCCGCGCCACCTCCCCCAGACGGGGGAGGAGAGATTCAGCGTCTTCTCACCCGATCCCAGACCCCGCCGGTCACGCGCTTCACCATGCCGGCTTCGCGCTTGATCATCTCCCAGGGGTGGAAGGCCAGGCCCACCGTGTCGGCCATGGCCGCGCCGCGCGAGCCCATCGGCTGCTCCGGGCCGGTGGTCGAGTCGACGGCGGTCTGGTGCTCGATCTCGGCGTTCAGCTCGGCCCCCACCAGGATGGCCATGATCGAGAACCACACCCAGACCATGAAGGCGATCACCGCCCCCAGCGGGCCGTAGGTGGCGTCATAGTGGGCGATGTGGTTGACGTAGAGCGAAAAGCCCAGCGAGCCCAGCAGCCAGCCGGCCGCCCCGGTCACCGCCCCGATCCACACCCAGCGCCAGCGCGGCCGCGCCCGGCTGGGCCCGAAGCGGTACAGCACCGCGAAGGCGAAGGCGGTGATCGCCAGCACGATCAGCCAGCGGATCGGCCCCCAGAACGCATCCAGCGCCGACAGCCGCATGATCTCGAGCACAAACGGCGTGACGATCAGCAGGGCCGAGGCCGCCGCCGCGTACAGCAGAGCGCACGCGGTGAAGCCGTAGGACAGCAGGGTCTTGCGCACCAGGCCGCGCTTTTCGTCCTCGTCATAGGCGATGTTCAGTCCGTCGAAGAGCGCCCGCATGCTGGCGTTGGCGCTCCAGATCGACAGCAGCAGGCTGATCCCGAAGGCCACGCCCAGCTTGCTGCCTTCTTGGCTGGCCAGGCGCAGCATCTGCTCGCCGACGATCTGCACCACGCTGGTGGGGAAGATGCCCGACATCTCGCGCAGTTGCTGCTCGACCGTGCGCACGTCGGCGAACAGGCCGTACAGCGACACGAAGGCGCCGATGGCCGGGAACAGGGCCAGCAGGGTGTAGAAGGTCACGCCCCCAGCTACGGCCGGCAGGCGGTCGACGCCGATCTCGCGTCCGGTGCGCCACAGGATGTCACGCCAGCCGAGCAGGGGAATGTGATGCGGCAGGCGGGCGGCGCGGCCGCGCTGGGGCTCGGCCTGGTCGAACTGGTCCGGCGGCATGGCGCGGTCTTCCGACAGGCCGGGCGGGGCCTCGATCGGGGTCTCTTGCAGCTCGGCGGGCTTCTTCGGGAAGGCGAACGGCGCGGCCGCCAGCAGCACGATCCACGGCGTCAGATGATACGGACGCGACTTCAACCACTTGAGGATCGGACGCGGCGAAGCGTCGGTCATGAAACGCCCTCCAGAGCAGCAAAACCCCGGGCGGGAGTCTGGGTTCCAACCAAGCCTTGCCAGGGGGCGAGTCGTCCCCGATTTTCCGAGGCTATGGACGCCCGGATCACCTCGCTCTACCGCCACCCCGTCAAGGGCTTCACGCCCGAGCGCCTGACCTCGGCGGACCTGGAGGCTGGGGCCTGCTTCCCGTGCGATCGGCTGTTCGCGGTCGAGGACGGGCCCAGCGGTTTCAAGCCCGATGAGCCCGCCCACATCTCGAAGATGAAGTTCACGGTGCTGGCCAAGATCCCGGCCGTGGCCAGGGCCCGCACCGCCTATGACGAGGCCACCGGCGTGTTCAGCGCCCGCGCCGAGGGCCATCCCGATTTCGCCGGCGACCTGGCCTCGGCGGACGGCCGCGCGGGGCTGGAGGCCTGGCTCTCCGAGCTGCTGGACGGCGACATCCGCGGCCCGCTGAAGGTGATCGAAGGGCCCGGCGCCTATCGCTTCATGGACAGCCGCTCGGGCTATGTCTCGATCGTCAACCTGGCCAGCGTGCGCGACCTGTCGGCCAAGGTCGGCATGGACCTGGATCCGCTACGCTTTCGGGCCAACCTCTATGTCGACGGCTGGCCGGCCTGGGCCGAGAACGACTGGACCGGTCGGACCCTGCAGGTCGGGACCGCGACCGCCGAGGTGCTGAAGCCGATCGTCCGCTGCGCCGCCACCCACGTCGACCCGATCACGGCCGAGCGCGACGTCGATCTGGTGAAGGCCTTGTTCGACCACTACGGCCACATGTTCTGCGGCATCTATCTGAACGTTACCGACGGCGGGGCGGTGGCGGAAGGGGACATGGTGGGGCCGGTTTAGCGCCCTGGCTCAACCCGCATCTAAACCCGTCATCCCGCGCTTTATGCGCGGGATCCATGGTTCAGCTTCCACGTGAGAGCTAGGTTTTCTCTGCACCTGCGGCGGATGGATGGGTCCCGCGCATAAAGCGCGGGATGACGGTTGAGGGGGGGGAGGGCGCTCTCCGCCCCTCAGTCCGCGTCGTGGCCTAGCAGCTCGCGGGCCAGCATCGCCCGCACGCGGCCGCGGCGCTCTTCGGCATATTCCTCGCTCATGTCCGGTCCCACGCCGCCGATATGCTGGTGGTCGACGAAGCGCAGACCGGTCATGCCGCACAGGTGCAGGTCGAACGACCGGGTCAGCATGTTCAGCGCCCCGGTCTTGTCCAGGTGGACGTCCGGCGCGCCCGAGGTGGTGACGCTGATCAGGGTCTTGCCGACCAGCAGCGGGTCGGCCCCGTGGGCGGTGGGGGCAAAGCCGAAGCCGCCGCTCAGCACCCGATCGACATAGCCCTTCAACATGGCCGGCGGGGCGTTGAACCACAGCGGATAGACGAAGAGATAGCCGTCGGCGTCGGCCAGCATGGCCCGCTCGGCCACGACGTCGGCGCGTGGCCCCTGGGCTCCGGGCAGCTCCTCGGCGGCCAGGCAGGGATCAAAGCCCATGCGGTAGAGATCGCGCACCACGACCTCGACGCCGGCCGCGCGCAGCACCTCGGCGCAGTCGCCGGCCAGGGTCACGCCGAAGCTGAGCGGCGAGGGATGGGCGAGGATGAGGACGATCTTCATCGAAGGGCTCCGTGATGACGCGGGCATCATCGCGGAGACGGCGGGGCGCGGCCTTGATTTGAGTCAGGCCCTTAGAAGCTATTGCTCCAGCGCACCGTCGCGGGCAGCGGCAGGGTGGCGTCGAAGACCAGGCCGTCGGGGCGGAAGTCGAAGTGGGCGCTGCCCTTCTGCTCGCGGCGGATCGAGCTTTCGATCAGGCGGGTGCCGAAGCCCTGGGCGGCGGGCGGGGTGACGGGCGGGCCGCCCTGGTCGCGCCAGGTGAACGACAGCACGCCGCCGTCGTCGTCCAGGCGCCAGGTCACCGAGACCCGGCCGGTGGGCGCCGACAGCGCGCCGTACTTGGCGCTGTTGGTGGCCAGTTCGTGGAACACCATCGACAGGCCCACGGCCGTGTGCGGGGCCAGGGCCACCGCAGGGCCGGAACAGTCTACGCGCTCGACATAGGCGCCCAGGCTGGCCTGGACCAGCTGGCCCATATCGGCCTCGCGCCAGCCGGTGCGGGTGAGCAGGTCGTGGGCGGCCGACAGGGCGATCAGGCGGTCGGTGAACACCTCGACTGGCGCGTCCTTGGTCTTCGAGAAGGTCTGCCGCGCCAGGGCCTGGACGGTGGCCAGGGTGTTCTTCACGCGGTGGTTCAGCTCGTTGATCATCACCCCCTGGCGTTCCTCGCGGATCTTCAGCTCCTGGGAGGCGGTGCGCAGGGCGGCGTGGACGGCGGCGATCTCTTCCAGGGTGTCGGGATCGGCGGGCGGCAGGCTTTCCGCGCGGCCGATGGCGTCGGCGTCCAGGATCAGCTGGCGCATCTCGCCGTTGATCCGCCGCGCATAGACCAGCGACAGCGTCAGCCCCATGCCCAGCAGCACCACGAACACCCCGGCCCCGGTCAGCACCGAGCGGTTGACCGTGCGGGCCAGCTCGGCGCGAGGCACGGCGACCACCAGGGTCCAGCCGGTCTGGGGCGAGCGGGTATAGGCCACCATGGTCGGCACGCCGTCCAGCGAGGTGCTCTTGCTGACCCCCTCCGTGGAGTGGTCCAGGTTGCGGGCCATGTCCGAGGTGGTCTGCTTGCCGGTGAACTTCTCGTTCAGCCGCGAGCGGGCGACGACCCGGCGGTTGTTGTCGATGACGGTGGCGATCCAGGTCTCGGGCACGCGCTGCTGGCGGAACACCGAGGTGAACGAGCTGGATTCCACGACATAGGACAGCACATAGGGCTGGCCCCGGACCTGGATGGGCGTGGCTACGGTGATCACCGGCTTGCCCGAGACCTTGCCCTCGCGCAGGTCCGAGATCTTGCTGCGCCCGGCCAGCAGGGCGCTGGTCAGTTCGTTGGCGCGCGGCACGGCGGGCAGCGGCTGGCCGTAGGGCTGCAAGGTGTTGAGGATCTGCTGGCCGCGGATGTCGGAGACCACGATCCAGCCCGGCCGCCGCTGGGCCACGCGCTGGGCGCGGGCGTGGAAGGCGGCCCAGTCGCCGTTGATCAGGGCCTGGTCGGTGGCCAGGGTCTCGGCCACCGAGATGCCGACGGCGGCCTGGCGGTCGACGGCGCCAGACAGCGCCCGGGCGGTGGTGACCAGCTGCTGATACAGCTGGCTGCGCGACTCGCGGTCGGCGCTGATCAGCAGGAAGCCCATGGCCAGCAGGGCCGGCGCCAGCAGGCTGACGGTCAGGAGCACGAGCCGGCTGCGCACCGAGCTGAAATGACCCCGTCCCGTACCCAGCCGTGCCATCCGCGCGTGCGCCCGCGACCACGAAGGCGCCGCATCGCCCCCCAACCGTCTGTATAGCGAACGCGCTCGCGGTGCGCGTCAGTAAAATCCGCGATTTCGGTTAATGCGACACCGCAGGCTGAGCCGTATCCTCTTCGCCGAATTGTGCGTTATGAGGGAACCATGAAAGCCCTGCCCAACATCCTGACCAGCTCGCGCCTCGTGATGGCGCTGTTCATGTTCGTGGCCCTGGCCGCGGCGGCCGGCGCGGTGCCGTTCCTGTCGGACCAGCTGACCGCCGAGAGCCAGCTGCGCCTGGAGCGCTGGGCGTTCTACGCCTTCGTGGTGGCGGCGGTGACCGACTTCTTCGACGGCTGGCTGGCGCGCAAGCTGGACGCCGTCAGCGTCTGGGGCGCGATCCTGGACCCGATCGGCGACAAGATCCTGGTCTGCGGCGCCCTGCTGGGCCTGATGGCGCTGGGCCCCAACGCCATGGTCGTGCTGCCGGCCGGCCTGATCCTGTTCCGCGAATTCACCGTCAGCGCCCTGCGCGAGGTCGGCGCCGGCAAGGGCGTCAAGCTGCCGGTCACCCTGCTGGCCAAGTGGAAGACCACCCTGCAGCTGGTGGCCATCGGCGCCGAGATGATCCTGGCCTCGTGGGGCGCGTTCGGCCTGTCGCCAGAGCCCAGCGTCATGGGCGGCTTCACGATCGTGGCGCACGGCCTGCTGTGGGTGGCGACGCTGGTGACCCTGGTCACGGGCGCGCAGTACTGGGAAGCGGCGCGCAAGGCGCTGAACTAGCCCCCTCAGTCGCTCCGCGACAGCTCCCCCGTATCACGGGGGAGCATCTATTGAACCAACCCCTCATCCCCCCGTTCCCCTCCAGCACAGCTTCGGGGAACCTGCACACGTGACGCTACAGCAAGCTCTGTCCTTCGGGCTCATCGGGGCGACGATCGCCGCGTTCGTCTGGGGGCGGTGGCGGTATGACCTGATCGCGCTCTGCGCCCTGGTGGGCGGCATGGCGCTGGGGTTGATCCCCGTGAAGGAGGCCTTCAGCGGCTTCTCCAACGACATCGTCATCATCATCGCCAGCGCCCTGGTGCTGTCGGCCGCCGTCGCCCGCTCGGGCGTGGTCGACCTGCTAATGGCGCCCTTGATGCCCAAGCTGAAGGACGAGCGCACGCAAGTCCCCGTGCTGGCCGGAACGACGGCCATCCTGTCGATGGCCACCAAGAACGTCGGGGCCCTGGCCCTGATGATGCCCAGCGCCCTGCAGATCGCCCGCCGCACCGGCGTGCCGCCCGGCCGGATCCTGATGCCGATGGCGTTCGGCTCGCTGGTCGGGGGGCTGGCCGTGCTGGTCGGCACCTCGCCCAACATCATCGTCTCGGAGGTGCGCCAGGAGGCCCTGGGCCAGCCGTTCCAGATGTTCGACTTCCTGCCGGTCGGCGGCGTGCTGACCGTGCTGGCCGTGGCCTATCTGTCGTTCGCCTACCGGCTGCTGCCGAAGGAGCGCAAGGCGGCCATCGATATCGACGCGGCCCTGGCGGCCAAGGCCTATGTCACCGAGGTCGAGGTTCCCGAGGACTGGTCGTTCGAGGACTGCCGGATCGGCAAGGTCCGCGCCGCCGCCGAGGGCTCGGTCACCGTCGTGGCCCTGCTGCGCGGCCGCAAGCGCACCCAGGCCCCGCACGCCAATCTCAAGCTCCACCCCGGCGACGTGCTGCTGCTGGAGGGCGAGCAGGAGAACCTCAACCAGCTGATCGTGAAGACCAAGCTGCGCCTGCGCGACGCTCTGCGCCCGGTGACCATGAACGAGCCGACCGAGGAGGTCCGGGTCGTCGAGGCGGTGATCGGCGCGGAGTCGGACCTGATCGGCCAGTCGGCCCGCAGCGTCACGCTCAGCGACACCCATGGGGTCAATCTGCTGGGCGTCAGCCGCAGCGGTCACCGCATGGCGGGGCGTCTGGCGACCATCCGCCTGAAGTCTGGCGACATCGTCGTGCTGCAGGGCGCCGAGCAGTCGCTGCCGGGGGCTCTGCAGGCTTTAGGTCTTCTGCCGCTGGCCGAGCGCGAGGTGCGGCTGGGCGGGGTGCGCCACGCCATCCTGCCGGTGGCGATCCTGGTGGCGGCCATGGTGCTGGTGGCGACGGGCGTCGTGCCGGTGGCGGCCGGCTTCCTGGGCGCCGCGGTGCTGGTGGTGGCCACGGGCGCCTTGCGGATGCGCGAGGCCTATGCGGCCCTCGAAGCACCGGTGCTGGTGCTGGTCGCGGCCCTGATCCCGGTCAGCGACACGGTGCAGAAGACCGGCGGCGCCGACCTGATCGCCAGCGGGCTGTCGGGGGCGTTCAACGGCCTGCCGCCGATCGCCACCCTGACGGCGATGATGGCCGTGGCCATGGCCGCCACGCCGTTCCTGAACAACGCCGCCACGGTGCTGATCGCCGCCCCGATTGGCATGGGGGTGGCGCAGAAGCTGGGGCTCTCCCCCGATCCGTTCCTGATGGCCGTTGCGGTGGGGGCCGGCTGCGACTTCCTCACGCCAGTGGGCCACCAGTGCAACACGCTGGTGCTGGGGCCAGGTGGCTATCGCTTCGGCGACTACGCCCGCCTGGGCGCGCCGCTCAGCCTGATGATCCTGCTGGTGGCGCCGTGGCTGATCGCCTGGGTGTGGCCGTTCGCTACTTAAGATCCTCCCCCGCGTTGCGGGGGAGGTGGCCCAGAGGGCCGGAGGGGGCAAGCTGGGCGAACGCCGCGTTAGCCCCCTCAGTCGCTACGCGACAGCTCCCCCGCATCGCGGGGGAGCATCTATCGCTCGCTAATCGTTCGCCGCGCGGTCGCCTTCGACCACGTCGGGGTCGGTGGGGCCGTGCAGCAGCCAGTCGGTCTCTTCCTGCGGCTCGTCGCGTTCGCGACCCGCGCGCATCATGGTGGCCAGCCAGCTGGCGCCCGTCATTCTCAGAACCATCGTCGTCTCCTCGCGATGATGTTTCTGAGAATGAATTGCAAATAAGAGTCCCGCAAGCGCGATTTCACGCTTAAGGGCGGCTCACGCGTCTAGCGACGGGCGCGGGCCAGTTCGCGACGGCGCGAGGCCTCGCGTTCCAACGGGGTCAGCACCTCGTCGACGGCGCGGCGCTGGGCAGGGGTTCCGGTGACGTCCAGCCGGCGGGCGTTGGCCAGCAGGGTGTTCAGTTCGGCGTCGCCCAAGGTCGGGATCTTTTCCAGCAAGGTCATACGGCGAACTCCAGTTTTCTCCGCCGGTCTGGCGGATTCACCAAGGCAAAACGCGCCAGGCAAAGCTTGGGGTCCAAGGAGAGTTCAAAGTCGTTGAAAAGTTTTTCCTTGCTCTTCCGCAGGTGAGGGGGGATAAAGCACCATCGAATTCGCTGCCGATCGGCCTGCTTTTCCTTGCTCCGAAAGCCGGAGCGCCGGACGCGCCTCCCGAACTTCCAACGAAATTTGATCGTCGCCTCGGGATAAGCCGAGCGAACGACCACATCTGACTACAAGGATACTGACTATGGCTACCGGCACCGTGAAGTGGTTCAACGCCACCAAGGGCTTCGGCTTCATCCAACCCGACAACGGCGGCGCGGACGTGTTCGTGCACATCTCGGCCGTCGAGCGCGCCGGTCTGGGCTCGCTGAACGAAGGTCAAAAGATCGCGTTCGAGCTCGAGCAAGACCGCCGCAGCGGCAAGACCTCGGCCGGCCAACTGCAAGCGGTCTAAGACCTCTTACAGTTCGAACGATCGACAGGCCGGCGCGCAAGCGCCGGCCTGTTTCGTTTGGGCTAAGCCGCCGCCGGCTGCGCCTTCCGGCGGTCCGCCGGCGTCGTCCAGCCCATCCAGACGCTCGCCGCGCCTAGCGCCAGGCCCAGGGCCAGCAGCAGGGGCAGGGGCGGGGCGGCCAGGGCGCCGAAGGCCGATCTCCAGGGCTCGCCGGCCGGGATCAGCTGGAAGGCGACGATCTGGGCGATGATCACCGCCAGGGCCACCAGCCACGGCCGGCCATGACGCGGATCGCGCCGCCACAGCCACAGCGCAATCAGCCCCGCGACAAGATTGGCCAGCTGCACGCCGCCGCCGAACACCGGAAAGTCCTGCGGGCCGCGGATGATCATGCCGGGGACGGTCTGGTTGAACACCCGGCCCAGCACAGGGCTGATCAGGGGCAGGGCGGTCGACAGCATCCAGCCGGCGTGCAGGCGCACCTGCCGGCGATGACGCAGGGCCATGGCGGCGGCGTACAGCACCGCCCCGAACGCCAGGGCGTCCAGCATGGACAGCTTGACCCCCCACAGGGCGTAGAACGGATTGCCGCCGATCGTGCCGGCCGCCATCGAGTGCAGCACGGCCATGGCCCCGGCGGCGAACAGCGGTATGGCCACGAAGGTCGCGCGTCCCACGAGGCGATGAACGGCCAGCTGGCCGCGATGCGGCGTCCAGCTTTGGGCCAGCAGCAACAGCATCCACAGCGTGGCGGTGACGCCATGGATGTGGAAGCCGATCGGCGCGGTCGCCAGGACGCCGACATAGCTGCGCCAGAAGGCGAAGACGGACGTGGCGATCAGCGCGGCGATGAACAGCCAGGCGTGGCGGTACGGCATCTCTTCCCCCCGGCAAGACGACCCCCCGACTATGAACCATTGGCGATCGGAGTCCATCTCGGAGAACGTAGTTCTGCGACGGCGAGTGCGCGTCGGGGTTGACGCGGTCGCCGGGGCGGGGCTTGTCGCGTCGCATGGCCAGGCTGCTCGCCGCTCTGATGTCCGTCCTGCTGCTGACCGCCTGCGGTTCGCTGCCGCGCGACCCGTTCACGGCCGCCGATCTCGGGGCCCAGGCGCCTCAGGGGCTGGCCGACATCCGCTTCAACGCCAGCGACGCCGCCGCCGGCATCGCCTTCGCCGAGGCCGCCCGCACCCGCCGCGTCCATCAGAAGACCTTCGACGTGCTGGCCATCTCGGGCGGCGGCTCGAACGGGGCCTATGGGGCGGGGATCCTGGTCGGCTGGACCCGCACCGGCGAGCGGCCCGAGTTCGACATCGTCACCGGCGTCTCGACCGGCGCCTTGACCGCGCCGTTCGCCTTCCTGGGCAAGGACTGGGACCGCCGCCTGACGGAGGCCTACACCAGCGACGCGGCCGACAAGATCCTGTCGCGGCGCGGGCTGGATGTGTTCTTCCGGCCCGGCGTCTACGACACCAAGGGCCTGCGGGTGCTGGTCGAGAAGTATGTCGATCCGCCCCTGCTGTGGGCGATCGCCATGGAGCATTCCAAGGGCCGGCGCCTGCTGATCGCCACCACCAATCTCGACACCGAGCAGACGGTGATCTGGGACATGGGCGCGATCGCCGCGCGGGGCGACGCCGCCGCGCTGAAGCTGTTCCAGGACGTGCTGGTGGCCTCGGCCAGCATCCCCGGCGTCTTCCCGCCCACCCTGATCGAGGTCGAGGGCGAGGGCCGCCGCCTGTCGGAAATGCATGTCGACGGCGGGGTGACAATCCCGTTCTTCGTGGCCCCGGAGTCGCTGCTGCTATGGGCCCCGCCGGCCGGCGGCGAGGCGCGGCCGGGCCGGGTGCATGTGATCGTCAACGGCAAGGTCGGCGGCACGTTCGGCTTCACCAAGGGCGGCACCCTGTCGATCATCGGCCGCTCGTGGCTGACCATGAGCAAGGCCCTGACCCGCACGCACCTGACCGCCAGCGCCGCCTTCGTGCGCCAGAGCGGCGGGACGATGCTGTTCACCGCCATTCCGGACGACGCGCCAGGCGACACCTCGGGCCTGGACTTCAGCGCCGCCAACCGCGAGGCCCTGTTCCAGCTGGGCGAACAAAAGGCCCTGGACGGCAGCGCCTGGATCGCTCCGGCGGCGCCGGAAGAGGCGCCGCGCGCGCGGTAGAGCGCACGAAAAAGGGAGGCGGGCCGAAGCCGCGCCTCCCTCGGAAACCGCTAAGCCTTACCGCATCAGAGCGTGAGCGTGCCGGTCCCGGCGTTGAAGTTGGCGGAGGTGATGCCAGTGACGCCGACGAGCTTGATCAACACGTCGTCGTTGTCCTGGAATCCATTGTTCGAGCTGCGGTCGTAGATGAGGTAGGTGTCGCTGCCGATCGTGAAGTACTCGACATAGGTCCAGATGCCGTCGCTGTTTATCGATCCGGCGGCGAGGTAGTCCGCGAGCGTGGCGGAGTTGGGCAGCGTGGTCAGGGCGTGCGGCTTGTCGGGGCCGAAGTCGAAGACGATCTGATCGCCGGCCTGCAGGCCGTTGACCGTCGTGTAGGCGGCCCCGGTGTTGCCGCCGCCGACGATGATCTTGTCCACGGCGCTGTCGGCGACCAGGTTGATCGTGTTGTTCCCGACCCCGAACGTGACGAGGTCTGCGCCCGTGCCGCCGGTATAGGTGAAGCTGCCGGTCGCGCCCAGGCTGCGCATGTCGATGGTGTTGGTCCCCGTCGCCGAGCCCTTGATCGTCGCCGCGCCGGTCAGGCCGACGGAGCTCCACTGGAAGTCGCCCTGGGTGAGGCCGCTGGCGTCGACCGTGGTTAGGGCCGTGCTGGAGGCGGTCAGGTTCAGGTCGCCGTCGCCGCTGGCGGTGATGGTCTTCACGTCATTGCCCAGCCAGGTCAGCCAGTTCTGGGCGTTGCCGGTGTGGTTGATGTCGTTGCTGGTGATGTTGACGGTTTCGATCCCGGCGGCGGTGATCCCGGTGAAGGCGAAGTTGACGCTGCCGCCCGCGCCCTGGAGCTTCACGGCCAGGGTGTCGTTCGCGCCGGCCCAGTTCCCCGTCAGATTGTAGGACGTGCCGGCGCCGGTCAGCTCCAGGGTCTGGACCGAGGTGGCGCTGGTCAGGGTCAGGCCGTTGCCGCCCTGGGTGCGCACCGTATTGGCGATGCCGCTGATCATGCCGAGGTTGATCGGCGCGGTGTTGTCGATTGCGGCGGCGGCCGTCAGCTCGATGGTCTGGAAGCCATAGAACTTGGCGGTTCCAAAGTTTGAGATCTGGGCGGCGTCGAGGGCGTCCAACTTCAGGGTGTTGACGCCGCCCGAGCCGCCTTCGAGCAGCCCGTTGATGCTGGCGTGGGTCGTGCCGCTGGCCAGCGTCAGGGTGTTGTCGCCGCCGCCCAGAGTGACCGATTGGCTGACCGTCGTGGAGGACAGCGTGATGTTGTCCACACCCGCGCCGCCGGTGAAGAGCGCCTGGCTGGCGTCGATTTTCAGGGTGTTGGTTCCGGTGCTGGCCGAGGTGTCGACCAGAGTGACCGACGTCTGCGACAGGTCGGCGTTCAGGCCCGCCGCACCGCTGACCTTGACGTCCTGCAAGCCGCCCAGCGTCGGTGAGCCTTGTATGGTCAGGGTGCTGGCGCCCTGGATGTCCAGCGTCTGCAGATTGCCGAACGCCAGGCCGCCCAGGGTCGAGGCCTGGGCGCCGGTGGTGACGTTCAGCGTCCGGTACAGGCTGTTAAAGTCTTGCAGCATGCCGCCCGTCAGGCCGTTCAGGGCCAGGTTCAGTTCGGTGTTGGTCGGCGCGGCCAGGGCGCCCTTGCGCAGGACGACGTTGCCCGAGCCGTGGGCCAGCGACAGGTCAGTCAGGCCCGAACCGTTGAACGCCAGCGAGGTGTAGCCGTCGACGGCCACCTTGCTGATCGTGCCGGCCAGGGTGGTGCTGCCGTAGTTGGTGTCGCCGATCGTGACGCTGTTGGCGTTGCGCGTGAAGCCGCCGCCGGTGGCGGCCTGCGCCGCCTTGACCGTGACCTCGGTGGTCAGGGCCGAGCCGTTGACGGTGACCGCGCCGTTGGTCTGGGTCCCGTTCGACGGATTGACCGCAGTCTGGGTGATGCTGACGGTCTTGCCGCCGTTGACCGTGATCGTCCCGGCCACGTTGGCGCCAGTCTGTTCGCGGCTGACAACGACGTCGCCCGTCGGCGCTTCGTTGATGCCGATCGTGATCTGCCCGGTGGTGGCGAGGCTGCTGGTCAGGCTGATGTCGCTGCCGCCATTGATGGCGATGCTAAAGGTGTCCTGGTGCGTCGAAGTGGCCGTGACCGTCGCGGTCGCGTTCACAGTCAGGTCCATGATGCCAGCGCCGGCGGTGGCGTTCAGCTCGGTGATGTCGGCCAGGTAAGGGAAATAAGCGTCCAGGCCGCCGTCCGAGGTAACGTTGACGACCTCGATGCCGGTGAAGCCGTCATTGGGCATGTAGTAGGCGATGCCGGCGGTGGGGCTGGCGGTGATGGTCAGGGTGTCGATGCCGGCGCCGCCGTCCAGCACGTCAGTGCCTTGGTAGGTCAGGTGTGTGCCGGTGAAGGTGTCGGCGCCGCTCGTGCCGGTGAACTTGTCGATGCCGGTGGTCAAGACAAAGCTGGCCTGCGCCGGCGGCTGGGGCTCCGGCTCGGGTTCCGGCGGCGGGGGTGGTGCGCCGGGCAGGCTCTGGACGGGCGGCGGGGTGTCGACGGCCTTGCCGGTCCCGCTGGAGGGGCTGTTGGTGTTGGGGGCGTAGGTCTGGGTGATGTCGGTGTTGTAGACCGCGTCGCCCTTGGCGAGGCCGACCATGAAGTTGTTGGTCGCGGCGGCGTAGACGCCGACATCGGCCTTGATGCCCTCGGCCAGCAGATAGGCGGCGGTGGCGGTCTTCAGGGCCAGGTCGATCTCGGCGGCGGTGGCGTTGGGGCCGATCATGCCGGCGGCGCGGGCCGAGGCCAGGATCAGGTCCTGGCGGGCGACGACAGAGGCGACGATCGCTTCCGGATTCAGGCCGGCGGCGCGGGCCTGGGCGTTGCCGATGATGCTGTCATAGATCGAGGCGACATAGCCGGCATAGGTCAGCGAGGCGTACTTGGCCTCGAACGCGGCCTTGCCCTCGCCCGACAGGGCCAGGCTGGCGGCGAAGTTCATGAAGCGGTGTTCGAGATTGAAGTTGGCGAACGCCGCGTCGTTCAGGTCGTTCTTGTTGTCAGCCGAGTTCAGCAGCCAGGCGATGCCGTCGGCCTTGGGGCTCTTGCCCGTGAAGAACTGGTACGTCATCACCGCCACGGCGGTGGAGTCGTCGGCGCTGTTGAGGATGTAGTTCAGCCGGTCGGCGTCCGTGAACGAGGCGTTGGTCAGCAGTTGCAGCTGGACGGCGACCTCGGCATTGGGGGCGATCCCGCCGTGTACGGCCGCATAGGCCTTGGTCAGCTGCTCGTAAGTATAAGCCATGATCGTCCTCTTACTGCTGGGGACAAAAAGGCCGAGCGACGACCTCAGACGCGCTCCCCCAAGGCGCCTGCGATGTTCATAGACAGAGGCTGGAGGGTGTGAACCCCCCGTCCTCGACGCCCAGGTCGTGGGATGTTCGGGGCCCGGAGCATTACGCGGCCTCAGGGGTCTTAACGGCCCCGATATGGGTTGCCGGAAACGCCCGCGACGTAAGAAACTCAGCAGCTTAGCTTGTTAACCTGCGCCCCCGAATGGCCGCCAATTGACGAGGCTCAAGAGGGGTTTGTGCGTGGGGAGATTTCCTGTGGATAACTTTCCCCGCGGCGTTCCGGTCGTCTCGGGGACGGCGAACGGCGCTCGCCGAAAGTCGCCGTTAACCCCTTCATAAGATGCGGGGTTGCGGAAAACCGACTCCGTCTCTACACGGGCGACTTAACCAGCAAGATGGTCGACAGCGGGCGCGCGGATGTGCGCGACCGTGTCTTTGCGCGAGTTAGCCATGCCGAAACGTACCGATCTCTCCTCGATCCTGATCATCGGCGCCGGCCCTATCGTCATCGGCCAGGCCTGCGAGTTCGACTATTCGGGCGTCCAGGCCTGTAAGGCGCTGCGGGCCGAGGGCTACCGCATCATCCTGGTCAACTCGAACCCGGCCACGATCATGACCGATCCGGACGTGGCGGACGCGACCTATATCGAGCCGATCACCCCGGAGATGGTCGCCAAGATCATCGAGAAGGAGCGCCCCGACGCGCTGCTGCCGACCATGGGCGGCCAGACGGCGCTGAACACCGCGCTGGCCCTGGAAGAGCAGGGCGTGCTGAAGAAGTTCGGCGTCGAGATGATCGGCGCCAAGGCCGAGGTCATCGACAAGGCCGAGGACCGCCAGAAGTTCCGCGACGCCATGGACAAGCTGGGTCTGGAAAGCCCCCGCTCCAAGGCCGCCCACAACATGGACGAGGCCCGCGAAGGCCTGGAGTTCGTCGGCCTGCCGGCGATCATCCGTCCGTCGTTCACCCTGGCCGGCACCGGCGGCGGCATCGCCTACAATATCGAAGAGTTCGAGGAGATCGTCGAGCGCGGCCTGGACCTGTCGCCGACCACGGAAGTCCTCATCGAAGAGAGCGTCCTGGGCTGGAAAGAGTACGAGATGGAAGTGGTCCGCGACACGGCGGACAACTGCATCATCATCTGCTCGATCGAGAACATCGACCCGATGGGCGTCCACACCGGCGACTCGATCACCGTCGCCCCGGCCCTGACGCTGACGGATAAGGAATATCAGTGGATGCGCGCGGCCTCGATCGCCGTGCTGCGCGAGATCGGCGTCGAGACCGGCGGCTCGAACGTCCAGTTCGCCGTCAATCCCAAGGACGGCCGCATGGTCGTCATCGAGATGAACCCGCGCGTGTCGCGCTCTTCTGCGCTCGCGTCGAAGGCCACCGGCTTCCCGATCGCCAAGGTCGCCGCCCGCCTGGCCGTCGGCTACACGCTCGATGAGCTGAAGAACGACATCACCGGCGGCGCGACCCCGGCCTCGTTCGAGCCCAGCATCGACTACGTCGTCACCAAGATCCCGCGCTTCGCCTTCGAGAAGTATCCGGGTTCTGAACCGCTGCTGACCACGGCCATGAAGTCGGTCGGCGAGGTGATGGCCATCGGCCGCACCTTCAAGGAAAGCGTCCAGAAGGCCCTGCGCGGCCTGGAGACCGGCCTGTCGGGCTTCGACGACGTCGAGATCGTCGGCGCTGATGATCCGGACACCGGCAAGGCCGCGGTCGTGCGCGCCCTGGGCACCCCGACCCCCGACCGCCTGCGCGTCATCGCCCAGGCCTTCCGCCACGGCCTGACCGTGGACGAGGTCAACGCCGCCTGTTCCTACGAGCCCTGGTTCCTGCGCCAGATCGCCGAACTGGTCCGCCAGGAAGGCTGGGTGAAGGCCGGCGGCCTGCCCACCGATGCGCAAGGCTTCCGCGCCCTGAAGGCTCAAGGCTTCTCCGACGCCCGCCTGGCCAAGCTGACCGGCTCCACCGAAGGCGCCGTGCGCAGCCTGCGCCAGGAGCTGCAGGTCCGCCCGGTCTTCAAGCGCATCGACAGCTGCGCCGGCGAGTTCCTGGCCTCGACGCCCTACATGTACTCGACCTACGAGACGGGCGCCCTGGGCCAGATCCCCGAGTGCGAGAGCGAGCCTTCGAACCGCAAGAAGGCCGTGATCCTGGGCGGTGGTCCCAACCGCATCGGCCAGGGCATCGAGTTCGACTACTGCTGCTGCCACGCGGCCTTCGCGCTGGATCAGGTCGGCATCGAGTCGATCATGGTCAACTGCAACCCTGAGACCGTCTCGACCGACTACGACACCTCCGACCGCCTGTACTTCGAACCGCTGACGGCCGAGGACGTGCTGGAGCTGCTGCATGTCGAGATGCGCAGCGGCGAGCTGGCCGGCGTCATCGTTCAGTTCGGCGGCCAGACCCCGCTGAAGCTGGCCCACGCCCTGGAAGAGGCCGGTATCCCGATCCTGGGCACCAGCCCGGACGCCATCGACCTGGCCGAGGACCGCGAGCGCTTCCAGCAACTGCTGAACGGCCTCTCGATCGCCCAGCCGGAAAACGCCATCGCCCGCACCTGGGACGAGGCCCGCGCGGAAGGCGAGAAGATCGGCTTCCCGTTCGTGATGCGTCCGTCCTACGTGCTGGGCGGCCGTGGCATGGAGATCATCCGCGACCACGATCACCTCGAGCGCTACATCGCCAATGCCGGCGACATCTCGATCGAGCACCCGATCCTGCTGGACCACTATCTGAGCCGCGCCACGGAAGTGGACGTCGACGCCCTGTGCGACGGCAAGGACGTGTTCGTGGCCGGCGTGCTGGAGCACATCGAGGAAGCCGGCGTCCACTCGGGCGACTCGGCGTGTTCGATGCCGCCCTTCTCGCTGAAGGCCGAGACGGTCGAGGAACTGAAGCGCCAGACGGTGCAGATGGCTCTGGCGCTCAACGTGCGCGGCCTGATGAACGTGCAGTTCGCCATCGAGGAGCCGCACGGCGACAACCCGCGCATCTACGTGCTGGAAGTGAACCCGCGCGCCTCGCGCACGGTGCCGTTCGTGGCCAAGACCATTGGCCAGCCGGTCGCCGCCATCGCCGCCAAGGTCATGGCCGGCGAGCCCCTGGCCAGCTTCGGCCTGAAGGACGTTCCCTACGACCACATCGCGGTCAAGGAAGCGGTCTTCCCGTTCGCGCGCTTTGCCGGCGTCGACACGGTGCTGGGCCCGGAAATGCGCTCGACCGGCGAAGTCATGGGCCTGGACTGGAAGCGTGACGGCGAAGAGGGCATGGGCCCGGCCTTCGCCCGCGCCTTCGCCAAGAGCCAGTTGGGCGGCGGCGTGAAGCTGCCGCGCAAGGGGACCGCCTTCGTCTCGGTCAAGGAAAGCGACAAGCCCTGGATCGTCGAGCCGGTCCGCCTGCTGCAACAGGCCGGCTTCACCGTGTTGTCAACCGAGGGCACGCAAGCCTACCTGGCCACGCAAGGCATCAAGGTCGAGCACGTGAAGAAGGTCCTGGAAGGCCGTCCGCACATCGTCGACGTGATGAAGAACGGCGGCGTCCAGCTGGTGTTCAACACCACCGAGGGCAAGCAGGCGCTGGAAGACAGCTTCGAGATCCGCCGCACGGCGCTGATGATGAAGGTGCCCTACTACACGACCTCGGCCGGCGCCCTCGCCGCCGCCCAGGCCATCGCCGGCGCCCCCGACGAGGCCCTGGATGTGCGCCCGCTGCAGAGCTACGCGGCGGAGTAGTTCCGGATCGATGCTCCCCCGCGCTGCGGGGAGCTGTCGCGAAGCGACTGAGGGGGCGAGCGCTGCAGAGGCCGAGCTAGCCCCTCCGGCCCTCTGGGCCACCTCCCCCGCAACGCGGGGGAGGTGCTGGGCGCTAAACCGCCTCCACCAGCCCGCTCCTCAGCGCCAGATAGGCCTCTCCCGCGCGTTCGATGGTGAAGCGGCCGACCATGGCCTGGACCAGGGGGCCGTCCCGGCGGCCCATGACGGCCGTCACCGCGCAGCCCGCCTCCGCCCAGGCCCCGGCCAGCCTCAGCGCCACGCGCTCGACGCCGCCGGGCTGGAAGCTGTGCAGGAAGGTCATGATCGCCGGCCTGCGCGGAGGCGATCGTACGGGCGCGTTCATGACATTCCCTGGGCGCGGATCCGGTCGAGGTCCCTCTCGCGGTGAGGGGCATCTATGCTCGGCTATGACGGCAATGCGATGACGTCACAGCCGGGCAGGGGCCTCAGCGATCCTGTCTGGCGACCATCACCCCTTGCCGAACCCGCCCGCGACCAGGGTCTGCGCCACCTGCGCCAGCACCGCGCTGCGCTTGTCGTCGTCGGGCGAGCCGCGGTCGTGGAAGGTGGCGATCAGCACGGGCTTGCGGCCGGGCGGCCAGGCGATGGCGATGTCGTTGGTGATGGCCTTGCCGTCGTTGCCGGTCTTGTCGCCGACCTTCCAGCCGGAGGGCAGGCCCGCGCGCAGGCGCTTGTCGCCGGTGCGGTTGTCGACCACCCAGGCGGTCAGTTGCTGGCGCGAGGCCGGCGACAGGGCGTCGTCGACCAGCAGGGCCTTCCAGGTGGCCACGATCGCCGTCGGGGTGGTGGTGTCGCGCGGATCGTCCTCGGCCCCGCTGTTCATCTCCGGCTCGTAGCGGTCGACGCGGGTCGTCTGGTCGCCGATGGACCGCAGGAAGCGGGTCATGGCCGCAGGGCCCTTCTTCGGCTCCAGGGCGTCCAGCAGCAGGTTGGCGGCGGCGTTGTCGCTCCAGATGGTGGTGGCCTCGCACAGGGCGCCGACCGTCATGCCCTTGCCAAGGTTCTGCTTGGTGGCGTTCGAGTTGCCCATCAGCACCTCTGGGCCGTAGGCGATCACCCGGTCCAGACGCTCGCGGCCCTGGTCGACGCGGCGCAGGATGGCGGCGCTCAAGGGCATCTTGAAGGTGCTGCACATGCGGAAGCGCTGGTCGCCGCGCCAGGCGAAGCGCCTGCCAGTCTGCAGGTCCAGGGCGGCCACGCCCAGTCGGCCGCCGCTGCGCTTCTCGACCTCAGCCATACTTGAATTAAGGTGTGTTAACGGCGCGGCCGCCCGTGACACAGCGGGCAAGAGGGTAGGGGCGGCTGCGAGAGCCGTTATCAGCGTTCTGCGATCAAGCATGTGGGGTCTCCTTGCCGGCGGAAACTGCCCGGGGCTGGCCTTGGCCGCAAACGACGATACCTTGGCTGAGCCATTAGCTGAGTTAGGGTCTTGTCCGCATGAGCCGTGCGCAACTGCCGCTGAACGCCCTGCGCGCCTTCGAGGCCTCGGCCCGACATCTGTCCTTCACCAAGGCCGCGATCGAGCTGTGCGTGACCCAGGCGGCGGTCAGCCATCAGGTGAAGGGGCTGGAGGCGCGGCTGGGCGCGACCCTGTTCCGACGGCTGCCGCGTGGCTTGGCCCTGACCGACGAGGGCCTGGCCCTGCTGCCCAGCGTGCGCGACTCGTTCGACAAGCTGGGCGACGTGCTGGACCGCTTCGAAGGCGGCCGGGTGCTGGAGGTGCTGCGGGTCGGGGTCGTGGGCACCTTCGCGGTCGGCTGGCTGCTGCCGCGCCTGTCGTCGTTCCACGAGGCCCATCCGTTCGTCGACCTGCGGCTCTTCACCAACAACAACCGGGCCGACCTGGCGGGCGAGGGGCTGGACTGCGCGGTGCGGTTCGGCGACGGGGCCTGGCACGGCACCGAGGCCGCGCCCCTCTTTGAAGCGCCGATGAGCCCGCTGTGTGCGCCGCAGGTGGCCGAGCGGCTGACCGAGCCCTCGGCCCTGCTGCGCGAGACCCTGCTGCGCAGCTATCGCGCCGCCGACTGGCCCGACTGGTTCGCCGCCGCCGGACTGCCGCCGCCGCCGGTGCGCGGCCCCGTCTTCGACAGCTCGTGGGTGATGGTCGAGGCGGCGTTGCAAGGGTTGGGGGTAGCCCTGGCCCCGCCGATGATGTTTGCTCGGGATCTGCGCCAGGGACGCCTGGTTCGGCCCTTCGAGACTCAGGTCAGCGCCGGCCGATATTGGCTGACCTGGCTGAAATCCAGGACCCCGAGTCCCGCCCTGCGGGCCTTCCAGGCGTGGCTTTCCAGCACATCTAGCGAATAAAGAATCTTTGGAACCAAAGTCCGGACACGGCGCTTGCGCGCGGTATTAAGTCCGCCAATTATTCAGCTGTATCAATGGTCTAGCTTGGCCCGGAAGGGTCGAAATCACGCCCATCTTTGGCCCAGTTTGGCTTGCCGATTTGCCTCCTGCGAGCGTTGCAGGACGTTTGCACCCACTACGGACGAGGCACAAAGTGATAGCTAGCACCAAGACCCTGATGATTACCGCCGCCCTGGTGATGGGTGGTCTTTCGGTCAGCGGCTGCGCGACCAAGAAGTACGTCAACCAGCAGGTCGGCGCTGTCGACGCCCGGGTCAGCGGGCACGACACCCAGATCGGCGAGCTGGATCGCACGGCCAAGGAAGCCCTGGATCGCGCCACCGCCGCCGGCAAGCTGGCGGAAGGCAAGTTCCAGTACCAGCTGGTCCTCAGCGATGACTCCGTGAAGTTCCCGGTCAACGCCGCGAGCCTGTCGCCGGAAGCCGAAACGCGCCTGGCGGAATTCACCGAGAAGCTGAAGACCGACAACAAGAACGTGTACCTGGAGATCCAGGGTCACACGGATAATTCCGGCTCGAAGGAATACAACGACGAGCTCGGCGAGAAGCGCGCGGAAACCGTGCGCAAGTTCCTCAGCACCCACGGTGTGGCGCTGAACCGGATGGCCACGATTTCGTACGGCCAGGAAGCTCCGGTCGCCGCCAACGAGACGCGCGAAGGCCGGGCCCAGAACCGCCGCGTCGTCGTGATGGTGCTTTCGTAAGTTTCGCGTTCCAGGCGGTTCCCACGGGTGCGCATCAACCCCGTAGGACACCGTCAGGGCGGACTCGCCGGCGTGGGAGTGAGCGCCTCGCCGGCGAGCTTTCCGCTTGTCAGGCCTTGAACCGCGCTGCCGGGGTGCGCCGCGACAGGTTCGGAGCCATCTTCAGGCGTGCGGCGTCGTAGGCCGCAAAGTCGGCCGCGTCGGGCAGCGAGGGAATGGTCACAAGCTCCCCCTGGTCCAGGCCGACCAGCGCCGCGTCGACCAGGTCGTCGACATTCATCACCGTCTCGGGATCGGCCGCGTTCAGGTCGGCGCCCGAGCGTTCCCAGATCTCGGTCCGCGTCGCGCCGGGCAGCACCGCCTGCAGGCGCAGTTTGCTCTGCGCATATTCGACCCGCAGGCCCTGGGTCAGATAGGTTACGAAGGCCTTGGTCGCGCCGTAGACGGGCGACTTGAACTCGGGGACCAGCCCCACCACCGACGAGATGTTGATGATCGTGCCCGCATCGCGCGGCACAAAGTTCGCCGCCGCGGCCGCGGCCAGGCGGGTGACGGCCAGCACGTTCAGGGCGATCAGCTTCTCGTGGGCGTCGCGATCGACGGTCTCGAACCCGCCGAAATGGGCCGCGCCGGCATTGTTCAGCAACAGGGTGATCGCGGTGTCCGACGCCAGGCGATCCTCGACCTTGGCCAGGTCCGCGCGGTCAGTCAGGTCGGCCTTCAGCACCTCGACCTTGACGCCGGTCTCGGTCTTCAGGCGCTCGGCCAGGGCGGCGAGGCGGGCTTCGTCGCGGGCGACCAGGATCAGGTCGTAGCCGCGCTTGGCCAGGCGATCGGCATAGACCGCGCCGATGCCGGTGGACGCGCCAGTGACCAGTGCAAGGCCCTTGCTGGTGTCGCTCATGAGGGGATCTCCGCGCCGAGGCCCCAACGGTCCGGCTTGCCGTTTAGCTATGGCGCGGATGGGCGTTCGCAAGCGGCGGACCGTGCGAACTCTTCTGATGACGCAGAGAGTAGGGCTTAAGCGATCAAATCTGGATCGTTGCGCTTTAGCCAGGCGGCCGCATAGCCGCACAGGGGCGTGATGCGCATGCCTTCCGAGCGGGCGGTCTGGGCGACCCTGGTCATCAGCCGGCCGGCCGAGCCCTTGCCGCGCAGGGCGGGATCGGCCTCGACATGCGGGATCACCAGCCGGTGCCCGGCCCGCTGATAGTCGGCCCACGCAAGCAGGCCGTCCTCTTCGAGCTCGTAGCGGCTGAGTTCGGGGTTGTGGCGGAAGCTTTCGGTCATGGGACTTTCAACGCTTGATCCTCCCCCGCGTTGCGGGGGAGGACTTCAGATAGGATCAGACCAGCTCCACCGCCATCGCCGTGGCTTCCCCGCCGCCAATGCACAGGGACGCCAGGCCCTTCTTGCCGCCGCGCGCCTGCAGGGCCGAGATCAGGGTGCAGAGGATCCGCGCGCCCGAAGCGCCGATCGGGTGGCCCAGCGCGCAGGCGCCGCCGTTGATGTTCAGCTTGTCGTCGGGAATACCCAGTTCCTTCTGGGCGATCATGGCGACCACGGCGAAGGCTTCGTTGACCTCGAACAGGTCGACGTCGGCGACGTCCCAGCCGGCCTTCTTCAGCGCCTTGCGCATGGCCGGCACGGGGGCGGTGGTGAAGAGGCCCGGCTCATGAGCGTGGGCGGCATGACCGACGACGCGGGCGACGATCGGCACGCCCAGCTCTTTCGCTACGCTCTCGCGGGTCATCACCAGGGCTGCCGCCCCGTCGCTGATCGACGAGCTGTTGGCCGCCGTGATGCCGCCGTCGCGCGAGAAGGCTGGGCGCAGGGTGGGGATCTTGGCCGGATCGGCCTTGCCGGGCTGCTCGTCGGTGTCGACGATCTCGGTCCCCTTGCGGGTGGTGACGGTGACCGGGGTGATCTCGGCCTTGAAGGCGCCGCTCTCGACCGCCGCCTTGGCCTTCATCAGGCCGCGCGTGGCATAGGCGTCCATGTCGTCGCGGGTGAACTGGTATTCGGCCGCCGTGTCCTCGGCGAAGGCGCCCATCAGCTTGCCCGGCGTGTAGGCGTCCTCGAGGCCGTCCAGGTACATCGAGTCCCACATCTGGTCGTGGCCGATGCGGGCGCCGGCGCGGTGCTTGGACAGCAGGTAGGGCACGCCGGTCATGCTCTCCATACCGCCGGCGACCACGACATCGACCGAGCCCGCAGCCAGGGCGTCATGGGCCATGATCGCGGCCTGCATGCCGCTGCCGCACATCTTGTTGACGGTGGTGGCCTCGACGGAAAGAGGCAGCCCCGCGCCCAGCGCCGCCTGGCGGGCCGGGGCCTGGCCCAGGCCGGCGGGCAGCACGCAGCCCATGATGATCTGCTCGACCTTGTCGCCCGCCACGCCGGCGCGCTCGATCGCGGCCTTGACCGCCGTCGCGCCCAGGTCGGTGGCCTTCACCCCGCCCAGCGCGCCCTGGAAGCCGCCCATCGGCGTGCGGGCGTACGAGACGATGACGACGGGATCGCGGGTGGGATCGGCGGCGGACATGGTTCAGCTCCCTGAAGCGGTGTTTTGGGGCGGAATAGGCCCCCTTCGCGCGACGTCAAGCAAGCGATTTGCGATTTGGCGAAGGAAGAGGGCGAGCGGCCGCCGACGGTGGTTGGAGCCGCTCGCCAGTTTTGCAATAACCGAGAGAGTCAATTGCGAATAAAAACCTACCTGGGTTCATCTTCAAACGCAACCTTCTCTTGCTTTCCCTCGCGGAACGCCTCACCCTTCGTCTCATGGGCCGCACAGCTGACTATACTCACGAGCGTTGCTCGGTCGCCGCCACCCTCGAAGTGGTGGGAGATCCGTGGACGCTGCTGATCCTGCGCGACGCCTTTGCCGGCGTGAAGCGCTTCGAGCAGTGGCAGGAGCGCCTGGGCGTGGCCCGCAACGTCCTGGCCGCGCGGCTGAAGAGCCTGGTCGCCAACGGGGTCATGGAGACCCGCCGCTATTCAGAACGTCCGCCGCGCCACGAATACTGGCTGACCGAGAAGGGTCTGGCCCTGTCGCCGGTGCTGCTGACGATGGCCGAGTGGGGCGACCAGCACGTGTATGGCCGCGACAAGTCGCCGGTGATGTTCCGCCACAAGACCTGCGGCTGCGCCTTCCACCCCGTGCTGGCCTGCGAGGCCTGCGGCGAGGTGGTCCAGCGCCGCGACATCGAACGCACCATCCCGGACGAACCGGCCCTGACGGTCGGCGAAGCCCTGGAAGCGGTGAAGATCGCGGCGGAGTAGGGGCTAGTCCGCCACGCCGCCCCGCAGCGGATCTTCCCCGTCTAGCTCCTCGATGTGCCGCCGCTGGCGTCGCACGCCTTCGGTCGTCACATCCGCCTCGGGATCGGGCGTCATCTCCGGCGCGACGGGCTCTTCATCCTTGCGTTCCATCAGCGCAGCGCCCGCGTCACCAGCTGGGCCGCGCCGACGGTCAGGGCGTCCTCGACCAGGCCGCTCTTGGTCTGGCCGAAGCGGTCCAGGGCCTTCATGCGGAAGTGGAAGGTGACATAGGCGGCCGCCACGGCCGCGCCGGCCGCCAGGGCGCCGCCCAGCAGCATCTTCTTGCGCGGCGCCAGGGCGGCGCCGGTGAAGCCGGCGGTGATGACCCGGGCGGCGATGCCCAGCGGCACGATCCGGTCCGGCGCGGACTTCATCTTGTCGCCCCACAGCTCGCCGGCGGCCAGGGCCTTGGTCCCGGCGGCGACCAGCGGATGGCCCAAGAGCTGGGCGGACGGATTGGCGGCGTCGAGATGCCCGCCGTGCGCGGCCTCGCTGACCGCCGCCAGCGGCGTCATGGAACGGGAGCCGGCCGACAGGCCGATGAGCAGGGAACGGAGCATGGGGGCCTTCCGTGGGGTTCTTTTCTGCTGAACCCCGGAAAGCCCGGTTCGATCCGTCGTTTAGCCCTGGATCAGGCGGCGGCCAGGTCCATCGCCCGGGTCGTTCCGGCGATGAAGCCGCCGCCCAGCACGCGCTCGGGATCGGCCGGATCGTACAGCACGCAGGCCTGGCCCGGGGCGACGCCTTCTTCCGCGCCGTCGAACACCACCGAGACCTGGCCGTCCTGGATCGCCAGATGGCCGGCCACCGGCTCGCGGGTGGAGCGGACGCGCGCCAGCACCCGCTGGCCGTCCTCGGCGGCGGCTTCCAGGCTGTCCTGTACGCCCAGCCAGCTGCCTTCCTTGAGGGTCAGGGCGGCGGTCAGCAGGGCCTCGCGCGGGCCAACGATCACCTGGCGCTGGTCGGCGTCGATGCGGACCACGAACAGCGGATCCCCGACGGCGATGTTCAGCCCCCGGCGCTGGCCGATGGTGTAGCGGGTCACGCCCTCGTGACGGCCCAGCACCCGGCCGTCCAGGTGGACGATGTCGCCGGCCTCGGCCCCTTGCGGGCGGATGCGGTCGATGACCGTGGTGTACTTGCCCTCGGGCACGAAGCAGATGTCCTGGCTGTCGGGCTTGTCGGCGATCGACAGGCCCAGGCCGAAGGCGACGGCGCGCACGGTCGGCTTGTCCATGCCGCCCAGCGGGAAGCGCAGGAAGTCCAGCTGGTCGCGCGTGGTGGCGAACAGGAAATAGCTCTGGTCCTTGGCCGGGTCGGCGGCGCGGCGAAGCTGCGGGCGGTTCGAACCCCCGACGAACCCGCGCTGCACATAATGCCCGGTCGCCATGGCCTCGGCGCCCAGGTCGCGGGCCACGTCCAGCAGGTCGCGGAACTTGACGGTCTGATTGCAGCGCACGCAGGGGATCGGCGTCTCGCCGCGCAGATAGGCGTCGGCGAAGTCCTCGATGACCTGCTCGCGGAAGCGGCTTTCGTAGTCCAGCACGTAGTGCGGAATGCCGATGCGCTCGGCGGCCATGCGGGCGTCCAGGATGTCCTGGCCGGCGCAGCAGGCGCCCTTTTTGGTGATCGCCGCGCCGTGGTCGTAGAGCTGCAGGGTCACGCCCACGACGTCATAGCCGGCCTTGGCCAGCAGGGCCGCGGTGACGGTGGAATCCACGCCGCCCGACATCGCCGCCACGATCCGCGTCCCCGCCGGCAGACCCACAGCCGCCCGCACCTGCTCGACCGCGCGCGCGATGAGGGTGTCGGTGTCGGAGGCGGTGGTCGGGGTCAGCAAGTCGGCGTTCATCGCCGGGGATATAGCGCGGGAAGGGCGGTTTTGCGAGGTTTGGGCCTTCCTACGACCGCAGCACGTTCAGCAGCGAGGACTGCTGCAGGCTGGAGAACACCTGGGCCGAGGCCTGGACGGCCAGTTGGGCGGCTTGGAGGCGGGTGACGGCTTCGGCCATGTCGACGTCGGTGACGCCGCCAACCATGATCGTCAGGGTGTCGGCCTGGTTGCTGAGGTCGGTGGTGGCGCTTTCGAAGCGCTTCTGGGTGACGCCGTTCTTGCCCTGGGTGTCGACGACGCCCTTGTAGGCCTTGTCCAGCTCGGTCATGCGGTCCTTGAGGAACGTGACGGTGGCGTCGTCCAGATTGCCGGTGAACGGACCCAGGGCGTCGACGCGGGCCTGGATGTCCTTGAACACCTGGAACACTTCCTTGCCCAGGTTGTCGCCCAGCACGCCGGTCTTGGCGCTGGTCTGTTCGTCGACCCGGTTGGTGGCGATGTACTGGTCGTTGTGGAACAGGTCCGACACGTCTGGCGCCGTGGTCAGGTCGCTCATGTTGGTGGCCGAGGTCGTGGCGGTGTCGGTCTTGGCGCCCGAGAACACGTAGAGCCCGTTCGACTTGGTGTTCAGGCCCTGGACGATGTTGCCGAACGCCGCCTGCAGTTCCTGCATCAGGGTGGTGGCGTTGCCGGCCGCCAGCGAGTTGGCGATGGCCTCGCGCGCGCTCTTGGTGGAGTCGGCGACCTTGCCGATGCCGGTGTCCTGCATGTCGAGCCGGTTGTTCACCAGCTTGTTCTGCTCGACCAGGCCGTTGATGCGGGTCTGGGTGCCGCGCATGGCGGTCAGCATCTCGGCGTTCTTGGCGTAGCCCTTCAGGTCGTTGGCGACCTTCTGGCTGGACACCTGGCCCCCGACCTCGTTCTGGCGGATCTGCGCCTTCATGAGGTTGGAGGTCATGACGTTGTAGTTCTGGACGGTGGAAACGCGGGTCATAGCGATTACCCCATGATGCCGACGAGGACGTCGAACATGTCCTTGCTGGCCTGGATCAGGCGAGCGGACGCGTTGAAGGCCTGCTGGTAGGTCGTCAGGTTGATCAGCTCCTCGTCGAGGTTCACGCCCTCGTGCGACTGGCGCTGAGTGTCGATTTCGGTGGAGACCGCGGCGGCGGCGTCCTTGCGGCTTTCGGCCGTCGCCGACTTGCGGGCGACCGTGCCGCTGAAATCGGCCGAGTAGCGCTGCAGCGACATGTTCACGGCCACGGCGTCGCCGGCGACCGAGAAGGACATGGTCGTCTCGCCGGCCTTGGCCAGGGCCAGGGCGCCGCGACCGTCGCCGACGGCCAGAGACGGCGTGCCGGCTGCGGCGGCCAGGTCGAGCTGGGCGAACGGCAGCAGCTTGGGGGTCTGCTCGAACGCCGGATTGACGAAGAACTTCTCGCCGCGGGTGCTGCGTTCCGCCGGGCCCAGGCCGAACAGCTGGCTGACCGAGGGGCCGCCGACGCCGCGTTCGGTGGTGTCGCCCAGGATCGACATGCTGACCGGCGAGCTGCTGGCCGACTGGAAGGTCATCTGGCCGTTGGCGTTCAGCGAGAACTGGCCGTAGACGCCCACGCCGGTGGCGCGCGAGTTCAGTGCGTCCAACATCTCCTGCATCGTGCCGCCCGCGGGGGGCTCGACGACGACGTCGCGGATGCGGCCGCCTTCGACGTCGGTCAGGCGGATGGTCATCGCGCCCGAGGTGAAGCCGTGGTCGTCGCCCGCCTTCAGGCCCGTCTCGTAAGGCGAGTAGCTGTTGGTGCGGATGATGTCGTTGAGACCGAAGTACTGGCTGAAGCCCTTCCCGGTCTTGGACGAGGGATTGTAGGTCGGGTCGGGATCGGCGACCGCCACGCCCAGGCTAGTGCTGGCCGACAAGCTGAGCGCGCCGTTCGTGAAGCTGGCCGAGCCCATGGCGCCCATGGCCGTGTTCAGCTGGGTCAGGAAGGTCGTCTCGTCGAAGCCCGCGGCGGGCCCGCCGTCGACGCTCATCGTGCCCGGGCCGCCCGGCGTGTTGCCGAAGTCGATCTCGATCTTGCGCTGGATCACGCCGTCGCCGTTGGTCAGGGCGATGGTGGTCTTGCCGGTGAAGCCCTTGAAGGCCGCCGCCGCGTCCAGGCCGGTGTTGCGGCCGGTCATGGTGGCGGGGGCGGGGACCGACGAACTGGCGTTGGCCGCCTTGTTGATCGCCTCGGCCGCGCGGGTCGTGAACTCGCCCAGCTGGTCCGACAGATTGACCAGCTCGGTGTTGCGCACGTCCAGCAGGCCCTTGAGCTCGCCGTTGGTGATGTTCAGCGCGGTGGGATTGATCGAGCCGTTGGCCAGCTGGACCGTCAGATAGCCCGTCGCGGTCGGCGAGGTCTGGTAGGTGACCTTGGCGGCGCCTTCGCCGGCCAGGCTGAGGCCTTCGGTCGAGCGCACCACGACGCCGCCCAGGGTGCGGGGCGAGATCTGCACGTTCATCAGCTGCGACAGCTCGTCGATCATGCCGCTCTGGACGTTCTCGGCGCCCGTGGAGTCGGCCCCGGACACCTTGGCCCGGGTGATGTCGATGTTCAGGGCGTCGATCTGGCTGAGCAGGTCGTTGACGCGCGAGACGTCGCCCGAGATGCGGGCGTCGGCGTCCTTGCCCAGCTTGGACAGCGACGAGGTGATCCGGGCCGAGTCGGACAGGAAGTCCTCGACGCGGGTCAGGGCCTGGCTGCGCAGCAGGGCCGAGGTCGGATCGTCCTGGGCGGCCGAGAAGGCCGTGAAGATGTCGTCCAGGGTCGAGAAGAAGTTGCCGTCGACGCTGGGGTCGCCGAACAGCTTCTGGGCGCTGTTCAGGGTCTCGGCCACGACCGAGGCGCGGGCGCTGTCCGACGAGGCGTTCAGGCTGGCCGACTGCAGGAAGCGATCGGTCGCGCGCTTGATGGCGTCGATATTGACGCCCACGCCCATGCCGTTCGACAGCATGTTCGACTGGCTGATCGTCTTGCGGACGTAGCCGGTGGTGTTGACGTTGGCGATGTTGTCCGACGTGACGCGCAGACCCGTCTGCGCGGCCATCATGCCGGACGTCGCCGTGCTCATGATCGCATTAAGCGACATAGGCTTCGACTCCCCTAGAAGCGCGCTTCGAAGGCGAGATCGCCCACGAAGCGCGCTTCGGATTCTTGAAGATCGAGCCTGCTTATCGAAGCCGGATGTCCGGCTTCGGCAGGCTCGTGCTCGGCAAACCGCGCAACGCACAATGCGTCCTTGCCGGGCGAAACTTGCCGGGTCGCGGTGGGGATCAGTCCCCGGTGATGTGCCAAGCCATTGAATTTCATGGCGATATGTTCCGGTGGTCGGAAATTCGACAGGGAGTGCTGCGCAAGGACGGCGCCAACTCGAGCGGTGGGGGAGGGCGCGGCGCCGGGACGCGGCAACTCCCGTCCTGTCGGGGCGTCGACACCCGGCAAAAAGCGCCACATCGGGCCCGTTTTTGCTTCGTAAACAAGCTATTAACATCAGTAAAAACAATGGCTTGACCTGTTTTTGCCGAGTTGGCCCGACCGTTGCTCAGAGGACCGGCGACAAGGCGGTTCGTCATGAGCCGTCCCACCCAACCGAGCCGAGCAACGACTGCGAATGACCGCGATCGCCGCCCCCACCGCCGCTCCTTCCGCCAGCCCGGCTCCGGCCGCTGGTCCGAAGGTGTCGGGCGAAGGCTTCGAGGCCCTGCTGGGCATCGCCGGCCGTGACACGACGAACGACCGCGCCCCGGTCGCCCGTCGTCCCGAGCCCAAGAGCGAAGCCCGCGCCGACAACAAGAGCGAAGCCCGCGACGTGAAGACGGCCGACAAGCCGGCCCGCACGGACAGCAAGAGCGACGCCAAGGCCGCTGACGCCCCCAAGGACAAGACGGTCGAGACCGCCGACAAGGGTTCGGACAAGGCTTCGGACAAGACGGGCGTCGCCGCCGACCCGGCCGACACCGCCGAAGTCCCGGCCCAGGCTGAAGCCACCAGCGCCGAAGCCGCCGCCCAGGCCGCCGCCGCCCTGATCGCCGCCCAGGCCGCCGCGACCACGCCGGTCGCCGCCCCGGTCGAGGGTGAGGTCGTCGAGGTCGCTCCGGTCGCCGCAGCCGCCGATACGGTCGCCGACTTCGCCGCCGCCGTTCAGACCGCCCAAGCCCCGGTCGCCGACCAGGCCGCCCAGGTTCAGACGCAAGCCGCTCAACCGGCCGCCGTCGCCCAGCAGGCCCAGACGCAAGTCCAGACGGCCGCCGCGCCGGAAGGCCAGGCTGTCGACGCCGCCGCCCTCGAAGCCCTGGCCGCTCTGGCCGGTGGTGAAGAGACCGCGCCGGCCGCCGCCCCTGTGGCGGATGCGGATCTGACCGCTCAAGCCGCGCCGAAGACCGACGCGCCGAAGATCGCCCCCCAGGTCGCCGCCGACGCCAAGCCGGCCGTGCAGGCCCAGGTCGCTGCGGTCGCTCCGCAGGCCGCCGCGCCGCAAGCGGTTCAAGTCGCCGTCCAGGCCCAGGTCGTCGCCGACGCCGCGCCGGTCGTCGCCGAGCCCGCCGCCTCGGCCGTCCAGGTCGTCGAAGCCGTCGCCGCCGTCGAGGCCGCCCCGGTGGAAGCCGCCCCCGTCGACACCAAGGCCGCCAAGACCACCGAAGCGCCGAAGGCCGCGCCCACCGCCCAGGCCGCCCAGGCTCAAGCCGCCGACGCCGTCGCCGTCGAAACCGCCCAGGCGGTGACCGCCGTCGCCGCCAGCGACAAGAGCGGCGAGACCAGCGTCGACGCCTCGGCCAAGAAGACCGACGCCGCCGCGACCACGATCGCCGCGGTCGAGGCTCCGGCGCTCGCCACGGTCGACGCCGCCCCGGTCGTCGCTCCGGCCCCGACCGCCCAGGCGCTGGACGCCAAGGCCGCCGCCGAGGTGGAAGCCAAGGCCCCGGTCCGCGGTTCGCCCGAGACGGTTCAGGCCCTGTCGGCCCAGATCATCAAGTCCATGGGCAAGGCCACGCGCTTCGACATGGTCCTGACCCCGGACGCCCTGGGCAAGGTCGACGTGCGGATCGAGATCGGCCGCGACGGCGTGATGACCGCCGCCATGAAGTTCGACACCGTCCACGCCGCCCAGGAACTGCGCGCCAAGGCCGGCGAGCTGCGCCAAGCCCTGAACGACGCCGGCTTCAACGTGGCCGACAACGGCCTCTCCTTCGACGTCTCCAGCCAGAACCAAGGCCAGAGCAACAACCCCTTCTTCGCCTTCGAAGGCTTCAACGACCAGGGCCGCCAGGCCTTCGCCGGTCGCGCCTTCCAGAACCTGACCGGTGAAGAAGACATCGCCCTCACCCCCGACCTGCTGCCCGGCCTGAAGATGGCCGCCGACAGCGGTCTGGACATCCGGATCTAAGGAAGAACCATGGCCACCGCCGTCTCCTCCGCGAACACCAATTCCGTCCTCGACCGGATCAACAACGGCCGCACGTCGATGGCCAACAACACCGAGACCTTTCTGAAGCTGCTGACCACGCAGCTGAAGAACCAGGACCCGCTGTCGCCCACCGACACGACCCAGATGACCCAGCAGATCACCCAGATGACGGGCGTCGAGCAGCAGCTGGTCACCAATGACCTGCTGGCCGCCCTGGTCGGCATGAACACCGGCTCGGGCCTGTCGGAGGGCGTCAACATGATCGGCAAGCAGGTCACGGCGACCAGCGACACCTCGACCCTGCAGGGCGGCAAGGCCACCTTCACCTGGAGCCAGCCGGGCCAGTCGACCTCGCTGACCGTCGAGATCAAGAACGCCGCCGGCAAGGTCGTCCGCACCCTGACCCCGGAAGACCAGAAGAGCGGCGCTCACACGATCACCTGGGACGGCAAGGACGACAGCGGCGCCCAGCTTTCCGACGGTGGCGTCTACGGCATCAACGTCGTGGCCAAGGGCGGCGACGGCAAGGAACTGAAGGTCACCAACATCAAGGGCCGCATCGAGGGCGTCGTCACTGCCGTCGACAACTCGACCGGCCAGCCGAAGGTCATGATCAACGGCCAGGCGGTTCCCATCGACAGTGTCATCGGCGTCACCGCCGTCGCAGCCAAGGCGGAGGACGAAGAGTCCAAGGCCGCCTAACCCCGCCACCTCATTCGTATCGACAGGGCGTCAGAATGACGCCGACGCGGTCCCCCGGAAGACGGTCTTCCCCCGGACCCAAACGCAAACAGCGCTGAACCCTTCGAACCCCATTTAGAAGCAGGATTTCAGTCATGAGCATCAACTCCGCCATGCTCTCGGGCGTCTCGGGCCTGATCGCCAACTCGTCGGCCCTGGCCGCGATCTCGGACAACATCGCCAACGTCAACACCGTCGGCTACAAGCGTTCGACCGCCAACTTCTCGACCCTGGTCACCGGCGGCAGCAAGAACACCGCCTACAGCGCCGGCGGCGTGAAGGCCCAGACCCACCAGTTCGTCAGCCAGCAGGGCCTGAACCAGTCGACCACGTCGAACCTGGACCTGTCGATCTCGGGCTCGGGCTTCTTCGTCGCCACCGAGAAGCCGGAAGGCCTGACCTCGTCGGACACCCGCTCGTTCACCCGCGCCGGCTCGTTCCAGCTGGACAGCCTGGGCTACCTGAAGAACGACGCCGGCCTCTATCTGCAAGGCTGGCTGGCCGATCCGGTCAGCGGCATCATCACGCCCGACCCGTCGGACCTGATGCAGCTGTCGGCGATCAATGTCGGCACCGTCGGCGGCACGGCCGAGCGCACCACCCGCGTCGGCGTCAACGCCAACCTGCGCTCGGAACAGCCGGTCGCCGCCAACGTCTCGTACAAGGTCGGCGCCGCTGGCGCTCCGTCGAAGACCGCCGTGCCGGACTCGACCCTGGCCACCCACAATTACGACGTGACCTACAAGTCGACCGGCGTCGCCAATCCGCAGGGCGGCGAGAACAAGTACGACGTCGAGATCCGTGAGAACGGCGTCGTCAAGATCTCGGGCACCGTCGGCTACGATCCGGCCACCGGCATGATCGCCAGCTCGACCCTGACCTATCCGGGCGGCACGGCCACCGGCTCGACGACCGATGTCGAAATCGCCGCCGGCACCACCGTCAGCCTGGCTGACCTGGGCATCGTCACCGGCGCCGTCGCGCCGGCCACCGACGCCGACGAAGTCAACAAGGGCGCGCTGTACGATCCGGCCGCCAACTCGATGTCGACCTACGCCCTGCGTCAGGCCAGCAAGGACACCACGACCAAGCCGCAAGGCGTCAAGCCCGACTTCGAGATCCAGATCCCGCTGTCGGACTCCAAGGGCGGCCAGCGCACGGTCACCATGTCGCTGCTGAAGGCCCCGGGCCCCAACGAGTGGTACGCTGAATTGCGCGCCCAGCCGGGCGACCTGGAGAACAACGCCAACGGCCTGATCAGCACCGGCATCGTCAAGTTCACGACCGACGGCAAGCTGATGAGCACGGGCTCGCTGTTCTCGGGCACGCCGACCTCGGTCAACATCCAGGCTTCGGGCACGCCGCTGGTCACCCAGCCGGCCCCGCCGGCCGCCCAGCTGCCGCAACCGCCGGTCTGGGCCAAGGGCCTGGGCATCGACACCCAGGACGTCCAGATCGACCTGGCCAGCGCCGCCGGCGGCCTGACCCAGTACAACAGCCAGTCGGTCGTCCAGTCGGTGAACACCAACGGTACGGCCTTCGGTAACCTGACCAACATCGAAGTGGACACCGACGGCTACGTCTCGGCCATCTTCGACAACGGCGTCACGCGCCGGATCGCCCAGGTCGCCGTGGCCACCTTCAGCAACCCCAACGGCCTTAAGGGCGTCAACGGCAATGCTTACCGCGTCACCAACGAAAGCGGCACCTACAGCCTGAAGCCTCCGGGCCAGGGCGGCGCCGGTTCGCTGGCTCCCTCGACGCTGGAAGCTTCGACCGTCGACCTGTCGACCGAGTTCACGGGCCTGATTACGACGCAACGTGCTTACTCTGCTTCGTCGAAAATCATCACGACCGCAGATCAGATGCTGGAAGAGCTTCTGAATATTAAGCGCTAGTCCTAGGGATTAACGCTGTTTAATTCTTGTGTGTCAGTTCGATACACTAACGAGTACTAGATGGAGCCACCTGTTTAGAGGATCTTTACTATTGGAATTAAGCCGCTGTTATTAGGCGGCGCCTATAGTGACCTCTCAACAGTGATGGTTGTGGGAAAGGCGTAAAGCCATGTTGCAACAGCAGCGCACGAACAGCCGGGGTGAAAAGTACGTCATCGGTCCGACCGGTGCGCCTCTGACCCTGTCCGATCTGCCGCCGCCGGAGACCCAGCGTTGGGTCATCCGCCGCAAGGCCGAGGTCGTGGCCGCCGTCCGCGGGGGTCTGCTCTCGCTCGACGAGGCTTGCGATCGTTACAAGCTGACGAACGATGAGTTCCTCAGCTGGCAGCAGTCGATCGATAAGCACGGCCTGGCGGGCCTGCGGACCACTCGGATCCAGCAGTACCGTTAAGACCTTTCAGGGGTGCGGCGTCTTGGCTCGCCCCTGGAGCTCCAGATAACCCCCAAGGCCTTGAGCCGTAAGGGTTTGAAGACGTTCAGCGGCCGCTCCCGAAAGGGGGCGGCCGCGACGTTTTGGCGCCTCTGACGCCCCCTTCCGGACCCAAATATAAACGCCTCGTTTACCTTGCACTGGGTAAATCCTGCCTACCGACGGGCGGCTCTCCCTGCTTCGTCGGCAGATGCAGGGGTGAGGCTTGGAAAGCTTTCTGGGTTCGATCAAGCAGTTTGGCGTTGGCCGTCTGGCCGCGATGCTCGGCGTTGGCGCCGGCGTTGTCGCCGTGCTGGTGGCCCTGGTCATGTTCATGGGCAAGGAGCCCCAGGAACTGCTCTATTCCAACCTGGACCTGAAGGAAGCCTCGGAAGTCACCGCGGCCCTGGACCAGGCCAAGATCCCCTATCAAGCCAAGGGCGACGGCTCGACCATCATGGTGCCGCGCGACAAGGTCGCCAGCGCCCGCCTGATGATCGCCGGCAAGGGCCTCGTGAGCTCGGGCAACATCGGCTACGAGATCTTCGACAGCAGCAACGCCCTGGGCCAGACCGATTTCGTCCAGCAGTTGAACCGCCAGCGCGCCCTGCAGGGCGAGTTGGAGCGCACCATCAAGGCGATGCAGGGCGTCAACAGCGTCCGCGTCCACCTGGTGCTGCCCAAGCGTCAGCTGTTCGAGGAAGACGCCGAGCAACCTTCGGCCGCCGTGACCATCGGCGTCGGCGCCCGTGAGCCGTCGACCGACATGGTCCGCGCCATCCAGAACCTGGTGTCCTCGTCGGTCCCGAACATGAAGGCCGAGAAGGTCGCCGTCATCGACCAGCACGGCAAGACCCTGTCGGCCCCCAGCGACGAGAGCCTGGCCGGCAAGATGGCCCAGGACCGCAAGACCGAAGCCGAGCAGCGCATCGCCAAGACCGTCAAGGACATGGTCGAGGGCGTGCTGGGCGCCGGCAAGGCCCGCGTCAACGTCACCGCCGACATCAACCTGGACCGCGTCACGACCCAGGAAGAGCGCTTCGATCCGGATGGCCAGGTCATCCGCTCGGAAAGCACCAACGAGTCGGGCAACAGCGAAACCAAGAACGACGACACCTCGGGCGTCACCGCCACCGCCAACGTCCCCGGCCAGGCCGCCAACAATGGCTTCCAGCAGCTGGGCTCGCGGTCGAACGCCAACGAGAGCGTCACCAACTACGAGATCTCCAAGTCGGTGAAGACCACCGTCCAGGAGCCTGGCACGGTGCGCAAGGTCGCCGTCGCCGTGGCCATCGACGGGATCACCGCCCCGATGGGCAAGGACGGCAAGCCGGGCGCCTACACCCCGCGGTCGGCCGAGGAGATCGCCCAGATCGAAGAACTGGTGAAGACCGCCGTCGGCTTCGACGCCGCCCGCGGCGACCAGGTCAAGGTCACCAACATCAAGTTCCCGCAGCCCGAGGATCAGGGTCTGGAGAAGCAAGGCCTGCTGTCGGGCTTCGACAAGAACGACATCATGCGCTTCGCCGAGCTGGGCATCCTGGGCGTCGTGGCCCTGCTGGTCCTGCTGTTCGCGGTCCGCCCGTTCATCAAGAACCTGACCTCGCCGGCCCCCGCCCAGCTGGCCCTGGCCGGTCCGGGCCAGCCGGTGACCCGCCTGGTCACCCTGTCGGACGGCACCCAGCAGCAGGTCGTCGTCGACCAGTCGGGTGAGCCGATGGCCATCGCCGGTCCGGTCAGCGACATCGATCAACGTATCGACATCGCCAAGATCGAGGGTCAGGTTAAGGCCTCGTCGATCAAGCGGGTCTCGGAGTTCGTCGAAAAGCACCCCGAAGAGTCCGTCGCGATCCTCCGTAACTGGCTGCACGAGTCGACCTGATGGCCATGAAAGTCGCCGTCACCGATGTGAAGAACCTTTCGGGGCCCGAGAAGGCCGCGATCGTTCTGCTCGCCCTGGGCGAAGAGCACACCAAGATCTGGGAAGCCCTGGACGACGAGGAGATCAAGGAAGTCTCCCAGGCCATGGCTGGTCTGGGCACGGTCTCGGCCTCGGTCGTGGAAGACCTGCTGGTCGAGTTCGTCTCGGGCATGAGCTCGACCGGCGCGATCATGGGCTCCTACGAGCAGACCCAGCGCCTGCTGGCGTCGTTCATGCCGCAGGACAAGGTCGACCAGCTGATGGAAGAGATCCGCGGTCCGGCGGGTCGAACCATGTGGGACAAGCTGGGCAACGTGAACGAGGCGGTGCTCGCCAACTATCTGAAGAACGAATACCCGCAGACCGTCGCGGTGGTGCTGTCCAAGGTGAAGTCCGACCACGCCGCCCGCGTGCTGGCCTGCCTGCCGGAAGACTTCGCCCTGGAATGCGTCACCCGCATGCTGCGGATGGAGCCGGTGCAGCGCGAGATCCTCGACAAGATCGAGATGACGCTGCGCACCGAATTCATGTCGAACCTGGCGCGCACCTCCAAGCGCGACAGCCACGAGATGATGGCCGAGATCTTCAACAACTTCGACCGCCAGACCGAAGCCCGCTTCATCGCCGCGCTGGAAGAGCGCAACCGCGAGGCGGCCGAGCGGATCCGCGCCCTGATGTTCGTGTTCGAGGACCTGTCGAAGCTGGACCCGGGCGGCATCCAGACGCTGCTGCGCGGCACGCCGAAGGAGTCGCTGGCCCTGGCCCTGAAGGGCGCCTCGGACAAGCTGCGCGACATGTTCATGTCGAACATGTCCGAGCGCGCGGCCAAGATCATGCGCGAGGACATGGAGAGCATGGGCCCCGTGCGCCTGAAGGACGTCGATGCGGCCCAGGTCGGCATGGTCCAGGTCGCCAAGGACCTGGCCGCCAAGGGCGAAATCATGCTGGCCGGCAGCGGCGGCGACGACGAGCTGATCTACTGAGGGAGATGGCATCATGATGGACACACCTCACCGCAAGTTCGCCTTCGACACGGTCTTCGACGACCGCGGCGGCGTCGCCTACACCGCGCCCAAGGTCAAGAAGACCTGGACCGCCGAAGAGGTCGAGGCCGCCCGCGCCGAGGGCTACGCCCAGGGCGAGCGCTCGGCCGTGGCCCGCGCCGAACAGGAAGCCGCCCACGCTCTGAACGAGGTCGCCCAGGCGATCCACCAGGCGTTCGGCGGCCTGACCCAGGTCGTCCACGAGCACCGCGAAGGCGCGGCTCAACTGGCCCTGGCCTGCGCCCGCAAGATCGCCGACGCGGCCCTGCACCACTTCCCCGAGGCCCCGGTCATGGCCGCCCTCGAGGGCCTGGCTCGCGAAGTCGAGGCCCAGCCGCGCATCTTCGTCCGGGTCTCGCCGGAGCTGGAAGAGCGCACCCAGCTGGCGCTGGAAAACGTGGCGGCCCAGATCGGCTATCAGGGCCAGATCGTCGCCCGCGCCGACGGCGCCATGGCCCCCGCGGCCTTTACTTTCGACTGTGGCGACGGCCGCGCGGCCTTCGATCCCGACGGCGCCGCCCAGCGTGTCGCCGAAGCGCTGGAGGCGGCCATCGCCGCCGAAGGCCTTCACGCCGAACCGATGTTCTCTTGAGAAGGCTGACCTGAGATGGCCGAAGACAATCTGACCCTGGACGAATTCGGCGGCGCGATGCTGGCCTCCGAAATGCCGGTCGAACTGGCGGACAAGACCGCCTCGGACCTGGCGCCCGTCTTCGACGTGCCGGTCAACATCTCGGCCGTGCTGGGCCGCGCCAACATGTCGGTGGCGCAGCTGCTGCAGCTGGGCCAGGGCTCAATCCTGGAGCTGGACCGCAAGGTCGGCGAGGCGATCGACATCTACGTCAACAACCGCCTGGTCGCCCGGGGCGAGGTCGTCGTCGTCGACGAGCGCCTGGGCGTGACCATGACGGAAATCATCAAGGACGGCGACCAGGGCTAAGGCCCCGGTTCTGAGGGAGTAACAACATGCGGCTTCTCGTCGTCGGTAAACTGAACGGACAGCTCTCGGTCGCCGTGAAAATGGCGATGAACGCGGGCGCCAAGGTCTCGCACGTGGAAACCACGGAGCAGGCGACCAATGCGCTGCGGGCGGGGCAGGGCGCCGACCTCCTGATGGTCGACTACGCGCTGGACATCGCCGGCCTGATCGCGGCCAACGAGACCGAGCGGATGCGGGTGCCGGTGGTGGCCTGCGGCGTCGACGCCGACCCGATGCGCGCGGCCTCGGCCATCAAGGCCGGCGCCAAGGAATTCATCCCGCTGCCGCCGGACGCCGAGCTGATCGCCGCCGTCCTGGCCGCCGTCACCGACGACGACAAGCCGATGGTCGTCCGCGACCCGGCCATGGAGCAGGTCCTGAAGCTGGCCGATCAGGTCGCGCCGTCGGAAGCCTCGATCCTGATCACCGGCGAAAGCGGTTCGGGTAAGGAGGTCATGGCCCGCTACGTCCACGGCAAGTCGCGCCGGGCCAAGGCGCCGTTCATCTCGGTCAACTGCGCCGCCATCCCCGAGAACCTGCTGGAAAGCGAGCTGTTCGGCCACGAGAAGGGCGCCTTCACCGGCGCCATGGCCCGCCGCATCGGCAAGTTCGAGGAAGCCGACGGCGGCACGCTGCTGCTGGACGAAATCTCGGAAATGGACGTGCGTCTGCAGGCCAAGCTGCTGCGCGCCATCCAGGAGCGCGAGATCGACCGCGTGGGCGGCTCCAAGCCGGTCAAGGTCAACATCCGCATCCTGGCGACCTCGAACCGCGACCTGGCCCAGTCGGTCAAGGACGGCGTCTTCCGCGAAGATCTTCTCTACCGCCTGAACGTCGTCAATCTGCGCCTGCCGCCGCTGCGCGAGCGTCCGGCCGACGTACTGAGCCTGTGCGAGTTCTTCGTGAAGAAGTACTCGGCCGCCAACGGCATGCCGGAAAAGCCGATCTCGGCCGAGGCCAAGCGCCGCCTGATCGCCCACCGCTGGCCGGGCAACGTCCGCGAACTGGAAAACGCCATGCACCGTGCGGTGCTGCTGTCGACCGGTCCGGAGATCGAAGAGTTCGCCATTCGCCTGCCGGACGGCCAGCAACTGGCCCCCGCACCCGCCCCCGACGTCGCCATGGCGCGCGGCGCCCAGATGGCGGCCGACGCCGTCTCTCGCACTTTCGTAGGATCGACCGTGGCTGAAGTTGAGCAAAAGCTGATCATCGACACCCTGGAACACTGCCTGGGCAATCGCACCCACGCCGCCAACATCCTGGGCATCTCGATCCGCACCCTGCGCAACAAGCTCAAGGAATACGGCGACGCCGGCGTTCCGGTGCCCCCGCCCCAGGGCGGCGTCGGCGCGGCCGCCTAGTGATTTCTGGCGCCGCGGAGCCGAAAACCCCGCCCTTCGACAGGCTCAGGGTGAGGTTTTCTACTGAAGCGGCGTCAAAAGTAGTCCTCACCCTGAGCTTGTCGAAGGGCGAGGACGGACCACCGGCCTAGGCCAACATGTCGCGGCGCCGCGACACTGCGTCCGGCGCCGAACATGGCTAATTTTCTTTAAGGAGATGGCGGCAGACCGCAAATCGCTCCAAGCGCAGGTCTAGCTAAACATCAACGGTTCCAAGGTTCCGCATGGCTGACGCCGCCGCCCCGACCGCCGCTCGATCCGTGCCCAGCGCCAAGTCGCTGCTGGACGGGATCATGCGCGGCGAAATGGGTCTGGCGATCGGCGTCGTCGGCATCATCGTCCTGCTGATCCTGCCCGTCCCGCCGATGCTGCTGGACGTGCTGCTGGCCGTGTCGCTGACCGGCTCGGTGCTGATCCTGATGACCGCGGTGCTGATCAAGCGCCCGCTGGAATTCACCTCGTTCCCGACCGTTCTGCTGGTGGCGACCCTGTATCGCCTGGGCCTGAACGTCGCCTCGACCCGCCTGATCCTGGGCCACGGCCAGGAAGGCACCGGCGGGGCCGGCGCGGTCATCGAGGCCTTCGGTCACCTGATGATGCAGGGCAACTTCGTCATCGGCGTGATCATCTTCATCATCCTGGTGGTGGTGAACTTCATGGTCGTGACCAAGGGTTCGGGCCGGATCGCCGAAGTGGCCGCCCGCTTCACCCTGGACAGCATGCCCGGCAAGCAGATGGCCATCGACGCCGACCTGTCGACGGGCCTGATCGACCAGGAACAGGCCAAGCTGCGCCGCAAGGAGCTGGAGCAGGAAAGCACGTTCTTCGGCGCCATGGACGGCGCCAGCAAGTTCGTGAAGGGCGACGCGATCGCCGGCCTGATCATCACCGGCATCAACATCGTCGGCGGCATCATCATCGGGGTGGTGCAGCACAAGATCCCCATCGGGGAAGCGGCGTCGTCCTACACCATCATGACCATCGGCGACGGCCTGGTCAGCCAGATCCCGGCCCTAATCATCTCGATCGCCGCCGGTATGGTCGTGTCCAAGGCCGGCGTCGAAGGCTCGGCCGACAAGGCCCTGGTCACCCAGCTGGCCATGAACCCGGTCGGCCTGGGCATGGTCTCGGCCTCGTCGGGCGTCATCGCCCTGATCCCGGGCATGCCGATCATCCCGTTCGCGGCCATGGCCATCGGCGCCGGCGCCCTGGCCTATAAGCGGGTGCAGGACGCCAAGAAACCAAAGCCCATCGATCTCTCCGACATGGACGCCGCCGCCGGCGCCCCGGCCGAGGCCGAGGAAGAGCCGATCAGCGCCTCGCTGGCCATCGACGACGTCAAGATCGAGCTGGGCTACGGCCTGCTGACCCTGATCAACGACCTGGACGGTCGTAAGCTGACCGACCAGATCCGCGCCCTGCGCAAGACCCTGGCCGGGGAGTTCGGCTTCATCATGCCGCCGGTCCGCATCCTGGATAACATGCGCCTGTCCAACCAGGGCTACGCCATCCGCATCAAGGAGATGGAAGCCGGGGCCGGCGAGGTGCGCCTGGGCAGCCTGATGGCCATGGACCCGCGCGGCGGCCAGGTCGAGCTGCCCGGCGAGCACGTGCGCGAACCCGCCTTCGGCCTGCCGGCCACCTGGATCACCGACGACCTGCGCGAGGAAGCCACCTTCCGCGGCTACACCGTCGTCGACCCGGCCACGGTGCTGACCACGCACCTGACCGAGATCCTCAAGGAGAACATGGCCGACCTCCTGTCCTACGCCGAGGTCCAGAAGCTCCTGAAGGAGCTGCCCGAGGCGCAGCAGAAACTGGTCGCCGACCTGATCCCGGGCACGGTCACCGCCACCACCGTCCAGCGCGTGCTGCAGTCGCTGCTGAAGGAGCGCGTCTCGATCCGCGACCTGCCGCAGATCCTGGAGGGCATCGGCGAGGCCGCCCCGCACACCAGCTCGGTCACCCAGCTGGTCGAGCAGGTCCGCGCGCGCCTGGCCCGCCAGCTGTGCTGGGCCAACCGCGGCGACGACGGCGCCCTGCCGATCATCACCCTGTCGGCCGACTGGGAGCAGGCCTTCGCCGAAGCCCTGATCGGCCCTGGCGACGACAAGCAGCTGGCCCTGCCGCCCTCGCGCCTGCAGGACTTCATCCGCGGCGTCCGGGACTCGTTCGAACGCGCCGCCCTGGCCGGCGAGGCGCCCGTGCTGCTGACCAGCCCCGGCGTTCGCCCCTATGTCCGCTCGATCATCGAACGCTTCCGCGGCCAGACGGTGGTCATGAGCCAGAACGAGATCCACCCCCGGGCAAGGCTGAAGACCGTGGGGATGGTGTAAATCCCTCTCTCATAGAGAGAGGGAGGGGCCCGCCGCGCAGCGGTGGGAGGGTGAGAGGTTACATTGCCGGCCGGAGAGGCTCGGCCTTCAATCTCGTCCGTCTCAGCCGTCATCCCGCGCTTTATGCGCGGGACCCATCTATCCGTCGCAAGGACAGTGCGTGCCTAAGCTCTCACGTAGAAGCTGAACCATGGGTCCCGCGCATAAAGCGCGGGATGACGACGGTTTGGGACGGGCGGTCGCCCGCATCCCGTTCTGAAAAGGTGAAACCTCCCACCCTCCCACCGCCTTCGGCGGCGGGCCCCTCCCTCTCTCTACGAGAGAGGGATTTAGGGTAACCGCCCGCGCAACCCCCAACCCTGGGGGTGTGGTGACCCCATAACGGTGTTCACCCAAGGTTGCGGCAGCGCTTGTCCTGGCTCAAGCTGGGTGGGCGATGCGCGTTTCGTCTCCCACCACCTTGCTGCTCGGCGTGATCCTGCTGTGCGTGGCCACGGCGCTGGCCGGCGTCTGGCTGGCGACGTCGCCGCCCTGGTTGGGCGCGCAGTTCGACGCCAGGTCTGACGGCGCCATCGTCATCACCGCCGTCAGCGCTGACGGTCCGCTGGACCGCGTCGGCGCCAAGGTCGGCGACCGGCTGGCCGGCGTCGGGGCCTCGGGCCCTGTGCTGGAGGCCGAGGCGATCGGTCTGGCCGGCGCCTTCGACTCCCAGGCCGCTGTCGACGCCCAGCACCGTCGCCGCGGGGCCTTCGCCGAGACCCTGAAGGCCCGCCCCCTGGTCCTGCGCCTGGCCGGACCCGACGGCGCGCAGCGGGTCGTCACCCTGGACGATCGCATCCGGCCCCTGAACCGGCTGGGCATGGAGTTCTGGGCCAATCTTTCGTTCGGCCTGATCGCGGCCCTGATCGTCGGCTGGGTCTGGGCGCTGCGGCCGCGCGACCTGGCCACCCAGCTGTTCGCCCTCACCGGACTGTCCATGCTGGCCTTCACCTTCGGCTGGGCGGTTTCCGCCAGCGTCGAGCTGGTCCAGGGGCAGGCCGCGGCCGTCGTCCTGGCCTGGCTGAACATGTCGGGCGCGGTGGCCTACGGCGGGGCGATGATCGCCTTCTTCCTGGCCTATCCCACCCGCGTCACCCGCCTGCCGGTGATGCTGCTGGCTCCGGTCTGCGTGGCGCTGTGGGCGATGACGCCTTTGCTGCCGGGCAATCCGGCCCGCGAGACCACCGGCCAGGCCAGCACCTCGATCGAGATGGCGCTGATCATCGTAGCCATCGCCGTCCAGGCCTTCGCCAGCCGCAAGGACCCCGCCGCCATGGCCGCCACTCGCTGGCTGGGCCTGTCGGTGGTGATCGGGGCCGGGGCCTTCATCGGCAATGTCGCGGTGCCGATCGCCCTGGGCCGCGCGCCGTTCCTGGACCCGCGGTTCTCGCTGGGCTTCTTCGTGATCATCTATGTCGGCATGGCCGTGGGCCTGCGGCGGCACAAGCTGTTCCAGCTGGACCAGTGGGCGTTCCGGATCCTGTTCTATCTGGGCGCCGGCGCGGCCCTGCTGGTGCTGGACGGCCTGCTGATCGCCGCCCTGGGGACCAGCGCCCAGACCGCCCTGGGCGTGTCGCTGCTGATCGTAGCCTTTGTCTATCTGCCGTTCCGCGACGTGCTGTGGCGGCTGACCATCGGCCGACGGACCATGAAGGACCACGAGATGTTCGCCGCCGTGGCCGACGTCGCCCTGATCCACGGGGTCGAGGCGCGCAGCCAGGCCTGGAAGGCGCTGCTGGCCAAGGTCTATGAGCCGCTGGAAGTCGCCCAGGGCGCCGCTTCCCAGACCCGCGTCGAGATCCTGGAGGAGGGCGTGGCCCTAGGCCTGCCCGCCGCCGCCGGGACCACGGCCCTGACCCTGCGCTTCCCGTTCCGCGGCCGGGGCCTGTTCGGCACGGCCCAGGTGCAGCTGGCCGAACAGCTGGTCGGGCTGTTGGCCCAGATCGAGGAAGGTCGTGACGCCTATGCCCGCGGCGTGGTCGAGGAGAGGCTGCGCATCGCTCGCGACCTGCACGACGACGTCGGCGCGCGGCTGCTGTCGGGCCTGCATCGCCAGGACCTGTCCCAGACCCGTGAGGCCATGCGTGGTGCGATCGGCGACCTGCGGGCCATCGTCTCGGGGCTGTCGGGCCAGGACCTGCCGCTGGAGGCCGTGCTGGCCGACCTGCGCCACGAGACCGCCGAACGGCTGGAGGCGGCGGGCCTGACCCTGGACTGGCCCCCGGTCGAGTTGGCCGATCCCGACGTCACCGCGCCGTATCGGGTCTACAAGAACCTGACCTCGGCCGTGCGCGAGGTGGTGTCCAACGCCATCCGCCACGCGGGGGCGGGGCGGGTGGCGGTCACCGTCCACGAGGCCGGCGGCCGGTTGGAGCTGACCATCAGCGACGACGGCGTCGGCCTGCCGCGCGCGCCGGGCGGGCGGCGCAGCGGCCTGGCCAACCTGGAGCGGCGCCTGGGCGAGATCGGCGGGGCGGTCGAGATCCCCGACGCCGAGCGCGGCACGGTGATCCGGCTGTCGGCCCCCATCGGCGCGAGCACGCCGGCATGAGCATTGAAGCATGAGTATTCCTGGCACTGCGCTCGTCCTCGAGGACCAGACCGAGACCCGCGAGCACCTGCTGGCCGCCCTGGCTGAGGCGTTTCCCGGGGTGGTGGCCACTGGCGCGGCCGATCTGGCCGAGGCGCGCTCGTTCCTGGACGGGGGCGCGCCCGATCTGGCGCTCGTTGATCTGGCCCTGCCGGACGGGCGCGGCGTCGATTTCCTGCGCGACCTGTCCGAGCGCTCGGGCGGCGCGACGCGGTCGGTGGTGGTGACTATCTATGCCGACGACCACCACCTGTTCGACGCCATCGCGGCGGGGGCGGGCGGCTATCTGCTCAAGGACATGGATCGCGCGGACCTGGTGCGCTACCTGCGCCGCCTGGAGGCGGGCGAGACCCCGCTGTCGCCGGCCGTGGCCCGCCGGATGCTGGACTACTTCCGCAAGCCCCAGGCTGCCGCCGAGCCTGAAGCGGCCCTGACCCCGCGCGAGACCGAGGTCCTGCGCCTGATCGGCCGCGGCCTGCGCTCGGGCGAGGCGGCCAAGGTCATGGGCGTCACCGAGCTGACCGTGGCCGGCTACGTCAAGGCCATCTACCGCAAGCTCAACATCTGCTCGCGGGCGGAGGCCGCGTTGGAGGCGCAGCGGCGGGGGCTGGTCTGACCAAAACCCGTTTCCCCGGCGAAAGCCGGGGCCCAGATCGAACCCGAGAGCACCTTCCGGGCGTGCAGAGCGCATCTCGGATCATCCCCAAACGCCCAGGCTGAATCTGGGCCCCGGCTTTCGCCGGGGAGATCGGTTGTGGGGATCGAAGTTCCGCTCAAGGACGGCTAGGGTGCCCGTCACCGTTATTCAGAGTCACCAACATGCGCCTTCTCGCTCCTCTGGCCCTCGCGGCCTTCCTCGCCGCCGGCGCGGCTCACGCCCAGGTGACGCCGACCGCTCCGCCGCAGCTGAACGCCGGCCCCTCGGCGGGCGCGATCGCCGGCAAGGCCTTCCTGGAGAAGAACGCCAAGGCCCCGGGCGTGATCAGCCTGCCGTCGGGCCTGCAGTACAAGGTCGTCGCCAGCGGCCCCAAGACCGGTCCCTCGCCCAAGATTGGCGACATCATCAAGGTCCACTACGAAGGCAAGCTGCTGGACGGCACGGTCTTCGACTCAAGCTTCGCGCGGGGCAAGGCGGCGATCATGCCCGCCGACGGCCTGATCCAGGGCTGGCTGGAAGCCCTGCCGCTGATGAAGGTGGGCGACGAGTGGACCCTGTATATCCCGTCGTCGCTGGGCTACGGCCCGCGCGACATGGGCGAGATCCCGCCAGACAGCACGCTGGTGTTCCGGCTGCAGCTGATCGGGATGCTGGCGGTCGATTAGGGGGGCTTACTGGCCCCCACCTGACCGCTGCGCGGTCGTCCGCCCCCGGAGGGGGCAGACGGTGATCCGTCTTCCCCTTTCGGGGGAGGAGCGCGCAGCGCGGAGGGGGCAAGTGGCCGCTTCTATTGTCGCGACTTCATCAACGGCTGGATCCGCTCCCCGAACGCCTCCACCCCCTGCACGAAGTCGTCGAACGTCAGCAGCACGCCCGCCGTGCCCGGCACTGCGGCGATCTCGTCCATCATCCTGGCGACGCTCTCATAGCTGCCGACCAGCGTGCCCATGTTCAGGTTCACCGCCGATTCCGGCGCGGCCAGCTGGGTGGTGTTGGTCGTTGCGCCGGCCTTGGCGTTGGGCGCGGCCTGGTTGGTGAGCCAGGCCAGGGCCTCCTGGTCGGCGCCGTCGCGATAGCTCTGCCACTTGGCCATCGCGCCCTCGTCGGTCACGTCGGCGATGACCATGAAAAGCAGGAACGACTGCACGTCGCGGCCGGTCTTCTCGGCCGCCGCCTCCAGCCGCTTGTTCACCGAGGCGAAGGCGGTCGGGGTGTTGGTCCCCTTGCCCAGGGCAAAGCTGTAGTCGGCATATTGCGCCGTGAAGGCCAGGCCCTCGTCGGACGAGCCGGCGCAGATCAGCTTGGTCTCCTGCGGGTGCGGACTGACCCGGCAGTCGTCCATGGTGAAGTACTTGCCCTTGAAGTCCGAGACGCCGGTCTCCAGCAGGTCCTTCAGCACGGTCGTATATTCGGCCAGGTAGTTGTAGCGGTCGGTATAGTGCTCTTCACCGGGCCAGAGGCCCATCTGGCTGTACTCGGCCTTCTGCCAGCCGGTGACCAGGTTGATGCCGAACCGCCCCGGGGCGATCGAGTCGATGGTCGACGCCATGCGGGCCACGATGGCCGGCGGGATGGTCAGGGTGGCGACGGTGGCGAAGATCTTGATCTTGCTGGTCACGGCCGCCAGGCCCGCCATCAGGGTGAAGCTCTCGAGATTGTGCTCCCAGAACTGCGTCTTGCCCCCGAACCCGCGCAGCTTGATCATCGAGAGCGCGAAGTCGAAGCCGTATTTCTCGGCCTTCTGGGTGATCTCCTTGTTCAGCTCGAAACTCGGCATGTACTGCGGCGCGTTTTCGGAGATCAGCCAGCCGTTGTTGCCGATGGGAATGAAGACGCCGACCTGCATTGGATTATTCCCCCATGAGAAACTGGACGAGGCCTTCGTTGAAGGTCTCGGGATCGGTGACGGTGAAGCCGTGGCCGCCCCAGGCGACCTGCTGGAAGGCGGCGTTGGGCAGGTGCGCGGCCATGCGTTGCGAGCAGGCCATCGGCACCAGCATGTCGTCGGCGCTGGCGCTGATCAGCACCCGGTGGGTGATGGCCTCCAGCCGCGCGTCGATGTCGAAGGCCAGCAGGGCGTGGATGCGCGCCAGCATCACGTCGCGCGGCGGGAAGCCGGCCACGTGGTGGGCCTCTTCGGCCTCGAGCCGGGCGTGGTTCCGCGAGATCCAGTCGGCCGGATAGAGGAAGATCGGCTGGGCGTGGACATAGGCCTGCGGGCCCGTGTCGTTCAGCAGGTGGATGCGGGTGTCGAAGCAGCGCTTGATGTGCGGATCGGGCCGGCTCCAGCCGTTGACGACCACCAGCTTGGCCAGGCGGTCGGGGTGGTCCAGGGCCAGCTGCATTCCCGCATTGCCGCCCGCCGCGTGGCCGACCACGTGGGCCCTCTGCAGGCCCAGCGCGTCCATGACCTTGACCATGTCGCCGGCCATGTGGGCGACGGTGTAGTTTGGAGGTAGCGAGCGAACGCTACGTCCTGTGCCGCGATGGTCGTACAGCACCACCGGCCAGTGCGCGGTCAGGGCCGCCATCTGCGGGCCCCAGAACGCGCCCGACCCGCCCAGGCCCGAGGACAGCAGCACGACCTCGCGGCCGGCCACCGGTCCGCCATGCAGCTCGTAGTGAAGACCGTCGACCATTCCCGAAGTCATTCAAAAACCTCGCTCATCCCCGCGAAAGCGGGGACCCAAGCGGCATGTCGGGTTTGGCGCAGCCGAGCTGAAATCCACTGACTCGGCTTGGGTCCCCGCTTTCGCGGGGATGAGCGGAGAGGGGAGGTCACTATTTTTTCCCGATGTGGGCGACGGAGGCGATCTCGACCACGAAGCCGGGCTTCACCAGGCCGCACTGGATGCAGTAGCGGGCCGGTTTGTCGCCGGTGAAGAACTCGGCATAGACCTTGTTCATCGGCGCATAGTGCGACCAGTCGGTCAGGAAGATGTGGTTCATGGTCACGTCCTCCATCGTGCCGCCGGCGGTCTCGATGACCGACTTGATGGTCTCCAGCACCTGGCGAGTCTGGGCCTCGGCGTCGTCGGGGAAGGCGACGTTGTTGTCCTTGTCGAAGGCCAGGGTGCCCGACACGTAGACGATCCCGTCGGCCAGGGTCCCGGGCGAGAACGGCGCGATCGGGGTCCCGGTCCCGGGCGGGGTGATGACGGTCTTGGGCATGGTGTTGCTCCCTAGGTTTGCGGCGCCAGCTGCCCGAACGCCCCCTTGAAGTCTGCCGTCGTCGAGACCCAGCCGAAGAAGGTCTCGATGTTGAACAGGGCGGCCTGCTGGACGAACTCGGGCCCCGCCTGGTGGGTGGCGTCGGCCAGCACCGTCCCGAAATATTCCAGGAAGAAGCCGTCCCGCAGCGTCGACTCCACGCAGACGTTGGTGGCGATGCCGGTGAAGATCAGGTGGCGGATGCCGCGCGCCCGCAGCACGCTGTCCAGCTGGCTGTTGAAGAAGCCGCTGTAGCGCGTCTTGTGCAGCTGGATGTCGCCGGGCTGAGGCTTGAGGTCGTCGACCAGCTCGTAGTCCCACTGGCCGCGCGCAAGCAGCTTGCCCTGCAGTTCGGGCTTGGCGCGCATGGTCTTCAGGGCGTTGGACTTCCACCAGTTGGGCGAGCCGGGGCCGCCGGCCTCCACGTACTGGTCGTCCCAGCCGTTCTGGAAATAGATCACGGTCATGCCGGCCGCCCGGGCGACCTCGAGCACGCCCTTGGTCTTCTCGATCACGCCCTGGGCGCCCGAGATGTCGAACCCGGCGAGGTCCAGATAGCCGCCCTTGGAGGCGTAGGCGTTCTGCATGTCGATGACGATGACCGCGGTGGTCGCGGGATCGACGGGCAGGGGCTCAGGCCGGGCTGGAAGCATGACCGCGCCAGATCCAGAAGAAAGGGCCGAGAGCGGGGTGATCGGAGAGGTCGTCAACGCGAGGTCCTTCAATCGAGGACGCAGCAAACGCCCTTTCGGCGAACGGCGCAATCTCAACCATGCAGGAGCCAGACGGTTAGGCGGGGGGCGCTCAAACGGCAGGCGGCGATCTGCCGCACCGCGTGTTTCGCCCCTGCGGCACGACGTTCGGCGACCGCGGAAGCCTGAGTGAAAAGCCTTGTCTTACAGGGCTTTGCGTCGCGAGGGCGGAGTTGTGCGCCATGCCGAAAACGCGGCCATGGTGTCGCAGCGACCAAGCGCCGCTTTTTACGGATCGCTAGGCATGCGGGCCCAAGGCTTCCTCCCATGGCGCGAAGCAAACTCATTTTCCGAGGACCCGACGCGCGGCCGATGCGACTGATCCTGGGGATCGTCGGCGCGGCCGCGGCACTGGTGGCCGTCTCGATCATTGGCGCGGCGGCCTTGATGCTGCTGGCCGCCCGCGAGGTCGATCGTACCGACACCACGGACGACATCGCGCTGGTCAGCCGCATCGTATCGCGCACTCAGGTCCGTACCGAGCGCGAGCTGGCCTCGGCCGCGATCTGGGACGACGCCTACAAGGCCACGGGCTGGACGCTGAACCCCCGCTGGATCGACATCAATCTGGCCGGCTACTACAGCGGCCAGTTCAAGCACGACCTGACCTTCATCATGCGCGCCGGCCAAGTGGTCTATGCCTCGCGCGAGGGCGTCCGCGTCCCGGCCAGAGCCCTGGGCGAGTTTCCCGGCCGGGTGACCCGCACCGCCGCCGACGTCGCCGCCGAGAGCCGCTCGAACGAGGCCGACGGCCACCTGGGCCTGGCCGCCGAGGCCTCGCGCGTCGGCTTCCTGAAGGTGGACGGCGTCGCCTATGTGGTCGCCTTCGCCGCCGTGACCCCTGAATCCCGCACGGTCGCGGATAGCTATACGGGTCCCACCGCTGTGCTGGTCTCGGCCCGCCGCGTGACCCCGCCGCTGGTGAAGGAGCTGTCCGACGACCTGGGCCTTCAGGGCATGGCGTTCTCGGATGCGCTGGAGGGCCGCAAGCCTCACGTCGTGTTGCGCGACCTGAACGGCCGTATGGTCGGGGAGCTGGCCTGGGATCCTGAGAACCCCGGCCTGTCGCTGCTGAAAAGGGTGGCGCCGTGGGTGATCGTCGCCTTCCTGTTGCTGGGGTCGCTGGCCGCCGTCCTGCTGCTGCGGGTGAAGGAGGCGCTGAACGAACTGCGCGCCGGCCGCCTGGCCCTGATCGCCGCCAAGGAAGAGGCCGAGACCGCCAACGCCGCCAAGACCCGCTTCCTGGCCAATATGAGCCACGAGGTCCGCACGCCGCTGAACGGGGTGCTGGGCATGGCCCAGGTGATGGCCGCCGACATCCTGACCGACCGCCAGGCCCGTCGCCTGCGCATCCTCGAGGAGTCGGGCCGTTCGCTGCTGACCCTGCTGAACGACATCCTCGACATCGCCCGGCTGGAGGGCGGCGCCGTCAAGCTGCGGGCCGAGATCTTCGACCTGGCCGGCCTGGTCGAGGCCAGCTGCGCGGCCTTCTCGGGCGCCGCCGCGGCCAAGGACCTGGAACTGGTCGTGGATATCGCGCCGGACCTGCGTGGCCGCTGGACGGGCGACCCGACCCGCCTGCGCCAGGTGCTGGGCAACCTGGCCGCCAACGCCGTGAAGTTCACCAACGAGGGCCGGGTCACGGTCCGCGTGCGCCATGTCGGCAAGGACGGCCTGCGCTTTGACGTCGAGGACACCGGCGTCGGCATCGCCGCCGAGCACCTGCCGCACCTGTTCAAGACCTTCTCCCAGGTCGACAACACCCTGACCCGCGCCCACGACGGGGCGGGCCTGGGCCTGTCGATCTGCCGCGAGCTGGTCGAGCTGATGGGCGGCGCGATCGGCGTGATCAGCGCCCCGTGCCAGGGCTCGTGCTTCTACTTCACCGTCCCGCTCACCCAGGCGGCGGCCGACAAGCCGCAGCTGCGGGTAGTGGGGTAGGGTCGTCTTCCCCCTCCGGGGGAGGAGCGCCGTAGGCGCGGAGGGGGCGAGTCCGTGAGCCATCCCCGTCTTGCCCCCACCTGACCGCGCGCCGGCGCGCGGTCGTCCGCCCCCGCAGGGGGCAGACGGGGACACTCCACCTGCACACTTCGCGCGCACCTCTATCGTCCCGGCGCCGATAATTCAGAGCCCCGGCCACGACCTGCGGCCCCAGGCCTCGCAAGGGCTCGCGCCTTCGCCGACCGCCGTTACCCCTTAACACCGCACCGCCAAGGGCCGGCGGTTGGTTCGGGGTTTCAGTGATGGATTTCGGTGTCAGGGCGCCCAGTCGGCGTCAGCTTCTTTCCGCCATCGCCAGGGTCGGCGGCACGGCCGCGCTGTATCAGGCGATGACCACCCTGGGCCATGCGGCCGAGACCCAGTTCCACGGTCCGCCGAACCTGCAGGGCGCGCGTCCCGGCGCCAGCGTCATCGTGCTGGGCGCGGGCCTGGCCGGCATGCTGGCCGCCTATGAGCTGACCCGGGCCGGCTACAAGGTGAAGATCCTGGAGTTCCAGAACCGTCCCGGTGGCCGCAACTGGTCGCTGCGGGGCGGCGACACCTATACCGAGCTGGGCGGCGCGACCCAGAAGGTCGGCTACGCGCCGGGCAACTACTTCAACCCCGGTCCCTGGCGGATCCCGCACCATCACCGGACGCTGCTGCACTACTGCAAGGCCTTCGGCGTCGCGCTGGAGCCCTTCATCCAGTACAACCACAACACCTGGATGCACTCGTCGGAAGCCTTCGGCGGCAAGCCCGTGCGCTTCAACACCGCCGCCGCCGACTTCGAGGGCAATATCGCCGAGCTGCTGGCCAAGTCGGTCAACGCCAAGGCCTTGGACGACACCGTCACCCTCGAAGACCGCGAGCGCCTGCTGGAAGCCCTGAAGGGCTGGGGCATGCTGGACAAGGACTATAAGTACTCGGCCAGCCTGCGCGCCTCGGCCCACCGCGGCTATGACCGTCCGCCCGGCGGCGGGGTCAATGGCGCGCCGATCGCGTCGAAGGACTTAAGCAGCCTGCACGACGTGCTGGACCCGCAGGTCTGGAGCTCGATCGGCTTCTTCATGGGCCACGAGATGCAGACCACCATGTTCCAGCCGGTGGGCGGCATGGACATGATCGGCAAGGGCTTCGCCAAGCAGGTGGAAGGCCTGATCACCTACAACGCCAAGGTCTCCAAGGTCGCCCAGGACGACAAGGGCGTGGCGGTGACCTGGACCGACACCACCACCGGCAAGACCACCGACGCCAAGGCCGATTGGTGCGTCTGTACGATCCCGCTCAGCATCCTGGGCCAGATGGACCTTCAGGTCACCGACGAGATGATGGCCGCCATCAAGGCCGTGCCCTATTCCGGCCAGGTCAAGATCGGCCTGGAGATGAAGCGCCGCTTCTGGGAAGAGGACGAGTCGATCTACGGCGGCCACAGCTTCACCGACCAGGAGATCGCCCTGATCTCCTATCCGAACAACAACATGTTCAAGGACGGTCCGGCCGTGCTGCTGGGCGCCTTCGCCCGCGAGATGGGGGCCTATCGCCTGGCCGGCATGACGCCCGAGCAGCGGATCGAGGTGGCCCTGCAACAGGGCTCGGTTCTGCACCCGGCCAGCTACCGCAAGGAGTTCGCCAACGGCGCCTCGGTGGCCTGGAGCCGCGTGCCGTGGGCCATGGGCTGCTGCGCGCGCTGGAACGAGGACACCCGCAAGGAGCACTACCAGACCCTGGTCGGCATGGACCGCCGCATCGTCCTGGCCGGCGAGCACGCCTCTTACGTGGGCTGCTGGATGGAGGGCGCCCTGCTGTCGTCCATCGACGCCATCACCCGTCTGCACAAGCGCGCGCTGGAGGCCTGAGGACATGAGGAAGATCGTACTTCTGGCGGCCTTGATCGCCTTTCCGGCCATGGCTCAGACGTCGGGCGGCGGCGACACCGGAGGCGGGGTGGTCCGCGTGCAGAAGCCGGTGACCGGCGAGCAGGTCTATGGCGCGGTCTGCCAGGCTTGCCACATGGCGGACGCGAAAGGCGGCAAGGGCGCGGGCGAAATCCCGGCCCTGGCCAACAATCCGAAACTGGCCGGCGCGGCCTATCCGATCATGGTCGTGGCGGGCGGCAAGGGCGGCATGCCGGGGTTTAGCGGCACGCTGAGCAATGCCCAGATGGCCGAGGCGGTGACCTATATCCGGACGCACTTTGGCAATGCCTACGCCAAGCCGGTGACCGAGGCGGACGTGGCGAAGATCGCGCGGCCGCCGGCGCCTGGGGGGCACTGAGGGGGTGAGCTGCCCGTCTTCCCCCTCCGGGGGAGGAGCGCCGAAGGCGCGGAGGGGGCAAGTCAGTGAGCAATCCCCTCACTCGCCCCCACCTGACCGCGCGCCAGCGCGCGGTCGTCCGCCCCCGGAGGGGGCAGACGGCTAGGCCTCGCCGGCTTCGACGAGTGGCGCGATGCCTTCCAGCAGCCACCGCGTCCCTTCTTCCCGCCCCTTGGCGTCATAATACCCGTCTAGGAAGGTCCCGACCTCGGTGATCACCAGGCGGGTCTTGTCGCCTTCCGCCCGGAACTCCAGCGTCGCGATGGAGGCCGAAGCCAGCGGTTCGCCGTGGTGCATCCAGTAGGTGTAGACGATCCGCTCATCCTGGAGGATCTCCAGGTAGCGGATGTAGCAGCGGTGGGGCGGTTCGCCGGGCGGGCCGCCGATGCTGTGCTCGTCGCCGCCGACCCGGAAGTCCAGCTTGACGTCGCCCGGACCCCATTCATCGGGACCCTTGAACCACTTGGCCTTCTTCTCCGGATCGGAGAAGGCGCTGAACACCCGGGCGGGCGAGGCGGCATAGGTCCGCTCGACGACGAAGGTGGCGTGGACGGCGTTGCGTTCAGTCATTTGTCGTCTCCTTCGGCCGCCAGGAAGTCACCCAGGCGGTCGAGGCGCTGCGCCCACTGGGTGCGCCTCTGGTTGATCCATTGCTCGGCGAGACTGAGCGCCTGAGGCTGGATCTGGCAGGTGCGCACCCGGCCGACCTTCTCCGACGTCACGATCCCGCCCGCCTCCAGCATGGCCAGGTGCTGCATGACCGCCGGTAGCGACATGTCCAGCGGCCGGGCCAGTTCGCTCACCGAGGCAGGGCCCCGAGAGAGCCGCTCGACCATGCCCCGCCGCGCGGGATCCGCGAGGGCCTGGAACATCAGATCGAGCGAGGGCTGTTGGTTAGGCATGAGCTTAAGTATCTGTGGTCGATGGAATGGTCAAGTGATGACTTAAGTATCGAGGCGAAGAAAATGCCCGCCGTCCGAAGGCGGCGGGCTCGATCTTGCGTTAGCCGACCTTGCCGTCGACCCGGCGGGTGACGCCCAGCGGGTTGTCGGTTTTCAGCTCGGCCGGCAGCAGGGCTTCCGGCAGGTTCTGGTAGCTGACCGGGCGCAGGAAGCGGGCGATGGCCAGGCTGCCGACCGAGGTCGTGCGGCCGTCGCTGGTCGAGGGGAACGGGCCGCCGTGGACCATGGCGTGGGCCACCTCGACGCCGGTGCCGAAACCGTTGACCAGGATGCGGCCGGCCTTCAGCTCCAGGGCGGGCAGCAGGTCGCCGGCCAGGCCGTGGTCGGCCTCGTCCATGTGGATGGCGATGGTCAGCTGGCCCTCGATGGCGGCGATGACCTTCTCCAGCTCTGCCTGATCGGCGGCGCGCACCACGATCGACGCGGCGCCGAACACCTCCTCGTGCAGGTGCGGGTTGGCCAGGAAGTCGGCGCCCGAGACGCTGAACAGCGCCGCCTGGCCGGTGTGGCCGACGCCGGTCTGGCCGCGCGCGACGGTGGTGACTTCCGGCGCGTCGTTCAGGGCCGCGACCCCGTGCGCGAAGGCCTGGCAGATGCCGGGGGTCAGCATGACGGCGGCGGGCGCGGCCTCGACCGCCTTGCCGGCGGCGTCGATGAAGGCGGTCAGTTCCGGCCCGTCGATGGCCAGGATCAGACCGAGATTGGTGCAGAACTGGCCCGCGCCCAGCGTGAGCGCGCCGACGAAGCCTTCTGCAATCGCCGGACCGCGCGCGGCCAGGGCGGCCGGCAGCAGGATCACCGGATTGATGCTGCTCATCTCGGCATAGAACGGGATCGGCTCGGGGCGGCCCTGGGCGATGGCCAGCAGGGCCAGACCGCCACGGCGCGAACCGGTGAAGCCGGCGGCCTTGATCCGCGCGTCGGCGACCAGGGCCTGGCTGACCTCATAGCCGCTGTCGTGGATCATCGCGAACACGCCCGGGTGCAGGCCGACCGAGGCCACGGCGGCCTGGATGGCGCGGCCGATCAGCTCCGACGTGCCCGGGTGCGCCGGGTGGGCCTTGACGATGACCGGGCAGCCGGCCGCCAGGGCCGAGGCGGTGTCGCCGCCGGCCACCGAGAAGGCCAGAGGGAAGTTGCTCGCGCCGAACACGGCCACGGGGCCGAGCGGGACGTTGCGCAGGCGCAGATCCGGACGCGGCAGCGGCTTGCGGTCCGGCATCGCCGGGTCGATACGCGCCTCGAGGAAACCACCATCGCGCAGCACGCTGGCGAACAGGCGCAGCTGGCCGGTAGTGCGGCCGCGCTCACCTTCCAGGCGGGCGCGCGGCAGGCCAGTCTCGGCCATGACCCGGACGATCAGGTCGTCGCCGATCGCCTCGATGTGCTCGGCGATGGCTTCCAGGAAGGTCGCGCGGGTCTCGTAGGGCAGGGCGCGATAGCTGGCGAAGGCCTCGTGAGCCAGGGCCGCGGCGGCCTCGACATCGGCCTTGGTCGCGCCGCCGAACGCCGGCTCCAGGGTCTCGCCGCTGGCGGGATTGACGCCCTTGATCTCGCCGTTGGTCCCGAAGCGGCGTTTGCCGCCGATCAGAAGCTCGCCCGTCAAAGTCATGATCGTCGTCCCGTTGTGTTCCGTGGAGGGGCCTAGATGGGACCGCGACCATGACAAGTCCATGCGCGCCCCGGATTTGTCCGGGTTTTCCTTGGGGAAAAGCGGCTGGAGCCTGAGGCACGGGCATTCGGGCCGGTGAATGCTCGGCGTTCGCGAGGCCGAACCGCGCGAAATCAACGGCTTGTCACTTTTATGCGGGCCCCAATCATCCGCGCCCGCTGGCGCCGTACCTTTGTGTCATGGCCGGAAGAAGCGAAAAGATCGATGCCCTGCTCGCTGAGCTGGAAGACATGGTGGCCGCCGAGTTCGTGGAGGCCGCAGTCGCCAAGCACAAGGAAGTCGAGGGCAAATCCGCCGACGATCGCCTGGCGGTGGCGACTGCGGTCGCCAAGGCTGGTCGCTACGTCAAACTGTTTCGAGGTCGTGGGGGTCAAGCGCTGAAGGCGATCAACGCCCTGCGCCCCGCCAAGGCCTCGGACGTCGAGGAGACCGCGATGAATGACGACGCTTCCAAATGGACTCCCGAGCGCGTCGAAGCCCTTCATGCCCAGGTGCGTGAGCGACTGGACAAGCTTGCTGGATCCCGAGAGCTTAAAAACCTGGTTGAGCGAAAGCTCCAACAATCTGGTCGAGCGCTGCCTGGCGACCCTGCGGGTGAGAGAGGACCATCAAAACCCGCCTGATGACCCCTGGACGACCTGGTTGTTCCTGGGCGGCCGTGGCGCGGGCAAGACCTTCGCCGGCGCGGCCTGGATGATCGAGCAGGCCGAGCGGGTCGAGCGGCTGGCCCTGGTAGGGCCGACCTTCCACGACGTGCGCGAGGTGATGATCGACGGCCCCTCCGGTCTTCGCGCCCTCTCACCGCCGGATGCGCGCCCCCGCTGGGAAGCCTCGCGCCGGCGGCTGGTCTGGCCCAACGGCGCGTGCGCCTACGCCTTCTCGGCGGAGGACCCTGACAGCTTGCGCGGCCCGCAGTTCCACGCCGCCTGGGCCGACGAGTTCTGCGCCTGGCCCAAGCCCGCCGAGACCCTGGCCATGCTGCGCTTCGGCCTGCGGCTGGGGGAGGATCCCAGGCTGGTGGTGACCTCGACGCCCAGGCCGATCAGGGCGCTGAAGGCCCTGATGGCCGAACCCGGCGTCGCTCTGACTCGCGCCGGGACGGCCGCCAACGCCGAGAACCTGGCGCCGGCCTTCCTGCGCACGCTGGAGAGCCTGTACGGCGGCACCCGCCTCGCCGCCCAGGAGCTGGACGGCATCATTGTCGAAACCGACGGCGGGCTGTTCAGGGCCGAGGACCTGGCGCGGTGTAGGGCGGCGCGGCCGGCGAGGTTCGACCGCGTGGTCGTAGCCGTGGATCCGCCCGCGACGGCGACCGGCGACGCCTGCGGGATCGTGGCGGTCGGCCGCCGCGACGACCGGGCTTTCGTCCTCGCAGACGAGACCGCGCGGGGCTTGTCGCCCGCCGGCTGGGCGGGGAGAGCGGTGGCTGCTGCACGGTTCTGGAAGGCCGACGCGCTCGTCGCCGAAGCCAACCAGGGCGGCGACATGGTGCGCTCGGTGCTGGCCCAAGCCGACCCGCCGTGCCGGATCAAGCTGGTGAAGGCCAGCATCGGCAAACGCGCAAGAGCTGAGCCTGTCGCCGCGCTGTACGAACAAGGCCGCGTCCTCCACTGCGGCGCGTTCCCGGCGCTGGAGGAAGAGCTGATGGCCCTCGGCTCCGGCGACCTTGAGCACAGCCCCGACCGCGCGGACGCGCTGGTCTGGGCGGTGAGTGAGTTGATGCTGGGACCGGGGCGAGCGCCGCGGTTGCGGGCGGTTTAACCGCCGGGAGGCCCCCACCTGACCGCGCTGTCGCGCGGTCGTCCGCCCCCGGAGGGGGCAGACGGAGTGGCCCCGTCTTCCCCCTCCGGGGGAGGAGGATGCGCAGCATCCGGAGGGGGCAAGTCAGTGATGTAAGCTCTGATAGCCCAAAGCGTATCGTCCACCGATCGCATCACCTCGTGCGCTGGAAGTCGCAGCGTTCGAACGCCTTGGCTCGACAGCCACTGGTCGCGCACGGCGTCTCGCCGGGGGCGCGATCCGATGCAGTGATTGTAACCGTCCACCTCGACCGCCAGCCGTAGGGCCGCACAGTAGAAGTCGAGCACGTATGGGCCGATCGGGTGCTGGCGGCGGAACTTGAGTCCGTCCAGTCCGCCGCGCCTGAGCGCGTGCCAGAGGTTCATCTCCGGTTTGGACATGTCCTTCCGAAGGCGTCGCGCATTGGCGACGGTCGTCTTGGGCGCTGACATTGCGAACTCCCTGACTTGCCCCCTCCGGGCCTTGCGGCCCTCCTCCCCCGGAGGGGGAAGACGGTGATGGCTGCAGCTCCAGATTGTTCTATCTTTGTTCTCAGCAATGGGAGGCGTCAATGCCCCTCTTCAAACCCCGCGCGCCCGAGCGCAAAGACTCCCGCGCCGCGCGTCTGATCGCTCTCACCACCGGCGGCCGTCCGCAGTGGACGCCGCGCGATTACGGCGCCCTGGCGGCGGAAGGCTTCGCCAAGAACCCCGTCGCCTATCGCTGCACGCGGCTGATCGCCGAGGCCGCCGCCGCGACGCCGCTGGCCGTGTTCGTCGATGGCCGTCGCGCGGATGATCACCCGCTGAAGAAGCTCCTCGATCGCCCTAACCCCGAACAAGGCGGACCCGACCTGATGGAGGCCTTCTTCGGCAGCCTGCAGGTCGCCGGCAACGCCTATCTCGAGGCCGCCGGCGACGCCCAACCGACCGAGCTCTACGCCCTGCGCCCTGACCGCATGACCCTGGTCCCCGGGCCGCGCGGCTGGCCGTTGGCCTATGACTACCAGGCCGCCGGGCGCACGGTGCGGATCGCCCGCGACGCCGACGGCTGGCTGCCGGTGCTGCATCTCAAGCTCTTCAATCCCACAAGCGATCACTACGGCTTCTCGCCCTTGGAAGCCGCGGCGTTCGCGATCGACGTGCACAACGCCTCCAGCGCCTGGAACAAGGCGCTGCTGGACAACTCCGCCCGGCCGTCCGGGGCGCTGGTCTACAGCAGCAAGGACGCCGGCGACCGCCTGACCGACGAGCAGTTCGAGCGGCTGAAGACCGAGCTGGCGACCGCCCAGTCCGGCGCCGCCAACGCCGGCCGGCCGCTGTTGCTGGAAGGCGGGCTGGACTGGCGGGCGATGTCGCTGACCCCGGCCGAAATGGACTTCACCGAGGGCAAGCACGCCGCCGCCCGCGAGATCGCCCTGGCGTTCGGCGTGCCGCCGCAGCTCTTGGGCATCCCCGGCGACAACACCTACGCCAACTATCGCGAGGCCAACGCCGCCTTCTGGCGGGGGACCGTCGTGCCCCTGGCCGAGCGAGCCGCCCGCGCTCTGACCGGCTGGCTGGCCGCTAAGTTCCCGGGCGCCAAGATCGCGCCCGACCTGGACGCCGTCCCCGCCCTGTCGGCCGAACGCGACGCCCTGTGGAGCCGGCTGCAGGCCGCGTCCTTCCTCACCGACGCCGAACGCCGGCGCCTGGCGGGGCTGGAGCATTGAGCCCGCCTGCCAACCGCTGGCGGCTGGATCGCCAGGTCTCGGCCGCCCTGCTGGTCGCCGTGGCGCTGCAAGCCGCCGCCGCCCTGCTGTGGGCCGGCAAGGCCTCGGCCCGGATCGACGAGATGCAGCGGCGACTGGAAGCCCAGGCCCCCGTCGCCGAACGCCTGGCGCGGCTGGAGGCCCAGGCCGAGGCCAGCCGCCAGAGCCTGATCCGCATCGAAGCCCGTCTGGAGCGCGCCGATGGACGATGAGCTGAAGATCGAGGGCTATGCGTCGCTGTTCTGGACCCGCGACCTCAATGACGACGTCACCGCTGCGGGGGCCTTCGTCGAAAGCCTCGCCGCCGGTGCTCCGGTGATCATGCTGCACCAGCACGACGAGGCCGAGCCCGTGGGCGTCTGGGACGCGGTGGTCGAGGACGCCAAGGGCCTGTTCGTCCGTGGCCGGATCCTGCGTACGACGCCTCGCGGCCGTCTGGTCGCCGCCCTGGTCGAGGCCGGGGCCCTGGACGGCCTCTCCATCGGCTTCCGACAGGTGAAGGCCCGCACCCAGGGCCGCCTGCGCGTGCTGTCCCGCGTCGAGCTCTGGGAGGTGTCGATCGTGACCTTCCCGATGCTGCCTCAAGCGCGGCTGACGGTGGCGTGAAGATCCTCCCCCGCGTTGCGGGGGAGGTGGCCCAGAGGGCCGGAGGGGGCGAGCTCGGCCTAAGTCCAGCTTGCCCCCTCAGTCGCTCCGCGACAGCTTCCCCGCATCGCGGGGGAGCATCTGTTTTCAACGGAGATCCCCATGAAGGAAACCAAACACGCGGCCTCGCCCGAGGCCCGCGCGGCGCTGGCGGACGTCCTGTCGGCGTTCGAGAGCTTCAAGGCCGCCAACGACCAGCGGTTGGCCGCCATCGAGACCAAGCGGGCCGATGTCCTGCTGGAGGAGAAGGTCGGCCGCATCGACGAGGCTGTCGGCCGCGCCCAGGATCGGCTGGACCGCCTGATGGCCGACCTGCGGAGGCCTGATCTCGGCGGTGACGCGCCGCTGGCGCGTGTCGACGAGCGCAAGGCCGCCTTCGACCGCTATGTGAAGACCGGCGAAACGCCCGCCGCCTTGCTCGAAGCTAAGGGGCTGTCGGAAGGCGTCGCCAGCTCCGGCGGCTATGTCGCGCCGCCGGAGCTGGAGCGGCTGATCCTGCGTCGCCTGGCGGCTACCAGCCCGATGCGCGAGATCTGCCAGGTCCGCACCATCGGCGCCGGCACGTTCCGCAAGCCGGTGTCGCCGACGGGCCTGGCCGCCGCCTGGGTGGCCGAGACCGCCGTGCGGCCCGAGACGACCGCGCCGACCCTGGACGTGATCGACTTCCCGGCCGGCGAGCTCTACGCCAGCCCGGCCGCCACCCAGGCCCTGCTGGACGACGCCTATGTCAGCATCGACGAGTGGCTGGCCGAGGAGGTGCAGGACGCCTTCGCCGCCCAGGAGACCTCGGCCTTCGTGACCGGCGACGGGGTCAACAAGCCCAAGGGCCTCTTGGCCTATACCGCCGCGCCCGACGCGACCTACACGTGGGGCCAGCTGGGCTATGTGGCCACCGGCGTGGCGGGCGGCTGGACCGCGACCAACCCGACTGACAAGCTGATCGACCTGATCTACGCGGCCAAGACCCAGTACCGCCAGAACGGCCGCTTCGTGATGAACCGCCGCACGGTCAGCGCGGTGCGCAAGTTCAAGGACGCGCAAGGCAACTACATCTGGAACGCGGCCCTGCAGCCGGGCCAGTCGGCGTCCTTGCTGGGCTTCCCGGTGACCGAGATCGAGGCCATGCCGGACGTGGCCGCCAACGCCATGGCTGTGGCGTTCGGCGACTTCGAAAAGGGCTATCTGATCGTCGACCGCGCCGGCGTGCGGGTGCTGCGCGATCCGTACTCGGCCAAGCCGCACGTGCTGTTCTACACGACCAAGCGTGTCGGCGGCGGCGTGCAGAACTTCGATGCCGTGAAGCTGCTGAAGTTCGCGGCGAGCTAACCTTCCAACGCCGAGCTAGCCCCCTCCGGCCCTCTGGGCCACCTCCCCCGCATCGCGGGGGAGGAGCTTTCAGCGCGGCCCAGATGCTCCCCCGCGATGCGGGGGAGCTGTCGCGGAGCGACTGAGGGGGCAAGCGCCGCCTCTGCAAGGACATCAAAGATGCCCCAATCCCTCACCCTGGCCGAGGCCCGGGCGTTTCTGCGCGTGCCGGACGCCTCTGAGGACGCCGTCCTCACGCTGCTGATCGACGCCGCCGAAGCCCGTGTCGCCACGGCCGCCGGCGTCGCTCTCACCCCCGCCAGCCCGGCGCCGCTGCGCCTCTCCGTCCTGATCCTGGTCGCCCACGCCTATGAGCATCGCGACGAGCCCGCGCTGGCCCTCGTCGAGCCGTGGCTGGCCCCTTACCGAAAGGCGCGGCTGTGAGCGACAAGCCCCTGATCGACGCCCTGGTCGCGACCCTGAAGGCCGCGCCCGCCGTCACCGCGATCGCCGGCCAGCGGATCCATGCCGCCGCGCCGCGCATGCCGACCTATCCCTGCGTCGTCGTCACCCGGTCGGAAGGCCGCCCCGTCGAAGGCGACACCGTCGAGCACCTGCTGACCCTGACCTGCGCTAGCCGCTTCGGCGGGCCGGAGGAGGCCAGGGCCCTGGTCGCCGCCGTCCGTGCGGCGCTGCACGACGCCAAGCCGGCCCTGACCGGCCGGCGCCTGGTCACCCTGCGCACGCCCTATGCCGACGTCTTCGCCGGCGCCGATCGCGAGACCACGCTGGGCATCGTCCGCGTGCGGGCGGTCACCGAACCCCTCTAATCCACGGAGCTTCCCATGGCCGCCCAAGCCGGCAAGGACCTGCTGCTGAAGATCAGCGACGGGGCCGCGACCCCGACCTTCCACACCGTCGCGGGCCTGCGCGCCCGGACCATCAGCCTGAACGCCAAGACCATCGACGCCACTGACAGCGACAGCACCGGCCGTTGGCGCGAGCTGCTGGCTGGGGCGGGGGTGAAATCGGTGGCCGTGTCGGGCGCGGGCGTGTTCCGTGACGCCGCCTCCGACGCCCAGGTGCGGACCAGCTTCTTCGACCAGTCGGCGCGCGTCTGGCGGCTGGTGATCCCCGACTTCGGCCAGCTGGAGGGCGCGTTCCTGGTCGCGGCCCTGGAGTATGCCGGCGAGCACGACGGCGAGGCGGCGTTCGCGCTGAGCCTGGCCTCGGCCGGCGCCGTCACCTTCACGGCGCTCTGATGCCGACCGCCAATCCCGCCCGCGGCGAGGTCGTGGTCAGCCTGGCCGGCGCACCGCGGCGCCTGTGCCTGACCCTGGGCGCCCTGGCGCGGATCGAAAGCGCGCTGGGCCTCTCGGATTGGGCGCAGCTGCCCGACCGGATCGCCACCCTGAGCGCCGGCGATCTCTCCGCCGTGCTGGCTGCCCTGCTGGACGGCGGGGGCGAGGATACGGCGATCGCCGCCCGCGCCACGGTCGTCGAGGCCGCGAGCGCCCTGGCCGCCGCCCTGGTCGCCAGCGCATGAGCTGGGCCGCGCCGCTGCGGCTGGCCCTCCGCCTGGGCATTGCGCCCGAGGCGTTCTGGCGGCTGTCGCTGGTCGAGTGGCGGCTGCTGACCGAGACTCCGCCGCAGCCGGTCCTGACCCGCTCGGGCCTGACCGCCCTAATCGCCCGCTATCCCGATGAGGAGGCCTGTTCATGAGCCTGGAAACCGACGGCCTGACCGCCGTTCCCGCCCGCGCCGCCGAGGCCGCTGCGTCGCTTGAGGCCCTGAAGGCGCCGGCCGAACGGGCCGCCCGTTCGATCGACGAGGCCTTCACCCGGGCCGGGACGTCGTTGGCGCGGTCCCTGGCGCGCGCCGCGTCTGACGGTGAAGTGTCGCTGGCCGAGCTGGCGCGCGCGGTGCTGGGCGCGGCCGGCGCAGGACTTGGCGCGGCGCTGTCGAAGAGCTTTTCCGGCGCCCCTTTTTCAGGAAGCAGGGCCGATGGCGGCCCAGTGCTGCCCGGCGGCGCCTATCTGGTCGGCGAGCGCGGGCCGGAGGTCTTTCGCCCGTCCGCCGGCGGAAGCATCGAGCCGGTCGGAACGGCCGGCGGGGTGTCGGTGACCGTCAATGTCCAGGGCGGCGACGTCGCGGGCCTGATCCGCTCCGACGCCCAGCTGGCCCAGGCCCTGGCGCGCGCCGTGAGCCTGGGGGCGAGACGCCTTTAGAGGACCACGGCGGCGGTGTTGATCGGCGGCGCGCCGTACTTGTTGTCGCCCGGCTGGCCGGTGCTGCAGCCCACCCACAAGGTGAAGGCCAGCCAGACGGCGAAGGCGATGAACATCGACATCAAGAGGCCGCCCAGGCTGGCCAGCATGGCCATGCTGGGCTCGCCGCCGTTGAAGGCGCTGCCCAGGGCCGAGAAGCCGACCGAGGCCACGGCGCCGAACACCAGGATCGGGCCCAGCACCCACGGCAGCACCTGCCACCAGCCGGTCTGACCCATGTCGTGCAGGCGCTTGGTGTGGATGCAGACGCTGGCGTAGATCGTCGCCAGCGAGATGACCCAGCCGATCAGCGGCAGCCAGCCGGCCACCACGTTGACGCCCAAAAGGACCAGCCAGCCGATCCAGAACGCCTGGCGGCCGATGCGGCCCTCGGGCGACAGGAACAGGGTCTTCCAATCCATCGTATTCTCCAATCTCGACCCCATACGTAGGGGCCGACGACCCGCCGATGAAGTGAAAAGCGGGTCATGACGCAGACTTAATCGCGTTCGCGCCGAACGGCTGCGCTTGGCGTCAAATTTTCTGCAAACCTTTTCGTGAACCCGGAGACATCGCCATGAGCGAGTTCCACGAGGCGCGCCTGCCCGCGCGCCTGGCGTTCGGCTGCACGGGCGGGATCGAGCGACGCACCGAGGTGGTGACCCTGGCCTCGGGCTTCGAGCGCCGCACCAGTCCGTGGAGCCAGGGCCGCCGTCGCTGGCTGATCGCCACCGCCGCCCGGCCGCTGGACGAGGTCGCCGAGCTCCTGGCCTTCTTCGAGGCGCGGGGCGGGCGGTTGGCGGGCTTCCGGTTCCGCGACCCGGCCGACTTCAAGTCGTGCGCGCCCTCGGGCGTGACGGCGGCGGGCGACCAGGCGATCGGGACCGGCGACGGGGCGCGCAAAACCTTTCAGCTGACGAAGGCCTACGGGACCGTGTTGCGGACGATCGCCAAACCGGTGGCCGGCACGGTCAAGGTCTCGGTGGCGGGCGCAGCCCTGGCGGCCGGCGCTTTTTCCGTCGACGCCGCGACCGGCGTTGTGACCCTGACCGCCGCCCCGGCCGCCGGCGCGGCGGTCAAGGCGGGCTTCGAGTTCGACACGCCGGCGCGCTTCGACACCGACCGGCTGGACGTGACCCTGGAGGGTTTCGCGGCCGCGCGGGTCACGGCCTGCGCGCTGGTCGAGGTGCGGGTCTGATGCGCGCCCTTCCCGAGGGCCTGGACGTCGCCCGCCTGGCCTGGGCCTGGATCGTCGTGCGTCGCGACGGCGTGCGGCTGGGCTTCACCGATCATGATCGCGATCTCGTCGTCGACGGTGTGACCTGCCGGGCCGGCGGCGGCTGGAGCCCGGGCGCCAGCGACACCGCCGTCGGCTATGCGCCGGGGCAGGCCGCGGCGCTGGGCGTGTTGGACGATGCGGGGATCACCGACAGCGACCTGGCCGCCGGCCTCTATGACGGGGCGCGGGTGGCGGCGCTGCGGGTGGACTGGAGCGCGCCGTATCGCGTGGTGCGCCTGTGGACCGCCGCCATCGCCTCGGTCGCCCGCGAGGGCCAGGCCTTCAAGGCGACCCTGGCTGGGCCGGCGGCGGACCTGGAGCGGGTGGCCGGCCGCACCTTCACCCGGCTGTGCGATGCGCGGCTCGGTGACGAGCGGTGCGGGATTGTCCCGCCGGACGGTGCGACTTGCGACAAGCGTTGGGCGAGCTGTGTCGGGACGTTTGCGAACGGCGTGAATTTCCGGGGTTTCCCGACGGCGCCGGGGGAAGACTTCCTGACGCTGTATCCGGTGGAGGGGGAGCGGAACGACGGGGGAAAGCGGTGAGTCTGCACTTGCCCCCACCTGACCTGCTGCGCAGGTCTGTCCGCCCCCAGCCGGGGGCGGAGAATTACACTGCCCTTCCACCGGGGCTCTCTATCCTCCCCCTCTTGGGGGAGGGGGACCGGCGAACGCCGGTGGAGGGGGCTTGCGCCATCCTCACCGAAACCCGCCGCTGGCTGGGCACGCCCTACCGCCACCAGGCCTCGACCCTGCATGCCGGCTGCGACTGCCTGGGCCTGATCCGCGGCGTCTGGCGGGCCCTGCACGGCGCCGAGCCCGAAACCCCGCCGCCGTATCGCCCGGACTGGGCCGAGACCGGCGGCCAGGAACTGATGCTGGACGCCTTCGCCCGCTGGCTCCAACCCATCCCGCCGAACACCGCCCGCCCCGGCGACGTCCTGGTCTTCCGCATGGCGCCGAGCGCGGTCGCCAAGCACTGCGCGATCCAGTCGGGCCCCGACCGGATGATCCACGCCTATTGGGGCCGGGCCTGCGTCGAGAGCGTCCTGGGACGCTGGTGGCGCGAGCGCCTGGTCGCCGCCTTCCGTTTTCCCTGTTGAGGAGGCCGCCATGGCCCAGATGATCCTGTCCAGCGTCGGCGCGGCGATCGGCGGACCGCTCGGCGCCGTGGCTGGGGCGACCCTCGGGGCCATGGTCGACCAGGCGGCGATCAACGCCCTGAGCCCTGCTCGCCAGATCGGCCCGCGCATCCCCGAACTGCGCCTGACCGGGGCGGCCGAGGGCGCGGCGCTGCCGTGCGTCTTCGGTCGCGCGCGGGTCGGCGGCCAGGTGGTCTGGGCCGCCCGCTTCCGCGAGAAGCGGGTCGAGGGCCGCGTCGGCGGCTCCAAGGGCCAGAAGACCACGGCCTATGCCTACAGCCTGTCGTTCGCGGTCGCCGTGGCCGAGGGCCCGATCGACGGCCTGGGCCGGGTCTGGGCCGACGGCAAGGTGATGGACATGACCGGCGTGACCATGCGCCTGCATCGCGGGACCGAGGACCAGGCGCCCGATCCGCTGATCGCCGCCGTCGAGGGCGAGGCGCCGGCCTATCGCGGCGTGGCCTATGTGGTGTTCGAGGACCTGCCGCTCGATCCGTACGGCAACCGCCCGCCGCAGCTGTCGTTCGAGGTCTTCCGCCGCCCGCGCGTTCCCGGGACCCTGGGGCTGGAGGAGCAGCTGAAGGGCGTCTGCCTGATCCCCGGGGCCGGTGAGTTCGTCTACGCCACCGAGGCGGTGCTGCGGCGCGAGGGCCTGACCCGCACGGCGTCCGAGAGCGTGCACAACGCCGAGGGACGGCCCGACCTGGTCGTCGCCCTGGACCAACTGCAGGCCCAACTGCCGGCGGTGGAGGAGGTGACCCTGGTCGTCTCGTGGTTCGGCACGGACCTGCGCTGCGGTCAGTGCCAGATCCGGCCCGGCGTCGAGCAGGCGGCCAAGGAGACCCTGCCGATCGACTGGAGCGTGGCGGGTGTCGACCGCTCGGGCGCGCACCTGATCTCGCTGAAGGACGGTGCGCCGGCCTATGGCGGCACGCCCGCCGACGCGGTGGTGCTGCAGGCCATCGCCGAGCTGAAGCGCCGCGGGCTGAAGGTGGTGCTGTATCCGTTCATCCTGATGGATCCGCCGGCCGGCCAGGCGGCCTATCCGTGGCGCGGTCGGATCACCTGCGCGGCGGGCGCCGACGGTACGAGCGCCGCCACGACCCAGGTGAACGCCTTCTTCGACGGCGCCTGGGGGCTGCGCCGCATGGTGCTGCACATGGCGTCCTTGGCCGTGCGGGCCGGCGGCGTCGACGGCTTCGTGATTGCCTCGGAGCTGCGCGGCGTCACCACCGTGCGCGGGGCGGGCGGGACCTATCCGGCGGTGGCCAAGCTGAAGAGCCTGGCCGCCGATGCGCGGGCTGTGCTGGGGGCGGGGACGAAGCTGGGTTACGCCGCCGACTGGAGCGAATATTTCGGTCACCAGCCCGCCGACGGGACCGGCCACGCGGTCTTTCACCTCGACCCGCTCTGGGCCGATCCGAACATCGATTTCGTCGGCGTCGACTGGTATCCGCCGGTCACCGACTGGCGCGAGGGCGACACCCATCGCGACGCCCAGGCCGGCTGGTTCGGGCCCAGCGATCCGGCCTATCTGCGCGCCGGCCTGACCGGCGGCGAGGCGTTCGACTGGTACTATGCCAGCGAGGCGGCGCGTGACGCCCAGATCCGCACCCCGATCACCGACGGCGCCCATGGCGAGCCGTGGATCTATCGCGCCAAGGACCTGCTCTCGTGGTGGAGCAAACCGCATCACGACCGGTCCGGCGGCGTGCGCTCGGCGACCCCGACCGCCTGGGTCCCGATGTCCAAGCCGATCCGCCTGACCGAGTTCGGCTGCCCGGCGGTCGACAAGGGGGCCAATTCGCCGAACCTCTTCATCGACCCCAAGAGCTCGGAGAGCTTCCTGCCGCCCTATTCGACGGGCGAGCGCGACGACTTCGGCCAGCGGCGCTATCTGGAGACCGTGCTGGCTTGGCTGGAGGAGCCCGAGGCCAATCCCGTCTCGCCCCTCTATGGCGGGCCGATGATCGCGGCGGCCAGCGCCTGGTGCTGGGATGCGCGGCCGTTCCCGGACTTCCCGGCCCGGTCCGGCGTCTGGGCCGACGGAGGCAACTGGCTGCTGGGGCACTGGCTGACCGGCCGGGCGGGGATCGCGCCGCTGCCCGAGCTGATCCAGGCCCTGGGCGCGCGGGCTGGGGTGGCGATCGATCCCGGCGAGGCGGGCGGCAGTGTCGGCGGCTATGTCGTCGATCGGCCGATGCGGCTGCGCGACGCATTGCTTCCCCTGACCGAGGCCTTCGCCCTGGACCCAGTTGAGCGCGGCGACCACGTGCGGATGGCGGCGCGCAGCGGGCGGACGTCTGGCGTGCTGGCGGCGGATGATCTGGTTCTGCCCGAAGACGGTCCCGGGGAGACGGAGACCCGCACCCTGGAGCCCGCCGCCGAGGCGCTGCGCCTGCGCTTTCTCGACGCCGCCCGCGACTACCAGGTCGGGGCGCTGGTCGTGCGGCGCGAGGCCGGGCAGGGGACCCGTGACGCCGATGCGCCGATCGTGCTGGCAGCCGCCGAGGCCGAAGCGGTCGCCCGCCGGATGCTGGCCGCCGATGAAGCCGCGCGACGCGCCCGGATCCTCCATCTGGCGCCGTCGGCGGCCCTGCGCCTGGAAACCGGCGATCGGCTGACCTTCGACGGCGGCGCCTGGCGGGTGGCGCGGCTGGACCTGGACGAGCAGCCGCGCGCGACCCTGGTCCCGGTGCTGGCGGTGCAAGGCGTGGGCGACGCGATCGACTGGACGCCCAGCCCGCCGCGCGACCCGGCCGCGCCGCCGGTGCTGCACGTGCTGGACCTGCCCTCGGATGGCGCCCTGACCGACGATGCAAGGCCCCTGGTTGCGGCGGCGAGCGAGCCGTGGCGACCGCTGGACATCCATGCCGGCGCCGGTCCTTCGACCCTGACCGTCCGCGCCCGCATCGCCGCGCCGGCCACGGTGGGCGAGACGTTGAATGACCTGCCACCGGCCTCGCCGCACCGGCTGGATCGCACCGGCAGTCTGACCGTCCGCATGGAGGGGCGCAGCCTGGCCTCGGCGCCGCTGGCGGCCGTGCTGGCCGGCGACAACGCCCTGGCTGTCCGCGCCCCGTCCGGCGACTGTGAGGTGATCGCCTTCCAGTCCGCCGAGCTGATCGCGCCGGATGTCTGGCGGCTCACCGGCCTCCTGCGCGGCCAACGCGACGGCGTGGTCAGCGCAGCCGTGATCCCGGCCGGCGCCGCTGTGGTGCTGCTGGACGAGGCGGTGGTCCCGATGGCCGTGGCGGCCTTCGAGCGCGGCGCGCCGCTGGTGGTCCGCGCCGCCCCGGCCGGTGGTCCGCCCTCGGGCACGGCGATGAGCGAGGTGACGGCGACCTGGACCGGCCGGGCCTTGCGGCCCCTGGCCCCGGCCCATCTGCGCAGCCGGATGGTCGCCGGCGACCTGCGCCTGACCTGGATCCGCCGCGCCCGCCTGGGCGGCGACGTCTGGGACGGCGAGGTCCCGCTGGCCGAGGGCGTCGAGCGCTATCGGCTCCGCGTGCTGGACGGCGGCGTGGTCCTGCGCGAGGACGAGGTGTCGAGCCCGGCCTTCGTCTACACGGCGACCATGCGGACCGCCGATGCGCCGTCGTCGGCGGCCTTGATCGAGGTGGCGCAGGCCGACGCGCTATACGGCTGGGGCGTCCCTGCGACAACGGGGTTGTGGTAAATAAGCCACATCGGCCCTTGCGCCTCGCTCTGGACGTTCTAGATGGAGGGCGATACCCAGACCGCCCTTATTCTTCCAGAGGACCTTCCTTGGCGCGCGACCCCTATCAGGAACTTGGCGTTTCCCGCACCGCGACGGCGGACGAGATCCGCAAGGCGTTCCGCAAGCTCGCCAAGCAGCACCACCCGGACACCAATCCGGGGGACAAGAAGGCGGAAGAGAAGTTCAAGCAGGTCAGCGCCGCCTTCGACATCGTCGGCGATGCGGAGAAGCGCAAGAAGTTCGACCTGGGCCAGATCGACGCCGACGGTCGCGAGACCATGCGCGGCTTCGGCGGCCAGCCGGGCAACGGCCCGTTCAACGCCGGCGGCTTTGGTCGCGGCGGCTTCCAGCGTGACGACGGGCCGGAGATCGATCTCTCCGACCTGTTCGGCGGCATGTTCAACCAGGGCGGCGGCGGGCGCGGCCCGTTCGGCGGCGGCGCCGGCGCGGGCTTCTCGGCCAAGGGCGCGGACATCAAGGCGCGCCTGGACATCGACCTGGAAGAGGCGATCAAGGGCGGCAAGAAGCGCGTGGCCTTCTCGGACGGCCGCACGATCGATGTCACCATCCCGGCCAGCGCCCAGGAAGGCCAGACCCTGCGCCTGAAGGGCCAGGGCAGCCCCGGTCGCGGCGGTCCCGGCGACGCCCTGATCGAACTGGCCATCAAGCCTCACCCCATCTATCGGCGCGAGGGCGACGCCCTGATCATGGACCTGCCGATCTCGGTGCCCGACGCGGTGCTAGGCGGCAAGGTCGAGGCGCCGACCCCCGACGGCAACGTCATGCTGGGCGTGCCCAAGGGCAGCAACAGCGGCCAGACCCTGCGCCTGAAGGGACGCGGCTTCCCGGACGCCAAGGGCAAGCGCGGCGACCTGCTGGCGCGCCTGGTGGTGACCCTGCCCGAGACGATCGACGAGGACCTGGAGAAGTTCGCCCAGGCCTGGCGCGACCAGAAGCCCTACACGCCCAAGCGGAAGTAGGGCTTCAGGATGCTCCCCCGCGATGCGGGGGAGCTGTCACGAAGTGACTGAGGGGGCTAATACGGCTTAGGTCCAGCTAGCCCCCTCCGGCCCTCTGGGCCACCTCCCCCGCAACGCGGGGGAGGATCTATGCCCCTTGCCTCCCACGGCTACCCATCTTAGGGATTCCCCATATTCTACTCAGGGTCCGGGGAGGCTCCGATGGTGTTGGTCAGCGTCTTGGCGCTCCTGCAGGCCAGTGCGCCTCTCGAGGCGTATGGGCAGGAGACACCGGTTACCACCGCGCCGACCGAGAGCGAGCAGACGGCCCTGATCGAGGGGCTGGTCGTGCAGGGCGTCCGCGGCAAGGCGCGCGGGCCGGCCCTGCCCGAACTAACTCTGGACGCTTCGGAGATCCTGGGCACCGGCACCAGCACCATCCAGGACCTGGTCACCCTGCTGCAGGGCGAGATCACCACCGGTGAGCCGGACGCGGCGCAGCCGATCTATCTGGCCAACGGCCGGCGGATCTCGGGCTTCTCCGAGATCAGCAACCTGCCGACCCAGGCCATCGAGCGGATGGACGTGCTGCCGCCGGCGACGGCGCTGTCCTACGGCTTCCGGCCCAACCAGAAGGTCGTCAACTTCGTGCTGCGCAAGCGCTTCGCCTCGGTCGCCGCCGAGAGCGAAGGCGGTGTCGCCGCGCCGCGCTTGAACGGCCGCGTGACTGCCGACGCCTTCCGCCTGGCCGGCGACGAGCGCACCACGGCGGGCCTGGACCTGCGCGGCGAGCAGGCGCTGCTGGAAACCGAGCGCGACATCTATCGCATCCCGTCGGCGACCTCGCCCTACGGCCTGGTCGGCAATGTCGCGGCCTCGCCGTTCGGGGCCGAGATCGACCCGGCCCTCTCGGCCCTGGCCGGCGGCGTCGTCACCGTGGTCCGCGCGCCGGATGCGGCCTGGCGCGGCCCTCAGGACCTGGCCGCCTTCGCGGCCGGCGCCGACGCGCCCGAGCTGGACGGCCTGATCGCTCACCGCAGCCTGCTGGCGGCGCTGCAGCAGAAGGGCTTCAAGGCCGCCGTCACCCGCGACCTGGCCAAGCTGGTCAGCGTCACGGTCAGCCTGAACCTGGAAGACGCCCTTCGCACCAGCCAGCTGGGCCTGCCCGCGACCTCGGTGAAGCTGCCGGCCGGCAATCCGTTCTCGCCGTTCGGCCAGGACGTCACCGTCTATCGCTATCTGGACGCGCCCGGCTCGCTGATCCGCGAGGCCCAGACCGTCAAGGGCCAGCTGGGCCTGGCCGCCAACGGCTATGTCGGCGACTGGCGCTGGACCGTGACCGGCGGCTACGACCAGAACGACAACAGCACCATCACCGGCCGGGGCGTCGACTCCGCCGGCTGGAAGGCGGCGATCGCGGCGGGTGATCCGGCCGTGAACCCGTTCGGCCCGGTCTCGCCGACCCTGCTGAAGATCAACAAGCCCGACACCGCCAAGTCGACCTCCAAGACCGCCAAGGCCGAGCTGGTGCTGAACGGCGACGTCGCCGAGACCCCGGCCGGCCGCATCACCTCGACCCTGAAGCTGGGCGGCCAGAAAATCCAGCAGGTGTCCGACACCGTGCGCTCCAGCGGCGCGATGCACAGCGTCTTCGAGCGCCAGGTGGTCTCGCTGCAGGGCGACATCGACGTGCCGCTGGCCAATCGCGGGCGCGAGGTGCTGCCGGCCCTGGGCGACCTGACCGCCAGCCTCAACGCCGGCTATGACATCGACAGCCGCCGCGACCGGCTGGCCTTCGGCGGGGGCCTGAACTGGACGCCCGACAAGCTGGTGTCGGTGAATCTGAACATCACCCAGGAAGAGACCGCCCCCAACGCCAACCAGCTGGTCGACCCGGTGGTGCTGACCCCCAGCGTCACGGTGTTCGACTTCGCCACCGGCACCAGCGTCGCCGTCCAGCGGCTGGAGGGCGGCAACACCCGCCTGGCCAACGACCGCCGCCGCAGCGTGCGCGCCGGCCTGAACTTCCGGCCGATGGGCCGCGACGGCGGGCCCACGCGCCTGACGGTCAACGCCAACTATGTGGCGACCCATATCGAAGACCCGATCTCCAACTTCCCGCTGGGCACGGCGGCGCTGGAGGCGGCTTTCCCCGAGCGCTTCACCCGCAACGCCGACGGCGTGCTGACGGCCATCGACAGCCGGCCGCTGAACTTCGACGCCATCGACCGCGAGGAGGTGCGCGGCGGCTTCAACCTGACGCGCTTCCTGGGCCAGCCCCCCAAGGGCAGCAAGGCCAAGCCCGACCGCAGCAAGGCCGGCCAGGTGCAGATGTCGGTCAACTATGTCTGGCGGCTGCGCGACGAGACCACGCTGCGCGACGGCCTGCCGCCGCTGGACCTGCTGAACGGCGCCAGCACCAGCCGCCGAGGCCAGCCGCGCCGCGAGCTCAGCTTCCGCCTGAACGCCTTCAAGCAGGGTGTGGGCGTCAACCTGAATGGTAATTGGCGCGGCGGCAGCACCATCGACGCCGGCCCGTCCACCGGCGCCCTGCGCTTCGACGACCAGACCACCATCAACCTGTCGGCCTTCTACGAGGCGCCCAAGGACCTGAACCTGGGGCCGGTGTCCAAGTGGGTGGCCGGCGCGCGGGTGACGGTGGCCGCCGACAACGTCCTCTACAGCCGTCCGGTGGTGAAGGACGCGCGCGGGATGACGCCCCAGGCCTATCAGGCCGACTATCTGGATCCGCTGGGCCGCACGGTGCGTCTGACGGTGCGCAAAAGCCTGATCGCGCTTTAGGCCGACGCGTGACCCCGAAGCGGGGCCAGGGGACTTGAACCTTGGCCGTGACTTGGCGTTCCTCCCGGCAGGGGCGCGTTGCAGGCGCCCTGTGTCGGCGCCTGGAGTTCCCCGTCTTGTCCCATAGTTCCGAGGGAGCCGGCCTGTCCGCCGAGGTCCGGCTGACGCTGAGCCAGGAAGCCCTGGGCCTGGCCACCGAGATGGCCGAGATCGGAACCTGGGACGTCGACGTCCAGACCGGGGCGTTGATCTGGCCGGACCGTACGCGGGCGATGTTCGGCATCTCGCCGGGGGCGCCCTGCACCCTGGACGACTTCTACGCCGGCCTGCATCCGGACGATCGCGAGGCCACGGCCCGGGCGTTCGCCTCGGCCCTGGATCCCGATCTGCGGGCCACCTACGACGTCGAGTATCGCACCATCGGCCGCGAGGACGGCCGCATCCGCCACGTGGTGGCGCGCGGCAAGGGGATCTTCGACGCGGACGGCGTCTGCCGACGGGCCGTCGGCGCAGTGATGGACGTCAGCGCCCAGCGCGAGGCCCAGGCGTTCGAGCAGGCGCTGCTGACTCTGTCGGACCGCTTTCGCCTGCTGGACGACCCGGACGACATCGCCCACGCCGCCGCCGAGATCCTGGGGCGCACCTTGGACGCGGCCCATGCCGGCTATGGCCTGGTGGATCGCGAGGCCGAGACCATCGACGTCGCGCGCGGCTGGAGCGCGCCGGGCCGCACGCCCCTGCCGCGCCTGATGAACTTCCGCGACTACGGCTCGTACATCGACGACCTCAAGCAGGGGCGGCTGGTGGTGTTCTCGGACGCCCGCCAGGACCCGCGCACCCGCGACACCGCCGAGGCGCTGGTGTCGATCGGCGCGATCTCGGGGATCAACCTGCCGGTGACTGAGGAGGACGGCTTCGTGGCGCTCCTGTACATCGCCAGCGCCCGGGTGCGCGACTGGACGCCCGAGGAGATCGGCCTGGCGCGCGAGGTCTCCAACCGCGCCTGGATCGCCATCGAACGCCGCCGCGCCGAACAGGCCCTGGTGCGCCTGAACGCCACCCTGGAAAGCCGGGTCGAGAGCGAGGCGGCCGAGCGCAATCGCCTGTGGAACCTGTCGCAGGATCCGTTCCTGGTCGCCGACGCCCAAGGGGTGTGGCTGGCGGTCAGCCCGGCCTGGACCGAGATCCTGGGCTGGAGCGAGAAGGCGCTGCTGGGCCGCACGTCCGAATGGATGGAGCACCCCGAGGATCGGGCCAAGACCCGCAGCGAGATCGACCACCTAGCGGGCGGCGGCGCGACCCTGCGCTTCGAGAACCGCTTCCGCGCCAAGGACGGCACGTACCGCTGGTTCACCTGGACGGCCGTGCCCGACGGCGACCTGATGTACTGCGTGGCCCGCGACACCACCCGCGAGAAGGCGGCCGAGGAGGCCCTCGCCCGTGCCGAGGAGCAGCTGCGCCAGAGCCAGAAGATGGAGGCCGTCGGCCAACTGACCGGCGGCATCGCCCATGACTTCAACAACCTGCTGACCGGTATCAGCGGCAGCCTGGAACTGCTGGAAAGCCGCCTGGCCCAGGGGCGCACCGGCGAGGTCGGCCGCTACATCGCCGCCGCGCAGGGCGCCAGCCGCCGGGCGGCGGCCCTGACCCATCGCCTGCTGGCCTTCTCGCGCCGCCAGACCCTGGACCCCACCGTCGCCGACGCCAACCGCCTGATCGCCGAGCTGGAGGACCTGTTCCGCCGCACGGTCGGGCCGGCGGTCGAGCTGGAAGTGGCCGCCGCCGACGACCTGTGGCCGGTCAAGGTGGACGTCAACCAGCTGGAAAACGCCGTCCTCAACCTGTGCATCAACGCCCGCGACGCCATGCCCGGCGGCGGCCGGCTGACCATCGCCACCGCCAACCGCCGGCTGGACGAGGCGGGCGCAGCCGGCCTGGGCCTGACCGCCGGCGAGTACGTCACCATCGCCGTGTCCGACACCGGCGTGGGCATGACCCCGGACGTCGCCGCCAAGGCCTTCGATCCGTTCTTCACCACCAAGCCGCTGGGCCTGGGCACGGGCCTGGGCCTGTCGATGATCTACGGCTTCGTGCGCCAGTCGGGCGGTCAGGCGGGCATCGAGACGCGGGCCGGGGAGGGCACGACCGTCACGCTCTACCTGCCGCGCCGCACCGGCGAGCCCCTGGCCGCGGTCAATGGCGGCGACGCCCAGATCCCCGGCCACGGCGCGGGCGAGACCGTGCTGGTGGTCGACGACGAACCGACCGTGCGGATGCTGGTGCTCGAGGTGCTGGCTGAGTTCGGCTACCAGGGCGTGGAGGCCGCCGACGGCGCCGAGGGCCTGGCCATCCTGCAGTCGGACCGCCGCATCGACCTCTTGGTCACCGATGTCGGCCTGCCCGGCGGCATGAACGGCCGGCAGATGGCCGACGCCGCCCGCGTGCGCCGTCAGGGCCTCAAGGTGCTGTTCATCACCGGTTACGCCGAGAACGCCGCCGTCGGCGACGGCAGCCTGGACGCCGGCATGCATGTGATGACCAAGCCCTTCGCGATGGAAGCCCTGGCCGCGCGCATCAAGACGCTGATAAGCTGACACGGCTCCCTGGCCGCGCGAGCCGGCGTGACAGAACGTCGCGGCCCGTTCATAACCCGCGTGTTCAGTCTCCATTCAGCCGCGATCCTTTAGACCGGAGAGCATGAAAACGATCCGCGCCCTTCTTGTCGCCACCGCGCTCGTCGCCGCCCTCCCGGGCGCCGCGTCGGCGCAACGTCGTGGTCCTGACTCGCTCGGCGCCGACTGGCGCGCCCAGCAGGACCAGGCGCGCGGCGGCGTGCAGTCGGGTCGTCTCGTGCCGCTGTCGCGGGTGATCCAGATGATCGCCTCGCGCGTGCCGGGCCGGGTGCTGGACGCCGGGCTGGAAGGCAACAACTACCGGGTCCGCTGGGCCACGGCCGATGGCCGTCGCATCGACTTCATCGTCGACGCCCAGACCGGTCAGATCCTCAGCGGCGGCTGATAGTTCTCAGGAGTTTCCCATGCGCATCCTGCTCGTCGAGGACGATCCCGACCTGTCGCGCCAGCTGAAGCTGGCCCTGGCCGACGCCGGCTATGCCGTCGACCACGCCCCGGATGGCGAGGAAGCCCAGTTCCTGGGCGAGACCGAGCCCTATGACGCCGTCGTTCTCGACCTGGGTCTGCCCAAGGTGGACGGCGTGTCGGTGCTGGAGCGCTGGCGCCGGGGCAATGTCACGACGCCAGTGCTGATCCTGACCGCCCGCGCGGCCTGGAGCGACAAGGTCGCCGGGTTCGACGCCGGGGCCGACGACTATCTGGCCAAGCCCTTTCACACCGAGGAACTGCTGGCCCGCCTGCGCGCCCTGCTGCGCCGCTCGGCCGGCCACGCCGCGCCGTCGCTGTCGTGCGGCGCGTTGCGCCTGGACCCGCGCGCGGCCCGCGCCAGCGTAAACGGCGAGCCGCTGCGCCTGACCTCGCTGGAATATCGCCTGCTGCACTACATGATGATGCACCAGGGCCGGGTGATCGGCCGCACCGAGCTGGTCGAGCACCTGTACGACCAGGACTTCGACCGCGACAGCAACACCATCGAGGTGTTCATCGGCCGTCTGCGCAAGAAGCTGGGCGCCGACCGCATCGAGACCGTCCGCGGCCTGGGCTATCGCCTGACGCCGCTGGCGGGCGAAGCCACTGAGTAGTTCCTTGCTGGACCTGCGCCGTCGATCGCTGGTCCGCCGTCTGGTCCTGATCGCCGGGGTCTGGACCCTGGTGGTCATGCTGGCGGCCGGGGTGTTCCTGACCGCCCAGTTCAAGGCCGCGGCCATCCGGCGTTTCGACTCGTCGCTGGCCGTGCTGACCGACGACCTCTACGCCGGCTCGACCATCGAGGACGGCCAGCTGCGCGCGCCGGTGCTGACCGACATCCGCGCCACCCGCGCCTATTCGGGCCGCTACTGGGCGATCCTGGACAAGTCGGCGGACGGCGCGATCCGGCCGGTGGTGCGCTCGCGCTCGCTGTTCGACAGCGACCTGATGCTGTCCTCCAGCCAGATCGACCAGCTGGACGCCGCGCCGGGCAAGACCCAGTACTTCGACCTGCGCGGCCCGCAGGACAAGCCGCTGCGCGCCGCCGCCATCCTGGCCCGGCTGCCGGGCTATGCCGATCCGCTGGTGTTCGTGGCCGCCGAGGACCGCTCGCCGATCGACGACGACGCCAGCCAGTTCGGCCGCATCACCATCTTCGCCCTGTCGATCCTGGGCGTGGGCCTGATCCTGGCGGTGGTGGTGCAGGTGCGCTTCGGCCTGCAGCCGCTGTTCCGCCTGCGCCGCGAGGTGGCCGCCGTCCGCCGGGGCAAGGCCGAGCGCCTGGACGGCATCTATCCGGTCGAGCTGGAGCCGCTGGCCGTCGAGCTGAACGCCCTGCTGGCCCACAACCAGGAAGTCGTGGAGCGGCAGCGCACACACGTCGGCAATCTGGCCCACGCCCTGAAGACGCCGCTGTCGGTGATGCTGACCGAGGCTTCCCAGCAGCCGGGCCAACTGGCCGACGTGGTGGCGCGCCAGGCCCAGACCATGCGCGAGCAGGTCGACCACCATCTGCGTCGCGCCCGCGCCGCCGCCCGCTCGCAGACCTCAGGCGAGCGCACGCCGGTCGAGCCGATCCTGGACGAGCTGGCCGTGACCCTGGAGCGGATCTTCCAGGACAAGTCGGACGGGCAGGGCATCGAGATCGACTGGCGCTGCCCAGAGGACCTGGCCTTCCAGGGCGAGAAGCAGGACTTCATGGAGCTGGCCGGCAACCTGATGGAGAACGCCGGCAAGTGGTGCCGCGGCAAGATCCGGGTCGAGGCCGCGCCGCACGGCGAGGCGCGCATGCTGCTGACCGTCGACGACGACGGTCCGGGCCTGACGCCGGAGGAGCGCGGCCAGGCCCTGAAGCGCGGCCAGCGGCTGGACGAGAAGGCCCCGGGCTCGGGCCTGGGCCTGTCGATCGTGGACGAGCTGGCGCGCGCCTATCGCGGTTCGGTCCAGCTTGGTGAATCACCCCTGGGCGGCCTGAGAGTCACCCTGGACCTGCCGCGCGCGGAAAGGTAACTCAAGGTTGCGTCACGATGTCGCGGAACGGTCAGGCTGCGCTGAGCGCCGTCCTTGGCTAAACTTCTGGTAGGCAACAGCTTTTTCAGCGGTGCAGAGCGTCGCAGGCGCGCTAGAATTTTGACGCGTTTCGGAAATCCTTAACTCGTAGCGAACATGGTTGACGCTGTCGGCCGTGGGAGTCCGACACGAGGATCTATGGCCGCCATCGCCGCCCAAAAACTGCAGCTGATCCGGACGCTGGTGGAAACCGCGCCGGATGCGGCCCTGCGCAGCCTGGAGCTGGCCCTGGCCGGCGCCGGCGCGCAAGGCTCGCTGGCCGCTGTGCGCGGGCTGGTCGAGGACGAGGCCGCCAACCGCTACATCCGCAACAACATCCTGGCGCCGGTCGCGCCACTGTGCGCCCACCGCGGCGACAATTGTGTGTCGTTCCCGCCGGTGACCCTGTCCCGTCTGTGGCGGGCCCTGCGCCTGATCGCGCCGCAGCAGGTGCAGGACGCCTCGGCCAAGTGCAATCCGTGGGACCTGGAGAACGGCACCCCGCCGGTGTTCGACGAGCTGTGCGCGATCGCCGCCGCCGGCCTGCGCGACAGCAGCAACGAAGCCTTCGACAGCATCCGCTCGATCTGTGACCCCGAACAGCTGGCCATGTGCCTGCAGCTGTCGACCATCACCCGCACCTGCCTGCCGCGCCTGTCGGAATGGGTCAGCCGCATGTCGGACGAGCGCGCCGCGGCCGCGCGCCTGGCCTATCGCGACGCCTGCCGGATCAGCGAGGACGCCGGCCCGCTGCTGCTGGACATCCTGTCGGCCCACCTGCCCGACGAGTGGCGCATCCTGCGCGTGATCTCGGCGGTCATGGACCGGCCCAGCGACCGCTACCTAGCCTCGTCGGAAGTTAGCCGCTTCGGCGAGCGCGTGCTGGCCGACATCGGCGAGGCGCTGACGCGGATCGAAGAGTTCGACTTCGCCGGCGGCGAGAAGGCCGGCCGCGCCGCGGGCCTGGACGCCCAGCGCGTGCAGATGCAGATCCTGGAGTTCCAGCAGTCGATCGAGGTGGCCAAGGACGGCCCCTGGGGCAAGCGCCTGTTCCGCTTCAAGCAGCAGATGGCCAAGATCTGCGAGGCCCGCATGGACCAGGCCGACCGGGAGCTGGACAAGGCCCTGCCGACCCGGCCGATCTCGATGCTGGCCAAGAAGGGCAGCCGCGGCGTCGCCAAGCTGACCGACGAGCCGGACGAGGCGATGATCCGTCGGGCAAAAGGGGCTTTGACCTTCGTCGCCGAGTTGCGCGCCTGCGCCGACAAGGCCGGCTACGGCAGCTCGCGCAACAAGATCCTGGAAAAGCTCAACGCCCGCCTGGACCCCTATATCGAGGACGTCCTGCACGTGGCCCGCACCGGCGAGGGCGGCGATTCTGGCCTGGCCGTGAAGTACCTGGACGTCGCCGCGGGCTTCATCGCCTACACCCGCGACGACAAGACCGCCGAAATTGTCCGCCGCCGCGCGGCCGCGGCGATCGCCGCCTGATCAGCGTTCCAGCCACGCCACGAGCGCGGCGTTCACCACTTCCGGCCGTTCCAGCGTGATCACGTGTCCGCAATCGGGGGCGAGGGTCAGCACGGCGCCCGGAATGGCCGCGGCCATTTCTTTGGACAGTGAGGCCGGGGTCAGGGGATCGGCGTCGCCGACGATGATCGCGGTCGGGACCTTGATCGTCGGCAGCAGCGGACGGCTGTCGGCGCGGCCGATGACGGCCTCGGTCTGACGCGCATAGCCCTCGAGGCCGACCGCCGCGCCCATGCGGCCGCTGATGGCGTTCAGCTCGGGATCGCCCTTGCGGCTGGGGTGGGTGAGGCTGTCGGCGCCCAGGGCGCAGAAGCGATCGAAGCCGACCTTGCGGGCCCGCTCGACCATGTCGCGGCGATTGGCCGACTGCTCGGGCGTGTCGGGGCGGGCCGAGGTGCAGACCAGGGCCAGACGCTCGACCCGCTCGGGAGCCTGGCGCATGATTTCCAGAGCCAGATAGCCGCCCATCGACACGCCGACGAGCGCGAAGCGGGGCGGGGCGTCGGCCAGGATCGCGGTGGCGATCTGCGGCACGGTGTCGCCCTGCAGCGTGTTGGCGATGGTCAGCGGACCATATCGCCACAGGGCCGGCAGCTGCGGCGCGAAGATCTCGGCCGAGCTGAGCAGGCCCGGGATCAGCAGGATCGGCGTCATGACGATTTCCTCGGCAGGCATGGCGCGACGGGCGCGCTCTTGTCATACCGTCGTCCTTACGCGCTTTTTTCGCTAACTTCGCGCGCGGTTACGGGCTAACACGCGGCCATGATCGCTTTCTGGATCGCCGCGGCGGGGCTGTCGGCCGCGACGGCGGGGCTGGTGTTGCGCGGCGCGGCCCGCGCCCGTCCCGTCGACGACGCCCAGACCCGTCTTGAACCGCACCGCCGCCGCCTGGCCGAGGTCGAGCGCCTGGCCATGGACGGCCTGTTGGCGCAGGACGATCTGAAGGCCGCCCGCGCCGAGGCCGGACGCGGCCTGCTGGCCGCCGCCGACCAGTCCGAGAGCTGGGGCCGTAGCGGCAAGGCCGCTCGCATCGGCGTCGTGGCCTCGATCGGCGCAGTCTGCGTCGGCGCGCTGGGTCTCTATGTCTATGTCGGCAAGCCCGGCTTGCCCGACCAGCCCTATCTGCAGCGCGTGGCCGAATGGAAGGCCAGCGATCCCTCGACCCTGGATCCGGCCCGCATCGCCGCCGTGCTGGAGAGCGTGGTCGCCGAGCGTCCCAAGGACGTCGAGCCGCTGGTGTTCCTGGCCAAGGCCCGGGCCGCCGCCGGCGATCTGGCTGGAGCAGAGGCCGCTCTGCGTCGCGCCGTCCGCGTGGCCCCCAAGCGCGCCGATATCTGGAGCCTGCTGGGCGAGACCTTCGTCATGGAAGCGAAGGGCGAGGTCGGCGCCGACGCCAAGCTGGCCTTCCGCGAAGCCCTGAAGATCGAGCCCAACGAGCTGCGCTCGCGCTACTATCTGGCTCGCGGCCGCATCGCCGAGGGCGATCTGGCCGGCGGCCTGGCCGACTGGCGCACGCTGCGCGACGGCCTGCCGGCGACGGATCCGTCGCGCCTGGCCCTGACCCGCGAGATCGACCAGGCCCAGGCCGCCGGCGGCCTGCCGGGCGCGCCTGCCGCCGAAGAGAATCCGGAAGTCCAGAACATGGTCGCCGGCATGGTCCAGGGCCTGGCTGCGCGCCTGGCTCAGGCCCCCGATGACGCCGACGGCTGGGTGCGGTTGGTGCGCGCCTATGCCGTGCTGGGAGATGTCGCCAAGCGCGACGCCGCGCTCGCCGAAGCCTCCGTCCGGTTCAAGGATCAGCCCAAGGTCATCGCGGCCTTGCGTCAGGCCGCCGACACCCCCGCTCAATCGAACTTGAACGTGAAGCCATGAGTTTCTGGCCGAAATCCCGCAAGGCGCGCGCGCGTCTGACCGTCATCCTGGCCGTCGCGCCGGTTCTGGCCCTGGCCGTGGGCCTGGCCATGTACGGCATGCGCGACAGCATCTCGCTGTTCTACACGCCGGCCCAGGCGGCCGAGGCCCACGTCAAGTCGGGCCGCAAGGTGCAGTTGGGCGGCCTGGTCCAGGCCGGTAGCGTGGTCAAGCATCCCGACGGCAATGTCGAGTTCGTGGTCGCCGACCAGAAGGCCACCGCGAAGGTGAGCTATCACGGCGACCTGCCCGACCTGTTCCGCGAAGGGCAGGGGATCGTGGCCGAGGGCACGTTCGACGAGAACGGCGTCTTTGTCGCCAAGCAGGTGCTGGCCAAGCACGACGAGCGCTACATGCCGCGCGAAGTGTCCAAGGCGCTGAAGGAACAGGGCGAGTGGCGCGGCGAGGGCGAGAAGCCGTCGTACGGTCAGCCGGCCGCCGGCGAGCCTGCCCCTGGAAAGCCCGCCCCATGATCGTCGAACTGGGCGCCTTCGCCCTCGTCCTGTCGCTGATGCTGTCGATCGCCCAGGCCGGGTTGTCGGCCGTGGGCGGCGCGCGGCGTTCGGTGGTGCTGGCCGGGGCCGGTCGCGGCGCGGCGATCGCGACCTTCCTGGCCGTGCTGGTCGCCTTCGGCTGCCTGATCTACGCCTTCGTCGGTTCGGACTTCTCGGTCGCCAACGTCGCGGCCAACTCGCACACCGCCAAGCCGCTGCTCTACAAGGTTGCCGGCGCCTGGGGCAGCCACGAAGGCTCGATGTTGCTGTGGTGCCTGGTGCTGACCGGCTACGGCGCGGCCATGGCCTTCTTCGGCGACAGCCTGCCGCCCCGTCTCAGAGCTTACGCCATCGCCATCCAGGGCGCGCTGGGCGTGATGTTCCTGGCCTACACCGTCTTCGCCTCCAACCCGCTGGACCGCCTGCTGGATCCGCCGGTCGAGGGCCGCTCGCTCAATCCGCTGCTGCAGGACTGGGCCTTGGCCTTCCACCCGCCGTTCCTCTATGCGGGTTATGTCGGCTTCTCGGTGGTCTATTCGCTGTCGCTGGCCGCCCTGATCGAGGGCCGGATCGACGCGGCCTGGGCGCGTTGGGTCCGTCCGTGGACCCTGGCGGCCTGGAGCCTGCTGACCATCGGCATCACCCTGGGCGCCTTCTGGGCCTATTACGAGCTGGGCTGGGGCGGCTGGTGGTTCTGGGACCCGGTCGAGAACGCCAGCTTCATGCCCTGGCTGATCGGCGCGGCCCTGCTGCACTCGGCTATCGTCACCGAGAAGCGCGGGGCGCTGCCGGGCTGGACGGCGTTCCTGGCCCTGGCGGCCTTCACCTTCTCGATGCTGGGCGCCTTCCTGGTGCGCTCGGGCGTGCTGACCAGCGTCCACGCCTTCGCGGTCGACCCGACGCGCGGCGTGCTGCTGCTGATCATGATGGGCGTGGCCGCCGGCGCGGGCTTCCTGCTGTTTGGCCTGCGCGCCCCCAGCCTGAACCGCGGCGGCCAGTTCCGTCCGATCAGCCGCGAGAGCGCCATCGTGCTCAACAACATCCTGCTGTCGACGGCGACGGCGGTGGTGCTGCTGGGCACGCTGTATCCCCTGATCCGCGAGGCCATGGACGGCGAGGCCGTCTCGGTCGGCGCGCCGTTCTTCAACATGACCTTCGTGCCGCTGATGATCCTGGCCTTCGCGGTGCTGCCGGCCGGGCCGCTGCTGGCCTGGAAGCGCGGCGACGCCAAGGGTGTCGCGCGCAAGCTGTGGATCGCTCTCGCCGGCGCCGTCGTTCTGGGGCTCCTGGCCTATGCCATCGTCGAGCCGCGCAAGCTGCTGGCCAGCGGCGGCCTGGTCGTCGGCTTCTGGCTGGTGGGCGGCGCGCTGGTCGAAATCGCCGATCGCCTGAAGCTGTTCCGTGCACCCGGCGCCGAGAGCGCCCGCCGGGCCAAGGGCCTGCCGCGCGGCGCCTGGGGCACGACCCTGGCCCATGCCGGTCTGGGCCTCTTCGTGCTGGGCGCTTCGTTCGAGACCGCCTGGCGGGTCGAGACGGCCCAGGCCATGAGCCTGAACGACACCCAGAAGCTGGGCGCCTATGCGCTGACCCTGACCGATGTCGGCACAGTTGAGGGTCCCAACTACCTGGCCGAGCGCGGCATCGTGACGGTGGCCAACAAGGCCGGGACAGTGGTCTGCCGCGCCCAGCCCGAGCGCCGCTTCTATCCGACCGGCGGCCAGACGACCTCGGAAGTGCACATCTGCCCGCGCGGCCTGGACGACATCTATGTGGTCATCGGCGAGCGCCGGGCCGGCGTGGGCGGCAAGCCCGCCTGGCTGGTCCGCGCCTATGTGAACCCCTGGGTGCGGCTGATCTTCTTCGGCCCGCTCTTGATGGCCATCGGCGGGGCGATCTCGCTGTCGGACCGCCGGGTGCGCCTGGGCGTGGGCAAGCGCGCGCAGGAGGTGGTGTCGTGAACCGACTGAAGGCCGCCGCCATCGCCATCTCGGCCCTGGCCCTGGTCGCCGGGGCCTCCGAGCCGTCCGAGCGCCTGGCCGATCCGGCCCAGGAGGCGCGGGCCCGCGAGCTCTTCAAGGAAGTGCGCTGCCTGGTCTGCCAGAACGAGTCGATCGACGACTCCGAGGCCCAGCTGGCCGGCGACCTGCGCAAGGTCGTGCGCGAACAGGTCAAGTCTGGGCGCAGCGATCGCGAGATCCGTGCGTTTCTTGTCGAGCGCTATGGCGAGTTTGTGCTGCTGAAGCCGCCGTTTTCGGCGGGCAATGCCGTTCTGTGGCTGGCGCCGGTCGGCGTACTGCTGGTCGGCGGCGGTCTGATGTTCGGACTGCTGCGGCGTCGGGAGACAGCAGAGAGCGAGCTTTCGCAGGACGAAGAGGACCGTCTGCGCCGTCTCCTCGAAGAGGATTGACACGATTGCGCCGAAAAGCGGCCCCAAGAAGCTTCGGCGGATGACGTAAAGTTAGGTCGAGGACCATTGCGCCTTTCGTTGCTACGACTAGGTTCTCAGATGACATGGGACCGCGCGCCGAGCGCGCGGGTGAGGAAAGACGAGAATGACCGCTAGGAAGTCGGGTTTCATTGTGGGCGCCGTTGCGGGCGCGGGCGTCGCCGCCGCAGCTCTGGCCGGTGTGGGCATGCGCATGGGCACGGCGGGCGCCGCCGAGGCGCAGCAACCCGTCCGCGTGGCCATGGCCGGAACGCCGGCCTTTGCGCCGCCGCCCGGCGCGCCGATGTCCTTCGCCGACATCTTCGAGAAGGTCTCTCCCGCGGTCGTCCAGATCAACGTGACGTCCAAGGCCAGCCAGCCGACCCTGCGCATTCCGGGTCTGGAAGGCTTCGACATCGTGCCGCGCGGCCGCAAGCCGGGCCAGGGCCAGGGCCAGGAAGACGGTGAGGGCGAGGCGCCCACCGGGCCGAAGCAGCAGTCGGCCGGTTCGGGCTTCCTGATCTCGGCGGATGGCTACATCGTCACCAACAACCACGTCGTGGCCGAGGCTGACGACATCCAGGTGGTGCTGAAGGACGGCCGTGAGCTGAAGGCCACCCTGGTCGGCCGCGACGAAGGCACCGACCTTGCCGTGGTCAAGGTGGTCGATCCCAAGGCCAAGGGCTCGGACTTCCCCTATGTGAACTTCGAGAACCAGGCCAAGCCGCGCGTCGGCGACTGGGTCATCACCATCGGCAACCCGTTCGGCCTGGGCGGCACCGCCACGGCCGGCATCATCTCGGCCTACAACCGCGACCTGGGCGACAACACCTCGTCGTTCGTCAACTACATCCAGATCGACGCGCCGATTAACCGCGGCAACTCGGGCGGCCCCAGCTTCGACATCTACGGCCGGGTGATCGGCGTCAACAGCGCCATCTACTCGCCGTCGGGCGGCTCGGTCGGCATCGGCTTCGCCATTCCGGCCGACATCGCCGAAGCCACCGTCAAGCAGCTGATCTCGGGCGGCAAGGTCGTGCGCGGTTATATCGGCGTGACCATTCAGGACTTCAGCGCCGAGATGGCCGAAGCCCAGGGCATCCCGAACGTGAAGGGCGCCATCGTCGCCGAGCTGGTCCCGGGTGGCCCTGGCGCCAAGGCCGGCCTGCTGCCGGACGACATCCTGACGGCGGTCAACGGCCAGGCCGTGACCAACCGCTCGGAACTGACCCGCGAAGTGGCCAAGGCCCGTCCGGGTGAGAACATCCGCATGTCGGTCCTGCGCGACGGCAAGCCGCGCACCATCGACGTCAAGTCGGGCACCCGTCCGGCCGAAGGCCAGCTGGGCCTGGCCGACGACGACCAGGACAAGGACGGCGGCGCCGCGCCGACCCCGGACAAGCCGGCCAGCCAGAGCATCGCCGCCCTGGGCCTGAGCCTGGGTCCGATCGATGCGGCCTCGCGCCAGACCTACAAGATCGACAGCGAGGTCAAAGGCCTGCTGATCACGGCGGTCAAGGGCGACAGCGACGCCGGCGAGAAGGGCCTGGCCAAGGGCGACGTCCTGTCGTCGATCAACGGCTCGGCGGTCAACACCACGGCCGAGGTCAACGCCGCGGTGGCTTCCGCCAAGAAGGCCGGCCGCACCAGCGTTCTGGTCAAGGTGATCCGCCAGAACCGTCCGGTCTTCGTGCCGCTGAAGATCGCTCCGTAAGGCGGTTTCAGCGCTAGACGATTGAGCCCCGCTCCGGTCCGCCGGAGCGGGGCTTTTTCGTATCTGTCCAAGGTTTAAGTTACGGCGGTCGTCGAAACGGCTATCAACCGTTCCGACAGTCGCGCGGCGGCCAGAATCGAGGGAACGTTGATCGTTCCGCTGTTTCTGTCCCAGCGCATGAGGGGCTCGCTGATGCGTATACTGATTATCGAGGACGACCTGGAAGCCGCCGCCGCCATGGCGCACGGCCTGAAGGAAGCTGGCTACGAGGTCGAGCATGCGCCGGATGGCGAAGCGGGCCTGGGCGTTGCGCAGAAGGGCGGCTTCGACGTGCTGATCGTCGACCGCATGATGCCCAAGATGGACGGCGTCCAGGTGGTCGAGACCCTGCGCCGCGAGGGCGACCAGACGCCGGTGCTGTTCCTGTCGGCCCTGGGCGAGGTGGGCGACCGCGTCACCGGCCTGCGCGCCGGCGCCGACGACTACCTGGTCAAGCCGTACGCCTTCCCCGAGCTGATGGCCCGGGTCGAGGCCCTGTCGCGCCGCCGCGAGACCGGCGCCGTGGCCACGACCCTGAAGGTCGGCGAGCTCGAGATGAACCTGATCAACCGGACGGTCCATCGCCAGGGCAAGGAGATCGACCTGCAGCCGCGCGAATTCCAGCTGCTGGAGTTCATGATGCGCCACGCCGGCCAGTCGGTGACCCGCACCATGCTGCTGGAGAAGGTCTGGGAATACCACTTCGACCCGCAGACCAACGTCATCGACGTGCACATCTCGCGCCTGCGTTCGAAGATCGACAAGGGCTTCGACCGGGCCATGCTGCAGACCGTGCGCGGCGCGGGCTACCGGCTCGATCCGTAGGCGGCGCGGCTGGGAGATCGCTGGGGGGCGTGGTAGGATCAGACCATGAACAAGCCGGCGAAACCTCAGGCTGACGACGTCGACGATCTGTCGGACATCCATGGTCCCATGCCGACCGATGCGGAATGGGATGCGTGGGCTGAACAGAACCGCGATGAGATCAACGAGTCTCTCAGGCGCGCGCGCCAGGAGTTCGCTGAGGGCAAGAGCGTGGCCTGGGATCCCGAAGCGATCATGGACGAGGTCCGCGAGCAACTGCGCAGGGAAGGCCGATAGCGTCTGTATGGCGGGGGCCAGGGTCGAATTCAGCGCCGAAGCGCGAGCAGACGTCGTCCGGCTGACCCTCTGGATCAGCCTCGATCGCATCCTCGACGGCCGCCAGAACATCGCCGCCCTGCTGGGCAAGAAGATTTAGAACACCCCATGCGTCTGCCGCGTCTTCTCCGCACCACGCCGTTTCGGCTGACCCTGCTGTTCCTGGCCTTGTTCGCCGCAGCGGCCAGCGCCTTTCTGGGCTACATCTACGTGGCCACGGCCGGCGAGGTGAACCGTCGCGCCCAGGCCGAGATCAGCCGCGAGTTCGAGAGCCTGGAGGCGACCTATCGCCAGGGCGGCGTCGACGCCCTGAACCAGACCATCGTCGAGCGGGCCATCGGCGAGCGGCCGTTCCTGTATTTCCTGGCCGACAAGACTGGCAAGCGGATCTCCGGCTCGATCGAGGAGTCCCCCGTCGGCGACTTCAACGGCGACGGGCCGCAGTGGGCCAGCTTCAAGGTCACCGAGACCGACCTGGACGGGGCCGAGGTCAAGGCCGCCGCGCGCGGGGTGCAGCAGCGGCTGGAGAAGGGCGAGATCCTGTTCGTCGGGGCCGATGTCGACGCCTCCGAAGCCTATGTCCGCAAGATTGTCCGCGCGCTGTGGGGGGCGGGGGCCCTGGTCATCCTGCTGGGCTTGGCCGGCGGCGTCCTGATCAGCCGCAATGTCAGCCGCTCGATGCAGGGCCTGGTGGACGTGGTCAACGACGTGCGGGCGGGCGACCTGCACGCCCGCGCCCGGGTCCGCGGCACGCGCGACGAATATGACGAGTTGGCCGAGGGCCTGAACGACATGCTCGACCGGATCGAGCGCCTGATGGGCGGCCTGCGCCATGCCGGCGACGCCATCGCCCACGACCTGCGCTCGCCCCTGACCCGCCTGCGCGCCCGCATGGAAGTCGCCCTGATCGACGCCGAGAACGGCAAGGGCGATCCCGTGGCCGCGTTGGAGACAGCGTTGATGGACGCCGACGGGGTGCTGAAGACCTTCAACGCCGTGCTGGCCATCGCCCGCCTGCAGGCCGCCGGCTCGGCCCCCGACCAGCGCCTGTTCGACGCCTCGGAACTGGCCGGCGATATGGCCGAACTCTACGAGCTGTCGTGCGAGGACAAGGGTCTGGACTTCAAGGCCGAGATCGTCCCGGCCCTGAACATCAAGGGCAACCGCGAGTTCCTGGCCCAGGCCCTGGCCAACATCCTGGACAACGCCATCAAGTACACGCCGGAAGGCGGGGCGATCATGCTGCGCGCCCGGCGCACCTCGTCGGGCGAGCTGGAGTTCTCGGTCACCGACACCGGCCCCGGCGTGCCCGAAGCTGACCGCCCGCGCGTCGTCCAGCGCTTCGTGCGCCTGGAAAACAGCCGCAGCGAACCGGGCGCGGGTCTGGGTCTGTCGCTGGTCAGCGCCGTCGCCGTCTCGCATGGCGGCCGTCTGGAGCTGGCCGAGGGGCCGGGCGAATACAACGGCTCGGGGCCGGGCCTGCGCGTGGCGCTGCTGCTCCCGCGGGTCGAATAGATCACGTCATCAAAGGGGAAACGCATGGACCGCCGCCAGTTCCTGACCGCTTCCCTGCTGGCGCTGACGCCCGGCGTCGCCCTGGCCCAGACCGCGTCGCCCCCGCCGCCGTTCCCGCCCGTCGACGCCCGCAGCGTCTGGCTGGTCGGCGACGCTGCGCCGCCCGATCCGGTCAAGTCCGCCGCCCGCCTGGCGCAGCTGGTCCAGCAGGGCAAGCCGCGCGACAGCTATCTGGCCGGCGGCGCGGTCGCCGAACTGGAGAAGCGGTTCGCCACGATGCTGGGCAAGGAGGACTGCGCCTTCCTGCCGACCGGTACCCTGGCTAACCACGTCGCCGTGCGCATCCTGGCCGGAGAGGCCACGCGGGTCATCGTCCAGCACGAAAGCCACCTCTATCGCGACGAGAGCGACGCGGTCCCGCTGCTGTCGGGCCTGAACCTCGTCAATCTGGCGCCCGGCCGCGCCGGTCCGACGCTGGACGAGATCAAGGCCGCCGTCGATGAGGCCGAGAACGGTCCCTATCCGCTGAAGATCGGCGCGATCTCGCTAGAGAGCCCGGTGCGCCGGGCGGGCGGCGAGATGCTGGCCCCGCCCAGCTATGACATCGCCGGGACCGCCGCCCTGTTCGATACGGTCTATGTCTCGCTCTACAAATACCTGGACGCGCCGTTCGGGGCGGTGCTGGCAGGCAGCAAGGCCGACATCGCCAAGGCCCGCGCCCTGCGCCATCAGTTCGGCGGCACGATCTATCAGGCCTGGCCGGCCGCGGTGCTGGCCCTGGCGGCGCTGGACGACTTCCAGGCTCGGCAGAAGGCCGCCTTCGCCGCCGCCGACCAGCTGTTCGCGGCGCTGGACAAGGCCGGCGCCGCCAAGCTGAAGGCCGCGCCCAACGCCTCGAACATCCGCCACATCACCCTGAACCCGAAGCTGGCCGACGGGGTCTTCGACCGCATGCGCGTCGCCGGCGTGCGGCTGCTGAAACCGCAGAAGGACGGGACGACCGAGGTGTGGATCAACGACACCCTGACCCGCCGACCGGTCGACGAGTACGTGAAGCTGTTCCTGGGCTGATCGGGGCTGAGGGCCTCTACCGCCCGGCCCAGGTGATCAGCGCCATGTAGCTGGGCGTGGTCGCCGCGAAGCTTTGGGTCAGGTCGCGGGCGTCGGGACCGCGCGGGGCGATGCTCCAGACCGTGCCCATCGCCGCCACCGCCAGGAAGGTCGTCGTCAGAAAGCCGGCGACGTCGCGCGTCAGGCTGGGCTCGCGCTTGTTCAGCAGCGACACCCGCAGGATCAGCGGATGGGTGGCCCAGCCGCAGGCCAGGGGCGAGGTGGCGACGGTCAGTTGGGCCTTCATCAGCGCCTTGGCGTAGTCGGCGCGGATGCCGGGGCGCAGGGCAACGACCGTGGCGTCGCAGGCCAGTTCCTGATCGATGCGGACCAGGCGCAGGCCAAGAGCGATCATCGGGTTGCACCAGCCCAGCACGCCGACGGCGGCGAAGGCCAGGTTGGCGATCGGGTCGCCGCGATTGATGTGGGTGCGCTCGTGCAGCTGGATCATCTCGCGCTCGCGGGCGTCGAAGCGCTGGGCGAAGTCGACCGGCAGCACGACCCGCGGCCACAGCGCGCCCATGACGGCGGGACCGGCGACGCCCTGCTTGACCCGGCGGCGGAACAGATGCTCGCGCAGCACCAGGACGGCGACCGCGACCACGCAGCCGGCCAGCCACAGGTCGACCAGCATCGGCGCCGAGGCGCCCAGGGGCCGCGACGGGGCGCCGATGCCCATGGTCTCGGCCAGGCTGGGGAAGAAGGCGGCGGCAGCCGCGGCGGGCACGATTCCCCACAGGCCATAGGCGCGGCGCGGCCCGAACAGGCGGCGGGCGGACGGGCGAAGGATCACGATCAGCAGCACCGCGGCGGCGGCGGCCAACTGGGCGCGGATCAAAGCGAGGGCGAAGAGCTCGATCATTGCGAATGCCGTTCCGGCCGTTTCCTCGGACAACATGGTTACAACTGTAAATTCAGCCGTCAAGCCTTCCGGTGTCGCAGGGCGCCTGGTCTTCGAGCGTCGGCGAGAAAACCTTGCGCCTCGATCCCTTGGCGGGTGACCTGGGCGCGGCGGCGCCTTCAAGTGCCCGTCCACCATCGTACAGGGAGGCGATCTTGGTCCACGGATCGGCGATTTTGGGACGGCGCGCGCTGCTGGCCGGCCTGGGCGGCTGGGGCGCAGCGGGGCTGGCCGGCTGCGCCACCGTTCCGGCCGGCAGGCCCGCGCTGTCGACGCTGCCCGCCGTCCGGGCCGAGATGGACCGCATCACCCGGGTAACGGTCTGCCTGCGTCCCTTTCGAGCGGCGGGGCCGCGGATGGATGTCGAGACTGTCGGCGACAAGACCGTGGTCCACAACTACGGCCACGGCGGCAGCGGCTGGTCGCTGTCGTGGGGCGCGGCCGAGCAGGCGACGGCGAAGGCCCTGGCCGGCGGCGCGCGGGACGTGGCGGTGATCGGCTGCGGGGCGCTGGGCCTGACGACCGCCACCGTGCTGCGCCGGGCCGGCGCCAATGTCACCATCTACGCCGCCGAGCGCCTGGAGAAGACCCGCTCGGCTCGGGCCACCGGCACCTGGTCGCCGGACTCGCGCATCGCCGCCGAAGGCCAGGCAGCGGCCGGCTTCCCCGAACTGTGGGAGGCGATGTGCCGGACCTCGTTCCGCACCTTCCAGGACTATGTCGGCCTGGCCGGTTCGCCCGTCGAATGGAGCGACCGCTACAACCTGTTAGACGAGGCCCCCGCCGCCCATGCGCCGCCCCCGCCGGGCGTTCCGCACTTCGCCAGCTATATCGACCGGGTGCGGGACATCACGCCCCGGATGGTCGAGGTCACCGGCCAGGACAATCCGTTCCCCGTGGCCCGTGCGCGCAAGGGCGCGTCGCTGCAGTTCAACGTCACCGAATACGCCCACGTACTGATGACCGACTTCCTGCTGGCTGGCGGCCGGATCGAGACCCGGGTCTTCAACGCGCCCGGCGAGCTGACCCAGCTGAAGGAGCCGGTGATCGTCAACTGCACCGGCTATGGCGCGCGGGCGTTGTGGAAGGACGACAGCGTCGTCCCGGTGCGCGGCCAGATCAGCTGGCTGATCCCCCAAGCCGAGCTGCACTACGGCTTCTATTATCGCAACGTCTCGGTGCTGCCGCGCCGTGACGGCATCGTGCTGCAGCAGGTCGGCGACAGCGAGGCCTTCGGCTACAACGACGATCGCGAGGCGCCCGACCTGGACGAGACCCGCACGGCGGTGGCGACGATCGCCGGCCTCTATGCCCGCATGGTTCCGCGCGCCGCCTGATCTTGCTCCAGCTTCGTGGCCGGGCCACGGTGCGCGGCATGACTCGTCTCGCCGATCGCCTCATCCCTTGTGGTCCCATCCTCGACGCCAAGGCTGCCGAGCGGGCGCACGAGATGATCGCCAAGCGCGCGACCGACGAGGCCATGGCGGTCGTCGACGCGGCCTGGCCGGCCCTGGCCCCGGTGTTCGGCGCCTCGCCCTATCTGGCCGGCCTGGCGCGCCGCGACGGCCAGCGTCTGCCTCGTTTGCTGGAAGGCGATCCCGAGGCGACCCTGGCCGCCATCCTGGCCGCCGCCCAGGCCGTCGCCGCCGAGCCGGACTTCGAGACCGCCCGCCGGACTCTGCGCGAGCTGAAGGCCGACCTGCACCTGGTCACCGCCCTGTGCGACCTGTCGGGCGTCTGGGACCTGGACCAGGTGACCGGCGCCCTGACCCGCTTCGCCGACGCCACCTTGCAGGCCGCCCTGGCCCAGGCCGTGCGCCAGGAGGTCGATCGCGGGGCGCTGACCCATGTCGGCCCAACTTCCGAAGAGGGGGGCGAGGGCGGTCCCGCGCCGGGCCTGTTCTGCATCGCCATGGGCAAGCACGGCGCGTTCGAGCTAAACTATTCCAGCGACATCGACTTCTCGATCTTCTACGCGCCCGAAAAGCTGCCGGTCGCGCAGGGCCACGAGCCCCAGGCTGTGGCCGTGCGGATCGCCAACCACCTGGGCCGGATCCTGCAGGAGCGCACCGGCGACGGCTATGTCTTCCGCATCGACCTGCGCCTGCGCCCCGACCCGTCCTCGACCCCGCCGGCCATGCCGGTCGATGCGGCCATGGACTACTACGAGAGCGTCGGCCAGAACTGGGAGCGCGCCGCCCACATCAAGGCCCGCATCGCCGCTGGCGACATCGCTCAAGGCCAGGCGTTCCTGGCCGAGCTGCAGCCGTTCATCTGGCGCAAGAACCTGGACTTCGCGGCCATCGCCGACATCCACTCGATCAAGCGGCAGATCCACACCTACAAGGTCGACGACCGCCTGACCGCCAAGGGTGCGGACCTGAAGCTGGGCCGGGGCGGCATCCGCGAGATCGAGTTCTTCGTCCAGACCCAGCAGCTGATCCTGGGCGGCCGCCAGCCCGACCTGCGCAGCCCCCGCACCCTGGACGCCCTCAAGGCCCTGGCCGCCGCCGGCCACGTCACCGACGAGGACGCCGCCTGGCTGACGCAGGCCTACAAGGATCTGCGGGCGCTGGAACACCGGGCCCAGATGATCGCCGACGACCAGACCCACAAGCTTCCGGAGTCTGACAACGACCGCAAGAAGGTCGCCGCCCTGTGGGGCCAGGACAATCTGCGCAGCTTCGACGCCGCCGTCGGCAAGATCCTGAAGGGCGTCAACCAGCGCTATGGCCGCCTGTTCGCTGGCGAGGAGGAGCTGTCCTCGCGCTTCGGCAGTCTGGTGTTCACCGGCGTCGAGGACGATCCCGAGACCCTGGCCACCCTCAAGCGGATGGGCTTTTCCAGCCCCGAACGCGTGGCCGCCACCATCCGCGGCTGGCACCACGGCCACATCGCCGCCACCCGCACCGAGCGCGGCCGCGAGCTGTTCACCCGCCTGGCGCCGCGCCTGCTGGACGCGGCCAACGCCACCGGCGCGCCGGACCAGGCCTTCAACCGCTTCGCCGACTTCTTCGCGACCCTCAGCTCGGGCGTGCAGATCCAGTCGCTGTTCCTGGCCCAACCGCGCCTGTTCGAGCTGATCGTCGAGGTCATGGCCTTCGCGCCGCGCCTGGCCCAGACCATGGCCAAGCGGCCCACGGCCCTGGACGCCCTGCTGGACCCCAGCTTCTTCGGGCCCATCGAGACGCCCACCGTCGCCCCGTGGGATCCGACGGACTTCGAGGGCGCGATGGACGCGGCGCGGCGGCTCTTCCGCGACCAGAGCTTCCGCATCGGCGTGCGGGTGATGAGCGGCAGCGCCGACGCCCGCGACATCGGCCGGGCCTTTGCCGAGCTGGGTGACCTGATCGTCGGCGGCCTGGCCCCGGCGGCCCTCTCCGAGACCGAACGCCTGGGCGGGGCCTTCCCGGGCCATGTCGCGGTGGTCGCGCTGGGCAAGGCCGGCTCGCGCGAGATGACCGCCAAGTCAGACCTTGATCTGATGACCGTATATGTCGCCGACGATCCGACGGCGATGTCGGACGGCAAGAGCTGGAGCGCCGAGGTGTTCTACGCCCGCTTCACCCAACGGCTGATCTCGGCCCTGTCGGCGCCGACCTCGGAGGGGACCCTCTACGAGGTCGACATGAAGCTGCGGCCGTCCGGGGCCAAGGGGCCGGTGGCGGTCAGCTTCGGCGCGTTCGGCGAGTACTACGAGCGCGAGGCCGAGACCTGGGAGTTCCTGGCCCTGACCCGCGCCCGGGTGATCTGGGCCAGCTCGCCGCACTTCAAGGTCCGCGCCGAGGGGGCGATCGAGGCGGCCCTGCGCCGTCCGCGCGACCGCGCCGTCACGGCCAAGGACGTCGTCGAGATGCGCCAGCTGATGGAAGACGAGCGCCCCGGCAAGGGCGACTGGGACCTGAAGCTGGACCCCGGCGGCCTGGTCGATATCGAGTTCGCTGCCCAGTTCCTGCAGCTGGCCCATGCGGCCGACGGCGGCCCCCTGGCCCAGAACACCGGCGAGGCCCTGGCCGCCTTCCGCGCGGCGGGCCTGGCCGACGACGGCGCGCTAGCGCGGCTGGAAGCGGCCTGGCGGCTGGAGCAGGACCTTTCCCAGCTGATCAAGGTGGCCCTGGAGGATGGCCTGGACGTCGAGGCCGAGCCCAAGGCCTTCAAGACCCTGCTGGCCCGCGCCGGCGGCGTCGCCCAGTTCAAGTCGCTGAAGCCCAAACTGGCCAAGGCCAAGACCGAGGCGCGCGCGGCCTATGCGGCGATCGTGAAAGCTTAGGAAAGGCGCGACGGAATCAGGGGCTCTACGCGTTCAAGGTCACAGGGACGATCTCGCTGGAGACCTTTGACCGATGTTCGTACGTACTTTGATCGCCACCGGCGCGCTGCTGGCCATGGCTGCTCCGGCCCTGGCGCAGACTTCGGAGAAACCGCAGGGCATGACCCTGCAGCAGTTCCAGGCCTCGAACGGCGACAAGATGTTCGCCCGCCTGGACGCCAACAAGGACGGCAAGATCTCGCGCGAAGAGTTCGAGGCCTATCGCGCGCAGAACGCCAAGGTGGACGCCGCGGCGACCAAGGCCGGCAAGCGGGGCGAGCGGATGTTCGCGCGCTTCGACGCCGACAAGGACGGCTTCCTGTCGCGCACCGAGGCCGACGCCGTGCTGGCCTGGCGCTACAAGCGCATGGACGCCAACAATGACGGCATCCTGACGCTGGAGGAATTGCAGGCCAAGTCGGGCAAGGCCAAGGTCGGGATCTGAATGACGGCGTGCGCGGCGGATTGACGATTGGCCACCGACGGGAACGATCCCGACGAAGCCTTGCTGGCGGGGGTGGGACGAGGCGAGGCCTCGGCCGTTCGCACCCTGCTGGACCGTCGTCTGCCGCGCATTCTCGCCCTGTCCCGGCGGCTGCTGAACGATCCCGGCGAGGCCGAGGACGTGGCCCAGGAGACCTTCCTGCGGGCCTGGAAACAGGCGCGCGGTTGGAAGCCGGGGCAGGCGCGGTTCGACACCTGGCTGCACCGGGTGGCGCTGAACCTCTGCTACGACCGGCTGCGACGGCGGCGCGAGGTTGTGACCGACCAACCGCCCGAGCAGGTCGATCCCGGTCCGCCGCCGGACGCGGGCCTGCTGGCCGCCGACCTGAGTCAGCGGGTCGAGGCGGCGCTGGCGGCTTTGCCGGAGCGGCAGCGCGAGGCGATCGTGCTGTGCCATCACCAGGGCCTGGGCAATATCGAGGCCGCCGCCTTGATGGGGGTGACGGTCGAGGCGCTGGAGGGGCTGCTGGGGCGGGGACGGCGAGCCCTGAAGGTTTCGCTGGCCGACTTGCGGGGGGAGGACTGAGACGATGATGACATTCGAACGCTTCGAGAACCTGGCCGCCGCCTATGGCGGCGAGATCGCCCGCTGGCCCGAGGATCAGCGCGAGGCCGCCCGCGCCCTGCTGGCCGCCGAACCCGCGCGCCTGTCGCCGGTGCTATTGGAGGCGGCCGGCCTGGATCGCCTGCTGGACCTGGCCCCCGCCCAGCGCCCCGACGCCGCCCTGCTGGGCCGCTTGATCGCCGCCGCGCCGTCGCCGGCCAATACCGCTCGCCGCTGGATCGCGGGCCTGGGCGCGGCCCTGGGCTTGTCGGCCGCCGCCTTCGCCGGGGTCAGCGTCGGGGTGATGATCGGTGGGCAGGTCCAGCCCGCGCCGGCCGCCGTCGCCCAGGCCGACACCGTCACCGCCGTCGACTTTACCGCCGACCTGCAGGACGCCCTCGAGGAGCCTGCCGCCCTATGAGCCTGTCGCGCCCGCTGCTGGTCGGCCTGATCGTCTCGGCGGCCCTCAATGTGTTCCTGATCGGCGGCGTGGCCGGGATGGCCTATGTTCGTCTGGCCGAGAAGCCGGTCGCCGCGCCGGCCCCGCCCGCCCAGCCGGCGACGGTCTATGTTTCACCGCCGGCCGCCGCGCCTTCGGCGCCGGTCGAGCGTCCCCCCGTCGTCATCCGCCAACCGCCGCAAGCCCAGCCCGAACGCGCGCCCCGCGCCCCGCTGTGGCGAGCCGGCGACCAGCTGTCGCCCGAGAGCCGGAAGGCGCTGCGCCAAGCCCTGCGCGGGGCCAATCAGAAGAACCAGCCGATCACCCGTCAGGCCCGGGCCGAGCGCCAAGCGGCGCTGGCGGCCATGCGCGCGCCGGGCTTCGATCCGGCCGAGGTCAGCCGCCGCCTGGCCAGCGCCCGATCGCTGGACAGCCAGGCGCGGGCCAATGTCGAGAGCGCCCTGGCCGCCTATGCCGCCACCCTGTCACCGGACGAGCGGACGGTGCTGGCCCAGGGCCTGGCCAAGGTCTATGCGCCCCGCCGCAATCTTGCCGAACAGCAGGCGGAGAACTGAGCCATGCTGATCCGTCACGCGCCCGACCTGACCGACAACGACGTCACCGACCAGGGTCTCTACCTGCAGCGACGAACCTTGATGGCGGGGCTGGCGGGCGTGGGCCTGGCGGGTTTCGCTGGACGGGCGAACGCGGCGCTGAACTACACCAAGGGCTTTTCGACCACCGAGAAGCCGACGCCGCGCAAGGACGTCACCAGCTACAACAACTTCTATGAGTTCGGCGTCGACAAGGGCGATCCGGCCGAGAAGTCCGGGCGCTTCAAGCCGCGTCCGTGGACGGTGCGGATCGAGGGTGCCTGCGAGGCTCCGCGCACGGTCGGCATCGAGGATCTGATCTCCGGAAGCAAGCTCGAGGAGCGCATCTACCGCATGCGCTGTGTCGAGGGCTGGTCGATGGTCATCCCGTGGGTCGGCTTCCCGCTGAAGGACCTGCTGGCCTCGGTCAAGCCGACCTCCAAGGCCAAGTACGTGGCGTTCGAGACCGTGCAGCGACCGTCCGAAATGCCGGGCCAGGGCTGGAACACGCTGGACTGGCCCTATGTCGAAGGCCTGCGCATCGACGAGGCCATGCACCCGCTGACCCTGATGGCCGTGGGCCTCTATGGCGACGTGCTGCCCAACCAGAACGGCGCGCCGCTGCGGCTGGTCGTGCCGTGGAAATATGGCTTCAAGGGCGGCAAGTCGATCGTGCGCATCACTCTGACCGACCGCCAGCCGGCCACGGCCTGGAACAAGCTGGCCCCGCGTGAGTACGGCTTCTACGCCAACGTCAATCCGGCCGTGGACCATCCGCGCTGGTCGCAGGCCACCGAGCGGCGCCTGGGCGAGTTCCGCCGCCGCGAAACCCTGGCCTTCAACGGCTATGGCGAGTGGGTGGCAGACCTCTATCGTGGGATGGACCTGAAGCGGTTCTACTGATGGCGCGGCCTTCGAAGACCCAGGACAACCTGGTCTATGCCGGCGTCTGGCTGGCCTGTTTCGCGCCGCTGCTGTGGCTGGCGTGGCGCGGCTTTTCCGGCGACCTCGGGGCCAATCCGATCGAGACCCTGATCCGCCAGCTGGGCGTCTGGGGCTTGCGCCTGCTGCTGGTGGGCCTGGCCATCACGCCGGCGGCGCGGCTGCTGAAAAAGCCTCGGCTGGTGTGCTTTCGACGGACGATCGGCCTGTTCGCCTTCGCCTACATCGCCCTGCATCTGTGCAGCTATATCGGCGTGGATCTGTTCTTCGACTGGGGCCAGCTGTGGAAGGACATTCTCAAGCGGCCCTTCATCACCCTTGGGATGGCCGGCTTCCTGCTGCTGATCCCGCTGGCGGTGACCTCGACCAACGGCTGGGTGATCCGCATGGGCCGGGCGGCGTGGCAGCGGCTGCATCGGCTGGTCTATGTCGTCGTCGCCCTGGGCGTGGCCCACTACTACCTGCTGGTGAAGGCCGATCACCGCCCGCCGCTGGTCTATGGGGCGGTGTTCCTGCTGCTGATGGGGTGGCGGGTTTGGGAGGCGCGGAAGAAGATGCTCCCCCGCATGGCGGGGGAGCTGTCGCAGAGCGACTGAGGGGGCTAATGCGGCGATCGTCCAGCTGGCCCCCTCCGGCCCTCTGGGCCACCTCCCCCGCATCGCGGGGGAGGATCTAGCAGCCCCTACTTCTTCTCCGCCGCCGCCTGCGCCGCCGCCACGATCCGCAGCACATTCCCGCTCCAGATCCCCTCGATATCGCTATCGCTATACCCCGCCGTCTTCAGCGCCGCGGTGATCTTGGGCAGGTCGGTGATGTCCTCGAAGCCGTCCATGCCGCCGCCGCCGTCCCAGTCGGCGCCGACGCAGACGCCCTTGGGGCCGGCCACGCTCAGCACGTGCAGCATGCTCTTCATGAACAGGTCGAAGTCGCCGCGCTTGGCCGGATAGGCCTTGTCGACCGCCGCGCGCTTGTCGGCATAGGCCTTGACCGCGGCCGGCGTCGCCGTCTTCAGGTCGGGGCTGGGGCCCAGCTTCTCCATCGCCGCCTTGCGCTCGGGGCTGGGGGTGTTGTCGGTCAGGTAGATCGAGTTGATGCAGATCGCGCCGCCGGCATCGGCGATCTTCTTGATGCGCGCGTCGTCGAGATTGCGGGGGTGGTTGTAGATCGCCTTGGGACCCGAGTGCGAGGCGATGATCGGAGCCTTCGACAGGGCCAGCGATTGGTCGACGATGTCGTCCGACGCGTGGCTGACGTCGATGACGATGCCCAGACGGTTGGCTTCAGCGACCCAGCGCACGCCCAGCGGCGAATAGCCGTTCCACAGCTTGCCCTTCGGGTCGGTCGAGCTGTCGGCCAGCTGGTTGTTGCGGAAGTGGACCGGCCCGGCCATCCGCAGGCCTTCCTTGTAGAAGGTCTCCAGCAGAGTCAGGTCCTCGCCCAGCGGCCAGCTGTTTTCCATGCTGATGAAGGCGAATTTCTTGCCGGCCTTGTTGATGCGGCGGGCGTCGTCGGCGGTCAGCGCGATCTCGAACTGGCCGGGGTTGGCGGCCAGCATCTCGCGGATCTCGACGGCGCGGTGCAGGGCGTAGTCGCGCGCGTACTCATAGCCCTTGGACGTCAGGTCGCCCTGGCCGGTGTAGATGACGAAGAAGCCGCCATCCAGGCCGCCTTCGTTCATGCGCGGCAGGTCAACCTGGCTGAAGTCGTGCTCGACCTCGTGGTGGTCGGTGATCTCCCAGCCCGGACGGCCGAAGTGGGTCGGGGTGTCCAGGTGGGTGTCCAGGATCAGGAAGCTGTCGTGCAGCGCCTTGATCGGCTTGGAGACAACCGGCGGCTTGGCGGGCGCCTTCTTGTCGGCGGCGTGGGCCACGGAGACGGACCCGAGCAGGGCGGCCGAGCCGAGCAGGACGGTAAGCAGGCGACGCATGGAGACTCCCCAGAAGACTTGAAGCGGCGACGCTCGGAGATCGCCGGCTGTCCGTCAAGTCGCCGGGGCGTTCGTCAGGCTGTTCTGCGGCGTGGCGGGCCAGGCTGCGCGCGATCGGGCCTGCGGGTGCGTGGCGACGAACCACTGGATGGCGACGCCCACTGCGATGAGGGACAGTTCGATGGCGAGCGCGGCCGGCGCCGCCAGGCTCAGGGTCTGCCTGGCCAGGGCCAGGATCTCGTCGGCGGTCACGGCCAGCACCGCGCCGGTGACAAAGACCGGCAGCGATCGGCGGCCCAGCACGGCCAGCGGCGACGTCGGACCCGCCTGGTGCAGCAGGCGGATCAGCGGGGCGTCGGCGAAGGCGGTCACGAGATAGACCAGCGCCAGCAGGTGCAGGATCCGCAGCGGCGACATCAGGATCTTGCTGACCCCGAGCCAGAAGTCGCTCTGGCGATCGGCGAACCAGGCTTCGGCCGGCGGCCAGTGGGGCGCGATCTGGAGCACGGCGAAGCCGCCCAGCAGCACAGCCAGGGCCAGGCCGCCCAGCGCCCGCGAACGCGGCAGCCTTATGCCCTGGGTCATGCCGGCGGCCAGGGCGACGCCACAGGCGAAGACCAGGCTCCAGGGCAGGGCGTTCAGCATCAGAACCGTTCCCGTCAGGCTGTCGTGCTCCACCAGCCGCAGCTGGCCGGCCGCCAGCCAGATCGGCGCGGCCGCGGCCAGCGCCCACCACCAGCGGCGCGCCGCCAGCGCTAGGAACAGGGGCGCCAGCAGCATCAGCCCGACATACAGCCGCAGCACCATGGAATAGCCGGTCGATTGCTGAAGGGTCAGAAGATGCCAGGCCGCGTCTGGCCAGGGCGCCGCCGTCAGTTCGCGCAGGAGGGCCGCGGCCTTCAGCGTTTCGACGCCGACCGCGGCGGCCAGCCCGGTCAGCACCGCCAGGGTGCCCAGGGCCAGCAGGAGCGTCCAGCCGTAGAGCTTGACGGTCCGGACCAGCAAGGTGCGCAGGGCGCTGCGATCATCCATCCGGCCATAGGCCAGGAAGGTCGACATGCCGGCCAGGAAGACGAAGAGGTCGGCGCTGTCGGAGAAGCCCATGTTCGACGGCGAGAAGTTGCGGACCTGACCGCTGGCGATGTGGTTGACGAAGATATTGACCAGGCAATAGCCGCGCACGACGTCGATGAGCGGCAATCGAGTGTGCAAAATCGCCTCCACTGAAGGTTGTGGTGCGCATTTCGCATCTGCAGGATGAATCGCGGGTAAAGTCCGCGACAATTTGTCGCCTGGAGGTTGAGGTTGTTCTGTGGCTCGCCCCGCTGCGTCTACATCAGCCCCAGGGCCTTGAAGCTGGCCACGCCTTCGCGGCCGACCACCAGGTGGTCGTGGACGGCGATCTTCAGGGCTTTTCCGGCTTCGACGATCTGCTTGGTCATGTCGATGTCGGGCCGCGACGGGGTTGGGTCGCCGGACGGGTGGTTGTGGAGGAGCCCTGCAATTTGGCTTAACAGTATGATTTTTATAGAATAATCTTCTTGAGTCCGTTGCCGGTGGGGGCGGCAATTGGGGACGTTTTGATGGTGATCTACCGTCGACCTTGATGCGTTCACGATCATATTTGCATTTCCATCGTCAGTCATCCTCCGGCAACTATGGCGAGGTGATCCGCTCCGCTAGGCGTCCGCACTGGGACCAGCCAGAGCCTCGATCACACGGCAATCGGCAGCCCGACCATCGCAGGTCGCAGTCACCATCCGCCGCAGCTCGCTGCGCAGCGTTTCCAACTGGGCGATCTTCGTCTCGACGTCGTGAAGTTGCCGGGAGGCCAGAGCATTGGCCTCGCCACAAGGGCGCTCAGGATTGTCGGAGAGATCCAGCAGGTTGCGGATCGCCTCGACCGAGAAGCCAAGCTGGCGCGCGTGACGGATGAAAGCCAGGCGTCGGACGGCGTCGGCGTCATAAACCCGACGATCGTTGGCCGCGCGCCTGGGCTCGGGGAGCAGGCCAATCTCCTCGTAGAAGCGGATGGTCGGGACCTTGACGTCAGCGGCCTTGGCCAACAAGCCGATGGAGAGGTTCATGCAGGGCGCTCCTTGCCTCCACGAATAGCCCCTCGATCCACAGCAACGAAAGAGATCATTTCGGGCGACGCCGCCGCATTGAACCATGGTTCCGGGCATTGGCGCCGCATATCCATAGCCAACTTCCGCTGGGCTCGGCCGAGTAAAGAAAACGCTTGATCCTCTAGCCACTAGAGGAAGCAAGATGCCAACGAGTCAAGGCGCGGTGTCTTTTGAAAGCGCGTCCAACTGCGTGCGCCGGTTTCGTGGCGTTGGAGTATCTGGGGTGGCCATGGACAGGCTGAGGGCTTGGGGAAAGGGCATTGCGCAGCTGGCGATCGCTTGCGCTGTCGCCTTGTTCGCTCTTGCTCCAAGTCTCGATGCTGCCTTCTGCCCCGAAAGCAAACCTGCGCCGACCATCTCGTCAGCGGCCACCTTTCAGCAAGTCGCGATGGCGACCAACGGAGAGCGGGGTAGACCCTCTCCGGCTCTGGTCGGGTTTTGCCTTTACGGCCATTGCCAACATAGTGTGGCCTTTCCTCCGCCTATGGCGGCAGATCATGCGCCCGCCAGCGACCGACCGACCGAACGCCACGCGTTGGCGAACACGGCGTTGCCTGTGTCGAATCCCGAATTTGAATTGAATCGACCGCCTCGCGCTTGAGCCGCTACGCGCCTGTGGCGCGCCGCCTCGTCAAATCGTGAGAAGGTCTATGTCCCTATCTGTTCCTCAAAAGCTGCGCCTTAAGCTGCTGCTTGGCCTTTCGTTGCAGTCACTGCTAGCCGGCGCCGCGCTCGCTGACCCCGCGCCGCCGTTCAGGGAGCTGCTGCGTCAGGCCCAGGCGACGGCCCCCCGTTTAGCCGAAGCGCGGGCCGAAATCGCGCGCGCCGAAGGGCTTGCACGCCAAGCTGGCGCTATGCCCAACCCGACACTGGGCGTCGAAGTCGAGAACTTCGCCACCAGCAATGGGGTGAACATGGCCGAGACTACGGCTTCGATCGAGCAAACGATCGAACTCGGCGGCAAACGATCGGCGCGTATCGCTGCCGGACGCGCCGACGTCGAAGCCGCGCGTCGGCGCGCGGCGAGTGCCCAATCGGAATATGCGTTCGATCTCGCCGCCGCCTACGCAGAGGCAGACGGCGCCGATCGCCGGCTGCAATTGGCAAGCGAAGGCCTTGAGCTCGCGCAGGAAGACGCACGTATAGCAACCGTCCTAGTCCAATCCGGGCGTGAGGCGGATCTGCGGCGGGTGCAAGCCCAAGCGGCGGTGCAGGCAGCGCGCGCTGCCGTTGACCAGGCCAGGGCCGCGCGCGCTACGGCTTTCGCCAATCTCACCGCCATGGTGGGCGCGCCGGTGTCCTACACCTCGATCCCGGTCAGCTTGCTCGACGAAGCCACCAAGACCCTCCGAATTCCAGATCCGAACCCCCTTTCGAGCCCTGCCTATCTGGCAGCAGAAGCCGAGCGCGATGCGGCGGCGCGGCGCGTACGGGTGGAGCGGAGCCAGGCCGTGCCAGACGTGACCGTCTCGTTCGGGGTCCGCAAAATGCAGGAAGACAATTCCACCGCCATGGTGGCCGGCGTCGCGATGCCGTTTCCAATCTTCAGCCGCAATGGCGGTAACATCAGCGCGGCGCGAGCGGAGCTGAATGCCGCAGAGGCCCGCCTCAATTCGGCTCGGCTCGATGCCGAAGCTGCGGCGCGATCGGGCGTTGCTCGCGTGAGCGCCGCAGAAACGCGCCTGGCTGCGGCTCGGGAAGGCGAGCAAACCGCCGAGGAAGCCTACCGCCTCACGCGCATCGGCTATGAAGGCGGCAAACTGGCCTTGGTAGAACTGCTAAACGCCCGTCGCGCGCTGACCGATGCCCGCACCCAGATGATCGACGCCGCTACCGAGCGGCTGAGCGCGCAGGCCGCGCTCGCCCGCCTAGCTGGCGCCCCCCCCTTTGGAGATCAACCATGAAGCACGACCACAAGCAGGTCTCCGCGGCGGGCTCGGTCAGCCGAAACGCCCTTTACGGCGGGATCGCCATGGCCGCGATCCTGGCCGCCGCTGGCGGCTTCGGCCTCGCAAAGCTCACGAGCAACCCGCCGGCGAAAGTCGCTGCCGAAGCCGGTGAAGAGAAGAAGCCGGTCGGCGCGCCCGACGCGGTCGAAATGGAGGCGGACCGCATCGCCGCGAGCGGGCTTTCAGTCCAGACGGTGTCCGCCACCGGCCTAGCCGCCGAGATTGTGGCGCAGGCGACCGTGGAAGCCGCACCGGGGGCCCAGGCCGTGCTTACCGCTCGCGCAGCCGGTTCGGTCAGTCGGATCAACAAGCGTTTGGGCGAACCGGTGCGCGCCGGCGAAGTATTGGCGTTGGTGGAAAGTCGCGAGGCTGCTCAGATCGCCGCCGCACGCAGTGTGGCCGCCGCCAAAGCCGACTTGGCGGCCAAGGCGCTCGCGAGAGAGCGCCATCTCTATGAACAGCGTGTCAGCGCCCGCCAGGACCTCGAAGCCGCGCAAGCGGAGGACGCTTCAGCCCGAGCCGAGGCGCTGAGCGCCGCTGCTGCTGTGCGCGCGGCCGATGTGTCTCGGGATGGCCGATACGTCATGGTGACAAGTCCGATCACGGGTCGCATCACCTCAGCGCCAGCAAGCGTCGGCGCATTCGTACAGCCGGAGACCGAACTCTTCCGGGTGGCGGATGCGAGCCGGCTGCAGGTTGAAGCCGCCGTGACCGCTGCTGACGCTCGCCGCATTCGTCCAGGCGACTCTGCCGTGCTTGAGTTGAATGACGGAGCCACCGCCAGCGCGATCGTGCGCTCCGTCACGCCCGGCGTCGACGAGACCACCCGGGCCGCCACCGTCGTGCTCACCCTGACCGGAGGGCAAGGATTACTCCAGCCAGGTCAGGCGGTGCGAGCGCGGATCACCGCGCGTCAGTCGCTCACCCAAGGCATCGTGGTGCCCGAGGAGGCTGTCCAGACTTGGGAAGGACAGGACGTGGTGTTTGTCCGAACTCAAAAAGGTTTCGTGGCCCGACCGGTCCTCGTTGGTGCTCGCGCCGCCGGGCGCGTCGAGGTCGCCTCGGGCCTCCGAGCTGGCGAAAGCATCGTGGTCAAAAACGCCTTCCTCCTGAAAGCCGAACTCGCCAAGGGCGAGGCGGAAGAAGATTAGAGGAACAGAAGCATGATCGCTCGCCTCATTTCCCTCGCGGTAAGGGGACGCTGGTATGTCGTCGCCCTTACCCTGATCATCGCCGCTCTCGGCTTGTGGCAACTCACGAAGCTTCCCGTCGACGCTGTTCCGGACGTTACGAACAAGCAGGTCCAGATCAACACGGTCGAGTCTTCGCTCTCGCCCGTCGAGATCGAGAAACGGGTCACATTCCCGATCGAAACCGCGCTCGCCGGCATCCCAGGCCTCGAGACGACCCGGTCCCTTTCGCGTAATGGGTTCTCGCAGGTGACGGCGGTGTTCACCGACCGCACCGACCTCTATTTCGCCCGCCAGCAAGTCGCCGAGCGGCTGGCTCAGGCCGGCGCCTCGCTCCCGGCAGGGGTGCAGCCACAGGTCGGGCCGGTCTCTACCGGGCTGGGCGAGATCTTCATGTACTCGGTCGAATTCGCCCGTCCCGGCCCGAACGCCCGGATACGCGATGGCGCACCCGGATGGCAAACCGATGGCGCCTATCTCACGCCGGAAGGCGAGCGGCTCGCTGACGCGGTCTCCCAGGCGGCCTACCTACGAACCGTCCAGGATTGGATAATTCGGCCGCAGTTGCGCACGGTCAAAGGCGTGGCCGGCGTGGATTCCATCGGCGGCTATGAGAAACAGTACCTCGTCGAACCCGACCCCGCGAAACTGGTCGCTTATGGCGTCTCTTACGCCGATCTTGGGAAAGCGCTCGAAGCCGCCAATTTGTCTGTCGGCGCTAACTTCATCCAGCGCGCGGGCGAAGCCTACTTAGTGCGCGCCGATGCGCGGGTGCGGCGGCTCGACGAGATCGCAGAGGCCGTGATCGCCACCCGGGACGGCGTCCCCGTTCACGTCAAGGATGTGGCGGCGGTGCGGATCGGCGGCGAACTGCGGACCGGCGCGGCCAGTAAGAACGGCCAGGAGGTCGTCGTCGGCACGTCGCTCATGCTGATCGGCGAAAACAGCCGCACAGTGGCCAAGGCCATAGGCGAGAAGCTGGAGCAGGTTAAGGCCTCCCTTCCCCCCGGGGTGGTCGTACACACGCTTCTCGATCGGTCCGCGCTGGTGAACGCCACCATCGGCACGGTCGAGCGCAATCTGACGGAAGGGGCGCTGCTCGTTGCGGCAACGCTCTTCCTGTTGCTGGGCAACGGCCGCGCGGCGCTGATTGCGGTGCTGGTCATCCCCTTTTCCTTCCTGATGATGGCCATCGGCATGAACGGGCTGAAGGTGCCCGGGAATCTGATGAGCCTGGGAGCGCTCGACTTTGGCCTGATCGTCGACGGCGCGGTGATCATCATCGAGAATTGTCTTCTGAGGCTTGCCCACAAACAGGAGCACCAGGGCCGCCTGCTCAGTTTGCCAGAAAGGCTGGAGACTGTGCTCCACGCCACGCAAGAGATGATCCGGCCGACCGTCTACGGTCAGGCGATCATCTTCTTGGTGTTCGCGCCCTTGCTGACGTTCACGGGGGTCGAAGGGAAGACCTTCTATCCGATGGCGGTCACCATCATGCTGGCGCTGGCGGCGGCCTTCATCCTGTCGCTGACCTTCGTCCCCGCGATGGTCGCCATCCTCATGCGCGGCAAGGTGGCTGAAAAGGAGGTCAAAGCGGTTCAAGCGGTGAAGGTTCGCTATGAGCCTATCCTGCGTCGCGCGCTTCTGCGGCCCTGGCCGTTCATCGGCGGCGGCTTGGCGGTCTTTGTGGTGGCGGCGGGGATCTTCACGACGATCGGCCAGGAATTCATTCCGACCCTCGACGAAAAGAACGTGCTTCTCGGTTCCTTGCGGATTCCCTCCACGGCGATGGAGCAGTCTCGCGACATGCAGTTGCACGTCGAACGCGCCGTCACGACCCTGCCGGAGGTGGAGATGATGTTTTCCAAGACCGGCACGGCGGAGATGGCCGCCGATCCGATGCCGCCCAATCAGTCCGACGGCTTCGTCATCCTGAAGCCGCAGAAGGACTGGCCCAAGGGGGTACATTCGAAATCAGAAGCGGTCGAGCGCATCCTCGGTAAGGCCGAGCCGTTGCTCGGGAACAACTACGAGGTCACCCAGCCGATCCAGATGCGGTTCAACGAACTGGTCGCTGGGGTGCGCGGCGACGTCGCCATTAAGCTTTACGGCGACGATCTGGAAAAGATGAGCGCCGCAGCGGCTAAAATCGGCGCCACGCTTGGATCCATCCCGGGCGCGTCAGGGGTGCGGGTGGAACAGACTTCCGGCGCGCCCACGCTCGATGTCCGGTTCGACCGGGCCGCGATCGCGGGCTATGGCCTGACCGTCGAAGACGTTGCCGATACGCTGGCCAGCGCGCTCGGCGGCCGCGAGGCGGGCAATGTCTTCGAAGGGGATCGCCGCTTCGACATCGTTGTGCGCGTACCCATGGCCGAGCGGAACGACATCGAAGCCCTGGGAGCAATGCCGGTCATGTTGTCCGGCGGCGAAGGTCAAGCGCGCCAGTCGGTTCCGATGCGCCAACTCGTGGAGTTCCGCTTCACCGACGGCCTCAATCAGATCAGCCGCGAGGACGGAAAGCGGCGCGTCGTCATCCAGGCCAATGTTCGCGGCCGCGATGTCGGTTCCTTCGTGACCGAAGCACGCGACAAGGTGGCGGCCGTTCCGCTTCCGCCGGGCTCGTGGATGGTCTGGGGCGGACAGTATGAAAATCTCAAGGCCGCGACGGCGCGACTTTCGATCGTGGTTCCGCTGTGCTTCCTGGCGATCTTCCTCATCTTGTTCTTGGCGCTCGGCGGTTTCTGGCCAGCCTTGGCCGTTTTCGCCGCCATTCCACTGGGGTTGTCGGGCGGTGTCTTCGCCCTGGCCCTCACGGGGATCACCTTTTCGATCTCCGCGGCCGTCGGCTTCATCGTCCTGGCCGGTGTTGCGGTCCTGAACGGTTTGGTGGTGATGACCAGCATACGTCAGCGGCTTGAGGATGGGGCGAGCGTTGTCGAGGCCATCTACGAAGGCGGCATGGAGCGGGTGCGTCCCGTCCTCATGACCGGCTTGGTGCCGGCGATCGGGTTCATCCCGATGGCGCTGGCGCATGGCACAGGCGCCGAGGTTCAGAAGCCTCTGGCCATGGTGGTCATCGGCGGCCTGATCACCGCCACTGCGGTCACCCTCCTCGTCCTGCCGGCCATCAGCAAGCTTCTGTTGACGATCGGCGACCGCTTCAGCCGGGAAACGTCGGCCTCTTCCTCCAAAGCCACGGAGGCGTCTGCCTAAAGGGTGAGCCGAGCTAGACAGAGGAGTTGAACATGAACTGTGGTCCTTATTCCACCTGGTCAGGAGCGGCGTGATGGTTGCACCTGGTTCAGCGGTCCTGTTGAGGATCTATACCGACGAGGACGCGCTCTATGGCGCCGAGGCGCTCGCGGCGGTCATCGTCAAGCGGGCTCGGGAAGCGCAGTTGGCCGGAGCCACGGTCCTGCGCGGCAGCTTGGGCTATGGCCACTCCTCGCGACTGCACGCGCATCGGCCGTTTCGGCTCGACGACAACATGCCGGTGGTCATCGAGATCGTCGACGATGAAGCGCCCCTTCGCGCGTTTGTTGTCACTCTCGGCGAATTCCACGACATCGGTCTGATCACGTTCGAGAAGGTTGAGGTCGTCCGCTACGGGAACCAGACAAGCTAGCCACGTCGCCGATGCTCGCGTCTCGCGGCTATGGGAGGGTCAGGAATGCGCCGATTCATGCTGCTCGTGTTGGCGGCCTTGCTCGCGGTGGCGCCGGCGATGGTCCTCAGGATCACAGGGTGGCGACCCGACCCTGTGGCGGACGCCTTTTTTTTCGGTGTCGCGGTCCTGGCCGCCGGCTTCATGCTTTCCTGGGGGGCGGAAGCCGCTGAGAAACACATTTCTCAAGGCCTCATCGTCGCCTTGGTCGCCTTGGTCACCGTTCTTCCAGAGTACGCGGTGGATCTGTACTATGCTTTCCGCGCTGGCCAGGCTCCGCAGTCGAACTACGTCCACTACGCCGCCGCCAATATGACCGGCGCCAACCGCCTTTTGGTGGGACTGGCCTGGCCTTTGATGGTGCTGCTGCATTGGCTGAAGACGCGCAACAAGGCTCTCGAACTCTCACCCGTCAACGCCGTCGAGATCGCCTTCCTTATGCTGGGCAGCCTCTATGCGTTCGTTATCCTTTTCAACGGCGCCATTGCTCCCTTCGATTTCGCGGTGCTGTTCCTGATCTTCGCTGGCTACCTCTACCGCGTCAGCCAGTTGCCAAAGGCCGACGACGACGATGAGGACGAGGAGCCTGGCCCTGCGGCGGCGCTAAACGCGCTCCGCCCCACCGCACAGTGGGCCTGGATGGGTGGGCTTACCTTGATCGCATTCGTGGTGATCGCGACCTCCGCCGAGCCGTTTGCCGAAGCCATGGTGGGGTCAGGAAGGATCCTTGGCGTCGACGAGTTCCTCCTCATCCAATGGCTCGCGCCATTGGCCAGCGAAGCGCCCGCCGTGACGATCGCGGTCCTCTTCGTCTTGGCCGGGCGTGCGGTAAGCGGACTGACGGCCATGATCAGCGACAAGATCAACCAATGGACCCTGCTGGTCGGCATGCTGCCGCTCGCAATGAGCCTTGGGGCGGGGGGGCTGATCGGCCTGCCCCTTGACGCGCGGCAGAAGGAAGAATTCTTGCTGACGGCCGCCCAGTCGCTGTTCGCCATCATGCTGTTGGTTCGCCTGCGAATTTCGGTTCAGTCGGCGGGTCTATTGTTCGCGCTCTTCGCCGTGCAGGTCGGACTGGCCTTTCATTTCCGAGAGGACGAGGTGGCGACGGTCAATAGCCTAACAATCCTGGCTTGGACCTATCTGGGCCTAGCGGCGATCCTCGTCCCCCTCAACGGGCGCCGTGTCGTAGCTGTCCTGCGTGATGGGCTCTTAAGATCCCATCGCCGCATGGCGACCGCGCCCGAACCGCATGACCTGGAGGGCGAATAACGGCCTGCAACGACTTGATCCTCTAGTGACTTGAGCAAGTAAGGTCTTGGCCAAGAGGAGGATGTGCATGCCCAACACGACGGCGGTCGCCGAAACACTTCGCTACCGGGTCACTGGAATGGACTGCTCGAGCTGCGCCGAGAAGATCCAGTCGGCGGTGTCAAAACTTCCTGGCGTGGAAACGGCGCGCGTATCGATCGCTTCGTCGATGATGACCCTGCAAGTCGACGGGGCGGAGCGACGCGCGTCCGAGATCGAGGCGACCGTGAACGGGCTGGGCTACCAACTGGATCGCGAAGAGGCCGTCGCGGACGATGACCAACGCCAAAGCGCCAAAGCGGTCAGTCATGTCACCCCCTCTTACCGACGGGCCCTTTGGGGCGTCGTCCTGATCAATGTTGGCTACGGGCTGGTGGAGATCATCGCCGGGTTTATCGCACGGTCTCAGGCGCTGAAGGCCGATGCCCTGGACTTCGTTGGCGACGGTCTGATCAGCTTCTTGGGCCTGCTGGCGATTGGATGGTCCCTCGCGTGGCGAGCCAAGTCCGCCCTGATCCAGGGTTACTTTCTGGCGTTGCTTGGCCTGGGCGTGCTCCTGAATACAGGCTACCGCGTCCTGGTCTTGAACCAGCCTGAAGCCGAACTCATGGGCCTCTTTGGGGCCGTGGCGCTGGTAGCGAACGTCGTCGCTGCGTTGATCCTGATCCCGCATCGGAAGGGCGACGCCAACGTCCGCGCGGTCTGGCTCTTCTCGCGCAACGACGCCTTGGGCAACCTCGCGGTTGTTGTCGCCGCGGGCTTGGTTTTCTGGACCAAGGCGGCTTGGCCGGACCTTGTGGTGGCGGTCGTCATCGGCGGGCTCTTCCTGCAGTCGGCCTGGTCGATTATCCGCGATGCGCGCGCCGATCTGCGCGAGGCGCAGACGCCTCAGCCGGTCTAGCCGCTCATGAGCCGGCAGCCGCCACATCTGCTGCACCGCCCGTCAGCCCAAGTAATGTCGGACCTGCAACGTGCGGTCGCGCTTGTGAATGGGGGGCAATGGCGCCAAGCGCAAATTCATGCCCAGCGGGTCCTCGCCGTCACGCCAAAGGATTCCTCGGCGCTGAACGTCCTTGGAACCGTGGCCATGAACACTGGTCCGGTCGATGATGCGCTGGTGTGGTTCGAGCGGGCGGCTGCCGGTCAACCTCGAAACCCGTTCATCCAGTTCAATCTCGGAGAGGCGCACAGGCGCCTACACGCCTATCCGACAGCGGCGAAATTCTTCCAGCGCGCCGCGGTGTTGAAGCCGGACTTTGCAGAAGCCCACGCTGCCGCAGGCGACGCCTTCAGGATCATGCGACAGGGGGTTCATGCCGAGCGCAGCTACCAAGCCGCCCTGCGTCTATCGCCAACCCTGCCTGGCGCGCTCAGCGGGTATGGGCTCCTGGCGTTGCAAAACGGTGATCCGAGCTTGGCCGCGTCCCGCTTCGAGACAGGCTGTGTCAACGCGCCCGTCGGCCATCCCATGCGGCCCGTCCTCCTCGCCAATCTCGGCGTTGCGCTGCTGCAGATTGGCCAAGGGCTGCAAGCCTTCGACGTGCTGGCTCAGGCCGTCGACATCGTGCCTGGGGACGACGAGCACTGGCGGCGGCTTGCAGGCGCCCTTCGCCATACTCGAGTGGCGCCCGCGACCCCTGCCTTCCGTGATGTTCTATGCCGCCTCTTCGAACGAACGGACGTGAACCCACGGAATTTGGCGACCGCGGCCTTAGCGGTCATCCGTCAAGATGCGGAGATCGACGATCTCCTCAATGCGGTCGCTGCTGAACCGCGAGCGCTGACACGCACGCTTGAGGAAAAAAGTGATGCCGCCTCCCGCTTCGTCCAGGATCCGCTGTTTCGAAGCCTCCTTGCATCTGCGCCAATTCCGGACGCGGCAGTGGAGCTTCTGCTCGTTCAGCTGCGAGCTGATCTATTGGCCATCGCCAACGACGAGCCTGCAAGCCTGGAAGAGGAGCTTGGCCTCATTGTCGCGATCGCGCGACAGGCGTTTCTCAACGAATTCGTCTATTTCGCTAGCGTCGAAGAGCAGAGTCGCGTTGATTCTCTGATCGCCCAGCTTGAACACGAAGACCCCGAATTCGGGGCGGGGGCGGCCGCGAGGATCGCCCTGGTGGCGGCGTATCGCCCGCTTGCCTCCACCCCGCTCTCGTCGCGACTTCAGGCCGTTGATCTCCCGGCGTTGGCCGATCTCCTCCGAGAACAACTGACCGAACCTGCCGAGGAGGCGCGCCTTCGCTCAACCCTGCCCCTGCTGAAGCCCATGGTCGACAGCATCTCGATCGCCGTGCAGCAGCAATACGAAGAGAACCCATATCCGCGCTGGACGCGCTGCGGTCTGGGTGCGCCGTTGCCGTTCCGGGAAGCTGTTCAGGCCGCATTGCCTGAGCTCGCAACGCGGGAAATTCCCGAGACCGACGCACCCCAAGTGCTCGTCGCGGGGTGCGGCACGGGACTGGAAACGCTGCGTGTGGCGAGCACCTACCGTAGCGCTTCGATCCTAGCGGTTGACTTAAGCGGCGCCAGCCTTGGCTACGCAATGCGCAAGAGCCGAGAATACGGGATCGAGGTTGAACACCTTCAAGCCGACATTCTTGATCTCACCGCCCTGAGTCAGAGGTTTGACCTGATCGACAGCTTTGGCGTCATTCACCATATGGCCGAGCCGGTGCGAGGTCTGAAGGTGCTCTCAGGGCTGTTGAAACCGCAGGGCCTTATTTTCCTGGGGCTCTACAGCGAGATCGGCAGGCGCGCCGTTGTCGAGGCGCGACGCCACATCGCCCATGGACAGTACGCGAACTCGGCGGAGGGGATTCGCGCTCTACGGCGTGAACTGATGCTGGCGGGCGCGCCGGCCCAGCTGCAGAGCGTGGTGAGCCCGGCCTCGGATTTCTGGACGTTATCTGATTGCCGAGACCTACTCTTTCATGTGGAAGAGCATCGTTTCACGTTGCCCCAGATTGGCGAGCTTCTGGATTCAGCGGGCCTGGAGTTTCTCGGTGTGCAGTTCGGGCATCAGGCAGATCGAACCCGCTACCGCGCCGAAAATCGATCATCCGACTCGATGCGCGACCTCCGGCGCCTTCATCTCCACGAGATGAAGCATCCCGAAATCTTCGGCGATACCTATCGTCTATGGGCGCGGCGGACCAAGGCGCCCAAATGACGGAGGAGATGGCGCCGCCTCAGATCGATCTGGTGACAGAACAGGGATGCGTTCGCAGGCAGGCCGCCTTCGCTTTTGCCGTATGCGTCCTGGTCCTCACACTGGCGTGTCTCGGCCTGCCCCGGCTCTTCGAATTCCCGACGTCTCTGGCCGAACGCGTCGCCTTTGGCCTGCGGGCTAATCTGGTGATCGGCTTTTGGGTGCTGCTGGCCGTGCAGAGGGTGGCGCACGTGCGGTTTGTGTCGGCCGCCGACAACGCCGGGTCCGCCTTCAGCCGGCCAAGCGCGCGCTTGGCCATTCCCGCCGCGTTCCTTCGAAACACCCTTGAGCAGGCCTTCGTGACTAGTGTTGGCCTCTTGGCGCTCGCGACGGCCAAGGGCGAAGCCGCGCTGGCTTACATCGTTGGAGCGGTCGTCCTCTTCAGCGTCGGAAGGAGCACGTTCCTCCGCGGCTATCCGCGCGGCGCGGGCGCGCGGGCCTTTGGAATCGCCGTCACCGCGTTGCCCACCCTAGGCGCCTACTGCTGGGCCATCTTCGACACCTGCGCGAACCTGCTACCCTGATCCTGGTGCGAGGTGCCGTAGAACAGCGTCACCGGGCAGTGCGACTTGCTCGAGCCTTAATAGTAGCGTCGCAGCACCAGCGTGCGTGTAGATCCATCCGACAGCGAGAGCACGGCCTTGCCTCCCGCCGGCCCGTAGCGCCATCGAGCCAAACCGCTCGATGCGTAACGCGGGCCGATTGGCAAGCCGTCCACGGCGACAATGATCTCGCCCTCACGCCACCCGGCCAAGGCGGCCGGCCCACCCTGGGCGACATGGACGACGCGCAGATGACCAGACTCCACAGCGAGGCCCAGGCCAGACAAATCCCGCCTAAACGGCGTCGCCAATCGACGTGCCTCGGGTTTCAGCCAAAGGGCTTGGCCCGCGACATCCAGAGCAAATAGAAATCGCTCGAAAACGGGCAGGCCCAGCTTGGCGGCGACAAGGGTGGGGTCGGTCTTCGCCAACACCTCGCAGGGAACATCGTGGATCAGGCTGCGTCCGACCCGGAGCGTCGCTACCGAAATAGTGCGGCTGATGGACAGCCCGTCGATCCCTCCCGTCGCCGCCGACGAAATTTTCCGGCCACGCATCAAGGTTTGCGCCTCCGCCAAGGCCGGCGTGACGGTGAGAGGATTGGAACTGCCCAGGTCAATCGCCGCGGCGACCGGGTCGTGTCCCTCCAGGACGATCGGGAGAGAGAGCTGCCCGCGCAAGCTCTTGGTGACCGCAAAGCGTTCCGCGCCCGGCCATGGCCGGAAGGCGTCGCGGGGGAGGAATGCGAGGCGGCGGGCTGTAAAATCGATCGCGAGAATGGCGTCTCTAAGCGCGTCGATCCCAAGGATAACATTGGGCGAGCCACCATCGGCTCCAAAAATTGGCGCGAAATCGGTGACTAGATATCGCTCGACGGCGAAATGCGTCCCGCCAAGATCGAGACTGAGGTCGCTACCCGCGCCCAGCGTGACCGACCCGACATCGCCGCGAACGCTGCGGGCGCCCGTCGAAGCCAAGCCCAGCCGCTTGGCAAGCGCGGCATCGACGACGGTCATCGCCGAGCCTGTATCGATCAAAATCCTGACGCGCTCGCCCTGTACAGTCCCGCCGACCATCACGGCATCGGGATCCGGAAGGAGGGGCGACCAGAGCGTTTTAGGGTTCGGGGCGACCGTCGCGCTCGTCGCCTTCCTCGCGACCGCTAACGCTGCGCCCATCGCGAACGCCATTGATCCCATTCTGGCCAATAACGCTCGGCGGGTCTCCTCTGAGCAATGCATTTACGGGACTCGCGGACGATGTTGAGGGCCTACGGAACATCGCCTCAATCGGGGTCAATCACCAGGCGACGTACGCCTTCATAGCGCCGAGTGCGTGTTCGCGGCCAAACTTGGCGTGCGCCGATCACGGCCGCCCACTCGATCTCGGGCTTGTCGGAGCGCTGTCCAACTGAACCGCGCCACGCTCCATGCCGCCGATCTTGGTCATCTCCGTAACTAAAATCTGGCCCCATTCCCGGTGCGCCAAACCGCGATTAGTCGATCGGAGATAATTTCCGCTTGCTCCTCCAGTGGCTATAGGATGCATGAAGCTTCATCGTGGCGGCCTTCGCGGCCCCGCGCTCCCCCGTCCTGTCGCCCGTACCGTTTCCAGCCTGCCGATCGCCACGCCACCGGAGTGATAATGACTACTGTTCTTAACGCCGTGGGGCGGGCCATCTCTGGGCTGATGATCGTGATCCTGGTCCTGGCGGGTGGCGCGGGCGTCGCGACGGCCCAGGAGGCCAGCTCGTCCCAGACCGCATGGCGACTGCTCGATTACCTGTCGGTCGACTATGCTGGCGCGGTGAAGGATGGCAAGGTCATCAGCCCGTCCGAATATGCCGAGATGAACGAGTTCGCCGGCCAGGTGCGCGAGCGCATCGCGGGTTTGCCGGCCACCAAGGCCCAGCCGGACCTGCTGGCCAAGGCCGAGAGCCTTCAGGCCACGATCGCGGCCAAGCAGGAACCGGCCGTGGTCTCGACCAAGGCCCATGCCCTGGCCAATGACCTGCTGGCCGCCTATCCGACGCCCCTGGCGCCCAAGCGGGCGCCGGACCTGGCGCGAGGGGCCGCCCTCTATGCCGAGAACTGCGCGGCTTGCCATGGCGAGACGGGCAAGGCCGACGGTCCGAACGCGGCCGGTCTCGACCCGCCGCCAATCGCCTTCGCCGACGCCGAGCGCGCCCGCCAACGCAGCGTCTTTGGCCTCTACCAGGTCATCCAGCAGGGCCTCGACGGCACCGCCATGGCCAGCTACGCCCACCTGCCGTCCGACGAACGCTGGGACCTGGCCTTCTATGTCGGGCGCTTTGCCTTCAGCGACGCCGAAGCTGCCGCCGGCGAGAAGATCTGGAACGAGGACGCCGCCGTCCGCGCCCGTTTCCCCGACCTGCAAACCCTGACCCAGACCACGCCCGCCGCCCTTGCGACCGCCGTGGGCGAGACCAAGGCCCGCGCCCTGACCGCCTATCTGCGCCGCCATCCCGAAGTCGTCACCCGCACGGGCGGCGGCTCGCTGGACGTCGCCCGCCAGAAGTTGGCCGCCAGCCTCAAGGCCTATGAAGCCGGTGACCGCAAGGCCGCCGCCGATCTGGCCCTGGCCGCCTATCTCGACGGCTTCGAGCCGGTCGAGCCGTCACTAGGCGCACGCGATCCGGCCCTGATGCGGCGGATCGAGGGCGCGATGGGCGACGTGCGCGGCGCGATCGGCAAGGCCGCGCCGGCCAGCGAGGTCCGCGACCAGATCGAGCGCCTGGATGCTCTGTTCGCCGCCGCGGGCCGCGCCTTGGCGCCGGAGAAGGCCAGCAAGCTGTCCAGCTTCGTCGGCGCCTTCACCATCCTGCTGCGCGAGGGCCTGGAAGCCCTGCTGATCGTGGTCGCCATGATCGCCTTCCTGCGCAAAGCCGAGCGGACCGACGTGCTGCCCTATGTCCACGGCGGCTGGATCGCGGCCCTGGCGGCCGGCGGTCTGACCTGGGCGGCGGCGACCTTCTTCATTTCGATCAGCGGCGCCAGCCGCGAGCTGACCGAGGGCTTCGGCTCGGTGATCGCCGCGGCCGTGCTGATCTCGGTGGGCCTGTGGATGCACGGCAAGGCCCAGGCCGACGCCTGGCAGGTCTATATCCGCGAGAAGCTGTCCCATGCGCTCTCGAAGCAGTCGGCCTGGTTCCTGTTCCTGCTGGCCTTCATCGTCGTCTATCGCGAGGTCTTCGAGACCATCCTCTTCCTCACGGCGCTCTCCACTCAAGGCGGAGCTGGGGCGGTGGTGGGCGGGATCACCGCTGCGTCGCTGGTCCTGGCGGCGATCGCCTGGGCGATGCTGCGTTTCTCCAAGCGCCTGCCGATCGGGAAGTTCTTCGAGTACAGCGCGATCCTGATGGCTATCTTGGCGGTCGTCCTGGCCGGCAAGGGTGTGGCCGGTCTGCAGGAGGCGGGTCTGCTCGACCTGCATCCGCTGGCCTTGCCGCGCGTCGAGCTGCTGGGCTTCTTCCCGACGATCGAGGGCGTCGCCGCTCAGGCGATGACCATCGCTATCCTTGTCGGCGGCTTCTTCTGGAACCAGACCAGTCGTCGCGACGATACGGAGAAGACCGCCTAGCGCGCCGACATCATCCGCAGCACGCGCTGCTTCCCGCCTGGATCGGTGGGCAAGCAACGTCGCCGTAGGAACAGTAGACGCAGCAGTCGCCTGGCTTGGGCTTGAGCACGGCGCCGCAGCCTTGGCAGTCGTAGAAGTACTGGCAGGCGTCCGTGGGCATGGTGTCGGTCGCCTGGTGGCCGCACTGCGGGCAGGTCAGGGTGGAGATCGGTTCAATCCGCATCTTGTTCATCCTCGCGCGTTCCGGATCAGAGCCAGGGCCCAAGGCTCGATGATGGGTTGCCAGAGCAGCGCGGCAGCCACCAGGGCGGTGGCTACGGCCAGCAGGCTGATCCCAAGGCGTGACGGAACGGCGCAGGCGCTGTCGATCCGGCATGCCCGCGTTCGACGCCATGTCACGATCCAGCCGGCGCAAACGACGCCGAGCGCAAGGATCGTCAACCAGGCGCGCTGACCCGCGATCCAGCCCAGACCACCCAGGCCCAAGCCCGCGAGCGCCAGGGACATCGGCAGGATGCAACAGGCGGCCCAGGCGAACACAGCACCGGCCGCCGCGGCTAGCGCCGCCCAAGTCAGAGTCGTTTGGGCCGGGCGGTCTTTTCTCCCGCCGCGCGGCGTTTCAAGGCCGTCTTGCGCCGTCATCCTGTCACCTCCTGGTTCGATGCCGACACAAATGCCATCTGTAGCCGCTACAGACTCAAGCTCTAATCGAGGGCGCCATGACCCATCACGCGATTCAGATCGGCGAACTCTCCCGCCGAACCGGCTGCAACATCGAGACGATCCGTTACTACGAGCGGATCGGCCTGATTTCCGCGCCCCCGCGGCGGGGGCGCTATCGGAGTTATGGCGTCCAGGACGTGGGGCGATTGAGCTTCGTGCGCAGGGCGAGGGAACTGGGGTTCAAATTGGATGAGGTACGCGCCCTTCTGAACCTTGCCGCCGACGGACAGGCCGCGTGCGCCGAGGTTCGCGACCTGGCCGCGGCGCACCTGGACGATGTGCGGTCGCGGATCGCCGACCTTCAGCGGATGGAGCAGGTCCTGGCCGCGTCCGTGAAGGCTTGCGACATGGGGCGCGATCCAGGCTGCCCGCTGATCCAGACCCTGAGCGCGTAGGACGAAATGGCGGGCTGAAGTGCGGCCCGACTGATGGCGAAGTCTTGAGTTTCGCGGCGTGTCGGGTCGGCGCGGAATCTGGGTCCGCGCCGACCCGCGGGGCGACTATTGTCTGTGGATCGCGGTCACCTCGCCCGCGCCGTCGTGGAGCTTCAGGTCGAAGGCGACGTGGTCGCCGACCGCGACGCCGTCCAGCAGGGCCGGGGCGATCTTGAAGCCCATGGTCATGGCCGGCCAGCCGGCTTCCGGGATGGCCTGGTGGTCGAGGGTGATCGTGCCGGCGGCCTTGTCGATCGCCTTCACCACGCCAACGCCCTTGGCCATCTTGTCGGCCGGGGCCATGTCCATGCCGGCCATGGCGTTGGCGTTGGCGTTGGCGTTGGCGTTGGCGGGCGCGGCGGCCGAGGCGGGCCCCGCCGGAGCGGCGGGCGCCTCGGTCTTGCGGCCGCAGGCGGCCAGGCTGGTCGTCGCCAACAGGGCGGCGAGCGTCAGGGACAGGGTCTTCATTGGGTGTTCTCCTAGGTTGAGGGGGACGTGGAAAGGACGGTTCGGACCTGACGGCGGCGCAGCAGCAGGTAGCCGGCCGGGATCACGAACATCGACAGCAGCGGCGCGGTGAGCATGCCGCCGATCATCGGGGCGGCGATGCGGCTCATGACCTCCGAGCCCGCGCCATGGCCCCAGAGGATGGGGGCGAGGCCCGCCAGAATCACCGCCACGGTCATAGCCTTGGGCCGCACCCGCAGCAGAGCGCCTTCGCGAACCGCGGCCTCGACCTGATCGGGCGTCGGGTTCCGACCAAGCGTGTCCATGGCTTGTTTGAGATAGATCAGCATCACCACCCCGAACTCGGCCGAGACGCCGGCCAGGGCGATGAAGCCGACCCCGGTGGCCACCGACTGGTGGAAGCCGGCCAGATACAGCGTCCAGATCCCGCCGGTCAGGGCGAAGGGCAAGGTGGCCATGATCAGCCCTGCCTCGTCGAAACGGCGGAAGATCACATAGAGCAGCACGAAGATGATCAGCAGGGTGGCCGGCACGACGATCTTCAGCCGGTCGGCGGCGCGCTGCAGATATTCGAACTGGCCCGAGTAGGAGACGCTGACGCCGGGCGACAGCCGCACTTTCTGGGCCACCGCCTGGCGAAGGTCGCCGACGACGGAGGCCAGGTCCCGGCCGCGCACGTCGACATAGACCCAGGTGGTGGGCCGGCCGTTCTCGCTCTTCAGCATCGGCGGTCCGTCGGCGATCTCGACCTGCGCCACCGTGCCCAGGGTAATCTGCGCGCCGGCGGGCGTCAGGATCGGCAAGGCCCGCAGACCTTCCAGGCTATCGCGCAGCTCGCGGGGATAGCGCACGCTGATCGGATAGCGCGCCAGGCCCTCGACCGTCTGGCCGATGGTCTCGCCGCCGATCGCCCCGGAGACGATCGACTGGACGTCGTCGATGTTGAGGCCGAACCGGGCGGCGGCGGCCCGATCGATGCGGACATCGACATAGCGCCCGCCGGTCAGCCGTTCGGCCAGGGCGGAGCTGACACCGGGCACGCCCTTGGCCACGCCCTCGACCTCGCGAGCGATCCGGTCGAGTTCGGCGAGGTTGGCCCCGGACACCTTGACCCCGATCGGGCTCTTGATGCCCGTGGCCAGCATGTCGATGCGATTGCGGATCGGCGGCACCCAGACATTGGTCATACCGGGCACGCGGACACGTTGGTCGAGCTCAGCGACCAGCTTGTCGGGGGTCATGCCTGGCCGCCACTGATCGCGGGGCTTGAAGCGGATGGTGGTCTCGAACATCTCCAGCGGGGCCGGATCCGTGGCGCTTTCGGCCCGGCCAGCCTTGCCGAACACGCTGTCGACTTCCGGCATGGTCTTGATCATCCGGTCGGTCTGCTGGAGCAGCTGTCCGGCCTTGGCCGCCGATAGTCCTGGCAAAGCGGAGGGCATGTAGAGCAGGTCGCCTTCGTCCATGTTGGGCATGAACTCCCCACCCAGGTGGGCGAGCGGCCAAGCGGTGGTCGCGAAGGCCAGCAGCGCGACCAGCAGGGTGGTCCTGGGCCGGCGCATCACCCGGTCGAGCAGCGGACGATAGGCCGCCGTCAGCACGCGGTTGACGGGATTGGCCGCCTCGTCGGGGATCTTGCCGCGGATCAGATAGCCCATCAGCACCGGGATCAGGGTCACCGAAAGGATGGCCGCCGCCGCCATGGCGTAGGTCTTGGTGAAGGCCAGGGGGCGGAAGAGCCGGCCTTCCTGGGCCTGCAGGGTGAAGACCGGGATGAACGACAGGGTGATGATCAGCAGGCTGAAGAACAGGGCGGGCCCGACCTCGGCGGCGGCCTCGGTGATCACCGCCCAGCGGGCCTCGCCGGTCAGGATCTCGCCCGGATGCTCATGGGCCCAGCGCTCCAGCTTCTTGTGGGCGTTCTCGATCATCACCACGGCCGCGTCGACCATGGCCCCGATGGCGATGGCGATGCCGCCCAGCGACATGATGTTGGCGTCGACGCCCTGGCTCTTCATGACCAGGAAGGCGGCCAGCACCCCCAGCGGCAGGGAGAGGATCGCCACCAGGGCCGAGCGCAGGTGGCCCAGGAACAGGGCGCAGACCAGGGCCACGACCAGGAACTCCTCCAGCAGCTTGCCGGTCAGGTTATGGACGGCCCGGTCGATCAGGCCCGAGCGGTCATAGGTGGTGATGACTTCGACGCCCGGCGGCAGGCTCTTCTTCAGCTCGGCCAGCTTGGCCTTCACCGCCGCGATGGTCGTGCGGGCGTTCTCGCCGGAGCGCAGGATCACCACGCCGCCGGCGACCTCGCCCTGGCCGTTGAGTTCGGCGACGCCGCGCCGCATTTCCGGGCCGACCTGGATCGTGGCCACCTCGCCCAGACGCACGGGGACTCCGCCGGCCGCCGTCCTCAGCGGCACGGCCTGGAAGTCCTCGATCGTCTTCAGATAGCCGGTGGCGCGGACCATGTATTCGGCCTCGCCCAGCTCCAGCACCGAGCCGCCGGTCTCGGCGTTGGCGCCTTTCAGCGCGGCGACAACCTGTTGGTGCGTGACCCCGAAGCTGGCCAGCTTCTGCGGGTCGAGCACCACCTGGTACTGGCGGACCATGCCGCCGATCGCCGAGACCTCGGCCACGCCCGGTAGGGTCTTCAGCTCATAGCGCAGGAACCAGTCCTGGATCGATCGCAGCTGGCTGAGGTCGTGAGCGCCGGTCCTGTCGACCAGGGCGTATTCATAGACCCAGCCGACCCCGGTGGCGTCGGGCCCCAGGGCCGGGCGGGCGCTTTCGGGCAGGCGGCCTTGCACCTGGTTGAGATATTCCAGGACCCGCGAGCGGGCCCAGTAGAGGTCGGTCTTGTCGTCGAAGATCACATAGACGAAGCTGTCGCCGAAGAACGAATAGCCGCGCACGGTCTTGGCGCCAGGGACCGAGAGCATGGTGGTGGCCAGCGGATAGGTGACCTGGTTCTCGACCAGCTGCGGGGCCTGGCCCGGATAGCTGGTGCGGATGATCACCTGGGTGTCGGAGAGATCGGGCAGGGCGTCGATCGAGGTCGACCGCACCGCCAGGCCGCCGGCCACGATCAGCGCCAGGGCGCCCAGCAGCACGAAGAAGCGGTTGGCGACCGACCAGCGGATCAGGGCGGCGATCATGCGCCACCGCCGATCTTGGCGATGCGCCGGATGATCGGGTCGGCCGGCGGCGGGTCGAAGGCGAAGCGGACCTGGTCGCCGGCCTTCACGCCCTTCAGCAGCCTCGGGTCGGCGCGGAAGGTCATGGTCATGGCCGGCCAGCCGATGGCCGGCACGGGGCCGTGCGAGAGGGTGACGCCGTCCGGGGTCACCTGCTCGACGCGGCCGGTGGTTTCGGCCAGGGCCGGCTTGGCCGGGGCCATCGGCTTGGCCATGGGCGTGTCGCCTGGGGGTGTTTGAGGGCCCAAGGCCGGAAGCGGCCGGACCTGCAGGCCCGCCAGGCTGGCCTCGGAATCGACCAGGAACTGGCCCGAGGCGATGACCTTCTGGCCGGAAGACAGGCCGGCCAGGATCTCCGTCCGGCCTCCGGCTTCGCGCCCGGTCCGGACCTCGACGGCCTGGTAGCGGCCGCCGTCGGCGGCCAGCATCACCACGTCGCGCGCCCCGGTGCGGATCACCGCCTCGGACGGGATCAGCAGGGCGGTCCGCGTCGCCGCGTCGAAGGCGATGGTGGCGAACAGGCCAGGCTTGAGGCGGCCGTCGCGGTTGGCCAGTTCGATCCGCGCCTGCAAGGTGCGGCTGTCGCCCTGGGCCTGCGGGAGCACGGCCTGGACCGTCCCGCGCAGGGTCTCGCCCGGATAGGCCGCCAGGGTGACGCCAACGCCCTGGCCCGGACGCAGCTGCCCGGCCTGCGCCTCGGGCACGGCGGCCGTGACCCAGACCCTCGAGAGGC